>NZ_BEWC01000005.1 GCF_003112575.1 Streptomyces ardesiacus
TTAACATATCTGGCGTTGACTTTTGGCACGCTGTTGAGTTCTCAAGGAACGGACGCTTCCTTTGTACTCACCCTCTCGGGCTTTCCTCCGGGCGATTCCCTTCGGTCTTGCGTTTCCAACTCTATCAGATCTTTCCGATCCGATTTCCTCGGTGCTTTCCAGGTTCCCGCTTTCGCGTTTCCCTTTCCGGCGGTTCCGACTCTATCAGATCCTTTCGGGCTCTGATTCCCCGTCAGAGGGGGTTGTCTCCACGGCCCTTGGGCCGTTTCAACGAGGTGAGACTCTAGCGGACTCCCGGCTCCCGAGCTAATCGGGGGCCGCGTTCTTTCGAACATGGATTCCTCATTCCGTAAATACACGCACCGACACGACGACGACGCCGACAACGCGACTGTTCGTCGAAGAGTGGTTGGTACTTGCGGAATCGCTGTCCGGGGACCGACCGGGGTCGGCGCTCACGTCGGACAACTCGGAGAACACTAGGAGTGCGCGGCGGCCGTGTCAAATCCCGGGTGGGACGGGCTGCGCAGGCGTACGGTGGGGCTCGTGACGACGCGTACGTGCAGCCAGCTCTGGTGGCCCGCCTGACGGCGGCCGCACACACGTATGCACACGACGGCCGCCGCTTCGGCGGCCGTTTCCGTATCTCCCTCCAGGAGGGGCGGCCGGCCGGAGGCGGCGGTCCTGACCAGGAGGTGGAGAGATGACACGGGTCTTCAGTGGGGTCAAGCCGACCGGGCACCTGACGCTGGGGAACTACCTGGGAGCCATGCGGCGGTGGGCCGCGGTGGACCAGCACCGGTCGGACGCGTTGTTCTGCGTCGTCGACCTGCACGCGCTGACCGTGGACCACGACCCGGCGCGGGTGCGCAGACTCAGCCGCCAGGCGGCGTCGCTGTTGCTGGCGGCGGGGCTGGACCCCGAGCTGTGCACGGTGTTCGTGCAGAGCCACGTGGACGAGCACGCCCGGCTGTCGTACGTACTGGAGTGCGTCGCGACGGACGGGGAGATGCGGCGGATGATCCAGTACAAGGAGAAGGCGGCGCGGGAACGGGAGCGGGGCGGGAGCGTGCGGCTGTCGCTGCTGACGTATCCCGTGCTCATGGCGGCGGACATCCTGGCGTACGGGACGGACGAGGTGCCGGTCGGGGACGACCAGACGCAGCACGTCGAGCTGGCGCGGGATCTCGCGGTGCGGTTCAACCAGCGGTACGGGCACACCTTCGTGGTGCCGCGGGCGACCGGTCCCGCGGTGGCGGCCCGGGTCATGAATCTGCAGGACCCCACGTCGAAGATGGGCAAGAGCGAGGACACCGGGCCGGGGATCGTCTATCTGCTGGACGAGCCGGACGTGGTCCGGAAGAAGGTCATGCGGGCCGTGACCGACAGCGGGCGGGACGTCGTCTACGACCGGGAGGAGCGGGCGGGGCTCGCCAACCTGCTGGAGATCCTCGCCGCCTGTACGGGCGGGGACCCGGCGGAGCTGGCGGGCGGGTACGACTCGTACGGCGCGTTGAAGAAGGACACGGCGGAGGCGGTCGTCGAGATGCTGCGGCCGGTGCGGGAGCGGCACAAGGAGCTGTGCGCCGATCCCGGTTACGTGGAGGGCGTGCTGGAGGACGGGGCCGGGAAGGCCCGGGCGATGGCGCGGCCCACCGTGGACGCGGCCTACCGGGGGATCGGGCTGCTGCCCCCGGCGGGCGCCTCCCGGTAAGGGGAGCGGGCCGTCAGTCCTTGGTGCCGGAGGCCAGCTCGCGGCTGCGGTCGCGGGCGGCCTCCAGGGCGGCGATGAGGGCGGCGCGGACGCCGTGGTTCTCGAGTTCGCGGATGGCGTTGATGGTGGTGCCGGCGGGCGACGTGACGTTCTCGCGGAGCCTGACCGGGTGTTCGCCGCTGTCGCGGAGCATCTTCGCGGCGCCGATCGCGGACTGGACGATCAGGTCGTGGGCCTTGTCGCGCGGCAGGCCGAGGAGGATGCCGGCGTCGGTCATGGCCTCGACCAGGTAGAAGAAGTACGCCGGTCCCGAGCCGGAGAGGGCCGTGCAGGCGTCCTGCTGGGACTCGGGGACGCGGAGGGTCTTGCCCACGGCGCCGAAGATCTCCTCGGTGTGGGTCAGGTGGGCGGCGGTCGCGTGGGTGCCGGCGGAGATGACGGACATGGCCTCGTCGACGAGGGCCGGGGTGTTCGTCATGACGCGGACGACGGGGGTGCCGGGGGCGAGGCGCTCCTCGAAGAAGGCGGTGGGGATGCCCGCGGCGCCGCTGATGACCAGGCGGTCGGCGGGGACGTGCGGGGCGAGTTCGTCGAGGAGGGTGCCCATGTCCTGCGGCTTGACCGTGAGGATCAGGGTGTCGGCGTTCTTGGCGGCCTCGGCGTTGGTGACCGGGGTGACTCCGTGGCGGGCGCGGAGCTCGTCGGCGCGTTCCCGGCGGCGGGCGGTGACCAGGAGGTCGGCGGGGGCCCAGCCGGATCCGATCATGCCGGAGAGGAGGGCTTCGCCGATCTTGCCGGTGCCGAGGACGGCGACTTTCTGGGTCATGGGTTCGGTGCCCTCCGTGCCCTGTCTGTTCCGGGTGCGTCGTGCGTCGTGCGTCGTCGTCATCCTCGCATTCAGGGGGGTGAGTGGGGGCGTTGCGTCCAGTCCGCGGACGGTGGGAGTTCTTCGCCCCCGCCGCCCCTTCCCGTTCCCGTCCCCGGGGGCCGCCGCCCCCGGACGCCGCTTCCGGCCCCGAACGGCCTCGTCCTCGGACGCCGGACGGGCTGATTCATGCTGTTCGGCGTTTCAACGTGGCTGCGCCCAGGGCCAGGACCAGGAGGGCGCAGGCCGCGACGATCAGGACGTCCCGTACGAAGGCGGGGGTCGGGTCGGTGTGGCGCAGGACCTCGTTCATGCCGTCCACCGCGTAGGACATGGGCAGGACGTCGGAGACGGCCTCCAGGGCCGGGTGCATGGTGTCGCGGGGTGTGAAGAGGCCGCAGAGGAGGAGCTGGGGGAAGATCACCGCCGGCATGAACTGGACCGCCTGGAACTCGGAGGCCGCGAAGGCGGAGACGAAGAGGCCGAGTGCGGTGCCCAGGAGGGCGTCGAGCAGCGCGACCAGGAGCAGCAGCCAGGGGCTGCCGGTGACGTCGAGGCCCAGGAGCCAGACCGCGAGGCCCGTCGCGAGGGCGGACTGGACGATGGCGAGCGCGCCGAAGGCGAGGGCGTAGCCCGCGATGAGGTCGCCCTTGCCGAGCGGCATGGCGAGGAGGCGTTCGAGGGTGCCGGAGGTGCGCTCGCGCAGGGTCGCGATGGACGTGACCAGGAACATCGTGATCAGCGGGAAGATGCCGAGGAGCGAGGCGCCGATGGTGTCGAAGGTACGCGGGCTGCCGTCGAAGACGTAGCGCAGCAGGAAGAGCATGACGCACGGGATCAGCATCAGGAGCGCGAGGGTGCGGGGGTCGTGGCTCAGCTGGCGCAGGACGCGCGTCGCGGTGGCCGTGGTGCGGGAGAGGCTCAGGGGGCGGACGGGAGACACGGGGGTGGTCATCGGGTGGTCTCCTTCGTGCGGGGCGGCGCCTGCTCCTTCGCCTCGTCGACCAGGTGCAGGAAGGCTTCCTCGACCGTGTCGGAGCCGGTACGGGTGCGCAGGGCGTCGGGGGTGTCGTCGGCGAGGACCTCGCCCTCGCGCATCAGGAGCAGGCGGTGGCAGCGCTCGGCCTCGTCCATCACGTGGGAGGAGACGAGGAGGGTGGCGCCGCGGTCGGCGGCGAGGGAGTGGAACAGGGTCCACAGGTCGCGGCGGAGTACGGGGTCGAGGCCGACCGTCGGTTCGTCGAGGACGAGGAGTTCGGGGGCGCCCAGGAGGGCCACGGCGAGGGAGACCCTGCTGCGCTGGCCGCCGGAGAGGTGGCCGGCCAGGGAGTCGGCGTGGGTGGTGAGGTCGACGTCGGCGATGGCCCGGCCGACGTCCTCGCGGCGGTGGGCGGAGGCAGCCCGGCCGGGGCGGAGGATCTCGGCGAAGTGGTCGAGGTTCTGGCGGACGGTCAGGTCGTCGAAGACGGACGGGGCCTGGGTGACGTACCCGATGCGGGTGCGCAGGGCCGGGTGGCCGGCCGGGCGGCCGAGGACGTCCAGGGTGCCGGTGACCTTGGCCTGGGTGCCGACGATCGCCCGCATCAGGGTGGTCTTGCCGCAGCCGGAGGGACCGAGGAGACCGGTGATCCCGCCCCTCGGGACGGTGAGGCCGAGACCGCGCAGGACGGTGCGGGTGCCGCGGACGACGGTGAGGTCCTCGGCGAGCACGGCGGGCGGTGCGGGGGCGGCGCCCCGCCCTTCGGGGGGCCGGGAGGAGTGCTCCGGCAAGTAATTCATCATGCGATGAATAGTGCTCCCGGGTGCCCGCGGCGTCAACCCGCCGGACGGGGCGTCGCCGTCATTTCGGGGCGGGGCGTAGCCGTCGTTTCGGGGCGGGACGTCGCCGTCGGGGCGGGAGGTCGCCGTCGGGCCGTCGCCGTCGGGTCGGGCAGTCGTGCCGGCCCGCCGGGTCAGGTCCTCGGGGACGTTCCGAGGAGGAGGTGGACGTCGTACGTCTCCTCCACGAGTCCGTCCGGGAAGACCGACAGCAGGTGGCGGCGCTCCTCGGCGAAGAAGGCCGCGGCGCGTTCCTCGGTGTCGGTCAGGAAGGCCGAGTGGCTGCCGACGTTGGCCAGGTGGGTGTCGAGGGGGACGCGCCGGCTCCAGCGGACCACGCGGTGGACGAAGTCGAGGCTGCCGGTGGGGTCGGCGAAGCGGGGGTCGAACTTCCGTTTCTCGGCGGCGAGGTTCAGGTCGGCGAAGTGCCGGTCGATGCGCCGTCCCGCGTCCGCGATCCACGGCACGTCGGGGGCGTCGGTGTTCCACCACAGCGCCAGCGCCCCGCCCGGACGCAGCACGCGCAGCGCCTCCGGGACCGCGAGCGCGGGGTCGGTCCAGTGCCAGGCCTGGGCGTAGGCGAGGAGGTCGGCGCTGTGGCCGGCGAGGGGGAGGGCGTTGCCGTTGCCGCGGACCACGGGGACGCCCGGGAGGGTGCGGCGGAACTGGGCGGCCATGCCGGCGCCGGGTTCCACGGCGATCACGTCGGCGCCGCGCTCGTGCAGGCGGGCGGTGGCGAGGCCGGTGCCGGCGCCGACGTCCACGACGCGGGCGCCCCGGAAGGGACGGCCGGTCAGTTCCTCCAGCGCGTCGAAGAGGGCGGGCGGGTAGGAGGGGCGGTTGGCGGCGTACTGGGCCGCGGCAGCGTTGAAGGAGTGGGCGCGGGCGCCGTGGCCCGGCTGCGCGGAGGCGTTCGCGGTCGGCGGTGTCGTCATCCGGCCATGGTGGCCGGGCGGGGCGGGGGCGGAGTAGTCCTGCCGAGGGAGCGCCGTGGGGAAGGGCCTCGCGCCGCTTCGCTACTTCCGGCGCTTCTTCTTCGACGGGTTGCCCGTGCGGCGCGAGGCGCGCTTCTCGTACTCCTCGCGGGCCTTCTCGTACTCCGCGCGGTGCAGCTTCTCGCCCGGGGCCTCGGTGAAGGTGCGGAGGAAGTAGGCGAGGAGGGAGCCGACGAAGCCGATGGCGAGCAGGCCGCGCAGGGAGGACTGGCGGTCGGGGTCGGGGCGGCTGGTGAAGCCGGACCAGGTGTGGCGGAAGGCCAGGGCGCTGCAGACGGCGAACATCACGATCATCAGCAGCGAGACGAAGCCGCCGATGTCGGCGATCTGGAGGCCCTGGTAGGCGACGCGGAGCACGAAGCAGGCGGCGGCCGCCACGGCGAGCGAGCCGACGGCGAGGCCCACCCGGCGGGCGGCGTAGCCGTTGTCGTGGCGCACCCAGGTCGTGCCGTAGAACCGGAGGGGTTCGGGGCGGGGGCCCGCCTGGGTGTCGGGGGTGCCGTGGTTGCCGTTCTCTGCGCTCACGCGTCGATTATGGCCCGCGCCCGCCGGGGCGTGCGGGGCGGTCAGCCGCCCTGGCCGGCGCTGCCCATCGGGCCGACCTTCACCGGGGAGCCCGGAGTGTCCGAGGCGGGCAGCGAGGCGCCGCCCGGCCAGTCGAGGGTGACCGACTTGGTCTCGTTCGGCGGGGTCACCACCAGGCCCGTGATGCGGACGCCGGAGCCGCCCGTGTCGTTGATCGGGTAGGTGATGCCGAAGGTGACGTTCTCGCCGTCCGCGAGGACGACCGGGTCGGCCTGCTCGCCGGTGCGCTCCGCGGACAGGGTGCCCGCGTTGGTCTTCAGGTCGACGCCCGCGTAGCCGGCGAGGGCGCAGTCCCGGCCGCCGCCGTTCTTCAGGTCCACGGCGACGGTGCCCTCGGTGTCGCCGCCGACGGTGGCGTCGACCGCCGTGATCTCCAGCTCGTCGGTGCGGCACTTGGCGGCCTTGCCGTCCTCGGTGGCCCCGCCCGTTCCGCCCGTCCCGGCGGGGCTCTTGCCCGCGGAGTCCGAGCCGCCGCCCTCCTGGTCCGCGCCGGCCGAGCCCGTTCCGGCCGACGCCGAGCCTCCGTCCGGGGAGGACGGGGCGGAGGCGGCGGGCGGGGCGGAGGTCTCGTCCGTACCGTCGTCGTTCTGGCAGGCCGTGAGCGAGAGACCGGCGGCGAGGGCCATGGCGGCGAGGGTCAGCTTGCGAACGCGCATCGTTGTCTACCTCTGGGTCGGGTGTGGCGTGCCGGTCCGCCCGGACCCGTCGGTGCGAGCGGCTTCTACGCTCACCAAGACCCGCTCGGCCCGGCACGCCGTTCCCCCCGGCAACCTCCTAGTACGTCCTCAGGACATCGCTGTTACAAGGTCATCAGCAGCGCGGGGCCACGTAACCGTCGCTTCCGGTGAGGATGTACGCGTCGGAGACGTACTGGCCGCTGCCGATGTTGTCCCAGATGTTCGAGGTGCCGTAGGGGCCGGAGACCCGCTCCCCCGTGCGCTGGCAGTGGATGGACACCCTGGAACCGGCGGACAGGACCCGCACCAGGGAGTAGGTGGTGCCCGGGCCGCTGCGGACGTTCAGGCTGTAGCCCGGGGCGACCGGGTAGGTGGCCAGGGCGGCGGCCGCCGCGACGGCCGTCTCGGGCGCTCCGCCCGGCTCCTCTTCCCCGCCGCCGGTGTTCCGGACCTGGTCGAGCGACATGTGGAAACTCCCCCCGTTGCACCCCACGACTGTCGTGGGGGACCGTTGATACCCCAGGAACCAGCCATGAAACACCAGTTCGCCCCTCGTACACGCGGGGCGGCAGGCCGCCTCCGTCCCGTAGGCCCCATCGACTAGGCTCCGAGCGTCGCTCGCGCGAACGAACAGCACGGGGGTGGTTCCATGGCGCCGCAGCGGGATGCCGGGGCGGACGCGGAAGCGGAACTTCCGGAGTACGCCGGTCACTACCGTCTGGAGTCCCGGCTGGGCTCGGGCGGCATGGGCGTCGTGCACCTGGCCCGCAGCGCCTCCGGGATGCGCGTCGCGGTCAAGGTCGTGCACGCGACGTATGCCAGGGACCCCGAGTTCAGGGGCCGTTTCCGGCAGGAGGTGGCCGCGGCCCGGCGGGTGAGCGGGGCCTTCACGGCGCCGGTCGTGGACGCCGATCCGGAGGCCGGGCGACCCTGGATGGCCACGCTGTACATCCCGGGTCCGACGCTCTCCGAGCACGTGAAGCGGAACGGGCCGATGGACGAGCCCCAGTTGCGCCGGCTGATGGCCGGGCTCGCCGAGGCGCTGCGCGACATCCACCGGGTCGGTGTCGTGCACCGGGACCTGAAACCGAGCAACGTCCTGCTCGCCGAGGACGGTCCGAAGGTCATCGACTTCGGCATCTCCCGGCCGAAGGACAGCGAACTGCGCACCGAGACCGGCAAGTTGATCGGTACGCCGCCGTACATGGCGCCCGAGCAGTTCCGGCGGCCCCGGGAGGTGGGGCCGGCGGCCGACGTCTTCACCCTCGGGTCGCTGATGGTGCACGCGGCGACCGGGCGGGGGCCCTTCGACTCCGACAGCCCGTACGTCGTCGCCTACCAGGTCGTGCACGACGAGCCCGAGCTGACCGGCGTACCGGAATCGCTCGCGCCGCTGGTGCTGCGCTGCCTGGCCAAGGAGCCCGAGGACCGGCCGACGCCGGACGAGTTGATGCGGGAGCTGCGGTCGGTGGCGGCGGCCTACGACACGCAGGTGTTCGTACCGGCGGAGCCGGCCGCGACCACGGAGGCCCCGCCGCGGGCGGCCGCCGAGCCGTCCCCGCGGCCGGGGCGGGTGGTCCGGCGGCTGGGGAAGCGGTCGGCGCTCCTCGCCGGGGCGTTGGGGCTCGCCGTGACCGGGGGCCTCGTGGCCGTGCAGGCGTTCGGCGGGGCCGAGCCCGCGCGCACGGCCGCGGCGCAGAGCGCGTCCAGCCCGTTCGGGGCCTGGGAGGCGGTGCCCGCGGCGAAGGACGGCGGGATGCCGCAGTGTTCGTACGCGGGACGGCGGCTGTTGTGCGCGCGGCCCGGCCTGGTCTTCGCCCTCGACCCGGCCGACGGGAGCACGCTGTGGCGGCACCCCGTCGTCGAGGCCGTACGCAGTGAGCCGCCGGTCGTGTCGGGCGGGCTCGTGCAGCCCGAGGTCGGCCTGCTGGGTCCGCTGGAGGCCCTCGACCCGGCGACGGGCGAGCCGACGTGGCAGGAGGACATGCCCGCGTACGACGGAATGCGCACCGTCGGGGACATGCTGCTGCTCACCCGCGCCGACGGGACGGTCACCGGTGTGGACGGCGCCTCGGGGCGGACGAAGTGGGCGCACCGGATCCCGGGCCAGTCCGTGCCGTACTTCACCTCGTTCGCGGGGGAGCCGCACCCGGCGGCGTACGCGACGAGCCAGAGCGCGGACGGGAAGCGGACCCGGGTCACCGCGGTGGATCCGGCGAGCGGGGACGTGCGCTGGGACGCCGAGCTGGCGGGGGTGCTGACGCCGGTGGGGGCGGCGGACGGGTCGGTGTTCCTCGTCGCCGAAGGGGCGGTCTACGGCGACGTGGAGGCCGTGGTCCGCTACACGCCCGCGACCGGGGCGACCCGCCGGGTGGCGCTGCCGGTCCGGGTCGAGCAGGCGTCGGCGGCCGCGGGCGTGCACGGGGACACCGTGTACCTCATGGGCGCGGGCGGCTCGCTGGTCGCCGTCGACACGGCGGCGGGCAGGGAGGCCTGGCGGCTGGAGACGGGGGTGAGCCGGGGCTCGGCGCCGGTCTCCGACGGGCGGCACGTGTACGTGACCGCGCCCGACGGGCGGCTCCTCGGCGTCGACGCCCGCAAGGGCAGGCTCCTCGGGCAGACCCGGCCCCGGCTCGGCGCCGACTCCGACAAGGTGCCCGCGTCCCTGCCGGTGCCGGTGCTCGCGGGCGGGCACGTGTACGCGGGGGCGCCGGACGGGACGGTGTTCGGGGTGGCGGGGCGGGACCCGGGGACCTGGTAGGCCCGCGGGTCCCGGGCCCGGGCCCGGGACCCGCGGGGGCCGGCTGGTGGGGGTCAGCCCAGCTTGCTGACGTCGCGGACCGCGCCCTTGTCCGCGCTGGTGGCCATCGCGGCGTACGCCTTCAGGGCCGCGGAGACCTTGCGGTCGCGGTTCTTCGGGGCGTACACGCCGTTCAGGGCCTGCTCGCGGCGGCTCAGCTCGGCGTCGTCCACGAGCAGCTCGATGGAGCGGTTCGGGATGTCGATGCGGATGCGGTCGCCGTCCTCGACCAGGGCGATGGTGCCGCCGGCCGCCGCCTCCGGGGAGGCGTGACCGATGGACAGGCCCGAGGTGCCGCCGGAGAAGCGGCCGTCGGTGACCAGGGCACAGGTCTTCCCGAGGCCCCGGCCCTTGAGGTACGAGGTCGGGTAGAGCATCTCCTGCATGCCGGGGCCGCCCTTGGGGCCCTCGTAGCGGATGACGACGACGTCGCCCTCCTTCACCTGCTGGGTGAGGATCTTCTGGACGGCCTCCTCCTGCGACTCGCAGACGACGGCCGGGCCCTCGAAGGTCCAGATCGACTCGTCGACTCCGGCCGTCTTGACGACGCAGCCGTCCACGGCGAGGTTGCCGCGCAGGACCGCGAGGCCGCCGTCCTTGGAGTAGGCGTGCTCGACGGAGCGGATGCAGCCGCCCTCGGCGTCCTCGTCCAGGGTCTCCCAGCGCTCGGACTGGGAGAAGGCCTCGGCGGAGCGGACGCAGCCGGGGGCCGCGTGCCACAGCTCGACCGCCTCCTTGGAGGGGGAGCCGCCGCGCACGTCCCAGGTCTTCAGCCAGTCGGCCAGGGACGGGCTGTGGACGGAGTGCACGTCCTCGTTGAGCAGGCCGCCGCGGTGCAGTTCGCCGAGGAGGGCGGGGATGCCCCCCGCGCGGTGCACGTCCTCCATGTAGTACGTGCGGTCCTTGGCGACGTTGGGCGCGACCTTGGCCAGGCAGGGGACGCGGCGCGAGAGGGCGTCCATCTCGGTGAGGCCGTAGGCGACCTCCGCCTCCTGGGCGGCGGCCAGCAGGTGCAGGATCGTGTTGGTGGAGCCGCCCATCGCGATGTCGAGCGCCATGGCGTTCTCGAAGGCCGCGGGGGTGGCGATGTTGCGGGGCAGGACCGAGTCGTCGTCCTGCTCGTAGTAGCGGCGGGTCAGGTCCAGGACCGTGCGGGCGGCGTTCTCGTAGAGCGCCTTGCGGGCGGTGTGGGTGGCCAGGACCGAGCCGTTGCCCGGGAGGGAGAGGCCGATCGCCTCGGTCAGGCAGTTCATCGAGTTGGCGGTGAACATGCCGGAACAGGAGCCGCAGGTGGGGCAGGCGTTCTCCTCGATGCGGAGGATGTCCGCGTCGGAGATCTTCTCGTTGACCGCCTCCGACATCGCGTCGACCAGGTCGAGGGTGCGGACCGTGCCGTCGACCAGGGTGGCGCGGCCGGACTCCATCGGGCCGCCGGAGACGAAGACGGTCGGGATGTTCAGGCGCAGGGCCGCGTTGAGCATGCCCGGGGTGATCTTGTCGCAGTTGGAGATGCAGATCAGGGCGTCGGCGCAGTGGGCCTCGACCATGTACTCCACGCTGTCCGCGATCAGGTCGCGGGAGGGCAGGCTGTAGAGCATGCCGCCGTGGCCCATCGCGATGCCGTCGTCCACGGCGATCGTGTTGAACTCGCGCGGGATGCCGCCCGCGGCGACGACCGCCTCGCTGACGATGCGGCCGACGGGGGCCAGGTGCGTGTGGCCCGGCACGAACTCCGTGAAGCTGTTGGCGACGGCGATGATCGGCTTCCGCCCGATGTCCGCGCCGGGTACACCGGAGGCACGCATAAGGGCGCGGGCGCCCGCCATGTTGCGGCCGTGGGTGACTGTGCGGGACCTCAGTTCGGGCATCGTCGCTCGCTCCTTCGGAGAGTTATGACTGCCGTCGAGCGTACGCCGGTCATCCAGGGGTCGGGACAGGGCGTCCGGAATGCGGGACGCGCGTCTCGCCGTACGCCGTCGGCGGGTGGCCTTCAGGGGCCGGTGAGGTGGCCCTGGACGACCGGTGCCAGGCGGGCGACGATCTGCTCGGGGTCCGCCGAGGCCAGCGGCTCCACCTTGATCACGTAGCGGAGCATGGCACAGCCCACCAGTTGCGCCGCCGCCAGTTCGACGCGCAGTTCCGCGTCCGGCAGGCCCACCTGGGCGGCGACCCGGCGCAGCACCTGGGCGACGATCAGCCGGCGGAAGACGGCGGCGGCGGTCTCGTTGTTCACGGCGGAGCGGACGATGGCCAGCAGGGGCGTCCGGCTGGCCGGGTTCTCCCAGAGACCGAGGATGAAGCGGGTGAGACGCTCGCCCACCTCGTCGAGGGGGGCGTCGCCGATCGCCTCGGGGGCCTGCAGGGCCGGCGCGAAGGCGACCTCGACGGCCGCCTCGAAGACCTGCTCCTTGGTGCCGAAGTAGTGGTGGACCAGTGCCGGGTCCACGCCCGCCGCCTTGGCGATGCCGCGTACGGAGGTCTTCTCGTAGCCCCGCTCGGAGAACTCCTCGCGGGCGGTGACGAGGATGCGGTCGCGGGTGTCCCCGGACTCGGTGCGGCGCGGGCGTCCGCGGCGCCGGACGGTCCCGTCGGCGCCGCCGCTCACCGGCGGTCCGTCCGCGTCGCCGCTCACCGGCGGTCCGTCCGCGTCGCCGCGGCCCCCGGCACCGGGGATGCCGAGCGCGCCAGGTGCTCGCGGGTGAAGGCGAGCGCCTCGGCGAGATCGGCCTCGCGTTCGGCGCCGGACATCGCGCGCCTGGTGTTGACCTCGATCACGACGTGGCCGTCGAAACCGGTGCGGGTGAGGTGCTCCAGGACCTCGGCGCAGGGCTGGTTGCCGCGGCCGGGGACGAGGTGCTCGTCCTTGGCGGAGCCCTTGCCGTCGGCGAGGTGGACGTGGCCGAGGCGGTCGCCCATGCGGTCCACCATCCCGAGGGCGTCGGTGCGGGAGGTCGCGGCGTGGCTGAGGTCGATCGTGAAGTGCCGGTAGTCGTCCTTGGTCACGTCCCAGTCGGGGGCGTACGCCTGCATCTCGCGGTCGCGGTACCGCCAGGGGTACATGTTCTCGACGGCGAAGCGGACGTCCGTCTCGTTCGCCATCCGCCAGACGCCGTCGACGAAGCCGCGGGCGTACTGGCGCTGCCAGCGGAAGGGAGGGTGCACGACGACGGTGGACGCGCCGAGCTTCTCGGCGGCCGCGCGGGCACGCTGGAGCTTGACCCAGGGGTCGGTGGACCAGACGCGCTGGGTGATGAGCAGACACGGTGCGTGCACGGCCAGTATCGGCATGCGGTGGTAGTCGCTGAGTCTGCGCAGCGCCTCGATGTCCTGGCTGACCGGATCCGTCCAGACCATCACCTCGACGCCGTCGTAACCGAGGCGTGCGGCGATCTCGAAGGCCGTCGCCGTCGACTCCGGGTAGACGGAAGCCGTCGACAGGGCCACCTTCGGGTCCGGGGTGCGGACGTCGTCCCTTGGGTTTGCCACGGGGGCCAGGGTACGGGGTGCCCGGCGGGGGTCGTGGGGTGCCCAATCGGCGTTGTGGTCATTGCCATAGGGCGGGTGTGGGGGGCCGCCCGGGGGCGCGGGGTGCCCGCCCGGGGCGTGGGGGGCCCAATCGCCGTCGTGGTCAGTGCCATGGGGCGGGTGCGGGGGCCCGCCGGGGGTGCGGGGTGCCCAATCGCCGTCGCGGTCAGTGCCATGGGGCGGGGTGCGGGGTGCGTCGTGGTCTCGCGCGCACGCGGCGGAGCCGCGGATCGGCACGGCTCCGCGTCGCTTACGGGTGCGCTGTCCCTCCTTACGGCGCGCTGTCCCTCCCTACGGGCGCGCTACCCCTGGCCCATGTGGTCCAGGCGTCGGAGGATCACGCCCTCCCTGAGGGCCCACGGGCAGATGTCCAGGCTCTCCACGTGGAAGAGGTCCATCGCCGCCTCCGCGACCAGGGAACCGGCCAGGAGCTGGTGGGCGCGGCCCTCCGAGACGCCGGGGAGTTCGGCGCGTTCGGCGCTGGTCATGGCCGCCAGGCGGGGCACCCATGCCTCCAGTGAGGCCCGCTTCAGCTCGCGCTGGACGTAGAGGCCCTCGGCGGACCGGGCGGCACCGGTGATGCGGGCGAGCTGCCGGAAGGTCTTCGAGGTGGCGACCACGTGGTCGGGGGCGCCGAGGCGGCTGAACTCGCCGACCGTCCGCGCGATCTCCGTACGGACGTGGCGGCGCAGCGCCCTGACGTCGTCGGGGTGGGGCGGGTCGTCGGGCAGCCGGGCGGCGGTCAGCCGGCCCGCGCCGAGCGGCAGCGACACGGCGGCGTCGGGTTCCTCGTCGATGCCGTAGGCGATCTCCAGGGAGCCGCCTCCGATGTCGAGGACCAGCAGCCTGCCCGCGGACCAGCCGAACCAGCGGCGGGCGGCGAGGAAGGTGAGCCGGGCCTCCTCCTCGCCGGTGAGGACGGTCAGCTCCACGCCGGTGTCGGCCCGCACGCGCGCGAGGACGTCGTCGGCGTTGCCCGCCTCGCGCACGGCCGAGGTGGCGAACGGCAGGAGGTCCTCCACCCCCTTGTCCTCGGCGGCCTGCAGGGCCTCGCGCACGACCGCGACCAGCCGGTCGACGCCGTCGGGGCCGATCGCCCCGTCCTCGTCGAGGAGCTGGGCGAGGCGCAGTTCCACCTTGTACGAGTGGGCGGGCAGCGGGCGGGCGCCGGGGTGCGCGTCCACCACCAGCAGGTGCACCGTGTTCGAACCCACGTCGAGGACACCGAGTCTCATGTACGGAACGCTACTGCGGGCGGGGCCCGCGGTGGTCCCGTCCCCGTGCTTCGGCGACTTACCCTGGAGCCGTGCCAAAGACGAAAAAGGCGAAGGACGAAAAGTCGGCCAAGAAGGATAAGAAGCGCATCACGGGCGGGGTGAGCGACGAGAAGGGGCTCGACTTCGCGCGCGCGTGGGTGGAGTTCCCCGACCCCGCGGACGACGAGCAGGTCTTCCGGTGCGACCTGACCTGGCTGACCTCCCGCTGGAACTGCATCTTCGGCAGCGGCTGCCAGGGCATCCAGGCGGGCCGCGCGGACGACGGGTGCTGCTCGCTGGGCGCGCACTTCTCCGACGAGGACGACGAGAAGCGCGTCGCCGGTCATGTGGCGAGGCTCACTCCGGACATCTGGCAGCACCACGCCGAGGGCACGCGCAACGGCTGGATCTCCGAGGACGACGAGGGTTCCCGGCAGACCCGGCCCTTCCAGGGCTCCTGCATCTTCCAGAACCGGCCCGGGTTCTCGGGGGGCGCGGGCTGCTCGCTGCACATCCTGGCGCTCAAGGAGGGCCGGGAGCCGCTGGAGACCAAGCCGGACGTGTGCTGGCAGTTGCCGGTGCGGCGGACGTACGAGTGGATCGACCGGCCCGACGACACGCGCGTGCTGCAGGTGTCGATCGGTGAGTACGACCGGCGGGGCTGGGGCCCGGGCGGACACGACCTGCACTGGTGGTGCACGTCGGCGACCTCGGCGCACGGCGCGGGCGAGCCCGTGTACGTGTCCTACCGGCCGGAGTTGATCGAGCTGATGGGCAAGGCGGGGTACGACCGGCTGGTCGAGCTGTGCGAGGAGCGGCTGGCCTCGCAGTTGCCGTTGGTGGCACCGCATCCGGCGGATCCCGGGGTTCGGTGAGACCGCGGGCCGGGGTTCGGTGAGACCGAGGGCCGGTTTCGTGCCGGGTTACGAGTCCGACGGGCTCGGGGTGCCACTGCCCGGCGGGGATGACGAGTCGTCCGGGCCGCCGGTCGGGGACGGCTCGTCGGTCGTCGGGTCCGGGCCGGGCGAGGTCGGCGGCGGGTCGTCGGTGGGCGTCGGGTCCGGGTCGGTCGGGTGCGGGGTGGACGGGCCCGGGTCCGGGGTGTGGCCCGGAAGGGGCGGGCGCGTGGCGCCGCCGGGGGTGCTGGGACGCGGATCCGGGCGGGACGGGGTGGGTGCGCGGCCGTAGCCCTGGATGGTCACGACGGCGTGGGCGGGCGAGACGGCCACCCGGGCGCTCCAGTGGCCGGACGGCTCGCGCAGGTGGTCCACGTACACCCGGACCGTCACGGACTCGCCGGGGTGCAGGGTGCCCGAGGACTGGCTCAGGTAGAGCCAGGCGGCGCCGACGGACACGGACCAGCGCACCGGGGCGTCGCCGGTCGCGGTCAGGGTGACCAGCGTGGTCCCGCCCCGGTGGCCGGCCGTCACCCCGAGGCGGCCGGTGCCCTTCTCGCCGGCGCCGGGGACGCCGACGACCTCCACGGAGACGTCGGCCCCGCCGTTCTTGCCGAAGCCGGGACCCGGGGTGGTGCTCGCGTTGCCCGCGTTCTCGTAGCCGCCGCCCGCCGGCTCGCGGCCCGGGCCGTCCGGGTCCTGTGTCTCGCTGGCGCTGGCCGAGCGGCCCTCCTCGCCCTCGACGACGGGGGTGCCCCGGTGGGCCGCCCACAGGGCCAGCACCGGGGCCGCCACGACGGTGGCGACGACGGTGGTGGTGACGGCACGCGCGCGCATGCGGTCCCGCCGGGCGGCGCGGTCCTTGGGGTCCATCGGGAAGCCGCGCCGGTCGAAACGGGGGGCGTTGCCCCGCGCGCGCGAGCTGTGGGGCGGGGCCTTGTGCAGGACGGTGCGGGGGGCCTCCAGGACGGGCAGCTCGGCGGGGGTGACGCTGGTGCCGGGCCAGCGGCCGGGGATCGCGCGCTCGGCGGTACGGCGGCAGCGGGGGCAGTCGTCCACGTGCCGGACCAGTTCGCGGCGCAGGGCGCTGCTGAGGACGTAGCGGTTGTCGCCGGTGAGGCGGGCGACGCCGGCGCAGGTGCCGGTCTCGACGACGGCGAGGGCGGCGCGGGTGCGTTCCACCTCGCAGGCGGCGGAGGCGAGCAGTTCGCGGGCGGCGGCGAGGTCCATGCCGAGGACGGCGGCCACCTCGTGCGGGGCGAGGTGGTGGCGCACGGCGAGTTCGAGCGCCTCGCGCTGCTCGGGGGTGGTGCCGGCTGCCTCCGGCCAGGCGAGGAGGGCGAGTTGGCTGCGGTGGCGCTGGTGGGTCTCGTCGTGGGCGGGCGTGGACGTGGCCGGGGTGGTGGGCGTGGCCGGGGCCGGGGTCGTGGGGCGGCCTGCCGCGTGGCTGCTCGGACGTTTCTGCTTGGCCTCGGCCAGGTGGCGCAGGCAGGCCCAGCGGGCCAGCGCGTACAGCCAGGCCCTGCGGTCGGCCGCGGACGCGGGGGCGCGGTGGCCGCGGCGCTCGGCGAGCGCGAGGACGTCGCCCAGGGCGGCGGTCGCGGCGTCGTGGTCGCAGAGGACGGAGAGGCAGTACGTGAACAGGCCGTCCAGATACGCGTCGTACGCGGCGTACCGCACGGGCGGACGCGGTGCCGGCGGCTGTGCCGACGGTTGGGCCGGCGGCTGTGCCAGCACCCTCGCCGCGGTGCGGTCACGCGCTTCCCGGTGCGCCCGGTGTGCGCCGGTCGTGCGGGTCGTGGTTTCCGGACTGCTCCTCATCACTCGGCGACCGTAGGGGGCTATGGGTGGCGCGAACTGGCGCGTTGGGCACATTTAATCCGTACGGGTGAAACGACCCCTCATAAGGGGACAGGAAGCCGCCCTTCCGTGGCCGGGGCGGGGTTGTCGTCGTCCGTTCGGGGTGTGGGGCGCGGGTGCCTGCGGCGCCTGTGGGGGTGGGTGGGGTGAGCGTTCTCGCGGTGCGTTGTGGGTGGGGTGCGTTTGCCTGCGGCGCCTGTGCGGGTTCGGTGGGGGTGCGCGGTGCGCGGTGCGGTGCGTTGTGGGTCGGGGCCGCGCCGGGGGGTGTCCGTCCTCGGAACGGCGCGGAATCGGTCGGCCACAGATCTTTGCGGCGTTGACGCGCCAACCGCTGCGGGCGGACACCCCCCGACACGTCCCCTTCTCGCCGTACGCGGCTGCCCCGCCGCGTCGCCCTCCACCAGCTGCGGGCAGTCGCCACGCCCCCAGCTGCGGGCAGTCGTGCCTCCCCCAGTGCCTGAACGGCCTGGGAGATACCCCCAGGCGGCACGGGTGGGCGCAGCGGCACCCCGCTACGCCGGGCTCGCGACCCGACCCCGCACCCGCACACACCCCGGGGCACCGTCAACGCCGGACCACGCACCCCGCCCCCGGGTCCGCTGTCAGTGGGGGCGGTTACCGTTCGTGCATGGCTGCCCGTACGAAGTCCGCCAAGGAACGGCCGTCCTACCGCTGCACCGAGTGCGGCTGGCAGACGGCCAAGTGGCTCGGCCGCTGCCCCGAATGCCAGGCATGGGGCACGGTCGAGGAGTACGGCGTGCCCGCCGTGCGTACGACCGCGCCGGGGCGCGTGACCACCTCCGCCGTGCCGATCGGCCAGGTCGACGGCCGTCAGGCGACCGCCCGCTCCACCGGCGTGCCCGAGCTGGACCGGGTGCTCGGCGGCGGCCTGGTGCCCGGTGCCGTGGTGCTCGTCGCGGGCGAGCCGGGTGTCGGGAAGTCCACGCTGCTGCTGGACGTGGCGGCCAAGTCCGCGAGCGACGAGCACCGGACGCTGTACGTCACCGGTGAGGAGTCGGCCAGCCAGGTGCGGCTGCGGGCCGACCGGATCCACGCCATCGACGATCACCTGTATCTCGCCGCCGAGACCGATCTCGCC
The DNA here is from genome assembly GCF_003112575.1 of Streptomyces ardesiacus. GTDB lineage: Bacteria > Actinomycetota > Actinomycetes > Streptomycetales > Streptomycetaceae > Streptomyces > Streptomyces ardesiacus. The sequence goes on from NZ_BEWC01000005.1 coordinate 18,091, forward strand.
GCGGTGCTCGGGCACCTGGACGCCGTGAAGCCCTCGCTGCTGATCCTGGACTCCGTGCAGACCGTCGCCTCGCCCGAGATCGACGGCGCCCCGGGCGGCATGGCGCAGGTGCGGGAGGTGGCCGGCGCGCTGATCCGCGCATCCAAGGAGCGCGGCATGTCCACGCTGCTGGTGGGCCACGTCACCAAGGACGGGGCCATCGCGGGGCCGCGGCTGCTGGAGCACCTCGTGGACGTCGTGCTGCATTTCGAGGGCGACCGGCATGCGCGGCTGCGGCTGGTGCGGGGCGTCAAGAACCGGTACGGGACGACCGACGAGGTCGGCTGCTTCGAGCTGCACGACGAGGGGATCACGGGGCTCGCCGACCCCAGTGGGCTGTTCCTCACGCGGCGGGCCGAGCCGGTGCCCGGCACCTGTCTGACCGTCACCCTGGAGGGGCGCCGGCCGCTGGTCGCCGAGGTGCAGGCGCTGACCGTCGACTCGCAGATTCCGTCGCCGCGGCGTACGACCTCGGGGCTGGAGACCTCGCGGGTGTCGATGATGCTGGCCGTGCTGGAGCAGCGCGGGCGCATCAGCGCGCTGGGCAAGAGGGACATCTACAGCGCGACGGTGGGGGGTGTGAAGCTCTCCGAGCCCGCCGCCGACCTCGCCGTGGCGCTGGCGCTGGCGAGCGCGGCCAGTGACACTCCGCTGCCCAAGAACCTCGTCGCGATCGGCGAGGTCGGTCTCGCCGGGGAGGTGAGACGGGTCACGGGCGTGCAGCGCAGGCTTTCCGAGGCGCACCGGCTGGGCTTCACGCATGCGCTGGTACCGGCCGATCCGGGCCGGGTGCCCGACGGCATGAAGGTGCTGGAAGTCGCGGACATGGGGGACGCCCTGCGGGTGCTTCCGCGCTCGCGTCGCCGAGAGGCCCCACGGGAGGAGGGGGACCGCCGGTAGACTTTGCCCTGGTCTCGCCCGTCCGTACGGCCGAATGTGCGACACGGGAGCGCCAGAAGAACCTGCGACCGGAGGAGTGCAGTGGCAGCCAACGACCGGGCAGCAGCTCCCGGAAAGTCCGGTGGGAGTGCCGGTGCCGATGGCCTGATGCGCGCCTCACTGAGCGCCGTGGCGCCCGGCACGTCCCTGCGCGACGGCCTGGAGCGGGTCCTGCGCGGCAACACCGGCGGTCTGATCGTGCTGGGTTCCGACAAGACCGTCGAGCAGATGTGCACGGGCGGTTTCGTCCTGGACGTCGAGTTCACCGCGACCCGGCTGCGCGAGCTGTGCAAGCTGGACGGCGGCATCGTGCTCTCCTCGGACCTGTCGAAGATCCTGCGGGCGGGGGTGCAGCTCCTCCCGGATCCGACCATTCCGACGGAGGAGACCGGCACCCGGCACCGGACGGCGGACCGGGTCAGCAAGCAGGTCGGGTTCCCCGTCGTGTCGGTGTCGCAGTCGATGCGGCTGATCGCCCTGTACGTGGACGGGCAGCGCAGGGTGCTGGAGGACTCGGCCGCGATCCTGTCCCGGGCCAATCAGGCGCTGGCGACCCTGGAGCGCTACAAGCTGCGCCTCGACGAGGTCGCGGGCACGCTGTCTGCGCTGGAGATCGAGGACCTGGTGACGGTGCGGGACGTCTCGGCGGTCGCGCAGCGCCTGGAGATGGTGCGCCGGATCGCCACCGAGATCGCCGAGTACGTGGTGGAGCTGGGGACCGACGGGCGGCTGCTCGCCCTGCAGTTGGACGAGCTGATCGCCGGGGTGGAGCCGGAGCGCGAGCTGGTCGTGCGGGACTACGTGCCCGAGCCGACCGCGAAGCGGTCGCGCACGGTCGACGAGGCGCTCGCGGAGCTGGACAAGCTCAGCCATGCCGAGCTGCTGGAACTGTCCACGGTGGCACGGGCGTTGGGGTACACCGGGTCGCCCGAGACGCTGGACTCCGCGGTGTCGCCGCGCGGGTTCCGGCTGCTGGCCAAGGTGCCGCGGCTGCCGGGCGCGATCATCGACCGGCTGGTGGAGCACTTCGGCGGCCTGCAGAAGCTCCTCGCCGCCAGCGTCGACGACCTCCAGACGGTGGACGGCGTCGGCGAGGCGCGGGCCCGCAGCGTGCGCGAGGGACTGTCGCGGCTGGCGGAGTCGTCGATCCTGGAGCGTTACGTCTGAACGCCCGGGCGTCCGCGGTCAGTCGCTGGTGAGGACGAACGACGTCTGCACCTTCTCGAACCCGGCCGCCTTGGCCTCCACCAGGTAGGTGCCCGCCTTGGCCGAACCCGCCGGGGGCGTGCCGCACTCGGGGGCGCTCGGCCTGCGGTCCCACTTCACGGTGTAGGTGATGCCGCTGCCCGCGGCCACCCGGTAGCGCAGGCTGCCCGCGCCCTTGACGCAGTCGTCCGAGGCCCAGTAGGCGTCGTCGGCGTCGGCCGGGGTGATCGTGAAGACCGCGTGTTCCGGGCCGAGGTCGACCTTGCAGTCGCTGCCGGAGGTGTTCCGCGCGGTCAGTTCGAAGGCGGGGGTCTGGCCGGGCGTGTAGCTGTTGCGGACACTGCGCAGGCTCAACTTCACCGCGCCGGGCGCGCAGTTGGGCAGGGACGATCCGGCGGGCAGCGCGTCGCCCGCGCCGACGCCCGTCACCGCGCCGCCGCCCGCGCCGCCGGACGACGCGTCCGATCCGTCGCCGCCGGACTGCCCGCCGCCGGAACCGGCCCCGGCGCCCGATCCGTCACCGCCGCCGGAACCCGCCCCGGATCCCGAGCCGTTGGAGTCCCCGCCCCCCGACTCGTCGCGCCCGCCCGGGGCCTGGCTGATCGCCGGCCCGGATCCCGAGGGGCCCGGGGTGATGGAAGGTGCCGGGTTCTTGCCGTCGGCCCCGCTCTCGCGGCCGTTGCCGCCGTCCCCGCCGCCGGAGACCACGATCCAGGTGATCAATAGCGCCAACAGGGCGAAAAGAGACAGCAGTACGGCCCTCCGTCGCCAGTAGATGGAGGAGGGAAGCGGCCCGACCGGATTGCGCAGTGATCCCACGGCCCAAACTGTACGAGAGATCGGCGCGTTCCCTTGTCCCACCCGCCGTTCGGGCTCGCAACTTTTACGGATCATCATTCCGGCAGCCCCGGTCCCCCGGCCGCCACCGGGTGGCGGTGTTCCCGTGCGGAGGCCCTCCCGTGGCAGGATCGGAGGGCCATGACTGCGCCCACGAAGCCCTCGCCAGGCGGACCCTCCGACCCCGCCGCGTCCGGTGTGCCGCTGCACGCCCCCGTCATCGACTGGTTCGACGAGCACGCCCGCGATCTGCCGTGGCGGCGCCCCGAGGCCGGTGCCTGGGGCGTGATGGTCAGCGAGTTCATGCTCCAGCAGACCCCGGTCAGCCGCGTCCAGCCCGTGTACGAGCAGTGGCTCGCCCGCTGGCCGCGCCCCGCCGACCTCGCCAAGGAGGCCCCCGGCGAGGCCGTCCGCGCCTGGGGCCGGCTCGGCTACCCGCGCCGCGCCCTGCGCCTGCACGGCGCCGCCGCGGCCATAACGGAACGGCACGGCGGCGACGTACCGGCCGACCACGCCCAGCTGCTGGCGCTGCCCGGCATCGGCGAGTACACGGCCGCCGCGGTCGCCTCCTTCGCCTACGGCCAGCGGCACCCCGTACTGGACACCAACGTCCGCCGGGTCTTCGCCCGCGCGGTCACCGGCGTGCAGTACCCGCCGAACGCCACCACCGCCGCCGAGCGGAAGCTCGCCCGGGCGCTGCTGCCCGACGAGGAGGCGCGCGCCGCCCGCTGGGCCGCGGCCTCGATGGAGCTGGGCGCCCTGGTCTGCACGGCGAAGAACGAGTCGTGCCACCGCTGCCCGATCGCCTCCCGGTGCGCCTGGCGGCTGGCCGGCAAGCCCGCGCACGACGGGCCGCCGCGGCGCGGACAGACGTACGCGGGCACCGACCGGCAGGTGCGCGGGCGGCTGCTCGCGGTGTTGCGGGAGGCGACCGGGCCCGTGCCGCAGGCCGCCCTCGACCAGGTGTGGCAGGAGCCGGTCCAGCGCGCCCGCGCCCTGGACGGCCTGGTGGCCGACGGCCTGGTGGAACCCCTGGCCGACGGGCTGTACCGGCTGCCGCTGAGCTGACGTACCGGCGGCCGAGGGGCGGCGGACATCTCCGTGACAGCTCGGCCGCCGTCCCCGTGACAGCTCCACCATCGGGCAAATCACCCGATGTCGCCACCAAGTGGGCTGTCGCCCTACCCGTTTCCTGCTTCCGTTACACAACCGACGGACAGCCGAGGGTTTGCCGCAGGCTGCTTCGCACAGCGCCGTGACAACGCTTCCCTACCTTCGTTTGCGTGCCCAGGGGGGCATGGACGACCAGGGACCACAATCAGTGGGCCGGCGGATGACCACCGCCGGCATACGGGGATCGGAAGGCGGTTGACATGGGCGAGGTGCTCGAGTTCGAGGAGTACGTCCGCACCCGGCAGGACGCGCTGCTGCGCAGCGCCCGGCGCCTGGTCCCCGACCCCGTCGACGCCCAGGACCTGCTGCAGACCGCGCTGGCGCGGACGTACGGGCGCTGGGAGACCATCGAGGACAAGCGGCTCGCCGACGCCTACCTGCGCCGGGTGATGATCAACACCCGGACCGAGTGGTGGCGGGCGCGCAAGCTCGAGGAGGTGCCGACCGAGCAGCTCCCGGAGTCCCCCATGGACGACGCCACCGAGCAGCACGCGGACCGCGCCCTGCTGATGGACGTCCTGAAGGTGCTCGCCCCGAAGCAGCGCAGCGTCGTGGTGCTGCGACACTGGGAGCAGATGTCGACGGAGGAGACCGCCGCCGCCCTCGGCATGTCGGCGGGAACGGTCAAGAGCACGCTGCACCGGGCGCTCGCCCGGCTCCGCGAGGAGCTGGTCGCCCGCGATCTGGACGCACGGGCGCTGGAGCGTGAGGAGCAGGAGCGTTGCGCGGCCTGACCGACGGTCGGACTCCCGGGGAGACCCGGAGAACCACGCAGGCGGCGAGTACGGCGGTGGCCGTGTTCGTCGCCCTCGGCGTTTCCCTCTCCGGCTGCGGGACCGGCGGCACCGGCGCCCGCGACGAGGGCCCGGCCCACGCGGACGCGGTGGGCGGCCCCGCCTCCTCCCCCGAGCCCGCGGCGAAGGACGTGCCCTCGAAGGTTCCCGACCGCGTGGACGCGGTACGGCTCGTCAAGGCCGACCCCAAGGTGTCCCCGGAGGTCAAGCGGAGCCTGAAGCCGTGCGTCGCCGACGAGTACCCCCTCGACGTCTCCTACGGCAAGCTGACCGGCGGCTCGGCGGACGACGTCGTCGTCAACGTGCTGACGTGCGGTGACGCGGTGGGGGTGGGCAGTTACGTGTACCGCGAGAAGGACGGCGGGTACCAGAATGTGTTCAAGGCGGAGGCGCCCCCGGTCTATGCGGAGATCGACCGCGGCGACCTGGTGGTGACCAAGCAGGTGTACGACAAGGGGGACCCGGTCTCGAGCCCGTCCGGCGAGAGCGTGACCACGTACCGCTGGTCGTCGAACCGGTTCGCCGAGGAGTACCGCACGCACAACGACTACAGCAAGGCGGCGGGGAACGCGCCCACCCCGGCCCCCGAGCCGGACGGCTGACCCGGCCGTCGCGCCGGCCGGCGTGAACCGGCCGGGCCGCTCGCACCGATGACCGAGTGAACGTGGTGCACGGGCGGTCCGGCACCCCGTCCGACCCGACCACACCCTGAGGACTGAGAGCACCGGGATGGCAGACCAGACCCACGTCCTGTTCGTCGAGGACGACGACGTCATCCGCGAGGCCACCCAGCTCGCCCTGGAGCGGGACGGCTTCGCGGTCACCGCGATGCCCGACGGGCTCTCGGGCCTGGACTCGTTCCGGGCCGACCGCCCCGACATCGCCCTCCTCGACGTCATGCTCCCCGGCCTCGACGGCGTCAGCCTGTGCCGCCGCATCCGGGACGAGTCCACGGTGCCGGTGATCATGCTGTCGGCGCGGGCGGACTCCATCGACGTGGTGCTCGGCCTGGAGGCGGGCGCCGACGACTACGTGACCAAGCCGTTCGACGGCGCCGTGCTGGTCGCCCGGATCCGGGCGGTGCTGCGCCGTTTCGGGCACGCCGGGGGCGGCGGCCGGGGGGATGCGGCCGACGCCGCGGAGACCGGGGGCGTGCTCACCTTCGGCGACCTGGAGGTGGACACCGACGGGATGGAGGTGCGCCGGGCCGGTCGGCCGGTGGCGCTCACCCCGACCGAGATGCGGCTGCTGCTGGAGTTCTCCTCGGCGCCGGGCACCGTGCTCTCGCGCGACAAGCTGCTGGAGCGCGTGTGGGACTACGGCTGGGGCGGTGACACCCGGGTCGTCGACGTCCATGTGCAGCGACTGCGCACCAAGATCGGCCAGGACCGGATCGAGACGGTCCGCGGCTTCGGCTACAAGTTGAAGGCCTGAGCGGGGACACAGGGATATGCGGGGGTTCTTCCGACACCGGACCGCCTCGCCCTCGGGGCGGCCGTACGAGCCCACGGGGCCGGGCGGGCGTGCGCGCGTCCTGCACGCGGGGGGCATCGACGCGGACGGGCTCGGCCCGCACGGTCCCGCCGCCGGGACACGCGGCGCGCGGGCTCTCGGTGCCCGCCTGCTGGCCCGCCTGTGGGGTGCCCGCGGCCTCCGCACCGGGCTGCGCTGGAAGCTGAGCGCGGCCATCGCGCTGGTCGGCGCGCTGGTGGCGGTCGCGCTGAGCCTGGTCGTGCACAACGCCGCCCGGGTCTCCATGCTCGACAACGCCCGTGACCTCGCCGACGACCGCGTCCTGATCGCCCAGCGCAACTACGAGCTGTCCGGCCGGCAGAACTTCCCCAACGCCCAGATCGACGACCCCCGGCTGCCGCCGGAGCTGCGCCGCAAGGTCGAGGCGGGGCGCCGGGCCACGTTCGTCTCCGAACAGCCGAACGGCGTGACGCACATCTGGGCTGCCGTGCCGCTCAAGGACGGGCACGTGATGTCGCTGCACTCCGGTTTCACCGACCGCAGCGCCGACATCCTCAAAGACCTGGACCAGGCCCTGGTGATCGGCTCGATCGCGGTGGTGCTGGGCGGCAGTGCGCTCGGGGTGCTCATCGGCGGCCAGCTCTCGCGGCGGCTGCGCAAGGCCGCCGCCGCCGCGAACCGGGTCGCGGGCGGCGAGGCGGACGTCCGGGTGCGGGACGCCATCGGCGGTGTCGTGCGGGACGAGACGGACGACGTCGCGCGTGCCGTGGACGCGATGGCGGACGCCCTGCAGCAGCGGATCGAGGCCGAGCGCCGCGTCACCGCGGACATCGCGCACGAGCTGCGCACCCCGGTGACCGGCCTCCTGACCGCCGCCGAGCTGCTGCCGCCGGGACGGCCGACCGAGCTGGTCCTCGACCGGGCGAAGGCGATGCGCACGCTCGTCGAGGACGTCCTGGAGGTGGCCCGGCTCGACGGGGCCTCGGAGCGGGCCGAGCTGCAGGACATCATGCTGGGCGACTTCGTCTCCCGGCGGGTCGCCGCCAAGGACCCGGCCGTCGAGGTGCGGGTGATCCACGAGTCGGAGGTCACCACCGACCCGCGCCGGCTGGAGCGCGTGCTGTTCAACCTGCTCGCCAACGCCGCCCGGCACGGACGCGCGCCGGTCGAGGTCAGCGTCGAGGGCCGGGTGATCCGGGTCCGCGACCACGGGCCGGGCTTCCCCGAGGACCTGCTGGCCGAGGGCCCGAGCCGGTTCCGCACCGGCAGCACCGACCGGGCCGGCCACGGACACGGCCTCGGCCTGACCATCGCGGCGGGTCAGGCCCGGGTCCTGGGCGCCCGCCTCACCTTCCGCAACGTCCGCCCGGCGGGCGCCCCCGCCCACATACCGGCCGAGGGCGCGGTCGCCGTCCTGTGGCTCCCGGAGCACGCGCCGACGAACACGGGGAGCTATCCGATGCTGCCGGACCGCTCGGGCGGCGCGGCGTCGCCGTCCCGGGAGGCGTCCTCGAAGCGCTGACGTCCGGCACCGGGGCCGGACCGCCGGACGGCGGCCCGGAAAACCGGAGGCCCCGCGGGTCCCGCCGTGGGATGCTCGCCGCCGGGTCCGGAGCGACGCACCGGCCATGCGAGGGGACGACGACATGGAGCCCGCACACCTCCGCCGCGCGATCGAGGCGGGCCGGGCGACCGCCGCGGAGCTGGGTCTCGGAGCCGACGACGTGACCGTCGTCCACGACTCGGACCGGGTCGCGCTGCGCCTACTGCCGTGCGACGTGCTGGCCCGGGTGGCGCCCGTGGGTCAGCTGGCCGAATCCGAGTTCGAGATGGAGGTCGCCCGCCGGCTCACCGACGCCGGCGCCCCGGTGGCGGAGCTCGATCCGCGGGTCGCCCCGCGGGTCCACGTGCGCGACGGCTTCGCCGTCTCCCTGTGGACCTACTACGAGCCGCTGGCCTCGCCGGTCGCGCCGGCCGCCTACGCTGACGCGTTCCGGCGCCACCACGCCGCCCTGCGCCGGACCGAGCTGGCAGCCGCGCCGCACGTCACCGACCGGGTGGCCGCGGCGCTGCGCGAGGTGAGTGACCGACGGCGCTCCCCGGACCTGCCCGACACCGACCGGGACTTTCTCCGCGACACCCTCCGCGGCCTGGGCGCCGCGCTCGGCACCGGCCGGACCGGCGAGCAGTTGCTGCACGGCGAGCCGCATCCGGGCAACCTCCTCCACACAAGGAGGGGACCGCTCTTCGTGGACCTCGCCACCTGCTGCCGCGGACCGGTCGAGTTCGACCTCGCCCACGCCCCCGAGGAGGTGGCACGGCACTACGCGGGGGCGGACCAGGATCTGGTCCGCCGGTGCCGCGCCCTGAACTGGGCGTTGTTCTCCGCCTGGCGCTGGCGCCGCGACGACCGGATGCCGGACCGGGACCACTGGAGGGCGGAGGGGCTTCGCCGGGTCCGCGACGCACTCGGCGGATGGTCCGCAGCCACATGACCGCACGACGACGGAGGAGCCTCTCCGAACAACACCTCTAGAGCGGCAGCGGGCGGGCCTCGACCAGGTTCGCCATGACGAGGGTGGAGCTGAGCCGCTGGACGCCCGGGAGGGAGGCGAGGCGGTCGTCGTAGAGACGGCGGTACGCCTCCAGGTCCCGGGTGACGACGCGCAGCAGGTAGTCGGGGTCGCCGAACAGCCGCTGCGCCTGCACGACGTGGGAGATCCCGGCGACGGCCTCCTCGAAGGCGGCGACGGTCTGCCGGTCCTCGTAGCGCATGGTGACGAAGACCAGCGCCTCGAATCCCAGGCCGAGCGCGGGGGCGTTCAGTGTCGCGTGGTAGCCGGTGATCGCGCCCGAGCGTTCCAGGGCGCGCAGGCGCCGGTGGCAGGGGGAGACACTGAGCCGGACCCGCTCGGCGAGCTCGGTCAGGGTCAGCCGGCCGTCCTTCTGCAGCTCCGCAAGAATCTGCCGGTCCACGTCATCCACGGGGGAAATTCTTCCACGCCCCGGGAGTGGACGGGGAAAGCTTGGAAGCACCTTTCGGGCGTTCTTCCCTAATCTTCCCTGGGAGTCAGAAGAAGTCTGAGGTGAAGACATGGAGATGGCCGGCGTCGGGGCGTTCTGGGCGGTGTCCTTCCTGCTCGTGCTCGTCCCGGGAGCGGACTGGGCCTACGCGATCACGGCGGGGCTGCGCCACCGGTCGGTGCTGCCCGCGGTCGGCGGGATGCTGAGCGGATACGTCCTGCTGACCGCCGTGGTCGCCGCGGGCCTGGCGACCGCGGTCGCCGGTTCGCCCACGGTGCTGACCGCCCTGACGGCCGCCGGAGCGGCGTACCTGCTCTGGCTCGGCGCCACGACCCTGGCCCGCCCCGCCGTACCCCGGGCCGGAGCCGGGGGCGGGGATGAGGGCGCCGACTCGTGGGTGGGCCGTGCGGCCCGGGGTGCGGGCATCAGCGGTCTCAATCCCAAGGCGCTGCTGCTGTTCCTCGCCCTCCTGCCCCAGTTCGCCGCCCGGGACTCCGACTGGCCCTTCGCCGCGCAGATCGTCGCGCTGGGCCTGGTGCACACGGCCAACTGCGCCGTGGTCTACACGGGCGTCGGCACCACCGCACGCCGGGTGCTGGGCACCCGCCCGTCCGTCGCCACGGCGGTCACCCGCGTCTCCGGCGCCGCGATGATCGTCGTCGGCGCCCTGCTGCTGGCGGAGCGACTGGTCGGCTAGCGCCGCGGGGCACGTCCGTAGCCTGGGCCGCCATGGGGATACGGATCGAAGCAGAGGTCGACCACCCGGTCAACGACGAGGTGGAGCGGGTGCTCGGCCTGGCGGAGGCGGTCGGCGGGCCCGTCACGGTCACGGTCGTACGGGAAGGGGACCGGCCCCTTCTGCACGGCGTGCTGGTGCCCGCGGCGACGCTGGCGCTCTGGGAGCACTGGGCTCCCACCGCCTACGCGCCGGGAGCCAGGGGCGCGGTGGAGGAGCCCGAACTGGCTCACCCCGAGGAGTTCGGCCCGTTCACGCTCTTCCGGCGCCGCGTCGGCGGCCGTACGGCGGTGGCCCGCGACGGCGTGGTGGTCGCGGAGCTGCTCGACCCGGCCGAGGCGCACTGGCTGGAGGAAAAGGCCCGCGATGCCCGCCAGGGCTTCATGGATCCGAAGCAGCGGGCGGCGTTCGAGGAGTTCCTCGCCAGGCAGGCCGAGCGGGGTGAGCCGTAGCGGGCCGGCGGTTGCCGCAGGGGCGCCGACGCAGGACCGCCAGGCACCGGCGCCCACGCGGTCACGACCGGACCGGCCGGGTTCTTGCTGTCCCGGACGGGGACGGGGAGGGAGCCGGGCGGGCGGTTCTGGCCGGCCCCGACGCCGTCGACGACGGCTGCCCTGAACTGCCGGTTCCGGCGGCTGCCGACGCGCTGGGCGAGGGCGGGCGGGGACTCGTGGTCGTCGCGGCCGTCACCGACCGGTGGGCCGTCACGCCGTACGCGGACGGGCGGGGCAGGACGGTGGGGGTTCGAGTGCGTCGGCAAGGCGGATCCGCCACCGAGCCCCTGAGCGACCGGCCCCCTCCGCACCGTGGGGCGCACGACGAGGCCCCCGGGCGGACGGAGCCACCCGGGGGCCTGGTGCGGGACGGAACGGCGGGTCAGACCGTCTCGGGCACCGCCTTCGCCTCCGCGGGGTCGTTGCCGCCGTCGGACGGGGCCTCGGACGCCTTCGGGCCCGCGCCCTTGAGCGGGACCTCCTTGACGAAGACCGCCGCGACCAGGGCGAGCACGGCCACCACGGAGCCGAGCAGGAACGCTCCGTGGGTGCCGGCGGACACCGCGTGCTGGTAGGCCTCGCGGATCGCCGTGGGCAGGGCCTTCAACGCGTCGGCGGTCAGCGTCGCCGACTGCTCCGTCGCCTTGGCGCCCGAGGCGGGGGCCCGCTCGGCCATCGTGTCCTGGACGCGGTGGTTGAACAGGGCGCCCATGATCGCCACGCCGAAGGAGGAGCCGAGCGTACGGAACAGGGTGGTGGACGAGGACGCGACGCCCATGTCCTTCATCTCCACGCTGTTCTGCGCCACCAGCATGGTGATCTGCATCAGGCAGCCCATGCCGAGACCGACCACGGCCATGTACAGGCCGGAGGTGAAGCGGGTGGTGTCGGTGTCCATGGTCGACAGCAGGAACAGGCCGACCGTCATCAGCGCGCCGCCCGCCACCGGGAAGATCTTGTACCGGCCGGTGCTGGTGGTGATCCGCCCCGCCACCATCGACGTGACGAGCATCGCGCCCAGCATCGGCAGGAGCAGCAGCCCGGAGTTGGTGGCGGACGCGCCCTGCACCGACTGCTGGTACAGCGGCAGGAAGAGCGTGGCGCCGAACATGACGAAGCCGACGATGAAGCCGATGACCGACATCAGCGTGAAGTTGCGGCTGCGGAAGATGCGCAGCGGCAGGATCGGCTCGGCGGCCTTCGTCTGCCAGAACACGAACCCGACCAGCGCGGCGACGCCGATGCCGATCAGCTCCATGATCCGCGCGGAGGTCCAGGCGTACTCGGTGCCGCCCCAGGTGGTGACGAGCACGACGGCGGTGATGCCGACGGTCAGCAGCGCGGCACCGAGGTAGTCGATCCGGGCCTGGCTGCGCTTCTTCGGCAGGTGCAGTACGGCACTGATGGCGACCAGCGCGATCGCGCCGAGCGGCAGGTTGATGTAGAAGGACCAGCGCCAGCCCCAGTGGTCGGTGATGGTGCCGCCGACCAGCGGTCCGCCGATCATCGCGAGCGCCATGACGCCCGCGATCATGCCCTGGTACTTGCCGCGCTCGCGGGGCGGTATCAGGTCGCCGATGATCGCCATGACGCCGACCATCAGACCGCCGGCGCCCAGGCCCTGGATCGCGCGGAAGCCGATGAGCTGGCCCATGTCCTGGGCCATGCCGCTGAGTGCCGAGCCGATCAGGAAGATCACGATCGACGTCATGAACGAGCCCTTGCGCCCGTACATGTCGCCGAGCTTGCCCCACAGCGGGGTGGCGGCCGCGGTGGCCAGCGTGTAGGCGGTGACGACCCAGGAGAGGTGCTCCAGGCCGCCCAGTTCGCCCACGATCGTCGGCATGGCGGTGCCGATGATCATGTTGTCGAGCATCGCGAGCATCATCGCGATCATGAGGGCGAGCAGGACGACCCGCACGCTCCTCGGCTGTTTGCCGGCACCGGCGTCGCCGGTCGCCGCCTCCGTCTTCTCCGCCATGTCCCCTACTCCCCCAGCTACTGCTGTGCCTCTTACCCTTACTTGCCGACCGGCAAGTTGCCTACACTGGGGAAGGTAAGCGCGTAACTAGCCGGGCGTCAAGTAAGTTTTTCGGAAAGTGCGCGGGGCAGGAGGTGCGTAGGAGGATGGGCGGCACGATGAACGGCACCAAGCAGCAGCGACGCCGCGGGGACACCCGCCAGCGCATCCAGGACGTGGCACTCGGCCTCTTCGCGGAGCAGGGGTACGAGAAGACCTCCCTGCGCGAGATCGCCGAGCGTCTGGACGTCACCAAGGCCGCGCTCTACTACCACTTCAAGACCAAGGAAGAGATCCTCGTCAGCATCTTCGAGGATCTCTCCCGGCCGCTGGAGGAGCTGGTCGACTGGGGGCGGGAGCAGCCGCACACCCTGGAGACGAAGCAGGAGATCATCCGCCGCTACAGCGAGGCGCTGGCCGGCGCGGCGCCGCTGTTCCGCTTCATGCAGGAGAACCAGGCGACGGTGCGGGACCTGCGCATCGGCGAGCTGTTCAAGACCCGGATGTTCGGCCTGCGCGACATCCTCATGGACCCCGACGCGGACCTGGTCGACCAGGTCCGCTGCGTCAGCGCGCTGTTCACGCTGCACGCCGGGATGTTCGTGCTGCGGGACCTCGAAGGCGACCCCGAGGAACAGCGTGCTGCCGTTCTCGAGGTCGCCACCGATCTGATCACCCAGGCCCACCGGGGAGCCGCGGGCGCGTGACCCTGCCGGTCAGACGGTCACACCCTTGGACTTCAGGAAGGCGACCGGGTCGACGGCGGAGCCGTAGTTCGGGGTCGTCCGGATCTCGAAGTGCAGGTGCGGACCGCTGGAGTTGCCGGTGTTGCCGGACTTGGCGATCGACTGGCCGGTCTTCACGACCTGGCCTATCTTCACGTTGATCTTGGACAGGTGCGCGTACTGGGAGTACGTGCCGTTGCCGTGCTTGATGACGATCGCGTTGCCGTAGGCCGGGCCGTCACCGGCGCCGTTGCCGCCGGCCTTGACGACGGTGCCGCCGTGGGTGGCGACGACGTTGGTGCCGATCGGCACGGCGAAGTCCTGGCCGCTGTGCTTGTGCGCCCACATGCCGCCGTTCTGGGCGAAGCTGGCGCTCAGCGTGTACTTCTTGACCGGGTCGACCCAGGTGGCGGCCTTCTTGGTGGCGGCCGTCTTCGCGGCGCTCTCGGCTTTCGCCGCCTTGGCCTGCGCCGCGGCCTGGGCCTGCACGGCGCTCGCGGCGGTGGTGGTGGTGGAGGCCGCCGTGGTGCCAGTGGCGGCCGCGACCCCGGCTCCCAGTGCGACCGAGGCTCCGAGGCCGGCGGCCATCACCGCGGCGCGGGTGCGGATGGTCGTACGGGAAGAACGGGACGTGACACGCGGGAACATTCGAACCTCATGGGGACGGGTGCAGAGGAATGCCCACCGGCGGGACGCACCAGGCGCTCACCGGGCGGGCTCAACCTTGGTAACCCGGGGACCCCGAACCGCACAAAGGTGTGACCTACGACCCCATTTAGTACTTGATGCCGAAACTTCCTGAGCCATGCCAGAGCCGTCATTACGGACAGAAGCAGGTCAGAACCCCGCGAATCACCCCGTCCGGCATCCCGGTATGCCCGTTTTCGTAGTTCTTGCGGCTTCCACTATTCCCTGTAGTACCGGCCCATGGGCCTGTGCGGCACATCACCGGCGACCATGATCGAAGGGGCCTCGAATGTGACCCGGGCTACTCCCCCTCCGGCTAGTCCGCTCCTCCCGCAAGGCCGTTCACCGGGACCTGGAGCATGACCGGCGTCACAGAATCCGCCCCCCCGGCGGAGGCCGTACGGCGACTACTGCCCAGTAACCCAATCGTTGCCGTCCGGCCACTTGCTGGGGCGAGCATGCACGCGACAACTTTGCCGTCAGGCATCCGCGCAGGCATGAGAGGACCCCGCCCCCCATGACCGACCAGACCGCACAGACCAGGCCCACCCGGCCCACCGGGTGGCGTGCCGCGGGCACGGCCGCCGTCGTCGCGGCGGCGCTCACCGCGACGGTCACGCCGTCCGTCGCCGCCCCCGCCCAGGCGCCCCGTACGGCCGCTGCCGCCCCGGCACCCCGTACGACCGCTCCCGCCGCGGCAGCCGCCGGCGTCGACTACGACACCTGGCAGCGGGACTGCCGGGCGGTGATGGACGCGGCCCTGCCGTACGTCAAGGAGCGGATCGCCGGCTCCGCCCCCGGTGAGAAGCAGGCGATCGTCCTCGACATCGACAACACCTCCCTGGAGACCGACTTCGGCTTCAGCTACCCCCAGCCCGCCAACCGGCCCGTCCTGGACGTCGCCGCGTACGCCCAGAAGCACGGCGTCGCCCTCTTCTTCGTGACCGCCCGCCCCGGCATCGTGGGAGCGCCCACCGAGTGGAACCTCGCCCACGCCGGGTACGCGTCGTCGGGGCTGTACGTCCGCGGGTTCCTCGACCTGTTCAAGGACGTCGCCGTGTACAAGACGGAACAGCGCGCGAAGATCGAGTCGAAGGGCTACACGATCATCGCGAACATCGGCAACAGCGCCACCGACCTGTCGGGCGGCCACGCCGAGCGGACCTTCAAGCTCCCCGACTACGACGGCCAGTTGTCGTGACGGCGGTGGCCTGACGCCGGATAGGCTCCCGGGACGACGACCGACCACGGGGGTGGGGCATGGAACCGGCGGTACTCGGCGGGAAGTTGGCGTCCAGCGCGGTCGCCCCGCTGGTGAAGAAGCTGTTCGTGGCGGACGGGCCGGGCGCCGGACTGGTCGACCGGCCCGTCCGCCTCGCCCGCCTGGTGTCCTTCCGGGGCGAGCAGCGCCGCCTCGGTGCGGCGGAGGTGCGCAAGCTCGCCGGGCACCTGGTCGGGGCCTCGCTGGACTCCCGGGGCGAGACGCCCTTCCCGCGCGACGAGGAGACGGCCGTCGCCGACGCCCTCGCCGCGCGGCTGCTCGCCCTCGGCGACCTGGACATGGACGACGTCCAGGCGGTGCGCCTCGGCCACCGCGAACTGGCCGCCCGGCTGCGGCGGCAGGCGTCCGGCGCCGGGGCGGGCGCCGGTCTGTCCGCCGACGCGGGCCACTTCCTCGACTCCGCGACCGAGTGGGCCTGCCTGCACGTCCTGGAGTTCTTCACCCGGCGCTCCACGTTCGTCGCCCGCACGCTGGTGGCCCAGACCCGCGGCCAGGCCGAGCTGATCGCGAAGGTCGACGAGCTGATCACCCGCGTCCCCCGCCCGGACGCCCGCGACACGGCGTTCGAACGCCGGTACCGGTCGTACGTCGCCGACCGCCACAACCACCTCACCATCTACGGCATCGACCTGCGCGACGCGCCGGACCGGTGGCCGCTGGAGGTCGCCTACCTGACGCTGGAGGCGACCGCCGACGGAGAACCCCACCGGGACACCGGGCCCGACGAGGACGCCCCGGCCCGTGCCCGACGGCTGCCCGCCGACGAAACGCTGGACAGCGAACCGCGGGTGCTGCTGCGCGGCGACGCCGGGTCCGGCAAGACGACGCTCGTCCAGTGGCTGGCGGTGACGGCGGCCCGGGAAGGCACCCGCATCCCGTACGTCCTCCCCCTGCGTACGCTGATCCGGACGGGTCAACTGCCGTCTCCCGCAGGCTTTCTCAGCGCAACCGGCTGCCCGCTGCCTCCGCCGGAGGGCTGGGCGGAACGCGTACTGACGGCGGGGCGTGCCCTGGTCCTCGTCGACGGGCTCGACGAGATTCCGTCGGCCGACCGCCACGCCACCCGTGAGTGGCTGAGCGCCCTCATCCACGCCTACCCCGACAACCGCTGGCTGCTGACCACCCGCCCCACCGCCGTACGCGCCGACTGGCTGTCCCGGGAAGGGTTCTGGGAACTCTCCCTCGCTGCCATGGACCGGCCGGAGGTCGCCACCTTCGTCCACCGCTGGCACCAGGCCGCGTGCGCCGCGGAGTACGAGGGACGGCTGCTCGACTCCCTGCGCACCAAACGTGACCTGTCCCGCCTCGTCACCAACCCCCTGATGTGCGGACTGGTCTGCGCCCTCCACCGCGAGCGCCGCGGCTACCTGCCCACCGGACGCAAGGAGTTGTACGACGCCGCCCTCACCATGCTGCTCGCCCGCCGGGACCGGGAGCGGGGCATGGGGGCCGTCGAGGGCCCGCAGATGGACGAGGAGACCCAACTGGAGCTGCTCAAGCGCATCGCCTACGCGATGGTGCTGAGCGACCGCACCGAGATGGCCCTGGAGGCGGCCGAGCGGATCGTGGAGCGGGCGCTGCCCGCGCTCGCACCGGCCGTGGGACGGGACGACGCCCAGGCGGTGCTGCAGGCCCTGCTGCTGCGCAGCGGAGTGCTGCGCCGGCCGGCCGAGGACGTCGTGGACTTCGTCCACCGCACGTTCCAGGACTACCTGGCGGCCCGGTACGCCGTGGAGGAAGGCCACCTGGACGTCCTCATCGGCCATGCGGACGACAGCCGCTGGGAGGACGTCATCCGCATGGCCGTTGCGCACGCCCGGCCCCGCGAACGCGTCTGGATGCTGAGGCAACTGCTCTCCTTCGGCTCCCCCCGGGTCACGTTGCTGGCCCTGGCCTGTCTGGAACACGCCACGGCACTGGACCCGGCCGTGCGCACGGAGGTGGGCGAACAGGCCGCCGAGCTGATTCCGCCGCGTACGCCCGAAGCAGCGCGCGGCCTGGCGGCAGCCGGCCCACTGGTGCTGGAGCTGCTGCCGGGACCCGAGGGTCTGACGGCCCAGGAGGCACTCGGCGTCACCGTCACCGCCTCGGTGGTCGGGCGGGCGGAACCCGACGGCGCCATGGCCGTGCTGCGCCGTTTCCGGGACCATCCGGACCTCGACGTGCGCCGACAGCTCGCGGGCACCTGGCACCGGTTCGACACGGCGGCGTACGCGACCGAGATCCTGGATCACCTCGACCGCACGGACCTCTTCCTGGACTGTGAGTCGCCCGCCCAGCTCGCTGCCCTCGCCGGGATGGGGCCCTGGGCCGAGCTGCGCGTCTCGGGACCGCACCGGCCCGAGGACATCGTGGCCTCCGTTCCGCAGCCCGAGACGGTGACCTCGCTCCACCTCAGCGGCAATCCGCTCCTGGCGGAGGTGGACCCCCTCCTCGGATTCTCCTCGCTGAACAGGCTGTCGCACCACGCGTCCCCGAACGCCCGGGGCCTGGAGCGGCTGTCGCCGCTGCCGCTCACCGAACTCGTCCTCGACCCCGTCGCCGACCTGACCGGTCTGCGGTCCCTGTCGCGCCTCACCGTGCTGTCCCTGAACCAGGAACTGCCCGGTGCCGATCTCACCGGGACGCTGCCGCCCGAGGCCCCGCTGGACTTCCTCTTCCTGGGCCGCCACTCCACCGACGCGACCGGCCTGCGGGGGCTGGGGCACTGGAAGACGCTGAGCACGCTCAGTCTGGGGCCGCTGACCACGGAACTCACCGCGGCCGACTGGCGGGAGGTGGCCGCGCTGCCCGCCCTCACCCACCTGTACCTGAACGCGGCGATCATTCGGGACCTGCCGGCCTCCATCGGCCGCATGCCCGAACTGCCCGGCGTCCACACGCTCGCGGTCCCCGCGATGGAGGGCAGCGAGCACCTCGCCGCCCTGGCCGCCCGGCTTCCCGGGCTGAGTACGGTGACCCTCTGGAACAGGCACGGGTACTCGTTCCCCGTCTCCGACTTCCAGTCGTTCTTCCCCGGCGCGGACGTGACGCTGGAGCAGCGCTGACACGGCACAAGGGGCCGGCCCGGAACCGAAGTTCCGGGCCGGCCCCTGGCCAGGCTCACCCCGGGGGGGCTACGCCTCCTTGCTCAGGTTCGGACCCGCGCCGCCCCCGGCCGCCTGCTCGATCGGCGGGACGTCGGGGAGGGCCGACTTCTCCTCACCCCGGAAGGTGAAGGTCGCCGTGTCGCCCTCGCCCTCGGTGTCCACGACCACGATGTGACCGGGACGCAGCTCGCCGAAGAGGATCTTCTCCGACAGCGTGTCCTCGACCTCGCGCTGGATCGTGCGACGCAGCGGACGCGCGCCCAGCACCGGGTCGTAGCCCTTCTTGGACAGCAGCTCCTTGGCGGACTGGGAGAGCTCGATGCCCATGTCCCGGTCCTTGAGGCGCTCGTCCACCTTGTCGATCATCAGGTCGACGATCCTCAGGATGTCGTCCTGGCTGAGCTGCGGGAAGACGACCACGTCGTCGACACGGTTGAGGAACTCGGGCCGGAAGTGCTGCTTGAGCTCGTCCTGGACCTTGTTCTTCATGCGCTCGTAGTTGGTCTTCGTGTCGCCCGCGGCGGCGAAGCCGAGGTTGAAGCCCTTGGAGATGTCCCGGGTGCCGAGGTTGGTCGTCATGATGATGACCGTGTTCTTGAAGTCCACGACCCGGCCCTGGGAGTCGGTCAGGCGACCGTCCTCCAGGATCTGCAGCAGCGAGTTGAAGATGTCCGGGTGGGCCTTCTCGACCTCGTCGAAGAGGACGACCGAGAACGGCTTGCGGCGGACCTTCTCCGTGAGCTGGCCGCCCTCCTCGTAGCCCACGTAACCGGGGGGCGAACCGAAGAGGCGCGAGACCGTGTGCTTCTCGCTGAACTCCGACATGTCGAGGGAGATCAGCGCGTCCTCGTCGCCGAAGAGGAACTCCGCCAGCGCCTTGGACAGCTCGGTCTTACCGACACCGGACGGACCGGCGAAGATGAACGAGCCGCCGGGACGCTTCGGGTCCTTCAGACCGGCACGGGTACGGCGGATCGCCTTGGACAGCGCCTTGACGGCGTCGACCTGGCCGATGACCCGCTTGTGGAGCTCGTCCTCCATGCGCAGCAGGCGGGACGACTCCTCCTCCGTCAGCTTGAAGACCGGGATGCCCGTCGCCGTGGCGAGGACCTCGGCGATCAGCTCGCCGTCGACCTCGGCGACGACGTCCATGTCGCCGGCCTTCCACTCCTTCTCCCGCTTGGCCTTGGCGGCCAGGAGCTGCTTCTCCTTGTCGCGCAGGGAGGCGGCCTTCTCGAAGTCCTGCGAGTCGATCGCGGACTCCTTGTCGCGGCGGACACCGGCGATCTTCTCGTCGAACTCGCGCAGGTCCGGCGGCGCGGTCATCCGGCGGATGCGCATCCGGGAACCGGCCTCGTCGATCAGGTCGATCGCCTTGTCCGGCAGGAAGCGGTCCGAGATGTAGCGGTCGGCGAGGGTGGCCGCCTGGACCAGGGCCTCGTCGGTGATGGAGACGCGGTGGTGGGCCTCGTAACGGTCGCGCAGACCCTTGAGGATCTCGATCGTGTGCGGCAGCGACGGCTCCGCGACCTGGATCGGCTGGAAGCGGCGCTCGAGGGCGGCGTCCTTCTCCAGGTGCTTGCGGTACTCGTCCAGCGTGGTCGCACCGATGGTCTGCAGCTCACCGCGGGCCAGCATCGGCTTGAGGATGCTCGCGGCGTCGATGGCGCCCTCGGCGGCACCCGCACCGACCAGCGTGTGCAGCTCGTCGATGAACAGGATGATGTCGCCGCGGGTGCGGATCTCCTTGAGCACCTTCTTCAGGCGCTCCTCGAAGTCACCGCGGTAGCGGGAGCCGGCGACCAGGGCGCCGAGGTCCAGGGTGTAGAGGTGCTTGTCCTTGAGGGTCTCGGGCACCTCGCCCTTGACGATGGCCTGCGCGAGGCCCTCGACGACGGCCGTCTTGCCGACGCCGGGCTCACCGATCAGCACCGGGTTGTTCTTGGTGCGGCGGGACAGCACCTGCATGACCCGCTCGATCTCCTTCTCGCGCCCGATCACCGGGTCGAGCTTGGACTCGCGAGCGGCCTGGGTGAGGTTCCGGCCGAACTGGTCGAGGACCAGGGACGTGGAGGGCGTGCCCTCGGCAGGACCGCCGGCGGTGGCGGTCTCCTTGCCCTGGTAGCCGGAGAGCAGCTGGATGACCTGCTGCCGCACCCGGTTGAGATCTGCGCCCAGCTTCACGAGGACCTGGGCGGCGACGCCCTCGCCCTCGCGGATCAGGCCGAGCAGGATGTGCTCCGTGCCGATGTAGTTGTGACCCAGCTGGAGGGCCTCGCGGAGCGACAGCTCCAGGACCTTCTTGGCACGGGGGGTGAAGGGGATGTGACCCGACGGGGCCTGCTGGCCCTGCCCGATGATCTCCTCCACCTGCTGGCGGACCGCCTCGAGCGAAATCCCGAGGCTCTCAAGGGCCTTGGCGGCGACACCCTCACCCTCGTGGATCAGGCCCAGGAGGATGTGCTCGGTGCCGATGTAGTTGTGGTTGAGCATCCGGGCTTCTTCCTGAGCCAGGACGACAACCCGCCGCGCGCGGTCGGTGAACCTCTCGAACATCGTTAATCGCTCCTCAGAGCGGTCAGGCAGTGGGGGGAACTTCCCCTCCCTGTCCTTCCGCAGCTTAGTCCCGCAAGCGGGGACCGCTCATTCCAACTGCCGACACCGTCGATGGCCTCCTGACCCCTGACGCCGACATCTGCCACAACCCGATGGTGCGAGACGATGTTCCCGCAGGCCAGGCACTTACCCCACTCGCCAGTACGCCGATGGCGAACGCGAGACGGCCCGATCTGCAAGTCGCCCCCTCCCACTAGGGATGTCTTACCCGCGGGGACGGACACTCCATGCCGCGCGCACCGGTTCCCTCCGCTACGGGCGAACAACCTTGTGCCTCCCCGCACCCCCGCACGCCCCCCGTCGCCTCCCCGCATCAGCACTCTGCGCATTCATGACGCCACCCAGCGTAACCCGAGCGCTCTTTCGACTGTTGCGCTTGGCATGGTCGGCGCCTCGCACTCGATTCCCGTCGCTTCGGCGTCTCCCGCACCCCCTGTCCCCGCTGCGGCCCCCGCACCCCCTGTCCCCGCTGCGGCCCCCGCGCCTCCCGTCGTGCCCGCCCCGCGCCGGCCCGACGCGCGGAGGGGCCCGGAGCGGGAACGGACGCGGTGGTGGTACGAGAACGCGCTCGGATGGCCGACGGCGCCCGGTGAGCCGGTGCGGCTGCGCACGGGCGTCCGCTTCGACGTCCTCGACGTGCCGGCCGCGGCCGGGTACGCGACGCTGGAGCGGCTCGGGCGGGCCGGGGCGTTCGGAGCGGCGGGAGCGCCCGGTGTGCCCGGAGCGCTCGGTGCGGCCGGAGCGCCCGGTGTGCCCGGTGCGCCCGGTAGGTGCTCGCCGGTGCCGGGGTTTCCGGTTGCCGTCCGGGAGGAGCGGATGCTGCTCCTCGTGGCGGCGGGTGGCGCCGAGGAGCTGCCGGGGCTGCTGGAGTGGCTCGACTGGGGATCGCTGGCGCTCGACCTGACGGCGGTCGGAGCGGGGGGCCTCGTGGTCGCGCCCCTTGCCCCGGCGCCCGGTCCGAACGGAGTCGCCCCGGGCGGAGACGCCCCGGACGGCCCGGCGGGCTGCGGGCCGGACGGCCTGCCGCCGCGTCCCCCGGGCCGCGACGGCCTGCGGGGGGCCGCCGTATGGCTGCGGCCCCCGGAGCCGGGGCGCGAGGTCGAACCCTCGCTGCCCGCCCTGTCGGCCCTCGGGCGGGCCGGAGCCGCCCTCGATCTCGCCCGGCTGGTCCGCACCCTGGCCACGCAGTGCCACCGCGTGCGGCTCACCGCGGGTGCCCCACCACGGGTCCGGCCCGTGGCGCGGGTCGGGTGATCAGCCGTTGGCCTGCTCGTACGCCTCGCGGACCTTCGCGGGGACACGACCGCGGTCGTTGACGTCCCAGCCGTTCTCCTTCGCCCAGGCGCGGATCGCCGCGGTGTCCTGGCTGCCGCCGGAAGCGGCGCGCGCCTTGCCGCGACCGCCCGAGGCACGGCCCCCGGTACGACGGCCACCCTTGAGGTACGGGTCGAGAAGGGAACGGAGCTTGTCCGCGTTGGCGGTGGTGAGATCGATCTCGTAGGTCTTGCCGTCCAGTGCGAACGTCACGGTCTCGTCTGCCTCGCCGCCGTCGAGGTCATCGACAAGAAGGACCTGAACCTTCTGTGCCACCGGATTTCCTTTCATCGATAACTTGAGGGCCGGGGGTCCGTCGGCGTCCGCCGTATCGCCGTCCCTTGTTATATGCAGTACTGCAGTACGCCGGAAAGCAAACCGCTTTTGCCGGAAAAACACAAACCCTCGACGGAGACCGGTAGCCCGACTCCGGGCCGGAAACATGCGCGTTTCGGACATAGGGAACCCGCGAAGGGCGCGTCGGTGGAATAAACCTCGAAGGATCGCGGAGGCGTACGCCCCCGGCGATCACAGATGCAGAAGCATCCGGCTGTTCCCCAAGGTGTTCGGTTTCACTCGTTCGAGACCCAGGAACTCCGCAACGCCCTCGTCATAGGAACGCAGCAGCTCCGCGTACACATCGGTGTCGACCGGCGTCTCCCCGATCTCCACGAAGCCGTGCTTGCCGAAGAAGTCCACTTCGAAGGTCAGACAGAAAACGCGGCGAACACCGAGCCAGCGCGCTGTGTCCAGCAACTTCTCCAGCAGCTTGTGACCGACGCCGGCGCCCTTGAGGCCGGGCTTCACCGCGAGAGTGCGCACTTCCGCGAGGTCTTCCCACATCACGTGCAGGGCACCGCAGCCGACCACCTCGGCGTTGTCGTCCCGTTCCGCGACCCAGAACTCCTGGATGCTCTCGTAAAGCGTCACCATCGCTTTGTCGAGCAGGATGCGGTCACGCACGTACGCGTCGAGCAGCCGGCGTACGTCAGGGACATCGCTGGTGCGGGCCCGCCGGACGCTGATGGCATTTGGCATGGGGGGGACGCTATCGCTCGCCGCCGTCGGGGACGGCGCCGGGTCCCGGGGCAGGCGTTTCCGGTCCCTGCACGATGCGGATGGCGTCCTGGAGGGCCTGGCGCTGTTCCTCGCTCATCATGCCGAAGAAGGCGACGAGGGCCGCGGCGGGGTTGTCGCTCTGGGACCAGGCGTCGTTCATGAGGGCGGCGGCGTAGGCGGCGCGAGTGGAGACCGCCTCATATCGATAGGCGCGGCCTTCGGACTCGCGGCGCACCCAGCCCTTCTGATGGAGATTGTCCAAAACGGTCATCACGGTGGTGTACGCGATGGACCGTTCCTGTTGGAGGTCTTCCAGGACTTCTCGAACGGTCACGGGGCGGTTCCACTTCCACACCCTCGTCATGACCGCGTCTTCGAGTTCTCCCAATGGGCGAGGCACGCTTCGAACGATAGTGGGAGATCGGGACGATCGCGTGCCGGACGTGCGCAAAAGGGGCGTACGGCTCCGCGGGGGGGGCGGGAGCCGTACGCGTCGCGCCGTCGGTGCGGCGGCGGGAGGGCGGTGAAGCGGCGGGGCGGCGGGCGGTCAGGCCTCGGGGTGCGGGGACGCCTGACGGGCGCCCTCCGCACGGGCGAGGGCGGCGTCCACGGCCGCGTCCTCCTTGGCCTTGTTGGCGCCGCCCTGGGTCTTCACGATCACCCGGATCACGCCGATGAAGAAGACGGCCATGACGGCGGGGGGCAGCAGCGCGGAGACGTAGTCCATGGGACCAGGGTAGCCAGGCGCCGTCAGCCGGCGGCGAGGTGGTGCCGGGAGCCCGGGGCCGGCGGGGCGGGCGGGGCGGCGGGCGGGGTGGGCTTGCGGCGCGGGAAGACCTCGCCGGGGGTGGGGACGGGCCGCTTGGGGGTGGCCGGGGCGGGGCGGGGGGCCGGCTTCTGTGCGGGCTTCTGCGCGGGCTCGCCGTCGGGGCGGCGACCGCCGGGGACGGCGTGGAGGTGGGTGCGGGCGGCGGGGAGCGTGACCGTGGCGGTGGTGGACGTCGTGGACGTCGTGGGTGCCGTGGGTGCCGTGGGGCCGCAGCGGGTCAGGAGGGCGGCCGCGGCGGGGTTGCCGCGCAGGGCGCCCAGGGCGGCGAGGTCGTCCGCACCGGGGCGGTGACCGGCATCCAGTGCCTCGTCCAGGAGCGCGAGGTATCCGGTGGCGGTGCCGGGGAGGGCGGCGCGGTACCGGGCGAGGTCGGCCACGAGGAAGGCGCGGTGCCTGGCCCGCTCCCGCATCGCCTCGTCGAGCGACTCTGCGAGCTGGAGGCAGTCCTCGGCCTCCTGGGCCGTGACCGGGCTGGGGTTCAGGGCGAGGGCGAGGGCTCGCCGGAGCACACGCAGCTCCTGAGCACCGAACGCCATGCCGCCGCGGGGTCCGTAGGGCGTGGGCATGGGGCGACGATACGCGCTAATCAGACAAACCAGGCATAGGGGGCGCTGGTGTGGCGCACGCGCCCACCCGGACGAGGGTGCCTGCGGCGGCTGTCGGGGTGGGTGGGGGTGCGGGTGCCTCCGGCGGTGGTGCGGGTGCGATTGCCTGCGGCGCCTGTGCGGGTCCGGGGGGGGTGCGCGGTGCGCGGTGTGGTGCGTGGTGGGTCGGGGCCGCGCCGGGGGGTGTCCGTCCTCGGAACGGCGCGGAATCGGTCGGCCACAGAAGTGAACTCCGTTGACGCGCCAACCGCTGCGGGCGGACACCCCCCGACACGACCCCTTCTCGCCGTACGCGGCTGCCGGCCGTAGCCCCCTAGCTGCGGGCAGTCGTGCCGCTGGGGCGGCACGGGTGGGCGCAGCGGCACCCCGTTAGCGCCGGGCTCGCGACCCGACCCCGCACCCGCACACACCCCGGGCACCCGTCAACGCCGGCGCCGGGCCGTGTGGCCCACCCCCGGGTGGCCTACATGCGGGACACGTTCCGTTCGTACACCAGCCGCAAGCCCATCAGCGTCAGCCACGGCTCGTGTTCGTCGATGACCGAGGACTCGCCCAGCACCATCGGTGCCAGCCCGCCCGTCGCGATGACGGTCACGTCGTCCGGGTCGTCGGCCAGTTCCCGCGCCATGCGGTTGACGACCCCGTCGACCTGGCCCGCGAAGCCGTACACGATGCCCGACTGCATCGCCTCGACCGTGTTCTTGCCGATCACGCTCCGCGGCCGGGCCACCTCGATCTTGCGGAGCTGGGCGCCCTTGACGCCGAGTGCCTCGACCGAGATCTCGATGCCGGGGGCGATCACGCCGCCGATGTACTCCCCGCGCGCGCTGACCGCGTCGAACGTCGTCGCCGTACCGAAGTCCACGACGATCGCCGGACCGCCGTACAGCTCGACCGCGGCGACGGAGTTGATGATGCGGTCGGCGCCGACCTCCTTGGGGTGGTCGGTGAGGATCGGGACGCCGGTCTTGACGCCCGGTTCGACCAGGACCGCGGGGACGTCGCCGTAGTAGCGGCGGGTGACCTCGCGCAGTTCGTGCAGGACCGAGGGGACCGTGGCGCAGATGGCGATGCCGTCGATGCCGTCGCCCAGTTCCTCGCCGAGCAGCGGGTGCATGCCCATCAGGCCCTGGAGGAGCACCGCCAGCTCGTCGGCCGTACGGCGCGAGTCCGTGGAGATGCGCCAGTGCTCGACGATGTCCTCGCCGTCGAAGAGGCCGAGGACGGTGTGCGTGTTGCCTACGTCGATCGTCAGCAGCATGGCTCTACTCCGCCGCTCGCAGGTCCAGGCCGATGTCCAGGATCGGGGAGCTGTGGGTGAGCGCGCCCACGGCCAGATAGTCGACGCCCGTGTCGGCGTACGCCTTGGCGTTGGCCAGGGTGAGGCGGCCGGAGGCCTCCAGCGCGGCGCGGCCGGCGACCAGGGCCACCGCCTCCTCGCACTCGTCCGGGGTGAAGTTGTCCAGCAGGATCAGGTCCGCGCCCGCGTCGACGACCTCGCGGAGCTGGTGCAGGGTGTCGACCTCGACCTCGATGGGCACGTCCGGGAAGCGTTCGCGCACGGCGTGGAAGGCCTCGGCGACGCCGCCCGCGGCGACCACGTGGTTGTCCTTGACCAGGGCCGCGTCCGAGAGGGACATGCGGTGGTTGACGCCGCTGCCGCAGCGGACCGCGAACTTCTCCAGGCTGCGCAGCCCGGGGGTGGTCTTGCGGGTGTCGCGGACCTTGGTCTTCGTGCCGTCCAGGGCGTCCGCCCACGCGCGCGTGGCCGTCGCGATGCCCGACATGCGGCACAGGAGGTTCAGGGCGCTGCGTTCGGCGGTGAGGATGTCGCGGGTGCGCGTGGTCACGGAGAGGAGCTTCTGGCCCTCCTCCACGCGGTCGCCGTCCTCGACGTGGCGCTCCACCTCGAACTCGTCCGTGCAGACGACCGAGAGGACCGCCTCGGCGACCCGGAGGCCCGCCACGACGCCCGCCTCGCGCGCGGTGAAGTCGGCCGTGGCCACGGCGTCCTCGGGGATGGTCGCGACGGTCGTCACGTCCACGCCGCCCGCCAGGTCCTCCTGGACGGCGACGTTGGCGATGTCCTCCACCTCGACGGGGTCGAGGCCGGAGTCGAGCAGGAGGACCGCGAGGGCGGGGTCGAGGCCGCACTCCATGTAGGCCTCCTCTTCGTTGTCCGCGCCGCAGGCGCAGCC
This sequence comes from Streptomyces ardesiacus, assembly GCF_003112575.1. Taxonomy (GTDB): domain Bacteria; phylum Actinomycetota; class Actinomycetes; order Streptomycetales; family Streptomycetaceae; genus Streptomyces; species Streptomyces ardesiacus. The sequence continues at coordinate 45,230 of NZ_BEWC01000005.1, forward strand.
GTCGCCGCAGCCTCCGCCGGAGGCGAGGGGGAGTTCGTTGGGGTCGGAGGGGTTCACTGGGTCACTGCTCCTGGGGACGGTGCGTCGGCTGGGCGCCGTGGACGGTCGGGGGGAATTCTGGCGTGTCCGTGGTCTGCACGGCGAGGGAGCGGTCAGGGTTCAGCCGTACGACGACGTGGCGGCGCCAGGACGTGTCGTCGCGGTCCGCGTGGTCCTCGCGCCAGTGGCAGCCGCGGGTCTCCTCGCGCCGGACCGCGGCGGCGACCAGGACGCGGGCCACGCACAGGAGGTTGGTGGCCTCCCAGGTGTCGACGCCCGGCTCGGAGGTCTTGCCGTTCTCGTGCAGGGCCTCGCGGGCCTCGGCGTGCAGGGCGTCCAGCCGCTCGGCCGCGCGCGTGAGGGAGCCGGCCGAGCGCAGGACTCCGGCGCCCTCCGTCATGATCCGCTGGATCGTGAGGCGGGCCTCGGGCGGCAGGAGGGGCTGCGCCGGGCTCGCCGGGCGGGGCAGGGGTGCGGGCACGCGCGCGTGGAGGGTGCCCGCCGTGTGACCGGCCGCTATGTCGGCGGCGATGCGCTCGGCGTAGACCAGGCCCTCCAGGAGGGAGTTCGAGGCCAGGCGGTTGGCGCCGTGCACGCCGGTGCACGCGACCTCACCGCACGCGTACAGGCCGGGGACGGTCGTCCGGCCGTGGGCGTCGGTGCGGACGCCGCCCGAGGCGTAGTGGGCGGCCGGGGCGACGGGGACCGGCTCGGTGACCGGGTCGATGCCGTGGGCCCGGCAGGCGGCGAGGATCGTGGGGAAGCGGTGTTCCCACATGTCGGCGCCGAAGTGGCGGGCGTCCAGGTACATGTGCGCGGCGCCCTGCTCCTGCATGCGGCGCGTGATGGCCTTGGCGACGATGTCGCGGGGGGCGAGTTCCGCCAGCTCGTGCTGCCCGAGCATGAAGCGCACGCCGTCCGCGTCCACCAGGTGGGCGCCCTCACCGCGTACCGCCTCGGAGACCAGCGGCTGCTGCCCCTCGGCGTCCGGGCCCAGGAAGAGGACGGTGGGGTGGAACTGGACGAACTCCAGGTCGCTCACCTCGGCGCCCGCGCGCAGGGCGAGGGCCACGCCGTCGCCGGTGGAGACCGACGGGTTCGTCGTCGCCGAGAAGACCTGGCCCATGCCGCCGGTGGCGAGGACGACCGCGGGGGCGTGGACCGCCCCGACACCGTCGTGCTGGCCCTCGCCCATGACGTGCAGGGTGACGCCCGCCGTACGGCCCTCGTCGTCCGTGAGGAGGTCCAGGACCAGGGCGTTCTCGACGGTGCGCAGGCCACGCGCGCGTACCGCCTCGACCAGGGCGCGGGAGATCTCGGCGCCCGTGGCGTCGCCGCCCGCGTGGGCGATGCGGCGACGGTGGTGGCCGCCCTCGCGGGCGAGGGCCAGGCCGCCCCCGGTGGACTCGTCGAAGTGCGCGCCGGTCGCGATGAGGCGGCGTACGGCGTCGGGGCCCTCGGTGACCAGGGTGCGCACCGCTTCCTCGTCGCACAGGCCGGCGCCGGCGACCAGGGTGTCGTCGAGGTGCTGCTCGGGGGTGTCGCCCTCGCCGAGGGCCGCGGCTATGCCGCCCTGCGCCCAGCGGGTGGAGCCGTCGTCGAGACGGGCCTTGGTGACGACGACGGTGGTGAGGCCGGCCGCCTCGCAGCGCAGGGCCGCGGTGAGGCCCGCGACGCCGGAGCCGACGACCACCACGTCCGCGGCGACGGCCCAGCCGGGCGCGGGGGCGTGCAGACGTATGCCTGTGCTGGTCACGAGGCGGCTCCGTGGGGTCCGAAGGTGAGGTGGACGTTGTCGATCAGGCGGGTGGCGCCGACCCGGGCGGCGACGGCGAGGACGGCCTCGCCGGTGTGGTCGTCGCCGATCTCGGTGAAGTCGGACGGGTCGACCAGGGCGAGGTAGTCCAGCTCCAGGGGCGGGGTGGCGCGGGCGGCGTCGTCCAGCACCAGGCGGGCGGCGTCCCGGACGGCCGTCGCGCCGCCCGGGGCCGAGGTGGCGACCGCGTGGGCGTCGGCCGCCGCGCGGGACTCGCCCAGGGCGCCCAGTGCCTCGGCACGCGCCTGTGTGGCGGGCACTTCGCGGGCCCGCGCGCACAGGGCCTCCTGGGCGGCGTGCCGGTCCTGGCCGGCGAAGAGGGCCTGGGAGAGCGCGAGGGCGGTGCGGCGTTCCGCGGTGGAGAGGTAGCGGTTGCGGCTGGACCGGGCCAGGCCGTCCTCCTCGCGCACGGTGGGGACGCCGACGATCTCCACGCCGAAGTTGAGGTCGCGGACCATGCGGCGGATCAGCGCGAGCTGCTGGGCGTCCTTCTGGCCGTACAGGGCGAGGTCGGGGCGGGTGAGGTGGAGCAGCTTGGCGACGACGGTGAGCACGCCGTCGAAGTGGCCGGGGCGGGAGGCGCCCTCCAGGCGTTCTCCCATGGGGCCGGCCGTGATGCGCACCTGGGGTTCGCCGCCCGGGTAGACCTCGTCGACGGCCGGGGCGAAGACGGCGTCGGCGCCCGCCCTTCCGGCGATCTCCAGGTCCGCGTCGAGGGTGCGCGGGTAGCGGTCGAGGTCCTCGCCGGCGCCGAACTGGAGGGGGTTCACGAAGACGGTGACGACGACCTCGCCGTCGGGTCCGGCGAGGTCGCGGGCCGCGCGGATCAGGGTGGCGTGGCCCTCGTGCAGGGCGCCCATCGTCATCACGACGGCCCGGCGGCCGCGGTGCACGCGCGCGTGGAGCTCGTCGGCGGTGCGCAGGAGGGCGGGCGGGGTGGTGGTCATCGGGCGCCTCCGTCGGTGCCTTCGGGGCCGTCGGGGCCTTCGGGGTCGGGGTTTCCGCCGGGGCCGGGCTTCCCGTCCGTGCCGGTGGGCCGCGTGGGGCCGGCCGTACCGGCGGCTCCGTCGGCCAGTACGCCGAGCAGGTCCTCGGCGAGTTCCGGCTTCAGCAGCCCGTGGTCCAGGGCGCGGTCGGCCGTCGCGCGGGCCATCGCCAGGTAGCCCGCGACGGCCTGGGGGGCGTGCGCGCGCAGCTCGGTGATGTGCGCGGCGACGGTGCCCGCGTCCCCGCGCGCGACCGGGCCGGTGAGGGCCGCGTCACCCGAACGCAGGGCGTTGTCGAGGGAGGCGCCCAGCAGCGGGCCGAGCATCCGGTCGGGGGCGCCGACGCCGGCCGTGCGCAGCAGCTCCATGGACTGGGCGACCAGGGTGATCAGGTGGTTGGAGCCCAGGGCGAGCGCCGCGTGGTAGAGCGGGCGACGGTCCTCGGCGATCCACTCCGGCTCGCCGCCCATCTCGATGACCAGGGCCTCGGCGGCCAGCCGCAGCTCCTCGGGTGCGGTGACGCCGAAGGAGCAGCCGGCCAGGCGCTGGACGTCCACCGGGGTGCCGGTGAAGGTCATCGCCGGGTGCAGGGCCAGCGGCAGGGCACCGGCGCGCAGCGCGGGGTCCAGGACCCGTGCGCCGTACCGCCCGGAGGTGTGCACCAGCAGGTGGCCCGGGCGCACCGCCCCGGTCTCGGCGAGCCCGGCGACCAGGCCGGGCAGGGCGTCGTCGGGGACCGTCAGCAGGACCAGTTCGGCGTGTCCCAGGACCTCGGCGGGCGTCATGAGCGGTACGTCGGGCAGGAGGGCGGCGGCGCGCCTCCTGGAGGCGTCGGAGACCCCCGAGACGGCCACCGGGCGGTGCCCGGCGAGCTGGAGGGACGCGGCCAGCGCGGGGCCCACCCGTCCGGCGCCGACAACGCCTACGGTGAGCCGCGCGGGGCGGTCCTTGGGGTCTGGCTGTGGGGTTGTGTTCACGCGACGGCGGCCTTCCCGTTCCAGTCCGCTCGGGGTACCGGACGATTTCTCGTCATGTTAACGCGATCGGTCCGGGCGACGTCCGGTTGTCCACAGGCTGTGGGTTTCCGCGCGGCAGCGGGACACACACCGCGCGCGCGTGTCGGAACCTGGGGAGAAACGGGGTGTCCGGCGGGCGGCCGACGCGACATGATCCCCGCATGAGCGACACGGCAGAGCGAAACGAACAGGCGGAACCGGCGGAACCCGCAGGGCACGGACCGGCGGAACCGGACCGGCAGCGCGATGAACTCCGGCGCAAACGGCGTGTGGCCGCCCTCCGCGACGCGCGGCGCGTGCTCGCCCGCCCGGGCTTCACCGCCACCCTGCGCGAGCGCATCGCCCTGCTGGACGGGGCCGACGAGCTGTACGACCTCGACGAGCCCTCCGACATGTACGGCAACGGCGTCGTGGCGGCCCTGGAGGAGAGGACCGCCGCCCTGCTCGGCACGGAGGCCGCCGCCTTCTTCCCGACCGGCACCATGGCCCAGCAGGTGGCCCTGCGCTGCTGGGCGGGCCGCACCGGCAACCCGGTCGTCGCCCTGCACGGGCTCGGCCACCCCGAGCGGCACGAGCGCAACGCCTTCAGCCGGGTCAGCGGGCTGCGCCCGGTACGGCTGACCGACGCCCCCCGCCCGCCGACCGCCGACGAGGTGCGCGGCTTCGAGGAACCCTTCGGGACGCTGATGCTGGAGCTGCCGCTCCGCGAGGCCGGCTACCTGCTGCCCACCTGGGAGGAGCTCACCGACGTCGTCGAGGCCGCCCGGGAGCGCGACGCGGTGGTCCACTTCGACGGGGCCCGCCTGTGGGAGTGCACCGCCCACTTCGGGCGGCCCCTGGCCGAGATCGCGGGCCTGGCGGACAGCGTGTACGTCTCGTTCTACAAGTCCCTCAAGGGCTACGGCGGCGCCGCCCTGGCCGGTCCCCGGACGCTGGTCGAGGAGGCGAAGGCCTGGCGGCACCGGTACGGCGGCCAGGTGTTCCAGCAGTTCCCCACGGCGCTGTCCGCGCTGGCCGGCCTGGAGCGCGAGCTGCCCCGGCTGCCTTCGTACGTGGCCCACGCGCGCGTGGTGGCCGCCGCGCTGCGCGAGGGCCTCGCCTCGGCGGGGCTGCCGTGGGCGCGGGTGCACCCCGGGGTGCCGCACACGCACGAGTTCCAGGTCTGGCTGCCCTGCGCCCCGGACGCCGCGGAAGAGGCCGCGCTGCGGCAGGCCGAGGAGACCGGGGCGATGCTCTTCTCCCACCCGTGGGACGAGGGCGGCCCCGGTCTCGCCCTCACGGAGGTCTCCGTGGGCGAGGCCGGGCTGGAGTGGACGGCGGACGACGTCCGCGCGGCGGTCGCCGGCTTCGTGGCCCGGCTGACCGCCTGAGCGGGGTCACCCGGCCGGTCGGCCCAGGGCGCGCGGCCACAGGGACCACCACCGGCGCAGGGCCCGCCGTACGCGGCCCCGCGCGGGACGGCCCGCGAGGACGGCCTCGAACTGGCGGCGGTCGCGCCATTCGCGCACGACCTGCCAGTCGTGGGCGCCGGGCGCGGGCGGTGCGGGCCGGCCGAGCTGCCGGGCGCGGTAGGTGTCGAGGAGGTACTGCTGCGTGATGCTCATGACGGACCGCCTTCTCAGGGAGACGTCTGGGGAGACGTGGGGACGAGTGAGGTACGGGCTCCGCGGCTGCCCCGATGACACCAGGCTGCTCCGCCCCGTGCCCCGCGGTCGCGCCGATTGACGGCGGCGGTCAATCGGCGGCGGCATTGTCAGTGGCCGCGTGCACCATGGGGGCATGAGCGTGCGCATCGACATCACGGGGCTGCGGCCGGAGAGGGTCACCGTCGTGCCCTCCCCGCTGGCCGAGCTGGGCATGGCGCTGCACGCGCTGTCCGAGCCGGGGCACCACCCGGGGCTGCAGGGCTGGGCGACGGGCGTGACCGCGCGGCTGGACTCGCACCTGGCCGACCGGATGTGCGAGGCCGACTTCCTGTGGCGGACGACGTTCTCGGACCTGTTCATGCCGTTCGCCGGGGTGCCGGGCCGCAGCACCCTGCCCGGCGCCACCCTCGCCGACGACCTGGACCTCCTCGACAAGCTGTCCGACGAGCAGTTCGTCGACGCGGCCCTGGAGTTCACCTGCGCGCTGCCGTACAGCACGGGCGGGGCCTCGGCGCTGGACGACCCCGAGGCGCGCCGACGCGCGCTGGACCTGGCCGCCGCGCGGGGACCGCAGCAACTGCGCTTCAGCGAGCGCCTGCTCGCCGATCCGCCGCGCATCCGGGACTGGCTGCGGCAGTTCGCGCGGGACTGCGACGAGGCGTTCTTCGCCGAGACCTGGTCCCGGGTGCGCCACCAGCTCGCGGCGGACGCCCGGCTCAAGACGGACCTGCTGCGCCACAAGGGCCTCACCGAGGCACTGGCCGCCGTGTCCCCGGCGGTGACCCTGGACGAGGGCGCCGCCCGGATCACCGTCGACAAGCTGGGCGACGGCCGTACCGCGACGGCGGACGGCGGCCTGCTGCTGGTCCCGACCAGCCTCGGCTGGCCGCACCTGATGGTCCTGCACCGGTACGCCTGGCAGCCGGTGCTGCACTACCCGGTCGGCTCCCCCGAGCTGACCGCACCGCCCTCGGTCGAGCAGCTCACGATGCGGATGACCGCCCTGTCCCACCCCGTGCGGATGCGGATCTGCCGGTACCTGGCGCGCAGCGCGTACACCACGGGCGAGCTGGCGCAGGTGCACGGCATGACGGCCCCCGAGATATCCCGGCACCTGGGCGTGCTGAAGAAGGCCGGCCTGATCACCACCCGCCGGCGCGGCCGGTACGTCCTGCACCAGCTGGACGTCACCGTGGTGGCCCGGCTGGGCAGCGACTTCCTGGAGGGCATCCTGCGGTAGCGGCCCTGGCGCCGCCGAAGGCCGGTCAGTCGAACCGGATGTGCCGGATCCCGACCCGCGCCTGCCTCATCCGGGTGCGCAGCGCGCCCTCGGTGTTGGGCTCCAGGGTGAGTCCCGCGAGGACGGCGATGCGGTCGGCGGTCTTGGGGACGGTCGTGCGGTCCGTCCACAGGTGCTCGGCGAACTCGGGCTCGGCCAGCCGCTCCAGGCAGTGGTCGAGCCGTCGTACGGCCCAGCTCTCCCGGCGCGGTCCGCCGCCCCTGCCCGACACGTACCGCAGGACCTGCCCGAGTCCGCGTTCGCGCAGCCGCCGCAGGACGGTCTCGCGCTCGGCGAGGAGGGTGAAGTGGTGGACGTCGTGGCCCAGTTCGCGCAGCCGGCCGACGGTCTCGGCGAAGTACCCGGAGTCGGTGACCGTCATGGGCACGACCACGACGCCGTCGTGCCGGGTGAGAGCGAGGTCCAGCACCTCCACGACGCCCCGCCGCCAGGAGACCAGGTCCTGGAAATCGTCGATCAGCGGCTTCCGGGCGCGGGCCTCCCGCAGCTCGGGCGGCAGCATGCGGCGCAGGCCGAAGCCGGCGTGCTCGGGGTCGCAGACGACGCTGCCGGGGAGCCGGCGCCGTATCTCGTGCGCGGTCTGTGTTTTTCCGCCCCCGAAGGGGCCGTTGATCCACAGGAGCATGCGCAGACCCTACCGATGCGGAGCGTCGCGCACAGGCCCGTCAGCCGTGCCCGCCGCCGGCCCGCACCAGCCCGGTCTCGTAGGCCAGGACCACCACCTGCACCCGGTCGCGCAGGCCCAGCTTGGTCAGGATGCGGCCCACGTGCGTCTTCACGGTCGCCTCCGACAGCACGAGCCGCGCCGCGATCTCGCCGTTGGACAGGCCCTGCGCCACCAGCACCATCACCTCGCGCTCCCGCTCGGTGAGGCGTTGCAGCTCCTTCTGGCGGGGCTCCTGTCCGGTGGCCGGCAGCATCGGCGCGAACCGGTCCAGGAGCCGCCGGGTGGTGGAGGGGGCGACCACCGCGTCGCCGCTGTGCACCGAACGGATCGCGGCGAGCAGCTCGCCGGGCGGCACGTCCTTGAGCATGAAGCCGGAGGCGCCCGCCTTCAGCGCCGAGAACGCGTACTCGTCGAGGTCGAAGGTGGTCAGGATCAGCACCTTCGGGGCGTCCGGGTCCACGCAGATCCGGCTCGTGGTCTCCACGCCGTCGAGCTTGGGCATGCGGACGTCCATCAGGACGACGTCCACGGCGGTCGAGCGCAGCACCTGGAGGGCCTCGACGCCGTCACCCGCCTCCGCGACGACCTCCATGTCCGGCTGGGCCGCCAGCACCATCCGGAACCCGGTGCGCAGCAGCACCTGGTCGTCGACGAGCATCACGCGGATCGCCATCGGGCCTCTTCTTCCTTTGCCTTACAGGTGTCAACGCCGTACACGCGTACGGGCGCGGTGGTCACGCGGGCTTCAGCGGCAGCAGTGCGCTGATGCGGAATCCTCCGCCCGGGCGCGGGCCCGCGTCCAGGGTTCCGCCGACCATGCCGATCCGCTCCCGCATGCCGATCAGGCCGTGGCCCTGGCCGTCGAGGCCGCCCTCCTCGTACAGCTCGTGCGGGGCGCCCTTGCCGTCGTCCTCGATGAGCAGCCCGAGGCCGTCGTCGAAGTAGACCAGGCGCACGCTCGCGCCCGCGTTCTCCCCGCCGTGCTTGCGGGTGTTGGTCAGCGCCTCCTGCACGATGCGGTACGCGGTCAGCTCCACGCCGCTGGGCAACTGCCTGGGGGTGCCCTCGACCTTGAAGTCGACGGGCAGCCCGGAGGTGCGGCACTGCTCGACGAGGTCCTCGATCTGCTGGACGTCCGGCTGCGGGACGTACTCCCCCGCCTCCTGGTGCTCGCCGGTGCGCAGCACGCCGAGCAGGCGGCGCATCTCCGCGAGGGCCTGCCGGCCGGTGGAGGAGATGGTCTCCAGGGCCTTCTTCGCCTGGTCGGGCGCCGCATCCATGACATAGGCGGCACCGTCGGCCTGCACCACCATGACGGAGACGTTGTGGGCGACGACGTCGTGCAGCTCGCGCGCGATCCGGGCGCGCTCGGCGGCGACCGCGACCTTGGCCTGCGCCTCGCGCTCCTTCTCCAGCCGGGTCGCGCGCTCCTCCAGCTGCGCGAAGTAGGCGCGGCGGGTGCGGACGGAGTCGCCGAGCACCCAGGCGAGGGCGAAGGGGACCGCCTGGAAGACGGTCACGGCGATGGTGGTCCCCATGCCCAGTTCGCTGTCGGACCAGCGCAACTGGGCCAGCGGCGCCGCGCACAGGCCCGTGACCAGCGCGGTCCGGGAGGCCCAGCGGGCGCCGGTCGCCGCCACGGTGTAGATGATCACCAGGAAGGCGAAGTCGGCGGGCATCGTCGAGACGTCGAGCACGAGCTGCCCCAGGCCCAGTGCGACGGCGAGCAGCAGCATCCACTCCGGCATCCGCTGGCGCAGCGCCATCACGACGCCGAGCAGCACCACGAAGGGCAGGATCAGCGCCAGGCTGTCCGTCCCGTCCGTCCGCGTCCCCGGGGTCGCCGCGGAAACGACGGAGATTCCGAGCACGACGAGGGCCCAGAAGGTGTCGACCCCGGTCGGGTGTCTGCGGAGGAAGTCGTAGAGGCGCTGCACGTAACCCAGCGTAGGGAAGCGGAATAGGTGCAGGGGTCAACCGAAGGGCCGATCCGCGTCCCCCGCGCATACTCCGCAAGGTGGAGGCTCCGCTCTTCTGTGCCCCGTCGCGCCCCCTAACCTGAGCCCGTGACACCAGGGACGGCAGGGGACGGCGGGGCTCAGGAGACGCAGGGGGAGTGGCGGGGCTGGCGCCGGGCCGCGCAGGACGCGCTCTACGGACCCGAGGGGTTCTACCGCACCGGAGCCGAGGGCCCGGCCGGGCACTTCCGTACGTCCGTGCACGCGTCGCCGCTGTTCGCGGGGGCCGTGGCCCGGCTGCTGTGCCGGGTCGACGAGGCCCTGGGGCGCCCGGCCGCGCTGGACTTCGTGGACATGGCGGCCGGGCGGGGCGAGCTGGTCACCGGCGTGCTGGCGGCCCTGCCCGCCCGGGTGGCCGCCCGCACGCGCGCGTACGCCGTCGAGGTCGCCGCCCGCCCGGCGGGTCTCGACCGGCGGGTCCGCTGGCTCGCCGAGCCGCCGGACGGCGTCACCGGGCTGCTGTTCGCCAACGAGTGGCTGGACAACGTACCGGTGGAGGTGGCGCAGGTGGACGCCGCGGGCGTGGCGCGGCGGGTGCTCGTCCGCCGCGACGGGACCGAGCGGCTCGGGGAGCCGGTGGCCGGGGCGGAGGCCGAGTGGCTGGCCCGGTGGTGGCCGCTGACCGGCGAGGAGGGGTTGCGGGCGGAGGTCGGGCTGCCCCGCGACGAGGCATGGGCGTCGGCGGTGGCGACGCTGGAGGCCGGGCTGGCGGTGGCCGCGGACTACGCGCACACCGCGACCGCCCGCCCGCCCTTCGGGACGCTCACCGGCTTCCGGGACGGGCGGGAGACGGAACCGGTGCCGAACGGGACGTGCGACCTCACCGCACACGTGGCGCTGGACGCGTGCGCGGCCGCCCCCACCGCGTGCGCGACGGCCGCCCCCGCGGGCGCCGCGACCGCACTCGCCGCGAGGTGCGCTCCGGAGCACACGCCCCCGGACGCGCTCCTGCGCCCCCAGCGAGAGGCCCTGCGCGCGCTGGGCATCACCGGCGCACGTCCCCCGCTGGCGCTGGCCTCCACCGACCCCGCTCGGTACGTGCGTGCCCTCGCGGACGCCTCCCAGGCCGCCGAACTGACCGCGCCCGGCGGGCTCGGCGACTTCGTGTGGCTGCTGCAGCCCGTGGGGGCGGTGGACGCCGCCGCGCTACTTGTCGATGTCGCCGACGACGAAGAACAGTGACCCCAGGATCGCCACCATGTCCGCGACCAGCGTCCCGGGCAGCAGGTCCGCCAGCGCCTGGATGTTGTTGTACGACGCCGAGCGCAGCTTCAGCCGGTACGGGGTCTTCTCGCCCTTGCTGACCAGGTAGTAGCCGTTGATGCCGAGCGGGTTCTCGGTCCAGGCGTAGGTGTGGCCCTCGGGCGCCTTCAGCACCTTGGGGAGCCGCTGGTTGACCGGCCCGGGCGCCAGCTCGGCCAGGCGGTCCAGGCAGGCGTCGGCGAGGTCGAGGGCGTTGTGCGTCTGCTCCAGGAGGCACTCGAAGCGGGCCAGGCAGTCGCCCTCGGTGCGGGTGACGACCCTGAGGGTGTCCTGCAGCTCGCCGTAGGCCAGGTAGGGCTCGTCGCGGCGCAGGTCGAAGTCGACGCCGGAGGCGCGGGCGACGGGACCGCTGACGCCGTAGGCGTGCACGGCCTCCGGGGACAGGGCGCCGACCCCGCGCGTGCGTCCCCGGAAGATCTCGTTGCCGAGGACCAGGTCGTCGAAGACGTCCATGCGCGGGCGCACGGCGGCGACGGCGGCACGCGCGCGCGTGGTCCAGCCCGCCGGGAGGTCCTCCTTGAGGCCGCCGACGCGGTTGAACATGTAGTGCATGCGCCCGCCGGAGACCTCCTCCATCACGTTCTGGAGGACCTCCCGCTCCCGGAAGGCGTAGAAGACCGGGGTGATGCCGCCCAGCTCCAGCGGGTACGACCCCAGGAACATCAGGTGGTTGAGCACCCGGTTCAGCTCGGCGAGCAGCGTGCGCGTCCACACCGCGCGCGTGGGGACCTCCATGCCGAGCATCCGCTCGACGGCGAGGACGACGCCCAGCTCGTTGGAGAACGCCGACAGCCAGTCGTGGCGGTTGGCGAGCATGATGATCTGACGGTAGTCACGGGCCTCGAACAGCTTCTCCGCGCCGCGGTGCATGTAGCCGATCACCGGCTCGGCGCTCGTGATGCGCTCGCCGTCCAGGACCAGCCTGAGCCGCAGCACACCGTGGGTGGACGGGTGCTGGGGGCCGATGTTGAGCACCATGTCGGTGCTCTCCGCGGCACCGCCGATTCCGACCGTGGTCTCCGTCGTAGGAGTCATGAACCCAGTCTCCCCTACGTACGCTGGCCCCATGGAGACGGGGAGCCCGGACGGCACGGGCACGGCGGGCGCGACGGACGCGGCGGATGCGACGGATGCGACGGGCCCCTCACGGGAGGAGCCGGTGTGGACCGGCCTGCCACCGGGGCTGCTGCACATGCGACGGCTGTTGCTGGTGGTGTGGCTGGGCCTGCTGGCGCTCGCGGCGGGCGTACTGCCCGCGCTGTTGCTCAGCCCCGCCTGGGCCGCCCTGGCCCTCGTGCCCCTGGCCCTGCTGGCCTGGGGCTGGCCGATGCTGGCGCGCAACTGGCGCTCCTGGCGGTACGCCGAGCGCGCCGACGACCTGCTGATCAGCCGGGGCGTGCTGTGGCGGGAGGAGACCGTCGTCCCGTACGGGCGCATGCAGCTGGTCGAGGTGACCTCCGGGCCGGTCGAGCGCCACTTCGGCCTGGCCAGCGTGCAACTGCACACGGCCGCCGCCGCCACCGACGCGACCATCCCCGGCCTCGACCCGGCCGAGGCGGAACGCCTGCGCGACCGGCTCACCGAACTGGGCGAGGCCCGATCGGCCGGACTGTGAACGGGGCCGGAGAGGGGTACGACGCCCTCGGCGGGCCCGCGGCCGGCCCGGCCGGTTCCCCGGCGGAAGCCACCCGCAGTGCCGCCGACGCGCCCCCGCCCGCCGACGGGGTCACCGAGCGGCGCCTGCACCCCGTCACCCCGCTGCGGCGGGCGTGGGCGCCGGTCGCCGTGCTCGTCGGGTGGGCCGTGCACGACCCCGACCAGGCGCAGCGCCAACTGACCCGGCTGACCACGACCCACCTCTTGGTCGGTCTGGCCGTACTGATCCCGGCCGCCGCCCTGTACGGCTTCCTCACCTGGTGGTTCACCCACTACGCGGTGACCGGCACCGAGCTGCGCATCCGCACCGGACTGCTGTTCCGCCGCACCGCGCACATCCGCCTGGAACGCATCCAGGCCGTCGACGTCACCCAGCCCCTGCTGGCCCGGGTCGCGGGGGTCGCCAAGCTCAAGCTCGACGTCATAGGCACCGGCAAGAAGGACGAACTGGCCTTCCTGGGCGCCGGCGAGGCCCGCGCACTGCGGGCCGAGCTGCTCGCGCGCGCGGCGGGCTTCGCGCCCGAGACCGCGCACGAGGTCGGCGAGGCCCCCGAGCGGCAGCTGCTGCGGGTGCCGCCCGGCGTCCTCGCCGTCTCCCTGCTGCTGACCGGCGCCACCTGGGGCACGCTGCTCGCCGCCGTCGTCGTACCGACGCTGCTGTGGCTGGCCACCCACAACCTGTGGACGGTGCTGGCGACCGCCGTACCGCTGGTGGGCGCCGCGGGCGCGAGCAGCGCCGGCCGGTTCGTCGGGGAGTACGACTGGAGGGTGGCCGAGTCACCGGACGGGCTCCGCATCGACCACGGCCTGCTGGACCGCACCCACGAGACCGTGCCGCCGGGCCGGGTGCAGACCGTGCGCATCGTGGAGCCGCTGCTGTGGCGGCGGCGCCGCTGGGTGCGGGTGGAGCTGGACGTGGCCGGCTCCTCGAACTCCCTCCTGCTGCCGGTCGCCCCGCGCGAGATCGCCGAGTCGGTCGTCGCGCGGGTGCTTCCCGGGGTGACCGTCCCGACGGGAGAAGCGCTGTCCCGCCCGCCGCGACGGGCGGGACGGTGCCGCCCGCTGTGGTGGCGCGGCCACGGGCTGGCCGTCACCGGCGCCGTCTTCGCCGCCCGGCGCGGCCTGCTGCGCCGCAGCCTGGCGCTGGTGCCGCACGCCAAGGTGCAGAGCGTCCGCCTCACGCAGGGACCCGTGCGGCGTGCCCTGCGGCTGGCCGACGTCCACGTGGACACCGGGGCGAACCACACGGTGACCGCGAGCCTGCGCGACGCCGCCGAGGCCGCGGAGCTGCTGCGCCGGCAGGCGGAACGCTCCCGGACCGGCCGCCGGGACGCCCCGCCGGACCGCTGGATGGCCTGAGGCCCGCGGTCAGGAGACGGCGCTGCGCAGACCCTGTACGTCGATCTGCTCGGTCTCGTCGTGCGCCGTCAGGTCGATCACCTGGCTGACCTCCCGGGACTCCTCACCGGCCGGCTTGAAGGAGACCTCGGCCTCGGCCTTGTGCAGGGCGAGCGCCTCCTGGCCGACCACGTCGGCGAGGTCCTCGTTCTGGACGGTCTCCAGGGCGGCGCCGGAGGCTGCCGCGTTCACCGCGCCCTCGGGGGCCTTGGTCCCGAAGAAGTCGAAGCCGCCCTCGACCACCGGGCGCCGCGCGGGAGCCGCCGGTACGACGGCCACCGCGGTCGGCACCGTGAAGTGCCCGTCGGCCCGCCGGGTGGGCTGCGCGGGCGCCGCGTCGGAGGGGCTCGCCGGGGAGGCGGCGGTGCGCCCGTGCCCGTCGGCCGCCTCGGACCGCCCCTGCGCCCCGCCCTCCGGCGCCTCCGGCCCCGCGTCGGCCGCCGCGCCCTCGCCGCCACCGTCCCCGTCGTCGTCGCCACCGCCCGAGCCGTCGGTCCGGTGAGCACGGCCCCGGCCGGCCAGGCGGACCAGCGCGACGTCCGCACGCAGGTACAGCCCGGAGCCCTCGGGCGAGAAGACCCGGGGAACGGCGGCCTCTTCCTCGACGGGCTTCTCCTCGGCCACCGTCCCCGGCGTCTCCCGCACGGGCGCGGGGCGGGCCGCCGGCAGTGCGGGCACCTGCGGCACGGCCTCTATCTCCAGCAGGCGGCGGCCCTCCAGCGCGCTGGCGCGCTCGGTCTCCGCCGTGGCGTAGCGCCGCAGCAGCGAGGCGTGCTCGTTGCGCAGCCCGGCCAGTTCGGTGCGCTTGGCGCGCAGCCGGTGCTCCAGCTTCTGCCGCAGCTCGCGCGACTCCTCCAGGTCGGACTCCAGTTCGGCGAGCCGCTCCTCGAACCGCCACTCGTCACTGGCCCGCGCGCGCGTGAGGTCGGCCACCTTCCGCCCCGCCTGGGCGTCCCAGTGCCGCATGACGACGGCGCCGACCACGGCCGTCACCGCGGCGGCGGCGGCCAGTGCGCGCAGGATCAGGGCCTCGCTGAACAACCAGGGACCGACGGCGCACACGACCGAAACGCCTGCGATCGCCGACGGGGGAAGCAGCCTGTGCAGAGGCGGGGAATGACGGTGACGTCCACGTGGCATGGCCAGAAACTTACCGCGCGTAGGCGAATCTTGGCGCCCCGCCCCGTAAAAACAGCACCGTCCCAGCCGTGTTCACAGGACGCGCGTAATCCACACCCCGGCGAAGGCGGAATCAATACCCCCGGATTCCATGATCATTTACGAGTCGCGCCTCTCGCCCAGCCGCTCGTCCAGCCACCGCAGCGTCGCGGGAATCTCCCGCCGCCAGGTATTGAAGTTGTGCCCGCCGCTTTCCAGGATGATCGACGAGATCCGCGTCGGCTTCTTGCCCTTCACCAACTCGATGAACTTCATCGTGTCCTTGTAGTTCGTCTCGCCGCTCCGGCTGCTGGTGACGAGCAGCGAAGTGTCCGGCGCGGGCAGGTTCTTGAAGCTCCACCACAGGCTGGCCCGGTTCTCGCGGTCCTTGTCGCCCTGGAAGAGATCGCCCGTGGTGGGGTCGTTCGGCGCGTCGTAGTACGGCGAGAGCCCGGCCCCGGCGGCGAACACGTCCGGGTGGTGCGCGGCGAGCTTCAGGGCGCAGTAGCCGCCGGTCGAGTTGCCGACGACGCCCCAGCTCCGCGGCCCCTTGTCCACCCGGTAGTGGGCACTCACCGCCCGGGGAAGGTCCTCGGCGAAGAACGTCTCCGTCTGCGGCCCGCCCGGTACGTCCACGCACTCCGTGTCGCGCGGCGGCGCCACCGTCGGCCGCAGCATCACGAGGATCATCGGGCGCATCCGCCCGGTCTTCGCCAACTCCAGTGCCGTACGCGGGTAATGGAGCTTTTCCACCAATGCCTCGGCGGTTCCGGGATAGCCGGTCAGGACGACGGCCGCGGGAAAAGTACGGTCACGGTGGCCTGCCTGGAAGTACTCCGGCGGCAGGTACACGAACGCGGGAGAGGCGATCCGTGACGCGCGTCCGAGGACCTGTATCTCCTCGACCCGCCCCGAGATCTCCGGGCGCGTCCCGCCCGCGGGCGTGACCCGCCGTTTTCCGACCACTCGCAGCGGCCCGCCGTCGGCGTCGGCCGAGTGGTCCACGACCACGCCCGGCCCGTCCTCCCGGCCGAACAGGTCGGCCCAACTGCCGTAGAAACCGAAGGACTGATTGGCCACCAGCCCCACCGCGGCGAAGACCGCCACCTGGGTGGCGAGCAGCAGGCCCACCCTGGCGAGCACGGCCCGCACGCTCCGCCGCGCCAGCCGCGGCCACAGCCACACCGTCCCGGCGAACAGCAGCACACCGGCCACCACCGCCAGCGCCAGCACCTTGTCGCTCGTCAGCCCCATGCCCTTGCCTACCGCCCGCGTTTCCGTGTGCCCGTTCGTCCGTTCGCCCGGGCTTTGTGACCGGGAGAGTGAACCTCTCCCTCCGAGACACCGTCCTAGAGGGCGCAATGTCGCCGGATGCCCGAAACGGGCCCGGATCCACGGTCTCTCGCAGAACTAACAGGTGCGATGTCTGTCAGGACAGATGAGGAAATGTCGGGCGGGGTTCCGACGAGTCCCACCCGCATACGCCGCGTGCTGCGCGGCCCCCGCCCCGAGAACGTCCCCCTCCTCGTCGGACGTGCCTGCGTGCTCGTCGGCCTGCTGGACATCGCGGCCGGCGTCTTCCCGCGCTTCCGGCACAGCCGCATGCACGCCCTGGCCGAGGTCCTGCCCGGCTCCTTCGGTCCCTTCGCCGCCGCCCTCTCCCTCAGCGCCGGCGTCCTGCTCCTCCTGCTCGCCCACGGCCTCAAGCGCCGCAAGCGCCGGGCCTGGCGGGCGGCCGTGGCCCTGCTCCCGCTCGGCGCCGTCGCTCAGCTCACCTACCGCCATTCCTTCCTCGGCGTACTGATCTCCCTGGCCCTGCTGGCCCCCCTCCTGCGCCACCGCGACCAGTTCGCCGCCCTGCCCGACCCGCGCAGCCGCTGGCGGGCCCTGACCAACTTCGTCCTGATGGCCGCGGGTTCCCTCCTCCTCGGCCTGCTCGTCGTCAACGCCCACCCGCACCGCATGGTCGGCGACCCGAGCCTGGCCGCCCGCATCACCCACGTCCTGTACGGCCTGTTCGGTGTCGAGGGCCCGGTCGACTACCGGGGCAACACCTCCTGGACGGTCGCCTTCTCCCTGGGCGCCCTCGGCCTGCTGACCGCCGTGACCACGATCTACCTGGCCTTCCGCCCCGAACACCCCGCCGCCCGCCTCACCGAGGACGACGAGACCCGCCTGCGCGCCCTCCTCGCCCGGCACGGCCGCCGCGACTCCCTGGGCCACTTCGCGCTGCGCCGCGACAAGGCCGTCGTCTTCTCCCCCAGCGGCAAGGCCGCCGTCACCTACCGCGTCGTCTCCGGCGTGATGCTGGCCAGCGGCGACCCGATCGGCGACGTGGAGGCATGGCCCGGCGCCATCGAACGCTTCATGGACGAGGCCCGCTCCCATTCCTGGACGCCCGCCGTCATGGGCTGCTCCGAGACGGGTGGCGAGGTCTGGACCCGCGAGACCGGCCTCGACGCCCTCGAACTGGGCGACGAGGCGGTGGTGGACGTGGCGGATTTCTCCCTCGCCGGCCGCGCGATGCGCAACGTGCGCCAGATGGTCAAGCGCATCGAGCGGGCCGGTTACGAGACCCGGGTACGGCGCGTGGCTGACCTGTCCGAGGCCGAACTGGACCGCGTCCGCCGCGCCGCCGACGCGTGGCGCGGCACCGACACCGAGCGCGGCTTCTCCATGGCCCTGGGCCGCGTCGGCGACCCGGCCGACGGCGACTGCCTGATAGCCACGGCCCACAAGCAGGACACGGAGCCCGGCGAGTTCGGCGACCTGAAGGCGGTCCTGCACTTCGTGCCGTGGGGCCCGGACGGAGTGTCCCTGGACCTCATGCGCCGCGACCGCGCGGCCGACCCCGGCATGAACGAACTCCTGATCGTGGCCGCGCTCCAGGCCGCCCCGAAACTGGGCATCGCGCGGGTGTCGCTGAACTTCGCGATGTTCCGCGCGGCACTCGCACGGGGCGAGAAGATCGGCGCGGGCCCGGTCCTGCGCGCGTGGCGCGGTCTGCTGGTCTTCCTGTCCCGCTGGTTCCAGATCGAGTCCCTGTACAAGTTCAACGCGAAGTTCCGGCCCCGGTGGGAGCCGCGCTTCGTCGTCTACCGCCGCTCGGCCGACCTCCCCCGCATCGGCTTCGCCGCGATGCAGGCAGAGGGCTTCGTCACGGTGCCACTGCCGCGCTTCCTGCGCCGCCGTACGCCGACACGACGCCCTTGCGCCCACCAGACGCCCGCACGGGCGGCGTGAGGGCGGTCGACACCGCGGGCAGGTGCGGGGTGGGCCACGGGGCCCGGCGTTGACCGGTGCCGCGGGGTGTGTGCGGGCGCGGGGAGAGCGCAGCCCGGCGCTAACGGGGTGCCGCTGCGCCCACCCGTGCCGCCCCAGCGGCACGACTGCCCGCAGCTGGGGGCGTGGCGACTGCCCGCAGCGGCGGGGCGACGGCCGGCAGCCGCGTACGGCGAGAAGGGGTCGTGTCGGGGGGTGTCCGCCCGCAGCGGTTGGCGCGTCAACGCCGCAAAGATCTGTGGCCGACCGATTCCGCGCCGTTCCGAGGACGGACACCCCCCGGCGCGGCCCCGACCCACCCACCACGCACGGCGCTACGCGCACCCCCACCGCACCCGCACAGGCGCCGCAGGCATACGCACCCCACCCACAACGCACCGCACCACGAGAACGCGCACCCCACCCACCCCGCACAGGCGCCGCAGGCAAACGCACCCGCACCACCGCCGGAGGCCCCCGCACCCGCGCCCACCCCCCACCCACCACCTACGCTGAACACATGAGCAAGCAGACCGGCCGCCGCCGCCCTCTCGCCGGACTGACCGCCTGGGACCGCTGCGCGGTCATGGGCGTCGTCAACGTGACCCCCGACTCCTTCTCCGACGGCGGCCGTTTCTTCGACACCACGGCCGCCATCAAGCACGGCCTCGACCTGGTCGCGGAGGGCGCCGACCTGGTGGACGTGGGCGGCGAGTCCACCCGCCCCGGAGCGACCCGCGTCGACGAGGACGAGGAACTCAGGCGCGTCGTCCCGGTCGTCCGCGGTCTCGCCTCCGAGGGCGTCACGATCTCCGTCGACACCATGCGCGCCTCCGTCGCCGAGCAGGCCCTCGCCGCCGGCGCCGCCCTGGTCAACGACGTCAGCGGCGGCCTCGCAGACCCCCGCATGATCCCCGTCGTCGCCGACTCCGGCGCCCCGTTCGTCGTCATGCACTGGCGCGGCCTCCTGGAGGGCGGCAACGTCAGGGGCACCTACGCCGACGTCGTCACCGAGGTCGTCGACGAGCTGCACGCGCGCGTGGAGGCCGTCCTGGACGCCGGCATCGCCCCCGACCGCATCGTCGTCGACCCGGGCCTCGGCTTCTCCAAGGACGCCGAGCACGACCTCGTCCTCCTCGCCCACCTCGACCGCCTCCTCGCCCTGGGCCACCCCCTCCTCGTCGCCGCCTCCCGCAAGCGGTTCCTCGGCCGGGTCCTCGCCGGCCCCGAGGCCACTCCGCCCCCCGCGCGGGAGCGCGACGCCGCCACCGCCGCGGTCTCCGCGCTCGCGGCGCACGCCGGCGCCTGGGCCGTACGCGTCCACGAGGTCCGCGCCACCGCCGACGCCGTACGCGTCGCCCGCGCCGTCGAAGGCGCCCGGTGAACGCGCCGCACCTCGACGTCGAACAGGTCGAGGCCGCGAACACCGCCTACTACCAGGCACTGGAGGAGGGCGACTTCGAGAAGGTCTCCGAGTTCTGGCTCACCCCTTCCGACCTGGGCATCGACGAGACGTACCACGACCCGGCCGACGCCGGCGTCGTCTCCTGCGTGCACCCGGGCTGGCCGGTGCTCACCGGCCGCGGCGAGGTCCTGCGCTCGTACGCCCTGATCATGGCGAACACGGACTACATCCAGTTCTTCCTGACCGACGTCCACGTCTCCGTCACCGGCGACACCGCCCTGGTCACCTGCACCGAGAACATCCTCAGCGGCGGCCCCGCCCCCGACGGCGACGAGGAACTCGGCCCGCTCGTCGGTCAGCTCGTGGTCGCCACCAACACCTTCCGGCGCACCCCGGCCGGCTGGAAGCTCTGGTCCCACCACGCCTCCCCCGTACTCGCGGAAACCGACGACGAGGACACCGAGGACACGCCCTGACCACCCCTCCCTGACCACCCCGCCCCGCCCCGCCCCGCTCCCAGCCCGCCCCCACCCCTCAGCCCCACGCAACGTGGTTGGAATCACGACCAGCGGGTAGGCGCGGCTACCAGCCCGTGACCCACGGAGACCGCCAGGGAAAACGCGCGGTGAATCCCGTCCACCCCCACCCTGCTCCCGCCCCGCCCCGCACCCCCGCGGCCCGGCGCTGTCGGTCCCCACAGGTAGATTCGACTGGGGCCGCCGTACCACCCGCACGTGGAACGACCGGCCGAGACCGACGACTGCAGGAGTGATTCGCGTGGATCGTGTCGCGCTGCGCGGCCTGAAGGCCCGTGGGCACCACGGTGTGCTGCCCAAGGAGCGCGAGGACGGCCAGACCTTCCTCGTGGACATCGTCCTTGGCCTGGACACCCGCCCGGCCGCCGCCGACGACGACCTGGCGAAGACCGTGCACTACGGCATCGTGGCCGAGGAGGTCGTGGCCGTCGTCGAGGGCGAGCCCGTCGATCTCGTCGAGACGCTCGCCGAGCGCATCGCCCAGGTCTGTCTGAAGCACGAAAGGGTCGAGGAGGTCGAGGTCTGCGTCCACAAGCCGGACGCACCGATCACCGTGCCCTTCGACGACGTGACCGTCACCATCATCCGGAGCCGTGTATGAGCGCCCCCTTCACCGAGGGTCCGAGCGACCCGACCGTACAGCCCGTGCCCGCCTCCGTCATCGAGCAGGTCGACGCCGCGGACACCACCCTGTCCAACCCCAAACGCGCGGTGATCGCCCTCGGCGCCAACCTGGGCAACCGCCTGGAGACCCTCCAGGGGGCCATCGACGCCCTGGAGGACACCCCGGGCGTGCGCGTCAAAGGAGTCTCCCCGGTCTACGAGACGGAGCCGTGGGGCGTCGACCCCGGCAGCCAGCCCTCGTACTTCAACGCGGTCGTGATCGTGAAGACCACCCTGCCCCCGTCCTCGCTCCTGGAGCGGGCGCACGCGGTCGAGGAGGCCTTCCACCGGGTCCGCGACGAGCGCTGGGGCCCGCGCACCCTGGACGTCGACATCGTGGCGTACGCCGAGGTCGTCTCCGAGGACCCGCAGCTCACCCTCCCCCATCCGCGCGCCCACGAGCGCGCCTTCGTCCTGGCCCCCTGGCTGGACGTGGACCCCGAGGCCGCGCTGCCGGGGCAGGGCAGGGTCGCCGATCTCCTGACCGCCGTCACCCGCGACGGCGTCGCGCCCCGCGCCGACCTGGAACTCCGGCTG
This sequence comes from Streptomyces ardesiacus, assembly GCF_003112575.1. GTDB lineage: Bacteria > Actinomycetota > Actinomycetes > Streptomycetales > Streptomycetaceae > Streptomyces > Streptomyces ardesiacus. The sequence continues at coordinate 66,595 of NZ_BEWC01000005.1, forward strand.
CCCGAGTAGTCGTTAAGGTCGACGAGGCCAGGACGGTCACGCAGGGGAAGCGAAGGGACACCGGAACACCGTGAAAGAGCTGCGCATCAGGGTGCTGGCCGGCGTGTTCGTCGTCGCGGGGGTGCTGTCCTGGGCCGCGGCCCGCCTGTGGGACTCCGTCGGCACCCTCCCGAGCGTCCCCCTGGCGGCCCCCGTCGTCCTCGCCCTGATCGCGGCGATCCTGCTGGCCACCGCGCTCTCGATCCGCGCCCGCCTCAAGGCCCAGCGGGAGCGGGTCCCCGGCGCCAAGGGCGTCGACCCGATGATGGCGGCCCGCGCGGTCGTCTTCGGCCAGGCCAGCGCCCTGGTGGCCGCCCTCGTCGCCGGGATGTACGGCGGCGTGGGCGTCTTCCTGCTGAGCCATCTCGACATCCCGGCCCGCCGCGACCAGGCCATCTACGCCGGCGCCTCGGTCGTGGCGGGCATCGCCGTCATAGCGGCCGCCCTCTTCATGGAACGCGTCTGCAAGCTCCCGGACGACGAGGACGACGACCACCCGGGCGCGGCAACAGCGGCGTGACGCACTCGCCCCCCCCGGACCACACCCCGCGTCTCAGACCACGCCACTCAGCCCCGGACCAAACCCCACGTCTCAGACCACGCCACTCAGTCCTGGACCACACCCCGCGTCTCAGAACACACCACTCAGCGAGCCATGATCAGGCTCATCGCCTCGTTGCGCGTGGCCACGTCCCGCAGTTGGCCCCGCACGGCCGAGGTGAGGGTCTTGGCGCCGGGCTTGCGGATGCCCCGCATCGACATGCACATGTGTTCGCACTCGACCACGACGATCACACCGCGCGGCTCGAGGATCTCCATCAGGGAGTCCGCGATCTGCGTGGTGAGACGTTCCTGCACCTGCGGGCGCCGGGCGTAGACGTCCACGAGCCGGGCCAGCTTGGACAGGCCGGTGATCTTTCCGCTGGTGGACGGGATGTAGCCGACGTGCGCAACCCCCCGGAACGGCACCAGATGATGTTCACAGGTGGAGAACACTTCGATGTCCTTCACGAGGACCATCTCGTCGTGCCCGAGGTCGAACGTCGTCGTCAGCACGTCCTCCGGCTCCTGCCACAGGCCGGCGAATATCTCCTTGTACGCCCGCGCCACGCGTGCCGGCGTCTCCCGCAGGCCCTCACGGTCCGGGTCCTCGCCGACCGCGATCAGCAGTTCGCGCACGGCGTTCTCGGCCCGCTTCTCGTCGAACTCACCGATCTGGCCCTCGCCGTCCAGCGTCACGGGGTCGGTCATCTGATGCCTCGTTCCTGATCCGTCCTGCGAACGGCATACCGAAATGCCGCACCCCCCAAGGCTAGAACCTGGGGGGCGCGGCATACATTCCGGGCCGGGAACGACCGGGATCAGCTCTCCGGGCGGTCCTCCGGGGAGCGTTCCGGGGCCGGGTCGGCCGGGCTCTTGGTGGTGGAGATCGCCGCCGCCGTGCCGTTGGCGCCGTTCGTCAGGGCCAGCTCCTTCGGGGAGAGGACCGGCGGACGGGTCGAGGGCGTGCGGCGCGAGGAGCCGGTCCAGGCGGGCCGGGAGGGGCGCTTGACGATCTGGGAGAAGATCTCGGCGATCTCCTCCTTGCCCAGCGTCTCCTTCTCCAGCAGCGCGAGGACGAGGTTGTCGAGGACGTCGCGGTTCTCGACCAGGATCTCCCAGGCCTCGTTGTGCGCCGTCTCGATGAGCTTCTTGACCTCTTCGTCGACCAGCGCGGCGACCTCTTCCGAGTAGTCGCGCTGGTGGGCCATCTCACGCCCGAGGAACGGCTCGCTGTTGTCGCCGCCGAACTTGATCGCGCCGAGGCGCTCGGTCATGCCGTACTGGGTGACCATCGCCCGGGCCAGGCCGGTGGCCTTCTCGATGTCGTTGGCCGCGCCCGTCGTCGGGTCGTGGAAGACGAGTTCCTCGGCCGCGCGTCCGCCCAGCATGTAGGCGAGCTGGTCGAGCATCTCGTTGCGCGTGGTCGAGTACTTGTCCTCGTCCGGGAGCACCATCGTGTAGCCGAGAGCCCGGCCCCGGGACAGGATCGTGATCTTGTGGACCGGGTCGGAGTTCGGGGAGGCCGCCGCGACCAGGGCGTGTCCGCCCTCGTGGTACGCGGTGATCTTCTTCTCCTTGTCCGACATGATCCGGGTCCGCTTCTGCGGGCCCGCGACCACGCGGTCGATCGCCTCGTCCAGCATGTGGTTGTCGATCAGCTTCTGGTCGCTGCGGGCCGTCAGCAGCGCGGCCTCGTTCAGCACGTTGGCCAGGTCGGCACCGGTCATGCCGGGGGTGCGGCGGGCGACGGCCGACAGGTCGACGTCGGGCGCGACCGGCTTGCCCTTCTGGTGGACCTTGAGGATCTCCAGCCGGCCCTGCATGTCGGGGCGGTCGACGGCGATCTGCCGGTCGAAGCGGCCGGGACGCAGCAGCGCGGGGTCGAGGATGTCGGGGCGGTTCGTCGCGGCGATGAGGATCACGCCGCCCTTGACGTCGAAGCCGTCCATCTCGACGAGGAGCTGGTTCAGGGTCTGCTCGCGCTCGTCGTGACCGCCGCCGAGGCCGGCGCCGCGGTGACGGCCGACCGCGTCGATCTCGTCGACGAAGACGATGGCCGGGGCGTTCGCCTTGGCCTGCTCGAACAGGTCGCGCACTCGGGAGGCACCGACACCGACGAACATCTCGACGAAGTCGGAACCGGAGATCGAGTAGAACGGCACGCCCGCCTCGCCCGCCACGGCGCGCGCGAGCAGGGTCTTGCCGGTGCCGGGCGGGCCGTACAGCAGCACGCCCTTGGGGATCTTGGCGCCGACGGCCTGGAACTTGGCCGGCTCCTGCAGGAACTCCTTGATCTCGTGGAGCTCCTCGACGGCCTCCTCGGACCCGGCGACGTCGGCGAACGTGGTCTTCGGGGTGTCCTTGGTGATGAGCTTCGCCTTGGACTTGCCGAAGTTCATGACCCGGGAGCCGCCGCCCTGCATCTGGTTCATCAGGAACAGGAAGATGACCACGATGAGGACGAAGGGAAGCAGGGTGATCAGCAGCCCGACGAACGGGTTCTGCTTCGACGGCGAGACCGTGTAGCCGTCGGGGATCTGCTTGTCCTGGTACTTGTTCTGAAGGGTGTTGGCGAGGGTCACGCCCTGGTCGCCGATGTAGCTCGCCTGGATCTTCGAGCTGCCTTCGACCTTCTGGCCGTCCTTGAGCTGAACCTTGATGTTCTGCTCGTCACCGGTGGTCAGCTTGGCCGACTCGACCCTGTTGTCGTTGATCGCCTGGACGACCTGGCCGGTGTCCACCGTCTTGTAGCCGCCGGACGAGCCCACGACCTGCATCAACACGACCACGGCAAGGACGGCCAGCACGATCCACATGATTGGCCCACGGAAGTATCGCTTCACGTCCATCCACACGGAGCGGTGTCGCCCCGTCCCTCCTGCCATAGTGAGTTTGATAAGACAGTTCTTCTGACGGTACCCCAGCGTGGCGGCCCTCAGCCGCACGGGCGGGCCGACGTCCCGTCTGCATCCTCAACGGCGCGGGGGCCTCAGGGGTTCCCGGTGGGCCCGCCGAAACACCGCCGGACGCGCTGCGGGCGCGTCAGCCGCCGTACACGTGGGGCGCGAGCGTACCGACGAACGGGAGGTTGCGGTACTTCTCGGCGTAGTCGAGGCCGTAGCCGACGACGAATTCGTTGGGGATGTCGAAGCCGACCCATTCCACGTCGATGGCGACCTTCGCGGCGTCGGGCTTGCGCAGCAGCGTGCACACCTTGAGGGAGGCGGGCTCGCGCGAGCCGAGGTTGGAGATCAGCCAGGACAGGGTCAGGCCGGAGTCGATGATGTCCTCGACGATGAGGACGTGGCGGCCCTTGATGTCGGTGTCGAGGTCCTTGAGGATCCGCACCACACCGGAGGACTGGGTGCCCGCGCCGTACGAGGACACCGCCATCCAGTCCATCGTGACGGGGGTGGACAGCGTGCGCGCCAGGTCGGCCATGACCATCACGGCGCCCTTGAGCACGCCGACGATGAGCAGGTCCTTGCCCGCGTACTCCGCGTCGATCTTCGCGGCCAGCTCGGCCAGCTTCGCGTCGATCTCTTCCTTGGTGATGAGTACCTTCTCGAGGTCGGCACCCATGTCGTTCGCGTCCACCCGCATCACTTTCGGTCGTCCCACCGGCCACTCCGGAACGTCCCGGCGATCCGTGCGCGGATCGGTGGGAGGGTCCGGATTCAGCCTTGCCGGATCACCAGTCTGCCACCCTGCCGCCGGGCGACGACTTTGCCGGGGAGGTTGATGGCCCCCTGGCCGCGCCAGCCGGTGATCAGCCGGTCGACTTCCTCGATGTGCCGGGCGAACAGGGCGCCGCCGGGGGCGCCGGCCTCCAGGGCGGCGCGGCGCAGGATCCGGCGGCGTACGGCGGGCGGCAGGGCGTACAGCTTGGCGCACTCCAGTCCGCCGGTGGCGTCGCGGACGCCGGCCTCGGCCTGACGGGCCCAGGTGTCGAGGGCGTCGGCGTCGTCCCGGGAGAGTTGGGCCGTACGGGCAAGGGCCTCGACGACGCCCTTGCCGAGCGCCTTCTCCAGGGCGGGCAGGCCCTCGTGGCGCAGCCGGGAGCGGGTGTAGGCGGGGTCGGCGTTGTGGGGGTCGTCCCAGACGGGGAGGGACTGGACCATGCAGGCCTTGCGGGCGGTCTGGCGGTCGACCTGGAGGAAGGGGCGCCGGTAACGGCCGCCGGCCCCCGAGACCGCGGCCATGCCCGACAGGGAGCGGATGCCGGAGCCGCGGGCGAGGCCCAGCAGGACGGTCTCGGCCTGGTCGTCGCGGGTGTGGCCGAGCAGGACGGCGGCGGCGCCGTGCCGGGCGGCGGCCGCGTCCAGCGCCGCGTAGCGGGCGTCGCGGGCGGCGGCTTCCGGGCCGCCCTCGCGGCCGACGGTGACGGCGGTGGCCTCCACGGGGTCGAGGCCGAGTGCGCGCAGGCGCAGGACGACCTCTTCCGCGCGCAGGTCGGAGCCGTGCTGCAGGCCGTGGTCGACGGTGACGCCGCCGGCGCGGATGCCGAGCCGGGGCGCCTCGAAGGCGAGGGCGGAGGCGAGCGCCATGGAGTCGGCGCCGCCGGAGCACGCCACGAGGACGAGCGGGGAGTCGGGAAGTCCGGACGCGCCCTCGGGCGGGCGTCCGGCGGCCGTCGCGGCGGGAACGCCGGCCGGGGTGTTCAGTTCGGTGAGGATGTCGTGGAGGACGCGGCGGACCGCCAGGCGTATCGCCGCGACCGCAGGATGGGGACCCATGTCCGGTGCCCTTCATGAAGTTGTCGGGGGTGAGCCCGAGGTTCGGTCACGCAGAGTGTGTAGATGGTGACAGAAACGGGCCGTTACCCGAGCATCGCACGCCTGCCGAAGGCTCACGGTCCCTCGGACGGGTGATTGGAGGGTCGTTCGTCTGCCGTCGGCCGGAAAGGTGCACGCCCCGCCCGCGCGGCTCACGCCTCCGGCTTGCGGTGCACCCGCGCGATCCAGTCCGCCGGTTTGGCGATCTCCGACTTGGTGGGGAGCGTGTTGGGCGAGGTCCAGACGCGGTTGAAGCCGTCCATGCCGCACTCGTCGACGACGGCCCGTACGAAGCGTTCGCCGTCCCGGTACTGGCGGAGCTTGGCGTCGAGGCCGAGCAGCTTGCGCAGCGCCATGTCGAGGCGGGAGGCGCCCCTGGCGCGCCGCTGCTGGAACTTCTCGCGGATCTCCTCGACGCTCGGCACGACCTCCGGTCCCACGCCGTCCATCACGTAGTCGGCGTGGCCCTCCAGGAGGGACATCACGGCGGTGATGCGGCCGAGCACCTCGCGCTGGGCCGGGGTCTGCACCAGCTCGACGAGCGAGCGGCCGCCGTCGTCCTCCTCCGCGTCGGGGCGGCCCCCGGCGAGCGACTGGGCGGCCTCGCGGATCCGTTCGAGCACGGTCATGGGGTCGACGTCGGTCTCGGCGAGGAACGACTGGATTTCGCCCTCGATGTGGTCGCGCAGCCAGGGCACGGCGGTGAACTGCGTGCGGTGGGTCTCCTCGTGCAGGGTCACCCACAGGCGGAAGTCGTGCGGCTGGACGTCGAGTTCGCGCTCCACGTGCACGATGTTGGGCGCGACGAGGAGCAGCCGGCCGCCGCCGTTCGCTCCGGCGGGCAGTTCGCGGGTGGCCGGGGCGAACGTCTCGTACTGGCCGAGGACGCGGGAGGACAGGAACGACAGCAGCATGCCCAGCTCCACGCCGGTGACCTTGCCGCCGACGGCGCCGAGGACCGCGTTGCCCGGCCCGCTGCCGCGCCGCTCCTGCATCTTCTCCAGCAGGGGTTTGAGCAGTTCCCGGAAGCCGGCGACGTTGGCCCGGACCCAGCCGGGCCGGTCGACCACCAGGAGGGGGGTGTCGTGGGTCTCCTCGGTGCCCATCCGGGTGAAACCACGGACGTGCTCCTCCGCGGACTTGGCATGGCGGCGGAGTTCCGCGACGACGGCCCTGGCCTCGTCGCGGCTCACCTCGGGGCCCGGCCGTACGAGCCGGGTCGCGGTCGCCACCGCGAGGTTCCAGTCGACCATGCCGGGATTTGCGCCGATGCTCGTCATGGGTCAACGGTACGGGAGCGCCGCCGCCCGGGGCAGGCCGTGCGGTGCCCGCGGGGCGGGTGCACCCGCGGCTAGGGCGACGTCAGGCCGGTCGCCGCCCGGTCCAGGGCCGACTGCGCCGCCCAGGCGTCCGTCGTCGCGTTGGTCAGGAAGGCGAAGGCCAGGAGGCGGCCGTCGGGGGTGGCGACCGTGCCGGCGAGGGTGTTGACGCCGGTGAGGGTGCCGGTCTTGGCGCGGACGAGGCCCGCTGCGCCGTCCGTGTAACGGGCGGCCAGGGTGCCGGTGAAGTGGGCGACGGGCAGGCCGGTGAGCACCGGGCGGAGCTGGGGGCGGTCGGGGGCGGCGGCCTCGGTCAGCAGGGCGGTGAGCAGGCCGGGGGTGATCAGGTCGGTGCGGTCCAGGCCGCTCCCGTCGTGGAACCGGGCGCCGCGCACGGGCAGGCCGAGCTGTTCGAGGCGGGCGGCGACGGCCGCGCCGGCCCCGGCGAAGTCGGCGCGCCGGCCGGTCGCCACGGCGGTGTGGCGGGCCAGGGCCTCGGCGAGGTCGTTGTCGCTGTTGGTCAGCATCCGCTCGACCAGGGCCGACAACGGGGGCGAGGAGACCGCGGCGAGGGTCGTGGCCCGTCCCGTGGCCTTGGAGGGGCCGGGGGGCGACGCGGTGACGCCGTGCTGCTTCAGGAGGTCCGCGAAGGTGCGGGCGGCATCGGCGGCCGGATCGGGCACGCGCGGGGCGGGGCCGCTGGTGGAGTCGTCGGTGCGGCCCTCGTCGGCCATGAGCGCGGTGACGGGGGCGAGGTTCTCGTTGACTCCGATCGGGTGGAGCTCCGGGCCGGCGTAGAGCGTCGTGTCGTACGAGAGCGTCACCTTGCGCACGTCGCGTTTCTTCAGGGCGGCGGCGGTCTGCTCGGCGAGGGTGCGCAGGCCGGCGAGTCCCCGGGCGTCCTCGCGGGCGGTGAGGGTGGGGTCGCCGCCGCCGACGAGGACGAGTTCGCCGGTGTCGGCCTCCAGAGCGGTGCGGGTGGTGAGGCGGTGGTCGGGGCCGAGGGCGGTGAGGGCGGCGACGGCGGTGGCGATCTTGGTGGTGGAGGCGGGGACGAGGGCGGCGTCGGCGTCGAGGCCGTACAGGCGCTTGCCGGTGGTCAGGTCGACGACGGCCGCCGCGCGGCGCTCGCCCAGCGCGGGGTCGTCCTTCAGCAGGGGGTCGAGGAGGTCCGCGAGGTTCTCGGTGCCGGGTGCGGCCTTGACGCCGCCCGGGGTGGTGGCGCCGCCCAGGCCGGTCAGGACGGGCCCGGCGCTGGGCGCAGGACGGGGCGAACCGGACGCCGTACCGGAGGCCCCGGGTCCGCGGCCGTGATCTGCGCCACCCGTGTGCTCCAGTGCGACGGCCCGGTCCCGCTCGGCCGTACGCTGACCCGTGGAGTCCCAGGGGCCGGCGGCGGTCACCACACCGGCGGCCAGTGCCAGCCCGGCGGTGGCGGCACCGGCGGTGTACTGCCAGGTCCTGGGCCGCGTGATCCGGGCGAGCTGCGGCGCCGTGGCCCGTGCGAAGCGCGCGACCCGCGGTCGGGCACTCCGGGCGAACCGGGCCAGACGGGGACGTACGGCTTGCGCGGCCCGCGCCAGATGCGGTGCCGCGGTCCGCCACGGTCTCAGCTCTGGCACTGTCACCAGCCCCTTTCGCGATCACACGCCTGCGTGAGGGACACTTAACCACCAGAACTATGTGCTGATCATGGAGGAGCGTCCGGTGGAGTTCGACGTCACGATCGAGATCCCGAAGGGTTCGCGGAACAAGTACGAGGTGGACCACGAGACCGGTCGTATCCGCCTGGACCGCCGCCTGTTCACCTCGACCGCCTACCCGACCGACTACGGCTTCGTCGAGAACACCCTCGGCGAGGACGGCGACCCGCTGGACGCCCTGGTCATCCTGGACGAGCCGACCTTCCCGGGCTGCCTCATCCGCTGCCGCGCGATCGGCATGTTCCGGATGACGGACGAGGCCGGCGGCGACGACAAGCTGCTGTGCGTGCCGTCGACCGACCCGCGTGTGGAGCACCTGCGTGACATCCACCACGTGTCGGAGTTCGACCGCCTGGAGATCCAGCACTTCTTCGAGGTCTACAAGGACCTTGAGCCCGGCAAGTCCGTCGAGGGCGCCGACTGGGTCGGCCGCGCCGACGCCGAGGCGGAGATCGAGCGGTCCTACAAGCGCTTCAAGGACCAGGGCGGCCACTGAGCAGTCGGCTTCCCGTAACGGGCCGCACGCACACGCGTGCGGCCCGTTCGTGTTTGAGTGACCATACTGAGGTCAACAGGAGGGTGTGTCGGTACCAGGGAGCGTTGCGCAGGTGACGGAGGCGGAGGAGCCCAAGCCGCAGTCGGACGAGGCCCGCAGTGCCTTCCGGCAGCCCGGTGGGGTCCCGGCGTCGGCCGACGGCGAGTCGTCGACGACGTCCGAGTTCGAGATCCCGCAGGGACTCGCCGTCCCGCGACACACCGGCGGCGAGTCCGAGACGACCTCGGAGTTCTCGCTTCCCGAGGGCCTGGAGGCGCCCCCGGCCGCTCCGGCGGACACCGAGGGCTCGGCATTCAGCATGCCGAGCACGCACAGCGCGTGGACCGCCCCGGCGGCCTTCACCCCGGCGAGCGGCTTCCCGGCGGTGAACCTGGCGGACGTGCCCTGGCAGGACCGGATGCGCGCCATGCTGCGCATGCCGGTGGCCGAGCGGCCCGCGCCCGAGCCCTCGCAGAAGCACGACGACGAGACCGGTCCCGCCGTCCCGCGCGTGCTCGACCTGACGCTGCGTATCGGGGAGCTGCTGCTGGCGGGCGGTGAGGGCGCCGAGGACGTGGAGGCGGCCATGTTCGCCGTCTGCCGCTCCTACGGCCTGGACCGCTGCGAGCCGAACGTCACCTTCACCCTGCTGTCGATCTCCCACCAGCCGTCGCTGGTCGACGATCCGGTGACGGCGTCGCGGACGGTGCGCCGCCGCGGCACCGACTACACCCGGCTGGCGGCCGTCTTCCATCTGGTGGACGACCTCAGCGACCCCGACACGAACATCTCCCTGGAGGAGGCCTACCGGCGCCTCGCCGAGATCCGCCGCAACCGGCACCCGTACCCCACCTGGGTCCTGACCGTGGCGAGCGGTCTGCTCGCCGGCGCGGCCTCGCTGCTCGTCGGTGGCGGGCTGACCGTGTTCTTCGCGGCGATGTTCGGCTCGATGCTCGGCGACCGGCTGGCGTGGCTGTGCGCCGGGCGGGGGCTGCCGGAGTTCTACCAGTTCGCGGTGGCCGCGATGCCGCCGGCCGCGATGGGCGTGGCGCTGACGGTGACCCACGTCGACGTGAAGGCGTCCGCGGTCATCACCGGTGGGCTCTTCGCGCTGCTGCCCGGGCGGGCGCTGGTCGCGGGGGTGCAGGACGGCCTGACCGGTTTCTACATCACCGCCGCCGCGCGTCTGCTGGAGGTCATGTACTTCTTCGTCAGCATCGTCGCCGGGGTGCTGGTGGTGCTGTACTTCGGCGTCCAGCTGGGCGCCCAGCTCAATCCGGACGCCGCGCTGGGCACCGGCGACGAACCGTTCGTGCAGATCTTCGCCTCGATGCTGCTGTCGCTGGCCTTCGCGATCCTGCTCCAGCAGGAACGGGCCACCGTGCTCGCGGTGACCCTGAACGGCGGTATCGCCTGGTGCGTGTACGGCGCCATGAATTACGCCGGCGACATCTCACCAGTGGCCTCCACGGCCGCCGCGGCGGGGCTCGTGGGCCTGTTCGGGCAGCTGATGTCCCGGTACCGGTTCGCCTCGGCGCTGCCGTACACGACCGCGGCGATCGGGCCGCTGCTGCCCGGTTCGGCGACGTACTTCGGTCTGCTGGGGATCGCGCAGGGCGAGGTCGACGCGGGGCTGCTGTCGCTGTCCAACGCGGTGGCGCTGGCGATGGCCATCGCGATCGGGGTGAACCTGGGCGGCGAGATCTCGCGGCTGTTCCTGAGGGTGCCCGGCGCCGCGAGTGCGGCGGGACGCCGGGCCGCCAAGCGGACGAGGGGTTTCTAGCGCGGGGTCAGCGGCCCTGGTTGTACGGGTGCTGGTCGCCGTACTGCTGGGGCTGGTCGCCGTAGCCCTGCGGGTACTGCTGGGCGTACGGCTGCTGCGGGGGCTGCTGGTACTGCTGCGGCCGGTCGTACTGCTGGGGCCGGTCGTACTGCTGGGGCCGGTCGTACTGCTGCGGCTGCTGGTACTGCTGGGGCCGCTGCTGCTGGTACTGCTGCGGCTGGTCGTACGGGTCCACCCTGCGGAGCTGGGTCGTGGCGTCGTCCATGACCGGGTACGGCGGCTGGTGCTGCTGCTGGGCGGGCGCGGGGGCCGGTGCGGCCTCGGCGGCGCGCTGCTTCTTCTTGCGCTCGCGCAGGTACTCGATGGCGATCGGGACGACCGAGACCACGACGATCAGGACGAGGATGGCCTCGACGTTGCTCCGGATGAACTCGATCTGGCCGAGCCAGTAGCCCGCGAGGGTGACGCCGGTGCCCCAGGCCACGCCGCCGACGACGTTGTACGTGAGGAAGGTGCGGTACTTCATGCGGCCGGCGCCCGCCACGATGGGGGCGAAGGTGCGCACGATGGGCACGAAGCGGGCCAGGACGATCGCCTTGGGGCCGTACTTGTCCATGAACTCGTGCGCCTTCTCCAGATTCTCCTGTTTGAAGAGCTTGGAGTTGGGGCGGCTGAAGAGCCGGGGCCCGAAGAACTTGCCGATCATGTAGCCGACCTGGTCGCCGAGGACGGCGGCGGCCACGATCAGGGTGCACACCAGCCACAGCGGCTGGCTGATGAACTCGCCCTGGGCGACGAACAGGCCCGCGGTGAACAGCAGCGAGTCGCCGGGCAGAAACGCGAAGAGTCCTGACTCGGCGAAGACGATGAGCAGGATGCCGGGCAGACTGAACGTCTCGATCAGGTAGTCCGGGCTGATCCACTCGGGACCGAGCGCAAGGGTGGTCACGGGATGTGGCTCCTGCTGCTGGGGGGAGGCGGGCTGGACCTGGCTGCCCAAACGTACAACGCAGCCGCGGTGCCCCAGGTTCCACGTAGTGCCTCGGGGTGCACGGTGACGTTCCCCGGGGAAACCTGAGGACCATGGGAATTGAAGAATACGGCGGCGGCCAGGGTCCGCAGCCCGACGTGCTCGTGGTGACCACCAACGACCTGCCGGGCCACCGGGTGCAGGAGGTGATCGGGGAGGTCTTCGGACTGACCGTGCGGTCGCGGCACCTGGGGAGCCAGATCGGCGCCGGGCTGAAGTCGCTGGTCGGCGGTGAGCTGCGCGGGCTGACGAAGACGCTGGTCGAGACCCGCAACCAGGCGATGGAGCGGCTGGTCGAACAGGCACGCGCGCGGGGGGCCAACGCGGTGCTGTCCTTCCGCTTCGACGTGACGGAGGCGGCGGACGTGGGCACCGAGGTGTGCGCGTACGGGACGGCGGTGGTCGTGGCCCGGGAGTGAGACCCGGGCCACGACCGCCGCTCAGGAGGTGTGCCGGGCGGCGTTGGCGAGGATCGCGTCCCGCATGTAGACGGCGAGGCCGGGCCGCGCGGCGTCGATGTTTCGCGTGAAACGTTCGTCCGCGACGTACATCTCCCCCAGGCAGGTGTGCATCTCGTACCCGCAGTCGTAGTGGTTGCGGACGATGCCCCGCCGGTGGTCCTCGGCGGCGTCCATGGCCCCCTCGGAGTCGGCGGGCTCACCCGCGTCCATCAGGGCGACGAAGCGCCGGGTGAGCGCGTCGGCCTCGTCCTGGAGGCGCTGCCAGTCCTCCTTGGTGTACGAGGCGGTCTTCTCCTTGGACTGGCGGTAGGCGTCGGTGTCGCCCCAGCGGTCCTTGACCTCCTCCTCGTACTGATCGGGGTCGAAGTCGCCGAAGACCTCGAACTTCTCCTCGGGCGTGAGGTTGATGCCCATGCTGCGTGCCTCCATGGCGTGCTCCACGGCCGCCGCCATCTTCTGCAGCTTCTCGATCCGGGCGGTCAGCAGCTCGTGCTGGCGGCGCAGGTGCGCGCGCGGGTCCGCGGCCGGGTCGTCGAGCAGGGCGGCGACCTCGTCGAGCGGGAAGCCCAGCTCCCGGTAGAACAGGATCTGCTGCAGCCGGTCGAGGTCGGCGTCGCTGTAGCGCCGGTGGCCCGCGTGGCTGCGCCCGCCGGGTGCGAGCAGGCCGATGTCGTCGTAGTGGTGCAGCGTGCGCACCGTCACCCCGGCGAAGCCGGCCACCTGTCCCACGGAGTAGCTCACTTCCGCTCCCTTCTGTGACGCCGTCCACGCTGCCTCCTCACGTGACGTGAGGTGCAAGTCCCGCCGGCGCCGCCCCGCCCGACCGGTACAGCCCCGGGTGCGGGGACCGGGGCTCCGCCCTACCGTCGGTCGTATGCCACTGCACCACGGGCCCCACCCGCCGCAGGACGACGACCGGAAGCGGCGCCGGCTCGCCGTGAACCCGTTCTACGCGACGGCGGACCCCCTCGGCGGCATGACCGAGGCCCCGCCCACGCACCAGTTGCCCGACTCCCCCCTGCCCCCGGAGACCGCGTACCGGCTGGTCCACGACGAGCTGATGCTGGACGGCAACGCGCGGCTGAACCTGGCCACCTTCGTCACCACCTGGATGGAGCCGCAGGCCGGGGTGCTGATGAGCGAGTGCCGGGACAAGAACATGATCGACAAGGACGAGTACCCGCGCACCGCCGAACTGGAGCGGCGCTGCGTGGCGATGCTCGCCGGCCTGTGGCACGCGCCCGACCCGCAGGCGGTCGTGGGCTGCTCGACGACCGGGTCGAGCGAGGCGTGCATGCTGGCCGGGATGGCCATGAAGCGGCGCTGGGCGCTGCGCAACGCCGACCGCTACCCGGCGAAGGACGTGCGGCCCAATCTCGTGATGGGCGTGAACGTCCAGGTCTGCTGGGAGAAGTTCTGCACCTTCTGGGAGGTGGAGGCCCGGCAGGTCCCGATGGAGGGCGAGCGCTTCCACCTGGACCCGCAGGCCGCCGCCGAGCTGTGCGACGAGAACACCATCGGGGTCGTCGGCATCATGGGCTCCACCTTCGACGGCTCCTACGAGCCGGTCGCCGACCTGTGCGCGGCCCTGGACGCCCTCCAGGAGCGCACCGGGCTCGACGTCCCCGTGCACGTCGACGGGGCCTCCGGCGGCATGGTCGCGCCCTTCCTCGACGAGGACCTGGTGTGGGACTTCCGGCTGCCGAGGGTCGCCTCGATCAACACCTCGGGGCACAAGTACGGGCTGGTCTACCCGGGCGTGGGCTGGGCGCTGTGGCGGGACTCGGAGGCGCTCCCCGAGGAGCTGGTGTTCCGCGTGAACTACCTGGGCGGGGACATGCCGACCTTCGCGCTGAACTTCTCCCGGCCGGGCGCGCAGGTGGTCGCGCAGTACTACACGTTCCTGCGGCTGGGACGCGAGGGCTACCGGGCCGTGCAGCAGAACGCGCGCGACATCGCGGGCTCGCTCGCGGAGCGGGTGGCGGCGCTGGGCGACTTCCGGCTGCTGACGCGCGGGGACCAGCTGCCGGTGTTCGCCTTCACGACGGCCGACGACGTGACGGCGTACGACGTCTTCGACGTGTCCCGGCGGCTGCGGGAGGGCGGCTGGCTGGTGCCGGCGTACACCTTCCCGCCGCACCGCGAGGACCTCTCCGTGCTGCGGGTGGTGTGCCGCAATGGCTTCTCGACGGACCTGGCGGACCTGCTCCTGGACGACCTGGAGCGGCTGCTGCCCGAGCTGCGCCGGCAGCCGCACCCGCTGACCCGGGACAAGGGCGCGGCGACGAGTTTCCACCACTGACCCCGGACGGCGTCAGCCCGGGCCGCCGTGGGGGCCCGCCTCCAGGCGGGCGCGGGAGCTGCTGTCGGCGGGTTCCGACCCGCGGGACGTCGTGGTGGCCGCCGGCTCGGCAGGGGGCGGACTGAGCATCGCCACCCTGCTCGCGGCCGGGGCGGCCGGGCTGCCGCAGCCCGCCGCCGTGGTCCTCTTCTCCCCCTGGACCGACCTCGCCCTGGACCGACCTCACCCTCTCCGGCGGCAGCATCCGCTCCAAGGAGGACGCCGACCCGATATTCACCGAGGCAGACGTGCGCGCGTACGCGGATCTCTGCGTCGGTGCGGGCGACCGGGCGCTCCCCCTGGCCGGCCCGGTCTCCGGCGACCTCGCCGGGCTGCCCCCGCTGCTCGTGCGGGTCGGCGCGAACGAGGTGCTGCTCGACGACGCGGTGCGGTCGGCCGGCCGGGCCGGCGCCGACGGCGTCGAGGTCACGCTCGAAGTCGGGCCCGGCCTCCCCCACGTCTTCCAGCACCACTACGGCCGGCTCGAGGAGGCGGACGCCGCACTCGACCGCGCCGCCCGCTTCCTCACCGCCCGCCTCTCCGCCGGGCGCCCTGACGCCGGCCGTCTCGCACCGGTGCGCTGACGCCCTCGGCGTGGGGGGCGGTACCGCCCGCCCTCAGCGGCTGAGCCGCGCGAACCTCGCCACCGCGAGCGGGAAGAACACGGCGAGCAGGGCCAGCGGCCAGGCGAGGGCCGCCCAGACGTGGCCGGACTCGCCGCCGGGGCCGCCGAACAGGTCGCGCACGGCGGTGGCGGTCTGGGACATCGGGTTCCACTGGACGACCGTGCCCAGCCAGCCGGGCATGGAGTCGGGCGTGGCGAAGGCGTTGGAGAGGAAGCCGACCGGCCAGACCAGGATCTGCACCGCCTGCACCAGTTCGGGCTTCCCTGCCACCAGGGCGAGGAAGATGCCGATCCACAGCATGGCGAAGCGGAAGAGCAGCAGCAGGCCCACCGCGCCCAGGAAGGCGCCCGGACCGCCGTGGGCCCGCCAGCCCAGCGCGTACCCGACGCCCGTCAGTACGGCGAGGCCGAGCGCCGACTGGAGCATGTCGGCGGCGGAACGGCCCACCAGGACCGCACCGTTGGCCATCGGCAGGGAGCGGAACCGGTCGACGACGCCCTTGTCCAGGTCCCGGGTGACGGCGATCATCGTGCCCTCCAGGCCGAACGCCATGGTGAGCGCGAGCATCCCGGGGACGAGGTAGTCGACGTACTCGCCGCCCACGCCCCGGCCGCCGCCGACCAGGTAGCCGAACATCAGCAGCAGCATGACCGGGAAGACCAGGTTGACCACGACCGTCACCGGCTGACGCCGCCAGCGGGCCAGCTCGCGGCGGGTCATGGTCCAGGAGTCGGACAGGGCATGGGACAGGGGGGTGGTGGCGGGGACGGTGGTGCTCGCGCTCACGCGGCCTCCTTCGTGCGGTCGGTGAGGTGCAGGAACACCTCGTCCAGGGTGGGCCGGCGCAGCGCCACGTCCTCGGCCTCGATGCCGGCCTCCTCCAGCGCCCGTACGACGCCGGAGAGCGCCGCCATCCGGTCGGTGACGGGGGCGCTGAGCAGCCGGCGGTCGGCGTCGACGCGGACGCCGGTGAGCGGCAGCAGGGCGACCGCGTCGTCCAGCCGGCCGGCGTGGCGCAGGACGACGTCGACGCGGTCGCCGCCGGTGGCGGCCTTCAGCTCGTCGGCCGTGCCGTCGGCGACGACCCGGCCCGAGTCGACGACCGAGATGCGGTCGGCCAGCTGGTCGGCCTCCTCCAGGTACTGGGTGGTGAGCAGGACCGTCGTCCCCCCGCCGACCAGGGAGCGGACCGAGTCCCACACCTCGGCGCGGCCGCGGGGGTCGAGGCCGGTGGTCGGCTCGTCCAGGAAGAGCACCTCCGGTTCGGTGATGAGGGACGCGGCCAGGTCCAGGCGGCGTCGCATGCCGCCGCTGTAGGCACCGACCGGCTTGCGCCCGGTGTCGGTGAGGTCGAAGCGGGCGAGCAGTTCGTCGGCACGCGCGCGTGCCCGCCGGGCGCCCAGGTGGTGGAGGCGGCCGAACATCTCCAGGTTCTGCCGGCCGTCCAGTTCCTCGTCGAGCGCCGCGTGCTGGCCGAGCAGGCCGATGCGCAGCCGAACCGCGTACGCCTGGGCGACGACGTCGTGACCCGCCACCTCGACGCGGCCCCCGTCGGGCCGCAGCAGGGTGGACAGGATGCGGACCAGGGTCGTCTTGCCCGCTCCGTTCGGGCCCAGCACGCCGTGCACCGTGCCGCGCGTGACGGTCAGGTCGAGCCCGTCCAGTGCGTCCTTGCTGCCGTACCTCTTGCGTGCGCCTTCGACGGTGATCGCCGTGTCGGCCACTGTCACTCCCCCACTCCCCATCGAGGACCAAGCTAGCCAAATTTGACTACTGCCGCAGAAGGTAATGCCCCGACCTTCGATGAGTCAAACTTGATTAGTGCGCGTCCCCGTCATGCGGCCGCCCCGTCGCGAAGGGGTTCTCCTCGCCCTCCGCCAGCACGCCGACGAACGGGGCGCCCTCGCCGGCGAAGGTGTACGCGCCGCCCCGGACGCGTGCGACGAGACCGCGGGTCCACTCGGCGCCCGTGTCGGCCGAGTGGAGCCAGTAGTTCATGATCTCGCCGATGTGCCCGTACTGGCCGGGCCCCTCCGCGGGCAGGTAGTACTCCGTGACGGCGGCACGCCACTCCTCGATCTTCCGCACCCGCTCCTCCAGGAGCGCGAGGACCTCCTCGCGCGGGAGGTCGACCATGAAGCCGAGCGCCGCGGTGAGCACGTCCGGCCGCTGGTCGTAGGCGGTGAGGTAGGCGCGGAGCAGGGCGAAGTACTCCTCGGTGCCCTGCTCGGTGATCTCGTACTCCACCCGCGGCGGACCGCCCGCCGTGGACGGTGCGATCTCGTGCGCGAGGAGCAGCCCCTGTTTCGCCATCTGCTTCAGCGCGTGGTAGATCGAACCGGGCTTGGTGTTCGACCACTCGTGCGCGCCCCAGTACTCCAGGTCGTTGCGCACCTGGTAGCCGTGGGCCCGCCCGTGCTGGCGGACCGCGCCGAGCACGAGGAGACGGATCGCTGACATGGGGCCAGCCTAGATCCCGCGCCGCGGTCCGCCCGCCGGGACCCTCGGCACCCCCGGCATCCTCAGAACGGGAACCCGCTGCGCCCGTGCTGCACCGAGATCCACTTCTGGGTGGTGAAGGCGTCCAGCATGGTGTCGCCGTTGAGGCGGCCCACTCCGGAGTGCTTCTCGCCGCCGAAGGGGACGATCGGCTCGTCGTGCACGGTGCCGTCGTTCACGTGGAACATGCCGGCGTCGATCTGCTTGGCGAAGTTGACGCCGCGCTCGATGTCCCCGGTGTGCACGGCGCCGCTCAGCCCGTACGGCGTGTCGTTGACGAGGCGCACGGCCTCCTCCTCGCCGTCGAAGGGGACGAGGAAGGCGACCGGGCCGAAGACCTCCTGGCGCAGCAGCGCGGAGTCGGCGGGCAGGCCGGTGAGGACCGACGGCTCGACCAGGTTGTCCGTGACCGTGCCGCGCACCAGGGCGGTCGCGCCCTCGGCGAGCGCCTGCTCGACGACGCCGGAGAGGGCGTCCGCCTGCGAGGAGTTGATCACCGGGCCGATGACGGTCGACGGGTCGCGCGGGTCGCCGGCCTTGAGGCTCTTCACCTTGGCGACGAACTTCTCGGTGAACTCGTCGGCCACCGCGCGGTCGACCAGCACCCGGTTGGCGGCCATGCAGACCTGGCCCTGGTGGACGTAGCGGCTGAAGACGGCGGCGTCGACCGCGTAGTCCACGTCGGCGTCGTCGAGGACCACCAGGGCGCTGTTGCCGCCCAGTTCGAGCACCGCGCGCTTGAAGTGGGCGGCGCAGACCGTGGCCACGTGGCGGCCGACCTTGTCGGATCCGGTGAAGGAGATCACCTTCGGCACCGGGTGCTCGAGGAAGGCGTCGCCGATCTCCGCGATGTCGGTGACCACGACGTTGAGCAGGCCGCCCGGGAGCCCGGCGTCCTGAAGGATCTTCGCGACCAGCGTGCCGCCGACGACCGGCGTGTTCTGGTGCGGCTTGAGGACGACGGCGTTGCCCAGGGCGAGGGCCGGGGCGACCGACTTCAGCGAGAGCAGGAAGGGGAAGTTGAAGGGGCTGATGACGCCCACGACGCCGACCGGCACGCGGTAGACGCGGTTCTCCTTGCCGTCGGCCGGGGACGGGATGATCCGGCCCTCGGGGGCCAGCGCCAGGTGGACCGCCTCGCGCAGGAACTCCTTGGCCAGGTGCAGCTCGAAGGCGGCCTTGAGCCGGGTGCCGCCCAGCTCGGCGACGATCGCCTCGCTGATCTCCTCCTCACGCTCCTCCACCAGGCGCAGCGCCTTCTCGAACACCGCGCGGCGCGCGTACGGGTTGGTGGCGGCCCACTGCTTCTGCGCGCGCTCGGCGGCCCGGTAGGCGGCGTCGACCTCGTCGACCGTGGCTATGGTGATCGAGGCCAGCTTCTCGTTGTCGTACGGATTGAAGTCGATGATGTCCCAGGAGCCGCTGCCCTGGCGCCACTCGCCGTCGATGTACTGCTGGGCGAGGTCGGTGAAGTACGACGACATGAGAACCCTCGATCCCCTCAACTGCCGCAGCCGCCGCGGGCCGCCTGATGGGACGTCATCGTACTGATGTTTCAGGAGAGTTGGAGGAGTCCCCGCAGAAGGTCCCGGCTCTCGTCGGGGCCCGGGCTGTCCTGCTGGAGTTCCTTCAGCGCCCGCTCGTACTGGGTGACGTCCTCCTGCTTGTCCAGGTACAGCGCGCTGCTGAGCTGCTCCAGGTAGACGACGTCCGAGAGGTCGGACTCCGGGAAGCTGAGGATCGTGAACGCGCCGCTCTCGCCGGAGTGCCCGCCGAAGCCGAACGGCATCACCTGGAGGCGCACGTTGGGACGCTCGGACACCTCGATCAGGTGCTGGAGCTGGCCGCGCATCACCTCGCGGTCGCCGTAGGGGCGGCGCAGGGCCGCCTCGTCGAGCACGATGTGGAACTCGGGGGCGTTCTCCGCGACCAGGTGCTTCTGCCGCTCCAGGCGGAGCGCGACCCGCCGCTCGACGTCCTCCTCGCCGGCGCCCTTCATGCCGCGCCGGACGACCGCGCGGGCGTACTCCGGGGTCTGCAGCAGGCCGTGCACGAACTGCACCTCGTAGACCCGGATCAGCGAGGCGGCGCCCTCCAGGCCCACGTAGGTGGGGAACCAACTGGGCAGCACGTCCGAGTAACTGTGCCACCAGCCCGCGACGTTGGCCTCCTTGGCGAGGGAGAGCAGGGAGGCCCGCTCCTGCTCGTCCGTGATGCCGTACAGCGTCAGCAGGTCCTCGACGTCCCTGGTCTTGAAGCTCACCCGGCCCAGCTCCATCCGGCTGATCTTCGATTCGGAGGCGCGGATCGAGTAGCCCGCCGCCTCGCGCGTGATCCCCCGCGTCTCACGCAGTCGCCTGAGTTGTGATCCGAGCAGCATGCGCCGCACCACCGATCCGGGCTCTCCCGCGCTCACGTTCGCCAGCCTCCCCAACCGTGTTCAGGGGCCGAAGTCTGCCACTAAAACACTTCGAGCAGTACTCGTCCGGTTACGGAAACGGAATCGAGCCAACGGAGGCGTGCAGGATCATGCACGCACCGGACCGGAATCAGCCGCCGCAGGAGGTGAAAGGGAGGCGAAGATGACGGAAAAATTGGCCAACAAGCGGTACGGGCAGGTCCAATTCGGTCACGTGCACGTGCATCTGCCCTTGCATCTGCGGTACGCATCCGAAACCATGGTCCCCGCACCACCGCGCCGCATCGCTACGACCGCGAACTCCCGGGAGTGCCTCGCATGGGGACGAATGGATCGACCATGCTCGAGCCGTTACGGCAGGGCCTTCCACCACTCGACCCCGCGGTCGTGTCGAACGCCGCCTCCTGCGCCCTGCCGCCCCGGCACGAAGCGGTGCGCGAGGCCCGGCGGTTCACCCGCAGGACGCTCGACGGATGGGACACGGGCGACCGCTTCGACGACGTCTGCCTGGTGGTGTCGGAACTCGTCACCAACGCCCTGCGCCACGCGCTGCCCGCGGACACCCCGCGCCACGACGAGCGCCACGGACCCGTCCGGCTGCACCTGATGCGCTGGACGGAGCGGCTGGTGTGCGCGGTGCGCGACCCCAGCCACGAGAGCCCGGTGGCCCGCGAGACGGGCGACTTCTCGGCGGAGTCGGGCCGCGGCCTGTTCCTCGTCGACTCCTTCAGCGACGGCTGGGGCTGGCACCCGCTCGCCGGGACGCTGCAGGGCAAGGTGGTCTGGGCGCTGTTCCGCATCTAGCGCGGCCCGGTCGGGCCGGCCGGGGTCAGCTCGCGATCAGGTGGTCGAACTCACCGTCCTTGACACCCAGCAGCATGGCCTCGATCTCCGCGCGCGTGTAGACGAGGGCGGGCCCGTCGGGGAAGCGGGAGTTGCGCACCGCCACCGCTCCGTCGGGCAGGCGCGCGAACTCCACGCACGAACCCTGCGAGTTGCTGCGCCGGCTCTTCTGCCAGGCCGCGTCGTGCAACTGCGTGGCGGCCATGCCGTTGTACACGTCGTACACGTCGTGGTTCACAGGTCGCTCCCCGGTGTGCACTGGCTGATGTGGCCATTGATGCAGTGGTCAACTGATCCGGATCATAACCCTGTTCACGTGCAGATGCATGAGCAAATGCACGTGCACGCGCGGTGTTCCCGCGGTTACAGCAGTGGCGGCCGCCCTGGCGGGCCCTGCCCTCTACGACGCCGGGCCCCGGGAAGTCGTTCCCGCATGTGCCCCCGAATTCGAAGAATATGCAACAACATGCGACAGCACCGGGACCCGGCCGGTACGGACGGGCCCCGGTGCGGTGACTGGTGCGCCAGGTGCGGTCGAGCGGTCGGCGCGCGCGCCGCGTTTCGCTCCCGCTCAGACCTCCAGGAGTGAGTCGAAGGCGGGCGGCAGCCGCTCCCAGGAGGCCTGCCCCGCGGCGTACTCGGCGTCGCTCAGCAGGCAGGAGTCCAGGAGCCGTTCCAGGCCGTCGCGGTCGAGGCCCGGGGAGGTGAAGACCAGGTGCTGACAGCGGTCGCCGTGCTCGGGGTGCCAGTCGAGCGCGGCGGCGGCACGGCGCACCGGCGGCACCAGGTCCCAGGCCGCGTCCGGGAGCGCGGCGAGCCACGGCCCCGCGCCCTCCACGCACAGGGCACCGCCCGCGGCGTCCCAGTGCAGCAGCGTGTCCCCCTTGCCGGCGAGCCAGAACCGCCCCCGGCTGCGGGCCGCGGCGCAGGTCAGGTCCTCGAGCGCGGCGTACAGCCGCTCCGGGTGGAAGGGGCGGCGGCGGTGCCAGACCAGGGTGGCGACACCGTGCGCGTCGGCCTCGGCGGGCAGCAGGGCGCAGGCCGGGTGCTGTGCGGCCGCCGCGGCCTCCACGTCGAACCCGGCGAGGGCCGCCCGCGCCAGCTCCGAGGGCGCGGACGCCTCCGGGGAGCCCGCCGGGCCGCCGTGGCCGACCGTGACCCGGCGGGCGGTCGGATGGAGCTGGGTGAGCAGCTCGCGGTCCTCGTCGTCGGCCTCCGGCGAGCCGGGGAGGGACTCGGCGAGGGCGAGGACGGAGGCGTACTCCAGTTGCCGCGCGAAGGTGTCCGCGACGGTGCGCCGGTCGGTGGCCGCCGCGGCGAGACCGCCCTCGGCGAGGTCGTCGCCGTTGCCGAGGTACGGCAGGACGAGGGCCGGGTCGACGGCGGTGATCACGCCGGTCACGGCGAAGCCGCCGTTGGTCACCACCTCCGCCATCGCCTTGGGCTCGACGGAGTCCCACAGTTCGACGACGGCCAGCGGGGTGCCCCCGGCCTCCGCGAGCCGCACCAGCTCCGGGACGAGGTCCTCGCGCAGGGCACAGCACGCGCAGTCGTCGACCAGGGGCGCCTCGCCCGCGTGGAGGATGCCCGTGGCGTCCCGCACGGTGCGTACGACCGTGCCCGCGGCGGCCGTCGCCAGGTCGTGGTGGAGGACGACGCTGCCGGGCACGTCGGCCAGCAGCCGCGCCACGGCCGCCCGGCGGGCGTCGGCGTGGAGCCCGCCGACGATCACCACCGGCAGCGCGTGGCGGGGCTCCGGCCGGCTCACGCCCCGCCCTCCTTGCCGTACCGGCGCTCGAAGCGCTCCACGCGCCCGGCGGTGTCCAGGACGCGGGCGGTGCCGGTGTAGAAGGGGTGGCTGACGTGGGAGACCTCGACGTCGACGACCGGGTAGGTGCGGCCGTCCTCCCACTCGACCGTGCGCTCACTGGTCATGGTCGAGCGGGTGAGGAAGGCGTAGTCCGCGGCGCGGTCGCGGAAGACGACCGGGCGGTAGTCGGGGTGGATTCCCTTGCGCACGGCGTCTCAGCGCTCCTCTCGGAAGTCGACGTGCCGGCCGGCCTTCGGGTCGTACTTGCGCAGGACCAGACGGTCCGGGTCGTTGCGGCGGTTCTTGCGGGTGACGTAGGTGAAGCCGGTCCCGGCCGTGGACCTGAGCCTGACGACCGGTCGGAGTTCGTTGCGTGCCATGCCTGCTATCTTACTGAAAATGAATTCCATTAACAGCTAGGGCCTCCGGGCCCGGAAGAGAGGTACGTCACCGTGTCCGCCCACTGCATGCTGACCGGGGCCCGGCCCGGTTTCGGCAACCGCGTCTCCCACTCCCACCGGCGCACCTCGCGCCGCTTCGACCCCAACATCCAGACGAAGCGCTACTGGCTGCCCGGCGAGCGCCGGCACGTGCGGCTGCGGCTGAGCACCAAGGGCATCAGGACGCTCGACGCGATCGGCGTCGAGGCGGCGGTGGCGCGCATCCGTGCCCGGGGAGTGAGGATCTGATGGCGAAGAAGAGCAAGATCGCGAAGAACGAGCAGCGGCGGGCGACCGTCGCGCGCCACGCCGCGCGGCGGGCCGAGCTGAAGGAGATCGTCCGCCGCCCCTCGTCGACGGAGGCCGAACGGCTCGCCGCCCAGCGGGAACTGCGCAGGCAGCCACGCGACGCGAGTCCCACCCGGGTGCGCAACCGCGACCAGATCGACGGGCGCCCGCGCGGGTACTTCAGGGACTTCGGGCTCTCCCGGGTGAACCTGCGTGAGCAGGCGCACGC
This sequence comes from Streptomyces ardesiacus, assembly GCF_003112575.1. Taxonomy (GTDB): domain Bacteria; phylum Actinomycetota; class Actinomycetes; order Streptomycetales; family Streptomycetaceae; genus Streptomyces; species Streptomyces ardesiacus. The sequence continues at coordinate 90,278 of NZ_BEWC01000005.1, forward strand.
CGGACATCTGCCCGGGGTGCGCAAGTCGTCCTGGTAGCTTGCCGCTTGTTCGGGGCCGAACCGGCCGTCCGGCTACAGCTTGGAGCTTCCGGTGACCTGGGTGACTGCGGAGAGAACGGCGAGCGCGGCGCGCGCGTCCGGTGCCGGTGTCCCGCCCCGGCGGGCCCGCGGCCGACGGCGACGGTACACGCGGGGCGCCGCACTGGCCCTGGGGCTGGCGGTGGCACTGACCGCGTGCTCGGACGGCGGCGACTCCGGCGACGGCCCGGACGGCGGCGCCACGTCCTCGGCGGCGCCCGGCGCGTCCGCGGGCACGGGCCCGGACGGCGACGCGGGCGGGTCACCGTCCGCGGGGGCCGCCGGCGATCTGGAGGGGAGCTGGCTGGCGACCAAGGACGGCCAGGCCGTCGCGCTGATGGTCAACGGCGGCAAGGCGGCCCTCTTCGCCACCGGCGGGACCGTGTGCAGCGGCACGACGGCCGAGGCCTCCGGTGCCCGGACCATCCGCCTCACCTGCACCGGCAGCGACGAGCGCACGGCCGGGAAGGTCGAGGAGGCCGGCCCGACCTCGCTCACGGTGGTCTGGGAGGGCGGCCTCGGCGAGGAGACGTACCAGAGGTCCGAGGGCGGTTCCCTGCCGCCGGGCCTGCCGACGGCCGGCCTCGGTTCCTGAGCGGACGACGGGGGCGCTACTCCAACGGGCGGCGGCGGCCGACCCGGGCCGCGTCCGCCGCGCGGGTGCCCTCCGTCCAGCCGGCCGCGTCGGCGGCGCCGCGCAGCCGGGTCGTGGTCGTCTGCGGGAACATGTGCTCCGCGCGGTCGGCGACCGCGGCCTCGCGGGAGGCGAGTACGGGCAGCAGGTCCGCCTCCGCCGCCGCGCCGGCGGCCGCGGACGCGGACGCGGACGCGGCGGTGGCCGCCTCGGCCGCGGCCCGCAGCCGGGTCCCCGCGCGGTGGGCGTAGGCGGCGAGGAACGACTGCCGGAAGGTCTTGGTGCGCTTGCGCCCCCCGGCCCACTGGCCGGCCTCCGCCTTCGTCATCGCGGTCTCCGCCTGCACCAGCAGGGAGGTGTAGAGGAGTTCGACCGCCTCCAGGTCGGCCTCGAAACCGATGACCGTGGTGAAGCCGAGGGGCTCGTTCCACACCGCCCTGCAGTGGTTGGCGTCGGCCACCGCGTCCAGCAGCACCGCCTTGGCCTGCTCGTAGGGCGTCTCCACCCCGATCCGGCAGGCCCCCGGCGCGTCGGGAGCGGGGGCGCCGGCCGCCAGCAACGCCTCGTCGACGCTGTGCCGGGCCATCAGCTCCTGCGCCTTGGCACTCAGCGCCTCCGCCTCCTCGGGGTATCCCGTCGCCTCCGCCTTGGCGAGCAGCGCGCGGATGCGGGCGAGGGCACGGGACTCCGGCCGGGCCGCGCGACGCGGGGCACCCGGCTGCTCCAGCGGCTCCAGCACGGGCAGTCGCAGCAGCAGGCGGTACAGCTCCAGTACGGCCGTGGCGTGCGAGAAACGGTCGGTGCGGGGCGGCGCCTGGTGCGGTACGGCGTCGAGCTGGGCGGCCCAGCGCGGTCCGCGCGGGCCGTCTTGCGGCGCCCGGGAGCGGATCAGCGCGGCCACCAGCCGTACGTGCACGTCGTCCAGTTCGCGCCGCACGATCCGCACCAGGTCGGCGGGCTGCCAGCCGCGCCGCCAGGCCGTGGCCACGAACTCCTCGCCGCGCGCGAGGAGGTCCGCGTCCGCCGCGGGGTCGGCCGCGAGCAGCGAGGCGGCCGTGTCGAGGGCGTCGTCGGAGGTGTCGTACAGGGCGGCCTCGAAGGCGCGGTCGACGGTGCGGGGCGTACTCACCCGGCGATGGTGCCACGACCCACACACCGGAAGACGACTGTCAACCTTCGGTTGACAGCACCAGGGGTGCAACCTACGGTTGACACATGACGACCGACCCGAGCATCACGTCATCCGTACGCCTCGACGAACTCATCACCGCGATCAAGAAGGTGCACCAGGAGCCCCTGGCGCAGCTCCAGGACGCCGTCATCGCCGGCGAGCACCTCGGCGAGGTGGCCGACCACCTCATCGGCCACTTCGTGGACCAGGCCCGGCGTTCGGGCGCGTCCTGGACGGACATCGGCAAGAGCATGGGCGTCACCCGGCAGGCGGCGCAGAAGCGCTTCGTGCCCAAGGAGTCCGCCGACCTGGACGCGAGCCAGGGCTTCAGCCGCTACACGCCCCGCGCGCGCGAGGCCGTGCTGGCCGCCCACCACGCGGCCAGGACCGCCGGCAACGCCGAGGGTCTGCCCGAGCACCTCGTGCTCGGTCTGCTCACGCAGCACGAGAGCCTGTCCGCCAAGGCGATCGCCGCCCAGGGCGTCACCCTCGACGCGGTCCGCGAGGCGGCGCTCGCCGCCCTCCCGCCCGCCGTCTCCGAGGTCCCCGAGCTGGTGCCCTACGGCCCCGCCGCCAAGAAGGTCCTCGAACTCACCTTCCGCGAGGCCCTGCGCCTGGGCCACAACTACATCGGCACCGAGCACATCCTGCTCGCCCTGCTGGAGCACGAGCACGGCGAGGGCGTGCTCAGCGGGCTCGGCCTCGGCAAGGAGGCCGTCGAGCGCTACGTCACCGAGGCGCTGGCGCAGTTCATCGGGGTGACCGAGAACAACGCGGAAGCCGCAGAGGGCACAGAGGGCACGGAGGCCGCAACGGGCAAGGGCAAGGGCAAGGAGGGCGGCGCGGAAGCCTGAGCCCCGGCGGCCCCGGGCCGTTGTCAGACCCGGGTGCGACACTCGCGGCATGACCGGCAGGTGGGCGCTCGCCGTGGCCGAGGGCGGTGGCGTGGACGTCGCGCCCCTCGGCCCCGACGGGCTGCCCGCCGGACCGGTGCGCCGGGAGCCCGGCCCCGCCGAGGCCGTACGGGCCAGGCCGGAGGTCACGCGCTGGGTGTGGCGGTCCACCGCCGAGATCGCACCGCACCTGCTCGACGCGGGGGTGCGGGTGGAGCGGTGCTACGACGTGGAGGCCGCCGAGACCCTCCTGCTCGGCCACGAGGGGCGGTACGGCGAGCCGCACGCGGCCGCGGCCGCCCTGGCCCGGCTGCGCGGCGGGCCCGTGCCGCCCGACCCGCCGCAGCGTTCCGCCGAGCCGGGCGCGCAGTCCTCGCTGTTCGAGCCCGAGTCCGTCCACCTCCCGCTCGCCGACCTGCTCGCCGTCTACGCCGAGCAGCAGCGCCGGCACGAGCGCTGCGAGCACCCGGAGCGGATGCGGCTGCTGACGGCCGCGGAGTCCGCGGGGATGCTGGTGGCCGCCGAGATGAACCACGCGGGACTGCCCTGGCGGGCCGACGTGCACCGCGAGGTGCTGCACGGCCTGCTGGGCGAGCGGTACGCGGGCGGGGGCGAGCCGCGCCGCCTGGCCGAGCTGGCCGGGGAGGTGTCGGCGGCGTTCGGCCGACGGGTGCGGCCCGACCTGCCCGCGGACGTGGTCAAGGCGTTCGCGCAGGCGGGCGTGAAGGTCGGCTCCACCCGCCGCTGGGAGCTGGAGTCGGTGGACCACCCGGCGGTGGAACCGCTGCTCGCGTACAAGAAGCTGTACCGCATCTGGGTCGCCCACGGCTGGTCCTGGCTCCAGGACTGGGTGCGCGACGGGCGCTTCCGCCCCGAGTTCCTGGCCGGCGGCACCGTCACCGGACGCTGGGTGACCAACGGCGGGGGCGCGCTGCAGATCCCCAAGGTGATCCGGCGGGCCGCGGTCGCCGACCCGGGCTGGCGGCTGGTCGTCGCCGACGCCGACCAGATGGAGCCGCGCGTGCTGGCGGCGATCTCCCGCGACCCCGGCCTGATGGAGGTGGCCGGCCGGGAGACCGACCTCTACCAGTCCGTCTCCGACCGCGCCTTCTCCGGCGACCGCGCCCACGCCAAGCTGGCCGTCCTCGGCGCGGTCTACGGCCAGACCTCCGGCGACGGCCTGAAGAACCTCGCCACGCTCAGACGCCGCTTCCCCAGGGCGGTGGCGTACGTCGACGACGCGGCCCGCGCGGGCGAGGAGGGCCGGCTGGTGCGCACCTGGCTGGGCCGCACCTGCCCGCCCGCGGCCGGCGCGGCCGACGGCACGGACGAGGCCGGCCTGCCGCAGGACGACCCCGCCGGCCCCGCGGCCCACCCGCAGGAGTGGGTGCCGGGCTACGCCTCCACCGACGCCCGCGCCCGGGGCCGCTTCGCCCGCAACTTCGTCGTCCAGGGCAGCGCGGCCGACTGGGCCCTGCTGCTGCTCGCCGCGCTGCGCCGGGCCTGCGCGGACATGGCGGCCGAGCTGGTCTTCTTCCAGCACGACGAGGTGATCGTGCACTGTCCCGAGGAGGAGGCCGACGCCGTCGTCGCGGCGATCCGGGAGGCGGCGGAGCTGGCGGGACGGCTGACCTTCGGGCCGACGCCAGTGCGGTTTCCGTTCACCACGGCGGTGGTCGAGTGCTATGCGGACGCGAAGTGAAAGGCGGCGGTGCGAGGCCGGGCCCCACCAGGCCGATCGCGCCCGCGACCGCCGGGGAAGGGCCCGGGGCCGGCGTTCTCCTCCGGGGTTCGGTCCAAACGCAGAACAGCGGCTCCCCGAAGGAAACCGCTGGTCACAAGTGGAGCCGCCTTCGGGATTCGAACCCGAGACCTACGCATTACGAGTGCGTTGCTCTGGCCATCTGAGCTAAGGCGGCGCGCTGTGCACCCATGGTGCGATCAGCAACGACGGTTAGTCTACACAGTTTCCCGGGGTGCTCCGAACCCGCCCCGGAGGCGTGGGTTCCGGGGCGGGGCGCGGGCCGGTGGGGGCTACGAGCAGCGCTTGCCGTCCTCGGGGGCGGTGCCGGTCAGCAGGTACGTGTTGATCGCCGAGTCGATGCACGCGCTGCCGCGGCCGTAGGCGGTGTGGCCGTCGCCCTCGTAGGTGAGGAGGCGGCCGGAGGAGAGCTGGCCGGCCAGGGCCTGCGCCCAGCGGTAGGGGGTGGCCGGGTCGCGGGTGGTGCCGACCACGACGATCGGGGTGGCACCGGCCGCCTCGATGCGGTGCGGCTCCCCCGTGGGCTTGACCGGCCAGTACGCGCAGTTCAGCGAGGCCCAGGCGAGGCCCTCGCCGAAGACCGGGGACGCCTTCTCGAAGTCGGGGAGGGCGTCGCGCACCTCGTCCGGGGAGGAGAAGGCGGCGGGGAGGTCGAGGCAGTTCACGGCGGCGTTGGCGTACATCAGGTTGCTGTAGCCGCCGTCGGCCCCGCGCTCGTAGTAGCTGTCGGACAGGATCAGCAGACCTGCGCCGTCCTTCTCCTTCATCGCCGAGGTCAGCGACTCGCGCAGTTGCTGCCAGGCACCCTCGTCGTACATCGCCGCGATCACGCCGGTGGTGGCGAGGGACTCGGTGAGCCGGCGGCCGTCGGCGTCTCCCGCGGGGATCGGCTTCGCGTCCAGGTCGTCGAAGAAGGACGTGAGGTTCTTGCCGACCTGTTCCGGGCTGGTGCCCTTGCCGCCGAGGGGGCAGTCCGACCGCTTCACGCAGTCCTTCGCGAAGGACTGGAACGCCGTCTCGAAGCCCGCCGTCTGCTCCAGGTTCATGCGGCGCGCGGGCAGGGAGGGGTCCATCGCGCCGTCCAGGACCAGGCGGCCCGTCCGGTCCGGGAACAGACCGGCGTAGGTCGCGCCCAGGAACGTGCCGTACGACGCCCCCACGTAGTTCAGCTTCTCGTCGCCCAGCACCGCGCGCAGGACGTCCATGTCGCGCGCCGCCTCGACCGTGGAGACGTGGCGCAGCAGCTTCGGCGCGTCGGCCCCGCAGCCCTCGGCGAACTTCTTGTAGGCGTCGACCAGCGCGTCCGTCTCGCCCGCGTCGTCGGGCGTGGTGTCGGTCTGCGTGAAGGTGTCCATCTCGCGTCCGTCGAGGCACTCGACGGGCTCGCTGCGGGCCACGCCCCGGGGGTCGACGGCCACCATGTCGTACTGGGCGCGGACCTTGGCCGGGTAGCCGACGCCCGCGTACTGCTGGAGGTAGCCGATCGCCGAGCCGCCCGGGCCGCCCGGGTTGACCAGCAGCGAGCCGAGCCGCTTGCCGGGCCCCGTGGCCTTCTTGCGGGCCACCGCCAGCCGGACGTCGCCCTCGGTGGGCTTGGCGTAGTCGAGCGGTGCCTTCATGGTGGCGCACTGGAAGCCGGGGACGCCGCAGTCGCGCCAGGCGAGCTTCTGCTCGTAGTACGGAGCCAGCGCGGAGGGCGTGGCCTGCGGCAGCGCGGCCAGCGTCGCCGTCGCCGCCTCGGTGGAGCCGGCCGACTCGGCCGCGGGGGACCCGGCGGACGTCGACGCGCCCTGGGCCGAGCAGGCAGTGGCGAGCAGTGCGGCGGCGAACAGCCCGGCTCGGAAACGGGTGCTGCCGGTGCGGATCCTGCGGTGAGTGCGCCTTGTGTGCATCGGTCGAGCGTAACGCTCCGCGACGACGTCATCGCGGTGCGTGGTCCGCGTGCCTCGTACGGGGGACGGCGTCAACACCCGTGTCAACGGTCACTGTCAACCGCCGGGTGCCCACCGGTCGGAAACCGGTCGGGAACCCGTCGGGACGGGCAGGGCTCAGCCCGCTCTGAGGGCCATCGTCATCGCCTCCACCGCCAGCAGCGGCGGCACATTGCTGTCGAGGGCCTCGCCGCAGGCCGCGACGGCCTCGATGCGGCGCAGCGTGGACTCGGGGGTGCTGCCGCGGGCGAGCCGCTCCAGGGCGTCCTCCGCGTCGGCGTTGGCGATCGCCACGCGGGAGCCGAGCTGGAGCGCGAGGACGTCGCGGTAGAAGCCGGTGAGCTCACTCAGGGCGAGGTCGAGGCTGTTGCGCTGGGTGCGTGCCTTGCGGCGCTTCTGGTCGGCCTCCAGCTCCTTGATCACGCCTGCCGTGCCCCGGGGGAGCCGGCCGCCCTGGGCCGCGCCCAGCGCCGCCTTCAGCTCCTCGGTCTCCTTGGTGTCCATCTCCTCGGCGAGCTGCTTGGCGTCCTCCGCGGCCGCGTCGACCAGCTCCTGGGCCGCCCTGAGTGCCCCGCCGACGTCCTCGACCCGCAGCGGCAGCTTCAGCACGGCCTGCCTGCGGGCCCGCGCCGACGGGTCCGTGGCCAGGCGGCGGGCGCGGTCGATGTGACCCTGGGTGGCGCGGGCCGCCGCGGCGGCGACGTCGGGCTCGACGCCCTCGCGCCGTACGAGCATGTCGGCGACGGCCTGGACCGACGGGGTGCGCAGGTTCAGGTGGCGGCAGCGGGAGCGGATCGTGGGCAGGACGTCCTCGACGGAGGGGGCGCACAGCAGCCAGACCGTGCGCGGGGCCGGTTCCTCCACGGCTTTCAGGACGGCGTTGGCCGACTTCTCGTTCAGCCGCTCGGCCTCCTCGACGAGGATGATCTGCCAGCGGCCGTTCGCCGGTGAGGTGAACGACTTGCGGACGGTGTCCCGCATGTCCCTGGCGCGGATCTCGGCGCCCATGGCCACCACAGTGCTGACGTCCGCGTGGGTGCCGACCAACGCCGTGTGGCATCCGTCGCAGAAGCCGCAGCCGGGGACGCCGCCGAGGGCGCGGTCGGGGCTGACGCACTGCAGGGCGGCGGCGAAGGCCCGCGCCGTCTGGGCCACGCCGGAGCCGGGCGGCCCCGTGAACAGCCAGGCGTGCGTCATGCTCGTCGACTGCGGGAGCGGGCCGTCGGCCGCGGCGGCGGTGACGAAGGCGTCGGCGTCCCGGGCAGCGGCGGCGAGCGGCTCGCACACCTTCTCCTGCCCGACGAGGTCGTCCCACACGGTCATGGGTCACGCCGTCCTTCCGTCACACCGGTCGCCTTCTGGACCGCCGCGCTGATCCGCGGCACGCCCTCCATTGTGCGGGGCGGCACTGACAACACGGCGGGACGCCCGGGGCACGGGGCCCCGGGCGTCCCGGTCCTCAGCTGGTCAGCGCCGTCCCCGGCCCCTGCCGCCCCCGCGGCCGTCCTGGCCGCCGCGGCCGTCGTCGTCGGGGCCGCCCTCGTGCTCGTCGTGCGGCCCGAGGAGTTCGTCCGCCAGCGTCGGCAGGTCGTCCAGCGGGGTCTCCTCGGCCCAGTCGGAGCGGCGCCTGCGGGGAGGTGCCTGGTCGGGGTCGACCTGGGGCAGCTCGCGCGTGCGGTCCTGGGCCTCCCCGGCAGGCTCCTCCTCGCGGAAGTAGCCCGGCGGCACCCGGTCGGCGGGGTCGTCGCCGCGCACGGGCGGCAGTACGGCCGTCTCGTCGGCGGCCCCCGGCGGCGGCACGGGCGGCAGGACCGCCGTCTCGTCCGCCTCGCGCGGCTCCACCGCGGGCAGCACCGCCGTCTCGTCGGCCGCACCGGACGGGAACGACGGCTTGGGCAGCTCGGTCGTCACCTCGGACTCGGACTCGGCGGACCCGCCGGACGTCCTGCCGTCGTCGCCGCGCCCGCGCCGGGCGCCGTCCCCGGCCTCGTCCGCCCGGTCCCGGTCCGGCGTGTCCCGCACCGGCCGCAGTACCGCCGTGTCCTCCACCGGACCGCCCGAGGCGTCGGCGGGAGTCACGACCGGGGTCGGCACGGTCACCGCGTCGGAGGGCGACGAGGCCGCCGGCCTCGGGCGGGGCGCGTCCGCCGCGGCGGGGGCCGCCGGCTTCGGACCGGCCGCGGCCGCTGCCGCCGCCTCCTCCGCCGCCCGGCGTGCCGCCTCGGCCCGCAGCAGGGCCTCCTCGGCCTTGCGCTGCTTCTCCAGGCGCCGGGCCTCGGCCTCGGCGCGCAGCCGCTCCTCCTCCTCGGCCTGCTTGCGGCGCCGTTCCTCCTCGGCCCGCAGCCGCGCCTCCTCCTCGGCGCGCGCCTTCTCCTCCGCCAGGAGCCGGGCCCGCTCCTCCTCGGCCTTGCGACGGGCCTCCTCGGCCCGCTGCCTGGCCTCCTCGGCCTGCCGCTCCGCCTCGCGCCGCTGCGCCTCCTCCAGCTCGCGGCGCTTGCGCTCCTCCTCCTCGGCGCGCACCCGCGCCTCCTCCTCGAGGCGCTCGCGCTCCAGGCGCTCCTCCTCGGCCCTGCGCGCGGCCTCTTCCTCGGCCTTGCGCCGCGCCTCCTCCTCGGCCTTGCGGCGCGCCTCCTCCTGGGCCTTGATCTCGGCCTCGGACAGCGGCAGCACCTGGTCGAGCCGGTGGCGTACGACGGTGGTGACGGCCTCGGGCTCCTGGCCGGCGTCCACCACCAGGTAGCGCCCGGGGTCGGCGGCGGCCAGGGTGAGGAAACCGGAGCGCACGCGCGCGTGGAACTCGGCGGGCTCCGACTCGAGCCGGTCCGGCGCCTCGGTGAACCGCTCGCGCGCGGTCTCCGGAGAGACGTCCAGCAGGACGGTCAGGTGCGGGACGAGCCCGTTGGTGGCCCAGCGGTTGATGCGGGCGATCTCGGTCGGCGACAGGTCGCGGCCGGCGCCCTGGTAGGCGACCGAGGAGTCGATGTAGCGGTCGGAGATGACCACGGCGCCGCGCTCCAGGGCGGGCCGGACCACGGTGTCGACGTGCTCCGCGCGGTCGGCGGCGTACAGCAGTGCCTCCGCGCGGTGCGACAGTCCGGCGCTGGAGACGTCCAGCAGGATGGAGCGCAGCCGCTTGCCGACCGGGGTGGCTCCGGGCTCGCGGGTGAGCACGACCTCGTGGCCCTTGCCGCGGATCCACTCGGCGAGCGCCTCGGCCTGGGTGGACTTGCCGGCGCCGTCACCACCCTCCAAGGCGATGAAGAAACCGTTCGTCGCGGGCGCGGGCACCGGGTCGTCGCCGCCGAGCAGCGCGTCCCGCAGGTCGTGCCGCAGCGGCACGCCCGAGCGGTCGTCGACCTTGGCCAGCACCAGCGCGGCCAGCGGCAGCAGCAGGGCGCCGAGCAGCATCAGGACGAACGCGGCGCCGCCGTGGGCGAAGACGAACTTGCCGTTCTCCAGCCGGTGCGGTCCGACCGCCGCGGCCAGCACGGGCCCGACGACCGCGCCCAGCGCGACGCAGACCCGGACGACCGCGTGCAGGTGCTCGGTGGTCCGGCCCCGGCGGTGGTCCTCGGTCTCCTGGTCGAGCAGCGCGTGCCCGGTGTTCGCGGTCACGCCCGCGCCGACCCCGGCCAGCGCGAGGAGCAGCAGCACGGTGGTGTCGTCCGGGACGAGGCCGGCGGCCAGCAGGGCGACCCCGGCGAAGGCGATCGCCAGGGCGAGCAGCCGCCGTCGGGACAGGGAGGGCAGCAGGGCGGGGGCGGTACGGATGCCGACGACGACACCGCCGGTCAGCGCGCCCACCATCAGGCCGTACAGCACCGGGCCGCCGCCCAGGTCCTTGGCGTGCAGCACCGCCACGGCGACCGCGGCGGCCACCACCGCGGCGACCGCGGCACAGGCGACGACCAGCAGCGGGAGCACGCCGGTACGGCCCTTGTCGACGCCGGCGCCGTTCTTCGGGCGGCGCATGCCCTCCAGCGGCGACCGCGCGCGCGGGGTGCGCACCGCGGGCAACTCCAGGAAGGTCACGACGGACAGGGAGGCGGCGAACAGTCCGGCCGCCACGTACGAGCCGAGCGCCGCCTGGTGCTCGGCGAACCAGTCGACCCCCGCCCCCAGCAGGTTGTTCAGGAGCCCCGCGACGACCAGGACGACCGCCGCGAGCGGGATGGCGACGAAGCTCGTGCGCAGCGACAGGCGGCGCAGCGCGTCCATGTGGTCCGGCAGCGGCCGTACCGTCGCGCCCTCCAGGGGCGGGGCGGGCAGCAGCGCGGGGGCCGCGCTCTCCCGGCACACCGTCCAGAAGCGCTCGGCGACGCCCGTGAGGAAGACGGTCACCAGGAGGACGGCGAGCGCGTTGTCCGGGGTCCAGTCGATCCACAGCGGCGCGACGATCAGCAGCGCGGCCCGCAGCCCGTCGGCGCCGACCAGGGTCCAGCGCCGGTCGAGCGGGCCGTCCTGCGAGGTGAGTGATGTGAGGGGCCCGAGCAGGACGGCGCCGAAGAGCAGCGTCGCCAGGATGCGGACGCCGAAAACCGTCGCCACTGCGAACGCCACGCCCCGGTAGCCCCCGCCGAAGGAGCCCGCGCCGATCGCGGCCTGCACGACGAGGAGGACCAGCACCAGGAGGGCGAGGATGTCGCCGACACCCCCCACGAGCTGTGCGCTCCACAACCGCCTCAACTGCGGACGGCGCAGCAGGGCGCGGACGGCGCGCTCGCGGGAGTCCGCGACCAGGGCGTCGTCCGGGGCGGGGTGAGAGGCCGTTGGCTGCTCGGCTCGCGTCATGCGTTCAGCCTATCGGTCGCCGCCGACAGTCCGGCGTGCCCGGCCGCACGTACGTCCGCCCCGACACCGAATTGATGCCAGGGCGTTCGTTTTGCGAAGAGCCTGTGACGAAGAGAGCGGGAGGACCCGCGCCTTCTGAGCCGGGCTCAGTCCTCCGTCGTCTTCGACGCGGTCGCCTTCTTGGCAGCCGTCTTGGCGGTCGTCTTCTTCGCCGTGCTCTTGGCGGCGGTCTTCTTGGCCGCCGTGGTCTTCGCGGCGGCCGTCTTCTTGGCCGTCGCCGCCTTCTTGGCCGGGGCCTTCTTCGCGGCCGTCTTCTTGGTGGCCTTCTTCGCCGTCTTCTTGGCGGGCCCCTTGGCGCGCTTCTCGGCCAGCAGCTCGTAGCCCCGCTCGGGCGTGATCTCCTCGACGCTGTCGCCGGAGCGCAGGGTCGCGTTGGTCTCGCCGTCGGTGACGTACGGGCCGAAACGGCCGTCCTTGACCACGACCGGCTTCTCGCTGACCGGGTCGGTGCCCAGCTCCTTCAGCGGCGGCTTGGCCGCGGCCCGGCCACGCTGCTTGGGCTGGGCGTAGATCGCCAGCGCCTCCTCCAGCGTGATGTCGAAGAGCTGCTCCTCGGTCTGGAGGGACCGCGAGTCGGTGCCCTTCTTCAGGTACGGGCCGTAGCGGCCGTTCTGCGCGGTGATCTCGACGCCCTCCGCGTCGGTGCCGACGACGCGCGGCAGCGACATGAGCCTGAGGGCGTCGTCGAGGGTCACCGTGTCCAGGGACATCGACTTGAAGAGCGAGGCGGTGCGCGGCTTCACGGCGTTCTTGCCGGTCTTCGGGGTGCCCTCGGGGAGCACCTCGGTGACGTACGGGCCGTAGCGGCCGTCCTTGGCGACGATGGCGTGGCCGGTGGCCGGGTCCGTGCCCAGTTCGAAGTCGCCGCTCGGCTTGGCGAGCAGTTCCTCGGCCAGCTCCACGGACAGCTCGTCCGGGGCCAGGTCCTCGGGGACGTCGGCGCGCTGGTGGTTCTCGGAGTCCTTCTCGCCGCGCTCGACGTAGGGGCCGTAGCGGCCGACGCGCAGCTTGATGTCGTTGCCGACGGGGAAGGAGGAGACCTCGCGGGCGTCGATCGCGCCGAGGTCGGTCACGAGTTCCTTGAGACCGCCGAGGTGGTCGCCGTCGCCGTTGCCCGCGTCGGCCGCGCCGCCGCCTCCCGTGCCGTCGCCCTCGCCGAAGTAGAAGCGGCGCAGCCACGGCACCGACTGGGCCTCGCCGCGGGCGATGGCGTCGAGGTCGTCCTCCATCTTGGCGGTGAAGTCGTAGTCGACGAGCCGCCCGAAGTGCTTCTCCAGGAGGTTGACCACGGCGAAGGAGAGGAAGGACGGGACGAGTGCCGTGCCCTTCTTGAAGACGTAGCCGCGGTCCAGGATGGTGCCGATGATCGACGCGTACGTCGACGGGCGGCCGATCTCGCGCTCTTCCAGCTCCTTGACCAGCGACGCCTCGGTGTAGCGGGCCGGGGGCTTGGTGGCGTGGCCGTCGACCGTGATCTCCTGGGCCGTCAGCGCGTCGCCCTCGGCGACCTGCGGCAGACGGCGCTCCCGGTCGTCCAGCTCGGCGTTGGGGTCGTCGGCGCCCTCGACGTAGGCCTTGAGGAAGCCGTGGAAGGTGATGGTCTTGCCGGAGGCGCTGAACTCGACGTCCCGGCCGTCGGAGGCGGCGCCGCCGATCTTCACGGTGACGCTGTTGCCGGTCGCGTCCTTCATCTGGGAGGCGACGGTCCGCTTCCAGATCAGCTCGTACAGCTTGAACTGGTCGCCTGTCAGGCCGGTCTCGGCGGGCGTGCGGAAGCGGTCGCCGGAGGGGCGGATCGCCTCGTGCGCCTCCTGCGCGTTCTTGACCTTGCCGGCGTACGTGCGCGGCTGGGGCGGCAGGTAGTCGGCGCCGTACAACTGCGTCACCTGGGCGCGGGCGGCGGAGACCGCCGTGTCGCTCAGGGTCGTGGAGTCCGTACGCATGTAGGTGATGTAGCCGTTCTCGTACAGCTTCTGGGCGATCTGCATCGTCGCCTTGGCGCCGAAGCCGAGCTTGCGGCTGGCCTCCTGCTGCAGCGTCGTCGTACGGAACGGGGCGTACGGCGAGCGGCGGTACGGCTTGGACTCGACGGAGCGGACGGCGAAGCGGGTGTTCTCCAGCGCGGCGGCGAGCGCGCGGGCGTTCGCCTCGTCGAGGTGGAGGGTGTTCGCGCTCTTGAGCTGTCCCAGGGAGTCGAAGTCGCGGCCCTGTGCGACACGTCGTCCGTCGACGGTCTGAAGGCGCGCGACCAGCGACGACGGGTCGGAGGCGTCTCCCGCGCGGCCGGTCGCGAAGGTGCCGGTGAGGTCCCAGTACTCGGCGGAGCGGAACGCCATGCGCTCGCGTTCCCGCTCGACGACGAGCCGGGTGGCGACGGACTGGACGCGGCCGGCCGACAGGCGCGGCATGACCTTCTTCCACAGGACCGGCGAGACCTCGTAGCCGTAGAGGCGGTCGAGGATGCGACGGGTCTCCTGGGCGTCGACGAGCTTCTGGTTGAGCTCGCGCGGGTTGGCGACGGCGGCGCGGATCGCGTCCTTGGTGATCTCGTGGAACACCATGCGCTTGACCGGGATCTTCGGCTTGAGGACTTCCTGGAGGTGCCAGGCGATGGCCTCGCCCTCGCGGTCCTCATCGGTGGCGAGGAAGAGCTCGTCGGACTCCTTCAGCAGGTCCTTGAGCTTCTTGACCTGGGACTTCTTGTCCGCGTTGACCACGTAGATGGGCTGGAAGTCGTGTTCGACGTCCACACCGAGGCGGCGGACCTCGCCGGTGTACTTCTCCGGCACCTCCGCCGCGCCGCTGGGAAGGTCGCGAATGTGCCCGACGCTCGCCTCGACGACGTAGCCAGGGCCGAGATAGCCCTTGATCGTCTTCGCCTTGGCAGGCGACTCGACGATGACGAGTCGGCGGCCGCCCTTCGCGGTCTCGCTGGTCGGGGACAACTTCGCTCTTCTCTCCGGTCGACGCTGGGCCTCCCCAGGGCGTGGTCCCGGGTCGGGTCGTTCTGTGTTTCGATCGTGACGCTGCGGAGTGTGACGGTACCTCCCGCCCCCGTGTCAAACGGGAAAAGCCCGCAACGGCCACTCGAACGGTAACCCGACGAACCCTGTTCCTGCCGCCCGGAGTGCTCACCTGCCCCGACCCGGGTATCCGGAGCGCGATCCCCCGGTTACCGGGTGGTGTTCCGGCCGGGACCGGCGACCGGCGTGTCACGCCCGCGTCAGGAACCATGCCCCGAGGCTCAGCGCGATCACCGCGGCGACGCCCGCGACCGTCGCCGATGCGACGGGGCTCACATCGAGCGCGACGGGCCGGCCGTGCCGCACCCGTGCCGTGGTCCACACCAGCAGACCGGCCCCGAACAGGGCGAACACCAATCCCGCGAAGATCGCCGGCCCGCTCTCCATGGTCCCCGTTCCCCTTTTCTCCAGCCCGCGCGTGTCCAGCCTCCGGGAGGCTGTCACGCACGGACGGCGGGCAGGCGAACCCGAGGTGAACGGGGAGCCGACAAGGCGGCGGCCCCGGGGGGCGGCGGCCATGACCGCTTCTCCCGTACGCCGGTGGGCCGGGCGCGTCGGACGGCCTGGGGACAGAAGGCCGCCGGCACGGAAATGGGGGCTCGCACCCACGCCCGGGGGCCGGGCCCCGCTACGCCGGTTCGAGGAAGCCCTGCTCCACCAGGAGGCGGATCTGCGCGGGCGTGCGGTCGCGCAGGGCCACCGGGTCCTCGCCGACCAGCTGGGCGATGGCGTCCAGGATGCGGCCGGCGCTCATGGTGCCGTCGCAGACGCCCGCGAATCCGGCGCCGACCGTGTCGACCCGGGTGGCCCGGCGCATGCCGCGGTTCTGGCGCAGGACGACGTGCTCCGGGTCCTCGGCGCCGGGCAGCCCGACCTGCTCCTGGACGACCTCGCCGGCCAGCGTGAAACGGGCCTCCAGGAGGGCCGCGTCGTCGTGGGCGCGCAGGTAGTCGACGCGGTCGAAGTGGGCGCGCACGGTCTCGCCGAGCGGCTGCTCGACCGGGTGCGGCCACTCCTCGGCGACGACCGAGGGCTCGGCGGCCCCGGTCCGGCGCAGCGTGATCCAGCCGAAGCCGACGGCCTTGACCTTGCGGGCCTCGAACTCGTCCAGCCACGCGTCGTACCGCGCCTGGTAGTCGGCCGGGTCACCTCGGTGGTCGCCCGCGTCCCGCAGCCACAGCTCGGCGTACTGGGTGACGTCCTGCACCTCGCGCTGCACGATCCAGGCGTCGCAGCCGCGCGGCACCCAGGAGCGCAGCCGGTCCGTCCACTCCTCCCCCTCCACGTGCTGCCAGTTGGCGAGGAAGTGCGCGAATCCGCCCTCGTTCAGGCGCTCCCCCGTCTGCTGAACGAGCGAGCGGCACAGATCGTCCCCGCCCATGCCGCCGTCGCGGTAGGTGAGCCGGGCGCCCGGTGAGATCACGAACGGCGGGTTGGAGACGATGAGGTCGTACGTCTCGTCGTCGGCGACCGGCTCGTACAGGGAGCCCTCGCGCAGGTCGGCGGCCGGGGCCCCGGACAGGGCGAGGGTGAGCGCGGTGATGTGCAGCGCGCGCGGGTTGACGTCGGTGGCGGTCACGCGCGTGGCGTGCGCGGCGGCGTGCAGGGCCTGGATGCCGGAGCCGGTGCCGAGGTCGAGGGCGGCGGAGACGGGCGTGCGGACGGTGAGGCCCGCCAGGGTGGTGGAGGCCCCGCCGACGCCGAGGACGACGCCCTCGGCGTGGTTGCCGATGCCGCCGGCGCCGCCAACCGCGCAGCCCAGGTCGGAGACGATGAACCAGTCCTCGCCGCCGGGGCCGCCGTAGGGCCGTACGTCCACGGTGGCCGCCACCTCGTCGTCGCCCGCGCGCTCGAGCCATCCGCTCTCCAGGCAGACCTCGACGGGCAGCACGTCCGCCACGCGCGCGCGGGGGACGGGTTGCTGCAGCAGGAACAGCCGGACGAGCAGTTCGAGCGGCGTGTCGCCGCGGGTGGCCCGGAGCGCGGGCACGGTCTCGCTGCGGGACAACGCCGCGTAGGCGGGGGCGCCGAGCAGCTCCAGCAGTCCGTCGGCGGTGAAGGACGCCCCGAGCAGGGCGTCCCGCAGCCGGGCGGTGACGTCGGGGCGGTCGGCGGAGGGCAGGGGGGACAGGCTGGCGTTACTCACACCCCCATTGTGGCCCGGGGGCCCCTGCCCCGCCCCGTGCCCCGCGCGGACGCCGTCCCGGTCAGCCCTTGGCGGCGGACGGCGTCGCCGAGGCCGACTTGCAGCTCGGCTGCTTGGCCATCGCCTTGCCCACGTCGCCCTCCTCCAGGGTCCTGAGCGCGTCGCTGCCGCTCTTGCTGAGCTTGTTCAGTTCGGTGGCGATGTCCTTGAGGCCGTCGGCGAACTTGGCCTGGTCCTTGGTGTTGAGCTCCTCCACCTGCTTGCGCAGGGAGGCGTACGAGGAGGAGAGGCCGTTCAGCTCGGTGACCGCGTCCTTCTGCTTCTTCTCGCCGTCCTCGACGTCCGGGGGACCGGCCTTCTGGACGGTGGCGCCCATCGCCTTGTAGGCGTCGGACATGTCCTGGAACGCCTTCGCGTCGGTCTTCTGGACCTCGGCCGGCGTGCTGCTGTCCGAGGTCTCCTTCTGGATCGCCGCGTTGGCCGCCTCGATCTTCTTGGCCTGCGGCTGCACGCCCTCGCAGACCTCCTTGGCCCAGGAGTCCAGCTTCTCGTTGTCGTCGCTGCCGCCGCATCCCGTCAGCGCCAGTACCAGTACCGCACCGCCGGACAGTGCGACCGCGAGCTTCTTGTTCACCGGATTGGTCCCTTCCATGGCTCTCGGCCCCGGAACATACACGCCGGATGGGGGACATCCACCGGACGAACATCCGTTATGACGGGGTTGAAGCCATTTGCACCATGACAGAAAGGGAGAGAAGGCTCACGCATGCAGGGCGCACGCACGCGAAACGGGCGGACGGCACGCCAACACGCGCCTTCCGCCCGCCCTTTGCCCCAGCCTGCGGCCGGGCCCTACGACGGCCCCGCGGCGGTCGCCTACGAAACCGCCGCCGGATCCGCCGGCTTGGGCCGCGCGCCGGTGTCGTCCTCGCCGCCCATGGCGATTCCGCGCCGCTTGGACACGTAGACCGCCACCGCGATGACGACGAACGCGACGACCGCGATCAGCACCCGTACGCCGATGCTCTTGTCGGCGCCGTAGGAGAACTTGATGACCGCGGGAGCGATGAGCAGCGCCACCAGGTTCATGACCTTCAGCAGCGGGTTGATGGCCGGCCCGGCGGTGTCCTTGAAGGGGTCGCCGACCGTGTCGCCGATGACGGTCGCGGCGTGCGCCTCGCTGCCCTTGCCGCCGTGGTGGCCGTCCTCGACGAGTTTCTTGGCGTTGTCCCAGGAACCGCCGGAGTTGGCGAGGAAAACCGCCATCAGCGTGCCCGCGCCGATCGCGCCCGCCAGGAACGCGCCGAGCGCGCCCACCCCGAGGGTGAACCCGATGAAGATGGGCGCCATCACGGCGAGCAGGCCGGGCGTGGCGAGTTCCCGCAGGGCGTCCCTGGTGCAGATGTCGACGACCTTGCCGTACTCGGGCTTCTCGGTGTGGTCCATGATCCCGGGCCGTTCGCGGAACTGCCGCCGTACCTCGAAGACCACGGCGCCCGCCGACCGGGACACCGCGTTGATCGCCAGCCCCGAGAAGAGGAAGACGACCGCCGCGCCCGCGATGAGCCCGACGAGGTTGTTGGGCTGGGAGATGTCCATCATCAGGTTCATCGGCGCGCCCGCACCGCTGAGTTTCTCGCCGACGTCCGCCGCGCCGGTGGTGATGGCGTCGCGGTACGACCCGAAGAGGGCCGCCGCCGCGAGGACGGCGGTGGCGATGGCGATGCCCTTGGTGATGGCCTTGGTGGTGTTGCCCACGGCGTCGAGGTCGGTGAGCACCTGGGCTCCGGCGCCCTCCACGTCGCCGGACATCTCGGCGATGCCCTGCGCGTTGTCGGAGACCGGCCCGAAGGTGTCCATGGCGACGATGACGCCGACCGTGGTGAGCAGACCGGTGCCGGCCAGCGCCACCGCGAACAGCGCCAGCATGATCGACGTGCCGCCGAGCAGGAAGGCCCCGTAGACGCCGAGGCCGATCAGCAGCGCGGTGTAGACGGCCGATTCGAGGCCGAGGGAGATTCCGGCGAGGACGACGGTGGCGGGACCGGTGAGCGAGGTCTTGCCGATGTCCTTGACCGGGCGCCGCGTGGTCTCGGTGAAGTAGCCGGTGAGCTGCTGGATCAGGGCGGCGAGCACGATGCCGATCGCCACCGCGACCAGCGCGAGGATCCGCGGGTCGCCGCTCTTGCCGGCGATCGCCGCGTCGGTGACGCCGTCCAGGTCGGCGTAGCTGCCGGGGAGGTAGACGAAGACGGCGACGGCCACCAGCACCAGCGAGATCACCGCGGAGACGAAGAAGCCCCGGTTGATCGCGCTCATGCCGCTGCGGTCGGAGCGCCGGGGTGCCACCGCGAAGATGCCGATCATCGCCGTGAGCACACCGATCGCCGGAACCAGCAGCGGGAACGCCAGCCCGGAGTCGCCGAAGGCCACTTTGCCGAGGATCAGTGCCGCCACGAGGGTGACGGCGTACGACTCGAAGAGGTCGGCGGCCATGCCCGCGCAGTCTCCGACGTTGTCGCCCACGTTGTCGGCGATGGTCGCGGCATTGCGCGGATCGTCCTCCGGGATGCCCTGCTCGACCTTGCCGACCAGGTCGGCGCCGACGTCGGCGGCCTTGGTGAAGATGCCGCCGCCGACCCTCATGAACATCGCGATCAGCGCGGCACCGAGGCCGAAGCCCTCCAGGACCTTCGGCGCGTCGGCCGCGTAGACCAGCACCACACAGCAGGCGCCCAGCAGGCCGAGCCCCACCGTGAACATGCCGACGACGCCGCCCGTGCGAAACGCGATCTTCGTCGCCTTGTGCGAGACGAGAGTGAGGTCCTTTTCCGGTTCACCGGGCGCCGGTGTCGCTTCCCGCGCCGCAGCGGCGACGCGCACATTGCTGCGCACGGCGAGCCACATGCCGATATAGCCGGTGGCCGCCGAGAATGCAGCGCCGATCAGGAAGAAGATCGAACGTCCGGCCCGTTGATTCCAGTCGTCCGCGGGCAGCAGCATGAGCAGGAAGAACACGACGACGGCGAATACGCCGAGTGTGCGCAACTGCCGGGCCAGGTATGCCTTCGCGCCTTCCTGGACGGCCGCCGCGATCTTCTTCATGCCATCGGTTCCCTCGCCCGCCGCGAGCACCTGGCGCACCAGGACACCCGCGAGCACCAGCGCGGCCAGCGCGACCACCGCGATGACGGCGACCAGGACGCGGTTCCCGTCGGTCAGCACGGCGGCCGCCAGAGGGGAGGGATCGCCCACCTCGTGGGGGCCCAACTGCTGAGAGGTGAAAAGCTCCGCCATTCGTCCTCCTTGACGCTTGGGCTGAGCTCAAGATGTGGACGGGATTGTAGGGACCGGAACCCGATCAAAACAGTGCACGACAAAAGGAATTGGCCTGTCAACCACAAGGGAGCCGGAAGTACTGGACGTAGTAATGCCCCTCCGGCATTAATGTCGCTCCCCGTTTGTCTGATCAATTCCCCACGCGTGGGCCGCGTGATTGATCGTGAATGCATTCTCTTGACACCCGCACGGCACCAATCTATGTCCGCGCATGGCGAAGGGCCCCACCAAGTGGGGCCCTCCGGGTGACACGGTGACGACGCGGGCGGTCAGATCGGCGGCAGCACCGCCGGCGCGGTGGGCCAGGTCATGCGGATCAGCCCGCCGTCCTCGCCCGCCGAGACCTCCACGTCGTCGACGAGTCCGCTGATGACCGCGAGGCCCATCTCGTCCTCCTCGGCCTCCAGCCCGTCGGCGGCGTCCCCCGAGGCCTTGACCCCGGGGACCGCGTGCGGCGCCTCGTCGCCGACCTCGATGGAGAACTGCTTCTCCTCCTCGATCAGCGACACCTTGACCGGCGCCGTGATGCCGACGTGCTGATGCAGGCCCACAGCCCGGGTGCAGGCCTCGCCGACGGCGAGCCTGACCTCGTCGAGGACGGCCTCGTCCACTCCGGCCCTGCGCGCCACCGCGGCCGCCACCAGACGGGCGGTGCGGACGTGCTCGGGCAGCGCGCTGAAGCGGAGTTCGACGGTGGCCATGCATCCCCCTCGGACTACGGGCGTGCTTTCGAGGGTCCGGGCCGCCGACAGCCCGGGCCCCCCTCGTTCTTCTTGCCGTCCCGGGCCCCAGGGACCCGGAACCGGTCGTCAGTCGGTGGCCGCCACCGCTTCCTCGACCGAGGTGTGAATGGGGAACACCTTGGTGAGGCCGGTGATACGGAAGATCTTGAGAATGCGCTCCTGGTTGCAGACCAGCCGCAGCGAGCCCTCATGGGCACGCACTCGCTTCAGTCCACCGACCAGCACGCCGAGCCCTGTGGAGTCGAGGAAGTCCACGCCCTCCATGTCGACGACGAGATGGAAACTCCCGTCGTTCACGAGCTCGACCAACTGCTCACGCAGCTTGGGCGCGGTGTATACGTCAATTTCGCCACCGACCTCGACGACCGTACGATCGCCGACGGTACGGGTCGACAGGGACAGGTCCACGGATCCTCCAGCACCTTGCTATCGAGCGGTCGTCCCTCGGGACACCTCGGCTTGAAGCCCCCAGGACGGTTCGCCAGCCGCGATGGCATTCAATCACTTACCGGCAGGCGTGCACGACGCCTTGGTCCCATTGTCCGTCACGCCAGTGACAGACTCGGTGCCGATGGCCAAGAATCACCGACCCGATCGATCCCCGGCGGAGCCCGGCTCCCGGCCGGAACCGGGCATGCTCCTGGACCGGCTCGCCTCGGGACCGAGCCGGGCTGCGCGCATCACTCATACGGAGCACCTGCCCCCGCGTGCGGGCCGTCATGCCGTCTGGCCGGACCGGATTCGTCCGGAGGTCCTCGCCGCGGTGCGGACCGCGGGCATCGAACACCCCTGGGCCCACCAGGCACGCGTGGCCGAGCACGCCCTCGACGGCGATTCGGTGGTCGTCGCCACGGGCACCGCGTCCGGCAAGTCCCTGGCCTATCTGGTGCCCGTCCTGTCGGCCCTCGTGGACGGCTCCGAGGCCCCGAACGGCCGTGGCGCCACCGCCCTCTACCTGGCCCCCACCAAGGCGCTGGCGGCCGACCAGTGCCGGTCCGTGAAGGAACTTTCACAACCCCTGGGCACATCCGTCCGAACGGCGGTCTACGACGGCGACACGCCGTTCGAGGAACGCGAGTGGATCCGGCAGTACGGCACGTACGTCCTGACCAACCCGGACATGCTGCACCGCGGCATCCTGCCCTCCCACCCCCGCTGGTCCTCCTTCCTGAAGGCGCTGAAATACGTCGTCATCGACGAGTGCCACACCTACCGCGGCGTCTTCGGCTCCCACGTCGCCCAGGTCCTGCGCAGACTGCGCAGACTCTGTGCCCGCTACGGCGCGTCGCCCGTGTTCCTGCTCGCCTCCGCCACCGCCGCCGAGCCCTCGGTGGCGGCCCGCCGGCTCACCGGACTGCCGGTGGTCGAGGTCGCCGACGACGCGTCACCGCGCGGGGAACTGGTGTTCGCCCTGTGGGAGCCGCCGCTGACCGAGCTGGAGGGCGAGAAGGGCGCACCGGTCCGCCGCACGGCCACCGCCGAGGCCGCCGACCTGCTCACCGACCTCACCGTGCAGGGCATGCGTTCGATCACCTTCGTACGCTCCCGGCGCGGCGCGGAACTGATCTCGGTGATCGCCCAGGAACGCCTGGCCGAGGTCGACCGCTCGCTGGTCCGGCGTGTCGCGGCGTACCGCGGCGGCTACCTCCCCGAGGAGCGCCGCGCCCTGGAACGCGCCCTGCACTCCGGAGACCTCCTCGGCCTCGCCGCGACTAATGCCCTGGAACTCGGGCTCGACATCTCCGGCCTGGACGCCGTGGTGATCGCCGGGTACCCGGGCACGCGGGCCTCGCTGTGGCAGCAGGCGGGCCGGGCGGGCCGGTCCGGGCAGGGCGCGCTGGCCGTACTGGTCGCCCGTGACGACCCGCTGGACACCTTCCTCGTCCACCATCCGGAGGCGCTGTTCGACCAGCCGGTGGAGTCCACGGTCCTCGACCCCGACAACCCGTACGTCCTCGCCCCCCACCTGTGCGCGGCGGCGGCCGAACTGCCGCTGACCGAGGAGGACCTGAAGCTCTTCGGCCCCGCCTGCGAGGAGCTGCTGCCCCAGCTCGAGGCCGCGAAGCTGCTGCGCCGGCGGACCCGGGCCTGGCACTGGACGCGCCGTGAGCGGGCCGCCGACCTCACGGACATCCGCGGCGAGGGCGGACGCCCGGTCCAGGTCGTCGAGGCCGGTACGGGGCGGCTGCTGGGCACGGTGGACGCCGGTGCCGCCCACACGACCGTCCACGAGGGCGCCGTCCACCTCCACCAGGGGCGCACCTACCTCGTGCGCTCCCTGGACCTGGAGGACGGCGTCGCGCTGGTCGAGCAGGCCACGCCCGCGTACTCGACGGTGGCCCGGGACACGACGGCGATCTCGGTCCTGGAGACCGACGTCGAGGTCCCCTGGGGCGAGGGACGCCTGTGCTACGGCTCCGTCGAGGTCACCAACCAAGTGGTCTCCTTCCTGCGCCGCCGCCTGATCACCGGCGAGGTCCTGGGCGAGACCAAGCTCGACCTGCCTCCCCGGACGCTGCGCACGCGCGCGGTGTGGTGGACGGTCACCGAGGACCAACTGGACGCGGCCCGGATCAACCCGGAGATCCTCGGCGGGGCCCTGCACGCCGCCGAACACGCCTCGATCGGCATGCTGCCCCTGTTCGCGACCTGCGACCGCTGGGACATCGGCGGCGTGTCGGTCCCGCTGCACCCGGACACCCTGCTGCCCACGGTCTTCGTGTACGACGGCCACCCCGGCGGCGCGGGGTTCGCCGAGCGCGCCTTCCACACGGCCCGCGACTGGCTGACGGCCACGCGGGAGGCCATCGCCTCCTGCGAGTGCGACGCCGGCTGCCCGTCCTGCATCCAGTCCCCCAAGTGCGGCAACGGCAACGACCCACTGCACAAACGGGGAGCGGTACGGCTCCTCACGGTGCTGCTCCGGGGGGCGGCGGAGGCGGAGTAGCGGCCGGGCCCGCCCTGGCCCGGATCTCCGCCGTGAACGGCCCCCTGCCCGACGCCGCCGTCACGTCCGAGACCTGCCCGGTGAGCGCGCACCGCACCAGCCGCGTCCCTTGGGCCCGCGCGACCCGGTCCGCCCTGTCGCACGCCGCCGTGCCGCCCTCGGCCCAGTGGTCCGCCGCCGCGAGCGCCGCCAGGTCGGCACCACCGGCCGCACGATGCCGGGCCACGACGGCCTGCCCCAGTGCGAGGACGACGCCGAACACCAGACACAGAACGGCGATGGCGGCAACGCTCCACACGGTCGCCGAACCCCGGTCGGGCGCGGTCCTCACGGCGTCGCGCCTCACTGCGTCGCGCCTCACTGCGTCGCGCCTCACGACCGCGCCTCCGGCGGTGCCGTCCCCGCCGTCTGCTCCGTCGAAGCCACGGCCTCCTCCCGTACCTCGAAGGGCAAGCCGTGCAGCACCGGTGGGGCGGCCACCACGACCACACGGACCAGTCCCGCCTCCCGGCTGACCGTGACCCGGGCCCCACGGGGTGCCGCCTCGCGGGCGACTTCCATGACCGCGTCGGCCGGGTCCTGCCGGGCCGCCGCGCGGGCACCCGTTCGGGCCGCGTCCACGCACTGGATCTGAGCGGCCACCACGAGCAGGCCCCACACGAGCGCCATCGCGAAGACCACCAGCACCGGGAGCACCACGGCCGTCTCCGCCGTCACGAAGCCACCGTCCGGGCCGCTGCCCGACTTCCCGTCGTCCGCCTCGCTGTCCGACCTGCTGTCCGTCCCGCTGTCCGACCTGCCGTGCGGCCTGCTGCGCCGTTCGCCGCACGCGTCGCCGTCGGTTTCGCCCTGCGGTGCGCCGCACCGGCTCCGTCCGCGGGTGTCCCGCACCCGCGCCTCCGTCCTCGTCGCCCTCTCACATCCGCGCATCGAGTGCCCGCTTCACGATGCCCTGGAGCTCCGCGCTGACCGCGCCGCTCGTCACGACCTTGTAGAGGACCACGGCGAAGGCCACCGCCGCGACGATCCCCATCGCGTACTCGGACGTGACCATGCCCGCGTCCCGTCGCGCGGCCCGCCGCCCGAACGCCGTTACCGTCCCGCACACCAGGGCACACAGCCGTGCCCGTACCACCTGATACATCGCAACCCCCGTGAGGCTCGTTTCTTCCGTCGTTTCTTCCGCTCACTTGCTCGTCCGGCGCGGTTGCGCCGGACGTCCGTCTGCCGGCTCCGCCGCCGGTACGTCCCGATCCGTCAGCCACCGCCTCCCTCATGTCCCAGCACCCCTCCCGCCAGCCCGATGACCACCGGCAGCACGCCCACCGCGATGAACGCCGGAAGAAAACAGAGCCCCACCGGCGCGGTCACCATGACGGCCGCTCGACGGGCCCGAGCCGTCGTGGCGCGGGCCCAGTCGGCGCGGGCCTGGGCGGCCAGCCGCGCGACCGGGGCCGCCGCGGGCAGACCGGACACCTCGGCCCGCTCCAGCAACCGCGCGAGGGGCGACGCCCCCGGGACGGCGGCCAGCCCTCGCCAGGCGCCGTCCGGCTCACCGCCCAGACGCACCTCCGCGGCACCGCGTCCCAGCGCGGCTCCGACCGGACCGCCCAGGGCCTCGCCGACCGCCCGTGCGGCCGTGACCGGTCCGGCGCCCGCCGCGATGCAGGCCGCCAGCAGGTCCGCCGCCAAGGGCAGTTGGCGGGAGGCGGCCGCGGCGACGGACTCCTCCGCCGACGCTGCGGCGGCCGAGCCGCGGGCGCTCCAACGCCACAGTGCTCCGGCGCCCACCCCTCCCACCAGAACCCCGGTCACACCACCGATCAGGACCCAGCCCGCGCCCACCGTGCCGACCAGGGGCAACCACGGGCGGACGGTGCTCAGCACCTGGGTGTGCCTAGGGGCCCGACGAACCGGTTCGGGTGCCAACAGGCCCGTGGCCCGTCTGCGCAGCGCCCGCTCCCGTCGCGCGGCTGCGAGGCCCCGCGTCAGCCAGCCGACGGCCAGCGCCGCCCCCACCACCGACCCCAGCCTGTGGACAAGGTCGCCGGTCACGACGCCGCCTCCGCTCCGCGCACGATCCGCGTCACCCACCAGACGCCCAGGCCCTCCAGCACCCCGCCGGCCAGCAGGCAGCCCAGTCCGGCTCCGGTGTGCAGCAGCACGCCCAAGGGGTCGGACCCGAGGGCCACACCGAGCAGCAGGCCGAGGACCGGGAGACCGGCGAGCATCACGGCCGTGGCCCGCGCGCCCGCCAGCTGGGCCCGCAGGTCGCTGCGCTGGTCCCGCTCGGCGCGCAGCGCGCCCTCCAGCCGGTCGAGGCCGGCGGCGAGCCCCGCGCCCTGGTCGACCGCGACCCGCCAGCAGGCCGCCAGACCTCGCAGCCCTTCGGCACCGGGCTGCCCGGCAGCCGCCGCGAGCGCCCCGGGGACGTCCCCTCCGAACCGCGCCGCCGCCAGCACCGCCGCCTGCGCGTCACCGAGCCCGCCGGAGCCGTGCACCGTGGGATCGCGCACCGCGTACAGCAGCGCCTCGCCCGGCTGCCGCCCCGACCGCACCTCCCCGGCGAGCGTCCCGCACAGCGCGATCACCGCGTCCTGTCGGCGTTCCCGGGCCCGCCGTGCCCGGCCGGCCAGACGTACCCGCCGCAGCACCGGTACTCCGGCCGCTCCAGCGACGACCGGCAGTACCGAGTCACCCAGGAGCGCCAGCACCAGCCCGGCGGCCAGGGAGGCCCACTCGGGCCGCAGCCGACCACGGACGCGCCGCACCCCGTCGGTCACCCGCCGCGCCGGGGACGGCGGCCCCGTACCGCGCGCCCCGCCGGCCCCACCGATCTCGCCGGCCCCGCCGGCCCCACCGATCTCGCCGGCCCCGCCGGCCCCGGCCACCCGACCGGCCCGGCCCTCGGCGAGCACCAGCCGCGCCCGCCGTACCCCGGAGTGCCACCCGCCGGCCAGCCACGCGGCCGCTCCCAGGCACACCAGTGCCACACCCGTCGACACCCCGCCCGTCCCCGTCATGTCCGCTCCCGTCATGCCCGCCTCCGTCACGCTCGTCATCCCCGCGCCTCCCGCCCGGAGGCCGCCCGTTCCTCGAGCCCCGCACCGCGCAGCAGCTCCCGCAGCCGCTGCCAGCCGCGTTCAGCCACGAAGGAATCCGCTCCCCAGCGCAGCGCCGGAACCGTCCGCACCAGCCCCGACGGGTCGCGTTCCAGTACGTGCACCTCGGCGATCCGGCGGCGGCCCGCGCGGTCACGGACCAGGTGGAGGACGACCGAGAGGGCCGCCGCCAGCTGGCTGTGCAGGGCCGCGCGGTCCAGGCCCGCGGCCGTGCCGAGCGCCTCCAGCCGCGCCGGGACGTCGGCCGCGGCGTTGGCGTGCACGGTCCCGCACCCGCTGTGGCCCGTGTTCAACGCGGCGAGCAGGTGGGCCACTTCGGGTCCGCGCACCTCGCCCACCACCAGCCGGTCCGGGCGCATGCGCAGTGCCTGCCGGACCAGGTCCTCCAGGGTGACCAGGCCCGCGCCCTCCTGATTGGCCGGCCGGGTCTCCAGGCGGACGACGTGCGCGTGGTCGGGCCGAAGCTCCGCGGAGTCCTCGGCCAGCACGATGCGCTCGTCCGGTCCGACGAGCCCGAGCAGGGCGCTGAGCAGCGTCGTCTTGCCGCTGCCCGTGCCCCCGCTGACGAGGAAGGACAGCCGTGCCCGCACCAGGGCGCGCAGCACGCGGTCACCGCCGGGCGGCGCGGTGCCCGCCGTCGCCAGCTCGTCGAGCGTGAAGGCGCGCGGCCGCACCACCCGCAGCGACAGGCAGGTGCAGTCGACGGCGACGGGGGGCAGCACCGCGTGCAGCCGGGTGCCGTCGGGCAGCCTGGCGTCCACCCAGGGCCGGGCGTCGTCGAGTCGGCGCCCGGCGACGGTGGCGAGGCGCTGCGCGAGCCGCCGTACCGCGGCGGCGTCCGGGAAGACGACCGGAGTCAGCTCCAGGCCGCCGCCGCGGTCCACCCACACCCGGTCCGGGGCGGACACCAGCACGTCCGTCACCGACGGGTCGGCGAGCAGCGACTCGAGGGGTCCACTGCCGACGAGTTCCGACCTGAGCTGTTCGGCGGCACCGAGGATCTCGGCGTCCCCGAGGACCCTCCCCTGCTCCCGCAGGGCCTGCGCCACACGCGCGGGTGTCGGCTCCGCACCGCTCTCGGCGAGCCGACGCCGCACACCGTCGAGCATCCCGGGCGCGGCGAACACGCCCGGCGCGGGGCCTGGACCTCTCCGCGAGACGGTCGTGGCCGTCGCCGAGGGCGGCGCGGGAGCTCGTCCCGGCCCCCTTCCCCGTCCGGAAACCGTCCCCGGCAGTCCAGCGGGCGACGGTCCCGCCGACGCCCCGGGGATGCGCTGTGCGGCCCCGTCGGCAGACGCTCCTCCGGACTGCCGGGAAGCCCAGCCCGGTGCCGTCCGGGCCGTGGGCTCCTCGCACGCCACCGGCGCAGACAGCCCGCCGGACGCCCCGGGACCTCTCCCGCCCGTGTCCTTCTCCGCGGCAGCCCGCGCGGGCCACCCCGACGCCCCGCCCCGCATCCCCGCATCCGTCATGTCCACTCCGACCTGCCTCCCACCTCTCGCGACCACCCCGGTCATCTCCCTCATCCGGCACTCCCGCCCCGCCCCTCCGAGTCCGCCAGCGCCCTTTCCCAGAACCCCCGGCAAAAGCGCGCCAGTGGGCCCCGGGAGGGCGTGCCCGGAGGCCGTCTGCTCTCCGTGGCGCGCAACAGCCCGGACTCGACCGGGACTTCGCCAACCAGGGGGAGGCCGAGCAGCCGGGCCACTTCCCGGTCGTCCAGTCCGGAGGTGTACGGTCCGCGCACCGCCACCCGGAGGTCGCCCAGGACCATGCCGACCGCGGCAGCCACCCGCCCCGCCGCCGCGACGGCCCGCAGGTCCGCGGGGACGACGAGGATGCCGACGTCGAGCTGGGCGAGGATCTCGGCGACGCCGTCGTCGATCCGGCGGGGCAGGTCCACGACGACCGTGCCGCCCCTGCGCCGGGCCGCCGCGAGCACCGCGCGTACGGCCTGGGGCGGTACCGCGACGCAGTCCCCGCGGTCCCAGCTCAGCACCCGCAGCGAGTGCAGCTCGGGCAGCGACTCCTCCAGGGCGCCGCCGCCGACCCGCCCGCGAGAGGCCGCGAACGCCGGCCATCTCAGCCCGTCGGCCGTCTCCCCGCCGAGGAGGACGTCGAGGCCGCCGCCCATCGGATCGGCGTCCACCAGCAGACTGCGCAGTCCCTCCCGCGCGGAGGTGACGGCGAGGGCGCAGGCCAGCGTGGACGCCCCGGCGCCGCCCCGGCCGCCGATGACGCCGACGGTGAGGGCTGGACGGCCGACGCCCTCGACGACGTCCGCGATCCGGTCGACGAGCCACTGCTCGCCGTCGGGCAGCATCAGGACGTGGTCGGCGCCGATCTCGACCGCCCGCTGCCAGACCCCCGAGTCGTCCTGGTCACGCCCCACCAGGACCACTCCGCGCCTGCGGACGGCTCCGCGCACACGCCGCGCCGCGTCATCCCCGACGAGGACCAAGGGCGCGGCCTCCCAGCCGGCGGGCCGTGCGGACCCGGGCGGGGACAGGTTCGCCGAGGAGGTCGTCGCCGTGAGCGCCGACGGCGTCGACGGCGGCGACGCGGGTACCGAGTGGTGCACTTCCGGTGTGGCGCCCGCGGCCGCGCACAGGCGCAGCAGGTCGTCGAGGAGGTCCGGATCCTCGGTGACGATCAAGGGCCCGCTCTGCCGCCCTCCGGCGGCGGGCGGCGGGTCGTGCGTGATGGTTCCGGTCATGGTCCGGCTTCCCCCTTCGGCTTCCACACGGCTCCGGCGGTCGCGCCGGCCGTCCGCGGCGTCTCGCGGCGCCGTGTGCCGCCGTGTGCCGCAGGCCGTGCGTCGTGGTGTCGTGTCGCCGTGTCGTGTCTCGTGGCGTCTGTGACGTTCGTCGTCTCTCGCGCAGCCGTGCGGCCCCGCGATTCGCAGCCGCGTGAGGAACCGGAAACCGGTCCCGCACGAGCGGCCGACATCACACGTCCGGCAAACAGATCCGGCCGGAGAACTCGGCGCGGCCCGAACGCATGGGAATCACGGTGCACCGGTCCGGAAAATCGTGTGGATCTTGGTCAAAATCTGTGGACAACTCGATGGCTGTGAATATCGACTCACTCGAACCGGTGAGCCGCGCCTCTCCCCGTTCCATCCCGCGTACGAGTCCCGCAGAGGAGTCCGACAACTACACTCGGTAGCCAAACGTCTCCGCGACAAGACCCAGGCCCCGCGCGCAACGGCACTGGGCCCGGATCAGGGGAAGAACGAAAAAACCCACCCGGACATGCGACGACCCCCGCCGGGGGGGAGAGCGGGGGTCGTCTCCACGGCCGACTCGGGGGGGGGGAGGAGTCGGACCGGGTTAGCACGGTCGCGAACGATCCGTGACTTCCATGGTGTACCCGAGAGCCTTCTCAGGCAAACCCACGCGCCCCACCTTACGCCGAATGGGCTGCGCCTATGCTCGGGCTTGTGGAAAACCACTCCTTGCCGCACTCCGCGCGCCACTCCATGCCCCGCACGGCAGCCTTCTTCGACCTGGACAAGACGGTCATTGCGAAGTCGAGCACGCTCACGTTCAGCAAGTCGTTCTACCAAGGCGGGCTGATCAACCGCAGGGCTGTGTTGCGTACCGCATATGCCCAGTTCGTCTTCCTCGCCGGCGGAGCCGACCACGACCAGATGGAACGGATGCGGGAGTACCTCTCCGCGCTGTGCCGCGGGTGGAACGTCCAGTTGGTCAAGGAACTGGTCGCCGAGACCCTGCACGACCTGATCGACCCGATCATCTACGACGAGGCGGCCTCCCTCATCGAGGAGCACCACACGGCCGGCCGCGACGTCGTGATCGTGTCCACGTCGGGCGCCGAGGTCGTCGAGCCGATCGGTGAACTGCTCGGCGCGGACCGCGTGGTGGCGACCCGCATGGTCGTGGGTGACGACGGCTGCTTCACCGGAGAGGTGGAGTACTACGCGTACGGCCCGACCAAGGCGGAGGCGATCCGGGAACTGGCCGCCTCCGAGGGATACGACCTGGCCCGCTGCTACGCCTACAGCGACTCGGCGACCGACCTGCCGATGCTGGAGGCCGTCGGCCGTCCGCACGCGGTCAACCCCGACCGGGCGCTGCGCCGGGAGGCTCTCACGCGCGAGTGGCCGATTCTCGACTTCCACCGGCCGGTGCGGCTCAAGCAGCGGCTCGGCGGATTCTCCGCCCCCCCGCGGCCCGCGCTCGTCGCCGCCGCCGCGATAGGCGCCGCGGCGGCCACCGCAGGCCTCGTCTGGTACGCGAGCCGGCGCCGGTCCGCGGCCGCGTGACCGGCCCGCATGGCCCACACGGCCCACACGGCCCACACGGCCCACACGGCCGACACGGCCCGCTGCACCCTTTCACCCGCGTTCACCCGCGCATGGGGCAAAAGTAAAGAAGTGCGACGAAGTCTTCCGCTTGCTCGGGCCCAG
The DNA here is from genome assembly GCF_003112575.1 of Streptomyces ardesiacus. Taxonomy (GTDB): domain Bacteria; phylum Actinomycetota; class Actinomycetes; order Streptomycetales; family Streptomycetaceae; genus Streptomyces; species Streptomyces ardesiacus. Next base: position 121,347 of record NZ_BEWC01000005.1, read on the forward strand.
GAGTACAAAGGACTCAACGGCCCGCGAGACCAAGGACATCCGAAAGGATCACCTTAAACACGCATCTGGCCCCACGGACCGAGCACGGACACCGGGCACCCACGCGACGTCGACCCGTCGATTACGGGCCAGCCACACCAGGTGACGGGCGAAGTTCCCGACCTGATGGGCACATACCGAGGACGCTTGGTAACCCGGCGGTCGTGCCAGCGGCGGTACGAGTATTCGTACCGCCGCATTTCTGCCTCGCGCGCGCGAGGCACGCCGAAACCTGGGAGAGCGGACCGGGACGCCCCGGCGTGCCCTACGCCGCCCCGCGCTGGAGTGCCTCGCACACGGCCGTCGACTCACGGGCGCCCAGCGCGACCGCCTTGCCGCAGTGGGCGATCCACGCGGCCATGCCTTCCGGAGTCCCGGAGACGTAGCCGTCGAGCGCCGCGAGATAGGCCGCGCGCCCCAGCTCGGCGTGCCCGACCTCGGCCGGGCAGACCGACTTGGGGTCCAGGCCGCTGCCGACCAGGACGATGCGCTCGGCCGCGCGCGCGACCAGCCCGTTGTGCGAGGTGAACGGGCGCAGCGCCAGGAGTTCCCCGTGCACCACTGCGGCCGTCACCAGCGCGGGCGCGGAACCGCCCGCGGTGATCAGCGCGGCCAGGCCGTCCAGGCGGCCGTGCGCCTCCTCGGCGTCGGGCAGCGGCAGCTCGACGAGCGGTTCGTCCACCGGCTCGCTCTTCTGGCGGGGCCGCCCCACCTCGTCGGCCTGGGTCGCGGCCGCCACCAGGTGCAGCCGGGCCAGCACCCGCAGCGGCGACTGACGCCAGATGGACAGCAACTGCCCCGCCTCGGCGGTGAGCCGGAGCGCGGCGCCCACCGCGCGCGCCTCGTCGTCCCCGCTGAAGTCGCTGCGCCGGCGCACCTCCTCCAGGGCCCAGTCCGCTCCGGACAGCGCCGCCGAGCCCCGGGCGCCGCGCAGCGCCGCCTCGGAGGTGATCTCGTTGCTGCGGCGCCTCATGATCCGGTGGCCGTAGACCCGGTCGACGGCCTTGCGGACGGACTCCACGGACTCGGCCACCCCGGGCAGGGCACCCAGGGTCGCGAGCGGATCGGCGTTCGCGCCTGTCGTACTCATGGGTAAGACCCTACGCACACCCGCACCGCACCCCACGAATGAGTGGTCTTCTTCACCCCGCACCGTGCCCGGTCGCCACGCACCGCCATCAGGCCACTACCGTTGGTGAACATGAAAATTGCTTTCGTCGGGAAGGGCGGCAGCGGCAAGACGACCCTGTCCTCCCTGTTCGTCCGCCACCTCGCCGCCACCGGCGCACCCGTCGTCGCGATCGACGCCGACATCAACCAGCACCTCGGGGCCGCGCTGGGCCTCGACGACGCGGAGGCGGCCGCGCTGCCCGCCCTGGGCGAGCACCTCGCGCTGATCAAGGACCATCTGCGCGGCACCAACCCGCGCATCGCCTCCGCCGAGAAGATGATCAAGACGACGCCGCCGGGAGAGGGTTCGCGCCTGCTGCGGGTGCGCGAGGACAATCCGGTCTACGACGCCTGCGCCCGGCCGGTGGAACTCGACGGCGGGACCGTCCGTTTGATGGTCACCGGGCCCTTCACGGACGCCGACCTGGGGGTCGCCTGCTACCACTCCAAGACCGGAGCGGTGGAACTGTGCCTGAATCACCTGGTCGACGGCCGTGACGAGTACGTCGTGGTGGACATGACCGCCGGCTCGGACTCGTTCGCCTCCGGCATGTTCACCCGCTTCGACCTCACGTTCCTCGTCGCCGAGCCGACCCGGAAGGGGGTCTCCGTCTACCGCCAGTACAAGGAGTACGCGCGCGACTTCGGCGTCACCCTGAAGGTCGTCGGCAACAAGGTGCAGGGCCAGGACGACCTCGACTTCCTGCGCGACCAGGTCGGCGAGGACTTGCTGGTCACCGTCGGGCACTCGGACTGGGTGCGTGCCATGGAGAAGGGCCGCCCGCCCCGGTTCGACCTCCTGGAGGAGGCCAACGACCGGGCGCTGCGCACGCTGCACACGGCCGTCGACGCGACGTACGAGTTGCGGGACTGGGCGCGGTACACGGAGCAGATGGTCCACTTCCACCTGAAGAACGCCCGCAGTTGGGGCAACGAGCGCACCGGGGACGACCTGGCGGCGCAGGTCGACCCCGGTTTCGTGCTCGGCGAGGAGATCACCGCCCCCGCGTGACCGCCCCGCGCCACCCGGGGGCGGGGCGGTGCTACTGCTTGGCGGCCGGTGCCCCGGGCACTCCCTTGGGCGCCGGCGCGGGCGCGGCCGACAGGAAGGAGGCCCAGCCCTTCTCGGGAGCCTGGCCGACACCGAGGGTGCCCAGCTTCTTCAGCACCTTCGGGTCCTGCGCGTCCAGCCAGTCCGCGAGCTGCCGGAAGGAGACGCAGCGCACCTCCTCCTTCTTGCACACCGCCTCGACGACCTCCTCGACGGCGCGCATGTAGGTGCCGCCGTTCCAGGACTCGAAGTGGTTGCCGATGATCAGCGGCGCCCGGTTGCCGTCGTAGGCCCGCTCGAAGCCCTTGAGCAGGCTGTCACGCATCTGGTCGCCCCAGAACTCGCGCTTGTCGGGGTCGCCCTGGGTGGCGCTGCCCGACTGGTTGACCATGTAGTTGTAGTCCATGGTGAGCTGCTCGTAGGAGTGGCCGGGGAACGGCACGAGCTGCATCGACAGGTCCCACAGGCCCTCCTTCTTCGACGGCCAGACCTGGTTGTTCACCCCGCTGCTGTCGTAGCGGAAGCCCATCTGGCTCGCGGCCTTCGTGAAGTTCTTCTGGCCCTCCAGGCACGGGGTGCGGGCGCCGATCAGCTCCTTGTCGTAGTCGAAGGGGAGGGGCGCCGCGTTCTTCATCCCGGTGTTGGTCTTCCAGGTCTTCACGAACTGCTTGGCCTGGCTGATCTCTTCCTTCCACTCCTCGACGGACCACTCGCCGACCCCGCCGTTGGCGCCGCAGAAGTGCCCGTTGAAGTGGGTGCCGATCTCGTTGCCCTCTTGCCACGCCAGCCGCAACTGCTTGACGGTGTCGGTGATGCCCTGCTCGTCGTTGAAGCCGATGTCGGAGCGGCCCGGGGAGTGCTGGGGCGGGCTGTACAAGTCCCGTTTCTCGGTGGGCAGCATGTACACACCGCTGAGGAAGAACGTCATCTTGGCGTTGTTCTCCTTGGCCACTTCGCGGAAGTGGGAGAACAGCTTCTGACTGTCCTCGCCCGCGCCGTCCCACGAGAACACCACGAACTGCGGGGGCTTCTGGCCGGGCTTGAGACGTTCGGGCCGGGGCAGGTGCGGCTGGGCCCCGGTGTACGCGGTGGAACCGTCGCCGATCAGCCGGACCGCGTTCTTCGGCGCCGGTGCCGCTTTCCCCTTGTCCTTCTCCGGACCTTGCGTGCCTTCCCCGGAACCGGAGCCGCTGTCGATCGCGCAACCGGCGAGTGACGCGGCGCAGACCGCGGCGACCACGGCGCGCGCGGCCATCCTCTGGGAGGCCATCCTGCGGGTGGCGGCCATGTCCGCCCACCTTCTTCCTTCTCTCGGGCCAACGCCGACGAGGCGATGTCGGGTGCTGAGCCGGGCCGTGGCGTCAGCGCCGTCAAGGTGACACGGAAATGAGAAGGAATTAGTACGACAAGCCGATGAAATAACCGATTCACTCGGATACGCGGGGCCTTACTCCATTCGCGGTAAAAACCTATGCCTCTTCTTTACTCTGCATTACTCTCTATTTACTCGCTGTAATCGAACGACCCTCAGGAGTCGGGAACATGTCAGCCTGCGTCCCCGCCCGCGCCGATTCGGCCCGGACCAAGCACGTCCACCCACCACACAGCCCGCCGCCCGGCGGTTCCCGGCGCTTCCGCGTCGCGGGCGCCGACGTCTCGGCCGCGGTCGCGGTCTTCCTGATCGCCCTGCCCCTCTCCCTGGGCATCGCCCTGGCCACCGGCGCGCCCCTCCAGGCCGGCCTCGTCGCCGCCGCGGTGGGCGGCATCGTCGCCGGACGGATCGGCGGCTGCCCGCTCCAGGTCAGCGGCCCCGCCGCCGGACTCACCGTGGTCACCGCCGACCTCATCCAGCGCTACGGGTGGCGTACGACCTGCGCCATCACCGTGCTCGCCGGGCTGGCCCAACTGGGCCTGGGCTGCCTGCGCGTGGCGCGCTCGGCGCTCGCGGTGAGCCCGGCCATCGTGCACGGCATGCTCGCCGGCATCGGCGTCACCATCGCCGTCGCCCAACTGCACATCGTCCTCGGCGGCACCCCGCAGAGCTCCGTGCCGGACAACCTGGTCGCGTTGCCCGCCCAGTTGGCGAATCTGCACCCCGCCGACCTGGCCGTGAGCGTGCTGACCCTGACCCTTCTGCTGCTGTGGCCCCGCATCCCCGGCCGGGCCGGTCAGGTGCTGGGCAGACTGCCCGCCGCCCTGATCGCCGTCGCCGGCGCCACCGCGGTCGCCGCCCTCACCGGGCTGATCCTGCCCAAGGTCGACCTGCCGTCCTGGAGCAGCCACGCCCTGGCCGCCCTGCCCGACGGCCCGGTACTCGGCCTGGTCGCCGCCGTCCTCACCACCACGCTGGTGTGCAGCGTGCAGTCCCTGCTCGGCGCGGTCGCGGTGGACAAACTGGTCGCCGCCCGGCCCGCCCAGGCCGGCCACGTCAAGCGTTCCGACCTCGACCGCGAACTGCTCGGGCAGGGCGCCGCCAACATCGTCTCCGGGTCGCTGGGCGGGCTGCCCGTCGCCGGGGTGGCGGTGCGAAGTTCCGCGAACGTGGCGGCGGGCGCCGTCAGCCGGAACTCCACGATGCTGCACGGCGTTCTCGTAGTGATCGCCGCGCTACTGCTGGTCCCGGCCCTGGAGCTCATCCCGCTCGCCTCTCTCGCCGCCCTGGTCATGGCCGTCGGCCTCAAGATGGTCTCGCTGAACCACATTCGCACGGTGACCCGCCACCGTGAGGTGCTGGTCTACGCGGTCACCACCGGCGGCGTGGTGTTCCTCGGCGTCCTGGAGGGCGTCGCCCTGGGCATCGCCGTCGCCGTCGGCGTCGCCCTGCACCGCCTCACCCGCACCCGGATCACCCACCACGAAGCGGAAGGAGTCCATCACGTACATGTACGCGGCCAGTTGACGTTCCTCGCCGTGCCGCGGCTCAGCCGCCTCCTGCACCAGGTGCCCCAGGGAGCGGACGCGGTCGTGGAGCTGGACGGGTCGTTCATGGACCACGCGGCGTACGAGACGCTGCAGGACTGGCAGAAGACGCACACCGCGCAGGGCGGCTCGGTCGACATCAGCGGCCGTCGGCCCGGCACCCGCATCTCCGAACCGGCCGAGACCGAAGGGTGCCGCTGCCGACCCTGGACACCGTGGCGCAACCACCAGTGCGACCGCCCCCCGGCCGCGCCGCCACCCGGCACGGACCGGCAGGCCACCGCGGGCGGGCCCCGCGGCAGGTCTCGCAGCGGGCCCGTCGGCAAAGGCCCCGGCACGGCTTCCGGCACAGCAGCGGCCGAGACCGCGGCCCACAAGACCACCGGCGGGACGACCGCCCCGGCCACCGGTCCGAGCGCACCCGGCGCACCCGGTGCACCCGGTGCACCCGGCACACCTGGCACACCTGGCACCCCCGACGGGCCCGCCAGGTCCGCGAGACCGGCCGGAGGCGAACTCGCCCGTGGCATCAGCGCGTTCCACCGCAACACCGCGCCCCTGATGCGACGCGAGCTGGCCCGGCTGGCGCGGGAGGGACAGCAGCCCTCCCAGCTCTTCCTGACCTGCGCCGACTCGCGGGTGGTCACGTCGATGATCACCTCCAGCGGTCCCGGCGACCTCTTCGTCGTGCGCAACGTCGGCAACTTCGTCCCGTTGCCCGGCGAGGAGAGCGGCGACGACTCGGTGGCCGCGGCGATCGAGTACGCGGTGGACGTGCTGAAGGTGCGGTCCCTCACGGTGTGCGGCCACTCCGGGTGCGGGGCCGTGCAGGCCCTGCTCGGCGCCGGGCACGCCGGGCCGGGGGGCAGGGGCACTCCCCTCCAGCGGTGGCTGCGGCACGGGCTGCCCAGCCTGGACCGCGTACACGCCGACGCGGACGCGGGCTCCGGCTCCGGCTCCGGCTCCGGCTCCGCCGATCACACCGGGTCCCGTCCTCGTCCCCGCCCCCGTCTGGCCGGACGCGGAATCGCCGACGCGGCCGAGCAGCTGTGCCTGGCCAACGTGGTCCAGCAACTGGAGCACCTGCGCGCCCACGCGTCGGTGGCCCGGGCGCTTCGGAGCGGGGACCTGGAGCTGCACGGCATGTACTTCGACGTCGGCGAGGCACAGTCGTACCTGCTGGCGCAGGACGCGGAAGGGGGCGTGTTCGAGCTGGTGCCGGAGATCGACCTGACCGCCTGAGAGCGACTGCGCCGTCCGGACGATTCCGGCAGAGCCGTGGCGCGGGCCGGTGTGAGCGGCGTTACACACGCTGAACCCCGCGCCGTCGGCGTCCGTGGGTACGGGTGACCACGGACCACGAAGCCACGGAGGAGACACCGCAGGGCAGGCGGCGACCACAACAGGTCTAAACCATTTGCCCGTCGACCCTTGTCATCGGCCCCCCGGGTCTGATGAGCTGTGGCCTGGGACACAACGGACAACCCTGAGAAAGGGAGATGTCGTGAGCAACGAATCCTTGGCCAACCTGCTCAAGGAAGAACGCAGGTTCGCACCCCCCGCCGACCTGGCCGCGAACGCCAACGTCACGGCAGAGGCGTACGAACGGGCCAAGGCTGACAGGCTCGGCTTCTGGGCCGAGCAGGCCCGTCGCCTGACCTGGGCGAAGGAGCCGACCGAAACGCTCGACTGGTCGAACCCGCCGTTCGCCAAGTGGTTCAAGGACGGCACGCTGAACGTCGCCTACAACTGCGTGGACCGCCACGTCGAGGCCGGCCACGGCGACCGGGTCGCCATCCACTTCGAGGGCGAGCCGGGCGACAGCCGCGCCATCACCTACGCCCAGCTCAAGGACGAGGTCTCCAAGGCCGCCAACGCCCTGCTGGAGCTGGGCGTGCGGAAGGGCGACCGGGTCGCCGTCTACATGCCGATGATCCCCGAGACGGCGATCGCGATGCTGGCCTGCGCCCGCATCGGCGCCGCGCACTCGGTCGTCTTCGGCGGCTTCTCCTCGGACGCCCTGGCCACCCGTATCCAGGACGCCGACGCCCGCGTCGTCATCACCGCCGACGGCGGGTACCGGCGCGGCAAGCCGTCCGCGCTCAAGCCCGCCGTCGACGAGGCCGTCGAGCGCGCCGGGATCGTCGAGCACGTGCTCGTCGTCCGCCGCACCGGCCAGGACGTCGCCTGGGACGACTCCCGCGACAAGTGGTGGCACGAGGCCGTCGAGGGGCAGTCCCCCGAGCACACGCCCGAGGCGTTCGACGCCGAGCACCCGCTGTTCATCCTGTACACGTCCGGCACGACGGGGAAGCCCAAGGGCATCCTGCACACCTCCGGCGGCTACCTCACGCAGACGGCGTACACGCACTGGGCCGTCTTCGACCTCAAGCCGGAGACCGACGTCTTCTGGTGCACCGCCGACGTCGGCTGGGTCACCGGGCACTCGTACATCGTCTACGGCCCGCTCGCCAACGGCGCGACGCAGGTCATGTACGAGGGCACCCCGGACACCCCGCACCAGGGCAGGTTCTGGGAGATCGTGCAGAAGTACGGCGTGACGATCCTCTACACCGCGCCCACCGCGATCCGGACGTTCATGAAGTGGGGCGACGACATCCCCGCCAAGTTCGACCTGTCGTCCCTGCGCGTCCTCGGCTCGGTCGGCGAGCCGATCAACCCCGAGGCGTGGGTCTGGTACCGCAAGAACATCGGCGCGGACGCCACCCCGGTCGTCGACACCTGGTGGCAGACCGAGACCGGCTCGATGATGATCACGCCGCTGCCGGGCGTCACCCACGCCAAGCCGGGCTCCGCCCAGCGCCCGCTGCCCGGCATCTCCGCCACCGTCGTCGACGACGAGGCCAACGAGGTACCCAACGGCGGAGGCGGCTACCTGGTCCTCACCGAGCCGTGGCCGTCAATGCTGCGCACCATCTGGGGCGACGACCAGCGGTTCATCGACACGTACTGGTCGCGCTTCGAGGGCAAGTACTTCGCGGGCGACGGCGCCAAGAAGGACGACGACGGCGACATCTGGCTCCTCGGCCGCGTCGACGACGTGATGCTCGTCTCGGGGCACAACATCTCCACCACCGAGGTCGAGTCGGCCCTCGTCTCCCACCCCTCGGTCGCCGAGGCGGCCGTCGTCGGCGCGGCGGACGAGACCACCGGGCAGGCCATCGTCGCCTTCGTGATCCTGCGCGGCACCACCGCGGAGAGCGACGGCCTGATCGCCGAGCTGCGCGACCACGTCGGTGCCACCCTCGGCCCGATCGCCAAGCCCAAGCGGATCCTGCCGGTCTCGGAGCTGCCGAAGACCCGCTCCGGCAAGATCATGCGCCGCCTGCTGCGCGACGTCGCGGAGAACCGTCAGGTCGGCGACGTCACGACGCTGGCGGACTCCACGGTGATGGACCTCATCCAGTCCAAGCTCCCGGCCGCGCCCAGCGAGGACTGAGCCACGGCCACCGAGGGCACCCGGCGTCGCGCACGTGCCGGGTGCCCTCGCCCGGTGTGTGCGCCGGGGCCCGGGTAAGCTGGGGAGAACACAAGCAACCCATCAAGATCCTCATGGTGCGCCGGGAAGTCTGGTCGGCACGTGTTCCGTGCTGCCCAACGACCGGAGGTTCTCCCCGTGACCGCGCCCCGCACCCCCCGCAAAGCCTTCGGACGGCTGTCCCTTCCGGAGCGCACCTACATCGCGGACGCGCTGCGCACCGAAACCGTCGGCGGCGTCCTGCTGCTGCTCGCCGCGATCGCCGCCCTGGTCTGGGCGAACATACCGGCGCTGCACGACAGCTACGAGAGCGTCAGCCACTTCCACTTCGGCCCCGGGGCACTCGGCCTCAACCTGTCGGTGGCGCACTGGGCGGCCGACGGACTCCTCGCGATCTTCTTCTTCGTCGCCGGTATCGAACTCAAACGCGAACTGGTCGCCGGTGACCTCAAGGACCCCAAGGCCGCCGCGCTCCCGGTGATCGCGGCGCTGTGCGGCATGGCCGTACCGGCGGTCGTCTACACCGTCACCGCCACCGTCGGCGGCGGTTCCCTGTCCGGCTGGGCCGTGCCGACGGCCACCGACATCGCTTTCGCGCTCGCCGTGCTCGCCGTCATCGGCACGTCGCTGCCGAGCGCCCTGCGCGCCTTCCTGCTGACGCTCGCCGTCGTCGACGACCTGTTCGCGATCCTGATCATCGCGGTCTTCTTCACCGACACCCTGAACTTCGCCGCGCTGGGCGGCGCGGTCGCCGGCCTCGTCGTGTTCTGGCTGCTGCTGCGCAAGGGCGTACGCGGCTGGTACGTGTACGTCCCGCTCGGCCTGGTGATCTGGGGCCTGATGTACAACAGCGGCATCCACGCCACCATCGCCGGTGTCGCGATGGGCCTCATGCTGCGCTGCCACACGCGCGAGGGCGAGGACCACTCCCCCGGCGAGCACATCGAGCACCTCGTGCGTCCCCTGTCGGCCGGTCTGGCCGTGCCGCTGTTCGCCCTGTTCAGCGCGGGGGTGGCCGTCTCGGGCGGGGCTCTGGCCGACGTGTTCACCAAGCCGGAGACCCTCGGTGTGGTGCTCGGACTCGTCCTCGGCAAGACGCTGGGCATCTTCGGCGGCACCTGGCTGACGTCCCGCTTCACCAAGGCGTCGCTCAGCGAGGACCTGGCCTGGGCGGACGTGTTCGCGGTGGCCACCCTGGCCGGCATCGGGTTCACCGTCTCGCTGCTCATCGGCGAGTTGGCCTTCGACGGCGACGCGGCGATGACCGACGAGGTCAAGGCCGCCGTCCTGTGCGGATCGCTGATCGCGGCGGCGCTGGCGACGGTACTGCTGAAGGTACGGAACGCGAAGTACCGGGGGATGGTCGCGGAGGAGGAGCGCGACGACGACTTCAGCGGTGTCCCCGACGTCTACGAGGAGGACGACCCCGCGTACCACCTGCGCATGGCCGCCGTCCACGAGAAGAAGGCCGCCGAGCACCGCCGGATCGCCGAGGAGATGCAGTCGGCGCGGCTTGCCGAAGTGACGGGCGGGGCAGGCGAGGAGGACGACCGTCCGGCATGATCTGACGAGACGGTACAAAAGACGGAACCGTACTCAGACGAGCCAGCAGAAGAGGGAGACCGCGATGAGCGCACCCGACGGCAGCCCGGTCGGCACCGAACGCAGCATCGGCGAGCTGTTCGCCTCGGCGACCACCGAAATGTCGGCGCTCGTGCACGACGAGATCGCGCTGGCGAAGGCGCAGCTCAAGACCGACGTCAAGCGCGGGGTGACCAGCGGTGGCGCCCTGTCCGCCGCGGGCCTGGTCCTGCTGTTCTCGCTGCCGATGCTGAGCTTCGCGCTGGCCTACGGCATCCGCACCTGGAGCCACTGGAACCTCGCGGTCTGCTTCCTGCTGTCCTTCGCGGCCAATGTGCTGGTCGCGGGCCTCCTCGCGCTGATCGGCATCGTCTTCGCGAAGAAGGCCAAGAAGGGCCGCGGACCGCAGAAGGTGGCCGCCTCGGTGAAGCAGACGGCCGGCGTGCTCCAGAACGCCAAGCCGCACCCGCGTCCGGAACTGCCCGCGGACCGGTCCCCCGAGGCGATCGAGGCTGTGGCACGCTCGTCCTCATGACGGGCTCCACCACCCCTTCGGGGCAATCCCCCTCGGCGCAGCACCCCACGTCGGTCGTCCGGCTCGGCATCCCGGGCGGACCCGAGGTGACCCACCGCGACGTCGCGGCCAACGGCGCCCGCTTCCACATCGCCGAGCTGGGTGACGGGCCGCTGGTGCTGCTGCTGCACGGCTTCCCGCAGTTCTGGTGGACCTGGCGCCACCAGTTGACGGCGCTCGCCGACGCCGGTTTCCGCGCGGTCGCCATGGACCTGCGCGGCGTCGGCGGCAGCGACCGCACCCCGCGCGGCTACGACCCGGCGGGGCTCGCCCTCGACATCACCGGCGTGGTCCGCTCGCTGGGCGAGCCGGACGCCGCGCTGGTCGGTCACGACCTCGGCGGCTACCTGGCCTGGACGGCCGCCGCGATGCGCCCCAAGCTCGTACGGCGGCTCGCGGTGTCCTCGATGCCGCACCCCCGGCGCTGGCGCTCGGCCATGCTCGGGGACGTCCGCCAGAGCCGGGCGGGCTCCTACGTCTGGGGCTTCCAGCGCCCCTGGGTGCCGGAGCGTCAACTGACCGCGGACGACGGCGCGCTGGTGGGCCGGCTGCTCCACGAGTGGTCCGGGCCGCAGCCCCTCGACGACGACGCGGTGGCGGCGTACCGCCGGGCCATGTGCATCCCCTCCACGGCGCACTGCTCGGTCGAGCCGTACCGCTGGCTGGTGCGTTCCCTGGCCCGTCCGGACGGCATCCAGTTCTATCGGCGGATGAAGCGGCCGGTGCGCGTGCCGACGCTGCATCTGCACGGTTCCCTGGACCCCGTGATGCGGACGCGGAGCGCGGCCGGGTCGGGGCAGTACGTCGAAGCGCCCTACCGCTGGCGGCTGTTCGACGGGCTCGGGCACTTCCCGCACGAAGAGGACCCGGTCGCCTTCTCGACCGAACTGATCAACTGGCTGAAGGATCCCGAACCCGACCGGTGACCGCGGTGCGAGCGATCGGTCACCGAACGGATGCGCCCGGTATCCGAACCGGAATGCTTGTCCCATGAACGGCCACTTGCCCGGCGCATAGGCCAATTGAGGGCTCCGGGAACGGTTATCGACCTTGGGGCGGGGGCACACGTCCGGGTATGGGCTGGACGCACGACTACAGTGACGTAGCACGCGACGGCCGCTCCACGAGCGGCGCGAGCAGTACCCACCGACGCGGCGGCACCCCGCAACTCGCGGGCGCGGACCTGCGGGTGGGCATTCCGCGCATCCTGCGCCGCCGGGCCCGCTGGGTCTCCGTACGCCTGCGCCATCCACGGACCTGAGACTCCGCGTCGCCGCACCGGCGCCCGGACCCGCCCGCGGACCTAGAGGGCGCAGCGGTCGCTGTCCACCTGCTGGTCGGCAGAGCGGCCCTTGCTGATGTCGTCGCGGATCTCGTCCGCCGTGAGCGCGTAACCGGTGTCCGGGTCGTCGAGGGACTTGGCGAACACCACGCCGTACACCTCGCCCTCCGGAGTCAGCAGCGGGCCGCCGGAGTTGCCCTGACGGACGGTCGCGTACAGCGAGTAGACGTCCCGTCGGACGGTGTCGCGGTGGTAGATGTCGGGGCCGTTGGCCGTGATGCGCCCGCGGACCCGGGCGGCGCGCACGTCGTACGCCCCGTTCTCCGGGAAGCCCGCGACGATCGCGCCGTCGTTGCGCTGCGCTTCCTCGTCGTCGTCGGTGAACCGCAGTGCGGGCGCGTTCAGTTCGGGCACGTCCAGTACGGCGATGTCGCGCCGCCAGTCGTAGAGGACGACCGTCGCGTCGTACTTCCGGCCCTCGCCGCCTATCTGCACCGTGGGCTCGTCGACACCGCCCACGACGTGGGCGTTGGTCATCACCCGGCGGTCGGAGAAGACGAAGCCGGTGCCCTCCAGGACCTTGCCGCAGTCGGGGGCGGTGCCCATGACCTTGACGATGGAGCGCTTGGCGCTGACGGCGACCGGGCTGTTCGCCAGCACCGGGTCCGGTGGCGGGGTGTCGGGGATGGTCTCGTTGGAGAACGGGCTGAAGACCTGCGGGAAGCCGTTCTTGTCGAGGACCGAGGTGAAGTTGTCGAACCAGTTCTCGGCGCCCGCGGGCAGGACCTCCTGCACGCCCGCCAGCACCGTGGACTGCCGCACCTCCTTGCCGACCGTCGGCATCGTGGTCCGCGCGAGGGCGGAGCCGAGCAGCCAGGCGACCAGGAGCATCGCGACGACGTTGACCAGGGCGCCGCCGGTGGCGTCCAGGGCGCGGGCCGGGGACCACGTGATGTAGCGGCGCAGCTTGTTGCCCAGATGGGTCGTCAGCGCCTGGCCGACCGAGGCGCACACGATGACGACGACGACCGCGACGACCGCGGCGGTCGTGCTCACCTCCGCGTTGTCGGTCAGCGCGTCCCAGATCACCGGCAGCAGGTAGACGGCGACGAGACCGCCGCCGAGGAAGCCGATCACCGACAGGATGCCGACGACGAAGCCCTGCCGGAAGCCGACGATCGCGAACCAGACGGCGGCCAGCAGCAACAGGATGTCCAGCACGTTCACCGATTCAGGCCTCGTCTTGTCGTCTGCGGTACGCAGGCCACCCTGTCATGCGCGCCAGTCCAGCGGGACCTGCTTCTCGCGGTCCCATGGCCGCTCCCAGCCCGCGAAGTGCAGCAGCCGGTCGATGATGCCGGCCGTGAAGCCCCACACGAGCGCCGATTCGACCAGGAATGCCGGACCTCGGTGGCCGCTGGGGTGCACGGTGGTCACCCGGTTGGCGGGATCCGTGAGATCCGACACGGGGACCTTGAAGACGCGCGCCGTCTCGGCCGGGTCGACGACACCGACCGGGCTGGGCTCGCGCCACCAGGCCAGCACCGGCGTGACGACAAAGCCGCTCACCGGGATGTAGAGCTTGGGCAGGACGCCGAAGAGCTGGACGCCGGACGGGTCGAGACCGGTCTCCTCCTCGGCCTCGCGCAGGGCGGCCCGCAGCGGTCCGTCGCCGCGCGGATCACCGTCCTCGGGATCGAGGGCGCCGCCCGGGAAGGCGGGCTGGCCCGGATGGGAGCGCAGGGAACCGGCCCGCTCCATGAGCAGCAGCTCGGGGCTGTGGCCGTCCTCGCCCTCTCGGGTGCCGTCGCCGAAGAGGATCAGGACGGCGGACTGGCGGCCGGCGCCGTCGGCGGGCGGCAGGAAGCGGCTGAGCTGGGTGGGCCGGACCGTCTCGACCGCCCGCACCACAGGGTCCAGCCAGCCCGGCAGGCCCTCCTTGCTGAGCATCGCGTCCCCGGCGGGGTTGCGCGTGGGTCCCTGCGTGTCGCTCACCCGTGTCATCTCCACCCCCGTCCTGCAGACTCCAACGCCCGACGCCTCCGAGATCGTTCCGTCACCCGGCCCCCAGCGGCGGCGCCGGCTTCCCGCCCGCGTCCAGGTAAGCCTGCGGGGGCTTGAGCCGCTGTCCCGGGAAGCCGCCCTTCTCGTACTTGAGCAGCTTCTTCGCCTTCTCCGGGTCGGTCTCGCCCTCGCCGTAGGCCGGGCACAGCGGGGCGATGGGGCAGGCTCCGCAGGCGGGCTTGCGGGCGTGGCAGATGCGGCGGCCGTGCCAGATCACGTGGTGGGAGAGGTCGGTCCAGTCGCTCTTCGGGAAGAGCGCGCCGACGGCGGCCTCGATCTTGTCCGGGTCCGTCTCCTCGGTCCACCGCCAGCGGCGCACCAGGCGCTGGAAGTGCGTGTCCACGGTGATGCCCGGCCGGCCGTAGGCGTTGCCGAGCACGACGAAGGCGGTCTTGCGGCCCACGCCGGGCAGCTTGACCAGGTCTTCGAGGCGGCCGGGGACCTCGCCGCCGAAGTCCTCCACCAGGGCCTTGGACAGCCCTATGACCGACCTGGTCTTGGCCCGGAAGAAGCCGGTCGGGCGCAGGATCTCCTCGACCTCCTCGGGGACGGCCGCGGCCAGGTCCTCGGGGGTGGGGTACTTCGCGAAGAGGGCGGGCGTCGTCTGGTTGACCCTGAGGTCGGTGGTCTGGGCGGACAGCACCGTCGCCACGACGAGCTGGAACGGGTTCTCGAAGTCCAGCTCCGGGTGGGCGTACGGATAGACCTCGGCCAGCTCGCGGTTGATGCGGCGGGCGCGGCGCACCAGCGCGGTGCGGGACTCGCCGCGGGGCGAGGCCGGGGTGACGGTCTTCGCCGGGGCGACGCCCTTGACGGCGACGGTGGCCTTCTTCGGCGCCACGGCGGGCTTCTTGGCGGGCGCCTGCCGTTTGAGGGGCGCGGTCTTCTTGGCTGCGGTCTTCTTGGCGGTCTCCTGGCCCGCGGCGCTCCTCTGGCCCGTGGCGGCCTTCGTGGCGGCGGGCGTCTTCTTGGCGGCGCCGGCCTTCTTGGCGGCGGACGTCTTCTTGGCGGCGGACGTCTTCCTGGCCGCGGCCTTCCCGCCCGAGCCGGCTCCCGCGCTCGCGGCCTTCCCCGTGTTCGCGGCCGTCTCCGTGCGCGCGCCGGTCTCGGTGTTCGCGCCGGTCTCGGTGTTCGCGGCTGTCTCCGTCTTCGCGGCCGTCTTCTTGCTCGCGGAGGACTTCTTCACGGCACCCTTCTCCGCAGTCACCCTCTTGGCAGGCACTGCCTTCTTTGTCGCTTTCGCCGCTTTCCTACCGCCATCGGGGCCCTGTTCGCCCACAGCGGAATCGCGCCGTACCGTCACCCGCGCAGCCCCCTGAGCCTGTGCTCTCACCGGCGATTTGGACACCCGGCCAGCCTACGGCCCGACGCCCGCATCCGCCCCGGACCTCGAAGATCGGCGCCCAATTGGACCCCTGCCGCGTACCCCGGGACATCGGTGCGGCATCCTTGTGACAGATCACACTGTTTGGACTGTCCGGCAAAATGGGCACCACGGACCCCTGGTACACCGGGGGAACAAGATCCTCTGAGCCGGTCGACAAGGAGAGAACTCGTGGACGACGTTCTGCGGCGCAACCCGCTCTTCGCGGCGCTCGACGACGAGCAATCCGCGGAGCTCCGCGCCTCCATGAGTGAGGTGACCCTCGCCCGCGGCGACACCCTGTTCCACGAGGGGGACCCCGGAGACCGCCTCTACGTGGTCACGGAGGGCAAGGTCAAGCTCCACCGCACGTCCCCCGACGGGCGCGAGAACATGCTGGCCGTCGTCGGCCCCAGCGAGCTGATCGGCGAGCTGTCCCTCTTCGACCCGGGCCCGCGCACGGCCACCGGCACCGCGCTGACCGAGGTCAAGCTGCTCGCCCTCGGGCACGGCGACCTCCAGCCCTGGCTGAACGTCCGCCCCGAGGTCGCCACCGCGCTGCTGCGCGCCGTCGCCCGCCGCCTGCGCAAGACCAACGACGCCATGTCGGACCTGGTCTTCTCGGACGTCCCCGGCCGTGTCGCCCGCGCCCTGCTGGACCTCTCCCGCCGCTTCGGCGTGCAGTCCGAGGAAGGCATCCACGTGGTGCACGACCTCACGCAGGAGGAGCTGGCCCAGCTGGTCGGCGCGTCCCGCGAGACGGTCAACAAGGCGCTGGCGGACTTCGCCCAGCGCGGCTGGCTGCGCCTGGAGGCCCGCGCGGTGATCCTGCTGGACGTCGAGCGGCTGGCCAAGCGCTCCCGCTGACGCACCGCGGACGCCCCTCGCCGGACGTCAGTCGGGCCGCTGGATGAGCCCGTGCTCGCCCAGGTACTCCAGTTGCGCCCGCACCGACAGCTCCGCCGCCGGCCACAGCGAGCGGTCGACGTCCGCGTACACGTGGGCGACGACCTCGCCCGGCGTGCGGTGGCCGTCCTCCACCGCCGTCTCGACCTGGGCGAGGCGGTGGGCCCGGTGGGCCAGGTAGTACTCCACGACGCCCTGGGCGTCCTCCAGGACCGGCCCGTGCCCCGGAAGCACCGTGTGCACCCCGTCGTCGGCCGTGAGCGACCTGAGCCTGCGCAGCGAGTCCAGGTAGTCGCCGAGACGGCCGTCGGGATGGGCCACCACCGTCGTGCCGCGGCCCAGGATCGTGTCGCCCGTCAGGACCGCCCGGTCGGCCGGGAGATGGAAGCACAGCGAGTCGGCCGTGTGTCCCGGTGTCGGTACGACCCTCAGCTCCAGGCCGCCCACCCCGATCACGTCCCCGGCGGCCAGCCCCTCGTCGCCCAGCCGCAGCGCCGGGTCCAGGGCCCGCACGTGGGTGCGCGTCAGCTCGGCGAAGCGCGCGGCGCCCTCCGCGTGGTCCGGGTGACCGTGCGTCAGCAGCGTCAGCGCGACCCGCTTGCCCGCCCGCTCGGCCGTGTCCATGACGCGCCGCAGGTGGCCGTCGTCCAACGGGCCCGGGTCGACGACGACGGCCAGGTCGGAGTCGGGCTCGGCGAGGATCCAGGTGTTGGTGCCGTCCAGGGTCATCGCCGACGCGTTGGGCGCGAGGACGTTCACCGCGCGCGCGGTGGCCGGTCCCGACAGGACACCGCCGCGCGGCTGTCCGGGCAGTGCTGCTGCGTCGGTCATGCGGGGGCTCCCCCGGTCGGGTCGGAAGGCGTCGCCGGTGCCGGTGCCGCGCCCGGGACGCGCTTGGTGAACTCGTCGTGCCCCGGCCAGGACAGCACCACCTCGTCGCCGGACAGCCGCGCGCGGGCCAGCACGGGCGTCAGGTCGCGGCCGGGAGCCGACGCCAGCGCCTCGGCCGCCGTACCGCACCCCGCGAGGCCGCGCAGGGTGGCGACGGTCGGCGGCATCATCAGCAGCTCGCCCCGGTCGTACCCGGCGATGGCGTCCGCCGGAGCGATCCACACCGTGCGGTCGGCCTCCGTGGAGGCGTTGCGGGTGCGCTGGCCCTCCGGGAGCGCGGCCACGAAGAACCACGTGTCGTAGCGCCGGGACTCGAACTCCGGGGTGATCCAGCGCGCCCAGGCGCCCAGCAGGTCGGAGCGCAGGACGAGACCCCTGCGGTCCAGGAACTCCGCGAAGGACAGCTCGCGGTCGACCAGGGCGGCCCGGTCGGCCTCCCAGTCGGCGCCGGTCGTGTCGCCCACCACCGAGTCGCCGGTCGGCCCCGCGAGCAGGACACCGGCCTCCTCGTAGGTCTCCCGCACGGCCGCGCAGACGATCGCCTGGGCGCCCGTCTCGTCGACGCCCAGCCGGTCCGCCCACCACGCGCGCGTGGGGCCCGCCCAGCCGACGGCGCGGTCGTCGTCGCGCGGGTCGACCCCGCCGCCCGGGTAGGCGTACGCGCCGCCCGCGAACGCCATGGAGGTGCGGCGGCGCAGCATGTGCACACAGGGGCCCGCGCCGGTGTCCTTCAGGAGCATGACGGTGGCCGCGCGCTTCGGGGTGACCGGGGTGAGGGTGCCGGCCGCCAGCGCGCGGATGCGGTCCGGCCACTCCGGTGGGTACCACTGACCATTCGCCTGACCATTCGCCATGGCCGGAGGCTATCCGGTGACGGGCGGATGTTCGAGTGGCCCCCGGGACCGGTGTGCGTCAGGCGGGCAGGCCGGTCAGCCACTCGGTGAGCAGCCGGTTCGTCTCCTCGGGGCGTTCCTGCTGGAGCCAGTGGCCGCAGCCGTCGAGGACGTGCGAGGCGCTCAGGCCGGGCAGGGTGACCGGGTACGCCTCGATCGCGTCGGACAGCCAGGTCGTGGACGCGTCCAGGCCGCCGCCGAGGAACAGGGACGGCTGGGTGATCGGGGCGCCCGCGTGGGCGGCCAGGTCGGCCCAGTCGCGGTCCATGTTGCGGTAGCGGTTGAGGGCGCCGGTCAGGCCGGTGCGCTCGAACTCCCCGGCGTAGACGTCCAGGTCCTCCTCGGACAGCCAGGAGGGCAGCCGTCCGGCGGTCGGGAACCGGTCGCGCATCCGGCCGCCGGGGGCGACGAAGTGCGGGTCGGGCTCCCCGGGGCCGGGCATGGTGTCGGCGGACAGGGCGGCGTAGAGGCCGGCGAGCCAGCCGCGTACGTCGGGCTCGATCTCCGCCTCCGCGCGGCCGGGCTCCTGGAAGTAGGAGACGTAGAACTCCTGGCCCCCGAAGGGCCCGGCCAGGTCACTCATCCGGGCGAAGGCCTCGGTGGGCCGCGGGCCGCCCGGCGGGGTGTACGGCACGCTCAGCAGGCCCACCGCGCGGAAGACGTCCGGCCGCAGCAGCGCGGAGTGCGCGGCGATGTTCGCGCCCCAGTCGTGGCCGACGACCACGGCGGAGCGCTCCCCCAGGGCCTCCACCACGGCGACGTTGTCCGCCACCAGGTCGAGCATCCGGTACGCCTCGACGGCGTCCGGCCGCGAGGAACGTCCGTAGCCGCGCACGTCGACGGCGACGGCGCGGAACCCGGCGGCGGCCAGCGCGGGCAACTGGTGGCGCCAGGAGTACCAGGACTCGGGGAAGCCGTGCACGAGCAGGACCAGCGGCCCGCTGCCCTGTTCCACGAGGTGGATGCGGCCGGCGGGCGAGGCCACCAGCCGGTGCACGGGTCGGTCGGGCCGGTCGGTCCGCTGGTCGGTCACGGGCGGCTGCGGCATGGCTCCTCCTGGCGCATACGGTCCATACGGTCGGTACGCCCCGCGGCGGGCCGGGACGGCCGGCCGGGGCCGGCTCCCGCGCCGTACGGGGCACCGGCACCGATCCTGCGGTGCCCGGGCCGCCGGGGCGAGGTTTGTTGCCGGCCCGGCAACGGGTCCGCAACAGGCCACGCGCCCGGCCCGGTACCCGCCCGGCTCCGCTACGGCTGGACCAGCTCCACCTGGATCTCGACCTCCACCGGCGCGTCCAGCGGGAGGACCGCCACGCCGACGGCGCTGCGGGCATGCACGCCCTTGTCGCCGAGGACCGCGCCGAGCAGCTCGCTGGCGCCGTTGACCACGCCGGGCTGGCCGGTGAAGTCGGCCGCCGACGCGACGAAGCCGACGACCTTGACGACACGCGCGACGCGGTCCAGGTCACCGGCGACGGACTTCACGGCGGCCAGGGCGTTCAGCGCGCAGGTGCGGGCCAGCTCCTTGGCCTCGTCCGGGGTGACCTCGGCGCCCACCTTGCCGGTGACCGGCAGCTTGCCGTCCAGCATCGGGAGCTGCCCGGAGGTGTAGACGTACGGTCCGGACCGCACGGCCGGCTGGTAGGCGGCCAGCGGCGGGACGACCTCGGGCAGTGTCAGGCCCAGCTCGGCGAGCTTCGCCTCCACGGCGCTCACGCCTGCTTCTCCCGCTTCAGGTAGGCCACGAGCTGCTCGGGGTTGTTCGGCCCGGGCACGACCTGGACGAGCTCCCAGCCGTCCTCGCCCCAGGTGTCCAGAATCTGCTTCGTGGCATGGACGAGCAGCGGCACGGTTGCGTATTCCCACTTGGTCATGCGGCCGACTCTAGCCGCTGTCCGGGGCGCCCCCGCGACCGCTGCCCGGGCCCCCGCGCGGGCCGGCCGCGGCGACGTTGTCCACAGCCTCCGGAGTACTCCGTGCGCGGACTGGTTACGCTCGAATACGTGAGCAGGCTCCAGGTCGTCAGTGGCAAGGGCGGTACCGGCAAGACCACGGTGGCCGCGGCCCTCGCGCTGGCCCTGGCCACCGAGGGGAAGCGCGCGCTTCTCGTCGAGGTCGAGGGCCGCCAGGGCATCGCGCAGCTCTTCGAAACGGAGGCGCTGCCTTATGAGGAGCGGAAGATCGCCGTCGCTCCCGGGGGTGGGGAGGTGTACGCCCTCGCCATCGACGCCGAACTGGCCCTTCTGGACTACCTCCAGATGTTCTACAAGCTGGGCAGCGCCGGACGGGCCCTCAAGAAGCTCGGCGCGATCGACTTCGCGACGACCGTCGCCCCGGGGGTCAGGGACGTCCTGCTGACCGGCAAGGCGTGCGAGGCGGTCCGGCGCAAGGACAGACAGGGACGGTTCGTCTACGACTACGTCGTCATGGACGCCCCGCCCACCGGCCGCATCACGCGCTTCCTCAACGTCAACGACGAGGTGGCCGGGCTCGCCAAGGTCGGCCCGATACACAATCAGGCGCAGGCCGTGATGCGGGTGCTGAAGTCGCGGGAGACCGCCGTGCACCTGGTGACGCTGCTGGAGGAGATGCCGGTCCAGGAGACCGTGGACGGCATCGCCGAGCTGCGCACGGCACGGCTCCCGGTGGGCCGGGTCGTCGTCAACATGGTCCGCCCCCAGGTCCTGGACGCCACCGACCTGGAGCTCGTACGGGACACACCGCGCACGGCGCTGGCCAAGTCTCTGTCCGGGGCCGGGCTCGGCGGGGCGCGGCGCGGCGGGCACGCCGAGCGGCTGGTGGATCCGCTGCTCGCGCAGGCCGGGGAGTACGCCGAGCGGTACGCGCTGGAGCAGGAGCAGCGGGCGGTCCTCGGCGAGCTGGGCCTGCCGACGCACGAACTGCCGCTGCTCGCGGAGGGCATGGACCTGGCGGGCCTGTACGAACTGGCCACCGAGCTGCGGAAGCAGGGGATCGCATGAGTCCGAAGGACCCGGCCCGTCAGCGGGAGGGCGCGCGACGCCTGAAGGCCGCGCGTGTGCTCGACGTCGACCGCCTGCTGGAGGATCCGCAGACCCGCATCGTCGTGTGCTGCGGGTCCGGCGGGGTCGGCAAGACGACCACGGCGGCGGCCCTGGGCCTGCGCGCGGCCGAGCGGGGCCGCAAGGTGGTCGTCCTCACCATCGACCCGGCCCGGCGGCTCGCGCAGTCCATGGGCATCGACTCGCTCGACAACACCCCGCGCCGGGTGAAGGGCGTCGACGACGCGGCGGGCGGCGAGCTGCACGCCATGATGCTGGACATGAAGCGGACCTTCGACGAGATCGTCGAGTCCCACGCGGACCCCGACCGGGCCGCGGCGATCCTGGGCAACCCCTTCTACCAGTCGCTCTCGGCGGGCTTCGCGGGCACGCAGGAGTACATGGCGATGGAGAAGCTGGGGCAGTTGCGGGCGAAGGACGAGTGGGACCTCATCGTCGTCGACACCCCGCCCTCCCGCTCGGCGCTGGACTTCCTCGACGCGCCCAAGCGCCTGGGTTCCTTCCTGGACGGCAAGCTGATCCGCGTCCTGCTGGCCCCGGCGAAGGTCGGCGGCCGGGCCGGGATGAAGTTCCTGAACGTCGGCATGTCGATGATGACCGGCGTCCTGGGCAAGGTGCTGGGCGGGCAGTTCCTCAAGGACGTGCAGACCTTCGTGGCCGCGATGGACTCGATGTTCGGCGGGTTCCGCACCCGCGCGGACGCCACGTACAAGCTGCTCCAGGCGCCCGGGACGGCGTTCCTGGTGGTCGCGGCGCCGGAGCGGGACGCGCTGCGCGAGGCCGCCTACTTCGTGCAGCGGCTGGCCGCCGAGGACATGCCGCTCGCCGGTCTGGTGCTCAACCGCGTCCACGGCAGCGGCGCCGACCGGCTGTCGGCCGAGCGGGCACTCGCCGCCGCGGAAAATCTTGAAGAGTCCCGCATTGTGGATCAAGACGGCGGGAAAGCTGGAGTTCGTACCACCCCCGCCAACTCTCCCGATCCACACGGCAGTTCGCCCTCGCCCGAGTCCGCCCCCGGCGACCCGGACCCCGACGGCACCTCTCCCGAGGCCCTCGAACCGGCGGCTGTCGGCACGACGGCTGCCGACACGGCAGCTTCCGCCACGGCATCTTCCGACACGGCCGAGCGGTCCGCCGACGTGCTCGCCGCCGGACTGCTGCGGCTGCACGCGGAGCGCATGCACCTGCTCGCCCGCGAGCAGCGCACGCGTGACCGCTTCACCGCGCGTCACCCCGAGGTGGCGGTCACCGAGGTGGCCGCGCTCCCCGGCGACGTGCACGACCTCGCGGGGCTGCGGGACATCGGGGCACGCCTGGCGACCGGCCGGCCCGAGCTGCCCGAGCCGGGCGCCTGATCCCTGCCCCCACGGGGCCCTGTCCGGCCGGGCGGGGCCTGGTCCGGACCTCGTGAGCCCCGGCGGGGCTCAGACCACGGCCGCGTAGTCCTCGTACACCTCGTCGTCCTCGAGGGGCACGATGCCGGCCCCTCGCTCGTACTCCGTCCGCGCCGTCTCCAGGAGCCGGCGCCAGGAGGTCACGGTGGGCCGCCTGCGCAGCAGTGCGCGGCGCTCCCGTTCCGTCATGCCTCCCCACACGCCGAACTCGACGCGGTTGTCGAGCGCGTCGGCCAGGCACTCGGTCCGCACCGGACATCCGGTGCACACCGCCTTGGCCCTGTTCTGCGCTGCTCCCTGAACGAACAGTTCGTCCGGATCAGTAGTGCGGCAGGCGGCCTGCGCACTCCAGTCGGTTACCCAGCCCATACCGGCGCCGTCCTCTCCCGAATCGAGGCTCCCCCACGGCGGCAGCGGCATATTCACCGCCGCCAGTTGAGGACGTTACGGAAGGTGGGCACAGCGCAACACCCCCTTCGGGCCCAATCTTGAATGGCCCGAACGGACTATGGGTAAGCGGCAGATCACCCGGGGGAGTGAGCTGGCGACATGCGCGACGATCCCGACATTCAGGTCATCTCTGGTGCGTCACAACGGACACCGATTGACACACGAGGCGGATTCGG
The DNA here is from genome assembly GCF_003112575.1 of Streptomyces ardesiacus. Taxonomy (GTDB): domain Bacteria; phylum Actinomycetota; class Actinomycetes; order Streptomycetales; family Streptomycetaceae; genus Streptomyces; species Streptomyces ardesiacus. The sequence goes on from NZ_BEWC01000005.1 coordinate 144,640, forward strand.
ACACGCACCCCACACGCCGCGGCACACGCCGGCACGCACCAACGCGCCCCCCAGCGGGGCCCCTCGAAGAAAGATCGAGCGGATCCGGAACGATTCGGGGTCGCCGGACGTATTGATACGTGGCCTCACTGCTGTGACAGTTGAGTGCAGCTTAGGCCAAGGCATATACGCGTGTCCGGCGAATGAGAACGTAGGCTGCCTCCATGCCAAAGAAGCGCTCGGGCGGTGGTCTGTCGCCAACGCAGCAGGCCGCCAAGTTCCTCGGTGTCAGTGTGCTCGCGGGAGCAGTGCTGGCCGGCATCGCGTTGCCCGCCGTGGGCGCGCTGGGGCTGGCCGCGAAGGGTTCGGTGGAGAGCTTCGACGCCCTCCCGACCAGCCTGAAGACTCCCCCGCTGAGTCAGCGCACCACCATCCTCGACGCCGAGGGCGGCACGATCGCCACGGTCTACTCGCGCGACCGGACGGTGGTCGACCTCAAGGACATCTCGCCGTACATGCAGAAGGCGATCGTCGCCATCGAGGACTCGCGGTTCTACGAGCACGGCGCGATCGACCTCAAGGGCGTCCTGCGCGCCGTCAACAAGAACGCGCGCAGCGGCGAGGTCTCCGAGGGCGCGTCCACGCTCACGCAGCAGTACGTCAAGAACGTCTTCGTGGAGGAGGCGGGCGACGACCCGACGAAGGTCGCCCAGGCCACCCAGCAGACCATCGGCCGCAAGATCCAGGAGCTGAAGCTCGCGATCCAGGTCGAGGAGGAGCTGGGCAAGAAGAAGATCCTCGAGAACTACCTGAACATCACCTTCTTCGGCCAGCAGGCCTACGGCGTCGAGGCCGCCTCCCAGCGGTACTTCTCCAAGCACGCCAAGGACCTCAACGTCCAGGAGGCGGCCCTGCTGGCCGGCATCGTCCAGTCGCCCAGCCGGTACGACCCGGTCAACGACGAGGCCGAGGCCACCAAGCGGCGCAACGTCGTCCTGAACCGCATGGCCCAGGTCGGCGACATCTCGCCGGCCGAGGCGGAGAAGGCGAAGAAGGCACCGCTCGGGCTGAAGGTCAGCAAGCCCAAGAACGGCTGCATCACGGCCGTGAAGAACGCCAGCTTCTTCTGCGACTACGTGCGCGAGGTGTTCCTGAGCGACGAGGTCTTCGGCAAGACCCGCAAGGACCGCGCCAAGGTCTGGAACCAGGGCGGCCTGACCATCCGCACGACGCTCGACCCGCAGGCGCAGGCGTCGGTGCAGCAGTCGCTCAAGGACCACGTGAACCAGTCGGACTCGGTGGCCGCCGCGAGCACGCTGGTCGAGCCGGGCACCGGCAAGGTCCTCGCCATGGGCCAGTCGAAGCCGTACGGCTACGGCAAGAACGAGACCGAGATCAACTACTCGGTGGACCACGGACTGGGCGGCTCCAACTACGGCTTCCCGACCGGTTCCACGTTCAAGCCGTTCGTCGCGGCGGCCGCGCTGGAGGAGGGACGCCCGCCGACGCAGGAGTACTCGTCGCCGTACGAGATGCCCTACCCCGAGCCGGTGCAGACGTGCAGCGGGAAGCCGTGGCTCAACACGGCCGGTGAGAAGGTTCCCAACGAGAGCGAGTCGGAGGTCGGCCCGTACCGGCTGAAGGAGGCGATGGCCCTCTCGGTCAACACCTACTTCGTCCAGATGGTGGCGGACATCGGTCTGTGCCCGGTCATGAAGATGACGGACTCGCTGCACGTGGTGCAGGGCAGCGGCGAGAAGCTCCCGGAGGTCCCCGCCGTCTCCCTCGGCTCCAGGGGTGTGGCCCCGCTGACGATGGCGAGCGCGTACGCCGCCTTCGCCTCCCGGGGCATGTACTGCACGCCGATCGCGATCGAGTCGATCACCCAGAAGATCGGCAACAAGCAGAAGCCGCTCGAGGTGCCGAAGTCGACGTGCTCGCGCGCGATGAGCGAGAAGACCGCCGACACGGTGAACACCCTGCTGCAGGGCGTGGTCGACTCCGGTACCGGCAAGGCGGCCGGTCTCACCGACCGTGACAACGCCGGCAAGACGGGTACGACCGACGAGCGCAAGAACGCCTGGTTCGTCGGCTACACGCCGAACCTGTCGGGCGCCGTCTGGGTGGGCAGCGCCTCGCAGCAGGTGCAGATGAAGAACATCACCATCGGCGGGCAGTACCACGACCTGGTCTTCGGTGGCGCGGTCCCGGGTCCGATCTGGAAGGACGCCATGACCGGCGCCCTGTCGGGCAAGGACTCCCCCTCGTTCAACCTCGTCGACATCCCGGACGAGAAGAAGGACAAGGAGAAGGACAAGGACAAGGGCCGCGACAAGAAGAAGCCCGACGACGGGAACAACGGCGACGACGCCGGCTTCATCGGCGGCCTGTCCGACGGCGGCACCGGCGACGGCGGGCCGGGCGGCTTCCCCGGCGGCAACCTGATCCAGGGCCGGGGCAACGGGCCGGGCGGACGCCACTGACCCTCCCCCGGCAGCGCACGGCCAGGACGAAACGGTCCCTTTCCCGGAACGGGGGAGGGACCGTTTTCTTCCGGACCAAATGACCTCCAAACCCATTCGACGTGATTACGCCAGCCCATCGGAGAGCCATTCCGTTCGCCCGATGCCGTGACATAGTCGCGTCTGGCCCCGCCACCGGGTGCCTTTCCTTGCGGTCGCTCATGGAGGGGAAATGAAACTTCGTTCACGGATCGGCGCGATGCTGGGCGCACTGCTCAGCGCGCTCGCCCTGGTCCTCATGCTTCCCGGCCCGGCTCAGGCGAGAGCCCAGGCCTGCGCCGGCTTCGGCTGCGACGGCCACGACCCCAACATCCAGACGTGGCAGTCCGGTCCGGTCAGCCCGTACGGGCCCTACAACCTCGGCGGCTCCTTCCTGTACGAGCTGCGGTGGGGCAAGACCGACGGCGACCAGTACAGCTGGGCCCGGCTGCACTACATCAGCGGCTCCAACGAGCAGAACTGGAGCGTGTACGTCCAGCGTTGCACCAAGGACCAGTCCGAGTGCTACTGGCGGCTCGGTCTGAAGAAGGGCGGCGCCTCGGGCTGGACCGCCAAGATCCCGAGCGGGACGAACTACTACTGGACGCGCACCCCGATGTACTACAACCCCTCGACCCACATGATGCGGGCCTGCGTCGAGGACCCGTCGGGCGACGCCAGCTGCACCCCCTGGTACTGAGCCGGCCCGCGGTCGCCGTGACAACGGCACCGCCGCCACGGGCGGAATGATGGAATTCCATCGTTCCGCCCTTTTGTCGCTCAATCCTTCATTTGTTCGTCTTCCCCGTACGGCAGAGATCATTTAAAATGGTACGCGCACAACAGCCGCACATCACATCGGGGTTCTTTTGACCGTCAGACCGGAAGATTGTGCCGACCTTTCCACCCTCGGCGACGACGACCGAATGATTCTGAACCTCTTGTACGCGGGCTTCAGCGACGCCTCGATCGCCCGGCGGCTCGGCGTGGGCCACCGCACGGTGCAGCGCAGGGTCCAGCGGCTCATGGAGCAGTTGCGGGCCAACGGACGGGTGGCCCTGGGGGCACGGGCCCAGGAACTGGGCCTGCTTCCGCCCCGCGCGTCCGCCGTACGAACCGGGAGGGCGTCCGCCGCGGTGGACGCCCTCCCGCACCCCGTGCGGAGCCGGCCGGTCCGTCAGCGGTAGCGCTCGGCCCGGCGGCGACGGGAGGCTTCCGACACGTCGGGCACCGCGCCCGCACCCGCGCCCGGTGCCTCGTTCCACGAACGGATCTTCGCGGCGACGCGCCCCAGCCGCGCGTCGCCCGGCGGTACGTCGAGGTAGAACAGCCCCTCGTACGGGCGGCGGTCGTCGCCGCCCCACCGGACGACGCCCTCGGTGTCGGCGAGGATGTCCCGGATCGTCAGCACCTGGGCGCCGGTGAAACCGTCCCGCACACCCGGCGGATAGGTACCCGGCCTGATGACGACGGCGGTACCGGAGGCGAGGTTCGACTCGGGCCGCGCGCCGTCACGCACCCCCGACGGCGCCGTCCACCCCGCCAGCGCCCCGGGTCCCGTGCCCGCGCCCAGGGCGTCCACCTCGTAGTGGAAGCGGCGGACCACGTGGACCAGCACGGTTTCCGTGTCGCCCATGCGCAGCGGGACGGTCAGCCCCGTGCCCGGCACGGCGCAGGTGACGACGGCACCGTCGGCGTCGGCGGCGTTCTGCATCTCCCACCCGTTGACGGACGGACGGCCGGTGCGCAGCCGGCGGTGACGCGCTCTCGCGCGGCGCAGCGCCTCCTTCAACGCGTCGTTCCCGACCGGCTGCGGCGCGGCGGCGGCCGGGGAGGCGAGGAGGCCGGTGGTGGTGAGGCTCGCGGCGGCGGTGACACCGGCGGCGGCGAGCAGGGTGGTGCGGCGGGGAATACCGGAGTTGTGCAACGGCTCATCCTTTCTTCTGTGCCGGCGTGCGCTGCCGGTGGTGCAGGAACGCGGAGACCGCGGCACCGAGGAGCGCGAGCACCAGCACGACGGTGAGGGTGGGATTGACGTATCCAGGGACGACGACGGAGTAGTCACGGCCGTCCGCCACCTCGCAGACGAGCCGCAGCGGGACGAAGTCCCCCCTGCGGCCCACCAGGACCGCCCCGTCGGGCTTGTGCCGCTCACACTCCTGTGCCTGCTCCTGGTCCCCGAGGAACAACAGGTCCAACAGGCCCCACAGGTAGACGGCGAGACCCGCCGCGACCGCCGCCAGGGAGACGTCCCGCCACACGCGGGCCGGAGTGCGGCGCGGGCGGGCCCGCCCGGTGAACCGCGAGCACAGGTACGCCAGGAGGGCGACCAGGGAAGGCGTCGCCACGAGGAGGACGGTGAAGAGCACGGTGGTGTCGTGCCCCTGCCAGGGATCGGCTGCCGTGACCACGTGCGTCAGAGCCCGCGGACGGCGAGGTTGTACTTCTCGAAGATCGCGTAGAGCGGCATGCGTTCCTTCGCGTGGGCCTCCGCCTCCGTGCCGAAGCCCTGGTACCGGCGCAGCACCTCGTAGATCTCGGTCTCGTCGTAGTCGAGCGCGGGGCGGCGGATGGGGGTCTCGGCGTGGTCGCCCGCCTTTCCGTCGGCACCCCAGATGTGCATGTGCGGCACGGTGCTCAGGTTGAACACGTTGTCCTGGTTGACCTTCTGCCACATGGCCCAGCGGTCGTCGTCGGAGGTCGCGTCGAGGAGGGTGCCCTCCAGCAGGCCCGCGCGGATCGAGTTGTTGCGCGCCAGGATGCAGGTCCGGCCGGAGATCTTGGCGATGCCGGTGCTGCTGTCGACCAGCCGGTTGACCACCGGGAAGTCCTTGGCCCAGTCGGGGATGATCCCGGTGTGGTACAGGTTCACACCGGCGTCCTCGGTCATGTCCTTGATGCTGTAGTGGCAGAACTCCCAGAACGCCGAGGTCTGGATGAGCGCCTTGCGCATCCGGTACCTGCGGGCCCCCGACGTGATCGCCGCGTCGTGGCTGATGATCGTTTCGAGGCACTCCCGCAGGGTGTAGATGCGCTCACCGCCGGGCTTGCCGATGCTCGCCATGTACGCCTCGATCTCCTGCAGCAGGGCGGGCAGCAGATCGATGTCGAAGCCGATGTCGAGCTTCTCCGAGGGCGTGGGATAGAAGTCGCCCTGCCCGGTGTCGCGGCCCGAGGCGATGTTGTTGTCGATCTCGATCTGGCCGTCGCCCGAGCCGACGGTCTTGGTGACGATCTGGTCGAAGGACCAGTTCTCCGGCATCGGGTACCCGAGGTTGCCGGAGAACCCGGACGACATGTCCGAGACGAAACTGGCGTCCGCGTAGCCCGCCGCGGATATCCGGGAGCAGGCGTTGCGCGGCCCGTAGACCCCGATCTTGTAGGGACTTCCCAGCCGGTTCATCTCGTCCCTGACACTGCGGAAGTACGGCAGGATGTACGACGTCACCTCGTCGTCCACCGCGTCGTAGTCGACGGCGAAGTAGATGCGCGCGCCGGGCTTGAACCCGTGCTCCTCCGCCTTGTACGACGCCGTCATGCAGTCGGTGACGCCCTGCTCGGGGCTGTAGTAGTCGACCGAGCGCGCCCACGTCTGGTAGATGGGGAAGCAGCGCAGCCCGTACTCCTTGATGGTCGCCAGCTCGCCCGGCTGGATCTCCTTCTCCGGGAGCGACGTGGTGGACGGGTTGTAGAGGTACCGCCCGACGTACTTGTAGCCGGCCGCCTTCAGGGCCTGGGCGCGGGCGGGCGTGATCTTCGTGACGCCGTCGCACGCCTCGCCCGCCCGGCTCTGGTCGCCGTAGGAGACGAGCAGGGCGGCCCAGGTCCCGAAGTCGCCCTGGCCGGTCACGGCCAGCTTCATGAACGACTGGAAGGTACTGACACTGGCGGCCAGCGAGGACGTGTACGAACTCGTGAAGGACACCGGGCGTTTGTTGAGGATCATCGCCCCGGTGAAGAGCTGCACCCACACCCCGGAGGAGCCGGTGGACACCGTGTGGCTCTTCAGGCCGCTCTGGGTCCCGGGGCCGAAGACCCCGTTCGCCACGCCGTCGGCCATGCCCAGCTCGTACTGGATGGCGAAGAGCATCGACTTGGCGACGTCCCGGGAGTGATGCCCGTCGCAGGGAATGATGTAGAAGTCCTTGCGGAGCACGTACCGGCCGTTGAGCCACTGCTGGATGGACCGGATGGTCTCCGACCCGTCGTTGACGGTGACGTACGCGTCCATGTTCATCAGCCCCTTGACCACCTTCGGCCACAGGGAACTGCCGGGGTAGGTGCCGCCGACACCCATGTTCGCGTTCAGCTTCGCCACGGCCGCCTTGACGCGGTCGTTGTAGGTCCCGTCGATGTCGCCGCCGTCGTAGCCCTTGCAGTAGAGCGCCGACTGGATGATCCGGCAGAAGTTCGCCGACGGGATCGTGGTCTCGTCGAGCTTGCCGTACTTCTCGGCGAGCGTGGCGAGCGTGGTCGGGCCGAAGTTGTCCGACAGCGCCGAGATGCCCATCTCGTACTGCAGCGCCCGGGTCAGGGCGTACATCACGGTCCAGCCGGTGCGACCGTTCTCCTCCAGTTTGGAAATTCCGAGGGTGGCGCCGTTCCCGTATGTGGTGTTGATGAATCTCTGGGCGCGGAGCACCATCTCGTCGGCCATGGGATCCCTTCCTGCCGCCGGAATTCGAGGGCGGGGTGGAAGAGCCCGGCGCACACCGCGTCGACATCGCCGCGGCATTCATGGGGTTGGGCATGCCCTGATTCCCCCCGGAGAACGACATTTCCCACCCCAGCAGCCCGCGGGCTGCGCTTGACCAGTAGGAACCTAGATCATCCGGACGGCTGCGAAAAGGACTCGGGCGGAGCGGGACCATGAAGGCCGGATTTCGCCGTGCCCAGACTGGCGCAAAAGCTTCGGGAGAAGAGAAGTGCGCGCAAGGGGGCGCTTTCGCGCTTTTCATGCGGGGCGCGGGAGAGGGGGTGTTTGCGCGAGGGGGAAATGCGGTGTTCGTTCGTACGGACGGACGTTGGGGGACGGTCGCTGGGGGGGGGGTGGGCGGCTCGACGGGTGGGCGGCTCGACGGGTGGGCGGCTCGGCGGGTGGGCGGCTCGGCGGGTGGGCGGCTCGGCGGGAGGACGCCCCCGGACGGCCGGGACGGTGTTGGTTCCGGTCCCGGCCGTCGGTCGACGGCTGGCGGCTGTCGGCCGTCGGCTGTCGGCCGTCGGCTGTCGGCCGTCGGCTGTCGGCTGTCGGCTGTCGGTCGCAGGCTGTCGGAGGCTGTCGGAGATCGGCCGTGGGTTCGCAGGCCGTGGGGCCTGCGCCGTGAGCCGTGAGCCGTGAGCCGTGAGCTAACGGCCGTCCGTCGTGGAGGGGTGCGTCCTCAGCCGGCCAGGAGCTTCTTGACCGCGGCGGCGACCCGGCCGCCCTCGGCCTGCCCGGCCACCTTCGGGTTCACGATCTTCATCACGGCGCCCATGGCCCGCGGTCCCTCGGCGCCGGCCGCCTTCGCCTCCTCGACGGCCTGCGCGACGATCGCGTTCAGCTCGTCGTCGGAGAGCTGCTTCGGCAGGTAGGCGGCGAGCACCTCGCCCTCCGCCTTCTCCCGCTCGGCCTGCTCGGGGCGGCCGCCCTGGGCGAAGGCCTCGGCGGCCTCACGGCGCTTCTTCGCCTCGCGGGTGATCACCTTCTGCACCTCGTCGTCGGAGAGCTCCCGCTTCTCCTTCCCCGCGACCTCCTCCTTGGTGATCGCGGCGAGCGTCAGCCGGAGCGTCGAGGAGCGCAGCTCGTCACGCTCCTTGATCGCGGAGTTGAGGTCGTCGTGCAGCTTCGACTTGAGCGTGGTCATGGACCTGATTGTCGCAGGTGCGCGAGGACCGGCGCCCGCTGATTTACGCGCCCCCGGCGCGCTCTCCCCCGGGCGGCCTCGCGCCGCCGCCCGCCGGCCGCTTCTGACACGATGGACATATGCGCGCGCGATACGGAGTACCCCTGGGAATCACGGCGGTTGGTGCCGCCGGCCTGATCTACGCGACGGGGATCGAGCCCCGTTCCTTCCGCCTCCGGCGGGTGACGGTCCCCGTTCTCCCGCCCGGGATGCGCCCCCTGCGGGTGCTCCAGGTCTCCGACATTCACATGGTCGGCGGTCAGCGCAAGAAGCAGCGCTGGCTGCGCTCGCTGGCCGGACTGCGCCCCGACCTCGTGCTCAACACCGGCGACAACCTGTCCGACCCGGAGGGCGTCCCCGAGGTCCTGGACGCCCTGGGCCCGCTGATGGAGTTCCCGGGCGCCTACGTCTTCGGCTCCAACGACTACTACGGCCCCCGGCCCCGCAACCCCGCCCGGTACCTGCTCGAGAAGGTCCAGGGCCGCCACGGCCTGAACGGCAACCCTCCTGTCGTGGGCGCCGTCCACAACCCGTGGGAGGACCTGCGCGACGGTTTCGACGCCGCGGGCTGGCAGAACCTCACGAACACCCGCGGCACGCTCAAGATCGAGGGCGTGTCGGTCGAGCTGACGGGACTGGACGACCCGCACATCAAGCGGGACCGGTACGCAGAGGTGGCCGGCGGTCCGTCCGGCACGGCCGACTTCTCGATGGGAGTGGTGCACGCGCCGTACCTGCGCGTCCTGGACGCGTACGCGGCGGACGGCTACCCCCTGATCGTGGCCGGCCACACCCACGGCGGCCAACTGTGCATCCCCTTCTACGGCGCCCTGGTCACCAACTGCGACCTGGACACGGACCGTGTGAAGGGCCTGTCCACGCACACGTCCGGCGGCCGCACCTCCTACCTCCACGTCTCGGCCGGCTGCGGCGCGAACCGCTACACCCCGTTCCGCTTCGCCTGCCCCCCGGAGGCGACGCTACTGACGCTGGTGGGGCGCGACGACTGACGGCCCTCCCCGGGGGGAGCCCGGTAGGTCCGGGGGTCCGCTGGGTCAGGGGACGGAACACGCTGGGCCCGAATAAACCGTGGGGAGCGCCAGGGCTCCTGGGGAGCCCCACGCGGGGGCGTGGGGTGGGGTAACCCACACGGCCCACCCACATAGCCCCCTATGTCCGGCTTGCCTACGTTGAGGCCATGACAGCGCCGATACCCAGGGACATCCCGGACCTCCCCCCGATCCCGGGCCACGTCGTCCTGCCACCCTCCGTCGTACCGGCCCGCGCCGTGCTGATCCCGACACGCCGTCGCCTGGTCGCCCTCTTCCGCGGCGCGACCGCGCTGCTGGCCCTGACCGGCGTGGTGATCGAACTGCTCGTCGGCAACGGCCCGCCCGCGGCGACCCTGAGCCACTTCACGGTCCAGAGCGGCATCCTGCTGGCCCTGGTCATGCTCGTCTCCGCCCGGTGCGCCTGGTCCGCCCACCACCCCTTGCCGGCCGCCCTCACGGGAGCGGCCCTCTTCTACGTCGTCGCGGCGAGCCTGGTCCAGCACCTGCTCCCCGAGGGCGCCTCGACGCTGTTCGCGGGGCCGGACGCGGCCGGCCCGGCCTGGCAGACCGCCGCGACCCACATCCTCCACACCGCGGTGCCGGTGGCCGCGGCCCTGGACTGGCTCCTCTTCACCGCCCCCGGCCACCTGCACCTGCGCCAGGCCCCCACGTGGCTCCTGTACCCCCTGGCCTACCTCGCCTTCTCCCTGGCCCGGGGCGCGCTGCTCTCCCCCGGCTCTGAGGAGCGCTACCTCTACCCCTTCCTCGACGTCGACCAGCACGGCTACAAGATCGTCCTCGGCAACGCCCTCCTCGTGGGCCTCGCCCTGTACGCCCTGGCCGTCCTCCTGGTCGCCCTGGACCACACCCGCCCGGGTCCGGGCCGCCGCCCCCGTGAAACCGGATTTCGCCTCCGGCCACCGGTGGGCTAAAGTAAACGACGTCGCCGCGACGAGCAGCGACGATCGGGGTGTGGCGCAGCTTGGTAGCGCGCTTCGTTCGGGACGAAGAGGTCGTGGGTTCAAATCCCGCCACCCCGACAGTGAAGTACCAGGTCAGGGGCCTGATCCGCTTAGCGGGTCGGGCCCTTGAGTGGTTCCGGAGGTCATTTTGGGAGCCGTTTGGGAGCCGACTTCGGAATGTGGCTCCCTGACGACCGCTCTTCGAAATCTGGAGCTGGTCGGCACACGCTGCCCGACGGTCGGCTACTCCCATCGTCGAGCTCAGCGGGCGGTGGCACGGCACAGTCGTGGCCGCTACCAGTCGACATGCGGCAAGGCGGTGGCACGCAGATACAGAGCCAGGGGGGCGATGACCACCACGCGCGGTCGGTGCCGGTGCCGGTAGGTGATCCGTACCCTATAGCGCCTGCTGGCGGGGGGGTGGCTTGCTGGAAAAGCGCGCAGACGAGCTCACCGCCCCGCACCACTCCCTTGAATGACGACCTGCGGCGCGTCCGGATGACCACGCAGGTCGCTTCGTGGCCGCGAGCCTGTCCACCGGCGGCATCAGGATGCCCATCAGACGACATCGGGGCGGGTGCGGTCGGCGAGCGCCTCAACCGGGTGACCGTCGCCGGCTTCCCCGGCGATCCGGACATCCTCGGCGGCACCCGTCATCAGCGGGAGCTCGGCTCTCACCAGCGGATCGTCGTCGACGAGGAGCACGCTGATCGCAGCCATGGACCCTGCGAAACCACGGCCGCCGTCCATGGGGGGCGGGCCGCCGAGCCGGTCAACCGCGCAGAACCACGCCGTACCGGGTACGCAGCCGGTGGATCTCCCACCAGGCCACCGCCGTCACCGAGGCCGGGCCGCCGAGCAGAGCAAACAGCTGGATCGCCTGCGGTCCGGGCGGAGGCCCGCCCGCGACCAGGCCGATGGCCGCGAACTCCCAGACGAGCACGCCGGTGAGCAGGGCGGGCAGGGCCGCGTGCACCTCCGCAGTGTTGAAGGCGCTGCGGACGGCGGGCCCGGAGGCGAACACCACGAACAGCAGTACCCAGAGCATCGGGACGAACGCGCCGAAGAAGAGCAGGGGCGCCAGGAAGACCTGCGCCGCGCCGACGGACGCCCCCTCCGTGAGCCGAGCGGTCGTCCAGCCGCCCGCCAGGGCGAGCACCGGTACCAGGCTGAACGCGCCGAAGTACCACAGCGCCGACCGCCCGGCGGCGCGCAGGCGGTGCCGCATGACCCCGCGCGCATCCGGCGGGGCCCAGCGCAGCAGCACCGCCACCACCACGGGCGCGCTGAGCAGCAGCAGCCACGGCGTGATCATCAGCCGCGTCCAGTATTGCTGCTGGGCCTGGGCCATGTCGTCCGGCGTGCCGTAGGCGATCAGGATGAGGAAGGACATGACGGCGGCGGTCCAGGCGCGTGCCTTCTGCACCCGCGCCACCTCCGGGTCCTCGACACGGCGGTGACCACGCGCGGGGAAGAGCCGCCGTGCCCGGCTGCGGGCCGAGCGGGCCAGCGGGTAGCACACCAGCAGGGGAAGGGTCATTCCCCACAGGCACGGCATCAGCAGCAGTGCCCACACACAACCGTGGACGCGCTGTCGCCCGCCCCGCAGCACCTCACCGAGGGTCGGCCACTCGTCCTCGCGCAGCCGCCGCCACAGGGAGGTGTGCGGCGGACGCGGGCCGTACGGGTACGGGCCGTACGGGCTGGGCTGCGGCGGGACGTACGGAACCTGCGGAGGAGTCCCCGGCGGTGTCGCGTACGGGTTGCCGCTCGGCGCCGGCGGCGGCTGGTAGGGGTTGCCGTGCGGTGCCCCCGGCGGCTGGTACGGGTTGTGTCCCCCGAAACTCACGCTGCTGTCCTTTCCTGAGCTGTTGGTGTTGCTCCGGAGAAGTCAACTGCTCCGCGGCTCGCTGGACATGGGAATGCGTCAAGAAGCCCGGCATCCGCCCTGGATCCGCCCCGCGCGCGCCCGGTGGGCCCTGGCAGGATCTCCGCATGCGGACCTTGTACGCCCTGTTCGTGGGCATCGACGACTATCCCGGGGCACCGCTGCGGGGGTGCGTGAACGACGTGCGGGAGGCGGAGGCATGGCTGCGACGGCAGGGCCATGTCGCGTCCGACATCCGGCGGTTGCACGACGGCGACGCCACCCTGACCGCCGTGAGAGCCGGGATCGAGCGGCATCTCGGCCGCAGCGGGCCGGGTGACACGGCGCTGCTGTGGTTCAGCGGCCACGGCAGCGAGGAGCCCACCGACGCGCCGTGGGAGGGCACCGGCCGATCGCAGGCCCTGGTGTGCCACGACAGTCTCGACGACGGTCGCCCCCCGCTGTGGGACACCGAACTCGGTGCGCTGCTGGACGGTATCGCCACGCGCGGGGCGCATGTGGTGGCCGTGCTCGACTGCTGCCACTCGGGCGGCGCCACCCGGGACGGTGCCGCTGTGCGTGCCATGGCCTGGCGCCCCTGGTGGTCCTCGCGGGCGACGCTCGGGGCACGGGACGGCGGGGGCCAGGGGCCGCTGCCTCGCCGGCACACCCTGCTCGCCGCCTGTCGGCCGCAGGAGCGCGCCCACGAGGACGTCCTCGACGGACAGGTCCGCGGCTACTTCAGTCACGCCCTGCTGGAGGCGCTCGGCAAGCTGGGTCCCTCGGCCACGTACGGCGGCCTGCACGCGCTCGTCGAGGAACGCGTACGCCGACTCAGCCCGGTGCAGCACCCCGCGCTGCGCGGCGGCGAGGACCGGCTCTTCCTGTCCGACGACCCGGTGCCGGGCTCCCCCTTCCTGCTGCGGCACACGGCGGCGGGCTGGGAGGTCAACTGCGGCCAGGCACACGGCCTGCGCGCGGCGGGAGCGGAGTTCGCGCTGCTCGACGGCGGCGGCACGCCGAGGGCGGTAGTCGTCCGGGAGGTCCGGGCGGAGTCGGCTCTGGTGGACCCGGTGGGCTGGTCTCCGGGACCCGCCGACTGGGACGCGGTGTTCGGGGTGACGCCGTCGGCGCTGGCCTTCCCTCCGGCGGCCGTGACGCTCGCGGGCGACCCCGGCGTCGTACGCCTGATCGAGGCGGCCGTCGCCGGTGCGCCCATGCTGTCGACGGCCGCGGCCGGCACGGCCGTGCCGTCGGTCGGCACGGGCAGCGTGCCACTGCGGGTGGACGCGGGCCCGGGATGGGCGCAGGTGTCGGGCGGGACCGGCCGGGACCTGCCGCCGCTGCCGGTGCGGTCGCCCGCCGACGCGGACCGCGTCGCCGACTGCCTGACGCACCTCGCACGCTGGCAGCATCTGCGCGACCTCGTCAATCCGGATCCCTGGCTGTCGTCGCTCGTGCGGATCACGGTGGAGCCGACGGGGGTGGGCACTGTGCGGCACTCTACCGAGGGGGAGATCGTCTGCTCCTACACCACCGATCACCGGCCGCCGCAGGTGATGGTGGGCATCCACAACGACTCCGACCGTCCCCTGTGGTGTGTGCTGCTCGACCTGACCGACAGGCACGCCTCGTCCGCGAGCCTGTACGACGGCGACTTCGTCGGCGCGGGGCGTACCGGCTGGGCCCGCCGCGGCGAGCCCGTGTGGCTGTACCTGCCGCCGGGGCGCACGGTGGTGCCGGGGGCATTCACCCAAGACTGGCTGAAGGTGATCGTGGCGGAGACCGAGCTCAACACGGCGCCGTTCGTCCTGGATGCGTGGTCCCCCGTCGCGCCCTCGGGCGCGCGGACCGGCGGCGCGCAGGGGGCCGCCGCGGACGGGCTGCTGCGGCTGACCGCGCCGCCGGGCGGCCGGGACGCGGGCGGCCCTGCGCACGGCCCGGGCCTCTGGGGTACGGCCCAGGTACGCGTACGGACCGAGGTGCCCTGAGCCGGCCCCGGGGGCCGGCTCACCAGCCGAGGTGGGTGAACCCGGCCCAGGCCGTCAGGTCGTCGCCGCGGATCCGCCCGACGCGTGCCCTGAGGTGGGCGGGCATGCCGGGCGGCGGGGTGCGCAGGTCGTCGAGCATCCACAACTGGGCGCTGCGCAGCGCCTGCCCGGGCGGCAGTCCGTCGCGGTGCATGAAGTGGTGGGTCATGTACATCAGCAGAGAGGTCGCCTCGTCGGGCACCGGCCACAACGACCCGATGACCGATCGTGCGCCGGCGACGAGGAACGCAGTGGACAGGCTGTACGCCTCGTCGTAGCCGTGTCCGGACACATTGGTCCGGCAGGCGGCGAGGACCACCAGGTTCAGGTGGCGGTAGCGGGCCACCCCCTCGGTGAGCACTTCGGCGGCCAGGTTGCCGCCGGACAGGGCGAGATGGGCGCTATGCCGCTCGCCCTGGCGTACCACTCCGTGGCAGGCGAGGTGAAGCAGGCCGCCGCGCTGCCGGCCCAGCCAGTCGGTAACGGCGGCAGGGGTGGCGGCGCCGGGGCCGAGCAGTTCGCCGTCGGGGTGGAAGGTGCGGTGAATCGCCTCGGCCTCCTCGCCGGCGTGGTGGAGGTCGCGGGTGGGGTTGCCAATGACGAGCACCTGCCGGGTCGCGGCGGCGGGCCGTGCGGCCAACTCGCACAGCAGCCGGGCGGACGGCAAATAGGAGATGTCGGCGAGCTGACAGGCGCGGCGCCCTTTGGACAGGCGTGCCGCGTGCCACGGCACGGCCCCCAGTTCGGCCATGGGGACCAGGACGACGGACGGGGCACGGCCGTACCCGCGGGGAAGCTCACCGAGCAGTTCCTCCATCACCGCCTCGCCCGCCCAGTCGCACAGGCGTTCCAGCGCGGCGCGGCTGTCGTCCGGGCGAGCCGCGGAGCCGGAGGGAGTGTCCGGCAGGGGCGGTCCGCCGGCGTCGCGGCCGGGGGTGCCCGCGGTCCGGTAGGCGGCCAACGGGCCCGCGGACACGGAGAGCCGGGGCAGGTCGACGACGCGGGTGGCACCGTCGGCCGTGATGACGAGTGCTCTGCCGGGCTCGGGCCGCCGTCCGAAGAAGACCTGGTCCTTCAGGCCGGGCTGCTCCTCAGCGGCGGGCACCAGGTAGACCAACGCCGTGGCGCCCAGGGTGCGCAGAGCGTCGGCGATCTCCTCGGTCGACGGGGCGTCCAGCAGCCGTCGGCGCAGCGGGGAGGCGGCCAGCGCCCGCAGTACCCGGCGGCGCAGCCGACTGTTGGGTCCGCCGGGCGGCGGCGGGGCGCCGACCACCGGGTTGCCCTCCGGCCCGGGGGCTGCCATGACACCCGCCTGGCGCCACTCATGGGCAAGGTCGTCCTGCCCGAGCGCGGCCAGCATGTCGGGCACGGTGGCGGCCACGGTCGCCGCGTGCAGGGCTAGTCCGCGTCCGGAGTCCAAGGCGCGGACGGCGTCCGTGTGGGCTCGGTCGGCCAGGCACCAGCGGGCCACGGAGACGGCCTCCTGACCGGCGCGCCGGGCGGTCTCGGCGGCGTGCACCGTACCCGACTGCAGCAGGACCGTCCAGGCCGCCGACTTGAGGGACTCCAGGCCGATGCGCCGGGCCTCGTCGTGGTTGGGGCGCATCGCCGACGGGTCGTACAAGTGCGCGGCGTCTCCGCGGAACCGGTGGGCGTCGGCGAGGATCGACCCGGTGTATCCCCAGCTCGGGTGCTCCGGCCCGGCGGCCAGCCGCCAGGTGTGCCGGAGCCAGGAGATGCCCTGGTCCAGGTGGTGGAACCGGTGCCGGTGCGGGGCGATGGACAGGACGGCGAGGCTGCAGTGGCTCGTGCCGAGGGTGAAGGCGGAGCGGATCCAGCGCACGTCGTCGGGGTCGTCGAGCAGGTCTAGGGCGTCCTCCAGCATGCGCTGGGCGTCCAGGGCGCCCTGATAGTCCCTGGCCATCATGGCTTGATTGGCGCGGGTGTTGCCCAGGGCGCTGAGCCGGTCGATCTGGGCGTCGCGAGGCAGGGCCGCGATCTGCCGCCGCACCTCCTCCGGCGAGGCGGGCGCGGGGTGCGCGGCCGCGCTCGGCATGCGTCCCGTGCGGCGGGCGCGGAGAAGCTCCAGCGCTGTTCTGGCGTTGGCGAGATGGGCCTGGAGGCCCAGGGCGTCCATGTGGCCGGGCGGGAACCGGTCCAGCACCGACTCCAGCACGCGGATCTGCTCGGCCAGCGCGTCCTCGTCCTCGCGGCGCGCGGCCTGGTGGATACGGAACATGGCGAGCTGGCCCGCCGCGGCCACGCGCTGCTCGTCGCTGAAGAGGGACGAGTCGGACAACCGGGCCAGGTCCTCGACGGCCGAGTCGAAGTCGTCCTCCCCTCCGGTGAGCTGGGCGAGATGAACACGCAGCCCGGCGTGGTGGTACTCGAGGGCCTCGCGCTGCGTGCTGCCGGGAGGGAGCAAGGCACGCGCCTCCTCCAGCCGGGCGATCTCGGCCTCCATCTGGGCCGGGTCGTCCATGTGCTGCAGCCCGGACGAGGCGCCCATGGTGGCGATCATGCCCTGCCAGTTGTCCTCGGCAGGCCCGAACTCCGCTGCTTCGCGTCGCAGTTCCTCCTCCCTCTGCGGGTCGGAGATGGTCTGGTCGAACCGCAGCATCGGCAGCATGGCAAGGATATGGCCCGCCCGCAGCCCCGACATCACGGTGCCCCTCGGCAGCTCCCGCCAGTCCGCGTACAGGCGGCCGAAGGCCTCACGGCCCGTCGCACAGCCCAGGCGGTCGAGGACGAGCGCGGTCAGCCGGCTCAGGTCCCGGGAGTCGACCGTCCCCCCGCCGGCCGCCTCCTTCAGCTCGTACATCAGCGCATGCAGGTCGTAGGGCGGGTACGCCACGTCAGAACTCCCTTCCGGGCATGCGGGGCGCGGTCCGCGCCAGGTACGGCGTGAGCACGCCGTTGAGCCAGCGCTCGCCCTCCTCGGTGCCGAAGTCGACGGGCGGGGCGCCGGTGGGTTCCAGCGCCGGTGCCCGGCCCCGGTCATCGAAGAGAACGGCGACCCGGTCGGCGGGATCGCGTTTGGAGGGCCAGACGAAGCCCTGCGCCCAGGGCTTGGTACGAGTGCGGATCCAGTGGCCCCAGTCGCGGGTCTGCGGGTAGTCGGCGCCCTCGGCGTGGATGAGCCAGGGGTCCTGTGCGAGCGCCGCCAGGTCGGACGCGGACATCAAGGAGACGACCTTCGTGTCGTCGGCCAGCCGAAGGAAGGACAGGCTGCGCCGCTCGAACGCCTTCCGGGGCAGCAGCCGCGGGCTGCCATCACCGGGGAAGGCCAGCGAGCGCATCAGCACCTCGCACACGGCGGCGCCGGGGCTGAACCCGACGTACAGGTAGCCGTAGCAGTCGTACGGGGTGCTGTCGAAGCGGCCGCCGAAGTAGAAGGCATGCGAGGGACGGGAGTTGTACGCGGCCGGATCGCGGTGGGTGGCGTGAACCCGGTACAGGGGCGTGCCGGCGCGTAGCACGACGCGGGACGGCTCGCCGGGGAGGGTGTCGGGGGGCGGATACTTGGGCATCGGCTACTCCCCCGTGTCCATGCTCACCAGAGCGCCTGCGGCGCCGCACAGTTCGACGTCGCGGCCCTGTCCGAGGAGAGAGGCCGGGGTGCTCTGCCACCAGGTGCTGTCGGACAGCCACCAGTCCGCCGCGCCCCACGGGTCGAGGTCGGCGCGCAGCACGGAGTTGACGTCGAGGACGACCTGCCAAGGCATGGTCCCGGCCTCGAACTGGAACAGCGGGACGCGTCTGCGGCCATCGTCGCCGGAGAGCACGATCAGCAGCGGGTCGCCCCCCTCGTGCCACGGCGCCGCCGGTTCGGACAGCAGGCGTTCGCGTACGGGGCCGTAGACCGGGCCGACCATCGGGTTGCTGTCGAGGACGAGCATGCACAGGTCCTGCACGCCGTACCCCTGGTGCAGGACCGCCGAGGGCGATCCCGAGAACCGTGCCTGGGCTCCGTCCTCCCGCAGTGCGGCAGCAGCGTCGGGCGGCAGGGCGTCGAGCAGGGTCTGTGCCGCGCGGTCAGCGGCCGCGTCCCGGTCGCCGCCGTCCGTGCGCAACTCGGCCAGCCGCTGTCCGAGCACCCGTGTCGCGGCGGGGTCGAGCAGACTCCGGTACCTGCTCCACTGCGCCGCGCACGCGGCCAGCACCTTGAAGGGGTTCACACGCACCTGTGCCTTGTCTCCTTGTGGTCGGGTAACTCGTTGCCCGCCCGGTGCAGTTGGCGCGCGCGGAGCACGTCGGTGACCAGGTCGGCGAGCGACGGCCTGCGGACGACCAGGTGGACGTCCCGGTCCTGGGCGATGTCGGCCGCGAGGGCGGCCCACAGCGCGCTGATGCTGGTCTGCGGCGGCAGGCCGCCACGGCCCGCGCCGAGCAGAGGGAAGCAGACCGACCGCAGTGGCGGTCCGAAGCCGTCCCGTTCCTCGTCCATCAGGGCGAGCGCGCGGGCGGCGGCAGCGGTGACGTCCTGCGGGGTGACGTCGTAGTCGTTCGTGCCGGACCGGGGGACGGTGACGGCTGCGTGGTAGATGCGGCGAACTCCCCCCGCCGCGAGTGCGCCGGGACCGGTCGGTGCCACGGTCCCGGGCAAGACGGGACGGCCGCGCAGGCCCTTGGCGGCACGCCAGTCAAGCAGTTCATCGTGGACGGGGTCGGCGATCACGTCGCCGGTGGCGTCGCGCAGGGCACCCGCACGGCGCAGCGCCGCAGGCACGGACGCCTTGTACATCTCGGGCAGGCTCAGGTGGGTGTTGAGCGGCGAGACGATCACGTCGACGTCACGCAGGAGTTCGACGGGGTGCACGTGCAGGGTCAGCGACACAGGGCCCACGCTCAGCGCACGGTGCTGCAAGTACGGTGCGAGCAGGGGAACGTGTAAGGCGTCGGTACCGCCAACGCGTGTCCCGGCGATCCAGCAGATCTGCTCGGCGATCTGCCCGAGGACCATCTCCTCATGGCTCTTTCGGAAGCGCTCGACACTGACGCTGTAGACCTTGGCGGCGAGCCGGCGGCGGTCCGCAGCCGGCCGGTCACGCATCCCGGCGGCCAGCCCGAGCGTTAGTCCGGCCGCTTCCTGCAGGTCTCCCCCGCCCAAGCCGGACAGCGCCGTGCGCAGGAGGTTCTCGACCTCGACGGGCCAGGCGTCGGTGACGGCCGCGGAGCGCGCGGCAGCCGCCTGGCGCAGCAGAGGGAGGGAGAGGTCGCGGATCCGGACCAGTCCTTCCGCCCGGATCATCTTCACCTCCCGAAGGACCGAGGCGACATCGAAGGGCGCGGCACCGGACGACATGCAGCCATGGTCGCGGGCAGCCGACCTGAGCCGCAAGTGCACTCGTATGCAGCATCGTTCACGCTACTGGACGACGGCTCCGGCGGGCCGGGCGCCAGCTGGTCGTCATCCGGTCGGGGCGAGGTCGCTGGCCGGCCGCGGATCGGCGGCCGTGGCGTGCCTTGCCGGAAGCACCGGCGTGCGTCCGGCTCACTCCAGGGCAGCCACGCCCGTACCGCGAACCCGCTGGGTCCTCCTGGAGGTCGTACTCCAGTCGGCCGCCGGTTGGAGTGGCCCGTTCGGTTAGGCCGATCAGGCCCTGGCCGGGGGCGAGGGCGGACGTGACCTCACGATCAGGCGGCCGGTTGTCTGCCGTAGGTCTTGGAGGGCCTCGTGGGCGAATTTCCCGATGACGCAGGCCGCGCGGGCGATCTCCTCGCAGGGCGCGTCCCGGCGAAACTCCAAGGCGCCCGTGTCGACGCTGAGCAGCCTGAGCCGGTGGGCGAGTACGTCATGCATCTCGCAGACGATGGCTTCGCAATTGCGGGAGGCCGGTCGGGCCCTCGACGGCCGGCGTGCTGCGCCGCCAGCCGGAGCCGTCCAGTGCCTCGCCAACAGTTGCTTCCTAAGATACAGGCGCCGAAGGCCGCTTCCAGTGGCAAAGGCCCTGCCCCGCAGGCGTACTGCGGGGCAGCATAGAGCTACCGAAGGGCGACCGCGCGAGCGCGTAGGAGATCGCCGAGCAGGCGCACTGGCGACGTCGGGCACAGAGCCAGTCGGACGTCGAGGGCCGACTCCCATTGCTCGGTCAGCCCCAGTTTGAGGCGCTGCCGCATTCCCGGGGTGACGTGGGCGTAGCGTGCCGAGACCGAGCCGTCGATGTGGCCCATGCGTTCGTCCATGAGCACCTTCTCGGTTCCCAGGTCCTCCATGATCGTCCGGTGGGTGTGGCGGAGGCCGTGGGGCGTAAGTCCCTTGGCTATCGGGAGCCAGCAGGCGTCGGCCCGTTCGCTGGCACCCCGACCCCGTGCCGGGACACCGGGCCACGGCTCGCCGAGTAGGGGCACCGGCCGTGGCTCCTGTGGTGCCTTCTTCGGGTACCAGCCGGAGACCGCTGGCGTGAACAGCCAGGTTGCGAAACCGTTCCTGCGCCAGTGGGCGGCATGCTCCGGTACGACGCCGCCCCGGACGAACCGAAGGTCCGCGATGGCCTGCTCGACCTTCTCTCGCGTGGCCTCGGTGACGCGTTCGGGGTGGTTGAGGACGTTGGACACCGTGCCGGTCGAGACGCCGGCACGGCGGGCGACGTCGACGAGCCTCGCGCCTTGGTGGCCGCCTGTGCGGGCCGCGCCCTGTCCTCGGAAGACGTAGGTCTTGCCGTGGCAGGGGCACGGCTTGGGCTTCGTGCGGGCGATGTGGTTGGCCACCAGCGCCGACAGCCAGTCCATCGAGTCGATGGTGCGGTAGCTGTCGTCCTTCGGCGGGCAGCGCACCAGCTCTCCCGTGTCGAGCTCGTACAGCTGCCACTCGACCCGGACGGCTCCAGGGCGGACGAACGCGGTCTCCAGGCCGACGATCTCGCCCCAGCGCATGCCGGTGTACCCCTTGAGGACCACGGCGGCGAACTCGTCGTCACGGCCGGAGAGCAGGGCGGCGCGCTCTGCGGTCAGCAGGATGCCGAGCGCGTCGGTGACCACCTTCTCCGGACCACGGTCTCGGGAGCGGCCGGCGCGCTTACCCCGTCCCCGCCGCCGAGCAGCCGGGTTGGACGTGATCAGGCCCTCGTCGATCGCGTCCTCGAAGATCAGGTGGAGCGTCGAGCGCCAGGTCTTGACGCTGGAGGCGGCGTAGAGGGCCTTCTCCTTCTTCTCCCACAGGTCGACGTCCGTGCGCAGGATGCCGGCGAGCGCCTTGTCCTCGAACTCGGGGAGGAGGTGCTCCTCGATGTGGCGCTTGTAGTTCTGCATGGTGGAGGCGGCCAGGTCCTGGGCCTCGTACCAGCGGTTCGCGTACTCGCCGAAGGTCTCCAGGCCGAGGGTCGGGTCGCGCCATTCGCCGCGTCGGTATTTGTTCTCCGCCTCCGCTGCTGCCCGTTGGGCCTCGCCCTTGGTGGCGAACCTGATCGCCTTGCCGTTGTTGTCGACGACCGTGTTGTGCTTGCCGAGCGCGACCTTGTACCGGCCGCGCCAGTAGTTTCCGCGCTTCTCCGCGAAACCCAAGTTCCGCTGTCCCCCTCTTCCTTTTCCTCGGCTACCGCAGATTGGATCGGGTCACGCGACAGTGCCGTACTGCTGCTGTCGACGCGGCGGGCGGGCCCGCAGGCGGGTCGCCGGCGCAACGACAGGGCGGCGACGTTCCGCGGAGCCGGTCTGCGTACCGGGCTCGGAGAGCGACTCGGTCGCCCGTGCGGGTGTCTGCCCGGGCTGGGCCGGCCGCTGCTCGTAGAGGCGGATGATCTCGGCGAGGTGCTCGGCGGTGAAGCGGTAGGCGCGGCCAACCCGGGTGTGCGGTATCAGGCGCCTTCGCGCGCGGTCCTTGACCCACCAGGCCGAGCATCCGAGGGTGTCGGCGATCTCCTCGGGGTGGTAGAGGCGGGGCGGATGGGCGTCAGACGGCCTGTGGAGCACGGGCGCGGGCGTGGATCGGTGCAAGGGGAGCGGCTCCTAGTCGGGAGGTCGTGGAGGGGCTGCGTGGGCGGCTCAGGCGGCGCCCGGCCCCTGGAAGAGGGCGGCGGGTGACACCTGCAGGGCTGCGGCGATGGCGACGAGGTCGTCGATATCGCATCGCCGCTTGGCGAGTTCGATGCGGGACAGCATCGTGTTGGACATAGGGCGGCCCAAGGCGGTACAGCGTGCCGCGAGTTGGCGCTGCCCAAGGCCGCGTTCGATTCGGAGGTTTTCGATGATGCGAGCCACCGTCAATCCTGCGGGTCCTATTTCCAGAGATCGTGCTGCCATAGCTCCAGTTGTAGCGTGCATTCGGCGGTTTGGTTAACCGCCGATCGTCGGCTATGTTGCGCCGCGCTCAATCGGTGAGCGAGGCGGTCGGGGTGCTGCGCAAGGCCGGATCTCGAACACGTCCCAGCCTTCGTGAACCTCTCTGACGTGGGGTGTTGTGTTGTAGCTTCGCCACTCGGGGGACGTCAACGGCTTGCCGATGTGATGCTTCTGGCTCGGGACGCAGGGCAACTATTTGGTCAACCGCCGATCGTGCCCTACCGTTTTCGCACCGCCCTTGCCGACTCGATTTCCAGCGGCATTTCTGCCGTGAGAGATTGCGCCGGATAAGGCTGGACTTGCGCGACCTGGGTGTGGCTATGTTGACGACACCCCGGACAGCACGAGCGGCCATCAACGCTCCCGCGTCAACGGCCAGACATTCCAGGCCCCTTCACGCCCGACCGCCCCCGACCGCCCCCGACCGACGGTGAACCGTGGGCATCCCGCCTACCGGCCACCGAGTGAGGACCTGCCCCCTTGGCACGAATCCGCACCATCAAGCCGGAAGCCTTCGTCTCCGAGTCCCTGGCCGCCGTCTCTCTGACCGCCGAGCGCACCTTCTTCGGCCTGCTCACCCAGGCTGACGACCAGGGCCGCCACCGCGACCACGCCGCGATCATCGCCGGACAACTATGGGTCCTGCGTCCGGAACACACGCCTGGCGACGTCGAACAGGACCTCGCCCAGCTTGCCGACGCCGGTCTGATATGCCGCTACAAGGGTCCGGCTGACAAGCGCTACCTGCACATCGTCACCTGGCGGCAGCATCAGAAGATCAACCGTCCCAGCGCGAGCCGCCTCCCCGCCTGCCCGCACCACGACACGCTGACTGGCACCTCGCCCGGCGCTGACGCGCCGGCTAAGAGGGTCGGCATCACGGAGACCGCACCGCAGCCTCACGGAGCACTCGGTGAGGGCTGCGGGCGAATACGCGAGCCTGCGGTGAAGTCGGTCACCGATGACGAAGCAGCAGGTCAGAGCGATTTCATTGAGCCCTCCGTGAGGCAGCGGGAAGGGCTCCGTGAGGGAGCGGTGACGCCTCACGGCCCGGATCTAGGACCTAGGATCATGGATCTAGGAGATACCCCTTCGGGGGGCGCGAGCGCCCCCGCACCCCACGCCGTCTCGGCCAACGAGCTCATCGCCGAGTACGCCGCCGCTTGCACACACCGTCCGCCCAAGGACGTCCTGGGCCATCTCGCTCGCGAGGTGCGCAAGCTGCTGGGCGAGGACATCACCCCCGCCCACATCCGGGCTGGCCTAGAACGGCACCGCGCCAAGGGCCTGCACCCCAGCACTCTACCGAGCCTCGTGCACGAGGCCATGAACGCGACCCCCACCGTGCCGGTTGTCCACAGGGCGTGGACAAACCCCGCCGAGGTCGAAGCCGCCTACGGAGGTGACCTCTGACCGCCACCCTCACCCGCGAGCCTCACCGGGTCGGCCCGCTCGCCGACCGGCTCAACGGCATCCTTGCCAGTCGCGGCATCGACCTCGCCACCACCGCAGTCGAGGACGGGCACGCCGAGCCCGTCACCGCTCTGGAACTCGCCGATGCCAGGATCCCCGCCCGCTACCGCCGAGCCCTGGCCGACCACCCGAAGGTCACCGCCTGGGCCGACGAGATCGCCCACGCCGGACGCCCCGGCCCCGGCGGGCCGGGCATCGCCGAAGGCCCGTCGCTGCTGATCGCCGGCCCCACGGGCACCGGCAAGACCCACCAGGCGTACGGCGCCATCCGCACCCTGCTCGCCCGAGGGGTCCGTCTGCGCTGGGAAGCGACCACCACCGCCGACTTCCACGCGCGCCTGCGCCCCCGAGCCGGCCACGACGCCGAACGTGACCTGCAGACCCTGGCGCGCTGCCCGCTGCTGTTCCTGGACGACCTCGGCGCGGCCAAGACCAGCGAATGGACCGAGGAGCTGACCTACCGGCTCATCAACCACCGGTACGAGCACATGCTCCCCACCCTCATCACCACCAACCTTCCGATGGAGCATCTGCGCGTCACGCTCGGTGACCGCGTCGCCTCCCGCCTCGCCGAGATGACGGAGCGCGTCATCCTCGACGGCCCCGACCGACGACGCACAGCGCCCGCCGCCTGAGCCTCAGCGCCCTCTCCAGGCTGGCCCCGCCGCATCGCCCACGCTCACCCCAGCCCTGCCCGCGCCAGCCACTCGCGTAGGCGGGCGCTCAGTGCGCCGTCGATTCACCCTTCGCCTCTCAACCCCCGACGCCTTGGAGCCCCCTCCTGCCTCCTCTCAGCCCCGTCCCCCTCGCCATACGAATCAGCGGCACACCGCTCCTCCCTGACTGGGCCACCTCCCCGGTGATGACCGCGGCGCTCCTCATCCCGCCCATGCTGCTCGGCCTGCTCGCCGGGTGGCTGATCCGCCAGCAGCGCCGCCGCCGGCATCACACCAACCGCTGGCGTGGCACCGCCGCGGTGCCGGTCGCGGCCGTGGCTGCGCTCGGCTGCACTGCCTACAGCGCGGACACCAGCTGGCGGTTCGCCGCCGACTATCTCGACATGGGCGGCACCGCCGAGCGTGTCGCGATGTTCGCCGCCGCCGAGCTGGCCCTGTTCGCCACTGCCCTGATGGCCCGGCAGAACCTCAACGGCCCGAAGCAGGCACCCGGCCTGCCCGGCACCCTCACCTGGGTCATCACCGCAGTGCAGATCCTGCCCGCCTATGCCGAGTCCGGGCTGGTCGGTGGCACCGTGCGGGCCTTTGTCGGCCCGGTCATGGCCGCGATGTTGTGGCACCTGGCCATGGGCATCGAGCTGCGTCACCGCGCCCCCGACGCCGCCTCACGCGGTCTGGGCGCCGTCCTCGTCCGCCAGGCACGCGAACGCCTCCTGGCCCGGCTCGGGATCGCCGACCAGGACGCCGATGCCGCCCGCCTCATCCGCGACCGCGCGCTGAGCGAAGCCGTCGCCCTGATCCTGCGCGCCGAGTCGGTGACCGCCCGCCGGCGCAGCAAGCGGCGGCAACAACGCCTGACGGAACGCCTGCACGAGGCGCTGGAGCGGGCCGACGTCGACGGCGACCCGCTCCAGGACGAGCTGCTGCTGCGCAAGCTCGCCACCCGCAAGCAGGCCCTCGGCCTCGCCTCCATCACGCTGCCTCCGCGCTGGCAGACTCCGGCCTCGGCCCCCGACCTTGAAGGCGGGCACAGCCGCCCGCGCTCCGCCCGCCCGGCACCACTGCCTCGGACAGAGGACGCTGCCCGCCCACACCCATCAGGCCCGGGTGACGACGAGGCGCCTCCGGCTGCCCGCTCGGAGCCTGCCCGCCTGGTGCCCGGGCTGCCCGTACGGGCAGAAGCCGAAGACAGCCCGGCGCTTACGGGCAACAGCGCGGGCAGCGTGTCGGGCAGGCGCGAGCGGAAACCGGCTGCCCGGAAGAAGCGCCACACCGGCAAAGCCCGCGCCTCCGACGAGGTCATCCTCAAGCACGCTCGCCGCATCTACGAGGAGACCGGCAGCGTCGGACGCGACCGGGTCGAGGCCGCCCTGCGCGCGGTCGGCTACACCGTCTTCAGCGACGACGTCGGACGAGTCGTCCGCGAGTTCAAGGCCCAGCTCAAGGCCACGGCCGGCGATCCACTCCGCTGATTCCCCAGCACCAACACTCCCAACCAGACCCCGACCCGAAGGGCCCCATGCACACCCCGCACCACGAAGACCCCAAGCCTCACGAGGAATCCTTGCCGACCGCCCCTGCCCAGTCGGGAGCAAGTTGGTGCAGGAGCATTGCTCCCGGCGGGAGCAATGCTCCTGCCTGCCCCGCCCCGACAGCGGTGCGAGCAGATCGGCACCGGGGGGCGCCGATCATTCAGGATGCGACCGAGGGCGGATCGCATCCTGAGAGGGAAGAACCGCGCGCGTGCCACAGCACCGACTGTGCTCACGCCGCTTCGTCGAAGCCCCGTGTGCAGCAGCGTGAGCGTCTGCGCGACGAGAAGAAGCGCGTGCGCCAGCCCAGCTGCCGCATGAATGACGACGAGTACCAACTGCTCGTCCGGGCAGCCGCCGAGTGCCGGATGAGCATGGCCGGGTTTCTTGCCCGCTCGGCTCTCAACGCTGCCCGTGACCTCAACCGCACCACCGCGGACATCGCAGGCAAGAAGGAGATGCTGCAGGAGTTGTTCACGCTGCGACGGCGCCTCGGGCAGATCGGAAACAACCTCAACCAGGTGGCCAGAGCGCTGAACTCCGGAGCCGAGGCCCCGCAGGCCGAGGCGGTCCTCGCCGCCGTCCAGCGCGCCGCCACGCGGGTCGACGCCTTCACCCAGCAGTACTTGGACAACCAGGCGGCTGCGTGATCCCACGCGTCCACGCCAGGGGCACGCGCACCATCGGCCTGCTCCACTACCTGTACGGGCCTGGCACGCACGAGGAGCACATCGACCCGCACCTGGTGGCTGCATGGGACAGCCTTGCCCCCGATCCCGGCCGAGACCTCGACGCCACGTACGGCGCTCTCCAGCGGCTGCTCGACCAGCCAGTCATGGCCCTGCCCGAGAGCCGACGGCCGACCGAGCACGTGTGGCACCTGTCGGTACGCGCCGCCCCCGAAGACCCGATCCTCTCGGACGAGCAGTGGGGCGAGATCGCCCGCAGGATGGTCGCCGCAACCGGCATCGCACCCGACGGCGACGACGCCGCCTGCCGATGGGCGGCGGTCCGGCACGCCGACGACCACATCCACATCATCGCCACCATCGTCCGCGAGGACGGCCGCCAGGCCCGCCTCCGCCGGGACGGCAAACGTTCCCAGGACGAAGCCCGCAAGATCGAGATCGACTACGAGCTGCGCCGCCTCCACGCCGGCGACGGCACTGCCGCCCAGCGGCCCACCAGCGCCGAACGCCACAAAGCTAAACGGGAAGGCCGCGAGCGCACCGCGCGTGAGGAACTGCGCGAGACCGTCCGCCGCGCCGCCGCAGGCACCGCCTCCACGGAGGAGTTCTTCGATCGCCTGGCCGCCGCCGGTCTGCTGATCCGCAAGCGCATCGCGCCCTCCGGCGACCTGCTCGGCTACAAGGTCGCCCTGCCCGACGACCACAACAAGGACGGGGAGCCGGTCTTCTACTCCGGTTCGAAACTCGCACCCGATCTGTCCCTCCCCCGCATCCGCGAACGCTGGGCCCTGCCCGCGGAGCCCACTACAGCGGACGGCTCCGGGCCGCAGCAGCCCGCCCTGCCGGACATGACGGGTCCCGCGTTCGCGCGCCGCAGGGCCACCGCCGCTACCTGGCAGGCCCTGCTGATCATCGACCAGAGTGACGACGGCACAGCAGCGGCCCAGATCGCTGCGGCGGGTGAGGTACTGGACGCGCTGGCCAAAACGTCCGCCGCCCACACCCGCGCCGAACTCCGCGAGGCAGCATTCGTGTTCGAGCGGGCCAGCCGTTCCCACGTGAGGGCCGTACGCGGGCATGACCGGACCCTGCGCCAAGCCGCCCGCGACCTCGTCCACAGCGGGCCGGCGCTCGGCCGAGGGGAAGACGGCGCCACCACCGCGATGCTCATCGACGTGGCGTTCTTCCTTGCCATCGCCGCGGCGAACTGGCACGCCAAGAAGCACCACAGTCAGCAGGCCGCAGCAGCCCGACAAACCGCCGAGCATCTGCGCGCCGCCTACCAGGCCGCTGCGCGGGAGCCCCTGGCCGCACTGGGCCAGCGAGGCCGGCGCCTGGCCCCGCGCGTCCGGCAGCGGCAGGCCGACCTTGTTCACCACGTGCTACCCGAGCTGGCAGAACGGATCCTGGCCGAGGGCGGCTGGTCCGCACTGGCCACCACCCTCGACGACACCCGGAAGGCCGGCCACGACCCGGCAGCTCTGCTGGCCGACGCTGCCCGGCGGCGCGAGCTCGACACCGCCACCTCGATCAGCGACGTCCTCGTCTGGCGCCTGCGCCACAGCGCCCACCTGCCCACCCTGTCCGAAAGCTCTCACGAGGCACTCGCCCAAGGCAGTCACCGCCACAAGCCCTCAGTGCCCAACACGCCGCTGGCGCAGGGCACCGCGAACTCTTCCAGCCGCCGCCGCTGACCGGAAAGCGACGCAACATAGCCGACGATCGCCGGTTGGGCAAACCGGCGATTCTCCCGACCATTGATGTCTCACCCACCCACTCCCAGGAGGAGCTCCCGTATGCCCAAGACCCAAGCCCGACCGGAGACCGTCGTCCTGCTCTGCGACACGGACGCCGAGCGCCGAATAGAGACCGGCAACTGGTACCACCTCGACGGGCGCCCGTTCAGCAAGCACGAGCAGAGCCTCATTGACGAGGTCACTCGCGACGATTTCGCAGAGGCTAGGACGCAGCTCAAGCGCTACGAGGACTACCGGCGCACTCTGGACGGAGCCCCGGATGCCCTCGACCAGTTCTTGGCCCCGTTCTGGGATCGGCTCGACGTGAAGATACTCGGCAACGCTGTCGAGCTCATGAATGAGGACGAGCGAGCCGAGCTCGATCGCCTCCTTGGGCTTATCGTCGACCCAATCCGTCCCTTCACCCCCTACGCCTTCTAACCCTGGCCCCCGCGCCGATACGCACCCCACGCGCTGGTGACCGGCTCCGACGACCGCTCCGGCATCTGGCACAGAGGCGTGTGCGTTCCAAGCGATAGCCGGTAGGAATCGTCACGCAGAACGAAGCACCAGGCGTGGAGGCGGACCGCTCTCAACAACCTCAAGCCGTGACGCATGAGGACGCCGACCAGGGCACAGCAACATGAAGCCGGGCCTCCCCGAGGGGAGGCCCGGCTTCCATGCGTTGGATGGCCTAGCTGGCTGGAGCGCGCAGGAGGCGGTCGCGTGTGCTCTCCGGCAGCACCCGGCGCAGGACCGGTGCGCTGGAGCTGAGGGAGTCGGCGAAGGCGGCGACGAGGTCGTGCGGCACGCTGCTGCTGAACGAAGCGGCCCACAGGTAGCCCGCGCCGAGCACCGGCTCGGCCCACGCCTGCCACCCGGCCAGGACCGCCTCGCCAACCTCAGCCAACAGTGCCAATGGATCGCCATCCTGGATGAGGGGCGGCACCTCGCCGAGGCGAAGGTGGGAGGCGAACGTCGGATCCACCGCGCCCGTGCCGGGCTGGTCTACGTCACGCAGCCAACCGTGTGCCGTAACCACGTCAAGGACCAGCTCGGGGCCACCAAGCGGCAGGGCCGGCTGATCGCGGGCGTCGAGCGCGGTGAGGAAGGCGCCAAGGGCCTCTCCGGGGACCTCCGGGGTGAAGTAGGCCGACCACTGGGCGAGCGGACCAGCCAGATCCGAACGAGCGGACACTTGCCAGGCCGTCGGCAGGTTGCCCAAATGGAACGGCTCGTCCGGCAAGACCCACTGCGCCCACCGCAGGGAATCGGGGCTGATGTGCAAGACGATGCTGCGCAGGACCTGACGGACCTCCGGCGCCTCGTCCGGCTCCCGGCGCCCACGGACGAGCGTCAGGCTCGTCCAGCCCAGGCCGGCGAGCGTGTCGGCGACGGCGTCATATGGGCGCCCGTCGTCACCGGCCAAGTGCCGGGGGCCAACCCAGCAAGCGGACGGGACGCTGGCCGGAGCGGGTGGATCGATCGGAAAGTCGGGATGCAGGTACGCCTCCAAGGGCTTGGTGAATTTGGTACCGCCAGCGGTGCGCAAGCTGAACGGGTACTGGGTCGACTGCGCCGGAGTCTCAGGCGGACGAACGTCCAGGGCGTCCGAGGGCGTCGACTCGAGCCTCTGACGGTTACACCGGCGGAGAGGTCTCCAGGACGCGAGCGACTGCGGCGGCAACGATGTCGGCTGGCGTCTCGGTGTCGAAGGTCATCTGGTAGCCGCGTACCTTGGCTGTTCCGGCGACGGCGATCTTCCATCCCTCGCCGTCGGTGCCAGGACGCCCGAACGGGAACCACCCGAGGTAGAAGCGACCATCCCTCGAATTGACGTGTACGTCCGCGCGGTCGTCCACGACGAGGTGGAAGTCGTCGGCGGAGAACTGATCCATCACGAGCGTGGCCCGACCCGGGCCGAGCAGCCACTCACACAGCCACAGGGCCTCGACGGTGGTGGAGAATCCGGGACCCGATGACGCAGCAGTCACGGGCAATCACCTCTTTGACCTGGCGCTTTGCAAGAAGGTCGTCCAGGTTCACATGCTGCTGCGGCGTTGGCCAGTCATTCGTGGATCTTTGCTGTCTGCCGTCGGCGAATTTCCTTTGGCATCTAACGGAGTAGTTTGACAGCAGCCCCAGTCGTTTCGTCTTTGTGACAGTGACCCTAGTCGTGCGAGGCGAGCACGTTGGGGGAACCGCGGCCTGCCGCCTCTGTCCGGCATCCGGAAAATGTAGAGCCCGGGGGGGGCGAATCCGCAGAAATCACCGACGCGAGTCATTTTGGGACCACGAAAAGAGATCCGGCAGCTCGCGACACAACCTATTTGCGATATAGGCCACTTGGTCCAGAGGGCTCCGCCCCTCCGGAAGCGGCTCCTGACACCGTCCCAGGATCTCCGCTAGCGCCCCCTCTGTGTCCCGCTTCAAACCCACTACGACAACTTGGCGAAACGCGCGCCCAAAGCTCAGCAGTGTCCGCAGCTCGCCTGGAAGATACTGGCCGTTGTTTACGAAGAAGAGACCATGCTCGAAGGTAGGGAGTCGCTCGAAGGGAATCCTGGGGCCGTCCGATACAACAACGTATCGAGAGGGAGTAGTACCGGCGCCCCCCAGCGCCCTTGCCGGGATAAGGTCCTCGCCATCTTCTGCTTCATATGGCAGATGAGAGATCTGGCGCGCCTCAGCGATGAAGCGATGGAGAGCGCCGAGTTCGGGCGAATCAAATGGCAGCGGACTCTGCGCCGTCCGCAGCGTGACTGCAATCAGGTCTCCGCTGCGGTCGGATGATGCAGGTGTTGACTCCGCATCTTCGTGTGCAGCTGTCAACCTGAGGGCGTCCCCGAGCAGTTTCTCCAGCACGGCATCGAACTGCTCCCACTGCTCAGCTGCGGTGCGACGAGTTGGGCGAACGTCCATCTCCGCCAATGTGTAGGCCACGGCTAGACCAGCCTGCTCCGTCACCGTTTCACCCCGGAGTACCCGACTGATCGTCGGAACGCTGATGGTGCTGCCTCGCTCAGCCGCCTTCTGTGCCACGCGGGATAGCGAGGGCAAACCTGCGCACCGACGTAACTCGCGCAGCCACTCCAGCCAGTCCCGCACCGGTCCGGCCGGCACACCCTCCGGAATGTCTACGCTCCGGGCCGCCGAGCCCGCCATCGCTCCCCCAGCCCCGCCGAGATCAGGCGCTTGCGTGTTGCACCGCGTTTCACCACGGATCTTTGTGGACCACAGCGTACCGCTGCGATTCCTCGTTCGTGACTCCAGCGCAAGCTCTTATCGACTTCGAGGCAGAGGAGGTGAACAACATGGAGCGGAGCAATGAGTGGTGGCGGACCGTTCGGTACGCCATCAAGAGGGAGCGCCGGACGGTCCGTCTGATCAGCATCCTGGTCACGGTGGGCGTCATCGGGGCGGTGCTGATCGCCGCCACGAACGGAGTGACCGTGACGGTCGGCTGAGGCCAGCGCTCGGTGGGCGAGCGCACCTCGGTTCACCAGTATCAGCAGACCACACAGGCAGGGCCCCGGTCGATACGGCCGGGGCCTTCGCTATCCCCTCTAGTCGGTGCAACCCCAATGGACGGGCGCGTCAGACCTCGACATCGTGGTGCTGCTCTACGGGGACCCAGCCCCATACCGCGCCAGGGCTCAGCACATGCCTCCACCACGGCTTGAACGAGGTACTGGGCGGGAGAGTGGAGCCCCTCGTGGCCGTCGTGGACGAGGTGCTCGGGCAGGCCGGCGGCCGGTTGTGGGTCGGCTACGAGCGTGCTGGAGCTCCCTGACGGAACTCGCTCCATGGACGTCGCAACGTCAGTTCCTCCACGTGTAGATCACCTGCCGGAGAGCAACGCCCGAGTATCCTCGGCGCACCCCCATGACAGCGTGACGCCGGCGCCTCCATGCCCGTAGTTGTGCACCACCGCAGTGCCGTCCTCCCGAGCCTCTTCCTCCACACGGACCGTGGCGCGAGTCGGTCGAGCGCCGACCCTGTGTTCCAGGGCGCGGGCGTGGGCGAGGCGGGGCTCGACCTCAGCACAGCGGCCGAGGATGCCGGCAGCCGCCTTGTCGTCGGGGGTCAGATCGCCCTCGCCGACGATCGCTGTGCCGCCCAGGACGACGGTGTCGCCGTGAGGATAGAAGCACAGCAGATCGGGCGAGAGGCCGGTGTCCTCGGAGAAGAACTCGGTCAGCCCGGGGTTGGTGACGACGACGTGCTGGCCGCGGATGGGCCGGAGGTCAGGGTCCGGAACCAGGTCGCGTGCGCCAAGGCCCGCGCAGTTGACGATCGCCGAAGCCGGACCGGCGTCCGAGAGCGAGGTCAGCCGTCGCTGCTCGACCACACCCCCGGCAGCGCGGAATCGGCGCAGGAGGTAGTCGAGGTAGGTGGGCATGTCGATCAGTGGCACAGTGAACCGGTAGCCCGCCATGAACCCGGCCGGAAGTTCGGCCCGCTCGCACGGTCGGAAACCTGGCAAGGTGGTGGCCCAGTCCGGCGCGGCTTCGGTCGTGCGGGATGCCTCGATGCCACTGGTGAGCCGGACGCCCGTCGCCGGATCCTGGGCCAGCTCCCGGAAGATCCCCAAGGACCGTTGTCCCCACTGGTCGACCTTGTCCTTCGGCTCGACCAGGTAAGGCCCCCACACCGCCCCGGCAGCCAGCGACGTGGTCCCCGGCACCTGCTCGGCGATCACGTGCAGCGCAGCCCCGGCCTCGGCGAGAACCACGGCTGTGGTGAGCCCAGCCACCCCAGCCCCGACAACGACAACGCGCTCCCCTGCTGTCATGAGCCGACCGTAACGGCCTGCGCGTGGCGGCGGTGCGTGGGCGAGGTTGTCCTCCAACACATGCGCCGCGGGATTGACCACAGGGCATCGTGAGGACCT
The DNA here is from genome assembly GCF_003112575.1 of Streptomyces ardesiacus. Classification (GTDB taxonomy): domain Bacteria; phylum Actinomycetota; class Actinomycetes; order Streptomycetales; family Streptomycetaceae; genus Streptomyces; species Streptomyces ardesiacus. The sequence goes on from NZ_BEWC01000005.1 coordinate 178,194, forward strand.
TCCAAGCGGGATGTAGTACCCCGCAGGCCCGCCCTGGTCGCGGGGCTCATACCGCGGGGGACGGTAGGCACTTCCGTGACCAGGGCGGGGGCTTAGCCGCGGCGGAGGAATCCTCGTCGGCCCCGATGTCTGCCGGCCCGCCGTGCTGAGGCCGACGCAGGGGAGGTCGCATCGCTCGGCCGAGCACGACGAGTTGGTTCGTCCCGGCTGAGGAGAGACTGCCAGACCCGCTCCTGGAGGGCTCGGATGCAGGGCCCGCAGGCGTACATCGGCGCCTGGGCGCCCGCGACACGGGCGGGGCCGATCCACAGGACGCGAGTCCACCGCTGCCCGCAGTAGAGCCAGCACGATCCGTCGACCCACTCGTTGCCGTCATCGGTGGCTGCCGGTGCGGGCAGTCCGCCGCGTGCGAACTCGGCGATCCCCGGGATCACCCTGTGCCGTAATGCGGCTTCCGTGAGCATGGCTTGTCCGCCCCCTTGATCAGTGGCTGCGGGCAGCGGAGGAAGCGTCCTCCTGCTTCTCGGCGTCGGAGAACAGGAGGGTGGGCTCGGCGAGGATGTCGCGGCCGGCCTCGCTCTTGTAGATCTCGTCGACGCTGCCGAAGCGGGCTTCGGAGTAGTCGAGGTCCAGCAGCGCGGCGGCCTGCCGGACCGACGCCTCGTCGGGCCCCTCGATCTCCAGGAAGGTGGGGAGGTCGGGCCAGGTGTCGAAGTCGAAGGCGACCTCGCCCAGGCGCCACTCCTCTCGGTAGTTCTCCTGGTAGCGCACCTCGGTGAGGCCGACCCGCCGCAGGATGTCGGCCATGGCGTGCAGGTCGGACACCTCGGTCTCGATCTCCTTGGTGCCGTCGATCGTGGTGGCGTCGGTGACCTGCTTGAGGGTGAGGGTCGACCGGGTGCCTTCGTCCCGAAGGCGGATCCAGGCCCCTCCGTCGAGGGAGTCATTCTCGAAGATCTTGCGGGTGAGGAGGGTGCGCGGGAACGCCTGGACGGCTCCGAGGGCGGTCAGCTTGGCCTGGAGGCCGGTGGCGTCGACGGCCAGGAACTTCGCCTCGTACTCGTGCTTCATGTGTCCTTCTCTCAGAAGTGGTCGGTGAAGGGGGACGTTCGGGCTGCCATGAGCAGGCCCATGCGGTGGGTGTGGTCGTTCGGCTGGCCGACGTGGGCCCGTTCCGTGAACTCGTTCGTGCGCAGGGTGAGCAGGACTTCCCAGTCACCGATGAAGTGAGGGAGCAGGCGCTCGGGGGAGGTGTAATGCTCGGTCATGTGGTGGCGTCTTTCGACGGGCATCATGAACTCCGCACCGAACACACCGCCCGGGCGGACCAGGCGTTGCATGCGGTCGACGAACTCGGCGAGCGGGCGGTGGTGGTTGGCACTGTAATGCCACGAGCAGCTCGTCCAGACTGCCTCGCACTGCATACCCAGGGGCTCGCCCTCAAGGAAGTCGTCCTCAACCACGTGGACGCGGGCATGGAGTTCTTCGAGCTTCAGCCGGTCGATCAGGCCCATCGCGTGGGCTTCGCTGTCACCCGGAAGGCGTACCTCGCCTCCGTGCAGGGCGAGCGCGTCGCGTTCGATGGCGACCACGTGGTAGCCGGCGGCGGCCAACGGCAAGACGAACTTGCCGTCGCTCGCCCCGATAACCGCGACGGTGGCGTCAGGGGCGACTCGCTCGCGCAGTGTGCCGAGGAACTGGGGGAAGAACGTGAGGGTGTGCTCCCACAGGCTCTGGGTCTGCATGGGAGTTCGCTCCTTGCCTGTCGGTTTCTGTGATCACACGGAGGACCTCTTCGGGGCTGCGCCCCGTGGTGTCGACGCGACGCATCGGGAACGAGGCGTAGGCGTCGGTCACCTGGTCCGGGACGGTTTCGATCAGTGCGTCCCACTGCGTCGCTGGCTTGTCCCGGGCGGCCAGACGGCGGCAGCGTTCGTCGTCGCCGCAGACGAGGTAGTACGTGACGGGTGTCGGGAGCCGGCGCGGCAGCGTGACGCCGAGCCGAGCCCCCATGGCCTGGTGGGTGGCGAGGCACCGGGCGAAGTAGCTCTCGACGACTACGGGGACGCCGGCGTCGAGGTGGCTCTGGATTTCCTCGGTCGCGGTGAATAGCGCGGAGAGGTAGAGGCACATCCGCGCCTCGACGTTGGTGCGCTGGTCCACGGCCGCTCTGAGGGGCTGGTACAGGGCGGGCACGGTGGGGACGAGGACGGCTTGCCGGGCGGCGGCGAGCATCGGGGCGATGGTCGACTTGCCGGTGCCCCGTAAGCCTTCCAGGCTCTCGAATCGCGGGTGGTCAGGCACGGGCGTACACCACGTCCGGCACCGTGAGCGTGAGCTCGTCGCTGGCCGAGGGCTGGTGGACGATGCGGCCACCGCTCTTCTCGTACCAGAAGGCGTGAGAGTCCTTGCCCACGGCCTTGCAGGACATGGTCAGGGCACCACGCGGGTCGGCCTCGATGCGGTCGATCTCGCGGGGCCCGCCGGTCGGGGCGCAGAGCTGTGGGGCGCCGTGCTCGGAGAGGTCCTCGTCGACGATCACTTCCAGGGGCAGGTCGGCCGCCGCAAGTTCTTCGCGGAGCCGGCCGTAGGCGGCAGGCTCGGTGACCAGTAGCTCGGGGTGGTCGGCGGCGTTGCCTACAGGCCGCAGGTGGTGGAGCTTGAGTTGCTGGACCCCGAGTCGGGCCAGGATGCCGGCGAGGGGAAGCACCTCACCGATGTTTCGTGAAGTCACGGTCATGGTCGCGCCGGTCGGCACTCCGAGGTCCCGTGCCAGGCTCAGTGCGTTGAGGGCGCTCTGGTAGCTGCCGTGCCTGCGGATGCCGTCGTTGGTGGATCCGACGCCCTCCAGGGACACCCTGAGGAGGTCCAGGTGCGGCGCGATCTCTGTCAGGCGTCGCTCGATCCGGTACCCGTTGGTGCAGATCTCGACGCGCTGGCCCAGTTCTTCCTTGGCGTGGCGGACGACCTGCGGGAGGTCCCGGTGGACGAAGGGCTCCCCGCCGAGCAGGGTGACTTCCTCCGTGCCGTACTCGTCTCGCATCAGGGTGAGGAGGCGAGTGGCTTCGTCGGCGGTGAAGGCGTCCGCGTACTGAAGCCGCTTGCCGTGGAAGCAGTGCAGGCACGTGAAGTTGCAGCGGTAGAGCAGCTGCAGGTACAACATCCGGATCTTCCTGATCCCGGTGACTTCCCTGATCACTTGGGCTCCTTCGGCTGGCTGCCTTTCGGGAACCCGATCGTGGCTGTCTGCCCGGGGACCTCGTCACCGCGTTCAGGGACGGCCCGAGGACGTCCTGGGACGTTTTCCGTCACCTGCGAACGACTCCAGGACGCTTAGAAGGCGCTTGGCGTCTGCCAGGTCCGGCAGGACCTCGGCGGCGCCAGCCGCTGCGAGTTCCGCACGATCGTGCAGACCGGAGGCGACGGCGACGATCCCGCACCCCGTGGCCAGGGCAGCCTCCACATCACGAGGGGTGTCCCCGACCAGGACGATGGGCGTGCCGACCCGGACGCCACGAAGCCGCTGCACGCGCTCGCGGGCGACCGCGACCAGATCGGAACGGAGATCGGCGTCCGCTCCGTAGGCGCCCACCGGCAGATCCAGCAAGGAGTCGAGGCCGAACGCGGAGAGCTTCACACGGGCGTTGGCCGCGATGTTGCCGGTCAGGACAGAGGAGACCCAGCCGCTCCGTGCCGAGGCGGCCTTCAATGCTTCATGGGCTCCGGGCAGGGCCCAGCCGCGCGAACGCAGCGCGTCCCGGCGCTCGCTCCCTGCCCGTTCGAGGGCCGCCTCGATACCGGGCCAGTCGGGCACGGGCAGCCCATCCCGAACGAACATGTCGCGCATGATCAGTCGGTCCGTACGCCCCTCGGTGCGTGCCGGCTCCGACGGCTCAAACCCCGCAAGCTCCGAGAAGGCGGCGGCGTAGATCTCCTTGCTCACCCCCGCGTTCTCGATGAGGGTGTGGTCGATGTCCCACAGGACGATGAGCTCCATGACGCCAGCGTATGCAGCAGCCGGAGACACTGTGATTCCGCGACAACGTCCCACAACGTCCTTGCGCGATCACGCGTTGCACCGCTTGCATGGTTTCTGTGAACGACCGACTGCATACCGTGCTCGCCCAACGAGGGGTCTCACCCGATGCGCTCGCGGAGATCTGCGAGGTCGACCCCAAGACCGTGAGCCGGTGGCTGGGAGGACGGGTACCTCACGCGCGGCATCGCTTTCGCGTGGCCGGTCATCTGCGCGTGGAGGAGACCTTCCTCTGGCCGACGCCCTCCAAGCGGCCCGGTCCACCCCGCGACGGATTAGGCACCGAACTGGTCGGCACCTACCAGAACCGAGCCAGCGTGCCGCGGGACGTATGGCTCTCGCTGCTGCGGGAGGCACGGCAGGAGATCAGCGTCCTCGTCTTCTCCGGCACGTTCTTCGCACAGTCCAACCCGCACGTCGCCAAGATGCTCTCCGAACGCGCCGCCGAGGGCGTCCGGGTCCGCCTGTGCTTCGGTGACCCCGACGGACAGGCGGTCGCCGTCCGGGGCCGCGAAGAGGGAATCGGCGACACACTCGCCGCCAAGATCCGCGCCTCGCTGACGTACTACCGCCCCCTGCTGGGCGAGGCCGGGTGCGCGGTGCGTCTGCATGACACCACGCTCTACACGTCCATGTTCCGCTACGACGACGACCTCCTCGTCAATCCCCACATCTGGGGGCAGCCGGCCAGCGCCAACCCCCTCCTCCACCTCAGGAGAGCCGACGGCATGGGGTGGTTCGACAACTACGCTCAGAGCTTCGACGCCGTCTGGGCCACCGCACGGCCATGGGCACCCGACCAGGAGAGGACCGCCGACCATGGGCAGGACTGAGTACTACAACGACCCGGCCGCGCCGAAAGCGAACACCCTCATCCCGGCCAGCAACCTGCTCGTCGCCGACGAGACCGGCGCCATCCTCCTCCAGCGCCGCCGCGACACCGGACAGTGGGCACTCCCCGGCGGAGCCCAGGACATCGGCGAGACCGCGGCCCAGTGCGCGGTCCGCGAGTGCCTGGAGGAGACCGGCATCATCGCGGAGATCACCGGCTTCCTCGGCGTCTACACCAACCCGAACCACATCGTCGCCTACACCGACGGCGAGATCCGCCAGCAGTACGAGAACACCTACATCGGCCGCCCTGTCGGCGGTGAGCCCACAATCAACAACGAGGCCGACGGCGTCCGCTTCGTCCAACCCGCCGACCTGGACCAGTACGACATCCACCCCAGCATGCGCCAGCAGATCGGCGACTACCTCGCCGGCACCTATCCCTACCTCGGCTGAGCCGCCAGAGCGGCCTCGATCCTCTCGACAGAGGAGAAGATCTCCGGCGCCGCCCGCCGGATGAACCGACCGACCACGCTGTCCGCGCCATAACGGCCGACGATCTCCGCGACCCGTTCCCGCGCGATCGTCCGGCCGCCGTCGGGCGTCGTCGTCATGTCGCAATACACGAGGGCGTCCACCAACAGCGGATCGTCCAGCAACGGGAACTCCCTAGCCAACTCCTCCCGCAGCCCCCGTTCTTCCGCCTCCAGCAGCGCGAACGAGTGGTTCGCTACCAAGCAGATCAGCCTCTCGTCGGCACCGTGCTCGTCCCGTAGGAAGCGCGCGCCGTCGAGCGGATGGAACCCGGTGGTGGCCAAGCGAGGCGCATATCCCACGTCATGCAGGATCGCGGCCGAGGTCAGCAGGTCAGCGTCCTTCCCCAAGATCAGACCGACCTCGGCCGCCCGGGCTGCGACTCCACAGCTGTGCGCCCACCGTCGTGGGAGCACATTCCCGAGTTCAGCCGCCGCAACTCGCGTGGCCCAGCCCACCATCTCCTCGCCCATGGCCTCTACATCCCCAGCCGAGTGCCTGCCAGTCGCATTGGTCCCCATCCCGCCTCAGTGGGCCCGTCGCTCGGCAGTGAGCTGAGCCGCCGGACGACAGGGCCGGCCCAAGAGGGCGCATCTCTGCTCAAAGTCCGACGGTAGCCAGCCGCGGCTCAGCAAGCGCGGGTGTGCGGGAAACGCCGTGATCGCGGCAACGACGAAAGCGAGCGATGCCCACGGCGTGTGCACGCGTGTCATCACCTGCTGGCCGCGCGTGCTGATAAAGCTTGTCTGGAAGGTGTCCGGAGCAACGAGTTCGATTGCGCTCAGCGCCCTCCAGTCGAGGTCGAGTTCGCACGTCGAGTTCGCGAAATGCAGCCTGCGTGGCGTGAGCGTCACTGCACCTGATCCGTCCACCACCCACCGTGGCTGCGCGTCACGCGCCGCCTGCCGGCGCCTCGTGGAGTTGCCCAACGCTGAGCCCACCAGACTCCCGATGACAAGTGCAGGACTGCCGATGGCGACCACATTGCTGTGCTGGTAACGACCGTCTCCCAGGGCTCGCCAAGTCGAGCGCTGACCGGGGCCCACGGCAAGCGCACGGTCCCCTTGGTCCAGTCTTGCGGTTGTGGCGACGAGGGGGCGGTCAGCCAGGCGGCCTTCGAGCAGGTCGGCGAGGATGTCGCACGTGTGCCACAGATACTCGTCCAGCGGGGACCACGCCGACCGGTTCGCGTTCTCCGGCGGCGGCGCGAAAGGGTTGGGCACTGTCACTTCGGCATCCGTCCGAGGATCCATCGATTACCTAGCGCGATCAACCCTATCCACGCCGCACTACGAGTGGGATGCCGTTCACCTAATGACCGATTTCGTTCGCTCGGACACCTGGACAAGGGACAGGCACTGGCCTCACGCGCCGACGCACCTGTGCCTTGCGGGTGATACATGGCACTGAGCCGGAGGACGTGGCCGAATCCGTTCGTGCGCCCCTAGTGCGTACTTGTTGCGCTCCCCGGCACTTTCCTAACGTCCAACGGCTCACACCACACGGCTTCGACAGAGGGGGCGCCGGTGAACGATGACGGAACCAAAACCGTCACCGAGATCTTGGACGAACTGAGCACCACCTCCAACATTCAGGTCCGCTCGTCTCACGAACTCGCTGCCGAAGTCAACAAGGCGGCTTCAGACGAAGACAAGAAGCGTGCGGAGGACGGCCGGGGCCCGCTGCGCAGGCGCACCGACTACAGAGCCGTCCGGAAAGCGCCGCGATCCCTGTCACTCACCCCTTGGCAAGTCCTGCACGCCATCGGCCTTGGCTCTGCCGCGGCCCGTCAGGGAGCCGGCCGAGGACTCGCCGAGCACTGGGGCAGCCTGCGCTACAGCCAGGCACTCGAGGCGAACAGGGGGCGATTCCTGCAGTTGTCGTCCGAGGGACGCGACCTCCTGCGCTTCTACAAAGCCACGCAGTCCGGAGAGATCGGCACCGGCTTCGCCTCGCTGCTGGCCGAGCACATAGTCAGGTCCCGATACCCGGACCACTCGGTCTCCGTGATACCGGCGGACATCGCCCTCAAAGCCGGCTGGACACTGCGCAGCTCCGGCACCGGGCCTCGCCCGGAACCGTTGCAGCGACGCCCCCACTTCTTCGTCGAAGCCTGGCAACCCGGACAGCCGTCCAAGATCTTCCTGATGTCCTCGAAGGGGACGCACAGCAGCATCCACCAGGTGTACAAGCAACTCAGCACCGCCAGTGCCCACGTGGAGTCAGTCCACATCGGCCCCTACGGCACTGTCCCCTACCTCCTTATAGGTACCGAGATCCCAGCCAAGGAGAGTCTCGCCCTGCACGTTCTGGAAGCGCCGGGCACAACTCTGCTCCGCCCGCCCGACGGGAAACCGGGAATCGACCTCGACCTCGCCCTCACGCAGGAAGAGTTCATGCCCGATGTCGTACTGCCCACCAACGGCGACAGGGCAACCATTCCCGGGTTCCAGGTACAGCCCGAGTCCTTCGCATGGTTCAGCATCGTGCTGGCCCGTACGGAAGCAGCCACACTCACCGCCTTCACCGGCGGTGGCAAACCCACCGCCCGGTACCTGACCAAGGAACAAGGGCGACGGCACTTCCAGCACGACACCCATGCCAGCACGGCCAGGCTGCGAGACGCGGAGCACCGCATCCACGACATCGACTTCGTCGGCACCGATCACATCTACCGCCTCAACGGCACCCGGGTAGAAGCCTTCTCCGGTCTGGAGAGAACCCTCTACACGCATCTCCACCGCGGACACGTCAACGAGTACCGTCGCCAGGTACACGGCCTGCGAGGACAGTGGCCGCCGCACAGCACGGCGAAGTACTGGAACACGGTGTCGGTCCGAGCCGACGGGACAGTACTGGCTATCCGCCTCCGGGACGAGTGACCCAGGAGCCCGTGAAAGCTCCAGATCCGCGCCCGCCGCCTGCCGGGCGGAGGTGCACACAGCCGCGCAAGCGCTGGCGAAGAGAGTCCGTGCAGCTGAGCCGCCTCCTGATTGCGGCGACAACAGCCGAATCCGTCCGGCAGTGCCTTACGCAGAGCTTCCCGCAGATGGATCCAGCAGGAGCAGCCCACAGCAAGCAGGAGTACCAGAGTCGCCATCCTGCCCGCCCATAGCCGGGCAGGATGGCTGCATGACACCCACCGACCTGTCTCGCCTGCAGTTGCCACACGCGTGCCGTAGGATCTTGCCCAGCAGCGGTCAGAGCGGATCGACGATCACACCATTGCCATACCTGCCCACTGGTGGAACTCCGAGGTAGCCGCCGCTCACCTGCCTGGCGCTCCCGTGACCGGCCCAGGCACCACGCATCTCAGTCGGGGCGACCTCTTCGCGCATGCAGCCAGCCTCGATCTGGATTCGGAAGAGGAGCTGCTGCGATTCCTGTGGCGGATCCTTGCCTGGGGCAGCGGCATGAAGCTCCGCCACAACCGCAAACGCATCCGAGCTGTGGCGGATGGCCTGCCATCGGCTACGGCGGCTCTTCGCCAGGCCCTACTGGCGGCCCACGAAGATCCGGGGCAGGCTTACGAAGCTCTGCGCCCAAGAGGCCGCAACGCCATCGCACACCTGGGCCCGGCCTTCTCGACCAAGGTCCTGTATTTCGTCGGCGGCGGCGCCCTGGACCACCCGTGCTCGATCTTGGACTCCCGTGTCGCCAAGACGCTCAGAACGGCCTGCCAGTGGGACTCGCTCGGCAGCAGCGAATGGCCGACCAGTACCTACGCCCGGTACTGCGCACTGCTGCAGCGCTGGTCCCAGGAGGAAAGTCAGCGGCTCGGGCGCCGCATCGGCGCCGATGAGATCGAGCGCTGGCTGTTCGCGCCGGATCCCGAGGATTCGGCCTCTTTGGGATCCCAGAGCAGAATCCGGCTCCCCTATCAACCCACCCGCCTGTCAGTGCCTGCCGCTACCGTCGACGGGGACAGTCCCGCTCGACCGTGAGTGGTGAGCAAGACATGGCAAACCGAGTGGCCGAGGGCGGCGCAGACCGTTACAAGGTGGCACGATCCTCTGAAACGCCCCGTAGGAAGCGGAGCCAGTGGCTAGCGTTTGGCCTTATGACTGATGCCGCACCCGAACGGGTGGAGCTTCTGATGTCCCTGAACCGTCTGGAGTTACGTTTCGACTCCGCCGCATCTCTTGTCGCATCGGACGCCCACGACGATCCAGCGACGCTGGAATGGGGCTGCCGTGCCGTCCTGCCCCTGTGGGAACCGGACGACGAGGAGGCCGTGGCCGACAACGCCCGCCTCCTCGGCCCGGGCGTATCACTGGCCCAGACGTTCCAGGGCCAGCGCCAGGAGTTGACGATCCTCTCCATGTCCGGGCTCACGCTGGACCTGTGGCGCATCGGCCACACCTACGCGTCGCTGGACTCGCGCGACGCCGACTACGAACACTTCGCCCCGCTTTTCGACAAGTCCGGCGATCTCGGCCTCCACAGCGACCTGGAAGAGTGCCTGGTGAGCGGCACCCACGTCGTCATCATCGATCGGGCGCGGATCGCGCCGGCCTGGCGTGGCCTGGGCGGCGTCGGCCGGTTGTTGATCGGTCGCATGCTCCGGTGGGTGGCCAGCCAGGCGGCGCTCGTGGCGACGCATCCGTACCCCATCGACATCCCCGTCGACGAATGGGACGACAGAACACGCGAGACACGCGAGAAGACCGTCGTCCAACGGACCTGGCAATCCTTGGGATTCGAGTCCTTCCGCGAGGACCTGTGGGTGATGCGACCGCACTTGAGTGCCCACGACGATGCCGTCGAGCGCTTGGAGGCGGCCTTCGGCCGGTACCTCTGAGCCCCCACCCGATCAGCAAACGAGAGGACGCACCGGTACCGCGATGCGCGAGTTCACCAACCACAAGGCACAGCACACGCTCGGCGTTCTGCGCGCCTTCCACCTGGAGACCTTGAACTTCTCCGGAACGCATCCTGAGGCGACGCTGGCTGACTTCGAGCGCCACTTGCGTCAGCGGGTCGACGCCATGGAGGCGGAACTGGAGGCAGGTGAGCAAGCAGCCCAGGCGGCCATCGTCACCAAGCCGCTGTCCGGCCCCCTCGCCGATCCCGAACGCCAGCAAGCGTTCCGTCACCTACAAGACTCGAGGGCACCGGCGACAGGGCCCGAGAGGGAAGCCTGGTGGAAGGAGCGCAGGGCGGTGCTCGACGAGATCAGGGCGCAGGGGCTGGCGGAGGCCCTTGACTGGGACTGCCGTGCCTGCGGCGCCCCGGTTGGGATCGCTTGCCGTACGGGCGGCGGAAGGCCCAGGAAGCAGTCGCACTTCCTCCGGGCCACCGACGCCGAAGCGCCCTACAACCACGCGTACGGGCTGCGCTGAAAGCCGGGTCTGAGGTCGGGACGATAGACGGCGTCTCGGCCTTCCGACTTCCCAGGTCGTAGGAGCGAAAACCCTGCGGCAGAGCGGCGGTCCACAGATCCTGACCCGCGCCCTTCGGCAATGGGACTGGCAGGCCAGCTGGCAGCCGCTGGGGGTGCGGCGCAAGTCCCTTCCCCCAGCGGCTCGTCAGACAAGTTTCAGCACAGGGCGGCTGTCCGGCATCCCTAGCAGCTCGCGCACCCTCGCCGGCTTCCAAGCAAGTTCCGCGGCAAGCGCGCGGATCGTCAGTCCGGTGTCCTGTTCCGCCAGCTCAAATGCCTTGCGAAGCATCACCGGCTGTTCCCCGGGGTATCCGCGGACCGATTCCGGGGCGAAGCCCGGCTGCCCGCTGAGACCCCGAAGTCGCTGGTACGCGCGGCTGATCGTCGCGTCTGAGACGAGCCCGAGTTCCCGGTACCGGTAGATGAGCGAACTCACCGACACGCCCCAGGTCTGGGACAGGCCGGCCAGCTGTGCCAGGTCCACCCGCCGCGACAGCAGAGGAAGGATCGATTTCTGAGGGGTGAGGAACTCGGCGGCGAAAGCATCTGCCTCCCGCTCCAAACGGCTGTCACCAGTGGCACCTGCGTGGAGGACCAGGTGCCCAAGCTCGTGGGCCGCGCTGAAGCGATATCGGTAGACATCATCAGCGCGATTGGGTGTGAGCACGATGACAGGACGCAGTAGGCCGGAACTGGAGAAGGCGTCAACCTTGGATGCCGCCTCGTCGGCCTCTACAGGTGCCACCACGATGAGGCCGTGCGACTCCATCCGGCGCGCCAGATGGCGCACCGGTCCGTCACCCAGTCTCCAGTGGCGCCGGAGCGCTCGCGCAGCACCCACGGGATCGTCAGGTAGGTCGATCCCGGGATACACCTCGCCACCCGTGAAGCCCGGAAGGTTCACGGGTGGAAGCTGCACCCGCTTCTCGAGGGCATGAGTGAGCTCCCATACCTGTTCGACGAAGCCGAGGGCTCGCTCGCGCTGGGCCCCAGAGGTGGAACGCAAAGCCCGGAAGTGCGCCATGGAGGTATCGACCTTGCCCATCGGCCGGCCGGCGACGAAGAACTGAATCGGCACGTCCAACACTTCAGCGAGCCGAGGGATCAGTTCAGGGCGAGGGCGGCTGGTGCCTGCCTCGTACTGACCTACAGCAGCTGCCGACACACCAATGCCGTCCGCGACCTCACGCTTCGTGAGCCCGGCGAGACGTCGCGCCTGTGTCAGTCGGGGTGCGTGGAAGCCGTCCCAGACCGCTCTCGGCGACGTACCGCCCAGGCTCGTCCCTGGAAGTAGTGGTTGCTCAATCTTCATTGCCCTCAGCAGCGCTCACGAACGCGTCGTACTCGATCTCGCTCTGCGGCGGAGTTCCCGTGGCACGGGCCGCCTCACTGCGCGTGGAAAGCGCCACCTCGGGAAGATCACCAGAGGCGAAGTTATCCCCTGTACGCTGATCCGGCACGGCGTAGAGACGGCTCTCGGTGCCGGCCGTGAGGAGAGACTTCTCGGTCACCCACTGAAGGTTTCCGGCCTCGTCCAGGAGATTAGCCTGTCCCCACCAGGCTCGTTGCAGGCCACTCATGTTCATCTCGTACGGGATGAGGACCAGGCTGAGGCGCGGGTCCCGCTCAGCCAGATCAGCCAGGGATCGTCGGAGAACCAGCTCCTCGCCCTCCACCTTCAACAACGGATCGGCGACCCAGCGTGGCGTCGGCGCGTCAGTGAGCGCGAACAGCTCCCGCATCACGCGCGACAGCTTCTTCGGCCACTTGTCACCCGGCTCGAAGCCGTCGACCGACTCCACGCGGTAGGGACAGAGGAGGGTGTTGTGCACCAGCACGAGTTCGTAGAAGGTGCCCGGCTTGATCAGCTCAGTGCCCGGGATGCCGAGGTCAAGCACATGCTCGGCGATCCGGTCGTACTGATTGGTCATGCGAGCCGCTCCCGCGGCGAACTTGTGCTTGGACCGACCGGCCACATGTGACTCGAGCATCGCCGACTCGGTATCGAGAAGCCCCATCTGGATCGCCAGTCGCAGACCGGCGACATCTTCCCCAAAGCGAGCACTGGCCCAGGCCGGCATCGGCCCGTCGACGTTCGCGTCCACGCATCACTCCGATCCACGACAGCTTGCGTTACTCCGAGGATGCTACCGCACGAACTTTAGTTGATCTAGATTTTCTTGCATCTCTGCTACTTCTCACCGATCTCCCAGTGGCAAGTTGCCGCACCGATCGCCTGCGATCGCGCAAGTCGTGCCTCCCCCGCCGTGTGGGGCAGGAAGGAGCTGGCGCACCAATCGCGCCGAGCTCGTAGCCGAGGGTGGCCGCGGTAGCGGGCCTGCCGCCCAGCCTCATGTCGTCTTCTCGGCGGAGAGCCGCCATCAACGGGTGCACCCGCAATGCCTGGTTCGGAGGAAGCGACACCGAGCCCAAGCAGGACAGTAAGGGTCGACTCAGGATGCGGCGCGTGAGGGAACGACTCTGCGTGGAGAACCTGGGGGAGGCCGCTGCCGAGAACGTCGCCTTGGAGATGAGCCCGTCGGCGAGGGCAACAATCCGGACGCATTCGATGCCCTGACCGCTGGCGGCATCCCACCCAAGTCCTTCGTGGACTTTCCCCTTACTCTCGACCTGGAGACCGCTCGTCAGGGGACGATCGTGCACCAGTAAACCGAATCCGGCAGGCCGTGCGCGGAGGAACAGACGATCTCCTGGACATAGGCCGTAGCGAGCCCAGGGCTCCTCGGCTGCGGGTTTGGTGTCAGCGCACGGAGCGGAGGTAGCGCTGCACGGTTCGCCTGGAGCAACCAAGCGCTTGCGCGATGTCGTTGACTCTCCATCCGTCTCGGCCCAGACGGATGACCGTGTGAGCACGGTCCGGCAAGGGCGTTGCCCCATTGGGAAGCCGGAGCCTTGCCGCGATGCGGTCGCGGTCTGCCGGGCCGAGGCCGCCGTACCAACCGTGACGGGTTTCCGGGTCCTCCGCGCGCAACGCGAGGGCGAGGCACTCCAAGCGCCCCCCGCAGCCAACGCATACGGCCAAGGGGCCCTCGGCGGGCCGCTCCCCGTCCTCCGGATGATAGAGATTCACGTCCTCGTCCCTGCATGCCGCAGGGACTGGGTTCCGGTGCTGAGGCGATTGGATCAGATCGCGAAGCTCCTGTTCGCGGCCGACGAGAAAGTGCAGGCTGTCCATCGGGGGCTCCAGCCCGTGGCCATGTCCGGTCCACAGTGAATAGCCAGGGTGAGCTGGGAACTGCCCGGCGCACCCACTTGATGTCTTCCGGGTCACGCCCGGTGTGACGGCAAGCGGCAGCGGATTGCGGTTTCGGCCCCGAGGTGTACCGGCTTCCCAAGCTAAAGCCCGGAAAGCCGGCGTTGCCGCCCTCGCCCTGGTCGGGTGGGTGGGCCTCACCGTTCATCCGCGTCGCGGCTCCCGGCGCGCGGCCGGGTTTCTATGCCTATCCGGAGAACTCCGGGGGCGAGCGATTCAAACGACCTCGTCCTGAGGCGGCGAATCTTCATCGGTCGACTGACCGTCGAACTCGTCGTCCGATTCCTCGGCTTCCTCGTCGTCACGGTCCGCATCGAGGTCGTACGGGTCCTCGGCGATAATCCCGTGTCGCTGGACACTCCGCTGTTGCCAGACAGGCAGCTTGAATAGGACGTCCTGCAGGACGTTCCGCCACGCCTCACAGTCGGCTCGGTCGGCGCCCAGCGAATCGACAGCACGGGTCCCATCGTCGGACCTGACCGCCTCCACGACCTTGACCGCACCCTCGACCGCCTGGATCGAAGTGGCCAGGTCATGCAGAGCATTCCCGAGAATCTCAGCCGCGTTCCGAGGAGCCGGTGTGGGTGATGGACCTTCGCCGGCGGGTGGGAAGGTTCGGCGGAGGTCCGCGTCGGTGACGAGGATGTCGCGGCCGTCGTCGTTCTGAGTGACCCGTCCTGTCTCGTCCACCTTGCGGGTCCTGCGCCCCGCCGCAGAGTCGAGGAGCGTCTGCTTCAGCTGGTGCACACCGTGCTGGGTACTGCGCATACGGTCGATGACCTCGCCTGGGTGCCGCCGATCGGGTTGATCGTTGTTGCTTGAGCCACGGTCACCCGTGAGCTGGCCGTTGATCACCAGGGGATAGGCACTGCGGGCCGCGAGTTCCCGGGTTGCCGCGCCTGGCTCCCCCTTTGTCACCTCCTCAAGTGCGGCTTGGGCCAGCTCCTCCGTCCCACGGAAAGTGGCCTCCCAGTCCTTGGCCAGCTCACCCGGGAAGGCCGACTTCAGGTACTTCCGCATCCGTTCCCGCCTGCGGGAGTCCTCTTCCGAAACCGAGCGCATGACCAGAGAGGAAGCTACGTCGAGTAGCAGCTTGGTGGTGATGTTCTTGCGGGTGCTCTGTCCGGTGATGGCGACCCGCACAGCAGCGTGGATCGTCTGATTACGCTCGGCGAAGAGCCGGACAATTGCCGCCGCCCGGACGGACGGGTCGTCGTTGAATCCGGCCGCCATCGCCTGGTCGGGGGTCAGGGCACCGCGTAGCCAGTCGGCCTTGGCAGGAGTGATCAGTTTCCGTCGTTCGATCTCGTCCACCACTGCGTCGGCGAGGGCCTCGTTCTCTGCGGCTTCACCCCACGGCTTCGGGGAGTCGACGTGCCGAAGTGCGACCAACGACTTCACCGCGACTCCGAAGTCAGCGGTGGTGCCGTCATGCGGCTCGAAACCGACCAGCAGAAGCGCCGGAAGCCGTTCGCAACGCACGGTGACCGCCACCTCGGGGTCAACCTGTGCCGGGTCGCCTGCGGTCGTGATCGCCGCGTTGAGCTTGCGGATGTGGGAACGCAGCTTCGCCGTGTCCCGGAGGTACGGAACGTCGGCGGACCTGAGGTCGAGCAGGTCGTGGGCGCACGTCACTCGGCTCGACCCCTCGACCGTGACCGGAACCGTTACCCCGGGTGTGCTGTCCTCGTGTTGAAAAGCCGTCGCGGCCAGCCACACCTCTGTCATCACTCCCTGGTGACGGAGGGACTCGCGCCAATCGTTGTGGTCAAGCACGTACTCTTTGGCCAGTTGTGCCGCCCACGCTAGGTGTTCCTGGTTCGCGAGCCTCTGCACGAGTTCCGGGCGACTCCCTGACGCCGCGACGGGCTCGGCCATCGGACGGAAGCGCGTGCTCTCGCCAGTGCCGATCAGGTTCGAGGCCGGGTGCCGGCGCGACGGACCGATCCGCGGGTTTCGCGGGTCTGGGATGATATACCGCGCCCATACGTCAGCCCGGATGGCGAGGATCACGCCGCCGGGCACCCGCAGCCGCTCTGGGGACTCTGCCGCTCGGCGGGCAGCAGAGGGGTCGACGACAGCCTGCGCGAGGGCCAATGCGGCGGGCTCGCCCATGGTGAAGTGCTCGATGAGTTTGTCGGCAAGCTTCCGTGCTGCGGTCGCCAATGCAGGCAGGGGCAGCGCTTCGACAGGGCGGGGCAGTACGGTCTCGCCCGCGCCGGATGATGGCTCCATCAGGTGTTCTCCGATCTTCGTCCCGGGGTCCATCCAGGCACGCACCTGGACGCCGTGGTCGTCCAAGGAGATCGGTCACGCTGTTTCCCGTTCTCCCCCTCAGCTCGCCCGGGCAAGACCCGATGTGTCCGAGACGGCATCAGCACGCTCGACCGCACTTCCGAGACGTACCGGCTTCGACTGCCGGCGTTGCCGCCCACCGCCCACATGGCGAAGGTGAGGAGCTTGAGCCCGCTGATGTGACTGCCCAAAAAACGCTAGCAGCAGGGGTGACACCCCCTCAGAATTTCTCGTTTCCATACCGGTTGGGCGCACAATTGTGGTAGGTGGTTTTCGCGGGAACAGGGCTTCTTTGCCGCGGCTCATGACGACAGCGAGGTCCCACCGAGTGGTGTGGTCTTGCGGATCCCGCCGGCCCGGATGCCCTGTAGCCGATCGGCGCGGCCGAGCGACCATGGCAGCTTTGTGAGCCGGCCAGAGCGGCGCCCTCAATGGTGATCTGAGCCAGTTGGTCGAGTGCCATGGCGCCAAGTCTTCGTGTGAGCTGATACGGCGGGTCAGACGGACTCGGCGGCCGTTGGCTGATGCCCCGCTGGGAGCCACCTGGGAGCCGACCCGCTCCCCGAGCCTCTTCAAGACCACCCGAGACCACCGCACCCTAACGCCCTGACCAGGAAAAACAGCAAACAAGCCGGTGTCGATCACGCCCGAACCTCATTCGGGACGAAGAGGTCGTGGGTTCAAATCCCGCCACCCCGACAGAGACAGCAGGTCAAGGGCCTGATCCTCAGTGAGGATCGGGTCCTTTCTGTGTCTCCGGGTATTCTCCGTCGGCCAAAGGGACCACCAGCCGACGGAGAGCGGGGAGAGATGTGACCCTTCGACGGCAGCTCAGGAAGCTCTTGCGCGAGGTGGGAGAGGGCGGTCGGACCGGCAGGGGCCCAGGGTCGCCGGGCGCACCGGGGGCGTCCTTCACGACCGAGGTCCCGTGGCCGTCGTTGTGGAAGTTCGCGCAGTTCGCCTACGTCGCCGAGCAGTATGGATACCGCTACTCGGGCCTGGACCCGGAGCTGCGGGATTCCGATACCCCGTTCTTCGTCTTCCGGGCGCTGCCGGACGCGCGTGAGCGGGCCGCGGTGACGAGGGCGCGGTTTCCCGGCGCCCTCGCAGGTGGCCGGCTGCCGGGTATGCGGGCCTGGCCCGTGCCCGTGCTGACGTTGCCGGAGGCACGGGGCGAGGTGAGGCTGTTGCACGCCCGGATCGCCTTCGACTACTTCGGTGCGCTGGGGCGGCAGCGTCTGCGTCCGTGGCTCGTCGGGATTCCGGTGGTACTGCTGTTCTTTCTGCTGGTGAACGGCGAACTGCACGTGAGAGGACTGACTGTCGCGGCCGGTGCCGCCGCGGCGCTGTTCCTGGTTCTGGCCGCTTCCCGGATCTTCGTGCGGCGTCGCCTGGCGACACACCAGCGGCTGCTCGAGCGGTCTGGTGTCCGTTGGCCCCCGTGACCGGGACCTGAGGTGGTGGATGCTGCCGCGGCTAGGATCCGGGGCCTGAGGCGGCGGACCGGTGAGGAGCAACAAGCGGGCGAGCAGCAGAAGTTCACCGGTATGCGGCCGATGGAACCGCCCCCGGCCGGCGCGGACGCCCTCGGAGTGACCACCCACTACCTGCATCACTTCCGCAAGGAATACACGCGCACACGCGAGCTGATGAAGAAGAAGGCCCGGCGGACCACCGTGGGCATCGCAGCCCTCAACGGGCTCATCGCCGTGCTCGGTGTGGCGGTCGCAGCCTGGCGGGACTACGCCGCCTGGCTCGGGTTGGCGAGCACGGCCGTGGCCGGCGTCGTCAGTGTGCTCTCGGCGTGGAGCGGCCTCATGCGCCACCACGAACTGTGGCAGCAGCGGAGCCTGATACTCGCCGAACTCCAGCGCATCATAAGGAATGTGGAGCGTCGGGAGGCCTCGGGCGACGACCGGCAGGTCATCGCGCGGGAAGCGATGGAACTGCTCGACACGACGCTGAGCCAGGACGCCGGCAACTGGGGCAGTCTGAGCCGGACACCCCTGGCCGCAGTCCAGTACCAGCCCTTCCAGCCGCCCGGCGAGCGTGCGCCGGAATGACACCGGCCCACCGTTGCGCCTCCGAGTGGACGAGGCGGGTGAGGCGCGTCCGCGGCACTCCGTCACCTCATCAGTCTCGTCGTGACGCCGGACACGGAGGGCGGCACGGCGTAAGAGAGGCGTCAGGGAGTGGAACGGAGTGAAGGTGTCCGGGCCGGCAGGGCCTAAGGTGTCCCGGGTTGCCGGAAGGACTGGCCTGGGCAGACAGGGAGGCGGCCGTGGGTGCTGCGCGGACGAGCAGGACGCCGTTGCCGGGGATAGGGGTGCGCTACGACCTGGTCACCCGCGAACGGCGGCGGCTGTCGGTGGTCGCGGAGCGGGACGGGGTGCGGACGCTGAGCGCGTACCGCAAGAACGGTCCCGACGACGACCCCGCGCTGTCGGTACGGCTGGACGCCCAGGAGGCGGCCCTGGTCGTCGACGCGCTCAGGCCCGCCCACCACAGCCCGAGTCTGCTGTCGACGACCGAGCTGGGCCTGGTCGCCGAGCGCGTCGGGCTTTCGGCGTCGTCGTACTGGAACGGGCGCCTGCTGGGCGACACCTGCACCCGGACCGAGACCGGTGTGTCCATCGTCGCGGTGCTGCGGCGGACCGAGGCGCTGCCGTCGCCGGGGCCGGACTTCCGGCTGGCCGGGGGTGACACGCTGATCGTGATCGGTACACGGGAGGGCGTCGACGCGGCCGCGGAGATCCTCGGGCGGGAGTGAGGCACCGGCCCGCAGCCCTGCCGGCCGCCGCGGTCATGCGTTGGCGTGCGTCGACTCCGGGGTCGTGGGCTCGGGTGCCGTCGCGTCCCGCGCGGCCGCCGTCCCGCCGGGGCCGCGGGTGAGGCGGCGGGCGAAGGGCTCGGTGAAGCGGGCCGTGAGGGGGCCGAGGACGACGAGGATGAGCACGTACGCCGTCGCCAGCGGGCCGAGGCGGGGTTCGACGCCCACCGCGAGCCCGGCGATGACGATCGAGAACTCGCCCCGCGCCACCAGTGTGCCGCCCGCCCTCCAGCGGCCACCGCCCCGCAGACCGGCGCGGTGCGCGGCGTACCAGCCGGTCGCGACCTTGGTGAGGGCGGTGACGGCGGCAAGGATCAGGGCCGGGACGAGGACCGGCGGGATGTCGGCCGGGTTGGTGGACAGGCCGAAGAAGACGAAGAAGACGGCGGCGAACAGGTCCCGCAGCGGGGTGAGGAGGCTGCTGGCGCCCTCGGCGACCTCGCCGGACAGGGCGATGCCGACGAGGAAGGCGCCGACCGCGGCGGAGACCTGGAGTTCCTGCGCGAGGCCCGCCACGACGAGGGTGAGGCCGAGGACCACCAGCAGGAGGGTTTCCGCGCTGTCGGAGGAGACCGCGCGGCTGATCAGCCGGCCGTGGCGCAGGGCGAGGTAGAGGACGGCGCCGACGGTGCCCAGGGAGATCAGCAGCGTGACCGCTCCGCCGGCCAGGCTGACACCGGCGAGCAGGGCCGTGAGGATCGGCAGGTAGACGGCCATGGCGAGGTCCTCGATGACGAGGACGCCGAGGATGACCGGGGTCTCGCGGTTGCCGAGCCGGCCCAGGTCGCCGAGGACCTTGGCGATCACCCCGGAGGAGGAGATCCAGGTGACGCCCGCGAGCGCGACGGCGGCCACCGGGCCCCAGCCGAGGATCAGTGCCGCCACGGCGCCGGGTACGGCGTTCAGTACGAAGTCGACGGCGCCGGAGGGGTATTGGGTCTTGAGGTTGGTGACCAGTTCGGAGGCGCTGTACTCCAGGCCGAGCAGGAGCAGCAGCAGGATGACGCCGATCTCCGCGCCCGTGGCGGTGAACTCCTCGCTGGCCTGCAGGGGCAGGATGCCGCCGTGGCCGAAGGCGAGGCCGGCCAGCAGGTAGAGGGGGATGGGCGAGAAGCCCATGCGGCCGGCGATGCGGCCGAGGATCCCGAGAGCGAGGATGATCGCTCCCAGTTCGATGAGCACGGCGGTCGTGTTGTGCACGGGCGGATGTCCCTCCGGGGCGGGTCGGTGGCGGGGGGCGTGCGGGGTCTGCGGCGCGAGAGGCGAGTGCGGTGCGTGGGCGCGGGTGCGGTTGTGGTGCGGGGCGGAGGCGGTGCGGGTGGTCCGGTGGCGGTGCGGGGTGGTGCGCTGCCCGGCGGTGCGGGTTCCTTCCCCAGTGCCTGAACGGTCTGGGGGGACCTCCACCGCCCACCCGTGCCGTCCCGGCGGCACGACTGCCCGCGGCTACGCAGCCTTGTGACGTGCCTCGGCTGCAGAGGGCGCGGCGAGGGGCGTCAGAATTCGGGGACGCTGTCTCGGGCCGCGTTGTCGATGCGTGCGGTGCGCACGGCTCCCGTGGGGCCGGCGGGAATGACGGTCGGGGTCGCTCGGTGCATCGCGCGTACCCCCCGTCTCCTCGAACTGCCGCACGGTCACGGCTCGGTAAAGAAGTTTACCGCATCACTTATTGGGCATTCTGGCGCTTTCTCGGGTGAACCGGGAGCAAATTCTCCGACTCCGGAGCACCGGGCTCGCCCAGCCAGCGGGCCAGTCTGCCGCGGCGGCCGACGGCGCGCAGGCGGCGTTCGGCGGCCTCGCGGACCTGGGGCGCGGTGATGAGCAGCAGTTCGTCACCGGCGCGCAGCACGGTCTCCCGGTCGGGTACGAGGGTGGCGCCGTCGCGCACGACCAGGCTGACCACCGTCGGGTGCGGCAGCCGCAGTTCGGCGACGGTGACGCCGTGCAGCTTCGAGCCCGGCGGTACGGACACGGTGAGCAGGTCGGCGTCCAGCAGGTCGAGCGGGGCGGACTCGACCTGGAGCTCGCGCAGCGTGTCCGGACGGGTCACGCCCGTCCACCGGGCGACCGCGGGCAGCGTGGGCCCCTGGAGCAGGGTGAACAGGACGACGAGCACGAACACGATGTTCAGGGCGTCGCGCGCACCGGTCACTCCGGCCACGACGGGGAAGGTCGTGAGCACGATGGGGACCGCGCCGCGCAGACCGGCCCAGGAGATGAAGACCTGCTCGCGCCAGGGCACCCGGAAGGGCAGCAGGCACAGGAGGACCGACACGGGCCGGGCGACCAGGAGCAGGACCAGGCCGACGACCAGGGCCGGGAGGATCGCCGAGGGCAGTTCGGTCGGGTCGACGAGCAGGCCGAGCATGACGAACAGGCCGATCTGGGCCAGCCAGCCGACGCCCTCGGAGAAGGAGCGGGTGGCCGCGCGGTGGGGCAGCTTGGCGTTGCCGAGGACCAGACCGGACAGGTAGGCGGCGATGATGCCGCTGGCGCCCAGCGCTCCGGCGGCGGCGAAGGCGATGACGCCGAAGCCGACCGTGGCCAGCGGGTACAGACCGGTCGCGGGCAGGGCGATGTGCCGCAGCGCCGCGACGCCCAGGCGGCCGATCACCACGCCCAGGACGCCGCCGACCACGAGCTGGAAGAGCAGGTTGCCCACGACGGGCAGCGGGCCGGGCAGGCCGGCGGTGGTGGAGAAGAGCAGGACCAGGATGATGGTCGGCGCGTCGTTGAAGCCGGACTCGGCCTCCACCAGCACGCTCACCTTCTGCGGCAGCGGCAGGGCGCGCAGGACGGAGAAGACGGCGGCGGCGTCGGTGGAGGAGACGATCGCGCCGATCAGCAGGGCCAGCCGCCAGTCGATCCCCAGCAGCCAGTGCGCGCCCGCCGCGGTCACCACGACGGAGATCGCCACGCCCACCGTGGCCAGCACCCCGGCGGGGGCGAGCAGCCGCCGTACGTCGCTCCACTGCGTGGTCAGGCCGCCCTCGACCAGGATGAGCGCGAGGGCGGCGGCGCCCAGCGCCTGGGCCAGTTGGGCGTCGTCGAACCGCAGGCCGAGGCCGTCCTCGCCCGCGACGAGGCCGACGCACAGGAACAGCAGCAGGCTGGGCAGGCCGATGCGGTGGGCGGCGCGGGCGGCGGCGATGCTCGCCAGCAGCACCGTGCCGCCGATCAGCAGCATGACGTACAGCTCGGACAGGGTCATCGGACGGGCTCCGTGCCGTACGCGCCCGCGCCCGGGGTCACCTCCGCCTCGGCCGCGCTGCCCCCGCCGGGGTCAGGACCCGGACGGCGGGCACCGTCTCGCGCGGACGCGTCGGTGCGGGTCGAACAGTTCACCGGCGACGCCGGCGAAGACGAGCCCGGCGGCGATGAGCAGCCCGTGGGCCATGAAGACGCCCGTGGCCAGCGCGCCGAGCGCGAGGCAGAGCAGCAGCCAGGCCCGGTGGTACCGGTACTCGCGCGGGCGCAGGGGGCGGCCGTCGGTGAAGGACCGGACGAACTCGGGGTCCTCGCGGTGCAGCCGGGTCTCGATCTCGGTGAGTCTGCGGTCGTCGGACAGGGACATGAGGTCCTCCTCCCGCCGCGGGGCCCTGCGAAGGCGACGCGGTCAGCGGGGCGGGCCATGTGCTCTCCTTGCGGTGCTGGTCGTCCCGGTCACACCGGGACGAGGCCGCCGGGTAAGGGGAGTGGCCTCCAGGCTCGCCCGTACGGGGCCGTCCGGGCCATACGGGGCGGCACCCAAATACCGCAGCGTGCAACCTGTAGGAAACGCGGGCGCCCCGCGGGGCCTACCGGAAGGACCCGGCTCGTGATCGTTTTCGGCACCAAGGGCTACCTCTACCAGCTCGCGATGCTGTCGCTGGTGTGCGGCCGGTGCGGCAATCCCGCCGCGCACGCGCTCAGGAAGCGCGTCAGGAAGTTCACGCTCTTCTTCGTGCCGCTGTTCCCCGTCTCCACCACGTACGCGACGCAGTGCACCTTCTGCGGCGCCGAGCAGCGGGTGACCCCGGAACAGGCCCGGCGGCTCCAGGCGCAGGAGGCCGGCGGAGGCTAGCGGCTGACCCCTGCCGCGCGCGTTGCCGGTTTCCGGCAGTGTTGACTACCCTCTCGTTGCCGGACTCCGCGCACGGGGCGTGAACGGCAGGGGAGGCACGGGGTGACGGACCTGCAGACGGACCAGCGGGAGACGTACCTGACCGGGTACGCCGAGATCCTGGCGGGGGTCGCCGACACGGGGCGCCGGCTGACCCGGGACGAGCTGGAGGAGCGGCGGCTCTTCGGTGAGCAGGCCGCGGAGGCGGGACACAGCCTGCGCAGCCTCGTACGGCTGCATCTGGACGCCACGCGCGCGTCCTGGCCCGGCGGCGGCCCGACGGGGTCGGGTTCCGACGTCGCCGCGAGCGTGCTCGCCGCCGTCGCGCAGGCCGTCGACGCCTTCGCCGAGGGGTACGAGCGCGCCCAGCGGCTCGCCGTGCGCCAGGAGGAGGCCGCGCGGCGGGAGTTCATCGACGACCTGCTCTACGGGCGCAGCGACCTGGGCCGCCTCGCCGAGCGGGCCGAGCGGTTCGGGCTCGTCCTCTCCCGCGCGCACGCCGTCGCGGTGGCCGAGGGCCCCGACGCGTACGACGACACCGCACCGGTCACCCGGATCGTGGAGACCGCGCTCAACTCCCGCTTCGGCGACCGGCGTGTCCTGATCACCACCAAGAACGGTCAGTTGATCTGCATCGCCCCCGGCGACCAGGACGACGTCCTGGCCTTCTTCGCCAAGCAGGCCTACGCCGCCACGGACGGCAGCCGCGTCGCGATCGGGCGCCCCCAGAGCGGTGCGGGCGGCGTGGTGCACAGCTACGAGGAGGCGCTCAGCACCCTCGAACTCGCCGAGCGGCTGGGCCTGGACGAGCCCGTGGTGCGCGCCGCCGACATGCTCGTCTACCCGGTCCTCGCCCGGGACCGGCAGGCGATGGCCGACCTGGTGCTCAGTGTGCTGGGTCCACTGCGCGAGGCCCGCGGCGGCGCCGAACCGCTGCTGCGGACCCTGGAGGTGTACTTCGACGCCGGCTGCACCGCCGCCGAGGCCGCCCGGCGGCTCTCGCTCAGTGTGCGGGCTCTCACCTACCGGCTGGACCGCATCCACCAGCTCACCGGGGCGGACGCCTCCGACCCGGTGCACCGCTACACGCTGCAGACCGCGGTCATCGGCGCCCGGCTGCTGGGCTGGCCCGCGCAGGAGATCTAGCCCCCGCCCCACCCCCCGCGGGGCCGGCCCGGCACTCACCGAAGACCAGCGACGCGACGGGCGGCACGCCCCCGCGGCACCCCCCGTGCCGCCGTGCCTCCCCCGGCCCGCCCGTCACTGTGCTTCGGTGAGACCGATCGTCACACGGGGCTCCGCCACGCGTCACTGCCGCGTTCCGGCAACCTTCGGGCGTCTTCCATGCCGTCCTCGATCTCTTCCGGCGAGCCCGGAACCGCGGCGGGTACCGGTACTGTCCTTCCTCAAATGGGGACTCATACGGGGAGCGTTCCGAACCAGGTTCCGCAGGGCGACGGCTACGCGCACATGGTGGTGTGCGGCGACGACGGGCTGGCGCACCGCCTGGCCGCCGAACTGCGCGGCGTCTACCGCGAGCAGGTCACCCTCGTCGTCCCGCCCTCCGGGCGCCGGGTGCGTCAGCCGGTGGTCGGCCGGGCCCGCGCGGCGTCGGCGGCACTGCTCGACATGGTCAACGCGGCCGTCAACCGCTCGGGCAACGGCGACCAGGGCGGCGCCGACCGTGAGCTGGAGGCCACCGAGCCGACCGAGGACGTGCTCGCGGACGCCGGGGTCGAACGGGCCACCGCGCTGGCCCTCGTGTACGACGACGACGAGACCAACATCCGCGCCGCGCTGACCGCCCGCCGGCTCAACCCCCGTCTGCGACTGGTCCTGCGTCTGTACAACCGGCGTCTGGGCCAGCACATCGAGGAACTCCTCGACCAGAGCGCCGCGTTGGCGACCCGGGACGGTTCCGGCTCCGGTCCCGGCGGCGATCCCGACGCCGGGGCCTGGTCCGGGTCCGGGTCCGGGTCCACGACGGTGCTGTCCGACGCCGACACCGCCGCGCCCGCGCTGGCGGCCACCGCCCTGGTCGGCACCAGCAAGATCGTCGACACGGACGGCATCCTGCTGCGCGCCGTCGAACGGCACCCGCCCGCGCCCGGCGAGGTGGCCGACCCGGGACTGTGCACCCTCGCGCTGCTCTCCGCGACCAGCAACGACCCCGCCGGCACGGACGGTTCGGAGGACAGCGGCGAGCAGGGACCCCAACTCCTGCCCGACGCCGCGGCGGTGGAGGCCGCCACCGGGCGCGGGACCGTGGTCCTGGAACAGGTGTCGTACTCCGGGCCGCCGCTGCCCGCCGGGCGGGCCGGTGTGCCCGCCTTCGGCGAGCTGTTCTCGCGCCGGCTGCGGTGGTCCCTGGCAGGTCTGGCGGCGTGCGTGGTGGCGCTCGCGGTGGCGCTGATGGTGGTCACCGGCGACCATCCGCTGCACGCCACGTACGTGACGCTGCTCGACCTCTTCTCCATCAACGAGCCCGCGCACAACGACGACGTCGGGCGCCAGATCCTCCAGCTTCTCTCCGGCTTCGTCGGACTGCTGCTGCTGCCGGTCCTGCTGGCGGCCGTGCTGGAGGCCCTCGGCACCTTCCGCACCGCGTCCTCCCTGCGCAAGCCGCCGCGCGGGCTGGGCGGGCACGTCGTCCTGCTGGGACTCGGCAAGATCGGCACGCGCGTCCTGACCCGGCTGCGGGAGATGGACATCCCCGTGGTGTGCGTCGAGGCCGACCCCGAGGCACGCGGGATGGCGACGGCGCGGCGGCTGCGGGTGCCGGTGGTGCTCGGGGACGTCACCCAGGAAGGCGTCCTGGAGGCCGCGAAGATCCACCGGGCGCACTCGCTGCTCGCACTGACCAGTGTGGACACGACCAACCTGGAGGCGGTGCTGTACGCGCGTTCCGTACGGTCGCGGCTGCGGGTGGTGCTGCGGCTGTACGACGACGACTTCGCGACCGCCGTGTACCGGACCCTGCGTGCCGCGCACCCCCGGGCGCTGACCCGGAGCCGGAGCGTGACGCACCTGGCGGCACCGTCCTTCGCCGGGGCGATGATGGGCCGCCAGATCCTGGGAGCGATCCCTGTCGAGCGGCGGGTGCTGCTGTTCGCGGCGGTGGAGGTGGCGGGGCATCCGCAGCTGGAGGGGAAGACGGTGGGGGAGGCGTTTCGGGCGGGGGCCTGGCGGGTGCTGGCGCTCGAGGTGGCCGACGGTGCGTCTGGTGGGGGACGTGCGGGGAGCGGTGGGTCGGTGGGGAGCAGTGGGTCGGTGGGGTCTCGGTTGGTGTGGGAGTTGCCCGACACGTATGTCCTCCGGGGGGTGGACCGGGTGGTGCTGGCGGCTACGCGGAGGGGGTTGGCGGAGCTGCTGGGGCGGCGGGCGCGGCACGGGTCGGGCGTGTAGGGGCGCTGCCCCTACGACCCCGCCAGGGGGCTCCGCCCCCTGGACCCCCGGCCCATGCCCACCCACCACCCGACTCGGTCGGCCGAGAAACCACCCCGAAGACCGGCTCGGCCCCCGAGAAGGCGCCCCAACCCGACTCGGGGCCAAGTAGCACCCCTGGCCCCGGCTCAGGCGCCCATGCGGCGCGCCCGGGGCCGGGCCCGGCGCCCGAGGGACGGGGCACGGAGTGGGGGCCGGGGGGCGGGAGGGCTAGTTCTGGGGGAGGTGTCTGCTGGCGAAGTCCAGTTCCAGGGCGACCTGTTTGATGCGTTCGTCGACGACCAGGGAACCGTGGCCCGCGTCGTAGCGGTAGACCTCGTGGACGGCGCCCCTGGCCTTCAGGCGGTCCACGTAGTTCTCCACCTGGCGGATCGGGCAGCGGGGGTCGTTGACGCCGGCGGAGATGTACACCGGGGCCTTGACGTCGTCGACGTAGGTCAGCGGGGAGGACGCCTCGAAGCGCTCGGGGACCTCCTCGGGGGTGCCGCCCAGCAGGGTGCGGTCGAGGGCCTTGAGGCCCTCCATCTCGTCGTGGTACGCCGTGACGTAGTCCGCGACCGGCACGGCCGCGATGCCGAGCGTCCACGCCTCGGGCTGGGTGCCGATGCCGAGCAGCGTGAGGTAACCGCCCCAGGAGCCGCCGGTGAGGATCAGGCGCTCGGGGTCCGCGAGGCCCGAGGTCACCGCCCATTCGCGGACCGCGGCGATGTCCTCCAGCTCGATGAGGCCCACCCGGTGCTTGAGGGCGTCGGTCCAGGCGCGGCCGTACCCGGTGGAGCCCCGGTAGTTGACGCGGACCACCGCGTACCCGTGGTCCACCCAGGCGGCCGGGCCCGCGGCGAAGGCGTCGCTGTCGTGCCAGGTCGGGCCGCCGTGGATGTCGAAGACCGTCGGGAGCGGACCGGCCGCCCCCGCCGGCTTCTGGACCAAGGCGTGGATGCGGCCTCCGGGCCCGTCCACCCACACGTCCTCCACCGGGACCGAGCCCGGCGACTTCAGGCCGGGCGGGTCCAGGACGACGCGCCCGGTGGTGGAGCGGACCGCCGACGGCTCGGCGGCCGAGGACCACAGGTACTCCACGGTCCCGTCGGGACGGGCCGTGGCCCCGGAGACGGTGCCCGCGGGGGTGTCGATCCGGGTCAGCTCGCGCTCGGCGAAGTCGTAGTGGAACAGCTCGCTGCGGGCCTCGAAGCCGTGCACGATCAGCAGGCCGGAGCCGTCCGGATACCACTCGGCGCTGACGTCGCCGGGCAGCTCCAGGGCGAGGTCGGTCTGCTCGCCCGTCGCCACGTCCCACACCAGGGGCTCCCAGCGGCCCCGGCGCTGGTGGCCGATGAGCAGGCGGGTGTCGCCGTCGACCGGCGCGAAGCCCAGGACCTCCAGGCCCAGCTCCTTCCGGCCGCCCTCGGTGTCGTCCAGCTCGGCGACCTTGCTGCCGTCGCGGCGCAGGACGCGCAGCGCCGAGTGCATCGCGTCGCCGTGCTCGGTGTGCTCGATCGCGATCAGGGAGCCGTCGTGGGAGAGGTCGCCGACGCCCGCCGACTCGCGGTGCCGGTAGATCTCCGCCGGGGGCTCGCCCGCGTGCGCGAGGTGGATGGTCGTACCGTCCTCGTCCGTCGAGCGGCCGATCACCGCCGTGCGCCCGTCCCGGCCGAGGGCGAGGCCCGCCGGGTAGGAGGGGTCCAGGCCGGGCACGGCCGGCTCGTCCGCGCCGCCCGCGAAGGGCTGGCGCCGCCAGACGCCGAACTCGTCGCCGTCCTTGTCGTCGAACCACCAGATCCACTCGCCGTCGGGCGCGAGCACGCCGTCCGTCGTGCCGTTGGGCCGGTCCGTGACCTGGCGCTGCTCGCCGCTCGCGCGGTCCCAGGCGTACAGCTCGTACGTCCCCGTCGCGTTCGACACGAACAGGGAGCGGTCCGGGGCGTCCTCGGCCCAGTCGGGCAGCGACACCCTCGGCGCCCGGAACCGCTTCTCCCAGTCGGGCATCTGCCCGTCCCGCCCGCGCCGCCCGTCCGCGGCCCGCTCGTCCCCGTCCACGTCCACGGCCGCGTCCACGTCCGGCGGAACGGGCTTGTTGCTCTCAGTCATGGCCCCATACTGCCCCGACCGGGCGACACCGCGCAGAAGAGATCCCCAGCCTGTGGACAACCTCCTCCGCCCGCCCGTCTTCCCCCCACGTTTTCCACAGCCCCGCTGCGGGGCCGCGCGGCACGCACCGTACCGTGGTAGGCGTGTACCGGTTTCTGCTGACGCCCCGATGGTGGGGGATCAACGTCTTCGTCGTCCTGGCCATCCCCTTCTGCATCTTCATGGGTTCCTGGCAGCTCGGCCGGTTCGAGGACCGGGTGCAGGACCACGAGACCGCCACCACCCAGCAGGAGTCCGGCCGCCGGGAGGCGGCGCGCCCGCTGACCGAGCTGCTGCCCGTGGACAAGGCGACGGTCGGCAAGCAGGCCACCGTCACCGGCCGGTACGACGATCAGTTCCTGGTCCCCGAGCGGAAGCTGGACGACCGCACGGGCTTCTACGTCCTGACCCTCCTGCGCACCGACGGCGGCGAGGCGCTGCCCGTCGTGCGCGGCTGGCTGCCCGGCGAGCCCGACCCGGCCAGGGCCCCGGCCCCGCCCGCCGGCCAGGTCACCGTCACCGGATCGCTCCAGGCCGCCGAGTCCCCCGGCAGCAACGGCGTCAGCGGGCGCTCGGGATGGCCCGACGGGCAGACCGGCTCGATCAGCGCGGCGACCCTGCTGAACCTGGTGCCGTACGACGTGTACGACGCGTGGGTCACGCTGAACGAGGGCGACTCCGGGATGCGGGCCGTACCGGTGAGCGCGCCCCAGAACACGGGCCTCGACCTGAAGGCCTTCCAGAACCTCGGCTACACCGCCGAGTGGTTCGCCTTCGTCGGCTTCGTGATCTTCATGTGGTTCCGGCTGCTGCGCCGCGAGCTCGAACTCGCCCGCGACGCGGAGCTGGGCCTGGCCCCCGAGGACGAGCAGCCGGACGAGCGGCGGGACGGGGAGAACGGGCAGAACGGGCAGAACGGGGAGAACGGCGGGAGCGGGGACAAGGCCGACGGGGCCAAGGCAGGTCTCGTCTCCTGACCCCCGGGGCTAGGCCACCGAGTCCGCCAGCAGCCCCGTCCAGTACACGGTCCCGGTACACGCGTTGGACACCGTGGCCGTCGCGGAACCGGAGCCGCCCTCGGGGGTGTACGTCACCGACACGCTTCCCTCGGCCGGGCCGTCCGCGGTGACCAGCTGGGGCGCGGGCCCCGCCTCGCCGCCGCCCCCCGCGGCGCCGCCGCCCGAAGCGGCCGTGTCGTCGGTGGGCGAAGGGGCGGGCGTGGGTCCGCCGGTGCCGCCGCCCGTGGGCCCGCCGGTCGTGGGACAGGTCTCCGAGGGCACCCAAGCGAACCGCACCTCGTACGCGGCGCCCGCGGCCAGGGTCAGCGAGGGCGCCTCCAGCGACGGGTCGGGCAGCCCGGCCGCGGCGTCCCCGGCGGCGTGCCGGGCGGTGCCGACCCGGCCGGCGTCCGCGGCGCCCAGCGAGGCGGTGACCACGCTGCCCGGGCCCGTGACCGTACAGGCGCCCGAGGAGACGTTGGTGACCCGGAAGGAGCCGTAGACCACGCCCGTGGAGTCGGGGGCCGCGCTGCCGGCGACGGCCGGGTCGAGCGAGCCCGGCGCGCAGGCGGGCACGTCGGCGGGGCTGCTGGCGCTGGGGACGTCCGTGGGGGACGAGCCCGTCGCGGCGCCGCTCTTCTCGCCGCCCGGCGTCTCCTTGGGACCGGCCTTGTCCTTGCCCTCCGGGGCGTTGCCGGAACCGGCGACGCCGCTCTGGCCGCCGGCCGGGTCCTTGCCCTGGGAGGCGCCGCCCTGGGCCTGAGAGGCGTTGCCGGCGACGGACGGGTCGGCTCCCGCGCCGGTGGAGCGGGAGACGTGCACGAGGGCCGGGACCGCCGTGCCGAGGAAGAGGACGGCGGCGGCCGCGCCGACGGCGGCCTGGCGCCTGCGGGCCCGCCGGGCGGGCACGGCACGCCGCAGGTGCTCCAGGGTGCCCTCGCTCGGCTCGATCTCGCCGACCGCCCGCCGCATCATCGCGCGCAGGGCGGCGGCCTCGTCGGTGGCCGGCCCGTCGGGTCCCCCGGCGTGGGGGTCCTGCTCGGCGGGGCCGTGGTTCACAGTTCCGTTCCCAGCGTGTGTCTGTTCCTGCTGCTCCCGCCCGTCCGGACCGGCGGGCGCGTCGTGCCCCTGGGGGGCTTCGTGTCCCCCGGCGGCATCGTGTCCCTCGTGGCCGTCCGGGCGTGCGTCGTTGCCGTCGCTCATGCCGGTGCCTCCATGGCCACCCTGAGCGCCGCGATCCCGCGCGAGCCGTACGCCTTGACCGAGCCCAGGGATATGCCGAGCGTCTCGGCGACCTGGGCCTCCGTCATGTCGGCGAAGTAGCGCAGGACCAGGACCTCGCGCTGCCGGCGCTGCAGTCCCTTCATCGCCTTGATCAGGGAGTCCCGTTCCAACTGGTCGTAGGCGCCCTCCTCCGCGCTCGCCATGTCCGGCATCGGCTTGGACAGGAGCTTGAGGCCGAGGATGCGGCGGCGCAGCGCCGAGCGGGAGAGGTTGACGACCGTCTGGCGCAGGTACGCCAAGGTCTTCTCCGGGTCCCGGACGCGTTTGCGCGCCGAGTGGACGCGGATGAAGGCCTCCTGGACCACGTCCTCGCAGGAGGCGGTGTCGTCGAGGAGGAGGGCGGCGAGGCCGAGCAGCGAGCGGTAGTGCGCCCGGTAGGTCTCGGTGAGGTGGTCGACGGTGGTGCCCGCCGCGACCTCCTCGGCGCCGTCGCGCTCGTTCGTCATGCGGGCCGGCCGCGCTGCGGGCATGGGCGCGATCACCGGCATGCCACCGGCCGGACCGGCCACACGGGGACGGACGGGCCGGGCGGGCGGGACGGGCGGGCGCAGCGCCGCTCCCCGTACCCCTGCGGTGAATTCGAGAACCTCTGCCACGCCAGTTGGACACGTCCACCCCCGTGAGGGTTGTACGTGCCGGACGTCACGTTCCCGCGCGCGCCGGTCCACCGCCCGGACAGTCTCCCGGGCAGCCACCCGCCTGACGGTGCGTCATAGGCCCTCATCGTCCGCTCTTCCCCTATGTCCCGTGTGAACGGGCGTCCCCACGCCCGTCCCCGGCGTCCCCACGCCGGACCACGCGCCCCCGCGCCCCGAAGGGGCGACCGCAAAGACGCTCCCCGCCGCTCGCGCGGTTGCGGAGGGCGGGGAGGAAATCCTCTGACGGCACGGGTGCCGGGTACAAGTAGTCCGGACCAACTTCCGGATCACATCTCGTCCAGGGATCCTACAAACGAAACCCACAACGGCCAGGGCTTTTGCCCCAACGATCCATAGGTGACCGTCGGTCAGGCGAACTCGGCCGCCACCAGTTCCGCGATCTGAGCGGTGTTCAGCGCGGCGCCCTTGCGCAGGTTGTCCCCGCAGACGAAGAGTTCGAGCGCGGTCGGGTCGTCCAGGGCCCGGCGCACCCGGCCCACCCAGGTCGGGTCGGTGCCGACCACGTCGGCGGGCGTGGGGAACTCCCCCGCGGCCGGGTCGTCGAACAGCACGACGCCGGGCGCGGTGGCCAGGATCTCCCGGGCGCCCTCGACGCTGACGTCACCCTCGAAGCGGGCGTGCACGGTCAGGGAGTGCGTGGTCACGACGGGGACCCGTACGCAGGTCACGGCGACCGGCAGGTGCGGCAGCCCGAGGATCTTGCGGGACTCGTCCCGCACCTTCATCTCCTCCGAGGACCAGCCGTCCTCCCGCAGGGACCCGGCCCACGGTACGACGTTCAGCGCGACCGGCTCCGGGAACGGCCCGGTGTCGTCGCCGACGGCCCGCCGCAGGTCGCCGGGGTGGGTCCCCAGCTCGGTCCCGGCCACCAGCGACATCTGCCGGCGCAGCGTCTCCACGCCGTCCCGCCCGGCCCCGCTGACCGCCTGGTACGAGGAGACGACCAGCTCGCGCAGCCCGAACTCGGCGTGCAGCGCGCCCAGCGCCACGATCATGGACAGCGTCGTGCAGTTCGGGTTGGCGACGATCCCGCGCGGCCGCATCCGCACCGCGTGCGGATTGACCTCGGGCACGACGAGCGGCACGTCCGGGTCCATCCGGAACGCGCCCGAGTTGTCGACGACCACCGCGCCCTTGGCGGCGGCGAGGGGCGCCCACTGGGCGGCGACCTCGTCGGGCACGTCGAACATCGCGACGTCGACGCCGTCGAAGGCCTCTTCGGACAGTGCGACGACCTCGGCCTCCTCCCCGCGCACGGCCAGCTTGCGGCCGGCCGAGCGCGGGGAGGCGATCAGGCGGATGTCGCCCCAGACGTCCGCGTGCTGGGACAGGATCTGGAGCATGACCGAGCCGACGGCACCGGTGGCGCCCACGACGGCGAGCGTGGGCCTGCCGGTACGGCCGTCCCGGCCACGGTCCTGCGTGCCGGACATCAGCGTCCGGTGCCTCCGTAGACGACGGCCTCGTCACTGTCGGAATCGAGCCCGAAGGCGGTGTGCACGGCGCGCACGGCCTCGTTCACGTCGTCCTTGCGGGTGACGACCGAGATGCGGATCTCGGAGGTCGAGATCAGCTCGATGTTCACCCCGGCGTCGGAGAGCGCGGTGAAGAAGTCGGCGGTGACACCGGGGTTGCTCTTCATGCCCGCGCCGACCAGCGAGATCTTGCCGATCTGGTCGTCGTAGCGCAGCGAGTCGAAGCCGATGCCCGGACGGTTGCGCTCCAGCGCGTCGATGGCCTTGCGGCCCTCGCTCTTGGGCAGCGTGAACGAGATGTCCGTCAGGCCCGTGGAGGCGGCGGACACGTTCTGCACGACCATGTCGATGTTGACCTGGGCGTCGGCGATGGCGCGGAAGATCGCGGCCGCCTCGCCCGGCTTGTCGGGCACCCCGACAACCGTGACCTTGGCCTCGGAGGTGTCGTGCGCGACTCCGGAGATGAGGGCCTGCTCCACGTGCTTTTCCCCTTGCTTGATCGGCTCGCTGCTGACCCACGTGCCCTGCAGTCCGCTGAAGCTGGACCGCACGTGGATCGGGATGTTGTACCGGCGGGCGTACTCCACGCAACGGTGGAGCAGCACCTTGGAGCCGGAGGCAGCGAGCTCCAGCATGTCCTCGAAGGAGATCCAGTCGATCTTCTTCGCCTTCGGCACCACGCGCGGGTCGGCGGTGAACACGCCGTCGACGTCGGTGTAGATCTCGCAGACGTCCGCGTCGAGCGCGGCGGCGAGGGCGACGGCCGTGGTGTCGGAGCCGCCGCGGCCCAGCGTGGTGATGTCCTTGCTGTCCTGGCTGACGCCCTGGAAGCCGGCCACGATGGCGACGTTGCCCTCGTCCACCGAGGTGCGGATGCGCCCCGGCGTGACGTCGATGATCCGGGCCTTGTTGTGGACCGAGTCGGTGATGACTCCGGCCTGGCTGCCGGTGAACGACTGGGCCTCGTGGCCCAGGTTTTTGATCGCCATGGCCAGCAGCGCCATGGAGATACGCTCTCCGGCGGTCAGCAGCATGTCGAGTTCACGTCCGGCAGGGATGGGGGAAACCTGCTCGGCGAGATCGATCAGCTCGTCCGTCGTGTCGCCCATCGCGGAAACGACGGCGACCACCTGGTTGCCGTTCTTCTTCGCTTCCACGATCCGCTTGGCGACGCGCTTGATGCCTTCGGCATCGGCTACGGAGGAGCCTCCGTACTTCTGCACGACAAGGCCCACGTGCGCTCCTCGCTCAATCCGTCTCTTTCCGCACGTACGTATATGTACTGCGGTCGGCTCATTTTACCGAGCGTCCGGATTTCCCCCCTGCGGTATCGCATGGTGAGACCCGGGTACTCGCTCAGGCTGGCTCATGCCCAGGGGGAGGCGGGTCACTCGGGAAAGTGCGGTGTGTCACACGTTCACAAGTGCCTTCCCGCCACGGGGAAAGGCGACTTGGTTGAACGTGCAACCCTTGGGCCCGGTGGTGAGTCTGAGGGCTGTGGCGCGCGGTGCGCCACGTCCGAGGAGGATCACCGCCTTGTCTCACGCACGCCCGTGGCGCGGACGACTCGCCGTCGCCGCTTCCGTCGTTCTCGCCACCGCCGTCGGCGCCGGGCTTCCGGCGCTTCCGGCCGCGGCGGCTCCGCCGGCCCGCCCGGCGGCCGTGACCGCCGCACCCGCCTTCCCCGTCGGCCACAAGATCGTGGCGGCGACCGCCTCCGGGTACCTGACCTGGGACAACATGAAGAACGACCGTGCCTGGGTCCGGGCCTCGGACGGCGCGGTGACCGATCTGGCGGACGGTCCCGCCCTGCAGGCCACCGGATACGGCGACCTCGCGGCCGTACTCCCCCGGCGCGACACGGCCGAAATGCGGGACCTGGCCACCGGACACAAGGTCTTCGAGGTCTCCCTCCTGCCCACCGCCGGGCTCGACTACGCGGGAGCGGCGGGCCGGGCCCTGTTCGTCACGGACCGGAGCACTCCCGCGGAGACCGTCCTGGTCATGCACACCAAGGACGGCGGGCGGGTCCCGGTCACCGGCCTCCCGGCCGACGCGGGGATCCTCAGGGTCTCGGCGGGCACGCCGACGCACGGCCTGGTCACGTACACCAGCGGCGGCAAGAAGTACTGGGGGCTGATCGACCTGGCCACCGGCGCCGTGACGGAGACCGGCCTGCGGGACGAGTCTTCGGGCAACGGCGACATCGCCGTCTCCACGGAGTACGTCGCGTGGGTCGAATACCGCTCGGAAGGGCCCCGCATCGTGGTCCGCACGCGCGCCACGGGCGAGGACCAGACCGTCGCCCTCGTGCGCGGAGCGACGGTCCGCGACATCGAGGTGGGCCTCCAGGGCGACCACCTGGTCTACGGCGACCCCGGCGGGCTCACCGACCCCTACACGAGCTCCCTGCACCCGCTGACCGCCCGCGACCTGAAGACCGGGGCCACCACGAGGCTGCTGGACCACCTCACCTCCGCCGCGACCTCCCCCGACGGCGTCCTCCACGTGCGCGGCGGCACCGTCGCCCAGGGCGAGGGCCTCTACCGCATCACCTCCGATGCCGACGGCACCCCGGTCGCGGCCATGGTCGCGAGCACCGGCGAACCGACCAAGCTCACGCTCGTCGGCCACAACGTCCCCCCGGTGATCGACCTCGACCGCGACGGCGGCCGGGTCAAGCTGCGCTGGACGCTGTCGCGGGACAACGCGGAACTGCGGGTGACGCTGCGCCACAAGAACACCGGGAAGACCGCGCAGGCGGTCTTCTACGGGCCCGAGCCGACGGACTTCACCTTCGACTGGCGGGGCGACGTCGAGCACGGGACGGCCGACGCGCCCAACGGCGACTACACGTGGGAGATCTCGGCCCTCCCGCGCAACGGCATCGGCCCGGCCCTGACCGCCTCCGGCTCCTTCAAGGCCGCCCGCGAGGCCGCGCCGCACGACTACACGGACAACGGCAGCCCGGACCTCCTGGCCCGCGACCCGTCGGGCCGCCTGTGGCTCACCGACTCGCACTTCCTCCCGCTGGACGGCCAACTGACCCGGGCCTCGGAACGCACACTCGTCGGCGGCGGCTGGAACGCCTACGACCGCATCGAGGCGGCCGGCAACCTCGGCGGCGCCGCCCACGGGGACCTGGTCGCCCGCGACAAGACCGGCGTCCTCTGGCTCTACCTGAGCAAGGGCGACGGCACCTTCGCCACCCGCAGCCGCATCGGCGGCGGCTGGAACACCTACGACAAGATCACCGCGGGCAGCGACCTCACCAACGACGGGCGGGCCGACCTCCTGGCCACCGACAAGAGCGGCGTCCTGTGGCTCTACAAGGGCACCGGCGACTGGCGGGCCCCCTTCGCCGCCCGCACCCGGGTCGGCGGCGGCTGGGGCGTCTACAACGACCTGACCGCCACGGGCGACATCGGCGGCGCCGCCACGGGTGACCTGGTCGCCCGCGACAAGGCGGGCGTCCTGTGGCTCTACCTCGGCAAGGGCGACGGCACCTTCGCGCCCCGCACGCGGATCGGCGGCGGCTGGAACACCTACCAGCATCTCGTCGGCATCGGTGACGCCAACCACGACGGACGCCCCGACCTGTACGCCTACGGCCCCGAGTACACGTACTACTACCCCGGCACCGGCGACTGGCGCGCGCCCTTCGCCGGCCGGAAGGCCGACGCCGTCCTCGACACGTACCCGGACCACACGGCCGTTTCCTGACCGCGGAGAAGCCCGGGGCTCAGGCCCCGGGCCGCACTGCGGCGATGAACGCCGACCAGGCCGGGGCGGAGAGGCGGAGTTCGGGGCCGGCCGGGGCGGTCTTGGAGTCGCGGATGTGGATGGCGGGGGCGAAGGCCACCTCTACACAGGCTCCGCCTTCGTTGTCGCTGTAGCTGGACCTGATCCACGTCGGCTGGTCACTCACGACGATCCACCATCTCCTCGATGAAGCGGGCCGACTCAGCGGGGCTGAGGGCCTGCGCGCGGATCATGCTAAGCCGCTCCGACACGCGGCTGACAACCCCTGGGTCGGCTGAGAGTTCACTCGCGAAAGGGCCTTCAGTAAAGGCGAAGCGCTCATGGTCTTGGGATTCCAGCAGCACCATCGGCCCCATGATCGCGTCGCTGATGACCCGCTCGAACGGCAACACCTGCAGAACGACATTCCTGGGCACCGACGCCTCCAGAAGTCGGTTCAACTGCTCAGCATCCACCATGGGGTTGCGCAGAACCGCCTCGTACAGCACGAAACTCAAGGACACCGGGGGCCGCCGTCCAGTGAGAATGGCCTGCCGCTCCATGCGCGCGGCAACACGGTCGTCCACTGTGCTTTGTTCCAACGGCGGGTGCCGATTCTCGATCAGCGTCCGCGCGTAGCCCTCCGTCTGCAACAGCCCGGGAACGAGCGTGACCTCGTACCACCCGAGGCCAATCGCCTCCCTCTCTCGCTCCATGAAGTCCTGCGCCCGCGCCGGGAACTTCTCCCGCTGGAGATAGTCCTTGGCGGCACTGAGCAACCCTTGCGCCCGGCACAACTCGTCGGCGACATCCAGAACGCGCGCCGTGGGCATCCGTACGCCCTGCTCCATCGACTTGATCGTGTCCGGGGAGTAGTTGGCCGCCTCGGCCAGTTGCTCCCTGGTCACGTTGGCCCTGGTGCGCCAGCGTTTCATCTGGTTGCCGCTGTAGCGCCAGGCGACGGGTGGTTGGGACACAGTGCACACCTCCGACCGATACACCCCGGCGTGTATCCCCTCAGTCGCTACCGAGCGTAGCCGCTCGGACGGCACCGTGTGACCATGACGGAAACACCGCACCGCCCTTCCTGGGTCCCGGCCGCCGGGCACCAACTGCGCCTCGCCGGCGTGCACTTCGACGCCGTACGGGTCGACGGCATCCGTGGCGAACTGGTCGCCGACTGGCTCGTCGAGGCCACGGACGACGACGCGGGGCCCATCGTGTGCGAGGGGAGCGGGGGACGGTGGGTGTACTTCCTGCTGGCGCCCGGGGAGGTGGCGGCGCGGGAGTGGCCGCTGGGCGTGCAGCGGCTCGGGGGCGGGCGGGGGACGCGCACCGTCACCTACGTCGGCGTCCCGGCGCTGGAGGGAAACACCTGGCCGCTGCGCTGGTACAGCGTGCCGACGGTCACCGCGCCGTACGTGTGCCCGGTGCGGCTGCGGGCCGCGCTGGCATGATGCGCGGCGGGGCGAGAAGGAGCGGGTCCGCTACGGGCGGGGGGGCCGGGGCCCTGCGCGGAGCGCGGTGAGCCCGCCGGACGGACCGCGTCACGTGACCGGGCGCAGCCCCAGCGGGCCCGCGATCTCCCGCACCATGACGTGACCGGCCTCCGTCTCCAGGGCGTCGTCGCCGAGGTCCTGGTCGGTGTCGAGGCCGTCCAGCTCCTCCAGGGGCTGGTTCAGGCGGACGTGGGCGACGACCGACTGGAGGGCGCGCAGGGTCGCGGAGGCGGTGGAGCCCCAGTTGGAGAAGTAGGAGAACTGCCACCACCACAGCGCCTCCGTGGTGCGGCCGGCCTTGTAGTGGACCATGCCGTGGCGCAGGTCGGTGATGACGTCGGTGAGGTCGTCGGAGATACGGGCCGGGACCGGGGCCCTGCGCGGCTCGTAGGGGTCGAAGACCTCGGAGTAGACGTCGATCGGGTCGAGGATGCGGGCCAGGTTCTCGCGGAGCTGGTCCACGTCCTGCTCCGGGCCGGGGTCGGGCTCGTAGCGCTCGTCGGGGACGATGTCCTCGTGGGCGCCCAGGCGGCCCCCGGCCAGCATGAGCTGGGAGACCTCCAGGAGGAGGAAGGGGACGGCCGAGTCGGGCTCGTCGCCCTTCGCCACCTCGGTGACGGCGACCAGGAAGCTCTCGATCTGGTCGGCGATCTGGACCGCGAAGTCGTCCGGGTTCTGGTCGGTCGCGTGCAGCGTGGCGTCAGACATCTAGGAGTCGTCTCCCCTCGAAGGCACGGCCGAGGGTCACCTCGTCCGCGTACTCCAGGTCGCCGCCCACCGGGAGGCCGCTGGCCAGGCGGGTGACCTTGAGGCCCATGGGCTTGATCATGCGGGCGAGGTACGTGGCCGTGGCCTCGCCCTCCAGATTCGGGTCCGTGGCCAGGATCAGCTCCGTGACGGTGCCGTCCGCCAGGCGGGCCAGCAGCTCACGGATGCGGAGGTCGTCGGGGCCGACCCCGTCGATCGGGCTGATCGCGCCCCCGAGCACGTGGTAGCGCCCGCGGAACTCGCGGGTGCGCTCGATGGCGACGACGTCCTTCGGCTCCTCCACCACGCAGATGACGGAAGGGTCGCGCCGGGTGTCGCGGCAGATGGCGCACTGCTCCTCCTGCGCGACGTTCCCGCAGGTCGCGCAGAAGCGGACCTTGGCCTTCACTTCCATGAGGGCCTGGGCGAGCCGCCGTACGTCGGCCGGCTCGGCCTGCAGGACGTGGAAGGCGATCCGCTGCGCGCTCTTGGGACCGACGCCGGGCAGCCGCCCGAGTTCGTCGATGAGGTCCTGGACCACGCCTTCGTACAACGGACTGCCGTCCTTCCTGAGGTTCGTGCACTACGTACGGTAGATGGCTTCGGGCGGTCTGAGGAAGGCGAACCGGGAAAGGGCCGGTTCCGCCCGGCTCAGAACGGCAGGCCGGGGATGCCGCTGCCGCCGCCCAGACCCTGGGCGAGCGGGCCGAGCTTCTGCTGCTGGAGGTTCTGCGCGTTCTCGTTGGCCGCCTGGACGGCGGCGACGACCAGGTCGGCGAGGGTCTCGGTGTCCTCGGGGTCCACCGCCTTCGGGTCGATCACGAGGCCGCGCAGCTCGCCGGAGCCGGTGACCGTGGCCTTCACCAGGCCGCCGCCCGCCTGGCCGTCGACCTCGGTCCGGGCCAGTTCCTCCTGGGCCTTCGCCAGGTCCTGCTGCATCTTCTGGGCCTGCTGCAGCAACTGCTGCATGTTGGGCTGGCCACCACCGGGGATCACGTTCAGCTCCCATCACGTCCGGTCACGACGGTTTTGCCGTTCGGCACGAGCCTACGTGGTCCGGGCGGCCCTCGCCCCAGCACTCTTTCGAGTGATAACGCCGTGGCCCTATACCTGATCAACGCCCTCTTCCGGGCGGAAAAGCGGCGGAACCCGGCCCTTCGCCACCCGTTGGGCGGTAGGAAGGGTTGCGGCGCAGGGGTCCGGCGTATGAGTCCGCGTGGACGGCGAGCGGTACGGCGAGCAGTGGCGAGCAGTAGGGAGTGCCGGGTGGGTCAGCCGGAGATGCAGCCCGAGGGGCCGCCGCAGCGCGGGCGGAACGGCGAGGGGGCGGCCGGAATGCGGCCGGGCGACCTGACCGGGCGGGCGTTTCCCCTCGGGGACTGGGCCCTGCCCGCCGAGCGGCTGGACGAGCTGTACCGGTGGGTGGAGCGGGGCGCGCTGGACACGGCGGCCTGGTATCTCGCGGACCGGGTGTGGAAGCGGCGCGGAGCCGTGCTGCTGCGGGGCGGGGCCGCGGTGGGTGCCGTCGCCGGGGCGGCGCTGCCGCTGCTCGACCTGTCCGGGGCGCTGGGCGGGGTCGCGCGCTGGGGGTATCTGGCGCTGCTGTGGGCGGTGGCGTGCGTGGCCGGTGACCGGTACTTCGGGGTCACGTCCGGCTGGATGCGGGACGTGGCCACGGCGCAGGCGGTGCAGCGCCGGCTGCAGACGCTGCAGTTCGACTGGGCGTCGGAGAGCGTGCGGGAGGTGCTGGGTCCGGCCGAGGGGACGGCGAGCGAGGCCGCGGAGCGGTGCCTGCTGGTGCTGCGGCGGTTCTCCGAGGACGTGACGGAGCTGGTGCGGGCGGAGACGGCCGACTGGATGCTGAGCTTCCGGACGGGACCGGCGCCCCTGGGCCCGCACG
Organism: Streptomyces ardesiacus; assembly: GCF_003112575.1. Taxonomy (GTDB): domain Bacteria; phylum Actinomycetota; class Actinomycetes; order Streptomycetales; family Streptomycetaceae; genus Streptomyces; species Streptomyces ardesiacus. The sequence goes on from NZ_BEWC01000005.1 coordinate 219,350, forward strand.
GCGCGGCGGCGGCCGACGGGCCCCGTGCGGAGGGCGGGGGTCCGGGCACCGGGCGGTTCACCGTCCCGCCGCAGAACGGCACCCGTCCGAACATGCCCCGCCAGCGCCCGCCGGAGCCCCGGTGACCTCCCGGCGGCGGGTGCGCGTCCCTCACCGGCGGGTGTTCACCGGCGGGTGTAGACGAGGGACTCTCCCGTGTCGTCGTTGGTGCGCTGGAGGCTGCCGTCCGGCAGCAGGGTGACCGTGGAGGACCCGCCCGGGGCACAGCTCGCGGGCGGCCCCGTCCTGACCTCGGACGGGCCGAGCCGCAGCGGGCCGCCGGCGCCCGGCTCGGCGGCGAGGGAGGCGTCGAAGACGCAGTGGTAGGTGCCGGTGGCCGTCGGTCCGTCCGCCACGAGGGTCATCACCGTGTCGCCGACCCCGCCCCGGGCGATGGTCAGGCTCCGGGGGTGCGTACCCGAGGCGTTGTCGATGGAGGCCGCCCACTCGCCCACGTACGCGGCCGGGACCGTGCCCTCGTCGGCCGCAGCGGTCGAACCGGCCGACGGGCCGGGTGAGCCCGAGCCGGGGTCCTCGGGTGCGCCGGTGGTCTGTCCGGGGGTGGGGTCGCCGCCCGCGCGGTGGTCGCCGTCGCCGCTCATCAGGGCGTAGACCGCGCCGCCCGCGCCCAGCGCGACCACCAGGGCGACGACGATCAGCAGCACGGTGGAACGGGCGCTGCGCGGCGGTTCGTACGGGCCGTACGGCTGCGGCGGCCCCTGGGGCGGGGTCGGACCGAGACTCCCGCCGTACGGGTGCTGATACCCGGAGTACGCCGCGTCCGGCCCCGGGACGGACGCGTGGGCGTGGGCGGCCGACGGGGGCACCGGCGGGCTCTGGCCGGCGACCAGGGTGGGGAGGTGGTCCAGCGGGGCACCACCGCTCCCGGGCTCCCGCGGCGGCGGACCCCCCGGCACCGGACCGTCCCCGGGAACGGCACCCCCGTCCCCGGGGCCCGCGTCACGGGGGCCGACGCCATGGGCCACCCCACCACCGGTCCCGGCACTGCCGGGCACCGCACCGCCGGCACCCACGCCACCGGGCACTCCACCGCCGAACCCCGCACCACCGGGTGCCCCGCCACCCGGCACCGCACCACCGAACCCCGCACCACCGGATGCCCCGCCACCCGGCACCGCACCACCGAACCCCGCACCACCGGATGCCCCGCCACCCGGCACCGCACCACCGAACCCCGCACCACCGGATGCCCCGCCACCCGGCACCGCACCACCGAACCCCGCACCACCGGATGCCACCCCGCCGGGCACTCCCGCACCCGGCACCGCACCCCCCGCCCCGGCGGCCCCCGGCAGCCCAGCGCCTCCCGGTGCCCCGGGGGCGTCGTCGGGCTCAGGAGCTTCGGGGTTCTCCGTGTCGAGGAGGCGGACCGCGTGGCGGCCGAGCTGGGCCACCAGGGCGCCGGGCAGCCACGGGTCGCGGGAGCGGCCGTGGGTGACCGTGTCCTGCGCGCCGGTGCGCTCCAGGAGTTCGGCGAGGCCCGGCCGCGCGGCGGGGTCCTTCCGCAGGCAGTCGCGGACCAGGTCGGCGATGCCCTCGGGCACGCCCTCCAGGTCGGGCTCCTCCTGCGCGATGCGGAACATCAGCGCGTGCACGCCGCTGGTCGCCGTACCGAAGGGCAGCTTGCCCGTGGCGGCGTAGGTGAGGACCGAGCCGAGGCAGAAGACGTCGCACGCGGGCGTGACGCGGTCGCCCCGCACCTGCTCGGGCGCCATGAAGCCCGGCGAGCCCACGAGCGCGCCGGTGCGGGTGACACCGCCGTCGGTCACCGTCTCCAGGGCGCGCGCGATGCCGAAGTCGATGACGCGGGGGCCGTCGATGGTGACCAGGACGTTGGAGGGCTTGAGGTCCCGGTGGACGATCCCGGCGGCGTGGATGTCCTGGAGGGCGTGGGCGAGACCGGCCGCCAGCGTGCGCACCGACCGCTCCGGCAGCGCGCCGTGGTCGTGCCCGACGACCTGCTGGAGGCTCGGCCCCGCGACGTACCCGGTCGCGACCCACGGCACCGCGGCCTCGGTGTCCGCGTCCAGTACGGGCGCCGTCCAGTACCCGCCGACCCGCCGGGCGGACTCGACCTCCTGCCGGAAGCGCTCGCGGAACTCCTCCAGCGCGGCCAGTTCCTCGCGCACCAGCTTCACGGCGACGGTGCGCCCGCGGTCCGAGCGGGCCAGGTAGACGTGGCCCATGCCGCCCGCCCCCAGCCGCCCCAGCAGCCGATAGGCCCCGATGCGCTGCGGGTCCCCGCCCCCGAGTTTCCGCATGCGGCGCCGCCTTCCCCCCGAACGTGAGCAACAGGGCGAGGATAGTGCGGGGCCGGGCGCCCGCGGCGCGGGCTTCGTCCACGGTTCCGTAACGGAGCGCCCGCGGGCGTCGACAACCTGTCGTGGAAAGCTCCCGACCGCAGACAGGACGCCGATTCCGTTTCCGCATCGCGGACATCTACCCTCGGCCGCATGACCCCTCAGCCCTCCCCCCAGACCGGCGCCGCCGTGAAGGCCGCGGACCGCGCGCACGTCTTCCACTCCTGGTCAGCGCAAGAGCTGATCGACCCGCTCGCCGTCGCCGGCGCCGAGGGGTCGTACTTCTGGGACTACGACGGCAGGCGCTACCTCGACTTCTCCAGCGGGCTCGTCTACACGAACATCGGCTACCAGCACCCCAAGGTCGTCGCCGCGATCCAGGAGCAGGCGGCGAGGATGACGACGTTCGCCCCCGCGTTCGCCGTCGAGGCGCGCTCGGAGGCGGCCCGGCTGATCGCCGAGCGGACGCCCGGTGACCTGGACAAGATCTTCTTCACCAACGCCGGAGCCGACGCCGTCGAGCACGCCCTGCGCATGGCCCGGCTGCACACCGGACGCCCCAAGGTGCTCTCCGCGTACCGCTCGTACCACGGCGGCACCCAGCAGGCGGTCAACCTCACCGGTGACCCGCGCCGCTGGGCCTCCGACAGCGGCACGGCCGGCGTCGTGCACTTCTGGGCGCCGTTCCTGTACCGCTCGCGCTTCTACGCCGAGACGGAGGAGCAGGAGTGCGCCCGGGCGCTGGAGCACCTGGAGACGACGATCGCCTTCGAGGGTCCGGGGACGATCGCCGCGATCGTCCTGGAGACGATCCCGGGCACAGCGGGGATCATGACGCCGCCGGCCGGGTACCTCGCCGGGGTGCGCGAGCTCTGCGACAAGCACGGCATCGTGTTCGTGCTCGACGAGGTCATGGCCGGGTTCGGGCGGACGGGTACGTGGTTCGCGGCCGACCTGTACGACGTCGTGCCGGACCTGATGACCTTCGCCAAGGGCGTGAACTCGGGCTACGTGCCCCTCGGCGGCGTCGCGATCTCCGGCGAGATCGCCGCGACCTTCGCCGAGCGGCCCTACCCCGGCGGACTGACCTACTCCGGACACCCGCTGGCCTGCGCCGCCGCCGTCGCCACGATCAACGTCATGGCGGAGGAGGGCGTCGTCGAGCACGCGGCGCGGCTCGGTGCCGAGGTCGTCGGACCGGCGCTGCGGGAGCTGGCCGAGCGCCACCCGAGCGTGGGCGAGGTGCGCGGCACCGGCATGTTCTGGGCGCTGGAGCTGGTGAAGGACCGGGAGACGCGCGAACCGCTGGTGCCGTACAACGCGACCGGGCAGGCGGCCACGCCGATGTCCGCGTTCGCCGCCTCCGCCAAGGCCCACGGGCTGTGGCCGTTCGTGAACATGAACCGCACCCACGTGGTCCCGCCGTGCAACATCACCGAGGCGGAGCTGAAGGAGGGCCTCGCCGCCCTGGACACGGCACTGTCCGTGGCGGACGAGTACACAGAGTAGGCGGAAGGGGCCGAGGGGTCCGAGCGCGTAGGGTTGCGTGCTCGTACGCGGTAGACATGTGTACGAGCACGCCCCCGGACGACGCCTTGCGCGACGCCCCGCACGCGACGAGGAGACGCCCGCCCATGCCCGGCCCCCGCGGTACCGGTGCCGTCACGCGCAGCACCCTGCGGCAGCAGATCGCCGACGCGCTCCGCGACGAGGTGCTGGCGGGGCGCCTCCAGCCGGGGCAGGAGTTCACGGTCAAGGAGATCGCCGAGCAGTACGGGGTGTCGGCGACGCCCGTGCGCGAGGCCCTGGTCGACCTGTCGGCGCAGGGGCTCCTCGACGCCGACCACCACCGCGGCTTCCGCGTCCACGAGTACTCGGTCGACGACTTCCGCGGCATGATCGAGGCCCGCAGCCTGGTGACCGACGGGATGTTCCTCGCCCTCGCCGCCGACCTCCCGGACCCGGGCGATCCGCGCGTCGCCGTCGCCCTCGCCGGGGTGCGCAGGCGCGGCGAGGAGGCCCAGCGCGCCGCCGCGGCCGGGGACCTGACCGTCCTGATCGGCTACGACCTGCGCTACTGGCGCGAGCTGGCCGCCCTCTTCGGCAACCCCTACCTCTCCGACTTCCTGCACCGGCTGCGCGTGCAGAGCTGGGTGTGCACGGTGCAGCACCTGCGCCGGCTCGGCGAACTGCGCGGCGCGCTGTGGTCCGGGCACACCGAACTGGTCGACGCCCTCGCCCACCGCGACGTCCCCGGCGCACGCGCGCTCGTCGACGCGTACAACACCCACTCGCTGCGCCTCGTCGAGGGGCTCACGGGCGGATGACCAAGGCCGGACGTGTCGTGGTCCGGCCCCAGATGGGTAAGGGACCTGCACGCAACGCGCCCCGGCGCACACCGACTACGCTGCCCTGACCACCGTGCTGTGTGAGGAGCCCTCTTTTGGCCTGTGACCTGTGGCTGGTACCGCTCGTCGACGTCTTGTGCCACACGCCGGACAACCCGTTCGCCGAGGAACTCGCGCAGTACGACAAGGTGCTGGCCGAGGCCGGGCTGCCGCCGGTGCCGGTGTACCAGTACATGCCGGGCCTGTCCGGCGAGGTCGCCCCGGTGGCCGGTTTCGACTACGACGCGCTGCACTTCCTGCGCCGGGCGCACCTCCTCCAGCTGTGCGGTCTGCCGGTGACCCCGGTGGACGAACTCGGCGGTGACTACGAGCAGTTGCTGGAGATGTTCGAGTCGACGGCCCAGCAGTCCCACCTCGTGTGGCACTACGACCACGCGGGCGCCTACGTCCCGGTCGACTTCCCGCACCCGCTCGCCGACGACGAACTCCTCGCGGGCGGCGGCCCCCTGGGCTCCTCGCACAGCCTGCTGCGGGAGCTGGAGGCCGTCGCCCCGGCCCTCGGCATCGACCCGGCCAACCCCCCGGCCCCGCCGCAGCCGCCGCTCGCCCCGACGGAGCTGGAGGAACCGGCCGTGCCCGGGCCGTACGACACCAGCCCGTTCGCCCGGGAGCGCCACGTGTGGCTGGGCCTGCACGCGGCGGCGACCCGGAGCCTGGCGCAGGGGTCGATGATCGTCTTCAGCTGACGGGGGCGGGAGAATCCCGGGAGGCCGCCGCCCGCGCCTCACGACACCAGCGTGATGCCCGGCGGCCACAGCACCCCGGCGGCCAGCAGCAGCGCCGGTCCCAGGTGGACCGGGCACACCCGCAGCGGTGCCCGCAGATGCCGGGCGACCTCGAAGCGGACCGGGTCGCCGCAGTCGGCGGGTCCGTTCTCGCCGCCGTACGGGCCTCGGCAGCGGGCGGTGCTGTAGCGGTCGGTCATGGCCCCGATCCGACACCACCGGGCCCGCGGACGCCCGGTGGAGGGGGCCGAACGCAGGGCTACAGGACGGTGTCGGCGTCCTCCAGGCCGATGCACTTGCGCTCCTGCGGGAGCCACTTCACGGCGGCGTCCAGGGTGGCGAGGATGCCGCCCACCTCCTCGCGCGGACCGGAGTAGGTGAACTCCACGGCCGGTGAGCGGCCGTAGGTGCGCAGAACGCTCACGCCGTCGCGCTTGAGCCGGGCCTCGTCCAGGACCCAGTCGACGCCGTCCGCGGTGACGCAGAGGTTGACGTTCGGCTGCAGTTCCTCGGCGCCGCAGCGGAAGACGGCCTTCTGGCCGCCCCAGGACGCCACCCCGTTGCCCAGGGCCCAGTCGCGCGAGGCGCCGGGTATGCCGTCGGGGAGGCGGGAGATCACCTGGTCGCACTTGGGGTCACCGGCGTGCGGGGCCGCGGAGACGCGGTGGCCGTCCACGTAGAAGGCACCGCCGGTCACGGCGACGGCGGCCACCGCCAGCCAGATCCACGTCCGGGTGGTGGGCTTCCGCATGTCCGCTCGCTCCGTGCTGTCCGTGCTGTCCGTGCTCGACTTGTGCTGTCCGGTTCTGTCCGGGTGCCGGAAGGCCGTGCGGCGCTGCGGCTCCGGCCAGCGTAACCGCCGTCCCCGCGCCGACGGCCGGGGCCCCGTGCGGGGTCCCGGCCGTCGGTGTGCGTGCGCGGTGCGCGGGCGGCTCCTACAGGAACGAGTTGATCTCGATCGTCTCGTCCCGGCCCGGGCCGACGCCGATCGCGGAGATCGGGGCGCCGGACATCTCCTCCAGCGCCTTGACGTACGCCTGGGCGTTCTTCGGCAGGTCGGAGAAGGACTTCGCCTTGGTGATGTCCTCGCTCCAGCCGGGCAGCGTCTCGTAGACCGGCTTCGCGTGGTGGAAGTCGGACTGCGAGTACGGCAGCTCCTCGACGCGCTTGCCGTCGATCTCGTAGGCCACGCAGACCGGGATCTGCTCCCAGCCGGTGAGGACGTCGAGCTTGGTGAGGAAGAAGTCGGTGAGGCCGTTGACGCGGGTGGCGTAGCGGGCGATCACCGCGTCGAACCAGCCGCAGCGCCGGTCGCGGCCGGTGGTGACGCCGCGCTCGCCGCCGATGCGGCGCAGGGCCTCGCCGTCCTCGTCGAACAGCTCGGTCGGGAAGGGGCCGGCGCCGACACGGGTCGTGTACGCCTTGAGGATGCCGATGACCCGGCTGATCTTCGTCGGGCCCACGCCGGCGCCGGTGCAGGCACCGCCCGCGGTCGGGTTCGACGAGGTGACGAAGGGGTAGGTGCCGTGGTCGATGTCGAGCAGCGTGCCCTGGCCGCCCTCGAAGAGGACCACCTTGTCGTCGTCGAGGGCCTGGTTGAGGACCAGGACGGTGTCGGCGACGTACGGGGCGAGCTTGTCCGCGTAGCCCAGCAGCTCCTCGACGACCTGGCCGGTGGCGATGGCGCGGCGGTTGTAGAGCTTGGTGAGCATCTGGTTCTTGACGTCGAGCGCCGCCTCGACCTTCTGGGTGAGGATCGACTCGTCGTAGAGGTCCTGGACCCGGATGCCCACGCGGTTGATCTTGTCGGCGTAGGTCGGGCCGATGCCGCGCCCGGTGGTGCCGATCTTGCGCTTGCCGAGGAAGCGTTCCGTCACCTTGTCGACGGTGACGTTGTACGGCGTGATGATGTGAGCGTTGCCGCTGATCAGGAGCTTGGACGTGTCGACGCCACGCTCGTTCAGCCCGCTCAGCTCGGAGAACAGGACCGACGGGTCGACGACGACACCGTTGCCGATGACCGGCGTGCAGCCGGGGGAGAGGATCCCGGAAGGGAGCAGGTGGAGGGCGTACTTCTGGTCGCCCACGACTACCGTGTGGCCGGCGTTGTTGCCGCCCTGGTAGCGCACCACGTAGTCGACGGAACCACCGAGCAGGTCCGTCGCCTTTCCCTTGCCTTCGTCACCCCACTGAGCACCGAGCAGCACAAGTGCGGGCACGCGCGTACACCCCTTCCGGGCGGGGCATGTCCATGGTCGAGGGCGTATGCGACGGGTTTCCGCCACGTACACCGCGACCGTCGTTGGCCGCCAACCGTCGGACCGGGTGCCCCGGAATAGACGAAGCCCCTGGCGCAACAGCGCAAGGGGCTCTTGCACAAAGATGCTACCCGAGGAAGCGAGGCATGGCCGAGGTGGCGACTTCCGCGAGCTCTTCCGCGAACCCTTCCGCGAGGTCCGACCAGCTCCTGGTGGTCGTCGATCCGGCCGCCCGGCGGCTGGACGGGGAATCCGTCCGGATCGCCAAGGACGTGCTCAGCGCGGGTGCGTCGCACACGAAGGTGTGTCTGCCGGACGGCCCGGAGGAGTTCGCGCGGGCGCTGCGGCGGCGCGGCTCGCGGCGTCCGGTGGTGGTCGGCGACGACGCCGCGCTGCTGCGGGCCGTGGCCCTGCTGCACCGGCAGCGGGAGCTGGCGACCTGCGCGCTGTCGGTGGTGCCGGTGGGCCCCGCGCTCGGCCTCGCCCGGTCCCTGGGGCTGCCGACGGGGGCGGTGGCGGCGGCGCGGGCCGTCCTCGACGGCGCGGAACGGCGCCTGGACCTGCTCGTCGACGACAGCGACGGGGTGGTGCTGGGGGCGGTGCGCATCCCACCGGTCCCGCTCCCCGCGCCGGCGCGGGAGGACGGGGACGTCGGCCCGGGGCCGCTGCGCCCCTGGCTGCGCGGCTGCCAGTCGCTCGTCCGGACGCTGGCGTCCTCGCGTCCGGCCCGCACCGCCGCGGCACCGGGCACCGCCGGTCCGGCCCGGCTGCGGGTGGAGGTCGACGGGGTGACGCTGGTGGACCTCGACCAGCCGGTGGAGGCGGTGACGGTGACGCCGGGCGGCGGAGGGGTCGCCGCGGTGGAGGTGCGCCCGCTGCCGGCGGGCGCGCAGGCGTCCGGGCTGACGGCGAGCGGACGGACGGTGACCGTGTCGGGGGCCCACTTCCGCTACCGGGCCGACGCGGTGGTGTGCGGTCCGGTGGGGACGCGGACGTGGGTGGCCCGCGAGGGGGCGTGGGGGCTGATGCTGCCGGCGGGGTAGGGCCCGTCGTTGCTGCCGGCGGGGTAGGGCCCGTCGTCGGGGTTCACCCCCGCCCGAACCGCTCCTGCCGGTGCTCGCGCCAGCGTTCCATCATCGCCGCGATCTCCCCGTCGACGAACTCGAAGAAGGCGAGCGTCTCGGCCATGCGCCGGCCCGCCGGGGTGTCCTCGCCGAGGCTGGCGACGCCCTCGCGCAGGGCGTCCTCCCAGCGCTTGAGGACGGCCTCGCGGCTGGTGAGCGCCTCGTACCACTGGTTGCTGTGCACCCGGTAGCGCTCCCGGCGCGAGCCGGGTTCGCGCTCGCGCGCGACCATGTGCTGCTGGGAGAGGTAGCGCACGGCGCCGGAGACGGCGGCCGGGCTGACCCGGAGGTTCTCGCCGAGTTCCGCCGAGGTCAGCGAGCCCGAGTCGGAGGCCAGCAGCGCGGCGAAGACCCGGGCCGGCATGCGCTGCATCCCGGCCTCGACGAGCTGGGCCGCGAAACCCTCGACGAACTTCGACACCGCCTCGGGGTCGCGTCCCGGCCCCGCCGCGTCCGCCGCCGCTCCCGCTGGTTCCTTCGTCATCCGTCGATCATCCCTCACCCGGCGGCACTCATCATCCTGACGTTTCCTTAACTTCACAAGTTTCTGAAAGAAGCGTACTTTCCGAAACATGACGAAGGCAATCAGCGTCTCCGGACTGCACAAGTCGTTCGGACGCACGCATGCGCTGGACGGACTCGACCTGGAGGTCGAGACCGGCGAGGTCCACGGGTTCCTCGGCCCCAACGGAGCCGGCAAGTCCACCACGATCCGGGTCCTGCTCGGCCTGCTGCGCGCCGACGCCGGCGCCGCACAGGTGCTCGGCCGCGACCCGTGGGCGGACGCGGTGGAGGCGCACCGCCGGATCGCGTACGTCCCCGGCGACGTGACGCTGTGGCGCAACCTCTCCGGCGGCGAGGTCATCGACCTCTACGGCCGGCTGCGCGGCGGACTGGACAGCCGGCGGCGCGCGGAGCTGGTCGAGCGCTTCGAACTCGACCCGACCAGGAAGGGCCGCACCTACTCCAAGGGCAACCGGCAGAAGGTCGCCCTGGTGGCCGCCTTCGCCTCCGACGTCGACCTGCTGATCCTCGACGAACCCACCTCCGGACTCGACCCGCTGATGGAGGAGGTCTTCCGGCGCTGCGTGGAGGAGGAGCGCGAGCGCGGCCGGACGGTGCTGCTCTCCTCCCACATCCTCAGCGAGGTCGAGGAGCTGTGCGACCGGGTCAGCATCATCCGCAAGGGCCGCACCGTCGAGACCGGCTCGCTCGCCGACCTGCGCCACCTGACCCGGACCAGCGTCACCGCCGAACTCGCGGGCCCCCCGAACGGCCTCGCCGGCCTGCCGGGCGTCCACCACCTCGACGTCCGGGGCCACCGGGTCCGGCTCCAGGTCGACACCGGCCGGCTGGACGGCGTGCTCAGGGCGCTGGGCGAGACGGGCGTGCGCTCGCTGACGTCGACGCCGCCGACGCTGGAGGAGCTGTTCCTGCGGCACTACCAGGCCGACGCGGCGGGAACCGGGGCGGAGGCGACGGCACGATGACCACCACCGGCACCACCACCGGCTCCTCCGCCACCGCCGCCACCGGCTCCGCCACCGCCGGCACCGGCACGCTGCTCCGCTTCGCCCTGCGCCGCGACCGCGTCCTGGTCCCCGTCTGGGTCGCGGTGAACGCCCTGATGGTGCTGTCCATGCCGGGCACCCTCCGGGGCCTGTACGGCACCGCCGCCGAACGCGCCGGTCTGATGCGGCAGATGGAGACCAACTCCTCGCTGCGGGCGCTGGTCGGCCCGGTCTTCGGCGACAGCCTCGGCGCGCTCACCGCCTGGCGCGTCGGCGTGTACGCCGGTGCGCTGGCCGCCGTGACGAGCCTGCTGATCGTCGTACGGCACACCCGCGACGAGGAGGAGAGCGGGCGGCAGGAGGTCGTCGCCTCCGGGATGGTCGGCCGCCGGGCCCCGCTGACGGCGGCACTGCTCGCGGCGGCGGTCGCCAACGCCGCCCTGGCCCTGCTGGTCGCCGCCGGACTCGCCGGGCAGGGGGTGGCGGGCGCCCTGGCCCTCGGGCTCGGGATCGCGGGCGTCGGGATGCTCTTCGCGACCACGGCGGCGATCGTCGCCCAGCTCACCGAGAGCGCGCGCCTGGCCCGGGGGCTCACGGCGGCCGTGCTGGGCGGGGCCTTCGTCCTGCGTGCCGCGGGCGACTCGGCGGCGGGCGGGGACACCTCCCGGGCTGTCGGCTCCGGGGGAGGCTCGTCGGTCCTGACGTGGGTCTCGCCGCTCGGCTGGCTGGAGAACCTGCGGGCCTTCGCCGGTGAGCGGTGGTGGGTCCTGCTGCTGCTCGCGGGCGCGACGGCGGCGCAGGCGGCCGTCGCCTACGCGCTGGCCGGACGCCGGGACCTCGGCATGAGCTTCCTGCCCACCCGCCCGGGACCGGCCGCCGGACGCCTGCGTACGGCCGGTGCGCTGGCCTGGCGCCTGCAGCGCGGCAGCGTCCTCGGCTGGAGCACCGGCTTCCTCCTCGCCGGGCTCGTCTACGGCGGGATGACCGAGGGCGCGGCCGGACTGGTCGGGGACAACGAGCGGGCCCGGGAGATCATCGAACGGATGGGCGGGCAGGCCGGACTCACCGACGCGTTCGTGTCGGCGATGATCGGCATGCTCGGGCTGGTCGCCGCGCTGTACGTCGTCGCGTCGGTGCTGCGGATGGGCGGCGAGGAGACCTCCGGGCGCGCGGAACCGGTGCTCGCGGGCGCGGTGGGACGGCTGCGGTGGGCCGCGGGCCACCTGGTGATCGCCTTCGGCGGTGCGGCGCTGATCATGCTGCTCGCCGGGCTCGGCTTCGCGGCCGGGTACGGGCACGACCTCGGGCCGATCCTGGGCGCGTGCCTGGTGCATCTGCCCGCGGTGTGGGTGGTCGGCGGCGCGGCGGTCCTGCTGCACGGGCTGCTGCCCCGGGCGGCGGTGGCCGCGTGGGGCCTCGCGGGCGCGGTCCTGCTGCTCGGCTGGGTCGGACCGGCGCTGGACGTGCCGCGGGCCGTCCTGGACCTGTCGCCGTACGGGCACCTGCCGAAGCTGCCCGGCGGGGGGATGAGCTGGCCGCCGGTGCTGACGCTGCTCCTGGTCGCGGGGGCCCTGGTCGGGCTGGGGCTCGCGGGGCTGCGGCGGCGGGATCTGGCGGCCTGAGGTGAAACCGGCGGTGCGGCCGGGAGCGTCGGGACAGGTATGAGTCGGGATGCGGTGACGGGTGGTGGCTGTGCGGTCTCGTTGATCGGGGCGGTGGGTGCGGTGGTCGTGTGGTGGCAGACCTCCCGGACCCAACGGCACCTCGGCAACGAGTTCGAGAACAACGGTCAGGACTTCGGCGCCGTCCTCACCGAGCTGCCGTTGGTCTTCCTCGCCGGGGCCGTCGTACCGGCCGTGGTCTGGGGACTCGGGGCGTGGCTGCTGGGACGGCGCCGGCGGTCGCGGGCGGCCGGGGTGTCAGAGTTCCACGCGTAGCCCGGTCAGTCCGCGCATCACGAAGTTCGGCCTGCGCTCCGGTTCCGCCGCCAGGCGCAGCGTGGGGGCCCGCTCCAGCAGGGCCGTCATGGACGCCGCGAGTTCGATGCGGGCCAGCGGGGCGCCGATGCAGTAGTGGATGCCGGCGCTGAAGGAGATGTGCGGGTTGTCCCGGCGGGTGAGGTCGAGGCGTTCCGGGTCGGTGAAGACCGCCGGGTCGTGGTTGGCGGAGCCGAACAGCAGCGCCACCTCGGCACCGCGCGGGAGCGTCGTCCCGTCGATCTCGATCTCGTCCAGGACCCAGCGTTCGAAGAGCTGCAGCGGGGTGTCGTAGCGCATCAGCTCCTCCACGGCCGAGTGGACGAGGGAGTGGTCGGCGCGCAGGGCGGCCAGGTGGCCGGGGTGGCGGAAGAGGGCCAGCCAGCCGTTGGCCGTGGCGTTCACCGTGGCCTCGTGACCGGCGTTCAGGAGCAGGACGCAGGTGGAGATCATCTCCTGCTCGGTGAGACGGTCGTCGTCCTCGTCGTGCGCCGCGATCAGGCCCGAGATCAGGTCGTCGCCGGGGTCCTTGCGGCGGGCGGCGATCAGGGTGCGCAGGTACTCCGAGAAGTCGAGGGACGCCCGGACCGCCTTCGCCGCCGTCTCCGCGGAGGGGTTCAGCTCGTACATCCCGCAGATCTCCGCCGACCAGGGGCGCAGGGGCGCGCGGTCGGACTCCGGGATGCCCAGCATCTCGGCGATCACGGCGACCGGCAGCGGCTCGGCCACGTCCGTCAGCAGGTCGCCGCCGCCCGCCGCCACCAGCCGGGAGACCAGGTCGTCGGCCAGTGCGCGCACGTACGGCCGCAGCCGTTCCACCGTGCGCGGCGTGAACGCCTTCGACACCAGGCGCCGGATACGGGTGTGGTCCGGCGGCTCCAGGTCGAGCATGCCGTGGTCGTTCAGCGTGTGGAAGGGCTCGTGCTCCGGCGGGGGCGGGGTGCGCCCGAACTCCTCGTGCGTGAAACGGTGCTGGTAGGTCCGGCCGAGGCGGCGGTCGCGCAGCAGCGCCGAGACGTCCGCGTGGTGCGGGACCAGCCACTGGTCGCTCGGCTCGTAGTAGAGCACGCGTCCGCGTGCCCGCAGCTCGGCGAAGGCGGGGTACGGGTCGGCGACGAACGCCGGGTCCCACGGGTCGAACGCGAGGCCGGACGCCCGGGATTCATCGGATGCAGCCGTCATGCACGGACGATAGGGAACGACGGCCCCTCCACGGAAGAGGAAGGGCACGTCAGCGCCGCGCTGACGGGTGGGCGACGGTCCGGGATTCCCGCGGGCCGGTCGACCGGCCGCCGGCGCACCGGCCAGGCCGGTGAGAAGCCCCACCTGAGCCGGGCCCACGTCCCCTCCCGCATAGCCTGAGGCCATGGACAGCACGTCGTCTGAGGCGATGAAGGACATCCGAACGGTGTTCGAATCCGTGATCGCCGACGGATTGCGCCGGGAGTCGGTGGAGGGAGCGACCGACGCGGAGATCGACACGGCGCTGGCAGCGCAGGGGGTGGCTGACGCCCCGTCGGCGGTGCGCGAGGTCCTGCGCCTCGTCGGAAGGTCTCCCGGACTGTGGCTGGCGGGCAGCGGTTTCGGCGTGCGGGCGATGACCTCCGCCATGAAGGCGCACGCGCTCGCGACGCTTGACGCGCTGCCGGGCCACGGCATCCGTGATCCCGCCTCGGCTCTCGTTCTGGTGGAGCACCAGGCGTACGCGTACCACCTGATCGACGGTGCGGATCTCGGGCAGCCCGATCCGCCGGTCTGGCTGGTCACCGAAGGAGAGACAGCGGTCGCGGACGCCGCCTGGCCCAGCACCGCCCAGTGGTTCCGCTGGGCGGCACCGGACATGTCGCGGTTCCGGGAAAGGCTGGAGGTGCTCCGCGAGACGGGCGAGCGGCGCCTGCCGGCCTGGGCCGAGGACATGCGCCTCTGACCGACCGGCGGATCATGACCGGAGCCACGGCGCCGGCAGCGGTCGCGGTCGGAGCCGGTGGGCCCGCCGCCCGCGCTGCCCTTGCGGCGGCGGTCGCGCCGGGAGCCGGGGACCGGACACGCCGGGAGCCCGGACCCGGCACGCCGGGAGCCGGGGGCCGGACGCGCCGGGAGCCGGGGGCCGGACGCGCCGGACGGCGCCTAGCCCGGGGTCACCAGGCGGGCCTCGTAGGCGAAGACGGCCGCCTGGGTACGGTCGCGCAGGCCCAGCTTCACCAGGATGCGGCTGACGTGCGTCTTGATCGTCGACTCGGCGACCACCAGGCGCTCGGCGATCTCCGAGTTGGACAGGCCCTGCGCGATCAGGACCAGGACCTCCGTCTCGCGCTCGGTCAGGTCGCCGTACGCCGCCTGCGCCGAGGGCATCAGCCGCGGGGTGTCGGACAGCCTGGAGAACTCCGTGATCAGACGCCGGGTCACCGACGGGGCGAGAAGGGCCTCGCCGGACGCCACCACCCGGACGCCGTCCGCGAGCCGCCGGGCCGAGGCGTCCTTGAGGAGGAAGCCGGACGCGCCCGCGCGGAGCGCCTGGTACACGTACTCGTCGAGGTCGAAGGTGGTGAGGACCAGCACCTTCGACGTGCCGTCCGCCGCGACGATCTCCCGCGTCGCCTCGATGCCGTTCACCTCGGGCATGCGGATGTCCATCAGCACGACGTCCGGGGACAGCTCGCGGACCTTGGCCACCGCCTCCCGGCCGTTGACCGCCTCACCGACGACCTCGATGTCCGGCATCGCGTTCAACAGGACCGAGAAGCCCTCGCGCACCATCATCTGGTCGTCGGCGATCAGGACGCGGATCGTGCCGTCGGCGCGGTCGGTCATGCCTCGTCCTCGCTCCGGTCGGCGGCGACCGGCAGGAACACCGCCACCTCGTACCCTCCGTCGTCCGTCGGGCCCGCCGTCATCTCGCCGTTCAGCATCGAGACGCGCTCGCGCATGCCGGTGATGCCGTGACCGGCGCCGGGCGACGGTTTGACCAGGGTGTTCCGCGGGACGGCGGTGTTGACCACACGCAGGCCCAGGCCCCCCAGGACGTAGGAGACCTCGACGCGGGCCGTCGCCCCGGGCGCGTGGCGCAGGCTGTTGCTGAGGGCCTCCTGCACGATCCGGTACGCCGACAGCTCCACGCCGGGCGGCAGCTCGCGCACCGCACCGGTCACCGCCTTGTCCACGGCCAGGCCCGCCTCCCGCACATTGGCGAGCAGGGCGTCCAGGTCGGCCAGGGTCGGCTGCGGGGCGTCCGGGGCCTCGTAGTCCTCGGCGCGGACGACGCCCAGGACGCGGCGCAGCTCGGTGAGGGCCGCCACCGCGTTCTCCCTGATGGTGGCGAAGGCACGCTCCAGCTCCTCCGGCGGATTCTCCACCCGGTAGGGCGCGGCCTCCGCCTGGATGGCGACCACCGACATGTGGTGGGCGACGACGTCGTGCAGCTCGCGGGCGATGGTGGTGCGCTCCTCGAGCAGGGTGCGGCGGGACCGCTCGTGCGCGGTCACCGTCAGCTGGGCGGTCACCTCCCGCCGGGCGGTCTGCCGTATGTGCCACAGGCAGACCACGAGCAGGGCGAACGCGGACGTCACCAGCATCGGCCCGCCGTTCGTGGAGTAGTACGTCCCGCCGAAGAAGGCGTCCGCGAGGAAGGAGTACACCGCGGTCAGGACCCACATCCAGACGGCGGTGCGGGGCCGGGTGCGCAGCGCCACGACGACCATCACCGCGAGGTGGCAGACGAACGCGCCGGGCATCCAGGGCCAGTCCCATCCGTCGCCGTTGACGAAGGCGACGAGTGGGGTGGCGGCGAGGGACATCCAGAACGCGCCGACCGGCCGGACCAGCGTCGCGAGCACCGGGAGGGCGCACAGGACGCCGGACAGCAGGGCCGGCAGGTCACCGCCGGGCAGGCTGCCCCCCACCGAGCCGACGACCAGGGCGATGAACGCGATCGCCCCCACCACCGCGTGCGGGAGGTAGCGCGCGTCCGACCGCAGCCGGCCGGGCAGCCGGCGGACGAACGGACCGTCCGTGTGCCGGGGCGGCAGGCGGTCGTAGGCGAAGGGGTCGTGGAACAGGTCCTGGCGCAGCCCCCGCAGGGAGGTCCGGGCCAGCCGGTACTCCTGGCTGCGGGCCCCGCCCTCGTGCTGCTGGTGAGTCGTCTCGGTCACGCTCACACGGTAGGCCGACCGGAAGTGGCCGGTCGTCCCCGTGGAGAGGGGTTCTCCGGCGTCCCTCTCAAGTACTACGCGGGCCACGACGCACCGGTCCTCAGTACCCCGCGGGGCGCACCAGCCCCGACTCGTAGGCGAACACCGCCGCCTGGGTGCGGTCCCTGAGGCCCAGCTTCACCAGGATCCTGCCCACATGGGTCTTCACCGTCTGCTCGGCCACCACCAGACGCTGGGCGATCTCCGCGTTCGACAGGCCCTGGGCGATGAGAGCCAGCACCTCCGTCTCCCGCTCGGTCAGCTCGCCGACGCGGGCCTTCAACGGGGCGCGCGGGCGGTCGTCCAGCCGGGAGAACTCCGCGATGAGCCGCCGCGTGATCCCCGGGGCGAGCAGGGCGTCACCGGCGGCCACCACGCGCACCGCCTCGGCCAGTTGGTCGGCGGAGGCGTCCTTCAGCAGGAACCCGGAGGCCCCGGCCCGCAGGGCCTCGTACACGTACTCGTCGAGGTCGAAGGTGGTCAGCACCAGCACCCGGATCTCCGGGGTGGCCCCGGTGATGCGCCGGGTGGCCTCGATACCGCCCAGCTCCGGCATCCGGATGTCCATCAGGACCACCTCCGGCGCCAGCTCGGCGACCTTGGCCACGGCGTCCAGACCGTCCACCGCCTGCCCGATCACCTCGATGTCGGGCTGGGTGTTGAGCAGCACGGTGAAACCCTGCCGGACCATCTGCTGGTCGTCGGCGATCAGCACGCGGATCACGCGGCCGTTGCTGCTGGTCGTCATGGGGAGTCGTCCTCGGTGGAAGGGGCGGTGGGAGAGGCCGTGGGAGAGGCGGTGGGAGAGGCGGTGGCGGGGGCGGTGGGCAGGTCGGGGCCGTCGGACGGCAGGAACGCCGCCACCTGGTAGCCGCCGCCCGGCATCGGATGGGCCGTCAGCATGCCGTCGAGCATCGCCACCCGCTCCCGCATGCCGAGCAGCCCGTGCCCGGCCCCCTGCGAGGGCGCGGGCGCGCGCTTCGGCCGGGTGTTGGAGACGTCCACGCGCAGTCCGATCGGAAGGTGGGTGAGGTGGACCCGGGCGCTCGCGCCCGGTGCGTGCCGCAGCACGTTGCTGAGCGCCTCCTGCACGATCCGGTAGGCCGACAGCTCCACGCCGGGCGGCAGTGGTCTGCGCGTCCCGCTGCTGCCCGTGGTGACGGTCAGGCCGGCGGCCCGGATGTTGTCCACCAGCGCGTCGAGCCGGTCGAGGGTGGGCTGCGGGGCGTGCGGGGCGGCCTCGCCCCCCTCCGGTGCGTCCAGCGCGTCCGGGTGCTCGGCGCGCAGCACGCCCAGCACCCGGCGCAGCTCGGTGAGCGCCTCCAGCGCGTTCTGCCGGATGCCGGCGAGGTTCTCCTTCAGCTCGTCCGAAGGGTTCTCGACGAGGAGGGGGGCGACCTGGGCCTGGATGGAGATCACCGACATGTGGTGCGCCACCACGTCGTGCAGCTCGCGCGCGATGCGGCCGCGCTCCTCCAGCAGGGTCCGCCGGGCCCGCTCCTCGGCGGTGAGCGAGGTCTGCTGGGCGAGTTGGGTGCGGGCCTCTCTGCGGCCCCGCAAGGCGATGCCGAGGACGACGACGACCGTGAACAGGATGACGGCGAGCTGCCCCGTCGGCTGGTAGCCCACCGCGCCCACCACGCCCTGCACCAGGTAGGTGGTGAGCGCGCTCAGGGCCAGCGCCTCCAGCGCCACGCGGGTAGGCGCCCGCAGGGCGAGCAGCAGCAGGACGAACATGTGGCCGATGAGCCCGGCCGCCGTCCAGGGCCAGGTGAACGCGTCGCCGCCCGTCTCCATCGCGGCCCGCACGGCGAAGGCCCCCACCAGCATGGCCGCCGTCGACAGCCACCAGGCCGCAACCGGCCGCCAGAGGGCGAACGCCGTCGCACCGGCCTGGGCGCAGGCGATCACGAAGCCGAAGCCCGGATCGATCCCGCCGTTGTCCCCGAGCTGGGCGGTGTCGCCCAGCAGCACCCCGAACGCCACCAGGTACACCAGCCCGTGCGGGAACCAGCGCAGCCACACCGACGGCGGCAGCGGGTCGGCCCGCCAGGTCCACAGGTCGTCGCGGAGCACGCGCAGCCCGCGCCCGGCCCGGGCCCGTGACCGGTCCCACTGCCGTCTCCCCCATCGCGTCACGGGCTCCACCCTAGACATGGCGTGCTCCCGCCGCGGTCGCCCGGCGCCGCGGGCGGTGGACCCGGACGACCCGGGCGCGGCGCCGGACTCCCCCGTGCTCGCAGGAGCGGAAGGTGGCCCAGCAGCCCGCCAGGACCAGGGCGAACACCGGCAGCCACAGGAGCCGCGCCGCGACCCAGTCCAGGCCGTCGGGGAGCGTGTGGAGGCCGGGCAGACGGCCCGCGAGGAGACCGGTGGCCGTGGTCGCCATCAGTGCCGTCTGGTGCCAGAGGAAGACCGTCATCGCGGAGAGGTTGACCAGCGCGACCCCGGCCCAGGCCACGGGACGCCGCATCGCGCGGCGCAGCCGCTCACGCAGGAGCAGGGCGAGCCCGCACTGGGCCAGGCCGAAGGTGACGGCGGCCAGGGTCGGCGGGTTGAGGTTCGACACGGGCGCCCCGGGGACACCGACCATCGACGCCGGGTAGCCCGCCCAGGCGACGAGCGCCGCGGTGGCCGCCGCGCCGCCGGCCAGCAGGAACCAGCCGGCGCGGCGCCGGTCCAGTTCGCCGCGGGTCCAGGCGGCGCCGAGGGTGTAGGGGACCAGCCAGCCGGCCGCGAGGTTGACCCAGCCGAGCCAGGACGGGGCGCCGAGTCCGAAGCGCAGCAGGTCTGTGTGGAGGACGACGACCAGCGGCCAGAGCGGGTGCAGCCGGGTCAGCAACGGCGTCGCCGCGGTCAGCGCGGCGAAGACCAGCAGGAACCACATCGGGGACAGCGCCAGCTTCACCAGCGTGTGGACGGTCACGAAGTCCGCGCCGGTCAGCAGGAGCAGAGCGGCCGTCACCGTCCACAGGCCGAGGACGGCCAGGACCGGCCGGAAGAGCCGGGACAGCCGGGCACCCAGCCACCGGCCGTAGGACTCCCCGCGAGCGCGGGCCGACGCGTATCCACGCGTGGCGACATGCCCGCCGACCAGGAAGAACACGGCGAGGGTCTGGAAGACCCAGGAGACGGGGGCCATCCGGGGCATGCCCTGGAGCGGGCTGGCCGCGTGCAGGCCGGTGCCGTCGGCGACCAGGGCCGTCACCAGCCAGTGCCCGAGTACCACTCCGAGGATGGCGACGGCGCGCAGGGCGTCCACGGCACGGTCCCGCTCGGCGGGTGTGGCGGCGTCGACGCGGGCGGCGGCGGCACGCAGCGCGCCGCGCGGGAGCGCGGGGGCCGGGTCAGCCATGGGTCACCTCCGTGGTCTGGCCCAGGACGATCCGGGCCAGGTTCGTCAGGGAGCGGGAGCCGGTGTCGAAGTAGTCGCTGTGGCCGCCGTCGCCTGCGTCGAAGACCCGGGCGCCGAAGTCCGGGGAGACCGGGTCGGTGCCGAAGCCGACGGTGGTGCCGAACAGGCCGACGCCGACGTGCGGAACGTGCTCCACCCAGTCGTCGGCGCCCCGCCCCGCCCATATCCGGGCCTCGGTGTGCAGGCCGGCGGCGGTGTCCGAGCCGGTGCCGGGGCTGCCGACCAGGGCGATGTCGGAGACGGCCAGGCCGTGGGCGGCGCGGGCGCAGACCACCGAGCCGTAGGAGTGGCACAGGAGGGAGAGGTGCGTGTCGGGGCCGGTGACGCGGCGCAGGTCGGCGACCAGGTCGCGCAGCCCGGGGGCGGCCCCGTCGGCGCGGTCGGTCGTGACGACGGTGGTGCTGACGGTGCCCGGTGTCGCGTAGCCCAGCCAGGCCACGACGGCGGTGCGCGTCCCCGCGGGGGCCTCGGCGACGAGCTGCCGGTGCAGGGCGAGGGCGGCGGCGCGAAACCGGCCGTAGGTGTCGATGCCGGTGTCGGAGCCCGGGACCAGCACGGCGACGCGGTCGGCGCGCGCCAGGTCGCCGAGGACCTCGGTGACCAGCCCCGCGCCCCGGCCGTCGAAGGCGAGGAGACGGCGGGACCGGTCGGCCAGCGAACGGTCCGCCGCCGCGCGGTCGTGGTCGCCGTGGTCGGCGGCCATCCGGGCGGCCCGCTCCGCGTTGGCCCGGTTGGCGGCGTAGGCCTCCTCCAGCGTGGCCGCCGTCGGTGCCGCGAGCACGGCGGGGGCCGGGGCGGGGATCTGGGGCCGCGCGGCGCCGGACAGGGGAAACACCACGGCGCCGGTGATGAGTGCGGCGCAACCGGCGCGGCGCCATCGGCCCACCCGTCGCCGCCAACGTACCGTCGTCCCCGGCCTCATGGCCTCTCCCCTCCGGCGCGGCCGCCCATCGGACGCGTCTGCAGGGGAAGTTATGAATCGGGCCGGGTAACCCGCGTCCCGCCAGGGAACTCACCTGGCGAGTAGCTCTCAGGTATTACGGGTACGACGGGCACCACCGCCCGGCCGACGGCCACATGCCTGTCCGTCGGCCCGCCTGCCCGTGGGACCGCCTGCCCGCCTGCCCGTAGGACCGCCTGCCCGAAGGACCGCAGGACCGTCCGCCCATCGGCCCGCCGCCCGTAGGACGACCCGCCGACCCGCCGACCCATCGGCCCATCAACCCGTCGGCCCATCAATCCGTCGGCCCGTCGACCCGTCGGCCGACCGCGCGGCTCACCAGGCCAGCTGCGCGATCTCCTCCGCCACCACCGCGCACGCGTCCGCCGCCGGGTCGATCAGCGGGTAGTGGCCGACGTCCTCCAGCAGCGTCACCCCCACCACCTCCCCGGCCTTGGCCGCCGCGTCGGCGTACGCCTCGGCGACCGCCTGGGGGACGTCCACGTCGGCGCGGCCCTGCACGAGGGTCGTCGCGATGCCGGTGGGGAGCAGCAGAGCGGGGTCGGCATACGGCCGCCGCTCGGCGAACAGCTCGCCGCCCCCGAGCAGTTGGCGCGCCGCCCCGCCGCACACGCCGAGCTTGTCGGCGACCTCGAAGTCGGCGATCGGCGCGAGGGCGACCACGCCCCGCAGGGGCGCCGGGCGGCCGGTGCGCCACGGGGCGTCGGCGGGCAGCAGGTGCCGGGCGGCGGCCCACAGCGCGAGGTGGCCGCCGGCGGAGTGGCCGGTGAGCACCATGCGACGGGCGTCGGCCCGCGGCAGGTGGTGCCGGACCAGTTCCGGGAGCGCGTCCAGCGCGGCGGCCACGTCGTCGAACGTGTCGGGCCAGCGCCCAGCGACAGGATCCCCGGAGTCCGTCGCGGCACCGGCCCCCTCCGCCCCGCGCCGGTACTCCACACTGGCCACGGCGAAGCCCCGCCGGGCCAGGAAACCGGCGAACGGGCTGATGTGACGCCGGTCGTACGGAGCGCGCCACGAGCCTCCGTGCAGGACCACCACGACGGGAGCGGCCTCGCCCGGACCCGCGCCGTCGCGTGGCGCGTAGAAGTCGATCACCTGGTCGGGGTGGTCGCCGTAACCGGCGGTGGAGTCGGGCTCGACCGCCGGGTGGGAGAAGGCCGACTTCTCCTCCGCCGCGTCCCTCGCGGCAGCGGTGCCCGGTTCTGCGGCGGCGTCCGGCATGCTCAACCTCTCAGCGACGAAACCATGTTGGCGGACCGGGGGAAGGAAATCGGCCGTCGGCGGGACGTTATCAGGCCGGTGACGTGCGCGGACACGGGGATGTGACGCTGGGTGAGGGCCGGAACGGCTCGTCCGGCCCCCACCCGCGGCTCGCCGGGGCCGCGGTTCAGCCGGCCAGCGTCCGCGCCAGCACCCGCGCCGCCCGCTCCACGTCCGCGAAGCCGACGTACAGCGGGGTGAAGCCGAAGCGCAGCACGTCGGGGGCGCGGTAGTCGCCGACCACCCCGCGCTCGATCAGCCGCTTCATCACCTCGCCGGCGTCGTCGCAGCGCAGCGCGACCTGGCTGCCCCGCTCGGCGTGCGCCGCCGGGGTCACGGACTCCACGCGGCCGTCCGGGACGTAGGCCCCGACGCAGCGCAGGAAGAAGTCCGTCAGCGCCAGCGACTTGGCCCGCACCGCCGCCACCGAGACCCCCTCCTCGTCCCACACGTCCAGTGCCGCCTCCAGGGCGAGCAGGGAGAGGATGTCCGGCGTGCCGACCCGGCCCCGCACCGCGCCGGAGGCCGGGGCGTAGTCGGAGCGCATGCCGAACGGCTCGGCGTGCGAGTTCCAGCCCGGCAGCGGGGAGTCGAAGCGATGCTGGAGGTCGCGGCGCACGTACAGGTAGGCGGGCGAACCGGGGCCGCCGTTGAGGTACTTGTAGGTGCAGCCGACCGCCAGGTCCACGCGGTGCTCGTCCAGCCCGACCGGCAGCGCGCCCGCGCTGTGGCACAGGTCCCAGACGATGTACGCCCCCGCCTGGTGCGCCGCGGCCGTGAGCGCAGGCAGGTCGTGCAGCCGGCCCGTGCGGTAGTCGACGTGGTTGAGCAGCACGGCCGCGGTACGGCCGCCCCGGTCCGCCAGCACCGACGGCACCTCGGCCGGGGTCACCGGACGCAGGGTGCAGCCCGTCATCCGGGCGGCCGACTCGGCGATGTACCCGTCCGTGGGGAAGGTGGTGGCGTCGACGAGGATCTCGTCCCGGACCGGACCGGGACCGCCGGGCCCGCCTGTCCCATCGGTCCAGCCTGCCCCATCGGTCCCGCCTGTCCCGCCGGTCCCGCCTGTCCCGCCGGTCCCGACGGGCCCGCCCTCACCGTCCTCCCGCGCCATGCGCACCGCGGCGACGAGCGCCTTGAAGACGTTGACGCTGGTCGAGTCGCCGACGACGACCTGTCCGGCCGCCGCGCCGACCAGCGGGGCGATCCGGTCGCCGATCCGCTCGGGGGCGGTCCACCAGCCGCTCTCCTCCCAGGACCGGATGCGCAGCTCGCCCCACTGGCGCCGTACGACGTCCGCCACGCGCGCGGGGACGTGCGCGGGAAGGGCGCCCAGTGAGTTGCCGTCGAGGTAGGTCACGTCGTCCAGGACGAACCGCTCGCGCACCGCCGCCAGCGCGTCGGCGGCGTCCAGTCGTTCCGCCTCGCCCGCGAGGCCCGTCGGCTCAGACATACGACCGCGCCGTCCACAGCTCGGGGAACACGTTGCCCCGGGCCCGCTTCTCCAGCCAGGCCACGCCCGCGGAACCGCCCGTGCCGGTCTTGGCGCCCATCGCGCGGCGGGTGGCGACCAGGTGGTCGTTGCGCCAGCGCCACACCAGCTCGGCGACGTCGGTGAGGGCCTCGCCGAGGCGGGCCAGCTCGCCGTTCTGGTCGCCGGAGTAGACCGCGGTCCAGGCGGCCTCCACCTCGGGGGACGCCTCGTACTTCTGGGTGACGTCGCGCCGGAGCACGGCGTCCGGGATGTCGTACCCGCGCCGGGCCAGCAGCCGGACCACCTCGTCGTACAGGCTCGGCTCGTGCAGCGCCTTCTCCAGTTCCGCGTGGACGCGGGGGGCGCCGCGGTGCGGGACGAGCATGGACGCGGACTTGTCGCCGAGCAGGAACTCCAGGCGGCGGTACATCGCCGACTGGAAGCCGGAGCCCTCGCCGAGGGCGGACCGGTAGGAGTTGAACTGGGCGGGGGTGAGCTGCCCCAGGGGAGTCCACGAGGCGTTGAGCGCCTCCAGCTCCCGCACGGAGCGCTTGAGCGCGTCGGTCGCCACCGGGACCCGGTCCTCGCGCAGGGCGCGGGCGGCGGTCTCCCACTCGTGGACGATGACGGTGAACCACAGCTCCATGACCTGGGTCGTGACCAGGAAGACCATCTCTCCGGGGTCGTCGGAGAGGGTGTGCTGGAGGTGGGTGAGCACGTCCGCCTTGACGTAGTCCTCGTACGGCGTGCTGCCCTCGAAGTCGAGATTCGGGGCGTCGTGGGACATCGCTGTCTCCTGATGTGCACTTCGGGTAGCGGTCCGCCCTGCCGTTACCGGCACGGGGCCCCGGTCCCCAACGGCATCCTCCGCAATCGTCGCAGGAAACCGCAAGGCCCGCCCGCGCACGGCGGACGGGCCGGAAACACGCGGGTCAGCCCAGCACCTCGGCCGCGCTGGGCGAGGAGTCCTTCAGGAACTCGCTGCAGCGCTCGTACTCCTCCTTCTCGCCGATCGCCTGGGCGGCGCGGGCGAGGGCGTGCAGGGCGCGCAGGAAGCCGCGGTTCGGCTCGTGCTCCCAGGGCACCGGGCCGTGGCCCTTCCAGCCGCTGCGGCGCAGGGCGTCGAGGCCGCGGTGGTAGCCCGTACGGGCGTACGCGTACGACTCCACGACGCTGCCGCGCTCGAACGCCTCGTCGGCCAGCCGGGCCCAGGCGAGCGAGGACGTCGGGTACTTCGCGGCGACGTCGGCGGGGGAGGTGCCGCCCGCCAGCAGCTCGCGCGGCCCGGGGTCGTCGGGGAGGTGGGTCGGGGGCGGTCCCCCGAGAAGGTTCTCGTGAATGGCCATGGGACAAGTCTGCGGCATGGGCCGGGGGCGGCCGGACGGGTCCCGCCGGTGCGACGGGGCGCGTTCCCGGGGGGCGCGTTGTCGGCTGGGGAGGCGTGGTCGGCTGCGGGTGCGTTGCGGCTGGTCGCGCAGTTCCCCGCGGCTGCTTTGCGACCGCGGGTGCGCTGTGGCTGGACGCGCAGTTCCCCGCGCCCCTTGGAGGCATGAACCCGGTCGTCGGCTCACACGGCACTCCGCGTCTGGTCGCGCAGGTCTTCGCGCCCGTTGGGCGCGGGCGTGGCTAGGCGGTGTGCTCTCCCTCCAGGGGTGGCACCGTCACCGAGCCGTGCGTGCGGCACTCGGGCCGGGCGCAGTCCGGGGCCGGGCGGCGCACCGTCGTGAAGGCGATCACGGAGCCCGCGACCAGGACACCGGCGCAGATCAGCATCGCCGGTCCGAACGCGTCGTCGAACGCCCGGGGCGACCGGTAGGCCTCCTCCCCCATGCCGGTGAGCAGCGGCAGTGCGGCGACCGCGACGAGCCCCGCCGCACGGGCCGCCGCGTTGTTGATGCCGCTGGCGAGCCCGGCGCGCGCGGTGTCCACGGCGGCCAGCACGCTCGCCGTCAGCGGCGCGACCAGCGTGACCATGCCGAGGCCGAGCACCACCAGGGCGGGCAGCACGTCGGCCACGTAGGAGGCGCCCGGGCCGACCCGCAGCATCAGCACCATCCCGGCGGCGCACAGCAGCGGGCCGACGGTCAGCTGGAGGCGCGGCCCGAGGTGCTCGGCGAGTGCGCCCGAGCGGGCGGAGAGCAGCAGCATCAGGACGGTGGTCGGCAGCAGGGCCGTACCCGCGGCCAGCGCGGACCAGCCGACGACGACCTGGAGCTGGAGCGCGGCGAGGAAGAAGAAGCCGCCGAAGGCCGCGTACACGCACAGGGTGACCACGTTGACCGACGTGAACTGGCGGGAGGAGAAGACGTCCAGCGGCATCATCGGGTCCTTTCCGCGCCGCTCGACGAGGACGAAGGCCACGGCGGCCACCGCTCCGGCCACCGCGCTGACCGCCACCGCCCAGGACGCCGTACGGGCCTCGATCAGCGCGTACGTGAGCAGCGCCAGGGCCGCCGCGCACAGGGCGGCGCCGAGCACGTCGAAGCGCGTGTGGGCGCGCTCGTCCGAGGACTCCGGTACGTGCCGCAGCGCGATCGGGGCGCACAGCAGCGCCAGCGGGACGTTGAGCAGGAAGACCCAGCGCCAGCCCGCGCCGTCCACGAGCCAGCCCCCGAGGAATGGCCCCACGGCCGCGCCGACGCCCCCGAACCCCGACCACAGGCCCACCGCCCGGCCTCGGTCGTCGGCGTGGAAGGAGGCCTGGATGAGGGCGAGCGAACCGGGCGTGAGCAGCGCGCCACCGACACCCTGGAGGGCGCGGGCGGTGACCAGCACACCGGCGTTCGGGGCGAGGCCGCACAGCAGGGACGCGGCGGCGAACCACAGCACGCCGAGGACGAAGATGCGGCGGCGGCCGAACCGGTCGCCGAGGGCGCCGCCGAGGAGGATCAGCCCGGCCAGCGTGACCATGTAGGCGTTGACGGTCCACTGCAGGGCGGCGAGGTCGGCGCCGAGGTCGCGGCCGATGTGGGGCAGCGCGACGTTGACGACGGTCGAGTCCAGCAGCGCCATGCTGGAGCCGAGGACGGTGGTCAGCAGGATCCACTTGCCCTGCGACGAGGCCAGCCGGACATCGGGCATGTCCCCAGGTATACAGCGAGCCCGGCGCGGAGGGCGCCGGGCTCGTGCGTACGGTCGTGTCGACCCGGGTGTTACTTGATCTTCTGGCCCGCCGAACGCAGGTGGCCGCAGGCCTCGACGACGCGCGCGGCCATGCCGGCCTCGGCCAGCTTGCCCCAGGTGCGCGGGTCGTAGGTCTTCTTGTTGCCGACCTCGCCGTCGACCTTGAGGACGCCGTCGTAATTGCGGAAGACGTGGTCGGCGACCGGACGCGTGAAGGCGTACTGGGTGTCGGTGTCGATGTTCATCTTGACCACGCCGTTCTCCAGCGCGGTCGCGATCTCCTCGGCGGTGGAGCCGGAGCCGCCGTGGAAGACGAAGTTGAACGGCTTGCTGCCGGCCGGCTGGCCGTACTTCGACGCGATGCCCTCGTTCAGCTCCTTGAGCAGCTCGGGGCGGAGCACGACGTTGCCCGGCTTGTAGACGCCGTGCACGTTGCCGAAGGACGCGGCGAGCAGGTAGCGGCCCTTCTCGCCCAGGCCCAGCGCCTCGACGGTGCGGACCGCGTCGTCGACCGTGGTGTACAGGCTGTCGTTGATCTCGTGGGAGACGCCGTCCTCCTCGCCGCCGGTCGGGGTGATCTCGACCTCGAGGATGATCTTGGCGGCGCGGGCGCGCTCCAGCAGCTCCTGGGCGATGGCGAGGTTGTCGGACAGGGTCTCGGCGGAGCCGTCCCACATGTGCGACTGGAAGAGCGGGTTGCGGCCGGCCTTCACGCGCTCCTCGGAGACCGCCAGCAGCGGGCGGACGTACCCGTCGAGCTTGTCCTTCGGACAGTGGTCCGTGTGCAGGGCGACGGTGACGTCGTACTTCTCGGCGACGATGTGCGCGAACTCGGCGAGGGCGACGGCGCCGGTCACCATGTCCTTGTTGTGCTGGCCGCCCAGGAACTCGGCGCCGCCGGTGGAGATCTGGACGATGCCGTCGCTCTCCGCCTCCGCGAAGCCGCGCAGGGCCGCGTGCAGCGTCTGGGAAGAGGTCACGTTGATGGCCGGGTAGGCGAACTTTCCTGCCTTCGCCCGGTCCAGCATCTCGTTGTAGACCTCGGGAGTTGCGATGGGCATCTGTCCGCTCCTTGTATGTGCGGGTGGGCGTGTTGGTGCTTATGGCCCTGACCTAGGACTGGGGGGCGACGTCATCGTCGGCCCCATCCTTCCAGACCGGACGGGAATACCCGAGTGGACCCCGGCCCCGTCTCGGCCCCTGGTCTCAGTCCAGGCCCAGCTCGTCCTTGTCGTAGGCGTACAGGTACGGCACGCCGGCGCCGTCCTGGATCTTCTCGCCGGCCCCGGTCGCCCGGTCGACGATCGTCACGACGGCGACCACCTCGGCACCGGCCTCGCGCACGGCCTCGACGGCGGCGAGCGGGGTGCCGCCGGTGGTGGAGGTGTCCTCGACGACCAGGACGCGGCGGCCCTTGATGTCGGGACCCTCGACGCGCCGCTGCATGCCGTGGGTCTTGGCGGTCTTGCGGACCACGAACGCGTCCAGCGTGCGGCCGCGCGCCGCGGCGGCGTGCAGCATGGCCCCGGCGACCGGGTCGGCGCCCAGCGTCATCCCGCCCACCGCGTCGTACTCGAGGTCGGCGGTCAGGTCGAGCAGCACCTGCCCGACCAGCGGCGCGGCCTCGCCGTCCAGGGTGATGCGGCGCAGGTCGACGTAGTAGTCGGCCTCCAGGCCCGAGGAGAGGGTCACCTTGCCGTGCACCACGGCCTTGTCCTTGATCTGCTGCAGCAGCGCGCCGCGTACGTCCGTCATGTACGCCAGCTTAAAGGCGGCGCCAGGCCCAGGTGGCCGTGGCCTCCAGCGGCTCCAGGGGCGTGACCAGGCGCGGGAGGGTGTTGAGGCCGTTGGGCGGCCCGGTCTGCGGCTCCACGCAGACGGCGGCCTCCTGCTCGTCGTAGACCACGACCCACTGCTCCGGGCTGGTCACCCTCAGCTCCAGCCGCCCCGGCCAGGTCAGCGTGACGTCGACGCCGTCGGGCATGCCGAAGCAGTCGTCCCAGGGGCCCGGCTTCGGTTCGACGCGGTTGCCGGTGGGCAGGTGGTCGTCGCCGCGCTCCTCCTGCCAGGCCGGGTCGAAGGCGATCTCGGCGCCCGCGCCGCTCCCGCCGTCGAGGGTCCGGTTGAACCAGGGGTGCCAGCCGATCTGCGCCGGGAAGGACGACTCGTACGTCTCCACGGACATCGTCAGCGTCAGCGCGTCCTCGGCGAGGGCGATCACCTGGGTGACGCGGCCGGTGTAGGGCCAGGGGTCGACGAGGTCGTAGGTGAGCACGGCCTCGTTCCCGCTGACGCGGGCGGTGCGCCAGGCGGCGTCGCGGACGGTGCCGTGGATGGCGTGCGGCGGGGAGTTCAGGGGCATCTGGTGGACCACGGCGCCGTCGCTGAAACGCCCGTCGCGGATGCGTCCGCACCAGGGGACCATCGGGAAGCACCCGTACCGCTCGCCCTGGCGGAGCAGCTCCGTACCACCGACCCGGAGCCCGCCGATCCGTCCGCCGTTCCCCGGCAGCACGGTCGCCTCCGCGTCACCCGCGGTCAGCGTGATGGGTTCGTTGCTCACGCGACGACCCTACTGGGCCGACGGGGCCCGCCCCAGCCGGCCCGCGACCGGGACGGGCTCCGGGTGGGGCCCGTGGTGGGCGCGCGGGCGGGCCCCCGTGGCGGGCGCGCGGGTGCGGCCCCGTGGCGGGCCCGTGGCGACTCGCGGGGCAGGGCGACCGCGTGGGTCAGCGGCGTTTGCGCAGGGCGCGGCTCACCACGATCGCCGAGGCGACGACCAGGGCGGCCGCCGGGGCGGCCCAGCGGAGCGGGGCGCCGACCGCGCTCGGCTGCGGGGCGGGGACGGGGGCGTACCGGCCGCGCGGCGGGGCGTGGTCCACCTCCTCGGCGCTGCGGCCGATCATCGTGCGACGGGCGTGCGCGGCCTCGGCGGGGGGCTGGACGACCGGCTCGTCGGCGGCGTACGGCCCGTCGGTCGTGTCCTCCTCGGCCTCGTCGGCCGCGGTGCCCTCATCGGTGGCGGTGTCCTCGTCGGTCGCGGCGTCCTCGCCCGTGTCCATCAGGGAGGGCGGGGGGACCTCCGTGTCGAAGACGGAGGTGTGGTGCGGCTCCTGCTCCGGGCCCTGCTGGGGTTCCGGTTCCTGCTGGGGTTCCCGTTCCTGCTGGGGTTCCGGTTCCGGGGGTGTCTGCGCCGCCGTGCCCAGGTTCTCCGCGAACCGGGTCAGCAGCCGGGTCACGGCCGACCCGACCGACTCCTCCGGCAGCTCCGTGACCCGGCCGTCCGCGGTGGCCGTGCCGGTGAAGGCGAGGGTGGCGCCGCCGTCGGCATCCTGCGCGCTGAGGGTCAGCGCGAGCGTGACCGTGCCGGTGCCGCGCGACTCCGTGGCCTCGCCCTCGACGGCGTACGTGCCGTCCCCGCGCGCGGACAGACGCAGCGAGCCCCGGTAGGTGATGGAGTGACTGCCGATGCGCACCTTCAGCCGGCCCGCGACGGGCTCGGCACCGGCGTCCTGCTGGAGCCCGGGAACCGCACGGGCGACCCGGACGGGGTCGGCCAGCACGTCCCTGAGCCGCTCGGCCGGAACCGGAACGAACACCTCATGCTCCATGTCACGGCACCCTACCCAGCGGGCGCCCGGCGCACCCCCCGTCGGGGCAAACTCACCCGCCGCCCGCGCCGCCCGGCGTCACCAGTCCCGTCTCGTACGCCACGACCACCGCCTGGGCCCTGCTGGTCAGGCCCAGCTTGGACATGGTGCGGTTGAGGTGGGTCTTCACGGTGGCCTCGCTGATGAACAGGCGGTCCGCGGCCTCGGCGTTGCTCAGACCGCGGGCCACCAGCTCCAGGACCTCGGCCTCGCGGCCGGTCAGCGCCGTCAGCGCGGGCGGCGGACCGGCGTCCGGGGCGTCGGTCCGCCCCGCCTCCGTCATCCGCGTGAACGCCTCCACCAGACGCCGGGTGACCGCGGGCGCGAACAGCGCGTCACCACCGTGCACCGCGGCGATCGCGGCCAGCAGCCGCTCGGGCCCGGCGTCCTTGAGCAGGAAGCCACAGGCGCCGGCCCGCAGGGCGCCGTACACGTACTCGTCGAGGTCGAAGGTGGTCAGGACGAGGACGCGGGGCGCGGGGTCCACCGCCTCGGCGATGATCCGCTCGGTGGCCTGGATGCCGGTGAGGCCGGGCATGCGGATGTCCATCAGGACGACGTCCGGCCGGGTCCGCGCGGCCAGCGCCACGGCCTCGGCCCCGTCGGCCGCCTCGCCGACGACCTCCATGCCGGGGGCGGCGCGCAGCAGCGCGGCGAGGCCGCTGCGGACGAGGAACTGGTCGTCGGCGACGAGCAGGCGTATCGGCCCGGCGGCGCCGGGGAGCGGCCCGTCCGGCGGGCGGTCTGCGTCGGTCATTCCCTGGGGGTGTCTCCCCGGCGTGCGGCTTGTACCGGCGTCGGCAGGGTCAGGCGCACGCCGAATCCACCCTCGCTGCGCGGGCCGACGGCGATCGTCCCGCCATAGAGCTTGGCCCTCTCCCGCATCCCGATCAAGCCGTGTCCGCCCGGCCCGGCAGGTGTGACCGGATCCCGCCCCTGGGGAGGTCCGCCGTCGGTCACCGACACCGTCACCTCGCCCGCGCGGTAGGCGAGTTCCACGGCGGCGTCCGTGCCGGGCGCGTGCTTGAGCACGTTGGTGAGGGCCTCCTGCACCACCCGGTAGACGCACAGCTGGACGCCGGGCGGCAGGGTGCGCGGCGTGCCGGTGACGCGCAGCAGGACGCCCACGCCGCCGGTGCGCACCCGGGCGACCATCTCGTCGAGCTGGTCCAGGCCGGGAGCGGGCGCGCCGTCCGCTCCCTGCACGCCGTCGGCCCGCAGCAGGCCCAGCATGCGGCGCAGTTCGGCCAGGGCCTCGCCGCTGGCGCCCTCGATGGTGTCCAGGGCGTCGCGCGCGGTGCGGGCGTCGGTGTGGAAGACGAAGCGGGCGAGTCCGGCCTGGACGTTGATGACGGCGATGTGGTGGGCGACCACGTCGTGCAGTTCGCGGGCGATCCGCACCCGTTCCCCGGCGACCTCGCGCCGGGCCCGGTCGGCCTGTTCGGCCCGCAGCCTCAGCGTCAGCTCGCCCGTCCGGCGGGCCACGTACCCGAACCGCCACAGCACCAGCGGGAAGCCCACGGCCTGCCCCGCCACCGAGGCCATCGACCCGGTGCCGCTGAACACCCCGGCGTAGATCCAGACCCCGGCGAGCAGGGCGGCGCAGGCGGCGGCGGTGCGGTCGGGGCGCAGGGAGGCGACGGTGTAGACGGCGAGCATGGGGCCGAAGGAGCCGACGACGGGCCAGTAACCGAGCGTGACGTAGACCGCCCAGCAGGCGTGGACGGCGAGACAGACGGTGACGGGGGCACGGGTGCGCAGCACGAGGGGGAGGGTGAGCAGGGCGACGAGCGTCCAGGCGAGCGGGTCGAGCGCGGGCCACCCCTGGGCGACGGCCTCGGTGCCGAGCAGGACCGCCACGGTCGTCAGCGCCGCGGCGATCAGGCCGTCGGCCACCAAGGGGTGCAGGCGCATTCCCGCAGCGTAGGTCGGCCCGCCCGGCGTCGCGTCATCCTTCTGCCGTACCGCGGAAGTTGCAGGCTTCGGCCGGCTACCGCGCCGGGTGGGGGCCGGTCTCCACCCACCGCCGGATTCCGGCACGCGCGGGGCGGCCGTAGGTTCTCGGTGCGAACGATCCACAGGGGGGTGTGGCGGTCCGTCCCGTGTCCGGGGGAGGGGCGGGCCGCCGCACGGGGGCGTGGACGGTCGCGGTCGCCGCACCCCGCGCGCCGGGCTCAGTACCGCGGATGCACCAGCGTGGAGGCCGGCAGCCCGGGGATCCGGGTGCGGTCCGCCGCGCGGGCGTCCCGGGCCAGGGTCTGCGGCGTGAGGGTGCGCGGGCGGGGTCCGGCCGGGTCGAGGCGCAGCGCGGGGGGCGTGCGGGCGGCCAGGAGGAAGCCCCAGCCGCGCGGTGCGCGCAGGGCCGCGGCGGTGCCGTCGGGGCCCTGCGCGGGGCCGGCCCCGACCCGGTAGGCCACGGCCGGCAGGCCCGCCGCGCGGAGGGTGGCGTCCACCGTCCAGAAGGCCCGGGGCTGCGCGGAGACGGGGCCCGCGTGGACCACCAGCCGTCCGTCGGGGGCGAGCACCCGCCGCAGCAGGCGGTAGAACTCCTGCGCGTACAGCTTCGTGCTGGCCGTGGCGGCCGGGTCGGGCAAATCGGAGATCACCACGTCGTACGTCGTGGACGGCGTCGAGCGCAGCCGGCGGAAGACGTCGCCCGTGCCGACGTGGACGCGCGCGTCGCCGTACACGTGCTCGTTGAGGGCGGACAGGCCGGGGTCGACCCGGGCCAGCCGGGCGAGCTGGGGATCGGGGTCGACGACGTCGACGCGGCGTACGCCCCGGTGGCGCAGCACCTCCCGGGCGGCGAGGCCGTCGCCGCCGCCGAGGACGAGCACGCGCGCGTGGGGGCCGTTCATGGCGGGGTGCACGAGCGCCTCGTGGTAGCGCCGCTCGTCGCTGCCGCGCACCCGCAGCCGGCCGTCCAGGAACAGGTCGAGGGGCCGCCCGTCGGTGTCGCCGGTGAGGACGACCTCCTGCACGTCGGTCTGCACGGCCACGCGGACGTCCTGGCCGTACATGGCGTGCCGGGCGGCGCGTTCGAACCCGTCGGCGAGGACGGTCGCCGTGACGAGGAGCGCGAGGACGACGACGTTGACGGCCAGCAGCAGCCGGCGCGCCCGGCGGGTCAGGTCGCGCCGGAACAGGCCGAGGACGAGGGCGGCGCCGACGGCCGCGTTGACGGTGCCGGTGAGCAGCGCGCCGGTGAGCTGGCCGAGGAAGGGCAGCAGGACGAACGGGAAGGCGAGGCCGCCGACGAGCGCGCCGACGTAGTCCGCGGCGAACAGGTCGGCCACGGCACCGCCCGGGTCCTGTCTGCGCACCCGCTGGATCAGCTCCATGAGCAGCGGCACCTCGGCGCCGATCAGCACGCCGATGACCAGGGAGAAGACGACGAGCAGGATGCGCGGGCCGTCGGCCCACAGGCCGCCCCAGCCGCCGGTCCAGGCGAAGACGGCGTACAGCACCATCGCGCTGGAGCCGCCGACGAGGGCGAGGCCGGCCTCGAGCGCGCCGAAGCCGGCCGCCGCGAGGCCGCGCAGCCGCTTGGCGGCGAGCGAGCCGATGCCCATGGCGAAGACCATGACGGACAGGACGACGGACGCCTGGGTGACGGAGTCGCCCATCAGGTACGAGGCGAGCGCGACGAGTTCGAGTTCGTAGACGAGCCCGCAGGCCGCGCACACGAACACGCCCGCCAGTACCAGGAGCCGCCCGACGGCCGGCCGGACGGGCAGCCACGCGGGCGCTTCGGGCCCGCAGGGGCCGCCCCAGGACGGCGGAGTGCCGGGCGGGGCGGGCGCGTGCGGTTCGATCACGGGGTGACGTTACGTCACACCACCACCACACTTCGTCACCCACACGTGTGAAACTCGGGCTCTTTCGGACACCAGAGGTTTATCCGGCCCTTACTCGCAAGCAGGCCCGGACCTCACCCGCCCGCCCGCCTCACCCCGCGGACCGGCCGGCCTGCGAGGCCGGCGTCCGCACGCCCACCCGGGTCCGGGTCGCCACGAGCTGGCCGTCCTGCGGGTAGGCGTGCCAGGTCCGCCAGTGCACCTGGCCCTCGTGCCGCTGGGCCAGCAGCGCGGTGAAGGCGTGCGGACTGCCCGGGAAGACCCCGGCCAGGCCGTGCGGATGGTCGGAGACCAGGGCGAGCAGTTCCTGGGCGCGGCCGGCGAAGGAGCCCGGCGTCAGCACCTCCACGCGGGCGGCGAACTCGTACTCCCAGTCGCCCACCCGCTTGGCGACGCCCAGCGGGAGGGGGGTGCTGCTGCCCGGGATGCACGCCACCGTCTCCGAACAACTGCCCCCCTCCTCCTCGAGCAGGACTTGGTGCGAGGCGCCCAGGAGCCTCAACTGCAGTTTCGCGTCCGTCAGTTCCACGTCCAGGCAGGCGAGCGCGGGGAGCGGCTCGCGCCCCAGGGCCCAGGCCAGGTCGGCGGCGCTGGTGTCGGTGTAGGCGGTTGTCAGGGTCGTGAGCATGGATCGGCTCCGCAAGCACACAAGGAGAGGAAGGTGTGGGGCCTGCGCATCCGGGGCACTGCCGGGGATGCGGCCCGCTCAGCCCAGTCGGCCGGTCAGGAGGGGGGTCAACAGGTCGTCCGAGGAGCTGCGTTGATGAACAAGAGCGAACCATGAACGGTGGTGCCGCCACAGCGTTTTTACCCAACTTCGTGGCGTTTCCATCCCTCAGGGGGCTCAACAGCTCAATTGTTCAACCATGGCGCACACCCCGCCCGCACGGCGCGCGCCGGTGCGTGCGAGCGCCCACCGGCGGTGTGGCCCGGCGGGCGCTCTTCGTGGGGGCGCGGGGCCCGGCCCCAGGAGTGGGCCCCGTGCACGGGATGCGGTCCCCCGCGGAAGCTCAGCTGCCCCGTGTCAGCTGCCTCCGCCGCATCCGCCGCCCCCTCCCCCGCAGGACGACCCGCCTCCGCAGGACGAGCCGCCACCGCAGGAGTGGCCCGAATGGTGGCCGCCCGAGGACGAGTCGCCCCCGTCGCCGGCCCACCAGCTGTCGCCGCCGCTGCCGCCGCTGTCACCGCCGCCGCCCACGGTCCCGGTCCCGCTCCCGCCGGACCGGTGCGGCCCCCTGCCGCTCCTCGTCCGCACCGGGCGCGAGGGGCGCCGCCGTACCACGAACGCCCTGATCACCAGGGCTGCGACCACGAACAGGATGATGCCCATGACCACGGCTCCACCCTCCTTCCGTCCGGGCCCTCGCCCGGAAGTCCCCCGAAGCAGTCCCCCGTCGGACGCCTCGCCGCGTATCGGTTTCCTGTGGTTCACGCCGTGAAGCTCGCCTGCGTGAACGGGAGATGCCCGGCGCCGCGGCGGCCCAAAGCAGAGTTGAGGAAGTCCAGAGCTTCGGCGCAGGATGGCCGCCATGACCTCGATGAGCTCCAGCGCCCGCCCCCTCCTGAACCGCCGGCTCGCGGAGTTCGGGACGACGATCTTCGCCGAGATGTCCGCCCTGGCGGTGACGACCGGGGCCATCAACCTCGGCCAGGGATTCCCCGACACCGACGGCCCCGAGGAGGTCCGCGAGGCCGCCGTACGGGCGCTGCGCGACGGGCGCGGCAACCAGTACCCGCCGGGCCCCGGCGTCCCCGAGCTGCGCGCCGCCGTCGCCGACCACCAGCGCCGCCGCTACGGCCTGTCCTACGACCCCGACACCGAGGTCCTGGTCACCGCCGGTGCCACCGAGGCCATCGCCGCCGCCCTGCTGGCCCTGCTGGAGCCCGGCGACGAGGTCGTCGCGCTGGAGCCGTACTACGACTCGTACGCGGCCTGTGTCGCGATGGCCGGCGGCACCCGCGTGCCCGTGACGCTGCGCCCGCACGAGGGGGCGTTCCGCCTGGACCTGGACGAGCTGCGCGACGCGGTCACCGACCGCACCCGCCTGCTGCTGCTGAACACCCCGCACAACCCGACCGGCACGGTCCTGACCCGCGAGGAGCTGGCGGCGGTCGCCGAGCTGGCCGTGGAGCGCGACCTGCTCGTGGTCACCGACGAGGTCTACGAGCACCTGGTCTTCGACGGCGCCGAGCACGTCCCGCTCGCGACCTTCCCCGGGATGCGCGAGCGCACGGTGAGCATCGGGTCGGCCGGCAAGACGTTCTCGTTCACGGGCTGGAAGGTCGGCTGGATCACCGCCGCGCCCGCCCTGCTCACGGCGGTCCGCTCGGCCAAGCAGTACCTGACGTACGTCAGCGCGGGCCCCTTCCAGTACGCGGTCGCCGAGGCGCTGGCGCTGCCGGACGCGTACTTCACCGCCTACCGGCAGGACATGGAGGCGAAGCGGGACCTGCTGGCGACGGGACTGGCCGAGGCGGGGTTCGGCGTGTACCGGCCCGCCGGGACCTACTTCGTCACCACCGACATCCGCCCGCTCGGCGAGGGCGACGGCTTCGCCTTCTGCCGCTCGCTGCCCGAGCGCGCGGGCGTCGTCGCCGTCCCCAACGCGGTCTTCTACGACCACCGGGAGGAGGGCGCGCCCTTCGTCCGGTTCGCGTTCTGCAAGCGGGCAGGGGTGCTGGAGGAGGCGGTGCGGCGGCTGAAGACCCTCGCGGGCTGAGCACGCGCACCGGGACGACGAGAGCCCGGACGCCCCGTGGTCCGGGGTGCCGGGCTCTCCTGGACTCAGCCGCGGGGGCGGACTACTCGCCGTCCTCGTCGGACGGCTTCTCCGCCTCGTTGACCTCCTGCTCCAGACCGAGCTGCTCCACGAGCCACCGGTCGAACTCGATGGCCGCCCGCACCCAGCTCACCGTCGAGGAGACGAAGTGCTCCAGGCTGACACCCATGCCGATCAGCATCTGCGCCTCGCCGATCAGGCGGACCGTGCCGTCGTCGTGGGTGTGGGAGTACACCTTGGGCCACAGGGTGCGCCGGTTCCAGTCGTCGACCGACTCGAGGAGCTGGGGCTTCTCGTCGATCTTGTGGGGCCGGTCGTAGAACGTCCGCACCGAGAAGACCTGCTGGTCGCCCTCGCCGCGGAACATGAAGTACGTGCGGAACTGCTCCCAGGGCGCCGCGAGGTCGCCCTCGTCGTCGACGACGTACTTCAGCTCCATCTGCTCGAGGAGCTGCTTCACGAGATCCTGATCCGGGACGACGGGGCCCGCCGGTCCTTGGGGCTGCGGCTCGGGCTGCTTGCCCCCGAAGTTCGGAATCGAGGACGGGTCGATGCTCACCGTGAATTTCCCTTCGTACGGATCTGGCCATCCTCCCCCATCCGGGGAGGGGCGTGGCAAGCCCGCCGCGGGCCTGTCAGCCCTGGGCTGACTTGATCCGACCGGTCGGGTACCCCCTCGGGGCCCCGGCAACCCGCGGGGGACGGGCCGCCGGGGCGGGCGGGGCGGCTACAGGGTCTTGCCGCTCGCCGGGCCCACGATCAGGTCGTCGCCGAAGCGGTCCACCCGGACCGAGTCGCCGTCCTTGATCTCGCCGGAGAGGATCTCCCGCGCGAGCCGGTCGCCGATCGCGGTCTGGACGAGGCGGCGCAGCGGCCGGGCGCCGTAGGCCGGGTCGTTGCCCTCCTCCGCGAGCCAGGCGAGCGCGTCCTCGGTGACGTCCAGGGTGAGGCGGCGTTCGGCGAGGCGCCGGGCCAGGCCGTTGATCTGCAGGCGTGCGATGCGGCTCAGCTCGTCCTTGCTGAGCGCCGAGAAGACCACCAGGTCGTCGAGCCGGTTGAGGAACTCCGGCTTGAAGGAGGACCGCACCACCTCCAGGACCTGCTCCTTCTTCTCCGCCTCGCCGGCGATCGGGTCGACCAGGTACTGGCTGCCCAGGTTGGAGGTGAGCACGAGGATGGTGTTGCGGAAGTCGACGGTGCGGCCCTGTCCGTCGGTGAGGCGCCCGTCGTCCAGCACCTGGAGCAGGATGTCGAAGACCTCCGGGTGCGCCTTCTCCACCTCGTCGAGCAGCACGACCGTGTACGGGCGGCGCCGCACGGCCTCGGTGAGCTGGCCGCCCTCCTCGTAGCCGACGTACCCGGGCGGCGC
This sequence comes from Streptomyces ardesiacus, assembly GCF_003112575.1. GTDB lineage: Bacteria > Actinomycetota > Actinomycetes > Streptomycetales > Streptomycetaceae > Streptomyces > Streptomyces ardesiacus. The sequence goes on from NZ_BEWC01000005.1 coordinate 257,788, forward strand.
GCCGACCAGCCGGGCCACGCTGTGCTTCTCGCTGTACTCGCTCATGTCGATGCGGACCATGGCCCGCTCGTCGTCGAAGAGGAAGTCGGCGAGCGCCTTGGCCAGCTCGGTCTTGCCGACGCCGGTCGGACCGAGGAAGAGGAACGACCCGGTCGGCCGGTCGGGATCGGCGATCCCGGCCCGGGAGCGGCGTACGGCGTCGGAGACGGCCCGTACGGCCTCGGTCTGCCCGATGAGCCGCTTGCCCAGCTCCTCCTCCATCCTCAGCAGCTTCTGCGTCTCGCCCTCCATGAGGCGTCCGGCGGGGATGCCGGTCCAGGAGGCGACGACGTCGGCGATGTCGTCGGCGCCGACCTCCTCCTTGACCATGGTGTCCCGGGCCACCTCCTCCTCGGCCTCGGAGGCGGCCTCCAGGTCGCGCTCCAGGGTGGGGATCTCGCCGTACAGCAGCTTGCTGGCGGTGTCGAAGTCGCCGTCGCGCTGGGCGCGTTCGGCCTGGCCGCGCAGCTCGTCGAGCTTCTCCTTCAGCTCGCCGACCCGGTTGAGGGACTTCTTCTCCTTCTCCCAGCGGGCGGTGAGGCCGCGCAGCTCCTCCTCCTTGTCGGCGAGGTCGCGCCGCAGCCGCTCCAGGCGTTCGAGGGAGGCGGCGTCGGTCTCCTTGCCGATCGCCAGCTCCTCCATCTTCAGCCGGTCGACGGCGCGCTGGAGTTCGTCGATCTCGACGGGCGAGGAGTCGATCTCCATGCGCAGCCGGGAGGCGGCCTCGTCGACGAGGTCGATGGCCTTGTCGGGCAGGAACCGGGAGGTGATGTACCGGTCGGACAGGCTCGCGGCGGCCACGAGCGCGCTGTCCGCGATCTGCACCTTGTGGTGCGCCTCGTACCGGCCCTTGAGCCCGCGCAGGATCGCGATGGAGTCCTCGACGGTGGGCTCGGCGACCAGCACCTGCTGGAAGCGCCGCTCCAGGGCGGGGTCCTTCTCGATCCGCTCCCGGTACTCGTCGAGGGTGGTGGCGCCCACCATGCGCAGCTCACCGCGCGCGAGCATCGGCTTGAGCATGTTCCCGGCGTCCATGGCGGAGTCCCCGCCGGCGCCGGCGCCGACGACGGTGTGCAGTTCGTCGATGAAGGTGACGACCTGCCCGTCGGAGTCCTTGATCTCGGCGAGGACGGTCTTCAGCCGCTCCTCGAACTCGCCCCGGTACTTGGCCCCGGCGACCATGGCCCCCAGGTCCAGCGCCACCAGCCGCTTGTCCTTCAGCGACTCGGGCACGTCCCCCTTGACGATCCGCTGGGCGAGCCCCTCGACGACGGCGGTCTTGCCGACGCCGGGCTCGCCGATGAGCACGGGGTTGTTCTTGGTCCGCCGGCTCAGCACCTGGACGACGCGCCGGATCTCCTGGTCCCGGCCGATGACGGGGTCGAGCTTCCCGTCCCGCGCGGCGGCGGTGAGGTCGGTACCGAACTTCTCCAGGGCCTTGTACTGGCCCTCGGGGTCGGGCGTGGTCACCCGGCGCCCTCCCCTCGCCTTGCGGAAGGCCTCCTGCAGCTTCTTCGCACTGGCTCCCTGCCCCTCCAGTACCTCACCGGCCGCGCCGCCCTTCGCGGCGATGCCGAGGAGCAGGTGCTCGGTGGAGAGGTACTCGTCCCCGAGTTCCTTGGCGCGGGCCTGGGCGTCGGCGACCACGGCGAGCATCTCACGGCTGGGTTGCGGGGGCGCGACGGTGGACCCGGTCACGCTGGGCAGCCCGCCGACGATGCGCTCGGCGCCGGAGCGCACGGCCGCGAGGTCCGCCTCGACGGCGGCGAGCAGGTCGGTGATGTTCTCGTTGTCCTGCCCCTGGAGCAGCGCAAGGAGCAGGTGGGCGGGGGTGAGGTCGGCGTTCCCCTCGGTCACGGCCCGGCTGCTGGCGGCGTTGATGGCGTCCCGGCTCCGGTTGGTCAGCTCGGCGTCCACGTTCTGGCTCTCCTCCTCGCGTAGTGCTGACTCGTCCAGCGTACACAAAGTTGAGCCTGGCCCACTCAAGGCAGGAGCCGGAACGTACCCACGGGCTGACGCCTGCCGGGCCGGGCACGACCTCCGTGCCTTTTCGGCCAGCCGTGGGACCGCCGGGTGTCGTGAGATGTCCGCACATACGACAGCGGCGTCACCGTGTTCAGGTCACGGTGACGCCGCTGCCGGGGGGAAGCACCTGAGCGATTTGTTACGACGGGGGAATCGCGTCAGGCGCTGCGGGGGGTGGCCGAGATGGTCCTCACTTCCGGGACCTCCGACTGCTCGAGCCGGTGGTCCCGCTGGTCCAGGTTCACAAAGATCATTCCGTACCGGATGGCACACCTCACAGGCTGCGGCGCCCCCCGAGGCCGCCGCAGACACCGGTACGCCCGCACGTCGCCGTCCTCGTCCAGCGTGACGACGACCGGCTCACCGAAGACGGTCACCATCAGGGAGTCACCGGCGTGCGGGATCGCGGTGACCAGGTCGATGAAGTGCCAGCCGGAGCGGTAGGCGGTGGCCATTTCCCGGCGGAAGGAGCGGTCGTCCGGTGGTGTCGTCATGGCTATCAGTTCCAGGACGTGTCGTCGGTGCGGTCAGTGCCCGCGACCACCGCCGTCGACCCCGCGCCCGCACGAACGTCACTGGACTTGCCGGCCAGGCCGCTCACGGCCCCAAACACCACAGCGGCGGAAAGAGCAGCGGCAAGTACCGAGCGAAGCATTCTCTTACTCATAGTCGGCTTCGTCCTCACTCGATGGTCTCCTCTTCCCCCGTCGGGTTAGACGATGGCTCATTCAGGCACGTCATGGCCACACAATCGGTGCATCATGTTCCTGCATGTTCAGGACCCTGGGGGGTGGAAAATTGGGGACGAATGAGACACAAACGGCACATCCCCACGCCATAACCGAACTGTGCGTCGAAGGCAGCAGAATTTACGTCACCGCACTGCGCGCCGGACGCATCGCTCGTGCGGATGTCGAGTCGGCCCCCTGCCTGATGGAGTTCGCGCTGCTCCACCCCGATCCCGACGACGCCACTTGGCTGCGCCCCGTCCCTCCGACGGTAGCCCTCGCACAGCGTCTCCACCCGATCGAACGGGAGATCACAGAACGTCGACGCCTGTCCGTGCAGCTGGCTGACGCATTCGAGCCGTTCATGGCCGTGAGCGCGCAGAGCACGGCGTCCGTCCATGCCATCACAGTGCTGGAGGGCAGGGACCGGATCAACGCGGCGCTCAACCTCGCCACCTCGGAGAGCCAGACCGAGGTTCTCACCGTGCAGCCCGGCGGCCGAAGGCTGGAGAGCAACCTTCTGAAGGGTCTCGAACGCGACAGGCCGCTGATAGAGCGAGGGGTGCGGCTGCGGACGCTCTACCAGCACACCGCGCGACACAGCCCGGAAACCCTGGCCTATGTGGAGCAGATCGCCAACGGCAAGGTCGAAGTGCGCACCATCGACGAACTGGTCGAGCGGCTCATCATCTGCGACGAGACCGTCGCCTTCATACCGACGCGCGAGGACCGGCAAGTCGCCCTTGAGCTGCGCCACCCCGGGCTGGTGCGCTACCTGATCAAAGTCTTCGAGTTCATGTGGTCCCGTGCCGTGCCGCTCAAGGTGGGAACACCCTACGAAACAGCCCCCGACGGCATCACCGACATTCAGCACTCCATAGCCAAGCTCTTGGTGGAGGGCCACGTCGACGAGGCCATCGCCCGACGACTGGGCATGAACGTCCGTACGTGCCGGGCACACATCGCCAAACTGGCCCAGGCCCTCGGCAGCGGCAGCCGTGCCCAACTCGGCTTCTTCATAGCCCAGTCCGGGATCCTGGAGAAGGATCACTGATCCCCACAGACGAAGAGAGCCCCACGTGACCCCAGAGGTGCATCACCACGAAACGGAGGAGCTGTGTGATGCGGGACTGGAGATCTACGCCCGCGCGCTGCGCGAAGGCCACCTTCCCGCCGACTATGCGGCAACGGCACCCTGCCTGATCGACAACGGCCTGCTCCATCCGGCCGTCGACGACTTGGCCCGGCTGGAGCCGGTCCCACCGACCGTCGCGCTGCAACGCCTGCTCCGCTCCTCGGAGGACCGCATCGCCGACGAGCGGCGGCGCGGACAACGCCTGGCCGACGTCTTCGAGCCCCTCATGCGCCTGGGCACACGCCATGCGGCCGACGAGGACACCAGGGCCCTCAGGATCCTCAGCAGCAAGGAGCGGACCGGACAGGCCATCGAGGAGGCCATGGCCGAGGGCAGAACGGAACTGCTCGCCATCCAGCCGCACGACCCACGCGTCAGCAGGCGCCCCGACATCCTCGAAGGGGCCATCAAGCGGGACCAGGAGTTCCTCGACCGCGGCGCCCGCATACGGGCGTTGTACCAGCACACGATGCGCCACGCCCCCTACGCACGCGCCCGCTACGAGCACCTGACCGGCGACGTGGAAGCCCGCACCCTCGACGAAGTCACCGAGCGGCTCATCGTCGTCGACCGCACCGTCGCCTTCATCCCCGCCAGCGCCGACCGCTCACTCGCCCTCGAAGTCCGCCACCCCGCCCTCATCGCCTACTTCGTCAACACCTTCGACCGCCTCTGGCACCTCGCCACCCCCATGCACCCCCAAGCCGTCCACCAACCCACCCTCAACGGCATCACCCCCCGCCAACGCGCCATAGCCGCCCTCCTCATCGAAGGCCACACCGACAGCGACATCGCCGACCGCCTCGGCATGAACGTCCGCACCGCCCGCGTCCACATCGCCAAACTCGCCGCCACCCTCGGCAGCGAAAGCCGCGCCCAGCTCGGCTATCTCATCGGGCAGTCGGGGATTCTCGACCGGGAAGGATGACGGGGGCGGTCCGCGGGGAGCCGTCCAGGCCGGCCTGGGCTATGCGGACGCCCAACTGCGTGCGGCTGGCCGCGCCCAGGGTCTCCGAGAGGCGGGCGATGTGCGCGCGGGCCGTGCGGACGCTGATGCCGAGGCGTTCCGCGATCACCGCGTCCTGGTGGCCCTCCGCGAGGAGCGCCGCGATGGACTGCTCGCGCAGGGAGATGCCCTCGATGCCGGTGTCGGGGAGCGGCGCCGTCAGGGGGATCGCCAGGCGCCACAGGCGTTCGAAGACGGTGACCAGGTAGGCGACCAGCGCGGGGTGGCGCAGTTCCAGGGCCATCGTGCGGTCGGTGTTGGCGGGGATGAAGGCCACCGTGCGGTCGAAGAGGATGAGGCGGTCGACGACCTCGTCCAGCGTGCGGGCCTCCACCGCGTCGCCCATCAGCTCCAGGTAGTTGAGCAGGCCCTGGCCGTGCCGGGCCACGTGCGTGTACAGGTCCCGCATCCGCACCCCGCGCCCGCGCAGCGCCAGCGCCCGGTGCAGCCCCTCCGACAGTTCGTGCTCGCGCCGGATGCCGCCGGGCTGGACGGTGAGCACCTCCGTCGTACAGGCCCGCGTCGCCTCGTCCATCGCGGCCTGGATGCGGGACAGGCCGTCGAGGACCCGGATCGCCGTTCCCTCCGGGCCGGCCGGGGGCTGGAGCAGCCTGCCCAGTCCGGCGTACCACTCGAAGGCCTCCACGGCCGAACCCACCCGCCGCTGACTGGCGCTGACCTCCTCCTGGACCCCGCGCAGCAGCCGCGTCATGACCTCCTGCGGGGAGGTCGGCACCAGCCAGTCCATGTCGTCGGGGTCGGGGTGCAGCAGGGCCAGTTCGAGCAGGCAGGGGACCTGATCGGCGTCACGGCGCGGCACCCTCCCGCGCCGCACGGCCCGGGAGTACACGCGGTCACCGGCCGCGCACAGCCGGTCGGCCCCGTGCGGGTGTTCCTGAGCCCCGTGCCCGGCCATCGCCCATTCCACCCCCGGTTCCGGCTCTTCCGCAGCGCAACTATGCGCGGCCGGGACCCGCTCCGCAACACGGCTCCGCCCGGGGCGGCAAGCGAAATGGACCGGTTGGCAACCGAATACCCGGTCCGCGGGAGCGGGACCGCGCGGGCTACTTCAGCCCGGCCTCCGCGCACGCGTCCGCGTACTTGGCGGTGCAGATGTCGGTCACCTTGTAGAACCCGTCCGCGACGACCGTGTCCTCGATGTTGTCCTTGGTGAGGGCGACGACGGGGACGAGCTGGGCGGGGATGCCCTTGTGGGTGGGGCTGTCGACCTTGTCGCGGGCGAGCGCCTCGAACTGGATGTCGCGGCCCTGGACCCGCGCCACGGCCATCTCCGCGGCGTTCTCGGCCTCCTGCGGGTAGGACTTGTACACGCTCATGTACTGCTCGCCGGTGACGATCCGCTGCACCGCCGCGAGTTCGGCGTCCTGGCCGGTGATCGGGGGCAGGTCGGTGACGCCCGCGTCCTCCAGGGCCTTGATGATGCCGCCCGCCATGCCGTCGTTGGCGGAGTAGACGCCCGCGATGTTCTTCTTGCCGATCTTCTCGATCGCCTCGGTCATGTTCGCCTCGGCGTTCTCCGGCTTCCAGTCCTTCGTGTCGAAGGACTGGGCGATCGTCACCTTGCCGTTCAGCTCGGACAGCGCGCCCGCCTTGAACTGCTTGGCGTTCGGGTCGGTGGACGAGCCGTTCATCATCACGATCCTGTCGGAGCTGGACGGGTCGCCGCCCAGCGCCTCGATCAGGGAACGGCCCTGGACCTCGCCGACCAGTTCGTTGTCGAAGGAGATGTAGGCGTCGATCGGGCCCTCGGCCAGCCGGTCGTAGGCGATCACGGGGATGCCGGCGTCCTTGGCCTTCTGCACGCCGTCCGCGATGGCGTGCGCGTCGACCGCGTCCAGCACGATCACGTCGACCTTGTCGTCGACCATCTGCTGCAGCTGCTCGGCCTGCTTGGTGGCGCTGGCCTCGGCGTTGGCGTACTTGACGTTGCCCGCGTCGCGCGTGAGCTCGCCGAACTTCGCCTTGAAGAAGGGGTAGTCGAACAGCTCGTAGCGCGTGTTCTCCTTCTCCGGCAGCAGCAGGCCGGCGGTGATGTCGTTGCCCTTGGCCGGGCTCGCGTCGCCACTGTCCTCCGACGCCCCCAGCACACCGCAGGAGGCCAGCGAGACGGTCAGCAGGGACGCGGCCACGGATATGGCGATACGACGGGGACGGCTACTCACTGCGCTTGCCTTCCGACACACGGGTGTGGTTGGTGAACCGGGTGAACCCGGGTGACCCCGGTGGCCCCGGGGACCCCCGGCAACCCCCGGTGAAGGAAGCCAACGCTCTCTTCACCAAATCGTCAAGAAGTACTAGACCAATGAGACTGCACCGTTGCGAATCAGCCCCGGAGGACGGTGGGTCCTCCGGGGCTGTCGATGCCGTTTTCCCTTGTGCCGCCAGGGCGCTCCGGTCAGTCCGGGGTCTGTCCGTGGCGCTTGGGGCGCCAGACCACCAACGCGCTGGTCTGCTGTACCTCTTGGTAGGGAACCAGGTCACGGCGGTACGACGCGTGCACCGCGGCCTCGCGCTGACGCATCGCCGTGGCCGCGCCGTCGAGCGCGGCGGCCAGCTCGGCCGCCCTGGCCTGGAGCGCGGCGACCTGGTTCTCCAGCTCGATGATGCGCTTGATTCCGGCCAGATTGATGCCCTCGTCCTGCGACAACTGCTGGACCTGACGGAGCAGTTCGATGTCGCGGGCCGAGTAGCGCCGGCCGCGGCCGGGAGTACGGTCCGGGGAGACCAGGCCGAGGCGGTCGTACTGCCGCAGCGTCTGCGGGTGCAGTCCGGAGAGCTGGGCCGCCACCGAGATGACGTAGACCGGGGTGTCCTCGGTCAGTTCGTACGGATTGCGTCGACGACCGTCCATTCCCGTCAAGCTCCCTTCGCGGCCTGGAACAACTCCGCCCGCGGATCCTCACCCGCGGTCGCCTCGCGATACGCCTCCAGCGCGTCACGAGCCTTCCCCGTCAGGTCCTTCGGAACACTCACCTCCACGGTGACCAGGAGGTCGCCGCGAGTGCCGTCCTTGCGGACCGCGCCCTTGCCCCGGGCCCGCATCGTACGGCCGCCCGGCGTGCCCGCCGGAAGCTTCAGCGTGACGGGCGGACCGCCCAGGGTCGGGACCCGGACCTCCCCGCCGAGGGCCGCCTCGGCGTAGGTGACCGGGACGGTGACGGTGAGGTTGTCGCCCCTGCGGCCGAAGACGGGGTGCTCCTTGACGTGCACGACCACGTACAGGTCGCCCGCCGGACCGCCCCGCTCGCCCGGCGTGCCCTTGCCGCGCAGCCGGATGCGCTGCCCGTCCGAGACCCCGGCGGGGATACGGACCTGCATCGTCCGCGAGGACTTGGCACGTCCGGAGCCCTTGCAGACGTCGCAGGGGTCCTCGGCGATCAGGCCGCGGCCCTTGCAGTCCGGGCACGGGTCGGTGAGCGAGAAGCCGCCGCCCGAGCCCCGGGCGACCTGCCCGGTGCCGACGCAGGTGGGGCACACGCGCGGCGTGCCGTGCTTGTCGCCGGTGCCCGAACAGGCCTTGCAGGGGGCCTGCGAGGACATCCTGAGCGGCACGGTCGCGCCCTCGATCGCCTCGGTGAAGCTGAGGGTGACCTCGGACTCGATGTCCTGACCGCGCCGCGGCTGCGTACGCGTGCCGGCGCCCGGTCCACCGCCGGTGCGGTTGAACAGGCCGCCGAAGACGTCCCCGAGGCCGCCGCCGAAGCCGCCGGCGCCCTGGCCCCCGCCCTGGGCACCGCCTCCGAAGAGGTCGCCCAGGTCGAAGTTGAAGGTGCCGCCGCCCGCGCCCGGCCCCGGCCGGAAGCCGCCGTTGCCGAAGAGGCTGCGGGCCTCGTCGTACTCCTTGCGCTTCTTGGGGTCACCGAGGATGTCGTTGGCTTCGGAGATCTCCTTGAAGCGCTCCTCCGCCCTGACGTTCCCCTTGTTGGCGTCCGGGTGGTTCTCGCGGGCGAGCTTCCGGTACGCCTTCTTGATCTCGGCCTCGGTGGCGTCCTTGGGGACGCCGAGAACCTTGTAGTAGTCCTTCTCGATGAAGTCCTTCGTGCTCATCCCCGACGTCCCTCCTCTCGCGCCCTACTGCTCATTTCGAGCTCAGCCCTCGTCCGGGCCACCGCTCTCCTTGTGCGCGCCGTCGTCCTTCGACTCGGCGTCCTGCGCCTCGGCGGCGTCCTCGGCCGGCTTGACCGTCTGGCTGCCCGGCTGCGGCTCGGCGACCGCCACCCGCGCGGGGCGGATGATCCGTTCGCCGATCCGGTACCCGGGCTGCAGGATCGCCACGCAGGTCGTCTCGGTGACGTCCGGTGCGTAGGAGTGCATCAGGGCCTCGTGGATCGTCGGGTCGAAGGGCTCGCCCTCCTTGCCGAACTGCTGGAGACCCATCTTGGCGATGACCGTCTCCAGCGAGTCCGCGACCGACTTGAAGCCGCCGACCAGTTCGCCGTGCTCCTGGGCGCGGCCGATGTCGTCGAGGACGGGAAGCAGCTCGGACAGGAGGTTCGCCACGGCGATCTCCTTGACCGCGACGCGGTCCCGCTCGACCCGGCGGCGGTAGTTCTGGTACTCGGCCTGGAGCCGCTGGAGGTCGGCCGTGCGCTCGTTGAGCGCCGTGCGCGCCTGGTCCAGCTGGGCCACCAGGCCCGCGGTCTCGCTCGCGTCCCCGGCCGCGGCCGCCCCCTCTTCGGAGGCGGCCTGCGGCTCGGCGGCGTCAGGGGTGGCGCCAGAGGGGACGTCGGGCTTCTCGTCGAAGCCCGGGGTCTCCTCGGTCACGCCGCACCGTCCTTGCGCTCGTCGTCCACGATCTCGGCGTCGACGACGTCGTCGTCGGCCTTGTCACCGGCCTGGGCGCCCGCACCGGGGGCCTCGCCGCCGGCGGCCTGCGCGGCCTGGGCGTCGGCGTACATGGCCTGGCCCAGCTTCTGCGAGACGGCGGCGACCTTCTCGGTCGCGGTGCGGATCTCGGCGGTGTCCTCGCCCTTGAGCTTCTCCTTCAGCTCGGCGACGGCGGACTCGACCTCGGTCTTCACCTCGCCGGGGACCTTGTCCTCGTTGTCCTTGAGGAACTTCTCCGTCTGGTAGACGAGCTGCTCGCCCTGGTTGCGGGACTCGGCGGCCTCGCGGCGGGCGTGGTCCTCCTCCGCGTACTTCTCGGCCTCCTGGCGCATCCGGTCGACCTCGTCCTTCGGCAGCGAGGAGCCGCCGGTGACGGTCATCTTCTGCTCCTTGCCCGTGCCCAGGTCCTTCGCGGTCACGTGCATGATGCCGTTGGCGTCGATGTCGAAGGAGACCTCGATCTGCGGGACGCCGCGGGGCGCCGGCGGCAGACCGGTCAGCTCGAACATCCCGAGCTTCTTGTTGTACGCCGCGATCTCGCGCTCGCCCTGGTAGACCTGGATCTGCACGGAGGGCTGGTTGTCCTCGGCGGTGGTGAAGATCTCCGAGCGCTTGGTCGGGATCGTCGTGTTCCGCTCGATCAGCTTGGTCATGATGCCGCCCTTGGTCTCGATGCCGAGGGACAGCGGGGTGACGTCGAGCAGCAGGACGTCCTTGACCTCGCCCTTGAGGACACCGGCCTGCAGGGCGGCGCCGATGGAGACGACCTCGTCCGGGTTGACGCCCTTGTTGGCCTCCTTGCCGCCGGTCATCTCCTTGACCAGGTCGGCGACGGCGGGCATACGGGTGGAGCCACCGACGAGAACGACGTGGTCGATCTCGGAGAGCTGGATGCCGGCGTCCTTGATGACGTTGTGGAACGGCGTCTTGCAGCGCTCCAGCAGGTCGGAGGTGAGCTGCTGGAACTGGGCGCGGGTGAGCTTCTCGTCCAGGTGCAGCGGGCCCTCGGCGGAGGCCGTGATGTAGGGGAGGTTGATCGTGGTCTCGGTGGACGAGGACAGCTCGATCTTGGCCTTCTCGGCCGCCTCGCGCAGACGCTGGAGGGCCATCTTGTCCTTGGCCAGGTCCACGCCGTGGCCGGACTGGAACTGCTTGACCAGGTAGTCGACGACCCGCTGGTCCCAGTCGTCACCACCGAGGTTGTTGTCGCCGTTGGTGGCCTTCACCTCGACGACGCCGTCGCCGATCTCCAGCAGCGAGACGTCGAACGTACCGCCACCGAGGTCGAAGACCAGGATGACCTGCTCGTCCTTGTCCAGGCCGTACGCCAGCGCGGCGGCCGTCGGCTCGTTGACGATGCGCAGGACGTTGAGGCCCGCGATCTCACCGGCCTCCTTGGTGGCCTGGCGCTCGGCGTCGTTGAAGTACGCCGGGACGGTGATGACCGCGTCGGTCACCTTCTCGCCCAGGTAGGACTCGGCGTCCCGCTTCAGCTTCTGCAGCACGAAGGCGCTGATCTGCTGCGGGTTGAAGTCCTTGCCGTCCAGGTTGACCTTCCAGTCGGTGCCCATGTGGCGCTTGACCGAGCGGATGGTCCTGTCGACGTTCGTGACCGCCTGGCGCTTGGCGACCTCGCCGACGAGCACCTCACCGTTCTTGGCGAAGGCGACGACGGACGGCGTGGTCCTGGCGCCCTCGGCGTTGGTGATGACGGTGGGCTCGCCGCCCTCCAGAACGCTGACGACGGAGTTAGTCGTGCCCAGGTCGATGCCGACCGCACGTGCCATGGTGAATAACCTCCAGCGACTTGAGTGGAACAGGCTCAAGTGTGCATGACGCCCGGCACCGGGTCAACAGAGGTGAGCCGGGCAGACTCAACTCTTATCCGCTCCTTACGCGCAACGGCGCGCTGAGCTGCACATTCCCGTCGCCACCGGCTCGACGAACCGGAAAAATCGCCCACGGAACGAACGCGTCGCCCGGGACTCCCGGCCCCGGCGGGTCAGGGTGGCCTCAGCGACGCAGATCACCGCACGTCCGACTACAGTGCGGCAAAGGATGGGGGTAGTCTCGAACGGACTCAATAAGTTACCGCTTAGTAATACCGCCCCCTCGTAACCTCGCAGGCCCGAGGAGCCCCCAAATGCAACTCGCCGCGATCATCGTGTCGCTGGTCCTGATCGTGGTCGGCGTCGCACTGTTCGGCCGCGCCGTCCTGCAGATCGTCACCTACATGCGGCTGGGCCAGCCGGTGCCGGCCGGAACGCGGACCAACGACCCCGTGGACCGCACCGTCACCGTGGTCAGGGAGTTCCTCGGCCACACCCGGATGAACCGCTGGGGCATCGTCGGTGTGGCGCACTGGTTCGTCGCGGTGGGCTTCTTCTCCCTGCTGCTGACCATCGTCAACGCCGTCGGCCAGCTCTTCCAGGCCGACTGGATCCTGCCGGTCATCGGCGACTGGGCGCCGTACAACGTCTTCGTCGAGTTCATCGGCACCATGACCGTGCTCGGCATCCTGGCCCTGATCGTGATCCGGCAGCTCAGCCACCCGCGCAAGCCGGGCCGCAAGTCCCGCTTCGCAGGCTCCAACTTCGGCCAGGCGTACTTCGTCGAGGCCGTCATCCTCGTCGTGGGCGTCTGCATCTTCATGCTGCACGCGCTGGAGGGCGTCCTCCACCACGTGGACGGCTACGAGGCGTCGTTCTTCATCTCGTACCCGGTCGTCGCCGCGCTGCGGGACCTGGACACCGGCACGCTGCAGAACCTCGTCTACTTCTTCGCCGGCCTGAAGATCGCCACCTCCTTCATCTGGATGATCACGGTCGCCCTGAAGACCGACATGGGCGTCGCCTGGCACCGCTTCCTGGCCTTCCCCAACATCTGGTTCAAGCGCGACGCGAAGGGCGGCACCGCCCTCGGCGCGCTCCTGCCGATGACCTCGGGCGGCAAGCCGATCGACTTCACCGACCCCGGCGACGACGACGTCTTCGGCGTCTCCCAGGTCGAGCAGTTCTCGTGGAAGGGCCTGCTGGACTTCTCCACCTGCACCGAGTGCGGCCGCTGCCAGTCGCAGTGCCCCGCCTGGAACACCGGCAAGCCGCTCTCCCCCAAGCTCCTGATCATGTCCCTGCGCGACCACGCGCACGCCAAGGCCCCCTACCTGCTGGCCGGCGGCGGCAAGACCATGGAGGGCGAGGAGAAGGCGTCCGAGGAGCAGCTGAAGGACGTCCCGGCCGCCGCCCTCGCGGAGGCCGAGCGCCCGCTGATCGGCACCCTCGAAGAGAACGGCGTCATCGACCCCGACGTCCTTTGGTCCTGCACCACCTGCGGCGCCTGCGTCGAGCAGTGCCCCGTCGACATCGAGCACGTCGACCACATCGTCGACATGCGCCGCTACCAGGTCATGATCGAGTCGGCGTTCCCGTCCGAGGCGGGCACGATGCTCAAGAACCTGGAGAAGAAGGGCAACCCCTGGGGCCTGGCCAAGAAGCAGCGCCTGGAGTGGCTCAAGGAGCTGGACTTCGAGGTCCCGGTCGTCGGCAAGGACATCGAGGACCTCACCGAGGTCGAGTACCTGTACTGGGTCGGCTGCGCCGGCGCTCTGGAGGACCGCGCCAAGAAGACCACCAAGGCCTTCGCCGAGCTGCTCCACATCGCGGGCGTGAAGTTCGCGATCATGGGCGGCGACGAGAAGTGCACCGGTGACTCCGCCCGCCGCCTGGGCAACGAGCCCCTGTTCCAGGAGCTCGGCATGGAGAACGTCATGTCCCTCAACGCCGCCTTCGGCGAGGAGATGGACGACGACGGCAAGGTCACCGAGGAGTCCCGCAGGCCCAGGTCGGCGAAGAAGATCGTCGCCACCTGCCCGCACTGCCTCAACACCCTCGGCAACGAGTACCCGCAGCTCGGCGGCGACTACGAGGTCGTCCACCACACCCAGCTCCTCCAGCACCTGGTGGACGAGGGCAAGCTGACCCCGGTCACCCCGGTCGAGGGCATCATCACGTACCACGACCCCTGCTACCTGGGCCGCCACAACAAGATCTACACGCCGCCGCGCGAGATCATCGCCGCCGTCCCGGGCGTCCGCAACGAGGAGATGCACCGCCACAAGGAGCGCGGCTTCTGCTGCGGCGCGGGCGGCGCGCGGATGTGGATGGAGGAGCGGATCGGCAAGCGCATCAACAACGAGCGCGTGGACGAGGCCCTGTCGGTCAACCCCGACATCGTCTCGACGGCCTGCCCGTTCTGCCTCGTCATGCTCACCGACTCGGTCAACGGCAAGAAGAACGACGGCAAGGCCAAGGAGTCCATCCAGGTCGTCGACGTCGCCCAGCTCCTGCTGGACTCCGTCAAGACCCCGGCCGACCCGACCGGCGAACCGCAGCCGGAGACCGAGCCGGCCCCGGAGCCGGTGAAGTAACCGGCCCCTCCCGCCCGACGGCACCCCCGGATTCCCCGCGAACCCGGGGGTGCCCTCACGTGTCGAACCCGTGCATCATGACCCGGTCGGTGTCACCGGTGCCGGTGATACGGGTCGATACGGACGAGGTGAACGGTGCCCCCGCGAAGAAGCACCACCCTGGCCGGCACGGCCGCCGCCGGCTGCCTGCTGCTGCTCACGGCCTGCGGCCACGGTCCGGCCCACGCGGCCAAGGACGCCGCCCCCACCCCCGTAGGCGCCGCCGAGGCCCCCGCCCCGCTCCCCGTCCCGCGCGGCGGAGGCAGCGAGGTCCCCGACGACTTCAACGGCGACGGCCACCGCGACCTGGTCCTCGACACCCTGGTCACGGCGGAGAGCCACGCCGACGACGCGGGCATCGGCATCGTCTACGGCTCGTCCCGCGGGCTGGTGCCCGGAGCCCGGCAGCTGCTCACCCCGGAGAAGTACGCGGCGCCGGTGGGCGGCCGGCCGCCGGCCGTCTTCGAGGCGGAGGCGAGCTGCGACCTCGACGGCGACGGCTTCACCGACCTGGTCGTCACCACCGACCCGCCCTACGACGGCCGGGGCCGTCCCCCCGTCCCCCTCCAGCTCCTCTTCGGCTCCCCGTCGGGACCGGCCGGCCGCGCGGTCCCGCTCGTCGTCCCCGACCGGGCCCGCTACGGCAACGACTGGCCGGAGCGTCCCGTGTGCGGCGACTTCGACGGCGACGGCGCCGCGGACCTGGTCCTCCACGCCTCCACCGGCCGCCTCAGCCACCTGCGCGGCCCCTTCACCCGCAAGGGCGCCCCGCGCG
The DNA here is from genome assembly GCF_003112575.1 of Streptomyces ardesiacus. Lineage (GTDB taxonomy): Bacteria > Actinomycetota > Actinomycetes > Streptomycetales > Streptomycetaceae > Streptomyces > Streptomyces ardesiacus. The sequence goes on from NZ_BEWC01000005.1 coordinate 272,809, forward strand.
AGGCCGGCCCGCCCGTCCCCTCCGCCGGCGAGGCACCGACCGGGCCCGCCGCCGACGTGAACCACGACGGGTACGACGACCTCGTCGTCCGCGCCTCCGCGGGCCCCGGCGGGGCCACCCTCGTCCTGGGCGGCCCCGACGGCCCCACCCGCACCGGGGCCACCCTCCCCGCCGGCGACGACGTCGCCCTGGGGGCCTTCGGCCGGGGCAAGGCGCTGGACGCCGCCGTGGGATCCCCGGGCGGCATCGCGATGCGCTACGACCTGCCCACCGCCGCCCGCGGCACCCTCGGCACCCCGGGCTCGATGCTCGACGCCGCCGACTTCGACGGGGACGGCCTGAGCGAACTGGTCTCCAGCGGCTCCGGCGTGCGGGTCCACCCGGGCCGCGCGGCCGGTCCCACCGCCCGGGGCGCGGTCGCGGTACGGCCGGCGACGACGGGCACCACGCGGGTGCTGGCGGCCGGCGACTTCGACGGCGACGGCCTCGCCGACCTGGTGCTGCGCACCCACCGGGGCGACACGCAGGACACCGTCGAGGTCCACCGGGGCTCGGCGGAGGACCTGGTGACGGCACGGGCCGCGGTCACGTTCTCCACGTCGCAGTTCCTGGCCCCGTAGGGGACCGGCCGAGGGGCGGGCGGCTCCCGCCGGACCGGCCTCGGGGAGCACCCGTAGGGGATGTCACAGCTCGGCCGCAAAGGTCCCCCGAACGGCCGGACCCCGCACGTCACTCTCCGGGACCAGGTACGTTCGAAGGCGTGGCTGGATTCAGGATCGGACGCGGCCGGGACAACGGCGCTCCACACGCGCAACCACAACGCCCTCCGTACGGACAGCAGGCGCCCCAGGGACCGTCGTACGGCGGTCCGGCGACGCCTCGGCAGCCGTACCCGCAGCCTCCGTACGGGGGTGGCGCCCCGGGCGGATCCCCGTGGCCGCAGGCACCCGGCGGCGGCCACGGCGAGCCGGAGTACTTCGGCGACGGCGGCTACGGCCCCGGGGGCCACGGCGGGCACCCCCAGCAGGCCCCGTACGACCCGTACGCGGCCAACAACCCGGGCCACACCCAGGCGTTCACGGTCGACGACCCCTACAACCAGGGCGACACCTACCGCGCCGGTTCCGCCCCCGCGCCCGGCCCCGTCGGCCCCCGCCTGCACTGGAAGGACCTCCTGAAGGGCGTCGTCCTCGCGCCCAACCAGACCTTCCTCCAGATGCGGGACTACGCGATGTGGGCCCCGGCGCTCATCGTGACGTTCCTCTACGGCCTGCTGGCGGTCTTCGGCTTCGACGGCGCCCGCGAGGACGCCATCAACGCCACCCTCTCCAACGCCGTCCCGATCGTCCTGACCACGGCGGTGGCCCTGGTACTCAGCGCCTTCATCCTGGGCGTGGTCACCCACACCCTGGCCCGCCAGCTCGGCGGCGACGGCGCCTGGCAGCCCACGGTCGGCCTCTCCATGCTGATCATGTCCCTCACCGACGCCCCGCGCCTGGTCGTCGCGATGTTCGCGGGCGGCGACGCGCCCTTCGTCCAGATCCTCGGCTGGGCCACCTGGGTCGCGGCCGGGGCCCTGCTGACGCTGATGGTCAGCCGCTCCCACGACCTGCCCTGGCCGAAGGCGCTCGGCGCCTCCGCGATCCAGCTGATCGCCCTGCTGTCGATCGTGAAGCTCGGCACGTTCTGACCGACCGCCACGGAAGAGGCCCCCGGTGTCCCGCACCGGGGGCCTTTCCCCTGCCGCACGGTGATCCCCTGGTGCTACTGTCGCCCTGCTCACGCGGGACGAGCGGCGAAGACGTGAAACGCCCCCCTGCGTGACCGCCCTGGGGAGGGACTCCTTTCGTGACTCGTCCGCTCGACAAGCGGGCCGTGCGCCGTCGGCGTGTGCTCGGCCGTACCGCTCTCACCGTCACGCTCGCCGTGACCGCCGGCCTCGGCGCCGCCACGGGGACGGCCGCCGCCCCCGCCGTGTCCGCCGCGTCCGCCGACCCCGTCGTCGTCAGCCCGGGCGCCCGCTTCGTGCCCCGCGCCACCCTCGTCCTGAACGCCGGCGAGACCGGGTTCCTCACCGCGCAGGAAGGCGACGACCGCCTCCGCTGGATCGACTACGCCACCGGCGCGACCACCGTCCTCGACCACCGCCTGCCCGAGCCGCTCGCCTACGACGTCGACGACCGCCGCTTCGACCGCCACCCGGGGGACTTCGGCCACGGCTCCGACACCGTCGCCCTCTACGCGCCGTCCCCCGCCCCGCACGTCACGCTCCAGCAGCGGGCCGGCGACGGGGCGAAGGTCACGGTCCCGGTCCCCGACGGCCAGACGTACGTCGCGACCTACGGCGACACCGTCATCACCCGCACCGGCCCCGAGAACGCCGTGACCGGCCTGCACCTGCTGCGCCTGGAGAACGGCGCGGTGCGGGACCGGAAGCTGCAGGGGCTGCCGGAGGGGTGGCACCTGAGCGTCAGCGGGGGCGACGCCCGGTCCGTGGCCGTCCGCGCGATCAAGTGGGAGGACAGCACGATGTCCCAGGGGTGGTGGGTCGTCGACCTCGCCACCGGGTCCCTGAAGACACTCTCCCCCCACGGCGAGGCCGTCCGGTTCGACGGGGACACCGTCTTCCACCTCGGCGCCCCGGAGCCGTACGCCGCCCAGGTGTACCGCCGCGACGACCTGGACGCGGAGCCGGTCACCGTCGACCTGCGGGACGTGGGCACGTACGACGACACGATCCTGCCCTTCGGCGGGGGCTTCGCCACCGTGACCCCGCCGAACCCCGGGGACAACGAGTACCGCGGCAACGGGCTCTACCTGGAGGACACCGAGGGGAACGCGAAGACCCTGCTGGCCGTCGCCTCCCCCTCCGTGGACCGCACCCCCGGCGGCTCGCTGCTGGTGGCCGGCGCCGAGCAGAAGACCGACTACGGACCGCTCGACTGGGGGTACTACCTCCTCACGCCCGCCGCCGACGGCACCGTCACCCGCAAGCGCGTCGCGGACATCGAGGACCGGGAGGCCGATCCCTTCGGCATCTCCCTGGGCAGCGGCATCCTCACCACGGCCGACGACTCGAAGCTCTACATGCCGGGCACCTACGTCGGCGCCTACCGCAGCACCTGGCTGAAGACCTCCGGCCGCCCCGAGGAGCTGAAGTCGACCGTCGACGGTCTCGTGAGCGGCCGGGACGCCGACTGCGGCGACTCCGAGAACGGTCCCTGCGTGACCATGTTCGCCGGCGGTGACGGACACCACGGCCGCAAGGCGGCGACCGAGCAGGGCGTCACCGTGCTCCACACCAACGGCGACACGTCCTGGGGCCCGCGGGTGACCTCCGGACAGCACAGCCCGGAACTCGTCGACCTCTCCGGCCGGTACGGCGTCGTGGACGAGGCGTCGGGCGGTGCGCAGGCCGTCCTCCGGTTCGCGGACGGCGACACCGGAAGCGTCCTGGAGAAGCGGGGGACGGTCGCGGCCTCCCTGTGGGGCAGCACCCTGTGGAGCGCCACCGGGAGCTGGGACGACCCACGCCTGGAACTGCCGACCACGGTGTCGGCGAAGAACCTGTCGACGGGCGCCGCGGGCGAGACCTTCGACGCGGGGTGCGTCCCGCGCGAGCTGCAGGCCGTCGGGCGCTGGGTGTACTGGCAGTGCGACGACTCCTGGCCCAACTACCCGGGCGGCGGCGTCTACGACCGTGAGGCCAAGCGCACCCTGAGGCTCGGCACCGGCAAGACGCTCCTCGGCGACGGCTACCTGGTCCGCCAGTCCGACCCGGCCGGCCTGACCCTCGTCGACCTGCACGAGGGCCTGCCGGCCGGCGGCACGGAGGCGGACCTGCCCCGGCGCGTGCTCGTCCCCGCGGCCGAGCTGGGCGACCGGACCGTGCGCCGGGCCGACTGGACCGTGGACCGCTTCGGCGGCCACGTCGCCTACGTCGGCGCGGACCGCCGGGTGCGGATCGTCCCGTCGGGCGTCCCGGCCTCCCGGATCGCCGTGATCGACGCGGAGACGACGCCCGCCCTGAACCTCAGGGCCACCGGGGCGGCGTGGACGTCGCGCTGGTGGCTGTCCAAGCCGGCCGCCTCCTGGTCGCTGACGCTGCGGAACAAGGCGAGCGGCAAGACCGTGCGCACCCTGTCCGGCGGCGAGGCCCGGGGCATGCTGTCGGCCACCTGGGACGGCAGGGACGCCGGGGGGACGTACGTCCCGAACGGCGCCTACACCTGGACCCTGACCGCGAAGCCCGCCGACGGCGTCGGAACCGGCCTGTCCGTCTCCGGGACCGTGCCGGTCACCGGCGGTGCCGCCGTGTGGCGGGACATGGCGGGCGACGACGGCTTCGGCGACCTGCTGGCCGTCGACGCCAACGGCGCGGTGTCGATGTACCGGGGCGACGGCACCGGCGGCGTGTCCTCCCGCGTCGCCGGGTCGGCCGGCGCGTTCGCCACCGGCTCGGTGCTCGTGCCCTTCGGGGACGTGGACGGGGACCGGTGCGCCGACGTACTGGTGCGGACCGGCGACGAGCTGCGGGCCTACCGCCCCGGCTGCGGCAAGGTCGTCGGCGCGTCGTCGCCGTACACGCCGATCGGCAAGGGCTGGGGGCAGTACGACCAGCTCACCTCACCGGGCGACCTGAACGGCGACGGCTTCACCGACCTGATCGCCCGCCAGACGAGCACCGGCGACATCTACTTCTACGCGGGCACCGCGGACCACCGCCTGAAGACCCGGGTGCGGATCCAGGCGAACTGGAAGCTGTACAAGTGGATCACCGGCGCGGGCGACCTGAACGGCGACGGCCGCGGCGACCTGCTCGGCCAGGACTCCGCCGGTGTCCTGTGGCGGTACTACGGCACCGCGGCCGGCAGTGTGACCAAGCGGGAGCGGGTCGGCGGCGGCTGGAACGTCTACTCCGCCCTCGTCGGCACCGGCGACCTCTCCGGCGACGGCCGCACCGACCTGCTGGCCCGGGACACCACCGGGAAGCTGTGGCGGTACGCGTCCGCGGGAGACGGCACGTACGGGGCCCGGGTGCTGGTGGGCACGGGCGGCTGGAACACCTTCAAGGGCCTGTACTGACCCGGGCGAGCACCAGGGAGGGGCCCCGAGTGTGACGTCGTCACACCCGGGGCCCCTCTTCCTGTCCGTCGGGCTTTCCCGGCCCGTCAGGCGTCGAGCACCTGCCCGTCCCGCCGCACGACGGGAGGCAGGACGGACCAGGCTGACTTGACTCGATGACGGTAGTAGTCTGGCCCCGCTCAGGAGGCAGGGGGAGGGCCGACCGTGGCACGCAAGGTAGGGGTCTACACCCGGATTTCTCGGGACGACGAGGGCGAGTCTCTGGGTGTCGCCAGGCAGCAGCAGGACTGCGAACGCCTCGCGGATCTCCGGTCGTGGCAGGTCGTGAAGACCTACGAGGACAACGACGTATCGGCGTTCAAGCGCAACGTCGTGCGCGACGAGTTCGAGCTGATGCTGAGAGACCTCCGCGCCGGCCTCATCGACGGAATCGTGGCCTACGACCTGGACCGCCTAGCCCGACAGCCGCGGGACCTGGAACGCCTCATCGAGATCTTCGACGAGCGGCCCCGCCTGGAGTTCGCCACCGTCACGAACGACATCAACCTTGGCTCTCCGGACGGCCGCACCATGGCCCGCATCATGGTCGCGTTCGCCAACAAGTCGTCGCACGATGCGTCACGCCGGATCAAGCGCAAGCACCTAGAGCTGGCCCAACAGGGCAAGGACAGCGGCGGGCCAGCGCCGTACGGCTGGAGCAAGGACGACCGCACCAAGGTCGACCCGAAGGCCGCCGAGGCCATCCGCGAGGCGCAGCGCGAAGTCCTCGCCGGCGTCCGCATCGGAACCATCCGGACCCGGTGGCAGCAACAGGGCTTGGGCAACCCGCGCGCAGGCACCAAGCGCATGGCCCACCACCACGTCGAGCAGATCCTGACCAACCCCAGACTGGTCGGCTACCGCACGTACCACGGTGAAATCCTGGTCGGCGAAGACGGCGAACCGGTCAAGGGCAACTGGGAGCAGATCAACAGCCTGGAAGAGTGGGAAGCCGTCTGCGCGGCCGTCGCCGAGCGGAAGCAGAAGCATCCCGGCAAGTCCCTCGCCCGTAAGTACCTGCTCTCGGGCATTGCCCGGTGCGGACTGTGCAAGACGAAGATCCGAGGACAGATCAACAACCGCTGGCAGCCAGGCTCGAAGGCCGCGAAATACACGTACCAGTGCTCCGTAGTGAACGGCGGATGCGGCAAGGTCGGACGGGTTGGAGAGCCCGTCGACAGGCTCATAGTCCAACTCGCACTCGAAGAACAGCGCGCGCGAGCAGAAGTAACCGCCGTCCCGGTCGATCAGCGGTGGCCGCGCGAGGACGAGTTGCAGCAGGTCTCCCAAGACATCACCCAACTCGTGGATGCCGAACGCTCGAAACAGATCACGGTGGCCACCCTCTTGCAGCTCTTGCCGGCCAAAGAGCGGCTGCGCGACGAACTTAAACTGGAGCGGGCCCGCTTCTACAAGGAGCAGAAGCAGGCCGAGGCCAAAGGCGACGCGGCGAACCTGACCGTCGAGGAGTTCTTTGCGCTGCCGGTGGAGCGCCAGCAGGAGATCGTGTTGCACAGCCTCTCAGCCGTGATCATTCACCCGGCCGGACGAGGACGCCGGAAGTTCGACCCGAGCCTGATCGAACCCGTCTGGCGGTGACGATCAGGCCCGCCCCTGCAACACGAGGGCACGGCGTACCCACTCTTCATCACGCTCAGGAGCACGGCGAAGATGCATCCGCAGCCACTCGTCAGTGCTCATGACCTCACGCTGAGCCGTCGCCTTACGGGACTCCGGGCTACTGGTCTGACTCATCAAGGGCACCTCCTGCCAGTTCTTCGCGGGCGGTTTCGCGGTTGTGCTGGATCTCGCGGCGGATGTTGGCGGCGAGCCAGGATTCGCCGGGGGTGTGCCCGTGGCCGGCGTAGGTCCAGTGGGCGAGGGTGAGCGTGGTGGCGTCCTCGTCGTCGGGGTCGGGCAGACCGAGGGCGGCGCGTTGCTGGGCTGCCCGGTAATCGGCGCGGGTCTGGCGCAGTTCGCCGAGGGTGGTCGAGTAGCGCCGGGACTTCGTGGAGAAGTGGCCGCGGAAGCCGAGCATGTGGGCCCAGTCGCGGAGCTTGCGGTCCGGGTAGAGCGCGTGCAGGTCGAGGCATGCGGCGATGAGCCGTGCGGGGTGGTCGGGCACGCCGAGCAGGACGAGGGCGTCTTTGCTGCCGATGCGGCGGTCTACGGTGCCGGTGGTCTCGGCTGCCTTCGTGGCGTACTTGGCGACGTAGGAGGCCACGGCTTGTTCGGTGATGTCCTCGCCGTCGCCGAAGGCCCGGATGGGGCGCACGTCGAGCTGCGTGCCCCACTTGAGAGTGCGGGCAGGCTGGTCCCCGGCCGGGGGCACGTCGACTTCCACGCGGGCGGCGGCGCCGTGGATCGCGTCGGTAAGAAGGTCGAGGGTGGCCCACGCGGGCGGGGTGTCGTCCGGGCCGTCGGGTCCGTCGAAGCGGATCACGGCGTGGAAGTGCACGGCGCCGCGCTTCTGGTACTCGGCCACCTTGCCGAAGGACACCCGCGACTGTTCCTTGGCGGCTTTCTGGGTGAGCCCGGCGCGCTTGGCGATCTCTCGGCGAAGGTAGATCGTGAAGTAGCGCCACAGCTCGGAGGCGTGGTTGTTCCAGAGCACAGCCCCGGCGTAGTCGTACGTGTCGGGGTCGAGCGGGGTGCCCAGTTCCGGGGCGTCCTCTGCGTGGCGGACACCGCAGCGGCAGGGCCGGCTTCCGGGGCGATTGTGGACCGGGCCGAACGACGGGGCGGTCAGGGTGGCGAACACCCGCGGGTGGTCCCGGATCGTTTCGGGGGTGCCCTTGGCGGGGTCGCCGACGAGGCCCGCGCGGATGAGGTGGTAGGTGTCGCCGGCGTAGGTCCAGGCGCAGGCCGGGCAGCGGGAGGCCCGCCGGTTGCCGCAGGCGAGGCGGAGCCGTCCGCCGGGTTCGGTGTCGGTCGAGTAGGAGTGCAACACCTTGCCGGTGGTGGCGTCGCGGGTGACGGTCGAGCCGGTCAGGTGGATGGGGTCGGAGCAGCCGCCGGTGCGGCGGATCTGGTCCTGGATGCGGTCGAAGCCGGTGGACCCGGCCAACCTCAGCACGTCGGCGAGGGTGGCCGGGTCCAGGCCCGCCATGGTGGCGGTGTCGGTCACGTGGTCACCGCCCGATGCGGTACAGGGCGGCGGGGGCGGTGCGTCCGGCGCCCTTACAGGCCGGGCAGGCGATCCGGAGGGTGGCGCGGGAGCCGTCGGCGTGGCGGGTGCCGGTGGTGATGGCGACCATGGCGAAGCCGTCGCAGTCGCGGCAGACGCGCGTGTTCTGGGCGGGCTGGGGCATGATGAGGCTTCCCTTTCGGGTCCATTGGGGCCTGGAAGTGGTGGCCGTCCGGGGCGGCGGATCTTTGGCGAGAGAGGCCGCCCCGGAGGGCGTTACTTGCTGCGGAGGGTCTTGCGCTTGGACGTGCGGTTGATCGTGTAGCCGAGTCCGCCGGTGGCCGACAGGACCGCAACGGCGGCGCCGGCGAGGACCTGAACGACGAAGGCGATGACCAGCAGCACCACGACCGATCCCGCGAGGACGACCAGCGTGAGGACGATCGGGCCCTTGTACGAACGCGGCGCCTCTTGGACGATCACGACGCGTCGCATGTCGGTGCCGGGCGGGATCTGCCGGTAGAGGTCGGCGGGGATGTGGCCGGCGCGGATCTGGTCTTCGGGCAGCTGCATGGCTTGGTCCTCCTTTCAGGCGCAGCGGTGGGTGCGGGCGGCGAGTTCGGCGGCCGACCGGTCGCCGTATTCGTTGGAGAATCCGCACTTCGGCGCGGTGCAGGCGGCGGTGTGCCGGGTTTGGCCCCGGCCGTTGTTGAACGAGGCCACTCGGACCGGGCCAACGCGGATGACGTCGTAGAAGCGGTTCGGGCGCACGCAGGTCATTCCCTTCAGGCGAGTTGGGCAACGATGGCGCCGGCGAGGTCTTCCGGGATGCCGAGGCGATCGCGCAATGTGGCCGTGTCGATGTCGGCTCCGGTGCGGGTGCGGTGTTCGGTGGCGACCTTTCGGGCGTGGTCGACCAGCGCAGGCGGGACCGCGGGAGTCGAGGCCGGGGCCTGCGGCAGGGCCGGGGCAGGCTCCGGTGTCGGGATCTCCGGGACCGGAGCAGGCGTCTGGGTCGGTTCGGGAGCCGCGGGTCGGTCGACGACCGGTACGGGCCGAGGCTCGGGCGCCGGGGCCGGTGCATGGTCGGTCGGGGTGTGGGCCAGCAGGGTGCCGCCGAGGAACGCCAGCGCGGGCCAACCGGCCACGAGGATGCGCAGCCAGGCCGGAACATGGTCCAGGTCGAGGAGCCCGGCGGTCGCGATGTTCGCGCCGAGAGAGGCGACCAGGGCAACCAGGAACCAGAACCAAGCCAGCTTCGAGCGCTCAGTGCGCAGCCGACGCCACACGGCGACCAAGAGCAGGTCGACGGAGACGGGATAGGCCCATGCCTTCCACCCGGTCTGGCCAGCCGCTTCGGCGAGGTCGTGCAGGTGGGCGAAGGACAGAGCCCCGGCAATTACGGCCTGGATGAGTACGGCGTCGATGCGGATCGAGCGGATCACGGCTCTTCACCTCCCTCCGGTCAGGGCTGCGGGGACACCAGCGGCGGAACGGTGGGCATCGGCGGCATCTGCCGGGCCGGGGGCCGGAACGGGGCCAGGAACGGCAGCCCCGGAGTGAGATGCGCGAACTCCCGGCACACGGCCGCCGCATCGGCCGGCGAAGTCTCCGGGGTGCGGATGCGGGACCAGCCACCGGAGGTGTCACCGGCCACCGCGACACCGGGACGATCGGCCCGGATCGAGGTCGCCGCCATCACCGCATCCGGAGCGATGTCACCCAAGCCCATTTCAGCGGTCTGTTTGTCGTTGACCCGGTGGACCACACGCCCGGTGAGCTGGGCACGCAGCGCGGTGGCACCCTTGCCGAGGTCGGAGCCGAAGCGCTGCCCGCAGACCTCCAGGTAGATGCCGACCGCACGGGCCATCTGACCCAGCCGCACCAGTTGCATGACCGTCCGGTCCCGCGCTGCCTCATCTTTCTTCGAGGTGACGAAGAACAGCTCTGCCACCTCATCGATCAGGACGACCAGCGGCACCGGCCGCAGCTTCGCGGGCAGGTCCCACACGTCCGAGACCCCGTGCAGGGCGAGGAGATCGAAACGCTCGCCCATCTCCAGGACCAGCGCGTCTATCAGCCGTCCCGCCATGTCCGGGTCGGTGGCCAGAGCCGACAGGCGGGGCGCGTACCGGCTGTGCTCGACGCCGCGCTTGCAGTCGATGCCGATCAACCCGACCGGGAGCTGTGCCAGGCCCTTGACCAGATTGCGCTGGTAGACGGACTTCCCGGACAGCGTGGCCCCGAGGGTCAGCGCCATCGGAACCGCGCGGTAGTCCCGCTCGAAGACCGTGCCGTCCTCCCGCAACGCCACCGGAACCCGCAGCCCGCGGGGCTGTGCGGAGCGCGGAAGACGGACCCGGCGCAGCACGTCGTAGCCCGTCATCCGCAGCTCTACGAAGCCGGGCTTGGTCTCCGCGACGGTGACCGACTGGACGCCGAAGGCGTGGCGCAGCCGTTCCGAGGAGGTGGCCACGTCGGCGGGCTCCAGGCCGGCCGGGAGGCGCAGCGTGATGCGCAGCCCGGTCGAGGTGGGCCGGACCCGGCGGACCTTCGGCGGCACCGGCCGCACCTCACGGCGGGACAGGTTGCGCGTCATGAAGGCCCGCAGCCCGGACGGCTGCACGGTCAGCCCGCACACGTCCATCGTGGACCGGTAGGACCAGGTGAACCGGCCCCACGTCAGCGGCAGACCCACCGTCGACCAGTACAGGCGCGGCGCCCGGTGCTTCGCGTAGCTGACACCACCGGCACCCGCCAGGGCCCCCGTAGCCTCGATCAACAGCGTCAGGTCAGCCATGGTCAGGCCGCCGAGGTGATCGCGACCGCGCGGAACGAGATCCCGTGCCGCTTCTGGCCGTTGAACTCGTTCTCCCAGTCACGGGCCTTGAGGCCGACCACCCGGACCGGCATGCCCGGGGCCAGACCCTCGGGGTAGCCCGTCTCCGGGATAGTGACCTGGTAGAGGTTGCCCTCCCCCTCGTCCGAGACCAGCAGGCCCACGGTGGACAGTCCCGCACCGGTGTCCCGGTCGACGGCCCGCTCTCCGGTCTTCTTGTTGGCCATCTTCGGTTCCGGCGCGGTCGCGACGAACACCACGGCGGTGGAGAGGTCGATCTTGAAGGACGGCATGAGAACTCCTTGTTCGACGACAGAGCAGCCCAATAGAGAGCTGCACATCCCCGCTGTCCTAGGACTGCGAGCGACAAGAGAGATAGTGCACCGCAGTCCTAGGACTGTCAACAGTCCTAGGACTATGTTTCACTGGACCTCGTAGAGAGGGGTTTCGTGATGGCGCCGAAGTGGCGGGAGCTGGCGGACAAGCTGGCTGAGCAGATCAAGGGGGGCGACTACGCCCCGGGCCAGCAGTTGCCGCACATCAGGGAACTGGTCGAGGCTGGCGAAGGCTCCAAGGCGACCGTTCACGCCGCCTACAAGGCGCTGGAAGCCGAGGGCCTGGTCACCTCGTCACGAGGTCACGGCACGGTTGTCCGGCAGCAAGTCCCGCTCAAGCGACTCGGTATCGCCAGGTACGACAAGGCGAAGTGGCGGGACGGCGACGAGGTGGCGTTCATCGCGGACCGTGTGGCTTCGGGGCGGCCGTACCGCCGCAACGAACAGACTCAGACGGTCAGCCTCGTTGAAGCGCCGGCGGAGGTGGCAGCCGCACACAGCCTGCCGGTGGGCGCCCCGGTCTACGCCCGCGCACGGCTTGTAAAGGAAGGCGACCAGCCGACGCACACTCTGACCAGCTACTACCGGCCCGAGCATGTCGAGGGCACGCGCATCGTTGACCCGACACCGGGACCCGCCGGTCGGGGTGGTGGCTTCCGTGTGCTGTACGACGCGGGCTACGAGATCGATCACATGCAGGAGAGGATCTTCGCCCGCGCCCCGAAGGCCGACGAAGTGAGTCTTCTGCAGCTGCCGCCTGGGGAACCGGTCGTCGAGCTGCACCGCACCACCTACACGGCGGACGGCACCGTGGTGGAGTTCGCCATCGGTGTGCATGCTGCGTCACGCTTCGCGTGGGAGTACGACTTCAAGGTGCCAGACTCAGCGAAGGACAGGGAAGACCAGCCGTGATCTCGACGCAGAACTGGGCCGACACACGACGTCTGTGGGACTACCACCAGATGGGCCATACGCCCCGGCCTTGTTCTGTCGCGATCGGACTCGGCAGTCACGACCTGGGCGTCGCCGACACGGCGGCCGAGCTGTACGAACGTGGCATGGCTCCGCTGATCGTATTCACGGGCGCCACCAGCCCCACGACGCGAGAGCGCATGCCGCGGGGCGAGGCGGTCCACTACCGGGAGCGGGCTCTTGAGCTTGGCGTCCCCAGCTCAGCCGTTTTGGTGGAGCCGCGGGCACGGAACACGGGGGACAACATCCGCTTCTCGCGGGAGCTGTTGAAGGAGGCCGACGTTGACGTGTCCTCGGTCTTGCTGATCAGCAAGCCGTACGAGGAGCGTCGGGCGTACGCGACGGCGCGCAAGCTGTGGCCCGAAGTTGAGATCGTTAGCGCGTCCAGCCCGATGACGCTGAGCGAGTACGTCGACTCCATCGGCGATGCCCGCATGGTCATCGACATGCTCGTTGGCGCACTACAGCGTCTGTTGGTCTACCCGGAAGAGGGCTACCTGATCAGCCAGCCCGTACCGGCCGACGTGATCGAGGCGTACGAGCGCCTTTGCCAAGCCGGATTCACGAGCCGACTCCTGACCATCGACGCAGCCTCGTCCTGACCAGACAACAGGGTGAGCTGTTACAGGTTTCTCTACCTCATCAAGCCCCGGCTGCGCTCCGCTCCGCCGGGCGCGCTTCCCGGCTCCGCTCCGGGCGCCGCTCCTGCCTTCGGCCCGCTCCGCCCGCGCTGCGCCGACGCGCGCCCACAGGTGGATAGGGCCGGAAGCCATGAGTCGATCACCGCATAGAGCGGCCCTCGGTCAAAGACGATGCCTCCGGCGGGGGATCGGCCGGCACCGGGATGGAGGGGGCGCCGTTGCCGACCGCGGGCCCGTAGGGGTGCGCGTGGGGTGCTCCCATCCCGTCCACCGTCGACCCAGGCAGAGCCGAGCAGACGCGGCCCAGGGCGTCCAGGTCGTTCGTACAGTGGCGCGCTCCACCTGGACGCCCTGAACCACGCCCGCTCCACGGTGTGTGGGTCGACGGCGGACGGGATGGGAGCTAGGGAAGGTGGTGGGTAATGGTGATATCGAATATCCGACTTCACCAATACCTAGCAAGCCCCGACGTTTCCCCAGCTCCATCTTGTGAATCATTGTGGGCAATTACGCCAAAAATGACAGCGACAACGATCGCCAGCAGTGCGATAGCAGCCGTCACTATTTCATTTGCAGTGAAACGCCAATACGATGATGCAAGTTCATCTTGAGTAAGAAATATCTCAACCTTAAGAATGCGCCTGAGGACACTACCAATGGCAAACCCGCAAGCCAGTCCAGCCAAAACAATCAGGACCGTCAGCGGCAAGGAATCAAAAAGGGCAGTGAAGATGAGAGCAAAAGACACCCCCCAGGCCGCGAAAATCCATCTGGGCGAATACCAGAAACCCCACTTGCGAGGGCGGGCTTCCTCAAACAGGGGACGGAGCACCGCAGTCTGCGCGTTCACCCAACTCGGATCGCCCGAAATATGACAAGCGACCCAGCCATCAGATTTGATAGCCAGACGGGCTATGCGTCGCGGCCCCGGTCCGCGATTGTGACCAATATCGCTGGCAAAGATAACAAGGTTGTCGAGAACCTCAACATTTCCTGGCTCGGTGGACTCTGCCAGCGCCTGAGCGAGACCGTCAAGAGAGTTTGACTTGTAAGTCGTGATGGCTCGCTCAGTCGAAAAATCGACCTTCGCCTCAGCGGGTAGTCCTGATCGCAGCGCCCGCACCCATTTTTCGATGGTTCTTCGATGCAGCTTGCATCCCCGAACTGTGATGTTCGAGCTTGCTTCTACCGTCACATCTGGAGCAGTCACGCTTCCCCCCGACTTTGGCGATCCCTAGAGAGCTTCCTTGTTGACCCTGGCCGGTGAACCAGACTTATGTACTGGAGGCAAGACACTCCACGGGAAGTTGATCCAGTCGTCGGTCCGCTTCCACACGTACTCGCACTGGACGAGGGAGTGCGACTTCTCGTAGATCACCGCGCTGCGCACCTCGGCGACCGTGTCGAGGCAGAAGTCCCGCACCAGCTTGAGCGTCTTGCCGGTGTCGGCGACGTCGTCGGTGATGAGGACCTTCTTGTCGGAGAAGTCGATGACGTTCGGGACCGGCGCGAGCATGACGGGCATGTCGAGGGTGGTCCCGACCCCGGTGTAGAACTCCACGTTCACGAGGTGGATGTTCTTGCAGTCCAGCGCGTACGCCAGCCCGCCGGCGACGAAGACCCCGCCGCGGGCGATGGAGAGCACTATGTCCGGCTCGTACCCGTCGTCCGCGACGGCCTGCGCCAGCTCGCGCACGGCGACGCCGAACTGCTCGTAGGTCAGATTCTCCCGAACATCACTCATGCGCGCGTCCCGCCTGCGTTCTTGCCGCTCATACCTGGGTCCGATGGAAATTGAGGTAGGACCGGGAGGCGGTCGGCCCCCGCTGGCCCTGGTAACGGGACCCGTAACGCTCGCTCCCGTACGGGTGCTCGGCCGGCGAGGTGAGCCGGAACATGCACAGTTGCCCGATCTTCATCCCCGGCCACAGCTTGATGGGCAGGGTCGCGAGATTGCTCAGCTCCAGCGTCACGTGGCCGGAGAAGCCCGGGTCGATGAACCCTGCGGTGGAGTGCGTGACGAGTCCGAGCCGCCCGAGCGAGCTCTTGCCCTCGAGCCGCGACGCCAGATCGTCGGGGAGGGTGATCACCTCGTACGTACTGGCCAGCACGAACTCCCCGGGATGCAGGATGAACGGCTCGTCGCCCTCCGGCTCCACGAGCCGGGTCAGATCCACCTGCTCGACGGAGGGGTCGATGTGCGGGTACCGGTGATTCTCGAACACCCGGAAGTAGCGGTCGAGGCGCACGTCGATGCTCGACGGCTGCACCATGGAGTCGTCGAACGGATCGATCCGCACCCGACCGGAGTCGATCTCGGCCCGGATGTCCTTGTCTGAGAGAAGCACGCACCGAGGATACGCAAGGCGCGCGGAACAGCGACAACCGCCGCCGCGCCACGCGCCAGGACCCGCTCTGCGTCTGTGCTGCCGCTCCTCCGCTACCGCTTCTGCGCGCCCACGGGCACGGCATTCCGCAGCCGCGCACACCGCGGACATCGGACGAGCCGGCCGGGGCCGAGTCGCTCGGCCTGCTGCATCGGGAACGAGGTGGCGGTGAACACGTGCCCATCGGCACAGCGGACGACGGTGCGCTCCATCAAATCCTTCAAGTCCCTTCCCCAAGAGCCGCGTCTGGCGTACTACCCTGACGACAAAAGCCACAGTACGGGATGAAAGAGACGACTCTCCAGGCGGCACTCCGCCCTCGCACACACCCTCTCCGGCGGCCCCACGGTACGCCCCAACCCCCGCCCCCCGCAGCCGCATCCACACCCCGGAACGGCCACCGGCCCCACGGCGCGAACACCGGGGGCCGGGCATGGGGTAGAGTGAGCGAGCGTCCAGACACCGGCCGTGGTCGGCGTCTTACGCGGGTGTAGTTTAATGGTAGAACATCAGCTTCCCAAGCTGAGAGCGCGAGTTCGATTCTCGTCACCCGCTCCACTCTGAACCCCCAGGTCATCAGCCCGGGGGTTTCTTGTTGTCTAGACCAATCCCAGAGTGGCGTGCCCTCCACGTGCCCTAACAGCAGGTAGGTGACGTCCAGGTGGGCCCTGGCATGCCATTTCAGCCGACTCGGCGCCGGAACGTCTCGAATCGCGAGACGCATTTTATGTGACCTGCGCCACTATGCGCGCTGTCGAACGGGAAGTAGCTTCCGCAAAGCAGCAGTTCGCGCCGTAAGGCAGTGGCACGACGTCACTGCGCGATCGTGGCCACCGGAAGGACTACGGCGCGGCTGAATGCCATGGCGCGTCAGCGCGGGTGGGCAGTGCGCCGGCGGTCAGCGCAGGGCGTAGGTGGGCTGCTCGGTCCCGGGCACGGGGCCGAGGTAGATGTGGCCGGTCATGTGACACCAGGCGGGCAGGTTGAGCGGGGCTGGTCCCGTCGCCGCCCTCGGGATCGCCACCGTTAAGGAAGGCCGCGACGCGTGGCACGGCATGGGCTGTTGCGGGCCCGCGTCCGCCGCAGCAGTCCCGCCCGCAGCCGGCCGCAGCAGACGCCTGCGGCTGCCGAGTCGGCGGTGACTGCTGCAGCTGAACCCGCAGCGCGAAGTGGGCCACGGCGTGGTGCCGGGCCCACTTCGCGTTGAGAATCATGGCCTTGCCGTTGGTGGCTGTTGTATCCGTCGGCGAACGGGCGGCCGAGCATGCCGCCGCAGGTTCTCGCCGCGGCGGTGGTGCTGCAGTCCCTGCATGGTCTGTCGGACTTCGAGACTGTTCAGGAATTGCGGTGTGACCTGCGGTGGAAGGCCGCATGTGGGCTGGGCCTGCATGACACGGCGTTCGATCCGTCGCTGCTGTCGTACTTCCGGCGGCGGCTGGCCCGCTCGGCCCGTCCGCACCGGATCTTCGACGCGGTGCGGGAGGTCGTGCGGGCCACCGGCGTGCTCAAGGGCAAGCAGCGCAGGGCACTGGACTCCACCGTGCTGGACGATGCAGTGGCCACCCAGGACACCATTACCCAGCTGGTGTCCGCGATCCGGCACACCGGCGGCTCGGCCGGGGTTTGGTCAGCCATCGTTCTGGTCCTCCCTCCGGGTCGCGCGGTAGACGTCGGCGAAGCGTCTGGTCAGCGCGCCGACGTCGCGCATGTACTGGTAGGCGATGAAGTGGGGGGACTGCTCCGTCGGCCGGCGCGTCAGGTCGAGGACCCGGTAGCCCTCTCGGAACAGCGCCTGGACGGCCGGGTCCTCGTCAAAGCCGAGTTCCTCGACCATCAGCACTCTCAGGTGACCGACCGGGTCTCGGGCCGTGGCGTCGATCACCGGGCGTTCGGGCATCATCAGGCGAATGGCCAGCGCAGTGTCCACGGCCTCGTCGACCGCCTCCAGGACGATCGACACTCCAGCCGCCTCGGACGACGTGACGCTTCCTGCTGCCATATCGCACCCCTTCTCCGGTCTCCACCGTTGTCGTGCCTGACAACGCCCAGAAAAGCGGCTCGCGTTGGCGCGGCCACGGCATCCACGGGGCAGTCTTGGGACACTTCTGGGACAGCCCGGTGCCGTCGGGTTAGACGCGGGTTGATGCGTGGAAAGGGGGCGGCATGGGGCTTGCGGAGAGGCGCAGGGCGCTGGGCTACAGTCAGGAAGAGTTCGCGCACGCCCTCGGCGTGGACCGACGAACCGTCGGCCGCTGGGAAAGCCGCACCACCACGCCGCAGCCGCCGCTGAGACCACGGCTGGCCGAGCTACTCCACCTCGACCTTGACGAACTCGACGCCTTGGTGGGACAGCCACGAGCAGCCCACCCGGAGTCGGCAGAGCCGCCGCCTCGCGGCCACCACGGCTCAGGGGACCTTGACGACATGATCCGACGCCAGTTCCTGCGCGCCATCACCGTCACCAGTGCCCTGGTGGCCCTGCCCCCCGACGAGGGCGCAGCCCTCGCGGAGGGCGCGCTGCGCGGGATGTCCGACGACTTCCTGCGCATGAACGGACACCTGTGGCAGATCTACCAACTCGCCCGCGCCAAGCGTTCCGTCTACCCGGTCGTCCGCGACCAGCTCACCGCCCTGAACGAGACCCTCGACGGACGGCCCGAGGTCGAAGCACAGGCCCTGTGCGGCACGGCCGGCGACCTCTTCCAGTTCGCCGGAGAACTGGCCTTCGACGGCAACCGCTACACCGACGCCGCCGCCTCCTACACGCTCGCCGCCTCTGCCAGCCAGGAGGCGAAGTCCTACGACCTGTGGGCGTGTGCCCTCGTCCGCCACGCCTACGTCGATCTGTACGAACGCCGGTACGCCGACGCGGTCGGCACGCTGTCGGCCGCCGAGAAGGTGGCAAGGCGCGGGGACGGTTCCCTGTCCACCCGTTACTGGATCCTGTTGAGCATGCGCGCGACTCCGAACTGTTCCGCGGGGGTCTCTGGCTGTCCCTTTTCGGGACGGGCATCCTCCCCACGACCGCCCAGGCTTTGACTGTCATCATCTCGGCCGGCCCCTCAGCCACCGCGACACCGTCGTAGCCGTGATCCGTGTGCTCGCCGTCCTGACGGTCAGCGACGACGCCTTCATCGTCTGCACCAGCAACGCGTTCGCCATTCTCGGCCTGTGGGCCCTGTACTTCCTCCCCGTCGGACTGCTCGACCGGTTCCGCTACCTCAGCAGGGCTCGCAGCGTCCCGGAGATCCCGTCGCCCGTCAGCCTCGCCGTCCTCGTCACGGTCCCGGCCGCGTCCGTCGTCCTGAGCATCCGACGCCCGGGCCCGGGCGGGGCTGCGCTCCTCGCGGACCGGGGCGAGGACGGCGCGGGTCCGGACAGACAGCGGGATGACGACTGCCCCTGGTCCGGACCTGGCCGGCCCGTGGGCCGTGCCCGCGCAGTGTGCGCCGACTGCCCCGATGCCGTGCGAGCAGGGCCGCGTCGGAGCACCATCTACAGGAACGCAGCTTCTGGAGGTCCGTGCGCGATGCGGTGGGTGATGACGTGGGGCCGTGGCCGGTAGTCGAGCCAGGTTTCTGGCGGCAGGTTCTCGAGAGACTGGTCACGGCGGTGCTGGTGCTGGACACAGCCGGACGCGTGATCGCCGCGAACCCGGCGGCCGAGCGGCTGCTGCGCCGCACAACCGCGGCGATGCGGGGCGCCGACGCACACGATCTGCTGCACCGGGACGCGGACGGCAACAGGGTGTCGCGGGACCGGTGCCCACTGCTCCACGCGCTGGCCGAGGGGAGGGGTGCACAGGGGGAGGGCGGCACATATCTGCGGGGTGACGGCCGCCTGCTAGCCGTCACCTGGTCCGCGTCCCCCTTGACGGAGGAGGGTTCCGTGAAGGGCATGGTGCTGCTGTTCACGGACGCCACGGAGGACCACCGCGTCCACCGGGAGCGAACGGCTCGCACACGCGCTCTGGAGGACCTCAACGAGCGGCTGTCCCTGGTCGCGGAGATCACGGACGTCCTGGGGCAGACCCTGGAGACCGACGAGGCGCTGGCCCGCCTGGTGCGGCTGCTCGTGCCCCGTCTGGCCGACTGGGCCGCGGTGGACCTGCGGACCGGTTCCGACGAGGTCCACCGGGTGGCGGTGACCGGTCCGGAGGGACGGGACGCCGGATTCCAGGGCCGGAGCGTACCCGGCGCGGAGGGGGCCGGTGAGGGGGAGGACTCGCCGCTGGGCCGTGCGCTGACCGGGGGCGAATCCGTGCTCCAGGAGCGGGTGGCTGCAGTCACCCCGGCCGCCGGACACCCTCCTCTCGCCGCTCTCCACCATGGCTTTCTGACGGCGGTGGGCGCCAGCTCCGCCGTTACGGTGCCCCTCGGCGCCCGGGACCGGATCACCGGGGCGCTGACGGTGGTGCGCACCGACCCGGCGCACCCCTTCGACGAAGACGACCTGGCGGCAGTGGGCGACGTCGGCCGCCGGGTCGGCGTGCTCATCGACAACACCCGCCGCTACGGCCGTCAGCGCGCCGTCGCCGAGGCCATGCAGCGCAACCTGCTCGCCCCGCTGCCCCGGCCGGGCCACCTCCGGCTGGCCGCCCGCTACCAGCCCGCACCCGCGGGCTCCCAGGTCGGTGGGGACTGGTATGACGCCTTCATCCTGAAGGACGGCGCGCTCGCCCTGGTCATCGGTGACGTCGTGGGCCACGACCTGACCGCGGCTGCCGGTATGGCCCAACTGCACGGCATTCTGCGTTCGCTGGCCTGGGACCACACGGGACCGCCCGGCGCCGTCGTCGACCGCCTCGACGCCGCCATGCCGGTCATCACCACCGTCCCGCTCGCCACCCTGATCCTCGCCCGTGTCGAGGGCGACCCGGACACGGGACCCTGGACGCTCCGCTGGACCAGCGCGGGGCACCCGCCCCCGCTGCTCCTCTCCCCGGACGGCACCGCGTGCTACCTGGAAGCCGGCCAGGGACTGCTCCTTGGCACCGGACCCGTCGGTGGCGCGGGCCGACCGGACGCCGCGCATCCCTTGGAGCCCGGCTCCACCCTGCTGCTGTACACGGACGGGCTCGTCGAGACACCGGGCAGCGACCTCGACACGGGCCTGGACCGGTTGCGCCGGCACGCCCTCACGCTCGTCGACGAGCCGCTGGACAGGCTGTGCGGAAAGGTGCTCGCCCACCTGCCGCCCGGCAGCACCGACGACGTGGCCCTGCTGGCCCTGCGCGTACCGCCGCCATGAGACGTGGTGGCCGTCGGTCCGGGCCGGCGCCGCGGAGGTGCCCACCGTCTCCGACGGCACCGGTGACCTGCTGTCACGCCGCCTTTACACGCCGAGGAGTAGTCTGAGGAGACCGAGGGCATCAGGCACGCCGGTGGCGGACCGGCTCCACCCCGGTATCCGCCGGCGTTCGTCACGCGGGAGGGTCTCCCCCCCCTCACCCCGCATACGCCCGTCGACTCCCTTCCCGCGAACTCGCGGCGGTTGTCGGCGCTTTCCTCCGGCAAGAGCGGCCAGGCACGACCTCCAGCACCCGGATCCACCGGCCACGTCCGGCGCTGCCCGACAGCCCGCGGACCGTCGGCCGCCGTGCCCTGCCGAACCGGCCGGCACCCAACTCGTCAGAGAGATCCCACGTGATCGCCACAGTCCCCACCGCACCGTTCCAACTGTCCCCGCCCCTGCCCCTCGTCCGCCTGCGTCTCGCGCCACACGGCGCGCTGCCGCGCCGGATCGACGGGGTGTGGTGGCCGTACTCCCGCGATCTTCTGACACAGCTCCCGAAGATGCTCGCCGCGCTGCCGAGAGCGTGGGGCGACATCACCGGCGTCACCGTGGACGCCGCGGCCTGGTCGGCGGCACCGGGGCGCATGTTCGTCGCCAACCAGGTCGTGCGCCTGCACAAGGCCCCCGCCTCTCCGCACGCCCCGGACCGGGTCGTCCTGCTCTCCCCCGGGCTCGGCCGTTGGGACCTGCAGGTGATCCCGCCGGACGCGACGGAGGAAGCAGCCGCTCTCCTCACGGCCGCCGCCCTGGACGACCGGCGGCCCGGCGCCGACGGAGAAGCCCGGCCCCCGGCCACGACGGCGGCGGCAGGTCCGCGCGGCCGTGTGGGACCCACCGGGCGGGGAACCCGGGCACCTCGGTGGTAGGAGCCGCCGCGGGCACGTCCATGTACGCACCCGCTCCCCGCGCCCTACTCGCCCTGGGGCCGCCCCGAGTCATCCGCCCGCTTCTGAGAGAGACGTCCTCATGACCATGGCCACCACCACCGCCACGCGCCCCGACACTCCCGGCAGCGACTTCGCCCGGTTGTCGAAGAAGATCGCGGACGCCGGACTGCTGGGGCGCCGCCCCGGCTACTACACGTTACGCATCACCGCCGTGACCGGGCTCTACGCCGCCGGATGGGCCGCGTTCGTCCTCGTCGGCGCCTCCTGGTGGACACTGGCGATCGCCGCGTTCCTGGCCGTGATGTACGGGCAAGTCGCCCTGGTCGCCCATGACATGGCCCACCGGCAGGTGTTCCGCCGCCGCCGGGCCAGCGAGTTGTCCGGACGGATCGCCGGCGCGTCGATCGGCATGAGCTACGGCTGGTGGCAGGACAAGCACACCCGTCACCACGCCAACCCCAACACCGAGAACCTCGACCCCGACATCGGACCCGACCTGCTCGTCTGGTCCCCGGACCAGGCCCGCGCCGCCACCGGACTGCCCCGCCTGCTCGGCCGCTGGCAGGCGTTCCTCTTCTTTCCCCTGCTCACGCTGGAGGGCTTCAACCTGCACGTGGCGAGCGGCAGGGCCATGGCCAACCGCCGGCTCAAACGCCGGGCAGTCGACGGCGCTCTGCTCCTGGGGCACTGCGCCGTCTACCTGGCCGCCCTGTTCTGGGTCCTGCCGCCCGGGATGGCGATCGCCTTCCTCGCCGTCCACCAGTGCCTGTTCGGCGTCTACCTCGGTTCGGCCTTCGCACCCAACCACAAGGGGATGCCGATCCTGACGGCCGACGACCGCCCCGACTTCCTCCGCCGCCAGGTGCTGACCTCACGCAACGTCAACGGCGGCCGGTTCACCGACCTGGCGCTCGGCGGCCTGAACCACCAGATCGAGCACCACCTGTTCCCGAGCATGCCCAGCCCCAACCTGCGCAAGGCCCGCGCCATCGTCCGGCGGTACTGCCGGGACCTGGGCGTCGACTACGCGGAAACGGGCCTGGTCGCCTCCTACCGGTTGGCACTCACCAGCCTCCACGACGCCGGCGCCCCGCTCCGACGGGCCCGCGTCCTCACTTAGCGGGGCGAGACGCCGCCGTGGGTACGGCGGCGTCCAGGACGCAGCCGTCCGCGTCCGCCGTACCGGGAGCCCCGGCGCTCGCCGGCGTCGTTGGCGACCGGGGACCGTCGGCGTACCGCCGGCCCTTCGTCGGTCTTCCGGTCTGGTGCGACGACACCGCTGCGGCCGTAGTGGAAGGCGGCACTTCTGCCCCCGTGCTGAGAGTTCAGGCGGTGGATGAGGAACGCGCCTGCCGCGATCACCGCCAGCAGCACGAACACCGTCACGAGGATGTCCATGGCCCTCACACCCTTTCCGGCCGGTCCTCCGGTGTGGCGACGACGACTCGAAGCCATGGAGAAGTGACGGAAGCACCGGCTCCATGTCCTCCTTCGGACTCCCACACCGCTTCCCTGGTGCGGTCGGCCTCGGCGGTCACCGTCAGACGCGCGGCATCCGCCAGCAGGCTGCTCGCGGTCGCTGTCCGGCGCGGGTCACTCGCCGCGGCCATCAGCCAGTCGGCCGCGGCCGAGGGCGTCTGCGGGGGAACGACCAGCAGGTTCCAGCGGCCCACGTGGTAGGAGAGCAGCAGCACCTCGTGCTCGTCCTGCTCGAAGCGGAACCAGCCCACCTTCACCACGTGCCCGGCGACAGGCACCTTGCGCGGGACGACCGGCCACTGGGCGGGGTTCACCGTGATCCGGGTGATCCGCCCCCACAGCGGATCGAGAACGGACGCCAGGGCCGGCAGTTCGGCGGTGAGATCACGCGAGCATGGCCACCAGGCGCCGTCGAGCAGGAGCGGTGCCGAACCGGCGGGGGCGAGCGAGAGACGTACGGGGGAGGTGGGACGCCGGTCTTCGGACGACGTCGGAGGGGAGACGGTCGCAGTCATGACGCGAACCCTGCCCCGGGCGGGCCTGAGCCGACCCGGCGTATTCGATCGCCGAGAACGGCACAGACGCGAAATATCCGTGCGCGGAGTGTCCCCGGTTCCTCCAGCCTACTCTTCGCGGCGCCCGAGCAGGCCGTACGCCGGGGGCAGTCCACCCGATGAGGCCGAAGCCTCTTGTCGGGGCTCGTCGAGGAGTAGCCTGAGGACTTCGAGGGCTTTCGTGTACCGGCGCCGCCGGTCCCGTCCTCGCTCACCCACCACCGGGCGCTCCGTCAGTAGGCGCAGGCCCGCAGTCAGGCTTCTTCCTCATGATCATGAACACCACTCAGCTCCGTCCGCACGCGGCACCGTTCCGACCACGTGCCGCGCGCCTCGTCCTAGGATCCGCCAGCCGTTTCGGCCGTCCGGACGGCGCCTGGTGGCCACGGACCCGCGACCTGGCACGAGAGCTCGGCGAACTCGCCGACGTGATCGATCCGCTGTGGGGCCGACTCACCCACGTGGCCGTCAATCCCCGCCACTGGCAGCCTGTCCCGCACGGCGTGGTCGTCGTCAACGGCTACGACGTGGCGGTCGACCGATTCACCGAGGTGCTCAACCCGCACAGGATCCTGCTGCAGTCCTACACCGCGGGCCGTTGGGATCTCCTCGTGGTGCCGCCCCAGACG
The DNA here is from genome assembly GCF_003112575.1 of Streptomyces ardesiacus. GTDB lineage: Bacteria > Actinomycetota > Actinomycetes > Streptomycetales > Streptomycetaceae > Streptomyces > Streptomyces ardesiacus. Next base: position 297,078 of record NZ_BEWC01000005.1, read on the forward strand.
AGCGCGTCGTCAGCGGCCCGGCTCATGGCGGCCGTGGCGTAGCGCAGCGGTGGGTGCATGCCCCGGGCCCACACGCTCCGTGCCGGTGTCGATGAGGATCTGTTCCGCCGACGTCTGACTGCCTGCGCGCACGGCCGCGGCCATGGCCGCGCGGGCCGCGTCGGCCGCGGTGTGCGGCGGAACCACCAGCAGCGAGAAGAGATCATTGCCGCCCCGGGTGATGAGAACGGTGTCGTCTCCGACCGGGAAGGAGTCGATGCGGACGACACGACCGTCGATCGTCAGCCGCGTCGGCAGTTCGTCCCAGGCGTCGGTGTCCAGACCGACACGTGTGATCGGCCCGAGGTACTCGGACAGCGCGGAGACGAGGCCGGGCAGTTCACCGGCGATGTCGCGGGAGCGGGGCCACCACGCCCCGTCGAGCGCGCCCTTCCGGTCATGGGTCGTCTCGAGCCGCACCACGGCGGTTCCGGGGCGCGAAACCGCCTGATGCACAGCGTCGGGCAGGAGCCTGGCCACCCGCGGGGGGTCGGGGTCGGACATCGCACTCGCCTACCTACCGGGGACGGCAAACCGAAAGCCTGGTTTCACCGTACTCCTCGGCCGACGACGGCCGGGATTCCACGATCACCGGGGTACTCACCGTCACCGCCGCATACACGTAGAAGAACAAGGTCGAGCTGTGCTTCCTCCCCCACCCACCACCACCGCAGCCGCCCCGCGACAAACCCAGGCACTGCACCGCTACCTGCGTCGGCGCAATACCAACGCCCGCCACCACGACCTACTCCCCCCAACGCAAGGAACGCGCGCTGACCAACCGCGGACCGCAGCCCCGCGCCGAAGGCGGCAACCGCGCGTGCCGCCCAGACCCAGGGGTGGCAAGTGCGAGAGGGCAGGCCGGTAATCGGTGCACCAAATTACGGCGTCGGCGGGAGCGCGCGTGCCGTCGGCCCAGGCGACGCCGTCACGGTCGAGGCGGGCGAACACGGGCGACGCTTTGAGCCGCCCGGCCTCCCGGGCCTCGCGCACCGGCGGTACGGCGACGATGTCCCAGTGAGGCGACGCCTCCGGTGTCGGTGCGGCCCTCGCCGAGGGCACGGCGTCGGGCGGTGGCCGCGTCAAACAGGGCGCGGCCGTCGATGTCGTCGGCAAGGTACCGGGGCGGACGCTGGGTCACCCAGGTCAGTTCGGTGTCGTGGGCGAGGTCGGAGCGCGATCTTCGTCGTCGACCGTCACACCGGTACCGTCCACCACGCGAAGACGGGGCCGCTCAGACCGACCATGGCATCACGCTGATCGTCTACCTGAGCCTACGCAAGCACCTCGGAGCCTCTGCGACGCCGGAACACCGATAGCGGGCAGCGCAGCATCCACCCCCTTGCCCCGCCTTGCTGCCGATACTCGACAAAACCTCGGTCCACGCACACACCAAGTCACCGATGTCCAGCAACAGCCCCCGGACCTGCCGGAGCAGAACGCGCAGGACCACAACACCCGCGACGCTTCCGAGCCCCATCCCGATCCACCACATCGGCCGCCTCCTCGCCCAGAACCCCAGGCTGCCTGCGGCGAAGATCGAAGTCTGTACCCAAAGAGACGCTTTTTGCGATCTTGGCATCCTCGGTCAGGAGTGTGCACACGCAAGTCACCGTGGCAGCGGTGCTCCCCCGCCAGGCATTCCTCATCGCCAAGTGCCCAGCGGCCCTCCGCGAAGCAGCGCCGACCAGCCTCGTGCCCACAGCGTGCCCATACGACCGGACAACAACGGTAAACAGCGGCGCGGAACAGGTAGCCGAAAACGCGCTCCAGAATACGTAGCCGCAGGTGAGAGGTGGTCTCCCCCGCGAAGCGCCCTCGCTTCCCAAGCTGAGAGCGCGAGTTCGATTCTCGTCACCCGCTCCATGACTGAGGCCCAGGTCAGAGACCTGGGCCTTTTTGTCGGCCAGGCTCGGACGCGCGGACGATCGGTCCGGGTCAGTTGTTCTGTCGTTTGAGCTCGCGTACCGCCGCCCCGCAGCCGGCCAAGTGCCGAGACGCGTACGTGCCGCTGCCGGCAGGCGGGTGTACGGCGGCCCGGGCCGGATTTCGCAGAGGTCCTTGAGTACTGCCTCGTTCCAGCCGCCGGGTCCCGAACCCGTGCGACAGCCGTTCCCCGGTTCCCTCGCCCACCGCTCCAGCAGAAGCAGCTGACCATCGCGCACAGCGGGTCAGGACTGGCCGCGGCGGGTCGGAGCGCTGATCACCGGGGTCGGCGGCCGGCGTAGCGCCGCTGACGACCTGCTGGGGCACGCCGTCGGCGGATCCTCCGCCTGGCCCGGCACGGACCCTTCGCCACCCCGAATACGCCACCCGTCAGACGGCAAAGGCACGTCAGACGACGTCGTGGATGTTGTGCTCGGTCAGGTCGGATGCGTGCAGGGCGACAGTGCTGTAGTCGGCATCGTCGTGGAGGACGGTCAGGCCGTGGTGGGCGGCAGTGGCTGCGATGACAAGGTCCACTGTCGAGGCACTGCGGTGCTCCCCGGCCTGCGCCATGCGGTGTTGCACCGCGCTGATCCAACGCCCTGCGTTCTTCGGCACCGCCGCATCGGGATAGAGGTCGGAGAACATTTCCGCGATCTCGTCGTACTCGCGGCGGTTCCGGGCGTTGTAGAGGAACTCGGTGCGTTGCACGTAGCAGGATGCGATGGCCCCGGCATCGATCGCGTCGTACCAGGCCACTTGCAGTTTCGGATCGCGGAGCAGCCGGACCAGGCCGGACGTGTCGAGCAGGTAGATCACCGGCTGTGCTTCTCCGCCCCGTGCAGACGCTCGGCGTCCTCGACGGCACCCCACTCACGGGCACGCTCGAAGTGACGACTGATGCGCGCCGCGCGCTCCTGCTGTTCGGCGTAGAAGTTCAGAGCGAGATTGACCGCCTCCTTCTTGGTCCGGACGCGGGCCAGAGCCATGGCTCGCTCCAGGGCGTCGTCGTCGATGTCGATCTGGGTCACGGACATATCGCACCTCCCACGCAATGTTGGTGATGTACATAGGAGAATACGTCACCAACATTCACCGGTCCACACGTCGGCTCCCGGTGCGCAGTCGCGACGGGCCCTCCAGATCACCCTCGGAGACGGTCCGGTCCGTCCGGTGCAGGCATTGAGCGCTGTGCAGCCCGGCCACTGGTCACTCCCGTGCCCACAGCGCGCCCGTAAGACTGGACAAACACGGTCGCCAACAGTGCCCCCCAAGTACTCACACCTGCCGTCCCGATACGAATCCGTGCAGGTCAGCAGCTACGCGGCCATGCAAGCGCCGTCGCTTCCCAAGCTGAGAGCGCGAGTCCGGTTCTCGTCATCCGCTCCACACGAAACCCCAGGTCAGCGACCTGGGGTTTGTGTTTTACCGCTGGCCCGCCGTCGGTCCTTCGCACATGGTGCGCTCGACGCTCAGGCCGGTGCCTTGTGCGGCGCTGCCCGGCTCAGCCGAAGTTCACGTCGCTGCACCACATGTAGGCCTGGTCGAGGTGCGAGGCCTGCCAGATCACGAACATGATGTGGTGTCCGGTGTAGCCGGAAGTCTGGACGGGGAACGTGATGTCCTGCGCCGGGGCGAAACGGCCGGTCTGCGTGATGAAGTCGAGGTTGCCCCAGCCCAGTGTCTGGGTCTTGGGGTCGAAGCCCTGCTTGCTCACGTAGACCTTGAAGTAGTCGGCACCGTGGGACGCCTGGTCGTACAGGTGGACCGAGAAGTTGTTGCCGACGGTGGTGGTCTTCCACTGCCCGGGCTTGTCCAGGCTGGCGTTCCTCGAGAGGTTGTTGCTGCAGAGCGTCCCGTCGGGGGTCCGCGCCTGGAACTGGCCACCGAGGCCGTCGCGGAGTGCGCTCATCCAGTTCCACATGGTGTCGGGGTTGGCCTGGAAGGCCTGCCAGCACATGGGATCCTCGGTCTGCATGGCCGGGTTCGTGTGGTTGCTGCCCCACGTCTTCCAGCACTGGTACGCCCGGGAGGCGGGGTCGACGATGGTGCCGTGAGCCTGGGCCGGGGCCGACCAGGTCAGTGCGCCGACCACCACGGCGAACAGCATGACGAGCGCCTGGAGAGGGCGACGGAGGGACGAGCGCGAACGCCCGGTTAACGGACTCTGTGTGCGCATGTGGGGGGAACTCCTTCCAGTTGCAAGGCTGTTATGGGAGCGCTCCCAACGGTAGGGCTCCCGGGTGAAATGTCAACGAAACGCACAAAGTTGATCACAGTGGTGGGCAACGAGCGGGAAATCGCCGGGCCATGAAGCAGCAACCCGGCTGATCACGCCCAGGTCCGTTCCCTGTTTGCCGGCCCGGCTGTTCCGGGCAGGACCGCCCCGCAGTGAGCGGGCAGCACGGGTCGCGACTCGGCCGTCGCCCGTCCCCCACTGATGACGGTTCCCCCGCCGACACCGCCCGAGCTCCGTGCCCATGGCGTGCCCGTATGAGTGGACCAACACGGTCAACAGCGGTGCGACCCGACGCGCAGGACCAGCGGAGCGCACGGCATCTGCGCACGTCGTGGCCGTACAGCACGCTCGCGCGTCCTCGCTTCCAAGCTGAGAGCGCGAGTTTGATTCTCGTCACCGGCCCGGCCTCGTGCCGACTCGGCGATCGTCAGTCGACGGAGGCCATGAACTCCAGCATCCTGCGGTTGACTTCGTCCGCGTGGTCGATCTGAGGTCCGTGCCCGGTGCCGGTGATGATCTCGGCCCGGGCGCCCGGCACCAGACGTGGGACGCGCTCCCGCTGCCGCTCGGGGTGCACCAGGAGGCTGCGCCTGCCCAGCACCAGGTAGAGGGGGGTGCGAAGGGTGGTCAGTTCCGCCTCGGACAGGGGGAGCGGTGCCGGGCGGCGGATGCGGTAGGCACGGACGGCCGTCCTGATCATCGTGCGCAGCTCGGGCGTGACCAGGACCGGTTGTTCCAGCCAGGCCGCCAGGCGCGGGCGCAGCGCCTTGGGTGCGAAGGTCGCGAAGAGGCCGGCGAAGATCCAGACGAAGAAGCGCAGGCCCACCTTCTCCAGGCCGCCCGGGTCGAGCAGGGTGACCGAGGCGAGGCGTCCGGGGCTGCGGTGCGCCTGGTTGAGGGCGAGCCAGCCTCCGTACGAGGCACCGACGAGGTGGACGCGTTCGAGTCCGAGGCCGTCGAGCGTCTCGTCCAGCCACTGCGCGGCCCGTTCGGGCTGATGGATCGGCTCCCGCTGCACGCTGCGCCCGGGGTCGCCCGGGGTGTCGACGGCGTAGACGGGGCGGTCGGCGCTGAGGGCGGGGGTGTTCGGGTACCACATGGCCGAGCAGGAGCCCGCTCCGTGCACCAGGACGACCGGGGTGCGGGAGCGGGCCGCGGGGTCGGTGGGTCCGTAGCGGTACACGTGGGTGGTGCCGAACGAGGTCTCCACGTCGTGTTCCGCGAGGGCGCGTGCCCCCATCGCGTAGACGGCGTCGCACGCGGCGAAGTAGCGGTCGCGCCAGGAGTCGCTCACATAGCGGCCGACGTCGGCCTGGGTGCGGGCAGTGGTCTCGGACACGGCCACCTCCGGAGGGTCGATTTTCGTGGTACGAACGTATCACGGAGATGATACGGATGTACCATCAAGGGGCGGCGGACGACGAGTGGAGAAGCAGCCGATGCCCAAGCGCGTGGACCATGCGGAACGGCGCACCGAGATCGCGGAGGCGCTCGTCCGGGTCGCCGGACGACGCGGGCTGCACGCCGTGGGGATGCGCGACGTGGCGGCCGAGGCGGGCGTGTCACTGCGGCTGGTGCAGTACTACTTCGAGACCAAGGAGAAGTTGCTGCTCTACGGACTGGAGCACTTGGCCGGGAAGTTCGGGGAGCGGCTCGCCACCCGCGTCCGAGCCGCCGGGGACGGTCCGGGGCCACGTGCGACGGTCGAAGCGCTGCTGATGACGGCGCTGCCGACCGACGAGGAGAGCCGCACCTTCCACCACCTCTACACCTCGTACGCCGTTCTGGCCGTGACCGACCGGACGCTCGCGGCCCAGCCCTTCATCAGGAACCCCGACGCCGCCGAAGGCGTCCTGGCCGCCGTCCTCCGGCAGGCGCAGGCGGCGGATCTGCTGCGGCCCGGCGTGGACGCGCACCTGGCCGCGGCCGGCCTGCTTGCGATGTCTGCGGGACTCGGCACCAGCGTCCTCGTCGGTCAGCGCAGTCCCGAGTCCGCCGCCGCGGTTTTGGAGGACCAGCTCAACCGCGTCTTCCGCGCGGCCGACGCGGGCGGGTGACACAAGGCCCGTTCGAGCGCTTCATCGACTTCGCCACGGCCGGACCGGGTGGGCGGTCGCGCCCCGCCTTCCCTCGCCGTGACGTCGTGGACTCCTCACCCGGCCGGGTCGACGTCGACGGCATCGGCGCCGAAGGCGGCGACGAGCGCCTGCACGATCAGGCCGGGAAGCTCGGTCCGCCCGTCGTCCTCGGCCCAGCGCACCAATGCCGTGTGCATGGCGGCCAGACAGGCGCCGGCCGCCGCTCGGGCGCGGAACGCCGCGTCGGGATCGGTGGCATCGTCCGCCAGGGCGTCGACGATCGCCTGCTGAAGGGCGTAGTGGCTGTCCAGGTGCCTGGCTCGCAGGGCGGGCGTCGAGATCATGAGCTGGAGGCGGGCGAGCAGGAAGGTGTCGCCCGTCGCCGGGTCGTCCGGGCGAGCGCCGCCGGTCAACGTCGCGGCCGCGGCGACGAGCGCACTGCCGATACGGCGGACCAGGGGCTGCGCCGGGGAGGTGGCGGCGATGTGCTCGGCGACGAGCGGGCCGTTCTGGTCGACGAGCACCAGGTCTTCCTTCGTGGGGAAGTGCCGGTACACCGTCATGGGCGCCACGCCTGCGGCTTCGGCGATGTCGGCCACGGTCGTGGCGTCGTATCCGCGCTCGACGAACATCCGGACCGCGAGCGTCTGAATCATGCGCTGCGTCTCCGCTCGCCGTTGCGCACGCAGGGTTGAGGGCCGGTCCACCATGTGGTAGACCCTACCTTGCTGATAGTGACTACCACATTGGTAGACACTCACAAGAATGGGGGGCGGGCATGACGGACGCAGACGACCTGACGGGCAGGACGGCTCTGGTGACCGGCGCGTCGCGCGGCATAGGACGGGCGATCGCGGTCCGGTTGGCGGCGAAGGGGGCCGCGGTCCTCGTGCACTTCGGCGCGGACGGGGACGGTGCGGCAGCGACGGCCGACGAGATCGAGCGTGCCGGTGGAACCGCGATCACCGTCCGGGCGGAACTGGGCGTGGAGGACGACATCGACACGCTCTTCGCGGGAGTCGAGGCCGCACTGGCCGGGCGGCCGCTCGACGTCCTCGTCAACAACGCGGCAGCCGCGCCCGCCGGGCCGATCGGGGCCACGACGCGCGAGGAGTTCGACCACCTGTTCGCGGTCAACGTGCGAGCGCCGTACTTCATCGTCCAGCGCGCGCTGGACCTGCTCCCCGACGGGGGCCGCATCATCACGATCTCCTCCGTGGCGACCCGGATGGCCAACCCCTCCCAGACCTCCTTCGCCATGACGAAGGGAGCGGTCGAGACCATGAGCCTGACGTTGGCCAACGAGCTGGGCGCACGGGGAATCACCGTGAACGCCGTTGCTCCCGGCGCCACCCGGACCGCGACCAACGGGACGTCCTTCGAGGCACCGGGCCTGGCGGAACTCATCGCCGGCACGACGGCGCTCGATCGGCTGGGCAGGCCCGAGGATGTCGCCGACGTGGTCGCGTTCCTCGCCTCCGACGCGGCGCGCTGGATCACCGGGCAGGTCATCGACGCGAGCGGCGGCCTGTTTCTCGGACCGCGCGTCTGACGGCCCGGAGCCGGTCACGGACGGCGATCCCGGTGAGCGGGTCGTTTTCGGGAGGTCCGCCCGGCGGGTCAGTCGCGTCGCTGCGCGGTCGGAATCCGGCGGCGGGTGCCGTCCACCGGGGGTGGCGGTGTCCGCACCAGTTCGCGTTCGAGTGCGTCCAGGGCCCGACGGGCCTCCTCGATGCGGTGGGCCAGCGCCGTGCGCTCCGTCCGGTCGGCGTGCGGCCGGGGCTCCGTCCGGTCGGCGTGTGGCCTGGGCTCCGCCGGGGCCGCCCCGTCCATCTCGCGGGCCTCGTCGAGGGACGTGATGACGACACCGATGAGGACGTTGACGAGCACGAAGGAAGCGAGCAGTACGTAGGAGCCGTAGTAGAGGAGGCTCCAGCGGGAGATGTCCAGGCCGCCGTGGACGGCGTCGCCGATGCCGTCCAGGGTCATCAGCAGGAAGAGGGTGAGTACGGCGCGGCCGATGGACCCGTAGTGCTCGGGGTCGTGGCTGCCGAAGAAGACCCAGCCCACCATCGCGTAGACGTACAGCAGCAGTGCGCCGACGAGGAGGAAGCTCAGTGTGCCGGGCAGGCTGCGGACCACCGCCATGAGCACGATGCGCAGTTGGGGCAGGAAGCGGGCGGTGCGCAGGACCCGGGCCAGGCGCAGCAGCCGCAGGACGGTGGTGTTCTCGCGCACGACGGGCAGGAACGCGCACAGGACCACGGCCAGGTCGAAGAGGTTCCACGGGTCCCTGAAGAACGCTCCGGGACGATCGGCGTGCGCGGCCAGGCGCAGCACGATCTCGAGGGTGAAGGCGACCAGGCAGACGTGCTCGGCCAGCCGTAACCAGTGCTGCCAGCCGGCGACGATCCCGGAGTAGGTCTCGGCGCCCAGGAGCGCGGCGTTGGCGAGGATCAGGGAGAAGACGGTGACCGCGAACCAGCGGGCCTGGACGACAGCCGTGCAACGACGGGCCAGGACCCCTCGGGCACGGGAAAACTGCTGCTGGGGCATCTGCTGCCCTGCCTCCTTCACATGGCGCGCCGGCCCGCTCGGCCCACTCGCCGATGAGGGGCCGATGCGGTCGGCGATCACGCCGCAGGAGGCTTTCTACAGCACTGTAGACAGCGGCGGACGGGACGGTCCTGTTGCCGGCCGCTCACGATGCCGGGAACCGCCCCCGTCGTCCCGGACCACGGCGAGGGACGCCCTGCGCCGGCGCGGGACTTCGGGACCTCGATCGCCTCGGCGACCGTGGCGTCCTCGCCCGGTTCGGGCACGGCCTGCTCGGCCTCGGTGTCTGCGTCTGCGTCTGCGTCTGCGTCTGCGTCTGCGTCGACGGTGTCGGCGGCCGGGACCGTCAGGTGGCGCGCGGGCGCTCGGGCCGTGCGCACGTCGATCACGGCGGTGCGCCGCCTTCGCGCAGTTCCACGGGAAGACGACTCCGGCCGCCGCCTGGTTGGCCTCAGACCGACGGCGACGGCGTGCCGGCGGTGCGTCTGGCCAGCAGTCCCGCCAGCAGCATCACGATCAGACTGGTACCGGCGCCGCACAGCGTCCACAGCACCCGGTAGCCCTCGGCCGCATCGTCGGAGGGCTGTGGCAGGTCGATCAGGACGAGCACTCCGGCGGCGATGGCCGCGGTGTAGAGCGTGTAGTTCCAGAAGCGGATCCCTGCCCCGTGCATCAGCAGGACGAGTGCCACCACTTCGAGTCCGCGAGCACCGCGAACAGCCTGAGCCCGTGTTCGCCCGCAGGCACCCACAGCAGGAGCGCGGCCACGACGGCACCGATCGACGCACCGACGAGCCGCTGCGCGCCGGCGAGCGCGGCCTGTTCCAGGCTCGGCTTCAGGGCGACGATGGCCGCGATCGGGATCCAGTAGCCGTACGACAGGTCCAGCCCGAAGGCCAGCGCGACGGTACCGCCGATGACCAGGGCGCGGATCAGTGCGAACAGGACCAGCGGCCGGGTCAGCCCCTTGCGGGACGTGTCGCCCGGGAGCTCCGAGAACGGCTGGTCCCGGTCGGTGCGCCCCCGCACGAGCCACCACAGGAACGCCACCGTGATCCACAGCAACGCCCCTCCGGTCCACGAAAGCACCTGCGCCCAGACGTGGCTGGTGATGCGGCCCTCCTGGTGGATGCCGGACTCGAAGCCCACGGCGACGACGAACCACACGTTGAGAAGGAGGGCGTTGACGAATCTCCGGGCCCCGAAGGCGGCCATCAGCCCGGCCGCCAGGGTGACCGCGAAGGAGACGCACGTCAGCAGCCCCCAGGAACCGGAGCCGACACCGAAGGCCAGCGCGGTCACCCCGGCACCGGTCAGCGCGAAGACGGAGACGTGGAGCGCGCGGTGACCGTAGCCGCCTCCCGGGTCGGCGAGCGCCGCGAACAGCAGGCCGAACAACGCGCTCAGCAGGTACTCCTCGTGGCCGATCGCCCAGAAGACGAACATCGGCACCAGCGCGGCGTCCAGGAACGCAACCGCTCGCGGCCAGTTCAGCCCGGCGGGGTGGACCTCGAACAGTTTCGACAGCCAGGTCATGACCTTGCCCCCGCGGGCGGGCTCTCCCGTGCCTGTGCTCTCCGTGGCCACGCTCATCGCCCTCTCACCCGGAACACACCTTGAGGGCCGATTCTCCGAAGGGAACCGGTGGGGAGCGGTCCGACCCGCCGGAAGGCGGCGACGAGAGGCCCCCCGGGCCAGGATCACGGTGCCTCGTGACGCGGTGGCCGAGGTGCCGCCGCCGGCCCCGTACCAGCGCGAAGTCGCCGCCGTCCAGGGGGACCGCGCCCGCTTTTGGCGTGGGCGGTCCCCAGGTTCCAAGCACCTGCCTGCCGTAGCGACCTCGGGGACCCGCGCACCTACCGTGGCGTGGCATGCCAACCTTCTTATCTGCTTCGCGGACCCGCAGGCGTGCCGTGCTCCTGGCGCTGGTGACGGCCACCGTGCTGGCCGGTGTGCCCGCGGCGACCGCGCGGGCGTCGGGCTCCGCCACGGGCGACGACTGCGGCGGGCGCGAGCAGACCCGCCGGGCGCTGCGCGTCCTCACCGATCACGACGGCATCGCCGGGGCCGCGGTCCTGGTGACCGACCCCGCCGCCGAGAGGCCCTGCGGACGCTGGACCGAGAGCGCGGGTACGGCGGACCTGCGCACCGGACGCCCGATGACCGCCACCGACCGGCTGCGCGTGGGCAGCGTAACCAAGACGTTCACCGCGGCGCTCGTCCTCCAGCTCGTCGCCGAGCACAGGCTCTCGCTGGACGAGCCCGTCGGCCGGCGGCTGCCCGGGCTGCTCGACGGGTACGGCGACGACGGGCGCCCGGTCACCGTACGGCAGTTGCTGCAGCACACCAGCGGACTGCCCGACTACCTCGACGCCCCCGAGTGGGAGCACCCCGAGCGGCTGCGGTACCGCCACTTCGAGCCGCGCGACCTCGTCGGGCGGGCGCTCGAACTGCCGCGCCCGCCGCAGGGCACCTGGCACTACGCCACCACCAACTACCTCGTCCTCGGCCTGCTCGTCCGCGAGGTGACCGGCCGCAGCGCCGAGGCGGAGATCGACCGCCGTTTCCTCAAGCCGCTGGGGCTGCACGACACGTACTGGCCCGGTGACGGCACCCGCATCCGGGGGCCGCACTCGCGCAGCTACTTCGCCGGCGCCGACGGCGGTCGCGTCGACGGCACCGGCTGGAACATGACCTTCGCCGGTGTGGGCGGCGCCCTGGTCTCGTCGCCGGGCGACCTGACGCGGTTCGCCACCGCCCTGCTCGACGGCCGGCTGCTGCCCGCGGCCCAACTGGCCGAGATGCGCCGCACGGTGGCGGCCGATCCCGACCGGTTGTGGCCGGGGGGCCGCTACGGGCTGGGCCTGATCTCGACGCCGCTGTCCTGCGGCGGGGCGTGGTGGGGGCACGCCGGGACGGTGCCCGGCGGTCACCGGGCGCTGGTCGCCGTCGGCCCCGGGGGCCGGAGCGTGGCCGTCGCCCTGAACACGGTGCCCGACACGCTCCCGGCCGAACTCGATTTTCTCGACGTCGTCGACACGTCCCTCTGCGGGGACGGGTCCTCGGAGAGGACGCATCCATGAACGGCTCCCTGCACCGGCTCGCCTCACGCACCGCGACCGGGGTCGCCCTGTGCCTGGCCGGTGCGCTCACCCTCACCGCGTCGCCCGCGGCGGCGCACGGGCCCGGCCCCGCGTCGGCCGACCCCCTCGCCCGCTACCACCGGCAGCACCTCGACTGGAAGAGCTGCCGGCTCGGGCCCGACGACGCGATGGGCGAGGAACTCCGGCAGGCCGGCGCCCAGTGCGCCGACGTCACCGTCCCGTTGAACTACGACGAACCGGACGGCCGCACCCTCACCGTCGCGATCTCCCGGATCCGGGCCACCGACACCGCCCACCGCGTGGGCGCGCTGCTGCTCAACGGCGGTGGCCCCGGCGGCCAGACGATCGGCGACCCGCCGTGGGTGCGCGCGGCGATGAAGCAGGTCGGTGAACGCTACGACGTGGTGGGCGTCGACCCCCGTTTCGTCGGCCGCAGCACGCCGCTGGACTGCCACTGGCCCACCGGCTCCTTCATACGCGGCGCGGGGTCCGGGCGGTCGGGCCTCGACCGGTCGGTGGCCGTGGCCGAGGACCTCGCCGACCGCTGCCGGGCCACCCGGGGCGACGTCCTGCCGTACGTCACGACCCGGAACACCGCCCGCGACATGGACGTCGTGCGCGCCGCGCTCGGCGAGCGGCGGATCTCCTACCTCGGGTACTCCTACGGCACCTACCTCGGCCAGGTGTACGCCACGATGTTCCCCGGCCGCACCGACCGGGTCGTGCTCGACGGCGTCGTCACCGCCGACCGCTACAGCCCCCGGCTGCTGCGCGGGACGGAGCCCGCCAACCGGCACGCGCTCCGGGGCTGGGCCGCCTGGGCGGCCGGCCGCGACGCCGCCCACGGTCTGGGCCGTACGCCGGGGCGGGTGCTGGCGACCGTGGAGCGGATCCGGGCGGCGGCCGGGCGGTCGCCCCTGCGGGTCGGCGGGTACCGGGTGGACGAGCAGGTGCTGCCCGTCGTCCTCCTCAACGGTCTCTCGCAGGACAACGACGCCGCCTACGCCGATCTCGCCCGGGCCGTGCGGGACCTGCGCCGCGCCGCGGACGGCCGTACGGTGACGCCCTCGCCGTGGCTGGCCGACGCGCTCGGTTTCCTGCTGACCGGGTCCGACTCCGCGTACGGCAGCGGGCAGACGGCGATCCTGTGCGGGGACGTCGCGGCGCCGCGCTCGCCCGAGGTGTACCGGCGTGACGTCGAGCGGTCCCGCGCGGCGTACCCGCTGTTCGGTCCCGTCACCAACAACATCGGACCCTGCGCCTTCTGGGACCCGCCGCGCGAACGGCCGACCACGGTCCGCGACGACCTCCCGGCCCTGCTGGTGAACGCGACGGGCGACCCGCGCACGACCTACGAGAACGCGCGGTCGCTGCGCCGCACGTGGCCCTCCTCGCGCCTGGTCACCCTCCGCGGCGCGGACCAGCACGCCGTGTACGGCGTCTTCGGCAGCGCGTGTGCCGATGCGACGGTCAACGGCTACCTGGCCACCGGCCGGCTGCCGGCCGCCGACGTCACCTGCGACCGTCCCTCCGGCTGAGGGCGGCGGACCGGCCGGCCGGCGCCCCCTAAGCAGGGGCGCCGGTCGTTCCGCGCCGGGCGTCATGTACCGGACGGGTCGGGCCGAACGGGACCGGACGGGGTCAGGCGTCGGCGGCCGTCCTGCGGCGGCGGGCGACGAGCACCGCGCCCGCGCCGAGGACGAGCGCCGCGCCACCCGCCAGGCCGACCGTCGGCAGGGCGTCGCTCGAACCCGTCCGGGCCAGCGCCCCGCCACCGCCGCCCGTGCCGCTGCCGCCGGACGCCGTCACCGGAGTGGTGGACGCGCCGCCCTGCCCGGTGACGTTGCCGGGCTTGCTGCCGGTGGCGTCGTTCTTGCCCGGGGAGCCCGCGCCGCCGCCGGCCTTGGCCAGGATCCGGAACTCGTACTGGTCGAGGTCCGGGTAACCGCCGCAGGAGCCGTCGTCGTTGACGTAGTCGGCCGTGACGAACGCGGCGCCCTGACCGGACGGGACGTCCGCGTCGACCTTCAGCCGCAGCTTGACGTCGAGGGACGCCTTCGACGCGAGCGAGCCGAGGGAGGAGGCGTCCATCAGGTCGGCGTCGCGCCAGGCCGGGTTCGCGGCGGTGGACCACTCCAGGTCCAGGTGGGAGTCGAGTTCCTTGAGACCCTTGTCGTCGAAGGCGTGGACGCCCACGTACGGGTAGACCGCGTCCATCGTCTTGGCGGTGCCGTTGGTGATGCGCAGGGTGAAGGTCTGCGTGGTGCCGCCGACGATCTTGTCCGGCAGTCCGGTGACCGCGGCGGTGAGCCGGGGCTCGGGGACGCACTCGCCGCCCGGCTCCTCCCCGTCCTGCCCGTCTTCGCCGTTTCCGCCGTTTCCGCCGTCTTCCTCGCCCTCGCCGGCGGCCTCCGCGTCCGCGAGCGCCTTCTCGGCGTCGGCGAGCTTCTCCTTGGCCTCGTCCCGCGCCTTCTGGAGCAGGCCGATCTTCCGGGTCTGGGCGACGCGGGCGTCGTCGTGGGCGGTCTGCGCCGCGGTGGCCTTGGCGTCGGCGGCGGTCTGGGCGTCCGCGGCCTCCTCGGCGGCCTTCTCGGCCTCGTCCAGTGCGGTCTGCGCCGCGGCCCTGTCCTCCTCGGTGGTGGCGGCGTCCAGCTTCGCCCGGGCGTCCGCGACGGCCTGGTCGGCCTCGGTCCTGGCCTTGGCGGCGGCCGCGGCGGCGTTCCCGGTCTCGATGACCGCGGCCTTGGTCGGGTAGGTGTCCGCCTCCATGTCCTTCTCCAGGAACGTGATGGCGTCGTTCACCGCGACGACGGCGGCGTCGTACTCCTTCTGCGCGCGTTCGACGGCCTGCCGGAGCTCCTCGACCGTCGGCTTCGCGTGCTGGGTCTGCGACGCGGCGGGCTTCCCGTCGGCGAAGGCCGGCCCGGCGGACAGGAGGACGGCCGGGGAGATCACTGCGGCGGCGACGGCGGTGGCGAGAACACGGCGAATCTTCACATGGACCCCTGATCGGGTGGCGAAAGGTGTGGGGCGCCGGGTTCGCGGGGTGCTCACGCGGGGCGACGCCCCGGCGATCGTACGACCTGCCCGGCCGCCGCCACCCGTGACTTTTCACGGGCCTGCCGGAAAGGGCCCGGTGACGGGCGGACAAGACGCGCACAAGGGGGCAGTTGCCCGCGTAGGCCGCACTTTTTGTGTGGCCCATGTCACTGTCGGGGCCCCGGGCGCCTTTCCGGTGCTCCGCCCGCCCACCGGCCCCCGGCAGCCTCGCGGGCCGGAACACTGCCGGGTGCCGTACAGGCGGGCGGGGCACGGCCGGTGGCACCCTGCACCCATGAGCGTCGGCGAGGAAGTGATCTGCCGCTCCGGCCGCACCCGTCCCCTGTGGGTCGTCGTCCGGGCGGGCGCGGCCGGGGCCGTACTGGCCGTGGGACGCCTGGTGTACTCGGGCACGTTCGCGGACTGGTGGGTGGCCGGCGGGCTGCTGGCCGCCCTGGTGGGTGCCGGAGCGCTCCACGCGGCCACCCTCGAGGTGCGCGCGGACGCGTACGGCGTGCACAGCGGCTCGCGGTTGCGGCGCCGCCGGAGCGTTCCGTGGCACGACGTCGCCGACCTGCGCGTCCACATCCAGTACGGGAGGCACGGGGAGCAGTACGTCCGCGTCGGCGTGCTGACCCGGGACGGCCGGACGCGGCGGCTGCCCCTCCCGCTGTCCGTGTCCGCGAAGGACCGGCCGGACTTCGACGCGACGCTGGACGCGCTGCGGGCGCTGCACCGCCGGTACGGGGAACCGGAGTCGGACCACCTCGTCGTCCTCGCGAAGCACACCGCCGGGCGCGGGGTGGCCGTGCCCGTGGTCCTGTGCGTGCTGCTGCTCGCGGGCGCGGGGCTGGCCGCGTGGTTCGTGCCGGTCACCGGGGCGACGAAGGAGGCGTGGACGTCGGCCGTCCCGTGCGCCGCCGGGACGCCGCCCGACGAGCGCCGCGCGTGCCTGACCACCGTGGACGCGGTGGTCGCGCGGACCGAGGTGAGCCGGGGGAAGCAGGCCGCCCGGCTGTACTTCGCCGACGGCCGGCCCGTGGACCGGGTCGCGGTGACCCGGCAGGCGGCCCGGGCGTTCCGGGCGGGCGACCGGGTCGAACTCACCCTGTGGCGCGACCGGGTGAGGGTGGTCGCCGGGCAGCACTACGTGTGGCGGGAGTACTTCTCCGGCGCCGGACCGGTGGCCGTCCTCGCGGCCGGGCTCGCCCTCGCCGCCGGCTGGCCGGGCGCCCGGGTGCTGATGCACCGGCGCGGGCGCCGGCTTCCCGACGACGAGGTGCTGCCGTCGGTGCTGCCGTTCCTGGGCGTCCTGGTCGTCACGGCGCTGTGGCTGCTGCCGCTGTGCTACCTCCACCCCCTCGGACTCCCAGCCTCGGCCGGGCCCCTCGCGTGGGCGGCGGCGGGGACGCTCGGCACGGCGGGCCTCCTCGTCCCGGCCTGGCGTGCCACCCGGATCCGGACGCCCCGTCCGGCCGCGGCGCCGGACCGGGGAACCGCCGGCGAGGACGTGTTCGTGGCCGCGCGCTTCCTGGAGAGCACCGACTACAACCCGCACCACTTCGGCACCCATGTCGTGTTCGGCGGCGGCCCGCCCGCGGTCGTTCCCCACTCCGGCCCGGGCCGGTTCGCGGCGCGGGAGATCCCGGTGCGGCGGCTCACCGCGGGGCGCGTACGGCGGTTGCGGGGCGGCGACGGCGAGGCCGTCCCCCGCGGCTGGCACGTGGCCGAACTCGACGACGCGGGCGAGCCCGTCCGCCTGGCCGCCGCCCCGGCCGACCTGAGCCGCGTCCTGCACGCGCTGGACGCGGCGAGGGCGTCGGCACAGACGGCGCCCACCGGGACCGCGCCCGCCGGGACGGCGTCCACGGAGACCTGACGGGCCGTGACGAACCCTCCGGCGCCGTGCCGGGTTGTCCGTGAACTCCCCCGGAATTGTCCGTGATCGGTAACGGGCGGATCCCCCGGCCGGTTCCCTCCGTCCTGTCATGTGGTCGCCGACCCGGTCGGGGACCGGCGGCGAAAAACTACGCGAAGGCGGGGCGGCGGACATGGCGCGGCACGGTGGTGGACGGGGCTGGTACGGCAAGGTGGTCGGGGCGGCGCTCGGTGTGACGGTGCTCGCCGTCGGGGCGTCGGTGTGGACCGCGCAGGCCGACACCGCCGGCGACGGTGCGACCCCGACGGCGTCCGCGCCGGCCACGCCGGGCGGCGACGCCGCGCCGGTCGACGTCGGCATCGCCCACGCCTCGGACGCGGGACCGCGCGGCGTCAACATCACCATCGACGACGGCCCCGACCCCGCGTGGACGCCCCAGGTGCTCGACCTGCTCCAGCAGTACGGGGTGAAGGCCACCTTCTGCATGACGGGCCTCCAGGCCGAGGCCCACCCGGACCTGGTGAAGGACGTCGTCGCGGCCGGGCACCGGCTGTGCGACCACTCGGTGTCCCACGACACGGCCATGGACAAGAAGTCCGAGGCCTACCAGTCCAAGGAGATCCTCGATGCCGAGCGCATGATCACAAAGGCCTCGGGCGGCGTGCGGCCGATGTACTACCGGGCCCCGGGCGGGGCCTTCACCCCCTACAGCCGCAAGCTCGCCGCCTCCCGGGGCATGCGTCCGCTGGGCTGGAACGTGGACACCAAGGACTTCGAGCGGCCGGGCACGGACGCCGTCGTCGCCACCGTCCAGCAGGAGCTGTCCAACGGGCCGACGATCCTCTTCCACGACGCGGGAGGCGACCGCACCCAGACCGTCGAGGCCCTGCGGCAGGTCCTGCCCTGGCTCGGCGAGCAGGGGTACTCCTTCGGCTTCCCGGTGCGCTGACCGCCTGGCGGAGCTGCCTCAGGTCTGCCGGAGTTCCCTCAGCGCGATGTTCAACTCCAGGACGTTGACGCGTGGTTCGCCGATGAAGCCGAGGGTGCGCGGGGTGGTGTGCGCGTCGACGAGTTCCTGGACGCGCGCGACGGGCAGGCCGTTGCGCTCGGCGACCCGGCGCACCTGGAGACCGGCGTACTCGGGGGAGATGTGCGGGTCCAGGCCGGAGCCGGAGGACGTGACGGCGTCCGGGGGCACGTCCGAGGGCCGCACGGGACGGCCGGGCACGGAGTTGTCCCGGACGACGGCCGCCTTGGCCTCCTCCACCCACCGGACCAGCTCCGCGTTGTCCGCGGAACGGTTGGTCGCGCCGGAGAGGATCAGGTCGTACCGGGTGTTGACGCTGTTGGTGCCGAGGCCGTTCTGCGGGCGGCCCTGGAACCACCTGAGGTCGGGCTCCGGAGTCTCCCGGCCGTCCCCGAGCGGAAGGTCGTACGCCTGCCCGACGAGCGACGAGCCGACGACCTCGCCGTCCGCCTCGATCCGGGAGCCGTTCGCCTTGCCGGGGAAGAGGCCCTGGGCGACTCCGGTGATCACCAGGGGATAGACGATGCCGGTGACCACGGTCAGGACGAGCAGGGCGCGCAGGCCCGCGCCGAGCAGCCGGGCGGTGTGGGTGGCGGAGATCTTCATGGCGGTCAACCGATTCCGGGGATGAGCGAGACGAACAGGTCGATGATCTTTATGCCGACGAACGGGGCGATCAGGCCGCCCAGGCCGTAGACGGCCAGGTTGCGGCGGAGCATCCGGTCGGCGCTGACCGGCCGGTAGCGCACTCCCTTGAGGGCGAGCGGGACCAGCACGACGATGATCAGGGCGTTGAAGACCACCGCGGACAGGATCGCGGAGTCGGGCGAGGACAGGCCCATGACGTTGAGCTTGTCCAGGCCCGGATGGACGGCCGTGAACAGGGCCGGGATGATCGCGAAGTACTTGGCGACGTCGTTGGCGATGGAGAAGGTCGTGAGCGCTCCGCGCGTGATCAGGAGCTGCTTGCCGATCTCGACGATCTCGATGAGCTTGGTCGGGTCGGAGTCGAGGTCGACCATGTTGCCGGCCTCCTTCGCGGCCGACGTGCCGGTGTTCATCGCGACGCCGACGTCCGCCTGGGCCAGCGCGGGCGCGTCGTTGGTGCCGTCGCCGGTCATCGCGACCAGCTTGCCGCCGGCCTGCTCCCGCTTGATCAGGGCCATCTTGTCCTCGGGGGTGGCCTCGGCGAGGAAGTCGTCGACGCCCGCCTCCTCGGCGATCGCCCTGGCCGTCAGCGGGTTGTCGCCCGTGATCATGACGGTCCTGATGCCCATGCTCCGCAGTTCCCCGAACCGCTCGCGCATGCCCTGCTTGACGACGTCCTTGAGGTGGACGACCCCGAGGACGCGTGCGCCGCGTGCGTCCTCGACCGCGACGAGCAGGGGGGTGCCGCCCGCCACGGAGATGCGCTCGACGGCCGTGTCCGCGTCCGCGGCCACCGTGCCGCCCCGTTCCCGGACCCAGTCGACGACGGAGCCCGCCGCGCCCTTGCGGACCTTGCGGCCGTCGACGTCCACGCCGGACATGCGGGTCTGGGCGGTGAACGGGATCCATTCGGCGCCGGGGAGTTCACTCCGGTCCCCCTCCGGCAGCCCGTACTTCTCCCTCGCCAGGACGACGATCGAGCGGCCCTCGGGCGTCTCGTCGGCCAGCGAGGAGAGCCGGGCGGCGTCCGCGACCTCGGCCTCGGTGGCGCCGCGCACCGGCACGAACCCGGCGGCCTGCCGGTTGCCGAGCGTGATGGTGCCGGTCTTGTCCAGCAGCAGGGTGGAGACGTCACCGGCGGCCTCGACGGCGCGGCCGGACATGGCCAGCACGTTGCGCTGGACCAGACGGTCCATGCCCGCGATGCCGATGGCGGAGAGCAGGGCGCCGATCGTGGTCGGGATCAGGCAGACCAGCAGTGCCACCAGCACGACCGTCGTCAGTTCGGTGCCCGCGTAGCCGGCGAAGGCCGGGAGGGTGACGCAGGCCAGCAGGAAGACGACGGTCAGCGAGGCCAACAGGATGTTCAGCGCCGTCTCGTTGGGCGTCTTCTGCCGGGCCGCCCCCTCGACCAGGCCGATCATGCGGTCGATGAAGGTCTCGCCGGGCTTCGTCGTGATCCTGACGACGACCCGGTCGGAGAGCACCTTCGTGCCTCCGGTCACGGCGGACCGGTCACCGCCCGACTCCCGGATGACGGGCGCCGACTCACCGGTGATCGCCGACTCGTCGACCGAGGCGACCCCCTCGACGACGTCGCCGTCGCCGGGGACGATGTCGCCGGCCTCGCAGACCACCAGGTCGCCGACGGTCAGCCCGGTGCCGGGCACCCGCTCCTCGCGCCCGTCGACGAGCCGGCGGGCGACGGTGCCGGTCCTGGCCCGGCGCAGGGTGTCGGCCTGGGCCTTGCCGCGGCCCTCGGCGACCGCCTCCGCGAGGTTGGCGAAGAGCACGGTCAGCCAGAGCCAGGCGCTGATGGCCCAGCCGAACCCGTCGCCGGGGTTCGTGCAGGAGAAGACGGTGGTCAGGACGGAGCCGACGAGGACCACGAACATGACGGGCGACTTCACCATCAGCCGCGGATCGAGCTTGCGGAAGGCCTCGGGCAGTGATCCGGCCAACTGCCGGGGAGCGAAGAGGCCCGCGCCGACGCGGCCCTCCGCGGTCTTGTGCCCGGTGGGTGCGCCGCCGCGCGGCGCCCGGGTCGGGGTGGCTGTGGACATCGTGTCCTCGTGCTCGTGCGTGTGGGTGGTCATGACGCCAGCCCTTCGGCGAGGGGGCCCAGAGCGAGCGCCGGGAAGTAGGTCAGGCCGGCGATGATCAGGACGGCACCCACGAGCAGGCCGGTGAACAGCGGCTTCTCGGTGCGCAGGGTGCCCGCGGTCACCGGAACGGGCCGCTGCTCGGCGAGGGATCCGGCGAGCGCGAGGACGAACACCATCGGCAGGAAGCGGCCGAGCAGCATGGCGAGGCCGAGGGTGGTGTTGAACCACTGCGTGTCGGCGTTCAGACCGGCGAAGGCCGAACCGTTGTTGTTCGAGGCCGAGGTGTAGGCGTAGAGGATCTCGGAGAAGCCGTGCGCCCCGCTGTTGGTCGTCGAGTCGCCGGGGGTGGGCAGGACCACGGCCGCGGCGGTGAGGGTCAGGACCAGCGCCGGGGTGATCAGGATGTAGCAGGCCGCGTACTTGATCTCGCGGCTGCCGATCTTCTTGCCCAGGTACTCCGGCGTGCGCCCGACCATGAGCCCCGCGATGAACACCGCGACGACCGCCATGATCAGCATGCCGTAGAGCCCGGAGCCGACCCCGCCGGGCGCGATCTCGCCGAGCATCATGCCGAGCATCGTGATGCCGCCGCCGAGACCGGTGAAGGAGGAGTGGAAGGAGTCCACCGCGCCGGTCGAGGTGAGGGTGGTGGACACCGCGAAGAGCGACGAACCGCCGATGCCGAAGCGGAGTTCCTTGCCCTCCATCGCGCCCCCGGCCGCCTGCAACGCCGGTCCGTGGTGGGCGAATTCGGTCCACATCATGAGGGCGGTGAAGGAGAGCCAGATGGTGGCCATCGCGCCGAGGATCGCGTAACCCTGGCGCACCGAACCGGTCATGACGCCGAAGGTCCGGGTGAGGGAGACCGGGATCAGCAGGATCAGGAAGATCTCGAACAGGTTGGTGAACGGGGTGGGGTTCTCGAAGGGGTGGGCCGAGTTGGCGTTGAAGTAGCCGCCGCCGTTGGTGCCCAGCTCCTTGATGGCTTCCTGCGAGGCGACCGCGCCCCCGTTCCACTGCTGCGGAGCGCCCAGGAACTGACCGACCTCGTGGATGCCGGAGAAGTTCTGGACGACCCCGCAGGCCACCAGGACCACCGCGCCGACGGCGGCGAGCGGCACCAGGACACGGACGACCCCGCGGACCAGGTCGGCCCAGAAGTTGCCGAGTTCACCGGTGCGGGACCCGGCGAAGCCGCGCACGAGGGCGACGGCCACGGCGATGCCGACGGCCGCCGAGACGAAGTTCTGCACGGCCAGGCCGGCGGTCTGCACGACGTGGCCCATGGCCTGCTCGCCGTAGTACGACTGCCAGTTGGTGTTGGACACGAAGGACGCGGCGGTGTTGAACGCCTGGTCCGGGTCGATGGAGACGAAGCCCAGCGAGCCGGGCAGGATTCCCTGGAGCCGCTGGAGCAGGTAGAGGAAGAGGACACCGGCGAGGGAGAAGGCGAGGACGCCGCGCAGGTAGGCGGGCCAGCGCATTGCGGTGTCCGGGTCGGCACCGATGCCCTTGTAGATCCACTTCTCCACCCGCCAGTGCGTGCGGGAGGAGTAGACCCGGGCCATCCAGGTGCCGAGGGGCAGGTGGGCGAGGGCCAGCGCGGCGACGAGCGCGAGCATCTGGAGCACGCCGGAGAGGACGGGGCTCATGCGGCGTTCAGAACCTCTCCGGGTGAATCAGGGCGAGGACGAGGTAACCGAGCAGGGCGACGGCCACGATCAGGCCGACGACGTTCTCCGCGGTCACAGCTTCGTCACCCCCTTGGCGACGAGGGCCACGAGCGCGAACACCGCGAGCGTGGTGACGACGAAGGCCACGTCGGCCATCGCGAGCTCCTAGTGAGGTGCGGAAGAGAAGCTGACAGAGAGATGACAGCCCTCTTCCGACCCGATTCGACCGCCGTTGACGGCTTCCATACGGCGGCGCGCTCGCCTTTGACACCTCTCTGACGAACCTCGGACGCGGACTACTTCCCCTGGCTGTTGAACTTCGAGGTCGCCCAGGCGTAGCCGAGCACGGTGAGTGCGAGGCACCAGGCGAGGGCGAGCCAGCCGTTGTGGCCGATGGCGGTGCCGAGGAGGAGGCCGCGCAGGGTCTCGATGGCGGGGGTGAAGGGCTGGTACTCGGCGATCGGCTGGAACCAGCCCGGCATGGCGTCGATGGGGACGAAGGTGCTGGAGATGAGCGGCAGGAAGATCAGCGGCAGTGCGTTGTTGCTGGCGGCCTCCGCGTTCGGGCTGATCAGGCCCATGCCGACGGCGATCCAGGTGAGCGCGAGGGTGAAGAGCACCAGGAGTCCGAGGGCCGCGAGCCACTCCACGGGGGTGGCGTCGGTGGAGCGGAAGCCGATGGCCGCGGCGACGGCGCCGACGAGGATCACGCTGATCACTGATTGCAGCACGCTGCCGACGACGTGGCCGGTGAGGACCGAGCCGCGGTGGATGGGCATGGTGCGGAAGCGGGCGATGATGCCCTCGCTCATGTCGTTGGAGACGGAGACCGCGGTGCCGATCGTGGTGGACCCGATGGTCATGAGGAGCAGGCCGGGCACGAGGTAGGCGATGTAGGCGGAGCGGTCGGGGGCGCCGCCGATGCCGGCGCTGATCGTGTCGCCGAAGACGTAGACGAACAGGAGCAGGAGCATGACCGGGGTGAGCAGGAGGTTGAGGGTGAGGGAGGGGTAGCGGCGGGCGTGGAGGAGGTTGCGGCGCAGCATGGTGGAGGAGTTGCGGGCGGCGAGGGTGAGGTTGCTCATCGGGCCGTCTCCTTGGACTGGTCGGGCTGGTGGGGTCGGGTGGTTGGTGTGGGGGTGGTGGTGTCGCCGGTGAGGGCGAGGAAGACGTCGTCGAGGTCGGGGGTGTGGACGGTGAGGTGGTCGGCCTGGAGGCCGGCGGTGTCCAGGCGGTCGAGGAGGGCGCGGAGGTCGCGCTGGCTGCCGTCGCTGGGGGCGCGGAGGGTGAGGGCGTCGTCGTCCCGGGTGCTGTGGGGCAGGGCGGTGGCGGCGTCGCGGTAGGTGTCGGGGTGGGTGAAGCGGAGCCGGACGTGGCCGCCGGGGACCAGCCGTTTGAGTTCTTCGGCGGTGCCTTCGGCGGCGAGGGTGCCGTGGTGGAGGACGGCGATGCGGTCGGCGAGCTGGTCGGCTTCTTCGAGGTACTGGGTGGTGAGGAGGACGGTGACGCCGCCGGTGACGAGTTCGCGGATGATCTGCCACATGGTGTGGCGGGAGCGGGGGTCGAGGCCGGTGGTGGGTTCGTCGAGGAAGATGATCCGCGGGCTGCCGACGAGGGTCATGGCGATGTCGAGGCGGCGCTTCATGCCGCCGGAGTAGGTGGCGGCGGGCTTCTTCGCGGCGTCGGTGAGGCCGAAGCGTTCCAGCAGTTCGGCGGCGATCCGGCGGCCCGCGGGCCGGGGGATCAGGTGCAGGTCGGCCATGAGGAGCATGTTCTCCTCGCCGGTGATCAGGCCGTCGACGGCGGAGAACTGCCCGGTGACCCCGATCGCGGCCCGTACCGCCTGCGGGTCCGCCGCGAGGTCGTGGCCCGCCACCTGGGCCTGCCCGCCGTCGGCGGAGACCAGGGTGGAGAGGATCTTGACGGTGGTGGTCTTGCCCGCGCCGTTCGGGCCGAGCAGCGCGAACACGGATCCGGCGGGGATGCGCAGGTCGATGCCGTCGAGGACGGTCTTGTCGCCGTACGACTTGCGCAGGCCCAAGGCGGTGACGGCGGCGGACGCCCGCGGACCGGTTCCCGAGTTAGTCGTGGGCATGACAGATGAAGGCATGGAGCCCTCCCGTTCGAAGGGGTGACGTGGAAGATGGCGGGGGCGCGCAACAGGGATGGGGCGAAGAGGTGGGGCGAAAAGGTGGGGCGAAGAGGTGGGGGGCGACCGGCGGCGGGGCCCGGCGGCGCTCAGGCCTTGGCGCGGCGGACGTCGATGTTGCCGTACCGGGTGCGGGCGTGGACCTTGACGGTCTCCTCGGATTCGACGGGGCCGTCGGACGCGGTGAGGGTGTTGCGCACCTGCCCGCCGCTCGAACGGACGTCGAGCCAGGCGGCCGTGCCCTCGCGGACGCCGACCTCGATGGCGCCGTAGGAGGTCTCCAGCCGGACCTCGCCGCGGGTCACCTCGTCCACCCGCAGGGCGCCGTAGGCGGTGGTCGCGGTGAGCGAGGACGCGGCGTGGGCGACGTTGATGTCACCGTTGGCGTTGCGCACCCGCAGCTCGCCGAGCGCGGCGCCCACGGTCGTGGAGCCGTGCGAGTTCTTCAGCTCGGCCGCCCCCTCGATGACGCCGACGCGCACGCTGCCCGAGCTGGTGGTGATCTCGGCCGGGCCGTCGACGCGGTCGACGGTGACCGAGCCGTGGGAGGCGGTGACCCGGAGCGGCCCCGCCGTGTCCAGGCGGACGTCGCCGCCCGAGGTCTTCACCCGGACCTCGCCGAGCCGGCCCTCGCCGAGGACCTGGGTCCAGGCGCCGTCCGTGTCGACGCGCGAGCCGGCGGGCAGTTCCACCGTCACGTCGACCGCGCCGGTGGGGCCGACGAAGCGGCGCTCCTTCGTGCTGATCGTCAGGACGCCGCTCGCGTAGGAGACCTCGGTCTGCTCGGCGGCGCGTACGTCCTTGTCCCGTCCGGGGTCGCCGGGCCGCACCTGGACGACCGTGTCGGGCCGCTCGCCGGCGGTGAACCGGATGGACCCGGCGCCCACGTGGGCGGTCACCGCGATGGGCTGTGGAGTGTCGAAAGAAGGCATGGCTGTACCGTCCTCGTGAGTCCGTGGGGCGTCCCCGCTGGTGGGACGTGGTGTGAGCGCTGTGCTGCGGTTCTCTCGGAGCGCGGATGCGGGCGCGGAGCCGAATGTGCGGGCGCGGAGCCGGAGTCGGGCGCCGAGCCGGAGGCGGCCCGGGCCCCGGCGCGGGCTAGCGCACCCAGCCCGTGAAGCTCTGCCCGACGTTGCGGACCCGCTCCGGCGGACGCGGCGTGCCGCCGCCGTCGAGCGCGGCCGACACGGCCCGCACCAGCCAGGCGTTGACGGACAGCCCCTCGCGGCTCGCGGCCTCCTCGGCGCGCGCCTTGAGGTGGACCGGCAGGCGCAGGCTGACGCGGGCGGCGCCGCCCTCGTCGGCGTCGGCGGGAGCCGGTGCCGGGGCCGGTGCCGTGAGCGTCTCGACGGGCGCGGCCGGTTCCGCGGAGCCGCCGCCCCCGGCGGGCGGCGGCGTCACCACGAAGTCGGGCTCGAGCCCGCGCAGCCGTACGTCGACGGAGCCGGGGGCCAGGTCGCGGGTGATCTCGGCCATCGCGGCGGAGAGCACGTTGAGCATGGTCAGGCGGGTCGCCGACTCCAGCGGAGCGATGAGCCGCTCGGCCAGTTCCCGGGCTTCGTGGCCACCGGCTTCGGCGGCCACCGCGAGTTCGCGACGGAGGGTGTCGACATACGGGGCGAGGTCCATGACGCCATAATGACACCATGGTGACGCCATACGCAATCCCTTACTGACACCTCACCCGGAAATAGCCCGCCTGCTACGTCCGCAACCTGCGAGAACACCGAAAAGTCCTGCACGCAATCCCGTGGCGCCACCCGTGGCGTCACGATGACACCGTTGACACCATGAAGGCGCGGGACACGGGAGACCCGGGAGACACGGAGTCCGCGCGGTTACTCCGGGAGTCCGTGGGCCGCCACGCGCTTCACCGTTCCCTCGGCCAGGCGGTAGGACAGGCCGACCACGGCGCACCGGCCGGCGGCCACCTCGTTCGCCAGCAGCGCCGAGCGCCCCACGATCCCGTCCACGCTGCGGCGGATGTGCTCGTCCACGAACTCGTCGACCTCCGTGCGGCCCAGGGCGCGGGCCGCGAGCACGCTCGGGATCACCCGTTCCACGACGTCCCCGAGGTACCCGGCCGGGGCCACACCGCCGCGCTCCGCCTCGGCGGCCGCGGTGACGGCACCGCAGGAGTCGTGCCCGAGGACCACCACGAGCGGTGCGCCCAGCACCTTGACGCCGTACTCGACACTGCCCAGCGCCTCCGCGCCCGCCACGTGGCCGGCCGTGCGCACCACGAACAGGTCGCCCAGCCCCCGGTCGAAGATGATCTCTGCCGCCAGGCGCGAGTCCGAACACCCGAAGAGCACCGCGAACGGATGCTGCCGCGGCGCCAGTTCCGACCGGCGGTCGGCGTCCTGGTTGGGGTGCAGACGGTCACCGCTCACGAAGCGGGCGTTGCCCTGGAGCAGGGCGGCGTAGGCATCGGCGGGGGAGGAAGGGGTCAGATCAGGCATGGGTGCACGGTACTGGGCGGGGGGCGGGAGGCCGCGCAGGCGGGTACAGTGAAAAGACTTGCCGAATTAAGCAATTCATCAGTTGCTCAGAACCCTACCCGTCCCACGGGTGGACGAGAGGTGGCCGGGATGGCCGGTTCCCCTGCACGAGGCGACCGCGACACCAGCGAACGCCGGTTCGAACGAGGGGTCGCGCTCCGGGCGGGCTTCTACATCTTCGGCACGCACGTGCTCGGCGGTTTCATCTGGCTCCTCTTCGCCATCGGCGAGCACGCCCACAAGTGACCGGGCACCCCGCCGCTACGCCGGTGGCGGTCCCGGCTCGGGCTGCCCGGCCCGGAGGTCCGCGAGCAGTTCGGCCTGCCCGGCCAGCACGCCGGAGAGGATGCCGCGCGCGACCCTGAGCAGCTCGGCGACCTGCGGGCTGGTCAGGGAGTAGTACACCGTCGACCCCTCCTTGCGGGACACCACCAGGTTCGACCGGCGCAACACCGCGAGCTGCTGGGACAGGTGAGCCGGCTCGATCCCCACCTCGGGCAGCATCTCCGCCACCGCGTGCTCGCGCTCACTCAGCAGTTCCAGGACGCGGATGCGCGCCGGATGACCGAGTGTCTTGAAGAACTCCGCCTTCAACTGGTACAGCGGCGTACTCATCGTGCCCTCCCCCTTCTCGCAGCGCGGCGGCGCGCCACGGTCGACCCGCCCCGGGCGCGTCGCGTCCGTCCCGTCCTCATCAGCATGCCGTCCATCCTCGCGCGCGCCGCCCGCCGGACCGAATCCGCCGGGACGCACCCGGTCCGTCCGGACGGTGCCGCGTGTACTCCGACCGGCTGCGACCGGGCGGCACGGCCGCGCACGCCGGGTGAGGGTGGGCCCAGGACGATCCGCACGGCGGGAAACGAGGCAGGCGCGATGGCGGAGGACTGGCGGCGCCCACCGGACGGGGCGTCCGCGGCCGACGAGAGCCCCACGGACGGCGAGGGCCCCGCGGACGCCGAGGCCCCCGCGAGCGGCCCCGGCGAGCCGTACGCCTCCCTTCTCGACCTGCCGCTCACCTCCGACCTGGACCGGATCGGCGAGCAGTTGCACGCCCTGGCCCGCGCCCAGCGGACCCTGCAGGAGCTGCTCCAGGCCGTGGTGAACATCACCGGCGAGCTGGAGCTGCCCACGGTGCTGCGCCGCATCGTGCGCACCGCCATGGACCTGGTCGGCGCCCGCTACGGGGCCATGGGCGTCCTCGACCAGGAGGGCAGGCTCCTGGAGGAGTTCATCCCGCTGGGGCTCACCACCAAGGAACTGGCGGACCTGGAGGGAGTGGAGCTGCCGCGGGGCCGGGGCCTGCTCGGGCACCTGATCCACCACCCCGAGCCGCTGCGGGTCAAGGACATCTCGCGCCACCCGGAGTCGGCGGGCTTCCCGCCCGGCCATCCCCCGATGCACAGCCTGCTCGGGGTGGCGATCAGTGCGCGCGGCCGGATCTACGGCAACCTCTACCTCTCCGAACGCAAGGACGGCCAGCCCTTCGACCGGCACGACGAGGGCGTGATCCGCACGCTGGCCGGCACGGCGGGCGTGGCGATCGAGAACGCCCGCCTCTACCAGCAGGTCCGCTACAGCGGCGAGCAGTTCCAGCGGCTGCTGCTGCCCCGCCTGCCGGACCTGCGTCCCTTCTCCGCCGGCGCGGCCTACAGTCCGGCGAGCGCGCCCGCCGCCGTGGGCGGCGACTGGTACGACGCCATGCTGCTGCCCGGCGGGGCCTGCGCGGCGGTGATCGGGGACGTCGTGGGGCACGACCTGCGGGCGGCGGCCGACATGTCGCAGATCCGCAACATGCTGCGGGCCCTGTACTACGAGCCGAGCGCCTCGCCCGGCACCTCCCTCGCCCTGCTCGACCGGATCATGAACGCGGCCCTGGACGAGGCCCCGGTCGCCACGGCCCTCCTCGCGCGCCTGGAGCCCGCCGACGGCGCGTGGCAGCTGCGGTGGTCCAGTGCGGGGCACCCGCCGCCGCTCGTGCTGCTGCCCGACGGGCGGGTCCGCTACCTGGACGTGGAACCCGGACTCCCCCTCGGGGTGGCGCCCGAGCTGCCGCGGCCCGACCACTGCCGGCCGCTGCCGGTGGGCAGCACCGTCGTCCTGTTCACCGACGGCCTCGTGGAGGTCCCCGGCGAGCCGCTGGACCGGGGTCTGGACGCCCTGGCCGTCACCGCCTCCCGGCTGGCGGGGCTGGAGCCCGACGACCTGTGCCGTGCCCTGGTCGCCCACCGGACCGGTATCGGCCACGACGACAAGGCCGTCATCGCCCTGCGCACCCCGCCCCTGACGGGCTACGGCTCCGCGTGAACCCGGCCGTGGCCCGCCTCACAGCGGAAGGGTGACCCAGATGCTCTTGCCCCCGCCGTCGCCGTCGCCCCGGACCACCGCGGTGCCGCCCAGGGCGCCGGTGAGTTCCATGACGGTCGCCAGGCCCCCCGTCCGGCGGCCGCCGGTGTCCGCGTCGGGCAGCCGGGGCCGGTGGGGGTGCCGGTCGTGCACGGCGAGGGCCAGGCGGTCGGCGCCGGCCGCGTACGTGACGGTCACCTGCTCGCTCGGCGGGGACGCGTGGCGGACGCTGTTGGCGACCAGCTCGCTCACGATCAGCAGCGCGGGCGCCACCACGGGATGCCCGGGGTTCACCCCCCACTCGGCGAGCGCCTGCTCGGCGGTCTCCCGGGCCACCCGGACCGCCGCCGGTGCCGTCGGCAGGGTGAGCACGTGCCGGTGGGGCAGGGGCTGGAGCAAGGAGCTCATCGCGTCTCCACGGGGGAACCCGGTCCGCGGCTTCCTGCGGACCCGGGCCCTCAGCATCCAACGACTTGCGAACTTTCGCAATTCACCATGCGTGCGAGTCCCCCGCGCTCCCTCAGGCCGCCTCGAGCCGGGGCTCCGGTCGCGGCGGCGCCGCCGCGGTCGCCGGTTCCCACCCCCTCGTGGTCCGTACGTAGCCGTGGACCACCGAGGCCATCGACAGCAGCAGGAGCGGCCCGAAGACCCACGGGTGCCGGGCCATCTCCAGCGGCAGGAAGCGGGTCGACGCCAGGATCGCGGCGAACACCAGCGCCCCGTGGGCCACCAGCAGGGTCCCCGCTCGGTCCCAGCCGCGGTCCAGCGCGCGCAGCCCCGCCTCGACGGTGACCGCGAAGACCACGCCGGCGACGAGGTCGATGGCGTAGTGGTAGCCGAAGCCCAGCGTCGCGGTGAGCGTGGCCACCAGCCAGAACGTCCCCGCCCAGCGCAGGAGGCGCGGTCCCGTGCGGGAGTGGATGAAGATGACGGTGGCCCACGCCGTGTGCAGGCTGGGCATGCAGTTGCGGGGGGTGACCCCGTCGTACGTGAACGGCTGCGGCGCGGAGACCGGCGGCAGCGTGTGCGGCCACAGGTTGGCGATCGCCCACTCCTCGCCGCCGGTGCCGAAGGCGCCGGTGCCGTAGGCGAAGACCGGCCCGACCACCGGGAAGATCATGTAGATGCCCGGGCCGAGCAGACCTATCAACAGGAAGGTGCGGACCAGGTGGTGGCGCGGGAACCGGCGCTCGGCGGCCACCTTGCGCAGCTGGTAGAGCGCCACGACGACCGCGGCCACCGCGAGTTGGACGTAGACCCAGTCCAGCAGGTGCTCACCGACCGGACCCGTGGCCTCGACGGCCCGTCCCACGAGCCAGGACGGGTTGCCCAGCGCGTGGTCGGCGGTCGCGACGTACGGGTCGAGGACGTCCGGGCGGGTCTTGGAGGTGATCAGCAGCCAGGCGTCGCCCGTCTTGCGGCCGGCCACCAGCAGCAGGCCGAGCCCGACGCCCTTCAGGAGGAGGATCCGCTCCGGGCCGGTGCGCCGGGTCACCGCGACGACCCCGCAGCCCAGGACCGCCCACAGCGCGCCGTTGCCGAAGGAGTGGCTGCCGGTGGCGGTGGCGTCCGCCGCCCACCGCACCAGTGCGACGGCGAGGTCGATGCCGACCGCGGCGGCCGCCGCGACGAACCGTTCCCGCCAGGTCAGGACCACCATCGTGAGCGCCAGACCGGCGTAGAGCAGGGGTCCCGAGGCGGGGGCGAACACCAACTCCTTGGCCTGGTTGGTCATCGGCCCCGGCAGGCCGTAGCGGCGCGCGGCGATCTCCAGCGCGACGAGGAACGCGAGGGTCGCCACTCCCGCCACGGCCCAGAGTCTCGCCCGCGCCCGGCGCCCGGGTGTGCGGCGCCCGGGTATTCGCGGTGTTTCCCGTGATGACATGCACAGGAAACTAACGGATCAGGGGCGGAGTTCCGGCTGCCAGGCGAAGCCGTCGGGGTCGGCGAAGGGGCGGGTGCCGCCGGACACGACGAGGCGGTGGGAGCCGGTGCCCTCGGCGGGCACGCCCGCGACCTTGGCGAGGGCGCGGCGCTTGTAGAGCGAGAGCTTGACGGTGCCCGGCCCGGCGGCGAACTCGACGTACTTCCCGCCGAAGCTCTTGCCCACGGTCAGGCCCTGCTCGACGTAGAACCGCTTGGTGGCCTTGACGTCCTCGACGCCGAGGAGCAGCACGATCTCGTCCACGTCGCGGGTGACCGGGGCGGTGTCCTTCTTCGCCGAGGTCGCGATCTGCCAGACCGTGCCGTCCGGGGCCCGGACGACTCCGCCGTAGCCCCACAGCGACTTCTCGGCGGGCTTGAGGACGGTGGCGCCGGCGTCGACGGCGGCGGTGAACAGGGCGTCGACGTTGCCGGGCTGGGCCACCACGAGCGACAGGGTGAAGCCGCGGAAGCCGGTCGTCGGGCTGTCGCAGGCGCGCAGGCGCACCCGTGACCCGTCGAGTCCGAAGGCGTCGGAGTAGAAGCGGGCGGCGGCCTCGGTGTCGGCCACTTCGAGGGTGACGGCGTCGATGGAGTTCATGCCCTCGACGGTAGGAGCGGGCGGGCCCGCGGTGCTTCTCGAAAACTGACGGACCGCCCCGCCCTGCCCATATGC
The DNA here is from genome assembly GCF_003112575.1 of Streptomyces ardesiacus. Classification (GTDB taxonomy): domain Bacteria; phylum Actinomycetota; class Actinomycetes; order Streptomycetales; family Streptomycetaceae; genus Streptomyces; species Streptomyces ardesiacus. The sequence continues at coordinate 328,983 of NZ_BEWC01000005.1, forward strand.
CCGGGCGCCAGGCAGACTCTGCCCCAAAGGCACGACCACGGAGGATGACCCACACATGATCACGCTCACCAAGGAAGGCGGCCCCGCGGACCTGGACGGGGTGACACACCTGTCCATCGGCGTCTCCTGGGACCCCACCGCCGGCAGCAGCGGCGGAGTGCTCGGCAAGCTGCGGCGCAAGCAGGGCACCGACCTCGACCTGATCGCCGTCGCCATGCAGGGCGGCGACCCGGTGCGGCTGGCCGGACTCGACTCGCTCGACCCCATGGGCAACGGTTCGCTGCTGCACAGCGGCGACAACCAGACCGGCCACGGGGACGGTGACGACGAGACGGTGACCGTCGAGTTCGCGCGGCTCCCGAGCGCCATCACGTCGATCGTGTTCGTCGCCGCCGCGTACAAGAAGGGCAGCTCCTTCCAGAAGGCGCGCAACATCAGCTTCAAGGTCTACGACGCGACCGGCGGCAGCTCGGAGCAGGTCGCCGACATCTGGCCCAGCCTGCTCACCCAGGACAACGGCTGCGCCGTCGCCAAGGCCGTGCGGGTCGGCGGCTCCTGGAAGCTGGAGGTCGTCAACGAGACGGGCAAGATCAAGCAGGGCGACGAACACGCCCTGATGCGCTTCGCGGTCAGCAAGTAGCAGCCCGCCGAGACGACGCCGGCGCCCGTCCGCGCACCGTCGTGCGCCCGCGGCCGCCCGACGTGTCCTTCGTCTCGTACGGCGGTGTCCGCACCCCCGCGCGCCCCGGAATCCGCCGCGCAGGCGGGAAAACCGGCCCCTCGTCCGGGGAATATTCCCGGGCGGCCGTCCGGGCCGGGATTATCGCCGGCACCCGCCCGATCACGGCGTGCTACTGTCGAGGGAAGTTGCAGTTGTGGTTGCCTGAAGGTTTTGTCCGACGGGGTGATCATCGCGGCGACCGGAGTGCACACAGGGTGAACTCCGAGCACCGTACCGAAGGAGAAAACATGGCTTCCGGCACCGTGAAGTGGTTCAACGCCGAAAAGGGCTTCGGCTTCATCGAGCAGGACGGCGGCGGCCCCGACGTCTTCGCCCACTACTCGAACATCAACGCCCAGGGCTTCCGCGAGCTGCTCGAGGGTCAGAAGGTGACCTTCGACATCGCGCAGGGCCAGAAGGGCCCGACGGCCGAGAACATCACCCCCTCGGCCTGACGCCCTCGCGCACACTCCGCAGCTGGGGCCCGCACCTTGGGGTGCGGGCCCCAGCTCGCGACGTTTCCGGGCGCACGGCGCCCCGCGGGGCACGGTTTCCGCCCCGCACATTCGCTTTCACCGCGTTTCCCGCGTTTCCCGCATTCACCCATTCTCCCGGTCCGATCGGCCCTCCGCGCCGAAATCGACCGGGCCGGCTCGTTCTTGCGATTCCCTGCGCCGCTCGTCCGCTGCGGGTCTCCCTCGATACGTGCCGTATCGAGGAAGGTTCCCCATGAACCGCACACGCACCCACGACCGTCGGCGCTCCGGCGACGGCCCCCGGCGCTCCCGCTCGGCCGGCCGCTCCCCCGCCTCCGGCCGCCGTCCGGCCGCCGCGCCCCAGGGCGGCGAGTTCGCCCTGCCCAAGACCGTCACCCCGGCGCTGCCCGCCGTCGGGACCTTCGCCGAACTCGACCTGCCCGCCCGCATGCTGGCCGCCCTCAACGACCAGGGCGTGACCGAGCCGTTCCCGATCCAGGCGGCGACCCTGCCGAACTCCCTGGCCGGACGGGACGTGCTCGGCCGCGGACGCACCGGCTCGGGCAAGACGCTCGCGTTCGGCCTGGCCCTGCTGGCCCGCACGGCCGGCCGGCGCGCCGAGCCGCGGCGTCCGCTCGCCCTGGTCCTCGTGCCCACCCGCGAGCTGGCCCAGCAGGTCACGGACGCGCTCACGCCGTACGCCCGTGCCGTGGGCCTCAGGTCGGCCACCGTCGTCGGCGGCATGTCGATCGGCCGGCAGGCCGGGGCGCTGCGCTCCGGCGCGGAGGTCGTCGTCGCCACGCCCGGACGGCTCAAGGACCTCATCGACCGCGGCGACTGCGCCCTCGGCGACGTCACGATCACGGTCCTGGACGAGGCCGACCAGATGACCGACATGGGCTTCATGCCGCAGGTCACGGCGCTGCTCGACCAGGTCGCGCCGGACGGGCAGCGGATGCTGTTCTCGGCCACCCTGGACCGCAACGTCGACAAGCTGGTCCGCCGCTACCTGACCGACCCGGTGGTGCACTCCGTCGACCCGTCGGCCGGTGCCGTCACCACGATGGAGCACCACGTGCTGCACGTGCGGGACGAGGACAAGCAGCGCACCACCGTCGAGATCGCCGCGCGCGACGGCCGGGTCATCATGTTCCTGGACACCAAGCACCGGGTGGACCGGCTGGTGAAGCAGTTGCTGAAGAGCGGCGTGCGCGCGGCCGGCCTGCACGGCGGCAAGTCCCAGCCGCAGCGCACCCGGACGCTGGCCCAGTTCAAGGACGGGCAGGTGACGGCGCTGGTGGCGACGAACGTCGCGGCCCGCGGCATCCACGTCGACAACCTCGACCTGGTCGTCAACGTGGACCCGCCCGGCGACCACAAGGACTACCTGCACCGGGGCGGCCGCACCGCGCGGGCCGGCGAGTCCGGCAGTGTCGTCACGCTGGTGACGCCGGACCAACGGCGCGACATGACGCGGCTGATGGCCTCGGCCGGGATCACCCCGCAGGTCACCCCGGTCGCCTCGGGCGAGGCGGAGCTGGCCCGCATCACCGGTGCGCAGGCCCCCTCCGGAGTCCCCGTCGTCATCGCCGCACCGGTGGTGGAGCGGCCCCGCCGTGCCGCCTCCGGCGCGGGCTCCTCGTCCCGCGGGCGCCGGGGCCGTTCCTCGGGACGCGGCGGCGGGCAGGGGACCGGCGCGTCCGGCGGGTCCAACCGCACCGGTGCCGCCCAGTCCCGCACCGGTCAGTCCCGCACCGGCCAGGGGCGCCCCGCCGGCGAAGCCCCGCGCCGCAGGCCGCGCCGCCAGTCCGCCGGCGGCTCGACCGGCTCGGCGGCCTAGGACACTCCTGGCACGTCCCCGGGAACGGATCCCGTCCGTTCCCTTCCCCCTGTGGAGGCATCATGCGCTGTGTCATCGCCCGGTACCCGTTCGACCTCACCAAGAGCGGGGTGCTGGACTCGATGAAGGGCGTCACGCCCGAGCCCGTCACCGGTGAGTCCGTGACGATCGGCCGCCGCCGCTACCCCGTCAAGCAGGTCGGCGAGGTCGTCACCCGCCAGGACCGGCGCGACTTCTCCGGCGCCGAGGTGACCCGGGCGATGACCCGCCTCGGCTTCACCTGCCACCCCGCCCCCGGCGCCGAGCCCGCGGCGCCGGCGCCCGCCGCCACGGCCGTCGAGACGGCGTCCGCGCTGCTCGGCGGCACCACCGCGCCCCGGGAACTCTGAGGTCACAGCAGCCGCGTGGCCCGGCCCCCGTCGTCCCAGCGGACCTCCAGCACCCGCTGGACCGCCTCGCGGTCGACGGGGCCGTACACGTGCGGGAACAGCGTCCCGGCGGCGACGCCGGGCGGCGGAGCGGGGTCCGGCGCCTCCCACACGCACCGCGCGGTGAGCCGGTCTTCGTCCAGCAGCAGCGCGACCAGGGGCCTGGGCGCGCCGCGGTAGTAGGCGTTGACGACGGCGAGGGTGGCCGCCTCGTCGGGCGAGCAGTGGACGAAGCCGTCCGTGGCGAGGGAGGCGGGCGCGTACGGCCGGTCCGGGCCGGCGTTCCACTCGGCGAGCGGGACCACGTGGTAGATCATCGGCCCGTTGTAGCAGCCGGGCCGTCCTGGGGCACGAGGTCGCGCTCCGGGGACGCCGGTTCCACGGTCCGGGGCGCGCTCGACGGTGTCCGCCGGGCGGGCGGGTCGCTCGGCTCGGCCGGGGGCGCGGAGGGCGACGGGGTGGCGGCGGCCGAGCCGGGGGCCTCGGTCGGCAGTGCCGGGCCCGGGTCGGTCGAGCGGGTCGAGTCGCGGGACGGTGCCGGGCTCGGTGTGGCCTCCGGCGTGGGCCGCGCGGGGGCCGGGGCCAGCGGCGGCGCCGGGTGCGCGGGCGGGGCGGGGGAGGCCCCGTGCAGCGGGAGCACGATGAGGGCGGCGGCGGCAGCGGTCGCCGCGGCACCGGCGGCGGCACGCAGCAGGCGCCGTCGGGACGCCGCCCGGCGGATCGCCTCGTAGCGGCCCGGGGGCGGGCCCAGGAAGCCGGCGTCCGGGCGCAGGACGACCAGCAGCGGATCGTCGCCGTCCGGCCCGAACCCCGGCTCGTCCATCTCGTCCTCAAGGCGTGTGGTCAAGGCTTCTCCTCAGGTGGACGCGGAGCAGTTCGCGGGCCGCGTGCAGGTCGGCCTTGACGGTTCCTTCCTTGCGTCCGGTCAGCACGGACACCTCCCGGATCGGCATGTCGGCGTAGTAGTGGAGCAGGATCGGCACGCGCAGCCGCTCGGGCAGCGACTGGACGAGCAACCGGACCGAGGGGTCGGCCTGTTCGGGGTGCGGGCGCACCGCCACCTCCGCGGTGACCCGGCGCACGGCCCGGCGCTCGCGCTCCAGTTTGCGCCAGTGGTCCCGGACGAGATTGGCGGCGGTGACGTAGAGGAAACCGCGCGGCTCCTCCACGGACGTCCAGCGGGCCCAGAGCCGGGTGAACGCCTCCGAGGCGATCTCGTGGGCCGTCTCGTCGTCGTCGACGAGACGGCGGCACCAGCCGGCGAGGCGCGGATACAGGGCGGCGAACAGCTCGGACGCCGCCCTGTCACGGGACCGTTTCAACGCTCTCCATCGTCGTGGGGGTGTGCGGCGCGGGCAGGGCTCCGCGCGCCTCGGGGTGGCGCTACGCGCCCTTGGTGGTGCTCAGTTCGGCGAAGACGATCACGTTGTCCCGGTACTCCTCGCCGTCGCGCGGGCCGCCGCAGGTGATGAGCCGCAACTCCGGCCCCGCCACGTCCCCGTAGACGTCGTCGGTGGGGAAGTCGGCCTTCGCCACCGTCCGTACGGCGGTGACCGTGAACCCGGCGGACGCGCCGTCGCGCAGGCGGGCCTCGATACGGTCGCCGCGGTGCAGTCGCGCGAGGTGCCGGAAGACCCCGTCGCCGTACCGGCCCACCGTCACGTGGCCGAGGAGGACCGACGGCCCCACCTGGCCCGGGGTCGGCGAGTGCCGGTACCAGCCGGCGCGGTCGTCGTCCGTGACGGGCGGGACCTCCACCGTGCCGTCCGACGCCAGCCCGAGGCTCATCACCGGGGTGTCGACCCCGATGGCGGGGATGCGCAGCCCCACCGGAACCGAACGCGCCAGGGGCCGCACCGACTTCGCGGGTGCCTGCGCGGGCGGTGCCGCGGCCGTCGCGGTCGCCGAGGGGGCGGGAGCGGCGTCGCCGTCCCCCTGACCGCCGCCGCAGCCGACGAGCAGCGCGGCCAGCGCGGCGGTGGCGAGCGCGTGACCGGGGCGCGGCGTCATGCGCCGGTCGCCGCCCGTCGACGGCGTACGACGAACAGCACCGCGCCGCCCGCCAGGAGCACCCCGCCGGCGCCCGTGCCGACCAGCGTCCGGTCGGTCCCCGTCGTGTCGGCGGGTCCGGCCACACCGGTGTCGGCCGCGCCCTCGGGCACGACGGAGACCTGGCCGTCGGCGGGCGCGGCGGCGGGCGCCCGGGTCGGCTCCTCCGCCGGGACGCTGACCGACGGCTCGGGGGTGGCGTCGGTGGGGGCGACCGTGGGGCTCGGGGTGCTCGCGGCGGGGGCGGCGGGGACCGGGGTGGGGTCGTCGGCGAACGCGGGGGCGGTGCCCGCCAGTACGGCGGTGCAGGCCAGGGCCACGGCACTGAGGATGGTTCGGCGCATGGGGTCGCTCTCTCTCGTCGTCGGCGCGTCGGCGCACCGCGTGGGTGCGGGACGGATCGGACGGAGAGACGAGGCGCGCACGGCGCGGGTTGCAAAGAAACGGCAAAGTCGCCGTCGCCGGTGCCGTCAGCCGCCGCAGGGCAGGTCGGCCTCCAGGAGCGTGGGACCGCCGGGCGGGCTGGTCAGGCGGAGGGTGCCGTCCAGGGCCGCCACGCGGCGGCGGATGCCGGTCAGGCCCGAGCCGCCCTCCTCGTCGGCGCCGCCCCTGCCGTCGTCCTCGATCCGCAGCCGCAGCCGGCCGCCCCTGGCCCGGACGGTGACCGAGGCCCGTTCGGCACCGCTGTGCCTGGCGATGTTGGTGAGCGCCTCGGCGACCACGAAGTACGCCGTGGCCTCGACCGAGGCCGCGCACCGCTCCGGCACGTCCGCCTCGACGCGGCACGGCACCCCGCAGTCCGCCGCGAGGCCCGACAGCGCGCCCGCGAGGCCGCGGTCGGCCAGGACCGGCGGCAGGATGCCCCGCGCCACCGAACGCAGCTCCGCCAGCGCCTGTTCCGCCGCCGACTGGGCCCGCTCCAGCAGCTCGTCGGCCCCGGCCGGGTCGCGCGCCGCCATCCGCCGCGCGGCGCCCAGCAGCACCGTGACCGACACGAGCCGGTTCTGCGCGCCGTCGTGCAGGGAGCGTTCGATCCGGCGCAGCTCGGTGGCGTGCGCGTCCAGTGCGGCCGCCCGGGTCGCGGTCAGTTCCGCCACCCGCAGCGACAGGTCCGTGCCGGGGCCGGCCGCGAGCAGCCGCCGGGCCGGGGCGGCCTGGAGCCGTGCCATGCCCGGACCCAGGCCCAGGAGGATCGCCGTCCAGCCCACGCCCAGCAGCATCGCGGCGACCGCGTCCAGCCAGGTGTGCGCGGTGCCGACGCCGACGGACGTGGTCGTCGTCTCGGGCACCAGCCACCACCACAGCGGGAACGTGGTGTCCCGGACGGCGCACAGCGGCAGCAGCAGACCGAGCAGGCCCAGCAGCAGCCCCAGGGTGCCGTGCCGCACCAGCCAGCGCAGCTCCCGCCGGGTGGTGGGGTCGGCCAGCGCGGACCGCAGCCGGACGGGCGGCGGGTCCGGCGGCACGATGTCGACGCCCCGGCGGGCGAGGCGCTCGCGTTCGCGCCGGGCCAGCGCGTGCAGGGCGCGCAGCGCGAGCGGCGCGAGCAGCAGCCCGATCCCGGCCGGCGCGGTCACGGCGGCCACGGCCGACAGCAGCAGCACGCCCAGCGCCCGCGACGCCGTGCCCAACCCGCCGACGAGCCGGCCCGTCGCCGCAGCGGCGGCGCGCAGGGTCCGTACGGCGGTCTCCCGCACCGACGTCACCGGGACCACCGTCATCCGCCTGCCTCCCTCCGGCCCGTACGCCCCCGGCGGACGTGCCGGGCGTGCCCGACCCTATGCCGCCCGGCGGGCCCGCGACGGGTGCGGAGCCGGAGAGTACAGCCTGCTGTACCCCGGACCGGGCGGCCCACGGGATCGGCCGCCGGGGGTCGCGCTGCCTAGCGTCGAAGGCGACCGAGAGCGACGCCGACGGAGGCCGCAGCCATGACGCACCAGGACCGCCCAGCCCACGACGACCCCTACCGCCTGAGCGCGCCGCGGGCCGCTCCCGCACCCGGCGGCGGCCCGGACGCCGTCTCCCGCGGGGACGTCCTGCGGACGCTGCTGTGGGCCGTCGTGGTGCTCAGCGCGGTCGCCAACACGGCCCTCTCCTTCACCGGTGCCGCCGCCCCGCTCCACCTGGCCACCGGCGTGGTGACCGTGCTCGCCGCCGGCACCCTCGTCGTACGCGCCCTGCGGGGGCGGCGATGAGCACCGCCGCGCTCACCGCCGCCACCGCGCGCAGGGCGCCCGCCATCGCGCTGGACCGCGTGGCCAGGACCTACCCGGGCGGCGTCCGGGCGCTCGACGAGGTGTCGCTGACCGTGGAACACGGCACGTTCCTCGCGGTGATGGGGCCCTCGGGCTCCGGCAAGAGCACCCTCATGCACTGCGCGGCCGGGCTGGACTCCCCCACCTCGGGCCGGGTCCGCATTGACGGGCAGGAGATCTCCGGCCTGAACGAGACCCGCCGCACCGAACTGCGCCGCGAGCGCGTCGGGTTCGTCTTCCAGGCGTACAACCTGATCCCCTCGCTCAGCGTCGAGGACAACATCACGCTGCCGCTGCGTCTGGCCGGGCGGCGCCCGGACCGGGAGTGGCTGCGCGCGCTGACCGAACGGGTCGGGCTGGCCGGCCGGCTGGCGCACCGACCGGCCGAGCTGTCCGGCGGGCAGCAGCAACGAGCGGCCCTGGTACGGGCGTTGGCGGCCCGGCCCGCCGTCGTCTTCGCGGACGAGCCGACCGGAGCGCTGGACCTGCGCAGCGCCCACCAGGTGCTCGACCTGCTGCGCGCGCTCGTCGACGACCTCGGCCAGACGGTGGTCATGGTCACCCACGACCCGGCCGCCGCGGCCCGCGCCCACCGCGCGCTGGTGATGGCCGACGGCCGGGTGGTCGAGGCCCTGGAGCGGCCGACGGCGCCGCACCTGGCGGAGCGGCTCGTCGCGTTGGGGGAGCGGTAGCCGTGCTGCACCTCGCCCTGCGGATGGCCGCGCACCGGATCACCGCCCTGCTCGCCGTGGCGTGCGCGGTCCTCGGCGGCGCGGCCCTGATCACCGCCACCGGCGTGCTCGCCGAGTCGGGGCTGCGTTCGCAGGTCCCGCCCGGGCGGCTCGGCGGCGCGGACGTCGTGGTCGCCGCCGACCAGGAGTTCCACCCGAGCGGGGACCTCCCCCTCGCGCTGCCCGAACGGGCCGCGGTCCCGGCCCGGCTCGTCGACCGGCTGGCCGCCCTGCCCGGCGTCACCGCGGCCGTCGGCGACATCGGCTTCCCCGCGGCACTGGTCGACGCCCGCACCGGCGTCACCCCGGTCGCGGAGGACCCGGGGACGGCGGGGCACGGCTGGTCCTCGACGCGGCTCCTGGCGGACGCGCGGGTGACGGGCCGGGCGCCGTCCGGCCCGCACGAGGTCGCGGTGGACGCCGGTACGGGGCTGGCGGTCGGCGCGCGGGTCGAGGTCGTGGCGAACGGCCGCCCCGCGACGCCCTACCGGGTCTCCGCACTGGTCGACGCCCCCGGCGCGGGCCTCTACTTCGCGGACGGCACCGCCGCCGCTCTCGCCGCCCGTGACGCGGGCGGCGGGGGCCCGCGCGCCGGGACGGTGGACCTGATCGGTCTGCGGACCGACGAGGGCGCCGGGGACCGGGTCGCCGCCGCCGTCCGCGCGGCCGTGGCGGGCACGGGGCTCGACGTGCACACCGGCGCCGGCCGGGGCGAGGCGGTGGCGCCCGGCACCGGTTCCGCGCGCTCCCTGCTGATCCTGCTCGCCGGTTCGCTCGGCGGGATCGTGCTGCTGATCACCGGGTTCGTCGTCGCGGGCGCGCTGGGCGTGACCGTCGCCGGGCAGCGCCGCGACCTGGCGCTGATGCGGGCCGTCGGCGCCACGCCGAAACAGATCCGCCGGCTGGCCGCCGCGCAGTCCACGGTCGTCGCGGTGATCGCCCTGGTACCGGGCGTGGCCGTCGGCTACCTGCTCGCCGGGCGCTTCCGGGACCTGCTGGCCGGCCGCGGCGTCCTCCCGCCCGAACTCCCCCTCACGGTCAGTCCGTTGCCCGCGCTCGCCACGCTGCTCCTGGTGGTGGCGGCCGTACGGCTCTGCGCCCGGTGCGCGGCCTGGCGCACCTCGCGGATGCCGGCCACCGAGGCGGTCGCCGAGTCCCGCAGCGAGCCGCGCACCCCGTCGCGGACACGGACCGGGACCGGGCTGCTGCTGGTCCTCGGCGCGTGTGCGCTGTCCGTGGTGCCGCTGCTGTCGCGGACGGTCCTCGGGGCCTCGGTCACGTCCGTCGCGGGCATCCTCGCCGCGATCGGCCTGGCGCTGTGCGGCCCGGCACTGGTCCGGAGCGCGGGCGACGCCGTCGTACGGCGGCTGCGGCCCGGGACGGCGGCGCCGACGTGGCTGGCGCTGTCCAACGTACGGGCGTACGCGCTGCGCCTGTCGGGCGTGGTGAGCCCGCTGGCGATGGGCGTCGTCTTCGTCCTGACGTACACCCTCACCCAGACCACGGTGCTGGCCGCCACCTCCGAGGACACCCGCACGGGCACGCTCGCCCAGTACGAGGTGACGGCACCGGCGCTGGGCGGGCTGCCCGACGGCACCCTGTCCGCCGTGCGGGACGTGCCCGGCGTACGGGCGGCGGCACCGGCCGGGACGACCACGGTGGTGTGGGAGTACGAGGAACTGGGCGATCCCGCGGCCGAGTCGGCCCCGGCGCTGATCCTCGCGCCGGACGCCGGGGGCGTCCTCGACCTCGGCGTCACGGACGGCGGCCTGGAGCGACTGACCGGGGCGACGGTCGCCGTGAGCGGCGAGGCCGCCCGCACCCGTGGCGCCGGGCTCGGGAAACGGGTGCGGCTGGTGCTCGGCGACGGGGCGCGCGTCGACGCCCGGGTCGTCGCCGTCTACGACCGGGGGCTGGGCTTCGGCCCGGTCGTCCTCTCGCGCGAACTGGCCGCCGGGCACACCACGACCGGCCTCGACCAGCGGATCCTGGTCCGCACCGACGGCACGCCCGAGGCCGGGGCGGGGCTCACCGCGCTCGCCGCCGGCCGGCCCGGCCTCGCCGTCGCGGGCACCGCCCGGGACGCCGCCGGCACGGACCCGCCGCCCGAGGTGTGGATCAACCTGGCGGTGGTCGTGGTGCTCCTCGGCTATCTCCTGCTGAGCATCGCCAACAAGCTGGTCGCCGCCACCGCCCAGCGCCGGACCGAGATCGCCGCGCTGCGGCTGGCCGGCACGACCCCGCGGCAGATCCTCGCGATGATGCGCCGCGAGGCCGCCGTGGTCGCCGCCCTGTCCCTGGCCTGCGGCCTCCTGCTCTCCGCCGTCCCGCTGGCACTGCTGGGCGTCGGCTTCCTCGGCCACCCGTGGCCGGCCGGCCCGGCGTGGCTCCTGCCGGTGGTGGCGACGGCGGTCACGGCGACGGCGTACCTCACGATCGAGCTCCCCACCCGCCACGCCCTCCGGGTGCCGTCGGCGGAGGGGCTGCGTATGGGGTGAGCGGGGGTGACCCGGGCGCGCCGGGCGGGCGGGCCCCCGCCGCCGGCCGGGGCCCGCCTCCCCCTGCCCGGCCCGCGCGGCACCGCCACCCGCCGGGGCTCAGGACCCCCGGGGGCGCAGGGCCGCACGGGCCGGGAGGGTCGCGGCGGCCAGGGTGAGGATCGCCGTCGTCGCGGCGAACGCGGTGTACAGCAGCGGGGGGACGTACGGGGACTCGCCCGTCAGCCCGCGCATCATCGGGGTCAGCGTGACCAGGGCGACGGCGGTGCCCAGGAACACGCCCGCCGCCGACACCAGCAGACTCTCCCAGCCCAGCATGCGCAGCACCTGGCGCCGGGTGGCGCCGACCAGGCGGAGCGTCTCCAGTTCGCGGCGCCGGTCCAGGACCGTCATCACCAGGGTGTTGACCGCGGCGACGGCGGCGAAGCCGCCCAGGACGGCGGCCATCATGAAGTTGGCCCAGGCGCCGAACGCGCGGTCCGCGTTCTGCGCGCGGGCGTAGCCCGAGGCGTCGGTGACCTCGCCGAGCGCGCCGAGCGGCCCGGCGTCGCCGCCGCTGACCAGCAGCGTGTCGTCGAAGGCGGACGTGACGTGTCCCTCCAGGGACGCGCGGTCCATGGTCACCGCGGGCAGTCCCAGGCCGCGGCCGTAGACCGCGACGATCTTCGGGGCGGCCTCCGTGCCGTCGGGCAGCCGCAGCGGCAGCCTGTCGCCCAGCCCGGTCCTCGTGGCGGTGGCGAGGGTCCTGTCGACGGCGACCCGGCCCGGACCCACGCGGTCCAGGCTGCCCTCGCGCACGTCCAGGTCCTGCACCCGCGCGAGCCGTTCACCGGGGGCCGAGACCCCCTGGACCGCCGTGGCCTGCAACGACGTCTCACCACCACCCCGTACGGGCACCAACACCTGCGTGTCCAGCAGCGCCACCGCGGCGTCGACGCCGGGAACGCGGGCCGCGCGCTCGGCGGCGTCGGCGGGCAGACCGGCCGGGGCGGTCACGACGTGGTCGGCCGTGATGCCGTCGCGGAGTTGCTGAGAGGCGACGTGGCTCTCGCTCGTGTGCATGAAGACCAGCGTCGAGGCGAAGGCCATGGCCAGCACGACCGGAGTGATCGCGGAGGCCAGCCGCCGGGCGTTCGTACGGGAGTTGGCGGCGGCCAGCGAGGCCGACGCGCCCCCGCCCCGCAGCAGCAGGGCGAAGAGCGCCGCGACCAGCCGCGCGAGGACCGGGCCGAGCAGGGCGACGGCCAGCATGAAGAGCATGACGACGCCGAGCGAGGCGTTGGCCGCGTCCGCACCGGCGGCGGAGGCCGCCACGCCGGCGAGCACCGACCCGCCGCAGGCCGCGGCGAGCCCGAGGGCGCTGCGGACGGCGCCCGGCCGCAGCCGCTCCACCGACGCTTCGGCGAGCGCCTGCCCCGGCTTGGTCCGCGCGGGCCTGCGCCCGGCCGCCCACCCGGCGCCGAGTGCCGTGAGCAGCCCGAGACCGACGGCGGCGAGCAGCGGAAACACGGAGACGTGCACGCCGACCGCCTCCGGGACGGCCCCGCGGTCCTGCATCTGCCCGAACCACCAGTGCGCGAGCCCGACGCCCGGCAGGAAGCCGAGCAGCCCGGCGGGCGGGGCGACGAGCAGCGCCTCGGCGGCGACCGCCCGGCGGATCTGCCGCGGGGTGGCGCCGACGGCCCGCAGCAGCGCGAACTCGCGGGTGCGCCGGCCGACGGAGAGGGCGACCGTGCCGGCCGCGGTGAAGACGGCGACCAGGGTGGCGATCCCGCCGAAGGAACCGCCGACCGCGAGGAGCGTCTCCTTGGCGTACGCCAGCCCGTGGTCCTCGACCTCGCCGCGGTCGTCGCCGGTGAGCACCTGCGCACCGGAGCCGGCGAGGGCCTTACCGACGGCCGCGGCGAGGGCGTCCGGGCTTACGCCCTCCCGCGCCAGGACGGCGACGGCGTCGGCCTCGCCCGGGTGCCCGGCCAGCACGGACGCCTCGGCGTCGGCGAACCAGGCCGTGGCCCCGCCGCCCGCCCCCTCCCGCGCGGCGTCACCGGCACCGGCCCCGGCCAGCCCGGACACCCGGAAGGCGGCCCGCCCGTCGGCCGTCTCCAGCGTGACGGTGTCGCCGACGCCGGCCCGCGCGGCACGGGCCGCGCCGGCGTCAAGGACGACCTCGCCCGCCCGCGGCGCGGTGCCCCGGGACAGCGTGGCGCCGGTGAAGGCGTGCGAGCCCCAGCCGTGCCCGGTGAGCGCGCCCGCGGCGGATCCCGGCGTACCGTCACCGCCGTGCGCCGGGAAGCCGTGCACCGGGAAGGTGTGGTCGGCCACGGCGGCGGCCGCACCCGGTACCCCGGCGGCCTTCGCCGCGAGCCCCTCGTCCACGCGGGCCTTGCCGGGCAGCGGGAACTCGGTCACCTCGGGACCGTCGACCGTGTCGGCGACGACCCGCGCGGACTGGTCGGCCGCCACGACGACCGGGGCGTCCGCGTACCGCTGCGCCGGCACCGAGGCACGGATGCCGGTCTCCAGCAGGACGCCGCAGGCCGCGACGACCAGTGCCGACATCATCAGCGCGACGAACGTGCCCACGAACGAGGCGGGCCTGAACCGCACGGCCGCGCGCGCGAGACCGTTGGGCCTGACGCTCATGCCGCCGCCCCCGCACCCACGCCCGCACCCGCACCGGCACCCGCACCCGCCCCGGCCGTCGCCCGGGCGCGGCCGGTGAGCGCGGCCATCCGCGCCGCGATCTGCTCCGCCGAACCCCGCTCCAGCCGGTCGACGAAGGCCCCCTCGGCGAGGAACAGCACGCGGTCGGCCCAGGCGGCCGCGGCCGGGTCGTGGGTGACCATGACGACCGTGGCGCCGAGGGCGTCCACCGCGTGCCGGAGCAGCCCGAGGACCTCGGCGGCGGTGCCGGTGTCGAGGGCGCCGGTGGGCTCGTCCGCGAAGATCACGTCGGGGGCGGTGACCAGGGCACGGGCGACGGCCACCCGCTGCTGCTGGCCGCCGGACAGCTCACCGGGCCGGCGCCGCGCCTTGTCGGCGAGCCCGACCCGCGCGAGCACCTCGGCCGCGCGCCCGTGGTCCTGGCGCTGCCCGGCGAGGCGCACGGGCAGCAGCACGTTCTGCTCCACGGTCAGCGAGGGCAGCAGGTTGAACGCCTGGAAGACGAAGCCGAGACGGCCGCGGCGCAGCTCGGTCAGCTCGTTCTCGCTCATGCCGGTGATCTCCGTGCCGCCGAGCCGCACCGACCCCGCCGAGGGCCGGTCCAGCCCGGCGGCGCACTGCAGGAAGGTGGACTTGCCCGACCCGGACGGCCCCATGACGGCGGTGAAGGTGCCGTGCGGGAGGGCGAGGTCGATGCCGGAGAGCGCGTGCACCGTGCCCGCGCCGCGTCCGTACCGCCTCCGCACACCGCGCAGTTCGACGGCGGGCCCGGGGGCGGGTGCCGTGGTGGGCACGGTGGGCGTGGGGGCCGTGGTGGGCACGGCGGGTGTACGGGCCGTGGTGGCCGCCGTCGTGTCCGGTTTCCCGGGACGGTGGTCCGTCTCCGGCCGGTGACCGTCGTTCTGCCGCCTGCTTCTGCGTAGCCTCATGGCCCCGTCTCCTTCGTCCCTGCGCCGTACGTGTCGACGACGGGGTGAAGCGTGCGGGGCCGTACGTGCGGCGGGCGTCATACCCGGGAGCCCATACGGGACTGCTACCCCGGTAGGGGAGGGTGGAGGGCCGCCGGGCTACTCCCCCGGGGCCACGAGCCCCGACTCGTAGGCGAAGACGACGGCCTGGGCGCGGTCGCGCAGGCCGAGCTTGGTGAGGACCCGGCTGACGTGGGTCTTCACCGTCTGCTCGGCCAGCACCAGCATCTGGGCGATCTCCGAGTTGGACAGGCCGCGGGCCACGAGGGTGAGGACCTCTCTCTCGCGCTCGGTCAGGCCCTTGAGCCGCAGTGCGGGCCTGCCCCGGGCCACGGGGCGCTGCTTGGCGAAGTCGGCGATGAGGCGGCGCGTCACGGAGGGGGCGAGCAGGGCGTCGCCCGAGGCCACGATCCGCACGGCGGCGATGAGGTCGGCGGGCGGCGCGTCCTTCAGCAGGAAACCGCTCGCGCCCGCCCGCAGCGCCTCGTAGACGTAGTCGTCGACGTCGAACGTGGTGAGCATCAGGACCCGTGGCCGGTGTGTCACCCCGGGCGGGGGCGCGAGCAGCCGGCGCGCGGCCTCCAGGCCGTCCGTCCCCGGCATCCGCACGTCCATCAGCACGACGTCCGGGTGGGCGCGCCGGCTCAGCTCGACGCCCTGCGCGCCGTCGGGGGCCTCGCCCACCACGTCGATGTCGCTCTGGGCGGCCAGCAGCGCGGCGAATCCGGCCCGCACCATGGCCTGGTCGTCGACGATGATGACGCGCGTCGTCACGTTAACTCCTCCTCGGTCAGCGGAAGTCGGGCGGCGACCCGGAAGCCGCCGTCCGGCAGCGGGCCCACGTCGAGGGTGCCGCCGACGAGCCGCACCCGCTCACGCATGCCCACGAGGCCGTGCCCGGTGCCGCCCGCCTCGAGCGGACCGGAGGGCGGGTCGGGCGGCGGCCCGTTGACCACCAGGACGGTGAGCCGGGCCCCGCCTTCGCCGTCGGCGGGACGCGACACCGACAGCGCCACGCGCGTCGCGGCCCCCGGCGCGTGCCGTACGACGTTCGCGAGGGCCTCCTGGACGATGCGGTACGCCGAGAGCCCCACCGCCTCGGGCACCTCGGCGTCGCCGGAGGTGCCGCAGGGGGTGAAGTCCACCGGCGCGCCCGTCCGTTCCGTCGCCTCCACCAACTGCCCGATCTCGGGAAGGCCCGGCTGAGGCGCCAGCTCGCCCCGCGTCTCCTCGCTGCGCAGGACGCCGAGGAGCCGCCGCATCTCGCCGAGCGACTCCCGGGCGGTCGCCGCGATGGAGGTGAACTCCTCGCGCACGTCGGGCGGCAGCACCGCGAGGCGGTACTCGGCGGTGTCCGCCTGCACCGTGATGACGGACATGTGGTGGGCGACGACGTCGTGCAACTCGCGTGCGATGCGGGCGCGTTCCTCCAGCAGCGTCCGCCGGCCCCGCTCGGCCTCGCTGATCGTCTCCTGCTCGGCCAGCCTGCGCTGCGCCTCGTACCGCTCGCGCAGCGCGCCGCTCAGCAGGAGCGTGACGCCTCCGAGGATGGTGAGGAGCAGGTCCCTGGCGCCGGCGCCGTGGGGGGCGGCGAATCCCAGGCCGACGTTCGCACCCGCCGTCGCCAGCCACACCAGCACCAGGGTCCGGCGCCGCTCGCGCAGGCCGAGCGCGAGGCAGAGGGCGACGTACCCGACGAGTTCCATGGGCGGGAACGGCCACAGCAGCCGCGCCTCGAAATCGACGGTGAGCAGGGCGAGCGCCCCGGCCACGTCCGCGGCGACGACGACGTACCAGGCGTGCAGCGGGCGTACGACGGCGAGCAGCAGCGGGGCCGCCTGAGCGACGGCCAGCGCGCTCGCGACGGCACCGTTCAGGCCGTAGTCGGCGGTCAGGACCACGATGGTGGTGGGCAGCAGCGCGACGCACAGCACGAGCGCCACGGCCCACGGCAGCATCCGCACCCACCGCCGCGAAGCCCCCGCGAGCAGCGCACGCCGGCGCTCCACTGAGGTCATGGGCACCAGACTAGGTGTCCCGCGCTGCCGTGCCGTCCCCCTGGAGAGCCAAGCCGGAGTGCTACCCCGGTAGGGGGTGGCCGTCAGACGGAGGCCGCCGTCCACCCCCGCAGCAGCGCCACCTGCTGGTCCCTCGTGGGGGCGACGTCCTCGGGCTCCTCCCGGCGCCAGGCGACCAGCTCCCCGACGGTGGCGGTGCCGTCGGCGAGGCGGGCGAGCAGGGTGCGGGACAGCTCGTACTCGTCCGGGGTGTGGATGCCGCCGGTGACGGCGATCAGGGCGTTCGCCTCGATGGTGCCGTCGGCCTCCGTCTCCACCCGCACCGTGAAGTACGGCGGCTGCTCGCCGTCGCCCGTGATCAGCGCGACGACCGAGTCGAACGCCATGGACGCCAGCCGTCGCCGCGCGGACCGCACGGCGACGTCCCGCACGTCCAGCCCCCGCACCTCGCCCCAGCCCCAGGACCGCCCGCCCTGCTCGTGCCCCAGGATCTCCACCCCGTCCCCGGTCAGCCGCACACCGGCCGCGGTACCGGTGGGTTCGGCCCCCATGTACACGCAGTCCTCAGTGATCCAGAACAGGCCGACCATGGCCATGGGCGTCTCCCCCCGAAGGTACGGATACCGTCGACGCCCCTCGCGCCGCCGTCGTGGGGGGAGACGAACACACTCACGCCCGAGTTCCCCCGGAACGACGAGGAGGAGCGCCGGCCGGCCGGCGGTGCCGGTCGGCCGCGTGGTCTACGGGGCCACCGGTGTGGTCGGGCCCACCAATTCCGTCAGGACGTCCTCCATCGTGACGAAGCCCAGGACCGAGCCCGTTTCGCCGGTGACGGCGGCCAGGTGGCTGTCCTCCGTGCGCAGGGCGGTCAGGGTGTCGTCCAGGGGGGTGTCGATGCGGACACGGGTGACGCGGTGCAGGGCCGAGCGCGGGAAGGGGCTCTCGCGGTCGGTCAGGCCCAGGGTGTCCTTGATGTGCAGGTAGCCGAGGACGGTGCCGCCGGGGCCGGTGACCGGGAAGCGGGAGTAGCCCGCGTCGGCCGCCAGGCGTTCCAGCTCGGCCGGGGTGACCGTGTGCGGGACCGTGCGCATCTTCTGGACCGGGACCAGGATCTCGCCGACCGGGCGGGTGCCCAGTTCCAGCGCGTCGCGCAGGCGCTCGCCGTCGGCCGGGGTGAGCAGTCCGGCCTCGCTGGCGTCGACCACCATGCGGGCGAGCTGGTCGTCGGTGAAGACGGCCTCGACCTCGTCCTTCGGCTCCACCCGCAGCAGCTTGAGGAGCGTGTTGGCGAAGGCGTTGATGCCGAACACCACCGGCTTCAGCGCCCGGGTGAGGGCGACCAGCGGCGGGCCGAGGATCAGCGCGGTGGTCGCCGGGGCGGCCAGGGCGATGTTCTTCGGGATCATCTCGCCGATCAGCATGTGCAGGTACGTCGCCAGGGTCAGGGCGATGGCGAAGGCGACCGGGTGGACCAGCGCGTGCGGCATGTGGACCGCCTCGAACACCGGCTCCATCAGGTGCGCGATGGCCGGCTCCGCGACCGCGCCGAGCACCAGGGAGGAGACGGTGATGCCGAGCTGGGCCGTGGCCATCATCTGGGAGATGTGCCGCAGGCCCCACAGGGTCATCCGGGCGCGCTTGTCGCCCGTCTTGGCGCGCGGCTCGATCTGGCTGCGGCGCACCGAGATCATGGCGAACTCGGCGCCCACGAAGAACGCGTTGGTGAGCAGCGTCAGCGCGCCGATGAAGAGCTGTACGACGGTCATCGGGCCAGCTCCCGCTCGTCCTGCGCCGACCGGTCGCCGGCCGGCTGCTCGGGCTCCGGGGCGTCGTCGTCCGGCGCGGGGGCCGTGACGCGCAGACGGTCGGCGCGGTGGTGGTCGACGTCCAGGACGTCGATGCGCCAGCCGTCCAGGGCGACCACGTCACCCTTGGCGGGGATGCGCGTCAGGTGGGTGGCGACCAGGCCGGCGAGGGTCTCGTACGGCCCCTCCGGCGCGGTCAGGCCGATGCGCTCCAGGTGGTCCAGGCGCAGCGAGCCGTCGGCCTCCCAGGCCGCACGGCCGTCCGCGCCGGCGGGGGCGGGCAGCAGGTCCGGAATCTCGACCGGGTCGTGCTCGTCGCGCACCTCGCCGACGACCTCCTCGACGATGTCCTCGACGGTCGCCACACCGGCCGTGCCGCCGTACTCGTCGATGACGACGGCCATGGTGCGGGCCGCGCGCATGCGCTCCAGGAGGCGGTCGGCAGGCAGGCTGTCCGGCACCAGGAGGGGCGCCGTGGCCAGCTCGGTGACGGGCGTGGCCCGGCGCCGCTCGGGCTCCAGGGCCAGCACGTCGCGGACGTGGACCGTGCCGACGACGTCGTCCAGGCTGTCCCGGTAGACCGGGAAGCGGGACAGGCCGGTGGCGTGCGAGAGGTTCGCGGCGTCGGCGGCGGTGGCGTGGGCCTCCAGGGCCTTGACGTCCACGCGCGGCGTCATGACGTTCTCCGCGGTCAGCTCGCTCAGGTGCAGGGTGCGGACGAACAGCTCGGCCGAGTCCGCCTCCAGGGCGCCCTCCGCGGCCGAGTGCTGGGCGAGGGCGACCAGCTCCTCCGCGCTGCGGGCGGACGCCAGCTCCTCGGCCGGTTCCAGGCCGAAGCGGCGCACGAAGCGGTTGGCCGTGTTGTTCAGGTGCCGGATGAAGGGGCCGAAGGCGGTGGTGAAGCCGCGCTGCGGGCCCGCGACGACCTTCGCGACGGCCAGGGGGCGGGAGATCGCCCAGTTCTTGGGGACCAGCTCGCCGACGACCATCAGGACGACGGTGGACAGCACCACGCCGAGCAGGGTCGCCACCGTCGAGGCGGCACCGCCCAGGCCGATCGCCGTCAGCGGGCCGCGCAGCAGCACGGCGATCGACGGCTCGGCCAGCATGCCGATGACCAGCGAGGTCACGGTGATGCCCAGCTGCGCGCCGGAGAGCTGGAGGGTCAGGGAGCGTACGGCCTTCAGGGCGCCGTCGGCGCCGCGCTCACCGGACTCGGCGGCCCGCTCCAGGTCACCGCGCTCGACGGTGGTGAGGGAGAACTCGGCCGCGACGAAGACCGCGCAGGCGAGGGTGAGCAGGAGGGCCAGCAGGAGCAGCAGGACCTCGGTCACCGTGCCACCCCGCTTCCCTCACGCACGTACGGGGGGACTTGCGGGCCGGCCATGGCACGGCCGGTACTAGGGGGCTCCATTACGGAACGGGACTCCTTAACGGGGTCGGTGGGCTCCGGTACCAGCCGGGCGCCCGTAGGTTCTTCCTCATGGTAAAGGACGAGCAAAAAGATCGGGAGTCCTGAGACCCCTATGCTTCTACTCGCCTGTAGAGAACGGCCGGAGGAATCCGCTTGTTCCCTCGGGCGGCGTCACAGGAGTTCCCGCACGGATGACCCCCGAACGAACGTGAAGGAGTGAACGCCTCGATGGTGTTCAAGCGGCTGCTCGGTTCCCTCGGCGTGGGCGGACCCACGGTGGACACGGTCCTCGACCCGGGCGCCGCCCGGCCGGGAGGCACGCTGTCGGGCCGGGTCCACCTCGTCGGCGGCACCGCCGACCACGACGTCGAGCACGTCGCGCTGGAGCTGGTGGCCCGCGTGGAGACCGAGCACGAGGAGTACGGCGACGGGGAGGGCGTCCTCGTCTTCGACCGGCACGTCGTCGGCGGCGCCTTCCGGCTCGCGGCGGGCGAGGAGACCAGCCTCCCGTTCGCGGTGACGCTGCCCTGGGAGACCCCGGTCACCGAGCTGCACGGGCAGCCGCTCGGCATCGTGCTCGGCCTGCGCACGGAGCTCGCGGTCGCCGGCGCCCGCGACAAGGGCGACCTGGACCCGCTGGCCGTGGCGCCGCTCCCGGCCCAGGAGGCCGTCCTGGAGGCCCTCGGACAGCTCGGCTTCGGCTTCCGCTCCGCCGACCTGGAGTACGGCCGCATCGGCGGCACCGGGCAGCAGCTCCCCTTCTACCAGGAGATCGAGCTGACCCCGCCCCCGGCCTACGCCCACCAGGTCAACGAGATCGAGCTGACCTTCCTGGCCGTGCCCGGCGCCCTCGAAGTGGTGCTGGAGGCGGACAAGCGCGGCGGGGCGTTCTCCGACGGCCACGACGCGCTCAGCCGCTTCACCGTCCCGCACGAGGGCCCCGCCGGACCGCAGGACTGGAACGCCCTGGTCGACGGCTGGATCCGGGAACTGGTCGAGCACCGGGCGTCGTACGGCTCCCACGCGGTGTACGGCCACGAGTCCGGGTACGCCGGTCACGACTCCGGCCACGGCGGTCACGACTCCGGGCACGCGGGCGGCGGGTCCGGGATCGGCACCGCCGTCGTCGCGGGCGCGGCCGGGATCGCCGGGGGCCTGGTGATGGCCGAAGTCGTCGACGAGGTGGGGGACTTCTTCGAGGGCGACTCCGACGACGAGGAAGGCTGATAACTTCTACAGTGCTGTAGAGGGTCGGGCTCGTCCCCGATCGCCCCTTTCCCGTCCGACCGGTACGGAGTACGGAGTTCTCATGGCCCTGTGGGACCGCTTCAAGGAGTCCGCGTCGCAGATGCAGACGCAGCTCGTGGCGAAGAAGAACGACCTCAAGAGCGGTGCCTTCCGCGACGCGAGCATGGCGATGTGCGCGCTGGTCGCCGCGGCCGACGGCAGCGTCGACCCCTCGGAGCGGCAGCGGGTCGCCCAGCTCATCTCCACCAACGAGGTGCTGCAGAACTTCCCCGCCGACGACCTGCGCCGCCGGTTCGAGGACAACCTGAACAAGCTGACCGCCGACTACGACTTCGGCAAGGTCGGCATCCTCCAGGAGATCGCCAAGGCCAAGAAGAAGCCCGCCGAGGCACGGGCTGTGGTGCAGATCGGCATCGTGATCGGCGGTGCCGACGGGGACTTCGACAAGGACGAGCGCGCCGTGGTCCGCGAGGCCTGCTACGCCCTCGACCTGCCGCCGCACGAGTTCGACCTCTGAGCCCGGGCCCGGTTCCGGGCCCGCCGACCGTGCCGTAGATTCCGTGTGCGGGCCCGTGCCGCGGGCCCGCACCGCACATCCACCAGGGGAGCCCCGTGTTCGGACTCAGCGAACTAGCGATCATTCTCGTCGTCGTCGCCGTCGTCCTGGCCGTCAAGAAGCTCCCCGAGCTGACCCGCTCGGCGGGCAAGTCGGCCCGCATCCTCAAGGCCGAGGCCCGCGCCGCCAAGGACGCGGACGAGCCGGGGACCCCGCGCGTCATCCAGGGGGAGGCGGTCCGGCGCGAGGACCCCGGCACCGGCGCCCAGGACACGCCCCGGGCCTGACCGGCCGCCGCGGCCGGGTTCAGGACGGGTCCTCCGGTACGGCCGACAGCAGGCTGTGCACGACCGGGCCCGCCGAGCCGCCGCCCGTGACGCCCTCCTCCACCACGACGGCGACGGCGACGTTGCCCCGGTGGGCGACGAGCCAGCCGTTGTTGTCCTGGTCGTCGGAGACCTCGGCGGTGCCGGTCTTGGCGCCGACCTCACCGGGCAGGTCGGCCAGGACGCGGGCGGTGCCGTCGGTGACGGTGGCCCGCATCAGCCCCCGCAGCTGGGACACGACCCCGTCGGGGAGCGGCTCGGTGCGCGTCCCGTTCTCGTGGCCCGCGGTGAGCGACGGCTGGTGGAACTCGCCGGAGACCGCGGTGGCCGTCACCGACGCCATGATCAGGGGGTTGGCCTGGATCCGGCCCTGCCCGATCATCGACGCCGCCTTCTCCGTCTCGTCCTTGGGCGCCGGCACCGAGCCGTCGTACGTCGGGATGCCGACGTGCCACTCCTGGCCGACCCCGAAGTAGGTGCGGGCGACCTTGCCCAGCTCCCCGTCGCCGAGCTTGCCGCGCAGGCCGATGAAGGCGGTGTTGCAGGACTCCGTGAAGTCCTTGCGGAAGGTCGCGCCGGGGTGCTCGGACGTCTCGACGTTGTGGAACTCCTTGCCCACCGTCAGGTACTTGGGACAGTCCACGACGTCGTCGGGCGCGACCGCGCCCTTGAGCAGCAGGGCGCTGCTCGTGACGATCTTCCAGGTGGAGCCGGGCGCGTAGGTGCCGGAGGCGGCGCGGTTGAAGCCGGAGGCGGGGGAGTTGGCGAGGGCGAGCACCTCGCCGTTGTCGACGCGCAGGGCGACGAGCGCGGCGTTCTTGCCGTCGGCCTCCCCGAGGGCCTTCTCGGCGGCCGCCTGCCAGGTGGCGTCCAGGGTGGTGCGCACGGGCCGGTCCGCCGTCGCGGGGTCGGGCTTCTCGCGGAACGACGCCTCGGTGCGCACGGTCTTCCCGCTGGCCCGGTCGACCAGTCGGACCGCGCCGCGCGGACCGCCCGCGCCGCCCTCCCCGCCCGCGAGCCGGCCCAGGAGCGGGGCCAGGGACGGGTACGCGCCGCCGACGAGGGAGACGCCCTCGCGGTCCGTGACCTTCGGCGGGGTGGTCTCCTCGCGCTCCAGGCGGAACTTCTCGGTGTCGCTGAGCCTCGGGTGCACCAGGGACAGCCGCCAGTCCACCTTCCAGCCGCCGTCCTGCTCGCGCAGCGGCAGCCGTGACTCGTACGTCCAGGTGCCCAGGCCCGTGACGGGCATCCTGGCGGTGAAGGGGACGCCGAGCGTGCCGTCCTCGTCCTCCTCCACCCCGTCGTCCGCCGCCGTCAGGCGCGGCTTGTCGATGTCGAGGCCCGCGGTGAAGCTCTGCAGCACCTCCTGCGCCTTGCCGGGGTCGGTGGTGCGGCCCGCCGCGCTCGGCAGGCGTCCGGCGGCCCAGTCGGCGAGGAAGGCGTGCGCCTGTCTCATCGCGGCGGGGTCGGGACCGTCGTCGCCGCGCGCGAAGGGGCCGAACCCGGCGGCGTACGAGCCGCCCGCGGCGACCGCGAGCACGACGCCGACGGCGGCGACGGCCCGCAGACCGCCGCGGGACCTGCGGCGGCGGGAAGGGGTGAGGTGCGGGGTGTCGGGCACGGGAGGGTCCTTGTCGGGTCAGCGGCCTGGGCCGGAGTCGGAGTCGGGGCCGGAGTCGGAATCGGGGCCGGAGTCGGAGTCGGGGCCGGGGTCGGCGAAGAAGTCGAGGATCGTGTTGGTGGCGTCCAGGTCCTTGCTGACCGGCCCGAACCCCTGGGGCGGGGGCAGGGTCGAGCCCGGCCAGGTGTGACCGGCGTCGTGGACGACGAGGAGCCGCACGGTGCCGTCGGCCCGCCTGCCGCCGACGGAGGCGTTCTCGAACCGCCACTCCGTGCGGTCGTAGCCCTTCTCCGCCCGCGTGACCGGCTCGCCCGCGCCGGCGGCCGCCGCGAACGCCGCCGCGGTGTCCCGGGCCGACCTGGTCGCCAGGATCGGCTCCTCGGGGTCCGGCGGCGGGGAGGGCAGGCCCGCGAGGGGCCGTACGGGGTCGTCGGCGCCGTAGACGACCATGACCGGGACGGGTCCGGTGGGCTCCACGGCGGCGTCGCCGGTGGGGAGCTGGCCGGAGACGGAGGCGGCGCCCGCGAACAGGGCGGGGCGCTCGGCGGCCACGCGCAGGGCCATCGAGCCGCCGTTGGAGAACCCGGCGACGTAGACCCGTGCGGGGTCGGCCCGCTCGGTGCGGACCAGGTGCTGGACCAGCGCCTCGGTGAACCGCACGTCCAGACCGGGGTCCGGGCGCCGCTTCGTCGCCCGGGTGCCCGCGCCCCAGCCGTGGCCCAGGCCCTCGGGGAAGGCGACGAGCATGCCGCGTGCGGTGGCGGCCTGCTCCAGCCGGGTCTTGGCCCGCATCTCGGCGGCGTCGGCGCCGCGGCCGTGGAAGGCGACGACGAGGGGGCGCGGGCCGTCGGCGGCGGAGGCGGCGGGCCGGTGCAGGAGGTACTGGCGGACGTCGCCGTCCACGCGGAGCCGTTCGCGGGTGCCGGGCGGCGGGGTGGCCGTACCGGAGCCGCCGCCGGTGCCGGACGGGTCGCTCGCCGGGGGCGCCGCGGCCGGACGGCCGGAGTCGGTGGCGCAGCCGGCCAGCGGGAGAGCCAGGGCCAGGGCGAGCGCGCCGGGCCACCGGCGCGCACGTTCACGGAAGGAGCGCATGGCCCGAGGAGAGCAACCCCGTGGAGTCGTTGTCCAAGACCGATATGAATGTCGGATCGATCAATCCCCGATATGATGACTGGTCGTGGACCTGGTGCGGCACCTGGAGTGCTTTGTGGCTGTTGCAGAAGAGTCACACTTCGGCCGTGCCGCCGCCCGGCTCGGCATGGCCCAGCCGCCGCTGTCGCAGCGCATCCAGCGGCTGGAGAAGGAGCTGGGCGTCCGGCTCTTCGAGCGCTCCAGCCGCCACGTGACGATCACCGAGGCGGGCACGCTGCTGCTCGCCGAGGCCCGCGAGCTGCTGGCCCGGGCCGAGTCCCTGCGGGCCGCCGCGCGCCGCATCCGGGACGGCGAGAGCGGCCTGCTGCGCGCCGCCCTGTCCCCCGACGTGTCCGGCGAGACCGTCGCCGCGCTGCTGGCCGACTTCCGGCGCCGGCACGCGGGGCTCGAACTGGAGCTGCACGAGCTGACCACCGCCCAGCAGCTCGCCGGGTTCGCGGCGCACGAGCTGGATGTCGGCCTCATCCACCACCCCTGCGACGTCACCGGCCTGGAGCTGGGCCCGGTGCTCCGCCGCGACCTCGGCGTCCTGCTGCCGCGCGGCGCCCCGCAGACGGAGCTGGACGAGGTGCCGCTGGCCGCCCTCACCGGCTACGACCTGGTCCTGTTCCCGCGCGCCGACGCGCCCGCGGTCTACGACGACCTGCTCACCGCCTGCGCCCGGGGCGGCTACACCCCCACCGCCGTACGGCACGGGCAGGGCGCCGGGTTCGTCCGCGGGCTGCTGTCCTCCGGGGCCGTCGCCCTCGGCCCGCGCGACACCCGGCTCGTGACCCCCGGCGACCCGGACCTGGTCTGGCGCCCGCTGGCCGGGGCCCCGCCCGCCTGGCGGCACTCCGCGGCCTGGCCCAAGGGACGCGGCGACGCCGCCGTCGGCGCCTTCGCGGACGCGGCCACCCACGCCCTGCGCACCACGGCCGGCGCCCACTCCGAGGCACCCGCCCGGCCCCTGCACCTACGCCCGGCATCGGAGTTCTGGCTGTGACCCCTGCCCCGCCCGCCTCGACGCCCGGCCCGGGCCGCCGCACCGGGGCGACCGCCCCCACCCGCCGACCCGGGAGGCCCCCGGCCCCCCAGACCTCCGGCACCCACCGCGCACGCCACCCCGCCGACACGCCCCCGCACCACGACGGAGCCCCCACCACGACCGGCCCCGCCACCCCGTCCCCGGCCCCCGTCACCGGCCCCGCTCCCCGCACTGACGGCGGCGCCTTCGGTGTAGAACCCGCGTGGGTCGTCGCCGGTGGGCGGGTGGTGGGGTCCCGCCCCGGATCGGAGTCCCGGTCATGACCGACAGCGTCGCCGCCCGTCTCGACGCGGCCTTCGCCGATGCCGGGGTCACCGGATGGCTGCATGCCGTGGACGTCGACTCGGGGGCGCAGGTCGGGACCCGGGCGGAGCAGCCGGTGTGCACGGCCAGTGTCCACAAGCTGTGTCTCCTGGTGACGCTGCACGAGCTGGCGGCGGCCGGGGCGCTGGACCTCACCGAGCAGGTCGAGTGCCCGCCCGCCGGACGCACCCCGGGGCCCACGGGGCTCGCGGCCATGCTCGACCCGGTGCGGCTGTCGCTGCGCGACGCGGCGTTCCTGATGATGTCCGTCAGCGACAACACCGCCGCCGACCTGCTGCTGCGCCGGGTCGGCCTGGACGCCGTCAACCGCACCACGGCCCGGCTCGGCCTCACCCGGACGCGGGCGGTGTACGGCTTCGGCGAGATGCTGGGCACCATGCGCGAGGACGCCGGGCCCGACGGCGCCCGGGCGCTGACCGACCCGCACGTCATCACCCGGCTGCGCGCCCTGGACCCGGCCCGCACCAACCGCAGCACCCCCCGCGACATGACCCGCCTGCTCGGCGCGGTGTGGCGGGACGAGGCCTGCCCGCCCGAGTACGGCGCCGCGATGCGCCGGATCATGGGGCTCCAGGTGTGGCCGCACCGCCTGGCCGCCGGCTTCCCCTTCGACGACGTGCACGTGGCCGGCAAGACCGGCAGTCTGCCCACCCTGCGCAACGAGGTCGGCGTCGTGGAATACCCCGACGGCGGCCGCTACGCCGTGGCCGTCTTCACCCGCACCGCCCACACCGCGGCCGTGCTCCCGGCGGCGGACGCCGTGATCGGCACCGCCGCCCGGATCGCGGTGGACGCGCTGCGGGCGCCCTGACGCGGAGGCGCGGCACGGCCCCCGTCAGGCCGCGTTGTCGCGCCAGCGCCCGCCGCTCGGCGCCGAGTCGAAGCGGGTCGACGCCGAGGCGTTGCCGCCGAAGTCGTTGCCGGAGACCCGGCCGCCCGTCCACGTCGCCTCGGGGGCGATCCACACCGCGTGGACCTGGGTGCGGGGGTGCCCGTCGTCCCGGACGCGGTTGCCCTGCACGTACGGGTGGGTCACGGCGGCGGCCGCGGTGAGGCCGGCGCGCGGGGCCGGGCAGTCCGGGAGGCGGTAGCCGGCGCCGGGGCCGGGGGTGCCGCCGGACCAGGCGGTGCCGGCGCCCGGGCGCACCGGGGCGAGGGTCAGTTCGGTGGTGGTGTTGTCGACGACCACGGCGGTGACGTCGTCCTGTTCCGATCCGGTGCCGACCGCCAGCTCCTTGCCGCGGTGGCCGCCCGGGAGCCAGTCGGCCCGCTCGTCGGTCAGGGACAGCGGCCCGCAGTGGACGCCCTCGCCGCCCCCGCCGGTCCGGGGCGCCGCGCGGCGGCCGTTGCCGCGGATCCGGTTGCCCAGGAACGCGGGCTCGTGCAGCGGGGCGTCGACGCGGATGCCGTCCAGCGCGTTGTCGTGGATGTCGTTGGACTCCAGGACGATGTCCGTGGCGGGCTCCTGGTCCCCGCCGGCCAGGTTGTGCTCCCAGTAGCCGTACCGGCCGTTGTTGCCGACCCGGTTGCCGTGGAAGCCGTACGGCCCGGGGGTGTTGCCGAGCGCGATCCCGTCCCCGGTGTTGGCGTCGATCACGCAGCCCGTGACGAGGCCGCCGCGCCCGCCGACGTTCGTCGTGCCCTGCGCCGACACGTCGAACCCGGCGACGTGGTTGCCGAGCATCGTGCAGCCGGTGACGAGCAGGCCGTCGGCGCCCCAGTCGGAGATGCCGTAACGGTTGTCCTCGGTGTGGCAGGAGGTGATGCGGATGCCGCGCGGCGGGACCCAGTCGTCCTGCTGGAGTTCGAGGAAGATGCCGTTGGTGCCGTTGCCGCGCGCCGTGCAGTCCGTCACCGCGAGGCGTTCGACCGGCCCCCACCCGCCGACCCCGATCCCGATGCCCGCGCCGCCCATGTCCTCGCCGGGGTCCTGCCGCCCGCACCGCTCGGTCAGCACCCCCTCGACCACCGTGTCCTGGAGGAAGTCGCACCCGAAGCCGGTGGCGGCGGTGTCGTGGACGTACAGGTCGGTGAAGCGCCCGCGCAGCACGTACTGCAGGCCCAGGCCCTTGGCCAGGACGTCGTACTCCTCGGTCCGCACCCGCAGGCCGTCGATCTCGAAGTGGGCGAAGGTGACGTCGGCGAGATGGCGCTCGCGTCCCGCGCCGTGCTGCGCGGTGGTGAACCAGGCCAGCGGCACCGGCCGCGTCGGCGCACCGGGGTTGGAGAGCTCGAAGCACGTGGCGCCGCGTCCGGCGCCGACCAGCGAGACCCCGCTGCGCCAGAGCACCGGCCGGTCCCGGATCACGTACCGTCCGGCGGGCACGCGCACGGTGCGCGGCCGTCCGTCCGCGGCGGTGGCGTCGCCGAGCGCGTCCACCAGTTCCTGCAGGGCCGGCCGGTCGTCGGCGACACCGTCCCCGATCAGGCCGGACTCCTGGGCGTCGGCCGTCAGCGGCACGGTCATGGGGTGCTCCTTCCACCGGTGACGCGGCCGGGACGGGGGCCGAGGCCGGTGCCGCCCCGTGCCGCCCGGGTACCAGCCACCGCCCCCTCCCAATCACGGCCGCACGAGTGGGAGCACAGGGGGCGCTTTATCCCATTTGGGGGTACATAATCAGAACATGAGTACGGCAACGGATGTACTGCTGGCCTCGGGCGAGGTCAAAGTGACGGTGGCCTTCATCATCGGGCTGGTGGTCGCCGGCGCGTTGATCTGGGCCGTGCGCGCGGGCCTGCGGGTCATGGACCGGGAGCCCGACCGCCCTCGTGCCGACGAACAGCCGCACCTCCCGGACACCGGCGCCGTCCACGAGGAGCGGGAGATGCGCGAACCCGACGAGATCCCCCTCAACGAGGACGGGAGCCCGCGGCTCATGCCCTACCAACTGCACCACGCCGGCAGCCGCCGCGGCGACGACCAGCACCGGCGCCGCTGGTCGCCGGGGTCGAGCGGATCCTTCGGCAGCGGGGGACCGGGATGAGTCGCCGGGTCCCGTCGGCGCCCCGCGGCCGGCACCGGCCGCGGGACACCGCGCGTGCCGGGTGAGGCGGACGTGACCGGCGAGAGCGCCGCGTCGCCCGGGCCGGGCCCGGGTGCGGGCGACGGCAGCCCCGCCGCCTTCACGGACGAGGTGTACGCGGCCCGCATGGACCGCACCGCGTACGAGGCCGCCGCCCTCGGGTTCGCCGGGGTGCTGGTCACCCCCGGTCCGGACCTGGTGTGGCTGTGCGGCTACCGGCCCACCGCCACCGCCGCACGCCTCACCCTCCTCGTCCTCACGGCCAACGCCCAGCCCCGGCTGCTGGTGCCGGCCCTCGACCGGCCGACCGCCGAGGCGGCCCCCGGCGCGGGCGCGGTGCGCGTCTTCGACTGGTGGGAGGGCCACGACGCCTACGCCGCCGCGGCCGGACTGCTGCGCCCGCACGGCCGCTACGCCGTCTCCGACGCGACCTGGGCGCTGCACGTGCTCTGCCTCCAGAAGTCCCTGCCGCTCGCCGTCTTCCAGCCGCTGTCCGCCGTCCTGCCCATGCGGCGCGCGGTGAAGGACGAGCACGAGGTGGCCCGGCTGGCGGCCGCGGCAGCGGCGGCGGACGCCGCGTACGAGGAGGTCCTCGGGCTGCGCTTCGCCGGGCGCAGTGAGCGCGAGCTGGCCGCGGACCTGGCCGGGCTGCTGCGCGGGCCCGGCCGCAGCCGGGTCGACTTCACGGTCGTCGGCGCCGGACCCCACGCGGCCGACCCGCGCCACCGGCCCGGCGACCGGATCGTCGGGGACGGCGACATGGTCGTCCTGGACTTCGGCGGCCTGCGGGACGGCTACGGCTTCGACACCGCCCGCACCGTCCACGTCGGGGAGCCCACGGACGAGGAGCGCCGGGTCCACGCGACCGTACGGGCCGCGCAGCGGTCGGCGTTCGCGGCGGTGCGGCCCGGGGCGTCGTGCCAGGAGGTCGACCGGGCGGCCCGCGCGGTGCTGGAGGAGGCCGGCCATGCCGGGCACGGCGTGCACCGCACCGGCCACGGCGTCGGCGTCACCACCCACGAACCGCCCTATCTGATGGAGGGCGAGGAGCAGCCGCTCGAACCCGGCATGTGCTTCTCCATCGAGCCCGGCATCCACCTCCCGGACCGCTTCGGAGTCCGCATCGAGGACGTCGTGACCTGCACGGAGGACGGTGGCCGACGACTCAACACCGCCTCGCACGAGCTGGTGGTCGTCCACTGATCCGCCCGGCTCCGGACCGGTCCGGGCGGCCCCCGCGCCCCACGGCCCCGGGGCGCGGAGTCCGCGTAAGGTCACCGGCACCCCCGCGCACCGTAAGGAGCCCCGCCGTGACGCCCCCCTCCGCCTCCGACCGGCAGCAGCCCATCCCGGTGATCATCGACTGCGACACCGGCGTCGACGACGCCCTGGCCCTGCTGCTGGCGGTCCGCCACCCGCGCCTCGACCTGCGCGCGGTCACCTGCGTGGCCGGGAACACCGACGTGGCGGGCGTCGTGCGGAACACGCTGACCGTGCTGGAGCGGGCCGGCGCGCCGGACGTCCCCGTCGCCCGGGGTGCCGAGCGGCCGCTGATCGAGGGCGTGCGCACCGCGCGGCACGTGCACGGCGCCGACGGCATGGGCGACCTCGGGCTGCCCGCCCCCACCCGCGCCCCCGCCGACGTGGACGCGGTGACGCTGCTGCGCCGGGAGATCCTCGCCTCCCCGCGCCCGGTCACCCTGATCCCGACCGCGCCGCTGACCAACATCGCGCTGCTGCTGCGCACCCACCCGGAGGTCACCGGGAACATCGAGCGGATCGTGTTCATGGGCGGCGCGGTGGCCACCGGGAACGCGACGCCCGTCGCCGAGTTCAACGTGTGGCACGACCCGGAGGCGGCCGCGATCCTGCTCACGGCCGGGGTGCCGATCACGATGTACGGGCTCGACGTGTTCGAGCGGGTGATCGTGCCGGGTACGCACGTACGGCGGCTGCGCGCGAGCGCCGAGCCCGGCACCCGGCTCGCCGGCGACCTGCTCGCCCACCGCGGCCCGGCCACCGACGCGTCCGACCCGGGCGGCGGGCTCGGCGACGCGGGCGCGGTCTGCGCGGTGATCGACCCGGAGGGCCTGACCACGCGGCGGCTGCCCGTCGAGGTGTCCCTCGCCCCCGGCCCGGCACGCGGTCAGACGCTCGTCGACCGCCGCCTGCGCGCCGGCGAGTCCGAGCTGCACGACGGCGTGCGCGAACAGCCGATGGTCGACGTGGCGTTGGACGTGGACGTGGCCCGTTACGTGGAGCTGTACCTCGGGGCGGTCGAGCGCACGGAGGCATAGCCACCGGCGCGTCGCGGGCGCACGGGTTCGCTTTTCGGGTGATCTGGACAGAAGTAACGGATCGGTTCGTGTCACTCCGCGTGCCGGAACCACGGACCGGAACCGGAAACCACGCAACGGAACCGCTTACGGGAACCACGGACCGAGACCCCGTACCGCGAAGGAGGCCGCGTGACCGTCCGCAGCACCGCCGGTGCCCCCGACCTGTCGTCCAAGGACCCCACCTGGTGGCGGCAGGCCGTCATCTACCAGGTCTATCCCCGCAGCTTCGCCGACGCCGACGGCGACGGGCTCGGAGACCTGCGGGGCGTCACCCAGCGCCTGGCCCACCTGGCCGCGCTCGGCGTCGATGCCCTGTGGCTGAGCCCCTTCTACCCCTCCGAACTCGCCGACGGCGGCTACGACGTCGACGACTACCGCGACGTCGACCCGCGGCTGGGCACGCTGGACGACTTCGACGCGATGGCCGCCGAGGCCCACCGGCTGGGCCTGAAGGTGATCGTCGACCTGGTGCCCAACCACACCTCGCACCGCCACGCGTGGTTCCGCGAGGCACTGCGGGCGGGCCCGGGTTCCGCGGCCCGCGACCGCTACGTCTTCCGGGACGGCCGGGGCGAGCACGGGGAACTGCCGCCCACCGACTGGCAGTCCGTCTTCGGCGGCAGCGCCTGGGAGCGGGTGCCCGACGGACAGTGGTACCTGCACCTGTTCGCACCCCAGCAGCCCGACCTCAACTGGGAGAACGAACAGGTCCGCGCCGACTTCCGCACGACGCTGCGGTTCTGGTGCGACCGGGGCGTCGACGGCTTCCGCGTCGACGTCGCGCACGCGCTGGTCAAGGACCTGACCGAGCCGCTGCGCGACCTGGGCGCCCCCGAACTGAGCGGCGAGGCGGCCCTGTCCCGGTTCGCGCCGGGCACCCACCCCTTCTACGACCGCGACGACGTCCACGAGGTCTACCGCGACTGGCGCAAGATCCTCGACTCCTACACCCCGCCCCGCACCGCGGTCGCCGAGGCATGGGTCCCGGGCCCCCGGCGCGTGCTGTACGCCCGTCCGGACGAACTGGGCCAGGCCTTCAACTTCGAGTACCTCCAGACCGGGTGGGACGCCGCCGAGCTGCGCGAGGTCATCACCGGCTCGCTGGCCGACGCGCGGGCCGCCGGCGCCTCGGCGACCTGGGTGCTGTCCAACCACGACGTCGTCCGCCACGCCACCCGCCTCGCCCTGCCGCCGGGCACGGACACCGACGCCTGGCTGCTGTCCGGCGGCCACGCGCCCGCCGTCGACACGGCGGCCGGGCTGCGCCGGGCCCGCGCGGCGACGCTGCTGATGCTGGCGCTGCCCGGCTCGGCCTACCTCTACCAGGGCGAGGAACTGGGCCTGCCCGAGGTGGCCGACCTGCCCACCGAGGTCCTCCAGGACCCGATCTGGGAACAGACCGGGCACGTCCGCAAGGGCCGCGACGGCTGCCGGGTGCCGCTGCCGTGGACGGCGGACGGGCCGTCGTACGGCTTCGGCGCGGGCGCGGCGTGGCTGCCGCAGCCGCCGTCCTTCGCCCGGTACGCCGTCCAGGCCCAGGACGGGGTGGCGGGCTCGACGCTGGAGCTGTACCGCACGGCCCTGCGCCTGCGCCGCAAGCTGCTCGACGGCGAGGAGCTGACCTGGTCGGACGAGGTTCCGGCGGGGGTCCTGCGGTTCGACCGCTCGGACGGCTGGCGCTGCGTCACCAACCTCTCCGCACGGACGGTCGACCTGCCGGCCGGCGAGGTCCTGCTGAGCAGCGCGCCCCTGGAGGGCGGCCGGCTGGGCCCTGACACGACGGTGTGGCTGGGCCTGTGACCGGCGCCCTTCACCCGGACGGCCGTGCGCGCTGGTGGCGGGGCGGGGACGGTGGTGCCGTGGAGGGGCGGCCGCACCCGCACGGCACCGGCCGCACCGGCCCCACCAGGAGGCACCGATGCAGCAGGCCCCCGCCGCGCTCGCCGTGGCCCTGGCGTTGACGGCGACCGCCTGCGGCGCGGCCGGTGAGCGGGCGGCGGACCGGCCGGCCGGCACCCCGTCGGGGACCGTACGGTCCCCGGCCGCGCTTCCGTCGGCCGCGCTGCCCCCGGCGCTCACCCCGGGGCAGGCGCGGGCGGCCCTGATCACGGCGGCGGACCTGGGGGAGGCGTGGGAGCCGACGCGGGGCGCCGCGACCTGGCGAGACGAGGTGCTCAAGACCGCGTCGGAAGGAACCGCGCAGGACGGCTGCCGGCGCCTCCTCGACGCCCTGTACACGGAGGACCTCTTCGGCGGGAGCGCCGCCGCCGCACCCCGCGCCACCGCCGCCCTGGACGACACGGACACCGGGGCCCAGCTCCACTACCGGATCACCTCGTACCGCGCCGCCGACCTCGACCGGACCCTGGCGTGGCTGGCGACGCTGCCGGACACGTGCGGGCACGTCGGGACGCGGGCCGCCGGGACCGCCCGGGAGGTCCGGGTCACCGCCCTGACCCCGCCGGAGACGGGGGACGCCCGCGTCGGCCTGCGGGTGACCGTGCGGGACACGGCGGCCACCGAGGACGGGACCCTCACCGTGGACGTGATCGCCGTCCGCATCGGCGACGACGCCCTGAGCCTCACCCACGGCACCCTCGGCACCCCCTCCGGCACCGCCACCCGCACGGCCACCGAAACGGGCACGGCCCGCCTGACGGAAGCCCGGCGCCAGGGCCGCGCCCAGGTGTGACGCCACGCCGGTCAACGGCTCCCTGCCGCCGACGCACACGGAAGCCGCCCCTGTGGCAGGAGCCGACCGGGGCGGAAGCCGAACCGCGCGGGAGCCGAACCCGGCGGAAACCGAACCGCGCGGGAGCCGGGCCGGGCGCGCCCACCGGAGGCGACCGCCGCCCCGGCGGTGCCCACCGCGCCCCCAGGCACAGGCGAACGGCTACAACAGGGCCGCCCGACGCTGACATGCCGGGCCCCAGCGCGACCGCACCGCAGCGCGCGAACCCTGCCACGCGGACGCCCCCGCCCCGGCACACCGTGACCAGCGGCACAGCGCCGCCGGTCAGGAACC
This sequence comes from Streptomyces ardesiacus, assembly GCF_003112575.1. GTDB lineage: Bacteria > Actinomycetota > Actinomycetes > Streptomycetales > Streptomycetaceae > Streptomyces > Streptomyces ardesiacus. The sequence goes on from NZ_BEWC01000005.1 coordinate 363,491, forward strand.
ACCCCCGTGCCGCCCCAGCGGTGCCCACCACGCCCCCAGGCACAGGCGAACGGCCACAACAGGGCCGCCCCGACGCTGACGTGCCTGGTCCCAGCGCGACCGCACCGCAGCGCGCGAACCCTGCCACGCCGGCGCCCCGCCCCGGCACACCGAACCCGGCGGCGCGGCGCCGTCGGCGCGGCGCGGTCCCTACAGCGGTGGTGCCGCCGGTGCCGGGCCCAGGGTGGTCGTGCCCGGGGCGGTGCGGTGGCCCAGGCCGGTGCGGTAGGCGTCCAGGGCGGCCTCGACGCGGCCGGTGCGGCGCAGCAGGTCGCCGAGGAGCCGGCACAGGTCGGCGAGGTCACCGGCCGCCCCGGCCCGCTCCAGCAGGCTCAGCGCGCGGACGTAGTGCTCCTCGGCGGCCTCGGTGTCCCGGGCGTCCTCGGCGATGATGCCGAGCAGCCGGTGCGCGCCCGCGGAGTGCACGGCGCCGCGCTCGGAGGAGAGGTCGTCGAGGACGCCGTGCAGCAGTTCCGCGGCCTCCTGGGACTTGCCCCGCCGGTGCAGCACGTCCGCCAGCTCGACGGCGACCTGGCTGCTGTACAGGGCGGCGCGGCTGGCTGACAGCATGCCGAGGGCCTCGCGCATCTCGGCCTCGGCGCGCGGGAGTTCGCCGTTCTGCGCGTAGACGTACCCCCGCATCCAGTGGCAGTTGGCCAGCTCGGTGCGGAGTTGCAGCGTGCGGTACAGCTCGGCGGCCTTGGCGAGGGAGGCGTCGGCGTCGGCGAGGCGGCCCTCGGCGAGCAGGGTGCGGGCGACCGACCGGTGCATGCGGGCCACCAGCGCGGGGTCGCCGGCGCTGGGGGCCAGGGAGAGGGCGAGTTCGGCGGCCTGGGCGGCGCGTGCGTGGGCGCCCATGTCCATGTACGGGCCGATCGCGCTGGCGTACAGCAGCAGCAGGGCGTCCGGGTCGTGCAGCCCGCCGCGGTTCAGCTCGTCGAGGGTGGACTCCAGCAGGTAGACGGCGTACCGCAGTTCACCGGCGAGGTAGTGGGACAGGGCGCGTCCGCGCACGGCGGGGACGCGGGCGGGCAGCGGGGCGCCGGCGTCGGCCAGGCACTGCTCGGCCCGCTCGAAGTACTCCCGCCCGGCGGCCAGTTCACCGGTCTCCACCGCGCACTCCCCGAGCCCGAGCAGCGCGGCGGCCCGCTCGTCGGTCAGCTCGTACGCCTCGGCCTCGGCGAGCAGCCCGGCGTACTGCCCGGCGGCCTGTTCGGCACCCTCGGTGGCGAGGGTGCGCTGCGCCCCGGTCAGCCGCAGGCGCAGGTCGGTGGCGAGGTGGGCGGGGCGCCCGGTGGCCAGCTCCTCGTAGCCGACGCCGAGCCGCTCGGCGAGGTGCCGCAGGGCCTCCTCGGAGGGGCGGACGCGGCCGGCCTCCAGGGTGGAGATGTACGCGGGCGTGTAGGCCGGCTCCGCGAGCTGGCGCTGGGTCAGCCCGCGCTCGGCGCGCAGCCGCTGCACCCGGCGCCCGATGGCGTTTCGGTCGTCACGGTCCCCCACTGCCAACTCCCCATGAGGCTCTTGCCGTTCGGCTCGGACGGCTCTAGGTTAAACGGCGTATTAAGTGCGCTTAACCGTGCTTGACACAACCCCCCTGATCCCACCGAGGACACCGTGCCCGTACGCACCCGCACCGCCGAACGTTACGCCAGGGCCGTCGCCGCCGGCGTCGTCACCGTGGCCGGTCTGCTGCTGGCCGCCAACGCGGCCCCGGCGGACGCGGAACCACGCTCCTCCTCCCCGGCGCCGGTGTCCGGCACCGCCCCCGTCCCCGCCCAGGACGGCTCGGCCACCGCGGCCCGCTAGGCCCCGGCGGCGGATCGGGCCGCGGGTGCGGGTGCGGGAGCCGGCGCACCGGGCCCCGGCCACCGGCATCGGCGGGGCCGTGCGTCCTTCCCCCCGAACCGGCCCGCCGGTCAGGCCCGGCCCCCGTCGGTCCGCGTACGGGCCCGCGCTCAGCCCTGGGTCTGCAAGCGGCTCAGCTCGCGCTGGACGTGGTCCAGGGCGCCCTCGCGGCGACCCGGTACCCGGCCGCGCAACGCGGCGAGCGGCGGGCCCAGTTCGCGGGCGCTTCCGGCGTCGCGGATGCGTCCCCACTGGTGGTGGGCCCGGTCGACGGCCGCCTCCACGGCGGGCGCCTGCGGGGGCTGCCCCGCGCCGAGCCGGACCTCGGCCACCGACAGCCAGGCCCGGCAGCTGCGCACCGGGTCCCCGGCGAACATCGCCAGGTCGGCCCGGACCTCCGTCCAGTGCAGGGCGTCCTCGGAGGCGGGCCCGTACGCGTGGGCCGCGGCCCGCTCGTGCCGGGCGGCGAGCGCGTCGGCGTCCCCGTGCCGCCCGGAGCGCACGGCGGCGGCGATGACGGCGTGCGGGTCGCCCGCCACCGGCCCCGGCGCCGTCAGCACCAGGTCCGCGCCGGCCACCGCACCGGCGGCCGCGGTGTCCGCGGCGGCCCGGGCCAGCGCCTGCTGGTGCAGCTCGTCCGGCGGCGGCCGGTGCCCGCTGCGCAGGATCGTCGCGATGCCCCGCATGTACGCCGGGACGGCCACCGTCCGCCGTGCGGGCGGTGGCGCGACACGGCCGTAGACGGCGTTGTTGCGCCCGGAGTCCAGCGGGCTGGTCCGCAGCCACTGCCACGTCTCGTGGTCGGCGTGCAGGTCGAGCAGCAGGGTCGTCGCGCCGCTCGGCCGCAGCCGCAGCTCCTCGCGGATCCAGTGCCAGGGCAGGGCGGTGTAGCGGACGTTCGCCGGGGTCGTGCGGGCCAGCGCCAGGTGCGGAAGGCGCTGGCGCCGGTCCAGCTGCAGCTGCCCGGCGACGTAGACCGTGAGCGGTCCGGGGGCCGCCGCCGCGGCCCGCAGCCGGGTGAGGACGGCCTGCGGGTCCAGCGGGTCGGCCAGCTCGACGACGTTGGCCGTGTCCGCGCCGGAGAGCACGGCGGGCGGCACGGCCGCGAGCACGGGGAGCACGGAGGCGGCGTCCACCAGGCACCCGCGGCCCACGGGCGCCGCCGCGAGCAGCAGCACGGTTCCGGGCATGTCCCCTCCCCCTGTCGAGCAGTGCCGGGCACTGTCCTCACCGGTCGATCACGTACGGCAGCACGGTAACCGCTGCGACTGCGCGGCGGGGCACTCACCCGTCGGCCGGCTCCTCCCGTCGCGGCCCGCGCCGTACCGCGAAGACGGTGGTGTCGTCGGACAGCCGCCCCCGGCAGTGGCGCAGCGTCCCGTCCCGGACGAGGGCGACCAGGCGCGCGGGCGCGGCGTACCGGTCGTCGGCGGCGAGGGCGCGGGCGATGTCGCCGGCCGGGCAGTAGAAGACCCCGGCCGGGTCCCGGGCCTCGGTCACCCCGTCGGTGACCAGCAGCAGCGTCTCGTCCGCGGCCAGCGGCAGCCGGTGCACGGGCGGTGCCGCGCCCGGCCCGCCCGGCCCGCCCGGCAGGAGTTCGGCCATGCCCAGCGGCAGCCCGCCCGCGACCGGCAGGACGCGCACGCCGTCCGGTCCGACCGCCATCGGGGGCTCGTGGCCGAAGACCACGGCCTCCACCGCGTCCGGCAGGCCGGGGGAGAAGCCGATCAGCACGGCGGTGGCGAACCGGTCGCCGTCGGACCGGCCCAAGGCCGCGGTGTGCCCGCGGTGGCGCACCATGCGGGTCTCCAGGCGCTCGGCGACCGTCGCGAGGTCCGGCTCGTGATAGGCGGCCTCGCGGAAGGTGCCGAGCAGCGCGGCGGCCGTCTCCACCGCGCCCAGCCCCTTGCCCTGCACGTCCCCGACGAGGACCCGGGTGCCGTGCGGTCCGGGCTGGATGTCGTAGAAGTCGCCGCCGACGCGGGCCTCGCTGTCCGCGGAGAGGTAGACGGCGGCGTGGTCGAGGCCCCCGAAGCCCACCGGCAGCGGACGCAGCACGGTACGGCGGGTGGTGTCGGCGATGTCCCGCATGTGCAGCATGCGCCGCTCGCCGCCGACCCGGAACGCGGCGGCGACCACGGCGATGCCCCCGCCGAGCAGGACGAGGACCAGACCCGGCAGCCCCGTCTCCTCGCGGTGCTGCCAGACGCTGTCGGCCATGACGTAGACGACGACCGAGAGCACGGCGAAGACGGCCGTCCCCCACACCCCGCAGATCGCGGCGGCGACCCCCGGCACCAGCACCGTCCACGAGATGATCTCGAACGCGCCGGTGGTGATGTCGCCCGCGACGATGCCCACGAGCAGGAGCAGCGGGAACAGCCAGGCGACCGTGCGGCCGCGCACGCTGAGGAGTTCGTGCCGGGACACGGCGCCCCCCTGACCGGCGGCGTGCGCGAGCCGGCCGAGCGGCCGCCACCGGGCGCGCACCGGACTGCGGACACGACCCCTCACGGACCTCAGCGAAACACGCCCCCGCACGCCCCGCATCCCGACTTGCCGCCCGGGGCGCCCCGGTGTGCCCTGGTAGACGGGGGCAGGGCAGACGGGGCGACGAGGCAGAGGAGTGCTCTCATGGCTCACGCGGTACCCACACCCGGAACGACCACCGGCGCCCGCACCGGCACGGGCCCGAGCAGGCCGGGGCGGCGCACGACGCCCGACGTCCTGGGCCCGAGGACCCACCTGCTGGTGAAGTGGGGGCTGCCCGTCGTGACGGCCCTGGTCTACGGCTACTGGGTCGCGTCCGTCCGCCGCCACGGCGGCCCCATCACCGGCTGGAACCTGCTGACCGGCTTCATGTCGGCGCTCGTGTTCGTCATCCTGTACGTCGCCCTCCGCGCGGTGACCCGGCGACTGCCGCCCGAGATCCACGCGGCGCTGTGGGGGGCGTTCGCGGGCTGCGCGCTGGGGTTCATCTACTCGGGCAGCGGGGTGGCCATGTTCACGTCGATCCTGGCGTCCCTGCTGCTGGCGGGGGCGGTGACGGCGGGGCTCGTCTACCACTACTACACGCGCCGGGACCCGGGGCGGGCCCGGCCGTCCGGCACCACCTGACCGGCTCGTCCCGGGCGGCCATATGCAGTCACGCCGGTCGCCGCCGACCGGCCCGGGGGGTTCCCTGGGAGGGTGTCCGCCCGCCTGCGGGGCGCCCTGTCGGCCGCCCTGATCGTCCTGGCCTGCCTGCTCGCGCCGTGCGCGACGCTGGCGGGCTGGGCGGTGTACGCGCTGGCCGACACCGGCCGGTACGTCGCCGCCGTGGGGCCGCTCGCCGACGACCCCGACGTGCGGGACGCGGCGGCCGACACCCTGGGCGCCGGGTTCGCCGGCATCGTCGACGAGGTCACGGCCGGCCCCGTGAACGGCGCCGTGCGCCTGTTCGTGCGGGACGCGGCCCGGTCGTTCACCCGGACGGATGCCTTCCAGGAGGGCTGGGACGAGGCCAACCGCACCGTCCACGCCGCCGTGCTGCGCGCCCTGCGGGACGACGCGGCGGCCGGACACGCGGTCACCGTCGACCTGGCCCCCGTCACCGAACGCGTGCGGGACCGGCTCGCCGAGGACCACGTGCCCTTCGCCCGGCGCATCCCGGTCCGGCACACCGCGGTCACCCTGCTCACGGCCCCCGAGGCGGACCGGCTCCGGGAGGGCTACCGCATGCTCGACGTCGCCGCCTTCTGGCTGCCGCTGGCGGCCGTCGTCTTCGCGGTCACCGGTATCGCCGTCGCCGCCCGCCGCCGCCGGGCCCTCGCCGCCGCCGGCCTCGGCACCGCCCTCGGCGGGGCGCTGCTCGCCCTCGCCGTCGTGGCCGGCCGCCGGCTCACCGTCACCGAACTCCCCGGCCCGGTGGACGGCCCCGCCGCGGGCGCCGTGTACGACGCCCTCACCGAGACCCTGCGCACCGTCTCCTGGCTCCTGGTCGCCCTCGGCCTCACGGTCGCGCTGACCGCCTGGCTCACCGCCCGGTACCGGCGCCGGCCGCCCCGCCGCCCCCCGGCGGAGCCCGCCACCGAACCGGCCCCGCCCCACCCGACCCGCACGGGTCCCTGAAACCGCGTGGCGGGGCCCGTGCCCCGGCGGCTACGGTCACCGGGCATGACGGAGACCACGCGCCGGCCCCGGACGACGACCCTGTGGCGCCCCACGGGCCCCGAGGAACTGGCGCTCGTCGAGTCCTCCGGCTGGACGGCCTGGCCCCCGCGCCTGCCCGAGCAGCCGATCTTCTACCCGGTCCTCAACGAGGACTACGCCGTCCGCATCGCCCGCGACTGGAACGTCCCCGCCTCCGGTTCCGGCCACGTCACCCGCTTCGAGGTCGACGCGGGGTTCCTGGAGCGCTACCCGGTCCGCCGGGCCGGCGGCGAGACGATCCTCGAGCTGTGGGTGCCGGCGGAGGAACTGGCGGAGTTCAACCGGCACATCGTGGGCCGCATCCAGGTCGTACGGGAGTTCCACGCGCGGGCGTAGAACTCCCGTACTCCCCTGTGCCGCCCGGGTCGGCTCAGACGCCGATGTCGCGGCCGTCCGCGCGCCACACCGCGACGACGGCGGGGCGCACGATCTTCCCCGGCCCGTCGGGCCAGGTGCTGGCGGGCCGCTCCACGGAGGCGCCGTCGACCTCTCCCGGGTGCTGGACCGCGACCAGCACCCGCCGGTCCTGGACGAGCGGTCCGCAGGTCTCGGCGCCGGTCGGCACGGTCAGGAACTGCTTCAGCTCACCGCGCCGGTCGCCCTTGGTCGCGACGCCGAAGAGCCCGTCGTGGCTGCCGAGCGCGTTGCCGTCGGTGGAAATCCACAGGTTGCCGTGGTCGTCGAAGGCGACGTTGTCCGGGCAGGAGATCGGGCTGACCCGGTCCTTGGGGAAGCCCGCGAAGTACGTCGCCGGGTCCTCGGGGTCACCGGCGACCAGGAACAGCGACCAGCCGAAGTCGGTGGCGTCGGCCCGGTTCCGGTGCTCGGTCAGCTCCAGGATGTGCCCGTGCTTGTTGGAGTTGCGCGGGTTGGCCTCGTCGGGACCGGCGTAACCGGCCTTGCCCCGGTTGGAGTTGTTGGTGAGGGCGACGTACACCTTGCCGGTGACCGGCGACGGCTCGATGTCCTCGGGCCGGTCCATCTTGGTCGCGCCGACCTTGTCCCCGGCGAGCCGCGTGAAGACGCACACCTCCTCGGCGCTCATCCCCTCCACGTGCGAGACGGCGCCGCGCTCCGTGGCGGTGACCAGCGGGATCCACGTCCCGGAGCCGTCGAACGCGCCGTCGGCCGGCAGGGTGCCCGTCCCGTCGATCTCGATCGCCGGGGAGTCGCCGGTGAGCTTGGCGACGTAGAGGGTGCCCTCGTCGAGCAGCGAGAGGTTGTGCTCACGCGCCCCGCGCGAGTTGCCCTGCCGCATCCGCTTGCTGCCGACGAACTTGTAGAAGTAGTCGAACCGCTCGTCGTCGCCGGTGTAGACGACCGGACGCCCGTCCTGCGTCAGCCGCACGGTCGCGGCCTCGTGCTTGAACCGGCCGAGCAGCGTGTGCTTGCGCGGCGTGGAGTCGGGGTCGTACGGGTCCAGCTCGACGACGTACCCGAACCGGTGCACCTCGTTCGGCTCCTGCGCCACGTCGAACCGCTTGTCGAACCGCTCCCACTTCCGCTCGGTGGCCCCGGTCCCGACCCCGTACCGCTTGTCGGTGGCGCTGGAGGCGTTGGCGAAGTACTGGTTGAAGTTCTCCTCGCCGTGCAGCGTCGTGCCCCACGGGGTGGTGCCGCCGGAGCAGTTGTTGAGGGTGCCGAGCACCTTGCGCCCGCTGCGGTCGGCGGAGGTCTTCACCAGGTCGGACCCGGCGGCCGGCCCGGTCAGCCGGAACTCGGTGGTGGCGGTGACCCGCCGGTTGAGCCGGTGCCGCGTGACGGGCGTCAGCCGGCCGCTCTTGCGCTCCTCCTCCACGGCGACGACGGACAGCCCGTGCGCGGCCCAGGCGGTCTCGACCTGCTCGCGCGTCGGGTTCTCGGGGTCGTAGCCGCGGAACATGAGCACCTCGTCGGTGTACTCGTGGTTCGCGACGAGGAGCTGGCGGCCGTGCTCGCCGCGCAGCGGCAGCAGCGCGAGGAAGTCGTTGTTGTAACCGAACTGCCCCGCCTGCGCCTTCGCGCTCTGCCGCTCGGGGTCGAAGGCCGGCGCCCCGCGCAGAATGGGTTCACCCCAACGGATGACGACGTTCTGCCGGTACCCCTCCGGAACGGTCACGGTGTCGTCGGTGTTGGGGGCGACCGGCGCGAACCGCAGCCCCCGCGCACCGGACGCCTTGGAGGACCCTCCGTGGCCCTTTCCGGCCGCGGGCGCGGCCTGCGCCGACGGCGCCCCCGCCACGCCCACCGCCCCGGCGCCCGCCGCGGCGACGGTCACGACGGCGGCGGCCCGCATCATGGAACGGCGGCTGAGCGCACCGGCGATGACGTCACCGACGTACTCGTTGCCGCTGGTGTTCGGCACCTCGTGGAAGCAGGCGTCACCACACCGGAAACGGCAGGTCATCGCGGACCGGCCGCCGGGGTGCGAACCGGACGGCGTTCCGATCAACGGCAGGAGCTTGCGCACTGTGTTCTCCCCTTGAGAATCCCTGGATGCCCTGGTGTCAGCGCGACCGTAGGCGCGCATGCGTGCGGGGACCGGGCATCGCGGTGAACGGAGGGTGAACCCGCGGAATCCTCGGAGGTCCGACGACGACGTCTCGATCCGGCCTTGACGCGTCACCGCTCGCATGTCAGACCCTGCACAAGATCACAAGCCGGGACCGCTAACCTTACGTGTCCGTCCTGGCCAGGGATTGACGGCACCAACTCACTCGAAGGGTTGCGCACATGGGCATTCTCACTCTCCTGCGGAACGCGTTCGGCCGGTCACGCAAAGAACGGGCCGCCCAGGCGGAGGGTGCGACGCAGGAGGCGGCACCGCCGGCCACCGAGCCGGAGCCGAAGCTCCCGTCCCAGCCCACCGCATCCCCGGAGCCGGCGGCCGAGTCCACCCCGGCCGAGCCGGAGACCTCCCGGATCCCCGAGCCCCGCTCGGAACCCGCCGCCCCCGACGAGCACGACCTCGTCAAGGCCGCCTTCACCAACGTCACGGTCCCCAAGCCCACGGAGCCGACGAACCCGACGGAGGCCGAGGAACCCCCGGCCCCCACCCCGGAGCCGACCCCGGCCCCTGAGCCCGGGACAACCCCCGAGCCTCAGACGGCCCCCGAGCCGGAGGCGACAGCCCCCGAGCCCGAGCCGGCCCCCGAGCCGGAGCCGGAAGCCAAGGCGGAGCCCGAGGCCAAGCCGGAGCCCGAGGCTGAGGCTGAGCCGGAGCCCGAGCCCGAGCCGGAAGCCAAGCCGGAGCCCGAGGCCAAGACGGATCCGGAGCCCAAGCCCGAGCCCGAGCCGGAAGCCAAGGCGGATCCGGAGTCCGAGCCGGAAGCCAAGGCGGAGCCGGCACCGGCCCCGGAACCCGCAGCCGCATCCACACCCGCACCCGCATCCGCACCCACACCCGCCGACGGCGGGGAAGCCCCACAGGGGTCGCCCGCACCGGACGACGAAACCAGCACGGGCGGTACGGGTGGGGACACCGACGCCGAAGGCGAAGCCGAGGCGTCGACGACCCCGCAGCCGGAGGCGACCGGTGCGGAGGGGGACACCGACGCCGAGGGCGAAGCCGAGGCGCCGAAACCGGCGACACCCGCCACCCGGCTCCGCCACCGCGCCCCCGCCCTCACCGCCGCCTACAAGGCCGCCGGCACCGCCCTCAAGAAGCACGACCTCACCGGCACCCGCGCCCGGGTCCACCTCGTCCTCGACCGCTCCGCCTCCATGCGCCCGTACTACAAGGACGGCTCCGCCCAGGCCCTGGCCGAGCAGACCCTCGCCCTCGCGGCGCACCTCGACCCCGAGGCCACGGTCCACGTCACGTTCTTCTCCACGGAAGTGGACGGCACCGGCGAGCTGACCCTCACCGACCACGAGGACAAGATCGACGAGCTGCACGCGGCGCTGGGCCGCATGGGCCGCACCAGCTACCACGCCGCCGTGGAGGCCGTCCTCGCCCACCACACCGAGAAGGACGCCCCCGGCACCCCCGTCCTGGTGGTCTTCCAGACCGACGGTGCCCCCGACGCCAAGACCCCCGCCACCCAGGCGCTCACCAAGGCGGCCGAGGACCACCCGAACGTCCACTTCTCCTTCGTCGCCTTCGGCGACCCGGAGAACAAGGCCTTCGACTACCTCCGCAAGCTCAAGACGGGCAACGCCTCGCACTTCCTGGCCGGCGAGACCCCGAAGGAGCTGACCGACAAGGAGCTGTACGAGGGCGTACTGGCCACCTGGCGCCCGTAGCCGCGCCACCACGCGCCACCGCGCACGCACCGCCCTCGGGGGGTGGACCGGAAGCAGACCCGCTCCCCGTCCACCCCCCGAAACGCGTGTGAGCCGACCTCCACGAGGCCAGTAGGATTTCGACCATGGCGGCCACTGGATCAGAGAAGCAGGGGGCGAAGGCGTACTACGTCTCGACCCCCATCTACTACGTCAACGACGCTCCTCACCTGGGCCACGCCTATACGACCGTCGCAGGCGACGTGCTCACCCGCTGGCACCGCCAGCGCGGCGAGAAGGTGTGGTACCTCACCGGCACGGACGAGCACGGTCAGAAGATCATGCGCACGGCCGAGGCGAACGGGGTCACCCCGCAGGCCTGGGCCGACAAGCTCGTCACGGAGTCGTGGAAGCCCCTGTGGGAGCACCTCGACATCGCGAACGACGACTTCATCCGCACCACGCAGAAGCGGCACACCGACCGCGTCCAGGAGTTCGTGCAGGACCTGTACGACAAGGGCGAGATCTACAAGGGCGGCTACGAGGGCCCGTACTGCGTGGGCTGCGAGGAGTACAAGCTCCCCGGCGAGCTGCTCGACGGCGAGAGCGTGTACGAGGGCCAGAAGCTGTGCCCCATCCACAAGAAGCCGGTGGAGATCCTCAGCGAGGAGAACTACTTCTTCAAGCTGAGCGAGTACAGCGAGAAGCTGCTCGCGCACTACGAGGCCAACCCGGGCTTCATCCAGCCCGAGTCCGCGCGCAACGAGGTCGTGAACTTCGTCCGCCAGGGCCTGCAGGACCTCTCCATCTCCCGCTCGACCTTCGACTGGGGCGTGCCGGTCCCCTGGGACGACAAGCACGTCATCTACGTGTGGGTCGACGCCCTGCTGAACTACGCCACGGCGGTCGGCTACAACGAGGACCCGGCGCGCTTCGAGTCGACGTTCCCGGCCGACGTGCACCTGGTCGGCAAGGACATCCTGCGCTTCCACGCGATCATCTGGCCGGCCATGCTGATGGCGCAGGGCCTGCCCCTGCCCGGGAAGATCGCGGCCAACGGCTGGCTGATGGTCGGCGGCGAGAAGATGTCGAAGTCCAACCTGACCGGCATCAAGCCGCAGGACCTGACCACGCACTTCGGCGTGGACGCGTACCGCTGGTACTTCCTGCGCGCGATCGCGTTCGGCCAGGACGGCAGCTTCTCCTGGGAGGACTTCTCCGCCCGCTACACCAGCGAGCTGGCCAACGACTACGGCAACCTCGCCTCCCGCGTTGCGGCCATGGTCACCAAGTACTTCGGCGGCGAGCTGCCGGCCGCGACGGCCGACGGGGACGCGGAGAAGGCGGTCCACGGAGGCCTGACCAGGGCGGTCGCGGAGGCCGACCGGAGGATCGGCGAGGAGCTGGACTTCCAGGGCGGCATCCTGGCGGTCTTCGACTTCGTGAAGCAGGTCAACGGCTACATCACCGAGCAGGAGCCCTGGAAGGTCGCCAAGGACGACTCCCCGGAGGGCCGGGCCCGCCTGGCGACGATCCTCTACACGGCCGCGGAGTCGCTGCGCGCGGTGGCGGTCCTGCTCAACCCGATCATGCCGGACACCTCGCAGAAGCTCTGGGACTCCCTCGGCGCCGAGGCCTCCCTGGGCGCCCTCGCGGACCAGCGGGTCCAGGACGCGGCGGACTGGGGCCGGCTGCCCGCCGGCGCCACGGTCACCAAGGGCGCGGTGCTCTTCCCGCGTCTCGAGGAGAAGCCGACCGCGTAACGCGCTCGCCACAGCCGGGGCCCGGGAGAGGCGGAGGCTTCTCCCGGGCCCTGCGTGTTTGCGAAGATCGGACGAAGAACCAGCTCACGTGGGGGGACATCCATGGCACTCTTCGGCAACGCGCACCGCATAGACCCGGCCCAGGCCCAGCAGGAGTACGCGCGTCTGCTCGGCCAGGGCGAGCAGATCCACGCCGCCTACCTGCTGATCCGCGACACCATCCTGTTCACCGACCGGCGGCTGATCCTGATCGACAAGCAGGGCATCACCGGCAAGAAGACCGAGTACCACTCGATCCCGTACCGCAGCATCACGCACTTCGCGGTCGAGACGGCCGGCCACTTCGACCTCGACGCCGAACTGAAGCTCTGGGTCTCCGGCTCTTCTGCCCCCATCGAAAAGACCTTCACCAAGGGCGTCGACATCTACGAGGTCCAGGCGATCCTGACCCAGTTCGTGGCGCGCTAGCCGACCCCGGCCGGGCCGGCCGGGCGTGGGACAGGGGACCGAACCCGCGGGGTTCGGTCCCCTGTCCGCCGTCGTCCGGGTCCGAGCGGCCCGCCGCCGGTGCCACCCCCATCGGCACCGGCGCCACGCCGCGGGATCGCTCACGAGACCAGGGCGGTGGTGTCCTCGTCCTCTAGGACGGCGATCTGCTCCTGGGCCCGCCTCAGGTACTCCTTGCTCTTGCGCTGGAACTCCGACGTGCGCACCTGGGTTCGGATGTGCTCTTCCACGGCCTCACGAATGACGGCGTTCGCGCTGGCGTCCACCACATCGGCATAGGCGTTCACCTTCTGCAGCAGTGGCTCGGGAAACCGCACGGAGACGACGATCTGCCGCTCCTTGTCCCCCTGTCGAGCAGTCTTCCGGGTGTGTTCGGTCATGGAACCCTCTCTCCGACGAGGGCATGCCGCCGCCGACCAGACGGACGCCGGCACGCCGGTTGCTGTCGCACCCGGGCACAGGAGTGCCAGGGAACGGGAACGAACTCCGGCGGTCCACACTAGTCGTTCTGTAGTGCTGTGGTGCGAGTATCTCGTAGTTACCTCACTCTCACAACAATGCGCATCGACTGAGTAACTCCCCGAAGTCCTCTCTCGTCAAACGACGTTCACCCCACTTGGATACGGACGGGCGGGCTCCCGCGGACCCGGAACCTCTCGTCGTCCCTCGTCAGGAGCAATAGGTGCGGTGGTAGTAATAACTTGAGAACTACGCGCCGTGTCACCTCTCTGTAGTTCGCGACGCGTGTAGTCTGACGGGCAGACCCCGGAAGCTTGAGAGCCAGGAGGTACCGGTGAAGTCTCACGGCGGTTCTGAGAGCGGCGGCGTACCGCCGACGCCCAGGATCTCGGCGGAGCTGGCGCGCGCCACCGCCGAGGAGGCGGTGCGGGCCATCGCCGGCGGATCCTCCCACCTCGTCCGCGACCTCGACGTCGACCAGTCGCGCCACGTCCTGCCCCAGCCGCAGTCCCCCAGTGAGAAGCTCGCCCTCCTCCACGACCGGACGCGTCCGCGTCCCGCCCCTCCGGTCGCCGGGGTGCCGCGGGCCCGCGCGTTCTGGCGGGAGATGACGGTCAACGCCCTCACCGACATCTCCTCGGCCGTACGCGGAACGCTGTGGGAGCGCACGGACCTCGACACCGACGCGCTCGACATCATCGGTCCGCACGGCGACCCCGCCACGCGCCTCGAGCAGATCCGCACGTGCATCGAGAAGAAGCGGGCCTTCGTGTCGATCGCCCTGTGCGGTTCGCTGCAGGACCTCCTGGTCACCGGCCATCCCTGGGCCGCCTCCCTGTCCATCCTGGCCAAGGCCCCGGGGGAGCCGATCGCGGCAGCCGTCGCCACCGCCCGCCAGGCCATGGCGGCCGACTGCTCCGACGCCTACCGGCTGCTGCTGCCCGAGGGCGACTGGAAGATGCGCACCGAGGACGACGTCCACCATCCCGTGGCACCGGGGTACGTCATCCTGCCGAAAGAGCTGCGTGTCCCCTCGCCCCTGCCCGAACAGCTCGGCGCGCACGCCCAGTTCGCCGACGACACCGCCTCGGCCATCACCGAGGCGCTGATCGGGGGCCACATTCCGCTCGCCGTCTACCACGGAGGGCACGTCCTGCAGTCCGCCGTGGTGCTGGTGGCGGCCGCGCACGGCTTCTTCGTCCGCCCCCTCACCGAGGGCGGTACCGTCCTCGCGCCCTGGCAGTGCACCGGGCTGCTGGCCTCCTCCCTGAGCAAGGGGACCGACATCCCCGGCCTGGTGCTGGGACGGTACGAGATCAACGCCAAGAACCTCGCCCAGCACCTGGGCCGTGTCCCGCTTGCCGCCCGCTGACCCCCGCCCGCCGGTGCCGCGCCGGCACTTCAGGCGTCACCGGCGGGCGCGGCGCAGTACCCCCACCGCCCCCACCCGTGCGAAGGACGGTCGCATGAACCCCACCGACGACACCAACGTCACCCCGCTGCCGCAGCGGGTCCAGCAGCCGCACTGGATCCGCAAGCTGAACATCCCCGTGCCGGTGCTCCCGGCCCACGTCCGGCAGCGGCTGCGCACGCCGGGCTTCTGGACGGCGATGACCGCCATCGCCGTCTTCACCGCCGCCTACCGCTACGGACAGCTGCCCGGGAGCCGTGACGTGGTGGTCGCGCTGGTCCTCACCGGATTCGTCGTCCTCCTGGGCGCGGTCGGCATGGTGTGCCAGACCCTCAAGGACACCCGGGGCGGCTCGGCCGCCCACCGGCAGGCCTCCGACGCGGCCCGGGACACGACCGTCTCCCGGCGTCCGGCGGCCTGACCGCGCACGAGCGACGGCAAGGGCCCCGCACCGGTCGATCCCGGTGCGGGGCCCTTCTCGTACCCGAGTCCGTTACTTCGGCTGCGGCTTGCGCACCGTCAGGTGGAGTTCCCTCAGCCGGGTCTCGTCCAGCTCGGTCGGGGCGCCCATCATCAGGTCCTGGGCGTTGCCGTTGAGCGGGAAGGAGATGGTCTCGCGGATGTTGGGCTCGTCGGCCAGCAGCATCACGATGCGGTCGACGCCGGGGGCGATGCCGCCGTGCGGCGGGGCGCCGAAGCGGAAGGCGCGCAGCATGCCGGCGAACTCGCGCTCGACGGTCTCCGCGTCGTAGCCCGCGATCTCGAAGGCCTTGAGCATGATCTCCGGCTCGTGGTTCCGGATCGCGCCGGAGGACAGCTCGACGCCGTTGCAGACGATGTCGTACTGCCAGGCGAGGATGTCCAGCGGGTCCTGGTTCTCCAGGGCGTCCATGCCGCCCTGCGGCATCGAGAACGGGTTGTGGGAGAAGTCGATCTTCCCCGTCTCCTCGTCCTTCTCGTACATCGGGAAGTCGACGATCCAGCAGAACCGGAAGACGTTCTCCTCGAAGTGCCCGGCACGCTGGGCGGCCTCGACGCGGACCGCCCCCATGATCCGGGAGACCTCGTCGAACTCGCCCGCGCCGAAGAACACCGCGTGGCCGGGGGCCAGCGAGAGCCGCTTGGTCAGCTCCGCGACGTTCTCCTCGGTGAGGAACTTCGCGATCGGGCCGGTCAGCTTGCCGTCCTCGCCGACGCGGACCCAGGCCAGGCCCTTGGCGCCCTGCACGACGGCGTAGTCGCCGAGCTGGTCGAAGAACTTGCGGGGCTGGGCGGCGACGTCCGGGACGGGCAGCGCGCGCACGTGCTTGCCGGCGAAGGCCTTGAACTCCGAGCCCTCGAAGACGTCGGTGATGTCGACGAGCTCCAGCTTGGCGCGCAGGTCCGGCTTGTCGGAGCCGTACTTCAGCATCGCCTCGCGGAAGGGGATGCGCGGGAACGGCGAGGTCACGTGGCGGCCGTTGCCGAACTCCTCGAACAGCTCCGTCATGAGCTGCTCGATGGGCCGGAAGACGTCCTCCTGCTCGACGAAGCTCATCTCCACGTCGAGCTGGTAGAACTCGCCCGGCGAGCGGTCGGCGCGGGCGTCCTCGTCGCGGAAGCAGGGCGCGATCTGGAAGTACCGGTCGAAGCCCGAGATCATCAGCAGCTGCTTGAACTGCTGCGGCGCCTGCGGCAGCGCGTAGAAGCGGCCGGCGTGCAGGCGGGAGGGCACGACGAAGTCGCGGGCACCCTCGGGGGAGGTGGCGGTGAGGATGGGCGTCGCCATCTCGTTGAAGCCGAGGGCGACCATCTTGCTGCGGATCGCGGAGATGACCGACGTGCGCAGCATGATGTTGCGGTGCATGCGCTCGCGGCGCAGGTCCAGGAAGCGGTACTCCAGGCGCCGCTCCTCGTTGACCCCGTCCTCGGTGTTGATGGTGAAGGGCAGCGGCTGGGCGGCGCCGAGCAGCTCGACCTCGCCGACCTCGACCTCGACCTCGCCGGTGGGCAGGTCGGGGTTGATGTTCTCGGCGCCGCGGGAGACGACCTTGCCGTCGACCCGAACGGTCGATTCCTTGGTCAGCCTGTCCAGCGCCTCGTACGCCTCGGTGCCCGGACGGGCGACGAGCTGCGTGATGCCGTAGTGATCGCGCAGATCGATGAAGAGGATGCCGCCCAGGTCGCGCCGATTGTGCAGCCAGCCACTCAGCCGGACGTCGGTGCCGACGTCAGAGGAGCGGAGCTCGCCGCAGGTGTGGGACCTGTACCGATGCATCGTCGTTCATCCAGCCTTCGCGGATCGGGGATGGCGTTTCGCGTTTCACGTGAAACAACCCCAGCCTACCGGGCAGCCACACCTGCCTTCCTCCGCATTGACCCCGGCCCCGGGATCGCTCCGAGGCCGTCCGGCCACCGCGGCGCGCGGTGGCAGCGTCCGATCACCTCTTCTTAAAGTGGGGCAATGCGTACTGGTGAGCCCCTGCCCGAGGTGGGGGACGTCCTCGCCTCCCTCGCGACCGGACTGTGGCACTGGGACACCGCCACGGCACAGGTCAGGGTCGACGGAGAGGCCGCCCGCCTGCTCGGCCTGCCCGCCGAACCGGCGACCCTCACCGAGGCACAGGTACGGGCCCGGCTGCACCCGGTGGACTGGAACGAGATCACCGGAGTGGTCCAGCTCGCCGTCGCCGAGGGCACCCTCGCCGAGGTCCGGATCCGGATCATGGACGAGCACGGTCACGTCGTCCGGGTCGTACGCAGCCGCTCCAAGCCCTCCTTCGACGCCGTACGCAAGGCTTACGTGCTGACCGGCACCCTCCAGGAGGTCGCCGAGCCCCGGCCGGGCACCCCCGCCGGGCGCAGCGCGGTCACCGGCGAGTGGCGCCGCTCCCGGGAGGCCTTCCTGCTGGACGCGGGCCGGGCGCTGGCCGAGGCACGTTCCACCGAGGAGGTGCTGCGGGTCGCGGCCGGGCTGTCGATGCCGGGGTTCTCCCCGGACGGCCTCGCGGTGTTCGGGGTCTCGGGCGACCGGCTGACCGTCATCGGGCACCACGGACAGCCCGAGTACGAGGTCAACCCGTTCACGGACATGTCCCTGGACACCGACTACCCGGCCACCGAGGTGGTCCGCACCGGCCGGGCCGTCTACCTCTCCTCCCCCGAGCAGTACCGGTCCCGCTACCCCCTCACCTGGCCCCTCGCCGAGCGCTTCGGCCGCCGCTCCTGGGCCTACCTGCCGCTGACCGTGTCGGGCCGCACGATGGGCGCCTGGCTGGCGGCCTTCGCCTACCCGGTCGCCTTCACGCCCGACGAGCGCTCCGTGCTGACCACGGTGGCGCGGATGCTGGCCCAGGCCCTGACCCGGGCGGGCGCCGCCGAGAACCAGCGGGAGCTGACCGAGGGGCTGCAGCGCTCCATGCTGCCGATGCTCGGCCCCGGGATCCCCGGCATGGACGTCGCCGCCCGCTACGTCCCCACCGGCGGCGGCCTCCAGGTCGGCGGCGACTGGTACGACATGATCCCGCTGCCCGGGGACCGCTTCGCCCTGGTCATCGGCGACGTCCAGGGGCACGACGTACGGGCGGCCGGGCTGATGGGGCAGTTGCGCATCGCCCTGCGCGCCTACGCCTCCGAGGGCCACCGCCCCGACGCGGTCCTCGCCCGCGCCTCCCACTTCTTCCACGGCCTCGTCGCCGCCGAGGACGACCCGGGCGACCATCGCTTCGCGACCTGCTACTACGCCGAGGTCGACCCCGTCACCGGCACCGTGGAGAGCGCCCGCGCGGGCCATCTGGACCCGGTCGTGCGCATGGCGGACGGCACGGCGCTGATCCTCGCCACGGCGGGCGGGCTGCCGCTCGGCATCGATCCGGACTCCGACTACCCGACGACGCGGCTCGCCATGGAGCCCGGGGACACCCTGATGCTGTGCACGGACGGCCTGGTCGAGACCGGCGGCCACGATCTGCAGAGCGGCTGGCACCGCCTGCGCGTGATCCTGGAGGAGCACACCGGCGACCTGGAGGAGCTGGCCGACGCACTGGTCCAGGCCGTGCACGGACCCTCCTCGCACCACACCGTCGGCCCGCTGTCCGACCGCCGGGAGGACGACATCGCGCTGGTGCTGCTGTGCCGGCAGGGCGAGGGCTGCGGCTGCGGAGAATCCACCGTGGCCCAGGCACCGGTGCGCCGCACGATGCTGTCGGTCGCCCAGTCCGAGCCGGCGCGGATCGCCGCCGCCCGCGAGCACCTGCGCGGCCTGCTGCACGACTGGCCCGGCGAGGAGCAGCGGGACGCGGCGGTGCTGCTGCTCTCCGAGATGCTGACCAACGTCCTGGTGCACACCGACGCCGACGCCCTCCTGGTCGCCGAGGTCGTCGGGGAGCCGGGCGAGCGGCGGATCCGGGTCGAGGTCACCGACCAGGGCGACGACCTGCCGCACAAGCGCAGGCCGGGGGAGATGGCGTCCTCCGGACGCGGGCTGATGCTGATCGAACTGCTCGCGGACGCGTGGGGCGTCGCTCCGCGCGGCGAGGGCAAGAGCATCTGGTTCGAGATCTACGAGTCCCCGGCCCCGGACGACGCCTCCGGGCCCCCTGCCGGGGGCGGGGCGGCCGGACCGGAGCCGGCCGCGGCCTCGTAACGCCCCTGCAGTTCGTGCACGACCCCGAACGCCGCCGCGGTCAGCGGCACGGCGAGGAGCATCCCCAGGATGCCCGCCACCGAGGCGCCCGCGGTGAGCGCCAGCAGCACCACGGCCGGGTGCATCTGGACGGTACGGCTCTGGACCATCGGCTGGAGCACGTGTCCCTCCAGCACCTGGACGGCCAGCACCACGCCGAGCGCCCACAGGGCGATGACGAACCCCCGGTCGGCGAGCGCCACCAGCACCGCGACGGCACCGGAGATGAACGCGCCGAGGTAGGGGATGTAGGCGCCGACGAAGACCAGCGCCCCGAGCCCGACCGCGCCGGGCACGCGCAGGACGAGCAGCCCGACGGTGATGCAGACCGCGTCGATGAGGGCGATCAGGGTGGTGCCCCGCATGAAGCCCTCGACCGCCCCGAACGCCCGCCGGGCCATGGCCTCGACCGTGTCGGCGGCGCCGGGCGGGGCGAGGGCGCGCACCGTGCCGACGGCCCGGTCGGAGTCGCGCAGGAAGAAGAAGACGAGCAGCAGGGCGAGGACGGCCATGGCCATCATCTCGCCGACCACGCTGATCCCGCTCACCAGGCCCGAGGCGGCCGTACCGCCGAACTTGCCGAGCAGTTCGCGCCCGTTGGAGGCGAGGTCGTCCAGCGAGGTCCCGGCCGCACCGAAGTGGTCGGCGACGCCCTTGGCCGCGTGCCGGAGCGAGGCGAGGATCTCGTCGCCGGTCCGGACGAGCGCGGAGACCACGATGTACACGGCCCCGCCGACCACGGCCAGCACGGCGACGCAGGTCAGCCCGGCGGCCAGCGACCGCTGCACGTGGGCCTTCACCAGCCGCCGGTGCAGCGGCCGGAGCAGGGCGGTGCCGAGCAGCGCGAGCAGCGCCGGGGTCACGGCGGTGCGGAATTCGACGCAGAGCCGGATCACGACGTAGCCGACACCGCTGGCGAGCAGGATGACGGCGCACCAGGCGGCGAACCGGCGCACCGGACCGGGGAGCAACTGCACGCCCCCACCCGATCACGCACCGGGCGGGCTGTCCTGCGCGGACGGCCCGCCCGGGTGACGCCCGGTCAGGCGCCGGGGCCCTCCTGCGACATCCCGTGCACGGCCGGGATCGTGCCCAGCCGGCCCTTCTGGAAGTCCTCGAAGGCCTGCATCAGCTCGTCCTTGGTGTTCATCACGAACGGGCCGTAGTGGACCATCGGCTCCCGGATGGGCCGCCCGCCGAGCAGCACGACCTCCAGGTCCGGGGTGTGGGAGTCCTGCTTCTCGTCCGCGCGGACGGTCAGCGAGCCCCCGGCGCCGAAGACGGCGGTCTGGCCCAGGTGGATCGGACGCCGCTCGGCGCCCACGGACCCGCGCCCGGCCATGACGTACGCCAGGCCGTTGAAGTCCTCCCGCCAGGGCAGGGTGACCTCGGCGCCCGGCGCCAGGGTCGCGTGGACCATCGTGATCGGCGTGTGCGTGATGCCGGGGCCCTCGTGCCCGTCCAGCTCACCGGCGATAACGCGCAGCAGCGCGCCGCCGTCGGGGGTGGTCAGGAGCTGGACGTTGCCACCGCGGATGTCCTGGTAGCGCGGCGCCATCATCTTGTCCTTGGCCGGGAGGTTCACCCACAGCTGCAGGCCGTGGAAGAGACCGCCGGACATGACCAGCGACTCCGGCGGCGCCTCGATGTGCAGCAGCCCGGAGCCGGCGGTCATCCACTGGGTGTCCCCGTTGGTGATGGTGCCGCCGCCACCGTTGGAGTCCTGGTGGTCGAAGATCCCGTCGATGATGTAGGTGACGGTCTCGAAGCCGCGGTGGGGATGCCACGGGGTCCCTTTCGGCTCCCCAGGCTGATACTCCACCTCGCCCATCTGGTCCATCATGATGAACGGGTCGAGGTGGCGGTAGTTGATCCCGGCGAACGCGCGGCGCACCGGGAAGCCCTCGCCCTCGAAACCGCTGGGCGCGGTCGTGACGGTGAGCACGGGACGCGCGACGGCGTCGGCGGGCGCGGATACGCGGGGCAGCGTCAACGGGTTCTCGACGGTCACTGCGGGCATGTCGACCTCCTCGGGCGGCGTGCGCCCCACTTTAGTTGAGCGTTGAACTTCTTGCCACCTCAAACGAAGAAAGCCCGGAGGGCATTCCCTCCGGGCTCGCGGCGACGGCGGCAGGTCACCCGTACATGCGGCGCATGGCGAAATCGACCATCTGTTCGACGGCCTTCGCGTCGAACACCATCCGGTGCTCGCCCTCCATGTCCAGGACGAAGCCGTAGCCGGTCGGCAGCAGGTCGATCACCTCGGCGCCGGTGATCACGAAGTACTTCGACTCCTTGCCCGCGTACCGCCGCAGCTCCTTCAGGCCGGTGAACATCGGGATCACCGGCTGCTGGGTGTTGTGCAGCGCGAGGAAGCCGGGGTTGTCGCCGCGCGGGCAGTAGACCTTCGAGGTCGCGAAGATCTGCTGGAAGTCCTCGGCGGACATCTGGCCGGTGGTGAAGGCGCGCACCGCGTCCGCGAGCGAGGGCGGGGACGGCTCGGGGTACAGCGGCGGCTGCTGGCCGTACCCGCCGCCCATCGGCTGCTGCGGGGGCGGGGCGTACTGCTGCTGCTGTTGGCCCGCGGTCTGGTCGTAGCCGTACATGCAGCACAGAGTAACGAGTAACGAGTCACAGATGGGCGGCTCGGGGTTGCTTCTTATTACCGACGGGTAGCATCATCGGAGCTACTAGTTGGTACGTGTACGGATGCGAGGAGCGAGTGCCTCGCCGATCTCTCAACGGAGCCGTCGCCATGGGGCACTACAAGCCGAATCTCCGGGACATCGAGTTCAACCTCTTCGAGGTGCTCGGCCGTGACAAGGTGTACGGCACGGGCCCGTTCGCGGAGATGGACACGGACACCGCCAAGAGCGTGCTGGAGGAGCTGACCCGCCTCTCCGAGAACGAGCTGGCCGAGTCCTTCGCCGACGCCGACCGCAACCCGCCGGTCTTCGACCCGGAGACCAACACGGCGCCGGTCCCGGCCTCCTTCAAGAAGAGCTACCAGGCCTTCATGGACTCCGAGTACTGGCGCCTCGGCCTGCCCGAGGAGATCGGCGGCACCACCTCGCCGCGCTCCCTGATCTGGGCCTACGCGGAGCTGATCCTCGGCGCCAACCCGGCCGTGTGGATGTACTCCTCCGGCCCGGCGTTCGCCGGCATCCTCTTCGAGGAGGGCAACGAGGTCCAGAAGCACATCGCCTCGATCGCCGTCGAGAAGCAGTGGGGCTCCACCATGGTCCTCACCGAGCCGGACGCCGGTTCGGACGTGGGCGCCGGCCGCACCAAGGCCGTCGAGCAGGAGGACGGCTCCTGGCACATCGAGGGCGTGAAGCGCTTCATCACGTCCGGCGAGCACGACATGTCGGAGAACATCCTCCACTACGTCCTCGCCCGCCCCGAGGGCGCCGGCCCCGGCACCAAGGGCCTGTCCCTCTTCCTCGTCCCGAAGTACGAGTTCGACTTCGAGACCGGCGAGCTGGGCGAGCGCAACGGCGTCTACGCCACCAACGTCGAGCACAAGATGGGCCTGAAGGCCTCCAACACCTGCGAGATGACCTTCGGCGACCGCCACCCCGCCAAGGGCTGGCTGATCGGCGACAAGCACGACGGCATCCGCCAGATGTTCCGGATCATCGAGTTCGCCCGCATGATGGTCGGCACGAAGGCGATCTCCACCCTCTCCACGGGCTACCTCAACGCCCTGGAGTACGCCAAGGAGCGCGTGCAGGGCCCGGACCTGGCCAACTTCATGGACAAGACGGCCCCCAAGGTCACCATCACGCACCACCCGGACGTGCGCCGCTCGCTGATGACGCAGAAGGCGTACGCCGAGGGCATGCGCGCCCTGGTGATGTACACCGCCTCCGTGCAGGACGAGATCCAGGTCAAGGAGGCGAACGGCGAGGACGCCTCGGCCGAGCACGCCCTCAACGACCTGCTCCTGCCGGTCGTGAAGGGCTACGGCTCGGAGAAGGCCTACGAGCAGCTCGCCCAGTCCCTGCAGACCTTCGGCGGCTCCGGGTTCCTCCAGGAGTACCCGATCGAGCAGTACATCCGCGACGCCAAGATCGACACCCTGTACGAGGGCACCACGGCCATCCAGGGCCAGGACTTCTTCTTCCGGAAGATCGTCCGCAACCAGGGCGCCGCGCTGAACTCGCTCGCCGAGGACATCAAGAAGTTCCTGGCACTGGCCACCGGCGGCGAGGAGCTGGCCGGCGCCCGCGAGCACCTGGCCAAGGCCGCCGTCGAGCTGGAGGCCATCGTCGGCCTGATGCTCACCGACCTCGCGGCCACCGAGCAGGACGTCAAGAACATCTACAAGGTCGGGCTCAACACCACCCGCCTGCTCCAGGCCTCCGGCGACGTGATCGTCGGCTACCTGCTCCTCAAGGGCGCCGCCGTCGCCGCCGAGAAGCTGCCGACCGCGTCCGCCAAGGACAAGGCCTTCTACACCGGCAAGATCGCCGCGGCGAAGTTCTTCGCGGCCAACGTCCTGCCCGGCCTCACCCTGGCCCGCAAGGTCGCCCAGGGCGTCGAGCTGGACCTGATGGAGCTGGACGAGGCCGCGTTCTAGGACCGGCCCGGCCTCCGCACCCCTTCCGGACACCCTGACGAGGGCCCGCTCCCGCTCCACGGGGAGCGGGCCCCCGTACGTCGTTAAGGTGAACCCCATGAGCGCACCCTCCCGCTTCGACCGCGGCCACACCGACGACCTGATGACCTTCCTGTCGGCGAGCCCGACCCCGTACCACGCCGTGGCGAACGCCGCCGAGCGCCTGGAGAAGGCCGGTTTCCGGCAGGTCGCCGAGACGGACGCCTGGGACGGGACGAGCGGCGGCCGCTACGTGCTGCGCGGCGGCGCGATCATCGCCTGGTACGTCCCGGAGGGCGCCGCCGCCCACACCCCCTTCCGCATCGTCGGCGCCCACACCGACTCCCCCAACCTGCGCGTCAAGCCCCGCCCGGACACCGGTGCGCACGGCTGGCGCCAGGTCGCCGTGGAGATCTACGGCGGCCCGCTGATGAACTCCTGGCTCGACCGCGACCTGGGCCTGGCCGGCCGGCTCTCGCTGCGCGACGGCTCCACCCGCCTGGTGAACGTCGACCGCCCGCTGCTGCGCGTCCCGCAGCTCGCCATCCACATGGACCGCGCGGTCTCCACGGACGGCCTCAAGCTCGACAAGCAGCGCCACCTCCAGCCCGTCTGGGGCCTGGGCGACACCGTGCGCGACGGCGACCTGATCGCCTTCCTGGAGGACGAGGCGGGCCTGTCCCGCGGCGAGGTCACCGGCTGGGACCTGATGACGCACTCCGTCGAGCCCCCGGCGTACCTGGGCCGCGACCGGGAGCTGGTGGCGGGCCCGCGGATGGACAACCTGCTGTCCGTGCACGCCGGTACGGCCGCCCTGGCCGCGGTCGCGGCCTCCGGCAGCGACCTCACCCACATCCCCGTGCTGGCCGCCTTCGACCACGAGGAGACCGGCTCGCAGTCGGACACGGGCGCCGACGGCCCGCTGCTGGGCAGCGTGCTGGAGCGCTCGGTGTTCGCCCGCGGCGGCTCCTACGAGGACCGGGCGCGCGCCTTCGCGGGCACGGTCTGCCTGTCCTCCGACACGGGCCACGCCGTCCACCCCAACTACGCGGAGCGGCACGACCCGACGCACCACCCGCGCGCGGGCGGCGGCCCGATCCTCAAGGTCAACGTCAACAACCGCTACGCCACCGACGGTTCGGGCCGCGCGGTGTTCGCCGCGGCCTGCGAGAAGGCAGACGTCCCCTTCCAGACCTTCGTCTCCAACAACTCCATGCCGTGCGGCACCACCATCGGCCCCATCACCGCGGCCCGGCACGGCATCAGCACCGTCGACATCGGCGTGGCCATCCTGTCGATGCACAGCGCCCGGGAGTTGTGCGGCGCCGACGACCCGTACCTGCTGGCCAACGCGCTGGTGGCCTTCCTCCGGCCGTAGGGGCGCGCGGACAACACCGCCCCGCGGCATGAGGGTTGGAGCCGGGGGTACCCGCACGGAACCGGATCGGCCGGAAACCCGGAACCGACCGGATCTGACAGGGAGGCAACACTCATGGGCCTCGGCGGGTGCATCATCCTCATCGCCGTGGGAGCCATCCTCACGTTCGCGACCGACTGGGACATGCGGGGGGTCAACCTCGACCTGGTCGGTGTGATCTTCATGGTCGTCGGCCTGATCGGCGTCGCGACGTTCAGCAGCATCGCCCGGCGCCGCCGCGTCGTGATGCCACCGACGACCCCGGTCGTGGAGGAACCGCCCCACCACCACACGCAGGACGGCTACCAGAACGGCTACGGCGCCTGAACCGGCCGGGCCCGGCACTCAGCCTGTCGGCCTACCGGCCGCGTTCCGCGGCGCCCGGCGGGGAAGCGGTCAGGGCATGAGATTCCTCGTGTACGACCGGCTCCTCGGCATCGGTGACGACTACTGGATCGAGGACGACCGCGGCAACAAGGTCTTCCTCGTCGACGGCAAGGCGCTGCGGCTGCGGGACACCTGGGAGCTGAAGGACGCCCAGGGGCGCGTGCTCATCGACATCCACCAGAAGATGTTCGCCCTGCGCGACACGATGGTGATCGAGCGGGGCGGCGAGCCCCTGGCCCGCCTCAAGCGGAAACGTCTCTCCCTGCTGCGCAACCACTACCGCGTCACCCTGGCCGACGGCACCGAACTGGACGTCAGCGGCAAGATCCTCGACCGGGAGTTCGCCATCGAGTACGACGGCGAACTCCTGGCCGTCGTCTCCCGCCGCTGGCTGACCCTCCGCGACACCTACGGCGTGGACGTCGTACGGGAGGACGCGGACCCGGCGCTGCTGATCGCCCTGACCGTGTGCGTGATCCACCTGGCGGAGAAGGAGCGGGAGGACGGCTGAGGGGCCCTCAGGCCGTGCGGCGCACGGCGCGGCCCAGGAGCAGCGGCACGACCAGGTGGTGCACCGGCGCGGCGAGGGACCACCGGGCCCGGCCGCCGCGGCGGGCGAAGGTGGCGTACGTCGCCCAGAGCAGCCGCGTCCCGTCGACCGTCACGACGTTGCGCACGGTCAGCGACGGGGCGCGGGCCTCCAGGGCGATCAGCTCCGGCCCGCACTCCACGGTGCGCCAGCCGATCACGTGCCGTGCCGAGGACCGCGGTCCCAGCCGCAGGCCCAGCACGCCCGACCAGCCGGTCCGCAGCAGCTCGCGCAGCAGGGCCGGCGTGTCCTCGAAGGTGGAGCGGGCCCACTCCTCGGCCGTGCGGTGCGGCAGCCCGGCGAGCGGGAGCGCGAACGCCGACGCGAAGTGGGCGCCGTCGGCCGGGATCCGGACGCGACGGACGACAGGGGTGCCGGTCGATGTCATGCGCGGGAGTGTAGGAGGCGTGACGGGCGTCCCCGGGCCGTGTTGCGCCGCGCCCGCCCTGCCGCCCCTACCGCTCCCGCTGCCGCCGCGGGGGCTCCAGCCCGAGCACCCGGTCCTTGAGGGCGGGGAACTGCTCCCGGGTCCGCGCCACCTTGGCCGTGTCGAGGTCCACCGTGAGGACCTCCTCGCCGGCGCCCGCCTCGGCGAGCACCTCGCCCCAGGGATCCACCACGATCGAGTGACCGGCCTGCGGAACTCCGGCGTGCGTCCCGGCCGTTCCGCAGGCGAGGACGAACGCCTGGTTCTCCACCGCGCGTGCCCGGGCCAGGAGTGTCCAGTGGGACCGGCGGCGCTCGGGCCAGCCCGCCGGGACGACGAGGACCTCGGCACCGGCGTCGACGAGGGAGCGGAAGAGTTCGGGGAAGCGCAGGTCGTAGCAGGTGGCCACGCCGAGCGTGGTGGTGTCCGGCACCCGGACCGTCACCGGCTCGCGCCCCGCGCCCATGAGCACGGCCTCGCCCTTGTCGAAGCCGAAGCGGTGGATCTTGCGGTAGGAGGCGGCCAGATCGCCGGAGGGGGAGAGCACGAGGGAGGTGTTGTAGAGCCGTCCGTCCGTGCCGCGCTCGGGGACCGACCCGGCGTGCAGCCACACGCCCGCGTCGCCCGCCGCCTCGGCCATCGCCTCGTACGTCGGTCCGCGCAGCGGCTCGGCCGCCGCGTCGAACGCCTCGAAGGCGAACGCGCCCGTGGTCCACAGCTCCGGCAGCACCACGAGGTCGGCGCCCGCCTGCTCCCGCACCAGGGCAGCCGCCCGCAGGCGACGCGCTTCGACCGTTTCGTCCTCGTTCACGGCGATTTGGATCAGAGAGGCGCGCACACTACCACCGTCCTGGCATTCGAGCCGTCCACACGGGCCTACGATCGTCACACGAAAGCACTGCCGGGGTGCCGCACAGCAGCGTAACTTAGCCTCTCAAGACGCCCGCCGACTGCCGCCGCCGCCACTGGCACCGCCGCCACCAACCGCCCGTGTACCGACCGCCGAGGGGTCCCGTTTCCGTGAGTCTGCATCCCACCCTCCAGCCCTACGCCGACGCCTGGACTCACTCCATCGAGGCGATATCCGAGCTGGTCCAGCCGCTTGTGGAGGCAGAGTGGAACCGCCGGACCCCCTGCCCGGGGTGGTCGGTGCGCGACGTCGTCTCGCACGTGCTGGGCCTGGACTCCGAGATGCTCGGCGACCCGCGCCCCATCCACGCCCTCCCGCGCGACCTCTTCCACGTGACGAGCGACCACCAGCGCTACATGGAGATGCAGGTCGACGTCCGCCGCCACCACACCGCACCGGAGATGACCTCCGAGCTGGAGTACATGATCATCCGGCGCAACCGCCAGCTGCGCAACGAGTCAAGGGACCCCGGCACGAAGGTGCGCGGCCCGCTCGGCACCGAGCTGACCCTCGAGGAGTCGATGCGCCGGCACGCCTTCGACGTGTGGGCGCACGAGCAGGACCTGCGCACGGCCCTGGGCCGCCCCGGCAACCTCGACTCCCCCGGCGCGCACGTCGCCCGTGACGTGCTGCTCGGCGAACTGCCCGCCGTCGTCGCCGACCGTGCCGACGCGCCGCGCAGCTCGGCCGTCGTCTTCGACGTGCACGGCCCGGTCGAGTTCCTGCGCACCGTCCGCGTCGACATCCAGGGCCGCGGCACCCTCGAATCGTCCCCGGCCCTCGGCCCCGCCGCCACCCTCAGCCTCGACTGGGAGACCTACGTCCGGCTGGCCTGCGGCCGGGTGACCCCGGAGGCGGTGAAGGACCGCATCAAGACGGAGGGCGACCCGGAGCTGGCGACGGCGATCCTGCACCATTTCACCGTCACGCCGTGACGATCGCTCCCCCGTTGGGGGATGGCCCCTTTGGGGAGACCGAGGACCAGGCCGTTCAGGCCGGAGCGGAGGGCTGGGGGCGGCGGCCCCCGGCCGGGCCGGCACCCGCGCCGGGTGCCTACACGGGCACGTGCACCGTCTCCACCCGGCTGACGACCAACCGCTCCCGCTCCCGCCGCGCGGCCCGCTTCCGCAACCGCAGGATCTGCGAGACCCCCAGCGCCTGCAGCACGAACACGGACGAGAAGGCGACGGCGTAGTCGTCCCCGGTCGCGTCCAGCAGCACCCCCACCGCGAACAACGTGGTCATCGACGCCACGAAGCCGCCCATGTTGGTGATCCCGGACGCCGTCCCCTGCCGCTCCGGCGGATTCGCCGGCCGCGCGAAGTCGAAACCGATCATCGACGCCGGCCCGCACGCCCCCAGCACCGCGCACAGCACCACGAGCAGCC
The DNA here is from genome assembly GCF_003112575.1 of Streptomyces ardesiacus. Classification (GTDB taxonomy): domain Bacteria; phylum Actinomycetota; class Actinomycetes; order Streptomycetales; family Streptomycetaceae; genus Streptomyces; species Streptomyces ardesiacus. Next base: position 392,290 of record NZ_BEWC01000005.1, read on the forward strand.
ACATCGGCGCGTGCTCGGCCGGGTAGACCAGCGTCGCGGCCCACAGCGCGGCCGTCGCACCCACCGTGCCCAGCGCCAGCGGCAGCCGCGCCGCGTGGTGCCGGGCGATGACCTGGCCGTATACCAGGCCGACCGCCATGTTGGACAGCACGACGAGGGTGAGCAGCGTGCCCGCCGTGGCCCGGGACAGCCCCTGTGCCTCGACCAGGAACGGCATGCCCCACAGCAGCAGGAACACCATCGCCGGGAACTGGGTGGTGAAGTGCACCCACAGCCCCAGCCGCGTCCCCGGCTCGCGCCAGGCCGTGGCGATCTGCTGCCGCACGTAGGCGGCTCCCTGGTGCGGCAGCGGCTCCGGCTCGTGGCCCTCGGGGTGGTCCTTGAGGAAGAGGAGCAGCAGGACGAAGACGACGACGCCCGCCAGCGCGCTGCCCGCGAAGGCCGCCGTCCAGCCGATGCCGTGCAGCAGCCGGGCCAGGACGAGGGTGGAGACCAGGTTGCCCGCCATGCCGGCCAGACCGGCGAGCTGGGCGACCATCGGACCGCGCCGGGCCGGGAACCAGCGGGTGCCCAGCCGCAGCACGCTGATGAACGTCATCGCGTCACCGCAGCCCAGCAGCGCCCGCGAGGCCAGCGCCATGCCGTACGAGGGGGAGAAGGCGAAGCCGAGCTGCCCGGCCGTGAAGAGCACGACGCCGATTCCCAGCACCCTCTTCGTGCCGAGCCGGTCGACCAGCAGGCCGACGGGTATCTGCATGCCGGCGTAGACCAGCAGCTGGAGGATGGAGAAGGTGGACAGCGCGGAGGCGTTGACGTGGAAGCGGTCGGCGGCGTCGAGGCCCGCGACCCCGAGCGAGGTGCGGAAGATGACGGCGACGAAGTAGACCGCCACGCCGATGCCCCACACGGCGATCGCCCGCCGGCCCCCCGGAGGATCACCGGGCAGGACGCGGCCGGCCGAGGTGGCCGCGCTCATCGGACCTCCCCCCGGGCCAGGTTCGAGAACCAGCCCACGTGCCGTCCCACCACGCGCACGGCGGCGTCCGCGTCCCCGGCGCGCAGCGCGTCGAGGATCTCCTCGTGCTCGGCGAGGGTGTGGGCGATCCGGTCGGGGTGGGAGTGCATGACGGCGACGCCCATGCGCAACTGGCGGTCGCGGAGCTGGTCGTAGAGGCGGGAGAGGATCTCGTTGCCGCCGCTGCGGACGATCTCCGCGTGGAAGCACCGGTCGGTGACGGAGGCGGCGGCGAAGTCACCGGCATCCGCCTGCTCCTTCTGCCGGGCGAGCAGCTCCTCCAGCCGTTCGACCAGCCCGGGCGGGGCGGGTACGGCCTTCCGGGCCGCGTGCTCCTCGACCAGCAGCCGGGTCTCCACCACGTCCGCGATCTCCTGCGCCGAGACGGGCAGGACCAGGGCGCCCTTCTTGGGGTAGAGCCGCAGCAGCCCCTCGACCTCCAGCCGGAGCAGCGCCTCGCGCACCGGCGTGCGGGAGACGCCGACGGCCTCGGCCAGCTCCCCTTCGGTGAGCAGCGTCCCGCCCTCGTACCGGCGCTCCAGGACGCCTTGCTTGACGTGGGTGTAGACGCGGTCCGCCGCCGGGGGTTGCTTCACTGCCGTGGTCATGAGGACAGGATAGATACAACAGGGACACAAGACGGATCCGTTCCAGCATCCGGACGCCGCCCCGACCCGCTCACTCGCCAGGGGGGAACCCGGGACCCCCTCCGCCCCGCCGTGCAACCTTTCGCCCCCTTCGGGTGTCGCACTGACGCGGCCACAGCTCCACCGACCACAACTCGGCCGCGTTCCAGGTGACTTCACCACAATCGGGGTAATCAACTCAATGAACACCATTCCGGGCAGCCGTCCGCACAGGGCCTTCGCCGTCGCCCTGACCGGCGGCGCCGTCCTGGCCACCGGGGCCCTCGCCACCGCACCCGCACAGGCCGCCGCACCCGAGCGCGCCCCGGCCGCCGCCGCGCGGGCCGCCGCCGCGCCCTCGATCGCCGCCAAGGGCGGCTTCGTGATGAACAACGCGACCGGCACGTCGCTCTACACCAAGGCCGCCGACACCAAGCGCTCCACCGGCTCCACAACCAAGATCATGACTGCCAAGGTCGTCCTCTCCCAGCCGAAGCTGAACCTGGACGCCAAGGTCACGATCCAGATGGCGTACAGCGACTACATCGTGTCGAAGAACGCCTCCTCCGCCCGCCTGATCGTCGGCGACAAGGTGACGGTCCGCCAGTTGCTGTACGGCCTGATGCTGCCGTCCGGCTGCGACGCCGCGTACGCCCTGGCCGACAAGTTCGGCACGGGCAAGACGCGGGCGGCGCGCGTGAAGTCGTTCATCGGCAAGATGAACGCGACCGCCAAGAGCCTCGGCCTGAAGAACACGCACTTCGATTCCTTCGACGGCATCGGCAACGGCAAGAACTACTCCACGCCGCGCGACCTCACCAAGCTCGCGAGCAACGCGATGAAGAACTCCACCTTCCGCACCGTCGTCAAGACCAAGAAGTACACGGCGAGGACGACGACCAAGAAGGGCGGTACCCGCACGATGGCGCCCTGGACCAACACCAACACGCTGCTGGGCAGTTACAGCGGCGCGATCGGCGTGAAGACCGGCTCGGGCCCCGAGGCCAAGTACTGCCTGGTCTTCGCCGCGACCCGGAAGGGCAAGACCGTGATCGGCACGGTGCTGGCCTCCTCGTCGTCGGCGCAGCGCGCCAAGGACGCCACGAAGCTGATGAACTACGCCTTCACCAAGTAGACCCGGCACCCGCGCACCATTGCCGGGAAGGGCCCGTCGCCGACGCGACGGGCCCTTCCCGCTGCCCGGGCCCATGACCCGAAGCCCTCGGCCCCGCCCCCCCGGCAGCCGGAACCACCTGCCCCAATGAAGCGCATGGTGATAGTGTCATTAGCACCATGCTGCTGAGTCTGGACAAGACCGACACCCGCCCCCTGCACGAGCAGGTGGCCGGCGCCGTACGGCGCGCCATCGCCGAGGGGGAGTGCGCCCCCGGGGACCGCCTTCCCTCGGCCCGCGACCTCTCCGAGGCGCTGGACGTCAACGTCAACACCGTGCTGCGCGCACTGCGCGGCCTGCGGGACGAGGGACTGCTGGAGTTCCGCCGGGGCCGGGGGGTGACGGTGGCCGAGGGCGCCCGGCCGCACTCCGAACTGCAGATCCGGGTGGGGGAACTGCTCGCCGAGGCGGCACGGCTGGGCTACAGCAGGACCGATCTCATCGACATGATCAGGGGGTTGCCATGAGGGACGGGACGGCCACAAGGGCCACGACGACGGGAGGCGCGGTGACGGCGCTGTGGACGGCCGGGGTCACGGTCGTACTCGCCGGGATGCCGCTCCTGGCGCGCGACCGGCTCCCGGACCGGCTGGCGACCCACTGGGGCCTCGACGGCGAGGTCCCCGACGGCTCGATGCCCCTGTGGGCGGCGTCCCTCTTCCCCGCGCTGATCTGGCTGGTGACGGCGGCCGCGGTCATCGTCCCCCTGCTGCGCGCCGGCCCGGCGGCCCACCCGTGGACCACCGCGGTCCTGCTCCCCATGGGCATCGTCCTCACCGGAGCGCAGGCCGCGGTCATCCGCTCCAACCTGGACCGCGCGGACTGGCACGAGGCCCGCCAGCCCACCGGCTGGGTCGTCGCCATCCTCGTCGCGGCCGTACTCGCGGGCGTGGCCGGCTGGCTGCTCGTCTCCCGGCGGCGCGGCACCCCGGACGACACCGCGACGCCCGACGAGGGCGCCCCCGCGCTGGACATCCCGAAGGGTCGGCGGCTGGTCTGGTTCTCCCGGAGCGCCAACCCCTGGCTGCAGTTGCTCGCGGCCGGGACCGGCCTGGTGGCCGTGGGCGCGCTCGTCGCCCTGGTCGGCGGACTGGCCGCCCCGGGCAGCCTGTGGTCCCTGTTCACCGGCTGCGCCGTCGCGTCCGTCGCCTGCGCGATCTTCTCCTCGGTCCAGGCCCGCGTCTCCGAGCGGGGCCTGGAGGTCTCCTTCGGCCCCCTGGGCTGGCCCGGACGCCGGTGGGCGCCCGGCGACATCGAGACGGCGCGCATGGAGGTCCGCCGTCCCGCCGAGGTCGGCGGCTGGGGCTACCGCTTCAGCGGCCTCGGCACCACGGTGATGCTGCGCGCAGGCGAGTGCCTGGTCGTGCGTCCCCGGGGCCGCCGCAGCGACTTCGCGGTGAGCGTCGACGACGCGGAGCGCGGCGCGGCCCTCCTCAACGCCCTGCGCACGAACGGGAAGCGGGGCTGAACCGACCCGGTACGGCGCAAGGGGCGTCGCGAGTCGGACTCGCGGCGCCCCTTGCGTCAGGAACCTGTTCGGTGCTCGGCCGTCAGGCCCAGCTGATCAGCCGCTTCGGCTGCTCCAGGACCGCCGCCACGTCGGCGAGGACCTTGGACCCCAGCTCGCCGTCGACCAGGCGGTGGTCGAAGCTCAGGGCGAGGGTGGTCACCTGACGCGGCTTCACCTTGCCCTTGTGGACCCACGGCTGGAGCTTGATCGCACCGACCGCGAGGATCGCGGACTCGCCCGGGTTGAGGATCGGCGTACCGGTGTCGACGCCGAAGACGCCGACGTTGGTGATGGTCACCGTGCCACCCTGCATGGCGGCCGGGGAGGTCTTGCCCTCCCGGGCCGTCGAGACCAGCTCCCCCAGGGAACCCGCCAGTTGCGGCAGGGTCTGGGCGTGGGCGTCCTTGATGTTCGGGACGATCAGACCGCGCGGGGTGGCGGCGGCGATGCCCAGGTTGACGTAGTGCTTGACCACGATCTCCTGGGCGGCCTCGTCCCAGGAGGCGTTGATGTCCGGGTTGCGCCGGATCGCGACCAGCAGGGCCTTGGCGATCAGGAGCAGCGGGTTCACCCGCAGGCCCGCGTACTCCTTGTCCTGCTTCAGCTCCTCGACCAGCTTCATCGTGCGCGTCACGTCGACCGTGACGAACTCGGTGACGTGCGGCGCCGTGAACGCCGAGCCGACCATCGCCGCCGCCGTCGCCTTGCGCACACCCTTGACCGGGACACGCGTCTCGCGCCCCGTGTCGTACGACGTCGGCGCCGCCGCCGGGGACGGGGCGGGCGTGACGGGCGCGGGTGCCGCCTGCGGCTCGGGCGTCGCGGACCGGGCCGTCACCGCGGCGTGGACGTCCTCGCGGGTGATGATGCCGTCCGGGCCGGAGGGGACCACGGTCGTCAGGTCGACGCCGAGGTCCTTGGCCAGCTTGCGCACCGGGGGCTTGGCCAGGGGGCGGTCCCCGGTGACCGGCGCCGCCGGGGCGGCCGGAGCGGCCGGTTCCGCGGGTCCGTGGCCGTTCAGCTCGGCCTGGACCGCCGCGGACGCCTCCTGCGCGCCGGCCGGGGCCTGGCCGCCCTTGCGGGGACGGCGCCTGGTCGAGGAGGTGGCGACCCCATACCCGACCAGGACCGGCTGGCGGCCCTCGGGCTTGGGCTCCTCCGCCTCGGCGGTGGCCGGCGTGTCCGCCACGGCCTCCTGCGCCGGCTCGGCGGCCGCCGCCGCACCGTCGCCCACCGCCACCGCGATGATCGACGTGCCCACGTCGACCGTGGTGCCCTCGGGGAAGTGCAGCTCGCGGACCACGCCGTCGTAGGGGATGGGCAGTTCGACGGCGGCCTTGGCCGTCTCGACCTCGCACACCACCTGGCCGTCGGTGACCGTGTCACCGGGCTGGACGTACCACTTGAGGATCTCTGCCTCGGTGAGTCCCTCGCCCACGTCGGGCATCTTGAACTCACGCACGGAGCTGTCCGTCATCGTCGTCACGCTCCCCTCCTCAGTACGCCAGCGAGCGGTCGACGGCATCCAGCACCCGGTCCAGGTCGGGCAGGTACTCCTCCTCCAGGCGGGCCGGCGGGTACGGGGCGTGGTAGCCACCGACCCTGAGCACCGGGGCCTCCAGGTGGTAGAAGCAGCGCTCCGTGATCCGGGCGGCGATCTCCGCGCCCGAGCCCAGGAACACCGGCGCCTCGTGGACCACGACCAGGCGGCGGGTCTTCTCCACCGACGCCTGGACGGTGTCGAAGTCGACCGGCGAGATCGAACGCAGGTCGACGACCTCCAGGGAGCGGCCCTCCTCGGCCGCCGCGTCGGCGACCTCCTGGCAGAGCTTCACCATCGGGCCGTAGGCGGCCAGCGTGAGGTCGGTGCCCTCGCGAACCACCCGCGCGGTGTGCAGCGGGCCGGGGATGGCCTCCTTGTCGACCTCGGCCTTGTCCCAGTACCGGCGCTTGGGCTCGAAGTAGATCACCGGGTCGTCGCTCTGGATGGCCTGCTGCATCATCCAGTACGCGTCCGCCGCGTTGGACGGGCTGACCACCTTCAGGCCCGCCACGTGCGCGAACAGCGCCTCGGGGGACTCGGAGTGGTGCTCGACCGCGCCGATGCCGCCGCCGTAGGGGATGCGGATGACCACCGGCATCTTGACCTTGCCCAGCGAGCGGGCGTGCATCTTGGCGAGCTGGGTGACGATCTGGTCGTAGGCCGGGAAGACGAAGCCGTCGAACTGGATCTCCACCACCGGGCGGTACCCGCGCAGGGCCAGGCCGATGGCGGTGCCGACGATGCCGGACTCGGCCAGCGGGGTGTCGATGACCCGGTCCTCGCCGAAGTCCTTCTGCAGGCCGTCGGTGACCCGGAAGACACCGCCGAGCTTGCCGACGTCCTCGCCCATGATCAGGACCTTGGGGTCCGACTCCAGCGCGCGGCGCAGCGACTCGTTGATCGCCTTCGCCAGCGCCATCTTCTCCGCTGCCATGTCAGACCCCCTCTGCGTCGGCGAACGACGCCTGGTACGCGGCGAACTGCGCCCGCTCCTCGTCCACGAGCGCGTGTCCGTCCGCGTACACGTTCTCGAAGATGGCGAAACGGTCCGGGTCCGGCATGGCACGGACCACTTCGCGCACTCGTTTGCCCAACGTCTCGCTCTCGGCCTCCAGTTCCGCGAAGAATCCCTCGTCCGTGTGGTGTGCGGACTCCAGGAAGCGGCGAAGGCGCAGGATCGGGTCCTTGGCCTCCCAGGCGGCCCGCTCGTCGTCGTGCCGGTAGCGGGAGGGGTCGTCCGACGTGGTGTGGGCGCCCATGCGGTACGTGAACGCCTCGATCAGGGCCGGTCCCTCGCCGCGGCGCGCGCGGTCCAGGGCCCAGCGGGTGACCGCGAGGGAGGCCAGCACGTCGTTGCCGTCGACGCGGACGCCGGGGAAGCCGAAGCCCTGGGCGCGCTGGTAGAGCGGCACCCGGGTCTGCTTCTCGTTGGACTCGGAGATCGCCCACTGGTTGTTCTGGCAGAAGAACACCACGGGGGCGTTGTAGACGGCGGCGAAGTTGAACGCCTCGCTCACGTCGCCCTGGCTGGAGGCGCCGTCGCCGAAGTAGGCGATCACGCCCGAGTCGGCGCCGTCCTTGGCCACGCCCATCGCGTAGCCCGTGGCGTGCAGCGCCTGCGAGCCGATGACGATGGTGTACAGGTGGAAGTTGTTGCTGTTGGGGTCCCAGCCGCCGTTGTTCACGCCGCGGAACATGCCGAGCAGGTTGGTCGGGTCCACCCCGCGGCACCAGGCGACGCCGTGCTCGCGGTAGGTCGGGAAGACGTAGTCGTCCTCGCGGGTGGCCCGGCCGGAACCGATCTGGGCGGCCTCCTGGCCCAGCAGGGAGGCCCACAGGCCCAGCTCGCCCTGGCGCTGCAGGGCGGTGGCCTCGGCGTCGAAGCGCCGGGTGAGCACCATGTCGCGGTACAGGCCGCGCAGCTCCTCGGGGGTGATGTCGGCGACGTACGAGGCGTACTCGGCGTGAGCGGCGTCCTCGACCCGCTCGCCCTCGGGCGTCAGCAACTGCACCAGTTCCGGCTCGGTGCCCTTCCGGGCGGCGGTACGGGTGCTGCGAGTGGTGCGCTTGCCGGTGCCGGCCTTGGTGCCGGTGGTCCCGGCCGCCTTGGTGCCGGTGGTGCCGGCCGCCTTGCTTCCGGCGCTGCGTCGCGGCTTGCGCGCGGCAGTGCTCTCGGTCACGTGTGCTCCTCCGTCGGTCCGGCCCCCGGGTTCGCCGGAAGCCAGTGCGGCTCACCTGCGGCCCGGTGGGACGCACAAGGGTGGGTGCGGCCCGGTCGGGAACAGGCGTGACAGGTGCCCCGGCGAGCGCCCTGCGAACAGCACGTTACCCAGTGCTCCACATTTCTGTGAAACCCCTCCTGACCTGCGTTTTTACTCGGATATCCAAGTAAATCGACGTAGGGCGGAAGTTTTACTGGTCACAGCCTTGCAGGGGGCCGGAACAACGGCACGTTATCCCGGCCACCCCGGGCACGGGAAGAGCCGGTGTGTGACACTGACCGCGTGCGCGAAGACGGAAAAATCCGGGTATTCCTCCTCGACGACCACGAGGTGGTGCGGCGCGGGGTGCACGACCTGCTCGCCGGCGAGGCCGACATCGAGGTGGTGGGCGAGGCCGGCACGGCCGCCGAGGCGCAGGCCCGGGTCACCGCCACCCGTCCGGACGTCGCCGTGCTGGACGTACGGCTGCCGGACGGCAGCGGCGTCGAGGTCTGCCGCGACATCCGCTCCCGGGACGAGTCCGTGCGCTGCCTGATGCTGACCTCCTTCGCGGACGACGAGGCCCTCTTCGACGCGATCATGGCCGGCGCCTCCGGTTACGTCCTCAAGGACATCCGCGGCGCCGAGCTGCTCACCGCCGTCCGGGAGGTGGCGGCCGGGAAGTCGCTGCTCGACCCGGCGGCCACCGCGCGGGTGCTGGAGCGGCTGCGCGACGGCGGCGCGAAGCCCGACGACCGGCTGGCCCGCCTCACCGACCAGGAGCGCCGCATCCTGGAGCTGATCGGCGAGGGCCTGACCAACCGCGCCATCGGCGAGCGGCTGCACCTGGCGGAGAAGACGATCAAGAACTACGTGTCGAGCCTGCTGGGCAAGCTCGGCATGCAGCGGCGCTCCCAGGCGGCCGCCTTCGTGGCCCGGCTGGAGGCCGAGAACCGCTGACGGGGCTCCGTTCCGCGCCCGGCCGCCCCGGTTGCCCCGGCCGACCCGACCGCCCCGAAGGCCCCGAAGGCCCCGAAGACCCCGAAGACCCCGACCGCGGGCTTACTCGGGACTTACGTCCCCTCCTGTCGGGGCGGGCGACTCTGGTGCGGTGCCGCGCGCTCGCGCACAGTGAGTCCCATGCCCTCCGACGAACAGCTCGCCGTCGGCCTGCTCGGCCGCACCGCCTACGGCCGGGCGGCCACCACCATGCGCGCCCTGCCCATCCTCGCCCTCGCGCGCCACATCGTGACCGACGGCCGGGTGCTGCTGCGCATGCCCAGGAGCTGGGGGTACCACCAGGTGTGCGCCGGGAGCGTCGTCGCGTACGGAGCGGACAACCTGACCTCCGCGCGGCCCGGCGAGAGCCTGTGGACCGTGCAGGTCGTGGGCCGGTGCGAGGCCCACGAGCCGAGCGCCGCCGAGCTGGAGCGGTTCGGTCCCGCGCCGAGCCGGGTGGACGGCGAGCCGTTCGAACCCGCCTACCTGAGCGTCGACCCGCAGTTCGGCACGGTGCACTTCACGGACGGGGCGACGGGGCCCGCGTAGGCGAACGCAACGCGCGCGTGGAGCCCGTTTCCGGGCCGCACGCGCGCGTGGAAGTGGAAGACGCGGAACGGGCTCAGCCGTTGCCGTCGCCGCCGCCGTCGGGACCGCCCGGGGCACCGGTCGCGCCGCCCGTCGGCTGCTCGCCGCCACCGGTCTGGTCACCGCCGCCCGGCGTCTCGCCGCCACCGGTCTGGTCACCGCCACCGGGCGTCTCACCGCCACCGGTCGGCTCACCGCCACCGGTCGGCTCACCGCCGCCGGTCTGGTCACCGGTCGGATCGCCCGTCTCGGTGTGCGACGGCGTCCACGACGGCGTGTACGGCCGGTCCCAGCTCCCGTCGCCGTTGCCGCTGCCGCCCGAGCCCTGCTCCGCGCCCGGGTCCTTGCTCTGCTGCGTCTCCTCGTCGCTGGGCGACGAACTGGGCGACTCCTCGGCGGTGCTCTGGGACGTGGTCGCCGACGGGCTCTTGTCCGTCTCGGTGCCGCTCTTGCCACCGCCGCCGTTGTTCAGGGCCAGCGCGACGCCGGCCGCGATCGCGATCACGGCGAGGACGGCCAGTATCCACAGCCTGCCGCGGCCGCTGCCCTTGTTGCCGGCGCCCTCGAAGCCGCCGTCGTCGCCCCCGCCGTAGCCGCGCGGCAGGATCGGCTGGGGGATCTGCTGGGTGCCCGACGCCCCGTGGTCGGCGGGGTGCGGCATCACCGTGGTGCCCGCCAGGCCGGCCGAGGGGGTGTGCCGCCCGTCGTGCCCGGCGACCGGCCCGGTGTTCCACGTGCCGGTGTGGCCGCCCTGCTCGTACAGCATCTGCAGCCCGTACTGGACCAGGCCGCGCATCTCCTCGGCGGTCTGGAAGCGGTCGTCGGGCTCCTTGGCCAGCGAGCGCATCACCAGGCCGTCCAGCTCCGGCGGAGTGGCGTCGGAGACCTCGGACGGGGGCGTCGGGATGTCCTGCACGTGCTGGTAGACCACCGACAGCGGGGTCTCGCCGGTGAACGGCGGGCGCAGCGCGAGGAGTTCGTAGAGCAGGCAGCCCGTCGCGTACAGGTCGGAGCGGTGGTCGACGGCCTTGCCGAGGGCCTGCTCCGGGGAGAGGTACTGCGGGGTGCCCATGACCATGCCGGTCTGCGTCATCGTCGACTGGGCGCCGTGCAGGGCGCGGGCGATGCCGAAGTCCATCACCTTGACCGCGCCCGCGTTGGTGATGATGACGTTGGCCGGCTTGATGTCGCGGTGCACGATGCCGTGCTGGTGGGAGTAGGCGAGCGCCTCCAGGACACCGGAGACGATGATCAGCGCCTGCTCGGGTCCCGGCGCCTCGGCGTTGAGGAGGAGGTCGCGGATGGTGCGCCCCTCGACGATCTCCATCACGATGTACGGCACGGACTGGCCGCCGACGACGTCCTCGCCCGAGTCGTACACGGCCACGATGGCGTGGTGGTTCAGGCCCGCCACCGACTGTGCCTCGCGGGTGAAGCGCGCCTTGGAGACCGGGTCCTCGGCGAGGTCCGCGCGCAGCAGCTTGACCGCCACGGTGCGCCCGAGGCGGACGTCCTCGGCGGCGAACACCTCGGCCATGCCGCCCCGCCCGAGCCTGCGGGTCAGCCGGTACCGGCCGTCGCCGACCAGGCCGCCGTTGCCCCAGTTCTCCGGCGCGTCAGACATACCGCCGCCAGATGCCTCGGGTTCGGACGGGCCCTGGGCGCGCTGCTGCTGTGCCATCAGTCCTCGCCGTCGTTTCTGCCCGCGGTACGCGCGGTGTTGTTACGGTCTCCGTCGGCCACGCTACAGCCTTCGCGGGGGCCTCCGGTCCGGGATGGGCGCCGGGACCGGACATGAGACGGACCGGTCATGAAACCCTGGCTCCGTACTCTCGTGCAAATTCCGTGTACCGGTGGTACGCCCGCTGTAACGCTTCCGCGACGCTTCTTTCGCGTACGGTCACGGAACGGGCACCGCGCTTGACGTGTCGGTGCCCTGGGGCAGACTTGGCCGGGAATAGCACTTTCGATCACGAGCGCGCGTGCCGCTGCCACCGGCGCCCGCCGCCTATGGGGGACGCAGAGACATGAGCCAGGACGCCGGACAGGGACGGTACGCGGGGCGGGCACTCGCCGGCGGCCGTTACCAGCTGCGCGACTTGCTCGGCGAGGGCGGCATGGCCTCGGTGCACCTGGCGTACGACTCGGTCCTCGACCGCCAGGTCGCGATCAAGACGCTGCACACCGAACTCGGTCGCGAACAGGCCTTCCGTGAGCGCTTCCGCCGCGAGGCCCAGGCCGTGGCGAAGCTCACGCACACCAACATCGTCTCGGTCTTCGACACCGGCGAGGACGACCTGGACGGTCTGACCACTCCGTACATCGTCATGGAGTACGTCGAGGGCCGGCCGCTGGGCTCGGTGCTCGACGAGGACGTGCGGCAGCAGGGCGCGATGCCCGCCGACAAGGCGCTGAAGATCACCGCCGACGTGCTGGCGGCGCTGGAGATCAGCCACGAGATGGGCCTGGTCCACCGCGACATCAAGCCGGGCAACGTGATGATGACCAAGCGCGGCGTGGTCAAGGTCATGGACTTCGGCATCGCCCGCGCCATGCAGTCCGGCGTGACCTCGATGACGCAGACCGGCATGGTCGTCGGCACCCCCCAGTACCTCTCGCCGGAGCAGGCCCTCGGCCGCGGCGTCGACGCCCGCTCCGACCTGTACTCGGTCGGCATCATGCTGTTCCAGCTGGTCACCGGGCGCCTGCCGTTCGACGCCGACTCGCCGCTGGCGATCGCGTACGCGCACGTGCAGGAGGAGCCGGTCGCCCCCTCCAGCGTCAACCGCGCCCTGCCCCCGGCGGTGGACGCCCTGGTGGCCCGCGCGCTGAAGAAGAACCCCAACGAACGCTTCCCCAGCGCCGAGGCGATGCGCGACGAGTGCCTGCGCGTGGCGGCGTCCTTCCAGGCGGCGCCGCCGAGCATCGTGCCCGGCGCCCAGACGTCGAGCGGCGCGGGTGTCGGCTCCGCGGTCTTCCCGCCGGTCGACCAGAGCACCCCGGCACCCACGGGCCCGGTGCAGACGCCGTACCAGCCGACCCCGGCCCCCGGCCCGAACCCGTACGGCACCCCGGCCCCGGCGCACGCGTCCGCGTACGGCTATCCGCCGCAGGCCGGGTACCAGACGCCGGCCCCGCCGTACGGACAGCAGCCGGCCACGCCGCCGCCGTACAACCTGACGCCGTCCGCCGCGGGCTCGGCCGGCGGGGGCAGGAACAACAAGCCGGTGATCATCGGCTCGGTCGTGGTCGCCCTCGTGGCCGTCGGCGGACTGATCGCCGCGCTGCTGATGAACGGCGGCGGGGACGACGACCCGGAGGCCGGCGGAGGCGGTTCCGCGAGCGTGTCCGCGTCGCCGTCGAAGGCCGAGGGCTACCGCGGGCCGGACAAGACGAAGACGATCGAGACGGACAAGTGCACCGAGCCGCAGGAGTCGTACAACGACCCGGACAAGATCGAGGTGCCGGACTTCACCTTCAAGTACATCGGGTCGGTCAAGGCGTGCTTCAACGCCGCGGGCTGGCGGATGAAGGTCGTCGAGGTCGACGAGAACACGTACGGCGAGGGATCGGTCCGGGACCAGTTCCCCGTCGCGGGCACGGACGTCGACCCGGAGAACATGCCGATGATCCAGCTCAAGGTCTCCACGGGCAACCCGGCCACCGACTGATCCCGTGACCGCGTGACGGACGGCCGAAGGGCCCGGCAGCAGGTGCTGCCGGGCCCTCCGCGTTGTCGGCCGATGCCGTTCGTACGGGTGGTGGGACGCCGTTCCTACAGGTAGGGGCCGCCGGTACGGCCACCGGGGTGCGAGGGCTCCTCGCCCTCGGGGGCGACACCGGGCGGCAGCGCCCGGCGCATCTGCTCCAACTGGGCGCGCGCGGCCATCTGCTGGGCGAACAGCGTGGTCTGAATGCCGTGGAAGAGACCCTCGAGCCAGCCGACGAGCTGGGCCTGGGCGATCCGCAGCTCGGCGTCGGTGGGGGTGCCGTCGTCCGTGAAGGGCAGGGAGAGCCGCTCCAGCTCCTCCACCAGCTCCGGAGCCAGTCCGTCCTCCAGCTCCTTCACCGAGCTGGCGTGGATCTCCTTGAGCCGGACCCGGCTGGCCTCGTCCAGGGGCGCGACGCGCACCTCCTCGAGCAACTGCTTGATCATGCTGCCGATCCGCATGACCTTGGCAGGCTGCTCCACCTGCTCGGTCACCGGGATCTCACGGGATTCGTCGTCCCCGCCGCCGCTGAGCGCCATTCCGTCCTGGCCGACGACCAGGATCTGGGGGTTCTCCGGCGACCTGTCGTTCCTCGGCATTTCCATGCCGCCATTGTCCCTCACCCGTTCCCCGGGAACGGGTGCTGCCCCGGGGAAACCCGCCCCCACGCGTTCGGAGGCGCCCGGAATGCCGGTATCGCCGACCGGTGTGAGGCTTGTTCCGTCGATGTCCACGACGGGTATCAGCGGGAGGGGGTCACCGACGTGACTCCATGGCTGCGCACACTGCGGGCGACGGGGCTGGCGGGAGCCCTGGGCGTCGGCGCGATGGTGTCGCCCTGCGGGGCGGGACCGGCCCAGGCCGCCGGCGCGGGCATCGCCGCGGTGACGGCGGGGCCGGTCACGGCGGCCCCGGCGCAGCCGTCCCCGGCACCCTCCGGTCCGGGGCACGATGCGGGGCCGGGCCCGGCCACCGACCCGGACGGCTCCGCCCGCCACGACGGGCGGGGCGGTCACGAACGCCCCGGGCGCCCCGCCGGTCCCGGCCGGCCCGAGCACCCGGACCCCCCGGCCGCCTCCCGGCCCTCCGCGGATCCGGGCGCCACGGACGGTTCCGGCGAGTCTTCTCCCCCGTCCCCCACCCCGTCGGCGTCCCGTGCCGTTCCCGACCCGGAGCCCTCCCGGGCCGGGGGGCGGCCGGGTGAGGGACGGCAGCGGCCCGGCCGCGCCGAGGAGCACGAGCGGGAACACCGGGACACGCACGGGGACACCGACCGTGGCCAGGACGACGACGGCGACGACAGCGACGACGGCGTCGCCGACGACCCGGCCGCCGCCACCGCGGCCCCGGCCGGACGGACCGAGGCCGCGCCGGTCCCCTCGGCCTCCCCGTCCCGTTCCGCGGCGGCGACCGGCGTGCGGACGCAGCAGGCCGCCGAGCCCGGACTGCGGGTCCTCCCCCTGGGCACCGGGCTGGTCCTCATCGGCCTCGGCCTGGCCCTGGGTCTGGTGGGGCTGCGTCTGCGCCGGGGGTAGGCCCGGGGCGCGGGCCCTGCCCCCGGCGGGCCCTCGCCGGACCGGCTACGAGGTGACCAGCAGCACCTTGCCGATGTGGCCGCTCTCCTCCACCACCCGGTGGCCCTCCGCGGCCTCGCTCATCGGCAGCTCACGGTCGACGACCGGACGGACGTGGCCCCCGGCGAACAACGGCCAGACGTGCTCCCGTACCGCCGCCACGACGGCCGCCTTCTCCTCCAGGGGCCGGGCCCGCAGCGAGGTCGCGGTGACGGCGGCGCGCTTGGCAAGCAGCGTGCCGATGTCCAGCTCGCCCTTGCGGCCGCCCTGCATGCCGATGATGGCGAGCCGGCCGTTCACGGCGAGGGCCCGCACGTTGCGGTCGAGGTACTTCGCGCCCATGTTGTCGAGGATGACGTCGGCGCCGGCACCGCCGGTCGCGTCCTTCACCTCGGCGACGAAGTCCTGCTCCCGGTAGTTGATCAGGACGTCCGCGCCCAGCTCGGCGCAGCGCTCCAGCTTCTCCTTCGTCCCCGCCGTCACCGCGACCTTCGCACCGACGGCCTTGGCGAGCTGGATCGCCATGGTGCCGATGCCGCTGGAGCCGCCGTGCACGAGCAGCGTCTCGCCGGGGCGCAGGTGGGCCACCATGAAGACGTTCGACCAGACCGTGCAGACCACCTCGGGCAGCGCCGCCGCCTCCTTCAGGCCGACGCCCTGCGGCACCGGCAGGAGCTGCCCGGCCGGGACGACGACCTTCTCGGCGTAGCCGCCGCCCGCGAGCAGCGCGCACACCTCGTCGCCGACGGCCCAGCCGGACACCCCCGGGCCGAGCGCGGCGACGCGCCCGGAGCACTCCAGGCCGGGGTGTGCGGAGGCACCGGGCGGGGGGTCGTAGAAGCCCTGGCGCTGCATGATGTCGGCGCGGTTGACGGCGCTGGCCGTCACCTCGACCAGGACCTCGCCCTCGCCGGGCTGCGGATCGGGGACCTCGGCCCACACCAGGGCCTCGGGGCCTCCGGGTTCGGAAATCGTGATCGCATGCATGAGGGCGACGCTACTCCTGTGTCCCGCCGGGTCCCCGAGAACGCCGCCGCCCCGTTCACCTGGCCGCGAGGGGCGGTTCAGTCACGGGGCAGCGGGCGGGCGTCGGGGGTCACGTGGGTGGCCGGTGTCGCCCGGACGATCGTGATCAGGCGGTCCGTCAGTTCCAGTCCGCCGACGGCCGGATCGTCGTAGCCCAGGACCCGGTGTCCGCGCAGCACGCTCACCACGAGGTCGTCCATCTCCCTCGGGTTCTTGCCGACCTCGGCCTTTATGACGGGCCGTTCGATGAGGTCGAGTCCGCTGCCCTGGCTGATGAGGTCCTCCATCACCATGCCGGCGGCGGGGCTGAGCACGGAGAGTCCGAGCAGCCGGCCCGCCGCGCTGGCGCTGGTGATCACGGCGTCGGCGCCGGACTGCTTCAGCAGCGGCGCGTTCTCCTCCTCGCGGACCGCGACCACGATCTTCGCCCCGCGGTTGAGCTGCCGGGCCGTCAGCGTGACCAGCACGGCCGTGTCGTCGCGCTGGGTGGCGATGATGATCTGCTTCGCCCGGAACACCTCGGCCCGGTTGAGCACGTCACTGCGGGTGGCGTCACCGATCACGCCCGCGTAGCCGTGGGCCGTCGCGGCCTCGATGGCCTTTCCGCTGGGGTCGACCACGACCACCTGGTCCTTGCGGAGCCCGGTCGCGCAGACGGTCTGGATCGCCGACCGGCCCTTGGTCCCGAAGCCGACGACGACGGTGTGATCGCGCAAGGCGGACCTCCAGCGGTTCAGGCGCCACTCCTCCCGAGTGCGCTCGGTGAGGGCTTCCAGCGTGGTGCCGACCAGGATGATCAGGAACAGCACGCGCAGGGGCGTGATGACGAAGATGTTGGTCAGCCGGGCGGCGTCGCTGACGGGCGTGATGTCACCGTACCCGGTGGTGGAGAGGGTGACGGTGGCGTAGTAGAAGGAGTCGAGGAGGTCGACGGAGCCGTCGGAGTTGTCGGTGTAGCCGTCGTGGTCCGCGTACACGATGACGGCCGTCACCACGAGGACCACCAGGGCAATGGACAACCGCTTGGCGACCTGCCGGAACGGGTGCTCCACCAGCTTCCTGGGGAGTTTCACCTTGTGGGTCACCAGGTGTTCGTCCGCCTGGCGGGCGATCGCGTCCTGGCCCGGAAGTTTCACGTGAAACACACCCCGATTCCGCCGGTCGCCCAGGGCAGGTCCAGCAGCTCGGTCTCCTGCCCGGGCCGCGCTCCGCCCGGGGGTACGACGGCCAGCGCGTCGGCGGCCGCGATGCCGCGCAGCATCGCCGGGCCGTTGTACCGCAGCGGGACGGCGCCCTCCCCGCGCAGCACGACCGGCACGAGCCGGGTGTCGTGCGGGTGGCCATGCACCGCGTCCCGCAGCGGCAGCGTGTACGTCTCGGGCGCCGGCCGGGCGGCGAGGGTGCGCAGCAGGGGCTCGGCGAGGGTGAGCAGTCCGGAGACGGCGGCGAGGGGATTGCCGGGCAGGCCGACGAGGTGCTGGTCGTCCTTGAGGCGGGCCAGCAGCATGGGGTGGCCGGGGCGTACCCGGACGCCGTCCACGAGAAGCTCGGCACCGGTCCGCCGCAGGGTGGGATGGACGTGGTCGACGGGGCCCGCCGCGGTGCCGCCGGTCGTGACGACCAGGTCGGCGTCGGAGGTGGTGACGGCGCGGTGCAGGGCCTCGGCGTCGTCGCCGATCCGGCGGACGGTGCGGACCTCGGCGCCCAGCGCGCGCAGCCACGGCGGCAGCATCGGGCCGAGCGCGTCCCGGATGAGGCCGTCGTGCGGGAGGCCCTCGGTGAGCAGCTCGTCACCGAGGACGAGGACGTCGACGCGGGGGCGGGGCACCACGGTGAGCGTGTCGTACCCGGCGGCCGCCGCGAGCCCCAGCACGGCGGGGGTCGCGAGGGTGCCGACGGGCAGCAGGTGGTCGCCGCTGCGGCACTCCTGGCCGCGCGGGCGGATGTCCTGGCCGTGGACGACCTCGCGGGTGGGGTGCAGACGGCCGCGTTCGTCGGTGCGGCCGTGCTCGGAGCGCAGGACGGCGGTGGTGTCCGGGGGGATCCGTGCGCCGGTGGCGATGCGGACGGCCTCGCCGTCGGTGAGGCGTGCGGGGACCGCGTGTCCGGCCAGGACGCCCTCGTCGCGCACGGCCCAGGGGCCCGGTCCGGCGACGGCCCAGCCGTCCATCGCGGAGGTGTCGAAGGAGGGCAGGTCGGTGAGGGCGGCCAGGGGCGCGGCCAGCGTGAGGCCGAGGGCCGCGTCGAGGGGCACGGAGACCGGGGTGCGGCGCGCCGCGCGGGCGGCGGCGCGGGCGGCCCGTTCGGCCCTCGCCCGGGCCTCGGGCCAGGGGGCCGCGGGGTGGTGGGGGTCGGCCGGACGGTGCGGGGCGGGCGCGTCGTGACCGCCGGGGACGCGGCGGGCGGGGCCGGAGTTCTCCCTCACCAGGGCGAGCGCCTCCTCCACGTCGAGGTCCTCGGTCTCCGCCTCGTCCCGCGTGCCGGGGGAGGTCATCACGCGTCCGGGCGGGTGTCGGGGGTGGCGTCGGGTGCCGCGTCGGGCGTGCCCTCCGCGGCGGCGGGACCGGCGTCGGCGCTCTCCTCCGCCCAGCGCAGCGCGAGGGCCGCGGCCTTGCGGGCGGCCTCGGCGACGGCCTCGGGGCCGCCCTGGGCCCGCCCGGCCGCGTAACCGACGAGGAAGGTGGTCAGCGGGGCCGCCGGCCTGGCCACCCCGTGTGCGGCGTCGCGCGCGAGATCGAGCAGGACCTTGGTGTCGACGTCCAGGTCGATGCCCAACTCGTCCTTGGCTGCGGTAATCCATTCATCCAACACGTGACCATGCTCCCTGATGCGTGCCCTTGCGGTGGCGATGTCGTCCCAGGTGTCGCAGTCGAAGGAGGCGACGGCGTCCGGGAGGCGGGTGAGGCGCAGCGCGCCGGTCAGGCGGCGCAGGGGCAGCCCGGTCAGCGGGGCCCCCTCCGCTCCCTCGGCCCGGTCCCGTGCGAGCGCGGCCAGTTCACGGCGCAGTGCCGAGGCGCGGTAGGCGGCGACGAGCGGCTGGTCGCGGCCGTCGGCGTCGGTGAGGAGCGCTCCGTCGTCGTCGCCGGCGGCGAGGGCCGACAGCAGCCTCTCGACGGCCGGCCCGGCGAGGAACGGCAGGTCGGCGGAGACCACGACGACGTGCTCCGCGCTGGTGTGCCGCAGTCCGGCGGCGAGTGCGGCGAGCGGTCCGCCGCCGGGCGGGTCCTCGCGCGCCCAGGTCACGGGGCGTGCGGTGGGCCGGGGTTCGGCGACGACGACGGTGGTCCGGGCTCCGGCGCAGGCGGCCAGTACCCGGTCGAGCAGCGCCCGGCCGCCCACCCGCAGTCCGGGTTTGTCCGCGCCGCCGAGGCGCCGGGCGGCCCCTCCGGCGAGCACGACGGCGTCGTACCCGGCGCGGCCGGAACCCGGCGCGGGGTCAACCGGCCCGGCACCGGCGTCCGGGGCGGGGTCGCTGCCGGCGCGCGGGGCGCCGACGGGCTCGTACGCGGTCATCCCCCGAGTATGGGGCCCTGCGCGATCACAGGGAACGCAGGGGAGCCCGCGCGATCGCGGCGAGTGCGGACGCGCCGTCACCCCGGGGGCGCCGGCGCGGGTTTCACAGGGTCCGCAGCAGCACCGCCGGCTGTTCCACGCAGTCCGCCACGTACCGCAGGAAGCCGCCCGCCGTACCGCCGTCGCACACCCGGTGGTCGAAGGTGAGCGAGAGCTGCACGACCTGACGCACCGCCAACTCGCCCTCGTGCACCCACGGCTTGGGGACGATGCGGCCGACGCCGAGCATGGCGGCCTCGGGGTGGTTGATGATCGGCGTGGAGCCGTCGACGCCGAACACGCCGTAGTTGTTCAGCGTGAAGGTGCCGCCGGTCAGCTCCCCCGGGGTCAGCCGACCGGCCCGGGCCGCCTCGGTCAGCCGGGCGAACTCCGCGGTGAGCGACTCGGCGTCCCGCGCGTGCGCGTCCCGGACGACCGGCACGACCAGACCCCGGTCCGTCTGGGCGGCGAAGCCGAGGTGGACCCCGTCGAGCCGGACGATCTCCCGGGCCTCCGGGTCGACCGTCGAGTTCAGCTCCGGGAAACGGGCCAGGGCCGCCGTGCAGATCCGGGCCAGCAGGGCGACCAGGGAGATCTTCGGCCCGCCGGCGGCGTTCATCGCGGTGCGCGCCCGCATCAGCTCCGTCGCGTCGGCGTCCACCCAGCAGGTGGCGTCGGGGATCTCGCGCCGGCTGCGGGAGAGCTTGTCGGCGACGGCTCCGCGCACGCCCCTGAGGGGGACGCGGGTGCCGTCGGAGGGTGCCGCCGCGGGGAGCGCCCCGGCCGTCCCGGCCTCCTGGTCCGCCGTACGGCCGCCCTGCGCGGCGGCGGCCCGCAGCGCGTACTCGACGTCCGCGCGCAGGATCAGCCCGTCCGGTCCTGAACCGGCCAGCTCGCGCAGGTCCAGGTCGTGCTGGCGGGCCAGCCTGCGCACCAGCGGGGAGATGACCGGGACCGGGCCGTCCACCGGCTCGGCCGCGGGGACCGCCGGTCCGGCCGTCCGCCCGGCGTCGCGGACCCGGCCGTTGGCCCGCCCGGAGGCGCCGGTGGCGACCCGGCGCTCGGGCCGCACCCGGCGCCGCCGCGCGGGCGCCTCGGAGGTGCCGTAGCCGACCAGGACGTTGCCGGAGCCCTCCGGCTTCTTCTCCGCGGCCGGCGGTCCGGCGGCCGGCGCCTCACCGGTGCCGGTGCTGTTGCCGGTACCGGTACCGGTACCAGTGCCGGACGCACGCGCCGGTCCGTCCGCGGCCGTCCCGCCCACCGCCACGGTCACCAGCGGCGCCCCGACGGGCAGCTCCGTGCCCTCCTCGCCGAAACGGGCGGTGACCACCCCGCCGTAGGGGCAGGGCACCTCGACCATCGCCTTGGCCGTCTCGACCTCGACGACCGGCTGGTCGACGGCGACCACGTCGCCGACCTCGACCAGCCAGCGCACGATCTCCGCCTCGGTGAGCCCCTCACCGAGGTCGGGGAGCTTGAACTCCAGGCTGTGCCCGTCAGAAGCGTGTGCCATCAGCTCTCGGCCTCCCACTGCAGGCGCCCCACGGCGTCCAGGATGCGGTCCACACCGGGCAGGTGGTGACGCTCCAGCATCGGCGGAGGATACGGGATGTCGAAACCGGCCACCCGCAGCACCGGTGCCTCCAGGTGGTGGAAGCAGCGCTCCGTGACCCGGGCCGCGATCTCCCCGCCCGGGCCCCCGAAGGAACCCGACTCGTGGACGACCACCGCACGTCCCGTCCGCCGCACCGAGGCGCACACCGTCTCGTCGTCGAACGGCACCAGGGAGCGCAGGTCGACGACTTCGAGGTCCCACCCCTCGGCCCGGGCCGCCTCGGCCGCCTCCAGGCAGACGGCCAGCGACGGTCCGTACGTGATGAGCGTGGCGCTCCGGCCGGAGCGCCGCACCACCGCGCGGCCCACCGGCTCAACGGGTGCGGGCTCCTCGGGGTTCCAGGCGTCCTTCGACCAGTACAGCCGCTTGGGCTCGAGGAAGACCACCGGATCGTCGGAGGCGATGGAAGCGCGCAGCAGCCCGTAGGCGTCGGCGACGGTCGCGGGCGTGACGACATGGAGCCCCGGAGTCGCCATGTAGTACGCCTCGGACGAGTCGCTGTGGTGCTCGACGCCGCCGATGCCGCCGCCGTAGGGGATGCGGATGGTCAGCGGCAGGGGCATCTTCCCGCGCGTGCGGTTGCGCATCTTGGTGACGTGGCTGACGACCTGCTCGAACGCGGGGTAGGCGAAGGCGTCGAACTGCATCTCGACGACCGGGCGCAGCCCGTACATCGCCATGCCGACGGCCGTGCCGAGGATGCCGGCCTCGGCGAGCGGCGTGTCCGTGCAGCGGTCGTCGCCGAACTCCGCGGCGAGCCCGTCGGTGATCCGGAAGACGCCGCCGAGCGTGCCCACGTCCTCGCCGAGGACGTGCACGCCCGGGTCGGCGGCCATGGCGTCGCGCAGCGCGCGCGTGAGGGCCTGCGCCATGGTGGCCGGCTTGACGGCGACGGTGGTCATCGACGTCCTCCTTCCGGTGCTCCCGCGTCCCGGGCCCCGCTCTCGGACTCCGCCTCCAGCTCCGCGCGCAACTGGTCCCGCTGCTCGCGAAGCTGCGCGGTGGGTTCCGCGTAGACGTGGTCGAACAGGTCCAACGGGCTCAGCTCCGGGTCCTCGTTCATCCGGGCGCGCAGATCGGCGGCCATGGCCTCGGCGTCCTCACGGGCGGCGCGGACGCCGTCCTCGTCGAGCAGGCCGCGCTCGGTCAGCTCGCGCTCCAGCAGCTCGACCGGGTCGTGCCGGCGCCAGGTCTCCACCTCGGCGTCGCCCCGGTAGCGCGTGGCGTCGTCGGCGTTGGTGTGCGCGTCGACGCGGTACGTCACGGCCTCCACCAGCGTGGGACCGCCGCCCGCGCGCGCGTGCCGTACGGCGTCGGAGAGGACCTCGTGCACCGCTGCCGCGTCATTGCCGTCGACCAGGCGGCCGGGCATCCCGTAGCCGACGGCCTTGTGGGCCAGCGACGGGGCGGCGGTCTGCTTGTCGAGCGGGACGGAGATCGCGAAGCCGTTGTTCTGCACGAGGAAGACGACCGGGGCCCGCCAGACGGCGGCGAAGTTCAGCGCCTCGTGGAAGTCGCCCTCGCTGGTGCCGCCGTCGCCCACCATGGCGAGCGCGACCACGTCGTCGCCCTTGAGGCGGGCGGCGTGGGCGAGGCCCACGGCGTGCGGGAGCTGGGTGGCCAGCGGCGTGGACAGCGGGGCGACCCGGTGTTCGTAGGGGTCGTAGCCGGTGTGCCAGTCGCCGCGCAGCAGGGTGAGGGCCTCGACCGGGTCGACGCCGCGGGAGACGACCGCGAGGGTGTCGCGGTAGCTGGGGAAGAGCCAGTCCCGCTCCTCCAGGACCAGCGCGGCGGCGACCTCGCACGCCTCCTGGCCGGTGCTGGAGGGGTAGACGGCCAGCCGGCCCTGCCGGGTGAGCGCCGTGGCCTGCGCGTTGTAGCGGCGGCCGCGCACCAGCCGGGCGTACAGCGTGCGCAGCAGCTCGGTGTCGGCGCGGTCCGCGGCCTTCGTCCCGAGGACGCGGTGGGGCTCGGCGTCCGGCAGCAGCGGCGCGGGATCGGTACGGGGCTGCCAGGCGGGCGGCGGTGTGGGCCGGTACGCGCCCCGCTGCTCCATGACCGTCATGACGGCACCTCCTCGTGGGAGCGAAGCTCTGGGCTCGTCACGGGTGTGACGGGCCTCACCTACCGATTGTTCGGTCGCCGGCACATTTTGGCTACATGCGGCCCCAGGCTGTGGACAAACGGTTCTCCACAGCCTGTGATGGACGCAGTACGTCCATCAGGGGAAGGCGGGGGCACGTGGCATCTGAACAAATGGCCGATCGCCCCGGGGAGGGCGGCGGCCCCGACGAGCCCCCCGCCCCGCCGCCCCCGCGCCCGCTGGACGCCATCGACCAGGACATCCTGCGCATGCTCCAGGCCGACGGACGCGCCTCCATACGGTCGGTCGCGGAGCGGGTGCACGTCTCCCGTGCCAACGCCTACGCGCGCATCAACCGGCTCGTCGAGGACGGCGTCATCCGCGGGTTCGGCGCCCGCGTCGACCACGAACGCGCCGGGCACGGCACCTCGGCGTACATCACCCTGAAGATCGTCCAGAACTCCTGGCGCACGGTCCGCGCCGAGCTGCGGAAGCTGCCCGGGGCCTCGCACATCGCGCTGGTGGGCGGCGACTTCGACGTGCTGCTGCTGGTGCACACCCCGGACAACCGGGCCCTGCGCGAGCTGGTGCTCAGCCGCCTCCAGGCCATCCCGGAGGTGCTCAGCACCCGCACGCTGCTGGTCTTCGAGACCGAGGACCTCGAACCGCAGGGCTGAGCGGCCCGGTACGGATCCGTACGGATCAGGAGGCCTTGCGCAGCCCGCCGAAGACCAGCCGCGCCACCGCGTCGACCACTTCCTGCCGGCCCGTGCCGCCCCGGCCGTCGGGACCGTCCGGGCGGTACCACTCGACGATGGAGTTGATCATGCCGAAGACGAGGCGCGTCGCGAGCCGCACCTCCACGTCCGCGCGCACGTCGCCCTCGGCCGCCGCGTCCTTGAGCAGGGCGGCGACCCGGTGGTCGAACTCGCGCCGCCGCTCCAGCGCCCACCGCTCGGTGCCGGTGTTGCCGCGCACCCGCAGCAGCAGCGTGACGTAGGGCAGCTCCGCCATGAGCACCTCGACCATGCGCCGCACCACGTACTCGAGGCGCTCGGCGGCGGTCCCCACGCGCGCGTGCTCCTCGTCGAGGATCCCGAAGAGCTCGTCCAGGGCCCGGCTCACGGCCCGGCGCAGCAGCTCCTCCTTACCGCTGACGTGGTGGTATATCGAGGACTTGGAGATCCCGGCCGCCTTGGACAGGTGCTCCATGGAGGTGCCGTCGTAGCCGCGCTCGATGAAGACCTGCACGGCGACCGACAGCAGCGTCTCGGGCGTGTACGTGTCGCGCCTGGCGGTGGTCATGAGGGGGTGCCCTCCCCGGCGTCGGAGACGTGCGTGTGGCGGTGGAGCGCGAGGGACGGGGCGTGGCGCCCGGACGGGTCGAGTTCCCGCAGTTCGCCCAGGAGTGCGTAGACCCACCGCAGTCCCAGTCTGCGGCCCCATTCGACGGGCCCCAGCGGGTAGTTCACGCCAAGGCGCATGGCGGTGTCGACGTCCGCCGCCGAGGCCACGCCGCGGTCGACCGCGTCGTACGCCAGGTCGACGATCCGCGCGACCGTGCGCGCCACGATCATGCCGGGCACGTCGCCGACGACGCTGACCTCCTTGCCGAGCGCCTGGAAGAGGCCCGTGGCCTCGGCGAGGGCGTGCGGCGGGGTGGTCGCGCCGGGGGCGAGGGCGATCCGGGCGGCCCGCCGGTAGTCGAGGGCGAGGTCGAAGTGGACGACGCCGCCGGTCCCGGCCGAGGTCCGCCCGTCGGTGAGGCGGAGCCGGCCGCCGCCGGGCAGCACGAGTTGCCCGGTGCTCCCGCCGCCCTCCGCGCGGACCTCGATCCCCGCCTCGCCGATCAGCGCGACCAGCTCGGCGGCCGGCCCCAGGTCGCCCTCGACGACGACGTACGCGGGCGCCCCGGCCGGTTCGGCGGTGTGCGGCCGGGGGCGCTCGGCGCCGTCCCGGTAGTCGTACCAGCCCCGCCCGCTCTTGCGGCCGAGCCGGCCGGACTCGACCAGGCGGCGCTGGGCCAGCGAGGGGGCGAAGCGCACGTCCTGGAAGAACGACTGCCACACGGAGTGGGTGACCGACTCGTTGACGTCCTGTCCGATGAGGTCGGTCAGCTCGAAGGCGCCCATCCTGAACCCGCCGGACTCGCGCAGCACGGCGTCGATCGTGGCCGGGTCGGCGCCCTGTTCCTCGAAGACCGCGAAGGCCTCGGCGTAGAAGGGCCGGGCGATGCGGTTGACGACGAAGCCGGGGGTGTCGGCGCAGGCGACCGGGGTCTTGCCCCAGGCGCGGGCCGTCTCGTACGCGCGCGTGGCCGCCGCGGGGTCGGTCGCGGCCCCGGAGACCACCTCCACGAGCGGCAGCAGCGGTGCGGGGTTGAAGAAGTGCAGACCGACGAAGCGGCCGGGGACGCGCAGCGCGCCGCCGACGGCGGTGACGGACAGGGAGGAGGTGTTGGTGGCCAGCAGGCAGGCGTCGCCGACGACGTCCTCCAGGGCGCGGAACAGCTCCTGCTTGACCTCCAGCCGCTCCACGACGGCCTCGACGACGAGCGCGCACCCGGCGAGGTCGGCGAGGCTCCCGGCAGGCGCGAGCCGGGAGCGGGCGGCGTCCCGTTCGGCACCGGTGATGCGTTTCTTCTCGACGAGCCGGTCGAGCCGGGCGCCGATCGCGTCGGCCGCTTCCCGGGCCCGCCCGGCGACGGCGTCGTACAGCCGCACGGGATGGCCCGCGACCAGCGCCACCTGGGCGATGCCCTGGCCCATGGTGCCGGTGCCGACGACGGCCACGGGGCTGCTGAGGTCGAGTGCTGTCATGTGCGCGATCCTCCCGCACGGGGTTTTCCACAGATGCGGCGGTCCCCCTTGTCCCGACCGATCGTTCGGTTACTCTAGCCGTGTCCGCCTGTTCCTGCCCAGGTTTCCCCCAGGTCCACGCACTCGACGACGAGGAGTTGGTCCCGCATGGCCGCCGAACTCACCGCTCACCAGTTGATCGCCCAGCACCGGCCGACCCTGGACCTGGCGCTGGAGACGATCCGCACGCGCGTGTACTGGTCCCCGCACCCGGAGCACCCCAAGGCCTACGGGGAGAACGGCAGCCTGGACACCGCCGCGGGCAAGGCGGCCTTCGACGCCCTGCTCGGCACCCGCCTCGACCTCGGCCAGCCCGGCACCGACGGCTGGGTCGGCGGCGAGGTCTCCCCGTACGGCGTCGAGCTGGGCGTGGAGTACCCGCACGCGGACCTCGACGTGCTGCTGCCCGCGATGACGGCCGGCCAGAAGGCGTGGCGGGACGCGGGCGCGGAGCTGCGCGCGGTGGTCTGCCTGGAGATCCTGCGGCGGATCGCCGACCGGACCATGGAGTTCGCGCAGGCGGTCATGCACACCTCCGGACAGGCGTTCATGATGGCCTTCCAGGCGGGCGGGCCGCACGCCCAGGACCGCGGCATGGAGGCCGTGGCCTACGCGTACGTGGAGCAGTCCCGCACGCCCGAGACCGCGGAGTGGACCAAGCCCCAGGGCAAGCGCGACCCGCTGGCGCTCACCAAGCGGTTCACGCCCGTCCCCCGCGGCATCGGCCTGGTCATCGGCTGCAACACCTTCCCGACGTGGAACGGCTACCCGGGCCTGTTCGCCTCCCTCGCCACCGGCAACGCGGTCCTGGTCAAGCCGCACCCCCGCGCGGTGCTGCCCCTGGCGCTCACCGTCCAGGTCGCCCGCGAGGTCCTCACCGAGGCCGGCTTCGACGCGAACCTGGTCGCGCTGGCCGCCGAGCGCCCCGGCGAGGGCATCGCCAAGACCCTGGCCACCCGCCCCGAGATCCGGATCATCGACTACACCGGCTCCACCGCCTTCGGCGACTGGCTGGAGGCCAACGCCCGCCAGGCCCAGGTGTACACGGAGAAGGCCGGCGTCAACACGGTGGTCGTGGAGTCGACCGACGACTACCGGGGCATGCTGGCCAACCTGGCCTTCTCCCTGTCCCTGTACAGCGGCCAGATGTGCACCACCCCCCAGAACCTGCTGATCCCCCGCGACGGCATCCGCACCGACCAGGGCCACAAGTCCTACGACGAGGTCACCGCCGACCTTGCGCGCGCCGTCGACGGCCTCCTCGGCGACGACGCCCGCGCGAACGCGCTGCTCGGCGCGATCGTCAACCCGGACGTCAAGGCCCGCCTGGAGGCCGCCGCCGGTCTCGGCGAGATCGCCCTCGCCTCCCGCGAGGTCGCCCACCCGGAGTTCCCGGACGCCGTCGTGCGCACCCCGGTCATCGTCAAGCTGGACGGCGCCAAGCCCGAGGACGAGGCCGCCTACACCAGCGAGTGCTTCGGCCCGGTCTCCTTCGCCGTCGCCGTCGACTCGGCGGACCACGCCGTGGAGCTGCTGCGCCGCAGCGTCCGCGAGAAGGGCGCGATGACGGTCGGCGCGTACACGACCGACCCGGAGGTCGAGGAGGCCGTGCGGGAGGCCTGTCTGGAGGAGGCGGCCCAGCTCTCCCTGAACCTCACCGGCGGGGTGTACGTCAACCAGACGGCCGCCTTCTCCGACTTCCACGGCTCGGGCGGCAACCCCGCGGCCAACGCGGCGCTGTGCGACGGCGCCTTCGTGGCCAACCGCTTCCGGGTGGTGGAGGTCCGCCGCCCGGCCTGAACCGGACCCCTACGGCACCTGGGGTGCGCCCCCGCCGGCGCTCCAGTGGTAGAGCGTCATGGCCACGCTGGTCGCGAGGTTGTAGCTGGAGACCTGGGGGCGCATCGGCAGGGCCACCAGGTGGTCGGCCCGCGCGCGCAGCTCCCGCGTCAGCCCGCTGCGCTCGGAGCCGAAGGCGAGCAGCGCGTCGTCCGGCAGCCTCAGCCCCCGGATGTCCTCGCCCTCCGGGTCCAGCGCGAACACCGGCCCCGGCGGCAGAGCGGCGGCCTCCAGCCGCTCCACGACGGTCGCGAAGTGCAGCCCCGCCCCACCGCGCACCACCGTGGGGTGCCAGGGATCCAGCGTGCCGGTGGTGACCACACCGGTCGCCCCGAAACCGGCGGCCAGCCGGATCACCGCCCCCGCGTTGCCGAGGTTGCGCGGCTGGTCGAGGACGACGACGGGGGCGCGGCGGGGAAGGCGCGCCAGCGTCTCCAGACCGGCGGCCCGCGCGGGCCGTACGGCCAGGGCGGCCACCGCGGTGGGGTGCGGCCGGGGGACGAGCGACGCGTACGCCTCGTGCGACACCTCGGTCAGCAGCCCCGCCAGCGCCTCGCGCACGTCCGGCGCCAGCTCGTCGGCGAGGGCCAGGGCACCCGCGCGGTCGCTGGTGACGGCCACCGGCACCTCGGCACCGAAGCGCAGCGCGTGCTTGAGGGCGTGGAAGCCGTCCAGCAGCACGCACCGGCCGGCGTGCAGGTGCCAGGCGGCCGGCGGGCCGGGGTCGACGGGGTCGGTCATGTGCGGAAGCCTACGTGCGCGGGTCCGGGGTCCTGCCCTCCACCGCACCCGCCCCGGCTCCGGCGGCGCCCGCGTCGTCTCCCCGGCTCCGCGGCCCGGGCACCGTCGCCGGACGACCGTCTCCGTCCCCGTGCGAGCCCCCGTCGCGGTGCCGGTCCCGGTCGGCGTCCCCGTGCCGGTGCGCCGCCGCCGCGAGCACCGCCCGGGGCAACCGGCGCGCCGTCCGGTTCCCCGCGCGGGCCGCCCGGTCGCCCAGCCGGCGCAGGAACGAGGTGGGCAGGAAGACCGCGTCGGCGGCGATCATCGCCAGTGAGAAGAAGGGCAGCCCGAGCGTCACCGCGATCACCGCGTGCTCGGTCATCATCACGGCGAGGAGCACGTTCTTGATCCGCCGGTTGAACAGCGTGAACGGGAAGGCGACCTGCACGGCGACCGTGCCGTACGTGATGAGCATGATCACCGTGCCGTTGGCGGCCAGCGCGTCGGACAGCGCGGGCCACGGCGAGAAGTAGTCCAGGTTCAGCGGGTAGTAGACGGCCGTGCCGTCCTGCCAGCGCGAACCCTGGATCTTGTACCAGCCGGCCGTCGCGTAGATCAGGCACGCCTCGGCCATGATCACGACGAGCGCGCCGTTGTGCACGATGTTCGTGATCACGTCCAGCAGGATCCGCGGCTGACCGCCGCCCCCGGCACCCCGCCCCACGGCCCACCACAGGCCGAGCGAGACCCACACCGCCCACAGCAGCGCCGGGACGAACCAGTCGCCGTCGAGCCGGCCCGCCGAGGTCGCCGCGATCAGCAGGAACCCGAGGACGCACCACAGCACCGGCCCGGTCCGGTCCACGACCCGCTCGCCCCGCGCGCGTGCCGCAGCCGCGCGCCGGGCGCGGCGCGCGTCCAGCGACCACACCTGGCCGCACCGGGTGAGGACCAGGTAGATGCTCATCAGGTGCACGACGTTGTCGCCGCCGTCCCCCATGAACACGCTGCGGTTCTGCAGCGAGAGCACGCCGACCATGAACAGGACGGACAGGGTGCGGGTGCGCCAGCCCAGCAGGAGCAGCACGCTGCTCAGGACGGCCAGCGCGTAGACGGCCTCGAACCAGATCCGCCCGTCCGACCACATCAGCACCGTGAAGGCGCCGTTGTCGGCGGTCAGCTGCTCGGCGAGGTCGTGGCCCCAGGGCCCGTCCGGGCCGTACAGCTCGTGGCGGTGGGGCAGTTCCCGCAGCAGGAAGAGCAGCCAGGTGGCGCCGAAGCCGATGCGGACCACGGCGGTCTGGTACGGGCCGAGCGCGGCGCCCGTGACGCGGGCGACGGAGCGGGAGACCCGGACGACGATGCCGTTCACGCGACGCCCCCGGCCTTCTCGGCCTCGTCGGCCTGATCGGCCTCTCCGGCCTGATCGGCTTCCCGGGCCCTCT
This sequence comes from Streptomyces ardesiacus, assembly GCF_003112575.1. Taxonomy (GTDB): domain Bacteria; phylum Actinomycetota; class Actinomycetes; order Streptomycetales; family Streptomycetaceae; genus Streptomyces; species Streptomyces ardesiacus. The sequence goes on from NZ_BEWC01000005.1 coordinate 422,368, forward strand.
CGGCCGCTCCGCTCTTCCCGGCCCTGGCGCCCCCGGTCTCGGCGGCCACCGACCACCAGGGCAGCTCGCGGACGGCCGGCCGTCCGGAGACCTTCTCGCCGCTCCACGGGGGCGGCGCCACGTTCGTGGTCCGGGAACGGTACTGGACGCGCTCGACGACGCCTCCGGGTCCGGCCGCGTCGTTGCGCTCCAGGCGCAGCAGCGCGATGCGCCGCAGATACGTCTCGGACAGGGAGCCCCGCAGACCCACCGGGCGGTCCTCGGAGTCGTGGGTGGCGACGAAGAAGTCCCAGGCGCGGCGCAGTTCGTTCTGCTGGGTGTGGCTCGGCAGCGGGTTGCCGTCGATGGCCCGGCCGTCCTCGGCGGACAGGTCGTACCAGCCGGTCGTGCGTATCCCGCCGTCCGCCGTACCGACCTCGGCGCGGACCTGGACGGAGACGTTCTGCTGGAGCGGGTTGGGCGCGAAGAGCTTCCAGTTCTGCTCGAACTCCGGGAAGACCCACTCGTCCACCGCGGCGCCGTGCTGCTTGGTGAGCGTGTTGGACGGGGCCACGTGCAGGAACACCAGCCCGAGGTGGGCGCAGACGGCGACCGCGGCCACCGCGAGGGCGACCAGGGCACCGACCTGGTAGCGCGGGGAAAGCGCGGCGACGCCGGTGCGCGGCCGGGGAGGCGGGCCGGGAGGTGCGGCCCCGGCTTCCCCGGGGGCGGCCCCGGCTTCCCCGGAGGCGGCCCCGGCCGGCTCGCCCAGCCCGTCCGGGTCGTCCCGCCCCGGCCCCTGCCGGGCGTCCGAGCCCTTGTCGTACGCGTCCATTCCGCCCCGTTCGGTCCCGATCCGTCCGTCCGCCCGTCCCGTCCCGGGACGCCCCGCGCCGCCCGTGCGGCCGCGCGGCGACGTTCGAACGGGAACGGTACTCAGGACCGGCCGACCGCACAGCCCCCGCCGGACCGGCCCCCTAGAGGACGTGCCCGGGCTCGCCTTTGTCGTCGACCACGGGACGCCCGGCGGCGGCCCACTCCTGCATGCCGCCGTCGACGTTCACCGCGTCGACGCCCTGCTGGACCAGGTACATGGTGACCTGCGCCGAGCGACCGCCCACGCGGCAGAGCACGTGCACCCGGCCGTCCTGCGGCGCGGCCTCGGTCAGCTCGCCGAAGCGGGCCACGAACTCGCTGAGGGGAATGTGCAGCGCCCCGGCGGCGTGGCCCGCCTGCCACTCGTCGTCCTCGCGGACGTCCAGCAGGAAGTCGCCGTCCTTGAGGTCGTCGATCCCGACCGTGGGCACACCAGCTCCGAAACTCATGCCCCAGACGCTACCGGAGCCGCGGACGGACTCAGTCCTGCGCGAGCATCCCCGCCAGCTCCGCCTCCCGCTCGCGCACCTGGGCGGCCAACTGTTCGGCGATCTCCTCCAGCAGCCGGTCGGGGTCGTCCGGGGCCAGCCTGAGCATGGCGCCGATCGCGCTCTCCTCCAGCTCCTTGGCGAGCAGGGTGAGCATCTCCTTGCGCCGGTCGAGCCATTCGAGCCGCACGTACAGCTCCTCGGCGCGGCTCGGGCGCCGCTCGGGCACCGGCCCGGCGGCCCACTCCTCGGCCAGTTCGCGCAGTCGCGCCGCGTCGCCGGCGGCGTAGGCGGCGTTGACGCGGGTGATGAACTCCTCGCGCCGGACCCGCTCGGTCTCCTCCTGCGCCAGGTCGGGGTGGGCCTTGCGGGCCAGCTCGCGGTAGAGCTTGCGGGCCTCCTCGCTCGGCCGGACCCGCTGCGGGGGACGGACCGCCTGGTCCGTGAGCATCGCGGCCGCCTCGGGGAACAGCCCGTCCCCGTCCATCCAGCCGTTCAGCAGCTCCTCGACCCCGGGGATCGGCATCAGCCGGGCCCGGGCCTCGTCGGCCCGGCGCAGGTCCTCGGCGTCGCCCGTGCGGGCCGCGCGGGCCGCGAGGATCTCCGCCTCCAGCTCCTCGAGCCGCGCGTACACCGGGCCGAGCCGCTGCTCGTGCAGCCGCGAGAAGTTCTCGACCTCCACGCGGAAGGTCTCCAGCGCGATCTCGTACTCGATGAGTGCCTGCTCGGCGGCCCGTACGGCCCGTTCCAGCCGTTCCTCGGGACGCGGCGCACCCTCCTGCTCGGGCTCAGCTTCCGGCGTCGTCACCCGACCAGCCTAGGGGGTTCCGGCACCGGGAGCCGCCCGCGCGGCCCCGCCGCCCCTCACACCCCCAGCTCCGCCGCGGCCCTCCCCGCGCGCACCGCGGCCACCAGGTCCGCGTGGTCCGCCTCGGTACGGTCGGCGTAGGCGACGGCGAAGGCGGACACGGCCTCGTCCAGCTCGCCGCTCTTGCCGCAGTAGCCCGCGATCAGCCGTGGGTCGGCGCTGTGCGCGTGGGCGCGGGCCAGCAGGGCGCCGGTCATGCGGCCGTAGTCGTCGAGCTGGTCGGCGGCCAGGGCCGCGGGGTCGACGCTGCCCTTGCGGTTGCGGAACTGGCGCACCTGGAAGGGCCGCCCGTCGACCGAGGTCCAGCCCAGCAGGATGTCGCTGACCACCTGCATCCGCTTCTGCCCCAGGACCACCCGGCGGCCCTCGTGCGCGGCCTCGGGGGCGTCGAACCCGGCGGCCTCCAGGTGGGGCAGCAGCGCGGAGGGCCGGGCCTCCTTGACCTGGAGCACGAGCGGCTCGCCCCGGTGGTCCAGGAGCAGCACGACGTACGACCGCGTGCCGACGCTGCCGGTGCCGACGACGCGGAAGGCCACGTCGTGCACCGCGTACCGGGCCAGCAGCGGCAGCCGGTCCTCGGAGAGCGTGTCCAGGTACGCCTCCAGGGCGCCCGCGACCGCCGCCGCCTCGGCGTCCGTCACCCGGCGCAGCACCGGAGCCGCGTCCACGAAGCGCCACCCGCCGTCCTCGGTGGGCTCGGTCGACTTCGCGGCGAAGCGCCCGCTGGTGTTGGCCCGCGCCTTCTCCGAGACCCGCTCCAGGGTGCCGAGCAGGTCGTGGGCGTCGGTGTGGGAGACGAGTTCCTCGTCCGCGATGGCGTTCCAGGCGTCCAGCGCGGGCAGCTTCGCCAGCAGCCGCATGGTGCGCCGGTAGGCGCCGGTCGCGTCGTGGGCGGCCTCGCGGCAGGTGTCCTCGTCGGCACCGGCCTCCCGGCCCGCGAGGACGAGCGAGGCGGCCAGCCGCTTGAGGTCCCACTCCCAGGGGCCGTGGACCGTCTCGTCGAAGTCGTTCAGGTCGATGACCAGACGGCCGCGGGCGTCGCCGTAGAGGCCGAAGTTCGCGGCGTGCGCGTCACCGCAGATCTGGGCGCCGATCCCGGTGACCGGGGTGCGGGCCAGGTCGTACGCCATCAGGCCCGCCGACCCCCGCAGGAACGCGAACGGCGTGGCGGCCATCCGCCCGGCGCGGATCGGGGTGAGCCCCGGGATCCGGCCGCGGTGGGACTCCTCGACCGCGCTCACCGCGTCCGGCCGGGCGGCGTCCGGGTCGAGGGCGGCGTGCGCGGACCGCGCGACGCGCGTGCGCAGCGCCTTGCCCTCCGCCTTCGGCGAACCGTCCGCGGGCCACCGCGCGAACCCCGGGACGACCGGCACCCGCCCGCCCCGCAGAGCCCCTCCGCCCCCGCGCGCCCCACCGCCGCCTTCCGTCTCTTCCGTCCCGCCCGTCCCCGTCGCGTCCACGCCCCCGCGCCCCGTCGCCCCGGTCATCCCGGCCCCCTCCACGTCCTCGTCCGTACCTGTACGTCGTGCCGGCCGTACGCCGCGCACCGGACACCCGTCCGGCCCCCGGAACCGCCGACGGCCCCGCCCCGCGACGGGCCGGTCCGCCTCTCCGTCCCCGGCGCGCCACGACCGTACCGCCGGGCCGCACCGCGCGTACACGACCGGGCCCGCCCGCCCGCATAACGCCGGGCAGGGGGCGAAACAGGAGGTGCCCGCACCCCCCGCCGCGCGCCTACGGTGGCCAGCGATCACCACGGAGCGCGCCCGCCGAAGCAACCACAGCAGCCTGCCCCGCGCCGGCGGGCGCGCTCCCTGTCCCCGACGTCCCGGATGTCGCACGTCCCGCTCAGCTCGCCCAGGGACCACTCACCGAGGAGACCGAGGAACCGCCATGACCTCCCACACCCCCACCACCCCCGACGAGCCCGGCCCCGGCACGGGCTCCGGAGGCGACCGCGGCATCAGCCGCAAGACGCTGCTCAGGGCGGCCGTCGCCGCCGGCGCCACCGTCCCACTGCTCGCCACCGGCGGCATCGCGCTGGCCCGGGACGCCGCCCGCGCCAACGACGGGCGGACCCTGACGCCGACGCCGTACTGCGACGACGGCGACGACCTGACGCCCGACCAGATGGAGGGGCCGTACTTCAAGCCGAACTCGCCGCTGCGCACGAGCCTGGTCACGCCCGGCACCCCGGGCACCCCGCTGACCGTCAGCGGCTACGTCTTCGGCCGGAACTGCGTCCCGCTGTCCGGCGTGCTGCTCGACTTCTGGCAGGCGGACACCAACGGCACCTACGACATGGCCGGGTACACCTTCCGCGGCCACCAGTTCAGCGACTCCACCGGCGCCTTCACCCTGAAGACCGTCGTCCCCGGCCTCTACCCCGGCCGGACCCGGCACATCCACGTCAAGGTGCAGGCCCCCGGCAAGCCCGTCCTGACCACCCAGCTCTACTTCCCCGGCGAGCCCCGCAACAGCACGGACATGATCTTCGATCCGGCCCTGCTGATGAACGTCCGCGGCGCCGGCAACGGCAAGGAGGGCACCTTCGACTTCGTCCTGAACGTGGACGGCGGCACCGGCCCCACGCATCCGCCCACCGACCCGCCCACCGACCCGCCCACCGACCCGCCGAGCGGCACCTGGGCGACCGGTCACGCCTACACGGCCGGTGACCGGGTGACGTACGGCGGCCGCTCGTACCGCTGTCTCCAGGCGCACACCGCGATGACGGGCTGGGAACCGCCGAACGTGCCGGCCCTGTGGGCTCCGGAGTCCTGAGACCTTCCTCACAGCGCACGCGCCACGGGCCACCGCGTCCGGACACGCGGAAGCCCCCCAGGTCCGAGACCTGGGGGGCTTCCGGCTGGTGCGCGAGGGGGGAGTTGAACCCCCACGCCCTTGCGGGCACTGGAACCTGAATCCAGCGCGTCTGCCTATTCCGCCACCCGCGCATTGGGTGTGTCTTCCGGGCCTTTCCTTGCGGTCCGGCGCCTTCCGACACGAGAACATTAGCACGCTGGATGGGGTCGATTCACATCCCTTTCCCCGGGCGGAGCGGGGTGCCCGCCCTCCTTCGGGCACTCGTCCCGGTCCGTGGCCGTTCACGTATCAACCTCGTACCGGTCCGGCCCGTCTCCCCAGGAGCCGGTAGGGGACCGCGGCCGGGTGCGGGACACTGGTCTGCGGCCGCCTCTACGATCCTGGGCATGAGTACCTGAGGGAGCACACCCCGAAGGTTCCGCCGGAGTTCGAAGGGGATCTCGGGCGGGAACTCCGAGAGGCGTCGACACCCGTCGACCGGGCCGACAGGGGGAACCAGCCGATCGACCGGCGCGTGGATACGATCAGTAAGCAGTACCAGGTGGGCAGTGCGCGCCCGCACCGCACGACGCGGGGCGGCACCGGGCACGGCAGTACGCAGCACAGCACTACGCAGGACAGTGGAAGCGGACAGGACGGCAGCGACGGAGGAGGTGCCCCATGGGAGTCCTGAAGAAGTTCGAGCAGCGGCTCGAAGGCCTGGTCAACGGCACCTTCGCAAAGGTCTTCAAGTCCGAGGTGCAGCCCGTGGAGATCGCGGGAGCGCTTCAGCGTGAATGCGACAACAACGCGACCATCTGGAACCGCGACCGCACCGTGGTGCCCAACGACTTCATCGTGGAACTGAGCACGCCCGACTACGAGCGCCTCAGCCCCTACTCCGGGCAGCTCGGCGACGAGCTGGCCGGCATGGTCCGCGACTACGCCAAGCAGCAGCGCTACACCTTCATGGGACCCATCAAGGTCCACCTGGAGAAGGCGGACGACCTCGACACCGGCCTGTACCGGGTGCGCAGCCGCACCCTGGCCTCCTCCAGCAGCCACCAGGGCGGCCCGGCCGCCGCCGCGCCCCCCGCGCCCCCCGCGCGGCCCGCCCAGCCGGGCGGCGGCTACGGCTACCCGCCGGCCGCCCCCGCGGGCGCCCCGCCCATGCCGGCCGCGCCGCCGCCCGGCGGCCGCCCCGGCGGCTACGGCTACCCGCAGCCCGCCGGCGGCCCGCAGCCCCCGGCGACGCCCGCCCCCGGCGGACGCACCCGCCACTGGATCGAGATCAACGGCACCCGCCACCAGATCTCCCGCGCGACACTCGTGCTGGGCCGCAGCACCGAGGCCGACGTGCGGATCGACGACCCCGGCGTCTCCCGCCGGCACTGCGAGATCCGGACCGGAACGCCCTCGACGATCCAGGATCTCGGCTCCACCAACGGCATCGTGGTGGACGGGCAGCACACCACCCGCGCTACGCTCCGCGACGGCTCGCGGATCGTCGTGGGCAGCACCACCGTTATCTACAGGCAAGCCGAAGGGTGATCCGGGGGCAATGTCAGAGCTGACCCTCACGGTCATGCGGCTGGGTTTTCTCGCCGTACTGTGGCTGTTCGTGATCGTGGCCGTGCAGGTCATCCGCAGCGACCTCTTCGGTACGCGGGTCACCCAGCGCGGCGCGCGACGCGACGCCGCCCGACCGCAGCAGACCGCCACGCGCCAGGGCCAGGCGCCTCCGCAGCAGCGCCAGCAGTCCGGCGGCCGCGGCCGCCGGGGCGCGCCCACCAAGCTGGTCGTGACGGAAGGCACCCTCACCGGCACCACCGTCGCCCTCCAGGGCCAGACCATCACGCTCGGCCGGGCCCACGACTCGACGATCGTGCTGGACGACGACTACGCCTCCAGCCGCCATGCCAGGATCTACCCGGACCAGAACGGCCAGTGGATCGTCGAGGACCTGGGCTCCACCAACGGCACCTACCTGGACCGGGCCCGGCTGACGACCCCCACCCCGATTGGCCCGGGGGCGCCGATCCGCATCGGCAAGACCGTCATCGAGCTGCGGAAGTAGTGCTACACCAATGAATGAGCGCGAGCGGAGCGAGCACGCAGCGGCGGCCGGCACCCCGGGCCCCGGCGCGCTCCCGACCGGAGGGTGGGCAGTGTGGCTCGACACGACCGGCTGCAGTCGGAGCCGACGGGCGAGGTGCGCATGAGTCTGTCACTGCGCTTCGCCGCCGGTTCCCACAAGGGCATGATCCGCGAGGGCAACGAGGACTCCGGCTACGCCGGGCCCCGCCTGCTCGCCATCGCCGACGGCATGGGCGGCCAGGCGGCCGGCGAGGTCGCCTCCTCCGAGGTGATCTCCACCATCGTCGCCCTCGACGACGACGTGCCCGGCTCCGACGTCCTCACCTCGCTCGGCGCCGCCGTGCAGCGCGCCAACGACCAGCTGCGGCAGATGGTCGAGGAGGACCCCGCCCTGGAGGGCATGGGCACCACCCTGACCGCCCTGCTGTGGACCGGGCAGCGCCTGGGCATGGTCCACGTCGGCGACTCCCGCGCCTACCTGCTGCGCGACGGCGTCCTGACGCAGATCACGCAGGACCACACCTGGGTGCAGCGCCTCGTCGACGAGGGACGCATCACCGAGGAGGAGGCGGGGACCCACCCGCAGCGCTCCCTGCTGATGCGCGCCCTGGGCAGCGGCGACCACGTCGAACCCGACCTGTCCATCCGCGAGGTGCGGGCCGGCGACCGCTACCTGATCTGCTCCGACGGTCTCTCCGGCGTCGTCTCCCACCAGACGATGGAGGACACCCTCGCCAGCTACCAGGGGCCCCAGGAGACCGTCCAGGAGCTGATCCAGCTCGCCCTGCGCGGCGGCGGCCCCGACAACATCACCGTCATCGTCGCCGACGTCCTCGATCTGGACACCGGCGACACCCTCGCCGCACAGCTCTCCGACACCCCCGTGGTCGTCGGCGCCGTGGCCGAGAACCAGGCCCAGATGGGCGACAACGGCATCATGCAGACCCCGGCCGGCCGCGCCGCGGGTCTGGGCCGGCCGCGCGGCGGGGGCGGCGAGTTCGGCCCGCCCGGCAGCGGCGACACCACGGGCTTCGTCTCCACCGGCGGCTTCGACGACTACGGCCCCGACGACTTCGTCAAACCCCGCAAGAACCGCAAGTGGCTCAAGCGGTCCCTGTACACCGCCCTCGCCCTCGCCGTCATCGGCGGCGGCACCTACGGCGGCTGGCGCTGGACGCAGACCCAGTACTACGTCGGCACCAACGACGACCACCTCGCGCTGTACCGGGGCATCAGCCAGGACCTCGCCTGGGTCTCGCTCTCCAAGGTCCAGAAGGACCACCCCGAGATCGAACTCAAGTACCTGCCCCCCTACCAGCAGAAACTGGTCGAGGCCACCATCCCCGAGAGCGACCTCAACGACGCCCGGGCCAAGATCGAGGAGCTGGCGGTCCAGGCCTCCGCCTGCAAGAAGCAGGCCGAGCGGCGTTCCACGGAGACCGAGAAGAACGCGAAGACGGGCGAGGGCGAGGCCGGCGGCACCACAGGAACCAGCCCCGCCTCCTTCACGTCCAAGGCCTCACCGAGCCCGAACCCGTCCGGCTCGCCCGAGGCACCCGAATCGTCCGAGTCCCCGTCCACGACCGCACCCACTCCAGGCTCAGGCCCGACCCTCTCGGAGGAAGAACAGAAGGTCGTCTCGCTGTGCGGTAAGCAGCAGTAGGCAAGCCGTGAGAGGCCCCGTCACACGATGAGCAGTACTACCAACCCGTCGACGCACCACACGTCCACGATCGGCGCCATCGGCGCCCCGAGCCGGCGCAACACCGAGCTGGCTCTGCTCGTGTTCGCCGTCCTGATCCCGGTCTTCGCCTACGCCAACGTGGGCCTGGCCATCAACGACGAGGTGCCCGCCGGGCTGCTGAGCTACGGCTTCGGCCTCGGCCTGCTGGCCGGCGTCGGCCACCTCGTCGTACGCAAGTTCGCGCCGTACGCCGACCCGCTGCTGCTGCCGCTGGCCACCCTGCTCAACGGGCTCGGCCTCGTCGCCATCTGGCGCCTGGACCAGTCGGGGCGTCTCCAGTCGAGCAAGCTGTTCGTCGAGGCGGCGCCTCGCCAGCTCATGTACTCCGCACTCGGCGTAGCCCTGTTCGTGGCCGTGCTCGTCTTCCTCAGGGACCACCGGGTCCTCCAGCGCTACACCTACATCTCCATGGCCGGCGCGCTGGTCCTGCTGCTGCTGCCACTGGTTCCGGGCCTCGGGCACGACAACTTCGGTGCCAAGATCTGGATCAAGATCCCCGGTCTCGGTACTCTCCAGCCCGGCGAGTTCGCCAAGATCGTCCTCGCGGTGTTCTTCGCGGGCTATCTCATGGTCAAACGCGACGCCCTGGCCCTCGCCAGCCGCCGCTTCATGGGCCTCTACCTGCCCCGCGGACGTGACCTCGGTCCGATCATCGTCGTCTGGATCATCTCGATCCTGATCCTGGTCTTCGAGACCGACCTCGGCACCTCGTTGCTCTTCTTCGGCATGTTCGTGATCATGCTGTACGTCGCCACCGAGCGGACCAGCTGGATCGTCTTCGGTCTGCTGATGTCGGCGGCCGGCGCCGTCGGCGTCGCCTCCTTCGAATCCCACGTGCAGCAGCGCGTCCAGGCCTGGCTCGACCCGATGCACGAGTACGAGCTCAGTCGGCAGGGCATCTTCGGCCACACCGAGCAGTCCATGCAGGCCCTGTGGGCCTTCGGCTCCGGCGGCACCCTCGGCAGCGGCTGGGGCCAGGGCCACTCCGACCTCATCGGCTTCGCCGCCAACTCCGACTTCATCCTCGCCACCTTCGGCGAGGAACTCGGCCTCGCCGGCCTGATGGCCCTCCTCCTGCTCTACGCCTTGATCGTGGAACGCGGCGTGCGCACCGCCCTCGCCGCCCGCGACCCCTTCGGCAAGCTCCTCGCCATCGGCCTCTCCGGCGCCTTCGCCCTCCAGGTCTTCGTCGTCGCCGGCGGTGTCATGAGCCTCATCCCGCTCACGGGTATGACCATGCCCTTCCTGGCCTACGGCGGTTCCTCCGTCATCGCCAACTGGGCGCTGATCGGCATTCTGCTGCGCATCAGCGACACCGCGCGCAGGCCGGCCCCCGCCGCGCCCGCCAGCCCGGACGCCGAGATGACCCAGGTGGTCCGCCCGTGAACAAGCCACTGCGCCGCATCGCGATCTTCTGCGGCCTCCTCGTCCTCACCCTGCTCGTCCGGGACAACTGGCTCCAGTACGTCCAGGCCGACGGGCTGAAGGAGGACGAGCACAACCGCCGCGTCGCCATCGAGCGGTACGCCACTCCGCGCGGCGACATCATCGTCGACGGCAAGGCCATCACCGGACACGCCACCACCGAGGGCGACTTCAAGTACAAGCGCACCTACAAGGACGGCGCCATGTGGGCGCCCGTCACCGGTTACGTCTCCCAGGCCTTCGGCGCCACCCAGCTGGAGTCCATCGACGACGGCATCCTCACCGGCAACGACGACCGGCTCTTCTTCCGCAACACCCTCGACATGGTGACGGGCAAGAAGCGCGAGGGCGGCAACGTCGTCACCACCCTCAACGCCGCCGCCCAGAAGGCCGCCTACGACGGCCTGAAGAGGCAGGGCGCCAAGGGGGCCGTCGTCGCGATCGAGCCGTCCACCGGCAAGATCCTCTCCATGGCCTCGTACCCCTCGTACGACCCCACCACGATCGCGGGCAGCAACGACGCGGCCGGCGAGGCCTGGAACAAGCTGCAGAAGAAGAACAACCCCGACGACCCGATGCTCAACCGCGCGCTGCGCGAGGCCTATCCGCCCGGCTCCACCTTCAAGGTGGTCACCGCGGCGGCGGCCCTGGAGCACCACCTGTACGACTCGGCGGACGAGAAGACCGACTCGCCGCTGCCCTGGACGATGCCCGGCACCAGCACCGATCTGCCCAACGAGGGCGACCTCCCCTGCGAGGACGCCACCCTCCGCGAGGCCCTGCGCGTCTCCTGCAACACCGTCTTCGGCAAGGTCGGTTACGACCTCGGCAACGACAAGATGCTGGAGACCGCCAAGAAGTTCGGCTTCACCGAGGAGCAGTTCGTCCCGGTCCGCTCCAGCGCCTCCGTCTTCTCCGACGGCATGAACGACTCGCAGGTCGCGCTCTCCTCCATCGGCCAGTACAACACCGCCGCCACCCCGCTGCAGATGGCCATGGTCACCTCGGCCATCGCCAACAACGGCACCCTGATGAAGCCGTACATGGTCGACGCGCTCCAGGCCCCCAACCTCGACACCATCGAGAAGACGGACCCCAAGGAGATGAGCAAGCCGCTGTCCGCGGACAACGCCCAGATCCTCCAGTCCATGATGGAGACCGTCGTCGAGGACGGCACGGGAACCAACGCGCGGATCGACGGCGTCACGGTGGGTGGCAAGACCGGTACCGCACAGCACGGCGTCGACAACAGCGAGAACCCCTACGCCTGGTTCATCTCGTACGCCAAGACCGACGACGGCAGCTCGCCCGTCGCCGTCGCCGTGGTGATCGAGGACGAGAACGCCGGCCGCGACGACATCTCCGGCGGTGGCCTCGCGGCGCCGATCGCGAAGAACGTCATGGAGGCCGTCATCGACAGCAAGAAGTGACCGCGCCCCGAACGGGACGTGACTCCCGTCACGTCCCCTTCACATCGGCGCACGTTGCGATACCGGTCCTGTATCGGCTGCCCGGCTCGGCCAAGGGGCCCGGAGCGAGCCGGGTACGGTAGGCCGGACGGCAGCCTCCGACCGTACAAGCATGCCGGTCGGGACCGACGGAGAGGGCTGGTAGGTAGCTATGGAAGAGCCGCGTCGCCTCGGCGGCCGGTACGAGCTGGGCCCGGTGCTCGGCCGTGGTGGCATGGCGGAGGTTTACCACGCGCATGACACCAGGCTCGGGCGCCAGGTGGCGGTGAAGACGCTGCGCGCCGACCTCGCGCGCGACCCGTCCTTCCAGGCCCGGTTCCGCCGGGAGGCCCAGTCGGCCGCCTCGCTCAACCACCCCGCGATCGTGGCGGTCTACGACACGGGCGAGGACTACATCGACGGGGTGTCCATCCCGTACATCGTCATGGAGTACGTCGACGGCTCCACGCTCCGCGAGCTGCTCCACTCCGGCCGCAAGCTGCTGCCGGAGCGGACGCTGGAGATGACCATCGGCATCCTCCAGGCCCTGGAGTACTCGCACCGGGCCGGCATCGTCCACCGCGACATCAAGCCGGCCAACGTCATGCTGACGCGGGGCGGTCAGGTCAAGGTCATGGACTTCGGCATCGCCCGCGCCATGGGCGACTCCGGCATGACGATGACCCAGACCGCCGCGGTCATCGGCACCGCCCAGTACCTCTCCCCGGAGCAGGCCAAGGGCGAGCAGGTCGACGCCCGGTCCGACCTGTACTCCACGGGCTGCCTGCTCTACGAGCTGCTCACGGTCCGGCCGCCCTTCGTCGGCGACTCCCCGGTCGCCGTCGCCTACCAGCACGTGCGCGAGGAACCGCAGGCGCCGAGCGTCTTCGACCCCGAGATCACGCCCGAGATGGACGCGATCGTGCTGAAGGCCCTGGTCAAGGACCCGGACTACCGCTACCAGTCGGCCGACGAGATGCGCGCCGACATCGAGGCCTGCCTCGACGGCCAGCCCGTCGGCGCCACCGCCGCGATGGGCGCCATGGCCGCCGGCGGCTACGGCGCCTACCCCGACGAGCAGCCGACCACCGCGCTGCGCTCCGACGGGGGCGGCGCCGCCACGACCATGCTGCCGCCGATGAACCCGGACGACGGCGGCTACGGCTACGACGACCGCCCCGACCGGCGCCGCCAGCAGCCCCGCAAGAAGAACACCTCCACGATCCTCCTGGTCCTGGCGGGCATCCTCGTCCTCGTGGGCGCCATCCTGATCGGCAAGTACGCCTTCAGCGGGGGCGGAGGACCGGGCGACAGCACGGTCGCCGTACCCGCGCTGATCGGTCAGACGCAGGACGACGCCGAGAAACAGCTCACCAACACCGACCTCAAGCTGGGCACGGTCGAGCAGAAGCCCTGCGAGGACCAGAAGAAGGGCAACGTCTGCGCCCAGGACCCCAAGCAGGCCACCGAGGTCGACAAGGGCACCACCGTCAACCTGGTGATCTCGACGGGCGCGCCCAAGGTCGCCGTCCCGAACGTGATCGACAAGAACGTGGACGAGGCCACCCAGCAGCTCGAGGACAAGGGCTTCAAGGTCGAGACCAAGCAGACCGAGTCCTCCCAGGACGAGGGCACGGTCCTCAGCCAGGACCCCGACCCGGGCAAGGAGCTGGAGAAGGGCTCCACGGTGACCCTGGAGGTCGCCAAGGCCCAGGAGAAGGCCACGGTGCCGGACGTCGTGGGCCGGTCCTGCGACGAGGCCAAGTCCCAGGTGGAGAGCAGCGGCGACCTCACGGCCGAGTGCGCGGAGCAGCCGACGAACGACCCGAACCAGAACGGCAAGGTCATCTCCACCAGCCCCGCGGCCAACACGCAGGTGGACAAGGGCTCCAAGGTCACGATCTTCATCGGCAAGGTGGCGGAGAAGACCAAGGTGCCCGAGGTGCGCACCAAGACCCTCGCGCAGGCCCGTCAGATGCTCCAGCAGAGCGGCTTCACCAACGTGCAGGTCGCCCCGGGCGCACCGGGTGACGACAACGCCGTGGTCATGGCCATGGACCCGCAGCCCGGCACCGAGGTCGACGACCCTGCCGGCACGCAGATCACCCTCACCACGGTGGGCGGCAACAACGGGAACAACGGTGGCGGCGGCGGCGACGGCGGAGGCTTCATCGGCGGCCTCCGCGGCCGGGACTGATCCGCCCGACCGACGACCGGAGCCCCGGTCCCTCACCCGAGGGGCCGGGGCTCCGTGCTGTCGGTCGAGGAAGCCGACGCGGTTGCGGAGTCGCGGGCCCGCCGGTACGGCGGGGTCACCGCCGCCGCGACGACCGTGATCGCCGCCGCCCGGCGGCCACCACCGCGCCGGCGAGACTGAGCACACCGGCCGCCGCGAGCAGCACGAAGAACACGACGGCCGGGTTCACCCAGGAGGGAACGAGATCGAAGTCCTCGTTGCACTTGTTGCGCAGCGGGAACCAGCGGTTGAATTCCTCCGCGTGCGCGGCCCGGTAGGAGGCGTCGTAGCGGACCCCGTGACCATGGACACACGCCTCCCCGACATCGAGCCCTGCGGAGAGCACCCCGGTCAGGTAGGCGACGGCGAAACCGGCCACTCCCGCCGAGACGCCGGCCACACCCCACGACAGCCAGGTGCGGGGCCGCGCCCACGCCCGCTCGCGAACGGCCCGGACGCCACCGCGGGCCCCGGCGACGATCCCCACGCACAGCGTCGTGACCACGACGGCCACGACGGTGCCGACGGCCCCGAACAGGAACAGCAGCGCGACGCCCATCATCACCAGCCCGCCCAGATGGGCGAGCCGCTCGGGCCGGGCGTGCCACGGCGACGACCGTGTCTTCACGCGTCACGACTCGGAGTGATCCTCATGGCGCTCCGGCCGAGGGCCGAGCCGCTCCGGGCACCTCGGTCACCTCACCGCAACTCCGCCGGAGGCGTCCGGTCCCCGTCGACCTTCTCCGTGCGGACCAGCTCGCCCCAGACCACGTACCGGTACCGGCTCGTGTAGACCGGCGTGCAGGTCGTCAGGGTGATGTAGTGACCGGCCTTCTTCTTGCCGGACTCCTCGGGGACGGCGTCGAGCACGTCGACGTTGTACTTCGAGGTCTCGGGCAGGACGGCGTACGTCTTGTACACGTACCAGGTGTCCTTCGTCTCGAAGACGATCGGGTCACCCTTCTCGATCCTGTCGATGTTGTGGAACTTCGCGCCGTGCCCGTCGCGGTGGGCGGCGAGCGAGAAGTTGCCCTTCTTGTCCGAGGTGGGCAGCGTCGCCTTGACCGGGTCGGTGTAGTAGCCGGCCACGCCGTCGTTGAGGATCTTCATCGACGTGCCCTTCTCCACCAGGATGTCCCCGCTCCCCATCGCCGGGACGTGCAGGAAGCCGATGCCCGCCTTGGTGTCCAGCACTCCGGGGCCGTCCGGGCCCACCCGGTCCTGGGCCCAGTCGTCCCGGACCTTGTCGGCCTGCTTGTCCGCCGCGCGGTCGGCGACCACGTTGGTCCACCACAGCGAGTAGACGACGAACAGGCCCATCACCAGGCCCGCGGTGATGAGCAGTTCGCCGAAGACGCTGACGGCCTGGGCGACGATCCGTCCGGGACCCCGGCGGCGGCGAGGTGCCCCGGACTCCGGCGGGCCGTCCTCGCCGGCGTGCTCCTGCTGCTCCGTGTCGGTGGTCGCTGCCACTGGTCATCCGCCCTTAACTGACGAGCGCATCCGGCTTGCCCTTGCTGCGCGGCCGTTCCTCGACCATCTTGCCCCAGACGATCATGCGGTACTTGCTGGTGAACTCCGGCGTGCAGGTGGTGAGGGTGATGTAGCGGCCGGGTTCCTTGAAGCCCGACTGCTTCGGGACCGGTTCCAGCACGCTGATGTTGCTCGGCGACGTCACCGGCAGGATCGACGCCATCTTGTACACGAAGTACTTGTCCTGCGTCTCCACGACGATCGGGTCGCCCGGTTCCAGCTTGTTGATGTACCGGAACGGCTCACCGTGGGTGTTGCGGTGGCCCGCGAGCCCGAAGTTGCCGGTCTTGGCGTCGGGCATCGCCGTCTTCAGCCCGCCCTCGGAGTAGTGCCCGACCATGCCCCGGTCGAGCACCTTCTTGCTGCTGATGCCCTCGGCGATCGGCACCACCACGTCCAGCTTGGGAATGTGCAGCAGTGCGAAGCCCTGGCCCGGCTCGAACGCCCCCGGGTTGCGCTTGCCGTTCGCCCAGTCGTCCTGGAGGCTGCTCGCGGCCTGGTTCGCCTGCGCGTGCGCCCGGACGTTCGTCCACCACAGCTGGTAGGTGACGAACAGCAGCATCAGCACACCGGTCGTGATGAAGAGCTCGCCCATGACCCGGCTGGCGATCACCGCGGCGCCGGGCTTGCGTGCCCGGGCCTGCCGCCGGGCCTCCACGCGCGACAGCGGCGCCTTGGGCTGCTCGTCGGCCTCCGCCCCCGCCGGCTGCGTCCGGGGCGCCCCACGGCGCCCGTGACGCCGTTTGGCGGCCTTCCTGCGGGCCGCGCGACCGCCGCCCACGGAGCCGTCCCCGGCGGGACCCGCCTCGGCGGACGTCCGCCGCAGCGGGGGTTCCGGGATCCGCAGCGCCACCGTCTCGTCGTCGACGAGCGGGGGGCGGTACGGCCCGTCCGCGTCCCCGGTGGGGAACTCCGCGTACCGGCCGTCCCCGAACGCACCGGAATCCCCGTACGGCTGCCCGTACGAGGATCCCTGGTCACCGGCTGTGCCGGGGTCGCGCTCGGGGCGCAGCGCGGTCACGCCGTGGCCCTGCCCACCACCGGGGCGAGCCCCGCCGACCTCGCCACCGCGTCCCGGTCGCCGCACTCCGTCAGCCAGTTGGCCAGCATCCGGTGCCCGTGCTCGGTCAGCACCGACTCCGGGTGGAACTGCACGCCCTCCACGGGCAGGTCCCGGTGGCGCAGGCCCATCACGATCCCGTCGGGGGTACGGGCCGTCACCTCCAGCTCCGCCGGGACCGTGGCGGGCTCGGCCGCCAGCGAGTGGTACCGCGTCGCGGTGAAGGGGGAGGGCAGGCCCGCGAAGACGCCCTTGCCCGTGTGCTCGACCGGGGAGGTCTTGCCGTGCAGCAGCTCCGGAGCCCGGTCCACCACTCCGCCGTACGCCACCTGCATCGACTGCATGCCCAGGCAGACACCGAAGACCGGCACCCCGGTCGCCGCGCAGTGCCGGACCATGTCGACGCAGACGCCCGCCTGCTCCGGCGTACCCGGGCCGGGCGAGAGCAGCACGCCGTCGAAGCCGGCGGCGTGGGCCGTCGACACCTCGTCGTTGCGCAGCACCTCGCACTCGGCGCCGAGCTGGTAGAGGTACTGGACCAGGTTGAAGACGAAGCTGTCGTAGTTGTCGACGACGAGGATGCGCGCGCTCACTGGTTGTCCACCGTCACATCGTTGAAGGGCAGCAGCGGTTCCGCCCACGGGAAGACGTACTGGAAGAGCACGTAGACCACGATCATCGCCAGCATGAGCGAGAGCAGCGCCTTGACCCACGCGTTCCCCGGCAGATGCCGCCAGATCCAGCCGTACATGCCGTCCCTTCCGTCGCACCACGGCGCCAGACTCACGCCGCACGGCACCAGACTAGCGGCGCGGGGGTCCTCGGAACGGCCCTAATCCACAGGCTGGGCATACTGCAGGTCCGCCGTGCCCGAGTAGCCCGGCAGCGTCACCCGCCCGTCGTCCTCGACCTTCCAGCCGAGCCCGTACACGTTGACGTACACCATGTAGTTCTGGATCGCCGGCGCCTTCGCCAGCGCGTTCTTCAGCCGCTGGGGATCGCCGACCGCCTGGATCTTGTACGGCGGGGAGTAGACGCGGCCCTGGAGGATCAGGGTGTTGCCCACGCAGCGCACCGCGCTGGTGGAGATCAGCCGCTGGTCCATGACCTTGATGCCCTCGGCGCCGCCCTGCCACAGCGCGTTCACGACGGCCTGCAGGTCCTGCTGGTGGATCACCAGGTAGTCGGGCTGCGGCTCCGGATAGCCGGGGAGCTTCGCGGTGGCGTCCGGCGGGGCGTCGTCGAGCGTGACGGTGATCGCCTCGCCCTTCAGTTTCTGCGTGCCCGCCTTCTTCTCCAGCGCGGCGAGCTTGTCGTCCTCGGACTTCGTCCGGCCGTCGTCGCGCGCGGCGAACGATTCGACCTCTTCGCGCAGGGCGCCGTTCGACTCCTCCCGATCGCCGTTCTCCCGGCTGCGCTCGTGGATGAGATCGGACAACTTGAGCAAAGAGGCGTCCGTACGGATATTGGTGCCCTTCGCGGTATTGAAGCTGGTGAAGAAAATAAGTCCCGCGAGCGCGAAGACGGCCGCCGTGAGGATCCGCACGGGCCGGAAACGGCGGCGGCGGCCAGGGCTGGATCCCGTTCCGGGGGAGTCGGCAGAATTGCTCAACGTACCCTTATCTCCTTCGGCGCCACGGAAGGACTACGCTAACGGACGCCCGGGGGAGCGCTCCAAGTTCCCTTGTCCCCATGTACGCCGCCCACCGAGACCGACCCCCCGTTCCCTGCGCGGCCACGCAGCGCATCGACAGGAGAGACCCTCGTGCCGAAGTCACGTATCCGCAAGAAGGCCGATTACACGCCGCCGCCCTCGAAGCAGACGGCCAGTATCAAACTGACCAACCGCAGTTGGGTCGCGCCGGTCATGCTGGCCATGTTCGTCATCGGCCTGGCCTGGATCGTCGTCTTCTACGTCACCGACGGTTCCCTGCCCATCGACTCGCTGGGCAACTGGAACATCGTGGTGGGCTTCGGATTCATCGCCGCGGGGTTCGGCGTCTCGACGCAGTGGAAGTAGCCGGGCGGTAGCTCTCCGGAGGCTCTGCCCAGGGGTATTCACGGAGTTATCCACAGGTGCTGTCCACACGCTGGGGAAAAGAAAGACGATCTGTGGATAACCCCCCGGACATTGACGCCGGTGTGACGGAAGTACCGGTCGGACCCCGCTTCCGAAAACACGTTCGCCCCCTGCCTGACCTGCACAAACACTGGTCAGCGACAGGGGGCACACGTGTTCCCGCACGCTGTGCACAAGATCCGCCACCTACTGTGGACAACGGAGCGCTCAGGTGAGCTGAGCCGTCCTCACCAGGGTCAGCACGACGACGGCCACGAGGACCAGCGCACAGGTCCCGTACTGCACGAGCGTCCGCCGCTCACGCGGGGCGTGGAGCATGGCGTAGCCGATCAGCCCTCCGGCGACCAGGCCGCCGACGTGGGCCTGCCAGGCGATGTTGGACCAGGTGAAGGTGAAGACTAGGTTGATCGCCAGGAGGATGACGACCGGCCGCATGTCCGCGTTGAGCCGGCGGACCAGGGCTGCGGTGGCGCCGAAGAGGCCGAAGATCGCGCCGGAGGCGCCGAGCGAGGGCTGGTTCTGTGCGGCGATCAGATAGGTGAGGGCACTGCCCGCCAGTCCGGAGCAGAAGTAGAGGGCGAGGTAGCGGGCCCGGCCCAGCGCCCCTTCCAGCGGTCCGCCCAGCCACCAGAGGCTGACCATGTTGAAGAGGATGTGCAGGTAGCTGCTGTGCAGGAACATCGCGGTCAGCAGCCGGTACCACTGGCCCTCGGCGACGCCCTCCACCGGGCCGGGGAAGGTGATGTACGCCCGGCCGAGCAACTCGAACTGCTGGGTGAAGCGGTCGCCGACGGAGAGCTGGACCAGGAAGAGGGCCAGATTGATCCCGATGAGGACCTTGGTGACCAGGCGCGGGTCGGCGGCGACGGCCCCGCCGGCGAGGGTGCGGGGCCGGGAGGCGGCGGGCGCCGGGCCGCTGCCTCCGGTGCGGCCGCTCGCACAGTCCGGGCAGTGGAATCCGACGGACGCGTTGACCATGCAGTCCGGGCAGATGGGGCGCTCGCAGCGGGTGCAGCGGATGCCGGTCTCGCGGTCGGGGTGGCGATAGCAGCCGGGCAGGCTGTGGGCTCCCGGTGGGCCGGCGTCCGGTGGGCCGGCGTCCGGTGGGCCGGCGGCCGCGTGGTCCATGACATCCCCTTGGTCGTCCTGCGGGCGGTGTGTGCAGATGCACCGCCCCGCCCTTCTTTACGGATGAGCGGGGCTTTTGGTTCCTGCCCGGCCCACGGGGTCGTCAGGCCTGGCGGGTCTCGACGACGACCGACTCGAGGACGATGTCGTTGAGGGGGCGTTCGGTCCGCGGGTTGGTCCGGGCGGCGGCGATGGTGTCGACGACCTTCTGGCTGGCCGCGTCGGTCACCTCGCCGAAGATCGTGTGCTTGCGGTTGAGCCAGGTGGTCGGGGAGACGGTGATGAAGAACTGGGAGCCGTTGGTGCCGGGGCCCGCGTTGGCCATGGCCATCAGGTAGGGCCGGTCGAAGGCGAGGTCGGGGTGGAACTCGTCCGGGAACTGGTAGCCGGGGTCACCGGTGCCGTTGCCCAGCGGATCGCCGCCCTGGATCATGAAGCCGTTGAGGACCCGGTGGAAGACCGTGCCGTCGTAGAGCCGGGCCATCGACGTCTCTCCGGTGGCGGGGTGGGTCCACTCCCGCTCGCCGCGGGCCAGCTCGACGAAGTTCTTGACCGTCCGGGGCGCGTGGTTCGGCAGCAGCCGGACCTCGATGTCACCTTGCGTGGTCTTCAGGGTGGCGTAGAGCTGCTCGGCCACGGTGTGCCTTCCGTCGTCCTGTGGTGCGCACCGATCCTCGCACGGCCGGTGGCACGTTCGGCTCTCTTGCCGCTGGGTCACGAGCATGCGGGACCGATCCGTGGCATGGTCGGGGACAGGCTCGTGTTGCCCGGTATTCATCGGTTATTGACGCTGATCAGCTTGTGTTCGCAACTTCGTACCCACTTGTCCCCCAGGTCCCGGCGGCATCGCCCGTGACCCGGATGCCCGCCCTCGCATGCCTGGTGACGCGTCCCCAGGCATGATCCGTAAAAGGGTGGAAAGTCGAATTACCGTACGCCACCGAGGAGGAGGAACCCGTGACCCGCATCGACAGCGTGCGCGCCGCGACCGGTTCGGCGAAGGACAGCGTGCTGCACGCCGCGGAAGTGGTGGCGCCCTACGCCGACACGGCCAAGGACAGGGCCGCTCACTATGCACAGGAGGCGCGCGTACGGCTGGCGCCCAAGGTGTCGCAGGCCACGTGCCAGGCGCGTCATCAGTACGGCACGCATGTCGCGCCGCGGCTGGAACAGGCCCGTACGCATGTGCCGCCGAAGATGGACGCGGCCGCGCAGGAGGCCGCGGTCCGTGCCCGGCTGGCCGCTCGGCAGGCGGCCGACTACTCACGCCCGAGGATCGAGCAGGCCGTGGCCGCGGCCGGTCCCGTGCGGGACGAGGCCACGGCCCGGGGTGCCGCCGCACTGGCCGCGCTGCGTGGTCAGGTGACGGCCAAGGAGATCCAGAGGCTCACGCGCAGGAACCGGCGACGGGCCAGTGCCGGCCGGGTGGCCAAGGTGCTCGCGGTGGTGGGCCTCGTCGCGGGCGGTGCATTCGCCGCATGGAAGTGGTGGGACAAGCAGGCCAACCCGGACTGGCTGGTGGAGCCGCCGGAGGCGACGGAGGTCCCCGAGTCGGGGCGGCTGACGTCGGTGGACGGCACCGGCGACGCGATCCTGGACCCCGAGGTGCAGGCCAAGCAGGCCCAGGAGGAAGCGGCTGAGGGCGACGAACCCCGCTGATCCCCCGCGGTCCCGGTGCCGGCTGCCTTCTCAACGCCGCGGGGCGGGAGACCATGTGTCTCCCGCCCCGCGGCGTTGTTTCACGTGAAACAACGCCGCATGTGACTCAGCGGCCGTAGCGGCGTTCCCTCAGGGAGTACGAGCGCAGGGCCCGCAGGAAGTCGATCTCGCGGAAGTCCGGCCAGTAGGTCTCGCAGAAGTGGACCTCCGCGTAGGCGGACTGCCAGAGCAGGAACCCGGAGAGCCGCTGCTCGCCCGAGGTGCGGATGATGAGGTCGGACTCGGACCGCGTCTTGGAGTACAGGTGCTTGGAGATGTGCTCCATGGTGAAGGTCTCGATGAAATCGTCGATGTCGCCGCCCTGCGAGCTGTGCTCGGTGAGGGCCGAACGCACGGCGTCGACGATCTCGCGCCGGCCGCCGTAGCCCACGGCGACGTCGACCTTGGTGCCGCCCTTGCGTCCCTGGGTGGCGGCCGTGGCGGTCTTGAGGCGGGCCGCGGACTCGGCGGGCAGCAGGTCCAGGGCTCCGACGGCCTCGACGGGCCAGGGGTTGCCCGGCGCGGCCAGCTGCTCGACGACCTCGGCGATGATGTCGATGAGCGGGTTGAGCTGCTCCTCGGGCCGGTGGAGGTTGTCGTCGGAGAGCATGAACAGGGTGACGTGCTCGATCTTGGCGGAGTCGCACCAGCGCAGGAAGTCCAGCACCTTGGCGCCGCCGGCCCGGTAGCCCTCCCGCGGGTCGTCGATGCCCGACATCTTGGCCCACCGGCGGTTGCCGTCGAGCATGATGCCGATGTGCTGGGGGCGTGGGCGTCCCTCCAACTCTCTGACCAGCCGCTTCATGTAGAGCGCGTCGAGAGCGGCACGTACCTTCGCTCGCATGGTCTACCCCTTCCACCTCGTCGGTAGCGACTGGACTGCTCCGACGGCGATGAGCCACGTGGCACCGCCCCGCGGGGGTGTGGCGCTGATGCCCTGTGGGGTGACGATATCAAGAGCAGACAGCCCCGCCCGGGCGACGAGAGGGGCCCGTACGCGGGCCCGCGCCGGGTGCGGCGCGGGCGTCGGAGCATTGTTCCAGGCAGTCAACTGAGCCTGTTCCTGCGGGTGTTGTGCATCACCGTCGGAGCGGCCCGGAACGGCAAGAGCGCCTCCGGTCTACGTTTCCGCAGGTCGGAGGCGCTCGTCGCGGTGGAGCCTAGGGGAGTCGAACCCCTGACATCTGCCATGCAAAGACAGCGCTCTACCAACTGAGCTAAGGCCCCTCGGGAGGTGTCGCCGGTCCTGGTGTCGCGGACCGCCGGTCACCGCGGACAAGAGTACCGGGTCGCCCCCCGTATCTCACAAATGATTGGGGCTCCCGGGGAACGACCACGCTCCGTAAGATGCTCGGCGTGGTTCGCTGGAGCGAACTGCGGTTTTTGGGGAAGCGATGGGGAGACGCAATGGACGCCGCACAGCAGGAAGCCACCGCGAGGGCGCGGGAACTGCAGCGGAACTGGTACGGGGAACCACTGGGGGCGCTCTTCCGCCGGCTCATCGACGATCTCGGTCTCAACCAGGCTCGTCTCGCGGGGGTGCTGGGGCTGTCCGCGCCGATGCTGTCGCAGTTGATGAGCGGCCAGCGGGCGAAGATCGGCAATCCTGCCGTGGTGCAGCGGGTGCAGCTGCTGCAGGACCTGGCGGGCCAGGTCGCCGACGGAAGTGTGAGCGCGGCCGAGGCGGCCGAGCGCATGGACGAGATCAAGAAGTCGCAGGGGGGCTCGGTGCTCAGCAACACCACGGCGACCACGAGCAGTTCGGGTGCGCCGACGGTCAAGCGGGTGGTCCGTGAGATCCAGTCGCTGCTGCGCTCGGTCGCGGCGGCGGGGGACATCATCGACGCGGCGGACGCGCTCTCCTCCTCGCATCCGGAGCTGGCGGAGTTCCTGCGGGTGTACGGCGCGGGCCGCACCTCGGACGCGGTCGCGCACTACCAGTCCCACCAGAACTGATCCCGCGGGGCCCGCTCGCCGGAAGTCCGGCGGCGGGGCCCGCGGGCGTGGCGCGACAGGTCCCAGGGGAGGAGCGGCGCACAGCCATGGGTGAGGTCTTCGCGGGCCGGTACGAACTGGTCGACCCGGTCGGCCGGGGCGGGGTGGGTGCCGTCTGGCGTGCCTGGGACCACCGGCGCAGGCGTTATGTGGCCGCGAAGGTGCTCCAGCAGCGGGACGCGCACTCGCTGCTGCGGTTCGTCCGTGAGCAGGCGCTGCGGATCGATCACCCCCATGTGCTGGCGCCCGCGAGCTGGGCCGCCGACGACGACCAGGTCCTGTTCACCATGGACCTGGTCACGGGCGGTTCGCTGGTCCACCTGGTCGGGGACTACGGCCCCCTGCCGCCCGACTTCGTGTGCACGCTGCTCGACCAGCTCCTGTCCGGCCTGGCGGCGGTGCACGGGGAGGGCGTGGTGCACCGTGACATCAAGCCCGCCAACCTGCTGCTGGAGGCGACGGGGACGGGTCGACCGAACCTGAGGCTGTCCGACTTCGGCATCGCGATGCGGCTGGGTGAGCCCCGGCTGACGGAGACCAACCTGGTGGTGGGGACACCGGGTTACCTGGCGCCGGAGCAGATGCTGGGGGCGGAGCCGGACTTCCCGGCGGACCTGTTCGCGGTGGGGCTGGTCGCCCTGTACCTGCTGGAGGGGGCGAAACCGGACGCCAAGGCGCTCGTGCAGCACTTCGCCGAGCACGGTACGCCGCCCGCGCCGCGGGGGGTGCCCGAGCCGCTGTGGCAGGTCGTGGCGGCGCTGGTGCAGCCGGACCCGTCGGCGAGGTTCCGTACCGCGACGGGGGCGCGCAAGGCGCTGGCCGCGGCGATGGAGCTGCTGCCGGAGCCGGGGCCCGACGACGAGCTGATCGAGATCTTCGACCAAGTGGGCCCGCTGCCGCCGGGGTTCGGCCCCGAGGGGCCGCTCAAGAGGGCGTCCGGCCTGGACGACACGGCGACGGACCCGGCCCCGGCCCCGCAGACGCCGCCGCTTCCCCCCTGGGCGACGCCCCCGTCCGGCGCTCTCCCCGGCGCCCCTTCCACGGGCACGGCGGACGGCGCCCCGCCCCCCGGCACCCCGCCCACGCCGGCCAGTACGCCGTCCGCCGGCGACCGGCATCCCGTCACCCCCGGCACCGCGCCGTGGGGCGGGGCCGCGACGCCTGCCGGCACGTCCCCCGCGCAGGACTGGACGCCCCCGGCCCCCGACGCAGCCCCACCGCCCCCGGCCGGCGCACCGCCGTCCCCCGGCGGCCACCCGCCGGTCCCGCCCGGCACGCCGCCCTTCGCCCGGGACCGGACCCCGTCCCCCCGCCCCGCGCCCCCTTCGTTCCCCGGCCACGCGTTCCCCGGCCGCGCGTTCCCCGGTCACGCCCACCCCGCCCCGGACGCCGGCCGGCCGCCGACGGCTCCCGGCGCCGAGCCCACCGGTGCCGAGCCGCCCGGGGCCATGTCGGAGACCGGGAGCTTCCACCTGCCGCCTCCGCACCCGGCCGCGGCCACCGCCGGAGACGCCGTGCAGCACACCCCGTCCACCGGACACCGCGCGCCGCACGTGCCGCCGCTCCCCGACCGGGCCCTCGCGCCGTCGCCGCCGCAGCCCGCGGACCTTCCCACCGCCGCGTACACCGCCCGAAACCCCCGGCCGGCGCCGCCCGCCCAGCACCGCGGGGCACGGCGACGCCGCCGTTCCGGCCCCCCGGCGAAGGTGGCGTTGCCGCTGCTGCTGCTCGCGCTGGCCTGCTACGCCGTGGGTTTCTGGGCCCTGGCCCGCATCTGAGCCGGACATACCGGAGGGGCCCGGGTCGGATCCGGCGCCGCGCGAGGGGTACGGGTCAGGTCCGGCGCCGGGTGGCCGCGGTCCACACGGCCAGGCCCACCAGCAGCAGGCTGCCGGTGCCGATGCCGCCGACGGCGACCGCTTTCATGGCCGTGTCGTCGCCCGCGGTCCCGCTTCCGCTCCCGGGGGCGGCGATCCGGTCCCGTGCGGAGACCTCGAAGAGGCCTTGGGGACGGGACTCCCCCGCGTACCCGGGCCCGCTCCGTGCCGCTCCCCCGAGGCGCAGGCGCAGCGTGAGTCCGAAGGGGCCCTGGCCGAAGTCGTCGGCGGCCTGGGCCGCGAGGTGGACGACGAGGTAGTAGTCCCCGGCGAACCGCAGCGCGGCGACCCGCCCCGCGGTGGCGTACCGGTTGGGGTACGCCACCGGCGGCAGGGGAGCGAGGCCGACGGTGGTCCGGCGTCCGGTGTAGCCCTTGGCGGCGTCGACGACCTCGCCGCGCACCGGGTTGTGCAGGGCCAGGCGCAGGGCACCGGTGGCGTAGCCGGAGGCGTCCGCGGAACCGGCGAGTTCGGCGGTGGCGTACACCTGGCGCCCCCAGTCGACCGGCACCCTGTAATAGAGGGTCTGCCCGGGACGGATGTCGTCGCGCCAGACGCCCTGCCCGAGGAGGGTGGCGTGGGCGAACCCGCTGCCGCCCGCCCGGCGTTCCGGCTCGCCGTCGAGGGGTTCGGGCGAGGCGGAGTCCCAGGTCTCGGGCGCCTTCGTCGCACCGGCCTGCCGCAGGCCGGGCTCGGTGGCCACGGTGAGTTCCAGGTCCCAGTCGTCCGGCGGGGAGTCCTGCGGTCTGGTCCGCTCGACGCCGACGTAGTAGGTGCCGGGGTCCTGGCACCGGTTGCCGCCGGGGCCGGTCTCGCGCATGCCCCAGGCGGTGACCGGACGGGGGCTGCGGGCGGCGCCGAAGGTCGCGCTGTGCACGGAGCAGGAGCCGCCGTCGGCGTCCCGCACGGAGACCCGGATGCCGTCGACCGCGGTGACCTCTCCGCCGGGGCCGGGTACGGCGGTCACGGAGACGTAGGCGTCGGAGGCGGCGTCGAGGTCGAGGCGGTAGTAGCGGGTGCCGTTCCTCGGCAGGGAGCTGCGGTAGACGGAGCCGGCCGCCAGCGTCTCGGCGCCCGCCGTGTCACTCGCGCCCGCGACCGGCACCGCGCCGTCGGCGAAGTCGTACCCGGCGGACGCCCCCGCCGCGTCGGCCGCCTCCGTACCCGCCGGACCGGCCGCGAGCACCGTGGCGCCGGGCAGGGCCGCGGTCGTGGCCAAGACGGCGGCCACCACGGCCGTCCGTGTGAACGCCGTCGGCAGCGCGGGGCCCTTCGGCCCTGCCCGCCCCGTTCCGGCACGCCGCCGAGCCGTACACCACCGTCCCATGACCCGCCACCCCTCGCGTCCACCGGCTCAGTCGCTCCGTCACCGCCCGCCCCGACCGGACCTGCCCCCTCAGGGCAACACAAAACCCCGACCGTTTCACGGCCGGGGTCTGCTCAGGACCGGATGTCGGTCGTACTCACGAACCCGTGGGCACGGAGTCAGTCGCCTCCGTCCACAGATCCTGCTCGGCGCGATCCGCCTGGATCTGGCGGTACACGAGGAGCCCGCCGATGGCGGCCAGTGCGACCAGGAGAAGCTTCTTCACCGCGCGACCTCGTCTTTCCTTGACGTAGGGGACCTCTGGCGCCCGACTATACACACCGGTCGATACCGATCGGTGACCTGCGTCGGCGGTCAACTGCCCGTCACCGGAGCCCTTTAGAAGCGGACGAAGCCGTTCTGATCGGAGGGTGATCACACCCTCACGTGCGGTGACTTTTGCCCGCCTCCCTCCCGTCTGCGGACCTTTTCCACCGCCTTGCGGCTATTCGGGTGGTGTTCATCTGAACATCGACGCGCCACGGACGTAGGTCCACCACTTCGCGACGCTCATACACATCATGAGGAAAGTACGCAAATCGCCCAACCCGAAAGTGAGGGGCCATGGCCCGGAACAAGGTCCTGACGCTGTGGACCAGCATCGTCACCGCCTTCCTCGCGCTGTGCACGGCGCTCGGACTCATCACGACGACGGCCGCCGCGGCCACGCCGCAGACCGGCACGCACAGCAACAGCGAGAGCGAGAGCGCCTCCCCCGAGGCGGCACCCGCGGCCACCGCCCACCGGACCTGGCCCCGGACCGGTTCCCTGCCCCCCACGATGAAGCAGCGCATCCGTGCCGAGGCGCACGGCGCGGCACCCAGCTGCCGGCACCACCCGCTCGCCGGCACCTCCGCTCCCGCCGCCACCGCCGCCATCGGCCTCCCGTGCGGCGACGTGGCCGCCGAGCCTCCGGCCCAGCACTCCATCCCGCTCCAGCGCTGAGCGGACCGCACCACCCCGACCCCGACGCAACGGCGATCTGCGTACCGCAGCACACGCGAGAACGGCCCGGCAGCTCGACGGAGCAGCCGGGCCGCCGCCGTGTGTACGGAGAGCGGGCCGGAGCCGCCGGCAGGACCGCCGGCACCTTCCCGAACGGCCGGCGGGGGCCGACTCTTCAAGACCTCTTGAGGAGTTGTAGCCTGCGACCGTGCCCAAGGCGTACGAAGTGATCGCTGACGACCTCCGCCGCTCGATCCGCGCGGGCGAGCGCGGGCCCGGCGAGCGGCTGCCCTCGGAGGCGGACCTCGCCCACCACTACCGTCGCAGCGTGCCCACCGTGCAGAACGCGCTCCGGCTGCTGAGCGACGAGGGCCTGATCGACCGGCGGCACGGACTCGGCACCTTCGTCCGGCGCCCCCGCACCCCGGCCGTGCGCGACAACCGCCGCCACCAGTGGGAGAAGGACCGGGCCCGCCGGCCGCTCGCCACCCGGGCCGAGACCGGCGCCACGGAGCGCGACACGGGCCTGCGCGCCGACGACCTCGTCTTCCACGCGGAGTACCGCGAGCGGGAGGCGTCCGGGGAACTGGCCGAGGCCTTCGGCGTCCCCGAGGGCACCGCGCTCCTCCAACGCGACTTCCGGACCCGGCACTCGGCCGAGCCCGCCCCCTTCAGCCTGGTCACCTCCTACCTCGTCCGCGACATGATCGCGGCCAACCCCGACCTCCTGGACGAGACCAAGGAACCCTGGCCCGGCGGCACCCAGCACCAGCTCCACACCGTGGGCATCGAAGTGGACCGCGTGGAGGAGCGTTTCACCGCCCGCCCGCCGACCCCGGAGGAGGCCGCGGCCCTGGACCTGCCGCCGGGCACCTCGGTGATCCTGCTGCGCAAGACCTCGTACGACACGGAGGGCCGGGTGGTGGACGTCTCCGACGTCACGCTGCCCGGCGACCGGACCGAACTGCTCTTCACGACCCGTCTGGAAAGGTGGTGAGTGCCGCCGTGAACCGGCGCGTCATCATCGTCACGGCCGTCCACGGCCCCTCCGCCCCCTTCCTGCCCGAGGCCCACGCCTCGCTGTGCGCCCAGGAGCTGCCCGACGGCTGGGAGTGGCGCTGGGTGATCCAGGAGGACGGCCGTACCGAGGACGTCCGGCCGTACGTGCCCGACGATCCGCGGGTCGTCTTCCACCAGGGGCGCTCCGGCCGGCAGGGCGGGCCCGGTGTGGCACGCACCCTGGCCCTCGCCCACGCGGACGGCGCGTACGTGAAGGTCCTGGACGCCGACGACCGGCTCACCCCGGGCGCCCTGGCGCGCGACCTGGCCGCCCTGGAGGCCGACCCGTCGATCGGCTGGGCGACCTCGCGGGTCCTGGACCTCCTGCCGGACGGTTCGACGGCCGGCTTCCCCGGCGACCCGGCGCACGGGCCCGTCGAGCGCGGGGAGGTCCTCGGCTTCTGGAAGGCGAACGGCTTCCGCGCCCAGGTCCACCCGGCGACCCTCCTGGTGCGGCGGGACCTGCTGCTCGCACTGGGCGGCTGGATGGCCCTTCCCGCCTCCGAGGACACCGGCCTGCTGCTGGCGCTCAACGCCGTGAGCCGGGGGTGGTTCACGGAGGAGGTGGGCCTCCTCTACCGCAAGTGGGAGGGGCAGGAGACCGGCCAGGCCCCCCATGCGGAACCCGCCGAACGCGCGGCCCGCATGGCGGTGGTGGAGGCGCGGGCACGTGCGCTGGCCTCCTTCGGGTGGCGGCTGCCGGAGGGCGCACGGTAGGGCGGGCCGAGGCCGCCGCGCAGACCGTTCAGGGCAGCCGCTCCGCGTCGACCCGGGAGAAGACCAGGTCGCTCTCCCCGGTGACCGGCCCGTGCCAGCGGACCGGCGCCGCCCGGGCCGCACCGCGCAGCGCCCCGGGGTAGCTGCCGGCCGCGTAGTCGTTGGCCAGCCGGTAGACGTGGAACCCGGCCTCCCGCATCACTTCCAGCAGCTCGTCGGCCCGGTCCCCCAGCCGGGCCATGCGCTCGGGAGCCACCTCGACCGTGATCTCCGCGTCGGGCCGCAGCGCGCCCAGCAGCGGCGCGAGACCGCGCACCACGCCCCCCTCGGCGCCCTCGACGTCGATCTTGATCACCCGGGCGGTCGCGATCTCCGCCGGTCGGAGGAGTTCCGGCAGCGGTCTGGCCTCGGTCTCGAAACGGGACTCCGCCGGGCCGTCGTACGGGACGATGCTGTTCGCGCCCGTGTTCCGGGAGCTGGCGAGCGTGAAGGTCAGCCTCCTGGCGCGGTCCGACACGGCGGCGTTGAGGGCGCGGACGTTGCCGAGGCCGTTGAGCCGGACGTTGTGCACCAGGCGGCGGTGGAGGTCGGGGGACGCCTCGATCGCGACGACCCGGCCCCGGTCACCGACGAGCCGGGCCGCCAGGACGCTGAAGACGCCGATGTTCGCCCCGACGTCGACGAAGCCGTCCCCGGGCTCCAGCCGTCGCCGCAGCCAGTCCGTCAGGTGCGGTTCCCAGGCGCCGAACAGATACAGGTACCGCTGGATGAGGTCCTGTGTGTCCACGGCGAACCGGCCGCCCGCGCGCGTCTCGACGACGGCCCGGCGGGGGTGCTCGCGCAGGTGCGCGTCGAGCCGGCGTTCGGCGAGGGCCGCCTTCCCGAGGGTGCCGGGGCCGTTTCGCACGTACCGGACGGCGAGGCCGACCAGCACCTCGCTCAGAGCGGCGCCCGGCCCGGCCCGGCCGCTCAGTCCCGGGCCTCTTCCGTGTCCGTACGGGTGAGGGTGATCGCGGCCGACGGGCATCCCTCGACCGCCTCGCGCACCCGCGGGGCGTCGACGGCGTGTTCCCGGCCGGGTATGACGGCGCCCAGACCGTCGACCTGGGTGAAGACGGAGGGGGCCCGGTGGACGCAGTCGCCGGAGCCGTAGCACTGCTCGGGGTCGAGGGAGATCCTCACGCGCCCTCCAGCGGCGGTCGGTTGCGAAGCCTTCACGACCTGCCTTCCCACGGATCGGCCCACCGAACCCGCCTAGCCCGCCTGCCTGTTGGTGGACCCGGCCCGGCGCTCATAGGATCGTCCGGCAGCCCCGCCGAGCGCGGGGTGCGAGGTGCCGAGTCGTGACTGGGGGACGGTTTGGGGACCGGCGAGCAACTGGTGACGATCGCAGCCGTGCTGCTCGGCGCGCTGACCACGCACGTCACGAACCACCTGATGGAGCGGAGCAGGAACCGCCACCAACTGCTGACACGGTGGGACGACAAGAAGGTCGACGCCTACGGGGAGTACGTCGACGCCGTCAAGATGAGGATCGCCGCCTCCGTGCCGCTGTACGAGGCGCGGGAGGGGCTGCGCGAGAGCCACCGCAGCGAGGAGGACCTCCGCGACGAACTGGCGGACGCGAGCCGCCGCTGGGGCGCGGCCTTCGAGCGGGTCATGCTGCTCGGCGGGGACGACGCCATCGAGTCCGGGCACGAGCTCAACGTGCTGCTCGCCGAGATCGACTGGCAGGCCACGGGCCGGGTCGAGGGCACCCTGGAGGAGTGGCGGGAGCGGCACCGGGCCGCGTTCCGTGCCATCAACGCCTTCCACGAGGACGCCCGGGCGGATCTCGGCATCCGGGGCCGCGTCACCGGCGAGAAGCATCCCGAGCGGGATCTGCTGGTCCCGTCCGCCCGGCGTCCCGGCCGCCGGCTGGCGGAGACCGACGGCGAGGGCTGACCGCGGGAGCTGACCGCGGCAGCTGACCGCGAGGACCGGACGTGAGGACCGGACACGTACACCGGCCGCGAGGCTTCGCGCGTGCCGCGCGGGGAGATACGCGTCGGCATGGTTTGGCTCCGGTCCCTCCCCTCGTGGGGACCGGTGCCACACCATGCCGGCGCCGTTTTCTCGTGCGGCAGCCGGACGGCGGGACTCCGGGAGCGGCGGCCCGCCGAAAGCTGACCGAGAACGTGCGGCCTCGTGGGGTGGCTCTCCGAGGCCCGGGCCGCTGACCTGTCCGGGTGCCGCAAAGCCGCCTCGCCACTGCGACGCGATCCTGCCACCCGAGGTCGCCCCCGAGGAGGCACCGGAACCGCGGAACCGCTGTAGCCGCAGGTCAGCCGTATAGAGTGAGTTTTCCGGTCCGGACGTCCAGGTGCGGGGGAAGTTAGGAGTGGAGGCCTTGAGTTTCGACTCAGGGGCACGCACGGCCTTCGCGGAACGCCTCGCTCTGCTGTACAGGGAGGCCGGCAATCCTCCCCTCAAACGCGTGTCCGAGGCCGTCGTCCGGCTCCAGCGGGTCGACGAACGGGGCCGGCCCGTACGGGTCTCCGCCCAGCGGATCAGCGACTGGCGGCGCGGGAAGAACGTGCCCGCCCAGTTCACGGCTCTCGCGGCCGTCCTGCACGTCCTCATACCGCAGGCGCGGCGCGCCCGGCCGGTACCGGTCTCCGCCGGCCTGTACGACCTGGCCCAGTGGCAGCGCCTGTGGGAGCGGGCGATGGCCGACCCGACCGGGGAACGGCCCGCGTCGCCCGCGGCCGACGAGCAGCCCGCCGCCGAGGCCGCGGCGACGCCGGGCGGGGTCTGTCCGTACCGAGGACTGGCCGCCTACCGCCCGCAGGACGCCGGCTGGTTCTTCGGGCGGGAGCAGAGCACGCGGGCCCTCGTCGCCCAGCTCCGCGCCACGCGCGACACGGGCGGCCTGGTCATGCTCGTGGGCGCCTCGGGGGCCGGGAAGTCCTCGCTGCTGAACGCCGGCCTGGTGCCCGCCCTGCGCGCCGGCGCAGCGCACACCGGGGACGGTCCGCCCCGGCGGGTGCTCCAGCTCGTCCCGGGGACCGACCCGCTGGGGGAACTGACCCGCCTGGTACCGCAGCTCACGCCCGTCGTCGGCGCCGTGCGGGAGGCGGTGGCGCAGGGGACGGCCACCGCGGAGCCGGGCGCCTCCGGGGCCGGGGGCGCGGCGGACCCGGGTTCCGACGACGCCGCCCGGGCGGTCTTCGCGGCGTGGGCTGCGTGGGCGGCATGGACGGCGCGCACGGAGGAGCGGGACGGTCCGGACGGGACGCGAGGGCCCGAGGGAACGCAGGAGTCGGAAGGGACGCAGGAGCCCGAGGGGACGCGGGGGTCTGAAGGAACGCAGGAGCCGCTGGGCACGCAGGAGCCGGAGGGGCCGGACGAGCCGGAGGGGCCGGAGGGACCGGAGCGGCCAGAGAGGCCAGAGAGGCAGCAGGAATCGGGCAGCACAGCCGGTACGCATGCCCCCCGGGCCCCCCGCACCGCACACACCGGCCCGGTGACCCCCGCACCCCCGCCCGCCGCTCCTCCGGTCGTCATCGTGGACCAGTTCGAGGAGCTCTTCACGCTCTGCGCCGACGAGACGGACCGGCGCGTGTTCATCCGGCTGCTCCAGGCGGCCTGCGTGCCCGGCGCCGACGGGGACCCGGCGCCGGTCCAGGTGACACTGGGCGTGCGCGCCGACTTCTACGACCAGTGCCTGCGGTACCCGGAACTGGCCGACGCCCTCCAGCACCGGCACATGGTGCTCGGACCGCTGACCACCGCGGAACTGCGCGAGGCGGTGACCGCGCCCGCCCGCGCCGTCGGCATGGAACTCGAGCCGGGACTCGCCGAGCTGATCATCCGCGAGGTCAGCACCGACGGCCCGCGCGGAGCGCACGACGCGGGCGTGCTGCCACTCCTCTCCCACGCCCTGCTCGCCACCTGGCAGCGCCGCAAGGCCGGCCGGCTGACGCTGGCCGGCTACCGCGCGGCCGGCGGCATCCAGGGCGCGGTGGCCGCTACCGCCGAGCGGGCCTGGTCCGGCCTGGACCCGGCGGCCCGCACCGCCGCGCGGCTGCTGCTGCTCAGGCTGGTCCGGCTGAGCGAGGACTCCCAGGCCACCCGCAGACGCAGTACGCGGCGCCGGCTGGCCGAGGAGTCGGGCGACCCGGGCAAGACCGAGGAGTCCCTCGAGGCGCTGGTGCGGGCCCGGCTGGTGACGCTCGACGCGGACACCGTGGAGATCACCCACGAGGCGCTGCTGCACGCCTGGCCCCGGCTGCGCAACTGGATCGACGAGGACCGCGCCGGGAACCTGCTGCGCCAGCGGCTGGAGGAGGACGGACTGGCCTGGGAGGAGTCGGACCGCGACTCCGCGCTGCTCTACCGGGGCTCGCGGCTGGCGCAGGCCAGCGGCTGGGCGAAGTCGGCCGGCGACACCCTGCTGACCCGCAGCGCGGTGGAGTTCCTGGCCGCCGCGGTCAGACTGCGCAGGCGCACCGTCATGATCAGCCGTACCGCGGTCTCGGTGGTGGTCGTCCTGGCCCTGGTGGCCGTCGGCTCGGCGGTGCTCGCCTGGCAGCAGCGCAACGACGCCGTCTTCGAGCAGGTGGTCGCCGAGGCGGACCGGGTCC
This sequence comes from Streptomyces ardesiacus, assembly GCF_003112575.1. Taxonomy (GTDB): domain Bacteria; phylum Actinomycetota; class Actinomycetes; order Streptomycetales; family Streptomycetaceae; genus Streptomyces; species Streptomyces ardesiacus. The sequence continues at coordinate 456,417 of NZ_BEWC01000005.1, forward strand.
AGGACACCGACCCCTCGCTGTCGGCCCAGCTCGACCTGGCGGCACACCGCCTGCGGCCGGACGACGAGGACGTCAGGAACCGGCTGATCTCGATCGTGAACGCGCCCCTGGCCACCCCGCTCCTCGGCCACACGGGCGCCGTCTACCTCACCTCGTTCAGCCCCGACGGGCGGACCTTGGCGACGGCCAGCTACGACCGCACCGTCCGGCTCTGGGACGTCTCGGACCCCGGCCGCCCCGAACAGCTCGGCAAGCCCCTCACCGGGCACACCAGTTGGGTGAGCACCGCCGTCTTCAGCCCCGACGGCCGCACCCTGGCCAGCGCCTCGGACGACGGCACGATCCGGCTGTGGGACGTACGCGACCCCAGTCGTCCGCGCCCGCTCGGCGCCCCGCTGCCCGGCCGCGGCGGCACCGTCTACCTGCTCGCCTTCAGCCCGGACGGGCGCACCCTGGCCAGTGCCCACGACGACCACGCCGTACGCCTGTGGAACGTGGCCGACCCGCGGTCCCCCGAGGCGCTGGGCACCCTGACCGGCCCCACCGCGGCGGTGCGCTCGGTGGCCTTCAGCCCCGACGGCCACACGCTCGCCGCCGGCGGCGACGACGACAAGGTCAGACTCTGGGACGTCACCGACCCCGCGCGGGCCGAGCCCGTCGGCACACCGCTCACCGGCCACGGCGGCCTGGTGCACTCCGTGGCCTTCAGCCCCGACGGCCGCACCCTGGCCAGCGGCAGCGCGGACGACACCGTCCGCCTCTGGGACGTCACCGACCCGGCCCGGACCGAACCGGCCGGCGCACCGCTCACCGGCCACAGCGGCCCCGTCTGGGCGGTCGCGTTCAGCCCCGACGGCGCCATGCTCGCCGCGAGCAGCGCGGACAGTACGGCGAGCCTGTGGAACGTCAGCGACCCGGCCTACCCCTCCCAGGTCGGCGTGCCCCTCGCCGGGGGCAGCGGCGAGATGTACGCCCTCGGCTTCAGCCCCGACGGCCGCACCCTCGCCACCGGCAGCGGCGACAGCAAGGTCCGCCTGTGGTCGCTGCCCACGTCGGACATGATCGGCCGGATCGGTGCCTTCCGCCCGGACGGGCGCGTCCTGGCCACCGCGGCCCGCGACGGCAGGGTCCGGCTGTGGAACGTGGCGGACGCCTCCCGGCCCGTGTCCCTGAGCGCCCCCTTCCGGCCGGGGGAGGGCGACATACGGTCGCTGGAGTTCTCGCCGGACGGGGACACGCTCGCGGTGCTCGCCGGGGGCCGCACGCTGCAGTTGTGGGACGTCACCGATCCGGCCGGGCCCCGGGCCCACGGACCGCCCGTGGCCCTGGACACCCGCTACGCGGGCCCCGACACCCTCGCGTTCGGCCCGGACGGCCGCACCCTGGCCACGGCGCACGACGACCGGACCGTCCAGTTGTGGGACACCGCTGACCCGTCCCGCCCCCGCCGCCTGGGCAAGCCGCTCACCGGCCACACGGGATACGTCAACACCCTCGCCTTCAGCCCCGACGGCCGCACCCTCGCCAGCGGCAGCGCGGACGACACCGTCCGCCTCTGGGACGTCACCGATCCCGCGCACGCCACTCTTCTCGGCGCGCCCCGCACCGGGCACCTCGGCCCCGTCAACGCCCTGTCCTACAGCCCCGACGGCCGCACCCTCGCCAGCGGCAGCGACGACGGCACGGTCCGGCTGTGGGACGTCACGAAGCGGTCCGGGACGTCCGGGGCCGAGGCCACGCTCGCCGGGCACACCGACTCGGTGGTGTCACTGACGTTCAGCCAGGACGGCGCCACCCTGGCCAGCGGCGCCAACGACAACACCGTCCGGCTCTGGAGCGTCTCCGACCCCGCCCGGGCCACCCCCATCGGCCAGGCGATGAGCCCCAACACCAAGGCCGGCACCTTCCTGTCCTTCAGCCCCGTGCACCACATGCTCGGGGTCTCCAGCGGCACGGACACCGTCCGGCTGTGGAGCCTGGACGTGGACGACGCCATCGACCGCATCTGCTCCGCCACCCGGGGCGTGCTGACCGAGGAGAAGTGGCACGAGTACCTGCCGCGCCTCGACTACGCGTCACCGTGCGACCACTGACCACCCCACCGGCCCGTGATCCCCGTCACATCAACGGCACCCGACCGACCAGTCGGCACCCACTGGACACCCGCGCTTGTTAGCCTTGGCCACAGCCCGGCCGCTGGCGCATCCCCCGTCGCCAGCGGCCGGGTTTTTTCCTGCCCGCCACCCCACCCGACGAGCAGGGACCCCGAACGCCGAAGACCCCCAACCGAATCCGGCTGGGGGTCTTCGTACTGGTGGGGCTAACAGGATTTGAACCTGTGGCCTCATCCTTATCAGGGATGCGCTCTAACCAACTGAGCTATAGCCCCGCCGCGCTCTGCGGTGGTGTCCCGCGCGCTGACTCCTGAAGATTAGCGCACGAGGCGGGCAGTCCCAAAATCGGTTGTCGCGCGGCTGACGAGCACGGTCGGCTCGCGGATCACTCGTCCTCGGCGAGGGTCAGCTCCACCCCGCCGACGAAGCCGGCGGACAGGTTGTAGATGAACGCGCCGAGGGTCGCCAGGGCCGTCGCGAGGACGACGTCGATGACCGCGATGATCGTCGTGAACATCAGCACGTTGGGCAGCGACAGGAAGGACTGCAGGTCGAAGCCGTTGGACTCGTTGGAGCCGGTGGCCTCGGCGATCGTGCCGCCGACCGTGGAGAAGACGCCCATGGCGTCCATGACCATCCACAGCACGGCGGACGCGACGATGGTGCAGATGCCGAGGGCGATGGAGAGCAGGAAGCTGACCTTCATCACCGACCACGGGTCGGCCTTCGACACCCGCAGGCGCGCCTTGCGGACGCGGGGCGTGGTGCGGGCGCCGGTGCGCGGGCGGCGCACGGCGGACGCATTGCCGCCCTGGGTCTGGTAGGCCTGCGGCGGGTGGTAGGGCCCACCGGGCTGCTGCGGCTGCCGTTCCCCCGGCAGCGGCGAGGCCGCCTGCCGTGTCCGCTGGCCTCGGGTGTCCGTCACAGTTCCCCCCTGGGATCCATGCGTTGAGGACGAGCTCCCCGAGTGCGAGTCGGTCGCTCCGTCGTCGATCTTGCGCAGTTGAGTCGTGTGCGAATCCGTCGCACGCGCGGCGGAGCCACGGCCGCCGCCGCCCGTTTCCGTACCCGTGGGGGTACCGGCCGATCCGGCGCCCGTGGCTCCGCTCACGATGACTCTCTCCTCGTGCTACTCGGCCGAGGGCACCTCACCCTCGTCCGTGCCGGTGGTCGCGGCACCCTCGGCGGTCTCGTCGACGGCCACATCGCCGTCGACCTCCTCCGCCTCGCGTCCCGCCTCGGCGTTGCGTGCGATGCCGACGACGGCATCGCGCTTGCCCAGATTGATCAGTTGGACGCCCATGGTGTCACGGCCGGTCTCCCTGACCTCGCTGACTCGCGTACGAATCACACCGCCCGAGAGGGTGATGGCGAGGATCTCGTCGCTCTCCTCGACCACCAGCGCACCCACGAGCGACCCGCGGTCCTCGACGATCTTGGCGGCCTTGATGCCGAGACCGCCGCGACCCTGGACGCGGTACTCGTCGACGGAGGTCCGCTTCGCGTAACCGCCGTCGGTGGCAGTGAACACGAACGTACCGGCTCGAACAACATTCATCGAGAGCAGCTCGTCCCCTTCGCGGAAACTCATGCCCTTGACGCCCGAGGTGGCACGCCCCATCGGGCGCAGCGTGTCGTCCGACGCGGTGAACCTGATCGACTGCGCCTTCTTGCTGATCAGCAGCAGATCGTCCTCGGCCGAGACCAGTTCGGCCCCGATCAGTTCGTCGTCGCTTCCGTCCGCCTGCTCCCGCAGGTTGATGGCGATGACACCGCCGGAACGCGGCGAGTCGTAGTCCTTCAGCGGCGTCTTCTTCACCAGGCCCGCCTTGGTGGCCAGGACCAGGTACGGCGTCGCCTCGTAGTCGCGGATCGCGCGGATCTGGGCGATCGTCTCGTCCGGCTGGAAGGCCAGCAGGTTCGCCACGTGCTGGCCGCGCGCGTCCCGGCCGGCGTCCGGCAGCTCGTAGGCCTTGGCCCGGTAGACGCGGCCCTTGTTGGTGAAGAACAGCAGCCAGTGGTGCGTGGTGGACACGAAGAAGTGGTTGACGATGTCGTCTTCCTTGAGCTTCGTGCCGCGCACGCCCTTGCCGCCGCGCTTCTGCGCCCGGTAGTCGTCGGTCTTGGTGCGCTTGATGTAACCGCCACGGGTGACCGTGACGACGATGTCCTCCTCGGCGATCAGGTCCTCGATGGACATGTCGCCCTCGTACGGGATCAGCTTGGTCTTGCGGTCGTCGCCGTACTTCTCGACGAGCGCGGTCAGCTCCTCGCTGACGATGCCGCGCTGGCGGACGGGGGAGGCGAGGATCTCGTTGTACTCGTTGATCTTCGCCTGGAGCTCGTCGTGCTCCCGGACGATCTTCTGCCGCTCCAGGGCCGCCAGGCGGCGGAGCTGCATCTCGAGGATCGCGTTGGCCTGGATGTCGTCGATCTCCAGGAGGTCCATCAGGCCCCCGCGCGCGATCTCCACGGTCTCACTGCGCCGGATCAGCGCGATGACCTCGTCGATGGCGTCCAGGGCCTTGAGCAGGCCGCGCAGGATGTGCGCCCGCTCCTCGGCCTTGCGCAGCCGGAAGCGCGTACGGCGGACGATGACCTCGATCTGGTGGTTCACCCAGTGGCGGATGAACGCGTCCAGGGAGAGGGTGCGCGGCACGCCGTCGACCAGGGCCAGCATGTTGGCACCGAAGTTGGTCTGCAGGTCGGTGTGCTTGTACAGGTTGTTCAGGACGACCTTGGCGACCGCGTCCCGCTTGAGGACGATGACCAGGCGCTGGCCGGTGCGGGACGACGTCTCGTCGCGGACGTCGGCGATGCCGCCGATCTTGCCGTCCTTCACCAGGTCGGCGATCTTCTGCGCGAGGTTGTCCGGGTTGACCTGGTAGGGCAGCTCCGTGACCACCAGGCACTGGCGGTTCTGGATCTCCTCGACCTCGACGACCGCGCGCATGGTGATCGAGCCGCGGCCGGTGCGGTAGGCCTCCTCGATGCCCTTGCGGCCCACGACCAGAGCGCCGGTGGGGAAGTCGGGGCCCTTGATGCGCTCGATGAGCGCGTCCAGCAGCTCCTCGTGCGAGGCCTCGTAGTTGTCCAGGTACCACTGGGCGCCGGCCGCGACCTCGCGCAGGTTGTGCGGCGGGATGTTGGTCGCCATGCCGACCGCGATGCCCGCCGAGCCGTTGATCAGCAGGTTCGGGAAGCGGGCGGGCAGGACGGTGGGCTCCTGGGAGCGGCCGTCGTAGTTGTCCGTGAAGTCGACGGTCTCCTCGTCGATGTCCCGGACCATCTCCATCGACAGCGGCGCCATCTTGCACTCGGTGTAGCGCATGGCCGCCGCCGGGTCGTTGCCCGGCGAGCCGAAGTTGCCGTTGGAGTCGACGAGCGGCATCCGCATCGACCAGGGCTGGGCGAGGCGGACCAGGGCGTCGTAGATGGAGCTGTCGCCGTGGGGGTGGTAGTTGCCCATGACGTCGCCGACGACGCGGGCGCACTTGTAGAAGCCGCGCTCGGGGCGGTAGCCGCCGTCGTACATGGCGTACAGCACGCGCCGGTGCACGGGCTTGAGGCCGTCGCGGACGTCGGGCAGCGCACGCGAGACGATGACGGACATCGCGTAGTCGAGGTAGGAGCGCTGCATCTCCGTCTCGAGCCCGACGGGCTCGACACGCATCGCCAGGGCGTCACCCTCGGGCGTGGTCACAGGGGTGTTCTCGTCGGTCATTGCTGGTGAAGGTCCTTCCTGGTGCGGTCAGCCGTGACCGACTCAGATGTCGAGGAAGCGGACGTCCTTGGCGTTGCGCTGGATGAACGCGCGGCGGGCCTCGACGTCCTCGCCCATCAGCACCGAGAACAGGTCGTCCGCCTGCGCGGCGTCGTCGAGCGTGACCTGGCCGAGCACGCGGTGCTCCTGGTCCATGGTCGTGATGCGCAGCTCCTCGGCGTTCATCTCGCCGAGGCCCTTGAAGCGCTGCACGGAGTCCTCACGGATGCGCTTGCCGGCCTGGCGGCCCATCTCGATCAGCGCGTCGCGCTCGCGGTCGGAGTACGCGTACTCGAAGTCGTCCCGGCCCCACTTGATCTTGTACAGCGGCGGACGGGACAGGTACACGTGCCCGGACTCGACCAGCGGCCGCATGAAGCGGAACAGGAAGGTCAGCAGCAGGGTGTTGATGTGCTGGCCGTCGACGTCGGCGTCCGCCATAAGAATGATCTTGTGATAGCGGAGCTTCTCGATGTCGAAGTCCTCGTGCACGCCCGTGCCGAACGCGGAGATCATCGCCTGGATCTCCTGGTTCTGCAGGATCCGGTCGATGCGCGCCTTCTCGACGTTGAGGATCTTGCCGCGGATCGGGAGGATCGCCTGGTACTGCGGGTTGCGGCCGGACTTGGCCGAACCGCCGGCGGAGTCTCCCTCGACGATGAAGATCTCGCACTTCGTCGGGTCGTTCGACTGGCAGTCGGACAGCTTGCCCGGCAGCGACGCCGACTCCAGCAGGCCCTTGCGACGCGTCAGGTCACGGGCCTTGCGGGCCGCCACGCGCGCGTGGGCCGCCTGGATGCCCTTGCGGATGATGTCCGCGGCCTCGTTGGGGTTGCGGTCGAGCCAGTCGGTCAGGTGCTCGTAGACGATCTTCTGGACGAAGGTCTTCACCTCGGTGTTGCCCAGCTTCGTCTTGGTCTGGCCCTCGAACTGGGGCTCGCCCAGCTTCACCGAGATGATCGCGGTCAGACCCTCGCGGATGTCGTCGCCCGTGAGGTTGTCGTCCTTCTCGCGCAGCAGCTTCTTGTCGCGCGCGTACTTGTTGATCAGCGAGGTGAGCGCCGCGCGGAAGCCCTCTTCGTGCGTACCGCCCTCGTGGGTGTGGATGATGTTGGCGAACGAGTACACGCCCTCGGTGTAGCCGCCGTTCCACTGCATCGCGACCTCGAGGGACAGGTTCTTGTCCTTGTCCTCGGCCTCCAGGTCGATCACGGTGGGGTGAACCAGCTCTCCCTTGCGGGAGTTGAGGTACGTCACGAAGTCGACGATGCCGCCTTCGTAGTGGTACGAGACGCTCCTGACCTCGTGCTTCTCGTCCTCGCCCGCCTCGTCCGCACCGGCGGTGGCCTTCGCCGACTCGCGCTCGTCGGTGAGGTTGATCTTCAGGCCCTTGTTGAGGAAGGCCATCTCCTGGAAGCGCCGGGAGAGCGTCTCGAAGGAGTAGTCGGTGGTCTCGAAGATGTCGCCGTCGGCCCAGAAGGTGACCGACGTGCCGGTCTCCTCGGTGGCCTCGTGCCGGGCGAGCGACGCCGTGGGGACGCCGAGCTTGTACTCCTGCGTCCAGCGGTAGCCGTCGGTCTTGACCTCCACCGCGACCCTCGTGGAGAGGGCGTTGACGACGGAGACACCCACACCGTGCAGACCACCGGAGACCGCATAGCCGCCGCCGCCGAACTTGCCGCCCGCGTGCAGCACCGTCAGCACGACCTCGACGGCGGGCTTGCCCTCGGAGGGGACGATGCCCACCGGGATGCCACGGCCGTTGTCGACGACCCGGACGCCGCCGTCGGCGAGGATCGTGACGTCGATCGTGTCCGCGTGACCGGCCAGCGCCTCGTCGACGGAGTTGTCCACGACCTCCTGCACCAAGTGGTGCAGGCCCCGCTCACCGGTCGAGCCGATGTACATACCGGGTCGCTTGCGGACCGCGTCCAGACCCTCGAGGACGGTGATGGCACTGGCGTCGTACGAGGCGTGGGGGTCGCCCTGCGAGGCGCTCACCGCGTCGTTCACGTCGGTGTCGGTGGACGGGTTGTTCTCGTTGGGGTTGCCGGAATCGGCCACGAAGCGCCCTTTCTGGCACAGCACGAGCCGGGCTCGTCGGCAGGTTGCCGGAGCGGCTGCGGCATGTTGCGTTGGTAAGCCTTGATCAGCGTTGCTCAGCTAGTCCCGGACGGTCCCCACGGTCGGGGCGGGATTCTCTCTCATTCTACCGGTACCACTGACACTGATGGGGGTTTGCCGGTACCTGAGTCCGCATGTGCCGCCCTGAACGAGCCTTGCCCGACTCCCGATATGCGGAAGGGGGCCTCAAGAGGCTCACGACGGCACTCAGCGCTTCGAGGCGTCAACCCGTTGCTACTTGGGAGTCAGCTCGCGGCACGCGGTCCCGCGCGGTGATACGGCACAGCCCGCGCCGACGGTTCACACCGGTCTCCGGCGGTCGATTTTGTGAGGTACATCACGTATCGCTGACGAGGTCTCAGGCTCTTCCCGCATCACCCGTAGGTGTCCCCCGGGCCCTGGCTGCCGGGCGCCCGCAGCGGCCCGTACCGGCGGCCGGCACCGCCCGCGCCTCCGGGACCGAGCACCTTGATCATCCGTACCGACCCGTGCCCCAGGTCCTCGTTGAGCCGGGCCACCAGCGTCGGGGCGAGCAGGCGCAGGTTGGTCGCCCAGGCCGTCGAGTCGCAGCGCACCACCAGCACCCGCTCGTCCTCGTCGTACCGCTCCGGCACGCAGTGCTTCGCCACGTCCTCGCCGACGATCTGCGGCCAGCGGCCCATCACCCCGCCGACCGCCGCCGGGGTCTCCCAGCCGCGCTCGGTGATGAGCCGGTTGATCGCCGAGCCCAGGGCCATGGGGTCACGGCCGTCGGCCCGCGCCCCCGAGCGCAGACCGCCCCGACGCGCCTGCTTCTTCTGCTGGGCCGCGTCCCCGCGCACGCGTGCCGCCTCCCGCGCCGCCCTGAGCGCCACGCGCGCGAGGTCGACGCCGGACGGCTCCGGGCCGCCCGTCCCGGGGCCTGTCCCGTGGTCCTGCTTCCGCCCGCCGAGGGGGCTGCCGGGGCCCGGCTCGTCGGGGCTCATGCGCGCTCCACCGTGCCCTCCGCGACCGTGAACCGCGTCCCGGCGAGCACGTGCGGGACGTCGTCGTCGACCGCCGCCGTCACCAGCACCTGCTCGCCGGGCGCCACCAGCTCGGCCAGCCGCTCCCGGCGCCGCGCGTCCAGCTCGGCGAAGACGTCGTCCAGGACCAGCACCGGCTCGTTGCCCTCGGCCCGCAGCAGGTCGAACGAGGCCAGCCGCAGCGCCAGCGCGTACGACCACGACTCGCCGTGGGAGGCGTAGCCCTTGGCGGGCAGTGAGCCGAGCTTGAGCAGCAGGTCGTCGCGGTGCGGACCGACCAGGGTGACGCCCCGCTCGATCTCCTGCTTGCGGGCCTCGCCGAGCGCCGCCATCAGCTGCTCGTACAGGTCCTCGCGCGTGTGCGCCTCGCCGGGCGCCGACGGCTTGTACTCCAGCGCGAGGGGCCCGCCGCCCGGGGCGAGCTGCTCGTACGCCTTGTCGGCCAGCGGCTGCACGGCCGCGATCAGGTCCAGGCGCTGGGCGAGGAGTTCGGCGCCCGCGCGCGCGAGGTGCTGGTCCCAGACGTCGAGCGTGGACAGATCCATCGTCCGGCCCCCGTGCCGGCGGGCGAGCGCGGCCGACTTCAGCAGGGTGTTGCGCTGCTTGAGGACCCGGTCGTAGTCGGAACGCACCCCGGCCATCCGCGGGGAGCGGGCGGTGATCAGCTCGTCCAGGAAGCGGCGCCGCTCGCCGGGGTCGCCCTTCACCAGCGCCAGGTCCTCCGGCGCGAACAGCACGGTGCGTACGATGCCGAGCACGTCACGCGGTCTGACCTGCGAGGACCTGTTGATGCGGGCGCGGTTGGCCTTGCCCGGGTTCAGCTCCAGCTCGATGAGCTGCTGCCGCTCGCCCTGCCGGACCTGGGCGCGGATCACGGCGCGCTCGGCGCCCATGCGCACCAGGGGGGCGTCGGAGGAGACCCGGTGGCTGCCGAGGGTGGCGAGGTAGCCGACCGCCTCGACCAGGTTGGTCTTGCCCTGCCCGTTGGGCCCGACGAAGGCGGTGACGCCCGGGTCCAGGGGCACCTCGACCCGGGCGTACGAACGGAAGTCGGCCAGCGACAGATGCGTGACGTGCATGGTCGTGCGCCGACCTCCCAGCCTCCGGGTGTGGACCCTCGGGCGTTGACCTTCGGGTGTTGCTTACTTCTTCTTCTCGACCGCGTGTCCGCCGAACTGGTTGCGCAGCGCGGCGATCATCTTCATCTGCGGCGAGTCGTCCTGCCGGGACGCGAACCGCGCGAAGAGCGACGCCGTGATCGCGGGCAGCGGCACCGCGTTGTCGATCGCGGCCTCCACAGTCCAGCGTCCCTCACCGGAGTCCTGTGCATAACCCCGGAGCCCGTCCAGGTGCTCGTCGTCGTCGAGCGCGTTGACCGCGAGGTCGAGGAGCCAGGAGCGGATCACCGTGCCCTCCTGCCAGGAGCGGAAGACCTCGCGGACGTTCTCCACGGAGTCGACCTTCTCCAGCAGCTCCCAGCCCTCGGCGTAGGCCTGCATCATCGCGTACTCGATGCCGTTGTGGACCATCTTCGCGAAGTGGCCCGCGCCGACCTTGCCGGCGTGCACGGCGCCGAAGTCGCCCTCGGGCTTGAGGGCGTCGAAGACCGGCTGCACCTTGGCGACGTTCTCCGCGTCGCCGCCGTACATCAGCGCGTAGCCGTTCTCCAGGCCCCACACGCCGCCGGAGACGCCGCAGTCGACGAAGCCTATGCCCTTGGCCGCCAGCTCCCCGGCGTGCTTCTCGTCGTCCGTCCAGCGGGAGTTGCCGCCGTCCACGACGACGTCGCCGGGCTCCAGCAGCTCGCCGAGCCGGTCGACGGTGTCCTGGGTGGCCTCGCCGGCCGGGACCATCACCCACACCACGCGCGGGGCGCTGAGCTTGCCCACCAGCTCTTCCAGGCTGTGGACGTCGGCGAGGTCCGGATTGCGGTCGTATCCGACGACGGTGTGGCCCGCGCGGCGGATCCGCTCGCGCATGTTGCCGCCCATCTTGCCGAGGCCGACGAGACCGAGCTCCATCAGTTGCGTTCCTTAGGTGTGCGAGGTGGCAAGGCGGCACCTCCGAACCCGCCGGACGGGTGCCGCGGCACTTTCGTACCCGCGTCGAGCCTAAACCCGCACGCCCGTGCACAGTTGTGGGCATACGCGCTCAGGCGTATGCCCCCACCTGCGGGTTCGTCCCCACCCTGTGGACAGCGACCGCCGGAGCCCGTCGGCTCAGCCGCTCAGCCGCACCGGCATGATCAGGTACTTGTAGGCCTCGTCCGCCTCGGCGTCCACCGCGGGCTTGCCGCTGAGCAGGGCCGGCTTCGTGGACGTCGTGAACGAGAGCTGGGCGACCGGGGAGTCGATCGCGCTCAGACCGTCCAGCAGGAAGGTCGGGTTGAAGGCGATCGAGATGTCGTCGCCCTCCAACTGGGCGTCGACCCTTTCCACAGCCTGTGCGTCGTCGCTGGAACCGGCCTCCAGGATGAGCACGCCCTGCTCGAAGCTGAGCCGCACCGGGGTGTTGCGCTCGGCGACCAGGGCCACGCGCTTGACGGCCTCCACGAAGGGGGCGGTCTCGATCACGGCGACGCTGTTGAACTCCGTCGGGAACAGCGTCTTGTACTTCGGGAGGTCGCCCTCCAGCAGACGCGTCGTCGTACGGCGGCCGGCGCCCTCGAAACCGATCAGGCCCTCGCCCGCGCCGGAGCCGGACAGCGCCAGGATCACCTGGTCACCGCTGGTCAGGGCCTTGGCGGTGTCCTGCAGCGTCTTGGCGGGCACCAGGGCGACCGCAGAGATGTCCGGGTTCTCCGGCTTCCACAGGAACTCGCGGACCGCGAAGCGGTAGCGGTCGGTGGAGGCCAGCGTCACCGAGTCGCCCTCGATCTCGATGCGCACACCGGTCAGGACGGGCAGCGTGTCGTCCCGGCCCGCGGCGATCGCCACCTGCTGCACGGCGGAGGCGAAGACCTCACCGGGGACGGTGCCGGTCGCCTCCGGCATCTGCGGCAGCGCCGGGTACTCCTCCACAGGCAGGGTGTGGAGGGTGAACCGCGAGGAGCCGCAGACCACCGTCGCCCGTACACCGTCTGTGGAAATCTCGACCGGCCGGTTGGGGAGGGCGCGGGAGATGTCGGCGAGCAGGCGGCCGGAGACGAGGACCGTGCCCTCCTCCTCGATCTCCGCCTCCACGGACACCCGCGCCGAGACCTCGTAGTCGAAGCCGGACAGGCTGAGCTGTCCCTCCTCGGCCTTCAGCAGCAGGCCCGCGAGGACCGGCGCCGGCGGACGGGCCGGGAGGCTGCGCGCAGCCCAGGCCACTGCCTCCGCGAGTACGTCGCGTTCCACCCGGATCTTCACTGTTGCCGCCTCCTGCTGTTGCCGGCGCTGCTCGCCCTGCTTCGCCTTCGTCGTCTGACCGGTGTCGTCCGCCGCTGTGAGGGGCAGAACACCGGGGACCAGTCTGACGCACCCCACTGACAGTAGGTGCCGTTCGGGGTCAAGTCGTGACGAGGGGCGGCCGGGCTCGAGAGGGCGAGTTGTGCACAGGACCCGCTTCGAAACGAATTCCGCTCTCTCTCTAGTCGTCAGTAGTAGTAGGGCCTGTGGATACCGTGGATAACCCCGTTTGCCCAGGTCAGAGCAGGAATTTTGTCCACGGGTCCTGTGGGCGGAGCCGGTGGACAACCGGGCACATCTGTGGAGAACAGAAAGTTCTGCACACACCGTGCACAGGGAGAGGCGACTTCTCCCCAGAGCCGTCCCCAGCTTTACCCACGTTTCCCACAGCCCAACCAGGCAGCCCGGTGTGACGCCTTTCACTCGACGCGGTGACAGGGCGCGTCACGTTGCCGAACAGTGGACAGCCATGTGGAGAAGCTGGGGATCACTGGGGACAACCCGCTCCAGCCTGTGGGTTGCCCGTGGACAACTGCATGCACAGCCTGTGGACCGTTTGGTTGTCCACAGGCTGTGGAGATCGTTCGTCCACGAATCCACAGGGAGCTGACCTGCCCCGATGATCTCTCAACAGCCTGACCTGTGGACAGGATCGGGACAACTTCCCGGTCCCCAAGGTGTGGACGGAAAAAAGTGGCCGAATCTGTGGAGGACGGCCGTAACCCGGCAGGTATTCGAACAGCGGAGAGGACGCGCGTACGGGCGGGTGGAGGCCCGGAGCGAGCCCGGGGACGCGAAAGGCGCCCCCGGAAGTCCCGGAGGCGCCTTCGTGGCCGTGCCGGCGGCCGCGGGCCGTCAGCCGTTCTTGATGCGGTTGGTCAGCTCGGTGACCTGGTTGTAGATCGAGCGCCGCTCGGCCATCAGATTGCGGATCTTGCGGTCGGCGTGCATCACCGTCGTGTGGTCCCGGCCGCCGAAGAGCGCGCCGATCTTCGGCAGCGAGAGGTCCGTCAGCTCGCGGCACAGGTACATGGCGATCTGCCGGGCCGTCACGAGCTGGCGGCCGCGCGAGCTGCCGCACAGGTCCTCCACCGTGAGGCCGAAGTAGTCGGCGGTCTCGCTCATGATCGCCGTCGAGGTGATCTCCGGGGTGGAGTCCTCGCCGCCGGGGATCAGGTCCTTGAGGACGATCTCCGTGAGGCCGAGGTCGACCGGCTGCCGGTTGAGCGACGCGAAGGCCGTCACCCGGATCAGGGCGCCCTCGAGCTCGCGGATGTTGCGCGAGATCCGTGAGGCGATGAACTCCAGCACCTCCGGCGGAGCGTTGAGCTGCTCCTGCACCGCCTTCTTGCGCAGGATCGCGATGCGCGTCTCCAGCTCGGGCGGCTGTACGTCGGTGATCAGCCCCCACTCGAACCGGTTGCGGAGCCGGTCCTCCAGCGTGACCAGTTGCTTGGGCGGCCGGTCGCTGGAGAGAACGATCTGCTTGTTGGCGTTGTGGAGGGTGTTGAAGGTGTGGAAGAACTCCTCCTGCGTCGACTCCTTGTCCGCGAGGAACTGGATGTCGTCGACGAGCAGGATGTCCATCTCGCGGTAGCGCTTGCGGAAGCTGTCGCCCTTGCCGTCGCGGATGGAGTTGATGAACTCGTTGGTGAACTCCTCCGAGCTCACGTAGCGCACGCGCGTGCCGGGGTAGAGGCTGCGCGCGTAGTGCCCGATGGCGTGCAGGAGGTGGGTCTTGCCGAGCCCCGACTCCCCGTAGATGAAGAGCGGGTTGTAGGCCTTCGCGGGTGCTTCGGCCACGGCGACGGCCGCCGCGTGGGCGAAGCGGTTGGAGGCGCCGATGACGAAGGTGTCGAAGAGGTACTTCGGGTTCAGGCGCGCGGTCGGCTCGCCCGGTCCGGTCGCCGGCGCGGGCTGTGCGGCCAGCGGCCCGGGCGCCCCGGTGGCGGGTCCGGGGCCTACGGGGCCGCCGCGGTGGACGTGTCCGGATCCGGGCGGGGGCTCGGGCAGGTCCCGGCGCGGGCCGCGCTGGTCGTAGTCGCCGCGCTGCTGGTCGTAGTCGCCGCGCGGGGCGTCGTAGTCGCCGCGGGGCTTGTCGTAGTCGCTCCGGGACTGTTCGTAGTCACCGCGCGGGGAGTCGTACGACGGGCGGTCCGGGGGCTGCGGCCGGTAGTCCTGCTGCTGGTACGGGGGGTGGGAGTCGTGGGAGTACGGCGGCGGCTCCTGGCCGTACGGCTCCTGCGACGGGGACGCGTAGGGGTCCCGCTCCGGGAAGCCGAGGCGCTGCTGCTGCCAGCCGTAGTCGTCCTGCTGCGCCGGCCGGGGCCAGGAGCCGGGCTCGGGGCGCTGGTACTCCTGCGGGTAGGCGGGCCGTGCGGTGGGGAGCTGGTCGGCGCGGTTGCGGCCGTAGCCCTCGTACTCGTCGCGGTAGTCCTCGCGGCCGCTCTGGCCGGGGGCGGGGAGTTCGGGCTCCTCGTAGCGGGGCTGCGGGCGCGACGGCGGGCCCTGCGGGGCTTGGGGCGCCGGGCCGGCGGGCTCGCCCGCGGTGTCGTCGACGGTGATCGCGATACGGATCGGGCGGCCGCATTCGCGGGTCAGGGTCTCGCTGACGATCGGGGCGAGGCGGCCCTCCAGTACGCCCTTCGCGAATTCGTTCGGTACGGCGAGCAGGGCGGTGTCGGCGACCAGCGCGAGCGGCTGGCAGCGGCGGATCCAGTGCTCGTCCTTCGACTCGACGCCCTGCCCGCGGCCCTCTCCGAGGAGTTGCTCCAGTACGCGTGGCCACACTGCGGCAAGATCGGCAGGTACGTCAGCCACAGGGCACGCTCTCTCACGGGTCCCTCGAAGGTGTGATTCGAGGACAGGTCGGGATGAAAATCGGATGGGGCAGGGATAAGGGAACGAATCGGAGTCCAGCCACGGTAGTCAGCGCGGCGGGTAGGGTTCAAGTTGTTGTCCCCAGCCTGTGGACAAGTGTCTCCCGGTCACCGCTGGTTTGACCGAATGGCGCAGTCGCACGTACCGTAACCAGGTCGAGTTGTCGATGGCTGCTGCCGCCTGCCTCCGATGGGCACAGGTCACGTCCAAGGTGATCGAAAAGCGGTGCACTCGGGCGTAACGCGAGCTACTCGTGGGCGCACGGTGACAGCCAGGACGGCACCCCGCCACCACCCGAATCTTTCTGGAGCCCCCGAGTGAGCAAGCGCACCTTCCAGCCGAACAACCGTCGTCGCGCGAAGACCCACGGCTTCCGGCTGCGTATGCGTACCCGTGCCGGCCGCGCGATTCTCGCGACCCGCCGCAGCAAGGGTCGCGCCCGTCTGTCCGCCTGATCCCGATCAGGTCATGACGTCGTGCTGCCCACCGAGAACCGGCTGAGGCGGCGCGAGGACTTCGCGACCGCGGTACGACGGGGCCGCCGGGCCGGCCGCCCGGCCCTCGTCGTCCACCTTCGAAGCGGTGCCACGGACCCGCACGCGCCTGGGGAGAGCGCTCCCCGGACACGTGCGGGTTTCGTCGTGAGCAAAGCCGTGGGTGGCGCGGTCGTGCGCAACAAGGTGAAGCGCAGGCTTCGCCATCTGATGCGCGACCGGATCGACCTGTTGCCCCCCGGTAGCCTGGTAGTCGTACGAGCGCTGCCCGGTGCGGGTGACGCCGACCATGCACACCTGGCCCGAGACCTGGACGCCGCCCTGGCGCGGCTACTGGGAGGGGGCGCGCGATGAAGTACCCGCTGCTGGCTCTGATCAAGCTCTACCAGTGGACGATCAGTCCGCTGCTGGGGCCGGTCTGCAAGTACTACCCGTCGTGTTCCCACTACGGCTACACGGCCATCGACCGGCACGGAGCCGTCAAGGGCACGGCGCTCACCGCCTGGCGCATCCTGCGGTGCAATCCGTGGTCGCCGGGCGGAGTGGACCATGTTCCACCGCGCAAGCGTCCGCGGTGGCACGAAATGCTGCGTGCCGCCTGGCGGGCACGCAAGGGCGGGACCTCCGCCGCCGAACCGGCCACCGAAGGACGGCCTGCTCACCCGAGCACGTCCGAACCTTCGAGCCCGGCCGCAGAGACCTCGCCCCATGCCCAAGGAGCATGATTAGTGGACACGATTGCCAGCCTCTTCAGCTTCATCACCTGGCCCGTCTCCTGGGTCATCGTCCAGTTCCACACGGTGTACGGGGCGATCTTCGGACCTGACACCGGATGGGCCTGGGGCCTGTCCATCGTGTCCCTGGTGATCCTCATCCGCATCTGCCTGATCCCGCTCTTCGTGAAGCAGATCAAGGCGACGCGCGGGATGCAGACGCTCCAGCCGGAGATGAAGAAGATCCAGGAGCGCTACAAGAACGACAAGCAGCGTCAGTCCGAAGAGATGATGAAGCTGTACAAGGAGACGGGTACGAACCCGCTCTCCTCGTGCCTTCCCATCCTGGCGCAGTCCCCGTTCTTCTTCGCCCTCTACCACGTGCTCAATGGCATCGCCTCCGGCGACACCATCGGCGCGGTCAACCAGAGCCTGCTGGAGAGCGCGCAGAAGGCGCACATCTTCGGGGCCCCGCTGGCCTCCAAGTTCTTCAGCAGCGAGAGCGACGTCTCCGCCCTCAACGCCTCCCTCACCGACGTCCGGGTCGTCACCGCGATCATGATCGTGCTGATGTCGGCCTCGCAGTTCTTCACCCAGCGCCAGCTGATGACGAAGAACGTCGACACCACCGTGAAGACGCCGTTCATGCAGCAGCAGAAGATGCTGATGTACGTCTTCCCCGTCATGTTCGCCGTCTTCGGTGTCAACTTCCCCGTCGGTGTCCTCGTCTACTGGCTGACCACCAACGTGTGGACCATGGGCCAGCAGATGTACGTCATCCGCAACAACCCGACGCCGGGCTCCAAGGCGCAGGCCGCCTACCTCGAGCGACTGCACAAGAGCGTCACCGAGCACGGCAGGATCCGTGGCCGGGGCCAGAAGGCCATCGTGAAGGCGATCGTCGCCAAGGGCCGGGACCGCAACGAGGCCGAGCGGAAGTTCATCAACGGTCTGAACAAGGCAGGCATGGCGGCCCAGGCCGACGGCACCGTGGTGAAGAACGAGGCCGCCGTCGCCGCCCAGAGCGCGGACGGCACGACCGTGACGACCACGGGCCAGCCCAAGCGCCAGCAGCCCAAGCGGCAGACCAAGTCCCAGCGTCAGGCCAAGACCGCCGGTGACGCCGAGCCGAAGACGTCGCTGACCAAGTCGGACGAGCCGCAGGACGCCAAGCCTGACGACAAGCAGGACACCAAGTCCGCCGGTGGTGCCAAGAAGCCGGCTCCGAAGTCCGGCAGCGGTGGCCGCAGCAGGGCACAGTCCGGTCAGCGCAAGGGCCCGCAGCGGCCCAAGTCCCCGTCGAAGAAGTAAGAAGGAGTCCATCCCGTGACGGAAGGCACCACCTCCGCCGCTGCCGAGGGCGCAGACACCCTGACCCGCCTCGAGCAGGAGGGCGACATCGCGGCGGACTACCTGGAGGGTCTGCTCGACATCGCCGACCTCGACGGCGACATCGACATGGACGTCGAGGCCGACCGCGCCTCCGTCTCGATCATCAGCGACAGCAGCAGCCGCGATCTGCAGAAGCTGGTCGGCCGGGACGGTGAGGTGCTGGAGGCTCTGCAGGAGCTCACGCGCCTCGCCGTGCACCGTGAGACCGGTGACCGCAGCCGGCTGATGCTGGACATCGCGGGTTACCGGGCGGGCAAGCGCGCCGAGCTGTCCGAGCTGGGCGCCAAGGCCGCGGCCGAGGTCAAGAGCAGCGGCGAGTCCGTGCGGCTCGAGCCGATGACGCCCTTCGAGCGCAAGGTCGTGCATGACGCGGTCAAGGCCGCGGGACTCCGCAGCGAGTCCGAGGGCGAGGAGCCGGAGCGCTTCGTCGTCGTCCTCCCCGCCTGATCGGTTCCCCTCGTTCTCCGGCCCCGTCTGTTGCGCAGGCGGGGCCGAATTTTGTCAGCCTGATAGTTCTGGTGGTTCTGGCACCGGCGTCCTCTGCGCCGGTGCCGTACGGAAGGACGGTCCCCCGTGTCGGAGGCAGCGGAGCTCCCCCCTGTACCCGAGCAGGCACGTGACGTGTTCGGTGATCGCTACGCGGACGCGGTCCGCTATGCGGAACTGCTCGCCGAAGCGGGGGTGAAGCGCGGCCTGATCGGCCCGCGTGAAGTGCCCCGGCTCTGGGAGCGGCACCTGCTGAACTGCGCGGTGCTCTCGGAGGTCGTCCCCGAGGGAGTGACGGTGTGCGACGTCGGCTCGGGCGCCGGCCTGCCCGGCATCCCCTTGGCTCTGGTACGGGAAGACCTGAAGATCACGCTCCTGGAGCCGCTGCTGCGCCGCACGAACTTCCTCAGCGAGGTCGTGGAGCTGCTGGGCCTGGACCATGTCACCGTGGTGCGGGGCCGGGCCGAGGAGGTCATGGGCAAGCTGCCGCCGGTGCACGTGGTGACGGCCCGTGCCGTCGCTCCCCTGGACCGGCTCGCCACCTGGGGCATCCCGCTGTTGCGCCCGTACGGCGAGATGCTCGCCCTCAAGGGCGACACGGCCGAGGAGGAGCTGAAGGCGGCGACCGCGGCATTGAGCAAGCTCGGAGCGGAAGAGACCTCCATCCTTCACGTCGGCGAGGGGGTCGTGGAACCCATGTCCACCGTGGTGCGGGTCGAGGTCGGCGAGAGCCCCGGCGGTGTGCGTTTCGCCGCCAAGCGGGCCAAGGCGGCCCGGACCGGCCGGACGCGTCGACGTCGCGGGTAGGAGCCCGGCCGTTCCGTCGTACTCCACACAAGCTGCCCTGCCCACGCGTGCCGGAGTGTCGCGGCCGATCGCTCTCGGCTGCTGTGCATCGTGTTTCACGTGAAACGTCGCTCACTGCTGCACGGCATCATCAGTCGCGGCCGCGCCGCGGCCGACCCACGTGAACGGAAGCCTCTCGGGTCGCTCGGAGAGGGTACGGAGTTGTCCACAGAGGTGGATTTCTCCACAGAAGCCCAGGCCTCACTGGTTCATGACCCCGAAGGCATGGGAGGCTCTGTTCATTGCGAGCCTGAAGTCGAGGAGAGTGAATCCTTGCGGTCCGACGCCAATATCGCGGGACCGATGACCGATCCGGTCCCCGGTCCCCGTACCGAGTCGATGGGGGCGGATGTTTCACGTGAAACACCGCCTCCGATGGACGACACTCCGATCGGTCGTGCTGCCCAACTGGCGGTGGAGGCTCTGGGCCGCGCCGGCGATGGGCTGCCGCGCCCCGAGCAGACCCGGGTCATGGTCGTAGCGAACCAGAAGGGCGGTGTGGGCAAGACGACGACGACCGTCAACCTTGCCGCGTCACTCGCCCTGCACGGTGCGCGGGTCCTGGTCGTCGACCTCGACCCCCAGGGCAATGCCTCCACCGCGCTGGGGATCGACCACCACGCGGATGTGCCTTCCATCTACGACGTGCTGGTCGAGAGCCGGCCGCTCTCGGAAGTGGTCCAGCCGGTCCCCGATGTCGAGGGCCTGTTCTGTGCGCCCGCGACCATCGACCTCGCCGGTGCGGAGATCGAACTGGTCTCTCTGGTCGCACGTGAGAGCCGGCTCCAGCGGGCGATCACGGCGTACGAGCAGCCGCTGGACTACATCCTCATCGACTGCCCGCCTTCCCTGGGCCTGCTGACGGTCAACGCGCTCGTCGCGGGCCAGGAGGTCCTGATCCCGATCCAGTGCGAGTACTACGCGCTGGAGGGCCTGGGACAGCTGCTGCGCAACGTCGACCTGGTCAGGGGACACCTCAACCCCACGCTGCATGTGTCAACGATCCTCCTCACCATGTACGACGGCCGGACGCGGCTCGCGTCCCAGGTCGCGGACGAGGTGCGCAGCCACTTCGGCGAGGAGGTGCTGCGGACCAGCATTCCCCGCTCGGTCCGTATCTCCGAGGCCCCGAGCTACGGGCAGACGGTGCTGACCTACGATCCAGGATCAAGCGGAGCCCTCTCCTACCTGGAGGCGGCCCGTGAGATCGCGCTGAAGGGAGTGGGTGTCAGCTATGACGCGGCCCACGCCCATGTCGGCGCTCAGAATGATCCAAACATGGTGGAGGGGATCCAGTGAGTGAGCGACGGAGGGGGCTGGGTCGTGGTCTGGGCGCACTGATCCCCAATGCCCCGACCGAGAAGTCGGTAGCCTCGGCGGCGTTGGGAACCGCGGTTCCCGCGG
Organism: Streptomyces ardesiacus; assembly: GCF_003112575.1. Lineage (GTDB taxonomy): Bacteria > Actinomycetota > Actinomycetes > Streptomycetales > Streptomycetaceae > Streptomyces > Streptomyces ardesiacus. Next base: position 477,026 of record NZ_BEWC01000005.1, read on the forward strand.
CCCCGGGGGCGATGCCTCTGCTGCCGAACGAACGCGGGGTGGCCGCGGCGAAGGTGGCCACGCTGGCGCATGTTTCACGTGAAACGGAGGAGCCGACGGCGCCCCAGGGTGCTGAAGGGCTCCGACCGCCCATGGGGGCACACTTCGCCGAGGTTCCTCTCGACGCGATCACGCCGAATCCGAAGCAGCCGCGCAAGGACTTCGACGACGACGCGCTGGCCGAGCTCGTCACCTCTATCAGGGAGGTCGGTCTCCTCCAGCCGGTCGTCGTGCGGCCCACGGAGCCCGGACGCTACGAGCTCATCATGGGCGAGCGCCGGTTCCGTGCCTGCCGAGAGCTGGAACTGGATGCCATCCCGGCGATCGTCCGGGCGACGGAGGACGAGAAGCTCCTCCTGGACGCGCTCTTGGAGAACCTGCACCGTGCTCAGTTGAACCCGCTGGAGGAGGCGTTCGCCTACGACCAGTTGCTGAAGGACTTCAACTGCACGCACGACCAGTTGGCGGACCGCATCGGTCGCTCCCGTCCGCAGGTGTCCAACACGCTGCGTCTGCTGAAGCTCTCGCCGAAGGTGCAGAACCGGGTGGCCGCAGGGGTGCTCTCCGCGGGTCACGCGCGAGCCTTGCTCTCTGTCGACGACCCGGAGGAGCAGGACCGGCTGGCCCATCGCATCGTGGCCGAGGGGCTCTCGGTGCGGTCGGTCGAGGAGATCGTGACCCTGATGGGGTCCCGGCCGCAGAAGCCGCAGCGAGCCAAGGGACCGCGGGCCGGCTCCCTGGTCTCCCCGGCGCTCTCGGACCTGGCGACTCGGCTCTCGGACCGCTTCGAGACACGCGTCAAGGTCGACCTGGGGCAGAAGAAGGGCAAGATCACCGTGGAGTTCGCCTCCATGGACGATCTGGAGCGGATCCTCGGCAGCCTGGCCCCCGGCGAAGGCCCCGTACTGCAGAAGGGCCTCCTGGACGAGAAGGACGACGACGTCGAATCCTGATGTCGGGGCGAGGGAGCGCCCGGCGGCGCTCCGACAGCTTCAAGGGCGGGCCGTGTGCCGGTGCTTACCGGAACACGGCCCGCCCTTTGCATTGCGTCGGTGTCGAGGCCACCGCATCGTGGATACGATGCGACCGGGATGGCGTTGTCACCTGGCAGTACCTCTGAGAGGAAGGCAGGGGCCATGCGAACGATGAGCCGCACCGAACTGGTGAGCGCGGGCTTGGGGCTGGGCGCGGTCGGTGGGTTCGTCGGAAGCCTGCTCAGGGAACGGAGCGCTCTGACAGCCGCCCGCGATGCGGCAGGCGAAGGAAGCGAGGAACAGCCTTCATGGGCCGCCGGCTCGTACCGCTCACGCTGGACAACCTTCAGGACCTTCCCTCACGCTGTCGCTCGTGCGTCTTCTGGGAACTGGATCCCGTCAGCGGCGAGGCCGCGGTAAAGGCGGGCACACCCGCTCTGGAGAAGGAGTCCTGGATCTCCGCCGTGCTCCTGGACTGGGGGTCCTGCGGTCGGGTGGTTTACGTCGATGACGTGCCGGTGGGTTTCGTTCTCTATGCACCCCCGGCCTATGTGCCGCGCTCTGCGGCCTTCCCCACCAGTCCGGTCTCCTCGGACGCGGTCCAACTGATCACCGCCTTCGTGACGCCCGGGTACCAAGGGCAGGGGCTGGGCCGGGTGATGGTCCAGACGGTTGCCAAGGACCTTCTGCGCCGGGGATTCAAGGCGATCGAGGCGTTCGGGGATGCTCGCTGGAAGGAACCCGCCTGCGTCCTGCCGGCGGATCACCTGCTGGCGGTGGGCTTCAAGACGGTGCGGCCGCATCCCCGGTATCCGCGGTTGCGGCTGGATCTTCGGTCCACGCTCTCCTGGAAGGAGGACGTGGAGATGGCGCTGGACCGCCTGCTCGGCGCCGTGCAGAAGGAACCGGTGTTGCGTCCGCTGTAGAGGGCGCCGGGGAGGCCGCTGTAAGCCGAATGGGCCGACCCGTTCGGGTCGGCCCATTCGTGTTTCACGTGAAACGTCAGTCGGCGATGAAGTCCTGGAGGTCACGGACGATCGCGGCCTTCGGCTTGGCGCCGACGATGGTCTTGGCGACCTCGCCGCTCTGGTAGACGTTCAGGGTCGGGATGGACATGACGCCGTACTTGGCAGCCGTACCCGGGTTCTCGTCGATGTTCAGCTTGACGATCTCGATCTTGTCGCCGTACTCGGCGGCGATCGCCTCGAGGGACGGCGCGATCTGGCGGCACGGGCCGCACCAGGCGGCCCAGAAGTCCACCAGGACGGGCTTGTCGTTCTTCAGGACGTCTTCCTCGAAGGAGGCATCGGTCACGTGCTTCAGGGTGCCGGCCACGGCGGGCTCCTTTAACTGAGTGGTGCGGGGGATGGGGTGGTCAGACGGCGGTCTTCTCGGGCTCCGCCTTGTCCTCGTCGCTGAGGGCGGCGAGGAAGCGCTCGGCGTCGAGTGCGGCGGAGCAGCCGGTGCCCGCGGCGGTGATCGCCTGGCGGTAGGTGTGGTCGACCACGTCACCGGCGCCGAAGACACCCGTCAGGTTGGTGCGGGTCGAGGGCGATTCAACCTTCAGGTAGCCCTCCGGGTCCAGGTCGAGCTGGCCCTTGAAGAGCTCGGTGCGCGGGTCGTGGCCGATCGCGATGAACAGGCCGGTCACCGGCAGGTCCGAGAGCTCGCCGGTCTTGACGTTGCGCAGCTTCAGGCCCGAGAGCTTCTGGTCGCCCTGGACCTCGGCCACCTCGCTGTCCCACACGAACGTGATCTTGGGGTCGGCGAAGGCACGCTCCTGCATCGCCTTGGAGGCGCGCAGGGTGTCGCGACGGTGGACGATCGTCACGGACTTCGCGAAGCGGGAGAGGAACGTGGCCTCCTCCATCGCGGTGTCACCGCCGCCGATCACGGCGATGTCCTGGTCCTTGAAGAAGAAGCCGTCACAGGTCGCGCACCAGGAGACGCCGCGGCCGGACAGGGCGTCCTCGTTCGGCAGGCCGAGCTTGCGGTGCTGGGAGCCGGTGGTCACGATGACGGCCTTGGCCTGGTGGACGGTTCCCGCGGTGTCGGTGACGGTCTTGATCTCACCGGTGAGGTCGACGCTCACGACGTCGTCCGGGATCAGCTCGGCACCGAAGCGCTCCGCCTGGGCCCGCATGTTGTCCATGAGCTCGGGGCCCATGATCCCGTCCTGGAAGCCGGGGAAGTTCTCGACCTCGGTGGTGTTCATCAGTGCTCCGCCCGCAGTGACGGCACCCTCGAACACCAGCGGCTTGAGCGACGCTCGCGCGGTGTAGAGCGCCGCCGTGTAGCCGGCGGGCCCGGAGCCGATGATGATCACGTTTCGGACGTCGCTCACGGCTTCATTCCTCGTCTCTGGACTGCGTCTTCAGGGCCGGGTGGAGCTGCACTCGGAACTCTCACCCCACCTAACGGATCCTACGGGGCGCGCATTCCCGCTGTGTCCGGGCACACGACGACAGGGCCGGGCCACCCGGGAGGGGAGTCGGACCCGACCGCTACGGACGCGCGTAGGAGTGCTGCAGAAGGATCTTGGCCTCGCCGATGGCGGGCTGCTTCACACACGCCGCATCGGCAATGTAGGCGGTGACGCGGGTGTCGTGGGCGGCATCGGGCAGTACCACGAGCAGCGCTTCCTTGCCCTGGTAGACGCCCTGCTCCGTGGCGATCGCCGCGTCGTCGCGGCCGATGCCCCGGCGGATGCACTCGGGCACGGTCGGCTGCTTGAAGACGTGGTTCTCGGCGGTCTCGCCACCGGTCTCGGACTCCATGCCGAAGCTGCGCGGTGTGGGCGACTCGTTCTGAGCGCTCCCGCCCGCGACGAGGCCGGTGACCTTGTCCTGGAGATGCCCCTCGGAGAAGGTGTCCGAGAGTGCGGCGGTCTGCTGCTCGTGTGCGGTGTCGCTGGACGGGCTCTCCCCGGTGAGGGAGGACACGACGACCGAGCCGAGCCCGATGGCGGCAGCGGCGGCCACGGCGCCGAGTACAGCGACCCTTCGCCGCACGCCTCGCCGGCGAGCCTTGCGGCCGGGGCCGGTGGAGGAGTGGCGGGGGTGCCCGGTCGGTCGGTCGACCGGTGTCGATGTTTCACGTGAAACATGCGCGTCGTCGGCCGCGGCCGGTCGCGGTTCGGCAGCCAGGGCGGCGTCGATACGGGCGGCCACGTCGTCCGGCATGGCGGCCGGGGGCGGCAGCGTGCCGAGCAGGCCCTGAATCTCCTCCAGCGACGCGTAGACGTCCGCACAGAGTGCGCAGCTCTCCAGATGCCGTCGTATGTCGGTGGTCCGTGCACGGGGGAGGATGCCTTCGGCGAGGTCGGAGATCTCCGCGACATCCGGGTGCCCGGTCATGTCTGCCGTCGACGACGTCACGCTCGTCCACCTCCGCCCTTCACTGCGGCTGAATCGCTCGGCTCTGCCTCCGGCGGTCCCGCACGCTGCGGTCCCGCTGCGGGTGGGACGGCTGTCCCCCGTGTCCGGTTCCGCTCCGTGCTCGGTTCCGTCTTCGCCTCGCTGCCGTCGGGCCGGAGGTGGGTGAGCAGGGGCAGGAGCCTGGCTCTTCCCCGGGCACACCGGCTCTTGATCGTTCCGGTCGGCACGTCGAGAATGCGGGCGGCTTCCGCGACGGGGTAGCCCTGCATGTCCACGAGGACGAGGGCGGCCCGCTGGTCGGCGGGCAGGGTGCTCAGGGCCGCGAGCAACTGGCGGTGCAGATCATTGCGCTCGGCGGGTGCGGAAGCCGACTCGTGCGGCTCCAGGAGCTGATCCAGGCGCTCCGTGTCATCGGTGGGCGCCGTCTTCCGCGACGCGGCCTTGCGGGCACGGTCCAGACAAGCGTTCACCGTGATCCGGTGCAGCCAGGTCGTCACGGCTGCCTGGCCGCGGAAGGTGTGCGCGGCACGATAGGCGGAGACGAGCGCGTCCTGGACGGCGTCGGCGGCCTCCTCGCGATCCCCCAGGGTCCGCAGGGCCACGGCCCAGAGCCGGTCGCGGTGACGGCGCACGAGCTCACCGAAGGCATCGGGGTCGCCCTGGACGTGACGGGCGAGGAGATCCTGGTCGGCCACTCCGTCATGACTCTCGCTGCCCGCCATCACACCCTCCCCTTGCGGTAGATGCCGTCAGCTGGTCACCGTGACGTCCGCCAGGCGGCCGCGCCATGTCCCGTCCGCCTGCACCGGCAGATCGGTGAGCCACACCAGGAGGTACCGGCTCTGGAGGGCCTTGTCCGGCTTGAGTTCCACTGTCGTTCCCGAACCCCCGGCGACCTTCTGGTAGGCGTCGAAGGAGGTCGGCTCCGTCGTGGCGTCCTTGCCCGCGCTGCGCAGCTCCACAGAGGTGTTCCCGAGGAAGGTGACGGTCACCTTTCCGACCTGCTGGACCTTGCCGAGGTCCAGGATGACGCCGACCCCGGGCTTGAGACGGCCGAAGTCGGAACTGAGGTAGTAGGCCGTCTGCCAGTAGGTGGACTTGTCTCCGTCGTAGACATTGCCGATGTCGGACGGCTTCTCGGACTGGTCGCCGAAGGGGTCGAAGTCCCGGGCTCCGGTGATGGCGACCGGCTTGCCAGGCACCGGGGCCTGGGTGTTCTTGTCGTTGTCGCCGTCCACGGTCTGTGTCTGGTTCGGGTCGTCGGCGCTGCCGCCCCGGTCCATGAGGGCGTCCGCGAGCTGCCAGCTTCCGAGACCGAGCGCGGCGATCAACAGGGCCGACACGCCCCACTTGAGGGCCTTGCCGGTACGGCTCTGCAGCGGGGGCGGTGGCGTCGGAACGGGCTGCGTGGCACCGATGTGCGGCGCCGGACGGCCGTACGCCCCCTGCTGGTAGGCCGTGCGCTGGTACTGGGGCGGGGCGGTGAACGCCGGCTCCGGCGGGCGGATGCGCGGCATCTCGCCGATCGCCTTCACCAGTTCCTCCGGCGTCGTGCACGGGGACTCGTGGCGGGAGGCGGTGGCGCCGTCGTTGGCGAGCGCCCGCATCGCCAGTTCGGACAGGCCGCGGTGGACGCCGGCCCGCACCTGGTCCGGAGGGATCAGACCGATGTCCTTGGGCAGCCCGGCCAGACCGTGTGCGTCGGTCTCGTACGGCCAGCGCTGGGTGAGCGTGGCGTACAGAAGGGCGCCGATGGCCTCGGTGTCGGTGCGCTGCGGGGTGTCGGAACTGATGCCGCGCAGTGCGGCGTTGACGGCGAGACCGCGGATCCGCCACTGGCCCGTCGAGGTGCGGAGCACTGCGTTGGGGTTGAGGCGCAGATGGGCGAGGCCCTCGCGGTGGGCGGCCGCCATGGCCGACGCGACCTGGCTGACCATCTGGTAGGCGTCGTAGACCTCCAGTGGTCCGGAGGCGAGGAGCGCGGTCAGCTCGGTGGCGTCGGGGAGCCATTCGTGCACGACGTAGACGAGGTCGTTGTCCTCGACGGCGTCCAGTACCTGGACGAAGCGGGGGTCGCCGAGCAGGGCGGCGGAACGGGCCGCGGCCAGCACCGAACGGGCTCGCGCGTGGTCCGCCGGAAGGAGGTGGACGCCGACGGCGCGGCGCAGCTTCTCGTCGACGGCCCGCCAACTGCTGAAGCCGTCCAGACGGGTGACGCACTCCTCGAGACGGTAGCGTCTGGCGAGCTTGTGCCCGCTGTGCAGTTCGGGAGGCGAGGTCTTGCCGGACCCCTCGCTCGTGGGGCTGCCCTGTGCCTCGTCGCTGTCCGTGTCCCGCTCCCGGTTGTTGGCCACCCCGTCGGCCGTGGACTGGTCCGCCTGTGCGGTCAGCGGCTTGTCACCGCTGTTGTCTGCCACGTCGACGGCAGTGCTCCGTTCCGCCACCGTCGTTCCTGCCTCCCCAATCCGTGCGCGTCGGCCGACCCCGATCCGCGCGTCCGACGCCGAACCCAATTGTGCCCACAGTCCGCCGCTATGCACGACACACGGCAGCGGACGATGGTTGTGCGCCTACCCCGGGTCTCAGCGTCCCAGGCGTCCGCGCACCATGCCGACCAGAGAGTTGACTTCCTCGATGCGCATACGGCGGGCGGCGACGAAGAAGACACCGAAGAGGAGCACTCCGCCGGCCACCAGTGCGGCGAGCGAACCCACGGCGCCCTGGCCGAGCGTCTGGCTGATCCCGTAGCAGGCGGCGCCACCGATCAGGGCGGCCGGCACGGACGCGATGCACAGGCGGGCGTAGGTGCGCAGCACCCGGGCGCCGTCCAGGTCACCGCCGAGCCGCTTGCGCAGCCTGCTCCAGGCGACACCCACGCCGATCACGTAGGCCAGGCCGTAGGAGGCGGCCATGCCGACGACGGCCCAGCGGGAGGGCAGCAGCAGGTAGCACAGACCCGAAGCGGCGGCGTTGACCACGGCCACGATGACGGTGTTGTAGAAGGGCGTCCGGGTGTCCTCGTAGGCGTAGAAGGCACGCAGGACGACGTACTGCACGGAGTACGGGATGAGACCGAGGCCGAAGGCCATCAGCATGTAGCCCATGTTGGTCGCTTCGCCGGTGCCCGACGAGCCGAACATGAGCGTGCACATCGGGATGCCGAGCGCCAGGAAACCGAAGGACACGGGAACGATGGCCACGGCGGTGGTGCGCAGTCCCTGGGAGATGTCGTCCCGGACCGCTCCCCCGTCCTCCTCGGAGGCGGAACGGGAGATGCGGGGCAGGAGCGCGGCCATGAGGGAGACGGTGATGATGGCCTGCGGGAGTCCCCAGATGAGCTGCGCGTTGGCGTAGGCGGCGAAGCCTGTGCCGTCGACGGGCGATGCCTTGCCCGCCGCGGTGGAGAGCTGGATGACGATCATGGCACCCGCCTGGTTGGCGAGCACGAAGAGAACCGTCCACTTGGCGAGGGTGATGGCCTTGCCGAGCCCGTGCCCCCGCCAGTCGAAGCGGAGGCGGAGCCGGAAGCCCGTCTCCCGCAGGTACGGGATCATGGCCAGGGACTGCACGATGAGGCCCAGCAGGACACCGATGCCGAGCAGGCGCTCGCCTTCCGGCGGGATGCTCGTGACCTTCATCCCCGAACTCTCGGCGGTGCCGTAGACCCAGATGAACATTCCCAGGGTCACGATGATGACGATGTTGTTCAGGACCGGGGTCCACATCATCGCGCCGAACCTGCCACGGGCGTTGAGGACCTGGCCCATCACCACGTGCAGACCCATGAAGAAGATGGACGGCAGGAAGTAACGGACGAAGGTGATGCCGACCTCGTTCGCGGCCGGATCGCTCGCCACGGGATTGGACAGGAGCCGGATGAGCAAGGGAGCGGCCAGCACCGTGATCAGGGTCAGGGCGCCCAGTGCCACCATGACAAGGGTGAGCAGGCGGTTGGCGTAGGCCTCGCCACCGTCCTCGTCGTCCTTCATCGCGCGCACGAGCTGCGGTACGAAGACCGAGTTGAGCCCGCCACCCACGGTGAGGATGTAGATCATCGTGGGGAGCTGGTAGGCGACCTGGAAGGTGTCGCCGAGCAGGCCGACGCCCAGTGCCGAGACGATCAGCGCCGACCTGACGAATCCGGTCAGTCGCGACACCATCGTGCCCGCCGCCATCACGGCGCTCGACTTCAGCAGCCCGCCCGCACGCCCGCCCTTCTTGGGCGCGGCGGCCGGCGGAGGCGCGGCGGCGGGCTCGGGCTCCTGGAGGGGAGCCTCGGCAGCCTCCGGGGTGGGCGCCACCGCGTACTGGCCGGGCGCGGGCGCCGCGTGCTGGCCGGGCGCGGGAGCGGCACCGCCGTACTGGGTGTGCGCCGGAGGACTCCCGTACGGGCCGGGGCCCTGGTAACCGCCGTACTGTCCAGGAGCCGGTGGGGTGCCGTACTGCTCCGGGCCCGCCGTCCCGGCGTGCGGTGCCGGGGCCGGGGCGGATACGGCCGCCTGGTCGTCGTACGCCGGGTGGCCGCCGCCCTGCTGCTGATCGCGGAACAGGTGCGCGAAGGCGTCCGGCTCGTGACGCTGGTCACCGGCCTGGCCGACCAGGTCGTCCACGCCGACGAACTGGGTCGTCCGGGGGTCGTCGCCGTACGGCAGGTACTGCGTCGGGCCCTCCGGTTCGGGAGCCGGGGTCTGGGCCCAGAGGCGGGGGTCGGGGGCGTGGGGCGGCTGGGAGGGCTGGGAGTACAGGGGCTGCTGCGGGTACGTGCCCGGGGGCGGAGGGGGGTGCGCGGCGCGGTCGTAGAGCGCCTCGGAGACCGGGTCCTGGGCGGACAGGTCCTGCGCCCGGTAGGGGTCCTGGTCGTAGGCGTCCTGGAGGTACATGTCCGCGGGCTGCTGCGGCGGCGTCCGGCCGGGGTCCGGGGGCGGACCCTGGGGGTGTCCCGAGCCGTCCGCGGCACGACCGCGGTCACCGTCGTACGGCGCGTTCATGGTTACCCCACCTCATCGTCCCGGGCCGACCGGCCACGACATCCTCAACGGTCCACTCTCTCACCCGTGCCGGACGGGTCGGCGCTTTCCGCTGCGGTGTCCGGTGTCGGGTCACTCGGCTGCTCCGGGTCGCCGGCCCGGGCCGGTGCCCCCGAGTCCTGTGTGAGACGCGCTTCGGGGTCGTCCGGGTTCGCCGGGGCGTCCTCGGAGCTCTCCGACTCCTGCGGCGCCCCCGACCCGGCCTCGTCGCCGGCCTTCTCGGCGGCCCGGGCCGCGGCGCGCTTGCGCTGCGTGTACATCCGGAAGCCCGCGAGGACGAGCAGCAGGACGCCGCCGCCGATGACGAGCATCACGGTGGCCGTGATCTCGGTGACCTTCACGTCGAAGGTGACGGGCTCGCCGTACGGCCGTCCGTCCGTCGTGTAGAGCTGGGCGATCACCGTCGCCCGGCCGTTGGCGTTGGCCGACGTGGTGAACTTCACCGACTGGCTGTGGCCGCCGGAGACCGAGATCGGCTGCTCCTGGTAGCGGGCGCCGCCGATCTCCAGACGTGTGGGGTTCGTCGAGGTGAGCCGCAGGACCAGGGGGCCGACGTCCTGCACCAGGTTGTTCTGCACCGTCACCGGGATCGTGGCGCTGCGGCCGGAGAGCTTCGTCTCCGACTTGTCGATCAGTCTGACCCGGCTGGTCAGCCCGTCGAGGTACGACTTCACTCCGGCGCGGAACGACGCCGCGTCGGAGGCCCGGCCGCGCCAGGACACGGAGGTCTCACGGTTCAGGGCGCGGCCGAAGGGGGTCACGACCCGGGACGGGTCCGAGAGCACGACCTTGAAGCTGTCGAGCGCGTCCTGGGTCCGCGCGGTCTCCACGAAGGCCGACTTGGGCAGCTCCTTCTTGCGCAGCGCCGAGGGGTAGGAGGAGGTGCCCGGGACCTTGGTGGTGGCGTCCGCGTCCGGCTTGGCCGCGGAGGCGGCGGCCAGCTTCTGGGACTGGGACCAGGTGCCGCTCTGGAGGGTCCGCAGCGCTTCGGCCATCGCGCGGGCCTGGCTGCCGGAGGGCATGCGCTGCGGGGCGATGACGACGCTGCGCTGCTTGTCGGTCTGCCGGCCCAAACCGAGGCTCTGGGCGAGGAAGTGCTGCACGGCGAGCGTGGAGGCGGACGCCGTCGTCAGGTCGCCCTCGAACGCCGTCGACAGCCGGGCGTCCGCCACGACGGCGGTGGTGCCGCCGCCGATGGGGCGGGCGGCGGACGGCGTGTAGGGCAGTCCGTTGCTCTCCTGGAGGCTGTCGCTGCGGGCGATCACCTTGTCGGCGCCCGCGGAGGTGGCGACCTTGATGATCGACCGGTCGACGGCGCCGTCCACGGGCCAGGCGAAGTCGGTGCTCGGTTTCACGTGGAGGATCGGCTCGACGGTGTTGGCGACGACGTCCGTCGCGTCCTTGAGCTGGCTCAGGGAGCCGGTGACGTCCGTGCCGTTGTGGGCCAGGGACGCCAGGTCGGGGTCGGCGAAGGGGAGGGCGACGACCTCCTGGTCGGCCACCGCGTCCTGCAGGTCGGCGAGCCACTGCTTGGCGACCGCCTGGTGGGTGCCGGCGGTGGTCTTGTCCCCGTCCCGGACGCTGTAGCTGCCGGTCATCGCGTCGACGGACGCGAGCAGGTCCGGGTCGACCACCCAGGTGACATCGAGATCCTTGCCCAGGGCCACCATCTGGTTGAGGCGGCCGCCGGGAGAGATCTCCTTCGCCAGGTCGTCGTTGAGGAAGACCGGTGTCTGCTCCTCGTTCGGCCCCGTTTCGGCGGCCATGTGCGTCGTCGAGACGAGCGGCCACAGCGCCGTGGTCTTGGTTCTGGTGTCGGCGCCGTCGGGCTGCCACGGCAAGAAGGTCCGCTGGATCCCGAGGACCTGCTGCCAGGGCTGTGCGGAGGTCTCACCGGAGAGGGAGACCGCGAACTCATAGACCCCGTCGGAACCGAGGTTGAGATCAACCACCGGGACGGAGATGTTGAAGTGCTCGGCGACGCCGGGGGCGAGCTTGGAGAACTTCTCGGTGTACTTGTTGTCGATCTCCGGAGGGATGGAGCCCCGGAGGTCGTCGCTGTCCTTGGCGATCGCGTCGACGGAAGAGCGGGTGTCGATCTGCGGCCCCACACGCAGGCCCACGTGGGCGTCGGTGACGGCTCGCTTGCCCCGGTTGGTCACGGTGCCCGACACGGTCACCGTGTCCCCGTCCGTGGGCGCGGAGGGGGTGAGCGAATCGACGGCCACCGCGACCGAGCTTGAGCCGGAGTCGGCGAGGGCGGCGGTCGCCTCCCGGGCGTGCGCCGGGGAGGCGGCGGACATCTGGACCAGGCCGGTCAGCAACGGCGCCCCGGCGAGCAGTGCCGTGGTGCGCCGGAGCCACCGGCGGGCAGGTGAGGCACTGGTGCCCTGGAAGTCTGCCGCCTCGGCCACGCGCTCGCCCGTCCCTCGTCGTGATCAGTGGTCGTCGGAATGTGCGTCCACGCATGGTAACGATGTGCGCCGAAGGGAAGTGCCGCGGAGTACGCCACAAGATCCGCTGCGGGAACGGGGTTCCCTGTATGTGCCCCTATAAAGGGAGCGGTGCCGAAGTGGGGGATTCGGTGCGCGCCTGATGGAGGCGGCTGTCTCCCGCCCGGGCCACGTACCCTGTCCTGTTGTGCCGAACGCCAACGAAGCCAGCCCCAGTGTCCTGAGCCAGGAGCAGCACCGAGCGGTGAACGAGCCGCTGCGGATCGCCCCTGTCGCCGACGATCTAGCCCGCCGTTTCCAGGAGGCGGGGTTCTCGCTCGCCCTGGTCGGCGGCTCGGTCCGGGACGCCTTGCTCGGGCGGCTCGGCAACGACCTGGACTTCACCACCGACGCCCGTCCTCAGGACGTACTGAAGATCATGCGTCCGTGGGCCGACGCGCTCTGGGAGGTCGGTATCGCCTTCGGCACGGTCGGCGGGCAGAAGGACGGCTGGCAGATCGAGGTGACCACCTACCGCTCGGAGGCGTACGACCGCACCTCGCGCAAGCCCGAGGTGTCCTACGGCGACTCCATCGAGGAGGACCTCGTCCGGCGCGACTTCACGGTGAACGCGATGGCCGTCGCGCTTCCGGAGAAGGAGTTCATCGACCCGCACGGGGGACTCGACGACCTCGCGGCCGGCGTGCTGCGTACTCCGGGGACGCCCGAGGACTCCTTCTCGGACGACCCGCTCCGCATGATGCGGGCCGCGCGATTCGCCGCACAGCTCGACTTCGAGGTGGCTCCGGAGGTCGTCAGGGCGATGCAGGACATGGCTGGGCGTATCGACATCGTCTCGGCCGAGCGGGTCAGGGACGAGCTGAACAAGCTCATCCTCTCCGCGCACCCCCGCAAGGGACTGACCCTGCTGGTGGAGACGGGCCTCGCCGAGCGGGTCCTGCCCGAGCTGCCGGCCCTGCGGCTGGAGCGTGACGAGCACCACCGGCACAAGGACGTCTACGACCACACGCTCATCGTCCTGGAGCAGGCGATGGCATTGGAGAGCGAGGGCCCCGACCTGACCCTGCGCCTGGCCGCCCTGCTGCACGACATCGGCAAGCCGCGCACCCGTCGCTTCGAGAAGGACGGCCGGGTCTCGTTCCACCACCACGAGGTGGTCGGCGCCAAGATGACGAAGAAGCGCATGGTCGCGCTCAAGTACTCCAACGACCTGGTGAAGGACGTCTCGCGCCTGGTCGAGCTGCATCTGCGCTTCCACGGATACGGCACGGGCGAGTGGACGGACTCCGCGGTCCGCCGCTACGTACGGGACGCCGGGCCGCTGCTCGACCGTCTGCACAAGCTGACGCGGTCGGACTGCACGACGCGCAACAAGCGCAAGGCCGCGGCTCTCTCCCGCGCGTACGACGGTCTGGAGGAGCGCATCGCACAGCTTCAGGAGCAGGAGGAGCTGGACGCGATCCGCCCGGACCTGGACGGCAACCAGATCATGGAAATCCTCGGTGTCCGGCCCGGCCCGGCCGTCGGCCAGGCCTACAAGCACCTGCTGGAGCTGCGCCTGGAGAACGGGCCGATGGGCCACGACGCTGCGGTGGCGGCACTCAAGGACTGGTGGTCCGCACAGCAGTCATGACGAGGCGGAGGGATGTTTCACGTGAAACATCCCTCCGCCTGAGCTGCTGCGCCCTACTTGTCCTTCAGGCAGAGCAGGAAGTCGCTGCCGCTGCCGCTCTCGGTGTAGGAGTACTGGAAGTCCTTGGCCTCCTCCGAGCACTTGCTCTCAGCGGTGAGGGCGGAGAAGGAGCCCTTGATCTTGGCCAGCACCACGTACTGGGCCTTGGCGTCACCGCAGTCCACGACCTCGAGGTCCGGGTTGGTGTCGCTGCTGCTGCCCCTGTGCATGCAGTCGCCGACCGCAGCCGTGTCGGCGTCGTCCCGGCTCGCGATGTAGCCGCCGACCGCGACACCCACGACGACCACCGCGATGACGATGTTCTTGATCGTCTTGAAGCTCAGCTTACGGCGGGCCGGCTGCGGCGGGACCGGGGCGTACGGCGCACCCTGCGGCGGGAAACCGGGCTGCCCGGGCTGACCGGCCTGCTGCGGGAAGCCCTGCTGCCCCTGGGCGTAGGGGTTCTGCCCCTGGGGCTGCTGCGGAGCCTGCGGCTGGTTCTGCGCGAACGGGTTGCCCTGAGGCGGCGGCTGGGTGGTCACTGGGGGTCCCCCTGAACATAGGTGCGTGTCGCGAACATGGCGCGAGATAAGACGCACGTAAGCTACCGGGTCCCACTGACAACTCTGTAGCCCGGTGGTGCTCTGTGTCACTGATGTGACACTTACCGGCTCTCAAACCGGCCCATAGCTGCTGCAACCACTCCGTAGATCACGGAGACCGTCACGACCAGCGGAACCGACCGACCGTCCGGCGGCAGCATGAGCGCGGCCACCCCCGCCGCGCCGACGAAGGCCACGTTGAACAGCACGTCGTATACGGAGAAGATCCGGCCGCGGAAGGTGTCGTCGACCGAGAACTGCACGACCGTGTCGGTCGCGATCTTCGCCCCCTGGGTCGTCAGGCCCAGCACGAACGCGGCGGCGAGCAGCGGGGCCGTGGCGAACGGGAGGCCCAGCGCCGGCACCAGCACGGTGGCGACCGCCGCACAGACGGCCATCCAGCGTCCCGGGCCCAGTCGCCCCGCCGCCCAGGGGGTGACCACCGCGGCCGCGAAGAAGCCCGCTCCGGACACCCCGAGTGCCAGCCCCAGCAGGGCGAGCCCTTCGTCGGTGCCGGAGGTCAGGGCGTACCGGCACAGCATCAGCAGCATGACCAGCAGGGCGCCGTAGCAGAACCGCATCAGCGTCATGCCGGCGAGCGCCCAGGCCGCTTCCCGGCGGGCGGGTGCGGCGAGATGCCGTACGCCTGCCGCGAGGTCGCGGACGGTGGCGGTGAGCGCCGAGGTCAGCCTCGGCGGCACGAGCTCCGGGTCGGGGCCCAGCAGTTCCACGGCGATCCGCAGCGACGCCAGCGCGCCGCACAGGTAGAGGGCCGCGCCCAGCAGCACCACGGCGGCGTCGGAGTCCGAGACCACGAGACGCACGACGAACGCGAGGCCGCCGCCGGCCGTCGCGGCCAGGGTGCCGGCCGTCGGGGAGAGCGAGTTGGCGATCACCAGTCGCTCGGCGTCGACCACCCGGGGCAGCGCGGCGGACAGGCCCGCAAGCACGAAACGGTTGACGGCGGTGACGCAGAGAGCGGAGACGTAGAAGAGCCAGTCGGGGACGGAGGCGATCATCAGCACCGCCGTCACCGAGGCCAGCACGGCGCGCAGCAGATTGCCGTACAGGAAGACCTGGCGGCGGCGCCAGCGGTCCAGCAGGACCCCGGCGAAGGGGCCGACCAGGGAGTACGGGAGGAGGAGCACCGCCATCGCGGAGGCGATCGCGGCGGCGGAGGTCTGTTTCTCCGGGGCGAAGACTACGTAGGTGGCGAGCGCGACCTGGTAGACGCCGTCGGCGCCCTGGGACAGCAGGCGGACGGCGAGCAGGTGCCGAAACCCCTTCAGGCGCAGCAGGACGCGCAGGTCACGGACGACGGCCATGGGGCACAGCCTCACATACGGGAAGGGTCCCCGGGTCATGCGACCCGGGGACCCTCGGCAGACCGGGGTCAGCGGCTTGTCAGCGCTCGACCTCGCCCGCGATGAACTTCTCGACGTTGGCGCGGGCCTCGTCGTCGAAGTACTGGACCGGCGGGGACTTCATGAAGTAGCTCGACGCCGACAGGATCGGGCCGCCGATGCCGCGGTCCTTGGCGATCTTCGCGGCGCGCAGGGCGTCGATGATGACACCGGCGGAGTTCGGGGAGTCCCAGACCTCGAGCTTGTACTCCAGGTTCAGCGGGACGTCGCCGAAGGCACGGCCCTCGAGGCGGACATAGGCCCACTTGCGGTCGTCCAGCCAGGCGACGTAGTCGGACGGGCCGATGTGGACGTTGTCGGCACCCAGGTCGCGGTCGGGGATCTGGGAGGTGACGGCCTGCGTCTTGGAGATCTTCTTGGACTCCAGGCGCTCGCGCTCGAGCATGTTCTTGAAGTCCATGTTGCCGCCGACGTTCAGCTGCATCGTGCGGTCCAGGACGACGCCCCGGTCCTCGAACAGCTTCGCCATGACGCGGTGCGTGATGGTGGCGCCGACCTGCGACTTGATGTCGTCGCCGACGATCGGGACGCCGGCCTCGGTGAACTTGTCCGCCCACTCCTTGGTGCCGGCGATGAAGACCGGGAGGGCGTTGACGAAGGCGACCTTGGCGTCGATGGCGCACTGGGCGTAGTACTTCGCCGCGTCCTCGGAGCCGACGGGCAGGTAGCAGACGAGAACGTCGACCTGCTTGTCCTTGAGGATCTGGACGACGTCGACCGGCTCCTCGGCGGACTCCTCGATGGTCTGGCGGTAGTACTTGCCGAGACCGTCGTGGGTGTGGCCGCGCTGGACCTGGACGCCGGTGTTCGGCACGTCGCAGATCTTGATGGTGTTGTTCTCGGAGGCGCCGATGGCGTCCGCGAGGTCCAGGCCGACCTTCTTGGCGTCCACGTCGAAGGCGGCGACGAACTCGATGTCACGGACGTGGTAGTCGCCGAACTGGACGTGCATCAGACCGGGGACCTTGGACGCCGGGTCGGCGTCCTTGTAGTACTCGACGCCCTGCACCAGCGATGCGGCGCAGTTGCCCACGCCGACGATGGCTACGCGAACCGAACCCATTCCGGTTGCTCCCTGTGTGTACGAGTGAGGCCCTGACTGGGCGCTCACGTGGCGGTGTCGCCGGGCGTATCCGGCCGGGGGTCGTCCCCCGGCCGGGGCAGGCCGCCCGTCGCTCCAGATGTCGTGTCCTGTTGAGCGGTCCCCTCGGCGGCGGAACCCCTGAGGTCCCGCCCCGCCCGCTCGCTCTCGATGAGCTCGTTCAGCCAGCGCACTTCGCGCTCCACGGACTCCATTCCGTGGCGCTGGAGCTCAAGCGTGTAGTCGTCGAGTCGCTCCCGGGTGCGGGCCAGGGAGGCCCGCATCTTCTCCAGGCGCTCCTCCAGCCGGCTGCGCCGGCCCTCGAGTACGCGCATGCGTACGTCCCGCGACGTCTGGCCGAAGAACGCGAAGCGAGCGGCGAAGGTCTCGTCCTCGTACGCGTCCGGGCCCGTCTGGGACAGGAGCTGCTCGAAGTGTTCCTTGCCGTCGGCCGTCAACCGGTAGACGATCTTGGCGCGGCGTCCCGTGAGGGAAGCGGCGGCCTCGCCGACGTTCCCCGGTTCCTCGATCAACCAGCCGTTGGCGACCAGCGTCTTGAGGCAGGGATAGAGCGTCCCGTAGCTGAACGCCCGGAACACACCCAGCGAAGTGTTGAGCCGTTTACGCAGCTCATAGCCGTGCATCGGGGACTCGCGGAGCAGGCCGAGTACGGCGAACTCGAGGATGCCGGATCTCCGGCTCATCGTCGCCTCCTCTCGCCCTTATGCCGCGCTGATGTATCGACTCGATACATCAGCACGATAGAACGCCCCTCCGCGTGCGACAAGGGGGGAACTGGTGAACGGGATCACATCAGGGTTTCATCGCGAGCAAGTTGCCTGATTTGAGGTGAACTTCGGACCTCGGAGGTTTTGACGGTGCGTAGTGTGTGCGCCATGCGAACCACCGGGAACCGAGCGACGCGTGGGGGCGTCCCTGTCCCCGGTGCAGTACGGGTGAATGCGGAAGGGGCCGCATCCGTACTTCGGGGGGACCGGAAACCAGCCGCCTTTACCAGGCGCGCAAGGGTGCGCCTGCCCGAGGAGTAGTCGTTCGATGAGCGAGCACCGTCGCAAACCGCCGCAGCCGCAGGGAGGCGGACGTGCCGCGGCCCGACGCGGCCAGTCCGGCTCGTCCTCCGGCCGCCGTGCGGCACCGCGAGGCGCCACAGGGTCTCCGTCCGGCTCGTACGGTCCGGAGAACGAGGAGCGTGCGTACGGCAGCCGCGCCGAGGCCCGGCGCGCCGCACAGCGGAACGGGGGCGGCCGTCGCAGAGCGGCCGAACCGGGCCGCGGCGGCCGGCGAGGGGTATCCGGCGGCTCGGCTGCGGCCGGGCGCGGGCGTGCCGCCGCACCCGGCAAGAAGCGGTTGATCGACTACCCGCGCCACGACAAGGACGGGTGGCACCGCTGGGTGCCTTCCTGGAGGCTGGTCTCCGGGCTCTGCATCGCGTTCTTCGGCTGTCTGGTCGGTGCCGCCGGTCTCGCGTACGCCATGGTGACCATTCCCGTCATCGACGAGAGTGCCACGGCGCAGAACAACGTCTACTACTGGGCCGACAACACCCGGATGGTGGCCACGGGCGGTGACCGCAACCGCCAGAGCGTCGATCTCTCGCAGATCCCGAAGGAGATGCGCAACGCCGTCATCTCGCAGGAGAACAAGACGTTCTACTCCGACAGCGGCATCGACCCCAAGGGCATCGCCCGCGCCGTGTTCAACATGGCCAAGGGCGGCGACACGCAGGGTGGTTCCACCATCACCCAGCAGTACGTGAAGAACGCCATGCTGAACGACCAGTCGCAGACGGTCTCCCGCAAGGTCAAGGAGATCTTCGTCTCGATCAAGGTCGGTGCCGACGTCTCCAAGGACGACATCCTTGAGGGCTACCTGAACTCCGCCTACTACGGCCGCGGTGCCTACGGCATCCAGGCGGCTTCGCGGGCGTACTTCAACGTCGACGCCGTCGACCTCAACCCCGGGCAGTGCGCCTTCCTGTCGGCGATGCTCAAGGGCGCGACCTACTACGACCCGGCGGGGTCGGTCTCCATCGACCCGGCGGCCACTCCGGAGGCCAACAAGAAGCGCGCCCACTCCCAGATGCAGGACACCCTCGACAAGATGGTGGAGTACGGGCACCTGAGCCAGGCGGAACGGGCCAAGTACACCGAGCTGCCCACTACGAAGAACCCGCAGTCGAACGCGAAGCTGGGTGGCCAGATCGGCTACCTCGTCCGGCTGGCCAAGTCCTCCGTCCTCAAGAGCGGCAAGGTGACGGAGCAGCAGTTGGAGAAGGGCGGCTACTCGATCTACACGACCTTCGAGAAGAAGAAGGTCGACGAGATGGAGAAGGCCGTTCAGAAGGTCTACAAGGAGAAGATCGACCCCAAGAAGCGCCCCGAGACGGACACCCACGTGCAGTTCGGCGGGGCCTCCATCGACACGCAGACCGGGGCCATCAAGGCCATCTACGGCGGCGAGGATGCCACCAAGCACTTCACCAACAACGCCGACGTGACCGGTGCGCAGGTCGGTTCGACGTTCAAGCCGTTCGTGCTCGCGGCGGCGATGAAGTGGGGTGTGCGCGACCCGGACCTCGGCCCGGTCCAGGCCCAGGACGAGCGCACCATCGTCTCTCCGAAGAGCCTCTACAGCGGCAAGAACAAGCTCAAGATCAACAATTACGACGGGTCGATCTGGGAGAACGAGGAAGGCGAGCAGTGGCGGCAGGAGAACGACGGTCAGGACAGCGTCGGTGACCCGCCGGACTACAAGATCGACCTCCGTGAGGCGATGCGGGAGTCGGTGAACTCCGCGTACGTGCAGCTCGGCATGGATGTCGGCCTGGACAAGGTGAAGGAGGCCGCCGTCGACTCGGGGCTTCTGAAGGACAGTCTGACCGGTGCCGACTTCCCGTCCTTCTCCCTCGGTATCTCGGACCCCAGTGCCATCCGCATGGCGGGCGCGTACGCCACCTTCGCGGACAGCGGCAAGCAGCGCGAGCCGTACTCCGTCACCAAGGTGACGAGCAAGGACGGCACGATCTACACGCACAAGGTCGAGGAGAAGCAGGCCTTCACGGCCCAGGTCGCGGACAACGTCACGGACATCCTGAAGACGGTCGTCGAAGAGGGAACGGGTAAGAACGCCCGGCTTCCCGGCCGCGAGGTGGCGGGCAAGACCGGTACGACGGACGGCAACCGGTCCGCCTGGTTCGTGGGCTACACCCCGCAGCTGTCGACCGCGATCAGCATGTACCGCTACCCGGACGACGAGACGATGAAGGACCGCACGTTCCTGGAGATGTACGGGACGGGTGGCGAGAAGAAGATCCACGGTGCCTCCTTCCCGTCCACGATCTGGAAGGACTACATGTCGGACGCCGTGAAGGACTTGAAGGCGGAGAAGTTCCCGGAGCCGCAGCCCATCGGCGAGGTCGTCAACGCAGCCCCGTCGCCGTCCCCGACGCCCTCCCCCTCTCCCTCCGCCTCCGAGACCGAGAAGACCTCTCCGTCGCCGACTCCGTCGCCCAGCGACACCGAGACCGCCCCCTCACCTCCGGCGCCGAGCGACACGTGCCGCGTCTTCGACTGGAACTGTGACGACGGGAGCAACTCCGGCAACGGCAACGGGGGCAGTGGCCCGGGAGGCTCCGAGGGCAGCGAATCACCGTCGCCCACATCCAGCGAGACGGGCGAAGAGGGCGACAACAACGGAAACAGCCGCGGAAACACCATTTGGGGTACGAATGGCTAGCCGCTGAGCCGCAAGCCGGGTGTTTCACGTGAAACACCCATGAGTTTCACGTGAAACAGGGCCGCCGCACCCCCGAGGGTGCGGCGGCCCCGGCGTGTTCCCGGGTGCGTACGGCAGGATGGCCCCCATGCCCAGTGCAGAATCGACGCCAGCGAGCGTGCACGAGCCGGACCCGGTACGGCCGACGCATCAGGACCCGGTTGCCGCGGCCGGCAGCGAGCTGATCGGCGGCCCGATGGGCCGACGTGCCCTGCTCGGCGCCTCCTGGTGGACCCCTGTGCGGGTGATCGCCCTCGTGGCGATCGGCATGTTCGTCCTCGGGCTCGTCCAGAAAGCCCCGTGCTACAACGGCGCCTGGTTCTTCGGGGCGAGCTCCCAGTACACCCACGCCTGCTACTCGGACATCCCGCACCTCTACCAGGGCCGCGGGTTCGCCGACGGGCTCGTGCCGTACTTCGAGAAGCTCCCCGGCGACATGGAGTACCTGGAGTACCCCGTGCTGACCGGCCTGTTCATGGAGGCCGCGTCCTGGCTGACGCCGGGCAGCGGCACCATCCAGGACCAGGAACAGTGGTACTGGATGGTCAACGCCGGGATGCTCATGGTCTGTGCGGCCGTCATCGCCGTCTGCGTGACCCGCACCCACGCCCGGCGCCCCTGGGACGGCCTGCTGGTCGCCCTGGCCCCGGCCTTCGCGCTGACCGCCACCATCAACTGGGACCTGCTGGCAGTCGCCCTGACGGCCGCGGCCCTCCTCATGTGGTCCCGGCAGCGCCCGCTGGCCTTCGGTGTGCTGTTGGGCCTGGCCACGGCCGCCAAGCTCTACCCGTTCCTGATCCTCGGGCCCCTGCTCGTCCTGTGCTGGCGGGCGGGCAAGTGGCGGCCGTTCGGAACAGCCTTGGGAGGCGCGGCCCTCGCCTGGCTCGTCGTGAACCTGCCGGTGATGCTCTACGCCTTCGACGGCTGGTCGAAGTTCTACACGTTCAGTCAGGAACGGGGAGTGGACTTCGGGTCCCTCTGGCTGATCCTGGCCCAGAACTCCGACGACCCGCTCAGCACCGAGACCGTCAACACCCTCGCCACGCTCCTGATGCTGCTCTGCTGCGGCGCCGTCGCGGCGCTCACGCTGACCGCCCCCCGGCGCCCGCGGTTCGCCCAGCTCGCCTTTCTGATCGTCGCGGCGTTCATCCTCACCAACAAGGTCTACTCACCGCAGTACGTGCTCTGGCTGGTGCCGCTGGCCGTGCTGGCCCGGCCGAAGTGGCGGGACTTCTTGATCTGGCAGGCGTGCGAGGTGGCGTACTTCCTCGGCATCTGGATGTACCTCGCGTACACGACCAGCGGGGACGCCCACAAGGGACTGCCGACGGACGGCTACCACTGGGCCATCGGCCTGCACCTGCTCGGGACCCTGTTCCTCTGCGTCATGATCGTGCGCGACATCCTGATGCCCGACCGGGACCCGGTCCGGCGGACGGGCGAGGACGACCCGTCGGGCGGTGTGCTGGACGGCGCGGAGGATGTCTTCGTCCTGGGCCCCGCGGCACGTACCGAGCCGCCCGCGACCCACGTCGAGGGACCACAGGTGCACTGGGGCAAGAGCCGCAAACCCGACGGTTCGCTCTGAGCGAACGCACGAAAGGCCGTACACGACGGTCACGAGGATCGTCAGGACGTCGTGTACGGCCTGCGTGCTGGTACTGCCTGCTCGCTAGCGGTCGAGGATGCGGTCGAACTGCGTGGTGGTGTGCCGCAGATGGGCCACCAGCTCGTCGCCCACCTTGGGCTCCGCCGCGTCCGAGGGAACGAAGAGGATCGACACCTGCATGTGCGGCGGCTCCGCGAACCAGCGCTGCTTGCCGCTCCACACGAACGGCGAGAGGTTCCGGTTGACCGTGGCGAGGCCGGCCCGGGCGACGCCCTTGGCACGCGGCATGACGCCGTGCAGTGCCTTCGGCGCCTCCAGGCCCACCCCGTGCGACGTACCGCCCGCCACGACCACCAGGAAGCCGTCCGAGGCGGCCTTCTGCTGCCGATAGCCGAAACGCTCGCCCTTGGCGACGCGGGTGACGTCCAGGACCGCGCCGCGGTACTCGGTGGCCTCGTGGTCGCCCAGCCACAGCCGGGTCCCGATCCGGGCGCGGAAGCGGGTCTGCGGGAACTGCTGCTGGAGCCGGGCCAGCTCGTCGGCCTTGAGGTGGCTGACGAACATGGTGTGCAGCGGCAGCCGGGCCGCGCGCAGCCGGTCCATCCAGCCGATGACCTCCTCGACGGCGTCCGAGCCGTCGGTACGGTCCAGCGGCAGGTGGATGGCGAAGCCCTCGAGCCGGACGTTCTCTATGGCGGCGTGCAGCTGCGGCAGGTCCTGCTCGCTGAT
This sequence comes from Streptomyces ardesiacus, assembly GCF_003112575.1. Lineage (GTDB taxonomy): Bacteria > Actinomycetota > Actinomycetes > Streptomycetales > Streptomycetaceae > Streptomyces > Streptomyces ardesiacus. The sequence goes on from NZ_BEWC01000005.1 coordinate 499,808, forward strand.
GCCGTGCCGCTTCATCGAGGACATCACCTCGATGACCACCCGCGCGCCCACGAGGCCGTACACGCCGTCGATGGACGACACCGAGCGCACGACCCGGTCGGGCAGCGGAACGGGCTCCTCACCACGCCGGTACGGGGTGAGGACCAGCAGGTCACCGCCGAAGAAGTCCTTGATGCGGGCGGCCTCGTAGGTGGTGCCGACGGCCAGTACGTCCGAGCCCAGCCGCGTGGCCTCCTCCGCCAGCCGCTCGTGACCGAATCCGTAGCCGTTGCCCTTGCAGACCGGGACGAGCCCGGGGAACTGCTCCTGCACGTGCTTGTGGTGCGCCCGCCAGCGCGCGGTGTCGACGTAGAGCGTGAGCGCCATGGCCGGACCTGGAACCTTTCTCGTGGCTGTCAGAGGTGCGGATCGGGGATGGGCTGTGCGGTCAGCGGCGCGACATGTAGATGTCGAGCGCCTTGTGGAGCAGCTTGTTCAGCGGGAAGTCCCACTCGCCGAGGTACTCGGCCGCCTGACCGCCCGTACCCACCTTGAACTGGATCAGGCCGAAGAGGTGGTCGCTCTCGTCCAGGGAGTCGGAGATGCCGCGCAGGTCGTAGACGGTGGCACCCAGCGCGTAGGCGTCGCGCAGCATCGCCCACTGCATGGCGTTGGACGGCCGGACCTCGCGGCCGATGTTGTCCGAGGCGCCGTAGGAGTACCAGACGTGCCCGCCGACGACCAGCATGGTCGCCGCCGACAGGTTCACCCCGTTGTGCCGGGCGAAGTACAGCCGCATGCGGTTCGGGTCCTCGTTGTTGAGGGCCGCCCACATGCGCTGGAAGTACGACAGCGGACGCGGCCGGAAGTGGTCGCGCACGGCCGTGATCTCGTACAGCCGCTGCCACTCCTCGAGGTCGTGGTAGCCGCCCTGGACCACCTCGACACCGGCCTTCTCCGCCTTCTTGATGTTGCGGCGCCACAACTGGTTGAAGTTCTTGTGGACCTCTTCCAGGGAGCGGTTGGCCAGCGGCACCTGGAAGACGTAGCGGGGCTGCACGTCACCGAAGCCGGCGCCGCCGTCCTCGCCCTGCTGCCAGCCCATGCGGCGCAGCTTGTCGGCCACCTCGAAGGCGCGGGGCTCGATGTGGTCCGCCTCTATGTCCCGCAGACGCTTGACGTCGGGGTCCTGGATGCCCTTCTTGATGGAAGCCGCGTCCCAGCGCCGGATGATCACCGGCGGACCCATCTTGACCGAGAAGGCGCCCTGCTGCTTGAGGTGCGCCAGCATCGGCTCCATCCACTCCTGGAGGTTCGGCGCGAACCAGTTGATGACCGGACCCTCGGGGAGGTAGGCGAGGTAACGCTTGATCTTGGGAAGCTGCCGGTAGAGGACGAGACCCACGCCGACCAGTTGGCCGGTCCGGTCGTCGAACCAGCCGAGGTTCTCCGAGCGCCATTCCGCCTTGACGTCCGCCCATGCCGGGACCTGCATGTGACTCGCCGACGGCAGGCTCTGGATGTACGCCAGATGCTGCTCGCGACTGATGGTCCTCAGGGTCAGGCTCATTCGGGGCGCTCCTCGGGCTGGTGTGTCCCCATGGGTTCAGGGGCTCCGGCTCTCGCGCGAAGCCTACTGCGCCCTGTGAGCGCCCCGTTCGGCGTACGGCTGGAAGGGACGGCCCCGGCCGGGCGGCCGGGGGCGTGGATCAGCCGACGAAGCCGCCGTGGTAGATGCCGAAGAACAGACCGAGCGCGGAGGCGCCGAGACCCAGCACCAGCCCGAAGCGCTCCCGTGTCGTCTCGGAGACGTACTGGCCGTACCCGCCGCTCACGACGCCCAGCAGCCCTGCCCAGGAGGTCAGGATGTGCAGCCCCCGGAAGCTCGCGGTGGCGAGGGCGAGGACGCCGAGGACCACGGTCACGGCCAGCAGCGTGTCCTGGAGGGGGTGTCGTCTGCCGTCCGTGGCCAGCAAGCCGGTCCGGGGCTTGGCGGGTCGCATGATGTGTGCCATGGAGAACCTCCTGCCGAAGGCAGTGTGTTTTCGCCCTCACATCCCTGACTACCGATTGTGTCCCCTCGGAGCCTGATTTCAACCGCAAGGCGATGGCCGGGTACGCTGTACCTTCCGCACCGGTGTCTGTTGCCGGCCACGAGCCGGGCCGCCTCCTCGGAGGAGACCTGGTTGTCAGTGGGTCCTGGTTTACTCGTTGATGCCGGTGCGAACGCATCGCAACCCTCCTGCCACGGAACGACCGTGGCCGCTGAGTCCAAAGGAGGTGGGTTCCACATGCGTCACTACGAGGTGATGGTCATCCTCGACCCCGATCTCGAGGAGCGCTCTGTCTCCCCGCTGATCGAGAACTTCCTCTCTGTCGTCCGTGACGGCGGCGGAAAGGTCGAGAAGGTCGACACCTGGGGCCGTCGTCGTCTCTCGTACGAGATCAAGAAGAAGCCCGAGGGCATCTACTCGGTCATCGACCTGCAGGCCGAGCCTGCGGTCGTCAAGGAGCTCGACCGCCAGATGAACCTGAACGAGTCGGTCCTCCGGACCAAGGTCCTCCGTCCCGAGACCCACTGAGCCTCCCGCTCAGCTTGATCCCGGGATCCGAGTAGCAGCAACCAAGCAGCCAGAGCAGCAAACCCGCCGAGAGGTTCCCCATGGCAGGCGAGACCGTCATCACGGTCGTCGGCAATCTTGTCGACGACCCCGAGCTGCGCTTCACCCCGTCCGGTGCGGCCGTCGCGAAGTTCCGCGTCGCGTCGACTCCCCGCACCTTCGACCGCCAGACGAACGAGTGGAAGGACGGCGAGAGCCTCTTCCTCACCTGCTCGGTCTGGCGCCAGGCGGCGGAGAACGTCGCCGAGTCGCTCCAGCGAGGCATGCGCGTCATCGTGCAGGGCCGGCTGAAGCAGCGGTCCTACGAGGACCGTGAGGGCGTCAAGCGCACGGTCTACGAACTGGACGTCGACGAGGTCGGCGCCAGCCTGCGCAACGCCACGGCCAAGGTCACCAAGACCTCGGGCCGCGGTGGCCAGGGCGGCTACGGCGGCGGTGGCGGCGGCGGCCAGGGTGGCGGCGGCTGGGGCGGCGGCCCCGGCGGCGGCCAGCAGGGCGGCGGCGCTCCCGCCGACGACCCCTGGGCGACCGGCGGTTCCGCCGGTGGCAACCAGGGCGGTGGCGGCGGCTGGGGTGGAAACTCCGGCGGCGGCGGCGGTGGCGGCGGCTACTCGGACGAGCCCCCCTTCTAGGCGGGCCCGTACCCCACACTTCTTGATCACACAGGAGAATCACCATGGCGAAGCCGCCTGTGCGCAAGCCGAAGAAGAAGGTCTGCGCGTTCTGCAAGGACAAGGTCACGTACGTGGACTACAAGGACACGAACATGCTGCGGAAGTTCATTTCCGACCGCGGCAAGATCCGTGCCCGCCGCGTGACCGGCAACTGCACCCAGCACCAGCGTGACGTCGCCACGGCCGTGAAGAACAGCCGTGAGATGGCGCTGCTGCCCTACACCTCCACCGCGCGATAAGGGAAGGGTGACCGAAACATGAAGATCATCCTCACCCACGAGGTTTCCGGCCTCGGTGCCGCGGGCGACGTCGTCGACGTCAAGGACGGTTACGCTCGCAACTACCTGATCCCGCGGAAGTTCGCGATCCGCTGGACCAAGGGTGGCGAGAAGGACGTCGAGCAGATCCGTCGTGCTCGCAAGATCCACGAGATCCAGACCATCGAGCAGGCCAACCAGGTGAAGGCCCAGCTCGAGGGTGTGAAGGTCCGTCTGGCCGTCCGCTCCGGCGACGCCGGTCGTCTCTTCGGCTCCGTCACCCCGGCCGATGTCGCTTCGGCGATCAAGGCCGCCGGTGGCCCCGAGGTCGACAAGCGCCGCATCGAGCTGGGCACGCCGATCAAGACCCTGGGCGCCCACGAGACGTCCGTGCGTCTGCACCCCGAGGTTGACGCCAAGGTCAGCATCGAGGTCGTCGCTGCCTGAGCACCGCTCTCGCTGAAGCGATGAGAAGGGGCCGCGTCTCCCGCCAGGAGATGCGGCCCCTTCTCCGTGGTGTCGCTAGCTGCGCTGTACGGCGAACGTCGCGTTTCACGGTTTCACGTGAAACGGTCAGCGCGTCGCCCCGGTGACGATCCAGCGACCCGATCGGGTACGCAGCCACAGTGTGACCAGGCGCATCGCCATCATCAGCGTCATGGCCGCCCACAGGGCGGTGAGCCCACCGCCGAGTGTGGGGACGAGCAGTGCCGCCGGGGTGAAGACCGCCAGGGTCAGCAGCATGGCCCAGGCAAGGTAGGGACCGTCGCCCGCGCCCATGAGCACACCGTCCAGGACGTAGACCACCCCGCAGACCGGCTGCGCGACGGCCACGATCACCAGTGCGGGTAGTGCGGCGTCCTTGACCACCGGGTCGCCGGTGAACAGCGGCAGGAACGCAGGGCGGGACAGCACCACGAGCAGGCCCAGCAGGGCTCCGACCGCGATGCCCCACTCCACCATCCTGCGACAGGCGTCGCGCGCGCCCTGGGCGTCACCCGCACCCAGATACCTCCCGATGATGGCTTGCCCGGCGATGGCGATGGCGTCGAGAGCGAAGGCGAGCAGGCTCCACAGGGACAGGATGATCTGATGCGCGGCGATGTCGGCGTCACCAAGACGGGCCGCCACGGCCGTCGCGATCATGAGGATCGCCCGCAGGGAGAGCGTGCGCACGAGCAGGGGCACCCCGGCCTGGGCGGAGGCCCTGATGCCGGCCAGGTCGGGCCGCAGCGAGGCGCCGTGTCGTCGGGCCCCGCGCACGACCACCCACAGATAGACCGCGGCCATGCCGAACTGGGCGATGACGGTGCCCCAGGCGGAACCGGCGATGCCGAGCCCGGCGCCGTAGACGAGCACGACGTTGAGGACGGCGTTGGCGACGAAGCCGGCCACCGCCACGTACAGCGGGGTGCGGGTGTTCTGCAGTCCCCTGAGGACACCGGTCGAGGCCAGGACGACGAGCATCGCGGGGATGCCCAGCGCGGAGATTCGCAGATAGGTGGTGGCATAGGGGCCCGCGGTCTCCGAGGCGCCGAAAAGTGCCACGAGGGAGGGGGCCGTGGGCAGGACGACCGCTATGACGGCGGCGCCGAGCAGCAGCGCCAGCCAGATGCCGTCCATGCCCTGGCGGATCGCGGCTTGCGGGTCGCCCGCGCCGACGCGGCGGGAAACGGCTGCCGTCGTGGCGTAGGCGAGGAAGACGAAGACGCTGACGGCTGTGGTGAGCAAGGCCGAGGCGATGCCGAGTCCGGCCAGCTGGGCCGTTCCCAGATGACCGACGATGGCACTGTCGGCCATGACGAAAAGGGGCTCGGCGACGAGCGCGCCGAAGGCCGGGACGGCCAGCGCGACGATCTCTCGGTCGTGCCGGCGCCGGGCAGTCCGGGTACGCGCGGGGGCCTGTGTCATGAGCACCAATCTAATCGTCCACAGGTAAGAGATGCAAAGCAATGGCGACCCTTACGGCTGCTCTCACCGCGTGTGCTTCTGGGTACGGGTCGAAGTGATCTTGATCCGACTGGGCAAGTTTTTCTTCTGCACAGGCGGTGGACGGTAACAGTGCAGGTCAAGCCCCCTTCCCGGGGCGGGGTGGGGGCTTGTTCACAGGGCTGTCCACCGGGTCGTGCACAGGTTTTGCGGGGTTCTCCACAGCATCTGGCCCGTCGTCCACATGGCCTGTGGATAACCAGATTGGCTGACGGTGCCCGCGGGCCTACGGTTATCCGGCGCCCGCTCCGTCCGTCGGCCGGTGAATCATCACAAAACCGACGCGCCAGAACCGGAGTTGGGCGTCTTATTTGTCAGTGCCGTGCCGTAGAAATGAGGGGCACGGCGAGGTCCGCTCGGCGGACGGGAGGAGGTGGCTCGGTGAGCATTTCCGAGCCCTTGGACGACCCGTGGGCCGACAGCGGCCCCAGTGATCGTCTGCCTGCTTCCCGCCGCCGCGGCGAGGGGGGCCGCAGCCGCGACGAGCAGCACCAGCGCGGTGCGGACAACGGCGCGTGGGACGGCGGCGCCCCGTCGTTCGAGCGGGTGCCGCCGCAGGACCTGGATGCCGAGCAGTCCGTTCTCGGCGGGATGCTGCTGTCCAAGGACGCCATCGCCGACGTCGTCGAGATCCTCAAGGGCCACGACTTCTACAAGCCGGCCCACGAGACGGTCTACCAGGCCATCCTCGACGTGTATGCCAAGGGCGAGCCGGCCGACCCGATCACGATCGCCGCCGAGCTCACCAAGCGCGGTGAGATCAACAAGGTCGGCGGCGCCTCGTATCTGCACACCCTCGTCCAGACCGTACCGACGGCCGCGAACGCCGCGTACTATGCGGAGATCGTGCACGAGCGGGCGGTCCTGCGCCGCCTGGTGGAGGCCGGAACCCGGATCACGCAGATGGGGTATGCGGCCGACGACGACGTCGACGAGATCGTCAACCGCGCCCAGGCCGAGATCTACGCCGTCACCGAGCAGCGCACGAGCGAGGACTACCTGCCGCTCGGCGACATCATGGAAGGCGCGCTCGACGAGATCGAGGCGATCGGGTCGCGCAGCGGCGAGATGACCGGGGTGCCCACCGGGTTCACCGACTTCGACTCGCTGACCAACGGCCTGCATCCGGGCCAGATGATCGTCATCGCCGCACGCCCCGCGATGGGCAAGTCGACCCTCGCGCTGGACTTCGCGCGCGCCGCATCGATCAAGAACAACCTGCCGAGCGTCATCTTCTCGCTCGAAATGGGGCGCAACGAGATCGCGATGCGTCTGCTGTCCGCCGAGGCACGAGTCGCGCTGCACCACATGCGGTCGGGCACGATGACGGACGACGACTGGACACGACTGGCGCGCCGGATGCCCGACGTGTCGGCCGCCCCGCTCTACATCGACGACTCCCCGAACCTGTCGATGATGGAGATCCGCGCCAAGTGCCGTCGCCTCAAACAGCGCAACGACCTCAAGCTGGTCGTCATCGACTACCTCCAGCTGATGCAGTCCGGCGGTTCGAAGCGCGCCGAGAGCCGGCAGCAGGAGGTCTCGGACATGTCCCGCAACCTCAAGCTCCTGGCGAAGGAACTGGAGATCCCGGTCATCGCGCTCTCCCAGCTGAACCGTGGTCCCGAGCAGCGCACGGACAAGAAGCCCATGGTCTCCGACCTGCGTGAGTCCGGTTCGATCGAGCAGGACGCCGACATGGTCATCCTGCTGCACCGTGAGGACGCCTACGAGAAGGAGTCGCCCCGCGCGGGCGAGGCTGACCTGATCGTGGCCAAGCACCGCAACGGCCCCACGGCGACGATCACGGTCGCCTTCCAGGGCCACTACTCGCGCTTCGTGGACATGGCACAGACCTGACGGGCGACCACGTCAGGTCTCGCTTTCCCGCCGGGGACGGCGCCAGGGGGAAATCGGCTCGACGTGAGGTGTTCCGGCCGGTGGACTGAGCGCATGACGACATTTCAGGAAGAGCTGCTTCCCGCCACCCGCCGGGCGCTGACGCATCGCATCGCCGTGGCCCAGGCCGAAGGGCGTACACCGTCGCTGGTCGCGGCGGTGGTCCGGGGCGGGCAGACCGTGTGGCATGGCGCGCGGACCTCGGTCGACGGGCACGGTCCGGACGAGAACGTGCAGTACCGGATCGGGTCGATCACCAAGACCTTCACCGCCGTCCTGGTCCTTCGGCTGCGTGACGAGGGCCTGCTGGATCTCGGGGACCCGCTGGAGAAGCACCTGCCAGGCACCGGCGCGGGGGAGGCCACGATCGCCGAACTGCTCGCGCACTCGGGCGGGCTGGCCGCCGAGTCGCCCGCGCCCTGGTGGGAGCGGACACCGGGTTCCCTGCGGCCCGGGCTCGCCGATGTGCTGGGCGAGGAGCCGCTCCTGCACCCGGTGGGCCGGCGCCACCACTATTCCAACCCTGGCTACACCTTGCTCGGCGCGCTCGTCGAGAAGCTGCGCGGGGCTCCGTGGGCGGAGGTGCTGCAGCGGGAGGTGCTGGACCCCCTGGGGCTGGAGCGTACGGCCACGCGGCCCAGTGCCCCGCACGCCGGCGGCTGGGCGGTGCATCCCTGGGCCGATGTGATGCTGGCCGAGCCCGCCGAGGACCTTGGGGTGATGGCGCCGGCCGGGCAGCTCTGGTCGACCACCGGGGACCTGGCGCGGTTCGCCGTCTTCCTGACACAGGGGGACGACACGGTGCTCGGCGGGGAGACCGTGCGGGAGATGCGGGCACCCGCGGCGCCGGCCGAGGCGGCGGACGTGGTGGACGGTGCGGCGTACGGGTTGGGGCTGCAGCTCCAGCACCGGGACGGGCGGTTGCTGGTGGGCCACTCCGGCTCCTTGCCGGGCTTCCTGGCCAACCTCACCATCGATGTGGAGGACGACGTGGCCGCGGTGGTCCTGACCAACTGCACCTCTGGGCCGCTGATCGCCGGGGTGGGAGCCGATCTCGTGCGCATCGTCGCGGAGGCCGAGCCCCGGATCCCGGAGCCGTGGCGCCCGTTGCGGAACGTCGACTCCTCCGTGCTGGAGCTGGCGGGGCAGTGGTACTGGGGGACGCAGGCCTTCGCCCTGAGGCTCACCTCCGACGGAGGGGTCTCGCTGGGTCCGCTGTCGGGCCGCGGACGCCGTTCACGTTTCCGGGCGAACGGTGACGGCAGCTGGACGGGCCTGGAGGGCTACTACGCAGGGGAGTTGCTACGAGCCGTGAGGCGCCCGGACGGGACCGTGGACCACCTGGACCTCGGCTCCTTCGTCTTCACGCGCCAGCCGTACGAAGAGGGTGCCGCCGTGCCAGGTGGTGTGGATCCACAGGGGTGGCAGGGGATCGGCTGACGGCAGTCCGGTGTGCGCGGCCGGTTTCACGTGAAACCGGCCGCGCACCGTGGGGCCGGCAAGCCGGGTTCTCCACGTCAGAGCTGGAGCTTGAACCCGGTGTGCGAGGCCGAGAAGCCCAGACGCTCGTAGAAGCGGTGGGCGTCGGTGCGGGTCCTGTCGGACGTGAGCTGCACCAGGTGGCACCCCTGTCGCCGGGACTCGTCGATCGCCCACTCGATGAGCTGGGTGCCCAGTCCGCTTCCGCGCTCGTCGCTGTGGACGCGGACGCCTTCGATGAGCGAACGGGTGGCCCCGCGCCGGGACAGGCCGGGGACGATCGTGAGCTGGAGCGTGCCGACGACCCGGTCCTCCCGGACTGCCACCACCAGGTGCTGGTTCGGATCGGTCCTGAGCCGTTCGAAGGCGGCCAGATACGGGCCCAGGTCGTCCGGTGATTCGCGCTGTGCGCCCAGGGGGTCGTCGGCGAGCATCGCGACGACTGCCGGGATGTCCTCGGCGGTGGTGCGGCGTATTTCCAGATCTCCCATGCCTGCACTCTAGAACTGGATCTAGGCGGGCACGGGTGCCTTCAGGGTCTCCACCGCACGCACCAGCGGGGCGAGGTCGGGGTTCGTGGCCGCCTCGTCGAGAGCCTCGCGCAGGGCCAGGTCATTGGTGGGCCGCGCCTCGTTCAGCAGGCGCAGGCCCGACGGGGTGACGTTGGTGTAGATGCCGCGCCGGTCGGTGGGGCACAGGTAACGCTCGAGCAGGCCCCGGTCCTCGAGCCGGGTGACCAGCCGGGTGGTCGCGCTCTGGCTGAGGACGACGGCGTCGGCGACCTGCTTCATCTGCAGATGCCCCCCGTCGCCGTCGTGCTGCCGGCTGAGCACGTCGAGCAGTGAGTACTCGCGGACGCTCAGGTCGTGCCCGGTCTGCAGGGCTCGCTCGATGTGGGCCTCGATCCTCCCGTGCAGCAGGGAAAGGGCGCACCACCCCTGGGAGAGGGCGGTGAGCGCCGGGTCCGTCGCTGTCATGTGGTTCCTCCGTCCAGGAGCGGCTGAAACCAGAGTAGCCCAGGTCCGCAACTGCCTGCGTTTGCACATAGCCAGCGTATGCAACTATTGTCTGCGACTGAAACGCGCTCCTGCAATGACTTCGGAAGGTGTACCCCTCCATGCCTCTCGCGCTTCTGGCCCTGGCGATCGGGGCCTTCGGGATCGGAACGACAGAGTTCGTGATCATGGGCTTGCTGCCCGAGGTCGCGAGCGACTACGGGGTCTCCATCCCCACCGCCGGCTACCTGGTGACCGGGTACGCGCTCGGCGTGATGTTCGGCGCCCCGCTGATGACCGTGCTCGGCACCAAGGTCCCGCGCAAGCGGATGCTGATGCTGCTGATGGGCCTGTTCGTCGTCGGCAACCTGCTCTCCGCCCTCGCCCCGGTCTTCTCCGTCATGCTGATCGGCCGCGTGATCGCCTCACTCGCGCACGGCGCCTTCTTCGGCATCGGATCGGTCGTCGCGGCCGGTCTGGTCGCGCCGGACAAGAAGGCCGGCGCCATCGCGATGATGTTCACGGGCCTGACGGTCGCCAATGTCGTCGGCGTCCCGCTGGGGACACTGATCGGACAGTCCGTCGGCTGGCGTGTCACCTTCGCCGTCGTCGCCGCGCTCGGGGTCGTCGGCCTCGTCGGCGTCGCCAAGCTGGTCCCCGACGTGTCCAGGGCCGAGGGCGTGCGGCTGCGGCACGAGGTGGCCGCGTTCAAGAACGCCCAGGTCCTGCTCGCGATGGCCATGACCGTCCTCGGCTTCGGCGGGGTCTTCGCGGCCATCACCTACATCGCGCCGATGATGACCCAGGTCGCGGGCTTCGCCGACGGCTCGGTCACCTGGCTGCTGGTCCTCTTCGGTCTCGGCATGGTCGGCGGCAACCTCGTCGGCGGCAGGTTCGCCGACCGCGCCCTGATGCCCATGCTGTACATCTCCCTCGGCGCCCTGTCCGTCGTCCTCGCCCTGTTCACCCTCACCGCGCACGACAAGATCGCGTCCGCCGTGACCGTCGTCCTCATCGGTGCCCTGGGTTTCGCCACCGTCCCTCCGCTGCAAAAGCGCGTCCTGGACCACGCGCACGGCGCGCCGACGCTGGCCTCCGCGGTGAACATCGGCGCCTTCAACCTCGGCAACGCGCTCTCCGCGTGGCTCGGCGGCGTCGTCATCGCGGCCGGTTACGGATACACCGCTCCCAACTGGGTCGGCGCCGTGCTCGCCGCAGCCGCGCTTGTCCTCGCCGTCCTCTCGGCCGGCCTGGAACGGCGTGCGAGTGCTCCCGGACCGGTCGTCGCGGGTTCCGTGCCCACCGAGCGGCGGGCCGCCGTCCACCACTGAACGACCCCGGGCGGGCTGCGGGGCCAGGGCCGTCCCCGCACCGCGCCTCATGGGCCACTGACGCCTCGTGGACCACCGGGGCACCGCACCCCACTCAGCACCACCAAGGAGAAGAACCATGAGCACCACTGCCGTCACCCCGCTGACGACCCAGGACGCCGAAGCCCTCGTCACCGCCGCCCGCCAGGCCGCCGAGGCGGCCGGGGTGACCGTCAGCGTCACGGTCCTCGACGCCGGGGGCCATCTGCTCGCCTTCCGGCGCGACGACCGCGCCGTGCTGATCTCCGGGGAGACCAGCACCCGCAAGGCCTACACGGCGCTCCAGTTGAACGCCCCGACCGCCGACCTCGTCGACGCCGTGCAGCCCGGAGGCCTCTTCCACACCCTGCCCACGGCACTCGACCGGCCGCTGCTGTTCATCGCGGGCGGCGTGCCCGTGCACCGAGACGGCCGGCTGATCGGCGCGATCGGGGTGGGCGGAGGCGCGCCCGAGCAGGACCACGGCTTCGCTTCGGTCGCCGTGCGGAGCCTCGCCTGACGGCAGCCCCCTCGTAGCGGCCGTCCGCCCGACGCCGGTTCCCGTGCTGCCCGGGAACCGGCGTCGCGGTGCCGGGGTGACGTATCGCCGACTCAGCCGGCCGCCACCGTGAGCGGCGCGAACCGACGGGTCCAGTCCCCGGGCAGTTCGGTGATCCCGTAGCTCATGACCGCATTGGCGGCGACCGAGGACAGGCCGTGCTCCTTCACCCACGCCAGGAGCTCCTCGTGCCGCACGTCGATGTCCGTGCGCAGCGGCCGGTCGGTGTGCGCGGCGAGCGAGCCGATCAGGGCCTTGGCCGTCTCGGTGTCACGGGCGATCAGCGGGCCCACCACATGGGTGTCCATGTTCGGCCAGGCCGCGGCGTACCCGGTGATCCGGCCGTCCTCCTCGGCGACGCGCAACTGATCGGCGAAGGCGGGCAGACGCGTGACGATGGGGGTGCGGTCCGCACCGAAGACCTCTTCGTCGAGCCGGAGGATCGCGGGGAGGTCCTCGGCGGTGGCCCCGCGGGTGAACGGCTTTGGTTCCGGCCCGCCGGGGACGAAACGGCCGCGCACCATCTCCGCTTCGCCCGTCACCTTGAAACCGAGCTCCTCGTAGAGCGGTCGGCCGTACGGCGTCGCGTGCAGGGTGAGGGGAACGGTGCCCAGGGCAGCGACGAGGTGGCGCATCAGCCGGCGTCCGACCCCCCGGCGGGCGTGCCGCTCGGCGACCAGCACCATGCCGACGGCGGCGAGCGCCGGGCGCTCGTGGGGGCCGTATTCCGTGACGGTGCAGGCGGCGACGAGGCCGCCGTCGGGATCGTCGATGCCGTAGCCCTGTCCGGCCGTGAGGAGGAACCCCCACTTGTGCTCCTCGCGCGGCCACCCCCGGTCCTCGGACAGGTCGGCGCAGGCGGTGAGATCCCGGAGCGTCAGACGGCGGATCGGTGCAGAGGCGAGGAAAGGAGTCGGCACGCAGGTCAGGCTGTCCGACAGCGGCCGTCCGCGTCCACCTCTTTCCGGTGGGAGGACGGGCTTTCGGCCACGCCGTTCAGCCGAGGTCGGGGGCGTGCATGGCACGCACACCCTCGATGTTGCCGTCCAGATAGTGCCGCAGCGACAGCGGTACGAGGTGGACCGAGGCGATTCCGACCCGGGTGAACGGCACTCTGACGATCTCGTACTCACCGGCGGGCTCGTCGACCTCGGGGCCGTGCCGCAGGGACGGATCCATGGACTCCAGCCGGCAGACGAAGAAGTGCTGCACCTTCACACCGGTCGCGCCGCCGTCCTCGCCGATGTGCTCCACGGTGTCCACGAAGCAGGGCACCACATCACTGATCTTCGCGCCCAGTTCCTCGTACACCTCGCGGTGCAGGGCGTCCACCACGGTGCTGTCGTCCGCTTCGACCCCGCCGCCGGGAGTGACCCAGTACGGGTCGACGCCGGGCTTGGTCCGCTTGATCAGGATCAAGTGGTCGCCGTCCAGCAGGACGGCGCGAGCGGTGCGCTTGACCACGGGTCGGACGGTCATGGGAGAAATGTGGCCCGGCTGGTTCCACGTGAAACATCGTGACGCACGCCCGGTTCACCAAGCCGCCGGTTCAGCTCCAGGCGGCGGCCGCGCGCAGCAATCCCTCGTGGGCCCTGGCGATGTGCGGCAGTGCCAGCGTGCCCGTACGCGCCACCAGGAAGTACGTCCGCAGCGGCGGTATCGGCGGATCCTGCAGGGCGACGACGTCACCGCGCTCCAGCGCCTGGGCGCACAGGTAGCGGGGCAGCACGGCGAGCCCCGCGCCGGCGATGGTGCAGGCGAGAACGGCACGCAGGTCGGGGGCGACGACGGTGGCCGGGGCGGCCGGACGGGCGTCGAAGACGGAGGCCCAGTAGCGGGTGACGAAGGGCAGCGACTCGTGCACCTCGACCACGGGTACCTGCCCCAGGGCCGAGGCGCCGGTGGCACTGAGCTTCTCGGCACCGGCCCGCTCCGCCCAGACGGGCGCGGCGACCAGCACGTGGACCTCGTCGCAGAGCGGCGTCGCCGTGAGCAGCGACCCGCGGGGACGGGCCGTGCCGATGGCCAGATCGTGATGGCCCGCGGCCAAGCCCTCCAGGGTTTCCTCGGCGTTGCCGAACGAGATGCGCAGGGCGAAAGCGTGGCCGTCCTCCGCGGTGAGCTCCGTCAGCGCCGGCAGCGCCCGTTCGGAGGTGAACTCGGGGGGCCCGGCCAGGTGCAGGGTCCGCAGGGCGGAGTCGTCAGCCAGTCCGGCCTCGGCGACCTCCACCAGGGCGTCGAGATGCGGCGCGGCCTTGTGGGCGAGTTCGTCACCGACGGTCGTCGGGGTCACCCCGCGGGCCTGCCGGAGGAACAGCGGGCGGCCGAGCTGACGCTCCAGCGTACGGATCTGCGAGGTGACGGCGGGCTGCGAGAGGCCGAGCAGGGCCGCCGCACGCGTGAACGAACCGGCCCGGTGCACGGTGACGAAGGTTCGGAGCAAGGCCAGATCCACGGAAAACCTGTCCCCTCTTCTGTTCTTCTCCGGCCCCCGCCCGCGCCCCCACTATAAATATGTCGATAGGTCGCTGTCGCCTGCGTGATTGGACACTGACATTCAGTCAACTAGCCTGGAACGCGCGGTTCTTCGCGCGTTGAACCGCGAGCGCGTCGAACCGCGAGGACGGTCCGAGCCACGAGGGGGGAGGCTCGGACCGTCCGGCGCGCAGGGCGTGGTGCGGCGGCGTCAGCCCGCCGTTTCGTCCAGGGCGCGCAGCAGGTCCGCCACCAGGTCGTCGGGGTCCTCCGCGCCGACCGAGAGCCGGATGAAGCCCTCCGGCACCGCGTCGCCGCCCCAGCGCCCGCGACGCTCCGCGGTGGAGCGCACCCCGCCGAAGCTCGTGGCGCCCTCGACCAGGTGCAGGGCGTCGAGGAAACGATCGGCACGCGCGCGTGAGGGCAGCGTGAAGGAGACGACGGAGCCGTAGCGCCGCATCTGCTGCGAGGCGATCTTGTGGGACGGGTCCTCGGGCAGCCCGGGATAGCGCAGACCGGTGACCTCGGGCCGCCCCCGGAGCGCCTCGGCCACCTTGAGCGCGGTGGCGTCCTGCCGGTCCACCCGGAGCTGCAGGGTGGCGATCGAGCGGTGTGCGAGCCAGGCCTCCATGGGCCCGGGGATCGCCCCGACGATCTTGCGCCAGCGCCGTACGGCGGTCATCGCCTCGGCGTCGCGGCCGGCCACGTAGCCCAGGAGGACGTCACCGTGACCGGTGAGCTGCTTGGTGCCGCTCGCCACCGAGAAGTCCGCGCCGAGCTCCAGCGGACGCTGTCCGAGCGGTGTGGCGAGGGTGTTGTCGACGGCGACCAGGGCGCCGCGCGCGTGGGCCGCCTCGGCCAGCCGCTGTACGTCGCACACGTCGAGCCCCGGGTTCGACGGCGTCTCGATCCACAGCAGCTTCGCCCCGTCCAGGACGTCGAGCTGGGCGTCACGGCCGGTCGGTGCGGTGCGCACCTCGATGCCGTACGCCTCCAACTGCGCGCGGACCAGCGGCAGCGCCTGGTAGCCGTCGTCGGGGAGGACGGCGGTGTCCCCGGCGCGGAGCTGCGAGAAGAGCACGGAGGAGATCGCTGCCATGCCCGAGGCGAAGACCAGTGTCTCCACGTCGGTCCGTCCGGGTGCCTCCAGCTCGCCGATGGCGCGCTCGAGGTGGGTCCAGGTGGGGTTCTCGTCGCGGCCGTAGGTGTACGGACCGGTCGGGTCGCCCGGCAGGTGGAAGTGGGCGGCGAACACCGGGCCGGGCAGGGTCGGCTCGTGCTTGACGGGTTCGGGCAGCCCGGCCCGCACCGCGCGCGTGCCCTCGCCGGGGCCGGAAGCGGGTCCGCCGGTGGCCGCACCGTCGCCGTCGTTCGTAGCGGAGTCGCTCATGCGGCCCGTCCTTCCACTTGTTCGCGTACCGCGGCGAGCAGTCCGGTGCTCGCCGCCTCCACCATCTCAAGGCAGTCCTCGAAGCCGTCCTGGCCCCCGTAGTAGGGATCAGGGACGTCCAGGTCGCCGCCGTCGGCGGCGGGGTCGTACGACCGCAGCAGGCGCACCTTGGCCGCGTCCCGCTCCGTGGGGGCGAGGCGCCGCAGGGTCCTCAGATGCCCGGCGTCGAGGGCGACGACCAGGTCGAGACGGGAGAACCAGGACTGCTGGAACTGCCGGGCCGTGTGGTCCAGGCCGTAGCCGTGCTCCGCCAGGACGGCGACGGTGCGCGGGTCGGCGCCCTCGCCCTCGTGCCAGCCGTCGGTACCGGCGCTGTCGGCCTCGACCAGGTCGTCGAGCCCGGCGTCCGCCACGCGCGCGTGGAAGACGGCCTCGGCCATCGGGGAGCGGCAGATGTTGCCCGTACACACGAAACAGACGCGGTAGGTCATCGGGCTCAGTCCCCGTCGGGCAGGAACGCGTTGAGGGCCCAGGAGACGATCGAGATGATCAGACCGCCCAGGACGGCGGTCCAGAACCCGTCGACGTGGAAACTCAGGTCGAGCTTGTCGGCCACCCACGACGTGAGCAACAGCATCAGCGCGTTCACCACCAGCGTGAACAGGCCGAGGGTCAGGATGAACAGCGGGAAGGTCAGCACCTGCACGATCGGCTTCACGACCATGTTGACCAGGCCGAACACCAGGGCGACCACGATCAGGGTGGCGGCCTTCTCCCCGGTGCTTCCCCCGGTCAGGGTGATCTTGTCGAGCAGCCACACGGCAACCGCGAGGGCTCCCGCGTTGGCGATCGTCTTGACTAGGAAATTCTTCATGTGTCTGATCGTGGCAGACACGATCGGAAACGACCGGTGAGGCAGGGGACGGACGAGGCGATGAAGGCATTCCGGCTGGACGAACTGGAGGCGGAGCGCGCCGCCAACGACGGTGCCTACCTGCAGTTCCTGCGCGAGCGGAACATGTCGGTCGGCCTGTACGCCCTCGACGCGGGGACGACCGACCCGCAGAAACCGCACGCCCAGGACGAGGTGTACTTCGTGGTGAGCGGGCGGGCCGCGATCACCGTGGGCATGGAGACCACGCAGGTCGCTCGCGGCAGCGTGGTCTACGTGCCGGCCGGCGTCGCCCACAAGTTCCACCACATCAGCGAGGACCTGCGCGTCCTGGTGGTGTTCTCTCCACCGGAGAGCTGAGGCCGGTCCCCGGGTTCCCTAGGGGATCGGTCAGGGGGAGACAAGGGATGCGGGGCCCCTGCCGAGGCGTCCGCGGCTCTAGCATCGAGTGCAGGACATCAGAGGATTCCCCAGGACTCCCGAAAGGTAAGGGCAAGGGCGATGCGAGAGATCTTCACGGGACTGCCGTGGTGGGTGAAGTGGATCGCGGTGCCGGTCATCGCCCTGGTCGTGTTCGGCGGGCTGATCGCCACCGTGGTCGGGTTCGTGATCGGACTGCTGTTCAAGCTGCTGATCTTCGTCGCGCTCGTCGGCGGACTGATCTACGTCGTACGCAAGTTCATGTCGAGCTCCTCGTCGCGCAGCGACTGGTGAGAGGCGCGGGACACCGGTGGCGGTAACAGGAACCACCGGTTCCCTCGGGCGGGGGAAGTTTCCCGGACGGGCCGTCGGTGAGCGGTGACCGGCGGTTAGAGTCCGGAACTCCACGCGGGGGCGACCTCGCGAACGGCGTACACCCCCACCCGTGTTCTCCGCACGGGCTGCCTCCTCGCGTTCCGGGAGTGACCCTTGGCCACGGCTGACACCGCATTCGGTCTGCACGCCCTGCCCGTGCAGCCCTGCTCGACGCCTCGGACACCCCCCGCGCCCGCCTCCGCCGATCCGCCCTCCGCGACCCTGATCGGTTCCGTGCAGCGGGCGATGCGCCTGCTCGAGTGCGTCGCCGCGCACGAGTACGGCGCCCCCGCCAAGCAGCTGGCCCGCGAGACGGGACTGGCGCTGCCCACGGCGTACCACCTGCTGCGCACGCTGGTGCACGAGGGTTACCTGCGCCGCGACAAGGGACTGTTCTTCCTCGGCGAGGCCGCCGAGCGGCTGAGCAGCAGCGGGGCCGAGCAGAAACGTCGCAGCACGGTGGTCGACACCATGGCGCGCTGGCGCGACGCGATCGGTGTCCCCGTGTACTACGCCATGTACCGGGAGGGTGAGATCGAGGTCATGTGCGTCTCCGACACCCCGGGCAACCCGGCGGTCGAGGAGTGGGCGGACTTCCGGGAGACGGGGCACGCCCACGCCATCGGGCAGTGCCTGCTGTCCCAGCTGGACGAGGACGCCCGCCGCGACCACCTGCACCGCTACCCGGTGCGGCCGATCACGCCGTACACGGTGCGTGACGGGCACAGCCTGCTGAAACGGCTGGAACGCATGCGCCGGATGACGCCGGTGACCGAGTGCCAGGAGTACGCGCTGGGGACGCTCTGCGCGGCGATTCCGATCACCGTCGGCACCACGGCCGCGACGATGGCCATCTCCCTCCCCCTCCACCAGGCGGACCGGTTGCTGCCCGCGGCCCAGCGTCTGCAGCACGAGGTGGGGCGGCGTCTGGGTTCGCTCGCCCTCTCTATCAGTATCTGAAAACTCACTCCTTGTGATCTGGTGTGTACGTTGAGCAAGATGCCACCAGTGTTAGAGGTTTGATTCCCGGACAGTCGACGGCGAATGACGGGGTAGGCGAATGGGCGAGTCCGTACAGGCAGAGGTCATGATGAGCTTTCTCGTGTCCGAGGAGCTCTCGTTCCGCATCCCGGTGGAGCTGCGGTACGAGACACGTGATCCCTATGCCGTACGACTGACCTTCCATCTGCCCGGAGACGCGCCGGTGACCTGGGCGTTCGGCCGGGAGCTGCTGGTCGACGGGGTGGGCCGGCCGTGCGGCGAAGGCGACGTGCGCATCGCACCGGTCGATCCGGAGCCGTTGGCCGAAGTGCTGATCCGCCTTCAGGTCGGCAGCGACCAGGCTCTGTTCCGCTCCTCGGCCGCCCCCCTCGTGGCCTTCCTCGACCGCACCGACAAGCTCGTCCCCCTCGGCCAGGAGGGCGCGCTGGCCGACTTCGACAGCCATCTCGACGAGGCACTGGACCGCATCCTGGCGGAGGAGCAGAGCGCGGGCTGAACCGTTCCGGCACGCACACGCCCGGCGAGGGCGGGACGCCTCGCCGGGCAGGTCAGCGCTTGCGGCGGCGGCCCCGCCCTCCCCGCGCGGGCGCTCCCGCGCCGGCTGCCGTCTCCGGGGCCCGCGCCGGCCGGTCCGCCGACACGACGAGGGCCGCGAGGGCGGTGGTGACCGGCACGGAGGCCACCAGCCCGATCGAGCCGACCAGCGTACGCACGATCTCCTCCGCGACCAGCTCGCTGTTGGCGACCGTCCCCACCCCGCTCTGCGCGATCGAGAACAGCAGCAGCAGGGGCAGCGCGGCGCCCGCGTAGGCGAGGACGAGCGTGTTCACGACCGAGGCGATGTGGTCGCGGCCGATGCGGATGCCGGCGCGGTACAGGCCGCGCCAGCCCATCGCCGGGTTGGCCTCGTGGAGCTCCCAGACCGCCGAGGTCTGGGTGACCGTCACGTCGTCGAGGACACCGAGCGAACCGATGATGACCCCGGCGAGCAGCAGCCCGCTCATGTCGATGGACGGGTACAGGCCGTGGATGAGGCCGGTGTTGTCGTCCGTGTTGCCGGTGAGTGCGGCCCAGCCGATGAACAGCGACCCGAGCACGCCGATCAGCAGCAGCGAGATCAGGGTGCCCAGCACGGCCACGGAGGTTCTGGCCGACAGCCCGTGACACAGGTACAGGGCGATCAGCATGATGGCGCTGGACCCGATCACCGCGACGACCAGCGGGTTCGACCCTTGCAGGATCGCGGGCAGGATGAAGAAGTTCAGCAGCAGGAAGCTGACAGCCAGCGAGACCAGCGCCATGAGGCCGCGCAGTCGTCCGACGACCACGACGGCGAGGGCGAAGATGCCGGCGAGCAGGGCCAGGGGGAATTGGCGGTTGATGTCGGTCACCGAGTACTGCAGGTCCTTGGGCGCGGAGGGCTCGTAGGCGACCACCACCTTCTGTCCCTCGCGCAACTGCCGTGACTGGTCCGGCTGCACGATCTCGTCGAACGTACGACCCTTGTCGTCCCCCGTGTCGACGCGGACGGTGGCCCGCTTGCACTCGCCCTCGGCCTGCTGCACCGCGGAGGATCCCTCGGCGGTGGAGGTGTCGCCGGTCGGGGTGCCGGCCGAGGGGTTGGCCGACTGGCAGCTCAACGCGACCACCTTGGTGACCGTGGCCTCCTGTGTCTGCCGGTCGAAGCCGACACCCGTGCGCTCGTGGGCCGGCGCACCGCCCGGCCACAGAACCGCGAGCCCGACCACCACGGCCGCGGCGAAGGGGATCAGGACCGCGGCGATGACCTTCCGCAGGTGCCGGGAGACGGGAGCCGCGGGCCCATGACTGTGCCCGTGCCCGTGCCCGCCGCCCGTGCCCTGGCCGGCACGCTCCGCGGTGTGCCCGTGGTCAGCCTCCGGTCTGCCGTCGCGCGTGCCGTGAGGGACGACGGGGACAGGACCGGTCGAACGGCCGTCGTCCTCTTCGGCGCTCGGTCCGCGGCCGGGCCGGTGCGGCGGGAAGGGGGGATGCTGCGGTGTGGTCACCGCCCGATCATCGCAAGAACGAGGGGGGCCCTCTGGTCACCGCGCCCGAATGGGCGCTAGCGTGGTGGCACCTTTGTACACGCGGGAGCTCGGAGCACCGGGCTGAGAGGGCGCTGACCTCCGTTCCAGCGATGTTTCACGGGAAACGTCTCCGAAGACGAGTGACGTATCCCACGAAGCGCCGTGAGACGGAAGCCGCTGCGTCGACCGCCGAACCTGTTACCGGGTAATGCCGGCGTAGGGAGTAGGTCTCATGACCATCAAGGACGCACGCACGCCTGCCTCCGCACAGGGCTCCGCGCAGAATCCCGCCTCGGCGGATGCCGCGGGGGCCGGTGAAGCCACGGAGGCCGGGAAGTCCATCGGCTGGCACAAGGCGTACATCGAGGGCTCACGTCCCGATCTGCGGGTGCCGGTCCGTCAGGTGCACCTCACCAACGGGCAGTCGGTCACGCTGTACGACACCTCGGGCCCGTACACCGATCCACTCGTCGACACCGATGTCCGCAGGGGGCTGGCGCCGCTGCGGGAGAACTGGATCATCGCCCGCGGGGACACCGAGGAGTACGCGGGCCGTCCCGTCCGTCCCGAGGACGACGGGATCAAGCACACCTCGCCGCGCGGCGGCCTGCGGAACCTCGACGCCGTCTTCCCCGGGCGCCCGCGTCAGCCGCGACGGGGCCGCGACGGCACCGCGGTGACGCAGCTCGCGTACGCGCGGCGCGGCGAGATCACCCCGGAGATGGAGTACGTGGCCGTCCGGGAGAACGTCTCGCCGGAGGTGGTCCGCGAGGAGATCGCGGCAGGACGGGCCGTGCTGCCCGCCAACGTCAACCACCCCGAGATCGAACCGATGATCATCGGCAAGCGGTTCCTGGTGAAGGTCAACGCCAATATCGGCAACTCGGCGGTGACGTCCTCCATCGAGGAGGAGGTCGACAAGATGACCTGGGCGACCCGGTGGGGCGCCGACACGGTCATGGACCTGTCCACCGGCCGCAACATCCACACCACGCGCGAGTGGGTCCTGCGCAACTCCCCCGTCCCGATCGGCACCGTGCCGCTCTACCAGGCACTGGAGAAGGTCGACGGCCGGGCCGAGGAACTGTCCTGGGAGATCTACAAGGACACCGTGATCGAGCAGGCCGAGCAGGGCGTGGACTACATGACGGTCCACGCGGGCGTGCGCCTGCCGTACGTACCGCTGACCGCGAACCGCAAGACCGGCATCGTCTCGCGCGGCGGCTCCATCATGGCGGCGTGGTGCCTGGCGCACCACAAGGAGTCGTTCCTGTACGAGAACTTCGAGGAACTCTGCGAGATCCTCGCCGCCTACGACGTCACGTACTCCCTCGGCGACGGCCTGCGTCCCGGATCGATCGCGGACGCCAACGACGAGGCGCAGTTCGCCGAGTTGCGCACCCTCGGGGAACTCAACCGGATCGCCAAGCGTTGCAACGTACAGACCATGATCGAAGGCCCGGGACATGTCCCGATGCACAAGATCAAGGAGAACATCGACCTTCAGCAGGAGATCTGCGATGAAGCTCCGTTCTATACGCTCGGCCCGCTGACGACGGACGTCGCGCCGGCGTACGACCACATCACCTCCGGCATCGGTGCCGCGATGATCGCCTGGTGGGGCACGGCCATGCTCTGCTACGTCACGCCCAAGGAACACCTGGGCCTGCCCAACCGTGACGACGTCAAGACCGGCGTCATCACCTACAAGATCGCCGCCCACGCCGCCGACCTCGCCAAGGGTCACCCAGGTGCGCAGGAGTGGGACGACGCGCTGTCGGACGCACGGTTCGAGTTCCGGTGGGAGGACCAGTTCAACCTGGCCCTCGACCCGGACACCGCGCGGGAGTTCCACGACGAGACACTGCCGGCCGAGCCCGCCAAGACGGCCCACTTCTGCTCCATGTGCGGGCCCAAGTTCTGCTCCATGAAGATCTCGCAGGACATTCGCCGGGAGCACGGGAGCAGCAGGGGCGAGATCGAGGAGGGCATGGCGCAGAAGTCGAAGGAGTTCGCAGCGGCGGGCAACCGCGTCTATCTGCCGATCGCGGACTGAGCGCAGCGGCGCGGGGAGGGGACAGGCCGCGGGGCCGGCCCTCTCCCCGGCCGGGGTTCCCGCTCGGCAGACTGGAGGCATGACAGCCACCTCACTGAGCAAGGGTGCCAACGTCGCGGTCGACTCCGCCGCGGTGCGGGTCGAACTGGTGTGGGCCGACGGACCGGGCGTCCCGGAGGTCGATGCCTCGGCGCTGCTGCTCACCTCCTCCGGACGGGTGCGGGACGACGGCGACTTCGTCTTCTACAACCAGCCCCGTCACTCCTCCGGCGCGGTGCGGCACCTGGGCAAGCAGGGCGGTCCCGGGCCGGAGGCGGGCGTCACGAGCGATGCCGTCGAGGTGAATCTGCGTGCGGTGGAGGCTCCCGTGGAGCGCATCGTCCTGTGCGCCTCGGCCGACGGAGGGACGTTCGGCCGGGTGCCGGGGCTGTCGTTGCGGATGCTGGACACCGGGACCGGCACCGAGGTGGCGCGATTCGACATCACGGCCGGGCCGGAGACGGCGCTCGTGGGCGGCGAGTTGTACCGGCGCCAGGGCCTGTGGAGGTTCCGCGCCGTCGGGCAGGGGTACGCCGCCGGACTCGCGGGACTGGCCACGGACTTCGGCATCACCGTGGACGACGCTCCCCCGGCGACGGCTACCGGACCGGCCCCGGCTCCCGCGGCCCCGGACCTCGCACCGGCCCCGGCCCTCGCACCCGCCCCCGCCCCGGCGGCGGCACCGGTCCCACCGGCTGCCCCCGTGCCTGCGGCCCCCGTACCACCGCCGGTTCCCCCGGTGCCGCCCGTAGCGCCACCCGTACCGTCGAGTGCGCCGCCGGCCGCCGGCCCCCGTCTCACCAAGGGCGAGGAACACCTGCCCGTGGACATGCGCAAGCGGCTGTCCCTGCGCAAGGAGCAGGTCGCGGTGAGCCTGAGCAAGCACGGGGCGGCCGACGTCACCGCGCGGGTCGTCCTCGTGCTGGACGCTTCCGGATCCATGTCCTTCCTCTACTCCAAGGGCCTCGTCGCGGACGTCGTGGAGCGGATGGCCGCCGTGGCCGCGCAGTTGGACGACGACGGGGAGATGCAGGCGTGGACCTTCGCCTCGAACCCGGCGCGCCTGCCCGACCTGCGCCTGGGCGAGCTGCCCGAGTGGCTGCGGCTGCACGTACGCGTGGGGGAGATCAGCCTGTTCCGGCGGGGCAGGAGGAAGGGTCTGCACCCCGAGCAGGTCGACATGCGGGCGGTCGGCATCCAGAACGAGGAGCAGAAGGTGATCGCCGAGGTCCTGGCCTTCGTCCGGGACCACCCGGCACCGGTTCCGACCCTGGTGCTGTTCTTCTCCGACGGCGGTGTCTACCGCAACGCCGAGATCGAGCGGGAGCTGCGGGAAGCCGTGGAGGAACCCGTCTTCTGGCAGTTCGTCGGGCTGGGGCGCGCCGACTACGGGGTGCTGGAGCGTTTCGACACCCTGCCGGGCCGACGGGTCGACAACGTCGGCTTCTTCGCGGTCGACGACATCGCGACCGTGCCGGACCCGGAGCTGTACGACCGTCTGCTGTCCGAGTTCCCGTCCTGGGTCACTGCCGCCGGCCGGGCGGGCATCCTCTGAGTCGCTGCCCGCCCGCGCCGGTGGCTATTCGGGCCGGTGTTCCGGGCCCCCGAAGTCCGGGCTGCTGTAGTTCGGGCTGGAGTAGCTCGGACGCGAGCCCGCGTCGGATCCGCCGTCGGGGCTGGTGAACCCGGGGCGGCCGTAGCCGAGGTGCGGCATGCGGCTGCCGTTCGGGGACGGTCCGGTGCGGGGCAGCGCCGCCGCCGTGCCCGGGTCGCTGAGCGCCTCCCGCAGGAAGGGCAGGATGCCCCGCTCCAGCAGGGCCTCGTGCCAGGCGGCCCTGGCCCGGGCCACCTCCTCGTCCCGGGCGTCGTAGAAGCCGGACTCGGCGCTGGGGCGGTTGCGCAGCGCGGTGAGCAGCAGGCCCACGGCGGCGACGAGGATCGCCACCGCGGTGAAGCCGCCGAACACCCATCCCGTGGTGAGCATGGTCCGGGCGAAGGTCTGCTCCGGGTCGAGCATCTTCAGGATGTAGCCGACCAGCAGGAAGATCGCCGCGGCGGTGCCGGCCAGAACCGGTGCCAGGACGGCGACGACGGCGACGGCCCCCGCACCGGTCGCCTCGGCCATCCCGCCCATCGTCGCGGCGAGTCCTCCCGCGCCCGTGCCCTGCTCCTGGGAGCCGGATCCGCTCGTGGTGGACGACGGGTGGGAGGGCGCGGGCCGGCGCGTCTCCTCGCGGACCTTCACGTAGTGCTGGTACTCGCTCGTGGCCGCCGACGTGATGAGGGCGGTGGCGTTGAGTGCCATGGTGCGCAGTTGTTCGGAGCTGAGCCGCTGACCGGCAGCGGCGAGTTCCGGTCGGTGTGGTGCGGAGCGCAGCGCCTCGTCGAGGACCCGCTCGTACTCTTGGCGGTCCTCGTTCGACAGGTACTGCGGAACGCTGTTCATGTGCATCCCCCGATGCTCCGTAGGGCTTGGGGCTCGCATGCCAACGAGCCGTCGGGCAGAAACGGAGGGGAGCCTGCTACGGATAAGCCGATGGTAGAGCGGTGACGGTGGAGGGTGACAGGGGGTTTCCAGAAATTGGGTGCCGTCGGTGCGGACGACCGCGCCGGAAAAACCCTCCGGTGAAGGGTCAGGATTCCAGGGGGAGTTGCTGGACCAGCAGCTTTCCGGCCATGGTCACGCCGCCGTCCATCGCGATGGCCAGGCCGTCCGCGTAGACGTGCGGTCCCTCGACCACGGTACGGGTGTCGTCCTCGCCGTCCTCGGAGCCGACTTCGCCGAGCAGGTAGGGAATGGGGCTGTGGCCGTGAACGATCCGGGTGCCGCCGTAGGTGTCCAGCAGTGAGCGCACGGCGTCGGCGCCGCCCTCGTCGCGGAAGGAGAAACGCTTGGTGAACTTGCGGAACAGGTCCCACACCTCCTCCGCGTCGTTGCGCGTGAGCGTCTCGCGGACGGTGTCGTTGACCTCTTCGATGGAGCGGCCGTAGTCGAGGTACGTGGTGGCGTCCGAGTGGACCAGGAGGTGGCCGTCGACCTCCTCCATGGCGTCGAGGCGGGCCATCCACTGCAGGTGGTGGTCCTGGAGGCGGTCCATGTCGGTCTTCTGGCCGCCGTTCAGCAGCCAGGCGGCCTGGAAGGTGGCGGTGCCCGCGCCGGAGTTGACGGGGGTGTCGCCGAACCGCTTGGCACCGAGCAGCAGCAGTTCGTGGTTGCCCATCAGCGCCTTGCAGTAGCCGCCGGCCGCGGCGGCCTCCGCGGACAGCCGCATCACGAGGTCGATGACGCCGATGCCGTCCGGGCCGCGGTCGGTGAAGTCGCCGAGGAACCACAGCCGCGAGGTCCCCGCGCACCACTGGCCGGCGTCGTCGACGAGGCCCTTCTCCCGCAGGGCGGCCAGCAGCTCGTCGAGGTAGCCGTGGACGTCGCCGACGACGAAGAGGGGTCCCTGGCCGGTGGCCTGCTGCTGCACCGCTACCGGCTCGGGGTCGACCGTGACCTGGACCGTGTCACCCCGACGGATGACGGGCAGATCGCGCTGAGTGGGCGTGTAGCCCTCGGGCAGGGCCTCCTCGGCCTCCTCGGAGGGTGGCGCCGACTCGCCCGTGTGCATGCCGGGGGCAGCGTACGGAGCGGCACCGTGGACGTACGCGGGTACCCGGAAGTCGCGCACCGTCGCCGTCCGCTCCACCTCGGGTCCCTGACCGGCCCCCTGAGTCATCGACCCCTCCACCATCGCGCCGCATCTGCACCGCTTCGGACTGCCTGGTCGCAGCGGCCCGCGGTGTGTGGGCCCATCATAGGAATGCGGATCGCGCTGTGTGATGACCCAGGGGTGGTGAATCAGGACAGGACTGCGGTTCGCCGCGGCATTCGCCCCGATTGGGCCTGGCTTCGTCCGGACGTGACCGTGGCCCGCCGGTGTGCCGGAGGTGCCGGGTGTGGCGTGCGCCGCCCTGTTTCGCCGTCGCCCCGCGTTGTCCTTCTGCACCGTTCTTTCCCGTGTCCCGGCCGGAACGCGCCACCGCGCGGTGTGCTGTTCCGCCGCGCGGCGCGTCGCTGCGGTGTGCGCCGGGCGGGTCGCGCGTACGGCGGCCGGTTCGCGCGTACGCCCGCCCGGGCGCCGGCGGGTCCCGGCCGGGCGTGGGACCGGGACCCGGGTCCGCTCCGCACCGGGTCCCGCGCCCTTGCCGCCCTAGTCGCCCTCCGGCGACCGCGGCGGGCTGACCGTCGTGCGCGGTGGCCGTCGCTGCGACGAGGTGCGCACGATCAGCTCGGTCGGTATCACCTGCTCGACCGGCTGGTCGGAGTTCAGCCCCTCGATCGCGTCGATGAGGACTTGGATCACGGCGGTGCCGATGCGCCGGGGTTTGAGCGACAGGGTGGTGATGGGCGGCTCGGTGCTGGCGTACACGGTGGACTCGCTGCAGCAGACCAGCAGCAGGTCCTCGGGGACCCGCAGACCGTAGCGGCGGGCGGCGGCGAGCAGGTCGGTGCCGTTCGGGTCGAACAGGCCGTAGACGGCGTCGGGCCGGTCGGGGCGGGCCAGCAGCCGGTCGGCGGCGACCGCGCCGGCGCACGGATCGTGCGCGGGGTAGGCCTCGTAGACCGGGTCCTGGCCGACGCGCTCGCACCAGCGCAGGTAGGCGGTGGTCGACAAGTGTGTGTACGTGTCGGTCGTGGTGCCGGTGAGCAGGCCGATCCTGCGGGCTCCGGCGTCGGCGAGGTGGTCGAGGATGCCGAGGACGGCCGCCTCGTGGTCGTTGTCGACCCAGGCGGTCACCGGCAGCGAGCCGACGGGCCGGCCGTCGGACACGACGGGTAAGCCCTGGCGCACCAGCTCGCTGACGACCGGATCGTGGTCCGAGGGGTCGATGACGACCGTGCCGTCGAGCGCGACGTTGGACCACACGTCGTGACGGGACGTCGCCGGGAGGATGACGAGGGCGTAGCCGCGGGCGAGCGCGGCGGACGTGGCGGCCCGTGCCATCTCGGCGAAGTACGCGAACTCGGTGAAGGTGAAAGGTTCATCCCCGTACGTCGTCACGGTCAGGCCGATCAGTCCGGACTTGCCGGTGCGGAGCGTGCGGGCGGCGGCCGAGGGCCGGTAGCCCAGTCGGTCCGCGACCTCGCGCACATGGCGCCGGGTGGCATCCGGGAGTCGGCCCTTGCCGTTGAGGGCGTCGGAGACGGTAGTGATGGATACTCCGGCGGCGGCGGCCACGTCCCTGATACCCGCCCGACCCGGCCGGCTGCCTCGACGTGAGGTTTCCGCGCGGCTCACCTGGTGCTTCCCTGCTGCTGTCATGGCGAGCCGATAGTAGGGCTCATGGGGTGGGGTAGGGCGGACGCATATGCACGCGTTGACAGTCACGTTTCTGCATGATCATTAGAGGTTAACGCCCTTGGAAAGCAAGCCAGTTGAACCCCTCCATCCCATTACCTGACGTGCTGACCAGTGAGGGCCTGTGGGGTGGCGGATGTTGCGAAGAGGT
The DNA here is from genome assembly GCF_003112575.1 of Streptomyces ardesiacus. Taxonomy (GTDB): domain Bacteria; phylum Actinomycetota; class Actinomycetes; order Streptomycetales; family Streptomycetaceae; genus Streptomyces; species Streptomyces ardesiacus. The sequence continues at coordinate 527,802 of NZ_BEWC01000005.1, forward strand.
CTCAACTCACCTGCACGAGGGATGCGCGCCACGGCGCGAGCCACCGGCGCGTAGATATATGTGCGGCGCGCCCCCCGAATCGTGCGCCTTCGTGTACTGGTGTCCCTGATGCCACTGTGACGGACGAGGCATCGTCGCACCCCCGCCGGGTCCGGTCACACCTATACGCAGCGAAGGCGAATCCTCATAAGGTGAGAAGTATTCGATGCCGGTGGTGGTCATGAGGAGGACTGCGGTGAGCGAGAAGAGCCCCAAGCTGCGCGCCGAGCTGGAGGGGATTCCCACCTACAAGCCGGGCAAGCCCGCCGCGGCCGGCGGTCCGGTGGCCTACAAGCTGTCCTCCAACGAGAACCCCTACCCGCCGCTGCCGGGGGTGATGGAGACGGTGACCGCCGCCGCCTCCTCCTTCAACCGGTACCCGGACATGGCCTGCACGTCGCTGATGGCCGAGCTGTCGGACCGCTTCGGCGTGCCCCTCTCCCACCTGGCCACCGGTACCGGCTCGGTCGGTGTGGCCCAGCAGTTGATCCAGGCGACCTCGGGCCCCGGCGACGAGGTGATCTACGCCTGGCGCTCCTTCGAGGCGTACCCGATCATCACGCAGATCAGCGGCGCGAGGTCCGTACAGGTCCCGCTGACGCCGGGCGAGGTGCACGACCTGGACGCGATGGCGGACGCGATCACCGACCGGACCCGGCTGATCTTCGTCTGCAACCCCAACAACCCGACGGGCACGGTGGTGCGGCGGGCAGAGCTGGAGCGGTTCCTGGACCGGGTGCCGAGCGACGTGCTGGTGGTCCTGGACGAGGCCTACCGCGAGTTCATCCGCGACGCCGAGGTGCCGGACGGCGTGGAGTTCTACCGTGACCGTCCCAACGTCTGCGTCCTGCGGACCTTCTCCAAGGCCTACGGCCTGGCCGGTCTGCGGGTCGGGTTCGCGATCGCCCACGAGCCGGTGGCTGCCGCGCTGCGCAAGACGGCGGTGCCCTTCGGAGTCAGCCAGATCGCGCAGGAGGCGGCGATCGCCTCACTGCGCGCCGAGGACGAGCTGATCGGCCGGGTCGGCTCGCTGGTGTGCGAGCGCACGCGTGTGGTCGACGCGCTGCGCGCGCAGGGCTGGACGGTGCCGGAGACCCACGCCAACTTCGTCTGGCTGCGCCTGGGGGAGCGCACGCTCGCCTTCGCCGAAGCCTGCGAGCAGGCCGGCGTGGTCGTGCGGCCCTTCGCGGGTGAGGGCGTGCGCGTGACGGTCGGCGAGAGCGAGGCGAACGACATCTTCCTGAAGGCGTCGGAGGAGTTCCGCAAGCAGCTCTAGCCTCCACGGGCGCGCGCACGACGACTCGCGGGACGGCGCCTGCCGTCCCGCGAGTCGTCGTTTCGGCATGCCGTGAACGGTCGTGGACCGCCTGCCGCGGCTTCGGATTCAACAGTTTGTGGAGATCCCGGCGAAGGGGTTGACGTCACAGGGGACCCCCCTTTCGGTGTCGAAAAGCAGTAGGTCATAATTGCTTGTGAATGTGAACGCGTTCACAAGCGTGTCCCGATTGCGCCTGTGTTGGGTGTGACAAACGCGCTCAAACCGCCGCTGACCACGGTGGTGTGCGCTGTGAGGAGAGTGAAGACGTGGACATGGCTCTGGCGCCGGAGACGCTGGCGCGATGGCAGTTCGGCATCACGACCGTCTACCACTTCCTGTTCGTCCCGCTGACGATCTCACTGGCCGCCCTCACGGCCGGACTGCAGACCGCCTGGGTCCGTACGGAGAAGGAGAAGTACCTCAGGGCGACCAAGTTCTGGGGCAAGCTCTTCCTGATCAACATCGCGATGGGTGTCGTCACCGGCATCGTGCAGGAGTTCCAGTTCGGCATGAACTGGTCCGACTACTCCCGTTTCGTCGGCGACGTCTTCGGTGCCCCGCTCGCCTTCGAGGCGCTGATCGCCTTCTTCTTCGAGTCCACCTTCATCGGCCTGTGGATCTTCGGCTGGGACAAGCTGCCCAAGAAGATCCACCTGGCCTGCATATGGATGGTCTCGATCGGCACCCTGCTGTCCGCGTACTTCATCCTCGCGGCGAACTCCTGGATGCAGCACCCCGTCGGCTACCGGATCAACGAGGAGAAGGGCCGCGCCGAACTCACCGACTTCTGGCAGGTCCTCACCCAGAACACCACCCTCAACCAGGTCTTCCACAGCTTCTCGGCGGCCTTTCTCACCGGCGGCGCCTTCATGGTCGGCATCGCCGCCTTCCACCTGATGCGCAAGAAGCACATCCCGGTGATGCGGACCTCCCTCCGGCTCGGCCTGGTGACCCTGGCGGTCGGCGGCCTGCTCACCGCGGTCAGCGGCGACACCCTCGGCAAGGTCATGTACGAGCAGCAGCCGATGAAGATGGCCGCCGCCGAGGCCCTGTGGGACGGCGAGGAGCCGGCACCGTTCTCGGTGTTCGCCTATGGGGACGTCGACAAGGGGCACAACGAGGTGGCCCTGGAGATCCCCGGACTGCTCTCCTTCCTCGCGCACAGCGACTTCGAGTCCTACGTCCCCGGCATCAACGACACCAACAAGGCCCTCCAGGAGCAGTTCGGGCCCGGTGACTACAAGCCCATCGTCCCCGTCGCCTACTGGGGCTTCCGCTGGATGATCGGCTTCGGCATGGCGTCCTTCTCGCTCGGCCTGCTGGGCCTGTGGCTGACACGGAAGCGGTTCCTGCTGCCACCGGCCCTGCGCACCGGGGAGGACGAGGTCCCGCATCTGGTGCTGCTCAAGAAGCCGCTCGGGTCGAGGCTCTCCCGCATGTACTGGCTGCTGGCGCTGTGGACGATGGCGTTCCCCCTGATCGCCAACTCCTGGGGCTGGATCTTCACGGAGATGGGCCGGCAGCCGTGGGTCGTCTACGGCGTGATGCAGACCCGCGACGCGGTCTCCCCCGGTGTCTCCACCGCCGAGGTCATCACCTCCATGTCCGTCTTCACCCTGCTGTACGCCGTCCTGGCCGTCATCGAGGTCAAGCTCCTGGTCAAGTACGTGAAGGCGGGGCCGCCGGAGCTGACCGAGGACGACCTCAACCCGCCCACGAAGATCGGCGGCGACCTCCGTGACGCCGACAAGCCGATGGCCTTCTCGTACTAGGCCGAGGGAGCTGCACAGTCATGGAACTGCACGACGTCTGGTTCGTTCTGATCGCCGTCCTGTGGACCGGCTACTTCTTCCTGGAGGGCTTCGACTTCGGCGTCGGAGTGCTCACCAAGCTGCTCGCCCGGAACCGGGCCGAGAAGCGGGTGCTGATCAACACCATCGGTCCCGTGTGGGACGGCAACGAGGTGTGGCTGCTCACGGCCGGCGGTGCCACCTTCGCCGCCTTCCCGGAGTGGTACGCCACGCTCTTCTCCGGGTTCTACCTCCCCCTGCTGGTCATCCTGGTCTGCCTGATCGTCCGGGGGGTCGCCTTCGAGTACCGCGTGAAGCGGCCCGAGGAGAAGTGGCAGCGCAACTGGGAGACGGCGATCTTCTGGACCTCACTGATCCCCGCGTTCCTGTGGGGCGTGGCCTTCGGCAACATCGTCCACGGTGTGGAGATCGACCGGAACCTGGAGTACGTCGGCTCGGTCGGGGACCTGCTCAACCCGTACGCCCTCCTCGGCGGCCTGGTGACGCTGACGCTGTTCACCTTCCACGGAACGGTGTTCACCGCGCTCAAGACCGTCGGTGAGATCCGTGAGCGGGCGCGGACCCTGGCCCTGCGCGTCGGTCTGGTCACGGCGGTGCTGGCGCTCGCCTTCCTGCTGTGGACCCAGGCCGACAGCGGGAACGCCAAGAGCCTGGTGGCCCTCGTGGTGGCCGTCGCCGCCCTGGTCGCCGCGTTGTTGGCGAACCGGGCCGGGCGCGAGGGCTGGTCGTTCGCCCTGTCCGGCGTCACCATCGTGGCCGCCGTGGCGATGCTCTTCCTGACGCTCTTCCCGAACGTCATGCCGTCCACGCTTAACCCGGACTGGAGCCTCACCGTCACCAACGCCTCGTCCAGCGCCTACACGCTGAAGATCATGACCTGGCTGGCCGTGATCGCCACACCGGTCGTCCTGCTCTACCAGGGCTGGACGTACTGGGTGTTCCGCAAGCGCATCGGTACTCAGCACCTCGCCGACGCCGCGCACTGAGTCCAACGGGGGGCGTTTCACGTGAAACGCCCCCGTCGGGCAGGGAGGCCTGTTTCACGTGAAACCCATCGACCCACGTCTTCTGCGGTACGCCCGCGCCACCCGGCTCTTCCTGGGGGCGGTCGTCGCCCTGGGGGCCGTCGGCGCCGGACTGCTCGTCGCGCAGGCGATGCTCATCGCCGAGGTGGTGGTGGGGGCCTTCCAGCACGACATGACCGCCGCCGGGCTCCGTACCCCCCTCCTTCTGCTGGTGGCCGTGGCCTGTGGCCGCGCGCTGGTGGGCTGGCTCACCGAACTCGCCGCCCACCGGGCGAGCGCGGCGGTGAAGTCGGAGCTGCGGGGCCGGCTGCTGGAGCGGGCCACCGCCCTCGGCCCCGGCTGGCTGAGCGGCCAGCGCACCGGATCACTGGTCGCCCTCGCCACCCGTGGTGTCGACGCCCTCGACGACTACTTCTCGCGCTACCTTCCGCAACTGGGCCTCGCGGTCGTCGTGCCCGTGGCGGTACTGGCCCGCATCGTCACCGAGGACTGGGTTTCGGCGGCCATCATCGTCGGCACCCTGCCCCTCATCCCGGTCTTCATGATGCTGATCGGCTGGGCCACCCAGTCCCGGATGGACCGGCAGTGGCGGTTGCTGTCGAGGCTGTCCGGGCACTTCCTGGACGTGGTCGCGGGGCTGCCGACACTGAAGGTCTTCGGCCGGGCCAAGGCACAGGCAGAGTCGATCAAGCGCATCACCGGCGAGTACCGCCAGGCGACCATGCGGACCCTGCGGATCGCTTTCCTGTCGTCCTTCGCCCTGGAACTGCTCGCCACGCTGTCCGTGGCGCTCGTCGCCGTCACCATCGGCATGCGCCTGGTCCACGGAGACATGGAGCTGTACGACGGCCTGGTCGTGCTCGTCCTCGCGCCCGAGGCCTATCTGCCGCTGCGTCAGGTGGGGGCCCAGTACCACGCGGCGGCCGAAGGCCTCGCCGCCGCGGAGGACATCTTCTCGGTGCTGGAGCGTCCCCTGCCGACGTCGGGGACCGGCCGGGTCCCGGCGGAGGGTGCCCTGGCCTTCGAGGACGTGACGGTCCGCTACCCGGGACGCGGCGCGGACGCCGTCACGGACGTGAACTTCACCGTCGAGCCGGGGGAGACCGTGGCACTCGTCGGCCCCAGTGGGGCGGGCAAGTCGACGCTCCTGAACGCCCTCCTCGGCTTCGTCTCCCCGGCCGCCGGACGGGTCCGGATCGGCGGAGCGGACCTCGCCTCCCTCGACGTGGCCGCATGGCACGCCCGCGTCGCCTGGGTGCCGCAGCATCCGCACCTGTACGCCGGCACCGTCGCCGAGAACGTACGGCTGGCCCGGCCCGACGCCGACGACACCGCCGTACGGCGCGCCCTGCGCGACGCGGGCGCCCTGGAGTTCGTGGACGCGCTGCCCGAGGGCACGGAGACGGTCCTCGGAGAGGACGGAACGGGTCTGTCCGCCGGACAGCGGCAGCGGCTCGCGCTGGCCCGCGCGTTTCTCGCGGACCGGCCGGTGCTGCTGCTCGACGAGCCGACGGCGGCCCTGGACGGGGCCACCGAGGCCGAGGTCGTGGACGCCGTGCGCAGGCTGGCCCGGGGGCGGACGGTCCTGCTGGTGGTGCACCGTCCGGCGCTGCTGGAAGTGGCCGACCGGGTGGTGCGGCTGGAGGCGCCGGCGAGCGTCGCCGCGTCCGGCGCCGCCGAGGGCCGGCCGGTCGGCACGGAGGAGAGCCCCCGCATCCCCGTTCCGGCCTCGTGCGACGCCCCGGAGCCCGCCGACGCCGCTCCCGAGGCCGGTCACGGCGTGCTCTCCCGAGTGCGTGCCATGTCCGGTGCCCGGCGCGGGCGGCTGGGCCTCGCGCTGCTGCTCGGCAGCCTGGCCCTCGGCAGCGCCGTCGGCCTGATGGCGACCTCCGGTTACCTCATCTCGCGGGCCTCCGAGCAGCCTCCGGTGCTGTACCTGATGGTGGCCGTGACGGCGACGCGCGCCTTCGGCATCGGGCGGGCCGTGTTCCGCTACGCGGAGCGGCTCGTGTCGCACGACGCCGTGCTGCGGATGCTGGCCGACACGCGGGTCGCCGTGTACCGGAGGCTGGAGCGGCTGGCCCCCGCCGGACTGCGCCGCAGCCGCCGGGGCGACCTGCTGTCCCGGCTCGTGGCCGACGTCGACGCCCTCCAGGACTACTGGCTGCGCTGGCTGCTTCCCGCCGGCGGTGCGCTGGTCGTCTCCGTCGCGTCGGTCGGTTTCACCGCCTGGCTGCTGCCGGAAGCGGGTGCCGTACTCGCGGCCGGGCTGCTCGCGGCCGGTGCCGGTGTCCCGCTCGTGACCGCCGCCGTGGCACGGCACGCCGAGCGCAGGCTGGCCCCCGCCCGGGGCGCGCTCGCCACCCGGGTGACGGACCTGCTCACCGGCACCGCCGAGCTGAGCGTGGCCGGTGCCCTGCCCGGGCGGGCGGCCGAGGCGCGGCGGGCCGACGGTGTCCTCACCCGGATCGCCTCGCGGGCCGCCACCGCCACCGCGCTGGGCGACGGACTGACGGCACTCGTCTCCGGCCTGACGGTCGCGGGCGCCGCCCTCGTCGGAGTCCAGGCGGTCGCCGACGGCCGGCTCGTCGGCGTGGCCGTGGCCGTCGTCGTCCTCACCCCGCTGGCCGCCTTCGAGGCCGTCCTCGGGCTGCCGCTCGCCGTGCAGTACCGGCAGCGCGTGCACCGGAGCGCCGAGCGCGTGTACGAGGTGCTCGACGCCCCGGAGCCGGTGCGGGAGCCGGAGACGCCTCGGCAGGCGCCCGCCTCGCCGTTCCCCGTGGTCCTCACGGGGCTGTCCGCCCGGCACGCCGGTCAGGACAGGGACGCGCTGGCGGGGCTGGATCTCACGCTGGCGGAGGGCCGCCGCATCGCCGTGGTCGGACCGTCCGGGTCCGGCAAGACGACGCTGGCCCAGGTGCTGCTGCGCTTCCTCGACCTGGACGCGGGCTCCTTCACGCTGGCCGGTGTCGACTCCCGTGCCCTGGCCGGCGACGACGTACGCAGGCTCGTCGGGCTGTGCGCCCAGGACGCGCACCTCTTCGACAGCTCGGTCCGCGAGAACCTGCTCCTGGCCAGGAAGGACGCGACCGAGGGCGAACTGCGCGACGCGCTTGCGCGAGCCCGGCTGCTGGAATGGGCCGACAGCCTGCCCGACGGCCTGGACACGCTGGTCGGTGAGCACGCGGCCCGGCTGTCCGGCGGCCAGCGTCAGCGGCTGGCCCTGGCCCGGGCGCTGCTCGCCGACTTCCCCGTCCTGGTGCTCGACGAGCCCGCCGAGCACCTCGACCTGCCGACCGCCGACGCGCTCACCGCCGATCTGCTGGCCGCCACCGAGGGCCGTACGACCCTGCTGATCACGCACCGGCTGGCGGGACTGCGGGACGTGGACGAGGTGATCGTCCTGGACCGGGGCCGGGTCGTGCAGCGGGGGACGTACGCGGAGCTGACGGCGGTGCCCGGGGCACTGCGGGAGCTGGTCCGGCGTGAGGAAGCGGCGGAGCTGCTGGTGGGAGCGTCGTGACCGGCCGACCCGGCCCCGGTTCCCGAAGAAACACCGGAATCCGACTTTCCCGAGCAAAAGGGTCTCATTAGGCTCGGGGCATGGCTTCCGTACCGTCCTCCGGCACCCCGCCGTCCCGTGCGGAGGTGTCGGCCGAACTCCTGGCACGGGTGCCGAAACTGCTGGACGCGATGCGGGCCGTCGGCAGCGGACTGGAACTGCGCACCACGCTGCAGCGGATCTGCGAGACGGCCGCCGACCTGGCGCACGCCCGGTACGCCGCCATCGGTGTCGTCGACGAGGACGGCGGCGGGCCGGCCGACTTCGTGCACCACGGCTCCAACGAGACGGACGTCCGGCGCGTCGGCCTCCTCCCGGACGGTTCCGCGGGCCCGCCCGGCGCCCTCGTCGGCGAGGACGGACAGGTCCGGCCGGCCGGCCGGACCGGGGACGAGGAGCGGCGCTCGTGCGCGCTCGCCGGGCCCCACCCGCCCAAGCGCGGCTTCCTGGGCGTACCCGTCCGGGTGGGGGGCGAGATCTTCGGCCACCTGTACCTGACCGACAAGCACGCGGGCGAACCCTTCGACGACCACGACCTCGCCGTGGTCCGGGTCCTGGCCACGGAGGCCGGCATCGCCATCGGCAACGCGCGCCTGCACGAGGCCGCTCAGCAGCGGGAGCGCTGGATCGACGGTTCGGTCGCCGTCACCACCGCCCTGCTGGCCGGCGGTGACATCGACGATGCCCTCCAGACCGTCGCCGAGCAGGCCCGTCGTCTCTCCGGGGCCGCCGCCGGAATCGTGCTGCTGCCGGCCGACGGGGGCGGCCTGGAGATCGTGGCCGTCGACGCGCCGCACCCCACGGACGCCCTCGGCGAGGTCATCCCGCCGGAGAACGGCATCGTCGCGGAACTGCTCGCCGGGCGGCCCGTGTTCGTGGACGACGCCGCCACCGACCCCCGCCTGGAGGACGGACCGGCGCGCTCGTACGGACCGGTCATGCTGCTGCCGCTGTGCAGGGACGGGAACGTCCTCGGGAGCCTCGTCATGCCCCGCGCCCGGGGGGAGCGCCCGTTCACGCGGACGGAGCGCGCACTCGGCGACCGGTTCGCCTCGCAGGCGGCGCTGGCGCTCACCATGGCCGAGGCTCAGCGCGACCGGGAACGGCTCGCCGTGTACGAGGACCGGGACCGGATCGCCCGGGACCTGCACGATCTCGTCATCCAGCGGCTCTTCGCGACGGGCATGATGCTGGAGAGCGCCCAGCGCAGGTCGGCCGCGCCGGAAGTGCGGGACGGGGTGGGCGGGGCCGTCGACGAACTCGACGTCACCATCCAGGAGATCCGCTCCGCGATCTTCGCGCTCCAGCAGCCGGCCGAGGCGCCGTCGGGGCTGCGCACCCGCGTGCTGCGCGAGATCTCCATGGCCGCCGTGCCGCTGGGCTTCACCCCCGCGCACCGCTTCGTCGGCCCGGTCGACACCGCCGTCGGCGATCTGACCGGCAAGAACCTCATCGCCGCACTGCGCGAGACCCTGTCCAACGCTTTCCGGCACGCCCACGCGGGCCGGATCGAGGTGGTCGTGGACGCGACGGCGACCCTGCGGGACGGCCGGCCGGGTGTCCGGCTGACCGTCGCGGACGACGGGGTCGGCATCCCGGAGGGCGGCCGGCGCAGCGGCCTGCACAACCTGGAGCGCCGTGCCGAGAGTCTCGGCGGCACGAGTCGGCTCGGGCCGGGCATCGGGGCGGGCGGCACGGGCACGACGGTGCTGTGGGAAGCGCCGTACTGAGCGCCTCCGGCGTCGTGGTGCCCCGGGTGCAGCAGCCTCACTGAGCCGTTCGCGGCAACGGGTCCCCCACTCGTACGACCCGGACGCGACCCGGGGCCCCGTGGCGGTCCACGATCGCTGACATGCCCTCACCCCGCCGGCGCCCGCTGCTCGTTCCGGTGCTTCTGTGCGCCCTCGCGGTGCTCGCGGCCCGCCCCACCGACGGCACGGACGGGGACGGCGGACCAGGCACCGCCCTCGGTCCGCAGGTGGCGCGCCTGTACGAGGAGGCGGCGACGGCCACCCGTCAGTACGAGGACGGGCGGCGCTCGGCCGAGGAACAGCGGGCGAAGGCCCTCGAGTACGAGCGGCTGCTCGACGGGCAGCGGCAGAAGACCGGCGCCCTGCGCGAGGACCTGGGCCGCATCGCCCGCGCCCAGTACCGCAGCGGTGGCGGACTCCCCCTCACCGCGCGGATGCTGCTCGCCGACGACCCCGAGGAGATGATGCATGGCCAGCGGGCCGTGTCCCGTGCGCATCAGGCCGTCGACCGGGCCGTCGGCGAGAACCTGCGGGCCGAGGCCCGGCTCGCCGCCGACGAGGCCAGGGCGCGGTCGGCGTGGCAGACGCTGGAGAAGCGGAACGCCGACCTGGCGCGGCTGAAGAAGAAGATCGAGGGCAAGCTGGAGGCGGCGCGGTCACGGCTGGAGGGGCGGGCGGACTCCTCCGTCGCGGCCGGCTCGTGCCCCGGCGCGGTCCGTCTCGACCAGCCGGACATCACCGCCGACCGGCCCTGGGTGGCACCGGTCGAGACCTACGAGCTGTCGGCGTCGTTCGGCAGCGGCGGGTCGCGGTGGGCGAACCGGCACACCGGCCAGGACTTCGCGGTGCCGGTCGGGACACCGGTGCGTGCGGCCGGCGCGGGCCGGGTCCTGAAGGTGTCCTGCGGCGGGGCCTTCGGCATCCAGGTGGTCGTCCAGCACGCGGGCGGCTACTACACGCAGTACGCCCATCTCGCCGCCGTCGCCGTCGACCAGGGCGACCGGGTCGGAGCCGGGCAGTGGATCGGCCAGTCCGGCACCACCGGCAACTCCACCGGCCCCCACCTGCACTTCGAGGTGCGCGTCACGCCCGAGACGGGCTCGGCCCTGGACCCGGTGCCGTGGCTGTCGGCACGTGGGGTGCCGCTGTCGTGACGGCGTCCGAGGTGCCGCGGGGCGGAACGTCAGGGCAGGTCCGCGAGCATCCGCTCGATCACCAGGGCCACCCCGTCGTCGTTGTTGGCGACCGTCCGCCCCGAGGCCGCGGCGACCACGTCCGGGTGCGCGTTGCCCATCGCGTACGACCGTCCGGCCCAGGTGAGCATCTCGACGTCGTTCGGCATGTCGCCGAAGGCGACGACCTCCTCGTGCGAGATGCCGCGCTCGGCGCAGCACAGGGCGAGCGTGCTGGCCTTGGAGACCTCGGGACCGCTGATCTCCAGCAGGGCGCTGGGGCTGGACCGGGTGACGTTGGCGCGGTCGCCGATGGCGAGGCGGGCCAACGCGAGGAAGGCGTCGGGGTCCAGCTCCGGGTGGAAGGCAAGGATCTTGAGAACGGGTTCGGCGGCGGCGCGGCCACCCGGAGCCAGGATCTCCTCGGCGGGCAGGAGGTCGTCGGGGTCCTCCATGTGCAGCTTCGGATAGGCCGGCTCCTGGTGGAAGCCGTACGTCTGCTCGACCGCGTACACCGTGCCGGGTGCCGCCTCCCGGAGCAGCCGTACGGCGTCCAGCGCGTTCTCCTGCGGCAGTGCGCGGACTTTCACGAACCGGTGGCTGCCGGGGCCGCCGTGCAGGTCGACCACGGCGGCGCCGTTGCCGCAGATGGCGAGGCCGTGCCCGTGGACGTGGGCGCTGACGACATCCATCCAGCGGGCGGGGCGGCCGGTGACGAAGAAGACCTCGATGCCCGCCTTCTCCGCGGCGGCCAGCGCGGCGACCGTGCGCGGCGAGACCGACTTGTCGTCGCGCAGCAGCGTGCCGTCGAGGTCGGTGGCGATGAGGCGCGGGCGGGTGGCGGCGGCCGGGGGCTCGGGCTTTCGGGTCGCTGAGGTCACCCGGTCATTGTCACGCATATGCGTGCACGCCCGTGCGCGGGTCCGCACATATGTGAGCTACGGCTCTCACGTTCGGCCTCCCCGTCTCCGATCTCACTCCTTCAACTGCGCCGGCGCCTCCATCGCGATCCGCTCGAAGACCTTCTCGTCCGCGGCGAAGTCCGAGTCCGCGATCGGCCAGTGGACGACGAGCTCGGTGAAGCCCAGGGCCCGGTGACGTCCGGCGAAGTCCACGAACGCGTCCACGGAATCCAGCGGGCGGTTGCGCTCCGGGGTGAAGCCGGTGAGCAGGACCCGGTCCAGCTCACCCACCTCGCGGCCGATCGCGGCACAGGCGTCGGCCAGCCGGTCCGCCTGCTGCCGCAGGGCCCGGTCCGACTGCTCGGCGGTGCCGTTCTCGAACAGCTTGGGGTCGCCGGTGGTCACCCACGCCTGTCCGTGCCGCGCGGCGAGCGCCAGGCCCCGCGGGCCGGTCGCGGCCACCGCGAAGGGCAGTCGGGGCCGCTGTACGCACCCAGGGATGTTGCGCGCCTCGTGGGCCGAGTAGAAGTCGCCCACATAGGACACGGCGTCCTCGGTCAGCAGCCGGTCCAGCAACGGCAGGAACTCGCCGAGGCGGTCCGCCCGCTCACGCGGAGTCCATGGCTCCTGGCCCAGCGCCGTGGCGTCGAAACCGGTGCCGCCCGCTCCTATGCCGAGCGTGATCCGGCCACCGGAGATGTCGTCGAGGGAGATCAGTTCCTTGGCGAGCGTCACCGGGTGCCGGAAGTTCGGCGAAGTGACCAGGGTGCCCAGACGCAGCCGCTCCGTGACGGCCGCGGCGGCGGTGAGGGTCGGGACGGCACCGAACCACGGGCCGTCCCTGAAGCTGCGCCAGGAGAGGTGGTCGTAGGTGTACGCGGTGTGGAAGCCGAGCTGCTCGGCCCTCGTCCAGGCCGAACGTCCGCCCTCGTGCCAGCGACGGTACGGAAGGATCACGGTGCTCAGGCGCAGGCTCATGCCTCCGACCTTATGCGGCCGGTCGCCGTTTCACGTGAAACGGCCTCCGGCGTCACCGAACGCGGCTGTTCAGCCACGGAGTGAGCAGGATCATCGGCACGTACTCCCGGTGGGTGCGGTCGCCGGGCAGCGGAACGATCAGCTGGTACCCGGGCGGGAAGCGGCGCCCCTTGACGAAGGCGCGGTTGCCGAAGACGGAGCGCAGGAACGCGGGCACCTCGTCGCGTGGGATGTCCGGGAACTCCACGTTCTCCACGGTGATCAGCGCATCGTCCTCCGGGAAGAGCCGGACGCTCACCCGGGGAACGCCGCCGAACTCGACGAATGCCTCGTGCGGGAGGGAACCGTCGGGATCGGTGGTCACTCCCACGCCCGCGGCGCTGCGACGGGAGGTCTGGTCGGCGCCGATGTCGTCGGTGACCTCGATCTCCAGCGCGAACTCCCCGGCGACGGCACGGAGGGCGTTGACGGCGGACTGGGTGGTGGGGAGGTGCTCCATGCCTTCGATCATGCGGGGTCAGCGCGGAGCGGGGAAACGCAGGTAGCGGGGTGGCACGGACTGCGTCAGCCAGACCCCGTTCGCGCTGACACGGAAGAGGTGCCCGTCGCGGTGCATGGCGGCGGCGTCCACGGCGAGCACGACCGGCCAGCCGCGGCGCGCTCCGACCCTGGTCGCGGTGGCCCGGTCGGACGAGAGGTGGACGTCGTGTCGGTTCATGGGACGCAGCCCCTCGGCGCGGATGCCTTCCAGATGCCGGGACACGGTCCCGTGATAGAGGTACGGCGGCGGGGACGCCGGAGGCAGGCCGAGGTCCACGTCGATGCTGTGGCCCTGGCTGGCGCGGATGCGGGTGCCCTCCACGGCGAAACGCCGCTTGTCGTTGGTCGCGACCACGTGGTCGAGCTCTTCGCGGGTGAAGCGGAAGCCGTGCGCGGCCGCAGCGGAGATCAGCGCGTCGATCTCCACCCAGCCGCCCTCGTCGAGCGTGAGCCCGATCCTTGCGGGCTGGTGGCGCAGGTGCTTCGACAGGTACTTGGACACCTTCACCGTGCGTCTGCCGTCGTGCGCGTCTCCGTGTCCGTCGTCCGTGTGGTCCTGTTGCATGGCACCAGCCTGCCTGGTGAGACGCGCCTCACGCGAAGAGATTTCGCCGACGAGGTTTGATCCACAGTCAAGTCCAGTTATCCACAGGCTGGTTGGGTCCTTCTGTGGAAACTAAAGAGGCGGCTCGACCCGGGCGAGACGCCTCAGCATCCGTGGTGCGAAGCGGGACATGAGGTGGGCTCCCCGCGCTTCCGGAGTCACCGGGACCACGGCCCTGTTGTGCACGACCGCCTCCAGGACGGCGTCGGCCACCTTCTCCGGCGGGTAGTTGCGCCTTCCGTACAGCCGGGCGGCGCGCTGCCGGCGCCGCTTCTCCTCCTCCGCGTCCACGCCCGCGAAGTGCGCCGTGGATGTGATGCCGGTGTTGACCAGGCCGGGGCAGATCGCTGTGACGCCGATCCCCTGACCGGCCAGCTCGGCCCTGAGGCACTCGCTCAGCATCAGCACCGCCGCTTTGGAGGTTCCGTAGGCGGGCAGCGCCCGGGAGGGCTGGAAGGCCGCCGCCGACGCGGTGTTGACGATGTGCCCGCCCTGCCCGCGTTCGGTCATCTGCCGGCCGAACAGACGGCAACCGTGGATCACGCCCCACAGGTTGACGTCGAGGACCTGCTTCCAGTCCTCCGGCGTGGTGTCGAAGAAGGAGCCCGACAGGCCGATCCCGGCGTTGTTCACGAGCACGTCCACCACGCCGTACTCGGCGGCGACCCTGGCGGCCAGCCGCTCCATGGCCTGCGCGTCGGAGACGTCCACGGCCTCGGCCCAGGCGGCCGGCGCGCCGACCAGCCGGGAGAGCTCCGCGGTCCGGGCGGCGGCCTCGGCGTCCCGGTCGACCGCCACGACGCGCGCGCCCGCCTCGGCGAAGGCGAACGCCGTGGCCCGGCCGATGCCGTTGCCCGCGCCGGTCACCAGAACCAGTTGCCCGGCGAAGCGGTCGGCGTACTTCCCGTTCGCCGAGGTCTCCGAGCGGCCGTCCTCGACGGCGGTGACGAATTCCGTGATCCAGTCCGCCAGCCGGTCCGGCCGGGTGCGCGGCACCCAGTGCTGCGCGGGCAGCGTGCGCCGCGTGAGCCGTGGCGCCCACAGCTCGAGCCCGTCGTAGAGCCGCTCCGACAGAAACGCGTCGCCGAGCGGCGTGACGAGCTGCACGGGCACGTGCGCGTAGGCGTCCTCGCGGGGCCTGCGCAGCCGGGGCCGGACGTTGTCCCGGTACAGCCACGCCCCGTGGGCCGCGTCCGACGGCAGGGAAGCGGTCGGGTAGTCGCCGGCGGGCACCTTCTCCACGCGCTCCAGGATGCCCGGCCAGCGCTTGCCGAGGGGACCGCGCCAGGCCAGTTCGGGAAGGGCCGGCGTGTGCAGCAGGTAGACGTACCAGGACTTGGCGCCCTGGCCGAGGAGCTGCCCGACCCGGCGCGGGGTGGGACGCCTGAGGCGCTTGTTGATCCAGTGGCCGAAGTGGTCCAGGGAGGGGCCGGACATCGAGGTGAAGGAGGCGATACGGCCCTCGGTGCGCTTGACCGTGACGAACTCCCAGGACTGGACCGAGCCCCAGTCGTGGCCCACCAGGTGCACCGGACGGTCCGGGCTGACCGCGTCGGCCACGGCCAGAAAGTCGTCCGTCAGCTTCTCCAGCGTGAACCCGCCCCGCAGCGGACTCGGCGCGGTGGACCGGCCGTGGCCGCGGACGTCGTAGAGGACCACGTGGAACCGGCCGGCCAGGCGGGCGGCGACCTCGGACCAGACCTCCTTGCTGTCCGGGTAGCCGTGCACCAGGACCACCGTGGGCCGTTGCGGGTTGCCCAGTTCCACGACGCACAGATCGACCCCGCCCGAGCGCACCCAGCGCTCCCGCGCTCCGTCCAGCACCGTCATTCCTCCTCCGCCCGGCGCCGCTCGTGCGGCAGCCCGTCGTCCAGCCTGAAGGCGCTTCCCCTGCTACTCGTCCGTAACGTGACGCCGCCGAATCTCCCAGTTGTTAGACCCATCGTCAATAGGGAGGCGCGCAGGGCGACGTGAGCGGGCCCGAGAGCCGTGCCGTGGCTCTCAGGTACGGCATCCCCTACGGGCGCGTACTACTCGAGTCTGAGGCGAAGACGGCTCTGCGGTCTGACGACCGCGGTGGCGCCCGTCACTACTGTCGTGGATGTGACTGTGATCGCGACCGAAAGCCTGAGCAAGCGGTTCCCCCGGGTGACCGCGCTCGACCGGCTGTCCGTGGACGTCGGACCCGGTGTGACCGGACTCGTCGGGGCCAACGGCGCCGGCAAGTCCACCCTGATCAAGATCCTGCTGGGTCTGTCCCCCGCCACCGAGGGCCGGGCCGAAGTGCTCGGACTCGATGTCGCCACCAAGGGCCCCGAGATCCGCGAGCGGGTCGGCTACATGCCGGAACACGACTGCCTGCCACCCGACGTCTCGGCCACCGAGTTCGTCGTCCACATGGCGCGCATGTCCGGCCTGCCGCCCACCGCCGCCCGCGAGCGCACGGCCGACACCCTGCGCCACGTCGGCCTCTACGAGGAGCGCTACCGCCCCATCGGCGGCTACTCGACGGGCATGAAGCAGCGCGTGAAGCTCGCCCAGGCCCTCGTCCACGACCCCCAGCTGGTCTTCCTCGACGAGCCGACCAACGGCCTCGACCCGGTCGGCCGCGACGAGATGCTCGGCCTCATCCGGCGCATCCACACGGACTTCGGCATCTCGGTCCTGGTCACCTCCCACCTGCTGGGCGAACTGGAACGCACCTGCGACCACGTCGTCGTCGTGGACGGCGGCAAGCTGCTGCGCTCCAGCTCCACCACGGACTTCACCCAGACCACCACGACCCTCGCGATCGAGGTCACCGACACCGACGAACACCCCGACGGCACCCGCGCGGTGCGCGACGCGCTGGACGCGCGCGGGGTGAGCGTCCAGGACGGCAGCGGCCTGCCCGGTGCCGGCCACGTCCTGCTGCTCACCGCGGCGGGCGAGGAGACCTACGACCTCGTCCGGGACGTCATAGCCGACCTCGGCCTCGGCCTGGTCCGCATGGAGCAGCGCCGGCACCACATCTCGGAGGTCTTCACCGACAGCGACGCAGAACGGAAGGAGGCGGTCGGCCATGGCGGTTGAACAGCCCGCAGCCACGGTCCCGGGTGACCAGACCCGCATCCACAACATCGGCTACCGCAGCTACGACGGCCCCCGCCTCGGCCGCGCCTACGCCCGCCGTTCGCTGTACTCGCAGTCCCTGCGCGGCGCCTACGGACTCGGCCGCTCGGTCAAGTCCAAGGTGCTGCCGATGCTGCTGTTCGTGGTGATGTGCCTCCCGGCGGCCATCATGGTCGCGGTCGCCGTCGCCACCAAGGCCAACGACCTGCCCCTGGACTACACGCGCTACGCGATCGTCCTGCAGGCCGTGATCAGCCTGTACGTCGCGTCCCAGGCCCCGCAGTCCGTCTCGCGCGACCTGCGCTTCAAGACCGTGCCGCTGTACTTCTCCCGGCCGATCGAGACCTCCGACTACGTCCGCGCCAAGTACGCGTCGCTGGCCTCGGCCCTCTTCATCCTCACCGCCGCGCCCCTGCTGGTGCTCTACGTGGGCGCACTGCTCGCCAAACTCGACTTCGCGGACCAGACCAAGGGGTTCGCCCAGGGGCTGGTCTCCGTGGCACTGCTCTCCCTGCTCTTCGCCGGCCTCGGCCTGGTCGTGGCCGCGGTCACCCCGCGCCGCGGCTTCGGCATCGCGGCCGTCATCGCCGTCCTGACCATCACCTACGGCGCGGTCTCCACGCTCCAGGCCATCGCGGACGTCCAGGGCAGCTCCGGAGCCGTCGCCTGGATAGGCCTGTTCTCGCCGATCACCCTCATCGACGGCGTGCAGTCCGCCTTCCTGGGCGCCACCTCGGCCTTCCCCGGCGGGGTCGGCCCGAGCAACGGTGAGGGCGCCGTCTACGTCCTCGTCACCCTCGGCCTGATCGCCGGCGCCTACGGCCTGCTGGTGCGCCGCTACAAGAAGGTGGGACTGTGACCACGCTGAACATCGACCACGTCTCCCGCTGGTTCGGCAACGTGGTCGCCGTCAACGACATCACCATGACGATCGGCCCCGGTGTCACCGGCCTGCTCGGCCCCAACGGCGCGGGAAAGTCCACCCTCATCAACATGATGGGCGGCTTCCTCGCCCCCTCCACCGGCAGCGTCACCCTCGACGGGCAGCCGGTCTGGCGCAACGAGGACATCTACCAGCACATCGGCATCGTCCCTGAGCGGGAGGCGATGTACGACTTCCTCACCGGCCGCGAGTTCGTCCTCGCCAACGCCGAACTGCACGGCCTGGGCGCCAAGGCGGCCGACGAGGCGCTCGCCACGGTCGAGATGGCCTATGCCCAGGACCGGAAGATCGCCACCTACTCCAAGGGCATGCGCCAGCGCGTGAAGATGGCCTCGGCCCTCGTCCACCAGCCGTCGCTGCTCCTGCTCGACGAGCCGTTCAACGGCATGGATCCGCGCCAGCGCATGCAGCTCATGGACCTGCTGCGGCGCATGGGCGACGAGGGCCGCACCGTGCTGTTCTCCTCGCACATCCTCGAAGAGGTCGAGCAGCTCGCCTGGCACATCGAGGTCATCGTCGCCGGACGCCACGCGGCCAGCGGCGACTTCCGCAAGATCCGCCGCCTGATGACCGACCGGCCGCACCGCTACCTGGTGCGTTCCAGCGACGACCGGGCTCTCGCGGCAGCGCTGATCGCCGACCCGTCGACGTCCGGCATCGAGGTCGACCACGCCGAGGGCGCGTTGCGCATCCAGGCCGTCGACTTCGGCAGGTTCACGGCCCTGCTGCCCAAGGTCGCCCGCGACCACGGCATCCGACTCCTCACGGTCTCGCCCTCCGACGAGTCCCTCGAGTCCGTCTTCTCGTATCTCGTCGCGGCGTAGGAGGCCGAAGAATGTACGACCCCACAGTCGCCCGGCTCACCTACCGGGCCCTGCTCGGCCGCCGCCGGGCCCTCATCCTCGGCGCGCTCCCCCTGCTGCTGCTCGTCATCGCCGTCGCGGTGCGGGCGCTGGCCGGGGCCGACGACCAGACCGCCGCGGACGTGCTGGGCGGCTTCGCCCTCGCCACCATGGTGCCGATCATCGGCGTCATCGCGGGCACCGGCGCCATCGGCCCCGAGATCGACGACGGCTCGGTGGTCTACCTGCTGTCCAAGCCGATCAAGCGGCCGACGATCATCTTCACCAAGCTGATCGTCGCCATAGCCGTGACGATGGTCTTCTCCGCCGTGCCCACCCTCCTCGCCGGTCTGATCCTCAACGGCAACGGCCAGCAGGTGGCCGTCGCCTACACGATCGCCACGCTGGTCGCCTCCATCGCCTACGCCGCGCTGTTCCTGCTGCTGGGCACCGTGTCCCGGCACGCGGTGGTCTTCGGGCTCGTCTACGCCCTGGTGTGGGAGGCCCTGTTCGGCTCGCTGGTGCCGGGGGCCCGCACGCTGAGCGTCCAGCAGTGGTCGCTGGCGGTGGCCGAGAAGGTCGCCGACGGGAACCTGGTGACCTCGGACGTCGGCCTGCCCACCGCGACGGTGCTGCTCGTCGCGGTGACCGTGCTCGCCACCTGGTACGCCGGCCAGAAGCTGCGGTCCCTGACCCTCGCCGGGGAGGAGTGAGCGAGGCGCCCGGACCTGGGCACGGAGTCCGTGCCGGACACGGTGGCACGCGAGCCGTCGGTAACGCGGCCTACGTCCCCTTTTAATCGGTGGCGCCCGGCTTTCCGCCGGGGCACTGTGGGGGATGCACGAGGCCGGACGGCGTCGGCGCAACGGAAGGCCGCTTCGAGCACGCGGGATGCCCCGCGTGGGCCGACCGACGGGGACGCCGACGCTGTCCGGACCGTGCGGCAGGGTTCCGACGAGGTGCCGGCCCCCGAGCCGTCTTCCGATCCCGGGCCGGGACCCTGGGGCCGGGGCCCGGGTCAGGCCGACAGGCGCTCCAGCACCACCGCGATGCCGTCCTCGTCGTTGGAGGACGTCACCTCGTCGGCGACCGCCTTCAGCTCCTCGTGGGCGTTGGCCATGGCCACGCCCCGGGCCGCCCAGCCGAACATCGGGACGTCGTTGGGCATGTCGCCGAACGCGATGGTGTCCGCGGCCTTCAGTCCGAGCCGGCGTGCCGCCAGCGACAGGCCGGTGGCCTTGGACAGGCCGAGGGGGAGCAGTTCGACGACGCCCGCGCCGGCCATGGTCACCGTGACGAAGCCGCCGGCGGCCTGCCGGGCCACCTCGGCCAGTTCGTCGTCCGACAGGGTCGGGTGCTGGATGTAGATCTTGTTCAGCGGCGCCGACCACAGGTCCGAGGCGTCGGTGAAGGGCAGCGCGGGAAGGTCGCCCCCGACCTCGTACCCCGGGCCGACCAGGACGTCGCCGTCCAGACCGTCCCGGCTCGCCGCCAGGTACAGCGGGCCGGTCTCCGCCTCGATCTTGGCCAGTGCCACCCCGGCCAGTTGCCGGTCCAGGGTGACCGAGGTCAGCAGCCTGTGCTCCCCGGCGTGGTAGACCTGCGCGCCCTGGCCGCAGACGGCGAGCCCGTCGTAGCCGAGGTCGTCCAGGATGTGCCGGGTCCACGGCACCGCCCGCCCGGTGACCACGATGTGGGCCGCGCCCGCCGCGGTGGCGGCGGCGAGTGCGTCACGGGTGCGCCGCGAGATCGTGTCGTCGCCGCGCAGCAGCGTGCCGTCGAGGTCGGTCGCGATCAGCCGGTAGGGAAAGTCCCCGGCGGGGCCGGTGCCGGGGACCGCGGCGGTGCCGGTGTCGGTCACTTGGCCACCGGCTCCAGGACCTCCCGGCCGCCCAGGTAGGGGCGCAGCACCTCGGGCACGCGGACCGAACCGTCGGCCTGCTGGTGGTTCTCCAGGATCGCCACGATGGTGCGCGGGACGGCGCACAGCGTGCCGTTGAGCGTGGCCAGCGGACGCACCTTCTTGCCCTCACGGACGCGGATCGACAGCCGACGGGACTGGAACTCGGTGCAGTCCGAGGTCGAGGTCAGCTCGCGGTACTTGCCCTGGGTCGGGATCCACGCCTCGCAGTCGTACTTGCGCGCGGCCGAGGAGCCGAGGTCGGCCGAGGCCACGTCGATCACCCGGAACGGCAGTTCCAGCGACGTCAGCCACTGCTTCTCCCACTCCAGCAGGCGCTGGTGCTCGGCCTGCGAGTCCTCGGGGAGGACGTAGGAGAACATCTCGACCTTGTCGAACTGGTGCACGCGGAAGATGCCCCGGGTGTCCTTGCCGTGCGAGCCCGCCTCGCGGCGGAAGCAGGGCGAGAAGCCCGCGTAGCGCAGCGGCAGGCGCTCGGCGTCCAGGATCTCGTCCATGTGGTAGGCGGCGAGCGGCACCTCGGACGTGCCGACCAGGTACAGGTCGTCCTTGTCGAGGTGGTAGACGTCCTGGGCGGCCTGGCCGAGGAAGCCGGTGCCGGCCATCGACTGCGGGCGCACCAGCGCCGGGGTCAGCATCGGCGTGAAGCCGGCCGCCGTGGCCTGCGCGATCGCCGCGTTGACCAGGGCGAGCTCCAGGAGGGCGCCCACGCCGGTCAGGAAGTAGAAGCGCGAGCCGGAGACCTTGGCGCCGCGCTCCACGTCGATGGCGCCGAGCAACTGGCCCAGTTCCAGGTGGTCCCTGGGCTCGAAGCCCTCGGCGGCGAAGTCGCGGTGCGTGCCGTGCGTCTCCAGCGTGACGAAGTCCTCCTCGCCGCCGACGGGCACGTCGGGGTGGACGAGGTTGCCGAGCCGCTGGAGCAGTTCCTGGGTCTCGGCGTCGGCCGCGTCGCGTTCGGTGTCGGCGGCCTTGACGTCGGTCTTGAGCTGTTCGGCCCGCTTGAGCAGCTCGGCCTTCTCGTCCCCGGTGGCCCTGCCGATCAGCTTGCCGAGGCCCTTCTGCTCGGCGCGCAGCTCGTCGAAGCGGACGCCGGACGACCTGCGCCGTTCGTCGGCGGACAGGAGGGAGTCGACGAGCGCGACGTCCTCTCCACGGGCGCGCTGCGACGCGCGCACACGGTCGGGGTCCTCACGGAGCAGGCGAAGGTCAATCACGCGGTCAAGGCTACCGGTGCGCGGTACCGGCTCTCGACCCACTATTGCCGGACGGGGCCCCGCCTTCAGCGCGACCGGTCAATGAGGCGTTGCCCGCTTCCCCGGAACGAGACGCCTCGGGGGCATCACGTTGACCGGATCCCCTTGTGGAGAACGGGACTTGGGGCCGGGTCCGTCCACAGCAATCCACAGCTCGGAAAAGTTATCCACAGGGTGTGCGAAAGATCTGTGGACTCACGGAAGCGATCATTCCCCATTGCTGTGAGTGGCCGGTCCAAACCCTCCAGGGCTCCCCTTTCGAGTGGAAAGGGGACGCCCGGTGTCACTCCGGAGGATGGCGGGCAAGAAACAGGTGGACGAAGGGTGACCTGCACCTCTGTGGGCGAAGTGGGGTGTCGTAGGGTGATTTGTCGACTGAATGCCGCTTCGTTGTCGACTTGTCCCCAGGTCGAGAAGCGGACCTGTGGATAACTTCTGTGGACAACGAGAGGCGGCGAAAATCAGCCGATAGGTCCGGCGGCCGCAAGCCGATTGGTCCGGCGGTCAGAACCGGCCGTCCTGGCAGCGCGCCACCCAGTCCGCCGCCGCCACGAACGCCTCGTCGGACGTGCCCGGCCGCAGTGCGTCCAGGTCCGCCGGCCCGACCTCCGCACGCGGGTACGACCCGAGGTAGCGCACCTGGAGGCAGGTCCGCTTCAGGCCCATCAGCGCGTCGGCCACCCGCCGGTCGGAGATGTGCCCCTCGGCGTCGATGCAGAAGCAGTAGTTGCCGATACCGGCACCGGTGGGCCGGGACTGCAGCAGCATGAGGTTGATGCCCCGGGTGGCGAACTCGCCCAGCAGATCACGCAGGCCGCCGGGGTGGTCGTCGCGCTGCCACAGCACGACGGAGGTCTTGTCCGCGCCGGTCGGTGCCGCGGGCCGGGCCGGCCTGCCCACCAGCACGAAGCGCGTCTGGGCGTTCTCCGCGTCGTGGATGTCGGCCTCCAGCACCTCCAGGCCGTAGCGCTCCGCGGCGAACTCACCGGCGAAGGCCGCGTCGTACCGGCCCTCCTGCACCAGGCGGGCGCCGTCCGCGTTGGAGGCGGCCGACTCCCAGGCGACGTCCGGCAGGTGCGCCTTGAGCCAGTTGCGCACCTGGGGCTGGGCGGCCGGATGGGCGGTGACCGTCTTGATGTCCGACAGCTTGGTGCCGGGCCGGACCAGCAGCGCGAAGGTGATGGAGAGCAGCACTTCGCGGTAGATCATCAGCGGCTGGCCGGCGACCAGCTCGTCCAGGGTGGTGGTGATGCCGCCCTCGACGGAGTTCTCGATCGGCACGAAGGCCGCCTCCGCCTCGCCGGTGCGCACCGCGTCGAGCGCGGACTGCACGGAGACGTACGGGACCAGTTCCCGGGTCGCCGTCTCCGGGAGGGTGCGCAGGGCGACTTCGGTGAAGGTGCCTTCAGGGCCGAGATACGCGTAACTGGCTGGCATGTCCTCACCCTAATGGGCCCGGGGGCACCCGGGCCCACGCGTCTCGCACCACCCCTCGCCGGGGTGACGCGCCGCCGGTTTCACCCCTCCAGGAGCCGCTGTCCCACGTACTCTCCCTCCGCGGCACCACCCGGCACCGCGAACAGACCGCTCGCCTCGTGCCGGATGAACTGCGACAGCGCGTCGCCCCGGTCCAGCTTGCGCTGCACGGGCACGAACCCCCGCAGCGGATCGGCCTGCCAGCAGATGAAGAGCAGGCCGGCGTCCGGAACGCCGTCGGCGTCGAAGCCGTCGTGGTACGAGAAGGGCCGGCGCACCATCGCCGCGCCGCCGTTCTGGTCGGGGCGGGTGATCCGGGCGTGGGCGTTGATCGGGACGACGAGCTTCCCCGACCCGTCGGTCTTCTCCAGGTCCATCTCGGTCGTCTCGGTCGCGTCGCTCCCTGCGGACAGCGGCGCCCCGTCGGACTTGCGACGCCCGATGACCTCTTCCTGCGCCTTGAGCGACAGCTTCTCCCAGTCGTCGAGGAGCATGCGGATGCGGCGTACGACGACGTAGGAGCCGTTCGCCATCCAGGCCGGCCCGCCCTTCCCGGACCCGGACTCCTCGGGAACGAAGACGCGCTCGTCGAAGTCGGCGTCGGCGGGCTTCGGGTTGCGGGTGCCGTCGACCTGGCCCATGAGGTTGCGGGCGGTCATGGGGTGGGCGGTGGCGCCGGGCGAACGGTTGAAGCCGTTCATCTGCCAGCGGACACGGGCGGCCGTCCCCGCGTCCCGTTGGATCGCGCGCAGGGCGTGGAAGGCCACCAGGGCGTCGTCGGCGCCGATCTGCACCCACAGGTCGCCGTTGCTGCGGTTCTTGTCGAGGTGGTCGGAGGAGAAGTCGGGGAGCGGGTCGAGCGCGGCCGGGCGCTGCTTCTCCAGTCCGGTGCGGCCGAAGAAACTGTGGCCGAAGCCGAAGGTGACGGTCAGCGAGGAGGGACCGGCGTCCCGGGCCACGTCGGTGTCCCGGCTCCCGGCCGGCTCGCCCGCCATCAGCCGACGGGCCGTGTCCGACCAGCGGCGCAGCAGCGCGGCTGCCTCCTTGCGGCCGGCGCCCGCCGCGAGGTCGAAGGCGACGAGGTGCCCGCGGGCCTGCAGGGGCGTGGTGATGCCGGGCTGATGTTTCCCGTGAAACATCGCCCGCTCGCTGCCGAGCGAGGTGAGGGGCGTGGCGGCGGCGGAGGGCGCGGCGGCGTAGCCCGCGGCGGCGCCCGCCGCGCCGAGGACGAGCCCGGTGGCACCGGCGGTGCCGAGCAGCCGGCGCCGCGAGAGGCCCTCGCGGGTCGTCTCGGGGTTGTGGGCCTCCGGGGTGGAGTGGTCAGCCATGGTGCGGTTCAGCCGATCTGCGCGTTCTTGGAGAGGGTCACCTGGTCGATGTCGGAGGTCCGTACGGTGACGGCGACTTCCCAGTCTCCGGCCATCGGGATCTGTACTCCGCTCGCCGACCAGTGGCCGGTGGTGATGTGGTCGGGGGCGACGGGCAGGGGCCCGATGTCCTTGGCCTTCTGGGTGAGGGCCACCTTCACCTCGGGGATGTCGAAGGCGGTCCCGTCCGGGCGCTCGACGTAGAGGTGCAGGTCGTTGGCGCCGACCCGGGCGGGGTCGAGCTCGACCCGGACGACGCCCTTGCCGTTCTGGCCGCCGGTGTCGAAGGGCATGTCCAGGGTCACCGCGCCGGTGGCGGGGACCGCGTTGGCGGCGGAGGACGCTCCGGCCGCCTTGGCCTCCTCCTCGGTGCGGCCCGGCTCGGTCTGGGTCAGGACGGTGGTCACCACGAGAAGGACGACGGCGACGCCCGCCTCGGCGAGCACGGAGCGGCGCAGTCCGAAGCGGTGCGGGTCGGCATCCCGTTGCCGTTTCTGCCGGGCGGCGTCCACGGCCGCGCGCTGCCGGGCGAGCTGCGCGGCGCGCTGCGACTCCCCGGAGCCCTTCCCCGCGCCGGACGCCTTTCCGCCGGCCTTGGCCTGCCGCGCAGCTCCGGCCCGCTCAGCGGCTCCCGCCCCGCCCTTCCCCGCGGCCCCGGTCCTGCCCCCGGCTCCGTTCTTCCCCCCGGCCCCGTTCTTTCCTGCGGCTCCGCTCTTCTGCGAGGCCTTCACTTTGTCGCCCTTGCCACCGCCCGGCGGGACCGCGGCTTCCTTCTTCCGCTGCCCGGCGACGACCGGCACCGCATCCGCCAACCGCGCCGTCCACCGCCGGGAGAAGTACGCGACGCCGACGAGCACCACCACGAGCCCGATCTTGACGAGGAGCAGTTGCCCGTACCGGGTGTCGGTGAAGGCCGTCCACGAGCCGAGCTGGCGCCAGGACTGGTAGGCGCCGGTCGCCACCAGCGCGACCACGCTTCCGAAGGCGAGCCGCGAGAACCGGCGTACGGCGACGGTGGGCACCGGTGTGTCCGCCGGGCCGCGGTACAGGGCGACGAGCAGCGCGGTGAGACCGCCGAGCCAGGTCGCGACGGCGATCAGGTGGACGACGTCGACGGGCATGGCGAGGCCGGCCTGGAGGCCGACGGAGGCGTGCTCGGACATGGCCCAGGTCGCCGCGAGGCCCACCGCCACGACACTGCCGCCGACCGCCAGCCCGAAGGTGAGGTCCCGCCTCTCCTCGTCGTCCCTCTTGTCGTACGCGCCGAAGAGCACGGCGATGAACAGCGCGGCCGCCGCGAGCAGCAGCAGCCGGGAGACCAGCGCGGCGCCGGACTTGGTCTGCAGCACCTCGCCGAGCAGGCCCAGGTCGAAGACGTCGGCGACCTTCCCGGAGCCGGTGTAGGAGCCGCGCAGCAGCAGGAGCAGGAGGGTGGCGGCGGTCAGCGCGAGCCAGCCGGAGACGACGAGCCGCTGCACGACGCGCACCCCGGAGCCGCGCGGCCAGCAGGCGAGCACGAAGGCGGCGCCGCCCACCAGGACGGCGAAGGCGGCGTACGACACGTACCGTCCGACGCCGTACAGCCCGCCGACGAACCCGCCGCCCGCCGCCTGCGCGGAGACGGACACCGACGTCTCGGAGGGGGCGCCGACGGAGAAGGTGTAGGCGCCGGCGACCGGGTGGCTGTCGGCGGAGACGACCTGGTAGGTCACCGTGTAGGTGCCGTCGGGCAGCCCGGCGTGGAGTTTCACGGAGTACGTCGTGCCGCCGGTGCCGGACGGGCTGCCGTCGTCGACGCGCTTGCCCTTGGGGTCGAGGACGCGCAGCGAGTCGTCGTCCATGGAGACCGACTCGGAGAAGGTGAGCGACACCTGGGCCGGAGCCTTGTCGACCACCGCCCCCTGCCGGGGGTCGCTGCCGGTCAGCGCGGCGTGCGCGGAGGCCGGTCCGGCGGCGGCCAGCAGTGCGCAGGCCGCGGCCAGGAGCAGCAGCACCAGGGTCCGGACGCGCGGGGCGATGGTCTGCGTCAAGGTGGTCCCTCCCTCAGTGTCCGGAGTCTTCGGTGTGCCCGGAGTGTCCGGTGGTCGGCTGGTAGGTGGCCGCCTTCACGGGCATCTTGACCGTGACGGGGTCGGAGTGGGCGAAGTGCAGTTCGACGGCGACGGACTGTCCCTGCTTCGGCCGGTGCTTCAGCTTCTCGAACATCAGGTGGTTTCCGCCGCTCTTGAACACGAGTTGGCCGTGGGCGGGGACCTCGAGACGGTCGACCTCCTTCATGGTTCCGCCGACGGTCTCGTGCACGGTGACCTCGCCGGCCTCGCTGGTGACGGAGGTCAGTTGGTCCGCGGCGTCGCCCTCGTTGGTGATCGTGAGGAACCCGGCCGCCATGGAGTCGGAGACGGGCTGCGGTATGTAGGCGGCGTCGACGGAGAGTTCGGCGCCGGAGGCCGCGGAGCCCGAGTCCGAGCCGCCGCAGCCCGCGAGGACCAGGGCACCGGCCACCGCGACGGCCGCGAGCACGGGGCGCCTCACGGGTTCTCCCCCTTGATCAGCTTGGGGAGGTCCTTGGTGTAGTCGTCGACCGTGGCGTCCTCGCCGTACAGGACGTAGCCCGCGTCGGACTTCGGGGAGAAGGCGACGACCTGGGTGCCGTGGGTCGAGACGACCTTGCCGTCCTTGTCCTTGGTCGGCGGGTCGATCGAGATGCCGAGGGTGCGGGCGCCCGCCTGGATGGTGTCGAAGTCGCCGGTCAGGCCCACGATCTGCGGGTCGATGCCCTTGAGCCACTTGCCGAGCGCGGCCGGGGTGTCGCGCTCGGGGTCGGTGGTGACGAACACGACCCGCAGCCCGTCCTGCTCCGCCTGGGAGAGCTGCTTCTTGGCCACGGCGACGTTGTTCATCGTGAGCGGGCAGACGTCGGGGCAGTGGGTGTAGCCGAAGTAGATCAGGGT
Organism: Streptomyces ardesiacus; assembly: GCF_003112575.1. GTDB lineage: Bacteria > Actinomycetota > Actinomycetes > Streptomycetales > Streptomycetaceae > Streptomyces > Streptomyces ardesiacus. The sequence goes on from NZ_BEWC01000005.1 coordinate 555,368, forward strand.
GGGCTTGCCGGCGGTCTGCTCGCGCAGGTCGTACTTCTTGCCCCGGGTGTCGGTGAGGACCAGGTCGGGCTTCTCGAAGGGCTTGTCGAGGACGGTGGCGGCCTGTCGGCTGCTGTCCTCGGAGACCACGGTCACGGGCTTGTCGCTGTCGGCGCCGCCGCCGCAGGCGGACAGGGTCAGACAGGCGGCGGCGAGCACGGCGGCCAGGGCGAACGTCTTCTTGCGCATAGAAAAATGTCCCAGATGTGAGGTGCTCCGGTGCGCGCCGGGCCCCGTCGGACGGACCGACGGAGGTGGTGCCCGGCGCGCACCGGACGAGATGATGCGCCGGCGAGGTCACGCCGACGCACCGGCACGGGCGCTGTTACGCCGCGCCGGAGGTGCGCCGACGGCCGGCCAGCACGCCGTAGCCGACGCCCGCCGCACCGACGACGATGCCGACGACGCCGAGGACCCGGGCGGTGGTGTCAGTGCCGGAGCCGGAGTCCGACGAGGTGGAGTCGGCGGCGGTGTTCTTCGCGGCGGCCTCGGTGTCGTCGGCCTTCGCGTCCGAGGCGCCCGAGGCGCCGTGGGCGTCGTCCTCGGCCGCGGTCAGCTTGAGCACGGGCGCCGGGGTGTCGGGCTCCTCCTGGCCCTCCTGCGGCACCTCGATCCAGCGCACGACCTCCTTGTTGGAGTACGTCTGGACCGCCTTGAAGACCAGCTGGTCGGCGTCCTCGGGCAGCGCGCCGAGGGAGACCGGGAACTTCTGGAAGTAGCCGGGCTCGACACCCTTGCCGTCGGCCGTCCAGGTCACCTTGGTGACGACCTCGGTGATCTGCTTGCCGTGCGACTCCAGCGGCTTGGCCGGCTTGGCCTTGGTGACCTCGGACGTCCAGCCCGGCACCGGCTGCGGCATCACGGACGCCAGCGGGTGGTCGGTGGGGAAGGTGACCTCCAGCTTGGTGGTGGAGGCGTTGTCGCGCTCGTTGGGGACCTTGAAGTCGACGACCGCGTAACCGCCCTTGGCGGCCGCGCCCTCCGGCTGCACGCCGACGTGGGCGAAGGCGGGGGCGGACAGGGCGAGGACGGCGAGGCCGGACACGGCGCCGGCGGCGGCGATACGGGAAGCCTTCATGGACGGAGTACTCCGCTTCGTGTGGACACCGGCGCTCGGCCGGTGCCGGATGACAGGAGGGATGCGCGCACGCGCGCGTGCCGCACGACGGCGGCCTCTCCCGCGAGGCGGAACGGTGGTCGCGTCGTGTCAGGCGGCGAGGGCGAACGCGTCGCTCGGCGGACCACGCCTGATGACCGTGTGCTGGAGCGCGGTGGTCCGGGGCCGCGGCGGCACCCACAGAGCGGGGCGCGGCGGACGCGGGCCCGTGCCCGGGGCACCGGCCAGCCCGGCGTGCAGGGCGCGCACCAGGAAGAGCGCGGCGCGCAGGGCGCGTACGAACGCCGCTTCGGCCACGCAGTGGGCCGAGTGCGCCGACAGTTCGACGAGCCGGGCCAGCGCCAGGTCCCCGCGGCGCAGCAGCCAGCCCGCGGCGAGGGCCGCGAGGACGTGGCCGAGCAGCATCGGCAGGGACGGCAGCAGCGCGGCGGAGGCGCCGGCGGTGGACAGGGCGTCGGCCGGGTGGTGCGCCGCGCCGGTGGTGACGTCGGGGGCGATCCGCGCGTCGGAGAGGATGCGCTGGGCCTGGGTCGGGCTGATCGCCGCCGCGGTGGTCCCGCAGACCAGCCGTGCGGCCTGCTGGACCAGCGAGGCGTCGGACAGCGCGCCCGTCCCGGCGCCGGACGCGGTGGCCGGGGCGGCGACGGCGCTGCCGTGCTGGCCCAGCCCGAACAGGATGTGCAGCGCGGTCTGCCCGAGGGACAGCAGCGTCACGATGCCGGCCAGCGAACGCCGGCGTCCGGCGAGCGGCACGGCGACCAGGACCGCCCCGAGGAATCCCGCGCCCAGCGACCACGGCGCGACGCTGGCGCAGGAGGCGAGGGTGTGCCCCGCCGCGGCCAGCACGACGCAGACCGCGGCGAACACCGCGGCCCGCAGCATCCGGAGATCGTTCCCGGAGCGCGCCGATGGCGGGTGGGGGGCAGTCATGGCGGGCTCATCATCGCACCCGCGGCCCCCGCGCCGTACGGCAGGTCCACAAGATGCCGTACGACCGGAAGGTGGGGAACGGCACCGAAGGTCACCTTCTGTCGTGTGCCGCCTCCGCATACACCGATCGGCGGCACCGACGCATCCGCCGGACGAGCGGTGTCACGGCCGCGGTGTGCTTACACCCGGGGGCGAGGGGCAATACGTATCGGTATGTCGAGCCGCGGCCGGGAGGCTGGAGCATGAGCATCTGGTGGTCACTCCATTTGCGGCGCGAGGCTGCGAGCGTGCCCCTGGCCCGCCGCCTGCTGATCGGCACCATGGAGACCGCGGGCGTCGACCCGGACATCTCCTTCGACCTCTCCGTCGCGCTGAGCGAGGCCTGCGCCAACGCCGTCGAGCACGGCGGGGACGACGGGCCCGGCGAGGCGTACCGCGTCACGGCCTACCTCGACGGCGAACTGTGCCGTATCGAGGTCGCCGACACGGGCCCCGGTTTCCCCGCCGCCGCACCGGGCGGTCCGCAGGAGGCGGCCCGTCCGGCGGCCCCGGAGGCGGAGAGCGGACGGGGTCTGTGTCTCATCCGGGAGCTCGCCGACCACGTCCACATCGGGAGTGCGCCGGGGCGCGCGGGTGCCGTGGTGAGCTTCGACAAGATCCTCAAGTGGCGCGAGAACGCGCCGCTGGTGGCGGTCTGACGGGCACAGCCGCGCGGGAACGCCGACGGCCGGGCACCACGCGGTGCCCGGCCGTCGTACGACGGGTCAGCCCTTCAGCGCGGCCATCCACTCCTCGACCTCGTCCGAGCGGCGCGGCAGGCCGGCGGACAGGTTCCGGTTGCCGTCGGCGGTGACGAGGATGTCGTCCTCGATGCGCACGCCGATGCCCCGGTACTCCTCGGGCACGGTCAGGTCGTCGGCCTGGAAGTACAGCCCCGGCTCGACGGTGAGCACCATGCCGGGCTCCAGCGTGCCGTCCACGTACGACTCCACGCGCGCCGCGGCGCAGTCGTGGACGTCCATGCCGAGCATGTGACCGGTGCCGTGCAGCGTCCAGCGCCGCTGCAGGCCCAGCTCGAGGACGCGCTCGACGGGACCCTCGACCAGACCCCACTCGACGAGCCGCTCGGCCAGCACGCGCTGGGAGGCGTCGTGGAAGTCGCGGTACTTGGCGCCCGGCTTCACCGCCGCGATGCCGGCCTCCTGCGCGTCGTACACGGCGTCGTAGATCTTCTTCTGCAGCTCGCTGTAGCGGCCGTTGATCGGCAGGGTGCGCGTGACGTCGGCGGTGTAGTAGGTGTGCGTCTCCACGCCGGCGTCGAGCAGCAGCAGGTCGCCGGAGCGGACCGGGCCGTCGTTGCGGACCCAGTGCAGGGTGCAGGCGTGCGGTCCCGCGGCGCAGATGGAGCCGTAACCGACGTCGTTGCCCTCGACGCGCGCGCGGAGGAAGAAGGTGCCCTCGATGTAGCGCTCGCTGGTCGCCTCGGCCTTGTCGAGGACCTTCACGACGTCCTCGAAGCCGCGCACGGTGGAGTCGACGGCCTTCTGCAGCTCGCCGATCTCGAAATCGTCCTTGACCAGGCGGGCCTCGGAGAGGAAGACGCGCAGTTCCTCGTCGTGCTCGGCGGTGACCTTGTCGGCCAGGGCCGCCTCGATGCCGGCGTCGTAGCCGCGCACGACACGCACCGGGCCGGTGGCCTCGCGCAGGGCGTCGGCCAGTTCGCGCACGTCGGAGGCGGGGATGCCGTACAGCTTCTCGGCCTCGGTGAGGGAGTGGCGGCGGCCGACCCACAGCTCGCCCTGCCCGTTCAGCCAGAACTCGCCGTTCTCGCGGTTCGAGCGCGGCAGCAGGTAGATCGTCGCGGTGTGGCCCTCGCCCCGGGGCTCCAGGACGAGGACGCCGTCCTCGGTCTGGTTGCCGGTCAGGTAGGCGTACTCGACCGAGGCGCGGAAGGAGTACTCCGTGTCGTTGGAGCGGGTCTTCAGGTTGCCCGCGGGGATCACCAGGCGCTCGCCGGGGAAGCGGGCCGACAGCGCGGCGCGGCGGGCGGCGGTCTCGGCGGCCTGGGCGATCGGCTCCAGGTCGCGCAGCTCCGTGTCGGCCCAGCCGGACTTCATGTTCTCGCCCAGTTCGTCGGACACGCCCGGGTACAGGCCGTTCTTGCGCTGCTTGATGGGCTCCTCGGTCTCGGTCTCCGGGCCCGCTGCGTCAGCAGCAAGATCAGATACTGCCGGGTTGAGCTCCTCCGCCACGGTCATCCTCCTAGATACGGCACTGGACCACGTCCATCGTACGGTCGTACGGAAGGGGGCCCAGGGGCGAAGGGCCTGTTACGCGAACGCACTACCGTCCGTTATGCGTGACGTGCGGGGCGTCAGGAGCGCCGGGGCGTCCGTTAATCGAACCGGACCGCCAGCAGGACGACGTCCTCCTCGGAGTCCGCCTCCGCCTTCCCGCCGGGCAGCACGGTGCGCAGGACGTGCTCGACGACCGCGTCCGGGTCCTGGCGCGCGGCCCGGGGCACACCGGCCGCCGCCGCGTGCAGCCTGGCGAAGGCGCGGTCGGCCGGGTCGCCGGTGCGGTGCAGCAGGCCGTCGGTGTAGAGCAGAACCGTCTCTCCGGGGTCGGCCTGCAGTTCCACGCTGGGCGCCTCCCAGCAGGCGAGCATGCCGAGCGGCGCGGAGAGGGAGGTCTCGACGAACTCCGTGCGCCGCTCCCCGATCAGCAGGGGCGGGCTGTGCCCGGCACCGGCGAGGGTGATCCGGCGCAGCGCGGGCTCGCAGTAGCCGAACAGCGAGGTGGCCGAGCGGGCGGGCTCGGTGAGCCGCAGCAGCAGCTCCAGGTCGGACAGGACGGCGACCGGGTCCTCGCCCTCCATCACGGCGTACGCCCGCAGCGAGGCGCGCAGCCGGCCCATCGCGGCGACCGCGCTGGGCCCCGACCCGGTGACGGAGCCGACGGCGAGACCGAGGGCGGCGTCCGGCAGCGGCAGCGCGTCGTACCAGTCGCCCCCGCCGCGCGGACCGGTGCGGTGCCGGGCGGCGAGCTGCACACCGGGCACCCGGGGGAGGCGGGAGGGCAGCAGCTCCTCGGTCATCGTCGCCATGGCGGCGCGGGTGCGCTCGACCTCCAGGAGGCGGGTCAGGTGCCGCGCGGCGTGGCGGGCGTACAGCCCGGCGAGGTGGCGCTGCCGCTCGCCCGGTTCGGCGGGCTCGTCGTAGAGCCACACGGCGGCGCCGAGGCGCCCGGTGTCCTCGGCGCGGAGGGGGAGGGTGTAGCTGGCGGCATAGCCGAGGCGGGCGGCGACCTCGCGGTGGCGCGGGTCGAGGGTCTTCTCGGCGAGCAGGTCGGGTTCGGCGATGCCGTCCTCGTCGACCGGGAGTCCGTCCAGGATCCGCCCGTGGGGCAGGCACCCGCGGGGCACGGTCTCGATGTGGCCGAGGTCGGCGCGGGCGAGGCCGAGGCCGACGGTGGTGTCGGGGCCGAGTCCGTCGGCCGGTTCCAGCACGACGAGTCCGCGCCGGGCGCCGGCCAGGGCGGCTCCGGCGCGCAGCAGTTCCTGGAGGCCGTCGGCGAGGGTGTCCGTGCGGACCAGGCGTTCGGTCAGTTCGTGCAGGGTCGTCAGGTCCGAGACCCAGCCGGCGAGGCGGTCCTGGAGCAGGGCGCCGGGGGCGCAGGAGGTGTCCGCGCCGGCGGCGGCGTCCGTCGTGGGGGGTCCGGTCGCCGGGGAGGTGTCCGCGGCGGTGGACGCGACAGTGTGTGCGGGGGACGGAACCGTTGAATCGATTCCGGCCACTTTCGCAGGGTGCGGGGCGGTCATGGCGTCCGGCCGTTCGACCGGCGCTTACTGCTCAAAAGCATCGCAAACCCCCATGTCCTTCTGCGCCGCCGGCAGTGTCTCCACATGTACACGCACTCGTAAGGGGATGTCCAGCATTGTCCTGCGGGGATTCCTGGTGTCCGTGAGGTGGGAGCGGACTCCTCCTCGACCTCTTGCGGAAATGCGAAATTGGCTTGAAACTGCCCCAGAGGACGGCTTGTTGCGGTCGACTGGGGGTGCTTCACGGAGCGTCACAGCGGTCGTGATGGGTACGTACTCGGAGAAGGCCGGGGGTGGTTGGGGGCCACCTGGGAACCTGGCGACGGACCCGGGCGTCCTATCCACCGACGACCGTGCCCCATCCTCCCGTGGCGGAGGCGGAGAGAAATACGCGCGACGACAAACGCCATACTTCGCCACCCCCGCGCCACTCCCATGCTTGTGACAGACGCGGTGGCCGGACCGTCACGGACGCAGTCAGTGCTCGACCCACAGGGGTTTCCCTTGCCCTTGGCGGAGGTGTTCCCGGGGATCCCCCCGCGGGGGCGTTTCCCGGCAGGGGTGTGATGCGCCACCAGCAACGCACAGCGAAGTGATCGACACATGGTGTGAAGTGACCACGGTGTTGCCAGGCGTGCAACGGAAAGGAACGAGCGCTCATGCGCGAGATCCTCGGAAGGCGACGCAGGCTGCTGTCCCCGCACGACGACGGGCGGCCTGAGCTGATCGGCGCGGCCCTGACCTACGCGACGCAATGGCAGTGGCCCGTACTCCCGGGCGCGGCGGCCGACCCGCGGGCACGGTCGCGCTGCGCCTGCCCCGACCCCGAGTGCACGGTGCCGGGCGCGCATCCCTTCGACCCCGGTCTCCTCGCGGCGACCACCGACGGCCGCATGGTGCGCTGGTGGTGGGCCAACCGGCCGGCCGCCCCGATCGTCCTGGCCACCGGGGGCGCCGCCCCGTGCGCCGTCTCCCTGCCCGCCCTGCCGGCGGCCCGCGCGCTCGCCGCGCTCGACCGCGCCGGGATGCGGCTCGGCCCGGTCGTCGCCTCGCCCCACCGCTGGGCGCTGCTGGTCAGGCCGTACTCCATGGAGCAGTTGGGCGAGCTGCTCTACGCCAAGGACTTCGTCCCCGGCTCCCTGCGCTTCCACGGCGAGGGCGGCTACCTGGCACTGCCCCCGTCCGAGACCGGTGCCGGCGCCGTCCGCTGGGAGCGGGCGCCGCTGCCCGGCTCCGCCGCGCCCTGGGTGCCGGACGTGGAGGCCGTGGTGGACGCGGTGGTCGACGTCCTCACTCGTACGGGTGTGAGCGCGCCCGAGTTGTAGGGGGCGTCCGGCGCGCGCCGGGCCCGGGCCCGCTCGGCGCCGTTATCGTCCGCCCCATGCCGCTTCATGCGCCGCTTCACGCGGGGGAGCACCGTGCCGTCGGACCGCGCCGCGCCCGGTCGCGCCGCGCCGGGCCGGACCGTCCGCGGATCCGTCTGTACGGGCTCGTGGGCGTCGTCGTGTGCGCGGCCGTACTGCCGTTCGCCGTGGCATCCGCGGGGCCCCCGGGTGACGGGGGCGGGACGTCGCCCGAGACCGTGCCGCTCCTGGCGCGCGGCGGTGACGGCAAGGCGCCCGCGTCCCCGGCCACGGCGGAGGACGGGCCCGCCCCGTCCGCGCTGCCGCCCGGACCCGCGCTCGCCGCGCGCTGCGGCCCGGAACTCACCTCCCCCGCGGGCGTAGAGGCGCAGACCTGTGTCCTGGCCAGGGGAGCGGAGACCTGGGCGCGTACCTCCTACCGCAACGCCACCGGCGGCCCGATCGAGTCCGTACTGAGCCTCATGGGTCCCGAGGGGCGCAGCGTGCGGATGCGCTGTGCGGTGAGCGCCGAGGACGCGCCGGACCTCTGCGAGACGCCGCCGGACACCGGGAGCGGGGCCAGGGGCGGACTGGCGGGGTACACGGCGGTCGCGGAGTTCGCGCGCCGGGCCGGGTACGGGCCGCTGCTGCTGCGTGCCGGGAGCGGTGGAGGGGCCGGGAGCGGCGGTGGCGCCGGGAGCAACTCACCTGTGCAAACGGCGCGTTGACGGGCGACTGCGGTGAGTGCACGATCCGGCGCACGGAAAGACCCGGTTGCTGGCGACGGGGGATGCACCAGCAACCGGGCTACTGGAACGGTAACAAGAGATCGGCGGTTAGCAAATTCGATCTCCTGTTTCCGGTCACCGACTGGCCTGTCTTCGGGGGGAGTTGTGACCGGTATCACGCGCCCGGGGCCGCCGCTCCGGCTGACCGGTCGGTCAGCGGGGGCGGCGGCCCCGGGGGCCGTGCGTCAGCTGAGCGTGACCTGGCGGTTGGTCAGACCACCGCGTGCCCGGCGCTCGTCGTGCGTGAGCGGGGCCTCAGCGGCCAGCGCCTCGGCGAGCCGCTCGGCGAACTCCGCGGCCGGCTTCTCGATGTCCTGGGCGGTGACCCCGCTCGGCAGGTCCCACACCGGCACGGTGAGCCCGTGGGCCCGGAACGAGCCGACGAGACGGGTGCCCTCGCCGAGGGACGACCCGCCCGCGGCGTGCAGCCGGGCAAGGGCGTCCAGAAGGCGCTCCTCCTCGTGCGGCATGACCCACCGCAGGTGGTTCTTGTCCGGCGTCTCGCACCAGTAGGCGGCGTCGACGCCCTGCAGCCGGACGGTCGGGATGGCCGCGGCGTTGGCCCGCTCCAGGGAGGCGGTGACGTCCGGTGTGGCGTTGTCCGGGTCCGGCACCCAGAACTCGAATCCCGAGCGCACCTCCGGCTCGAAGGCGCCCTCGGGTGCGAGCAGGTCCTGCAGCCGGGGCCCGTCGGCCGGCGCGCGGCGCCCCTGCACCGGGGTGCCCGGCTTGGCGGTCAGCGCCCGCGCGAGGGTGTCGGCGAGGTCGCGGCTGATGTCGCCCGACGCCGTGTCGTTCTGCAGGCCGAGCAGGACCGAGCCGTCGTCGCGGCGCAGGGCAGGCCAGGCCATCGGCAGCACCGTGGCCAGCGTGACGGAGGGGACGCCCTCGGGCAGGCCGTCCCGCAGGGTCAGCTCGACCGTCGCCGCCGGCACCAGCTCCCGCAGCGCCACCCAGTCGCACTCGCCGGCCAGCCCCTCGAACGGGCGCTGCACCAGCGCGGTCGTGGCCTGCGCGGCATTCCGGCCGTGACAGGCCTTGTACCGCCGGCCGCTGCCGCAGGGGCAGGGCTCGCGGGCGCCGACGACCGGGACCTCGGCATCGTCGAGCTGGGGCCGCTTGGCCTTGGTCTGGGGTCGCTTCTTGGCCATCGTGGGTGTCTCCCGGTTACGGCTCTACTCGTACGGGCGCGAGCCTAGCCGCTCCGGCCCCGGCCGACGGGAAGCTGTGGACGACGGGGCCGCCTGTGGACAACTCGCCGTCGGCTGCCGGGTCGTACCGCCTGTCCCGGCCCGCTCCGGGCGCGTGCCGCCGGAGCGGCCCGGGGATCAGCCCAGGTCGTCGAAGGCGTCCGCGAAGTCCAGGCCGGGGATCTCCGAGACCGCCGGTGCCGAGATGCGGGAGGCGAAGTCGTCCCGCCGGTGCCCGGCGTCCGGGTCGTGCACGTCGTCGTGGACGACGACCCAGACCGTGACCTCTCCGCGGGCGTCGTCCCGTACGCCCCAGTCGTCGGCGAGCGCCGTGATGATGTTCAGCCCGCGGCCGCCGTGCGCGGTGACCGAGGGGGTCGCCGGAGCCGGGCGGGTCGGGCCGCCGCCGTCCGTGACCTCCACGAGCAGCCGGCCGCCCGCGTCCACCTGCCACGCGGCGCGGACGTCGCCGTCCCCGGCCAGGGCGTCGCCCAGCGGCCGACCGTGCTTGCAGGCATTGCTCAACAGTTCGGACAGGACCAGTACAGCGTCGTCGATGACCGATTCCGCCACGCCGTTTCTGCGCAACTGATCACGCATACGGTGCCTTGCTCGCCCCACGCCCGCAGGGCCATGGGGCACGGCCATGCTCGACGACGTGGGCACCTCCTGTGCCACCACCAACGCCACCCCCGAGACCTCCTTTGCCCCACGCCACGGAGTGGATGCCCCCTCGCTCGGAGCCGGAAACCGGCCGATCCTCCTCCGGTGACGCATTCGACACGACCGAACACGCACCGAACGCGCCGGAGCACTCCCTGTAGTCGCATGGCTGGATCCGGACGGTGAGGCCGGGGGGTGGAAGCGGGCGGCGGCCGGTCGCCGGAAGCGTGGCCGGGCTGCCGGCCGACGGCCGCGGACGGGCCGGCGGGCCGGGCGGTCGGCGGATCAGCGGCCCAGGTGGTCCAGGACGGCCCGCGGCCGGTTGGTGATGACGGCGTCCACGCCCAGGCCGACGCAGAGGTCCACGTCGGCCGTCTCGTTCACCGTCCACACGTGCACCTGGTGACCGGCCTGTTTCAGGCGCTCGACGTACGCGGGGTGATTGCGCACGATCCGGATCGACGGGCCCGCGATCCGGACACCGGCGGGCAACCGTCCGTCGCGCAGCCGGGGCGAGATGAACTGCATCAGATAGACCGTCGGCAGCGTCGGCGAGGCGGCCCGTACCCGGTGCAGCGACCGGGCCGAGAAGCTCATCACCCGCACCGGGGACTCCTCGGCCGAGGCCGGGGCATCGAGCCCGAACCGCTTCAGGAGCAGCAGCAGCCGCTCCTCCACCTGCCCCGCCCAGCGCGTGGGGTGCTTGGTCTCGATGGCCAGCTCCACGCGCCGTCCCGCGTCGGCGACCAGTTGGAGCAGCCGTTCCAGGGTCAGGACCGAGGTCTCCTCCCGGTCCTCGGGCCGGTGCTCCCAGTCGGGCTGCTCGTCGCGCGTGCGCCAGAACTCCCGGGTCCGGCGGGCGCCGAAGTCCAGGGCGGCGAGGTCGGCGAGCTCGAGGGCGGACACCGCGCCGCGGCCGTTCGACGTACGGTTGACGCGCCAGTCGTGGACGCAGACGAGGTGGCCGTCGGCGGTCAGGCGGACATCGCACTCGAGTGCGTCCGCCCCGTCCTCGATCGCCTTCCGGTACGCGGCCAGGGTGTGCTCCGGGGCCTCCTCGGAGGCTCCGCGGTGGGCGACGACCTGAGTCCGGTGCTGTCGTGCGTGGGTCACCGCGTCATGGTGCCACCGCGGGCGGGTAGACGTGCCATCGGTGGAATCGGCATTGAGTCCGTTTAGTCTTGGATGACCTATGTAAAGGACCGTCGGGGACCCACAGCAACCGCTTATGGTGCCCTGACGGCCCGTGGGAAAAGCTGATGCCATACAAAATCACCGGCACATCCGTATCGCGCCGGACCGTGGAGCAGCGCGTGAGCGTGGCTGAGCGCGACCAGGGTGAGCGACAACCAGCCGTGGAGCGAGGAGAAAAGCTGTGAGCACCGAGAACGAGGGCACCGCGGTACCCCCGGCCCCGTCCGCACCCCCTGTGCCGGTCGATGCTCCCGCTGCCTCCCCCCAGCCTCCCGCGTCGCACTCGGCCCCGCAGACCCCCCAGACCCCGGCTCCGGTGTCCCAGGAGCACCAGGCACCCCAGGGCGGCGAGGCACCTCACGGCTCCTCGGCTCCCGACGCCTCGTGGCCCCCGCCCCCGCCGCCGGGCACCCCGGCCCAGCCTCCGGTGTACGACGGAGGCGGCGGCACCGGCGGCTTCGGCGGCGGAGGCTTCGGCGACGGTTCCGGCGGCGGCGCGGGCGGCTGGGGTGCCTCGTACCAGCAGCCCGCCCCGAAGCCGGGCGGCGGGCGGGGCGGTCTGGTCGCCGGTGTCCTGATCGCCGCGCTGGTCGCGGGCGGCCTGGGCGGCGGCCTCGGCTACACCCTGGCCAGGAACAACGACGGGGGCGGCTCCACCACGGTCTCCGCCTCCGACACCGGCGGCTCCCTCAAGCGCGAGGCGGGCACCGTCGCCGGTGTGGCGGCCAAGGCGCTGCCGAGCACGGTCACCATCCAGGCCGAGGGAAGCAACGGCGAGGGCGGCACCGGCACCGGGTTCGTCTTCGACAAGGAAGGCCACATCGTCACCAACAACCACGTGGTGGCGGAGGCGGTCGACGGCGGCAAGCTCAGCGCGACCTTCCCCGACGGCAAGAAGTACGACGCCCAGGTGGTCGGCCACGCCCAGGGCTACGACGTGGCGGTCATCAAGCTGGAGAAGGCCCCCTCGGACCTGAATCCCCTCCCCCTGGGCGACTCCGACAAGGTGGCCGTGGGCGACTCGACGATCGCCATCGGCGCCCCGTTCGGCCTGTCCAACACGGTGACCACGGGCATCATCAGCGCCAAGAACCGCCCCGTGGCCTCCAGCGACGGCAGCGCCGACAGCAAGGCGTCGTACATGAGCGCCCTGCAGACCGACGCGTCGATCAACCCCGGCAACTCCGGCGGCCCGCTGCTGGACGCGCAGGGCAACGTCATCGGCATCAACTCCGCGATCCAGTCGACCAGCAACGGCGGCTTCGGCACCGGCCAGGCCGGCTCCATCGGCCTGGGCTTCGCGATCCCCATCAACCAGGCCGAGTTCGTCGCCCAGCAGCTCATCAAGAACGGCAAGCCGGTGTACGCGAAGATCGGCGCCTCCGTCTCCCTGGAGGAGACGACGAGCGGCGCCAAGCTCACCGAGCAGGGCGTGGGCGGCTCGGACCCCGTCGAGCAGGGCGGCCCCGCCGACGACGCGGGTCTGAAGCCCGGTGACGTCATCACCAAGCTCGACGACCGGGTCATCGACAGCGGCCCGACCCTGATCGGCGAGATCTGGACCCACAAGCCCGGCGACAAGGTCACGGTCACCTACGAGCGCGGCGGCAAGCAGCACACCACCGAGGTCACCCTGGGCTCGAAGACCGGCGACGACTGACGCCGCTTCCGCAGCACCACGGCCGTTCACGTCGCCACCGGGGACCCGCCCCCGGTGGCGACGTGCGTCCGGGGGGGCGGGCGGGCGAGCCGCGGCGACGGGCACCGCCCTCCGCGCGGGGTCAGACGACGACGACCCGGCGCCCGCGCGTGTGACCGGCCTGGCTGTCGACGTGCGCGGCGGCGGCCTCGGCCAGTGGGTACGCCTTCTCGACCGGGATGTGGAGCTTCCCGCGCGAGATCAGGTCGACGGCCTCGGCGAGCGCCGCCGGCACGCTCCCGGCCACTCCGGAGAACCGGACGCCGTACTCGGGAGCCTTGAGATCGGCGATGCTGACGACCTTCTCCGGGCTCCCGGTCAGCTCGACCAACTCGCGGAGCACACCCGAACCGGCCAGGTCGAGAGCGGCGTCGACAGCGCCGAGCCGCCGCACCCGCTCGACCCAGCCCTCGCCGTACGTCGTGGCGAGGGCGCCGAGGCCGCGCAGGTAGTCCTGGTTGGCCGCGCCGGCCGTACCGATCACCCCGATGCCGCGGTCGCGGGCGATCTGCAGCACCGCCGACCCGACTCCGCCCGACGCGCCGCTGACCAGCAACGTCTGCCCCGGCCGTACACCGACCTCGCGCACGATGCGCAGCGCGGTCTCCACCACGGAGGGGTACCCGGCGGCCTCCTCGAAGGTCAGCCCCTCCGGCATCCGCGCCCAGGCCCCGAGCACGGCGAACTCGGCGTAGGTGTCGACGCCCTCCCCGAACACCCGGTCCCCGACCTCGACCCCGGTGACCCCCTCACCGACCTCGTCCACCACCCCGGCGGCGTCCAGCCCGACCCCGGAGGGCAGCACGACTGGGTGGGCCCCCAGCACCTGCCCCTCCCTGATCCGCCAGTCGACGGGATTCACCCCCGCCGCCCGTACGGCGACGCGTATGCGGCCGGGGCCCGCGTGGGGCTCCTCGGCCTCGACCAGTTGCAGAACTTCCGGACCGCCGAACTCGGCGAAGCTCACTTTCCTCATGCCGCCGAACGTAACACTAACGGTTAGCTTTTCCTAACGGTTACGGTTTCGTACCTGCTAGCCTGCGGACATGACCGTGCAGCAGTCGGGCCGACGTGAGCGCAAGAAGGCCGCGACCCGCCAGAAGATCGCCGACACCGCGCTGCGGCTCTTCCTGGAACGCGGGTACGACGCGGTGGGCATCCGTGACGTGGCCGCCGAGGCCGACGTGGCCGTCACGACGCTCTTCTCCCACTTCGCCTCGAAGGAGGCCCTGGTCTTCGAGCAGGACGAGGACTTCGAGCGCCGCCTCACGCGGGCGGTCACCGACCGGGCCCCGCACGAGCCGCTCGTGCCGGCGCTGCGCCGCGAGATCCTGGCCCTGGTCCGGCACTGCACCGCGGACAGCGCTGCCCCGATCTGGCGCATGATCGACGCGTCCCCCGCCCTGCGGAAGTACGACGACTCGGTCCGCCTGCGCCACGCGGAAGCCCTGGCCGCCGCGATCGCCGCCGACCCCACCCTGACCCGGAGCGAAACCGCCGCCCGCACCCTGGCGCGGTTCGTGATCGACGCCTACTCGCTGTCCCGCGAGGCCCCCGACCCCGAGGCCGCCCTCGACGAGATCTTCCCGATGATCGAGGCGGCCTGGGCTGCGGCCCGCCCCCCTCACCTCACGTGAGCCCCACGCGGCGGACGGGGCCGGTAGGCTGTACCCGCTCCGCCCCCGCCGGGACGGCGCAGGGGTGGGTTGCCCGAGCGGCCTAAGGGAACGGTCTTGAAAACCGTCGTGGCGCAAGTCACCGTGGGTTCAAATCCCACACCCACCGCGGTGTTTGACGGCCCCTGACCAGGCATTACGGTCGGGGGCCGTCGCCGTACGCGCTACCCGCCGAGCACCGCTGTTTCCCGCGATTTCCCGGCCGATCGGGCACGGAAGGGGCACGGCGGGGGCATGCCCTGAGGGGACCTGCCGCCTGGTCGCTTACGCGCGGCTGATCGGAATCTCGTACACGATCTCGCAGTGCGCCGCGGGCACCACGATGTCAGCTGTCTCGACCGGCCGTCCCTGGTCGCTGTAGTACGTCCGCCGGATGTGCGTGACGAGAGCGGCCTTCTGGATGCCGAGTAGCGACGCCTCCTCGGCGGTCGCCTGCCTGGGCTCGGGCTGCTCTACGGCATGGCTCACGGTGATACCGATGGCGGCCATCCGATTCACGACGCCTGCCCCGGCGTGCGGCCCTCCCTCGGGAAGGACGACGAGGGTGCCGGCGGTGAGGTCGTATGGCTCCCAACTGGTCGACAGCTGTACGGGCCTGCCGTCGGCCAGGAACTCGTACGCGGTCCGGACGCACAGCTCGCCCTCGGCGATGCCGAGTCGGGCGGCGATTTTCGTCGGGGCCGGCACCTTGGCGTCGGTCCTGCTTTCCCAGTCGCCCTGCCTGCCGACGGCCTTCATGTCCGCCCGGAACGGAGACCCTTCGGGCTGCTCGCGCGCCGACGACCGCACGACGCGTACGCGTTGCCGGGGCTCGGCGACGTAGGTGCCCGAACCGGCCCGGCCCTCCAGCACGCCTTGCGAGATCAGCAGCTCTTGGGCCCTGCGGACGACGTTCTCGCCTACGCCGCACTCCTGGCCGATCTGCGCGCGGGAGGGCAGCCGGTCCCCCGGTTCCCACATGTGCTCCGCGATCCGCTGCCGTAGCTCGTCGGCGATGCGGAGATAGGGCGGCTGCTCAGGCATATGGAAAATCTAGTCCACTAGCTCTAATCTAGTTAACTAGCTTCACTCAAAGTGATCGCCGAGTGACGGAGGCTTCCCTGTGCCCGCTTCGCGAGTGAGCGCGGAGGCCATCGCCGCCCGGTTATCGGCGGTCGGGCTCATCACGCGTGTGGAAGAGCGCGACCGGTGCACGTCGGTCGAGGCGGAGGTGCCGGAATCGCTCTCCGCCGAGTCATGGCGGGAGGTCCTGGAAGTGCTGGCGGAGGCCGATCGATTCGGGCTTCACGCCACCAGCTTGAACGGCCGCACCCTTTGGGCGGTCGTACGCAAAGCGGCCCCCACGACGGGCGATGTCGGGGGACCGAGCCATCAGCGATAGGAGCTGAGCAGCGTGCTCAACCGTATCCGCCGTGCCGTCTCGCTCGCCAGAGCGCGGCACTGCCCCAAGGGCAGGCACCGCCGAGCCTTAACACCGTCCCGAACGGCTGTGACGACGCCTCCCGCGCTCGCCGTAGAACCGCCGGCCGCCCCGGACTGGATGCCGGACACCGCTGACCGCCTTCACCTGCTCCTGGGCGAGGACAACGCGCTCGTCCGTCCGTACGTGCTGGCCTGGGAGCGACAACGTGCACGCCAGCGCTCGGTGATCGTGGCGCCGCGACTGTCGGCCGAGGCGTTCTCGGTCCTGGCAGGTGTTCGCTGATGCCTCCTCGTCAACGCATCCACGTTTCGGAAACCGCGGCTGCTGCCTACCGGTCGACCGCATGCCGGGTCGGCACTCACGCAGCCTGCGCGGAAGCATCG
This sequence comes from Streptomyces ardesiacus, assembly GCF_003112575.1. GTDB lineage: Bacteria > Actinomycetota > Actinomycetes > Streptomycetales > Streptomycetaceae > Streptomyces > Streptomyces ardesiacus. Next base: position 571,633 of record NZ_BEWC01000005.1, read on the forward strand.
CCATCTCCTACGCCGGTCGACCTGCCGGTGATCTACGAGACGTGCGCCTGCCCGTGCCACCCCGCGCCGGACCACTCCACGCGACCGGCGGTGAAGCGGTGAGGAACTGGGCCCCTGGGGGTGCGTTGGTATCCAACGTCGAGGTCACGGCGGCCACCGTTCTGCGGGGCGACATCATCCAAGTCGGTGGGCGGGCATGCCGGGTGAGCGACCTCTTCCAGCTGCCCCAGGGCGCGAAGCAACTCCTGTTCGAGTCGGGAGAGCTGCTGACCATAAACGGGCGGACCCGGCTCGTTGCCGTGCGGATGACGAGAAGGCGGTGACGCAGTCCATGACGTCTCGCCGCCTCGTCGTCGCCGACGACCTGAGACGCCAGATCACGACCGGCCGCCTCGGGCCTGGTGATCGCCTCCCGTCTGAGTCCGCCCTAGCGGACCGGTACAAGGTCAGCACGGCGACACTGCGAAGTGCTCTCGCCCTTCTCCAGGGAGAAGGCCTCGTCGAGAAGATCCACGGCAAGGGCAACTTCGTACGCCGCCCTCTGCGCAAGATCACGTACGTCGGTGGGTGGGGCACGATGGATCCTCGGACTGCCGCAGACGTGGACCTGCGCGCGACAGTCCGCACCACGGCACTGCCCGCCCGGGGGCACCTGACAGCGCTGCTGAAGGTGGACGACGGAAGCCCACTGACCGAATTCCTCCGACTCAGCTACGAGGGAGAGTCTCCACACAGCCTGGCCCGTGTCTACGTACCGCGAGACCTGACACCGACCACGGCGCTCAGCAACCGGTCCTCAAGTGTGTGGGCGGAAGGCAGTTTCTCTGCGCCGGACCCGCCACCGGCCGAGGTGCACGAGACGGTGTCCGCCCGTCTCCCAACGCCGGATGAGGCGTCGACCCTGCGGATCAACACAGCCTTGGCCGTCCTCGCGATCACCCGCGTTGCAGCAGACAACACCGGGCGAGTCATTGAGGCGGCACTACTGGTGTTCCCTGGGGATCGTGTCGACGCCGTCTTCAGCACCCACCACGTGATCGAAGAAAGGCAGGCGCACAGATGACGCCGCAGAATGAACTACGACTCCTCCCGTGGTCGGGCCCGGACGGCAAGCCCTGCTACCTGAGCACCGATGACAGCGGCGGTTACATGTCCCGCTTGGCGGACAACATCGAATCGGTACAGCTTGGGATGGCAACCGATCTTCTGGAGCGGGCCCCGGGAGTCCTCGGCGACCAGCACGCCGGCCGCGATGACCTGCGGCTCATGCTGACCGAAGTGACCCGAGCCCTACGAGACGTGGTCCGCGTGGCAATCAGCCGCGGTCATCTCCTGGCGGTGAGCGAACTCCAGCCCTAAAGGGCACGGTCAAGGCGGCGTCCCTGGGGTGGCCCTCCTGTCAGCGCTCAGAAGCCCGTCTACTGATCACCGGCTCCGCTGACCAGCGGGACTGAAGGAGCCCACGGCATCTGAACAGTTCAGATGCCGTGGGCTTCTGTCGTTGCCGGTCAGTGTCGGGGTGACCGTGGACGGCCGGGACGGCCCAGGATCCGCCCTCGGCTTCCATCAGCTAAAAGGACGCGACCTCTTCGTCCCGAAGCAACTTCGGGACGGGTGCTTTCTTGGGAGGATGTGCCCTTGACCTGCGTTGATGGTCCGCAGACGTCCGAGCTCGTCCGCCGTTGTTCGTCGGCATTGTCACGCAGTAGACACTCACCCGGTGCGCGGGATCAGCGCATGTCAACTCAGTTCTCCGGGCTTAGGCATGGCCGTACCAGTGTCGCAGATCCATTTGTGTGACCTGGGCGCTCAGCCATGTGCGGTGGTCGTCATTGGTCGTCGCAGGCCCTCCGCAGACGGCCCAGAGACGGCCCAAGCCAACGGAGTCTGTGGCGACGTCACCGCAGGTGGAGGGCTCCGCCCTCCCTGGGCAAGACATGGTGAGAGCCGCAGGAGGGCCCGTGGCGTTCAGGGGCAAACCCAGCTGTACGGGGTCCCTTCACCGAGCCCTAGCGATCGGACCGGACGCGCGCCTGATGGCCGACCAGTCAATGAGGACAGGATCTTAAGTGAAACCACGTCACGCATGTGGACGTGTGGGATAGCATCCATGCAACTGACACGGGCTGGGATGGGGAACCGCAGTGCGTTCGATTTCTGGAGTCAAGATCACTGGCTTGTTCGGCTACGTTGACCATGACGTCGAATTCACCAAGGGATCTCCCATCACCATCATTTCGGGGCCCAACGGTATCGGCAAGACCCATTTCTTGAGGCTTCTTCATGCACTCATCTCCCTCGACCTCGAAACTCTCGCATCTGTAGAATTCAAAGAGATCGAGGTTCGCTTCTCTGATAAGTTTGCACTAAAAATTTCGCCGCACTTTGAAAGCGGTGAACTGGCAGGGTTTCACCTTTACGTCAAGCGGCCGCTGGCGCGGAAGTTTCAGGCAATCATACTTCCGTATTCCGGCCGCATGGAGGGATCTGAGGGCCCAGATTGGGCCGTTAAACTGCCTGACGGCAGCTGGTTTGACACACGCCTAGACCGCCTAATGTCTCGCGAGACAGCACGGCGATGGGGACTCCGGATTAATACATCCCCCCTCTCCTTCGTTCAAAATAATGCGTCGATGATTGAGGTCTATCAGGATGCAAGATCAATCCTCGTAGACACCCAACGCCTTGATGCCGTCCCAATCTATGCAGGCAAAGGACATCGTCCGGCAACCAGCGGTCCGGGCGCTACCGTACGACGAATTCGACTGTATATCGACCAAGTCGCTGCCCATCTAGAGGAAGCGCGTCGCCGTTCCCTAAATGAGTCTCTAGACGCCGATCAATCGTTCGCCGCTCGTGTCTTGCAGAAAGCCCGGACGACAATTAATGAGAAGGATCTGAAGGATAGGTACCAGAGGATCGCAGACCAGCATGCCGAGTTGCATGCAAGTGGGCTGAGCGTCCGCCCCGTCGATGTCCGCTTCCCTGAGGAGAAGACCACACCTACTGAGCGGCGAATCCTCAACGTCTTCTTGGACGACTGGGAGCGCAAACTTCAACCTCTCCTCCCGATCCACGAAAAACTGAAATCTCTGCGCCGAATTGTTGAAACCAAGTTCATCGGCAAAGAGATGTTCCTGAGCCCGAAAGGCCAGATCAGGTTCCGCTCTAAGATCAATGGTCGGCCCGTCGCAGTTCATGCGCTCTCCTCGGGTGAGCAGCACCTCCTCGCTGTTTTCAGTATGTTGCTCTTCTCTGCACGCGGCGGGTCCCTCGTTCTGATCGACGAGCCCGAAATTTCGATGCACGCGGCATGGAAGCACTCATTCTTGGATGACATTAGCGAAGTCGCCAGATTGTCGGAACTGCAAATTGTTCTCGCCACTCATTCGAGTGCAATTATCAATGGCAATTGGGATATCGTTCGGGAGATTGAAGCTCCTAGAATCCCAGATACGGATCTAGCCGAGATGGATACAGACGAGGACCTGGATAGCGAGGTTTAGCGTGGCAGCTTCTCCGTCGCTCAGGGACTTCGATCGACTAGCAGATAGAATCCGTCTACACCGGCAGCGCGACCAGCGCCCATTGCTGATCGTAGAAGGGCCGAGCGATACTCGAATCCTCCAAAGGGCGTTCCAAGACTGTGATATAGCCTATTTCCCGGCTACCACCCGCAGCTTGGCCCTAGAAGCGGCTGAAAAGCTAGAGGAGTGGGCCCAGGGCAAATTTGCATGTGTCGTGGATCGCGACTTTGATGATGAGGTCGCAATGGCTGAACAGAGACTACGCTCGATACACCCATATGAAAACGCCGACATGGAGGCGATGCTCGCCGTATCCAAGGCGGGAGTTGATCTCCTCCTCGAAATCGGCAGTTGCGACAAGATGGACAAGCTTGGTGGGGTGCAGAAGGTTACCCTTCAGCTCATGGCCATCTTGGAGCCGATAACACGTTTGCGTCGAGCTAACGCCGAGAATAGGTGGGGTTTGGCGTTCGACAAGGTCGACCTGTCTAGCAAAATCGACAGGAAGACGATGACGCTGAAGATCCGCCCTTATTGCAACGCCCTGCATGAGAAGTCGAGTGATAGTCCTGATGTGCCGACACTGCAGGAACTCGTAGACCACGCCCTGGGCGTGCGTCCCTTGACATGCGAGCCAGTATGCCCGAGGGGATCAAAACCCTACTTTCGAGGGCGAGACTTCCTACTGATCCTCGGAGTTGCCCTGTGCGGCTACTGCGGAACCAAACGCGCTCAAAGCGTCACGCAAGAGAATTTGGAAAGCGCTCTTCGCCTGGCTGGCGCGCATGAGATCCGAATCAGCCAATGGGGAAGGGAGTTGCTTCAGCTGATAGGCGCGACCTCACCTGGCACCTAGACCCACGCAAGATCACTAAGCCAGACCCGGACATTCTGTCCGGTCTCTTTGTGGTGTGCCCAGCATGGGTATTTCATATTGAGGACTGCATTAGGCTTGCATCCGCTCCTCGACCCACCGCCCTCCTCAGCTCCCATCCCGTCTGCCGTCGACCCACACACCGTGGAGCGGGCGCGGCTCCTGGCGTCCAGGTGGAGCGCGCCACTGTACGAACGACCTGGACGCCAGGAGCCGTGTCTGCTCGGCTCTGCCTGGGTCGACGGCAGACGGGATGGGAGCTCCCCGCGCCCGCCACACTCGGCCTGGCACTCGCCAGCGGCGCCCCCGCCATCTCGGAGCCTGAGCGCCCCCGCCGGAGGCACTTCTTTGACTCGCGGGTGACTTCCACGCTTCTGCCCGTTGCACATAGCGCGCCGCCGGGCGCGGCCAGCCGGGGCGAAGACAGGAGGCGGGCCGCGCCGTTGAGGCGGCGCGCGCCCGCGCCGTGCGCGGGCCTTGATGAAGTAGGGAAAGTCTTATCCCGCTGGGATGAGGTGCTTGCCGTCGTGGCTTCGTACGTGGGGGCCGTTGCCGTCCAGGGCGTCCATGAGTCTGATCGCGTAGACCTCGGACATGCGGTCGTTGACCTCGTCGGGTGTGAGCCAGGGAGACGGCTGTGGACTCGCTTGAGGTGCGTTCGGTGCCGCCGGAGGGCTTGCAGCGGAAGACCAGGGCGACGATGCCTCGGGTGGTGTTCTTGTAGACGCCGGTGAGTTCGTCGACCTCGACGTGGATGCCTGTCTCTTCCCAGACTTCGCGGGCTACGCCGGCTTCTGGGGTTTCGTTGAGTTCGAGTACGCCGCCGGGGAGTTCCCAGGTGCCGTTGTCGGCTCGGCGGATGGCCAGGAGGCGGCCGTCTTCGCGCCACGACGACTCCGGCTACGGATACGGAGTGCAGGGGCGGCGGCGTTGGCAGGCGTACCGCGTGCTGTCGCAGATCATGCGCTCTGCCGTCGACAACGACATGATCCCGCAGACGCCGTGCAGGGGCGTAAGGCTGCCTCGGATGCCGCAGACCGAGCCGCACATCCTCACATCACTGGAAGCGTCGCGGATCGTCAAGGGCGCGACCAAGCCGCATGACCTGCTGATCGCGCTCCTCGCGTACGCGGGGCTTCGGGTGGGCGAGGCGTTCGCCCTGCGGCGCGTGGACGTCGACGTGTCCGGCGGCTTCGTCCTGGTCGACGAGAACCTGGCCGAGGCGAACGGCGCGCTGGTCTTCGACACTCCCAAGTCGCATCAGAAGCGCCTCCTCCGAGTGGGCGCGTCCCTTGCCAAGCGGCTCGGCCGGCACTTGGAGACTTTGCCCGGAGGGGATGACGCGCTCCTCTTCACGACCCCTGGCGGCAAGCCCCTGCGCTACAACCAGTGGCGCAAGGCGTACTTCGATCCTTCTGTCTCGGCTGCTGGCCTGACCGATGTCACTCCGCATGATCTGCGTGCCTCTCACGGCACTTGGATCGCCGATCGGTACGGCGTGATGACCGCTGCCCATCGACTCGGCCATTCGAACGCGAGCATCACGACCCGGCACTATGCCCGGCCGGTCGCCGGTCGTGATGACCAGGTCGCCGAAGCGGCGGACTCCTGGCTCAGCGGCAGCGAAGACAATGACGACGGCTCCGCTGCGGTGCCTGCTCAGACGTGATCTAGAGTCCGTCTTCAAACGGATCTCGCCCAGAGCAGGAATGCCGCCAGACTGACCGCTGCTTCGTAGGAGGTGGCGGTCTTGTCGTATCTGGTCGCGGTACCGCGGAGCCTTTGGCCGGTGGAAACAGCGCTCGGCCACGTTGCGTCGGCGATAGACCTGCCAGTGGCCGGCCGCCGTCCATTATCGGTCTATGACGAGTCGATCAGCACCCACCCCTTCACCACCCACCCGACCAGGGGTGATCTTCCTGTTGTGCGGTACTCAGCCCTCGGTGGGGTAGGCGAGGAGCTCACCGTCCACCAGGACCAGGCCCTGGTACTCGTTTACCAATACCGGAGCTACGTCGAGTCCGGCTGGCCTGTCCTTGCCGGTCCGGGCGTCAAGGGCCACCGCGGTGTTCGACGAGGCCCGAGCGTAGATCCTGCCGTGCCAGCATGCTGTGACCTTGGGGGCGAAACGGCCGTCAGCCTGGCCGTCCTCCAGCCGCCAGAGTTCCTTGCCGCTGGTGGAGTCCAGGGCGACGAGAAGGCTCTGAGACGTGCAGACAAGAGTCTTGGCCTGGTCGAACGGGCAGCTCAAACTGTCCAGGCCCTTGGGCACGTCCGCCTGTACCTTGCCGGTGCCAGGCTTCAGGAGCCGGTCGAAGCGCGTGCCCTCGTCGCCGGCGTAGCCCCGCACCCGGACGAGGGACGGGCCAGCAGATTCGACGGTGGTGTCACCGATGTACTTCTCTGTCCGCCACTTCTCCTTGCCGGTGGCCGGATCGAGACCGGCCAGCTGGTCGGGGCCGAGTCCGTCAAGAATGTCGACGCCTACCGCGGCCTCCGCGGTGACGGCCCGCGTCCGAATGTTCTGTGCTGTCCACCGCACCTGGTGGGTGGCGATGTCGATACCGGCCGTCATCGCGTTATAGCCGGTGTGCACGGTCACGATCACATTGCCTCCCGCGAAGCCGACCACGTGAGCCTCAGGCGTGGAGCTGTCCCTCTGTGCCCATGCTCGCGGGATTTTGATCGGTGTGCTCCAGGCGGCCTTTCCTGTTTCTGGCATGGTGGCGACGACCTCAAGCTCCATCGAGGGAGCCTGTGTTCCGGCGCCAGGCTGTCTGGTGACGAACGGCGTCACTACCAGGGAGCCGTCGGCCGACACGAGCGGCGCGGTCGCATCATCGTCCTCGCCCAGGGCTTCCGCGCGCGGGCGCGCCACCGCCACCACCTTTCCGGTGGTCAAGTCCACGGTCTGCATCCGGCCGGCGGAAGCCACATACGCCGACGTACGGTGCAAGGCCACCGCGAGGTCACGCACATCGCCCAGCAGATTGGTCCGGCCCGCCGTCGCCTCCGGCGGCAGGGCCACCGCTCCCCGAGCCGTGAACGACTCTGGCGGATCATGCGGAACGCGCTCCGGCTTCCCCTTTTCAGCGGGCCCCTTCGAGGAGGAAGCCGACGGCACCCCGTCTGCCGGACCTCTGTCCGCCGGTGAGTTGCAGGCCGAAAGGCCAATGGCGAGAAGTGCAACGAAACAAAACCGCCGCGCGCGCATGAACTCCCTTTCCACCCGCAGCGAGGCAACGCTGCCGCTGATGATCAAACCGCAGCATGTCACGACCCGCTCACGGTCAGTTGAGGTGCTCGGACACTGGCCGAAAGTCGACGAACTAGCCGCGCGCCCCGATAGCCGTGGCTGGGGTGTTCGCTATCGGAGAGGTACGCCGAGCACGACAAGAGATGCGATCAGGTGCTGGGGCACGTAGCGGGCACGCCGCCGAGGACGACGGCCGGATCTGGCAGCGCACAAGCCTCTGAGCTGCGAAAGAGATCACAACCTGCCCGACGAGCGAAAGGTTTTGAAAACCGTCGTGGCGCAAGTCACCGTGGGTTCAAATCCCACACCCACCGCGGTGTTTGACGGCCCCTGACCAGGCTTTACGGTCGGGGGCCGTCGTGGAGCAGTCGCTGATACGACTTGGGAAGCAACTGCCGATCCGCAGGACGTGTTGGAGGTCCGTGCCGGATCGGGCGCGTGAGCAGCCCGATGGTCGTCGTTCCGTGTGGACGTGAAGGCCGTTGGCAGGCAGGGCGACCGGGAGAGCACGACCGACGCCAAAGTGCCGACCCATGCGGAATCGCTGCCCGGTTCGGTATCAACGAGGCCGATCTGTGTGTCCGGTCAGAAGACCGTGCTCGTCACGCACATCCGGCGGACGTACTGCAGCGACCAGCGGACGCCGACGACGGCTCTGCGGGTGCCCCTTCGGCTTGACTGCCGTGCGACTCGATTGGACGGCCCCTGACCATGCACCTGGCCGGGGGCCGCCTTCTTGCCCGAATCCTTGGACGTTCCGGCCCGGCCCGCGGTAGAACCCAGTGTGTGACCGTCTTCTACTGCGTCAAGTGCGGGATCGCCCTCACCGGGGACCTGGTGGCGCTCCCGGCCGTTCCGCGAGTGGATGACCCGGACGATGGCAGGGACGCGAAGACCGGTCGGGCTCGCTCCACCGTCCCCAACGGGCATTACGCCATCGACCCCGAGCCGTGGGGCGCCCCGTTCGTCGTCATCGATGAGCCCCGTCGCCTCGTCCGCAGCGGTGGGCGCGAGCTGCTGCGGGTTGCCAGTACGGGCGTCACGGTGTCTGCCGGGCGGCGTGACAGCTTCGTCGTACACCCGGACGAGGTCTTGCCGCGCCTCGAACCTTTCGCGCTGGGGAACAACTGGCTCGGGTGCTGCGGGCCCACTGGTGCGCATGGCCCCAATCTGGCGTGTTGCTGTGGTTCCCGCCTGGCCACCTGGGCGGCCGACTGCCTGGGCCCGAACGAACTCCACCTCGACCCGGTCCGTGTCTACGCCTGGCATGGGAAGGGACCGGCAGACGGCCAGTGACCAACTGGCACATGAGGCACGGCCTTGTCCGAAGGGCAGTGCCACGTGATGCTGTCGGCGGCGGACGCGGCCGGTCTGGGGAGCGACGGTGCTCACGGGTGGCTGCAGCTGTTCAGGGCGGCCGGTTCCGTCAGGGGCGCCGGGTCGTCATGCGGGCCGCCGAGGCGATCGTCGCGCGGGCCTCGCGTTCGGGCAGGCCGGTGGTGCGCGCGGCTTCCAGCAGCGGGGTCAGCAGGGCCGGGCCGATGCCGTTCTCGTAGGCGCGGCAGGCCGCCCAGAAGAGGCGGGTGTTGCGCTGGCCCTCGTGCGCGGCGAGGACGAACTGGACCAGGCCCCGGCCGCCCGCCACCGGCTCACCGCCCCCGGCACGCCGCACGGGGGGCGGGAGCAGCAGGCGGAGGAGGGCCCGCGGGCAGGGCGCGGGAGCCAGGTGGGCCGTGCCGGGGAGGGGCGTGTAGGTGCCGTGGCGGGTGCGGGAGCCGGGGCCGACCAGGTAGCCGCCGGCGCCCCGGACGTCGATGCCGGGGGCGAGGCGGCCGGCCGAGTTGGGGACGACGGTGTCGGGCGGACCGGTGAGCCAGAGGTGGCGGCCTCCGCCGGGGGTGAGGACGACGACCGTGGGCGGGATCGTGAACAGGTGGCGCAGGGCCAGTTCGCGCAGTGCGGTCGAGGAGGCGGGCTCCGGCTCGCCGGGCCTCGCGTCCAGGTCGACGCCGATCAGGTGGTGCGGCGGCAGACCGCAGGCGATGCCGTACCCCGTGGCCCAGGGTGCGGCGGCGAACAGGGCGCGGATGCGGGCCGGGTCGGTCGAGGCGTCGTGGACACCGTGGCCGAAGCGGCCGCACTCGCCGCGGCAGGGGACGGGCCCGGGGGCCGGGGCGCCGCGGTGCGGGGAGCGCAGCGCGGGGAGCTTGGTGCGGGCCAGCGGGATGACGGCCAGCCCGCGTTCCGCGGCTGACAGGGCGTGGGCGAGGGCCAGCGTCGTGGCCCGCCGGTCGGTGGTCGCCATGGGTCTATGGTCGTACGTATGTTCGATGAAGGGAAGAGGTGGAGGTGTGACACGCCGGGGAGGGGCGGACGGGGAGAAATAGTGACGGAACGCTTCACCTCTTGTGGGGCTTGGGGTGGGGCTGTCCTCTGTGTGCCCGGATGGTACGGAAGGGAAGCAAAGGGGTTTATCGACTTGTCCTCACGCTTGAGAGCGAATCGGTGCTTCCGGGGTGGTTCACCGGGATCCGTTGGGCAATTCTGATCACGCGACGTCGTGCACAGCGTCGAGGCGGTCGGCCAACTGCCTTGGCACCAGTCCCGGTTCACGTACTTCACGCGTTGTCGGCTGAAGCCGGTGCGCACTTGTTCTGGAGGAACAACATGGCAAGCATCCGTACCGCCCGTGTCGTCGCCGCCGTCGCCGCCCTCCCGCTCGCCGTCGCGCTCTTCGGCGGGGTCGCGACGGCGGACAACGGCGCCTTCGCGGACGACGGATCGAGTGCGACCGCCGCCAGCGCCAACGCCGGCATCCTCGGCAGCGGCGTCGGCGACGACAACAACGGCAACTCGTCCACCACGCAGCAGCAGGCGGTCGGCTCGGGGGCATCGAACCAGAGCAACACCGCGCAGGTCGACGGTTCCGCGTTCACGGCGATCAATCAGGGCAACGAGAACGTGGCCGTCAGCTTCTCCCCGCTGTGGTGGTGAGCTGAGGGGCCGGCGCGGGTGCGCTGCCGCGCCGGCCCCTCGGTTCCTTGTGCGGGTGTGCTTCATGGGGTCGCAGTGCGTCCGGGCGGCGGTGCTTCGGTACCGTCGCCCGGACGTTTTCGTTTCTTCGGCGGGAGCCCCCGCAGCTTTCCCCAGGGTGTCCCCGCATGTCCCCGTGTGTCCCCGCCGTGTCTCCGGCGGGAGTCCCCCGCCGTTCCCGCGGCGGGCGTTCCCGTCGTTCCCGGGCGGGACCGGCCCGGGGCCCTCAGGGTCAACCCGCAGTACGCCGCCTCACCCACTCCACCTACAGGAGGTGGGGCCACCACCACCCCTACAACCTGAGGGGGACTCTGCTTCGGGACCTGCGGCCGATCCGCCGGAGGGCCCCGCGCTCATAGCGTTGAGCCATGACCGCACCTGTCTGCACCAGCGCTTCGAACGCCGCCACCGCCACGGCGCCGGCCATGGCGATGGCCACGGCGTCGACCCCGGTCCCGGCCTCCGCCGCAGCCCTGGCCACGGCCGTCACGAGGGCGCAGACCTTCCCGTACCCGTCGTTCTCGTCGTACGTCGAGGCCCGCCAGCCGGTGCTGCTGCGCACCGCCCGCTCGCTCACCGCGAACCCGAGCGACGCGGAGGACCTGCTGCAGACCGCGCTCACCAAGACGTACGTGGCCTGGGAGCGCATCGAGGACCATCGCGCCCTGGACGGTTACGTGCGCCGGGCGCTGGTGAACACCCGGACCTCGCAGTGGCGCAAGCGGAAGGTCGACGAGTTCGCCTGCGACGAGCTGCCCGAGCCGGAGCCCCTGTCCGGCGCCGACGACCCGGCGGAGCGGCAGGCCCTGCACGACGCGATGTGGCGGGCGATCATGAAGCTGCCCGCGCGGCAGCGGGCGATGGTCGTCCTCAGGTACTACGAGGACCTCAGCGAGGCCCGGACGGCCGAAGTGCTGGGGGTTTCCGTGGGCACCGTGAAGTCGGCGGTCTCCCGGGCCCTCGGCAAGCTCCGCGAGGACCCTGAGCTGGGGTTTGTCCGGTCCTGAGCCGGTCTGTGAGCCCTGGGTGGGATCGCGTGTCCGTCCCCGCCCGGTGATCGATCGTCCGGGACTAGTGACATACCGCGCGGTATGTGCGCAGAATCAGCGCAACCCTTACCGCCGCGTAGGCAATGTCGCCCCGGGAGGACACCGTGCTGAGCACGATGCAGGACGTACCGCTGCTGATATCGAGGATCCTGACCCACGGGTCGGCCATCCACGGCAGCTCGCAGGTGACCACCTGGACCGGTGAGGACGAGCCGCACCGCCGCTCCTTCGCCGAGATCGGCGCCCGCGCCGCCCAACTGGCGCACGCCCTGCGTGAGGACCTGGGCGTCGGCGACGACGAGCGCGTGGCGACCCTCATGTGGAACAACGCCGAGCACGTCGAGGCCTACTTCGCGATCCCCTCCATGGGCGCGGTCCTGCACACCCTCAATCTCCGCCTACCGGCCGAGCAGCTCGCCTGGATCATCAACCACGCCGCCGACCGGACCGTGATCGCCAACGGTTCGCTGCTGCCGCTGCTCGCCCCGCTGCTGCCGCACCTGAAGACCGTCGAGCACGTCGTCGTCACCGGGCCGGGCGACCGCTCGCCGCTGGACGGGGCCGCCGTCCAGGTGCACGAGTACGAGGAACTGATCGCCGGGAAGCCCACCGCCTACGACTGGCCCGAGCTGGACGAGCGGGCCGCGGCGGCCATGTGCTACACCTCCGGCACCACCGGCGACCCCAAGGGCGTGGTCTACAGCCACCGCTCCATCTACCTGCACTCCATGCAGGTCAACATGGCCCAGTCGATGGGGCTGACCGACGAGGACACCTCACTGGTCGTGGTCCCGCAGTTCCACGTCAACGCGTGGGGGCTGCCGCACGCCACCTTCATGACCGGCGTCAACATGCTGATGCCGGACCGCTTCCTGCAGCCCGCGCCCCTCGCCGCGATGATCGAGGGCGAGCGGCCCACCCACGCCGCCGCCGTCCCCACCATCTGGCAGGGTCTGCTCGCCGAGCTGACGGCCAGGCCGCGCGACGTCTCCTCGCTCACCCAGGTCACCATCGGCGGCTCCGCCTGTCCGCCCTCCCTCATGGAGGCGTTCGACGCGCTCGGGATGCGGGTCTACCACGCCTGGGGCATGACGGAGACCTCGCCGCTCGGCACGGTCGCCCGGCCGCCGGCCCACGCGATCGGCACGGAGCAGGAGTTCGCCTACCGCCTCACCCAGGGCCGCTTCCCGGCCGGTGTCGAGGCCCGCCTCACCGGTCCCGGCGGCGAGCGCCTGCCCTGGGACGGCGAGTCCGCCGGTGAGCTGGAGGTGCGCGGCAACTGGATCGCCGGCGCCTACTACAACGGCCCCGGTGCCGAGCCGCTGCGTCCCGAGGACAAGTTCAGCGAGGACGGCTGGCTGAAGACGGGCGACGTCGGCACGATCTCCCCGGACGGCTTCCTCACCCTCACCGACCGGGCCAAGGACGTCATCAAGTCCGGCGGGGAGTGGATCTCCTCCGTCGAGCTGGAGAACGCGCTGATGGCCCACCCGGACGTCGCCGAGGCCGCGGTGGTCGCCGTCCCCGACGACAAGTGGGGCGAGCGCCCGCTGGCCACCGTCGTCCTCAAGGAGGGCGCCGACGTCGACTTCGCCGCCCTGCGCACCTTCCTCGCCGAGGACGGCAAGATCGCCAAGTGGCAGCTGCCGGAACGCTGGACGGTCATCGAGACGGTGCCGAAGACGAGCGTCGGCAAGTTCGACAAGAAGGTGCTGCGCCGGCAGTACGCCGACGGCGGTCTCGACGTGACCCGGCTCTGACCCGGTGCCCGCCCGGTGGTGCCGGGCGGCGGACCCCACGGCTCCCCGCCCGGCACTGCCTCCGTCCTCGCCGCATCAGGCGTTCGGCGTTCTCGCCGCATCAGGCGTTCGGCGTTCTCGCCGCGTCAGGCGTACGGCGTCCTCACCGCGCCGGGCGTACGGCCGTGGCCGTCCACCCCAGCGCCAGCCACGCCCCCGCCACCGCGCACACGCCGCCCCAGCCCCAGTGGCCGAACGCGGGCCCCGCGAGGGCCGAGGCGAGCGCGCCGCCCGCGAAGCCGGCGACGACGTAGGCCGTGTTGGCGGTGGCCGGGGCCGAGGTGGTGGTCAGGGCGAGGGTCTGGTTGGCGACGTGCGAGGCGACCAGGGCGGCGTGCACCAGGACGGCGGCCGCGCACAGGGCCGCCATGGCCTGCCCGCCGAGCCAGAACAGCGGCACCGACAGGGCGGCCAGCGCGTACGCGGACCGTACGACCTTGGCGGCGCCGAACCGGTCGACCAGGCCCCCGGCGAGCGGGGCGACCACACTCGCCGCCAGCCCGAACAGACCGAACAGGCCGGCCGCGGCCGTGGTCATGCCGTAGCCCTCGTCCTCCGTGAGGAGCAGCGCGAGCGAGGTCCACAGCGCGCTCCAGGCGCCGTACATGCCCGCCTGGCGCACGCACGCCCGCCACAGGTCGGGCGAGCGGCGCACCAGGCCCGGTATCGCGACGAGCCCCGCGAACAGCGGGCCCCTCCGCAGGCGCCGCTCCACGGGCAGGATGTACGCGGTCGCGAGTCCCAGTACGGCGGTCAGCACGGCGGCGCCCACGAACACCGCGCGCCAGCCGAAGGCCTGCCCGGCGAGACCGCCGAGCACCCGGGCGGCGACGATGCCGGTGAACAGTCCTCCGATGACGGCGGCGACGTGCCGGGCCCGGCGGTCGGCCGGGGCGCGCTCGGCGACCAGCGGGACGAGCAGTTGCGGGACGACGGTCGCGGCCGAGGCGACCAGGACGGCGCCCGCGAGCGCGCCGGTGCCGGCCGACGCGGCGGCGGCGAGCAGCGCCCCCGTGGCGACCAGCGAGAGGACGGCCACCAGGCGGCGGCGGTTCACGCTGTCTCCGAGCGGGGCGAAGAAGAGCAGGCCGGCCGCGTATCCGAGCTGCGCGACCGAGGCGAGCCAGGCGACCGCCGACGGCGTGGAGCCCATGTCGCGGGCGATGAGGGGGAGCAGCGGCGCCGCGAGGTAGATGTTGGCGGCCGTGACGGCGGTGCACAGGGCGATCAGGGGGAGGAAGAGCCGGGCGGCGGCCCCGGACGGACCGGCGGCCCCGGACGGACCGGCGGCCCCGGACGGACCGGCCTCGGACGGACCGGTCCCGGACGAACCGGCGGTCCCGGACGTGTCCCCGGGCTCGGTCCGCCGGAGACCGGTCTGCGGCGATGCGGCGGAGGCGGAGGGCGATGACGGCATGGGCGAGCGACTCCTTCGAGCGCACACTTGCAACTAACTGGTTGGTTGGAATTAACCCCGGGAGTCTGGCCCGCATTCCCGCACCCTGTCAACCAAATAGTTGGTTACCGTCCCGCCCCCGCTACCCTGGCCCCATGGCAGCAAGGGACCCCGAGGCCACCAAGGCCCGGATCTTCGAGGCGGCGGTGGCGGAGTTCGCCCGCCACGGCATCGCCGGCGCGCGCATCGACCGCATCGCGGCCGAGGCCAAGGCCAACAAGCAGCTCATCTACGCCTACTACGGCAACAAGGGCGAGCTGTTCGCGTCCGTGCTCGAGAAGAAGATGCTCGACCTCGCGATCTCCGTCCCCGTCGACCCGGACGACATCGAGGGCTGGATCGACCGCCTGCTGGACTACCACGCCGCCCACCCCGAGCTGCTGCGTCTGCTCTTCTGGGAGGGCATGGAGTACGGCACGGCCGAGCTGCCCCACGAGGCCGAACGCCAGGCGCACTACGCCCGCAAGGTCGCCGCGTTGCGGGACGGCCAGGAGCGCGGCGTGATCACCGGCGCCATCGCGGCGCCCGACCTGCTGTTCCTGCTGGTCGCGATGGCCAACTGGGCCGTGGTCGTGCCCCAGATGAAGCGCATCCTCGTCGGCGGTGAGGACGGCGACGGCGACCGCCTGCGCGCCTCCATCAAGGAGGCGGCCCGCCGGATCGTCGAACGGTAGGACCGGGCCGCCGGGGCCTCAGTTGGTCCCGATCCGCGAGAGCAGCTCGACGATCCGGGACTGCACCTCACCGCTGGTGGAACGCTCCGCCAGGAACAGCACCGTCTCGCCCGAGGCCAGCCGCGGCAGGTCGTCGTGCTCGACGGCCGCGGTGTAGACGACCAGCGGGGTGCGGTTGAGCTGCCCGTTGGCGCGCAGCCAGTCGACGATCCCGGCGGCGCCCTCCTGGCGCCGCTGCACCCGCATCAGGTCCATCACGACCAGGTTCGGCCGGAACTGGCCCGCCAGCGTCACCGCGTCGGCGTCGCTCGCCGCCCGCGCCACCTGCATCCCGCGCCGCTCCAGCGCCGCGGTCAGCGCCAGCGCGATCTCGGCGTGCTCCTCGATCAGCAGCACGCGCGGCGGGTGCTGCTCGCTGTCCCGGGGCGCGAGCGCCTTCAGCAGGACGGCGGGATCGGCACCGTAGGCGGCGTCCCGCGAGGCCTGTCCGAGCCCGGCCGTCACCAGCACCGGCACCTCGGCCGCCACCGCCGCCTGGCGCAGCGACTGGAGTGCCGTACGCGTGATCGGTCCGGTCAGCGGGTCCACGAACAGCGCGGCCGGGAACGCCGCGATCTGCGCGTCGACCTCCTCGCGCGAGTGCACGATCACCGGCCGGTAGCCGCGGTCGCTGAGCGCCTGCTGCGTCGACACGTCCGGCGCCGGCCACACCAGCAGCCGGCGCGGGTTGTCCAGCGGCTCCGGCGGCAGCTCGTCGTCCATCGGCTGCGGGCGCGGGGGGTCGGCCACCTCGACGGCACCGCCGGGCCCGTCCAGCGGCTCGGGCCCCTCGGCGGCGTCCCGGTCCGGCGCCCCTATGGCGTACGACCGCCCGGCGCCCTCGGTGACCGGCGCGAGCCGTCCCTGACCGCCGGCCAGGGGAGGCTGCTCCGCGGGCTGCGGCTGGGTCTGCTTCTGCGGCTGCGCGGCGGTCGGCGGCGTGGCGGGGGGCTGCGCGCCGGGCGGCTGCTCCGTGGCCGGGTGCGGGCGGGCCTGCGGCGCCGCCCCGCCGGCGGCCGGGTCGGGGGGCGTGCCCAGCTTGCGGCGCCGTCCACCGCCGCCCGGCTGGTGCGGGGCGGGCGTCGCCGACGGCTGCTGCACCTGGACCGCCTGCCGGTTGAACGGCACGCCCTGGCCCAGGGTGCGCACGCTGATCGCCCGTCCCTGCGTCGAGTTCGGGTCGACCGGCGCGGACGCCTCGGCGGGCAGCGGCTGCGCCGCGCGCGGGGCGGGCGCGTTCTCGGGCGGCAGCGGGGTGCCCCGGCTCGGCGTGGTGGCGGGCACACTCCGGGGGACGGCCGGGGCGGCGGGCGCGGGAGGCGTCGCGGGGGCCGCCGCGGGTCCGGGTGCCGCCGCGGGCCCGGCGGCAGCGGCGGGCGGTACGGGGGCGCCGGTGCCCTGGGCGTCCCCGGCCGCGGGCCACGGCTGCGGCGCGGGGGCGGGCCGGCCCGGGGCGGCGGGGGCCCCGGTGCCGGGGTGCGGGGCATCGAGGTGCGGGGCGTCGGGGAGCGCGGTGCCGATGCCGGCCGGCCGGGGCACCTGCGGCTCGGCCGGGGGCGGCACCGGGGCTCCGTGCACCGGCGCCGGCGCCCCCTGCACCGGGATGCCCTGCGCGGGGGCGGGCTGCACGGGCGCGGGCTGCGCCGGTCCCTCGGCCGGCCGCGGGGTCCCGGCCCGGCGGCGGCGTCCGGTGGGCGCCTCGGCGGGGTGCGGCTGCGGCGGCGTGTGGTCGTCGGCCTGGTCGTGCGGTACGGCGTCGTGGCGGCCGTCGTCGGGCAGGACGTCACCGGGAGCGGCGGGACCGGGCACGGGAACCCGGCCCGGCTGCCCCTGCGTCCGGGCCGGTCCCTGCGCTTCGGCCCCCGTCTCAGCCGTCCCGTCGGAGGGACGGTCCGCGTCGGCGGGCGGCAGCGCGAACACCTGGCGCGGTGCGGCCTCCTGCGCCGCCGCACGCTCGTTCGCGGAGGCGAGGGCACGGCGTCGGCGCCCCGTCGGCCGGTCCGTGTGCGCCGGGTCCCCGGGGTCCGGCGCACCGGCCTGCGCGGGCAGGGCCGGGGGCAGCGCGTGCTGCTCCCCGCCGTCCTGCCCGGCCCGGCGCCCGGCCGGCGAGGCGGGCACACCCTGCGGCGGTACGGTGCCGCCCAGCCCGGTGTTGGACGCCGCGGAGCCTCCGCCGTGCTCGCCGGCCATGACGACGGCACCCTCGGACACCCCGGCGGGCGCCCCCTGCGCGACCCCGGCGACCTCGGTGCCCGGGGCCTCCGCGGGCCGCCCGCGCCGCCGCCCGGTGCCACTGGCCCCGGTCCCTGCACCGGGCCCCGCCTGCGCGGGCACGGGAAGCGGAGCCGGAGCGGCACCCTGCACCTGGGCCTGCCCCTGCACCTGGGCCTGCCCCTGGGCCTGTGTGCCCTGTACCTGTCCCTGTGCCTGTCCCTGCCCCTGGGCCTGGTTGGCAAGATCGGCCTGCGCCGCGCGCCGCCTGCGCCGCCCGGTCGGCGCGGCGTTCTCCGCCTCCGGGCCGGCACCGCCCTCGCCCGGCGCTCCCGCGACCTCGCTCTCCAGGAAAGCGTCGACGGACGCCCGGCGCGCACGCCGCCGCCCGCCCCCGGCAGCCGGCTCCCGCACGGCCACGGCGTTGTCCGCACCCGCGGCACCGACGCCGTCGGCACGGAGGGCGGGCTCGGCGGGGGCCGCCCCGGCGGGCGCGGTGCCCGGGGCCGCGACCGCACCGGCCCCGCCCCCGATCGGCACCTCCAGCACGAACGCGCTGCCGCTCATGCCCGGCACCTCGTGCGTCTGGAGCACGCCACCGTGGGCCCGCACGATCCCGCGCACGATCGGCTCGTGCACCGGGTCCCCGCCGGCGTACGGCCCGCGCACCTCGATGCGCACGACCTCGCCGCGCTGCGCCGCCGCCACCACGACGGTGTTGTCCAGGTACCCGCCCGTCGCCGACACGGGCGAGTTGCCGGTGGCGTCGACGCCCGCGACGTCCGCGACGAGATGGGCGAGCGCGGTGGCCAGCATGCGCGGGTCGACCTCGGCCTCGATCGGCGGCGCGTGCACGGCGAACTGCACCCGGCCCGGACCGATCAGCTCCACGGCCCCGTCGACACCCGCGGCGACGACGGCGTCGAGCATCACCTTCGTACGGGCGACCTGTTCGGTGCCGGCGTCGAGGCGCTGGTAGCCGAGGACGTTGTCGATGAGGGTGGTGATGCGCGAGTAGCCGGCCGACAGGTGGTGCAGGACCTGGTTGGCCTCGGGCCACAACTGCCCCGCGTCGTCCGACGCCAGCGCGGCCAGCTCCCGGCGCAGCTCGTCCAGCGGCCCGCGCAGCGAGTCGCCGAGAAGGGTGAGCAGCTGCTCGTGCCGGCCGGCGAGCGCCTCGTACCGGTCCTTCTCCCGCTCACCGAGGGCGGCGTAGCGGTCGGCGTCCGCGGCGATCTCCTCCGCGTGCTTCTCCCGCAGCTCCTCCAGCTCGGCGACGTGCCGCTGGCGCAGCGCGGTCAGTTCGGAGGCGTGTTCCTCGGCGAGCCGCTCCAGTTCCCCGGCGTGCCGCTGCTCCGCCTCCTCGTGCTCCTTGACGAGGGCGTCGTAGGGGCGCCGGTCGGTGAAGGTCATCACGGCGCCGACGAGCTGGTCGCCGTCGCGCACGGGCGCGGTCGTCAGGTCGACCGGCAACTGGTCGCCGTTCTTGGCGAACAGCACCTGCCCGCGCACCCGGTGCTTGCGCCCGGAACGCAGGGTGTCGGCGAGCGGGGACTCGTCGTACGGGAACGGCGAGCCGTCGGCGCGCGAGTGCAGGACGAGGGTGTGCAGCTCGCGCCCGCCCAGTTCACCGGCGCGGTAGCCCAGGATCTGGGCGGCGGCCGGGTTGACGAGGACGATCCGCCCGTCGGTGTCGGTGCCGACGACGCCCTCGGAGGCGGCCCGCAGGATCATCTCGGTCTGCCGCTGCGAACGGGCCAGCTCGGCCTCGGTGTCGACGGTGCCGGAGAGGTCGCGGACGACGAGCATCAGCAGCTCGTCGCCGGTGTAGCCGTAGGTGTCGTAGGCCTGCTGGCCGGTCTCCAGGTTGGCGCTGGTCACCTCGACCGGGAACTCGCTGCCGTCGGTGCGCCGCGCGACCATCCGGGTCGGCTTGGTGCGCGCCCGCGGGTCGATGTGGTCGGGGCGGCGCATGGACCCGGGGATGAGCCGCGAGTCGAACTGCGGCAGCAGGTCCAGCAGTCCCCGCCCGACCAGCGCGGTGCCCGGCGTCTCGAACGCCTCCAGCGCGATGGTGTTCGCGTTGACCACGGTGCCGTTGGCGTTGACCAGGACCAACGCGTCCGGCAGCGCGTCCAGTATGGCTGCGAGGCGAGCAGCGCCTCGGGATGGCCTGCTGCTCACGAGACGCTTCCCTCCTGTTACCGCACTTCCCGACCGCCTGGGCCATCTTGCCAATCGGCCCCCGGGGTGTCACGCGAGGGAGTCTAAGGGTTGGGGCCCGGCGGGCGGGGTGGGATGGGACGGAGGTCGCACGAGGAAGTGACGTAGAACGTGTGACCGATGGCCGCCGGGCCCGGCCCCCGCCGCCGTCCGCCCCGCGCGACCGGGACGCTAGGACCGGGCCGGGCCGCCGAGGTCGGGCAGCAGCGGCACCATGCGGTCCCAGCGGGAGATCTCGCAGCCGTCGCGGCGGTCGTACGTGGTGTCGACGGGGCGTCCGGCCCAGACGCCGGTGACGTGCGCGGTGGCCGGGCCGCCGTACTGCATGGTGCAGACGCTGCCCTCGGGCACCGGCGCGAAGGTGTCGCGGCCCCACCGGGTGTCGCCCTCGACGGCGGCGCAGGCGCCCTCCGGGTCGGGGTGGTCGCCGGTGGAGGGGTGGCAGGACAGCTCGTACGTGCCGTCCAGTCCCGGTCCGGCGTCGCGGACGGTGACCGTGAGGCGGTCGCCCTCCGGAGCGCCGGGGCCGGCGGCGGCCGGGTGCGCGGCGCAGACGGAGGCGAGGACGGCGGCGGACAGGGCGGCGGCGCCGAGGAGGCGGGCGGCGGGGGTGCGGGAGACCTGGAACATGACCTGACCAACGCGCCGGCCGCCCGGACGTTGCGCGACCCGGCGCGCGGTACGCCCGTGCGGACGCCGCGACCGCGCCGTAAGGGCTTTGCCCTGCGGGCTTCCCGCCTAGTACCGTGGGGGCCGATTGGTGACAGCGCGCTCGACTGTGTCATCATCGGCACGCGCCACTCGCGCTCGCACGCGAGGTGGTGATGTTGTCTGGAGGCGTCGCCTAGTCCGGTCTATGGCGCCGCACTGCTAATGCGGTTTGGGGCTTACCCCCCATCGAGGGTTCAAATCCCTCCGCCTCCGCACCCCTTCGAAGCCCCGGCCCCACGGCCGGGGCTTTGATGTTGTCGGCCGGGCCCCGGATGGGCTTTTGTGCAGGTCACAAGGGGTGTGGCCCATGGATTTCACATGACGGCGGCAGTCATGTAATGTTCTTCCTGTCGCCGCGAGCGGGCCGGAAGGGCCGGGAGCGGCGGTAAAACTGAAAAAGACAAGCACTCGTAGCTTAACGGATAGAGCATCTGACTACGGATCAGAAGGTTGCAGGTTCGAATCCTGCCGAGTGCACATGAATCAAAGACCCCGCCGGATTCCCCGGCGGGGTCTTTGGCATCGGTGGGCCACGCGGGTGGGCGGCATCGGTGCTGATCCCCCTTCCCCACTGTGTCTAGGGTGAGCCCATGTTGAGAGGACCCGTCTTGATATCCGACCGGCAGCCGAGCCCCGACGGAGGCCGACGGTGAACAAGCCGCTGAGGGCCGTGGCGATCTTCTGCGGGCTGCTGGTGCTCGGCCTGCTGATCCGCGCCAACTGGCTGCAGTACGTCCGGGCCCCGGAGCTGGCGTCCGACACCGACAACCGGCGGGTGCAGATCGAGCAGTTCGCCACGCCCCGCGGTGACATCGTCGTCGGCGGACGAGCCGTCACCGGTTCCACGGAGACCGAGGGCACCGACCTCAAGTACAAGCGCACCTACGCCAACGGGCCGATGTACGCGCCGGTGACCGGATACGCCTCGCAGGCCCAGGGCATGACGCTGCTGGAGAAGACCTACGACTCCATCCTCACCGGCAAGGACGACCGGCTGGCCTTCCAGCGGTTCGCCGACGTGGTCAGCGGCGAGGGGCGGCGGCCCGGCTCGGTGGTCACCACCATCGACCCGAAGGCGCAGAAGGCCGCCTGGGACGGGCTGACCGACCTGAAGGGCGCGCGGGGGGCCGTGGTCGCCCTGGATCCGCGCACGGGGAAGGTGCTGGCGCTGGTCTCGGCGCCCTCCTACGACCCGGCGACGTTCGCGGGCAGCACCTTCAAGGAGTCCGACCGCTTCGTCGCGCTGGACAAGAAGAAGAACAAGCCGCTGGCCAACCGCGCGCTGCGGGAGACCTACCCGCCGGGCTCCACCTTCAAGATCCTCACCGCGGCCGCCGCGCTCGAGCACGGCATCGTCACCGACGTCGACGCCCGCACCGACGCCGTCTCCCCGTACCCGCTGCCGCAGTCCACCAACAAGATCGGCAGCGAGGCCGGCGACGCGGTCTGCAACAAGGCCTCGATGAAGACCGCCATGCAGCACTCCTGCAACAACGTCTTCCTCGACGCCGCCTCCAAGCTGGGCCAGGACAAGCTGCGCGAGACGGCCGAGAAGTTCGGCTTCAACGAGGACGTCTACTCCGACGACTTCGGCGACCTGCTCGCCACCAAGAGCCTCTACCCCGAGGACCTCGACGCGCCGGGCACCGCCCTCACCGGCATGGGCCAGGGCAGCCTGACCAGTACGCCGATGCAGATGGCCCTGGTCACCGCGGGGATCGCCAACGACGGCAAGGTGATGCAGCCCTACATCGTGGACGAGGTCAAGGGCCCGGACCTGGACACCCTGGAGAAGACCGAGCCCGCGACGATGAGCGAGGCCGTCTCCGCCGAGACCGCGCAGAAGGTCCAGGAGATGATGGAGTTCACCGCCAAGGAGGGCAGCGCCCGCCGCGCCCAGATCGACGGCATCACGGTCGGCGGCAAGACCGGTACCGCGCAGCGCGGTGTCAACGTGAACGACGAGGTGCCGTACGGCTGGTTCGTCTCCTACGGCAAGAAGGACGACGGGTCCTCGGTCGCCGTGGCCGTGTTCATCGACCCGACCGACATGGAGATCTCCCGCCAGGACATCTCCGGCGGCGGGCTCGGCGCGCCCATCGCCAAGCGCGTGATGGAGGCCGTGCTGAAGCAGTGACGCCGGTCCGGGCGGCGGTGGGTCAGGGGCTCGCCGCGTCGTAGGCCTCGCGGGCCCGCTCGACCGCCGCCAGCCTCCGCTCCGTCCAGTGCGCGAGGTCCCGGACCCGCTCGGCCGCCTCGCGGCCGAGGCCGGTGAGGGAGTAGTCCACGCGGGGCGGGATCACGGGCCGGGCGTCCCGGTGCACGAGGCCGTCGCGCTCCAGGGTCCGCAGCGTCTGGGCCAGCATCTTCTCGCTGACCCGGCCGATCTCCCGGCGCAGTTCGCCGAAGCGGTGGGGGCGGTCCAGCAGGGCGATCAGGACGAGGGTGCCCCAGCGGCTGGTGATGTGTTCCATGACCAGGCGCTCCGGGCACGTCGCTGCACTTTCTGCCATGAACGTACGGTACTTCCGGGCGGGCACTCACCACGGGTGGGTGCCCGCCCGTTCCGTCGGCACCGGCCGTTGTCAGTGGCGCCCTCTACTGTCGGTGGGGATGGCACGGGCATGGAGGTGCGCGGGGCTGCGGTGGGCGGCCGGGGGCCCCGTGCTGTCGTGGGCCGGGGGCCGGCGCAGTGCGCTGGCCCGGGGGAAGCGGGTGGCCTTCGCGGTCGCCGAGGGGGGTGTGCGGACCTGCGTGGGGGCACGGGGGCACGCGTGTCCCGTGCGGGCGGGCGTGCCGGGGCGGAGCACGGGGGCGCGGTGCGAGGAGTGCGCGCGCCTCGACCGGGCCCACTCGGTGGCCGCCGACACCGTCGCGGACGACCCGCGGCCGTACCGCGTCTATCTGGCCTGGTTCGGGCCGGGTCTGGTCAAGGTGGGGATCACCGCGGACGAGCGGGGCACGGCCCGGCTGCTGGAGCAGGGCGCCGTCTGCTTCAGCTGGCTGGGCCGCGGACCGCTGATGGCCGCGCGCCGCACCGAGGAGCTGCTGCGGGCCGCACTGGGCGTCCCCGACCGGGTCCCGTACGCCCGCAAGCGGGCCGTGCGGGCCGCGCTGCCCGCGTCGGAGGCGGAGCGGGCGGCCGAGATCGCCGGGCTGCACGCGCGGGCGGTCGCGCTCGGCGGGTGGCCGGAGACGCTGACGCCGGAGCCGTTCCGGCCGGTCGACCACGCGGGCGTCTTCGGCATCGAGGGGGAGCGGCGGGGACCGGCCGCCGTGGCGGAGGTGGCCGAGCTGGTGGCGGGCGGCGCGGTCGGGGGCGAGCTGGTGGCGGCAGCCGGGCCGGACCTGCACCTGGCGACGGAGCGCGGGGTCGTCGTGCTCGACACCCGGCTGATGACGGGGTGGGAGCTGGTCTCCGCCGGGGGCGAGCCGTGCGCCGTGCCCCTGCGGGAGCTGGGACGGGCGGCGGCCGGAGTGCAGGACGGGCTGTTCTGACCTCACCCCCGGGTGGGGGCCCTCGATGTCCGGGGCGGTCCCCTCGGCGCCCCCTCCCCCCTTGTCCACCGGAACCCGGCGCGCGATCGTGGGCCCATGAGTGATCACGAAGCCGGACCCGTCCGCCGGTTCTGGGAGGAGCTCGGGCTGCCCGGGCTGGTCGACGTGCACACGCACTTCATGCCCGAGCGCGTGCTGCGCAAGGTCTGGGCCTACTTCGACGCCCTCGGGCCGCTGACCGGCGGGGTCGAGTGGCCGATCACCTACCGGCACGAGGAGGACGAACGCGCGCGACTGCTGCGGGCGTTCGGCGTGCGCGCCTTCACCGCCATGCTCTACCCGCACAAGCCGGGCATGGCCCAGTGGCTCAACGACTGGGCGGTGGACTTCGCCCGCCGCACCCCCGACTGCCTGCACACCTCCACCCTCTTCCCCGAGCCGGGCGTCGAGGCGTACGTCCGACGGGCCGTCGAGGCGGGGGCGCGGGTCTTCAAGGCGCACGTGCAGGTGGGCGCCTACGACCCGGCCGACGCGCTGCTCGACCCGGCGTGGGGCGTGCTCGCCGAGGCGGGGGTACCGGTCGTCGTGCACTGCGGTTCGGGCCCGGCGCCCGGCAAGCACACCGGACCCGAGCCGATCGCCCGCGTCCTGGCCCGGCACCCCCGGCTGCGGCTGGTCGTCGCGCACCTGGGGATGCCCGAGTACGAGGACTTCCTCGACCTCGCCGAGCGGTACGGGGAGGTGCGGCTGGACACGACCATGGCGTTCACCGACTTCGGTGAGCGGCTCGCGCCCTTCCCGCGCCGCGCGCTGCCCCGGCTGGCCGGTCTCGGCGACCGCGTCCTGCTCGGCACCGACTTCCCCAACATCCCGTACCCCTACCTGCACCAGTTGCGCGCCCTGGAGCGGCTGGAGCTGGGGGACGCGTGGCTGCGCGGCGTGTGCCACGACAACGCGGCCCGGCTGTTCGGGCTGCCGGGGAGCCGGGAACTCCGGGAGGGCTGAGGCGCGGGACCCGGTCGGCAACGGCCGCGTGGACGGACCGGTGCCCACCGGGCTCAGAGCGGGGCGACGAAGACGTGCGCGGCGGTCCGCGCCGCCAGCCGGGCGGTCCGGCCGCCGCGGCCGACCGTCACGCCGCCGGGCCACGGCCTGACGTCCACCACCGCGCCCGGCCGCACCCCGGCCCGCCGCAGGGCGGACAGCAGGCCGGGGTCGGCCTGGACCGGCTCCCCGATGCGCCGGACGACCGCGCCCCTGCCGTCCGGCCCGGGGCGCAGGTCACCGAGGCTGACCGTGCTCCCGGCGGGAGACGGGCGCGGGACGGCGGTGGCCGTCCCGTCCAGTTCCTCCAGGCCCGGGATCGGGTTGCCGTAGGGCGACTCGGTCGGGTGCCGCAACAGGCGCAGCAGGCGGCGTTCGACGGCCTCGCTCATCACGTGCTCCCAGCGGCAGGCCTCGGCGTGGACCTGCTCCCACTCCAGTCCGATCACCTCGACGAGCAGGCACTCCGCGAGCCGGTGCTTGCGCATGACGCGCGTCGCCAGCCGTCTGCCCTCGTCGGTCAGCTCCAGGTGCCGGTCGGCGGCGACCCGCAGCAGTCCGTCGCGTTCCATGCGGGCGACGGTCTGGCTCACGGTGGGACCGCTCTGGTCCAGGTGCTCGGCGATGCGGGCGCGCAACGGCACCACGCCCTCCTCCTCCAGCTCCAGGACGGTGCGGAGGTACATCTCCGTGGTGTCGATGAGCCTGGACACGCGGTGGGTCAGGCGGGGGTCTCGGCGGTCGCGGTCAGGACCGCGCGGCCGAGGACGTGGCCGGCCATGGTGAAGCCGAGGACGGCCGGGGTGGCGTCGGCCGGGACGCCGATGGACTCGACGTCGAGCGCGTGCACCACGACGAAGTACCGGTGCGGGCCGTGCCCGGCCGGCGGGGCGGCGCCGATGTAGCGGGCCGCGCGGGCGTCGTTGGGGAGCTGGTAGGCGCCCTCGGGCAGACCCGAACCGGTGTCGTCGCCGACGCCCTCGGGCAGTTCGGTGACGGTGGCGGGGATGTCGGCGACCGCCCAGTGCCAGAAGCCGGACCCGGTGGGGGCGTCGGGGTCGTAGACGGTGACGGCGTAGCTCCTGGTGCCCTCCGGCGCGCCGCTCCACGAAAGCTGCGGGGAGAGGTCCTTGCCGCCGGGGACGCCGGAGGAGTGCTGCGCGGACGGCCAGCGGGCGCCGTCGGCGACGGAGGTGCTGGTCAGGGTGAAGGAGGCCGCCTCGGGGAGGCGGGCGAACGGGTCGTTGGCGCTCATCGCGTCGTTCCTTTCGGGGGCAGGCCGGCCTCCGTGGGCCGTGCCGTGCCGGGAGAGGCGGGGCCGTGTCGGCCACTGCAATCGACCATAACACCGATAATCGATTATCCAACAGATCGTCTATGCTGCCTCCATGACTCAGACCGGCCCCACCCCGCCCCCGCCGACCGGCAAGCGGATGCTCTCCGAGCAGGTCTACGCACACCTGCGGGAGGCGATCATGCGCGGCGACCACGCCCCCGGCGCCGCCCTCAAGCCGCAGGACCTCGCCAAGGAGCAGGGGGTGAGCCTGGCCGTGGTGCGCGAGGCCCTGGTGCGGGTGGTCGGCGACGGCCTCGCCGACCGGCTGCCCAACCGCGGCTTCGCCGTCCCGGCCTACTCCGACCGTCGCTGGCAGGAGATCGCGGAGGCCCGCCGCACCATCGAACCGGTCCTGCTGCGCATGTCCGTCGAGCGCGGCGACGTCGACTGGGAGGCCCGGGTGCGCGCCGCCCACCACCGGCTGTCCCGCACCCCCGCGTACACGCCCGGGGAGGGCGAGTACTACAGCGAGGCGTGGTCCGAGGCGCACCGGCTCTTCCACCGCGCCCTGATGGAGGGCTGCGGCAACCCCGTGCTGCTGGAGACCTTCGACCGGCTGTGGACGGCGAGCGAACTGGCCCGCCGCTGGTCGACGCACCGCAATCCCGGCCGGGACGGCCTCGAGGAGCACCGCCGGCTGGAGGAGGCGGCGCTGGCCCGCGACGCCGACACCGCGGCGAAGGTGCTGGTCCGCCACCTCACCCTCACGGCCGAGGGCCTGACCGGGGAGGTCTGAGGGACTCTCCCGGGCGGGGCGGACTGTCCCGGGCGGGGGGGGGCCAACGGCGTGCCCGAACGGTGCCTGTGCGTTTCTCAGAGAAATCACAGCTTGGGGAAAGGACCCTCTCAGAGCGCCCCGACAAGGTGGCCGCCATGACCACCACTTCGCCCCAGGGGCGCACCGAACTGCTGAGGCCGGACGGGAGCCCCGTCCGGGTGCTGGTAGTGGACGACGAGCTGTCCATCACCGAACTGCTGTCCATGGCCCTGCGCTACGAGGGCTGGCAGATCCGCAGCGCCGGCGACGGCCACGGCGCCGTCCAGGCCGCCCGCGAGTTCCGGCCCGACGCCGTCGTACTGGACATGATGCTGCCGGACATGGACGGCCTGAGCGTGCTGGGGCGGCTGCGCCGCGACCTGCCGGACGTGCCCGTGCTGTTCCTGACCGCCAAGGACGCCGTCGAGGACCGGATCGCGGGTCTCACGGCGGGCGGGGACGACTACGTCACCAAGCCGTTCAGCCTGGAGGAGGTCGTCGCCCGGCTGCGCGGACTCATCCGCCGCTCCGGTGCCGCCGACCGGCGCTCCGACTCCGTGCTCGTCGTCGGCGACCTCACCCTCGACGAGGACAGTCACGAGGTCACCCGGGGCGGCGACGGGATCCACCTCACCGCCACCGAGTTCGAGCTGCTGCGCTTCCTGATGCGCAACCCGCGGCGGGTGCTGAGCAAGGCGCAGATCCTGGACCGCGTGTGGTCCTACGACTTCGGCGGCCAGGCCAACGTCGTGGAGCTGTACATCTCCTACCTGCGCCGGAAGATCGACGCCGGGCGCGAGCCGATGATCCACACCCGGCGCGGCGCCGGATACCTGATCAAGCCCGCGGCATGATCCGGCGGCGACGACCGCGGCCGCGGACCCTGCGGACGCGGCTCGTCGTCGCGTCGGTGGCGCTGATCGCGGTGGTGTGCGCGGTGATCGGCACGGTGACGACGCTCGCGCTGCGCTCGCACCTGTACGAGCAGTTGGACGGCCAGGTGGCCGAGGTCGCGCGGCGGGTGTCCGGATTCGGGCCGCCGGGCGATCCGGTGCCCGGCGCAGTGGGCCCGAAGCGGATGGACCTCGACGAGTTCGTCACGCACGGCGGCCCCCAGCCGCGCGACACGATCGTCGCCGAGACCAGCGACGGTGCCGTGGCCGACGCCAAGTACGGCGAGAAGAACGACGAGAGCACGGACCCCAGCAGGACCACGGCGGTCTCCCTCGACACGGCCCAGCGCACCGCGCTCGCCTCCGTCCCCCAGGACGGCGACGCGCACACCGTCACGATCCCCGGCCTCGGCGACTACCGCGTCGAGTACCACGACGGCTACTACGCGGGCCTGCCCACCTCCGACGTCGACGGCACCATCAGCACCCTGATCCTCGTGGAGGCCAGCGTCACCGCCGCCGGTCTCGTCGCCGCCTCCCTCGCCGGGGCCGTCATCGTCGGCGTCGCCACCCGCCCCCTGCGCCGGGTCGCCGCCACCGCCGGCCGGGTCTCCGAACTCCCGCTGCACGCGGGCGAGGTGAACCTCGACGAACGGGTCCCGGAGTCCGAGTGCGACCCGCACACCGAGGTCGGCCGGGTCGGCTCCGCGCTCAACCGGATGCTGGACCACGTCCACGGGGCCCTGCACGCACGGCAGCAGAGCGAGACGCGGGTACGGCAGTTCGTCGCCGACGCCAGCCACGAACTGCGCACCCCCCTCGCCTCCATCCGGGGCTACGCCGAACTCACCCGCCGGGGACGCGAACAGGTGGGCCCCGACACCCGGCACGCGCTGGGCCGCATCGAGTCCGAGGCCGGCCGCATGTCCCTGCTGGTCGAGGACCTGCTGCTGCTGGCCCGCCTGGACGCCGGGCGCCCGCTGGAGTTCGGCCCGACCGACCTCGTGCCGCTCGTCGTGGACACCGTCAGCGACGCCCGCGCGGCCGGCCTCGGTCACACCTGGCGGCTCGACCTGCCCGACGCCCCGGCCACGGTGTCGGCGGACCCCGCCCGGCTCCAGCAGGTGCTGGTCAACCTCCTGGGCAACGCCCGCAACCACACCCCGCCGGGCACCACCGTCACCGCGCGCGTGCGCGGCAGCGGGGGGTGGCTGTGCGTGGACGTCGAGGATGACGGGCCCGGCATACCGGCCGCGTTGCTGCCGCACGTCTTCGAACGGTTCGCCCGCGGCGACTCCGCCCGCTCCCGCGCGACCGGTTCGACGGGCCTCGGGCTCGCCATCGTGCAGGCCGTGACGACCGCGCACGGCGGCGGTGTGACCGTCGACAGCGCGCCGGGGCGGACGGTCTTCACCGTGTATCTTCCCGCCGTTCGGAACGCGCCGGACGCTCCGGCGCACTCACAGGCGCAGCACAGTCTCACCACACGGGTGCGACAGGGGAGTTGAGAACAGTCGGCTCCATGCGAACCGACTCTTCTCCCGGCTCCCTGCCGGCGCGGGAGCACCTCCCGGCCGCAGGAGCCGGTACGCCTGTCCTGGACGTAGTGATCCCCGTCTACAACGAGGAGAAGGACCTCGGACCGTGCGTGCGCCGACTGCACGAGCACCTCGCCCGGACGTTCCCCTACGCCTTCCGCATCACGGTCGCCGACAACGCCTCCACGGACGGCACCCCGCGCGTCGCGGCCGGCCTGGCGGCGGACCTCGCGGCGGTCAGGTCCGTCCGGCTGGAGCAGAAGGGGCGCGGCCGGGCGCTCGGGACCGTCTGGTCGGCCTCGGAGGCCCCGGTCCTCGCCTACATGGACGTCGACCTCTCCACCGACCTGAACGCGCTGCTGCCGCTGGTGGCGCCGCTGATCTCCGGCCACTCCGACCTCGCGATCGGCTCCCGGCTCGCCCGCAGCTCGCGGGTGGTGCGCGGCGCCAAGCGGGAGTTCATCTCCCGCACCTACAACCTCATCCTGCGCGGCTCCCTCCAGGCCCGCTTCTCCGACGCCCAGTGCGGCTTCAAGGCGATCCGCCGGGACGTGGCCCAGGTGCTGCTGCCGCTGGTGGAGGACACCGGCTGGTTCTTCGACACGGAGATGCTGGTGCTCGCCGAACGCGCCGGGTGCCGCATCCACGAGGTGCCGGTCGATTGGGTCGACGACCCGGACTCCACCGTGCACATCGTGCGGACGGCGACCGACGACCTCAAGGGCGTGTGGCGGGTCGGCAGGGCCCTGGCCACCGGTTCGCTGCCGCTGGACCGGCTGGCCCGCCCCTTCGGCGACGACCCGCGCGACCGCGACCTGTCCGGCGTGCCGCAGGGACTGGCCCGGCAGCTCGTCGGCTTCTGCGTCGTCGGCGCCCTGTCCACCCTCTTCTACCTCCTCCTCTACAGCGGCTTCCGCCACTTCGCCGGCTCCCAGCTCGCCAACGCGCTCGCCCTGCTGGTCTCCGCGGTCGCCAACACCGCCGCCAACCGGCGGCTGACCTTCGGGGTGCGGGGCCGGGGCGGTGCGGTGCGGCACCAGGCGCAGGGGCTGGTCGTCTTCGGCATCGGCCTCGCGCTGACCAGCGGTTCGCTGGCCGCCCTGAGCGCGGCGACGGCCGACCCGGACCACTCCACCGAGCTTGCGGTGCTGATCGCCGCCAACCTCGCGGCCACCGTGCTGCGCTTCCTGCTCTTCCGCGCCTGGGTCTTCCCGGACGCCGAGCCCCCGGCCCCCGCGCCGGACCACCGCCTTCCGGAACCGCGGCTGCCGGTATCCGGCCCCGTGGACCCGTACCGGACCCGGAGCGACGCCACCGTGCGGCT
This sequence comes from Streptomyces ardesiacus, assembly GCF_003112575.1. Taxonomy (GTDB): domain Bacteria; phylum Actinomycetota; class Actinomycetes; order Streptomycetales; family Streptomycetaceae; genus Streptomyces; species Streptomyces ardesiacus. Next base: position 602,875 of record NZ_BEWC01000005.1, read on the forward strand.
CCAGCCGGTGCGCCCCGCCGACACCGACCCGAGGGACGTCCGATGACGACGCACTACGACCCGGCCGTGCACACCCCCGCCGAGGAGGAAGGGGGCCCGCCGGCCGGGGCGCCGCCCGCCCGTCACCGGCCCCGGCCGTCCCGCCCCGCCCGGCCGTGGCGCGGGCGCCCCGAGGACCCGCGCTGGGTGCGCCCCGCCTTCCTCGTCCTCCTGCTGGCCACCGCCCTGCTCTACCTGTACAACCTCAGTGCCTCCGGCTGGGCCAACTCCTTCTACTCGGCGGCCGTGCAGGCGGGCAGCCAGTCCTGGAAGGCGTTCTTCTTCGGCTCCCTCGACGCCGGCAACGCCATCACCGTCGACAAGCCTCCGGCCGCGCTGTGGCCGATGGCCCTGGCGGTGCGGGTCTTCGGCCTCTCCTCCTGGTCGATTCTCGTCCCCGAGGTGCTGATGGGGGTGGGCACGGTCGCCGTCGTGTACGCGGCCGTGCGGCGCCGGTTCAGCCCCGCGGCCGGCCTGATCGCGGGCGGGGTGCTCGCGCTCACGCCCGTCGCCGCGCTGATGTTCCGCTTCAACAACCCGGACGCGCTCCTGGCCCTGCTGATGTCCCTCGCCTGCTACCTCGTCGTACGGGCGCTGGAGGACGGCCGGACCAAGTGGCTGGTGTGGGCGGGCGTCGCGATCGGCTTCGCGTTCCTGGCGAAGACCCTCCAGGCCTTCCTGATCCTGCCCGCGCTCGGCCTCGTGTACGGCGTCTGCGCGCCGGTGCGGCTGAAGAAGCGCCTCGGGCAGCTCGCGCTGGCGACCGCCGCGATCGTCGTCTCCGGCGGCTGGTGGGTCGCGGTCGTGGAGCTGTGGCCGGCGTCGTCGCGGCCCTACGTCGGCGGCTCGCAGAACAACAGCTTCCTGGAGCTGACCTTCGGCTACAACGGCCTCGGCCGGCTGAGCGGCGACGAGACCGGCAGCGTCGGCGGCGGCGGTGGCCCCGGCGGCGGGGGCGGCGGGCAGTGGGGCGAGACCGGCTGGGACCGGATGTTCAACTCCGAGATCGGCGGCCAGATCTCCTGGCTGCTCCCGGCCGCCCTGATCCTGCTCGTCGCGGGCCTCGTCGCCACGCGCCGCGCCGGCCGCACCGACACCGCGCGCGCGTCCTTCCTGGTCTGGGGCGGCTCCCTGCTGATGACCACGGCCGTCTTCAGCTACATGGCCGGCATCTTCCACCAGTACTACACGGTCGCCCTCGCGCCGTACCTGGCGGCGGTCGTCGGCATGGGCGCGGCGACGCTGTGGGAGCGGCGCGAGCGGATCTGGGCGTCGCTCGCGCTGGCCGCCGCCGTCGCGGCGAGCGCCGCCTGGGGGTACGTCCTGCTCCACCGCACGCCCGACTACCTGCCCTGGCTGAGGGTGCCGGTCCTGGTCGGCGGCCTGGTCGCCGCGCTCGGGCTCGTCTTCGCCGGCCGGCTGGGACGGCGGACCGCGCTCGCGGCCGCGGGCCTCGGCCTGGCGGCGTCGCTGGCGGCGCCCACCGCGTACACGCTGAGCACCGTGCGGGAGGGGCACAGCGGCTCCATCGTCACGGCCGGTCCGTCCGGCGCGAGCATGCGGGGCGGCGGTCCCGGAGGCGGCGGCCGGGGCGGCGGCCCCGGTGGCTTCCCGGGCGGCGGGACGGCGCCGGGCCAGGGGCAGGGGCAGAACCAGGGCGGCCCCGGCGGCGGGTTCCCCGGTGGCGGCACCGCTCCGGGGGGCGGCACCAACCAGAACGGCCAGGTGCCGAACGGCCAGGCGCCGAACGGTCAGGCGCCGAACGGTCAGGGGCCCAACGGCCAGAGCAACCAGAACGGCCAGAACGGCGGCCCCAACGGCGAAGGCGGCCGGACGGGCGCGGGCGGCGGCATGGGCGGCCTGCTCAACGGCGCCGAAGTCGGCTCCGAGGCGAAGAAGCTGCTGGAGACGGACGCCGACGCCTACACCTGGGTCGCCGCGGCGGTGGGTTCCCAGAACGCCGCGAGCTACCAGCTCGGCACCGGCGAGCCGGTGATGGCCGTCGGTGGCTTCAACGGCACGGACCCGTCGCCGACCCTGGCGCAGTTCAAGGAGTACGTGGCGGACGGCAGGATCCACTACTTCATCGCCGGCGGCATGGGCGGCGGCTCCGGCAGCTCCTCGCAGATCACCTCGTGGGTCGAGGCCACCTTCAAGGAGGTCACGGTCGGCTCGGCCACCTTCTACGACCTCACGTCCCCGACGGACTGACCGCTCGGCCGCATGATGTGTTGTACAGCGTACAGGGATCTCCTATACGCTGTACAACATGACGACCTCACCCCAGGAATCGGCCGGGGAACGGGAAACCGTCGCCCCGGTCCAGGGCCATCCGCAGCGCTGGCTGATCCTCGGTGTCATCAGCCTCGCCCAGCTCACGGTGGTCCTGGACAACACCGTGCTGAACGTGGCCATCCCCTCCCTCACCGACGAACTGGGCGCGGCCACCTCCGACATCCAGTGGATGATCAACGCCTACTCGCTCGTCCAGTCCGGCCTGCTGCTCACCGCGGGCAGCGCGGCCGACCGGTACGGCCGCAAGAAGATGCTGGCCGCCGGACTCGCCCTGTTCGGGCTCGGCTCGCTGGCGGCGGGACTCGCCGACAGCACCGGCCAGTTGATCGCGGCACGGGCCGGCATGGGCGTCGGCGGCGCCCTGCTGCTGACCACCACGCTCGCCGTGGTCATGCAGATCTTCGCGCCGGCCGAGCACGCCAGGGCGATCGGGATCTGGAGCGCGGTCAGCGCGCTCGGCTTCGCCTGCGGCCCGCTGATCGGCGGCTTCGTCCTCGACCACTTCTGGTGGGGGGCGATCTTCCTGATCAACCTGCCGGTGGTCGTCCTCGGCCTGGTCGCGGTCGTGACCCTGGTCCCGGAGTCGAAGAACCGGCAGGGCGACCGGCCCGACCTGCTCGGCGCCGTCCTCTCCACTATCGGCATGGCGGCACTGGTCTACGCGATCATCTCCGGCCCCGGACACGGCTGGACCTCGGGCCGGGTCCTGGCCACGGCCGCCGTCGCGGTGATGGTGCTCGCGCTCTTCGCCCTCTGGGAGAGCCGCGTGCCCTACCCGATGCTCGACCTCGGCTTCTTCCGCGACCAGCGCTTCACCGGCGCCGTGGCCGGACTGGTGCTGATCACCTTCGGCATGGGCGGCGCGCTGTTCCTGCTCACCCAGCACCTGCAGTTCGTGCTCGGGTACGGCCCGCTGGAGGCCGGGCTGCGGACCGCGCCGCTGGCCCTGACGGTGGTGCTGCTGAACTTCTCCGGCGTGGCGGCGGCGTGGCTCGCCCGGCTGGGCACGCCGGTCGCGGTGCTCCTGAGCATGGTGCTGATGTCGGCGGGCCTGGTGGCCATCGCCACGCTGACCGGGGCGGGCTACGCCGGCACGCTGCTGGGGCTGCTGCTGATCGGCGTGGGGTGCGCGCTGGGCAACCCGGCCATGGCCCACGCCCTGATGAGCGCCATCCCGCCGGCCAAGGCCGGGGTCGGCGCGGGCGTCAACGGCACGCTGGCCGAGTTCGGCAACGGACTGGGGGTGGCCGTCCTCGGGGCGGTGCTCAACTCCCGGTTCGCGGCGCTGGCGCCGGTCGCGGCGACGTCGTTGCCGGCGGCGCTGGCCGCGGCACGGGGGGAGGGGGAGCGGGCGCGGGTCCTCGACGCGTTCTCCTCCGGGGTGGAGAGCAGTCAGCTCGTGGGGGCGGGGGCCGTGCTGCTGGGCGGTGTGGTGGCGGCGGTGTTGTTGCGGCGGGCGGAGCGGGCAGACTCGGAGGTCGTGAGCGCCTGAGCGCTCGGGTCGCCCGGCGGAGCCGCACAATGATGCGGTCCCGCGTCCCTGCGGGGCGCCGCGCCGGGCGGCGTGCGACGGATCGAGGAGAGGTGCCCATGGCGAAGGCAGGGCGGCAGGGGCCCCGGGCCAGTGTCTGGCTGAACGGGGAGGGGCGCCGCAGCGGGCGGCGCGGGGGGCAGCCGTCCGGGCTCGACCGGGACCGGATCACCCGGGTCACCGTGCGGCTGCTGGACGCCGAGGGCCTGGCCGGGTTCTCCATGCGCCGCCTGGCCGCCGAGCTGAACGTCACCGCGATGTCCGTCTACTGGTACGTCGACACCAAGGACGAGCTGCTCGAACTCGCCCTGGACGCCGTCTTCGGCGAGCTGCGCCACCCCGACCCGGACGCCGGTCGGGACTGGCGGGCGGAGCTGCGCGCGCTGGCCCGGGAGAACCGGGCGCTGCTGGTGCGCCACCCCTGGTCGTCGCGGCTGGTCGGCACCTACCTCAACATCGGGCCGCACGCGCTGGCCTTCTCCCGGTCGGTGCAGAACGTCGTGCGCCGCAGCGGGCTGCCCGCCTACCGCCTGACCGGCGCCATCGCCGCCGTCTTCCAGTTCGTCTACGGCTACGGCACCATCGAGGGCCGCTTCCTCGCCCGGGTGGAGGACACCGGACTGAGCCCGGACGAATACTTCCGGGACTCCATGAACGCGGTGACCGAGGTGCCGGACAACGCGGGCGTCCTGCAGGACGCCCAGGAGATCATGGCGGCCCGGGGCGGCGACACCGTCGCGGAGATGCTGGACCGGGACTTCGAGTTCGCCCTCGACCTGCTCGTCGCGGGCATCGAGGCGATGGTCGAGCGGGGCTGACCCGCCGCGGCCCCCGCGCCCGGGTCGGGGGCGCCTCAGTCGTGGGCCGGGGGGCCTCAGTCGTCCGCCGCCAGCCGGGCCGGGAAGCCGCCCGTCGCCACCGGACCCCACCTCTGCGGCCGCACCCGGATGAGGGACTTGCCCTGCGCGACCATGGCCTGCCGGTACTCGTCCCAGTCGGGGTGCTCGCCGGAGATGGCGCGGAAGTACTCCACCAGCGGCTCCACGGAGTCCGGGGCGTCGATGACCTCCGCGGTGCCGTCGATCTGGACCCAGGGGCCGTTCCACTCGTCGCTGAGCACGACGAGGCTGACCCGCGGGTCACGGCGCGCGTTGCGGGTCTTGGCCCGTTCGGGGTAGGTCGAGACGACGATCCGGCCCGAGTCGTCGACCCCGCAGGTCAGCGGCGACCCCTGCGGGCTGCCGTCGGCCCGCCGGGTGAGCAGGATCGCCCGATGGCGGGGGCGTACGAAGTCCAGCAACTCGTCCAGGGAGACACGGGTGTTCGTCGCGATGTTCGGTGCCATGCCGTCAGCCTAGGCCGCGGTGCCGTCACCCGCCGCCCCGCGGTCCGGCCGCGCCGTCCCGCCCTCCGCGCACAGCGCCTCCGCGAGGCTGTCGTGGACCGGGACGTCGCGGCGCAGGCCGGAGAGTTCGAGGACGCGGCTCGCCACGCCCTTGGGGGCGGCCACCACGCGCACCTGGGTGCGGGCGGGCAGCCCGTGGCGTACGGCGGCGAGGAGGCGGACGCCCTGGGAGTCCATGAAGCGGGTCCCGGACAGGTCCAGGACGAGCAGGCGCAGCCCGTCGGAGCGCTGCTCCACGGCGGTCATGATCAGGGGCAGCAGCCCGGACGCGTTGCAGAAGTCGATCTCGCTGGGGAGCGCGAGCACGGCGCAGCCGGGTGGATCACACGGCTCGCACGGTTCGCAGGGCTGGGGGTGGAAGGACACAGCACTCACCTGACAGACGTCCGTCGGGCTTCCGGCCGGGCCGCTTCCTGACCCGTCCCCATTCCATCACGCGGCGCTGCGGCGCGAAAGGCGCGGGATGCCCCGGGGGCCCGCAGGGCAGCCCGCCCGCCCGGACCGTCGACCGAGCGTCACCGGCGCGCAACCAAGCAGCTAAAGTTGCTGTTCGTCCTGTGCTCGCAGTCGGGAATGTGCTGCGGAGCTCTCCTGCGCACGGCCGTGAGGCCGCGCATGCCGAAGAGGTTCGTGGTGGCTGCGTCCGAATTTACTGATTTGCCGCGTTTTCCGGTGGGCTTCGAGCTGGCCGACGCCCTGACGGCCGCGGCCCGGGACCTGCACGGGACGGACACTCCCGGCGACACCCTGAACACCGCCGTCGAACTGGCGGTACGCCTCCTGCCCGACGCCGAGCACGCGGGCATCTCGGAGATCCAGCGCGGCGGCCGGCTGCGCACCCTGGCCTGGACCGACGAGACCATACGGTTCGCCGCCGAGCCCCGGCAGGGCGGCCAGGGCGGCCACATCCCGCACCCCGACTGGGAGCGCCTGTGGACGACGCCCGTGGTGCGCACGGACGACAGCGAGGCCGACGGCGGCGGCAACGCCCTGTCCGGGCTCGGCCTGCGCTCGGCCCTGTCCCTGCGGCTGCGCGCCGACCGGCGCCGGCTGACCGTGCTGACGGCGTACGCCCGCAAGCCGCAGGCGTTCGACGAGGACGCCACCCGCATCGGGCGGCTGTTCACCGCGCACGTCTCCCTCGCCCTGGACTCGGCGACCGTGCGCGAGCAGCTCACCGAGGCGATGCGCACCCGGGACCTGATCGGCCAGGCCACCGGCATCCTGATGGAGCGTCTGGACATCGACGCGGCCGGTGCCTTCGAGTCGCTGGTGAAGGCCTCCCAGCGCGAGAACGTGAAACTCCGCGACCTGGCCCGACGCATCGTCGACGCCCCCTCCGCGCCCGGTGGCCGAGGTGTGACCGAGCGGTGACGGGACATCCGTACGGTCATGACCCCGCAGACCACGGACACGGACCCGAGTACGGAGACGCTCGACCAGGCCCTCGCGCGCGGCGGTGGCCTGGACACCCTGCTGCGCGACCTGACGGACCGGGCGGTCCAGCAGGTGCCCGGCGCCGGGGCCTGCTCGGTCACGGTGCGCCGCGCCGACCGGCTGATGACGCTGGCGGGCAGCACCGGTCTGCCCAGCGGCCTGGACCTGCGCCAGTACGAGAACGGTTCGGGGCCCTGCGTGGACGCCGCCGAGTCGGGCAGAGCCCAGTACTCGGCGGACCTGGCCGCCGAGACCCGCTGGCCCGCGTACACGCGGTACGCGCTGGCCACCGGGGTGCGCTGTGTGCTGGCGCTGCCGCTGGCCGTCGAGGGCGAGACGGGCGCCGCGCTCAATCTCTACGGCGTCGAGCCCGACTCCCTGGCCGGGGGGCTGGACGCGGCCCGCGCCTTCGCGGAGCGGACCGCGGACGCGGTGAACGAGGCCCTGCGCATCGAGCGGGAGCGGGCCTCGGCGGCCGACGTGCGCACCGCCCTGCTCTCCCGCAGCGTCATAGACCAGGCGGTCGGCATGCTCATGGCCCGGGAGCGCATCGACGCCCGCCGGGCCCTGGAGCGGCTGCGCCGGGTCTCACAGGACCGGAACGTCAAACTCCGGGACCTGTGCGCCCAGGTGGTGGCCCGGGCGTCCGGCGGTGCCTCACACGGCCGGAAGTGACTCCCCCTGGACCGCCTGGACGTCCAGCTCGACCCTGAGCGTGGTGCCGATGGCGGCGATGCCGGCCTGGACGACCTGGTTGTAGTTCATGGCGAAGTCCTCGCGGTGCAGTTCCGTCGTCGCACGGAAGGCCGCCCGGGTGCCGCCCCAGGGGTCGGCGCCGGTGCCGAGGTAGGCGAGGTCCAGGTCGACCTCGCGGACGACCCCGTGCAGGCCCAGTTCGCCGTGGACGGTCCAGCGGTCGGGCCCGGCCTCGCTCACGCCCGTGGAGCGGTAGGTGATCTCCGGGAACCGCTCCACGTCCAGGAAGTCGGCCGAGCGCAGGTGGGTGTCGCGCATGCCGTTGCCCGTGTCGATGGAGGCCGCCTTGATCACCGCCTCCACCCGGGACTTGGTCACGTCGTCCGGCGCGATCTCGACGGTGGCGGCGAAGTCGGTGAAGCGCCCGCGCACGCTGGAGATGCCCAGGTGCTGGGCGACGGCGGCGACGCTGGAGTGCGCCGGGTCGACCGTCCACGGTCCCGGCGGCGGAAGTTCGGTGCCGCCCTGGCGGGACAGCGTCACCGTGCCGACCTCGGCCCGGCCGCTCGCGGTGACGATCGCGCTGGAGGCGGCGGGCGCGTAGCCGACCGCGGTGACGATCACGGTGTACGCCCCCGGCGTCAGCGCGGTGGTGTCCCGCACGGCGCCCTCGGTGTCCGCCTCGGCGCGCAGCACCTGCACGCCGGTCATGTCGGTCACCGTGACGACCGCGTGCGACACGGCCCATCCGTCCCGCGTTCGGATCCTCGCGGTCAGTCCCATCCCGTTTTCTCCCTGCAAAGGCTCAGAAAGTGGTCGTAAAAGAAACCGGCCCGTGGGGGCGGGCGCACCTCCGCTCAGAGCGCGCACGCCACCACGGGCCGGGGCCTGCTACTCGCCGGGGTGGGCGAGCTCGATGTCGTGGCCGTCGGCACCGGGGCCGGCGACCGTCAGGGCGGTGGCCACCGGCGGGTAGCCGGTCGCGATGACCGTGTACTCGCCGGAGTCCAGGTCGGTGAAGGCGTACGCCCCGTCCGCCCCGGTGGTGGCCGTGCCGATCACGTTGCCCGCCGCGTCGACCAGGGTGACCCGGGCGTCCGCCAGCGGACCGTGCGGTGCCCGCACGACGCCCTGGATCTGGGCGCCGGCCTGGAGGTCGACCTCGACGCGGGTGACGCCGGTGCCGCCGACCTCGAGGGGCAGCGCGCGGGGCCGGTAGCCGGCCGCGTTGACCGCGACGGTCACCGTGCCCGGCACCAGCTCGGTGAAGGCGAACTCGCCCGCCTCGCCGGTGGTGGCGCTGGCCAGCAGGTCACCGCGCACGTCGGTCACGATCACCATGGCGTCCTTGACCGGCTGCCCGCTCTCCTCGGCCCTCACCAGACCGGTGAGCCCGCTGGTGCCGCTGAGCAGGATGTCGTAGGCGACCGGCTCGTCGTGGACGACGATGGTGGAGGCCTGCGGCTGGAACCCGTCGGCGGAGGCGATCAGCACGTACGACCCGGCGCTCGGCGCGTCGACGGCGTAGGAGCCGTCGGCCTGGGCGACGGACCGGCCGAGCTGGCGGCCGGCCAGGGAGATCAGCGTGACGGCGGCCTGCGGGACCGGCGCGGACTCGGCGCCGCGGACGAAGCCGCGGACCGCGATGCCGCCGGACACGGGTGCCTGCGGTTCACCGGAGCCGGCCGTCGTGGCGACGGCGGCGGGCCGCCGCGTGGCCGGAGCGGCCGCGGTGTCCGAGACGGCCGAGGCGTCCGGGGCCGCGGCGGGCGTGGCGGACACGGCCGCCATCGCACCGGCCGGGACCGGCGCGTCGGCGACGCGGACGGCCTCCGCGGGGGTGCCCGCCACCGGCGGGGCGGACTCGCCCGAGGACTCCGCCGCCTGGGCGAGGGCGCCCTTGGTGCGCAGCGGCACCTCCTTGATGAACAGCGTCACCAGGAAGCCGAGCAGCGCGATCGGCGCGACGTACAGGAAGATGTCGGCGATGCCGTGTCCGTAGGCGCTCTCCAGCCAGGTGCGGATGGGTGCGGGGAGCAGGTCCATGTCGGGGATCTGCCCCGAGCCCATGGCCTTGCCGGCCGCCATCTGCTCCTCGGGCTTGAGCTGCCCGATGGTGTCGGTGGCGTAGTGGCTGATCCGGCTCGACATGATGGAGCCGAGCACCGAGACGCCCACCGCGCCGCCGAGGGACCGGAAGAAGGTGACCGTGGAGGACGCGGCGCCCAGGTCGCTCGGCTCCACCTGGTTCTGCGTGCAGAGCACCAGGTTCTGCATCATCATGCCGACGCCGAGACCCATCAGCGCCATGAAGACGCCGATGTGCCAGTACGGGGTGTCGTAGCGCATGGTGCTGAGCAGGCCCAGGCCCGCGGTCAGCAGTACGCCGCCGGACAGCAGCCAGCGCTTCCACTTGCCGGTCTTGGTGATGATGATGCCGGAGACCGTGGACGAGACGAACAGACCGCCGATCATCGGGATCGTCATGACGCCCGACATGGTCGGGGACTTGTCCCGGGCCAGCTGGAAGTACTGGCTGAAGTAGACGGTGCCCGCGAACATCGCGATACCGACGAACAGCGAGGCCAGCGAGGCCAGGGTGATGGTGCGGTTGCGGAACAGGCGCAGCGGGATGATCGGCTCGCTGGCCTTCGACTCGACGAAGAGGAAGATCAGCGTCAGCACGACGGCGCCGCCGACCATGGCCCCGGTCTGCCAGGACATCCAGGAGTACTTGTCGTCGGCGAAGGTGACCCAGACGAGCAGCAGGCAGACGGCCGCGGTCACGAAGAAGGCACCGGCCCAGTCGACCTTGACCTTCCGCTTGATCACGGGCAGGTGCAGCGTCTTCTGCAGCACGATCAGCGCGATGATCGCGAAGGGCACGCCGACGTAGAGGCACCAGCGCCAGCCGAGCCAGCTGGTGTCGGTGATGACGCCGCCGAGCAGCGGGCCGCCGACGGTGGCGACGGCGAAGGTGGCGCCGAGGTAGCCGGAGTAGCGGCCGCGCTCACGCGGGGCGATCATCGCGGCCATGATGATCTGGGCCAGGGCGGACAGACCGCCGCCGCCGAGGCCCTGGATGGCGCGGGCGGTGATCAGCATCGCCGGGTTCTGCGCCAGACCGGCGATGACGGAACCTATGACGAAGACGACGAGGGCCGTCTGGACCAGTGCCTTCTTGCTGAACAGGTCCGCGAGCTTGCCCCACAGCGGGGTGGACGCGGTCATCGTCAGCAGCGAGGCGGTGACGACCCAGGTGTAGGCGCTCTGGCCGCCACCGAGGTCCCCGATGATCTCGGGCAGTGCGTTGGTGACGATGGTCGAGGACAGGATCGCGCAGAACATGCCGAGCAGCAGCCCGGACAATGCCTCCATGATCTGCCGGTGCGTCATCGGAGCGTCTCCGTCGGAGCCTCCCCCGTGCTTGGCATGAGCCCGCACACCGGCTGGTGTGGTCGTTGCCATGGACTTCCTTTACTTAATGGTGATCGCGGGTGTACGGGTGGACGTGTCGTCCCCGGACAGTGCGGGAGGCCGGGCCGCGGGGACCCGGCAGTCGTCGAAGCTGGCCCTGAGGCGGGCCATGAGCCGGGAGAGCTGACCGACCTCGTCGTCGGACCAGTCGCTCAGGCGGTGGGAGAGCAGTTGGGTGCTCCGCTCGGCGATCTCGTCGAGCTGTTCCTGCCCCGCGGGCGTCAGGCGCAGAATGCGCGAGCGCTTGTCGGCGGGGTCGGGGAAGCGCTCGATCCAGCCGCGCTCGGCGGCGTGGGCGACGTGCCGGCTGGTCACCGACATGTCCACCGCGAGCAGTTCCGCGAGCTTGCTCATGCGCATGTCCCCGTGCCGGCCGAGCAGGGTCAGTACGGCGACGGACCCGCCGGGGCAGTCGGACGGCAGCAGCCGTCCCATCTCCCGCTTCACGGCACCGAAGGCGCTGAACTGGCGGATCAGCTCCTCGTACTGCGCCTTTCCGGCCATGCGCACCTCCCGATTCGTTGCTTAGGGCAACCATAAGGTTCGTTAGTTGCTACAGGCAAACAAAACCGGGGGGTCTGGCATAAAAAGTTGGCAAAGACAAGTATTGCGAAAGTAAATGCGCAGGTGATAAGGGGTGGACCTGCCCAAGAGGGCTCGCGGGCCCCGCACTTGGGCCGCACCCGGGGATTCGCTAGTGTCTCGGCCCATGGCTAACACCCAGGGCCCCCAGGGCACAAACGACCCCGCAGGCAGCACGCAGATGTTCCGCGCGTTCGTCGACGACGCCCCGCAGAGCCGGCAGGCTGCCCCCGCCTCCTCGTCCGGGCCCCGCGTCGGCCTGATCGTCGGCATCCTGGCCGCCGTGATCGTCGTCGCGGCCGTGGCCTGGCTGGCGCTCGGCTAGGACGGCCGCCGGGCCCTTCGGGGCCGGTGGCGGACATACGGAAGACGGCCGCCGCGGCACCCCCGAGGTGCCACGGCGGCCGCCGTGCTGTCGTGCGGACGCCCTGCGCCGCCGGCTCAGTCGGAGATCAGGCCCTCGCGCAGCTGCGACAGGGTCCGGGTGAGCAACCGGGAGACGTGCATCTGCGAGATGCCGACCTCCTCGCCGATCTGCGACTGGGTCATGTTGGCGAAGAAGCGCAGCATGATGATCCGCCGCTCCCGGGGCGGCAGCTTGGCCAGCAGCGGCTTGAGGGACTCGCGGTACTCCACGCCCTCCAGTGCCGTGTCCTCGTAGCCCAGGCGGTCCGCCAGGGAGCCCTCGCCGCCGTCGTCCTCCGGGGCCGGGGAGTCCAGCGAGGAGGCGGTGTACGCGTTGCCGACGGCCAGACCGTCGACCACGTCCTCCTCGGACACGCCCAGCACGGCGGCCAGCTCGCCGACCGTCGGGGAGCGGTCCAGCTTCTGGGACAGCTCGTCGCTGGCCTTGGTCAGCGCCAGGCGAAGCTCCTGGAGGCGGCGCGGGACGCGCACCGACCAGGAGGTGTCGCGGAAGAACCGCTTGATCTCGCCGACGACGGTCGGCATGGCGAAGGTCGGGAACTCGACGCCCCGCTCGCAGTCGAAGCGGTCGATCGCCTTGATCAGGCCGATGGTGCCGACCTGGACGATGTCCTCCATCGGCTCGTTGCGGGAGCGGAAGCGGGCGGCGGCGTAGCGCACCAGGGGGAGGTTGAGCTCGATCAGGGTGTCCCGGACGTAGGCACGCTCGGGGCTGTCCTCGTCGAGGGCGGCGAGCCGCAGGAACAGGGAACGGGACAGGGTGCGGGTGTCGATGGCCTCCGTGACCGGAAGCGTCTGGGCCGGCACGGCGTCGAGGTCCGGCACGGCCTCGCCGGCCCGGTCGCCGTCGACGGCACCGACGGCACCGACGGAGTCGATGGGGCCGACGGTCTCGACGGCGCCGAGCGCCTCGATCGAGTCGGGCGCGGTCTCGCTCTCCGCGAGCGCGAGCACCTTCGAGCTGCCCTGTTCTGCGGACATGCCACCCCCTTTGGGTCGCGGGACGGTCGGGGCGCACGCTCCCACGCCGGGAACGCAGCCTTCACCTGAATACCGGAGCCGAAGCCTCGGCAAACGCGTCTCCGGCAGAATGTCACATGTCGGCAACGCGCTGTAGTGACATGTCGACATCCGAGACGCGAATACCCCCTGGAAACAGGGGGTCTGATGGGCTTTCAGCCCGATTCCGTCCACAACGGTCCCGGTGAGCGATTCGCTCTCGCCGGTGACAACTCGCTCGTGCTTTCGAGCCCGTGTGAGGCCCCTGTCGAGCTTACGCGTCGATCCGGTTGGCCGACCTCAACCGCTGGAAACTGCGCGCCAGAAGCCGCGAGACGTGCATCTGGGAGACGCCGAGCTCCGCGCTGATCTGGGACTGGGTGAGGTTGCTGTAGTAGCGCAGCAGCAGGATCCGCTGCTCCCGTTCGGGGAGTTGGACGAGCAGGTGGCGCACCAGGTCGCGGTGCTCGACCCCGTCGAGCGCCGGGTCCTCGTAGCCGAGCCGGTCCAGCAGGCCGGGCAGCCCGTCGCCCTCCTGGGCGGCCTCCAGCGAGGTCGCGTGGTACGACCGTCCCGCCTCGATGCAGGACAGCACCTCGTCCTCGGTGATGCGCAGCCGCTCGGCGATCTCGGCGGTGGTCGGGGAGCGCCCGAAGGCGGTCGTCAGGTCCTCGGTGGCGCTGTTGACCTGCACCCACAGCTCGTGCAGCCGGCGCGGCACGTGCACCGTGCGCACGTTGTCGCGGAAGTACCGCTTGATCTCGCCGACGACGGTCGGCATGGCGAAGGTCGGGAACTGCACGCCCCGCTCCGGGTCGAAGCGGTCGATGGCGTTGATGAGCCCGATCGTGCCGACCTGGACGACGTCCTCCATCGGCTCGTTGCGGGAGCGGAAGCGGGCGGCGGCGTAGCGCACCAGCGGGAGGTTGGCCTCGATGAGCGCCGCGCGCACCCGGTCGTGCTCCGGCGTGCCCGGGGTGAGGCCCTTCAGCTCGCCGAACAGCACCTGCGTCAGGGCCCGGGTGTCGGCGCCCCGGCTGCGCTGCGGCGCGGGTGTCTCCTGGGCCTGGGCGGGGGGTGCGGGCGGTGCTTGAGGCGCAGTACTGGCCGGCACGGTCAACTCCACCTCGTGATCTGTCAATTCTTCCGTAACTCATCCGTCAAAAGCGGTCATAGCATCACAAGACATGTCCACTGTGTGCAAGCACCGCATAACGCCGTGTTGAGTGAACGCAGAACGGCCCCGCACCAGGCCGGTGCGGGGCCGAACACGGGATCGCGGCGCCCTGAGGGCCCGCGGTCGTTCTAGAACTCGTAGTCGGCGATCACCCAGGTGGCGAACTCCCGCCACAGCGCGACGCCCGCCTGGTGCGCCGGGTGTGCGAGGTAGCGCTTGAGCGCGTCGGCGTCGTCCACGGCCGAGTTGATGGCGAAGTCGTAGGCGATGGGCCGGTCGCTGATGTTCCAGGCGCACTCCCAGAAGCGGAGCTCGTCGATCTGGCCGCCGAGCGCCCGGAAGGCGTCGACGCCCTCCACGACGCGGGGGTCGTCGCGCTCGACGCCGTCGTTCAGTTTGAACAGCACAAGGTGGCGGATCATCACTTTCCTCCGTTGGCGGCCCAGGTCATGAAGTCGCCCACGGCGCCCGCCGCGTCGGATATGCCCTGGAAGCCTATCTGCACGTAGTCGGCTGCCTTGGCCGGATCGGTGATGATCACGTACAGCACGAAGACCACGACCACATAGACGGCGATCTTCTTCGAGTTCACCGCCACCGCGGCCTCCCCTGTCCTTTCGACCCACGTCTCGGTCGCTCATGATCGCACGAAGGGCCCCGTCTTTCGACGGGGCCCTTCCCAAGCGGTAGCGGAGGGATTTGAACCCTCGGTGACTTGCGCCACACTCGCTTTCGAGGCGAGCTCCTTCGGCCGCTCGGACACGCTACCGAGGGAGACCTTACAGCACTCAGCGGCATGCTCTGAAATCGGTATCGCGGTCGACGAACACCCGTCCTGACCGGGGTCAGCGGTCGCGGAAGAAGTCCGTGAGCAGCCGGGCGCAGTCGTCCTCGAGCACCCCCCCGATCACCTCGGGACGGTGGTTGAGGCGCCGGTCGCGCACGAGGTCCCACAGGGACCCGGCCGCCCCCGCCTTGTCGTCGCGGGCGCCGTAGACCACGCGGTCCACGCGGGACTGCACGAGCGCGCCCGCGCACATCGTGCACGGCTCCAGGGTGACGACGAGCGTGCAGCCGACCAGCCGCCACTCGCCGGTCTCCGCGGCGGCCCGCCGGATCGCGAGGATCTCGGCGTGGGCCGTCGGGTCCCCGCCGGCCTCGCGTTCGTTGTACCCGGCGGACAGCACCGTGTGCCCGTCCGGCGCCAGTACGACGGCGCCGACGGGCACGTCCCCGCCCTCCGCGGCGCGCCCGGCCTCGGCCAGGGCGAGCCGCATCGCGGCCCGCCACGGGTCGCGCACCGGGTCGGGCGGTGCCTGCTCGGGGTCCTGCCCCTCCGGCGCGGTCAGCGGACGGTCTCCAGGACGTCCAGGGCGCCGAGGGCCTCGGCGATCACTCCGACCGCGTCCCCGGACATCGAGCGCAGTTCCTTCTCGCTCATGCCGAGGTCGTCGAGGATCTCCGCGTCGCCGACCGGCCCGTGCGGCACGGCCTCGCCGGAGCCGGCGGCCGCGTCGGAGCCGTCGCCGCCGTCCTCGTCGTCGGACTCGCCGTCCTCCGTGCCGTCGAGGTCGAGGGCGTCGAGGTCGTCGCCGTCCTCACCGGGTTCCCGGCCGAGCAGTTCGTCGGTGAGGAGGATCTCGCCGTAGCTGCTGCGGGCCGCCGCGGCGGCGTCCGAGACATAGATACGGGGGTCCTCCTCGCCGTCCACCCGGACGACTCCGAACCACGCGTCCTCCTGCTCGATCAGCACGAGCACCGTGTCCTCGTCGGGAGAGGCCTCCCGGGCCAGGTCGGCAAGATCCGACAGGGTTTCCACATCGTCGAGCTCTGTGTCGCTCGCTTCCCACCCGTCTTCGGTGCGCGCGAGCAGTGCGGCGAAGTACACCGTGACTCTCCCACTGGTCCTAGGCGTGCCGGTTGGGGGTCCCCCCGGCGGAGGCTGCGGGCGGGGGTGCGGTGCTTCGAGCCCCACCCACTCGGAATCGTGGCAGAAACAAGGCAGTCAGGGGACGTCTTCCGCGCCCTGTGTCCGGCTGTTTCGACCGGCGTCCCGGAAGATGCGTGCCCGGGCAGCCGTCCAGCAGCGTTCTCGTCGCCGCCACGTGCGGATCGTACGCGGATTCTCGCGGTCCCCGCGTACGTCCGTCACCACCAACGTCGGCGCGGCGCGCGATCTTCCCCGGGCGGCTCAGGAAGTCGTCCGCCGGGGTGCGGCTACCAGCGGAAGGTGCGCATGCGCATCGCGTGCCGCAGCCGGGCGGTCTTGGCGCGGCGCGGCTGCACGCGGTCCCGCAACTGGCGGGCCTCCGCGAGGTCGCGCAGGAACTGGGCCCGGCGCCGGCGCCGTTCGGCCTCGCGCTCCGGCCCGGGGTCCCGCGGCGGATCGCCGACGCCGTCCGGCTGCCGCTCCGGCACCGCGCTCGGCCCCGCCCCGTGTCCCGTCCCCCGGTCCGCTCCCGGGGACGGCGTGTTGTGGAAGTCCCGGTCAGGCACAGTCTCACCACCCAGCGTCCGTCCCTCCCCCCTTCCCCCGGCCGGGCGGTTTGACGCCTGCGAACGGGTGGAGCGGTCTCGCGGGGCCTTGCCACTGCCGCGGGGACGCCGCTCCCACGGGGCCCGGTTACTGTGGTGGGCATGCGTCTCCACGTCGTCGACCACCCCCTGGTCGCCCACAAGCTCACCACGCTGCGCGACCAGCGCACCGACTCCGCGACCTTCCGCCGTCTCGCCGACGAGCTGGTCACCCTGCTCGCCTACGAGGCCACGCGCGACGTGCGCACCGAACAGGTCGACATCCACACGCCGGTCTCGAAGACCACCGGCGTGAAGCTCTCCCACCCGCGCCCGCTGGTGGTGCCGATCCTGCGGGCCGGTCTCGGCATGCTCGACGGCATGGTCCGGCTGCTGCCGACCGCCGAGGTGGGCTTCCTCGGCATGGTGCGCAACGAGGAGACGCTCCAGGCGTCCACCTACGCCACGCGGATGCCGGACGACCTGTCCGGCCGCCAGGTGTACGTCCTGGACCCCATGCTGGCCACCGGCGGCACCCTGGTCGCGTCCATCCGGGAGCTGATCAAGCGGGGCGCCGACGACGTGACGGCGGTGGTGCTGCTGGCCGCGCCCGAGGGCGTCGAACTCATGGAGCGCGAGCTGGCCGGCACCCCGGTGACCGTCGTGACGGCCTCGGTCGACGAGCGGCTCAACGAGCAGGGCTACATCGTCCCGGGCCTCGGCGACGCGGGCGACCGCATGTACGGAGCGGCCGAGTAACCGCTCAGCAGCTCTTCTTCTGAGCCGTGGGCGTCGGCTGCGGCGCGGTCAGTCCGGCCAGCGCCGCGTCGGCGTCCGCGGGCTTGGCCAGCCCCTTGAACCCGTCGCCGATGATCAGGTCGACGGCGGCGCCCTTGCGGGCCGCTTCGGTGCGGTGCTCGGCGCCGGGGAGCTGGGTCCCGAGCAGCGTGAGCGACGTCTTCACGGAGGCGGCCGGGCCGAGCAGCAGGCCCGTGCCGGTGACCTTCTTGTCGTACTCCGCGGGCGCGTTGCTCACCTCGCCCACGCGGAAGCCGCGCTTCTTCAGCTCGTCGGCGGTCTTCTGGGCCAGTCCGCTGCGGGTGGTCGCGTTGAGCACGTTGACGGTGACCTGGCCGGGCTTCGGCAGCACCGGGGCGGACGGCGAGGCACTCGCCTTCGCGGGGGTGGCACAGCCCGCGGCGCCGGCCGCCGAGGCCTTGTCGCCGCCGGTGAAGACGTCGATGAGCTGCAGCGTGCCCCAGCCGAGCACCCCGAGAACGGTGACGCAGGCGACGGCGGCGAACACGACGCGGCCGCGTCGCCGGACCGGGCGCATCCGCGGGTACTTGCCCCCCGTGATCTTGTACTGGCCACCCATGCCGGGAGGAGTCAGCATGCTCATGAGCGCAGCGTAATGCTCGGGAGCGGCGATGCCTATTAGATGATCAGTCGACGTTCCGCAGTCGGGTGCAAGGCAACCCGAAAGGGTCAAGCGCGGGGTCAGTCGAGTTCGAGTACGCGGGCGTGCAGCACCTGGCGCTGCTGCAGCGCGGCCCGCACCGCCCGGTGCAGTCCGTCCTCCAGGTACAGATCGCCCTGCCACTTCACGACGTGCGCGAAGAGGTCGCCGTAGAAGGTGGAGTCCTCGGCCAGGAGCGTCTCCAGGTCGAGCTGACCCTTGGTCGTCACGAGCTGATCGAGGCGGACCGGGCGCGGAGCGACGTCCGCCCACTGCCGGGTGCTTTCCCGGCCGTGGTCGGGGTACGGCCGGCCGTTTCCGATGCGCTTGAAGATCACACGGAAAGCCTACCGGCCCGGGCGTTGCGGGCGCAGCCATGGCGCCGGAGTACGGCGCCGGAAAAGACGCGTAAAGGGGACCAATCGCCAAAGGCCCCGTCAGATCGGCCCCCACGGGGGCCGTCCCGGGGTGGCGGAGAGCCGCACGACCGCCTCCGCCACCCCGCCCCCCTCGTGCAACGGTGCGTCAGCCGCGCCCGTGCTCCCGCGAGGGGAGCCGCTGTTCGCGGGGTGCCTGCGGCGCGGTGCCGGATGCGGGGGTACGGCGGGCGGCCTCGGCGCGCAGGAGGGCGCGCAGGACGGCGTACGGGTCGTGGGGCATGGCGGTTCCTCGTTCCTGGTGTTTGGCGTGCTTGTCCGTGCGCGAGGGGGACCGGCGGTCGGCCGGCCCGGCACGGTCAGCAGCGCAGGACCACGGAACGGGGGCCACGGGGAAGGGAAGGGGCACCTTCGCCACGAGCAGCCCTTCGCAGCAGCACCGCCCGGCGACGGCCCGTCAGGGAGGAGGGCGGGGCGGGCCGGAGCACGGCCACGGGCCGGCCGCTGCGGCCCGGAACGCGCAGGACGGTGTCGAGGTGGTCGTACTCCGCGGTCGCACCGGCGACCGGTGCGACCGGGGCCGCCACGTGGGTGCCGGGCACGACGAGGACGAGCAGGAGGACCAGGACCCGCAGACAGGCGCCGATACGTCCGGAGCGGACGGCGGCGGCGTGCGGTGCGGGTCTCACCCCCTTCGTGTCCCCGCCCGCCGTACGCCGTCCACCGCGCCCGGGGCGAGAACCGCCCGCTCGGCGTACGGACGGCCGTTCACAGGCTGTGGGGGACCCGCTCCGCCCGCCCGCGCAGCCGTACGGAGGTGACGATCTCGACGACGCCGACGACGACCAGCCACCAGCCGCCGACCAGCATGAGGACGGTGGCCGACTCGACCGGCGAGTCGATCAGGACGATGCCGGCCACGACGGTGACGACGCCGAGGAAGACGTGCCAGCCGCGAGCGGGCATCGCAGGGTCGTGCGCGGCGGCCACGATCTGCGTGACGCCGCGGAACAGCCAGCCGATGCCGATCCACAGCGCGAGCAGCAGCACCGACTGCAGGGGGCCGCGGAAGCAGAACAGTCCCAGCAGGATCGACACGGCACCGCTGATGAAGGCGAGCACTCGCAGCGAGGTCCTGCGGTGGGTGCCGAAGGCGGCGGCCAGTTGGAGGATGCCGCTGATGACGAGGTAGAGCCCGAAGAGCACGCCGGCCGCGAGCAGCGAGGCACCGGGCCAGACGAGGACCAGCACGCCCAGGACGAGCGAGACGATCCCGGTGAACAGCACGGTCTGCCAGGCGGCGCGGGACAGCAGGTGCAGGGGGCCTTCGAAGGGCGGCTCGGACTCCTGCCCGGCGGCGCCGGTGGGTGGTTCGCTCATGCCCCATGCTGGGAGCGGAGCCGGCGTCTCCGCCACCGGGGAGGGGCCACGGGGGTGTCCCGGGCGCTGCTCTCGGGCACCCCGGGGTGGGGGCCACGGGGCCCGGCGCCGGCGGGGTGCCGCTGCGCCCACCCGTGCCGCCTGGGGGTACCTCCCAGGCCTTCAGGCACTGGGGGAGGCACGACTGCCCGCAGCTGGGGGAGGCACGACTGCCCGCAGCGGGGGCGACGCGGCGGGGCAGCCGCGTACGGCGAGAAGGGGACGTGTCGGGGGGTGTCCGCCCGCAGCGGTTGGCGCGTCATCGCCGGAGAGATCTGTGGCCCACCGATTCCGCGCCGTTCCGAGGACGGACACCCCCCGGCGCGGCCCCGACCCACCCCCAACGCACCGCGCCACGCGCACCCCCACCCACCCCGCACAGGCGCCGCAGGCAAACGCACCCGCACCACCTACTTGCCGGACGCTTTCGCCGCAGCCTTCATCTCCTGCTTGTGCGCCCGCACCTTGGCCAGCGACTCCGGCCCCCTGATGTCCGCCACGGACCGGAAGGCGTCGGGCTCCCCGTACGCCCCCGCGGCCTCGCGCCACCCCTCCGGGCGGACGCCGAGCTGCTTGCCGAGCAGGGCGAGGAAGATCTGGGCCTTCTGCTTGCCGAACCCCGGCAGTTCCTGGAGCCGCTTCAGCAGCTCCTTCCCGGTGGACACGCCCCGCCAGACGCCCTCGGCGTCACCGTCGTACGTCTCGACGAGGTACCGGCACAACTGCTGCACCCGCCCCGCCATCGACCCGGGATAGCGGTGGACGGCCGGTTTCTCGGAGAGCAGCGCGGCGAACTCCTCGGGTTCGTAGGCCGCGATGTCGTGCGCGTCCAGGTCCTCCGCCCCCATCCGCCGGGCGATGGTCGACGGCCCCTTGAACGCCCACTCCATCGGCACTTGCTGGTCGAGCAGCATGCCGACCAGCGCGGCGAGCGGGCTGCGCCCGAGGAGTTCGTCGGCCTCGGGGTCCTGGGCGAGGTGCAGTGTGACGTCCATGGTCCCGATGATCGCGCGTAAGCGCTCAGGCCGCGCGCCAGTACCCCAGCGCGTTCACCCGCTGCTTCGGCACCCCCAGCTCCTTGCGGACGTACGAGCCGAGCGCCCGTGTGGTCGCCGTGTCGCAGGCGATCCAGACATACGGCTCCGTGACGCCCCCCAGCAGTTCCGGCAGTTCCTCCTTCACCCGCGCCACCAGGTGCGCCCCCGCGTCCCGCCGCGGCACCGCGCGGACCTCGTGCCGCCCGGGCACCGTGCGGAAGGGCAGACCGGCGTCGGCCGCGCCCTCGAACCAGACGGTCGCCGGCACCGGCCCCAGCGCGTCGAGGAGGGAGTTGAGGGCGGGCAGGGACGCCGGGTCCGCGACGGCGAAGACGCGGGAGGGAAGGGGCGCCGGGACCTCGAACCCCGTGCCCTGGACCGTCGCCTCGATCGTGTCCCCCGGCCGCGCCGCCCGCGCCCAGTCGCTCGCGCACCCCTCGTGCAGGGCGAACTCCATGGCGAAGGTGCCGGCCGCCGGGTCCGGGTCGACCAGCGTGTACCCCCGCTGGTGCGGCCGGCCCGCGTTGTCGAACCACAGCCGTACCCACATCGTGGGGTGGACACCGGTCACCGCGAGCATGCCGCCGTCGCTCAGCCGCAGCCGCCGGTAGTGCGGGGTGACGTCCTCGGCGTCCGTCACGGTGAACTCGAAGTCCTTCGCGCGCATCAGCTTGAGGACCGCGCCCTCCCAGCCCCGCCCCTGCCCCATGGTTCCTTCACCCTTCACGTACTATTCGGCCACGACGACAAACTTAGGTGAGCCTAACCTAAAGGAAAGTAGGGGCACAGGGGTGAGCGCCGAGACCTACCGCGACGCCTGGGGAATCCCGCACCTGCGCGCGGACTCCGCCGCCGGACTCGCCCGCGCCCAGGGCCGGGTCACCGCCCGCGACCGCGCCTGGCAACTGGAGGTCGAGCGGCACCGCGCCCAGGGCACCTCCGCGTCCTTCCTCGGCCCCGAGGCCCTGTCCTGGGACCGCCTCGCCCGCCGCGCCCGCCTCGCGGACACCGCACGCCGCTGCTTCACCGCCCTGGAGCGGCAGGACCCGGAGACGGCGGCCTGGGTGCGGGCGTACGTCGACGGAGTCAACGAGGGCCTCACCACGGGCGAACCCGCCCCCGAGTTCGCCCGCACCGGCCTGGCCCCCGGCCGCTGGGAGCCCTGGACCCCGCTCGGCGTCTGGCTCGCCACGCACATCCTCTTCGCGGGCTTCCCCGCCAAGCTCTGGCGCGAGCACATCGCCGCCCACCTCGGCCCGGAGGCCGTAGCCCTGTTCGCCGCCGACGGCCCCGGCACCGCGGGCAGCAACGGCTGGCTGGTGAGCGGCGGACGGACCACGACGGGGCACGCGCTGATCGCGGGGGACCCGCACCGCTTCATCGAGGAACCCGGCGTCTACCAGCAGATCCACCTGTCCTGCCCGGAGTTCGACGTCGTCGGCCTCGCCGTGCCCGGCGTCCCCGGCATCGCCCACTTCGGCCACACCGGCACGGTCGCCTGGGCCATCACCAACGCCATGGCCGACTACCAGGACCTGTACCGGGAGCGCCTGCGCCGCACCGGCGCCGGTGTCGAGGCGCTCGGCCCCGACGGCACCTGGCACCGCGCCGCCCGCCACACGGAACGCATCGACGTCGCCGGGGAGGAGACCGTCGAGGTGGAGGTCATCGAGACCGGCCGCGGTCCCGTGATCGCGGGCGGCCCCGAGGGCCTGGACGACGGCACCCCGGCAGCCCTGAGCCTGCGGTACCCGCCCCGCGTCACGGCCGACCTCGGCTTCGGCGCCCTGCTGCCGCTGCTGCGGGCCCGCACGGTCGCCGACGTGGACCGCGCCCTGGACGCGTGGACCGAGCCGGTCAACGTGGTGCAGGCCGCCGACACCGGGGGCGGCCTGCTGCACCGGGTCGCGGGCCGGGTGCCGGTGCGGCCGGAGGCGAACGGGCTGCGCTCCGTGCCGGCCTGGGAACCCGGCCACGAGTGGACCGGCTGGCACACCCCGCCCCGCGCCGGCCTCACCGACGGCGTCGCGGTGATGGCCAATCAGCGCGGCCCGGCCACGCCCCTCGGCGTCGAGTTCGCCCCGCCGCACCGCGCCGACCGCATCACCGCCCTGCTGGCGGGCAGGGAGCGCTGGTCGGCATCGGACATGCCCACGATCCACACGGACACCCACCTGGCCTCGGCGACGCCCCTCCTGGCCCACATCAAGCGGCTGACCACCGCCACCACCCAGACCACCGGCACCACCCCAACCACCCAGACCACAGGGACCGGCCCCCTCACCCCCGAAGCCGCCGCCCTGGGCGCCCGCCTCCTCGCCTGGGACCGCCGCATGGACGCCGACAGCACCGACGCGGCGGCCTACGCGGCCGTGCGCGCGGCGGTGGTGCGGAGGCTGGCGGCGCACCCGGCCCTCGCCCCCGCGGCCGTGGCGCCCGCGTACCCCGATGTGCTCCAGCCGTGGCTCGCGCTGGTGCCGCGCGTGGCGTACGCCCTCGAACACCTCCTGCGCGCGGACGACCTGTACGGCGTCGACCGCGCCGCGACCGTACGCGCCGCGCTGGAGGAGGTCGCCGCGGACCCGCCGGCCGGCACCTGGGGCGACACCCACCGCCTGGCCCCTTGGCGGGCCCTGCCGGACGCCACCGCCCCCGCGCGGGAGCCGGGCCTCTCCGGCGACCACGACTGCGTGCTGTGCACCTCCCCCGTCCCCGGCCTCACCGACCGCGCCGCACGCGGCCCGGCCGCCCGGTACGTCTGGGACCTGGCCGACCGCCAGAACAGCCGCTGGGTGGTGCCGCACGGAGCCTCGGGCGCACCGGGCTCAGCCCACCGCCGCGACCAGCAGGCCCTGTGGCTCACCGGCGAACTCGTCCCGGTGGTCACCGACTTCACCCGCCTCACGAAGGAATCCGATGACTGACCCGCACCCGATCCCGTACGGCGACCGGGCCGCCGTCCACGAACAGCGCCTCGACGGCTTCGGCACCGTCCGGGTCCTCCCCCTGGACCCCGCCGCGGACGCCCCGCTGGTCCACGGCTGGGTGAGCGAGGAACGGGCCGCGTTCTGGGGCATGAACGGCCTGACGGTGGACCAGGTCACCGCGACGTACGCGCACATGGCCACCCTCGACACCCACCACGCCTTCCTGGTCGTCAAGGACGGCGAGGCGGTCGCCCTGTTCCAGACCTACGACCCCGCCGCCGACCGGGTGAGCGAGTGCTACGACGCCGAGCCGGGCGACATCGGCGTCCACCTGCTCCTCGCCCCCGCCGGAGCCGAGGGCGCGCGCCCCGGCTGGACCGCGGCCCTCTCGGGTGCCCTCGTGACCTACGCCCTGCTGGGGCTGGACCGGACGCGGATCGTGGTCGACCCGGACGTGGCCAACGCCAAGGCGATCGCCCGCTTCCTCAAGCAGGGCTTCACCGCCGGTCCCGCGGTGGTCCTCCCCGAGGTCGACCTGCCGGACGTGTACCTGCCCGAGAAGAAGGCGCAACTCGCGTTCCTCCGCCGGGAGGTAGCGTTCCCCGGGTGACTGGAGCGCCCACCGCCGAGGACCTGATCGCGCACTACGCACTGGAGCCGATCCCCCGTGAGGGCGGCCTGTTCCGGCGCACCTGGGCAGGGCCCGAGCGCCCGGACGGACGCCCCGCCGGGACCGCCATCGTCGCCCTGCTCACCGCCCGCCCGGGCGACTTCTCCGCCCTGCACCGCCTGCCCGGCGACGAGATCTGGCACTTCTACCTGGGCGATCCGCTGGACCTGCTCCTCCTCGCCCCGGACGGCAGCGCGCGCACGGCCGTGCTGGGACCGGACGTCCTGGGCGGGCAGCACGTGCAGTTCACGGTCCCGGCCGGGACCTGGATGGGCGGCAGGGTGGCCGCGGGCGGCGCGTGGTCGTTCTTCGGCTGCACGATGGCGCCCGGATTCACGTACGGGGACTACGAGCACGGCGACGCCGCCGTCCTCACGGCGCGCTACCCGGCCGCGGCCGACCGGATCGTGGCAC
Source organism: Streptomyces ardesiacus (assembly GCF_003112575.1). Taxonomy (GTDB): domain Bacteria; phylum Actinomycetota; class Actinomycetes; order Streptomycetales; family Streptomycetaceae; genus Streptomyces; species Streptomyces ardesiacus. Next base: position 627,756 of record NZ_BEWC01000005.1, read on the forward strand.
TGTGCCGCGCATGACCCCGCCCTCCTCACCCTCCTCGTCCCCACAACCTTCCGCTTCCTCTTCCCCTCTCCCGTCTCCCCGCCCCCGCTCCCCCCTCCTCGACGGCCAGGCAGCCCTGGTCACCGGCGCGGGCGGCGGCATCGGCCGGGGCATCGCGCTGCGCCTCGCCGAGGAGGGCGCGGCGGTGGTGGTGCACTGCCGTACGGCGACTCAGGCGGCGCGGGACGTGGCACGGCGCATCCGCGACCGGGGCGGACGGGCCACCGTGCTGCGCGCCGACCTCACCGACGAGGACGCCTGCCGGCGCCTGGTGGAGGAGGCCGCCGACTGGGCCGGCGGGCGGCTCACCGCGCTGGTCAACAACGCGGGCGTGCAGCCGGTGCGGGAACTGCCCGGCATGACGGCGGCGGAGTGGCGGGAGGTGGTGGACACCAACCTCACCGGCGTCTTCGCCTGCACACAGGCCGCCGCCCGGATCATGCGGGACCAGGACGGCGGCGGCACGGTCACGCACATCGCCTCCATCGAGGCGGGCGCTCCCGCTCCCGCCCACGCGCACTACAGCGCCTCCAAGGCGGCGGTCGTCATGCACGCCCGGTCGGCGGCCCTGGAGTACGGCCCGTGGGGGATCAGGGTCAACTCCGTGTCGCCGGGCCTCATCGACCGCGAGGGCCTGTCCGAGGCCTGGCCGGAGGGCGTACGGCGGTGGCGGCGGGCGGCGCCGACGGGACGGCTCGGGCGCCCGGAGGACGTGGGCGACGCCTGCGTGTTCCTCGCCTCGCGGCTGGCGTCCTGGGTGACCGGCCACGACCTCGTGGTGGACGGCGGGGTGACGGCCCGTCCCTCGTGGTGAGGAGCCGCCCGGCGCACGGGTGAGCGCGAGGGCCTCCCCGTCCGTACGTATCGGCGAGGCAGTGGGCCCCGACGACGGAGATGCGACGTGAGGTGTGGCGGCGGTGTGGGCGCTGGAGACCGGGGGCGACGACCGGCGGTCCCGCGGGCAGTTCCGCGGCTGGTGCTGCTGGGCACCGTGCTGCTCCTGTTCCTCCTCGGCACCGCCGCACCGGCGTCCGCCCACGCCGCCCTCGACGGCACCGACCCCGGGGACGGGGCCGTTTTCGAGCGGGCCCCGGCCCACGTCACCCTGACCTTCAGCGAGTCCGTCGGCCTGCGCGACGACTCCTTCCGCGTCCTGGACCCGGGCGGCCACCGGGTGCGCACGGGGGAGGCCGGACGCGCGGACGGACGGGCCGACACCGCCCGCGTCGCGCTCCTCGGCGGGCTGGGGGAGGGGACGTACACCGTGGCCTGGCGGGTGGTGTCCGCCGACAGCCACCCCGTCTCGGGCGCCTTCACCTTCTCGGTCGGCGCACCCTCGCGGTCGGCCGCACCCGTGGACCCCGGCCCCACCGAGGACCCGCTGACCGCGACCCTCCACAAGACCGCCCGCTACCTCTCCTACCTCGCCGTCGCCCTGCTCGTCGGCACCGCCGCCTTCGTCGCCCTGTGCCGCCCACCGGACCCGGCGCCGCTGCGCCGTCCCCTGGTGGCGGCCGGGTGGACCCTGCTGGCCGCCACCGTCGCCCTGCTGGTGCTGCGCGCCCCGTACGAGGCGGGCACGGGCCCGTCGGCGGCCCTGGACCCGGCCGCGCTGGGCGACACCCTCACGACCCGCCCCGGCGCCCTGCTCCTGACCCGGCTGGGGCTGCTGGTACCGGTCGGGGCGTACCTCGCCCGGACGGCGCGTGCGCGCCGGGGGAGCACGCGGCCCGCCGCCGGAGTGGGCGTCGTCCTGGCCGTCGCCCTCGCCCTGACCTGGGCCGCCGCCGAGCACGCCGCGGCCGGCCCGCAGGTACCGGTCGCGATGGCGTCCTCGGTGCTGCACCTGCTGGCCACCGCGGTCTGGCTCGGCGGCCTCGTGGCCCTGCTCACCACCCTGCGCGCCTCGCGTTCCGCCCCCGGTGCGGCCACGGTCGTCCGCTTCTCCCGGACCGCCTTCGCCGCCGTCACCGTCCTCGTCGTCACGGGCGTCTACCAGTCCTGGCGCGGCCTCGGCTCCTGGCAGGCGCTCACCGCGACGACGTACGGCAGGCTGCTGCTGGCGAAAGTGGTCCTGGCGGCCGTCCTGCTGGGCGCGGCGGCGGTCTCCCGGAGGTGGACGGCGGCGCTGGTGACGACGCCCGACGCCGTGCGCGAGTCGGCCCGCGTGCCCGAGCGGGTGCCGCAACCGGCGGGCGGCGGCCCCCCGACGGAGGCACCGCGCCCGTCGGACGCCGGCCCGGGTCCGGGCGCCGGGGCGGGGGGCACCGCGGGCGGAGCCGCTCTGGGCCGGGGTTCGCACCGTCGCCCGCCGACGGAGGCACCGCGCCCGTCGGACGCCGGCCCGGGTCCGGGTGCCGGGGCGGGGGGCACCGCGGCCGGAGCCGCTCTGCGCAGGGGCCTGTACCGTTCCGTCCTCGTCGAGGCGGTCGTCGCCGCCGTCGTGCTGGGGGTCACCACCGTGCTCACCGCCACCCCGCCGGGCCGTTCCGCGGAGGGGGCCGCACGAGCGGCCGTACCGGCGGGCGGAGTGCTGCCCGCGTCCGTCACCACGATCCCGTTCCGGATCGGCGCCTCGGGCCGCGGCACGGTCCAGATCACCCTGGACCCGGGCCGTACCGGCGACAACGCGGTGCAGGCCGTCGTCTTCGGTCCCGACGGCAGCCTGGCCGCCGTTCCCGAACTCCGCCTCGCCTTCACCCTCCCCGACCAGGAGGTGGGCCCCATCGAGGCGGACCTCGTCGACCGGGGCGGGTACTGGAGCGCCAACACCCTCACCCTGCCCCTCCCGGGCACCTGGACGATGAAGGCGACGGTCCGGGTGTCGGAGACCGACCAGGTGAGCGAGACCCGACGGCTGCGCGTCGACCGCTAGGGGGGTCGTCCGATCTCGCCGGGTCGCGGGACCCGGCAGGACTCCAACGACACCCGGAGCCGCAGCGGGGCCGTGACTGCCGGAACGCGGAAGTCCCGGGCCCCGTCCCGCTGCCGTCCCCCCTCGTTGTGTTCCGGGTCCCGGAGGACGGAAGCTGGCCGGGAAGGAGGCGGGCGATGAGAGCGAGGGCGACGACGACACCACCGGGGACGGCGGCACCGCGGGACCCGGCTCCGGCGCGGCGCACGGGCGTCCTGCTGCTCCTGCTGTCCCTGGCCGCGGCTGCGGCCTGCTGGCTCGCGTTCGCCTGGTGGCTCCCCTCCGACAGCGGGCGGTACCAGGACTACCGCGCGGCCGGGCCCTGTTCCTCCGGCGCGTTGGACCGGGGCGACACCGACTGCCTGAGCACCTGGCAGCTCACCGTGGAGAAGACGGTGGACAGGACCGCCGGCAAGGAATCCGTCCACGACGCCACCCTGACCTACCGGGACTCCTGGCGGGGGACCGTCCACTTCAACGGCTCCGGACCGCTCCTGGAGCGGCTGAGGCCCGGCGACCGGGTCACGGCCACCGCCTGGCACGGGGAGATCATGACGCTCGCCGAGGACGGCGTACGGCAGGACACCCTGGAGGCGCCCCGTGACGAGCTCCAGGCGAACGCCGCCGTCGGCGTGCTCGCCGGGCTCCTCGCGGTCCAGTGCCTCGTGTTCGGCGCCGCCCGTCTGGTCAGGCCGCTCGACCACGCACCGCTGACCTGGGAGCCGTACGGCAGGTGGCTGCTCTTCTCCGCGTTCGGCGTCTGCTTCGGCGTGGGCCTGCCCGCGGCGTGGGCCGGCCTGCCGTGGTGGACGGTGCCCCTGGCCGCGGTGCCCCTGGCGGCGGGCGCGGCGCTCTGGTTCCGCCTGCGCCTGCGCCGCCGTACCCCTTAGCCCCGGGGTCCTCGCCGCCTAGGGATGCAGGATCACCTTGGTGTAGCCCTCGACCCGCTTGTCGAACTTGTCGTAGCCCGACGGCGCCTGGTCCAGCGGCAGTTCGTGGGAGACGACGAAGCTGGGCCGGGCCCGGCCCTCGATGATCAGGTCCCGCAGCTGGCGGTTGTACCGCTTGACGTTGCACTGGCCCGTCCCGACCCGCAGCCCCTTCTCGAAGAGCCGGCCGATCGCGACGAGGAGCATGCCCTGCTTGGCCTGCTCGTCCGGGCCGCCCGGGTCGGACGGGACGTAGAGTCCGGGAACACCGAGCGCCCCGGTGGGCCTGACCGTGTTGACCAGTGAGTTCAGCACGGTCGCCGGTTCCTCCTCGCCGGTCTTGCCCGCCGTCGCCTGGTAGCCGACGGCGTCCACGCCCTTGTCGGTGCCCGCGCCGCCGGTCTGCTCCTTGATCTGCTCGACCGGGTCGCCCGCGGAGAAGTCGACGGGCACCGCGCCGATCTCCTCGGCCTTGCGCAGCCGCTCCGGGACGCGGTCGACGACGAACACCTTCTTGGCCCCGCGCAGCAGCGCCGAGTAGGCGGCCATGAGCCCGACGGGTCCGGCGCCGTACACCGCGACGCTCTCCCCGGGACGCACATCGGCCAGTTCGCAGCCGTGGTAGCCGGTGGGGAAGATGTCGGCGAGCAGGATGAAGTCGGTCTCGTGGGCGTCGCCCTCGGGCAGCTTCAGGCAGTTGAAGTCGGCGTACGGGACGCGCAGGTACTCGGCCTGGCCGCCCTGCCAGGGACCCATGGCCACGTAGCCGTACGCGCCGCCCGCGAAGCCGGGATTGACGGTCGTGCAGTACCCCGTGTAGCCCGCGGCGCAGTTGGTGCAGAAGCCGCACGCGACGTTGAAGGGCATGACCACGCGGTCGCCCTCCTTCAGCCCGGTGACGCCCTCACCGACCTGGTCGACGATCCCCATGTTCTCGTGGCCGAAGACGATGCCCGGCTCCGCGGCGGTACGACCCTCGTACATGTGGAGGTCGGACCCGCAGATCGCGGTGGAGGTGACGCGCACGACCACGTCGTTCGGGTGCCGGACGTCCGGCTTCTCCACGTCTTCGACCGCCACAGAGAACGGCCCCTTGTAGACGACAGCCTTCATGGTCGCGACCTCCGTTCGCGCGCCGATGTCCCCCTACCCACCTCTCATGGTTCTCCGGTCGGCGGGAGGGGGCAAATCGTCCTTCCAGGGACGATCGGGATGATCGGGACGGTCGGGATGGTTGGCGCGCGTGGCCGAAGGGGCCGGGGAGATGCCGGACGGGCGCCGGCGGCCTCCTAGGGCACTCCTAGGGCTCCTCGGTGGCCGGCCCCTCCTCGCGCTCGCTCAGCCTGGCCTTGATCACCGGGCTGATGAGCAGGTCGTACACGAGCACGCCGACGACCCCGCCGATGAGCGGGCCGACGATGGGGATCCACCAGTAGCCGCTGAACCACTGGAAGGTGCCCGGCAGGGCGATGTCCCCCCAGCCCTCGAAGAAGGTGAACAGGCGGGGACCGAAGTCGCGGGCCGGATTGATCGCGTACCCGGCGTTGGTGCCGAAGGCGAGGCCGATCGCGACGACGACGAGCCCGATGAGGTACGGGTGGAGATTGGACATCGGAGCCGTGTTGCGGGTGTCGATCAGCGCGCAGATCAGCAACAGCAGGATGCCGGTGCCCACGATCTGGTCGAGCAGCGGGCCCCACCAGGAGTTCCCGAAGTACTCGGCGGGGAACGTGGCGAAGATCGAGTACGTGCTCAGCGACGTCTTCCGTGTCTCGCCCGCCTTGGCGATGGAGGCGTCGATGGCCCACCGGTAGCAGGCGTACACGAGCGCGGCGGCGACGAAGGCCCCCACGACCTGTGCGAGCCAGTAGGGCAGGACCTTCCGCCACGGGAAGTCCCGCCGCACCGCGAAGCCCAGGGTCACCGCGGGGTTGAGATGCGCCCCGCTGATGCCGCCGGCCACGTAGACGCCGAACACGACGGCGAGGCCCCAGCCCCACGAGATGATGAGCCAGTTGGCGGCGCCGAAGGCCACGGCCTGGCGGCCCGAGCCCGGCAGTCCGGCGACCGCGACGGCCACCGAACCGACGCCGAACAAGATCAGGACGAACGTCCCCAGGAACTCGGCGCACATCTCACCGCCGAGGCCTTTTCGATAACCGCGTCGATGCACCACGCGCTCGGCCACCGGCCCTCCTTCGCTGGAACGGAACACACCAATCCGTTCCATACCCGCAAAAATCGTCGACCGGGTGTCCGACCCGAAGAGTGCACCGATTGGCGCCCGGGACTTCGCCTGGACGGAGCAACGCCGGACCCGCGCGGCCGGAGGGCCGGCCGCCTCCCGGCGCGGATGCGGGCGCGGGGGCGCGAGACGAAGAACACGGAGCCACGCACCGGGCGCCGCGCCGTCTCCTCCCCGGGCCCGCCGACCGCTGGGATGCAACGACGAAGGGCCCCCTGTTTCCAGGGGGCCCGGCGCCCCGGCTCGGGCCAGGAGGTCGAGGCCCAGGTGCGAGGCACGGACAAGGACGCCGTGGAGGCGGCCTTCGCCGAGGCGCGTGCACAGGCTGTGGACCGCGCTCAGAACCCAGGAAAGTACGGGGACACCGACGAGTGGTAGATGCCCTTGTGACACGTTCCTCGGGTTGAAGGTCGGCACAAGCGTGGGGGAGCGGGCGACACCGGTCGGCTGCTCCCCCACCTCACTTGAGCATCAGGAAGAGACCGACCAAGGATGCTCCGAGGGTCATGGCCCCGGCGAAGGCGATGCCCCCTCGACTGATAGCGGCGGGCACCGTGAGCCCCTCCCAACGCGCGAGGGCCACTGCTGCGCCACCTACTCCCATCGCCAGAAGGGTAATCACCAGCAAGGTGACGAGGAGCAGTCCAGCTTGTGTGAGGTGCACGGGGAAGTCTCCAAGTTCGGTACGTGTAGGTGCATTCACGGTCGATGCGCCTCCACGATCCACCTGCGCGGTGGCTGGTGATACCGCTTGGATGTTGTTCTGCTGACAATGGAGGGTTGTCGCGGAACAACACGGGGAGTGACGGTGGGGGAGAGGAAGAAGCGTCCGGGGCGTCCCTGGGCGCCGCCCAAAGGAGCCAGCGCCGAAGCCAATGCGCTGGTGCTGATGATTCGATCGTGGATCGATGAGGCGGGTCTGAGCGTTCGAGACGTCCACAATCGCTTGACCCGGGAACACTTCGCGGCCGGGAGAGTCCCAGATCTCCGCCGTCTGCGCATCCAATTGTCGGGTGAAGACCTCACGTGGGATGTCGTGGAGGCCGTGGCAGATGTGTGCTTCCCTAACGAGCCGGGCCAGCAGGCGCTGGGTCGTGTACGCGACGCCAAGGCCCTCTGGGACAAGGCACAGAACGCTCCGACCCTGGTCGGCATCGATGGTCAGGTGGTCGTTTCGCCGCGCGAGCTCATCAAGGAGAAGGAACGTACGATCGAGGTCTACAGAGACCTTGTGCGTGCGCGCCAGGCATACGAGACGAGTGAGCAGGGGCGTCAGCAGGCACTCCGGATCGCCTCGATGCTCTTCCTTGTCCTCGGCCAGGCACAGGCCAAGGTCGCAGAGTTGTCGCGACGTATCGACGCACTCACCGGGGACAGTGTGCACTCACGGGACCCGATGCGTTCGCTGCAGCCGCTGCTTGAACGCGCTCGCGATCAAGAGGCGCGCCTGAGCGCCCAGCTTGAGCGCGCGGTAAGGCAGCGCGACGAAGCCCAGCGCATCGCCGACCTCGCTGCCCGGCGCGTGCAGATGTTGGAGGCGTATCTGCTGGACATCGGCCAACAGCCGCTGGACAGCGATGCTGGAGACCTGCCCGCAATCCCCGCTGACGCCATCGCTCACGAAGTACCAGGTGAGAACAGCGCTCTTGACCAAATCGACGAGATCCTGACGCGGACCGACGATGCGCTGAACCGTGAACAGGAGGCTGTGCGGGACGCCGCAGATGAACTGGGTGTCACCTCAGAGCGGCCCGATTCCTCCGGAGCACGCGTCGTCCCTGGAAGCGTGGTCCCCCATCCCAGAGCGCCCGCACAAGACTCTAACCCCGAGTTGTTCCGAACAACCCTGAACAACTCTCACCGGCCGGGCGGGGATGCTGGAGGACTTGATTCCTCTTCAGACGAGATCGTTGCTCTGCTGCGCGAGAGGCTCGCTCTCGCCGAGAAGGATCGACACAAGACGGCCGTTAGCCTCCAGCAGTCCCTGCTCCCGCAGGAGCTGGAGCAGCCCGATGACCTGCGGATCGCCGCCACCTATCAGCCCGGAGACTCTGATGCTGGGGTTGGCGGCGACTGGTACGACGTCATCACCCTCGGCGCCAGCCGCACCGCTTTTGTCATTGGCGACGTGATGGGGCGCGGCGTGCGCGCCGCCGCCGTCATGGGCCAGCTGCGCACCGCCGTCCGAGCCTACGCCAGGCTCGACCTGCCCCCGCACGAAGTGCTCCAGTTGCTCGACGGCCTCGCCGCCGAGATTGCAGCAAGCCAGATCGCCACCTGCGTCTACGCGGTCCACGATCCCAACGAGGGCAAGCTGCTCTACGCCTCTGCCGGCCACCTCCCGATCCTCGTACGGGACAAGGACGGCACCATCCGCCGAGCCGAGGACCTGACCGGCCCGCCCCTCGGTACCGGCGGTTGGCTGCACACCTCCGGCAGCATCGCCCTGCCGCCCGGTTCCACTGCCGTCCTCTACACCGACGGCCTTGTCGAACGCCGTGGTAAGGACATCGACGAAGGCGTGGCTGTACTGGAGCGCGCGCTCGCTGGCGCCCAGGGCACTCCTGCCGACGTCTGCGCCACGCTCCTGGGTGCTCTGGACGTCGACGCATATCTCGATGACGACATCGCCGTAATGGCCCTCCAGCATCCGACCCGCACCGGCGCCGACGCCGAGCTCTTCGGCAAGGCGACGCTGGAACTCGTCGGCGGCACGGAAACCGCCCCACGCGCCAGGGCATTCACAAGGGACACGCTCACCTCCTGGCGCCTCCCGGTTGAGACGTGTGACCTTGGCATGCTGGCCGCGAGTGAGTTGGTGTCGAATGCTCTCCAACATGGCACTCCACCCATGGAGCTCCGTCTGCGCCGTACCCACCGTCGGCTGATCATCGAGGTCGCGGACGGGGGCGACTATCTGCCGCGCCGACGGCAAGCTGGACCAGCCGACGAAGCCGGTCGTGGTATCTCGGTCGTTGCCGCGATTGCCTCGTCCTGGGGGTCCCGTCGCAGCCTAGGCGGGGGCAAGGCTGTCTGGTGCGAGCTGCCGTTGGGGTCCTAGGACACGCCACCGCTGCGAGCACAGATCTTCCGGATTTCGCCGATAGGACCATCCGCGCTACGTCGACGTTCAGAGACTGTGCTCGAACCACCTTTCTGAATAGCGGTGTTGGGCCCCATGTGCACTGTTGAGTGTCAGTGGTCGTTCCTATGGTGGAGGGATGGCTAATGGGGTGTGGCACACCGGATATGGCATAGAGATCAATCTGTCCCTGCCCGACCTCGGTCACCCGGACCGTCCCGATCTGCTCCAGGAGATCACCTCCAAGGTCTCTGAGCGCGACCCGCAGCTCCTCGAATGCCTTGCGCACCACGACAAGCGCGAGTGTCTCTCGGAGTCGGGCGGCAAGTCGCCCTGGATGTTCATCCGCCGAGGGCGCGTGGGCGGTCGGCGACCGCTCGTCGCCTCGCACCTGCCGATCACGCACAAGGCGACGCCGACGGAGAGTGCCCAGCACAAGGCCACCAAGGAGCGGATCGTCGAGACCGCCGGGCGGTACGGCCTGGACGCCGAGGCCGAGGTTCCCATCGGCAACCGGCGCAGTGTCTCGGACGCCGTCGTCGTCGGGCCCGGCGGCATACGGATCGGCTGGGAGATCCAGTACCACCACCTCAGCCCCAGCAGCGTGCACCGGCGCTCGGTCAACGCGGTGGAGCATGGCATCACCCCGCTTTGGGTGGCGAAGGACCGGACGGCTTCCCTGATCGACAGGGCTCCCTGGGCGCGCGTCGACGACATGCCGTGGAAGGACATCGCCGACGGCAAGGAGATGGTGATCCGCGGCGGGTACCGGCACCTCGAAGTCTGGAAGTGCGTACCGAGCAGCGAGCGCCACTGCCTCATCAGCGAGGGCGCCGGTCACTGTGGCGCAATTCATGCGGACTGGTTCGTGCCCGCTCTGTGCCTCCCGAAGCGGAAGCCCGTCCACATCGAGGACCTGGTCCTTCAGAGCGCGACGGGCGACAGCGTCCCGGTCTACGTGCCCAACCGAGGAAGCGGCCGCGCCGGTCGGCACATGTGGGTCTCGGCCGACGACCGCGCGCTGTGGCAGGAGCTCATCGGTGAGAAGACTCCTCTCCCGACGGCCCCGGCCGAGGACGAGGATGACGTGGTCACCTTCGCCGAGCAGGAGATCGACCGCGCCTGCCGAGCCGGAGAGGAGGGCTGGTTCGTCAGCGACGGCCGGCCCGTCCGTGATCTCGACCAGCCGACTGGCGGCTTCACGCTTGCCCGCATGCCGGTCCAGCGCTCCCGCGACCCGATGCGGATCACCACCGTGGAACGCGCCGCCGCTTCCGCCGCGCTGGGATGCCCGCCGTGGGAGCTCGGGCTGTGTGCCGGCTGCGGCCAGCTGATGCGGCGCTACGGGCGGAACGCGGCCATGTACTGCAACGTCTGCCGGGCCGTCCTCAACGGGCGGTAGACGGGAACTGCAACCAAAACTGCGCCACGCACGTCGAAGGGCCCCACCGCGAACGGTGGGGCCCTTCGACATCGTGCCCGGTGAGGCACTGGCGGAGGATACGAGATTCGAACTCGTGAGGGGTTGCCCCCAACACGCTTTCCAAGCGTGCGCCCTAGGCCTCTAGGCGAATCCTCCGCCGAGAACATTACATGACGCCGGGGAGTGCTTGCGAACTCGTTCCGGGGGCCCCACATCGGGTAACGTGTGGCCCAGCCCCTCACGCGGCGCTATCTGACTGAACTCCCCCAGGGCCGGAAGGCAGCAAGGGTAGGTCGGCTCTGGCGGGTGCGTGGGGGGCGTCTCCTTTGCGGGCGGTCCGGTTGTCGGTGGGCGCCTATAACCTCGTATGCGTGTCGTCTCTCGCGCTCTACCGCCGTTACCGCCCGGAGTCCTTCGCCGAGGTCATCGGGCAGGGGCATGTCACCGACCCGCTGCAGCAGGCGCTGCGGAACAACCGGGTCAATCACGCGTACCTGTTCAGCGGTCCGCGCGGCTGCGGCAAGACGACCAGCGCCCGGATCCTGGCCCGCTGCCTGAACTGCGAGCAGGGTCCGACGCCGACGCCGTGCGGCGAGTGCCAGTCCTGCCGCGACCTCGCGCGCAACGGTCCGGGCTCCATCGACGTCATCGAGATCGACGCCGCCTCGCACGGAGGTGTGGACGACGCCCGTGACCTGCGTGAGAAGGCCTTCTTCGGACCCGCCTCCAGCCGATACAAGATCTACATCATCGACGAGGCCCACATGGTCTCCCCGCAGGGCTTCAACGCCCTGCTGAAGGTCGTCGAGGAGCCCCCGGAGCACCTCAAGTTCATCTTCGCGACCACCGAGCCCGAGAAGGTCATCGGGACCATCCGGTCGCGCACCCACCACTACCCGTTCCGGCTCGTGCCGCCCGGCACCCTGCGCGACTACCTCGCCGACGTGTGCGGCAGGGAGGGGATCGCGGTCGAGGACGGCGTGCTGCCGCTGGTCGTACGGGCCGGTGCGGGGTCCGTGCGCGACTCCATGTCCGTCATGGACCAGCTGCTCGCGGGCGCCGGTGCCGACGGTGTGACGTACGACATGACCACCGCCCTGCTCGGTTACACGGACGGTTCCCTGCTCGACTCCGTCGTCGAGGCGTTCGTCTCGGGGGACGGCTCCGCCGCCTTCGGGGTCGTGGACCGGGTGATCGAGGGGGGCAACGACCCGCGGCGCTTCGTCACCGACCTGCTGGAGCGCCTGCGGGACCTGGTGATCCTCGCCGCCGTGCCCGATGCCGCGGAGAAGGGGCTCATCGACGCCCCCGCCGACGTCGTCGAGCGGATGCAGGCCCAGGCGCGGTCCTTCGGCGCCGCCGAGCTGAGCCGTGCCGCCGACATCGTCAACGAGGGGCTCACCGAGATGCGCGGCGCCCACTCGCCGCGCCTCCAGCTGGAGCTGATCTGCGCGCGCGTGCTGCTGCCGGCCGCGTACGGCGACGAGCGGTCCGTCATGGCGCGGCTGGACCGTATCGAGCGCGGGGTGCAGTTCTCGGCCGGCGCGGGCGCGCCCGCCATGGGGTACGTGCCCGGGCCCGAGGCGCATGCCGCCCCGGGTGGCGCGGCGCCCGCCGGGGCTCCGCTGCCGCCGGGCGGCGGTCCCGCGGCGGCCCGTGCGGCGGTACGGGGGCAGGGCGCCGGGGCGCCGGGGGGCGGCCCGGGCGGAGGTGCGTCCTCCGGTGGCGGTGCCAGTGCCGGTGGTGGAGGGGTGGCCGACTCGGGTGGTCCTTCTGCCGGGGGCGGGCAGCCGCAGGCCGCGCCTTCTCCGGCCGCCGCCGGTCCTGCGGCGGCCTCTGCGCCCGCCTCCGCCCCTGCGCCTGCCTCCGCCCCGGCTCCGGCCTCGGCTCCGGCCCCCGCCCCCGGTGCCTGGCCGACCGCGTCTCCCGCGGGGGGCGGGCGCCGCCCCGGCGGGTGGCCCACGGCGGCCCCGGCGGGCGGCGGACAGTCCCGCCCGGCGACCGCTCCCGGCCCCGCCGCGCATCCGGCCCCGGCCCCGGCACCGGCTCCCGAGGCGGCCGCTCCCGCGCCTGCCTCTCCGCCGCCGGGCGCTCCCGGGATCGACCCCCGTTCGATCTGGCCCAACATCCTGGAGGCGGTCAAGAACCGCCGCCGGTTCACCTGGATCCTGCTCAGCCAGAACGCTCAGGTCACCGGCTTCGACGGCACCTCCCTCCAGCTCGGCTTCGTCAATGCCGGCGCCCGGGACAACTTCGTCAGCAGCGGCAGCGAGGACGTGCTGCGGCAGGCCCTGGCCGAGCAGTTCAACGTGCAGTGGAAGATCGACGCGGTCGTCGACCCCTCCGGCGGCTCGGCGCCCCCCTCCGGCGGCGGCCCGTCCGGCGGCTACGGCGGCGGGGGCGGTGGCTACGGCGGAGGTGGAGGCGGAGGCGGCTTCGGCGGCGGGGGCGCGCCCGCACCGCGGCCGTCCGCCCCCGCGTCCCCGCCCGCCGCGCCCCCTACGGCGTCCGCTCCGTCCCCGGCGTCCGCACCGGCCCCCGCCCCCGCGCCCCGGCCCTCGGCACCCGAGCCGCCCTCGGTGTCCCCCGAGGACGACATCCCCGAGGACGACGACCCGGACCTCGACGAGTCCGCGCTGTCCGGCAAGGAGCTGCTGGTCCGCGAGCTGGGCGCCACGGTGGTCGAGGAGATCGCCAACGAGTAGCCCCGCCGGGCACCGTGACTGGAGGAAGCCACAAGCGACCGGGCCCCGTCCCTTCGGAAGCCCGCACAAACCGCGCCGCCGCCTTCCCATTAGGCTTCACCCCGTGAAGGTCCTTGTCATCGGCGGCGGCGCCCGCGAACACGCCCTGTGCCGTTCCCTGTCCCTCGACCCCGACGTCACCGCGCTGCACTGCGCACCCGGCAACGCCGGTATCGCCGAGGTCGCCGAACTGCACCAGGTCGACGCCCTCGACGGCGCGGCCGTCACCGCGCTCGCCACCCGGCTCGGTGCCGATCTGGTCGTCGTAGGACCCGAGGCGCCGCTGGTCGCCGGGGTCGCCGACGCCGTGCGCGAGGCGGGCATCCCGGTCTTCGGGCCCTCGGGCGAGGCGGCGCGGCTGGAGGGCTCCAAGGCCTTCGCCAAGGACGTGATGGCCGGCGCGGGTGTGCCCACGGCCCGTTCCTACGTCTGCACCACGCCCGACGAGGTCGACGCGGCCCTCGCCGCCTTCGGCGCGCCCTACGTCGTCAAGGACGACGGGCTGGCCGCGGGCAAGGGCGTCGTCGTCACCGACGACCTCGAGACGGCCCGCGCGCACGCCAACGCCTGCGACCGCGTCGTCGTCGAGGAGTTCCTGGACGGCCCCGAGGTCTCCCTCTTCGCCGTCACCGACGGCGAGAACGTGCGCCCGCTCCAGCCCGCCCAGGACTTCAAGCGCGCCCTCGACGGCGACGAGGGCCCCAACACCGGCGGCATGGGCGCCTACTCGCCGCTGCCCTGGGCCGACCCGAAGCTGGTCGACGAGGTCGTGCAGAGCGTGCTCCAGCCGACCGTCGACGAGATGCGCCGGCGCGGCACCCCGTTCTCCGGACTCCTCTACGCCGGGCTCGCGATCACCTCGCGCGGGGTGCGCGTGATCGAGTTCAACGCCCGGTTCGGCGACCCCGAGACCCAGGTCGTGCTCGCCCGCCTGAAGACGCCGCTCGCCGGTCTCCTGATGGCCGCCGCCACCGGCAACCTCGCCGACCTCGAGCCCCTGCGCTGGAGCGACGAGGCAGCCGTCACCGTGGTCGTCGCCTCGCACAACTACCCCGGCACCCCGCGCACCGGCGACCCGATCACCGGTCTCGACGAGGTTGCCGCCGAGGACGCCCCGCACGCCTACGTCCTGCACGCCGGCACCCGCGCCGAGGGCGGAGCCGTCGTCAGCGCCGGCGGCCGCGTCCTGTCCGTCACGGCCACCGGCGCCGACCTCACCGAGGCCCGCGACCGCGCCTACCGGGCCGTCGCCCGCATCGGCCTCGACGGAGCGCAGCACCGCACCGACATCGCGGCGAAGGCGGCGGGCGCGTAACCCCCGTACGCCCGTAGCCCCCTACCCCTCGCCCCTCCGTCGTCACCGGTCACCGGACCGGCCCCGGCAGGCCCCGGCTCCCGCCCAGGAGCCGGGGCCTGACCTTTGCTGTCCGTCTCCACCTTTCCCCAAAGCCATTCCATCGGGTGACCGATGGGCCATACGGCTGACGGGCGCGGGGGCCCCAACTATGGTGCCGCGCATGCGTTCCGGCACTTGGCCCACCGGCATTGCGATGTCAGTGCCGGGTGCCACAGTGGGTGGAGTGAGCAGAACCGGAGAAGCAGAAGGAGCGGGAGGAGCGGCAGTGCAGCAGGACGGTCTCGTGCAGACAGGGCAGACAGGACAGCGATGAGGGGGTGAGGTCCGGCCGTGACCGGTACTGGTGGTGTGGAGATGGGCGCGCTCGCGGCGCGCACCAGGGCGCTGGCGGTGCTGCGGGTCCGCAGCCGCGCGCTGGCCGTGGCCCTGCTGCCCGCCGCCGCGGCCGTGATCCTCCTGGTCGGCGGGTCCACCGGGCGCCTCGTGGGCGCGGGCTGGGACGTCGTCCGCTGGATCGTGTGCGTCCTCGCGCTGCTCGTCCTGCTGGCCGCCGCCGGGGTCGCCCTGGTCGTGACCCGCTCCAGGCCCGCCGTGACCCCCACGGTCACGGTCGCCGAGGAGTCGGCGCCCGAGCTGTACCGGATGGTGCGGGACCTGGCCGACCGGCTCGACGTCCCCGCCCCCTCGGCGATAGCGCTCACCCCGGACTGCGACAGCTGGCTGGAGGACCGTCCCCCTCCGCGCCACGCACCGCCCCCCGCGGACGGGCCCGACGACGTCCTGCCCGGCCTGGGCGACGCGGCCCGCCGTCGGAGTGCCGTCGCGGCGCCCGTCCTGGTCATCGGCTCGCCGTTCCTGTGGTGGATGCGGGTGGGCGAGCTGCGCGCCGTCCTCGCCCCGTCGTCGCCGGTACGGGACCCTCGGCGCACCCCGACATAGCCGCGGCCCGGCGCTTCATACGGGGCTTGGACGCCGCGGTGGCGGTGGCCTCGGCGGGCCGGCGCGACCCGCTGTCCCGGACGGCGTGCGCGGGCCTGGGCTGGGTGTCGCGGTTCCTGCTGCGCAGCTGCCGGGGGCACGCGGCCGAGATGGAGCGCGGGGTCGCGGCCGCGGCGTCCGAGCGTGCACAGGCGGTGGACTACGGACTGCGGATCGTCGCGCAGGAGCAGGTCGGGCTCGCCTACGCGGGCTGGGACCGGTTGCTGACCCGGGTGGCGCTGCCCGCCTGGCGGATGGGCCGCTGGCCCTCGCGGCTGGACGTGGGCGTCGTCGCCGCCCTCACGGAGCTGTCCCGCCGCGACCGCCTGGCCGAGGGCTTCGCCTCCCGCCTGGGCGAGCGTCCCGCCTGTGACCTGCTGGAGGAGCCCGGGGCGATGGACGAGGCGGTCTCCCTCCTCGCCGCACGCCTCTTCCACGGAGGGCCGGCCGAGACCGGTCCGGACTGGTCGCCGGTCGGATGGGACGCCTATCCCGAAGAGGTCGTCGACCGGACCTGGCGCACGGACGCGGCCCGCCTGCACCGGGTGCTCGACACCCTGGGCGTCCGCCGCACCGCCGGGGGCGGCGCACCGGACACGGACGACCCGACCCTGGCCCGCGTCCTGGACCACCTCACGACCCCGGACCCCGGCACCCCTCCCACGGGCGAGGACCCCGACACCGCCGCCGGCCCCCGGTCCAGGAGCGGCACCCCCGCCGACGCGGACACCGGCCCGCCCGCCGGGTCGTGGGCGGCAAGCGGCACCCCCGCCCGGCCGCCCGCCCCGGACCCCGACGGCCGGTACGGCGACCGGAACGCCCGGCACCCTCAGCCCGCCGACCCCGCCGACCCCGCCGACCCCGCCGACCCCGCCGCCCCGCATCCGGCGTACGCCGACCCCGCCACCCCCCTCGACGACGAGGACGACCTCGCCGGCACCACGGCCCGGGGTGCGGCCCTCGCCGCCGGGCTCACTGCGCAGCTGGCCCGCGAGGAGGCACGGGCGCTGCCCGCCGGAGCCGGGATCGCCTCCTCCCCCTCCTCGCCCTCCTCCCCCTCCTCCGCGCCCCCGGGGCCCGACGCCGCCCTCTGGGACGACCGCGTACTCCCCCTCCTGCCGTTGCAGCCCCCGCGCACCGGACGCGAGATCCTCACCGCGCACATCACGGCGATGGTCTGCTGCGCGGCGATGGACACCGCAGGAGCCGTTCCCGGCCTCGACTGGCTCGACGGGCCGTCGCTCCTGCTCGACGGCGCCCGTACCGCGGACCTGGAGCCCAGCGTGCTCAGCCTCGTCGAGACGGGCGACCCGGGCCCGCTGCGCGCCTGGATGACCGAGCTCGGCATACGCCCGGAGAAGCCGGTGCGTCTGGTCTGACGCCCGCGCCGTCCCCCGGCCCCGCGCACCGACGGACCCGAGCGAAGCGGACGCTCCCATTCCACTTTCGGCCACTTCGCGACGAACCGTGACAGCCCGCGTGCGAAATGTGATGTGCTGGGACCGATCGCGCACATGGCAAAGGCGTTCGTCATACGCACGACCACGGGGGACGAGGGAGGGGACTGTCCCATGGGGCCCGAGCAGATCCGCCGCTGGGAGTCGGGAGCACTCGCGCACGCCGTGACGGACCCCTTCGGACAGGGTCCGGTGCCGTGGCTGCGCGGCGGCGAGACGTACTTCGGCGACACCGGCCAGGTGGTCCCGTGGTACGCCGACCAGGACCGTTCCGGCACCGGCGGCGGCACCGGCGGAGGACCCCGCGCCGCCGACGACGTCGGCCGCCAGATCAAGGGCTTCACCGCGACGGGAGCCGTCGCCCCCGGCGAGGCCATCGACTTCCACGTCACCGTCGACCCGCCGCAGGAGTTCGGCGTCGACATCTACCGGATCGGCCACTACGGCGGTGACGGCGCCGCCAAGATCACCACCAGCCCCCGCCTGTCCGGCATCGTCCAGCCCGCGCCGCTCACCGCCGACCGCACGGTCTCCTGCCACCACTGGTGGCAGTCCTGGCGGCTGCAGATCCCCTCGTACTGGAGCATCGGCGCGTACGTGGCCGTCCTGACCACCGCCGACGGCTACCGCTCCCACGTGCCCTTCACGGTCCGCGACAACCACCCGGCCGACCTGCTCCTCCTCCTGCCGGACGTCACCTGGCAGGCGTACAACCTCTACCCGGAGGACGGCCGCACCGGCGCCAGCCTTTACCACGCCTGGGACGAGGAGGGCCGGCTCCTCGGCGAGGCGGACGCCGCGACGACCGTCTCCTTCGACCGCCCGTACGCCGGCGCGGGTCTGCCCCTCCACGTGGGCCACGCCTACGACTTCATCCGTTTCGCCGAGCGCTACGGCTACGACGTCGCCTACGCCGACGCCCGCGACCTGCACTCCGGCCGCGTCGACCCGGCCCGCTACCGGGGCCTGGTCTTCCCCGGCCACGACGAGTACTGGTCCAGCGCCATGCGCCGCACCGCGGAACTGGCCCGCGAGCAGGGGACGTCCCTGGTCTTCCTCTCCGCCAACACCATGTACTGGCAGGTGGAGCTGGCCCCTTCCCCCTCCGGCGTCCCCGACCGCCTGCTGACCTGCCGCAAGCGCAAGGGGCCCGGCCGGCCGGCGCTGTGGCGGGAGATCGACCGCCCCGAGCAGCAACTGCTCGGCATCCAGTACGCCGGCCGGGTCCCCGAACCGCACCCGATGATCGTCCGCAACGCCGGTCACTGGCTCTGGGAGGCCACCGGGGCGCACGAGGGCGACGAGATCGAGGACCTGGTGGCGGGCGAGGCCGACCGCTACTTCCCGCGCACCGCGCTCCCCGACCACGACGAGCGGGTCCTGCTAGCCCACTCCCCGTACACCGACGCCGACGGCGTCCGGCGCCACCAGGAGACGTCCCTGTACCGGGCACCGTCGGGCGCCTGGGTCTTCGCGTCCGGCACCTTCGCCTGGTCCCCGGCGCTGGACCGTCCCGGCCACGTGGACCCGCGGATCCAGCGCGCCACCGCCAACCTCCTGGACCGCATCTGCAAACGGGACTGACCCGCGCACGCCACCCCCGCACGCTCACGCCGCCCCGCACGCCCCCGTCGCCCCGCCCGTCGCCCTCCCCGCGACGTACGGGACAATCGACGTATTGTTCAGAACCACGGGGAGGAACCGTGTCCGGATTCGTTGAAAAGCCCGAGCCGCTCCAGGTTCCGGGCCTGGTGCATCTGCACACCGGCAAGGTGCGCGAGCTGTACCGGAACGAGGCGGGCGACCTCGTGATGGTCGCCAGCGACCGCATCTCCGCCTACGACTGGGTGCTGCCGACCGAGATCCCCGACAAGGGCCGGGTCCTCACCCAGCTCTCCCTGTGGTGGTTCGAGCAGCTCGCCGACCTGGTCCCGAACCACGTCCTGAGCAGCGAGCTGCCCCCCGGCGCCCCCGCCGACTGGGAGGGCCGCGCCCTGGTCTGCAAGTCGCTGCGGATGGTCCCCGTGGAGTGCGTGGCCCGCGGCTACCTCACCGGCTCGGGCCTGGCGGAGTACGACGAGTCCCGCACCGTCTGCGGCCTCGCCCTCCCCGAGGGCCTGGTCGACGGCTCGGAGCTGCCCGCCCCGATCTTCACCCCGGCCACCAAGGCCGAGGTCGGCGAGCACGACGAGAACGTCTCCTACGAGGAGGTCGCCCGCCAGGTCGGCCCGGACACGGCGGCCCGCCTGCGCCAGGCCACCCTCGCCGTCTACTCCCGCGCCCGGGACGTCGCCCGCGAGCGCGGCATCGTCCTCGCGGACACCAAGTTCGAGTTCGGCTTCGACGGGGACGACCTGGTCCTCGCCGACGAGGTCCTCACCCCGGACTCCTCCCGCTTCTGGCCGGCCGACCGGTGGCAGCCGGGCCGCGCGCAGCCGTCGTACGACAAGCAGTTCGTGCGGGACTGGCTGACCTCGGCCGAGTCCGGCTGGGACCGGCGGAGCGAGCAGCCCCCGCCGCCGCTGCCGCAGCAGGTCGTGGACGCCACCCGTGCCAAGTACGTGGAGGCGTACGAGCTGCTGACCGGCCAGGCCTGGTCGTAGCGGGTACGGACACGAAGAAGCCCCCCGGCCGGAGCCGGGGGGCTTGTCCACTGGAGCGAACGACGAGGTTCGAACTCGCGACCTCAACCTTGGCAAGGTTGCGCTCTACCAACTGAGCTACGTTCGCACGGTGCGTCGTGGGTTTCCCCGTGGCGCGAGAGCCACTATACCCAACCCCGCTCCCGTGCGAGACGCACCGCCGCGTGCCGGTTCTCCGCCCCGAGCTTGGTCGCGGCGGACGACAGGTAGTTCCGCACGGTCCCCTCGGCGAGTGCGGCGCGCTCGGCGATCTCCGCCACGGGCGCCCCGTCGGCGGCGTGCTCCAGCACCTCGGCCTCGCGCGCGGTCAGCGGCGAGTCCCCGGCGGAGATCGCGTCGGCGGCCAACTCGGGGTCGACGTACCGGTTTCCGGCGTGCACCGTGCGGATCAGCTCGGCGAGCCGCTGGGCGCTGACCGTCTTGGGGACGAACCCGCGCACCCCCGCCGCGAGCGCCCGCTTCAGGTGTCCGGGGCGCCCGTGACTGGTCACGATCAGCACCTTGCAGGCGGGCAGCTCGGCCCGCAGTGATGTGGCGACCTTCACACCGTCGGCGCCGGGCATCTGGAGATCCAGCACGGCGACGTCCGGGGCGTGCGCCCGCGCCATCGCCAGTGCCTCGGGGCCGGTGGCCGCCTCGGCGACGACGACCAGGTCGTCCTCCAGGGCCAGCAGGGCGGCCAGCGCCCCGCGGATGAGGTGCTCGTCGTCGGCGAGCAGGACGCGCACGGTCACGACGCCACCTCCAGTGCGGCCCCGGCCGCGGGGGCGGGCAGCGGCACCTCGGCCGTCAGCCGGAACACGCCCTTGCCGACGGGGCCCGCCCGCAGCGTGCCGTCCACCGCGGAGAGCCGTTCCCGCAGCCCCGCGAGCCCGGAGCCGCCGCCCGAGCCGGCCCCACCGGCCCCACCGGCCGCACCGGCCGGACTGCCGGAGCCGGCCGAGGGGCCGTCCGCCCCGGTCTCCGCCGCCCCGTCGTTCTCCACCGTCAGCACTACCCGCCCCTTCGACGTCCGCACCGTCACCGCGACCTTCTTCGCGTCCCCGTGCCGCAGCACGTTCGTGGTCGCCTCCCGTACCACCCAGCCGAGCGCCGACTGCACCTCCGCGGGCAGGCCGCTCGCCTCCCCGGTGACCTTCGCCACGATGCCGGCCGCCGACAGCACGCCGCGGGCGCCGGCCAGTTCCACCTCCAGGGCGGCCTCCCGGTAGCCGCGCACGACGTCCCGGACCTCGCGCTGCGACTCCTGGGCGATGCGCTGCACCTCGATCATCTGCTCCACCGCCTCGGGGCGGCCGCGCCGGGACAACTGGACGGCCAGCTCGCTCTTGAGGGCGATCACCGCCAGGTTGCGCCCCATCACGTCGTGCAGGTCCCGGCCGAACCGCAGCCGCTCCTCGGCGACGGCGAGCCTGCTCCGGGTCTCCTTGGCGTCGTCGAGCGCGTAGACCGCGTTGAGCAGCCAGAGGGAGAACAGCGAGGTCACCGCGAGGAACCCGCCGGTCACGAACACGAGGCCGGCCAGCACGACCGACGCGAGGACCGGCATCCCCAGGGGGAACGTCAGGAGCCCCGCGCCCACCGCGAAGGCGCCGACGACGGCGATCATGCGCCGCCGGCCGCTCACCCCGAGCGTGATGACACCGGCGCCGAAGCACAGGACCCCGCCGTAGACCGAGCCCGCCGCGGTCTCCACCTCGCCGGCCGGTCCGCGCTCCGCGATCGCGACCGCGACGACCGAGACCACGGCGCTGACCGCGCCGAGCACCCACATGAGCCGCACCGGCTGCGGCCGCCGGCCGCGCGTCCAGTCCAGGGCCCGGGACGCGACCAGCATGCAGACGGCGGCGTGCGCGGCGACCAGCAGGCACAGCACGGTGGCGAGCCCGGCGCCGGTCCGGCCGTAGGCGGTCACCCCCAGCGCGAACACCTCGATGACCGCGAAGAAGTGGAACGACCACCGCGTGTACGTCTCCACCTTCTCCGGCGTGCTCTTGAGCCGCCACCATCCGCCCGGCCTGCGCATCCGTCCGCCATTCCCGCTCGCCTCGTACGCCCCGCGCACGTCCCCGCCCGCCCTCGTACGTCAGTGCCGCGGCTCCCACCGGAACCACCGTCGTACAGCAAACACCGCGAGCACGGTCCAGGCCACCGCCGTCGCCAGGGCGCCCAGCGTCTCGGCCGCCGACAGGTCGCCGGTCCAGCCGCCGCGCACCAGGGTGATGACGGGGGTCAGCGGCAGCAGCTCGCACACGGAGGCCAGCCGGTCGGGAAGCAGGTCGAGCGGGAAGAACAGGCCCGAGCCGAGCATCGAGAGGAAGGTGAACGGCAGCGGCGTGACCTGCGCGCTCTCGCCGGTCTTGGTGAAGCTCGCGGTGGCCGCCGCGAGCGCGGCGCACATCACCAGACCCAGCAGCAGACCGACGACGGCCAGGTGCGGGGCCGGCGGCGCCGGCAGGTCGAGCAGCGCGACGCAGCCCGCCGCGAGCAGCAGCGACTGCACGAGCCCGCTGAGGACGGCCGGCAGGGCGGACCCGCCGAGGATCTCCACGTCCCGCAGCTCACCGGTGCGCAGCCGCTTGAGGACGAGTTCCTCGCGCCGGACGACGAAGACGCCGACCAGGGCCGAGTAGACGGCGAACAGCAGCGAGAAGCCGATCGCGGCGGGCAGCACGAGCGTGCCGATGGTCAGCCCGGCCTTGCCGAGGTCCATCTCCTCGGCCCCCGCCCGCACGCTGAACGGCATCACGAACGGGATGAACAGCGCGGCGAAGACGGTGCCCTTGTTCCGCCCCAGCAGGATCAGCTCGGCGCGGGCCAGGGCCGTCATGCGGCTCATCGGTGTGGTGGTCGCGGTCCCGGCGGCGCGCTCGGCGCGGGCCGGTGTGTCCGTGGCGCTCATGCCGCGTACTCCTGCTTCGTCCGGTTCCCCTGCTTCGTCTGGTTCCCCTGCTTCGTCTGGTGCCTCTGGTTCGTCCCGCCCGTGCCGGTCGTGGGGGCGGGCGCCTGCCCGGACACCTTCTTGGCGATGCTGAGGAAGGCCTCCTCCAGGGACGCCGAGCGCACGTCCAGGCGGCGCAGCTCCACCCCGGCCTGCCCGGCCCACACCAGCAGGCCGGTGGCGGCGCGCTGGAGTTCCCGGGTGCGCAGCTTGACCATCCGTCCCTCGGACTCGTGGTCGTCGACGCCCAGTTCGGCCAGCGGCGGCAGGTCGCCCACGAAGTAGCCCTCGGGCAGTTCGAAGGAGATGTGGGAGGGCTGCGCGGCGGTCACCTCGGCGGGGGTGCCGGTGGTGGCGATCCGGCCGTCGTGCATGATCGCGAGCCGGTCGGCGAGGTTCTCGGCCTCTTCCAGGTAGTGCGTGGTCAGCAGCACGGTCGTACCGCCGTCGCGCAGCGTGCTCACCAACTCCCAGGTGTCCCGGCGGCCTTCGGCGTCCAGTCCGGTGGTGGGCTCGTCGAGGAAGAGCACCTCCGGGTCGCCGAGCAGGGCGAGTGCCAGGTCCAGGCGGCGCCGCTGGCCCCCGGACAACTGCTTCACGCGGGTGCCGGCCTTGGCCTCCAGTCCGACCAGGGCCAGCACCTCGGCCGGCGGCCGGGCACCGCTCACGCACCCCGCCCACATCCGCGCCGTCTCGGCGACGGTCAGCTCGGAGGGGAAGCCGCCCTCCTGGAGCATGACCCCGGTGCGGGGGCGTACGGCGGCGCGCTCGGTGTACGGGTCGTGCCCGAGGACGCGCACCCGCCCGCCGGCCGGGGCGGCGAGCCCCTCCAGCAACTCGACCGTCGAGGTCTTCCCGGCGCCGTTGGTGCCGAGCAGGGCGAAGACCTCGCCGCGGCGCACGGAGAAGTCGACCCCGCGCACGGCCTCGAACCCGCCCCCGTACACACGCCGCAGGTCGGTGACCTCAATCACGTGTTCGTGTCCGTTGGTTTGCATGGCTCAAGCATTCCGGCGCCCGGGAGGGGACGACAGTGCGGGCCGTCATCACCGGGCATGACAAATGTCAGGGCCGGGGTGCGGGCCACCGCACCCGGACGCACGAAAAGACCCCGGTCCTGGAGGACCGGGGTCTCATTCCCGAGCGGACGACGAGGCTCGAACTCGCGACCTCAACCTTGGCAAGGTTGCGCTCTACCAACTGAGCTACGTCCGCATGTGCTCCCGACCAGCTTTCACTGATCGGTGCGAGCACCAGCCTACCTGATCCAAACGGGTCGTCGGTACGGCGGTGCAGAGCGGGTGACAGGAATTGCACACTGCGCCTTCCCCCTGGAAGGGGGATGTTCTACTACTGAACTACACCCGCGTGTTCCGTGAGCTGGGCCTTTCGGCCTCGCCCCTCGGCGTGCTCCAGACTTTAGCTGATCACCCGGGGTGCCGCGCAAGTCGGTTGCCGCGAGGGGCCGCTGAGCGCCCGTCGGCCGCCCGTGCCGGGCGGGCGGCCCGCCGTGCCGGCCGCGGCGGCGGGCTCACTGCGCCTCGGCGAAGGCCTCGTACACCCTCTTCGGGATCCGGCCCCGCGCCGGCACGTCCATCCGGTGTGCCTGGGCCCAGGCGCGGACCGCCGCCGGGTCGGGGGCGACCTCCGTCTGCCGGTAGGTCCTGCCGGAGCGGGAGCGCTTGCGGCCGGCCGAGACGTACGGCTCCAGCGCCTTGCGCAGTTTCCGGGCATTGGCTTCGTTCAGGTCGATCTCGTACATCCGGCCGTCGACTCCGAAGGCGATCGTCTCCGCCGCTTCCGAGCCGTCGATGTCGTCAAAGAGAGTGACCACGACACGCTGCGCCACGAATATCGGTCCCTTCGTGCGGCATCTCCGCGATGACGTGCCCGAACGTGCCAAGACGCCGCGATGATGCCGACTGTTCGCCTGTAATTGGGCAAAGTATCGGCTAATGACATTTCATTTGTACCGTGCCCGGCATTGCAATGGGAAGACCGACTAAATCTCCCCGCGTGTCCGTCGCGCAATAGCTGCCCCGCACCGGATCCGGGATCTTTCCCGAAGCTTTTCGTGAGCACCCCCTCCCGATGCCGAATCGTGACTGGGCTCACGTAGATTCCTCCAAGGCTACGCGCGTAGAAATTTTGTACGGGTAGTCTGAAGGAACCTGCTCAGCACCACACACCGGGAGTGCCAGTGGCACGCGTCGTAGTCGACGTCATGCTCAAGCCGGAGATCCTCGACCCCCAGGGCCAGGCGGTGCAGCGCGCACTGCCGCGACTGGGTTTCGAAGGGATCTCGGACGTCCGTCAGGGAAAGCGATTCGAACTGGAAGTGGACGGGCCGGTCGACGACGCCGCCCTCGCCCGCATCCATGATCTTGCGGAATCCTTCCTCGCCAACACCGTGATCGAGGACTTCACCGTCAAGGTCGAGTCCGAGGACGTGGTCGCGGGGGCCGCGAAGTGACCGCTCGTATTGGCGTCGTCACTTTCCCCGGCAGCCTCGACGACCGGGACACGCAGCGCGCGATCCGCGTCGCCGGCGCCGAGCCCGTCGCTCTCTGGCACAAGGACAAGGACCTCAAGCAGGTCGACGCCGTGGTGCTGTGCGGCGGTTTCTCGTACGGCGATTATCTGCGCGCCGGCGCCATCGCCCGCTTCTCGCCCGTGATGGACACCGTCATCGACCAGGCGAAGGCCGGTCTGCCGGTGCTGGGCATCTGCAACGGCTTCCAGATCCTCACGGAGGCCCACCTGCTGCCGGGCGGCATGCTGGGCAACGACCACCTGCACTTCATCTGCCGCGACCAGAAGCTGCGGGTGGAGAACGCGGACACCGCCTGGACCGGCGACTACACGGCCGGCCAGGAGATCCACATCCCGCTGAAGAACATGGACGGCCGCTACGTCGCCGACCGGCGCACGCTGGACGAGCTGGAGGCCGAGGGGCGGGTGGCCTTCCGCTACCTGGACATGAACCCCAACGGCTCGCTCAACGACATCGCCGGCATCACCAACGCCGCCGGGAACGTCGTCGGCCTCATGCCGCACCCCGAGCACGCCGTCGAGCCGCTGATCGGTACGGGCCGTACCGACGGTCTGCCGTTCTTCACCTCGATCCTCAAGAAGCTGGTCAACGCATGAGCCGGACGCCTCTGGACACGGTCGAGCACGCGGCCGCGACCCCCGACGTCGAGCTGCCCTGGGCCGAGCTGGGCCTGAAGAAGGACGAGTACGAGAGGGTCGTGGAGATCCTCGGCCGCCGCCCCACCGGCGCGGAGCTGGCCATGTACTCCGTGATGTGGTCCGAGCACTGCTCGTACAAGAGCAGCAAGGTGCACCTGCGCCAGTTCGGCGAGAAGGCCCCCCGGTCCGACGCCCTGCTCGTCGGCATCGGCGAGAACGCCGGTGTCGTCGACGTCGGCCAGGGCTACGCGGTCACCTTCAAGGTCGAGTCGCACAACCACCCGTCCTACGTGGAGCCCTACCAGGGCGCGGCCACGGGCGTGGGCGGCATCGTGCGCGACATCATCGCGATGGGCGCCCGCCCGGTGGCCGTGGTCGACCCCCTGCGCTTCGGCGCAGCCGACCACCCCGACACCAAGCGCGTCCTGCCCGGCGTCGTCGCCGGCATCGGCGGCTACGGCAACTGCCTGGGCCTGCCCAACATCGGCGGCGAGGTCGTCTTCGACGCCTGCTACCAGGGCAACCCGCTGGTCAACGCCGGTGCCATCGGCGTCATGCGGCACGAGGACATCCACCTCGCCAAGGCGTCCGGCGCGGGCAACAAGGTCATCCTGTACGGCGCCCGCACCGGCGGCGACGGCATCGGCGGCGCCTCGATCCTGGCCTCCGAGACCTTCGACGACGCCAAGCCGTCCAAGCGCCCCGCCGTCCAGGTCGGCGACCCCTTCCAGGAGAAACTCCTCATCGAGTGCACCCTGGAGGCCTTCGCCGAGAAGCTGGTCGTCGGCATCCAGGACCTGGGAGCGGCGGGCCTGTCCTGCGCGACCAGCGAACTGGCGTCGAACGGCTCCGGCGGCATGCGCGTCACGCTGGACGACGTCCCGCTGCGCGACTCGACGCTCTCGCCCGAGGAAATCCTCATGAGCGAGTCGCAGGAGCGCATGTGCGCGGTGGTCGAGCCGGAGAAGGTCGACCGCTTCCTCGAGATCTGCGACAAGTGGGACGTCATCGCCACCGTCATCGGCGAGGTGACCGACGGCGACCGGCTGGAGATCTTCTGGCACGGCGGCAAGATCGTCGACGTCGACCCGCGCACCGTCGCCCACGACGGCCCGGTCTACGAGCGCCCCTACGCCCGTCCGGACTGGCAGGACGCCCTCCAGGCCGACGACGCGAACAAGCTGCCCCGGCCCGGGACGGGTGAGGAGCTGAAGGACCAGGTCCTCAAGCTGGTCGGCTCGCCCAACCAGGCGTCCAAGCAGTGGATCACCCAGCAGTACGACCACTTCGTGCAGGGCAACACCGTCCTCGCCCAGCCCGAGGACTCGGGCATGATCCGCGTGGACGAGGAGTCCGGCCTCGGCGTCGCCATCGCCACCGACGGCAACGGCCGCTACGCCAAGCTCGACCCGTACACGGGCGCGCAGCTCGCCCTGGCGGAGGCCTACCGCAACGTGGCCACGACGGGCGCGAAGCCGCTGGCGGTCTCCGACTGCCTGAACTTCGGCTCGCCGGAGGACCCTGCGGTCATGTGGCAGTTCGCGGAGGCCGTGCGCGGCCTGGCCGACGGCTGCCTGCAGCTGGGCACCCCGGTCACGGGCGGCAACGTCTCGCTCTACAACCAGACCGGCGAGGCCGCCATCCATCCCACCCCGGTGGTCGCGGTCCTCGGCGTCATCGACGACGTGGCCCGGCGCACGCCGGTCGCCTTCCAGGAGGACGGCCAGCTGCTGTACCTGCTGGGCGACACGCGTGAGGAGTTCGGCGGCTCGGCCTGGTCCCAGGTGATCCACGGCCACCTCGGCGGCCTGCCCCCGAAGGTCGACCTGGAGCGCGAGCGCCTGCTCGGCGAGATCCTGATCTCCGCCTCCCGCGACGGCATGATCGACTCCGCGCACGACCTGTCCGACGGCGGTCTGGTCCAGGCGGTCGTCGAGTCGGCGCTGCTGGGCGGCCGGGGCGCGCGTCTGGTCGTACCGGACGGGCTCGACGCGTTCACCTTCCTGTTCTCGGAGTCGGCGGGCCGCGCGGTCGTCGCCGTCCCGCGCTCGGAAGAGGTCCGCTTCAACGACATGTGCGGTGCCCGCGGCCTGCCCGTCACCCGCATCGGCGTGGTCGACGGCGACGCGGTCGAGGTCCAGGGCGAGTTCACCCTCTCCCTGGCGGAGCTGCGCGAGGCCCACGAGGGGACGATCCCGGGGCTGCTCGGGTAGCAGCGGTACGACGTACGTGGAGGGGCCGTCCGGAGCGTTCCGGGCGGCCCTTTCGCGTGCCCGGCGGGAACGCGCTTGCGCGGAATTACGAACTTACGTAATCTCAAAGGCGTGGAGCACCTGGAACAACGCGTGGCCGACCTCGAACGGCGCCTCGCCGCCCTGGAGGCCGCCGACCGGCCCGCCCCCGGGCCCCAGGAGGGCGACTTCTGGGCCCTGGAAGGACTGAAGGAGCAGCTCACCGGGATGGGGGCGGCGACCGGAGGCGTCCTGTTCACCGGCGCGGTCCGGCTGCCGACCGGGGAGCGGTACGAGTGGCAGCACGGCGCACTGGCCGACGGCCTCCTGGAGGCCGACTGGGCCGAGTCCGCCGAGGTGTTCGCCGCCCTCGGGCACCCCGTGCGGCTGCGGCTGCTGCGGGAGGTCCTGGGCGGCCGGCGCACCGCCGCGGAGCTGGCCGAGCTGGACGGGATGGGCACGACCGGCCAGATCTACCACCACCTGCGCCAGCTCACCGGCGCCGGCTGGCTGCACACCACCGGCCGGGGCCGTCACGAGGTGCCGCCGGGGCGGGTCGTGCCGCTCCTGGTGGCGCTGTCGACCGCGCGGAACTGACCGGGACCGCCGGGACCGCCAGGCCCCTCGGGTCCGTCACGAGCAAGGGGGAACGATGTCCGCACGCAAGCTCGCCATGATGACCTTCCGGGGGCTGCAACTCGCCTTCGCCGCCCTGGTGGCCGTCGCCGTCCTCCTCGACCCGGCGCTCCCGTGGTGGTGCGTCGTCCTGCCGCTGGTCCTCGCCCACGCCCTGATCACCGTGGTCAACCGGTGGAACGGCGGCGCCCCGGACGCCCCCGGCCGGGCCCCCGCGCCCGTCGAGGTCGCCCCGCCCGTCACCGGCCGCTGGTCCGCGCTGAACAGCCCCGCCGACCGCACCCCGAGCCACGGCGTCCACGCCTACGGCCAGACCTTCGCCATCGACCTCGTCGCCGAGCCGGAGCCCGGCGCCCGCCCCGGCTTCCGCCTCCTGTGGCCGCTCGCCCGGCGCGCCCGCGCCTTCCCGGCGTTCGGCGCCCCGCTCCTCGCGGTGGCCGACGGGACGGTCGTACGGGCCGCCGACGGCCGGCGCGACCACCTGAGCCGGACCTCGCTGCCCGCGCTGCTGTACCTGATGGTCGTCGAGGGCTCGGTGCGGGAGATGGCAGGCGTCCGGCACCTCGTCGGCAACCACCTGGTGCTGGAGCTCGACGACGGCACCCACGCCCTGTACGCCCACGTCCAGCGGGGTTCCTTCACCGTCCGCGAGGGCGAGCGCGTCCGCGCCGGACAGGTGGTCGCCCGGTGCGGGAACTCCGGCAACTCCACCGAGCCGCACGTGCACTTCCAGCTGATGGACGGCCCCGACCCGGACACGGCCCGGGGCGTCCCCTTCACCTGGCGCGGCATCGGCGTCCCGCGCAACGGCGAGATCGTCGAGACGCCCTCGCCGGCCACCTCGCCCGCATAGGCTCACCGCATGCCCCCGGCCAGAAAGCGCCCCCGCGCCTACGACCCCGCCCGCACCCGCGCCGCCGTCCTCGCCCAGTTCGGGCACGTACGGGCGGCCGTCCGCACCCTCACCCCCGAGCAGCTCGCCCTGCCGACCCGGCTCGGGGAGTGGACCGTGCGGGAGCTGGTGGCGCACGTGGGCAGGGCGCTGACCGCCGTGGACCTGCTGCTGGACGAGCCCGAGCCGGCGCGGCAGGACGGGCGGCTGCCCGACTGGCCGTCCGCCATCGCCGCCGACGCGGACGCCATCGCCTCCGCCGCCCGCCGGCTCGCCGCCGAGCACCCCGACCCGGACGCCGGCCTCGCCGAGGCCGAGCGGCGCTTCACCGGGCGGCTCGACACCCACCCCGGGAGCAGGCTGGTCCCGACGAGCGCGGGTGCCCTGCCGCTGGCCGACTACGTCGTGACCCGCACCGTCGAGCTGGTCGTCCACACCGACGACCTGAACGCCGCGGTCCCCGGCCTCGACGTCCCCTACGACCGGCAGGCCCTGGCCGCCGCGACCCGGCTGCTCGCCGACGCCCTCGCCGTGAAGGCGCCCGGCGGTTCGACGGAGGTGCGGATCCCGCCGTACGCCGTCGTCCAGTGCGTGGAGGGCCCCCGGCACACCCGGGGCACCCCGCCCAACGTCGTCGAGACCGACCCGCTGACCTGGATCCGGCTGGCCACCGGGCGGCTGGCCTGGCAGGACGCCCTGGACGGGGCCGCGGTGAGCGCGAGCGGGGAGCGGGCCGACCTCTCAGCCCTGCTGCCGCTGCTGGGCTGAGGGGAGGCGGATGCCACCGTCGGCGACGGACGCGTCACGCTCGGCGTCCCGTCCGCGACCCGAATGATGTGCGAAGGCTCACTCATGGACGCCGGGAAGCGGCTTCCGGACCCCTTCGACGGTTCGGCCGCATCGCCGCTCCGATCATGAAACCCTCCCGCTGACCAGGGACAACGGCGCCACGGGCCGGATCACCGCCGGACCGTGATCACCCGCTGGCCCCTTGTCCCCAATTCGGACCAGTGGTCGACCTCGCCTACACTCGGTGGCGTGCCACGTGGTGACGGTCGACTCAATCACGATCTGCTTCCCGGCGAGAAGGGCCCCCAGGACGCTTGCGGCGTCTTCGGTGTCTGGGCTCCGGGCGAAGAGGTCGCAAAGCTCACGTACTTCGGGCTGTACGCCCTCCAGCATCGGGGCCAGGAATCCGCGGGAATCGCGGTCAGCAACGGCTCCCAGATCCTCGTCTTCAAGGACATGGGCCTGGTGTCCCAGGTCTTCGACGAGACCTCGCTCGGTTCGCTCCAGGGTCACATCGCGGTCGGTCACGCCCGCTACTCGACCACGGGTGCCTCCGTGTGGGAGAACGCCCAGCCGACGTTCCGTGCCACCGCGCAGGGCTCCATCGCGCTCGGGCACAACGGCAACCTCGTCAACACCGCCCAGCTCGCCGGGATGGTCGCCGACCTGCCCAAGCAGGACGGCCGCTCCACCCGCGTCGCGGCGACCAACGACACGGACCTGATCACCGCGCTGCTCGCGGGCCAGGTCGACGACGACGGCAAGCCGCTGACCGTCGAGGAGGCGGCCGGCAAGGTGCTGCCGCAGGTGCGCGGCGCCTTCTCCCTCGTCTTCATGGACGAGCACACCCTCTACGCCGCCCGCGACCCGCAGGGCATCCGTCCGCTGGTCCTGGGCCGTCTCGAGCGCGGCTGGGTGGTCGCCTCGGAGTCCGCCGCCCTCGACATCTGCGGTGCGAGCTTCGTCCGGGAGATCGAGCCGGGCGAGTTCGTCGCCATCGACGAGAACGGCCTGCGAACATCCCGATTCGCAGAAGCGAAGCCCAAGGGCTGTGTCTTCGAGTACGTGTACCTGGCCCGCCCGGACACCGACATCGCCGGCCGCAACGTCTACCTCTCGCGCGTCGAGATGGGGCGCAGGCTGGCGAAGGAGGCCCCCGCGGAGGCCGACCTCGTCATAGCGACCCCGGAATCCGGCACCCCCGCCGCGATCGGGTACGCCGAGGCCTCGGGCATCCCCTTCGGCAACGGTCTGGTGAAGAACGCCTACGTGGGCCGCACCTTCATCCAGCCCTCGCAGACCATCCGCCAGCTCGGCATCCGCCTGAAGCTGAACCCCTTGAAGGAAGTCATCAAGGGCAAGCGGCTGGTCGTCGTGGACGACTCCATCGTGCGCGGCAACACCCAGCGGGCCCTGGTCCGCATGCTGCGCGAGGCCGGTGCCGCCGAGGTCCACATCCGGATCTCGTCGCCCCCCGTGAAGTGGCCCTGCTTCTTCGGCATCGACTTCGCCACCCGCGCCGAGCTCATCGCCAACGGCATGAGCGTCGAGGAGATCGGCACCTCGATGGGCGCCGACTCCCTGGCGTACATCTCCATCGACGGCATGATCGAGGCGACCACCATCGCCAAGCCGAACCTGTGCCGCGCCTGCTTCGACGGCGAGTACCCGATGGAGCTCCCCGACCCCGAGCTGCTCGGCAAGCAGCTCCTGGAGACCGAGCTGGCCGCGGGGCCCGCCGGTACGGCCGCCGCCGACGCCATCCGTCGCCCGTAGCCGTCCGCCTCCCCGCCCCACCGCCGTACGACACGAAGGTTCTCATCGTCATGCCTGACACAACTGGTGCCAGCTACGCAGCCGCCGGCGTCGACATCGAGGCGGGCGACCGCGCCGTCGAGCTCATGAAGGAGTGGGTGAAGAAGACGCGCCGCCCCGAGGTCCTCGGCGGCCTCGGCGGCTTCGCCGGCCTCTTCGACGCCTCCGCCCTCAAGAACTACGAGCGCCCGCTGCTCGCCTCCGCCACCGACGGCGTCGGCACCAAGGTCGACATCGCCCGGCAGCTCGGCGTCTACGACACCATCGGCCACGACCTGGTCGCCATGGTCATGGACGACATCGTGGTCTGCGGCGCCGAGCCGCTGTTCATGACCGACTACATCTGCGTCGGCAAGGTCCACCCCGAGCGGGTCGCCGCCATCGTCAAGGGCATCGCCGAGGGCTGCGTGCTGGCGGGATGCGCCCTGGTGGGCGGCGAGACGGCCGAACACCCCGGCCTGCTGGGGGCGGACGACTTCGACGTCGCGGGCGCCGGTACGGGCGTCGTGGAGGCCGACCGGCTGCTCGGCCCGGACCGCATCCGTACGGGCGACGCGGTGATCGCCATGGCGTCCTCCGGGCTTCACTCGAACGGGTACTCGCTGGTCCGCCACGTCCTGCTGAACGAGGGCGGCCTGGCGCTCGACGCCCACCTGGACGGCCTCGGCCGCACCCTCGGCGAGGAGCTGCTGGAGCCGACCAAGATCTACTCCCTGGACTGCCTGGCCCTCATGCGCACCGCCGAGGTCCACGCCTTCAGCCACGTCACCGGCGGCGGACTCGCGGCCAACCTGGCCCGCGTGATCCCCGACGGCCTGCACGCCGTGGTCGACCGCTCCACCTGGACCCCGGGCGCGGTCTTCGACCTCGTCGGCCGGACCGGCAAGGTGGAGCGCCTGGAACTGGAGAAGACCCTCAACATGGGCGTGGGCATGATCGCGATCGTGCCCGAGGAGTCGACGGACGTGGCCCTGACGGCCCTCACCGACCGCGGCGTGGACGCCTGGGTGGCCGGCGAGATCACCGACCGCGGCGCGCACACGACGGGCGCGGCACTGGTGGGCGACTACGCCGCCTGAGATGCCGCGGGCAGCACAGAACCCGGTCGGTGACAGACATCATCACCGACCGGGCTGGTGTTCCGTGCTAGGTCAAGCGCCGCGTCGCTGTTGGGAAGGGGACTGGCCGTCCTCGTCCTCGTCGTCGTCCTCATAGAGGTCGGCGTAACGTGCGTACACGTCGTCGTCCTGCTCATCGTCCTCGAATCGCTCGCCGTTCGGCGGTTGTGCGTTCGATGGCGATGCGCCCAGCTCCTCGGCCAGGCGGGAGAGATCAGTCCCACCGCTGTTGTACTTCAGCTGGCGGGCGACCTTCGTCTGCTTGGCCTTGGCCCGGCCGCGCCCCATGGCTCGACCCCCTCAACGACGGGGCTCGACGGCCCCAGAGTCTTGACACGCGTTCATGGTCCGGAACGGGCTCTCCGCGGAGAGACCGGTCCGTAGGGCTTCCACGGTACCTGAGCCCACGCCCATACGGTACGTCGCCCGCAGCACGTGGACCTGCCCAGGACCGTCGAGGCGCCCCGTCCTCGCTGGTCAACCGCGATTTTAACCACCTTTCGGCGGTCGACCCGCCGGGATAAGTGAGAGTTCTCTCGAACTGCCCCCTCCGGCGGGTACGCGTCAAACCCGCGGGGGCCCTGCCGGGCCCCCGCCGTCATGGCCGGATCACCGCCGGCCGCGTGCCTCCGCCATCCGCTGCTCGGCGATCCGGTCGGCCGCGGCGGCCGGCGGAATACCGTCTTCCTTCGCACGTGCGAATATGGCCAGCGTGGTGTCGAAGATCTTCGACGCCTTCGCCTTGCACCGGTCGAAGTCGAACCCGTGCAGCTCGTCGGCGACCTGGATCACACCGCCGGCGTTCACCACGTAGTCCGGTGCGTAGAGGATCCCGCGGTCGGCGAGGTCCTTCTCCACGCCCGGGTGGGCGAGCTGGTTGTTGGCCGCGCCGCACACCACCTTGGCGGTCAGCACCGGCACGGTGGCGTCGTTCAGCGCGCCGCCGAGCGCGCAGGGCGCGTAGACGTCCAGGTTCTCCACCCGGATCAGCGCGTCGGTGTCGGCGACGGCGACCACCGACGGGTGCCGCTCGGTGAGGGCCCGCACGACGTCCTTGCGCACGTCGGTCACGACCACGTGCGCGCCCTCGGCGAGCAGGTGCTCGACCAGGTGGTGGCCGACCTTGCCGACGCCCGCGATGCCGACGGTGCGGTCGCGCAGCGTCGGGTCGCCCCACAGGTGCTGGGCCGCGGCCCGCATGCCCTGGTACACGCCGTAGGAGGTGAGGACGGAGGAGTCGCCCGCGCCGCCGTTCTCCGGGGAGCGCCCGGTGGTCCAGCGGCACTCGCGGGCCACGACGTCCATGTCGGCGACGTACGTGCCGACGTCGCAGGCGGTGACGTAGCGGCCGCCGAGCGAGGCGACGAACCGGCCGTAGGCGAGGAGCAGTTCCTCGCTCTTGATCTGCTCGGGGTCGCCGATGATCACGGCCTTGCCGCCGCCGTGGTCGAGCCCGGCCATGGCGTTCTTGTACGACATCCCGCGGGCGAGGTTGAGCGCGTCGGCGACGGCCTCCGCCTCGCTCGCGTACGGGTAGAAGCGGGTACCGCCGAGCGCGGGGCCCAGGGCGGTGGAGTGGAGGGCGATGACGGCCTTCAGGCCGCTGGCGCGGTCCTGGCAGAGCACGACTTGCTCATGACCCCCCTGGTCCGAGTGGAACAGGGTGTGCAGTACATCAGCAGGTGCGCCGGTTACGTCGGTCACGGTGGTGACTCCTGTGTAGGTGCGGCGATGGGCGGCAGCCCCCGTGCGGGTGGCGGGGACCGTGGCACGAGATTAGAGCCTGGTGGTGCCGGCCCGCCCCACCGTGCGCAGGATCACCTCCGCACGGAGTACGGGCGTGCGACGATTTGCAGAGATTCTCGCGCGTTTGTGATCTGTTTCCACGGCTTTCCGCAGGTTTTCGCGCCGGTGCGCGGGGGAGGGAGCAGGCGTGCCCAAGGTGTCCTCGGTGATCGTCCCGTATGCGGCGTATCTGCGTGTCTACGAGCCGCTGGCGGCCTTCCCCGACGAGGAACGCGCCCACTGGACCCGCTACGCCCGCCGCGCCGACCGGCCCTCCTACCAGGACGAGTTGCGCCGCTCCCTGGCCGACCTGCTGCCGACCCCGCCCGTGGCGGTGCCGGTGCACGAGAGCGCCGACGCCTTCGTGACGGAGGTGGACGGCGTGGTCTGCGTCTGCCCCTGGCGGACCCGGCTGCGCGGCTGGCGGGCGCTGGGCGAGCTGGCCGAGGACTTCCCGGAGCCGGTCCTGGACGCGCTGATCCCCCCGGTCGTACGCCGCCAGAGCGCGCAGGACTACGAGCGCTGGCTGGAGCGCAACCCGGACGCCCGGCCGTGGATCCGCACGGCCACCTGGCAGGTGCCGATCAACTGGTTCGTGCTGGTCTCCGACGAGGAGCGGGAGTACGAGGAGGGCGGCGGCGGCCCGGCGTCGACCGCGCCGGTGCTGCGCTACCGCACCCCGATGGTCCAGGCCCGACGGCGGGTGGCCCGGGGGCTGCGGGCCCTGCGGGAGGCCGTCGACGAGGGGCCGCTCATCGACGGGCTGGTGGACGTGGGGCGCTGGCTGGAGGAGTTCCACCCGCGCTCCCTGGTCGAGTTGGACTACGGCGGGCTGGTGCACGCCCTGCCGGCGGGCGAGTTGGAGGCGGACCACTCCGCGGCGGACGTGGCCGAGGGGATCGAGGCGCTGCGGCACGGCGACGGGGCCGCCGCGGGGGCGGCCTACGGGCGGCTGGTGGAGCGCTGGCGGGCGGTCCGGGACCGGCGGTCCGCCAACTGACCGCCCGGGCCGGTCGGTGAACTGACGTTTGACGTACCGCTCGATGTGGGGTTTCGTCTTCCGCTCCGACACCTGTTCGGTGTGGGCTGATCCTTTGTCGACAAAGGACGTAGGTCCCGATCCGGGCGTTTGCGTCAAGCGTGACGGACCGCACGTACATCACTCTTGCGCCGCTTCCCCCTCCTCATGCCAAAATAGGACAAGGAGCCCGGGGAGGGCTCCTTCCGTCCTGCTGTGGTGCACTGTGGGCGGAATCTCAGCATTGCACGCTTTGGGGGGTCTGATGTCAGGTCGGGTGTCCCCTGTGCGCCCTGTGACTGATCGTCACAGAGGCGTGACTGTCCGCTATGGCATGGTCCATCGGCTTCCGTCGCTGATGAACACCTGGGAGGGCAATTCCATCGGTTTGGCCGACGCGGCTGGACAGATGGTGTAGTTGTAGTGCCGAGGACAAGCCGTTCGTCCTATAACCGACTCGACTCGCGTCCGCCATTTCGGGCAACGCGGGTCAAGGTGCAGAATTTAGAGGAATGAACCGAGAAGGTTCGGTTCTCCCGAGGAGGCCGCTCATGACCGCTCGCACCCCTGATGCCGAGCCGCTGCTGACCCCGGCTGAGGTCGCCACCATGTTCCGCGTCGACCCGAAGACGGTCACGCGCTGGGCGAAGGCCGGCAAGCTCACGTCGATCCGCACGCTCGGCGGGCATCGCCGCTACCGCGAAGCCGAGGTCCGCGCCCTGCTCGCGGGCATTCCGCAGCAGCGCAGCGAGGCCTGAACAACCGAATAACCGGGCAGAACGGCAGGTCCCCCAACCTGCCGAGGCGCCTGGAACCACAGCTCCAAGCGACGCGGTCCCTGCCCCAACAGAGGTGCGTCGTCGATCGCGCTGGACTCCGCCGGGTCCAGCGCGATTTTCTGTGTCCGGGCCGGTGCTCCGGCCGGTGTCCGGTCCGTGTCCGGTCCTGTGTCGGCCGGCGGGCCGGCGGCCGGTTCTGTGAGCGGGCTTGTCGGAGTCTGGGGGGCGGTGTCGGTTCCGCTGTGCGGGTGCCGCCAAGGCGGTGCAATTGCACATATTAAATTGACCAGTTGTAGGGGAGGCGTAAGGGCCTCTGTTTCAAAAACTCATGCGGTGACACCCGTCACACGGCGCGGAGGTTGTTGGGTCCTGCGCCCGTGCGCTAATGGAGCCGTGGCCTCCACGAGGTCTGTGCGGCAAGGGTGTTGGGGCCGGCGGGGCTCACGCCGTGGGCGCGCTCCCGTCCTCGACGCCCTCTTGACGGCTCGTAGGAGACTGTGGACCCGGCGAGTCCAGCGCCAGCCGCAACAGGCGGTGGCAGATGGGGCAGTGGCGCGTCACGTGACGGTACGGCAACGCGGCCGACAGGTGCGCCCGGAGCAGGGCCCTGGTCTCATGCCTGACCGACGCCGCCATACGCCACCTCCAGGGGCCACACGGGGGACGTGCCCTGCCTTTGGAGTACCGAGCGAATGTGACGTCGTCAAGGCCGCGGGAGGGCCTCTGAGGGCCCCTCAGGGCTTCTGGGGTCTCCTGGCGTCCACGTGAGCAGACCCGACCACGTCGAAAGAGGCCCCGCACCAGACGGTGCGGGGCCTCTTTCACTGCGGTCCTGACGGGATTTGAACCCGCGGCCTCCACCTTGACAGGGTGGCGAGCACTCCAAACTGCTCCACAGGACCAGGTTTCGCGGCGCTTCTTGTGCGGTGCGCTGCGAGAACAGACTGTACAGGAGGGCGGGCCCCCGGTCGAACTCACCCTCCGTGCAGGCTTCGTCACCCTCCCGTCAGGGCGCGAGCGCGTCGATCGCCTTCACGATCCGCTTGTCGGAGACCGGGTACGCCGTGCCCAGCGCGTGCGCGAAGTAGCTGACCCGGAGCTCCTCGATCATCCACCGGACGTCCAGGACCTGCTGCGGCACCGGACGGCCCTGCGGCATCTGTTCGAGCAGCCACGCGTACTCGTCGCGCATCTCGTGGACCTTCTCCATGCGGGACGTGTCCCGCTGCACGCCCGTCGGCATCTGCTGGAGCCGGCGGTCCGCCGCGACCAGGTAGCGCATCAGGTCCGGCAGCCGCTTGATCCCCGCCTCGGTGACGAAGCCGGGCTTCACCAGCGCGTCCAACTGCGTCCGTACGTCCTGGAGGTTCGCCAGCAGGGCCGGACTGCGTACGGCCTTCAGCCGGCGCTCGCACGCCTGCCAGGCCGCCAGCACCTGCTGCACCTGGCCCACCGTGCGGACCGTCGTGTCGACGATCTCCGCGCGGACCTTGTCGTAGAGCTTGCGGTACGACTCCTCGTCCCACGCCGGGCCGCCGAAGTCCGCGATCAGCTTGTCCGCCGCCGCCATGGCGCAGTCGTCGAACAGCGCCTGGATCGAGCCGTGCGGATTCGCGGACAGGCCCAGCTTCTGCTGGTTCGTCAGCTTCTCGGACGCGAACTTCGCCGGATTGACCGGGATGTTGCGCAGGATCAGCCGCCGCGTGCCCTTCCACATGGCCTGCGCCTGCTCGGCCTCGGTGTCGAAGAGGCGGACGGAGACCGTGTTCGCCTTCGGGCCGTCGTCCACCAGCGCCGGGTACGCCTTCACCGGCTGGCCGGCCCGGCGGGTCTCGAAGACCCGGGTCAGCGTGCCGATCGTCCAGTCCGTCAGCCCGGAACGCTCGAGGGACTCCCCGCCGCTGCGCTCCGCCGTGGCCGCCGCGGCCTGCGACAGCGCCTTGCGGGCCTTCGGGCGCAGCCGGAGCTTGAGCGCCTCCAGGTCCTTGTCCTCGGCGAGCTTGCGGCGGCGCTCGTCGACGATCCGGAACGTGATCTTCAAGTGGTCGGGGACCTTCGCCCAGTCGAAGTCCTCGGCGTCGAACGGCACCCCCACCATGCGCTTCAGCTCCCGCGCCATGGTCACCGTCAGCGGCTCCTGGAGGGGCACCGCCCGGTCCAGGAACGCCTGGGCGTAGTTCGGCGCGGGCACGTAGTGGCGGCGCACCGGCTTGGGCAGGGAGCGGATCAGCTCCGTGACGACCTGTTCGCGCAGGCCCGGGATCTGCCAGTCGAAGCCCTCGTCCGTCACCTGGTTGAGCACCTGGAGCGGCACGTGCACGGTCACTCCGTCGGCGTCCGCGCCCGGCTCGAACTGGTACGTCACCCGGAACTTCAGCGGCCCCTGCCGCCACGAGTCCGGGTAGTCGTCCTTGGTGACCGCCCCCGCCTTCTCGTTGATGAGCATCTCGCGCTCGAAGTCGAGGAAGTCGGGCTGCTCGCGCCGCTTGTGCTTCCACCAGGAGTCGAAGTGCGCGCCGGAGACGACGTGTTCGGGCACCCGCTGGTCGTAGAAGTCGTACAGCGTCTCGTCGTCGACCAGGATGTCCCGGCGCCGTGCCCGGTGCTCCAGCTCCTCGACCTCGGTCAGCAGCCTGCGGTTGTCGGCGAAGAACTTGTGGTGCGTGCGCCAGTCGCCCTCCACCAGGGCGTTGCGGATGAACAGCTCGCGGCTGACCTCGGGGTCGATCCGCCCGTAGTTCACCTTGCGCTGCGCCACGATGGGCACGCCGTAGAGCGTGACCTTCTCGTACGCCATCACGGCCGCCTGGTCCTTCTCCCAGTGCGGTTCGCTGTAGGTGCGCTTGAGGAGGTGCCCGGCGAGCGGTTCCACCCACTCCGGCTCGATCTTCGCGTTGACGCGGGCCCAGAGGCGGGAGGTCTCCACCAGTTCGGCCGACATCACGAAGCGCGGGGGCTTCTTGAACAGCGCCGAGCCCGGGAAGATCGCGAACCTCGCGTTCCGGGCGCCCACGTACTCGTTCTTCCCCGTGCTCCTCCCGCCGTCGCCCCCGGCCTCCTTCACGTCCTTCATGCCGACGTGGGAGAGCAGCCCGGCCAGCAGCGACACGTGCACGCGGTCGTCGGGGGCGGCGTCCTCGGCGTCGTTGACGTGGATGCCCATCTGCTTGGCGACCGTGCGCAGCTGCGTGTAGATATCCTGCCACTCGCGGATGCGCAGGAAGTTGAGGTACTCCTGCTTGCACATCCGGCGGAAGGACGACGAGCCGCGCTCCTTCTGCTGCTCGCGCACATAGCGCCAGAGGTTGAGGAAGGCGAGGAAGTCGCTGGTCTCGTCCTTGAAGCGGGCGTGCTGCTGGTCCGCCTGGGCCTGCTTGTCCGCCGGACGCTCCCGCGGGTCCTGGATGGACAGCGCGGCGGCTATGACCATGACCTCGCGGACACAGCCGTTTTTGTCCGCCTCCAGCACCATCCGGGCCAGGCGCGGGTCGACGGGCAGCTGGGCGAGCTTGCGGCCGGTCTCGGTCAGCCGCTTGCGCACGTCCTTCTGCGCCGGGTCGAGCGCCCCCAGCTCCTGGAGGAGCTGCACACCGTCGCGGATGTTGCGGTGGTCCGGGGGATCGATGAAGGGGAACTTCTCGATGTCGCCGAGGCCGGCCGCGGTCATCTGCAGGATGACGGAGGCGAGGTTGGTGCGAAGGATCTCCGCGTCCGTGAACTCCGGGCGGGCGTCGAAGTCGTCCTCGGAGTACAGCCGGATGCAGATGCCGTCGGAGGTACGGCCGCAGCGGCCCTTGCGCTGGTTGGCGCTGGCCTGCGAGATCGGCTCGATGGGCAGCCGCTGGACCTTGGTGCGGTGGCTGTAGCGGGAGATGCGGGCGAAGCCGGGGTCGATGACGTACTTGATGCCGGGGACGGTGAGGGAGGTCTCGGCGACGTTGGTCGCCAGGACGATCCGGCGCCCGGTGTGCTGCTGGAACACTCGGTGCTGCTCGGCGTGCGAGAGGCGCGCGTACAGCGGCAGGACCTCCGTGAACCGGTATTTCTTCTTCTCCAGCGCGTCCGCCGTGTCGCGGATCTCCCGCTCGCCGGAGAGGAAGACGAGGATGTCGCCCTTGCCCTCGCCCATCAGCTCCTCGACGGCGTCCGTGATCGCCGTGATCTGGTCCCGGTCGGCGTCCTCGCCGTCCTCCTCCAGGAGCGGCCGGTAGCGCACCTCCACGGGGTACGTCCGCCCGCTGACCTCGATGATCGGGGCGTCGCCGAAGTGCCGGGAGAAGCGCTCGGGGTCGATGGTCGCCGAGGTGATGACGACCTTGAGGTCGGGACGCTTCGGCAGCAGCTGGGCGAGGTAGCCCAGCAGGAAGTCGATGTTGAGCGACCGCTCGTGGGCCTCGTCGATGATGATCGTGTCGTAGGCGCGCAGCTCGCGGTCGGTCTGGATCTCGGCGAGCAGGATGCCGTCCGTCATCAGCTTGATGAAGGTGGACTGCGGGTTCACCTGGTCGGTGAAGCGCACCTTCCAGCCGACGGTCTCCCCGAGCGGGGTGTCCAGCTCGTCCGCGACCCGCTCGGCGACGGTGCGCGCGGCGATCCGTCGGGGCTGGGTGTGCCCGATCATGCCGCGGACACCCCGGCCCAGCTCGACACAGATCTTCGGGATCTGCGTGGTCTTGCCGGACCCCGTCTCACCGGCGACGATCACGACCTGGTGGTCACGGATGGCCGCCGCGATCTCGTCCTTCTTCTGGCTGACCGGGAGCTGCTCGGGGTAGGTGACGGCCGGCACGCGCGCCCGGCGTTCGGCGATGCTCTGCTCGGCCTTGGCGACCTCCGTCTCGATCTCGGCGAGAACGGCGGCGCGGGCCTCCGGCTTACGGATCTTCCGCGCACCCTCCAGCCTGCGGCCGAGCCGGTGCGCGTCACGCAGCGACAGTTCGGTCAGCCGGGGGGCGAGGGTGCCGAGGGCGGGGGCAGGGTGCGTAGACATACGGGTTCCAGGATCTCATCCTCGGGAAAAACCTGGCGAACGCTTTTGCCGCGGCGTCCGCACAGGCCCCGCAGGCACCTACAACAAGGCCCCGATCCGGGGATCGGGGCCTGTGCTGTGGCTGGGGCCGGGGTCGAACCGGCGACCTATCGCTTTTCAGGCGATCGCTCGTACCAACTGAGCTACCCAGCCGCGAGGTTTCACGTGAAACCTCAGCGGTCCTGACGGGATTTGAACCCGCGGCCTCCACCTTGACAGGGTGGCGAGCACTCCAAACTGCTCCACAGGACCAAGCTTCGTACGACAGTGTCGCACATCTGCCGGACCACGTGGCGGGCGTACCGGCCGGGGCGGGGCGAGCGAGGGAGGGTGGCCGCGGCCCGTGATCATGCGCCGCTGTTCTGCTTCATGCGCTCCCTGACCGTGGACAGGTAGATGTCCGCGTACTCCTGGCCGGACTGGGCGGCGATCGCCTGGGTGATCCGGTCGGTCACGGTGCGCCTGACGCGGCGGTCCGCCTGGCGGCCGTGGTCCTCCTCGAAGGTGAGGGGCGCTCCGAAGTTGACGGTGAACCGGGCGACGTGAAGCCGCTTGCTGCCGACCGGGTGCACTTTGTCGGTGCCGATGAGACCGCAGGGGACCACGGGGAATCCGCCGGCCAGGGCGAGCCAGGCAACGCCCGCGTTGCCCTTGTACAGCCGCCCGTCGGGAGAGCGGCCCCCTTCGACGTGGATGCCGACGACATCGCCCCGCTTCAGGATGTCCAGTGCGCCGGTCAGTCCCGAGGTCACGCCGGCTCCGCTGCTCTTGTCGATCGAGATCATGTCGATGGAGCGGAAGAAGAGGGCCTGCGCCTTCCCTTTCAGGCCGGGCATTTCGAGCCAGCCCTGTTTGCCCACGAAATGGACCCGGCGCGGGGTCAGTATCGGAATGAAGAGCGAGTCGAAAAAGGAAAGGTGATTGGAGGCGATGATGAACGGGCCGGGCGGAAGATTCTCCAGCCCCCGAACCCGCGG
This sequence comes from Streptomyces ardesiacus, assembly GCF_003112575.1. Classification (GTDB taxonomy): domain Bacteria; phylum Actinomycetota; class Actinomycetes; order Streptomycetales; family Streptomycetaceae; genus Streptomyces; species Streptomyces ardesiacus. The sequence goes on from NZ_BEWC01000005.1 coordinate 670,768, forward strand.
CCGGAGTATCAGTCGGACAAGGGCCGCGAGGGTGAGTCTCAGCAGTGTGCGGAGCATGGAAGACCCTACTTGGAGGTGAGCTTCTCGAGAAGCAGGGCATAGGTGGCCGACAAGGACCGAATGTGCTGCGGATTCTCGTCCACCATGGTGACGTGGTACTTCTCCTCCAGGGCGACCAGGATTTCCAGCGCCATGAGTGAATCCACGTCCAGGTCCTCGGCGAAGTCGGCCGTGTCGGTGACCTGCGCGACGTCGACGTCGAGGACTTCGGCGAGGGTGGAGCGCAGGTCCTCCAGGTCGAGCACGCCCGTCTGTTCCGGCATAGTGGCGATCCTCCATGTGTGCAATTGAGGCGGAGCGTGACGGGGACTGCCGTCCGCGACAGAGGCCCCTGGAGCCCGGAAAGATTCCGCACCGCTCCCGGGAAGAAGGTAACAATGGCGGCTAAAGCGCGTCGTAAAGAGCGCTTACCGCCCGGTGGTGCGCTCCGGTTCCCGCTCCGCCGCTCTCCGTCCGCCTTCCGCGGAATCGACGCGGAAGTGCCGTCGTACCGCCTGCGCGGGAGATCGGGGTGGTCCAGTGGATCTCGCCGCCGCGAAAACGTGGACCCCTTCGCCGCCGGTCGCTTTCAACCGCGCTTTGGACAGAGTTTAGAGAAGTTTACGAGCACTTCGCGAGACTCGGAGCGCAAGCTGCGGAGGCGGCACCGATGGGGAGGCAACCAATGCGCATCCAAGCACCGGAGTCCTCGGCGCTCGGCGTGGAGATCCATGACTTCGACCCGCGTTCGGCGAGCGAGCAGGAGATCGCGGAGCTGCTGCACCAGGTCTACACGGCCAAGATCGTGGTGCTGAAGGGCCAGGACCTGGACTCGCCGGGCTTCATCGACCTGGGCCGCCGGCTCGGTGAGATCGACGTCTACTACGAGCCGATGTACCACCACCCGGAGTACCGGGAGATCTTCGTCTCCTCCAACGTGCCGGCGGACGGCAAGCAGATCGGCGTGCCCAAGACCGGCAAGTTCTGGCACGCGGACTACCAGTTCATGCCGCGCCCCTTCGGGCTCACCCTGATCTACCCGCAGGTGATCCCCCAGGAGAACCGCGGCACGTACTTCATCGACATGGGCAGGGCCTACGAGAGCCTGCCGCAGGACCTGAAGGACGCGATCGCCGGCACGCGCGCCGAGCAGTCGCCGCGCCGCTACTTCAAGATCCGCCCCTCGGACGTGTACCGGCCGGTCTCCGAGCTGCTGGAGGAGATCGAGCGCAAGACCCCGGCGGTCAAGCACCCCACCACGTTCACGCACCCGGTCACCGGCGAGACGGTGCTCTACATCTCCGAGGGCTTCACCTGTGCCCTGGAGAACGAGGCCGGCGAGCGGCTGGACGACTCGCTGGTGCCGCGGCTGCTCGAGGCGACCGGACAGCTCGACCCCGAGTGCACGCACCCGCTGACCCACCTCCAGACGTACGAGGAGGGCGACCTGCTGGTCTGGGACAACCGCAGCCTGATCCACCGCGCGCTGCACACCACGACGCCCGAGCCCGCCGTCTCGCACCGGGTCACGGTGCACGACGCGCACCCGTTCTTTGCCGGCACGGGCGCCTGACGTCCGCCGAGGAGGAGCCGACCCATGACGGAAACCACGGAACCGACGACAGCGGCGGGGGAGAAGGCGGAGGGCTGCCCGTTCGCCCGCATGCCCTTCGACGACACCTACCACGCCGACCCGTACGCCACGTACGCGCTGATGCACCGCGAAGGCAAGGCGCACCGCATCGAGACCCCGGCCGGCGCCCCGTCCTGGTACGTCACCGGGTACGAGGAGGTGCGCCAGGGTCTCGGCGACAAGCGGCTGGTGCGCAACATCAAACACGCCAACCCGGCGTACCGGGACAACCTGGCGGTGCCCTCCGCGTTCCTGTCCAACACGCTCGCCAGCGAGGACCCGCCGAACCACACCCGGCTGCGGAAGTTCATGAACCGCGCCTTCGCCATCCGCCGGATCAGGGCGCTGCGGCCGCGCATCGAGGAGATCACCGAGCAGCTGATCGACGCGATGGGCGAGACCGGGGAGACGGACCTGATCGCGGCCCTCGCCGCGCCGCTGCCGATCGCCGTGATCGGCGACATGCTCGGGGTGCCCGAGGAGGACCGCGGCAACTTCGCCTACTGGTCCGACACCATCCTGAGCCTCGACCGGGCCGCGTCGCAGGAGGCCGGCGAGTCGATGCTCGCCTTCCTGCAGGAGCTGATCGCCAAGCGGCGTGCGGAGCCCGGCGACGACGTCGTCTCGGAGTGGATCGCCACCCGCGACGACGACGGCAACGAGCTGACCGAGGAGGAGCTGGTCGGCCTCGGCTTCATGATCCTGCTGGGCGGCTACGACACCACGGTCGGCATGATCGGCGGCTCGGTGATGGCGCTGCTCGACAACCCGGAGCGCCTCGCCGAGCTGCGCGAGAACCCGGAGAAGCTCCCCGACGCGGTGGAGGAGTTCCTCCGCTACTACGGCACGGCGCACACCTCGGCCCGTCGCTTCGCGGCGGAGGACCTCGAACTCGGCGGCACCACGATCCGCGCCGGCGACCAGGTGATGCTCTGCATGGCCGCCGCCGACCGCGACCCGGAACGGTTCGAGGACCCGGACGTGCTCTCCTTCGACCGTCCGGAGAACCACCACGTGGCCTTCGGCTACGGGCCGCACTACTGCCCGGGCTCCGAGCTGGCCCGGCTGGAGATGTCGGTGGCGCTGGAGGCGGTGCTGCGCAGGCTGCCCGGCCTGGCGCTGACGACGCCGGTCAAGGACATCCCGTGGCGCCGCGCCTACCTGATCCGGATCCCCACCTCCATCCCGGTCTCCTACTGACCACCCCGGCCACCACCTGAGGAAGCGGCACACCATGACCACCGAGATCGCGCTCTCCGGGCCGCGCACGCTGGCGAACGACCCGGACCTGCTGACCCGCGTGCTCACTCCGTACCGGGACAACTGCCAGTACCTGAAGTCCGCCGAGGTGGTCCTCGGCGACAGCGAGGACCACGTGGCCCGCGCGCTCTGCGCGTTCGAGATCGAGGAGTCCTGCTACATCGACTCCACCGGGCACTTCAACGCGGTCGAGTTCAACATCTGTTACAACCAGATGTTCTATTACATCGCCGCCAAGGCCGTGCAGGACGGGCTCTTCGCGCCGTTCGACCGGTGGACCATGCAGGACTACTGGGACCGGCAGCTCCCGGACATCCTCATCGCCAAGCTCTCCAGCAGCTACCGCCGCGCCATCCACACCGGCCGCTTCGAGGGCGAGATCGTCGTGGACAAGGTGCTGGAGCGGGAGCCGAGCGCGGACCGCGGCGCGATGGTGGTCCTCAACACGAGCTGCCGCTTCTGGGACCAGGCCGGCGGCGACAGCCGCGGCGAGGTCAAGATCGTCATCACCAACGCGCCGGTGAACGGAGGCTGAGGGTGGACCGCACCGCCCCCGGCTACCGCGCACTGGCGGCCCTGCCCCTGTCCGAACGCCGCACGGCGCTGCGGGAGAGCGTCGTCGCGGAGTTCCGGACCGCACTGCTGCTCGGCGACGGCGAGGAACTCGCGCTGGACGCCAACTACTTCGACCTCGGCCTGACCTCGCTGCGCGCCACCGAGCTCAAGCAGCGCCTGGAGCAGCGCTTCGGCGCCGGCATCAACGAGGCGCTGCTCTTCGAGAGCCCGACCGTCGCCCGCCTCCTGGAACACCTGGCGGCCGACGTGCTGGCGGAGCTGTTCGGCACGGAGCGCCGGCGCCGGACCGAGCAGCGGCCGGAGAAGGCACTCGTAGGAAAGCTCCTCGACGACCTTTACAAGAAGTGAGGATGTCCGCGCGTGAACGAGGGTGAGGAGCGCAAGCTCCTGGAGAACCTGCTGCTGGAGAAGTACGAACCCATTGCGGTCGTCGGTGTCGGCCTGCGGTTCCCCGGTGAGAACGACACACCCGAGGGATTCGCGGAGTTCCTGCGCGCCGGCCGCTCCGGGACCGGGCCGGTGCCCGAGGACCGGTGGGACGCCGCGGAGTTCGCGGACGACGGGGAGGGCCAGGTCGCCGCGGGCCGGATCCGCACCGCCGGCGGCGGCTTCCTGCGGGACTTCGACCGCTTCGACCCCCGGTTCTTCAGCATCTCCCCCAAGGAGGCCCAGTACATCGACCCGCAGCAGCGGCTCGCACTGGAGACCTGCTGGGAGGCGCTCGAACACGCGGGCATCGACCCCACCGGCCTGCGGGGCGGTGACGGCGCCGTGTACTTCGGCTCCAGCGGCGTCGACTTCAACCTCGAAGTGGTGCAGCTGCCGTACGAGGACATGGACGCCTACACCGGCACCGGCGCCGCCAACAGCGCGGTGTCGGGCCGGGTCTCGTACGTCCTCGGCTGGCGCGGGCCCAGTCTCACGGTGGACACCGCCTGCTCCTCCTCGCTGGTGACCCTCCACCTGGCGGTGGAGGCGCTGCGCCGCGGCGAGTGCTCCATCGCGCTGGCCGGCGGCGTCAACGTCATCCACCACCCGCGCAACCACGTGGTCTTCTCGCAGGCCGGGATGCTCGCTCCGGACGGCGAGTGCAAGACCTTCGACGAGCGGGCCGACGGCTACAGCCGCAGCGAGGGCTGCGGCGCCGTCGTCCTCAAACGGCTGTCGCGGGCCAAGGCCGACGGCGACACCGTGCTGGCCCTGGTCCGCGGCACCGCGGTGCGCCAGGACGGCGAGAGCGGCGGCCTGACCGTGCCCAACGGCTCCGCGCAGGAGGCGGTGATGCGGGCGGCGCTGGACGCGGCGCTGCTCGAACCGGCCGACGTGAGTTACGTGGAGGCGCACGGTACGGGCACGTCGCTGGGCGACCCGATCGAGCTCGGCGCCGTCGACGCGACCTTCCCCGAGGGCGTCACCGTCGGCTCCCTGAAGACCAACGTCGGACACATGGAGGCCGCGGCCGGTGTCGGCGGACTGATCAAGGCCGTGCTCCAGCTGCAGGCCGGGGAGATCTTCCCGCACCTGCACTGGGAGACGCCGTCCCCGCACATTCCCTGGGACCGCTACCGCGTCACCGTCCCGACCAAGGCCGTCGCCTGGTCGGCGCCGACGCGCCGCGCCCTGGTCAACTCCTTCGGCTTCGCCGGCACCATCGCGTCCGCCGTCCTCGAAGAGGCCCCGCCCACCACCGCGCGCGACCCCGAGCCCGGCGGCGCCGGGGTCTTCGCGCTCTCCGCCAAGACACCCGAGTCGCTGCGCGAGCTGGCCGCCCGTCATCGGCGGCACCTCGAAGACCACCCCGACCTCGGTCTCGACGAGGTCTGCCGCACCAGCACGCTCGGCCGGGCCCACTTCGGCCACCGTATCGCCGGCGTGGTCGGCGACCGCGACGAACTGCTCGCGCTCCTCGACCAGGAGCCCACGGCGGAACCAGAGCGCAAGGTGGCGCTGCTGTTCACCGGCCAGGGCGCGCAGTACACCGGCATGGGAGCGCCGCTGTACGCGCGCCACCCGGTCTTCCGCGAGCACCTGGACGCCTGCGACCGGCTCTTCGCCGCGCACCTGGGCCGCTCCGTCAAGGCGCTCATGTTCGGCGAGGAGGGCGAGCCGGGGGACCTCGACCAGACCCGGTTCACCCAGCCCGCGCTCTTCTCCCTCGAGTACGCCCTCGCCAAGCTCTGGCTGAGCTGGGGGATACGGCCCGACGTGCTGGTCGGCCACTCCGTCGGCGAGGTCGCGGCGGCCGCGGTCGCCGGGCTGTTCTCGCTCGAGGACGCGGTGCGCCTGGTGGCGGCCCGCGGCGCCCTGATGCAGTCGGTCCGGGCACCCGGGTCCATGGTCGCCGTGGCGGCGCCCGCCGAGGAGGTCGCCGAGCTCGTCGCGCCGTACGCGGACCTCTCGTTCGGGGCGCTCAACACGCCGCAGGACTGCGTCGTCTCCGGTGGCCGCGCCTCGCTGGACGAGGTCGTGGCACAGCTGACCGCGCGTGGCGTCAGGGTCAAGGAGCTGCCCGTCTCCCACGCCTTCCACTCGCCGCTGATGGCGGAGATCACCGAGCGGTTCCGCGCCTCGCTGGACGGCATCGCCTTCCACGAGCCGGAGCTCACGCTCGTCTCCAACGTCACCGGCGAGGTCGCCGACCTGGAGACCGTCTCGACGGTCGACTACTGGGTCCGGCACGTCGCGGAGCCGGTCCGCTTCCAGGCCGGCATGCGGGCCGTGGAGGCCCGTGGAGACCACCTCTTCCTGGAGGTCGGGCCCGCCGACACGCTGACCGCCATGGGCCGCCGCTGCGTCGCCGAGCCCAAGGACCACCTGTGGCTGGCCAGCCTCGCACCGCAGGACGAGGCCGGCCGCACCGTCCTCACCTCACTGGTCCGCGCCTACCGGGCGGGCCTGGCGGTCGACTGGCGCGGCTTTCACCACGGCCGGGGCACCGCCCGCGCCGTGCTGCCCTCGTACGCCTTCGACCGCCGCCGCTACTGGCTGCCCTCCCGCGGCCACCGCCGCACCGCCGACCCGCTGGCGCTGCATCCGCTGCTCGGCCGGCGGACCGGGCCCGGCGAGTTCACCGCCCGGCTGGAGCCGGAGCACCCGCGCTGGCTCCGCGACCACGTGGTGATGGGGCAGGTCCTGTTCCCGGCCGCCGGCTACGTCGAGCTGATGCTCGCGCTCCAGGACGCGGAGTACGGCGAGACGTCCCGGCCGCTGACCGACCTGCGGATCCTGGAGCCGCTGCTCGTCCCCGCCGAGGTGCGCACCCGGGTGATGGCGGACGGCGAGGTCGAGGTGGTGAGCCTCGCCGACGGCCTGGAGCGGCGCCACCTCACCGCGCGCTTCGGCGAGGCGGCCGAGCCGGTGCGCCTGACGGCCGCCGACCCGGCCACGGTCTTCCCGGCGGACGAGCTGTACGCCGAGTACGCCGACCACGGCCTGACCTACGGACCGGAGTTCAAGCGGATCACCCACCTCGCCCGCGACGTCGAGGGCGCGGCCGTCACGCGCCTGGCCAATCCGTCGGCGGGCGCGGTGGAGCTGCTGCCGCCCGGCCTGCTGGACGGCGTGATCCAGTCGCTCGCCGCGCTGGTGGAGGGGGACGAGACGTACCTGCCGGTCGGCTTCGGCGGGGTGCTGCTGCACAAGAAGCCGCGCGGCGGCGCACTGCGCAGCGTCGCCCGGCTGACCGGCGACGGGACCACGGCGGACGCGGTGCTGTACGAGGACGGCCGGCCGGTCTGCTCGCTGCGGGACATCGCCTTCAAGAAGGTCGTCAACAGCGGCCGCACCGTGTCCCGGTACCACCGGCCGCGCTGGGTGAAGCGCTCGCTGATCCGCACCGACGGAGAGCGCCGTCCGGTCCTGGTGGCGCACCGCGACCCGGCCGAGCTCGCGGACCCGGGCCCGGACGTGACCGCCTTCTCCGGCGCGCCGGAGGAGGGGAGCGACGTCGCCTGGTTCTGGCGGCGGCTGCCCGGCCCGCTCACCGACGAACGGCTGCGCGCCGAGTGCGAGGAGAACTACACGGACCTGCTCGCCCTGCTGCCCCGGCTGCAGGGCTTCGGCGGGCGGCTGTGGCTGGTCACCGAGGGCGCGCAGGACCCCGCGGACGAGGACGGCCTGCCCGCGGCCTCGCTGTGGGGCTTCGGACAGACGCTGTGGAGCGAGTACCCGGGCTTCCGGGCGACCCTGCTGGACCTGCCCGCCGGGGACACCACCGCGCTGGCCGACGAGTGGCGCAACGCCGAGGCGACCGAGTTCCAGATCGCCCACCGCGAGGGCCACCGGCACGTCCGCCGCATCGTCCCGGTCGCGGACGAGACCGGGGACGTGGCGCTGGAGATCGAGGAGTACGGCGACTTCTCCGGCGTGCGGGCCGTCCCCGCCGCCCGGCCGGCCCCGCCGCGCGGCGACGAGGTCGAGGTGCGGATCGAGGCGGCCGGCCTCAACTTCAAGGACGTGCTCAACGCGCTCGGCATGCTCCGCGAGCACGGCGAGCTGCCGCTCGGCTTCGAGGGCGCGGGCACGGTGGTCGCGGCCGGGCCCGACGCCGAGTTCGCTCCCGGCACGCCGGTGCTCGTCAGCCTGCTGGGCGCGCTGCGCAGCCGGGTGACGGTGCCGTCCGCGATGGTGGCCCGCCGGCCGGACGGGATCACCGCCGAGCAGGGCGCGGCGGTGCCCACCGCCTTCGTCACCGCCTGGTACGCGCTGCACCACCTGGCGCACCTCAAGCGCGGCGACACGGTGCTCGTGCACGCCGCGGCCGGCGGCGTCGGGCAGGCCGCGGTGCAACTGGCCCGGCTCGCGGGCGCCGAGGTGTACGCCACCGCCTCGCCGCGCAAGTGGCCGCTGCTGCGCGAGCAGGGCGTGGCGCACGTCATGAACTCGCGCACCACCGACTTCGCCGACGAGGTGCTCCGGCTGACCGGCGGGCGCGGCGTGGACGTCGTGCTCAACTCCCTCAACAAGGAGTACGTCGACGCCGGGTTCCGGGTGCTCGCCGAGGGCGGCCGGTTCGTGGAGCTCGGCAAGCTCGGCATCCGCACACCGGAGGAGGCCCGTGCGCAGCGGCCCGACGCGGAGTACCACAACTTCGACCTGAGCGAGTTCGCGCCGTCGGAGATCGCCCGCATCACCCGGGACATCCTCCGCCCGGTGGCCGACCTGATCAGCACGGGCGAGCTGCGGCCGCCGCCGGTCACCGCGTACGACCTCGACGAGGTGACGGAGGCGTTCGGCGTCCTGTCGCGGGGCGCCAACACCGGAAAGCTGGTGGTCCGGTTCGGCGGGCGGCCGACGCCGGTGGCCGAGGAGATCGACCCCGGGGGCACCTATCTGATCACCGGTGGGCTCGGCGCGCTCGGCCTGCTCACCGCCGAGAAGCTGGTCGCGCTCGGCGCCCGCCGGATCGCGCTGATGTCCCGCGGCGAGGCGCCGGCCGGGCTCGCGCAGAGGTTCGGCGACGGGGTCACCGTGACCTTCTGCCGCGGCGACGTCGCCGATCCCGCCGACGTCGCCCGGGTGGTGGCCGAACTGCAGCCGCTCGCGGGCGTGGTGCACGCCGCCGGTGTCCTCGCGGACAAGCCGCTCTCCGCCATGACCTGGCAGGACGTCGAGCACGTCTTCCGGCCCAAGGTGTACGGCGCCCGGCTCCTCGAGCAGGCCGCGCCCGGGCTGAAGCTGTTCGTCGGCTACTCCTCGGTCTCCGCGGTGCTCGGCCCGGCCGGCCAGGCCAACTACGCCGCCGCCAACTCCTTCCTGGACGCGCTGATGGAGCGTCGCTCCGAGCGGGGCCTGCCCGGCCTGAGCCTGGACTGGGGGCCGTGGGCCGAGGTCGGCATGGCGGCGAAGCTGGGCGGGCAGCACATGCGGGCCATCGAGGGCCAGGGCATGCGCTTCCTCCAGCCCGGCGAAGGCACCAGGGCGCTGTCCAGGACCCTGGCCGGCGGCCTGCCGCAGGTGATGGTCGGCGAGTTCGACTGGGACCGCTTCGTGTCCCGGCAGCCCGCGGCGAACGCGCTGTACTCGCTGGTCGCCGACGGCGAGGGCGTGTCCGGCGGTGCGGTGGCTCCGTTCGACCTGGCGGGCCTGGCCGCGGTGGACCGCGCCGAGCGGGCCGCGCGCGTCAACGAGCGGATCCGGACCCGGGTCGCGGAGGTCCTGCAGTTCCACGGCGCCGAGGAGATCGCGGGGGACGCACCGTTCCGCGACCTGGGCCTGGACTCCCTGAGCGCGGTGCAGCTCAAGAACGTCCTGGAGTCCGACTTCCGCACGCCGCTCACCTCGTCGATCGCCTTCGACTTCCCGACGGTGCGGGCGCTGACGGAGCACGTGCTGGTGCAGCTCGCGGCGGAGACGGCGCCGGCGGCCGAGGAGCGGGACGTCGCCGGGCTCTCCGACGAGCAGGCCGACGCGGAACTCGCCGCGCTGCTCGAGGGCGAGGGCTGACCCGGTGCGGGAGTACGTGGCCCACCTGCAGACCCTCAGCCAGAAGCAGCTCGTCCTCGCCCTGGCCCGGCAGCGCGCCGCGGACACCCAGGGCGCGGCGATCCTGGGCATCGGCTGCCGCCTGCCCGGCGGGCTCGACGGGCCCGCCGCCTACTGGGACGTGCTCAGGTCCGGCAAGGACGTGCTGCCGGCCTCGGAACGGGTGCCGTGCGACTCCACCGGGCGGCCGCGCTGGAACCCGGCGGACGACGAACTGGCCCCGTGGGCCGGGGAGCTGGGCCGGGGCGGGTACCTCGACGGAGTCGACCTCTTCGACGCCGCACGGTTCGGCGTCGGCGCCGAGGAGGCCGTCCAGCTCGATCCGCAGCAGCGCCTGCTGCTGACCGTCGCCGACGAGGCACTGGCCGACGCGCAACTGGACCGGGCCCGGCGCGCCGGCCACCGCGTCGGCGTGTGGACCACGGTCGGCACCGTCGAGTACCACCACGCCGCTCTGCGCCGCGGCACCCCGCTGGACGCCGTCTCGCCGTACGCGGCCCTCGGCAGCGCGCCCAGCGGCAGCGCGGCCCGGGTGGCGCACGGGCTCGGCCTGGACGGGCCGGCGCTCACCGTCGACACCGCCTGCTCGTCGACGCTGGTCGCGGTGCAGCTCGCGCTCGCGGCGCTGCGCCGCGACGAGTGCGACGTGGCGGTGGTCGGCGCCGCCAACCTGCTGCTCTCGCCGCTGTCCACGGTCGCCTGCGCCCGCGCCGGGATGCTGTCGCCGACCGGCCGCAGCCGGCCGCTGACCGCGCACGCCGACGGCCATGTACGCGCGGAGGGCTGCGGAGTCGTCGTCCTGTGCCGGCAGTCGGACGCGGCACGGTTCGCCGCGACGCCCTACGCCGTGCTGCGCGGCGGCGCCGTCTACCAGCACGGCTCCCGCGCGGACATCGCCGCCGCCTCCGCCGAGGGCCAACGCCACACCATGGAGGCGGCGTTGCGGAGCGCCGGCGTGCGCGCCGAGGAGGTGCAGTTCGTCGAGGCGCACGCCAACGGCTCGCGGCTCGGCGGCCTGATCGAGACCGAGGCCCTCTCCGCCGCCTACCGCGGCGGCGACCTGCTGGTCGGCTCGCACAAGGCCAACATCGGTTACCTGGAGGCCGCTTCGGGGGCGGCGGGCCTGATCAAGGCGGCGCTGGCGCTCGCCCACCGCGAGGTCCCGGCGCACCCCGGTGCGGCCGAGCCCGAACCCGAGGCGCCCTGGAGCGACACCCTGCGCCTGCCGCGCGAGACCGTCCCGTGGCCGGCGGCGGACCGGCTGCTCGCCGGCGTGAGCGCGGTCGGCTTCAGCGGCACCCAGGCGCACGTGCTCCTGGAGGCCGCCGCCACCCCCCGCACCGCCGAGGACCGGCCGGGTCCGGAGCACACCGACGTACGCAGCTACTGGGCGGAGCAGAACCGATGGACCTGACCCTTCACGCCGCGCTGTCCGCGCAGGCCGCGCGCCGCCCGGAGCGGATCGCCGTGCACTGCCAGGACCGCACGGTCACCTACGCCGAGCTGTACGCCCGCGCCCTGCGCACCGCGGCGGCGCTGCACGAGGCGGGCGTGCGGCCCGGCGACCGGGTGGCGCACCTCGCACGGGACTCCGAGCACTACTACGTGCTGCTCTTCGCCTGCGCCATGGCGGGAGCCGTACTGGTGCCGGTCAACTGGCGGCTCGGCGGTGAGGAGATCGAGCACATCCTGCGCGACTCCGACGCCAGACTGCTCTTCGCCGACACCGCCCACGACGGCATCCCCACGGTGCCGCCGGGGTGGGCCGAGGCGGCCGGCGAGCCGCCGCGGTTCGAGGCGACCGCCGACACGCCGGTCGTCCAGATCTACACCAGCGGCACCACCGGCCTGCCCAAGGGCGTGGTCCTCGCGCACCGCACCTTCTTCGCCGTCCGCGCGGCGCTGGACTCCGAGGGCCTGGACTGGATCGACTGGCGCGACGACGACATCTCGCTGATCTGTGTGCCGGGCTTCCACGTCGGCGGACTGTGGTGGGCGGCCCAGGGGTTCGCCGCCGGCGTCACCAACGTGGTGATGCCGGCCTTCACCGGCGGCACCGCCGTGGAACTGGTGCGCACCCACCGCGCCACCACGACCTGCGTGGTCCCGGCGATGCTCCAGATGATGCTGTCCGAGTCCCCGGAGGATCCCGCGTCGCTGCGCAGCCTGCGCAAGGTCGTCTACGGCGGCGCGCCGATCTCCGAGACCCTGCTGCGCCAGGGACTGGACCGCATCGGGGCGGACTTCGCCCAGATCTACGGCCTCACCGAGACCGGCAACACCGCCTGCTGCCTGCCGCCGTCCGAGCACGTCCCGGGCAGTCCCCGGCTGGCCGCCGCGGGGCGCCCCTACCCGGGGTTCGCCGTCCGGATCACCGACGACAGGGGCGCGCCGCTGCCCGTCGGCGAGGTCGGCGAGGTGCGGCTGCGCACCGGGGCCCGGATGCTCGGCTACCACGGCCGGCCCGAGGCCACCGAGGAGACCCTCCAGGACGGCTGGATCGTCACCGGGGACGCGGGCTACCTCGACGAGGAGGGCTATCTCTACCTCTGCGACCGGATCAAGGACACCATCATCGTCGCCGGCGAGAACGTCTATCCGGCCGCCGTCGAGAACGCCCTCGCCGCCCACCCCGCGGTCCGCGAGGCCGCCGCGGTGGCCGTGCCGGACGAACGCTGGGGCGAGGCGGTGCACGCCTTCGTGGTGCTGGAACCCGGTGCCGTGGCCACCCCCCGGGAGCTGATGCTGGCCCTGCGCGGCCGGCTCGCCGACTTCCAGCTTCCGGCCGGATACACCTTCGTCCCGTCGCTGCCGCGCAACGCCAGTGGCAAGATCCTCCGTCGTGAGCTGCGTCAGCCGTACTGGGTTGATCGTCAACGCCAGGTCAACTGAGGGCTGTTGACGCTCAGTCCGCCGACCGAGAAGGAACGAGGCCACCATGCCCCCCTCCGTGGTAACCATCCGTCGCGCGCTCAACACGACCTCGTACGTGGCGCCGCGCCTCGCCGGCAGATACGCCTTCCGGCTCTTCTGCGAACCCACGGGCCGCGCGCCGGTGCGGCCGGCGGAGAAGGAGGTGCACGAGGCGGCCTCGGTGGAGCGGATCGTGGTGGACGGCAAGGGGGTCGCCGTCTACCGGTGGGGCGACGGCAAGGGCGAGCCCGTCCTGCTGATGCACGGCTTCGCCATGCGGGCCAGCGCGCTCGCCGGCTTCGTGCCCGGCCTGCTGGAGCGCGGCCTCACCCCGGTCGCCTACGACGCCTTCGGGCACGGCGACTCCGAGGGCCGCAACACCACGCTGCTCGACCACCGCGCGCTCACCGCGGCGCTGCACGACCGGCACGGTCCCTTCCGCGCGATCATCGGCCACTCCTTCGGCGGGACCTGCGCGTACGACGCGGTGCGGGAAGGCGTCAGGGCCGAGCGGATCGTCTCCATCGGCGCGCTGTGCGACTTCCGCACCAGCTACGACACCTTCTGCGTCCAGCTCGGCCTGCGCGAGGGGCTCAAGAAGGAGCTGCACCGCCGCACGGAGGAGTTCTTCCGGCCCGAGACCGACATCTGGCGCCGCTTCTCCGTCTCCCACCGGCCCGAGCTGATCACCGCCCGGGCCCTGGTCGTCCACGACCGCAAGGACCGGGAAGTCGCCTTCGCCGAGGCCGGGAAGATCGTGACGGCGCTGGGCGGGCGGTCCCGCCTGGTCGCCACCGAGGGCCTCGGTCACCGGCGGGTGCTCACCGACCCGTCGGTGATCGGTCAGAGCCTCGACTTCGTCACCGGCGGTGACGCGTGAAGCAAGGAGCCACGGACATGGAGCTGCGCCGGCTGCTGCCGCTCGGCATCGGCACCTTCGCCATCGGCACGGATCTCTTCGTCACGGCCGGACTGGTCCTGCCGATCGCGCGGGACCTGGACGTGTCGGTCGCCGCGGTCGGCCAGCTCGCCACGGTCTTCGCCGTCGCCTACGCGGTGCTCTCGCCGGTCCTCGCCGCCACCACGGCGCGGTTCACCCGGCGGCAGGTGCTGCTCGTCGGGCTCGCCGTGTTCACGGTGGCCAACGTGTTCACCGCGCTGGCGCCCACGCTCGGCCTGGTGCTCGCCACCCGCGTGCTCGCCGCGGCGGGCGCCGCGCTCTACACGCCGACCGCCTCGGCCACCGCCAGCGCGCTCGTGGCGCCGGAACGGCGTGGCCGTGCGCTCGCCGTGGTGCTCGGCGGACTGAGCGTGGCCACCGCGCTGGGCTCGCCGGTCGGTACCTGGATCGGCGGAACCTTCGACTGGCGCGTGGTGTTCTGGCTGATCGCCGGGCTCGGCGCGGTGGCGACGGCCGCGGTCGCCGCGACCGTGCCGGACGTACGGCTGCCGCAGGCGCCGAACCTGCGTGCGCGGCTCACGCCGCTCGCCGACCGCGCGGTGCTCGCCGCGCTGGTCACGCAGGCGCTCACCTTCTCCGCCGGATACACCCTCTACACCTACCTCGGCCCCGCGCTGGGCGGGGCCACCGGCGGCAGCGCCGGAAAGCTGACGGCGGTCATCTGGGTGTGGGGCCTCGCCGCCGTCGTCGGCATCGTGGTGGCGGGCCGGCTCACCGACCGCTACGGCCCGCGCGCCATGATCTTCCTCGGCATCGCGGGCATCGCGGCCTCGGTCGCGCTGACCCCGCTCGCCGACCTCACCTTCCCCGGCGCGCTGGTGTGGGCGGCGGTCTGGTCGGTGATGGCCTGGCCGGTGACCATGGGCCAGCAGCACCGGGTGATCACCGCCGCGCCGGCCTCGGCGCCGCTCGCGCTCGGCCTGCTGTCCTCGGCGCAGTACCTCGGCACCGCCGTCGGCGGCCTGGCCGGCGGGCTCGCGGTGAACTTCGCGGGCGGCGGCGCGATCGGCTGGACGGCCACCGGGTTCGCGCTCCTCGCGCTCGCCTTCACGGCCTTCACCTATCCGAAGAGCGCTCCGGCGGCGTCCGGCGCCCCAGCCGAACCCGGCGCTCCTGCCGGTCCCGGTGCCCCTGCCGAACCCGGCGCTGCCACGCAGCCCGGCGCTTCCGGGGACCCGGCGGAGGGCGAGCCGGCCGCGACGGACGGCTGAGCGGCGCGTCGGGGAGACCACGTACCCCGCGGCGGTACGACGACGAACGGTGCCCCACTCGACCAGGGACCGAGGCCGAGTGGGGCACCGTTCGTGACGCCGGCGCGGTGCGCGGGGCAGAGGCGCGTCCGGCGGGGGACTAGGCGGCGGTCTCCTTCTCCTTCGCCGCGGCGTCCTTGTGCATGGTGGCGAACCGAGGTACGTACTCCAGGCCGGACAGCCGCTCGATCTCCTTCATCACCGTGTCCGTGACGCTGCGGCGCAGCCGGGCCTCGCCCTCCTTGCCGTGGTACTCCGCGAAGCTGAGGGGCGCGCCGAAGTGCAGGTCGAACCGGACGGGCTTCGGCACCATCCGGCCGAGCGGCTGCACCCGGTCGGTGCCCACGATCCCGCACGGCACCACCGGCGCGCCGGTCGCCATGGCCAGCCAGCCGACACCGGTGCGGCCCCGGTACAGCCGGCCGTCCGGCGAGCGCGTGCCCTCCGGGTGGATGCCGAAGACCTGGCCGTCCTCGATGACCTCACGCGCGAGTCCGAGGGCGGCGACGCCGCCGGGCCCGCCGTCCCGCTCCACCGGCACGATCCCGATGGCCCGGAAGAACGCCGCGCTCAGCCTGCCCTTGACGCCCTTGCCGGTCAGCCGCTCGGCCTTGCCGATGAAGCAGACCGGCCGGGACACGGCGAGCGAGATGAAGACGTGGTCGGAGAAGGACAGGTGGTTGGCCGCGATGATGCACGGCCCCTCGGCCGGAATGTGGTGCACGCCCGTGATGCGCGGGCGGAAGGCGACGCGCATCACAAGGGACAGGAAGGCCCTCAGGAATCTTCTGAACATGGTGCCTCGCAATCGCTCCACGGCGGTCTGGGGAACTGTGGATGGGGGGACGGTTCGGGCGCGGCCGGGCCGAGCGGCGTCAGCCGCACGCACCCGCCGTGTCGGTGTCGTAGCTGCCGGCCTTCGTGAGGAGTTCGGCCGGCACCCCGGCCAGCGGATCGGCGTCCGCGGCGGGGCCGTCCGTCCGCGCGGGGCCGTCGGCCTCCGCCTCCGGCCAGGCCCGGTGCAGCGCGGAGACGAACTCGTCGAGCCGGTCCAGGCCCCACAGCCGCTCGCGGCCGATGCGGAAGTAGGGCATGCCGAAGATGTCGTCCTCGTAGGCGGCCTCCAGCACGTCCACCGCCTCGGCCCGCACCTGCGGGGAACGCGCGGCGGCGAGCAGCGCGGCGCCGTCCAGACCGGCCGCCTCGCCCGCCCCGACGACGGCCTCCGGCGAGTTGATCGGCTCACCGCGGTGCCAGCGGGTCTCCACGAGCGCCCGGTACAGCGGCCGGTGGCGGCCCTCGCGCCGGGCCGCCAGCCACGCCAGGTGCGGCAGGTCCCAGTCCTGCTCGCTGTCGACGGGCCAGGCCAGCGGATAGCCGAGCCGGGTGGCGGTGCGCTTGACGTCACTCAGGATGTACAGGTGCTTGGCCTTGCTCATCGGCCGGTACAGCACCTCGGCGCCGCGCTCGTGCAGTGCCTCCCGCAGCCCCGCCTCGGGCTCCCAGAGCGGGTAGTAGTCGATCAGCTCGCCCGCCCGCGGGAACCGCCGCTCCAGCTGGTCGAGGGCCATCCAGCTGTACGGGCTGCGGAGGTTGAAGTACGCCCTGGGGCGCCTGCGTGGTTTCATGCGGGTCTCCGTTACTCGCCCGCGCCGAGCGGCACGGGCGTGGCGCCGGCCAGGAACGCGGCGATGTCGGCGGCGATCCGGTCGGCGTGGCTGATGTGGAAGCAGTGCCCGTAGCCGGGGCGGTGGGACACGGCCGCCGCGGGCATGGCCGCGGCCAGCGCCGCGCCCCGGCGGGGGATCAGGGCCGGATCGGTCTCGCCGACCAGGACGCGGGTCGGGACCCGCACGCCGGCCAGGTCGAAGGCGCCGGTGGCGACGAACTGGCGGAAGAGGACGCCGAGTCCGTACGCGCCGACCCGGTTCAGCGCGGTGTCCACGATCGACTCGAAGAGCTGCTCGTCCAGCCGCCGGGCGCGCGTGGACAGCGCGATCCGGATGCCGTCGGCGACCGCGACCCGGAAGGCGGCGCGGAACTCCCCTTCCAGGGCGGCGTCGACGGTGTCCGTCGCCGGCCGGTAGAAGGGCGCGAACAGCACGGCGGCAGCCGGCTCCCGCTCGCCCGGCGCGCACAGCCACTCCAGCACCGCGTTGCCGCCGAGGGAGTGTCCGAGCACGGCGTGCACCGGCTCTCCCAGACGGTCGACGGCGCCGCGCAGCCACTGGCCGGGCGTGCCCCGCCGCGCCCAGCCGTAGTCGTTCCCGGCCCGCCACGGCAGGTCGAGCGCGACCAGCCGGTGCCGTCCCGGCCACGCCGCGGCCAGCGGCTCCCACTCGCGCCAGCTTCCCTCGGCGCCGTGCACCGCGACGACCAGGGCGCCGCTGCCGCCGGTCAGCCGGTGGACACCGACGCCGTCGGCGAAGGGCGGCGCGTCCACGGTCACCGGAGCGCTCCGCGCCTGCTCCAGCCCCGCAGGACGACCACGCCGACTCCTCCCTCGGGGTCGCAGGACGTCACCACGGACACCTGGCCGTCGCGGCCCGGGTCGTCGCGGTGCAGGGCCAGGACGGCGGCGAGCTGCACGGCCGCGGAGGCGCCGCCGCAGTCGCCGAGCGTGTCGGCGGCCCTGAGCCGGTCGGGCCCGGTGCCGAGGACCGCCTCGACGGCGGCCCGTTCCACGGCGTCCACGCGCGAGAGGCCGCACTCGCCGGTGGCGACGGTGGTGACCTGCTCGGCGGTGACTCCGGCGGCGTCGAGCGCGGCCCCGAGGTGCTGCGCCAGACCGTCGGCGGGCGCGGTGGCCCGGTCGGCCGGGTCGAAGTGACCGGTCTTCGTCGCGAGGATCTCGGCGTCCAGCGGCCGGCCGGCCGCGCGGACCGCCCGTGCGTCCTCGGTGACCAGCAGCGCCGCGGCCTCGCCGAGCGGTGCCCGCGACGGCTCGTCGGCGTGTGCGTGGTGCTCCAGCCAGGCCCGGTGCGCGCTGAACTCCTCGACCGCGCCGAGCAGCAGCGTGCGGGCGTGGCCGCGCCGCAGGAGCGTGCCGCCGTAGCGCAGCGCCGACACGGCGGAGATCCGGCCCGCCGGAATGGTGGCGTTGACGCCGCGCAGCTGGTGCCAGATGGCGCAGCGGCTGGCCGCGCAGTTCATCACGCTGTTCGGGAAGAGGAGCGGCTCGACCAGGTAGGGCCGCTCGTTGACCAGGGTCTCCCGGTCGAACTCGGCGATCGAACGGAAGCTGCCCATGGTGTTGCCGAGGACGATGCCGGTCTCGTCGCGGTTCTCGTCGTCCAGCCGGATCCCGGAGTCGGCCAGGGCCAGTCCGGCCGCCGTGACGGCGAACGCGGTGGTGCGGTCCAGACTGCCGGTCCGCTTGCGGCCCAGGTGGTCGCGGACGTCGAAGTCGACGAGCGCGTGGGCGGCCGGCTGCGGCAGCTCCTCGGCGAACATCGCGCCGACGTCCCGCAGACCGCTCTGTCCGTCCACCAGCGCCTTGCCGAACTCGTCGGCACCGACCCCCGTCGAGGCCACGACGCCCCAGCCGGTCACCGCCAGCGTGCCGGCCATCAGGCGACCTCACCGAAGAGCGTCACGGCGTTGTTCCCGCCGAACGCGAAGCCGTTGTTCTGCACGACGCGCAGCCGCGCGGGCCGGGCCGCGTTCGGCACCGGGTCGATGCCGGTCAGCGCCGGGTCCTCGTGGCCGTAGTTGATGGTGGGCGGCATGAAACCTTCCCTGATGCCGAGTACGGAGGCGATGGCGCCCAGGCCGCTCGCGGCGCCCATGGTGTGGCCGAGCATCGACTTGATCGAACTCATCGGCGGCGGGGTCGGTCCGAAGACGTCGCGGACCGCGTTGGCCTCGGTCAGGTCGTTGGCGGGAGTGCCGGTCCCGTGGGCGCAGATGTAGTCCACGTCCTGGGGGGTGACGCCGGCGTTGGCGTGGGCGCGGCGGATGCAGCGGGCGATGCCGTCCGCGTCGGGCGCGACCGGGTGGCGGGCGTCGCAGCTGAGGCCGTAGCCGAGCACTTCGGCGTAGATGCGCGCGCCGCGCTCCACCGCCGAGTCCAGGGTCTCCAGGAACAGTGCCGACGCCCCTTCGCCGGCGAGCACGCCGGTGCGGTCGCGGTCGAACGGTGAGCAGGCGTCCTCGGCCATCAGGCCGCACCGGTAGAACCCGGCGTGGCCCCAGCGCACCATGGCGTCGGCGCCGCCGGCGATCATGTAGTCGAGCTCGCCGCCGGCGATCAGGTCGTAGGCGTTGCCGATGGTGTAGTTGCTGGCGGCGCAGGCCGCGGAGACCATCATCGAGTCGCCGGTGAAGCCGAGTTCGCGGTGGACGGCGCTGCCGATCTGGTGGGTCGGTGCCTGGGCCGCCTCGTGCGGCGACATGGCGCCGAAGCCCTCGCGCACCCACTCCTCGGTGAGGCTCTGCAGCACCTGCGACTCGCCGGTGCAGGTGCCGATGCTCGCGCCGGACCGCGGGCCGGCGATGCGGTCGGGGTCCACTCCGGAGTCCTCGACGGCCAGCCGTGCGGCCGCGGCGGCGAACCGGCTCGCCAGCCCCCACTGCCGCGGGTCGAGGCGCCGGAGCAGCGAGGCCGGCTCGAAGTCGCGCACCTCGGCGCCCATGACGTGCGGGAAGCCGGTGGTGTCGAAACTGGTGATGGGCGAGACACCGCTCCGCCCGGCGCGCAGTCCGGCACCGAAGGCGGCGACGCCGATGCCGATGCTGGTGACGGGGCCGAGTCCGGTGATGACGACGCGCCGGTCCATGGACTCAGTCCTGCCAGTTCGCGTAGTGGGCGACGACCTTGTAGACCGCGCTCAGGCTGGTCATGTTCGGCAGTTCGGTCTGCGGCAGTTCGATCTTGTACTTCTTCTCGATCCGGGCCAGCAGCTCGATGGCGCGCAGCGAGTCGCCGTCGTGGTCCTCGATGAAGTGGTCGTCGACGCCGAGCTCCTCGGGCTCGATCTCGAGCGCGGCGGCGGCGAGTTCCCGGAGCTCCTCGAGATGCTGAGCCTGCTGAGCCTGGGGCATGGCGTTCTCCAGTGAATAGATGTGGCGGTCCAAAAAATCAACCGTCAGATATATGGCGAGGGGAAGCTTAACCACGGCCCTCTTATTCCCCGCTAAAAGGCCGCTTTCCTGGGAACCGCGGCCCGGCCGCGCAATCAATGGCTCGGTCGAAATTAAGGAGGGTTTAAGGGCGGCCTCGGTAAGGTCGCCGTCAGCTCGGCGGATCGAATTCGGCACATCGGCACAGGGGAAAGGCAACCGACCATGAAGGGCCTCACCTCTGACGACGTCGTGGTGACCGGACTCGGCACCGTGAGCTGCCTCGGTGCGGGCGTCGACGCGTTCTGGGCCGGACTGCGGGCGGCCGACAGCCGTCCGGAGCCGCCGCCGGGCCTCGCCGAGCGGGTGCCCGGCGCGCTCTCCTACCGCGTCGCGGACGGCGTCACGGAGACCGGCCGGTACGGTCGCGCGACCGCGTTCGCCCTGCACGCCGCGCGTCAGGCGGTCGCCGACGCCGCGCTGACCGCCGAGGAGATCGCGGACATGGCCGTGGTGATCGGCACCGCGGCCGGCGAGACCGCCGAGCGGGAGACCGCCCGGGACGGCGCCGGGGCGGAGGCGTGGGCCCCGGTGTTCCGGGTCGCCTCGGCCGTGGGCGGCGAACTCGGCGCGTTCGGCAGCAACATCAGCGTCAGCAACGCCTGCGCGGCCAGCGGTTACGCGCTGACGCTCGCGATCGACCTGGTGCGCCGGGGCGAGGCGCGGACCGTGCTGGTCGGCGGAGCGGACGCGGTGGCCACGGTGCCGCTGGCCGCCTTCGGCCGGCTCGGCGCCAGCGACCCCGTCCGCTGCCGCCCGTTCGACGCGGACCGCGGGGGCACCGTCTTCGGCGAGGGCGCGGCGATGCTGGTGGTGCGGTCCGCCGGGGCCGCGGCCGGCCGGCCCGTGTACGGCCGTCTTCTCGGCGCCGCTCTGAGCTGCGACGCCCACCATCCGACCGCGCCCGATCCGGCCGGTGACCAGCTGGTGCGGGTCGCGCGCGAGGCGCTGCGCGAGGCCGGGCGGGAGCCCGGCGACGTCGACGCGGTGATCCCGCACGGCACCGGCACCCGCCAGAACGACGCGGTCGAGGCCCGGGTGCTCGGCGAGGTCCTCGGCGAACGGCTGGGCGACGTACCGCTGTTCAGCCTCAAGGCGTTCATCGGCCACACCGCCGGCTCCGCCGCCGCGTTCTCCACGGTCTGTGCCGCGCTGATGGCGCGGCACGGCGCGATGCCCGCGAACATGACGCTGGAGCGCCAGGACCCGGACTGCCGGGTGTGGCTGCCGCAGACCGGTCCCACTCCGCTGACGCGGACGAACGTCCTGCTCAACGCCTATGCGTTCGGCGGGAACAACTTCTCCCTGGTGTTCGGAGGCGAAAGCCGGTGACGGCACGCGACACCGTGGCCGAGGCCGTCGTCACCGGCGTGGGGACCGTGGCCGCGCCGGCCGGAACCGCGCTGGACGAACCCTGGTTCGACTACCGGGCCCGGCTCGGTCCGCGCGGCTACAAGTACCTGCCCGACGCCTGCCAGTACCTGCTGGCCGCGGCCAAGGACGCCCTCACGCGGAGCGGCGCGGAATCCGCCGGGCCTGCCGGGCCTGCCGGCCCTGCCGGCCCTGCCGGTCCTGCTGGATCCGCCGGGTCCGTGGGGAGCGCCGGTGCCGCCGGGGACGGGCCCGCGGCTCTCGCCGGCTTCGCCGAGGAGCGGCGCGCGGCCGTCGTGGGGACCAACAGCGCGGTGGCGGCGCTGCACGCCGACATCACCGAGGTGGTGCGGGCCGGCGGGATCAACCGGCTCAGCCCGATGCTCACGCCGTTCTTCTCCGTCAACCTCGTCGCCTCGCGCCTGTCCACCGAGCACCGGCTCAAGGGCTTCAACACGACCGTGACCTCGCCGCGCGTGGCCGGCCTGGAGGCGCTGCACGTGGCCGCTCGCGAACTCGGCGCCGGCCGCGGCGACCTGGTCCTGGCCGGTGTCACGGAGGCGTTCGACCCGGGCCACGGCACGGCGGCCGCCGAGGCCGGGTCCGTCGTGCTGGTGCTCCGCCCGCCGGCCGACGCCGTACGGCCCGGCGGCGCGCTGCTGCGGACCACGCTGCGTTTCGTCCCTCCGGCCGCCCTGGCGCACGAGTCCGGGCGGCGGCGTGCCGGCCGGGAGGTGCGCGAAGCCCTGGAGGCACTCGCCGCGCCCGGCCGCGCACCGGAGCTGATCCGGGTGGTCACGGACGGCTCGGCGGTGGCCGCGGCGGTCGAGGCGGCGGTCCGCGACTGGTCGGCGCGACGCGTACCGCTGTCGGTCGAGGCGGTCGGCGCCCGGGCCGGCGCGCTGGCGCCGATGGAGCGGGTCGCGCACGACCTGCGCGACGGCGCCGCCGGTCCGCGGACGGTGGTGGCCGTCGCGGGCGAGGGCAACGTGGCGTTCGCGTCGGTGGACCCGTACGGGACGGCGTAGCCGCCGTGGCGGTGCGGACCGTGCCCGCGCGCCGGGCGCTCATCAAGGAACGAAAGGGATGGACATGCTGTCATCGGTGAAGGGCTCGTGGGCCGTGATCCTCGGTGCCTCCAGCGGCATGGGCCGGGCCACGGCCCTGGCCATGGCGAAGGAGGGCGCCCACATCTTCGGCGTGCACCTCAGCACCGCGGCGCAGCGGACCGAGGTGGAGGAGCTCGTCGCCGAGCTGGAGGCCACCGGTGTCCAGGTCGTGTTCCACAACCGCAACGCGGCCGGCCACCAGAACCGCGCCGAGCTCGTGGCGGAGATCGCGGAGGCGACCGGACCGGGCGGTGTCCGCGTACTGCTGCACTCCCTCGCGTTCGGCAGCCTGCTGCCGTTCATCCCGACCGAGGAACAGCCGGACGTGATCACGCCCCGGCAGATGAACATGACGGCCGACGTGATGGGCCACAGCCTCGTCTACTGGACCAGGGACCTCTACGTGGCGGGCCTGCTGCGGCCCGGCGCGAAGGTGTTCACGCTGACCAGCCACGGGGACGAGCACGCCATGCCGAGCTACGGCGCGGTCGGCGCCGCCAAGGCCGCGCTCTGCGCCCACGTCCGCCAGCTCGCCGTGGAACTGGCGCCGTCCGGTGTCGCGGTCAACGCGATCCGCGCCGGAATGGCCCCCACACCGGCCGCGCTGCGCATTCCCGGCAGCGAGGACCTGGCCCGGCGCGCGGCCGAGGCGAACCCGCACGGCCGGATCACCGAGCCCGAGGAGGTGGCGGAGGCGATCGTCATGCTCTCGGCCAGCAGCTCGTCCTGGCTCACCGGAAACGTCATCGGCGTCGACGGCGGAGAAGCGATCGTCTGACTGCCGTCGCGCGGGAGTCCGCGCCGGGTGCGGCCCGCCGCCGCCGGGCGCGGCCCGCCGTCATCAAGCGAGGAGAGGACGCAACCATGCAGGAGACACCCATGACGCCGCCGAGCGCGCCCGTCGCCCTGGTCACCGGCGGTTCGCGCGGCATCGGCCGCGCGGTGGTCGAGAGGCTGCTCACCGACGGCTACGACGTCAGCTACTGCTACCGCACCCGGCCCGAGGACGCGGACGACGTCGTCAAGCTGGCCGAGGACCACGGACGGCGGCTGTACGAGGCCGCCGTGGACGTCACCGACGAGCAGGCCGTCATCGCGTACCTGGCGAAGACCGCCGAGCGGCTCGGGCCGCTCGACGCCGTGGTCACCAGCGCCGGGATCGTGCACGACAGCCCGCTGGCGACGATGAGCGCGCACGCCTGGCACAGCGTCATCGAGACCAACCTCACCGGGACCTACCACGTCTGCCGCGCGGCCGTGTTCCCGATGATCAAGCACGCGCGCGGCACGATCGTGAACATCTCGTCGGTCACGGGCGTGTACGGCAACGCCACGCAGTCCAACTACGCCGCGTCCAAGGCCGGCATCATCGGCTTCACCAAGTCCCTCGCCAAGGAAGTGGCCCGCTTCGGCATCCGGGCCAACGTCGTCGCGCCCGGCCTGATCGCCACCGACATGACGGACGGCATGAGCGACCGGGCGCGCGCCAAGCTGCTCAAGCAGATTCCGCTGGGCCGGATCGGGTCGGCGGCCGAGGTCGCGGACGCGGTCTCGTTCCTGGCCTCCGAGCGGGCCTCCTACATCACCGGCCAGGTCCTGCAGATCGACGGCGGCATCAGTCAGTGAGAGCGCGACAAACCCGCTGTATTCACGATGCTAAAGCCGGTCTTAATTCCCGCGATTGATTGCCGAATTACTGCCGGAGAATATTGAAAACCCGGTTTCCGGGTCGATACGGTGGCGCCGGACGCGTGAGTTCCGTGCTTCTCTGCGCATTTCCTCCTCCCCGTCCCGTCGACCTCCGCCGATCGCGCACCGGGTCCACCTCTCTTTCGAAGGCTTATCGTCATGCATCTTCTCGTTCGCGGCGGCCCGGGCCGGCTGGCCGGTGACATACGGGTACCGGCGTCGAAATACCACGCGCACCGTGCGCTGATCCTGGCCTCCCTGGCCGACGGGGTGAGCCGCGTCAACGGCCTGACCGAGGCGCGGCACGTCACGTACACCGTGGAACTCCTGCGCGGCCTGGGCGTGCGGATCACGACCGAGGGCGACACGTTCGTCGTGCACGGCCTCGGCGGCGTCTACCGGCCGCGGCGCGCGTCCGTGTCGGCCGGCAGCTCCGGCACGACGCTCTACTTCATGATCGGCCTGGCGGCCCTCGCGGACCGGCCCGTCGAGGTGACCGGCCAGAAGTACTTCCGCAGGCGCCCGGTGGGCCCGTTGCTGGACGCGCTGCGGCAGCTGGGTGTGCACCTGACCTCCGCCGACGGCTGCCCGCCGGTACAGGTCCGGCCCGGCAGGCCGGCCGGCGGCCACGTGCGGATCCCGGGCACGCTCTCGCAGTGGATCTCCGGGCTGATCCTGTTGGCGCCGTTCGCCGAGCGGCCGACGGTCGTCGAGGTCGAGGGCGAGCTGAACGAGCGCCCCTACCTCGAACTCACCGTGGCGATGATGCGGCAGTTCGGGCTGCGGGTGGAGGTGTCGCAGGACTGGCGGCGCTTCGCCGTCGAGCCCGGACAGCGCGCTCGGGCGAGGGACGTCACCCTGCCGCCGGACATCGGCTCCGCGGCCTTCGCCGTCGCCGCCGCCGCGCTCCACCCGGCCGACGTCCTGCTGCGCGGCATCACCTCGCTGGACGGCGGACCGGCCGACCACCCCGAGGCCCACTTCCTGCGCGTGGCCCGGGACATGGGCGTCCCGATGGAGATCGAGCCCGGCCGCGGACTGCGCGTGCGCCACGACGGCGTGCGGCTGCGGGGAACCACGGTCGACTGCCGGGACATGCCCGACATGCTGCCGGTCCTCGCGACGCTGGCGACCTTCGCCGACGGCGAGACCGTCTTCGAGCACGTCGCGCACACCCGCTTGAAGGAGTCCGACCGGGCCGCCGCCATGACGCAGCTGAACGCCATGGGAGCCGGACTGGAGCTGACCGGCGACACCCTGCGGGTGCGCGGCACGGCCGCGCTCCGCGGCGCGAAGCTGTCGTCGTTCAACGACCACCGCGTCCTGATGGCCCTGGCCGTGGCGGCGACGCGAGCCGACGGACCGTCCACCCTCAGCTATCCGCACGCCTACCGGATCTCGTACCCGGACTTCCTGACCGACCTGGGCGGCCTCGGCCTGTCGATGGCCGTGGAGCGCCCGCCCGCGCGCACCGCGCCGGCCGCGCCCGCGGTTGCCGCGCCGGCCGCGGCCGGCGAACTCCCGGCCGCCGCGTCGGCGCCGCCGCGGACGCTGCCCGAACGGGTACGGGAGCACGCGCGGACCCGGCCGGACGAGACCGCCGTCGTGACCGCGTACCCGGACCACGAGACGGCGCTCACCTGGCGGGAGCTCGCGGCGGAGGTGGACCGCGCCGCCGCCCTGCTGCTGCGCCTCGGCGTCGCGCCGGGCGAACGCGTCGCCTACCAGCTGCCGAACCAGGCGGAGTTCGTGGTGATGACGCTGGCCGCGCTGCGCATCGGGGCCGTCTGCTGCCCGGTCATGCCGTTCTTCCGCGAGCGGGAGGTCGGCTTCGCGCTCCGCCGCTCCGGCGCCCGCGTGCTGCTGCTCGCCGAGACCTACCGGGGCCGCCGGCCGGCCGAGGAGCTGGCGGGACTGCCGGCCGAGGACACGGCGCGGCTGGAGCACGTACTCGTGCTGTCGGACAGCGAGGAGAGCGCGCGACTGCCGGGCACGGACGGCGCGTTCCGCTTCCACGACTGGCACGCCGCCCTGGCCGCGGGCGAGGCCGACGCCGCCGGGCTGGACGCCCGGACGCCCGAGCCGACGGCGCTGGCGCAGCTCCTGTTCACCTCGGGCACGTCCGGCGAGCCGAAGGGCGCGCTGCACCGCGGGGACGTGCTGGCCCGCGGCGCCGCCGCGGAGATCCGCCAACTGGGCCTGGACGAGAGCGACGTGGTGTGGGTGCCGTCGCCGCTGGCGCATCAGACGGGCTTCCTCTACGGCATGTGGCTCGCGCTCGAACTGGGGGTGCGGCAGGTGCTCCAGGCCGAGTGGGACGCCAAGCGGGCGCTGTCCGTGCTGCGGGAGCACCGGGCCACCTTCGTCCAGGCGTCGACGCCGTTCCTCTCCGACCTCGTGCAGGTCGTCGAGGGCAGCGGACAGGCTCCGCCGGTGCTGCGCGTCTTCGTCGCCGCCGGCACCGCCATCCCGCGCAGCCTCGCCGAGCGGGCGAGCCGGGTCATGGGCACCGCCGTCTGCGGCGCGTTCGGCACCACCGAGACCTGCCTGGCGACCCTGAGCACGCCCGCGGACGCGCCCGCCGCGCGCTGGGGCACCGACGGCCGGGCGCTGGACGGTGTCCGGCTGCGCGTGGTCGACGACGCCGGCCGGGTCCGGCCGCCGGGTGTGGAGGGCAACTTCGAGATCCGCACGCCGACGGCCTTCGCCGGCTACCTCGACCGTCCTGACCTGACGGCGGACGCCTTCACCGAGGACGGCTGGTACCGCACCGGTGACCTGGCGACGCTCGACGCCGACGGCTACCTCAGCATCACCGGCCGGGTGAAGGACGTGATCAACCGCGGCGGCGAGAAGGTGCCGGTCTCCGAGATCGAGCAACTGCTGCACGCCCATCCCGCCGTGGCCGAGGCGGCCCTGGTGGCGATGCCCGACGAGCGCCTCGGCGAGCGCGTCTGCGCCTTCGTCGCGGTGCGCGAGGGCGACCGGCTCGACTTCCCGTCGATGCAGCGCTACCTGGACCAGGGCCGGGTCGCCCGGCACTACTGGCCGGAGCGGCTGGAGGTCGTGGACAGCCTGCCGCGCAACGCCGCCGGCAAGGTACAGAAGTTCGTGCTCCGCGACCGGGCGCGGAGCCTTGCTCCGCAGCGCGGCCGGCGTGTGGAAACGGAACAGGAAAAGGTGGGTGGGGCGTGAGCCGGGACGTGGACTTCGCCGCTCTGTACGAGCGGGTCGAGAGCTGGGTGGAAGGGCCGGGCGAACGCTGGGCGGAACGCATCGAGGCCTCCGGCACGGTCCCCGAGGAGCTGTGGACCGAGCTGAACGACCACGGCTTCCTGCGCGTGGCCGCGCCACGGGAGTACGGCGGCCTCGGCCTCGGCTTCACCCGGTGGATGGAGCTGATGGAGGTCTTCTCCCGCTCCCACGGCTCGATCCGCATGATCGTGCACGTGTGCAACGGGATCTGGCGCAGCCTGGACGGCCACGCCACCGACGACCAGCGCAAGCGGTTCGTCGTTCCCGCGGTCAACGGCGAACTGAAGATCGCCTTCACCCTGACCGAGCCGGACAACGGCACCGGCGCCGACATCACCACCTCCGTGACCCGCGAGGGCGACACGTACTACCTGTCGGGCCGCAAGCACCTGATCACCTTCGGGATGCGCTGCGACTACTACCTCCTGGCGGCCCGCGTGGCGGGCAGCACCGGCCGGGACGGGACGGTGGCGCTGCTGGTGCCGCGGCACGCCGCCGGTGTCCACGCGCAGGACTCCTCGCAGACCATGGGCGTGACGGGAACGGACCACGCGACCCTCACGTTCGACCGCACGCCGGTCCCGGTGGACCACCGCATCGGCGCCGAGGGCGACGGTCTGGAGATCTTCCTCGGGGGCTTCCTGACGCCCTCGCGCATCTCCGTCGCGATGAGCTGCGTCGGTCTGGCCGAGCGGGCCCAGCGGCTCGCGCTGGAGTACGCGCGCCGGCGGGTCACCTTCGGCAAGAAGCTGGCCGAGCGGCAGGCGATCCAGTTCATGCTCGCGGAGAACGCCACCGAGATCGAGGCGGCCCGGCAACTGGTCCTGCACGCCGCCCGCAGCTGCGAGAGCGGAGCCGAGGACGCCTCGATGAAGTCGTCCATGGCGAAGATGCACGCGGTGACCATGCTCACCTCCGTGACCGACAAGGCGCTGCAGATCCACGGCGGTCGCGGCTACTGGAAGGACCATCCCATGGAACGCGTCTACCGCGACGCCCGCGCCCAGCGGTTCGAGGAGGGCACGAACGAGGTGCAGAAGGCCGTGGTCTTCCGCGAGCTGCTGCGCGGCACCGCCCCGGCCGCCGCCGGAGCGGGCCGGTGAGCGCGGCGGAGCGGGGACCGGTCTCGCTGATCACCGGCGCCTCGCGCGGCATCGGCCGGGCCCTGGCCCTGACCCTGGCGGCCCAGGGCGGCACCGTCTTCGTCAACTACAAGAAGAACGGGGACCTCGCCGAGCAGACGGTGGCCGACGTCGACGCGGCCGGCGGCCGGGGCATCGCGGTCCAGGCCGACATGGAGGACCCGGACGCGCTGCGCCTCCTGTTCGACCGGGTCGCCGAGGAGACCGGGCGGCTGGACCACTTCGTCTCCAACGCGGCGGCGAGCGCGTTCAAGAACATCATGGACGTGAAGCCCCACCACCTCGACCGCTCCTACGCCATGAACCTGCGGCCGTTCGTGCTCGGCGCGCAGGAGGCCGTGCGGCTCATGGACCGCGGCGGCCGCATCGTGGCGCTGTCCTCCTACGGCTCGGTCCGCGCCTACCCGACCTACGCCACTCTCGGCGCCATGAAGGCCGCGATCGAGGCGTGGGTGCGGTACATGGCGGTGGAGTTCGCGCCGTACGGCATCAACGTGAACGCCGTCAACGGCGGGCTCGTCGAGTCGGACTCGCTGGAGTACTTCTACGGCGTGCCCGGCATGCCGGCCATGCGCGAGGTGCTGGACCGCATTCCCGCGAAGCGTCCCGCGAGGGTCCAGGAACTCGCCGACACCATCGCGTTCCTGCTGGGCCCGGGCGCCGGATACATCACGGGCCAGACGCTGATGGTGGACGGCGGGCTCAGCGTCGTGGCGCCGCCGTTCTTCGCCGACGCCGGACCCGAGCTGGCGCTGCCGGCCCGCCCGGTGCGCGGTGCCTGACCAGCGGGTGACGGACGACCGACGCGCGCTGCCCGGCCGACCGCGGCCGGACGGCGCGTCAGCGAGCGAAGGAGACGCAGGGTGCCGCCAGCGGCGAAGGTAGTTCTGACCGGCATGGGGGCGATCACCCCGGTCGGCAACAGCCGGGAGAGCACGTGGACGGCGTTGCTCGAAGGCCGCTCCGGCATCGGGCCGATCACCCGTTTCGACGCCTCGGGCTTCCGCACGCGGATCGCCGGCGAGGTGAAGGACTTCGACCCGGTGGCGCTCCTCGGCCGCAAGCGGGCGCGGCGCGCCGCACGGCTGAGCCAGCTCGCGGTGGCGGCGGCGCGCGAGGCCGTCGAGGACGCGGGCCTGGTGATCGGCGCCGCGGAGGGGGAAACGGCCGGCGACCGGGTCGGTGCCGTCGTCAACACGGCGGTGTCCGGCATGGGCGAGGTCGCCGAGGCGGTCGAGCGGATGCACGAGGACCCGGGCGAGGTGGACATCTACTTCGTGCCGTCGGTGATTCCCAACATGGCGGCCTGCGAGGTGGCGATCGACCTGGGCGTGCACGGCCCGGTCACCGCCAGCGCGCTGGCCTGCGCCAGCGGCGTCCACGCGCTGCTGGAGGCCCGGCGGATGATCCTGGCCGGCGAGGCGGACGTGGTCATCGCCGGCGGGACGGACGCGTCGATCACCCCGGTGATGTTCGCGGGGCTGTGCAACATGGGCGCGCTCTCGCGCCGCAACGACCCGCCCGAGCAGGCCAGCAGGCCGTTCGACGCCGACCGGGACGGGTTCGTCTTCGGCGAGGGCGCGGTGGTCTGCGTCCTGGAGTCCGACGAGCACGCGAGGGCGCGCGGCGCCCGGCCGTACGCCGAACTCCTGGGCGGCGCGCTGACCTCGGACGCGTTCCACGTGAGCGCGCCGCACCCGGACGGCACCCACGCGACGGCGGCGATGCGCAAGGCGCTCGAGTCGAGCGGCGTGGCGCCGAACGAGGTCGACTACGTGTGCGCGCACGGCACCGGGACCAGGGCCAACGACCTGACCGAGACCCGGGCCGTCCGGGAGGTGTTCGGGGCGCACGCCTACGACCTGCTGGTGAGTTCGCCGAAGTCGATGACCGGCCACCTCATCGGAGCCGCGGGAGCGCTGTCGGCGATGGTCGCCGCGCTGGCCGTCCGCGACGGCGTGGTGCCGCCGACGATCAATCTGGACACGCCGGCCGCCGAGTGCGACCTGAACTACGTGCCGCACCGGGCGCAGAAGGCCACGGTCGACACGGCCATCGTCGACGCCTTCGGCTTCGGCGGCCAGAACTGCGTGGCGGTGCTGCGCAGGCCGTGAACGTCACTCCCGCGCGTGCACCGCGGCCTCGGCGCGAGCGGAGGCCGCGGTGCACGCGGAGGACGACGCGGGAGGGGTCAGACGGCGTTGAGCAGGTGAGCGCCGTGCCCGTCCAGCGAGGGGTCGTGGGCGAGGATGGCGTACTGCAGCCGCTGGAGGCGTGGCGTCGGCTCGATCCCGAAGTCGTCCACCAGGTTCCGGCGCAGGCAGCTGTAGGTCGCCAGCGCCTCCGCCGTCCGCCCGCTCCGGTACAGGGCGATCATCAGCAGGCCGTGCAGGTTCTCCGACGTGGTGCGGTTGTCGACGAGCGGGAACAGCTCGCCGATGATGGCGGTGTGGTTGCCGAGTTCCAGCTCGAGTTCGAACCGCTGCTCCTGCGCTAAAACGCGCCGTTCGTCCAGCTGCCGGCCGATCGAGTCGAAAGCCGGAATGTCCCGCAGGTCTTCCAGGGCCCGGCCGCGCCACAGCGCGATCGCCTGACCGAAGACCTCCGACGCTTCCTCTTTGCGCCCGGACTCGCGGAGTACGCGCGCTTTCGCCAGCAGGTTTTCCAGGTCGTTCACGTCGAGCGTCACGCCGGAGAGGTTGAGCTGATATCCGGGAGGACGGGTGGCGAGGACCGACATGGCGTCGAGTCCGATGTCCTGCAGATGTTTGCGGAGCTTCGAGATGTAGACGTGGAGAGCGGTCGGAGCGGTTTGCGGCGGTGCGCCGGACCACAATGCGTCGATGAGCTGACTCGATGACGCCACTTCGTCACGATTGGCGCAGAGATAGGCCAGGAGAGACCGAAGCTTCATTGCTTTCGGAGTCACCTGGCATCCGTCGGAGGTCTGTATCTCAATCGGGCCGAGCATCTGGAACTTCAAGATTCCCCCAGTGTAGTTCCGTGCGCATACTTCAGAAGTATCGTTCGCCGCGCAGTCTTTGATCCTTAGTGGCGTCGGGGCGGCCGGTCAAGAGCCGCCGGAGAGCTTGAAGGAGTATTTGAGGTTACCCGGAGGTGACGGTGCGTGGGCGGCGCAGTCCGGAGGTGGCCCTGTTCGCCCGTTTCGTCGTCGGGCTGCCGGGGCGCGCACCGGACAGCTCCCGGCGGCCCGTGAACGCGCCCCGCCTGGAGCGCATTTGAGGCGGAGCGTTCGCGGACGGGCGTGCGGGGGCGGCCCTGGCCGCACCGTCGCATCAGGGCGTCTTTGGCCTGCTGTCGGCGGGTGTGAGCCGGATGGTCGGGATGTCCTTCTTGTGGGTCCGTGCGCCGTCCTGCTCGACGCCTCGGGTGAGTGGGCGGGGCCTCGAGGCGGAGCGCGGGGACGGGGGCCGGCTACAGCATTCTGAGCAGCAGCAGGGCGAGATCCGTGCCGGGTGGGCCGAGTTCGCGTCGATAGCGGCGGATGACGCTGTTCTCCCAGGACAGCGCCCTCCGCGGATGTCCGTGAGCGACGCGTAATGTCTCCAGGCGCGCGGATGCTGCGGTCCGTGTGCGCATCAGACGAATGATGGCGTCGTCGATCTCGGCGATCCGGCGCTGCTGCGCCTCTGCGGCAAGAGGATCCGAGTCGCTTTCGTGTCGCGATTTCGTTCTCGCGGTGTCGCCCACTCTCATGCGAAAGACTCCATGATCTCGTCTGTTCCGCGAGGAATTGAATACGGGGATTCGGATACTCTTCTGATATCGCCGGGGTGCGGCTCCGTCGGGCCGGACCTGCTAGCCTACCGCCGTCCGCTAAAGGTCGACTTAATGGCCGGTAAGTCGGGGTGGGGAGGTGGGGCGGGCGGGGCGTATCGGTGCGTTCCGGTTTCTTGAGAGGTGTTTTTTAAGTCCAGTTTTAGGGGGGCTGGATTATGGTCGTGCGGAACCGGTGGACTGCATCGGGGGTGTGTCCATAAAGCTGCTGGGCGGCTCGGAAGGGCGCATGACGACGAGGAGAGAATGATGCTCGACAAGGTGTTGGACCGGCTGCACGACCCAGCGGTCTATGCCCTTCCCGCCATGGCGTTGCTGATCGTCATCGAGATGCTGGCGATCAAGTTCAGCGACGACGAGGAGCAGACGGGGTACGACCTGCGGGACCACCGGACGAGCATCCTCACGGGCCTCGGTGCGCTGGTCTCCTCCACGGTCCTGCGCAGCATCGCCCTGGCGCTGTACCTGCTCGTCTACGAGTACCTCGCGCCGTGGCACCTGCCGACGGACTCGTGGATGACCTGGGTCTTCCTCTTCTTCGGCGTCGAACTGCTGCTGTACGTCTACCACCGCGGTTCGCACGCCATCCGGCTCATCTGGGCCGGCCACCAGGTCCACCACTCCAGCCAGTACTTCAACCTGTCGACCGCGCTGCGCCGCAAGTGGGCCCAGTGGTTCGAGAAGGCGATCTGGTTCCCGCTGCCGCTCCTCGGCGTGCACCCGGCCCTCGTCTTCACCATGCACTCCGTGCACCTGCTGTACGGCCTGTTCGCGCACACCGAGAAGATCGGCAAGCTGCCCCGTCCGATCGAGTTCGTCTTCGTCACCCCCTCGCACCACCGGGTGCACCACGGCACGGACCCGGAGTACCTGGACAAGAACTTCGGCAGCATCCTGATCATCTGGGACCGGATGTTCGGCACCTTCCAGCCCGAGCTGCACCGCCCGACGTACGGCCTGACCAAGCAGCTGAACAGCTACAGCATGTGGCAGGTCCAGATGCACGAGTTCATCAACATGGCCCGTGACGTGCGCGGGGCCCGCACCTTCAAGCACAAGCTCGGCTACGTCTTCGGCCCGCCCGGCTGGAAGCCGGCCGAGGAGCGGGAGGACAAGCGCGACGCCGGCGCCGGGTCCTCCGGCGTGGTCGCCACCGGGCAGTCCAGCGAAGCACTCACATGACGATGCCCACGACCGGCCGGCGGCGGGACGGGCAGCAGCCGTCCCGCCGTGGCCGCGCGGGAATGCGTGGCCACCCCTGGCTGACCCTGACCACGCTCTCCGTCGGCGCGATGATGGTGTCGCTCGACGGGATGATCGTCACCGTCGCCCAGCCGGCCATGCAGTCGGACCTCGGCACCGACCTGACCGGCATCCAGTGGGTGACCAACGGATACCTGCTGGCGGTCGCCGCGCTGCTCATCACCGCGGGCAAGATGGGCGACCGGTTCGGCCACCGCAGGATCTTCCTCATCGGCGTCGTCGGTTTCACCGCGACGTCGGTGGCGATCGGCCTGTCGACGCAGCTCGGCTGGGTCGTCGGCCTGCGCGTCTTCCAGGGCGCGTTCGGCGCGCTGATGCAGCCGGCCACCCTGGGCCTGCTGCGCAGCGCGTTTCCCGCCGACCGGCTCAACATGCCGATCGCGGTGCGCAGCGCGGTCATCGCCGCCTCCACCGCCGCCGGCCCGGTCGTCGGCGGCCTGATCGTGGAGAAGGCGGACTGGAGCTGGGTCTTCTTCCTCAACGTGCCGCTCGGCGCGGTGGTGCTGTGCCTCGGCGCGGCGGTGCTGCGCGGCGGCCGGGCCGACGGCGCCACGGGCCGGTTCGACCTCGTCGGCACGGTGGTCCTGGCCGGCGCCCTGTGCTCGTTGGTGTGGGGCCTGACGCTCGTTCCCGACCAGGGATGGTCGCATCCCGGCACGGTGGTCTACCTGCTCGTCGCCGCCGTGCTCGCCGGTGGCTTCGTCTGGTGGCAGCGGCGCGCGGACGACCCGCTCGTCCCGCTGCGGATCTTCCGTTCCGCCCGCTTCTCCGTCGGTGTCGTCACGATGACCGTGATGGGCTTCGTGATGGTCGGCGCGCCCTTCGTCCTGGTCTTCTACCTCCAGAACGTGCTCGGCCTGACGCCCGCCCGGTCCGGCATCCAGGTACTCGGACTGACCCTGCTGATGATCGTCGGTGCTCCGCCGACGGCGTTCTGGATCAGCCGCTGCGGTCCCCGGACACCCGTGGTGCTCGGGCTGACCGTCACCACCGTCGCGATGGTCGCGCTGTCCCGGCTCGACGCCGGGACCGGCACGCTGAAGATGACCTTGTTCTTCTTCGTCCTCGGGCTGGGCTTCAGCCCGATCATGATCGGCGGCACCAAACTGGTCATGAGCAGCGCTCCGGTGGAACTCGCCGGCGTGGCGGGAGGCATGCAGCAGACCGCCATGCAGATCGGCGGCAGCCTCGGCATCGCCTCGGCCGGCGCGATCGTCGCCTCGCACGCCGCGGCGGCGCTGCCGCGGCATCTCGCGGCGGCCGACGTCACGGTCCCCTCGGGCCGGGCCGAGGAGATGGTCCGGGCGGCCGCGGTCGGCCGGCCGCCGGAACTCGGCGTGAGCGGCGCCGCGCAGGACCTCCTCACCCGCGTCAGCCACGCGGTGTTCCTGGAAGGCATGCAGTACGCGCTGCTGGTGACCGCCGCGGTGGCCGCCGTCGGCGCCCTGGCGGGCCTCGCCGCCGGCCCCGAGAAGACGGCCGCCACGACCCCGGAGGAAACCACCGGCCGGCCCCTGGACGAGACCGCCGCCAGGACCCCCGGATGACCGGCCCCGGAACCGGCCGCGCCGGGCCCTCGCGCCGCTGAACCGGCCGTTCACCACGGCACCGGACGCCGCCGGGGACGCGTTCCGTCCGCACCACACTCCGCCACGTTGTCCCTCTCGCCAACCGCACTACGTGGGCTGCCCCAATGGTGTTGTGCCGCCCCTCACGCATTTAGGAGAAACGGCATGAGTGCCGCGACGACAGAAACAAACCAGGCAAGCGTCGCCCCCGGCGCCCGACGGCTGCGCGAACTGTTCGCCCGGCCCGGCGCCGTGCGCATCGCCGGCGCCCACAACCCGCTCGGCGCGCGCCTCGCCGAGCGGGCCGGCTTCGACGGCGTCTGGTCGAGCGGCCTGGAGGTCTCGGCCTCCCAGGGGGTGCCCGACACCGACATCCTCTCGATGAGCGAACTGCTCGCGGTGGCCTCCTCGCTGGCCGGCGCGGTCCGCGTCCCGGTCGTCGCCGACTGCGACGCCGGCTACGGCAACGCGCACAACGTGATGAACATGATCCGCCGCTACGAGGCGGCCGGGATCGCCGCGGTGTCCATCGAGGACAAGCGGTTCCCGAAGGTCAACAGCTTCATACCGGGCCGTCAGGAGCTGGCACCCGTGGGCGAGTTCTGCGGCAAGATCGCCGCCGCCAAGGCCGCGCAGCGCACGCCCGACCTGATGGTCATCGCCCGCATCGAGGCGCTGATCGCAGGCTGGGGCATGGACGAGGCACTGCGCCGCGGCGAGGCCTACGCGCAGGCCGGCGCCGACGCCGTGCTCATCCACGCCAAGGGCAGCTCGCCCGAGCCGATCCTCCAGTTCCTCGCCGAGTGGAGGCTCCCCACGCCGGTGGTGGTCGTGCCCACGACGTACCACACGATCACCGCCACCGAGCTGGCCGAGGCCGGCGCCAAGCTGGTCATCTACGCCAACCACGGGCTGCGGGCCGGCATCACCGCCGTCACCGACACCTTCGCGTCGATCCTGCGCGACGACCGGACCACCGGCGTCGAGAGCAGCATCGCCCCGCTGGCCACCGTCTTCGACCTGCAGGGCATGGCGGCCCAGAAGCGGCACGAGGCCGAGTTCATCACGCCCTTCGAGTCCCGTGCGCGCTCCGTCGTCGTACCGGGCGCCGCCGACGCGCCCGTCGAGGACGCCGCGGCACTCCTCGATCACCAGACGTCCGCGCTGCGCCGGTCCGGCATCGAGTCGGTGAGCCTCGCCACGTCCGCGGACGCGCCCGCACGGCTCCCGCAGGACGTGGCGGTCCTCGCCGAGCACACCGACGCGGCCGGCGCGCTGCTCGAACTGCCCGGTGGCCACCTCGGCGGCACCGTGGTGGTCTCCGGCGACGCCTTCGTCGAGAGCGAGCTGCTGAGCAGGCTCACCGCCGCCGGCGCGGCCGGCAGTGACATCGCGGTCCTCGTCGACGTCTCCGCGGGCGCGGCGCCGCGCGCCGACGCCGTGCCGGTGAGCCTCAACTCCGCGGCGCACGGGGGCCGCAGGATCGCCGGCAGCGACGGCAGCGAGGTGGTCGCGGTCGGCCGGGAGGGTGCCGACGGCGAGTTCGCCGGCGCCGCCGCCTTCTCGCCGCAGGGCTTCGCCGCGCTGCGCGCCGCCGCGGAGAAGCGCCGGGCCAACTCGAGGCCGGCGGGCCTCGCCGACCTGATCGCCGACCTGATCGAGGCCGGCCACCGGGTGCGCGCGGTGGAGATCGCCTCCGGCTGGCTGGAGCTGCGCACCGCGGACGACGCCCGCCGCGCCACCGCGCTGCTCGCCGGCGAGGAGGCGCAGCGGTGAGCACCGTCGCCGCGCCGAAGCTCGCGGCCCGCAGCGTCGTCGACCTGCTCCACGACCGCGGCTTCGGCCCGTTCACCGGGGTGCCGTGCTCCTTCCTCGGGCCGGTCATCACCTGCCTGGAGGCCGAGCACCCGCAGGACTACGTCATCGCCGCGAACGAGGGCGAGGCGGTGGCCCTCGCGGCGGGCGCCCGGCTGGCCGGCCGGCACCCGGTCGTCATCCTGCAGAACTCGGGCCTCGGCAACACCGTCAATCCCCTCACCTCGCTGTGCCACACGCTCCGGCTGCCGGTCCTGCTGCTGGTCACCTGGCGCGGCCGGCCCGGCAGCCCCGACGAGCCGCAGCACGAGCTGATGGGCCGGATCACGCCGGACCTGCTCACCGCCATGGAGATCCGCAACGAGGTACTGCCGGAGGACCCGGAGGTGTTCGCGGCGCGGCTGGACGAGGCGTCCGCGCACATGGCGGCCACCGGCCTGCCGTTCGCCTTCATCGTGCCCAAGGGCGCCATCGCGCCGTACCCGAAGCCGGCCGGGTCCGCGGGGCCCGCCGAGTCCGCGCCGCCGCTCATGCGCCGGGCCGAGGCGATCGCCGAGGTGGTCCGCGCGCTGGACCCGCGGACCCTGCTGGTCGCGACCACCGGCAAGACCGCCCGTGAGCTGGAGCGTGACTGGGACCGGCCCGAGAACCTGTACGTCGTCGGCTCGATGGGCTGCGCCTCCAGCGTGGCCCTCGGCGTGGCGATGCACACCGACGACCGGCCCGTCGCCGTGCTCGACGGCGACGGCGCGGCCCTCATGCGGCTGGAGGCGATGACCACCATCGGCCGCGAGAGCGGCACGGACCTCTGCCACATCCTGCTCGACAACGAGTCCTACGAATCCACCGGCGGTCAGCCCACCGCCTCCGCCGGCGTGGACTTCTGCGCCGTCGCGACCGCCGTCGGCTACCGGGCCGCCGGCGACGTGTCGGACGCGCGGAGCCTGCGCGAGGCCGTGCTGCGCGCCGAGCGCGACGGCGGTGCCCAGCTCATCCGTGTGCGGATCGCTGCCGGCTCGGACCCGAACCTCGGACGCCCGGCCCTCCGGCCGCCCCAGTCAGCAGCCCGGTTCATGGAGGCGATCACCCAGTGAGCAACGACCGCGACACGGCCGCGCCGCAGCGGCTGGTCCTGATGAACCCCGGGCCGGTCATCACCGACGACCGGGTCCGCTCGGCGCTCGCCGGACCCGACATGTGCCACCGCGAGCCCGAGTTCTCCGCGCTCATGACCCGCGTACGGGACAAGGTCACACGGGTCGCCGGCGGCGACGAGCGGCACACCTCGGTCGTCCTGACCGGGTCCGGCACCTCGGCGGTGGAGGCTGCCATCGGCTCGGCCGTGCCCGACGGCGGCGGCCTGCTCGTCCTCGACAACGGCCACTACGGCGAGCGGTTCGCGCACATCGCCGCGGCGTACGGCATCCGCGCCCACCGGCTCGAACACGGCTGGGCCACACCGCTCGACCTGGCCGCGGCCGAGCGGGCGCTGGTCGCCGACCCGGCGCTGACCCACGTCGGCGTGGTGCACCAGGAGACCAGCAGCGGCATGCTCAACGACGTCGCCGCGGTGACCCGGATCGCGCACGCGCACGGCCGTGAGGTGATCGTCGACGCCGTCAGCAGCATCGGCGCCGAGCGCGTCTCCCTGGCCGGGGACGGCGTCGACTGGCTCGCGGGCTCCGCCAACAAGTGCCTGGAGGGCGCTCCGGGGCTGGCGTTCGTCAGCGCCGCCAAGGCCGCCTTCGAGGGCCTCGGCACGACGCCGAAGCGCGGCTACTACCTCGACCTGCACCGGCACTACCTGGCGCAGGAGAAGGCCGTCGCGCCCGCCTTCACCCCCGGCATCCCGGCCTACTACGCCTTCGACGCGGCGCTCGACCTGGCCCTCGCCGAGGGCTGGGAGGCGCGCCACGAGCGGTACACCGCGCTGGCGCGGCGGCTGCGCGCCGGACTGGAGGAGCTCGGCCTGGAGATCCTCCTGCCGCCGGAGCAGCGGGCCGCGGGGCTGACCGCCGTCCGCATCCCGGAGGGCATCGGCTACGCGGAACTCCACCGCGGCCTGCGGGCGCAGGGGTTCGTCATCTACAGCGCCCAGGAGCGGCTGGCCCGGGACTTCTTCCGGCTGTCGACCATGGGCCGCATGACGCAGGCGGACGTCGACCGCTTCCTCGAGGTCCTCGCCGGCCTGCTGCCTTCCCAGAACTGACCCGTTGCCCGCCAGCTCCGCGCATCCACCGAGTGAGGTACCACGTGACGACCCCTGAGGGACCGGACCGGTCCGCACCGCCGGCGGCGCCGTACCGGCTCGCGCTGGTCGGCGGTGGGCCCAGGGCGACCTACGTCCTGGAGCGGCTGTCGGCGACGATCGGCCGGCTCGGGCCGGGCCGGGGCCTGGAGGTGCGGGTCTTCGAGCGGACCGGCGAGTTCGGTGCCGGCCAGGCGCACAGCCCCGCCCAGGTCCGCACGAGCTACCTCAACCGGATCGGCAGCCAGGTGAGCTTCGCGGCCGACGAGACCGTCGCCGGGGCAGGCCCGCTGCGTCCGGCGGAGCAGCGGCCGACGCTGCACGAGTGGTGCCGGCGCCGCTTCGCGGAGACCGGCGATCCGGATTTCGACCTCGGCCCCGAGGACTGGCCCCGACGGTACGTGCACGGGCTGGCGCTGCGGGACATGTTCGACGCCTACGCCGCCGACCTGCGCCGCCACGCCGGCGCGAAGCTGCACCTGCACCGCGCGGAGGTCGTGGACATCGAGCCCCACGGCGCGGAGCTCCGCGTGGTCACCGCGGACGGCGACCGGTACCCGGCCGACGAGGTGCTGCTGCTCACCGGCCACTCGTACCACGACGCCCGGCGCGGCCCGGCCGCCGGCAGCGCCACCCGGCACGTCCCGCACCCCTACCCGATGGACGTGGAGCTGGACGCGGACCGCTGCGGCCCGCAGGCCGTCGTCGGCTGCGCCGGCATGGGCCTCACCGCCATCGACACCATCCTGCACCTGACCGAGGGCCGCGGCGGCACGTTCGCCGAGGCCGACGACGGCACCCTGGTCTACCGGCCCAGCGGCGCGGAGCCCGCGGGCATCGTCGCGTTCAGCGGCTCCGGGCTCTTCACCTTCGCCCGGCCCGACAACCACAAACCGAGCGACGGCTCCGGGGACCACCCGGGCACCTTCCTCACCCACGAAGCGATACGCCGGCTGCGGGCCGGCGTCGGCCGCCCGTACCCCGAGCGCGGTGCCGGCCGGCAGGCGCAGCTCGACTTCGAGGAGGACGTCCTGCCGCTCGTCGTCCTGGAGATGGCGCACCTGCACTACGTCACGCTCTTCGGGCCCGGTGCCGCGCTGCTCCTGACGCAGCGCGCGCTGCCGGACTACCTCGCGTTCCTCGCGGGCGCGTTGGAGCACGGTGGCGGCCCGGAGCGGCTGCTGGGCCCGCTGGAGCGCGCGGTGGACGAGGTGACCGAGGTGCTCGAGTCCGTCATGCGCGGGACCGCGCCGGTCGCGGTGGTCCAGAAGTCGGTCTCCTGGCCGGTGCGGGACGTGCTGCTGCACTGGGCCGCGACGGTGTTCGGGACGGCGGCGGAGCGCGAGGTCGGCCGCTGCCTGGACCGTGCGTCGGCGCCGAAGGTGGTGCTCGACGGCCTCGGTTCGCCGTCGGCGCTGGAGACCGGCCTCGGCGGCAACCGCTTCAGCTGGAGCCGTGCCGTCCAGCCGGTGGGGCCGCGGCACGGCCCGGCCGGATTCGGCGCCGAGGTCCGGGACTTCATGGGGCGCGACCAGAAGTGGGCCCGCCAGGGGAACCTGCGCAACCCGCACAAGGCGGCCTCGGACGGCGTCTGGCGCGACCTGCGCTCGGTCATCTCCTACGCCGTGGACGACGCCGGCCTCACGGCCGCGTCCCAGCGGGTCTTCCTCGACCGCTACGTGCGCCACCACAACCGGCTGGCCAACGGCGCGGCGCCGGAGATCATGGCGAAGATCATGGCGCTGATGGACCACGGCCTGCTGGACGTCGGCGCCGGGCCCGGCGCGCGGCTGGGCCTGGACGAGGGCACCCGCCGGGTCGTGGTCGAAGGCGCGCACCACGGGTTCTCGCGCCCGGTCGACGTGCTGGTCGACGCCCGGATCCACCCCTTCGACCCGGAGGCGGACGTCCTTCCGCTCTACCGCAACCTGCTGGCCCGCGGCACGGTCCGGCTCTGGCGCAACGCAGCGGCCGACGGTGCCGACTTCCGCCCCGGCGGCCTCGACCTGACGCCGGAGTTCCACCCGATCGGGCCGGACGGCGACGTCGAGCGGCGGATCACGGTCCTCGGCGTGCCGTCCGAAGGAGCGCGTTCCTTCCTCCTGTCGGCGCTGCGGCCCCGGGCCAACCACTACGTGATGCGCGACGTCCTGGTCTGGCTCGACGGCTTCTGGCGCACGCTGGACGGCGAGAGCCCAAGGCCCTAGCGCTCGCCCAGGGGGACCGGGGAGCCCAGGCGCTGTCGCACCGCGCGCCGGGCGCGTTCGGGTGCCCGGTCGTCGCGGTGCAGCTGCAGGGCGTGGTTGAGGGCCAGCATGATCCCGAACA
Source organism: Streptomyces ardesiacus (assembly GCF_003112575.1). Taxonomy (GTDB): domain Bacteria; phylum Actinomycetota; class Actinomycetes; order Streptomycetales; family Streptomycetaceae; genus Streptomyces; species Streptomyces ardesiacus. The sequence goes on from NZ_BEWC01000005.1 coordinate 712,590, forward strand.
GCTCGTACACCAGCTGGTCGGGGTCGGTGCCGGCCGGCAGGTCGCCGGCGACGACGGCCCTGCGGATGTGGATGCTCAGGTCGCGGCGCCAGAGCGCGTCCAGACCGGCGACGGCGTCACGCACCGGTCCGCCGCGGCCGTCGAACTCCGTGGCCACGGCCGTGAAGAAGCAGCCGCCCGGCAGCAAGGCCCGTTCCAGGTACGAGATCCATGCCTCGCACAGCGCGGTGAGGTGGGCCAGCCCCGCGGGCACGTGCCGCACCCGTTGCGGCACTTCGCGGGCGAACATCTCCGCCGCGGCGTCGACGACGGCCAGCTGCAGACGCTCCTTCGTGCCGAAGTGGCCGAGCACCCCCGCCTTGCTCATCCCCAGCTCGGTCGCCAGACGGCCGATGGTCAGCCCCTCCAGCCCCTCCACGGACGCGAGGGTCAGACCGCGCTCAACGATGCGCTGCCGGGTGCGACGGGCCTCCAGAACGGAGTTGCGAGGGCTCACGACAACGCATGATAGCCGCTCGTCGGCTCTTTAGCTTACGGTCGTTCGGTTGCTATATTCCGGCGAGCTCCGCCCGAACCACCATGCAGACCGACCGAGGAGAACCGTGCCGGGTAACCGTATCGCCGCAATGGGTCACCACCAGCCGTCCCGGGTGCTGAGCAATGCGGACCTGGAGCAGATGGTGGAGACCAGCGACGACTGGATCCGCCGGCGGACCGGGATCGCCACCCGCAGGATCGCGGGTGAGGACGAGTCCGTGACCGACATGGCCGCGGCTGCCGCGGCCAAGGCCCTGGCCGCCTCCGGCCTCGCGCCGGCGGAGATCGGGTTCGTGACCGTCGCGACCTGTTCCGCCATGGACCGCTGCCCCTCCATCGCCGCCCAGGTCGCCGCCCGCCTGGGAATCCCGTCCGCCGTCTGCTTCGACCTGAACAACGGATGCGCCGGCTTCACCACGGCCCTGGCCGGCGCGGACCACGCGCTCAGGGCGGGAGCGGCCCGGCACGCCCTCGTCGTCGGCGCCGAGAAGATGTCCGACGTCACCGACTGGAGCGACCGCAGGACGTGCGTTCTCCTGGCCGACGGTGCGGGAGCGGCCGTGATCAGCCCGACCGAGGCGGGCGACGACGGCATCGGCCCCGTCGTCTGGGGCTCCGACCCGACCCGCGGCGACGCGGTGCGCCTGCGGGACAGCTGGCAGCCGAAGTTCACCCAGGAGGGCCAGACGGTCTTCCGCTGGGCCACCACCGAGCTGCCCGCCTTCGTCGAGGACGCCTGCCGCCGTGCCGGCATCGCCACCACCGACCTCGCGGCGGTCGTCACCCACCAGGCCAATCTGCGGATCATCGAGGCGCTGACCCGGCGCCTCGCGCTGCGCGACGACGTCGTGATCGCCCGGGACGTCGTCGACTCCGGCAACACCTCCGCCGCCTCCGTCCCGCTCGCGCTGTCCAAACTCGTCGAGCGCGGAGAGGTACCCGCGGGCGCCCCCGTGCTGCTGTTCAGCTTCGGCGGAGGCCTCTCCTGGGCCGGCCAAGTCGTCGCCTGCCCCTGATAGGTCGTCCGGTGCTCTACTCCCTCGCCCGGATCGTGATCGCCCCGCTCCTGCGCCTGATCTACCGGCCCACCATCCGCGGTCGCGGCAACGTCCCGCGGCGCGGCCCGGTCATCCTCGCCAGCAATCACCTGTCCTTCATCGACAGCGTCGTCATCGCGCTCCTGTCCCCGCGCCCGGTCCACTTCCTCGCCAAGGACGAGTACTTCACCGGCACCGGAGTCAGGGGCGCGCTCACCCGCCTCTTCTTCACCACGTTCGGATGCATCCCCGTGGACCGCGGGGCGCACCGCGGCGCCCAAGCCTCGCTGGGCGCCGCCGAACAGGTCCTGACCGGCGGCCGTGCCTTCGGCATCTACCCCGAGGGAACCCGCTCCCTCGACGGCCGCCTCTACCGCGGACGCACCGGCGTCGCCTGGCTCGCCCTGGCGACCGGTGCCCCCGTCGTGCCGGTGGCCCTGACCGGCACCGAGCGCCTCCAGCCCGTGGGCCGACGCCTGCCCCGCTACCACCGCATCACGGTGGAGTTCGGCGTGCCGCTCCAGTGCGGCCACACCCGCTCGGAGCTGCCCCCGGCTCAGGCCCGCCGAGCCGTCACGGACAGGATCGTGCAGGCGATCGGCGACCTGTCCGGGCAGGAGTACGCCCAGACCTATGGGAGGGCGCCGGCGGCGGAGGCCCGCCGCTGACCTACGGGAGAAGCCCCGGACGGAGACGGTCCGGGGCTTCTCGTGCTGCTGTGGCTGGGGCCGGGGTCGAACCGGCGACCTATCGCTTTTCAGGCGATCGCTCGTACCAACTGAGCTACCCAGCCGCGAGGTTTCACGTGAAACCTCAGCGGTCCTGACGGGATTTGAACCCGCGGCCTCCACCTTGACAGGGTGGCGAGCACTCCAAACTGCTCCACAGGACCAAGCTGCAGTGTCCGGAAAACCGGACACCTGATGTCGAGCGTGCCCCCAACGGGATTCGAACCCGTGCTACCGCCTTGAAAGGGCGGCGTCCTAGGCCGCTAGACGATGAGGGCTATCGGCCCGCCTGGGCGCTTCTCAGCGCGTCGGGGACGTGAGAAGCATATGGGATGGCGGGAGCGATCGCCAAAACGGTTTACGGAGTGCCGGGGGCGCGGCTGCCCGGGGCGGAGGGAGAGGGGCCGGTGGGGGAGGGACCGGTGGGGGACGGCGACCGGGCCGCGCCCGGCTGGTTCTCCTTCGGCAGGTGCCGGCTGACCTCGGCCGTCGTCAGGCCCAGGCCGCCCAGTTTGATCTCGTCCCACGCCTGGAGGCGCCGGGAGTCCCGGTCGAAGTAGAGGATCGACGCCTGGATGGGGTCGGGGTACTTGCCCTCGACCGCGCGCAGGCCGCTGCCGCCGGTGGAGCCCTCGGTGCGCAGCCGGGTGCCGTACTTCATGACCTTCATGTCCTCGTGGTGGAGGTGCCCGGCGAGCACCAGCGGAACGTCGCCGTCGACCTCGCGGGCGGCCGACGGCTCGTGGGCGACGGCCACGTCCACCGGGGTGCCGGCCGCGCTCTCGTCGCGCAGGGCGGAGGCGAGGCGGGCCCCGGCCAGTTCCTGGGAGGCCTCGGCGCCGTCCTCCTGGGAGCGGTCGGGGGTGTACTGGGGGTCGCCCATGCCGGCGAAGCGCAGGCCCGCGACGGTCCGGGCGTGGCCGTCGTCCAGGACGTGCACGTTCTTCAGGTGCTTCAGGTACTCCTGGGTGCCGCGGGAGTCGTGGTTGCCGCGGACCCAGACGTAGGGGGCGCCGAGGTCCTCGACGGGGTCCAGGAAGCCGTTCTCGGCGGCGGTGCCGTGATCCATCGTGTCGCCGGAGTCGACGATCACGTTCACTTCGTACTGCTGCACCAGCGAGGCGATGATCTTCCAGCTCGCCGGGTTCAGGTGGATGTCCGACACGTGCAGGACGCGGATCGTGGTCGGGTCGGGCTGGTAGGCGGGAAGCGTCGAGGTGACGTCGTAGAGCTTGGTCACGTTGGTGACCAGGCGGGCCAGTTCCTTCTGGTAGACGTCGAACTCGGTCACGATGCTGCGCGCGTTGCCGACCAGGGAGGGCGCGGAGGAGAGCAGGCCGGAGAACTTCGGCTCCAGGACGGAGTCGGGGTTCCAGGTCGCGTACGCGGTGCCGCCGGAGGCGACCAGCAGGGTGAGCGCGAGCCCGCCCGCGGCGAGGGCGCGCCGTGGGCGCCGGTAGACGGCGAGGCCGAGGGCGGTGGCCCCGGTGACGACGGCGACGCAGGAGCGGACGGCGAGGTCGAGGGTGCCGTGCTCGACGTCCCGGGCGACCTCGTCCTGGAGCCCGGAGAGGCGCTCGGGGTGGTCGACGAGGGCCTGGGCGCGGGCGGGGTCGAGCTGGTCGACGTTGACGTCGAGGCGGACCGGGGCGACGTGGCTGTCGAGCCGGAGGGCGCCCAGCGGCGAGACGTTGATCTTCGTCCCGCCCGCGAGCGACGGGCGCAGGGTCATCGTCGTGTCCATGGGCCCGACCGGAGCCCGGACGTCGCCGACCACCAGCAGCCCCAGCCAGGCGCCGAGCAGGACGACGGCGACGAGGCCGGCGGCGCGGATCCAGGGGCGGGGGCGGGCGGCGAGTTCCGGGGTCGCGGACACCCGGCGGTCGCGGCGGCGGCGGACGAGAACGCGGGGGACGGTGCGGATGGGGTTCATCACCTCGGCCAGGACGTGCAGGACTGCGGCGGGGACGCGGGCCATTGGTCCCGTATGCCCAGGGCCCGGGGCGGATATGCGGGCCGTACTCCACGGTCGTACCCGACAATGGGAGCGTGCTGGAGATGACGCGCGAGGAGTTCGAGGAACTGGTCGCCGAGGCCCTGGACCGGATCCCGCCGGAGCTGACGCGGCTGATGGACAACGTCGCGGTGTTCGTCGAGGACGAACCGCCGGCGGACGATCCCGAGCTGCTGGGGCTGTACGAGGGGACGCCGCTGACGGAGCGCGGGGAGTGGTACGCGGGCGTACTGCCGGACCGGATCACCATCTACCGGGGGCCGACCCTGCGGTACTGCGAGACGCGCGAGGACGTCGTCGCCGAGACCGAGGTGACGGTCGTTCACGAGATCGCCCACCACTTCGGGATCGACGACGCACGGCTGCACTCCCTCGGGTACGGGTGACCGGACCCGGGTACGGGTGACGCGCGCGGGTCAAGTCCGCCTCGCCGCGCGCGTGTCCTCTTGTGGGTGAAGGGAGTTGGGCACGGCGACTCCTTGACCCCCGGAGGTGGCCGCCCGTGCGCCCCTTGTACGTACCCGTCCGTCTGGCCGCCACGGCCATGGCCGTCGCCGCTGCCGCCGGCTGCATGAGCGTCGGCGACGACGCGCCCGGCGGGGGCACCAGGCCGTCGCACTCCGCCGGCGAGCGGGACGGCGAGGTGCCGGAGGGCGGCCCCTCGGTCTCCGGCGGGAACGCCGGGTACGGCGCGGCGGTCGCCGACGGGAAGCGCGGCAAGGGCAGGAAGGGCGAGGCCGAGGACGGGGACGGGGCCGAGGACGACGGCGGGGGGAAGGACGGCGGGGGCGAGAAGGGCGAGGACGCGTCCGGCTCCGAGCGCCCGGCCGGCCGCCCGACCGGCAACCGGCCGGGCGACGGCGGGAACCACGACCCCGGTCCCACCCGGACGCTCCCGGCGGAGCCCACCCGGCCGGCCGAGCCGGAGCCGACGCCCCCCGAGGAGCCGCCCGCCTCCCCGACGCCGGAGCCGACGGTGGCCGAGCCGTCCTCGTCGGCGCACGAGCCGCCCGGGACCCAGCTGGAGCAACGGGAGCCGGCGCCGGCGGCCGGGACACCGGCGTAGCGCGGCCCGTCGGGCCCGCGTCGGCCGGAGGGGCCCGCGCCCGCCGACGGGCCGCCGAGCTGGGCGCGGGCCGCGGATACGCTGCCGGTTTGCCTTCGGGGGTGGAGGGTGCGTATGGTGGTAGATCGTTTGATCCCATTTGCCCGGCGCCACCGCAGAGCGCGCCGTGTGGCGCGTACTCTCCCCTTGCCGTGGTGGACCGCATCGAGGCGGTCGTATTGCGAATCGCGATTCACGGAGTTGACGGGCGCGTGCCGACGAGAGACTCCGGAAGGTTTCGCATTCGCATGTCCATCATCAGTACTGATCACGCCGTCGTGCCCGAGAACGCCGAGGGCGTCGAGGACGCGCCGGAGGCCGTCGTCGAGGCCGCGGACGCCCCCGCGACCGCCGAGTCACCGGAGGCCGCCGAGGCTCCCGAGCCGACCTTCTCCGACCTCGGGCTGCCCGAGGGCGTCGTCCGCAAGCTCGCGCAGAACGGCGTGACCACCCCCTTCCCGATCCAGGCCGCGACCATCCCGGACGCCCTGGCCGGCAAGGACATCCTCGGCCGCGGCCGCACCGGCTCCGGCAAGACCCTCTCCTTCGGTCTGCCGACCCTGGCCACGCTGGCCGGCGGCCGCACCGAGAAGCACAAGCCCCGCGCCGTCATCCTCACCCCGACCCGCGAGCTGGCCATGCAGGTCGCCGACGCGCTCCAGCCGTACGGCGACGTCGTGGGCCTGCGGATGAAGGTCGTCTGCGGCGGCACCTCCATGGGCAACCAGATCTACGCCCTGGAGAAGGGCGTCGACATCCTGGTCGCCACCCCGGGCCGCCTGCGCGACATCATCAACCGCGGCGCCTGCTCCCTGGAGAACGTGGAGATCGCGGTCCTCGACGAGGCCGACCAGATGTCCGACCTGGGCTTCCTGCCCGAGGTCACCGAGCTGCTCGACCAGGTCCCGGCCGGCGGTCAGCGGATGCTCTTCTCCGCCACCATGGAGAACGAGATCAAGACCCTGGTCGACCGGTACCTGAAGAACCCGGTCAGCCACGAGGTCGACGCCGCCCAGGGCGCCGTGACGACCATGTCGCACCACATCCTGGTCGTGAAGCCCAAGGACAAGGCGCCGGTCACCGCGGCCATCGCCTCCCGCAAGGGCCGCACCATCATCTTCGTCCGCACCCAGCTCGGCGCCGACCGCGTCGCCGAGCAGCTCCGCGACGCCGGCGCCAAGGCGGACGCGCTGCACGGCGGCATGACGCAGGGCGCGCGCACCCGCACGCTGGCCGACTTCAAGGACGGCTACGTCAACGTCCTGGTCGCCACCGACGTCGCCGCCCGCGGCATCCACGTCGACGGCATCGACCTCGTCCTGAACGTGGACCCGGCCGGCGACCACAAGGACTACCTGCACCGTGCCGGCCGTACGGCACGCGCGGGCCGCACCGGCACGGTCGTCTCGCTCTCCCTGCCGCACCAGCGCCGCCAGATCTTCCGGCTGATGGAGGACGCGGGCGTCGACGCCACGCGCCACATCATCCAGGGCGGCGCGGCCTTCGACCCCGAGGTCGCCGAGATCACCGGCGCCCGGTCGATGACCGAGGTCCAGGCCGAGTCGGCGGGCAACGCGGCGCAGCAGGCCGAGCGCGAGGTCGGCCAGCTCACCAAGGAGCTGGAGCGGGCCCAGCGCCGCGCCACCGAGCTGCGCGAGGAGGCGGACCGCCTGGTCGCCAAGGTCGCGCGGGAGCGCGGCGAGGACCCGGAGACGGTCCTGGCCGAGGTGGCCGCCACCGCGTCCGAGGCCGCGGTCTCGCTGCCCGAGCAGGCCGGCGCGCGGGACGTGGAGAAGGCGGAGAGGACGGAGCGCACGGGCGGCCACGGCCGCGACCGCTTCGCCGACCGTGACGACCGGGGCGACCGTGGTGGCTTCCGGCGTGACGACCGGGGTGACCGGGGCGGTTTCCGCCGGGACGACCGTCGTGACGACCGCGGTGGCCGTTCCTTCGAGCGTCGTGACCGTGACGACCGGGGCGGGCGTTCCTTCGACCGTCGCGACGACCGGGGCGGCCGCTCGTTCGACCGCCGTGACGACCGGGGCGACCGTGGTGGCTTCCGGCGTGACGACCGGGGTGACCGGGGCGGCTTCCGCCGGGACGACCGTCGTGACGACCGCGGGGGCCGTTCCTTCGAGCGTCGTGACCGCGACGACCGCGGCGGGCGTTCCTTCGACCGCCGTGACGACCGGGGCGACCGTGGTGGCTTCCGCCGTGACGACCGGGGTGACCGGGGCGGCTTCCGTCGCGACGACCGCCGTGACGACCGCGGCGGACACCGCGGCAGCGACCGTCCGTTCAACCGCGACCGCCAGGGCGACCGTCCCGGCTTCCGTTCCGGCGGCCACGACCGCCCGTACGGCCGCCGTGACGACCACCGCGGTTCGTCCTTCGGCCGCCGCGAGGACAAGCCGCGCTGGAAGCGCAACGGCTGACGCCTGAGCGTCCGCAAGCGGAACGCCGCGGCCCCTGCCCCGACGGGTGGGGGCCGCGGCGTTCCGCTTGCCGGGCGCGGAGTGACGCATGTCACGCTCTCCGCGAGGGAATTGCTGGGGGCATGACAGATGACGCCAAGGCGAGTGGGCTGTCGGACGAGGAACGGCTGGCCCAGCTCGGCTACACCCAGGTTCTGGCCCGCCGCATGTCGGCGTTCTCCAACTACGCGGTCTCCTTCACGATCATCTCGGTCCTGTCGGGCTGCCTGACCCTCTACCTCTTCGGCATGAACACGGGCGGCCCCGCCGTCATCACGTGGGGCTGGGTCGCCGTCGGCCTGATGACCCTCTTCGTCGGCCTGGCGATGGCCGAGATCTGCTCGGCGTACCCGACCTCGGCGGGCCTGTACTTCTGGGCGCACCGCCTGGCGCCCCCGCGTACGGCGGCGGCCTGGGCCTGGTTCACGGGCTGGTTCAACGTGCTGGGCCAGGTCGCGGTCACCGCCGGCATCGACTTCGGCGCGGCGTCCTTCCTCGGCGCGTATCTGAACCTGCAGTTCGACTTCGAGGTGACGCCGGGCCGCACGATCCTGCTCTTCGCCGCGATCCTGGTCCTGCACGGCCTGCTCAACACCTTCGGCGTCCGCATCGTCGGCCTGCTGAACAGCGTGAGCGTGTGGTGGCACGTCCTGGGCGTCGCGGTGATCGTCGGCGCGCTGACCTTCGCGCCGGACCACCACCGGTCGGCGTCCTTCGTCTTCGGCGAGTTCGTGAACAACACGGGCTGGGGCAGCGGGGTGTACGTCGTCCTCATCGGCCTCCTGATGGCCCAGTACACCTTCACCGGCTACGACGCCTCCGCCCACATGACCGAGGAGACCCACGACGCGTCCACGGCCGGTCCGAAGGGCATCGTCCGCTCCATCTGGACGTCCTGGATCGCCGGTTTCGTCCTCCTCCTGGGCTTCACCTTCGCCATCCAGTCCTACGAGGGTGCCCTGACGTCCCCGACCGGCGCGCCGCCCGCCCAGATCCTCCTGGACGCGCTGGGTGAGACGGCGGGCACCCTCCTGCTCCTGGTCGTCATCGGGGCCCAGCTCTTCTGCGGAATGGCGTCGGTGACGGCCAACAGCCGCATGATCTACGCCTTCTCGAGGGACGGCGCGCTGCCGTACTCCCACGTCTGGCACTCGGTGAACCCGCGCACGCGCACGCCGGTCGCGGCGGTCTGGCTGGCGGCCCTGGCCGCGCTGGTCCTCGGCCTCCCGTACCTGATCAACGTCACGGCGTACGCCGCGGTGACGTCCATCGCGGTCATCGGCCTCTACATCGCGTACGTCATCCCGACGCTCCTGCGCGTGCGCAAGGGCGCCGCCTTCGAACGCGGGCCCTGGCACCTGGGCCGCTGGTCGCAGCCGGTGGGCGTGGTCGCGGTGGCGTGGGTCGGCGTCATCACGGTCCTGTTCATGCTGCCGCAGGTGTCCCCGGTCACCTGGGAGACCTTCAACTACGCGCCGATCGCCGTCCTGGTCGTCCTGGGCTTCGCCGCCACCTGGTGGCTGGTCTCGGCACGGCACTGGTTCCTCAACCCCGACCACGCACGCACCCGGGCCCGCGCCGCCGCCCACGCGAACGCCCCCGAGCCGGCGGACCCGTAACCCCGCGGTGCCCGTGCGCCCGCGACGCGGCCGTGACCCCGATACCCGATCGGCGTCCCGGCCGCGGCGGGCTATGCTCGGTGTGGCACCATCACGCGACACCGCGCGACAGCGCCCCTGGGCCCTTAGCTCAATTGGCAGAGCAGTGGACTTTTAATCCATTGGTTGTGGGTTCGAGTCCCACAGGGCCTACCAGGCGCAGGCGGGGCTGCAGCCCTTTGACCTGCCAGGGAGCGTCGGGGCCGGCTTCGGTCGGCCCAGGCGCTCCGGTGCGGCCCGGATCGGGCGGCACTTGTCCTGATGGCGCGTCAGGAAGGTGCGCCCCGGCCGATGAACGGGGGCGTTCGCGGACCTCGCCCCGGCCCGCGTCGTCGATCACACGCTGACCCTCACGGCCACCGTCCACTCCGTGACCTGCCCGGACGACCCGGGCGAACGGCCCCGTCTCCGTGCGTGGTTCGAGGGCGACTGGAGGCAGACCCGGATGCCCGCCCGGATGTCCCCGCGCCGCGTGGGTGTCCTCGCCGCCCTGTACGCCGTGTTCCTGGCCGGGTGGTGGCTCGGTCAGCCGGTGCGGTCCGACGGCCGCCGGGACGGCGCGTACGGCCCGGGCGAACCGCGCCACGAACTGCGGCACGGCGACGGAGCGTAGGGCACCTCCGGCGCGGACGGCCCCTTCTGCTCCTCCACTCGGCGCGCCCGCCTGTTCGCGTGGGTCAACGGCGACCGGTGCTGGCCCGGACGGGCCGGCGGAGGGCCCGGACCATCCAGGGCTGGAAGGGCAGGTGACCGGGGACGACCCGCCAGTCGTTCACGGTCCACACCAGCCGCCAGTACCGCTCGGCGAGCGGGTCGTGGCCCTTCTCGAACCGCCGGCACATCCACTCCCGCAACCGGGGCCCGTCGGGACGGCCGAGCGCGGCGGCGAAGCGCTCCACCACCGCGTCGACGGCCGGGGCGGCGTCCGCGGACTCCGGATCGATGCCGGCCTCCCTCGCCGCGGCGACGGTCCGCCTGGCGAACAGGACGAGCTCAGCCGCCACCCGCGGGTCCACACCCGGCAGCACGTCCTCGTCGGCGGGCGGGAGCGCCGCGTCCGCCATGCGTGCGCGGAAGTCCTCGTCGGCCATCAGCTCGGCCAGTTCCACCCAGGCGGCGAGCTGGGCGTCGGACGGTTCGTCGGGGAGGTCGGGCAGGGCGGTGCGCAGGGCGGCGGCGGCGTCGCGGGCCCGTGGCGCGCCGGCGCCGAGAGCGTCGACGAAGTCGGTCACCATACGCCGTTGTTCGTCGCAGGCGAGGCGGGTGAGCCGGTGCATGAACACGGTCTCCTCGGGGTTCGGGCGGCGCCGGGCGACGAGCCGCAGCAGGCCGTGGCGCAGGCGCAGCGCGCGGATGCGGAGGGCGGTGGCGTCGGCGTGCGCGGCGGCGACCTCGGCGACGGAGAGGTCTCCGTCCAGGACGTGGCGGACCGTGGCGAGGTCGACGTCCAGCTCCCGCAGGACGCCGATGAGGTGGAGCCGGTCCAGGGCCGCGTCGTCGTACCGCCGGTACCCGGCCGGGGTGCGGTCCGTGGGCGGCAGCAGTCCGGTGTCCGAGTAGAACCGGACGGTCCGTACGGGGACTCCGGTACGGGCCGACAGGTCACCGATCGAGTGCGGGGGCGTCGCGCCGTTCATGGGGCCCACTCTGCGGTCTCCAGCCGGTGGAGAGTCAAGGCGCGTCCGGGCCGCGGGGAACGCCTATCCGGCCCGCTCGCCGAGCCAGGCCAGGGCGGCGACCGTCATGGCGCTCACGCCCGTGTCCAGGGTCGGCTGGACGACCGGGGCGAAGGAGGCGCTGTGGTTGACCGGGACGTCCTGCGCGACGGTGCCCTTGCGGGCGGCCTCCGCGTAGCGGTCCGGGTCGGTGCCGCCGATGGCCCAGTACGTGAACGGCACCCCGAAGGCCTGCGGGATCTCGCTCATGTCCTCGCTGGCGGTCTGCAGTTCGACGGTGTGGGCGTCGTCGCCGAAGTACGCGCCGAACGCCTGCGCGACGCGCCGGGTCGGCTCCTCGTCGTTGACGGTGGGCGGGAAGGACGAGAGCCGTTCGAACTCGGGTTCCTCGGGTGAGCGGGACGCCTCGCACTCGGCGCGGACGATGCGCTTGATCGCGTCCAGGACCCGGGTGCGGGTGGCGTCGTCGTACGTGCGGACGTTGAGCTCCAGGACGGCCCGGTCGGGGATGACGTTGGGGCCGCTGCCCGCGTGGATGCTGCCCACGGTGACGACGGCCGGGGTGGTGGCGGCCAGTTCCCGCGAGACCACGGTCTGCAGGCGCAGGACGACGGACGCCGCGAGCACCACCGGGTCGACCGACGCCTGGGGCGCCGAACCGTGCGCGCCCCGGCCGTGCAGGGTGACGCGGAGGCTGTCCGCGGCGGAGAGGAAGGAGCCCGCACGGGTGCCGACGTAACCGGCCGGGTACGGCAGGACGTGCTGGGCGAGGACGACGTCGGGCCGGGGCGACCGGTCGGTGAGGCCGTCCTCGATCATCGCCTCGGCGCCCGCGCCGTTCTCCTCGGAGGGCTGGAAGAGCGCGACGAAGGTGCCCCGCCAGGCGTCCCGGTGCCCGGCCAGCAGCCGCGCGCACCCGACGAGGCTGGTCACGTGCACGTCGTGGCCGCAGGCGTGCATCACCGGCTGCTCCCCGCCGTCCCCGTCGGTCACCGTCTCGGTGGAGGCGTACGGCAGGCCGGTCCGCTCCCGCACCGGGAGCGCGTCCATGTCGGCGCGGGCCATGACGACCGGGCCGTCCCCGTTGGCGAGCACCCCGATCACGCCGGTGCCGCCGATGCCCTCGGTCACCTCGTAACCGCTCTCCCGCAGGGCGTCAGCCGCCTTCTTCGCCGTACGGTGCTCCCGCAGGCCCAGCTCGGGGTGGCGGTGCAGGTCCCGGTAGAGGTCCTCCAGGCCGGAACGGACGGCGCCGAGTCCGGCCAGGACGGTCCGCGCGGTGTCACTCATCGGGTTCCTCCATGGGATCGAGGCTACGGACGGCGCCGGGTTCGGCCACCGGACGGGCGCGTCTCGGGTGGTTCCGGTGCGTTGAGGCCGAAGTGGAGACCGAGCATCCGGATCAGGAAGCAGACCGCCGCCGCTCCGAGCGCCGCCGGGAGGCCGTACAGCCCCGTCTCGGTGGTCGCGACGGTCACCGCGGCGCCCGCCAGGGCGGGGATGGCGTACAGGCCGGTCCGCAGCACCGTCGGGATCCGGCCGACGAGCGTGTCGCGGATCGTCCCTCCGCCGACCGCGGTGATCACGCCCAGCAGCATCGCGGGTACGACGGTCAGCCCGGCGTGCAGCGCCTTGCTCGCGCCGATCACCGCGAAGGTGCTCAGGCCGACCGCGTCGAGCACGGTGATCGCCGGTTCCAGCCGGCGCAGGTGCCTGCTGACCGCGAAGGCGATGAGACCGCCGACGGCGGCGAGCGTGTAGTAGCGCCAGTCGAGCAGGGTGGCGGGCGGCAGGGAGTCGATGAGCACGTCCCGGATGAACCCGCCGCCCAACGCGGTGATCATCCCCAGCACCACCACTCCGACCACGTCCAGCCGCGCCGCCCGCACCGCGGCCAGCGCCCCGTTCAGCCCGAACGCGAAGGTGCCGGTCAGATCCAGGGCGAGCAGCGGCGCGGGTTCGGTGCTCATGGGGCGCCGGGTACCCCGGTGCCGCTTCTGTCAGCCGGGCCGTCCCGTCCCCGTCGTGAACGGCGCACCGGGGACCGTCTGGTCCCGGCGGTGAAACGGCGCACCGGGGACCGTCCGGTCCCGGCGGTGAACGGCGCACCGGCGACCGGGCCGGTGACCGGCGGCGGGACCGCCGGCGCGGCGGCCATGACCGACAATGGCGGCGCCCCTCGCCCAGCCCGCCCACCGCCCCACCGGAGTGCCGCCCATGCCCCTCCCCCACGTCCTCCTCTCCGCCGCCGTCTCCCTCGACGGCTGTCTGGACGACAGCGGGCCCGAACGGCTCCTGCTGTCCAGCCCCGCCGACTTCGAGCGGGTCGACGAGGTGCGGGCCCGGGTGGACGCGATCCTGGTCGGGGCCGGGACGATCCGGGCGGACAATCCGCGGCTGCTGGTGAACTCGGCCGAGCGGCGGGCGGCGCGGGTCGCGGCCGGGGAGGCGGAGTACCCGCTCAAGGTCGCCGTCAGCGGGAGCGGCGAGCTGGACCCGGCGGCGCGGTTCTGGCACACGGGCGGGGAGAAGGTGCTGCTGACCACGGACGACGGTGCCCGGCGGGCCCGCGCGCTCGGGATCGGTGCCGACGTCGTGTCCCTGGGGCCGGCGCTGGACTGGCACGCCGCACTGGAGCACCTGCACGACCGGCGGGGCGTGCGGCGGCTCATGGTCGAGGGGGGCGGGAGCGTGCACACCCAGCTGCTCCAGCAGGAGCTGGCCGACGAACTGCAGCTCGTCCTCGCCCCGCTCCTGGTCGGGGACCCGGCCGCGCCCCGGCTGTTCGGGCCCGGCGCCTACCAGAGCGGGCGGCTGCGGCTGGTGGAGTCCCGGCGGATCGAGGACGTCGTGCTGATGCGGTACCGGCCCACCGCACCCGGCACCGGCGGGCGCGTGGCCGCCGCCGACCGGCACTGGCTGGGGCTCGCCTGTGAGCTGGCCGAGCTGTGCCCGCCGTCGGACACCGCCTTCAGCGTGGGGGCGGTCGTGGTCGCCGCCGACGGGAGCGAGCTGGCGCGGGGGCATTCGCGGGAGGGGGGCGACGCGGTCGTGCACGCGGAGGAGGCCGCGCTCGCGAAGATCGCGCCGGACGACCCCCGGCTCGCCCGCGCCACCGTGTACAGCAGTCTCGAGCCCTGTGCCCGCCGGGCCTCCCGGCCCGCGCCCTGTGCCCGGCTGATCCTCGACGCCGGGGTGCGCCGCGTCGTCACGGCCTGGCGGGAGCCGGACACCTTCGTGACGGGACCGGACGGCAGCGGGGTGCTCGCCGCCGGGGGCGCCGACGTCGTCGTGCTGCCCGCGTTCGAGGCCCGGGCCAAGGCGCCGAACCGGCATCTGGAGCGGTAGGAGACCCCCGCGGGGGCACCGATGTGCATTCCGGTCCCTGGATGACGTACAGTGGTGCACACAACGACGCGGGGTGGAGCAGCTCGGTAGCTCGCTGGGCTCATAACCCAGAGGTCGCAGGTTCAAATCCTGTCCCCGCTACTGAAGGCCGAGGGCCGGAATCCGAAAGGGTTCCGGCCCTCGGTGCATTCCCCTCCCGGGCGTGTCCGTCATCCGGTCGGCCCCCCACCGCTCGCCGCCCGCCCCCGCTGCCGGAAATCTGGACTCCTGGACGGCAAGTGGCACGCGGACGTGCGGGGTGGCGGGAGACGAGTGGTGCGGCCAGGTGACGTGGACGACGAGGGAGCGGTCGCCAGAGCCGGCGGCCGGCTCCCCGGCGACCCCGCGCCCGATCCCGGCCTCGGCGACGACGAGTCGCCCGCCGCCGCGCCGCCGCGCCGCCGGACCGGGTACCGGCGGGCCCTCGTGCTCGCGCTTCCCGTGCTGCTGATCGTCGTCGCCGTCCTGTACGACGTCCTCACCCCGAGGTACTTCACCGCCGGCCCCCTCTACGCGGCCGCGCCCCTGATCGCCGCGCCGGTCTACTCGCGGCGCGGCACGGTGCTCACGGGCGTCACCGTCGTCGTCGCGGTCATCGGGCTGCAGCTCGCCAAGGGCGTCATCCACTACGTGGACTCCCTCACCGAACTGATCACCATCGCGACGGTCGCCGTGCTCGCCGTCTTCGTGAACGGCTTCGTCCGGCGCACCGGTGCGCGCCTCGTCTCCGTCCGCGAGATCGCCGAGGCCGCCCAGCGCGCCGTGCTGCCCGAACCCGCCGAGCGCATCGCCGGTTTCGAGATCGCCGTCTGCTACGAGGCCGCGCAGGCCGACGCCTTCATCGGCGGCGACCTGTACGCGGTGCAGGACAGCGCCCGCGGCGTCCGGCTCATCGTCGGCGACGTGCGGGGCAAGGGCATGGGCGCGGTGGCCGCCGTCGCCGTCGTGATCGGCGCCTTCCGGGAGGCCGCCGAGCAGGAGGCGACGCTGGAGGCGGTGGCGCAGCGCCTGGAGCGGGCCCTGGCGCGCGAGGGCACCCGGCGGGACGGACTGGACGCCTTCGAGGGTTTCACCACCGCGATCCTCGTCGAACTCCCGCACGGCGACGGGACCGTACGCATCGTCAACCGCGGCCACCCGCCGCCCCTGATGCTCCACGCCGACGGCAGCGTCGGCCCGCTGCCCGCCCGCGAGTCGGCCCTGCCGCTCGGCATGGGCGAGCTGGGGGTGTGGCCCGACCGGGCGGAGGAGGCCGACTTCCCCAGTGGGGCCACCCTGCTGCTCTACACCGACGGGCTGACCGAAGCCCGGGACGCCGCGGGCGAGTTCTACGATCCGCAGGCGCGGCTGGCGGGCCGCGCCTTCCGGGACCCGGCGGCGCTGCTCGACGCCCTCGCCGAGGACGTGCGCCGGCACTCGGGGGGCGGCATGGCGGACGACATGGCGCTGCTCGCCGTACGGCGGCCCCGGCGCGGGGACCATGATCATTGTCACGAGCCGTGACAGCATGACCCCCCTCCGCATAACAACTGACACACCGTCAGAACAAAGTGGCGTGAAGAGGAATACTGAGGGGCGGTCAACTCGACCGGTTTTCACCGGCCATGAGGGGTATGTACCGGCCGTTTCCGTTAATGATCAAGCGGAACGGCTTGGAATCCGAGCCCCGCGTCTATTAACGTTCGATAACGCAGCGCGGTCGTCCCAGCCGTCACAGAAGGCGGCTCCGTGCGCACGCGCCGAATCCCGCAAGGGAACCGGGGAACCACCACATTGGGGTGAATCGGGCGTATGGCGCCGTGGAAACACGGTCGGCAGGCACCCGTAGGAGACCTTCCTGCTCCGAACCCGTCAGCTAACCCGGTAGGCGGAAGGAAGGAAAGGAGTACGCCCACGTGGCGTCCAACCGGCCTGCCCCCGAGGCCCCGTTCGTGCCCACCGGGCACGGCACCGACACCTTCGGCTACGACGCCCCCCGCGCCGAAGAGGGTCCCTGGGAGGAGTGGAACCCCACCGCGGAGTCCATCCGCCCCGTGCGCGGCCGGCACCGCGTCGCCAAGCAGCGCGGCGGACTCGCCCGCAGCTCCACCGTCCTCGGCGTCGGTGTCATTGCCGCCGTCGGCGCGGGCGGCATGGCCAGCGCGCAGACCGGCAAGCCGCCGGTCTCCATCTCCCTGCCCGACCTGCCGAACGTCGGCTCGCTGATGCCCGGCGGCGAGGAGGAGCCGGAGTCCGAGGGCTCCGCCACCCCGCTCAGCGGCATCACCCAGGCCGTCGCCGCGGACACCTCGCCGAGCACGGACGCCACCGGCGCCGGTGAGTCGCTGCGGGCCCGGATCATGGCGCAGGCCGAGCAGCAGCAGGCCCAGGTCGAGACCAAGGCCGCCGCCGAAGCCCAGGCCGCCGCCGAGAAGAAGGCCGCGGAAGCGGCGGCGAAGGCCGCCGAGGAGGCCGAGGAGAAGGCCGCCGCCGCCAAGAAGAAGGCGGAGGAGGAGGCCGCGAAGAAGGCCGAGGCCGAGCGGCTCGCGAAGCTGGCCAAGCAGTTCACGCTGCCGACCTCCTCGTACACGATCTCCTCCACCTTCAACCAGGCGGGCTCCCTGTGGGCCTCCGGTCACCACACCGGCCTCGACTTCGCCGCCCCCACGGGCACCCTGCTCAAGGCGGTGCACAGCGGCACCATCACGTCGGCCGGCTGGGACGGGTCGTACGGCTACAAGACCGTGCTCACCCTCGACGACGGCACCGAGCTCTGGTACGCGCACCAGTCGTCCATCAACGTCAGCGTCGGCCAGAAGGTCACCACCGGTGACGTCATCGGCCGCGTCGGGGCCACCGGCAACGTCACCGGTGCCCACCTCCACCTGGAGGTCCACACCACCGACGGCTCGGGCATCGACCCGATGGCCTGGCTGCAGAGCAAGGGCCTCACCCCCTGACCCACTCCTGAGGCGCCCCGCTGAACCCCGGCGGTCCTGACGGCCAACCCCCCGACGTCAGGGCTGCCGGTTTGCGGGATCTTTGCGCGCCTTCCGGAATGCTCCGCTCCGCTACGGTCGTTGACCCCTGCATGACTTCTGCGCGCAAGCTCGGCTCCTCCGACCTCGAGGTCTTCCCCCTGGCCCTCGGCGGCAACGTCTTCGGCTGGACCGCCGACCGGGCCGGCTCCTTCGCCGTCCTCGACGCCTACACGGCGGCGGGCGGCAACTTCATCGACACCGCCGACTCCTACTCCGCCTGGGTCGACGGCAACAGCGGCGGCGAGTCCGAGACCGTCCTCGGCGCGTGGCTCGCGGCCCGCGGCAACCGTGACGACGTCGTCCTCGCCACCAAGGTCAGCCAGCACCCCGAGTACCCGGGTCTGTCCGCCGCGAACATCAAGGCCGCGGCCGACGCCTCGCTGCGCCGCCTGGGCACCGACCACATCGACCTCTACTACACGCACTTCGACAAGCCCGAGGTGCCGGTCGAGGAGATCGTCGGCGCCCTCGACGAGCTGGTGAGGGCGGGCAAGGTGCGGTACATCGCCGCCTCCAACATCTCCGCCGAGCGGCTCGCGGCGTCCCTGGAGTTCTCCGACCGCGAGGGACTGGCCCGGTACGTGGCACTCCAGCCGCACTACAACCTGGTCTCCCGCGACACCTACGAGGGCGAGCTGCGCGACCTCGCCGAGCGGGCCGGTCTCGCCGCGGTGCCGTACTACGCCCTGGCGTCCGGGTTCCTCACCGGCAAGTACCGGCCCGGCACCGCCGTGGACAGCCCGCGGGCGGGCGGTGCGGCGCGGCACCTGGAGACCGGGCGCGGGCGCCGGGTGCTGGCCGCCCTGGACGAGATCGCCGAGGCCCACGACGCACCCGTCGCCACGGTCGCCCTGGCCTGGCTGGCCGCCCAGCCGACGGTGGCGGCGCCGATCGCCTCCGCGCGCACGGTGGAGCAGCTGCCGGCGCTGCTGGGCGTGGCCGAACTGGACCTGACGGCGGACGAGGTCGCACGGCTCACGCGGGCCTCCGCCTGAGCGGACGGGCCGGGCCGGCCTAGGGCCGGTGGGGGTGCGGGCGCGGTGGTGGACACGGCGCGTACGGCGCGTACCGCGGGTGGGGCGCGTACGTCGCCTGCGGGTGGCGGGGCGCGTACGGGCCGTGCGGCGGCTGGAAGTACGGCCCGTACGTCACATGCCCGTAGCCGTACCCGTACCCGTGCCCGTACGCCCACGGCGGTACCGGCCGCGGTGCGGGCGGTGCGGTGGCCCGGGCCGCGTGCTCCAGTGCCGGGCGGGCCACGTCCCGCAGGTGCCACAGGGCGTCCAGCAGTTCCCGCTCCCGCACGGTGAAGCCGGCGCCCGCCCTGCCCCGGCGCCCGCGCTGCCGCAGGAAGGCCACCGAGGTCGCGCAGGCCTCGTACCGCGCCACCGCCCGCGCCCCCTCCTTCCCGGCGTGGCGGCGGGCGTACCGCCGGGCGATCCGGCGGGCCCGCATCGAGCCGAGCGCGTACGGCTCGGCCGGCGTCAGCCATCCGGCGGCGACGTACGCGGGCAGCTCGGCGCGCACGGTGCGCAGTTCCCGCTGCCGGGACCAGACGACCAGCCAGGTCAGCAGGCCGAAGGCGGGGACCATGAACGCGGCGTACACGGCGAAGAAGCCGTAGTCGCCGAACGCGGCCGAGCCGTTCCACAGGGCGTGCATGCCCATCGCGAGCAGCAGCCCGGCCAGGGGGAGCAGGGACCGGCGCAGGTGGTGCCGGCCCGGGGAGAGCGCGGCGATGCCGAAGCCGATGCCGGTGAGCACGGTGAACAGGGGATGCGCGAAGGGCGACATCACGACGCGGACGAAGAAGGTCGCCGCGGTGACGGAGGCGATGCCGCGGTCGCCGGTGAGCTGGTCGGTGCCGAAGGCGTTGCCCAGGTAGAGGATGTTCTCGGTGAAGGCGAAACCGGTGGCCGTGATCCCGGCGACGACCACGCCGTCGACGATGCCGTTGAAGTCCCGCCTGCGGAAGAGGAAGACCAGGAGGACGGCGGCGGCCTTGGCGGACTCCTCGACGACCGGGGCTATGACCGTCGCGCCCAGGGTGTCCGCGCTCGCCGGGTCGGCGGTGGCGGTCGCTATCCAGCGGGTGGCGAAGCTGTTGGCGACGATCGCTATCAGCGCCGCCGCACAGGCGCCCCAGGCGAAGCAGAACACCAGGTTCCGCCAGGGGCCGGGGTCGACCCGGTCCAGCCAGCGGAACGCCGCCACGAGCAGCGGGACGGGCAGGACGGCCAGGCCGAGCCCCACGAGGAAACCGCGCGTCCCGGTCTGTTCGCGCACCAGGGCCAGGATTACCAGGCCGGAGAGCGCGAGCAGGGTGATCAGCGCGCCGTAACGGACCCAGGGGCGCTGCCACCAGTGCGTATGCCGGTGCGGACGGATCGGACACGGGGGACAGGTGGCCACGGCATGGACCCTAACCGGTGGGGGGCAGCTCCTTGTGCGGTACGCGACGGAAGAGCAGGTCGTTCACCACATGACCCTTGTCCAGCCCCTGCCCCTCGAAACGGGTCAGCGGCCGGTGCCCGGGACGCGGCGCGAATCCGCCGCCGGGCACGGTGTTCTCGAAGTCGGGGTGCGCGGTGAGGACGTCGAGCATCTGCTCGGCGTACGGCTCCCAGTCGGTGGCGCAGTGCACCACGGCCCCCGGTGCCAGCCGCGTCGCGGCCAGGGTCAGGAACTCCGGCTGGATCAGCCGCCGCTTGTGGTGGCGCTTCTTCGGCCAGGGGTCGGGGAAGTAGACGCGCAGCCCGGCGAGGGAGCCGGGGGCGAGCATCTCGCGCAGGAGGATGATCGCGTCGCCGTTGCCCACCCGGATGTGGGACAGGTCCTTCCGCTCCGCGAGAGCGAGCAGGTTGCCCTGGCCCGGGGTGTGGACGTCGACGGCGAGGATGTTGGTCTCCGGGTCGGCGGCGGCCATCTCGGCGGTGGCCTCGCCCATGCCGAAGCCGATCTCCAGGACGACGGGGCGGGCGTTGCCGAACAGCTCGGGAAGGTCGATCACCCGCTGTCCGTCGATGTCCAGCCCCCACCGGGACCACAGCCGCTGCAGCGCGTCCGCCTGCCCGGTGGTCACCCGGCTCCGCCGGGGCTGGAAGCTGCGGATCCGCCGCTCGAAGTGCGACCCGGCGGGATCGGCCTTCGGCCCGTTGGGGAAACGGGGCTCACCCTTGGCGCGGGCGGGGGGCTGAGAACTCCCGGCCGAGGTCGCGGGAGCGGCTCCGGCCTCGGGGGTGTGGTGGGTGTCAGACACAATGCGTCGATTTTAGTCTCCGCACGCGGTTGCGATGTCATGTCAGCCTAGTTAGAGTCTATAACCTTAGCGATAGAGCGAAGCGCTCATTGCGTCACGAGGGAGAGTTGCCGTGATTCACCACCACATCCGTCTTGCCATGCGCCCCGACGCACCCCGGGACAAGGTCGACGAGGCGCTCGAGATGCTCCGCAGGATGGGGCGTGAGATCGACGCCGTCGCGTATGGGGCGGTCGGGCGGGACGTGGGCGGTGACTTCGACTACGGAGCGGTGTTCGCGGTCGAGGACATCGAGGCCTACCGGGCGTACATGCACGCCCCGCTGCACCGGCAGGTCGACGAGATCGGGCTGCCGCTGGTGCGGAACATGGTCTCGTACGACCTGATCGACGACGGGGACCCGTGCACGGGCGAACTCATCCGGCAGATCCACGCCGAGCGCTTTGCGGGGGACCCGGCCCTCGTGGCGCTGATCGAGGGCCTCGGTTCGTACCAGGGCAGCGGCGCGCCGGGGCGGTGACGCGAAGGGGCTGATGCCCCCTGGCCCGCCTAGCCCGCCTCCAGCATCGACAGCGCCCGGCGCGCCACCTCCCGGCCGATGGGCAGGGACGCGGTCGCGGCGGGCGAGGGTGCGTTCAGGACGTGCACCGCGTGGGCGCCCTCCTTGATCAGGAAGTCGTCCACCAGCGTGCCGTCCGCCAGCACCGCCTGCGCCCGCACCCCGGCCGGTGCGGGGACGAGGTCGGCCTCCGTCACCGCCGGCAGCAGTCTGCGGACCGCCGCCGTGAAGGCGCTCCTGGACAGGGACCGGCGCAGTTCGCCCGCGCCGTACCGCCAGTGCCGCCGGGCGATGTGCCAGGAACCCGGCCAGGCCAGCGTCGCGGCCAGCTCCCGGGGGCGCACCACGCCCCAGCCGTACCCCTCGCGGGCCAGCGCCGGCACCGCGTTCGGCCCGACGTGGACGCCGCCGTCGATGCCGCGGGTCAGGTGCACCCCGAGGAACGGGAACGCCGGGTCCGGCACCGGATACACCAGGCCCCGCACCAGCTCGGGCCGCGCCAGCTCGTAGTACTCGCCCCGGAAGGGCACGATCCGCATGCCGGGGTCGTCGCCGGTCAGCCGGGCGATCCCGTCGCAGTGCAGCCCGCCGCAGTTGACCATGGCCCGGGCGCGGAGCACGTCCCCGGCGCGGGTGCGGACGGCGACGCCGAGGCCGGGGCGCCGGTCGACGCGGTGCACCTCGGCGCCGTAGCGGATCTCCGCGCCGGACGCGTGGGCGAGCTGCCGGGCCACGGCGCCGTAGTCGCAGACGCCGGTGGTGCCGACGTGTATGGCGGCCAGGCCGCGCACCTCCGGCTCGTACTCCTGGATCTGGGCGCCGCCCAGCTCGCGCACCGGTATACCGTTCTCCCGGCCGCGCTGGACCAGGGCGTGCAGGCGGGGCAGCTCGGCGCGGTCGGTGGCGACGATCAGCTTGCCGGTGACGGCGTGGTCGATGCCGTACTCGGCGCAGAACTTCACCATCTCGGCGGCGCCCCGGACCGCGTAGCGCGCCTTCAGTGAGCCCGGGCGGTAGTAGACGCCGCTGTGGATGACGCCGCTGTTGCGGCCCGTCTGGTGGCGGGCGGGGCCCGGCTCCTTCTCCAGGACCGTGACCCGGGTGCCCGGCGCGGCACGCGTGAGCGCGTACGCCGTGGACAGGCCGACGATCCCGCCGCCGATCACCAGCACGTCGCAGTCGTACGCGGTGCTCCCGACGCCCCTGGTCCGCACGCGCTCTCTCTCCCGGTCCATCCTCCGGCCCACCTCCCGGCTTCGATACTGCACTGCGCCACTGACAACGCCCTCAAACCCGGGAGAGCGCAAGAGTGCGGGGCGGGGTCCGGTCAGGCCGGGGTCACCAGCAGGGGGCGGGCGCGTTCGCGCAGCTCCACGACGCGCGGCTCGTCGCCGTAGGGCTCCAGGCGGTGCAGGAGGTCCTTCACGTACTCGGTGGTGCGGGCCGAGGAGATGCGGCCGGCCACCTCGACCGCCCGCACGCCCTGCTCGCAGGCGGCGTCCAGGTTGCCCGACTCCAGCTCGGCCACCGCCGAGACGACGAGCCTGAGGCCGTGCGAGCGTACGAACTCCTCCGTCGGTTTCGACAGGGCCTGCTCGGTGAAGCGGCGGACCTGGCGTGGTGCCTTCAGGTCGCGGTAGCACTCGGCCGCGTCGGCGGCGAACCGGTCGTAGGAGTAGAAACCCAGCCACGTGGGGTCGCTGTCGCCGGGCCGGGCGCGCTCCAGCCAGCTCTCGGCGGCCTTCAGGGCGGCGCCGGCCGCCACCGCGTCGCCCGCGCGCGCGTGGGCCCGGGCCTCGACCAGGCGGAAGAAGCTCATGGTGCGGGCCGTGGCCAGGCCCCGGTTGCGCTCCAGGGCGGCCTGGGCGAGGTCCACGCCCTCGTCGCCGAAGCCGCGGTAGGTGGCCTGCAGGGACATGGAGGCCAGGACGTAGCCGCCGAGCGGCACGTCGGCCGCCGCGCGGGCCAGGCGCAGGGCCTGGATGTAGTACCGCTGGGCGGCCTCCTGCTGGCCGGTGTCGAAGGCCATCCAGCCCGCCAGCCGGGTCAGCTCGGCCGAGGCGCCGAACAGGGCGCGGCCGACCTCGTCGGAGTAGGAGCCGAGGAGCAGCGGTGCCGCCTCGACGCGTAAGCACTCGGGGACCATCGACGAACGCCAGTCGCCGCCGCCGTACTTGGAGTCCCAGCGGCGCGCGTCCTCGGCGGCCTCGCGGAGCTTCTGCACGTCACTGTGGCCGACTTTGAGCGGTGCGCCGGAGCCCTCGGCCGGGCCCACCTCGCGCGCCACCGAGCTGTCGGCCGGGGTTATCAGCCATCGTGAGGCGGGCGTCGCGTAGGCGCTCACCGCGAACGAGCCGGCGAGCGACTGCCAGATGCCGCCGCCGGTGCGGCGGCCGGCGAGGTCGAGACGGTACAGCTCGGTGGCGGACCTGACCGCCTGGCCGACGTCCCTGGGGAAGGCGAGGCCCACTTCGGGGGCGGGGTCCGCGTCCGCGAGGCCGATCTCGTGCAGCGGCACGGGACGGCCGAGCTTCTGGCCGATGGCGGCGGCGATGAGGTGCGGCGCGGCACCCTGCGGCACCATGCCCTTCGAGACCCAGCGCGCCACCGACGTCTTGTCGTAGCGAAGCGTCAACCCGCGTTGGGCGCCGAGGTCGTTGACCCGCCGGGCGAGACCGGCGTTGCTGATTCCCGCGAGGGCGAGAACGGCGCCGAGCTTTTCGTTCGGCCCGCGTTGCTCCCTGGACATGCGTCACCCCTCGACACAGACGGCTGCCGCGCTGGCATAACCACGCGGCATTCGTAAACCCAGCGTAGTTCGCCGCATCCCATGCGTTAAGAGGCATTCTTCCGGATGGCGGGATTGTGGTCCGTACTCAAGTGCGGTGCATGCACGGTCCGTTGCGGCGTGCTCCCGATGTGTGGCCGTGCGCCCGTCCGTGCGCTCTTCTCCGGCCACGACGGGAGCGATTCCATGGGCGGTGCGTGGGTCGGCCCGCTGTACTGGATCCAGCGGGCTGGGGGACGCCGCCGCCTACATCCCCGCGGGCGGCGGACCGGCCCGGGGGGCGAGTCCCGTTCCCCGGGCCGTGCGCCGCCGGCCGGCCGCCGACAGGCCGACGGCCGGCTCGCGGGGCCTGTACGGAGCGTGTTCGAGTGGGGTCGCGGAACGTCGATTTGGCCGAAAAACACCGCCGGTGATTTGTGAGTACTACCGCCCTCACCACGGGAGTTGAGGGCGCGTTGGGGAGCCAAAGGGCGCGTTCCGGGGGCGCATTCGCGTCGTCTTCGCTTCGTCCGGGGCCGTGTCCGGGGTGGATCCCCGGGGGTCCCCGAGGCGGGTCCCGGGGTGGCCCCCGGGGCGGTGTGCGCAGCCGTCTCCGGGCGGCGGAGAGGGAGTTGGCGTTCTCGCGTGAGTCTCCGCGAGGGCGCATCCGGGGAGCACACGCGGCTCCGCCGACGGTCTGTGGCGCGCCCTTCATGGCAGCATGGGGAACCAGTTCGTACGGTGCACTGGTTGTCCCCAGCCTGTGGAGGCGTCGATGCGGTGGTTGGTGGGGTGGAGCAGCGCCGCCGTGGGAGCAGGAGCAGCGGGGATCGCCGGTGCGGCCGGCTCCGCCGGGGCCACCGGCTACGACGGGGAGACCGTGCAGCCCGTGGGTGCCCAGCCGTTGTGGGGCGACCCCGATCCGCTGTGGGCGGTCGGCGACTGGCGTCCCGACGAGGTGCGGGTCGTCACCGCCGACGCGCAGACCCGGATCGCGGTCCTCGGCATCTGCGGCGCGAGCGACGAGCAGCTGCGGGTCGCGCTGTTCGCCGCGCGCGGGGGCGCGCTTCGGCATCTGACGGCATGGCCCGGCAGCTACACGGCCGTGGTCCAGGTCGGGCGGCGGATCACCGTCTGCGGCGACCTCGCGGGCGCGCGGCCGGTCTTCCACACCCCCTGGGCGGGCGGCACCGCGTACGCCACCGCCGCGCTGCCGCTCGCCGACCTCGTCGAGGCCAACCTCGACTTCGGCCACCTCGCCGCGCTGCTCGCCACGCCCGACGTGCCGGCCGCGCTGGACGACTCCACCCCGTACGACGGCGTGAAGCGCGTTCCGCCGGGGCACGCGCTGATCCTGCGCGCCGGGTCGCGCGAGATCGCCGGGTACGAGCCGGTCGCCTCGCTCGCCGTCGCGGCGCCCGCGGCCGACCCCGACCGGGCGGTGGACGGCGTGCGGGACGCCCTGGTGGAGGCGGTGCGCACCCGGCTCGCCGCGCCCCGGCACGTCCCCGGGGACGGCATCGACCCCGGGCCGGTGCCGGGTATGGGCCCCGCCGAACGGCGCGCGGCGCGCGGGATGCCGGTGCCGGGGATCGGCGCCGACCTGTCCGGTGGCCCCGCCTCGGGCACGCTCGCCCTGCTGGCGGCCGGGCTGCCGGGGATGCCGGGGACCGTGCTGGGGCACGGCTCGGGGGCGGGGGAGCGGCTGCTGGCGGTCACCTTCAACGACCTCGCCGTCGGCGGGCAGGAGCCCGAGCTGGCGCGGGCGGGCGCGCTGGCGGCCAACCCGCGGCTGCACCACGTGGTGGTCACCGGCGGCGAGGACGTGCTGCCGTACGCCGGGCTGGACGGGCCGCTGACCGACGAACCCGGGTCCTTCCTGGTCGCCGCCGCGCGGCACCGGGCCAGGCTGGCGGCGGGCAGCGCGGACCACTTCGCGGGGTACGGGGCGCGGCAGGTGCTCGACGCGCATCCGGCGCGCCTCGCTGACCTGCTCATGGACCGCAAGCGGCGCCATCTCGTGCGGCCGGTCGCCGCGCTGGCCAAGGCCGACGGGTCGGTACTGGTCCCCGCGCGCGTGTACGCGGCGGCGCGGCGGCTGGCGCGGACGCCGTACCGGAGCGGACTGGAGGTGCTCGCCGAGCGGCTGCTGCGCAGACGGTTCGACACGCCGGGCGAGGGGGCGATGGACGCGTCCCTGGCCGCGCTGACCTGGGCCGGGCCGGGGCCGGCGGCGCGGTGGCTGACCGGAGAGGCGCTGGCTGAAGTATCGGTTCGCCTTCAGACGTCCTCGCAGCGGTCGGGGGTGGGGCCGGGGCAGCGTCCGGGGGACTTCCGGGCGCGGGCGGCGCTGGCGCGGCAGGCGGCGGAGGTGCGGGTGCTGGAGCAGGCCGCGGAGATCCGCTTCCAGCGGCTGCACACGCCGTTCCTCGACAACCAGGTGGTCCGCGCGTGCCGTGCCCTGCCGGAGGCGCTGCGGGTGCAGCCGGGGGCGCGGGCGGCGATCCTGCGGACGGTGCTGGAGGGGGCGGGGGTGAGCGAGCTGCCGCCCGGGTGGGGGGCGCCCACCCAGGCGCTGGCGGCCTCCACCGCGCGGACGGGGCTGCGGGTGGCCGCGGATTCCCTGCTGGGGCTGTTCGACCGGCCGCTGCTCGCGGAGGCGGGGCTGGTGGAGGCGCGGGTCGTGCGCAAGGCGGTGCGGGCGGCGGCCGCGGGGGAGCCGTTGCCGCTGGACGGGCTGGCCGACCTGGTCTCCCTGGAGCTGTGGCTCCGCCGACTGCTGTCCCGCCGGGGCACCTGCTGGACCGGCACCCCGGCCCGCCAACGCGCGGTCCCCGCGGGCATCGCACCGCAGCGGGGGGCGCTGGGTGGGGCGGGGGCGGTGGTGCGGAGGGGGTGACGGGGGTGCGGGTGGTGCGGAGGGGGTGACGGGGGTTCGGGTGGTGCGGAGGGGGTGACGGGGGTTCGGGTGGTGCGGAGGGGGTGACGGGGGTTCGGGTGGTGCGGTGCCAGTGCCTGCGGCGCATGTGCGGGTTCGGTGGGGGTGCGCGTAGCGCGGTGCGTTGGGGGTGGGTCGGGGCCGCGCCGGGGGGTGTCCGTCCTCGGAACGGCGCGGAATCGGTCGGCCACAGAAGTGAACTCCGTTGACGCGCCAACCGCTGCGGGCGGACACCCCCCGACACGTCCCCTTCTCGCCGTACGCGGCTGCCCCGCCGCGTCGCCCCCGCAGCTGCGGGCAGTCGCCACGCCCCCCCCAGCTGCGGGCAGTCGTGCCGCTGGGGCGGCACGGGTGGGCGCAGCGGCACCCCGCTACGCCGGGCTCGCGACCCGACCCCCGCCCGCACACACCCCGCGGCACCGGTCAACGCCGACGCGGGCCCCGTGGCCCACCCGCACCCACGCCGGGTGCGAGAGCGCACGCCGGACCACGCGCCCCGCGCACACCGCAGGTGCCCCCGCACAACCGTTACGGCGACAATGACCCCGTGCGCTACAGAATCCTGGGCGTCGCCCAGACGGAGGACCACGGCACCGCCGCAAGCCCCGGCGGCCCCCGCCTGCGCGCGCTGCTCACCGCCCTCGCCCTGCGCCCCGGTGACGTCGTCACGTCCGCCACCCTGATCGACGAGGTCTGGCCCGGGGACGACGATCCGCCCCAGGACGCCCCCGCCGCCCTCCAGGCCCTGGTCGGCCGCCTGCGCCGTACCGTCGGCAAGGAGGCCGTCGCCTCGGCACCCGGCGGATACCGGCTCGCGGCGACCCGCGACGACGTGGACCTGTACGTCTTCGAGCGCCTCGTACGGCAGGGCACCACCGCCCTCGGACACGGCGACGCCGCGGGCGCCGCCCGGCACCTGGACGAGGCGCTGGCCCTGTGGCGCGGACCGGCGCTGGCCGACCTGCCCGGCCACGCCGCCGGCCCGGACGCGCTGCACCTGGAGGCCACCCGCGCCCGCATCGAGGCCGGTCTGCGCCTCGGCGACGCCCACGACGCCGTACCCCGCCTGCGTGAACTGATCACCGCGCACCCGTACGACGAAACGCTGCACGCCCTCCTCATCGGCGCCCTGCGCGCCACCGGCCGCGACGCCGACGCGCTGGCCGCCTACGAGAACGTCCGCCGCACCCTCGCCGAGGGGCTCGGCACCGACCCCGGCCCCCGACTGCGCGCCCTGCACGCCGAACTGCTCGGCGCGCGGGGCGCCGAGCACGCTCCGGCCGGTGAGCGCCGGGGCAACATCCGGCCACGGCTGACCACCTTCGTGGGACGCGAACCGGAGCTCGCCGCCCTCCGCGACGAAGTGCGGCGGGCCCGCCTGGTCACCCTCACCGGGCCGGGCGGCTCCGGGAAGACCCGCCTGGCCGAGGAGGCCGCCGCCGGGCTCGACCAGGCGTGGCTGGTGGAACTGGCCCCGCTCGACCGGCCGGAGGCGGTACCGGGCGCGGTCGTCAACGCCCTCGGGCTCCGCGAGACCGTGCTGCTGACCGGCGACCGCCCGACCGTGCAGGACGACCCCGTCGCGCTGCTCGTCGAGTACTGCGCCCCGCGCAACCAGCTCCTGGTCCTCGACAACTGCGAACACGTCATCGGCGCTGCTGCCCGGCTCGCCGAGACCCTGCTGACCCGCTGCCCGGGCCTCACCGTCCTCGCCACCAGCCGCGAACCGCTGGGCGTGCCCGGCGAGTCGGTGCGCCCGGTCGAACCGCTCGCCCCCGACCAGGCGCGGCGCCTGTTCGCCGCCCGCGCGAGTGCCGTACGTCCCGACGCCGACACCGTGCTGCGCGACGAGGAGGCCGTCGCCGAGATCTGCCGGCGCCTCGACGGGCTGCCGCTGGCCATCGAACTGGCCGCCGCCCGGCTGCGGCTGCTCACCCCGCGGGAGATCGCCGACCGGCTCGACGACCGCTTCCGTCTGCTCACCTCCGGCAGCCGCACCGTCCTGCCCCGCCAGCAGACGCTGCGCGCGGTCGTCGACTGGTCCTGGGACCTCCTCGACGAGGCGGAACGCACCATGCTGCGCGAGCTGTCCGTCTTCGCGGGCGGCTGGGACCTGGCGGCGGCCGAGGCCGTGGGCACCGGGCCCGCGGCGGAACTCGTCGGCGCCCTCGTCGACAAGTCCCTCGTCGTCGCCGACCTCGTGGTCGAGGGCGCCGAGATGCGCTACCGCCTGCTGGAGACCATTCACGAGTACGCCGAGGAACGCGCCGCCGAGGTCCCCGGGCTGCGAGCCGCCGCCGAGCGGGCCCACCGGGCCTGGGCGCGCGCCCTCGCCGAGGAGGCCGACCCGCAACTGCGCTCGGCACGGCAACTGCCGTACGTGTCCCGCCTGGAGACCGAGCACGACAACATCCGTGCGGCTCTCGAGCGCTCCCTCACCGCGGGCGACGAGGAGGAGGCCGCCTCCCTCGCCCTCGCCATGGGCTGGTTCTGGTGGCTGCGCAACTACCGCCACGAAGGCGTCGGCTGGCTGGACCGGGTGCTGCGCCTCGGCGCCGCCCTGGACGCGGGCCGCCCCCGGCCGGAGGCGGACGGCCTCGACCGTGGCGACCCCGCAGCCGATCACGTCGGCGCGCTCCTCGCCGTGCGGGAGGGCGATCCGCCGCACCCGCTGCACTCCCTGCGCATGCGGGTGCGGATGATGCACATCCTCCTCACCTTCGAGACCACACCGCGGGACGGGCTGCTGGACGAGCGCGTGCGGCGCTACGTCCGGCGGGTGCGGGACCACTTCGCAGCGGGCGGCCCCGAAGCGGCCCGGGTGCCCGGCCTCATCTGGCCGCTGACCGCGTTCTTCGTCGACGACCAGGGCGACGTCCGCGGCGCCATGGACGTCTCCGTCGCCAACTGCCGCGTGTACGGGGACGAGTGGGACATCGCCGCCAGTCTCATGTTCCGCGCCCACGCGGTGGTCGACCTCTCGGGCACCCCGTCCGGCTTCGACGAGGACCTGGCCGAAGCGCGCGTGCTCAGCCGCCGCGTCGGCGACCGCCTGGTGGAGGCCCAGGTGTGCAGCGCCTTCGGCGAGGCCGCCATGGCGCGCGGCCACTACGGGGAGGCCAGGGCCGAGTTCACGGAGGCCCTGCGGCTCGCCGAGGAGGTGGGCGCCTTCGCGGAGGCGCCGTTCCTCATCGCCCGGCTCGCCGAGATCGCCTACCGCGAGGGGGACCACGCCACGGCACTCGGCGTGCTCGACGAGGCCGGCGCCGCGGCGGACCGGTACGGCGTCGTGGACTCCCAGGCCTTCGTCCTGATGCTGCGGGCCGGACTCGCGGTGGTGGAGGAGGACTACGCACGGGCCCGTGCCCTGTGGGAGGCGGCCCACGAGAAGTGCCTGCGCGGCACCCCGCCGCCGCAGTTCCTGGCGATGCTGGGGCTGGTGGACGCCCTCGTGACGGCGGGCGAGTCGGGCCCACGGGAGGCGCTGCCGCTGCTGGCGGACACCGTCCGCGCGGCCGTCGAGGAGCGGTGCGCCGACCTGGTCCTCGCCACCCTCGTGGACAGCGCCGCCGGCCTGTCGAGCGACCTCGGCGAGCACGCCCGCGCGGTGCGGCTCCTCGGCGCGGGCGGCCACTGGCGGGGCGACCGCCCGCGCCCCATGCCGGACCGTGCGCACGCCGAGCGGGCCGAGGCCGCCGCCCTGAACGCCCTCGGCGGCGAGCGGTACGCCGCCGAACTGGCCGCGGGGGCCGCCCTTGCGCCCCGGGACGTCGTCGCCGAGCTGGAGGCGGCGGGGCGGCCGGCTCCCCGGACGCCTACGCGCAGGTGAAGCGGGACTGGGCCCAGTCCGCGAGCGCCACCGAGTCGAAGGGACTGTGCGGCTCGGTCACCAGCCGCAGGCTCTCGCGGCCCGAGATGTCCACGTGCACGGGGACCGCCGGGTCGCCGCCCTTGATCATCCCCGAGTTCCACAGGGGGACGCCGTCGGCGTACACCGAGAAGTGGACCTTGCCCAGCTTCAGCGTCAGGTCGTCGACGCCGACCAGCGCGTCGTAGGACGAGCAGTCACGGTTGAGGTCGATGGTGACCGAGGAACGTCCGTTGACGGTGACGCCGTGGGCGTACCGCACGTCGGCGATGGACAGGTCCGAGCGCTGCCACACCCAAGTGCTCCCGGCCAGGTGCATCTCGGGGCCCGTGCCGTCGCCGCTCACGTCGTACGCCAGCTCGCTCCACTGGTAGACGGCGGGCGGGGGTGGGGGTGGCGGCGTGGGTGTGGGAGTGGGGGGCGGCGGTGTGGGAGTGGGCGTCGGCTTCGGTGTGGGGGTGGGCGTGGGCGTGGGCGTGGGCTTCGGGGTGAGTGTTGGTTTCGGGGTGGGTGTCGGTGTCGGGGTCGGCTTGGGTGCCGTCACCGGTGCGGGTGGGTCCGGGGGGCGCGTCGAGGGCGTGGGGGTCTCCGGGGCGGGCTGCGCCACCGGTGTGGAGGCCGGCGGGGCGGCCTTCGGCGGTTCCTTGTCCGGGGCCTCGTGACCGACCAGGGCGAAGGCCAGCGCCGCCGCGGCGGCCACCGCCACCACGCCGGCCGCGATACCAGCCTTGACCGGCGCGCCGAGCCCCTCGGAGGCCGCCGCACCGCCCCCGGCGCCCGCTCCGCCGGAGCTGCCGCCGCTCGCCGCGGCCGCCGCGCCCGCGGCTCCCGCCGCACCGGCGCCCGCGCCCCCGGCGACGAGGCCCGCCACCTTCGCGTACCCGGCGACACCGAACCAGCCGATGACCGCGACGGGCACCACGGCGGGGATGCCGCTCGCGACCTCCTCGATCTGGGTCGCGGCCAGCCGGCACCTGGCGCACTCCTCCAGGTGCTTGCGCAGCCCGCGTTCGGCCCGGATGCGCAGCCGCCCGCGCGCGTACGTGCCGAGCTGGTCGGCATAGCGGGCGCACTCCTCGTCGGTGGCGAGCGCACTGCTGACGTGGGCCTGGAGGTAGGCCTGCTTCAGCCCCTCACGGGCGCGGCTGGCGAGGACCCGGGTGCCGTTGGCGTCCAGCCCGAAGAGCGTGGCCACCTCGCTCGGCGACTCGTCCTCGACCTCGGTGTGCCACAGCACGGCCTGCCACCGCTCCGGCAGCGACCGGAACGCCCGCATGGCCATCGACTGCTCGGCCTCGTGCATGGCGCGGACGTCGGCGCCCAGCTCCAGGGTGTCGTCGTCCGGCACCTTCGCGGTGTACGCGGCCTGCGCGGCGAACACCGCGAAGTCCTCGACCAACTGCTCCCGCCCGGCCGACCGGGTCCAGCCGGCGGCGACGCGCCGGACCGCGGTGAGCAGATAGGCGCGCACGGCGTGCTCGGGACCCGAACCGCCGCGCACCGCCTGGAGCATGCGGGCGAAGACCTCGGCGGTGAGGTCGTCCGCGGTGTGGGCGTCGCGGCAGCAGGTGCGCGCGTACCGGCGCACCGCGTCCGCGTGGCGGCGGTACAGCTCCTCGTAGGCCGTGTCGTCGCCCGAGCGCATCCGCTCGATCAACTCGGCGTCGGACGCCGGAAGCTCGCGCGGGGGCGGCAGCACGCCACCGTCGTCCGGCTCCCGGGGCGGCGGCAGCACGCTGTCCTCGTGCAGCCCGCGCTGTATCGGGACCCCGGCTCCCGCTCGGCCCCCGCCCTCGGCAGGGGCCTCGCGGTCACCGTCCTGGAGGGGGCCCTCCCGCCGGGCGCGGGCCGGCCCGGCCGGGCGGCCCTGGTCCGGCACCTGTGGCGCGCCGTCGTCCAGCGGCTTCTCGGCGCGTGCGTCCTCGGTACCGGCGTCACCGGGACCGCTCACGCCGTCACCGACTGACCCGTCCCGCCCGTCAACGCTCATCGCGGAAAGCCCCCGCCCACCTGCCCAGCCAGTCCGAACACCGGGTCAGCGTGCCATATTGGCTTTTGTTCAGGACCCCCTTGTGCCGACCGTCACTCGTCTGTGGGGACTTGCCGGGCAGCGGTAATAACGCTCAGCCGTTCGGGGAAGGAGTGACGGGCCCACCCGTTCGGTGCGGCCGTCCGCGACCGACCCGTCCCTCTTTGTGCCCGTCCGTGACCGGTTGGCCCCTTCCCTTGTGCCCGTCCGGCACCGGTTTCGGTACTGGTTGTGGTACCGGTTTCGGCACCGGTCGACCCGCTCACACCGGCCGCGAGCGCAGCCCCTCCAGCAGGATGTCCAGCAGCCGGGCCGAGGCCGCCGCCTGCTGGGCCGGGTCCGGCAGCGAGGGTGCCGCCGTGGCTATCACCAGCAGGACGTCCGAGACCGACACGTCCGGCCGCAGCTCACCCGCGGTCCGTGCCCGCTCCACGAGCCGGCCCACGACCTCCAGCAGCGCCGCGGCGCCTTCGTCCCCCGCCAGGGAGTCCTCGCCGCCGACGGCAACGGCGTCGGAACCCGCCCCGCCGGCCGGTTCCCCCGCCGCGGTGGTCTCCTCGGGCACCAGTCGCAGCTCGCCGGTGCCCGGCTGCATCCGCTGCTGCGGCACCCGGGGGTCACCGGCGGCCACACCGCCGGCACCACCCTCGCCGTCCTCCGACACCCCGACGCGCAGCACCTGCGGCGGCAGCAGCCGGCCGGCGCCCGAGGCCACCGACGTCCGCAGGAAGCGGGACAGCGCCGACCACGGCTCGTCCTCCTGGCCGAGCGCCGCACGTGCCTGGTCGGTGAGCCGGGCCGTCTCCTCCTCGGCTATCCGGCGCACCAGCACGTCCTTGCTCGGAAAGCGCCGGTACACCGTGCCGACACCGACCCGCGCGCGCCGCGCCACGTCCTCCATCGGCGCGCCGTACCCCAGCTCGCCGAACACCTCGCGCGCCGCGCGCAGCACGTGCTCCAGGTTGCGCTGGGCGTCCACGCGCAGCGGCGCGTGGCGTGCCGCGTCGCCGCGGGCGCCGTTCGCCGCACTCAACGCGCCGCCGGGCGCGACGGCCGACGCGGACGACCAATGAGAATCCTGAACATGCATAGACAATCCCCCGGTAATGACGTCTCCCCCCGGAGACTCTCCCCGCCATCGAAAGCCGGAGTGGGCGGAACGGGCCCGGTTCCTGTGGCCCGCCCGTCGCGGACCCCATGAGCGCATCCCCCCACACACCGTGGGAAAGAACATAGTTGAGCGAGGGTCAATTCAGAAGGGGCACGTTCCGCACGGTGTGCCCCCCGATCGGAGCACCGCTCGCATACACCCCGAATGTGCTGCCCCCGACCCCCGTTCCCACCCCTGCTGACCTGCGCGACAACGCGTCGACGGAGTGATGGGACCGCGTGCGCGCCCCCGCGATCTCCAGTCACACAATTTGCCGAGCCTGTGGACAAACGCAAGCGTCGGGTGCGTCATGGGGTGGTGAAGGAACGTGCGCGCATTCTCGTTGTCGGCGGTGGCTACGTCGGGATGTACACGGCCCTGCGGCTGCAACGGAATCTCAAGGGCGAACTGCGGCGGGGCGAGGCCGAGATCACGGTCGTCACCCCGGCCCCCTACATGACGTACCAGCCGTTCCTCCCCGAAGCGGCGGCCGGTTCCCTCTCCCCGCGCCACGTCGTCGTGCCCCTGCGCCGCGTCCTGGGCCGGTGCGACCTCGTCATCGGCGAGGTGGAGTGCATCGACCACACGACACGCACCGCCACCCTCACGACCCTTGCCACCGACGAGGAGAAGACCGGCGCCCGCCGGGTGACGTACGACGAGCTCGTCCTCGCGCCCGGCTCCGTCTCGCGCACCCTGCCGGTCCCCGGCCTCGCCGACCACGGAGTCGGCTTCAAGACCGTCGAGGAGGCCATCGGCCTGCGCAACCACGTCCTCGAACAGATGGACATCGCCTCCTCCACCCGCGACCCCGCCCTCCGCGACGCCGCCCTCACCTTCGTCTTCGTCGGCGGCGGCTACGCCGGGGTGGAGGCCCTCGGCGAGCTGGAGGACATGGCCCGCTACGCCGCGCGGTACTACCACAACGTCACCGCCGAGGACATGAAGTGGATCCTGGTCGAGGCCTCCGGCCGCGTCCTGCCCGAGGTCGGCGAGGAACTGGGCCGCTACACGGTCACCGAGCTGCGCCGCCGCAACGTCGACGTACGCCTGGAGACCCGGCTGGAGTCCTGCGCCGACCGCGTCGCCGTGCTCAGCGACGGCTCCCGCTTCCCCACCCGCACGGTCGTCTGGACCGCCGGTGTCAAACCGCACCCGCTCCTCGCCGCCACCGACCTGCCCCTCGACGACCGCGGCCGGCTCACCTGCACCGCCCATCTGTCGGTCGACGGCGCCCCGCACGCGTGGGCGGCCGGAGACGCCGCCGCCGTCCCCGACGTCACCGCGGCCGAACCGGGCCGTGCATGCGCCCCCAACGCCCAGCACGCCGTACGGCAGGCACGGGTCCTCGGCGACAACGTCGCCCACGCCCTGCGCGGCGAGCCCCTCGACACGTACGCGCACAAGTACGCCGGATCCGTCGCCTCCCTCGGCTTCCACAAGGGCGTCGCCCAGGTCTACGGGCGCAAACTCAAGGGCTACCCCGCGTGGTTCATGCACCGCGCCTACCACCTCAGCCGGGTCCCCACCGTCAACCGGAAGGCGCGCGTGCTCGCCGAATGGGTGATCGCCGGACTCTTCAAACGCGAGATCGTCTCCCTCGGCTCACTCGAACACCCGCGGGCGGAGTTCGAACTCGCGGCCGGTGGAAAGCCTTCTCAGGAGCCCCCGCACAACCCGAAGGGGTCGTCCTGACCGGTCTCAGGAACTCCCCCGCCCAGTGGGGCGTCTGACGGATGTCGGCCGGGCGGGCACCCTGCCAGACTGGTCCACCACCGCGGGCGCGCCGCCGCTCGCCCCAGCGCGGCCCCCGGGGCCCGGGCCGCCCCCGGCCCGTCCCGGCCCCCGGCCGCCGACGACTACACGAGGCAAGGATTCGTGAACTTCACGCGCTGGAGCGCCCGACTTCCCGGAACACAGCGCCGCGCCGCGTCGCGGACCGACACGACGGTCTCCCCCGACCGCCGGGGAGACGGCTCCGTACCCGCCGCCCGCGCCGAACAGCTCACCGACGAGGCCCCACCCGCTCCCGGCGTTCCCAGCGTCGACGAACTGCCCGTGCGCGACGTCCTCGACCGCGTCCCGGCCCTCGTCGCCCTCGTCCACGGCCCCGAGCACCGCCTCGCCTACGTCAACGACGCCTACGTCGCCGCCTTCGGCACCCGCGACCTCGGCGCCCGCGCCCGTGACGCCCTCCCCGAGCTGGACGAGCCCGGCCTCTTCCCGCTCCTGGACCAGGTCCAGCGCAGCGGCAGACCCCGCACCCTCAAGTCCCGCAAGGCCCCCGACGGCCGTTCCTACACGTTCACCTGCACCCCGGTCGCCGAGTCCGCGACCGACGACGGACGCGACGGCCGGGGCGTCCTCGTCTTCGCCACCGACGTCACCGACCACGCCGAAGCCGCCGGCCGCCTGCGCGCCAGCGAACGCAGCCAGCGCGAGACCGCCGTCACCCTCCAGCGCTCCCTCCTCCCGCAGGAACTGGAGTCGCCCGACGACCTGCGCGTCGCCGCCACCTACCACCCGGGCGGCACCGAGGCGGCGGTCGGCGGCGACTGGTACGACGTGATCACCCTCGGCGGCGGCCGCACCGCCCTCGTCATCGGCGACGTCATGGGCAGAGGTGTCCGCGCGGCCGCCGTCATGGGCCAGCTCCGTACGGCGGTGCGGGCCTACGCCCGACTCGACCTGCCCCCGCACGAGGTGCTCCAGCTCCTCGACGGACTCGCCGCCGAGATCGACGCCAACCAGATCGCCACCTGCGTCTACGCCATCCACGACCCGAACGAGGGCCGGCTGGTCTACGCGTCCGCCGGCCACCTGCCCATCCTCGTCCGCGAGGACGACGGCACCGTCCAGCGCGCCGACGAACCCACCGGCCCCCCGCTCGGCACCGGCGGCTGGATCCACACCTCCGGCTCGATCGCCCTGCCCCCCGGTTCCACGGCCGTCCTCTACACCGACGGCCTGGTGGAGCGTCGCGACGAGGACCTCGACGTGGGCATCGCCGCCCTGGAGCACGCCCTGTCCGGCGCCACCGGCACGCCCCAGGTCGTCTGCGACCGGCTGATCCGCTCGGCGGGCGTCACCCCGGACCACGACGACGACGTCGCCGTCCTCGTCCTCCAGCACCCCGCCCGCAAGGGCGCCGAGGCGGAACTCTTCCGCAACGCCGCCCTGGAACTGCTCGGCGGCGTCGAAGCGGCCCCCCGCGCGCGTGCCTTCGCCTCCGGTGTCCTCACCAGCTGGCGTTTCCCCGCCGATCTGCACGACCTCGGCGTCCTGGCCACCAGCGAACTGGTCGCCAACTCCCTCCAGCACGGCACCCCGCCGATGCGGCTGCGCCTGCGCCGCACCGACCGCCGTCTGATCATCGAGGTCACCGACGGCGACGACCACCTGCCCAGACGCCGCCGCGCGGAGCCCGGCGACGAGTCCGGCCGGGGCATCGCCATCGTCGCGACGATCGCCTCCAACTGGGGGTCCCGGCGCACCCCGGGCGGCGGCAAGGCGGTCTGGTGCGAGTTCGTCCTGCACAAGCCGTGAGCCGGGGCGTGGGCGGTGGGAACCCGTCCACGCCCCGGCCCGCCTCACGCCTCCGCGACCGCCACCGCCTCGGCCGGCGCCCCGCCCTGCGTGACCACCCGGCTCCGCGCGAGCGACGGCTGATTCTGTACGTCCGTGAGCTGCCGCCCCAGCCGCACCGCCAGCACCGTGATGCCCAGCGAGAACAACAGGAACGCCACGATGTACGGCCCGTGCAGCGACGCCCCCAGCGGCCCGCCCACCGCGGGACCGATGGCCAGCGCGAGCTGCTTCACCAGGGCGAAGGCCGAGTTGTACTGTCCGGCGAGCCCGTCCGGCGCCAGGTCCGCCACCAGCGGCGCCAGCGTCGGCGACAGCATCGCCTCACCGAGCCCGAACAGCGCGTACGTCGAGATGAACGCGGCCGTCGCCATCGTCTGGCTGCCGTGCCCCAGCCCGGCGTACCCGGCCACGGCCCACGCCACGGCCCAGATCAGCCCCACGGACGCGATCACGCGGGAGCGCTTGCGCCGCTCCACGAACTTCAGCACCGCGAACTGCGCGACCACGATCATCAGCGTGTTCGCCGCCAGCGCGGTCCCCAGCGCGGACGTGGAGATCCCGGCCGCCTCGACGCCGTACGCGCTCAGCCCGGACTCGAACTGCCCGTAGCAGGCGAAGAACAGCACGAAGCCCAGGACGCAGAGCTGCACCATGGCCCGGTTGCCGAGCAGCTGCTTCCAGCTCCCGCCGCCGCTCCGCCCCGGCGCCTCCCCGATGCGCGGCGCGCGCGGCGCCCGCACCGTCGCCATGACGGCGACGAGGACCAGGAACATCGCGGCCTCGATGGCGAACAGCACCGTGAAGGACGACGCCTTCGAGGTGTCCACCAGGTGGCCGCCGATGAGTCCGCCGACACCGAGGCCCAGGTTCTGCAGGAAGAACTGCATCGCGAAGGCCCGCGACCGGGTCTCGGTCGTGGAGCAGTCCACGATCATCGTCGCGAGCGCCGGCTGCATCACGGCCTGTCCCGCACCGAGCGCGGCGGCGGAGAGCAGCACCGTGGCCGCCGAGGCGGAGAGCCCGAGGCTCATGGCGCCCAGCGCGGCGGTGACCAGGGCGACCAGCAGTACCGGCAGCGGGCCGCGCCGGACGATGGCCCGCCCGGCGAACGGCAGCACGATCAGCGCGGCCACGGCGAAGACGGCGAGCACGAGGCCCGCCGTGACAGAACCCAGTCCCCGTACCTGCGCCACATAGACGTACAGGTAGGGGACTGTGAAGCCGAGTCCGAACGCGCTGAGTGCGTTGCCCACGTGGATCCGGCGCATCGCCGCGCCCATTGCCCTGGTCACGTTCACCCTCTCTTGATCTCTCGGGATCGGTCGCTCCAGCCGTTAGAGCTGAAGACTTAGAAGCTAAAGTTCGAAGGTAAAGAGTACATACCGAAGGACTTCAAGGCAAAGGAGTCGCGTGCCATACTGCGGGCATGGGCGACACCTCCGGCGCCGGCGAGCCGACACTCGAAGAGCAGATCGCCGCCTACCAGCGCGAGTTCCAGGACCTCGACCCCCAGGTCGAGAAGATCGTCTCGGCCCTCTCCCGCCTCAACCGCCGTATGAACGTCGCGTACGGCCGCCAGACCGCCGAGCTGGGCATCAGCAACACGGACTGGGAAGTGCTGAAGGCCCTCGTCCTCTCCGGCGCCCCCTACCGACTGGGCCCCGGGGACCTTGCCAAGCGCCTCGGCCTGACGCCGGCCGCGATGACCCACCGCATCGACCGGATGGTGTCGGAGGGGCTGGTCACCCGGGAGCGGGACGAGACCAACCGGGTCCGCGTGATCGTGGCGCTCACCGCGGAGGGGCGCGAGAAGTGGCTGGCGGCCATGCGCCTGGCCACGGTCTTCGAGGAGGACCTGCTCCAGGACCTCTCCGCCGACGACCGCACCGCACTCGGTGAGGTGCTCACCCGCCTCCTGCACCGGGTGGAGCACGCCCAGCCCGACGCCGCCGGCCGGCTCAGCGACCTCGATTAAAGATCTTGACAGGCATGCTTGACAGCCACCTGTGGGGTCCGTAAGGTTCTTCGGGTTGCCACCGGACCGTAACGGTTCTGCGGCGACACCTCCCGCCGCAGCAGCGGCAATCAAACCACCAGCACGATCCCCAGCGGGAATGGTTTCGGCGCGCCCGAATTCAATTCCGGTGGGCACTCGTCGCCCCGATCGACCCCGATTGGGAAACGCCGAGAAGGTCCGCTAAGGTTTGAGACGTCGGAACGGCCCAACGGTCGGGACGGCGACCCCTTCTGACGGGGAATCAGAGCCCGAAAGGATCTGATAGAGTCGGAACCGCCGGAAAGGGAAACGCGAAAGCGGGAACCTGGAAAGCACCGAGGAAATCGGATCGAAAAG
>NZ_BEWC01000006.1 GCF_003112575.1 Streptomyces ardesiacus
TGGTTCATCGTTCGACTTGCATGTGTTAAGCACGCCGCCAGCGTTCGTCCTGAGCCAGGATCAAACTCTCCGTGAATGTTTACCCGTAATCGGGTGACACCACGAGAGCGGAACAGTCGGAGGAATGATCCGACCGTTCACAGCGTCCTCGCTGTGTATTTCAAAGGAACCTCAACCCGATCAGAGATCCGATCAGGTCGGGGTATCAACATATCTGGCGTTGACTTTTGGCACGCTGTTGAGTTCTCAAGGAACGGACGCTTCCTTTGTACTCACACGAGATAATCTCTCGGGCTTTCCTCCGGGCGCTTCCCTTCGGTGTTTCCAACACTATCAGGCTTTCCCGGTCCCTCTGACCACCGTCCTGCGGACATGCAGAAGGTGATCCAGAGTTAGGATCTGATGAGTTGGGTACTGCCGCGGTCAGGGCGCGTCACATCGCACCTCTCAACCTCAGGCAGGAGTAACGACTGTACACGGGGCCGCCGAACGGGTGCAAATCCGTGGGAGATGTGGTCTAGACCTCTATTGGGAAGACTTATGCGGAACCGGTACTTCCTATGACATACCCTGCTGCTCAGTGTGCCGTCCGGGACAAGCAGTGACGGCCCGTACAGATCTCCGCCCTGGGAGGCTTCCCATGACCACCGTCTCGTCCCCGCTCGCAGGACGCGCCATCGGCCTGGCCGCCGTGCCCGATCCCGTCTTCTCCGGGGCCATGGTGGGCCCGGGCACCGCCATCGATCCCGTGCGGGAGCCCTCCGAGGCGGTCGCCCCGGTCGACGGCGTCATCGTTTCTCTGCACCCGCACGCCTTCGTCGTCGTCGACGAGAGTGGGCACGGGGTGCTGACCCACCTCGGCATCGACACCGTGCAGCTCAATGGAGAGGGTTTCGAGCTGCTGGTGAACAAGGGGGACACCGTGGTGCGCGGTCAGGGCGTGGTCCGCTGGGACCCCGCCGCGGTCGAGGCTGCGGGCAAGTCGCCGATCTGCCCGATCGTGGCTCTGGAAGCCACGGCCGAGGCGCTCACCGACCTCCTTGAGAAGGGCGACGTGAAGGCCGGCGAGAGTCTCTTCCTCTGGAAGTGACGCCCGTGCCGTCGCACGACGGCATCGTCGGCCGGCAGGACAACCACAGCGGCGGGATCCGCCGCATGATCGGGACGGGTGAGATGGAGACAACGCTGCGAGGCGTCGGTGTGAGCCACGGTGTGGCGATCGGCGAGGTTCGGCACATGGGGACGGCGGTCCTGGAGCCGCCCGCGAAGCAGGTTCCGGCCGAGGACGCGGAGCGTGAGCAGGGGCGCGCCCGCAAGGCCGTGGAAGCTGTGGCGGCCGATCTCATGGCGCGCGGCAATCTGGCGGGGGGCGAGGCCCAGGCCGTGCTCGAGGCGCAGGCCATGATGGCCCAGGATCCCGAACTGATGGCGGACGTCGAGCGGCGGATCACGGTCGGGAGCACGGCGGAGCGCGCCGTGTACGACGCCTTCGCCGCGTACCGTGCCCTTCTTGCCGGTGCCGGGGAGTACCTGGCCGGCCGCGTGGCGGACCTCGACGACGTGCGGAACCGTATCGTCGCCCGTCTGCTCGGGGTGCCGATGCCGGGGGTGCCGGACAGCGACGAGCCGTACGTGCTCATCGCGCGGGACCTGGCGCCGGCCGACACCGCGCTGCTCGACCCGACCCTCGTCCTGGGTTTCGTCACCGAGGAGGGCGGGCCGACCAGCCACAGCGCGATCCTCGCCCGGGCGCTCGGTGTGCCCGCCGTGGTCGCCCTGCCGGGTGCCGGTGAGCTTCCCGAGGGCACCGTCGTCGCCGTCGACGGAAGCACCGGTGAGATCTTCGTGAACCCCGGTGAGGAGAAGAAGGCGCGGCTGGCGGCCGAGGCTGCCGAGCGCAAGGCGGCGCTCGCCGCGGCGACGGGGCCGGGCGCGACCTCGGACGGTCACAAGGTGCCGCTGCTGGCGAACATCGGCGGTCCCGCCGACGTACCCGCGGCGGTCGAGGCCGGCGCGGAGGGCGTCGGTCTGTTCCGCACCGAGTTCCTCTTCCTCGACGACAGTGAGAACGCGCCGTCGGAGGAGAAGCAGGTCACCGCCTACCGCCAGGTGCTGGAGGCGTTCCCGGAGGGCCGGGTCGTCGTGCGGGTGCTGGACGCGGGTGCCGACAAGCCGCTGGACTTTCTCACGCCGGGCGACGAGCCGAACCCGGCACTGGGCGTGCGGGGCCTGCGGACGCTGCTCGACCACCCCGACGTGCTGCGTACCCAGCTGACCGCGCTGGCCAAGGCGGCCGAGGGGCTGCCCGTCTACCTCGAAGTCATGGCTCCGATGGTGGCGGACCGGGCCGACGCGAAGGCGTTCGCGGACGCCTGCCGCGAGGCCGGGCTGCGGGCGAAGTTCGGCGCGATGGTGGAGATCCCGTCGGCCGCGCTGCGGGCCCGCTCGGTGCTGCAGGAGGTCGAGTTCCTGTCGCTGGGGACGAACGACCTCGCGCAGTACACCTTCGCCGCCGACCGTCAGGTGGGTGCCGTGTCCCGTCTGCAGGACCCGTGGCAGCCGGCGCTGCTCGACCTGGTCGCGCTGTCGGCCGAGGCGGCGAAGGCCGAGGGCAAGAGCTGCGGTGTCTGCGGTGAGGCCGCTTCGGACCCGCTGCTGGCGTGTGTGCTGACCGGTCTCGGTGTCACCTCCCTGTCCATGGGCGCGGCGTCGCTGCCGTACGTCCGCGCGACCCTGGCGAAGTTCACGCTGGCGCAGTGCGAGCGTGCCGCGGCTGCCGCGCGGGCGACGGACAGTGCCGAGGAGGCACGGAACGCCGCGCAGGCGGTGCTGTCCGGCGAGTAGGGCCGGGGTGCGGTCGCCGATGCGGCCGTGGTGCGGGGCGTTCCACCTTCGGGTGGGGCGCCCCGCCCGCGTTCAGTGGTGGTGTCCCGGTGGGAGCGGGTCCTCCCCGAGGTCGGGCGGTGCGCAGTAGTCGACGTTGGATTCCGGGGAGATGAGGTCGCCGGACTCGACGTCGGTGCAGTAGGCGTCGAAGACCTCGGCGGCGGTGAGGGGTTCGAGACCGTATCCCCGCAGGCGCCAGCCGTGGATGCGGTCGGGGCCGCTGGGCGGGCTGATGCGCATGACGAGTCCGCCGGGGCTGTGGGTCACCAGGCCGAGCGCGAGGACGCCGGTGAACTCCAGGGCCTCGGCCTCGTCGATGTGCGGGGTGCCGTCGGTCTCCTCGTCGACGAGGAGGGCGGAGACGAGGGTCTCCTCCGGGTGGCCGAAGACGCTGCAGACGAGGTGCCTGCTGCCCGGCGGGGCCGTCTCGAGGACGCGGTGCAGGAGCCGGGAGGCTCGGGTGAAGGCGGCCCGTCCGAGGTCCTCACCGCAGGTGGCGCAGTTTCCGAGGGTGGCGAGGAGGGTCGAGGTGTACTCCCAG
This sequence comes from Streptomyces ardesiacus, assembly GCF_003112575.1. GTDB lineage: Bacteria > Actinomycetota > Actinomycetes > Streptomycetales > Streptomycetaceae > Streptomyces > Streptomyces ardesiacus. The sequence continues at coordinate 3,428 of NZ_BEWC01000006.1, forward strand.
GTGGCCTGGCGGACGGCTTCGTCGACGAGGGCGGGCAGCAGGTCGGTGAGGGACTGGCCCTCGTACGGAACGGTGGGGCCGTGGGCGGCCAGTTCAGCGGTGAAGCGGGCGCGGCTGGCGCGGGCGTCGGCGTCCAGGCCGGCCGCCGTGCAGAAGTCGGCGTACTCCTCCGGGTCGAAGAGGGCGACCGTGGTGTGGGCGCCCTCGGCCGCGCGTGCCCTGAGGAGGGCTTCAACCTGGCGGAGGTACACGGCGTGGTCGCGGAAGGTGAAGCTGCGGTAGCGCCGCATGGCGTGGAAGTCGTGTTCGTCGGTGAGCAGGCCGATGGTGCCCGCGATCTCGCGGCGCAGATCGCGTCGCATGGTCTGGTCGGACTGGTCGGTGTGCGCCATTTTTCCCCCTGTGCACGGTCGATCAATGCTCACTCACAGTAATCGGGAGCACTGACAACGGCGCCGGGCGGACGCGGGAGCCGGCCGCGGTTCGGGGCGGTCGGCTCGTGGGCGTGCTGGTCAGGAGCGTTTGCGGGCGAGTTCCTCGTAGAAGTGGAGCAGGTCGAGGTTGTCGATGGAGCCGGGGTTGACCGCCTTGTCCAGCGGGGTGCCCTGGAGGAGGCGCTTGACCGGGACCTCGATGCGTTTGCCGGTGAGGGTGTGCGGGATGCCCGGGACCTCGATGACCTCGTCGGGGACGTGGCGCGGGGAGAGGTTGGCGCGGATGGTCTGCTTGATGCGGTCCAGGAGGGCGTCGTCGAGGGAGGCCCCGGGGGCCAGGTGCACGAACAGGGGCATCCAGTAGCCGCCGTCGGGCTGTTCGATGCCGATGACGAGGGATTCCTTGATCTCGGGGAGTCGCTCGACGGCTTCGTAGATGTCGGCGGAGCCCATGCGGACGCCCTGCCGGTTGAGGGTGGAGTCGGAGCGGCCGTGGATGACGACGGAGCCGCGGGAGGTGAGGGTGATCCAGTCGCCGTGCCGCCAGACGCCGGGGTAGGTGTCGAAGTAGCTGTCGTGGTACCGGCTGCCGTCGGGGTCGTTCCAGAAGCGGATCGGCATGGAGGGCATGGGCTTGGTGACGACCAGTTCGCCCACCTCGTCGGTGAGGGGGTTGCCGCTCGGGTCCCAGGACTGGAGGTCCGTGCCGAGGCCGGGGGCCTGGAGCTCTCCGATGTGGACCGGGAGGGTGGGCACGGCGCCCGCGAAGCAGGAGCAGACGTCGGTGCCGCCGCTGACGGAGGCGATCCACAGGTCGGCGCCGCCGGCGGCGAACTCGTCGTGCAGCCAGCGGAAGCCGTCGGGCGGGAGCGGGGAGCCGGTGGTGGCGACGCACTGGATCGCGGAGAGGTCGAGGTCGCGGGCCGGGTGGACGTCGGCCTTGCGGCAGGCCATGACGTAGGCGGCGGAGGTCCCGAAGAGCGTGGCGCCGGTGCGTTCCGCGACGCGCCACTGGGCGTCGGTGGCCGGGAAGCCGGGGCTGCCGTCGTAGAGGACGATCGTGGTGCCGGTGAGCAGGCCGGAGACGAGGAAGTTCCACATCATCCAGCCGGTCGAGGTGTACCAGAAGAAGCGGTCCTCGGGACCGAGGTCGCAGTGCAGGCCGAGCTGCTTGAGGTGCTCGACGAGGATGCCGCCCTGGGACTGGACGATGGCTTTGGGCAGGCCGGTGGTGCCGGAGGAGTAGAGCACCCACAGGGGGTGGTCGAAGGGCACCTGCTCGAACTCGGGTTCCGTGTCCGCGGCCGTCAGGGTCCGCCAGTCCAGCGCGCCGTCGGGGGCGGGGGTGCCGAGGAGCGGGATGTGGACGACCGCGCGGAGGGTGGGCAGTTCCCTGCGGAGTTCGGCGACGGTGTCGCGGCGGTCGTGTTCCTTGCCGCCGTAGCGGTAGCCGTCGACGGTGAACAGGACGACGGGTTCGACCTGCTGGAAGCGGTCCAGGACACTGCGGGCGCCGAAGTCGGGCGCGCAGGAGGTCCAGACGCCGCCGACGGCCGCGGTGGCCAGGAGGGCGACCACGGCCTGCGGAATGTTGGGGAGGTAGCCGCTGACGCGGTCGCCCGGGCGTACGCCGAGGGTGCGCAGTTCGGCGGCGAGGGAGCCGACCTGGCGGCGCAGTTCGGCCCAGGTGACGGGGGTCGGTTCGTGGGTCTCGTCGACGTGCAGGAGGGCCGTTTCGTCCGGGCGGGTGCCGGCCGCGCGGAGGGCGTGTTCGGCGTAGTTCAGTGTGGCGCCCGGGAACCACGGGGCGCCGGGCATCGTCCGGTCGCCCAGTACGCGCGCGTAGGGGGTCGAGAAGCGGACGTCGAACCACTCCGTGACGGCTTTCCAGAAGGTGTCCAGGTGGTCGACGGACCAGCGGTGCAGGGCGGCGTATCCGCCGTCGGCGGGGGCTCCGTGGTGTTCGGCCGCCCAGGTCTGGAACCTGGTGATACGTGCCTGCTCGATGCGGTGGGCATCTGGCTGCCAGAGCGGCTGGGCGTTCTCGGTCGGCATGGGGCGGCTCCCGGACTGTGCGCGTCGTGTGCGTCCTCCGCGCACGGGCTGGGGTGTGCGCGTGACGCGGCTGACAGGGACGATGCCACGTGATCGACTTCCGCACCAGGGCACGCCTCACACAGTCGGTGACACGAAGATGTGGTCCGGTACCGGGTGAACGGCAGTTGAACGACGCCCACGCGCGCGGTCGTCGATGGCAGGGTGATCGGCATGGACGGTCGTGACCTGGTGCGTTCGATGAAGACGGTCGGTTCGGCGGGGGTGGCGCAGGGGTTGCGTTCGGTGCGGGCGGCGTGGCGCGGTCGCCGTGCCGATGCCGCCGCGCTGCCCCGGCGGGGTGCGGAGCGGGCGCGGGTCCCGGGGGTGATGCGGGAGGTGGTGCCCGGCCCCGGGGGCGGTGTGATCCGGTTCGAGCGGTCGGAGCTGCGCGTCCTCGTCGCGGTGAACGGTGCCGTGTTCTGGGGGTGGGACGGCGCCGGGGCGGAGCCTTCCTACGCGTTGGCGGGCCGCTGTCCCGAGCCGGATCCGCGGGCGGTGCTGGAGCCGGACAAGGACGGCGGCCGGCGGGTGGTGGCGGAGCGGGTGACGGTGGCCGTGTCCCGCGACGGTGCGGTGGAAGTGCGCACGCCCGGGGGTGTCGTCCTGCGTCGTGAGCTGCCGCCCCGCTGGTGGGAGCCGGTCGACGGCGGGCCGGCGCGCTGGACGCAGCGGTCGGAGGTGGCGGCCGACGCGCGGTTCTTCGGGCTCGGTGGGCGGTCCGTGGGGCCCCGGCTGCGCGACGGCACGTACCGCCTGTGGAACTCCGGCCCGGGGGCGCCGTCCGCCGCCGGCGCGGACGCGGCGTCCGTCACGATGCCCGTGCAGATGGTGGTGGCCGACGCGGGGACGCATCTGGTCTTCCACGACACGTCGTGGGACGGCACGGTGGCGTTGCGCGAGGGCGAGGAGGGGGCGGGTTCCGGGCACGACCGGCCGGGGCGGAGTGTGCTGCGGATGGACGGCGGTCCGCTGCGGTGCTGGGTGACGGTGGGGACCCCCGCGCGCGTGCTGCTGGCCTGGGCGTCGCTGACCGGCGCGCCCGCGCTGCCGCCGGCGTGGGCGCTCGGGCACCATCACGCGCGGTCCGGGTGGGGCGACGAGCAGGAGCTGCGCCGGATCGTGGCCGGTCATCAGGAGCGCGGTCTGCCGCTGGACGCGGTGCATCTGGGTCTGGGGCACGCCGACGCCCAGCAGGTGTTCACCGTCGACGAGGAGCGGTTCCCGAAGCTGCCGGTGCTCGCCGAGGAGCTGCGCAGGGAGGGCGTCCGGCTGGTGTCGGCCGTCGAGCCCGCGGTCGTGGCCGCTCCCGGCAACGCCGTGTACGACGAGGGGGCGCGCGGGGACGCGTTCGTGCGGGACGCCGCGGGGGCGGTCGTCCGGGGGGTGGGGCGGGCCGGGGACGTGGTCTTCCCGGACGTCACGCACGCGCGTGTGCGTGCGTGGTGGGGCGGACTGTACGAGGAACGGCTCGGGCAGGGGTTCGCCGGGTTCCGGCACGACCTCGACGCGCCCACGTCGTTCGCCGCCTTCGGGGAACCGACGCTGCCGCGGTCGGCGCGGCACGGGCTGGAGGGCCGGGGCGGCGACCACAGGGAGGCGCACAACGTCTACGCGCTGTGCGTGGCGCGGGCCGGGTACGAGGGGCTGCGGGCGCTGGCGCCCGACGAGCGGCCGTTCGTCCTCTCCCGTTCCGGGTGGGCCGGCCTGCAGCGCTACGGCGGTACGTGGTCGGGGGACGCGGTGACGGACTGGGCGGGGCTGCGGGCCGCGCTGGCGCGGGTGATGGGCCTCGGGCTGTGCGGGGTGCCGTACTCGGGGCCCGCCGTGGGCGGGTCCGGGAGGGCACCGTCGCCGGAACTGTATCTGCGGGGGCTGCAACTGGCCGCCCACCTGCCGCTGTTCCGCACGCACGCCGGAGAGCGGGCGGGCAGTCCGGAGCCGTGGGAGTTCGGGGCCGAGATCCTCGGGCACGCGCGCGCGGTGCTCGTCGAGCGGCGGCGGCTGCTGCCGTACTTCGTGACGCTGGCGCATCTGGCCCGGCGTACGGGCGCCCCCTACGTACGTCCGCTGTGGTGGCAGGCGCCGGAGGACCGGACGTTGCGGGACTGCGAGGACGCCTTTCTGCTGGGCGACTGTCTGCTGGTGGCTCCGGTGCTGCGCCCGGGAGCGGACCGGCGGGCGGTGCGGTTGCCTCGGGGGCGCTGGTACGACGTGCGGACGGAGCGGGCGTACGAGGGGCCCGCGCAGGTGCTCGTCGACGCCCCGGTGGAGCGGATTCCGGTGTTCGCGCGCGCGGGAGCGGTGCTTGCGGTGCGCGGGGAGGACGGGGCGCCGGAGCTGGAGGTGTGGGCGCCCGCGCGGGGGCGGACCGGCGGTGGGCTGGTCGTGCCCGACGCGGGCGACGGATGGGTGGAACCGGAGATCGAGCGGTACGTGTGCCGCTGGGAGGGGCGGCGGGTGGTCGTGGAGCGGTCGGGCGAGGACGGGGTGGGTGAGCCGTCCCGCCCGGTCCGCGTCCGTGGGCTGGCGGAGCGGACGGCTCAGATGTAGCGGCCCTCGAAGAACGCCCGTACGGCCTGGGTGTGGAGCGGGAAGGCGAGCTCCTCCGCCCGGCGCAGGAGGTGCCAGCCCTCGGTCTCGTCCGTGGGGGCGGAGGGCGGCAGGTTCTCGGCGGGCCGCTCGGGCAGCAGGCCGAAGAGCAGGAGGTGGCCGTCGGCCGCGCTCATGGCGTCGGCGAGGCGCACGTCGCGGCTCGCGGCGTCGATGCCCGTCTCCTCCTTGAGTTCGCGGACGACGGCCTGCCGCCAGTCCTCCCGGTCGTCGACGTAGCCGCCCGGCAGGGCGACTCCCCCGCGCGCGGGGGTCACGGTGCGGGTGATGACGACCAGGGCGGTGCCCTGCGTGTCGTACACGGGCTGGAGGGCCACCGCGACCGGCAGCGGGTTGCGGTGGGCCACGGCGCCGCACGCGGGGCAGGTGCGGGGCCAGCCGGAGACGCCCTCTCCGTAGGGCGATCCGCAGCTCGAACAGTGGGAACCGGCTGCGGAGTTGGGAACGGAGGTTTGAGTTTCGGACACGCGGCGGACTGTATCCGATCGCGGAGGGGGCGGCTCCGGCAGGCCGGTCAGCGGCGGCCGGCGAGCGACGCGGCGGAGACCGGGAAGTCGAAGTAGGTGTCCGGGTGGGCCTCGGGCTTGTACGTGAAGTGCCACCACTCCTCGGGCAGGTTCACCAGGCCGACGTCCTCCAGGGTGTTCTTGAGCAGCATCCGGTTGGCGTGCCGGTTGCCCTGGATGCGCGGGTCGAGCGTGTGCGAGCGGGTGTCGAAGCAGTCGTAGCCGGTGCCCATGTCGACGGAGTTGTCGGGGAAGCGCTCGTCCTGGGGTGCGAAGCACGACACCAGGGGCTGTCCGGGGTGGTACGGGCGGGTGGGCTTCGCGGGGAGACGTACGAGGGTGAGGTCCACGGTCGAGCCGCGGCTGTGGCCGGACTTCTCCGCGATGTAGCCGTCGGCGAACAGGCGGGTCTTGTCGACCTCCGGGTAGAACTCCGCCTTCATCCTCTGGTCGTCGAGGTCCTCGGCCCAGCGGACGAAGTGGTCGACGGCGCGCTGGGGCCGGTAGCAGTCGTACACCTTGAGGGAGTAGCCCTGGCGCAGCAGCCGGGTCTGGGCGCGGTGGAGGGCTTCGGCGGCGGGGCGGGTGAGGATGCACAGCGGCTGCGCGTAGCCGTCGACGCGCTCGCCGACGAAGTTGTGGACGGTGGCGTAGCGCATCTCCTCGATGATCGTCGGGTCGACGGCGCGCAGCGCCACGAAGTCCTCCGGGGCCCTCATTTCGGGCCGTGCCTGCGCGGTGGCGGGGACGGCCGTGACGGCGAGTACGGCGGCGAAGGCGGTGGCCAGACCGCGGAGGGTGGTGGAGAGTCGTGTCATGTCCCCTGCATCTATCAGGCCGGGGTTCGACGGGGGAAGGGGCCGGACGGGTTCAGGTCGTGACGGTCCGGCGGCGGTCCGCCGCCTGGGTCATCGCGTGCTGGACCACGCCGATGAGGACCTCCTTGACGGACTCCCGGTCCCGCGCGTCGCACAGCACCAGAGGCACGTCCGCGTCGAGATCGAGCGCCTGGCGGACGGTGTCGGCCGGATAGCGCGCCGCTCCCTCGAAGCAGTTGACGCCGACCACGAACGGGATGGAGCGCCGCTCGAAGTAGTCGACGGCGGCGAAGCAGTCCTCCAGGCGCCGGGTGTCGGCCAGCACGACGGCCCCGAGCGCGCCCTCGGACAGCTCGTCCCACATGAACCAGAACCGCTCCTGGCCGGGCGTGCCGAAGAGGTACAGCACCAGGTCCTCGCGCAGGGTGATCCGCCCGAAGTCCATGGCCACCGTGGTGGTGTGCTTGCCCTCCACGCCGCTGACGTCGTCGACGGGCCGCCCGGCCTCGGTGAGCAGTTCCTCGGTGCGCAGCGGCCTGATCTCGCTGACCGCGCCGACGAGGGTGGTCTTGCCCACGCCGAACCCGCCGGCCACGAGGATCTTCAACGTGACGGGCTCGACCGGCGGCTTGCCGCGCTGGGAACGCCCGAAGATCATCTGTCTCTTCTCCTCAACGTGCCGCCCGACGTGCGCGGGGTCCGGTTCACAGTGCCCTCAGCCCGCTGATCACGTCGCGCAGGATGTTCTCGTCCGGCAGTTCGGCCGGGGGCACGGGGCGGTTCACGTGGACGAGTTCGCTGTCCACGAGGTCGCCGACCAGGACCCGCACGACCCCGACGGGGAGGTCGAGTCCGGCGGCGAGTTCGGCGACCGACTGCGGGCTCTCGCGGCACAGTCCGACGATGTCCACGTGCTCCGGGGAAAGGGTGACGTCCGCCTCCGGGTCGTCCGCGTGGGGTTCCGTGACGACCACCGCGATCAGGTCGAGGCGGTGCTGGCCCGCGCTGGTGGTGCGGCCGCGCGTCATGGCGTACGGGCGGACGACGGGGCCCGCCTCGTCGTCGAACCAGTGGTTTCTTCCCTGACCGTCTGCGCTCATGTCATCCCACTTACCCGCCGGAGGGCAGATCGGTGCGCGGAGCGGTGCCCAGGTGCACGCCGACCCGCTTGACCAGCAGGGTCATCTCGTAGGCGACTTGGCCGACGTCGGAGTCGGCGTCGGACAGGACGGCCAGGCAACTCCCGTCGCCGGCGGCCGTGACGAAGAGGAAGGCCTCGTCCAGTTCGACGACCGTCTGCCGGACGGTGCCCGCCTCGAAGTGCCGGCCCACGCCCTTGGCGAGGCTGTGGAATCCGGACGCCACGGCGGCCAGGTGCTCGCTGTCCTCCCTGGTGAGGTCCTTGGAGACGCCCGTCGCCAGCCCGTCGCCGGACAGGACGACGGCCTTGCGGATGCTCGCGACACGGTCCACCAGGTCGTCGAGGAGCCAGTTCAGCTCGCCGGACTCGGTGTCGGTGTGGCCGGTCGCCTTCGGTGCGGTCATCGACCGTCCCCCTTAGTCGTTCCTCGTGGTGCTGATGGTGCGGATGGTGCTGTGCCGCCGGGTGGGTCGTCGGTCCCGGCGTTCTCCTCGCGGCCGCGCTGCCAGCCGCGCTGGAGCGAGGCCATGCGGCTGCGCACCTCGTCGGCGTCGCGGTCGGCGGGGCCCGAGCGGTCCTCGGCGGACGGTTCGGGGCTCTGCCGGAGCTGGGGGGCCAGGCTGGCCTGCCGTACGCGCCGGGGCAGCGGGCCGGTCCCGGCGTGCGCGGACGGCGTGTCCTCGGGCGCGCGGGGCTCGTCGTCGCGGCCGGCGGCGGGGCCCTCAGCCCGGTCCGCGGTCCGGTCCGCGGCACGGTCGCCGCGGCGGCGGGTGGGCAGGGCCGGGAGGTCGTCCGCCCGGGACCGGGGTGCGGCCGGGGAGTCAGTCCGGTCCGTGCCGGTCGCGGGCTGCTCGTCGGCGGAGTCCCGGGCGGGCCGTTCGGGGACCGGGCGCCCGTGCGAGCTGACCAGCTTGGGGGTACGGCGGCGCGGCAGCGCGACCGGCGCGTCGGCCCCGGGCCCGTCCTCGGCCGCGTCGTCGCCGTGCCGGGGCCCGGGGCGTCGCCGTCCGGGGCGGCGGGCCGCCTGGTCGTCGTCGGCCGCGGCCAGGGAGCGGCGGGGGCGGAACAGGCCCCCGCGTTCGCCGTCCTGGTCGTCGAGCACCTCCGGCAGGTCGAGGGCGTCGAGGTCGACGGGCGCCTCCAGTTCGACCGGGCCGTCCAGCATCGCGGCCGGCCGCTCGGGGAGCCGGGCGGGCACGTGGGAGAGGGCGGAGCGGCGGCTGTCCTCCCGCTCCTTCTTCTGCGCGGGCTGGGGACGGTCGAGGCGGAAGCCGACGCCGTTGGTGTCCGGGGCGTCGTCGGTGAGCAGGGCGTCGGGCACGAAGACGACCGCGGTCGTGCCGCCGTACGGCGAGGGCTGCAGGGACACCCGGACGTTCTGGCGCTGGGCGAGCCGGCTGACGACGAACAGGCCGAGCCGGTCGGTGTCGGACAGCTCGAACTCGGGTGTCTCGGCCAGCCGGAGGTTGGCGTCGAGGAGGGCGTCGGCGGCCATGCCGAGTCCCCGGTCGTGGATCTCCAGGGTGAAGCCGTTGGCGACGCGCTCGCCCAGCACCTGGACCGCGGTGTGGGGCGGCGAGAACACCGTGGCGTTCTCCAGGAGTTCGGCCACCAGGTGGGTGAGGTCGGCGACCGCGGGTCCGGTGACGGCGACGCGCGGCAGCCTGCGGACCTCGATGCGTTCGTAGTCCTCGACCTCGGCGACGGCGGCCCGGACCACGTCCATGAGCTGGACGGGTTTGCGCCACTGCCGGGAGGGGGCGGCGCCCGAGAGGATGACCAGGCCCTCGGCGTGCCGGCGCATGCGGGTGGTCAGGTGGTCGAGGCGGAACAGGTCGGCGAGTTCCTCGGTGTCCTCGGTCCGGCGCTCCATGGTGTCGAGCAGGGTGAGCTGCTTGTGCAGGAGCACCTGGCTGCGGCGTGCGAGGTTGACGAAGACCTCGGAGACGCCGGCGCGGAGTTCGGCCTGTTTGACGGCGGCTTCCACGGCGGCCCGCTGAAGGGTGTTGAGGGCCTGGCCCACCTCACCCATCTCGTTCTTGTCGTACTCCAGCCGCGGCACCTCGGTCTCGACGTCGACCTCCTCGCCCGCCGACAGGCGGCGCATCACGCTGGGCAGGCGGACGCCGGAGGCTTCGTGGGCCTCCAGGCGCAGTTGCCTGAGGTCGCGGATGAGGGAGCGCCCGACGCGCACGGACAGGAAGAGGGAGTACAGCAGGGCGATCAGGCCGAGCGCCCCGGCGACGACGGCCTTGACGATGGTGCGGGTGGCGACCGGGTCGACGCGGTCCTGGTAGCGGTCGGCGGCGGTGTCGTCGAGTTCGCCGAGTTCCCGCAGGACGCTTCCGGCGGCGGTGTCCCAGCTCTTGGCGGTGACTCCGCGCGGGGTGCCGGTGTCGGAGGAGACGGCGGCCTGCTCGGCGACGCGGAGGGGGGCGGAGGAGGCGTTCTTCCAGAAGCGCTGGTAGCGGCCGCGTTCGGCGGCGGGCAGCAGCGGCAGGTTGATGTCGTACATCATGGTGCGCTGGGCCACGAGGTCGGAGACGTCCCGGATCTCGGTGCGGGTGAGCCGCCCGGTGACCAGGGCGGAGCCGAGGAGGGCGTCCTCGCGGGAGAGCAGTTCGCGGGCGCGGGAGAGGTTGACGAGCGCGCGGTACTGCTTGTCCAGGCCCACGTTGTCGACGACGGCGAGGTTGGCGAGCAGGTCGTGGCAGGGGTCGACCAGGCGGTTGTAGAGGCCGAGGGCCTGCGCGCGGTCGACGGTGCCGTCCTCGACGCTGCGGCGCAGGGAGCCGATGCCGTCGAAGGCGTCCAGCACGGCCGTGAGCCGTTCCTCCTCCGCCTGGCCGAGGGCTCCCCGCACGTCGCCGTCGGCGGCGTTGCGGCGGATCTCGGCGATGGCCTCGTCGGTGGCGGTGCGGCTGCGCTGCAGGGCGGCGAGGCCGTCGGAGGCGCGCGGGTCGGCGAGGTGGACGAGGGTCTGGCGGCGTTCCTGCTGGAGGACGCGGACGGTGTCCTCGACCGGGTAGCCGATCTTCTCGACGACGGTGGAGACGCTGAACAGCTGCGCGGCCTCACGTCCCGTCAGCACCGTGGCGAAGGCCCAGATCGCGGTCAGGGACACCAGCGGCACGAGGAGCAGCGCCACGATCTTCCGGCGGATCGACTTCCCGCGAAAGCGCATGGCCTCCCCCAGCTCGGCCCCCTGCGACGGGGGTACACATGTGCGTCAACAAACGGCGCGAGCCTACTACCGACCCACAGGTAACTCGAAGGCCCATCCGGAGGCGGCACCTCCGTACCCGGGTCGGCGATGGTCAGTTGTCCGTCCTTTGCGGGAGATTGCGTCCTCCGGAGCGCCGGGTGGACGAGCGGTCGTCGTTCCGAGGTGACGGGCGGAATGGCCGAAATTTTTCGACTGGGCGTGATTTCCGGGAATCTTGGGGACCCGTCGTTCGTCCTTCACTACGGGAAATGGCGGCGGAATCGGCCACAGGAGCCGCATGCCGCCCCCGGGTGGCGTAAAGCGGCGCAAGCCGGGCAACCAGAGGGGAGCCGTGTTTCGGGACACGGGCGAGCTGTCTGCCGGCGGTGGGGAGTGACATGGCGATGGGTACGGCGGAGCGGCGCGGGGCGCCGGAGGACGGGGGGACCGGGGTGAGCGCATCAGTGGCCGCCACGGCACCGGATCACGGCGTTCCGGTGGCCGGGCCGGACGCGGCGGCGGACGAACGGCGGCCGGGGTACCGGCCGTTGTGGCGCGAGGAGCCCGCGCGGCGCCGGCGGATGCCGGATCCGGTGCGGACGGCTGCGGTGCGGGCGGTGCTCGTGGTCGCCGTGACGCTGATACTGGCGATGGTGGCCTTCCTGTCCACGCTGGCGGAGTCCTGGCTGGCGTTCCCGATGGTGCTCGCCAGTGTCGCGGGCACGGTGGTGGCCACCTGGTGCGTCCTGGACGTGTGGGTGACACGACAGGTGTGGAACCAGCGGCACGGAGTGGTGTCGGTGCCGAGCAGCACCGCGCGGGCCATGCGCCGTGAGCGCCGTCGGGCGCGGCGGCGGGCAAGGGCCGCCGAGACGGGCGGCGGGCGGATAGGCCGGCGGGGCGGCGCGGGACAGCTGTCGCATCCCTGAGCGGCCGGACGACGCTCGCCCGGCCGCTCCCGCCCCGCCGTCGCTGACGGCTTGCTCACTCCTCGTCGCGCAGTCGGGCCGCCAGTGACGTCAGCGGCTCGGTCTCCTCGGTGTGCCCCAGGGCGGTCAGGCGGGAGACGGCCGCGTCGAGACGGGCGAGGGCGGGGGCGGGGCGTTCGAGGTAGACGCCCTCCATGGCCGCCGCGAAGCGGACGCACTCGGCCCACTCCCCGGCACGGTCGTTCTCCGGCCCCGGCTCGCCGACCAGGGCGAGGGCCTTCTCCAGTGCGGTCAGGGCGTCCTCGTAGGCGCCGGCGTAGGCGTTGACCCGTCCGTACTCGTAGGCCAGCGCGGAGTCCAGGGGGCGGCCGTGGGCCTCGTACCCGGCGGCGCGGGCCCCAGCGGCGACCCGGCCCGCGTCGGCGAGGAAGGCGAGCGCCTCGGCCAGGCCGTCGGAGCCCTGCTGCTGCGCGTGGAGACGGGCCAGTTCGCGCAGGCAGTTGCTGAGCGCCTCGTGGCGCGGGGCCCGGGCGTGCGCGGCCAGCGCCTGGTCGGCCGCCTCCCGGGCCCGGCCGAACTCACCGCCCTCGGCCAGGAGTACGGCCGTCTCCGCGGCGATCATGGCGTGGCTGCCCGGGTCGTCGTCCCAGCCTGCCGACTCGGCGGCCAGGGCGAGGAGCTCCGCGGTGGCCGCCTTGAGGTCCTCGCCCGTGTGCAGGGCACGGGCGCGGGTCAGGCGCAGTTGGGCGACCAGCCGGTCGTCCAGCTCTCCGGCGACGACGTCCGGTTCGGCCAGCAGGGAGTCGAGCAGGGCGATGCAGTCCTCGACGCGGCCGAGGTCGAGGCTGAGCGTGGCCGCGTTGCTGTAGGCGCAGTACGCGTCGAAGCGGTGGCCGCGCCGCAGGTTCAGCTCCGCCGAGCGGGACAGGTGCCGCAGCGCGTCGTCGGGACGGCCCAGGTGCATGCAGGCCTCGGCGAGGTCGCCGTGGAGGCGGGCGGTGTCGACGGCGTCGGCCGGCCAGTCGGCGGCCAGGCGCAGCGCCTCACTCAGGTCCGCGTGGGCTGCCTGCGCGTCCTTAAGGCCGAGCCGGAGCCGCGCGCGCAGTCCCAGTGCCCGGGGCAGGTGCCAGGCGGGACCGTGCTCCTTGAGCCGGTCCAGGAGCGCGTCGGTCTCGGCGAGCGCGGCGGGCAGGTCGCCGGAGATCGCGTGGGTGCTGGCCCGCAGCAGCAGGGCACCGGCGATCTGCCCAAGGACGTCGTGCCGGGTGGCGAAGGCGTGCAGGAGGCCGGCCTCGGCGAGGACCGGGGCGACGTGCTCGTCGTTCCCGGAGGCCTGCAGGCGCAGGCCCAGCGCGGTGGCCCTGAGCCGCAGCAGCCGGGCCTCCTGGTACGGGACCAGGCCGGGCGTCTCCTCGTGCAGGCGCACCATGGCGGCGTGTGCGGCGCTCAGCGCGGCGACCTTGGCCGGGGTGCCGTCGTCGGCACCCTCCGCCGGGGGTCGGGTCGGGTCACCGGCGGGGTCCTGCGCGCGGACTCCGGCGGAATCCGGCGCGGCGGTCGTCGCCAAGGCGCCGGCGGAGTCCCGGGTTTCGGCCGCGGCACCGGCCGGGGACTCGGCAGCGCCCTCCGTGGCCGCCGCCTCCGTCGGTGGCGCGGCGGGCGCGGGTGCGTCAGCGCTCGGACCGGCGGGTGCCGCGGCCGTCTCAGGGGGCTCGGTGGCGGACCGCGCGGACTCCTGGGCCGGGACCTCGGCGGTGGCGAGGAGGGCGTGGGCCCGGGCGAGGGCCGCGTGGGCCGGCGCTCCCGCGTCCTCGTACAGGCCCGCGGCCTCCTCGTACAGGGCGGCGGCCTCGGTGAACTCGTCCTTCTCGCCCAGCCGGCTCGCCTCGTCGGCCAGCAGGTCGGCGCGCAGCCGCTCGAGCGGCCCCACGGCGGGGTCGTCGGGGTGTGTGTAGTCGCGGGCGGCGAGACGGGTGCGCAGCTCCGCCCAGCAGGCCCGCGCGTCCGGGTGCCCCTGTTCCTCCAGTGCCCGTGCGCGGGCGACCAGCTCGGGCAGTGCCTCGGGGACCGCGGGCACCGTACGGGCGGCGGGGACGGCGACCGGCGCGGCCGGGGCCACGTCGTCGAGGCGGCGGGGGCGCAGGGTCAGTTCCAGCGTCTCCAGCAGCGGGGCGCGGCCGAGGCGGGCGCCGCGGCGCTCCCCGTGGGCCGTGGTGCCGTTGCGGGCGTCGAAGCGGGCGGCCAGGTCGTCGGCGCGGCCGTGCACCTCGGCACGCAGGCCGGTCACCGTCCAGGTGCGGCCCGGGTAGCCGGCGGCGGGCAGATCGCCGTGGCCGAGCTGCTCGACGCGCTGGAGGAGGACCTCGACGCCGTTGAGGAAGTCGAGGAGTTCCAGCGGCGAGTCGACCTCGTCGAACAGGTTCCGGTTCTCGGCGAGCAGTTCCAGACCGCGGGCCTCGTTGCCGGTCAGCGCGCAGAATTCCAGGTGCCGGCCGACCTCGCCGGACATCCCGGGGTTGCGGCGGCAGCCGCGGTAGCCGGCGAGGTGCAGCTCCCGGGCCCGGTCGGTGTGGCCGGAGCGCAGCAGGGGCAGCAGGGCGTGGGCGATGGAGCGGGCGGGTTCCTCCTGGCACGACTCCTTGCCGGCCAGGACGGGCTCCCAGGTGCGCAGCGCCCGCTCGTCGTCACCGGACGCGAGGTGGTACAGGGCGCGTTCGCAGATCTCGCAGGCCTCGCAGTCGCTGAGCGGGGTGCGGGTGCGGCCCGCCCACAGCTCGTGGGCGAGGTCCGTGTCCTCGCCCACGTGGGCGGCGAGGCGGTAGGCCTGCCCGTAGTAGGGCTGGAGGCCGTGACCGGCCTTCTCGTACCTCTCGCGCATCTCGGTCAGCCACTGGCGCAGGCTGGTCAGGGGTATCTCCGGCACCGCGCGCAGGGCGGCGGCCACCCACTTGAACCGCCAGAACACCAGGTGGCGCAGGTTCTCGTCGAAGACGTCGGGCTGCTCGTCGAAGAGGGTGAGCAGCCGGGCGAAGGCCACGGGCGACTTGCGGGGCTCGGAGCCGTACGTGTACGCCTCCTGGAGTTCGAGCAGCGCGCGGACGAGCGGCAGGGGTTCGTCGAACTGCTCGGCGGCGTCGGCGAGTTCCTCGGCGGTGACGGTGCGCGTACGGCCGTAGGGGCGCCGCTGGTTGGCCTGGAGCGCCTCGTACAGCTCGTCGATGGTCTGGGGTGCGGTCGGCATCGTCAGTGGTCCTTGCGGAGGGCGTGGGCGAGGAGGTCGAGGAAGGAGCGGTTGATGAGGCTCGACTCGGCGGGCCTGAGCGGGCGACGGGACAGCAGCGCAGCCTGGCCGTAGAGGGCTTCGGCGCTGGTGCGGGCCAGTTCGGGCTCGTCGATGGCGACGGCGGCGCGGACCAGCGGGTTGAGCTGGTTGAGGATGAGCTGGGCGCGCGGGGCCTCCTGGCGCAGGGCGCCGAGGATGTCGCCCCACAGGCCGCCCTCCTGCTCCCGGGCGAGCTGGGAGCGGGTGCGCTCGTGGCGGGCCTCGCGGCTGTCGACGAGCAGGGCCGGGGCGGAGGCGGGCTGGAAGGTCCGCAGCGCGACGTCGCAGTCGAAGACGGCGAGGGCTTCGCGGGCCCGGGCGAGGTAGGCCGCCGCCGCCAGTTCGGTCTCCCGGTCGACCGGGTCGAGGTGCGCGGTGAGGGTGGCCGGGTCGAGGTCGGCGACGCTGGTCTCGGGCCTGATCTCGGGCAGCCGGTGGACCAGTTCGCGGTCGTAGGTGTAGCCCCCGTTGACGACTCCGAGCCCGGCGGCCGAGGCGATCGCCGCGACCTGCCGGAACTCCTCCACGTTCGCGGTGACGAGCACGGTGCGGTGGGTGCGGGCGAACGCGTCGAGGGTGGTGTGCCCGTCGGTGGTCTCGAACGGCAGCCAGGGCAGCAGCATCCGCAGGATCTCGTCGTCGTGCACGGCGAGGGACTTCACGGCCAGGTGGTGGGCGTGCAGGAAGCGGGCGAGCAGGTCGGGGTCGCTGGCGGCGGCCCGGGCGATCCAGGCGCGCAGCCGCTCGGCGAGGGCGTCGCGGACCGCGGCGAGGGTGTCGTCCTCGTACAGGGACTCGCGGGAGGCCGTCGGGCGCAGGCTCTCGGCGTCGACGACGCAGCGGACGAAGAACGCCCACTCGGGCAGGATCTCCTCGGCCTGTTCGGACAGCAGCATGCCTTTGACGTGCACGCGGTGGCCGTGGCGGCGTCCGGCCGGTACCGCCTGGGGCAGTACGCACGCGATGCCCTTGAGGCCCACAGCCGGCAGGTCCAGTTCGATGGTGTCCAGCGGCGTGAACCCGAAGACCTCCTCGCCGTAGGCGGCCAGGGCGCGGGAACGGGCCCCCGGGGTGGGGTGGGTCCGGGCCCAGGGCGCGGGCTCGGGGTTCACGGCGGTGCCCGTGCCGCCCGTGCCGTCGCTGAAGGTCACGGGGTGCCGCAGCAGGGAGCCGAAGTGCCGGGCCAGCGCCCGCACCTGCGTCGGCCGGGTCCACTCGCCGGCGTCGGCACGGGGCGTCAGCGTGACGGTGGTGCCGGGCCGGGGCCGGGCGGAGGCGCGCAGGGTGCGCAGGGTGTAGCTGCCGTCGCCGCGTCCGCGCCACTCCACGGCCGGCGCGTCGGGGGTGCGGGCGGAGCGGCTCACGACGTGGATCTCGTCGGCGACCAGGAAGCAGGAGAGCAGTCCGATGCCGAACTGGCCGATGAAGTCGCCGCGTTGCTCGGCGACCTGCTCGGCGCGCTTGCTGCTGCGGCCGATGGTGGCGAGGAAGGTGTGGACGTCGGCCTCGGTGAGGCCGACCCCGTCGTCCTCGACCCGGACGACCGAACCGTCGGCGTACAGCCGGATGCCGAAGGCGCCCTCGGGGGCGGCCGGTTCGAGGGTGTGCCGGGCGGTCAGCGCGTCCACCGCGTTCTGCAGGAGTTCGCGCAGGTAGACGCGGGGGCTGGAGTAGAGGTGGTGGGAGAGGAGGTCGACGAGGCCGCGCAGGTCCACCTGGAAGGTGCGGTCGGCGCCGGCCGGATTCGAGGAAGCGTCGGGCAGAGTCATCGGGCAGTCCCGGGGTGGCGTGAGGGAGGAGTGAGGGGCGCCGGAGGGCGCCGGAGTGGCAGACCGGGGCGGTGGAGTGCGGCCGGTCCGGCTCAGGCGTGGCGGCGGAAGCGGGCGTACGCCTTCTCGGGCTGGGCCATGTAGCGCCAGGGCCAGGGCGTGTAGGCACCGCCCAGCTCGTGGAAGACCTGCGGGGCGGCGACGCTCTCCGAGGCCAGCGACAGGGCCATGGCGAACATGTTGAAGTCCTGCTGCCAGCCCGGGCGCCGCTCGTAGGCGGGGTGGAGGATGCTGTGCCGGGCCGCGTCCCGCAACTCCTTCTGGATGTAGGGCAGGTCGAGGCAGCCCGGGCTGTCCGACTCCACCCAGTCCTCGATGTGGGCCATGGCCACCACGCAGCCCAGGCGGTGTCCCTCGGGTGCGCCGGTGAAGACCTCGCGGGCGTACCTCGTCGCCTCCCCCGGTTCGCCGCCCCACCGGGGCTGCAGCTGGGACACGCGCTCCAGGTGGGTCTCCAGGTCCAGGGGGTCACGGCGCAGCGCGGCCTCGTACCGGGTCCTCTTGACGTCGTCCGGGAGCGACATGCCGCGGGCGGAGGTGAGGAGCCGGCACCAGGGGGTGACCCAGTGCGGGCGCGCCTCGGCGGCGAGCAGCAGGTGTTCCTCGGCGATATCGAGCCGCTCGTGGAAGACGCGCCACTGTTCCCGCGTGACGTTCACGGCGCGGTCGGCGGTCCGTGCCTCCCAGCCCCAGGCGATGTGACGCGCCCCCGATATGAGCAGCGCGGTCGCCCGGTGCTCCGTGTCCTGCTCGACGGCCCGGCCGATCCAGTCCTGCACCCCGTCCAGGTCGGCCAGTTCGCCGAGCACCCGGTGGTCCCGGCCGAGGTCGAACGGGGCCAGCGCGGCCTTCACCCCGTCCCAGTCCCCCGCGTCGGCGGCTTCCACCAGCGCCAGCACCCGCGTGTCGCCGAGGGCGCGCACCGGGTACGTCCCGTTCCGGCGCCCGCGCGGGACGGGGAGGGCGTGCGCATCCGCCTCCGGTCTCTCCCCCGCCTTGCCGAACAGCTTGCCGAGCATGTCGCGCCCTCCCCAGGTGCCGCTTGATCAACTGGAGCAGCATAGAGCGAAGCTCTGACAATGCCTCCACTTCATTTCCACACCGGCTTCACGTGGGGAGCGGGGTCACGCGGGCGACTGCGCGGGGCGTTTGAACATGCGGGTCGCCGTGATCTCGCTGTGCACCGCCTCGCCCTCTCCCCCGGCGGCGGGGGCGGGCTGGGGCAGGCCCGGCCTCAGGTGCTCCTCCACGCTGATGTACTTCAGGCCCGCCCTGAGGTCGGCGTCGTTGCGCAGCCGGATGACCAGGGGGAACTCGGCCAGCGCGGTGGTGTCGAACAGGCCGGTGGTGTACAGGAGCTGGACGCCGAGCGCGTCGGACACGGCCCGCTGGAGTTCCAGCAGGTAGGTGGCGTTGGCGCGGCCGATGGGGTTGTCGAGGAACAGGGTGCCGGCGTGGCGGTGCCGGTCACGGCCCCGGTCGTTGCTGCGCAGCGCGGCCATCGTGCAGTACAGGGCGATGGCCGCGGTGAGCAGTTGGCCGCCGGAGAAGACGTCGCCCATCTGCCCGACGGGGACGCGTTCGGCGCGCAGGACGGCGTCGGGCTTGAGGATCTCGACGGCGACGCCCTTGGGCTGCAGGGCGGCGGCGACGCCCCTCAGCAGCAGGGACATGCCGTCGCGGCGCAGGTCGGAGTTCTTCTTCACGGCGGCGCGGGTGGCCTCGTCGACGACTTCGCCTAGCCGCTCGGTCAGGGTGGCCTGGTCGGGCTCCTCGAAGCGGATGCGCAGGAACTCCTGCCCCGACCACTCGCCGAGCCCTTCCGGCAGCCGGGAGAGCCGCTGGGCGGAGCGGAGGGTGGCGAGGGCGGACTCGACCAGGCCGCGCAGCCGGTCCACGATCGAGTCGCGGTTGCGCTCCAACTGGGCCAGCTCGTCGGTGAGGACGCGCAGCCGGGGCGCGAAGGCGTCCGCCCACTTGGCGGCGTGCTCGGGCAGCGCGGCGGCGGGCAGTTCGCGGATCTGCTGACGGGCGGGCGTGCGGACCTGCTCGTAGCGGGTGGAGTTGGCGTGCCGGACCAGGACGTCGCTCGCCTCGCGCACGGCGGCCTCGGCGGCGGACAGGTCGGCGGCGCAGCCGCGCAGCGAGCGACGGGCCTCGGCGGCGGCCCTG
Organism: Streptomyces ardesiacus; assembly: GCF_003112575.1. Taxonomy (GTDB): domain Bacteria; phylum Actinomycetota; class Actinomycetes; order Streptomycetales; family Streptomycetaceae; genus Streptomyces; species Streptomyces ardesiacus. The sequence continues at coordinate 22,491 of NZ_BEWC01000006.1, forward strand.
CGGGCCTCCTCCAGGTCGCCCGCGTAGGGCTCGGGCTCCTCCTGCTCCTCCTCGGGCGCGTGGTCGCGCAGCAGGTCGCGCAGGAGGGCGGCCGTCTCGTCGAAGCCGCCCGCCCCGTCCTCGGCGGCGCGGTGCGCGTCGAGCAGTTCGGCGTGTGCCTCGCGGGCCTGGGCGAGCGCCTCGGTGCGGGAGGCGAGTTCGGCGGTCGCCGTGCGCAGCAGGCTCTGGGCGTGCTCGGCGTCGCGCGGCTGGAGTTCCTCGGGCAGGTCGGTGTGGGTGTCGCCGTCCTCGGGCGCGTGCCGTTCGGCCTCGCCGCGCAGCCGGCCGAGCTGTTCGCTCGCGCTGGACATGCGGGTCTCCAGGAGCTGCACCAGTTCCTCGGCGCGGGCGGCGGCGGCCTGCCGGGAGGGCCCGTCGGAGCCGTCGGGCGACTCCAGGAGCTGAGCCGCGCGGGTGCGGACCTTGTTGCTGAGCCGGTCCAGCTCCGCGCGGGCGGCGCTTTCGTCGCTCTCCGCGCGGGCCTGTTCGGCGCGGAGGTCGGCGCCGACGCCGACCTTCTCGTACACCTGGGAGGCGGCGCGGTAGGCCTCGCGCAGGTCGGGCAGGGACGCCTTCGCCCTGGTCGCCCCGGCGCCGTCCTCGCCGGTCTCTTCGGGTACGTCGTCGGGGGCGCCCGCGATCTCGGCGCGCTCGGCGCGCAGGGCCCGCGCGGTGCGGCGGGCGTCGTCGGCGGCGCGCTGGGCGGCGCGCCGGTCCTCGTCGGCGGCGCGGGCCCGTTCCAGGCAGGCCTGGGCGCGGGCCTCGGCCTCGGCCGCCTCGTCGGCCAGTTCACGGACCTTGACCTGCCAGCCGGCGCGTTCGCGCAGCCGGAACGCGAGTCCGGCGAGGGCGTCGGCGGCGCGGCGGGCCTTCTGCGCGGCCTCCTGACGCTCGTCCCGCAGGTGGACGGCCTCGGCGGCGCTCTCGTCGGCCTCGGCGCGCAGGGCGCGGGCCTCGGTCAGCTCGGCCTCGGTCTCCTCGGCGAAGGCACGGGCCTCCTCGGCGGTCCGGGCCAGCTCCGCGAGGCGTCCGGCGGGGCAGCCGGTGCGCCAGGAGGCGAGCCGGGCCGCCAGTTCACGGTCCTTGCCGAGACGGGCGGCGAGGGTCCGGATCTCCTCGTCGCGCTCGCCGGCCCGGGCGCGCAGCGCGTGCCGCTCCTCGTCGGCGGCCTGCTCGTCGTGCATGGCCGGGTTCGGCGGTACGAGGAAGACGTCCCCGGAGCCGGACTCGGCGGCCGGGGCGGGGGCGAGCAGGGCGGCGGCGGTACCGACGGCCACGGCGGAGCGCGGCAGCAGGGCGGCGTCGCCGAGGACCTCGCGGGCGCGGGTGTGCGAGTCCGGGTCGGTGATGACGACACCGTCGACCAGCTCGGGCCGCGCGGCCAGCACGCGCGCGTGGTCGGCGGGGTCGACGGCCTGGGCGAGGTAGCGCCAGCCGGGCAGGGCGGGGATGCCGTGCTCGCCGAGGAACTCGACGGTGGCCAGCACGTCCGGCCCCGGCGGCAGCAGTCCGCCGTCGCCGAGCGCGCCGAGGATGCGGGAGTCGTCGGCGGCGGCGGTGCGCAGCTCGAACAGCTGGCGTTCGGCGGCGGAGACGGTGCCGTCGAGCAGTTCGCGCAGTTCGTCGGCGAAGCGGTCGAGTTCCTCGGGGCTGAGCGCGTTGTCCGAGGCGCCGGGAGCGGCGGCGCGGTCCTCGCGGTCGGTGTCCTTGCGGGGCTGGGGGATGCCCGGGCGGGCCTCGGCGGCCAGGCCGAGCAGTTCGGCGAGCCGTTCCTCCGCGGCCAGTGCCTCGGCGGTGCGTCGTTCGCCCTGGTGGGCGCGCTCGGCGGCGGTGGCCGCGTCGGCCGCGCGGGCGGCGGTCAGTTCGGCGCGGCTCTCGGCGGCGGCGGTCTCGCGGGCGTGCTCGGTGGCCCGGCGGGCGGCCTCGCGGGCGGTGTCCCAGGCGGCGACGGTCGTCTTCTCCGCGTCGCTGGCGGCGAGGGCCGCGCGGGCGGGGTCCGCGTCGGGCGCGCTGTCGTCCAGCCACCCGGCGCGGACGGCCTCGGCGGTCTCCTGCTCGACCTCGGTGAGGCGCTGGCGCAGGTGCCCGGCCTCGCTGCGGGCGCGCTGGGCCTCGGTGGCGGCGGTGGTGGAGTCGCGGTGGGCGGTGTCGCTGACCTCCTGGAGGGCGGCGGACCTCTCCTCCTCCTCGTTGGCGTGCTGCTCGGCCTTTCCGGCGGCCGCGTGCAGGGCGCGGACGAGGTCGACGGCGGCCCTGGTGCGGGCGGCGAGGGCGGGGGCCGCGTCCCGTTCGGCCTCCTGGATGGCGGCGGACACGCGGGCGACGCGGTCGGCGGCGGCACGGTGGCGCAGTACCGCCTCCGCGGCCTGCCAGGCGGAGTGCAGGGTGCGGGCGTCGGCCAGTTCGCGCTTCTGCGCGGCGGCGGCCTTCTCCGCGCCGGCCAGGGCCAGCGAGGCGTGCCGGTAGGCGAGTTCGGCGGCGATCAGGGCGCTGCGGTCCCGGGCGGACTCGGCGTGGGTGACGGCGTACGCGGCGGCCGTGACCCGCTGGGCGAGGTCGCCCGCGCGCACCCGCTCCTGGGCGCCGCGGGCGGAGAGCCGGCGGGCGAGGTTCCTCGTGCGGCGTTCGGCGCCGGTGTGGACGTCCCGGGCACGGGCGCGCGCCTCCGCGGCCTCGACGATCCGGCCGAGGAGGTCGACGGACCCGGCGGTGAAGTCCCGTTCGGCGATCAGCTCGGCGCGCCGGCCCAGCTTGTTGCCGAAGCCGCCGACCAGGTCGGCGAGGCCGTCGGTGTCGCGGGTGTCGGTGACGGCCCGCAGCAGCAGGTCGGTGAAGTCGGAGTCCTTCTTGACCGCGAAGAGACCGGCGGCCTCGCCCTCGTCGGCGTTCATCTCGCGCTGGTAGCGGAAGAGTTCGGGGTCGAGTCCGAGGTCGCCCAGGTGCTCGTTCCAGCGGTCGTGGATCTCCTCCCAGTGCACCTCCAGGTGCGGGTAGGCCTTGCCGGCCTCGGTGAGCGCGTCCCGGAAGCCCTTCATGGTGCGCCGCCTGCCCTGCGCGCCGGAGGCGCCCTCCACGGGCGGGCGTACGGCGGTGGCCTCGGCGACCGGCAGGCTGTCCAGGGTCAGTCCGGGGCCCGGCCGGAAGGAGTACCAGGCCTCGGCGAACTTCCGCGGGTCGCCGGAGACCTGCCGTCCGCGCCACTCGCTGACCTTGCCGACGACGACGCACTCGCCGGTCTGCACGTGCTGCCACTCCAGTGCCACGTGTCCGCAGTCGTCGGCGAGCAGGAACTTGCGCAGCACGCCGGAGCTGGCGCCGCCCAGGGTGTTGCGGTGGCCCGGCAGCATCACCGAGAAGATCAGCTTGAGGAGTACGGACTTGCCGCCGCCGTTCTCCAGGAAGAGCACGCCGGCGGGCGCGGGCCGGCGCGGCGGGCCGACCGGCTCCTCCTCGAAGAACTCCGCCTGCGTGGGCGCGGGATCGGGCACGGGCTCGCCCACCCCGCGCAGGTCAAGCACGGTGTCGGCGTAGCGCGCACCGGCGGGTCCGATGGAGTAGAGGCGGACCCGGGACAGCTCGTACATGGCGGACTCTCGTAAGTCTTCGGAAGTCGGGGACGTTCGGACGGGGGCGCGGCGGTCGGCGGGGTGCGGCCGGCGCGAGGCGGGTCAGGAGGAGTGGAAGGGCAGGCCGGCGTCGGCGACCAGCTCCAGGTCGTCCGTCTCCTCGGCGGGCAGCAGCGTCGCGGTGCCGTCGGTGACCGGGACGACGCCCAGGTCGAGCAGCTCGGCCATGGCGGCGCTGCCCGCCATGTCGCGCACCTGGAGCTGGTAGCGGGCGGTCGTCCGGTAGGTGCCGCCGTGGTCGTCGCCGGTGCGCTGGAGGAAGCCGGACTCGGTGAGGAACGCGGCGGCCTTGCCTACGATGCCGGTGGTGGAGCCCGGGAGTCTGCGGGCGTCCTTGGTGGCGCCGGTCGCACTGCGCCTGACCCAGATCCGCCAGGCGGCCTCCAGGCCGGGGGCGTCGGTGGCAGGGTCGGTGTTCTCGCCCTGCTGCTCCGCGCGCTCCTCGAGCCGGCGGCAGGCCTGACGGACGAACGCGTCCACGCCGTTGACCGTGACGCGGCCGATGTAGCCGTCGTCGGCCAGGTCCTCGGGGCGGGGGTAGGCCATGGCGGCGACGGCGAGGTGGGCGAGGCCGTGCAGGAAGCGGTCGCCGGAGTCGGTGGCGGCGCGGCGCGCGTAGTCGCCCATGCGGACGGCGAACACCGAGTCCTCGGCGGCGGTGACGGCCATCCCCGCGCGGGGGGACACCTCCAGGACGACGAGTCCGAGACCGGCGGCCACGGCGTCGGCGAGCCGGGCGAAGGGCGGGTCCTCGCGGTAGCGGCGCAGCAGGTCGGCGTACTCCTGGTCGCGGGCGGGGAGCAGCTTGGGCTGGAGGCCGAAGGCGACGAGCCGCGCCGCGTCGGCGGCGTCGGCGGGCGTGACGGCCGCGGTGGCCGGTGCGGCACCCGCCTCCGGTTCGCTCCGGTCGACGTGCTCGGTCACGGTCGGTACTCCTTGCTGTGCTGCCGCTCTGTGCCGCGGTGGCGGGACAGGCGGTGGGTGGGACGGTGGGCGGGGCGGCGCGGGCCGGTCATGCGGCCTCCGTACGGTCCGCGGCCATGCCCGCCGCGTCCAGCAGCGCCGTGCCGACGATGAGGTCGGCGCCGCCGAACTCGGGGTCGTCCAGCTCGGTGCCGTCGTCCACGGCGAACAGCAGCTTCGGCTCGCCCTGGCGGTAGGCGGTGCCGACCGGCGGGCTGGCCGCGTGGACGGCGAGCAGGGCCACGAGGTACGGCAGGTCCGCGTCCCGTTCGCGGGCGTCGGCCAGCAGTCCCGACAGGCGGCGCGGGGCGTCGTGCGGCAGGTCGAGCAGCTCCATGGCGGCCGCGAGCTGTTCCTCGCTGAATCGGCTGTCGTCCGGGGTGGCGATCAGGTCGGGCTCCGGCATCTCGGCGCCCAGGTGCTCCCGCTCCACCGGCGGGGTCAGGAGCAGGTCGACGAGGTCGCCGACCCGGACGGAGACGGGCGTGCGCAGGCCGGTGCCGCGGGCGAAGAAGGCGTCGGTGACGCGCAGCGCTCTCTCCACGGGCAGCGGCAGCACGGGGGCGACGAGGTGGCCGTACAGGTCGAGGCCGGAGGTGGTCAGGGGGGTCGCGAAGGCCTGCCGGTCCTGTTCCGCGCGAAAGAGCGGGCCCGCTTCCAGGAGGCGGGACTGGAGCTGGGTGTGGCGGCGGATGCAGTCCTTGACGATGTCGACCAGCTCGGCTGCGCGGCGCTTGTGCTCGGCGTCCTCGGTCTCGTCGCGGGCCTTGCGGATGTTGGTGAGGATCGCGTTCTCGTGGCGGTACCGGTCGGCGACGTGGTCCAGGGCCTCGGCGATCATGTCGGGGACGGCGGTGAGCCAGTCCACCGCGCGGACGTTGCGCCGGGTGGCGTCCAGGGCCCTGCGCAGCGTCTCGGAGTACTGCACGGTCCGGTACCGGGCCTGTTCGGCGGCCAGTTGGGCGTCGGCGAGGCGACCGCGGCTGATCAACACCTCGAGCTTGACCTCGGCGGCGATCTGGGCGCTGGTGACGTCGGTGTCCAGGGCGCCGACGAGGACGTTGACCGCTTCGTCGGTGGTGCGCAGGTAGACGGTGCCGCCGGGGCCGGGGACCTCTTCGAGGAGCTTGAAGTCGTAGTCCCGGCGCACATAGGTGCCGTCCGGTCCGAAGGTGCCGTACACCGCGCGGAAGCCGCGGTCGACGCTGCCGACGTTGATCAGGTTCTCCAGGACCCAGCGGGCCACCCGCTCGTGCTCGGCGGCGGGGCGGTGCGGGGCCTGGGCGGCGACGCGCGGGATGAGCCTGGCCACTATCTGGTCGTGGTCGGCGCCCGTGTCGAAGTCCATGTTCAGCGTGACGAGGTCGATGGCGGCGAGGGCGACCTCCGCCATGCCGTACACCGAGTACTCACCGGCGAGGTTGGCCTTGCGTGCGTCGAGGTCGTGCAGCGGCGCGGTGCAGGCGAGCGCGCGCAGCCGCCGCGCCAGCCCCTCGTCGGCGGCCGGGCCCGGGGCGGGGCGCGGCCCCGCGCCGAGCTGGGGCGGAACGCTGTCCGTCGATGCAGGCGAAGTCACGGTGCACAGACTAGGTCCTCGGTCTGACATCGGCCCAAACGGCGCAGATCTGCCCCGGGAGGCACGGGGACGGGCGGCCGGACGGCCCGGGCCTACGCGTCGTCCCCGACGCGCCGCAGGTAGACCTCCACGACGCGCTCGAGCGAGTTGTCGAGGTAGACCGCGAGCATGTGCGCCGCCTCCTCCCGCTCCCCGTTCTCCAGGGTCTTGAGGAGTTCCGCGTTCTTGGCGATGTACGGCTCGTGCAGGCGCCGCGGGTCGTCCACGACGTGGAAGGCGAGGCGCAGTTCGGCGAAGACGCTGCGCATCAGTTCGTCGGTGCGTTCGCTGCCGGCGAGGGCGACCAGTTCCCGGTGGAAGTGGATGTTGGCCGTACCCACGCCTTTCCAGTCGCCCTCACCGGCCGACCGGCGCCCGGCCTCGACGGCTTCGGCGAGCCCGCCCAGCCGGTACGGCGGCTCGCCGAGGCCGCGGACGACGGCGCACTCGACGAGGGAGCGGGTGCGGTAGATGTCCTCGACGTCCTCGACGGTCAGGACGCGGACGAAGACGCCCCGGTTCAGTTCGTGGACGAGCAGGCGTTCGTGGGTGAGCAGGCGGAACGACTCGCGCAGGGTGTTGCGGGAGACGCCGAGGGCGCCGCCGATGCTGTCCTCCGAGAGCCGGGTTCCGGGCGGGAAGTAGCCCTCGGCTATCCGGCTCCTGAGGATGTCCGAGACCCGCTCGGCGGTACTGGTCCGCCCGAGGAGGGCACGGTCGCCGGCCAGTCCCGTCAACTGCTCTGCCATGCCGGGATTCAATCGCAGATGCGAGGACGAAACAATAGGGGTATCGAGGGATCGTTGAACGATCGAGCGGGCCCGGGGCCCGGCGGGGCGCCCGGGCCTGCCGTGCTTCACGCGCTCGGGGAGAGGGCCGCCCGCGACGGCGGTGCGGCGCTCACACGGCCGGCGCGTCCGCGTCCGGGCCGAAGCGGCTGCGCACCGCCGTCTGGACCTCGTCCTCCTCGGCCGGGTCGCTGGCGAGTCTGCGCAGCCGTTCCACGACGCGGTTGTCGCCGGTCTCGGCGTGGCGGGCGGCGAGTTCGCGGGTGGTCTCCTCGCAGTCCCACAGGCACTCGACGGCGAAGCCCGCCGCGAAGGACGGATCGGTGGCGGCCAGCGCGCGGGCGGCCCGGCCGCGCAGGTGGGAGGAGGCGGTCTCGCGGTAGATGTGGCGCAGTACGGGGGCGGCGCAGGCGATGCCGAGCCGTCCGGTGCCGTCGACGAGGGTCCACAGGGTCGGCGCATCGGGGCCTTCACCGCGTACCGCCTCGCGCAGCGCGGCGAGGACGAGATCGCGGTCCTGGGCGGCGCCCCGGCAGGCCAGCACGCGCCCGGCGGCGGCCCCCAGGGCGTCGGGCCGGTGCACCCAGCCGCGGGCCCGGTCGACGGCGGCGGGGCCGCGCATCCGCTCGTAGGCGGCGACGGCGCCCTCCACGACCGGGGCGGAGCCGGTGGCCACGGCCCCCTCGATCAGGTCGAGGACGTCCGGGTCGTCGCTGTCGGCGAGATAGCGCAGGGCGGTGCAGCGGGCGCCCTCGGTGCCGGACCGCGCCGCCTCGACGATCTCGGGGCGGTCCTCGGGGCCGGCGACGGCCGTGAGGCAGCGGGCGGCCGGCACATGGAGCGGGGTGCCGCGCTCGACGCCCTGCTCGGCCCACTCGAACACGGCCCGCACGCTCCAGCCGGGACGCGGCCCGGTGGAGTTCATCTGGCGCTGCCAGCGGTCGAAGCAGCCCGTCTCCTGGGCGGCACGCACGCGCGTGGCGATCGATTCGCGGGGGTCGTCGGCCCACAGGCGCCAGGGCCGGGGTTCGAAGGCCTCCCGCATCGCGACGGCGAGTTCGGCCTCGCCCTCGGCGTCGCGCGGGAAGCGGGCGAGCACGGGGGCGGCGAGGGCGCGCAGACCGGCGTCGTCGTCGCGCAGCGCCAGTTCGTCCAGGGCCCACGCCCAGTTGACGCCGTGAGCGGCGTACCGGCGCAGCAACTGGAGCGCGTCCAGCCTGCCGTAGGAGGCGAGGTGGCCCAGGACCGCGAGGGCCAGCCCGGTGCGCGACTCGTCGGCGTCCAGGACGTCCTCGGGGTCGAACAGGTGGGCCTCGACCGCGTCCAGCTCGCCGTCCAGGTCGAGGTAGAGGCGGGCGTAGTAGAGGGAGCGGTTCTCGACCTGCCAGTCGTGGCGGGGGTCGTGGAGCACACAGTGGTTCAGCGCCGCGAGCGCTTCGGCGCGCGGAGCGGTGAGCGCGTGCAGCGTGCCGTCGCCGCGACCCCGCTGAAGCAGGCCGAGCAGCGTGCCGCTGGGCGCTATGACCGGATCGAACATGGGAAACAGCCTCACATCAAGCGTCGACGCAACCGGGGAGCACGCGTTACCTGGCCGTGCGCCAACACGTCGGAGCGCCCGCCGTCTCTTGCTTGCTGAAAGCCATGTTCCTCTGCCTCTCGTCGGTGGCCCTTGCGGGCCGTGTCACGGCCCGCGCGGTGCGGCAACATCTGCCCAGCCATCACGTCCGTGAACCACGTCGTCATGATGACCCGGCGGTCACATCTGCCGCGACCGAAATTTCGGCGGCCCTGTACCGCCTCCCCCGTTTTCAGTGTTTTCCCTGGTCAGAAAGTGCGGAGCGGTCCCGGGCGGGTTCCGTTCCGCCGCCCCGTCACGAGGCGCCGAACAGCTCCAGCAGGTCCGTCCGGGCGAACATCCGCGCCGTGTCGACGGCCGACGGGGTGCCCGCCGCCGGGTCCGCGCCGGCCTCCAGAAGCGCCCTGGTCACTTCCGTCTCCCCCTTGAAGGCGGCTCCGGCGAGTGGCGTCTGCCCCCGGTCGTTGACCCGGTCGGCGTCGGCGCCGCGGGCGAGCAGCGCGCGCACCGCGTCGGCGTGGCCGTGGTAGGCGGCGAGCATGACGAGGGAGTCGCCGCGGTCGTTGGTGAGATCGGCCGGGACACCGGCGTCCACGTACGCCACCAGCTCTTCGGTCCGCCCCTGCCGGGCCAGGTCGAAGATCTTGGTCGCCAGCTCCACGACCTCGGGGTCGGGGGCTTCACTCATCGGCCGGACCACCTCTCACTGCACAGTCACTGCGAACGTGACGCCCGTCCTGAAGCCGACGGGCGCCGGGGACAACGTGTGCGCACGGCCACGAGCGGTGTGGCCGTGCGAGCGAATCGCCAGGGTACTGGCTCGTGGGACACCCGAGCGGATCAAGGACCCCTCTGCCACCTGGGGCAATTCTCGCGAATTTCCCCCATTTGCACCTTTTATCGTATGGATACATGCTGTGAGCCTGGCAGTACTCATGGTGACTGTCCCCGTGAACCAGGAGAACTCACATGATCCTCTCGATCTCCGGCGTCGTCCTGCTCGGCGTCGTCGTCTTCATCTTCTTCCGCAAGGACGGCCTCAAGGCCTCGCACCTGCTGGTCGCCGTTCTCTTCGGGTTCTACCTCGCGAGTACGGCCATCGCCCCGAGCATCAAGGCGGGCGGCGAGAGCCTGGCGGGTCTCCTCGGCGGCATCAAGTTCTGACGACCCGCTCCCCCGCCCGACATCCGCACGTACGCACCTCCAGGAGGCAGCAGTGGCCCGGCGGCCCCTCCCCCGCATTCTGAGCAACGGCGGCGCACAGCTCGCCCGGAGCCGGGAGCTGGCCCGGACGGCGGCCGACGGCGCCACCGACGTCCTCCAGCCGCTGATCACGATCGCCCGCGGTCTGCGCCGCCTGGCCTCGGCCGCGGGGCGCAGGTGGACCGAGACCCCCAAGGACCGGCGCGGCGCGCTCCTGTTCCTGGTGGCCTCGGTGGTCCTGGTCGTGGCACTCGTGCCGTACGGTCCGCTGCTCGCCGTCGTCGTCCTGATGGCGGCGGCGGCCTGGCAGGGCAGGGACCGCACCCCGCCCGCGCCCGCGGCCCCCGACGACTCGCGGAGCCGGCGTCTGCAGTCGCTCTACGAGGCGCTGGTCCCGTACTTCTCGATCGCCGAGGACCCCGACCCGCTGTACTCCCACGGCGGCGGGTGGGAGAAGGCCGTCCCGGCCCACGAGTTCGACGACGACGGCCGCGTCACCCACCTGGTGATCCGCTACCCCGCCTACTTCACCGACGGCGAGGCGGAGTCCCGCGCCCGGATCGAGCACCTGCTCGCCACGAAGTCCGGGCGGGGCCGCGAGTACCGCTTCACCTGGGACGAGGAGGCCAACCACCTCGCCGTGGACGTGCTCCCCGCGCTCCCCACCGACATCGCCGCCCAGCGCTTCGTGACGGCGCCCGGCGAGACCGTCCTGGGCTTCACCGACCCGGCCGGCGTCCAGCGCACGCTCCCGCTCACCCACGGCGCGGAGCAGCGGGACGTGCCGCCGGTCGTCTGGCGCACCGGCATCCGCTCGACCGAGCCCCACCTGCTGGTCCTGGGACAGCCCGGCACCGGCACCTCCACCCTGCTGCGCTCGATCGCCCTCCAGGCGCTGCACCACGGCGACCTGCTGATCGTGGACGGCGGCGGCACCGGGGAGTACGCCTGCCTGGTCGGCCGGGACGGCGTCCTGGCCGTGGAGTGCGGCCTCACCGGCGCGCTGACCAGCCTGGAGTGGGCCGCCGCGGAAACGGAACGGCGCCTCATCTCCGTGAACCGGGCCCGTCAGCAGGGCCTGGCGGCGCCGGACGACACCCGGCGTCCCCTGTGGGTCTTCCTGGACCGCCCCACCGCCTTCACCCACCTCGCGGAAACGGACGGCCGACGCGACCCGCAGACCCTGCTCCAGCTCCCGCTGCGGCACGGCCGGGCCGCGAACGTGACCGTGGTCGTCGCCGACCAGCTGGACGCCCTGGACGGCCTCACCGACGCCGTACGCCAGCACACGCGCGCGCGTGTCGTGCTCGGCCCGGCGAGCGTGGACGAGCTGACGACCGCGCTGGGCGCTCCCCCGCACACCACGCCCGTCGACCAGGTCCCGCCCGGGCGGGGGTACGCCCGCCTCGGCACCGGACCGGTGCACCGCCTCCAGGTGCCGGCCACCCCGGACCCCTACGACGACGCGACGAGCGAGGCGCACCGGCAGGCGGTGCTCGACCTGCTCCCCCCGCGCACGACACCGGCGGACGGGGAACAGGCGCCCCTTCCGCCGGAGGCCAAGGCGGAGGCGGCGGCAGCGGAAGCGGAAGCGGAAGCGGCGGCCGAAGCGAAAGCCGTCTCCATGGAGAAGAGGGACGCCCCAGCCCCGGCCCCGGTGACCGCGGGCGAGCCGGACGGGGCCGCGACGAACGCGGAGCCGGCGGGGCCGCCGGCGGCCGAGCCGGCTCCGTCTGAGCCGGTCCCGGCCAAGGCGGTCGCTGCGGAGACCTCCTGACACGCGGGCCGGGGCCGGCGCGACCCACCGCGCCGCCCCGGCCCCCTCGCGTCCGCGAACACCGGCGGCCGGAGCGCGTCGGCGCCGTCCCGAGTGCGACGGCCCTCCGGGCCGGGCTCCGCCGGCCGGGGCGCACGAGCGCCGGTGGTGCGCCCACGGCCCGCTCCGCCGGAGGGTCCCTAGGCCACGAACGTGCGCGGTGCCTCGCCGCCGCCGGTGCCCCCGTTCTCCACCAGCCGGGCCGCCGCGGCCAGTCGTACCGCCGCCTCCTCGGCCACCGCGCCGCCCACCGTGAACGGGAGCCGGACATACCCCTCGAAGGCGCCGTCCACCCCGAAGCGCGGCCCGGACGGCACCCGCACGCCCACCCGCTCCCCCGCCTCGGCGAGCCGGGAGCCCGACAGGCCGCCGGTCCGCACCCAGAGGGTGAGGCCGCCCCGGGGCACCTCGAACTCCCAGCCGGGCAGCTCCCGCCGTACCGCCGCCACCAGCTCGTCCCGGTTCTGCCGGGCCTGCTCGCGGCGCACCGTCACGGCCTGCTCCCAGCCGCCGGAGTTGAACAGCCAGTTCACGGCGAGCTGCTCCAGCACCGGCGTGCCCAGATCGGCGTACGCGCGCGCGGCGACCAGGCTGCGGACCACGTCGGGCGCGGCCCGGACCCAGCCGATGCGCATCCCGGCCCAGAAGGCCTTGCTCGCGGAGCCGACCGTGATCACGGTGGACCCGGCCGGGTCGAAGGCGCACACCGGGCGCGGCATCTCGACGTCGTCGTCGAGCCGCAGCTCGGTCATCGTCTCGTCGGCCACCAGCACCGTCCCCGCCGAGCGGGCCGCGTCGACCAGGCGCCGCCGCTGGTCGTCGTCGGCGAGCGCGCCGGTGGGATTGTGGAAGTCGGCGACGACGTAGGCGATACGGGGCGCGGCGTCGCGCAGCACCTGCCGCCAGCGGTCCACGTCCCAGCCGGTGAGCCCCTCGGCCATCGCGACGGGCACCAGCCGGGCCCCGGCCTCGCGCATCAGCTGGAGGATGTTGGCGTAGGACGGCGACTCCACGGCGATGCGCTCGCCGCGTCCGCCGAAGAGGTGGCAGATGGCGTCGATCGCGCCCATGGCCCCGGTGGTCACCATGATCTGCTCGGGCATCGTCGGGATGCCGCGCGCGGTGTAGCGCTCGGCGATCATCGCGCGCAGCGCGGGCAGCCCGGCCGGGTAGTCGCCGTGGGTGTGCGCGTACGGCGGCAGTTCCTCCAGGGCGCCCTGCACCGCGCGGGTGAGCCAGGGCTCGGGGGCGGGCAGCGCCGCGCACCCCAGGTCGATCACGGACCCGAGGGCCTCGGGCGGCAGCGGTTCCAGACCTCGGGCCGGCAGCGGATTGCCGGCCGGAACGGCGGTCCAGCTGCCCGCGCCCCGCCGGGACTCCAGGAAGCCCTCGGCGCGCAGCGCCTCGTAGGCGGCGGCGACGGTGGTGCGGCTGACGGTCAGGGCGAGGGCCAGCTCGCGTTCGGCGGGCAGCCGGGCGGCGACCGGGACGCGTCCCTCCAGCACGAGCAGCCGGATGCCGTCGGCGAGCGCGCGGTAGGCCGGTGGGCGGCGGGTGCCGGGCCCGGCCGGGCGGTCCTGCTGCGAGCCGAGAAGCCGGGCCAGTTGCCCCGCTCCCACGGCCGAGGTCCACTGCGCCATGGAAATCAGTCCACCTTCCCCGAATTGGCCATGGTTGACTCTCCCTCCCAGGCCACAGGGTGTCATGCGGCAGGCCACTACGACCACACAGGGGGGCATCTCTTGTCCAGGCGGACCACTCACACCACGCGGACCGGGCAGCCGGGCCGACTCCCGCGGCGGCTGAGCCAGCTCTACGGCGGCCTCGTGCTCTACGGCGCGAGTTCCGCGCTGCTGGTCAGGTCCGGACTCGGGCTGGAGCCCTGGAACGTGCTGCACCAGGGCCTCGCCGAGCACACCGGGCTGTCGATGGGCGTGGTGCTGACGATCGTGGGCGCGGTGGTCCTGCTGCTGTGGATACCGCTGCGCCAGCGGCCGGGGCTCGGCACGGTCTCCAACGTGCTGGTGATCGGCGCCGCGATGGACGCCACGCTCGGCGTCGTGCCGGACGCCCGTGGCTGGGCGCTGCGGATCGCCGCGATGGTGGCGGGCATCGTCCTGAACGGTGCGGCGACCGGGCTGTACATCGCCGCGCGGTTCGGCCCGGGTCCGCGCGACGGCCTGATGACGGGGCTGAACCAGCGCACCGGGTTCTCGGTCCGGCTGGTGCGGACCGCCGTCGAGATCACCGTCGTGGTGACGGGCTTCGCCCTCGGCGGCACGGTCGGTCTCGGCACCCTGCTCTACGCGGTGTCGATCGGACCGCTGGCCCAGGTGTTCCTGCGCGTGTTCGCCGTGCCGTCGGCACCGGACGGCAGCACGCTGGTTGCCGCCGGTCAACCCCGGCGCGCGATACTGCGTCGGTGACCACGCCGATACGCCACCCCTACCTCGACCATCCCGGCCCGATCCCGTTCGCCCACCGGGGCGGGGCGGCGGACGGCCTGGAGAACACGCTGCGGCAGTTCCGCCGCGCGGTGGAGGCCGGCTACCGGTACATCGAGACCGACGTGCACGCCACGCGGGACGGGAGGCTGGTCGCCTTCCACGACGCGACCCTGGACCGGGTGACCGACGGCGCCGGGCGGATCGCCGACCTGCCGTGGCAGGACGTGCGGCACGCGCGCGTGGCGGGCGAGGAACCGGTCCCGCTCTTCGAGGAGCTGCTGGAGACCTTTCCCGGGACGCGCTGGAACGTCGACGTGAAGGCGGAGTCCGCGCTGCGGCCCCTGCTCGAACTGGTCCGACGGCACGACGCCTGGGACCGGATCTGCGTCGGCTCGTTCTCCGAGGCGCGCGTGGTCCGCGCCCAGCGCCTGGCCGGGCCGCGCCTGGCCACCTCGTACGGCACCCGGGGCGTCCTCGGTCTGCGGCTGCGTTCCTGGGGCCTACCGGCCGTGCCGCGCCGCTCGGCGGTGGCCGCCCAGGTCCCCGAGGCGCAGTCGGGCGTCCGCGTGGTGGACCACCGCTTCGTGCGCGCCGCCCACGCGCGCGGGCTGCAGGTGCACGTCTGGACGGTGAACGACCCGGACCGGATGCACCGGCTCCTGGATCTGGGAGTGGATGGCATCATGACCGATCACATCGACACACTGCGCAAGGTCATGGAGGACCGCGGCGTCTGGGCATGAGGCCCGGCCGCGCCCCGGGGGCGGTGCGCGTGCACGGGGAGGCGAGGGCACGGGTGGGCACCGACACCCTGCGGACGGACGCGGCCGACGGAGCCGACGGGGCGGCCGAACGGCGGCGCGAGCAGCGCGGCTGGTACTTCTACGACTGGGCGTGCTCCGTCTACTCGACGAGCGTGCTCACCGTGTTCCTGGGGCCCTACCTGACCTCGGTCGCCGAGTCGGCGGCGGACGCGGACGGGTACGTCCACCCGCTGGGCATCCCGGTGCGCGCCGGGTCGTTCTTCGCGTACTCGGTGTCGCTGTCGGTCGTCGTGGCGGTGCTGGTGATGCCCCTGGTGGGTGCCGCCGCCGACCGCTCGGGCCGCAAGAAGCCACTGCTGGCCGCCGCCGCGTACACCGGCGCGGCGGCCACGACCGGCATGTTCTTCCTCGACGGCGACCGCTATCTGCTGGGCGGCCTGCTCCTGGTCGTCGCCAACGCGGCGCAGTCGGTCGCGATGATGCTCTACAACTCCTACCTGCCGCAGATCGCCCCGCCCGAGGAGCGCGACGCGGTCTCCTCCCGCGGCTGGGCCTTCGGCTACGCGGCCGGTTCCCTGGTCCTGGTCGCCAACCTGATCCTGTACACCGGCCACGATTCCTTCGGGCTGAGCGAGAGCGCGGCGGTCCGTATCTGTCTGGCGTCGGCCGGCCTGTGGTGGGGCGCCTTCGCGCTCGTTCCGCTGCGCCGGCTGCGGGACCGGCGGGCGGTGGCCCGGGAGGCCGCGCTGCCCGGCTTCCGGCAGCTCGCGGCGACCGTCCGGGACATGCGCCGCCGCCCGCTGACGCTGGCCTTCCTGCTGGCTTACCTGGTCTACAACGACGGCATCCAGACGGTGATCTCCCAGGCCTCGGTCTACGGCTCCGAGGAACTGGGTCTCGGGCAGTCCACGCTCATCGTGGCGGTGCTGCTGGTCCAGGTACTGGCGGTGGCGGGCGCGCTGGCGCTGGGCCTGCTGGCCCGGAGGTACGGGGCCAAGCGCACGATCCTGGGATCGCTGGTCGCCTGGACGGTGACCCTCGCCGCCGGGTACTTCCTGCCCGCCGGGGCACCCGGCTGGTTCTTCGTGCTGGCCGCGGGGATCGGGCTCGTCCTGGGCGGCAGCCAGGCGCTGTCCCGCTCCCTGTTCTCCCACCTGGTCCCGCCGGGCAAGGAGGCCGAGTACTTCTCGGCGTACGAGATGAGCGACCGCGGGATGAGCTGGCTAGGGCCGCTGCTCTTCGGCCTCACCTACCAGCTCACCGGGAGCTACCGCGACGCGATCATCTCGCTGGTCGCCTTCTTCGTGATCGGTTTCCTGCTGCTGGCGCGCGTGTCCGTGCGGCGGGCGATCGCCGACGCGGGCAATCCGGTACCCGAAAGGATTTAGCGCTGGGCGCGAAAGGGCTGTAGTGTACGCGTTTGGCCTGCCAGGCGTACCGTTACTGCGCGTCAAAGGTGCCGAATCGCTATGTCACGTCTGTCTGCAGAGGTGACAAACCGGACGTCGGCGGGTACTGCACTGGTTGCAAGGCTGCGGCTGCGACGGCGACGCAGGGCCCGGATCGGGAGTCGGGACGGGAATCTTTACCGCCGCCCGGACGTTGACCGGATGACGACGACAGCGACACACCTGTCCTGTGGGCGACAAGCCCGGGAGGCACGATTCATGAGTGAGCGAGCTCTTCGCGGCACGCGCCTCGTGGTGACCAGCTACGAGACGGACCGCGGCATCGACCTGGCCCCGCGCCAGGCCGTGGAGTACGCATGCGAGAAGGGGCATCGTTTCGAGATGCCGTTCTCGGTCGAGGCGGAGATCCCGCCGGAGTGGGAGTGCAAGGTCTGCGGGGCCCAGGCACTTCTGGTGGACGGCGACGGCCCTGAGGAGAAGAAGGCCAAGCCCGCGCGTACGCACTGGGACATGCTGATGGAGCGACGCACCCGCGAGGAGCTCGAAGAGGTCCTCGAGGAGCGGCTGGCCGTTCTGCGCTCCGGCGCGATGAACATCGCGGTCCATCCGCGAGACAGCCGTAAGAGTGCGTAGCGGGAGACCGTAGGCGACACAGCCCGACAGCCGCGGGTGCCGTACATGAAGCCATGTACGGCACCCGCGGTTTTGTCGTGCCCGGGGAAGGACTCAGCGCGTCAGCGGAGGACGGGGACCCTGCGGGGTGTCGTCCGGGTGCTCGTCCCGTATGACCTCGCCCTGGACCACCTTGCCGTCCGGGCGGTGCATCCTGGCCTGCCGGAAGGCGTCGCCCAGGGTGCCCGGGCCGGCGTCGCGGAGCTTGCGCTCGACCGTCCGCTGGGCGTAGCGGCTGACGGCCTTCTGCACCGGGGGCAGCAGCATCAGCAGGCCGAGCACGTCCGAGATCAGACCGGGCAGGATCAGGAGCAGCCCGCCCAGCATCATCAGGCCGTTGCCCTCGCTGTTCGGGCGGGCGGACTCGGGCGGGATACCCGACTGCTGCTGGTTGAGCGTGTCCGTGAGGTTGCGGAAGGCCCGGCGGCCGGCCGCCTTGATGACCACGGATCCGAGGACGACACCGGCGACCAGCAGCAGGAAGACCACGAAGCCGTTGGACGCTCCCGCGACCACGGTCAGCAGCCAGATCTCCAGCACCAGCCACAGGGCGACGCCCAGCGGCAGAAACGTGCGCAGCCGGGAGCGCGGGGGCCGGGCGGGGGACCTGGGGGTCTGGGCGCCTGTCGTCATACTCCCAGTGTGCCTGGCCCCGGCTCAGTGCGGCATAAGGGGGAGGTCAGGCCTTGCCGTCGGACACCTTCGCCGACTCCGCCGACTCCGCCGGCTCCGCGGTCCCGGCCGGCCCGGACGACTTGTCACCGGGCCGCTTGTCGCGCCCCAGCACCTTGCCGACCCTCTCCCCCACACCCCACGTGGTGACCCGCCACAGGGCCTCGACGAGGATGTCGCGGCTCATCTTGGAGTCGCCCAGTTCGCGCTCGACGAACGTGATCGGCACCTCGACGACGTGGTAGCCCGCCTTGATCGCCCGACGGGCGAGGTCGACCTGGAAGCAGTACCCCTGCGAGGCGACCTCTTCGAGGCCGATCCCTTCGAGGGTCTCGCGGCGAAAGGCGCGGTAGCCGCCGGTGATGTCGCGCAGCGGCAGGTCGAGCGCGATCCGCGAGTACATGCTGCCGCCGCGCGAGATGAACTCGCGGGACTTGGGCCAGTTCACCACCCGGCCGCCCGGCACCCAGCGGGAGCCGAGCACCAGGTCGGCACCCTTGAGGGCGGTCAGCAGCCGGGGCAGTTCCTCGGGCTGGTGGGAGCCGTCGGCGTCCATCTCGATCAGTACGCCGTAGCCGTGCTCCATGCCCCAGCGGAAGCCCGCGAGGTAGGCGGCGCCCAGACCTTCCTTGCCCTTGCGGTGCATGACCTGGACGTGGTCGTCCGCGGCGGCCAGTTCGTCGGCGAGCTCGCCGGTGCCGTCCGGGCTGTTGTCGTCGGCCACGAGCACGTGTGCCTCGGGGACGGCCTCGCGCACGCGCGCGACGATCGCCTTGATGTTCTCCGCCTCGTTGTAGGTCGGGATGATCACCAGGGCCGTGCCCAGCGGGCCGAACCGCCTCTCACGCCCCGCAGCCGCGGGCGTCCCGTCGCCGTCGTTCACCACTGCCCCTTCGTGTCCGTGCACAGACCACCACCATAATCGCCGCGGCCTGCGTCAACGTGACAGGACGGTCCTTCGGTGGTGTCGGTTCCCGGGAAGCGGGGTAGGGATGGCCGTTTCGGCACGTTGTGCGACGGATGGGGGCCCGGCGCCCTTCGGGCCGGCCCGGGACCCGCCGGCTGCGGGTCGACCTGAGCCGTTGTCTACTGAGCGCCCGGGCCCCACCCGGGTCACACCTCCCGACCGGCCGGAACGTTCCCTCGTCGTGGCGCGGGCACTGAGCCTGGCTCCCAGCGACGGTGCCCCGGTGCGGCACACCGTCCCTGACTCAGCGGCGCCGCGACGCGTATGCGGAAGTTTCCCCGGTCGGGCGTCCGGTGGTGGACTCCGCCGAACCTACCGGCCCCCCGCCGTCGCCTGTCAACAGCCCTACGACCTGCGCCTTTGTCGCCAATGCGCAGGTCAGCGCGGAGGAGGCGCAGGTCGGGGCCGCACGAAGATCACCGCCCCGTCGGCCGTGGAGATCACTCGCCCGGCCGTACGAAGACGGTCCGGCCGCCCACCACGGTCCGCAGGCAGACCGGCAGGTCCCGGCCGGGGGCCAGGTCGGGCAGGCCGGGCGTGCCCGAGCGCGGGTCGGTCGACCAGCGCGCCACCCGGTCGTCCGGGGCCTGGACCACGAGGTCGCCGGTACGCCACACGGCGTAGTCCGCGGGCGCGCCCGGCACCAGGACGCCCGCGTCGTCGCGGCCGATCGCCCGCCAGCCGCCGCGCGTGTGCGCCGTGAACGCGGCGCGGACGGAGACGCGGTGCTCCGGGGTCCGGTGGAAGGCGGCGGCGCGGACGGTGCCCCAGGGGTCGAGGGGGGTGACCGGGCTGTCGGAGCCGAAGGCGAGCGGTACACCGGCGCGCAGCAGGGCCGCGTAGGGGTTGAGCGTGCGGGCCCGCTCCGCGCCCAGGCGCTGGGCGTACATGCCGTCCTCGCCGCCCCAGAGCGCGTCGAAGGCGGGCTGGACGGAGGCGGTCAGACCCAGTTCGGCGAAGGCCGCGACGGTCTCCGGGGTGAGCATCTCGGCGTGCTCGATCCGGTGCCGGGCGGCGCGGACGCGGGCGAGGCCCACCTTCTCGGCGGCGGCGCGCACTCCCTCCACGACGGCGGTCACGGCGGCGTCCCCGATGGCGTGGAAGCCCGCCTGGAGGCCGGCCTCGGTGCAGGCGACGACGTGGGCGGCCACCGCGGCGGCGTCCAGGTGGGCGGTGCCGGTGTGTCCGGCGTCGGCGTAGGGCTGGTGCAGGCAGGCGGTGTGCGAGCCGAGGGAGCCGTCGACGAAGAGGTCGCCGGCGGCGCCGACGGCGCCCAGTTCCCGCGCCTTGTCGACGTCCTGCTCGGCCCAGTAGCCGATCACCCGCGGACCCGGTTCCCCGGCCGACAGGCGCAGCAGGCCGGTGAGGTCGTCCTCGGAGGAGACCTCCGGGCCTGCGCATTCGTGAACGGTTCCGATGCCGAGGGAGGCGGCGTGCGCGAGGGCGGCGCGCTGGGCCTCGGCGCGCTGGGCCGGGGTGACGGCCCCGAGGGCGGCGGCGCGTACGGCGTGGTGGGCGTCGCCGGTGAGCGGTGCGTCGCCCCGCGGGAGGTCGCCGGGCGTCAGGTCGAGCAGCGCGGTGGTGACGACGGCCGAGTGGACGTCGATGCGGCTGAGGTAGAGGGGACGGCCGCCGGTGGCCGCGTCCAGTTCGGCGCGGGCCGGGGGCCGCCCGTCGGGCCAGCGGGCGGTGTCCCAGCCGTGGCCGAGGAGCACCCGGTCGTCCGGGCGGGCGGCGGCGAAGTCCCGTACGAGGGCCAGGGCGGCCTCGCGGGTGGGTGCGCCACTCAGGTCGAGGCCGGTGAGCGCGAGGCCCGTGGCGGTGGTGTGCACGTGTGCGTCGGTGAACGCCGGGGTGACGAGGGCGCCGTCCAGGTCGATCACCTCGTCGACCCC
Organism: Streptomyces ardesiacus; assembly: GCF_003112575.1. Taxonomy (GTDB): domain Bacteria; phylum Actinomycetota; class Actinomycetes; order Streptomycetales; family Streptomycetaceae; genus Streptomyces; species Streptomyces ardesiacus. The sequence continues at coordinate 42,943 of NZ_BEWC01000006.1, forward strand.
GTCCGCGAAGGCGTCCGCGGCGCCCTCCGAGCCGACCCAGGCGACCTGGCCGCGCTCGACGACCATGGCCGTCGCGAAGGGGTCGGCGGGACTGTGGACCTCGCCGCGGCGCAGCAGGACGGTCGAGGACGGGGTGGTGGACTCACTCATGGGCACCAGTCTCGCCCCTGGCGGGCCGCGTCCGGCAGTCGGGGCGGCCGGGGAGCCGGGCGGGGCCCGGTGCCTTCTCGCGTCGCCGGTCAGATCCGCGGCGGCCGGGCCTCGTACGGGGTCGACAGGACCACGGTCGTACGGGTGGAGACGCCGGCGAGGGAGCGGACGCGCGCGAGCAGTTCCTCCAGCTCGTGCGGGGTGGCCACCCGGACCTTGAGGATGTAGTTCTCGTCGCCCGCGACGCTGTGGCAGGCCTCGATCTCGGGGACGCCGGCGAGGCGGTCCGCGATGTCGTCGGGGGCGCTGGGGTCGAACGGTTTGACCGAGATGAAGGCGGTCATGGGCAGCCCGACGGCCTCCGGGTCGACCTCGGCCGCGTAACCGCGGATGACGCCACGCTGTTCCAGCCGCCGCACCCGCTGGTGCACGGCCGACGTGGACAGGCCCGTGGCCTTGCCCAGGTCGGTGTAGCTCATCCGCCCGTCCTTGACCAGCAGCCGCACGATCTGTCGGTCCAGCTCCTCCATGGCGCAAGAACCTACCGTGCGGTTGATCTCCTCCGATAGCCGAACGGCCCAGGTCATGCCCCGTTCGTGATGTGACGGGGTGCCGGGCGGCGGGCGGGCGGGGACAAACCCGCCGCACGGGGCACCTGCGAGCGACATGTGACGAAGACCACACTGGTTGAACGTTCTCCGTAATGTTCTCGTGATTACCCCGGTGGGGGGACGGGAAGTGCTTGCTGTGGTCGAGGCCGCAGTGCCGTCACGGCCCAGCCCGAGGGGGAGAACCCATGCAGAGTCTTAAGCGCCCTGGTCGTACCACGTCCAAGCGGCAGCAGCCGGTCGTCCAGCCCGTATCGGAGGGCGTCGAACCGGACGCCTTCGACGACGAGGAACTCGACGCCTACGACACCTTCGAGATGTACCGGGTGATCTGCCCGGACTGCGCGCAGCCCATCGCGCTGCTGGCGGACGAGGAAACGCTGCCGGAGCACGCGCTGTGCGCCTCGCCGTGGAACCCGTTCGGGCTCACGGTCTGCGACGGCACCGGCCGCCGGGCCACCGAGGCGCGCCCGGCGGACGAGTCGTTCCGGCCCCACGAGCAGGACACCGCCCTGCTGTTGACGCTCCCCCGGGGCCTCGACTGGCGGACCCAGCCCTTCTCCCACGTCGGCGGCCCGGGCTCGCGCCCGATGCGGGTGCCGACGATGCGCCGCGAAGCGGCCTGAGGCAGCGGTACCGGGCCGCGTCACGGTGTCCGTGGAACCGTGACGCGGGCAGCGGTACGACGGCCCGTGGGGCCGCCTCCGGCGCCTGGTGCCGGTCCGTGGACACCGGCGAACTCACGCTCGATTGCGTCCGGCGGTGACCTGCCCGCGCCGCGCCGCGTTGCCCGGGTATGACCCCCACGTACTCGTCGACCGGGAGTCGGCGCCGCGTGTTCGTACCGGTACCCGCGGGGCCGGTTCCCCCGGCTCCGCAGATCCCGGACCCGCCGATCTACCGCGAGCTGATGCGGACCTGGGCCGACGGCGGCCGGACCCTGCCGGGACGCCACGACCCGGAGTGGGTCAGGCTCGCGGAACCGCCGCGCGGACTCGGCGACTTCGCCACGGGTGGCTTCTTCACCACCGGCGACCTCCGGGTCGGCGGCGACCTCACCGTCGCCGCCGGTCTCAGCGCTCCTCGGGACCCGCGAGGTGACGGGCGATGACCATCCGCTGGATCTGGTTGGTGCCCTCGACGATCTGCAGCACCTTGGCCTCGCGCATGTAGCGCTCGGCCGGGAAGTCGGCGGTGTAGCCGTACCCGCCGAGGAGCTGCACGGCGTCGGTGGTGACGCGCATCGCCGTGTCGGTGCAGTGCAGCTTGGCCATGGCGGCCTGCTTGGCGAACGGCAGCCCGGCGTCGCGCAGCCGGGCCGCCGTCAGGTACAGGGCGCGGCCGGCCTCGATCTGCGTCGCCATGTCGGCGAGCATGAAGCGCAGCCCCTGGAAGTCGACGATCGGCTTGCCGAACTGCCGGCGCCCGGCCGCGTAGGACACCGCCTCGTCCAGCGCCGCCTGGGCCACACCGATCGCGCAGGCGGCGATGCCGAGCCGGCCGGAGTCGAGCGCGGACAGCGCGATCGCGAAGCCCTGCCCCTCGTCGCCGATGCGCCGGGCGTCGGGCACCCGCACCCCGTCGAGGTGGACCTGCGCGGTGGGCGAGCCCTTGAGGCCCATCTTCTTCTCCGGCGCCGCGGCGCTCAGGCCGTCGGCGTCGCCGGGGACCAGGAAGGCGGTGATGCCGCGCGGCCCCTCCTCGCCCGTGCGTGCCATGACGGTGTAGAAGTCGGCGATGCCGCCGTGCGTGATCCACGCCTTGGTGCCGGTGATCACCCAGTCGTCGCCGTCACGCACGGCCTTGGTGCGCAGCGAGGCGGCATCGGAGCCGGAGGCGGGTTCGGAGAGGCAGTAGGCACCGAGCAGACCGCCGCCGAGCATCGCGGGCAGGTACTCGGCCTGCTGCTCCTTGGTGCCGTAGGCGGCCGGCGCGTAGGAGGCGAGTGTGTGCACGCTGACGCCGAGGCCGACGGTGAGCCGGGCCGCGGCCAGCTCCTCCAGGACCTGGAGGTAGACCTCGTACGGCTGCTCGCCGCCGCCGAACTCGGCGTCGTAGGGAAGCCCGAGGAGGCCGGAGTCGGACAGGAGGGAGAAGACCTCGCGCGGGAAGCGTCCGGCGCCCTCCTCCTGGGCCGCGCCGGGGACGATCTCACGCTGCGCGATGTCGCGGACGAGCGAGATCAGGTCCCGAGCCTCGTCCGTGGGCAGTTGCCGGTCCACCGGCTGCGGGGCGCGGTCGGACATGTCGACGCTCTCCTCCCTGTCGGGCACATCGGCGGGCGTGAGCCTGGGGTGGAGGCGGCTCCGCCGGGTCGTTCGGACCTGGCCGATCTTCGCGCTTCCGGGTCGCGGAAGCGCCTGACCAGCGGCTGTGCGCTGTGAGTATGCCCGATCGGGGGCACGGAGTCACCAGTTAACGACCGCTTACTCGAAGAAATCGGGAAATCGCCCGCGCCGGGCCGCGAGGGCGCGCATCGCGGGTCCGGGATCCCGAGATTGGTCCGCACCATTGACGCACTGGTCTAGTCCTCCTACGGTGATCGAACCGAACGCCTTAACGCGTTCATGCCAATCGGCGCGCGTTCCCTCTTCCCCCCACGAGGAGACACCCGATGCACGTCCCGCACCTCCCCCGCGTCCGCCCCGTCCGGACGCTCCTCTCCGCCCTGTGCACCGCCGCCCTCGGCGCCGGGCTGCTGGCCGGCGCCGGTCCGGCCACGGCCACCGCCGCGGCGCCCGCCGGTCCGGCCGACGCTCCCGCCGCGCAGGCCGCGGCCGGGTCCAAGGTCGTCGGCTACTTCACCGAATGGGGCGTCTACGACCGCAACTACCACGTCAAGAACATCGAGTCCTCGGGCTCGGCCGGCAAACTCACCCACATCAACTACTCGTTCGGCAACGTCACCGGCGGCAAGTGCGCCATGGGCGACGCCTACGCGGCGACCGACCGGGCCTACACCGCGGCCGACTCGGTGGACGGCGTCGCCGACACCTGGGACCAGCCGCTGCGCGGCAACTTCAACCAGTTGCTCAAGCTGAAGAAGAAGCACCCGGACCTGAAGATCCTCTGGTCGTTCGGCGGCTGGACCTGGTCCGGCGGCTTCGCGCAGGCCGCCCAGAACCCGGAGGCGTTCGCGCAGTCCTGCTACGACCTGGTCGAGAACTCGAAGTGGGCCGACGTCTTCGACGGCATCGACATCGACTGGGAGTACCCGAACGCCTGCGGCCTGAGCTGCGACACCAGCGGCCGCGAGGCCTTCCCGAAGCTGATGGGCGCCCTGCGCGCCAAGTTCGGCCAGGACTACCTGGTCACCGCCGCGATCACGGCCGACGCCACCTCCGGCGGCAAGATCGACGCGGCGGACTACGCGGGCGCCGCGCAGTACGTCGACTGGTACAACCCGATGACGTACGACTTCTTCGGCGCCTGGGACGCCACCGGACCGACGGCCCCCCACTCGCCGCTGGCCTCGTACTCCGGCATCCCGAAGGAGGACTTCCACACCTCGGCGACGATCGCGAAGCTCAAGGGCCTCGGTGTCCCGTCCTCCAAGCTCCTGCTCGGGCTCGGCTTCTACGGCCGCGGCTGGACCGGCGTCACCCAGGCGGAACCGGGCGGCACCGCGACCGGGCCGGCGAAGGGCACGTACGAGGACGGCATCGAGGACTACAAGGTGCTCAAGACCAGTTGCCCGGCGACCGGCACGGTGGGCGGCACCGCCTACGCCAAGTGCGGCAGCGACTGGTGGAGTTACGACACCCCGCAGACCATCGCCACCAAGATGGCGTACAAGAACGAGCAGGGTCTGGGCGGCACCTTCTTCTGGGAGCTGAGCGGCGACACCGCCAACGGTGAGCTGATCAAGGCAATCGACTGAACCGTCCGGCGCACACGGGGGGCGGAGGGGCGGAGACCGGCTCGGGTCTCCACCCCTCCGTCCGTGCGCCGTCAGGCGTCGTCGCGGCGCGCCGGGGCCGGGGCCGGGTAGGCGGGGTCCAGTTCCTCGATGGCGCGCAGCGTGCCGCCCAGCGACTTCACGAGCAGTTCGCACATGGTCGCGCGGGCCAGCTCCGGGCGGCCGATCCAGTCCAGGGTGGCGCCCTCGACGCTGCACACCCAGGCGAGCAGGCCCATCCGGGCCAGGGGCCCGATGTCCGAACGCCCGTACGCTCCTTCGGCGATGGTGACGACGATCGCCTCGCGCACCCCGTCCCGGATGGCGTGCACCTCGGCGTCGAAGCCGACGCCGCCGCTGACGATGGTGCGGTAGGCGGCCTGGTTGTGCTCGGCGTAGCGCAGATAGCCGTCGATGGTGCGCTGGACGCGGTCCACCTGCGGCAGTTCGTGGCCGCGCGCCGCGGTGGTGACGAGGTCGGCGACGGAGTCCTCGACGATCGCCAGGTAGTAGCCCCGCTTGGACTGGAAGTAGTAGTAGATCAGCCCCTTGGCGACATGCGCCTGGCGGGCGATGTCGTCCATCGAGAGCGCGTCGTACGACGTGTCGGCGAACAACTTCCGCCCGATGGCGATGAGTTCGGCGCGGCGTGCCGCCGAGCGCTCGGTGCCGCGCGCCCGGGGACGGGCGTCGGCACGCTGTTGACTGATATTCAATTTCGACCCTGGTCTCCAACGGGCGGCGGGACATCCGCAGTATGGCAGGTCGGGTCGTGGGGCAGGTCACACGCGGGTCACGTCACGGACGGCCCGGGTCACGCCGCAGGAGCCCCGGGGCACGTCACAGGAGGCCCAGCCGGACCACGAGCATCGCGACCACGACGACGAGGGTCCAGCCCATGACGTGTTCGAGGATCTTCGGGCCGTCGGTCTTGGGCCCGCCGGTACGGGCCCGGGCGGCGGCTGCGGTGTGTGCGGTCATGGCTTCTCGCTGGTCTCGGGCTTCGGCTGCGGCGGACGTCCCCGCTCACGGTGTCCACTCTGCCACCGTGAGCGGTTTGTGCGGCCGAGAGCTTGGTCACAGCGGAACCGGTCAGCGCACGCCCACCGCCGCGAGCGCCGTGCGCTGGCGCGGGCTCGGGTGGGCCGGGAAGTAGAGGTAGCAGACGCCGCCGGTGCCGGAGACGACCTTGCCACTGGCGTTGTACCGCTTCGTCCGGAGCCAGATGTTCTCCCACTCCCGCCGCTTGTAGACACGGCGCACGGCGTCGTTGTCGTCCGAGGCCGGGTCGTTGGCGATCACGTCGCCGTCGGCGGTGAAGCCGATCACGGTCATCAGGTGGCCCGAGGTGCCGTACCCGGCCCCGGTCAGCTCCTGTGCCAGGAACGACTGGGACGTGATCGCCGGGATGCCGGCCGCGATCAGCGTCTCCAGGTCCGTGAGGGACCCGAGGCGGGTGACCACGCCCTGGAGGCCCTTGAACGTGGCGGCGTAGGCGGCGTTGAAGGGCCAGTTGCCGCAGCCCTCGTACTGGTTGTCGTACGTGTACCGGGCGGCGTGGCAGATCTGCGGGTCGGCGTAGGAGGGGTCCACCCAGGCGAGTTGCTCCTCCGTGAGACGGCCGCCCCAGTACTCGATGATCATTTGCGAGGAGGTGGGGCTGCACCAGGCCTCGCCGCCGTTGTCGTACTCCGGGTACTGGCCCTTGTGGATCTCCTGCGAGTAGCGCGGGACGCGCAGTTCCCCGGCGTGGCGCGGGGTGGAGGCCGGGACGGTGAAGCGGTCGGGGACGTCGGAGCCCATCGCACCGAGCCGCCAGACGGTGGGCGTGGTGCGCGTGCCGGGCCGGCGGTGGAGGGTGAGCCGGAGCCGGTAGGAGACCAGGCGCAGGCCGGTGGAGGCGTCGTCGATGGAGAAGGTGTCGGTCCAGACACTGCTCCTGCCGTCGCTCTGGTCGTCGACCGAGGTCCGCCTGATGTCCTGCTCGCCGTCACCGGCCGTCCAGCGCCCCAGCACGTACCAGGGGGTGGCCGTGCCGTCGGTGTAGGTGCCCTCGAGTTCGACCTGGATCCAGGTGCCGGCCGGCGTGTGCGCGTTCCAGGAGGCGATGACCTCCGTCGCGGGCACCGGGAGCCGGTGCACGGGCGAGGTCCAGGCCGCGTACTCCCAGGCGGCGGTGGTGCCGGTGTGCGGGTCGGTGTAGTCGGTGGTGCCGGCCGGGGTGCCGATCACCACCCCGGGGCGGGCACCCGCGACGGCGCGGGCCCCCTTCGCGGTCCCGCTGCGCCAGTCCTTGAACGTGGTCCAGGCGTGGTAGTCGACCGCTCGCGGGGCGGTGGCGCGGTCGGGGTCCGCGCCGTCGCGGGTGCCGGTGCCCGCGGCGGGCGCGGCCTGGGCGGCGGCCGGGATCGCGCCGCCCGCCGCCGCGGCTGCGGCGACGGCCGCGGCCAGGAGGGCTCTGCGGGAGGGCTGTTCGACTCTGCTCATGGGCGGGAGACCCCCAGGTGTGTCCGGGTCGGGCGGGTCCGTCGTTGCACGGTCGTGCGCCAACTATGGCCGCGGGCGGCCGGTCCTGCCAGCACTTCCACGCACGCCACGCCACCAATATTGGTGTCGACCAGTGACTAGAGTGCGAGTGACCGCGTCCGTCCCTCCCACTCACAGGAACCGTCATCCTCGACCTGGCAGCCCGGCTCCGCCGGCTTCCCCCCTCCTGCGGGCCCGTGCGCCTGATCGGCGTCGACGGGCACGCCGGGTCCGGCAAGTCCACCTTCGCCGGGAGGCTGGCGGACGGGCTGGACGGTGCGCCGGTGCTGCACCTCGACGACATCGCCTGTCACGACGAGCTGTTCGACTGGACCGCGCGCCTGTTCGCCCAGGTGATCGAGCCCCTGCGGCGCGGGGAGACCGCGCACCCCACGCCGTATGACTGGCGGACCCGGCGGTTCGGGCCGCCGCGCCCGCTGCCGCCCGCTCCGGTGGTCCTCGTGGAGGGGGTCGGCGCGGGCCGCTCGGCGCTGCGCCCGCACCTGGCCGGGCTGTTCTGGATGGACCTGCCCCCCGAGCAGGCGTGGGCGCGCGGGCGGGCGCGCGACGGAGCGGAGCAGCGGGCGTTCTGGGACGGGTGGATCCCGGCCGAGCGCCGGCACTTCGCCGAGGACCCCTCGCGCCCCTTCGCGCACCTTCTGGTGCGACAGCGGGAACAGGGGTACGAGGTGCTGCCGGGACCCGCGGGAAAGGGCACCGGAGCCCACTTTCTCACGCAGCGTGACGGGCCGTCGGCGATGTGTTGAACTCGTGAAGATCAGCTCTCGGCAACCCGCCGACGTGCCCCAACTTCGCTTGACCCAGGGGCCGTACAGGTCTTACGTTCTGAATGTGCGGCAGTTCGAAGCCGCCGGCAGACGCGAAGCCCCCGGTTGTTCCCCCGTGATCGGGGGCTTCGTTCTGCCCTGAGCGCGTTTCCCGGCTGCTCCGCGGCGCCGCGCACTCACTCTCGGTCACCGTCCGCTCGTGCGCCCCTCCCGCTCCGGCCTCGTGGAACGGCTCCTCCCGCACCCTTCGGAGGAAAGGCCGCCGCGGGTACGATGCCCTCGGTGCGAACTACGGGAGATTGCCGCACGCACCTGCAACTCCGGTCCGCGGCAACACCGTTGACCGAGGCGGCCGACGAGCGACGGCTCGGCGGCTTACCGACGGGGGCACGGTAGGTGGGGACGTGATGGACTTCGGCACGCAGGGCCCGCCGGCCCCGGCCGAACTCGCCTGGCTGCGGGGCGTGGACGCCTACACGATGGGGGCGTACCCGCAGGCGGAGGAGGAGTTCCGGACGGCGGTGCGGATCGACCCCACGATGGCCGACGCCTGGCTGGGACTGCACGCGCTGCGCGTCGACACCACGAACGCGCTCCTGCGAATGTTCCGCAACCGCGACCGCTTCGGCGAGCAGCGGGCCCGCCACCGGCGGACGCTCAATTCCTGGTACTGGCTGGGCTGGTGGGTGCAGCCCGTGCTGGAGAACCCGCGCGACCTGCTGCTGGCGCACGCCTCGCACTGGCTGGACGGCCGGCACGTCCCGGAGCTGGACCGGGCCCTGGCCGGGCTGCCGCCGGTGGACTCCGATCCCCAGGTCCGTTTCCTGCACGCCTGCCGCGCCTACCTCGTCAAGGACTGGGAACAGCTCGTCCGGCACACCGACCCGCTGCTCGGCGACCCCTTACTGGGCATCGAGGCCGGCCTGTTCAGCGGCATGGCCCGGGTCCGCCTGGAGATGTACGGGCAGGCCGAGCCGCTGCTGTCGGCGGCGCTGATGCGGTGCCGCAGCGAACAGCCGCAGCGCAAGGAACTGCGTTACTGGCTGGCGCGGGCCCACGAGGGCACCGGGCGCAGCGCCGCCGCGCTCCCGCTGTACCGGGCGGTGCACCGCGTCGACCCCGCCTTCATGGACACCTCCGCCCGGCTGGCCGCGATCGCCGAGGGCGACGGCTACGACGACCCGGCCGACCTGGCGGGTCTCGCCCAGCCCGGTGCGGGGGACGGACTGGACGGCCTCGACCCCCTCTTCGGCACCGAGGAGCGCGGCGTCAAGCTCTCCGTGCCCGAGCCCCCGCCGGTCGCGCCGCTGCCGCCCCTGGGTGGAGCCCCGGTGCGCGAGAAGTCGGGCGGCCCGGACCCGTCCCTGCCCACCGGGCCCACCGATCCCGCGTTGCTGGAGGAGGCGCTCGCCGAGCTGGAGCGGATGGTGGGCCTCGAACCGGTGAAGCGTCAGGTCAAGGCGCTGTCCGCGCAGCTGAACATGGCCCGGCTGCGGGCCGGGCAGGGCCTGCCGGTGCAGCCGCCCAAACGTCACTTCGTCTTCTCCGGCCCCTCCGGCACCGGCAAGACCACCGTGGCCCGCATCCTGGGCCGCGTCTTCTACGCCCTCGGGCTGCTCGGCGGCGACCACCTGGTGGAGGCGCAGCGGGCCGATCTGGTCGGGGAGTACCTGGGCCAGACCGCCGTGAAGGCGAACGAGCTGATCGACTCCGCGCTCGGCGGCGTCCTCTTCGTCGACGAGGCGTACGCGCTGTCCAACTCCGGGTACGGCAAGGGCGACGCGTACGGCGACGAGGCGCTGCAGGTGCTGCTGAAGCGGGCCGAGGACAACCGGGACCACCTGGTGGTGATCCTGGCCGGCTATCCGGAGGGCATGGACCGGCTGCTGGGCGCCAATCCCGGGCTGTCCTCGCGCTTCACGACGCGGGTGGACTTTCCGTCGTACCGGCCGCTGGAGCTGACCTCGATCGGGGAGGTGCTCGCGGCGGAGAACGGGGACGTGTGGGACGAGGAGGCCCTCGACGAACTGCGGTCGATCGCGGGGCACGTGGTGGACCAGGGGTGGATCGACGAGTTGGGGAACGGGCGGTTCCTGCGGACGCTGTACGAGAAGAGCTGCGCGTACCGGGACCTGCGGTTGTCCGTGTGTCCCGGGGTGCTGACCCGGGACGACCTGGCGACGTTGCGGTTGCCGGACCTGATGCAGGCGTACGGGGAGGTGCTGTCGGGGCGGGGGCCCGGTGGGCCGTCGGCCGCGTAGGGGCAGGGCCTCGGCGCGGGCCGGGACGGGTGCGCGGCCCGGTGGGCGGGCCCCCGCCGCCGCTGCGGTCAGGTCGCCAGGGTGACCTCTCGGTGGGCCGGGTCCCTCACCTCGCCGACCAGGAGTTCCAGTACGTCCTCCAGGGCCACCAGGCCCAGGACCCTGCCCGGCGCGTCCTTGACCTGGGCCAGGTGGGTGGCGGCGCGGCGCATGACCGTGAGGGCGTCGTCCAGGGGGAGTTCGGGACGCAGGGTGGTCATCGGCCGCCACAGGTGCTGGGGAACGGCACGGTCGGACTCCTCCAGGTCGAGGACGTCCTTGACGTGCAGGTAGCCCATGAAGGCACCCTGTTCCGCCGCGATCGGGAAGCGCGAGTAGCCGGTGCGGGCGGTCAGCTCGACGATCTCCCCCGGTGTGACCGAGGGGCTGACCGTCACCAGGGACTCGCGTCCGAGCAGGACGTCCGTGACCGGGCGGGAGCCCAGCTCCAGGGCGTCCTCCAGGCGTTCCTGTTCCTCCGGGTCGAGCAGGCCGGCCTGGCCGGCGTCCTCCACGAGCCGGTTGAGCTGCTCGCTGGTGAAGACGGCCTCGACCTCGTCCTTGGGCTCGACGCGGAACAGCCGCAGGATGCCCTGCGCGCAGGCGCCGAGCGCCACGGTGACCGGCCGGCACACGCGGGCGAAGGCGACCAGGCCGGGGCTGAGCCACAGCGCGGCCTTCTCCGGGGCGGCCATCGCGAGGTTCTTCGGGACCATCTCGCCGATGACGAGGTGGCAGAAGACCACGGCGGCCAGCGCGATGACGTAGCCGAGCGGGTGGATCACGCCGTGCGGCAGGTGGATCCACTCGAAGACCGGCTCCAGCAGGCGGGCGACGGTCGGCTCGGCGACCGCGCCGAGGGTCAGCGAGCAGACGGTGATTCCGAACTGCGCGGCGGCCATCATCTGCGGCAGTCGCTCCAGGCCGTACAGCACCTGGCGGGCGCGGGCGGTGCCGAGCGGTTCGATCTGGCTGCGGCGCACGGAGACCAGGGCGAACTCGGCGCCGACGAAGAAGCCGTTGGCGAGCACCAGCAGCGCCGCGAAGAGGAGTTGCAGGATGCTCATCGGGCGGCCTCCAGCACGGAGACCGGCGCGGTGCGCACCAGCCGTATCCGCTCGGCGCGGTAGTGGCCGACCTGGCGGACGGAGAGCCGCCAGCCGGGCAGTTCGGCCCGGTCACCGACGGCGGGGATGCGGCCGAGGAGGTCGGCGACGAGTCCGGCCACGGTCTCGTACGGCCCCTCGGGCGCCTGGAGGCCGACGCGGCGCAGGGCATCGACGCGGCAGCTGCCGTCGACGTCCCAGGCGGGGCGGCCGTCCTCGGGCGGGGCGGGGGCCAGTTCGGGCACGTCGAGGCCGTCGTGCTCGTCGCGGACCTCGCCGACGATCTCCTCGACGATGTCCTCCAGGGTGACGACGCCGGCCGTGCCGCCGTACTCGTCGACGACGACCGCGATGGGCTGCTCGCTGCGCAGCCGGGTGAGCAGCGGCCGGACGGGCAGGGACTCGGGGACCATCAGCGCCGGGCGGGCGATCCGGCCGGCCGGGGTGCGCAGCCGGTCGTGCACGGGGACGGCGAGGGCGTCCTTGAGGTGGACCATGCCGACGATCTCGTCGATCTTCTCCCGGTAGACGGGGAAACGGGACAGGCCGGTGGCACGGGTCAGGTTCACCACGTCCTCGGCGGTGGCCGAGGAGTGCAGCGCGCTGACCTTCACGCGGGGGGTCATGACGTGCTGGGCGGTCAGTTCGCCGAGCGAGAGGGTCCGTACGAAGAGGTCGGCGGTGTCCTGCTCCAGGGCGCCGGCCCGGGCCGAGTGCCGGGCCAGGGAGACCAGTTCGCCGGGGGTGCGGGCGGAGGCCAGCTCGTCGGCGGGTTCGATGCCCAGGGTGCGGACCAGGCGGTTGGCCACGGTGTTGAGCGCGGCGATCACCGGGTGGAAGAGGCGGGCGAAGGCGTGCTGGGGGCCGGCGACGAAGCGCGCGACCTGGAGCGGTTTGGACACCGCCCAGTTCTTGGGCACCAGCTCGCCGATCACCATCTGGACCGCCGAGGCCAGCAGCATGCCGACGACGACCGACACGCCGGAGACGGCGCCGTCGGGGACGCCGAGCGCCGTGAACGGGCCGTCGAGCAGCTCGGCGAGCGCCGGTTCGGCGAGCATGCCGACGACGAGGGAGGTGAGGGTGATCCCGAGCTGGGTGCCGGAGAGCTGGAAGGACAGCTCCTTGAGGGACTCGACGACCCGGAGGGCGCGCCGGTCGCCGGCCGCGGCGGCCTGCTCGGCGTCGGGGCGTTCGACGGTCACCAGGCCGAACTCGGCCGCGACGAAGAAGCCGTTGGCGAGGATCAGCAGGAGTGCGGCTGCCAGGAGCAGCAGGGGGGTGGTCATGATGCCGCCGCCTGTGGGAGGTCACAGCAGGGAGCGGCGCAGGTACTGCAGGACGGTCCGTCCATCGCCGGAGGGAGTCACTCCTCGGGTAGCAGGAACCCCGCGCACCGGGCGGAGCGACGGGGCGAGGACGCGACGGGCCGCGTCCTCGTTCCCAGATTAATCACGAAAAGGGTGCCCGCGGCAGGGCCGGCGGCACCGCGTCAGTCACGCGGGGCCTCGGGAAGGGCACCGGAACGGGCCTCCACGAGGTCGCGCAGGGCGCGTGCGTCGGCGAGGGCGCGCTGCCTGGCGATGCCGGGCTGGATGCCGAGGGCGGGCAGGCTGGTGCCGTCGCTGAGGTCGAGGAAGACCCAGGGGTCGCCCTGGCGGAGGTTGACCCTGAGGATCTCGGGCCAGGCGAGGTGCCGCCGGGCGGTCAGGTTGACCACGGTCACGCCCGTCTCGTCGGCGACCACCCGGGGCCGGGCCAGCAGGAGCAGCACGCCGGCCAGGACGAGGGCGGTCAGCACGAAGCTGAGGCGCTCGCCGGGACCGAGGCCGCCCAGCAGCATCCCGAGGGCCGTGACGGTCACGAAGGTGACGACCGCGAGGACCATCAGGACGGCACGGGTGCGGCCCGGGCGGAAGGTGACGGGCAGGGCCGGCAGGTGGTCCGGCGTGGTGTCGGGCATGGTGGGGCTCCGGTCGTGCTCCTGGTACGGCGGGCGGCGGGTCAGAGCCGGCAGGCGTGGATGGCCGTGGTCAGGATCGCCCGGGCGCCGATCTCGTAGAGGTCGTCCATGATCCGCTGGGCCTCCTTGGCGGGGACCATCGCGCGGACGGCGACCCAGCCCTCGTTGTGCAGCGGGGACACGGTCGGGGACTCCAGACCGGGGGTGAGGGCGACGGCCTTCTCCAGCTGCTCCACCCGGCAGTCGTAGTCCATCATCACGTACGTCCGGGCCACCAGGACGCCCTGGAGGCGGCGCAGGAACTGCTGGACCTTGGGCTCGGTGGTCTCGTCGGGCTCGGCGTCCGAGCGGCGGATGACGACGGCCTCGGACTTCATGATGGGCTCGCCGAAGACCTCCAGCCCCGCGTTGCGCAGGGAGGTGCCGGTCTCGACGACGTCCGCGATGACCTCGGCGACGCCCAGCTCGATGGCGGTTTCGACGGCGCCGTCGAGGTGGACGACGGAGGCGTCGACGCCCCGGTCGGCCAGGTGGGCGGCGACGATGCCCTCGTAGGAGGTGGCGACGGTGCGGCCCTTGAGGTCGTCGATGCCGTTCGCCGCGCCGGGCTTGCCGGCGAAGCGGAAGGTGGAGCGGGCGAAGCCGAGCGGGAGGATCTCCTCGGCGTGGGCGCCGGAGTCGACCAGCAGGTCGCGGCCGGTGATGCCGATGTCGAGCTTGCCGGAGGAGACGTAGATCGCGATGTCGCGGGGGCGGAGGTAGAAGAACTCGACCTCGTTGACCGGGTCGACGATCCGCAGTTCCTTGGACTCGCGGCGCTGCTGGTAGCCGGCCTCATGCAGCATCTCCCCCGCGGGACCTGACAGGGAACCCTTGTTGGGGACGGCGATGCGCAGCATGGGGTCGGCTTCCTTTGCGTGAAGGGGGAAAGAGGGGGTGCGGTGTCTCACAGGTGGGCGTAGACGTCGTCCAGGGAGATGCCGCGGGCGACCATCATGACCTGGACGTGGTACAGGAGCTGCGAGATCTCTTCGGCGGCGGCGTCCTTGCCCTCGTGCTCGGCGGCCATCCAGACCTCCGCGGCCTCCTCGACGACCTTCTTGCCGATGGCGTGGACGCCCTTGCCGACCAGTTCGGCGGTGCGGGAGGTGGCGGGATCGCCGTGGGCTGCCTTGTGCTGGAGCTCGGTGAACAGCTCCTCGAACGTCTTCTTGGACATGATGGCCCCCACTTTACGCGTGCCCCGGCGGGCCTAGCGCCACGGTTCGGATACTGAGCGGAGCGTGGCCGCCGTGGCGACGGCCGCGGTCACCGCCTCGTGTCCCTTGTCCTCGCGGGAGCCGTCGAGGCCGGCCCGGTCCAGGGCCTGCTCCTCGGTGTCGCAGGTGAGGACGCCGAAGCCGACGGGGACGCCGGTCTCGACGGAGACCTGGACCAGGCCCTGGGTGACGCCCTGGCACACGTACTCGAAGTGGGGGGTGCCGCCGCGGATGACGACGCCGAGGGCGACGATCGCGTCGTAGCCGCGGCCCGCGAGGACCTTGGCGACGACCGGGAGTTCGAAGCTGCCGGGGACCCTGAGCAGGGTCGGCTCGTCGATCCCCAGTTCACCGAGGGCGCGCAGGGCGCCGTCCACCAGTCCGTCCATCACCTTGTCGTGCCACAGCGACGCGATCACGGCGACCCTGAGGTCCCCGACGTTGCGTACGGACAGTTCCGGTGCACCCTTGCCGCTCACGTGTCTCCCATCTCCTCGTCTTCGCTTGCTTACTGGTTGTCGCAGGTGGACACGGGGGTCGTGTCCAGCCAGGGCAGGTCGTGTCCCATCCGGTCCCGCTTGGTGCGCAGGTAGCGGAGGTTGTGCTCGCCGGCCTGGACGGGCATGGCCTCGCGGCCGGTGACCGTGATGCCGTGCCGTTCGAGGGCGGCGCTCTTGTCCGGGTTGTTGGTCATCAGGCGTACGGTGCGCACGCCGAGGTCCGTGAGGATCCGCGCCCCGGCGCCGTAGTCGCGGGCGTCGGCGGGCAGGCCGAGCTCCAGGTTGGCGTCGAGGGTGTCGCGGCCGCGCTCCTGGAGTTCGTAGGCGCGCAGCTTGGACATCAGGCCGATGCCGCGTCCCTCGTGGCCGCGCAGGTAGACGACCACTCCCCTGCCCTCGGCCTGGATGCGGTCCAGGGAGGCGTCGAGCTGGGGGCCGCAGTCGCAGCGCCGGGAGCCGAAGACGTCGCCGGTGAGGCACTCGGAGTGGACGCGGACCAGGACGTCCTTCCCGTCGCCGATCTCGCCGTGCACGAGGGCGATGTGCTCGACGCCGTCGACGGTGGAGCGGTAGCCGTACGCGGTGAACTCGCCGTGCCGGGTGGGCAGTCGGACCTCGGCCTCGCGGCGGACGGTGGGCTCCTCGCTGCGCCGGTAGGCGACGAGGTCCTCGATGGAGATGATCGTCAGGCCGTGCTTGCGGGCGAACGGGATCAGCTCGGGCAGGCGCAGCATGCGCCCGTCCTCACCGGCGATCTCGACGATGGCGCCGGCCGGCCGCAGCCCCGCGAGGCGGGCGAGGTCGACGGCGGCCTCGGTGTGGCCGTTGCGGACGAGCACGCCGCCCGGGCGGGCGCGCAGCGGGAAGACGTGCCCGGGGCGGACCAGGTCGGCGGGTTCGGCGGTGCCGCTCGCCAGGAGTCGCAGGGTGGTGGCACGGTCGGCGGCGGAGATGCCGGTGCTGACGCCGTGGGCGGCGGTGGCGTCCACGGAGACGGTGAAGGCGGTCTTCATCGACTCGGTGTTGTCGTCGACCATCTGCGGGAGCCGCAGCCGGTCCAGTTCGTCGCCCTCCATGGGGGCGCAGATCAGGCCGCGGCACTCGCTCATCATGAAGGCGACGATCTCCTCGGTCGCCCTCTCCGCGGCGACGACGAGGTCGCCCTCGTTCTCGCGGTTCTCGTCGTCGACGACCACGACGGGCCGGCCGGCTGCGATGTCCGCGACGGCCCGCTCGACGGGATCGAGGGAGAGGTCGTCGATGCCGTCGGGGCTGTAGAGGACGGGTGCCGTGCTCATGCGGGCGCTCCTTCCGGGAGGGGGCGGGCCGCGTTGCGCGAGCGCAGCCACCAGTCGCGCAGGCCCCACAGGACGAGCGCGCCGTACAGGACGTAGACGAAGCCGGAGAAGGCGAAGCCGTTGGCGAAGTTCAGCGGGACGCCGACGAGGTCGACGAGCAGCCAGGCGAACCAGAACTCGACCATGCCGCGGGCCTGGGCGTACATGGCGACGACGGTGCCGACGAAGATGTACGCGTCCGGCCAGGGGTCCCAGGACAGGGTGGGGAAGGCGGTGAACAGGGCGCCCACCGCGAGGGTGCCGACGGCGGCCGCGGCGGCCAGGGCGCCGCGTTCGCGCCAGGTGGCGAACCGTACGGCGACGGAGCCGTCCTGGCTCTGCCGCCGGCCGCGGTTCCACTGCCAGAAGCCCCATGCGGCGACGACCATGACGACGATCTGCTTGCCGGCGCTGCCGGAGAGGTGGGCGGTGGCGAAGGCGGCGAAGAGGACGAGCCCGGAGACGAACTGCACGGGCCAGGTCCAGATCGAGCGCCGCCAGCCAAGGGCGAGGCCGAGCAGGCCGATCACGTTGCCGCTCATGTCCGACCACTTGATGTGCTGGTCGAAGAGCGTGAACGCCTCGGAGTTGAGCCAGTTCACCGGGTGCCCCCCTGCGTGCCGAGCAGCCGCTCGACGTACTTGGCGACGACGTCGACCTCGAGGTTGACCGGGTCGCCGGGCCGTTTGATGCCCAGCGTGGTCAGGGCGAGGGTGGTGGGGATGAGGCTGACGGTGAAGAAGTCCGGTCCCGCGTCGACGACGGTGAGGCTGATGCCGTCGACGGTGATGGAGCCCTTCTCCACGACGTAGCGGGCGAGGCCGGCGGGCAGGGAGATCTTCACGAGCTCCCAGTGCTCGGAGGGCTTGCGTTCCAGGATCTCGCCGGTGCCGTCGACGTGGCCCTGCACGATGTGGCCGCCGAGCCGGGCGCCGACGGCGGTGGGGCGCTCCAGGTTGACGCGGGAGCCGACGGCGAGGGCGCCGAGGCTGGAGCGGTCGAGGGTCTCGGCCATGACGTCGGCGGTGAACTCGTCGCCCTCGTGGTCGACGACCGTGAGGCAGACGCCGTTGACGGCGATGGAGTCGCCGTGGCGGGCTCCTTCGGTGACCGCGGGGCCGCGCAGGCGGAAGCGACAGGCGTCGTCGAGGGTCTCGACGGCGGTGACCTCGCCCAGCTCTTCGACGATTCCGGTGAACACTTCCCGGGTCCTCCTGCCTCTTCGGGCACGGACTCCGGGGCTGTCGACGAACGACAGAAGGGACGGACGGGAACACCGGGAACGACGACGCCGGACGGGGCCCGTCCGTGACGGAGGTGCCCCGAAGATCGGCGGCGCGCACGTGTGCTCGCCCGCCGCGCACTGCCTCCCATCCGGACTTTAACCGTCGGTCCAGGAATTTCACCTGGTCAACCGGCCGCTGGAAGCGACCGGGTCGCGGACTGTAACCGCCGGTTCGGACTTTCACCGACCCCGGAGTGCGCTGCTTCTGGTACAGGGCCAGTGTGCCACGACCGATCGGCGTCCATCCGCACGGAGCGTGTGGGGTGGCTCACAGGGCGCTCCTTCGGTGCGCGACGCCGGACCGGAGAGGCTCCAACTGGGCGCCCGCCCCGCCGCCTTGAGATTGGTCCATACCTATTGACTCACTGGTCTAGTCCTCTCTACTGTCTGCGCAACTTCCGCGGAGAGGAACCGACTGTGCCTTCCCCCTCACGCTCCAGAACCCGCCACAGAGCGGGGCCGGCCCTGTTCGCGGCGGCCGCCGCCGTCGCCGGTCTGCTGCTCGCCGGCCTCCCGGCGACCGCCTCCCAGGCCGCCGGCCAGGAGTCCTGCCGTCCCGACGGGCTCTACGAGACGCCCGGGGTCAGCGTCCCCTACTGCTCGGTCTACGACTCGGCGGGCCGGGAGAAGATGGGCGCCGACCACCCGCGCCGGGTGATCGGCTACTTCACCGGCTGGCGCACGGGCAAGGACGGCAAGCCGGCCTACCTCGCCTCGGACATCCCGTGGGACAAGATCACCCACATCAACTACGCCTTCGCGCACGTCGACGGCGGCAACCGGCTCTCCGTCGGCCCCGACGGCGAGAAGAACCCGGCGACCGGGATGACGTGGCCCGGGGTGGCGGGCGCCGAGACGGACCCGGGCCTGCCCTACAAGGGCCACTTCAACCTGCTCACCAAGTTCAAGAAGCAGCACCCCGACGTCAAGACGATGATCTCGGTGGGCGGCTGGGCCGAGACGGGCGGCTACTTCGCGGACGACGGCTCCCGCGTGGACTCCGGCGGCTTCTACTCCATGGCCACCAAGGCCGACGGCTCGGTCAACCAGGCCGGCATCGACACCTTCGCCGACTCGGCGGTCGACTTCGTCCGCACGTACGGCTTCAACGGCGTCGACATCGACTACGAGTACCCGACCACGATGAAGGACGCGGGCAACCCGCTCGACTGGTCCCTCGCCAACGGCCGCCGGGCCGGACTGGTCAAGGGCTACGCGGCGCTGATGAAGACGCTGCGCGAGAAGCTGGACCGCGCGGGCGCCGCGGACGGCAGGCACTACCTGCTCTCCGTGGCCGCCCCGTCCTCCGGGTACCTGCTGCGCGGCATGGAGACCTTCCAGGTCCAGAAGTACCTGGACTACGTCAACATCATGTCCTACGACCTGCACGGCGCCTGGAACGAGTACGCCGGCCCGAACGCCTCGCTCTTCGACGACGGCAAGGACGCCGAGCTGGCGGCCGCGGGCGTCTACGGCAGCGCGCAGTACGGGGGCCTCGGCTATCTGAACACCGACTGGGCCTACCACTACTTCCGCGGCTCCCTGCCGGCCGGCCGCATCAACATCGGCCTGCCGTACTACACCCGCGGCCACAAGAACGTCCAGGGCGGAACCGACGGCCTGTGGGGCAGGGCGTCCGCCTCCTCCTGCCCGGCGGGCTCCGGCCTGGCCAAGTGCGGTGACGGCGCCGTCGGCATCGACAACCTCTGGCACGACCTCGACACCAACGGCAAGGAGTCCCCGGCGGGCTCCAACCCGATGTGGCACGCCAAGAACCTCGAGAAGGGCATCGTCGGCGACTACGTCACCGACTACGGCTTCCCGGCGGACACGAAGCTGACCGGCACCTACGCCCGCAAGTACGACGCGACGCTGGTCGCCCCCTGGCTGTGGAACGCCGAGAAGAAGGTCTTCCTCTCCACCGAGGACGAGCAGTCGGTCGGGGCGAAGGCCGACTACGTGGTGGACCGCGGCATCGGCGGCACGATGGTCTGGGAGCTGGCCGGCGACTACGGCTGGAACGCGGCCAAGGGCCAGTACGAGACGGGCGACACCCTCACCTCGCTGATGTACGACACCTTCAAGTCGGCCGCGCCGTACGGCGCGAAGAGGTCGAACGCGGACCTGCCGACGGAGGCCGTGAACGTGGACGTGGAGTTCACCGACTTCAAGCTGGGCGACTCCAACTACCCGATCACGCCGAAGCTGCGGATCACCAACAACACGAGGACCGCGCTGCCGGGCGGCACGGAGTTCCAGTTCGACTACGCGACCTCGGCCCCCGGGAACGCCTCCGACCAGTCCGGTTTCGGCACCAAGGTCATCCGCAGCGACCACACGGGCGGCAACGTGGGCGGCCTGAAGGGCGACTTCCACCGGGTGTCGCTGAAACTGCCGGCGTGGCAGTCGCTGGCGCCGGGCGCGACCGTCGACCTGGCGTTCAACTACTACCTGCCCGTGTCGACGCCCTCGAACTGGACGGTGACGATCGGCGGCAAGGCGTACGCCCTGGCCGGCGACCACGCCCGGGGCACGACCGTGGTGGACCCCGGGACGCAGACGCCGGCCCCCACGCCCACGGGCGGCGAGACCCCGGGGCCGGGCCCCGGCCCGACGGGCGGCACCGGGCCGTGCGCCGCCCCGGCCTGGGACACGGCCGCGTCGTACGGCAGTGGCACCACGGTCTCCCACCAGGGGCACACGTGGAAGTCCAAGTGGTGGACGAAGGGCGAGGAGCCCGGGACCACCGGTGAATGGGGTGTCTGGCAGGACCTCGGCGCCTGCTGACCCCACCCGAACGGGCCCGGCGGCGGTGACGAAGGCCCTTGCCCGCCGTCGGGTCCCCCCAACCCCCGCGCACCCCGCCAGGCTCTGGCGGGGTGCGCGGTCGTTCGGGCTGCGCGACGGTGTGAGGGGCGATCCGCCCGCCGACGTCCGAACAGGGGGCCGCACGACATGACCACGATCCTGGTGACCGGCGGCACCGGCACGCTCGGCCGGCCCGTCACCGAACGGCTGCGGGCCCACGGGCACGAGGTCCGGGTGCTCAGCCGGCACAGCCGGCCGTACACCGTCGACCTGCGCGAGGGCGGCAGTGGCCAGGAGAGCGCGCTCGCCGGTGTCCACACGGTGGTGCACTGCGCGACCACGCAGCGCGGCGGGGACGAGCGGTCGGCCGCGAACCTGATCGCGGCGGCGCGGCGGGCCGGGGTGTCCCATCTCGTCTGCATCTCGATCGTCGGCGTCGACCGGGTGCCGCTCGGCCACTACCGGACCAAGCTCGCGGTCGAGCAGCAGGTGGCCGAGTCGGGGCTCGGCTGGACGGTGCTGCGGACGACCCAGTTCCACGACCTGGTGGTGCGGGTGTTCCGGGCCCTGGCCAGGCTGCCGGCCGTCCTGCTGCCGGCTCACGCCCGGGACCAGCCGGTGGAGGTGGCGGAGGTCGCGGACCGGCTCGCGGAGCCGGCCCGTGCCGCGCCCGCCGGACGGGTGCCGGACATGGGCGGACCCGAGGTGCGCACCTTCGAGTCGCCGGCCCGCGCCTGCCTGCACGCGACGGGACGCCGCCGGGCCGTGGTGAACGTGCCGCTCGCGGGGAAGACTTACCGCGCGTTCCGCGAGGGCGGGCACCTCGCGCCCGGCCACGCGGTCGGCAGGGGGACCTTCGAGGAGTACCTGGCCGTGCGGTACGGCCACGGGGAGGGCGGGCGGCGCGGATGAGCAGACGGACGGGGCTGCGGACGGGGCTGGGAGTGCTCGCGGGCGGCCAACTGGTGCTGGGGCTGTGGATCCTGCTGCTGCCCCGGCTGTTCTGGAAGTGGCCCTGGGTGTCGCACCTGCCGCCCTACAACGAGCATCTGCTCCGCGACTTCGGCGGCGCGTCCCTCGCGCTCGCCGTGGTGCTGTGCGCGGCGGTGGCGACGATGGAGCGCCGCCTGGTGCTGACGGCGCTGGCGGCCTACCTGGTCTCCTCGGTCGCCCACCTCCTGTTCCACGCCCGGCACCTGGAGCCGCTGCCGGCGGCGAGCGCCGCGGGCTTCATGGCCCTGCTGGGGGTGGCGGTGCTGCTGCCGGCGGTACTGGTGTGGCTGGCGGCGGACGGCACGGCCTTCCGCGCGCCGGACCCCGCGGTACGGCGGTCCGCGCCCCCCGGGTGAGCCCGTCGCGGACGCCGGGGGCTACCGCTGCGGCGGGGTGAAGAGGTCGTCCTGGGCGCGGTCGCGGGCGGTCAGCAGGGCGCCGCGCAGGACCGCGCCGCCGCCCAGGGTGCTGGGCCGCACCTCCGTGGCGAGCGGGGACATCCGGGCGAGGCGCTGCTGGACCCGGTCGGCGAGGGCGTCGGCGCCGGCCCGGCCGACCTCGCCGGCCAGCACCAGGCAGCCGGGGTCGAGGACGGAGACGACGGCGGCGGCACCGAGGACGACGCGGTCGGCGAGGGCGTCGAGGAACCGCTCGGCGGCCGGGTCGGCCCCGGTCGCCGAGCGGCGCACCGCCTCCCGGACCAGCGTCGCGGCGTGCGGCTCGGGTCCGCCGGTCAGGGCCGTCACCCCGTGCTCCGCCGCCAGGGCGGTGACCGCCGCGGCGCCCGCCACGGAGTGGAACCCGCCGTCGCAGTCGGTGGCCGACGGCAGGCCCGCGGTGCCCGGCACCGGCATGAAGCCGATCTCGCCCGCGCCTCCGGACACGCCCCGGCGCAGGGTGCCGTCGAGGACGACGGCGGCACCGATGCCCAGGCCCAGCCAGAGCAGCACGAAGGTGTCGCGGTCGCGGGCGGCACCGTCGCGCTGTTCCGCCAGGGCGGCGAGGTTGGTCTCGTTCTCGACGCCGACCCGGGCCTCGGGGAACTTCTCCTGGAGTGCGGCCGTCAGCCGGCGGTGCCACTCGGGCAGCCCGGAGGAGTCCCGCAGTTCACCGCCGGCCGGGTCGATCAGACCGGGGGCACCGATCCCGACGGTGTGCAGCCGGTCGGCGCCGGCCTCCTTCACCGCGCGCTCGACCAGGCCCACCGCCTGTTCCACCGCAGGGCCGGTGCCGGAGTGGTCGTCGATGGGCACGGACGCCTCGGCGAGGACCCGGCCGAGCAGGTCGGAGACGAGCACGGCGACGCCCTCGGTGCGTACGTCGAGGGCGGCGAGGTGGGCGCGGCCGGCGACGATGCCGTACAGCTTGGCGTTGGGTCCGCGGCGCTGCTCGCCGGACTCCCCCGCCACCTCGACCAGTCCGGAGGCGGTGAGGCGTTCGACGAGGTCGGCGACGGTGGGCCGGGACAGGCCGGTCAGCTTCTTCAACTGGCCTGCCGTCAACGGGCCCTCCTGCTGGAGCAGATGGAGGGCGAGCCGGTCGTTGATGGCCCGGGCGGTGCTCGGGGATGCGGGCATGCCGGGATCCTTCCAGATCGCCGGCGCGGAGGCCCGCGCCGGTAACCCACTATCTATCAGGCAACCTCCCTGATAGTTTACGCGGCGCGCTGCCACACACTGCCGCGCACCGAGGACACGGAGGGGTGGACCATGAGCACAGGGATCTACGGGCGCAGCGAGGTGAAGCGCGCCCGGTACGCGGTGGCGGCCGTGTTCGCCGTGCACGGCTCCGTCACCGGCTCCTTCGCGACCCGCGTGCCGTGGATCCAGGACCACGCCGGCGTCAGCGCGGGCCAGTTGGGACTGGCGCTCGCCTTCCCGGCGCTCGGCGCGTCCCTCGCCATGCCGCTGGCCGGCCGCGTCACGCACCGTTTCGGCGCCCGCACCGCCCTGCGCGCCCTGCTGGCGCTGTGGACGCTCGCGCTGGTCCTGCCCTCCCTAGCCCCGAACCTGCTCACCCTGTGCCTCGCCCTGTTCGTCTACGGCGCCACGGCGGGCATGTCGGACGTGGCGATGAACGCGCTCGGCGTGGAGATCGAGAACCGTCTCGACAAGTCGATCATGTCCGGGCTGCACGGCATGTGGAGCGCGGGCGCGCTGATCGGGTCGGCGGCCGGCACGCTCGCCGCCCACCTGGGCACGGACGCCCGCACCCACCACCTGCTGGCCGCCGCCGTGCTGACGGTGACGGGCCTGGTCGCCTGCACCTGGGTGCTGGACCTGCAGCCCGCCGAGGACGAGGACCCGCCGCCGCGGTTCGCGCTGCCGCCCAGGTCGGCGGTGCTGATCGGCGCGGTCGGTTTCTGCGCGGTGTTCGCGGAGGGCGCGAGCCTGGACTGGTCGGCGGTCTACCTGCGGGACGAGCTGGCCACCTCGGCCGGGCTGGCGGCGGCGTGCACGACGGGCTTCACGCTGACCATGGCGCTGGCCAGGCTCGCCGGAGACCGGGTGGTGGACCGGTTCGGCGCGGTGCGCACGGTCCGGGTGAGCGGGGTGCTGGCCACCCTCGGCGGGCTGCTGGTCGTGGTCGGCGGCCACCCGGCGGTGGCGATGACCGGCTTCGCACTGATGGGACTCGGCATCGCCGTGGTCGTCCCGCTGTGCTTCGCCGCGGCCGGCCGCGCCGGTTCCAACCCGAGCCTGGCCATCGCGGGCGTCGCCACCATCACGTACACCTCGGGCCTGGTCGCGCCGAGTGCGATCGGCGGGGTGGCCCAGGCCACCAGCCTGGTGGTGTCGTTCGGCCTGGTGACCGTGCTGGCCTGCTGCCTGGTGGTGTTCGCGCGGGTGCTGCGGGCCGGGGACCGCAACCGGCCGACGATCACTCCGTCGGCCGCAGAAGTGCCCGGCCGGCAGTCCTGAACGCCTCGCTCCACGGCGCCGGGCGCAGCGTCCCGGAGTCCAGCCGGACCAGCACCCTGGTGCCGCGGGCGTAGGTGGTGACGCCGTCCGCCGAGCAGAACCGGAAGCCGTAGGTCAGCCCGGTGGTGCCGAGCCGGTCCAGCCACAGGTGGACGGCGTACGCTCCCGGCCGGGTGACCGGCTCCTCGTAGCCGATCGTCAGCTCCTTGACCGCGTTGCAGGCGTCGCCGGCCGCCGCCCAGTCGCCCTCGAACCGGAAGCCCTCCCCGGCCCACAGCTCGCTCCAGGCCCGTTCGACCAGCACCGGGTAGCGGGCGTTGTGCAGCAGTCCGAGCGCGTCCAGGTCGTCGAAGTGGACGGTGACGGGGACGAGCCGGCCGTGGGACAGGGCGGGCGCGGCGGGGGCTTCGGCGGTCACGGGCGGGACTCCTGGTGGTGCTCGGCTGTGCTCGGGTACGGCGCTTCCCCCTCATCCTAAGCGGACGCTCAGGACGCCGGCCGGGGAAGGGTGCAGGTCAACCGCACGGCCGACGACCCCTGACAATGGTCAGGACAGTCCTCACGTACAGAGAAAGCGAAACCTCACCATGGACCTCGGCGTGCGCTGGAAGCTGCACGGGGACGGGAAGGTTCCCGCCCCCGGAGCGGTGGTCCGCCCCGACGAACGGCTCTCGTGGCCCCGCACGGCCGGGCTCGGCGCCCAGCACGTGGTGGCCATGTTCGGGGCGTCCTTCGTGGCTCCGGTCCTGATGGGCCTCGATCCCAACCTCGCGATCATGATGTCGGGCGTGGCGACCGTCATCTTCCTGCTCGCCACCCGCGGCCGGGTGCCCAGCTACCTCGGCTGCTCGCTCTCCTTCGTCGGCGTCGCCGCGGTGATCCGGGCACAGGGCGGCACCAGCGCCACGGTGACCGGAGCGGTCCTGGTCGTCGGCGTCGCGCTGTTCCTGGTGGGGCTCGCCGTGCAGCGGTTCGGGGCGCGGATCATCCACGCCGCGATGCCGCCGGTCGTCACCGGCGCGGTGGTCATGCTGATCGGCTTCAACCTGGCCCCGGTCACCGCCTCGACCTACTGGCCCCAGGACCAGTGGACGGCGCTGCTGGTGATGCTGTTCACCGGTCTGGCCGTGGTGTGCCTGCGCGGCTTCTGGTCCCGGATCGCGATCTTCCTGGGGCTGGTCTTCGGGTACGTCCTGTCCTGGGCGCTCGACCGGATCTTCGGGAAGATCCACTCCGTGGACGGCAGCGGCAAGGTGACCGACCACTGGCGGCTGGACTTCTCGGCCGTGGGCCAGGCCGACTGGATCGGGCTGCCGACGTTCCACGGGCCGAGCTTCGAGTGGTCGGCGATCCTGGTCGCGCTGCCGGTCGTCATCGCCCTGATCGCGGAGAACGCCGGGCATGTCAAGGCGGTCGGCGAGATGACCGGCGACAACCTCGACGACAGGCTCGGCACGGCGATCTCGGCCGACGGTGTCGGCTCGGTGCTCTCCACGGCGGTCGGCGGCCCGCCCAACACCACGTACTCCGAGAACATCGGCGTGATGGCCGCGACCCGGGTCTACTCGACGGCCGCCTACTGGGCCGCGGCGGGCTTCGCCCTGCTCTTCGGCCTCTGCCCGAAGTTCGGCGCGGTCGTGGCCGCGATCCCGGGCGGCGTCCTCGGCGGCATCACCGTCATCCTCTACGGCATGATCGGCCTGCTCGGCGCCCAGATCTGGACCAACGCCCGGGTGGACCTGCGCAACCCGCTCAACCTGGTGCCGACCGCCGCGGGCATCATCATCGGCGTCGGCAACGTCAGCATGAAGTTCACGGACAACTTCTCCCTCAGCGGCATCGCGCTCGGCACCCTGGTCGTCATCACCGGCTACCACGCGCTGCGCGCCTTCGCCCCGGCCCACCTCAAGACCCAGCAGCCGCTGCTCGACGAGGGCACGTCGTCGTACGACGAGAAGACCGGAAGCGCGAACGGCGGGGCCGGCGGGGATCAGCGCGCCAGGTCGTAGGCGTACGCGGGGGCGAACGTCCCCGGCTCGCCCTTGCAGCCGTCCGACTCCCCGGGCAGCTTGATCCACAGGTAGGCGTCGACGCGTCCCAGGCCCGTGCTCAGGGTCGGGGCACGGCCGATCCGGCGGCCGGCCGGGTCGCACCACGCGCCGTCGGCCGGGGCGCCGTTGCCGTTGCGGCTGGTGTCGATGACGGCGCCGAGACCCGGCGGGCCGCCGAGGGCGTCGAGGACGGCACGGTCGTAGGCGATCTCGTCGGCGGTGGCGTGGAAGTTGGAGACGTTGCTGAAGACGCCGTCGGAGGAGTCGGCCGAGGCGGCGCCCGCCTGCCTGAGCCAGCCGGCCTGGCGGGCGGGCGCGTGCCAGCCGGAGTGGCCCGCGTCGTAGTAGACCCGGGCGCGCGGATCGGCGTCCTTGATCACCCGCCCGGCCCGGGCCAGGGAGGCGAAGCGGTCGGCCCGGTCACCGGCGGACAGGCACTCGGACTGGGCGATGGAGTCGGGCTCCAGTACGACGATCACCTCGCCGGAGCCGAGCCCGGCGGCGAACCGGTCGATCCAGGCGTCGTAGGCGTCGAGGTCGGGCGCGCCGCCCTCGGAGTGGCCGCCGCAGTCGCGGTCGGGTATCGCGTACGGCACGAGGACCGGCACCCGGCCCTGGGCGGCGCCCGCGGAGGTGACCGCGCGGACCCGGGCGGTGAGGGTGGCCGGGGTGGGATCGGCGAACCAGACGGCGGCCGGCCGGCCGGCGATCCGGGCGGCGATGACGTCCCGGCGCGGGTCGTCCGGGTGGGTGCGGACCCAGTCGAGGACCTGGGAGTCGGGGTGCCGGTAGAGCCCGGTGGCGGCGGCCGTGGGCCGGAGCTCGGCGGCGGAGGGGCCGGCGGAAGCCGTCCTCGGCGACGCGCCCGGGTGCGTCCTCGTCGCCGTCGGCGAGGCGGAGGGTGACGGCGGGGCCGGGGGCGCCGCGGACGGGCTGCCGGGCGGCGGGTCCCACCGGGGCGCCGTGGTCGACCGCGACCGGGCCTGGTCCGTGCCACGGCCGCCGCCGTCGTCGCCGAGCGCGGTCAGCATGCCGGTGGCGGTGCCCACCGCGACGACGACGGACGCCGCCGCCACCATCGCGCCGCGGCCGGCGGCGCGCCTGCGCCCGGCCCTGCGAACGGCGCGCCGCCGGGCGCGAAGACCTGACACGTGCGGTCCCCCTCCCCCGTGCGGCGGGCGCGTTCCCCCGTTCCGGGGAAGCGTCGGACCCGCCGGCACTGCCGTCAGCCTAAAGCTGCGACGCTGCCGCCATGGCGCACTGCGAGCAAGTCCCGACGGCCGTCCTGACGGTGGACACCGTCCTGTCCCGGATGCGCGCCCTCGACGCGGCGCTGCCGCCCCGCGACGGTCTGGCCGTCTTCAACCGCGTCTACCTCCGCGTCACGGAGGCCGTGGACCGGCACATCGACGGCGGCCGGTTCACGGACCCCCGCGCCGCGACCGCGCTGGACGTGCGGTTCGCCGAGCGCTATCTGGCCGCCGTGGACGCGGCGGCGGAGGACCGCCGTCCGCCCGCCTGCTGGCGCCCGCTGTTCCAGTTCCGCCGCCATCCCGGGGTACGTCCACTGCAGTTCGCGCTGGCGGGCGTCAACGCGCACATCGGCCACGACCTCGCGCTGGCCGTGGTGGACACCTGTCGTACGCTCGGCTGCGAACCCGCCGACCTGGAGGACGAGTTCGACCGCGTGGGTGATCTCCTCGTCTCGTTGGAGGAGCGGGTCCGCGACGAGCTGATGCCGGGCCCCGACCTGCTGCGGGTCGCCGACCCGCTGACCCATCTGCTCGGTTCCTGGAGCCTGGAGCGGGCCCGCGAGGCCGCCTGGGCCGCCGCCCGCGCGCTGTGGGCGCTGCGCCGCCTGCCGGACGTCGCCGGGGAGTTCACCGAACGGCTGGACGCGGCCGTGGGCTTCGCGGGACGCATGCTGCTCACCCCGCTGCGGGACTGACCCGGCCGGTCCCGCCGAGGCGCCGCCGAACTCCCCCGGATTCGTTGTACGTTGAAACCGGTTGGCATCCTGCGAACCACGCGGCACCGCGGCCGGCATCGCACCCCGATTGCGAAGGAGCACCCGGTATGACGACCCCGCTCGGACTCGGCCTCCCCCAGATGCGGCAGTACGACATCGGCAAGGACGTCACCGACGTGGCGCGCGCGGCGGAACGGATGGGCTACGAGAGCCTGTGGGTGTTCGAGCGCGCCCTGTTCCCCGAGCCCGCCACCCAGGGGCTGTACGGCGTCGAGGGGCTGCCCTGGCCGGACACCTACCGGAGCGTCGCGGAGCCACTGGTGACCCTGGCCCTCGCCGCCGCGGTCACCGAACGGGCCCGGCTCGGCACGAGCGTGCTGGTCGCCCCGCTGCACGTCCCCTTCCAACTGGCCAAGTCCCTCGCCTCGCTGGACGCGGCGAGCGGCGGCCGGGTGGTGGCGGGCTTCGGCACCGGCTGGTCGCACGACGAGTACGCGGCGGCCTCCGTGCGGCCGTTCGCGGAGCGCGGTGCCGCCCTGGACGAGCTGATCGGGGTGTGCCGCGCGGTGTGGGGTCCGGATCCGGTGGTGTACGACGGCGAGGTCACGAAGATCGCCTCCGCGGTGGTCGGCCCGAAACCGGCCCGGCCGATCCCGGTCCTGCTGGCGGCGGGCGGCAGCGGCCGGGCCCGGCGCCGGCTGGTCGACCACGCCGACGGCTGGCTGCCGACCGGCGTCGGCGCCGAGACCGTCGCCGCGCAGCTGCGGGAGCTGCGGGACCTGGCCGCCGAGCGGGGCCGCACCGAGCCGATCCGCACGGTGCTGCGGGTCAACACCCGCTACAGCGCGGCCAACCACGAGGGCCCCGACCGGCGTCCCTTCCAGGGCGGCATCGACCAGATCGTCGAGGACCTGGCCGCGCACGCCGAGGTCGGCCTGGACGAGATCCTCATCGACGTGCAGAGCACCCCGCGCGACGCCGAGGAACTCAAGGACGTCGCCGCCCTGGTCTACGAGAAGGCCCGGGCGGCCGGCATCTGAGGTCCCCCGGGCGGACCGCCCCTAGTCCTCGGGGAGTTCGACCGGCGCGATCTCCTCGTAGAGGTCGCCCGGGCCGGGGTTGGCCGGGTCGGTCGCTCCGCCGAGGTGGTGCATGACGCCCCAGACCGCGTTCAGCGCGGTCTGGACGGCGCCCTCGGCCCAGCCGGCCGTCCAGGAGATGTCGTCGCCGGCGAGGAAGATGCCCCGCTTGTCCGCGGGCAGCCGGTCCTGCATGAAGTGGGTGAACAGGCGTCGCTGGTACCGGTAGTGGCCGGGCAGGTTGGCCTTGAACGCCCCCATGAAGTAGGGCTCGTTCTCCCAGGAGACCGTCACCGGGTTGCCGATGATGTGCTTCCTGATGTCGACCTTCGGGTAGATCTCGCCGAGCGACTTCAGCATCACCTCCATCCGCTCGTTCGCGGACAGCGGCAGCCACTTCAGGCTGTCGTCGCACCAGGTGTAGGAGAGGCAGATGACGGCGGGCCGGTCGGGGCCGTCGTCGAGCAGGTAGGTGCCGCGGGTCATGCGGTCGGTGAGCGTCATCGACATGACGTCCCGGCCGGTCGGGTTTCCGCTGTCGTCGACGGCCTTGTCGAGCCAGAAGGGCCGGTCTACGGGCACGAAGAGCTTGCTGGACTCCATGTAGTGGGTCCGCTCGATCGCGGTCCAGTGGTCGATCGGGAAGAGCGAGTCGTCGCAGGCGATCTTCGAGAGCAGCATCCAGGACTGTGCGGTGAAGACCGCCGCCCGGTAGGTGCGGATGTCGCCGTCGGCGTCGGTCACGGTGATGCGGTTGCCGGCGGTGCGGTGCAGCCGGGTCACGGCCGGACGGGGCTCGCCGCCCGTGTGCAGGGACCGCAGCGAGGTGCCGAGCGGCCAGTGGACGATCTTCTGCGGCTCGCGCTCCCAGAGCCGCAGCGGCAACTGCTGGGACCCCCCGACGATGCCGCGGTGGTGGTCGTCGGCCTCGGTGTAGACGACGCGGAGGATCTCCAGGATGGAGTTGGGGAAGTCGGTGTCCCAGCCGCCGGTGCCGAAGCCGACCTGGCCGAAGATCTCGCGGTGCCGGAAGGACTTGAAGGCCTGCGAGTCGCACAGGAAGCCGTAGAAGGTCTGGTTGTCGAGCTTCTCGACCAGCTTCGCCCAGATCGCGCGGATGCGCGGGACGTCGCGCTCGCGCAGGGCGCGGTTCATGTCGGAGAAGTCGGCGCCCTCTTCGAGGCACCTCGCCCAGGCGTCGGCCACGTCCCGGTAGACCTGCGGCAGGTCGTCGAGGGTCTCGGCGTAGTGCGACCGGCCCTTGAGGTCGACGACGGTCGACGGGGTCGCCTCCGCGAGCGGGTTGGGGAACGCCCGGGTTCGAAGGCCCACCAGGTCGATGTAGTGCTGCAGGGCGGTGGAGGACGGCGGGAAGCGCATCGCGCCCATCTCGGCGGTCAGCGAGGGGTCGCAGCCGTCGAAGCCGACGGTCCGCAGCCGGCCGCCGATTTGGTCCGCCTCGTAGACGACGGGCCTGAGGCCCATCTTCATCAGTTCGTAGGCGGTCACGATGCCGGACAGGCCGCCGCCGATGACGGCGACCTCGGTGCCGTGCTCGGTGGCGGGCACCTGGCCGAGCCCGGCGGGGTGGGCGAGGAAGTCGTCGTAGGCGTACGGGAAGTCCGGCCCGAACATGGTGATCGGCGGCTGCTGCTCGTCTGCGTGCTCGATCGCGTTGGGCACGGTGGACGTCATGGGGTACGGACTCCTTGCAGGGGTGGAACCGGGAACGGCGGGGAACGGCGGGAAGCGGTGCGGAACGCGCGGTCCCAGGGCTCAGACGAGGGCGCCGTAGAGGCCGGGGCGGCGGTCCTCGAGGTACGGGTTGGCCTCGCGCGAGGCGGCCAGGAAGGCCGGGTCGGCGTCGGCGAGGACCAGTTCCTCGGTGCGCCCGGCCCGGGCGCGGGCGATGCCGTCGGGCCCCGCCAGCGTGGACAGGCCGACGAACTCGAACTCGCCCTCGTGGCCGACGCGGTTGACGTACGCGACGTACATCTGGTTCTCGAAGGCCCGCACCGGGACGACGGACTCGGCGACGAACTGGAACGGGTGCATCTGCGCGGTCGGGACGAGCAGCAGGTCGGTGCCGGCCAGGGCGTGGGCGCGGACGAGCTCCGGGAACTCCACGTCGTAGCAGATCATCAGGCCGACGGTGAGGCCGTTCAGCCCGGCCTGGACGACGGGCTGCCCGCCGGGGGTGAAGTGGTCGCGCTCGAAGCAGCCGAAGAGGTGGGTCTTGCGGTAGTTCGCCAGGCGGGTTCCGTCCGCGGAGACGAGCTGGAGGGAGTTGAAGACGCGCCCGCCCTCCCGTTCGGGGTAGCCGTAGGCGACGGCCAGGCCGTGCCGTCCGGCGATCTCGGCGACGGCGTCGGCCGCGTCGCCGTCGGCGGATTCGGCGAGGACGCCGACGGCGTCGCCGATGGCGTATCCGGTCAGGAACAGCTCGGAGGTGACGAGCAGTGCGGCGCCCGCGGCGGCGGCACGGCCCGCGGCCTCGTCGAGGACCTTGAGGTTCTCGACGGTGGAACCGGGGCGGCCGGAGCTCTGGAGCAGGGCGGTGCGCATGCGTGATCCTCACCGGTCGGAGGGGGCTGGGGGTCAGATAGACGGTACGGTCGGCGGACTCGGCCGGACAAGACGGACCTGTTGCGCGCCGGTGAGCGGATCGTTGCGTGCGCCCGGCGCACCTCGGCGATTCGTTGCGCGCGCCCGTGGGCGACCGGCGCCGGGCGTCAGGAGGGGCGCCGGCGCTGTCGGCCCCGTGCTGCCCGGGCAGCCGCCGTGGTCCGGGCGGCGCCGGCCAGCACCAGGGCCGTCACGAGGTACGGCACCGCGGAGAGCGCGAAGGCACTGCCGTGGCCCCAGGCCGTGGCCGCCGCCGCGTAGACGCCGTAGGTGGTGAGGTTGCCCAGCTCGGTGCCGAGGCCCGCGACCGAGGTCAGCGTGGCCCGCCCGGTGTCGTCGATGCGCCGCTGGAGGCGGGCGTCGGCCAGCACGGTCGCCAGTTGGAAGCCGCCGAAGGCGAGCGCCACCAGGACCAGGGCGGCGGGCGTCCCGGCCAGCCCTCCCGCGGCCAGGGCGAACGCGGAACCGGCGAGCACCGCGGCGAACCCGTTGCCGGTCAGGCGTTCGGCGGGACCGGCGAGCAGGCTGCCCGCGGTGGCTCCCGCCCAGATCACCAGCAGCAGCCAGGGCACGGTCTCGACCGCCACACCGGTGTCGCGCGCCAGCAGCGGCGTGTACTCGTCGAGCGCCCCCCACACCGCGGTCACGGCCGGTACGAGGAGCAGCGCGCCGCGCACGGACCGGTCGGCGCGGGCGTCGGCGAGTCCGGCGCGCAGGGAGGCGGCCCGGCGCTCGCCCCCGCCGCGGGTGGGCGTGCGGTGCTCGGGGAAGCGGGTGGCCACGGCCGCCGCGGCCAGACAGGCGAGCACGCTCGCCGCGCCCACCGCGTCGTAGCCGCCCCAGGCGAAGACGGGGCCGGCCAGGCCCATGGCGGACATCGTCGCGGCGATGCCGATCGCCCGGGCCCGGCCCGTGACGTGGGCGTACCGGCCCTCCGCACCGGCCCGTTCGAGTTCGTCGTAGACCAGTGCCTCCCGCGCGCCCGAGCCGAGCGCGCCGCCGGCGCCCCACAGCACGAAGCCGAGCGCGAAGGCGCCGTAGGAGGGCGCGAGGACCCACAGGGCGAAGCCGGCGGCGGTCAGCAGCGGGCCGACGATCAGCAGCAGCCGCCGGGAGACGGCGTCGGCCCAGGCACCGGAGGGCACCTCCAGCAGCACGGCGGTCAGCGACCACAGGGCGAACAGCGAGGCCTGCCGGCCGACGGACAGACCGGTGTCGCTGAACAGCAGCGCGTACACCGGGTAGAGGAGGACGAACTCGTCGCAGAACGCCGAGGCGTACAGCGTGCGCACGAGTCTGCGGGTACCGGCGGGCGCCGCGGCGGCCCGCCCGTGCGAGGGCGAGGAGGAGACGGTCATGAGGCCTTCCCGAGGGGGCGGATCGGACACCGGAGGTACGGCGTCCGGGGCGGCCCTCGGGAGGAGGCGCTGCGGGTGGATCAATGTCGCCAGGTCATGGCACCGATGGTAGAGGCCGCACGGCGCCCTGCGCATCGCCCTTACGCGGGCGAGCCCGACGCGTGGCGCCGCAGGAGCGGCGAGAGCACCAGCACGGACTTGGTGCGCTCCACGAACGGTTCCCCGGCGATCCGCTCCAGGACCCGCTCGAAGTGGCGCATGTCGGCGGCGAAGACCTGGGCGACGGCGTCCGCGTCCCCGGTGACGGTGGACGCGGCCACGACCTCCTGGTAGCGCTCCAGGCCCCGCTGGATGGTCTCGGGCGAGGTGTGGCGGCGGCAGAAGATCTCCACGAACCCCTCGGTCTCCCAGCCGAGCGCGGCCGGGTCGACCCGTACGGTGAAGCCGGTGATGGCGCCGGTGGCGCGCAGCCGGTCCACGCGCCGTTTGACGGCGGGCGCGGACAGGCCGACCGACTGCCCGATGTCCGCGTAGGAGCGGCGGGCGTCCTCGGCGAGGGCGCGCACGATGCGTTCGTCGAGATCGTTCAGCACTGCGGGTCGTTCACTTCACTTCTGGTGCGTGCGGGCCCGGTGGGGTCCGGTGCGGCGAGTGGGGAGCGGCGTCGGCCGTACAGGAAGTAGACCACGGGCCCGGCGGCCGCCCGGACACCGGAGACCGCCTGGACACCCCCGGAGACCGGAGACCGCCCGGGGACGGGGCCGTGACCGGTCAGGGGCCGTCCGGGTCGCCCGCGACGGCGCGGGCCCCGGCCGCGTCCGCCGCGTCGAAGCCGATCTCCCCGGGGCGGCCGCTCGCTGCCTCCTGGGCGTCGATCCAGCGCAGGTGCGCCTCCCAGGCTGCCTGCTTGCTGGTGCCGAGGGCGGCCCCGATCTGCGACCAGGAGGCTCCGGCCTCGCGGGCGGCGCGGACGGTGAGCTGGCGCCCGTGGGCGGCCTTGCGGGCGACCACCTCGCTCAGCGCCAGCAGTTCGAGGAGCCCGGGGCGGTCCAGGGCCTCCTCGTCGCTGCCGAACCCGGCGAGGGACTCACGGGCGCGCAGCTCGTCGAGGCGGGCCACGGCGGTCAGCAGGGTGTGCTCCGGCTCGATGCGCTCGGGTGTCGTCATGCGTCCAGCGTCGCGTCAGGCCTGCTTGACGTCAAGCAGGCCTGACGGAACCTGTCCGAATGCGGGCGCGGTCAGCTCCAGCTGGCGTGCAGCGGCTTGCCCTCGGCGTAACCGGCGGCGCTCTGGATGCCGACGATGGCCTTCTCGGCGAACTCCTCCAGGGAGCCGGCGCCGGCGTAGGTGCAGGACGAGCGGACGCCCGCGATGATCGAGTCGATCAGGTCCTCGACGCCGGGGCGGGCCGGGTCGAGGAACATCCGGGAGGTGGAGATGCCCTCCTCGAACAGCGCCTTGCGTGCCCGGTCGTACGCCGACTCCTCCGAGGTGCGGTTGCGCACCGCGCGCGCGGAGGCCATGCCGAAGGACTCCTTGTAGGCGCGGCCGTTGGCGTCGTGCTGGAGGTCGCCCGGGGACTCGTAGGTCCCGGCGAACCAGGAGCCCACCATGACGTTGGACGCGCCGGCCGCGAGGGCCATCGCCACGTCGCGCGGGTGGCGCACGCCGCCGTCGGCCCACACGTGCTTGCCGTACTTCTTCGCCTCGGCGGCGCACTCCAGGACCGCGGAGAACTGCGGCCGGCCGACGCCGGTCATCATGCGGGTGGTGCACATGGCGCCGGGGCCGACGCCGACCTTGATGATGTCGGCGCCCGCCTCGATCAGGTCGCGCACGCCCTCGGCGGAGACGATGTTGCCGGCGACGATCGGAACCTGCGGGTCCAGTTCGCGCACGACCTTGACCGCGCCGATCATCGACTCCTGGTGGCCGTGCGCGGTGTCGATGACGAGGGTGTCCACGCCCGCGTCCAGGAGCTGCTTGGCCTTGCCGGCCACGTCGCCGTTGATGCCGACGGCGGCGGCGATGCGGAGCCTGCCGTTCGCGTCGACGGCCGGGCTGTACAGCGTGGCGCGCAGGGCGCCCTTGCGGGTGAGGATGCCGGCGAGGCGGCCGTCGCTGTCCACGGCGGGCGCGTAGCGGCGGTTGGCGGCGTCGAGGGTGTTGAAGGCCTCGCGGGGGTCCATGTCGGCGTCGATGAGGATCAGGTCCTTGGACATGACCTCCTCGAGCTGGGTGAAGCGGTCCACGCCCGACAGGTCCGCGTCGGTGACCACGCCGACCGGCCGGTGGTCCCCGTCCACCACGACGCCCGCGTTGTGCGCGCGCTTGGGCAGCAGGGACAGCGCGTCGGCGACGGTCTGGTGCGGGGCGAGCACGATGGGGGTGTCCAGGACGTGGTGGCGGCTCTTCACCCAGGAGACGACGTCGGTGACGACCTCGATCGGGATGTCCTGCGGGATGACCACGAGGCCGCCGCGCCGGGCCACCGTCTCGGCCATCCGGCGGCCCGCGATGGCGGTCATGTTGGCGACGACCAGCGGGATCGTGGTGCCCGTGCCGTCCGGGGAGGCGAGGTCCACGCCCTGCCGGGAGCCCACGGCGGAACGGCTCGGCACCATGAACACGTCGTCGTACGTCAGGTCGTACGAGGGGTGGATGTCATTCAGGAAACGCACGTGCTGCACATCCCAGTCGATCAGAGGTGGCCCCCGGACAGGTCAGCCAGGGGGAAAGAGCACGTACTTCATTCTCCCACGAGACGTGGCCGGTCATCCCCGGGCAGATCATCCAGGCTGGTCAGCGACGCCCTTGGAGGTTCCTCCAGGGCCCAGGGTGACGAAGAGCCCCGGGCCGCGGTCGGTGGCCTCGGCGAAGACCTCCTCCGCGACGGCCCACTCGTCCGGCCGCGCTTCGGCGTAGTGCCGCCAGCCCGTCACGACGAGCACCATCCCCCGGTCCGCCGCGCCCTCGGGCCACACCGAGGGGTCGGCGAGGGAGTCGGCGAGCGCGTCCCAGTTGCGGCCGAACCAGTCGGGCAGCGACAGGTCACGGACGCAGCGGTCCATCAGACCCGCCTTGTCCGTGACCCCGGCGAGGTCCAGCGTGACCACGAGCCGCCCCGCGGAGTCCTCGGTCATGCCGTGCCCTTCCTTTCGCGCCGACCGGCCGTCAGATTCCGTCCGGGTCGGTCCGGTTGAGCGTCGGCTTCGGTGCCGAGCCCGCCGTCATCAGGTAGTCCGCGGCCGACGTGTCCGTCACCAGGCTGGTGACGAGACCGGAGCGCAGCACCGCGTCGATGGCCGCCGCCTTGCGCTGCCCGCCCGCGATCGCCACCACCTCGGGGATGCGGCGGAGCTGGTCGGCCTTGACGGTGATGCACCGCTCCCCCAGGTCCCGCCCGACCCGGCGCCCCTCGGCGTCGAAGAGGTGCGCGGACATCTCGGCGGCGACGCCGAGCGAGGCGTAGTGCGCCCGCTCCTCGTCGCTGAGCATGTCGTGCACCGTCGAGATGCCCGGCTCCCAGGAGCCGATGGAGACGCAGGCGACCGTGACCTTGTCGAAGTACTCGAAGGCCCGGGCGATCCCGGTCTGGTGCCGCAGCGCCTGCGCGGTGGCCGCGTCCGGCAGGAGCATCGGCGCGTAGATGGGGTGGGCGTCGCCGCCCGACACCTGGGCGGCGCGGCGCACGGCCTCCACGGAGCCGCGCTCGGCGGTCCCGGCGTCGTACACGCCCGTGAGCTGCACCACGGTGCACGGCGGCAGCCGGTCCAGGGCCGCCGCCATGTGGATGGTGGACCGGCCCCAGGCCAGGCCCAGGACGTCGCCCTCGTTGACCAGCTCGCCGAGCAGGTCGGCGGCCACCTCCCCCAGGTTCTCCGGGTCGGGTGTCTCCTCGGCGTCGGCCGGGGACTCCACCACGACGGCGTGCCGGAGCCCGTAGCGGGCGCGCAGGGCGTCCGAGCGCTCGGCGTCCAGCTCGGCCGGCACCCGGATCTCGATGCGGACAAGGTCCCGCTCGAGGGCGGTCTCGAGAACCCTGGCCACCTTGAAGCGGCTGACGCCGAACTCCTCCGCGATCTGGATCTTGGACTTGCCCTCGAGGTAGAAGCGGCGGGCCATGGCCGCCGCCTGGACCAGCTCAGCGGGTCCCATCCGCATGGCTGAACGGCCCGCCGACATACCCGACACGGCGATCTCCTCACTGCTGTTCACACTCTGGATACGCCGTTCATCCTTGCAGATTCGGCGCTGTTGATCAGCCCTGATGGGAGCCGTTCACTTTCTGTTCCTCAGTGGTCGCAGGACCAGGACGCCCTGGCGGTCGCCGCGTCCGCCTGTGTGCGCAGGGCACGCACCGCCTCGGCCGGGTCGGACGCCCCGTACACCGCGGACCCCGCGACGAAGACGTCGGCTCCGGCCTCCGCGCACCGCTCGATCGTGGTGGCCGACACACCGCCGTCGACCTGGAGCCACAGCTCCAGACCGTGCTTCTTGATCAGCTCACGGGTGCGGCGGATCTTCGGAAGCATGATGTCGAGGAACGCCTGCCCGCCGAAGCCGGGTTCAACCGTCATGATCAGCAGCATGTCGAGTTCGGGGAGCAGGTCCTCGTACGGCTCGATCGGCGTCGCGGGCTTCAGCGCCATGGACGCGCGGGCGCCCTTGGCCCGGATCTCCCGGGCCAGCCGTACGGGCGCGGCGGCCGCCTCGGCGTGGAAGGTGACGGAACCGGCGCCCGCCTCCACGTACTGCGGCGCCCAGCGGTCCGGGGCCTCGATCATCAGGTGGCAGTCCAGCGGGGTGCCGGTCGCGCGGGCCAGGGACTCGACCACCGGCACGCCGAGCGTGAGGTTCGGGACGAAGTGGTTGTCCATGACGTCGACGTGGAGCCAGTCGGCTCCCTCGACCGCCCTGGCCTCGTCCGCGAGGCGGGCGAAGTCGGCGGACAGGATGCTGGGGTTGATCTGGGGGGCCATGCGCCAAGCCTGCCATGCTCTGCGGGGGCGGGCGGGGACGGGTCCTGGTCGCACGTCTCAGCGGGCACTGCACACCGGCAGGTTCTGGGGCCTGCGGAGCGCTTCGAGTTCCTTCAGGCGGGTGTCCAGTCCGGACGGGTCGGCGAAGGCGCGCAGGACCGCCTGGTGGAAGGCGTCCCGGGTGGTGCGGGGCATGGCGTCGGAGGCGTCCCAGCAGCGGGTGCGGCCGGGTTCGCGCAGGAGGGTCCCGATCTGCCGCTCGGCGGCGTCCTGCCCGGTGTCCGCCGGGGCGGCCCGGTTCGCCGTGTACTCCGGCAGCGCGGTGTCCGGGTCGGCGAGGTAGCGGATGAGCTGCTCGGCCTCCGGGGTCGGGTTCAGTACGGCCGCCAGGTCTCCGGAGACCTCCCAGGCGCCGGCGTTCGCCCCGGCCCCCGGCACGACCTCGGAGGAGTGGACGTAGTCGCCGCCCTCCCGCCGCCAGTGCCCGGCGCGGAAGGACCCCTGGTGCTCCAGCCGGCCCGCCGCGCACTCGGCGTCGAACGCGGTGGTCAGCACCTGCTCGGCCCGGGCGCCGTCGCCCGCGCCCACCAGACCGGCCCAGGTCGTCCAGGCCCTGCGCACGGCGGCGTCGGTCCAGGGCAGCCTGCCGTTGGCCCAGTCCTCGTACACCCGCGGCCCGGCCTGCTGGAGCAGGATGTCCTCCACCCAGTCGGTGCCGGGCCAGCCGGAGGTCGCGCCGGACTCCATGCCGAGGCACCACCGGGCGGGAGGACCGGCCGTCTTCGCCGTCGGCGCCGGACCGGCGTACCAGACCATGCTCTTCAGGCCGGTCTTCACCGGCAGCCAGTAGGTGTGGGCGTCCTGCCCCGGCACGGTGACCTCGGGAGCCCAGAACCGGTCGTAGTCCCCGGCGTCGAAGAGGTCGTCCAGCGGGTGGAGGCGGCCGTCGACGGCGTACGCGAGCAGTTCGCCGGGGCCGGGCAGCACCGCCACGTCCGGCGGGTTGCCGGCCGCCATGTCGGCGGCGAGCACCTGGCTGAGCGCGGAGCTGCCCTGGTAGACGACGTCGATCCGGTACTTCTTCTCGAACGGTTCGACGACGTGCTCTTCGAACTGCTCGCGCTCGGTGCCGCTCCAGTTGGCGAGCAGCGTGACGGAGCCCTCCCAGCCGCGCGCCCAGCGGACCCCCGCGTACACACCGGCCCCGAGCAGGACCAGGCAGAGGCAGAGGATGCCGAGGGTCCGGCCGCCCGGGCGGCTCATCGCTGCCCCCGGAACCGGTACTCGGCGATCCGCGGCCACAGTCCCCACAGCGTCAGCGCCACCACGGCGGCCCCTCCCAGCGGTATCCAGTTGGACAGCGAGGCCCAGAACCCGGCGTCCGCGAGCACGCCCCGCACCTCGTCGGCCACCTCGGGAACGGCGTCCGGGCCGGCCGGCGGCACCCGTACCCCGGCGACGGCGTCGGTCATCGCGCGGTGCGCCGAGAGGGTCTGCCACGCCAGCACCGGCACCCCCGCGGCACACAGCGCGGTGGCGGCCGACAGGCGCACCGGCACGGGCCGCCTGAAGCGGCGCCGCAGGAACAGCCCGCTCTCCAGCAGTGCCCCGCACAGCGCCGCGTACAGCACGGCGACCGTGCACCAGCCGAGCCACAGCTCCCAGGGGAAGGCGGCCTGCCGCCGGGCCTCGGCCAGTTGTTCGCCGCGCAGGGCGTCGAGGCGGCTCATGATGTCGCCCTCGGTTCCGGCCTCGGCCTCCACGCCGAGGACCTTTTCTGCGTAGTGGAGGAAGGCGGCCCGCAGCGGTGAGCCCTCCGGTTCGCGGCCCCCGCGCTCGACCCAGCCCGAGTAGACGGCGATCAGCCCGGTGACGGTCTGGACGTCGTGGCGGCCCGCCAGACCGGTGACGTTCTCCGAGGCGGCGAGGGCGAGACTCTGCTGGGCGACGGAGATCTGGGTGAGGAACTCGCCGCTGGTGTCGCCCTCGGCGCCGCCGTCGCGGACCACGTCGTGCGCCTGGCGCAGCGCGCCGCGCGCGGTGTCGACGGCGCGGATGCCCGGCGTGCTCGCGGTGGACAGGGGCACGGTGTCGTCGTGCACCCCCCGGTAGGCGAAGAACAGCGCGAGGGTGGTCGCGGTCGCCAGGACCAGCAGCAGCCTGAGCCTGCGGACCAGGTCACGGCCGGTGGTGCTCACGGCCGTGCCTCGAAGCGGTGGCCGCAGGAGGGGCAGAACCGGGCGGTCGCCGGAGCCCGGTGCGAGCAGGCCGGGCAGCCCACGGTGGCCCCGGTGCCCGGCGCGGTGCCCGCCGTGCCGGTGCTCCCGGTGGCGGTGCCCGGTGCGGGGCCGTAGGTGCTGTGGCTGCTCGCGGTGATCAGGTGCTGGAAGTCGACGGCCGTCACGTCGGGGCGCAGGGCGACCCGGCCCTCCTGCGCGTCCTCGATCCGCACGAGCCGGGCCAGGCGGCCGAGTTGTTCGTCGGCGCCCATCGCGTGGGCCAGTCGCACGGCCCGGCCCAGGTGCCGCTCGGCCAGGTCGCGCTGTCCGCGGCGGTGGGCGTCGGTGGCGGCGGCGACGGCCTCGCCGAGCCTCTGGTGCTGCTCGAAGTGCTCGACCTGGACGTCGGTGTGCCGGGACAGCGCCGGATCCTCGGTCCAGTGCACCAGGCAGGCCTGCGGCGGCGGCACCCGGACCTCGTCGCCGCCGGGCACGTCGACGGCGACCACGGCGAGCTGGAGGTCCTCCCGGCGCGGGCGTCCGGACGGGTCGGCGGCGAGGCAGAGCTGGTAGCGGCGCGTCTCGTCGCCCCAGGCGCGGGTGACGAACCGGCCGGTGCCGGCCTCGGCGGTCAGCTCGGCCTCGGTGGGGAAGACCTGCTTGAGGTAGCGCACGGAGCACCCGGGCATCGCGGTCACGGAGATCACCAGCTCGGGCACGGTCTTGGTGAGCAGCCGGTTCATGAGCTGCTCGTACTCCCCCGGCAGGGCCGCCTCCTCGCGCACCGAGGAGGCGCTGCCGTGCAGCCGGCGCGTGATCCGCAGCAGCTCCCGGCCGTCCCAGCCGTCGCCGATGCCCCAGGCGTCGCAGACGAACCGGCCCGCGCACTCCTCCAGCACCCGGGCGAGCGGCATCTGCTCGTCGTGCTGGTTCTTGCCGTCGGTGAGCAGCAGGACGTGGCCGATGGGCGCGTCCTGCTCGGCCAGCAGCCGGCGGCTCAGGTCCAGCCAGGCGCCGATGCAAGTACCGCCGCCCGCGACCATCTCGCGCACGGCCGCCGCGGCCCGCGCCCGGGTGCCGGCCGAGGCGCGGGCCATGCGCGGGGTGTCCGGATAGACCACGGTCGCCTGCTCGTTGCCCCGGACCACGGCGAACGGCGTGCCGTCGGGCAGCTTGCGGATCGCCGCGACCGCCGCCTGCTGGGCGGCGTGCAGCTTCTCCACCGGCCAGGTCATGGAACTGGAGCAGTCCACGGCCAGTACCTGGGCGAGCACCGGCCCGCCCGGGCGGCCCGCGCCCCCGGTGCCGTCCACGCGCACGCTGAGGATGGCGTGCATCTGCGGGTCATCGGCCTCGCCGGACAGGTACTTCCACTGGCTGATCTCCAGACCGGCGGCCACCTGTCCGGCCGCCTCGCCCGTCCCGGGCGTTTCCGTCTCCACGGTGTCCCTGCCCCCTCGCCCGTCGTCGCCGTCCCGCCCACGTTCCTT
This sequence comes from Streptomyces ardesiacus, assembly GCF_003112575.1. Classification (GTDB taxonomy): domain Bacteria; phylum Actinomycetota; class Actinomycetes; order Streptomycetales; family Streptomycetaceae; genus Streptomyces; species Streptomyces ardesiacus. The sequence goes on from NZ_BEWC01000006.1 coordinate 85,158, forward strand.
GCCGCGTCGTTCCGTGCCGCACCGCCCGCGTTCACGCCGTACGCCGCCAGCCCCGCACCAGCTCCCGCAGCCCGGCCGGTGCCGGGAGCACCGCGTAGGCGGCGTCCAGCAGGTCGCCGCGCTCGCCGGCGCTGCCCGCCTGGTCGGCGAGGCGCCTCAGCGACCCGGACAGCAGCCTGCGCAGCGCGTCCTCGGTGTCCTGCGGGCCCAGCAGCTCACCGGCAGGGAACCCGCTCCCCCAGCCGCCGGGCGGGCGGCAGACGAGCGCGTGCTCGCGCAGTTCGGCCACCAGCCGGTCCCGGGAGCCGCCGTCGTCGAGGTGCAGCCCCGCCAGCCGTTCACCGGCCTCGCGCAGCTCGGCGGCGAGCGGAGCGGGCCCGCCGGGCAGCCGGCCGGCCAGGATCCGCACCGCCGCGACGCGCGCGGCGTCGTAGTGCCGGGAGGTGGTCGGCACCCCGTCGAGCACGTCGACGGCCCGGCGGCGTCCGTCACGGCGCAGCCGGACCCGGGCCAGCCCGAAGGCGGCGCTGCCCTGGGTGGGGTCCCGCCGCAGGACGGCCTCGTAGAACTCCTCGGCCTGCGCCTCACGGGCCCGCGCCCGCGCTGCCGCCTGCGCTGCGTCCGGTTCGCGTGCGTCCGGCGCCCGTACGCCCGGGCCCCCCGGACCCCGTAGGGCCGGCCCCCGCACGGCCGCCCCTTGTGCGTCCGGCCCCGGCGGGCCGGGCTCCCGTGCGCCGGGCTCCCGGAACCGCGCGGCCAGGTACTCGGCGCAGTAGCCGAGCGCCAGCTTGGGCGCCGCCTCGCCGGGCAGCGCGGCGTAGGTGGCCGCGAACTCGTCCTCCGCCTGGTCCACCGCGCCGCGCGTGAGGTGGACCAGGCCCCGGTGCCAGAAGATCCGCCAGTCGTAGTCACCGCTCCACCCCTTGGCCCGGGCCACCCACTCCTCGGCCCGGGCGGCGTTCCCGGCGTCCAGGTAGGCGCGGCACAGCCACAGTGCCGTCTCCACGGTGCGCAGCGCCGGGTCGCGCTCTGCCCGTTCGGCGGTGCGGTCGGGGGTGTCCGCGGCGAGCCCGCCGAGCAGGACGGCCGCCGGGTCCGCGGCGTCGGGCAGGGGCACCGGCAGCGCCCGGGCCGTCGCGCCGGGTTCGGGAGCACCGGCCGGCAGCTCGGGTGCCCCGGTGCCGGACCGCCGCGTCCACCACCGCAGCGCCGGGACCGTGCCGAGTCCGGCGCCGAAGACCGCCGCGGTCGGCTCGAACCGGGTGGAGCGCTCGGGGTACGGTTCCCGTCCGCCGAGCGCCTGGTCCTCGCGCAGCACCTCCCACAACTGGCGGGACATCTCGGCCGCGGAGCGGAAGCGGGCGGCGGGCTCGGGGTGGGTGGCCCGGCGGATCAGCGCCTCGAAGGAGCGGGCGGCCAGTCCGGCGGGCCGGGTGGCCCGCTCGGCGAGCACCTTCAGGGTCCGGCCGACGGTGTACAGGTCGCTGTCGACGTCGAGGCCGCGCCGGTCGCGTTCGCGCTTCGGCGGGGCGTAGCCGTGGGTGTGGACGAGCGCCGAGGAACGGTCGTCGATCCGGCGGATGGCACCCAGGTCGATGACCTTGATCTCGCGCCCGTAGTGGATGACGTTCTCGGGCTTCATGTCGCAGTAGAGCAGGCCCCGGTCGTGCAGGTACTCCAGGGCGCCGAGGATCTTGCAGCCGTACGTGATCACGTGCCCGAAGGTGAAGCCCCCGGCGCCGAACAGCCGCGTCAGCTCCTCCTCGGGGGCGAACCGGATCCAGGCGAGGGACCGGCCGCCGACGTACTCCATCACGATGTAGCCGGTCGGTTCGGCGTCGCCCGGCGCCCGGTGCCGGACGTGCGTGACGATGCGGACGATGTCGCGGTGGTGGAGGGTGCTGAGCGAGCGCCGCTCCTCCACGGCCGCCCGGCGGGCCACGGCGTCGCCGGTGTTGATCAGTCCCTTGAGGACGACGTGCAGGCCGGGCACCCGGGTGTCCTCGGCCAGGTAGACCCAGCCGTGGCCGCCGACGGCGAGATAGCCGAGCACCTCGTAGTGCCCGCCGACCCGGTCGCCGGGGCGCAGCTTCGGCCGGAACGAGTACTCCGTGCCGCACTCCGGGCAGAACCCGTGGTCGGGCGCGGGACCGCCGTCGTAGGAGACCCCGATGGTGCCGGCGCAGTTGTCCACGCCGCAGCGCCGCCCGCCGGTCGGGGGCCGGGCGACGGTGTCGGCGGCCTCGGAGGGGTCCGGGGAGGGCAGGTGCGGCAGGACCAGGAGGCCGTCGCGGTCCAGCTCGCCCGGGGGTGCGGCGACCGGGGCCTGCGGGGACTCCTCCGGTGGAACGGGGGCGGCCGGGTCGGCGGCGGGCCCGGGCGGGGCGGGCTCCGGGGCGGGGGCGCGGCGGAAGCAGGTGTCGCAGAACCCGGTGACCATGATGTGACCGCCCCGGCAGTCGGCCCGGACGCAGGCTCTGCCGCTCATGCCGGGAACCCCTCGCGCGGCCGGGGTGCGGGCCGGGGTCTTCTCGCCGTCATCGCGCGTCCCCTTCGCCGTGGTCGTCGACGCGCCGGGTGTAGGCGTCCACCGCCGCCTCCGCCGCCCGCACGTCGCAGGGTCGGGCCCTGAGCAGGGCGTGGGCCCGGAGGTAGAGGCCGTCCACCTCCGGGTCCTCCTCGCCCCGCAGGGCGTGCTGGTGCAGGACGTGGTAGCCGCGCAGCCGTCCGGCGAGTTCGTCGCGCCGGTCGCGGAGCCGGTCCAGTTGGGCGACGGCCTTCGCCAGCCGGCCGGCCGCCCGGTCGGCCAGCCGCTCGTACCGGGCGAGGTCGAGGCCTGGCCCGGGGACCCGGCCGGAGTCCGGACGGCCGTCGCCCTCACGGTCTTCGTCGCCCCGGTCCACGCCGTCCCGGTCCACGCCGTCCCGGTCCACGCCGCCCGCGTCCGCGTCGTCGGCGTCGTCGTCGGCGTCGTCCGCGCGCAGCAGGCCGGCCAGGGCGGCGTGGGCGGCCACGAGGTCCGAGTCGAGGGGGCGCACGCCGTGCGGGACCACGGCCGCGAGTCGTTCGTGCAGGTCTTGGGCGAGCGGCCCGGTGATCTCCCGCAGCCGCTCGACGAGCCGGGCGCGACGCTCCCGACCGGGCCGGACGAGCAGGCGGTCGCGGGCACGGCGGTGGCAGTCGCCGTCCTCGCGGAAGACCAGCAGCAGACGGCTGCCGCCGGCCCGCAGCACGTCCAGGAGGTCCAGCAGCGACAGCGGGTCGGCGGCCTCGTCGACGCCGACGACGACCAGGTTGAGCGTGGCCCTGGAGGCCCGGATGCGGTCGAGCGGGGGATCCTCGGGGTGCTGCCACAGGCCCATGCGTTCGGCGATCCGCTCGGCGATCTCGGCGGCGCTCACCCCGCTCGCGTCCACGGCGAGGTCGTGTCCCCCGGCGGACGGGACGGTGCCGGGCGGGTCGAGGGAGGCGCGGTCGACCGAGACCGCGGTGCGCAGTTCCCGGTCGGCGAGGGTGATGGCGCGCCGCAGCGTGGCCGCGCGGGCGGCGTCGCCGGGTCCGACCACGCTGATCTTCACCTGGCTGCCGTCGTCGCGCAGCCAGGCCGCGAGGCGCTGGGCGAAGGGCTCGTCGAGCAGGTCCTGCGAGGCGCCGTCGGCGGCGGGGAGCAGCCGCTCGTCGACGGCCGTGGGACCCACGATGTGCGGCTTGAGCCGGGGCAGGTGACGGGCGATGGTCTCGGCGGGGCTCATGAAGGAGAACCGGTTGCCGTGCTGGTCCTGCTGCCCGCTGAGCACCATGCCGATGACCTCGCCGGTCCGGCTGTCGGCGACGCCCGCGCCGCTGCACCCCGGGCTGGCCAGTTCGCCGGGGCTGACCGGGCTGAGCTGCACCTGCCCGTCGCGCCCGCAGCCGCCGACGACGGTGGAGCGGAACCAGATGCCGCCGTTGTGGGCGTAGGGGAAGCCGTACATGCGCACCTCGCGGCCGGGTGCGGACAGCCGGTGCAGCCGCACCGTTTCCCCGACCGGCCGGGGCCGGTCCAGCCGCAGCAGCGCCACGTCCCCGACGGGGTCGCCGTCCGCGTCCCGCGTCTCCGGCACGTAGGCGCTGCCGTCGACCCGGGCGGGCACCGCGGGCACGCTGTGGTCGGCGGCGCCGACGAACTCCGCGGTGAGCCGGTCCTCGGCGCGGTCCACCACGTGCGCGCAGGTGAGCACCTGATCGGGGGTCAGCAGGATGCCGGCCCCCGCGATCTCCCCGTCCGCTCCCCGGATCCGCACCGCCCAGCTCGGTGTCTTCAAGGGCGAGGCGGCCGGATCTCCCCCGCCAGCAGCCATATGCGAACTATACGGGCGGGTGCACCTGGCGCATACTGCTGCGACAAGAGTGAACGAGCTCCGTACGGAGGCGAGTTGACGAACGAACCGGGTTTCGTCGGGCTGGCCGAGGTGATCGGCCGGATCCGCGGCGAACTGGAGGAGGCCCGCGCCGAGGCGGAGGGCCGGGACCTCGGTTTCGCCGTGGAGAACGTGAGTCTGACCTTCACCGTGCAGGTCCACCGCGCCGGCTCCGGCCGGGGCGGCGTCCGGATCGGGGTGGTGACGGCCGAACTGGGCGGCTCCGTCGACCACCAGACCACCCATCAGGTCCAGGTGGACCTGAAACCGGAACTGGCGGGCGGTGAGCGGGTGAAGGTGAGCCGGCGCTAGCCGGGCCGGGGGGCGGGTCAGGTCACGAGGTCCGGCGCACGAGCGCCAGGTACATGGCGTCCGTGCCGTGCAGGTGCGGCCAGAGCTGGACGTCGGGCCCCTCGCCCAGGGCGGGGACGCCGGGCAGCAGCGGCCGGGCGTCGAACAGCTCGGCGCCGGGGTGCTGCTTGAGGACGTCCGCGACGACGGCGCGGGTCTCGGCGAGGTGCGGCGAGCAGGTCGCGTAGGCGACGACGCCGCCGACCCGTACGGCCTCCAGGGCACCGCGCAGCAGCCCGCGCTGGAGCGGGGCGAAGCCCTCCAGGTCCTCGGGGCGGCGCCGCCAGCGTGCCTCGGGCCGGCGGCGCAGGGCGCCGAGCCCGGTGCACGGTACGTCGACCAGCACCCGGTCGAAGCTCCCGGGCCGCCACGCGGGGCGGGTCCCGTCGGCGGCGATCACCTGGTACGGCCCCGGGTTGCCCTCCAGCGCCCGGGCCACGAGGCCGGCCCGGTGCGGCTGCTTCTCGGAGGCGAGCAGGAAGGCACCCCGTTCGGCGGCGAGCGCACCGAGGAGCGCGGCCTTGCCGCCGGGTCCCGCGCACCCGTCCAGCCAGCGCCGGTCGGGCCCGTCCAGGGGCGCGTGGGCGAGGGCCAGGGCGACCAACTGGCTGCCCTCGTCCTGCACACCGGCGCGGCCCTCCCGCACGGCCTCGACGGCCCCGGGTTCGCCGCCCTCGCTCAGCCGCACGGCGTACGGCGACCAGCGCCCCGGTACGGCCGCCTCCTCGCCGAGCAGTTCGTCGGTCGTGGCCCGTCCGGGGCGGGCGACGAGGGTGACCTCGGGGCGTTCGTTGTCGGCGGCCAGCAGGTCCTCGATGCCGGCCCGGCCGCCGCCGAGGGAGTCCCACAGCGCGGAGACGACCCAGCGCGGGTGCGAGTGCACGACGGCCAGGTGGTCCTCGGGGTCCTCGTCGTAGGGCGGGGCGACCCGCTCCAGCCAGCCGTCGAGGTCGTCCCGGGCCACCTTGCGCAGCACGGCGTTGACGAACTTGGCCCGCCCGTCGCCGAGCACGACCCGGGCCAGCTCCACGGAGGCGGACACGGCGGCGTGGCTCGGGATCCGCGTCCCGAGCAACTGGTGCACGCCCAGGCTGAGCACGTCGAGCACCGGCGGATCGACCTCGCGCAGCGGCCGGTCCACGCAGTCCGCGATGATCGCGTCGTACGTCCCCTGCCGGCGCAGCGTGCCGTACACCAGCTCGGTCGCCAGGGCCGCGTCCCGGGCGTCGAACTTCTCGGGGCCCTCCTTCTCGCGGGCCTTGCGCAGCAGCGGCGGCAGGACGAGGTTGGCGTACGCGTCCCGCTCGTCCACGGCCCGCAGCGCCTCGAAGGCGAGCACGCGGACGGGGTCCTTCTGGGGCCTGCGGTAGGGCTTGCCGGGCTTGCGGGGACGACGGGGCTGATCGCTCACGAAAAAGGTGCTCCGGGTGTGGGGTGAAGTGCGCTCACCAGCGTACGCCGGGCCGGTGAACGGTGAAGCGGAGGCGCAGGGCCCGGATCAGCCGCCGAGCAGCTCGCCCTCGGTGATCCGCGCGCCGCGCGCCCAGTCGGCGGCCCGCATCGGCTTCTTGCCCTGCGCCTGCACCCACAGCAGCTCGACGGCGTGCGAGCCGGTGCCGACGTACACGTTGTTCTTCCCGGCGGCGAGCCGTCCCGGGGCGAGGTCGGTCCGGTCGGGCCGCGGCAGGGCCTGCACGAGCTTGAGCCGCTCGCCCCGGAAGGTCGTCCAGGCCCCGGGCGCCGGGGTGCAGCCGCGCACCACCCGGTCCACGCGCAGGGCGGGGGCGCTCCAGTCGATCCGGGCGTCCTCGACGGTGATCTTCGGGGCGAGCGTGACGCCCTCGTCCGGCTGCGGCACGGCCTTCAGGCTGCCGTCCTCGATGCCGTCCATGGTCGCCGCCAGCAGGCCCGCGCCGGCGAAGGCCAGCCGGGTCAGCAGGTCGCCGCTGGTGTCGGTGGGGCGGACGGTCTCGGTGACCGTCCCGTAGACGGGGCCGGAGTCCAGGCCCTCCTCGATCAGGAAGGTGGACGCGCCGGTGATCTCGTCGCCCGCCATCAGCGCGTGCTGCACGGGGGCCGCGCCGCGCCAGGCGGGCAGCAGCGAGAAGTGCAGGTTGACCCAGCCGCGGGCGGGCACGTCCAGGGCGACGCGGGGCAGCAGGGCTCCGTAGGCGACGACGGGACAGCAGTCCGGGGCGATCGCGCGCAGCCGGTCCAGGAACTCGGGGTCGCGCGGCTTCGCGGGCTTGAGCACCTCGATGCCCGCCTCCTCGGCCCGCTCGGCCACGGGCGAGGCGACCAGCCTGCGCCCCCGCCCGGCCGGAGCGTCGGGCCGCGTGACGACGGCGGCGACCTCGTGGCGCCCGGAGGCGATCAGGGCGTCCAGGGCGGGAACGGCGACCTCGGGGGTACCGGCGAAGACGAGCTTCATGGGTGGGACGGGCCTCTCGGGCGGGGGCGGTTGCGGGCGACGCACCAGTCTACGAGCCCGCGGACCACGGGCCGCCGCCGACGGCGCGGCCCCCTGCGGCAGAGGCCGGCGCGACCGACGGCGACCGGGTGGTGCGCGGGTGGCAGACCCCCCGGGGCCGAAGTCCGAGGGGGCGCACGGGCCGACCCCCACGCCCCCGCCCCGTGACCAACTCCGCACCCGCACGTTGGTCAAGGAAGAGTTGACATACCGGGCCGCCCGCGCGGCCCGATTCCTTCAACGCCGGTTCGAGAGGCTTGTTCATGGCCGACCACGCAACCCACGACGCCCAGGCTCGGGCCAGCCTGCACTTGCTGGTGCGGGACATCGAGCGGGTCCGCCGGCAGGTGGACGCACTGCGCACCCTCACCGCCCAGCTGGGCAACGTCTACCGCCCGCGCCGCTCCGGCCCCTCCACGGGCTTCGTCGTCTACGGACGTGCCCCCGCCCCGACGGTCCGTCTCGCCCAGGAGCTGCGGGACAGTGTCGAGACCCTGGTCACGGCCGCCGTGGACTTCGACCGCTCGCTCGGCTTCTCGTGGGACGCGGTGGGCTCCGCGCTCGGCGTCACCAAGCAGGCGGTGCACCGGCGCTACGGCTCACGGCGCGCCGCGGCCCGGACGGCGCCGTCCACCGCCGAGACCACCGAGCACGCACCGGAGCCGACGGGCACCCGTCCGGTCAACGTGGGCTCCGGGCTCCCCCCGGTGCCCACGGTTCCGGCGGCCCGCTCCATGCCGACCCAGCCGACCTCGGGCAGCCCGTCCCTGCGCGACGAGGTCCGTCCGACCGCCTTCCCCGGCCCGCGCAACGGCTGAGCCGCAACGGCCGACCCGCAAGGACCGACCAGCGAAGACCGACCCGCACCCGGCCGCACGCACCGGCCGAACCGCGACCCCGCACCGGCCCTCCGCCCTCCCCGACCCCGGGAGACGGAGGGCCGCGGTGCGCCCGCGCCTCACCCGATGTCGGGCGGATCGATGCGCACCCACACCGCCGTGTCACTCCCCCGGGCCGTGCGCGCCGCCTGGGCGGCCTTCAGCGCACCGGCCAGTGCCGCCCCGCGCCCGGGCGGCACCCGGACCAGTGCCCGCTCCCAGAGCTCCCCGGGCGGCGGGGCGCCCACCCGCCGCGGCCGTCCGGCCGCCGTGACCGGCAGGGGCACCGGGCCGAGCACTTCGGCCTCCCGGGGCAGCTCGACCGCGCCGAGGAAGTCGGCCACCGCCTCCGGCGGTCCCGCCACGGCCGCCAGCCGCGACACCGGCGGGAAGCCCAGCTCGGCCCGTTCGGCCAGCTCGCGCAGCGCGTGTCCGACCGGGTCCCAGCGCACCAGCGCCTGCACCGGCCGCAGCGTCGGCTCGGCGACCGCGACGACGGTGCCCCCGGCACTCTGCGGGCGGACCAGCGCGGCGGCGGCCAGCCAGCGCCGCAGCGCGTCCTCGCCGGCCCGCAGGTCCGGCCTGCCGAGCATCGCCCAGCCGTCGAGCAGCAGCGCCGCCGCGTAACCGCCCTCGGCGACGGGTTCGGCCCCCGGCGTGCTCACGACCAGGGCGGGGGTCTCGGACACGGTGTCCAGCACGTGCTCGCGCCCGGAGGTGCGCACGGGCACGGCCGGGAAGGCCCGCCCCAGCTCCTCGGCGGTGCGGCGGGCGCCCACGACCTGCGCGCGCAGCCGGAACGCCCCGCACTCGGGACAGTGCCAGGCGCCCTCCTCGCGCCCGCACCAGCCGCACCGCAGGGCGGAGGCGGACTCCTGCCCCTGCAGCGGTCCCGAGCAGTGCCGGCACCGCGCGGGCGTCCGGCACGCCGCGCAGGCCATCCGCGGTACGTAGCCGCGCCGGGGCACCTGCACGAGCACCGGTCCGTGCCGCAGGCCGTCCCGGATGGCCTGCCAGGCGAGGGTGGGCAGCCGCGCGGCGCGGGCGGCCTCGTCGCGGGCCAGGTCCTGGTCCCCCACGGTCCGCACCAGCGGCGCGGCGGCGCGCACGTGCTCCCGCCCGGCGACCAGGGGCCGCGCCCAGCCGGTCTCGACGAGCTGGGCCCCCTCCACGGTGCAGCTCCAGCCGCCCAGCAGGAAGGCGCACCGGTCCTGGGCGGCGCGCAGCAGCAGCACCTCGCGGGCGTGCGGCTGGGGGGCGTGCGGCTCGCTGTGGCTGTCGTCGCCGTCGTCCCACAGGGCGACCAGACCGAGGTCCCGCACCGGCGCGAACATGGCGGCCCGGGTCCCGATCACGGCCCGTACGGCGCCGCGGCGCACCGCGAGCCACTGCGCGTACCGCTTCTCGGGCCCGGCGTCGGCGGTGAGCACCGCGTGCCGTCCCTCGCCGAGGAGGGCGGTGAGCGCGGCGTCGGCACGGGCGACGGCCCGCCCGTCCGGCAGGACGACGAGGGCGCCCCGGCCGGAGGCCAGCGTCGCCGCCACGGCCCGCGCGAGTGCGTCGGTCCACTGCGGACCGGGCAACGCGTTCCACACGGCGCGCGGCGCGGCGCCGGACGCGAGGGCCGCCACGAACGCGGCGCCCTGCTCGTACCGCGCCCACGACCCCGGCTCGGGCACCGGCGGTGCGGGCAGCGGCTGGGGCGAGGCCCGCTTCTCGGCGCGCGCGTTGCGTGGCGGTACGGCCAGCTGGAGGACGTCGGCCACGCTGCCCGCGTACCGGTCGGCGACGGCGCGGACGAGGCCGAGCAGTTCCTCGTCGAGGATCCGCTCGGGCGAGACGACCTGGGCCAGCGCGGCCAGCGGCCCCGTGTAGTCGGACTCGGCGAGCCGCTCGACGAGGAACCCGTCGATGAGCCCGCCGCCCTCGCGCCGTCCGTCCCGCACCCGGTGCCGGCCGGCCCCGAAGCGCACCCGCACCCGCACGCCCGGCTGGGCCTCGGCGTCCAGTTCCTCGGGCACGGCGTAGTCGAAGTACCGGTCGAGGTGGAGCACGCCCTTGTCGACGAGGACCCGGGCGACCGGCAGCTCCCTGGCGAGCGCGGCCCCGCGCCAGGTGCGGGGCTTGGCCCGCGGGGTCTTCGCCTTGCGGACCGTCTCCCGGATGAGCGCGAGCTGCTCGGGCGGCGCGTCCTGCGCGCCGCCCCGCTCCGGTCCGTTGTCGCTGCTCACGCCTGCATTCTCGCAAAGACCACTGACAGCGCGGCCGGGCGACGGCACCGGCGCGAGAACCCCGGGGACCACGGCGCACGGCGGAGGCCCGGCGCCCCCTCGGGGACACCGGGCCTCCTCACGTGCCGTCGGGCGCGATGCCGCCCGGGAGTCCCGCCTACAGGCCGGCGGCCTCGCGCAGCGCGTCCACGCGGTCGGTGCGCTCCCAGGTGAAGTCGGGCAGCTCACGGCCGAAGTGGCCGTACGCCGCGGTCTGGGCGTAGATCGGGCGGAGCAGGTCGAGGTCGCGGATGATGGCGGCCGGGCGCAGGTCGAAGACCTCGTCGATCGCCTTCTCGATCTTCTCGGGCTCGACCTTGGCGGTGCCGAAGGTCTCGACGAACAGGCCGACCGGCTCGGCCTTGCCGATCGCGTAGGCGACCTGGACCTCGCAGCGGGCCGCCAGGCCCGCGGCGACGACGTTCTTGGCGACCCAGCGCATCGCGTACGCGGCGGAGCGGTCCACCTTCGACGGGTCCTTGCCGGAGAAGGCGCCGCCGCCGTGGCGGGCCATGCCGCCGTAGGTGTCGATGATGATCTTGCGACCGGTCAGGCCGGCGTCGCCCATCGGGCCGCCGATCTCGAACCGGCCCGTCGGGTTGACCAGGAGACGGTAGTTCTCCGTGTCGATCTTGATGCCGTCGTCCAGGAGAGCCTTCAGCTCCGGCTCGACGACGAACTCCTTGATGTCCGGGGCGAGCAGCGACTCCAGGTCGATGTCGCTCGCGTGCTGCGAGGAGACGACGACGGTGTCCAGCCGGACCGCCTTGTCGCCGTCGTACTCGATGGTGACCTGGGTCTTGCCGTCCGGGCGCAGGTAGGGGATGGTGCCGTTCTTGCGGACCTCGGACAGGCGCTTGGACAGGCGGTGCGCCAGGAAGACCGGCAGCGGCATCAGCGTCGGCGTCTCGTCGGAGGCGTAGCCGAACATCAGGCCCTGGTCGCCGGCGCCCTGCCGGTCCAGCTCGTCCTCGTCACCCTCGACGCGGTTCTCATACGCCGTGTCGACACCCTGCGCGATGTCCGGGGACTGGGCGCCGATGGAGACCGAGACGCCGCAGGAGGCGCCGTCGAAGCCCTTCTTGGAGGAGTCGTAGCCGATCTCCAGGATCTTGCCGCGGACCAGGTTGGCGATGTCCGCGTAGGCCTTGGTGGTGACCTCTCCGGCCACGTGCACCAGACCGGTGGTGATCAGGGTTTCGACGGCGACCCGGGAGGTCGGGTCCTCACGCAGAAGCGCGTCGAGAATCGTGTCGCTGATCTGGTCAGCGATCTTGTCGGGGTGACCTTCGGTCACGGACTCCGAGGTGAACAGGCGACGGGACACAACGCTCCCTGGGGTTGCAGCGGCTGCTGGCTGATCATTTGTGGACGGCACGGGGAGCTGCACCCGGCGACGTCCGAGAACAGTTTATCGGTCGCACTCTGCCGCGGGCCCACCCGTCTCAGCTCTCGGGAGGGCTGTGACCTGCGGCACTCGCATTCTGCCCGGAAGGCGGCGTCCTTGGCCAGGGGCGCCACGCTGGAATGAGCCGTCTTCCGGGCCGCTTGGAGCGAATGGGTCAGTCAGCCCAGTCTGCGGGCGACGAGGTCCCAGACCGTGTCGGCCAGGGCTTCCTTCGGGCCGTGGGCGACCGGTGTCTCGCTGCCGTCGGCGCCCAGGACCACCGCCTCGTTCTCCTCGGAACCGAACGTCTTGCGCTCTCCCACCTCGTTCACCACGAGCAGGTCACAGCCCTTGCGTTTCAGCTTGGCCCGGCCGTTGGCCAGGACGTCGTCGGTCTCGGCGGCGAAGCCGACGACCACCTGTCCGGAGCGGGCCCGGGTGCCGGAGATCTCCGCGAGGATGTCCGGATTGCGCACCAGGGCGATCGGCGCGGGTTCCTCGCCGTCCTTCTTCTTGATCTTCCCGGTGGCGTACGCCGATGGCCGGAAATCGGCCACCGCCGCGGCCATGACCACGGCGTCGGCGTCCGCCGCGGCCCGCAGCACCGCCTCGCGCAGCTCCACCGCCGTGCCGACCGGCACCACGTCCACGCCTGCCGGGTCCGGCATCGACGCGTTCGCCGCCACGAGGGTGACGCGGGCGCCGCGGGCGGCCGCGGTGCGGGCGAGGGCGTAGCCCTGCTTGCCGGAGGAGCGGTTGCCCAGGAAGCGGACCGGGTCGAGGGGCTCCCGGGTGCCGCCGGCGCTGACGACCACGTGCCGCCCGGCGAGGTCGGGCTCGCGCACACCGCGGGCCAGCACCCGGCGGCAGACCTCGAAGATCTCGCCCGGGTCGGGCAGCCGGCCCTTGCCGGTGTCGACGCCGGTGAGGCGGCCGACGGCGGGTTCGATCACGACGGCGCCGCGGCGGCGCAGCGTCGCCACGTTCTCCTGGGTGGCCGGGTGCTCCCACATCTCGGTGTGCATGGCGGGGGCGAAGACGACCGGGCAGCGGGCCGTGAGCAGGGTGTTGGTGAGCAGGTCGTTGGCCAGGCCGTGGGCCGCCTTGGCCAGCATGTCGGCGGTGGCCGGGGCGACGACGACCAGGTCGGCGTGCTGGCCGATGCGCACGTGCGGGACCTCGTGGACGTCGTCCCAGACCTCGGTCGACACGGGGTTGCCGGACAGGGCGGACCAGGTGGCGGCGCCCACGAAGTGGAGCGCGGAGGCGGTGGGGACGACCCGGACGTCGTGCCCGGACTCGGTGAGTCTGCGCAGCAGCTCACAGGCCTTGTACGCGGCGATGCCGCCACTGACCCCCAGAACGACCTTGGGCTTGTCCACCGTCTCTCCCCGGCTCGGATAACGCGTTCGGACCGCGCGCCGCTCGGACCGCGCGCACGACCCATCACACACCACAGGCCCGGCAGTCGGGCTGCCGGGCCTGTGGAAAAGTCAGCGTAAGGCTGAAGATATGACCGCCGATACTGCTGGTCCTACTGCGCCGGGCCCTCGATGGCCTCGGACGTCAGCAGCCCCGCGTTGATCTCGCGCAGGGCGATCGAGAGCGGCTTCTCGTGGACGTGGGTGTCGACGAGCGGACCGACGTACTCGAGGAGGCCCTCGCCGAGCTGCGAGTAGTACGCGTTGATCTGGCGGGCCCGCTTGGCCGCGTAGATCACGAGGCTGTACTTCGAGTCCGTGGCCTCGAGGAGCTCGTCGATCGGCGGGTTGATGATGCCCTCGGGCGCGGAGATGGAAGAGGACACGCTCTACCTTCCGATGGATGGGAAAGATTCAGTCGGGACGACCGCGGGATGAGCAGTGGCGATCACACGACGTTCGTCAAGGCTAGCAGCTCGCGCGCCACGTCCTCGACGGACGTGTTCACCAGGGTCTGGTCGAACTCCGGCTCGGCCGCCAGCTCGACCCTGGCCGCGGCGAGGCGGCGCTCGATCACCTCGGGCGGTTCGGTGCCCCGGCCGGTGAGCCTGCGCACCAGTTCCTCCCAGGAGGGCGGGGCCAGGAAGACCAGTCGCGCCTCGGGCATGGACTCGCGGACCTGCCGTGCGCCCTGGAGGTCGATCTCGAGGAGGACCGGCTCACCGGCCTCCAGGCGCTCCAGCACGGCCGTGCGCGGCGTGCCGTAGCGATTGCCGGCGAACTCGGCCCATTCCAGCAGCTCGCCGTTGGCGATCAGCTTGTCCATCTCCTCGTCGCCGACGAAGAAGTAGTGGACGCCGTGCTGCTCGCCGGGACGGGGCTTGCGGGTCGTCGCCGAGACCGACAGCCATACCTCGGGGTGTTCCTTGCGCATATGGGCGACGACCGTGCTCTTGCCGACCCCCGAAGGGCCGGAGAGCACGGTCAGCCGCGGACGTGCGTCCGGGGGTACGGGGGACGTCCCCCGGGGTGTTGCAGCCATGCAGCGATTATTCCAGCAATCGCGGAGTGGTCGGGACTCAGCTGCCGGTGCTGCCGAACTCCCGCTCCAGGGACGCGATCTGGTTGGAACCGAGACCGCGCACGCGGCGGCTCTCGGAGATGCCCAGTCGCTCCATGATCTGCTTGGCGCGGACTTTGCCCACGCCCGGCAGGGACTCGAGGAGGGCGGAGACCTTCATCTTGCCGATGACGTCGTTCTTCTGTCCCTGCTGGATGACCTCGTGGAGGGAGGCACCGGAGTGCTTGAGTCGATTCTTGACCTCGGCCCGCTCCCGGCGAGCCGCGGCGGCCTTTTCGAGCGCGGCTGCGCGCTGTTCAGGGGTAAGGGGCGGAAGAGCCACGCCTACGTCACCTCGGATGTCGAACTGTCGGATACGGACCGGTGAGGAACCTAGTCGCCCCTCACCTGGTGAGCCACGAGCAACACGCTCGCCCGTTGACTCTCGACGGAGACTAGCGGTCAACTCCGCCAGAGTCAGCGAGAACAGCGGAAAAGTCCTGGTCAGCCTCTGTCAGGTCGGACATTTAGGACATAATCCCTCTGATTTGAGGGTGTATCCAGAGTCAGGATGCCGTGACCGCGGCCCGGATCTCCGCGGCGAAGCGGTCGGCGGCCGTCCGCAACGCGCCCGTGTCCGGGCCGTGACGAAGAACACCCCGGCTGACGTTCGGCACCACGTTGCGCACCGCGGCTCCGAACACGCGCGGCAGGTCGGCCGGCGTGGCTCCCTGGGCACCGATGCCCGGGGCCAGCAGCGGGCCGTTGATGCCCAGGTCGTAGGAGGACAGGTCGCCGAGCGTGGCACCGACCACCGCGCCGAACGAACCCAGCGGCTCCTCCCCCGCGTTCTCGGCGGCCAGGTGGGCCAGCATCGTCGCCCCGACGCTCCGGCCGTCCCCCCGCACCGCGTGCTGGACCTCCCCGCCCTCCGGGTTGGAGGTCAGGGCCAGCACGAACAGGCCCGCGCCGCTCTCCCGTGCCAGCTCGACGGCGGGCTTCAGGGAGCCGTAGCCGAGGTACGGGGAGACGGTCAGCGCGTCCGAGAACAGCGGGGCGTCCTGGTGCAGGAACGACTCGGCGTAGGCGGCCATGGTCGAGCCGATGTCGCCGCGCTTGGCGTCCATCAGGACCAGCGCGCCGGCCTCCCGCGCCTCCTGGACCGACTTCTCCAGGACGGCGACGCCGCGTGAGCCGAACCGCTCGAAGAAGGCGCTCTGCGGCTTGAGCACGGCCACCCGGTCGGCCACCGCCTCCACGACGGTGCGGCTGAAGCGCTCCAGGCCGGCCACGTCGTCGTTCAGGCCCCAGTCGGCGAGCAGGGAGGCGTGCGGGTCGATGCCGACGCACAGCGGACCGCGCTCGTCCATCGCGCGGCGCAGCCGGGCGCCGAAGGGTTCGCGTTCGGTCATGCGTGCTTCCTCACGTCGGCGCCGACCGCGTCGGCAAGGGTGGCGTACGGGCTCTGCCGCAGGCGCGCGGCGAGCCCCTTGTGGATCGCGCGGCCCCAGAAGGGCCCCTCGTAGATGAACGCGCTGTAGCCCTGGACCAGCGTGGCGCCCGCCAGGATGCGCTCCCAGGCGTCCTCGGCCGTCTCGACGCCGCCCACGCCGACCAGGGTGATCCGGTCGCCCACGCGCGCGTACAGGCGGCGCAGCACCTCCAGGGAGCGTGCCTTGAGGGGGGCGCCGGACAGCCCGCCGGTCTCGCCGACCAGGGCGGGCGAGGAGGTCAGGCCGAGGCCCTCGCGGGCGATGGTGGTGTTGGTGGTGATGATGCCGTCCAGGCCCAGCTCCACGGCCAGGTCGGCGACCGCGTCCACGTCCTCGTCGGCGAGGTCGGGCGCGATCTTGACCAGCAGCGGGACACGCCGGGCGGTCACCGCGCGGTCGGCGGCCTCGCGCACCGCGCTCAGCAGCGGGCGCAGCGCCTCGGTGGCCTGGAGGTTGCGCAGACCGGGCGTGTTGGGCGAGGAGACGTTGACGACGAGGTAGTCGGCGTGCGGGGCGAGCCGTTCGGCGGACTTCACGTAGTCGCCGACGGCCTCCTCCTCGGGGACGACCTTGGTCTTGCCGATGTTGACGCCGACGACGGTCCGGAAGACGGGCGAACGGGAGGCCAGGCGGGCCGCGACGGCCAGCGAGCCCTCGTTGTTGAAGCCCATGCGGTTGATCAGCGCCCGGTCGCCCACCAGGCGGAACAGCCGCTTCTTGGGGTTGCCGGGCTGGGGCTCGCCGGTGACGGTGCCGATCTCGACGTGGTCGAAGCCCAGCATCGCCATCCCGTCGACGGCGACCGCGTTCTTGTCGAAGCCGGCGGCGAGTCCGAAGGGGCCGTGCATGCGCAGGCCCAGGGCCTCGGTGCGCAGCTCCTTGTACCGGGGCGCGAGCGCGGCGGCGACGAAGGTGCGCAGCACGGGGACGCGGACGGCGAGACGGATCCAGCGGAAGGCGAGATGGTGGGCCCGTTCGGGGTCCATGCGGGAGAAGACGAGCTTGAAGAAGATCTTGTACATGTGTCCTCGGGAAGCCTCTGCGGTGCTCTGGGGCTCATGAAGAGGGGGACACCGTTTCCGGTGTCCCCCTCGGGGCCGCTAGTCGCGGGCCGCGGTCAGGAATTCGGCGTGTTCCTGGAGCGAGCGCACTCCGACGTCGCCGTGGGTGAGGGCGTCGATGCCCTGGACCGCCGCCGCCAGCGCCTGGACCGTGGTCAGGCAGGGCACCGAGCGGGCCACGGCCGCCGTGCGGATGTCGTAGCCGTCGAGGCGGCCGCCGGTGCCGTACGGCGTGTTGACGATGAGGTCGACCTCGCCGTCGTGGATGAGCTGGACGATGGTCTTCTCGCCGTTCGGACCGGTGCCCTCGGACTGCTTGCGCACCACGGTGGCGTTGATGCCGTTGCGCTTGAGGACCTCGGCGGTGCCGGAGGTGGCCAGCAGCTCGAAGCCGTGGGCGACCAGCTCGCGGGCCGGGAAGATCATCGAGCGCTTGTCGCGGTTGGCGACCGAGATGAAGGCGCGGCCCTTGGTGGGCAGCGGCCCGTACGCGCCGGCCTGCGACTTGGCGTAGGCCGTGCCGAAGACGGAGTCGATGCCCATGACCTCGCCGGTGGAGCGCATCTCCGGGCCGAGGACGGTGTCGACGCCGCGGCCGTGGATGTCCCGGAAGCGGGACCACGGCATCACGGCCTCCTTGACGGAGATCGGCGCGTCCAGCGGCAGGGTGCCGCCGTCGCCGTTGGCCGGGAGCAGTCCCTCGGCGCGCAGCTCGGCGATGGTGGCGCCCAGCGAGATGCGGGCGGCGGCCTTGGCCAGCGGCACCGCCGTCGCCTTCGAGGTGAAGGGGACGGTGCGCGAGGCGCGCGGGTTGGCCTCCAGGACGTAGAGGATGTCGCCGGCCAGCGCGAACTGGATGTTGATCAGGCCGCGCACGCCGACGCCCTTGGCGATGCCCTCGGTGGAGGTGCGCAGCCGCTTGATGTCGAAGCCGCCGAGCGTGATCGGGGGCAGGGCGCACGCCGAGTCGCCGGAGTGGATGCCGGCCTCCTCGATGTGCTCCATGACGCCGCCGAGGTACAGCTCCTCGCCGTCGTACAGGGCGTCCACGTCGATCTCGATCGCGTCGTCCAGGAAGCGGTCGACCAGGACCGGCCGGGACGGGCTGATCTCGGTCGACTCGGCGATGTACGCCTCCAGCCGGGTCTCGTCGTAGACGATCTCCATGCCGCGCCCGCCGAGCACGTAGGAGGGCCGCACCAGGACCGGGTAGCCGATCTCGTCGGCGATGGCCTTGGCCTCGCCGAAGGTGGTGGCGGTGCCGTGCTTGGGGGCCGGCAGCCCGGCCTCGGCGAGGACCCGCCCGAAGGCGCCGCGGTCCTCGGCGGCGTGGATGGCCTCCGGGGAGGTGCCAACGATCGGCACGCCGTTGTCCTTCAGGGCCTGCGACAGGCCGAGCGGGGTCTGTCCGCCGAGCTGGACGACGACACCCGCGACCGGTCCGGCCTGCTGCTCGGCGTGGACGATCTCCAGGACGTCCTCCAGGGTGAGCGGCTCGAAGTAGAGCCGGTCGGAGGTGTCGTAGTCGGTGGAGACGGTCTCCGGGTTGCAGTTGACCATCACGGTCTCGTACCCGGCGTCGGACAGCGCGAAGGAGGCGTGGACGCAGGAGTAGTCGAACTCGATGCCCTGGCCGATGCGGTTCGGGCCGGAGCCCAGGATGATCACCGCGGGCTTCTCGCGGGGCGCGACCTCGTTCTCCTCGTCGTAGGAGGAGTAGAAGTACGGCGTCCTCGCGGCGAACTCGGCGGCGCAGGTGTCGACGGTCTTGTAGACCGGGCGGACGCCGAGCGCGTGCCGCACCTGGCGGACCACGTCCTCGCCCAGGCCGCTGATCTCGGCGATCTGCTGGTCGGAGAAGCCGTGCCGCTTGGCCTCGGTGAGCAGGTCACTTGTCAGCTCGCGGGCCCCGGCGATCTCGTCGGCGATCTCCTTGATGAGGAAGAGCTGGTCGACGAACCAGGGGTCGATCTTGGTGGCGTCGAAGACCTCCTGCGGGGTGGCGCCCGCGCGGATGGCCTGCATGACGGCGTTGATCCGGCCGTCGGTGGGCCGCACGGCCTCGCGCAGCAGTGCGTCCTTGTCGCCGGGCTCGCCGACGAAGGTGAACTGGCTGCCCTTGCGCTCCAGCGACCGCAGCGCCTTCTGGAAGGCCTCGGTGAAGTTGCGGCCGATGGCCATGGCCTCGCCGACCGACTTCATGGTCGTGGTGAGGGTGGAGTCGGCGCTCGGGAACTTCTCGAAGGCGAACCGCGGGGCCTTGACGACCACGTAGTCGAGGGTCGGCTCGAAGGAGGCCGGGGTCTCCTGCGTGATGTCGTTCGGGATCTCGTCGAGGGTGTAGCCGACGGCGAGCTTGGCCGCGATCTTGGCGATGGGGAAGCCGGTCGCCTTGGAGGCCAGCGCGGAGGAGCGCGACACGCGCGGGTTCATCTCGATGACGATGACCCGGCCGTCCTCGGGATTCACCGCGAACTGGATGTTGCAGCCGCCGGTGTCGACGCCGACCTCGCGGATGATGGCGATGCCGACGTCGCGCAGCACCTGGTACTCGCGGTCCGTGAGCGTCATCGCGGGCGCGACGGTGATCGAGTCACCGGTGTGCACGCCCATGGGATCGAAGTTCTCGATGGAGCAGACGACCACGACGTTGTCGTTCTTGTCGCGCATCAGCTCCAGCTCGTACTCCTTCCAGCCGAGGATGGACTCCTCCAGGAGCACCTCGGTGGTCGGCGAGAGGGTGAGGCCCTGTCCGGCGATGCGGCGCAGCTCCTCCTCGTCGTGGGCGAAGCCGGAGCCGGCGCCGCCCATGGTGAAGGAGGGGCGGACGACGACGGGGTAGCCGCCGAGTTCCTCGACGCCCTTCATGACGTCGTCCATGGAGTGGCAGATGTAGGAGCGGGCGGACTCGCCGTGGCCGGTCTTCTTGCGGACCTCCTCGACGACCTCCTTGAACAGGTCGCGGTCCTCGCCCTTGTTGATGGCCTCGACGTTGGCACCGATCAGCTCGACGCCGTACTTCTCCAGGACGCCGTTGCCGTGCAGGGAGATCGCGGTGTTCAGGGCCGTCTGGCCGCCGAGGGTCGGCAGCAGCGCGTCCGGGCGCTCCTTGGCGATGATCTTCTCGACGAACTCGGGGGTGATCGGCTCGACGTAGGTGGCGTCGGCGATCTCCGGGTCGGTCATGATCGTCGCCGGGTTGGAGTTGACCAGGACGACGCTCAGGCCCTCGGCCTTGAGCACGCGGCACGCCTGGGTGCCGGAGTAGTCGAACTCGGCGGCCTGGCCGATGACGATCGGGCCGGAGCCGATGACCAGGACGGACTGGATATCGGTGCGCTTAGGCACGCTGGCCCTCCATGAGGTTCACGAAGCGGTCGAACAGGTAGGCGGCGTCGTGCGGGCCCGCTGCAGCTTCGGGGTGGTACTGGACGCTGAAGGCCGGCCGGTCGAGGAGCTGGAGCCCCTCCACCACGTTGTCGTTGAGGCAGACGTGGGAGACCTCGGCGCGGCCGAAGGGGGTGTCGGAGACCCGGTCGAGCGGCGCGTCGACGGCGAATCCGTGGTTGTGGGCGGTGACCTCGACCTTGCCGGTCGTGCGGTCCTGCACCGGCTGGTTGATGCCGCGGTGGCCGTACTTCAGCTTGAAGGTGCCGAAGCCGAGGGCGCGGCCCAGGATCTGGTTGCCGAAGCAGATGCCGAACAGCGGGGTGCCGCGCTCCAGGACCGCCCGCATCAGGGCAACCGGGTGGTCGGCGGTGGCGGGGTCGCCGGGACCGTTGGAGAAGAACACGCCGTCCGGGTTGACCGCGTAGACGTCCTCGACGCCGGCCGTGGCGGGCAGGACGTGCACCTCGATGCCGCGCTCGGCCATGCGGTGCGGCGTCATGCCCTTGATGCCGAGGTCGACGGCGGCGACGGTGAACTTCTTCTCGCCGATCGCCGGGACGACGTACGCCTCGGTGGTGGCGACCTCGGCGGAGAGGTCGGCGCCGCTCATCTCGGGGGCCTGGCGGACCTCGGCGAGCATGGTGCCCTCGTCGGGCAGCGCGTTGCCGGAGAAGATGCCGACGCGCATGGCGCCGCGCTCGCGCAGGTGCCGGGTGAGGGCGCGGGTGTCGATGCCGGAGATGCCGACGACGCCCTGGGCGGCCAGTTCCTCGTCGAGGGAGCGGGTCGAGCGCCAGTTGGAGGGCACGCGCGCGGGGTCGCGCACGACGTAGCCGGAGACCCAGATCTTCTTGGACTCCATGTCCTCGTCGTTGATCCCGGTGTTCCCGACGTGCGGGGCGGTCATGACGACCACCTGGCGGTGGTACGACGGGTCGGTGAGGGTCTCCTGGTAGCCGGTCATGCCGGTGGAGAACACGGCTTCGCCGAACGTGGCCCCCACGGCCCCGTAGGCGCGGCCGCGGAAGGTCCGGCCGTCCTCCAGGACGAGTACGGCGGGAGTCCGGTGGGCTCCCCGGGTGGAGGTCGTCATCGTGCGCCTTCCGTTTCCGTCTTGTTGATCATGTCGTTCAGGGTGTCGACCCACTCGTTGTGCTCGGCCGCGTGGTCGGAGCGGAAGCCGGAGTCGATCAGCTTGTCGCCGTGGGCCCAGGTGACGACCAGCAGGCCGCCCTCGGTGAGGACCTTGCCGGCGATGCCCTTGTCGAGCCGGGCCTCGCGCAGCGCGGCGGCGGGGACGAAGAAGTCGGCGGCGCCGGAGCGTGCCACGTCCAGTCCCGCGTCCGTCAGGGTGAGCTCGACCCGGCTGCGGGTGCCCAGGCCGTGCGCCACGATGCGGTCGAGCCACTGCCCGGCGGTGGTGGAGCCGTGGTAGCGGCCGCTCAGCGTCAGTCTCGCCGTGCCGGGCTCGTCCGGCGCGGTGGGGAGGGCCGGCAGGTCGCTCTGGAGCGTGCCGCGCCACTTCCAGCCCTCGCGCATCAGCCAGTAGACGAGCGCGACGAACAGGCCGAGGCCGACGACCCAGCCGACGCGTGCGGCCCAGTCGGTCACTTCCGCCGATTCCTTCTCGGCGGCCAGCAGGATTACCGGTGCTACAGATGTCACGTGAGCTTCCCGTCGACGAGCGTGGCCTTGCCCCGCAGCCACGTGTGCGTCACACGGCCCGGCAGCTCACGACCCTCGTAGGGGGTGTTGCGGCTGCGCGAGGCGAAGCCCGCGGGGTCCACCTGGCCACGGTATGCCGCATCGACCAGGGTGAGGTTGGCGGGCTCACCAGCCGAGACGGGACGGCCGTGTCCGGTGGCCTGTCCGATCTGCGCGGGCTTGACGGACATCCGGTCGGCGACGCCGGCCCAGTCCAGCAGGCCCGTGTCCACCATGGTCTCCTGCACCACCGACAGCGCGGTCTCCAGGCCCACCATCCCCATGGCCGCCGCGGCCCACTCGCAGTCCTTGTCCTCGTGCGGGTGCGGGGCGTGGTCGGTGGCGACGATGTCGATCGTGCCGTCGGCGAGGGCCTCGCGCAGGGCCAGGACGTCACGCTCGGTGCGCAGCGGCGGGTTGACCTTGTACACGGGGTTGTACGACCGGACCAGCTCGTCGGTGAGGAGCAGGTGGTGCGGGGTGACCTCGGCGGTGACGTCGATGCCGCGGGACTTGGCCCAGCGGACGATCTCGACGGACCCGGCGGTCGACAGGTGGCAGATGTGGACGCGGGAGCCGACGTGCTCGGCGAGCAGCACGTCCCGGGCGATGATCGATTCCTCGGCGACGGCGGGCCAGCCGCCGAGGCCCAGCTCGGCGGAGACGACGCCCTCGTTCATCTGGGCGCCCTCGGTCAGCCGGGGCTCCTGGGCGTGCTGGGCGACGACGCCGTTGAAGGCCTTCACGTACTCCAGGGCGCGGCGCATGATCACGGCGTCGTGGACGCACTTGCCGTCGTCGGAGAAGACGGTGACGCCGGCCGCTGACTCGTGCATGGCGCCCAGTTCGGCGAGCTTGGCGCCCTCCAGGCCGACGGTGACGGCGCCGATGGGCTGTACGTCGCAGTAGCCGGACTCCTGGCCGAGCCGCCAGACCTGCTCGACGACGCCGGCGGTGTCGGCGACCGGGAAGGTGTTGGCCATGGCGAAGACGTTGGTGTAGCCGCCGCTCGCCGCCGCGCGGGTGCCGGTCAGGACCGTCTCGGAGTCCTCGCGGCCGGGCTCGCGCAGGTGGGTGTGGAGGTCGACCAGTCCGGGCAGCAGCACCTTGCCGTCGGCCTCGACGACCTCCGCGCCCTCGGCGGACAGGCCGGAGCCCACCTCGGCGATCGTCGTGCCGTCGATCAGCACGTCCTGCGGCTCGCCGCCGAGCACCTTCGCACCGCGGATCAGGGTCTTGCTCATC
Organism: Streptomyces ardesiacus; assembly: GCF_003112575.1. Taxonomy (GTDB): domain Bacteria; phylum Actinomycetota; class Actinomycetes; order Streptomycetales; family Streptomycetaceae; genus Streptomyces; species Streptomyces ardesiacus. The sequence continues at coordinate 108,288 of NZ_BEWC01000006.1, forward strand.
GTCTTACTTCTCCTCGGTGGGTCGGGCGTGGGCGACGGCGGGTTCGGCGCCGCCGAGCAGCAGGTAGAGGACGGCCATCCGCACGGAGACGCCGTTGGTGACCTGCTCGACGACGGTGCAGCGGCCGGAGTCGGCGACCTCGGCGGTGATCTCCATGCCGCGGACCATCGGGCCGGGGTGCATCACGATGGCGTGGTCGGGCATCTTCGCCATCCGGTCGCCGTCGAGGCCGTAGCGGCGGGAGTACTCGCGCTCGGTGGGGAAGAACGCGGCGTTCATGCGCTCGCGCTGCACGCGCAGCAGCATCACCGCGTCGGACTTGGTCAGGGTGGAGTCGAGGTCGTAGGAGACCTCGCAGGGCCAGGTCTCGACGCCGACCGGCAGCAGGGTCGGCGGGGCGACGAGGGTGACCTCCGCGCCGAGGGTGTGCAGCAGGTCGACGTTGGAGCGGGCGACGCGGCTGTGCAGGATGTCGCCGACCAGGGTGACGCGGCGGCCGTCGAGGTCCTTGCCGAGGCCGGCGTCGGGGCCGACCAGGCGGCGGCGCATGGTGAAGGCGTCCAGGAGGGCCTGGGTGGGGTGCTGGTGGGTGCCGTCACCGGCGTTGATGACGTGGGCGTCGATCCAGCCGGAGGTGGCCAGGCGGTAGGGGGCGCCGGAGGCGCCGTGCCGGATGACGACGGCGTCGACGCCCATGGCCTCCAGGGTCTGGGCGGTGTCCTTGAGGGACTCGCCCTTGGAGACGCTGGAGCCCTTGGCGGTGAAGTTGATGACGTCCGCGGACAGCCGCTTCTCGGCGGCCTCGAAGGAGATCCGGGTCCGGGTGGAGTCCTCGAAGAAGAGGTTGACGACGGTACGGCCGCGCAGGGTGGGCAGTTTCTTGATCGGCCGGTCCGCGACCCGGGCCATCTCCTCGGCGGTGTCGAGGATCAGGACGGCGTCGTCGCGGGTGAGGTCGGCGGCCGAGATGAGATGACGCTGCATCTGTCAGGCTCCGTAGGGCGATTCATGCGAAAGAGCGGGATAATTCGGGCGGCCGGGCGCGCGCGAGGGCACGCCGAGCACCCGTACGGCACGGGTGGGCTCGTACGCGGGTGCTACGGGTGGGCGCCCGGGGCGTCCGGCTTGGCACCGAGCAGTACGGTGTCGCGACCGTCCTCCTCGGCGAGCTGGACCTTGACCGTCTCCCGCAGCGACGTCGGGAGGTTCTTGCCGACGTAGTCGGCGCGGATGGGCAGTTCGCGGTGGCCGCGGTCGACGAGGACGGCGAGCTGCACCGCGCGCGGGCGGCCGATGTCGTTGAGCGCGTCGAGGGCGGCGCGGATGGTGCGGCCGGAGAAGAGCACGTCGTCGACGAGGACGACGAGGCGGCCGTCGATGCCGTCACCGGGGATCTCGGTGCGGGCGAGGGCACGCGGCGGGTGCATGCGCAGGTCGTCGCGGTACATGGTGATGTCGAGCGAGCCGACCGGGATCTTGCGCTCGGTGATCTGCTCGAGCTTGTCGGCGAGCCGCCGGGCGAGGAAGACGCCGCGGGTCGGGATGCCGAGGAGCACCACGTCGTCGGCGCCCTTGGCGCGTTCGACGATCTCGTGGGCGATGCGGGTGAGCACCCGCGCGATGTCGGGCCCTTCCAGAACGGGCCGGGCCTCGGACTGCGCGGCCGGCTGCGGGCCGCCCTGCTTTTCCTGCTGCTTGTCCATACGAAACGGACCCCCTTCTCCGCCTCACGGGACGGACCTTAAAGGACGTCGGATTTGCGCCACCTACGGTACCAGGCCCGCGGAACCGGTCCGGCGGCCCCCCTGACACGCCCCCGTCACCCCTGTGCCGCACCGCGGTCACCCGTCCGGAGCAGCGGCGGGCGAATACCACGGAAGCGTCGGTGCGGACCATTCGGCTTGACGCAGGAGAGTAACGCTGCGTAACCTCACAGTGAGTTACCAGCCGCGCGGCCGACAACAGCGCCTGCCGCGTCGACACCTTGTCCGGGGAGCCATATGTCCAGCGAATACGCCAAACAGCTCGGGGCCAAGCTCCGGGCCATCCGCACCCAGCAGGGCCTTTCCCTCCACGGTGTCGAGGAGAAGTCCCAGGGCCGCTGGAAGGCCGTCGTGGTCGGCTCGTACGAGCGCGGCGACCGTGCCGTGACCGTGCAGCGCCTCGCCGAGCTGGCGGACTTCTACGGCGTCCCCGTACAGGAGCTGCTGCCGGGCACCACCCCGGGCGGTGCCGCTGAGCCGCCGCCGAAGCTGGTCCTGGACCTGGAGCGGCTGGCCACCGTGCCGGCCGAGAAGGCGGGCCCGCTCCAGCGCTACGCGGCGACGATCCAGTCGCAGCGCGGTGACTACAACGGCAAGGTGCTCTCGATCCGCCAGGACGACCTGCGCACGCTCGCCGTCATCTACGACCAGTCGCCCTCGGTCCTCACCGAGCAGCTGATCAGCTGGGGCGTCCTGGACGCGGACGCCCGCCGCGCGGTGGCGTCCCACGAGGAACTCTGAGCCGCTGCCGCCTCAGCAGAAACGTGCCGCCGGGGTGGCTGGAACCGAATGGTCGGTTCCAGCCACCCCGGCGGCTTTTCACGCTTCGTGAGAGCAGCGCCGCGAGGGGCGCGGGCCTGTGCCGATCTCGCGGCGGCGGCCGCGTGGGCGCGAGCCGCCACGGACGACCCGCGGCCGCCCGTGCCGCCGCACCCGACGGCGCCACGTCCCCGCAGCAGAACCTGCGGAGCTACTCGCGGCGCAGCGAAGGCTTCAGGTCCTTCAGCCGGCCGAGCAGGCCGTTGACGAACGCCGGGGAGTCGTCCGTGGAGAACTCCTTCGCCAACTGCACCATCTCGTCCAGGACGACGGCGTCCGGGGTCTCGTCGACCCAGATCAGCTCGTACGCGCCCAGGCGCAGGATGTTGCGGTCGACGACCGGCATCCGGTCGAGTGTCCAGTCGACCGAGTACTGGGCGATCAGCTCGTCGATGCGCCCGGCACGCTCGGCGTACCCCTCGACCAGCTCCATCGTGTACTCACTCACCGGCGGCTGCCGGGTGTCGGACCGGGAGTGCCGGACCCAGTCGGCGAGCACCGTCAGGACGTCGGCGCCGCGCTGATCGCCCTCGAAGAGGATCTGGAAGGCGCGCTTGCGGGCCGTGTTGCGAGCAGCCACGGTTAGCTGTTCACCCGGCCGAGGTAGTCGCTCGTACGGGTGTCGACCTTGATCTTCTCACCGGTGGTGATGAAGAGCGGGACCTGGATCTGGTGGCCGGTCTCCAGCGTGGCGGGCTTGGTGCCGCCGGTGGAGCGGTCGCCCTGGACGCCGGGCTCGGTCTCCTGGACGGTCAGCTCGACGGCGGCGGGCAGCTCGACGAAGAGCACCTCGCCCTCGTGCTGCGCGACGGTGGCCTCGAAGCCCTCGACGAGGAAGTGGGCGGCCTCGCCGACGACCTTGCGGTCGATCATCAGCTGGTCGTACGTCTGCATGTCCATGAAGACGAAGTACTCGCCGTCCATGTACGAGAACTGCATGTCACGCTTGTCGACAGTGGCCGTCTCGACCTTGACCCCGGCGTTGAAGGTCTTGTCGACGGTCTTGCCGGAGAGCACGTTCTTGAGCTTGGTGCGCACGAAGGCCGGGCCCTTGCCGGGCTTGACGTGCTGGAACTCGACGACGGACCAGAGCTGGCCGCCTTCGAGCTTGAGCACCAGGCCGTTCTTGAGGTCGTTCGTGGAAGCCACGGTTGGGGAATCTCCTGGACTGGACTGACGTGGACGACCTCGGGTACGCGCGCCCAGCGGCGAGGCTAGAGCGCGAGCAGCTCCTTGGTCGTGATGGTGAGTAGCTCGGGTCCGCCGTCCGCCTCGGGGCGCACGACGAGCGTGTCATCGATCCGGACCCCGCCCCGGCCCGGGAGGTGAACCCCCGGTTCGACGGTGACCGGCACACAAGCGTCCAGTTTACCCATGGCCGCGGGGGCCAACTGCGGGTCCTCGTCGATTTCGAGCCCGACACCGTGACCGGTGAGTGCCGGAAGGTTCTCCGCGTACCCCGCCGAGTCCAGTGCCTGGCGGGCCGCGCGGTCCACATCGCGGCAGGCGGCACCGGGTGCGAGGGCCTCACGTCCGGAGCGCTGGGCGGAGAAGACGAGGTCGTACAACTCGATCTGCCAGTCGGCCGGCGAGGTGCCGATGACGAACGTGCGGCCGATCTCGCAGCGGTATCCGCGGTACGTCGCGCCCAGGCACACGGAGAGGAAGTCGCCCTCCTCGACCCGACGGTCGGTGGGCCGGTGGCCGCGGCGTCCCGAGTTCGGTCCGGTGCCGACGGAGGTGGGGAAGGCGGGGCCGTCGGCACCGTGGTCGACGAGGCGGCGTTCCAGCTCCAGGGCGAGATGCCGCTCGGTGCGGCCGACCAGGATGGACTCCAGGAGCTCGCCCAGTGCCTGGTCGGCGATCTCGGCGCCGATGCGCAGGCAGGAGATCTCCTCCTCGTCCTTGACGACCCGGAGCTGTTCGACGGCCTGTCCGAGGTCCGTCAGGCGCAGGCCGGGGGCGATCGAGGTCATCGCCCGGTGCCGGACCACGGTGAGGTGGTGGTCCTCCGTGGCGAGGGACTCGGCGCCCTGGTCCGCGGCGAGGCCGGTGGCCGTGACGGCCGGGTCGCCGCCGGGGCCGGGCAGGGTGCGGACCGCAAGGGACTCGTCGGGCCGGCCCTCGGTCGGCCGGTCGTCCGGGGGGCCCGAGCAGACCAGCAGGTCCTCGGTCCTGCCGAGCAGCAGCACGGCGCCGTGCGGCGCCGCGCCCGCGAGATAGCGCACGTTGGCGGGCCGGGAGACGAGCGCCGCCGCGCTGCCGCCCGCGTTGCAGCGTTCCCGTAGGCGCGTCCGGCGGGCCGCGTAGACCTCTGACATGAGCCGAGCGTATGGCTCCCCCGGTGGGTGCGCCGCTCGGGTGGGCCGAGTGGGCGGGGCCGGGGGATGCCGGGTGCGCCAAGCGGGGCGGGGGCTTGTTGTCGTGCGGCGTCCGACCGGCCGGTGGGGGCCGGTCGCGCAGTTCCCCGCGCCTCTTGCGGGTCCCCGCGCCTACCAGTTCGGGGGGCTGGCTATGGAGCGGGAGAGGACTTCGTCCAGGAGCTGGGCGGTTTCCGGTATGTCGAGTTGGGAGTTGTCGATGATGGGGAGGCCGGAGCCGTACCAGCCGGCCATGCGGCCGTGGATGCGAGCGACCTCCTCGTCGGTGAGGCGGCGGTTGCCACTGCGTTCGGCGTTGCGCTCCAGGACGATGTCCAGGCCGGGCAGGAGGACGACCGGGAGCAGACCGGGGCCGACGTGCCGCTTCCAGCCGCCGAGGCCGACGACCGGGCGGTCCGGGAAGACGGCGTCGTCGAGGATGCAGGAGATGCCGTTGGCGAGGAAGTTGCGCGCGGAGAAGCCGCAGGTGCGGCGGGCCAGGCGGTACTGGGCCTCCGAGTGCTCGTTCCACCCGGTCTGGGGGTCGGCGAAGCCGGAGCGGACCCATTCGCGGACGTCGTCGAGGCTGATGTGCGCGGTGGGGACCCGGCGGTGGTCCGCCCAGTACTTGGCCACGCTGGTCTTGCCGGCCCCCGCCGGGCCTATGAGCAGTACGGCGAGGGTGGTCGTGGTGGGGTCGGGCGCGGCGGCCGCGGCGGGCGGCACGCTGGGCACGGCCACCGGGGCGCCCGGCGGCAACGGCACGTGACCGGTGGTGTCCGGCACGGGCGCGGCGGCGGCCGGCGGGTGCGGTCCCGGGCCCGGGACCGGCGGAGGGGAGGCCGGCCCGGAGACCGGCTGGTGCGGGGCGGACCCCGGTGCCGGCTGCTGCGGGGCCGGGGCCCGGCGCGGTGCCGTGGGGTGGCCCGGCGCCGGGGGCGGTACGGGGGCGGGTCCCTGGGGGGAGCCAGGGTGGGGTGCGGCCGGGGACCAGCCGAGGGCGGGTCCGTGCCCCGGCTGGTGGGGCGGCGGCAGCGGAGAACCCACTGGGTACTGCATCCGGTGCCACTCCGTCTCGTACAGGCGATGGGCGCTGGCGGCGGGAAGGGGGCCCGCCGTTCTGCTACGGAACGGTACCGCCCCCGGCCGTTGTTTGGTGAACGGCCGGGGGCGGTCCGACGTGCCCGTCCGGCAGGGCGAATCGGACGGAAGAGCCCACCCGGGTACTACTCGCCCACCTCGCCGTAGGCGGCGAGAAGGACGGCCGGGTCGGGGCCTTCCAGCACGGTGGGCTTGGCGAGGCCGTCCAGGACGATGAAGCGCAGCAGGTCGCCGCGGGACTTCTTGTCGACCTTCATGTTCTCGACCAGCTTGGGCCACTGGTCGTACCGGTAGTGCAGCGGCAGTCCGACGGCCTCGAGGATGCTGCGGTGGCGGTCGGCGGTCGCGTCGTCCAGCCGTCCGGCCAGGCGGCCCAGTTCGGCGGCGAAGTGCATGCCGACGGAGACGGCGGCGCCGTGGCGCCACTTGTAGCGCTCGTTCTTCTCGATGGCGTGGCCGAGGGTGTGGCCGTAGTTGAGGATCTCCCTGAGGCCCGCCTCCTTGAGGTCGGAGGAGACGACCTCGGCCTTGACCTTGATGGACCGCACGATCAGCTCGGCGGTGTGCGGACCGCCGGGGGTGCGTGCGGCCTGCGGGTCGGACTCGATCAGGTCCAGGATCGCCGGGTCGGCGATGAAGCCGGCCTTGATGACCTCGGCCAGCCCGGAGACGTAGTCGTTGACCGGGAGCGAGTCCAGGGCGGCCAGGTCGCACAGGACTCCGGCCGGCGGGTGGAAGGAGCCGACGAGGTTCTTGCCCTCGGCGGTGTTGATGCCGGTCTTGCCGCCGACGGCCGCGTCCACCATGGCCAGCACGGTGGTGGGGACGGCGATCCAGCGCACCCCGCGCAGCCAGGTCGCGGCCACGAATCCGGCCAGGTCGGTGGTGGCGCCGCCGCCGACCCCGACGATGACGTCGGTGCGGGTGAACCCGGACTGGCCGAGCGCCTTCCAGCAGTACGCGGCGACCTCGGCGGTCTTGGCCTCCTCGGCGTTGGGCACCTGGACGGCGATCGCCTCGTAGCCCTGCTCGGCGAGGTCGGCGCGCAGCGCGTCACCGGTCTCGGCGAGCGCCTCGGGGTGGATCACCGCGACCCGCTTGGCCCTGGCACCGATCAGGTCGGCCAGCTCGCCCAGGAGCTGACGGCCCACCAGGACCTCGTAGGGGTCGGACCCGGCGGTGCCGCCGACCTGGATCCGGGTGACTGCCTCGCTCATACGTCCTTCAACTCCACTGCTTCCAGGGCGGCTTGGGTGACTTCTTCCGGCGTGCGGCCGTCCGTGGCCACGACGACCGTGGCGACCTCCTCGTAGAGGTGCCTGCGGGCCTCCATCAGCTCGCGCCACTGCTTGCGCGGGTTGACCGCGAGCAGCGGGCGCGCCGCGTTCAGGCCGGTGCGCCTGACGGCCTCCTCGACGTCCATCGAGAGGTAGACGACCCGCTGCCCGGCGAGCAGCGCGCGCGTGTCGGCGTCCAGGACGGCGCCGCCGCCGAGGGCGAGGACGCCGTCGTGCTCGGCGAGCGCGCTGCGCACCGCTTCCTTCTCCAGGGCCCGGAAGGCGCCCTCGCCCTCGTCCACGAAGATCTCGGCGATGGCCCGTCCCTGGGCGGTGACGATGTCCTCGTCCGTGTCCCGGTACCCGGTGCCCAGCCGCTCGGCGAGCAGTTGCCCGACGGTGGACTTGCCGACGCCCATCGGTCCGACGAGGACGATCAGCGGCGCGCTCACCGGATGGCCAGGTGGTCGAGGTAGGAGCGCACGTTGCGGCGGGTCTCGGTGACGCTGTCGCCGCCGAACTTCTCCGCCACGGCGTCGGCGAGGACCAGGGCCACCATCGCCTCGGCGACGATGCCGGCGGCGGGGACCGCGGACACGTCGGAGCGCTGGTGGTGGGCCTGCGCGGCCTCGCCGGTGGTCACGTCCACGGTCCTCAGGGCGCGCGGCACGGTCGCGATCGGCTTCATCGCGGCGCGCACCCGCAGCAGCTCACCGGTGGTGAGGCCGCCCTCGGTGCCGCCGGAGCGGCCGGAGACCCGGCGGATGCCGTCGGGCGTGCCCACGATCTCGTCGTGTGCCAGGGAACCGGGCACACGGGCCAGCTCGAAGCCGTCGCCGATCTCGACGCCCTTGATCGCCTGGATGCCCATGAGCGCGCCCGCGAGCCGCGCGTCGAGCTTGCGGTCCCAGTGGACGTGCGAGCCGAGGCCCACCGGCACGCCGTAGGCGAGGATCTCGACGACGCCGCCGAGGGTGTCGCCGTCCTTGTGGGCCTGGTCGATCTCGGCGACCATCGCCTCGGACGCCTCGGCGTCCAGACAGCGCACCGGGTCGGCGTCCAGCCGCTCGACGTCGTCCGGCGTCGGGTACACGCCGTGCGGCGCCTTCGCCGAGGCCAGCTCGACGACATGGCTGACGATCTCGATCCCGGTCGTCTCCTTGAGGTACGAGCGGGCCACCGCGCCCAGCGCGACACGCGCCGCCGTCTCCCGGGCCGAGGCGCGCTCCAGCACCGGACGGGCCTCGTCGAAGCCGTACTTCTGCATGCCGGCCAGGTCCGCGTGGCCGGGGCGCGGCCGGGTCAGCGGGGCGTTGCGCGCGAGGCCGGCCAGCACCTCCGGGTCCACCGGGTCGGCCGCCATGACCTGCTCCCACTTGGGCCACTCGGTGTTGCCGACCATGACGGCGACGGGGGAGCCCATCGTCAGGCCGTGCCGGACGCCGCCGAGGAAGGTGACCTCGTCGCGCTCGAACTTCATCCGCGCGCCGCGCCCGTAGCCGAGCCGCCGCCGCGCGAGGTGGTCCGCCACCATGTCGGTGGTGATCGGCACGCCGGCGGGCAGTCCCTCCAGCGTCGCGACGAGTGCGGGACCGTGGGACTCCCCCGCGGTCAGCCAGCGCAACCTGCTCAACGGTGCTCCTCAGTGCTCGCGCCCCGGTATGCCCCGCGTACGCGTCTTCTCCGTGTACGCGACGGTCCGACCGGGTGCGCGGCCCCGGTCCGCCGCCTCCGATCCTCCCACGTCCGGCGGCGGGACCCGGTCGCCGGTCCATCTGCCGGACGGGCGGGCGGGACACCGGCGGCATCGGGCGGGAGGGCTGCCCTGCTGCCGCGGAGGAGCGTGGGGACCGAGGAGGTCCGCGCCGCGCTCCTGCCGCCGCGCCGGGGCACGGGGCCGAGGAAGTCGGCGCCGCGCTCCCCCGTGTCGCGGGGGCGCCCAGGGTCCCAGGTGGTCGGCGCCGGTGCCCTGCCCGGGGTGGGCCGCATCCGGCAGTGCCCGGCCCGTGCGCCTCGCACGCCGCCGGGCGAGCGCGCGCTTCGCCCTGGCCGCCCCGCTCCCGACGAGGGCACGCACGACCGGCGCGAGCACCGTGTTCTGCACCCGGTCGGGCAGGAAGCCCGGGACGGCCTCGAAGATCTGGCTCTTGGCCGAGGCAGGCCGCGGGCCTGTGTTCATGGACCGTGTTCCCCTCCGGTTCCACCCCCTGCGGAACCGGACGGGACACTAGCGATCCGCGAGCGCCTGCTCCCCCGCTTTTCGCATGGCGGCCAGCGGCGCGGGAGCACAGCCGGTCATCTGCTCCACCTGGAGCACCGCCTGGTGGAGCAGCAGGTCCAGGCCGCTGACGACGGCTCCGCCGTGGGCCGACCAGCGGGCGGCGAGTGCGGTGGGCCACGGGTCGTAGAGCACGTCGAAGAGGGTGGCCGGCATCCCGGGGACGGCGGCGGCGAGCGCGTCGGTGGCACCGGCCGGTGTGGTGGCCACGACCAGCGGCGCGTGCAGCGCCTCCTCGGCGTCGGCCCAGTCGGCGATGCGCACGTCGACGTCCAGCCGTTCCGCCCAGCCCCGCATCTCGGCGGCGCGTGCCGCGCTGCGCACGTAGACGGCGACCTCGCCGGAGCAGATCCGGGCCAGTGCGGCCAGCGCGGAGGACGCGGTGGCGCCGGCGCCGAGGACCGCGGCGGTCTCGACCTTCTCGATGCCGTGCTCGCGCAGGGCGGCGACGATGCCGGGGATGTCGGTGTTGTCGCCGGCCCTGCGCCCGTCCTCGCCGAACACCACGGTGTTCACCGCGTCGACGGAGGCCGCGGTCTCGCTGACCGAGTCGAGCAGCGGGATGACCGCCCGTTTGAGCGGCATGGTCAGCGACAGCCCCGCCCACTCGGGCCCCAGCTCCTCGAAGAAGCCGGGCAGCGCCGCTTCGTCGACGTCGAAGCGGTCGTACGCCCAGTCCGTGAGGCCCAGCTCCGCGTAGGCGGCGCGGTGCAGCACCGGGGAGAGGGAGTGGGCGATCGGGGAGCCGAGCACCGCGGCCCGGCGCCGGTCAGTTGCCGTGGCTGGCATCGAACTTGTCCTTCAGCTTCAGGAACTCGTCGTGGGTCTTGGCGAACTCGGTCTTGTCCACGCCGTCGGTGGCCACGAAGTAGATCCAGCCCTCCTCGGTCGGGTCGAGCGCCGCTTGCAGGGCCTCGTCGCCCGGGTTGCCGATGGGACCGGGCGGCAGGCCCCGGTTGGTGTAGGTGTTGTACGGGTCCATGTTGCTGTTGATCTCGGACTCGCTGATGTGGATCTTGCTCTGGCCCATCAGGTAGTTGAACGTCGAGTCGAACTGGAGCTTCTGGTTCGTCTCGGTGTTGGACTCCTTGAGCCGGTTGTAGATGACCTCGGCCATCTTGCGGAAGTCGTCGTGCGTCTTGCCCTCCGCCTGCACCAGGCTCGCGGCGGTGAGCAGCTCCCACGGATCCTTGAGGCCGAGGCCCGTCGCCTTCTGTTCGAGGCCGAGCTTGTCGTACTGCTCGTTGGCACGTGCCACCATCTGCTTGAGCACGTCCTCGGGCTTCTGCCCCTTGGCCGCCGAATAGCTGGACGGGTAGAGGAAGCCCTCCAGGGGGTCCTTGACGTCCTTGTGGTTCAGCGCCCACTCGGGCAGGCCGAGGTTCTTGTACTCGGACTTGGCGACCTTGGCGGTGGTGCCCGCCTTCACTCCGAGGCGTTTGTCGATGAGCTCGTAGACGGCGGCGTTGCGCTTGCCCTCGGCGATGATCAGGTTGCTGCGGCTCTTCGGGCTGAGCAGGAGTTCGACCGCGCTCTCGGCGGACATCTCCTTCTGCAGCGTGTACACGCCGTCCTGGATGCTCTTGCCGCGCGGGTTGCTCTGCTGCGCGGCGATGAAGGCGTCGACGCTCTTCACCACGCCCTGGCGTTTGAGTTCCTGGCCGATCGTGGAGCCGCCGGCGCCCTTGGGGATGGTGACGGTCACCTGCTCGCCGTTGCCGGCGCCCGCGAAGTCCGGGGCCGCGCCGAAACGATCCTGGTAGAACTGGTAGCCGAAATACCCGATGCCCGCCACGCCGCCGCCGAGCACCACACAGACCACCAGGCAGGCGCATCCGCTGCGGCGTTTCTTGGGCTTTCCCCCGCCCCGGGACCTGCGGTCCCCGCGGTCCGCACGGCTCCCGTCCGCCGCGTCGTCGTCCTCGTCGCCGCCCCCTCCCGCGAAGAAGGCGTGCTCCCCCTCGTCGGGTCCGGGGTCCCAGTCGGTGCGCTGCGGCTCGGGCTCGGGCTCGGCGCGCCGGCGGGTGGGCGGCTCCGGCGGCGGGTACGCCTCGGGGGTGCCGTAGTAGTCGGGCTGTTCGGCGCCGTATGGGCCGGGCTGCTGTCCGTAGGGGTCGGACGGGTCCGCCGGGTAGTGCGCCTGGGGGTGGGTGCCGCCGTCCCAGCCGCCGTTGTCGTACCCCTGCTGCGGCTGGGCCTGCGGCGCGTACTGCTGGTCGTACTGGTGCTGACCGTACTGCTGCTGGTACTGCTGCTGGTCGTACTGATGACCGTACTGGTCGTGCTGCGGCTCGGGGTGCTGCTGGTGCCCGTACTGGTCGTACTGGGGCTGGCCGCCGTTGCTCCAGTCGCCGTACTGCTGCTGCGCCTGCTGCTCCGGGTACTGCTGCGGCTGGCCGCCGTAGGGGGACTGCATGCCCGCGTGGGCCTGCTGTCCGCCCCATCCACCGTCCCCGTACAACGGGTCCTCGGGATGCCACGGTTCGGAGCCTGGGCCCCGGCCATACTCAGTCATCGATCCCCTAGGGCCGCGAGGCGACGGGGGACGTGGCCTGTGCCGAAGGGCCCGCTTCCGTTCCGCCTCTTGCTGTGCGGTGGCTGTTCGAATGCCTCCGCATCGCGCGGAACGTTACCGTACCGCGATCAGATGACCACTTCGACGCCCTCGCCGGGGGGCCTGCCTGACACCCGTTCGGATTCCAGTGCCTGCTGGAGGATGATCACAGCGGCGGCCTGGTCGATGACGGACCGGCCCTTCTTGGACCTCACCCCGGAGGCGCGCAGGCTCTGGCTGGCGGTGACCGTCGTCATCCGTTCGTCCACCAGCCGGACCGGTACGGGCGCGATGCCCTTGGCCAGCTCCTGGGTGAAGCTCCTGACCTTGGCCGCGGCCGGGCCCTCGCCCCCCTTGAGGGAGCGGGGAAGGCCGACGACGACCTCGATCGGCTCGTACTCCGCGACCAACTGCCGCAGGCGGCGGTGCGCCGCCGGCACGTCGCGGCCGGGGACGGTCTCCACCGGGGTGGCGAGGATGCCGTCGGGGTCGCAGGACGCGACCCCGATACGGGCGTCGCCGACGTCGATCGCCAGGCGGCGGCCGCGGCGCATCACCGGGCCGTCCGCCTGGTCGTTCGCGGGCGTGCTCACTTGGCGGATTCCGCCACGAGGCGCTCGACGGCGTCGACGGCGTCGCCGATGGCGGCCGGGTTCTGGCCGCCGCCCTGGGCGACGTCCGGCTTGCCGCCCCCGCCGCCGCCGAGGGTCTTGGCGGCGGTGCGCACCAGGTCACCGGCCTTGAGGCCGCGCTCGCGGGCGGCCTCGTTGGTGGCGATGACCGTGAGGGGCTTGCCGTTGACCGTGGTGAACAGGGCCACGACGGCGGCCCGCCCGCCCTGGATCCGGCCGCGCACGTCGAGGACCAGCTTGCGCAGGTCGTCCGCGGTGGTGCCGTCCGGGACCTGACCGGTGACGAGGGCCACGCCGCGGACGTCCTTGGCGGAGTCGGCGAGCGACCCGGCCGCCTGGAGAACCTTCTCCGCGCGGAACTTCTCGATCTCCTTCTCGGCGTCCTTGAGCTTGCCGAGCATCGCGGAGACCTTCTCCGGCAGCTCCTCCGGACGGCCCTTGATCAGCTCCTGGAGCTGGGCCACGACCGTGTGCTCGCGGGCGAGGAAGTTGTAGGCGTCCACGCCCACCAGGGCCTCGATGCGGCGCACGCCCGAGCCGATGGACGACTCGCCGAGCAGCTTGACCAGGCCGAGCTGGGCGGTGTTGTGCACGTGGGTGCCGCCGCACAGCTCCTTGGAGAAGTCGCCGATGGTGACGACGCGCACGCGCTCGCCGTACTTCTCGCCGAACTCGGCGATGGCGCCCTGCTTCTTGGCCTCGTCGATGCCCATGACGTCGGCGCGCACGTCGAGGTCGCGGGCGAGCACCTCGTTGATCTTCTGCTCGACGTCCGTCATCACGGCGGTCGGCACGGCGGACGGCGAGCCGAAGTCGAAGCGGAAGCGGCCGGGCTGGTTCTCGGAACCGGCCTGCGCGGCCGTCGGGCCGAGGGCGTCGCGCAGGGCCTGGTGGGTGAGGTGGGTGGCCGAGTGGGCGCGGGCGATGGCCTTGCGGCGGCGGTCGTCGATGGAGGCCTGGGCCTTGGCGCCGACGGTGACCTCGCCGACCTGGACGACGCCCTTGTGGACGTACACGCCCGGCACCGGCTTCTGGCAGTCGCGGATCTCGATGACGGCGCCGGTGTCGACCCGGATCCGGCCGGTGTCGCCGATCTGGCCGCCGCCCTCGGCGTAGAACGGGGTGCGGTCCAGGACGATCTCGACCTCGTCGCCCTCGGTGGCGGCCGGGGAGGAGGCGCCGTCGACGAGGATGCCGACGATCGTGGACTCGCTCTCGGTGTCGGTGTAGCCGACGAAGTCGGTGGCACCGGCCTTGTCGGCGATCTCCCGGTAGGCACCTGCGCCCGCGTGGCCGGTCTTCTTGGCCTGGGCGTCGGCCTTGGCGCGCTCCCGCTGCTCCTTCATCAGGCGCCGGAAGCCGTCCTCGTCCACGGACAGCCCCTGCTCGGCGGCCATCTCCAGGGTGAGGTCGATCGGGAAGCCCCAGGTGTCGTGGAGCAGGAACGCCTTGTCACCGGCGAGGACGGTGCCGCCGGCGGCCTTGGTGTCGCTGACGGCGGTGTCCAGGATGTTGGTGCCGGCCTTCAGCGTCTTGAGGAAGGCGTTCTCCTCGGCGAGGGCGACCTTCTCGATCCGCTCGCGGTCGGTGATCAGCTCGGGGTACTGCTGGCCCATCATGCCGATCACGACGTCGATGAGGTCCTTGACGACCGGCCCGGTGGCACCGAGCAGGCGCATGTTGCGGATCGCGCGGCGCATGATGCGGCGCAGCACGTAGCCGCGGCCCTCGTTGCCGGGGGTGACGCCGTCGCCGATGAGCATCACGGAGGTGCGCATGTGGTCGGTGACCACGCGCAGGGAGACGTCCGAGGCCTGGGCGTCGCCGTAGGCCACGCCGGTCAGTTCGGTGGCCTTCTTGATGACGGCCATGGAGGTGTCGATCTCGTACATGTTCTGCACGCCCTGCAGAATCATGGCGAGCCGTTCCAGGCCGAGACCGGTGTCGATGTTCTTGCTCGGCAGTTCGCCGAGGATCTCGAACTCCTCCTTGCCGATGCCCTCGCCCCGCTCGTACTGCATGAAGACCAGGTTCCAGATCTCCACGTACCGCTCGTCGTTGACGGCGGGGCCGCCCTCGGCGCCGAACTCGGGGCCGCGGTCGTAGTTGATCTCGGAGCAGGGGCCGCAGGGGCCGGGGACGCCCATGGACCAGTAGTTGTCCTTCTTGCCCAGGCGCTGGATGCGCTCGGAGGGGACGCCCACGACGTCGTGCCAGATGCGCTCGGCCTCGTCGTCGTCCTGGTAGACGGTGATCCACAGGCGCTCGGGGTCGAGTCCGTAACCGCCCTTGTCCTGGGGGCTGGTCAGCAGCTCCCAGGCGTAGGTGATGGCGCCTTCCTTGAAGTAGTCGCCGAAGGAGAAGTTGCCGCACATCTGGAAGAACGTGCCGTGGCGGGTGGTCTTGCCGACCTCTTCGATGTCCGGGGTGCGCACGCACTTCTGCACGCTGGTGGCGCGGTCGAAGGGCGGCTTGACCTCACCCAGGAAGTAGGGCTTGAAGGGCACCATGCCGGCCGGGACGAGGAGCAGAGTCGGGTCGTCCGCGATGAGCGACGCCGAAGGGACGACGGTGTGACCGCGCTCCTCGAAGAAGCTCAACCAGCGGCGACGAATCTCGGCCGACTCCATCAGTGGTCCTCATTCCGGTTGTACGAGTACGTCGTGTACGTCGAGGTGTCGTCGACGACGTGCTGCGGGTTGCTGCTGTGGTGGTTCTCGATGGCGTGGCGGCGCCGGGGGGCGGGGAGTTCGGGGTCGACGGGGGCGTTCAGGCCCAGCGCGTCGTCCAGTTCGGCCTCCCGCTGGGCCATGTTGTCGCGGACGTCGAGCGCGAAGCCCACCGCGCGGTCCTTGACCCGGGTGCCCACGTCGAGTGCCTTGTTCGCCGCGGTGGCGGCGAGGCTGTCGGGGGTGAGCTGCTTGAGCTTCCGGTTGACCCTGGTGGTGGCCCACACACCGGCGGCCACGCCGGTGCCGAACCAGAACGTACGGCGGAACATCGCTCGGTCAGCCCTTCTTCCGCTTCGTCCGCCGCGCCGCCGGGAGCGTACGGCCCACGATCACGGTGCGCCGCGCCCGGGCGGCCGGGGCGGACATGTCCTCCTTGCGACCGCCGAGTGCCCGGCGCACGCCGTATCCGAACGCCGCGACCTTGACCAGCGGGCCGCCGAAGGTGGAGGCCACGGTGGTGGACAGCGCGGAGGCGTTCGAGGTGACCTCCTGGACGTCGGAGGCGATCGCGTCGACCCGGTCGATCTGGGTCTGCGCGCTGCGCACCGCCGCCGAGGCGTCGGCCAGCAGCGGAACGGCCTGGTCGGTCACGTCCGCCACGAGCTTGGTGGTCGTCCTGAGCGTCTGGGCCAGCCTCGCCAGTGCGACGGCGAGGAAGGAGACCAGGATCGCCCAGAAGACGGCCACCAGGATCCCGGCCACCTCGCCACCGGACACTGTGTGCACCCGCTCCCTCAAAGACGTGCCTGAACATCGGGAAAGTCGTGCACCGAGCCTATCGCGCCGGGCGCGGGGCTCCGTACCGGATTCCCCGCCGCGCGCGGCGCGCTTCGACCGGGCCGCGCAAGGCGATTGTACGGAGTGAATACGGTTCAGTACGCTCCGTGTCTCATGCGAGACCTTCGGCGCGACGGCGTCCCGCACGGCAATCTACCTCTGGAACTCGACGTGTTCGTGGGCAGGGCGACCGAGCTCGCGGAGCTGGCCGCGGCACTGGACTCGGCCCGGCTGGTGACCGTCACCGGGGCCGGCGGGGTCGGCAAGTCGCGGCTGGCCGCGCGCGCGGCCCGACGCCGCTCGCCCCGGGACGGGGTGTGGCGGGTGCAACTGGCGCCCGTGCGCGACGAGGAGTTCGTCGACTACGCGGTCGTGGAGGCGCTGGGCCTGACCGACCACACCACCCGGCTGCCGCGCGAGACGCTGCTCGCGCACCTGGCCGAACGGGAGCTGCTGCTGGTCCTGGACGGGGTGGAGCACCTGGCGGACGCCTGCGCCTCGCTGGTGACCGAGCTGCTGGGCCGGGCCCCCGGGCTCCGGGTGCTGGCGGTGGGGCGCAGACCGCTGGACGTGGCCGGGGAGCTGCTGGTTCCGCTGGCGCCGCTGGGCACGGAGGAGGCGGTGGAGCTGCTGACGGTCCGGGCCGGGCAGCGGCACGTCACCTGCGGCTACGCGGCCGGGCCCGACGCGGACCAGCGGGAGGTGCGCGAGCTGTGCCGGCGCCTGGACGGGATCCCGCTGGCGATCGAGCTGGCGGCGGGGCGGCTCGGCACGCTGTCGCCGGGGCAGGTGCTGCGCCGCCTCGACGACCGGTTCCGGCTGCTGACGGGTGGGGACCGCACCGCGCTGCCCCGGCACCGGACGCTGCGCACGGCGATCGGCTGGAGCCACGAGCTGTGCACACCGCCGGAGCGGCTGCTGTGGGCGCGGCTTTCGGTGTTCACCGGGCCGTTCGACCTGGAGGCCGCCGAGTACGTGTGCAGCGGGGACGGGCTGGCGGCCGACGAGGTGCTCGACGTGGTCTCCGCACTGCTCGCCCAGTCCGTGCTGACCCGCGAGGAGTCCCCGGCCGGGGTGCGCTACCGGATGCTCGACACGGTCCGGGCCTACGGCGCCGGCTGGCTGGCGGCCACGGGCGACGCGGACCGGCTGCGGCGGCGGCACCGGGACTGGTACGTGGGCCTGGCGACCTGGTGCGAGCTGGAGTGGTTCTCGCCGCGCCAGGCGGAGGTCGCGGCACGGGTGGACGCGGAGCTGCCGAATCTGCGCAGCGCCCTGGAGCACTGCCTCAACGAGCCCGACGGCGCCCACCTGGGCCAGTACCTGGCGGGCGCCCTGTGGTTCCACTGGGTCGGCTGCGGGCGGCTGTCGGAGGGGCGGCACTGGCTGGAGCAGGCGGTACGGCTGGAGGCGGAGCCGACGGCGGGCGAGCAGTCCCGGCTGAAGGCGCTGTGGGTGCTCGCGTACGTGGCGATCCTCCAGGGCGACACGGTGCCCGCGCTGGCGGCGCTCAAGGAGTGCCGAGAGGAGGCGGAGCGCTCGGCGAACCCGACGGCGGTGGCGTACGCGGAGCACCGCAGCGGCTGCCTGGCGCTGGTGACGGACGACCTGCCGCGCGCGGAGGCGCTGTTGCGCTCCGCGCTGCGCCGCTACCGGGAGATCGGCGAGCTGAACAGCAACGTGCTGATGGGCCAGGTGGAGCTGGCGATGGCGCGGGCGTTCCAGGGCGATCTGCCGGACGCGGTGCGCCTGTGCGAGGACGTGCGCCGGGTCTGCGAGGACCACGGCGAGCGCTGGGCCCGGGGGTACGCCCTGTACGTGCTGGCGTACGCGGCCTGGAGCGAGGGCGACCCGGTGCGCGCCCGGGAGCTGCTGGCCGACTGCCTGGGCGGTGCGCACCGCTTCCGCGACCAGCTCGGCTCGGTGCTGGCGGTGGAGCTGCTCGCCCTGGTCACGGCGGCGGAGGGCGACGCGGCGGAGGCGGCGGTGCTGCAGGGGGCGGCGGGGCGGATGTGGCCGTCGGTGGGTCTGCCGCTGTTCGGCTCGGCGCACTACAACGCGCCGCACGAGCTGTGCGAGGCGGCGGCCCGGGAGCAGTTGGGCGACGAGCGGTACGAGCAGTGCGTACGGCACGGGGCGCGGCTGGGCCGCCGGGAGGCGGTGGCACGGGCGCTGCGCCGGCCCGGCTCGCCGGCCTCGCTGCCGGCGCCGCGCACGGCGCCCGGGGGGCGGTCCGTGGCGGGCGCCCGCACGGCGAAGCCCGCCGCCTCGCCCACCCGGAGGGGCGGGGAGACGGCGGGCTGAGGTACCGCGGGTGGGTACTGCGCCTGCGTGGTTCAGCGAGTGTGCTGGATCAGCGGGCGTAGTACTCGACGACGAGCTGCTCGTCGCAGATCACCGGGATCTCCTTGCGGTTCGGCTCGCGGTCCAGGCGGAACGCCAGGGCCTTGAGGTTCACCTGGAGGTAGCGCGGGGTCTCGCCGTCGGGGGCGAAGCCGCCCTCGCGGGCGATGGTGAAGAGCGTCTTCTCCTTGGAGCGCTCGCGCACCTGCACCACGTCGTCCGGGCGGACGCGGAAGGACGGCTTGTCGACCTTCTGGCCGTTGACCTGGATGTGGCCGTGGACGACCATCTGGCGGGCCTGGTAGATGGTGCGGGCGATGCCCGAACGCAGGACCAGCGCGTCGAGACGGCGCTCGAGCTCGATGACCAGGGCCTCGCCGGTCTTCATGTTGGTCTTGGAGGCACGCTCGTAGGCGCGGACGAGCTGGCGCTCGCTGAGGTCGTACTGCGCGCGCAGACGCTGCTTCTCGAGCAGACGGACCTTGTAGTCCGAGTTCTGCTTGCGGCCGCGGCCGTGCTCACCCGGCGGGTAGGGGCGGGCCTCGAAGTACTTGACGGCCTTCGGGGTCAGCGCGATGCCGAGGGCACGCGACTTCTTGACCTTGGGGCGGGGCTGGTTCGCCACTGTCTGTGTCTCTTCTCTAGTTTCCGGCTTGTCAGGGGTTGAGGGAGGTCGCAATCCGCAGCCGGGGAATCCCGCCGGGTCCGCTCGGGACCTGCCGGGCAGCCGCTCCCCTGGTCTGGGCACATACGTGCAGCACGCGAGTGGCCCACCGACCGCTCCCGGAACCCGGGTGGTGGTGGGCTGCCCGCGACACCGATCGACGGTGCGCGACGCTCCTGGAACCCGCTGGGGGTTCCGGCCGGCTGTCCCGTTCTGACAGCACGGGACGCGGCACTCCGGGCGAGTCTACAGGCTGCTCAGGAGGGCTTGCGACCGAGGTGCCCGCGGGTCCACTCCACCGCGTCCGCGTAGCGGGCCTCGGCGCCGTGCCGGGTCGGCGTGTAGTACGTGCGGTCCTTCAGTCCGTCCGGGGCGTACTGCTGGGCGGCGATGCCCTCGGGCAGGTCGTGCGGGTACACGTACCCCTGGCCGTGCCCCAGCTTGCCGGCGCCCTTGTAGTGGCTGTCCCGCAGGTGCGCGGGGACGGGGCCGGCGTGGCCCTTGCGCACGTCGTCCAGGGCGGCGCCGATGGCGGTGGTCGCGGCGTTGGACTTGGGGGCCAGGGCCAGGGCGATGGTGGCGTGGCTGAGGGTGAGGGACGCCTCGGGGAAACCGATCATGGCGACGGCCTGGGCGGCGGCGACGGCGATCGGCAGCGCGTTCGGGTCGGCGAGGCCGATGTCCTCGCTGGCGGAGATCATCAGGCGCCGCGCGATGAAGCGGGGGTCCTCGCCGGCCTCGATCATGCGGGCCAGGTAGTGCAGGGCGGCGTCGACGTCGGAGCCGCGGATGGACTTGATCAGGGCGCTGGCGACGTCGTAGTGCTGGTCGCCGTCGCGGTCGTACTTCACCGCGGCGCGGTCGACCGTCTCCTCCAGCGTGGTCAGGCCGATCTCCGCCTCGCCCTTGTCGAGCGCGGCCCCGGCGGCGGCCTCCAGGGCGGTGAGCGCGCGGCGGGCGTCGCCGCCGGCGATGCGCAGCAGGTGGTCCTCGGTGTCCTCGGGGAGGGCCAGGGCGCCCTTGAGGCCGCGCTCGTCGCCCAGGGCGCGGCGGAGCAGGTCCCGGATGTCGTCGTCGGTGAGGGGCTCGAGGGTGAGCAGGAGGGAGCGGGAGAGCAGCGGGGAGATCACCGAGAAGTACGGGTTCTCGGTGGTGGCGGCGATCAGGGTGACCCAGCGGTTCTCCACGGCCGGGAGGAGGGAGTCCTGCTGGGCCTTGCTGAAACGGTGGATCTCGTCGAGGAAGAGGACGGTCTCCTTGCCGTACCCGCCGACCGCGCGGCGGGCGCCGTCGATGACCGCGCGGACCTCCTTGACGCCCGCGGTGATCGCCGACAGCTCCACGAACCGCTTGTTGGTGGCCTTGGAGACGACGTAGGCCAGCGTGGTCTTGCCGGTGCCCGGCGGGCCCCAGAGGATGACCGAGGACGGCCCCGCGGGGCCGGACGCGCCCTCGCCGACCAGGCGGCGCAGGGGGGATCCGGGCTTGAGCAGGTGCTGCTGGCCGACGACCTCGTCGAGGGTGCGCGGGCGCATCCGCACGGCGAGGGGGCTGCCGGTCGGGTCCTTCTCCTGGCGTTCTTCGGCTGCGGCGGTGAACAGATCGGGCTCCACGCCTTGAACCCTAAAGGACCGCACCGACAACGCGGCGGGCCCGGTGGGCCCGCCCTGGCGGCAGGACGGTCAGCTCGTCCAGAAGTCCCACCAGCGGGTGAGGATCATCATGCCGACGATGCCGATGTGCAGCACCGGCAGGACCCACGTGAACTCGCCGAAGAAGCCGCGCAGCCAGGTCGGCGCGGGCAGGAAGCCCTTGCGGACGTTGAAGGACGTCACGTACCAGAACATCAGGATCGTGGCGACCCAGGCCAGGCAGCACCACAGGCACAGCGAGTTGATCCGGTACAGCGACTGGAACTGCAGCCAGGAGACGAACCCGACACCGAAGAGGCAGCCGGCGTTGAAGGTGAGCCAGTACCAGCGCGGGTAGGTGGCACGGGCGAGCAGGCTCATGCCGACGCAGATGACGATGCCGTAGGCGACGAGGCCGAGCATCGGGTTGGGGAAGCCGAAGGCGGAGGCCTGGTCGCTCTCCATGATGTTGCCGCAGGAGACGACCGGGTTGAGGCTGCAGCCGGGTGTGAACGTGGTGCCGGCGAGCTTCGCCTCGAGGATCTTCTGCTTGTCGATCGTGATGACCCAGGCGGCGAGCAGTCCGGCGGCGCCCGTGATCACCAGCAGCAGGGCGAGGGCGCGGCTGCCGCCCTCGGTGCGCGGGGTGCGGGTGCCGCTGTCCGGCGCGGGCTCTGCCACGGTGGAGACGTCCTTCACTGTCGTCTTGCTCATCACGCCGATTCCGTCACTGGAGAGTGGGACCTGCTTCGGGCAGGGGCCATTGTGCCGCACAAGCCTGTAGGGGCACCGTTCGATGAGCCTATGAAAGGGACGGCGGTCACTCCGTGGTGGCGTGTTCCGGCCACCACCCGTTCCCCGGGGGCACGCGTGAGCGAACGCGCGTGCCCCGCGAGGGTTCCGGTGTACCGGCGCCCGTCCTAGCCGAGCCTGGACTCCAGCTCCGCGACGATCTCGTTGACGCCGATCGCGGTCTGCTCGCCGGACTCCATGTCCTTGAGCTGGACGACGCCCTCGGCGAGGTCGCGCTCGCCCAGGACCAGGGTGTAGCGGGCGCCCGAGCGGTTGGCGGCCTTCATCGCGGCCTTCAGCCCCTTGCCGCCGTAGGAGAAGTCGGCGGCGACGCCGTTCTTGCGCAGCTCCGTGATCTTGGCGAAGAGGATCCGGCGGGCCTCCTCGCCCAGCGGGACCGCGAAGACGGAGGTCGCGGACGGGATGTCCGGTTCGATGCCCTCCGCCTCCAGGGCGAGGACGGTGCGGTCGACGCCGAGGGCCCAGCCGACCGAGGGCAGGGAGGGGCCGCCGATCATCTCGGACAGGCCGTCGTAGCGGCCGCCGCCGCCCACCGCGGACTGGGAGCCGAGGCCGTCGTGGACGAACTCGAAGGTCGTGCGGGTGTAGTAGTCCAGGCCGCGGACCAGCTTCGGGTCGTCCTCGAAGACCACGCCCGCCGCCGTGATCAGCTCGCGCACCTCCTCGTGGTACGCCTTGCAGGCGTCGCACAGGTAGTCGCGCAGCAGCGGGGCGTCGGTCAGCTGCTTCTGGACCTCGGGGCGCTTGTCGTCCAGGACGCGCAGCGGGTTGATCTCGGCGCGGCGCAGGGTGTCCTCGTCGAGGTCGAGACCGCGCAGGAAGTCCTGGAGCGCGGCCCGGTAGACGGGGCGGCACTCCTTGTCGCCCAGGGAGTTGAGCAGGATGCGGAAGTTCCGCAGGCCGAGCGCGCGGTACGACTGGTCGGCCAGGATGATCAGTTCGGCGTCCAGGGCCGGGTCCTCGGCACCGATCGCTTCGGCGCCGACCTGGGAGAAGTGACGGTAACGGCCCTTCTGGGGACGCTCGTAGCGGTACTGCGAGCCCGAGTACCAGACCTTCACCGGCAGGTTGCCGGCCTTGTGCAGGTTGGCCTCCAGGACCGCGCGCAGCACGGGCGCGGTGGTCTCCGGGCGCAGGGCGAGGCGGTCGCCGCCCTTGGTCTCGAAGACGTACATCTCCTTGGTCACGATGTCGGTCGACTCACCGACGCCGCGCGCGAACAGCTCGACGTTCTCGAAACCGGGCGTCTCGATGTAGCCGTAGCCGGAGTTGCGCAGCGGCGCGGCGATCGCCTCGCGGACGGCCAGGAACTTGGCGGAGTCGGGCGGCAGCAGGTCGTACGTGCCCTTGGGGGCCTTGAAGGTGCTCACGGAAGGTCTCGTCACATTCCTCGTCGGGGCGCGTCAAAAGCGCTGTTCCCTTGGCGGCCTGCGGCCACTTGCCGCAGATACGGATTGGTGGCGCGCTCCTGGCCGATGGTCGTCTGGGGGCCGTGTCCGGACAGCACCACGGTCGAGTCGTCGAGCGGCAGGCACACGCGTGCCAGGGACTCGAGCATGTCGTCCATGGAGCCGCCGGGGAGGTCGGTGCGTCCGATGGAGCCGGCGAACAGCAGGTCGCCCGAGAACATGACCGGCGGGACGTCCGCCGCCTCGGGCATGCCGAAGGTCACCGACCCCTTGGTATGGCCCGGGGCGTGCGCGACGGTCAGCTCCAGGCCCGCCAGCGCCAGCTTCGCGCCGTCGGTCAGCTCCTTGACGTCGTCCGGCTCCCCCACGGTCAGCTCGCCCATGAGCGGCATGCCGATGGCGCGGCCGATGCCCTTCTCGGGATCGCTCATCATGTAGCGGTCCTCGGGGTGGATCCAGGCGGGCACGTCGTGGGCGCCGCACACCGGGACGACCGAGGCGACGTGGTCGATGTGGCCGTGGGTGAGGACGACGGCGACGGGCTTGAGCCGATGTCTGCGGATCGCGTCCTCGACGCCGGGGGCCGCCTGGTGGCCCGGGTCGATGATCACGCACTCCTCACCGGCGGCGGGGGCGACGAGGTAACAGTTCGTCCCCCAGGCCCCGGCGGGGAACCCGGCAATGAGCACGATCGTCCTTCGTTTGGGTCGGTTCGGGCGGGCTTGCGAACGGGTCGCGCCCATGGTCAGAGCCTACCGGCGGTGCCGATTCCTCAGCGAACCCATATACGGTACGGGGCTACACGCCCACGGTCGGCTCATCGCACCCACGCGTACCGGTCGGCACACGAAGACGCATGAGGAGAGAACCCGGTGGTCAGCCAGGAGCAGCGGCGGCGTCAGCTCGCCCGGGAGAAGTTCTTGCGGCAGCAGCAGCGACGTACCACCGCGCGACGCAAGGCGCGCATGCGCAACGCCGCGATCGCGTCGGTGCTCGGCGTGATTCTGATCGGCAGTGTCGCGCTGTACACGACCGGGGTGGTCCTCGGGGACGACGACGACAAGACGAACGCGAGCGCGGAGGTCACGCCGAGCGCCTCGGCGACCAGCAAGGCGCCGGACCCGTGCGACAAGCCGGCCGAGGGCAAGGCCAAGACGCAGACCTGGAAGAAGGAACCCGGGCTGAGCGTCGACAAGTCGGCGAAGTACACGATGAAGCTGGAGACCACGTGCGGTGACATAGACATCGCGCTGAAGGCGAAGGCGGCACCGCACACGGTCAACTCGTTCGACTTCCTGGCGGGCAAGGGCTACTTCGACCACACGAAGTGCCACCGGCTCACCACCGAGGGCATCTACGTGCTCCAGTGCGGCGACCCCACCGCCCAGGGCAACGGCGGCCCGGGCTACAACATCCCGGACGAGAACCTGAAGGACACGAGCCTCAAGGACAACATGTACCCGGCGGGCACGGTGGCGATGGCGAACACCGGTCAGCCGGACTCCGGCGGCAGCCAGTTCTTCCTCGTGTACCAGAACAGCCAGCTGCCCCCGAGCTACACCCCGTTCGGCACCGTCTCCGAGGAGGGCATGGCGGTCCTGAAGAAGATCGCCGCCGCGGGCGCCCAGCCCGCGGACCCGACGACCGGCAACACCGCGCCGAACGCGACGGTCGTGATCAACAAGGCCACGGTCACGAAATCCTGACCCTCATCAGCGAAAGTTCGGTCGTGCGGGATGCGGACAGGCCACCCGCCGGTCGCCTATGTTGGCCGTGACGAAACTGTGGACGATGCCCGGGGGTGGCGAAGCCCTCCGCAGGCATCATGTGGAGGAGGCGCTGTGAGCAGCGACCCGTGGGGCCGCGTCGACGAGACGGGGACCGTGTACGTGCGTACGGCCGACGGCGAGAAGGTCGTCGGATCCTGGCAGGCAGGCTCCCCCGAGGAGGCACTGGCCTACTTCGAGCGCAAGTACGAAGGCCTGGTTGTGGAGATCGGCCTCCTCGAGAAGCGGGTGAAGACCACCGACCTGTCGGCCAAGGACGCCCAGACCGCCGTCGACCACCTGCGCGAGCAGGTGGACGCGCACCACGCGGTCGGGGACCTGGACGCACTGCGGGCCCGGCTGGACAAGCTCGTCGCGCTGGTGGAGACCCGGCGCGAGGAGCGCAAGGCGCAGCGGGCCAAGCAGTCCGACGAGGCGCGCGGCGCCAAGGAGGCCCTGGTCGCCGAGGCCGAGGAGCTGGCGCGCTCGGACCAGTGGCGGGCGGCCGGCGAGCGGCTGCGGTCGCTGGTCGACACCTGGAAGGGCCTGCCGCGGCTGGACCGCAAGTCCGACGACGAGCTGTGGCACCGCTTCTCGCACGCGCGCTCGGCGTTCTCCAAGCGCCGCAAGCAGCACTTCGCCCAGCTCGACGCGCAGCGCGAGGAGGCCCGCCGGACCAAGGAACGGCTGGTCGCCGAGGCCGAGGCGCTGTCGAACTCGACGGACTGGGGACCGACGGCCGCGCGCTACCGCGACCTGATGTCCGAGTGGAAGGCCGCCGGCCGCGCCCAGCGCGAGCACGAGGACGACCTGTGGAACCGCTTCCGCGGCGCCCAGGACGTGTTCTTCGCCGCCCGCAGCTCGGTCTTCGCCGAGCGGGACGCCGAGCAGGCGGAGAACCTGAAGCTGAAGGAGGAGCTGGCCGGGGAGGCCGAGAAGCTCCTTCCGGTCACCGACCTCAAGGCGGCCCGTGCCGCGTTCCGTGCGGTGAACGAGCGCTGGGAGGCCGTCGGCCACGTGCCCCGCGACGCCCGGCCGAAGGTCGAGGGGCGGATGCACGCCGTCGAGCGGGCCCTGCAGGAGGCCGAGGAGGCCGAGTGGCGCCGGACCAACCCGGAGGCACGCGCGCGTGCCGAGGGTCTGACCGGTCAGCTCCAGGCCGCCGTGGACAAGCTGCGCTCCCAGATCGAGCAGGCCCGCGCCCAGGGCAACGACGCGAGGGCCGACAAGCTCGCGCGTGAGCTGGAGGGCCGCCAGGCACTCCTGGACCAGGCGCTCAAGGGGCTGCACGAGTTCGGCGGCTGACGGTCGCGGACCGCATGCGCGAGGGGCTTCCGTACGGTGCGTACGGAAGCCCCTCGCGCATGTGCGCGCTCCCTCGCGGCCTCAGGACGGCCTGCGTGCCGACGTGACCCGGTACACGTCGTAGACGCCCTCCACCCCGCGCACGGCCTTCAGGACGTGGCCCAGGTGCTTGGGGTCGCCCATCTCGAAGGTGAAGCGGGAGGTGGCCACCCGGTCGCGGGAGGTCTGGACGGCGGCCGAGAGGATGTTGACGTGCTGGTCGGACAGGACCCGGGTGACGTCCGACAGGAGCCGGGAGCGGTCCAGGGCCTCCACCTGGATGGCGACCAGGAAGACCGAGGACTGCGTGGGTGCCCACTCGACCTCGAGGATGCGCTCGGGCTCCCGGGAGAGCGAGTCCACGTTGACGCAGTCGCTGCGGTGGACGGACACGCCGCTGCCGCGGGTGACGAAACCGATGATCGGATCGCCGGGCACGGGCGTGCAGCAGCGGGCCAGCTTGACCCACACGTCCTCGACGCCCTTGACGACCACGCCCGGGTCGGCGTTGGCCCGGCGCTTGCGGCCCCGGCCGCGGGACGGCGGGACCGACTCGTCGATCTCCTCGGTGGCCGCCTCCTCGCCGCCGAGCGCCTGGACGAGCTTCTGCACGATGTTCGGCGCGGAGACGTGGCCCTCGCCGATCGCCGCGTACAGCGCGGAGATGTCCGAGTAGCGCATCTCGTGCGCGAGCGTGACGAGGGAGTCGCCGGTGAGGATGCGCTGGATCGGCAGGTTCTGCTTGCGCATGGCGCGGACGATGGCGTCCTTGCCCTGCTCGATCGCCTCGTCCCGGCGCTCCTTGGAGAACCAGGCACGGATCTTGTTGCGGGCGCGCGGCGACTTCACGAAGCCGAGCCAGTCGCGGGAGGGACCCGCGCCGGCCGCCTTGGAGGTGAAGACCTCCACGAGGTCGCCGTTGTCGAGGGTGGACTCCAGCGGCACCAGCCGCCCGTTGACCCGTGCCCCAATGGTGCGGTGGCCGACCTCGGTGTGCACGGCGTAGGCGAAGTCCACGGGGGTGGCGCCGGCGGGGAGCGCTATGACGTCGCCCTTGGGGGTGAAGACGAAGACCTCGTTGCGCGAGAGGTCGAAGCGCAGGGACTCCAGGAACTCGCCGGGGTCCTCCGTCTCCTTCTGCCAGTCCAGGAGCTGGCGCAGCCACGCCATGTCGTTGAGGTGGTCGTCCTTGCTCTTGCCGGACGACCTGGGGGCGTCGGTGCGCACCTTGGAGGCGCCCGCGACGGCCTCCTGCTTGTACTTCCAGTGCGCGGCGATGCCGTACTCCGCGCGGCGGTGCATGTCGAAGGTGCGGATCTGCAGCTCGACCGGCTTGCCGCCGGGCCCGATGACCGTCGTGTGCAGCGACTGGTACATGTTGAACTTGGGCATCGCGATGTAGTCCTTGAACCGCCCGGGAACCGGGTTCCAGCGGGCGTGGACCGTGCCGAGCGCCGCGTAGCAGTCGCGGACGGTGTCCACCAGGACGCGGATGCCCACCAGGTCGTAGATCTCCGCGAAGTCCCGGCCGCGGACGATCATCTTCTGGTAGACGCTGTAGTAGTGCTTGGGGCGGCCGGTGACGGTCGCCTTGATGCGGGCCGCGCGCAGGTCCTGCTGGACCTCGTCGGTGACGACGGCGAGGTACTCGTCGCGCTTGGGGGCGCGCTCGGCGACCAGGCGGACGATCTCGTCGTACATCTTGGGATAGAGGATCGCGAAGGCGAGGTCCTCCAGTTCCCACTTGATGGTGTTCATGCCCAGGCGGTGGGCGAGCGGCGCGTAGATCTCCAGGGTCTCGCGCGCCTTCTTCTCCTGCTTCTCGCGCTTGAGGTAGCGCATGGTGCGCATGTTGTGCAGGCGGTCGGCGAGCTTGATGACCAGGACGCGCGGGTCCTTGGCCATGGCGACGACCATCTTGCGCACGGTCTCGGCCTGTGCGGCCTCGCCGAACTTGACCTTGTCCAGCTTGGTGACGCCGTCGACGAGCAGGGTGACCACGTCGCCGAAGTCGCGGCGCAGGTCCTCCAGGCCGTACTCGGTGTCCTCGACGGTGTCGTGCAGCAGCCCGGCCATCAGCGTCGCCGGGTCCATGCCCAGCTCGGCCAGGATGGTGGTGACGGCGAGCGGGTGCGTGATGTACGGGTCGCCGCTCTTGCGCTTCTGGCCGCGGTGCCAGCGTTCGGCGACCTGGTAGGCGCGTTCGATCTGGCGCAGGGTCGCCGTCTCGATCTTGGGGTCGTTGCCGCGCACTATGCGCAGCAGCGGCTCCAGGACCGGGTTGTACGGGTTGGCGCGCTGCACGCCGAGGCGGGCGAGGCGGGCGCGGACGCGGTTGGAGGAGCCGGAACGGGCGGGCTGGCCGGCGGGGGTGCGGACCACGGGCGCGTTCTTCGGGCGCTCGGAGGGCAGCGGCTTGGGGCGCGGCTGCTGCTCGGCGGGCTTGTCGACCGGCGCGGACGGGGCGTGCTGGATCGGCCCGTGCGTGTCGTTCTTCGCCTGGGGCGCGCTCGGCGCGGGCTTCGCCGCGGACGCCGAGGCGGACTCGGGCTTTGCGGCGGTCAGTGGCTGGGCCTCGTCTGGCAAGAGGACTCCTCGTGCGCGATCCGGGTCCCCCGGTCAGGCTCCGGATACCCCATGGTAGCGATCCTGCGCTCCAGGATCGCCTTCAGGCCAATGTGAGGGCCGTCGACTCGTGCAACGCCTGGGGCGGGCGCCGGATTCCTCCGGGCCCGCCCCAGGTGCTGCGGTGCGCGTGCCTCAGACCGTGAGCAGCGCCTTCAGCGGTGCCCCGGCCAGGTGCGGCTCCAGCCGGGCCCGTCCGCCGAGGAAGCCCAGCTCCATCAGGACGGCGAGGCCCGCGACCTCGGCACCGGCCCGGCGGATCAGCTCCAGCGAGGCCTCGGCGGTGCCGCCGGTGGCGAGGACGTCGTCGACGACCAGCACGCGGTCTCCCGCGCTCAGGTCCTCGGCGTGCACCTCGATCTCGGCGGAGCCGTACTCCAGGTCGTAGGACTGGCTGAGCGTGGCTCCGGGGAGCTTGCCCGCCTTGCGCACGGGGATGAAGCCGAGGCCCGCCCGCAGGGCCACCGGGGCGCCCAGGATGAAGCCGCGGGCCTCCAGGCCGACGACCTTGGTGGCGCCGGTGTGCCCGGCGACCTCGGCGAGGGCGTCGGTCAGGGCGGCGAACGCCGCCGGGTCCGCCAGGAGCGGGGTGATGTCCTTGAACACCACGCCCGGCTCCGGGTAGTCGGCCACGTCCCGGATGCGGCTGAGGAGCAGTTCCGTGAGGTCGGTCGTCTCGGTCATCGGCGCTTCCCCGAGGGCCGGCCGCGTCCCCTGCCGCGGGAGGCGGGCTGGTTGCGGGGACCGACGACCGCGGGCGCGGCGTCGTCCGGCTCGTCGGCCTCGTAGGCCCCCTCGCCGGACACGGAGTCCGCGGTCTCGCCCTTGGCCGCCGCCTGGGCGCGCTTGGCCAGGACCCGCTTCTTGAGGGCCTTCATCTGCGGCTCGGCCTCCTTGAGGTCGGCGACGAGCGGCGTGGCGATGAAGATCGACGAGTAGGCTCCCGCGGCGAGGCCGACGAACAGCGACAGCGAGATGTCGTTGAGCATGCCGGCGCCGAGGACGCCGCCGCCGATGAAGAGCAGGCCCGCCACCGGCAGCAGTGCGACCACCGTGGTGTTGATGGAGCGCACCAGGGTGCCGTTGATCGAGCGGTTGGCGACCTCCGAGTAGGTCCAGCGGGTCTGCTTGGTGATGTCCTTCGTCTGCTCCTTGAGACTGTCGAAGACGACGACCGTGTCGTAGAGCGAGTAGCCGAGGATCGTCAGCAGACCGATCACCGTGCCGGGTGTGACCTCGAAGCCGACGAGCGCGTAGACACCGACCGTGATGGTGATGTCGTGCACCAGGGCGACGAACGCGGCCACTGCCATTCGCCACTCGAACGCGATCGCCAGGTAGATCACGACGAGGACCATGAAGATCCCGAGGCCCTGCCAGGCCTTGTTCGCGATCTGGTCGCCCCAGCTCGGGCCGACCAGGTCGGCGTTGATCTTGTCGGCCGGGACGTCCAGCTTCTGGGAGAGGTCGTCCTTGATCTGGTCCGACTGCTGGGTGTCGGTGCCCGAGATCTGGATGCGGAGGCTGCCGTCGCCGAGCTTCTGGACGATCGCGTCGTGGCCGGAGGAGTCCTCCGCCCAGGTCTCGGCCTGGGCGACCGAGGCGCTCATGTGCTTCGGGGTGGTGAAGACCGCACCGCCCTGGAACTCGATGCCCATGTGCAGGCCGCGCACCGCCAGGCCGACGATGGCCGTGATGGTGATGAGGATCGAGATGCCGTACCAGATCTTGCGGTTCTTGACGAAGTCGTAGCCGACCTCGCCGTGGTGCAGTCGGGCGCCGAGTGTGCCGAGCTTCGACATCTCTCACGCCTCCTTCGGGTCGACAGGGCCGGCGGCAGGACGGGAGGGGCGGCGGGTGCGGCGCAGCGGGGGCTTGGCACCCAGGGCCTTCGGGTCCAGGCCGGACCACTTGTGACCGCTGGCGAAGAACTTCCGCCGGGCCATCAGCGTCAGCAGCGGCTTGGTGAAGAGGAAGACCACCACCACGTCGAGCAGGGTCGTCAGACCGAGCGTGAACGCGAAGCCCTGCACCTTGCCGACGGTGACGATGAAGAGCACCGCCGCGGCGAGGAAGGACACGAAGTCGGAGACGAGGATGGTGCGCCGGGCACGCGGCCAGGCCCGCTCGACGGCGGGACGCAGCGTGCGGCCCTCGCGGATCTCGTCGCGGACGCGTTCGAAGTACACGATGAACGAGTCCGCGGTGATGCCGATGGCGACGATGGCACCGCACACGGCCGGCAGGTTCAGCGCGAAGCCGATCGTCGGGCCGAGCAGCGACATGATCACGTACGTGAGGCCCGCGGAGACGCCCAGCGAGGCGACGGCGATGAACGACAGGCCGCGGTAGTAGAACAGCAGGTAGAGGACGACCAGGGCGAGGCCGATCGCGCCCGCGATCAGACCGGCGTGGAGCTGCTCACCGCCGAGCGCGGCGGTGACGGTGGTGACGCTGTCCTCCTTGAAGGTCAGCGGCAGCGCGCCGTAGGACAGCATGTTGGCGAGGCCCTGGGCCTCCTCCTGGTCGAAGCTGCCGGAGATCTCCGCGTTGCCGCCGGTCAGCTCCTGGCTGACGTACGGGTCGGAGACGACCTCGTTGTCCAGGACGATGGCGAACTGGTTCTGCGGGGACTGCTTCTGGGCCAGCTGGCCGGTGATGTCCGCGAACTTCTTGCTGCCCTTGTCCGTGAACTTCATCGTCACGGTCCAGCCGGCGGCGGTCTGCGTGTTGTAGACGGCGTCGGCCTTGTCGACCTCGGTGCCGTCGACCGCGGCGGGGCCGAGGATGTACTTCTGCCACTGGCCCTGCGCGTTCTGGCCGCAGGCCACGGTGGAGTCGGCCGGCTTGGCGCCCTTGCCGGCCTCGGCACGGGCGTTGGCGTCGGTGCAGTCCAGGGCCGCGTACTGCTGCTGCAGCTTGGCGGTCGCGTCGTCGCCGGAGGCGCTGGCTCTCGGGGACGGAGAGGCGCCGTCGGAGCTCTTCGCGGTCGGGCTGGGGTCGGCCTTCAGGGCGTCGCTCGCGGCGCGGCCCTGGGTGGTGGCGCTGGCCGAGGCCGGGTCGGACGGCGTGCCGCTGCTCGGCGTGCTGCCGTCGGTGGCCTTGTCACCGCCGGTCGCCTTGTCACCGTCCGTGGCCTTGTCGGTCGCCTTGTCGGTCGCCTTGTCCGTGGCGCCGCCGCTCGCGCTCGGCGAGGGGCTGCCGGTCGCGTCGGCGCCGGAGAGTTCGGTGGCGAGGACCGGACGGAAGTACAGCTTGGCGGTGGTGCCGACCTGCTGCCGGGCTTCCTTCGAGTTCATCCCCTTGGGGATGTTGACGATGATGTTCCGGTCGCCCTGGGTCTGGACCTCGGCCTCGGAGACACCCAGTCCGTTGACACGGCGCTCCATGATCTCGACCGCGGTGTCCATGTTGGTCTTGTTGATCGCGGACTCCTGGCCCGCCTCCGGTACGGCCCGGAGCGTGATGCTCGTGCCGCCCGCCAGGTCGATGCCGAGACGCGGAGTCTTGTGCCCGGAGGCGAACATGCCTGCGGTGAGCGCCACGATGGCGATCAGGATCAGGGCCAGCGAGCGCCCGGGCTTGCTCTGAGCGCTCGCATTCTTTCCCTTTTTAGGTGCTACCACCTTGGTGTACTCCCTCTCGGGCCGCTTGGCGCCCAGAAGGCGTCACCGGCGGCCATCACATGGTGTCCGGGTCCGTGCGAGCCGCGCATCGCGCGGGGTGCGCGGGAACCCGTCCCGCGCACCCCGGGGCACGGCTTACTTCGCCTCGGAACCGCCGTCGGACTTCTTCGCCTTCTCGTCGGTCTGCGCCTCGGCGGGCGCGGCGTCGGCCGCCGGCTCGTCGGTCGTCTCGTCGGCGGGCTCGGCGGCCTTCTTGCCGAGGTCGACGGACTTGTCGTCGGAGGCGGCGTCGGCGGGGGCGTCGGTCTCGGTGAGGGAGGAGGCGTCGTCGGGGACGACGTCCATGTCGGACTTCAGGTCGTGCTCGATGCCGTGGACGATGCGGTTGTACTCGTCGTCGGAGAGGACGGCACCGATCGCGTTCTTGGCGAAGAGCAGTTCCACACCCGGGCCGGCGTCGAGGAGGACCGTGTCCTCGTTGACCTCCTTGACCGTGGCGTACATGCCCCCGATGGTGCGGACACCGGTTCCGGGCTGCATCTCGTTCCGCATGTTGGCGGCCTGCTGCTGCTTCTTCTTCGCCGACCGGGTCATCAGGAACATGGCCCCGATGAGCACGATGAACGGGAGGAGGGTCACGAGACTCACGGGTCGGTACTTCCTTCACACGACCGCGCTGGGGAGCGGCCTGATGGTTGGGGGTGTGTACGCCACCGGCAAGGGCGGCATCGGCGGAGTCTAGGCGAGTCCGCGCGCATGGAACAACGCCCAGCATGGCACCGGGGTTCCTGCTCCGGCGAATGTGCCCCGCGTGAGCGGGTCGTCACGCCCCGAACAAGTCCGGTTGTCCGTTTCCTGAACTCTGCGGACGCGGCGGGGTGAGTCCGAGGTGCGCCCACGCGGCCGGAGTGGCCACCCGCCCGCGTGGGGTGCGGGCGAGCAGACCCTCCCGTACGAGGAAGGGTTCGGCGACCTCTTCCACTGTCTCACGCTCCTCCCCCACGGCTACGGCGAGCGTGGACAGGCCGACCGGTCCGCCGCCGAACAGCTTGAGGAGGGCCTCCAGCACTCCCCGGTCGAGCCGGTCCAGACCCCGGGCGTCGACCTCGTAGACCGCGAGGGCGGCGGCGGCGATCTCCTGGGTGATCCTGCCGTCGGCCTTGACCTGGGCGTAGTCGCGGACCCGGCGCAGCAGGCGGTTGGCGATGCGGGGGGTGCCGCGGGAGCGGCCGGCGATCTCGGCGGCGCCGGTGGTGTCGATCCCGACGTCGAGCAGGCCGGCGGAGCGGTGGATCACGCGCTCCAGCTCGGCCGGGCCGTAGAACTCCATGTGGGCGGTGAAGCCGAAGCGGTCGCGCAAGGGGGGCGGCAGCAGCCCCGCGCGCGTGGTGGCGCCGACCAGGGTGAAGGGGGGCAGCTCCAGGGGGATGGCGGTGGCGCCGGGGCCCTTGCCGACGACGACGTCGACGCGGAAGTCCTCCATCGCCATGTAGAGCATCTCCTCGGCGGGCCGCGACATGCGGTGGATCTCGTCGAGGAAGAGGACCTCGCCCTCCTGGAGCGAGGAGAGGATCGCCGCGAGGTCGCCCGCGTGCTGGATGGCGGGGCCCGAGGTGATGCGGATGGGGGCTTCCATCTCGGCCGCGATGATCATCGACAGCGTGGTCTTGCCGAGGCCGGGGGCGCCGGAGAGGAGCACGTGGTCGGCGGTGGCCCCCCGCGCGCGTGCGGCACGCAGCACCAGGTCGAGCTGCTCGCGGACCTTCTCCTGGCCGATGAACTCGCCCAGGTCCTTGGGGCGCAGGGCGGCCTCCACGGCCTGGTCCTCGCCGTCGGCGACGGCACCCACCAGCCGCTCGGCGGCGGCTTCCGCGTCGGTCGTGTCGTCCCAGTTCACTTCGTTCTCCTTGCCGTGGCGCACCGGGTCGGTGGTGGCGGGCGTGGTCAGCGGGCGCGGTTCAGCGTCTGCAGGGCGGCCTTGAGCAGTGCGCCGACCTGCAGGGTGCCCCCGGCGGCCTCGGCCTGCGGCGTCACGGCGGTGACGGCCTCGTCGGCCTCGCGGGTGGCGTACCCGAGGCCGATCAGGGCGGCGTGCAGCTGGTCCCGCCAGCCGGTGCTGACCGGGGCGCCGACGGCGGGGGCGCCGATCGGTTCGCCGAGCCGGTCCTTCAGTTCCAGGAGCAGCTTCTGCGCGCCCTTCTTGCCGATGCCGGGGACGGCGGTGAGCGCCTTCTCGTCACCGGTGGAGACGGCCCTGCGCAGGGCGTCGGGCTGGTGCACGGCGAGCATGGCCTGGGCGAGGCGGGGGCCGACGCCGCTGGCGGTCTGGAGCAGTTCGAAGACCTGGCGCTCGTCGTCGTCGGCGAAGCCGTAAAGCGTGAGCGAGTCCTCGCGCACGACGAGGGAGGTGGCCAGCCGGGCGGGCTTGCCGAGGCGCAGGGTGGAGAGCGTGTTCGGCGTGCACTGGACGGCCATGCCGACGCCGCCGACCTCCACCACCGCGGCGTCGGGGGCGAGGGCGGCGACGGTGCCGCTGACGAAGGCGATCATGCGGGGCGGCCTTTCGACGGGTCGGGAGTCTGCGGGCGGCGCGCGCCCCGGGAGGTGTGCCGGGCCACGGCCTGCTGGAGGCGGTGGTGCGCGGGGGCGCGCCAGATGTGGCAGATGGCGAGCGCGAGGGCGTCGGCGGCGTCGGCGGGCCTGGGCGGTGCGTCGAGCCGCAGCAGACGCGTCACCATGGCGCCGACCTGCGCCTTGTCGGCGCGTCCGCTGCCGGTGACGGCGGCCTTGACCTCGCTGGGCGTGTGCAGGGCGACCGGGATGCCGCGGCGGGAGGCGCACAGGATCGCGACGGCGCTGGCCTGGGCGGTGCCCATCACGGTGCGGACGTTGTGCTGGCTGAAGACGCGCTCCACGGCGACGAACTCCGGCCGGTGCTCGTCCAGCCACCGCTCGATGCCCTGCTCGACGGCGACGAGGCGGCGGCCGAGGTCGGCGTCCGCGGGCGTGCGCACGACACCGACGCCGGCCATGGTGAGCGGCCGGCCCGCGACGCCCTCCACGACGCCGACCCCGCACCGGGTCAGCCCCGGGTCCACCCCCAGTACGCGCACGCGCCCGGCCCCTCTCGTCGATCACCTGTTTGTGCAGGCTATCGGGTGCCACCGACAAAGCGACGGGCCGACGGGTGGTGTCCCCGTCGGCCCGCTGCGCACGGGACGCGTTACGCGTCGACCTTCTCCATGATCTCGTCGCTCACGTCGAAGTTGGCGAAGACGTTCTGCACGTCGTCGCTGTCCTCCAGCGCGTCGATGAGCCGGAAGATCTTCCGCGCGCCCTCCTCGTCCAGCTCGATCTGCATGGTGGGGACGAAGTTGGCGTCGGCGGACTCGTAGTCGATGCCGGCCTCCTGGAGGGCGGTGCGGACCGCGACCAGGTCGGTGGCCTCGCTGAGCACCTCGAAGGACTCGCCGAGGTCGTTGACCTCCTCCGCGCCCGCGTCCAGGACGGCGCCGAGGACGTCGTCCTCGCCCAGGTCGCCCTTGGGCACGATCACGACGCCCTTGCGGTTGAACAGGTACGACACCGAGCCGGGGTCGGCCATGGAGCCGCCGTTGCGGGTCATGGCGACGCGGACGTCGGAGGCGGCGCGGTTGCGGTTGTCGGTGAGGCACTCGATGAGCACCGCGACGCCGTTGGGGCCGTAGCCCTCGTACATGATCGTCTCGTAGTCGGCGCCACCGGCCTCCAGGCCGGCGCCGCGCTTGACCGCGGAGTCGATGTTCTTGTTCGGCACCGACTGCTTCTTCGCCTTCTGAATGGCGTCGTAAAGAGTCGGGTTGCCGTCGATGTCGGCACCACCCATGCGGGCCGCGACCTCGATGTTCTTGATCAGCTTCGCGAAGAGCTTGCCGCGCTTGGCGTCGATCACGGCCTTCTTGTGCTTCGTCGTAGCCCATTTAGAGTGGCCGGACATCTGCCTGTCTCCTTCGCGTAACCCATCTTCTGCAACTGAACGCAGGAATCCTACAAGGACCGGGCCGCCCCGTTCGCGCGCACCATGTCGGCGAAGAGGCGGTGCACGCGGTGGTCGCCCGTCAGCTCCGGGTGGAACGAGGTGGCCAGCGCGTTGCCCTGGCGGACGGCGACGACGTGGCCGTCGTGCTCGGCGAGCACCTCGACGGCGGCGCCCACGGACTCGACCCAGGGGGCGCGGATGAAGACGCCCTCCACGGGACCGCCCTCGACGCCCCTGACGTCGACGGCGGCCTCGAAGGACTCGTTCTGCCGCCCGAAGGCGTTGCGGCGCACGATCATGTCGATGCCGCCGATCGTCTCCTGCCCGGAGCGCGGGTCGAGGATCTTGTCCGCCAGCATGATCATGCCCGCGCAGGTGCCGTAGACGGGCATGCCGTCCCGCACGCGCGCGCGGAGGGGTTCCATGACGCCGAAGAGGACGGCGAGCTTGGAGATGGTGGTGGACTCGCCGCCGGGGACGACCAGGCCGTCCACCTCGGCGAGTTCCTCGGGGCGCCTCACCGGCCTGGCCACGGCGTCGGCCACGGCCAGGGCGACGAGGTGCTCCCGTACGTCGCCCTGGAGGGCCAGGACGCCGATGACGGGGGTGTCACTCATGGGTGGGTGCCTTACCAGCCGCGGTTGGCGTAGCGCTCGGTCTCGGGGAGGGTGTCGCAGTTGATGCCGACCATGGCCTCGCCGAGGTTGCGGGACGCGTCCGCGATGATCTTCGGGTCGTCGTAGAAGGTGGTCGCCTTCACGATGGCGGCGGCGCGCTTGGCCGGGTCGCCGGACTTGAAGATGCCCGAGCCGACGAAGACGCCCTCGGCGCCGAGCTGGCGCATCAGCGCGGCGTCCGCCGGGGTGGCCACGCCGCCCGCGGAGAACAGCACCACCGGGAGCCTGCCCAGCTCGCTGACCTCCTTGACCAGCTCGTACGGGGCGCGCAGTTCCTTGGCGGCGGCGTACAGCTCGTTGTTGTCGCAGCCGCGCAGCTTCGCGATCTCGCCCTTGATCTGGCGCAGGTGGCGCACCGCCTCCACGACGTTGCCCGTACCGGCCTCGCCCTTGGAGCGGATCATCGCGGCGCCCTCGGCGATGCGGCGCAGGGCCTCGCCGAGGTTGGTGGCGCCGCACACGAAGGGGGTGGTGAAGGCGAACTTGTCGCTGTGGTTGACCTCGTCGGCCGGGGTGAGGACCTCGGACTCGTCGATGTAGTCGACGCCGAGGGACTGCAGGACCTGGGCCTCCACGAAGTGGCCGATGCGGGACTTGGCCATCACGGGGATGGAGACGGCGCCGATGATGCCCTCGATCATGTCCGGGTCGGACATCCGGGCCACGCCGCCGTCCTTGCGGATGTCGGCCGGGACGCGCTCCAGGGCCATGACGGCCACGGCGCCCGCGTCCTCGGCGATCTTCGCCTGCTCCGGCGTGACGACGTCCATGATGACGCCGCCCTTGAGCTGCTCGGCCATGCCGCGCTTCACGCGCGCGGTGCCGGTCTCGGGTGCCTGGTTTTCGGGGAGCGTGCTGGACACGGGTACCTCGCTGAGGGGAAGGAGTCTCTGCCGGACCGAGGAAACGCGAGGCGAGCAGGCCACAGCAAGGGCCAATGGGAAGGCGGTGGATCGTTTTCGACGCCGCCGCGCTACGCGGCCCGCTCCACCAGGGCGGCCGGTGACTCGTCGTCCATCTCGAAGGCCAGCGGGAACGGCGCGTGTCCGGCCAGACGAAACCAGCGGACCTTGCGGTGCTCGCGCAGTCTGCGGGCGGCGCCCACCGCGTCGTTGTGGAAGCGCCGGGCCATCGGCACCCGCCGTACCGCCTCGGCCAGTTCGCGGGCCGCCGCCTCTCCCCCGGGCGCCTCGCGCAGCGCGTCCACCTGGTGGGCGTCGGCGAACACGGCGCGCAGCGCCTGGCTCAGCTCGCTCTCCGCGACCTCCCGCTGCTCCTCCTCGGCCTGCCGGGCGGCGTGCGCGGCCTCGTACAGCACCATGGAGGCCGCCGGGTCCAGCACGCCGGCGGTGGCGAGTTCCTGGGCCACGGACGCCCTGCGCAGCAACTGCGCGTCCAGGGCGGCGCGGGCGGCGTCGATCCGGGCGTGCAGCCGGTCCAGGCGGCCCGCGGTCCAGCTCAGGTACAGGCCGACGGCGACGAGGACGACCAGGATCCAGATGAGGGTTGCGGTCACGGGCCGCAACCCTATCGGTGGGCCGCGCGGACGGGACGCGCCCGGTGGGGCACGCGGCCGGCGGTGGCCTCCGGCACGTGTGCGTGGGCGTGCGTCCGGCCGGTCAGTCCCTCGTCAGGCCGAAGCGGGCCCGCAGGCCCGTCGCGCGGTCGTCCGTCGCCACCGCCGCCGCTCCCGCCGTGACCGTCTCGTAGACGGACAGGATGTCGGCGCCGACCGTGGACCAGTCGAAGCGCCGTACGTGCGCGCTGCCCCGCTCCCGCAGGACGGCGCGGCGCTCCGGGTCGGCCAGCAGGCGTACGGCCGCCCCGGCCAGGGCGTCGGCGTCCTCGTTGGGGAAGAGCTCGCCGGCCGCGCCCTGGTCGAGGACCTGGGCGAAGGCGTCCAGGTCGGAGGCGAGGACGGGGGCGCCCGCCGACATGGCCTCGACGAGGATGATGCCGAAGCTCTCGCCTCCGGTGTTGGGCGCCACGTACAGGTCGACGCTGCGCAGGAAGCGGGCCTTGTCCTCGTCGCTGATCATGCCGAGGAACTCCACGCGGGAGCGCAGTTCCCTGGGCAGGCTCTCGACCGCCTCCTCCTCGTCTCCGCGGCCCGCGACCAGGAGCCGGGTCCGCGGGCGGGCGGCGAGGATCTTCGGCAGGGCCCGCATGAGGACCGGCAGGCCCTTGCGGGGTTCGTCGATGCGCCCTATGAAGCCGATCGTGTCGCCCTGCCACTCGGGCCTGGGCTCGGCGCGGGCGAAGAAGTCGACGTCGACGCCGTTGGGGATGACGACCGCGTCGCCGCCCAGGTGCTCGACGAGCGTGCGGCGGGCGTACTCGCTCACGGCGATCCGCGCGCTGATCTTCTCCAGGGCGGCCTGGAGGATCGCGTACGCGGCGATCATCGCGCGGGAGCGCGGGTTGGAGGTGTGGAAGGTCGCCACGATCGGCCCCTGCGCCGCCCAGCAGGTGAGCAGGCCCAGCGACGGCGAGGTCGGTTCGTGGATGTGGATGACGTCGAAGGCGCCCTCGTGCAGCCAGCGCCGCACCCGCGCCGCCGACAGGAAGCCGAAGTTCAGCCGGGCCACCGAGCCGTTGTACGGCACCGGCACCGCGCGGCCCGCGGAGACGACGTACGGCGGCAGCGGCGTGTCGTCGTCGGCGGGGGCGAGGACGGACACCTCGTGACCGAGCCGGACGAAGTACTCGGCGAGGTCCCGGATGTGGAACTGGACGCCGCCCGGCACGTCCCAGGAGTACGGGCAGACGATGCCGATCCTCACCGGGCGCCCCGCCCGCCGGCCCCCGGCGCCTTGGCGGGGTCGAGGTCCTTCAGCCACAGGCGCTGCAGCATGTGCCAGTCCTCCGGGTGGTCGGCGATGCCCGTGGCGAAGGCGTCGGCCAGCGCCTGTGTCATGACGGACGTCTTCTCGGCCCGGGTGCCCGTCCCGGGCACCTCGACGGGCGGGTGGACGCGGCCCCGCATCACCGGCGAGTCGTCGTACCAGAGCGTCACCGGCAGCAGCAGCGCCCCCGTCTGCTGGGCGAGCAGGGCGGGGCCGGCCGGCATCCGGGCCGTCTCCCCGAAGAAGTCGACCTCCACGCCGGAGGCGGAGAGGTCGCGGTCGGCGACGAGGCAGACCAGGCCGCCGTCGCGCAGCCGCCGGGCCAGCGTGCCGAAGGCGCTGCCGCCGCTGTGCGGCAGGACCTCCATGCCGAGGCCCTCGCGGTAGGCGACGAAGCGGTCGTACAGCGTCTCCGGCTTGAGGCGCTCGGCGACCGTGGTGAACGGGATGCCGAGCTTCGTGGTGACCCAGGCGCCCGCGAGGTCCCAGTTGGCCAGGTGCGGCAGGGCGAGTATCACGCCCTTGCCGGCGGCCATGCCGTCGGTGAGGTGGTGCAGGTCCTCGGGGGCGAAGCCGCCCTCGATGCGCTCCCTGCTCCACGCCGGGAGCCGGAAGGACTC
Organism: Streptomyces ardesiacus; assembly: GCF_003112575.1. GTDB lineage: Bacteria > Actinomycetota > Actinomycetes > Streptomycetales > Streptomycetaceae > Streptomyces > Streptomyces ardesiacus. The sequence continues at coordinate 148,963 of NZ_BEWC01000006.1, forward strand.
CATCCAGTAGCGCAGGTACGAACGCATGCCCGCGCGCGAGAGCGCCGCCAGCCGCTCGGGACTCGCGCCGGGCACCACGCGCGCGTAGTTGCTCTCCAGGCGCCGCACCCCCGCCCCGCGCCGCTTCCAGGCGACGTCGGCGACGGTCCGGCCGAGGCGCACGGCGGCGGGCTCGGGGAGCTTCTTCACGGTGCTCCAGCCGGCGCCGTACAGACCGTCGGCCAGCCGGTCCCGAGCGCTCACTTGGCCGCCTCGGTGCCCTGGCTCTCCTGCGCGGCCTCGTCCGCCTCGGCGGCCTCCCGGCGGACCGTGACGACGCGCTGGACCAGTGTGACGAGGCTGCCGACGGCGACGATCCACAGGGCGATCGGCAGCAGGTACTGGATGCCGGGCACACCGAACTTGTGCAGCCCGGCGAATCCGGCGGCGACCAGCGAGATGACGAGGCGCTCGGCGCGCTCGACCAGCCCGTTGACGGCCACCGGCAGCCCGATCGCCTCGCCGCGCGCCTTGGTGTACGACACCACCTGGCCGCTGGCCAGGCAGAAGATCGCCACCGCGCACAGGACGTTGTCGTCGCCCGACCCCGCGTACCACAGCGCCAGACCGCCGAAGATCGCGCCGTCGGCGACCCGGTCGAGGGTGGAGTCCAGGAACGCGCCCCAGCGGCTGGAGCGGCCGAGCTGGCGGGCCATGTTGCCGTCGACCAGGTCGGAGAAGACGAAGAGCGTGATCACCACCGTGCCCCAGAAGAACTCACCCCTGGGGTAGAAGACCAGCGCGCCCGCGACCACACCGGCGGTGCCGAGGAGCGTGACCGTGTCCGGGCTGACGCCCCGGCGGATGAGAAACGCGGCGAACGGTGTGAGGACACGCGTAAAAAATGCACGCGCGTACTTGTTCAGCATGGCCTTCCCGACGGTCGGTGTGGCGCCGCGGCCCTTGCTGGCCACCGGCTGGCCCATCGTAGTCACGCGCGCGCGTGGGCGGTGGCCGGGCACCCTGAGCCGCCCCGGGGCGCCCGGGGCGCCCGGGGCGGCGGGATCGGGTCCTTCGTATGGACGCGGCGTGACGGGAGTGGAAAGCTCGAAGGACCGCGGGCGTCGCCGGAGCCGCCGCAGCACGCGGTCCCGCGTGTCCGCGCCCACAACGACCTCACCGTGCACGGGAGGCAGAGGACATGGGCGACAAGGCACACAGCCACCCCGGAGCCGCCGGAAGGGCAACGGCGGCCGACCATCCCGCGTCCGTACGGAACGTGGTGCTGGTCGGCCACTCCGGATCGGGCAAGACGACCCTGGTGGAAGCTCTCGCGCTGACGACGGGGGCGGTGAACCGGGCGGGCCGCGTGGAGGACGGCGGCTGCGTCTCGGACTACGACGACATGGAGCACCGCCGGCAGCGCTCCGTGCAGCTCTCCCTGGTGCCGGTCGAATGGGACGGCATCAAGATCAACCTGCTGGACACCCCCGGGTACGCCGACTTCGTCGGTGAGCTGAGGGCCGGTCTGCGCGCGGCGGACGCGGCCCTCTTCGTCGTCTCGGCCTCCGACGGCGTGGACGGCGCGACCCGCATGGTCTGGGAGGAGTGCGCCGCCGTCGGCATGCCGCGCGCCATCGTGGTCACGCACCTGGAGGCCGCCCGCGCCGACTTCGAGGAGATGACACGGATCTGCGCGGAGGCCTTCGGCGGCGACGACCCCGACGCCGTACTGCCGCTGTACCTCCCGCTGCACGGTCCGCCCGCCCCCGACGGACACGCGCCCGTGACGGGGCTCGTGGGGCTGCTCTCCCGCAAGCTCGTCGACTACGCGTCCGGCGAGCGCGTGGTGTCGGAACCGGGCGAGGCGGACCTGCCGCAGCTCGACGAGGCCCGCTCCCTGCTCATCGAGGGGATCATCTCGGAGAGCGAGGACGAGACCCTGATGGAGCGCTATCTCGGCGGCGAGCAGGTCGACGTCAAGACGCTCGTCGAGGACCTGGAGCGGGCCGTGGCGCGCGGGGTCTTCTTCCCCGTCCTGGCCGCCGCACCGGCCGCCGAGGGCGCCCGGCAGGGGCTGGGCACGGTCGAACTGCTGGACCTGATCACGCGCGGGTTCCCGACCCCCCTGGAACGCGCGGCGCCCCGGGTCACCACCCCTGAGGGCGCCGGGCGCGAGCTGCGGATGTGCGATCCCGGGGAGTCGCTGGTCGCGGAGGTCGTCAAGACCTCCTCGGACCCGTACGTCGGCCGGATCTCCATGGTCCGCGTCTTCTCCGGCACCCTGCGCGCCGACCAGACGGTGCACGTGTCCGGGCACGGCATGACCGACCGCGGGCACGAGGACCACGACGTCGACGAGCGGATCGGCGCCCTGTCGACGCCGTTCGGCAAGCAGCAGCGGCCGGTCACGCACGTGATCGCGGGCGACCTCGCCTGCGTGGCCAGGCTGAGCCGCGCGGAGACCGGGGACACGCTCTCGGCCAAGGACGACCCGCTGCTGATGGCTCCCTGGGAGATGCCCGACCCGCTGCTGCCGCTCGCCATCGAGGCGCACAGCAAACCCGACGAGGACAAGCTCTCCCAGGGGCTGGCCCGGCTGGTCGCCGAGGACCCGACGATGCGCCTGGAGCACAACCAGGACACCCACCAGGTGGTCCTGTGGTGCCTGGGTGAGGCGCACGCCGACGTGGCGCTGGAACGGCTGCGCGGCCGCTACGGCGTCCAGGTCGACGTCGTGCCCCACCGGGTGCCCCTGCGCGAGACGTTCGCCGGCCGGGCGGCCGGACGCGGCCGGCACGTCAAGCAGTCCGGCGGGCACGGACAGTACGCCATCTGCGAGATCGAGGTGGAGCCGCTGCCGGGCGGCTCGGGCATCGAGTTCGTGGACAAGGTCGTCGGCGGGGCCGTGCCCCGGCAGTTCATCCCGTCCGTCGAGAAGGGCGTGCGCGCACAGGCCGCCAAGGGCGTCGCCGCGGGCCACCCGCTGATCGACGTGCGGATCACGCTGCTGGACGGCAAGGCGCACTCGGTCGACTCCTCCGACGCCGCCTTCCAGACGGCCGGCGCGCTGGCGCTCAGGGAGGCCGCGGCCGAGGCGCGGATCAACCTGCTGGAGCCGGTCGCCGAGGTGAGCGTCCTGGTCGGCGACGACTACGTGGGCGCCGTGATGAGCGACCTGTCCGGACGGCGCGGCAAGGTGCTCGGCACCGAGCAGACCAGCGGCGGCCGGACCCTGATCAGGGCCGAGGTGCCCGAGATCGAGATCGGCCGCTACGCCGTCGACCTGCGCTCCCTCTCCCACGGCACCGCCCGCTTCGACCGCCGCTACGCCCGGCACGAACCGATGCCGGCCCAGGTCGCGGACCGGCTGCGCGAGGAGGTGGGGGCGGCGGCGTCCTAGCAGGGCCGGGCGACCCGGGGCGGTTCCGGTGCGGGGTCCGGAGGCCCGGTGCAGTTCGCCGCACCGGGTCCCGCTCCCCGGCCCCCACCCCCGCCCCGAAGGGGGCCTGCCCCGGCGTACGACGGCGCACCGGGCCGTCAACCCGCGCGCGTGGGGGCGCGTTTGGGCGTCCCGTGACGCGCGACGGCGGCGGCGGATACGCTGATGACCAGATCAACAGGTGTGCGGGGCAGGGAAGTCGGGAAGGCCGCAGGAGCAACAGTGGTGGCGATCGGGGGCGGTAATGACCGTTGACGGCGGTTACGCGGACTTCTTCGGGCCGCAGGTGCCGCGCACGGACGACGGCGGCCAGACGGCCACCTTCGCGCTGGCCTCGGCCGCCTACCGGGACACCGAGGCCGACGACATACTCAAGGCCAACAGCGAGTGGCACAAGTCGTCCGTGAGCAAACCGCGGATCAAGCTCTTCCGGCCCAATCTCGGCGAGGCGTACTCCCGGGCGATCATCGACCGGATGCTGGGCCCCAAGCGGGCCCCGCTCATCCAGTCCTTCGGCACCCAGCCCCAGGTCGTCGTCGAGCACAGCCTCGCCGCCCACCGCATACGCCGGGACCGGGACAACTGGCTCACCGCCGTCATGGTGCTGTGCGGGCTGCTGTTCCTGCCCGGGTTGCTCATCTGGCTCCTGGTCTTCCAGATCCGCACCACCGTCGCCCGGCGCGAGGACAAGCGGGCCGGCGCCCTCGCCACCGCGCTGCTCCTCGCGATGGCCGTCCTCGCCGTGCTCTTCCTGCTCAAGATGCCCTTCAGCGGCTTCTGGGCCTGGTACGCGCGCGCCTGCGTCGTCGCCCCGGTGATCGGCTGGTTCTGGGCCAAGCGGATCTGCGAGCGCACGGCACGTGACCTCCGGGACCGCTGGAGCGGCCTCCTGTCCGGTGCCGGCGTGGGCGCCAAGGTGCCCGAGGCCGTGCCGAGCAGCCCCGGCGAGACCGCCGCCGAGGAGCTGCGCCAGTCGCTGGCCCGGCTCAGCGCCGAGCAGCAGTCCAACTCCGTCTTCTACGCCGGTCCCAAGGGCATCCTCGGCATGGGCACCCGCTGGGGCAACTGGCAGCTCGCCGAGGAACTGGTCCCCGCCGACCCCGACCGGGAGATCAACCCGTTCCGGAGCTGGGACGTCATCAAGGCCATCCACGACCGGCTGCGCATGCTGGAGCGCGGTCCGCTGCACACCGGCGGCTTCCCCAAGCCGACCGTGCGGCACTGGATCGTGACCCCGATCGGCGAGAACGCCGACGCGGTGTCCCGGCCCGAGGGCACGGACGTCGAGGCGTACCAGGTCAAGCAGCACGCCATACAGGAGATCTGCGACAAGCAGCAGTTCGGCGCGGGCGACCGGCACTACCTCGGCGTGCAGTGGACCCTGTGGGACGGCCAGCTGGTCATCTCGATGCTGATCACGGTGACCGTGCTGCACGAAACGCTGCGCATCGAGGTCACCGGGCACGCCCTGGGACCGGTGCACTCCCTGTTCACCAGCAAGCCCGCGGCCAAGGAGAAGACGGTCCAGAAGTCGGTCAAGTTCTGGGAGACCCGCACGGTGAAGCTCCCGCTGGTCGACACCGACGAGGTGGTACGGCTGGCCGCGCGGGCCCCGCTGACCTGGTATCCCCCGCTGCTGTACTGGCTGGGCGGCAAGCTCACCCTGCCCGAGCCCTTCGGCGTGCGGCACGCCTGGGCGGACCGGCCGTGGCGGCACCGTTTCATGGCCGACGACGCCCTGCGCGCGGCCACCCCGGTGCTGCGGGCGGTGCACTCGGCGGCGATCAAGGTGCTGCAGGAGAACGGCGTGGACACGGAGAAGTTCGGCGCCCGCGCGGGTGGCCTGAGCGGGGCGGTGCAGGAGGCGGTACCGAAGAAGGCCGACGTCTACGACGCGTAGGCCTCCGGCGCTCGGCGGGGGTGTGGGGTGGGCGTCCCCTGGGTGCTGCCGCCCCGGCCCCCGCTTCGGTCTGGACGGCCGCCTCGTCCTCGGACGCCGGACTCGGACGCCGGACGGGCTGGACGGTCAGGCCGTCGGCCAGGCCTCGGCGAGCATCTTGCGGGTGTCGCCCAGGAGCTGGGGCAGCACCTTCGTGTGGCCGATCGCCGGCATGAAGTTCGTGTCGCCGCCCCAGCGCGGCACCACGTGCTGGTGCAGGTGAGCGGCGATGCCCGCGCCCGCCACCGCGCCCTGGTTCATCCCCAGGTTGAACCCCTGGGCCCCGGACGCCGTGCGCAGAGCCGTCATCGCCTGCTTGGTCAGCTCGGCCAGCTCGGCGGTCTCCACGGCGTTCAGCTCGGTGTAGTCGGCGACATGGCGGTACGGCACGGTCATCAGGTGGCCGCCGTTGTACGGGTAGAGGTTGAGCACCGCGTACACGTGCTCGCCGCGCCGGACGATCAGGCCGTCCTCGTCGGACTTGGCCGGAATCGAGCAGAAGGGGCAGCCGTCGTCGGCACCGGGGCCGCTCGGCTTGTTCTCACCCTGGATGTAGGCCATCCGGTGGGGCGTCCACAGACGCTGGAACGCGTCCGGCGTCCCCACTCCCAGCTGCTGTTCCGGCTCACTCGTCATGCGTGCAGCATATGGCGTCGTGCGTGGCGGACGAGAAGGCCCCCAGGGTCTTCGCCCCGGGGGCCTTCCGGGTCCCCGCGTGCGCGGGGACCACGTCACAGCGACCACGTCACACCTGAACGCGGCGCTCCACCACATCGACGAGCTTCGCCAGCGCCTGGTCACGCGGAATGCCGTTCTCCTGCGACCCGTCGCGGTAGCGGAACGACACGGTTCCCCCGTGCATGTCCTCGTCGCCGACGATGATCATGAACGGGACCTTCTGCTTCTGGTGCGTACGGATCTTCTTCTGCATCCGGTCCGAGGAGGAGTCGACGTCGACGCGCAGCCCCTTGCGCCGTGCCTCGGCCGCGAACTCCTCCAGGTACTGCACGTGCGCGTCCCCCACCGGGATGCCCACCGCCTGCACCGGCGCGAGCCACGCCGGGAAGGCGCCCGCGTAGTGCTCCAGGAGCACCGCGAAGAACCGCTCGATGGAGCCGAACAGCGCACGGTGGATCATGACCGGACGGGTCTTGGTGCCGTCCGCCGCCGTGTACTCCAGGCCGAAGCGCTCGGGCAGGTTGAAGTCGAGCTGGATGGTCGACATCTGCCAGGTGCGCCCGATGGCGTCCTTGGCCTGGACAGAGATCTTCGGGCCGTAGAAGGCGGCACCGCCCGGATCGGCCACGAGCTTGAGGTTCTGCTTCTCGGCGACCTGGCGCAGCGTCTCGGTGGCCTCTTCCCAGGCCTCGTCGGTGCCGACGAACTTCTCGGGGTCCTTGGTGGACAGCTCCAGGTAGAAGTCGGTCAGGCCGTAGTCGCGCAGCAGGTTCAGGACGAAGGTGAGGGTCTTGTCCAGCTCCTCCGCCATCTGCTCGCGGGTGCAGTAGATGTGCGCGTCGTCCTGGGTGAAGCCGCGGGCCCGGGTCAGGCCGTGCACGACGCCCGACTTCTCGTACCGGTACACGGTGCCGAACTCGAACAGGCGCAGGGGCAGCTCACGGTAGGAGCGGCCGCGCGCGTCGAAGATCAGGTTGTGCATCGGGCAGTTCATGGGCTTCAGGTAGTAGTCCACGCCCTCGTCGAGCTGCATGGGCGGGTACATGCCGTCGGCGTACCAGTCCAGGTGGCCCGAGGTCTCGAAGAGCTTCCCCTTGGTCGCGTGCGGGGTGTAGACGAACTCGTAGCCCTCCTCCTCGTGACGTCGCCGCGAGTAGTCCTCCATGACCCGGCGGATGATGCCGCCCTTGGGGTGGAAGACGGCGAGGCCGGAGCCGATCTGCTCCGGGATGGAGAAGAGGTCCAGCTCGCTGCCGAGCTTGCGGTGGTCGCGCTTCTCGGCCTCGGCGAGGAACTCCAGGTGCGCCTTCAGCTCGTCCTTGGTGGGCCAGGCGGTGCCGTAGATGCGCTGGAGCATGGGGTTCTTCTCGCTGCCGCGCCAGTAGGCGGCGGCGTTGCGCATCAGCTTGAAGGCCGGGATGTTCCGGGTGCTGGGCAGGTGGGGGCCTCGGCAGAGGTCCTTCCAGCACAGCTCGCCGGTCTTGGCGTCGAGGTTGTCGTAGATCGTCAGCTCACCGGCGCCGACCTCCACGTCCGCGCCGTCGTCGTGGGACGCGGAGCCCTTGAGGCCGATCAGCTCCAGCTTGTACGGCTCGTCGGCCAGCTCCTCGCGGGCGGCGTCGTCGGTGACCACGCGGCGGGAGAACCTCTGCCCGCGCTTCTGGATCTCCTGCATCTTCTTCTCGATGGCCTTGAGGTCATCGGGGTGGAAGGGCTTCTCGACGTCGAAGTCGTAGTAGAAGCCGTCCTTGACCGGCGGCCCGATGCCCAGCTTGGCCTCCGGGAACAGCTCCTGCACGGCCTGGGCCATGACGTGCGCGGTGGAGTGGCGCAGGATGTCGAGGCCGTCCTCGGAGGAGATCTCGACGCCCTCGACGGTCTCGCCGTCCTGGACCTCGTAGGCGAGGTCCTTGAGCTCACCGGCCACGCGCGCCGCGATGATCGAGCGCTGGCCGGCGAAGAGCTCCGCGGCCGTAGTGCCCGTCGTCACCACGCGTTCTTCCTGATCCGAATCGCGTTGGATGATCACACGGACGTCTGACACCGGTCTCTCCTGACTGAAGGTGGGGCTGCGGCGCCATACCGGAGCGCACGCATGGGGCCGATCGTACCGACCCGGGCCCGCCCACCGCGAAACCCGTACCGGCGGCCGCCTCCGTCCCCGCGGGTCCCCGTGGGTCTCCACGGGGCCGGAGGCGGCCTTGGCATGCTCCTGACGGGTGGGGCTCCGCGGGGCGGCGGCCGGCCGGCGAGGGTCTCCATGTGCCTCCTGGCGGCGTACGCCGCAAACAGCCCGGGTATCACCGAACCGGGACAAGGGACGGCACGTCAGTTGCCGTGCTGGGACGAGGAGTTGAGTGCCCTATGACGAGCTGGTTCGAGGGGCCGCTGGCCGCCTTCGACACGGAGACCACGGGTGTGGACACCGAGACCGACCGGATCGTGTCGGCGGCCCTCGTCGTCCAGGACGCACCGGGGCTGCGGCCGCGGGTGACCCGGTGGCTGGTGAACCCGGGCGTGCCGGTGCCTCGGGCGGCGACGGCGGTGCACGGGCTGACCCAGGAGCACGTGGAGCGGAACGGACGGTGGCCGGCGCCGGTGATGTACGAGATGGCGGAGGCGCTGAGCGAGCAGGCCCGCGCGGGGCGTCCGCTGGTGGTGATGAACGCCCCGTTCGACCTCACCCTGCTGGACCGGGAGTTGCGCCGGCACCGCGCCTCGTCGCTCGGCCGCTGGCTGGAGCGGACGTCGCTGCACGTGCTGGACCCACGGGTGCTGGACCGGCACCTGGACCGGTACCGCAAGGGCCCCCGCGCCCTCACCGACCTGTGCGCGCACTACGGCGTGGAGTTGGAGCGCGCGCACGACGCGGCGGCCGACGCCACGGCCGCGCTGGAGGTCGTGCGGGCGGTGGGGCGCCGCTTCCGGGGGCGGCTGGAGCGCCTGTCCCCCGCCGAACTGCACACGCTGCAGGCGGTGTGGCACGCGGGTCAGATACGCGGGCCGCAGGCGTGGTTCGCGCTCAACGGCACCGAGGAGGAGGCGGACCCGGCCTGGCCGCTGCGCCCGGAACTGCCGACGGCTGCCTGATTCTTCGTCCCCGGACACCGGACATGACGACAGCGACGCGGTCCGCGTTTCTGCGGACCCGCGTCGCTGTCGTGAGGGTGGGCGATACTGGGTTCGAACCAGTGACCTCTTCGGTGTGAACGAAGCGCTCTCCCACTGAGCTAATCGCCCGGGAACGCACTGAACCATACAGGGCGCTCCGCGTTTCCATCAAACCGCCCGCCTCCTCTCCGCCAGGTGGGCGGCGAGGCCCCGCCGTCCGGCCCGCATCATGAGGCGGTGGTTGGCCCGGAACAGGGGCCGTCCCGGCACGGCGAGGCGGCGCAGCAGCGGCTTGCGTACGACGACCTGCTGGTCGTAGCGGGCGAGGCTGCCGGAGCCCCGTGCGGTGACCGTCCAGCGGGCCCAGCCCTCCAGGTCGCCGGCCATCACGACGTCCAGCACTCCGGCGGCGGGGTCGCGGTGCCCGTCCCGCAGGGTCGTCATCAGGTCGTACGGGAGAAGGGAGCGGACCGTCAGGACGCCGCTGGTGTCGTCGAGCCGGGTGACCTCGCGCACCTGCGGCCACCAGCGGGCGTAGTCCTCGATGCGTTCCAGGGCGCGGTAGACGTCCGGGGCGGGCGCGGGCAGCGGCCACAGGCTGCGGAATCGGTAATGGTTCCAGTCCACCCGTGCAGTGTGCCCGCGCCCGCGCCCGGCAGGGGTCCGCTACGGCATCCTGTCGCCCAGGAGTGCGAGGTTCTCGATGGCGGCGAGTCCGTAGAGGGCGGTGTCGTTGGTGGAGACCCAGCTCGCCTCGCTGCCGGGGACCAGGGCGGCGGGGCCGCTCAGCTTCTCCGTCGTCCAGGGCGCGGACTCCTTGTAGCCGTCGGAGTCGTAGAACTTCTGCCACGCGCGCGTGGCGAGCTGGTCGTCGCCGGTGCGTACGGCCGCGTAGGCGTCGAGGCGCGAGTGGCCCTGGAAGAGGATGAGGCTGCCGAAGTTGGCGCCGTAGCGTGCGGCCTGTTCCGTCTTGCTCGCGTTGAAGTAGCGGCAGTAGTCGTAGTACGCCTCCTCGAACTTCGGCATGTCGACGAGGTCGATGAGTTCGGCGCACAGTTCGTTGAGGCCGAAGACGGCGGACAGGTGGGAGACCTCGACCTTCGGGGTGTCGGCGACGGCGAACTTGCCGGTGTCCAGGTCGTACAGGCCGCTGCCCTGGACGAAGCCGTTGGGCTGGGCGGCGATGGTCTCCATGGTGGACAGGACGCGGTCGCGGGCCTTCTTCCACTGGGGGCCCTTGCGTTCCCACTCGGTGAGCCAGGCCGAGACCAGTCCGCTCCAGTCGGTGCCGAAGCCGATGGACAGGGCGTTGCGGTCGGGGGTGTAGGGCTCGGTGCGGATCTTGCGGAGGGGGTCGAGGGCGAGGAAGGTCTCGTCGGAGTCGACGTTGGCGCGCATGAGGTCGCCGACGCGTTCGTCGGCGGTGAGGAAGTAGTAGAAGCGCCGGTAGGTGGTGTTGGCGATGCGCTGCTGCTTGGCGCTGTCGGCGTAGTGCTGGACGCCGTGCCGGGTGCCGAGGCCGGCCCATGCGCCGAGGTGGTAGACGTCGACCTCGCCGGTGTGCCGGGTCATGGCCTCGGCGAAGCGGAAGATGTCGGCGCGGCCGGAGCGCAGGTAGGCGTACCAGAGCCAGAGGTCCGGGGAGAGTTCGGAGTTGTCCCAGGCGTAGCCGCCGATGTCGTAGCGCCAGGTGTGCCGGGCGGCGTCGTAGGTGTGCATGATGTCGCCGTAGTCCCAGAAGCCGTACCAGCGGCGCTGCTCCACCTGGTCCTTGTAGTAGGTGAAGAGGAAGTCGAGGTGGTCCTCGATCTTGGACTTGGCGGGGGTGGAGCGGTCGGGCTCGGAGTAGAGGCCGGGGCCGAACACGCCGGCCTTGATGAGCTGCTTGGGCGGGGCGGCCAGTTGCGGCAGGACGCGTACGGCTTCGACCTGTGCGGCGAGCTGCCCGGCGCTGGGGGTGGCCGCGTTGGCCCAGAAGAGGAGTTCGGAGGTGCGGGCGATGCCGTAGGGGGTGCCGAACCCCGGTTCGTAGTCCTCGTAGGTGATGTTGAGGCCCTCGACCTGCTCGGGGAAGGTGTCCTGGCCCATGCCGTCGTGGTAGAAGCGCAGGTCCATGGGCTGGGCCTCGGGCGACCAGAGCCACAGGGTGACCTCGGCCGCGTCGGTCTGGGCGTCGCGGATGTCGAGCTGGGCGGGGTACTTCTCCCAGAAGTCGCGCAGGCCGAAGGAGAGCCCGCCGCTCGCGCCTCCCACGTAGCCGAAGCCGGAGGCGCGCCGTCCGCCGCCGGCGCCGATCCAGCCGTGGCCCTTCTTGGTGCGCTTGCGCAGGGTGAAGCCGTCGGCGGAGAGCTGGGAGAGCGTGTAGTCGCCCCATTCGGGGATGTACTGGAGGCGGGTGGTGACCCGTTGGTCCCAGGTGGCGGGGTCGGGCAGTTTCTCGCCGGCGAACTGCGCGGCCTGGACGGCGGCTCCCGGGTCGCGGCGCAGGCCGGTGATGCCCTTGACGGCTTCGCGGAGCAGACCCGTGCCCTCGCCGCCGATGCGGATGTGGCGGTCGTGGGCGGCGTCGCGCATCGGGACGGTGAAGCGGACGCCGAGGCCGCGGATGAAGTCGCCGCCGGCCTTTCCGGGTTCCTGTTTCCCGTCGAAGGTGACGGTGTGCACCATGCGGAAGGAGTCGGCGCCCGCGTAGAAGTAGAGGCGGATGGAGAAGGGGAGCCAGCCGCGGTTGCCCTTGCGGTGCTTGCCGTCGATGCGGACGACGGCGCGGACCGGGCCGTCCTGTTCGACCTTCACCGCGTCGACGGCGCCGTCGAAGCGCTCGTACTTCACGGTTGCCTGGTCGCCGTCCTCGATCTCGGGCTGGCGCAGCAGGACGAGGCGGCCGTTCTTGGCGATCTCGGTGGAGCCGCGCGTGACGGACTTGATCAGTGTCGATCCGGAGGTGCCGATCCGCGCGGTGATGACGCCGGTCGATATGTCGATGGTGCCGCCGTGCCGGTCGACGGTGACCTTCTTGGCGGGGGCGGCGGGCTCGCCGGGGGCGAGCGTGAGCTTGCCGTTCCCGGAACCGACGGCGTGGGCGGTCCACTTGAGGGAGCCGTCGGGCCAGTACGCGAGCGGCCAGGACTGTACGGGTACGGCCTTGCCGTCCGCGTCGGTGACGGCGAACGACTGGTCCTCCCGGAAGGTGCCCCGGGGCCAGGGGACGCCGACGGTCGAGCCGGGAGCGGCGCCGAGACCTGCGCCTTCCAGCCAGGCCAGGGTGACGGGGCCGTCGTCGGCGGCCGGGGCGGCGGGTGCGGCCTGGGCGTTCGTGGTGCCGAGGGCGAAGCTGAACTGCGCGGCGGCGCCGGCGACGGCGGCCGCCTTGAGGAGGGACCTGCGGGGGATGGGGGACATGGCCTTTCCTTTCCGTGCGACGGTGCAGGGTGTGTCAAGGGCATGACAGACAGAGGTGCGGTGCCGGGCACCGACCTCGACGGGGAGGGGGCGGCCGCTCCGGCACGGGCCGCCCCCGGGGAAGGGGCCTGGTCAGCGGCGCCGGTGGCGTTCCTCCACCGCGACGGCCGCCGCGGCGACGGCGCCCAGGGCGGCGACGGCCAGCGGGGCGCTGAACCAGGCGGAGCAGACCACGACGGCCAGCCCGCCGACGAGCAGGAAGGAGCCGGCGGGGTCGAGGACGGTGCGCCGGCCCGCCCGGGCCAGCAGCGACCGCCAGGAGGCGCCGGGGCGCCAGTCCGCCGCCGCGCGCAGTCCGGCGACGGCCGCGCCGATGAGGGCGAGGACGCCGACGGCGCCGACCAGCGGCCCCCCGGGCAGACCGTCCCGTACGGCCCGTACGTCGACCCAGACCACCGCCAGGGCCACCCAGCCGGCGACCCCGACGAGCCATCCGCGGCGCACCGCCGCCCGGAAGTCGGCGACGAACTCCCGCCAGCCGCCGCTCTCGTGGGCCAGCCGGCGCCCGAGGTGCCGCGCGCCGGCCGCGAACGCGGCGGGAGCGGTCACCAGCGGCAGCGCCGCCACGGCGATCCACACGCCGGTGAGCAGGCATTCGGCGAACAGGGCGAAGCCCTGGGCGAACCGGGACTCCCCCGGCTCCGTACGGGCCTTGGCACGCGCTTCGGTCATCGCACTCCCCCCTCAGCCCTTCAGACCGGACGTCGCCATGCCGTCGATCAGGTAGCGCTGGAAGGCCAGGAAGAAGGCGAGGACCGGCAGCAGAGCGACGAGCGACATGGCGATCATGCCGCCGTAGTTCGCCAGGCCCTCCTGGTCCACGAACATCTTCAGGCCGAGGGAGATCGTGTACTTGCTGGGCTCGTTGAGGTAGATCAGCGGGCCCATGAAGTCGTTCCAGGAGTTGATGAAGGTGAAGATCGCACTGGTGATCAGCGCAGGCCGGCACAGCGGGAGCACGATCGACCAGTAGATCCGGAAGTGCCCGCAGCCGTCGAGGCGGGCGGCCTCGTCCAGTTCCCTGGGCAGGTTGCGCATGAACTGCACCATCAGGAAGACGAAGAACGCCTCGGTCGCCAGGTACTTCCCCAGCAGGAGCGGGGTGTACGTGTTGACCATGTCCAGGTTGCGGAAGAGCACGTACTGCGGGATCAGCAGCACGTGGTAGGGCAGCAGCAGCGTGCCGATCATCAGGGTGAACAGCAGGTTGCGGCCGGCGAACCTGATTTTCGCGAAGGCGTAGGCGGTCAGCGAGCACGACACGACGATGCCGAGGACGGAACCGACGGCCAGGAAGAGCGAGTTGACGAAGAACGTGGAGATCGAGACGTCCGCGATGCCGTCGGCCAGGCTCGTGTAGTTGTCCGTGATCGGGTTGCCCGGGAAGAGGTCCAGGCTGCCGACGATGTCGCCGCTCTCCTTGAAGGAGCCGCCGATGACCCAGAGCACCGGGTAGAGGATCACGGCGAGGATCGCCAGTGACCCGAGGTGCCAGGCGAGCGACCCGGGCAGCCCGCGCCGGAGCGCGGCCGCCCTGGCGGGCCGGGGCGGTGGGACATCGGTGGCCGGTGTGATGTCGGTGGCCTGCGCGCTCATCGGCCGCCCTCCTCGTAGTGCACCCAGCGCTTCTGGGACCAGAACAGCACCGCGGTGACCAGGGCAACGGCGACCAGCAGCATCCACGCCATGGCGGAGGCCAGGCCCATGCGGCTGTTCTCGAAGCCCTGGACGTACAGGTAGCAGGTGTAGACCATCGTGCCGTCGGCCGGGCCGCAGGCGTTGCCGCCGGCGCCGCCGCCGACGATGTAGGCGGAGCTGAAGATCTGGAAGGAGTGGATGGTCTCCAGCAGGACGTTGAAGAAGAGGACCGGGGAGATCATCGGCAGGGTGATGTTCCAGAACTGGCGCAGCTTGCCCGCGCCGTCCACGTCGGCCGCCTCGTACAGCTCGCGCGGCACCTGCTTGAGGCCGGCCAGGAAGATGACCATCGGGGCGCCGAACTGCCAGACGGTGAGCGCCACCAGGCTGTAGATGATCAGCTCCGGATCGCCGGTCCAGCCGCCGGCGTTGATCCCGAAGAGCTGCTGGGTACGGTCGACGACCGCGTCGTCCGAGAAGATGGCCTTCCAGACGATGGCGACGGACACGCTCGCGCCGATCAGCGACGGGGCGTAGAAGGCGGCCCGGTAGAAGGCCTGTCCGCGCCGCTTCTGGGCGAGCAGCAGCGCGACGCCGAGCGCGGCGAGCAGCTTGATCGGCGTGCCGATCACGACGTACCGCAGGGTGACGCGGACCGAGTGCCGCCAGCGCGGATCGCCGAACATCTCGGAAAAGTTGTCCAGGCCGATCCACCGCGGGGCGTCGAACAGGTTGTAGTCGGTGAAGGCGAAGTACAGGGAGGCGACCATCGGTCCCGCCGTCAGCAGCAGGAATCCGGCGATCCAGGGGGACATGAAGAGGTATCCGGCCAGGTTCTCCCGGCGGCCCCGCTGCTTCGGTCCGGCGGGGTGCGAGGGCTTCACCGGGTCGGGCCGCGGCTCGGAGACCGTCGGGCCCTCCATCGCGGGGGCGTGTGTCACGGCGCTTCTCCTCAGCCGGCGAGAGCCGTCTTCGACTCGGTGAAGAACTGCTTGACGGCCTCCCCGACGGACCGCGAGCCGAGCGCCATCTCCTCCGCGATGCGCAGGAAGGCCGCCTCGCAGATGTCGGCCCCGTTCGGGTGCGGGGTGATCTTCTCCAGGACGCCGGCCGCGACGAGCGACTCCTCGTAGGCGGCGATGGCCTGGTTGACCGGGTCGGCCGGCTTGTACGCGTCGTACTGGGCCTGGGTCGTGGGGACGCCGCGGTCGTAGCCCATGATCTTGGCGACCTCGGGGTCGTGGACCATGAAGTCGATGAACTGGGCGACTTCCTTGGGGTGCTGGGTGCGCTTGGAGGCGCTGAGCATCAGCGAGCCGAGGTACTGGGCGGTCCGCTTGCCGTCGGTGGTGGGGATCGGCGCGAGTCCGTACTCGCTCTTGCCCTCGGAGGTGTAGCGGACGGTGAAGTTGTCCCAGGTGAACTCGCTGCCGGCCAGTTCGGCGGAGAGCGCGGACTTGGGCTTGATCTGGGCGACCTTCTTGGCATCGGCGAACAGGCCGGACTTCACCTGCTTCTCCGCCTTGGTCCACCAGGTGGTCAGGTCCGCCTCGGTGAAGCCGAGTCCGTCCTCGGTGAAGAAGGCCTTGCCGTTCTGACGCAGGTACAGGTCGTAGAGGTACATGACGCCGTACATGCCGCTGTCGCCGGCCCGGCCCGTCCTGTCCCGGACCTTCGTCATCGCCTCGTCGAAGTCGTCCCACGTCCAGCCCTGTTCGGGCTTGACGCCGGCCCGGGTGTAGACGGGCTTGTCGATGACCAGCGCCATCGAGTTGGAACCGACGGGCACACCGAGGAGTTTGCCGTCGATCTCGCCGAACTTCTCCAGCCCCGCGCGGAATCCGTCCATGGACAGATTTCCGGCCTCGACCTGTCCGCTCAGGTCGAGCAGGACATTCTTGGCGTCGTATTTGCGCAGGAATCCAATGGCATTCTGGAAGACATCCGGTGGATTGCCGCCGGAGGCCTGGGTGTTGAACTTCTTCCAGAAGTCGGTGTACGGCTGGAAGTCGGTCTTGACCTTGATCTTCGGGTACTTCTTCTCGAAGAGCGCGATGGTCTTGTTGATGCGTTGCGCCCGGTCCTCGGCGCCCCACCAGGAGTAACGGATCGTCACCGTCCCGTCCCCCGAGCCGCTGCCGCCGCCGCACGCGGTGGCCGTGGCCCCCAGTCCCGCGACGGCCAGCGAGGCCCCCGCCGCCTTGAGAACCGTGCGCCTCTCCACATTCCCGCCCTGCTGCATACGAGCCTCCCCGCGACGTCGCGTCCGCCTCATGAATCGTTTCAAGTAAGCGCTTGCTGGCACAAGGTACGGAGGGGTCGGGGGCGCGTCAATGATTCGGACAGGAATTGACGGGCACCGACGGGGACGGAGTTGTCAGCCATCAGGAATGCGGCGGCCGACTTCCGCGAAGAACCCACAGGTCGGCGCGGCGTGACCGACGGGCCGAACGCGCGGCGGGCCGTCGGGGGCGGCGCCGGGGAAGGTCACGGTTGGGTGAAGGCGGGCCGGACCCGGGCGGCCGCGGGCCCGCGGGCACCGCACACGAAGGCGGCCCCGCTCACGATCGTGAACGGGGCCGCCTGCTGATCCGGTGGGCGATACTGGGTTCGAACCAGTGACCTCTTCGGTGTGAACGAAGCGCTCTCCCACTGAGCTAATCGCCCGGACGCAGGAAGAACATTACCCCATGTCACAGGCGCCCGTGACCAACGGGGGCCGCGACGGCGCACCCCCGCGGACGATCACTGGTCCTTGATCTTCCAGGGCATCTCGAGGCCGAACTTCCACAGGTAGATCCCGGCCAGCACGGCGATGATCACCACGCCGACGGAGGTCAGGATGATGTTGCGGCGCCGCACCTTCGGGTCGAGGGCACGCTGGGCCGCCTCGGTGACCTTGCGCTTGGTCCAGCGCAGCACCAGCTGGGCCCAGACGAACTCGGTCGCCCAGATCGCCATGCCGCCGAAGATCACGACCCAGCCCGGCCCGGGCAGCGGCAGCATGATGATGCCGGCCACCACGACCGCGAGGCCGACGACGAAGACGCCGACCTGCCAGCTCAGGTGCAGCGCACGGCGTGCCTTGACGAATTCCGGCGCCCTGGAGCCGAGCGCCCGCTCGTCCGTGGCCCCGGCCGTGACCTCGTCCGTCCCCGTACGGTCTGCCGTCACGGCCGCCTCGCCGGGCTTGTTACTCCCCGTGTTCATACGGCCAAACACTACCGGAGCGAAACCTGTCACCGGAATGGGTGTACGACCCGAACGATCTCTCGGCCGGAAGAGTTACGTAAACGCACGCAAAACACGCAGAGGGGTTTACAACGGCACCGTAGGTGGCATGTCGATTTCGCCGACGTGCGAATCCCCGAGCGCACACTGAGCGAAAGGCCCTGGCGCTTATGAACACCACGGTCAGCTGCGAGCTGCACCTGCGCCTCGTTGTGTCGAGCGAGTCCTCCCTGCCTGTCCCCGCAGGCCTGCGGTACGACACGGCCGACCCCTACGCCGTGCACGCCACCTTCCACACCGGAGCCGAGGAGACCGTCGAGTGGGTGTTCGCCCGCGACCTCCTCGCCGAAGGTCTCCACCGCCCCACCGGAACCGGCGACGTCCGTGTCTGGCCGTCGCGCAGTCACGGCCAGGGCGTCGTGTGCATCGCTCTCAGCTCCCCGGAGGGCGAGGCGCTGCTCGAGGCCCCGGCGCGGGCCCTGGAGTCCTTCCTGAAGCGCACAGACGCCGCCGTGCCCCCCGGCACGGAGCACCGGCACTTCGATCTCGATCAGGAGCTCTCGCACATCCTGGCGGAAAGCTAGGGCGGGACCCCGCGTGAAGCCGCCCGTCGCCGTCGACTCGGGGTGACGGCACGGGCCAGGACAACCGCATACGGCACACACCGGCGTCGTCGCCGCGGTCCTCCGCGGGGGCGGCGCCGCCGCGTGCGTGGCGCAGCGGCTCGGGTGGCGCCGGGAACGAAGGCGGGCCCGCCGCCGTTGTAGGGGCAGTCTTCGGGGCAATCCACGACCGGGACCGGATCAGGGCCGGTTCGCCCGCCGCGCCAGCCACTACCATCGGCCAGCATCGGCGGGCGCCCGCCCGACCCCCAGGCCAGGGAGCGAAACGTGCTGATCACCCACGACACCCGGTGCGCGCTCGACACCGTGGTGGATCTGGTGAACACGGTGCCGGAGGACGAAGCGGCCCCGGACGGGCTGCCGGACGTCGCGGCCCTCCAGGAGTTCGTGGGAACGCACGAGATCAGCGACGTCGGTGTGCTCTCGGACGTGGACCTCACGGCCGTGCGCAGGATCCGCGGGCGGTTCGCGGCGGTCTTCGCCGCCCCCGACGCACGCACGGCGGCGGGACTGATCAACGACCTGGTCGCGGCGGCCGGCACCACGCCCCGGCTCACCGACCACGACGGCTACGACTGGCACATCCACTACTTCGCGCCCGGCGCCTCCGTCGCGGACCACCTCACCGCCGACTGCGGGATGGCCCTGGCGTTCTTCGTGGTCGCCGGGGAGCAGGAGCGGCTGCGGCGCTGCGAGGCCCCCGACTGCCGGCGCGCCTTCGTCGACCTCTCCCGGAACCGCTCGCGGCGGTACTGCGACAGCCGCACCTGCGGTAACCGCTTGCACGTGGCCGCCTACCGGGCGCGGCGCAAGGAGGCGGCGGGCTGACCCTCCCGCCTTCGGCCCGAGAGGGGGCGGAGACACGGACGGCGACGCGGCCCCCGGCGGGTGACGCCGGGGAGCGCGGGTACGGCTCACAGCAACAGCAGGTCGTGCAACGAAGCCATGAGCAGCAGACACCCGATCACCGCAAGGAAGATCATGAGCGGTGGCTGGGATAGGGCGAAGAGGCAGCCGCGTGGTTCGTCCTGCGTCCGCGCGGTTTCGCTCTGTCTCGTGTCCGGCTGGGGCTCCAGCCGAGTGGTGTCCGGCATCTCGCCGCGATGATGACGCAACGGGCCTGGTCCGCGCGATCAACACGCCAGCTGAGACCGGGTGTTCGTTGAATGTCGCAGGGTCCGGTCGGATCGTGATCATTCCGGAGCGCGCGCTGTCGGGCTGCGACCGCTGTGTCGTTTCAGTCCCAGGACCCTCGTCCCGGGCCGGCGGTCATATCCCGTGCTTCTTGAGGATGGCCTCGATGTCGCTGAAGTCGTCGTCGCCGCCCCGGGACGCCTTGGCGGGCCCGGGTTCCGGCCGGGCGGCCGGGCGGGAAGCCTGGCCGAGCGAGGGCGCGGACGCCTCCGGAGCCACCGCGTCACGCTGTGCGGCGGCCCGGGCCGCCTTGCGCTCCTTGCGGGTGCCACCGCGGCGGCGCTCCACGGCGCGTGTCGTCATGAAGAGCACCCAGGCCACGCCCAGCACTGCGAAGCCCGCCCAGGCCACCGGGCTGAAGGCGGTGTCGGCGAGCCACTCGACGACGCCGGTCATCACCAGGCCGATCGGGACCAGCGAGTAGGCGGCGATGCGGGCGGCGGTGAGGAAACGCCTGCGGTACGCGGTGACCGCCGCGATGCCCAGGCCCGCCGCGGACACCGCGGAGCAGACGGTCTCGGCAATCATCCGGTCCTCCAGGCTGGGCTCGGTCGGGCGTGAGTACTTCGTCCCTTCCATCCTGCACCGTCCGCCCGCCGTGAGGCCATGCCGGGAGCCGGAGATCAGGTAGATCTCGGGGTCGGCTCGGGGTCGGCTCCTCCGCAGGTGCCGGTGGGGGGGACACACGACGCCGGTTGGGGCCGCGCACCGGGGGCTGGGAGGATGGGGGCATGAGCGACTCCTCCCCCGCCCGTCCCGCCGCGCCCGTCCTCGACTTCTGGTGCGAGCTCCAGTGCCCCGACTGCCGCACCGCCCTGGACGACCTCCGCGCCCTGCGGTCCCGCTACGGCGACCGCCTGGAGGTGCGGCTGCGGCACTTCCCGCTGGAGAAGCACAAGCACGCCTTCGCCGCCGCGCAGGCCGCCGAGGAGGCCGTCGCCCAGGGCATGGGCCGGCCGTACGTCGAGGCCGTCCTGGACCGGATCGCGGAGCTGGACCGCAAGGGCGAGACCTTCCTGGTCGAGGTGGCCCGGGAGCTGGGACTGGACGCCGAGGAGTTCGACACGGCCCTCGTCGACGGCCGGCACATCCTGATCGTCGACGCCGACCAGGCCGAGGGCAAGGCGATCGGTGTGACCGGCACCCCCACGTACGTGATCGGCGGCGAACGCCTCGACGGCGGCAAGAGCCAGGAAGGGCTGCGCGAGCGCGTCGAGGAGATCGCCGACCGGCTCCTCGCGGAGCAGCGGGGCTGAGGACCGGCCGCCCCCGTCACAGCAGCGGTTTGCTGTAGCTGGCCCGCGTGGTCCGGTAGCCGAGCGACTCGTAGAGCCGCTCGGCCGGGGTGTTGCCCGCGAACACGTTGAGGCCGACGAGCGGGCGGCCAGCGGCGATCGCCTGGGCCTCGGCCAGCAGCATCAGGGTGCGGCCGTGCCCCCGGCCCCGGTGGGCCGCGTCGGCCTCGACGTCGAAGACGAAGGCCCCGTCCTCCCGCAGCGCCAGCCACAGGATCCCGACCCGCTCCCCCTCGTGTTCCAACACGCTGAACAGCATGCCCTCGGTGTCCAGCCCCTGGGGGAGCAGCACCTCGTGATCGCGGCGGGCCTTGGCGTGCGCGTCGGCCTCGGGCACGCCCCGCTCCATCCAGGTCCGCGCGTAGTGCTCCCTCTCGTACGCCTGCCAGCCGGTGAACTCCTCCGGTGTCATGGACCGCGCCCGGCTGCCCGCGGGCAGGCCGGGCGGGGTGTCGCCGAGCGGCTTGGTCATGGTGCGGTTGCGCAGGACGTAGCCGAGCGCCGCCGCGAGGCCGGTGCCCGCCTCGGCCTCACCGGCGACGGCCGCCTCCATCACGCGGCAGCCCCAGCCGCGTGCCACCTCCTCGGCGGCGAGCGCGGCCACCGTGCCGCGGCCGCGCCGGCGGTCCGGCCCGTCGACGCACAGCTTGTGGATCACGGCCACCGTGTCGCCGAGGTCGCGTGAGGTGCCGAGGTGCAGTTCGCCGACGGGGCGGCTGTTCACGCACACCCGGTAGTGGCGCGAACGGGTCCCGTCGGCGGCGCGCTGGAGCGGCTCGGTCGGCCGCAGGGTCGTTGTCATCACGGCAGTTCTACCCACCGCCGACCGGAACGGCAGCCGAATATCGGCGACTTCGCGGGGCCGGGTGCGTCACCCGGGCCCGGATCAGGGGTCCAGGTCGTCCCCGGACCGCTCCTCGAAGACGCGCATGGCCTTGGCGGTCACCGGTCCGGGGGCGCCGGGCAGTTCGCGGTCGTCGACGCGGTGCACGGCCTGGACGTCGCGCAGTGTCGAGGTCAGGAACACCTCGTCGGCGCGGTCCAGGACGTCCAGCGGGAGGTCGGTCTCGCGGGCCCCGGTCCACTCCACCACCAGGGCGCGGGTGATGCCGGCGAGGCAGCCGGAGGCGACCGGCGGGGTGTGGATCTCGCCGTCGAGGACGACGAAGACGTTGGACCCGGTGCCCTCGCAGAGCCGTCCCACCGTGTTGCCGAACAGCGCCTCGGTGGCGCCCCGTTCACGGGCACGGGCGAGGGCGACGACGTTCTCGGCGTACGAGGTGGTCTTCAGGCCGGTGAGCGCGCCGCGTTCGTTGCGGGTCCACGGCACGGTGACCACCGCGGTGGAGTCGGGGCGGCGGGCGGTCCCGCCGACGGCGACGACGAGGGTGGTGCCCTGCTCGCCGCGGTCGGAGCCGAGGGGGCCGTGGCCGCCGGTGTAGGTGATGCGCAGCCGGCCGAGCGGCATCGGGTTGGCCTCGAGGACGGCGGCGCAGGCGCGGCGCACCTCGTCGAGGTCCGGGTCGGGCAGGCCGAGGCCGCGGGCCGAGCGGGTCAGCCGGTCCAGGTGCCGGGTCAGCGCGAACGGCCTGCCGTCCACCGCCTTCACCGTCTCGAAGATGCCGTCGCCCACGGTCAGCCCGTGATCGAACACGGAGACGCGGGCGCCCTCGGTGTCCTGCAATCCGCCGTCGAGCCAGATCTTCACGTCGCCAGCGCCTCTCCACTCACGTTCGCCTCGTACACTCCCGACGCTACCGCGAGCAGCCGGGAAGCCTTCAGTTCGGTCTCCCGCCACTCGCCCTCCGGGTCGGACCCCCAGGTGATGCCGGCGCCGGTGCCGAAGCGCAGCCGGGCGGCGGGACCGTCGGCGGCCCGGTCGATCCAGAAGGTGCGGATGCCGACGGCCAGCTCGCCGGTGCCCCGGTCGGCGTCGACCCAGCCGACGCCCCCGCAGTAGGTGCCCCGGGGCGCGGTCTCCAGCGCGTCGATGATCCGCAGGGCGCTCGCCTTGGGCGCGCCGGTGACGGAACCGGGCGGGAAGGCGGCGGCCAGGAGTTCCGGCCAGCCGGCGTCCGTGCGCAGCTCGCCGCGCACGGTGGACACCAGGTGGACCAGGCCGGGGTGCTTCTCCACGGCGCACAGGTCGGGCACCGAGACCGTGCCCGTGGCGCAGACCCGCCCCAGGTCGTTGCGGACCAGGTCCACGATCATGACGTTCTCGGCGTGGTCCTTCTCCAGCAGGTCGGCCTCGGTCCGCCCGGTGCCCTTGATCGGGCCCGACTCGACCGTCCGGCCGTCCCGGCGCAGGAACAGCTCGGGCGAGGCGGTGGCGATCTCGACGCCGTGCCGGGGCAGCCGGATCGTTCCCGCGTACGGCGCCGGGTTGCCGCGCGCCAGCAGGGCGGTGAGCGCGTCCACGTCGGCGCCGGGGCCGACCGGCGCCGACAGCACCCGGCAGAGGTTGGCCTGGTAGACCTCGCCGGCGGCTATGTGCGCGCGGATGCGCCGTACGCCCTCCGTGTACGCGGCGCGGTCGAGGGAGGACGCCCAGTCGCCGACGGCCGGGCCCCGCCACGCCCCGGGCACGGGCGCGGGCACCGGTGCGGTGCGTACGTCGGCGAAGCGTGCGCAGGTCAGGCGGCCCTCGAAGTCCACGCAGACGGCCCAGAACCCCTCGGACTCGAGGGCGGCGGGGTCGCTCGTAACGTCGAGGAGACCGGTGGCGACACGGTCACCGAAGCGGGCGAGGGGAGGGAGGTCGAGCACGCCGCCGAGTCTAGGCGGGTGGCTCCGAGGTGCCCCGAAGGTGTCCTTCCGGGTGCCCTGACCAGGTCCGTGGGCGGGCGCAGCGCAGCACGCTGCACAAACGCGTTTTTGTACTGGCCCCGGAATCCGCTAGAGTTCATCACGTCGCCGGGCCGCGCAAGCGGACCGAACCGACAGGCGGACGTAGCTCAGTTGGTAGAGCGCAACCTTGCCAAGGTTGAGGTCGCGAGTTCGAGCCTCGTCGTCCGCTCGCAGGAACAGGGGGCCTCCCGGGTCTCCTACACTCCTGGTGGAGTGGCCGAGAGGCGAGGCAACGGCCTGCAAAGCCGTCTACACGGGTTCAAATCCCGTCTCCACCTCCAAGGACGATTAGCTCAGCGGGAGAGCGCTTCCCTGACACGGAAGAGGTCACTGGTTCAATCCCAGTATCGTCCACTGATCCGCAAGGATCTCCGGTCCGCAAGGATCTCCGCGCGATTAGCTCAGCGGGAGAGCGCTTCCCTGACACGGAAGAGGTCACTGGTTCAATCCCAGTATCGCGCACGCAGTACCGCACCTGGTGCTTCCAGGACGATTAGCTCAGCGGGAGAGCGCTTCCCTGACACGGAAGAGGTCACTGGTTCAATCCCAGTATCGTCCACGCCCACCGAAGCCCCCGGCCGTCTCGCACGGCCGGGGGCTTCGTCGTGGGCCGGTCAGCTGGAGAAGAGCATGCGCCCGAAGCTCTTGTGGCGGTGGTGGCCGTAGTGACCGTGGCCGCCGTGCGGGGCGCCCCACGCCGGAGCCGGAGCCGCCGGGTAGGCCTGCGGCGCGGCGGGCGGCGGCGGAGCGGGCTGGGACCACTGGGCCTCCAGGCGGGTCAGCGACTCCAGCTCGCCGTAGTCGAGGAAGATGCCGCGGCAGCCGCTGCACTGCTCGATCTGAACGCCGTTGCGGTTGTAGGTGTGCATCGGTGCGTGGCACTTGGGGCACTGCATGCTCGGCTCAACTCCTCGCCGGTCGGTCCTGCTTCGCGTGTCGCCAGGACAGACTCTGTCCCGCCGCGGGTCGGTTGCACCCTACTGCGGGGAAACTCGGCCTCGGCCTTGTGGGCCCGCCGGCCGGACGGCCGCCATGCGCGCGCAGGCGTCGACGAGGGAGCACTCCACCTCGTCCAGGGGCCGGTCCGCCAGGACCGCCTTGGTGACGGCCCGGGCCGCGGTCTGCGCGGTGAGGGCGCGGGCCGGGACGTCCAGCGCGGGCCAGGGATCGCCGTCGGCGGGCACGGCGGGGCCGCCGGCGGCGCGGTAGGCGGTGAGGAAGCGGTGCCACTCCTCGGGCGGGAGCAGCCCGCAGGCGTACCAGGCGGCCGGGCGGGCCAGGTCCCAGGCCGGGACGCCGGTGCCGAGGTCGTCGACGTCGATCAGCAGCCAGGGGCCGTCGGGGGCGGGGTGGCGTATGAGCTGGCCGAGGTGGAGGTCGCCGTGGCAGAGGGTGGTGGTGTCCGGCGGGGCGGACGCGCCGCGCGCCCAGCCGGGGAGCGCGGACCAGGCCCGCAGCACGGGGGCGGTGGCGGGGTGCCCGGGGGCGGTGGCGCGGAGGCGGGCGACGGCCAGGGCCGCCTTCGCCGGGCCGCGCATGGCCGGGACGGCGGTGGGGGCCGGCGTGCGGTGGAGGCGGGCGAGGAGGGTGGCCGCGGCCTCCCACGGTGCCGCGTCCGGGTCGTCGGGGTCCACGGGCGTGCCGTGGGGCCAGAAGGTGACGAGCCTCCCGTGCAGGACGGCGGGGGCCGGGGCGAGCGGGGGCAGGAGCACGCCGGGCAGGCGGGACGCGGCAGTGACACGGAGGGCGAGTTCGGCGGGGTCGGCGTCCGCGGCGTGGGCCTTGGCGACGGTGCCGGCGTGCCGGACGACGGTGGCGTCGGGACGGTCGGCGAGGGTGGCCGCGCCACAGGGGCAGGCCGGGGTCAGGGCGTGGGCCGTCTCCCTGACGCGGGCCTCGAGGGCGGGGAGGAGAGCGGGGGCGTCCGTGGTCACGTGGGTGAGGGTACGCAGGGGCCCAGTGGCGTCGGCTCCTCGGCCGGTACGGTGCGAACCGGGGTGGGTCCGGGAGACGTGCAATGCCGGCGCAGCTCCCCAGCTGCGCCGGCATTTTGCCGTCCGCCGCACCCCCGTCCCCACGGGGTTTCATGGATGGGTGTCCCCGCCCGGACCGCTCTTCCGGGCCTGGGGTCGCCGCTCAGCGCCCCAGCACCGCACCCACGGACGACGCCTGTGTGGCCACTGTCTCCCACCCGTCGAAGACGAGGAGGAGCAGGACCGCCAGGGGCAGGGCCATGAGCGTCGCCACCACGGGGTGGCGACGGCCCTGACGGCGGCTTTGCCGGGTGCGGATCAGCGTCCGCGGAACCGTCTGGGCCATGGTCCCTCTCCTGACCGTTCGTTGTTTCGGTCTCGTGTCTCGTTTCTCGTGTCTCGTTGCAGCGGCGGGTGTCCGAACCTCGGGGGACGAGTACCGCACCCGCCGCTTGACCTCAAATCTATGCGCCGGGCGATCGTCCGACGTCATGCCCTCGTACCGAATGCCGGGCCTCCCGGAGGATGAGCCACGGCCTGCCGCGTACTCCCCTGGGTGGAGACCGGCTCACGGGTCTCGGGGTCTTCCCGGACGGGGTGCCCACCGTGTCCGGGTATCTCCGTGCTGTCCGGTGACTTCGCTCACTTCGGCCCTCTTCCCGTGCGCCTCCGTCGCCGCCCCTGGTCCCCCTCCGTCCGCCCCGGTGCGGCAGCCGTGCGGTGTCTCGCCGCCCTGCCCGGCCGCTCGCGCCCCCTCGCCCCCGCCCGCCCCAATCCCCCGGCCGGGGAGGCCGGTTGGGGAAGTGGGCGGTGCCTGGCCGGTGCGGCCCCGCCTTCGCCGGCCCCGCCTCAACTCTCGCGCCGGACACTGACAATCCGTTGTCCCGAGAGGGCGCGGCCTCTGCGCGCGGGCGGCCGTGGAAACGTAAGCTGTGGCACGTCACAGGGACCGGGCAGCGGGGATGAACATGGCGATGATGCGCCTGAGGCGCGAGGACCCGCGCGTCGTCGGCTCGTTCAGGCTTCACAGGCGGCTGGGCGCGGGCGGGATGGGCGTGGTCTACCTGGGCTCCGACAAGAAGGGGCAGCGGGTCGCGCTGAAGGTCATCCGGCCGGACCTGGCCGAGGACCAGGAGTTCCGGTCGCGGTTCGCCCGCGAGGTCTCGGCGGCCCGGCGCATCCGGGGCGGCTGCACCGCACGGCTGGTCGCCGCGGACCTGGAGGCGGACCGCCCCTGGTTCGCCACGCAGTACGTGCCCGGCCCTTCCCTGCACGACAAGGTCGTCGACGGTGGTCCGCTCGTCGCGGCCGACGTCGCGGCCGTGGGCGCCGCGCTGTCCGAGGGCCTGGTCGCCGTGCACGAGGCCGGGGTGGTGCACCGGGACCTGAAGCCGTCCAACATCCTGCTGTCCCCGAAGGGGCCGCGGATCATCGACTTCGGCATCGCCTGGGCCACCGGTGCCTCCACGCTCACGCACGTCGGCACCGCGGTCGGCTCCCCCGGGTTCCTCGCACCGGAGCAGGTGCGCGGGGCGGCGGTCACTCCGGCGACGGACGTGTTCTCGCTCGGCGCCACGCTGGCGTACGCCTCGATGGGCGACTCGCCCTTCGGGCACGGCAGTTCCGAGGTGATGCTCTACCGGGTGGTGCACGAGGAGGCCCAGCTGCAGGGCGTCCCGGACGCGCTCGCCCCGCTGGTGCGGGCCTGTCTGGCCAAGGACCCCGAGGAGCGTCCCAGCACGCTGCAACTGTCGCTGCGGCTCAAGGAGATCGCCGCCCGGGAGGCCCAGGGCATGGCCGACGTACGGCCGCCCGCGCCGCGCGGCGGGGAGACGGACGTGCCCACGGGCCGGCTCGCCGACACCTACCCGGAGCGTGCCCAGCGGCGTCCGCAGGGCCGGGCCGGTGCGCAGGGCACTCCGGCGCCGCGCGGCACGTCGGGGTCGCGGGGGTCCGCGTCCCGGGGTTCCGTGCCGTCGCGCGGTGGGGCGCCCTCGCGCGGCGGGGGGTCCTCGCGCGGTGGCACGCCGTCGCGGGGCGGCTCTTCGGGGGCGCGGTCCGGGTCCAGGACCGTTCACCCCTCCCGCGACACGACCGGCCGGAACGCCTCGCGCCACGACGGCGGCCGTCCGGCACCCCGCAGCGGGGCCGGCCGTACGGCGCCGCGGACGACGGGGACCCGCTGGCGGCGGCCCGCCAATCCGCGGCTGCTGCGCCAGCGCCTGTTCGTCTTCGTGGTGGTGACGCTGCTGGTCGCGCTGGGCATCGCCGCCGCACAGGGCTGTCAGGGACCCTCGCGCGGGCTCGGCGACGACCGGGGCGGCGTGCGGGCGGCCCAGCAGGAGCGGACGGCTCCGCCCGACGGCCCGGCGGAGCAGCGGGCGCCCCGGCCCTGAGTCCGCGGACGGTTCACGGCCGGCGGACGTCCCGGCCGGGATCCCCCGACGGCTTACGCCGGAGGGCGTCCCGCCGTCACCGCGTAGAAGGCGACCGCGGCCGCCGCGCCCACGTTCAGGGAGTCCACGCCGTGGGACATGGGAATGCGCACCCACGTGTCCGACGCCTCCAGGGCCCGCCGCGACAGGCCGCTGCCCTCGGCGCCCAGCATGAGGGCGACCCGGTCCATGCGGTGCGGGGCGACCGCGTCGAGCGGTTCGGCCCGCTCGTCGGGGGTGAGGGCGAGGAGCCCGAAGCCCGCCTCGCGGACCTCCCGCAGGCCGGCCGGCCAGACGTCGAGTCGGGCGTACGGCACGGAGAAGACCGCGCCCATCGAGACCTTGACGCTGCGTCGGTAGAGCGGGTCGGCGCAGTCCGGGGAGAGCAGGACCGCGTCCATGCCGAGGGCGGCGGCGGAGCGGAAGATCGCGCCGATATTGGTGTGGTCGTTGACGGACTCCATGACGACGACCCGACGGGCGGCCGTCAGGAGACCGGCCGCCGTGGGCAGCGGCTTGCGCTGCATCGAGGCGAGGGCGCCGCGGTGCACGTGGTAGCCGGTGACCTGCTCGGCGAGCGCCGGGTCGACGACGTACACCGGGGCCGGGGCCGTGTCGATGACGTCGCGCATGGTGTCGACCCACTTGGCGGACAGCAGCATCGAGCGCATCGTGTAGCCCGCCTCGCCGGCCCGCCGGATCACCTTCTCGCCCTCGGCGATGAAGAGGCCCTCGGCGGGTTCGCGGCGGCGGCGCAGCTCGACGTCGGTCAGGCCCGTGTAGTCGTGCAGGCGCGGGTCGTCGGGGTCGTCGATCGTGAGGAGGCCGGCCACGTCAGACCGTCCCGTGCGGGCCCACGGCGACGACCGCGCCGATGACGACGACGGCGGGCGGCCTGACCTCCTCGGTGACGACCACGTCGGCGACGGAGGCGAGGGTGGCGTCCACCCGGCGCTGGGCGGCCGTCGTGCCCTCCTGGACGAGGGCGACCGGGGTGTCGGGGGACCTGCCGTGCGCGACGAGGGTCTCGGCGATCCGGCCGATCTTGTCGACGCCCATCAGGATCACCAGCGTGCCCGTGAGCTTGGCGAGGGACGGCCAGTCGACCAGGGAGCGCTCGTCGTCAGGGGCGACGTGCCCGCTGACCACGGTGAACTCGTGGGCGACGCCCCGGTGGGTGACCGGGATGCCGGCCGCGCCGGGGACCGAGATCGAACTGGAGATGCCGGGGACGACGGTGCAGGCGATGCCCGCCTCGGCCAGCGCCTGCGCCTCCTCCATGCCCCGCCCGAAGACGAACGGGTCGCCGCCCTTCAGCCGTACGACCGCCTTGCCCTGCTTGGCGTGCTCGATCAGCGCGTTGTTGATGGCCTCCTGGGCCATGAAGCGGCCGTAGGGGATCTTCGCCGCGTCGATGACCTCGACGTGCGGCGGCAGTTCGGCGAGCAGGTCGCGCGGGCCGAGCCGGTCGGCGATGACGACGTCGGCCTCCGCGAGCAGGCGGCGTCCGCGGACGGTGATGAGGTCCGGGTCGCCGGGGCCGCCGCCGACCAGGGCGACGCCGGGGGTGCGGGTGCGCCGGTGCGGGGCGACGAGGGTGCCGTCGCGCAGGCCCTCCACCACCGCGTCGCGGACGGCGGCGGTGTGGCGGGGGTCGCGGTGGCGGGCGTCGGTGGTGAGCACGGCGACGGTGACGCCCTCGCTGTGTCCGGTGGCCGGGGTCCACGCCGTGGCGCGGTCGGCGTCGTCGGAGCGGACGCACCAGACGCGGTGCCGCTCGGCCTCGGCGGAGGCGGCGTTGTTGGCGGCGGTGTCGCCGGTGGCGATCAGGGCGTACCAGGCGTCGGCGAGGTCCCCCTCCGCGTAGGGGCGCCGTTCCCAGGCGATCTCGCCCGCGTCCGCCATGGCCTCGACGGACGGGGTCGCCGCCGGGGAGACGAGGCGGATGTCGGCGCCGGCCGCGATGAGGGCGGGCAGGCGGCGCTGGGCGACCTGCCCGCCGCCGAGGACGACCACGCGACGGCCGGTGAGGCGGAGGCCTACGGGGTAGGCGGGGTGTTCGGCCATGAGGGGACGGCTCCTCCTGCGGCAGTGGCGCTGACGTGCGGATTTTACGGCGGGGTGGGCCGCGGGGCCCGGGTGGTCCGGTGGGTGGACCGCTGGTCCGACCGCTGGACCGCCGCTCCGGCGGGACCCGGCTGCCGGGCGGGGGCTGCGCGCACGGCGGCCCGGCGGGGGCCCGGCACCGTGGTCCCGTGCCCCCGCGGCGTGCGGCCGCTACTTCTCGGTGACGCCCGCCGAGTCGAACGTCGCCACCTCGTGCATGGCCCGCGCGGTGCTCTGCACCATCGGGAGCGCCAGCAGCGCGCCGGTGCCCTCCCCCAGGCGGAGGTCCAGGTCGACCAGCGGACGCAGGCCCAGCTTGTTGAGCGCGGCGACGTGGCCGGGCTCGGCGCTGCGGTGGCCGGCGATGCAGGCCGCGAGGACCTCGGGAGCGATCGCGCGGGCCACCAGGGCGGCGGCGCCGGCGCTGACGCCGTCGAGGATCACCGGGGTGCGCAGGGAGGCGCCGCCGAGCAGCAGGCCGACCATGGCCGCGTGTTCGAAGCCGCCGACCGCCGCGAGCACGCCGATCGGGTCGGCGGGGTCCGGCTGGTGGAGTTCGAGGGCGCGGCGGACCACCTCGGTCTTGCGGGCCAGCGTCTCGTCGTTGATACCGGTGCCGCGGCCGGTGACCTCGGCCGGGTCGGCGCCGGTGAACACGGAGATGAGCGCGGCCGACGCGGTGGTGTTCGCGATGCCCATCTCGCCGGTGAGCAGGGCCTTGTTGCCGGCCGCCACCAGGTCGCGGGCGGTCTCGATGCCGACCTCGATGGCCTGCTTGGCCTCCTCGCGGGTCATCGCGGCGCCGGTGGTCATGTCGGACGTGCCCGCGCGGACCTTGCGCGGGAGCAGGCCCGGCGTGGCGGGCAGGTCGGTGGCGACGCCGACGTCCACGACGCACACCTCGGCACCGACCTGGGTGGCGAAGGCGTTGCAGACGGCTCCCCCGCCCAGGAAGTTGGCCACCATCTGGGCGGTGACCTCCTGCGGCCACGGGGTGACGCCCTGGGCGTGCACGCCGTGGTCACCGGCGAAGACCGCGACGGCCGCGGGCTCCGGGACGGGCGGCGGGCACTGCCGGGACAGCCCGGAGAGCTGGGCGGAGATGATCTCCAGCATGCCGAGCGCGCCGGCCGGCTTGGTCATCCGCTTCTGCCGCTCCCAGGCCTCGCCGAGCGCCTTGGCGTCCAGCGGGCGGATCTGCGCGACGGTCTCGGCGAGCAGGTCGTGCGGCGCCTCGCCGGGCAGGGCGCGGCGGCCGTACGTCTCCTCGTGGACCACCCAGGACAGCGGGCGGCGCTTGGACCAGCCGGCCTGCATCAGCTCGGGCTCGTCCGGAAACTCGTCGACGTATCCGACGCACAGGTAGGCGACGACGTCCAGGTGTTCGGGCAGGCCGAGGGCGCGGACCATCTCGCGCTCGTCGAAGAAGCTGACCCAGCCGACGCCGAGGCCCTCGGCGCGGGCGGCGAGCCAGAGGTTCTCGACGGCGAGCGCGGAGGAGTACGGCGCCATCTGCGGCTGCGTGTGGCGGCCCAGGGTGTGCCGGCCGCCGCGGGTCGGGTCGGCGGTGACGACGATGTTGACCGGGGTGTCGAGGATGGCCTCGATCTTCAGTTCCTTGAACTGCTTGGCCCGGCCCTTGGGCAGCGACTTCGCGTACGCGTCGCGCTGGCGCATCGCCAGTTCGTGCATGGCGCGACGGGTGTCGGCGCTGCGGATGACGACGAAGTCCCACGGCTGCGAGTGGCCGACGGAGGGCGCGGTGTGCGCGGCCTCCAGGACGCGGAGCAGCACCTCGTGCGGGATGGGGTCGCTGCGGAAGCCGTTGCGGATGTCGCGGCGCTCGCGCATGACCTTCAGTACGGCCTCGCGCTCGGCGTCGTCGTAGGCGGGGGCCGCGGGGCCGGCGGGCCGTCGTGCCTCCGCGGCGGCGGCCGTGCCGGCGTCGTGCGCGGGTTCCTGCGGCGCGGGGGCTTCCTGCCCGGCGGGGACGTCCGGGGTGGCCGTGGGCGCCGGGTGCGTCGCCCCGGGCGCGTCCGCCGCGTGGTCTTCCTGACCGGCGCCGCGGGTGTCCAGGTCGTCGGCGCTCTGGAGGACTCCGGGGCCGGACTCGCGCGGTGCGGGTACGGCGGCCTGCTCCGGGGCCGGGGCCTCCGGCGGGACCAGTACGGACTCGGGCGGCGTGGGCGCGAGGTGCGGGGTGGTGGGCACCTGGGCGCCGTCGACGGGCACGAACCGGCCGACGGGCTGCTCGGGGTGCGTTTGAGGGGCGGCGGCCTGGGCCGGTGCGGGCTGCGGCTCCGCCGCGGGGGCGCCGGTGGGGGCCGGGGCGGTCCCGACGGGCTGCTCGGGGTGCGCTTGCGGGGCAGCGGGATCGTGCGTGCCCTCGGCCGCGGTCAGCTCCTGCTCGTGCGCGGGCTCCTGCTCCTGCTTTTGCCGTACGCCGGTGTCCGCGAGGGACTGGGGGCCCTGGGCGGGCTGCGCGGGCGCGGGCTGCTCCTGGACCGGGGGCGCGGGCTGCTGCGGGGCCTCCGGGGCGGGGTCGGGGACGGCCGCTTCGGGCGCCGCTCCGGCCTCGGGCACGGGCGTCGCCTGCGCGTCGGCACCCGCGGCCTCGGCGACCGCGGGTTCGGGCACCTCGGGCCCGGGAGTCCCGGACGGTGCGGCTTCCTGCGGCGCGGGGGCCTCGGCGGCGTCGGGGGCGTCGGCCGCCTGGGGCTCCGCGCTTCCCTCCGATGCGTCGGCCGGTGACGCCTCCGGTGCCGACTGCTGCTCGGGGATCTCCTGGGCCTCCGGGGCGGGCTCGGCCCCGGGCGTGGCGGCGACCGCCTCGGGGGCCTGCACGGCCTCCTGGACCGGAGCCGGTGCGGCTGCGTGTACGGGGGCGGCGGCCTGCTGGGCGTCGGCGTCCGGGGCCGGGGCCGCGACGGCTTCCTCCGGCACCCCGTGCCCGGCCGCTTCACCCTGCTCGGGCTGTTCGGGCTGTTCCACCTGCTCGGCCTGCACGGCCTGGACCTCCGGCTCGGGCCGGTCACCCGGCACGGCCTCCCCGGCCTGCCGGGGCTCGGCCACCTGCTCGACCGGCGCCGCTTGTTCGGTCTGCGCCTGTTCGGTCCGCGCCGCCTGCGGTGCGGGCTCCTCGGGGGATGCGCCCGGCTCACCGTCGGCCGTCGTCGTGGCCGTTGTGCCCGTCGCCGCCACGGCCTCCGTCGCCACGCGGGTGACGAGCGCCTGGGCCGCGCCCTCCGGCTCGGCTGCCTGCTCCGGTACCGGAACAACCGTTTCCGCATGCCCCGCCCCGGCGGGCACCGGCGCCTCCGGTGCCTGCGGCGCCGGCTGCGGACCCCAGGGCGCCGCCGCCTGCGGGGCCGCCGCGGCGGCCTGCGGGACGTCGAGGTACTCGGGTCCGACGGTCGGCGGGCCGGGCTGCCGTACCGGCACGTCGGCGGGGCCGCGGTCGGCGAGGGAGCGGACCGGGCTCGCGGAGGTGTCCGGGATCGGCGGGCCGAGGTGGAGGGGCCGTCGCGGCGGGACCGGGGCCGACGCGGTGTCCTGCGCCGGGTCGGGCAGGCGGACGCCGCCGAGGTCGACCGAGCCGCTGTCGCGGCCGGACATCTCGTGCGGGCCGGGCTGGTGGACGGTCTCGACGACCGGCTCCGGCGCCGGCGGCGCGACCTCGTTGCCCCAGGCACTCTGGGCTCCCGGCAGCAACAACAGGTCCTCGTCCTCGGCGGTGGCCTCGGAGAGGTAGGTGTACGCGCCGGGTGCGGGGACGCCCGGCTGCTCCACCATGCCTGCGTTCTCCGGCAGCCCCTCGCCCGGGATCTGGCCGGTGTCGGTCATGCGTAACCCCTCGCCCATCGGTTAGTGCTTCTACGACCAGCTCACCCGGGACGGCGCACCGACCGCCCCACAGTGAAGAACGAGCGTGCGTGCCCAGCGGCACGAACGACCCGCAGGAAAAGACGACAAAGCCATTCAGTGGCATTGTCGCGGCCGTTCCCCCGCCGCGACAGCTTGATCCGCGACGGCCCGCTGTGGACTGCGCCACGTTGCGCGTCCTCCGGTTCTGCCGTACCACACCCGCCCCGGCAGGAACGGCTTTTTACGGACATCGCCCGACGAACTGCCGGGTGTCCGCACGCGGTACAACAATCCGCCAGCCTACCCCGCGCGGTATGAACAACCGATCACGGGGCGCGGTCGCCGACGGTCCTCAGCGGGGCGCTTCGCGCCGCACGATCTCTCCGCTGAGCAGGAAGGCGACGCTCCGCTCCGTCTCCGTCCAGGCCCGGGTGTCGAGTCCCACCGACTGCAGCAGGGCGCACTCGACGCGGTAGCCGTGCTCCGTCAGGTCCCTGCCCACGAGTTCGGCCTCGTCGCGGGTCGCGGCGTGCGCGACGATGCGCTGGGGGCGGCGGTCGGCGACCGCGGAGACCACGGCCGCGCCTCCGCCGCCGACGCGGACGACGTCCGGTTCGGGCAGGTTCTCCAGGACGTGGGGCGCGGTGCCGTGCACGGTCTGGAGCTGGACGCCGAAGCGCCGCGCGGTGGCCTCGGTGCGCGCGCAGGCGTCCCGGTCCCGGTCGACGGCGATGACGGCGGCGCCGGCCCGGGCGGCCTCGGTGGCGAAGGCGCCGCTGCCGCAGCCGATGTCCCACACGAGGTCGCCGAGGCGGGGCCCGAGCCGGGCGAGTTGGGCCGTGCGGAGCAGGTCGGTCTCGCCCTCGCCGAGGTCACCGTCGTAGGCCGTGGCGGGCAGGGACCAGCCGCGCGGCCCGGTGGCCGGGTCGCGTCCGGCGAACCAGCCGGCGCCGTCGCCCGCGGTGGCCGGGCCGGTGCTGCCGCCGGCCACGATGACCACGTTCGGGTCGCGCCAGGTGTGGTCGGCGGCCTTGTCGGAGGTGACGACGGTGACGCGTTCGCGGGTGGTGCCGAGTTCCTCGCAGATGACGAAGGTACGGTGCACGCCCTCCATCAGCAGCCCGAGTTCGGCCGGTCCGGCGCCCGGCGAGGTGAGGACGGCGACCTTGGTGTGGGCGCGGCACACGTTCACCGCGCGGCGCAGGGTCCGGGGGTGGGCGACGACCACCTGGGCGTCGTCCCAGGGCATTCCGGCGCGGGCGAAGGCGGCGGCCACGGAGGAGACGGCGGGGACGACCTCGACCTCGAGGCCGAACTCGGGGGCCCGCAGGGTGCGGACGACGCCGAAGAAGCCGGGGTCGCCGTCGGCCAGGACGACCGTCGTACCGCGGTGGGCGGCGAGGCGGCGCGCGGCGAGGGCGACGCTGCCGAGACGGATGCGTTCGGCGGCGGGCGGCACCTCGGGAAGTGCCAGGTGGTGTGCGGCGCCGGCCACCAGCGTGGCGGCACCCAGTGCGGAGCGTGCCGCGGCGGTCAGCGGCGAACCGTCCCAGCCGATCACCGTGACCCGGTCGGCCATCGTCGTCAGTCTCCAGGGTTTTCGCAGGTCGTGGTCGCGCGGTCCTCGCGGGCGCGCTCCGGGAGGTTACCCGGTGCGGCCTGGGCTCGGGTGGTGGCGCGGGTGGCCCCCGTGTATCAGTTCCAGTCCGTGAAGGTGGTGAAACCGTCGGCGCCGGTCAGCTCTCCGGTGGCGCCTTCGAGGTCCTCCGGCAGCAGGCTCCACACGATGAAGTCGGTGCGTACGTCCGTCCAGACGCCGTCGTCGGTGCGTGCGCGCGCTATGCAGGCGCCGCGCAGGACGCCCTCGCTGATGCAGCCGATCTTCTGGGCGACCTGCTGGGAGGCGGTGTTGTCGGCGGCGGTGCGCAGCTCGACGCGTTCGAACTTCTGGTCGCCGAAGAGCCACTGGGCGGTGGCGAGCGCCGCCTCGGAGGCGTACCCCTCGCCCCGGGCCCAGGAGGCGACTATGTACGACAGCTCGGTGGAGCGCACGTGCCAGTTGGTCTTGGTCAGCTGGATGACGCCGACCAGTCGCTGGGTGAGGAACTCGGTGACCGCCAGGTCGAGTCCCCGGCCCGCGGTGCGCTCGGTGGGGGCGTACTCGCCGATCCAGGTGGCGGCGTTGGCCTCGGTGAAGGGCTGCGGGACGTGGGTCCAGGCGGCGACCTGCTCGTCGTTCATCATCGCGGCCAGCGCGGGGACGTCGTCCTCGTCGAGGGGGCGCAGCACCAACCGCTCCGTGCTGATGGAGATGTTGGGGAAGGTGCTTGTCATGCGCCGCTCCGTAACCTGTGTAACCGTCAGGGCCTGCTCGAACTGCCCAGCATGCAGCATGAAAGCACTCAACCACACCACCGGGTCCGCCCCGCAGGCACGGAGCGGACCCGGTGGGTGACGCGGGGTCCGGCCCGGGCGAGCGGGCCGGTGCTTGGGTCAGAACGAGGGCAGGACCGCGCCGTCGTACTTGTCCTCGATGAACTTCTTCACCTCGGGCGAGTTGAGGAGCTTCGCGAGCTTCTCGACCCGCGGGTCGTCCTCGTGGCCCTCCTTCACGGCGAGGAGGTTGCTGTTCGGGTTGCCCTTGGCGCTCTCCAGGACGAGGGCGTCCTGGGCGGGCTTCAGGTCGGCCTCGATGGCGTAGTTGCCGTTGACCACCGCCGCGTCCACGTCGTCCAGGGAGCGCGGGGTCTGGGCCGCCTCCAGCTCCTTGAACTTGAGGTTCTTCGGGTTCTTGGTGACGTCCGCGGGGGTGGCCGCGGTGCCGACGCCGTCCTTGAGGCCGATGATCCCGTTGGCGGCGAGCAGCTGCAGCGCGCGGCCCTCGTTGACCGTGTCGTTGGGGACGGCGACGGTCGCACCGCTCTTCAGGTCGTCGGCCTTCTTCACCTTGTGGGAGTAGAGGCCGAGGGGCTCCAGGTGCACGTCGACGACGGACACGATGTGCGTGCCGTTCTTCTTGTTGAAGTCGTCGAGGTAGGGCTGGGTCTGGAAGTAGTTGGCCCCCACGGAGCCGTCCTCCGTCGCCGTGTTCGGCGTGACGTAGTCGGTGAACTCCTTGACCTCGAGGTCGAGGCCCGCCTTCTTCGCCAGGTTGTCCTTGACGTAGGTGAGGATCTCGGCGTGCGGGGTGGGGCTCGCGGCGACGACCAGCGGGCCGGAGGTGTCGGAGGCGGAGTCCTTGTCCGAGCCGCAGGCGCTCAGCCCGAGGGTGAGGGCTCCGGCGGCGAGGACGGCGGTGGTGATCTTGGCGGTGTTACGCACGAAAAGTGCCTTTCCTGAGGTGGTGCCGCCCCGTCCGGGCGACGGACGGGGAGTCTTGGGGGGTCGGGTTACGCGACCTTGCTCACGTCGGCCGCGGCGGGCTCCTTGGCCCGGAGCAGCCGGAGCCGGGGCGCCGCACCGCCGCGTCCGCCGCGGCGGTGCAGGGTGCGGGCGGCGTAGTCGCCGGCGAACTGGATGAGCGAGATGGCGACGGCGAGGAGCGCGACGGTGATCCACATGAAGCCGGGTTCGAAGCGCTGGTAGCCGTAGCGGACGGCCAGGTCGCCGAGGCCGCCGCCGCCGACGGTGCCGGCCATGGCGGAGTAGCCGATGAGGGCGATGACCGTGGTGGTGGTGGAGGCGATCAGCGAGGGCAGCGACTCGGGGACCAGGACCTTGCGCACGATGGTCCAGGTGTTGCCGCCCATGGACTGGACGGCCTCGACGAGCCCTCCGTCGACCTCGCGCACGGCGGTCTCGACGAGCCGGGCGAAGAACGGGATGCCGCCGATGGCGAGCGGCACGATCGCGGCCTCGCTGCCGATGGTGGTGCCGGTGACCCAGCGGGTGAAGCTCATCAGCGCGACCATGAGGATGATGAACGGCATCGAGCGGCCGATGTTGACGACCTGCCCGATGACCTTGTTGACCAGGACGTTCTGCAGCAGGCCGCCGCGGTCGGTGAGGACGAGGAGCACGCCGAGCGGGAGCCCGAGGACCACGGCGATCACGGTGGACCAGCCGACCATGATCAGGGTCTCCCAGGAGGCCTGCTCCAGCAGCGGCTGCATCTGCGACCAGGTCACTTGGCACCTTCCTTCACCAGCGGGCCCGGCGTGGCCGGTTCGTCGGGCGTCTCGTTCACCACGTCGATCTGCAGGCCCTGTTCGCGCAGGAAGCCGACGGGCACGACGTTGTCCTCGTAGCGGCCGGGCAGTTCGATGCGCATCCGGCCGACCTGGAGGCCGCCGACGGTGTCGATGGCGGCGCCGAGGATCGAGATGTCGATGTTGTAGGTGCGCGAGAGCTGGGAGATGACGGGCTGGGTGGCGGCCTCGCCGTGGAAGGTGACGTCGAGGACGGTGCGGTCGTCCCCGGAGGCGTCGCCGCCGACCGGGAAGAGCGCGGCGGCCAGTTCGGAGCCCGGGGTGGCGAGGAGTTCGCCGACCGTGCCGGACTCGACGATGCGGCCCCGGTCCATGAGGGCGGCCGAGTCGCAGATGCTCTTGACGACGTCCATCTCGTGGGTGATGAGCAGGACGGTGAGTCCGAGCTGCCGGTTCAGGTCGCGCAGCAACTGCAGGATGGAGCGGGTGGTCTCCGGGTCGAGGGCGCTGGTGGCCTCGTCGGAGAGCAGGACCTTGGGGTCGCCGGCCAGGGCGCGGGCGATGCCGACGCGCTGCTTCTGGCCGCCGGAGAGCTGGGCGGGGTAGGCCCTGGCCTTGTCGGCGAGACCGACGAGGTCGAGCAGCTCAAGCGCCTTGCGGGAACGTTCCTTCCCCGACCTGCCGAGGATCTCCAGCGGAAGTTCGACGTTGTCCTGCACGGTCCGCGAGGAGAGCAGGTTGAAGTGCTGGAAGACCATGCCGATACGGCTGCGCGCCTGCCGCAGCTCCCGGCCCGCGCGGGGGCCGCGCCCGGCCAGCGCGGTGAGGTCCTGGCCGGCGACGGTGACCGTGCCGGCGGTGGGGCGCTCCAGGAGGTTGACGCAGCGGATGAGCGAGGACTTGCCGGCGCCGGACTGGCCGATGACGCCGTACACCTCGCCCTCGCGGACGTGCAGGTCGACGCCGTCCAGGGCGGTGACCTCACGGCCGCGTGAACGATAGACCTTGGTCAGGCCCGATGTGGTGATCACGTGGGTTTCCGTCACTGTCGAGTGCGCGGCGCGGTGGTGTGTGCCGGGCACGGGGCGTTGTTCTTCGGGTTCTCGGGGTCCTTCGGAACGCGGCACGGTTCTCGCGGTGGCGGTGCGCCATGGCGGTGGGACCGGGGAGAAACGTGTGCGCGGGGCGCGGCCCGGCCGCGGGCGCGCCGGGGCGCGGGCGGACATGGCCGGACGCTCGCTTCGGGGCGCGAGGCTCAGGTGGTGCGGGGGCCCTCTAGAAGGCGCACATTCGGCGGCACATACAACGAGCACCGGGCGTCGTGGTCGCCTCGGTCGCAGGGGTGCGGTCGCTCGTGGTGCTCATGCGGATCAGTAAAGCAGACCGGCTCCCGCGAGCGGACATCGGTGTCCGCATGGTGGACAGTGCTGGACGGCGGACGGACGCGGGGGCGCGGTGCGGTCCCGTGCGGGGACCTCCGTCGCGGCCTCGGTGACCAGTGCGGACGGGGGCGAGGGGTGCCCGGCGGCCGGGGCGGTGCCGGGTTCGCCGGCCCGGTGGTTGTGGCCAACGCCACGGTCCGCGGGCGGGCCCGCGGCCCCTCGGGGCCGGGGGCGGCGGGCCCCGACGGCCGTAATAGGCTCGCTGCCATGCTTGACGTCCTGACGCTGGTGACCGGCGTCGCCGCGCTGCTGCTCGCCGCCTGGTGCGGCTGGGCCGCCTACCGTGACCAGCCGACGAAGGACTGGCACTTCATCGGCATGGCCGTGGTCTCGGTCCTGGCACTGGTCCAGTTGGTGATCGGCGTCGTGCAGCTCGCACGGGGCCAGGAGCCGGCGCAGGGCACGACGATCTTCGTGGCGTATCTGCTGGGCGCCTTCGCCTGCGTGCCGGCCGCGGGGTTCATGTCGCTGGCCGAGCGGACCCGCTGGGGTTCGGTGACGGTCGCGGCCGGCGGTGTCGTCCTCGCCGTCCTGGAGGTGCGGCTCTATGACATCTGGGGAGGCTGACGTGAGGGCCGCGCAGGAGAGGCAGACCCGGCAGCGCCTGATCAGCGGGCCGGGCATCCTGCTGGTGTGGCTGTACGGCGTGATGGTGGTCGGCGCGGTGTCGCGGTCCGTGTACCAGATCGCGACCGAGCTGGACCGGGCACCGCTCGCCTACTCGCTGTCGGCCGTCGCGGGCGTCGTCTACGGATTCATCACGTACACCCTGGTGCGCGGCGGCGAGACGGCCCGCAGGGCGGCACTGGTGTGCTGCGCCGCCGAGTTGGCGGGTGTCCTGACGGTCGGCACCTGGACGCTGGCGGACCCGTCGGCCTTCCCCGACGCGACCGTGTGGTCGGACTACGGGATGGGGTACCTCTTCATTCCGGTACTGCTGCCGCTGTCGGCCCTGTACTGGCTGCGCCGGGCCCGCACCGCGTAGCGCCGTCGGGCCCGGCGGCCGCTCAGGCCGTGGTCGCGTACGTCTCCGCCGGCTTCTCCAGGACGATCATGGGTACGCCGTCGGCGCCCTCGGCGGTCCCCACCGTCTCGTAGCCGACCCGGCGGTACAGCCGCAGGTTGTTCTCGCTGCGGTGCCCGGTGTGCAGCCGGAAGCGCTTGGCGCCGCGCTCCTTGCCGAGGGCGGACTCGGCGGCCCGCAGCAGCCGGGCTCCGATGCCGTGCCCCTGGAGGCGGGGGTGGACGCAGAGCTTGCCGATGGACGCCGCGCCGTCCTCGGTCACCCGTCCCCGGACCGAGCCGACGACCTCGTCGCCGAGCCGCGCCACGAAGACGCAGTCGGCGGCGACCTCCTCGCGCACGGAGTCCAGGGTCTGGACGAGCGGGTCGATGCGGTAGTTGGCGTACAGCGCCGCCTCGCTCTGGAAGCAGAGGTACTGCAGCCGGAAGATCTGCTCGGCATCCTGTTCGGTCGCCGCCGAGATGGTCACGCTCATGCCCATGTGCGCATGCCTCCCGCTCACCTGATCACCTGTGGGTCCCCCACTCCTATCCCCGTCCTCAGCCGGCCGCAACCTCCGGCGTCAGCAATCGACGCAGACAACCCAGACATCGGGAGCGTTCCGGCCCAAGGCTGCCCTGTGAGATACCCAACTCCCCCGCGATTTCCCGGTATATGAGGTCCCTGGGCGACAACAGGGCTTCCAGTACCTGGGGGCAGCGGCCCGGCAGCCGGCGCACGGCGTCGCGCAGGGCCCGGTGCCGGGCCGAGGCGAGCGCGAGCCGCTCGGGCTCGTGGGCGTACTCGGCGACTCCGGCGGGTTCGGTTCCGTACGGCCGCTCGTCGCGGGTCCTGCACCGGGTGCGGCGGGCCTCGCTGCGCACGGCGCTGCGCAGCCAGCGGTGCGGGTCGGCGGGCGGCCCCTCGGCCTCCAGGCGCTCCAGCAGGCGCAGCCAGACCGCCTGTTCGAGGTCGCCGGGCTCGTCTCCGGAGGCATATGCCTCGGCCGTGGCCTCGGCGGTGAGGAGGGGGCGCAGGGAGGCGACCAGGTCGTGCGTCATATGCACGACGACGCGGCCGCCCGGGCGGCGGGTTGCCCGGGCGGCCGCGGCTCACCCCAACCGGTGGTGGTGGCTCAGCCGTTGACGAAGTCCTCGCGGGCCAGCACGCCCGTGTCGGGGTTGTCCGTGAAGATTCCGTCGATGCCGGTGGCGAAGTAGGTCCGGAACGCGCCGAAGGCGTCGCCGTACGCGTCGGGGTCGCCGCCCTTGCGGAACTCCGCGGGCAGGAAGGGGTTCTCGTTGCGCATGGTGTACGGGTGCAGGACGAGACCCGCGCGGTGCGCGTCGCGGACGAGGGTCGTCGGCTCGGTGAGGCGGCCGGCGGAGTCCTTCGGGACGACCAGGTCGAGGGTGGGGCCGATCCCCTGTGCGTAGGAGGCGATCTCCTTCAGGCCGCGCGGCGTGACGAGGTCGGCGGTCGTGCGCGGGTCCCCGGTCTCGACGAAGTCCCAGGGGCGGCTGCCGGCGCCGGAGAGCAGGACGGCGAGGGGGTTGCGGACCAGCTTGCTCATCCGCTGGATGCTGGTGGGCTCGAAGGACTGGATGATGACGGGCGAGTTCTTCCGGTCCTTGCCGTACGCGCGCAGCAGCTTCGCCAGGCGCTCCTCCGTGCCCAGGCCCAGCTTGCGGAAGTAGGTGGGGTGCTTGAGCTCGGGGTAGATCCAGACCTGCCTGCCGCGCTTGCGGGTCTGCTCGTTCTGCCAGCGCAGCACCTCCTCGAAGGTGGGGATCTCCCAGCGGCCGTCGTAGAGGGTGTTGTGCGGCCGGTTGGCCGGGATGCGCTCGGTGGCGCGGAGCGTCTTGAGCTCGGCGAGCGTGAAGTCCTCGGTGAACCAGCCGGTGGTGGAGACGCCGTCGAGCACCTTGGTGCGCCTGCGGTCGGCGAACTCGGGGTGGTCGGCGACGTCGGTGGTGCCGCCGATCTCCGGTTCGTGCCGGCAGACCAGGTGGCCGTCCCGGGTCGGGACGAGGTCGCCCGCCTCCACGATGTCGGCGCCGAGGTCGAGGGCCAGCTCGTAGGAGCCGAAGGTGTGCTCGGGGCGGTAGCCGCTGGCGCCGCGGTGGCCGATGACGGTGGGCACGGGCAGGCTCTTCAGCCCGCCGCCGGGTCCGCCGCCGTGCCGGGCGTCGGCTGCTCTCGCCGCCCCGGGCAGGCCGAGTACGGCGCCGCCCGCGCCGAGCACCGCCGCGCCGAGGAGCGCCCGGCGTCCCGTGCCGCCGCCGGCCGTCCGCCGCTCGTCCGACTCCTGCGTTCCCATGGGTCCTCCTGCCGTCGACCGTCCCGTGCGGGCCGATCGTAGGGTCGCGTACATGACGAGCGGGAGACCGCCGCCGGAACACG
This sequence comes from Streptomyces ardesiacus, assembly GCF_003112575.1. Taxonomy (GTDB): domain Bacteria; phylum Actinomycetota; class Actinomycetes; order Streptomycetales; family Streptomycetaceae; genus Streptomyces; species Streptomyces ardesiacus. The sequence goes on from NZ_BEWC01000006.1 coordinate 191,779, forward strand.
CGGGTGCGCGGGGATTGCGCGACGATGCCGCGCCGCGGGCGCGGGCGGCATGCCGTACGGCGTGGCGGGGCAGGCGAAAAGGAGGAACCGGATACGGCGCCCTCCGGGCGGCGCGCCTCACGCGGTGCGCGGGCCGGGTGTGCTTGGATCCGGCCCGTGTCCGCACCGTGGACCGCCGCTGCGGCGCTCACGGACGCGACCTGCCTCACACCCGGGCGGGGGCACGCCGGCCCTGCGACGCCGCGGCTTCGCAGGTGAACGCGCGTCAACACCGCGCGGGGGCCGGGGCAACCCGGGGTGCGTGACCCCCCGGACCGCGAGTAATGTCCTCACCTGCACAGACTCATACCGCATCCCCGACACCGGAGGGCCCGTTGTCCCGCTTCGTGTTCATCAAGGCAGTGCTCGGTCCGATCATGCGCCTGATGTTCCGCACACGAGTGGAGGGTGTGGAGAACATCCCGGGCGACGGTCCGGTGATCCTGGCCGGCAACCACCTCACCTTCATCGACTCGGTGATCATGCCCCTGACCTGCGACCGGCAGGTCTTCTTCATCGGCAAGGACGAGTACGTCACCGGCAAGGGCCTCAAGGGCCGGCTGATGGCCTGGTTCTTCACCGGGGTCGGCATGGTCCCGGTCGACCGGGACGGCGGCCGGGGCGGGGTGGCGGCGCTGATGACCGGCCGCCGCATCCTGGAGGAGGGCCACGTCTTCGGCATCTACCCGGAGGGCACCCGCTCCCCCGACGGCCGCCTGTACCGCGGTCGCACGGGTATCGCCCGGCTCACCCTGATGACGGGCGCCCCGGTCGTCCCCTTCGCCGTCATCGGCACCGACAAGCTCCAGCCGGGCGGCGCGGGCCTGCCGCGGCCGGGCCGGGTCACGGTCCGCTTCGGCGAGGCGATGGAGTTCTCCCGCTACGAGGGCATGGACCGCGACCGCTACGTCCTGCGGGCGGTGACCGACTCCGTGATGACCGAGGTCATGCGGCTGTCCGGCCAGGAGTACGTGGACATGTACGCCAGCAAGGCGAAGGCGGCGTAGCTCCGCGCCGGTGACGAGGACGGCGGGCCGCTCGGTGAGCGGTCCGCCGTCTCGCGTTTCCGCGCCCCGCGGCTACGGGTGTTCCACCCCGTCCTCCAGACGCTGGCCCCGCAGCAGGAACCAGGCCGCCGCCGCGGCGGCCAGCAGGACCACGGCCCCGACGCCGGCCGCGAGGGCCAGGCCGTCGACGAAGGCCTGCCGGGCGGAGTCCAGGAGTGCCCCGGCGGCGGGGGCGGGCAGGTGCGCGGCGGCCTCCACCGCGCCGCCCAGTGACTCGTGGGCCGCGTCCGGGGTGCCCGCGGGCCCGGTGAAGTCGCGGTAGACGCCGGTCACGATGGACCCGAGCACCGCGATGCCGAGGGCGGCGCCGAGTTCGTACGCCGTCTCCGAGACCGCGGACGCGGCGCCCGCCTGTTCCCCGGGGACGCTGGAGAGGATCACGTCGGCGGTGACGGTGAACGCGAAGCCCGCGCCGAGGCCGACGACCAGCAGGGCCGTGCCGAGCAGCGGGTAGCCGGTGTGCTGGCCGACGACGGTCAGCGCGGCGAGGGCGAGGCCGACGGCGGCGAGCCCGCCGGAGACCACGGCACGGACGGAGAAGCGCCGCGCCGCGCGGCCCGCGATCAGGCCGGCCACCACCGCGCCGACGGCGGCGGGCAGTTCGGCCAGGCCCGCCTCGAAGGGCCGCCTGCCCTGGACCAGTTGCAGGTACTGGGAGAGGAAGAACACCAGCCCCGACAGGCCGAGGATGGTCAGCAGGTCGGCCAGGACCGCGCCGCTGAAGCCGCGGTTGCGGAACAGCCGCATGTCGAGCAGCGGCACCGGCATGGTCAACTGGCGGCGGACGAAGCCGTAGAGCGCGGCGGCGCCCAGCAGACCCGCGGCCAGGGTGGCCCACGCGAACCCGTGGGCGGCGGTCTCCTTGACGGCGTACACGACACCGACCATGCCGACCAGGGACAGGGCGACGCTGGGCAGGTCCCAGGGGCCGGGGTCCGGGTTGCGGGACTCGGGCAGCAGCTTGACGCCGACGACGACCAGGACGGCCATCACGGGCAGGTTGATCAGGAAGACGGAGCCCCACCAGAAGTGCTCCAGCAGGAACCCTCCGACGACCGGGCCGACCGCGGCACCGGCGGAGGCCGCCGCGCCCCAGATGCCGACGGCGAGACTGCGTTCGCGCGGGTCGTGGAAGAGGTTGCGGATCAGGGCCAGGGTGGCGGGCATCAGGGTGGCGCCCGCGACGCCGAGCAGGGCCCGGGCGAGGATCAACACCTCGGGGGTGTGCGCGTAGGCGTTGAGGACGGATATCGCGCCGAACGCCGTGGCGCCGGCGAGCAGGAGGCGCTTGCGGCCGATGCGGTCGCCGAGGCTGCCCATGGAGACGAGCAGACCGGCGATGACGAAGGAGTAGACGTCGCCGATCCACAGCAACTGGGTGCCGGAGGGGGCGAGGTCCTCGCTGATGTAGGGGGTCGCGAGACCGAGGACGGTCGCGTCGACGGCCACCAGCAGCACGGCCAGCACCAGGACGGACAGCGCCAGCCAGCGGCCCGGTCGCCTCACCGCCTCGGTCGGGCGGGCCGGCTGCAGGGTGCGGTTCATGGTTCCTCTCTCCGGAGCGCGCCGCCGAGCAGCAGCTCGGCGATCATGTGGGTGAAGTCGTTGCGGGCCACACGGCCCTCGGCCACGGCCCAGGCACCGGAGGCCAGCAGGCCGTACAGCGCCTCGGTGAGCCAGGCGGGCGTGAGGTCGATGCGGAACTCGCCGCTCTCCTGCCCCCTGCGGAACAGCTCGGTGAACGCGGCGTCGATGCGGGCCCAGCCCTCGTTCTGCTCCTCGCCCTCGAAGAGCTGGTTCTCGGTGTAGAGGAAGGCGAGCAGGGCGGCGGAGGGTTCCATCGCGCGGACCAGCCGGCGCACCGCTTCGGCCGCCGGCCCCTCGTCGGTGCGGGCCTCCTCGAGGGCGGCCTCGCACTCGGCGATGCCGAGCGACTCCAGCGCCCGCACGAGGGCGTCGCGCCCGGCGAAGTGCCGGTGCAGCGTGGCCCGGCTGATCCCGGCGGCCCGGGCGACCTCGTCCATGGTCGCGGTGGCTTTGCGGGTCAGCAGGGCCGCGGCGCTGCGCAGTACCTGTTCTCGATCGACGGCCATGAGACAACGGTAACCCACATGAGACAGTCTTGTCTCATTCAGGGCATGCGTGACTCACCGTTCAGGGGTGGTCACGGATGCGGGGCGAAGGGAGGGGGCGGCTCAGTGCCAGGGCAGTTGTCCGCGCCGCTCCCAGTAGGCCTCCGGGGCCTCGACGAGGGTGCCGAGACGGGCCACCTGGTCGTCGTCGAGGTCGACGACGGCGGCGTGCAGATTGGAGCCGAGCTGACTCACGGTCGCGGCCCCGGAGAGCACGACACCGGCCCAGGGCTGGCGCAGGACCAGGGCGAGGGCGACCGCGTCGCAGCCCAGCGCCGTCTCCTCCGCGACGGCCCTGAGGACGTCGGGCGCGTGCCGGTCGGCGAGGCGGCCGTTGGCCATGCCCTCCTTGACGATCACGGTGAGCCCGGCCTCGTGCGCCTCGGCCAGCGCGGGTCCGGCGGAGGTCTCCAGCGCGTTGTACGTCGACTGGACGGTACGGAAGAGGGGCTCGCCGTCGACGGTCACGGCGAGCGCGGCGCGGATGGCGTCGGCCTGGGCGGGGCCGCTGGTGGAGAAGCCGATGGTGCGGCCCTGTGCGGCGGCCTCGGCGAGCCTGGCGTGCAGTTCCTTGTCGCCGAGGGCCGGGCTGTCCGGGGTGAGCGAGTGGATCTGGTACAGGTCGAGCCGGTCGCCGAGCAGGGCGTCGGTCTCGGCGCGCTGGCGGTCGTAGGTGGCGACGCCGTGGTCCTTGACCTCGTGCTTCTCCGCGTCGGTGGACCAGTCGGCGGTGTAGGTGTAGCCCCACTTGCTGCCGACGACCACGTCGTCGACGTCGGACCGCTCCCGGAGCCAGTCGGCGAGGAACTCCTCGGAGCGCCCGTAGGAGCGGGCCGCGTCGAAGTAGCGCACGCCCTGGGCGTAGGCGGCGTCAAGGAGGTCGTGGGTCCGTTCGCGCAGCGCCTCGACGGTGCGGTCTTCTCCGAGGTCGCGGTCGCGGCCGAGGTTGATGTAGCCGGGGCGGCCGACGGCGGCGAGACCCAGTCCGATGTGGCAGGTGGGGGTGGTCGCCGCGGCCAGGCGGGCGAAGGGCATCGCGGGCTCCGTTCGGTCGGCTGCTGAAGCGGTCGGGCTGCTGAGCTGTTGACCAACGTAACCGCGATGCCCTCCGGGCACACCGGCTGCCACGGCTTGCCGCTACTTCTTGGCGTCCGCCCACGCGTGCTGGGCCGCCACGTCCGCCTTCACCTCGGCGAGCTGGACGGCGACCGCGCCGGGCGCCGTACCGCCGCGGCCGCTGCGGGAGGCGAGGGCGCCGGGGACGTTGAGGACGGTGCGCACCTCGGGGGTGAGGTGCGCCGAGATCTTGGCGAACTGCTCGTCGGTCAGCTCGTCCAGCTCCTTGCCGTCGGCCTCGGCGACCTTGACGCACTCGCCGGCCACCTCGTGCGCGACGCGGAACGGCACGCCCTGCTTGACCAGCCACTCGGCGATGTCGGTGGCGAGCGAGAACCCGGCCGGGGCCAGCTCCTCCATCCGCTCGCGGTGCACGGTGAGGGTGGCCATCATGCCGGTGAAGGCGGGCAACAGGACCTCCAGCTGGTCGATGGAGTCGAAGACCGGCTCCTTGTCCTCCTGGAGGTCGCGGTTGTACGCGAGCGGGAGGGCCTTGAGGGTGGCCATCAGGCCGGTCAGGTTGCCGATGAGCCGCCCGGACTTGCCCCGGGCCAGCTCGGCGATGTCGGGGTTCTTCTTCTGCGGCATGATCGACGAGCCGGTGGAGAAGGCGTCGTGGAGGGTGACGAAGGAGAACTCCTTCGTGTTCCAGATGATGATCTCCTCGGCGATCCGGGAGACGTTGACGCCGATCATCGCGGTGATGAAGGCGAACTCGGCGACGAAGTCGCGCGAGGCCGTGCCGTCGATGGAGTTGCCGGCGCTGCCGTGTTCGAAGCCGAGGTCGCGGGCGACGGCCTCCGGGTCCAGGCCGAGGCTGCTGCCGGCGAGGGCGCCCGAGCCGTAGGGGGAGACGGCCGTGCGCTCGTCCCACTGGCGCAGCCGCTCCGCGTCCCGGCCGAGCGCCTGGGCGTGGGCGAGGACGTGGTGGGCGAAGAGCACCGGCTGGGCGTGCTGGAGGTGGGTGCGGCCGGGCATGGCCACGTCCGGGTGCGCCTCGGCGAGGCCGATCAGCGCGTCCTGGAGGTCGGCGATCAGCGAGCCGACGGTCCGGGCGTGGTCGCGCAGGTACATCCGGAAGAGGGTCGCCACCTGGTCGTTGCGGGAGCGCCCGGCGCGCAGCTTGCCGCCGAGGTCGGGGCCGAGCCGCTCCAGCAGCCCCCGCTCCAGGGCGGTGTGGACGTCCTCGTCGGCGATGGTGCCGGTGAAGGAGCCGTCGGCGACGTCCGCCTCCAGCTGGTCCAGCCCGGCGGTCATCCGGTTCAGCTCGTCCTCGGTGAGCAGCCCCGCCGCGTGCAGCACGCGCGCGTGGGCGCGGGAACCGGCGATGTCGTAGGGCGCGAGCCGCCAGTCGAAGTGGACGGACGCGGACAGCTTCGCCAGGGCCTCGGCGGGACCGTCGGCGAAACGGCCGCCCCAGAGCCGGACGTCACCGCTGTTGCTGCTCACTTGGGTCGCTCCTCAACCGTACGATCACTGTTCTGCATGAGTATGCAGAACTCTGCATGATTCGTCAATCTTGCGGTGGGCGGCGCCCGTCGCGGCGCCCACCCCCCATAATCGTTAGACATGGGAAAGACTTATGAGCGCATAGACGGCAGACTCCGCACCTTCATAGAGGCCCAGCCCCTCTTCTTCACCGCCACCGCTCCGCTGGCCGGCGACGGCACGGTCAACCTCTCCCCCAAGGGCCTCACGGGCAGCTTCGCGGTGCTCGACGAACTGACCGTGGCCTACCTCGACTTCGCGGGCTCCAACGCGGAGACCATCGCCCACCTGCGGGAGAACGGGCGCATCACCCTGATGTGGTGCGCCTTCCAGGGCCCGCCGAACATCGTGCGGGTGCACGGCCGCGGCGAGCCCGTCTTCCGCGACGACCCCCGCTTCCCCGAACTGCTCACCCACTTCCCGGACATCGACCCCGCCGCGCACGGGCTGCGCGCGGTCGTCGTCGTGCGCGCCGAACTCATCCGCGACACCTGCGGCTACGCCGTCCCCTTCATGGCGTACGAGAGCGACCGGGACCTGCACGGCAGGCGGTTCGCCCGTGAGGACGACGCCTCGCTGAACGCGTACTTCACCAAGAAGGAGCACATCGCCCACAGCATCGACGGTCTTCCCGGGCTGCCGCTCCCGCTGCCTCCCTCTACCGTCTGAGCCATGCGCCCCGGTGTCCCCGTCGCCGTCCTCGTCTCCGCCTCCCTCCTCACGCTCGGCGCCGCCCCCGCCGGCGGCGACGCCTCCCCGCCGTTGCCGGCCCGGATGGCGGACACCGGCGGCGGCACCCAGCTGATCACCGCGGTCGCGGAGGGCACCGGCTCGACCACGGGCACCGTCACCTGGTGGGACCGCAGGGGCGGCAGCGACGGTCCCTGGGTGGCGGCCGGTTCCGCCCCCGCCCGCTTCGGCTCCGGCGGTCTCGCCGCAGGGGCCGGCCGCGTCCAGGGCACGAACACCACGCCGACGGGGCTGTACGGCCTGCCGTACGCCTTCGGCACCGAGGCGCCGCCGCGCGGGACGGCGTACCGGTACCGTCCGGTGCGCGAGAACTCCTGGTGGTGCCAGGACAACGCCTCCCGCTCCTACAACCGCTGGACCGAACCCCGCCCCGCCGACTGCCGGGCCGCCGAGGCCGAGCACCTGATCACCTACCGGACGCAGTACGCGCACGCCCTCGTCGTCGGCTTCAACTACGACCGCCCGGTGCGCGGCCGGGGCGCGGGCATCTTCCTGCACGTCGACGGGCGCGGGGCGACGGCGGGCTGCGTGTCGGTGCCGAAGGAGGCGATGCGGCGGATCCTGCGGTGGGCCGAGCCGGGGGAACGGCCGCACATCGCGATCGGGACCCCGGGCGGGGCGACGGCGATCACCCGGTACTGAACCCGGACGGCGGAACCGGCGCGGGCTGAACGCTCGCCGGACGCGGCGCGTATCTGTGGGCCAAGGGCCGAGTCCCACGGAGGAACCGTGACCACCACGCTCGCCGGCGGCCGTGCCGCCCGCCGCCAGACCATGCGGCGCATCCGTCCGCGCCGCTCCCCCGCCGTCCCCCTGCTGCTCGCCGTGTGGGCGGGTGCGGCGGGCGTGTTGTGGCTGTGGTGGCGCAACACGCCCGCCATCTCCGACGACGCCGGCAGGATCCTCGGCACGGGCCGGATCACCGGCCTGCTCGCCGGGTACCTGATGGCGCTCGTGGTGCTGCAGATGGCCCGGGTGCCGGCGCTGGAACGGCGAGTCGGCTCGGACCGGGTCGCCCGCTGGCACGCCGTGACCGGCCGCTACACCCTCTGCCTGGTCCTCGCCCACGTCGTGCTGACCATGTGGGGCTACGCGGCCCAGGCGGGCAGGGGCCCCGGCGACGTCGTCGCCCAGACAGTGGACTCCGTGAACCGGCTGCCGGACATGGGCAAGGCGGCCGTCGGCACCGCCCTGCTGGTCGTCATCGGGCTGCTGTCCGCCGGCCCCGTCCGCCGCCGCCTCCCGTACGACGCCTGGTACCACGTGCACCTGCTCACCTACGCGGCGGTGTTCCTGACCTTCTGGCACCAGTTGACCACCGGCAACGACTTCGCCGTCGAGCCGCTCGCCGGGACCCTCTGGTACGCCCTGTACGGCTCCGTGACCGCCCTGGTGCTCTGGTACCGGGTGCTGACCCCCCTGCGCCTCAACCTGCGGCACCGGATGCGGGTGGAGGCGGTGATCGAGGAGACGCCCGGCATCGTGTCGGTGCTGATCGGCGGGCGCCGGCTGCACCGGATGGGCGCGGAGGCCGGGCAGTTCTTCCGCTGGCGGTTCCTCGCGCCCGGGATGCGGTTCAGCTCCCACCCGTACTCGCTGTCGGCGGCGCCGCGCCCGGATCTGCTCCGGATCACCGTGAAGGCGATCGGCGACCACAGCGCCCGGCTGCGCGAGCTGCGGCCCGGGACCCGGGTGTGGGCGGAGGGCCCGTACGGCGCCCTGACCGCCCAGCGCCGCAGCCGCGGCAAGGTGCTGCTGGTGGCGGGCGGGGTGGGGATCACCCCGATGCGGGCGCTGTTCGAGACGCTGCCCGGCGCCTCCGGCGACATCACGCTGCTCTACCGGGCCAACAGCACCCAGGACCTGGCGCTCTGGGACGAACTGGCCGGGATCGCCGACGAGCGCGGCGCCCGGCTGATGTACGCGGTCAACAGCCCGGACGGGAAGCGCCCGGACATCTCGGCCGAGACCCTGGCCCGCAAGATCCCGGACGTCGAGCGCCACGACGTCTTCCTGTGCGGGCCCCCCGGCTTCGCCCAGTCGGTGTACGAGGCACTGCGCGGCGCGGGGGTCCCCGCTCGCCGTATCCACCACGAGTCGTTCGCGATGTGAGCGACGGACATCGGGAGTCCAGGACAGATGAGGAAAAGCCACCCCGTTCGGCGTGCCGTGCTCGCCGGGGCCGCCACGGTGTCCGGAATCGTGCTGCTGCTGTCGCTGAAACCGGCGTCCGGCCCGGGCTCCGCCCCGGCGGCGGGGGGTGCGGCCCCGCCGGTGGCCGCGCAGTCGCCGCAGGGCGGCCGGGACGCCGGGGCGAGCACGGTCACGGGAGACGCCGTGCGGACCCAGTACGGGCCCGTGCAGGTCCGCCTCACGGTGAGCGGCGGGAGGATCACCGGCGCCGAGGCCGTGCAGGCGCCCAAGGGCGGGCAGAGCGACCGGGTCACCGCGGACGCGGTGCCCAAGCTGAACCGGGCGGCCGTCGCGGCCGGCAGCGCGGACATCGACGCGGTCTCCGGCGCCACCTACACCAGCGCCGGGTACAGACAGTCCCTCCAGTCCGCCCTGGACAAGGCGGCGGCCCCGGCCGGGTCCGGGTCCGAGTCCGGGCCTGGGCGCGGCACGCAGGTGCTCACCGGTGACGCCGTGCGGACCCAGTACGGGCCCGTGCAGGTCCGGGTGACCGTGAGCGGCGGGAGGATCACCGGGGTCGAGGCCCTCCAGACGCCCAAGGGCGGCCGGAGCGACCGGATCACCGGGGAGGCCGTGCCGAAGCTGGAGCGGGCGGCCGTCGCCGCGGGCAGCGCCGACATCGACGCGGTCTCCGGCGCCACCTACACCAGCGCCGGGTACAGACAGTCCCTCCAGTCGGCGCTGGACCGGGCCGGTGGCTGACGGCGCGCAGGCTCCCGCCGCGGTGCGTAGGGCGGTGGAGGCGATGGGGACCGTCTTCTCCTTCGACGTCCGCGGCGGGGAACCGGCGGCCGTCCGGGCGGCGCTGGACGAGGCGGCCGCCGGGCTGCACCGGGCCGACGAGGTCTTCAGCACCTACCGGGACGACAGCCAGATCTCCCGGCTGGCGCGCGGGGAGCTGACCGTCGGGGCGTGCGCGCCGGAGGTCGCCGAGGTGCTGGGGCTGGCGGCCGAGGCGGAACGGGTGAGCGACGGCTGGTTCAGCACGCGGTACGCCGGACGGCTCGATCCGACCGGGATCGTCAAGGGCTGGGCGGTGGAGCGTGCCGCGCGACGGGTCGCGGCGGCCACCGGTGCGAGGGGCGTCGGCGTCAACGGGGGCGGTGACGTGCAGGTGCTCGGGGTGCCGGGTGCGGCGCGGCCGTGGCGGGTGGGGGTGTCGGACCCGCTGCGTCCGGGCGGGCTCGCGGCGGTCGTCTCGGCGGCGGGAGCGGCGGAGCTGGCCGTGGCGACGTCCGGCTCCGCCGAGCGGGGTGCGCACGTCGTCGATCCGCGCACCGGGCGCTCGGCGGTGACCGACCTGCTGTCCGTGACGGTGGTGGCGCCCCGGCTGACGTGGGCGGACTGCTGGGCGACGGCGGCATTCGCGATGGGGGCGCGGGAGGGGCTGCGGTGGCTGGAGTCGCTGGAGGGGGTGGAGGCGTTGCTGATCACGGCGGGGGACGAGGTGCGGTGCACGGGGGGCCTGGCGGGCCGGCTGGGGTGAGCCGCCGGCCCCGCCGCAGCGTCCCGGGGGCGCGGAGAGCGGCGCGCGATGAGCAACGAGGTGCCCGCGGTCGGCAGACCACCGCACCGCCCCCTTCAGCCCCCGTTCTGGGCCAGCCGCAGCAAGTGGTCCGCCAGTGCCTGCCCGCCCGCCGGCTCCCTGCTGATCAGCAGCAACGTGTCGTCGCCCGCGATCGTCCCCAGGATGTCGTGCAGTTCCGCCTGGTCGATCGCCGAGGCGAGGAACTGCGCCGCCCCCGGAGGGGTCCGCAGGACCACGAGGTTCGCGGACGCCTCCGCGGAGATCAGCAGCTCCGCGGAGAGCCGCCGCATCCGCTCCTCCTTGGCCGACTCCCCGAGCGGGGCCCGCGGGGTACGGAAACCGCCCTCGCTGGGCACCGCGTAGATGAGGTCGCCGTCGGTGTTGCGGATCTTGACCGCGTTCAGCTCGTCCAGGTCCCGGGAGAGCGTCGCCTGGGTGACGGTGAGCCCGTCGTCGGCGAGCAGCTTCGCCAGTTGGCTCTGCGAGCGCACCGCCTGCCGGTTGAGGATGTCCACGATCCGGCGGTGGCGTGCGGTGCGGGTCTGCGGCAGGGCGGGCCCGGCCGTCTGCTCGTGCTCCTGCGCGTGGCTCATCGTCGTCTCATTCTCCGGATCGTCCGTCCCCGTGGGCCGTGTCGGCGGCCTGGTCAAGGATGCCGGGCAGCGCCCCGAGGAACGCCTCCACCACGTCGTCGCCGAGGTTCAGCGCGGGCATCAGCCGTACGACATCGGGCGCGGGCGCGTTCACCAGGATTCCGGCGTCCTGAGCCGCCTGCTGCACCTGGGCGGCGAGCGGCTCGGTGAGCACGATACCCAGGAGGAGTCCGGCACCCCGGACGTGGGCGACCAGCGGGTGGCCCAGGGCCTCGACGCCGGCCCGGAGCTTCTCGCTCTGCCGCTTGACGTTGTCCAGCAGCCCCTCGTCCGCGATGGTGTCCAGGACGGCGAGTCCGGCGGCGCACGCCACCGGGTTGCCGCCGAAGGTCGTGCCGTGCTGGCCGGGCTGGAGCAGGTCGGCGGCGCGGCCGAAGGCGACCGTCGCGCCGAGCGGCAGTCCGCCGCCGAGGCCCTTGGCGAGGGTGACGACGTCCGGCAGGACGCCTTCGTGGGCCTGGTACTCGAACCAGTGCCCGGTCCGGCCGACGCCGGTCTGCACCTCGTCCAGGACGAGCAGCGCACCGGTGGCGGCCGTGATCGCGCGGGCCGCCTTGAGATAGCCGGGGGGCGGCACGACGACGCCGTTCTCGCCCTGGATCGGCTCGATGATCACCAGCGCCGTCTCCTCGGTGACCGCCGCGGCCAGGGCCTGCGGGTCGCCGTACGGCACGTGGGTGACGTCGCCGGGCAGGGGCAGGAAGGGCTCCTGCTTGGCGGGCTGGCCGGTCAGGGCCAGGGCGCCCATGGTGCGGCCGTGGAAGCCGCCCCGGGTGGCGACCATGTGCGGCCGCCCGGTCAGCCGGCCGATCTTGAAGGCGCCCTCGTTGGCCTCGGCGCCGGAGTTGCAGAAGTAGACCTTGCCGTCGCGGCCGAAGTGCTGGAGCAGCCGTTCGGCGAGGGCGACGGGGGGCTCGGCGATGAAGAGGTTGGAGACGTGGCCCAGGGAGGCGATCTGCCGGCTCACGGCGTCCACCACAGCCGGGTGGGCGTGGCCGAGCGCGTTGACCGCGATGCCGCCGACGAAGTCGAGGTACTCCGTGCCGTCGGCGTCCCACAGCCGGGAGCCCTCACCGCGCTCCAGGGGCAGGCGCGGTGTGCCGTAGTTGTTCATGAGCGTGCCCTGCCACCGCTCGGTCAGCTCCGCGTTGCTCATGACTCCCCCTCTTCGTCCGGCACGACCATCGTGCCGATGCCCTCGTCGGTGAAGATCTCCAGCAGGATCGAGTGCTGGACCCGGCCGTCGATGACGCGGGCGGTGGTGACGCCGTTGCGCACGGCGTGCAGGCAGCCCTCCATCTTCGGCACCATGCCGGAGGACAGGTCGGGCAGCAGTTTCTCCAGCTCGGACGCGGTGAGGCGGCTGATCACCTCGTCGGAGTCCGGCCAGTCCTCGTAAAGGCCCTCGACGTCGGTGAGGACCATGAGCGTCTCGGCGCCGAGCGCCGCAGCGAGTGCCGCAGCCGCCGTATCGGCATTGACGTTGTAGACATGTCCGTCGTCCTGGGAACGGGCGATCGACGAGACGACCGGGATGCGGCCGTCGGCCAGCAGGGCCTCGATGGCGCCGGTGTCGATCTCGGTGATCTCGCCGACCCGGCCGATGTCGACGGGCTCCCCGTCGATCTCCGGCCGGTGCTTGGTGGCGGTCAGGGTGTGGGCGTCCTCGCCGGTGAGGCCGACGGCGAGCGGCCCGTGCTGGTTGAGCAGCCCGACCAGCTCGCGCTGCACCTGCCCGGCCAGCACCATCCGTACGACGTCCATGGCGTCCTCGGTGGTGACCCGCAGGCCGGCCTTGAACTCGCTGACGATGCCGTGCTTGTCGAGGGCGGCGCTGATCTGCGGGCCGCCGCCGTGCACGACGACGGGCTTGAGGCCGGCGTGGCGCAGGAAGACGACGTCCTGGGCGAAGGCGGCCTTGAGGTCCTCGTCGACCATGGCGTTGCCGCCGAACTTGATGACGACGGTCCTGCCGTGGTGCCGGGTCAGCCAGGGCAGCGCCTCGACGAGGATCTGGGCCTTGGGGAGCGCGGTGTGCTTCCGCGTGGGTCCGTTGCTCATGAGGAGTACGCGCTGTTCTCGTGGACGTAGTCGGCGGTGAGGTCGTTGGTCCAGATGGTGGCCGTGGCGTCGCCCGCGGCGAGGTCGGCGACGATGTGCACCTCGCGGTAGCGCATGTCGACGAGTTCGCGGTCCTCGCCGACGCCGCCGTTCTTGCAGACCCAGACGCCGTTGATGGCGACGTTGAGCCGGTCGGGCTCGAAGACGGCGTCGGTGGTGCCGATCGCGGAGAGCACGCGGCCCCAGTTGGGGTCCTCGCCGTGGATGGCGCACTTGAGCAGGTTGTTGCGGGCGATGGTGCGGCCCACCTGGACGGCCTCGTCCTCGGTCGCGGCGTTCACGACCTCGACCTTGATGTCCTTGCTGGCGCCCTCGGCGTCCCGGATGAGCTGCTGGCCCAGGTCGTCGCAGACCGCGCGGACGGCCTCGGCGAAGTCGGCGTACTCCGGAGTGACGCCCGAGGCGCCGGAGGCGAGCAGCAGCACCGTGTCGTTGGTGGACATGCAGCCGTCGGAGTCGACCCGGTCGAAGGTGACCCGGGTGGCGGCGCGCAGGGCGCGGTCCAGGGCCTCGGTCTCCAGGTCGGCGTCGGTGGTGATCACGACGAGCATGGTGGCGAGGCCGGGGGCGAGCATGCCCGCGCCCTTGGCCATGCCGCCGACGGTCCAGCCGTCCCGGGTGACCACGGACGTCTTGTGCACGGTGTCGGTGGTCTTGATCGCGATGGCGGCCTTCTCACCGCCGTGCTCGGAGAGCTGGGCGGCGGCCGTCTCCACGCCCGGGAGCAGCTTGTCCATGGGCAGCAGTACGCCGATGAGTCCGGTGGAGCAGACGGCGACCTCGCCGGCGCCGGTGCCGAGCACGTCGGCAGCCTTCTCGGCGGTGGCGTGGGTGTCCTGGAAGCCCTGGGGCCCGGTGCAGGCGTTGGCACCGCCGGAGTTGAGGACGACGGCGGTCAGCTCACCGCTCTTGAGGACCTGCTCGGACCACAGGACCGGCGCGGCCTTGACGCGGTTGGAGGTGAAGACGCCGGCGGCGGAGCGTCGGGGGCCGGTGTTGACCACGAGGGCCAGGTCGGGGTTGCCGCTCTCCTTGATCCCGGCGGCGATGCCCGCCGCCGTGAATCCCTTTGCTGCCGTCACACTCACGGCGCAACTCCGATCGTCGTCAGTCCGGTGGTCTCGTCGAGACCCAGGGCGAGGTTCATGCTCTGGACGGCACCGCCCGCGGTGCCCTTGGCCAGGTTGTCGATGGCGCTGATGGCGATGATCCGGTGCGCGGCGGCGTCGTACGCCACCTGCACCTGGACGGCGTTGGAGCCGTACACGGAGGCGGTCGCGGGCCACTGTCCCTCGGGCAGCAGGTGCACGAACGGTTCGTCGGCGAAGGCCTTCTCGTAGGCGGCCCGGACCGACTCGGCGCTGGCCCCGGGCCGGGCCTTCGCGGTGCACGTGGCGAGGATGCCGCGCGGCATCGGCGCGAGGGTCGGCGTGAAGGAGACGGTGACGGGCTCCCCGGCGACCGCGCCGAGGTTCTGGATCATTTCGGGGGTGTGCCGGTGGCCGCCGCCGACGCCGTACGGCGACATGGAGCCCATGACCTCGCTGCCCAGCAGGTGCGGCTTGGCCGCCTTGCCCGCGCCGGACGTGCCGGAGGCGGCGACGATCACGGCCTCGGGCTCGGCCAGCGACGCGGCGTAGGCCGGGAAGAGGGCCAGGGACACGGCGGTCGGGTAGCAACCGGGCACCGCGATGCGCTTGGACCCCTCCAGCGCGGCGCGGGCACCCGGCAGTTCGGGGAGGCCGTAGGGCCAGGTCCCGGCGTGCGGGGAACCGTAGAACGTCTCCCAGTCGGCCGCGTCCCGGAGCCGGAAGTCGGCGCCCATGTCGACGACGAGGACGTCCGGCCCGAGCTGCTCGGCGACGGCGGCGGACTGCCCGTGGGGCAGCGCGAGGAAGACGACGTCGTGCCCGCCGAGCGCCTCGGGCGTGGTCGCCTCCAGCACGCGGTCGGCCAGCGGCAGCAGGTGCGGCTGCAGCGCGCCGAGGCGCTGGCCCGCGTTGGAGTTGCCGGTCAGGGCGCCGATCTGGACCTCGGGGTGGGCCAGCAGCAGACGCAGCAGCTCACCGCCCGCGTACCCGCTCGCTCCGGCCACCGCCGCACGTACCGCCATGGGAAACCCTCCTCCTGGATGGCATGACTATACGTTTCCATGCACGTTTATGCAATCCAGTCCGCACGGCGGTGCGCGTATCGGTGGAATGACCGATGTGCGGCGGGCGGGAAGGCGGCCATAGTCCTCGGGAGATCGTTCCCGGGTGCCCTGGTGCGCCCGGTGGTGAAAGGATTTTCTGTGGGCGCGTACGCGGATCTGGTGTTCGTGGGCGGACGGGTGGTCACGGTCGACGCGGAGTTCTCCGTCGCCTCGGCCCTGGCGGTGACCCGAGGCGTCATCAGTGCCGTCGGGGAGGGGCACGACGTCACGCCGCTGGTCGGACCCGGCACCCGCGTGGTCGACCTGCGCGGGGCCACCCTGCTCCCCGGCATCAACGATTCCCACCTGCACGGTTGCGCTTTCGGCATGGCGACGCCGCCGCTCTCCCTCGACCTCGGCCATCCCGCCGTGTCCTCGCTCGCGGACGTGGCCGGTGCGGTACGGGAGGCCGTCCGGCGGACCCCGGCCCAAGGGTGGATCACCGGGCACGGCTGGGACACCGGCTACCTCGCCGAGTGCCTCTCCGATCCGTCGCGGCTGCCCTCGCGGCACGACCTCGACGCCGTGAGCCCGGACCGTCCCGTCGTCCTGTACTCCTTCTCCGGGCACGCCACCTGGGTCAACTCCAAGGCCCTGGAGCTCATCGGCATCGACCGGCACACCGTCGCGCCGCCGGGCGGGGCCGTCGTCGTGGACGGGGCCGGAGAGCCGACCGGGCTGCTCCACGAGGGGGCCCAGGCCCTCGTCCAGAACGCGCTGCCGCCGCTCGGCCGGCGGGAGCGGACCGAGGCGATCAGGTCGACCCTGGCCACGCTCGCGCGACTCGGCGTGACCAGCTACACCGAGCCCGGGCTCGGACCCGGCGGGGCCGGCATCATGCGGGGTGCGCTCGGTGCGGAGACCCTCGACGTCTACCGCCGGCTGCTGGCCGACGGCGAACTGACCGCCCGTGTCGGCGTGCTGCTCCTGCCCACCGGAATGGCGAGCACCGCCGAGGAGTTCGCCCGTGCCCTCACCGCCCTCGTCGAGTGCGGCGACACCGATCCGCGCCGCCTCGCGATCCACGGGGTCAAGATCTTCGCCGACGGCATCGTCCCGAACCGGACGGCGTGGATGCACGAGCCGTACGTCGGCGGCGGCTGCGGCTCCCTGTGCGTGGGCGGCGCGACCGACGCCGAGCGGGTCGCCGGGATCGACGCCATGATCCGGCACGCCCACGCCGCCGGACACCAGGTGGGCGTCCACGTGACCGGCGACCGGGGCATCGACACCGTCACGGACTCCTTCGCCGCCGCCGCGGCCGAGCACCCGCGTCCCGACGCCCGCCACTACGTCATCCACGGCGACTTCCTCACCGCGCGCAGCATGAAGGTGCTGGCCGCGCACGGTTTCGGCGTGAACATGAACCCGACCGTCAAGTGGACGGTCGCGGACATGGAGGAGGCGTTCGTCGGTCCCGACAGGGCCGCGTACGCGTGGCCGTACCGGGCCGCCCTCGACGCCGGGGTGCGGGTCACCAGCGGGTCCGACGCCCCCGTCACGTTCCCGGACTGGCGTCAGGGCGTCGCCACCATGATGCTGCGCGAGTCGAAGGCCGCCGGCCGGGTCAGCGGCCCCGAGCAGCGCATCGGCCTGGCCGAGGCGATCCGTACGTACACGATCGACGCGGCCTGGCAGGACTTCGCCGACGGCTGGAAGGGCTCACTGGAGCCCGGCAAGGTGGCCGACCTCTGCCTGCTCGGCGGGGACCTGCTCTCCGCCGACCCCCACGACATACCCGGTATGCCCGTGCTGCTCACCGTCGTGGACGGGCGGATCGTCCACGACACCCTGCGCGATTGACCCGGACCGGGCACGTGATCATCCTTGGACGATGGCAGCGGAGCGGAGTGCGTCGGACGTCCTGGACGCGGCCGTCCACGTTCGTGCGGCCGCCAGGAGCGCCACGAGCGGCGCGACCGGCATGGACGCGGTTTTGGCGGCCCTGTCGGAGGTGATGGAGTACGACCACGCCTCCCTGGCCCGGTGGGACCCGCTGCGCCGGCGCCACACCACGCTCGCCGGCAGCTACCCGGACGACGCCACCGCCTACATCGAAACCCGTCTCCACCACGATCCGGTCTTCCCCCTCCTCCACGGCCCGGCCCGGGGCGGCCTCTGGCTCACGGACGTCCCCCGGCACCTCCTGGCGGCCTCCCCCGGTTTCCGGGAGGTGCTGTCTCCGCTGGGCGTCGAGGGCGGCGTGGCCCAGTGCCTGTTCGACACCGACGGCCGGTACGTCGGCATGCTGAACGTCAGCACCCGCCGGCCACGGCACGCTCCGGACCCGGCGCGCGCCGTGGTCGTCCTGCTCACCGAGGCCCTCGCCGCGGCCGTCGGCTCCCGCGCGGGCCCACCCTCCGGGGGCCCCGCCCCGGACGGCCCCGCCGCGCGCGGACGGGAGCCGGACGCGCGGCCCGGCCGGCTCTCGCCGCGGGAGGTCCAGGTGCTGGCCGAGGTGGCCGCGGGCCGCACCAACCGGGAGATCGCCGAGCGGCTCCACGTCACACCGCGCACCGTGGGGACGCACGTCGAGCACATCCTCGCCAAGCTCGGCCTCCCCAACCGTGCGGCGGCCGCCGCACGGGCCGCCGCCCTGGGCATCGGTCCCTCCGTCTGACCCCGGCCCGTCGGTGCGAGGCCCGGCCCCGGGCGCGCCGGGAGGAGGGTCCGGCGGGTCGTCTCAGCCCTTGACGGCCTCCGCGATCCGCAGCGCGGCCCGGCCGGGCGTGAGGCGGGTGGTGTCGACGACCTCGGCCTCGGCGTGCAGCCAGGCGCGGGCCGCCTCGGCGTAGGGCTGGAGGTACCGGAGACGGAACGACGAGTCCGGTCCGACCACGGTGTCCCCCGCGATGCGCCTCCGCAGGGTCTCCTGGTCGGCGTGGAGGACGAAGTGCCGCACGGGGATCCCGTGCCCGGCGAGACCGGCGGCGATCTCCCGCCAGTACTCCTCGACCAGCACCGTCATCGGCATCACCAGCGTCCCGCCGGCGTAGTCGAGCACCCGGCGGGCGGTCTCGACGACGAGCGGCCGCCACGGCGGCCAGTGCTGGAAGTTGTCCGTCTCGGGCAGCCCCGGCGTGATGTCCATGAGGGTCTCGCCGACCTTCTCGGCGTCGAGCACCCGGGAGTCGGGGAGCAGCCTCTGCACCCGCGCGGCCGTCGTCGTCTTGCCCGCACCGTGGGTTCCGTTGAGCCATACGATCATGCGTCCGCAGGCTAGCCCGGACCGGCGACGTCGCGGGAAAGGATCCGTCGCCGGTCCGGGTGGTGTGCCGCCGGACTACCGCTGCGCGATCCTCAGGAACGTCACCGAGTTCGCCGGGAAGGTGTACGTGAACTCGCTCGCCACCCCCGAGAAGGTCGAGGTCACCGGGGTCACCGGTGCGTCGGTTTCGGTGTTGACCGCGTCCTGGCCGGCGGCCAGCGTGGTGACGCGGGCCTTGGAGGCGACCTTGGCGCCGCCGAGGTCGACGGCGGTGCGGGCCGCGGTGTCCTGGGCGTTGACGACCTTGACGATCAGCTCGCCGGTGCGGTCGTCGCGCGTGACGATCTGGCGGAAGGGCTCGGCCGGCTTGTCGTCGGTGAAGCCGCCCCACTCCTGGCCGTCGAGGTACAGGGTGACCTGGCGGCCCCGGACCTTGACGTCGATGTCGTAGGCGCGGCCCGTCTCGATCGACCCGGCCTTGGACACGAGCGTCGACTTGCCGCCGTCGGTGGCCTGCTCCACTGCCGACCGGGTGTTGTTCCAGCCGCCCAGGTTCCACCAGTAGTAGGTGCCGGTGTCCTTGACGCCGAAGGCGACGAGGAAGCCCTCCTTGCCGGACTTCTTCGTGGCCCTCACATGCAGGTCGTAGTCCCGCCAGGCCGGGTCGCCCGCCGTGACCAGGGTGTTCTCGGCGGCCGTGTCGGTCTGGACGTACTGGCCGTCCTGGACGGTCCAGCTCCCGGCGCCGCTGTGGCTCCACTGCGAGGCGTCGCCGGAGAAGTCGTCGGACAGCAGGGTCCTGCCGTCGGCGGAGGTGACCTTCACGTCGTCGTACGCCGCGCTGGTCGCCCAGGTCGACAGGCCGACGGCGCCGGTGATGGGGCCGCTGACGGCGGGGGTGCCGGTGGCCTGCGACGGGACGACGCGGTCACCGGTGTTGTTCATGAAGAGCTTCTGGACCTCGTAGTTGGCCGAGCCCCAGGACGCGTGGTTGTTGAACCAGATCAGGTCCGGGTTCCACTGCACGTAGTCCTCGTTGGCGAGCAGCGGGGCGTAGGAGGCGAGCTTGACCACGTCGGCGTTGCGTTCCAGGCCGGTCATGAACGCGGCCTCGGCCAGCGCGTTCCTCCAGGCGTTGCCCTGGGAGGCGTACTCGCCGAGGAAGACCGCGGGGCCGTTCCGGTCGTAGGAGTCGTAGCGGTCGTTGTTCTGCAGGAACCACTGCGGGCTGTTGTAGTAGTGCTCGTCGACCATGGCGACGCCGGCGTCGCGGTTGAGCTGCCAGGCGGTGTCGAAGGTGGCGCCGGAGTCGTCGGGGCCGGAGTTGGAGACGACGGTGACGTCCGGGTACGTCGCCTCGATGGCGGCGCGGAACTGCTCGAAGCGGGCGAAGAACTCCTTGGGGAGGTTCTCCTCGTTGCCGACTTCCAGGTGGGTGAGGTGGAAGGGCTTGGGGTGGCCCATCTCGGCGCGCTTCCTGCCCCATTCGCTGGTGCGGGGGCCGTTGGCGAACTCGATGAGGTCCAGGGTGTCCTGGATGTGCCGCTTCAGCAGCGCGTCGTCGTCGACGGCCTTGTTCTGGCCGCAGCCGGTGACCAGGGCGGGGACGACGGGCAGCGGCATGGCGCCGATGTCCTCGGCGAAGCGGAAGTACTCGTAGTAGCCGAGGCCGTAGCTCTGGTTGTAGCCCCAGAAGTTGGCGTTGGTGGCGCGCTCCTCGACCGGCCCTATGGTGTCCTTCCACTGGTAGGAGCGCTTGCGCTGCCAGCCGGAGTCCGCGCTGTAGTCCTCCATGGAGCCGGTGTTGACCAGGCAGCCGCCGGGGAAGCGCAGGAAGCCGGGGTGCAGGGCCTCGATCTTCTCGGCGAGGTCCTTGCGCAGGCCGTTCGGCTGGTGCTTGTAGGTGTCGCGGGGGAAGAGGGACACCATGTCGAGGGCGGCGCCCGCCGTGGTGGTGACGGCGAGGCGGCCGCGGTTGCTGGTGCGGGTGGCGGTGAAGTCCGCGGTGTACTTGCGCCACTTCCCCTTGGCGGCCACCTGGCGCACCGGGGCGAGCGTGCCCGCGGCGTCCTTGAGGGTGACGGTGAGGGTGGTGCCGCTCTCGGCGCGGGCCCAGACGGAGAAGTCGTACCTCGCGCCCTTCTCGACGCGGATGCCGGTGTTGTAGCCGGTGTTGGTGACGGTGGAACCGGCGGCCAGGGAGAGGTAGGCGCGGTTGCGCTCGTTGAGGCGGCCGTCGTCGTTCACGACCTGGGCCGAGCCGTCGGCGGTCCAGGAGGTGAGCGGGGTGTACGCGGCGTTGTCGGCGGTGGAGTACTCGAAGGACCGGTTCTGCACCAGCTCCGCGTACAGGCCGCCGTCGGCGGCCCGGTTGATGTCCTCGTAGAAGACGCCGTACATGGTGTCGTCGATCGCCGCGCCCCGGGCGGACGGGTCGACGGTGATCGTGTAGTCGGCGGCGGCCTGCGCGTGTGCCGGGGACGGCAGCAGGGCGGATGCCGTCAGGAGGGCGGTGGCGCTGAGACCGAGTCTCCAGCGGGTGCGTGACATGGATGCTCCGCGGCTCTCACTAGGGGGGTGTTCCAGCCTTCAGATGTTCGGGATGTCGGACGCCGGTCAGTACTTCGAACGGCAAGATAGGGAGGGGGATCAGGCGCGTCAATGGGTCGCGCGGCAACCAGTGGGCCGGAGCGGGAAAGCGAGTGGAAATGGGCGAGTTGTGGCCGGTGCCCGACGTACTGGCGTACCTCGCGGGGCGCTGGCGCGCCGAGCGGTCGGTGCGGGACCTGGCGAACGGCCTGGACGGCCGGTTCACGGGGGTCACGGCCTTCGACCCGCTCGACGCCGGCGGGCTGATCAGCCGCGAGTCGGGCGCCTTCACCTGGCAGGGCGTGACCCGGCCCGCCGAGCGCACGCTGCGCTACGAGCCGGGCGCCGGGCCGGGCCGGGCCGACGTGCGCTTCGCCGACGGCCGCCCCTTCCACGGCCTGGACCTGACCTCGGGGCGCCACGTGGCCGACCACCCGTGCGCCGCCGACCTGTACCGGGGCGAGTTCACGGTGCGCGGACCCGACCGCTGGCGGACGGTGTGGCGGGTGGGCGGTCCGGCCAAGGACCTGCTGCTCACGACGGATTACGTGCGGGAAACGCCGAGCGGGCGGCACCCCGGCCCGGGCCGGGTTTAGAGACGCAGGCTCCAGCGGCCCGCGCGCCCCGTCACGGTGGTCGCCGACAAGGGGCGGACGTCGAGGTTCCAGTACGTTCCGGGCGGCGCCTTCAGGGCGTAGACCAGCGCGGCCCGGATCACGGAGGTTCGGCCACGGCGACGATGCGGTCGCCGTCCTCGCCGGGACGGGTGTCGAGCCAGTTGCCGACCCGGGTGATGAAGGCCAGCAGCGACTCCCCGCCGTGCGGGACCGAGCGCGGGTCGGCGAGCCAGGCGTCCACGGCCTCCGGCTCACGGGCCATCGCCTCACCGAGCGTCAGGCCGCGCCACCGGCCCATGTCACAGTCCCGCAGGGCCGGTTGGACCAGCGGAGCGCAGCCGAGGGCGTCCCCGGTGGCGCGGCTGCGGGGCGTGGGCGAGCAGTAGCGCAGCTCGGCCGCCGCGAGCGGCAGGAGGGCGCCCGCCGCGCGCAGCGCCTCGTCCCACCCGGCCCGGTCCAGCGGCCGGTCGTCGTCGAAGCGCTCCGCGAGCAGCGGTGAGCCGCGTGCGGCCGCGACGAACGTGACCCGAAGCGCCATGCGGTGATGGTGGAGCGCGCGGGTGCCGGGGTCAAGGGGTGTTACCTGGGGTTCACCGAGGGTGGGCCACGGCTCACCGGCCGAGGGCGAGCTCCATCCACTGCTCGGGCCGGTCCAGCGCCGTGAACCCGAGCTTCTCGTAGACCCCGTGCGCGTCGTGCGTCGCCAGCAGGATGCGCCGCAGTCCGTGGGGCGCCAGGTGCTCGCGCACGGCCGCGACCAGTGCCGTGCCCAGGCCCTTGGCCCGCACCGACGGGTCGACGTACACGTCGCAGAGCCACGCGAAGGTGGCCAGGTCGGTGACCACCCGGGCGTAGGCGACCTGCTCGCCCGACACCGCGTCGTACACCCCGAAGTTGAGCGAGCCCTCGATGGCCCGGTCCTGCTTCTCGCGGGTCCGTCCCAGGGACCAGTACGCGTCGGTGGACAGCCAGTGGTGCACGCGCCCGGCGTCGATGCGGTGCGGGTCGGTGGAGATCTCGTAGCCCTCGGGGAGCCTCGGCGTGTCGGTCATGCCGGGATGCTCCCAGGGCCGCGGGGAGCGCGTCGACCGGATATCCGCCCCGCTTCCCTCAGCCTCCCCACGCCTCCCGGCAGGCGGTGCCCAGACGGCGTACCCCTTCCGCGATCTCCCCGGTGTTCGCGACCGCCGCGAAGCTCAGCCGGACGTGGGCGGCCGGGGGTTCGGCGCTGAAGTAGGGGCGGCCCGGCGTGATCGCGACGCCCGCGCGCAGGGCGGCCGCGGTCAGGGCGCTCTCGTCGGCGCCCTCGGGCAGACGCGGCCACAGGTGGTAGCCGCCGGAGGGGACGTGGGCCGGGGAGAGCTCGGGGAGCCGCAGCCGCAGCGCGGAGGTCATGGCGTCCCGGCGGGCCCTCAACTCGGCCGAGACGGCCCGCAGATGACGTGGCCAGGCGGGCGAGCCGACGAGTTCCAGCGCGGCCTCCTGGAGCGGCCGGGGGACGAAGAAGGTGTCGACGACCTGGATGGCCCGGAGCCGTTCGAGCACCGGGCCGTGCGCGGCCAGGGCGCTGACCCGGAAGCTGGGCGAGGTCGCCTTGGTGAGCGAGCAGACGTGGACGACGACGCCGTCCGGGTCGTCGGCGGCGAGCGGGGCGGGCAGCGGGCCCGCGTCCTCGTGCACGAGCCGGCGGACGAAGTCGTCCTCCACGACGAAGGCGCCGGCCGCCCGCGCGATGCGCAGCACCTCGCCGCGCCGCTCGGGGGCGAGCACGGCGCCGGTCGGGTTCTGGAAGAGGGGCTGGCAGACGAAGACGCGGGCGCCGGTGGCGCGGAAGGCGTCGGCGAGCAGGGCGGGCCGCACTCCGTCGGCGTCCACGGGGACCGGTACGGGGCGCAGCCCGGCCGCCCGGGCGATGGCCAGCATGCCGGGGTAGGTCGGGGACTCGACGAGGACGGGGGCGCCGGGCGGGGCGAGGGCGCGCAGGGCGGTGGCCAGCGCGGACTGGCCGCCCGCGGTGATCAGCACCTCGGCCGCCGTGACGGCCCCGCCGATGCCCCGCGCGAACCACTCCCGCAGCTCCGGCAGCCCCTCCATCGGCGGCCGCCCCCAGGCCCCGGGCCGCCGCCCGGCCCGCGCCAGCGCCGCCGACATCGCCCGCTCCGGCTGCAGCGACGGGTGCAGGTAGCCGCCGTTGAACTCCACGACACCGGGCGGCGGCGCGGCGAGCGAGACCAGCACCCCGGAGGCGTCGACGGAGCGCGGTACGAGGTCGGCGGCGCCGTCGGCGCTGAGCGCGACCTCCTGCCAGGACGTGTCCCCGACGGGCACCGCCGAGGGCCGCGGCCGGGCGCGGAAGGCACCCGCGCCGGGCCGGGTGACGACCAGTCCCTCGGCGGCGAGCTGGGCCAGGGCGCGGGAGACCGTCACCGGGCTCACCCGGAACCGGTCGACGAGGGCCCGGCTGGACGGGAGCTTTCCTCCCGGTGAGTAGCGGTCCAGCTCTCGCCGCAACACGGCCACCAGGTCAGCGACGCTGCTACGCTCTTGCATGAAAGCACAGAGTAGCGCTACCACACCGTCCCGGATAGCAGTCGGCACCGCCGGCACGGACCCCGGCGGCAGGCCCCTCGGCACCCTCCAGGCCGCCCTCGGTGTCGTCGCCTTCTCCCTCACCTTCCCCGCCACCGCCTGGGGCCTGGAGGGTTTCGGCCCCTGGTCGCTGATCGCCGTGCGCAGCGTCCTGGCCGCCGCGGTCGCCGGTGCCTGTCTGCTGGCGGTGGGGGTGGCCCCGCCCGAGCGACGGCACCTGCCCGGCCTCGCCGTGGTCGGCGCCGGGGTGGTGCTGGGCTTCCCGCTGCTGACCACGCTCGCGCTGCGGACCTCGACCACCGCGCACGCCGCCGTCGTGGTGGGCCTGCTCCCGCTGACCACCGCGCTGCTGTCCGCCCTGCGGGTCGGCACCCGCCCCTCGCGCACCTTCTGGATCGCGGCCCTGGCGGGCGCGGCGGCCGTCATCGCCTTCACCGTGCAGCAGAGCGGCGGCGCGCTGACCTCGGCCGACGCCTACCTCTTGGCGGCGCTGCTGGTGTGCGCGGCCGGTTACACGGAGGGCGGCCGGCTGGCCGGGGTGATGCCGGGCTGGCAGGTCATCGGCTGGGCGCTGGTGCTGTGCGTGCCGCTGACGGTACCGATGGCGGCGGTGGCGCTGACGTACGAGCCGGTGGCGCTGACGGCGCACAGTGTGACCGGGCTGCTGTGGGTGGCGATGGGCTCGCAGTTCCTCGGTCTGGTCGTCTGGTACCGGGGCATGGCGGCGATCGGCATCCCCAAGGCCAGCCAGTTGCAGCTCGCGCAGCCGCTGCTCACACTGGTGTGGTCGGTACTTCTCCTGGGCGAGCACCTGACGGTGGCCGCTCCGCTGACGGCCGCGGCCGTACTGGTGTGCATCGCGGTCACCCAGCGGGCCCGGGGCTGAGCGCGGCACACAGGTGAGGAGGCCTCACGGATGCGAGCAACCAAGGGCGACCAGCTGGTCCAGCACGGCCGGGTGGTCGGTGAGCACGACAAGGTCGCGGAGATCGTCGAAGTCATGGGCGACGAGGGCACTCCCCCGTACCGGGTCCGGTTCGAGGACGGGCACGAGGCCGTGTGCTCGCCCGGCCCCGACTCGGAGATCCGGCACAGGGAGATCCAGCTCTAGGGCCGTCCGGGACACCGTTCAGCGCGGGGCGCCGGCCGGCTGCGTGTAGTGGTCGGCGGCCAGCTTCGCCATCGCGCCGCCGGGGTCCCGGGCGACGTCCTTCGCGGAGAAGTAGACGTGCCCGCGCACCTCCGGGTGGCGCGCGGCCAGGGTCAGGTGCCGGGACAGCTCGGCCGGGTCCTGCCAGGCGGCGGGCTGGGCCGGATCCCCGCACTTGTAGAGCGCCTCGCCCACGTACAGCTCGGTGCGGCTGCCCCTGGCCACCTCGGCCCACCAGGGCAGCAGCTTCGCGTAGTCGGCGGCGTCCATGCCGATGTGCCAGTAGAGCTGCGGCACGACGTAGTCGATCCAGCCCTCGCGCACCCATGTGCGGGTGTCCGCGTACAGGTCGTCGTACGTCTGCACGCCGGCCCGGGTGTCCGAGCCGCGCTCGTCGGTGGTGGCGTTGCGCCACACCCCGAAGGGGCTGACGCCGAAACGGGCGGCCGGGCGGATCTCCTTGACGCGCTGCGCGGTCTCGCGCACCAGCCGGTCGACGTTGTCCCGCCGCCAGTCGGCCTTCGTGGCGAAGCCGGTGCCGTGGGTGCCGAAGGTCGCGCCGTCGTTGAAGCTCTGGCCCGCGACCGGATAGGGGTAGAAGTAGTCGTCGAAGTGGACCCCGTCCACCGCGTACTTCCGCACCGCGTCCATCATCGCGTCCTGCACGAAGGCCCGGACCTCGGGCAGCCCGGGGTCGTAGTAGAGCTGCCCGCCGTACGCCACCACCCAGCCGGGGTTCTTGCGCGCGGGGTGGGAGGAGACGAGGCGGGCGGGGTCGTCGTGGGTGGCGACCCGGTACGGGTTGAACCAGGCGTGCAGCTGCAGGCCGCGGGCGTGGGCCTCCGTCACGGCCGTGCCCAGCGGGTCCCAGCCCGGGTCGCGGCCCTGGCTGCCGGAGAGGTACTGCGACCACGGCTCGTGGTCCGAGGGCCACAGCGCGTCGGCCGACGGCCGCACCTGGAACATCACCGTGTTCAGGCCGTGCCGTACCGCGTTGTCGAGGTGCTCGATCAGCTCCGCGCGCTGCTCGGCGGCGCGCAGCCCCGCGCGGGTGGGCCAGTCCCGGTTGGCCACGGTGGCCAGCCACATCCCCCGCATCCCGGCGGCGGCGCTGCGCGAGGGCTCCGGCCGCGCGGGCGCGGGGGCCGCCGCCGACGCCCCGGGCACCAGCGTGAACGCCGACAACGCCGCCACCGTGAAGGCACGGCGCGAGACACCGCCCATGGGTCAACCTCCTGAACGCTGTGGACCCGCGCGGTCACGGATCGTGTACGGGGCCTCAGCATGCCCGACCCGGGAGACGGATCCGTGACCATTCGGGGGTAACGTGCTCGATCGGAGCAGGCGACGGGGACCCCGGCATGCCTGCTGCCAGCCGTGGAGTCAGCGAAAGGGACGATGTGACCGGCATCTCGGGAGATATCGCACGCGTCGGCGTGGTGGGCTGCGGTCAGATGGGGGCGGGCATCGCCGAGGTGTGCGCCCGCTCGGGTCTGGAGGTCGTGGTCGCCGAGACCACCGGTGAGGCCCTGGAGATCGGCCGCACGCGGCTGTACAACTCGCTGGCCAAGGCCGCCGAGCGCGGCAAGATCACGGAGGAGGAGCGGGACGCGACGCTGGCGCGCCTCGGCTTCACCACCGACCTCGGCGAGTTCGCCGACCGTGATCTGGTGATCGAGGCCGTCGTCGAGAACGAGCAGGTCAAGACCGAGATCTTCCAGGTGCTCGACCAGGTCGTGACCCGGCCGGACGCGATCCTGGCCTCCAACACCTCCTCGATCCCGCTGGTGAAGCTGGCGGTCGCCACGTCGCGGCCCGACCACGTCATCGGGATCCACTTCTTCAATCCGGCCCCGGTGCAGCAGCTCGTCGAGCTGATCCCGGCGCTCACCACCTCCGAGGGCACGCTCAGCCGCGCCCAGCTCTTCACCGAGAAGGTGCTGGGCAAGCACGCGATCCGCGCCCAGGACCGTTCCGGCTTCGTGGTCAACGCGCTGCTGATCCCGTACCTGCTCTCCGCGATCCGGATGTTCGAGTCGGGCATCGCCAGCCGCGAGGACATCGACAACGGCATGGAGATGGGCTGCGCCCATCCGATGGGCCCGCTGAAGCTGGCCGACCTCATCGGCCTGGACACGGTCGCCTCGGTGGCCTACTCGATGTACGAGGAGTACAAGGAACCCCTGTACGCCGCTCCCCCGCTGCTGCAGCGGATGGTGGACGCGGGACGCCTGGGCCGCAAGAGCGGGTCCGGCTTCTACGCCTACGGCTGACCGCCGGGCACGGGGGGGGACCCGGCCTGCGGACGTCCAGGTGGCCGCGAGGAGCCGCGCCTACGCGTGCAGCGACACGGTGCTCGTCCTGTGGTGGTGCAGGAGGAGCAACGCGGCCGCCATGTTGGCGGCCGGGACCTCGCCGCGGGTGACGAGGTCGGGCACGAGCCGGAGGGGCACCCATTCGCGGCGGTCGGACTCGAAGCCGTCCACGGGGGGTCCCACGTACGTGCCCTCGTCGGCCCAGTAGATGTGGTGCCGGGCGTCGGTGAGACCGTTGGAGGGCTCCACGCTCATCAGGTGGTGCAGCGGTCCGGGCCGCCAGCCGGTCTCCTCCTCCAGTTCCCTGGCCGCCGCCACCGCGACGTCCTCGCCGTCCTCGACGACGCCCGCGGCGAGTTCCCAGCCCCAGCTGTCGGTGATGAAGCGGTGCCGCCACAGCAGCAGGACCTCGCCCGCCCCGTTCACGACCGTGGCGGCGGCCACGGGGCGCATCCGGATGAGGAAGTGGTCGAGGTGCCGTCCGTCCGGGAGGGCGACATCGGCCAGATTGACGCTGAACCAGCGATTTGAGTACACATTCTGCTCGCTCTGTTTCGTCCACTGCACGGTGTTGCCGCCTCTCTTTGAGTAGGTGGCAATATCGCAGCAGCCGGCGTTCCGGCAGCAGGCGTACGACGGCCGCTCACGGCGCAGGAGTGGGCGCAGCACGCGTACGGCCGGGCGGCCTACAGCGGGACGCGCAGCGCACCGTCGATGAGTTCGGCGGCCTCGGCCGTACCCGCGCAACCGCTGTTCACCAGGTGCTCACGCACCGCGCGCAACCGGTCCCGCAGCCGCTGGGACTCCATGCCCCGGGCCTGCTCGGCCATCCGTACGGCCGTCGCCACCGCCTTGTCGACGTGCCCCTGACGCAGCTCGACGGTGCTGAGCATCGCGAGCCGGTGCACGCGCCCCCGGTCGTGCGCCGGGGTGTCGACGGCCGCCGCCGCGTGTTCCCCGGCCGCCGTGAGTTCACCGAGGCTCAGCAATGCCTCCGCCACCTGGACGTTGACCAGGCCCGGCTGGACGTAGCCGGTCTCGTCGGGCTCGTACCCGCGCCGGATGCGCTCGGCGGCCTGTTCGGCCCGGCGGATGCAGGACAGGGCGCTGCTGCCGTCGCCCAGGTGCGCGTACGCCTTCGCCTGCATCGCGTACAGGTCGGAGGCGAGCGCCGGGGTGATGTGCCGGCCGGCGGCACGCAGCGCGGCCTCGGCGAAGGCGACGGCCTGCCGGTACTCCCGCACGAACAGCGCCTGGTTGACCAGGAGGGCGATGACGTAGGCGCCGAGTCCCCGGTCGCCGCTGGCCTTGGCGAGGCGGAGCGCCTGGTGGAAGTAGCGCTGTGCGAGGCCGTGCGCGTCGGAGTCGTACGCGCAGATCCCGGCGACGGCCACCAGGCCCCCGGTGGCCCGGTGCAACTGGCGTCCGGTGGCGTCGGTGTAGCTGCCGCGCAGCAGCGGGGCGGCCTCGGAGTTGAGGAAGCCGACGATGCGGGCGCGGGTCGCGATGCCGCCGGCCTTGCGGTACATCTGCTCGTAGTGCGTGCGGGCGCAGCGCACCGTCTCCAGGTCGGCGGCGGTGACGCGGTGCCGTCCGCCGCGGGAGACGTCCGTGTCCTCGGGCGGGTTCTCCCACTCCCACACCGGCAGCACGGCGGGCGTGCCGGTGAGGGCGGGGGCGCCGAGGATGTGCGGGCGCTGCTGCTGGTCGGAGCGCCACAGGGCGGTGGCGCGCTCCACGAACCCGGACAGCGAGCCGGTGTGCGGGGCGGCGGGTTCGCCGGGTACGCCGAGGCCGATGTCGTCGAGGGTGACGGGGCGGTGCAGCCGGGCGGCGAGGACCTCGCAGATCAGGTCGGGGACCTGGCCGCGTGGCCGCTGCCCCTTCAGCCACCGGGCGACGGCGGTGTGTTCGTATCTCAGTGCGAGCCCGCGCGCCCGCCCCGCCTGGTTGACGTGTGCGGCCAGTCCCGCGTGCGAGATCCCGGCCTCGTCGAGGATCGCGTCGAGCAGGGTGTTGGGCTGCATGGTGCCCCCCGGTGCATCGGTGCCGACAGCGTAGTGCGTCGGACTTCACACGGGGTGTGAACGGAGTGCGCGCATCCGCAGCGTGTGCGCGCTGTCGCGGAGAGTTGTGGACCGGTTGACTGAAGGGCCTCGAAAGAGGCCGGCCGGGCCGCCGGCTCCCCCTCGTACAGTGCGGCGGCCCGCACCCACGCCGTCCGCCCGGCCGCCTGCCCGACACTCCGTGGCGGGGCGGACGGCACCGCCGGCTTCGCGGGGGAACCGGGCACCGTTCCGTGTGCGGGCGCGTGATCGAGGGCGGGCGCGTGGTCGACGGCGTCGTGGCCGGTCGCGCAGTTCCCGCGCCCCTTACCGGCATGGCCGCAACGCCTGTCAGGGGGACCGCGCCCCCTGAAGGCGACGTGGCGCTGACGTCCCTGAAGGGGCGCGGGGAACCGCGCCACCGGCCGCCGCGCACCCGCCAGCCGGCAAGAACCCCACGCCCCTTGGGCGAACCACTAACTACGCAGCACTGCTCCGACACGCTCGCCCGCGAGGGCGACCGCCGCGTCCCGCGCGGCCGACGCCTCGTCGACCGTCAGCGTCCGGTCCCCCGCGCGGAAGCGCAACGCGTACGCGAGGGACTTGCGTCCCTCCCCGAGCTGCTCCGCGTTGTCGTAGACGTCGAACAGCCGGATGGACTCCAGCAGTTCACCCGCGCCCTCGCGCAGCGCCGCCTCGACGTCGGCCGCCGGGACGAACGCGTCGACCACCAGGGCGACGTCCTGCGTGGCGACCGGGAACGTGGAGATGCCCGGCGCCTGCGGGGTGTCGTCGCCGACCCGCTCCACGGCGTCGAGGTCCAGCTCCATCGCGCAGGTGCGCGCGGGCAGGCCCAGCGTCTTCAGGACCCGCGGGTGCAGCTCACCCGCGTGCCCGACGACCCGCTCCTCGCCGTCCACGGTGACGGACAGCTCGGCGCAGCGGCCCGGGTGCCACGGCCCGTACTGGCCCTTGCGGACGCCCAGTTCGGCGCCGGCCTCGCGGGCGACGGTGCGGGCGGCCTCCACCGCGTCGGCCCAGTCGGCCGGGCGGCCCTTGCCCCACCAGCCGGCCTGCTCTCGGGCGCCGGCCAGGACCACGGCGACGTGCCGGGGCTGGTCGGGCAGCGCGGCGTCCAGCGCGGCGAGGTCGTCCTCGCCGGGACGCCGGTCGACGGGCAGGTTGGCGGCGACGCGCTGTTCGTCGCGCGGGTGGAAGACCAGGCCGGTCTCGAAGAGCGCCAGGTCGTGCGCACCCCGGCCGTCGTTGCGCCGCAGCGCCCCGAGCAGGCCCGGCAGCAGC
This sequence comes from Streptomyces ardesiacus, assembly GCF_003112575.1. Classification (GTDB taxonomy): domain Bacteria; phylum Actinomycetota; class Actinomycetes; order Streptomycetales; family Streptomycetaceae; genus Streptomyces; species Streptomyces ardesiacus. Next base: position 222,875 of record NZ_BEWC01000006.1, read on the forward strand.
GAGGTCCGCAGCGCGGGCTCCTCGTCGCTGAGCGGGTTGACCAGCTTGACGACACGGCGGGCCGGGTCGTCGGCGTCGAGACCGAGCTGGTCGAAGACCTGCTCACCGACGAACGGATAGTTCAGCGCCTCGACGTAACCGGCGCCGGCGAGCGCACGCCCGACGCGGCGGTGCAGCCGCTGGCGGGCGGTGAGGCCGCGGCCCGCCGGGGGCCGGGGCAGCGTGGAGGGCAGGTTCTCGTAGCCCTCCAGGCGGATGACCTCTTCGGCCAGGTCGTTCGGGTCGGTGAGGTCGGGCCGCCAGGACGGCACGGTGACGATCAGCTCGTCCTGGCCGTAGACGTCACAGCCCACCTCCTGGAGGCGGCGCACGACGGTCTCGCGGCCGTAGGTCACCCCCGCGACCTTGTCCGGGTGGTCGGCCGCCACGGTGATCGTGTGCGGCACGGGCGGGGCGCTGATCTCGGTGACGCCGGACTCGGCGGTGCCGCCCGCGAGCAGCACCAGCAGGTCGACGGTGCGCTGCGCGGCAGCGGCGGCGGCCTGCGGGTCGACGCCGCGCTCGAAGCGGCGGGACGCCTCGGAGGACAGCTTGTGCCGGCGGGCGGTGCGCGCGATGGCCACCTGGTCGAAGTGGGCGGCCTCGATGACCACGTCACTCGTCGCCTTCTCGGCGTCCCCGTGGTCGGCGATCTCCGTGTCGGCTCCGCCCATGACCCCCGCGAGGCCGATGGGGCCCCGGTCGTCGGTGATGACCAGGTCCTCGGCGTGCAGCTTCCGCTCGACGCCGTCGAGGGTGACGATCTTCTCGCCCTCCTCGGCCCGGCGGACGCCGATGGTGCCCTGGACCAGACCGCGGTCGTAGGCGTGCAGGGGCTGGCCCAGCTCCATCATCACGTAGTTGGTGACGTCGACGGCGAGCGAGATCGGGCGCATGCCGACCTTCTGCAGGCGCCGCTGGAGCCAGATCGGGGAGCGCGCCTCGGGGCTCAGGCCGGTCACGGTGCGGGCGGTGAAACGGTCGCAGCCGGTCGGGTCGGCGATCTTCACCGGGTAGCCGTAGGCGTTCGGCGCGGGCACGTCGAGCAGCGCCGGGTCGCGCAGCGGCTTGCCGTAGGCGATGGCGGCCTCGCGGGCGACGCCGCGGATGGACAGGCAGTCGCCGCGGTTGGCGGTGACGGCGATGTCCAGGACCTCGTCGACCAGTTCCAGCAGCTCGACGGCGTCCTTGCCGACCTCGGTCTCCGGCGGCAGCACGATGATGCCGTGGGTGCCGTCGTCGCCCATGCCCAGCTCGTCGCTGGAGCAGATCATGCCGTGCGAGACCTTGCCGTAGGTCTTGCGGGCGCTGATCGAGAAGCCGCCCGGCAGGGTGGCGCCGGGCAGGACCACGACGACCTTGTCGCCGACGGCGAAGTTGCGGGCGCCGCAGACGATCTCCTGGGGCTCACCGGTGCCGTTGGCCCGGCCGACGTCGACGGTGCAGAAGCGGATCGGCTTCTTGAAGCCCTCCAGCTCCTCGATGGTCAGCACCTGGCCGACGACGAGGGGGCCCTTGAGGTCGGCGCCCAGGTGCTCGACGGTCTCGACCTCCAGGCCGGCCGAAATCAGCTTGGCCTGCACGTCGCGGCCGGTCTCGGTGGCCGGCAGGTCGACGTACTCCCGCAGCCAGGAAAGCGGGACCCGCATCAGATCTCCATCCCGAACGGCCGGGTGAACCGGACGTCACCCTCGACCATGTCTCGCATGTCCTCGACGTTGTGGCGGAACATCAGCATCCGCTCGATGCCGAACCCGAAGGCGAAGCCGCTGTACTTCTCGGGGTCGATGCCGCAGGCGACGAGCACCCGCGGGTTGACCATGCCGCAGCCGCCCAGTTCGATCCAGCCCTCGCTGGAGCAGGTGCGGCAGGGCCGGTCGGGGTTGCCGACGGACGCGCCCTTGCAGACGTAGCAGAGCATGTCCATCTCGGCGGACGGCTCGGTGAAGGGGAAGAAGTTGGGCCGCAGCCGGGTCTTCATCTCCGCGCCGAACAGCGACTGGACCATGTGGTCCAGGGTGCCCTTGAGGTCCGCCATGGTCAGGCCCTCGTCGACGGCGAGCAGCTCGACCTGGTGGAAGACGGGGGTGTGCGTGGCGTCCAGCTCGTCGGTGCGGTACACGCGACCGGGGCAGATCACGTAGACCGGCAGCTCGCGCGTGAGCGCGGAGCGGATCTGCACCGGCGAGGTGTGGGTGCGCAGCACGACACCGGACTCGGAGCCGCCGTCGGGGGCCTCGACGAAGAAGGTGTCGGCCTCGCCGCGGGCCGGGTGGTCCGGGCCGATGTTGAGGGCGTCGAAATTGAACCACTCGGTCTCGGCCTCGGGGCCCTCGGCGACCTCGTAGCCCATGGCGACGAAGATGTCCTCGATGCGCTCGGACAGGGTGGTGAGCGGGTGGCGGGCGCCGGCCGGGACGCGGTCGTAGGGCAGCGTGACGTCCACGGCCTCCTCGACCAGGACGCGCGCGTCGCGCTCGGCCTCCAGCTCGGCCTGGCGGGCGGCGAGCGCCTTGTTCACGGCGCCGCGGGCCATGCCGACGCGCTTGCCGGCCTCGGCCTTGGCCTGCGGGGGCAGGGCGCCGATCTCGCGGTTGGCCAGCGCCAGCGGGGAGGTGCCGCCGGTGTGGGCGACCTTGGCCTCCTGGAGCGCGTCGAGGGAGTCCGCGGCGGCGAAGGCGGCGAGCGCCTCGTCCCGCATGCGCTCGATCTCTTCCGGTTTCAACGCCTCGACCTCGACAGGGTCGTACGACTTATTCGGTGCCGACATCTCTTCCCGTGCTTCCGATTGGCTGGCTGGGACGCCCCGTCTACGGTCCGGAGACGGGCTGGGACGCTTCATCTCTGGATCCGGACGCAAAGGTGCCAAAGACCGAGTCTAACGGGGCGGTGGAACGCGGATCACGCCCGTGGGGTCGTCGGCCGCCTCTGGTGCTTCTCAGGTGAGGTACGCCGGTGCCGCCACGGGCAACGTAAATCGGAACTCGGCGCCGCCTCCGGGGGCGCGCCCGACCGTGATGGTGCCGCCGTGGGCCTCGACGATGCCCTTGACGATGTACAGCCCGAGGCCGGTGCCGCCGCGCTTGCTGCCCCGCCAGAAGCGGGTGAAGACGCGGTTCATGGACTCCTCCGGGATGCCCGCCCCCTCGTCGCTCACCGTGACCGACGTGCCGGTGTCCTCTCCCTCGCGGGGGGACGCCGTGGGCGTGACGTCAATGGTGACGGTTCCCTCGCCGTGGCGCACGGCATTTTCCAGCAGGTTGCTGAGCACCTGGTCGATCTTGTCGGGGTCGGCCCACAGGTCGGGCAGCGGATGGGCGAGGCGGAGCAGGAAACGGTCGGCCTCCTGGCCCGCGGCGACGTACGCCTGGATGTGCCGGCCGACGGCGGCGCCGATGTCGACGGGCTGGCGGCGGACCTCCAGCCGGCCGGAGTCGATCCGGGAGATGTCCAGCAGCTCGGCGATGAGCCGCGTGACCCGGTCGGCGTCCGCGTCGACGGTCTCCAGCATCAGCCGCTTCTGGTCGTCGGTGAACCGCTCCCACTTGGCCAGCAGCGTGGCCGTGAAGCCCTTGACGGAGGTGAGCGGGGAGCGCAGTTCGTGGGCCACGGTGGCTATCAGCTCGGCGTGGCTGCGCTCGGTGCGGCGGCGGGCCTCGGTGTCGCGCAGGGTGACGACGACGCGGTGGACGGGGCCGAGGCGTTCGGTGCGGACGTAGCGGGCGGTGACCAGGACCTCCCGGCCGCCGGGGAGCAGGAGGTTGCGCTCGGGCTGCCGGACGCGGATGGCGAGACCGCCGTAGGGGTCGGTGAGCTGCCACCAGCGGCGGCCCTCCAGGTCCTCCAGGGGCAGCGCGCGCTCCAGGCGCTGTCCGAGGGCTTCGGCGGCCGGGGTGGCGGTGATGCGGACGGCGGCGGCGTTGAAGCAGATCACCCGTCCGTGCTCGTCCGCGACGACGAGACCGTCGGGCAGCTGGTCCGCGTCGAGGCCGAGGCCGGCGAGTTCGCCGGGTGTGCGGGGCGCGGCCGGACGCGGCACCTGGCGTGCTCCCGGTGCGCTGCTCGTGCCGACGCTCATTCCCGTACCCCACCTCTCAACCGCGCAGGGGCCCTGAGCTGGTCACCCTACTAGCTCGCGGTGACGGAGCGGCACCCTCCGGCGGCGCGCTGTGCACGCGCCGACGCGTAGAGACATACGGCGGCGGCGGTCGCGAGGTTCAGGCTCTCCGCCTTCCCGTGGATCGGGACGCGCAGGACCGCGTCGGTGAGGGCGCGGGTCTCCTCCGGGAGCCCCCAGGCCTCGTTGCCGAACACCCAGGCCGTGGGCCCGCCCATGGTGCCCGCGTCCAGCTCGGCGTCCAGGTCGTGCTCGCCCGCGCCGTCGGCGGCCAGCACCCGCACACCCGCGTCCCGCAGTCCCGCGACGGCCTGCTCGACCGGTACGCCGACGGCGACCGGCAGGTGGAACAGGGAGCCGACGGAGGCGCGTACGGCCTTGGGGTTGTACAGGTCGACGGAGGCGTCGGTGAGCACGACCGCCTCGGCACCGGCGGCGTCGGCGCAGCGCAGCACGGTCCCGGCGTTGCCGGGGTCCCGGACGTGCGCGAGGACGGCGACGAGCCGGGGACGCGCGGCCAGGATCTCCTCGAACGGCGTGTCCAGGAACCGGCAGACCCCGACCAGCCCCTGCGGGGTGACGGTGGTGGAGATGTCCTCGATCACCGCGTCGGCGGCGAGATGCACCCGGGCGCCGACGTCACGGGCGGCCCCGACGATGTCGGCGTACCGCTCGGCGGCGTCCACGGTGGCGAACAGCTCGACCAGTGTCTCCCCGTACTGCGCCGCCTCCCGCACGGCCTGCGGCCCCTCGGCGAGGAACAGCCGCTCCTTCCCCCGGAAGTTCCGCTTGCCGAGCCGCCGCGCCGCGGCGACACGGGGGGAACGGGGGGAGATCAGCTCGGGGGCGGCTGGGCGCACTCTTCTCACCTTCACATATGAATCGACGCGGGCTGGGGCGCCCCGTCAGGGGCGCGGGGAACTGGGCGACCAGCCACGACGGCTCCGCAGCCGAACGACGGGCCAAGGCGGCGGGCAACCGAAGGGACCCGCAGGCTCCAGCCTGCGGGTCCCTTCGACAACCGGCTAAAGCCGGCGCAGCGTCACGCCGCCTTCGGCGCGTTCACGTCGCTCGGCAGCGCCTTCTGCGCGACCTCGACGAGCGCGGCGAACGCGTTCGGGTCGTTGACGGCCAGCTCGGCAAGGATCTTGCGGTCGACCTCGACGTTGGCGGCCTTCAGGCCCTGGATGAAGCGGTTGTACGTGATGCCGTTGGCGCGGGCAGCGGCGTTGATGCGCTGGATCCACAGCTGGCGGAAGTCACCCTTGCGCTTCTTGCGGTCGTTGTAGTTGTAGACCAGCGAGTGGGTGACCTGCTCCTTGGCCTTGCGGTACAGGCGCGAACGCTGACCGCGGTAGCCGGAGGCCTGCTCGAGGATCGCCCGGCGCTTCTTGTGGGCGTTGACTGCCCGCTTGACGCGTGCCACTTGTTAACTCCTTGTAGCGGGGCCGCGGTGGTCCTCACGCGGCCCGGTATCGAATGGGTCCCGGTCCTGCCGTACGGCGCTCAGTGGCGCCCGTACGTCACTTGCCGAGAAGCTTCTTGATCTTCGCGGCGTCGCCCGGGGCCATCTCGGCGTTGCCGGTGAGGCGACGCGTCACGCGGGACGACTTGTGCTCGAGCAGGTGGCGCTTGCCGGCGCGCTCACGGAGCACCTTGCCGGAGCCGGTGATCTTGAAGCGCTTGCTGGCACCGCTGTGCGACTTGTTCTTCGGCATAGCGCCGTTCTCTCCTCGTCGGTGGCGCTCCGGTGCCCGGTCGTGAAACCGGGCACGGGTGGAGCGTCGCTCTGGTATCGGTTGTGTCCTGGGGACTGGCGGTCCCCCGGGGTCACGCTTCGGCGGGTGCCTCGGCCGGGGCCTCGGCCTCCGCGACGTCGGCCTCCGCGGCGTTCTGCGACTTGCCGGGGTTCGCCTTCGCGTCCGCCTTGCGCGCTTCCTGCGCCTGGCGGGCCTCGGCCATCGCCTCGGTCTTCTTCTTGTGCGGACCGAGGACCATGATCATGTTGCGGCCGTCCTGCTTCGGGTTCGACTCCACGAAGCCGAGGTCCTGGACGTCCTCCGCGAGACGCTGCAGCAGCCGGTAGCCGAGCTCCGGCCGGGACTGCTCGCGACCACGGAACATGATCGTGATCTTGACCTTGTCGCCCTGCTTGAGGAACCGGACGACGTGACCCTTCTTGGTGTCATAGTCGTGCGGGTCGATCTTCGGCCGGAGCTTCATCTCCTTGATGACCGTGTGCGCCTGGTTCTTGCGCGCCTCACGGGCCTTCATGGCCGACTCGTACTTGAACTTCCCGTAGTCCATGAGCTTGCACACGGGCGGACGGGCGTTCGCCGCGACCTCGACGAGGTCGAGGTCGTACTCCTGCGCAAGCTCCAGGGCCTTGGCAAGCGGGACAATCCCGACCTGCTCGCCGCTGGGACCGACAAGTCGCACCTCGGGAACGCGAATCCGGTCGTTGATGCGGGGCTCGGCGCTGATGGATCCTCCTCGGTAGCACCACGCGACGGTCTGGCGGACAGCCGCGTAACGTCTGTGTTCGATAGACCTAACCGCGCCGGCACACAAAAAATGCCCCGGACGATCACAGGCGGGGCTCCTCGAACTGCTACCGGAGCACCGCCGCGATGACCGCGGGGCGCGATTTCGGGCTGGTCACCGCCGCTGGGACGGGACCGCCTGACCGGTGACCCGCCGTCCTGAGGACGGCCAGGTGGGAGTTCGAAGCCTCCACTTGTGGGCCGGATACGCTGCCGTGGGCGTACGTGTCCGACCGGTCGTTACACAAGGTTAGCAGCTCGGCGGAGCGAGGGCTAACCGAGTCCGGGTGGGGTCCGCTCCCCCGCTGCGCCTATCGTGTGCGGCATGAGTGAGACCCCTGCTGAATCCTCGGCGAATCCCGACTTCGACGCCATGGCCCGCGACATCGCCGAGGTCCCGGCGGTCGAGGTGATCGTGACGGTCGCCGTCAACCTGATGAGCGCCGCCGCCGTGAAGCTGGGCCTGACCGAGGAGGGCGAGGACCACAAGGACCTGGACGAGGCCCGCAAGCTGGTGCACGCGCTGGCCGGTCTGCTGGACGCGACCGCGACCGAGATCAGCTCGTTCCACGCGGCGCCGCTGCGCGACGGTCTGAAGTCGCTCCAGCTGGCCTTCCGCGAGGCCTCGCTGGTCCCGGACGAGCCGGGCCAGGGGCCGGGCGAGAAGTACACGGGCGCGGTCTACGGCTGACCGCCGCCCCGCCCCGGGTTCGGCCCCGGAAGCTACCCCCGCACGTACAAGGGCTCGCCCGGCGGCGTCGCCCCGGCCGGCAGCAGTGCCAGGTCGAGGCCGCGCACCAGGCGGGCCCTCAGTGTGTCGTCGGCGGCCAGCCGCTCGGCGACCGCGCGGGCGGCCTTCGCCGCGTCGGCGTCCGGGTCCAGGACCAGCGCGAGCGTGCCGTCGGCCCGTCCGGGCCCGAGGTGGGCGCGGAGCACGGCGGGCTCGTCGGCCAGCGCGGCGCGCACGGCCTCGGCCACGGCCGGGTCGGCGAGCGGGTCGGCCGTCGTACGCCCCTCGGCCAGCGCCAGCAGCACCGGCCCGGTCAGCTCGAACGGCACCGGCCCGGCCAGGTCCAGGACGACGGTGTCGGCCTTCTCGTGCGCGGCGGCCTCCAGCGCCTGGTGCACGGGTACGGCGACGGGGCGGGCCGCGGGGTCCCAGCGGGCGAGCGACTGGGTGGAGGTGAAGGCGGGCAGCGCGGTGCGGTTGCCCGCCTTCAGGGTCGGTACGGCCATGTCGCTGGTCTTCTCGCGGCGCAGCCCGTTCTCGTCCTCCTCCACCTCTCCGAGGACGGCGACGACGGGTACGAGCAGCCGGGCGCCCTTGAGCGCCTCGAGGACCGGCGGCACGGCGGTGCGGTCCTCGGACCAGGCGGCGAGCGCGGCGCTCAGCCGGGGGTCGGCGGAACCGTCGTCGTCGGAGAAGGCGGAGTCGGGGATGTTCTTGTTCGCCACGGTCCCCGACCCTATCGGGGCGCGCGAGGCGTTCCTCACCGGCCTCTGAGGGATCTCTGAGCCGGTTCTCACCTTGGCCCCACGGCCCGCACAGCAACCGCCTGGACCATCGCCGCCATGGCATCCTCCAGAGGCCGTCGGCGGGCGCCCCGGCGCCCCGCCCGGGTCCGTACCGTCCTGATCGCGTCCGCCGTCGTCGCCGCCACGGCCGCCGGCGCGCTGTACGGGCAGGGCCACGCGCGCCCGGGCGCGGGCGGCGCCGTATCGTCGGCGTCCTCGGCACCCTCGGGCGGGGAGGAATCGGTGGAGACGGCCGAACCGACGCAGACGGCCCCGCCGGTGGCCGACGATGACGCGCTGCTGGCGGCGGCCATGGCGTCGGTGGCGGTGGCGGACGGCGCCGAGGTGTCGGTGGCGGTGCTGGACCCGGACTCCGGCCGGAGCGCCTCGTACGGCACGGGCGCCTTCGACACGGCGAGCATCGTCAAGGTCGACATCCTGGCGGCACTGCTGCTCCAGGCACAGGACGCGGGGCGTGCGCCGACCGCCGCGGAGGAGGCGTACGCCACCGCGATGATCGAGGACAGCGACAACGACTCGGCGTCGGCGCTGTGGCGGGCGATCGGGACGGCCGACGGGCTCGACGCCGCGAACGCGCGCCTCGGGCTGGCGGAGACCACGGGCGGCGCCGGTCCGCTGTGGGGCCTGACGCAGACCACCGCGGCCGATCAGGTGGTGCTGCTGCGCCAGGTGTTCGTGGCGGACGGCTCGGCGTTGAGCGAGGCGTCCCGCGCGTATGTGCGAGGGCTGATGGAGCACATCGCCGAGGGGCAGCGGTGGGGGGTGTCGGCGGCGGCCGACGGGGCCGGCGGTGGTTCGGCGTGGGCGCTGAAGAACGGCTGGCTGCGGCGCAGCACCACCGGGCTGTGGGTCGTCAACAGCATCGGGCGGGTCGAGTCCGGCGGCCACGGCTGTCTGGTGGCGGTGGTGTCGCGGGGCAGCGGCACGCAGGCGGAGGGGATCGCGCTGGCCGAGGCGGCCGCCCGGGCGGCCGTGGAGGTGGTCGCGGACGACGGCGCCCGGGACCCGTAGGGGCCGGCGGACTGATCCGGGTGGTCAGAGACCGATGTCGGGGTCTTCGCGGCGGCCCCGCCACAGGACGACGGCCGCGACGACCAGGACGCCGCCCGCGCCGCCGGCCAGCGGGGCGGCCCAGGCCGAGGTGCCGTCGCCGGAGTCGGGGGCGTCGGGCCCCGGGCCGAAGTACTCGTCGCCGTGCGCCGCCGCCTTGAGGCCCTCGGGCTTCAGCCGTCCGGCGGCCTCCATGGCGGCGACCGGGTCGACGAAGCCGAAGCCGCGGGAGTCGTCGCGGCCCCCGTCGGGGGCGTTGCGGGCGGTGTCCTCCAGGAGGGCCTTGACCTGGGCCGGGGTGAGGTCCGGGTGGGCCGCCTTCACCAGGGCGGCGGCCCCGGAGACGAAGGCGGCGGCGGCACTGGTGCCCCAGCCCTCGTAGTAGCGGTGGTCGGGGTCGGCGATGATCACGTCGACGCCGGGGGCGCTGACCGTGGCGTACCAGCGGCGGGTGGAGAAGGCGGCGCGGGTGCCGTAGCGGTCGACGGCGGTCGCGGCGATCACGCCCGGGTAGGCGGCCGGGTAGGAGATGTGGTCGCCCAGTTCGCCCCCGTTGCCGGCCGAGGCGACGACGACCACGCCCTTCTTCAGGGCGTACTGGATCGCCTCGTCCTCGCCGGGTTCGGGGTGGGCGGAGGCGGAGTCGTCGCCGAGGGAGAGGTTGATGATGTCGGCGCCGTGGTCGGCGGCCCAGCGGATGCCCTCGGCCAGGGCGTTGCCGCGGGTCTTGCGGGCCTTGGCGCGGGAGGGGTCGCCGTCCTCCAGGATCACCCGCACGGGAAGGATCCTGGCCTCCGGGGCGATGCCCATGACGCCCTCGGCGTTGCCGGGGCCGTGTCCGTGACCGGCGATGATCCCGGCCATGGCGGTGCCGTGCCGGGCCCAGGACCGGTCGCCCTCGCCGGCGCCGAATCCGATCAGGTCCGTGCCGGTGAGGACGTTGCCGGCGAGGTCGGGGTGGTCGGCCTCGACGCCGGTGTCCAGGACGGCGACGGTGACGCCGGCGCCCTTGGTGGTGCGCCACGCCTCCTCGGTGTGCAGGGCGTCCAGGGCCCACTGCTGGGCGCGGATGCCGTCGGCGTGCGCGGCGGGCGCCGGGGCGAGGACGAGGGCTGCGGCGAGGAGGAGGCTCAGGGCCCCGGTCCCGCGGCGGAGGTCTGCGGGGGTCACGACGGGTGCTCCGTGGGGGCGCCGACGTTCTTGCGCAGGGCGCGTTCGACGCGGTCGGCGAGGCCCTTGGCCTCGTGACCGAGGCCGGCCTGGGCGGGGGCGGACGTGGCGCCCGACTCGACGGCCTCCTCGGCGGGTTCGGGTACGTCGACGGTGCGGTCGTCGGCCCAGCCGGACACGGCGTAGACGACGACGGGGGCGTCGGTGAGCACGGAAACGGTCCACGAGGCCCGCTGCCGGGCGCCGAAGCCCTCGGCGACGGTGTGCTCCGCCGCGTACGGCAGCGGCACGAGGTCGGTCCGGCGGCCGAGGCCCTCCTTCTCGAAACGACCGGCCAGCGAGGTCATGGCGGCGGCGTCGGCCTTGGTGAAGAGCAGGCCGACGGTGGTGACGTGGCTCTGGGTGGCGTCGGTGTAGGTGGCGCGCAGCAGACGTGCGCAGCCGACGGGGTCGAGCACCTTGGCCAGGAGCCGGTCGAAGGCGCCGGCGCAGGCGCCGTCCGGGGCGACGGCGACCCGCGTCCAGGTGCGGTCGGCTCCGCCGGGACCGGCGCCCTTGCCCTGGACCGTGGGCGGGAACAGCTCGTCGACGGGCACGCTGTGCCACAGTTCCCCGGCCTCGGTGTACGCGCTGCGCGCGCCGTCGTCCCCGGGGTCCCCGGCGAGCCAGCTTCCGGTGACGGCACCGGTGAGGAGTCCCACGCCGAGCACGAGACAGACGGCGGCGGCGAGGGCCTGGGGACGCGGACGCCTGCCGAGCCGACGCGGCCGGGCCAGTCCGTCGTACCCCTCGGGCTCGCCGAAGGAGACCCGGGGCCGTACACCGGCGGGGGACGCCGGCGGGTCCGGGTCCGGGGTGCCCCAGGAGAAGGCGGGGTCGGGGCGCGGCGTGGGGACGTGTGTCCGGGACGCCGGTTCCGGTGTCGGCTCGTCCTCCGTCTCCGCCGGGACCGGGCGCAGTCGGGTGGTCGTCTCCGTCGGCGTCTGCGCGGGCGCACCGGGACGGCGGGGCGGCGTGCCGACGGTCGGCGCGGTGTCGGGGAAGCGGGCGGAGGCCCGGGGCGGTGCGGGCTCGGGGTCACCGGACCGGGAGTCGCCGAGCCGGAAACGGGGGTAGCGGGGCCGGCTCTCGGGGGTTCCCGAGTCGCCGTCCGTAGGCACGGCGGACACTGCGGCCTGCCCCGGCGCGGCGGCACGCCCGGCCTCCTGCCCGCCCCCGCGCTGCATCGACGCGGGCGTCTGACGGGGCGCGCTGCCCGGACGCGGTGGCGTCCGAGGGCGCGGCGGAGCCGCCGGACCACCGGAGACACCGGCCCCCGGGGCACGGTCCGCATCGGGCCCGGACTCCGCACGAGGCGGTGTCTGGGGGCGCGGCGGGGCCGCGGGAGGCAGGGACGGATCGGAGCGCGGCGGCGTCTCGGCGGTCGGCAGCGTCCGGGCGCCGGCGGAGCCACCGGGGCGCGGCGCCGGCTCCGGACCCGACGGCCTCCCGGCACCCGGCGGAGTACCCGGACCTGCCGGCGCCTCCGCGCGCGGCGGGGGCTGAGGACCGCGGAACGCGCCGGAACGCGCCGACGCGTCCCCACCCGACGGCACCTCGGCACGCGCCGACGAGCCCGGAGCCGACGGCGTCACCGGGGCACCCGGCGGAGTACCCGGACGTGCCGGCGCCTCCGCGCGCGGCGGGGGCTGAGGGCCGGGGAACGCGCCGGCATCCGCCGGTGTGCCGGGAGCCGGTGGTATCGGGGGACCCGGTGGGGTGTCCGGGCGGGGCGGGGTTCCGGCGGTGGGCGGTGCGTCCGGGCGGGGCGGGGTCTGCGCGGTGGGCGGCGTCCGGGGGCGGGGCGGGTGCGGGGGGAGGGAGGCGCGGCGCGCTTCCGTGCTCATGCACCCCCCGTTTCCTCTGGCCCGGGCCGTGTCTCCGGCGCGGGCCGGTGATGTGGTCTCCTGCCCCGGCCCGGTGCGGAACCGATCCGTCCCGGGCACGCATACCCGCGCGGGAGGGCCGCCATCCCGGCGCGGGCTGCGGGGCCCCGCCGCGGGGTTCGGGCCCGCCGTGCGTGCGCGTCACTCTACGGCGTGACCCCGCCGAAGGGGGAACCAGTCCGCACGCCCGTGGCATTGGCCCGGATCGTCCCCCTACCCTGCGGTAATCCTGTCTGGCAGGCTGCCGTCATGACCGCACGCGCCGCCGACCGGGCCCGCTACGACCGGGCCACCGCCCATCTGGACGCCCCCGTGGCGATCGTGGACCTGGAGGCCTTCGACGCCAACGCGGACGACCTGCTCCGCCGGGCCGGCGGCAAGCCGGTCCGGGTCGCCAGCAAGTCCCTGCGCTGCCGTGCGCTGCTGGAACGGGCCCTGGCCAGGGACGGCTTCGCGGGCGTCATGTCGTTCACGCTGGCCGAGTCCCTGTGGCTGGCGCGCTCCGGTTTCGAGGACGTGCTGCTCGCCTATCCGTCGGCGGACCGCGCCGGGTACGCCGAGCTGACCGCCGACCCGAAACTCGCCTCGGCCGTGACCGTGATGCTCGACGACCCGGCGCAGCTGGACCTCGTGGACGCGGCGCGCGACGGCGGGCGGGAAGTCGTGCGGGTCTGCCTGGAGTTGGACACCTCGCTGAAGCTGTTCGGGGGCCGGGTGCGGGTCGGGGCCCGGCGCTCGCCGCTGCACTCCCCCGCCGAGGTCGCCGACCTGGCCCGCGCGGTGGCCCGCCGGCCGGGGTTCGAGGTCGTCGGCATCATGGCGTACGAGGGGCACGTCGCCGGAGTCGGGGACGCGGTCGCGGGGCGTCCGCTGCGGTCGCGTGCCGTGCGGCTGATGCAGGCCGCCGCGCGCCGCGAACTGGCCGAGCGGCGGGCGGCGGTGGTGCGGGCGGTGCGGGCCGTGGTGCCGGGCCTGGAGTTCGTCAACGGCGGCGGCACGGGCAGCGTGCAGCACACCGCCGCGGAGGACGCGGTCACGGAGATCGCGGCCGGTTCCGGGCTGTACGTGCCGCGGCTGTTCGACAACTACACGTCCTTCCGCGGCCGTCCGGCGGCGCTGTTCGCACAGCCCGTCGTACGGCGGCCGGGGGTCGGGGCCGTGACGGTGCTCGGCGGCGGCTACCCGGCCTCCGGCGCGGCCGGCGCCGACCGGCTGCCGGTGCCGTACCTGCCCGAGGGGCTGCGCTACGACCCGCAGGAGGGCGCCGGCGAGGTGCAGACGCCGCTGCTGGGCTCGCCCGCCGACGACCTGCTGATCGGCGACAAGGTGTGGTTCCGGCACGCCAAGGCCGGGGAGCTGTGCGAGCGTTTCGACGCCCTGCACCTGGTGGAGGGGGACGCGGTGACGGCGACCGTGCCGACGTACCGGGGCGAGGGGCACACCTTCCTGTAGTGCGGGCGCGCCCGGACGGGGTCAGTCCGCCGGGCCCAGGCCGCTGCCCACGCCGCCTCCCGTGTCCGCGTCGCCGATGGGCCGGATGCCCTTGGTGATGGCGTCCATGCCGGCCAGCGGCGGCCCGTCCTCGCCGGCGTCGAAGACGTAGCGGACGAGGATCGGGGACTCGGTGCCGACGGTGGAGGGGAACACCATCGACTGCACGTAGCCGCCGGGCCCCTCGGCGGTCTTCACCCGCCAGCGCACGTAGTACCCGGCGCGTCCGGCGACCGCGACGGGCCCGGCGGCCACCTCCTCGTGGGACTCGATGCCGCCGAAGGGCTTGTTGCCGACCAGGTCGACGTCGTAGGCGTCGTCGGCCGCGTCCTCGATGTCCTGCCGGGCGAGGGCCTTCGGGGAGGACTCGGCGTTCGCCGTGACGGTGCGGGAGATGACGAGGCCGTGCCGGCACACGCTGCCGTCGGCGGGGCAGTCGTAGGTGCCGTCGGTGGTCATCATGACGTCGTCCTCGGCGACGTACCGCGGCCGTACCCAGCCGTCCGGCAGCGGGAAGGTGACGCCGTTGAGCTGGTCCTCGACCACGGCGGGGTCGTCGGCGGAGGGTTCGGAGGCGGTCGGCGTCGGCGACGGCGACGGCGACGGCGACGACGGCGGGTCGCTCACCGGCGCCGGGTCGCCGGCGGTCGCCGTGACCGGCGGGGTCCGGGTCTGTGTCCGCGTGCCGCCCTCGTCGTCCTCGCCCAGCACCAGCACGCCGGTGACGATCGCCGCGACCAGCACGGCCGCGGCGGTGGTCACGGCGACGGCCTTCGCGCGACCGCCGGTGCCCGTCCCGGGCCCGGACTCCGGGTACGGGACCGGCGCGGGCCCGAACCCGGCGGGTTCCGGGGTGCGCCGGTGGTCCGTCCAGGCGGTGCCGTCCCACCAGCGTTCCTGGTGCGGGGCCGACGGGTCGCGGTACCAGCCGGGCGGCGGAGTCATGCTCATCCCGGCACTGTAGGACGCCGCCCGCGCCGTTCTACAGCGGTGTGACGTACGCCCCCGAGATCCCGCCGTCCACCAGGAAGTCGGTGGCGTTGACGAAGGAGGAGTCGTCGCTGGCCAGGAAGGCGACGGCGGCGGCGATCTCGTCGGCCTCGGCGAACCGCCCGAGCGGGATGTGGACGAGGCGCCGCGCGGCCCGCTCGGGGTCCTTGGCGAACAGCTCCCGCAGGAGCGGGGTGTTGACCGGGCCGGGGCACAGCGCGTTGACGCGGATGCCCTCCCGGGCGAACTGCACGCCCAGCTCCCGGGACATGGCGAGGACGCCGCCCTTGGAGGCGGTGTACGAGATCTGGGAGGTGGCCGCGCCCATCCGGGCCACGAAGGACGCGGTGTTGATGACCGATCCCCGGCCCTGGCGCCGCATGTAGGGGATGGCGGCCTTGCAGCACAGGTAGACGGAGGTGAGGTTGACCTCCTGGACGCGCTTCCACGCCTCCAGGCCGGTCTCCAGGATGGAGTCGTCGTCGGGCGGTGAGATGCCGGCGTTGTTGAAGGCGACGTCGACGCTGCCGTAGGTGTCGTACGCCGCCGCGAACAGCGCCTCGACCTGCTCGGCGTCGGTGACGTCGGCCTTGACGAAGGTGCCGCCGGTCTCCTCGGCCGCGGCCCGGCCCCGGGTCTCGTCCACGTCGCCGCAAACGACGTGGGCGCCCTCGGAGGCGAGCCGGCGGGCGGAGGCGAGGCCGATGCCGCTGCCCGCTCCGGTGACGACGGCGGTACGGCCGACGAGCCTGCGGCAGACGATGTCTTCGCTCACTGTGCGGGGTCCTCCGTGCTCGACGAGGTGTCGCTGATGAAGACGTTCTTGGTCTCGGTGAACGCGGTCAGCGCGTCCGGGCCCAGTTCGCGGCCGAGACCGGACTGCTTGAACCCGCCGAACGGTGTCCAGTAGCGGACGCTGGCGTGCGAGTTGACCGACAGGTTCCCGGCGCGGACCGCGCGCGACACGCGCAGGGCGCGGCCGACGTCCCGGGTCCACAGCGAGCCGGACAGGCCGTAGTCGGTGGCGTTGGCCAGGCGGATCGCGTCGGCCTCGTCCTCGAAGGGCAGGACGACGGCGACGGGCCCGAAGACCTCCTCGACGGCCACGGGCGCGTGCGCGTCGACGCCGGTGAGGACGGTGGGCGGGAACCAGAAGCCGGGGCCGCCCTCGGGTGCCGTGCCGCGGATGGCGGCGGCGTCGGCGGGGACGCGGGAGCGTACCCGCTCGAGCTGGGCGCGGGAGATCAGCGGTCCCATCTCGGTGCTCCCGTCGGCCGGGTCGCCGACGCGGACGGCCTCGATCGCGGGGGCGAGGAGGGCGAGGAAGCGCTCGTGGACGGACCGCTGGACGAGGATGCGGGTGCGGGCGCAGCAGTCCTGGCCCGCGTTGTCCAGGAAGGACATGGGCGTGGCCGCCGCGGCGGCGTCCAGGTCGGCGTCGGCGAAGACGATGTTGGGGCTCTTGCCGCCGAGTTCGAGGGTGACGGGCTTGAGGAGCGACGCGCCCTTGGCGGCCACCCGGCGGCCCACGGCCGTGGACCCGGTGAAGACGATCTTGGCGACGCCCGGGTGCCCGACGAGCGCGTCGCCCGCGACCGGCCCGTGGCCGGGCAGCACCTGGAACAGGTTCTCGGGAAGGCCCGCCGCGAGGGCGAGTTCGGCCAGGCGCAGCGCGGTGAGCGGGGTCGTCTCGGCGGGCTTGAGGAGGACCGCGTTGCCCGCCGCGAGCGCCGGTGCCGCGGCCCAGGCCGCGATCGGCATCGGGAAGTTCCAGGGGGCGACGACGCCGACGACGCCGAGGGGTTCGAGGAGGGTGACGTCCAGGCCACCGGCGACCGGGATCTGGCGTCCGGTGAGCCGTTCCACTCCTCCGGCGGCGTAGTCGAGCAGGTCGCGGACGTTGCCGGCCTCCCAGCGGGCGTTGCCGAGCAGGTGCCCGGCCTCGCGGACCTCCAGGCGGGCCAGCTCCTCCAGATGGTCGTCGACGACGGCGGCGAAGCGGCGCAGCAGCCGGGCCCGGTCGCCGGGGGCGAGGGCGGCCCAGGTGGTCTGCGCCCGGGCGGCGCGGGTGACGGCGGCGTCCACGTCGGCCGCGGAGGCGGCGGGGACGGTGGCGACGACCTCTTCGGTGGCGGGGTTCAGTACCCGTAGCTCGTCGGGGAGTTCCTCGGACAACCGGTGCCTCACATGCGTTCGAAGGAGCGGCGCAGTTCCCAGTCGGTGACGGCGGCGTCGAACGCGTCCAGTTCGACGCGCGCCATGTTGCGGTAGTGGGCGACGACCTCGTCGCCGAAGGCGGCCTTGGCGAGGGTGCTGTTCTCCCACAGCTCGGCGGCCTCGCGCAGGGTGGTGGGGACGTGGGCGAAGTCGGCGGCGTAGGCGTTGCCGGAGCAGGGCTCGGGCAGGTCCAGCCGCTGCTCGATGCCGTGCAGTCCGGCGGCGACCATGCCGGCCACCGCGAGGTAGGGGTTGACGTCGCCGCCGGGGAGCCGGTTCTCGAAGCGGAGGGAGCGGCCGTGGCCGACGACGCGCAGGGCGCAGGTGCGGTTGTCGTGGCCCCAGGCGACGGCGGTCGGGGCGAAGGAGCCGGGCTGGAAGCGTTTGTAGCTGTTGATGTGCGGGGCGTAGAGGAGGGAGAACTCCCGCAGCGCGACGAGCTGTCCGGCGAGGAAGTGCCGCATGACCTCGGACATGCCCCGGCCCCCGCCCCCGTCGGCCATGACGCTGCGGCCGTCGCCGGCCCCGGCCAGCGAGAGGTGGATGTGGCAGGAGTTGCCCTCCCGTTCGTTGTACTTGGCCATGAAGGTGAGGGACATGCCCTCCTGGGCGGCGATCTCCTTGGCGCCGGTCTTGTAGACCGCGTGCTGGTCGCAGGTGACCAGGGCCTCGTCGTAGCGGAAGGCGATCTCGTGCTGGCCGGGGTTGCACTCGCCCTTGGCGGACTCGACGGTGAGGCCGGCACCGGCCATCTCGTTGCGGATGCGGCGCAGCAGGGGTTCGACGCGGCCGGTGCCGAGGACGGAGTAGTCGACGTTGTACTGGTTGGCCGGGGTCAGGCCGCGGTAGCCGGCGTCCCAGGCGTGTTCGTAGGTGTCGCGGAAGACGATGAACTCCAGCTCGGTGCCGACCTGGGCGCGGTACCCGTGTCCGGCGAGCCGCTCCAGCTGGCGGCGCAGGATCTGCCGGGGCGCGGCGAGCACCGGGGAGCCGTCCTCCCAGGCGAGGTCGGCGACGGCCAGCGCGGTGCCCTCGTTCCAGGGCAGCCGTCGCAGGGTGGCGAGGTCGGCGTGCAGGGCGAAGTCGCCGTAGCCGCGGTCCCAGGAGGACATGGCGTAGCCGTCGACGGTGTTCATGTCGGCGTCGACGGCGAGGAGGTAGTTGCAGCCCTCGGTGCCGTGTTCCAGGACCTCGTCGAGGAAGAAGCGCGCGGCGAACCGCTTGCCCTGGAGGCGGCCCTGCATGTCGGGGAAGGCCAGGACGACGGTGTCGATGTCACCGGCGGCGACGAGGGTGTGCAGTTCCTCGACCCCGAGCGGGGGTGTGCGGTCTGCCACGGGGGGAGCCTCCTTCTGGCCGGGAGCCATAAGGTATGGCGGGGAACCTTTGGTTGGGAAGGGGGCGCGGCCGCGTGCGGGAGGAATCCGGGAGTGCCGGGAGCGTGACGGACCGGCTGGCGCCGGTGCTGCGGCCGGTGCGGGCGGGCAACGGCTTCGAGGAGGCGCTGGAGCAGATCCTCCAGGTCGTCAGGCTGGGTCTGGTGGCGGGCGGCGAGCGGCTGCCGGCCGAACGGGAGCTGGCGCGGCGGCTGGGGATCAGCCGGGTGACGCTGCGCGAGGTGCTGCGGGTGCTCCAGGACCAGGGCCTGGTCCAGGCCCGGCGGGGGCGGTACGGCGGAACGTTCGTGCTGCCGCGCGCGGACGCGGCCGGTGAGGACGAGCTGCGGCGCCGGGTGGCGGGGGTCGACATCGAGGACGTGCTGCGCTTCCGGGAGGTGCTGGAGACGGGAGCGGCCGGACTGTGCGCGGCGCACGGGCTGACCGGCGCACAGGAGGCGCGGCTGCGCGGGGCGCTGGCCGGTACGCGGGACGCGCCGCTGGGGCAGTACCGGCGGCGGGACACGATGCTGCACCTCACCCTCGCGGAGCTGTGCGGCTCACCGGCGCTGGCGGCGCAGTACGCGGCCGTCCGGGCCTCCCTCAACGACCTGCTGGACTGCATCCCGCTGCTGGTGCGCAACCTGGAGCACTCCCAGCGGCAGCACGCGGCGCTGGTGGGGGCGGTGCTCGACGGGGACGCGGACGGGGCGCGGGAGATCGCGCGGGAGCACTGCGCGGGGACGGCGGCGCTGCTGCGCGGGTTCCTGACGTGAGGGCCTTGCCGTGGGCGCCGCCCTCCGGCAAAGGTGTGGGAAGGGTTCATTGCCTGGAGGACGGATGGCCGAGCGACCGCTGATCGGTGTCAGTACGTATCTGGAGCCCGCGGCGCGCTGGGGCGTGTGGGAGCTGGAGGCCGCGCTGCTGCCGGCCGGGTATCCGCGGCTGGTGCAACGGGCGGGCGGACTGGCCGTGATGCTGCCGCCGGACGCGCCCGAGCACGCCGCGGCGGCCGTCGCCCGCGTCGACGGGCTGGTGATCGCGGGCGGCCCCGACGTGGAGCCGGTCCGTTACGGCGCCGAGCCCGGCCCGCGCACCGGCCCGCCGGCCCGGGTCCGGGACGGCTGGGAGCTGGCGCTCGTCGAGGCGGCCCTTGCGGCACGCGTCCCGCTGCTGGGCGTCTGCCGGGGCATGCAGCTGCTCAACGTCGCCCTGGGCGGCACCCTCGTCCAGCACATCGAGGGGCACGCCGAGGTGGTGGGCGTGTTCGGCGGCCACCCGGTCCGGCCGGTGCCGGGCACGCTGTACGCGGCTGCTGTCCCGGAGGAGACCTTCGTGCCGACGTACCACCACCAGGCGGTGGACCGGCTCGGCAGGGGCCTGGTCCCCTCGGCCCACGCGACGGACGGCACGGTGGAGGCCGTGGAGCTGCCGTCCTCCCCCGGCTGGGTCCTGGGCGTGCAGTGGCACCCGGAGATGGGCGAGGACGTCCGCGTGATGAAGGCCCTGGTGGACGCGGCTCGCCCCGGCCGACCGGCCTGACCGCGCACCCCCACCTCCTCGCCCCGCCGGTACGGCGCCCCGGCCGGGGCCCGGGACGCCGACCACGTGCCGGGGGCCTCCGGCGAGGTCGCCCCCACTGACGGCGGCGCCACGAAGACCGTGACACCGCCGTGCGCCCTCTGCGGGGCGGAACCGGGCGAGTGCGGCCCCGGCCCCGTGGCCGTGCCTACGCGCGGGTCAGGGACAGCAGGCGGCGGGCCGGGCCCGTGGGGCGGTGGCCCGTGGGCCAGACCGCTCTCAGATCGCGGGCCAGGACGACGTCCGCCACGGGGACACTGACCAGCCGGCGCGTGGTCAGCTCCTCGCCGACGGCGAGTTCGCTGAGGACGGAGGGGCCGGCGCCGCCCACCGCGGCCGCCTTCACCGCCGTGGTCGAGGACAGTTCGATCAGGGGACGCGCCAGGCCGCCCAGCGCCGCGTCCAGGACCTGCCGGGTGCCCGAGCCCTTCTCCCGCAGGATCAGCGGGGTCGCCGCCAGCTCCGCCGCCGCGAGCGGGCGCCTGCGGCGGGCCCAGGGGTGGCCCGGCGCGGTGACGACGACGAGCCGGTCGTGCGCGATGACGGCGGAGTCGAGGCCGGTCGGCACGCTCACGCCCTCCACGAAGCCGAGGTCGGCGTCGTCGGCCAGCAGGCGCTCCGCGACCGCCGCCGAGTTGCCCGCGAGCAGCGACACCGCGGTGTCGGGCAACTGGGCCCGCAGCGCCACCAGCCACCCCGGCAGCAGGTACTCGGCGATCGTCATGCTCGCCGCGACCCGCAGCCGCGAGTCCCGCCGGTCCCGCAGTGCCTGCGCGCCCGCGTCGAACGCTTCGGCGGCCTCGACGATCCGCCGCGCCCAGTCCGTGACCAGCGCGCCCGCGTCGGTGAGCCGGGAGCCGCGCGGGGAGCGGTCCACCAGGGCGACACCGAGCTGCCGTTCCATCGAGCGGATGCGGCTGCTGGCGGCGGGCTGGGTGACGCCCAGCTCGCGCGCGGCCCCGCCGAGGCTGCCCAGGCGCGCGACCGCCAGCAGCAGCTCCAGCGCCCCGAGGTCGGGCACCCGGTGGGCCAGCGAGCCCGCCCCGGACCGTTCCCGGCCCTGGTGCCCGCCCGCGGGGCGACGCGTGCCGCCCGTGCGACCCGTGCCGCCCGTCTCGCTCCCCGCACCGCTGCTGCTCATAACTCCAGCTTATGCCCTCATAGAGACATGGTCCCTGGTCAGGGCTTTCACCGGCCGGGACCGTGGAGCCATGGTCACCGCAGCCCAGCCCCGTTCCGCTTCCCCCTCCCCCGCAGCCGGCCCGTCCCTCCCGCGCTTCCCGGCCGTCCGTCATCTCGGGCCCAACTGGTACGCCTGCGTCATGGGCACCGCCATCGTCGGCACGGCGGGAGCCGCGCTGCCCGGTCACGTACCCGGCCTGCGTGCCGTGTGCACCGCGGTCTGGGCGCTGTCCCTCGTCCTGCTGCTGGTCCTGCTGGCCGCACGGTCCCTGCACTGGCGGCACCACCGCGACCAGGGCCGCGCCCACCTCCTCGACCCGGCCGCGGCCCCGTTCTACGGCTGTCTGTCGATGGCCCTGCTGGCCGTCGGCGGCGGCACCCTGGCCCTCGGCCGGGACTGGATCGGCACCCCGGCCGCGGTCGCGCTGGACACCGTGCTGTTCACCGCCGGTACGGCGATCGGGCTCGCGGCGGCGGTCGCCGTGCCGTACCTGATGGCCGTACGGCACCGGATCGAGCCGGGGCAGGCCAGCCCGGTGTGGCTGCTCCCCCTGGTGGCACCGATGGTGTCCGCGGCCGTCGGACCGCTGCTGGTGCCGCACCTGCCGCCGGGACAGCCCCGCGAGACGCTGCTGCTGGCCTGTGTCGCGATGTTCGGGGTGAGCCTGTTCGCGACGCTGGTGACGCTGCCGGTGGTCTTCGGCCGGCTGCTCACCGGCGGACCGCTCCCGCTCGCGCTCACCCCTTCGCTGTTCCTCGTCCTGGGCCCGCTCGGGCAGTCGACGACCGCCGCGGGGAAGTTCGCGGACGCGGCGCCGGGGGTCGTGCCGGCGCCGTACGCCGGGGGTTTCTCCGTCTTCGCCGTCCTGTACGGGGTGCCCGTGATGGGCTTCGCGCTGATGTGGCTGGCCCTCGCCGCCGCGCACGTCGTCCGGGCCCGCCGGCAGGGCATGGGCTTCTCGATGACGTGGTGGTCGTTCACCTTCCCGGTGGGCACCTGCGTCACCGGCGCCCGGGCGCTGGCCCGGGAGACGGGCCTCGCCGTCTACGACGGGCTCTCCGTCGCCCTGTACGCCCTCCTCGTGGCCGCCTGGGCCGTGGCCGCCGTGCGCACCGCGCAGGGCCTGCTCAGCGGCGCGCTGCTCGCAGGGCCGCGGCCAGCGCCCGGGGCGCCTCGGCCAGGGACGGCCCGTACCACGTGAGGTACCGGCCGTCGACGAGGGCGCAGGGCAGGCCGGGGAAGGCCTCGGGGCCGTCGTCGGCGGTGAAGCGGTACGGCTCGTCCGGCAGCACCACGACGTCCGGGCGGGCCGCCCGCAGGTCGTCCACCGGGACCTTCGGGTAGCGCTCCGCGTGGGCCGCGTACAGGTGGTCGACGCCGAGCCGGGCCAGGACGTCGCCCGCGAAGGTGTCGTGGCCCAGCACCATCCAGGGTCTGCGCCAGACCGGCACGACCGCCGTGGCGCGCCGGCCGGCGACGGGCGGGTCGGCCCAGGCGGCCTCCGCCTCGTCCAGCCAGCGGGGCCGGGAGGGCGCGCCGCAGGCGGTGAGGGTCCGGTCCAGCTCGGCGAAGGCCTGCGGGACGGTGCGCACCTCGGTCACCAGCACCTCGACGCCCGCGGCGCGCAGGGCGTCGAGGTCGGGGGCGCGGTTCTCCTCCTCGTTGGCGATCACGAGGTCGGGGGCGAGGGAGAGGATCCGGTCGGTCCCCGGGTTCTTGGTGCCGCCCACGCGGACGACGTCCAGGCCGGCCGGGTGCGTGCACCAGTCGGTCGCGCCCACCAGCGCTGCGGGAACGGTGCGGGCCACCGCCTCGGTCAGCGACGGCACCAGGGAGACGACCCTCACCGGGGCACCCTCACCGGCGGGGGCCTTCGCGGACCGCCTCGATGTGCTCGGCGACGGCGACGACGATCAGCCGGGTGTCGGGCACCGTGGCCCGCCAGCGGTGCCGCACCCCGCCGGTCAGGTACAGCGTGTCGCCGCGCCCGAGCCGGTAGGCGCGGCCCTCGGCCTCGATCTCCACGGCACCCTCGGCCACGAACATCAACTGGTCGTTGCGGTACTGCAGTTCCCGTCCGGCGTCGTGGTCGCCGGTGAACTCGGAGGCGTGCATCTGGTGGTGTCCGCGCACCAGCGAGCGCACCTTGGGCGCCAGTTCGGGATCGGGGTCCTCGGCGCGGACCACGTCGACGCTGCACGCGGGGTCGGCCGCGGCGAGCAGTTCCACGGCGGTGGTGCGCAGCGCGTCGGCCACCTTCTCCAGGGAGGTCTGGCTGGGCCGCGCCCGGTCGTTCTCGATCTGGCTCAGGAAGGGCACGGACAGGCCGCTGCGCTCGGACACCACGGCGAGGGTGAGTTCGAGGTCCCGGCGCCGGCGCCGCACGGCGGCGCCCACCCGGAGGTGCTGATCTTTGTGGTCGCCCATCGCTCCGGCTCCCTCCTTCACCCGTCCCCGTGCCGTCGGCGTGCCCCGATCGGGGCGCCGTCCTCCTGATGAGTTCTCTGCACCCTACGCATGTTCGGCAAACCGTTTCATGCGGCCGTCACATCGATGTCACGGTGCGGTGGCCGTGACCTCACATTTCTCGCCACCGGCGGGCCGGTCCGCGCCTCCTACCGGTTCAAGGCACCGGCGCCCTTCCCTGTTCCCGTCAGGTGTTCCCGCCACGGCGCGGCCCTGCTCAGGGGCGGGGTTGGCGCTCCGTGGTTGGCCGAATCCTTACGGTGTCCGATTCCGCGACGGCTCCAGGACGCCCCGAGGGGTGGGCCGGCGGCGCGCCGTCACAAGGCGCCGCCGGCCCACCCCTCGGGGGTGACCGTCACGGAGTACCGGCAACCACTGCGGTGGCCGCCCGGTACCCCGGCCCGGGTTACTGCGGGGTCATCCGGCCGACCATGTCCGGGTGCTCCTTGAGCCAGGCCGCGACGGCGGCCTCCTCGTGGCCCTGACCGCGGTCCTTGATCTCGGCCTCCAGGCTGCCCAGCTCGTCCTCGCTCATCTTGAAGTTCTTGATCCACTTCGTGAGCTGCGGGTACTGCTCGGGGAACTTCTTGCTGGAGATGGTGCGGATGGTGTTGCCCTCGCCGAAGGCCTTCTTGGGGTCCTTCAGCTTGGTCAGCTCGTAGTCGCTGTAGGCCCAGTGCGGGGACCACAGGGTGACCGCGACCGGCTCCTTCTTGGCGAGGGCGCGCTTGAGCTCGGCCAGCATCGCCGGCGTGGAGCCGTCGACGACCTTGTACTCGTCCTCCAGGCCGTAGGCCGGCATGACGTCGTTCTTGACGAGCTGCATCTGCCCGGTGCCGGGCTCGATGCCGATGATCTTCCCGTCGAAGAGGTCGGCCTTGCCCTTGAGGTCCTCGAGGGAGTTGACGTCCTTCACGTACGACGGCACGGCGATCTCCAGGGAGGTCGGTTCGTACCAGGTGCCGAGGTCGTTGAGGTTGTCCTTGTGCTTGTTCCAGTAGTTGCTCTGGGCGTGCGGCAGCCAGGCGTCGAAGTTGAGGTCGATGCCGCCGGAGGCCAGACCGGTGTAGACCGGGCCGACGTCCATCTGCTTCAGGTTCATCTTGTAGCCGCGCCGCTCGAGGACGTTCTTCCACAGGTAGGTGACGGCGACGTCCTCCTCCCAGGGGAACCAGGCCACGTCGAGGGTGCGCTTGGCCTCGGCGGGGCCGGCGCCGCCGCCGTTCTCGACCGGGGCGAGCTTGTCGACGATGCCCGGGTTGGCCTTGAGCCAGGTGCGGACGGCCTGCTGCTGCTGGCCCTTGCCGGCCTTGTTGATCTCGGCCTCGAGGCTGGTGAGCTGCTTCTCCGTCATGGAGAAGTCCTTCAGCCACTTGGACACGACCGGGTTGTCGTCCGAGAAGCCCTTGCGGGACAGCGAGTGCACGCCGTCGCCCTTGCCCCAGGCGCCCTTGGGGTCCTTCAGCTTCTTCAGGTCGTAGTCGTTGTACGCCCAGTGCGGGGACCACAGGGTGACGACGATCGGTTCCTTCTTGCTGTAGGCCCGCTTCAGCTCGGCCAGCATCGCCGGCGTGGAGCTGTCGACGACCTTGTACTCCTTGTCGAGGCCGTACTCCTTGAGGATCTTGCTCTTGAGCAGGTTCATCTCACCGGCGCTGGGCTCGATGCCGGTGATCTTGCCGCCGAAGAGGTCGGCCTTGCCCTTGAGGTCCTCGAGGGAGTTGACGTCCTTCATGTACGACGGGACGGTCAGCTCCAGCGACGTCTCGTCGTACCAGGAGCCGAGGTCCTCGAGCTGCTTGCCGTACTTCTTCCAGTACTGCTCGTGGGTCGTGGGCAGCCACGAGTCGGTCTGGAAGTCGATGTTGCCCTGGGCGAGCGCGGTGTAGAGCGGGCCGGCCTCGAACTGCTTGGCCTCGACCTCGAAGCCGCGCTGTTCCAGGACCTCCTTCCACAGGAACGTGGAGGCGACGCCCTCGTCCCAGGGGATGTAGCCGATGGAGACCTTCTTGCCGTTGCCGACGTTCGTGCCGCCGCCCGCGGTGTCGGCGTCGTCGGAGCCGCCGCCGAACATGCCCATGCCCCCGGCCACGAGGGCGAGGATCACGATGCCGATGACGGCGACCTGCGGCTGGGGACGGTAGGACCAGATCTTCAGGCCCTTGGCGGCGCGTGCCTTGGCGGCGGCGCGGCGGCCCAGCGGGGAGACGTGCGTGCCCAGCGCGCTGGTCATGCGGTCCAGGTAGATCGCCAGGATCACGATGGCGACGCCGGCTTCGGCGCCGAGGCCGACGTTGAGCTGGCCGATGGACTCCATGACGTCGCCGCCGAGGCCGCCGGTGCCGACCATGCCGGCGATCGCCGCCATGGACAGGCCGAGCATGATGACCTGGTTGACGCCCGCCATCACCGTGGGCAGCGCCAGCGGGAGCTGGACGCGCAGCAGGGTGTTGCGCGGGGTGGTGCCGAACGCCTCCGCGGCCTCGACCAGTTCCTTGTCGACCTGGCGGATGCCCAGCTCGGTCATGCGGACGCCGGGGGCGAGCGCGAAGATCAGCGTGGCCACGATGCCCGGGGCGGAACCGGTCCCGAAGAACAGGATCGCGGGGATCAGGTAGATCATCGCGGGCAGCGTCTGCATGAAGTCCAGGACCGGCCGCACGAAGGCGCTCACCCGGTCCGAGCGTGCCGCCCAGATGCCCACCGGCACCGAGACGACCAGCGCGATGATCGTGGCGACCAGCAGGAGCGCCAGGGTGACCATCGCGTTCTCCCACAGACCGAGGGAGTCGATGAAGGCGAACCCGACGAAGGAGAGGACACCGGCGAAGGTGCCGCGCAGCCAGAAGGCCAGCACGGCGAAGATGCCGGCGAGCAGCAGCGGCTCGGGCGCCTGGAGGAGGGCGTTGATGCCGTCGTAGGCGCCGGTGAAGATGCTCTTGAAGAAGGTGAAGAGCCAGGAGACGTTGTCGAGCAGCCAGTCGACGGTGCTGTTGACCCAGTCACCGAGGGGAATCCTAGGCACGGCTGATCACCTTCTTGCCGCCCTTGTCCCGGCGGGACTGGCAGACGCCGGGAACGACGTCCTCATCGCCGAGGAAGCCGATGAGGCGCTGGGCCGGGACGACGCCGACGAGCCGGTCGCCGTCGACCACGGCCACCGCGTGGGGTACGCGGGCGCTGATCGCGCACAGCTCCGAGAACGGCGTGCCGGGCGCGGCGGTCTCGCAGTCGCAGTCGGCCTCGTCGCCGTTCAGCTCGGTCTCCATGACCGCGGCGGCGGTCAGGACGCGGGAGCGGTCGACGTCCTTGGTGAAGGAGGCGACGTAGTCGTTGGCGGGGCGTATGAGGATGTCCTGCGCGGTGCCTATCTGCACGATCCGGCCGTCCCGCATGACGGCGATGCGGTCGCCCAGGCGCATGGCCTCGTTGAGGTCGTGGGTGATGAAGACGATGGTCTTCTTCAGGGTCTTCTGCAGGTCGAGGAGCTGGTCCTGCATGTCCCGGCGGATCAGCGGGTCGAGGGCGCTGAAGGACTCGTCCATCAGCAGCAGGTCGGCGTCGGTGGCGAGCGCGCGGGCCAGGCCGACCCGCTGCTGCATGCCGCCGGACAGCTCGTCGGGCCAGGACTTCTCCCAGCCGGCCAGGCCGCACAGGGCGAGCGCCTCGTCGGCGCGGCGTTCGCGCTCGGCGCGGGGCACGCCCTGCACCTCCAGACCGTAGGCAGCGTTGTCACGGACGCTGCGGTGCGGGAAGAGCGCGAAGTGCTGGAAGACCATGCTGATCTTCTTGGAACGGACCTCGCGCAGCTCGCGGTCGCTGAGCTCGGTGAGGTCCTGGCCCCCGAAGCGGACGTGCCCGGCGGTCGGCTCCGACAGACCGTTGAGCATGCGCAGCAGCGTGGACTTGCCGGATCCCGACAGGCCCATGACCACGAAGATCTCGCCGGGCTCGACGGTGAAGGACGCGTCGATGACGGCGGCGGTAGTGCCGCCGGCGCGCAGCTCCTCCCGGACGTCACCCTGGTCGTCCCGGACGTCTCCCCCGTCCTCGTGGACATCGCCCTGGCGCAGTCGTTCGACTGCCTGGTCCGGTTTCCTGCCGAAGACCTTGTACAGGTGCTCGGCCTCTAGTCTGGCTGACACGCTTACCTCTTGAATCGGGGGCAGGGACAGGGCGCGAAACCTCCCAACAGTTGAATGCATCAACCAGCTTCGGCCCGGCTGCGCGCCTGCCCCGATGTTTATGCGCCAAACATTTAAGTGAGCCAGTTCACACGTCCTCCCTCCTTCACCCACATGACCTGCGGCATGATTGCGAGGCGTGACCGGACGACTGATGCTTCTCGACACCGCCTCCCTCTACTTCCGCGCCTACTTCGGCGTGCCGGACTCGGTGAGGGCGCCCGACGGCACGCCGGTGAACGCCGTGCGCGGGCTGCTGGACTTCATCGACCGCCTGGTGAAGGACCACCGCCCCGACCACCTGGTGGCCTGCATGGACGCCGACTGGCGCCCGCACTGGCGAGTGGAGCTGATCCCCTCCTACAAGGCGCACCGGGTCGCCGAGGAGCGTCCGGCGGGCCCCGACGAGGAGGAGGTGCCCGACACGCTGTCCCCGCAGGTGCCGGTCATCGAGGCGGTCCTCGACGCGCTCGGCATCGCCCGCGTCGGCGTGGCCGGGTACGAGGCGGACGACGTCATCGGCACGTACACCGCGCGGGCCGCGGGCCCGGTCGACATCGTCACCGGCGACCGGGACCTCTACCAGCTCGTCGACGACGCCCGCGGCGTGCGCGTGCTGTACCCGGTCAAGGGGGTCGGCACGCTCAACCTCGTCGACGAGGCCGCGCTGCGCGAGAAGTACGGCGTCGACGGCCGCGGCTACGCCGACCTGGCACTGCTGCGGGGCGACCCGAGCGACGGCCTGCCCGGCGTGCCCGGCATCGGCGAGAAGACGGCGGCCAAGCTGCTCGCCGAGTTCGGCGACCTGGCCGGGATCCGCGCCGCGGCCGACGATCCCGGGGCGAAGCTCACGCCCACGCAGCGCAAGCGGCTCACCGAGGCGGCGCCCTATCTCGACGTCGCCCCGAAGGTCGTACGGGTGGCGGACGACGTCCCGCTGCCGGACACCGGCACGGCGCTGCCGCACGGCCCGCGCGACGCCGGGGCGCTGGACGCGCTGGCCGCACGGTGGGGGCTCGGCGGGTCCCTGCAGCGGCTGCTGGCCACGCTCGGTGCCTGATGCGCGCCCGGTGGGCACCCGTGCCCCGAGCGGCGGGCAGATGCTAGCTTAGGCATACCTAACTCAGGGAAGCAGCAGGGAACAGGGAGGCCGTCATGGCAGACCGTCCGGCACGCAGGCCGCGCAGGCCGCACACGGCGCAGGTCGTCCGTACCGAGCGGCTGACCCCGCACATGCAGCGCGTGGTGCTCGGCGGCGAGGGACTGGCCGCCTTCTCCGCGGACACCTGCACGGACCACTACGTGAAGCTGCTCTTCCCCGCCGGGGGCGCGACCTACCCGGAGCCCTTCGACATGGAGCGGATCCGCGAGGACTTCCCGCGCGAGCAGTGGCCGGTGACCCGGACGTACACCGTGCGCCACTGGGACGCCGAGCACCGCGAGATGACGCTGGACTTCGTCATCCACGGCGACGAGGGCCTCGCCGGGCCCTGGGCCACGCGGGTGCGGCCGGGCGAGAAGATCCACTTCATGGGCCCGGGCGGCGCCTACGCCCCGGACCCGGCCGCCGACTGGCATCTGTTCGCCGGTGACGAGAGCGCGCTGCCCGCGATCGCCCGCTCCCTGGAGGCGCTGCCGGACGGGGCCCGCGCGTTCGCCTTCGTCGAGGTCGAGGGCCCCGAGGAGGAGCAGAAGATCGACTCCGACGTGGAGGTCGTCTGGCTGCACCGCGCGGGCCGTCCGGCCGGGCAGGCCCTGGTCGAGGCCGTGCGCGCGCTGGACTTCCCCGGGGGCAGACTGCACGCCTTCGTCCACGGCGAGGCCGCCTGCGTGAAGGAACTGCGCCGGTATCTGCGGGTGGAGCGCGAGATCCCCCGCGAGGACCTGTCCATCTCCGGCTACTGGCGCCTCGGCCACAACGAGGACGGCTGGCAGGCGTCCAAGCGCGAGTGGAACGCCCGCATCGAGGCGGAACAGGAAAGCCCGACGGCGGCGTAACCCGCTCCCGCGCCGCGCCGCCGCCCGCCACACCGACCCGGCGCGCGGCGCACCCGGCCCCACGAGGGCCCCCTCACGCAGCTTCACGCCCGAGGCCCCCGACCGGCGCGCGTCCGGACACCCGGCATCCCGGGCACTGCGCCCCGGATCCGCGCCCTCGTCCCCTCCCCGGCCCGGCCCGGCGGCCACGCCCCGGAACCCCGCCGACGGGCCCTCGCGTGCCCCCTCCGACACCCGGCCGGCCGCCGCGAACCCGCCCCGCCCGCGGCACACACCCCAGCGCCCCGACGCAGACCCCCCACCCGAAGCAGCACGCCACGCAGGGGCGGCCCCGGCCGATCCCCCGACCCAGACCTCGTCCCGGAGGCCCGTCGTGGCCCTGCGTCCCGGCACTCCCCCTCGGTGAGCCCTCGCACCCGCGGAGCGCGGACCCTCAGTCGCCCCGTACGCGCGCGTGCAGGTGCATGTCGTGCCAGCCGTCGGGGTGGAGGAGGGCGCGGCGCTTGGTGCCCTCCAGGGCGAAGCCGGCCTTGTGGGCCACGCGGCACGAGGCCTCGTTGGCCACCGCGTGGGAGAGTTCCAGGCGCTGGAAGCCGGTCTCGTCCAGGGCCCAGCGGGCGAGGGTGCGTGTGGCCCGCGCGGCGACGCCCCGGCCGCGGGCGTCCGCCGTCGTCCAGTAGGCGACCTCCGCCACCCCGTCGCCGAGCAGAACCTGCCGCAGGGCGACCCGGCCCAGCAGCCGGTCGTCGGCCGCGTCGGCCACGGCCCACTGGGCGTCGCGCTCCCGCTCCCACGCCTGCTGCCACTCGGTGATCCAGCCCCGTACCTCCTCCTCGGAGTCGGCGGCGCGGATGTGCCACTGGTGCATCACCGGGTCCTGGAAGGCCGCGTGCACGGAGGGCGCGTCCTCGGTGCGCCACGGGCGCAGCAGCAGCCCGTCGCCGGTGGGGAGGGTGGGCTGCGGGGTGCGGGAGAGGGTGCCGGCGGGAAGGACCGGGCGGGTCAGGTAGGGCATGGGCGGCATCCTGCCAACGGGGGGAGCCCGCGGCCCAGCGGTTTTCCCGGGTCGCGCCGCCGCCTCGGCCCGCCGCCGCGGGTCGCCGCCTCGTACGCTGGCAGGTGATGAGACGCCGTACCCCTCCCCCGCCCTCGCCCCTGCCGCAGCGCGACGGCATCGACGCGGTGCGCGTGCGGCTGCCCGCGGACGGGCCGTGGTCCACGGTGCGGGAGCACCTGGTGGAGCGGCTGTCGGGCGCGGGCGCCGGCGTGGTGGACGGCATGTTCGACGCCGGGGCGTTCGTCGGGGCGGACGGGAGCACCGTGGCGCGCGACGCGCCGTACGAGCCGGGCCTGTTCGTGTGGTTCCACCGCGAGCTGCCCGCCGAGGTGCCCGTGCCCTTCCCGTTGGAGATCGTGTACCGCGACGAGCACATCGTGGTCGTGGACAAGCCGCACTTCCTGGCCACCACCCCGCGCGGCGGCCACGTCACCCAGACCGCGCTGGCACGGCTGCGCCGGGAGCTGGGCGTGCCGGCGCTCGGTGCCGCCCACCGCCTGGACCGCCTCACCGCGGGCCTGGTGCTGTTCACCGTGCGCCCGGAGGAACGCGGCGCCTACCAGGGGCTGTTCGCCGACCGGCGGGTCGACAAGGAGTACGAGGCCGTCGCCCCGTACGATCCCGCGCTCGCCCTCCCCCGGACGGTCCGCAGCCGGATCCTGAAGGAGCGCGGAGTCCTCGCCGCCCGCGAGGTGGACGGCGAGCCGAACGCCGTGACCCGCGTCGAACTGCTCGGCCACCGGCCCGACCGCGGCCTCGGGCGGTACCGGCTGGTGCCCGGCACCGGCCAGACCCATCAGCTGCGCGTGCACATGAGCGCGCTCGGCGTGCCGATCCTCGGCGACCCCCTCTACCCCGGGGTGGCCGCCCCCGTGCCGGCCGGTGACTTCCGGCGCCCGCTGCAACTGCTCGCGCGCAAGCTGGCGTTCACCGATCCGGTCACGGGGCGCGCGCACCGCTTCCGCAGCGGCCGGTCCCTCGGCGCCTGGACGGCGTACGAGGACTGGGCGGCGTACGGGGACCGCGACGGCTGTCAGTAGCCGCGCCACCAGCGCAGGAAGCGCTGCCACGCGCCCCGGGGCGGCTGCTGCCCCGCGGCCGGCCCCTGCTGGGGCTCGGCGGCCGTCACCGACACGGGCTGCGGCGGCTGGGACGGCAGCGGCGGCTGCGTGCGGGGTTCCGGCTTGGGCATGCCGACGTGCCAGGGGGCGCGCTGGGCCGGGGCGGGGGCGTGGCTCGGCTGCT
Organism: Streptomyces ardesiacus; assembly: GCF_003112575.1. Taxonomy (GTDB): domain Bacteria; phylum Actinomycetota; class Actinomycetes; order Streptomycetales; family Streptomycetaceae; genus Streptomyces; species Streptomyces ardesiacus. The sequence goes on from NZ_BEWC01000006.1 coordinate 255,043, forward strand.
CCCTGATGTCCTGCTGCGCCCTGGGTTCGAACCGCACCGGCAGTTCCACCAGGTGCCGCGACGCGATCGACGACCGCCACCGCAGCTCGTCCTCGTCGCAGTCGAGCCGTACGTCGGGCAGCCGCATCAGCAGCGCGTCGATTCCGGCGTCGGCGATGGCCCGCCCGATGTCCTGCCCGGGGCACTCGTGCGGGCCGCCGCCGAAGGCGAGGTGGGCTCGGTTGCCCATCATGTCCGCGCTCAGGTCGGGGCGGATGCGCGGGTCGACGTTGCCCGGCGCGATGCCGAACAGGAGGCCGTCGCCGGCGCGGATGCGCTGGCCGCCCAGTTCCGTCTCCTGTTTGGCGAAGTAGGCGAAGACGGTGCTGAACGGCGGCTCGTCCCACAGTGACTGCTCGACCGCCTGGGGCACCGTCATCTGCCCGCCGCTGAGCTGGGCGCGGAAGCCCGGGTCGGTGAGGACCACCCGCAGCACGTTGGCGATGAGGTTGACGGTCGCCTCGTAGGCGGCCAGCAGGACCACCCGCAGGTGTTCGCGGACCTCGTCGTCGGTGAGCCCGGCCGGGTGGGTGACGAGGTGGCCGGCGATGTCGTCGGCCGGTTCGGCCCGGCGGGCGGCGGCGAGCCGGCCCAGCGCCTCCATGACGTAGGCGTGGCTGGCGATCGCCGTGTCGGTGCCCTTGAGGGTGTCGCGGGCGGCCTCCACCAGCCGGTCGTTGTACTCCTCGGGCATGCCGAGCAGATGGCACATCACGCCCATCGGCAGGTGCTCGGCGAACTGGCCGACCAGGTCGGCGCGGCCCTCCTCGCAGAACCGGTTGACGACGCGCTGGGTGTAGCGGTTGATGTGCCGGCGCAGTTCCCGGAAGTCGAGGTCGGACATGGCGCTGGTGACCGCCCCGCGCAGCCGCTTGTGCTCCTCGCCCTCGGCGTGGGAGCAGATGGGCTGCCAGGCGATGTGGGGCATCAGCGGGTGGTCGGGCTTGACCATGCCCTCGTTGAGCGGGGTCCAGATCCGGCTGTCGCGGCAGAACTGGGAGGGGGTGCTCACCATGTGCAGGTTCTCGGCGTGCCCGAGGACCACCCACACGGGTACGTCGTCGTGGAGCAGTGCGGGCGCCACCGGCCCGTGCTGCTCGCGCAGTTGCTCGTACAGCGCTTCCAGGTCGGCCGCCTCGTGCAGCCGGCGCAGTCCGCCCGGCCCGAGGCCGTGTGCGGGGCAGGTGGGCGGTGGTCCGAGCATCGGGTCGCCCGTTCCGGTCGGGGAGTGGCTCTCAGGCGTCACAGTCTCGCTCCGCGGCAAAAGGTGTGGGTCACGTGGGAAAGGGAGGGGGTGTCGGCGGGCGCGGGTCAGGTCAGCGCGCCCTTCACGGCGAGGGAGTGCAGGAAGCGCATCAGGGTCATCAGGACGTCCCGGCTGGAGGCCCGGCGCCGTACGTCGCAGTCGAGGATGGGGATCTCCTCGGGCAGGTCGAGCGCGGTGCGCAGTTCCGCGACGGGGTAACGGGGCGCGTCGGGGAAGCTGTTGACGGCGACGACGAACGGCACGCCGCGTTCCTCCAGGCGTCCCATGACGTCGAAGCTGACCTCCAGACGGCGGGTGTCGACGAGGACGACCGCGCCGAGGGCGCCCTCGAACAGGCCGTTCCACAGGAACCAGAAGCGCTCCTGGCCGGGGGTGCCGAAGAGGTAGAGCACCAGTTCGTCGGTGATGCTGATGCGGCCGAAGTCCATGGCGACGGTGGTGGCCGTCTTGGAGGCCGACCCGTAGTTGTCGTCGACCCCGATGCCGGCCTGGGTCATCGTCTCCTCGGTGGTCAGCGGTCTGATCTCGCTGACCGAGCCGACCATGGTGGTCTTGCCGACCCCGAAGCCGCCCACGATGACGATCTTCACGGCGGCCTCGGCGGTGTGGGGCAGCCGGTCCTCGGTCCGTGGGCCCGGGATCGTGTCAGAGCTTTTGAAGTCCATGCATCACCGCTTCGAGGAGGTTTCGGTCGGCGACCTTCTGGCGGACGATCGGGGCGCGGGCCTGCACCAGTTCCTTCGCCAGCAGGTCGGTGAGGAGCACGGTCACCACGCTGAACGGCAGGCTCAGGTAGGCCGACAGCTCGGCTGTGGACAGGGGGGCCGCGCACAGCCGCAGCAGGGCGGCCTGTTCCGGCGTGGCGGACACCGGGGGGTCGGCGCGGGCCACGATCAGGGTGACGAGGTCGAGGTCGGCGCGTTCGCCGCCCCCTTCGCCGCCGATGACGAAGAGCCGCTCGGGGTTGCGGAGTTCGCCCTCCTTGGCGGGCACGCCGTCGGAGGCCGCCCCGGTGGATCGCCTCTGGCGCTGGGGAGGGGTCATACGGTCTGCCCGTTGCGCCGTGCGGGACTGGTGAGGTGGGGGCCGATCCGGGCGACCAGGTCGGCCATGCTCAGACCCATCCGGCCGGGTTCGCAGCGGACGTCGGAGAGGACGGCGAGGTAGGCGTTGGGCCCGGCGGCCATCAGGTAGAAGTAGCCGCCGTTCATCTCGATGAGCACCATCTTCATGTCGCCGTCGCTGGTGGGGATCTCCTGGCTGACGGCACTGGCGAGGCTCTGCAGGCCGGCGCAGGCGGCGGCGACGCGGTCGGCGGCGTCCGGGTCGCCGGAGTAGCGGGCGATGCGCAGGCCGTCGGCGGAGAGCACGACGATCATCTCGATGCCCGGGACGCCGTCGTAGAGGTCCCGGAGCATCCAGTCGAACTTGCCTTGCTGCTCGATCACTTGAGGTTCCCCTCGTCGTCTGCCGGGGCGTGGGCCGGCGCGTTGCTGCTGGACTGCGGGTGGGTCTGGGTGGTGGTGCCCGGGTGCTGCTTGAGCCCCTCCCAGAAGGCGCCGATGAAGTGACCGGGCGGCAGGCCCTGGTCCTCCTTCTTCGGCGCGGCGTGGGGTCCGGCGGGCGCGGGGACGCCGTCGCGGGCGCGTTCGGCAACCCTGCGGGCCTCGCGTTCGGCGTCCTCGCGTTCCCAGGCGGCCTGTTCGGCCAGGCGCTGGCTGAGCGGCATCCTGACCCGGCTGCGGCGCTGCGGGAGGCCGCCCGCCGTCCACTCGGTCACCTCGGGAACGTCGTCCTCCAGGGGGACCGAGGCGGGGATGCGGGGGCTGGTGGGGCGGCGCTTCTTGGGCTTGCGCTGCGGTCCGGGCAGGGCGTCCGGGCCGGGGGTGGGGATCGAGGTGGCGCCGATGCCGTGGGCGAGGCCGACGCCGGGCTCGGTGGTGAGCATCTTGCTGGGCACGATGAGGATGGCGCGGACGCCGCCGTACGCGGAGGCGCGCAGCGAGACGTCCATGCCGAACTGCGTGCACAGCCGGCCCACCACGGACAGGCCCAGGCGCGGGTGCTGGGCGAGGTCCTGCACGTCGGTGCCGCGTTTGGCCTGTTCGAGCAGGCCCTCGATGCGGGCGCGGGACTCCTCGCTGAGGCTGACGCCGGCGTCCTCGATCTCGATGCACACGCCGCTCTGCACCTCGGTCGCGGTGACGTGCACCTTGGCGGCGGGCGGCGAGTAGCGGGTGGCGTTGTCGAGGAGTTCGGCCGCGGCGTGGATGACGGGTTCGACCGCGGTGCCCTTGATGTTGACCTTGGCGATGGAGGCCAGGTTGATCCGGCGGTACTCCAGGATCCGGGACATGGCACCGCGCAGCACGCTGTAGAGGGCGACCGGTTCGGGCCACTGGCGTCCGGGCCGGCCTCCGCCGATGACGGAGATGGAGTCGGCGAGGCGGCCGATCAGCGAGGTGCCGTGGTCGATGCGCAGGAGGTCGTCGAAGACCTCCGGGTTGCGCCCGTGGTCCTCCTCCATCTCGCGCAGTTCCTTGTTCTGCTGGTGGACGATCGCCTGGACACGGCGGGCGATGTCGACGAAGGAGCGCTCGGCGGACTCCCTCATGGAGTCCTCGTGGTCGACGATCTCGCAGACCATCCGGACCAACTGACGCTGTGGCTCGCCGAGTTCGGCGTACGAGGGGTCCACCTCGCCGAGCCGGTTCATCACCTCGCGGGGCGTGGCGCCCCGGCGCATGAACCGCAGGACGTTCGGGATGACCTCGGCCCCGAGGCGGACCATCTCCTCGTGGTGGCCCGCGGCCCGGTGGTCCAGGTAGGCGGTGTGACGGGCGTGTTCGGCGCGCTGGGCCCGCAGCACGCGGCCGCGGCGCACGGCTTCGGCGGCCGCGGTGAGCACCAGGAGGGTGGCGACGGCACCGCACAGGCCGACGGCGGGCCGGGCCGGTTCCGTCACGAGGGCGACGGCGGCCCCGGTGACCGCGGCCATCACTATGACCGGCAGCAACAGCACGCGCGCATAGGGAAGTTCGCGGCGACCTGGAGGGGAATCAACACTCACCATGTAGGCCTTCTGAAACGAGTCGGCGGGGATGGGCACGCATGCGGCGGGGTAGGCCGGGGACTTTCCGGGAGCTTCGGCGCATGGGGAACAAGCGCGCGATTTCACCTCAACTCGGTGCGCTGCGGGCGAGCTTAGTCCGACCGGATCATCGTGGTGTCATATTCGGCAAGCACCTGAAACGGCCCCGGCCGCTGGAGTAGGGTCGGGCCCATTTGCACGGCCCGGAGTCATTCGAACACATGCAGTAGTGCGCTCACGGCGTACGAGAACAGGCCCGGCGGGTTCTCCCGCCGGGCCTGTGGGGTGTCGGGGCCGGGTCAGCCCACGGACGAGTAGGCGACCACTCCGCGCAGCAGCTCGTCGACGGCCTTGCGCGCGTTCTTCGGCACGGTGGAGCCGGTACCGGGCGCGGCGGCCGCGATCTGGCCGAGGACGTCGATGACCTGCTTGCACCAGCGCACGAAGTCACCGGCCGGCATCTCCGCCTCGCGCAGCACCTCGTCGAGGCCCTTGCCGGACGCCCACATGTACGCCGCCCAGGCGAAGCCGAGGTCGGGCTCGCGCTGGCCCACCCCTTCGGTCTGGCTGATCCGGAAGTCCTCCTCCAGGGCGTCGAGCCGGCCCCAGATCCGGACCGTCTCGCCGAGGGCGGCCTTGGCCTTGCCCGAGGGCACCTTCGGCGCCATCGCGTCGTCGGCGGCCCGGGACTCGTAGACCAGCGCCGAGACGCAGGCGGCGAGCTCGGCCGGGGACAGCCCCTCCCAGACGCCCTCGCGCAGGCACTCGCTGGCGAGCAGGTCCAGCTCGCCGTAGAGCCGCGCCAGGCGCTTGCCGTGCTCGGTCACCTCGTCGCCGCGCAGGTAGTCCAGCTCGGTCAGCAGTGCCACGATCCGGTCGAAGGTGCGGGCGATGGTGTTCGTGCGGCCCTCGATCCGGCGCTCCAGCTGCGAGGTGTCGCGCAGCAGCCGGTGGTAGCGCTCGGCCCAGCGGGCGTGGTCCTCGCGGTCGTCGCAGCCGTGGCAGGGGTGGGCGCGGATCGCCTTGCGCAGCCGGGCGATCTCCCGGTCGTCGGCCGCCTGGGAGCGCTTCTTGCGGGCCCGCTCCGGCGGGATGTGCCCGGCCTTCGTGCGCAGCGCGGAGGCCAGGTCGCGGCGGGACTGCGGCGAGCGCGGGTTGAACGTCTTCGGGATCCGCATCCGGTCCAGCGCCTCGACGGGCACGGGGAAGTCGATCGACGCCAGCCGCTTGACCTGCCGCTCGGCGGTCAGCACCAGCGGGCGGGGCCCGTCGTGGTGGTCGAAGCCGCGGTGGCCGTTGGACCGCCCTGCGGGCAGCCCCGGGTCGAGGACCAGGGCGAGGCCGGCGTACTTGCCGGTGGGCACGTGGATGACGTCGCCCGGCTTCAGCTTCTCCAGCGCGACGGCGGCCTCGGCACGCCGCTGGTTGGCGCCCTGGCGGGCGAGCTCCTGCTCGCGGTCCTTCAGCTCCCGGCGCAGCCGGGCGTACTCGTCGAAGTCGCCGAGGTGGCAGGTCATGGAGGCCTTGTAGCCCTCCAGTCCCTCCTCGTTGCGCTGCACCTGCCGGGAGATCCCGACGACCGACTTGTCCGCCTGGAACTGCGCGAAGGACGTCTCCAGCAGCTCCCGCGAGCGGTGCCGGCCGAACTGCTCGACCAGGTTGACCGCCATGTTGTACGACGGCTTGAAGCTGGAGCGCAGCGGATAGGTGCGGGTGCCGGCCAGTCCCGCGAGGTGCTCGGGGTTCATGCCGCGCTGCCACAGCACCACGGCGTGCCCCTCGACGTCGATGCCGCGTCGCCCGGCCCGGCCGGTGAGCTGGGTGAACTCGCCGGGGGTGATGTCGGCGTGCTGTTCGCCGTTCCACTTGACGAGCTTCTCCAGCACGACCGAGCGGGCGGGCATGTTGATGCCGAGGGCGAGGGTCTCGGTCGCGAAGACGGCCTTCACCAGGCCGCGGACGAACAGCTCCTCGACGACCTCCTTGAAGGTGGGCAGCATGCCCGCGTGGTGGGCGGCGATGCCGCGCTCCAGGCCCTCCAGCCACTCGTAGTAGCCCAGGACGTGCAGGTCCTCGCGTGGGATGGAGGCGGTGCGCTCCTGGACGAGGGCCCGCACCCGCTCCCGGGCGCCCTCGTCGTTGAGCCGGAGGCCGGCGTACAGGCACTGCTGGACGGCGGCCTCGCAGCCGGCCCGGCTGAAGATGAAGGTGATCGCGGGCAGCAGGCCCTCGGAGTCCAGCCGCTCGATGACCTCGGGACGGCTCGGCGTCCACACCCGCGAGCGCTGTCTGCGCTCCCGCTCCCGGTCGGCCTCCTTCATGGCGCGCCCGCGCCTGCGGTCCTGGTAGGAGGGGCGGCTCGCCTCCAGGCGGGCCATGCGCGTCAGGTCCGGGTTGACGGCCTTCTTGTGGCCCTCGCCCTCCTCGAACAGGTCGTACATCCGGCGCCCGGCCAGCACGTGCTGGAACAGCGGCACGGGCCGGTGCTCGGAGACGATCACCTGGGTGTCGCCGCGCACGGTGTCGAGCCAGTCGCCGAACTCCTCCGCGTTCGACACGGTCGCCGACAGTGACACCAGGGTCACGGACTCGGGGAGGTGGATGATCACTTCCTCCCACACGGCGCCGCGGAAGCGGTCGGAGAGGTAGTGCACCTCGTCCATGACCACGTGGCCGAGGCCGAGGAGGGTCTGCGAGCCCGCGTACAGCATGTTCCGCAGGACCTCGGTGGTCATCACGACCACCGGGGCGTCGGAGTTCACGCTGTTGTCGCCGGTGAGCAGGCCCACCTTGTCCGTGCCGTAGCGGCGGCACAGATCGGCGTACTTCTGGTTCGACAGGGCCTTGATGGGCGTCGTGTAGAAGCACTTCCTGCCCTGCTGGAGGGCGAGGTGGACGGCGAACTCGCCGACGATCGTCTTGCCGGAGCCGGTGGGCGCGGCCACCAGGACGCCCTTGCCCGCCTCGAGCGCCTGACAGGCCTCGATCTGGAAGGGGTCGAGGCCGAAGTCGTACATCTCGCGGAAGGTGGCGAGCGCGGTGGCCTGCTCGGCAGCGCGCTGACGGGCTGCCGCGTACCGCTCGGCCGGTGAGAGATCCTCTGTCATCGTGCTTTCGAGCGTACCGGGCCGCACTGACAACCGGACGATCATTATCGGGATCGGCCGTGTGGGGGTTCCGTGGGGGCGGCGGCGCCCTGCGTCACCGCCCCGGCGGCCCTCAGGTCACGTCGTCGTACCCGTTGACCCGGTCCTTCGTGGCCTGCTCGGGCAGGGCACGGGCGGTGGTCACGGGCTCGGCCTCACCGACGTCCTCGGGCGTGAGGTCCAGGTCGGAGGCCTCGTCGTCGTCGGGTTCCAGGGCCTCGCGGCGGCTCTTGCGGCGGTCGTTCAGCAGCGCGACGGTGACCGCGCCGAAGTACAGGACCCAGATCGGTCCGGCCAGCATGAGCATGGTCAGGGGGTCCGTGCTCGGCGTGGCGACGGCCGCGAACACCGTGATGCCCATGATCATCCCGCGCCACCAGCCGAGCATCCGCTTGCCGGACAGCACTCCGGTGAGGTTGAGCATCACCAGCAGCAGGGGCAGCTCGAAGGAGAGGCCGAAGACGAGCACCATGCGCGTGACGAGGTCGAGCAGGTCGTCCAGCGGCAGCAGGTTGTCGACGTCGCTCGGGGTGAACTCGATCAGCACCTTCGCGGAGGTGGGCAGCACCGCGTAGGCGAAGTAGGCGCCGACGAGGAAGAGCGGGGCGCCGGTGGCCACGAAGGCGTAGGCGTACTTCCTCTCGTTCCTGTGCAGGCCCGGGGCGACGAACGCCCACAGCTGGTAGAGCCAGACCGGGGAGGCCAGCACGACACCCGCCGTCAGGGAGACCTTCAGGGCCAGGGTGAAGGGGCCGAGCAGACCGTTGATGGTGATCTGCGCGCAGGGTTCGGAGCCTGCCTTCGCCTGGGCCAGCTCACCGAACGACTTGTCACAGCCGACCGACTTCAGAATCGGTTCGGTGAGGACGTTGATGATCTCCTGATAGAAGAAGGCGGCGACCACGGTGACGACGACGATGGCCAGCACGGCCTTCGCAAGCCGGTTGCGGAGCTCACGAAGGTGCTCCGCGAGCGGCATCCGCCCCTCGGGATCCTTCTCCTTGTTGCGGGCAGACTTCAGCAACCCACGTTCCCATCTCGTGCGGCGGGCCGGAGGTCACCGGCCCTGTGTCAGCGCTTGGTCGTGTCCGTCGGCTCGGTGACCGGCCGGGAGCTGGTCACGTCGCCGGGGGCGGCCTGGATGGTGCGCTGCGCCGCGGACTGCTCCGGGTTCGGCGGGTCGGCGGGGGCGGCCTCGTCGGTCTTGCCCTCGCTCTTCATCGCCTTGGCCTCGCTCTTGAGGATGCGCGCCGACTTGCCGAGCGAGCGCGCCATGTCCGGAAGCTTCTTCGCGCCGAACAGCAGGATGATGACGACGAGGATGAGAATGATCTCGGGGGCGCCGAGCCTTCCGAACATAAGTCTTTACCTTCTCACCGAGGCGGCTGGGTGGGGGTGCTGTCCGACCGGCCGGACATGCGTCCGATCGATCGACTTGTGCAGCGATCGTAACGCTCAGGGGTGAACGCGAGGCAATCCCCGTGCGTACTCCCGTCCGCGACCGGGCCTCGTTTTCCTGGCCGCGACCAGCAGCGTACCGTCCGGAACCCGTGAGGTGACAGGGCGAAGTGCCCCAAAACATAACTCGCACCCGTCCGCCGGGGCACCCGCCGGACCTCCCGGCGGCGGGTTCACGCGGTCACAAGGCGTCGACGGCACGGGCGGCGCTCTCGGTCGCCCGCTCCAGGTCCTCCGCGGCCCGGCTGATCCGGCGGGCGGAGTCCGACACCTGCCGGCCGAGGCGCTGCGCCTCCACGAACACCTTCACGGCGAACACCGCGAGGACGGCAAGACCCAGGAATCCCGCGGCAACCGCGAACATCGGCCAGAACATGACGTCGAGACTAGACGGTGGAGTGCAGCCGCAGGGTTCTGACCCCACCGCCGGTGAGCAGCTCCACGACCCGCTCTCCCGCCGGCTTGCGCACGGCCGACCCGCACTCGGGGCAGGTGAACGAGTAGAACGTGGTCCGGCTCGTGGCGCCGATGGCCAGGCGCAGGGCGCTCGCGGCGAGTTCGAAGCGGCCCCGGCACTCCGGACAGCCCGCCTTGAAGACGACCGGTGACACACGTCTCATACCGGCGAACGCGACCGCGGCGGTCATGCCCGGCCCGGAAGGCCCGGAAGGCTGGGACGGTCCGGAAGACCCGGTGGGCCGGGACGGCCCGGAAGGCCCGGAAGAGCCGGAAGGGCCGGACGGCCCCAGGGGGTTGCTCACCGTGCGTGCTCCTGCCTGTCGTGCCGCCCGTCGACCGCCCCGGCCGTCCCCGTCCCGTCGTACGCGGCCAGCGCCTCGCGGGCGGCCTGCCGGGCACTGTCGGCGAGGGCGGGCGGGGAGACGATCCGCCCGTCGCGCCCCAGCCGCAGCGCCAGCCTCCGCAGGGAGGCCGGGTCGGGCGTGCGCAGGGTGATGCGCAGCCCGCCGTCGGGGAGTTCGTCCGCGCTGTCGTGCGGGTAGTACTCGGCCACCCAGCGCCCGCCCGGGCCGACCTCCACGACCACCTCGGGATCCTCGGCGGCGGGCTGCACCAGACCCTCCGACAGGTCCCGCAGCTCCACCTCCGGCGGCGCGGACGGCTCGTCCAGGATGCGGATCTCGGCCACCCGGTCCAGCCGGAAGGTGCGCCGCGCCTCGGAACGGCGGCACCACGCCTCCACGTACGTGTGCCCGACGCTGACCAGCCGGATGGGGTCGATCTCCCGCTCGGTGACCTCGTCGCGGGCCGGCGAGTAGTAGCGGATCCACAGCCGGCGGCGCTCCGAGATGGCCCGGTCGACGTCGGCGAAGACACCGCCCTCGGACTCGAAGGTGACGGACAGACGCGAGCTGGCACCGGCGGCCTCGCCGGCCGAGGTCTCCACCTTCGCCGTCGCCCGCAGCAGCGCCTGCCGGTCGCTCTCGCGCAGCCCGGGCAGGGTCGCGACGGCCCGGGCGGCGACCAGCAGCGCCGTGGCCTCGTCCGCGGCCAGCCGCAGCGGTTCGGCGGCGTCCGCGCCGAGCGCGGCGGGATTGTGCCACCAGATGCGCTCGCCGTCGGTGTCGATGTCGAGGAGGTCGCCGCCGCGGAAACTGGTGCCGCACATGGGCAGCACGTCGAGGTCGGAGACCAGCTCGTCCTCGGTGATCCCGAAGGCGCGCGCCACGTCCTCGATACGGGCCCCGGGGCGCTCGCGCAGATACGTCACCAGGGACAGCATCCGCCGGGTCTGGTCGATGGCGTTCACGGGCCTGACCGGTTTGCCTGCCACAGTGTTGTCCGCTCCCCCTCAGCCCTTGGCGACGGCACGCAGCCGGTCCACCACGTCCGCACGCAACTCCGCCGGCTCCAGCACCACCACGTCCGGCCCGAACTCCACCAGCCAGGCGTCCAGGCCGTGCCCGTACGGAATCTCCAACTCGTCCCAGCCGTCACCGAGTTCCCGCACCCCGGTGGCCTTCGCCCGCAGGGGGTACCCCGCGCCCGCGCGCAGCCGGATGAGCGCGGACCGGTCGGCGCTCTCCCCCGCCCAGCTCGCGACCGTCTCCCGCACGGTGACGACGTCCGGCACCGGTGCGGTGAACCGCGCGCCGCGCGAGCGGACCTTCCCCGTGATCCGCGACAGCCGGAACACCCGCTCCGCACCCCGGTCGCGGTCGAAACCGGCCAGGTACCAGTGGCCGCGCCAGCACTCCAGCGCCCACGGCTCCACGTGCCTGGACTCGGGCTGGGCGGCGTTCGCCTTGCGGTAGTCGAAGACGACCGGCCGGCGGTCGCGGCAGGCCAGCATCAGCGGCTCGAAGGCCGCCTCGTGCACCGGGATGCGGGGCTCCAGGGCGCCGTGCGCCTCGTACGGGTCGACGTCCTCGGGCAGCCCGGCCGCCCGCAGCTTCTGCAGCGCGCCGCTCGCGGCACCGGCGAGCCGGGCCTGCTGCCAGACCTTCGCGGCCAGGCCCAGCGCGGCGGCCTCCTCCGCGTCCAGGGTGATGGGCGGCAGCCGGTTGCTGTCCCGGCGGGCCAGGTAGCCGATCTCGCCGTCGAGGCTCTCCACGGTCTCGATGACCAGCCCCAGTTCGCGCAGGTCGTCCTTGTCCCGCTCGAACATGCGGTTGAAGGAGTCGTCGGAGCCCGCCTCGAGATAGGCCTCGACCGACTCGCGCAGCTCACGCTTGCTGAGTGGCCGCCGTGTCCCGAGAAGACACAGCGCCAGGTTCATCAGCCGCTCGGCCTTGGCAATGGCCATCGACGCCCTTCTCCCTATGGTGCTTACGACGGATGACCGTACCGTCCCGCGGTGGCGCGGCAAAAGCCGAGGGCCCACGCCCGGACGGGCATGGACCCCAGGTGACCGGCTCTGATCGCCGTCCGTTCGGACTTCGGTCAGACTCCGAGCAGATCGACCACGAAGATCAGCGTCGAGCCGGGCGGGATCGCCGGGGTCGGGCTCTGGTCGCCGTAGGCGAGGTGCGGGGGGATGGTCAGCCGGCGGCGGCCGCCGACCTTCATGCCCTGCACGCCCTGGTCCCAGCCCTGGATGACGCGGCCGCCACCGAGCGGGAAGCGGAAGGGAGCACCGCGGTTCCAGCTCGCGTCGAACTCCTCGCCCGTGCTGAAGGTCACGCCCACGTAGTGGACGGTCACGGTCTGCCCGGCCTCGGCAACCGGGCCGTCGCCCTCCCAGATGTCCTTGATCTCGAGGTCCGCGGGGGGCTCCCCCTCCGGGAAGTCGACCTCGGGCTTGTCGATGCTCACGTGTTCAGCTCCTGCTTGTCTGCGGAAAGGCAACGGCCCAAGTCTTGCATCCCCGGGAGGTCACATCTTCGCGAGGATGTCCACGGAGAAGACCAGCGTGGAGTCCTTCTTGATGTCGCTGCCCTGCGGCGGATTGTCCCCGTACCCCAGGTCCGGCGGGATGACGACGAGAACGCGGCTGCCGACCTTCTTGCCGGTCAGACCCTGCGCCCAGCCCTTGACCACCTGCTGCAGCGAGAACGACGTGAGCTGCTTCCTGGCGTACGTCGAGTCGAACTCCTTGCCGCCGTCCCACAGCACGCCCTTGTACTGCACGAGCACGCTGTCCTGGGCGCCCACCTCGGCGCCGTCGCCCTCCAGGACGTACTGCGCGACGAGCTTCTTCGGCGCGTCGGTCTTCGGCACCTCGATGGAGGGCGCCGCGCCGTCCGTGTTGGTGCCCACCTTCGGCAGCGCGGCGTCGTCCTGCGGGACCTGCTTGCCCCGGGCACTGCTCTTCGCGTTGAAGGTGTCCTTGATGTCGACCACGAACACCAGCGTGTCGTCACCCTTGATGCCGGCCTGCTCGTTGCCCTGCTCCCCGTACCCCCACGTGGGCGGCACGGAGAACTCGACGCGGCTGCCGGTCTTCTTGCCGGTGAGCGCGTACCGCCAGCCGTCGATGATGCTGCCCTGGGCGAGCTGGATGACCAGGGGGGTCTTGCGGTCGTAGGAGTTGTCGAAGACCTTCGCGCTCGACCAGACCTGGCCCAGGTAGTCCGCCGCGATGAAGTCGTTCTCCGCGACGGCCCTGCCGCCGCCCGCGACGACCGTCTTGACCGCGACGTCCTTGGACGGCTCGCCGCTGCCCTTGGCCACGGTCGGCTTCTCGCCGAACTTCGTCCCCGCGGTGATCGCCGGCAGCGGACCGTCGACGATCTTCGGCGGCGGCGCGGACCCGGCCGACGCCTGCGGCGACGGGCTGTCGCTCGCGTTGCTCGATGAGCCGGAGCCGTCGTCACCGCAGGCGGAGAGCGTGACCAGTCCCGCGGGGACGGCGATGAGGAGGGAGCGTCGGCGCACGGTGGGGGCCTCGTATCGGTATCGGGTCGGTCCTGATGGCTGGCGTGCGCGCAACTCTACGGCGTGAGAAGGGCACCGTACGGCTAACGTACGGTGCCCGTGTGGCGTTCCGCCTTTCGCGCGGAAGACCGGCTCCCACCCCGTCCGGGGTCACATCCCCGCGATCAGCTTCTCCACCCGGTCGTCCACCGATCGGAACGGGTCCTTGCACAACACGGTGCGCTGCGCCTGGTCGTTGAGCTTGAGGTGGACCCAGTCGACCGTGAAGTCCCGGCGCTGCTCCTGGGCCCGCCGGATGAAGTCGCCGCGCAGCCGGGCCCGCGTGGTCTGCGGCGGAACGGACTTGCCCTCGAAGATCTTCAGGTCGTTGGCGACCCGGGCCGCCTGGCCCTTCCTCTCGAGCAGGTAGTACAGACCACGACGGCGGTGGATGTCGTGGTAGGCGAGGTCTATCTGCGCGACCCGCGGATGCGACATGGTCATGTTGTGCTTGGCCCGGTACCGCTCCAGGAGCTTGTACTTCATGACCCAGTCGATCTCGGTGTCGATGCGGTCCAGGTCCTCCGCCTCGATCGCCTCCAGCGTGCGGCCCCACAGCTCCAGCACCCGCTCCACCGTGCCGGTGCGGATGCCGCGGCGGTCGACGAAGTCGACGGCCTTCTCGTAGTACTCCCGCTGCACCTCCAGCGCGGACGCCTCCCGGCCGCTGGCCAGGCGCACCTTGCGCCGCCCGGTGATGTCGTGGCTGACCTCGCGGATCGCCCGGATCGGGTTCTCCAGGGTCAGGTCCCGCATCACCGTGCCCGCCTCGATCATGCGCAGCACCAGGTCCGTCGCGCCCACCTTGAGCAGCATCGTCGTCTCGGACATGTTCGAGTCGCCCACGATGACGTGCAGCCGCCGGTAGCGCTCCGCGTCGGCGTGCGGCTCGTCACGCGTGTTGATGATCGGCCGGGACCGGGTCGTCGCCGAGGAGACGCCCTCCCAGATGTGCTCGGCCCGCTGACTGACGCAGTACACCGCACCGCGCGGCGTCTGCAGCACCTTGCCGGCACCGCAGAGCAACTGCCTTGTCACCAGGAAGGGAATGAGGATGTCCGCCAGCCGCGAAAACTCGCCGTGCCGGGCCACGAGGTAATTCTCGTGACAGCCGTACGAGTTGCCCGCGGAGTCGGTGTTGTTCTTGAAGAGGTAGACGTCGCCCGCGATTCCCTCCTCGTGCAGGCGTCGTTCGGCGTCCACCAGGAGTCCTTCGAGAATGCGCTCGCCCGCCTTGTCGTGGGTGACGAGTTCGGTCACGTTGTCACACTCGGGTGTCGCGTATTCCGGATGTGATCCCACGTCGAGATACAGGCGGGCGCCATTGCGCAGAAAGACGTTGCTGCTGCGGCCCCATGACACGACACGGCGGAAGAGGTACCGCGCCACCTCGTCAGGCGACAGGCGGCGCTGTCCCCTGAACGTGCACGTGACGCCGTACTCGTTCTCCAGCCCGAAAATGCGGCGGTCCATGACTGAACATTACGCCTGATGACCCGAACTGAAACGGGGTTCGACGGCACGGTTTGGATCATTTTCCGATGAAGCCGCAACGACCGCACCCCGCGCGGGAGCTGCGAGGACCCGCCCCGTAGACGCCAGCACCAGCAACGAGACGCATCCCGCCGCCCCCGGCACCGCGAAGCCCCACAGCGCGCCGCCGTGCTCCACGACGGGCCCCGCCAGCCCCGTGCCCACCGAGGCGCCCACCGTGAACGTCGTCACCAGCCACGAGAACGCCTCCGTCACCGTCCCCCGCGGCGCGTGCACGTCCACCAGGACGAACGCACACGCGATGCACGGCGCCAGGAACACCCCCGCCACCACCGTCAGCAGCACCATCGCCACCGCGCCCGGCATCAGCATCAACGGCAGGTAACACACCGCCAGCAACGCCACCAGCACCCGCAGCCGCCGCGCCGGCTCACCCGCCCAGCGCCGCGCCCCGTACACCACTCCCCCGACCAGGGCCCCCAGGCCCAGCGCCGCCATCAGCCACCCGTACACGGCGTCACCGCCGTGCTCGTCCGCATACGGCACCGAGGCCACCGTGATCGACCCGAGCGCCATCCCGATGAACAGGAAGGCCCCCAGCAGCGCCAGCAGCCCGCCCGAACGCAACGCGCCCAGCCAGTGCGCCTCCCGCGGCGCCGACCGCCACGCGCGCGAGGGCGGCGACACCACCACGGACAGCGCGCCGAGCACACCGAGACCGTTGAGCACCAGCAGGGCCGCCGGCGGCGACCACAGCGACACGCACACCGTCACCAGCAGCGGCCCCACGGTGAACATGACCTCCTGCGCCACGGCGTCCATCGCATACGCCGTGTGCACCTGGTCCTCCTCGCCCAGCACGCTCGGCCACAGCGCCCGCAGCCCGCCCTCCAGCGGCGGCGTGAACAGCCCCGCCGCCCCCACGGACACGTAGGCCAGCGCGGCCGTCCCCGTACCCGCGAAGGCGAAGACCGCCATCGCCAGCGCCGACAGCACCGCGGCCGGCAACTGCACCCGCGGCTGCCCGTACAGGTCCACCAGCCGCCCCAGCACCGGCTGCCCGACGGCGTTCGCGACGCCGTACACCGCCGCCAGCGCCCCCGCGAGGCTGTACGAGCCGCCCTCGGCCCGCACGAACAGCACGATCGCGATCGCCGCGGTCGCGTTGGGCAACCGCCCGACCAGCGTGCCGACGAGCAGCCGCACGGCATGCCGCGCCCGGAGAATGCCCAGATAACCGGCGACCACGACCCACCTCCCTGTTCCCACTCACACAAGTGTTACGTATAACGTCCGCTGCCATACGTACCATGTCGCCTGTTCAGCAGTCCAGACGAAAGCGCAGGCGAACGGTGGCACGAGGCAGCACCCGCCCCACGAGCCGGGACGTCGCCCAAGCCGCCGGCGTCTCCCAGGCAGCCGTCTCCCTGGTCCTCGGCGACAAATGGCGCGGCCGGGTCTCCGAACCCACGGCCCAGCGCGTCCGCGAGGCCGCGTCCGAACTCGGCTACCGCCCCAACCTCGCCGCCCGCAACCTCCGCCTCGGCCGCACCCGCACCGTCCTGCTCGTCGTCCCCGCACTCACCACGGAGTTCTTCGCCGAGGTCTACACGGGCGCGGCACGAGTCGCCGCCGCACACGGCTTCGGAGTCGTCCTCTACCCCTCACCCGAAGGCGTCGGCCCCGCCCGGGACCCCTTCGCCTCCGCACAGGCCGCACTCGACGGCGTCATCGCCTCCTCCATGGCCGCCGACGCGCTCACCGCCATCCGCGGCGACCAGCTCCCCCTCGTCATGCTCGACAGCGACCCCGACGGCAGCCTGGGCGCCGCCACGGTCAACCTCGACATCGCCGACGGCATCCGCCAGGTCACCGAACACCTGCTCTCCCTCGGCCACCGCAGCTTCCTCCACCTCGCCGCGGACGTCCCCTCCTGGACCTTCGACGTACGCGCCCGCGAACTCGCCGCACGACTCGCCGACGTCCCCGGCACCGACCTGCGCACCGTCCACGCCCCCATCTCCATCGAGGGCGCCCTGACCGCCACCGAGGCCGCCCTCGCCGCACCCGGGCCCCGGCCCACGGCGCTGGTCTGCGACGACGACAAACTCGCCGCCGGCGCCTACAAGGCCATCCGCCGGGCCGGGCTCCGCGTCCCCGACGACCTTTCCGTCACCGGCCTCGACGACCTCGGCCTCGCCACCGCCATCGACCCCGAACTCACCACCGTCCGCCTCGACGCGGAAGCCTTCGGCGAACGCGGCATGCGCGCCCTGCTGGCGGTACTGGAAGGCAGGCCCCCCGAAGAGGGGGACCTGCCGGTCAGCCTGGTGGTACGGGGTTCCACGGCCCCGCCGCGATGAGGCGGGCGCCTACTCCTCGTCCGACCCGGAGTCGGTGTCCGTCTCCTCCACCGCGGGCGCCTTGGCGACGTCGTCACCGGCATCCGCCCCGGACTCCAGCAGCCGCGACAACTGCGCGCCGACGATCCGCTTGAACTTGCGCTGCTGCGGACGCGTCCGGTCCAGCACCGCGACCTCCAGCCGCTCCGCCGGAATCTCCCGCTCGCTCCCGTTGGTGTCACGGGACAGCGCCTGCACCGCCAGCTTCAGCGCCTCGGCCAGCGTCATCCCGTCCCGGTGCCGCTGGTCCAGATAGCCGCTGATCTGCTCCGCGTTGCCCCCGACCGCGACCGAGCCGTGCTCGTCCACGATCGAACCGTCGTGCGGCAACCGGTAGATCTGATCGTGCTCCGGACTGTCACCGACCTCCGCGACGACCAGCTCCACCTCGTACGGCTTCTCGGCCTGACTGGAGAAGATCGTGCCCAGCGTCTGGGCGTACACGTTCGCCAGACCCCGCGCCGTCACATCGTCACGGTCGTACGTGTAACCCCGCAGGTCGGCGTAGCGCACCCCGCCGATCCGCAGATTCTCGTACTCGTTGTACTTGCCGGCGGCCGCGAAGCCGATCCGGTCGTAGATCTCGCTGAACTTGTGCAGCGCACGGGACGGATTCTCACCGACGAACACGATGCCGTCGGCATACTGCAGCACCACCAGGCTGCGGCCACGCGCGATGCCCTTGCGGGCGTACTCCGCCCGGTCCGCCATCGCCTGCTGAGGAGATACATAGAACGGCGTCGACACCGGTTATCCGTCCCTTCCTGTCGAAATCACTGGACCACCTGACAACGAAGACCCGCCCCGCTACAGCAGCGCGGCCCGCGGACCGTCGGGCTGCTCGAGCCGGGCCTGCAGCACCGAACCCGCCAGCTCCGCGGCCTCGTCCTCACCGAGCCGGCGGAAACCGTCCTCGGTGATCACAGTGATGATCGGATAGATCCGGCGGGCGACATCGGGACCACCGGTCGCCGAGTCGTCGTCAGCCGCGTCGTACAGCGCCTGCACCACGAGCGTCGTGGCCTGCTCCTCGGTCAGGTCGTCACGGAACAGCTTCTTCATCGCACCGCGCGCGAAGACCGAGCCCGAACCCGTGGTCGCGTAGTTCCGCTCCTCGGAACGGCCACCCGTCACGTCGTACGAGAAGATGCGGCCCCTGCCCCGGTCCACGTCGTAGCCCGCGAACAGCGGCACCACGGCCAGCCCCTGCATCGCCATGCCCAGGTTGGACCGGATCATCGTCGACAGGCGGTTCGCCTTGCCCTCCAGGGAGAGCTGCGCGCCCTCGACCTTCTCGAAGTGCTCCAGCTCCAGCTGGAACAGCTTCACCATCTCCACGGCCAGCCCCGCCGTACCGGCGATGCCCACCGCGGAGTACTCGTCCGCCGGGAAGACCTTCTCGATGTCCCGCTGGGCGATCATGTTGCCCATCGTGGCCCGCCGGTCACCGGCGAGCACGACACCACCGGGGAACGTGACCGCCACGATCGTCGTACCGTGCGGCGCCTCGACGACGCCCTGCACCGGCGGGAGCTGCCGGTTGCCCGGAAGCATCTCCGGCTGGTGCGCGCCGAGGAAGTCCATGAAGGAGGAGGACCCGGGCGTCAGGAAGGCAGCCGGTAGACGCCCGGTGCTACGAGTGTTGGCTTCCACGCGATTCCCTCCACGTAAGCGGCAGCCCGCCTTATGGCATCGGGCCGATCCTTGAACTGCCCCAGCGCAGCGTTGCAACTGAAGCACAGTACGCCACGGACCCTACCCGTCTCGTGGCAGTGATCCACATGTGCGGCGGGAGCGGCGAGACATATGCAGCAGACGCCGGCCTGGTCGGCGATCAACTGGTCACGCTCGGCCTCGGTAAGACCGTAATTCCGCTTCAGATGGCCCGCCCGGCTCTTCACCGCCCGGCACACTTTGCAACTCGTCGAAAGACCGTCAGAGGCACTCGCATTGCGGTGCCACTCGCTGTGAGGCTTCGTCTCACCACAGCTCCGGCAGTACTTGTGCCCTTCCGGGGTCTCCACCCTGGGTCGCACGTTCTTGCCCCTGGCCAGCTGGCGGGCCTGATGGTACGCCGCCACGCACGGCCGGCAGTAGCCCTGCAAGCCATCACGAGCGGCTCGGTTGGCGGCGAAGGCCGCCCGCGGTTTGGTCACCCCGCACCGCGAGCAGCGCTTCGTCATCTGCCCCTCCCGCACTCACCAACCCCCAGAGTCGACCTTCGTTTCGAAGGCGAAAGCGGCCTACTGGCCACCCTTCTGAACGAAGGAGCGCACGAAATCCTCGGCATTCTCCTCCAGGACGTCGTCGATCTCGTCCAGGACCGAGTCCACGTCGTCGTTCAGCTTCTCCTGACGCTCCTTGAGGTCCTCCGAGGTCTGCGCGTCCTGCGCCTGCTCCTCGACCTCCTCGGTGGACCGCGTGGCCTTCTGCTGCCCGCCGCTGGTGTCCTTGGTCGCCATAACCCTCACCCCGCTCGGTTCGCCCGACACAGTTGCTCGGTCAAGATCAGACCCTACAAGTCCGGTCCGACATCGGCCCCGCACTTCCTCCAACGTACGGGGGCCATCTCCATGGTTCCCGGACCTGGGGTATTCCACCCCGTCCGGCTGTCTACTCCCCGGTACCCACTCGGGTTGCTCACCCGCCGGACAGGACCCTGACCAGGTCGTCCGCGGTGCGGCACCGGTCCAGGAGCTCCTTGACGTGATTACGCGTTCCGCGAAGCGGTTCCAGGGTGGGGACCCGCTGGAGCGAGTCCCGCCCCGGCAGATCGAAGATCACCGAGTCCCAGGAGGCCGCCGCGACGTCGTCCGCGTACTGCTCCAGGCAGCGTCCGCGGAAGTAGGCGCGGGTGTCCTCCGGGGGCTTCGTACGGGCCCGCTCGACCTCGTTCTCGTCCAGCAGGCGCTTGATGCGTCCCCGCTCCACGAGGCGGTTGTAGAGGCCCTTGTCGGGCCGCACGTCGGCGTACTGGAGGTCGACGAGGTGCAGCCGGGCGGCGTCCCAGTCGACGTTGTCACGGCGGCGGTAGCCCTCCATGAGCTCCCGCTTGGCGACCCAGTCCAGTTCGCCGGCGAGGCTCATGGGGTCGTTCTCGAGCCGGTTGAGGGTGTCCTCCCAGCGGCCGAGGACGTCCTTGGTCTGGTCGTCGGCGTCCGCGCCGTACCGTTCCTCGACGTACTTGCGGGCCAGCTCGTAGTACTCCATCTGGAGCTGTACGGCGGTCAGTGTGCGGCCGCTGCGCAGGGTGACCAGGTGCTTGAGCGTCGGATCGTGCGAGACCTGGTGGAGGGTGCGTACGGGCTGGTCGACGGCGAGGTCGACGGCGATGAAGCCGTCCTCGATCATGGACAGGACCAGGGCCGTCGTGCCCAGCTTGAGGTACGTCGAGATCTCCGACAGGTTCGCGTCGCCGATGATCACGTGCAGGCGGCGCCACTTCTCGGCGTCGGCGTGCGGCTCGTCGCGGGTATTGATGATGGGGCGCTTCAGCGTCGTCTCCAGGCCGACCTCGACCTCGAAGTAGTCGGCGCGCTGGCTGAGCTGGAAGCCGTGTTCGTGGCCGTCCTGGCCGATGCCGACGCGGCCGGCGCCGGTGAAGACCTGGCGGGAGACGAAGAAGGGCGTCAGGTGGCGCACGATGTCGGAGAAGGCGGTTTCCCGCTTCATCAGGTAGTTCTCGTGCGTGCCGTAGGAGGCGCCCTTGTTGTCGGTGTTGTTCTTGTAGAGGTGGATGGGCTGGGCGCCGGGCAGTGCCGCGGCGCGGTCGGCGGCCTCGGCCATGATGCGTTCGCCGGCCTTGTCCCACAGGACGGCGTCGCGGGGATTGGTGACTTCGGGAGCGCTGTATTCGGGGTGGGCGTGGTCGACGTAGAGCCGTGCTCCGTTGGTGAGGATGACGTTGGCGAGGCCGATGTCCTCGTCGGTGAGCTGGCTGGAGTCGGCGGCCTCGCGGGCGAGGTCGAAGCCTCGGGCGTCCCGCAGCGGGTTCTCCTCCTCGAAGTCCCAGCGGGCCCGGCGGGCCCGGTGCATCGCCGCCGCGTAGGCGTTGACGATCTGGGACGAGGTGAGCATGGCATTGGCGTTCGGGTGGCCGGGGACGGAGATTCCGTACTCCGTCTCGATGCCCATTACTCGCCGTACGGTCATGCGGCCCTCCTTGCCCGGCGGCGCCCGTAGTGGGCGCCGCTCAAGTACCGCTGGCGCTCCGATGCGTGTGCGGTGCCCGTCCCCGCACTGCGCGACTCGGCGGTAAGGAAGAGCCTAGAACGCCTTTGCGCTGGCGGGGAGATCATTTGCGTCATTGCCTTGCTCCAGCCGGGGCCTCCGGAAAACAGTCGGCTGCGGGTACCCGGTGAGGGCACCCGCAGCCGCCCCGCGTTTTACAGGTACTGACCGGTGTTTGCCACCGTGTCGATGGAGCGTCCGGTGTCCGCGCCCTGCTTTCCGGTGACGAGCGTACGGATGTACACGATGCGCTCGCCCTTCTTTCCGGAGATGCGGGCCCAGTCGTCCGGGTTGGTGGTGTTGGGCAGGTCCTCGTTCTCCTTGAACTCGTCCACGCAGGCCTGGAGGAGGTGGGAGACGCGGAGGCCCTTCTGGTTCTTGTCGAGGAAGTCCTTGATCGCCATTTTCTTGGCGCGACCCACGATGTTCTCGATCATGGCGCCGGAATTGAAGTCCTTGAAGTAGAGGACTTCCTTGTCGCCGTTGGCGTAGGTGACTTCCAGGAAGCGGTTCTCCTCGGATTCGGCGTACATCTGTTCCACCGCCGTCTGGATCATGCTCTGGACG
The DNA here is from genome assembly GCF_003112575.1 of Streptomyces ardesiacus. Lineage (GTDB taxonomy): Bacteria > Actinomycetota > Actinomycetes > Streptomycetales > Streptomycetaceae > Streptomyces > Streptomyces ardesiacus. The sequence continues at coordinate 277,111 of NZ_BEWC01000006.1, forward strand.
GTGGCCGCCTTGTCCTTCTCGTGCTCCGCGAGGTCGTCGGAGTGGAGGGGGAGGCGTTCGGTGAGGTACTTGCCGAAGATGTCCTTGGCCGCTTCGGCGTCGGGACGTTCGATCTTGATCTTCACATCGAGCCGGCCGGGCCTGAGGATGGCGGGGTCGATCATGTCCTCGCGGTTGGAGGCGCCGATGACGACCACGTTCTGCAGGCCTTCGACGCCGTCGATCTCGGCGAGGAGCTGGGGGACGATGGTGTTCTCCACGTCCGAGCTGACGCCGGAGCCGCGGGTGCGGAAGAGGGATTCCATCTCGTCGAAGAAGACGATGACGGGGGTGCCCTCGCTGGCCTTCTCGCGGGCTCGCTGGAAGACGAGGCGGATCTGCCGCTCGGTCTCGCCGACGTACTTGTTGAGGAGCTCGGGGCCCTTGATGTTGAGGAAGAAGCTCTTGCCGGCGGCCTGGCCGGTGACCTCGGCGACCTTCTTGGCCAGCGAGTTGGCGACGGCCTTGGCGATGAGCGTCTTGCCGCATCCGGGGGGGCCGTAGAGCAGGACGCCCTTGGGGGGACGCAGCTCGTGCTCCTTGAACAGGTCGGGGTAGAGATAGGGGAGCTCGACCGCGTCCCGGATCATCTCGATCTGTCCGCCGAGTCCGCCGATCTGCTCGTAGCCGATGTCGGGGACCTCTTCGAGGACGAGTTCTTCGACCTCGCTCTTGGGGACGACCTCGTAGACGTAGCCGGAGCGGGGTTCGAGCAGGAGGGCGTCGCCGGGGCGGATGGTGAGTCCCCGCAGGGGCTCGGCGAGCCGCACCACCCGTTCCTCGTCGGTGTGGCCGAGGACCAGGGCGCGCTCGCCGTCCTCGAGGATCTCCTTGAGGGTGACGATGTCGCCGATGCTCTCGAACTCCATGGCCTCGACCACGTTGAGTGCTTCGTTGAGCATCACTTCCTGGCCACGTTGGAGCTCGTCGAGCTCGACGCTCGGGCTGACGTTCACCCGCAGTTTGCGGCCGCCGGTGAAGATGTCGGCGGTGCCGTCCTCGTTGGCCTGCAGGAAGACGCCGAAGCCGGCCGGTGGCTGGGCCAGCCGGTCGACCTCCTCCTTGAGGGCCACGATCTGGTCGCGGGCCTCACGGAGGGTGCCGGCGAGTCGCTCGTTCTGCGCGGACACGCCGGCGAGGTTGGTCTGCAGTTCGACGATCCGCTCTTCGAGAATTCTCGTGTGTCGCGGAGATTCGGCGAGCTTGCGTCGCAGGACGGCGATCTCCTGCTCAAGGTAGGCCACCTGCCCGGCCGGGTCCTCGGACCCGCGTCCCGGGCGGATGCCGCGGTTCATGTCGTCGTCGTGGGCTGCCACGGTCCTCACCTCCTCCAAGGGGAGCTGGACGCTTCCAGACCCTACCTGGGTGGGTGTCGATTGAAACCCCTAGATCACAAAGACTGTCGGGGTGTGTCCGATCTTCACCCTTGCGCTCTCCCTCACGCCAGGGGAATACCCACGGAACGTGGGGGGAACCCCGGCGGGGGTAGGGTCGAAGTGTTCAACACCCGTCGGAGCTGGCCGGATTCCCGGGGGCTCGACGCAGGAAACGGCAGGAGAGATGAGCGTGCAGCAGGAGGCCGTTGTCGACGGTGAGGCTCTGGAGGTCTGGATCGACCAGGACCTGTGTACCGGCGACGGCATCTGCGCCCAGTACGCGCCCGAGGTGTTCGAGCTGGACATCGACGGTCTGGCCTATGTGAAGGGCGCGGGCGACGAGCTGCTGCAGGCACCGGGGGCGACAACGCCCGTGCCGTTGCCGCTTCTCACGGACGTGGTGGATTCGGCGAAGGAGTGTCCGGGCGAGTGCATCCACGTGCGCCGCGTTTCGGACAGGACCGAGGTCTACGGCCCGGACGCGGAGTGACCGAATCGTAACGCGACGTGTACGTTCCGTGAGGGCTGTCCGGTGTGTCACACCGTCCGTCCCGGGAGTACCGGTCAGACGGTGCGGGCGTGTGAGGGCGTGTCGCTGACGAACGTGCCGTTCTTCCACTGCCACTTCACGTCGTCGGTGACGTCGGGGCAGCAACTGGGCACGTCGGCCGAGGAGTAGCCGAGGAGCGTGGCGTGGACGGCGCCGTCGCGGACCGCGAGGACGGTGGCCGTGCGGCGCTCCTTGGGGTCGACGAGGGTGGCCACGACGCGGGGCTTGCCGTTGTCGGCGTTCCGGGTGATGACGTACACGCCGTCGGGCGGGGTGCCCATGGGGGCGTCGCAGTGCACGACGGCCACGGTCTCGGGGCGGCCGTCGCCGTCGAGGTCGCCGGAGGCCTGTTTCTGTACGACGGCCTTGACGGGGCCGCACTCCAGGGGGAAGGAGACGGCGGCGGGGTCGGGCGGCGCCATGGGTGCGGGCGCGCCCTTGGGTCCGGCCGCGGTGGTGTGGCTGCCGGTCTGGGCGGCGGTCGCGGCGTCGGGCTGGAGGAGTGAGGAGAGGGCGACCACGCCTGCGAGGGCCGTGGCGGTGGCGACCCAGTGGATGGGCCGGGTGTGCGTGTGCGAGAGGTCCGGAACGGCGGGGTGCTGCACGAGGAGTGTCTCCTGTGAGGGCTGTGCCGGTGGGGGTGGCCTGCATCGTGCCACACGTCACAGTGCGGGGGAACGGCGGGGTGGGTACTGGTTCTGTTTTCCGCGCGGTCGCCGTTCGCGCGTGGGGTGCGGGTCAACACGGCGACGCCGTGGTGGAGTTCCGGGACGCTGCCGGAACTCCACCACGGCGTCGGTTCGTTGGGTGCCGTGCGGGGTGGCCTCAGCGGCCGGTGCCTCCGCCGGCGTTGGGGCCGTCGTAGTCCTCGCCGTAGGCGCCCTTGGCGGGGCGGCGGCGGCGCATGGGCGGCTCGACGCCGTCGGCGAGGCGGCGGGCGGTGAGGAGGAAGCCGGTGTGGCCGATCATCCGGTGGTCGGGGCGGACGGCGAGCCCTTCGACGTGCCAGTTGCGGATCATGGTTTCCCAGGAGGTCGGCTCGTTGAAGCAGCCGATCTCGCGGATGGACTCGACGGTCCGGGCGAGCTGGGTGGTGGTGGCGACGTAGCAGCACAGGATGCCGCCGGGCACGAGGGCCTTGGAGACGGCCTCGAGGCATTCCCAGGGGGCGAGCATGTCGAGGATGACGCGGTCGACGTCGGTGTCGGACAGGTTGTCCTGGAGGTCGCCGACGGTGAGCTGCCAGGCGGGGTGCGGGCCGCCGAAGTAGCGCTGCACGTTCTGCTGGGCGATCTCGGCGAAGTCCTCGCGGCGCTCGTAGGAGTGCAGCATGCCCTGGTCGCCGATGGCGCGCAGCAGGAAGCTGCTGAGGGAGCCGGAGCCCACGCCGGCCTCGACGACGCGGGCGCCGGGGAAGATGTCGGCGAAGGCGAGGATCTGCCCCGCGTCCTTCGGGTAGACGACGGCTGCCCCGCGGGGCATGGACAGGACGTAGTCGGGGAGCAGGGGGCGCAGCGCGAGGTAGGCGACGTTTCCGGTGGTGCGGACGACGCTGCCCTCGGGAGCACCGATCAGTTCGTCGTGGGGGAAGGAACCCTTGTGGGTGTGGAAGTTCTTCCCGGCCTCGAGCGTGAACGTGTAGTGGCGGCCCTTGGGGTCGGTCAGCTGAACCTGGTCCCCGACCTTGAAGGGCCCGCGCCTGCGGGCGGCACCGGTCGGTTCGGACATGTGACCAGCGTACCGGTCCTGGCGGGGGCCTCCGACCACGGCTGTGGGCGGGCGGTGCTCAGGAGGGCCGGGCCATGGCCTTGACGAAGGCGCGTTCCACGTCGGCGGCGGACAGGACGCCGTAGATCTCGCCGGTCTCCTCGACGACGAGGTATTCGGTGGCGGGGTTGGCGCGCAGGGCGTCCAGGAGTTCCTCGCCGGAGAGCTCGGCGGAGACGCGCATGCCGTCGGTGAGGTCCTGGGCGAGGGTGCTGACGGCGACCCAGGGGCGGCGGTGCTCGGGCACGCCGACGATGGCGGCCTCGCGGACGAGTGAGGCGGGGGTTCCGTCGGCGTCGACGACGACGAGGGCGCGGGCGCCGGAGGCGTTGGCGCGGCGGAGGGCTTCGGAGAGGGGGGTGTCGGCCTGGACGGGGACGGCGCGCCGGGTGAGGGCGCGGGCGCGCAGTTCGGGGAGGTGTTCGCGCAGGCGGGCCATGCGGAGGCTGTTCCCGGCGCCGGTCCAGATGATCGCGGCGAGGATGGCGGCGAGCAGGGCGTCCATGACGGTGTCCATGCCGACGTCGTCGGCGGCCTTGCTGCCGAGGGACTGGGTGGCCAGGGGCAGGCCGATCAGTACGGCGATGGCGAGGGCGCGGCCGACCCAGGCGGCGGCGACGGTGCCGCTCATCGGTTTGCCGGTGATCTTCCAGACGACGGCGCGGAGCATGCGGCCGCCGTCGAGGGGGAGGCCGGGCAGGAGGTTGAAGACGGCCACGATGAGGTTCGAGACCATGAGTCCGGCCAGGAGGACGCCGGGGACGCTGTCGGGTTCGACGGGCAGCAGGGCGGCGTAGAAGACGCCGGCGAGGACGAGGGAGAGCAGGGGGCCGACGAAGGCGAGGACGAATTCGCGGCCGGGTGTCTCGGCTTCCTTCTCGATCTCGGAGACGCCGCCGAAGAACTGGAGCTGGATGCGGCGTACGGGGAGTTTGAAGCGGAGGGCGGCGACGGTGTGGGCGAGTTCGTGGACGAGGACGGAGGCGTAGAAGGCGACGGCGAAGAAGAGGGAGACGAGGTAGCGGGCGGCGCCGAGCTCGGGCAGGACGCGGTCGAGCTGGCCGCCGAAGACCCAGGTGATGAGGGCGGCGACGAGGAACCAGCTCGGGGCGACGTACACGGGTACGCCGAAGGGGCGGCCCATGAGCAGTCCGCCTCCGGGTTCGGGCCGGCGCTGCGGTGGCCGTCCCGGTCCGCCGGTGCCGGGGGTGTGGGCCTCGGAGCGGTGGGGGGTGCCGGTGTGGCGCTCGCCCCCGGCCGGGCCGGTCGTGGGGCGGGCGGGGGTGTCGTCCTCGGGGGCCGGCTGCTTCGGCGGCTGTCCCGCGGTGCCGGGCGGTGTGCCGTCCGGGGCGGGTTCGTCGCGGGGGGCGGGGGCTTCGGCGGGGGTCTGGTCCGGTCCGGGGGGTGTGGGTGTGCCGTCCTGCGGCCCCTCGGGGCCGGGTGCCGCTGCGTGCGGCGTCGGCCCCTCGGGCGCTCCGGGGGGCGGGGCTGCGGGGCCGGTGGGTCCCGGCCGTGCGGCGTCGGCGGGGTCGGCGGCCGGGGCCGTGGGATGTGCCTGGGGCTCGGCCGACTCGTCGTTGCCGGACCGCGGCTGCCCGCTCCCGCCGCTCACGTCCACGGTGTCCCCTCGTTCGAAGCGTCTCCCGCCTGCCGGTCGGGAGGGTCTGGTGTCGATGGTATGCGTCCGTCGCGGCCCGTTCAGCCCCGGCACCCCTGTGCTTGCCTTCTGTCGCAGGGGTCACGGCCTCGTGGCTGGGTCGCTGTCGGTGGCCGGCCGTATGGTCTGTGGTCATGGAGACGAGTACCGAGGATGTCGCTGGGGATGCCGGGGGACCCGCCCGGCCGGCGGCGGTGGCGGACCGGGCGGGCGCGGCGGGGGCAGCGGCGGCCGTGGCGCGGGACGCGGCGGCCGCGGCCCCCTCGTCCGCGCCCGTGGCGGCACCGCCCGCCTCGCTCTCGCCCTCGCGGGCCGGTGATTTCATGCAGTGCCCGTTGCTGTACCGGTTCCGGGTGATCGACCGGCTGCCGGAGAAGCCCAGTGAGGCGGCGACCAGGGGCACGCTGGTGCACGCGGTGCTGGAGCGGCTCTTCGACGCTCCGGCGGCCGAGCGGACGGCGCCGCGGGCGAAGGCGCTGGTGCCGGGCCAGTGGGACCGGCTGCGCGACAGCAGGCCGGAGGTCGGTGAGCTGTTCGCGGACGACCCGGAGGGCGAGCGGCTGGCGCGGTGGCTGTCCGAGGCGGAGCGGCTGGTGGAGCGCTGGTTCACGCTGGAGGACCCGAGCCGGCTGGAGCCGGCCGAGCGGGAGCTGTTCGTCGAGGCGGAGCTGGACTCGGGGCTGCGGCTGCGCGGCATCATCGACCGGGTCGACGTGGCCCCGACCGGCGAGGTGCGGATCGTCGACTACAAGACGGGCAAGGCACCCCGGCCGCAGTACGCGGAGAGCGCCCTGTTCCAGATGAAGTTCTACGCGCTGGTGGTGTGGCGGCTGAAGAAGGTCGTTCCGCGGCGTCTGCAGTTGGTCTACCTCGGCAGTGGTGACGTGCTCACGTACGACCCGGTCCTGGCCGACCTGGAGCGGGTCGAGCGCAAGCTGCTGGCGCTGTGGGAGGCGATCCGGCTGGCGACCGAGACGGGCGACTGGCGGCCGAGGCCCACGAAGCTGTGCGGCTGGTGCGACCACCAGGCGCACTGCCCGGAGTTCGGTGGCACTCCCCCGCCCTATCCGCTGCCGGTGAGGGCGGCCGACCCGGCCGGTGCCGAGCAGGGCAGAATGGGGCCGGACTAGGGCCTGTCCCATCGAAGGAGACTTACGTGGCCATCCGCGTCCTACTGGTCGACGATCAGCCGCTGCTGCGCACGGGCTTCCGGATGATTCTGGAGGCGGAGCCGGATCTGGCGGTCGTCGGCGAGGCCGGAGACGGCCTCCAGGCCCTGGACCAGGTGCGGGCGCTGCAGCCCGACGTGGTGCTGATGGACATCCGCATGCCGCGGATGGACGGTGTGGAGGCGACCCGGCAGATCACCGGGCCCGAGCGGGACGGTCCGGCGAAGGTGCTGGTGCTGACGACGTTCGATCTGGACGAGTACGTGGTGGAGGCGCTGAAGGCGGGGGCGAGCGGCTTCCTGCTCAAGGACGCCCCGGCCAACGAGCTGGTGCAGGCGATCCGCGTGGTGGCGAACGGTGAGGCGATGCTCGCGCCGAGCATCACCCGGCGGCTGCTCGACAAGTACGCCACGCATCTGCCCTCCGGGGACGAGCCGGTGCCGGACACCCTGCACACGCTGACGGACCGTGAGGTGGAGGTGCTGAAGCTGGTGGCGCGCGGGTTGTCCAACGCGGAGATCGCCGCGGACCTGTTCGTCAGCGAGACGACGGTCAAGACGCATGTGGGTCATGTGCTGACGAAGCTGGGCCTGCGGGACCGGGTTCAGGCGGCGGTGTACGCGTACGAGAGCGGTCTGGTCCGTCCCGGCGCGCAGTAGGCGGCCGTCGCGGCCGGTGCGCGGCCGCGGCGGGTGCTCAACCCGAAGGGCGCCCTCTTCCGGTGGGAAGAGGGCGCCCTTCGGGTGTGCCGGGGCGGTGTCAGCCGCTGACGCCCCGGCCCAGCTCCCACAGTTGCAGCGTCGCGGACGCGTTGAGGAGGTAGGCGGCGCCGGTGACGTCGTCGCGGGTGGCGACGTACTGCTTGCCCTGCCACAGGGGGATCATCGGCACGTCGTCGGCGGTGATGTCCTGGATGTTGGTGAGGACGTCCACCGCGGAGAGCCGGTCGGCCTCGCCACGGGACTCGGGGATCAGCTTGTTGATGATGTCCGGGTTCTGGTAGGGCGAGTTGAGGGTGTTGCCCTTGTCGAGGAACGGCGCGATGAAGCTGTCGGCGTCCGGGAAGTCGGGGAACCAGCCCATGCCGAAGGCGGAGTACTCGCGATTCAGCTCCGCCTTGCGGAACTTGCTCCAGGGCGTGCCCTTGATGTCGACGTCGAACAGGCCGCTGTCGTTGAGCTGCTTCTGGAGCTGCTCGAACTCCTGCTTGGTCGCGGCGCCGTAGTGGTCGGTCGTGTAGTTCAGCGTCAGCTTGACCGGCGTGGTGACGTCCGCGTCCTCCAGCGTCGCCTTCGCCTTGGCGACGCTCGGGTCGCCGTACGTGTTGAAGAACGAGTTGGAGTGGCCGGTGATGCCGGCCGGGACCATCGAGTACAGCGGCTGGGCCTGCGAGCCGTAGACGGTGGAGACGAGTTCGCTGCGGTTGATGACCTGGGCGACCGCCTGGCGCACCGCCTTGTCCTTCACCACGGGCGCCTCCGTGTTGAAGGCCAGGTAGCGGATCTCCAGGCCGGACACCTCGACGAGGCTGACGTCGCCGTCGGTGGCCTTGGCGAGCTGCTGGACCTGTTCCGGCGTCATGGCGCGGGTCATGACGTCGATGTCGCCCTTGTCGATCGCGGCGCCCATGGCCTCCGCGTCGTCGAAGAAGACCATCTCGACCTTGTCGTTGTTCACCTTCGCGCTCCCCTTGTAGGTGGGGTTCTTGGTGAACACGGCCTTGGTGAGCTCGTTGTCCTTGACCTCGGCCTTCATGGTGTACGGGCCGGAGCCGTCCAGTTCCCAGCCGTCGCGCAGCTTGTCCTTGGGGTACTGGTCGGGGTTGACGATGCCCGAGACCGGCGTCGACAGCTTGTACGGGAAGGTGGCGTCCGCCGTCTTGAGGTGGAAGACGACCTCGCGGTCGCCCTGGGTCTCGACGGTGTCGACGGTGTTGAGCAGCGAGGCCACCTCGGTGTCGGCGTCGATGGCCAGGGCGCGCTCGATGGAGTACTTGACGTCCTCGGCGGTGACGGGGTCGCCGTTGGCGAACTTCAGCCCGTCCCGCAGGGTGCACGCGTACCGTTCGTTTCCGGTGTCGGTGAACCCGCACTTCTGCGCGGCGTCCGGCACCGGTTCGCCGCCTCCGCGGGGCTGCGCCATGAGCGTCTGCGTGGTCTGACGCAGGACGTTCCAGAGGCCGACGTCGTAGGCGTATGCCGGGTCGAGCGGCGCGGGCGTCTCCTCGGAGGCGCTGAACCGGTCCGTGGTGCCGACGACGATCGCGTCCCCGTCGCCGCTGCCGCTGTCCGATCCTCCGCAGGCGGCGAGCACCGGCGCGAGCAGGCCGACGACGGCCGGCAGCACCAAAGTCTTGCGGTTCATGCTCGAGTTTCTCCAGAGCTGTCGGTCCGTGTATCCGGCATGCAGGGGTGTCGCGGCGGATCACGGGGGTAGTGGCCGATGTTCTCGCGACGAGATTAGTCCGCGCCCGCACGGGGGTTCGCAGCCACCGGAGTTGAGGGCTCATCACGGAGCGAAACCGGGTGTGGACACACCGAAAACCCGACAGTGGAAGGATTAGTGCAGGGTTTCACCAATCAGGACACAAAGCCCCCTCGACAACGTTGGCCAGAGGGGGTGCGGCACACCCTCGGACCCCCTGTCGAGCCCCGCGCACGTGGCGAACGTCACAGTTGCGCTTCGGCCGTCGGTGCTGGAATTCGGCCAGGCCACGGGGGCGGAAATAGCCGTGGGAACACCGGCCGGGCCGCGCGGGGCGCCCCTTCCCGGAATTGCCGCTTAACGCGGCTGCACGCTCGGTGAACGTCTAGCGCATTTGTGTCATCAGGCCGCGCAGAAATGTCAGGTCGACCTCTTCCAGGGAGGTGACCACCGTGCGCCGGGCGGCGGGGGTGATGGGGGCGACCGAGGGCACGGCCACGACGTGGCAGCCGGCCGCCTCGGCGGCGGCGACCCCGGTCGCGGTGTCCTCGACGACGGCGCAGCGGGCCGGGTCCGCGCCGAGTCCGGCCGCGGCGGTCAGGTAGGGGTCGGGGTGGGGCTTGGTGCGCGGCACCTCGTCGCCGGCGACGGTGAGGGCGAAGTGCTCGGGGCCGAGCGACTTCAGGACGCGGTCGATGATGCGCCGGTGCGAGGCGGAGACCAGGGCCGTGGGGACGTCGTGGGCGGACAGCTCCGCGAGCAGCCGGGCGGCGCCGGGCATGAGCGGCAGGTCGCGGCCGATGCGCTCCTCGAAGCCGTCGTTGAGGAGCACGCTCAGCTCGGCGAGGGTGATGTCGGCGCCGGTGGCCTCGATGAGGAAGCCCGCGCTGCGGGTCATGGGGCCGCCGACCACGACGTGACGCCAGGAGTCGTCCAGAGTGTGGCCGAGGGAGGCGAAGACCTCCGTCTCGACGTCCCACCAGAAGCCCTCGGTGTCCACCAGGGTGCCGTCCATGTCGAGGAGCACGGCTTGCAGGGCGGAGCCTTCGGCCGTACGGGTTCCGAGCGCGGGGACCGTACTGGTCATCCACGTACCTCCTTGAGGGACGATCAGGCCGGCTCCCACGAAGGGAGCCGGCCTGCGGTGGACCGACCAGTGTACGTCGTGCGGGACGCGAATGCCTGGTGTGACCGGTGGAGCGGTGGCGGCGCGCCTAGCGGGCGTTGAAGTACTTCGCCTCCGGGTGGTGGATGACGATGGCGTCGGTGGACTGCTCGGGGTGGAGCTGGAACTCCTCCGAGAGGTGGACGCCGATGCGCTCCGGCTCCAGCAGGGCGGCGATCTTGGCGCGGTCCTCCAGGTCGGGGCAGGCGCCGTAGCCGAGGGAGAAGCGGGCGCCGCGGTACTTCAGGGCGAACATGTCCTCCATGTCGGCCGGGTCCTCCCCGGCGAAGCCGAGTTCGGAGCGCACGCGTGCGTGCCAGTACTCGGCGAGGGCCTCGGCGAGCTGGACGGACAGGCCGTGCAGTTCGAGGTAGTCGCGGTAGGCGTTGGCCTCGAACATGCGGGCCGTCTCCTCGCCGATGCGGGAGCCGACGGTGACGACCTGGAAGCCGACCACGTCGATCTCGCCGGACTCCTCCGGGCGGAAGAAGTCCGCCAGGCACAGCCGCCGGCCACGGCGCTGGCGCGGGAAGGTGAACCGGGTGCGCTCGTTGCCGTCGTCGTCGAGGACGATCAGGTCGTCGTCCTTGGAGACACAGGGGAAGTAGCCGTACACCACGGCCGCCTCCAGCAGGTTCTCCGTCTGGAGCCGGTCGAGCAGCCCGCGCAGCCTGGGCCGGCCCTCGGACTCCACCAGCTCCTCGTACGACGGTCCCTCGCCGGTGCGGGCCTGCTTGAGGCCCCACTGGCCCTTGAAGAGGGCGCCCTCGTCGAGCCAGGAGGCGTACTCCTTGAGCTGGATGCCCTTGACGACGCGGGTGCCGCGGAACGGCGGCTCGGGGACGGGGTTGTCGGTGGCCACGTCGGAGCGGACGCTGCCCTCCTCGGGCCGGTCCTCGATCTCGACGGTGGCCGCCCGCACCCGGCGCTGCTTCAGTTCGGGCAGCTTGGCGCCGGGCACGCCCCGCTTGATGCCGATGAGCGCGTCCATCAGACGCAGTCCCTCGAAGGCGTCGCGGGCGTAGCGGACTTCGCCGTCGTAGATCTCGTGGAGGTCCTGTTCGACGTAGGCGCGGGTGAGGGCGGCGCCGCCGAGGATGACGGGGTAGTCAGCGGCCAGCTTGCGCTGGTTGAGCTCCTCCAGGTTCTCCTTCATGATCACGGTGGACTTGACCAGGAGGCCGGACATGCCGATCACGTCGGCCTTGTGCTCGTCGGCGGCTTCCAGGATGGCCGAGACGGGCTGCTTGATGCCGAGATTGACGACGGTGTAGCCGTTGTTGGACAGGATGATGTCGACGAGGTTCTTGCCGATGTCGTGGACGTCGCCGCGGACGGTGGCCAGCACGATCGTGCCCTTGCCCGCGTCGTCGGTCTTCTCCATGTGCGGCTCCAGGTGAGCCACCGCGCTCTTCATGACCTCGGCGGACTGCAGCACGAACGGCAGCTGCATCTGTCCGGAACCGAAGAGTTCACCGACGACCTTCATGCCGTCGAGCAGGGTGTCGTTGACGATGTCGAGCGCGGGACGCTCGGTCAGGGCGTCGTCGAGGTCCTGTTCCAGGCCGTTCTTCTCGCCGTCGATGATGCGGCGCTTGAGGCGCTCCTCCAGCGGGAGGGCGGCCAGTTCCTCGGCCTTGGACGCCTTCAGCGACTTCGCGGTCGCGCCCTCGAACAACTGCATCAGCTTCTGCAGCGGGTCGTAGCCCTCGCGGCGGCGGTCGTAGATCAGGTCCAGGGCCGTGGTGACCTGTTCCTCGTCGAACCGGGCGATCGGCAGGATCTTCGACGCGTGGACGATCGCCGAGTCCAGGCCCGCCTTGACGCACTCGTCCAGGAAGACCGAGTTCAGCAGGATCCGGGCGGCCGGGTTGAGGCCGAAGGAGATGTTCGACAGACCCAGCGTGGTCTGCACCTGCGGGTGGCGCTTCTTCAGCTCCCGGATTCCCTCGATGGTCGCCAGACCGTCCTTGCGGGACTCCTCCTGCCCGGTGCAGATCGTGAACGTCAGGCAGTCCACGAGGATGTCCGACTCGTGGATGCCCCAGTTCCCGGTCAGGTCGTCGATGAGCCGTTCGGCGATCTCGACCTTCTTCTCGGCCGTCCGGGCCTGCCCCTCCTCGTCGATCGTCAGGGCGATCAGCGCGGCACCGTGCTCCCGGGCGAGCGTGGTGACGCGGGCGAAGCGGGACTCGGGGCCCGCGCCGTCCTCGTAGTTCACCGAGTTGATCACCGCGCGCCCGCCGAGCTTCTCGAGGCCCGCCCGGATGACCTCCACCTCGGTGGAGTCCAGCACGATCGGCAGCGTCGAGGCCGTCGCGAACCGGCCGGCCAGCTCCTCCATGTCGGCCACGCCGTCGCGGCCCACGTAGTCCACGCACAGGTCGAGCATGTGCGCGCCCTCACGGATCTGGTCCCGCGCCATCTCCACGCAGTCGTCCCAGCGGCCGTCCAGCATCGCCTCGCGGAACTTCTTCGAACCGTTGGCGTTGGTGCGCTCGCCGATGGCCAGGTAGGAGGTGTCCTGCCGGAACGGCACGCTCTGGTAGAGCGAGGCGGCGCCCGGCTCCGGACGCGGATCACGTGGCGTGGGCTCGGCGCCCCGTACCCGCTCGACCACCTGGCGCAGGTGCTCGGGGGTCGTGCCGCAGCAGCCGCCGACCAGCGACAGGCCGTACTCCCGTACGAACGTCTCGTGCGCGTCGGCGAGCTCGGGCGCGGTCAGCGGGTAGTGGGCGCCGTCCTTGCCGAGGACGGGCAGGCCGGCGTTGGGCATGCAGGTCAGCGGGATGCGGGCGTGGCGGGCGAGGTAGCGCAGGTGCTCGCTCATCTCGGCGGGGCCGGTGGCGCAGTTCATGCCGATCATGTCGATGCCGAGCGGCTCCAGCGCGGTCAGCGCGGCGCCGATCTCCGAGCCGAGCAGCATGGTGCCGGTCGTCTCGACGGTGACGGAGACGATGACGGGCAGGTCCAGGCCGAGGGCGTCCAGGGCGCGCCGGGCCCCGAGCACGGAGGCCTTGGTCTGCAGCAGGTCCTGCGTGGTCTCGACGAGCAGCGCGTCGGCGCCGCCGGCGACCAGGCCCTCGGCGTTGCGCTGGTAGGCGTCGCGCAGGACGGTGTACGGGGCGTGGCCGAGGGTGGGGAGCTTGGTGCCGGGGCCGATGGAGCCGAGGACCCAGCGCTGCCGCCCGTCCTCGGCGGTGAACGCGTCGGCGGTCTCGCGGGCGACGCGGGCGCCGGCCTCGGACAGTTCGTGGACGCGCTCGGCGATGTCGTACTCGCCGAGGGCGGAGTGGTTGGCGCCGAAGGTGTTGGTGCCGACGCAGTCGACTCCCGCGGCGAAGTACTCCTCGTGCACCGAGCGGACGATGTCCGGGCGGGTGACGTTGAGGACCTCGTTGCACCCTTCGAGCTGCTGGAAGTCGTCGAGCGTGGGGTTCTGCGCCTGGAGCATGGTGCCCATCGCGCCGTCGGCGACCACCACGCGGGTGGCGAGGGCCTCTCGGAGGGCGGACACGCGGGTACGGGTGTCGGCGGGCGGGGTGGATGGCGACGAGGCCATGAATGGGCTCCCTAGGATGCGACGGCTGTCGGCTTTGCCTCTGCCCGGTGCCGTCCGTCGTGGACGTCCCGGGGAGAACGCACGCCGCCAGGGTAGCCGGGTCCGGGCGCCGATGGTCAGGGCGTCCACGAGACGGACGAGGCCGGCGGGGTGAATACCGGCCGAACGGACGAGTGCCGCCTCCCCGAACGGCCCCCGGCGGCGGGGGCGCGGGCCCGGTGCCCGTGCTTCCCGGAGGGCGGCCGCGGTCACTCGGAGGTGGCCGAAGTGCAACAGTTGCCCGCCGACCATTAGCGGGAGGTCGGCATGGACCGGTAGTGTTCGGCATTGCCGAACAGCGTCTGCGACGCCGGGGTCGGCACTCGAAGGGGACGGAGGCAGTACGTCGATGGCACGGAACATCCAGTCGCTCGAGCGGGCGGCCGCGATGCTGCGCCTGCTCGCGGGCGGCGAGCGGCGGCTCGGCCTGTCGGACATCGCCTCGTCGCTGGGTCTGGCCAAAGGCACCGCGCACGGCATCCTGCGCACCCTCCAGCAGGAGGGCTTCGTCGAGCAGGACGACGCCTCGGGGCGCTACCAGCTGGGCGCCGAGCTGCTGCGCCTGGGCACGACCTACCTGGACGTGCACGAGCTGCGGGCCCGCGCCCTGGTGTGGACGGACGACCTGGCCCGCTCCAGCGGCGAGAGCGTCCACCTCGGCGTCCTGCACCAGCAGGGCGTGCTGATCGTGCACCACGTCTTCCGGCCCGACGACAGCCGGCAGGTCCTGGAGATCGGGGCCATGCAGCCGCTGCACTCGACGGCGCTGGGCAAGGTGCTGTCGGCGTACGACCCGGTGGCGCACAGCGAGGCGCTGGAGGCGGACCGCAAGGCGTTCACGGACCGCACCGTCTGCGAGCCGGACGACTTCGAGCACGTCCTGGACCTCACCCGCGCGCGCGGGTACGCGGCCGACGTCGAGGAGACCTGGGAGGGCATCGCCTCCATCGCCGCCCCCATCCACGACCGCAGGCGGATGCCGGTGGGCGCGGTCGGCATCACGGGGGCCGTGGAGCGGCTGCGCCGGGAGGGCGAGCTGCGGCCCGAGCTGGTCGCGGCGGTACGGGACTGCGCCCGCGCGGTGTCGCGGGACCTGGGCGCGGGGCGGTTCTAGGCGCGGGACGCCTTCAGGGGCGGGGCGCACCACTGACACGGGCCGGGACACCGAGGGTGTTCCGGCCTTCGGCGTTCCCGCGGGCGCCGTCCCCCGGGAACGGACCGGGCGACCGGCAATCGGCCACCGGCGACCGGCGACGCGCATCGATAACCCCTGACGATCAATAACGATCGTGCTTTCGATAACAGAGCCCTTGACGCGCGCGTGACGTCGAACGAGACTCGCGTCCATCGGTCGGCATTGTCGAACACCTACCGGCAATACGCGTTAGAGTGTCCGCAGTGCCAAGGGCCGCCATCGCTCTCACACCGAGGGCGCCGGAACACCCGGAGGGACCCGGGGGTTCGGCTTCCCCTGGACGAAGGACAAAGGAGTCGCGGGTGTCCAGCTCCGACATCTTCATCGGCGAGACCATCGGTACCGCCCTGCTCATCCTGCTCGGCGGCGGCGTGTGTGCCGCCGTGACGCTCAAGGCCTCCAAGGCGCGCAACGCCGGCTGGGTCGCCATCGCCTTCGGGTGGGGCTTCGCGGTCATGACGGCGGCGTACATATCGGGTCCGCTCTCCGGCGCGCACCTCAACCCGGCCGTGACGGTCGGCATCGCGATCAAGGACGGTGACTGGAGCAACACCCCGACCTACTTCGCGGGTCAGCTCCTGGGCGCCATGATCGGCGCGGTCCTGGTCTGGATCGCCTACTACGGCCAGTTCCAGGCCCACCTCACCGACCGGGAGATCGTCGGCGGTCCCGGTGCGCAGGACACGGCCAAGTCCGTCGAGGCGCAGGAGAAGGGCGCCGGCCCCGTCCTGGGCGTCTTCTCCACGGGCCCCGAGATCCGGCACACGGTCCAGAACCTCGCCACCGAGATCATCGGCACCTTCGTGCTGCTGCTCGCCATCCTCACCCAGGGCCTCAACGACGAGGGCAACGGTCTCGGGATTCTGGGCGCGCTGATCACCGGGTTCGTGGTCGTCTCGATCGGCCTGTCGCTCGGCGGCCCGACGGGATATGCGATCAACCCGGTCCGCGACCTCGGCCCGCGCATCGTGCACGCCCTGCTGCCCCTGCCCAACAAGGGCGGCTCCGACTGGTCCTACGCCTGGATCCCGGTCGTCGGTCCGCTGATCGGCGGTGCGATCGCCGGAGGTGTCTACAACGTCGCGTTCGCCTGAGCGGGCCCCCGCTCGGCGATCATCGAGCCGCAGACCACGCGCCGTACGCACCGGCAACCCACCACGGAACTCCAGGAGCACACAGTGACCGACGCCCACACCGCAGGCCCCTTCATCGCCGCGATCGACCAGGGCACCACCTCCTCGCGCTGCATCGTCTTCGACCGCGACGGCCGCATCGTCGCCGTCGACCAGAAGGAGCACGAGCAGATCTTCCCCAAGCCCGGCTGGGTCGAGCACGACGCCGCCGAGATCTGGACCAACGTCCAGGAGGTCGTCGCCGGGGCCGTCGAGAAGGCCGGCATCACCCGCGACGACATCAAGGCCATCGGCATCACCAACCAGCGCGAGACCACGCTCGTCTGGGACAAGAACACCGGTGAGCCGGTCCACAACGCCATCGTCTGGCAGGACACCCGCACCGACGCCCTGTGCAAGGAGCTCGGCCGCAACGTCGGCCAGGACCGCTTCCGCCGCGAGACCGGCCTTCCCCTCGCCTCCTACTTCGCCGGTCCCAAGGCCCGCTGGCTGCTCGACAACGTCGACGGTCTGCGCGAGCGCGCCGAGGCGGGCGACCTGCTCTTCGGCACGATGGACACCTGGGTCATCTGGAACCTGACCGGCGGGGTGAACGGCGGCAAGCACGTCACCGACGTCACCAACGCCTCGCGCACCCTGCTGATGAACCTGCACACCATGGCGTGGGACGAGCGGATCGCCGAGTCGATCGGCGTGCCGATGCAGATGCTCCCGGAGATCCGCTCCTCCGCCGAGGTGTACGGCGAGATCAAGGGCGGCCGCCTGGGCGACCTGCTCGGCGGCATCCCGGTCGCCTCGGCGCTCGGCGACCAGCAGGCGGCCCTGTTCGGCCAGACCTGCTTCTCCGAGGGCGAGACCAAGTCGACGTACGGCACCGGCACCTTCATGGTGATGAACACCGGTGACAAGCTGATCAACTCCTACTCGGGCCTGCTCACCACCGTCGGCTACAAGATCGGCGACCAGGACACGGTCTACGCCCTGGAGGGCTCGATCGCCGTCACCGGTTCGCTGGTGCAGTGGATGCGCGACCAGATGGGCCTGATCTCCACCGCCGCCGAGATCGAGACCCTCGCCCTGACGGTCGAGGACAACGGCGGCGCCTACTTCGTGCCGGCCTTCTCCGGCCTGTTCGCCCCGTACTGGCGCTCCGACGCCCGCGGTGTGATCGCCGGCCTCACCCGGTACGTCACCAAGGCGCACCTCGCGCGCGCCGTCCTGGAGGCCACCGCCTGGCAGACCCGTGAGATCGCGGACGCCATGACGAAGGACTCCGGGGTGGAGCTGACCGCCCTCAAGGTCGACGGCGGCATGACCTCCAACAACCTGCTGATGCAGACCCTCGCCGACTTCGTGGACGCCCCCGTGGTGCGCCCGATGGTCGCCGAGACCACCTGCCTCGGCGCCGCCTACGCCGCCGGCCTGGCCGTCGGCTTCTGGAACAGCACCGACGACCTGCGCGCCAACTGGCGGCGGGCCGCCGAGTGGACCCCCCGCATGGACGCGGACATCCGCGACCGTGAGTACAAGAGCTGGCTCAAGGCCGTGGAGCGGACCATGGGCTGGCTCGAGGACGAGGAGTAAGAACCGCAATGACCACTCAGTCCACCCTGCAGTCCGTGCCTGCCCTGGGTACGCACCCGGCCTCCGGCTCGAACCCGAGCCGGGCCGAGACCCGGGAGCAGCTTTCCAAGGCGTCGTACGACCTTCTCGTGATCGGCGGCGGCATCCTGGGCATCTCCACCGCCTGGCACGCCGCGCAGTCCGGCCTCAGGGTGGCCGTGGTCGACGCCAGCGACTTCGCCGGCGCCACCTCCTCCGCCTCCTCCAAGCTGCTCCACGGCGGACTGCGCTACCTGCAGACCGGCGCGGTGAAGCTGGTGGCGGAGAACCACTTCGAACGCCGTGCGGTCTCCCGGCAGGTGGCCCCCCACCTGGCGAACCCGCTCACCTTCTACCTCCCCGTGTACAAGGGAGGGCCGCACGGCGCGGCGAAGCTCGGGGCGGGTGTCTTCGCGTACTCGGCGCTGTCCGCGTTCGGCGACGGCGTCGGCCACCTGCTCTCCCCCGCCAAGGCCGCGCAGGACGTGCCGGAGCTGCGCACCGACAACCTCAAGGCCGTGGCCGTGTACGGCGACGACCAGATGAACGACGCCCGCATGGCGCTGATGACCGTCCGCGCGGCGGTCGAGTCCGGCGCGGTCGTCCTCAACCACGCCGAGGTCACGGGGCTGCGCTTCACCAACGGCCGGGTGACCGGCGCCGAGCTGAAGGACCGGCTGTCCGGCGACGAGTTCGGGGTGAACGCCCGTCTGGTGCTCAACGCCACCGGCCCGTGGGTCGACCACCTGCGCCGCATGGAGGACCCGGCCGCGGCGCCGTCCATCCGCCTGTCCAAGGGCGCGCACCTGGTGCTCAAGCGCACGGCGCCCTGGAAGGCGGCGCTGGCCACCCCGATCGACAAGTACCGGATCACCTTCGCCCTCCCCTGGGAGGACATGCTGCTGCTCGGCACGACCGACGAGGAGTTCGAGGGCGACCCGGCGGACGTCGCGGTCAACGACAAGGACGTGGCCCAGATACTCGACGAGGCCGCGTTCTCCATCCGCGACCAGCAGCTCGACCGGGACCTCATCACGTACTCCTTCGCGGGCCTGCGGGTGCTGCCGGGCGGTCCCGGTGACACGGCGAAGGCCAAGCGCGAGACGGTCGTCACCGAGGGCCGGGGCGGGATGCTGTCCGTCGCGGGCGGCAAGTGGACCACCTTCCGCCACATCGGCCGTACGGTGATGAAGAAGCTGGAGTCGCTGCCGGGCCACCCGCTGGGCGACGACTTCGAGCCGATCGCGTCGCTGCCGAAGAAGCTGCCGCTGCCCGGCGTCGCCAACCCGCGCGCGGTGGCCCACCGGCTGCTGGTCGACGGTTCGGCCCCCGGTCCCCGCATGGCGGCCGACACCGCCAGGCACCTGGCCACGCACTACGGTTCGCTCGCCTTCGACATCGCCCGGCTCGCCAACGAGAGCCCGGAACTGGCGCAGCGGGTCCACCCGGACGCCCCGGAGATCTGGGCGCAGGTCGTGTGGGCCCGGGACAACGAGTGGGCCGAGACGGCGGACGACGTGCTGCGCCGCCGTACGACGCTGACGATCCGCGGCCTGGCCACGGACGACGTCCGCGCGCGGGTGCAGGACGTGCTCGACGGGAAGTAGACCCCGCGTTCCGTCGGCGGCGGGTGTCCGGACGCCGGGCACGGGGCAGTGATCCGTTCACTGCCCCGTGCAAAGGGGCTGCGGGCGGCCCCTCGGCACGCCGTAAGGTTGGGGGGTACGCGAGGGCACGTCGGAAGGAGGCGCTGGGTGATCGAGCTCGAGGGGGTTCCCGAGCTGGTCGACCCGGTCATGGTGGCCGCGTTCGAGGGCTGGAACGATGCCGGTGACGCCGCCTCCACCGCGGTCGCGCATCTCGACCGGGAGTGGAAGGGCGAGGTGTTCGCGGCACTGGACGCCGAGGACTACTACGACTTCCAGGTCAACCGTCCCACGGTCTTCATCGAGGACGGCGTCCGCAAGGTCACCTGGCCGACGACGCGGCTCTCGGTGGTCCGGGTGGGCGGTGAGAAACCGCGCGACCTGGTGCTCGTGCGGGGCATCGAACCGTCGATGCGCTGGCGCTCGTTCTGCAACGAGCTGCTCGGCTTCGCCCATGAGCTGGGCGTCGAGCTGGTGGTGGTCCTGGGCGCCCTGCTGGGCGACACGCCGCACACCCGGCCGGTTCCGATCAGCGGGACGACGTCGGACGCGGACCTGGCCCGGCGCATGGACCTGGAGGAGACCAAGTACGAGGGGC
Source organism: Streptomyces ardesiacus (assembly GCF_003112575.1). Lineage (GTDB taxonomy): Bacteria > Actinomycetota > Actinomycetes > Streptomycetales > Streptomycetaceae > Streptomyces > Streptomyces ardesiacus. The sequence continues at coordinate 297,033 of NZ_BEWC01000006.1, forward strand.
CCACGGGCATCGTCGGCATCCTCCAGGAGGCGTGCACGCACGCGGGGGTTCCGGCCGTGTCGCTGTGGGCCGCGGTGCCGCACTACGTCTCGCAGCCGCCGAACCCGAAGGCCACGCTGGCCCTGCTGAACCGGCTGGAGGACCTGATCGGCGTGCGGGTCCCGCTGGGCGAGCTGCCCGAGGACGCGCGTGCCTGGCAGGTCGGGGTCGACCAGTTGGCCGCGGAGGACACCGAGGTCGCGGAGTACGTGCAGTCGCTGGAGGAGGCCCGGGACACGGCGGAGCTGCCGGAGGCGTCGGGCGAGGCGATCGCGCGGGAGTTCGAGCGGTACCTGCGGCGGCGGGACGGGGGCGGGCCCGGCGGGCCGGCGGCCCCTGGCGCTCCGGGCGGACATGCCACGGCGGACGGCGGTGACGGACCGGCCGGCACGCCGTTCCTGCGGGAGAACCCGAGTGGGCGGACCCGGCCCCCGAAGCCGCCGAAGGCGGGCGGGGAGGACGAAGAGTCCTCCGAGGACTGAGGCTTGCCGACTGTGAGGGGCGCTTCCCTGGTGGGAGCGCCCCTCAGTCGTTTCGGAGCGGGCTACGGCGAGCGCCCGCGGCCGGGGGAGCTTCTACAGCGCCACTCCCAGGAGGGCGTCCACCGCGCGGGAGACGACGCCCGGCGCGCCGGTGTCCGTGCCGCCGGACTCCTGCTGGAGGGCGGCCCAGCGGTCGACCGCGGCCAGGGCGGCCGGGGAGTCCAGGTCGTGGGACAGGGCCGCGCGGATCTCCTCGACGAGGGCCTCGGCGGGCGGGCCGTCGGGGCGGGAGACGGCGGCACGCCAGCGGTCGAGGCGGGCGACGGCGTCTTCCAGCACCTGGTCGGTCCACTCCCAGTCGGAGCGGTAGTGGTGGGCCAGCAGGGTGAGCCGGATGGCGGCCGGGTCCACGCCCTCGCGGCGCAGCCGCGACACGAAGACCAGGTTGCCCTTGGACTTGGACATCTTCTCGCCGTCGAGACCGACCATGCCGGCGTGCACGTAGGCCTTGGCCATCGGGAACTCGCCGGTGAGCACCTGGGCGTGCGAGGCGCCCATCTCGTGGTGCGGGAAGGCGAGGTCGGAGCCCCCGCCCTGGACGTCGAAGCCCATGCCGAGGTGGTCGAGGGCGATGGCCACGCACTCGATGTGCCAGCCGGGGCGTCCGCGGCCGAGGGAGCCGCCGTCCCAGCTCGGCTCGCCCTCGCGGGCGGCCATCCACAGCATCGGGTCGAGCGGGTTCTTCTTGCCGGGCCGGTCGGGGTCGCCGCCGCGCTCGGCGGAGAGCAGCCGCATCGCGGACGCGTCGAGGCGGGAGACGCCGCCGAAGTGCGGGTCCGCCTCGACGGAGAAGTAGACGTCGCCCTCGAGTTCGTAGGCCGCGCCCGCGTCGCGCAGCCGCTCGACGAGCGGGACGATGCCGGGTATGGCCTCGACGGCCCCTATGTAGTGCCGCGGCGGCAGCATCCGCAGCGCCGTCATGTCCTCGCGGAAGAGGGCGGTCTCCTGCTCGGCGAGGGCGGTCCAGTCGACCCCGTCGCGCACGGCCCGCTCGAGGAGCGGGTCGTCCACGTCGGTGACGTTCTGGACATAGTGGACCTGCCGCTTGGTGTCGAGCCACACGCGCTGCACGAGGTCGAACGCGTTGTAGGTCGCCGCGTGCCCCATGTGGGTGGCGTCGTACGGCGTGATGCCGCAGACGTAGAGGCGGGCGACGGGACCGGGGGCGAGGGTGACCAGGCCGCCGGTCGCGGTGTCGTGGATCCTCAGGTCGCGGCCCTGACCAGGCAGGGCGGGGACCTCGGAAGCGGGCCAGGCATGCATGTCATGAGCCTAACCGGACGGATGTTCCGTACACGAACCGGACCGGGCCGGATGACCGGTAAGGCGCTCTTGCGCGCAACCGGCCGATGTGCCGGGGGCGCCTACACGGGCGGCCAGGGAATGGCCGGCCACTCGCCGCCGGGTTCGGGGTGCCTGCCGGAGGCGAGGAGGGCGTCGACCCGCGCGCGCGTGGCGTCGAGTTCGGCGGGGGTGATGAGCGCGGTGAGCCGGGTGGCGAGGGCGCCGCCGTCCTTCAGTGCCTCCCTGAGGCCGTCCAGGACCGTCAGGGCCTCCGCGGTGAGCGGATCGCCCGCCCAGCCCCACAGGAGGGTGCGGAGCTTGTTCTCGGCGTGGAAGGTGACGCCGTGGTCGATGCCGTACAGCCGCTCCCCCGCCGCCGGCAGCAGGTGGCCGCCCTTGCGGTCGGCATTGTTGACGACGGCGTCGAGCACGGCGAGCCGGCGCAGCCGTGCGTCGTCGGCGTGGACGAGCAGGGCGGTGCGGCCCTCGCCGACCTCGGCCAGGGCGATCCCCTTCCAGCCGGGGCCGGGCTCCTCCTCGTCGACCAGGGCGAGCAGTTCCGTGTCGGGCACGGTCTCGATCCACAGCTGGACCATGCCCTCGCCGTACGGGCCGTCGCGCAGCACGGTGGGCGGGACGAGGCCCCAGCCGGTGGCCTCGGAGACCTCGTAGGCGGCGACCTCGCGCTGGGCGAGGGTCCCGTCGGGGAAGTCCCACAGCGGGCGCTCCCCGGCGACCGGCTTGTAGACGCAGGCCGCCTCGCGTCCCTCGTGCGTCACCGTGCAGTACAGCGCCGCGTTGGACGCGTCACGGATGCGTCCGCGTACGGTCAGTTCGCCCAGGGCGAGCAGCTCGGCGGCCGCCGCGTCGGTGGTCACGCTCCGCGGCGGTATCCGTTCTGGCGCGGACATACGTGTCCTTCCGGGTCGAGCGGGAGGCTGCACAGCGGGCACGGCGGCCGCCCGGCGTTGACGACGTCGAGGGCGCGCTTGGCGAAGGCCCTGGCCTGCGCGCCGGTGAGACGGACCCGGAGCATGGGCGGGCCGTTCTCCTCGTCCTGGAGGAGCCGTTCCTCGGCCTCCGCCAGGTCCTCCTCGGACTCGGCGTCCAGCTCCACGAGGGCCTGCGCCTCGACGATCATGCGCTGGTCCTCGCCGTCCCAGGCCAGTGCCATGGTGCCGACGCGGAACTCCTCCTCGACGGGGGTGTCGAGGGGCGCCGTGTCGGCGGGTCCGGTGGGTGCGGTGGCGGGGACGGCGGTGCTGCCGCCGCTGCGCCGCACGACTTCGTCCAGAAGCTCGTCCATGCGCTCGGCGAGGGCGGCGACCTGGGTCTTCTCCAGGGCCACGCTGGTCACCCGGGAGCCGGCGGAGGCCTGGAGGAAGAACGTACGGCGCCCGGGCAGTCCGACCGTACCGGCCACGAAACGTTCCGGTTGGTCGTAGAGGAACACCTGACGGGACACGTCCTGTCTCCATGGGAGTCGGGGAAAGCGGAAGATCGGGATCGGGGACACTGCCGCGACCGGTTCACCCTACTGCGGCGGACGATCACGGTGCGCCCGCACCACCCCCGACCGGGGCTTCGTCACCGGACGGCTCCTCGCGCGGCGCGAGGGAGGCGAAGTCCCCGGTGTCGCCGAGGCGGACGAGGAACGGACGCAGCCGGGTGTAGCGGATCGCGGTGACGGAGCAGGGTTCGACGGAGATCCGCTGGAAGAGGTCGAGGTGGAGACCGAGTGCCTCGGCGACGAGGGACTTGATGATGTCGCCGTGGGAGCACATGAGGTAGACGGCGTCGGCGCCGTGGTCACGCTCCACGCGCGCGTTCCACTCGCGCACGGCCTCGGCGGCGCGGGTCTGCATGGCGCGCATCGACTCGCCGCCGGGGAAGGCCGCGGCGGAGGGGTGGGCCTGCACGACCTCCATCAGGGGCTCGTCCTTGAGTTCGGCGAGTTTGCGGCCGGACCAGTCGCCGTAGTGGCACTCCCCGATCCGTTCGTCGGTGTGGGGCCGTAGTGCGGGGCGGGCGTCGAGCAGCGGCCGGACGGTCTCCTGGCAGCGCTGCAGGGGGCTGGTGACGATTTCGGAGAGCGGCAGACCGGCGAGCCGACCGGGGAGCGCGGCGGCCTGCGCGGCGCCGCGTTCGTCGAGGGCGACGCCGGGCGTCCAGCCGGCGAGGAGCCCCTCGGTGTTGGCGGTGGAGCGTCCGTGCCTAACCAGGATCAGCGTGGGCATGCGGCCAGGGTAGGCGTACGGCGGGCGCGGCGGCGCCGGGGCGAGGGGAGAATGGGTTCGGTGATCGTCGACTGTGCCATCTACCGGGACGGGCACCGCGCGGACGGGCCCGAGGACCTCTCCGACGCCCTCGGCGCCGCGCGGGGGGCGGGCGGCTTCGTGTGGATCGGTCTGCACGAGCCGACGAAGGAGGAGTTCGCCCTGGTCAGCCAGGAGTTCGGGCTGCATCCGCTGGCGGTGGAGGACGCGCTCAAGGCGCATCAGCGGCCCAAGCTCGAGGTGTACGACGACTCGGTCTTCGCCGTCCTGAAGCCGGTGGTGTACGAGCCGGACAGCGACGCGGTCTCCACCGGTGAGCTGATGATCTTCCTGGGTGACGCGTTCGCGGTGGTGGTCCGGCACGGCGGGGGCTCTCCGCTGAAGGCCGTGCGGCAGCGGCTGGAGCACGAGCCGGAGCTGCTCGGCAAGGGCCCCACCGCGGTGCTGTACGCGATAGCGGACGCCACCGTCGACCACTACCTGGACGTGGCGGTCGAGCTCCAGACGGACCTGGAGGAGCTGGAGGCGGAGGTCTTCTCGCCGGAGGGCGGCGGCTCGCGGCACACTGCGTCGCGGATCTACACCTTCAAGCGGCAGGTGCTGGAGTTCCGCCGGGCGACCGGTCCGCTGGCGCCCCCGCTGGCGCGGCTGGCCGGTACGGGCGTGTACGGGGGCACGGTGCCGTTCGTGAACGACAAGGCGCGGCCGTTCTTCCGGGACGTGAGCGACCACCTCACGCGCGTGAACGAGTCGGTGGAGAGCCTGGACCGGCTGGTGTCGGACATCCTGTCGGCGCACCTGGCGCAGACGAGCGTGCGGCAGAACGACGACATGCGGAAGATCTCCGCGTGGGCGGCGATGGCGGCGGTCCCCACGATGCTCGCGGGGATCTACGGCATGAACTTCGACCACATGCCGGAACTGCACTGGGTGGGGAGCTACCCGGCGGTCATCGCGCTGATGGCCGCCCTGGAAGTGCTGCTGTACCGGCAGTTCAAGCGACGCGGCTGGCTGTAGGGGCCGCCCGGGCCGGTCAGGCGACCTCGGGGGCCGGGGCGGCGGGGCCGCCGAGCGCGTCGCGCCGTTCGGGTGCCCGCAGCGTCACCATGCGCCGCCAGCCGGCCGCCCGCTCGGCGGCGTACACCGCGTGGATGCCCGCCGCGAGCAGCGCCGACCTGGCGCGCGACCAGCCGAGGATGCGCCCCATGCGGGCCATGACGGCGAGGCTGACGTCACGGTGGACGCGGATCTCGGCGCGCGCGCACGCGCGCAGGGTGCGCCGGATGTACGGGCTGTGCCCGGCGGCGGCGTAGCGCAGCAGTTCCTCGTGGGAGTAGGCGAGGTGGTTGTCCTCGTCCGCGGAGATCATCCGGACCGCCCGGCCCAGGTCGGGGTGGTGGGCGAAGTGTTTGAGGAGCATCGCCATCTGTTCGGCGGCGCGCTGCTCGGTGACCCTGCTGTGGGCGAGGTAGGTGATGACGTCCCGCACGGTCAGCGGCTGGTCGGCCTTGAGCTTCTCGTGGGCGAGGCCGATGCCGTGCCGCTCCAGGAGCATCGTGTAGTCGGTCTCGGGAGGCACGTCGACCGGTTCGAGGCCGCGCTTCTTCAGCAGGGCGTTGAAGATCCGGCCGTGCTTGTCCTCGTCGGCGCCGTGCCGGGTGATCTTGGGGGCGAGGACGCGTTCGCTCTCCGGCACCAGCGCCGCGATGCGCGCGTTCTCCCAGCCGCCCTGGGACTCGCCGCTGGCCGCGATGGAGCAGAAGAGACGGAACGATTCGTCGTTGTCCAGGATCTCCTGGAACAGGCTCTTGGCCGAAAGCATCGGTGGCACCTCTCTGCCGCTGCGTGGTCCGCAGGATCCGCACACTCCGCGATGCACGAGTCAAGTGCGGGAAGAGGAGCGCGGCAACAGGTGCGGCGGGCGACTCCGCCGAACGAAGGACACCGGGCACACGAGGGGGCGTAACCCCGCGCGCGTGGGCGCGTTGTTCCTCGTGACGGCCGTGGCGGGGAAGACCCCCGAGCCCCCACCACGGCCGCAGAAACTTTCCGCCGGTGTCAGGCCAGTCCGGCGCGCTCCAGGGCCTCGGTGCCGGCGCGCAGGGCGGCGAGCCGCTCGTCCAGGGTGAAGCCCGCGGGGGCGAGGGTCAGGGTGGTGACGCCGGCCGCGGCGTAGGCCTTCATCCGGTCCGCGATGCGGTCGACCGAGCCGAGCAGGGTCGTCTGGTCGATCAGCTCGTGCGGCACGGCCTCCCCGGCGCCCTGCTTGTCGCCGGAGAGGTACTTGTCCTGGATCTCGGCGGCCTCCCGCTCGTAGCCCATGCGCTGGGCGAGCCGGTTGTAGAAGTTCTGCTTGCGGCTGCCCATGCCGCCGACGTAGAGCGCGGTGTACGGGCGGAAGGTGTCGGCGAGGGCCGCGACGTCCTTGTCGTCGCCGAGGGCGAGCGGCAGGGTCGGGCAGATGTCGAAGCCGTCGAGGGTCTTGCCGGCCTTCTCGCGCCCGGCGCGCAGGTGCTGGACGGCGGTCTCCTCCAGGTGGTCGGCGGAGGGGAAGATGAGCAGGGCGCCGTCGGCGATCTCGCCGGTCTGCTCCAGGTTCTTCGGGCCGATGGCCGCGATGTACAGCGGGATGTGCTCGCGCTGCGGGTGCACGGTCAGCTTGATCGGCTTGCCGGGGCCGCCGGGCAGCGGCAGCGTCCAGTGCTGTCCCTCGTAGGACAGGCGCTCCCGGGTCATCGCCTTGCGGACGATCTCGACGTACTCGCGGGTGCGGGCGAGCGGCTTGTCGAACGTGACGCCGTACCAGCCCTCGGAGACCTGCGGTCCCGACACGCCGAGGCCGAGGCGGAACCGGCCCTTGGAGAGGGAGTCCAGGGTGGCGGCGGTCATCGCGGTCATGGCGGGCTGGCGGGCGGGGATCTGGAAGATGGCCGAACCCACGTCGATGCGCTCGGTCTGGGCCGCGACCCAGGTCAGTACGGTGGCCGCGTCGGAGCCGTAGGCCTCGGCGGCCCAGCACACGGCGTATCCGAGCCGGTCGGCCTCCTGGGCGACGGCCAGGTTGTCCGCGTCCATTCCGGCACCCCAGTAGCCGAGGTTGATCCCGAGCTGCATGGCCGATTCCCCTTACCCATCAGTAACGTGGCTGGTGCCCCGACCTTAGCGCGCGGAAATCGGTTGTCCACAGGCCCCCACAGTGCCGGCCGTGGCCAGTAATGTCGGCGTTCATGGAGCAGAGGCATCTCGGCCGCACCGGCCTGCGTGTGTCCCGCATCGGTCTCGGCACCCTGACCTGGGGCCGGGACACGGACGAGCACGACGCCGCGGACCTCTTGAAGACCTTCTGGGAAGCGGGCGGGACGCTCGTCGACACGGCCGACGTGTACGGCGACGGGGAGTCCGAGTACCTCCTCGGGCGCCTGATGGAGGGCCTGGTGCCGCGCCGGGACCTGGTGATCTCGACCAAGGCCGGCAGCGTGCCGGACCCGGACCGCCGTTTCGACGGTTCGCGCGCCCACCTGCTCTCCGCGCTGGACTCCTCCCTGGCCCGCCTGGGCACGGACCACGTCGACGTGTGGCACCTGCACGCCTTCGACCCGCACACCCCGCTGGAGGAGACGCTGCACGCCCTGGACGTGGCGGTGAGCAGCGGCCGGGCGCGCTACGCGGGGGTCTCCAACTTCTGCGGCTGGCAGCTGGCCAAGGCGGCGACCTGGCAGCTCGCGGCGCCGGGGGTGCGCAACCGGGTGGCGAGCACCCAGATGGAGTACTCGCTGCTCCAGCGGGGCGTCGAGCGGGAGGTGCTGCCGGCCGCCCTGGACCTGGGCATCGGCCTGCTGCCGTCCTCCCCGCTGGGCCGGGGCGTGCTCACGGGCAAGTACCGCAAGGACGCGACGCCGCCGGACTCTCGGGGTGCCTCGGACCACATGGCCCCGTTCGTCGAGCCCTACCTCGACGACACGGCCGGGCACATCGTGGACGCGGTGGCGACGGCGGCGGACGGGCTCGCGGTGACCCCGCTGCAGGTGGCGCTGGCCTGGGTCCGCGACCGGCCCGGCGTGGTCGCCCCGATCATCGGGCCGCGTACGGCGCAGCAGCTCACGGCGGCGTTGTCAGTGGAGACCCTTAGTCTTCCTGACGAGATCTGCCGGGCGCTCGACGACGTGTCGGCGCCCGTGCACCGCTATCCCGATCACGACTGGAGCACGCTGTGAGTACGGAGCCCGAGCCCGCCTCGAAGGACACCACGGACGCCGTGGACCCCGGGCCGGAGACCCCGGGCACGGCGCAGGCGCCGGCACCGGACGCCGGGGACGCGGGCGAGACGGCCGCACCTGACTCGGCGAGCGCGGACGGGACCGCCGCACCTGACTCGGCAGGCGCGGGCGAGACGGCCGCGCAGGTCTCCGAGGGCGAGGCCGAGCTGGCCGCGCAGCGCGTCGAGCGGGAGCGGATCGAGCGGCGGAAGGCGGAGAAGCAGGGGCCGATCGACGCCGGGGGCAAGCTCAGCGGCACGGCGGCCGATCTGCTGGCCGCCGTACGCGCCGTGGAGAGCGGCGAGAAACCGGCGGCCGCGGTGTTCGGCACCCCCGAGCCCGCGCGCCGCCCCGCCCCGGAGCCGGTCCGGCGGCCCCGGCCGGAGGCGGCCGAGCCGACCGGCGCAGCCGGCGCCGGCCCCGCGGGACCGGCCCCGCGGACGGTGGAGTCCGTGCGGCGTGTGCTGGCCGAGGGCGGCGCCCCCGAAGCGCTGGCGTCCCGGACCGCCGCGCTGCTCGGCGAGGGCGCGGAGGACGCGCTGCGCGCCGACCCCTGGCAGCTGCTCCGGGTCGCCACGGTGCGGCCGGAGCAGGCGGACGGGTTCGCCCGCGCGCTGCTCGGCGCGGAGTGCGGCCCGGACGACGAGCGGCGCGGCCGGGCCGTCACCGTGTGGCTGCTGGAGCAGGCGGCCCTGGCCGGGCACACGGCGCTGGAGCTGCCGCGGCTCACCGCCACGCTGGCCCAGCGGGGCGTCCCGGACCCCGACGCGGCCGTGCAGAGCACGCTGGCCGAGGGCGAGGCACTCGCCTTCCAGGACGCCCTGGACGAGCCCGGCGCCCGCCCCGGGGCCCCGGCGGACGGCCCGGAGGGCACGGGCGGCGAGGACGCAGGGGGCGAGGAGGGCGAGGAGCGCCCCGTCCGGGTGCTGATCGGTCTGGAGCGATACGCGCTCGCCGAGGAGAGCCTCGCCGACGGGCTGGCCCGGCTGGTCAACTCGGCGCCCAAGCAGGACGGCTCCGCGGCGGACTGGGAGCAGGCCGCCGCCTCCGCACCGGGCTCCGCCGCCGACCTGATCCGCGCCGTCGCGGGCCACGGGCTGGTCCTGCACACCGGCGGCGAGGCGTCCCTGGCCGAGCCCGTCGCCCTGCTGCGCGCGGCGCACGCCCTGGGCCTGCGGGCCTGGGCCGCCGCACCCGGCCCGCTCGGCCGCGACCGCTTCGCCGCCCTGCTGGGCGGCCCGCCGTCCGACCCGGACGCCTCGGGACCGGCCGCCTCGGGACCGGACGCCTCCGCCGCCGTCACCGTGACCGGGCTCCTGACCGGCACCGAGGGTCCGGGGCGGGACGCCGACGGGGCGCTGGACCTCGATCTGCTCGTCGTGGTCGACGCGCCGCAGCTCGACGTCGAGGCGGGGGCCCTGCTCGCGGAGTCGCTGCCGGACGGGGCCCGGCTGGTGCTGGCCGGTGACCCGGCGGTGCTGTGGTCCGTGGGTCCCGGGCGGGTCTTCGCGGACCTGCTGGCGGCCCGGGTCTGCCCCCAGATCGCCTCGCGGCGCCCCGACCCCGGCCCGCTCGGCGAGCTGGTCTCGGGCATCGGCATCGGTGAGCTGGGCCAGGTGGAGGCCCCCGGCAAGGAGATCGTGATCGTGCCGGTGCGGGACGCGGGGGAGGCCGTGCACCGCACCGTCCAGCTCGTGGCGGACTCGGTGCCGCGCGCGATCGGCGTCCCGGCCGAGGAGACCCAGGTGATCACACCGGGCCACGGCGGCGCCGCGGGCACGCGCGCGCTCAACGCCGCGCTCAAGGAACGCCTCAACCCCGGCCCCGGCCGCTTCGGCGGCTTCGATCCCGGCGACCGTGTCGTCCACACCCCGGCGCCGGGGCGGGTGCTGCCGGGCCGGGTGGTGAAGGCCGACGCCGAGGGACTGCACCTGTCGTGCACGGGCGGGACCGTGATCGTCCCCAGGGACCGGGTGGACGGGTCCGTGCGGCACGGCTGGGCGCTCACCGCCCACCAGGCGCTGGGTGGACGGTGGCCCGCGGTGGTCGTGGTCCTGCCCGGTGACGCCGTGCAGGCCCTCAGCCGGCCCTGGATCTACACGGCGTTCGGCCGGGCCGCCCGGCATCTGTCCGTGGTGCACGGCGTGGACCAGGCCCTCCCGCGCGCCGTGGCGGAGATCCCGGCCAAGCCCCGGACGACCCGGCTGCCGGTCCTGCTCGCACCGCAGGTGCCGGTCACCGGCTGACCACGGACGGAGCCGGCCCAGGGGGTGCCGTTCGGATCGGGCCGGCCCCGGGCGACGGTGCCCCGTGGCCGACCCCGGCAGGATCCGAGCGAGACCCTCCGGGCCCCTGCCGTGGCCCGGCGCTCAGCGGTCCCGGTCCGCCTCCAGCCGTGCCGCTGCCCCGTCCTCGTCCAGGTCTTCGTCCAGGTCCGGGTCGAGATCGGCGTCGAGGTCCTCCTCCAGCTCCGCCAGGCCGCCGTCGCCGCCCTCGTCTTCGTCGTCTTCGTCGTCGTCGAACTCCTCGTCGAAGACCGCGCTGACGTCGAAGCGGCAGACCACCCGCTGCGGGTCGACCTGCTCGAAGGGGGCGTCCAGCCATTCGCCGGGTTCGGCGCTTTCGTCCGCGGCCGTCACCCAGAGCGTGGAGTCGCCCTCCTCCAGTCCGAACTCCTTGTGCCGGGAGGCGATCTCGTCCGGCTCGAACTCGCCGAAGAGGAGACCGAGCGCTCCGTGCACCGTGTCCGAGGTCTCCGCACCCGTCCCCTCCTCGTCCGCCGCCTCGACCCGCCGGGCCTGGGCCATCAGGCGCTGCGGCTCGGCGACGGCGTAGTCGCGGCGGATCAGGACGCTGAGCGCACTGGGTTCCTCGGGGCCCGTGTACGGCGGCAGCGTGTCCTCGCCGGGGATCTCGAAGGGCGTGACCTCGTCGTACCGGTCGTAGAGCAGTTCGTCGTACGCCTCCGCGGCCGCGGCCAGCTCGTTGAACGCGTCGTAGACGGCCGGGTCTTCCTCTCCCGACCGGCGTTCGACCGCGGCCAGGTGGCGGTCGAGCGCGGTCTTGACCGCCTCGGCGGCGGCGCGTACCTCGGCAGCGGTGGGCTGCGCAGCATCAGACATAGTGCAGACGCTATCCGTACCGGGCCCCAGCCCGCACAATAGATTCGATGCCGGAATACGAATTTGTCGATGTGTACCTGCCGCGCGGGGTCACCCGCAAGGAGGCGGCACGTCAACTGACGGACCATGCCGAGTACGGACACTGGGAGTTGTACCGCCTGACCCTGCTGCGTGACGGCAGCCGCAAGGTGCGGTTGCGGCGGCGGATCATCCGCCAGGTGCGCGCCACCTGGTGATCCGCCGCCGCCCGGTCGGGCGCGAGTGACGGAGGCGGACGCGGAGCGGGCCCCGCCGATGCGGAGCCCGCCGCGTGTGCCGGTGTGCCCGCCTCACGCCGAGGGGCGGGCCTTGCGGTAGAGCACCGTGCCCGCGAGCAGCGCGCCGGCGCCCACCGGCAGGGCGAGCCCCAGCGGCAGGCCGTTGCCGGTCTCGGCGAGCGACGCGTTGCCGTGCGGCCGGGTGCCCGGCTGGTCGTCGTCCGGCGTATCGCCGCGCGGACCGGGCGGGGTGTCCGGGGTCTCGGGAGTGCCGGGGTTGTCCGGCTTCTCCGGCTTCTCCGGAGGCGTCTCGTGGTCGCCGGGGGGCGTCGTGCGTCCTCCGCCCCCGTTGTCGCAGTCGTTGCCGGTGGTCGGGTTGAGGAGGCCGACCACGTCGATGCTGTTGCCGCACACGTTCACCGGCACGTCGATCGGCACCTCGACGTGGTTGCCGGAGCCGACGCCCGGCGAGTCCGCGGCGTGACCGCCGGCCTGCGAGCCGCCGTGCGACCCGCCGTGGCCCCCCGAGCCGCCGTGTCCCGCGGAGGCACCGCCGCCCTTGTTGGCGCAGGAGTTGCCCATCGCCGGGTTGAGGACGCCCACCACGTCCACCGTGTTGCCGCAGACGTTCACCGGCACGTGCACCGGGGCCTGCACCGTGTTGCCGGAGAGTACGCCGGGCGAACCCGAACTCGAGCCGTGCGCACCCGAGTCCGCGTGGGCGCTGGCGCCCGCGGCGGCGATCACACCCGTGGCCGCCGCCATCGTCATCAGGCCCTTGCGGGTGACCTGTCGCATTTGCTGTTTCCCCTGCCTTGTCTGGTCCCGTGGTACCGAGAATGCCGAGAGTGCCGGAATTCCGGCGCTTCCGTCCTCCCCCCGCCTCGAATTCCCCCAAAAGGCGTCGGCCCCGGAGCGCATGGCGTGCACTCCGGGGCCGACGGAATCAGATCCTCACGGGGCGAGGCACAACGTCACTTGTTGACGCAGACGTTGCCGAAGGCGGGGTTCAGCAGGCCGATCACGGAGATCGTGTTGCCGCAGACGTTCACCGGCACGTGCACGGGAACCTGAACGACGTTGCCGGAAAGGACGCCGGGCGAGTGCACGGCGGCACCCTGCGCGCCGGAGTCGGCGACGGCCATGCCCGCGCCCGCGAGAACCAGACCACCGGTGGCAGCCGCAGCGGCGACGACCTTCTTGAGCATTGTTCCTCCTAGTTGGCAAACGCGATCCCAAAATTGCCGATCGCATCACCTGTAACGAGGAGGAAGTAATGAGGCTACGAGCTTATGAGCGCATTCACTCGTCCCGGCCACCCCCCGTACACACGGGCGATTCAGGAGGCGTCGATGAAGCGGTCGAGCACCCGCACACCGAACTTGAGTCCGTCCACCGGGACCCGCTCGTCGACGCCGTGGAACATGCCCGCGAAGTCCAGCTCGGGCGGCAGCTTGAGCGGCGCGAAGCCGAAGCCCCGGATGCCCAGGTCGTCGAAGGACTTGGCGTCCGTGCCGCCGGAGAGCATGTAGGGGATCGCCTTCGCGGCCGGGTCCTCGGCCACCAGCGCGGACTGCATCGCGTCGACCAGCGCGCCGTCGAAGGTGGTCTCGACGGCCTTGTTGGCGTGCACGTCCTCGCGCCGCACGTGCGGTCCGAGGATGCGGTCGAGGTCGGCGAGGAACTCCTCCTCGTACCCGGGCAGGTAGCGCCCGTCGATGTGCGCGGTGGCCTCGCCGGGGATGACGTTGACCTTGTAACCCGCGCCCAGCTGGGTCGGGTTGGCGGTGTTGCTCAGGGTCGCGCCGATGAGCTTGGCGATGCCGCCGAGCCTGGCGATCGTCCCCTCCATGTCCTCCGGGTCCAGCTCGGTGCCGAGGGCGTCGCCGAGTTCGTCGAGGAAGGCCCGGGTGGTCTTGGTGACGCGGACGGGGAACGTGTGCCGGCCCAGCCGCGCGACGGCCTCGGACAGCTCGGTGATGGCGTTGTCGCGGTGGATCATCGACCCGTGCCCCGCGGTGCCGGCCACCGTCAGCTTCATCCAGTGGATGCCCTTCTCGGCCGTCTGGATCAGGTACAGGCGGCGCTGCTCGTTCACGGTGAAGGAGAAGCCGCCCACCTCGCTGATCGCCTCGGTGACGCCCTCGAAGAGGTCGGGGTGGTGGTCGACGAGGTGACGGGCGCCGTACGTGCCGCCGGCCTCCTCGTCGGCGAGGAACGCCAGCACGATGTCCCGCGGCGGCTTGCGCCCGCTGCGCAGCCGGTCGCGGACGACCGCGAGGGTCATCGCGTCCATGTCCTTCATGTCGACGGCGCCGCGCCCCCACACGCAGCCGTCGGCGACCTCGCCGGAGAAGGGGTGGTGGGTCCAGTCGTCCGCGTTGGCCGGGACGACGTCGGTGTGGCCGTGGATGAGCAGCGCGGGCCTGGACGGGTCCTCGCCCTCGATCCGGGCCACCGTGGAGGCGCGTCCGGGGTGGGACTCGAAGATCTTGGGTTCGAGTCCCACCTCGGCGAGCTTCTCGGCGACGTACTCGGCGGCCTTGCGCTCGCCGGGTCCCGAGTGGTCGCCGTAGTTGCTGGTGTCGATCCGGATCAGCTCGCGGCAGAGGTCGACGACCTCGTCCTCGCCGGTGACGCTCCTGGCCGTGCCCGAGTCGCTCACGTGGTTCCTCCCGCTGTCACTGCTGATGTCACTGCTGATGTCACTGCTGGTCGGTCCCCCTCATCCTCCCCCTGCGGCCGTCCGGGCCCAAGGAGGGGGTGATCGGCCACCCCGGAAAGCCTGGTAATGTTTACGTCGTCGCCAAGGGGAGCACCCCACGCGACAGACACCTTGTCCGGGTGGCGGAATGGCAGACGCGCTAGCTTGAGGTGCTAGTGCCCTTTATCGGGCGTGGGGGTTCAAGTCCCCCCTCGGACACCAGCTGAGACCCCTGCTGAGCAGGGGTTTTCTGCTTTCCTCTACAGTGGTCGCCATGACCTCCCCCTCCTGCCCCTGCGGGCGGTCCGAGCCGTACGAGAGCTGCTGCGGCCGCTTCCACGCCGGGGCCGCCGCCGCGCCCAGCGCCGAGGCCCTGATGCGCTCGCGCTACAGCGCCTTCGTGAAGGGCGACGCCGGTTACCTGCTGCGCACCTGGCACCCGCGCACGCGGCCGGCCCGGCTCGACCTCGATCCGGGCATGCGGTGGACCGGCCTGGAGATCCTGGGGACGGCCGACGGTTCCGCCTTCCACACCACCGGGACCGTGACGTTCCGGGCGTCCTACCGCGGTGGCTCGCTGCACGAGCGGAGCCGGTTCGAACGCGTGGACGGG
The DNA here is from genome assembly GCF_003112575.1 of Streptomyces ardesiacus. Taxonomy (GTDB): domain Bacteria; phylum Actinomycetota; class Actinomycetes; order Streptomycetales; family Streptomycetaceae; genus Streptomyces; species Streptomyces ardesiacus. The sequence goes on from NZ_BEWC01000006.1 coordinate 312,126, forward strand.
GCGTGGGTGTACGTGGACGGCGAGTTCCTCGCGTAGGGCACCCGGCCGGTCCGGGGGTCCTCGTGCAGGGCACCCGGCCGGTCCGGGGGCTACGGCGCCAGGATGTCCAGCTCCTGCAGCGCGCCCTCGGTGATCTCCCGGGTCAGCCGCTCGGCACGCTCGGCGTCGCGGGCGCGGACCGCCTCGGCGACCTGGACGTGCAGGGTGACGGCGGCCGGGTCGGGGTCCTCGAACATCACGTCGTGGTGCGTGCGGCCGGCCAGGACCTCGGCGACGACGCCGCCGAGTCGGGCGAACATCTCGTTGCCCGAGGCGGTGAGGATGACGCGGTGGAAGGCCACGTCGTGGAAGAGGTACTCCTCCAGCCGGTGTCCACTTGAGTTGGCGACCATGCCGAGCGCGCACTCGGTCAGCTCGGCGCACTGCTCGGACGTGGCCAGTCGCGCCGCCAGGCCCGCCGCCACCGGTTCGACGGCCGACCTGAGCACGGTCAGGGAGCGCAGCTGCCGGGGGCGTTCGGAGCCGGCCAGGCGCCAGCGGATGACCTGCGGGTCGTAGACGTTCCACTCGCACTCGGGCAGGACGGTGACGCCCACGCGGCGGCGCGACTCGACGAGGTGCATGGACTCCAGCACCCGGACCGCCTCCCGCATCACGGAGCGGGACACCTCGAAGCGCTGGGCGAGTTCGTCCGTGCGCAGGACGCTGCCCGCGGGGTAGGCGCCCGCTGTGATCGCGGGGCCGAGGGTGTCCAGTACGCGGCCGTGCAGCCCCCGGCCCGGTGTGCTCATGCACTCAGCGTACGGGGCACGTCACCGGAACAAAAAGTCAGACTTATATGTCACAGACTCTTGAATTCGTCGTACCTAATGGGTTTCAGTTGCCTCGACATCAGGTGTCGACGAAGACAGCAGACAGCGAGAGTGCGATGCAGCAACTGCACACCCCCCACGTGGTCGTGGTCATGGGCGTCGCGGGCACCGGGAAGACCACCATCGGTCCCCTGCTCGCGGCGCGGCTCGGCGTCCCCTACGCCGAGGGCGACGACTTCCACCCCCCGGCCAACATCGCCAAGATGACGGCCGGCACCCCGCTCACCGACGAGGACCGCTGGCCCTGGCTGGACGCCATCGGCGGCTGGGCCCACGGGCGGGCCGGGCTCGGTGGGGTGGTGAGCAGTTCCGCGCTCAAGCGGTCGTACCGCGACCGGCTGCGGGCCGCCGCTCCCGGTGTCGTCTTCGTGCACCTCACGGGCAGCCGTGAGCTGATCGAGGACCGGATGTCGCACCGGCAGGGCCACTTCATGCCGACGGCCCTGCTCGACTCCCAGTTCGCCACGCTCCAGCCGCTGCAGCCGGACGAGGCGGGAGTCGCGGTGGACGTCGCCGGCTCCCCCGAGGAGATCACCGAGCGGGCGGCCGACGCCCTCAAGGATCTTCCCGAGCCGGTGCGGTAGCCGCCGCACCACCCCCCCACTTCCCCCGGGGCCGTGCCGCCTTCCGCGCGCACGGCCCCGTGCTCCCCCGAATCCCCCTCACCGCAAGGGAACCACCGTGACCAGACTCAGCGTCGAGATGCTGGCAGCGGACCCCGTCGAGCCGATCACCTCGGCGGGCCACGCTCAACTGGGCATCGCCGTACTCCTGGGCATCGCCGTCATCGTCCTGCTCATCACCAAGTTCAAGCTGCACGCCTTCCTGTCGCTGACCATCGGGTCGCTGGCGCTCGGCGCGTTCGCCGGGGCGCCGCTGGACAAGGTCATCACCAGCTTCACCTCCGGGCTCGGCTCCACCGTCGCGGGCGTGGGCGTCCTGATCGCCCTCGGCGCGATCCTCGGCAAGATGCTCGCCGACTCCGGCGGCGCCGACCAGATCGTGGACACCATCCTCGCCAGGGCGACCCCGCGTTCCATGCCGTGGACGATGGTGCTGATCGCCTCGGTGATCGGACTGCCGCTGTTCTTCGAGGTCGGCATCGTCCTGCTGATCCCGGTCGTCCTGATGGTCGCCAAGCGCGGCAACTACTCGCTGATGCGGATCGGCATCCCGGCCCTGGCCGGCCTGTCCGTGATGCACGGTCTGGTGCCGCCGCACCCCGGCCCGCTGGTCGCCATCGACGCGGTGGACGCCAACCTCGGGGTGACCCTGGCGCTGGGCGTGCTGATCGCGATCCCGACGGTGATCATCGCCGGTCCGGTGTTCTCGAAGTACGCGGCCCGCTGGGTGGACGTCCCGGCCCCCGACCGCATGATCCCGCAGCGTGCCTCGGAGGATCTGGAGAAGCGTCCGGGCTTCGGCGCCACCCTGTCCACGATCCTGCTGCCGGTCGTGCTGATGCTGCTGAAGGCGCTCGTCGACATCATCGTCGACGACCCGGAGAACGTGGTGCAGCGCGCCTTCGACGTCATCGGCAACCCGCTGATCGCCCTGCTGGTCTCCGTGATCGTCGGCATCTTCACGCTGCTGCGGCCCGCCGGGTTCGGCAAGGACCGTCTCTCCGGGCTGGTCGAGAAGGGCCTCGCCCCCATCGCCGGCATCCTCCTGATCGTCGGCGCGGGCGGCGGCTTCAAGCAGACGCTGATCGACTCCGGCGTGGGCCAGATGATCCTGGAGATCTCCAAGGACTGGTCGATCCCGGCGCTGCTGCTGGCCTGGCTGATCGCGGTGGCGATCCGGCTGGCGACCGGTTCGGCGACGGTGGCGACCGTCTCGGCGGCCGGTCTGGTGGCGCCGCTCGCGGCCGACATGTCGACCACGCACGCCGCCCTGCTGGTCCTGGCCATCGGTGCCGGTTCGCTGTTCTTCAGCCACGTCAACGACGCCGGCTTCTGGCTGGTGAAGGAGTACTTCGGCCTGAACGTCGGCCAGACCATCAAGACCTGGTCCGCGATGGAGACCATCATCTCGGTGGTCGCCGGCGCCCTGGTGCTGCTGTTGTCCCTGGTCATATAGCCGCACTGCGCCGGCCCGAGAGGGTCCGCGCAGTGCGGCTACGGCGGGCCGGTGCGGGAGACCGCACCGTCCTGCGGATTCCGGGCCCCGGTCTGCCGAGCAGCCGGGGCCCGGACGCGTGCGGGGCCGCTCCTCCGGGTCGGGCGGACGCGGCCTGGTCCCGCGGGAACGCCTCGTCGCCCGGCGAGGACGTCGAAGTCCTTGACCGTGCGACCCGGCGATCACCCGCAGGGCGAGGCCCGCGAGGGTGGCAGGGAGCGCTCCGGCACGAGCGGTCCGAGCCGGGGCGCGGGGTCGTGCGGCACGAGGGCGGCGGCCCGGCACGCATCGCGGACCGCACGGGCTGCTCGCATGAAGCGCACGGGCTACTCGCTTATATCCAGGGGGAGTTGGTCCGCGACGGCCTCCGCCCGCCCCGCCGGGCAGCCGTGGCCGGACCGCACCCCCGAATGCGCCGCCCGCCCGGCGTCCGGCGGCCCCCCGCACTAGAGTCGTCCCCGACGCCCCCGTGACCCGACTGACGATCGAGGTACGCAGCGTGTCGGTTCTGGTTCTGGTCCTCGCCGTGTGCGCCGCGTGCTGTCTGGGTTTCGGTTTCGTCCTCCAGCAGAACGCGGCCGAGCGTGCCCCGCTGGGCGACTTCCTCTCGCCCCGTCTCCTGCTCGACCTCGTGCGGGTGCCGCGCTGGCTGGCCGGCATGGGACTGATGGTGGCCGGTCTGGTCCTCGGCGCGGTCGCGCTGGGCGGCGGCGAACTCACCCTCGTCGAACCCCTCCTGGCGACCAACCTCCTGTTCGCCCTCGCGCTCTCCCGCGTCCAGACCAGACAGCCGCTGGGGCCTCAGGGCTGGGCGGGCCTCGCGCTGCTCGCGGGCGGGGTGACCGCGTTCATCCTGGCGGGCGAGCCGCGCGGCGGCAGCGCGGTGACCGACCCGGTGCGGCACTGGGTGATCGTCGGCGTGATGCTGGGCCTGGCCGTCCTGCTCACGCTGTGCGCCGGGCGTCTGCGGCTGACCTGGGGTCCGGCGCTGCTGGCGCTGGCCGCCGGGCTGATCTACGGGGTGCAGGACGCGTTGACCCGGGTCAGCGGGCGGCGCTTCTCCGCGGGCGGCCTGGCGGACCTGCTGACCGGGTGGCAGCCGTACGCCGTGGTGGTGCTGGGGGTCACCGGTCTGGTCCTGGTCCAGAGCGCCTTCGAGACGGCACCGCTGCGCCGGTCGCTGCCCGCGCTGACGGCGGCCCAGCCGCTCGCCGGGATCGCGTGCGGGGTCGGGTTCCTCGGCGACCGGCTGCACACCGACGCCGGGGCGCTCGCGTGGGAGGCGGGCGGTCTCGCGGCGGTCGTGGCGGGCATCGTCCTGCTGGGTCTGCACCCGGCGATGCCGCAGGGCACGGGGACGGGCGAGAGCGGGCGCGAACCGGCGCTGGAGCGCAGCTGACGGGCTTCGTGGTACCGGTGATACCGGCGAGGCGGGGCCGGCTGCTTGGATGGGCGGATGAGTTCTGCTGACGAGATCCTCGACGTCGTCGACGAGAACGACCGCGTGGTCGGGCAGGCCCGGCGGGGCGACGTGTACGACCGGGGTCTGCGGCACCGCTGCGTGTTCGTGTGGGCCCGCGATCCGGAGGGCCGGGTCTTCGTGCACCGCCGCACTGCTTCGAAGCTGGTGTTTCCCGCCCTGTACGACATGTTCGTCGGCGGGGTGGTGGGTGCGGGCGAGTCCTACGACGACGCGGCGCTGCGGGAGGCGGAGGAGGAGCTGGGGGTGAGCGGGCTGCCGCGGCCGTCGTTCCTGTTCAAGTTCCTGTACGACGACGGGGGCGGGCGGACCTGGTGGTCGGCGGTGTACGAGGTGCGCGTAACGGGGACGGTGTCGCCTCAGGTGGAGGAGGTGGCGTGGTACGGGTTCCTCTCCGAGGCGGAGCTGGAGCGGCGCCTCGGGGAAGGGGCGTGGGAGTTCGTGCCGGACGGGGTCGCGGCGTATGCGCGGCTGCGGGCCCGGCGGGGGTGAGGGGTCCGGCGGGTCCGGCGTCTCTTGCGCAGGCGGCCGGGGACGGACGCGGGAGTGGGGTGCGCGGTCCGGCGCGGCGGGCGTCTCCCCCAGTGGCTGAACGGCCCGGGGGTACCCCCACGGCCCGCCCGTGCCGCCCGGCGGCACGACGGCCCGCAGTTGTAGGGTCCCGGAGTGATCGGTTTCGTGCGGAGTGTTCGGTCGTGGTGGGCGCCCGAGGAGGTGCGGCGGGAAGGAGCGACCCCCGACTACCGGTTCTCGCTGGCCAACGAGCGTACGTTCCTGGCCTGGCTGCGTACGGCGCTCGCGCTGATCGGCGGCGGGTTCGCGGTGGACCAGTTCCTGCCCGACCTGCGCTGGGGCTGGCGGGTCGGGCTCGCGCTCGCGCTTCTCGCCGCCGGTGTGCTGTGCTCGCTGCGGGCGGTGAACCACTGGGCGCGCTGCGAGCGCGCCATGCGCCGGGGCGAGGACCTCCCCGTCTCCCGCTTCCCGGCGCTGCTGAGCCTGGTCGTGGCCGTGGTCGCCGTCGTCATGGTCGTCGTGGTCCTCACCGGCTGGGAGGGCTGAGCGTGCGCGGCGCCGACGCGGCACCCGCCGACCGCGACCCCGGTCTCCAGCCCGAGCGCACCCGGCTCGCCTGGCGCCGTACCACCCTGTCCGGCACGGTCGTCGCCGTACTCGCCGCGAAGGCCGCGTTGCACGGTGGCGCGACGGCCGTCTCGGTCCTGGCCGCCGCCCTGTGCTGCGCCCTCTGGCTGGCCTTCCTGCGGATCGCCCACGGCCGTATCAGCACCCTCGCCGCGGCGAGGCGGCCCCGCGCGCTCACCCCGCAGCACGCCGTCGCCGCCGCTCTGTGCACGCTCGTCCTCGCCCTCTGCGGGGCGGTCCTCGTCCTCTGAGGCCCGTAACCCCGGTCACGTTCCGCCCGCCCACTGGACGGCATACCGACCGGTCGGCATCATGTGGGGGTACTGTCCGCCCGCCCCAGGGAGAGCCGATGAGCCCCGACCACCCGCCCGGACTCGATCTCGACCGGTTGCGCGCCCTGCTCGACCGCGAGCGGCCCGGACTGGTCGCCGGCCCGTTGTCCGGCCGGCTGATCGAGGGCGGACGGTCGAACCTCACCTACGCCGTCTCGGACGGCACCGCCCGCTGGGTCGTACGGCGGCCCCCGCTCGGTCACGTCCTGGCCACCGCGCACGACATGCGGCGCGAGCACCGCGTCATCAGCGCGCTGCACCCGACCGACGTGCCCGTGCCGCGCCCGGTGCTGCTGTGCGAGGACAAGGAGGTGCTGGGGGCGCCGTTCTACGTGATGGAGTTCGTGGAGGGCACCCCGTACCGCACCGCCGAGCAGCTCGCCCCGCTCGGGCCGGGGCGCACCCGCGCCGCCGTGCTGAACCTCGTCGACACGCTGGTCGGGCTGCACGCGGTGGACCCCGCCGAGGTGGGCCTCGCGGACTTCGGCCGCCCCGAGGGCTTCCTGGACCGGCAGCTGAGGCGCTGGGCCAAGCAGCTCGACGCCTCCCGCGACCGCGACCTGGCCGGCATCGACGAACTGCACGCCACCCTCGGCCGGGAGCTGCCGCGCTCCCCCGCCCCGACGGTCGTGCACGGCGACTACCGCCTCGACAACGTCCTGATCGGCGGCGAGGACGACGAGATCCGGGCGGTCCTCGACTGGGAGATGTCCACGCTCGGCGACCCGCTGACCGACCTCGGCCTGCTGGTGATGTACAGCAGCCCCCTCGGCATGCCCGACTCCCCCGTCTCCACCACCGCCCAGGCGCCCGGCCACCCCGCCCCCGACGAGCTGGTCGAGCGGTACGCCGCCCGCTCGGGGCGGGACGTCTCCACGGTCGCCTGGTACACGGCGTTCGCGTGGTTCAAGCTCGCCGTGATCCTGGAGGGCATCCACTACCGCTACACGCTGGGCCAGACGGTCGGCCGCGGCTTCGACCGCATCGGCGACCTCGTCCCCGTCTTCATCGAGCACGGCCTGACCACCCTTCAGGAGGGCTGACCCGCCATGGACTTCGCCTACGACGCACGCACCGAGGAACTCCGCGGCAGGCTGCTCGCCTTCATGGACGAGTACGTCTACCCGGCCGAGCAGGTCGCCCACGAGCAGCGCGCCCGGCTCGCCTCGCCCTGGGAGACCCCGCGGGTCGTGGAGGAGCTCAAGGCCGAGGCCCGCCGCCAGGGCCTGTGGAACCTGTTCCTCCCCGACGCCGAGCACGGCGCCGGCCTCACCAACCTCCAGTACGCCCCGCTCGCCGAGATCACCGGCCGCAGCCCCCAGTTGGCGCCGACCGCGACGAACTGCGCGGCGCCGGACACCGGGAACATGGAGGTGCTGGCCCAGTTCGCCGACGAGGCGCAGAAGAAGCAGTGGCTGGAGCCGCTGCTGGCCGGGGAGATCCGCTCCGCGTTCGCGATGACCGAGCCGGACGTGGCCTCCTCGGACGCCACGAACATCACCACGCACATCGAGCGCGAGGGCGACGAGTACGTCGTCACGGGCCGCAAGTGGTACATCTCGGGGGCGATGAACCCGGACTGCCGGATCTTCATCGTGATGGGCAAGACCGACCCGGACGGCGAGGACCTCCGCCGCCAGCAGTCCATGGTGCTGGTTCCGCGCGACACGCCCGGGGTGACGGTCGACCGGGCGATGCAGGTCTTCGGCTACGAGGACCACTACCACGGCGGCCACGCCGAGGTGACCTTCGACCACGCGCGCGTGCCGGTGACCCATCTGATCGGTGAGGAGGGCGGCGGCTTCGCCATCGCCCAGGCCCGGCTCGGTCCCGGCCGGATCCACCACTGCATGCGGCTGATCGGCATGGCGGAGCGGGCGATCGAGCTGATGTGCCGCCGCGCGGTGTCCCGCAACGCCTTCGGCAAGGCGCTGGCCCAGCAGGGCGTGGTCCACAACTGGATCGCGGACGCCCGGGTCACCGTCGAGCAGCTCCGGCTGCTGGTGCTGAAGACCGCCTGGCTGATGGACACCGTCGGCAACCGGGGCGCGCACACCGAGATCCAGGCCATCAAGATCGCCACGCCCCGCGCGGTGGTCGACATCATCGACCGGGCGATCCAGTTGCACGGCGCGGGCGGCGTGAGCCAGGACTTCCCGCTGGCGGAGCTGTACGCGGGCGCGCGGACCCTGATGATCGCCGACGGTCCGGACGAGGTCCACCAGCGCTCGCTGGCCCGCCGGGAGATCAAGAAGTACCTCTGAGCACCCGGCCGGCGGAGTGCTAGTAGCCGCCCGAGTAGTGGTGGTCGGCGCGCGCGAGGGCGCGGAGGAAGGAGACGAGGCGGGTCCAGGGCGAGGGGCTGCGAGACATGCCTCCAGGCTGGCCCGCGGACCGGACAGCGGTCCAACAGATGGTTTCGCTGCGTCCCATCTCCCAAATCGATCGGGGCTCTAGAGTGGGCCGATGGAGATCCGCCAGCTCCGCCACTTCATGGCCGTCGTCACCGAGGGCGGCTTCACCGCCGCAGCGCGCCGGGAGCTGATCGTGCAGTCGGCGCTCAGCTCGTCGGTCCGCAACCTGGAACGGGAGCTGGGTGCCGAGCTGTTCGACCGCACCGGCCGCCGGGTCGTGCTCACCGAGGCGGGCCGGGCGCTGGTGCCGCGGGCCCGCGCGCTGCTGGCCGGCGCCGAGGAGGCCCGGCAGGCGGTCGCGGCGGTGACGGGCCTGGCCACCGGACGGGTGGCCATCGGCACCATCCAGACGCTCACCTGCGTCGACCTGCCCGCCGAACTGGCCACCTTCCACCGCCGGTTCCCGGGCGTCCAGGTGTCGGTGCGGGACGCGCCGGTCGGTGAGCTGACCGACGCGCTGCGCGCGGGCGAGCTGGACCTCGCGTATCTCGTGCCGGACGCGGCGGCGTTGCCCGAGGGACTCACCGCGTACGCGTCCTGGCAGGAGGAGCTGGTGCTCATCACCGCCGAGGGCCATCGGCTCGCCCGGGCGGGGCGGACGCTGGTCAGCGACCTCGCCGAGGAGCCGTTCGTCGACTTCCGCGCGGGTACCGGTCTGGAGACCGCCGTACGGCGGCTGGCGGCCCACTGCGGTCTGGAGCGCCGTATCACCTGCGACGTGACCCAGATCGGGCTGCTGGTCGATCTGGTGCGGGCGGGGATCGGCGTGGCGTTCGTGCCGCGCCGGATCGGTGAGCGCGCCGGCCTGCCGTGTGTGGAGATCAGGCAGCCGGAGCCGGGCCGGACCGTCGTGCTGGCCGGGCGCGGGCCGCGGCCGCGCAATCCCGCGGCGGCGGCCCTGGCCGGTCACCTCACGGGGCGCCTCACGGACGCAGCGCCCGCAGCAGCAGGTCGGCGAGGTGATCGGCCACTTCCTGCGGGCTGAGGGGGCCGTCGGGGCGGTACCAGGTGGACAGGTGGTGGATGGAGCCGAAGTGGTAGTCCACCACCAGGTCGGCCGGGGTCTGCCTGGTGAAGACGCCGGTGCGCTGGCCCTCCTCGATGAGCGCGCGGAAGCGCTCGTGGTAGCGCCGGCGCTCCGCGCGCACCTGCTTGTTCTTCTCCGGGCTGAGCTGGTGCATGGAGCGGAAGAAGATCGACGCGTCGTCGAGGTTCTCGATGGTGGTGACGACGACGTCGGCCGCCGCGTCCCGGACCCGCTTCTCGACCGGATCGTCGGCGTCGGCGAAGGCGTCCAGGCGCTCCTGCTGGAGGCGCAGCACGCGCGCGTACACCTCGTGCAGGAGGTCGTCCTTGGATCCGAAGTAGTGGTACAGCGCCCCCTTGGTGACGCCTGCCGCCTCGACGATCTCCTGTACCGAGGTGCGGTCGTAGCCCTGCTCGGCGAAGAGCCGGGTGGCGGCGGCCAGGAGCCGCTGCGGCACCGGAGTGCCGTCCCCGTCCGTGGTCCTGGGCACTGCCGTCACCTGCCTTTCCGTTTCACTGTCCGTTCACTGTCGGGTCCTGCCGGGTACCAGAACGCCGTTCCCGACGGAGGATCTTCCCACTCTCCGGCTCCGGCGCGTCGGGCAGGGCGCCGCGGCGCGCTCCGGACACCGGCGGGCGGTCACCGGGCCGCTGTCTCCTCCCACTGCCGCTGGAGCCGGTTCATGCCGTGCAGCCAGCGGTCGGGGTCGGCGGCCCGCGCCCGGTAGTACTCGGCGACCTCGGGGTGCGGCAGGACGAGGAAGCGGTCCTCCTCGATGCCCCGGAACAGGGCGTCGGCGACGTCCTGCGGTTCGATCGCGGTGGGCCGGAGCACCAGGTCGCCGGCGCTGCCGGTGGCGGCCAGCATGTCGGTGCGCACGCCCTGCGGGCAGATGGCGTGGACCTTGATCCCGCGGTGGCGGTAGGTCAGGGACAGCCACTCGGCGAAGGCGTAGGCGCCGTGCTTCGTGACGCTGTAGGGGGCGGCGCCGATCATGGTGAGCAGTCCGGCGGCGGAGACGGTGGAGACGAAGCGGCCGCTGCCTCGCTCCAGCCAGTCGGGGAGCAGTTCGTGGGCCGCGCGGACGTGGGCCATGACGTTGACGTCCCAGGCGAGCGCCCAGGCGGACTCCTCGGCGGCCTCCGAACCGGCGCAGCCGACGCCCGCGTTGGCGCAGTACACGTCGACCGTGCCGCCCAGCGCGTCGCGGGCCTCGCCGACGACCGCCGAGGCGTCGCCGGGGACCGCGGTGCCGCCGATCTCGTCGGCGACGGCCTTCGCCCGTCCGGCGTCCAGGTCGTTGACGACGACCCGGGCCCCCTCGGCGGCGAAGCGCCGGGCCAGCGCGGCGCCGATGCCGCCTCCCGCCCCGGTGACGACGACTCCGGCATCCTGCACGGCTTCCACCATCGGTCTCCTTCGACACGGCTCGGCACGGCTCGCTCCCCGTTGCAGCGCCAGACTAACCAGTCGGTATGTGCGGCGGAAGAGGTGAACCGCGGTCTACTCCATTCCCTGCGGCCCCGGTGCGGGTTAGCGTGCGTGCGCATGACACCCGCCGCGATCACGGAGGTCACCGCATGACGCTGTCCAGACGGAATCTGCTCGCCACGACGGCCGCGGTGGCGGCCGGGGCCACCGCCACCACCGCCGCGTCGGCGGGGACGGCGCACGCGGCGCCCGCGGGGAACGGGGGCCGCCGGCTGCGCACCGGCTTCGAGCGCCTCGCCGACGACGGCTACGCCCGGCTCGACGGGCAGAGGGTCGGCGTCGTCACCAACCCGACCGGCGTCACCCGGGACGTGCGCCACATCGTCGACGTCATGCACGCCGACGGCCGGGTGAACCTGACCGCCGTCTTCGGACCCGAGCACGGCTTCCGGGGCACGGCGCAGGCGGGCGGTTCCGAGGGGCGCTACGACGACCCCGCGACCGGGCTGCCGGTCTACGACACGTACCTGAAGAGCGGGCAGCCGCTCGCCGACGTGTTCACGGCCTCCGGCGTGGACACCGTCGTCTTCGACATCCAGGACGTGGGCGCGCGCTTCTACACGTACATCTGGACGCTCTTCGACTGCATGGAGGCGGCCTCGCTCGCGGGGAAGCGGTTCGTGGTCCTGGACCGGCCGAACCCGGTGACCGGGCGGGCGGCCCTCGGTCCGGTCCTGCACAAGGAGTTCGCGACCTTCGTCGGCCGGGAGCCGATCGCGCAGGCCCACGGCATGACGGTCGCCGAGCTGGCGCTGCTCTTCAACGGCGAGTTCCTCCCGTCGCCGGTACCGCTGGAGACGGTGACGATGACGGGCTGGAAGCGGTCGGAGTTCTACGACGCCTCCGGGCTGCCCTGGGTGCCGCCGAGCCCGAACATGCCGACGCCGGAGTGCGCGCTGGTGTACTCGGGGACGTGTCTGTTCGAGGGCACGAACCTCTCCGAGGGGCGCGGCACGACCCGCCCGTTCGAACTGCTCGGCGCGGAGGGGATCGACGGGAGCTGGGCCGCCGCCGCGAACGACGTCGGTCTGCCGGGCGTGCGGTTCAGGGAGGCGTACTTCGCGCCCACCTTCTCCAAGTTCCAGGGGAGGACGGTCGGCGGCGTGCAGCTCCACGTGCACGACCGGGCCGCGTTCGACCCGGTGCGCACCGGTGTCGCCCTCCTCGTGACCGCCAGGCGCACCTGGGACGGTTTCGCCTGGCGGCCGGACAACTGGATCGACAAGCTCACCGGGTCCGCACGGGTGCGCACGATGATCGACGCGGGCGCGGACACCGACGAGGTGGTGGCCGGATGGGAGCGGGAACTGGCGGCGTTCCGCGGGACGCGCCGCCAGTACCTGCTCTACAGGTGACCGTCGGGCCGGCCGGTCACCTGTGGGACGTGAACTCCACGACCTGCTGGTAGGTCGGCCGGTTCTGCCAGCCGATGCCGCCGTGCTTGATGCCGCCGAGGGTGCGGTGGATCACCGAGTCGGCGCACCACTGGTCTCCCGCCGAACAGTTCTCGTCGCCGGGGTAGACCTGGGCGGCCGTGCGGCCCGCCGCCTCCTTCAGGGTGGACACCAGGGTGTTCCGGCAGGCGGTGAGGTCGCCGTCGCCGCAGTAGGCGTGCGCGAGCGGGCCCTTGACGGACTCGCCGAGCACGGACCGGATGTCCTTGTCGACATAGCTCCACCAGCCGTACTGGAAGGCGCTGCCGGCGTGGGCGCCGGTCGGGCCGTGGGCGGCGGACGGGGACTCGTCGACGGGCAGGTTGCGGGTGAAGGCGGTGTACAGGTCGCTGCCGAGGCCCGGTTCGAACTCGGCCTTCACCAGCAGCGGCCACCAGGCGTCCAGGGTGCGGATCGCGTCGGCGTGCGCGTACTTCTTGGCGCCCGCCGAGGTCTCCGTGCGCAGTCCGCCCGCCGACAGCCACGCCTTCAGCCCGTCCACGGCCGTCTTCGCCGCCGGGTCGCTCACCGGCGCCGACTCGACCACCTTCAGCAGGCCCGGCAGGACGTCCTCGGCACGCAGGTCGGCGAGGCCCGCCTCGGCCATGGCCTTGACCAGCGCGGTGCGGGTGACGCCGCCCTCGGCGACCAGCTTCTTCACCCGGTCGTCTAGCAGGTCGCCGCGGTGGACGGAGCCGTTGCCCCAGGACGCGGCCGGGTAGTCCTTGGCCTGCTTGTTGTTCCAGGAGACGTAGTAGCCCTGGTCGACCGACTGCGGGTGGGCGGACGCGCCGGTGTACCGGGCGGTGTTGGCGGCCGGGTCCCAGTCCTGCCATTCGTACGCCTGCCGCGCCCAGACCGGGAACTCGGCGTCGACGCCGCTCGCGCGCACCGGGTTGTCGCCGCTGTTGTAGTACGCGGTGTGCTCGGAGTCGGCGTAGAACCAGTTGAAGGTGTAGTTGATGTGCTGGACGGCGCCCTGGAAGCGCTCGGGACCGTTGAGGTAGTCCGGGTCGTTCAGCATCTGGAAGCCGATGATCGAGTCGGCCTCGTGGAGGTAGGAGGAGCGCAGGGTGGTGTAGGCGACCTTCTTGCCGCCGACCGTGGCGCGGGACTCGACGGGGCCGTACTTGGTGCGCCAGACGCGCATCGTGTAGGAGCCGGCCGCGGTGGGGTCGGCGACGGTCGGCTTCCAGGCGTTGCGCCGCTCGACCTTCTCCATGGGCGTGCAGGTGCCGCGGTAGAGGTAGTGGTAGTCGTCCTGGCACAGCTCGACCGCGTAGGTGTCGATGATGTCCTGGCCCGAGGTGGTCGCGCTCCAGGCGTAGTCCTGGCCGCGGCCGAGTTCGACGTACATGCTCAGGCCCGCGAAGGAGGCGCCGCGGGCGCTGATGCCGGGGCCCTGGATCTCCTGGAGCATGAGCAACTGCGGGGCGAAGTAGCCGGTCTGGGGTCCGAACACGGCGACGGGGTGGCCGCTCGCGGTGTGCTCGCCGCTGACGACGAGGGCGTTGGACATGCCGCGCCGCGCCGAGGTCACCGCCGCGTCCGCGGCCTTGGCGGAGGCACCGGCCGCGCCCGCCGCCCCGGCGCTGCCCGTACGGTCGTACACCAGCGGCTCCGCCCGGACCGACCCGGCGTCGGGCAGGGCGCGGCCCTGCGGGTCGGCCGGGGTGGGCAGGTACGGGAAGCTGCCGTCCTGCTGGGTGAGGACGGCCTCGGGGTCGTTGCGCTGGCGGAAGGACTCCCAGACCTTGGTGCCCTCGGCGACGCCGTACTTCTCCTGGGCGGCGAGGAGGGAGAGCGCGTTGTTGACCTCGCCGCCGCCTCCGGCGCCGAAGAGGGAACCGATGACGGAGGCCAGCGCGATGAGGTCGGAGCGCTTGAAGCGCTCGATGGTGCCGGCGTTGGTGATGGCGTCCTTGTGGCCGGTCAGGACGTACTCGCCGGGGAAGTAGCGGCCCTTGTCGGAGGCGTCGATGTAGGCGTTGACCCCGGCGACGTAGGCGTCCACGTCGGCGAGGGCGAGCTTGCCGCGCTCGCCCGACTTGGCGGCGGCGCTCTCGATCTGCGCCTCCAGGTCGGCCTCGGTGTAGGGGGCGCTGCGCCAGAACTGCTGCTCCAGGCCCTGGTTGGCGGGGGCGCCGCCCGCGAAGGGGGTCAACTGGCCGCGTCCGACGTGCCGGAAGAGGTCCATGAGCCACAGCCGGTCCTGGGCGGCGGCGTACCCGGCGCCGAACTCGGTGCCGTAGCGCGTGGTGCCGGTGATGTGCGGCACGCCGGTCTTCTTGTCGCGGACGATGGTCACGTCGTCGCGTCCCGCGGGGCGGACGGTGGAGGCGGCCTGGCCGTCCGGGACGCCGAAGGAGGCGTCGTTGAAGAAGGTGTTGATCTTGTCGTTGCTCAGGCCCTGGTACCCGGTGGCGAGCTTCGCGTAGGGGCCGAGCTGGTCCTCGGCGTGCGACGGCTGGGTGCCGAACGCCTGGTTGAGGAGGATCTGGGCGAGGGTGGCGTTGCCGTTCTGGCCGGGCGGCAGGATGTCGGAACACTGCCCGCCGCAGTGGTCGTTGGCGGCGGCTTGGGCGGCCTTGACCTCGGCGGACCCGGTCCCGGCGGCCATGGCCGGGGAAAGCGGTGACAAAACTCCGGCAATGAGCGCGCATACGGATGCGGTCTTCAGGAACCCGTGGAGACCGCGGGGAGTTCTCAGTCTGTCGAGGGCGTTGCGTGGGGTGCGCCGTGACATGGCAGCTCCTCCCGACGGGGGTGTGGCGGGACGTTACCGCCGGTATCCCCGACTTGGAAGATGAACGTGCGTCACTTTTTCCAGCGGGCGGATCGGCTGATGGAAGGCATCGGAAATCGGATGGAGCCGAATCGGTTGTCGATACGTCTATTCGGCGACGTCCGTACGACGACGCCGAAGTGACCGGAGTGCAGGTGCAGGTGTGACGGAGGTGCAGGGCGATGGCCGGTTTCCGAAGTCTGGCGAGACAGGTCCGCGATCCACGGTGCGATCTGGCGCTGCGGCGCTATTCGCTGCGCAAGTGCCTTGAGCGTTTTGCCCCTTATGGGCACAGGGCGACCTGGGACCATCTCTGCTCCCGGGCCGGGTTCGGTCCCGAGGACCGCTCCCCCGACCCAGCGCGGCTCGTGGCCGCACTGGAGGAGCTGGAGGAGGCGCGTTCGGTGTGGCTGGCCTACGAGGTCGCCTTCGCCGAGCGGCGCAGGAAGGAGAAGCACGACGGGCTGCGCAGGCCGGGCAGCGTGGACGACTGGCACCGGCTGACCTGGGGCGGGTTCGGCGTGGCCTGGTGCGACGACCCCCGGGTCCACCCCGACGGGCCGCTGGCGGAGGTACTGCGCCGGCTGATCTCGGCGCTGGAGCGCGAGCCGGGGTCGGTGTGCCCGGTGTGCGACGGGGAGCGCCTCGTCTGGAAGTACGACCTGGACCACGAGCCCTCGACGGGCCCCGTCTGCACGGACTGCGGGATCCTCGTGCCGCGGCCCGTCCTGACCCCGGACGCCCGGGCGGACGCCCGGCGGGGCCGGCTGCTGATGTCCGCGTAGCCGGCCGCGGGAGTGCGCCGGGGGTGCCGCGCTCCCTGCGGCCGGTACGGCACGGGCCGCGGTGCGCTGTCGGTGGTGCCGGGCACCATGGGGCAATGGTGCAGGTGTGTGTGAACGGGGCGCGCGGGAGCGGTGACGGCGCGGTGGTGCCGCTGTCGCCGGACGCGCTGGCGGAGTCGGCGGCCCAAGCGGTCGCCGCCGGGGCCACGGACGTCCACGTCCACCCGAAGACGCCGTGCGGGCGGGACACGTTGTCGCCGCGCGTCCTCGCGGCGGTCCTGGAGGCGATACGGGCCCGGCTGCCCGCCCGGGTGCCCGTCGGGGTCACCACGGGCGCCTGGGCCGAACCCGGCCCCGCGGCCCGGGTGGCGCGGATCCGGGGCTGGACGGTCCTGCCCGACCACGCGTCGGTCAACTGGCACGAGCCGGGCGCCGAGGAGACGGCCGCGGCGCTGCTCGAACGCGGGGTGGCGGTGGAGGCGGGGATCTGGTCCGGCACGGACGGGGCGGCCCGGTTCCTGCGCTCGCCCCTCGCGCCGAAGGTGCTGCGTGTCCTGGCGGAGGTCACGGACACCGACCCGGCGACCGCGCCCGGCTCCGCGCGCGTCCTGCTGGCCGGGCTCGGCGCGGCTCACGGCCGCCCCGTCCTGCTGCACGGCGAGGACGGCGGGGCGTGGCCGGTGCTGCGGCTGGCCGGCCGGCTGGGCCTGGCGACCCGGATCGGCCTGGAGGACACCCTGCACCTTCCCGACGGCAGCCGGGCCGCCTCGAACGCCGATCTGGTCACGGCGGCGGTGCGGGAGTGGAGTTCGGCCCGCCGGGGCAGCGACTGAGGCCCCGGACCGCGTCCCGGGCCACCGGGACGTCAGTCGCCGCAACAGCCGGACTCCCGGGCCGAAACCGCCCCCGGGCGACCCCTGACGGTGGAGCCACGACGCTCCACAAGCAGCCGGGACCCGGCACGGCGCCCACCGAAGACGCCGTCGGGGATACGACAGAACACGGCCGACGACAGGACAGGCATCCCCCAGTCAACTCCGGCCGGACAGGACGACGCCGAGACCCGGGCTCCGCCCCGGGCCAGTGGACCTCAGTCGCCGCAACAGCCGGACTCCCGGGCCGAAACCGCCCCCGGGCCGCCCCTGACGGTGGAGCCACGACGCTCCACGAGCAGCCGGGACCCGGCACGGCGTTCGCCGAAGACGTCGTCGGGATTGGACAGGACGCAGGTCTCCAGGGACAGGCAGCCGCAGCCGATGCAGTCGGTGAGGTGGTCGCGCAGCCGGTTGAGCTGCTGGATGCGCTCGTCCAGTTCGGAGCGCCAGGACGCGGAGAGCCGGGCCCAGTCGTCCGCGGTGGGGGTGCGCCCCTCCGGCAGTTCGGCGAGCGCCTCGCGGATCGTGGCCAGCGGGATGCCGACCCGCTGCGCCGCGCGGACGAAGGCGACCCGGCGCAGCGCGTCACGGCTGAAGCGACGCTGGTTGCCCGAGGTGCGGCGGCTGTGGATCAGGCCCTTGGACTCGTAGAAGTGCAGGGCGGAGACGGCGGCACCGCTGCGCGCGGCGAGCTGGCCGACCGTGAGCTCTTGGATCTTCTCGGGAATCTGAGGCACTCCTCGCACCCTACCGACCCGCTCACCCGTCCGGTCCGTTGACAGGGGCTCCACGGCCCACCATGCTAAGCAGTCGCTTAGTCAATCAGTGCGACTTGGGAGGCCGGGACATGGCAGAGCCGAGGATCTTCGCGTCCGCCGACGAGGTGAAGGCGGCGGTGGGCGAGCAGCTCGGGTACACCGACTGGGTGGAGGTCGACCAGAAGCGGATCGACCTGTTCGCCGAGGCGACCGGGGACCACCAGTGGATCCACGTGGACCCGGAGAAGGCGGCCGCGGGCCCGTTCGGCGGCACGATCGCGCACGGCTATCTGACCCTGTCGCTGCTCCCGCTCTTCGGACCGCAGCTCATCCGGGTCGAGGGCGTGAAGATGGGCGTCAACTACGGCACCAACAAGGTCCGTTTCCCCTCCCCCGTGCCGGTCGGCTCGCGCCTGCGCGCCACGGCGACGATCACCGGCGTCGAGGAGGTCACGGGCGGGATCCAGGTCAGCGTCGCCTTCACCGTGGAGCGCGAGGGCGGCGACAAGCCGGTGTGCGTCGCCGAGTCGGTCTCCCGCTACTACCTCTGAGCGGCCCCCGGGGGTTCGGCTCCCACCATGCGCAGCACGAGGTCGGCGTAGAGTGCGCCGATCTCGTCGGGCGTGCGGGGGCCGTTCACGTTGAACCAGCGGGCCACGTCGATGCAGAGCGACAGCACGGCCAGCGTCGTGCCCTTGACGTCCGGCACGTCGAACTCGCCCGTCGCCACGCCGTCGTCGATGATGCCGCGCACCGCGGCGTCGCACTGCCGGCGGAGCGCGAGGATCTCCTCGCGGGCCTCGGGACCGAGCGCGTCCAGTTCGTACTGCACGACCCGCGCGGTCGTACGCCGCCCGGCGTGCCAGCGGACGAAGGAGCTCACGGCGTCGGCGAGCCGCTCGGTCGCACCGCCCTCCCCCTGGGCCGCGGAGCGGAGGATGTCCACCGCCCGGGTGTGGCCGATGCGGCTGATGCGGTGGAGCAGCTCCTCCTTGGTCTTGTAGTGGATGTAGAGCGCGGCCGGGCTCATCCCGGCCCGGCCGGCGATGTCGCGGGTCGTGGTCGCGTGGTACCCGCGCTCGGCGAACGCCTCCACGGCGGCGACCAGGAGCCGCCGGGCCGCGTCAGGCGTGACCTCTTCCCACGGCTCGATGTCGCCGCCCGTCGTCTCGGCCGCCGTACTCATCGCTCGTTCGCCCCTCTCGGTGACAGGAGCACCACCATACCGCCGAAGGTGAGCGATCGCTTAGGGGCGCTGGCCCGCGGGGGTGCCGCCCGGCTTCTGGAAGGGGTCGTGCTCGACGAGGATCTTGTCGAGGCGGGCCTGGTCCACCCGGCTGACGATCTGGCCGACCTCCTGCCGGTCCCGGATGATCTTGGCCAGCGTGAAGGCCGAGGTGACGAGGTACAGGACGGCGATGGCGAGGAAGGCCCGCACCCAGGCGTCCGCCTGGAGCCGGTAGATGCCGATGGCGGTGGCGGCCATGGCCACGGAGAAGGAGGCGACGGCCTGCCCGTAGAAGGCGGCCGTGTTCTGCTGCTTGACCGGTGTGTCACTCATGGGGACAAGGGTCGGCGGATGTGGCGCCGGCCACATCCGCCGAGATACTCAGGTCGCGTACTCAGAACGCCGAAACCCCGGTCAGCGCACGCCCGATGACGAGCTTCTGGATCTGACTGGTGCCCTCGTAGAGGGTCATCACGCGGGCGTCGCGCAGCAGTTTGCCGGCCGGGAACTCGTCGATGTAGCCGTAGCCCCCGAAGACCTGGAGGGCGTTGTTGGCGGCGCGGACGGCGGCCTCGGAGGCGAAGAGCTTGGCCTTGGAGGACTCGACGGCGAAGGGCTGCCCGCGGTCGATCAGGTCGGCGACCCGCCAGGTCAGCAACCGGGCCGCGTCCACGTCGAGGGCGATGTCGCTGATCAGCTCCTGCACCAGTTGGTGGTGGGCGATCGTCTTCCCGAACTGCTCGCGCTCCCCCGCGTACGCGACGGCCGCGTCCAGGGCCGCCTGGGCTATGCCGACGCAGCCCGCCGCGACCGACATCCGCCCCTTGGCGAGCGCCGACATGGCGACCGAGAAGCCCTTGCCCTCGGGCGCGAGCATCGCGGAGGCGGGGACCCGGACGTCCTCCAGGACCAGTTCGGCGGTGGCCTGGCCGCGCAGCCCGAGCTTGCCGTGGATCGTGCGACGGGTCAGGCCGGGCGTGTCGGTGGGCACAAGGAAGGCCGAGACACCCTTGTGGCCGGGCGCGTCGGTGGAGCGGGCGAAGAGCAGGACGACGTCGGCCCAGGTGCCGTTGGTGATGAACGTCTTGGTGCCGTTGATCACGTAGTCGTCGCCGTCGCGCACCGCGCGGGTGGACAGGTGGCCGGCGTCCGAGCCGGTGCCGGGCTCGGTGAGGCCGAAGCAGCCGACGTACGCGCCCGAGGTCAGACCGGGCAGCCAGCGCCGCTTCTGCTCCTCGTTCCCCCAGGCCGCGACGGTCTTGGCGACCAGGCCGAGGGAGACCGAGACGATGCCGCGCACGGAGCTGTCGCCGCGCCCCAGCTCCTCGGTGACCAGGCAGTACGCGAGGTGGTCGCCACCGCTGCCGCCGTACTCCTCGTCGACGGTGAGCCCGAGGAAGCCGACCTCGCCGAGCTTCTTCACGATCGACCGGTCCACCTCCTCGGCGCGGTCCCACGCGACGACGTGCGGGGTGATCTCCCGTGCCACGAAGTCCCGGGCGAGCCGCCGTACGGCGGTCTGCTCCTCGCTGAGCTCCAGGTTCATGCCGAGTCACCCCACAGGAAAGGAATCTTGACGGAATCTTGAAAGCCGTACATTTAAATTAGCACTGCTAGTTTCTGTGCAGCCCTACTATGTGCGCCATGGCCCGACCGCGCAAGCCCCTGCTCAGCACCGACCGGATCGTCGAGACGGCCCGCGCGCTGGTGGACGCGGAGGGCCTCGCGGCCGTCTCCACGCGCCGGCTCGCCGCGGAACTGGGGGTCAGCGGGCCCTCGCTCTACAACCACTTCCGCACCAAGGACGAGATCCTGGAGGCCGTCGCCGACTCGGTGAGCGCGCAGGTCGACCTGTCGATGTTCGAGGACGGGCGGGAGTGGCGGACCGCGCTGCACGACTGGGCCGTCTCGTACCGGGCGGCCCTGCGCGACCACCCCAACATCGTCCCGGTCCTCGCGCACGGCCCCGGCCGCCGCCCGGCCGCGCTGCACCTCGCGGACGCCGTCTACGGCGCGATGGTCCGCGCGGGCTGGCCTCCGGCCCAGGCGACGTCCATCGGCGCGCTGATGCGGTACTTCATCATGGGCTCGGCGCTCGGTTCCTTCGCCGGCGGCTTCGTGGACGACGCCGGTGCCTACGATCCCGCCGACTACCCGCACCTCCAGCAGGCCCATCTCCTGGCCGAGCAGCAGGAGAAGATCGACGAGCGGGCCTTCGAGACCGGTCTGACGGCGCTGCTGGACGGGCTGGCGCAGCAGTACGCGCAGGTCGCCCAGGGCACCTGAGGATGCTTCGGTGCCCGCCGAAGTGTCCGTGGCGCATCCTGGACGCATGACCGAGAGGGACGCCGAGGCATCCGGCCTCGCCCGGCTGGCCGGGCTGATCGCCGACGAGACGCGCGCCGCCTGTCTGCTGGCCCTGCTGGACGGCCGGGCGTGGACGGCCGGTGAGCTGGCCCGGCACGCCGGGGTCGCCGCGTCGACGCTCAGCGAGCACCTGGGCAAGCTCGTCGCGGGCGGGCTGCTGGCCGAGGAACGGCAGGGGCGGCACCGGTACGTGCGGCTGGCCGACGACCGGGTCGCGCAGCTCGTGGAGGACCTGGCCGCCCAGGTCGCGCCCGAGGCCGCCGCCCGGCGTCCGCGTACCCTGCGGGCGTCGAGCGCCGGGTCCGCGATGGCCCGGGGGCGCACCTGCTACGACCATCTCGCCGGGCGGCTCGGCATCGCGGTGACCGACGCGCTCACCGGGCGCGGGCTGCTGCGCCAGGACACCGGCTTCGCGCTCACGGACGCGGGGCTCGGCTGGTTCGAGGCCGCCGGGATCCCGCTGCGGCCCACCGGTCGCCGGCCGCTGGCCCGGGCCTGCCTCGACTGGACGGAGCGCCGCCCGCACCTCGCGGGCGTGGCGGGCGCGGCCCTGTGCCGGCACGCCCTGGACACGGGCTGGTGCGTGCGCATCGGCTCGGAGCGGGCGGTGAAGGTGACGCCGGCGGGTGAGCGGGCGCTGTCCGAACTGCTGGGCATCCGAGCGGCGGCGCTGCGCTGAGCGCCGCTCCCGCGCCGGCACCGGCACCGGCACCGGCACCGGCACATGGTCCGAAACCCGCCGGCACACATCCGTCGTCGCCCTCGACCCTCAGGAGCATGATGAGTACCTCGCGCCCCTCCCCTCCCGCCCCCTGGCACCGTCGTCCCGGAGTGCTCGCGGCCGGCGCGGCCACCGTCACCGTCGTGCTGTGGGCGTCCGCCTTCGTGTCGATCCGCAGCGCGGGCGAGGTGTACTCGCCGGGCGCGCTGGCGCTCGGCCGGCTGCTGTCGGGCACCCTGGCGCTCGGGGCGATCTGGCTGCTGCGCCGGGAGGGGCTGCCGCCGCGCCCGGCCTGGCGGGGGATCGCGATATCGGGGCTGCTGTGGTTCGGGTTCTACATGGTCGTCCTGAACTGGGGCGAACAGCAGGTCGACGCCGGTTCGGCCGCCCTCGTGGTGAACGTCGGCCCGATCCTCATCGCGCTGCTCGGCGCACGGCTGCTGGGCGACGCCCTGCCGCCGCGGCTGCTGACGGGGATGGCGGTGTCGTTCGCCGGGGCGGTGACCGTGGGCCTGTCCATGTCGGGCGAGGGCGGGTCCTCACTGTTCGGGGTGGTGCTGTGCCTGCTGGCCGCGGTGGCGTACGCGGGCGGTGTGGTGGCGCAGAAGCCCGCGCTGGCGCACGCGAGCGCCCTTCAGGTGACGACGTTCGGCTGCCTGGTGGGAGCGGTGCTGTGCCTCCCGTTCGCCGGGCGGCTCGTGCACGAGGCGGCCGGCGCGCCGGTCTCCGCCACGCTCAACATGGTCTACCTGGGCGTGTTCCCGACCGCGCTCGCGTTCACGACGTGGGCGTACGCCCTGGCCCGTACGACCGCCGGACGCATGGGCGCGACCACGTACGCCGTGCCCGCGCTGGTCGTGCTGATGTCGTGGCTGGCGCTGGGCGAGGTGCCGGGGCTGCTCACCCTGGCGGGCGGCGCGCTCTGTCTGGCGGGCGTGGCGGTGTCCCGCTCGCGCCGGCGCACCGCCACGGCCCCGGGACGCACGGAACCCGCCGCCGGACCCCTGCCGGAGGACGCCGGCCGGGTCTAGGGAGTGCCGACCGGATCAGAGCGGCTCCCGGGCGACGGTGCGCTGCGGCCGACCCGGACGGGACCTGGTGCGTGCAGCCGCGGGGCGGTGGAGGGCGACAACGTGAGGGGTCACCCGCCGGGGCGAAGCCGAGCGGGGGTGGGACTTGGCGTCCGGCGGGCACGCCGCAGACCTCCTGCCTGCCGGGGCCACGAGCCCGCGGCACGAGCCGGACGACACCCCGGCACGGGCCGGACGCCTCAACGGCACGAGCCGGACGACATCCCCGGCCCCGCGCCGCCGGAGCGGGCGGCTAGAACACCACCAGCGCCCTTCCGCCCTTGCCTGCCAGCATGTTCTCGAAGGCCGCCGGGATGCCGTCCAGGGCGATGCGTTCGGTGACCAGTGCGCCGAGGTCGAGGCGCCCGGCGCGGACGTGTCCGGCGAGGGCCGGGAGGTCGCGGGCGGGGTCGGCGTTGCCGAAGACGCAGCCGGACAGGGTGCGGCCCCAGTGGAAGATCTCCAGGGCGTTGAAGGTGACCTGCTGGTCCTTGCCGCCGATGCCGACGACCGTGGTGCGGCCGCCGCGCCGGGTGGATTCCCAGGCCGTGCGGATGGTGGCCGCGCGGCCGACGCACTCGACGGCGACGTCGACGCCCTGCTTGCCGGTGAGGGCGCGGATCTCGCGGGCGGTGGTGTCGGAGGCGAGGAGGTAGTCGGTGGCGCCCGCGGCGCGGGCCAGTTGCTCCTTCTCGGGGGACACGTCGACCGCGACGATCTTCGACGCGCCCGCGATCCGGGCCGCCTGGAGGGTGGCGAGGCCCACTCCCCCGGCGCCGAAGACCGCGACCGTCTCGCCCTGGCGGACCTTCGCCGAGTGGTGGACGGCGCCGTAGCCGGTGAGGACGGCGCAGCCGAGGAGCGCGGCCTCGGTGAGGGGGATGCCCTCGGGGGCGGGCAGGAGGCACGAGGCGGACACGACCGTCTCCTCGGCGAACGCGGCGACGTTCAGGCCGGGGTGGAGGTCGGTGCCGTCGTCGGCGCGGCGGGCGTGCACGTCGGCGGCGCCGGCCAGGGCGTTCGCGCACAGCCAGACCTCGCCGAGCGAGCAGGCGTGGCAGGCTCCGCAGGACGGGGCCCAGTTGAGGACGACCTCGTCTCCGGGAGCGACGTGGGTGACGCCCTCGCCGACGGCGACGACGGTGCCGGCGCCCTCGTGGCCGAGGACGGCGGGCAGCGGCACGCGCATGGTGCCGTTGGACAGGGACAGGTCGGAGTGGCAGACCCCGGCGGCGGCGAGCCGCACCCGGACCCGGCCGGGGCCGGGCTCGGGCAGCTCGATGCCGGTGACCTCCAGCGGGGCCCCGACGGCCGGTACGACGGCGGCGCGGACTGCGGTACGGACGCTCATGACGTGGACGGCTCCCCTACGGGCCAGAAGCGGGCTAGAACTGGAGGGACTTGGTCTGGAGGTACTCGGCGAGGCCGTGGGTGCCCAGCTCGCGGCCCACGCCCGACTGCTTGTAGCCGCCGAAGGGCGCCAGCGGGTTGAACCGGCCGCCGTTGACGTCGACCTGCCCGGTGTCCATGCGGCGGGCGAAGGCGACCGCCTCGGCCTCGTCCCCGGCCCAGACGGCGCCGGCGAGGCCGTAGACCGTGCCGTTGGCGATGCGCAGGGCGTCTTCCTCGTCCTCGTAGCGCAGGACGGACAGGACCGGCCCGAAGATCTCCTCCTGGGCGATCGTCATCTCCTCGGTCACGTCGGCGAAGACCGTGGGGCTGACGAAGTACCCCTGTTCGCGCGGGGCTTCGGGCCCGCCCGCGACCAGGCGCGCGCCCTCGGCGACGCCCTTGTCGATGTAACCGCGCACCCGGTCCCGCTGCTTGGCGTTGACGACGGGTCCGATCCGGTCGCCGTACTTTGCGGCGGCCTCGGCGGCGAGGGACACGGCCTCGTCGTACTGGTCGCGGTGGACGAGCATGCGGGTCCAGGCGCTGCACGTCTGGCCGGAGTTGGACATGACGTTGGCGACGCCGACGTTGACGGCCTTGGCGAGGTCGGCGCTCGGGAGGATGACGTTGGCGGACTTGCCGCCGAGTTCGAGGGCGACCCGCTTGACGGCGGCGCCCGCGGCGGCGCCGATGCGGCGGCCGACGGCGGTGGAGCCGGTGAAGGAGACCATGTCGACGCCGGGGTGTTCGGCCAGGGCCTGGCCCGCGACCGGGCCGAGGCCGGTGACCAGGTTGAAGACACCGGCCGGGACGCCCGCCTCGTGCACCGCCTCGGCGAAGAGCTGGGCGGTGAGCGGGGTGTCCTCGGCGGGCTTGAGCACGATTGTGCAGCCCGCGGCGAGCGCCGGGGCGACCTTGGCGACGATCTGGTGGAGCGGGTAGTTCCAGGGGGTGATGGCGCCGACCACGCCGACCGGTTCGTGGTGGACGACGGACGTGCCGACCTTCTCCTCGAAGGCGTGCGTCGCCGCCAGCTCGGCGTAGGAACCGGCGACCGCGATGGGGACGGCGGCGTGCACGGCCTGCGAGAACTTCAGCGGGGAGCCCAGTTCGGCGGTGACCGTCCCGGCGATCTCGTCCTTGCGGGCCACCAGCACGTCCCGCAGGGCGCCCAGGCGGGCGGCGCGTTCGGCGGGCGGGGTGGCGGCCCAGCCGGGCAGGGCGGCGCGGGCGGCCCGTACGGCGGCGTCGACGTCCAGGGCGCTGCCCGCGGGGACGCGGCCGATCACCTGCTCGTCGGCCGGGTTCACGACGTCGATCGTGTCCGGGCCGTGGGCGGGGCGCCAGGCTCCGTCGATGTACATGCCGTCGTGTGCCTTCATCGCGTTCCTTCCGGGCGGGCCTCGTCGTCAGCCCCAAACTAGCGCCGATAGTTTTACGGCACCAGGGGCTCCCCCGATGGTGGCGCGGCTCACGCTCCCGGTGTGCGGGACCGGCGCGGGATCACTCCTCCAGGTCGGGCAGGCGGGCCGGAGCGGGGCAGATGCGGTCGCCGTGCTGGTCGAAGACGAACAGGTGGGCGAGGTCGACGAGGAGGGGGACCTGCATGCCGTGGCGGAGGTCGATGTCGGGGGTGGTCCGCACGATCAGGTCCCCGGGCAGGCGGCCGTCGGGGGCGGCGACCGGGGGCCCGGGCTCCGGGGGTTCGTCCATGACGACCACCGGTCCGGCGCGCAGGGCACCCGCCCTGTGCCTCAGCCGGTCCAGGACCGTGCCGTCGCGGCGCCGGCGCCCGACCGGGCGGGTGGCCGGGCGCGGGGCCTCCAGGTCGGGCACGAGGGCCGGCCGGGAACCGGTGTTGAAGTGCACGAGGACCTCGTGGCCCTGGAACTCGACGTGCTCCACGAGCCCGGTGAGCAGTACCTCGCCGGGGCGGGCGGACGAGGGCTTCGCGATCCGTACGGCCTCCGAGCGCAGGCCCACGATCACCTCGCGGCCCTGCTGGACGCGGAGCAACTGGTGGTCCAGGCAGAGCGGTTCGGGCAGGCGCAGGTACTGCTTGCCGAGGCTGATGGTCATCGCGCCGTCCAGCGGGGCGCGCACGAGCCCGCGCAGCAGGTTGATGCGCGGGGTGCCGATGAAGGCGGCGACGAAGACGTTGCGGGGCAGGGCGTAGACGGCGCGCGGGGTGTCCACCTGCTGGAGGACCCCGCCGCGCAGGACGGCGACGCGGTCGCCCAGCGACATGGCCTCGGACTGGTCGTGGGTGACGTAGACCGTGGTGACGCCCAGCTCCCTGGTGAGGCGGGTGATCTCGGCGCGCAGGTGGTTGCGGAGCTTGGCGTCGAGGTTGGACAGGGGCTCGTCCATCAGGAAGGCGGTGGGACGGCGGGAGATGGCCCGCCCCATGGCGACCCGCTGGCGTTCGCCGCCGGAGAGCTGGGCGGGGAGGCGGTCGAGCAGGTCCTCGATGCCCAGCATCCGGGCGGTGGCGTCCACGCGCGCGGTGTGGTCCGCCTGCGGGTCCTCGACGCGCAGCGGGAAGCCGATGTTCCCGCGGGTGGTCATGTTGGGGTACAGGGCGAAGTTCTGGAAGACCATCGCCATGCGCCGTTCGGCGGGGAGCAGGTCGTTGGCGTGGGCGCCGTCCAGCAGCAGCTCCCCGTCGGTGATCTCCTCCAGCCCGGCGATCATGCGCAGCACGGTCGACTTGCCGCAGCCGGAGGGCCCGAGCAGGACGAGGAACTCGCCCGGCGCGATGTCCAGCGACAGCCGGTCCACCACGCGGACGCCCCGCGCGTAGGTCTTGCTCACGTCGTGCAGGGAGATGGCGCGTGTCATGGAGGTGCCCCCGGGGACTCACTGAGCGCTGGTGCTCCGCGGTCGGACGCCCTCGTGCGGGTCGTACGGGGCGTGTGAGTCACGGAAGTTAACGGACCGTGCCCGGGCGGGGGAAGACACCGGACCGCATCTCGGTGCGGGTGTCCACCTGGTGAGAAAGCGGACGGCCGGATTCAGGGCGCGGGACGTCTCACGAGGCGATCACGCCGGAGCGTACGCCGGGGCGGACGGACCGCCGGGGCAGACGGCCGCCGAGACATACCGGGCAGACAGGCCACCGGGACGCCAAGGCAGACAGGCCGCCGGACAGAGCAGGCGGACGAGACGCCGGGGCAGACAGGCCGGACAGGTAGCCGGGGCAGACGGGTCGGACGGGTCGGACGGGTCGGACGGGTCGGACGGGTCAGCCGTCCGTATCGTCGGCCGTGCCGGTGCGGTTGCCGCGGGAGCGGCCCGACGCGCGCACCAGTTCGCCGGCCGCGAGGGTCGCCGCGGCCACCGCGCGCGTCCAGGGCGGGCCGCCGCGGGCCGCCCACACGACGCAGCCGCAGCCGCCCACGGCGAGGAGCAGCACCGCGGCCAGAAGGAGCAGGACCATGCTCATCCCTTCGTTTCCCGGCACCGCCGGCGGTCGTCGGCCCGGTCCGGGACATCCTGCCCGACCGCCGGGCGCCGGTGGCCGGCCGCCCGCTCGGCCACGTCCGCCGAAGGGGCCCGCAGCGCGATGCCCGAGGAGAGCAGGAGGAGGCCGCCCAGCATCACGAAGGGTGCGGCCACGCCCGCGACGCCCGCGACGAGGCCCGCGGCGGCGGGTGCGGCGACCTGGCCGAGACGGTTGCCGGTCAGCCGCAGCGCGAGGGCGGTGGAGCGCGCCTCCTCGGGGGCCGCCTGCACGACCGTCGTCATGGACAGCGGCTGGCCGACGCCCAGGCAGAAGCCGAGGACGATCAGCATCGCTGCCAGCGCCCCCACCGGCACCGGCAGCGCGACCCCGGCGCACAGCAGGGCGGCCAGCAGACACGTGACGGTGAGCAGCACCGTGCGGCCGAGCAGCCGCAGCAGGGGCGTCAGCACGAGCCGGCAGGCGATCGTGGCGGCGGCCCGCAGGCTGAGCAGGACGCCGATCACGGCAGGGGAGATCCCCCGGTGCTCGCCGACCACCGGCAGGTAGGCGGTGAGGATGTCGGTCGCGGAGAGCACGGAGAGACTGATCAGGATGCCCGCGGGCACGCCCCGGGCCCGCAGGATGCTCCCCACGGGCACACGCGGGCCCGGTTCCCTGCGCGAGGCGCCCGCCGTCGGGTGCTCTATGCGCCACAGGGACGTGACGGCGACCGCCGCGCCCGCGCCCGCCACCACCAGGGCGAGCGCGCTGCTGCCGGCCATGTCGGGGCCCCCGATCAGCGCGCCCGCGGCGATGGGGCCGATGAGCTGGCCGAGCGAGGCGCCGATGGTGAAGTGGCCGAAGTTGCGGTCCTGTTCGTGCGGCGCGGACTGGCGGGCGACCAGGGACTGGGCGCCGATGACGAAGCAGAGGTGCCCGAGGCCCATGACGCCGCTCCACAGGGCCATCGCCCACAGCGATCCGGCGACGCCGCTCAGCGCGCAGCCCCCGGCGATGAGCACCACCCCGACGGGCAGCAGCGGCGCACAGCGGCCATGGTCGGTGCGCCGCCCCAGCGGAACGGCGGCGAACAGCGGCAACAGCGCGTACACACCGGCGATGACGCCGACGGCCCGTTCGTCGGCGCCCAGCGCGAGGGCCCGGTAGGAGACGGCGGGCCGGGCCATCGACACCGCCCCCTGCGCGAAGCCGAAGGCGATGACGAGGCGGAGCAGCCAGCCGCGGTTCCCACCGGGCGCCATGAGGGTGTTCCTTCCTGAGGGTCTGCGACGGTCAGATGATGCCGAACAGGATGCCCGCGGCGAGAATCACCAGGCTCGTCAGGACGGCCCACTTCACCACGAACCGTGTGTGGTCGCCGAACTCGACCTTGGCCATGCCCACCAGGACGTACACGGCCGGGACGAGCGGGCTGGACATGTGCAGGGGCTGGCCGACGATCGAGGCGCGGGCGATCTCCAGGGTCGACACGCCGTGCGCCTGGCCGGCCTCGGCGAGCACCGGCAGGACACCGAAGTAGAAGCCGTCGTTCGACATGAAGTACGTCAGCGGCAGGCTCAGCAGGCCGGTGACCAGGCCCATCTGCGGGCCCATGCCGTCGGGGATGGTGTCCACGAGCCACTTGGCCATGTGGTCGACCATGCCGGTGCCGGTGAGGACGCCGGTGAAGACGGCGGCGGCGAAGACCATGCCGGAGACGTTGAGGACGTTGTCGGCGTGGGCCGCGATGCGGGCCTTCTGGTCGGGGATCCGCGGGAAGTTGACGGTGAGGGCGAGCGCGGCACCGATCAGGAAGAGCACCGGGATCGGCAGCAGCTCCATGATCATGGCGGTGAGCAGCGCGACGGTCAGCAGCGCGTTGAACCAGTACAGCTTGGGGCGCAGGGTGGGCCGGTTCGGGTCCAGGCCCTTGAAGTCGTCGCCGGACTCGGCCTCGGACCCGGCGTCCCGGTCGGCCGCCTCACCGGCACCGCCCGTTCCGGCACCGCCGCGAGCAGCACCGGCACCGGCACCGGCACCCGAACGCCCGCCGGACGCCCCGCCGGCCGCGCCCGCGCCGACCAGCACCGTCTCCGTCTCCGTCTCCGGCTCCCGCACCAGGGCGTCGTCCAGCGACAGCGTGCCCACCCGCCTGCGCTCGCGCAGACCCAGCACGTAGGCGAGGGCGACGACGGCGACGAGGCCCACGGCCAGGGCCGGGATCATCGGGACGAAGATGTCGGAGGCGTCGACCTTGAGCGCGGTGGCGGCGCGGGCGGTGGGCCCGCCCCACGGCAGCGTGTTCATCACGCCGTTGGCCATGGCGGCGACGCCGGTCATCACGACCAGGCTCATCTTGAGCCGCTTGTACAGCGGGTACATCGCCGAGACCGTGATCATGAAGGTGGTGGAGCCGTCGCCGTCCAGCGAGACGATCGCGGCCAGCAGCGCCGTGCCGACGACGACGCGCATCGGGTCGGCCTTGCAGAACTTCAGGATGGCCCGGACGATCGGGTCGAAGAGGCCGACGTCGATCATCACACCGAAGTAGACGATCGCGAACATGAGCATCGCCGCGGTGGGGGCGAGGCTGGAGACGCCGTCGATGACGTAGTCGCCCAGATGGGCGCCCTTGCCGACGAAGACGCAGAACAGCGCGGGAATCAGCACGAGCGCCGCGAT
The DNA here is from genome assembly GCF_003112575.1 of Streptomyces ardesiacus. Lineage (GTDB taxonomy): Bacteria > Actinomycetota > Actinomycetes > Streptomycetales > Streptomycetaceae > Streptomyces > Streptomyces ardesiacus. Next base: position 342,541 of record NZ_BEWC01000006.1, read on the forward strand.
CGGCGACATCTTCTTCATCATGATCAGGACCAGGAAGGTCGCGATCATGGCGAAGCCGAGGATGGTCAGCATGAATTGAGTACCTAACGTTCGCCCTTGAACATCCCACCGGGGCAGGCGGTGCGAGCGACGTTAGGTGGCGCGCCGGAGCGTTAACAAGACGTTGACATGCGAGCAATAAGCGCAGAACTCCAGGTCACAGCCGTGTGACGGCGGTGACGGTCGGGCGGCGGCCGTCAGTCGAGGACGCGCCCGAGGTAGGCCCGCAGCAGTTCCCGGGCCTCTTCGATGATCTTCTCGTCCCCGTCCGGCGCGACGCGGAAGGCGAGTTGCACGAGGGTGTCGGCGGTCTCCACGGCGACCAGGAAGACGCGGCGGACGTCGTCGTCGGGGCGGCGGCCGAGGTAGCCGGAGAGCAGTTCGGTGAGCCGTTCGGCGACACGGTGGTTGGGGACGGCGTGGCGGTCGCCGACGGGGATCTGGTTGCCGAAGTCGATCAGGGAGAAGCCGGGCGCGGTCCGCTTCATCGCCAGGTACTCGTCGAGTACGGCGTCCAGCGCGCCGCGCCAGCCGCCGTCCGCCGTCCTGGCCAGCCGTTCGGTCACGCGCTCGGCGTAGCGCTCCAGGTTGCGCTGGGCGAGGGCGTCGGCCATCTGCCGCTTGTTGCCGAAGAAGCGGTACACCGAGCCGATGGGGACGTCCGCGCGCAGCGCCACGGCGCGGGTGCTGAGGGCGTCGTACCCGACCTCGTCGAGGAGGTCGGCGCAGGCGTCGAGGATCCGGGTCAGCCGTTCGGCACTGCGCCGCTGCACGGGGGCGCGGCGGAGCGGGGTCGCGTGGGACACGGTGCTCATGATGCCCTGCGGGACCGGCCGGGGGAACCACGGCCTCCGGTACGGCGGGGGGTGCCTGCCCGGGCCGGGCCCCCGGGGCACCCGGCGGGCGCGGGCGCCGCCCTCACCGGTCCGCCGCCGGTGCGGTGGCCGACCGGCCCCCGGCCCGCTCCGGCTGTGCCGCCCCGGTGGGACCGGCGCCCGAGGCCGTGATGTCCGCCGTGCTCTCGACGGGTTCGCCGTCGGCGGCCCAGACGGTGTCGTCGTCGGCGTACAGCCGGACCGTGAGCTGGTGCGTGCCGCGCGGGACCAGGTCGGCGGGCAGGCGGTAGCGGGGGCGGTGGAGGCGGGCGACGTGGTCGCCGTCGAGGAAGAGGTGGGCCACGCCGCGGCCGGCCGCGGCCTCGGCCTCCGTGCCCTCCGGCGAGAACGTGAAGCCGCGGACGGTCAGGCGGACGTCCCAGCTCTCGTCGGCCTCGGGCTGCACCTCGATCCCGACCTCGGGGGCGTGCTCGGCGCGCACCTCGCGGTAGCGCCGGCCCTCCTCGTCGGTGGTGTCGAGCAGCTTTCCCACCGGCTCGGCCGCATTCCCGGCCTCCGGTCCACCTCCGTCGCCGGAGTCGCAGGCCGCCGGTCCCGTCAACAGCAGGACGCAGACCGCGAACACGGCGAGCGCTCCCCTCGTCCACGACATGACGCGAGACTAGAACACGGGTCCGACAGTCCGGATCCTCCGGAGGTCTGGTTCCGGTCATCCTCGCGGCGGACGACCCGCAACGAGCGGAGCGGGGAAGTCCTCTTGTGCCCTCTTGCGCGCGGGAAACCGCAATCCTACGGTGTGCCATAGGAATCGGTTCGCGAGGATGCGGGTTGCGAGGGAGCGAGCGATGAGCGGGGACGAGCGGAAGACCGCCGAGGGCCTGGCCTACCTGTGCGGTTTCGGCAACGAGCACAGCTCGGAGGCCGTGGCGGGCGCACTGCCGGAGGGCCGGAACTCACCGCAGCGGGCCCCCCTGGGCCTGTACGCGGAGCAACTGAGCGGCACGGCGTTCACCGAGCCGAGGGCGCACAACCGGCGCTCGTGGCTGTACCGGATCCGCCCTTCGGCCGCGCACCCCGCGTTCACCCGGACGGGTAACGGTGCGATCCGCACGGCCCCCTTCAACCAGGCCGTGCCGGACCCGAACCGGATGCGGTGGAACCCGCTGCCCGAGCCCGGGCCGGGCACGGACTTCGTCGCGGGGCTGTGGACGCTCGGCGGCAACGGCGACGCGACCCAGCGCACCGGCATGGCCGTGCACCTGTACCACGCGACGGCCTCCATGGAGCGGGTCTTCAGCGACGCCGACGGCGAGCTGCTGATCGTCCCCGAGCGCGGCGGCCTGCTGCTGCGCACCGAGTTCGGACTGCTGCACGCCGAACCGGGCCACGTGGCACTGGTCCCGCGCGGGGTCCGCTTCCGCGTGGAGCTCCTGGACGCCGACGCCCGCGGCTACGTCTGCGAGAACTACGGCGCCCCCTTCCAGCTCCCCGACCTCGGCCCGATCGGCGCCAACGGCCTGGCCAACGCCCGGGACTTCAGGGCACCGGTCGCCGCCTACGAGGAGGACGACGGTCCGGTCGAGGTGGTCAACAAGTTCTGCGGCAACCTCTGGACCGCCGAGTACGACCACTCCCCGCTCGACGTGGTCGCCTGGCACGGCAACCACGTGCCGTACGTGTACGACCTGCGCCGTTTCAACGTCATCGGCACCATCTCCTACGACCACCCGGACCCGTCGATCTTCACGGTGCTCACCTCTCCGTCGGACACGCCGGGTCTGGCGGGCGTGGACTTCGTGGTGTTCGCGCCGCGCTGGCTGGTGGGCGAGGACACCTTCCGGCCGCCGTACTTCCACCGGAACGTGATGAGCGAGTACATGGGGCTCATCGAGGGCGCCTACGACGCCAAGGCGGAGGGCTTCGTGCCGGGCGGCGGCTCGCTGCACAACATGATGTCGGCGCACGGCCCGGACCGGGAGACCTTCGAGCGGGCGAGCGCGGCCGAGCTGAAGCCGCAGCGGATCGACGACGGGCTGGCGTTCATGTTCGAGACGCGGTGGCCGGTGACCCTCACCCCCCAGGCGGCCCGCGCCGAGCACCTGCAGCAGGGCTACGACGACGTCTGGCGGGGCCTGGAGCGGCACTTCCGCCCCTTGCACTGAGGTTTCCCCTACCGGTACGGATGGCCCGTGACCTCCTTCGCCCCGGACTCCGTCGTCCTGAACCGCAAGCTGCCGCTCTGGTACCAGGTGTCGCAGTCGCTGCGCGCCTCGATACTCGGCCGCTCGCCCAGGGACCCGCTGCGCCTGCCCACCGAGGAGCAGTTGGCCGCGCACTACGGGGTGAGCGTGCTGACCATGCGGCAGGCGCTGAAGGAGCTGGAGGACGAGGGGCTGATCACCCGGCACCGCCGGCGGGGTACCTTCATCGAGCCGCACGCCCTCCGGGGCGCCCCGGTGCGGCTGCTCGGCTCGGTGGACGCGATCGTGGCCCAGCAGTCCGGCATGACGGCCGAACTGCTGGACCACGGCACCGCCGCCGTGCCCGCCGAACTCGCCGAGTTCTTCCCGGAGCTGGCGGAGGTGGCGACGTACCACCGGCTGCGCTGCGACGAGAAGACGGGCGAGCCGACCAACCACGCCCGCAACTACGTCCGTCCCGAACTGGCCGCGCGCATCGACCTGGACGACCTCGCCCGGTGGCCGATGACGAAGGTGCTGCGGGACGTGGTGGGCATGGACATCAGCCGGATCACCGACACCGTCGAGGCCCGGCTCGCCGACCCGGAGACGGCGCGGCTGCTCGAAGTCCCGCTGCTCAGCCCGATCCTGCACTACACGGGCATCACCTACGACGCCGACGGCCGGGTCCTCGACGTGGCCGTCATCCACTACCGCGGCGACCGCTTCTCGTTCACGGTCACCCTGGACGCCACGTGAGGCGCCGGCGCCCCGTCGTACGATGCCCGGCGTGACGCACGACGACGCTCCGCCGCTGGCGGACCTCATGCCGTGGTCCGTCGCACCGCCGCGGCTGGGCCGGGGGTGGCCGGCGGCTCCCGACGCGGGGTCCCTGAAGGCCCGCTGGGAGGCCCTGGTGAAGGCCGAGGGGCCCGACCGCGCGGACCTGTTCGAACCGACCCGCTCGCGCACGCCGTACTCGGCGGTGGGGCGGCTGCCGGGCGGCGCCGGGGGCACCGAGCGGCTGGCGCGCGCCTCGGGACCGTGTGCGGAGCCGGTCCGGGTGCTGCGGGCGCCGTTCGACGAGCAGTGGCTGATCCCCGACCAGCGGCTGATCGACGCGGCCCGCCCCGAGCTGTGGCGGGTGGCGGACGCGCGGCAGGTGTTCGTCGTGGAGACGCCCGACGCGGCGGGGCCCCCGCTGCTCCTGGCGACCTCGCTGCTGCCGCTGTCCGGCCCCGCCCGGATCCGCCCGCTGTACCGCCGCCCCGGCGGCGCGGAGCCCAACCTCGCCCCGGGCCTCCTGGACCACCTGGCCGCCCGCCTCGGCCTGCGCCCCGGCCCGCTGGACCTGCTCGCCTGGTCGGTGGCGGCCGTGCGGCCCGGCTCGCTGGTCCCGCTTCCCGCGGACCCGGAGCTGTGGGAGCACGGCGTCGGGCTGGGCCGGCGCGCCCTGTGGCTGATGCGCCGCGACGGAGAGCGCCCCAAGCTGCCCGGCGGCCGCCGCCCGTACGTCCGCGCCCCGCTGCCGCCGCGCCCGCTGACCCTGCGCTACGACCGGGACGAGGAGGCCCTCTTCCTGGACGACGGGCGCGTCTCCCCCGTGCCGCCCGGCGCCTGGGAGTTCGAGGCGGGCGGGGTCCGGGTGATCGAGCAGTGGTTCGCGGCCCGCACGGCCGGGGGCGAGCCGGGCACGCTGGCCGCGATCCGCCCGGCCGCCTGGCCCCAGACCTGGACGTCCGAACTGCTGGAGCTGATCACGGTCCTCGCGCTGCTCGCCGACGTGCGGGAGCGGTGCCGGGAGCTGAGGGTCACGGACGGGATCACCGCGACCGAGCTGCGCGAGGCCGGGGTGCTGCCGGCGCCCGCGTCGGCGCGTCGGCCGGCCTCCGTCCTGGACGACCGGGAGGAGGGCCCGGAGGGGCAGTTGGCGCTGCTGTGACCGCGCCGCCCACGGGCCACGAGGACCGCCCGACCCCGGTCCGGGCTCGGGGTCCGGTCCGGGCTCGGGGTCCGGCTCGGGCCCGGGGGACGGTTCGGACTCGGGGGACGGTTCGGGCTCGGGGGACGGTTCAGGCGAACCCGTCCAGCACCCGCCTCAGCGCCCGCTCGAAGACGCTCTCCAGGTCGATCGGTCCGGCGTCCTCCGCGAAGGACGCCGCCAGCCGCGGATAGGCACCGCTCGCGACCTGCCGGCCGAGGTAGGCGATGCGCGCCGCGTTCTCCTGCTCCTGGGACCAGGGCAGCGAGCGGGTGCGCTCGACGGTGGCGATCTCGTTGCCGACGTACGTGGTCACGATGCCGTTCACCATCGCGACCAGCTCCATCTTGGTGCCGTACGGCGCCTCGAAGGGGTCGAGGCAGGCCAGGCAGTGCTCCAGGTAGCGCAGGGCGTTGGGGCTGAAGCCGTAGACGGGGGACATCAGGCGGGGAAGCCAGGTGTGGCGGCGCATCAGGGCGCGGGTCTGGTGGGCGACCCGGATCATGTCCGCGCGCCAGTCCCCGCTGGGTTCCCACAGCTCGTGCTCGCCGCTGACCGCGTCCATCATCAGCTCGTACAGGTCCTCCTTGCGGGGGACGTAGTTGTACAGCGACATGGTGCCGCAGCCCAGCTCGCCGGCGACGCGACGCATCGAGACCGCGTCCAGGCCCTCGGCGTCGGCGATCCGCACCGCGGCGGCGGCGATGTCGGCGCGGGAGTACGCCGGTCTCGGCCCCCGGCCGGTGCGCTCGGGGCGCGACCAGATCACTTCGGGTACGGCCGCTCGGCCCGCCATCGTGCATCACCTCGGCCTCCATCCTAGTTACGTACACCGTACGTAGTGCGCTATGGTCGACGCATGACTACTACGTACGCTGTACTTAGTGAGGGTCTGGAGAAGCGCTTCGGCGCCGTGCACGCCTTGCGCGGGCTGGATCTGGCGGTGGCCGAGGGCACGGTGTGCGGCCTGCTCGGGCCGAACGGGGCGGGCAAGACCACGGCGGTCCGGCTGCTGACGACCCTGCTGAGGCCGGACGCGGGCTCGGCCCGGGTCGCCGGGCACGACCTGGTGCGCGAGGCGGCAGCGGTGCGTCGCCGGATCGGGGTGACCGGGCAGTACGCGTCGGTGGACGGGGACCTCACCGGACGGCAGAACCTGCTCCTGTTCGCCCGGCTGCACCGGGTGCGGGACGCGGCGGCGCGCGCCGGCGAACTGCTGGACCGCTTCGGCCTGGCCGACGCCGCCGACCGCCCCGCCGCCACCCTGTCCGGCGGCATGCGGCGCCGTCTCGACCTGGCCGCGAGCCTGGTGCGCCGCCCCGACGTGCTGTTCCTCGACGAGCCGACGACCGGCCTCGACCCGGCCAGCCGCAACCGGATCTGGGACGCGGTGCGCGCCCTGAAGGCGGACGGCACCACGGTGCTGCTCACCACGCAGTACCTGGAGGAGGCCGACCGCCTGGCCGACGACATCGCCCTGGTGGACCGGGGCCGGGTGGCGCACACCGGGTCGCCAGCCGAACTCAAGGCGCTGGTGGGGGCGTACGCGGAGGCCGTCGTCACGGACGCGGACGCGCTGGCACGGGCGGCGGCGGTCCTGGACCGGCTGACCGGCGCGGCGCCGGTGCTGGACCGCGAACGGCGCACCGCCGGCGCCGTGAGCACCGATCCGACCCTGACCCTGCCGCGCCTGGTGCGCGCACTCGACGCGGCGGGCGTGCCCCTGGTGGACGCGAGCCTGCGACCGCCGACCCTCGACGACGTCTTCCTCCGTCTGACCGGAGGAAGCGACGACGGCGGCGACAACGACAACAGAGGCGACAGCGGCGACAGCGGCGACAGCGGCGACAACGACAGCAAGGAGCTGGTGGCATGAGCACGTTGACGACGAGGCCGGACGGCGGCGCGGCGTACGGCCTGGCGCACGACGGGGCGGCCATGCTGGGCCGCCAGTTGCGGCGGGTGCGCAACAACCCGGGGCTGCTGATCCTGACCCAGACCATGCCGATCACGATGCTGCTGTTCTTCGGCTACGTCTTCGGCAGCGCGCTGGCGATGCCGGGTGAGGAGTACCGCGCCTTCCTGGTACCGGGTCTGCTGGTCGCCACGGCCGCGAACGGCATCATGACCGGCATGTTCCAGGCCGCCCAGGACACCCACCGGGGCGTGACGGACCGCCTGCGGACGCTGCCGGTGAGCCGGGCCGCCGTGCCGCTCGGGCAGTCGGTCGCCGACGTGCTCCTCACGGCCGCCGGGACGGTGCCCCTGCTGCTGGTCGGGGTCGCGGTGGGCTGGAGGGTGGAGGGCGGTGCGCTCGGCGCGGTGGGCGCGGTGGGGCTGTTGCTGCTGTTCCGGTTCGCGACGACGTGGATCGGCATCTTCCTGGGGCTGCTCACCCGCAACGAGGAGGCCGCCGGTCAACTGGGCGGCGCGACCTTCCTGCTTCCGCTGCTGTCCAACGCGTACATCCCGACCGACGGGCTGCCGGGCTGGCTGCGCACGGTCGCGGAGTGGAACCCGATCAGCGCGGTGACCACGGCGCTGCGCGACCTCTTCGGCAACGCGCCCGTGCCGGACGGGGCCGCCTGGCCGGTGACGCATCCCGTCGCCGGGTCGCTGGCCTGGTGTGCGGTACTGCTCGCGGTGTTCGTCCCGCTCGCCGTGCGCCGGTACGCGCACGGGGGCCGTTGAGCGGGCCGGGGTGGCTCACCGCCGGTGGGGAGACGGCGGCGCGGAACGCGGAACGGGAGGGCGGGGACGCGTGGGGAACGCGTACGGAACGGACGTACGGGGTCGGATCTGCCGGGGACGGCCCGCGCTCGGGGAGCACACCGGGGCGCCGCTGCGTGCCGTGGGGATGACGGACGAGTGCCGCGGCGCCGCGCCGGGAGGTGTGACCACCGGCGCGCGGGCCTCAGTTGCCGCCGAACAGCGAGCGGCGCAGTCGACGCAACGGCGCGAACAGTGAGACCCGGCTCACCCGGGCGCCCCTGTTGCTGCGCTTGTGCGCGGGCTCACGCGCGGTCAGCTCACGCATCAGCGACGTCGCCTCCACGGTCTCCCGCGGCGGGAGGGCGGGCCCTCCGAGTACCGCGAGATGACGGTCGAGGCGCGAGCTGGTCGCGCTGCTGCCGCAGGTGATCGCAGGGACCCTTGCCCTGCTGCGCACTGTTATCTGTTCCATGTCACTCCCCACCCGTACGAGTCCACCCGGCCCGGGCAGGCTAACCCTATCGCCCCGGTACGGCATGCGTGTATCGCGGTCACAGGATTCACCTTCCCCGTAAGGGGGTTGACGATTACTCTCCGAATCCGGCAGGTACCGGGACGATGCCGGACCACCGGCACGCGCGCCCGCCCGGACCTCGGAAACGTGGGCGATGTCACGTGCGCTCCCGCGTGGGGATTCGCCACGCGGCCGGAGGCCCCGCCGAGCGGCGGGGCCTGCGGCCTTCCGTCCCGTTCTCGCTCCGGGTCAGGCGGCGCCGTTGAGGACCGGCAGGTAGCCGCCGGACTGACCGGCCGCGGTGGGGTGGTACGACTCACCGATGTTCAGCCAGTTGACGCTGTGCAGCCAGGGACTGCCGGAGCACAGCTCGTGGCCGGTGAAGGTGGTGCGGACGTCGCCGAAGGTGAATCCGTGGGCGGCGACGCGCTGGGCGATGACGGTGTTGAGGTGGTCGGAGGCCTTGTTGATCGCCGCCCGTTTGGTCTCGGACAGGCCGAGGCAGCTCTTGCCGAGCTGGTAGAAGCGCGGGTAGCCGATGACGACGACGCGGGCGTTGGGTGCCTTGTTGCGGATCGCCGAGTAGACGCCGTCGAGGTTGCCCGGCAGCGTCGAGTCGACGTACGCCTCCGCGGTGGCGACCCGCGACAGGCAGGAGCTGTCGGACTGGAGCACACACGTCGTCATGACGTCGGCGAAGCCCGCGTCGTTGCCGCCGATGCTGAGGGAGACGAGGCCGGTGCCGGTGCCGAGCGGGCCGAGCTGACCGGCGAGAACATCACCCGTACGGGCGCCGGAGCAGGCGGTGAAGTCGAAGGAGGAGGGTGAGTGGGCGGCCGCCCACAGGTACGGGTGGGACTTCGTACTGCGCTTGCAGTCGCCGCTCGAGCTGATGTAGCTGCCCGCTCCCACCCCGGAGGAGTAGGAGTCGCCGAGGGCCACATAGCCGTCGGCTGCGGCGGGTTGGGCCGCCTGGGCGGTCGCGGCCCCGGTGAGGGCGGCGCCGGCGGCGAGGAGGACTGAACTCAGGAAACCGACGAATCGGGAACGTCTCATGGAACCTCCCTTAGCAGGATTGCTGCCACGACCGTGGTAGCAGCTACGCGCGTTGACTGGAAGTGTTCATGCCAAGGATTGGCTGACACTCGTTCAAGTCCGGACGAAAATCGGGGGTGTGGACGCGTGCCGGGGCACGCCGCCGCGCGCGTCCGTACGGCGCGGCGGCCCGGGAAAGCGGGTGCACGCGGCGGCCGGGTGCCCGATCATGGCGGCATGTCCGTGAACCCGCACGAAGTCCTGCCGATCCGGCTCACCGTGGACGACAGCGACTCCCCGTCCGACGTCGTCGACGCGCTGTTCCTCGGCCGTTTCGCCACGGGTGAGCAGCCGTACTCGCACGCGGCGAACATCGACCGCGTACGGTCCGGCGCCACGCTGCTGCCGCCCGGCGCGCGCGTGCTGCGGGTCGCCCGCGACGACGACCGCAGCGCGACGCTGGCGGAGGGCGACGGCTGGACCCTGCTGGTCTCGCGCTGGAGCCGGGGCGCCGACGTCACGGTGACGGCGACCAGCGCCGGCCTGGCCGAGAAGGTGCTCGGCGAGGCGACGGACGGCGCGGCGGACGAGCCCGAGCCGCAGCCTGAGAACGTGACGATGGGCTTCTGGTACGTCTCCCCGCGGCGCGGCCCGCACCGCACCACCCGTCAGATCGCCGCGGGCACCTGGGACGAGGTCCGGGCCAACTACACGGCGCCGGTCGCGGAGGCGATGGACGGCCTGATGAAGACGACGCCCGAGGACATCGCGGGCCGGCTGCTGCTCCTGCACGGTCCGCCGGGCACGGGCAAGACCTCCGCGCTGCGTACGCTGGCCCGCTCCTGGCGGGACTGGTGCCAGGTGGACTGCGTCCTCGACCCGGAACGGCTCTTCTCCGACGTCGGCTATCTGATGGACATCGCCATCGGCGAGGAGGACGCGGCGGGCAAGGGCCGGTGGCGGCTGCTGCTCCTGGAGGACTGCGACGAACTGATCCGCGGCGAGGCCAAGCACACGGCGGGCCAGGCGCTCTCCCGGCTGCTCAACCTCACCGACGGTCTCCTCGGCCAGGGCCGCAACGTCCTGGTGGGCGTCACGACCAACGAGGACCTGGAACGCCTGCACCCCGCCGTCGTCCGCCCCGGCCGCTGCCTGGCCCGCATCGAGGTCGGCCCGCTCACCCGCCGGGAGGCGGTGGACTGGCTCGGCACCGAGGAGGGGGTCGGGCGCGAGGGGGCGACGCTGGCGGAGCTGTTCGCGCTGCGCCGGGGCACCTCGCCGACTGCGCTGCCGGAGCCGCGGGCGGGGGCGGACGCCGGGCTGTATCTGTAGCCCGGTGCTTTGATGGGGGTATGCCCCTGTTCGTCGGCACGTCGGGCTGGCAGTACCGGGACTGGCGGGACGCCTTCTACCCGCCCGGTCTGCCGGTCCGGCTCTGGCTGGAGCACTACGCGGCCGCCTTCGCGACGGTCGAGATCAACAACGCCTTCTACCGCCTGCCCGCCCGGGAGACCTTCGCGGCGTGGCGCGAGCGGCTGCCGCCGGACTTCACGGTCGCGGTCAAGGCGAGCCGCTATCTGACGCACATCAAGCGCCTGCGCGACCCGGCGGAACCGGTCGACCGCCTGATGACCCACGCGGCCGGCCTGGGCGACCGCCTCGGCCCCGTCCTGCTGCAACTGCCGCCGACCCTGCGCGCCGACCCGGCCCTCCTGGACGCCTGCCTCGCCTGCTTCCCGGCCGGAACCCGGGTCGCGGTGGAACCCCGGCACGCGTCGTGGTGGACCGCCGAGGTCCGCGAGGTCCTCGCCTCCCGCCGCGCGGCCCTGTGCTGGGCGGACGTCCGCGCCCGCCCGGTCACGCCCCTGTGGCGCACCGCCGACTGGGGCTACGTCCGCTTCCACGAGGGCCGCGCGGCGGCCTGGCCGCACTACGGCCGCCGCTCCCTGACGACGTGGCTCACCCGCATCGCCACGACCTGGCCGGACACGAACGACGTGTACGCCTACTTCAACAATGACCCGAACGCGGCTGCGGTACGGGACGCGGCGACGTTCGCACGATTGGCGCGCACGTCAAACCCGACGCTCACCCGAACGTGCCCCGAAGGGACGCGGGAAACCGCGCGACCGGCCACGGCGCATCCGCGGCCGGAAAGCAGCCCACACCCGAACGGCGCTCACCCGTAAGCCGCCCGCAGGGCATCCCGCACGGCCCCGAGCGCCTCCTCCTCCGACACCCCGAGCCGCCGAGCCCGCTCGGCATAACTCTGCGCCGCGGAGGCAACCTCCCGCTGAGCCGCAGAGCCCGCGGCAGCGACGAACGTTCCGTTGCGGCCCCGCGTCTCGATCACTCCGTCCGCCTCCAGCGCCCGGTACGCCTTGGCGACCGTGTTCGCGGCGAGCCCGAGGGACTCGGCCAGTCCGCGCACGGTGGGCAGCCGGTGGCCGACCGGCAGGGCGCCCGACCGCGCCTGTTCGGAGATCTGTGCGCGCACCTGCTCGTAGGGCGGCGTGCCGTCGTCGATACGGATCTTCAGGGTCACCCGGTGATTGTCCCGTATCCCCGGAAAAATCAGAGGCACCGGAGCGCCCGGCCGCCGTAGCGTGCGCCCCCATGACCGTTCTCGTACGCGACCTGCGTCCCGACGACCCGGCCGACGTCGCCGCCTTCACCCGGGTCCGCCATCGCGCCCTGCCGTTCATCCTGTGGACGCCCGAAGCCGTCGTGCACCGGCTCGTCCACACCCACCCGGACGCCCGGAGCCGGTCCCTGGTCGCGGAGGAGGACGGGGAGGTGATCGGCACGGCCCAGATCGGGCTGGTGCACGACAGCCCGGAGCCGGGCCAGGCCTTCCTGAACGTCTACGTCCACCCGGAGCGGCTGCGGCACGGCGCCGGCGGGCTGCTGGTGCGGACGGCGGAGGAGTACCTGACCCGCGAGGGCGCGACGAAGCTGTACGCCTGGGTGCTGGACGGGCCCGCCCACCTGGCCTTCGCCGAGCGGCACGGCTACGAACGGCGGCGTGCCGCGTACTTCCTGCGGCTGGACCTGGCGAACGCCGCGCTGCCGCCCCTGTGGTCGCCTCCCCCGGGCGTCGAGCTGCGCACCGCGGCCGACTTCGCGGACGATCCCCGGCCCCTGTTCGCCCTGGACGCGGAGACGGTCGCGGACGAACCGGGGGACGTCGACATCGAGTTCACGGACTACGAGACCTGGCTGGCGGAGACCTGGCGGCACCCGCTGCTGGACCGGGAACTGACCACCGTCGCGGTCGTCGACGGCCGTCCGGCCGCCTTCAGCGTCGCCTACACCGACGGCACGCGGTACGCGACGGCGATGACGGGCACGGTCCGGCACCGGCGCGGCCGGGGCCTGGCGAAGCTCGCCAAGACCGCCTCCCTGCACCGGGCCCGTGCGGCCGGGTACACGGAGGCGCTCACCGGCAACGACACCGACAACGGGCCGATGCTCGCCATCAACAAGTGGCTCGGCTACGAGATCTGCGCGACGGAGGTGCGCCATGTCCGCGAACTCCGCTGAGGTGAGCGTCGTGCTCGTCAAGGCGGGCCGTACGAAGATCCGGTACGCGGCCACGCTGCTGCACGACGACGGCACCCGCCTCGCCGTCCGCGCTCCGTGGGCCGGGGACGGCGTGCGCGACTTCGGCTTCGTGCGCTTCGAGGCCGGGGACGTGTTCACCGAGTACTACTGGCGCGACCGGTGGTACGCGGTGAAGGAGGTCCGCTCGGCGGCCGGTGCGTTGAAGGGCTGGTACTGCGACGTCACCCGCCCCGCCGTCCTGACCGGCACCGAGCTGGTCGTCGAGGACCTCGACCTGGACCTGTGGCGTTCCGCCGACGGCACGGACGTACGACGGCTCGACGAGGACGAGTTCGCCGAGAGCGGCCTTGCGGCCCGGGACCCCGGGGCCGCTGCCGCCGCCGTGGCCGCCCTGACCGAACTGGAACGGCGCGCCCACGACCCCGGCTTCACCGTCCTCCTCGGCTGACGGGCCGCCCGGCTCAGCCGTACGTCGCCACCACCGCGTACCGCTCGTCCGTCACCTCCCGGCCCCACAGCGAGGCGTCGCCCGACAGCCGCTCCACGCGGGCCTGCCCGGCGAGCGGGGCGAGCAGGGCGGTGAGCCGGTCGGCGGGTATGCCGACCGGGGTGACGCTCCCCCACACGCCCTCGACCAGGACCAGCCGCCCTCGGGGGCGCAGCAACTGCCGCCAGTGCCGCAGCACCCGGCCGGGGCCGGGCAGCGTCCACAGGACGTGCCGCACCAGCACGGCGTCGAAGCGCTGCTCGCCCACGGGCGGTGCCGCCGCGTCACCGTTGAGGAACACGGCGTCGCGTCCGGCGAGTTTGGTCCTGGCCAGCTCCACCATGGCCGGGGAGAGGTCGACGCAGGTGACGCGGTGCCCCTGCTCGGCTGCGAGGAGCGACAGGCTGCCGGTGCCGCAGCCCAGGTCGAGGACGTCCCCGGGCCGCGGGGGCAGCCAGGAGGCCAGCCTGGCCGCCCACGCCCGGCGCACGTCCGCGTCGCGAAGGCCGTGGTCCGGCTCGTCGTCGAAGGAGGCGGCGAGCGCGTCCCAGTCGGCACCCGGCGCGGTCGCTTCGTCACTGTTTTCGCTCATGCACCCAGGGTGACAGCCGCCACTGACAACGGAGTCGGGGCGCGGGGACGTGACAACCGCCACTGACAGGGAGGCATCGATGAGTGAGTCTCGGGGAAAGGGTCTACCTCCGTGAGAACGCGGAACCCGGTGGATCCGTAAGGAGGCAGCCATGCGCCGTCTGACCGTGCAGAAGCCCCTGAAGAAGACCGACGCCCGCCGAGTCCGCGAGGAGATCGACGAGCGCCCCTCGGGGCGTCCGGAGGTCCGCAAGGACATCGCGCGCACCTGGTGGCCGGAGGGCTGACGGGCGGGCCCTCGCCGCCGGCGGATTCCGAGACGACCGCCGGCCTGATCCGCTCTCGTTCCCGCCGTGAACGGTGGCTGGCTCAGCCCAGCCTGAGCACTCCCTTAACGCGACCATAAGGATCTCCGTCACGCGCCTCCAGCAGGCGTTTTCGCGGTCTCCTGGGGCTAGCTTGCTGATCAACCCCACGGGTTCCGGCCCGAGTTCCCCAGTCCCACGTGACCGTTCCGAGGAGTTCCGCATGCCCGCACCGTCCGCGTCCCGCAAGGCCGTCGCCGTCGCCGTCGCCGGTCTCGCCCCGCTCGCCCTGACCACGTTGGCCGCCGCCCCCGCGTCGGCACACGGTTCGATGGGCGACCCGGTCAGCCGGGTCTCGCAGTGCCACGCCGAAGGGCCCGAGAACCCCACGTCCGCCGCGTGCAGGGCGGCGGTCGCGGCGGGCGGCACGCAGGCGCTCTACGACTGGAACGGCATCCGCATCGGCAACGCCGCCGGCAAGCACCAGGAGCTGATCCCGGACGGCAAGCTGTGCAGCGCCAACGACCCGGCGTTCAAGGGCTTGGACCTGGCCCGCGCCGACTGGCCCACGACCAGCGTCAGCAGCGGCTCGTACACCTTCAAGTACCGCGTGACGGCCCCGCACAAGGGCACCTTCAAGGTGTACGTCACCAAGCCCGGCTACGACCCGTCGCAGCCGCTCGGCTGGGACGACCTGGACCTGTCCGCCCCGGTGGCGACGTCCACCGACCCGGTCGCCTCGGGCGGCTTCTACACGTTCTCCGGCACCCTGCCCGAGCGCTCCGGCAAGCACCTGCTGTACGCGGTGTGGCAGCGTTCGGACAGCCCCGAGGCGTTCTACTCCTGCTCGGACGTCACCTTCGGCGGCGCGGGCGAGGGCGCCGGTGCCGGTACTGGTGCCGGTGCCGGTGCCGGAAGCGACACCGGCGGCGACCCGGGCGCCGGGGCCGCCCCGGCGCCCGAGGCCTCCGCGCCGTCCGAGGAGCAGATCGCGGCGGCGGCCGACAAGTCGACGATCGAGCACCACGGTCACGGCGACCAGGACGCGGAGACCACCACGGACCCGACGAAGCCGGCCGCCGCCGCCGAGCCCAACCAGGTCAAGGCCGCCGGCGGGGGCACCGAGAACCTCGCCGAGACCGGCGGGGACGGCACCACGCCCTACCTCGCGGTGGGCGGTGCCGCCGCCCTGGCGCTCGGCGCGGCCACCCTGTTCGCGTCGGTACGCCGGCGCGCGGCGAGCGGCGGCCGGCACGGGCGCTGACCCGCAGCACGGGGAACGCTGGAACGGGGGGAACGGGGGAACTGGGGAACTGGGGAACGCAGAGTCCGCCCGGTGGCTCGACAGCGAAGCCGGAGTCACCAGGCGGGCCGGACCGGCCCACCCGGCGCCACGCGCAGCAGACCGTCGCGCACCGCGCGCACCCCGTCCTCGCCGAGCACCTCGGCCCACGCCCCCACGGCCTCCGCCGCGGCCTCCTCCGCCGCCCGCGTGCAGGCCCGTCCCGCCTCGGTCAGCACGACCAGCCGGGCCCGCGCGTCGGCGGGGTGCGGCCGGCGTTCGACGTAGCCCTTGCGGACCAGCTCCTCGACGAGCTGGCTGGCCGCCTGCTTGGTCATCCCGAGGTGCACGGCGAGGTCGGTGACGGTCGCACCGTCCGGGGCGAGCCGGGCGAAGGCGAAACCGTGCGCGGGCCGCACCCCTTCGAAGCCGCGGGCGACGACACCCTCGTGGATGCGCTGCGTGAGTCCGCCGGCCGCGGCGAGCAGTGCGGCGGTGAGGGACATGGCGTCGGAGTTCTGCACGGGGGCATTGAAGCACCCTTGACACTTTGCTCAAGCAGCTTGACCATAAGGGGGTTCGCTACATAGTCAAGTTGCTTGACCAATGGCTTCGAGGAGCACCGCCATGCCCGTCGTCCGCTCGTCCGAAGGCGTCGTCCACGAGATCCACGGCGCCCGTTTCGTCTCGTACGCCAACCCCCGCACCGGCAGTGAGGAGTTGTGCGCCTGGCGGGGCGAGATCCCGGCCGGGACGAAGGCGCCCGCGCACACCGTGGACCGGGAGGAGGTCTTCCACCTGCTCACCGGCGAACTGCTGATCACCCTCGACGGCCGCACCGAGCGCGTCGCCGCGGGCGACACGGTGATCATCAACCCCGGGGCGACCCTCGCCGTCGAGAATCCCACCGACCGGACCGCGACCTCCTGGGTCACCACCTCCGTCGGCCTGACGGCGGAGCTGGCCGACGGCACCCGCCTCGCTCCCCCGTGGGCCAACTGACCCGCGGGGCCGGGGCACTCACGCCGCCAGGGAGCCCGGCATCACCGCCCGCGGGCCGAACTTCGCCCGGGCGCGGTCCGCGACCTCCTCGATCCGGCGGACCTTCTCGTCGACGGGGTCGAAGGTGAGCTGGTGGGAGGCCTGTTCGGCGGGTGCGAGGCCCTCGGCGCGCAGGGCGATCGTGCGGACCCGGGCGCGCTGGAGGCCGAGCGCCTCGTACAGGTCGTACGCGGTCCGGGTCAGCGCCGCCGAGTGCGCGGTCGGCTCCTTCAGGGTGCGGCTGCGGGTGGTGGCCGACCGGTCGGCGTAGCGGACGGTGAGGGTGAGGGAGCGGCAGACCTTGCCCACGGCGCGCAGCCGGACGCCCAGTTCCCCGGCGGCCGAGAGCAGGGCGCGGCGGTGACGGCCGGGATCGAGTTCGTCGCGGCCGAAGGACCGGTCGGCGGCCAGGGACCGGGAGACGCCGTTGGGGACGACCCGGCCGCGGTCGACGCCCAGGGCCTTCTCGTGCAGTTCGCGGCCCGCCCTCGCGCCGACCAGGCGCTGGAGCGTGGACAACGGCGCGGCGGCGACCCGGCCGAGGGTGTCGAGGCCGTACTCGCACAGCGTGCGGGCGGTCGCGGCGCCGACGCCGGGCAGCGCGGCGACCGGCTTGCCGGCGAGGAACGCGCGCTCCTCGCCGCCGGGTACCGCGCGGGTCAGTCCCGGCCGGGCATCGCGCAGGGCCATGCGGGCCAGCATCGGACCGGGCCCGGCACCGATCACGCAGTCCACGCCGTACAGCGCGAGGGCGCGCACCCGGATCACCGAGGCCAGTTCCACGGCGTCGCGCCCGAAGTACCGCTCGGCGCCGCGCAGGTCGGCCAGCGCGCCGTCGGGCGGCAGCGCCTCGACGACCGGTGTGAACTCCTCGATCAGTCCGAGCAGTTCGGGCAGGGCCGCCTCGCGCGCCGACGGCATCTGGAAACGTACGCAGAGAATCGTCATCCCGCACTCCCCGGACTCTGGTGCCACAACTTCCTTCCGACCGCGGGCCCTTCGCCCGCGGGGCGCAGATCGGCCCAGGGATGCATCTCGTACCCCGTGGACATGCGGATCTTCCGCTGCTCCATCGGGTCCTGGGCCGCGGAGCCGGCCGGCGCGGGCCGCCCGTCCGAACCGGCGAGGCGGCGGCGCGCCGGACCGCCCCCGGGGTCGTCGCCCTCCCGGCTTCCGCCCGCCGCGGCCAGCCGGGCGGCGACGCCCTCCAGTCCCTCCTCCCGGCGCACCTCCAGCAGGTCGGCGAGGTTCCAGGCGGCGGAGCCGACCACGCTGAGGCTGCGCGGGCCGCGCCGCTGCACCACCCCGCGCACCAGCAGCAGCCAGGAGTGGAAGACGGTGTGCGCGCAGGCGTCGTGCGAGTCGTCGAAGAAGGCGAGGTCGACCAGGCCGGAACCGTCGTCGAGGGTGGAGAAGATGACGCGGCGGCCGGAGCGGACCGGCGGGGTCTGGGTGGCCGCCTTGGCGCCCGCGACCAGCACCGTCTCCCCGTGCCGCGCCTCGCGCAGCCGCTTGGCCGACACCACGCCCAGCTCGCGCAGGAAGGTGCGGTGGTCGTCCATCAGGTTGCGCGAGGCGTCCATGGACAGCACGCCCAGTTCGGCACTGAGCTTCTCCGCCGAGGTGAGGTCGGGCAGCCCGGCGGAGGCGGTCTTCCGTCCGCCGGCCAGGGGGAGCTGGTCGCCCCGTCCGCCCCGGGCGCCGCGGTGCAGTTCGGTCAGGTGCAGTTGCAGGTCGCGGCGGTTGGCGCCGAACGCGTCCAGCGCGCCGACCTGGGCGAGCCGCCCGGCCAGCGGCCTGCTGGGGCGGGCGCGTTCCCAGAAGTCGAGCAGGGAGGCGTAGGGCTGCCCGGCGGCGATGCGTTCCGCCTCGGCCTCGCTGATGCCGTGCACGTCCGAGAGGGCGAGGCGCAGGCCCCACGCGGCGGGCTTGCGCGCACGCGACCCCTGTGAATCAGACACCAGTTCGATCCTGTGTGTGACCCCCGACTTGTTCACGTCCAGCGGCAGGATCGGCACCCCGCGCCGCCGCGCGTCCGCCAGCAGCAGCCGCTTGGGGTACATGCCGGGGTCGTGGGTGAGCAACCCGGCGTAGAAGGCGGCCGGGTGATGGGCCTTCAGCCACGCCGACTGGTACGTCGGCACCGCGAAGGCGACGGCGTGTGCCTTGCAGAAGCCGTAGCTGCCGAAGGCCTCGACGATCTCCCAGGTGCGCTGAATCGTTTCCGCGTCGTATCCGTTCGCCGTCGCGTGCTGGGCGAACCACACCTTGATCCGCCCCTGCGACTCCGGGTCGGACAGACCGCGCCGCACCCGGTCCGCCTCGCCGCGTCCGCAGCCGGTCATGATGTCGACGATGTCGATGATCTGCTCGTGGAAGACGACGACCCCGTACGTCCCCGCCAGCGGCTCCGCCAGGTCCTCGTGCGGGTAGCGCACCGGTGCCCGTCCGTGCCGGGCCTCGATGAACGGCCGCACCATGTCGGCGGCGACCGGGCCGGGCCGGAAGAGCGAGATGTCGACGACGAGGTCGTGGAAGGTGGACGGCTGCAGCCGCCCCACCAGGTCCCGCTGGCCCGGCGACTCGATCTGGAAGCAGCCCAGCGTCTCGGCGGACCGGATCATCCGGTACGTCGCCGGGTCCCCCTCCGGCACGGCGTCCAGGTCGACCCGCTCCCCCGTCGCCCGTTCCACCTCGGCGACCGCGTGCGCCATCGCCGACTGCATCCGCACCCCGAGCACGTCCAGCTTGAGCAGCCCGAGGTCCTCCACGTCGTCCTTGTCGAACTGCGCCATCGGGAAGCCCTCCCCGCTGGTCGGCACGACCGGCGTACGGGAGAGCAGGGAGGCGTCGGACAGGAGGACGCCGCAGGGGTGCATGGCGACACCGCGCGGGAGTGCGTCCAGGCCCTCGACCAGCTCCCAGAGCCTGCCGTACCGCCCTCCTCCGTCCCGCCGGGACTCCCCCGCCAGCTCCTTCAGCTCGGGCAGTTCCGCCAGCGCCGCGCGGGCGTCGCGGGCCCGGATGTGCGGGAAGGACTTGGCGATCCGGTCGATCTCGGCCGGGTCCATGGACAGGGCGGCGCCCACGTCGCGGATGGCGTGGCGCACCCGGTACGTCTCCGGCATGGCGACGGTGGCGACCCGCTCGGTGCCGAAGCGGCCGATGATCGCGCGGTAGACCTCCAGGCGCCGCGCGGACTCCACGTCGATGTCGATGTCGGGCAGCACGACCCGCTCCCTGGACAGGAACCGCTCCATCAGCAGCCCGTGCTCGACCGGGTCGGCGTGGGCGATGCCGAGCAGGTGGTTGACGAGCGAGCCCGCGCCGGAGCCGCGCGCGGCGACCCGGATGCCCATGTGCCGCACGTCGTCCACGACCTGGGCGACGGTGAGGAAGTACGAGGCGAACCCGTGGTGGGCGATGATGTCCAGCTCGTGGTGCATCCGCTCCCAGTACTCCCGCCGTCCCGGGCCCCGGTCGTAGCCGCGCCGCACCATGCCCGCCGCCGCCCGGGAGGCGAGCGCCCGCTGGGCGGAGCGCCGGCCGGCGCCGACGAGGTGCGGTTCGGGGAAGTGGACGGCGCCCATGCCGAGGTCGCCCTCGGGGTCGACCAGGCACGCGGCGGCCGTGGCCTGCGTCTGCTCCAGCAGGCGGTGGGCGGCCTCGCGCCGGAAGCCCGCGGCCTCGACGATCCGCTCGGCGGCGTGCCGCATGGCACCGGCGTCCTTGAGCCAGGCCTCACCGGAGTCCAGCTCCCTGGTGGCGTCGATCGGGACCAGGCGGCGGGCGGCGTCCAGGACGTCGGCGACCTCGCCCTGGCCGGGGTCGGCGTAGCGGACGGCGTTGGAGAGCACCGGCCGGACGCCCTGCTCGGCGGCGAAGCCGACGGTGCGGGAGGCCAGCCTCAGGGAGCCGGGGCCGGTGCCCTTGCGGCCGTGCCAGACGGCCTCCAGGCGCAGGGCGTCGCCGTAGACCTCCCGCCAGGGGGCGAGGAGCCGGGCCGCGCGGTCGGGGCGGCCGGCAGCGAGGGCGCGGCCGACGTCGGAGCCGGGGCCGAGCAGGACGGTCAGGCCGTCGGCGTGGTTGTCGGGCCAGGACAGCAGCGGAGAGCCCTCCGCCGTGTGGGCGGCGGAGACCAGGCGGCACAGGTCGGCCCAGCCGCGGGCGCCGTCGCGGGCGAGGAAGGTCACCCGCGGGGCCGACTCGTCGACGAAGGCGCCGCCGCGTACGGGGGCGCGGCGCCGGTCCCGGCGCACGGAGGTGTCGGTGCGTTCCGGCCCGGGCTCGGGGGCGTCCACCGCCAGCTCCGCGCCGAACAGCGGACGGACGCCCGCCTTCGCACAGGCCTTGGCGAAGCGGACCGTGCCCGCGAGGGTGTCGCGGTCGGTGAGGGCGAGGGCGTCCATGCCCCGTTCGACGGCGCGCTCGGCCAGGTGCTCCGGGTGGGAGGCGCCGTAGCGGGCGGAGAACCCGGAGACGGTGTGCAGATGCGTGAAACCCGGCATCACGCACCTCCCGACTCATGAACAGACGCATGACCACGTATGCCCGAACGCCATTATCGAACGTCTGTTCCCAGCTACTCCACCCACCATACCTCCATCCTCGAATGTGCGTACGACATCCATTCGGCCCCGCCCCACCTGCGCAAACACGCCCCGACCCGGACTGTGGGGACATGTCACACACACCGGGCCCCCGCACCCGCAGCGGTTCCTTCCTCGGTGAGGTGAAGGACGCCGTCACCCCGCGGGCCACCCTGCTCGTGCTCGGCGTGATCGCGCTCCAGCTCCTGTTCATCGCCTCCTACGTGGGGGCGCTGCACCACCCGAAACCGACGGACGTGCCCTTCGGGGTGGCCGCGCCGGGCGCGGCCGCCGGACAGACGGTCGGCCGGCTGGAGCGGCTGCCCGGCTCCCCGCTGGACCCGCGCACGGTGGCCGGCGAGGCGGAGGCCCGCAAGCAGATCATGAACCGGGAGATCGACGGTGCCCTGATCGTGAACCCCGGGGGCACGCAGGACACCCTGCTGGTCGCCTCCGGCGGCGGCACCGCCCTCGCCACCACCCTGGAGCGCCTGGTCGGCAAGGCCGAGCAGTCCGAGAACCGCACGGTGCGGACCGTCGACGTGGCCCCGGCCTCGCCCCACGACTTCAACGGGCTGTCGTCCTTCTACCTCGTCGTGGGCTGGTGCGTGGGCGGCTACCTGTGCGCCTCGATCCTGGCGATCAGCACCGGCGCCCGGCCGTCCAACCCGCGCCGGGCGGCGATCCGGCTGATCGCGATGGCGCTGGTCGCGATCGTCGGCGGGCTCGGCGGTGCGGTGATCATCGGGCCGGTGCTGGGCGCGCTGCCCGGCGGCGTGCTGGACCTGTGGGGGCTCGGCGCGCTGATCACCTTCGCGGTGGGCGCCGCGACCCTCGCCCTCCAGGGCGTCTTCGGGATCGTCGGCATCGGGCTGGCGATCCTGCTGGTGGTGATCGCGGGCAATCCGAGCGCGGGCGGCGCCTTCCCCCTGCCGCTGCTGCCGCCGTTCTGGAAGGCGATCGGCCCGGCGCTGCCACCGGGGGCCGGCACCTGGACGGCCCGCTCGATCGCCTACTTCAAGGGGAACGACACGACCGCCTCCCTGCTGGTGCTGTGGGCGTGGGCGGTCGCGGGGTCGGTGGTCACGATGCTGGCGGCCGTGCTGCCGCGCCGCGGACGGCGGGAGGCGGAGCTGCCGCCCACGACGACCGGCTGACCGCCGTGGACGCGGACACCCCGCCGGGCGCGGACGCACGCGGACGCACGCGGACACCCCGCCGGGCGCGGACGCACGCGGACGCACGCGGAAGTCCCGCCCCTCGCGCGCGGGACGGGACTTCACGGTGTGCGGGTGGGGCCGGTCAGCCGATCTGCGTTCCGGTGGCCGACAGGGCCTCCGTCACCGGCTGGAAGAAGGTCTCGCCGCCCGAGGTGCAGTCGCCGCTGCCGCCGGAGGTGAGGCCGACGGCCTGGTCGCCCGAGAAGAGCGAGCCGCCGCTGTCGCCGGGCTCGGCGCAGACGTCGGTCTGGATCAGGCCGTTGACGATGTCGCCGTTGCCGTAGTTCACGGTGGCGTCCAGGCCGGTGACCGTGCCGTCGTGCACCTGGGTGGTGGAGCCGCTGCGGGTCACCTGCATGCCGACGGTGGCCTCGGTGGCGCCCGAGATGGCCTGCGAGGAGCCGTCGTAGAGGTTCACCTCGCTCGGGTGGTCCACGTCGGCGGTGTACTTGACCAGGCCGTAGTCGTTGTCCGGGAAGCTGGACGCCGCGTTCTCGCCGATGACGTTCCCGGAGGAGTCCGACCAGGTCGAGATGGCCTCGGTGCAGTGGCCGGCGGTGATGAAGTACGGCTCGCCGCCCTTGGTCACGTTGAAGCCGAGCGAGCAGCGCCCGCCGCTTCCCGTGATGGCGTCGCCGCCCGCGACGAAGGGCCTGTACTCACCCTTGGTCCGCTTGAGCTCGGCCTTGGCGCCCAGCCCGTCGACCACCTTGGTCAGCTTGGCCAGTTCGGCCTTGGAGACGGTGCGGTCGGCGGTGACGACGACCTTGTTGGTGGTCGGGTCGGTCGCCCAGGACGTGCCCGGGATGGTCGCGTCCTCGGCGAGGGTGGTGCGCGCGCTCTTGAGGTCGGCGAGCGAGTTCTCGACGATTCTCGCCTGCGCGCCGGCCTCCTCGACGGTCTGCGCGGCCCTCTCGTCGAGCACGTTGACGACCAGGCTCTTGGCCTGCGCGTCGTAGTAGGTGCCCGCCGCGTCGGCACCGAGGTCGCCGATCAGCGTCGAGGCGAGCTTTCCGGCCGCCGTGACCGACAGGGTCTCGGGCGCGGCCGTCGTGGCCTCGCTCGCGTTGGCGGTCTGGAAGGTGACTCCGGCCGCGACCAGTGCGGTGATGCCCGCACCCACTACGGCGATCCGTCGCCGGGGTATGCGTCGGTGCTTCAACTCACGTCCTCCTGTGGGGGGTCGGTCCACGAGGTTGTGGGGACCCCGTGAACCGGAAGGCTGGTTGACGATCGTTAACTCTTCCGATTCCACAGGCCGTGCACAAGGTCGGCTTCAGGACGTGCGCACGACAACTCCAGTGTGGTCACACGGCCTTCACCGATCCGTGGCCGTCTCCCCCGGTTTCGGACACGGCCGAGCCCCCGCACACCGCCGCTTCGGTGTACGGGGGCTCGTCGAACGGTGAGGGACCGAACGGACCGACGGACTAGTAGACGCTGACTCCGTAGGCGCTCAGGGCCTCCGTCACCGGCTGGAAGAAGGTCGTACCGCCGGAGGAGCAGTTGCCGCTGCCGCCGGAGGTCAGACCGTACGCGGTGCCGTTGCTGCCGTAGAGCGGGCCGCCGGAGTCGCCGGGCTCGGCGCAGACCGTGGTCTGGATCAGCCCGGAGACGATGTCGCCGCCGCCGTAGTTGACGGTGGCGTTCAGGGCGGTGACCCGGCCGCTGTGGGTGCCGGTGGTGGAGCCGTCACGGATGACGGTGGTGCCCACGCTCGGGGTGGCCGCGCGGGTGATGTCCACGCCGCCCGCGGTGCCGGGCTTGCTCACCGAGGTGTTGGTGTACCGGACGATGCCGTAGTCGTTGCCCGGGAAGCTGGACCCGGCCGTGGTGCCCAGCACGGTGGAGTGCCCGGAGTTGGACCACCAGGTGCCGGCGCCGTCGGTGCAGTGACCGGCGGTCAGGAAGTACTCGGCGCCGCTGCTGTTGCGGACGTTGAAGCCGAGGGAGCAGCGCCAGCTGCTCGCGTAGATGGCGTCGCCGCCCTCGATGAGCTTGTTGAACGTGCCGGGGGTGCGCTTGATCGTGAGCGCGCCGGCCTTGTCGCCGGCCTGCTCCTTGATCTTCGCGATCTCGGCCTGGGAGACGGTGCTGTCGATGGTGACGAGCACCTGGCCGGACTTCTGGTCGACGGCCCAGGCGGTGCCCGGGACGTCGGCCTTGAGCACCGCGTTGCCCGCGCTGCTCAGCTCGGCGGCACTGAAGGTGGCCGGGGTGGGTGCCGCGTTGGCGCTGGGGATCGCGACGGCTGCGGCGGCCACGAGGCCGGTGGATACGGCGATCAGCCGAGTCCGTCTCGTGATGCCGCTGCGGGGGGTGGTGCGCTTGATCCTCACTTTTCGTTCCTCCACAGGGGAAGTCGGGGGCCCCTCTCGTGGGGTTGGGGGCCCGTGAGGCGCAGCCAGGGACGGACCTCCGGGTTCCGGATGGTCGTGCCCCTGACAAGCGCTGAGGTTGGAGTATTCGGCCGAACGACCGGTCGGCGCAAGGGTGCCTTTCGGCCGTCAAGCTTTGAACGACCTTTACCCGTCCCCGCTCAACCCCGTGGACCCTCGGCGCAGTTCGCGCTCCCCCGCCTCGATGCGGGCCGTCAGCGGCACCGCGTCGCCGTCCGCCGTCCACCGCACGGGGATGTCCGGAAGTCGCCCGTCCGGATGGTCCTCCAGCCCGTGCGTGCCGGTGAGGGCGCGCGGCCCGTGGGGCGCCGCGACCGCGGCGACGCGCTGCTCGCGCCACCGCTGCCACGCGCCGGGCCCGTCGTGGGGTGCGCCGGGGGCCGCCCTCGTCGTGGCTCAAGCCTTCCGTACCGGCTCGGCCAGACCGAGGTGGGAGCGCAGGGTGTCGCCCTCGTAGGCGGTGCGGAACGCGCCCCGCTCCTGGAGCAGCGGGACCACCCGGTCCACGAACTCGTCCAGCCCGCCCGGGGTCAGGTGCGGTACGAGGATGAAGCCGTCGGCGGCACCCCGCCGCACGAACTCCGTCAGCTCCGCGGCCACCTCCCCGGGCGTGCCGACGAAGGACTGCCGGGCGCTCGCCTCGATCACGGTCTGCCGGATGGACAGTCCGCGCTCCTGCGCCAGGGCCCGCCACTTCTCGGCGGTCGCGCGGCTGTCGCCGTGCCGGGTCCGCCCCTGGCTGAGCTGCGGGTCGGCCACCGGGTCCACCTCGGGCAGCGGTCCGTCGGGGTCGTACCCGGACAGGTCGACGCCCCAGATCTGCTCCAGCGTGAGCAGCGCGGTCTGCGGGGACACCTGCTGCCACCGGATCTCCTCGGCCCGTTCCCGCGCCTCGGCGGAGGTGTCCCCGAGGACGACGGTGACCCCGGGCATGATCCTGAGGTCGTCGGGGCTCCGGCCGTACGTCGCCAGACGGCGTTTCACGTCGGCGTAGAAGGCGCGTCCCGCCTCGAGGGTGCCGTGCCGGGTGAAGATCACGTCCGCCGAGGAGGCGGCGAACTCCCGGCCCTCGTCGGAGTCGCCCGCCTGGATCACCACCGGGTGCCCCTGCGGGGAGCGGGGCAGGGTGAACTCGCCCGCGATGTCGAAGTGCCGGCCGTGGTGGGCGAAGGGGCGGGGGGTGCCGTCGGGGTCCCAGGAGTCCCACAGCGTCCGCGCCGCGGCCACGAACTCGGCGGCGCGGGTGTAGCGATCGGCCCGGTCCAGGTAGCCGCCGCGCCGGAAGTTCTCGCCGGTGAAGGCGTCGGAGGAGGTCACCACGTTCCAGGCGGCCCGGCCGCCGCTGAGGTGGTCCAGGGTGGCGAACCGGCGGGCGAGTTCGTAGGGCTCGTTGAACGTGGCGTTGACCGTGGCGGCGAGTCCGAGGCGTCCGGTGACCGCGGCCAGCGCGTGGAGCACGGTCAGGGACTCGGGACGGCCGACCACGTCCAGGTCGTGGAGGCGGCCCTTGTGCTCACGCAGCCGCAGCCCCTCGGCGAGGAAGAAGAAGTCGAACAGACCGCGTTCGGCGGTGCGCGCGAGGTGCTCGAAGGAGGCGAAGTCGATCTGCGAGCCCGAGCGCGGATCGGCCCAGACGGTGGTGTTGTTGACGCCGGGGAAGTGCGCGGCGAGGTGCATCCGTTTCGGCCGCCCCGGCTCCGGCTGTCCCGGCTTCGGCTGCGGCGGTTTCGGTCCGGTCATGACGCTCCCTGCGTGACGGCGTACTGGTTGGCGGGCCGGGCCAGGCCCAGGTGGTCCCGGAGCGTGCTGCCCGGGTAGAAGGTGCGGAACAGTCCCCGGTGCTGGAGCAGGGACACGGTGCCGTTGACGAGGCGTTCCAGGTCGCGGTGCGGGTCGACCGGCGTGAGGTGGAAGCCGTCGACGGTGCCGTCCCGGTGCCAGGAGACGATCAGTTCGGCCAGGTCGACGGGGCCGCCGCGGTAGAGCGGGCCGTGCGGGGTGGTGCGGGGGCCGCCTCCGCCGTGGCCGGGGTCGGCCGCGTACTCGCCGTCGCCGAGGTCGACGTCCAGGGCGGCGAGGACCCGCAGGCCGTCCGGGTCGCGGCCGTGCGCCGCGGCGGCCGCCCGCAGTTCGGCCCGCGCGGCGGCGGCCCGGGCGGGCAGCGCGGTGCGCACCAGGGCGACGTCGGCGTACCGGGCCGCGACCGCCCGTGCGGCCCGGCCGGTCGCCTCGACCACCCGCACGGGGTGCCCCTGCGGCGGCCGGGGCACGATCGAGGGGCCCTTGACGGAGAAGGCGGAGCCGGTGAAGTCGACGTGGTGGAGCTTGTCCCGGTCGATGAAGCGGCCGGTGGCCGCGTCCCGGATCTCGGCGTCGTCCTCCCAGCTGTCCCACAGCCGTGCCGCCACGTCGGCGACCTCACCGGCCTCCTGCCAGAGCGCTTCGGCGGGCGCGGCGTCGCGGCGGCCGAAGAGGCGTGCCTCGCCCTCGGTGGTGGACACGTCGATCCGCCAGCCGGCCCGGCCGCGGCTGACCCAGTCGAGGGTCGCCACCGCCGCCTGGACGTGGAAGGGCTCGGTGTGGGTGGTGGTGACGGTGGGGACCAGGCCGACGCGGCGCGTGAGGGGCGCCAGCCGGGACAGGACGGCGAGCGCGTCGGGGCCGGGGCGGGCGAAGCCGTCGTGCAGGGTCACGAAGTCGAGTGCGCCGCGTTCCGCGAGCCGGGCCGCGGCCACGTACGCGCCGGCGTCGTGGTCGGAGCGCCGGTCCAGTGCGGCGGCCAGGTGCAGCCGCCGTCTGCCGTGGGAGGAGGTCATGCGGGATCGTCCCTTTCTGTCTGCTCTGTGTGCGTCAACAACCCGGTCGTCACAGGACCCTGGAGAGGAAGGCCCGGGTGCGCTCGTGCCGCGGGCGGTCCAGTACGTCGCCGGGCGGGCCCTGTTCGACGATGCGTCCGTCGTCCATGAAGACCACCGTGTCGGCGACCTCGCGGGCGAAGCCGGTCTCGTGGGTGACGACGATCATGGTGGTGCCCTGCCGGGCCAGGTCCCCGATGACGTCGAGCACCTCGCCGACCAGTTCGGGGTCGAGCGCGGACGTCGGCTCGTCGAACAGCAGCAGCCGCGGCTCCAGGGCGAGCGCCCGCGCGATGGCCACCCGCTGCTGCTGCCCGCCGGAGAGCTGCCGGGGGAAGGCACCGGCCCGGTCCGCGAGCCCCACGCGCTCCAGGAGCCGTCGGGCCGTGTCGACGGCCTCGCGGCGTGGGCGTTTCAGCGCGGAGACCGGGGCCTCGGTGATGTTCTCCAGGACCGTCAGGTGCGGGAAGAGGTGGAAGTCCTGGAAGACGAAGCCGATCCTCGTGCGCTGCCTCAGCACCTCGCGCTCGGGCAGTTCGCGCAGCCGGTCGCCGCTGCGCCGGTAGCCGATGAGGTCACCGTCCACGCTGATCAGGCCCCGGTCCACCTTCTCCAGGTGGTTGACGGTGCGCAGCAGCGTCGACTTGCCGGAGCCGGAGGGACCGAGGACCACGGTCACCTCGCCGGTGCGCACGGTGAGATCGACGCCCTTGAGCACGTGGAGCGGGCCGAAGCTCTTGTGCACGTCCCTGATGTCGACCATGACGTCCGTATCGCTGCCGGTGCTCATCGCGAGGACTCCTCGAGCAGGGGGTGGTCGGGCACCGCGGGCCGTCCTGGGGCCCGCAGGAAGGTCAGTACGGCCCGCGCGGTGGCGTCGTTCTGCCGGAAGGCGACGCCCCCGGTGCGGGGCCGGGTGAACGCGCCCGAGCCGCGCGCGTCGGTGTGCGGGCCGAGCGCGAAGCGCCGCGGGTGCGGCCGTCCGGCGCGGTCCAGCACCCGCCCGTCGGTACGGTCCACGGCCAGCAGTCCGTCCGGCGTCGCGGCGGCACCGTCGGCGTGCAGCGCGCGCAGCAGCGGGTCGCGGGCGCGTTCCACGGTGGGGTGCGGCAGCCGGGCCTCGACCAGCGCCCGGGCCTCGACGGCGGCGCCCGGCACGGTGGCGCTCGTCGCCCGGAACACCCCGTCCCGGGCGGTGACCGTCGTCCCGGCACCCAGGAAGCGGACGACGCCTGCCCGGGACAGGGCGAGCAGTTGCCGCAGCCGGGGGCCGGGCGGCCCGGAGGCCAGGAGGCTGAAGAAGCCGTGCCACCAGCCGCCGACGTCGCCGAGCCGGACGAGTTGTCCGTACACGGAGAGCAGGGCGAGGAAGACCGCCAGGTCGGGGCTGTGCGCCGGGTCGTGCCGGCGCCGCAGGTCGGCCTCGACGTACCGGCGCAGCCCGTCCTGGAGCTGTGCGTGCGAGCCGTACCGCACGGCGTCCAGGGGCCGGTCGAGGGCGGCGAGGTCGAGCCGGTCGGCGGGGTCGGGCACGGCGGCGGCGACGAGGGCCGCCCGCTCGTCCGGGCCGGCGGCGGCGTACCGCGCCTCGAAGCCGGCCCGGTCGGTGCGCACCCGTTCCGGGTGGGCGGTGAAGAGGCGGTGGTAGTGGGCGAAGCCCAGTTCCTTCTCCACCAGCGGCCACACGTCGCGCCGGAAGTCGAAGCCGTCCGGCCGGGCGAGCAGCGCCTCGGTCTCGGCGGGGCCGAAGAACCTCGGCAGCGGCGGCCGTTCCCCGGTCCAGTCGTAGCCGATCTTCGCGTGGTACGGCACCCCGCGCCGGGAGCCGGCCCACAGCACCGGCTCCCGCCCGGACGGCACGTAGGTGTCCCCGGCGTACCGCCCTCCCCTGCCCTCGGTCAGCAGCACCATCAGGTCCACGAAGGCCAGCCCGAGACCGCGCACGAGGACCGGTTCCCCGGGGCGCAGCACGGACAGGTCGCTGTCGGCGGTGAAGTCCGGCGGGAGGTGGACGAGCCCGTGCGCCCGGGCGTACTCCGACAACTCCCGCTGCCGGTCGTCGGGTTCGGCGTCGAGGTGGCCGAGGGTGAGGACGACCAGGTCGGCGGGGAGCGGGGTGGCCCGGCCCTCCAGCCACACCCGCTGGCGCTCCTCGCCCGAGCCCTCCACCCGCAGCGCGCGGCGCGCGTGGTGGTACACGACGGCGTTCGGGGGCAGTCCCGCCACGGCGCGCTGGTACACCCAGCGCAGGTACGTGCCCTGGGTCCGCCGGTCGGCGAAGGTGCGGCCGTCCAGGGCCGCCCACTCGTGCAGGGTGGGCCCGGGCCGTACCGGGCCGGCCATGTCGACCGTGTCGTCGGTGAACATGGTGACGTCCTCGGCGTGCGAGTTCATCCACAGCAGCGGGGACTGCCGGTCGCGCCAGACGCGTCCGGCGCCCGGCGGATGCGGGTCCACGAGGTGGATGTCGAGGCCGCGGCCGTCGTACAGCTCGGGGGCGTTGGCGGCGATGCGCTCCAGCAGTCCGGTGCCGCGCGGTCCGGCGCCGACGACGACGAGGGAGGCCCGGGTGCCCTGCGCGGGGCGGGTCACCGGGTGCGCTCCGTGCCGCGGGCGTAGTGCTTCTCGACGTAGTACTGGCCGATGCCGAGGAGCGAGGTGACCGCGGTGTACCAGAGGGTCGCCACCATCAGCATCGGGACGACCTGATAAGTGCGGTGGTGGACGAGCTGTACCGAGTAGAGCAGGTCCTGCACGGCGATGACGCTGACGATGGAGGTGCCTTTGAGGGTGCCGATCAGCATGTTCCCGGCCGGCGGCACGATGGTGCGCATGGCCTGCGGCAGGACGATCCGCCGCCACCGGCGCCACCGGCCCAGGCCCAGGGCCTGTGCGGCCTCGACCTGGCCGCGGTCGACGGACAGGATGCCGCCGCGCACCACCTCGGCGGCGTACGCGGCCTCGTGCAGGGTCAGGCCGATGACCGCGACGGTGACCGGGCCGAGCAGGTCGACCGTCCTCACGCCGAGGACCTGCGGGTACAGGGCGCCGATGTTGAACCACAGCAGCAGCTGCACCAGGATCGGTATCGACCGGAACAGCCAGACGTAGCCCCAGCTCACGGCGCGCAGCACGGGGTTGGCGGAGAGCCGGAACGCGGCGAGCAGGGTGCCCAGCGCGAAGCCGAGGGCCATGACGACGGCGGTGAGCCAGAGGGTGAGCCACAGGCCGCGCAGGACGGAGTCGGAGGTGAACCAGTCCGCGACGACGCCCCACTGGAACGCGTCGTTGCGCAGCACGGAGTTGAGGGCGAGGGCGAGCAGGACGAGGACGGCCGCGGCGGCCGTCCACTGGCCGGGGTGGCGGTGCGGGACGATCCGCGGGAGGTCCGTCCGGTCCGGGCTCTGCGGCACGGCGGCGGACTTGGCGAGGGTGTCGGAGGTCATGCGAAGGCTCCGTGACATCGAGTCAGTCGGACACGGTGGGTGGTGCCTTCACACGGCCGAGCCCCTCAGCATGGCCGTGCGCCGAGAGTACGGGGGTGTTTCCGTCCGCTGTCAAGGCTGTCCACACTGTGAGCCGCACATCTCAACGCGTTGACGCGGAACCCGATGCCTGTTCCACTTGGCCCATGCATCCACAGCAGTGGCTGGTCACGCGCTCCCACATCGACTTCGGTCGAGTGTGGTCCTGTTCCTGTTGAGCCGACGCCCTGCCTGCCCCGGTCGCGTGATCGCCTGATCGGCTGATCCCGTCGGGGTCTCCTCGGGTCCGCCCTGTCGCCGGCCCGCCTTCACACGCGCACGCACCCCTCCCCTCGCGCCGCCGTCCCACGCCTTCGCTCTCAGGAGACCGCTGACGATGCGTACGTCCTCGCGCGCCCGAAAACGCCTGTCCCTCCCCTTCGCCCTGGTGGCCTCCGCCGCCCTGCTGCTCACCGCCTGCGGATCCGGTGACCCCGCCACGGACGTCGCGGGCGCGGCGGCCGGTTCCGACGCGGTCCCCACCACGGACGTCGTCTCCGGCGTCCGGCGCAACGCGGACGCCGTGCGCCTGCTGCCGCCGGGCACCGGGGAACTCACCCTCGCCGTCAGCGTCGGCGGCACCCCGCCGGGCACCACCTATCTGTCCGACGGCAAGACGCCGACCGGCCAGGACGTCGACGTCGCACACGCCGTCGCCAGGGCGCTGGGCCTCGCGCTCAGGACCGAGCAGGCCTCCTTCGAGGCGATCCTGCCGGCCCTGGACAGCGGCAAGTACGACGTCGGCGCCGGCAACTTCGGGGTGACCGAGGAGCGGCGCAGGACCATCGACTTCGTCACCTACATCAACGACGGCCAGGGCTTCGCGGCCCGTGAGGAGAGCGACCTGTCCGAGGTGACCGACCTCCGGCAGCTGTGCGGTCTGAAGGTGGCGACCGGCGCCGGCACCACCTTCGAGGCCACGCTGGAGGAGAGCCGTCACCTGTGCACGGACGCGGGCGACGAGGCGTACACCGTGCAGACGTACAGCGAGCCCGGTGCGCTGTGGTCCTCGCTCCAGCAGGGGCGCAGCGACGTCGTGATGTCGACCGTCAACGGCCTGCGCTACGCGGTCGCCCACCAGCGGGGCGTGAAGTTCCTGAACGAGTTCCACCGCCTGGACGTCGGCTTCGCCCTCAAGAAGGGCTCCGCGCTGGCGCCCGCCCTCCGGGCCGCGGTGGACGGGCTGATCGCCGACGGGACGTACGCCCGCATCCTGAAGAAGTGGGGCACGGCCGAGTCGGCGATCGCGAAGTCGGAGATCTCACCGCCGGAGCTGAAGGACTGACGGGCCGTCGAAGACCGGACCAGACCGGGCCGTCGGAGGCCGGACCGGGCCGACGAAGACCGGACCGGGCCGACGGCGCCTCAGCAACTGCAGCCGCAGTCGCAGCCGTCGCAGCCGCAGTCGCACCCGTCGCCGCCGCAGCAGTTGTTGCAGCAGTCGCAGCAATCACAGCAATCACCGCAGTTGCCGCAGTCGCACTGGGAGCAGAGTCCGTCCCTGCGCTGCCTGCTCCAGGGGTCCTCGAACGTCCCGCAGCACATCTGGCAGGTGCAGGCGAGCCCGAGCCACACCGCGCAGCCCGCGAGCAGCCCGCGCCGGTCGCGGCGCGGCGGCTCCGGGGGCATCGGCCCGCCGGGGCCGCCGGGCGCACCCGGGGTACTGCCGGGAGGGGCGTACGGATGGCTGCCGTGGGCGCACGAGACGGTGCCGAACGCGCGGTCCACGGATGCGCCCAGCTCGTGCACGAGAAGCCGGTGCACGAGCCGCCCGTCGGTGAACTCGGCCTCCCGAAGGGCCAGCCGCACCCCGTGCACGGCGTCGTCGGCGAGCCGCCGGGCCTCGGCGAGCGGCGTCCCGGTGGCGGTGAGCGGGTTCCAGGCGCCGGAGGCGGCGTCGGCCTCCCGGTCCTCCACGGCGTCCAGGAGGTGGGCGAGCCGGCCGAAGAGCCGCCCGGCCTCGGCGAGCGGCACGGCGTTGGCCGGCCGCCCGGCGAGGTGCGCGGTGTGCGCGAAGGCGGCGGCGGTCGCGGTCTCGGTCGGCTCGGTGACCGTGAGCAGCGGCGTGCCGGGCCCGGCGAGCGCCTCGATGCCGCCCTGCCGGTCCACGGCGTCGACCAGGACGGCGGTGTCGAAGCCGACGGCGCTGCCACCGCGTGCGCCCGCCGCGTCCCAGCCGCCGGCGATCCGGCGGGCGGCGAGCGCCACCGGCCGTCGGGCCAGCAGCCCGTCCCCGTCGGCGACGTGGTCGCGCACCTTGGCCGAGGCCAGCACCAGGGAGACGGCAGCGGCGAGCCGGGCCCCCTCGCCGTGCGCGACGGACGCGGTCCGCATCCCGCGCAGCGGGCAGGGGCCCGCGGTGCGCCGCCCGGCGCCCGCGCCGCCCGGCGCGGCCTGAGCCTCCGTCAAAACCGATATGAGCAGCCCGTCATAGTTCGTCACGATGCGCGCGAACTGTCCGTGGTCCTTGCGCAGCGCGAGGCACAACCCGCACAAATGAGCCATCCACTGGCTCGCGAGGCTCTCTCCGAGCCGGTGCCTGCACGGCCTGACGATTCCGAACACGACGCTCCCCCGTGGTTGGTACGACGCTGAGCTGCGGCATCGTACCGACCGCCGCCTTCACCCGTACGCACCCGTCCTCACCCGTGTGCCGTGAAGAATCATATTTCACTCACAGTCAGCATCCGTTTGGGAAACGACCCTTGGGACACAAGGACTCTCGACGGATCCGCTGTGCACCAGTACCGTCACAAACCCCCCGCGCGGCGTCTATCCACTTGGCGCGACGTCCGCATCATGGATGACCATAGGGATGCGGAAGCACGAAAGACCGCTGTGAGAGGAGGCGTCCATGGGATCGGTACGCAAGGCGAGTGCGTGGCTCGGCCTCGTCGACGACAACGATGACGAGCGCTACTACGACGACGACTACTCCGAGGGCAACGAGACCGGCGACGCCTGGGTCACGGACCCGCGGGTGAAGGTGGCCTCGGACGTGGCCGAGGAGAGGGGCCGCCGCATCGCGACGGTCACCCCGGACAGTTTCCGGGACGCACGGGCCATCGGTGAGCTGTTCCGGGACGGGGTCCCGGTCATCGTGAACCTGACGGCCATGGAGGGCACCGACGCCAAGCGCGTCGTCGACTTCGCGGCCGGGCTCATCTTCGGCCTGCGCGGTTCGATCGAGCGGGTGTCCACCCGGGTCTTCCTGCTGAGCCCGGCCGACACCCAGGTCATCAGCGGCGAACCCGCCGCGCACCGTTCCGACGGTTTCTTCAACCAGAGCTGAGGCGGGGCCGCGCACCACGGCCCCGCCCCAGCCCCCGGCACCTCACCGGAAGGCGTCGAGTCCGGTGAGCGCCTTGCCCAGCACCAGCTGGTGCATCTCGACGGTGCCCTCGTAGGTGAGCACCGATTCCAGGTTCGTCGCGTGCCGCATCACGGGGTATTCGAGGGAGATCCCGTTGGCGCCGAGGATCGTACGGGCCGTGCGACAGATCTCGATGGCCTCGCGCACGTTGTTGAGCTTGCCGAAGCTGACCTGCTCGGGACGCAGGCGGCCGGCGTCCATGCGCCGCCCGAGGTGATGGGCGAGCAGGATCCCCTTGTGCAGTTCGACCGCCATGTCGGCGAGCTTGGCCTGGGTGAGCTGGAAGCCGCCGATGGCCCGCCCGAACTGCTCCCGCGACTTCGCGTACTCCAGGGCCGCCTCGAAGGAACTGCGCGCGGCGCCCATCGAGCCCCAGACGATCCCGTAACGGGCGTGCGAGAGGCAGCTCAGCGGACCGCGCAGCCCGGTGACCTCCGGCAGGACGGCGTCGGCGGGCAGCCGTACGTCGTCGAGGACGAGTTCGCTGGTGACGCTGGCCCGCAGGGACCACTTGTGCTTGATCTCGGGAGCGGAGAACCCGGCGCTGCCGGCCGGCACGACGAAGCCGCGGACACCCTCCTCCGTCTGCGCCCAGACGACGGCGACACCCGCCACCGAGCCGTTGGTGATCCACATCTTGCGCCCGTTGAGCACCCAGTCGCCACCGGCGTCCCGCTTGGCGTGGGTGCGCATGCCGGCCGGGTCGGACCCGTGGTCGGGTTCGGTCAGCCCGAAGCACCCGATGACCTCGCCGGCGGCCATGCGGGGCAGCCACGCCTGCTTCTGCTCCTCGCTGCCGAAGCGGTGGACGGCGTACATGGCGAGGGATCCCTGCACGGAGACCAGCGAGCGGATGCCCGAGTCGGCCGCCTCCAGCTCCAGGCAGGCCAGCCCGTACTGCACGGCACTCGCCCCGGCACAGCCGTACCCCTCCAGGGACATGCCGAGCGCGCCGATGGCACCCAGCTCCCGCGCCAGCTCCCCGATCCCGGGCAGCTCGCCCTTCTCGTACCAGTCCGCGATGTGCGGCAGCACGCGGTCCGCGGCCCAGCCCCGCACGGTGTCCCGGACCGCCAGGTCCTCCGGTTCGAGCAGGTCGTCGATGCCGAGGGGGTCGGCGGGGTCGAACGCGGGCAACTTGGGGAACGCGGCCATGGGACACCCTCCGGGACGGTTAAAACTAGCGCCGCTAGTCACGGCTGTCGTTGCCGACGTTACGATGCGGCGCCCCACACGTCCACCATGTCCGCCTCGCGTCCCCGCACGACCCGTTCACCGTCGGTGCCGGTGGTGCGGGTGCTGGAGCCCGTGGGGTCACACCGAGACACGGGACTCCACCGCCTCCCGGGGCGCGGGCACGGAAACCTCCTCGCACTGCATCACCCGCGGCAGCCGCAACGCCATCACCGCCCCCAGCAGCAACAACCCCGCGCTCACCACCAACGTCACGTGCAGCCCGTGCACGAACGCGTCCCCCGCGGCCCGCCGCAGCGCGGTCCCGGCAGGCCCCCCGAGCTGCGCGGCGACCTCGTACGCCTCCCCCAGCGAATGCCCCGCCGCCGACGACGCCGACGACGGCACCCCCGGCACGCCGCCCGTCAGCCCGGGCGCGTACGCCGCGTTCATCACGCTGCCCAGCAGGGCGATGCCGATCCCGGCCCCCAGTTGGTACGAGGTCTCGCCGATCGCCGCCGCACCCCCCGACTGCTCCTGCGGCGCCTCGCTCAGCATCGACTCGTACGCCCCGAACAGCGTCGTCTCCAGGCCGAAGCCGAGCAGGACGAACCCGGCGAGCAGCAGCGCGCTGTTGTCGGCCCGCCCCATCGCCGTGAGCAGCAGCACCGCGAAGGCCGTCAGGCAGAACCCCGCGCACACCATCCGCCGCGGCCCGAAACGCCGCAGCATCCGCGCCCCCGCGAGCCCCGCCGCCATCGCCGCGAAGGTCAGCGGCAGCAGCCGCAGCCCGGTCTCCAGCGGGGACAGCCCCAGGACCAGTTGCAGGTACTGCGCCGCGATCAGCTCCAGGCCCACCAGCGCCAGCATCGCCAGCACGATGCACCCCACCGACGTACTGAACGCCGGCCGCCGGAACATCGCGAGGTCCACCAGCGGGTACGCACGCCGCCGCTGCCGTCGTACGAAGCCGGTCAGCAGCGCCGCGCCCAGCACCAGCGGCAGCAGGGTGAGCAGGCTCGCCACCGGCTCGCCGCCGCCCAGCCGCTTCACGCCGAGGACGACGCCGAACAGCCCGGCCGCCGCCATCAGCGCGCCGACCACGTCCCAGGGCCCGCGGCCGTCACCCTTGGACTCGGGCAGCAGCAGCCGGCCCACCGGCAGGCTGACCAGCATCAGCGGGATGTTGACGAGGAAGACCGAGCCCCACCAGAAGTGCTCGAGCAGGAAGCCGCCGAGCAGCGGTCCGACCGCCGCGCCCACCGCCGCCACGGCACTCCAGATGCCGATGGCCAGCGCCCGCTCCCGCCGGTCGGGGAAGACCTGCCGCAGGATCGACAGCGTCGCCGGCATGATCATGGCGCCGCCGACGCCGAGCAGCGCGCGGGCCGCGATCAGCACCTGGGCGTTGTCGGCCAGGGCCGCGAACGCGGAGGCGACGCCGAAGAGCGCGTAGCCGAGCAGCAGGATCCGTCTGCGGCCCACCCGGTCGCCCAGCGTGCCGAAGAGGATCAGCAGCGAGGCGCAGACGAGCGGGTAGACGTCGACGATCCAGAGCAGTTCGATGGCGCCGGGCCTGAGGTCCTCGGTGACGGCGGGGACCGCCACGTGCAGCACGGTCGCGTCGAGGGCGACGAGCAGCAGGCTGACGCAGAGGACGACCAGGACCACCCAGCGGTTGGCACCGGCCCCGGCCGCCCGACGGCGCGGCGCGGTGGCGGCCGTGGTCGTCCCGGACATGTACGTACCTCCAAGATGTTCCCTCGCGTCCGGCGGGCAGCGGGGTGGGGACTCCCCCTGCGGCTCGGCCGGAGCGGAGCGGGGGGCTCCGGGCCGTGCAACGGAACGCGAGTGACTCGTCAGGTTACGCGAGACCGGGCAGCACACACGTGGCGGGCCTCACACATCCCGCGTCACCCGTGTGGCGTGTGCCACTGCCACTCCCGTCGCGCCTGCCCCGACGGGACGGCGGCCCCCGCGCCCGGCAGATAATCGAGTCCGTGACCGATCTTGAAACGCGCACCGCGGGCCGCTTCGGCGCCCCGGGTCCTTCCGGTGCCCTGCGCCGGGCCGCCCCGGCGCTCCTCGGCTACGCGGCCGTACGCGCCCTGGGCCTGCTCGCCCTGGCCCTGTGGAGCGCCGCGCGCGACAAGAGCGCGTACACGCTGCTGACGGCCCGCTGGGACTCCCTCTGGTACACCAGGGTCGCCGAGCTGGGGTACGGCTACGAGGTGCGGCTGCCGGGCGGCGACGTCCACTCCAACCTGGCCTTCTTCCCGCTGCTGCCCTGGCTGGAGCGGCTCGGCGCGGCCGTCTTGCCGCTGTCGTACGCGGACGCGGGTTTCGTCGTGAGCCTGCTCGCCTCGCTCGCCGCGGCCTGGGGGATCTTCGCGGTGGCGGACCATCTGTACGGCCGCCGTGCGGGCGTGTGCGCGGTGCTGCTGTGGGCCGTGCTGCCGGTCGGGGTCGTCCAGTCGATGGCGTACAGCGAGTCCCTGTTCACGGCGCTGGCCGCCTGGTCGCTGTACGCGGTCCTGACCGGGCGCTGGGTGACGGCGGGGACGCTGGCCGCGCTGGCCGGGCTGACGCGCCCGGTGGGGCTCGCGGTGACGGCGGCGGTGTGGGCGGCCGCGGTCCTCGCGTTCACGCGGGACGGTGTCCGCCGCGACGGCCGGGACCGCGCGCGGCGCGTGCTCGGCATGCTGCTCGCGCCCCTGGGCGCCGCCGGTTACGTCCTGTGGGTGGGCCACCGCACCGGCAAGGGCCCGCTCGGCTACCTGGACGTCCAGGCGGGCTGGCGCAACGGCTTCGACGGGGGCGCGGCCTTCGCCCGTTTCGTCGCCGCGAAGTTCACGTCGGTGCCGGGCGCCCTGGCGGGCGTCGGGCTGATCGTGGCGGTGGCGCTGCTGGTCTGGCTGTACGTGGTGTGCGTGCGGCAGCGCCAGCCGCTCCCGCTGCTGGTGTACACGGGGATCGTCGCCCTGCTCGCCCTGTGCGCGTCGAGCTACTTCGGGTCGAAGCCCCGGCTGCTGCTGCCCGCCTTCCCGCTGCTGTTCCCGCCGGCCCTGCGCCTGGCCCGGCTGCGTACCGCCAGGTCGGCGGCGGTCGTGTGCGGTGTCGCGGCGGCGTCCGCGGTGTACGGGGCGTTCTGGCTGAACGGCTCCGGGCCGCCCTGACCCGGGCCCTGACCCGGGGCCTGCCCGCGGGGACCGTCCGATGACCGGCGGAACAATGCGGCGCCAGCATTCGGTGAACGATTTCATAAGCACGATAAAACCGCCGACCGGGCAGATCAAAAGAATTGAGGCCCGCGA
This sequence comes from Streptomyces ardesiacus, assembly GCF_003112575.1. Taxonomy (GTDB): domain Bacteria; phylum Actinomycetota; class Actinomycetes; order Streptomycetales; family Streptomycetaceae; genus Streptomyces; species Streptomyces ardesiacus. The sequence goes on from NZ_BEWC01000006.1 coordinate 381,555, forward strand.
CCCGCACACATTGCGGATTACCCCGAAATAGGGCGCTGCTTGAGAGGAATCCCACATCACATCGTCATCACAAAGCCGTTGATTCGTCAGGGATCACTCCTCACTCGCTGTAACGTCGATTGGGTGCGTACCGAACGGAAGCCCACCCGTCTGGACCGGGTGTTCGCGAGACTGGACCGGGAGCCGGAACGACCGGAGCTCCTGGACGCGCCGGAGATGTCCCGGCACAGGCTCGCGCTGTTCGCCGGAACCCTCGCGTTCTACCTCGCGATCGTGTGGGCCGTGGTGATCACCTCGTGGCTGGTCCGGCTCGACTGGCAGGTCATGTTCTTCCGGCCCTACCAGCAGTGGCCGGAGATCCACGCGTTCGTCGACTACTACGTGGTGCTCGGCCAGCGCGGCCCCACCGCGGTGATGGTCGCGGCCTGGCTCGGCTGGCGCTCCTGGCGGCAGCACACCCTGCGTCCGCTGCTGGCTCTCGGCGTCTCCCTGCTCCTGCTGAACATCACGGTCGGCGCCGCCAAGTACGGCATGGGCCGGCTCGGACCCCACTACGCGACCACGATCGGCGCCAACGAGATGTGGCTCGGCGGCGATATATTTCCGAGCGGTCACACCGCGAACGCCGTCGTGACCTGGGGCATCCTCGCCTACCTGGCCTCGACGCACCGCGCCCGGCGCTGGCTGTCCGCGCTGTCGGCGGTCACCTCGCTCGGCGTGGGCATGTCCACCGTGTACCTCGGCACGCACTGGCTCAGCGACGTGCTCCTCGGCTGGGCGGCGGGGCTGCTGATCCTGCTGGCACTCCCCTGGTTCGAGCCGCTGATCAGCCGCGCGGAGGCGGGGATCCTCGGTCTGCGCGACCGCTGGCTCGCCCGCCGCGGCCGCAGGAGGACGGCCCGGCGGCCGCTCGGCCCGCCCGTGGCCGTCACGCCGCCGGTGGTCGAGCGTCCGGAGGCTCCGGCCCGCGAGCCGGTCGCCGCGCCCCGCACCGCCCGGTCCCCCGCGCACCTGGCCCCGGGCCCGCACACGGCCCGCTCGGACCGGGCGCCGGCGGCCCCCGCCGGCAGCCGTCGGCCGCCGCACGCCGACCGCCACCCGCGCAGCTCCGCCCCGGCCGCACGCCCCCTGTCGGGCGGCTGACCGCTCCCCCGGAGCCCCGGCTAGCCCTTCCAGGCCCGGGCGACCCTGCCGTCCTTCACCTCGAAGTTGAGGCGGCCCACGCGGTACTCCATGGTGATGACCGTGCCCGGGGCCAGGGACCGCACCGTCGACCAGCCCCGCTCCCGCGCCAGCCGTTCGGCGGCGCCTGATTCGAGGCCGACGTAGGTGTCCGGACTGTCCTGGGGCTCGGCCGGTGGTGTCGGAATCGGTGCCATGCCGCCACGCTATGCCCTGCCCCGGGAGCGGGGAAGCCCAAGCCGGTAACACGGGTCACAGGTGCACCTACGGTCACATTTCTGTCACAGGATCATGAGGCGCGTTTTGATGGAACGCGTTCACACGAACGGACGGTTCTGCCCGTGTTCCGCAGACGGCCGAGGTGAATTCCCGCAGGCTCCGGCGGGCTCTCGAATAGACGCAGCGAATACGCGCTCCGGGCACCGGGCTGCGCCCCGCATTTTCACACCCGAACACTTCCGAACGGACTTCCGCGGACTTCCGCGCATCCCCGTGCAGGCGTCGCCGGAGCGCTTACACGAATCGAACATCGGACGCGGGCGGTCAGGCGTCCAGCGGTGCGACGGCGAGCGACACGTCGTTGTCCCGGGTGTAGTACGGCCCGGCCTCCACGGGGCCGTACGGCGTCCGCACGCGCGTGCGCGGGAAGGTGAAGACGGGGTTCTTGTCGGCGACGTCGTCCAGCAGCCGCGCGAGGCGCACCGCCGGTCCGGAGGGACCGGCGGGCCGCAGCCACAGGTCCCAGAGGCCGGGCGCCAGGCCGTCGTAGGGCACGGTGAAGGTGAACTCCGTCCGGTCGGCGACGACCTCCACCCGGCGCACACCGTCCCCGCCCGCGCCGCCCGCGCCGTCACCGGGCCGGGCGCGCAGTTCCGCGTCGGCCCCGGGCACGAGCTGGGTGCCGTAGACCCGCCCGCGCACGGTCAGGCCGCCGTGCGCGGGGCTCAGGTCCACCGCCTCGGCGTGCGGGGCGCGCAGCCAGCTCCGGACGGTGAGGTTGCCCTGCCGGGTGGCGTACGGGATGCGGACGGCGACGTGGCCGAGCAGGCCGCTGGGGGTGCGCTCGGCGAGGGAGCGCAGGTCGGTGACGCCGGGCACCAGGCGCCGCGGCTCGCCGTCGGACAGGCGGGCGTACGCGTCCCAACGGCCCTCGGGCAGGGACACGCTGCTGGGCAGCGCGGCGCGCAGCCGGCCCTCCGCCGCCGGGGCCAGCGGCAGGCTGACCGTGTCTCCGGTGTCTCCGGTGTCTCCGGTGTCGTCGGCGGAGTCGTCCCCGGCGCGGCGGCGCAGGACGAGCAGGGCCGCTCCGGTGTTACCGCGCGCGGCGACGTCGAAGGTCAGGCCGCCCGCGGAGTCGCCGATGCAGTCGGCGCGCAGCGGAGCGGCCCGCGGGGCCGGCGGCGTCATGCGGTGCGGTACCTCCCATGGGCTTCTCGTCGTCCGGTTAGACCCGGAACCCGGCCTTCTGGTTGTCCGTGTCCGATTGCGATGTGGTCACGACCGGGCAGAGCGCGCGGCAACGGTCATGTCCGGTCACCCTGTTCCTTCGCTGATTTCCTGACTTGTCGACTCACGGGCACGGTGGCGAAGCCCGCTCCGTCCGCTCAACCCCAGCTCGCTGCGGCCGACTTGGGACCGCGGCAGCGGTCGCCGCCCCGGAGGACCCCGTGCTTCGGGCGGTTCGATTCCGTGGGCCGCGGGGCGTGACTCCCGCCACGGATCGCCCGTTGTCCTTGCATGAGCCGGGACCCGCCCGGATCACGGCCCGGGAGCCACCCGGTCCGGCCACGCACCGCATCCGAGGGAGCCACCCGTGCCGCGCATGCTCGACGTCAGCGACGACGTACGCGCCGAGATCGGCGACGAAGAAGCCGACCGCCTGCTGGCCGGGGAGTCCGCCCCGGGCAGCTACGACTGCACGTCCTGCCGCACTCCCGGCGACTGTGAGCAGGAGCGCACCAGCACCGTCCTGTTCATCGGGGACGAGACCGCCGTGCTCGCCTTCGCCCACGCCGGCTGCCTGCCCTCGCAGGTCGTCAAGGTCACCGAGGAGCAGCTCCAGGGGGCCGTGCGGTCCATCAGCGCCGACCAGGCCCGCTCCGAGCCCGCTCCCGCCGCCCCGCAGAAGGCCTCGCCCGAGCAGGCCGTGCTCGGGGTGACCAGCGGACTCATCCTGATCGCGGGGGAGCTGCACCCGGCCCTCGTGGTGGAGCCGACCTCTCCCATCGCCCGCCCCGGCACCACCGGCGCCGGCGACGACTTCCTGCCGCTGCTGATCGAGCAGGGCTTCATGCCGGTCACCGAGCTGGCGTCCGCCCCGGCCGTGCTGCACGGCTGGTCGGTCCTGCTCGCGATGGGCCAGCTCCACGCGGTGCTCCAGCCGGGGACCAACGGGGGCAGGCCGGTGGCCTGGTGGCAGGCGCACCAGCCGCTCCAGGTCACCGAGGGCTGGCGCACGGCGGCCAACAAGCACCAGCAGGTGCTGATGTTCGCCGCGCCCGTCGGGTCGATCGGCCGGCAGCCGCGCGAGGACCTGCTGCGGGACGCGCTGGACAAGGCGGCGGCCAACGGACAGCTCGTCGCGGCGGCCCTGCCGCTGGCCGGAACCTGACCCCGTTCACGCGGCTGCCGGACGGCCGTCACCCGGGCCGCATCCCTTCCCGCGCGAGGTCGTTTGGACATACGTGTACGCATACGACGCCTTCCACCGCCACGGCGGCCCCTCGGCCACGCCGATCTACGACGCGCTCTACGCCGAGTACGTCAGGTCCTTCCGATCGCTGCCGGGCGATCGCAGCGGCGAGGAGGAGCTGGCCTTCACGGCCTTCCGGAGCATCCCGCGCGGCAGAAGCGGCTACGGCGCCTACAGTGCGGGGGCCCAGAGCGCCCGCGTCGGCCAGCAGTCGGTGTGGCAGCGCGTCAGCGGCACGCACCACGTCCCGGCCGCGCTGCCACCGGCCCCGCGGTCCGGAACCTGACCGCCGGTCCACTGACGTGAGAGGGGCGCCCCCGGCCGGGGGCGCCCCTCTCACATGCCGTACGTCCCTACTTCTTCTTGGCACCGCGCTTCTCGCGCACCCGCACGGAGATGTGGATCGGCGTCCCCTCGAAGCCGAACTCCTCGCGCAGCCGGCGCTCGATGAAGCGCCGGTAGCCCGCCTCGATGAAGCCGGAGGCGAAGAGCACGAACCGCGGGGGCTTGGTGCCCGCCTGGGTGCCGAAGAGGATGCGCGGCTGCTTGCCGCCCCGCACCGGGTGCGGGTGGGCGGCGACCAGCTCGCCGAGGAAGGCGTTGAGCCGGCCCGTCGGGACGCGGGTCTCCCAGCCGGCCAGGGCGGTCTCGATCGCGGGGACCAGCTTCTCCATGTGGCGGCCGGTCTGCGCCGAGACGTTCACCCGCGGTGCCCACGCCACCTGGCCCAGCTCGGTCTCGATCTCCCGCTCCAGGTAGTAGCGGCGCTCCTCGTCGAGGGTGTCCCACTTGTTGTAGGCGACGACGATCGCGCGGCCCGCCTCGACGGCCATGGTGACGATCCGCTGGTCCTGGACGGAGATCGACTCGGAGGCGTCGATGAGGACGACGGCCACCTCCGCCTTCTCGACGGCGGCGGCGGTGCGCAGCGAGGCGTAGTAGTCGGCGCCCTGCTGGAGGTGGACGCGCTTGCGGATGCCCGCCGTGTCGACGAACTTCCAGGTGACGCCGCCCAGCTCGATCAGCTCGTCGACCGGGTCGCGGGTGGTGCCGGCCAGTTCGTTGACGACGACGCGCTCCTCGCCGGCCACCTTGTTCAGCAGCGAGGACTTGCCGACGTTGGGGCGGCCGATCAGGGCGATGCGGCGCGGGCCGCCGAGGGCGGCGCCGAAGGTCTGCGCCGGGGCCTCGGGCAGGGCCTCCAGGACCCTGTCCAGCATGTCGCCGGTGCCGCGGCCGTGCAGCGCGGAGACGGGGTGCGGCTCGCCCAGGCCCAGCGACCACAGGTAGGAGGCGTCGGCCTCGCCGCTGGGGCCGTCGACCTTGTTGGCGCACAGCACGACGGGCTTGCCGGCCTTGCGCAGCAGCCGGACCACGGCCTCGTCGGTGTCGGTGGCGCCGACCTTGGCGTCCACGACGAAGACGACGGCGTCGGCGGCCTCGATGGCGTACTCGGCCTGCGCGGCCACGGAGGCGTCGATGCCGAGGACGTCCTGCTCCCAGCCGCCGGTGTCGACGACCTTGAAGCGGCGGCCGGCCCACTCGGCCTCGTAGGTGACGCGGTCGCGGGTGACGCCGGGCTTGTCCTCGACGACGGCCTCGCGGCGGCCGATGATGCGGTTCACGAGGGTCGACTTGCCGACATTGGGGCGGCCGACGACGGCGAGGACCGGCAGCGGGCCGTGCCCGGCCTCCTCGATCGCGCCCTCGACCTCCTCGATGTCGAAGCCCTCTTCGGCGGCCAGCTCCATGAACTGTGCGTACTCGGCGTCGCCGAGCGCCCCGTGGTCGTGCTCCTCGCCCGAGCCCTCGGGGTGGATGTGGTCGTTCATGAAGTCCGTACCTCGTTCATCGTGGTGATCGGTGGAACACCCCTGTACCGGGTGATCCACTACTCAAGTGTCACTCAGCGCCCGGTGAGGCGCCTGGCGTTTTCCAGGTGCGCGGTGAGCTGCTTCTGGATGCGTTCGGTGGCCTCGTCCAGCGCCTTGCGGGTGCGCCGTCCGCTGCCGTCGCCCGCCTCGAAGGGGTCGCCGAAGACGACGTCCACGCGCGAGCGCAGCGGGGGCAGCGCCTTTATCAACCGTCCGGGGCGGTCCGTGCTTCCCAGCACCGCCACCGGGACGATAGGGGCGCCGCTGCGCACCGCGAAGTAGGCGAGCCCGGCGCGCAGCGAGGCGAAGTCGCCCTCGCCCCGGGTGCCCTCCGGGAAGATGCCCAGCACCCCGCCCTCGGCGAGCACGCCGAGGGCCTGTCCTATGGCGGTGCGGTCGGTGGAGTGGCGGTCCACCTTGAGCTGGCCGATGCCGGTGAGGAAGCGTCCGAGCGGGCCGACGAACGCCTCCTTCTTGATCAGGAAGTGCGTGGGCCGGGGCGCGACGCCCATGACCATGGGGCCGTCGATGTTGTGCGCGTGGTTGACGGCGTAGATCACGGGGCCGGAGGCGGGCACCCGCCAGGCGCCGAGGACGCGCGGCTTCCACAGCCCGTACATCAGGCCGACGCCGATGCGCCGGCCGACCTCGGCGCCCTTCTCCGAGGGGACGGGCGCTGCGGAGGACGTGGTCACTTCCCCGCCCGCTTCTCCTCGACGAGGGTGACGACGCACTCGATGACCTGCGCGAGGGTGAGGGCGGTGGTGTCCACCTCGACCGCGTCGTCGGCCTTGGCCAGCGGGGAGGTCTTGCGGGTGGAGTCGGCCGCGTCCCGCTTGATCAGGGCCTCGCGGGTGGCGTGGACGTCGGCGCCCTTCAGCTCGCCGCTGCGGCGGGCGGCGCGGGCCTCCGCCGAGGCGGTGAGGAAGATCTTGAGGTCGGCGTCCGGGAGCACGGTGGTGCCGATGTCGCGGCCCTCGACGACGATGCCGAGCGGCGCGGCGGCGGCGATGGAACGCTGCAGCTCCGTGATCCGGGCCCGGATCTCGGGTACGGCGCTGACCGCGCTGACCTTGGAGGTGACCTCCTGGGTGCGGATCGGGCCGGCCACGTCCACGCCGTCGACGGTGATGGTCGGGTCGGCCGGGTCGGTGCCGGAGACGATCTCGGGCTTGCCGGCCGCGGCGGCGACGGCGTGCGGGTCGTCGGTGTCGATGCCGTTGGTCACCATCCACCAGGTGATCGCCCGGTACTGGGCACCGGTGTCCAGGTAGCTGAGGCCGAGCTGTGCGGCCACGGCCTTCGACGTGCTCGACTTGCCCGTGCCGGAGGGGCCGTCGATGGCGACAATCACGGCCGGGGCGGTCGGGGCGGCGCCGTTTTCCACGGGGGGACACCTTCCTGGTGCGGTGCGGTGGGTGGTGTGCGGGACGCGAGCGCGTCCCGCACAGGGCCTGTCCGGTGATTCCCGTCGTCCGCCCGGAGGTCGGGCCCGGCGGCGTCCGGTGCGTGCGATCGCAAGGCGCCGGAGCGCCCTCGTGGCGGAACCACGCGGGCGATTCGGCAACGCGGCGAGCGTGCGTGCCAGGCGACGCCGGGCAGACGGGAATCATCAGACAGGCCCTAGGTTACCGGGCCGGGCAGACCCCTCCGACAGGCGTCCGCAGGCCCCGGTCACTGCCGGATCGCCCAGCCCCGCTCCTTCAGGGCCGCCGTGAGGACGGCGGCGGCCCTGGGCTCCACCATGAGCTGCACCAGGCCCGCCTGCTGCCCGGTCGCGTGCTCGATCCGTACGTCCTCGACGTTGACCCCGGCCCGTCCCGCGTCCGCGAAGATGCGGGCGAGCTGGCCCGGCTGGTCGTCGATGAGGACGGCCACCGTCTCGTAGGCCCGCGGGGCGGACCCGTGCTTGCCGGGGACGCGGACCTGTCCGGCGTTGCCGCGCCGCAGCACCTCGGCGATGCCGGTGCCGCCCTCGCGGCGCTTGTCCTCGTCGGCGGACTGCAGGGCGCGCAGGGCCCGTACCGTCTCCTCCAGGTCGGCGGCGACGTCGGTGAGCAGGTCGGCGACCGGCCCCGGGTTGGCGGAGAGGATGTCGATCCACATCCGGGGGTCGGAGGCGGCGATCCGGGTCACGTCGCGGATGCCCTGCCCGCACAGCCGTACCGCGGCCTCCTCGGCGTGCTCCAGGCGCGCGGCGACCATGCTGGAGACCAGGTGCGGCATGTGGGAGACGAGGGCCACGGCGCGGTCGTGGGCGTCGGCGTCCATCACGACCGGCACCGCGCGGCAGTGCGAGACCAGCTCCAGGGCGAGGTTCAGCACCTCGGTGTCGGTGTCCCGGGTCGGGGTCAGCACCCAGGGGCGGCCCTCGAAGAGGTCGGCGGTGGCGGCCAGCGGCCCCGACTTCTCGCGGCCGGACATGGGATGGGTGCCGATGTACGCGGCGAGGTCCAGCCCGCGCGCCTCCAGTTCCCGGCGGGGGCCGCCCTTGACGCTGGCGACGTCGATGTAGCCGCGGGCGACGCCGCGCCCCATGGCGTCGGCGAGCACGTCGGCCACCAGGGCGGGCGGGGCGGCGACGATCGCGAGGTCGACCGGCCCGTCGGGGGCCCCGTCGGTGCCGGCGCCGAGCGCGGCGGCGGTGCGGGCCTGCTCGGGGTCGTGGTCGGCGAGGTGGACGGCGACGCCCCGCGCGGTGAGGGCGAGGGCGGCGGAGGTGCCGATGAGGCCGGTTCCGATGACGAGTGCGGTTCTCACTGGGCGATGTCCTTGCGCAGGGCAGCGGCGGCGCCGAGGTAGACGTGGGCGATCTCGGCGCGGGGCCGGTCGGACTCGATGTGGGCGAGGACCCGGACGACGCGGGGCATGGCGCCCTCGACGTCCAGTTCCTGGGCGCAGATCAGCGGCACGTCGGTGATGCCCAGCCCGCGGGCAGCGGCGGCCGGGAAGTCGCTGTGCAGGTCGGGGGTGGCGGTGAACCACAGGCTGATCAGGTCGTCGACCGCCAGGCCGTTGCGCTCCATGAGGGCGGTCAGCAGGGCCGCGACCTGCTCGTCCATGTGCCCGGCCTCGTCCCGCTCCAGTTGGACGGCGCCCCGGACCGCTCGTACCGCCACGGCGATGCTCCTTGCTGACGTTGCTGTTGCTGTTGCTGTTGCTGTTGCTGTTGCTGACGCGTGTACCGGTTCTTGGTCCGTCCAGCCTAGTCAGCCCGCCGCGTACCGGCCCGCGGCGCCCGGCCCCTGAGACGCCGGCCCCGCCGCCTGGCCCCCTCCCCCGGAGTTGCGGCATGACCGAGCCCCCGACCCGCCGTACGGTCCTCCGCTGCACGGGCGCGGGCGCGGTGGCGCTCGGCGCGGGCTGCGGCGGATCGCGGTGGAGGGAAATTCGGTCCGCCTGGCGTGAGCCGCCCGCGTACGCTCCCGCCATGCGCCCCGAGACGCCCGAGACCCTGGTCCGCGACCACACGATCTACTCCTGTGTCATGGGTTCGCGGGCCTTCGGGCTGGCGACGGAGGACAGCGACACGGACCGCCGCGGCGTCTTCCTCGCTCCGACCGAGCTGTACTGGCGCTTCGAGAAGCCGCCGACGCACGTGGAGGGGCCCGCGGAGGAGCAGTTCAGCTGGGAGCTGGAGCGCTTCTGCGAGCTGGCCCTGCGCGCCAACCCGAACATCCTTGAGTGTCTGCACTCCCCGCTGGTGGACTCCGTGGACGACACCGGCCTCGAACTGCTCTCCCTCCGCGAGGCGTTCCTCTCCCGCCGGGCCTACGAGACGTTCACCCGTTACGCGCAGGGCCAGCGCCACAAGCTCGACGCCGGCGTACGCACCCACGGCGCCCCGCGCTGGAAGCACGCGATGCACCTGTTGCGGCTCCTGACCAGCGCCCGTGACCTGCTGCGCACCGGCGTCCTGACGATCGACGTGGGCGACGAGCGGGAGTCGCTGCTCGCCGTGAAGCGCGGCGAGGTGCCCTGGCGGGAGGTGGAGGCGCGGATGAACCGCCTGGCGCGGGAGGGCGAGGAGGCGGCCCGGCACAGCCCCCTCCCCGACGAACCGGACCGGCGCCGGGTCGAGGACTTCCTGGTCCGTACCCGCCGCGCCTCAGCGCTCCAGCCGGGTCCGTACGGCGAAGTCGTGCAGGGCGTCGTCCGCGGTCGGGGCGTCGGGGAGCGCTGACGCGGCCCGCGCCTCGTCCAGCACGCCGTGCAGCCGCTCCACGTCGGCCGCCACGCGCGCGGTCGACGTCCGCGCCCCCCGTGCTCCCGCTCGGCCTTGGCGGCGATCAGCTCGGGCAACTGCTCCAGCACGTAGCCGTTGCGGCGGAGCACCAGCCGGACGAACGTGCGCAGGTCGTGCGTGACCAGGTCCCTCTCGACGCCGTCCCGGTCCCCCGTCCGCGACCTGGCGTCGGTCGTGCGCTCAAGCGTCCCAGAGCGCTCCCAGGGCCAGCAGGTCGTCCCGGTACTCGATGCGGTCGGCCCACTCGGCGGGCCATGCGTCGGCCCCCAGGTGCGCGCCCGCGAAGGCGCCCGCGAGACAGGCGATGGAGTCGGAGTCGCCGGAGGTGCAGGCGGCGCGGCGCAGGGCGGTGAGCGGCTCGTCGACGAAGAGGAGGAAGCAGAGCAGGCCGGTCGCCAGGGCCTCCTCGGCGATCCAGCCCTCGCCGGTGGCCAGGCACGGGTCGGTCTCGGGCGAGACGGTGCGCACCGCTTCCTGGAGCCGGTCGAGCATCGCCAGGCACTCGTCCCAGCCGCGCGCGACGAAGTGCTCGGGCGTCGGGTCCTGGGCGCGGCTCCACAGGTCGCCGAGCCAGCGCTCGTGGTAGCGGGTGCGGTTGTCGTAGGCGTACGAGCGCAGCAGCCCGACCAGGCCGGTCGGCTCGGCGCCCTCGGCGAGCAGCCGCACGGCGTGCGCGGTGAGGTCGGAGGCGGCGAGCGCGGTGGGGTGCCCGTGGGTGAGCGCGGACTGCAACTGGGCGGCGCCCGCGCGCTGTTCGTCGCTCAGTCCGGGGACGAGCCCGACGGGCGCGACGCGCATGTTGGCGCCGCAGCCCTTGGAGTGGATCTGGGAGGCGTCCTGCCAGGGGCGGTCCGTGCGCTCCAGGAGGCCGCAGGCCCTGAGGCAGGTGTTGCCCGGGGCCCGGTTGTTCTCGGGCGAGCGGTTCCAGGCGATGAACTCCCGCCGTACGGGTTCCGTCATCGCCCCGGGCGCGAGGACTCCCCGGTCCATGGCCGTCCGCAGCCCCTTCCCCAGGGCCAGCGTCATCTGGGTGTCGTCGGTGACGATCGCGGGCCGGGGCAGTTCCATCCCGCGCCAGGGACCGCACTTGGCGAGGATCGAGGGGACGTCGTTGAACTCCGTGGGGAAGCCCAGCGCGTCGCCGAGGGCGAGGCCGGTGAGCGCTCCGGTGGCGGCGCGCTTGGTGCCGGTGGTCGTGGTCATGCGGGGCGTCCTTCCCGAGGGGTGCGGAGCAGGGGCGGGTGCAGGGCGGTGGCCGGGCCGGCGCGGTAGAGGGCGGCCGGTTTGCCGCGGCCGCCGGTGAGGCGGGCGGCGCCCGGGACGGGCTCGACGAATCCGGGGGTGGCGAGGACCTTGCGGCGGAAGTTGGGCCGGTCCAGGGCCGTGCCCCACACCGTCTCGTAGACCCGCTGCAGCTCGCCGAGGGTGAACTCGGCCGGGCAGAAGGCGGTGGCCAGGCAGGTGTACTCCAGCTTGGCGCCGACGCGGTCCCGGGCGTCGGCCAGGATCCGGTCGTGGTCGAAGGCGAGGCCCCGGGCCTCGTCGTACGGCACCCAGCGGGCCTCGGCCGCGTCACCCCCGCCGTGCGGTTCGGGAGGGTCCGGCAGCAGGGCGGCGAAGGCCACGGACACGACCCGCATGCGGGGGTCGCGACCGGGTTCGCTGTAGGTCCGCAGCTGCTCCAGGTGCAGCCCGGTCACGTCCGCCAGGCCGGTCTCCTCGGCCAGCTCCCGGCGGGCGGCCGTCTCCGCCGACTCGTCCGGGAGCAGGAAGCCCCCGGGGAGCGCCCAGCGGCCCGCGTACGGCTCCTGTCCCCGCGCGACGAGCAGCACGTGCAGCGCGTCCGCGCGCAGCGTGAGGACGGCGAGGTCGACGGTGACGGCGAAGGGTTCGAAAGCGTGCTTGTCGTAGCCGTGCACGACCGGCCACCCCCTTAATAGTCACTGCGACTATAAAAGGGGGTGGCCGGTCGGCACAAGCCTCGTGCGGGGCGGGGCCGCCTAGAGGTCGACCTCCTGCATCAGCATCCCGACCTCCGTGTTGGACAGGCGGCGCAGCCAGCCCGACTTCTGGTCGCCCAGCGTGATCGGGCCGAAGGCGGTGCGCACCAGCTTGTCGACGGGGAAGCCCGCCTCCGCCAGCATCCGGCGGACGATGTGCTTGCGGCCCTCGTGCAGGGTGACCTCGACCAGGTAGTTCTTGCCGGTCTGCTCGACGACCCGGAAGTGGTCCGCCCGCGCGTACCCGTCCTCCAGCTGGATGCCGTCCTTGAGGCGCTTGCCGAGGTCGCGCGGGATCGGGCCCACGATGTGCGCGAGGTAGGTCTTCTTCACGCCGTACCGGGGGTGGGTCAGGCGGTGGGCCAGTTCACCGTGGTTGGTGAGCAGGATGACGCCCTCGGTCTCGGTGTCGAGCCGGCCCACGTGGAAGAGGCGGGTCTCGCGGTTGGTGACGTAGTCGCCGAGGCACTGGCGGCCCTCCGGGTCCTCCATGGTGGAGACGACACCGGCGGGCTTGTTGAGCGAGAAGAACTGGTACGACTGCGTGGCGACGGTCAGGCCGTCGACCTTCACCTCGTCCTTCTCCGGGTCGACGCGGCGGCCCTGCTCGAGCACGATCTCCCCGTTGATCTCGACCCTGGCCTGCTCGATCAGCTCCTCGCAGGCGCGCCGTGAGCCGTAGCCCGCGCGCGCGAGGACCTTCTGCAGCCGCTCGCCCTCCTGCTCGGCGCCCGGGAAGGTCTTGGGCAGCTTGACGTCCTTCTTGCCCGCGTACCGTTCGCGGTTGCGCTCCTCGGCCCGCGTCTCGTACTCGCGGGACGTGGCGGGCGCGCTGCGGCCGCGCTGCTGGGGCCGCTTCGGGCCGCCCTTGGCGCCGCCGCGGGCCGCGTTGCCCCGGCCCGACTTGGGGCCGTCCTTGGTGGCGCCGGGGCCCACGTCGTAGCGCCGCTCCTCCGGGCGCGGCTTCCTGGGACGGCCGCCCTGCTTGTCGTCGCGGTTGTTGCCGGCGCCGCGGTGGTTGCCGCGGCCCCCGCCACTGCCGCCGCGGCCGCCGCTGTTGCCACCACGGCTCCCGCCGTTGTTTCCGCTGCTGTTCCTGCCGCTGCTGCTTCGCATCAAAATTCCGTCTTGTCGTCTGCGTCCCCGGAGTCCGGGGCGTCCGGATCGAACGACGGGACCCCTTCCAGCGTCTCTGCCTCGATCGCCTCCGCCTCCGGGAGGAAGGGCGCGAGCTCCGGGAGCTCGTCCAGACCGCGCAGGCCCATCCGCTCCAGGAAGTAGTTCGTCGTCACGTACAGGATCGCACCTGTTTCGGGTTCCGTGCCCGCCTCCTCGACCAGACCCCGCTGCAGGAGGGTGCGCATCACACCGTCGCAGTTCACGCCCCGCACGGCGGAAACACGGCTGCGGCTGACCGGCTGGCGGTAGGCGACGACCGCGAGGGTCTCCAGGGCGGCCTGGGTGAGGCGGGCGTGCTGGCCGTCCAGGACGAAGCCCTCGACGGCCGCGGCGTACTCGGGGCGGCTGTAGAAGCGCCAGCCGCCCGCGACCAGGCGCAGCTCGAAGCCGCGGCCCTGGACGGCGTACTCGTCGGCCAGCTCGCGCAGGGTGTCCGCGATCAGCCGCCGGGGCCGCTGCAGTATCTTCGCGAGCCGTTCCTCGGTCGCGGGCTCGTCGACGACCATGAGGACGGCTTCCAGGGCGGGTTTGAGGTCCAGTGCGGCGACGCCGTCCGGCCCGTCCGGAGCCTCGGTGGTTGCTTCGCTCACGCCTTCTGCTCCTCCTTCGGCGCCTCGGGCGGCCGGTCGAACTCGTCGGTCACCACCGGCTGGGCGTCCCCGTCGCCGCCGGTCCAGCGCACCAGGAGGTCGCCGAGCGCGGTCTCCTGGTCCAGCTCGACGGCCTTCTCCCGGTACAGCTCCAGCAGGGCGAGGAAGCGGGCGACGACGGTGAGGGTGTCCTCGGTGTCCCGGACCAGCACCCGGAAGCTGGCCTCTCCCAGCTCCTTGAGGCGGGCGACGACGATCCCGGCCTGCTCCTGCACGCTGACCAGGGGCGCGTGGATGTGCTCGACGTACACCTGCGGCTTGGGCTTGGGCTGCATCGCCTTCACGGCGAGCCTCGCGAAGCCCTCGGGGCCGATGCTGATGACGACCTCGGGCAGCAGCTCGGCGTGGTGCGGTTCCAGGCCGACGGTACGGGGGTGGCGGCGGGCCTCGGCCTCCAGCCGCTCGTTGAAGATCTCCGCGATCTGCTTGTACGCGCGGTACTGGAGCAGCCGTGCGAAAAGCAGGTCGCGGGCCTCGAGCAGGGCGAGGTCGGCCTCGTCCTCGACCTCGGCGGCGGGCAGCAGCCGGGCCGCCTTCAGATCGAGCAGCGTGGCCGCGACCACCAGGAACTCGGTGGTCTGGTCGAGGTCCCAGTCCGGCCCCATCGCCCGGATGTGCGCCATGAACTCGTCGGTCACCTTCGACAGCGCGACCTCGGTGACGTCCATCTTGTGCTTGGAGATCAACTGGAGGAGCAGGTCGAACGGCCCCTCGAAGTTGGCGAGCCGCACCGTGAAGACACCGTCGCCGCCGTCGTCCGGGGCGTCCTGCGCAGAGCCCCGGGGCACGTCGGCACGGGGCTGTCCGGAGCCCTCGTCACCGCCGTCGCCCGCGGACTCCCCGTCCGTGCGGGACGCGCTGCCGCGGGCTTCCGCCCCGGACTCGGGCCCGGCGGCCTCCGGGAGCGGCTCCCCGGTCGACCCGTGCCCCTCACGGTCGCCGCCCCGGGGAGCGTGTCCCGGCACGGGGTGGGGCTCCACGGCGGGCACGGAGCCTGACGGGCCATCGGCCCGGGGACGCCGGTCGGCGGGAGCGGTGGCCGGGCGGCCGGGCGCGGCCGGGGCAGCGGCCGGCCGACCGGGTACGGCCGGGGCAGCGGCCGGCCGACCGGGTACGGCCGGGGCAGTGGCCGGCCGACCGGGTACGGCCGGGGCGGTGGCCGGTAGGCCGGGTCCGGTCGAGTCGTGCCCGGCCGCTGCCGTGACCTCCGGCTCCGTGCCCGTGCCCGTGCCGGTGGCGGTCCCCGTCGGCTCCGCCGCCGAGGGCAGCCCGGGGCCGGGGCAACCCGGTGCCGCTTCTAGCGCTCGGGGCGCCTCCGTGTCCGGAGCGGAGACCGGTCGGCTCCGCTCGTCAGCACCCGCGGTCGCCGCCCGGCGGCCCTCCAGCGGATCGGCCGCGGGGTCCGGTCGTTCACCGTGGTTCCGCTCGGCGGGCTCCGCCGCGGTCGCCCCGGAGGGGACGGTGCCGGGGGCCGTTTCGCCGGGGGGCCGGGGGTCCACCGGCGCCCCCGGTCCCCTGCCCAGCGCGCGTCGGCGGCCGACGCGCGGGCCGCGGCCGGGGTGGGGGGCGTCGTTCGAGGTCATGGCCCCCGCAGGCTACCGCTACCGCCCGCGCAGCCGTCGTACGAGGATGCTGGCGTCCCCGCGGGTCTCCAGGTCGGCGAGGACCACGGCGACCGCCTCGCGGACGATGCGGCCGCGGTCGACGGCCAGGCCGTGCTCGCCCCGGAGCACCAGGCGGGCGTGCTCGAGGTCCATCAGCTCCTCGGCGGAGACGTACACGGTGATCTTCTCGTCGTGGCGCTCACGCCCGCTGGGGCGGCGCGCCGCGGCCCTGCCGCGCTTGCGCGGCCGGTCGGCCCCGGGGGCGGCAGAACCTTCCTGCGCGCCCGTGCCCGCCCCGGAGCCCCGCGCCGAGCGCTCCGTGCCCCGGGTGCGCGACTCGCCCGCCGAGCCCGGTTCCGCGTCCGCCGCGGCGTGCTCCGCGCCCTCGCCGTCACCGCCCTGCGCGGGCACCGACTGCGGTGCGTCCTCGGCGGCCCCCGGGCCGCTCTCCCCCGCCGGGGCCGGCACCCGGGCCTCGCCGCCCGCCGGCCGCCGCGGGGTGGACGCCTGGAGCGCCGTTCCCCCTGTCGTACGGAAGAGTTCGTCGGCCCCCGGCAGACTCACTCGGCGTGACACCGGGCGAGCACCTCCCTGGCGAGCTGGCGGTAGGCGGCGGCACCGACGGAGTTGGACGCGTACGTGGTGATCGGCTCACCGGCGACCGTGGTCTCCGGGAAGCGGACCGTGCGCCCGATGACCGTGTGGTAGACGTGGTCGTCGAACGCCTCGACGACCCGCGCGAGCACCTCACGGCTGTGCACCGTGCGCGAGTCGTACATCGTGGCGAGGATGCCGTCGAGCTCCAGGTCGGGGTTGAGCCGCTCCTGGACCTTCTCGATCGTCTCGGTCAGCAGCGCCACACCGCGCAGCGCGAAGAACTCGCACTCCAGCGGCACGATCACCTTGTGCGCCGCGGTGAGCGCGTTGACCGTGAGCAGGCCGAGCGAGGGCTGGCAGTCGATCACGATGTAGTCGTAGTCGTCCATCAGCGGCTTCAGCGCCCGCTGGAGGGTGGACTCGCGCGCGACCTCGCTCACCAGCTGCACCTCGGCCGCCGACAGGTCGATGTTGCTGGGCAGCAGGTCCATGTTGGGGACCGCGGTCTTCAGCAGCACCTCGTCGGCCGCCATGCCCCGCTCCATGAGCAGGTTGTAGACGGTGAGGTCGAGCTCCATCGGGTTGACGCCGAGCCCGACCGACAGCGCGCCCTGCGGGTCGAAGTCGACGAGCAGCACCCGGCGCCCGTACTCGGCGAGCGCGGCACCCAGGTTGATGGTCGACGTGGTCTTGCCCACGCCGCCCTTCTGGTTGCACATCGCGATGATCTTCGCGGGGCCGTGATCGGTCAGCGGGCCCGGGATCGGGAAGTACGGCAGCGGACGTCCGGTCGGACCGATGCGCTCGCGGCGCTGCCGGGCCGCGTCGGGCGCGAGCGTGGCGGCGTACTCGGGATCCGGCTCGTACTCCGCGTCGGGGTCGTAGAAGTGCCCCTCGGGCAGTTCGTCGTAGTCGGCGAAGTGGTTGCGTGGCGCGCCACTTCCGTCGCCGGCCCTGGCGTTCACGTGTTGGCCATCCATACTCATGTGTGCTGTCCGCGTTGGCTGCGGACTGTGGTGGTCGGCTGCGGAGGTGCGTACAGCTACGGAGCCGACGGCCTCGAGACGCCCGGGACCGCTGGTCCGTGCCGGCGTTCCTGGTTGACCACCCCCGGGAGTAAATGTCGACTCATTCACAAGTCGTCTTACCTCCTTGGTGACCAGGTAACTTCTAGACAGGTCAGCGTGGCACCATGCCGACGTTCGGCGACTCTATGGCGTGTCGGCCGTCCGCAGCAACACAATCCGCCGGACCCGGCCCGATGTGTCGGCAATGAAACATCCCTCTGTCAAGGGCGTACGGCCGTCGCACAGCAGGTTTCACCGGTGCGCGAATCGGTTGAAGCGTTACGTTCGAGGCGAGTTGACCGAGAATCGCAAAGTGACCATACACACACCCGGCCGGACCTTGTCGGGCAAGGTCCGGCCGGGTGTGCGCGGTTGACGACGACTGTTGACGTATCGCCTTTTCCGGTCGCCTACTTGACCGGCGGCTCAGGCCAGCAGCGAGGCCGGCTCGACGTACTCCAGGCCGTGCGCCTCGGCCACCTCCTTGTAAACGACCTTGCCGTCATGGGTGTTGAGCCCCTTGGCCAGCGCCGGGTCGCGGCGCAGCGCCTCGCGCCAGCCGCGGTCGGCCAGCTCCACGATGTACGGCAGCGTGGCGTTGGTGAGCGCGTAGGTGGAGGTGTTGGGCACCGCGCCGGGCATGTTGGCGACGCAGTAGAAGACCGAGTCGTGGACCGGGAAGGTCGGCTCGGCGTGGGTGGTCGGGCGGGAGTCCTCGAAGCAGCCGCCCTGGTCGATCGCGATGTCGACAAGGACACTTCCGGGCTTCATGCGGGACACCAGTTCGTTGCTGACCAGCTTCGGCGCCTTGGCTCCCGGGATCAGCACGGCGCCGATCACGAGGTCGGCCTCCAGGCAGGCCTTCTCCAGCTCGAAGGCGTTGGAGACGACGGTCTGGATCTTCGTGCCGAAGATCTTGTCGGCTTCCTTGAGCTTGGTGATGTCCTTGTCGAGCAGAGTGACGTGGAAGCCCAGGCCGATGGCGATCTGCGCCGCGTTCCAGCCGGAGACACCGCCGCCGATGACGACGGCACGGCCCGCGAGCACACCGGGGACACCGCCCGGCAGCACACCGCGGCCGCCGTTGGCGGCCATCAGGTGATAGGCGCCGACCTGGGGGGCCAGCCGGCCCGCGACCTCGGACATGGGGGCCAGCAGCGGCAGCGCGCGGCCGGGCAGCTCGACCGTCTCGTAGGCGATGGCGGTGGTGCCGGACTCGACGAGGGCGTCCGTGCACTCCTTGGAGGCGGCCAGGTGCAGGTAGGTGAAGAGCGTCTGGTCCTTGCGCAGCCGGTGGTACTCCTCCGCGATCGGCTCCTTGACCTTCAGGACCAGGTCCGCGGCGGCCCAGACCTCGTCGGCGGTGCCGGCTATCCGCGCACCGGCCGCGACGTACTCCTCGTCGGGGATCGAGGAGCCGACGCCGGCGTCGTGCTCGACGACGACCTGGTGACCGTGGCGCACCAGTTCGTGCACGCCGGCGGGGGTGATGGCCACCCGGAACTCGTTGTTCTTGACCTCGCGGGGGATGCCGACCTTCACGTGGATCACGGTCCTTGGCTCAGAGAATGGGCTGGTGCAAGGCATACCCGCTCAAGTGCGGGCACACCGGGAGAGACCGCAGGAGAACGTGCGGCAGAGCCAGTTTAATGAAGGTGTTCCCTGTGTCTAGCCTTTCAAAGCATCAATCTTCAGTCGATGCGCCAAGAGTTTCGCAGGCGTCTGCGGGGTCTTCCCTCAGCATGCGCTCGGCCGCCCGCCGCTGCAGTCCGGCCGCGACGGGGTCACCGAGCCGGTCGAGGGCGTCGGCGAGCCGGAGGTGCAGGGCGGCCTGGAGCCGTTCGTCCTCGGCCCGGCGGGCCCAGTCCACGGCCTCCTGGCAGGTGTGCAGCGACTCCTCGGGGCGCCCGGCGTACTCCTGGACCCGGGCGAGCTCCGCCAGGGCCCGCGCGTGCGCGGCCACGTCGCCGCTCTTGCGGTACCCGGCGATGGCCGCCCGCCAGGCCCGTACCGCCTCGCCGTAGCGACCGGCGTAGGTGTGGGCGGTGGCGAGACGGCCGTAGACCCGGGCGGCGTCGGCGCGCTCGCTGCGGGCGAGGCGCTGGGCGAGGGCCCGGCCGAACCAGTCGGCGGCCCGGTCGTAGTCCCCGAGCTCCAGGTGGGCGCCGCCCACGGATTCCATGGCGCGGCCGGTCGCGTACGGGTCGTCGGCCTCGCGTCCGGCGTCCAGCGCGGCCCGGTAGCGCACCAGGGCCTCGGCGGTACGGCCGGTGCGGGCGTCCAGGTCGGCCAGGTTCAGCAGGGCCGCGGCCTTCTCCCGGGGCAGCTCGCGGCGCTCGGCGACGTCGAGGACGAGGCGGTGGACGCCGTACAGGTCGGGGGCGGCGGCCTGGGTGCCGAAGTGGGCGACCATGGCCCGCACCAGCTGGGACATCAGCCGGCGCGCGAGGGTGTCCAGCTCGCCGTCGGCGACCGCGAGGCGGGCGGAGGCCAGCAGGGCGGGACGCCGGGCGCGCAGCCAGTCGGCGGCGGCTCTGGGGTGCGGGAACCGCAGGTCGCGCGGTGTGGCGAGGAGTTTCTCGCGGGCCTGCGGACTGTCGGTCTCGGTGACCGCCCGGCAGGACTGGAGCAGCCGCACCGTCCGCTCCAGCATGCGGGCGCGGGCCAACTGGAGCTCGGCGGGCCGGTCCTGCTTGCGGGCGAGGCGGCTCAGCCGGCCGTGCAGGCACGCGGGGACCTCGTACGCGGGCAGCGGCGAGTCGACGGCGTGCAGCAGGCCGAGGGCGACGAAGTCGTCCAGGGTGGTGCGGGCACTGCTCACCGAGCAGCCGGCGAGCGCCGAGGCGGTGTGCGGGTCGGCCAGGCCCGCCGGGGCGAGGGAGAGCAGCCGCAGCATCCGGGCGGCGGTGGCGGGCAGCGAGGCGTAGACGAGGCGGAAGACGCGGTCGAGCGCGCTCCCCTCGTCGTTCTCCGCGTGGAGGTGCTTGGCGAGGTCGGCGACGGCCGCCTGGGGGCGGGCCGCGAGCCAGCCGCCGGCCAGGGTCAGGGCGGCGGGCTGGGCCTGGCACAGCTCGACCAGGTGCTCGGCGGCCCGGGGGTCGACGGTGATGCGGACGGAGCCGGTGTGGCGGGCCAGCAGTTCCAGGGCCGACTTGGTGTCCAGGCCGCCCAGGGTGCACGGCCGGACATCCGTGATGCCGGTCAGCGGCCCCTCGGACACGGCGACGGCCAGGCAGTCCGGGGTGTCGGGCAGCAGGGCGTCGACCTGTTCGGCGTCGGCGACGGAGTCGAGCAGGAGCAGGGCCCTGCGGTCGGCCAGCGCCGCGCGCAGGGCCTCGGTGAGGTCGTCCTCGTCGGCCCCGGGCGGTGCGGTGCGCTCCAGCTCGGTGAGCAGCCCCCGGGCGAGCCGCTCGACAGGGACGGGGGTGCCGTCCGGCTCGCTCAGCCTGGCCCGCAGCACGCCGTCGGGATACTCGTCCGCGACCTGCGCGGCCAGTTCCTCGGCGAGCGCGGTGCGCCCCGAGCCGGGGCGGCCCGCGATGAGCAGCACACGCGCGCGGGGGGCCTTGCGGCCGGAGAGGGTGTCGAGACCGGCGCGCTCGATGTCGGCGCGCAACTCCTTCAGCTCCCGGGTGCGGCCCAGGAACCCGCTCTCCTCAGCAGGGTCCTGAGACAGCCGTACGCCGTCCGTGTCCACCGCCTGATCCGTCACGGGCCACACTCCCGATCCCACCGCACGCCGGTGCCCGCCGGAAGCCCGGTTCGGGCGTTTCCGAGCCTAGTTCACGCTCTGCGACGTTCCCGGTGGAGCGCGGCGGACGGATCCCCTGATCGGATCAACCGATGGTCACACCGGGCACAGCAGGGCGCCGGTCCCGGCCCCCGACCACGTGCCCGCCGGCTGGACCGCGTCCCCGGCGGCACCGCGGGACGCCCGCAGCCCGCACGGCCCGGCACGCGCCCAGCCCCCTACGACCTCTACGACCGCTGCGACCGCTACGCCTCGAAGGGCCGGGCCGGCCACGGCGCCCCGGCCGGGCGGAGGGCGTCGAGGCCGTCGCCCCGTTCCGCCGCGACCAGCGAGAGCACGCCCACGACCAGGCAGTTGTTGTGCAGCTCCCCCGCGAGCACCCCCCGGACCAGCTCCTCCACCGGCACCCGGGTCAGCTCCATGTCGGCCTCTTCGTCCTCGACCTCGAAGCGCTCGCCGACGGCCTCGGACAGCCCCCGGGCGAGGAAGATCCGTACGGCCTCGTCGCAGCCGCCGGGCGTGGTGTAGACGTCGGTCAGCACCCGCCAGTCCTCGGCCTTGACGTGCGCCTCCTCGTACAGCTCGCGCTGGGCGGCGTGCAGCGGGTTCTCCCCGGGGACGTCGAGCAGCCCGGCCGGGATCTCCCACAGCTTCTGCCGCACGGGGTGCCGGTACTGCCGGATGACCAGCACCCGGCCCTCGCCGTCCAGCGCGAGGACGGCCACCGAGCCGGGGTGGACCTGGTAGTCGCGGGAGACCACGGAGCCGTCGGGCATGACCACGTCGTCCGTGCGGACCGAGGTCTTCTTGCCCCGGAAGGGGGTCTGGCTGCCCCGGATCTCCCACTCCTCGGGAGTGTCCTTGATCGTGCTGCCCGTCATCGGTGACCTGACCTTTCCAGACGTACGCGAAAGCCGGGGCCCGCACCGTCGAGTCGCGCGCCCCGGCCACCGTACAACCGGTGTGTTACTTCGACGTCTTCCGCTCGACCGCGGCCTTGACCAGCCCGGCGAAGAGCGGGTGCGGGCGCGTCGGGCGCGAGCGCAGCTCCGGGTGGGCCTGGGTGGCGACCAGGTACGGGTGGACGTCGCGCGGGTACTCGACGTACTCGACGAGCTTGCCGTCCGGGGAGGTGCCCGAGAAGACGATGCCGGCCTTCTTCTCCAGCTCCGCGCGGTAGGCGTTGTTCACCTCGTAGCGGTGGCGGTGCCGCTCCTCGACGTACTCCTTGCCGTCGTAGACCTCGCGCACGAGGGAGCCCTCGGCCAGCTTCGCCGGGTACATGCCGAGCCGCATCGTGCCGCCCAGGTCGCCCTCACCGGCCACGATGTCCAGCTGCTCGGCCATGGTGGAGATGACCGGGTGGGAGGTGGCCGGGTCGAACTCGGTGGAGTTGGCGTCGCCGATGTCCGCCAGGTTGCGCGCGGCCTCGACCACGATGCACTGCAGGCCCAGGCAGAGGCCGAGCAGCGGGATCCTGTTCTCGCGGGCGTACTTGATCGCGCCGACCTTGCCGGTCACGCCGCGTTCGCCGAAGCCGCCCGGGATGCAGATCGCGTCGACGTCGCCGAGCTGCGCCTTGGCGCCCGCCGGGGTCTTGCAGTCGTCGGACGTGACCCACTTGATCTTCACGCGGGCCCGGTTGGCGAAGCCGCCCGCGCGCAGCGCCTCGGTGACCGAGAGGTAGGCGTCGGGCAGGTCGATGTACTTGCCGACCAGCGCCATGGTGATCTCGTGCTGGGGCTTGTGCACGCGGTCGAGCAGGTCGTCCCAGGTCGTCCAGTCCACGTCGCGGAACGGCAGGTCGAGCTTGCGCACGACGTAGGCGTCCAGGCCCTCGGTGTGGACGACCTTGGGGATGTCGTAGATGGAGCGGGCGTCGGGGCAGGCCACGACGGCGTCCTCGTCGACGTCGCACATCAGCGAGATCTTGCGCTTGATCGCGGTGGGGACCTCGCGGTCGCAGCGCAGCACGATGGCGTCCGGCTGGATGCCGATGTTGCGCAGGGCGGCGACGCTGTGCTGGGTCGGCTTGGTCTTCAGCTCGCCCGAGGGACCGATGTAGGGCAGGAGCGAGATGTGCACGACGAAGACGTTGTCGCGGCCGACCTCGTGCCGGACCTGGCGGACGGTCTCCAGGAAGGGCAGCGACTCGATGTCGCCGACGGTGCCGCCGACCTCGGTGATCACGACGTCGACCTCGTCCGTCGCCATGCGGCGGATGCGGTGCTTGATTTCGTTGGTGATGTGCGGGATGACCTGCACGGTGTCGCCCAGGTACTCGCCGCGCCGCTCCTTGGCGATCACGGCCGAGTAGACCTGCCCCGTGGTGACATTGGCGGTGCCGTCCAGGTCACGGTCGAGGAAGCGCTCGTAGTGTCCGATGTCCAGGTCGGTCTCGGCGCCGTCGTTGGTGACGAAGACCTCACCGTGCTGGAAGGGGTTCATCGTGCCGGGGTCGACGTTCAGGTACGGGTCGAGCTTCTGCATCACGACGCGCAGGCCCCGGGCCTTGAGCAGCATGCCGAGGCTGGAGGCGGTCAGCCCCTTGCCCAGCGAGGAGGCGACACCCCCGGTGACGAAGATGTGCTTGGTCGTCGAAGATTTGGGCGGCATGGCCAAGAGGGGGCTCCCGTGGTCGCGGTCTGGGGTGCGGTGCGTTCGTCCTCCGCCCCGGACGTACCGGGAGTCGTCGGCGGCGCCGTCGCTGCGGTTCCGGGGTTCTTCTCCCACCGGTCCACGGGCTACCAGCGTATCAGCGCCTCGGGGCGATGGCTTCCGGCCACCCTCCGCGCACGCCCGGACACGCAGGAGGGAACGTCACTGCTTCCTCACCCCGTGGTCACTCGTTCGGCGGACCCGGCTTGCCCGGAGCGGCACACAGACCATCTACGTGCGTCGTATCCTGCTCGGACGTTCGCTGCCGAGGCCGCCCGGCGATGCGGCACCACCCCTCGCCCGTCATCACCGGAACAACGAGAGCTCGTCCGTTCGTTGAACAACAACTGTCCCTCGGGGAGCGACAATCGTCCTGCGGGACACCCACGTTTGGCTTCACGGCCGAACGGCTGCTTTGCTTCATGACTCAACGAGGCATGACCGGCAGGGCGCACATCCTCGACCCCACATTTCCTGACCCATCCCCCTGACCCCACCCTTGACCGCTGACCGCACTAGCGACCGCCCCCACGCGGGGTGACGTGGCCGTTCGACTGGAGTTGCACGTGGCCGGGCGCATCGAAGACTACGCACTCATCGGAGACATGCAGACCGCTGCCCTGGTCTGCCGGGACGGCACAGTCGACTGGCTGTGCCTGCCCCGCTTCGACTCGCATGCCATCTTCGCCGGCCTCTTGGGCACCGGGGAGCACGGTTTCTGGCGGCTCGGCCCCGCCTACGCCCCCGGCGCCGAACCGCCCACCGCGACCCGGCGGACCTACCGCGGCGACTCGCTGATCCTGGAGTCCGAGTGGGACACCCCGCGCGGCACCGTCCGGGTGATCGATTTCATGCCGCCGCGCGACGGCGCGCCGCAGCTGATCCGGATCGTGGAGGGCGTCTCCGGCCGGGTGCCTATGCGTTCGGAGCTGCGGATGCGGTTCAGCTACGGCCGGGTGGTGCCCTGGGTGCACAAGCAGCAGGGCCGCACGGTGGCCGTCGCGGGCCCGGACTCGGTGTGGTTCGACACGGAGGCGGAGACCTACGGCGAGGCGCTGACCACGTACGCGGACCTCACGGTGGCGCCGGGTGACCGGATCGCGTTCACCATCTCGTGGGAGCCCTCGCACAAGGAGCCGCCGGCGCTGCCGGAGCCCGAGCAGTCGCTGGTGGCCACTGAGGACTTCTGGCACGAGTGGGTCGAGCACTGTACGTACCACGGGCCCTACCGGGAGGCAGTGGTCCGCTCCCTGATCACGCTGAAGGCCCTGACGTACGCCCCGACCGGCGGCATCGTCGCCGCGCCCACCACCTCCCTGCCGGAGGACATCGGCGGCGTCCGCAACTGGGACTACCGCTACACCTGGCTGCGCGACGCCGCGATCACCCTGTCCTCGCTGCTGCGCACCGGCTACCGCGAGGAGGCCCGCGCCTGGCGCGAGTGGCTGCTGCGCGCGGTCGCGGGCGACCCCGAGAACCTGCAGATCATGTACGGCATCGCCGGTGAGCGCGAGCTGGGCGAGGCGGAGCTGGACTGGCTGCCCGGCTACGAGAACTCCACCCCGGTCCGGGTCGGCAACGGCGCGGCCCACCAGCTCCAGCTCGACGTCTACGGCGAGGTGACCGAGGCCCTGCACCTGGGGCACATGACGGGCCTGGCCCGCAGCGACTACGCCTCGGTCCTCCAGCTCAAGCTGATCCGCTACCTGGAGGACCACTGGAACGAGCCGGACGAGGGCATCTGGGAGGTGCGCGGCCCGCGCCGCCACTTCGTGCACTCCAAGGTGATGGCCTGGGTGGCCGTCGACCGCACCATCAAGCTGATCGAGTCCGGCGACGCGGACGGCCCGCTGGAGCGCTGGAAGCAGCTGCGCGACGACATCCACCGGGACGTGTGCGAGAAGGGCTACGACAAGGAACGCAACACGTTCACCCAGTCCTACGGGTCCCAGGCGCTGGACGCCTCCCTGCTGCTGATCCCGCAGATGGGCTTCCTGCCGCCGGACGACAAGCGGGTCATCGGCACCATCGAGGCCATCCAGCGCGAGCTGTCCACCTCGGACGGTTTCATCCTGCGCTACCCGACGGACGGCGAGGACGAGGGCGTCGACGGCCTCCCGGGCGACGAGGGCGCCTTCCTCGCCTGCTCGTTCTGGATGGCCGACGACCTGGCGATGATCGGCCGGGTGGACGAGGCCAGGAAGCTCTTCGAGAAGCTGCTGTCCCTGCGCAACGACCTCGGTCTCCTGGCCGAGGAGTGGGACCCCCGCCTGCAGCGCCAGGTGGGCAACTTCCCGCAGGCCTTCAGCCACGTGCCGCTGATCGACACCGCCCTCCGGCTGACGGCGAGCGGGGCGTACGGGGGCTGAGGGGCCCCGCGCGCCGGCCGTCGGCCCCGGGGCGTGCAGGTGGATGTCCCGGCGGGGGTCGCGCCGGGTAGCGTCCGGCTCATGGACAGCGGCACGAACAGCGGATTCGACACCCAGGGCGCCGGGATCACGGTACGGCGGGCGCTGGAGCTGCCCGGGCTGCGCGGTGGTCTGCCGGAGGTCCTCGCGGGCGCCGACCGCCTGCACCGCACGGTGCGCTGGGTGCACGCCGGTGAGGTGCCCAACATCGCCTCGCTCCTCAAGGGCGGCGAACTGCTGCTGACCACGGGGTACGGCCTGGGCACCCGCCCCGCCGAGCAGCGGGCGTTCGTGCGCACGCTGGCCGAGCGGGGCATCGCGGCCCTCGTCGTGGAGCTGGGGCCGCGTTTCGCCCGGCTGCCGGCCGCGCTGGTCGACACCGCCCGCGCGGCCGGGCTGCCTCTGGTGCAACTGCACCGCGAGGTGCCGTTCGTGACGGTCACCGAGGAGATCCACACCGAGATCGTCAACGGCCACTACGCGCTGCTCCAGCGGGCCGAGGAGGTGCACCGCCGCTGCACCGGTGCCCTGCTGGGCGGCGGCGGGGTGCCCCAGGTCCTCGCCATCCTGGCCGACTTCGCCGGCAACCCGGTCTTCCTGGAGACGCCCGACGGCCGCCTGCTGTACGCCGCCGGTTCCGGACCCGAGGGCGCCGCCGACCCGCTCCAGGTGTGGGAGGGGCTGCGGGGCCCGCACAAGGACGCGCCGCCCCCGGCGGGCTCGGTCCTGGTGGACGTGCCCGGCGGCGGGCCCGGCGCCGGGTCGGTCCGGGCCCGGCTGGTGCTGCTGCCGGTCCGGGCCCCGCTGGCGCCGGTGCACCGGATGGCGGCGGAGCGGGCGGCCGGCATCCTCGCCGTGGTGCTGATGCAGGCGCGCCAGGAGGAGGAGCTGGCGGCGCGCGGGCGCGGCGACTTCCTCACCGACCTCGCCGAGGGCCGGATCACCGCGGCCGACGCCCCGGCGCAGGCGCGGGTCCTGGGCTTCAAGCCGGGCACCGGCCCACTGCTCCCGGTCGTCATGCGGCTCGGCGACGCCCTGTCCCCGGCGGGCGGCGGCTGGGCGGTGCTGGCGCGCGCGGTCGCCGAGGAGCTGGCCTCGGTGGGGGTCCCGGTCCTGCTGGGCGTGCGGCCGGTGGAGGGCCGGGTACCGCTGCTGCTGGGGCTGCGCTCGGAGTCGGAGCGGGCGGCGATCGCGGACCGGGTCGCGGCGGCGCTGCGGGCGGGCGTGGAGCGGGCCGGGATGCTGCGGCCGGGCCGGCAGCCGCCGGTCGTGGTGGTCGGGGTGTCCGGCGGCTGGGCGGCGGCGTCGGCGGGACTGCGCCACGCGGCGGAGACGGCGACCGCGGCGCAGGGCCTCACCGACCGGCTCTGGTACGACGCCCGGCGCCTGGACATCGACCTGCTGCTGTGGCGGCTGCGCGACCATCCGGACCTCGCGGCGTTCGTGGACCGGGCGATCGGTCCGCTGCGCGACCACGACGACCGCTCGAAACCGCCCCTGCTGCCCACCCTCCAGACGTACTTGGCCCACGCGGGCCGCAAGGCGGAGACGGCCCGCGAGCTGCACCTCAACCGGCAGACGCTCTACAACCGGCTGGCCCGCATCGGGGAGTTGCTGGGCACCGACCTCGACGACCCGCAGACCGTACTGGCGCTGAGCCTGGCCCTGCGCGCCCGCCGGCACGTTCCGTAGCGCCGGACGCGCGGGGCCGGATGCCTAGAGCAACGGCGTGGGCTGCGTCAACTCGTCGTAGATGCTCAGCACCTGGGCGACGGTCTCGTCCTCGGTCGGCCAGGTGGCCGCCTGCCGTGCGCCGCGCTCGCTCAGCTCGGCCCGCCGCGCGGGGTCGCGCAGGAGACGGACCACGGCCCCGGCCAGCGCCACCGCGTCGCCGGGCGGCACGCGTTCGGCGGCGTCGCCGACCAGCTCGGGGATGCCGCCGACGTCACTGGCGACGAGCGGCACGCGCGCGTGGAGGGCCTCCTGGGCGAGAACGGAGCGCCCCGGCTCCCGGCGGCTCGGGAGCAGCGCGAGGTCGGCCGCCGCCAGCAGTTCGGGCACGTCCTCGCGGCTGCCGAGGAGCACCACCGGCAGCCCCTCGCCCTCGATGCGCTCCTGCAACTCCCCGCGCAGCGGCCCCTCCCCGGCGACGACGACCAGCGGAGCCGGGTCGAGGCGGCGCCACACACGGGCGGCGTCGAGCAGGACGTCGTATCCCCGGTGCCGGTCGAGGGAGCCGACCGCGATCAGCAACGGGCGGTCGACGGCGCCGAATTCGGCGCGGAGTTTGGAGCGCAGCCGGTCGGGGTCCTCGGGGCCGGGCGGCGGACCCGGCCGGGCGGGGAGCGCGACGGGGCCGAGGCGGGCGTCCCGCGCGCCCGTCCGCCGCGCCCCGTCGACCAGCTCCGAGGTGGCGCCGAGCACCACGGTGGCGGCCTTCATCACCCGCCGCTCCAGCACGCGCAGCAGGTGGGCGCGGGCCCCCTCGGCGTGCACCCGGTCGTGCCAGGTGACCACGAGCGGCGTGCGCACGCGGCGTCCGCCGAGGGCCAGCGCGGCACGGAAGGAGGCGTGCAGTCCGTGGGCGTGCACCAGGTCGGCGTCCGCGCACACCGTCCGCAGCGCGGCCACGGAGACGGGGTCGCTGCTGCGCGGCACGGGGACGTGGTCGGCTCCGGCGCCCGTGAAGTCGTAGGTGTACTCCGCATCGGAGGGGGCGCACACCGTCACTTTCACGCCCCGTGCGACGAGCCCCGCGGCCAGGGAGCGCACGTGCGCGCTGCTGCCGGCGTTGCCGCCGCCCAGCACCTGCACGGTGCGCAGTGGCGACTGGCCGTGCGGTGAGGGGCTGCTCACGGGGGTCACCTGGCCGGGGCTCCTGGGTTCGGCGGGGGACGGTCACGAAGAACGTACAGAAGGATGGTGCGGACGGCGCGCGCCGCGCTCTCTCCGGTACGCCGCTCCGTCAAGGATGCCAGGCCGTACGGGTGTTCCGGGAACGACGGCCGCCGCGAGCGGACCGACGGGGTGACAACGCCAGGAAACCGCCTCACCCGTGCGAGTGAATCCGACGCGTACGCCCCGGCGGGCCGGGGCGTACGTCAGGAAGAGCGGCACGACCGCGCCCGTGACGCCACGCCGACGTGCCTACTGGTCCGCCCGGGCCGTCTCCAGCAGCTCCTCCGCGTGGGCGCGGGCGGTCTCGGAATTCTCCTGTCCGGCCAGCATCCGGGAGAGTTCCCTGACCCGGTCCTCGCCCTCGAGGACCTTCACGCCGGAGCGCGTCACCGAGCCGTCGTCGGTCTTCTCCACCAGCAGCTGCCGGTCGGCGAACGCGGCCACCTGCGGCAGGTGCGTGACGACGACGACCTGGGCGTTCTTCGCCAGCCGCGCCAGCCGCCGGCCGATCTCCACCGCCGCCTTGCCGCCGACCCCGGCGTCGACCTCGTCGAAGAGGTACGTCGGCACCGGGTCGGTGCCCGCGAAGACGACCTCCACGGCCAGCATCACGCGCGACAGCTCACCGCCGGACGCGCCCTTGGCGATCGGCCGCGGCGGCGCGCCGGGGTGCGGGGCGAGCAGCAGCTCCACCTCGTCGGCGCCCGACGGCCCGTAGGCCACCGTGCGCCCGCCGACCTCGACGCCCTGCGGGTCGTCGGTCTGCCGGATCTCGAACGACACGCGCGCGTGGGGCATGGCCAGCGAGGCCAGCTCGGCGGTCACCGCGGCGGCGAACCGCTCGGCGGCCTCGGTGCGCGCGTCGGTCAGCGCCTGGGCGAGCCCGCCCAGCTCTGCCCGCAGCGCGTCCCGCTCGGCGGTCAGCTCACCGATCCGCTCGTCGTCGCCCTCCAGCTCGGTCAGCCGCGCGGCGCCCTGCTCGGCCCAGCTCAGTACGGCGGCGATGTCCTCGCCGTATTTCCGGGTGAGTCCGGTCAGCGCGGCCCGGCGTTCCTCGACCGCCGCCAGCCGCAGCGGGTCGGCGTCGAGGTCGTCGGCGTACCCGGCGAGTTCCCCGGCCACGTCGCGCAGCAGGATGCCGATCTCGCCGATCCGCTCGGCGAGCGCGGCCAGGGCCGGGTCGTGGGACCGTACGGCGTCCAGGGCCCGCTGCGCGCCCGCGACCAGCGTCGCGCCGTCCACGCCCTCGGGGTCCTCCGGATTGCCCGCCAGGGCGGCGTGGGCGGCCGTGGCGGCCGATGCGAGCGCCTCGGCGTGCCCGAGCCGCTCCGCCTCCTCCGCCAGCTCCACGTCCTCACCGGCGCGCGGCTCGACCGCGGCGATCTCGTCGAGGCCGTAGCGCAGCAGGTCGGCCTCCTGGGCGCGTTCCCGCGCCCGCGTGGTGATCTCGTCCAGCTCGGTGACGACGGCGCGCAGCCGCCGGTACGCCTCGGCGTACTTGGCGAGCGGCCCGGCGACCGCGTCGCCCGCGTACCGGTCGAGGGCCTGCCGCTGCCGGGACAGCTTGAGCAGCCCCTGCTGGTCGGTCTGCCCGTGCACCGCCACCAGCTCGTCGGCCAGCTCGGCGAGCATCCCCACCGGCACCGACCGCCCGCCCAGATGCGCGCGCGAGCGCCCTTCGGCGGAAACGGTACGGCTGATCAGCAGCGCCCCGTCGTCCAGCTCGGCCCCGGCCTCCTCGGCGCGCACGGCGGCCGCGGCGTCGTCGGGCACGGCGATGCGCCCCTCGACGACCGCGCTCTTCGCCCCGATCCGCACGAGCGCCGCGTCCGCGCGCCCGCCCAGCAGCAAGCCCAGGCTGGTGACCACCATCGTCTTGCCGGCACCCGTCTCACCGGTGACAGCGGTGAACCCGGGCGACAGCTCGACCACGGCGTCGTCGATGACTCCGAGCGACCGTATCCGCATCTCCTCAAGCACGGAAAAGACCATACGAGGTCGAGGGCCGGAAGCGCACACAGGCGGCCCCCGTCACGCCGGGAAGGGGCATGCCGCCGAGGGCACGGGCAACCGCGTGACCAGCCACGGACGACCCGCGGCCGGCTCACGGCGGAACCACCCCTTCGAGACCGGCTAGTGCGGCGCCCCGCGCCATCCGGACACCGGCAACGCGAACTTCGCCACCAGCCGGTCCGTGAACGACGCGTGGTGCAGCCGGGCCAGCCGCACCGGCACCGCCCCCCGCCGCACCTCCACCCGCGCCCCCGGCGGCAGCTCCACCGTCCGGCGCCCGTCGCACCACAGCACCCCCGGGGGGACGTGCGGCAGCACCTCCACCGCGAGCACCGAGTCCGGCGAGGTCACCAGGGGCTTCGCGAACAGCGCGTGGGCGCTGATCGGCACCATCAGCAGCGCCTCCACCTCGGGCCACACCACGGGGCCGCCGGCCGAGAAGGCGTACGCCGTCGACCCGGTCGGCGTCGACAGGACGATGCCGTCGCAGCCGAACCCGGTCACCGGCCGGCCGTCGATCTCCAGCACGACTTCCAGCAGCTTCTCGGCGCCCGCCTTCTGCACGGCGGCCTCGTTCAGCGCCCAGTCGGTGTGGACGATGTCGCCGTTGCGGTGCACGACGACGTCGACGGTCATCCGCTCCTCGACCTCGTAGGCCCGGTTCACCACCCGGTCGACGACCTTGTCGAGGTCGTCGCGCTCGGCCTCCGCGAGGAAGCCGACCCGCCCGAGGTTGACCCCGAGCATCGGCACCCCGGAGGCGCGGGCGAACTCGGCGCCGCGCAGCAGCGTGCCGTCGCCGCCCAGCACGATCAGCAGCTCGCACCCGTCCAGGCACTGCGGCGTGGCCTCGCCGACCAGCTCCACCTCGCCCGGCAGCGGCAGGTCGCGCGCCTCGGCCTCCAGGACCCGTACGCCGATCCCGGCCCGCAGCAGCCCGCCCACCACCAGCTCGGCGCTGCGGATCGCGGCGGGGCGTCCGGTGTGGGCGAGCAGGAAAACGGTTCGCGCTCGGTTCTGTGTCAACGCGGCCCCTCCGCCACTGCACGGTCAACGTCGGCCGGGTCCAGTGCGGCGGCGCCGGCCCGCAGCCACAAAAAGTACTCGACGTTCCCGGAGGGACCGGGCAGCGGACTGGCGGTGACCCCCTTCACCCCGAGCCCCAGCTCCCAGGCCCGCTGGGCGACGCCCCGCACTGCCTCGGCCCGCAGCTCCGCGCTGCGCACCACTCCCCCGCTGCCCAGCCGGTCCTTGCCCACCTCGAACTGCGGCTTCACCATCATCACCAGGTCGGCGTCCGGCCGGGTGCAGCGCACCAGGGCGGGCAGCACCAGTCCGAGCGGGATGAAGGACAGATCTCCCACGACCAGGTCCACGGGCTCCCCATCGATCGCTTCCGTCGTCAACTCGCGTACGTTCGTACGGTCCTTGACGGTGACGCGTTCATCCTGCCGGAGACTCCACGCGAGTTGCCCGTACCCGACGTCCACGGCAACGACGTGTGCGGCGCCCGCCCGCAGCAGTACGTCGGTGAAGCCGCCCGTGGACGCGCCTGCGTCCAGCGCCCGCCGCCCCTCGACGACGAGGCCCCGGGGGACGAAGGCGGCGAGGGCGCCGGCGAGCTTGTGGCCGCCGCGCGAGACGTAGTCGGGGTCGCTGTCGTCGGCGCTCACGACGATCGCGGCGGCGGTCTCGACCTGTGTGGCGGGCTTCGTCGCGACGGTCTTGCCGACGGTGACCCGCCCGGCGGCGATCAACTGGCTCGCGTGCTCGCGCGAGCGCGCCAGTCGGCGGCGGACCAGCTCCGCGTCGAGACGGCGGCGTGCGACTCCTGCCACGTTCGGTTCAGCTCCTGCGGTCGTACGGTGATGGCGGCGCCGGGGGCCCCGGGCGCCCCGGGGGTTCCGGAGGTCCCGGGCGGGCGTCGAGCGCGGTGAGCGCGTCGCGCAGCCCCCGGTGTACATCCTCGTACACCTCGACATGCCCGTCGGTGGCCAGGTGGTCGGCGTCGGCCAGCCGCGCCAGCCGGGCGTCGACCTCGGCGTTCCCGGTGGGGGCGCGCGGGACGTCCAGCGGGGCGGGGGCGGCCGGCTCGTACCCGGGGTCCGGGTGCGCGCCGTGCTCCGGCTCCTCGGGCTCCGGCTCCGGTACTGCGTCGCTCATGCCCCGACGCTACCGTGTGGCGCTGCGGTACGGTCGGTCCCGATGGCGACGACTGAGGAGTGCCGTGCCGCACTCGACAAGCTTTCGGACAGCATGCGCGGCGCCGAGGGGGACGTGCGGGCCGCCGCGGAGCTGGACCGCTCGGTGAGCTGCCACATCACCGACCTGGACGTCACCTTCGCCGGACGCATGGCGGACGGCCGCATCGACGTGCGCGAGACCCTGGAGGGCCCGCCGCGCGAGAGGGCCGAGATCAGGCTGGCGATGACCGGCGACGACCTGGTGGCCCTGGTGGCGGGCGAGCTGAACTTCGCCCGCGCCTGGGGCTCGGGGCGGGTGAGGCTGGAGGCGGGCCTGCGCGATCTGTTCCGGCTCAGGAAGCTCCTGTAGCGACCGCCTTCTCCCGCTCGGCACGTGCCTTGCGCGCGGCCGGCACCACCAGCGGCGTGCCCGTCTCCGGGTCGTCGATGACCTGGCAGCGCAGGCCGAAGACCCGCTCGACCAGTCCGGCGGTGACGATGTCCTTCGGCGCGCCCTCCGCGATGACCTCCCCGCCGCGCAGGGCGATGAGGTGGGTGGCGTAGCGGGCGGCGTGGTTGAGGTCGTGCAGGACGGCCACGAGGGTGCGGCCCTGCTCCTCGTGCAGCTCCGCGCACAGGTCGAGGACGTCGATCTGGTGCTGGATGTCCAGGTACGTCGTCGGCTCGTCGAGCAGCAGCAGCGGGGTCTGCTGGGCGAGCGCCATGGCGATCCACACGCGCTGGCGCTGGCCGCCGGAGAGTTCGTCGACGTAGCGGTCGGCCAGCTCGGCGATGCCGGTCTGTGCCATCGACTCCTGGACGACCCGCTCGTCCTCGGCCGACCACTGGCGCAGGATGCCCTGGTGCGGGTAGCGGCCGCGGCCGACGAGGTCGCCGACGGTGATGCCGTCGGGCGCGACCGACGACTGCGGGAGCAGGCCGAGGGTCCGCGCGACCTGCTTGGCGGGCATCGACTGGATGACCGACCCGTCGAGCAGCACCCGGCCCTCGGACGGCTTGAGCATCCGCGACAGGGCCCGCAGCAGGGTGGACTTGCCGCACGCGTTCGGGCCGACGATGACCGTGAAGGAGTTGTCGGGTATCTCCACCGACAGCTCCTGGGCGATGACCCGCTGGTCGTAGGCGAGGGTGACGTTCTCGGCGGTCAGGCGGTTCACGTTGCTCCTTCGGTTCTCGGACCCGCTGCGCTTGCCGGTACCGGCGCTCATATCCGGCCCGCCTTGCGCTCGGTGACCAGCAGCCACAGCAGGTAGACGCCGCCCAGTACGCCGGTGACGACGCCGACGGGCAGTTGGTCGGCGCCGAAGGCCCGCTGGGAGATGAAGTCCGCGCCGACCAGCAGGGCGGCGCCCATGCACAGGGACGGCACGAGGTTGGGGCCGGGCGAGCGGGTCAGACGCCGGGCGAGCTGCGGCGCGGTCAGCGCGACGAAGCTGACCGGTCCGGCGGCGGCGGTGGCCGCGGCGGTGAGCAGGACGGCGGCCACCATCAGCAGCGCCCGCACCCGCTCGACGCGCACGCCGAGTGCGGACGAGATGTCGTCGCCCATCTCCATCATGCGCAGCGCCCGTCCGTTGGTGAGCACGAGCGGGACGAGTACGGCGCACAGCGCGAGCAGGGGCCACACCTGGTCCCAGTCGCGGCCGTTGAGGGAGCCGGTCATCCAGACGACGGCGCGGGAGGCGTCGACGATGTCGGCCCGGGTCATCAGGTAGCCGTTGACCGCCGTGACGATCGCGGACACGCCGATGCCGACCAGGACCAGCCGGTACCCGTGCACGCCCCGCTTCCAGGCGAGCAGGTAGATGGCGAGACCGGTCACCAGGCCGCCGACGAGCGCGCCCACGGTGACCTGGGCCGAGCTGCCGGAGAACAGGACGATCATGATGAGCGCCCCGGCCGTCGCGCCCTGCCCGAGGCCGAGTACGTCCGGACTGCCGAGCGGATTGCGGGAGATGGCCTGGAAGAGCGCGCCGCCGACGCCGAGGGCGCCGCCGACCAGCAGTCCGACCAGGACCCGCGGCAGGCGCAGCTCGTTGACGATGAACTCCTGCCCGGCGTTGCCCCGGCCGACCAGGGTCTTCAATACGTCGCCGGCCGGTATGTCGAAGTCGCCGGTGCCGATCAGCAGGACGCTCGCGACGCACGCGAGGACCAGCAGCAGGGCGACCACCACGGTGGCCCGCACGTCCAGGCGGAAGGACAGCCCGCCCGGGCTGCGCACGGCACGGTTGGTCTTCACGGTCCGCACGGTCCTCCCGTTCCCGCCGGTCCTCGCGGTCTTCCCGTTCCTCACAGTTGGGCCGTCCTCCGCCGTCGTACGAGAAAGATGAACACCGGACCGCCGAGGACGGCGGTGACGATGCCGACCTGGAGTTCGGAGGGCCGGGCCACGATCCGGCCGAGGACGTCCGCGCCGAGCAGCAGCACCGGGGACAGGATCGCCGCATACGGCAGGATCCAGCGCATGTCGGGACCGGTGAAGGAGCGGACGATGTGCGGGATCATCAGCCCGACGAACACGATCGGCCCGCAGGCGGCGGTCGCGGCGCCGCACAGCACGGTCGCCGCGAGCATGGACAGCGCCCGGGTGCGGTTCAGGTTGGCGCCGAGGGCCTTGGCGGTGTCGTCGCCCATCTCCATGGCGTTGAGCGGCCGGGCGAGCGCGAGGGCGAGGAAGGTGCCCGTGACGAAGAACGGCAGCACCTCGCGGATGGTCCCGGTCGTCGCCGAGGCGAGCGAGCCGACCGTCCAGAAGCGCATCCGGCCCAGCGCCGCGTCGTCCATGATCATCACGGCCTGGAGGTAGCCGAAGAGCGCGGCGCTGATCGCCGTGCCGGCCAGCACCAGCCGCACCGGGGTGGCCCCCCGGCTGCCGCCCAGGAACCAGACCAGCGCGCCGACCCCCGCCGCGCCTGCGAAGGCGAACCACACATACCCGCTCAGCGAGGTGACGCCGAAGAAGGTGATGCCCGTGACGACGGCCGCCGAGGCGCCGGCGTTGATGCCGAGCAGCCCCGGATCGGCCAGCGGATTGCGGGTCAGCGCCTGCAGCACGGCTCCCGCGAGGCCCAGGGCCGCGCCGGCCAGCAGACCGAGCACGGTCCGCGACAGCCGCTCGCCGACGACGACGTCGCCGTAGGTGTCCGAGTCGTGGAAGAGGCCGTGCCAGACCTGGGCCAGGGACAGGTCCTTGGCCCCGATCGCGATACTCGCCAAGGCGACGCACACCAGGACCGCAAGGGCGACGGGCAGCCCCGCGGCACGCAGGACGCGGCGCTTGGAGGGCGGCGCGGGAGCGGTCTCCGCGCGCTGTTCGGGGGGACTGTCGACCAACACGCAGTTAGGTTAGCCTACCCTGCCAATGGGTCACGTCCCCGAGTCCTCACCAGCACCCCCGGGCCATGAACGGGCGCCTTCCCCTCGTCCCCCGCTCACCACCCCAAGCGCGCCAGCACCTTGCCCGAATCGAGCCCGCAGCCCTGCTCCCCGCCCGCCGTCCAGGCCGCCGCGCACAGGGCCCGCAGCCCGTCCAGCGCCCCGCCGTCGCCCGTCAGCTCCAGCCGCTCCGCACCGGCCGTAGCCGTCCAGCCGCCGCAGCGGAAGCCGCCGTCCGCGTCGCCGGTGACCTCAGGCTGCCCGGTGAGCAGCCCGCGCAGATCGGCGTCGACGTAGGTCGGCCGGTGCTGCGGCGGTGCCGCCAGCAACGTCGCCCCGTCGGTCACGCCGGTCAGCACGAGCAGCGAGTCCACCTCCCCGTTGAACGCCCCCTCGATGTCCGTGTCCAGCCGGTCGCCCACGACCAACGGGCGCTGCGCGCCGGTCCGCAGGATCGTCTCCCGGTGCATGGGCGGCAACGGCTTCCCCGCGACCTGCGGCTCGGCGCCGGTCGCGATCCGCACGACCTCCACCGCCGCGCCGTTGCCCGGGGCGATCCCCCGGGCGCCCGGGATGGTCAGGTCGGTGTTGGAGGCGTACCAGGGAACGCCGCGCGCGATGGCGTAGCAGGCTTCCGCGAACCGGCCCCAGGGCAGCTCCGGGCCCCCGAACCCCTGCACCACGGCCGCCGGATCGTCCTCCGCCGACTCCACGGGCTCCAGGCCGCGCTCGCGCAGCGCCACGCGCAGCCCCTCGCCGCCGATCACCAGCACCCGCGATCCCGGGGGCACCTGCTCGGCGATCAGCCGGGCCACCGCCTGCGCCGAGGTGATGACGTCGCCGGCGTCCGTCGCTATGCCCAGCTCCGTCAGGTGCGCGGCCACCGTGTCCGGGGTCCGGAGCGCGTTGTTGGTCACGTACGCCAGGCGCATGCCGCCGTCCCGGGCGGTGGCGAGGGAGTCGACGGCGTGCGCGATCGCGTTCCCCCCGGCGTACACCACGCCGTCCAGGTCGAGCAGCGCCGTGTCGTAGGCCTCACTGAGGGCCCGCCCACTGCCCTCGGGCCTCGTCCTGACGCTCCGGCTCATTGCGCATCGCTCCTCGTTCTCGCTTTCCCCCGATCATCCCCCATGCCGCTGACACACGTACGATGCCGGGATGAACTCTGCAGGTCACCCGGAAGCAACGGCGCGCCGGGGCCTGGAACTCACCCCGTTCCGAGGCCTTCGCTACGACCCCGACCGGGTCGGCAGCCTGGCCGCCGTGACCTCACCCCCCTACGACGTGGTGGTCCGCCCCGACGGTCTGCTCCACCTCGAATCGGCCGACCCCCACAACATCGTCCGGCTGATCCTCCCCCAGGCCGCCACCCCCGATGCGCGCAACGAGCAGGCCGCCCGCACCCTGCACCGCTGGACGGCGGAGGGCGTCCTGACCACCGACCCCGAACCGGGCCTGTACGTCTACGAACAGCGCGACGGCGAGGACCTGCTGCAGCGCGGCGTCATCGGCGCCGTGCGTGTGTCGGACCCCGCCGAGCAGGTGGTCCTGCCGCACGAGGACGTCATGCCCCATGTCGTCGCGGACCGCGCGGCGCTCATGCGGGCGACCCGGGCGAACCTCGAACCCCTGCTGCTGACCTACCGGGGCGACGGCGGGACCCCGTTCACCACCGCCCTCGTGGAACGCACGGCCGCGCAGCCGCCGCTCCTGTCCACGACCACGGAGGACGGCTTCTGCCACCGCCTGTGGTCGGTCACCGACCCGGACACCGTGGCCCGCGTCCGGACCGAGCTCTCCCACCACCAGGCGCTCATCGCCGACGGCCACCATCGCTGGGCGACGTACCGCACCCTCCGCGCGGAGCACCCCTCTCCCGGCCCCTGGGACCACGGACTGGTGCTCCTGGTCGACACGGCCCGCTATCCGCTCCGGGTCCGCGCCATCCACCGCCTGCTGCACGACGTCCCGGTGCACGACGCCCTGGCCGCCCTGGCCGGACACTTCCGCGTCCGCCGCCTGGAGTCACCGCTGGACGAGTCCCTGAACGCCCTGGCGAAGGCGGCCGACGCGGGCAACGCCTTCCTCCTCGCCGGCGACGGCGCCTTCCACCTCGTCGACCGGCCCGACCCCGGCCTGCTGGCCCGTACGGTTCCCACCGGCCGGCCCGAGGCGTGGCGCACCCTGGACGCCACCGTCCTGCACGCCACGCTCCTCGCCCACGTCTGGCACGTCCCCGACGACTCGGCGGCCCACATCTCCTACATCCACGACACGGCGGCCACCGTCGAGAAGGCCGAACGCGACGGCGGTACGGCGGTGCTGATGCACCCGGTCCGCGAGGAGGTCGTGCGCGAACTGGCCCGACAGGGCGTCACGATGCCCCGCAAGTCCACGTCCTTCGGCCCGAAACCGGCCTCCGGCCTGGTACTCCGCGCGCTCGACGCCTGAGCCCGCCGGGTCCCCGGCCCCGACGCAACGAGGGGGCGGGCCCTGTTCACGGGGCCCGCCCCCTCACCGTACGCACACGCGGCCGTCAGTCCTTGTCGCCGTCCTCGACCGGGGTGCTCTCCACCTCACCGCCGGGCTCGGTCCCGTCCTCGTCCAGGGCGTCCACGAACTCCACACCGTCCAGCTCGGCGAGCCGGTCGGAGGCGTCGGTGCTGCCGTCCCGGTCGGACTCCACCGCCTTCGCGAACCACTCCCGCGCCTCCTGCTCCCGGCCCGCGGCCAGCAGCGCGTCGGCGTAGGCGTACCGCAGCCGCGCCGTCCACGGCTGTACGGAGTGGGAGGCCAGCTCGGGGCTCTGCAGCGTCACGATCGCCGCGTCCAACTGCCCCATGTCACGCCGGGCACCGGCGGCCACGAGGCGCATCTCGACCTGACCGGCCTTGTCCAGCTTGTGCACCTCCGGGGCGCCGGCCATGTCCAGCGCCTTCTCCGGCCGGCCGAGCCCACGCTCGCAGTCGGCCATGACCGGCCACAGCTCCACGGACCCGGTCATCCGCCGCGCCGCCCGGAACTCCGCCAGTGCCTCGCCGTACTTCTGGTTGGCGTACGCGGCGAACCCGGCCGCCTCGCGTACGGCGGCGACACGGGACGCCAGCCGCAGGGCCACCCTGGAGTACCCGTACGCGGACTCGGGGTCCTCGTCGAGCAGCCGCGCGACCATCACCAGGTTCCTGGCGACGTCCTCCGCGAGCGTCTTGGGCAGGCTCTGCAGCTCCTGCCGCACGTCCTTGTCGATCTCGTCGCCCGTGACCTCCTCGGGGATCGGCAGGCGCTTGATCGGCTCCCGGTCCCGGTCCCGCTCCTCACGGAAGCGGCCACCGCCGCCGTGCCGGTCGTCACGTCCCCGGTAACCGCCGGGCCGCCCACCGCGGTCGTCGCGCCGCGGCCCACGGCCGCCACGGTCGTCCCGCCCGCGGAAGCCACCGCGGTCGCCGTCGCGCCGGTCGTCACGCCGGCCGAAACCGCCGCGGTCACCACGGTTGTCGTCCCTGCGGAAACCACCACGGTCGCCCCGGTCGTCCCGACGGAAGGAAGGACGGTCGTCACGGCGGTCGTCACGCCGGTCGTCACGGCGGTACGAGGGACGGTCGCCGCGATCCCGGCGGTCGTCGCGGTCGTCCCGGCGGAAGGACGGACGGTCGCCCCGGTCGTCGCGCCGGAAGCCCCGGTCACCACCGCGATCGCGGTCGTCGCGACGCCCGTAACCACCACCGCGGTTGTCGTCACGACGCCCGTAACCGCCACCGCGAGTGTCGTCACGCCGGTCGTCACGGCGGAAGCCGCCGCGCTGCCCACCACGGTCCTCGCGCCGGCTGTCGTCACGGCGGCCGAAGCCACCACGGTCGTCACGGCGGTACGAAGGACGGTCGTCACGGCGGTCGTCGCGCCGGTCGTCACGGCGGTCGTCCCGGCGGAAGGACGGACGGTCGTTGCGGTCGTCCCGGCGGAAGGACGGACGGTCGTTGCGGTCGTCACGACGGAAGGAGGGACGGTCGTCGCGGCGGAAGGGCGCCCTGTCGCCGCGGTCACCGCGGTCGTCGCGACGGAAGGACGGACGGTCACCACCTCGGTCGTCACGGCGGAAGCCCCGGTCGCCACCGCGATCGCGGTCGTCACGACGCGGCCCGCGGTCACGGTCGTCGCGGCGGAACCCACCACGCTGTCCACCGCGGTCGTCCCCTCGGCGGTCGTCGCGGCGGTCGTCGCGGTGGAACCCACCACGGTCCCCGCGCTGTCCCTGCCCCCTGCGGTCACCGCGGTCACCAGTGTCCCGTCGCCGCTGATCGCGCTCCGGTCGGTCGTCGGGAGAGTTGGTGGACATGGGTGACTCCTGTCTTCGGTACCGCAAGTCATTCTCGCGCAACCGGGTACCCGGTGCGCCCTGGAAAAATGAAAGGACCCCTGGTCCCCAGCATGAACGCTGGGGACCAGGGGTCCTTTCCAAAGATTGTTCGGCGGCGTCCTACTCTCCCACAGGGTCCCCCCTGCAGTACCATCGGCGCTGTAAGGCTTAGCTTCCGGGTTCGGAATGTAACCGGGCGTTTCCCCTACGCTATGACCACCGAAACCCTAATGGTTTCGAGCGAACAAGCACACTCTTTAATTATGCGTTCT
The DNA here is from genome assembly GCF_003112575.1 of Streptomyces ardesiacus. Classification (GTDB taxonomy): domain Bacteria; phylum Actinomycetota; class Actinomycetes; order Streptomycetales; family Streptomycetaceae; genus Streptomyces; species Streptomyces ardesiacus. Next base: position 422,582 of record NZ_BEWC01000006.1, read on the forward strand.
ACTCAAATCCGGCAACGGTCGTTGCCTCAGAACT
>NZ_BEWC01000007.1 GCF_003112575.1 Streptomyces ardesiacus
CCACCCGGCAGCCGTCGCGGAAGCCGTCCTGGCCGGCGCCGCGGAAGTACGCCGGGTCCTGGCGCACCTCGTCGGGCAGGTCGACGACGTCCGGCAGGCCCAGTTCCTCGCCCTGGTAGACGTAGGCCGAGCCGGGCAGCGCGAGCATCAGCAGGGTCGCGGCGCGGGCCCGGCGCAGGCCCAGTGCGCGGTCGCCGGCCAGGCGGATCTGGGTGCCGAGGCCGGCCGGGTTGGCGAAGCGGGTGGAGTGCCGGGTGACGTCGTGGTTGGACAGGACCCAGGTGGCGGGGGCGCCGACGGGGCGCATGGCGTCGAGCGTCCGGTCGATGACCGCGCGCAGTTCCTCGGCGTCCCAGTGGGTGCCCAGGTACTGGAAGTTGAACGCCTGGTGCAGTTCGTCGGGGCGCACGTAGTGGGCGGTGCGCTCGACGGTCGGGGTCCACGCCTCGGCGACGAAGATGCGCTCCCCGCTGTACTCGTCGAGGATGCGCCGCCACTGGCGGTAGATCTCGTGCACGCCGTCCTGGTCGAAGAACGGCATGACATCGTTGCCCAGCAGCTTCAACTGCTCGTGGGAGCCGAGGTCGGGCAGGCCCTCGGCCTTCACCAGGCCGTGGGCGACGTCGATGCGGAAGCCGTCCACGCCCATGTCCAGCCAGAACCGCAGGATGGAGCGGAACTCGTCGCCGACGGCCGGGTGCTCCCAGTTGAAGTCGGGCTGCTCGGGGGCGAACAGGTGCAGGTACCACTCCCCCGGCGTGCCGTCGGGCTCGGTGACGCGGGTCCAGGCGGGGCCGCCGAAGATGGACTCCCAGTCGTTGGGCGGCAGTTCGCCGTTCTTCCCCTTGCCGGGGCGGAAGTGGTAGCGGTCCCGCGCCGGGGAGCCGGGGCCCTCGGCCAGCGCGCGCCTGAACCACTCGTACTGGTCGGAGGAGTGGTTGGGCACCAGGTCGACGATGATGCGCAGGCCCAGCGCGTGGGCGTCGCGGATCAGCGCGTCGGCGTCCAGGAGGGTGCCGAACATGGGGTCGACGGCCCGGTAGTCGGCGACGTCGTAACCGGCGTCGGCCTGCGGGGAGGCGTAGAAGGGGCTGAGCCACACGGCGTCCACACCCAGGTCGCGCAGGTAGGGCAGGCGGGTGCGGACACCCTCCAGGTCGCCCATGCCGTCGCCGTTGCTGTCGGCGAAACTGCGCGGGTACACCTGGTAGATGACCGCGTCCCGCCACCAGTCGTGGCGCCCTGCGACGGTGGCGACGGCGGAGGTGGGGGCCGGTGCGGCGGAGTGCTGCTGGCTCATGTCGTCCTTGGTACGTAGCGGAACGGAGTGGAGGCGTGGGCGGGGGGGGAGGCGGCCGGCCGCGGTGCAGCGGGGTCGGATGGGCACCGCGGCCGGACGTTTTCCGGGCAGGGCGGTGATCAGCCCTTCGTGCCGCCCGCGGTGAGGCCGGTCACGAGGTTCTTCTGCACGAGGTAGAAGAACGCGGAGACGGGTATCGCGACGAGCACGGCGGTGGCCGCCATCAGGTTGCGCTGCGCGTCGTGCTCGCTGACGAAGCTCTGCAGTCCGACGGCGAAGGTGTACTTCGTGTCGCTCAGCATGAACGTCGAGGCGAAGGCGACCTCTCCGAAGGCCGTGATGAAGCTGTAGAAGCCGGCCACCGCGAGGCCCGGCCGGGCCAGCGGCAGGATCAGCCGGAAGAAGGTGCCGAACGGGGACAGCCCGTCCACGCGTCCGGCCTCGTCGATCTCGAAGGGGATGGTGTCGAAGTAGCCCTTGAGCAGCCAGGCGCAGTACGGCACGGCGGTGGAGCAGTAGACGAGGACCAGCCCGAAGTAGTTGTCGATGAGCTGGAGCTTCGACAGGATCTGGTACATCGGCACGATCAGGACCGCGATGGGGAACATCTGGGTGACCAGCAGGACCCACATGAGCTTCTTGTAGCCCGGGAAGCGCATCCGCGAGACCGCGTAGCCGGTCGTCGCGGCGACCATCACGCCGATGACGGTGGTGCCCAGCGAGACGATCAGCGAACTCTTCAGCCAGTCGAAGAAGTTGGTGTCCTGGAGCACGAACGCGTAGTTGTCGAAGGTCATCTTCGACCAGATGCGTCCGGGGTGCAGGTAGTCGTCCTTGTCCGGGCCGAGGGACAGGTAGACCAGCCAGGCGACCGGGAAGAGCGCCACCAGGCTCGCGACGGTCAGGACGCCGTGGGAGGCGAGGGAGGCGGCGCGGCTGCGTTCGCCGCGGCGGCGCACCTTGCGCGGCGGCGCGGTGGGCGCGGTGACTCGCTCGGCGGGCGCCTTGGTGGGTGCGGTGCTTGTACTCATGGCGGCTCCTGCCTCAGTTCGCGAGCTGCTGCTCATTGCGGTTCAGCCAGCGGCGGTAGAAGGAGGTGAAGACGATCAGGATGGCCAGCAGCAGGATGCCGTAGGCCGCGGACTGCGCGAAGTCGCGCGGCTGCTGCCCGAAGCCGAGCTGGTACGCCCAGGTGACGAGGATCTGCGCGTCGGGGGCGGTGTTGCCGAACAGCAGGAAGATCACGGCGAACTGGTTGAAGGTCCAGATGATGCCGAGCAGGACGACGGTGGAGCTGACGGTCCTGAGGCCGGGCAGGGTGACGTAGCGGAAGCGCTGCCAGGCGTTGGCGCCGTCCATCTCGGAGGCCTCGTAGAGGCTGTTGTCGATGGACTGCAGGCCGCCGAGGAGCGAGACCATCATGAACGGCACACCGCACCAGGTGTTGACCATGATCGCGGAGAACCGCTGCCAGAAGGTGTCCTCCAGCCAGGCGGGGGTCGGCAGGTGCAGCCAGTCCAGGGCGGTGTTGATGATGCCGGCGTCGGCGAGCATGAAGCGCCAGCCGAAGACGGTGACGAAGGTGGGCACGGCCCAGGGCAGGACCAGGATCAGCCGGTAGAGGGTGCGGCCGCGCAGCTTCTGGTTGAGCAGCAGGGCGAGCCCGAGGCCGATGAAGAAGTGCAGGCCGACGCAGACGGCCGTCCACACGATGGTCCAGATGAAGTGCGACCAGAAGCGGTCGTAGGCCGTCGGGCCCCACAGGATGTCGGCGTAGTTGTCCAGGCCGACGAACTTGTAGGTGGCCTCGATCTCGTTGACGCCGATGGTGCGCGCGCTGTTGAGGCTGTTGGCGTCGGTGAGGGTGAGGTAGAGGCCGTAGCCCAGCGGGTACAGCACGAGGACGCCGATCACGACGGCCACCGGCGCGATCATGGCGTAGGCGTACCAGTGCTTCTGGTAGCCGTCTTTCAGACGCCGGCCCAGGCCGGGCCGCGGGGTGCGGTCACCGCGGCGCTTGCCGGTCGCGCGGTCGATGGCGACTGTCATGGTTCGACACCTTCGGGAGCATGGGGAAGATCAGAACGTCGGGCGTGCGGCGCACGGCCGGTGGCCGCCGGGCCCCTCCCCTCCGGTGGGGGCCCGGCGGCCACGCGGACTCACTTGCTGAAGTCCGGCACCAGCTTGGCGATCGCGGTCTCGACGTCGCCCAGTCCGTCGTCCAGGGACTTCTTGCCGCCGGCGATCTGGGGCAGCGCGTCGTCCAGCGGCGTCCACAGGGAGCTGTACTCGGGCAGCGCCGGCCGCGGCTGGGCGGCGGGCAGGACCGTCTGGAAGCCCGCGATGCCCGGGTCGGTCTTGACCTGGCCGGTGTAGGCGTCGTCGCGGGTCGGCAGCGTGGAGTTCTTCAGGGCGACGGTCTCCTGGGACTTCGCCGAGGTCATGAACTTCACGAGCTTGAGCGCCGCCTCCTGGTGGGCCTTGTCCGAGCCGGCGTAGACCGACAGGTTGTGGCCGCCGGTCGGGGCGCCCGCCTTGCCGGTGGAGCCGGCCGGGACGGTGGCGATGCCGAGGTTGTTCTTGTCCTTGAAGGCCGAGCCCTTGTAGAAGTTGGTGATCTCCCACGGGCCCTGGATGATCGAGGCGACCTTGCCGCTGACGAACGCCTCCTGGATGTGGGCGTAGGCGTCCGCGGTGGTGTCGGCCTTGTGCAGGCCCTTGCCGTTGAAGAGGCTCAGCCAGGTGCCGTAGGCCTTCTTGGCCTCGGGCGAGTTGACGGTGACCTTCTTGGCGTCGGCGTCGACCGTGTCGGTGCCCTCGCCGTAGAGGAACGGCTGCGCGTAGTAGCCGGCCGTGGAGGCCCAGTAGCCGTCGACTCCGGTCTTGTCCTTGATGGTGGCTGCGGCCTTCTTCAGGTCGTCCCAGGTCTTGGGGGCCTCGACGCCGGCCTTCTCGAAGAGTTCCTTGTTGTAGACGAAGGCGAGGGTGTCGGTGACCAGCGGCACGCCGTAGGTCTTGCCCTCGTACTTGGCCTGCTCGATCAGGTTGGGCTGGAACTTGTCCTGCTCGGCGAGGGCCTCGGTGCCGTCCAGCGGCAGGAAGAAGCCCTTCTTGGCGAAGGCGGGCGTCCAGCCGACCTCGGAACGCAGCACGTCGGGCGCGCCCTTGGAGCCTGCGGCGGTGTCGAACTTGTTCTGCGCCTGGTCGAAGGGGACGTTGACGAAGTTGACCTTGATGTCCTTGTTGGCCGCCTCGAACTCCTTGACCAGGGCCTTGTAGGTCGGCGCCTCGTTGGTCGCGTTGGAGGTGTCCCAGTATGTGATGGTGACCGGTCCGCCCGACTCGCTGTCGCTGTCGCCGTCCCCGCCGCACGCCGTCGCCGCCAGAGCGAGGGACGCCACCAGCGCGGTGGCCGCTATGCCACGCCGCATGAGTTCTCCTTGAGGGTGAAAAGCCCGTGTGGTGCAGGGTGCGGGCCCGTCCGCCGCTCCTGCCACTGTCGGCCGCGTCGTTGCCGCCGCCGAGCGACGTGAACGTAACAGCGTGGAAAGCTTCGCGAAAGGTCTTGCAGCAAAAATGTGCAAGAGATCTCCGAAGTTATCCGGGCGTGACCTCCTGGCGACCGTCATGAGACGCTTGTTTACGGGGCCCGAGCGGTATCGGGCGGGTTGTGCAAGACTCTGCAAGCTCTTGCCGCCACTTTCTCGAGGGAGCGCGATGACGCAGCAGCCCGCGCCGGGCCGTCCGACGGGCCGTCCAACAGGCCGCCGACGGCGCCCGATCGGTGTGCAAGGAGGCGGCCGACAGGTACAGTCCACCCCTGTGACCACACGGCTTGCCGACATCGCCGCCCAGGCGGGAGTGAGCGAAGCGACCGTCAGCCGCGTCCTCAACGGGAAGCCGGGCGTCGCCGCCACCACCCGCCAGTCCGTGCTCGCCGCCCTCGACGTGCTGGGCTACGAGCGCCCCGTGCGGCTGCGGCAGCGCAGCGAGGGCCTGGTCGGCCTGATCACCCCGGAGCTGGAGAACCCGATATTCCCGGCGCTGGCCCAGGTCATCGGCCAGGCACTGACCCGCCAGGGCTACACGCCGGTCCTCGCCACCCAGACGCCGGGCGGCTCCACGGAGGACGAGCTGACCGAGATGCTGGTCGACCGCGGGGTCGCCGGCATCATCTACGTCTCCGGACTGCACGCCGACACCACCGCCGACATGCAGCGCTACGAGCGGCTGCGCGCGCAGGGCGTGCCGTTCGTCCTCGTCGACGGCTTCTCCTCGCAGGTGCAGGCGCCGTTCATCTCCCCCGACGACCGGGCCGCGATGAGCCTCGCGGTCACCCACCTCGTCTCGCTCGGCCACACCAGGATCGGGCTGGCCCTCGGGCCGAAGCGGTTCGTGCCGGTGCAGCGCAAGATCGAGGGGTTCGTGCGCGCCGTCCAGGAGCAGTTGGGCCTGAGCGCCGAGACCGTGGAGAAGGAGCTGGTCCAGCACTCCCTGTACACCCTGGAGGGCGGTCAGGCGGCGGCCGCCGCGCTCATCGGGCGGGACTGCACGGCGGTGGTCTGCGCCAGCGACATGATGGCGCTGGGCGCGATACGCGCGGCGCGGCAGCAGGGCCTGGACGTGCCCAAGGACATCTCGGTCGTCGGCTTCGACGACTCGCCGCTGATCGCCTTCACCGACCCGCCCCTGACGACGGTCCGCAAGCCGGTCCCGGCGATGGGGCAGGCGGCGGTGCGCACCCTGCTGGAGGAGGTCGGCGGGACCCCCGCGCCGCACAGCGAGTTCGTCTTCATGCCGGAGCTGGTGGTGCGCGGCTCGACGGCGTCGGCACCGGGCGAGCGGCCCCGCCCCTGACGCTCCTCGGGGTGCCGGATCCGGGCCGGATGCGGGTCGGACCGACCTGGGGGATGATCGGTGGAAGAAGGCTTTTCTGGCAGACTTCATGCCTATGGGTGACGCGACCGTGAGGACTGGGGAACGCCTCGAGGACGGCGTTCCACACCCCGTCACCGGGACGACGGGGAAGGGACTCCTGCGCCGGCTGCGCACCCCGCGCCGGCCCCGCCTCTGGTTCGAGATCCTGCTGATCGCGCTCAGTTACTGGACGTACTCCCTGGTCCGCAACGCGGTGCCGGAGCAGCGGACGGCGGCACTGCGCAACGCCGACTGGATCTGGCGCGTCGAGCAGCAGCTCGGCATCGCCGTCGAGGAGAGCGTCAACCACGCCGTGAACTCGGTGACCTGGCTGGTCGTGGGCATGAACTACTACTACGCCACGCTGCACTTCGTGGTGACGCTCGGTGTCCTGGTGTGGCTCTTCCGCAGCCATCCCGGCCGGTACGCGGCGACCCGGCTGGTCCTCTTCGCGACGACCGGTGTGGCCCTGGCCGGCTACTACCTGTATCCGCTCGCCCCGCCCCGTCTGATGAACGGCGGGCACTTCGTCGACACGGTGATGGTCCACGAGACGTGGGGGTCGATGGCGTCCGGGGACCTGAAGAACATGTCCAACCAGTACGCCGCGATGCCGTCGATGCACATCGGGTGGTCGGTGTGGTGCGGGCTGACGATCTTCGCCCTGGCGTCGGTGCCGTGGGTGCGGGTGCTGGGGCTGGTGTATCCGGTGCTGACGCTGGTGGTGATCGTGGCGACGGCGAACCACTTCTGGCTGGACGCGGTGGGGGGTGTGCTGTGCCTGGCGTTCGGCTACGCGGTCGCCGCCGCGTGGTACGGGCGGCTGCCGTACGCGCTGCCCCGTCTCGTGCCGGCCGCCGCGCGGCGGAAGGCGTGGTCGCCGGGGCGGGCGTAGCCCGCGGCCGCGGGGCGGGCGTGCCCGCGGCCGGGTGACGTCACGCGTAGAACAGCTCCTCCACCACCGTCCGTGCCCGGCGGGCCGTGCGGCGGTACTCGTCGAGCATGTCGCCCGCGTGGCCCGAGCCGTGGCCGAGGTAGCGGCCGACGGCCGCCAGTTCCCGCGGGTCCGTCGGGAAGGTGTCCCCGGCCCGTCCCCGCACCAGCATCACCGCGTTGCGCACCCGCGTCGCCAGCACCCATGCCTCGTCGAGGATCTCGGCGTGCTCGGCCGACACGAACCCGGCGTCGCGGGCGGCGGCCAGCGCCGTGCGCGTCCCGGTGGTCCGCAGCCCGGCGACCTCGTGCCCGTGCCGCAGCTGGAGCAACTGCACGGTCCACTCCACGTCGGAGAGCCCGCCCGGCCCCAGTTTCGCGTGCAGCTTGGGGTCGGCACCGCGCGGCAGCCGCTCGGACTCCATGCGGGCCTTCAGCCGCCGGATCTCCCGCACGGCGTCCTCGGTGAGCCCGCCCGCCGGGTAGCGCAGGGGGTCGACCAGCTCGACGAAGCGCCGCCCCAGGTCCTCGTCCCCGGCGACGAACCCGGCCCGCAGCAGGGCGTGCGACTCCCACCCCAGCGACCAGCGCCGGTAGTACGCCTCGTACGACTTCAGGGTCCGCACCAGCGGCCCGGACCTGCCCTCGGGCCGCAGGTCGGCGTCGATCAGCAGCGGCGGGTCGGCACTGGGCACCTGGAGCAGGCGCCGCATCTCGGAGACGACCTTGTTGGCGGCGTCGCCCGCCTCCCGCTCGTCCACCCCGTCGCGGGGCTCGTGCACGAAGAGCACGTCCGCGTCGGAGCCGTAGCCCAGCTCGCGTCCGCCGAAGCGGCCCATGCCGATGATCGCGAAGCGGGTCGGCAGGACGTCGCCCCACTGGTCCCGCACGACCGCCCGCAGCGTCCCCGCCAGCGTCGCCGCCGTCAGGTCGGACACCGCGCCGCCGACCAGGTCCACCAGGGCGCCCTGGTCGGCCTCGACGGGCTGGGCCTCGGTGCCGTAGGAGCCGACGATGTCGGCGGCGGCCGTGCGGAACAGCTCCCGGCGCCGTACGCCGCGCACCGCGGTGACGGCCTGTACGGCGTCGTCGGCGCGGCGGACCGCGGCGAGGGTCTCCTGCTCCAGGGCGGCCCGGCCGCGCGGCCGCAGCCCCCCGGCGACGCCGTCGCCGAGCAGCGCGACGGCCTCCGGGGCCCGCATCAGCAGGTCGGGGGCGAGCCGCCCGGCGGACAGGACGCGGGCGAGGTTCTCGGCGGCGGCGCCCTCGTCGCGCAGCAGCCTGAGGTACCAGGGGGTGGTGCCGAGCGCGTCGGAGACCTTGCGGAAGTTGAGCAGCCCGGTGTCCGGGTCGGCGGAGTCGGCGAACCAGCCGAGCAGCACGGGCAGCAGGGTGCGCTGGATCGCCGCCTTGCGGGTGACGCCGGACGCCAGCGCCTCCAGGTGCCGCAGCGCCGCCGCCGGGTCGGCGTACCCGAGGGCCACCAGGCGCTCCCGGGCGGCCTCGGGGCTCAGCCGGGCCTCGCCGGGCGCGAGCTGGGCGACGGCGTCGAGCAGCGGCCGGTAGAACAGCTTCTCGTGCAGGCGGCGCACGACGGAGGCGTGCCGCTTCCACGCGCGCAGCAGCCCGCTCACCGGGTCGGTGCGCAGGCCCAGCGAGCGGCCGAGGCGGCGCAGGTCGGCCTCGTCCTCGGGCACGAGGTGGGTGCGGCGCAGCCGGTGGAGCTGGATGCGGTGCTCCATGGAGCGCAGGAAGCGGTACGCCTCCTCGAGCTGGGCGGCGTCGGTCCGGCCGACGTAGCCGCCCGCGGCGAGGGCCTCCAGCGCGTCCAGGGTCGTGCCGCTGTGCAGGGAGGTGTCGGCCCGCCCGTGCACGAGCTGGAGGAGCTGCACGGCGAACTCGACGTCCCTGAGGCCGCCGGGGCCGAGCTTGAGCTGCCGGTCGACCTCGGCGACGGGGATGGTCTCCACCACCCGGCGGCGCATCTTCTGCACGTCCGGGACGAAGTTCTCGCGGTCGGCGGCCTGCCAGACCAGGGGCTGGAGGGCGGCGACGTACTCGGCGCCGAGCCCGGGGTCGCCGGCCACCGGGCGGGCCTTGAGCAGCGCCTGGAACTCCCAGGTCTTGGCCCAGCGCTGGTAGTAGGCGACGTGGCTGCTGAGGGTGCGCACCAGCGGGCCGTTGCGGCCCTCGGGGCGCAGGTTGGCGTCGACGGGCCAGATGGAGCCCTCGACGGTCGTCTCGGAGCAGATCCGCATCATGTGCGAGGCGAGCGAGGTGGCGGACCGCAGCGCCTTGGTCTCGTCGGCGTCGGGGCCGGGGTCCGCCGGCTCGCCCACGAAGATCACGTCGACGTCGGAGACGTAGTTCAGTTCGTGTCCGCCGCACTTGCCCATCGCGATCACCGCGAGCCGGCACCGCGCCGCGTCCTCGGGTGCCGCCGCCTCGGCGAGGGCCAGGGCGGCGCGCAGGGTGGCGGTGGCGAGGTCGGCCAGCTCGGCGGCGGTCTCGGCGACGTCGATGGTGCCGCACACGTCGCGGGCGGCGATGGACAGCAGGCAGCGCCGGTAGGCGACGCGCAGGGAGACCGGGTCGGTGGCCTCGGCGAGCCCCCGCTCGAACTCCTCGACCCCGCGGTGCAGGTCCCGCGGCTCGAACGTCACCAGGGCCTGCCAGTCCCCGGCGTGCCGGGCGAGGTGGTCGCCGAGCGCCTCGCTGGCGCCGAGCACCCCGAGGAGACGGTCGCGCAGCGGCTTGGCCGCTATCAGGGTGTCCAGCAGCTCCTGCCGGGCGGTGGGGCCGGGCTGCGCCTCCAGGAGCCGTACCAGGCCGTGCAGGGCCAGGTCGGGGTCGGCGGTGGCGCCCAGCGCCTCCAGCAGGACGGGGTCGGCGCGCAGCTCGGCCAGCTCGGCGCCGTCGAGGAGCCGTTCGGCGGCGGAGGGGTCGGTGAACCCGTGCCGCAGCAGCCGCGTGAAGGTGCTGCTCCTGCGTCCCGGCGCCGTCATCTCGGCCTCCTGTCGGACCGTGCGGGTCGTGGGTCCCGCGGGATCAAGGTCGTACGGGCTGAGCGTAACCGGGGAACGGGGCGCGGGCGCCGGGGCGTACCGCTCCGGCTCCTCCGGCGGCCCGCTTCGGTCGTGCGGGCGCGCCACCACGACCGGCACCCGGGCGGCAGGCCCCGCCCGGCCCGGTGCCCGCCCGGACGCCCGGTGCGGGTGCCTGGCCGGGCGCCCGGAGCGGCGGACGGGGCACGGCGCACGGCGCACGGAGCACAGGGGCACGGCGCACGGGGCACGGCCTCACGTCCGCGGCTTCGCGCCCCGCTCGGCCAGCAGGTCGGCCATCAGCCGGATCTCCGACTCCTGCGACTCCACCATGCCCCGGGCCAGCCGCTTCTCCACCCCGACCGTGCACCGCTCGACGCACCCCTCGGCCATGTGGACGCCGCCCTTGTGGTGCTCGGTCATGAGCTGGAGGTAGTAGACCTCGGCCTGCTTGCCGTTCAGCGTCCCGAGCTTGTCCATCTCGGCGTCGGTGGCCATCCCCGGCATCAGCGAGCCCTCACCGGCCGAGGGCGCGTCCCCCATGCCCATCCAGGTCATCGGCGGGTCGGACGACACCTTGGGCAGCGCCCACAGGTCGAGCCAGCCGATCAGCATGCCGCGCTGGTTGGCCTGGGTCTGCGCGATGTCGTACGCGAGCCGCCGCACCTCCTCGTCGTCGGTGCGGTCGCGGACGACGTACGACATCTCCACGGCCTGCTGGTGGTGGACCGACATGTCCCGGGCGAACCCGGCGTCCGCGGAGCCGGCGGCCGGCACCTCGCTTCCGCCGTCGTCCCCGGCGACCGCGTAGGTGATGCCGCCGGCCGCGACGAGCACCGCCGCCGCGGCCCCGACGGTCCACCCGGTCCGTTTCGGGGTCACTGGGACAGCCCGTTGGTGCACGCGGCCCCCGGCTCGGGGGTCTGCTCGCCCTGGACGAACTTCTCGAAGAACGCGTCCACGTTCGGGTCGTCGGCACCGGTCACCGTGCGCTGGTGCCCCCAGGCGGACAGCACGATCGGGTCCTTCTGCTTGTCGTCGGGACTCATCAGCGAGTACGGGGTCTTCTTGACCTTGGCGGCCAGCTTCTCGACGTCGGCCTCGGACGCCTGGTCGGTGTAGGTCACCCAGACGGCGCCGTGCTCCAGCGAGTGCACGGCGTTCTCGTTGTTCAGCGGCTTGGTGTACACGTCGCCGTTGCAGTTCATCCAGACCTGGTTGTGGTCGCCGCCGACGGGGGGTTCGACGGGGTAGGTCACCTTCTTGGTGACGTGGTCGCGGCCCAGGTCGCCGTCCCAGGTCCGCAGCCCGTCCGCGCCGGTGACGAACTTGCCGGAGGTCTTCGTCCCGTCGCCCTTCGACTCCATGCCGTCGGAGTCGTCCGACTGCGACCGTACGAGGACGACGCCGCCGACGACGAGACCGGCGACGACCACGGTGCTGAGCGCGATCGCGAGGAGCCTCCTGCGGCGGTCGCGGGCCTCCTCGGCACGCCGCATCTCGGCTATGCGGGCCTGGCGCGCCGTGCTGCTGCTCTTCTTGGCGGAACCCATGGGGTGCTGCCCTTCTGGGAAGGAATCTCGGGACGAAGGAGCGGTGAGGGTCCGCTGATCGTAAGGGGGCGGGGCCCGTCCTTCGTAGGGCGGGCACAGGATCTGTCGCGGCCGCGGCCCAGGAATGGCCCGATCGAACAGGTGGCCTCTACGCTGCGGTCACGGGGTGGGCCGGCCGAGACAGGTCGGCAACGCCTACGCAACGGCGCTGTGGTGTGATGCTCACGTGCCCGACCGCCTCCCGCCGTACCGGAGACAGGCGGCCTGACCAGCAAGGATGGGGAAGCGGAAGATGGACAAGCAGCAGGAGTTCGTGATCCGGACGCTGGAGGAGCGCGACATCCGGTTCGTACGCCTGTGGTTCACGGACGTACTGGGCTTCCTCAAGTCCGTCGCCGTGGCCCCGGCCGAGCTGGAGCAGGCCTTCGACGAGGGCATCGGTTTCGACGGCTCCGCGATCGAGGGCTTCGCCCGGGTCTACGAGTCCGACATGATCGCCAAGCCGGACCCGTCGACGTTCCAGGTCCTGCCCTGGCGCGCGGAGGCGCCCGGCACGGCCCGCATGTTCTGCGACATCCTCATGCCGGACGGCTCGCCGTCCTTCGCGGACCCCAGGTACGTGCTCAAGCGCGCCCTGGCCCGCACCTCCGACCTGGGCTTCACCTTCTACACGCACCCCGAGATCGAGTTCTTCCTGCTGAAGGACAAGCCGGTCGACGGCTCGGTGCCGACCCCCGCCGACAACTCCGGCTACTTCGACCACACCCCGCAGAACATCGGCATGGACTTCCGCCGCCAGGCGATCACGATGCTGGAGTCGATGGGCATCTCGGTGGAGTTCTCCCACCACGAGGGCGCCCCGGGCCAGCAGGAGATCGACCTGCGCTACGCGGACGCGCTCTCGACGGCCGACAACATCATGACGTTCCGCCTGGTCATGAAGCAGGTGGCGCTGGAGCAGGGCCTCCAGGCCACGTTCATGCCGAAGCCGTTCTCGGAGTACCCCGGCTCGGGCATGCACTCGCACCTGTCCCTCTTCGAGGGCGACCGCAACGCGTTCTACGAGTCCGGCGCCGAGTACCAGCTCTCCAAGGTCGGCCGCTCCTTCATCGCGGGCCTGCTGCGGCACGCGGCGGAGACGTCCGCGGTCACCAACCAGTGGGTGAACTCCTACAAGCGCATCTGGGGCGGCACGGAGCGCACGGCGGGCGCGGGCGGCGAGGCCCCCTCCTACATCTGCTGGGGCCACAACAACCGCTCGGCCCTGGTCCGCGTCCCGATGTACAAGCCCGGCAAGACCGGTTCGGCCCGCGTCGAGGTCCGCTCCATCGACTCCGGCGCCAACCCGTACCTCACCTACGCCGTCCTGCTGGCCGCCGGCCTCAAGGGCATCGAGGAGGGCTACGAACTCCCGCCGGGCGCCGAGGACGACGTCTGGGCGCTCTCCGACGCGGAACGCCGCGCCCTGGGCATCGAGCCCCTCCCCCAGAACCTGGGCGAGGCGCTGGCCCTGATGGAACGCAGCGACCTGGTCGCCGAGACCCTGGGCGAGCACGTGTTCGACTTCTTCCTGCGCAACAAGCGCCAGGAGTGGGAGGAGTACCGGTCCCAGGTCACGGCGTTCGAGCTGAAGAAGTCGCTGCCGGTGCTGTAACGGGACCGGGGGCGGCCCGACGGCCGCCCCCGTTCCGGGCGTGGGACTTTCAGTCGTGGGGACGCTCGGTCGTGGGGACTTTCAGTCGTGGGGGACTTCCTCGATCACCGTCTCCGCGAACCGCCACGAGCCCCTGTTTCCCAGCGCCTCCGCGCGCAGCCCCGTCTCCCAGGCGATCCGGGCGGCCCGCTGCCGCGGGACGTCGGGGTACTCCTCGGGCTGGACCTCGATGTAGCCGCGCCGGTCGGCGGGGTGGCTGCGCAGCACTTGGCGCAGCTTCAGCTCCTGCTCGTCCGGCGTACCGGCGTCGCCGGTGACATGCCGGTACGCCTTGCCCCCGCCGGCCGTGCGCTTCCGCTCCTCCCGTCGGCGCGCCGCGTCCGAGCCGCGCCATGCCATCCACCCGACCGCACCGAGCGCGGCGAGACCTGCCGCCCCCGCGCCGATCAGCTCGCCGGTGGCGTCCGCCTGCCCCGGCGTCCGGGGGCGGAGTGCGCCTTCCGGGTCCGCGATCACGGTCAGTTCCTGGCCGACGTCGTAGAGGTCGGTCGTCGTCTCCAGCTCCGGCCCGGGCACGCGGGAGCCGTCCTCCCGTCGCAGCTCGTAGTGGGAGTGGCGGCCCTTGCGTCCCCGGGCCGGGTCGAGCCGCTCCTTCACGACCGTGGCCGTGACCTCCTCGCCGCGGTGCTGCAGCGTGAGGTCGTCGCGTCCCAGGTCGAAGACGTACACCGACATTACGGAGGTGACCACGACGAACAGCGCCGCGTACGTGCTCGACTCCCGGGCACCGAGCCTGCGGATCAGAACGACGAGAAGCAGCCCGTGCACGACCCACAGAGCGGTCTCGACGAACGCCCCGGTTCCGTCGACGAGGAGGAACATCGCCACGATCACGGCGATGGTGTAGCAACCGATGCCGACCGCGAGCGGGACGGAACGCCTCACGCTCCTCCCGCGGGCCTCGTCCCTCGCCTGCCGCACGCCGGCCATGCTCGTCGCTCCGTTCCTCCGCCGTCCTGGGCATCGGCCTTCAGGGCGTTCTCCGCACCCGGTTCCTCGTCCGGGACCGCCTTCATGATGCCGCCCGGCCGCGGGCACGGTGGTGCGGGTGCTGTCCGCGCTGCGGCGGCGCGCCGCGTGAGGCTGCCCCGGGTGGTCACGGCAGCGCCGGCGCGAGGCGTTCGACCTCATCGGCGCACCGCCGTCACCGCCGTACCGCCTCCACCCCCTCCGGCACGTGACCCGCGACCACGCGCTCGCGGACGGGTGCCGGGGTGAGGGACGCGCGGCGTCGGTCCACCGCCCACGCCGTGCCCGCGACCGCGAGGCCCAGGACCGCGAGGGCTGCGCCCGCCGTCGCCGGGGAGGTGACCCCGAATCCGGCGGCCAGGCCGAGGCCGCCGATCCAGGCGCCGCCCGCGTTGGCCAGGTTGAAGGCGGCCTGGTTGGCGGAGGAGGCGAGGGAGGGGGCCGCCGCGGCCTTCTCCATCACCATCAACTGGAGCGGGGACCCGGTGACGAAGGCGGCCATGCCGAGCAGGGCCACCGACGCGGCCGCCGTGACCGGCGTGCGCATCAGCAGGGGGAAGAGCCCCAGCACCACGACGAGGGCGGCCAGGCCCCCGAAGAGCGTGCCGCGCAGGGAGTGGTCGGCCAGGCGTCCGCCCAGCAGGTTGCCCGCGGTGGCGCCGACGCCGAAGAGGGCGAGCAGCAGCGTCACGCTGGTCTCGGCGAACCCGGCGGCGTCGGTCAGCATCGGTGTGATGTAGCTGTACGCGGCGAAGAGCGCGCCGAAGCCCGCGACCGTCGTGCCGAGCGCCAGCCAGACGGGCAGGGAGCGCAGGGCGGCCAGTTCGCCGCGCAGGCCGGCCGCGGGGGCGGGGGCGTGGTCGCGCGGGATCAGGACGGCCAGCGCCGCTATCGCCGCCACGCCGATCGCGCTCACGCCGAGGAAGGTGGCCCGCCAGCCGAGGTGCTGGCCCATGGCGGTGGCGGCGGGGACGCCGACGATGTTGGCGACGGTGAGGCCGAGGAACATCAGGGAGACGGAGCGGGCCCGGCGTTCCGGCGCGACCATGCCGGTGGCGACGACCGCGCCGACGCCGAAGAAGGCGCCGTGCGGCAGCCCGCTGACGAAGCGGGCGGCCAGGAGGGAGACCTCGCCGGGGGCGACGGCCGACAGGGCGTTGCCGAGGACGAAGAGGGCCATGAGGGCGATGAGGACCGTGCGGCGGGACATCCGGGTCGTCGCCGCGGCGAGCAGCGGGGCGCCGACGACGACGCCGAGCGCGTAGGCGGAGACGAGGTGGCCGGCGGTGGGGATGGAGATGCCCAGGTCGTCCGCGACGTCGGGCAGCAGGCCCATCATCACGAACTCGGTGGTGCCGATACCGAAGGCGCCCACGGCGAGGGCGAGCAGGGCCAGGGGCATGAAGGGTCTCGCCTTTCGAGAGCGGAGTGCGTACGGGTGAGGGGGACGACTGTATGTTCCCGTACGGAACAAAGGCTCTCAGGGCGGGTATTCCGCAGGCGAATTTCAGGAAGCCGTTGTGTCGACCTTCACACGCGCGGCGATCGGAAGGTGGTCGCTGCCGGTCGCCGGGAGGGTCCAGCTCGTCATGGGTTCGACGCCGGTGACCAGGATCTGGTCGATGCGGGCCATCGGGAAGGACGCCGGCCAGCTGAAGCCGAAGCCGTCGCCCACGGCGCCCTGCGGGGACCGCAGTTGCGAGGTGATGGCGGTGAGCGAGCGGTCGTTCATGGTGCCGTTCAGGTCGCCGAGGAGGATCTTGCGGGGCAGCTTCTCGTGGGAGATGGCCGCGCCGAGGGCCTCGGCGCTCTTGTCCCGCTGCCGCGCGGTGAACCCGGCCTCCAGCTTCACCCGTACGGAGGGCAGGTGGGCGACGTAGACGGCGATCTGCCCGGACGGGGTGGTGACGGTGGCGCGCATCGCGCGCTTCCAGCCCATCTCGATGTCGACCGGCCTCACGGCACTGATCGGGTACGTGCTCCACAGACCGACGGTGCCGACGACCGCGTGGTGGGGGTACTTCTCCTCCAGCGCCTTCTCGTACGTCGGCACGGCGGACGCCTTCAGCTCCTCCAGGGCCAGGACGTCCGCGCCGGCCGCGGCGACGGCGCGGGCGGTGCCCGCCGGGTCGGCGTTGTCGGCGTTGACGTTGTGCGTGGCCACGGTGAGGTCCCCGCCGGTGCCGGTCTTGTCGAAGAGCAGGCCGCCGAAGAGGTGGAGCCACACGCTCACCGGCAGCACCAGCGCGATCAGCGCCGTCGCCGACTTGCGCACCAGGGCGATCGCCAGCAGGACCGGGACCAGCAGGCCGAACCACGGCAGGAAGGTCTCCGTGAGGCTGCCGAGGTTGCCGATGGTGTTGGGGATGCGCGAGTGGGCCGCCATGACACCGGCCAGGAGGAGCGCGACGGCGGCGGTGACCAGGCCCCGGCGCCAGATCCGCCGGTCGCCGCGCCAGCCGCCGACCGCCCGGACGAGCAGGCGCCGAATCCGGGTCCCGCGGCGCTCGGGGTCCGAGTCGCCGCTGTCCGTCTCCGTCATGTACGCCTGCTGCGCCATACCGTCGCCTCACTGCCCGCCGTGCACACCGTCGCCCCCTGTGACTCAGCACCATAGGGGATGATCGGTTCCGATCCCGCCGTCCCTCGACGGCCGTACGGGCACGAGGACGAACGGGCCTTCCCGGGGAGTTCCTCCCGGCGCCCGGACGTGCCCTTCTGTGACAGAACGGGCACATTTCACCCCGTGGGACCGCTCCGCCGCGTGACGCGGGCCCCACTAGCCGCCGGCCCGCTCCAGGTGCCACCATGGAGGGGATCCGGGGACGCCGTCAGGGTGCCTCGAGATGACATGAAGGAGCCGTTGCCATGACGCAGCTTCCGGCTGCCCAGACGCCGCAGCCCAAGCCCGCCGAGGGGAACAGGGCGCTGTACGGCGGCAAGATCAACCGCCGTATCACCGTCCGGGACATCACCGCCGCCAAGGAACGCGGCGAGAAGTGGCCCATGCTCACCGCGTACGACGCGATGACCGCGTCCGTCTTCGACGAGTCCGGCATCCCCGTGATGCTCGTCGGCGACTCCGCGGGCAACTGCCACCTCGGCTACGAGACCACCGTGCCCGTCACGCTGGACGAGATGACGATGCTCTCGGCCGCCGTGGTACGGGGCACCAGCCGCGCCCTGATCGTGGGCGACCTGCCCTTCGGCTCCTACCAGGAGGGCCCGGTGCAGGCGCTGCGCTCGGCGACCCGGCTGGTCAAGGAGGCCGGGGTCGGGGCGGTCAAGCTGGAGGGCGGCGAGCGCTCGCACCGGCAGATCGAGCTGCTGGTGGAGTCCGGCATCCCCGTGATGGCGCACATCGGCCTCACCCCGCAGTCGGTCAACTCCATGGGCTACCGGGTGCAGGGCCGCGGCGAGGAAGCGGCCCAGCAGTTGCTGCGCGACGCCAAGGCGGTGCAGGACGCGGGCGCCTTCGCGGTCGTCCTGGAGCTGGTGCCGGCCGAGCTGGCCGCCGAGGTGACCCGGACGCTGCACATCCCGACGGTCGGGATCGGCGCGGGCCCGGACACGGACGCCCAGGTGCTGGTGTGGACCGACATGCTCGGGCTGACCGGCGGCCGGATGCCGAAGTTCGTCAAGCAGTACGCCGACCTGCGCAGGGTCATGGGCGACGCGGCGAAGGCGTACGCCGAGGACGTCGTCGGCGGGACCTTCCCCGCGGACGAGCACTCCGTCCACTAGCAGACCACCGCGGTACGACCCCGGCCCCCGCCGATCTTCCCCCGTCGGCGGGGGCCGGCGGTCCTTCCGGGCCGCCCGCCGTCCGGGCCGGGTGCCGCCGAGGCGGACGGCGGGGCGCTGTCGGCGGGATGTCGGTGGCGCCGGACGGCTGTCGGCGGACTGTCGGCGGTTTGTCGGTGGTCCCTGCCATCGTCTGGGGCATGAAGCGAATCGACGACATCCCCCGGGCCGCGGACAGCGCGGTCACCGTGCGGGGGCTGGTCAAGCACTACGGCGAGACCAAGGCGCTGGACGGCGTCGACCTGGACGTGCGCGAGGGCACCGTGATGGGCGTGCTCGGGCCGAACGGCGCCGGCAAGACCACCCTCGTGCGCATCCTGTCCACCCTCATCACCCCCGACTCCGGCCAGGCGTACGTCGCCGGCTACGACGTCGTACGCCAGCCGCGGCAACTGCGCCGGGTCATCGGCCTGACCGGGCAGTACGCCTCCGTGGACGAGAAGCTCCCCGGCCGGGAGAACCTGTACATGATCGGCCGGCTCCTCGACCTGTCCCGCCGGGACGCCCGCGCCCGCGCCGACGAGCTCCTCGAGCGGTTCTCGCTCACCGAGGCCGCCAAGCGCCCCGCGTCCACGTACTCCGGCGGCATGCGGCGCCGGCTCGACCTGGCCGCCTCCATGATCGGGCGCCCGGCGGTGCTGTACCTGGACGAGCCCACCACGGGCCTGGACCCGCGCACCCGCAACGAGGTGTGGGACGAGGTCAAGCGCATGGTCGGCGACGGCGTGACCGTGCTGCTCACCACGCAGTACATGGAGGAGGCCGAGCAGCTCGCCTCCGAGCTGACCGTCGTGGACCGCGGCAAGGTCATCGCGAACGGCGGCATCGAGGAGCTGAAGGCCAAGGTCGGCGGCCGCACCCTGCGGATCCGCCCGGCCGACCCGCTCCAGCTGCGCCCGCTCGCCGCCTACCTGGACGAACTCGGCATCACCGGGCTCGCCCGCACCACGGTGGACACCGAGCGCGGTGCCGTCCTGGTGCCGATCCTCAGCGACGAGCAACTGACGGCCGTCGTCGGCGCGGTGACCGCGCGCGGCATCACCGTCTCCGCCGTCACCACCGAACTGCCCAGTCTGGACGAGGTGTTCCTGTCCCTCACCGGCCACCGCGCCAGTGCCCCGCAGGACCCCGCGCCCGCCCCCGACGACACCCGCGAGGAGGTCGCCGTATGAGCGCCGCCACCACCACCGCGCCCGCCCCCGCCCTCACGCCCGACGCACGGATCTCGCCGCGCGCGCACGTGCGGCACACCGGCGCCCTGGTCCGCCGCAACCTGCTGTGGATCCGGCAGGACCCGGAGTCGATGTTCGACGCGCTGCTGATGCCGGTCGTCTTCACCCTGCTGTTCGTGTACGTCTTCGGCGGCTCCATCGGCCAGGCCCTGGGCGGCGGACAGGACGGCTACGTCCAGTACGTGATCCCCGGCATGATCGCGATGATGAGCATGACCCTGTCCCAGGGCGTCGGCACCGGCTTCAGCCAGGACTTCAACTCCGGTGTCATGGACCGGTTCCGCTCGCTGCCGATCGGGCGCGGCTCGGTGCTGTTCGCGAAGATCGCGGTGGAGATGCTGCGGATGCTGTTCGCGACGACCGTGCTGATGATCGTCGCCGTCCTGGTCGGCTTCGACATCGATCGCTGGGCCGGGCTGTTCGCCGCGGTGGGCCTGTCCGCGGTGTTCGCCTCGTCCATCATGTGGGTGTTCATCACCCTGGGCGTGGTCCTGAAGAACGCCCAGTCCGTGCAGGCCATGGGCTTCCTGGTGCTGTTCCCGCTGCAGTTCGGCTCGTCGATCTTCGCGCCGACGCAGTCGATGCCGGGCTGGCTGCAGGCCTTCACCGACTACAACCCGCTGTCCACCCTCGCCGACGCGGCGCGCGGGCTGATGGTGGGCGGTCCGGTCGCGCACGACCTGTGGATCACGCTCGGCTGGTCGGTGGCGATCACCGCGGTGATGGCACCGGTCGCCATCCACAAGTTCCGCACCAAGACCTGAGCGGGACGCGGGCGCCGTACGGGTCAGACGAGGGCGACGGCCTCCTCCGCGGAGAGCCGGCCGCCCTCGGCGCACGCGGCGTCGTACGCCTCGGTGCCGAGCACCTCGCGCAGCCGTTCGGCGGCCCGCTCGCGCGCGTCCCGTTCCATGCCCGTCGGTACGTGGCCCGGTGGCAGCATCGCCTCCGCGGCGCCCATGCACCGGGCGCCGTCCGCGGCCGGACGCCCGCCGTCCACGCGGGCCATGGCCATCGCGGCGATGGTCAGGTACGCGGAGCGCATGTGCGGGGCGACCGCCGCCGAGAGCGGGTCCTCGGCCCGCACCAGCGCCTGGCGGATCTTGGCCATGCTCTCCTCGTGCCGGTCCTCCAGGGTGGCGATCCACGCCTCCGAGGCGAGGATGAAGGCGTCGAAGACCACGAAGTGGGCGATGGAGAACTCCTCGCGCAGCAGCCGCAGTTGCTCGCCCGCCTCGGCGGTCCGCCCGGTCATGCCGAGCCGTCCGGCGAGGAACAGCCGGGCCGCGGGCATCGCGCCGTTGTGGCCCGTGCCGCGCGTGCGCTCGATGACGTCCCGCAGGATGCGCTCGCCCTGTTCGGCGTCGCCCGCCTCCAGGAGCACGCTGCCGAGGCGGGCGTCGAGGATCTCCACCTGGGCGCGGGCGCCGAGCCGTTCGGCGTACCGGGCGGCGGCCCGGTAGTCGTCGGCGGCGCGTTGGTAGGCGCCGATGCGCTCGTGGGCCTCGGCACGCCCGGAGAGTGCCTCGGCCATGCCCCAGGCGTCGCCGAGGCGGCCGTAGATCTCCAGCGCCTCGTCGGCGTCGCGGGCCGCGTCGCCCGCCCAGTTCGTGCGGTTGGCGAGCATGTTGGCGCGCATCTGCAGGGCGTTGGCCAGTTCCCACTCGAAGCCGGGGGTCTCGCGGCAGGTGCGCACGGTGGCGTCCATGATCTCGCGGAGCCGGGTCAGGTCTCCGGTGAGCATGACGGCGTAGAACCAGAGCAGGCCGGGGCTGGAGCAGGTCTGGGGCATTCCCGGCTCGTAGGTGTCCGCGATGATGCGCAGTTTGCGCTGGGCCGCCGGGTTCTGCCACGCGTCCAGTTCGGTGTCCATGCAGGCCAGGTGGCCCAGGTGCACCCCGCGCCGGGCCTCGGCGAGGACCTCGCCGGTCATCGGGGGCGGGGCGGAGGTGCAGCGCTCCCACACCGGGCGGGCCGGGGTGACGGGGTCGGTGAAGGGGTCCGGGCCGAGCGCCATGACCTCGACGAGCCAGTTCCGGGCCTCGACCCGCAGGTCGCGCATCTGCCAGTACCAGGTCAGGGACAGCGCCAGGCACAGCGCCTCCTGCTCGTCGCGTTCGGCGACGGCGTGGCGCAGGGCGGTGCGCAGGTTCTCGTACTCGCGCTCCAGCCTTTCGATCGCGGCGAGTTGCTGCGGGCCGCGCAGCAACGGGTCGGTGGTGCGCGCGAGTTCGCGGTAGTACGTGAGGTGGGCGCGGGCGGCGGCGGGGCGGGCGCCGGCCTCGTCGAGGCGCTCGCCGGCGTACTCGGCGACGGTCTCCAGGAGCCGGTAGCGCATGCCGTCGCCGTTGCTCCGGTCGGTCACGGGCGCGGCGACGACGAGGGACTTGTCGACGAGGGAGCCGAGGGCGTCCAGCGCGGCGGGCCCGCACACGGCCTCGGCGGCGGCGAGGTCGCAGCCGCCCGCGAAGACCGACAGCCGCCCCAGCACGTCGCGTTCGTCGGCGTCGAGCAGCTCCCAGGACCAGTCGACGACCGCGCGCAGCGTCTGCTGTCGGGGCAGGACGGTGCGGCTGCCCGAGGTGAGCAGGCGGAAGCGGTCGTCGAGGCGGTCGGCGATCTGGCGCGGGGTGAGCATGCGGAGCCGGGCGGCGGCCAGTTCGATGGCCAGCGGCAGCCCGTCGAGGCGGCGGCAGATCTCGGCGCAGGCGGCGGCGGTCGCCTCGTCGGCGTCGACGCGGAAGCCGGGGCGGGCGGCGGCGCCCCGGTCCGCGAGCAGCCGCAGCGCGGCGGGCTCGGGCAGCGGCTCCACGGGGCGCACCGACTCTCCCGGTACGCCGAGGGGTTCGCGGCTGGTGGCGAGGACGGTGAGGTGGGGGCAGCGGGCCAGCAGTTCCTCGGTGAGGCGGGCGGCGGCCTCGACGACGTGCTCGCAGTTGTCGAGGACGATCAGCATGCGGCGCCGCCCGCAGTGCTCGACGAGCCGCTCGACGGCGGTGTCCTGTCCCTCCGAGGCGGTGACGGCCCGCATCTCCTCGGCGCCGGCGCGGTAGAGCACCGTCTCGCGGGCGCCGACGGCGGTCAGGACGGCCTCCGGTACGTCGGCGGGGTCGTCGACGGGCGCCAGCTCGGCCAGCCACACCCCGTCGGCCGCCGTGTCCCCGACCCCCTCGGCGACCTCCTGCGACAGCCGCGTCTTGCCGGCCCCGCCGGGCCCGAGGAGCGTGACGAGCCGCGTCCCCGCCAGGTCGGCGCGCAGCGCCTCCACGTCGTCGTCCCGTCCGACGAACGAGGTGAGCCGGGCCCGAAGGTTGCCCCGGGGCCGGGACGCCTCCACGCCGGGGGCGGTGGACGGCTCGGGGGCCGTGGTGGAGCGGGGCGTCCCCGCGCCGGGGGCGGCGGACGCCCCGGGCACGACGGCGGAGCCGGGCGGCTCCACGCCGGGGACGGCGGGCGTGGGTGGGGTCCCGGGCGCCGTGCCGGACCCCGGGAGGGCAGCGGACTCGGGGGCCCTGCCGGGGACGGACGCGGGCGCGGGCCCGGACCGCGGAGCGGAGGCAGGGGGCCGGCCGGGGGCCGGCTCGGCTCCGGAGGCCGGGACCGGGCCGGGGGCCGGAGCCGTCTCGGGTCGCGGACCGGAAGCAGGGCCCGTCCCGTCGGCCGGCCCCGCGCCGGACGCCGGCGCCGTACCCGTACCCGCAGCAGCCCCGGCACCGGCACCGGAGTCGGGCCCCGCACCCGGCACAGACCCGGAGCCGGCCCCGGAGACAGACCCCGCACCCGGCACGGCCCCGGAGGCCGTGGCCGAGCCGGGGGTGGAAGCGCTGTCGGGCCCCGCGCCGGAAGCAGCCGCCGCCCCACCACGCGGCACCGCACCGGGCCCCGGCCCCGAGCCCCGGGCGGACCCGGCACCGGACCGGTCCCCCACGCCCGGCGCAGCCCCGGAACCCGCACCCGGTCCGGGCACCGCACCGGAAGCAGGGGCCGCGCCCGAGACGGGGGCCGCGCCCCGTGCCGGGGTCGGGGCCGGTGCGGGGCGGAGGAGTTCGGCGTGCAGGGCACGCAGTTCCGGGCCCGGGTCCGTGCCGAGGTGGTCGGTGAGGTGGTGGCGTACGGCCTCGTAGGCGGCCAGGGCCTCGGCGGTGCGGCCGGTGTCGCGCAGGGCGCGCAGCCGCAGGGCCTGGAGGGGCTCGTCGAGCGGGTGGGCGTCGCACAGGGCGGTCAGCTCGGGCAGGGCGTGCTCGGCCTCCCCCAGCTCCAGGCCGGCGGTGTGGCGGGCGCGCAGGGCGTCGAGGTGCCGGGTCTCCCAGCGGGCCGCCTCCGCCGTGCGGCCGGGCAGGTCGGCGACGACGGGGCCCCGCCACAGCGCGAGGGCGTCGTCGAGCACGACGGCCGCCTTGGCGGGGTCGCCGTCGGCGAGGGCGCGGCTGCCCTCGCCCGCGAGCCGGTCGAAGCGGTACAGGTCGACGTCGTCCTGGACGGCGTCGAGCCGGTACCCGCCCTCGGCCGAGGCGACCGCCTCCGCGCCCAGCGCGCGCCGCAGCCGCCCGACCAGTGCCTGCAGGGCGCCCGTCGCGTCGGCGGGCGGGGCCCCGTCCCACACCTCCTCCACCAGCAGCCCCGCCGGGACGGCGCGGCCGGCCCGCAGGGCGAGCACGGTCAGCAGGGCGCGCAGCCGCGCCCCGCCGAGCGGGACGGCCGTGCCGTCGGGGCGGAGTGCCTGTGTGGTGCCGAGGATGCGATAGCGCACGGCCCCATTGTCCCCGTTGCCGTCGGAGCCGGTCACGGGGTTTTGGCCGCACGGCGTGGCCGGACCCCTCGCCGCTCGCTCCCCCGGCCCGGAACGACCGCCTTCCCCGAGACGTTTTCCCCGTGCGCCCGGTACGGTCGGGCAGTCCCGCGCCCCGCGGACGCCCGCACGCGTGCCCGACAGTCAGGGAGTTCCATGACCACCGCCACCGCCCGCCCCAGCGACCGGAGGATCAGCCCCGTCTTCCTCGGGATCGTCGCCGTCGCCGCGGTCACCGGGTGGGCCACCTGGACCGGGTTCGCCGAGCAGCCGGGGCTGGCGGTGTTCCTGTTCGTGACGGCCGCGTGGGTCGTGTCGCTGTGCCTGCACGAGTACGCGCACGCCCGCACCGCGCTGCACAGCGGCGACATCTCGGTCGGCGCCAAGGGCTACCTCACGCTCAACCCGGTGAAGTACACGCACGCCCTGCTGAGCATCGTGCTGCCCGTCCTCTTCGTGATCATGGGCGGGATCGGGCTGCCCGGCGGTGCCGTCTTCATCGAGCGCGGGCGGATCAAGGGGCGGTGGCGGCACAGCCTCATCTCGGCGGCGGGGCCGCTGACGAACGTGCTGTTCGCCGTCGTGTGCACGGCGCCGTTCTGGCTGGACGCGCTGGACGGCGTGCCGCGCGACTTCCGGCTCGCGCTGGCGTTCCTGGCGCTGCTCCAGGTCACGGCCGCGATCCTGAACTTCCTGCCGGTGCCGGGCCTGGACGGCTACGGCGTGATCGAGCCCTGGCTGTCGTACCACGTGCGGCGGCAGGTGGAGCCGCTCGCCCCGTTCGGGCTGCTGATCGTGTTCGCGCTGCTGTGGATCCCGGCCCTGAACGGCGTGTTCTTCGACGCGGTGGACGCGCTCCTGCGGAGCCTCGGGATCGGCGACGTCGACACCTACTGCGGCTTCGAGCTGTACCGCTTCTGGCAGACCGACCCGCTGTGCACGCCGGGCGGCTGACGCCGCTCAGGAGGCGGCGGAGGCCCGACGGGCGTCCCGGCCGCGCTTGGCGTAGTACCAGCACATGTTGGACGACAGCCCCGACAGCAGCACCCACACGACGCCGATCAGCACGCTGCCCTGCACGAAGGAGACGACGGCGGCGGCCACGGCGAGTACGCAGACGACCAGGGCGTAGAGGGCGAGGCGGGGCATGGCGGGGGCTCCTGTCGGGGGGACACTGGTGCCCACCAGTGTCCCCCATCGCCTCATACGTCGGTGACGCGGAGCCCGGCGTGGGCCTTGTAGCGGCGGTTGACGGAGATCAGGTTGGCGACCAGGGACTCGACCTGGTGGGCGTTGCGCAGCCGCCCGGCGAAGATGCCGCGCATGCCGGCGATGCGGCCGGCGAGGGCCTGCACGATCTCGACGTCGGCGCGCTCCTCGCCGAGCACCATCACGTCGGTGTCGATCTCGTCGATCTCCGGGTCCTGGAGGAGGACCGCGGAGAGGTGGTGGAAGGCGGCGGCGACCCGGCTGTCCGGCAGCAGGGCGGCGGCCTGCTCGGCGGCGCTGCCCTCCTCGGGCTTGAGGGCGTAGGCGCCCTTCTTGTCGAAGCCCAGCGGGTTGACGCAGTCGACGACGAGCTTGCCGGACAGCTCCCCGCGCAGGGCTTCGAGGGTCTTGGCGTGGCCGTCCCACGGCACGGCGACGATCACGACGTCGCTGCGGCGGGCGGTCTCGGCGTTGTCGGCGCCCTCGACGCCGTGCCCGATCTCCTCGGCGGCGGCCACGGCGCGCTCGGCGGCGCGGGAGCCGACGATCACCTTCTGGCCGGCCCGGGCGAGGCGGTACGCGAGGCCCTTGCCCTGGGGCCCGGTGCCGCCGAGCACGCCGACGACCAGCCCGGACACGTCGGGCAGGTCCCAGGGGTCCTTGGCGGGGGCCTTGTGTGCAGCACTGTCGGTAGAGGTCATGGGGCGACCCTACGTCCGTGACGGCCGGCCCGGGGGTACGGGGCCCGCCCGGCGCAGGCGTCCCCGGGCCGGGTGAATCCGGGGCGAACGCGGGACCCCGCGCGGGGGGTTGCGGCAGGATGCGGCCCCATGGACGCCGTACGGGTCGCGCTGCTGCGGGAAGTGCTCGCCGGGACGGAGTGGCTGGGGGCCACCCGGTCCTTCGCGGGGGCGCTGCGCGGGTCGGTGGTGCCGCACGGGGGCGGTCTGCTGCTGGTGGGCACCCCCGGGTACGAGCCCTGGCACCTGGCGGCGCACCTGGTGGACGAGGCCGCCTGGTCGGGGACGCCGGAGCTGGCGCCCACGCTGGTGCGGCACGACGCGCGTCCCTCGGACCCGGCGCACCTCGCGGTGGGGCTCGGCCGGCTGGCGGCGGCCCGGCGCGGGGAGACGCTGCTGGTGGTCACGCCCGACGATCCGGGCGCGGGTCTCCTGGAGCGGGTGCACGACGCCCGCCGGGCCGGGGCGACGGTGCTGGCGCTGGGCAGCGGCAGGGAGCCGGGCGAGCGGGAGCTGACGGCGATGGCCCACGAGACGCTGACCGTCCCGGACGGCGCGGAACTCGACCTGGACACGGTGCAGCACCTGGTCAGCGCGTCCGCCGGCGAGAACGCGGTGCCCCCGCCCCGGGGCCGCCGCCGCTTCCGGGACCGCCTGTCCCGCCTGGCCGACCACCTGACGGCCCCACCGCCCTCGGGGTGGTGACGGGACGACGCCCCGCCCTGCCGCCGCTTCCGGGACCACCTGCCCCGCCTGGCCGACCACCTGACGGCCCCACCGCCCTCGGGGTGGTGACGGGACGACGCCCCGCCCGGCCGCCGCTTCCGGGACCACCTGCCCCGCCCGGCCGACCACCCGACGGCCCCACCGCCGCCGGAACGGTGACAGGACCACACCCCGCCCGGCCCCCACCCCGCGACCGCCTGCCCCGCCCGGCCGGTGCCCACCCGTCCCGGCAGTAGTGGCCACTGGGGTCCGCTCGGCGCCCCCCGACCGGCCGACGGCCGTCCGCTGCCGACGGGGTCCGGGCCGGCCCGCTCCCCCTCTGCCCGCTCCTCCCTCTGCCCGCTCCCCCGTCTGCCCTCTCCCTCCCCTCCCCGCCGCCGGGCGACCCCGCCCCGGCCAGTGGCACCGGCTCGCGAAAACCGGTTGCCGGTACGCGGCCGGCCGCCGGACGATGACCCCTCGTGACCGACACGACCTCCCCCTCCGACGCCCCCGCCGGAGGTCCCGCGGACCCGCCCGCCGGGTTGCGTGCCCTGTTGCCCGACCTCTCCCCCTGGCGGGCCTCCCCGGACTTCCGCCGGCTGTGGGTTTCCGGGCTGATCACGAACTTCGGGAGCTTTCTGACGTTCGTCGCGCTGCCGGTGCAGCTCAAGGAGCTGACGGGGTCGGCCGCGGCGGTGGGCGCGATCGGGGCGGTGGAGCTGGTGCCGCTGGTGGTCTTCGGGCTGTACGGCGGTGCGCTCGCCGACGCCTGGGACAAGCGGAAGCTGATCCTGTGGACGGAGGCCGGTCAGGGCGTGCTGTGCGCGGCCCTGCTGGTCAACGCGCTGCTGCCGAGCCCGGCCGTGTGGCCGCTGTACGTGATCGCCGCGTTCACCTCGGCGCTCGGCGCGGTCCAGCGCCCGGCCCTGGACTCCCTGATCCCGCGGATCGTGGCCCACGAGCACCTGCCGGCCGCCGCCTCGCTGAACGCGCTGCGCTGGCAGGTCGGCGGCATCGCCGGGCCGGCGCTCGCGGGCGTGGTGGTGGCGTACGCGGGTCTCGGCTGGGCGTACGCGGTGGACCTGGCCACCTTCGCCGCCTCGGTGGCCCTGGTGGCGGGGCTCGTCTCCTCGCCCGCCTCGCACGAGGCGCGCAAGCCGTCCTGGGCGGCGATCGCGGAGGGCGCCCGGTACGCGTGGAGCCGCAAGGAACTGCTGGGCACGTACGCGGTCGACGTCGCGGCGATGCTGCTGGCCATGCCGCTCGCGGTGCTGCCGTTCCTCGCCGACGAGCTGGACGCCGCGTGGTCGCTCGGGCTGATGTACGCGGCGATCCCGGCGGGCTCGCTGCTGGTGAGCGTGAGCAGCGGGTGGACGTCGCGGGTGCACCGGCACGGGCGGATGGTGGTGCTGGCGGCGGCCGGGTGGGGCCTGGCGATCGCCGCGGCGGGCGTCGCCGGGAACGTGTGGCTGGTGCTGGCCTGCTTCGTCCTCGCCGGGGCCTGCGACATGGTCAGCGGTGTCTTCCGCAGCGCCATGTGGAACCAGACCATCCCGGACGAGCTGCGCGGCCGGCTCGCCGGGATCGAGCTGCTGTCGTACTCGGCGGGCCCGCAGCTCGGCCAGGTCCGGGCGGGCGGCACGGCCGCGCTCACCGGGGTGCGGGCGTCGGTGTGGTCGGGCGGGCTGCTGTGCGCGGGGGCCGTGGGGCTGCTCGCGCTGTGCCTGCCGACGATGATGACGTACGACGCCCGGACGAACGAGCACGCGGTACGGCTGCGCGAGAAGCGCGCAGCCGACGCCGCGAGCGGCTGATCAGCCGTCCCGGCCGCCGTCGCCGTCGGCGCTTCCCGTGGCCGGGGCGTCGTGCCACTTGGGGTCGTTCTCCCACTCGAGGTTGCGCTCGCGGGCGGTCTGCATCGCGTGCTCGGCCTCGGTGCGGGAGGCGTACGGCCCGAAGCGGTCCTTGCCCGGGCAGTCCGGGCCCTCCTCGACCTTCTGGTGCTCCAGGCAGTAGTACCACTCGCCCGGTTTGCCGACCGTGCGCTTCTTGAACAGGGCCATGGGCAGCTCCTCTCGCCACCGACATGTTCCCCCATGCGTGCTGGTTAGACTCGCTCCATGTCTGGCCAGTCGCTGCTCGTACCAGGGGAGCTGTCTCCCACCCGTTCCGTGCCCGGAAACATCCGCAGGCCCGAGTACGTCGGCAAACCCGCGCCGACGCCGTACACCGGTCCGGAGGTGCAGACGCCCGAGACGGTCGAGGCGATGCGCGTGGCCGGGCGGATCGCCGCGCGGGCGATGGAGGAGGCCGCGAAGCACATCGCGCCCGGCGTGACGACGGACGAACTGGACCGGGTGGCGCACGAGTACATGTGCGACCACGGCGCCTACCCCTCGACGCTCGGCTACCGGGGCTACCCCAAGTCCCTGTGCAGCTCGGTCAACGAGGTCATCTGCCACGGCATCCCCGACTCCACGGTGCTGCGCGACGGCGACATCGTGAACCTGGACGTGACGGCGTACATCGGCGGGGTGCACGGCGACAACAACGCGACCTACCTGGTCGGCGACGTGGACGAGGAGAGCCGGCTGCTCGTCGAGCGGACCCGGGAGTCGCTGGCCCGCGCGATCAAGGCGGTCAAGCCGGGCCGGCAGATCAACATCATCGGCCGGGTCATCGAGTCGTACGCGAAGCGGTTCGGGTACGGGGTGGTGCGGGACTTCACCGGCCACGGCATCAACACGTCGTTCCACTCGGGGCTCATCGTCCCGCACTACGACAGCCCGCACGCGACGACCGTCATGCAGCCCGGGATGACCTTCACCATCGAGCCGATGCTGACGCTGGGGACCCACGAGTACGACATGTGGGACGACGGCTGGACGGTCGTGACGAAGGACCGCAGGCGCACGGCGCAGTTCGAGCACACGCTGGTGGTGACGGACTCCGGGGCCGACATCCTCACCCTGCCCTGACCCGGCCCCGCACGCGCCACGCGGGACGGCCCGCTCTCCCCGGAGGGCGGGCCGTTTCGCGTGCCGGTGGGTAGGCTTTTACCGACAGCCCGTCGGCAAGCCTATTGACTTAGGTAAGCCTAACCATAGAAAATCATGCCTCATGGACTCCTTCTCGACGCTCATCCGCACCGCCTCCCACGAGCAGCACGTGGAGGCGGAGACCTCGACGTTCATGAGCGACCTGCTGGGCGGGCGGCTCGGCGTCGACGCCTACGCCCGCTACACCGAGCAGCTCTGGTTCGTCTACGAGGCCCTGGAGGCCGGCACCGGCCATCTGGCGGCGGACCCGGTGGCCGGGCCGTTCGTCCGGCCGGAGCTGCTGCGGCTGGCCTCCCTGGAACGGGACCTCGCGCACCTGCGCGGCGCCGACTGGCGCACGGGGCTGACCGCCCTGCCCGCGACCGAGGCGTACGCGGCCCGGGTGCGCGAGTGCGCCGAGCAGTGGCCGGCGGGGTACGTCGCGCACCACTACACGCGCTACCTCGGCGACCTGTCGGGCGGGCAGATCATCCGCGACAAGGCCGAGCGGACGTGGGGCTTCGCCCGGAAGGGCGACGGGGTCCGCTTCTACGTCTTCGAGGAGATCGCGAACCCGGCCGCGTTCAAGCGGGAGTACCGCGACCTGCTGGACGGCATCCGGGCGGACGACCTGGAGAAGCAGCGGGTCGTCGCCGAGTGCAAGCGCGCCTTCGCCCTGAACACGGCGGTCTTCCGGGCGCTGGGCGAGGAGTTCCCGCTGTCCGCCTGAGTCACCGCTCCAGGCGCACCCGCCCGCCGATCTCGACCCAGCCCTCGGGCTGCGGCGCCGTGAGGATCTGCGAGCCGACGCCCTGCGTGATGTTGAGGGCGCGGCCCAGCCGTGCGGTCAGCAGCAGCGCCGCCGCGCCGGTGGCCTCGTCCTCGTCGATCCCGTCGTCGCGCCCGGGGAAGGCGCGGGCCCGCACCCGCCCCGCCGCCTCGTCCTCCCACGCCCAGGCATAGATCCACTCGCCCTTCGGGGGCACCGCGAGGCCGTCGACCTCGGCGACGGTGGCGTACTGGCGCAGGGTGCGCGCCGGCGCCCACTCGGGGCGGGCCTCGATCCAGGTGAACTCCCCGTCGAGCCGGGCGCCCACCACCCCGGCCCCCGTGACGAGTTCGGGCACGTCGAGGAGCCAGGCGGTGCCGACGCAGGGGTGCCCGGCGAAGGGCAGGCGCAGGGTGGGCGTGTAGATGTCGACGACGCCGCGCTCCGGGTCGTCGACGAACACGGTCTCGCTGAAGCCGAGTTTCGCGGCCAGCTCCTGGCGCCGCCCTGGCTCCGGCAGTACGGAGCCGTCCCGGACGACGCCCAGTTCGTTGCCGTATCCGCCGTTCGGCGCGCAGAAGACGCGGAGCACGTCGTAGTCGGTCACCAGGGCATTCAAGCACCAGGGGCGGGCGGCCGGAGCGGCGCGGGGGCCCGGCCCGCGGTTTCCTCCGAGGCCGCGGCGGCCCTCAGCGGGTGATCGAGACGGCGAAGGGCGCGAATCCGCTGGAGCGCATCACGTGGGGGACGAACAGGACGGCGGCCTCCGTGGCCCGCGCCGTCTCGATCCCGCCGAGGTCCGTGACCCACTCCTGCCGCCAGCCGAGGTCGGCGAGCAGTTCACGGACCGTCTGCTTGGCCTCCTGGTCCTGTCCGGAGAGGAAGGCGGTCGGCGACTGGGTGAGCGAGGCGGGGGCGGTCATCACCGGGAAGAGCATGGTGTTGAGCGTCTTGACGACGCGCGTTTCGGGGAGCGCTTCCTGAAGTTGCTCGGCCAGGCTCGAGCCGGGGTGGATCAGGCGGGCGGGCAGTCCGTCCGGTCCGTCGACGGTGGCGTTGGAGACGTCGACGAGGATCTTGCCCCGCAGTTCCGCACGCAGCGCGGAGAGCCGCTCGATCGAGCCGGCGCCCGGGGTGGCGTTGATGACGACCGGCGCGGTCCGGGCGGCGTCGGCGGCGGCGCCCGGCGTGCGGTCCGCCACGGTCACCTCGTGTCCCGCCCGCGTGAGGGCCCGGGCGAGATTGCCGCCGACGCGGCCTTTTCCGAGTACTGCGATCGTGGTCATGCTGATGGGGTTCCTTCCGTGGCTGCAGGTGTGGGCGGGCGTCAGCGGGAGAGCGTGGTGACGGCTGCGGCGTGGACGCCGGGAGCGGCGGCCAGGAAACTCCCGCTCCGCGGGGTCCAGGGGCGGCCCTCGGCGTCGGAGACCCGTCCGCCGGCCTCGGTGACGAGGAGCGCCCCGGGGAGCAGGTCCGCGCGGGCGCCGGCGAACTGCCAGAAGGCGTCGATCCGGCCGGCGGCCACGTCGAGCAGGTGCAGGGTGGCGGGCACGGATGTCCGCACCACGAGGGCGTCGAAGAGCATCGCGGTGATGGAGGAGCCGATGCGCCGTACGACGTTCTCGTCCTCGTCCGGCCGGGCCTGGCTGGTGGCCACGAGGCCCAGACCGAGATCGGCGGTCCGGGACACGCGCAACGGGCGGCCGTCGAGGTGGGCGCCGGCGCCGGTGAGTGCGGTGCAGGTCTCGCCGGTCAACGGCAGGTGGACCGCGGTGAGCACCGGCCGGTTGTCGCGCACGAGCGTGGCGGTCACCGCCCATTCCGGCAGGCCGTGCAGGTGGTTGACGTTGCCCTCGGCCGGGTCCACTACCCACCATTCGCCGGCCGGCAGGGCCCCGCCGTCCAGTTCCTCCTCCACCCAGCCGGCGTCCGGGCGAAGGCGCGTGAGGGCGGGGCGCAGGATGCCGAGGGCCGCGTCGTCGTTGGCGGCGAGCGCGCTCATCAGTTCCTCGCGGCTCTGGTGGCGGACCACGCCCGTGAAGCGCTCCCGCAGCACCGAACCGGCCTCGCGCACGGCGCTCGCGGTCTGGGCGAGCAGGTCGGTGTCGGACGCGGGGACGGTGGTTGCCGCTGTTCCGGTGGACTGCGTCGACGCGGACATGGTGGTGCTCCCATCTGAGGCGGGGTGATCGGGCGGACCGGGCGAAACGGTGTGTGCCTGGCGCCCGCACCTCGACGGTAGAAGTCCTCACCATTGACTTCAAATGCATGTCAGGCAGTGCTGGGATGATTCTCGTGCAACTGGAGACCCTGCTGGTCAGGGGTGGGCGGGGTGGCGAACAGGGCCTGGAGGGTCTGTGCCGCCAGGTTGCGCAGCCAGGTGTGGGCCGGGTCGTTGTCGTGGCGCTGGTGCCACAGCAGATGGAGAGGCACGTCGGGCAGTTCGAGCGGCAGGCCGAGGGTGATCAGGCCGAGCCGGTGGCGGGGGGAGCGGGTGGCCGCGTCGGGGAGGGTGACCACGAGGCCGGCGTCGCGGGCGAGTTGCAGTGCGGTGGCCGTGGTGGGGGCGGAGGCGATGACGCGGCGCTCGTGGCCGAGGGCGGCCAGGGCGTCGTCGACCGGGTCGCGCAGGCTTCCGCGCCGGGAGACGGTGACGTGCTCGGCCGCCGCGTACCTCTCGGCGGTCACCGGCTGCTCGGTGAGCGGGTGACCCGGCCGGACGGCGAGGACGAGTCGGTCACGGCCGACGAGGCGGTGGCGGACGTCGGGCAGGGACGGCGGGCCGGCACTGGACGCGAGGTCGACGTCGCCGCGGCGCAGCTCCGGGGTGTCGTCGCCGGGTTCGGCCGTGAGGCGCAGCCGCACCCCGGGGGCCTGGCGGTGCACCGCGGCGACGAGGGGCGCCCCGCAGGTGGTGATGAGGGCGTCGTGCCAGCGCACGGTGAACACCTGGTCCAGGGCGGCCAGGTCGACTTCCGTGCGGGCGGACAGCAGTTGGTGGGCCTGCTGCACCAGGGCGTGGACCTCGGTGCGCATGGCCAGCGCCCGGGCGGTGGGGGTCATGTGGCGTCCGGTGCGGACCAGGATCTGGTCGCCGGTGGCTTTGCGGATGCGGCCCAGCGAGCGGCTCATCGCCGGTGCGGTGACGTGGAGCCGGGCCGCGGCCCCGGCCACGCTGCCCTCCTCCAGCAGGGCGTCCAGGGCGGTGAGCAGATTCAGATCGAGTTGCATGACGGCAACCGTAGAAGCGAGAGCCATGCCTTCGTCGTCGACGGCCGAGGCCGCGGCCGGCCGGCGCGTCCCGTCACACCGTGCGAGGGGGGTGACGCCGGCACACGTCGGCGACGGTCGGCGCCGGGAACGGACGCAAGCGCGGTCCCGGCGAGGGCGAGGTCCGGCGGACGGACCGGCGGGGCACCGTTCGCGACCCGGTGGCCACAGCCCCGGCGGTCCGCCGCTCAGTGACCGGCACCGCTCACCCCGCGGCGCACCGCGCCCGGCGCGCTCCTTCCCTCCGCCGTCCCGGCGTCACCCGGCGGACCGCGCCCGGGTCCGCCGCCTGCGCGTCGCGTACACCGCGCCCGCGCCCACCACGACCGCGGCGCCCGCCGCGGCGCCCAGGGCCGGGCCCGGCAGGGAGGTGCCGGTGGTGGCGAGGCTGCCGCCGCCGATCGAGCCGCCGGCGGTCGTGCCGGTGCCGCCGACGGCCGAACCGGTGCCACCGGCGCCCCCGGTGGCGTTCGCGCCGCCGGTGGCCGCGCCGCCGCCCGTGCCCGAGCCGCCGGAGGAGGGCAGCCGGGCGTCGTCGGTGAGCGCCACCGACAGGTCGACCGCGTCGAGTGCCGTGCCGGCCGGGTAGTTGCCGAACACCCCGGCACCGGCGCCGGTGAGCGTCGCGGCGATGCCGTCGACCGTGATGACGTCCGCGTCGGCCTTCAGACCGCCGGACCCGGCCTCCAGGTCGGCCAGGACCACGCCCTTGGTCTGCTCGCCGAGGCTGTTCACGTCGGCGCTGAGCGTGCCGGTGCCGCCGTCGAGGGTGGCCTTCAGGTTGCTCAGGGTCAGGTCGAGGCCGTAGGTGTCGCCCGAGCGGTGGCCCTTGAAGGTGACGGCGCCCTTGAAGGCGGCGGTGAGCTTTCCGGCGTCCGTGTCGTAGGTGCCGGTGGCGTCCTTGAAGGTGAAGGCGCCGTTGCCCGCCGCCTGGACGGCGCCGCCGGAGACGGTGACCTCACCGTCGGCGATCGGCCCGACGACGTAGGAACGGAAGGACTCCTTCACCCCCCAGCCGAGGGTGCCGTCGGCTATCGCGCCCTTGGCGGGGGCCACGTCCCGCGCGGCGGTCGGAGAGGCGCCGGTGCTCGTCGTCGGAGTGGGGTGGGGGCCCGGGTCCGGGGAGCCCGGCGACGCGCCGGGCGTGGTCTGCGGGGCCGTCGGTTCCGGGTCGGCCGGCCCGGTGGACGGGTCCGAGGTGGGTTCCCGGGTGGTCGGCCCGGTGCTGGGCACGGTGCTGGGCTCCGTGCTCGGCTGCGTCTTCCGGGTCACCGTCAGCGGGTCGCCGGCCGCGCCCGCGTAGCCCGCGTTGCCCAGGTACTCGCCCGCCTCGGCGGTGAGGGTGGTCGCCATGTCCGTCATGTCGCGGGTCACGTCGACCGTGGCGAGCGGCACGTCGTCGCCCTCCGTGGTGGTGGCCGTGCCGTCGGCGGTGGCCACCTTCCTCACGTCGGCGGTGATCTCGCCCGCCGCGCTGTCGAACCGCACGTCGGTCAGCGTGATCTCGAAGCCGTGCGCCGCGGAGGCGCTCACGAGCCTGCCCTCGAAGGCGAGGTCGACGGTGTGCGTCGCGGTGTCGTACGTCCCGGTGCCCTCCGTGAAGGTGAACGCGCCGTTGCCGGCGGCCTGGGTGGCGCCCTCGGACGCGGTGAAGGCGCCGAACATGCCGACGTAGGTGCGGTACGACTGCTTGATGCCCCACGTCAACTCGTAGCCGGAGAGCGGGGTTTCGGCGGCCGAGGCGGTGGTGGCGCCGCCCAGCGCGGCGAGGGCGGTCGCGCCCAGGGCGGTGGCCGTGGCCACGGCGGCGGCGAGCGCGGTGGGGCGGTGTCGTCTGGCGGGCATGGTTCGGATCTCCTTGGGTGTCGGGGGTGTTCAGCCCTGGCCCGGGTCCACCGGGGACGCGGCGGGCCGGGCGCGGCGCCTGCGCAGGGCGACGGCCACGAGGGCCGCGGCCGCCGACAGCAGGGCGCCGGCCGCGAGGGAGACGGGCAGTGCGGGGAAGTCGCCGCCGCCGGCGCTGCTCGCGACGGGTGCGGCGGAGGTGTCCGCACCGGCGGTCCGGGTCGGCCGCGGGCTCGCGCCCGGCGTAGGCGTGCTGCCGAGGTCGGGCAGGGCGGGCAGGTGGGCGTCGGCGGTGAGGGCGACGGCCAGGGACACCGGGTCCATCTCGGTCCCGGCCCGGTACATGCCGCCGAAGGCCTCGGCACCGCGCGCGGTGAGCTTCGCGGGGGCCTCGGTGAACGTGACCAGGCCGTCGTCCGGCTTCGGTGCGCCCGCGGCGAAGGTGACCAGGGGCACCTTCTTCTCCTCGACGTCCGGGCTCCTCACGTCGGCGTAGAGCGTGCCCCTGCCGTCCCTCACGGCGGCGCGTACGCCGCTGAGGGTCAGGTCGAGGCCGTGGGCGCCGGTGAAGCGCACGGTTCCCT
Organism: Streptomyces ardesiacus; assembly: GCF_003112575.1. Classification (GTDB taxonomy): domain Bacteria; phylum Actinomycetota; class Actinomycetes; order Streptomycetales; family Streptomycetaceae; genus Streptomyces; species Streptomyces ardesiacus. The sequence goes on from NZ_BEWC01000007.1 coordinate 36,419, forward strand.
CGAAGGCGGCGGTGAGGGCGCCGTCCTCGTACGTGCCCCGGCCGCCGGGGAAGCGGAAGAGCGCGCCTCCGTCCTGGGCGCCCTCGGTCAGGGTCCAGCGGCCGTCGGCGATGTCGCCGGTGACGTACTCGCGGAAGGTGCGGCGCACGCCCCAGTCGACGGCGCCGTCACGGATCGCGCCGCTCGACGCCCGCGTGGGCTCCGGTGAGCCGGTGGAGGGGGTGGCCGACGGCTGCTTCTCCTGCCGCGGCGCGGGTGCCCGTACGTCGGCGGACAGGCTCACCGGGTCGAGCGCGGTGCCGGCGGTGTAGTACCCGGCGAAGGAGCGGGCGCCCGCTGCGGTGAGGGTGGCGGGCAGGTTGTTCAGGGTGACGGTGTCGCCGCCGCCGCGCATGTCGATGCCGCCGAGGGAGAGGGAGGCGAAGGGCACTTGACGGGACGTCGTGACCGTCCCGGTGTCCTTCGCCTTGCTGGTGACGTCCACGTGGAGGGTGCCGGTGCCGCCCGAGACGCTCACGGTGGGACGGCTGAGGGTGAGGTCGAGCTGGTGGGCGCCGTCGCTCGTGCGGTGGCCGAGGAAGTGCACACCGCCCGAGAAGGCGGCGCGGAAGGCCCCGGTCGCGGCGTCGTAGGTGCCGGTCGCCGAGTGGAAGCGGAAGGCGCCGCCGCCGACGGTCGCCGCTCCCTGGGTCAGGGAGTAACTGCCCTTGGCCACGGGCCCGGTGACATAGCTCTGGAACGACGACCTGATGCCCCAGTCGAGCCGTCCGCCCTGCACGGTCCGGCTCTCGGCGTGGGCGGCGGTCGCGGTCAGCAGGGCACAGAGAACGGCCGCGCACACCACGGTGGCCAGGGCGCGAAGGCGGGCGGGCATGCGAAGTCCTCCGGATCGGGGGCCGGTAATGAATTAAGGTAAGGCTAACCTAACTTCTATCGAGGCCGACATCGGCGGCCCACGAAAGGACGGGACGGAACCGTGCGACCCTTGCGCACCCGACTGGCGGGAGCACTGCTGTCCGTGCTCGCCCTCACCCTGACCGCGGCCGGATGCCAAGGCTCCTCCCGGGCCGCCTCCGACACCGCGTCCCGCGCCGCGACGGAACCGGCGGCGGAGAGGTCCGTCACCAACCGGGTCGAGCCACTCTCCCCGTCGCCCGAGCCCCGTCTCCCGGTGACCGTCCGGTCCGCCGACGGCACGCGCGTCACGGTCGAGGACGCCGAGCGGGTCGTCCCGCTCTCCGGCAGCCTCAGCGAGATCGTCTTCACGCTCGGGCTCGGCGACCGCGTCGTGGCCCGGGACGTCACCGCCACCTTCGAACAGGCGGCGGGGCTGCCCCTGGTGACCCGGGGTCACGACGTCTCCGCCGAGAGCGTGCTGTCGCTCAGGCCCGACCTGGTGCTCGCGGAGACCACCACGGGACCCGCGGAGGCGGTGGACCAGCTCCGCGCCGCCGGGGTCCCGGTGCTCTTCGTCGAGGCGGCGAAGGGCCTGGCCGACGTGGGCCCGCGCATCCGGGCGGTCGCCGACGCCCTCGGCGTACCGGCGGCCGGGAGGGAACTGACCCGGCGCTCGGAGCAGCGGATCGAGGCCGTGCGCGAGGAGGTCCCGCACGGCGAGGAGCCGCGGGTCGCCTTCCTGTACCTGCGCGGCTCGGCCTCCGTCTACCTCATCGGCGGCGGGGAGTCGGGCGCCGGTTCGCTGATCGAGGCCGCCGGGGCGGTGGACGCGGGGGCCGCCTCCGGCCTCACCAAGGACTTCACCGCCCTCACCTCCGAGGCCCTGGCCGCGGCGGCGCCCGACGCGATCCTCGTGATGAGCAAGGGACTCGAGTCCGTCGGCGGGGTCGACGGGCTGGTGAAGATCCCCGGCGTCGCCCAGACCCCGGCCGGGATGGACCGCCGGATCGTGTCCGTGGAGGACGGCGTGCTGCTCACCTACGGCCCGCGCACCGACCAGGTCCTCGGATCGGTCGTCGCCCAGCTCTACGGCGAGGACGGCGCCCGGTGACCGCGCTGGACGACAGGCCGGGGGTGTCCGCCGCCCCGGCCCCGCCCCGCACCCGGCGCACCACCGCCCGGCTGCTGACCGCGGCCCTGGCCGCCGGCCTCCTGGTCCTGGTCCCGGTCGCGGCCGGCACCGGCGCCTATCCGGTCCCGGTGGGCGACGTGATCGGCTCACTGCTGCACCGGACGGGACTCGGCGGCGCGGAACTGGACCGGGTGGCCGAGTCGGTGCTGTGGAACGTGCGCTTCCCGAGGATCGTGCTCGCGCTGCTCGTCGGCGCCTCCCTCGGGTGCGCGGGCGCGCTGATGCAGGGCGTGTTCGGCAACCCGCTCGCCGAACCGGGCGTCATCGGCGTCTCCTCGGGCGCGGCGGTCGGCGCGGTCGCCGCCATCGCGTTCGGCCTGAACGTCCTCGGCACCTGGACGGTGTCCGTCCTCGCCTTCGCCTCCGGGCTCGTCACGGTCCTGGTGGTGTACGCGATGTCCCGCTCGGGCGGCCGTACGGAGGTCGTCACGCTGATCCTGACGGGCATCGCGGTGAACGCCTTCGCGGGGGCGCTGATCGGGCTGTTCCTGTTCTTCGCGGACACGGCGGCGGTCAACCAGATCACCTTCTGGCAGCTCGGCTCGCTCGCCCAGGCGACCTGGCCGAAGGTGCTGGCGGTCCTGCCGTGCGCGGCCCTGGGCCTCGGGCTCGCCCCGCTGTACGCCCGCCGGCTCGACCTCCTCGCCCTGGGTGAGCGTCCGGCCCGGCACCTGGGCGTGGACGTGGAGCGGCTGCGGATCGTGCTGGTGCTGGTGATCGCGCTGCTGACCGCGGCGGCGGTGAGCGTGGCCGGGGTCATCGGCTTCGTGGGGCTCGTCGTCCCGCATCTGCTGCGGATGGCGGCGGGACCGGCGCACCGCTTCCTGATCCCCGGCAGCGCGCTGCTCGGCGCGCTGGTGCTGCTCGCCGCCGACCTGGCCGCCCGCACGGTCGCGGAGCCGGCCGAACTGCCGCTCGGGGTGCTGACGGCGCTGCTGGGCAGTCCGTTCTTCTTCTGGCTGCTGCGCCGCACCCGGCGCAGGCAGGGAGGCTGGGCATGAGGGGCCTGAAGCTGTCGCGGTTCGCGCCGTCGTCCCGGCCGGTGCCGCCGCCCCCGGCCGCGCCGGGCGAGGTCCTCGCCGAGGCCGAGGGGGTGGGCGTACACCTCGGCGGGCGGCCGGTCCTGGACGGCGTGGACGTACGGGTCCGCGCGGGCGAGCTGCTGGCCCTGGTCGGCCCCAACGGGGCAGGCAAGTCCACCCTGTTGGGCGCGCTGGCGGCCGACGTCCCGGTCGCCGGGGGCGTCGTCCGGGTCCACGGCCGCCCGGCGCCCCGGTGGTCGGCGGCCGAACTGGCGCTGCGCCGGGCGGTGTTGCCCCAGGCGGCGTCGCTGTCCTTCCCCTTCGCGGTGGAGGAGGTGGTCCGGATGGGCCGGGCGCCCTGGGCGGGCGGCGACCGGGAGGGCGAGGACGAGGCGGCGGTGGCCGAGGCGATGGCGCGCACCGGGGTGACCGGGTTCGCCGGGCGCCCGTTCTCCGCGCTCAGCGGCGGCGAGCGGGCCCGCGTCGCGCTCGCCCGCGTCCTCGCGCAGCGCGCTCCCCTCCTGCTGCTGGACGAGCCGACCGCGGCCCTGGACCTGCGGCACCAGGAGCTCGTGCTGCGGCTGTGCCGGGAGCGGGCGCGGGCCGGGGACGCGGTGGTCGTCGTCCTGCACGACCTCGCGCTGGCGGCGGCGTACGCAGACCGGGTGGCGGTGCTGCGCGCGGGCCGGATCGCGGCGGACGGCCCTCCGGCGGAGGTGTTCGCCGAGGAACTGCTGTCCGAGGTCTACGAGCAGCCGGTGGAGGTGTTCCCGCACCCGCGCACCGGGGCGCTCCTCGTCGTTCCGCGCCGGACACCCTGACGCCGGCCGCCGCCCGGCGGTGCGCCTTTGACGCACCTTTGACCTTCCCATGAGCACTTCATTGAGCCACCGTGACCGGCCCGTGCTCATACACCGTCCATGAGATTCGGATCACCGCGAGGGCGGGTTTTGCTTAGGAAATCCTTAGGTATGTTAGGCCAGCCTCACCTTCCCTGTGAGGCCCGTCACGCGCACTTTTCGGCCACCTCTTTGGAGCCCCGCATGCGAGCCGCCAGACTCACCGCCGTCACCGCCGTCGCCACCGCCGCGGCCCTGACCGCCGTCACGGGCTGCACGGAGAAGAGCGGCGCGGCGGACGGCGAGCACGTCGTCACGGTGACGGCGACGGACGACGCGTGCGAGGTGTCGACGTCGGAGTTCCCGGCCGGGCACGTCGAACTCGCCGTCGAGAACAAGGGCTCCAAGGTCACCGAGGTCTACCTCCTCTTCCCCGACGACCGGGTGGTCACCGAGCGGGAGAACATCGGCCCCGGCACCAAGCAGCGGGTCACCGCCGAGGTGAAGGCCGGCGAGTACCGGATCGTGTGCAAGCCCGGGATGAAGGGCAAGGGCATCCGCCAGGACGTGAAGGCCACCGGCGGCAAGGCCGCCGCGCGCGACCCGCGCCTGGACGAGGCCGTGGCCGCCTACCGCCAGTACGTGCAGCAGCAGGCCGACGAGACCCTGCCGAAGGCCGAGGCGTTCGCGAAGGCCGTCGAGGCCGGGGACCTGGAGGCCGCGAAGAAGGCGTACGCGCCCTCCCGCATCGGCTGGGAGCGCACCGAGCCGGTCGCGGAGTCCTTCGGCGACATCGACCCGAAGGTCGACGTCCGCGAGGACGGCCTGGAGGACGGCCAGGACCCGGCGACCGACTGGACCGGCTGGCACCGCCTGGAGAAGGCGCTGTGGCAGGACGGGAAGATCGGCGACCGGGAGAAGGAGCTGGCCGCCACCCTGGTCACCGACCTGAAGGACTGGCAGAACCGGGTCGGCAAGGCCGACATCACGCCCACCTCCATGGCCAACGGTGCCAAGGAACTCCTCGACGAGGTCGCCACCGGCAAGGTCACCGGCGAGGAGGAGCGCTACTCGCACACCGACCTGGTCGACTTCAAGGCCAACGTGGAGGGCGCGCGGACGTCGTACGAGCTGCTGAAGCCGGTCGCCAAGGAGAACGACGCGGCGCTGACGGCGGAGCTGGACCGCCAGTTCGGGGCGCTGGACAAGCTGCTCGACCAGTACCGCCCGAGCACCTCCTCCTACGAGTTCACCTCCTACGACAAGGTCGGCAAGGCGGACCGCAAGGAGCTGTCGGACGCGGTCAACGCCCTCGCGGAGCCGCTGTCCAAGCTCGCCGCCGCGGTCGTCGCCAAGGAGCGGGGAGACCGGCGATGAACGACACCGACTCCCCCGCACCCGCACCCGCCCCGTCCCGGCGGGCGCTGATCGGCTGGGGCGGCGCGGGCCTCGCGCTCGGCGCCGCCGCGGCGGCCGGCGGTGCGGTGGCGATGGACCGTACCGGCGGCGACGCGGCCCCGGCCGGTGGCGGCGCGGGCTCGGCCGTCCCCTTCCACGGGGCGCACCAGGCGGGCATCGCCACGCCGGTGCAGGACCGGCTGCACTTCGCCGCGTTCGACGTGACGACCGAGGACCGGGCGGCGTTCGTCGCGCTGCTCAAGGAGTGGACGGCGGCGGCCCGCGCGATGACCGCCGGTCACGCGGTGGGCGAGGGTGCCTACGGCGGACTGCCCGAGGCCCCGCCGGACGACACCGGCGAGGCACTGGGCCTCAGGCCGTCCCGGCTGACCCTCACCCTCGGCTTCGGTCCGTCCCTGTTCGAGAAGTTCGGCCTCGCCGGCCGGCGCCCCGAGGCCCTGGCCGACCTGCCGAAGTTCCCCGGGGACAACCTCGACCGGGCCCGCAGCGGCGGCGACCTGTGCGTCCAGGCCTGCGCCGACGACCCCCAGGTCGCCGTGCACGCGATCCGCAACCTGGCCCGCATCGGCTTCGGCAAGGTCGTCGTGCGCTGGTCGCAGCTCGGCTTCGGCAAGACCTCGTCCACCACGCCCGACGAGCAGACGCCGCGCAACCTGCTCGGCTTCAAGGACGGCACCCGCAACATCGCGGGCACGGACGAGGCCCGGCTGGAGAAGTTCGTCTGGGCCGCGGCCCAGGACGGGGCGGAGTGGATGGCGGGCGGCTCCTACCTGGTCGCCCGGCGCATCCGCATGCACATCGAGACCTGGGACCGGGCCTCGCTGCAGGAGCAGGAGGACGTGTTCGGCCGCGACAAGGGCGAGGGCGCCCCGGTCGGCAGGGCCAAGGAGCGCGACGAGCCGTTCCTGAAGGCGATGAAGCCCGACGCGCACGTCCGGCTCGCCCACCCCGACTCCAACGGCGGGGCGACCCTGCTGCGCCGCGGCTACTCCTTCACCGACGGCACGGACGGCCTGGGCCGCCTGGACGCCGGTCTGTTCTTCCTCGCCTACCAGCGCGACGTGCGCACGGGCTTCATCCCCGTGCAGCGCAATCTGGCGAAGGACGCGCTCAACGAGTACATCCAGCACGTGGGTTCGGCGGTCTTCGCCGTGCCGCCCGGCGTCCGCGACGCGGACGACTGGTGGGGCAGCACGCTGTTCGGCAAGGAGGCGTAACGGTGTTCTCCAACTACCTGATCGGACTGCGCGAGGGTCTGGAAGCCTCGCTCGTGGTCTGCATCCTGATCGCCTACCTGGTCAAGACCGGCCGGCGGGACGCCCTGAAGCCCATCTGGGCCGGCATCGGCGTCGCGATCGCCATCGCGCTCGGCTTCGGCTGCGCGCTGGAGTTCGGCTCGCAGGAGCTGACGTTCAAGGCCCAGGAGGCGCTGGGCGGTTCGCTGTCCGTCCTCGCCGTGGTCCTGGTGACGTGGATGGTCTTCTGGATGCGGCGCACCGCCCGGCACCTGAAGTCGGAGCTGCACGGCAGGCTGGACGCCGCCCTCGCGATGGGCACCGGCGCGCTGGTGGCCACCGCGTTCCTGGCGGTGGGCCGGGAGGGCCTGGAGACGGCGCTGTTCGTGTGGGCGTCGGTGCACGCGGCGAGCGACGGCACCCCGCGCCCGCTGATCGGCGTGGCCCTGGGCCTGGCGACGGCGGTGCTGCTCGGCTGGCTGTTCTACCGGGGTGCCCTGCGCATCAACCTGGCCCGGTTCTTCACCTGGACCGGCGGCATGCTGGTCGTCGTGGCGGCGGGCGTCCTGGCCTACGGCGTGCACGACCTCCAGGAGGCCGACCTGGTGCCGGGCCTGACGAACCTGGCCTTCGACATCAGCAACACGGTCGACCCCTCCAGCTGGTACGGCACCCTGCTCAAGGGCGTGTTCAACTTCCAGCCCGATCCGACCGTCCTCCAGGTCACGGTGTGGCTGCTGTACCTGGTCCCGACACTCGCGCTCTTCCTCGCCCCGGTAGGGTTCGCCTCCGGGAAGGGGAAGGTGAAGGAACCTGATGAGCCAGGACCGCGGCCCTCGGAGGCCCCGCAGGCTTGAGAAGTGCGCGCTCATATCCGCCTCGGCGACCGCTTTGTCGTTGGCGGCGAGCGGGTGCGTGGTGGTGCACGGCGAGCGCGAGGTGCTCCCCTCGGCCACCCGGGCCGAGGCCGCGAAGGCACTGGAGCAGTTCACCACCGCGTACAACAAGGCCGACAAGGCGTACGACGCCGGCCTGGACGCCGAGCACACGACGGGCGCCCTCGCCGCGATCGACTCGGCGCGGCTGGAGGCGGGGGCGGCCAACCACCCGGACGGCAACCCCTCGCACACGCCGCTGGAGCTGACCGACGCCAGGTTCACCATCCCCAAGAAGGCGGGCTGGCCGCGCTGGTTCCTCGCGGACACCAAGGCCAACAAGAGCGGTAACGCGCGCTGGCTGCTGGTGTTCACCCGCAACGGCCTGGAGGAGACCTGGGAGGCGGCGTACCTGACGCTGGTCGCGCCCGGCAAAATGCCCGAGTTCAAGACCGACGCCGACGGCTGGGCGGAGGCCGTGCCCGCGAACGCGGCCGACGTGAGCGTCCCGCCGACCCGACTGAGCAAGGGCTACGCGACGTACCTGCAGAAGGGCGGCACGTCCTTCGCGGACGGGACGCACACCAGCTCCTGGCGCGCGCAGCGCGAGAAGCGCTCCTCCCGCCCCGGCCTGGCCACGCAGTACATCGACGAGCCGCTGACGAACGGCGACTACGCGCCGCTGGCGCTGCGGACGAAGGACGGCGGGGCGCTGGTCTTCTTCACCACCCGGCACTTCGAGAAGCAGACCGCCGCGCGGGGCGCCTCCGTGCCGACGCCGAACAAGGACGTGCTGGCGCTGACGGACGGCGAGATCAAGCAGTCGCTGACGATGGAGTTCGTCTCCAACGAGGTGGCGCTCGATCCGGCGGACGGACCGGTGTCGGTCCTGGGCCGCGTGCAGGGCCTGACCTCGGCGAAGGGTGAATAGCCCGCGCCCTCAGCGACGCAGGGGCCAGGCGGCGCCCGCGTGGTCGCTCTCCTCGCCGGCGTGCCGGGCGCAGGCGTCGGTGAGGGTCTCCAGCAGGGTCAGCGGGTCCGGCAGCGGATGCTCGGGACCGCGCACCCAGTGCACGGTCCGGCTCTCGCCGGGCAGCCGGGCCGGCGGCACCAGCACGTAGGAACCGCGGCAGTGCCAGCGCAGTCCGGGGTGCTCGTCCATGGTCTCGGGGTGGCAGTCCAGCTCGCAGGGCCACCACTCGTCCTCGTCCTCGGGGGTGCCGCGGGTGAGGGTGAACAGGAGCATGCGTCCGTCGTCGCTCTCGGCGACCGGCCCGACCTCGACACCGGCGGCGAGCAGCCGCTCGAGCGCCTCGCGACCGGCCTGGAGCGGCACGTCCAGGACGTCGTGCACCATGCCGGTCGCGGTGATGAAGTTGGCCTCGGGCTGGTGCCGGGCCCAGCGCTCGATCTGGGCGCGGTCGGTGGTGGACTGCGTCTGCCAGGCGAAGGACACCGGGTGGCGGGCCGGGGTGGGACAGCCCACGCGGTCGCAGGAGCAACGGTATCCGGAGGGGTGCGCGGCGGGTGCCAGGGGCAGTCCCGCACCGGCGGCGGCGAGCAGCAGATCCTCCCGGCCACCGTCTCCGGCGGCCTCCTTGGGGCGGCGTCCGCGCAGCCACGAGGAGAGTTTGCCCTGACGACCGCTCCGACCGCCGAACTCCGCGCTCATCTATCCCCTTGCCCTCGCCGTCGTTCGCTCCAGCATGCCCTATCGTCGCACCATTCGGCGCTTCGGGGTCGCGAAGGGACAAACTTCCCTGGTCAGCCCTGTCCGGTCACCGGGGGGCGAGCCCGTGCAGCGCGTAGTCGACGAGGGTGTCGGTGTAGGCGTGGGAGAAGGGCCCGGTGTGCTGGAGCCAGCGCTGGGCCAGCGGGGAGACGAAGAGTTCCAGGGCGATCCGCGGGTCGATGTCCGGCCGCACCTGGCCGGCCTCCTGGGCGGCGCGCAGGCGGTCGACGTAGAGCTGGAGCGAGGGTTCCAGGAGCTTGGCGACGAACTCCCGGCCGAGCTGCTCGTTGACGACGCCCTCCGCGGCCAGGGCGCGGGAGGGAGTCTCGAACCGCGGGTCGCGCAGCTCGTCGACGGTGGCGCGCAGGACCGCCTTGAGGTCGGCGGCGAGGTCGCCGGTGTCCGGAATCGCGTACGCCTCCTGCCCGGCGGCCTGCTCGCCCAGGTCGAGGAAGGCCTCCAGCAGGACGTCGGCCTTCGAGGACCACCAGCGGTAGATCGTCTGCTTGCCGACGCCGGCGCGGGCGGCGATGCCCTCGATGGTGGTCTTGGGGTAGCCGACCTCGCCGACCAGGGCGAGGGCGGCGTCGTAGATGGCCTGGCGGGACCGCTGGCTGCGCCGGGTGGCGTCGGGATGCGGCCGCTCGGCGGCGGGGGCAGGGGGACGGGTGGACTTCTGTGTGGCCATGGTCCGAAGTTACCAGGTTGACAAGACGCACCGTCTCGCCCAGAGTTTCACCACGAGACGAACCGTCTCGTACCATCCAGCTCACTCCAAGGAGAACCCCCATGACCCGAGGTGGAACCGGAAACATGCTGGGCGTCGGCGGCACGCGCCGGAATCTCGGCCGTGACGCCCTGCGCGGCGGCGACCCGGCCGGCCGCGTGGGCGGCGGCACGTCCCCGCAGGCCCAGAAGCGGGAACTGCTGCGCAGACTGCGGGAACGGCGGCAAAACCCCAAGAGCTGACCAGCCGGCCGCTCAGCGGCGTGGCACCCGCGCGTTCTCCAGATAGTGCAGAACGGCAGCCACCCGCCGGTCGACCTGGTCGGCCGGGGACAGGTCGAGCTTGGCGAAGATGCTGCGGATGTGCTTGTGGACCGCGCCGTCGGTGACGACGAGCCGAGCGGCGATGGCGCTGTTGCCCAGCCCCTCGGCCATCAGGGCCAGCACCTCCCGCTCCCGCGGACTGAGCCGCTCCAGCCGGGTGTCCTGGCGGGTGCGGGTGAACAGCTGGGCCACGACCTCGGGGTCGATGGCGGTACCGCCGCCCGCGACCCGGCCGAGCGCGTCCATGAACTCCTCGACCCGGCCGACCCGCTCCTTGAGCAGGTAGCCGAGCCCGCCGACGCCACCGGTCAGCAGGTCGGTGGCGAAGGACTGCTCCACGTAGGCGGACAGCACCAGAACGGCGAGCCCGGGGCGCCGCCGCCGCGCCTCGACGGCCGCCCGGACCCCTTCGTCGGTGTGGGTGGGCGGCATGCGCACGTCCAGGATGGCGACGTCGGGCTCGTGCGCGTCGATGGCGGCGAGCACCGCATCCGCGGTGTCCGCGGTGGCCACCACGTCCAGTCCCTCGGCCCTCAGCAGCAGGGCGAGCCCCTCGCGCAGCAGCGGATCGTCCTCGGCGATCACGATCCGCAGGGCGCGGTGCACGGCACGTTCCACGGGGTCACGTTTCCTCACCCGGCCAGGGGTCGCCCCAGGCCGCGTCGCGGGCCGCCTTGTACAGGTCTCCGTGGCGCTTGGTGACCGTCCGGCGGCGGAGCTCTTCGTCGGGCTCGCACAGGTCGAGCAGGACCTGGCCCTTGCGGATCTGCGGACGCCGGATCACGCGGGAGGGCGCCGGGGCGACCGGGAGCCGGGTGGCGGCGACGTAGCTGAACTTCTCGTCCTCGTAGGCGAGGGAACCGCTCTTGACCTGCCGGTGCAGGCTGGACCGGCTGACGCGCGCGGCGAAGTGGCACCAGTCCGTGCCGGGCACGATGGGGCAGGCGGCGCTGTGCGGGCAGGGCGCGGCGACCCGGAATCCGGCGGCGATCAGCCGGTCGCGGGCCTCGATGACACGGGCGTAGCCGGCGGGGGTGCCGGCCTCGACGATCACGACGGTCCGCGCGGCGCCGGCGGCGGCGTCCACGAGGGCGGTGCGGTCGGCGACGGTCAGCTCGTTGAGCACGTAGGACACGGTGACGAGGTCGGCACTCTCCAGGGTGAGCGCCGTGCCGATCCGGGCGCGCTGCCAGCGGGCGTCGCGCAGGGCGGGCAGCGAGGCGGCGATCTCCCGGCCGAGAGCGAGCGCGGGTTCGGCCCAGTCGAGCACGGTCACCGGGCGCGTGCCGTCCCAGGTGTCGCTGACGGCCCAGGTCGCGGCACCGGTGCCGCCGCCGAGGTCCAGGTGGCTGCCGGGCACCCAATCCGGCACGGCCGCGGCGAACTCGGCCAGTGCGGAGCGCACGGCGGCGAAGGTGGCGGGCATGCGGTACGCGGCGTAGGCGACGACGTCCGCGCGGTCACGGAGGATGGGGGCGTCGGTCGGGGTGTCCCCGCGGTAGTTGGCGATCAGCCGCTCCACGGCCTGCGCGGCCTGGCGGGGCGGGAGCCCGTCGACGAAGTCGGCGAGGGTGGTGCGGAGGGTGTCGGCGGGGTGGGTCACGCGGGCGATTCTACGAGGCACGCCGTGGGGTGGCGGGCGGGGTACGTGGCCCGGCGTCGACCGGTGCGCGGGGTGTGTGCGGGCGCGGGGTCGGGTCGCAAGCCCGGCGCAGCGGGGTGCCGCTGGGCCCACCCGTGCCGCCTGGGGGTACCTCCCAGGCCGTTCAGGCACTGGGGGAGGCACGACTGCCCGCAGCTGGGGGGCGTGGCGACTGCCCGCAGCTGGGGGGGCGACGGCCGGCGGCCGCGTACGGCGAGAAGGGGTCGTGTCGGGGGGTGTCCGCCCGCAGCGGTTGGCGCGTCAACGCCGGAGAGATCTGTGGCCGACCGATTCCGCGCCGTTCCGAGGACGGACACCCCCCGGCGCGGCCCCGACCCACAACGCACCCCACCGCGCTACGCGCACCCCCACCCACCCCGCACAGGCGCCGCAGGCAAACGCACCCGGAGATCAGGCCCGCACCGCCCGTGCCACCCCCGTGCACAGCGCCGCCCGGGGCCCGTTGGACGGGGCCCGGCGGCGTGGGTGGACCGTGTTGGCAAGGAGGATCACGAAGGTCTCCGTCACCCGGTCGAGGACCAGCATCGTGCCGGTGAACCCGGTGTGCCCGGCCGTCCCGCGCCCCGCCAGCTCGCCCATGAACCACGGCTGGTCGAGGAGGAACCCGAGCCCCGGCTCGGTGAAGAGCAGCTCCACGAAGTCCGGCCCCAGGATCCGCGCCGGCCCGTGGGAGCCCCCCGCGAGCAGCGCCCGGCTGAACACCGCGAGGTCCCGCCCCGTCGAGAACAGCCCCGCGTGACCGGCCACCCCGCCCAGCGCCCACGCGTTCTCGTCGTGGACGACCCCGCGCAGCATCCCCCGGTCCGCCTTGGCCCACGGCCGACGCTGGTCCTCGGTGGCCGCCGCGCCGGGGCACGGCCCGAAGCCCGTCGCCGTCATGCCCAGCGGCCGGGTGATCCCGTCCCGGACGAGGACGTCGAGCCCCCGGCCGGTGATGCGTTCCAGCACGTGCTGCAGGAGCAGCATGTTCAGGTCGGAGTAGCAGTACGTGCCCGGCACCCCCACCGGCGGCTCCGCCCGCAGCCGCCGCAGCCGTTCCTCGTCGTCGGCGCAGTCGTACAGCGGCAGTTCGGGCCGCAGCCCCGAGGTGTGGGTGAGCAACTGCCGTACGGTGACGCGGTGCCGGGCCGCGGCCCGGAAGTCCGGCAGGTAGGCGCCGACCTCCGCGTCGATGCCGAGCGTGCCCCGCTCGATCTGCTGCACGGCGGCGACCGCGGTGAACAGCTTCGTCAGGGAGGCCAGGTCGAAGGGCGTGTCGACGGTCGCCCGCACCCACGAGCCCGGCGGCAGTTCGACACCCGCGTCGGTCCCCGGGTCGTAGGCGCCGTAGCGCACGGCCCACCCCGCCGCCTCCTCGACGGCGAGCACGGGACCGCGTCCGACGGCCACGACGGCGCCCGCGGCCCAGGGGCGTTCGCCGGCCGTGAGGTCGTGCACCCGGTCGACGGCACGGCGGAGCCCGTCGGGGTCGAGCCCGGCCCGCTCCGGGGTGTCGGCGCGCAGTCTCGGAGCGCTCAGTTGTCCGCTCCCTTGCCCGTGGCCGAACTCGCTCCCTGCCCCCGGCACATGGTCACGAGGACGCCGAGCGCCACCACCGCCGCCACCAGCTGGACCACGGCCATGGGCACCGCGGTGTCCTCGCCCGCGATCCCGACCAGCGGGGAGGCGACGGCGCCGATGAGGAAGGACGACGTGCCGAGCAGCGCGGAGGCGGAGCCGGCGGACTGCTTGACCCGCATCAGGGCGAGCGCCTGGGTGTTGGGCAGGCTGAGGCCCATCGCGGACATCAGCACGAACAGCGCGGCGGCGACCGGCCCCAGCCCGACCTCGCCGAAGACGCCCAGGGACATCAGGAGCAGCACCGTCGCGGCGGCGATCACGACGAGGAGCCCGAGCCCGAGCACCCGGTCCAGCCTGACCCGTCCGACCAGGATCTTGCCGTTGATCTGCCCGACCACGACGAGCCCGACGGAGTTGAGCCCGAACAGCAGGCTGAACGTCTGCGCGGAGGCCCCGTAGATCTCCTGCATGACGAACGGCGAGGCCGCGACGTAGGCGAACAGCGAGGCGAAGGCGAACCCGCCGGCGAGCATGTACCCGCTGAAGGCGCGGTCGGCGAGCAGCCCGCGCATCGCGCGCAGGGTGTCGCCGACGCCGCCCGCGTGCCGTTCCTCGACGGGCAGCGTCTCCGGCAGCTTGGCCCAGACGACCGCCCCCAGCACCACGCCGACCACGACGAGGACGACGAACACGCCCCGCCAGTCCGTCACCCGCAGGATCTGCCCGCCGATGAGCGGCGCGACGACCGGAGCGACGCCGGAGATCAGCATGAGGGTGGAGAAGAAGCGGGCCATGGCCACGCCGTCGTACAGGTCGCGTACGACGGCACGGGCGATGACGATCCCGGCGGCACCGGCGAGTCCCTGCACCAGCCGGAAGGCTACGAGGAGTTCCACGTTCGGCGCGACGGCGCACAGGGCGGTGGCGACGACGTAGACGGCGAGTCCGGTCAGCAGCGGACGGCGGCGCCCCCACTTGTCGCTCATGGGACCGACCACGATCTGCCCGAGGGCCATGCCGGCCAGACAGGCGGTGAGCGTGAGCTGGACGGTGGCGGCGGGCGCGCTCAGGGACCGGGTGACCTCCGGGAGCGCGGGGAGGTACATGTCCATCGCCAGCGGCGGCGTGGCGGTGAGGCTGCCGAGGATGAGCGTGACGAGCAGACTGATCCGTCGGGCGGCGGGCAGTGTGGGCGCTGTCCGCGCGGAAGAAGACGTTCGCGGCTCGGGCACCGCGGGTGTGGTGGTCGTGTCCGGCGACTGGTGCGGTATGGACGGCCCGCGCTCGGGCATGTGATGTGCCCCTCCCTCTTCTACAGATCCGCCACCTATGCTCTCAGCTCGTACGCACTTGAACGAACAGACTCGAACGCCACACGACGAACAACACACGACGCACGGCGAACGACGCACGACGAACAACAATCACACGACGAACAACGAACGAACCTGAGCGAGGGTGGGGCAGGGTGTCAGCGGTGACCGGGCAGAAGGTGCGCTGGGGAATTCTCGCGACCGGCGGGATGGCGGCGCGGTTCACGGCGGATCTGGTCGATCTGCCGGACGCGGAGGTCGTGGCGGTGGCCTCGCGGACCGAGGCGTCGGCGAAGGCGTTCGCCGAGCGGTTCGGGATACCGCGGGCGTACGGCGGCTGGGAGACGCTGGCGCGGGACGAGGACGTCGACGTGGTGTACGTCGCGACCCCGCACTCGGCGCACCGCACGGCGGCCGGCCTGTGCCTGGAGGCGGGCCGGAACGTGCTGTGCGAGAAGCCGTTCACGCTGAACGCGCGCGAGGCGGCCGAACTGGTCGCGCTGGCCCGCGAGAAGGACGTCTTCCTCATGGAAGCGATGTGGATGTACTGCAACCCACTGGTGCGGCGCCTGAAGAAGCTGGTGGAGGACGGCGCGATCGGCGAGGTCCGCAGTCTCCAGGCGGACTTCGGCCTCGCGGGCCCCTTCCCGCCCGCGCACCGGCTGCGGGACCCCGCACAGGGCGGCGGCGCGCTGCTCGACCTGGGCGTGTACCCGGTGTCGTTCGCGCAGTTGCTGCTCGGCGAGCCGTCGGACGTGGCGGCGCGCGCGGTGCTCTCGGAGGAGGGCGTCGACCTGCAGACGGGCGCGCTGCTCTCCTACGACAGCGGCGCCCTCGCCTCGGTCCACTGCTCGATCACCGGCGGCACGCCCCACTCGGCGTCGGTCACCGGCTCCGAGGGCCGCATCGACGTCCCGAACGGCTTCTTCTTCCCGGACCGCTTCGTGCTGCACCGGGACGGCCGGGACCCGCAGGAGTTCCGTGCCGACCCGGCCGACGGCCCCCGCGAGAGCCTGCGGCACGAGGCCGAGGAGGTGATGCGGGCCCTGCGCGCCGGGGAGACCGAGTCGCCGTTGGTCCCCCTCGACGGCACGCTCGCCGTGATGCGGACGCTCGACGCGATCCGGGACCGCGTCGGCGTCCGCTACCCGGGAGAACGGGACGCACGAGGAGAACGGGGCGAACGGGGAGAGGCGGCGGAGCCGGTCGTCACGCCGGCTTGAGTCCCGGCTCCCCCGCCTCGGTCACGAAGGACCCGGCGGTGGTGAGCGGGGCGCCCTCGCCGGTCACGTGGGACACCGTCTTGAAGTCGGCGCGCGCGGACCGGCGGTCCAGCGAGACGGTCGCGTAGCCGCGCAGCCCGTTGAAGAACTTCAGGTGCGGGTTGGCGGTCATGAGGGTGTTCCAGTTGGACGGCTTCTCGGAGCCGTTGCCGCCGCTGGTGATCGACGTGGTGACGATCTCGGTGCCCAGGGTCCGGGAGTCCGGGTCGTCGAAGTCGCGCTTGATGTCGAAGCCGTAGGAGACGTGCACGTCGCCGGTGAGGACCATGAGGTTCTCGATCCCGGCGGCCTGCGCGCCGGCCAGGACCCGCTCGCGGGAGGCCGGGTAGCCGTCCCAGGAGTCCATGGAGACCTTCGACGGTGTGCTGGTGGAGTTGTACCGCCGGGAGAAGGTGACCTGCTGCGGCACCACGTTCCACAGGGCGTCCGACCGGTGCCAGCCGTTGATCAGCCAGCGTTCCTGGGCGTCGCCGGTGAGGGTGCGCTTCGGGTCCTCGGACTCGGGGCCGGGGAACTGCCAGCCGTCGCCGTACGCCTGGTTGGAGCGGTACTGGCGGGTGTCGAGGACGTCGAACTGGGCCAGCCTCCCCCAGTGCAGGCGGCGGTAGAGCTTCAGGTCGGGGCCGTCGGGCAGCTGGGGCCGGCGCAGCGGCATGTTCTCCCAGTAGGCGCGGTAGGCGGCGGCCCGGCGGATGAGGAACTCCTCCGGCGGGACGTCGTTCTCCGGGGTCTCGCCGGCGTAGTTGTTCTCGGTCTCGTGGTCGTCCCAGGTGACGACGAACGGGTGCGCGGCGTGCGCGGCCCGCAGGTCGGGGTCGGACTTGTAGAGGGCGTACCGCAGGCGGTAGTCCTCCAGCGTCACCGTCTCGTGGTTGAAGTGGGCGGGCAGGGTGCCCGCCGGGTAGGCGCGGGAGCCGCCGGTGGCGTTCACGGCGTACTCGTAGAGGTAGTCGCCGAGGTGGAGGACGAAGTCCACGTCCTCGCGGGCCAGGTGCCGGTACGCGGTGTAGTACCCCTGGTCGTACCGCTGGCAGGAGACGAGGCCGAAGGTGAGGTCGGCGGCCCGGCCGGCGCGGGCGGGCGCGGTGCGGGTGCGTCCGGCCGGGCTGACGTACCGGCCGGCGCGGAAGCGGTAGTGGTAGACGTGTCCGGGTGCGAGGTGACCGACCTCGACGTGCACGGTGTGCTGGAACTCGGGGTGGGCGGTGGCCCGGCCTCGTCTGACGACGCGGCGGAACCGTTCGTCCAGGGCCACCTCCCAGTCCACCTCCACGCGCTGGGCGGGCAGTCCGCCGTCGGCCTGGTACGGGAGCGGGGCCAGGCGCGTCCACAGCAGTACGGAGTCGGGCTGGGGGTCGCCCGAGGCGACGCCGAGCGTGAAGGGGTCGGCGGTCAGCCGCGCGGCGTCCAGCTCGGCGGCGCTCGCGGTCCCGGCGGACGGCAGGTTCACGGAGAAGGCGAGAGCGGCGGCGGCGCCGGTGACGGTCAGGAAGCGGCGGCGGCCCAGGTTCCGGGCGGCGGCGCGGAGTTCGGGCGCGTGCACGGCCCGGGTCGGGTCCTGGTGGTTCGCGGGTGTCATCCGTTCCTCCCCTTGCGGTGGTTGCAAGGGGCATTCGAAGCGGCCGGGACGACCCCGGCTTGGCGCGGACATGGCGATCGCATGTCGGACGGATGAGTTCCGCATGTTCGGCGGCCCGTACGCTGCCGACCCATGAACACCGTGAGAACCACCGACGAGGAAAGCACCGGCGCGCGGAAGGTCGCCGTCGTCACGGGCGCCGGATCCGGCATCGGCCGGGCGGTCGCCGTCGAACTGCTCACCGCCGGCTGGTCGGTGGCCCTGGCCGGCCGCCGCCCCGAGCCGCTGGCGCAGACGGCCGCGGCGGCCCGGGCGGGCGGGGGCACACCGCTCACCGTGCGCGCCGACGTCTCACGCCCGGAGGACGTGGCGGCCCTCTTCGGCGCCGTGCGCGACCGGTTCGGGCGGCTGGACCTGCTGTTCAACAACGCCGGGACGTTCGGCCCCGGCGGCGTGCCGGTCGAGGAACTGCCCTACGAGGCCTGGCGGCACGTCGTGGACACCAACCTCAACGGGGCGTTCCTGTGCGCGCAGGCGGCGTACCGGCAGATGAAGGAGCAGGACCCGCAGGGCGGCCGGATCATCAACAACGGCTCGATCTCGGCGCACACCCCGCGCCCGCACTCGGTGGCGTACACCGCGACCAAGCACGCGCTGACGGGCCTGACCAAGTCGCTGTCGCTGGACGGGCGTCCCTACGGCATCGCGGTCGGCCAGATCGACATCGGCAACGCGGCGACCGACATGACGGCCGGCATGCAGACCGGCGCGCTCCAGGCCAACGGGGAGACGGCACCCGAGCCCGTGATGGACGTCGCCGACGTCGCGCGTACGGTGCGGCACATGGCCGAACTGCCCCTGGAGGCCAACGTGCAGTTCGCGACGGTCCTGGCGACGGCGATGCCGTACGTGGGCCGGGGCTGAACGCGCACCCCCCGGACGCCCATCGATTCACACAATCGGAATTTCAACATCCGCGGTATTGCGGCCGGTGGAGGACGTATGCTCAAATCTCCTTCACCAGAACTTCACACTTGGTGCGTTGGTCTCCCACAACGCTCCACGAGGGCCACATCGAGGGGGGGGAGCGGCAGCCGTTCCACCGCACCGGTCGCACCGGCGGGCGGAACGGCTGCCGCACCGTTTTCCCGGTTACGCCTGCCCGGTCTCGAAGCGGGCGATCCGCCCCTCCTCGTCCACGGTGAAGTCCCACCGGGTGCGCATCTCGCCCCAGGTGTCGTTGCGGTAGCGGGCGATGAGGGCGCGGCCGCCGTTCGACTCGTTGTCGACCTCCATGTGGCCGTTGGAGGAGAAGATCTCCTGGTCGATCCACTGGTCGAGGTTCCGGTCGTCTCCGTCGTCGGCCATGGTGGCGTCGGGCGCGAGCAGCGCGAGGAAGGCCTCGCGGTCGTGGGCGTTGACTGCGGCGACGAAGGCGCGGACGGCCGGGTCGCGCAGTCGCGTGGTCTGAATCGTCATGGCGGCAGCGTCACACCGGGCCCGCACCCCCGCCACCGGGCGCCCCACCCGTCCCCTCCCCCCTGCGCCACTCGAACGGCGCCCGTGGCCGGGCCCCGCCCCCGCGGGCGGGCCACGGTGGGGAGAGGAGCCGTCGCCGTCCGCGAGGCCCGTGCGCGAAGGAGTCGACGTGAAGTGCTGTGACCGGCGTGATCTCGGACTGCTGCTGCTCCGCCTGGGTACCGGCGGCGTCCTGGCGGCCCACGGCGCGCAGAAGCTGCTCGGCTGGTTCGGCGGGGGCGGGCTCGCGGGCACCGGCCAGGCCATGGAGGCCATGGGCTACACGCCGGGCCGGGCCAGCGCCGTCGCGGCGGGCCTGGCGGAGGCGGGCGGCGGGACACTGCTGGCGCTGGGGCTGGCCACCCCGGCGGCGGGCGCGGCCGCGGCCGGCGCGATGGCGGGCGCCGCGGCGGTGCACACCCCGAACGGCTTCTTCGCCCAGGCCGGCGGGTACGAGTACGCCGCCTCCCTCGGCCTGACGGCGGCGGGCCTCGCCGTCTCGGGCCCCGGCCGCCTCTCGCTCGACCACGCCCTGGGCCACGCGGTCAACCGGAACTGGATGGTCCCCGCCGCCCTCGCGGCGACGGCCGCGGCCACGACGGTGGTCGTGGGCACGCGCAACAGGCGGCTGCGCAAGGCGGCGGAGGGGCGGCAGGAGCCGCTGTTCGAGTGACGTCCGCGGGGAGGGGGACCGTGGCACGCTGCTCCCCATGAGCGACAACCCGGACGGCACGCGAACCGACCCCTGGAGCACGGTGGAAGACCTGTGGAGGTGGCTGCAGGCGGACCAGCCCGTCGGCGGCAGGGAGGGCCTGCTGCTGCGCATGCTGAAGCTGTCGGAGGAGGTCGGCGAGGTCGCCGAGGCGGTGATCGGCGCGACCGGCCAGAACCCGCGCAAGGGCGTCACGCACACCTGGGACGACGTGGAGGCGGAGCTGTGCGACGTCGTCATCACGGCGATGGTGGCGCTGCGGACCCTCACCCCCGAGGCCCGGGAGGTCTTCGCCCGGCACCTGGCACGGGTGGCGGGGCGCTCGCTGGGCACGTGAGACGCACGGGACCCGCACCCGCGGAACTCGGCCACGGGTGCGGGCCCCTGCGCCCGGGCCGCCCGGTCAGCCGGCGCTGCAGGACACGGTCGGCCAGGTCCAGTTGCCGTTGGCCTGGATGGTCGAACCCCAGGTGTTGCCGCTGCCGTTCGGCTTGGCCGTCAGCGTCTGGGCGTTGGGATACGTCGCGTTGACGTTCCAGGTCGACATCACCTTCGCCGGCGACGGCACGTTCATCGTCACGGTCCAGTCGGCGGCCCCGCTCACCGAGACGTCGAGGTTGTACCGGTCCCCCCACTTCTGCCCCGCGGACAACGTGGCGGTACAGGAACCCCCGCCCCCGCCCCCGTTGTCGCCGCCACCGCCTCCGCTTCCGTCGGGGGCGACCGCGCGGCCGGTCTGCGGCGAGATCATGCCGGAGCACAGCCCCTTGGCGGCCAGGGTCTGCGCGATGCGCGGGACGGCGGCGAGTGTGTTGGCGGGCCAGTCGTGCATGAGGATCACCTGACCGTTGCCGAGGCGGGAGACGGCCTGCACGATCGCGTCGGTACTGGCGTTGTTCCAGTCCTGCGAGTCGACGTCCCAGATCACCTCGGTCAGCCCGTACTTGGCCTCGACCGACCGGAGCGTCGCGTTGGTCTCGCCGTACGGCGGCCGGAACAGCTTGGGCGTCCCGCCGCCGGCGCCGGCGATCGCCTGCTGGGTCCGGGAGATCTCCGAGTCCATCTGGGCCTGGCCGAGCTGGGTCATGTGCGGGTGGGTGTAGCTGTGGTTGGCGACCCACATGCCGGCGTCGGCCTGGGCCCGCACCAGGGCCGGGTTCTGGGCGGCGTACTGGCCCTGGTTGAACATGGTGGCCCGCAGCCCGTTCTGCCTGAGCGCGTTGAGCAGGGACTGTGTGGTGCCGGAGGGCCCGTCGTCGAAGGTGAGCCCGACATAGCCGTTGCAGGCGGCGGCCTGGGCCGGAGCGGCGCCGGTCACGACGGTGCCCGCGGCGGCGAGCGCGGTGACGGCGACGCCGGTGGCCAGGGTGCGCAGGGGGCGCGACGACGCGCGTGGTCGGGTACGCATACCTGTGAAGCCTCCTCTCGGGTTGCGGCGGCGGTCAGCCGGCGCTGCAGGACACGGTCGGCCAGGTCCAGTTGCCGTTGGCCTGGATGGTCGCACCCCAGGTGTTGCCGCTGCCGTTCGGCTTGGCCGTCAGCGTCTGGGCATTGGGATACGTCGCGTTGACGTTCCAGGTCGACATCACCTTCGCCGGCGACGGCACGTTCATCGTCACGGTCCAGTCGGATGCCCCGCTCACCGAGACGTCGAGGTTGTACCGGTCCCCCCACTTCTGCCCCGCGGACAACGTGGCGGTACAGGAACCCCCACCCCCGCCCCCGTTGTCGCCGCCACCGGAACCGGTCCCGCCGACGTTGATGCTGGAGCTGCCGCTGCTCTGGTAGCCCTCGGTGGCCATGATCATGTAGTAGCTGAAGCTGCCCAGCGGCATCCCGGCCCGCGCCCACGCGTCGAAGTGGTTGCCGGTGGTGATGGTGCCGCCGGTCCGCTTGGACTGCCTGACGCTCCAGTACTGGTCGAAGGTGCGGGTGCCCTCGACGGAGGGGGCGTTGTACCGCGTCGTCCTGTAGATGTCGTACGTGCCGCCGTCCGTGGTGACCGTGCCCTTGAACTCGCCGGTGGGACGGTAGGTGCCCCAGTTGTCGACGATGTAGTACTCGACCAGCGGGTTCGACGTCCATCCGTAGAGCGCCAGGTACGCGTTGCCGGACGGGTTGAAGCTGCCGGAGTACTGCACGGCCCGGCGACCGCCGTTGGCCCAGCCCTTGCCGGCCACGAAGTTGCCGGTGTTGCGCCACGAGGTGCTGTACTGACCGCCGGAGCCCATGTTCATGGAGACGGTGCCCTGGCTGTCGGTCCAGAACGAGTAGTAGTAGCCGTTGTCGGTGCCCTCCTGGTTGGTCGTGACGACCGTGTCGGCCCGGGCGGTGCCCGGCAGCATCAGCGCGGCGAGCGCGGCGAGGGCGACGGCCCAGGCACTCCGGACGAGCAAGGTGACGGGGACTCGTCTGCGGCCCTGCGGTGGGACGAGCAGGTTCATGGGGGGTGCTTCCTCTCCTGCTGGTTGCTCCTGCTGGTTGCTGGTTGCTCCTGCTGGTTCGGACAACGGCGCCAGTGTTGGGCCGCCCTCGTCGAGCGTCAACACTTTCGGTAGATGTTTCGAAACCTTCGTCCGGGTCTTCCGGTACCGCGGGAACAGAAAGCCGCTGCTGGTCCCAGACGAAGCCCACTTCCGCGCGCCAGCGCCAGGAACGCCTGCGAGCAGGCCCCGGAAAGAACGAAGAAGACGTTCGAAAATTTCGACGTCTCGCGCACTCTGGACAGCCACCCCCGCGACCTCACATCCTCGGGAGAGGCAGAGCACCGTTCCCCACGACGGAGGTTGGCGCTCGTGAAGTTCAGCTACGCGATGCTCCCCGACTACCCGCTGGCCGAGTCCCTGGAGTCGATCCGGCTCGCCGACGAGCTCGGGTTCCACGCCTGTTACGCCGCCGACGAGACCTGGCACAAGGACCTCTGGCTCCTCTTCGCCGCGGCGGCCGGCCGCACCGACCGCATCCGCCTGGGCCCGAGTGTCTCCCCGGTGACGCTGCGTGAGCCGACTCTCCTCGCCCAGGCCCTCGCCACCCTCGACGAGCTCTCCGGGGGCCGCGCCGAAGGCGTCCTGTCCAGCGGCAACTTCGGCCTGCTGGCCCAGTACCGCATCGACTGGACCGGCACCCGGCCCCTGTCCCGGGTGAAGGAGGCCCTGCACGTGATGCGCACGTTCCTGGACGAGGGCGCGATCACGTACGAGGGCGAATTCTTCTCCTACGACGGTCTGTTCACGTTCGCCCGCCCCGTCCAGGACCGGCTGCCGCTGAAGCTCGGGGCGATGCGGGGCCCGAAGTCCTTCGAGGCGGCCGGGGAGTTGTCGGACGGCTGCCACCACGCCCTGAGCTACACCCGTGAGGCCTACGACTACGCGGTGCGGCACATCAGGGCGGGAGCGGAGCGGGCCGGGAAGGACTGGCGCTCGCTGGACATCGGGGCCTGGGTGGTCTTCGCCACCGGTCCGGACTCGGCGACCGCCAAGGAGGCGGCGCGCAGCATGGTCGGCATCTACGCCTCCTCCATGCCGGAGGAGCAGGTGCGCCGCAACGGCGTCGACCCGGCGGAGCTGAAGCCGGTCGTCGACGCGATCGGCGCCGGCGACCTGGCCCGCGGCATCGAACTGACCACCCCGGAGATCGCCGAGCGCCTCTCCGTCGCGGGCACGCCCGAGGAGTGCCGGGAGAAGATCGAACGGGACATCGCACCCAGCGGCGTCAACCACATGATCTGCGCGATCACCGACCGCGCCCTGGTGAGGGCGTTCACGGGCCGGGACCTGCCGGGGGCGGCGGACGTGAACACGCAACTGCGGCTCGTGGCGGAGCGGGTGATGCCGGGGTTCGAGTGATGCCGGGGTCCGGGAGATGCCGGACTCCGGGTCGGCGGTGCGGCGCACCGCGTGCCGGCGCGGTCGTGCGGCCGGCCGCCGGGTCACCCTCCGGAGGCCGCGCGGGTCACCTCCACGACCACGCTGATCTCTCCCGTGTTGTCGTCGAGGCAGCCCTCGCCGTCGTTGATGCGGAGCTGGACCTGGCCGGCCCCGCCCGCCTTGAAGGTCTTCGCCTCCCCTATGGCGAGGACCGGTGCGTCCGGCGTGTCCGCGAGGCGGGTCATCAGCGTGCCGAACGGCGCCTCGGGGTCCACCTTGCACGGGGCCGCGAAGTCCAGCGTCCGGTCGGTCTCCGCGTCGTAGCCGGCCGGTCCGGTCATGGGCATGGTCTGCCGGTCGACCGTCCACTCGCCCTGCTGGGACCTCACGGTGACGGTGTCGCCCGCCCGGACCACCGCGTTCTCGACCGGCTGCCAGCTCTGGTCCGCCGTCACGACCAGGGTGTAGGAGGACACCTGGGGCGTAGCGGTGGCCGGGCTCGGGGGTATCGCCACCGGGGCGGGCTCGTCGGCCTCGACCCGGGCCGGTTCCTGCTCGTCGCCCTGGAACGGCACGACGCCCGCGAGGGCCAGCCCGCCGCCCGCGACGGCGACGAGCGCGGCGGCCCCGGCGAGTGTCGCCGCCAGCCACTGTCCGGGGCCGGCCCGGTGGACCGGGAGCGGGGTGGGCGCGGGCTCGGCGGTGGACACCGTCGTGTCCCCGAAACCGCCCGGGGGCGCGATCCGTGTGTCCTCCTCCCCGGGCGGCGACGCCGCGGAGGCGCCGCCGACGACCAGGGTGGCGGCGTCGGACGCGAGACCGACGCCCCCGGACGCGGCCACGGACGCGGACTGCGCGACGGCCTCCGGCGCCTCCCCCGCCGCGACGTCCCGCAGGGCCGCGGCCACCTCGTCGGCGGTGGGCCGCTCGCCCGGCGCCTTGCGCAGCAGCGCCTCGACGACCGGGCGGAGGGGGCCGAGCCGTTCGGGGAGAGCGGGTTGCCCGTACACGACGGCGTGCAGGGTCGCGGCGTACGCGGATCTGCGGAAGGGCGACTGCCCTCCGCAGACGGTGACCAGCGTGGCGCCGAGCGACCACAGGTCGGACTCCGGCCCCGCCTCCTGGGCCGTGGCCCGCTCCGGCGCCATGTACTCGATGGAGCCCACGAGTTGGCCGTTCGAGGTGGACAACTCCCCGTCGTCGAGGGCCGCGATGCCGAAGTCGGTGAGGACGGCGCTGCCGTCGGGCCGCAGCAGCACGTTGGCCGGTTTCACGTCACGGTGCAGGGTGCCGGCGAGGTGTACGGCCCCGAGGGCGTCGAGGAGTTGGAGTCCGAGGCGGGCGGTGTGCGCCGGGGTGAGCGGCCCGGACCGGCGTACCCGGGCCGCCAGGGAGGGGCCCCGCACCAGCTCCATGACGATCCAGAGCCGGTCCTCGGACTCGACCAGGTCGTGCACGCCGACCACATGGGGATGCGGCACCCGCGCGACGGCCCGCGCCTCCCGCACCGCACGCCGCATGCGCGTCCCGTGGTCCTCGTCGCCCTCGACCGCGACCCGTAACTCCTTGGCGGCGACGGGACGGTCGAGGAGCTGGTCGTGAGCGCGCCACACGACGCCCATGCCGCCCCTGCCGAGAACGTCGAACAACAGGTACCGGTCGGCGACCAGCCGCCCCGAGCCCCCGTCGGCCCGCTGATCAGGTACGCCGGTCCGCACCGGTCTCTCACATCCCTCTCGCTCCCGCTCACGGCACCCGCGCCCCCGCGAGACGGTGGCAACAATACCGACGCCCGGCACCCGGCGGGCGCGCCGCGGCACGGGCGTCGAGTGGCGGGCACCACCCTCCCGCGGCCCGGGCGTCGAGTGGCGGGCACCACCACCTCGCGGCCGGGAATTGTGTGACGGGCCCACGTGCCCGGGGTCCCGCTTCCTTCCTACGGTGTTCCGCCATGGACAGCACCGAGAACCCCGCCGGCGGCCCGGACCGGCACCCCCGCCCGGGCGCCACCGCCGCCCGGTTCCTGGCGGGACGCAAGGCCCTGGTCACCGGGGCGGCCGGCGGGATCGGCCGGGCCTGTGCCGAGGCCTTCGCGGCGGCGGGCGCCGACGTGTACGTCGTGGACCTGGCCGCCGGGGCCGCCGGGGAGGTGGCGGCGGCGACCGGCGGCACCGCGATCGTGGCCGACCTCGCCGACCCGGAGGCGGTGGAGGCGCTGCCCGACGACGCCGACATCGTGGTCAACAACGCCGGCCTCCAGCACGTCGCCCCCGTCCACGCCTTCCCGATGGACCGCTTCGCCCTGATCCAGCGGGTGATGGTGGAGGCACCCTTCCGGATCGTGCGCCGCACCCTGCCGCACATGTACGCGCGGCAGTGGGGCCGCGTCGTCAACATCTCCTCCGTGCACGGCCTGCGCGCCAGCCCCTACAAGTCGGCGTACGTCATGGCCAAGCACGCCCTCGAAGGGCTCAGCAAGGTGGTCGCGCTGGAGGGTGCCGCCCACGGTGTCACCAGCAACTGCCTCAATCCCGGCTACGTCCGCACCCCGCTCGTCGAGGACCAGATCGCGGACCAGGCGCTCGCCCACGGCATCCCGGAGGACCAGGTCGTGGACCGGGTCCTCCTCGACCGGACCGCGATCAAGCGGCTGGTCGAGCCGGCGGAGGTCGCCGCGGCGGCGGTGTGGCTCTGCGCCGGGAACACCGGCTGCGTCACGGGCTCCTCGCTGCCGATGGACGGCGGCTGGACGGCCCACTGAGACCCCGCCTCCACCGACCCACCGCGTCTCCCCGTCCCCCACCTCCCCGCCACCGACCCACCGCATCTCCCCCGCCCCCCCCACCGCCCACTCCCCCGGACCCGCTCGACCGTCCCCGACGTCCCCCGAGCCCGGTGGATCCGACCCCCTTCGCCCCGAGACGGTGACACACATGGCCAGCGCTCACACCGCCGTGAACGGACCAGGCAGCCCGAAGAAACCGGCCGGCCTCCGCAAGGTCGTCGCGGCCAGTCTCGTCGGCACCACCATCGAGTGGTACGACTACTTCCTCTACGGCTCCGCCGCGGCCCTCGTCTTCGGCCGGGTCTTCTTCCCGGAGTCCGACCCGCTCACCGGCACCCTGCTCTCCTTCCTCACCTACGCCATCGGCTTCGCCGCCCGCCCCGTCGGCGCCGTCGTCTTCGGTCACTTCGGCGACCGCCTGGGACGCAAGAAGCTGCTGGTGATCAGCCTGCTGATGATGGGCGGCTCCACCACCCTGATCGGCTGCGTCCCCGGCTACGACACGCTGGGCGTCGCCGCTCCCCTGCTGCTCACCACGCTCCGCCTGGTCCAGGGGTTCGCGCTGGGCGGCGAATGGGGCGGGGCGGTCCTGCTGGTGTCCGAGCACGGCGACGCCCGGCGCCGCGGCTTCTGGGCGTCGTGGCCGCAGGGCGGCGCACCGGCGGGCAACCTGCTCGCCGTCGGCGTCCTCTCCCTGATGACCACCGTCCTCAGTGACGACGCGTTCAACTCCTGGGGCTGGCGCGTCCCGTTCCTGCTCTCCGGCGTCCTGGTCGTGCTCGGCATGTGGATCCGGCTGTCCGTCGACGAGTCCCCGCTGTTCAAGGAGGCGCTGGCGAGGTCGAAGGAGCGCGCGGCGCGGCAGAAGGCCGAGCAGCTGCCGTTCGTCGCGGTCGTCCGCGACCACTGGCGGGACATCCTGGTCGCGATGGGCGCCCGGATGGCGGAGAACATCTCGTACTACGTGATCACCGCCTTCGTCCTGACGTACTGCGTCGAGCACCTCGGCATCGCCAAGCAGCCCGCGCTGAACGCGGTGCTCATCGGGTCGGCCGTCCAGTTCTGCCTGATCCCGCTGTTCGGCGCGCTCTCCGACCGGGTCGGCCGCAAGCCGGTCTACCTGGTGGGCGCGATCGGTGTGGGCGTCTGGTCCTGGGCCTTCTTCGGGCTCCTGGACACCAAGTCCTTCCCGGCGCTCGTCCTCGCGGTGACCGTCGGGCTGGTCTTCCACAGCGCGATGTACGCCCCTCAGGCCGCGTTCTTCTCCGAGCTGTTCGCCACCCGGATGCGCTACACCGGCGCCTCCATCGGCGCCCAGCTCTCCTCGGTGGCGGCCGGTGCCCCCGCCCCGCTGATCGCCACGGCGCTGCTGGGCTCGTACGGGTCCTCCGTCCCGATCTCGGTGTACGTCGGGCTGTCGGCGGTGATCACCGTGATCGCCGTGGCCCTCGCCCGCGAGACCCGCGGCACCGACCTGGCCGCGGTCGGGCCGGCCGATCCGGCGGACTCCCACGCCGGCACCGGAGCCGGCGCCGGGGTCCGCCCGGCCTCCGGTCCGACGGAGAACGCGTCCGCCTGACCCCGGCACGCTTGCGGGGTCCTCCCCTCTTCCTCACAATGGTCCGCCCATGCCCACGAACCCGTCCGTCGCCGCCCACCTGCGCCGGCTCCTCGACCTCCTCGCCTCCGGCGCCCCCGCCGAGGACTTCGGCACCGTCGCCGCCGAGGCGCGGCGGGCCGGGGTCGGCGGCGACGGTCTCGCGGAGATCGAGCAGGCCACCCAGGCCGCCCTGCGCGTGCACGGCGCACTGCGGCAGCACCAGCGCCGGGAGGCGGAACTCACCGCCCTCTTCGACACCGCCGGCGATCTCGCCGCGCTGCGCGACCTGGACGCGGTGCTGCGGTCCATCGTCCGCCGCGCCAGGATGCTGCTCGGCACCGACACGGCGTACCTGACGCTGCCCGACGAGGAGGCGGGCGACACCTTCATGCGCGTCACCGACGGCTCGGTGTCCGAGCTGTTCCAGAACCTGCGGCTGCAACTCGGCGAGGGGCTCGGCGGCCTGGTCGCGCAGACCGCGCGCCCCTACGCCACGCCCGACTACCGCACGGACGAACGCTTCCACCACACGCCGGGCATCGACGCCGGTGTCCTGGACGAGGGCCTGGTCGCGATCCTCGGCGTTCCCCTGCTGCTGGGTTCCGGCAGCGGCGGCAAGGTGATCGGCGCCCTGTTCGCCGCCGACCGCACGCCGCGCGCCTTCTCCCCGGACGAGGTGGCCCTGCTGTGTTCGCTGGCCAACCACGCCGCCATCGCCATCGACACCGCCAAGGCCATGACCGACGCGCGGGTCGCGCTGGCCGAACTGGCCGAGGCCAACGCCGTGATCCGGGAGCGCTCGGCCGCCATGCAGCGGGCCGAGGAGTCCCACGACCGGCTCAGCGACCTGGTCCTGCGGGGCGGTGACGTGGCCGACGTGGCCGCCGCCGTCGCCGACCTCCTGGAGGGCGACGTCACGGTGTTCGACGCCGGCGGCCGGCCGCTCACCCCGACCGCGCGGAGCGCGGGACGCGGGGCCCCGGGCGCGGCGGGCGGCACGGGCGATGCGGACGCCACGACCGGCCCCGACGCCGCGGCGGCCCTGGTGCGGGCCGCCGAGGAGTCCCGCGCCACCGCCCACGCGGTGGTCCACGACGGACGCTGGGTGTGCGCGGTGCTGGCCGGGCAGGAGCTGCTGGGCAGCCTGGTCCTGGCGGGGCGGCCGGACCTGGACGGCCCCGACCGGCGCCTGTTCGAGCGCAGCGGCGTCGTCACCTCACTGCTCCTGCTGCTGCGCCGCTCGGTCGCCGAGGCCGAGAACCGGGTGCGCGGCGACCTGATCACCGACCTGCTCACGGCCCCCGACCGCGACCCGGCCGGTCTGGTGGCCCGGGGCCGCAACCTCGGCGTCGACCTGAACCGTCCTCACCTGGTGCTGGTCGCCTCGACGGACGCGGGCGCACGCGACCGGCTGCCGGGCGCCGCCGTGCGGTACCTGTTCGGCGGCGACGGCGTCAGCGCCGAACACGCCGGTACGGTCATGCTGGTGCCGGCCGGCGACGCCACGCCGGGCGAGGCGGCCGGCGCCGCCGCCGAGCAGCTCACCCACCTGGTGGGCGCCCCGGTCACGGTGGCCGGTGCCGGGCCCGCCGCCGGACCCCGTGCCCTCGCCGACGCCCACGCCGAGGCCGCGCGCTGTCTGCAGGCGCTCAAGGTGCTGGGCCGCCGGGGAAGCGGGGGCAGCGCCGGCGAACTCGGCTTCCTCGGGGTGCTGCTGGGCGAGGACCACGACGTGGAGGGGTTCGTCACGGCCACCCTCGGGCCGCTGCTGGAGTACGACGCACGGCGCGGCACCCAGTTGGTGCACACGCTGGGCGCCTACTTCGGCTGCGGCGGGAGCCTGACGCGGGCGAAGGAGGAGCTGCACGTGCACATCAACACGGTGGTGCAGCGCCTGGACCGCATCCAGGCGATCCTCGGCCCCGGCTGGAACAGCCCGGAGAACGCGCTGGAACTCCAACTCGCGCTGCGCCTGCGCCTGCTGTCCCTGAGCTGACGCCCGCCACGGCCCGATCACCCGTGACACGCATCACGTAAAGAAGATGTGAAAATAGCGCAACCGTTCGTGTGCCCTGCCGGTCAAGCAGGGCGACGCATCGGTCACTTCCTCCTCTGAGGTACACATGAGAATTCGCCGCTTTCTGGCTGTCGCCGCCGCGACGGCCGTGACAGCCCCGGTCGCTCTGCTCGTGGCCCCGGCCGCCCACGCGACGGATGACAGCCCTTCGCCCACCGTCTCCGAGACGGCTCCCTCCCAGGAGGAGTCCACGCCCGCGGCGGACGACACCTCCGCCGCGGCCGACGACACGACCCCGGCCACCGACGAGTCGACCCCCGCGGACGACGAGTCGACCCCGGCCGCCGGCGACCCGGCGGCGCCGGGCACCTCGCCCTCGGCAACCGTGTCCGCCTCCCCCTCGGCATCCGCCTCCGCCCCGGCGTCCGGCCCGGCCGAGTGCAGCGAGGAGGACGTGACGTTCGACGACGACCTGCACACCGGCCTGTCCGGTCTGCCCTCCGAGATCGTCGCGGGCAGCGGCTTCCACGGCTTCAAGCTGACCGTCGACAACAAGGGCGACAAGGCCTACCACCGGGTCGACCTCGGCGTGTTCGCCGCCCGGATCGACGAGAACGACTTCTTCGTCGACACCGGCCACCTCACCCTCCAGTACAAGGACCCGGCCACCGGCGCCTGGACCGACATCTCCCTCGCCCAGGACGACGAGGGCGCCGGCTACCTCGGCTACACCGACGTCCGCGCCAAGGAGTCGTTCTCCGTCGACCTGCGCCTGGCCGTGGACGCGAAGGCGCCGTCCGGCCTCGGCTTCGCCATCAGCATCGGCGTGTACGCCGACGACGAGGGCAACTGCGTCTTCTCCGGCGACGACGGCTACTACGAGTTCGACATCCTCGCCGCCGGGACCACCCCCGCCGACACCGGTGACGCCAAGCCGCAGGGCGGCAGCAAGCCGCTGCCGGTCAAGCCCGTGGGCGACACCCGGATCGACCCGCAGGGCCGCCTCGCCGCGACCGGCTCCAGCTCCGCCCTCCCCGCCCTCGCCCTCGCGGGCGGCGCCGCCGTCGCCCTCGGCGTCGGCACGATGTTCGTCGTGCGCCGCCGCAGGACCACCGGCTCCGGCGCCACCGCCTGACACCCCTCACCACCGGAAGGGCCGCGCCGCGGAACCGGCGCGGCCCTTCCGCCGTGGCCGAGAAGGGGCCCGGGGCCGAGTGGCGCCGCCGCGCTCGCGTGGGACTCTGGAAGGCGTACCGCCGCAGAACGGAACGGAGCGACGCGCATGGCGAGCGAGACGTCCCCGGCAGGGCCGACGGCGACGCCCGGCACCGGGGCGCGGCGCTGACGACGGCGCGGGAAGCGATGTGCGGCCCCGTCCACACGATCGGGCATTCGACGCGCGGCTTCGACGACGTGCTGGAGATGCTGCTCGGTCACGACGTCACCTGTCTGGTCGACGTCCGTTCCTTCCCTTCGTCGCGGAAGCATCCCCAGTGGAATCAGTCGGCCGTCGTCGCGCGTCTTCCGTCCGGCATCGGGTACCGCTGGATCCCGCGGCTCGGAGGCCGGCGCCACACCCCCAAGGGAGTGCCCAGCCCCAACGGCGCGTGGCGCGTGAAGGCGTTCCGCGACTACGCCGACTACATGGCGGGGGACGAATTCGCCCGGGGACTGGAGGAGTTGCTCGGGCTCGCCCGGCGCGGGCGGCCCGCGATCATGTGCAGTGAGGCGGTGCCGTGGCGCTGCCACCGCCGTCTGATCACCGACGCGCTGCTGGTCGCCGGGGTGGAGGTGGTGCACATCATGTCGAGGACGGCCACGAGGCGGGCCGTGCTGAACGAAAACGCCCGGGTCCGCGACGGCCACCTGGTCTACCCGCCGCCGGCCGGGCAGGAACCGCCGTGACCCTCCTCGACGGCCACGGCGATCGCGTCCCGGCTCACCGCGTCCGGACGGAAGTGACCTCGTAGACCACGGACGCGCTCCGCGCCGCGCCGCGGCACGTCAGCCGGGTCGGCGGGACGCGGCGGGCCCGTACCTCGACGTCGAAGTCCGCCCGTCGTGCCGAGCGGCCCGTGACACGGATCTGCCAGCGGTCGCCCTCGCGGACCGTTTCGGTGACCGCGTAGTCGTGCCGGCCGGCCGGACCGGCGTGCCGGAGCACGGCCTCGACGGCGGCCTGCTGCGGCGGGAAGAGGTCCGTGTATCCGCGCAGGTGCTCCGGCCCGATCCGGCCGGCCAGATGCTCCTCGATCACCGCGACGGACGAGGTGCCGTCGAGCCCTCCGTAGTAGACGCCGTCGGGCGCGACGAGGACGTTCGCGGCGTACCTGTCGCCGCCGACGTGCGCGCACTCCCAGACCAGGTCCGGCCACCGCTCGCTCAGCGCACGGGCCACGGGCCGTCCGCGCACCGCGCAGCACGGGTCGTGCTGACCGTGCGCGCAGACGAGGACCACGGGCGGAAGACCGGCGTCTCCCGGGGCGTCGAGGGCCTCCGCGACCTGGGCCAGGTCCGCGTCCGAGTGCCAGGTCCCCCAGAGTTGCCGATGGGCGCCGGAGGGCTCGTGGCGCAGTACGGCCCAGCGCGCCGCGGAGTCCCGGGAGGAGCGACGGCCGTGCCGCCGCACCAGCAGAACCCGCGCCCGCACGGCCTGGGCGGCGCGGTACACCCGTGCCTTGACGTCGGGTTGGAGGCCGAGTCCGTCGAACCCGTTGGCCGGCCAGCCCCCTCGGTGTTCGACGAGGACCCAGACGCCGCCGTACGGTGCCGTGCCCGCGATCGGGTCCCCGCGCTCCCGAGCGGCGTCGGAGCAGAAGAAGGGGCCTGCCGCGTCCACGGCGGGCATCACGGCGCGGCGGGCACGACGACGCCCGCGCGCAGCAGTCTGCCGACGAGTCCGACGCCGAGGTCTCCGGCCCTGCGCGGTCTCCCGTCGAGCACGAGGGTGACGGACGCCCGTTCGTCCCCGGAGCACTCGAACCGGCCCACGCGGGTGTACAGGATGCGGCCCTCCTGACGCGCCTGAAGCCCGTCGCGCAGCCGTACCCGGGAATCGGGACCGAGTCCCTCGACGGCCTCGAACTGGGCCAGCGGCCCAGGGGCGCCGGCCGTCCCTGCCCGCGTCATGGTTCCTCCTGCTGGTCGGGCAGGTGGGGACCGGCTCCCGTCGCGGGTGGGTCACCGGAACGGCGCGGTCTCCCGTGGGCACCCCCCTCAGCCACCGTAGCCCCGCCCGGCGAAAGCCTCGACTCGGGCGGATGCCCGGAAGAAGCCGTCCCGGCCCGCACGCCGGCGGGAGGACGGGGGAACCCCGGGGGGCGGCAGACGAGTCGGGCTGTACGCCGGGTTCTGTTCCGGAAGGTCCTCGCGGGCCTTCCGGCGACGGCCATCCATCTAGGACCGGCGTTGCCACCGGCCTCCAGCGGTCTACCCGCGGACTCGGGCGGGCAGCCCTCGATCGTCCGCGCAGAGCGCGTGTTACGGCGCTCCTCTTGACCTTGCTCCGGGTGGGGTTTACCTAGCTGCCCAGGTCGCCCTGGGCACTGGTGGTCTCTTACACCACCGTTTCACCCTTACCGGGGGCCGAAGCCTCCGGCGGTCTGCTTTCTGTGGCACTTTCCCGCGGGTCACCCCGGGTGGCCGTTAGCCATCACCCTGCCCTGTGGAGCCCGGACGTTCCTCGGGGAATCCCGTGAGGGACTCCACGCGGCCGCCCGCCCGGCTCGTCTGCCGTGCCGCCCATGCTACCCGGCGGACCTGCCGCCCCGGACCGGCGGCGGCCGTCGCGAGGACCGAGCCGGCCAGGATCAGGGCGAAGGCGACGCCGACGCCGAGAGTCAGGTCCTCGTCCAGCAGCAGGGCGCCCGCGGCGACGGCGACCGCCGGGTTGACGTAGGTGATGACGCCGGCGCGGACCGGGCCGACCTCCTTGATCAGCTCCAGGAAGGCCACGAAGGCGATCGCGGTGCAGACGACGCCGAGTCCGGACAGGGCCGCCAGGGCCTCGCCGGAGGGGAGGGTGGTGGGTCGGGTCAGGAAGGCCGCGGGGGCGTAGACGACGGCGGCCAGGGTCAGGCAGGGGGTGATGAGCTGGAGGGTGGGGACGTCCTTGAGGTGGCGGGCGGCGATCAGAGGGGCGGTGGCGTACCCGACGACCGTCACCAGCACCTCGGCCAGCGAGCGGGCGTCGCCACCGGTGAGGTGCGGCACGGTGAGGACGGCGACGCCCCCGAGGCCGAGGCCGAGTCCGGTGATCCGGCGGGCACCGACCCGTTCCCCGGCGCCGAAGAAGCGGGCCAGGAGCACGCCGACGATCGGCACGCCCGCGATCAGCAAGCCGGCGGTGGAGCTGGACAGGTGCCGTTCGGCGTCCGTCAGGGTCCACCAGGGGCCGATGATCTCGATCACGGCGAAGGCCAGCATCGGCTTCCAGTGGCGCCGTACGGTGCGGAAGAGGTCTCCCTTGCGCAGGGCGAAGGGGAGCAGGAGCGCCGCGCCCAGCGCGCAGCGCGCGAACACCACTCCGGACGGGGACACCTCGTCCACCGCCACCTTGATCATCAGGTAGGGGACGCCCCAGACCACTCCCATCAGGGAGAACAGGAACCAGCCGCGTGCAGTCATGCGGGGAGTCTCGGCCGCCTCACCCCGCGCGGTCTTGAACGCTGTTGCGGTACGCCGCAGGGGTCACCCCGAGGACCCGGCGGAACCAGCGGGTCAGGTGCGCCTGGTCGGCGAAGCCCACCAGAGCCGCCACCTCGGCGGGGCGCAGGCCGGCGTCCAGGAGTCCGCGTGCCCTGGCCACCCGGTGCTGGGCGAGCCAGGCGTACGGCGGCATCCCCGTCGACGTACGGAAGGCCCGCAGGAGTTGGTAGCGGGACAGGCCGAGGTCGGTGGCGAGGGCCGCGAGGGACGGCGGCGCGAGGAGTTCGTCGGCGAGGCGGTCGCGTACGACGCGGGCGACGCGGTCTGCGCCGAGGACCGTGTCGTCGGCCGCGCGGGCCGTGGAGTGGCGGCGGGCCAGCGCCGTGAGCAGCCAGGGCAGCCGGGACTCCGCCTCCAGCGGGTCGGGGCAGCGGGCCAGGTCGGTGTGCGCGGCGCGCAGGGCGGCGGCGAGTTCGGGGTCGTCGAGGACGGGCTCGCGGAAGTACGGCAGGGCGCTGTCCGTCCGGGTGCCGTCGGTGAGGAGGTTCGGGGCCGCGTACAGGGCTCGATAGGAGTAGCCCTCGGGGGCGGCGGGGCCGCCGGTGTGCACCTCGCCCGGTTCCAGGACGACGATGGAGCCCGGCCCCGAGTGGATGCGGCCGCCCCGGTAGGCGATGACCTCCAGACCGCCGACGGTGACGCCGACCGTGTACTCGTCGTGGGCGTGCGGGGCGTAGACGTGCCGGTCGAAGCGGGCGGTGAGGAGATCGAGGGGCGGGCCGCCCCTTCCCAGCCGGGCCCTGCTCCACCGTGCCTGTTCACGCGCGCCCGCCATCGCTGCACACCCCCCTCCTCCCAGCCGATCAGAGGAAGCCCGCGGTGTCCAGAGGCGCGGAGTCCGTCCCCTTGACCCTGCCGCGGCGTCAACGTTTCTACTGAGGCCATGCGGATCGGAGAACTCGCCGGCGCCGTCGGCGTCACCACGCGGACCGTGCGGCACTACCACCACCAGGGCCTGCTGCCCGAACCGGAGCGGAGGGCCAACGGATACCGGACGTACACCCTGCGGCACGTCGTCGTGCTGGCCAGGATCAGGCGGCTGACCGAGCTGGGGCTCGGGCTCGCGGAGGTGCGGGACGTCCTCGCGGACGAGGCCGGCAAGGACCTGGCCGAGGTGCTGGAGGAGCTGGACGCGGATCTCGCGCGGCAGGAGGCGGCGATCCGGGAGCGCCGGGCGCGGTTGCGGACGCTGCTTCGGACGGAGGGCGCGCTGCCGGCCGAGGGACCCGTCTCGCCGGAGCTGGCCGGGCTGTTCGCCGGGATGGGGGACGTGTCCGGCTCGCCGACGGCCCTGCGGGACCGGGAGGTGCTGGCGTTCGTGGAGAGCGCCGCGGGCCCCGGGGAACGGGAGGGGATGCTGGCCGCCCTGCGGGACGCGTTCGGGACCCCGGAGGCGGTGGCGCGCGCCCACCGGGCGTACGCGCTGCTCGACGAGCTGGCGGACGCCGGTGCCGACGATCCCCGGGTGGCCGGGGCCGCGCGGACCCTCGCCGACTGCATCCCCGCGGAGCTGCTGCCCGCGGAGGGCGTCGACCTCGACTCCGGCAACGGCGTCCTGCGCGCCCTGTACGCCGACTTCGCCCCGGGTCAGGCCGAGGCGGTCCGGCAGGCCCTCGCCCTCGTGGCGCGGGGACGGCGGTCATGAGCGCCCCCTCCCTCGTCGCCGTCCCCTCCCTCCTGGTCCGGCACGAGCTGCGGCTGCTGGCGAGCCTGTGGCTGTGGGCGGCCCGGCGGACCCACGGGGCGGTGGCCGGCGGGGCGGTCTTCGGGTACGCGCGGGGGCAGGGCGCGATGACGGCCGGGTTCGCCTTCGTGTGTGCCGTCGAGTCCCTGACGATGTCCGTGCTGCTGCGGGAGTGGCCCACCGCGCACCACGTCGTGCTGGTCCTGGACCTCTACACCGTCGTGATCGTGATCGGGCTGCACGCCGCGTCCGTGGTCCGGCCGCACGTCCTGGACCCGGCCGCCGGTGTGCTGCGGATCCGCCGGGCCGTCCACGTCGACGTGCGGATACCGCTGGAGCGGATCGCCTCCGTCCGGCGGGAGCTGCGGACGACGCACGAGCGGACGGACGGGGAGCTGGATCTCGCCGTCGGGTCCCAGACCTCGGTCACGGTCGAGCTCGCCGAGCCGGTCGTCCACCTCTCCTTCTTCGGGCGGCGGCGCGGGGTCCGCGTGGTGCGGTGTCACGCCGACGACCCCGGGGCGCTCGTACGGGCCGTCGAGCGGGCGCGGGAGGGGCACGCCGTACCCTGATCGGGAGCCCGGGGGCTCGTGAAGTGAAGGAGTACGTGTGCTTGTCCTGCTGCCGCCGTCCGAGGGGAAGGCCGCGTCCGGCCGGGGTGCCCCGCTGAAGACCGGATCGCTGTCCCTGCCGGGGCTGACCGCGGCCCGGGAGGCCGTGCTCGGCGAGCTGGTCGAGCTGTGCGCCGGAGACGAGGAGAAGGCGCGCGAGGTGCTCGGGCTGAGCGAGGGGCTGCGCGGCGAGGTCGCCAAGAACACGGAGCTGCTGACCGCGGGCGCGCGTCCGGCCGGGGAGATCTACACGGGCGTGCTGTACGACGCCCTCGGCCTGGCCTCGCTGGACGCCGCCGCCAAGAGGCGGGCCGCCCGGTCGCTGCTGGTGTTCTCGGGGCTGTGGGGTGCCGTGCGGGTGACGGACCGGATCCCCTCCTACCGGTGCTCGATGGGGGTGAAGCTGCCCGGCCTCGGGGCACTGGGCGCGTACTGGCGGGCGCCGATGGCCGAGGTGCTGCCGGAGGCGGCCGGGGACGGGATGGTCCTCGACCTGCGTTCGGCTGCGTACGCGGCGGCCTGGCGGCCGAAGGGCGAGGTCGCCTCGCGGACGGCGACCGTACGGGTGCTGCACGCGCCGACCCGGAAGGTGGTCAGCCACTTCAACAAGGCGACCAAGGGGCGGATCGTACGGAGTCTGCTGGCGTCCGGCACCGCGCCCGAGGGGCCGGCGGAGCTGGTGGACGCGCTGCGGGACCTGGGGTACGCGGTGGAGGCCGAGGCGCCCGCGAAGGCCGGGAAGCCGTGGTCGCTGGACGTGCTCGTGGACGAGGTGCACTGACCCGTCGGACACGACCGTTGCATTTACTGCAACGGTGATTGCACAGCGTGCGTTTCGGCGGCACGATGAGGGCATGAGTTCTCCGCTGCCCTCCTCCCCCGCCGCCTCGGTGCTGGATCTCGCGCCCGTCGTACCCGTCGTGGTCGTCGACGACCTCGCCGACGCCGTGCCGCTCGCCAGGGCGCTGGTCGCCGGCGGGCTGCCCGCGATCGAGGTGACGCTGCGGACGCCGGTCGCGCTCGACGCGATCCGGGCCATCGCCGGTGAGGTGCCGGACGCGGTGGTCGGCGCGGGCACGGTCGTCACGGCGGAGCAGGTCGCGGACGTCGTGGCGGCCGGGGCGCGGTTCCTGGTCAGCCCGGGGTGGACGGACGCCCTGCTGGAGGCGATGCGGGGGTCCGGGGTGCCGTTCCTGCCGGGGGTGTCGACCACCTCGGAGGTCGTGGCGCTGCTGGAGCGCGGGGTGCGGGAGATGAAGTTCTTCCCGGCGGAGGCGGCGGGCGGCACCGCCTATCTCAAGGCACTCTCCGCGCCCCTGCCCCAGGCGCGTTTCTGCCCGACCGGCGGCATCACGCCGGCCTCCGCGCCGGAGTACCTGGCTCTTCCCAACGTCGGCTGCGTGGGGGGCAGTTGGATGCTGCCCAAGGACGCGGTGGCCGGCCGGGACTGGGAGCGTGTGGAGCGGCTCGCGCGTGCGGCGGCCGGGCTCAGCGCAGGTGGGACGTCTCGTTGAACAGGCGGACGCTGGCGCCGCCGTCCGCGTAGTACGCCACCGCCGACAGGGACGCCGCCGACAGTTCCATCCGGAACAGCGACTCGGGCGGGGCGCCCAGGGCGAGTTGGACGAAGGTCTTGATCGGCGTCACGTGGGAGACCAGCAGGACCGTACGGCCCGCGTACGCCGCGACGAGCCGGTCGCGAGTGGCGGCGATCCGGGCGCCGGTCGCCGCGAAGCTCTCGCCGCCACCGGTGGGCTCCGCGTCCGGGGAGGCCAGCCAGGCGTCCAGGTCGTCGGGGTGGCGGTCGCGCACCTCGCCGAAGGTCAGCCCCTCCCACGCGCCGAAGTCGGTCTCCCGCAGCCCCTCCTCGACCGCCACCTCCAGGCCGAGGCGGGCGGCGACGATGCCGGCGGTCTCGCGGGTGCGGGCCAGGGGCGAGGCGACGACCGCCTCGATCGTGCCGCGCCGGGCGAGGCTCGCGGCGACCTTCTCGGCCTGCTCCCGGCCGACGGACGACAGGGACGGATCGCTGCCGCCGCTCCCGGAGAACCGCTTCTGCGGGGTGAGCGGCGTCTCCCCGTGCCGCAGGAGGACGAAGGTGGCGGGGGCGCCCAGGTCGAGGGGTCCCCAGCCGGGCGAGGCCACGGCCTTCGCGGCCCGCACGTCGGCGTCGGCCGAGGATCCGCCGCCGGCGGCCGCCCCGGCCCCTCGCCGGTCCGTACCGGCCACCGCACCCCGGGCACCACTGCCGGCCGCCCGCCCGAGGTACTCACCCTCGGCCGCACCGCCCCGTGCCGGGGCGGCTTCCCCGCCCCCGCTTCCGCCGGCTCCGGCCGCACGGCCCGCACCGGTCGTCGCGTCGGCGGGTTCGGCGGAGCCCGCCGAACCCGCGGGTGTCGCGGCCGGCCCGTCCCCGGTGCGGCGGCCGCCTTCCGCGGATTCCCCGGCGGCACCCCGCCCCACGGCGCCCCCGGCACCGGCGGCCGTCGCCGCACCGGCGCGTTCCGCGGCCCCGGCGGGCACCGCGCCGCTTCCGCCGGCTCCGGCCGCACGGCCGCCCGCGCCGCCCGCGTCCAGTTCCGCCGTCGACCCGGACGCCGACCACCGTTCGCCCCGCGCGCCCGCGTCCATCGCCTCGTTGGCCAGGCGGTCGGCGTGCTTGTTGTCGGCCCGGGGAATCCACTCGTACGTCACGCGGCCGGGCGGGAAGACACGGGCCGCCTCGGTCGCCAGGGGCTTCATGTCGGGGTGCTTGATCTTCCAGCGGCCCGACATCTGCTCGACGACGAGCTTGGAGTCCATCCGGACGTGGACGAGGGCGTCCGGGTCCAGGCCCCTGGCCGCGCGCAGCCCGGCGAGCAGGCCGCGGTACTCGGCGACGTTGTTGGTGACGACCCCGAGGTACTCGGCGGCCTCCACCAGGGTCTCCCCCGTCGCCGCGTCCCGCACCACCGCGCCGTAGCCCGCGGGCCCCGGGTTGCCCCGTGACCCGCCGTCGGCCTCGACGACGAACTCCCGCGCGGGACGAGCGGCCGGACGCGCCGCCTGGTCGGTCACGAACCGGCCCCTTACAGCCCGGAGTCGGCCGTGCGCACCAGGATGCGGCGGCAGTTCTCGCAGCGGACGACCGTGTCGGGCGCCGCCGCGCGGATCTCGCCCAGCTCGGTGATGGCCAGCTCCTGGCGGCACCCCTGGCAGCTGCGCTGGTACAGCTTGGCCGCGCCGACGCCGCCCTGCTGCTCGCGCAGCTTCTCGTACAGCTTGAGCAGGTCGTCGGGGACCGAGCCCGCCACGACCTCGCGCTCCTTGGTCACCGAGGCGGCCTCGGCGTCCAGCTCCTCGACGGCCGCGTCACGGCGCGCGGTGGCGTCGTCGAGCTTGCCCTGGACCGCGCCGACCCGCTCGGTCAGCTCGGCGACCCGCTCCTGCGCGGACTCGCGGCGCTCCATCACCTCCAGCACGACGTCCTCGAGGTCGCCCTGGCGCTTGGCGAGGGAGGCGATCTCGCGCTGGAGGTTCTCCAGGTCCTTCGGGGAGGTGACCGCGCCGGAGTCCAGGCGCTGCTGGTCGCGGACGGCACGCTGGCGCACCTGGTCCACGTCCTGCTCGGCCTTGGTCTGCTCGCGGGCGCAGTCGCTCTCCTCGGTCTGCGCGGCCACGAGCAGGTCGCGCACCTGGGTGTGGTCCTTGGTCAGCGACTCGATCTCGGCGTGCTCGGGCAGGGACCGGCGCTTGTGCGCGAGCTGCTGGAGCCGCGTGTCGAGGCCCTGGACGTCGAGGAGTCGGATCTGGTCGGCGGGCGCGGCTTTCAGTTGGGGGCTCCCATTGCGCTAGAGGTCGGGGCGGACGCCGCGTGGGCGGTCCAGGGGTCGGTGACCGTCTTCGAGACGTGGACCCGGAGGTCCCAGCCGTTGCGGTCGGAGATCTCGTCGAGCTGGGCCGCGCCCAGCTCGCACCAGGGCCACTCGGTGGCCCAGTGCGCCGCGTCGAGCAGCGCGAGGGGACTGTGGTCGCGGTCCGCGACGAACTCGGCGGCCGGGTGGTGGCGGAGGTCCGCGGTGAGGAAGGCGTCGACGCCCGCCGCCCGTACGGAGGCGAAGAGGCTGTCGCCGGAGCCGCCGCTGACGGCGACCGTGCGCACGATCGCCTCCGGGTCCCCGGCCACGCGGATGCCCTGCGCCGTGGCGGGCAGCCGCTCGGCGGCGCGGGCGGCCAGCTCGCGGACGGTCAGCGGATGCCGCAGCTCGCACACCCGGCCCAGGCCGCGGCGTCCCTCGGGGTCGCTCGGGTCCGGCACCAGGGGCCGTACGACGTCCAGGTCGAGGGCGCCCGCCAGCGCGTCGGAGACGCCGGGGTCGGCGGTGTCGGCGTTGGTGTGGGCGACGTGCAGGGCGATGTCGTGCTTGATGAGGGTGTGCACCACGCGGCCCTTGAAGGTGGAGGCCGCGACCGTCGTCGTCCCGCGCAGGTACAGCGGGTGGTGGGTGACGAGCAGGTCCGCGCCCAGCTCCACCGCCTCGTCGGCGATCTCCTGGACGGGGTCCACCGCGAACAGGACCCGGGAGACCTCCTGGCCGGGGTCGCCCACGACGGTGCCGACCGCGTCCCAGGACTCGGCCCGCTCGGCGGGCCACAGGTTGTCCAGCGCGGCGATGACTTCTGACAGACGGGGCACGCCTGCAAGGCTACCCGGAGGTTCTGCGCCGTTGTACCCGCGGCCGCACCCCCGGGCGTACGCGCGCCCGCCGCCGGCTGTGGCCGGCCGGAGCCGCCCGGCCGGCACAGCACACACCGTGCCCTTCCCTCAGGCGAATCGTTCCTGTGACACACGTATGTGTGATGGGGACCGCTGCCGCTCCCCCGCCCGTGCGTGCGATAACTAGCTTCGTCGCCGGAGGTGACCGAACGATGACGGCCTGTGCGATCGAGCCTGCGGCGGACCCCGGGAACGGCGGGGCCCCGCAGGCGGGCTGCAGCATCACCGCGGAGGGTGCCTACGCCGCGCGTCTCACCCGCAGCGGGGAGGACGGCGAGGCCTGGTACCCGGAGCGCTGGACCCTGGACGGCCCCGAGCCGTACGCGGTGCCGCTGCCGGGCAACCAGCCCGAGGAGCCCGGCACCGGGGTGCAGCCGATGGGCGACGGACGGGTCCTGGTCCACCGCGTGGCGGCCGGACGGCACGTCTTCGCGCTGCTGTACCCGACCGGGCCCGGCACCGGCGAGCTGCCGCTCGGCGCGGTCGAGTGCCCGGCGGACGGCCCGGGGCTGCGGCTGCTGCCGCCGGTTCCGGGCGGCGAGCGGGCGTACGCCCTGGCGGCCGGTCCGCGTTCGACGGTGCTGTGGCAGGTCGCGGGCGGGGCCTTCGGACCGGAGCGGGTGGCCGAGATCCCCGGCCGCTGCTCGGGCGGGGTCTGGCTGGACCGCGCGGGACGGATGCTGGCGGTGGACCGGGAGACCGGCGGACGCACCAAGGCGGTCGTGGTCGACCTGGAGCGGGACGGCGAGGTGTCGCCGCTGCTGCAGATCGCCCCGGACAGCGACGACCGGCTCCTGCTGGCCGACCCGGACAGCGGCCTGGTGCTGATCGGCTCGGACGCCCCGTCGCCGGGGCGGGAGCGGATCGGCTGGGGCGTGCTGGGCAGCACGCTGCCGGTGCGCTTCCCGGAGTGCCTGCGGCTGCCGGACTGCGTCGTGACGCCGTTCGCCGTCCAGCCGGGGCAGGTGCTGACTCCGGAACGCTGTGCGGTGGCCCTGCGCGTGGACGGCTCGTTCGGGAGCTGGGTCGGCGTGTGGCGGCCCGCCGAACGGCAGGTGCGGCACCTTCCGGCGCCCGAGGGGTGGCTGACGGGTGCCGGGCTGTGGACGCCGGACGGGGAACTGCGGCTGCCGTGCTCCACACCGCGGTCGCCGTGCGGGGTCGCCCGGCTGATCGCGCCGGAGCCGCGAGAACCCGGCGCGCGGGACGCGGGCGACGGGCCGTTTGGGGACGCGGAGGCCCCGGCCGAGGGAGAGACCGCTGCGGACCGGACGGTTGCGGGCGAAACGGCTCCGGACGGGACCGGCGGACCCGGCGCGGCGGACCCCTCCGGCGCCGTCCGGTCACGTCCCGTGCCGCTGCAAGAGGCTCCGCTGGCACGGCTTGTAACGAAGTAGTGCCGGTTGGCGTGGCCGTCTGGATCCGTCCCGAGGTGTGCCGGTTACACTCGCCCGGCTGTAGGAAAGATCATGTTGACGGGGTGAATTCCTTCCGATGAACGACGCCAGCACGACCCAGCCGATCCAGGCCGCCGGTGCCGACGTTTCCGAGATCGACGCCGGCCACGGCAAGCACCGCGGACCGGTCTCCAGCCAGGAGGGCGAGGCGACCCCGCAGGGCCGCCACCGCAAGCCCGCCGAGGAGTCCGGAACGGCCGCCTGACGGCACGACCGGCCGAGCCACCGGCCCCGGCCCTGACCGCGGGCACAGGCGCAGGCACAGGCACACAAGAGCAAGCGGCTCCGGCCCCGTTCGTCGCACCCGGCGGACGGGGCCGTTGTCGTGCCCCGTGCCCCGTGCCCCGTGGCCCGTGTCCCCGTCCGGCTACCCGTACCGGACGACCGTGTCGGCGAGGACGGGCGCGTCGTCCCGCTCGACGGCACTCACCGCCACCCGCACCTCCCCGGCCCCCGTCCCGCCCCCGGCGCCGGCGCCGTCCGCCCCGGTCGCCCGCCACATCCGCACCCGCAGGGTCTCCCCCGGGTACACCACACCGGCGAACCGCGTGCCGTACGCGCGCACCCGGGTCACCTCGCCGTCCAGCAGCGTGTCGACGACGGCCTTGAGCGTGGCGCCGTAGGTGCACAGCCCGTGCAGGACGGGCCGCTCGAAACCGGCGCGTGCGGCGAACTCCGGGTCGGCGTGCAGGGGGTTGAAGTCGCCGGTGAGGCGGTAGAGCAGGGCCTGGTCCTCGCGCACGGCCCGTTCGACGACGTGGTCCGGCGGCTCGGCGGGCGGGGCCGAGGGGCGCGCGGAGGGGCCCCGTTCGCCGCCCCAGCCGCCTTCCCCGCGGACGAACGCCTCGGCCTCCTCGGTCCACAGTGGCCCGTCCGCGTCGGTGACCTCGGTGCGCAGGACGAGGACGGCGGCGGTGCCCTTGTCGTGCACGGCGACCACGCGCGAGGCCGCGCTCGCCCTGCCCCGCACCGGAACGGGCCGGTGCAGCCGCAGCCGCTGTCCGCCGTGCAGGACGTGGGCGAGGTCCACGTCGACGCCGGGCATCGACAGCGCGCCGATCACCCCGGGGACGCCGCCCCCGGCCACCGTCGCGAAGCTCGGCAGGACACGCAGCCGGGACTCCAGGGTGTAGCGCAGCTCGCGGGGGTCGGTGGCGGGCCGGCCGGCGCCGATGCCGAGGTGGTAGAGCTGGACGTCCTTGTGG
Source organism: Streptomyces ardesiacus (assembly GCF_003112575.1). GTDB lineage: Bacteria > Actinomycetota > Actinomycetes > Streptomycetales > Streptomycetaceae > Streptomyces > Streptomyces ardesiacus. The sequence goes on from NZ_BEWC01000007.1 coordinate 80,996, forward strand.
TCCCAGGCGATCTCACGGACCCGGGGCGCGGTGGTGAGCGCCCCGGCGGCGTCGATGGGCATGGCTCTCCCCGCTCGTCCCTGCAGTTCCCGGTCACCGTACGGGACGCCCGCCACCCGTGACATTTGTCCTCCCGAACTCCGGACAACCGCATCTGCCGCCGGTCCCCGCCGGCTCCGTAGCGTCACGGGCATGACACCGACCGAGGGCACCATCCCCGCCGTCTCCTTCACGGGAGCGGCCAAGGCGTACGGCGACGTCCGCGCCGTCGACGGCGTGGACCTGCGCATCGGGCGCGGGGAGACCGTCGCGCTGCTCGGCCGCAACGGCGCCGGCAAGTCGACGACGATCGCCCTGCTGCTCGGCCTGTGCCCGCCCGACGCGGGCACGGTGGAGCTGTTCGGCGGCCCTCCGGAAGCCGCGGTGCGCGCCGGCCGGGTGGGGGCCATGCTCCAGGAGGCACGGGCGGTGCCCCGGGTCACCGTGGGCGAGCTGGTCGCCTTCGTGGCCGGACGGTACCCGGCGCCGATGCCCGTCGGGCAGGCCCTGGAGCTGGCGGGGATCGCCGCGTTGGCCGGGCGGCGCGTGGACCGGCTCTCCGGCGGCCAGGTCCAGCGGGTGCGCTTCGCCCTCGCGCTGGCCGGCCGCCCCGACCTGCTGGTCCTGGACGAGCCGACGGCGGCCCTCGACGTGGAGGCCCGGCACGCCTTCTGGGAGTCGATGCGGGCCTACACCCGGCGCGGCAGCACGGTCCTCTTCTCCACGCACTACCTGGAGGAGGCCGACGCGCACGCCGACCGGATCCTCGTCGTCGACCGGGGGCGCGTCGTCGCGGACGGCACCGGCGACGAGCTGCGCCGGGCGGCGGGCGGCAGCCGCGTCTCCTTCGACCTGGCGGGGCGGCCCGCCGACGGCCTGACGCTGCTGCCGGGGGTCCGTTCGCTGGAGGTGCGCGGGGACCGCGCGCTGCTGCGCACCGAGGACTCCGACGCGACGGTGACCGCCCTCGCCGAACTCGGCGCGATACGCGGCCTGGAGGTCGCTCCCGCGTCCCTGGACGACGCGTTCCTGGCCCTGACGAGCGCGGTGCCGGCACCGGCCACGCGGAAGGAGAGTGTGCGATGAGGGACTACCTGGTCCTGGAGACGCGCCGTACGCTGCGCGATCCCGGCTTCGTCATCGGCGGCGTCGCCGTGCCGGTCCTGATGTACCTGCTGTTCACCAACCTCGGGGGCGACGCGGGCGAGTGGAAGACGGGCGCGATGGTCGGCATGGCCGCCTACGGCGCGGTCGGCTCGGCCCTGAACACCGGCGGCGGGGTCGCCGAGGACCGGGCGATCGGCTGGCTGCGGCAGCTGCGGGTGACGCCGATGCCCCCGCACCAGGTGGTCGTGGGCCGCGCCCTGACCGCCTCCGTCACCGTGCTGCCCGCGATCACGGCGGTGCTCGGCGCGGGCGGCCTGGTCAACGGCGTACGGCTCGACGCCTGGCAGTGGGCGGCGCTGGCGCTGCTGCTCTGGCTCGGGTCGGTGCCCTTCACGCTGCTCGGTCTCGGCAACGGCTACCGGCTGACCGGGCAGACCACGGGCGTGGCGAACATGGTGGCCAACCTGGGCCTCGCCGTGCTCGGCGGGCTGTGGTTCCCGCTCGCGCTGTTCCCGGAGTGGCTGCGCACCGTGTCGGCGTACACCCCGACCAACCGCTTCGCCCAGCTCGGCACTTCGGTCGCCACGGGGCACGCGCCCACCGCGGGTGCCATCCTCGTGCTGACGGGATGGCTCCTGGTCTTCGGTGCGTACGCCGTCCTGTCCTACCGCCGCGGCGCGGGAAACAACTGAGCGCCCCGGGGCGCCCGATCGGAAGGGAGCCGGCACCCATGACCGGGATCCGGGAGCGGCTGCGCAGGACCTCGCACCGCCTGGACGCGTGGCAGCTCGCACGGCAGTCCGAGCCGGAGCCGGACGGGTCCGGCGAACGGCCGCAGCGGACGGGTCCGGCGCCCAGCGGCTTCACGCTGCTGCCGTGGCTGCTGATGGGCCTGGGCAGTCTGGCCAACATCTTCCAGGGCAACAGCGCCAACCCCTGGGTCGGCGGAGCGGGACTGATCGTCTTCAACTCGCTCTACATCCACGTCGCCTTCCGCTCCTTCCACAAGGAGCTGCGCGAGTCGCCGAACACCCGGCTGGCGCTGGCCGCGATGGCGGTGGTGACCTGTTCTCTGGCGCTGGCGTACGGCGGCAGTTGGCTGCTGTTCTTCCCGCTGCTCGGCCTGGCCGCGGGGGCGGCGCTGCGCGGCCCGTGGCTGGGCCGGTGGGGCTGGTCGCTGGCGGTGGTGGCGGGCGCGGTGGGCGGCGTCAAGGACGGCTGGAACGGCCTGAGCATCGCCTACGGGACCTTCCTTTCGACGATGGTGACGGCCGCGATCCTGAGCCTGTCCGACGCCGTGCGGCAACTGCGCGCCGCCCGGGAGGAACTGGCCACCCGGGCGGTGGCGGAGGAGCGGCTGCGGTTCTCGCGGGACCTGCACGACCTGCTGGGGCACACGCTGTCGGTGATCGTGGTCAAGTCGGAGGCCGCCCGGCGGCTGGCGCCCCGGGACCTGGACGCGGCGCTGACCCAGATCACGGACATCGAGTCGGTCGGCCGGCAGGCGCTGACCGAGGTCCGCGAGGCGGTCACCGGCTACCGGGAGGGCAGCCTCGGCACGGAGCTGGACCGGGCCCGCTCGGCACTGGACGCGGCGGACGTGGAGGCGGTGGTCCGCCGCTCGGGCCCGCCGCTGCCGCCGCAGACCGAGGCGCTGCTGGGGTGGGTGGTGCGGGAGGCGGTCACCAACGTCGTACGGCACAGCGGGGCGAGCCGCTGCGAGATCGCGGTCCTCGGCGGTGCGGACCGGGTCCGGCTGACGGTCACGGACGACGGCACGGGGACGGCGGGCCCCGCCCGGGGTCCGGGCACGGGCCTGACCGGCCTCACGGAACGCCTCGCCACGGCGGGCGGTTCGCTCACGGCGGGCGCGGAGCCCCGGGGCGGCTTCTCGGTGACGGCGGAGCTGCCGGTGCGGGAGGAGGAACGGCCGGTGGGCGCACCGGCGTAGGCCCCCTACCCTTGCCTCCGTGACCGACCAGACGCCGCCCCGCACCCACCCCGTCCGGGTCCTGCTCGCCGAGGACCAGGGCATGATGCGGGGCGCGCTCGCGCTGCTGCTGGGGATGGAGGCGGACATCGAGGTGGTGGCGCAGGTGGCGGCCGGGGACGAGATCGTCGCCGCCGCGCTCGCCCACCGGCCCGACGTCGCCCTCCTCGACATCGAACTGCCGGGCCTGAGCGGCCTGGACGCCGCCGCCGAACTGCGCGAGCGGGTGCCCGGCTGCCGGGTGCTGATCCTGACCACCTTCGGCCGCCCCGGGTACCTCAGGCGGGCCATGGAGGCGGGCGCCGCCGGTTTCCTGGTGAAGGACGGCCCGGTGGAGGAACTGGCCGGGGCGGTCCGCCGGGTGCTGGCCGGTGAGACGGTCGTCGACCCGGCGCTCGCCGCGGCGGCGCTCAGTGCGGGGCCCAGCCCGCTCACCGGGCGGGAGTGCGACGTGCTGCGGGCCTCGGCGGACGGTGCGACGGTCGCGGACATCGCCGCGGCGCTGCATCTGTCCGAGTCGACGGTCCGCAACTACCTGTCCGCCGCGATCGGCAAGACCGGGACCCGCAACCGGGCGGAGGCGCTGCGCGCGGCTCGGCAGCGGGGGTGGGTCTGAGCCGGGCGGGGCACCGACGTTGCACACCCGCCACAAACGCCGACGTGGCTCGCACCCCGCGACGAAGCGCCACCCCCGGATCGCCCCCCACGGCGAAGCCACTGCGCACGACTCGACAGCGAGGCCGGGTCCGAACCGGGCGGGGCACCGACATTGCACACCCGCCACAAACGCCGACGCGGCTCGCACCCCGCGACGAAGCGCCACCCCCGGATCGCCCCCCACGGCGAAGCCACTGCGCACGACTCGACAGCAAGGCCGGGTCCGAACCGGGCGGGGCACCGACGTTGCACACCCGCCACAAACCACCGGCACGCCCCACCCCCCGACGAAGCCACACCCGCACCACACCCCACAGCGAAGCCGCACACCGGACGCGCCCCGTGGCGAAGCCGCACACCGGTCGCGGTGGCGTGGCGAAGCCGCACACCGGTCGCGGTGGCGTGGCCCTTCGAGGCGTGCCTCGGCGGGCGTCGCCCGCGCGCTCAGTCCCTCCCGCGTGCCTTCGGCAGCCACGCCCACATCAGGACCGCCGCGACGACCAGGACCCCCGCCGCCGTGCGGAACACCAGCGCGTAGCCGTCCGTCAGTGCCGCCGGGCCCGCGTCCTCGCCGCCGGAACGGGACGCCGCGAGCGTCGACATCACCGCGAGTCCCAGCGAACCGCCCATCGTGCGGGAGGTGTTGATGAGACCGGAGACCAGGCCGGCGTCCCCGGGAGCCGCGCCGGAGATGGCCAGTGAGGCCAGCGGGGTCGCCGCGATGCCCGCGCCCAGCATCATCAGCACGCCGGGGATCATGATGGCGGTGAGGTAGCCGCCGTCCGCGGTCATCGTCGACTGCCAGCCGAAACCGACCGCCGCGACGAGCGTGCCGAGCACCGCCACGTTCCGGGCGCCGAGCACCGGCAGGAACCGCGGGGCCGCCTTGGAACCGAGGACGACCGCGAGGGAGCTGGGCACCAGGGCGACGCCGGCCTCCAACGGGGAGTAGCCCAGGACGTTCTGCGCGTACAGGGTCATGAAGAACCACATCGAGAACATCGACGAGCCGGACACCAGCATCGCCACGTTCGCCGACGCCACCGACCGCAGCCGCAGCAGGGCGAGCGGCATCAGCGGCGAGGCGGTGCGCGCCTCGACGAGGAGGAAGAGACCGAGCAGCGCGAGACCGGCCACCAGCGGCACCAGGGTCGCCGTCGCCGCCCATCCCTCGGACTCGGTCTGCGAGATGCCGTAGGCCAGCGCGGCGAGTCCGGCGGTCACCAGCAGCGCGCCCGGCAGGTCGAGGCGGCGTCGCGGGCCGCCCCGGCTCTCCGTCAGCCACAGCAGGGCCCCGGCCAGCACGACCGCGCCCACCGGCACGTTGATCAGCAGCACCCAGCGCCAGGACAGCCCGTCCACCAGGACGCCGCCCACCAGGCCGCCCGCCGCACCGCCGCCCGCGCCCACGGCCGTCCAGGTCGCGATCGCGCGGGCCCGGGCCGCGCCCTCCGGCACCGCGGCGGTCAGGAGCGTCAGCGTCGAGGGGGCGAGCACGGCCGCGCCGAGACCCTGCGCGGCCCGTGCGGCCAGCAACTGCCAGCCCTCCTGGGCGAGTCCGCCGCCCAGCGAGGCCAGCGTGAAGAGGCCGAGCCCGACCAGGAACATCCGCTTGCGCCCGTACAGGTCGCCGGCCCGCCCGCCGAGCAGCATGAACCCGGCGAAGGCGATGGCGTAGGCGTTGACCACCCACTGGAGGCCCTGGGCGCTCAGCCCGAGGTCGGTGCGCATCGAGGGCAGGGCGACGTTGACGACGGACACGTCGAGCACGACGAGGAACTGTCCGGCGCAGGCGAGCGCCACGACCAGCCAGGTCGGCGGCGTACGGCGCGGGGATATGCGGCGTGCGTCGGTGGGCGCGGACGGGGAGGTGGAGCCGGTGGCTTCGAGCATGGGTGTCATGGTCTCAAGCCGGGTGCGCCCCTTGCATCGGTTTTTGGTCCCGCCCGCCCGCCGGCCGTCCTAGGACCCGGGTCGTAGGCGGCCGTCCGGTGAACCGCGCAGGGGCCGGGCACCAAGAGAAGGTCAAGAATTAGTTAGGGACTCGAAGCAACGGAATAGTTGCCCCGGCGCACGAGGTTCAGCCTGCACACACCCACGATCCACGCATCCACCGACTCCCGGCCTGGAGGCCCCACCCCATGTCCCACACGACGACCGACGAGCCCGTGCGGCAAGCGAGCGGGGCCACCGTCCCGGTACTCGCGTTCGCGGGCATCGTCGTCGCGGTGATGCAGACCCTGCTGGTCCCCGTCATCAAGGACCTGCCCCGACTCCTGGACACCTCACCCAGCAACGCCACCTGGGTCCTGACCTCCACGCTCCTGTCCGGAGCCGTGGCCACGCCGATCATGGGCCGGCTCGGCGACCTGTTCGGCAAGCGCCGCATGCTGATCGCCAGCCTGTCGGTGATGGTCTTCGGCGCACTGCTCAGCGCGCTCACCGACGCCCTGGTCCCGATGATCGTCGGCCGTACGCTGCAGGGCTTCGCGATGGGCGCCATACCCCTCGGCATCGGCCTGATGCGCGACATGCTGCCCCGCGAGCGGCTCGCCTCGGCCATGGCGCTGATGAGTTCCTCGATCGGCGTCGGCGGCGGACTGGCGCTGCCCGCCGCGGCCCTGGTCGCGCAGCACACCGACTGGCACGTCCTCTACTTCGGCGCCGCCGGCCTCGGCGCCCTCTCCATCGCCCTGACCCTGCTGGTCGTGCCGGAGTCCCCGCTGCGCGCCAAGGGCTCCTTCGACCTGCCGGGCGCGCTGGGCCTGTCCGCCGGTCTGATCCTCTTCCTCCTGCCGATCAGCAAGGGCAGCGACTGGGGCTGGTCGTCGCCGACCACGCTCGGCCTGTTCGCCGCCGCCGTCGTGGTGCTGCTCCTGTGGGGCCTGATGGAGCTGCGCGTCGCGGCCCCGCTGGTCGACCTGCGCACCACGGCCCGCCGCGAGGTGCTGCTCACCAACCTCGCCTCGATCATGGTCGGCGTCTCCTTCTTCGTCATCTCCCTCGTCCTGCCGCAGCTCCTCCAACTGCCCGCCGAGACCGGTTACGGACTCGGCCGGTCGATGGTCGTCGCGGGCCTGTGCGTGGCCCCGCTGGGCCTGACGATGATGTTCACCGCGCCGGTCTACGCCCGGCTCTCCGCCCGCTACGGCCCCCGCACCACCCTGATCGTCGGCCTGGTGGTCATCGGGATCGGTTACGCCGGCGGCCTCGGCCTGATGAGCGCCGCCTGGCAGACCGTCGTCACGTCGGTGCTGATCGGCGCGGGCATCGGCCTCGCCTACTCCTCCCTGCCCGCGCTGATCATCGGCGCGGTCCCGGCCTCGGAGACCGGCGCGGCCAACGGCCTCAACACCCTGATGCGGTCCATCGGCACGTCGGTGTCGAGCGCCGTCATCGGCATGGTCCTCGCCAACACCTCGACCGACGTGGGCGGTGTCGCCGTGCCGACCATGCACGGCTTCCGCGTCTCCTTCCTGATCGCGGCCGCCGCCGTCGCCGTCGGCCTGGTGCTGGCCTTCTTCCTGCCCCGCCGCAGCCCGGCCGGGGTCTCGCAACTGCGCGCGAGCAGCGAGGAGGACGCCAACCTGGCCCGCGCCAAGCAGGCGCTCGCCGGGGCGGTCCGGCCGCCGCACGGCTTCCGGGGCCGGGTGCTGGCCGCCGACGGCACCCCCGTCCCCCGCGCCAAGGTGACGCTGATCGACCGGCACGGACGGCAGGCGGGCGCGACCCTGTCCGCGGAGGACGGCGGCTACGCCCTCGCCGTGCCGGCCCGGGGCCCCTACGTCCTGGCCGCCCGGGCCGCGGGCCACGCCCCGCTCGCCCACGCGGCGACCCACGACGGCGACCGCCCGGTCGACCTGGACCTGTCCCTGCCGGGCGAGACGGTCCCGGCCTGACTCCCCGCCCCGGCCCGTACCCCCTGTCGCGGTGCGCGGCGGGGGGTACGGCAGCATGGGGCGCCGGCACTCCCCGCACGACCACCGAAAGGCCCCCATGACCGCGGCCCCCGCCTCCGCTCCCTCCCCGTCCCCCGACGTCCTGGCCGCCTTCGAGGCCGCGAAGGGGTTCATGCCCGCGCACGAGGGCCGCGCGCTGTACGCCGCGGCGGTGGAGGCGGGCGGGCTCGGGCTGCCGCTGCTGGAGGTCGGCACGTACTGCGGGCGTTCCACCGTGCTGCTCGCCGACGCGGCCCGCCGGGCCGGGGTGACCGCGCTGACCGTCGACCACCACCGGGGCAGCGAGGAGCAGCAGCCGGGCTGGGACTACCACGACCCGGAGACGGTCGACCCCGAACTGGGCGTGATGGACACCCTGCCCGTCTTCCGCCGCACCCTGCGCCGTGCCGGACTGGAGGAGCACGTGGTCGCCCTCGTCGGCCGCTCCCCCCAGATCGCCGCCCTCTGGAACGCCCCCCTCGGCCTCGTCTTCGTCGACGGCGGCCACACCGACGAGCACGCCAACGCCGACTACGAGGGCTGGGCCCCGCACGTGGCCCTCGGCGGCCTGCTGGTCATCCACGACGTCTTCCCCGATCCTGCCGACGAGTTCACCGGCCAGGCCCCGTACCGTGTCTGGCTCAGGGCGCTGGCGTCCGGCGCGTTCACCGAGGTCTCGGCGACGGACTCGCTGCGCGTCCTGCGGCGAAGCGGCGCGGGGATCTGAGGGCGCGGTTAGAGTCGCTGACGTGTCGTACACAGGCCCGGACTTCGAACCTCCCCAGCCCCGCCGCTCCCCGCTGCGCCGCACGCTGACCGTGGCGGTCGCCGCGCTCGTGCCCGGGGCGCTGCTCGGGTGGGGGGTGTACGCGGCGGTCGGCGGCCCGGACGACGGGGGCGGCGACCGCGCGGGCGCCCCGGGGTCGTCGCCGGTACCGTCCTCCAGTGCTCCGGCCTCCGGTGCTCCCGCGTCCCCGGGCGGAGGTGACGCGAAGAAGCCCACGGGCTCCTCCCCCGCCCCCGCGTCGCAGAGGCCGTCCGCCTCCCGGTCCGCCGCCTCCGGCCCTCTCAAGGGGAAGGTCGTCGTCATCGACCCCGGCCACAACCCCGGCAACTTCCGGCACGCGTCCGAGATCAACCGCAAGGTCGACGTCGGCACGCACCGGAAGGAGTGCGACACGACGGGCACGGCCACCGACGCGGGCTGGCCGGAGGCGAAGTTCACCCTCGACGTGGCCCACCGGCTGCGCACGCTCCTGAGGGAGCAGGGCGCGACCGTCGAGCTGACGCAGGACGGCGACCGTCCCTTCGGGCCGTGCGTGGACGAGCGGGCCCGGATCGGCAACGAGGCGCACGCGGACGCGGCCATCTCGATCCACGCCGACGGATCGGCGGCGGGCAACCGGGGCTTCCACGTGATCATGCCGGGCCGGGTGCACGAGGGCACCGCCGACACCCGCGCCATCGTGGCGCCCTCCGCCGAGCTCGGCGAGCGCGTCGCGGGCGGCTTCGTGCGCGTCACGGGCACCGCGCCGTCCAACTACCTCGGCGACGGCACCGGTCTGGTCACACGCACGGATCTGGGCGGTCTCAATCTGTCAACGGTTCCCAAGGTGTTCGTCGAGTGCGGCAACATGCGTGACGCCAAGGACGCGGCACTGCTGACCAGCGGCAGTTGGCGCCAGAAGGCGGCGGAGGGGATGTCTGAGGGAATCGTGAGTTTCCTGCGCGGGTGACGGGTGGCGTCCCGATCCCTGCGGACAGCCCCGAGCCGTGGACGATAGTGTCGTCCGTACGATGAGGGGCCACCCCCGCGCTTCACACGGAACCTTTCGGCGCCATCGTGACAGCGACGCCTCTTCCGACGACGAGACGACCTACGAAGGACCTGAAGTGAATATCCGCTCCCTCACTCGAGGCGACGGCGTGGTGATCGGAGCAGCGGTGTTGCTGTTCATCGCGTCGTTCCTCGACATCTACTCGATCGACGGTGCGTCGGACAGCGCCGACATCCCCAGCCTGTGGGGCAGTGGGCCGGTCGTGCTCGGTGTCGTCCTGGCGGGCGTCATCGGCGCGGCGCTCGTCGTCCTGAACCACGCGCTGCCGCAGCCCTTGAAGGTGGCCGGTCTCGACCTCGGTCAGTTCGGCATCGCCTTCACGGTCTTCGCCGCCTGGTGCGCGCTCGGCAACATCTTCGACCCGGCCGGCCCCTTCGACAACTTGGGGGGGACGCCCGGTCTGGGGGCCGGGGCGGGTCTGATCCTCGCCCTCGTCGCCACCCTGGTCCTGGCCGCCGCGGCCGTCGCCACCCCGCTGCTCCCCGCCCTGAAGGGCTCCCTGATCCCGGCCGCCCGTCCGGCCGCACCGCAGCCCTACGGCGGCCAGCCCCAGGGCGGTTACGGCTACCCGGGCGCGCAGCAGCAGCCGTACGGCGGCCAGCCGGGCCAGCCGGGCCAGTCCTTCGGCGGCCAGCCGCAGCCGGGGCAGCCGCAGCCCGGTCAGCCGCAGGCCCCGCAGCAGGCGCAGGCGCAGCCGGCCGGGGACTTCTCCCCGTTCTGGTTCGCCGTGCCGGTGCCGCGTCCGCTGTTCGCGGAGGACGGCTCGCCCACGCCGATCGCCGAACTGGCGCCGGGCACCTGGTACCTGGCGGTCGAGCAGCGCGGCGCCCACCTGGTCGCCCAGACGCAGGACGGCCGCCGCGGCGTCCTCCAGGACACCTCGGGCATTCAGCGCGGCTGATCCCGCCCGCTGCGCAGACGCCTCAACGGCCCCCCGTCCGCTCCGAGTCGCGGACGGGGGGCCGTTCGCACAGGTTTTCTCCGCGCCCGCGCGGCCATACGGAAGGCATGTCCAGATACCGCGGTTCCAACTCCGCAGGCAGGGCCGTCGCGATCGTCGCGGACGTCATGGCCTTCATTCTCGGCCTGTGGATCCTGATGTACCTGTTGGACGCCAACCGGGCCAACGACCTGGTGCGGTTCGTCCATGACGCGGCCGACTGGCTGGCGGGCTGGTCGCGCGACCTGTTCACGTTCGACGAGGCATGGGCCCGCGTCGTCGCCGGGTACGGCCTGGCCGCCGTGGTGTACCTCTTCGTCGGCCACGCCGTCGCCAACCGTCTCGGCCGTCACTGACCGGCCGGTCCGCCGCTCAGACGCAGCAGTCCGGGTCCAGTCCCCTGGGCAGCCGGTCGCCCGCGAAGACCTGGCAGGTGGCCTCGTGGCCGCCGAGCGCGGCGACGGCGAGGAGCAGGGAGCCGGCCGTCCAGGTGGTCAGTTCGCGGGGCCAGACCGCGTCGTCCTCGAAGACGTAGCCCGTCCAGTACAGGCCGCTGTCCGCGTCCCGCAGGTGCTGGATGGACTGGAGGATCTCCAGGGCGTGGTCGGACTCGCCCACCGCCCACAGGGCGAGCGCGAGTTCGGCGGACTCGCCGCCGGTCACCCACGGGTTGGGCACGACGCAGCGCACCCCGAGGCCGGGGACGACGAAGCGGTCCCAGCTCTCCTTGAGGCGGCTTCTGGCCTCGGTGCCGGTGAGCGCGCCGCCGAGGACCGGGTAGTACCAGTCCATCGAGTAGCGGCCCTTGTCCAGGAACCGTTCCGGATGGCGCCGGATGGCGTGCCGCAGCGCGCCCGCCGCCAACTCCCAGTCGGGCTGCGGCTCTTCGCGCAGTTCGGCGATGGCCAGCGCGCAGCGCAGCGCGTGATGGACGGAGGAACTGCCGGTCAGCAGCGCGTCCTTGGTGTCCGTGCCGTCCTCGTCGCGGCGCCAGCCGATCTGCCCGCCGGGCTGCTGGAGGGCGAGCACGAACTCGACCGCCGCGTGGACGACGGGCCACATCCTCTCCAGGAACGTGTCGTCGCCGGTGGCGAGGTAGTGGTGCCAGACGCCGACGGCGACGTAGGCGACGAAGTTGGTCTCCCGGCCGCGGTCGGTGACGTCGGCGAAGTCCCCGTCGGCGTAGGCGGCGTACCAGGAGCCGTCCGGGTTCTGGTGCCGGGCCAGCCACGCGTAGGCCCGCCCGGCGGCCTCGTGTTCGTCGGCGGTGTCCAGGGCCATGGCCGCCTCGACGTGGTCCCACGGGTCGAGGTGGTGCCCGCGGAACCAGGGGATCGCCCCGTCCTCGCGCTGCACGGCGAGGATGCCGCGGACGGTCGCGGCGGCCTCGGCGTCGGTGAGGACGCCCGGCAGGACGAGGTGCTCGGTACGGGGGGTGCGGGGCGTGCGCGAGGTGGTCACGCGGCGTCCACGGCCGGCAGGTGCGGCTTGGTGGCGTAGGCCACGAAGCTCTTGCCGATCAGCGGGTTCAGGGCCTGCTCGGCGACCCGGGTCGCCAGCGGCTTCTTCATGATGTCCCACACCAGCAGCTTGTGGTACGCGCGCACCGGCAGCGCCTTGTCGTTGTCGACGCCGAACGCGCACTTGAGCCACCAGTACGGCGAGTGCAGCGCGTGCGCGTGATGGGTGCCGTACGGCTTGAGGCCGGCCTCGCGGATGCGGGCGAGGAGCTGGTCGGCCCTGTAGATGCGGATGTGGCCGCCCTCGACCTCGTGGTAGGCGTCGGAGAGGGTCCAGCAGACCTTCTCGGGGCCGTAGCGCGGCACGGTGATCGCGATGCGCCCGCCGGGCCTGAGGACGCGGACCATCTCGGCGAGGACGCCCTTGTCGTCGTGGATGTGCTCCATCACCTCGGAGATGATGACGACGTCGAAGGACTCGTCCGGGAAGGGCAGGGCGAGCGCGTCGCCCTCCATCGCGGTGGCGGTGGCGCCGGCGGGGGCCTCACCGGCCTCCTTCATCGCCGCGAACCACTTGGCGACCTCGCGGATTTCCTCGGCGTTCTGGTCCAGCGCGACGACCTGGGCCCCGCGCCGGTAGCACTCGAACGCGTGCCGGCCGGCGCCGCAGCCGAGGTCCAGGACGCGGTCGCCCGGGGCGAGCGGGAACCGGGAGAAGTCGACGGTCAGCACGTGGCCCTGCTTTCGGGGTAGACGCCGGTGTCACGGGTGGTCGGGGTCGCGGGCACGATCCTCGGGGCGGTGGTGGGGGCGGAACCGATGGCCTCGCGGTAACGGGCGACGGTGCCCTCGGCGGCGCGGGCCCAGGTGAAGTGGCGCAGCACGCGCTCGCGTCCGGCGGCGCCGAGGCGGGCCCGCAGTTCGCGGTCGCCGAGCAGCCGGTTCAGTCCGCCGGCCAGCGCGTCCGCGTCCCCCGGCGGCACGGCGAGGCAGGTCTCCCCGTCGGGTCCGGCGACCTCCGGGACGGCCCCGCCGGTGGTGGCGAGCAGGGCGGTGCCGGTGGCCATGGCCTCGGCGGCGGGCAGCGAGAACCCCTCGTACAGCGAGGGCACGCACGCGACCTCGGCCGACCGCACGAGGTCGACCAGTTCGGCGTCGGAGATGCCCTTGACGAACTCGACGGCGCCTTCGAGCCCGTACCGCTCGATCGACTGGGCGACGGGCCCCTCGGCGGGCCGCTTGCCGACGACGACGAGGTGGGCCCGGGGGTGCTCGGTGCGCGCCTTGGCGAGCGCCTCGACGAGGAAGACCAGGCCCTTGAGCGGCACGTCCGCGCTGGAGGTCGTCACGATCCGGCCCGGCACCCGCGGCACCGACGGGTCGGGCGAGAACAGGTCCGTGTCGGCGCCGATGTGGACGACGTGGATGCGGTCGTCCCGGACGCCGAGGTGGTCGACGATCTCCTGGCGGGAGGTGCCGGAGACGGTGAGCACGGAGGGCAGGCGGCGCGCGACGCGCTTCTGCATCCGGGTGAAGGCGTACCAACGGCGCACCGAGTAGCGGCGTTTGCGGCTGTCGGCGGCGTCCAGTTCCAACTGCCGGTCGACGGTGATGGGGTGGTGGATGGTGGTGACGAGGGGTGCCCCCACGTCGCCCAGCAGGCCGTAGCCGAGGGTCTGGTTGTCGTGCACGACGTCGAACTCCCCGCGGCGGGCGCGCAGATGGCGCCGGGCGCGCAGGGAGAACGTCAGGGGTTCGGGGAAGCCGCCGGTCCACATGGTGCCGACCTCGAGCGCGTCGATCCAGTCGCGGTACTCGTCGCGCTTCGGGGTGCGGAAGGGGTCGGGCTGGCGGTAGAGGTCGAGGCTGGGCAGCTCGGTGAGGGACAGCCGGTCCTCACGGCCGTCGAGGACGTCGAGGACGGGGTAGGGCTGGGCGCCGATGACCTCGACGCGGTGGCCGAGGCGGGCCAGTTCGCGGGAGAGGTGGCGGACGTAGACGCCCTGGCCGCCGCAGAACGGGTTCCCCTTGTAGGTGAGCAGTGCGATGCGCAGCGGTGGCGAGCCGTCGGCTGCGGGCTCCGGACGGGGACCCGTCTGACTGGCCTCGGCGGTCACTCCGGTCCCCCTTCTCACTGCACTGTCCGGCGACACTACGTCGGGACGATAATCTAGAACAAGTTTCAGACTTGATCGTCGGAGGCCCCCGAATCTACCGGCAGGTAGCCGGGCTGTGACGAGTGGATCAGGTGATTCGCGCCACGACGGGTCACGGCGGGAGCACGGCGGAAACGGCGGAGACGGCGGAAGCGGAACAGGGGGAGAAGGTGACCGAGGCGGACGCACCGGCGACGGAGCCGGCGGGCGCGGCGCACCGCGCCGCCGCCCCGCCCCTGACCGAGCGGCAGCGCGAGCGCCGCGGCCGCATCCTGCACGCGACCGCCCAACTGGCCTGCCGGGGCGGCTTCGAGGCGGTGCAGATGCGGGAGGTCGCGGAGTCCTCGCAGGTCGCGCTCGGCACGCTGTACCGCTACTTCCCCTCCAAGGTGCACCTGCTCGTCGCCACCATGCACGACCAGTTGGAGCGCCTGCACTGCACCCTGCGCAAGAGCCCGCCCACCGGCGAGACGGCGGCGGACCGCGTGGCCCAGACCCTGATGCGGGCCTTCGGCGCGCTGCAGCGCGAACCCCGGCTGGCCGAGGCGATGGCCCGCGCCCTGACCTTCGCCGACCGCAGCGTCTCCCCGGAGGTCGACCAGGTCTCCCGGCAGACCACGGCGATCATCCTGGACGCGATGGGCGGCCTGGAGCACCCGACCCCGGAGCAGCTCTCCGCGGTCCGGGTCGTCGAGCACACCTGGCTCTCGGCCCTGATCACCTGGCTCGCCGGCCGCACCTCCCTCGCCCAGGTGCGGGTGGACATCGAGACGGTCTGCCGGCTGATCGACCTCACGGAGACCGGCGCCCGGGGCGGGACGGCGTCCCGCTGAGGGCCCGTGATCGGGTCGGCCGCCCCTCGGCCCCGCTCCGGCGGGCGGGTAAAGTGGCGGCGTCGTCATCACCCGTACGGGGGGAAGCCGGTGCAATTCCGGCGCTGACCCGCAACCGTGAGCCGCCCGCCGAGCCCGCCCGAGGCTTCCCGGACGGTGAGCCGGACTGCCCCGCGCGGATGTGACCGGCTCACGTGCCCGGCGCCCGCCGGTGCACGGCACCGTCGAGGCATACGGGGCCGAGCCGCCGGGGGTGCCCCGTGCTGCCAGGCCCCGCACAGGGAAAGGCACCCGCCGCTCATGAACGTCCGCCGTCGCAGCAGCGCCGCGGCTCTGGCCGCCATAGCCGTGATCGGCGCCGCCACCGCGCCCGCGGTCGCCGCCGATCCGTCGCCCTCCGCTCCCGCCTCCTCCCCGTCCACGCCGTCCGGGCTGTACGGGACCACCGATCCCCGGTACGACGGTGTCTGGCGCCAGTCCCTCGCCCTGCTCGCGCAGGACACGGCGGGCGTGGTCCCGTCGTCGAAGGCCGTGAAGTGGCTCACGGACCAGCAGTGCGCGAACGGCGCCTTCGCCCCCTTCCGCGCCGACCCGGCCGCGGCCTGCGACGCCAAGACCCCGGTCGACTCCAACAGCACGGCCGCGGCCGTCCAGGCCCTGTGGGCCGTCGGCGGGCACGGCGACGTCGTCGAGAAGGCCCTCGGCTGGCTGAAGTCCGTGCAGAACGAGGACGGTGGCTGGGGCTACACCCCCGGCACCCCGAGCGACGCCAACTCCACCTCCGTCGTCATCGGCGCCCTGACCGCCACGGAGACGGACCCCGGGAAGGTCGTCAAGGACGGCAAGTCCCCCTACGACGCCCTGTTGTCCTTCGCCCTGCCCTGCGCGAAGGACAAGGGCGCGGGCGCCTTCGCCTTCCAGCCCGACAAGGACGGCAAGCTGCTCCCCAACGCGGACGCGACCGCCGCCGGTGTCCTCGGCGCGCTCGGCAAGGGCCTGGTCGCCGAGGCCGCCGACCCCTCCGGCTCCGGCGCGCGGTCCGACGCCGCCTGCGCCGACGCGGACAAGCCCGGCCGGGAGCAGGCCGCCGCCAACGGCGCCGCCTACCTCGCCGACGCGCTCGCCGAGGACGGCCACCTCGTCTCCGCCCTCGGCGGCTCCGCCGACCAGCCCGACTACGGCAACACCGCCGACGCCGTCGTCGCCCTCGCCGCGCAGGGCGGCGCGGACCGGGCCGCCGAGCCGCTGGCCTGGCTGAAGAAGAACGCCGCGACGTGGGCGTCGCAGAGCGGCCCGGCCGCCTACGCCCAGCTCGTCCTCGCCGCCCACGCCACGGGCACCGACCCGCGCGACTTCGGCGGCACGGACCTGGTGGAACGGCTGAACGCGACCGGCCCGGCCCCGCAGGGCACGGCGGTGAAGGACACGGCGACGGCGAGCGACGAGGACCGGAAGAAGGACGAGGACTCGCCGTTCGGCGTCTGGTGGTTCGTCGGCGTCTGCCTGGTCTTCGGCATCGGCATCGGCTTCCTGCTCAGCAACCGCACCAAGAAGCAGCAGCCGTGACCGCCCGCCGCGTCACCCTGCTCCTCCTGGCCGCCTTCCTGCTGATCGGGACGGCCGGCCAGGCGCAGGCCGCCGGATACCGCTACTGGTCCTTCTGGGACCGCGACGGCGCCGGGTGGGTCTACGCCACACAGGGTCCGTCCATGGTCCGCCCCTCCGATGGCGACGTGCAGGGCTTCCGCTTCGCGGTGAGCGAGGACTCGGGCGACGCGGCCCGGCCCCGCGGCACCGCGGACTTCGCGTCGATCTGCGCGAAGACGCCGGCCAAGGACGGCAGCAAGCGGGTGGCGCTGGTCCTCGACTTCGGTACGGCCCCCGACGCCCCGTCCGGCGAGACCCCGCCGGCCCCGCGCACGGCCTGCGCCCAGGTCTCCCCCGACGCGACGACGGCCGACGCCCTGGCCGATGCCGCGGGCCCCCTGCGCTACGACACCAACGCCCTGCTGTGCGCGATCGCGGGCTACCCGAAGTCGGGCTGCGGGGAGCAGGTGTCGCAGAAGGAGGGCTCCGGCGTCCCGGCCGCCCCGAAGGCCACGGCCGACGAGGGCGACGAGGGCGACGACGGCCCGTCGGTCGGCCTCTACGCGGGCATCGCCGTCGTGGCGGCCCTGGCCGGCGCGGCCACCTGGCAGGCGAGGCGGCGCAGGAATGCGACCCGCTGAAGCCGCCGTCCCCGCGGGCAGCCGAGCCGCCGGGGCCGCCGCTCCCGCGGGCAGTCGTGCCGCCGGGGCGACGGGGGTCCCCCCGCGCGAGCGAGGCCGAGCGTGGGGCAGGGTGGGCGCGGGGGGCACCCCCTCTGGGGGACGCACCCCGTCAGCGCCGGCCGGCGCCCCCGCCCTCCACCGGCACCGGGCAACCGCCCTGCACCCCGGCGCCTGGTGGCTCTGGGCGCTGGCCCTCGGCACCGCCGCCACCCGCACCACCAATCCCCTCCTCCTCACCCTCCTCGTCACGGTCTCCGCCTACGTCGTCGTCACCCGCCGCCCCCACGCCCCGTGGTCCCGTTCCTACGGCGCCTTCGTCAAGCTCGCCCTCGCCGTCCTCCTCATCCGCCTCCTGTTCACCACCGTCCTCGGCTCCCCCGTCCCGGGCACCCACACCCTCCTGACCCTCCCCGAAGTCCCCCTCCCCGACTGGGCGCAGGGCATCCGCCTCGGCGGCCGGGTCACCGCGGAGGGCCTCGCCTTCGCGCTGTACGACGCGATGAAGCTGGCCACCCTCCTCATCTGCGTCGGCGCCGCGAACGCCCTCGCCAACCCCTCCCGCCTCCTCAAGTCCCTGCCCGGCGCCCTGTACGAGATGGGCGTCGCCGTCGTCGTCGCCCTCACCTTCGCGCCGAACCTCATCGCCGACGTCCAGCGCCTGCGCGCCGCCCGCCGCCTGCGCGGCCGTCCGGACCGGGGCCTGCGCGGACTGCTCCAGGTGGGACTGCCCGTCCTGGAGGGCGCCCTGGAGCGCTCCGTCGCCCTCGCCGCCGCGATGGACGCCCGCGGCTACGGCCGTACCGCCGACGTGCCGGCCCCCGTCCGCCGTACCACCGCCGCCCTCACCCTCGGCGGTCTGCTCGGCGTCTGCGCGGGGACGTACGGGCTGCTGACCGCCGCGGGCGGCACGTACGGCGTTCCCGTCCTCCTGGCCGGTGTCGCCGCCGCCGTCGCGGGACTGTGGCTCGGCGGGCGGCGGACGGTGCGCACCCGCTACCGCCCCGACCGCTGGGACGCCCGCGCCTGGCTGGTCACCGCCTCCGGCGTGGCGGTCGCCGCGCTGCTGTTCCTCGCCGCCGCCCGCGACCCGGCGGCCCTGCACCCGGGCGTGGTCCCCCTGGTCGCGCCGGCCCTCCCCCTCTGGCCGGCGGCGGCCGTACTCGTCGGCCTGCTCCCGGCGTTCGTCACCCCCGCCCCCGATCCCGCCCCGAAGACCGCCGTGAAGGAGCCGTCGTGATCCGCTTCGAGGACGTGTCGGTCACGTACGACGGCGCGGGCGAACCCACCGTCCGCGGCGTGGACTTCGAGGTCCCGGAGGGCGAACTCGTCCTGCTCGCCGGTCCCTCCGGCGTCGGCAAGTCCACCGTGCTGGGCGCGGTGGGCGGCCTCGTCCCGCACTTCACCGGCGGCACGCTGAGCGGCCGGGTCACCGTGGCCGGCCGGGACACCCGCACCCACAAGCCGCGCGAACTGGCCGACGTGGTCGGCACGGTCGGCCAGGATCCGCTCTCCCACTTCGTGACGGACACCGTCGAGGACGAACTCGCCTACGGCATGGAGTCGTTGGGCCTGGCGCCCGACGTGATGCGCCGCCGCGTCGAGGAGACCCTCGATCTGCTGGGCCTGGCCGACCTGCGCTCCCGCCCCATCGCCACGCTCTCCGGCGGCCAGCAGCAGCGGGTCGCCATCGGCTCGGTCCTCACCCCGCACCCCGACGTCCTGGTCCTGGACGAGCCGACCTCGGCCCTGGACCCCGCCGCCGCCGAGGAGGTCCTTGCCGTCCTCCAGCGCCTGGTCCACGACCTCGGCACGACGGTCCTGATGGCCGAGCACCGCCTGGAGCGGGTCGTCCAGTACGCCGACCAGGTGGTCCTGCTCCCGGCCCCCGGCGAGGCACCGCTCATCGGCGCCCCGGCGGACGTGATGGCCGTTTCCCCGGTGTACCCGCCGGTGGTGGACCTGGGCAGGCTGGCGGGCTGGTCCCCGCTGCCGCTGACGGTCCGGGACGCCCGCCGCCGGGCGTCCGGGCTGCGCGACCGGCTGGCCGGCCGCGAGATCCCGGACCACACCCCGCCGACGCCCGCCGCGCCCCCCGAACCCCCCGCCCTCCGGCCCGCTCCGGCACGCCGTTGGCGCCGCCGCGGGACGCCCCCGCGGACGACGCCCGCGATCCCCTCCCCGTACGCCGCCGAGGTCCGTTCCCTCGCCGTGCGCCGCGACCGGATCCAGGCGCTGCGCCACGTCGACCTGACCGTCTCCCCCGGCGAGACGGTCGCCCTGATGGGCCGCAACGGCGCCGGGAAGTCCACGCTGCTGTCCGCCCTGGTCGGCCTGGTCGAGCCGTCCGCCGGCACGGTCCGGGCGGGGGACGCCGTACCGCACCGTACGGCCCCTCGTGACCTCGTGCGCCGGGTCGGCCTGGTCCCGCAGGAGCCGCGCGACCTGCTGTACGCCGACACGGTCGCCGCCGAGTGCGCGGCGGCCGACCGGGACGCGGAGGCGGCGCCCGGCACCTGCCGCGCCCTCCTGACCGAACTGCTCCCGGGCGTCACGGACGACACCCACCCCCGGGACCTGTCGGAGGGCCAGCGTCTGACCCTCGCCCTGTCCGTCGTCCTGACCGCCCGTCCTCCGCTCCTCCTCCTGGACGAGCCGACGCGCGGCCTGGACTACGCGGCCAAGGCCCGGCTGACCGGCATCCTGCGCGCACTGGCCGCCGAGGGCCACGCGATCGTGCTGGCCACGCACGACGTCGAACTGGCCGCCGAGCTGGCCCACCGGGTCGTGCTGCTCGCCGAGGGCGAGGTGATCGCCGACGGCCCCGCGGCGGACGTGGTGGTGGCCTCCCCCTCCTACGCCCCGCAGGTGGCGAAGGTGCTGGCGCCGAGGAAGTGGCTCACGGTGGCACAGGTGCGGGAGGCCCTGTCATGACGGGCCCCCGTGTCACCGCTCCCCGCGACCGCCAGGCCCGCGCGGTCCGCCTGGGCCCCCGCTCGGTGGCGGCCCTGCTCCTGGTCAGTGCGGTGGGCGTGGCGGGCTTCGGCTGGCCCTTCCTGGCTCCGCCGGACGCGTCGCTGAACGCCCACGCGCAGGACGCGCCGTGGCTGTTCGCGGGCGTGCTGGTGCTGCTGGTGGCGGTGGTGGCGGCGACGATCTCGGAGTCCGGCCTCGGTCCGAAGGCCGTGGCGATGCTCGGCGTCCTGGCGGCGGCCGGGGCGGCGCTGCGTCCCATCGGCGCGGGGACGGCGGGCCTGGAGCCGATGTTCTTCCTCATGGTCCTCAGCGGCCGGGTCCTGGGCCCGGGCTTCGGCTTCGTGCTCGGCTCGGTCACGATGTTCGCGTCCGCGCTGCTCACGGGCGGGGTGGGGCCGTGGATGCCGTTCCAGATGCTGGCGATGGGCTGGTTCACGATGGGCGCGGGCCTGCTGCCGGGCCCCGACCGCCTGCGCGGCCGGGCGGAGCTGCTGATGCTGGCGGCGTACGGCTTCCTGGCCGCCTTCGCCTATGGCACGGTGATGAACCTCGCGGGCTGGACGTTCATGAACACCCTCGCCTCGAACATCGCCTTCGACCCGGACGCGTCGGTCCCGGACAACCTGGCCCGCTTCCTCTCCTACTGCCTGGCCACGTCGCTGGGCTGGGACGGGGGCCGCGCCGCGATGACCGTCGTCCTGACCCTCGCCCTCGGCACCCCGGTCCTGAAGGCGCTGCGCCGCGCGACCCGCAGGGCGGCCTTCGAGACGCCGGTCACGTTCGAGAAGCCGGCGGGGTGAGCCGCCCCACGTGAGCCGCTTCACCTACGAAGCGGAATCGTGGCCGAAGGCCGGCCGGTGGACGGGCCGTACGGCCTCCGGGGCGCAGCACCACCGCGCCGCCTACGACCGCGCTTAGCACAAGGGACGATTGCGGACGACCGGCCCGCCTGTTTCTCTGAACCGGTCGCAAGGCGCCGACGCCCTCCCGGGCAGCGGCGCCGACGCATGCCGGGCCGGTGTGCGCCGACGCCCCTGTCCCCGAAGAAAGGCCCTCCGTTGACCGCCGCTTCCCTCCTCCGTACCGCCGCCACCCCGAAGAAGGCCCTCGCGGGTGCCGCCCTGGCCGCGGCCGCCTGCGGCTCGCTGATCGCCGCCGGGCCCGCCCAGGCCGCGACGCCGGCCTCCTCGGCGCAGGCGACCGCGAAGAAGATGATCGGCGACTCGGCCGAGTTCCAGTGCTTCTCCAAGATCGTCGACCACGAGAGCGGCTGGAACGTCGACGCCACCAACGCCTCCAGCGGCGCGTACGGCCTGGTCCAGGCCCTGCCGGGCTCGAAGATGGCCTCGGCGGGCGCGGACTGGAAGACCAACCCGGCCACCCAGATCAAGTGGGGCCTGGACTACATGAAGGACCGCTACGGCAGCGCCTGCGACGCGTGGAGCTTCTGGCAGACCAACGGCTGGTACTGACACCCCCGCCCCGCTCCCCCTCACACCGAAGACGGCCGCCCCTGGTCCCCCGGGCGGCCGTCTTCGCGCGTGCTCGCCGTCGTGCGGAATCGGCGGCGGTATTCGGTCGGGGTGGTGTCCAGTCTGCGGCGGAAGGCCCTGACCAGGGTGTCGACGGTGCGGAAACCGCAGGCGGAGGCGACGCGTTCCAGGGTCGCGTCGGTGGATTCGAGCTGCTGGCGGGCCACTTCCACGCGCGCCGACTCGACGTAGGCGTACGGGGTCGTGCCCAGCTCGGTCTTGAAGATGCGGGTGAGCTGCCGGTCACTGACGTGGGCGTGGGCCGCGAGGTCGGCGACGGTGAGCGGTTCGGCGATGTGGCGCATGATGTGGTGGCGGAGGTCCTCGACGCGCCGGGTCGTGGCGACCTGCTCCAGCGGGACGCTGAACTGGCTCTGCCCGCTGGGCCGTTTCAGGTACATCACGAGCTGCCGGGCCACCCGCAGCGCCACGGCCTCACCGAGATCGTCGGCGACCAGGGCGAGGGAGAGGTCGAGGCACGAGCTGATGCCCGCACCGGTCCACACGTCGCCGTCGCGGATGAAGATCGGGTCGGCGTCGACCTCGACCGCCGGATGCTCGTCGGCGAGCTGCCGCGCGGTCGACCAGTGCGTGGTGGCGCGCTTGCCGTCGAGGAGCCCGGCGGCGGCGAGGACATGCGCTCCGACACAGACGGAGGTGACCCGCCGGGTCCGTGCCGCGAGCCGCCCCACCCACTCGACCACGACGGGGTCGGTGAGCGCCCGCACCCGGCGTCGGCCGTCCACCTCGACCGCGCCGGGCACGAGCAGCGTGTCGATGCGCCGCCCGGGCAGGCCGTCGAAGGTGACGTCGGGCAGGACCCGGACACCGGCGGCGGTGGTGACCGGGCCGGTGGTCGCGGCGGCGAGCAGCACCTCGTAGCCCGCCGCGTCCTCCGTCTCGCGCCGCGCGAGGGAGAACACCTCCGGCGGCCCGGTGACGTCGAGCAGGTCGACGCCCTCGAAGAGCACGACGACGATCAGTCGTCCGGCGGGGTTCACGGTCCCTCCCTGGGTCGCACGGCCATGTCGGTATCTGCAGGTTAGACGACATTGCCGACATCGTCGGGCGGCCCTAGCGTCGTAGGAGCAGGCCAACGGCTGCCACCCACCCCCGGATCCAAGGGAGTTCCCATGCCCAGAACCACCCTGCGCCGCCTCAGCGGACTCGACGACACCCCCGCCAGGCTCGCCGACTCCACGCTGGTCCTCGTCGACTACCAGAACACCTACACGACCGGCGTGATGGAACTCGACGGCTGGCAGGCCGCGCTCGACGCGGGCGCCCGGCTGCTGGCCCGCGCCCGCCGGGAGGGCGCCAAGGTCGTCCACGTCGTCCACGACGGCGGCGAGGGCTCCCCGTACGACCTCGGGGCCGAGATCGGGCAGATCCACCCCAGCGTCGCGCCGGCCGAAGGCGAGCCCGTCGTCACCAAGAAGGCGCCGGACTCCTTCTACGGCACCGACCTCGGCGAGCACGTCGACGCGGCCGGCCACAAGGACCTCGTCGTCATCGGCTTCATGACGCACATGTGCGTGGCCTTCACCGCCCAGGGCGCCTTCCTGCGCGGCAACCGCCCCACGGTCGTCGCCGACGCCTGCGCCACCCGCGCCCTGCCGGCCGCGGACACCGAACTCGACGCCCGCCAGGTGCACTACGGCGCCCTCGCCACCGTCGCCGACATGTACGGGGTCGTCGTTCCGACACAGGAGTCCCTGACCTAGGCCGGTGCGCGGCCGGCCCCGCACTCGAACCACACGGTCTTGCCGCCCCCGGGCCCCGGACCCACACCCCACGTGTCGGCCACCGCCTCCAGCAGCACCAGCCCCCGGCCGCCCTCCGCGTCGTCGCTCACCCACACGGAAGGCACGGGCTGCCGGGGGCTCCCGTCGGCCACCTCCACGCGGACCCCGTCCGCCTGTCGCCGCAACAGCACCGTGCAGCGGCGGTCCGGGACATGGCGTACGACGTTGGCCAGCAGCTCGGTCACGCCGAGTTCCACCGCTTCGGCCAGCTCGGCGAGATCCCACTCGCGCAGGTACGAGCGGACGATGCGGCGGACGTGCCGCGCCGAGTGCGCGCCGGCGGTGAAGCTCATCCGGTACTGGTCCGCCAGGGGGTGGCCCACGAGGACCGAGGGAAAGTATTCGTTCACGGCACGAGCCTGACGTCGGACGACTACCGTGGGCTACCGAACGGATACAACCGGTGCCCCAGTGGACCGAGTTGTGCGCGAAGGGGGCTGTGCGTGACCCACATCAACGTCCTTGACCCGGGCGCCTCGCCGCTCGACTACTACGGTTTCGAGCTGCGCCGCCACCGGGAGGCCGCCGGGCTGACCCAACGGCAGCTCGGCGACATCGTCAACTACACCGGCTCACTGGTGGGCCAGATCGAGACGGCCCGGAAACTGCCGACGCCGGAGTTCAGCGAACGGGTCGACGCGGCGCTGGGGACGGGCGGGTTGCTGTCCCGGCTGGTCACGCTGGTGATGCGCGCCCAGCTTCCGGCCTGGTTCCAACAGATCGCGGAGTTGGAGACACGTGCGGTCGAGATCTGCGCGTTCCAAACGCACATGGTCCACGGCCTGCTCCAGACCGACGCCTACGTCAGGGCCGTGCTGGGCACGTTCGACCCGACCGATCTCGACGACCGCACAGCCGTGCGGCTCGCCCGCCAGCGCATCTTCGAGAAACAGACGCCACCGGTCTTCTGGTCGATCGTCAGCGAGGCCGCGTTGCTCCAGGAGATCGGCGGCCGAGAAACGATGCGCGGCCAACTGGCCCACCTGTTGTCCTTCGAGGACAACCCCCGGATCAACGTTCAGGTCCTCCCGTTCTCGACGGGAGCACACCCGGGACTCACAGGCTCATTCAGTATCTTCCGGTTCGCGAGCGACCCGGCCATCCTCTACACGGATAGGTACGGCAGCGGTCATCCGACCGCCAACCCGGAGAGCGTCAAGGACTGTTCGCTCCGTTACGATCATCTTCGAGCCGCCGCGCTCTCCCTCAAGGACTCGGCGGCACTGATCCGCCGGGTAATGGAGGAACGCTATGGCGAGCAGGGCAATGCCGACGACTGTCCAGTGGCGTAAGTCCAGCTACAGCAGCGACCAGGGCGGCGAATGCGTGGAGTGCGCGCCTCTCGGTCTGCTTGCCTGGCGCAAGTCGTCGTACAGCGGCGACCAGGGCGGCAACTGCGTCGAAGTGGGCGAACTGCCCACCACCGTCGCCGTCCGCGACTCCAAAACCCCGGCGGGCCCGGTCCTCACCCTCGCCCCCGCCGCCTTCACCACCTTCGTCGGCTGGGCCCGCACCACCCACAAGTGACGCGACGGCGTACGCAATTGCGCCAACCATGAGCCGAACCCTGGGACTTGTGATCTTCGTGTGCCTAAAGTGTGTGCGCCTTAGGCACTCGCAACAGGTCATCCCCTGACACACGACCGCGGCGGGCACGCACCACCTCTGCCCGACCCGCGCCGGTCGAGCGCGGCCTCACTCGGGCTCGGGTGGCGGCGCCCTCCGACCGAGAGGAAGCCGGCCCATGGCTGACGAGATGGTGCGCGCAGCGCAGCAGTTCATCAACACCACGTATGACAACGGCGCCAAACTGGGCATATCGAGGCTCGACGAGAACGGCCGGACGAGCTGGACCGTGATGTACGCCCTGACCAGGGCGCTCCAGTACGAGCTGGGCATCTCCGGCCTGTCGGACAACTTCGGCCCCACGACGCTCTCCGCGCTCCAGTCGAAGTACCCGAACATCCACGCCTCGGGCGCCCCCGGGAACATCGTCCGGATCGTGCAGGCCGGCCTGTACTGCAAGGGGTACGACGGCGGCGGCATCGACGGGACGTACAGCGAGCGGGTCCAGAACTCGGTGCTGTCGCTGAAGTCGGACATGGGGGTCGACTTCGCCTACCCCGGCAGCGACGTGGTCCCGAAGGTCTTCAAGGGCCTGCTGAACATGGACCCGTACGTCACCGTCAACGGCGGCTCCGAGCAGATCAGGGCCGTCCAGCAGTGGATGAACGGCGAGTTCGTCAACCGCCGGGACTTCTACATCGTGCCCTGCGACGGACACCACTCCCGGACCGTCGCCACGGCCATGCTCTACGCGGTGCAGTACACGATCGGCATGGCCGACGGCGTGGCCAACGGCAACTTCGGGCCGGGCACCAAGTCCGGGATCAAGGCGCACACGCTGTCGGTGGGGTCGTCCGGCACCTGGGTGCAGCTCTTCACCGCGGGCATGCTGCTCAACGCGCGGCCGGTGTCGTTCGGCGGCACCTTCACCTCGGCGCTCGCCGACGCCGTCCGCTCCTTCCAGTCGTTCGCCAAGCTCCCGGTGACGGGGCAGGGCGACTTCTCCACCTGGGCGTCGCTGCTGGTGTCGTACGGCGACCAGGACCGCAAGGGCGCCGCCTGTGACGGCGTCACCCGGATCACCCCCGACCGGGCCAAGGCCCTCAAGGCGGAGGGGATCACGATCGTGGGGCGCTACCTCACCAACCCGGTCCCGGGCGGCGGCGCGGTGCCCGAGAAGGAGATCCAGTCCGGGGAGCTGCAGACCATCGCCGACGAGGGCATGCGCTGCTTCCCCATCTACCAGACCTTCGGCCGGGGTGCGAGCGACTTCAGCTATCCGCTGGGACGCGCCGCGGGGCAGGCCGCGATCAACGCCGCTCTCGACCACGGGTTCAGGTCCGGGACCAGGATCTTCTTCGCCGTCGACTTCGACGCGTACGACTACGAGGTCACCGACAACGTCCTGCCGCACTTCAAGGGCATCGAGGACGCGATGCGCGACGACGGCAACCGGTACACGGTCGGTGTCTACGGCCCGCGCAACGTGTGCACGCGCGTGTCCGACGCCGGGCACGCCTCGGCGTCGTTCGTGTCCGACATGTCCTCCGGGTTCTCCGGGAACTTCGGTTACCCGCTGCCCACCAACTGGGCCTACGACCAGATCGTCACCAAGACCGTCGGCTCCGGCAGCGGCTCCATCAACATCGACGTCAACATCGCCTCCGGACGGGACAGCGGCCAGGGGTCCTTCGACCCGCCCCGCGGCGTCAAGCCCGACACCCGTCTCAGCCCCGACGTCACGACGGCCATGGAGACCGACGTCGGCAAGTACATGGAGTCGCTCGGCTTCCCCCTCGACGGGGGACTGCGGTCGTACCAGCACTGGAAGTGCTTCGAGCGCACCGTCACCGCGCACGACGACCTGATCACGGAGCTGTCGAACCGGCACAACATGCGCAAGGCGCTGATCCAGACCACCGCCTACTGGGAGATGCGGCACATCGCCCCGGACGACGAGGCGGCCTGGGCCGCGGTCATCCTGGCCTTCAACACGACCCGGCAGTACATCCGGGACACCTCCACCGGCATCGCCAAGCAGCGCGCCGTCACTCTCATCGGCGCCTGGAACCACGCGCTCGACAAGGGGTACGGGTCGGGTCAGCCGCGCCGGGACGTGTCGGTGGACGAGGACAAGTACAACGCGTGGAAGCAGGCGTACGACAGCGAGACGTACGCCCTCACCAGCGTCGCGCTGATCCACCGCTGGGACATCGACGGCAAGCCCGGCGGCGACGACGACTCACCGGCCCTGCGCCAGCCCACCCTGGGCTACACGGACCAGGAGATCTACGAGGTCCTGCGCCGCTACCAGGGCCCCGGCGACGTCGCCTACGAGGAGGCCAAGAAGAGAATGGGGCTCTACTACGTGATGGAGAAGTACAACTCCATCTCCCGCAACCTCTGACAGGAGCACGGCACATGTCAGGCGACCAGCCCTACGCCGAGCACGAGGGTGCCGTCCTGCTGCTGTTGCTGCTGGCCGGTCTCGTCGCCGTGGTGTGGCTCACGGTCCGCGCGGTCACCGGCCTGGTGCGGGCCCGCCGGAGGGGCACGACCCTCCTCGGTCCGGCGGCCGTACTGGCCTGGGACGCGGCGGTCGGCATGTACACCTGGGGGCTGCTCCACCTGTTCTTCTTCGACGACCACGCCCAGGCGGAGGCCTGTGCGAAGGCCGTCGACGGCAGGGTCACCGGCTACGAACCGACCTTCGTCCCGCTGCACTTCGGCTGCCGCACCGGTGACGGCCGGGTGACCGAGGCGGTCGTCCCGTCCTACCTCAACCCGGCGACCCTGCTGCTCGGAATCTGCGCGCTCGTCCTGACCTGGCTCGTCATCGCACACCACAAGAAGGGCACCCACACGTGACCACCCCCCTGTCCCGCCGCCACGTCCTGCGCCGTGCCGCCTTCCTGGCCGCCGGGACCGTCGTCGGCTCCCAGATGCTGTCCTCCCCCGCCCTCGCGCAGCCGGCAGGCCCGGAGCCCGACAAGCTCCGCGAGTCGGTGCGCAGGGCGCAGGAGCGCAACAAGCGCGTCCTGAGCGGTGTCCCGTCCCTCAACGGATGGGAGATGGAGAAGACCGCGGACCACCACGGCCACATCTACACCAGACCCGTACCGGGCCTTCCGGTCGACGGCGTCCAGGTACGCATGGGCGACGTCGAAACCGTGCTGGTCCATCTGATCCGCCGCTTCCACTACGAGGTCGACCAACTGCGCCGCGGCGACGTGACCGGCTGGCGCCACCCCTCGACGGTCCGCAAGGGCATGGCCGAGTCGAACCTGGCGTCCGGTACGGCGGTCCTGATCCGGCCGGGTTCCTACCCGTCGGGAGTGCGGGGCGGCTTCTTCCCGCAGCAGTTGACGGCGATCCGGGACATCCTCGCGGAGTGCGACGGAGTGGTCCGCTGGGGCGGCGACGACAAGCACCCGGACGAGGCGCTGTTCCACATCGACGTCGAGCCCGGTGACGACAGGCTGCCGAAGCTGGCCGAGAAGATCGTGGAGTGGGACTGGACCCCCGGCAAGGGGGCCGGTTCCGGCACCGTCTGAGCCGGGCGGACGGGCCCGGGCCGGATCGCGACCCGGCCCGGGTCAACGTTTCTGTTCGAACTATCGTCTTCGCACGTGTGTCCACACCGGGCACCCCGACGACGCCGAACGGAAACCCCGCCCCGTGGCCCCTGCCGAACTCACCGTCCCCCGGTCCGCACCGTTTCGGTCCGGACGTCCGGGCGACGCGCTGCGCGCCTTCGGGCGTCGGTACCGCGTGCCGCTGCTCGCGACGCTGCCCACCGTCCCGCTGTACGCGGTGTGGTGGGCTTTCCTCGCCACGGGCGGCGGTGACCTGGCCGCGCAGCAGGCGTGGGCGGACTTCGCGTCACGGCACGGGGGTTCGGCCTACGGGCTGTTCTGGTACGGCGGGATGCACACCGCCAACTACAGCGTCATATCCCCGTACTTGATGGCGGCGCTCGGCGTGCGCACCGTCACGGTCGTCTCCGGCCTCGCCGCCTCCTGGCTCGCCGCCGTGCTGATGGTGCGGGGCGGGGTGCGCCGTCCCGTGTGGCCCGCGCTGCTCGCCTCCCTCGCGCTCTGGTGCGACGTCGCCTCGGGCCGGACCACCTTCGCGCTCGGCGTCGCGTTCGCGCTGGCCGCCTGCGTGCCGCTGGTGCGCGAGCGGCGGCTGTGGCTCGCGGGCGGGTACGCGGCGCTCGCCACCCTGGCCTCCCCGGTGGCCGGGCTGTTCCTCGCCGTGGTCGGGGCCGGGTTCCTGCTCGTACGGGACTGGGGACGCGCCCTCGTGCTGCTCATACCCCCGGCCGCCGTCGTCGGGCTGACGACGCTGTTCTTCCCCTTCACCGGGGAGCAGCCCATGCCGGCCGACCGCATCTGGCCGCCGGTCGTACTCGGCCTCGCCGTCACCGTGCTGGCCCCGCGCACCTGGCGGGTGGCCCGGTGGAGCGGGGCCGTCTACGCGCTCGGGACCGTGCTGACGTACCTGATCGCCTCGCCGGTCGGCACGAACGTCGAGCGGTTCGCGGAGCTGTTCGCGCCCGCCGTGCTGCTGGCCGCGCTGCTCTCGGCCCCTCCCGGGCTCACCGCGGCCCGGTCCCGGCGGCTGGTGTCGGGCCTGCTGGCCGTGGCGGTCGTCTACTCGTCCGGGTGGGTGGGGAAGAAGACCGTCGACGACCTGAAGGTGTCCACGGTCGTGCCCGCCTGGGCCGCCGAGACGGACGGTGTCGTCAACGCGCTGAAGGGGCTCGGCGCCGACCGGACGCGGGTGGAGGTGGTGCCCGCCCGCAACCACCGCGAGGCCACCCTCCTCGCCCCGCACGTCAACATGGCCCGCGGCTGGAACCGGCAGCTCGACGTGGAACGCGGGCGCCTCTTCTACGACGGCACCTTCTCCGCGGCCGCCTACCGGCAGTGGCTGGACCGGTGGGCGGTGGGCTTCGTCGTCGCGCCGCTCGGCAGGCCGGACGGCCCGGCGTGGGCCGAGGCGGACCTGGTCCGGGACCCGGAGCTGCGGCCCGAGTGGCTGGAGCCCGTCTGGCGGGACGCGCACTGGCAGGTCTACCGGGTGCGGGAGGCCGTACCGCTCGTCTCCGCGCCCGGCACCGTCGTGTCCACCGGCCCCGCCGAGCTGGTGCTGCGGGTGGAGCGGCCCGGCGCGGTGACCGTGCGGATCGCCTGGTCGCCGTGGCTGCGCAGCGACGGCGGATGCCTCGCGCGGGAGGGCGAGTTCACCCGGCTGACGGTGGACGCTCCGGGCGAGTACCGGCTCAGCTCGCGCTACGGTCCTTCGCCGGGGACGGGGGGTCGCTGCTGACTCCGGACGCGGGATCCCCGGCCGCCACGGGCTCCCCGGCCGCCAGGGGTTCCTTGGCCGCCGCTGGTTCCTCGGCCACCACGCCCCCCTTCGCCACCGCCCCCGGTTCCGCCGCCGTCCGGGCCGCCGGCACCGCCGTGAGGGTCCTCGCCCGCGGCCCCTGGAACGCGTACGCCAGCCCGAAGCCCGCCGCGACCACCGCCGCGCCTCCCACCGCGTCCAGCACCCAGTGGTTGCCGGTCGCCACGATCGCGGAGACGGTGAACAGCGGGTGCAGCAGGCCCAGCGCCTTCATCCACACCCTCGGCGCGATGACCGCGATCGCCACCCCGCACCACAGCGACCACCCGAAGTGCAGCGACGGCATCGCCGCGTACTGGTTGGTGAGGTGGGTCAGCGTGCCGTAGTCCGGCTTGGAGAAGTCCTGCACGCCGTGCACCGTGTCGATGATCCCGAGCCCCGGCATCAGCCGCGGCGGGGCCAGCGGGTAGAGCCAGAAGCCGACCAGGGCCAGCAGCGTGGCGAAGCCCAGGGAGGCGCGGGCCCAGCGGTAGTCGACCGGGCGGCGCCAGTACAGGACGCCGAGGACGGTCAGCGGGACGACGAAGTGGAACGACGTGTAGTAGAAGTCGAAGAAGTCCCGCAGCCAGCCGATCCCGACCACCGCGTGGTTGATCGTGTGCTCGATGTCGAGGTGCAGGAAGCGCTCGATGTCGAGGATCTGCCACCCGTGCTCCTCGGCGCGCGCCCGGCCCGCCGAGTTGCTGCCGCCGGTCGCCGCGAGGCGGACCTGCGAGTAGGCGGCGTAGGTGACCCGGATGAGGAGCAGCTCCAGGAGGAGGTTGGGGCGGGTCAGGACCCGGCGCAGGAAGGGCAGCAGCGGGACGTGCTGGAAACGGGCGGGCACCGGCGGCGCGTAGGCGGTCGGCACCGGGCTGTCGTAGTACGGCGACGTGCGCGGCAGGAAGGGCACGGCGACGGCGGCTGCCAGCGCGGCGAGCAGCACGACGTTGTCCCGCAGCGGGTACAGCGCCTCCATGTCCGGCAGCATCATCTTCGCGGGCAGCGTCATCACCAGGACGACGGCGACCGGCCACACGTACCGGTCGGAGGCCCGCTTGCCGACCCGGCCGACGACCGCGGGCAGGAGCCACAGCAGCTGGTGCTGCCAGGTGGCCGGGGAGACGACCACGGCCGCACAGCCGGTGACGGCGACGGCGAGCAGCAGCTGGCCGTCGCGGGCGTAGCGCACGGCGCGGCGCAGGGCCAGGACGGCGACGGCGGCGCCGAGCAGCAGGAAGAGGGCGATCTCCAGGGGGCCGGTCACGCCGAGGCGGAGCAGGACGCCGTGCAGCGACTGGTTGGCGAGGTCGTCGGCGGCGCCGCCCAGGCCGACGCCGGCCATGTGGTGCACCCAGTACGTGTACGAGTCCTGGGCCATCGCCGCCCAGGCGATCGCGGTGCACGCGGCGAACGTGACGCCCGTCGACACGGCGGCCCGTCTGCGGTCGGTGAACCACAGCAGGGGGACGAAGAGGAGCACGGTCGGCTGGAAGGCGGCGGCGACGCCGATCAGCACGCCGCCCACGCGGTCGCCCTGGGCCCCGCGCACGGCGAAGCAGCCGAGCAGGACCAGGAGGACCGGGATGATGCTGGTCTGCCCGAGCCAGAACGCGTTGCGCACCGGCAGCGAGAGCATCAGCAGGCTGATGGCGACCGGCGCCGCCAGCAGCGACGTACGGCGTCCGACGGGCTGGGGCAGGGCGCGGGCGGCGACCAGGCCGAGGGCGACGACCAGCAGCAGCGAGCCGAAGGTCCACCCCCAGCCGAGGGCCTGCTCGGCGGCGCGGGTGAAGGGTTTGAGGACGAGGCCGACGAACGGGGTGCCGGTGAACTGCGTGGAGTCGTAGAGCGACCCCTCCACGTGCAGGACGCCGTGCTCGCCGACCCAGGTCTCCAGGTCGGTGAGGCGTTCTCCGCGCGGGGTGCCGAGGACCGCGGCCACCTGTCGTACGGCCAGGACGGCGGCGATCAGCCACAGACCGAGACGTGCGACGCGCCATCGTGCTCTGGTCACGTCGGCGGCCGGGGCTCCGAAGGAATCCGCCGGTCGCCCACTGTGCTCCGCATTCGCCACGCCTCGTCGGCCTCCCGCCCCGCTCGTACCGTCCGTACGTACCGTACGTGCCCCGCTGGTGCACGCGGTGTGTCGTCCCTGCGAACCCTATGAGGCTCGCACCGCCCCCGGGGGAAGACGCGGGCGGCCCCCGCTCTGCCTGACAGCCGCCCGCTTTTCGGTCCGGCAAGCGAGAAGGATCACAGCGCGCGGGCCGGGGAACGGTGCGCGGCGCGCGCATGTCCCCTGCGTGTACGCCATTTTGGTGCACAGTGCAACGAAAAGCATACCGGGCGTAAACGGCGCATCAGCGCCTATGGTCGCTTTTCTGCCCGTGGCCGAGTGCCGCGGGCCTCTTCCGGCCCGGCGACAGTGCCGCCGTACGGGTCGTGGCGCATCCCGCGCCCCCGTCCCTGTCCCCGTCGAAAGCAGGCGAGCGTAGTTTTGTCGGCCGTCCCCGTCGCCGTTCCCCGGTCCCGTACGACCTCCGCCTCCGTCCCGCGCGCCTCCGGCGCGTCCACCGCCGCCACCGCCACCGATCCCGCGCTGGTCCGGCGTGCCGTCAAGGCGGCGGCGCTGGGCAACGCGATGGAGTGGTTCGACTTCGGCGTCTACAGCTACATCGCCGTGACGCTGGGCAAGGTCTTCTTCCCGTCGGGCAACCCGACCGCGCAGTTGCTCTCCACCTTCGGCGCCTTCGCGGCGGCGTTCCTGGTGCGGCCGCTGGGCGGCATGGTCTTCGGCCCGCTCGGGGACCGGGTGGGGCGGCAGAAGGTGCTCGCCCTGACGATGATCCTGATGGCGGCGGGCACGTTCGCCATCGGCCTGATCCCGTCGTACGCGACGATCGGCGTCTGGGCGCCGGTGCTGCTGCTGGCGGCACGGCTGGTGCAGGGGTTCTCGACCGGCGGCGAGTACGCGGGCGCGTCCACCTTCATCGCCGAGTACGCGCCGGACCGGCGACGCGGGTTCCTCGGGAGCTGGCTGGAGTTCGGCACGCTCGCCGGGTACATCGGCGGCGCCGGCCTGGTGACCCTGATGACGGCGCTGCTGTCGGACGGCGACCTGACGTCCTGGGGCTGGCGCATCCCGTTCCTGATCGCGGGCCCGATGGGCATCGTCGGCCTGTACCTGCGGATGCGCCTGGAGGAGACCCCGGCGTTCGCGGCGGAGCTGGAGAAGGCGGAGACGAACCGCCCGAAGGTGCCGCTGAGGGAGATGGTCGCCGGGCAGTGGCGGACGCTGCTGCTCTGCGTCGGTCTGGTGCTGGTCTTCAACGTCACCGACTACATGCTGCTGTCGTACATGCCGAGCTACCTGACCAGCGAGCTGAAGTACGACGAGACGCACGGGCTGCTCGTGGTGCTGGGCGTGATGGCGCTGATGATGGTCGTCCAGCCGTTCGCGGGCGCGCTGACCGACCGGGTCGGGCGGCGGCCGGTGATCGCGGCGGGCTGTGCGGGGTTCCTGCTGCTGTCCGTCCCGGCGCTGCTGCTGATCCGCCAGGGCGGCCTGCTCGCGATCGCCCTGGGCATGGGTGCGCTGGGCCTGCTGCTGGTCTGCTTCACCGCGTCGATGCCGTCGGCGCTGCCGGCGCTGTTCCCGACGCGGGTGCGCTACGGCTCGCTGTCGATCGGCTTCAACGTCTCGGTGTCCCTGTTCGGCGGGACGACGCCGCTGGTGGTGACGGCGCTGATCGGGGCGACGGGCAACATGATGATGCCCGCGTACTACATGATGGCCGCGGCCGTGGTCGGCGGCGTGGCGGTGTGGTTCATGACGGAGTCCGCCGGCCGGCCGCTGCCGGGCTCGGCGCCCGCGGTGGAGGCCGGAGCCGGAACACCCTCCTGAAATCGTCTGCGGCGCCCGCGCCCCGTGTCTATATTCGTCAGCGTTCGTCAGTGATCGTTGGCGCACCTACTTAGAACGGCTAAGTAGGACCGGAGAGACACGGGGTGCACACCGGCATGAGCGAGTCGCAGCTCTGGGACGACGTCGACGCCTACTTCACCGCACACCTCGCACCGGAGGACGACGCCCTGGCGGCCGCCCGCAGGGAGAGCGACGCCGCGGGGCTGCCCCCGGTGAGCGTCACCGCCACCCAGGGCAAGTTCCTCCAGCTCCTCGCCCAGGTCCAGGGCGCCCGCACCGTCCTGGAGATCGGCACCCTGGGCGGCTACAGCACCATCTGGCTGGCCCGCGCCCTGCCCTCCGACGGCCGCCTGGTCACCCTGGAGTACAGCGCCCGGCACGCGGAGGTCGCCACCCGCAACATCGCCCGCGCCGGGCTCGAGGCCCTCGTCGACGTGCGGGTGGGCCCGGCCCTGGAGTCGCTGCCCCAGCTCGCCGACGAGAACCCGCCGCCCTTCGACCTGGTCTTCATCGACGCGGACAAGGTCAACAACGCGCGCTACCTCGAGTGGGCGCTGAGGCTCACCAGCACCGGCAGCCTGATCGTCGTCGACAACGTGGTCCGCGGCGGCCGGGTGGCCGACGCCGGCGCGACCTCCGACGACGTGCGCGGCACCCGCGCCGCCCTCGAACTGATCGGCAGCCACCCCCGCCTCAGCGGCACCGCGCTCCAGACGGTCGGCGCCAAGGGCTACGACGGCTTCGCGCTGGCCCGCGTGCTGGCCTGAACGCCCGGTCTCCGCTCGCGGGACGGAGCGGGGGCTACGCCTCGTGGTAGAAGCCGACGTTGACGCTGCGCGGCTCGGCACGGTCCTGGACCACGACCTCGCCGCTGCCGCCCCTGGGCAGCGGCACGGTGCCGCCGTAGGGCAGGGACTGCAGGTGTTCGCCGATGGTCAGCCGGACCTCGCTGGAGGGGTCCGGCTGGGAGCCGCGCAGCCAGCTCAGCTGCCAGGTGCCGTCGGCTCCGCAGCGGAACTCCAGGTGGACGCGGGAGACGAACAGCCAGTCGTCCGGCGTCGACAGCCGGCACACGGACCTGTCCCTGCCCACGCGCAGCACCGCGTCGGGCTCGCTGGGCGCGTCGGCCATCTGCATGCCGGCCGTGGCACCCGCGTCCGCCGCGGTGACGGCGGCCATGGTGAGTTCGAGCACGTGCGCTCCTTCGAGGTCCGTCGGTTCGTCGCCGCCGCATGATAGATCGACCGGTCGTGTGGTGTCCGGCACAATGGGGTCATGACCGAGCGAAAGCCACCTGGCGTCGACTTCGAATCCTGGGTCGACAAACAGATTCGGGACGCGGACGCACGCGGTGAGTTCGCCGAGCTGCCCGGCGCGGGCAAGCCCCTGCCGGGCGAGATGGACAGCACCTACGACGAACTGTGGTGGGTCAAGCGGAAGATGGCCCGCGAGGGCGTCTCCGTGCTGCCGCCCACGCTGGCCCTGCGCAAGGAGGCGGAGGACGCCCTGGAGGCGGCGGCGAAGGCCCCCTCGGAGCGGGTGGTCCGGCGCATCGTCGAGGAGATCAACGCCAAGATCCGCGAGGTCATGTTCAAGCCGCCGCCCGGCCCCCCGCTGGGTCTGAAGCCCTACGACGTCGAAGAGGTCGTACGGCAGTGGCGGGAGGGCCGGGCGGAGCGGTGACGCCCGTCGTTCACAGGCGCATCAGCCGGTCCGCCAGCTCGCGGTAGTCCCGCAGGGCCAGGCGGAGTTGCTCGGTGTCCGTGCCGGCCTCCTGCCAGGACCCGAGCAGGGACCGCCGGCGGTGCGCCAAGGCCTCCGTGAGGCGGGCGCCGAGTTCCTCCAGAACCCGGTCGGCCTCCTCCACGGAAGCACGCGGCGCGTCGACGAACCCGGCCACCGCCTGGCGCAGCCCCTCACCGAGCCGCCCGGCCTCACCGGGCGGGAGAAGCGGCCGGTCCGACAGGGGTGTGGCCGCGTCGTCCGTCACCGCCGGGGCGGACGCCGGGGCGCTTCCGCCGGCGGCAGGGGGCACGACGGGGTCGCCGGTCGAGGTGCCGGGCTCGGCAGGGTCGCCGGAACCGGCGGTGGCGCCAAGACCGCCGGGGGCCCCGGAACCAACGCCGTCGCCGGACCCGGCGTTGACGCCGCGGCCGACGGGCTCGACGCCGTCACCGGGACCGGCGCCGGCGCCGTGGCGGGCGTGGCGCCTGCCGGTTTCGGGATCGGCGCCGGGGGTGCCTGTCGTTGCTTCGGACATGGGGTCAGCTCTCCTTCGGGCTGCGCTTGGCGAGGGACCACGTGTGGGACGGACGGGCCGTCGCCGCCGGTGCTCCCTCCGTACCGGTGCGGCGCCCGGCGCCGCCGCCGTCGTGGCGGCCCGGCCGGGTCAGCGCCTCGAACAGCGCACGGGCCTCGACCATGGACGCGCGCAGCTCCTCCGTACCGGCACCGTCGCCGTCCACGCCCGCGTGCGTGGCGCGGTGCACGCGGCGGTAGCCCTCGACGTGGTGGGCGTGGTGCACGGACAGCGCCGTGAGCTGCTCCTCGTACTGCCCGCCGTCCGGGAAGCCCCGCGCACCGGCGAGTTCCGCGAGCAGCCGGTCCGCCTCGGCGACCGCCTCGCGCGGGGAGTCGACGAAGCGCTCCTGGGCCGCGGTCCAGCGCGCCACGAAGCGCTCGCGCTCGGCGGGCTCCAGGGGCCGGGTGCGCAACGACCCGTGCCGCCGCACCCGTTCGGCCAGCTCGCGCTCGGCGGCCTTGGTGTCGCCGTCGTGCCGTGCCACGGCCAGGTCGTACTCGGGCCCGAAGCGCCGCTTCAGGCTTCCGCCGTGCCGGGGGCCCCGCGCGCGCAGGGCAAGGACGGCCGCGGCGACGAGCACGACCGCCACGACCACGATCAAAGCGATGATCACGCCTGTGGACATGAGTGCCTTCCGGGTTCTCGGCCTGCCGGCCCTCCGAACGGGCCGGTTCGCGGTTCGTGTTGCCCCCGAGTCCGCGCTCAAACAGCGCTCGGCGTGCGCCCACCGCGCACCGGTGGGAAAATCCGCTTGCCCCGCGCGGGCCCGCCCGCCGACCATGCCCGTCATGACCTGGACCGTCGACCCGGAACCGTACGACTCCCCCGTCGCCGCAGCCCTGTGGCGCGCGTACTACACGGAGGTGAGCGACCGCTGGTACCAGCTCTACGAGGGACACCCCACCGACCCCGCCGAGCTGGAGCGGGAGATCGCCGCGCAGTCCGGGGCCGACCTCGCGCCGCCCCGGGGACGGCTGCTGGTCGCGCGCTACGCCGGTGAAGCGGCCGGCAGTTCGGGCGTACGGCTGCTGGACGGCACCACCGCCGAGCTGACCCGGGTCTTCCTGTACGCCGGGATGCGCGGCCGGGGCGGGGCCGCACTGCTCGTACGGGCCGCCGAGGACGCCGCGCGGGCGCTGGGGGCCGAGCGCATGGTCCTGGACACCAGGGCCGACCTCGTCGAGGCCCGGACCCTGTACGCGCGTCTGGGCTACACCGAGACCGAGGCGCACAACGAGCGCCCGTACGCCGAGCACTGGTTCGCCAAGCCGCTGCGCCTCGACGGCGGCTCCTGAGGGCGCTCAGCCGGCCCGCGCGGGCGCCCGGCCCTCGCGCCCCTCCCGCCCCTCGCGGGTGGCGTGCCGGTCGTGCGGGCGCTCCCGCTCCGAGCCGCACAGCTCGCCGGTCAGCTCCCGCACGAGCCGCACCAGGTCGGTCGGGCGGTCGGGGCCCCACCAGTCGCCGAGCAGCTCGGCGAGGGAGTCCTGCCGTGCCTGCGCCAGCCGTTCGGCCACGTCGCGGCCCCGGTCGGTGAGGACCAGGTCGGGGCCCTCGCGGACGGCCAGGTGCCGTTCCTCCACCTGGCGGGCGGCCGCCATCACGGTGGACAGCGGGACGGGGCTGCGCTCCGCGAGGTGGGCCGGCTCGACCCGGCCGTACTTCCTGACCCGCAGCAGCATCCAGCTCGACGCGGGCAGCAGGTCGCAGCCCGCCCGTTCGGTGATCCGGCGGTAGATCTCCCGGCGGCCCTCCCGGGTGCCGAGGACCGACAGGGCGCGGCACACCTCGTCGCGCGAGGAGCGTTCCACCGGGTTGCTGGCGAGGGTCTGCGTGGCGTCCGGCGCCGTGACCGAGCCGCGCAGCCGGTCCTCCTTCAGGAACCAGGCCAGCAGGAAGGCGAGGAGCGCGACGGGGGCGGCGTACAGGAAGACGTCGGTGATGGAGGAGGCGTAGGCGTGGATCGCGTCGGGGCGCAGCGCGGGCGGCAGGGCGCCGATGCCGCGCGGGTCGGCCTTGAGGGTGTCCGCGGAGACGCCGGGCGGCAGGGCGGCGCCCCGGAAGGCGTCGGCGAGTTTGTCGCCGAGGCGGCTCGCGAAGATCGTGCCGAAGATGGCCACGCCGAACGACGCGCCGATGGACCGGAAGAAGGTCGCGCCGGAGGTGGCGACGCCCAGGTCCTCGTAGGCGACGGCGTTCTGCACGATGAGGACGAGGACCTGCATCACCAGGCCGAGCCCTAGGCCGAAGACGAAGAAGTAGGCGCTCACCTCGGCGGTGGCGCTGTGCTCGTCGAGCCGGTGCAGCAGGAGCAGCCCGAGGGTGGTGACGGCGGTGCCCGCGACGGGGAACACCTTCCAGCGGC
Source organism: Streptomyces ardesiacus (assembly GCF_003112575.1). Classification (GTDB taxonomy): domain Bacteria; phylum Actinomycetota; class Actinomycetes; order Streptomycetales; family Streptomycetaceae; genus Streptomyces; species Streptomyces ardesiacus. The sequence goes on from NZ_BEWC01000007.1 coordinate 120,086, forward strand.
CGGTCCGGCTGACGATCTGCCCGGAGACGGTCGACGACAGCAGCAGGCCGAACACCATCGGCAGCATGTACACCCCGGACATGGTGGGGGTGACACCGCGCACGACCTGCAAGAACGTCGGCAGGTACGTCATCGCGCCGAACATCGCGAAGCCGATGACGAAGCTGATGACGGCGGACAGCGTGAAGGTGCGGATGCGGAACAGCTTCAGCGGCAGGACGGGTTCGGCCGCGCGGCGCTCCACTGCCACGAAGAGGGCGGCGAGGACGACCGCGAGCACCGCGAGACCGATGATCTGCGGGGAGCCCCAGGCCCAGGTGGTGCCGCCGAGCGAGGCCACCAGGACCAGGCAGGTGGCGACGGAGGCGATGAGGAGGGTGCCGAGGTAGTCGATGACGTGCCGGGCGGCGCGGCGCGGGATGTGCAGGACCGCCGCGATCACGGCGAGGGCGACGACGCCGATGGGCAGGTTGATGTAGAAGACCCAGCGCCAGCTCAGGTGCTCGGTGAAGATCCCGCCGAGCAGCGGCCCGAGCACGCTGGTCGCGCCGAAGACCGCACCGAACAGCCCCTGGTAGCGGCCGCGTTCGCGGGGCGGGACCAGGTCGCCGACGATCGCCATCGACAGCACCATCAGACCGCCGCCGCCGAGGCCCTGGAGGGCGCGGAAGAGGATCAGCTCGGGCATGCTCTGCGCGATGCCGCACAGCGCGGAACCGACCAGGAAGATCCCGATCGCGAGCTGGAACAGCTTCTTCCGTCCGTACTGGTCGCCGAGCTTGCCCCACAGCGGGGTCGCGGCGGTCGCCGCCAGCAGATAGGCGGTGACCACCCAGGACAGGTGCTCGAGGCCGCCCAGGTCGCTGACGATGGTCGGCAGCGCCGTCGAGACGATGGTCTGGTCGAGCGCGGCGAGCAGCATGCCGAGCAGCAGGGCTCCGATGGAGACGAGCACGCTGCTGGAGACCTGTTCCCGCTCCCCCTGCGCCCCGGGCCGCGGCCCGGGGTCCGTCTCCGCCGCCTCGCGCACCTCTCCGGCCATGTGGACCTCCACGGATGTCGTGACTCTCACGGATGTCGACGTGCACCGCCCATCCTGTTCGGTGTGACCGGTTATGGCCGTTTCAGTCCTCCGGGAAGCCGCAATTCCGCCGGGGTTCCGGGGGCTTGTGCGCGGAAGTGTGGAGGAGATCTGCATAATCTCTGGAGTTCGCGAGGGGAGTCGCGAGGGGAGGGACGAACACGTGGAGCAGGAGAAGGAACCGCCGCGGGAGCAGCCCGCGAGGGCCTCGTGCCCGGAGTGCGGCACGCCCAGGGCGGCCGACAACACGCCGTCCTGCGCCTGCGGCACCAGGGCCGCCGACGCCCTGCGCGACGCGCGCACGGCCCAGGCGGCGGCAGCGGAGGACTTCGACCCGCTGCGCATACGGCCGTACGTGGAGCTGGACGGCGCCGGGGAGCCCTCGGACCCGCCGCCCGACGCATCCGGCGGGCGCCCGGTCCCGCCCCCGTCCGACCCGGACGCCACGATGACGCTGCGCGCGGTCGATGCGGACGCGGGCACCGGTACCGGCGCGGCTGCCGGCGCGTCCGAGCGGGACGTGCGGGCGACTTCGGCGCTGCCGACGCCCCTCGCCCCTTCGGCCGGGGCGCCCAGCGCGCACGACCTGCGCCTGTTCGACGCCTCCGCCACCGCGCCCCTCCCGCGGGTGGACCCGGGTGCGGAGGGCGCGGGCGCCGGAGAACGGCCCGCTCCCAAGCGCCGCAGGGGCGTGCTGCTGAGTGCCGCCGGAGCGGTCGTCGTCATGGTCGGCGCGGCGGGGTACGCCGGCGGGCTCTTCTCGTACGACGCCCCGTCGCGGGACGACGCGCTGCCGGACGAGGTGCGGGTGAGCGTGCCGGACCCGTCGACCGGGGAGGCCTCGCCGAGCACGGGAGCGAGCGCGTCCTCGGCCCCGCCGAGCGCCTCCGCCTCCCCCTCTCCCTCCGCGTCCGCCTCGGCGTCGGAGAGCGCGAGCGCCTCGGCCTCGCCGTCCCCGTCGGCGTCGAGCGCCTCGCCCACACCGTCCCGGCCCGCGGAGCCGACGCAGAGCACGACCGCGCCGGCCGTCGGCGCCCCGTCGGAGTCCGAGCACCAGGACGACCCCGGCGGCGGCCCCACGCTGCAGCGCGGCGACCAGGGCCCGGAGGTCGTGGAACTCCAGCAGCGCCTGGCCGGGATGAGGATGTACCGGGGCGACCTCAACGGCAACTTCAACCGCCAGGTCGAGGACGCGGTCCGCCAGTACCAGTGGTACCGCGGCATCTACACCGACGGAGTCGGCGTCTACGGCCCCGACACCCGCCGCAGACTGGAGTCGGAGCCCGGGGAGCGGTAGCCGGGCGGCCGTACGGCAGCGTCGTACGGCACCGACCACACGGGCCGCGGCCCTACAGGCCGCTGCCGCTCAGGCGGCGGCCCCGGGCACGGCAGCCGAGGACACCACCGCGGGCACCGCCACCGCGGAACACGACGACGGCCCGGAGACGGCGGCGGCCGCCCGCACCGCAGCCGCGGCCAAACGGCCCCGCGGACCGCCGCACCGCAGCGGCGGCGGGGGGCGAGGGCGTGACCGTCAGCCGATGTGCAGCCGCAGCGACCCGTCCGCGGCGGCCTCGACCCGCACCCGCGTCAGGTCCTCCACGACCACGTCCGGCCCGTGGAGCCCGGCACGCGGTCCGACCCCGACGACCCGCATGCCGGCGGCGCGCGCCGCGGTGATGCCGGCGCCGGAGTCCTCGAAGGCGATGCAGTCGGCGGGATCGACGCCCAGTTCGGCGGCGCCCTTGAGGAAGCCCTCCGGGTCGGGCTTGCTGGCGCCGACCGACTCGGCGGTGACCCGCACGTCCGGCTGAGCGAGCCCGGCGGCGGCCATGCGCGCGGTGGACAGGGCCACGTCCGCCGAGGTCACCAGGGCGTGCGGCAGGCCACGCAGCGAGGCCAGGAACTCCGGCGCGCCGGGGATCGCGACGACGCCCTCGGTGTCGGCGGTCTCCTCGGCGAGCATGCGCGCGTTGTCGGCGTGGTTCTGCTCCATGGGCCGGTCGGGCAGCAGCAGCGCCATCGAGGCGTATCCCTGCCGTCCGTGGACGACCTTCATGACCTCGTCGCCGTCCAGCCCGTGCCGGTCGGCCCAGCGCCGCCAGACGCGCTCGACGGCGGCGTCCGAGTTGACGAGGGTGCCGTCCATGTCGAGCAGCAGGGCACGGGCGGGCAGAACGGTGGCGGGGGTGGCCGTCATCGGCAGACTCCAAGGCGCGGGGAGGAAAACAAGGCGGCCCCGCCCGCCGGTCAGGGAGAACGGGCGGGAGCCACTTTGTTCATCCACGGTACAAAAAGACCGGGATTCGCGCCACCGGCCCGCGCCACCGCATCGGGCGGGGCCCCGCACCGGCGGCTCAGCCGGCGATCGCCTCCCACAGGCTCCACACGCCGAGTCCCAGCATGAGCACGGCCGCGATCTTCGTGATCAGCCCCAGCGGCACGCGCTTCATCAGGGCCTTCCCGCCGACGATGCCGAGCCCGGCCACCGCCCACAGCGCGAGCACCGCACCCAGGCCGACGGAGAGCGGATCGTCGTAGCGGGCCGCGAGGTTGGCCGTCATGATCTGCGTCAGGTCACCGAACTCGGCGACCAGGATGAGCATGAACCCGGCCCCGGAGACCTTCCAGAAGGACTGGTCCCGCGGCTTGCGGATCTCCTCGTCGTCCTCGTCCTTCTTCATCAGCAGCACGGCGGCGCCGCCCAGGAACAGCACACCGGTGATCGCGTGCACGAGTTGCTGGGGCAGCAGGGTCAGCACGCTTCCGGCCGCGACCGCGAGCACGACGTGCAGCAGGAAGGCGGCGGCCACGCCCGCGAAGACGTACGAGGCGCGGTAGCGGGTGCCGAGGACGAGGCCGGCGAGCGCGGTCTTGTCCGGCAGTTCGGCGAGGAAGACGACACCGAAGACGAGCGCCGTCACGGTCAGGCTGATCAAGGTTCCTCAATCGGTCGGGGCCGCCCCGCCGAGAGTGCTGGTTGCGCGGATTCCACCGTCTCCGCGACGCGCGACACCTCGGCACGGCAGCACACGGATCCACCCCTGCCGTACGGCACGGGCGTGCACTGCTTGCCGAAGGTCTCACTGGCCCGCCTCGCGCACGAGGCCTGCCTCCGGGCGCCGGCTCAGGCTGGCTGAGCAGTATGTCGACGGTCCGGCGAAGAGCTACTCCCCTTCTGCGCCGTCCATAGTACGCGAACCCGCGCACGCCCCCGAGGGCCGAAGGTCCCGTCGCACCCGTCGCCCGCGCGTTCCGTCACGAGTCCCGTCGCACGCCTAGACGTGCCATGCACACGTCACTAACTTCTTACCGACCGCACACCTGTGCGTCATGCGGCGTCGCGAGCATTCCCCTGCCCGCGCCCCAACACCCCCACACCCCAAGGGAGTTCGCATGCCGAAGTTCTACGCGCGTCGACGGCTCGGTTTCCTCGCCGCGTTCACCGGGCTCATAGCGTCCGCCGGGCTCCTCAACGGCCCGGCCGCCTCCGCCGCCCTCCCCACGCCGGTCAGCGCCGCGACCGCCCGCACCTACCTGGCCTCGCTCACGGTGGCCGCCGAGAACCGCACCGGCTACAACCGCGACCTCTTCCCGCACTGGATCACCCAGTCCGGCACCTGCAACACCCGCGAGACGGTCCTCAAGCGCGACGGCACGAACGTCGTCACCGACTCCTCCTGCGCCGCCACCAGCGGCAGTTGGTACTCCCCCTACGACGGCGCCACCTGGTCCGCCGCCTCCGACCTCGACATCGACCACCTCGTGCCGCTCGCCGAGGCCTGGGACTCCGGCGCCGGCTCCTGGACCACCGCCCGGCGGCAGGCCTTCGCCAACGACCTGACCCGGCCCCAGCTCATCGCGGTCACCGACAACGTCAACCAGTCCAAGGGCGACCAGGACCCGGCGACCTGGATGCCCTCGCGCACCGCCTACCGCTGCACCTACGTGCGCGCCTGGGTGCAGGTGAAGTACTACTACGACCTCTCGGTCGACTCCGCGGAGAAGTCCGCCCTGCAGGGCTACCTCGCCACCTGCTGACACCCCGCCCGGCACCCGGCCCCCGTACCGCCCCGTCGACCTCCCCGTTCCGCCCTCGGCGTCCCGATCGCCGGGGGCGGAACGGGGCCGGGTGCGGCACGGGGACCGGGTGCGGTACGGAGGCCGGGTGCGGTACGGGGGCCGGGTGCGGCCGCGACGGTACGCACACACCGCGGACGGCACGGACCGGGAACCGGCGCGGCCGAAAGGGGTGCCGGCCCGGGCGGATCCGGGTATGAATTGAGTCACATGAACGAGCCTCGCCGTGATCGTGGGAGCGCTCCCACCTGGTCCGGCGCCCGCGGCACACCGGTGACCGCACGTCAGGTTATGGCTAAATGTTGAACTTGCAAGTACTCATTAGGCACACCTAACGTGGGCAGCCCACTCGGTTCCGTCCCCCACCGGCCACGCCCCGGCCGGTCGACCGAAGGAGCAACCCCCCATGCCCGGACGCCCCACCCTGCCCGGACGCCTCGACGGCGCCGGCGCCCAGCCCTACGTCCTCGGCCTGTTCCGCATCGTCGTCAGCCTGCTCTTCGCCTGCCACGGCGCCGCCTCCCTCTTCGGCGTCCTCGGCGGCGCCGCGGGCTCGGGCGGCACCCTCGACGCGGGCACCTGGCCGGGCTGGTACGCGGCCGTGATCCAACTGGTCGGCGGCGGCCTGGTCCTGCTGGGCCTGGGCACCCGCCCGGCAGCGGTCATCTGCTCCGGCTCCATGGCCTACGCGTACTTCAAGGTGCACCAGCCGGGCGCCCTGTGGCCGCTGGAGAACGGCGGCGAGGCCCCCGCCATGTTCTGCTGGGCCTTCCTGCTGCTCGCCTTCACCGGTTCCGGCGCCTTCGGCCTGGACCGCCTCCTCGCCCGGCGCGCAGCCGAGCGGGAGCAGCCGGCCCCGGAGCGGCAGACACCGGTCGCCGCCTGACCCCGGTCGCTCCGGAACAGCGGTGCCTCCCTCGCGGGGGCACCGCTGTCGTGTGTCGGGGCGGACGGCACGCGGGGGGGGCGGGAGGGGACGGCGCGGGCAACGGCGTCGTGAACGCACCGCACCGCACGCACAAGCCCCCTGTGAACCCTCTGTCACACCCCGGGCGTACGCTGTATGGCTGTCATCGGCCGCTCCTGCCGTCCCCGCGTCTCGCGGCAAGGCCCGGCCCACGGGGGAGCTATCGGGAGTAGTGGTGGTCGAGAGTCTGGGAAGTATCGGGTCGCTGGTCAGCAGCCCATGGATCTACGTGCTGGTGGCCGTCTCGGTGCTCCTCGACATCTTCCTGCCGGTGCTGCCGAGCGGGGTCCTGGTGATCACGGCGGCGACGGCGGCGGCCGCCGGTTCGGGAGCCGCGGCCGCGGGGCGGGTCCCGCAGGACGTCCCCGACATCCTCGTCCTGACGCTCTGCGCCGCTGTCGCCTCCGTCGCCGGAGACCTGGCCGTCTACCGCCTCGCCTGGCGCGGCGGGGCGCGCCTGGACCGCGCCATCGCCCGTTCCCGGCGGCTGACCACCGCGCAGGAACGTCTTGGCGGGGCGCTGGCCCGCGGGGGCGGCGCCCTCGTCGTCCTGGCCCGCTTCGCCCCGGCGGGGCGCTCGGTCGTCTCCCTCGTCGCCGGGGCGGCCCACCGCCGGATCCGCGAGTTCCTCCCCTGGTCCGCACTCGCCGGGCTGGCCTGGGCCGCCTACAGCGTCGCCCTCGGCTACTTCGGCGGCCAGTGGCTGGGCGCGAGCTGGCTGGCGGCGGGAGTGTCGCTGGCGGCGCTCTTCGGCGCGGGGGCGGGCGCGGCGTACCTGATGCGCCGCCAGCCCCGGGCGACGGAGGCCTCGTAGCGGCCTCGTAGCGGCACGGACCGCGGGCGGCCTCGGCGCAGGGGGTCAGGAGGCGCGTCGCGCGCCCGCGCCTCCCCGTATCTCCAGGCCGTCCAGCAGCTCGGCGGTGGCGTCGGCGACGGCCTCGACGGCCCGTTCGAAGACCTCCCGGTTGTGTGCGGCGGGCGCGCGGAAGCCGGAGACCTTGCGGACGTACTGAAGGGCGGCGGCCCTGATCTCGTCCTCGGTGGCCTCCTCGGCCAGCACGGGCGGACGCAGGGTCTTGATACTGCGGCACATGACGTCAGTCCTCCTTGTCCAGGTCGACGCGCCAGTCGTTCGACCTGATCCAGTGGCCCTTCGGATACTCGAAGTCGGCCTGCCCGAGCAGCGTGAACCCGGCTTTCCGGCAGACCGCGTTGGACGCCGCGTGGCCGACGCCCGGGAACGCGTGCAGATACCGGTGCGACCCGGCCGCGCGAGCCTCCTCCCGTACGGCCAGGGCGGCCCGCACGGCCAGCCCGCGCCCCTGGAACTCCGGCAGCACGCCCCACCCGGTCTCCCATGTCTCGGCGCCCTGCCAGGTCCGCTGCCAGTACCCGACGGAGCCGACCGTCTCGCCGCCGTCCGCCAGGGTCACCCGGTACATCCGCCCCGCCGCCGGCTCGACGTACCGCCGGTGCCGGGCCAGGAGACGGTCCTCGCTCTCCGGGCCGCCCAGGTACGCGGTCGCCTCCGGGCTGTTGAGCCTGCGCAGCAGCCACAGGTCCTCCTCCGCCCAGGGGACCAGGCGCACCCGCTCCCCGCCGACTCCGGTCCGCTCGCTCACGCCGTCCATGTGTTCACGGTAGGGCAGGGGTCCGACAGCCGCCCCGGGCCGGGACGCCACCCGTTCGCGTGAACCGCGGAAGGGAACGCGCGCCTCAAAATCGAACAGGCGTATCATTGAAATGTGGCTACGACCTATGATTTTCCCAGTGATCTCCTCGCCGGTCAGGAGGAACTGCATCAGGTCCGGGCCGAGCTGTCGGCCCTGCTGAAGAGACTTCCGTGGTCCGTCGAACCGCTCGACGGGTTCAGCGACGACAACGGCTGGCGCAAGGTCGAGCGCCCCGCCTCGCCCGGCTGGTCGGCGGACGAGCAGGCCGAGGTGGAAAAGCTCCGGCAGCGCGAGCGCGAGCTGGCCGTGTTCGTCAGCACCCACCGCTACTGGTCGGAGACGACCGGCCCCGACCGGGTGCAGGCCCGGTCGGAGCTGAAGCACGCCCATGACGGCCCGCCTCCGCAGGCCCCGCCCGGGGACGCCTGAGCAGCGTCACCCGGGCAAGGCCCCGAGGGAGGGCGAGGACGGCCGGAAGCTCAGTCCCTGCCCTCCTTGCCCTCCTTGCCCTCCTTGCCGAGGAGCTTGTTCATCTCGGTGATCTCGGCGTTCTGTGCGGTGACGACGTCCTCGGCGAGGGCCTTGGCGGGGGCGTGGCGGCCCTTCGCCTTCTCGGTCCCGGCCATCTCGACGGCGCCCTCGTGGTGCTCGACCATCATGGTCAGGAACATCGTGTCGAACGCCCGGCCCGAGGCCCGCTCCAGCTTCGCCATGTCGGCGCCGTCCATCATCCCGGGCATGCCCGCGTGCCCCGAGTGGTCCGTGCCGCTCATCGCCTCCGGCACGTCCTCGCCCCAGGCCGTCAGCCAGCCGGTCATGGTCGTGATCTCCGGGTCCTGCGCCTTCTCGATGCGCGCGGCGAGGTCCTTGACCTCGGGCGACGCCGACCGGTCCGCGGCCAGCCGTGCCATGTCGAGCGCCTGCCGGTGGTGCGGGATCATGCCCTGCGCGAAGGCGACGTCCTGGGCGTTGTGGGCGTCCTCGCCGGTCTCGTTCCCGGCGCCGCCGTCCGCCTCGGCGCGGGCGGACGCGGAGCCGTGCGGGCTGCCCTCGTGACCGCTGCCGCTGCCGCCGTCGCCGTCGCCTCCGCAGGCGGCGAGGACGAACGCGGCGGCGGCCGTGGCCGCCACCAGGGCGGTGCGGCGCGTGCGGGTACGGATGCTGTTCATGGGTGAACTCCTGCTGTGAAAGGGGGGATCGACATGCCGGTGCACCGCGCCGCGCTCGGGCGGCGCGGGTGCGGGGGCGGTGTCTATATCCGCAGGAGCTGGAGTTCGGCGAGGGTGGGCGGCGCCCGCGCACCGTCCGGCGCGTCGAGCGCGTACACCCGTACGGTCCCCTCGCACACGACGACCGGGATCGGGTCGGGAACGGGCGCCGGCAGCACCGGTCCGTCGCTGACCGCGCCGGACGCGCACACCGCGTCGGCGTGCCGGAGGTGTCCGCCCCCGCAGGAACCGTCGCCCGGCGGGCACCCCGCGTGCGCCTCACTCGCGGGGGACGTGTGCGTACCCGTGTCCGCGGAGGCGGCCGCGGGCGCCGCCGGCGTGTGCGGCGGGTGCCCGGCGCCGTGTGCCGTGAGGCCGCCGCCGGGCGCCAGTCCGTGCATGCCGAGGAGCCCGGCGAGCAGTCCGAGCACGCACACGGCCCGCCACCACCGCGCGGGCGGTCGCCGGAGGTGCTGCTCGGGGCTCGTCACGGACCTCATCCTAGGGAGAGCGGCGAGGACCGCACGCGCAAGGCCCCCGGAAGAACTCCGGGGGCCTTCGCGCCGACGACGGCGCCGGTCCTGGTGGGCGCGGACGGTTTCGAACCGCCGACATCCTGCTTGTAAGGCAGGCGCTCTACCCCTGAGCTACGCACCCAGGACGAGTCGACAGCCTACATGGCCCGGTGCACCGCCCGGCAAACGCGTTCGCCGCTCCCGGACGGACGGGCCGGGGGTTAACCCCACCCCGTATCCGGTAGCGGCCCGGATCCCGGCGGGGACCCGGGCTCCCTAGGGTCGAAGAGCCTCACCGGAAGGTCCCCGCCACCGCGGAGCGGCCCCGGGTGCGGCACCTCGTCGTCCGTTCCAGGGGGAGACCGCCATGCCCGCCCGTACCGTTCCCGTCCGCGCGCTCGCCGCCGCCGGTGCCGTCGCCGTCCTCGTCGCGGGCCTGAGCGCCTGCGCCTCCGCCTCGGACGACAAGGACCCCGAGCACCGGTCGTTCGCCCTCCCGGGCCGCACGCTCACCGTCGACTCCGACGACTCCGCCCTGGAGCTGGTCGCCTCGGACGACCAGGAGTCCGGGAAGGTCCGGGTCACCCGGTGGTTCTCCGGGTCGGTCGCCGTCGGTTCGAACCCCGAGGTGACCTGGAAGATGGACGGCGACCGGCTGGTGCTGCGGATGCACTGCTCCGGGCTGATCGCCGACTGCTCGGCCAAGCACCGCGTCGTGGTGCCGCGCGGCGTCGCCGTCAAGGTGAAGGACGGGGACGGCAGCGTGCGGGCGAGCGGCTTCCGGGACGCGCTGGCCATCCGTACCGGCGACGGTTCCGTGCACGTCACCGATGCGACCGGGCCGCTGGAGCTGCGCACCGACGACGGCTCCGTGCGGGCCGAGGTGTCCTCCCGCCACGTGCGCGCGCACACCGGCGACGGCTCGGTCCGGCTGCGGCTCGGTGCCGTACCGGACCGGGTGGAGTCCCGTACGGGCGACGGCTCCGTGACCATCTCGCTGCCCCGGGCCACGTACAAGGTGACGACGGACACCGGGGACGGCTCGGTCGACGTGTCCGTGCCCACGGACGGCGCCAGCGCGCACGTGGTCGACGCCCGGTCCGGTGACGGCAACATCACGGTCCGGACCGCGAACTGACCGGCCCGTGTGTTCGTCCTCTACGGGTGGGAGAATGAACCCGGGCAGGACGGACGACACGGGAGAGTGATGTGACGGCGACGCCATCGCAGCCGTACTCGCCGATGGCGGTGCGCGCCCGGCGCGCGCCGCGCCGCTCCCGCCGCCGGGCGCCCGGCGCGGCCCGTGACGCGGTGGTCCTGATGGGCCTGCCCCTGCTCGCGGTGCTGGCCCTGCCCGCCGCGTTCGCCGGGGGCGGCACGCGGCGCTGGTTCGGCGGGCGGGCCGAGAGCCAGCGGGCCGAGGCCCAGGCCGCGAAGGACGACGCGGCCGCCGCCTTCTACGAGCTGGACACCGCCCAGCGGGACCTGCGGATCTCGATAGAGACGATCGCGGCCGTCGACTCCTCCCCCGCCGCCCGGCGCGCCGTCTCCGGCTTCGAGGCCCTCGGCCGGCGCATCGACGAGGCCAGCCACCAGTACATCAGCGCCGTCGACGCCCACGACCTGGACCGGGACGACCTGGAGGCCTCCGCCGCCTCCCGCGCCCGCACCGAACTGACCGCCGCCAGGACCGAGCTGGGCCGGGTCAAGCAGGACCTCGACCGCTTCGCCGAGGGCCTCGGTCCTCTCCTCGGCAAGGCCGAGACCCAGTTGGCCCGGCTGGCCCCCGCCGTGGAGCGCGCCCGGCAGGCCCTGATGGCCGCCTCCAACGCCCTGGACGCCGTACGCCAAGCGGGTCTGAAGGCGGACGACCTCGCCGCCCGGCTCGCCGCCCTCGGCCCGGAGCTGACCCGGCTGAACCAGGGCGCGGGACAGCACGGGGTGCCCGAGACCCTGGAGCGCGCCGAGCGGGTCACCCGGGAGGCCGAGGCGGTCCGCGCCGAGGCGGAACGGCTGCCCGAGCGCGCCGCCGAGATCGACCACCGCCTGGTCTCCCTGCGCACCCGCGCCCAGGCCCTGAGCACCCGCACCGGGCAGGTCGAGCCGGTCCTGAGCGAGCTGCGGCGCCGCTTCACCGCCGCCTGCTGGCAGGACCTCCAGCACGTGCCGGACCAGGCCGCCGAATCGGTTCGGCAGGCCGAGCGCAAGCTGTCCGAGGCGCAGGCCGCCCGCGACGCACAGCGCTGGCCCGACGCGACCGCCCTGCTGTCGACGGTACGAGCGCTGCTGAACTCCACCGACGAGGCCGTCTCGGCCGCCGGCGACCGGCTGAGCCGGCTGAACGCCGTGCAGAAGGACCCGCAGCAGGAGATCGAGCGCACCCGCTTCGCCGTCCGCGACGCCCAGCGCCTGGCCATGGCCGGGCGCAACACCCCCGAGCCCCGTCACGCGCGCCCCCTGGACGACGCCGTGGCCCGGCTGGAGCGGGCGACCGGCACGCTGGAGGGGCGCCACCCCGACTACTGGCACTTCCTGACGGAGACGGAGGCCGTGCGGCAGGCGGTGGCCCAGGTCGTCACCCGGATCCGCGAGGAGCGCGGGGCGGGTCACTGACCGCCTCGCACGACCGGGGTCCGCCGCCCGGCCGTGCCGGTTAACCTGTGCGCATGCCTCGCTACGAGTACCGCTGCCGGAGCTGCGGCGACACCTTCGAACTGAGCCGTCCCATGGCCGAGTCCTCCGCTCCCGCCGCCTGCCCGGCGGGCCACGAGGACACGGTGAAGCTGCTGTCGACGGTCGCGGTCGGCGGCTCGGCCTCCGCGCCCGCGCCCTCGTCGGGCGGCGGCGGTGGCGGCTGCTGCGGTGGGGGCTGCTGCGGCTGATCCCGGCGGGGCCGCGCTCCCGGCGGGCGCGGCCGCCCGGTGCCCTTTCCTCAGGCTCCCTTCAGCCGCGTTCTCCTAGCGTGGCGTCATGACAGCCATCGCAGCGCAGCCGGCCGCGGACAGCGGCCCGGCCCCGCAGTGGATCAACGACCTCATGGACGCCCTCGGAGCGCCGGGCGCCGGTCTCGCCATCGCCCTGGAGAACCTCTTCCCTCCGCTGCCGAGCGAGGTGATCCTGCCGCTCGCCGGGTTCGCCGCGAGTTCCGGCCGGATGAACCTGATCGCCGTCCTGCTGTGGACGACGGCGGGTTCGGTGATCGGCGCGCTCGCCCTGTACGGGATCGGTGCCCTGCTCGGCCGGGACCGCACGGTGGCGCTGGCGGGCAGGCTGCCGCTGGTGAAGGTGTCCGACATCGAGAAGACGGAGGCCTGGTTCCTCAAGCACGGGACGAAGGCCGTCCTCTTCGGCCGGATGATCCCCGTCTTCCGCAGCCTGATCTCCGTCCCCGCGGGTGTCGAGCGGATGCGGCTGCCCGTCTTCCTGGCCCTGACGACCCTGGGCAGCGCGATCTGGAACACGGTGTTCGTCCTGGCCGGCTACGCGCTGGGCGACAACTGGTCCGAGGTCTCGGGCATCGCGTCGGCCTACTCGAAGGTGGTCCTCGCCGGGGCCGCCCTGGCGCTGCTGGTCTTCGCCGGCCTGCGCCTGCTGCGGCCGGGCGCCGGCCACCGCAGGCGGGGCGGCCGGGGACGCGGCGGAGGCCCGCGGGACGGGCTCAGCGAGCCGGGCGCGCCGCGCGCAGGAACTCCCGGAGGATCCGCTCCCCGGCCGGCACGCCGCGCTCGGGCAAGGCGCTGACCGTCGGGGCCGTCCACCCGGAGTCGGCCAGCTCGCCGTGGCCCGGGCGCCAGCCGCGGTCGGCGGCGAGGAGCAGGTCGGCGTCGAGGAGCGAGTCGCCCGCGGCGAGGGTGAGTCCGGCACCGGTGCGGCGGGCGACCTCGCGCACGGCGGCGCTCTTGGTGAGCGGCTTGGGCACGGCGTAGACCTTGCGGCCCTGGAGGGAGACGGTCCAGCCGCGGTTCTCGGCCCACACGGCGAGTTCCTTCACCCAGTCCGGGGGCAGCAGGTCGCGTTCGACGACCAGGTAGGCGAAGAGGTCCTCGGCGACCCGGTGCTTGCGCGCCCACAGCGGGTCGGCCGTGTTCATCAGGTGGTCGCGGACCTCGGCCAGCGAGGCGCATTCGTCGGCCAGCCGGGCGGTCACCCGGGCGTGCCAGGCGGGGTCGGAGACGCCGTCCACGAGCAGGTGGCCGCCGTTGGCGCAGATCGCGTACTCGGGCGCGGGACCGGGGAGGCTGATGCGCCGGTACTGCTCGCGGGTCCGGGTGGTGGTCGGCACGAAGACCGCCGTGTCGGCGAGTTCGGCGAGCAGGCGGGCGGCCGTCTCCGTCAGGTAGGACAGGGGCCGGCCCTCGTAGACCTCCACGCACAGCAGGCGCGGCGCCTCCGCGTCGGGCACGGTCAGGCCGAGCGCGGCGGCGGAGTAGATGAGCGTGCGGTCGAGGTCGCTGGCGACGAGCACCGGCATCAGAGCGTCACCGCCTTGCCGTCGGCGCCGGTGGCGCCCCGCGTGTACCGGGGGTGGATGAGCCCGACGCAGGTGTACGGCAGGCCGTCGACCTCCTCCACGGGCACGCCCCGCTGCTCGGCCAGCAGGCGGACGTGGTCCAGGTCGGCGCCGGCGCCGGAGCGGGCCAGCACCTTCCACGGAACGCGGCGCAGCATCACCCGCGTGGTCTCGCCGACGCCGGGCTTGACGAGGTTCACGTCGTGGATGCCGTACTCCTCGCTGATGCGCTCCACGGCCGCCCAGCCCTCCCACGTGGGCGTGCGGTCGGCGGAGAGGAGGTCCTTGGCCTGGGCGCCGACCGATTCCGTGACGTCCGGGAAGCGGGCGGAGACGGCGTCGAGGAAGGCCCGGGACAGGTCGGCGGCGGCCAGCTCGCGGTAGAACTTGGCGCCGTGGAAGTCGTGCGGGCCGACCAGGTCGGCGCGGAGCACGGTGCGCGATATCAGCCCGGAGACGGTGGAGTTGAGGCACGCGGAGGGGATGAGGAAGTCGTCACGGGTGCCGTAGGTGCGCACGCAGGAGCCGGGGTCGGCCAGTACGGCGATCTCCGGGTCGAAGCCGGTGACCCCGTCGGACGCCTCGAAGTCGCGCAGGGCGGCGGCAAGTTCGCGGGTGATGGCGCCCTTGCCGGTCCAGCCGTCGACGAAGACGACGTCGGCGGGGTCGTGGTGGGCGGCCAGCCAGCGCAGGGCGTTGGCGTCGATGCCCCGGCCCCGGACGATCGACACCGCGTAGTGCGGGAGGTCGAGACCGTGGCGGAAGTGCGCCCAGCGGCGCATCAGGACGCCGACGGGGGTGCCCGCCCGGGCGAGGGAGACGAGGACGGGGCGGGGCGAGCGCTCCGCGAGCACGACCTCGGTGACGGCGCCGACGGCGCGCGCCAGCCGGGCGGCGGACGCCTCCAGCGCCGCGTGGAACAGCTCCTGGTACTGCTCGCTGGGCTGGTACTCCACGGGCAGCGACTCGGCGTAGTGGGCGCCGCCGCGCTGGATGGCCTCCTCGCGCTCCTCGGTCGGCGCCTCCAGGGTCACCTCGGAGAGGTCCTGGAGGAGCCAGCCGACCTCGTCGGGCGCGTACGAGGAGAAGGCGGGGCCGCGCAGCGGCTCGGGCAGCATGGAGGGCCTTTCGGGGGCGTGCGGGGCCCGCGGGACGTACGACGGGACGACCGCGAGCAGGACGTGCGGGACGTGGGCGGCGAGCCGGGAGGCCAGTCCGTCCGGGGCGTGCAGCGCGGGGGTGTCGGCGACCGAGTCGACGACGGCGACCACGGCGTCGAAGCCGGCGCCCGCGACGTTGTAGGCGTAGCGCTCGCCGGGGCCGTCGTCCGGGTCGTCGTGGGCGGGGAAGACCAGGCGGGTGCGGATGGCGTAGCCGGGGTCGTCGACGGCTAGGACGGGTGAGCGGGTGGTGGTCGAGTAGCGCACGTCGACGCCGTCGCCGACGGTCTGCTCCAGCGCGTGGGCCAGGCGCAGGGGGGCGTACATGAGTTCCTCGAAGCCGAGGACGAGCACGCGCCGGGCCCCGGCCGGCAGGGCCCGGGCGATCCGCGCCGCCATGCCGGGCAGGGCGCCCTCCAGCCGGTCCCGGTCCGCGGCGGTGAACCCGTGCCGTCCGCCGTCGGGCACGTCACGGGGCCAGCGCAGGTCGACGCGTGCGACGGAGCCGGACGGCGCCGCCGCCGGGCGGGCCGGTTCCGTGGCCGCCGCCTCGTGCCGGGCGACCAGTTCCTGCCCCTTGGCCAGCACGCCCGGCGGCAGCCGGACCGTTCCGGAGGCGGTGGTCACCAGGTCGACGCGGGCGCCGATCTCCCGGGCGAAGTCGTCCAGGCGGCCGGCGTCGGCGGGCGAGCGCATGTCGACGAGGGCCACCACCACGTACCGCGTGCGGGGGTAGCGCTCGTGCAGGGCGCGGACGGTGTTGAGCACCGTGTTGCCGGTGGAGAACTCGTCGTCGACGAGGACCAGCGGACCGTCCCCGGCCAGCAGTGCCGGGTCCTCGGGCAGCAGGAGGTGGGAGGTCGCGTGCGAGTGGGACTCCTCGAAGCCGCCCGCGCGGGCGACCCCGGCGACCGCCCGGCGGGTGGAGTGCAGGTACGGGGCGGGGCCCAGGCCGTCGGCGACGGAGTGGCCCAGCCCGGTGGCGGTCTCCGCGTAGCCGAGGACGACCGCGCGGGCGGCCGCCTCGGCGCCGAGCAGGTCGCGCACGCGCCGGCCGAGGGCGACGCCGTGGCCGTAGACGACGGAGGGCGACTGCGGGACGTGCTTGCCGAGCACGTGGGAGACGAGCAGGTGCGCCCGCTTGGGGTTGCGGCGCAGGGCGAGCCCCAGCAGGCCGGTCAGCGCCTCGTCGCCGGTGAGTTCGACGCCGAGCCGCTCGGCGACCCAGGTGCCGGACCAGACTCCGGCCTCGTCGCCCACGGCGTGCGCGGCGTGCGCCCTGTCGGTCATGTACTCGTGCCTCCCGTCGTGCGCCGCGGCGTGTGCCCGGCGTCGGTCATGGATCGCTTGCGTCCGGTCGCCCGGCGTTCAGTCGGACAGGCCGGCGGCGAGCAGTTCCACGAAGCCGATGTCCTCGTTCGCCACCCCGAAGACCTCGGCGCGCAGCAGGGTCCGCTCGGCCCAGGCGCGGTGGGGCTTCACCTCGTTCATCTTGTTGGTGTACGCCGACCTCATCACGCCCCCGCCGCACCGTTCGGGCCGCAGGATGTCCTGGGCGTCGCTGAACTCCTCGTGGCTGACGACGGACAGCGCGTGCACGGGGAGCACGTGCGAGGGGTGGATGCAGGTCTTGCCCAGCAGGCCGTTGGCCCGGTCCAGGGAGATCTCGCGCAGCAGGCCGTCCATCGAGTGCTCGATGAGCTTCTGGCGCAGTTCGACGGCCTGTCCCTCGAGGAAGGGGCTCTGGCGCAGTTGTGGTTTGAACATGCGCTCCTGGACGCGGAAGTACTCCCACACGGGCCCGGTCACCGTGAAGCCGGTGCCGTCGGCGCGGGCGAGCATGTTCACCACGTCGGCGATCACGGAGGCGACGATCTGCACGTCGTAGGCCGTCATGTCGGGGCCTCTGCGCAGCCCGTAGGAGGAGCAGAAGTCGGTCACGCCGAGCCGCAGGGCGAGCACGCGGTCGCGGTACTTGTCGACCGCGCGGAAGATCCCCTCCAGCGTCTGCACCCGCGACTCGCGGTAGAGCAGGTCGGGGGACTCGAGCACGGGCATGGCGAAGAGCCTGCGGCCGGTGGCGGCCTCGGCGGCGGTGAGCGCCTCCAGGAAGGGCACGCCGCGTTCCTCGGTGAACTTCGGCAGCACGAATCCGGACAGCAGCCGCACGGCGGGGCCCAGGCGCCGCACGAGGTCGGGTATCTGCTCGGGGGTGCGGACCCGGACGAACAGGAGCGGGATGCCGTCGCCGGAACGTTCCGCCAGGTCCGTGAGATGGCGGACGAGGTTCTCCTCGCCGAACGGCACCTCGGCGTCGTCGATCGAGTCCTCCAGGCACAGGACCATCGACACCACTCCGCGCGCGCCCTGCTTCAGGATGTCGTCGGCGAGGCTCGGCCGGGTGGCCGGGCTGTAGAGGGTGGCGCCCAGGGCCGCGGACAGCAGCCGGGCCGGGGAGTCGGCCGTGAAGGAACAGGGCTCCTGGTGGAAGAGCCGCTTCCGCACTTCAGGGGCCATCTGTCCGAAGTGACGCATCTGAACTCCCCCGTGGTGTCTGGGCAACCTGTGAACCGCCGAAAGGTGGCCGGTAATAGTACGTACGTATCCATGTCGGAGGTTCCCACCGGGCATGAATTCCAGGTAACCCGGCCGTGTCGGCGGCGGCGACCCGGGGCACGCGCGCCGGTGCCGCGTACCCGCCCCCGCATTGTCGTGACCAGGACGGAGAGGGCAGGATGACGGCATGACGCACGCGATGCTGAAGGGGTCGAACGTCCCGCTGCAAGCCACCACGGTACGCGCCGTGCTGCGCTGGGCCCCCGGGCAGGGGGTCCCCGACGTGGACGCCTCCGCGCTGCTGCTGGGGACGGACGGCCGTGTGCGTTCGGACGAGGACTTCGTCTTCTACAACCAGCCCCGGCATCCCTCCGGCCAGGTCTGGCGGCTCGGCAAGAAGCGGGTGGCCGAGGGCCTGACCGACACGATCCAGACGGACCTCTCGGGCGTCGAACCCTCCGTGGCCCGCATCCTGCTGGTCGCCTCGGCGGACGGCGCCGCCTTCGACCGGGCCGCGTCGCTGCGCATCCTGCTGTACGACGCGGCGGCCGGCGACGCGGAACCGCTGGCCCACTTCGACGTCAAGCCGGAGACGGGCCAGGAGACGGCGCTGATCTGCGGCGAGCTGTACCGGCGCGGGGAGGGCTGGAAGTTCCGGGCGCTGGGCGAGGGGTACTCCAACGGGCTCAAGGGCCTGGCGACCGACTTCGGCATCTCGGTGGACGAGTCGGAGGGGGCGGACGAGTCGGAGGGGGCGGACGGTCTCATGTCGGCGCCCAGGCCCGAACCGGCCGCGCCGGCTCCCGCGCCCTCCGTTCCGTCCCAGTCCGTCCCCGGACCGCCCACGCCCGCCCAGTCCGCGTCGGCCCCGTCCGTGCCCGCTCCGCCGGTGACCGGGCCCGAGCAGCCGACGGCGGTGCAGCCCCTGCCCGACGTCTCGCGTCCGCTGCCGCCCGAGCAGCCCGCAGGCGTGCCCGCGCAGCCCGGATACGGCTACCCCCAGCAGCCGGCCGCACAGCCCGCGTACGGCTACCCCCAGCCGCCGGCCGCCCGGCCGGGGTACGGGTACCCGCAGGCGCCCGCCGCGGCCGGGGTCGCCGGGGCGCAGGCCGGTTACGGCTATCCGCAGCCGGTCACGGGGGCGCCCGACCCGGACTTCCGGCTGCCCCCGCAGGGACCGCAGTTCGTCGGCCGGTAGGCGTCGTCCGGCACCCCGGGCGCGGCCCGGACGCGGCGCTAGGCCTTGCTCTTGTGCCCCCGGCCCCACTGCAGTCCCCACCCGTAGAGCCGGTCCAGTTCGCCCTGGAAGCCGTAGACGAACTTCACCTCGCGGCGGACGACGATCTCGTCCTTGACGTTCTCGATCATCACCACGGCGCAGGACCGGGCCTGCGGATGGCGCTCGTCGAGGCCTATCTCGATCCGGGGGCCGTTGCTCGGGTAGAGCGTGACGACGGCGTGCGTCCGGTCGAAGGCGGGGGTCTGGTCGTAGATGTAGGCGAAGAGCAGCAGGCGCTTGATGGCGTCCTTGTGGTCGAGGTTGATGTAGAGCGTCTCGCCGGAGGCCGAGCCGAAACGGTCGTCGCCGCTGAGCTTGACGTAGGGCGGGGCGTTCACCTCGCCCAGGAAGCCGCCGAGCGGCTGGACCACCCCGCGGGTGCCGTCCTTCAGTTCGTAGAGGCAGCCGAGGTCGAGGTCGACGTTGACCATGCTCTGGCTGTGGCCCACGACCTCGGGGGGCTTGAGGGCCTTGAAGGGGTGCCGCAGCAGGCTCTCGCGCTGGACGCCCGAGATGTCGGAGGTCCGCATCCGCCAGGAGAGGTTGACGCGGAGGTTGCCGGTCGCCGCGCCCTGCTTGGTCAGGGAGACCTGGCTGTGCCGTTTGGTGAGCTGGATGGAGTTGGTCGCCGCGCTGCCCGAGTCGAACTCGGACTCGCGGCCTCGCCACAGCCCGTCCAAGAAGCCCATTCCCGCCCCACCTTCGCGTCACCGCCGACGGGGCGGCCCCGAGGAGTCGTCCTCGTCGGCCGCCCCGCTCAGAGCGTTCCTCGTCCGGGCCGGGTTCACACCCGGGGCACGGGCGCACCGGGAGCGCGTGCCGGCCCGGAGTCGGCAATCACACCCCGGAGGAGACCTCCGCCTTCGGCTGATCGCCGTTCCCCTCCGCCGCCAGGGCTCGGTTGCGGCGCACGGAGGACCAGAAGGACCAGGCGATGAGGACGACGCCGACGAGGCCGGTGATGATCTCGTGGATCTGGTACTGGATGGTGACCAGCAGGATGAGGGCGAGGGCGCCGATGGCGTAGTGGGCGCCGTGCTCCAGGTAGACGTAGTCGTCCAGGGTGCCCTGGCGGACCAGGTAGACGGTCAGGGAGCGGACGTACATGGCGCCGATGCCGAGGCCGAGGGCCATCAGGACGATGTCGTTGGTGATGGCGAAGGCGCCGATGACGCCGTCGAAGGAGAACGACGCGTCCAGGACCTCCAGGTAGAGGAACATGAAGAACGCGGCCTTGCCCGCCAGCTTGACGGCCGACTTGGGCTTGCCGGTGCGGGCGGCCTGCTCTTCCTCCTCGTGCTCGCGTTCCTCCTCCTCTTCGAGTTTGTCCTCGAAGTAGCCGGAGAGACCGCCGACGATCATGTAGGTGATCAGACCCGCGATCCCCGCGAGGAGCACGGTCTCCGCCTTGTCGGCGTGGGCGCCGCCGTGCTGGTGGGCGTGGGCGCCGAAGGTGAGCGCGGAGACCAGCAGCACGACCAGGGCGATGCAGACCGACAGCATGTCGACCTTGCCGAGCTTGGCCAGCGGACGCTCCAGCCAGGCCAGCCACTTGATGTCCCGGTCCTCGAAGATGAAGTCCAGGAAGATCATCAGCAGGAACATGCCACCGAAGGCGGCGATCGACGGGTGGGCGTCGGTCACCAGTTCCTGGTAGCGGTCCTTGTCGGTGAGGGCGAGGTCGACGGCCTCGATCGGTCCGAGCTGGGCGCTGATGGCGACGATGACGACCGGGAAGACCAGGCGCATGCCGAACACGGCGATGAGGATGCCGACGGTGAGGAAGATCTTCTGCCAGAAGGCATTCATCTTCTTCAGGATCCCGGCGTTGACCACCGCGTTGTCGAAGGACAGCGAGATCTCCAGGATGGAAAGGATCGCCACAATGCCGAAAGCGGTCCACCCCCCGTAGAAGACCGCTGCGACCAGGCCGAGCGCGGTGACCGCGAACGACCAGCCGAAGGTTTTCAGAAGCACTGGCTACCCAATCGTGTGTGTACGGGGCTCCCCCGCGCCGTACTCGGCTTTACGAAACGTTGACTCCGAAGTCTAGAGCGATACCACGGAGCCCCGACGCATACCCCTGCCCCACTGCACGGAACTTCCACTCGCCCTGGTAGCGGTAGAGCTCGCCGAAGATCATCGCGGTCTCCGTGGAGGCGTCCTCACTGAGGTCGTAGCGGGCCAGTTCCTGACCGTCGGCCTGGTTGACGACCCGGATGAAGGCGTTGCTGACCTGGCCGAAGGTCTGGCCGCGCTCGTCGGCCATGTGGATCGAGACCGGGAAGACGATCTTGTCGCAGTGGGCGGGCACCCTGGAGAGGTCGATCAGCAGCGACTCGTCGTCGCCCTCGCCCTCACCGGTGAGATTGTCGCCGGTGTGCTCGATCGAGCCGTCCGGGCTCGTGAGCTGGTTGTAGAAGACGAACCACTCGTCGCCGAGCACCCGTCCGCCGCTGCACACGAGCGCGCTCGCGTCGAGGTCGAAGGGTGCTCCGGTGGTGGAACGCGCGTCCCAGCCGAGCCCGACCAGTACCTGCGTGAGGTTCGGTGCGGCCTTGGACAGGGAGACGTTGCCGCCCTTGGCAAGCGTGACGCCCATGATGAAGGTCCCTCCCCGGGTGATGATTCTTGGGTTTCCTGCGCGTCCGGCGCCGCACGTAAACCGTGCGGCGCCGGACGTGTCGAGACCGTGGCCCCGCCGGACGATCGGGGCCGTCGTCCCGGCCGTTGCGTCCCTCGGACGTTCGGCCGCTCAGGTGCTCAGGTGCTCAGACGTTGACGCCGAAGTCCTGCGCGATGCCGCGCAGGCCGGAGGCGTAGCCCTGGCCGATGGCGCGGAACTTCCACTCCGCACCGTGCCGGTACAGCTCGCCGAAGACCATGGCGGTCTCCGTGGAGGCGTCCTCGCTCAGGTCGTACCGGGCGATCTCGGCCTCGCCGGCCTGGTTGACGACGCGGATGAACGCGTTGCGGACCTGGCCGAAGGACTGCTGGCGGTTCTCGGCGTCGTAGATCGAGACCGGGAAGACGATCTTCTCGATGTCGGCCGGGACGGTCGCGAGGTTGATCTTGATCTGCTCGTCGTCGCCCTCGCCCTCACCGGTGAGGTTGTCACCGGTGTGCTCGACCGAGCCGTCCGGGCTCTTCAGGTTGTTGAAGAAGACGAAGTGCGCGTCGCTGGCGACCTTGCCGGAGCTGTTCAGCAGCAGCGCGCTGGCGTCCAGGTCGAAGTCGGTGCCGGTCGTGGTGCGGATGTCCCACCCGAGGCCGACGATGACGGCGGTCAGGCCGGGGGCCTCCTTGGTCAGCGATACGTTGCCGCCCTTGCTGAGGCTGACTCCCACGAGTCCTCCATTGGTGTCCAGGGGCGGGGTGCCCCGTAGTGCGTGGATGTCGGATCAACGAGTCGATCCTAGTGACGGGTTCCCGCGCCCCGCAGTCCCCGGCGCCGACCCGTCGCGTGGTGTCGGCGGCGGGCGCCGCTCACAGGGTGTCGAGCGCCTTCACGTACGCGCTCAGGTCGCGGGCGTCCGGCAGACCGTTGACCACGGTCCAGCGCACGACGCCCTCCTGGTCGATGATGAAGGTGCCGCGGACGGCGCAGCCCTTGTCCTCGTCGAAGACGCCGTAGGCCCGCGAGACGTTGCCGTGCGGCCAGAAGTCGGAGAGCAGCGGGTACTCCAGGCCCTCCTGCTCGGCGAAGACGCGCAGGGTGTGGATGGAGTCGTTGGAGACGGCGAGCACCTGGGTGTCCCGGTCGGAGAACTGCGGCAGGTTGTCGCGCACCTCGCACAGCTCGCCCGTGCACACACCGGTGAAGGCGAAGGGGTAGAAGAGCAGCACGACGTTCTTGCGGCCGCGGAAGTCGGACAGCCGGACCGTCGCGCCGTGGTTGTCCTTGAGTTCGAAGTCGGGGGCCTTGTCGCCGACCTGGATCGTCATGTCCCGTTCGTCCCTTCCGCAGGAAGTCGTCCGTGGGTGGTTCGCTGGAAACACCCTACGCAGGGACGGTCGCGGCCTCGCGGACGGGCCGACGGCGGTCGGCCGCCGGCCCGTCCGGGGTGCGTGGTGTGGCGGGAGCCCGGGCGGGCTACCGCTTGGACTTGGCGGCCTTGGGCGTCGCCAGCCGGCTGCCGCTCCAGTCCTTGCCGACGCTGACGCTCTTGGACGCCGTCAGTCCGGCGGTCGTGGAGGCCTCCGAGATGTCACTGGCCTCGACGTACCCGTCACGGCCGGTCTTCGGCGTGAGAAGGAGGATCGACCCGCCCTCTTCGATGTACGTGGTGGCATCCACCAGCGCATCCGTCAGGTCGCCGTCGTCGTCACGGAACCACAGCACGACGGCATCGGCCACGTCCTCGTAGTCCTCGTCCATCAGCTCGCCCTCGACGGCGCTCTCAATGGCCTCGCGGAGCTCCTGGTCGACGTCGTCGTCGTAGCCGATCTCCTGGACCACCTGCCCGGGCTGGAAACCCAGCCTGGCGGCAGGGTTCGTCCGCTCCTCCGCGTGGTCCGCGGTCGCGCTCACGGGTTGCCTCCTGATCATGTTCGGTAGATGTCCTGGGGCCTCGCGCGTGCGCGAAGCCTGGCCGTAGTCCACACGGGCGGGACGGATCGCGCAAGTACCCGGCGTCTGGGACCGCCGAAACGGTGACGATCCCGGCCGTGTCGCCGCAACTTCCGTCGCGCCGTCCTGCCCGAAGGTGACATACACCACACCTATCTGCCCCGTTTGCGTAATTGGGAACCATGTGTGGGTACGAGACTCGAATGAACGTGCCCCCGATCCTCACGGGAGGACCGGTTACCCCACGGTACAGATGACGATTGCCCCCGCGAGGTAGACGATGGGGAACCGGCGGGGGAATCGGCGCAGACACCCGGGAAGGACACCCGGAACAACGGCCCTCTGACAGCGAAGGAACAGCGTGGCTTCCGCATCCGATCGCAGTGATCGCAGTCCGGTCATCATTGGCGGCCTTCCGAGTCAGGTTCCTGACTTCGATCCCGAGGAAACCCGGGAGTGGCTCGACTCCCTGGACGCCGCCGTCGACGAGCGCGGCCGGGAGCGGGCCCGGTACCTGATGCTGCGGCTGATCGAGCGCGCCCGCGAGCAGCGCGTGGCCGTGCCCGAGATGCGCAGCACGGACTACGTCAACACCATCCCGACCAAGAGCGAGCCGTTCTTCCCCGGCAACGAGGAGATCGAGCGCAAGATCCTCAACGCCACCCGCTGGAACGCCGCGGTGATGGTCTCGCGCGCGCAGCGGCCCGGTATCGGCGTCGGCGGTCACATCGCGACCTTCGCCTCCTCCGCCTCGCTGTACGACGTGGGCTTCAACCACTTCTTCCGGGGCAAGGACGAGGGCGACGGCGGCGACCAGGTCTTCTTCCAGGGGCACGCCTCCCCCGGCATCTACGCGCGCGCGTACCTGCTCGACCGGCTGAGCGAGCGGCACCTGGACGGCTTCCGGCAGGAGAAGTCCAAGGCGCCGTACATGCTGTCCTCGTACCCGCACCCGCGGTCGATGCCGGACTTCTGGGAGTTCCCGACGGTCTCCATGGGTCTCGGCCCGATCGGCGCGATCTTCCAGGCACGGATGAACCGCTACATGCACGCGCGCGGGATCGCGGACACCTCCCGGTCGCACGTGTGGGCCTTCCTCGGCGACGGGGAGATGGACGAGCCGGAGTCGCTGGGCCAGTTGTCGATCGCCGCGCGGGAGGGCCTGGACAACCTGACCTTCGTGGTCAACTGCAACCTTCAGCGCCTGGACGGCCCGGTGCGCGGCAACGGGAAGATCATCCAGGAGCTGGAGTCGGTCTTCCGGGGCGCCGGCTGGAACGTGATCAAGCTGGTCTGGGACCGCACCTGGGACCCGCTGCTCGCCCAGGACCGGGACGGCGTGCTGGTCAACCGGATGAACACCACCCCGGACGGCCAGTTCCAGACCTACGCCACCGAGTCGGGCGCCTACATCCGCGAGCACTTCTTCGGCGACGACCACCGGCTGCGCAAGATGGTCGAGAACATGACCGACCAGCAGATCCAGCACCTGGGGCGCGGCGGCCACGACCACCGGAAGATCTACGCGGCGTACAAGGCGGCCCTGGACCACAAGGGCCAGCCGACGGTGATCCTGGCCAAGACGGTCAAGGGCTGGACGCTGGGCCCGAACTTCGAGGGCCGCAACGCCACGCACCAGATGAAGAAGCTGACGGTCGACGACCTCAAGCGCTTCCGCGACCGGCTGCACCTGCCGATCTCCGACAAGGAGCTGGAGTCCGGCCCGCCGCCGTACTACCACCCGGGCCGGGACACCGAGGAGATGCAGTACATGCACGACCGGCGCCTGGGCTGCGGCGGGTACGTGCCGACCCGGGTGGTGCGGTCGAAGCCGCTCGCCCTGCCGGACGACAAGACGTACGCGACCGTGAAGAAGGGGTCGGGCCAGCAGTCCATCGCGACGACGATGGCCTTTGTGCGTCTGCTCAAGGACCTCATGCGGGACAAGGAGATCGGCAAGCGGTTCGTGCTGATCGCGCCGGACGAGTACCGCACGTTCGGCATGGACTCCTTCTTCCCGAGTGCGAAGATCTACAACCCGCTCGGGCAGCAGTACGAGTCCGTGGACCGGGACCTGCTGCTCGCCTACAAGGAGGCGCCGAACGGGCAGATGCTGCACGACGGCATCTCCGAGGCGGGCTGCACCGCCTCGCTGATCGCGGCCGGTTCGGCGTACGCCACGCACGGCGAGCCGCTCATCCCGGTGTACGTCTTCTACTCGATGTTCGGTTTCCAGCGCACCGGCGACCAGTTCTGGCAGATGGGCGACCAGTTGGCGCGCGGTTTCGTGCTGGGCGCGACCGCGGGGCGCACGACCCTGACCGGCGAGGGCCTCCAGCACGCCGACGGGCACTCGCAGCTGCTCGCCTCGACCAACCCGGCGTGCGTGGCGTACGACCCCGCCTTCGGATTCGAGATCGCGCACATCGTCAAGGACGGCCTGCGCCGGATGTACGGCGGGGACGAGCAGCACCCGCACGGGGAGGACGTCTTCTACTACCTCACCGTCTACAACGAGCCCATCCGGCACCCGGCCGAGCCCGAGAACGTGGACGTCGAGGGCATCCTCAAGGGCGTGTACCGCTTCAGCGAGGGCACGGGCGGCTCGATCCCGGCGCAGATCATGGCCTCGGGCGTCGCGGTGCCGTGGGCCGTGGAGGCGCAGCGGATCCTCGCCGAGGAGTGGAACGTGCGCGCCGACGTCTGGTCGGCGACCTCCTGGAACGAGCTGCGGCGCGAGGCCGTGTCCTGCGAGGAGCACAACCTGCTGCACCCCGAGGAGGAGCAGCAGGTGCCGTACGTGACGCGGAAGCTGGCGGGCGCGCAGGGGCCGTTCGTGGCGGTGTCCGACTGGATGCGGTCGGTGCCGGACCAGATCGCGCGCTGGGTGCCGGGGACGTACCAGTCGCTGGGCGCCGACGGCTTCGGCTTCGCGGACACGCGCGGGGCGGCGCGGAGGTTCTTCCACATCGACGCGGAGTCGATCGTGGTGGCCGTGCTGAGCGAGCTGGCACGGGAGGGCAAGGTGGACCGGTCGGTGCTGAAGCAGGCGGTCGACCGCTACCGGCTGCTCGACGTGACGGCGGCCGACCCGGGGGCGGCCGGCGGGGACGCGTAGCCGGCGGGCCAGCCGAACCCGCACATGGCTCACCCCCGCCCGTGACGGGCGGGGGTGGGAACGTCCGGGCGGCGGGTGATGCCGCGCTGCGAAGGTGATGCGGCGCAGCCGCTAGAACATCCCGTGGCCCGGTGCCGTCGCTCCGACGAGCCCGACGAGTGCCAGGAGCGTGTCGATGCCGCCCAGCGCCACGGCGACCACGGCCGGCACCGGGCGGGGCCCCGTCCAGCTGCGGCCCATCGCGAACCATCCGCAGACGATCGCCGCGGGGCCGAGCACGATGCCCAGCGCGAAGAAACCGGCGACCGCGCAGACCACTCCGACCACCGCGAGCGTCGCGCGATCCGGCCCGGTCCGTGACCACGTCCGGCCACGTGAGCGGGGGTGCCTGCGCGACCCCTGTCCGAAGCTCGCCATCATCAACTCCCTCAACTCATCGTGGAGTTCGGGTACCCGCCCAGGGCGTGTCATGCCTGCTTCGAACGTGCTGCCCGCGCGCCACCCCCCTCCGGCAGCGCGCCGCAGCCTCTCGCCCTCCGTGCCCTGCGGAGGACCTGACCCACTGTGACCTGCGGTCTCCGGCCAAGGGGAGGGTTCGCGGCTCCTGTCACCCTGATGGACGAAACGGGTGACAGGAGCGAGGGATTTTCCCGGGCACCGGTCAGATGTGGCCCACGCCCGCGCCCGCGTCGGCGTTCTCGCCGCGCTTGGTGAGGAAGGCGACGCACACCGCCACGACCGCGACCCCGGCGGCGACGAGCGAGGCCAGGCTCATGCCGGAGATGAAGGTGTCGTGGGCGACCTCCGTGATCTTCCCGGCGACTTGGGCCGGGGTGCCCTCGGGCACCGGCGGGACGCCGACCCGGACCGCCTCGGAGGCCTGGTGCGCCTGTTCCGGCGTCAGTTCGGGGAGTCCGGCGTCCGTCCAGTTGCCCGCCAGGTCGTTGTCGACCTTGGAGGCCATCACGGCGCCCAGTACGGCCGTGCCGAGGCTGCCGCCGATCTGCATCGCCGCCTGCTGGAGGCCGCCGGCCACGCCCGAGAGCTCCAACGGGGCGTTCCCGACGATGACTTCGGTGGCGCCGACCATGACGGGCGCGAGGCCGAGGCCCAGCAGGGCGAACCAGAGCGACATGAGGCCGCTGCCGGTGTCCGTCTTCAGCGTGGAGATCCCGAACATGGCGACCGCGGTGAACGCCATGCCGCCGGCCAGCGGAACGCGCGGGCCGACCTTGGTGATCGCCGCGCCGGCCAGCGGCGAGGCGACGATCATCATGCCGGTGAGCGGCAGCAGGTGCAGACCGGCGTCGACCGGGCTCATGCCGTGGACGTTCTGCAGGTAGAAGGTGACGAAGAACAGGCCGCCCATGAAGGCGATGGCCATCAGGACCATCAGGACCACACCGGCCGACAGCGGCACCGAGCGGAACATCGCCAGCGGGATCAGCGGCTCCTTGACCTTGGTCTCCCAGAGGGAGAACAGGACGAAGCCCACCACCGAGCCGCCGATGAACAGCCAGGTCTGGCCGGAGCCCCAGCCCCACTCGGGGGCCTTGATCAGCGCCCACACCAGGGCGAACATCGAGGCCGACAGCAGCACGATGCCGAGGACGTCGAAGGAGCGCGGCGCGTTCTCGGCCCGGTGGTCCAGCAGGATCATGACGCCGAGCACGAGGGCGAGGACGCCCACCGGCACGTTGATGAAGAAGACGGACTGCCAGTTGACGTGCTCGACCAGCACGCCGCCGAGGATCGGGCCGCCCGCGGTGGAGGCGCCGATGACCATGCCCCAGATGCCGATGGCCATGTTGAGCTTCTCGGCCGGGAAGGTGGCCCGCAGCAGGCCGAGCGCGGCCGGCATCAGCAGCGCGCCGAACAGGCCCTGGAAGACACGGAAGACGATGACCGCCGTGATGCTGCCGGACAGCCCGATGGCACCGGAGGAGGCGGCGAAGCCCGCCACGCCGATGAGGAAGGTCTGCCGGTGGCCGAAGCGGTCACCGAGCTTGCCCGCGGTGATCAGTGCGACCGCGAGGGCGAGGAAGTAGGCGTTGGTGATCCACTGGACGTCCGCGAGGCTGGCGTCCAGGTCGTCCTGGATGGCCGGGTTGGCGATCGCCACGATGGTGCCGTCCAGGGCCACCATCATGACCCCGACCGCGACGGTGACGAGAGTGACCCACGGATGGCCACGCCATCCCTTGGCGGGTGCCGAACCCGCCGGGGTGCCGTCGCCCGGTCCCGGCTTGTCGATGGTGGTCTGACTAGTCATACCGCTGAGGCTAATGACAGCCGCTGACAGTTGACAAACCAATTCACGAGTCAGTAACTGACAAGACATCCCCCATATACGCTGAACTGGGGAAACCGTACGAAGGAGAGCAGTTTTGAAGGTGGCCGGCACGTCGGCGCCGCCGGAGACCGCACCCACGGCCTCCCGCCCGGGCCTGCGCGAACTCAAGAAACAGCGCACCCGGGACCTGCTGCTGCGCTCCGCCCTCGAACTGTTCACCGAGCGCGGCTACGAGGAGACGACCGTCGACGACGTCGCCGAGGCCGCCGACGTCTCCCAGCGCACCTTCTTCCGCTACTTCGCCTCCAAGGAGGACGCGGCGTTCTTCGCGGCGCGGCTCGCGGAGGCGCGCTTCGTCGACGCCGTGCACGCGCGTCCCCCGGAGGAGGCGCCGCTGGACGCGCTGCGTCAGGCCCTCGCGGCGAGCTGGGACACCATCGGCGAGGCCGTCGAGCAGGTGGTCCCGCTGGAGCTGCACATGCGCTTCTACCGGGTGATCGAGTCGACGCCCGCGCTGCTCGCCGCCCACCTGCGGCGCGCGACGGAACTGGAGGAGCGGATCGCCCGCGTCGTCGCCGACCGCGAGGGACTGGACATCGACCGGGACCCGCGTCCCCGTGTGGTCGTGGCCGTCTTCGGCGCCGTGATGCGGGTCACCGAGCGGATCTGGTCGGGGCGCGACGACACCGGGCTCGCGGCCCTGCGGGACCTGACGGCCACGTACCTGGACCAGGTGTCACCGGCGCTCACCGGGAACTGGCGGCACACCGAAACGTGATCCGTGTCACTGGATTCACGCGAGACCGGCCCGTTCTCCTAGTGTGTCCTCCCAGTGACTTCCTTCGACACCTCCCCGCAGTTGAACGTCTGGCGCCTCCTGCTCGCCCTGGCCGTGGTGTTCGTGATGCTGGCGACCACCGGCTGGACCGCCCTGCGCGACCAGCGGGGGCCCACCGCCCTCGAAGCGTCGGTCAAGGCCTGGGAACAGGGCCGGATCGACGGACGACGGCTGCCCGACGCACACGCCGCGCCCGCCCGGCTGGCCCGCTTCTTCGCCTCGCTCACCGCGCGGCAGCGCACGAGCCTGGCCCACCGCTATCCCCTGGCCGTCGGCAACATGAACGGCGCTCCCGTCCCCCTGCGCTACGTCGCCAACCACTCGGCGCTGCGGCAGGCGCGGTCGGTGGAGCGCGCCCGCATGCACGACAAGCGCCTCTCCCCCGCCGGACAGCGCGAGGCGGCCCGGCGGGTGCGCAGCTACGAGTCGCTGCTCGGGCCCGACCGGCACATCCTCGCCTTCGACCCGGCGGGCTCGGGCAAGGTCGCCGAGGTCTTCGGGGACCTGAACCGCGCCGACCGCGTGTCCGTCGTCGTGCCCGGCGTGGACACCGAACTGCTCACCTTCCAGCGCACCGACCGCAAGCGGTACTCGGCGCCCGCCGGCATGGCCGCGTCGCTGTACGCGGCCGAGCGCGCGGCGAGCCCCGGCACCGGCACGGCCGTGATCGCCTGGGCCGACTACACCTCCCCCAGCGGTCTCGGCATGGAGGCGGCCACGGCGACCCGCGCCGCCCACGGCGCCGTACGGCTGAACGCGCTGGTGCGCGCGCTGCCCGGCAGGGCCCGCGTCTCCCTGTTCTGCCACAGCTACGGCTCGGTGGTGTGCGGCCTGGCCGCCGACGCGCTGCCCGGCCGGGTGACGGACATAGCGGTGGCCGGCAGCCCCGGCATGCGCGCCGAGAGCGCCGCGCGCCTGGACACCTCCGCCCGCGTGTGGGCGATGCGGGACGCCGACGACTGGATCCAGGACGTGCCGTACCTGGAGGTCGGCGGCCTCGGACACGGTGCCGACCCGGTCTCGGCCGCCTTCGGGGCACGCGTACTGTCGGCACGGGACGCCCGGGGACACAGCGGATACTTCGTCCCCGGTACGGACAGCCTGCGGAACTTCGCGGGGATCGGCGTTGGCGCGTACCGCACGGTGGCCTGCGCCGACGAGGACGACACATGCCGGGCGGATTTGTCCGTGGCGACGGCGGCCGGACGCGCGTAGAGGCGTAGAAACTCCGGTTTGCACGGGGAGGGGACGGAGAGGCTCGTGCCGCATACGATGAGCCGCATGGGTGACGTACTGGCCGGATTTCATGCCGCCTGGGAGTTCGAGTCCGACTCCGTGCTCATCCGTTACGAACGGGGGATTCGAACACCCAAGCTGTTCCAGGCCCTGGGGGAACGCCGCGTGCCCCTGGAGGCGATCGAGGGCGTGACGCTCACGCCCGGCAGGCGCGGCACCGTCGTGCTGCGCGTCCAGCCGCGCGCGGGCGCCGACCCGCTGATCGAGGCGGCGGCCGGACAGCTCAAGGAGAGCGGCGACCCCTACCGGCTGGTGCTGCCCGCCGAACGGGAGACGCTCGCGGAGTACTACGCCGACGAGCTGCGGGCGCTGCTGACCGAGACCGGCAAGACCGAGCGCTACCTGGTGGCCGCGCCCGAGGCGCCCCTGCACTTCAAGGCGTACGACGGGAAGGCCTCCTTCGACGGGGAGGCGGTGTCCTTCCGGTGGTTCTGGACGGGTGCCTCCTCGGCGAAGTGGAAGGCCGGCGACCAGAGCTTCCCGGTCGCCGACCTGGGCGGGGTGGAGTGGCGGTCCCCGGAGATGTTCGAGGGGTACCTGCGGCTGCTGCCGCGCGACGCCGCGCCGCCGGCCGTTCCCGCCGTTCCCGCAGCTCCCGCCGTCCCCCAGGCCGACCAGGATCCGGCGGCGGTGGTGTTCGGGCTCGGGTACGGGCTGGTGCACGAGTCACTGCCGTTCGCCGCGGCGGTGCTGGCGGCGGTGCGGGAGCGGAGTGCGGGCACCCCGGTTCCGGTTCCGGTGCCCGCACCCCGGCGTGATCCCGCCGACATCGCCGAGCGGATACGGCACCTGGGGGAGCTGCATCAGCAGGGGCTGGTGACGGACGAGGAGTTCTCCTCCAAGAAGGCGGAGCTGCTGGCGGAGCTTTAGCGTCGCCGGGTGCGGCACGGGTGCGGCACGTCGTCGGCCG
Organism: Streptomyces ardesiacus; assembly: GCF_003112575.1. Lineage (GTDB taxonomy): Bacteria > Actinomycetota > Actinomycetes > Streptomycetales > Streptomycetaceae > Streptomyces > Streptomyces ardesiacus. The sequence continues at coordinate 152,140 of NZ_BEWC01000007.1, forward strand.
ACGGCCGTGGCGGGTCGCTCGCGCAGTCCCCCGCGCCCCTGCGGCAGCGCTTCTCTACTCCCGTCCGGCGGACGTGAACGTCATGTCCGCGTAGCGGTCGCCCGCGACCTTCTGCGCGATCGGCTCCAGCAGGGACAGCTCGTCCTGCGTCAGGACGATCCCGGTCGCCGCCGCGTTCTCCGCGACCCGCGCCGGCTTCCGGGTGCCCGGGATCGGGACCACCGGCAGGCCGTGCACCCGCGCCCGCTGCTGAACCCAGGCCAGGGCGATCTGGGCGAGGGTGGCGCCGTGGGCCTCGGCGACGGTGCGGACCGGGGCGAGGAGGGCCGCGTTGGCCGCCGCGTTGTCGCCGGTGTAACGGGGCTGCTGACGGCGGAAGTCGTCGTCCGTGAGGTCCTGCTCGGCGTCGGCGAAGGAGCCGGTGAGGAAACCCCGGCCGAGCGGGGAGTACGGGACGAGGGCCACGCCCAGTGCACGCGCGGCCGGCACCACGCCCGCCTCGATGTCCCGGCTGAACAGCGACCACTCCGACTGCACGGCGGCGATCGGGTGCACCGCCTGCGCGGCCCGCAGCTCGTCGCCCGTCACCTCGCTCAGCCCGAGGTGCTTGACCTTGCCCTCGCGCACCAGCTCGGCCATGACGCCGACGGTCTCCTCGATCGGCACGTTCACGTCGCGCCGGTGCATGTAGAGGAGGTCGATGACGTCCAGGTCCAGGCGGCGCAGGCTCGCCTCGACGGCCTCGCGGACGTAGGGGGCGTCGTTGCGGACGATCCGCCGGGTCGGGTCGTCCGGCGGGATGGACAGGGCGAACTTGGTGGCGACGACGACCTCGTCGCGGTGGGCCTTGAAGAACGGTGCCAGGAACCGCTCGTTCTCCCCCGCGCCGTACGCGTCGGCCGTGTCGTACAGCGTCACCCCCAGCTCGAGCGCCCGCTCCAGGGTCGCCCGGGAGGCGTCGGTGTCCGTGGGGCCGTAGGCGAAGCTCATGCCCATGCAGCCCAGGCCCTGGACGCCCACCTCGGGGCCGCCGTCGCCGAGCCGGGCCGTCGGGATCCTGTGGTCGGTCATCGGTTCCCCTCTCGTTCACCCGTGTGTGCGGCGTCGCCGTAGAAGCTGATCTTCCGGTCGAGTACCGCGAGGGTGTCCTGCAGTTCGGCGATCCGCGTCAGCACGTCGCGCCGGGTGGACTCCAGCAGGTCCCGCCGGTCGGCATAGGTGCTCTCGCCCTCGCGGACCAGCTCCGCGTACCGGACCATGTCGGCGACCGGCATGCCGGTCAGGCGCAGCTTGCCGACGAAGTCGAGCCAGTCCAGGTCGCGGTTGCTGTAGCGGCGCTGTCCCGTGTGCGAGCGGTCGATGTGGGACATCAGGCCGATCCGCTCGTACCAGCGCAGCGTGTGGGCCGTCAGGCCGGTGAGGGCGACGACCTCGCTGATCGTGTAGCGGTCCTGCCCGTCGGGGCGCGGGTGGCGCGGGGGCGGGGCGGAGCAGATGTCCGTTCTGGTGGCGTTCGGCGCGAGCGTCCCGGCCGTGGTCTGCATCACCGTCATGGCCTCAACGCTACGACCTTGGAGTGCACTCCAGGCAAGCCCGACCGGCGGGAAAAGCGCGGGACACGCGACCGCGCCGCTCACTACCGTGCCGGACATGAGTCTCGTACGCCGTGCCGTGGCCGAGGACGCGGAGGAAGTGCTCCGCCTGCGTCAGGTGATGATCGCTTCCGTGAACCCCGACGCGTCCACCGACTGGCAGGCGGGGGCGCTGCCCGGCCTGCGCACGAGACTGGCCGATCCGGACGGCGGCTTCGCGGCGTTCGTGGTCGACCACCCGGAGCGGCCGGGCGCGCCGGCGGCGCTGGTGGTGGGCACGCTGGAGTACCGGATCGGCGGTCCGGACAGGCCGGGAGGGCTGCTCGGGTACGTCTTCAGCGTCGCCACCGACCCCGGCGCCCGGCGTCGCGGGTACGCGCGGGCGTGCATGGCGGAGCTGCTGGAGTGGTTCCGCGAACGGGGCGCCGGGCACGTCATGCTCACGGCCTCCCCCGACGCCGAGCCCCTGTACGCGTCGATGGGCTTCACGCGCGACACGACCCCCTCGATGCGGCTGTACCTGTGAGCCGCTTAGGCTCGGCGCCATGTCCTTGAACAGCCTCGCGTCGATCGAGAACTGGCCGGTCCCCACCGCCGCGGCGGGCGTCGTACGGGCCGACGGCACCGTGCTGGGCACCCACGGCCCGGCCGCGCACCGCTTCCCGCTCGCGTCGGTCACCAAGCCGCTCGCGGCGTACGCGGCGCTCGTCGCGTACGAGGAGGGCGCGATCGAGCTGGAGGAGCCCGCCGGGCCGCCCGGGGCGACGGTCCGTCACCTGCTCGCGCACACCTCGGGCCTGGCCTTCGACGAGCACCGGACGACCGCCCCGCCCGGGGAGCGCCGGCTGTACTCCAACGCCGGATTCGAGCAGCTCGGCGACCACATCGCCAAGGCGGCGGACATGCCGTTCGCCGAGTACGCGCGGCAGGCGGTGCTGGAGCCGCTCGGGATGGCGCACACCTCCCTCGACGGCTCCCCGGCCAAGGACGGCGTGTCCACGGTGGAGGACCTGCTCCGCTTCGCCGCCGAGGTGCAGGCGCCCCGGCTGCTCGACCCACGCACGGTCGCCGGGGCGATGACCGTCCAGTACCCGGGCACGAAGGGCGTCCTGCCGGGCTACGGCCACCAGAACCCCAACGACTGGGGCCTCGGCTTCGAGATCCGCGACGGCAAGTCCCCGCACTGGACGGGCGCCTCGTCCTCGCCGCGCACCTTCGGGCACTTCGGCCAGTCCGGCACGTTCCTCTGGATCGACCCGGACGCGGGGCTCGCCTGCGTGGCGCTCACCGACCGCGCGTTCGGCCCCTGGGCGGTCGAGGCGTGGCCGCCGTTCACGGACGCGGTGCTGGCGGAGGCCCGGGGCCTGGCCTAGGTCTGGCCTAGGTCCTGTCCTCGCCTTCGCCGGGCAACGGGGAGGGCGACGGCGGGTCCTGGGGGGCCATCTCCCACATCAGCAGCTCGGCCCGCGTCGCCGCCACCGCCTCCACCCCCGCGGAGTCCGTGACACGGGCCGCGTCGCCCGGGCCCAGCGTCTGCCCGGCCAGCGTCACCCCGCCCCGCACCACGTGCACGTACACGTACGCCCCGTCCGGCACCGCCGTCCGCTCCCCCGCGGCCAGGCGGCGCACGTGGAGCATGGCGCCCGCCTCCGGGACGGCGTACGGGGTGGAGTCGGCGATGCCGCGGACGATCTCGTAGGCGGGGTCGCCGCCGGGGTCGCGCGGGGCCAGCCACATCTGCACGAAGGTGAGGGGGGCGGCGGCGTCGTTGCGTTCGACGTGCCGGACGCCGCCCGCCGAGCTGAGGCGCTGCACGTCCCCGGCGCGGACCACCGTCTCGTGGCCCGCGCTGTCACGGTGCGTCAGCTCGCCCTCCACCACCCACGTGACGATCTCCGTGTGGCTGTGCGGGTGCTCGTCGAAGCCGGCCCCGGGGGCGAGGTGCTCCTCGTTGCAGGCCAGCAGGGCCCCGAAGCGCAGGTTGCCGGGGTCGTAGTGGGGGCCGAAGGAGAAGGCGTGGCGGGAGGTGATCCCGGCAGCCGGATCACCGCCCGGATAGCGCTCGTCGGCGCGGCGTACGTCCATCACGTCGTTCACGGTAGCCCCGGCGGCACACCCGGCCGTCCCGATAAGGCAGTCTTGTCCCGTGCCCGAACCCGAAACCGGCAAGCCCGACGCCCCCGCCCAGCCCGCCCACCCGCACACCGCGACCCTGAAGCGGCTGGAGCAGTCCTCCGGATCGCTCGCCGCGCAGGCCATCGCGCGCATGGACGAGACGCTGCCGTGGTACCGGGCCATGCCCCCGGAGAACCGTTCCTGGATCGGGCTGGTCGCGCAGGCCGGCATCGCCGCGTTCACCGAGTGGTTCCGGCGGCCGGACGCGCCCCAGGCCATCTCCACCGACGTCTTCGGCACCGCGCCGCGCGAGCTGACCCGCGCGATCACGCTGCGGCAGACCGTGGAGATGGTGCGGACCACCATCGAGGTGATGGAGTCCGCGATCGACGAGGTCGCCGCCCCAGGTGACGAGTCCGTGCTGCGCGAGGCGCTGCTCGTGTACGCGCGGGAGATCGCCTTCGCGACGGCCCAGGTGTACGCGCAGGCCGCCGAGGCACGCGGTGCCTGGGACGCGCGGCTGGAGTCACTGGTGGTGAACGCCGTGCTCAGCGGCGAGGCCGACGAGGGCGCCGTGTCGCGCGCCGCCGCGCTGGGGTGGAACTCGCCCGAGCACGTGTGCGTCGTGCTGGGCACCGCGCCCGACGGGGACTCCGAGCTGACCGTGGAGGCGATCCGGCGGGCGGCCCGGCACGCCAAGCTCCAGGTGCTGACCGGGGTGCTCGGGGACCGCCTGGTGGTGATCGCCGGGGGCCGCAACGATCCGCTGGCGGTGGCGAAGTCGCTGATCGGGCCGTTCGCGCAGGGTCCGGTCGTCGCCGGTCCCGTGGTGCCGGACCTGCTGGCCGCGACCCGGTCCGCGCAGGCCGCCGCGGCCGGGCTCAAGGCGTGCACCGCCTGGCCGGACGCCCCGCGCCCGGTGCTCGCCGACGATCTGCTGCCGGAGCGCGCGATCGCCTCCGACCCCTCGGCCCGCGAGCAGTTGGTGGAGGAGATCTACAGACCGCTGGAGGAGGCGGGGGCGGCCCTCCTCGAGACGCTCAGCGTCTACCTCGAACAGGCGAGCAGTCTGGAGGGCGCCGCCCGGATGCTCTTCGTTCACCCGAACACCGTGCGCTACCGGCTCCGACGTGTGACTGACGTCACCGGATGGTCACCCTCTGATGTACGGTCTGCGTTCACACTGCGGATCGCCCTCATCCTGGGGCGTCTGACCGATGGAGATCCACAGCTCTAGCCTTTTGTGCAGGGTCCACAAAACCCGCTCCCGTTCTTCGTCCCTGTCCCCACGGGCGGTTGCGGCCGTCCTCAAGAGAGAGTGTGAGAGTGCTCGTACTCGTCGCTCCCGGCCAGGGCGCCCAGACGCCCGGCTTCCTGACTGAATGGCTCGACCTTCCCGGCGCCGCGGACCGCGTCGCGGGCTGGTCCGACGCCATCGGACTCGATCTCGTCCACTTCGGCACCAAGGCCGACGCGGACGAGATCCGTGACACGTCCGTGGCCCAGCCCCTGCTGGTCGCGGCCGGCCTCCTCTCCGCCGCGGCACTCGGTGACATTCCCGGGTTCGCCCCGGGCGTGGTCGCCGGCCACAGCGTCGGCGAGATCACCGCCGCCGCCTTCGCGGACGTCCTCGACGACACCGCGGCACTGACCCTCGTACGCCGTCGGGGCCTGGCCATGGCCGAGGCCGCCGCGGTCACCGAGACCGGCATGTCGGCGCTGCTCGGCGGCGACCCCGAGGTGAGCGTGGCGCACCTGGAGAAGCTCGGCCTGACCCCGGCGAACGTGAACGGCGCCGGTCAGATCGTGGCCGCGGGCACCATGGACCAGCTGGCCGCGCTGAGCGACGACAAGCCCGAGGGTGTCCGCAAGGTCGTCCCGCTGAAGGTGGCCGGCGCGTTCCACACGCACCACATGGCGCCCGCGGTGGACAAGCTCGCCGAGGCCGCGAAGTCGCTGACGCCGGCCGACCCGAAGGTGACGTACGTCTCCAACAAGGACGGCCGGGCCGTCGCCTCCGGCACCGAGGTGCTGGAGCGGCTGGTCGGCCAGGTCGCCAACCCGGTCCGCTGGGACCGGTGCATGGAGACGTTCAAGGAGCTCGGCGTCACCGCGCTGATCGAGGTGTGCCCGGGCGGCACGCTGACCGGACTCGCCAAGCGGGCGCTGCCCGGCGTGAAGACGCTGGCCCTGAAGTCCCCCGCCGACCTCGACGCGGCCCGCGAGCTCGTCGCCGAGCACACCCAGGCCTGACAAGGAGCGCGAGAGCATGTCGAAGATCAAGCCCAGCAAGGGCGCCCCGTACGCGCGCATCCTCGGCGTCGGCGGTTACCGTCCGACCCGCGTGGTGCCGAACGAGGTGATCCTCGAGAAGATCGACTCGTCCGACGAGTGGATCCGCTCGCGCTCCGGCATCGAGACCCGGCACTGGGCCGGTCCCGAGGAGACCGTCGCGGCGATGTCCGTGGAGGCCTCCGGCAAGGCGCTCGCCGACGCCGGGATCGACGCCTCGCAGATCGGCGCCGTGGTCGTCTCCACCGTGTCGCACTTCAGCCAGACCCCGGCCATCGCCACCGAGATCGCCGACCGGCTCGGCACCGACAGGGCGGCGGCCTTCGACATCTCGGCGGGCTGCGCGGGCTTCGGCTACGGGCTGACGCTGGCCAAGGGCCTGGTCGTCGAGGGCTCGGCGGAGTACGTCCTCGTGATCGGCGTGGAGCGGTTGTCCGACCTGACCGACCTGGAGGACCGGGCCACGGCCTTCCTGTTCGGCGACGGCGCGGGCGCGGTCGTGGTCGGCCCCTCGCCCGAGCCGGCGATCGGCCCGACGATCTGGGGCTCGGAGGGCGACAAGGCCGAAACGATCAAGCAGACGATCCCCTGGGACCGTTTCCGCAGCGGCGACGTCTCCGGGCTCCCGCTCGACAGCGAGGGCAACGTCAAGTTCCCCGCGATCACGCAGGAGGGCCAGGCGGTGTTCCGCTGGGCCGTGTTCGAGATGGCGAAGGTCGCGCAGCAGGCGCTGGACGCGGCCGGGATCAGCCCGGACGACCTGGACGTCTTCATCCCGCACCAGGCCAACGTGCGGATCATCGACTCGATGGTGAAGACGCTGAAGCTGCCGGAGCACGTCACGGTCGCCCGTGACATCCGCACCACCGGCAACACCTCGGCCGCCTCGATCCCGCTCGCGATGGAGCGGCTCCTGGCGACGGGCGACGCGAAGAGCGGTGACACCGCGCTCGTCATCGGCTTCGGGGCGGGTCTCGTCTACGCCGCGACGGTCGTTACCCTCCCCTAGGCACTCCGTGCCGGATCACACGGTCCGGCAGGGAGAGCAGCAACACCCGTCGCGACGCGGCGGGCCGCCACACCCTCTGGACAACAAAGAAGGAGCGCCATCATGGCCGCCACTCAGGAAGAGATCGTCGCCGGTCTCGCGGACATCGTGAACGAGATCGCCGGCATCCCGGTTGAGGACGTCCAGCTGGACAAGTCCTTCACCGACGACCTGGACGTCGACTCGCTGTCCATGGTCGAGGTCGTCGTCGCCGCCGAAGAGCGCTTCGACGTCAAGATCCCGGACGAGGACGTCAAGAACCTCAAGACCGTCGGCGACGCGACGAAGTACATCCTCGACCACCAGGCCTGATCCGCCGATACTCGGGCATAACCCGAGTATCCGGGCAGACTGCCCCGCCACCCGGCGGTGGCGCCGTACGAATCCCGTATCCCGTTGGAGAAAGAATTCCCGTGAGCTCGACCAATCGCACCGTGGTCGTCACCGGTATCGGCGCAACCACACCGCTGGGTGGCGACGCAGCCTCGACCTGGGAGGGTCTGGTCGCCGGCAGGTCCGGTGCCAAGCCCCTGGAGCAGGAGTGGGCCGCCGACCAGGCGGTCCGCATCGCCGCCCCGGCCGCCGTCGACCCCTCCGAGGTCATCCCGCGGCCGCAGGCCCGCCGGCTGGACCGCTCGGCGCAGTTCGCGCTGATCGCCGCGCGGGAGGCCTGGAAGGACGCCGGGTACGTCGGCAAGGCGGGCGAGAGCCCCGCCGAGGACGGCGCGGCCCACGTCGACCCCGACCGGCTGGGCGCGGTCATCGCCTCCGGCATCGGCGGTGTGACCACGCTGCTCGACCAGTACGACGTGCTCAAGGAGAAGGGCGTCCGCCGCGTCTCCCCGCACACCGTCCCCATGCTCATGCCGAACGGCCCCTCGGCCAACGTGGGCCTGGCGGTGGGCGCCCGCGCGGGCGTGCACACGCCGGTCTCCGCCTGCGCGTCGGGCGCCGAGGCCATCGGCTACGCCATCGAGATGATCCGCACGGGCCGCGCCGACGTCGTCGTCGCGGGCGGCACGGAGGCGGCGATCCACCCGCTGCCCATCGCCGCGTTCGGCAACATGATGGCGATGTCCAAGAACAACGACGACCCGCAGGGTGCCTCGCGCCCCTTCGACACCGCCCGGGACGGCTTCGTCCTCGGCGAGGGCGCCGGCGTCGTCGTCCTGGAGTCCGCCGAGCACGCCGCCGCGCGCGGTGCCCGCGTCTACGCGGAGGCGGTCGGCCAGGGCATCTCCGCCGACAGCCACGACATCGTGCAACCGGAGCCGGAGGGCCGCGGCATCTCCGCCGCCCTGCAGAACCTGCTGGACCACACCGACCTGGACCCGGCCGAGATCGTGCACGTCAACGCGCACGCCACCTCGACGCCGGCCGGTGACATCGCCGAGCTGAAGGCGCTGCGCAAGGTCCTCGGCGACGACGTCGACCACATGGCGGTCTCCGCCACCAAGTCGATGACCGGTCACCTCCTCGGTGGCGCGGGCGGCGTGGAGTCCGTGGCGACCGTCCTCGCCCTGTACCACCGGGTGGCGCCGCCGACCATCAACGTCGACAACCTCGACCCGGAGGCCGAGGCCAACGCGGACATCGTCCGCGGCGAGGCCCGCAAGCTGCCGGTCGAGGGCCGGATCGCCGCGCTGAACGACTCGTTCGGCTTCGGCGGCCACAACGTCGTCCTCGCGTTCCGGACCGTCTGAGCGATCCCACGCGCACGAGGAAGGCCCCCACCGGTCGGTGGGGGCCTTCCTCGTGCGCGTGGGGCGGGGCGCTTCACACCACCTGGTGCAGCCAGCGCACCGGGGCGCCCTCGCCCGCGTGGCGGAAGGGCTCCAGTTCGTCGTCCCAGGGCTTGCCGAGGAGCTTGGCGATGTCCGACTCCAGGTCGGTCTCGCCGCGCTGGGAGCGGACCAGGGCGGCGCGCAGCCGGTCCTCGGGGATCATGATGTCGCCGTGGATGCCGGTGACGGCGTGGAAGATGCCGAGGTCGGGGGTGCAGCTGTAGCGCTCGCCCTCGACGCCCGCGGAGGGTTCCGCGGTGACCTCGAAGCGCAGCAACTGCCAGCCGCGCAGTGCGGAGGCGAGTTTGGACGCGATGCCGGACTGGCCCTGCCAGGAGAACTCCGAGCGCCAGGTTCCGGATGCGGCGGGCTGCCGGATCCAGTCCAGGCCGACGCGGGTGCCGAGCACCCCGGCGATGGCCCACTCGACGTGCGGGCAGAGCGCGCGCGGCGCGGAGTGCACGTACAGGACTCCACGTGTCGTCACCGGAACCTCCGGGCTGAGCGGGACATCTCGGAACGGGTGGAACGGCCGTGGCCACGCGGGCCACGTTCATGGCGAGGCTACCGTGCGACGGGGCAAGGAGTGTGACGTACCGTCGGTCCCGCCGCCGACAAACCGCCGCCATTCACCCGGCAGGACGCTTGTACGGGTGTGAGCCGTTGCATCGCCGCCCTCGGGAACCCTCGCGGGGTGTCATGGGTTGAGCACGTTGGAGGCACGAGGCGAGGGGTGGACCGGTATGGGCCGAGGGACGGACCGGGCGACGCGGTACGGGCGTCGCCGGGCGTGTGCCGCGCTCGCCGTGCTGACCGCCACCGCCCTGGGCGTGGCGGGCTGCGACGCCGCGGGCGGCGGCTCCCCCGCGCCCTCGGCCGGCGCGTCGAAGCGGGCGAAGACGGCCCCCGTCTGGGACACCAGCCCCCGGTCCGTGGCGGCCGTGGGCGACTCCATCACGCGCGGGTTCGACGCCTGCGCGGTGCTGTCGGACTGCCCGGAGGTGTCGTGGGCGACGGGCAGCAGCGCGAAGGTCGACTCGCTCGCCGTACGGCTGCTGGGGAAGGCGGACGCGGCCGACCGGAGCTGGAACTACGCGGTCACCGGGGCCCGGATGGCCGACCTGACCGGCCAGGTGACGCGGGCGGCGAAGCGCCGGCCGGAGCTGGTGGCGGTGATGGCGGGGGCGAACGACGCGTGCCGGTCCTCGGCCTCGGCGATGACGCCGGTGGCGGACTTCCGCGCGCAGTTCGAGGAGGCGATGGCCACCCTGCGCGAGAAGCTCCCCAGGGCGCAGGTGTACGTGTCGAGCATTCCGGACCTGAAGCGGCTGTGGTCCCAGGGGCGCACCAGCCCGCTGGGCAAGCAGGTGTGGAAGCTGGGCATCTGCCCGTCGATGCTGGGCGACGCGGACTCCCTGGACGCGGCGGCGACGTCGCGGCGCAACGCGGTGCGCGACCGGGTGGCGGACTACAACGAGGTGCTGCGCGAGGTCTGCGCGAAGGACCGCCGGTGCCGCACGGACGACGGCGCGGTGCACGCGTACCGGTTCGGCACGGACCAGTTGAGCCACTGGGACTGGTTCCACCCGAGCGTGGACGGCCAGGCCCGGCTGGCGGAGATCGCGTACCGCGCGGTCACCGCGAAGTCGTCGTGAGCGGTCCTGACCTGGGATGTCCTAGAGTTCCGCACATGAGCGAACTCTTCGGCACACTGTCCGACGGCACCCCGGTACACCGCTGGACGCTGGAGCGGTCCGGCGTACGGGTACGGGTCCTGTCGTACGGCGGGATCGTGCAGTCGGCCGAGGTCCCGGACCGGGAGGGCAACACCGCCGACGTGGTGCTGGGGTTCGCGGACCTGGACGGCTATGTGGCGCACCCGGAGCCGTACTTCGGCGCGCTCGTGGGGCGGTACGCCAACCGGATCGCGGGCGGGCGTTTCCCGCTGGACGGACGGACGTACGCGCTGGCGCTCAACAGCGGGGCCAACTCGCTGCACGGCGGCGAGCGGGGCTTCGACAAGCGCGTGTGGGACGTGGCGGAGGTCGCGGACGGCGTCCGGCTGAGCCGGGTCTCCCCGCACGGCGAGGAGGGCTTCCCGGGGCGCCTGGAGATGTCGGCGACGTACACGCTGGACGGGTCGGGCGCGCTGCGGATCGTGTACGAGGCGGTCACGGACGCCCCGACGGTGCTGAACCCGACCAACCACAGCTACTTCAACCTGGGCGGCTCGGGACACACGGGCGGGCACGAACTGCGGCTGGCCGCCTCCCGGATCACGCCGGTCGACGCCGGCCTGATCCCGACGGGCGGCTTCGAGGACGTGACGGACACGCGCTTCGACTTCCGGCGGCCGCGCAAGATCGGCTCGGGCTACGACCACAACTTCGTCCTCGACAAGGGCGTGACCAGCGCCGCCGAGGAGGTCGCCGAGCTGTACGACCCGGCGTCGGGGCGGGTGCTCACGGTGGCGACGACCGAGCCCGGCCTGCAGGTGTACACCGCCGACCACCTGGACGAGCCCTTCGCCCCCGGTGACGGTGTCGCGCTGGAGACGCAGCACTTCCCGGACTCCCCGAACCGGCCCGCGTTCCCGAGCACGGTACTGCGGCCGGGCGAGGTGTTCCGCTCGGAGACGGTGTACGGCTTCTCGGTGCGCCGGGAGGGGTGACGGCGGGGTCCCGGGTGCGCGACGACGGCTCGGGCGTGACGGCGGGAAGCGTGACGGCGGGGGCCGAGCCCCGGCCCGGTCGTCAGGTTCCGGGCCGGGGCTGTTCCCGGGGGCCGCGCTCGCGGGCGTCCCTGGCCCGACGGTAATCGTCGCGGTGATCCGGCGGTCCGTGATCGGGGGCCGGCGCAGGAGTCCGTACGAACCCTTCACACACGGCCGCGATCCGGCCGCCGACGCACCGTGGCGCGCACCCCTGCCGTCACGGGATACTTCCGCCGTCCGGCAGCGCACCCCACGGCGACGGAAGGACCTGGACTCCCTTGACTCCCCTGCGTGTTCGGATCGGCGTACTGGGACTGGCCCTGGTGGCGGGCCTCGCGGCCCCCACGGCGGCGACGGCGGCACCCCCGGCGGGCGGCACCGCCACCGCGCCGACCGTCGAGGAGCGGCGGCTGGACGGCCCGGTGCCCCGGGAGATCCTGCGGCGCTCCGGATTCGACGCGGTGGCACCGGCGTTCGCCCGCGAGCTCGGGCGGGCCGGCTCCTACCGCGAGGCGCGTGCCGTCGTGGCGCACGAGGGCGCGGCGCTGTGGCGGCGGGCGGTGGACCGGGTGCAGGGGCGCGGACCGGCCCGCGGGGACCTCAGCCGCGACGACGACCGGCCGCTGTACTGGGCGCGGCTCGGGATGACGCGTGAACTGCGTGCCTGGGAGCCCCGGTTCGGGCTGGAGGCGGGCCAACGGGCCGCGCTGCTGGCGGAGGTGGAGCGGACCTCGCGCGGACAGGCCGACCTGCGCCTGCCGCCCAGGGCGCCGAAGGCGCGGGGCAAGGGCGCGGACAAGGGGGTGAAACGGGTGCTGCTCACCGGTTTCGACCCGTTCACCCTGGACCGGGACATCCGGATCTCCAACCCGTCCGGCGCCGTCGCGCTCGCCCTGGACGGCACGGTGATCGACACCCCGCAGGGCCCCGCCCGGGTGGAGACGGCCGTGTTCCCGGTGCGCTGGCGGGACTTCACCGAGGGGGCGGTGGAGCGGGCGCTGCGGCCGTATCTGCCGCGGGTGGACCTGTTCACCACCGTGAGCCAGGGCCGGGTCGGGCGGTTCGACGTGGAGCGGACCAACGGGGCCTGGCGGGGCGGCTTCCCGGACAACGAGAACGTCTCCCGCACGGAGACGGTGCCGGTGGCCGATCCGGCCTCGCAGCCGCAGTGGACGACGACCACGCTGCCGTACGCGGCGATCACGGCCGCGGTCACCGGCCGCTTCCCCGTGTACGACAACACGGGCGTGACGGAGATCCCGGCCGGGGCAGGCACCGGGGCGGTCGTGCGGCCGGACGGGCCCACGCCCGGGTCGACGGCCCGGGAGGGCGGCGGCGGGAACTACCTCTCCAACGAGATCGCCTACCGCGCGACGCTGCTGCGGGACCGGCTCGGGCTGCACGGCAGGCTGCCGGGCGGGCACGTGCACACGCCGGTGCTGCGGTTCGGGACCGGGAACACCGATCCGGCGGCGGGCGCGGTCACCGACCCGGAGTTCGTGCGCGAGCGGCTGGACATCGTGGCGCAGACGCGGGCGATCGTCGCCGTGGCGGTCAGTGCCCCGGGGCCGGAGGGGAGCTGACCTCCGGGTCGGCGGGTCCTGCGGCCGCCTCGCCCTCGGACGGGTCCTCGGCGCCGTCCCGGGTCTCCTCGCCCAGCAGTTCGCGGGCGAGGAGCGTGGCGCCGGCGACCGCGCCCGGCATCAGGAACACCGCGACGAACGGCACCAGGAAGGCCAGGCCCAGCGGGGTGCCGAAGCCCCAGACCAGCATGCGGCGGGAGCGCAGCAGGGCGAGGCGCTCGCGCAGTTCGACGCCGCGGCGCTGGAGGGCGACGGCGGCCAGCTCCTCGGTGAGGAAGAAGCCGGTGACGAAGAAGCCGATCACCGGGACCACCGTCTGGCCGACGACCGGCACGAAGCCGAGCGCGAAGAGCAGCACGCCCCAGACGGCGGCGCGGACGAGGATGCGCACGCTGTCGCGGCCGGAGATCCACAGCTCGCGCCAGAGCGGCAGGTCGGACTCGGGGGCCGTGCCGTCCGGGGAGACGTCGCGGTCGACCCGCTCGGAGAGCGCCTCGTAGAAGGGCTGGCCGACCAGCAGGGTGACCGCGGTGAAGGTGAGGACGGCCAGGAGCAGGGCGAGGGCGAACAGCACGGCGGTGAGGAAGCCGCGGAAGAGCCCGGTCCAGGGGCTCGGCCAGTCGTCGGCGAAGGGGGTCGCCCAGTCGACGAAGTCGCCGCCCCACAGCGCGAGCGCGATCAGTACGCCCACGTACAGGACCAGGGTGATCAGGCCCGGGACGAGTCCGAAGCCGTAGCTCCGGCCGTGCCGGGCCACCCAGCGCTGGCCCTTCAGCAGATGACCGAATCCCGCCCCAAGATCACGCATGGGCGGAACTCTACCGGTCGGCGCGCCGGCCCCTTCCCGGTCAGGCGAGCGTGACGGTGATGTTGCCGCGGGTCGCCTTCGAGTACGGGCAGACCTGGTGGGCCTTCTCCACCAGCGACCGCGCGGTGGCGGCGTCGACGGACGGGATCTCGGCGGAGATCTCGACGATGATCCCGAACCCGTCGTCGTTCTTGCCGATGCCGACCTTCGCGGTGACGGTCGAGCCGGAGACGTCGGCGCCCTCCTGGCGGGCCACGACGGCGAGCGCGCCCTGGAAGCAGGCGCTGTACCCGGCGGCGAAGAGCTGCTCCGGGTTGGTGCCCGCGCCGTTGCCGCCCATCTCCTTGGGCGGGTTCACGACCAGGTCGAGCTTGCCGTCGTCGGTGGCGACCCGGCCGTCGCGGCCGTTCTCGGCGGTGGCGACGGCGGTGTAGAGGACTTCGGACTGCTGGATGGGCATAGGGATGTCTTCCTCCTCGGTCCGCCGTGACTCGCGCCCACGATCACGACGGATTTCGGAATGACGCTACCGCATGCCGGAAGTTCAGTGAAGCCCGCTCCTCCTCGCCGGACGGTCCCGCCGGGCGGGTCAGAGCTTGACGATCATCTTCCCGGTGTTGTCGCCGCGCAGGACGCCGAGGAACGCCTCCAGGTTGTTCTCGATGCCCTCGACGACCGTCTCGCGGTACTTCAGCTCGCCGGAGCGGACCCAGGGGCCGACCTCCTCGACGAACCGCGGCTGGAGGTCGTAGTGGTCGCCGACCAGGAAGCCCTCGATGCGGCCGCGGGTCTGGATGAGGCGGGCGAGGTTCTTCGGGCCGGGCGCGGGCTCTGTGTTGTTGTAGACCGAGATCATGCCGCAGACGGCGATGCGGCCGTGGAGGTTGAGGGAGCCGATGGCGGCCTCCAGGTGGTCACCGCCGACGTTGTCGAAGTAGACGTCGACACCGTCCGGGGCGGCGGCGCGCAGCTGCTCGCTCACCGGGCCGTCCTTGTAGTTGAAGGCGGCGTCGAAGCCGTACTCGTCGAGGAGCAGCCGGACCTTCTCGTCCGAGCCGGCCGAGCCGATGACGCGGGAGGCGCCCTTGAGCTTCGCGATCTGCCCCACCTGGCCGCCGACGGCACCGGCGGCCCCCGAGACGAAGACGGAGTCGCCCTCCTTGAAAGCGGCCGTGCGCAGCAGACCGGCGTAGGCGGTGAGCCCCGTCATGCCGAGCACGCCCAGGTACGTCGACAGCGGCGCCGCGTCCGGGTCCACCTTGACGGCGTTCTTCGCGTCCACGGCGGCGTACTCGCGCCAGCCGAGGAAGTGCAGGACGTGGTCGCCGACGGCGATGCCCTCGGCGTTCGAGGCGACGACCTCGCCGACCGCGCCGCCCTGCATGGGCTCGCCCAGCTCGTAGGGGGCGGCGTAGGACTTGGCGGCGCTCATGCGGCCGCGCATGTACGGGTCGACGGAGACGTACAGGTTGCGCACCAGCACCTGGCCGTCGCCCGGGGTGGGGACCTCCGCCTCGACGAGCGAGAAGTCCTCGGGCTTGGGCCAGCCGACCGGGCGGGTGACCAGGTGCCATTCACGGTTGACGGCGGGGAGTGCGGGGGAGTCGGTCATGGGGCGCCTTTCCTGGGGCTCACCGAGGGCTTCGCCGGCGGGATGTTTCATGGTCTGAAACAACCATGCGACTGAACATTTCAGGTTGTCAAACAACTGGGTACCCTGGATCGCATGGCCACACCACGCGACACGACACGCCGCCCCGACGCTCTCACCCTCGAAGTCGTCGAGCTGATCGGCGAGGTCGTGGCCCGCTTCCACGCGGACTACGAGGACGCGGCGGCGGAGCGCGCCCTGACCGGGGCGCAGGCCAAGCTGCTCAGCCTCCTGTCGCTGGAACCGCTGCCGATGCGGAAGCTGGCCCAGAAGCTCAGGTGCGAGCCGTCGAACGTCACGGGCATCGTGGACCGCCTGGAGGCACGGGGCCTGGTCGAACGGCGCCCCGACCCCGGTGACCGCCGGGTGAAGGTGGCGGCGGCCACGGAGGAGGGGCGCCGGGTGGCCCGGGGACTGCGGGAGTCCCTGCGGTTCGCACGGGAGCCGCTGGCGGGGCTGTCGGAGGCGGAGCGGGTCGCGCTGCGGGACGCGTTGGTGACGATGCTGCGGGGCGGCGACTGAACCGGCGCCTCGGTGCGGGCACTCCGGGGCCCTGAAGTGCCCGCAGGGCCCTTCAGGGCCTGACGGGAGTCACGGCTGCCCGCGGTCGCGCGGCTACGTGCACCACCACAGGAACCGGTCGCAGGTTTCCGTCGGGGTCGGGTCCGGGGAGTCCGGTGGGGCGGGGGTCGTCGACGGGGGCGGGTCGTCGTCCGGGTCCGGGGAGGCCGGGTCCGGGGACTGGTCCGCGGGCGGGGTGGTGCCCGGGGCCGGGGGGTGGGACGCGGTGGAGGTGTCGGACTCGGCCGCCGATTCCGGCCGCGACGCCTCCGGGGAGTCCGACGGGGAGCCCGACACCGTTGTCGAGGCGGACGCGCTCGGGGACGGTGCGCCCGGGGCCGGGACCGTCGCCGCGGTGTCGCCGGCCGGGATCGCCGACGTCTCGTCCACCTCACGGGCCGCTCCGCCGTCCGTCGTCTCGCCGCCCGCCGCGGCCGGCGCGTCCGGGGAGTGGGGGGCGTCCGTGCCGAGTTCGGCGAGGCTCAGTCCCCCGGCCGCCAGGACGAAGCCCGCGGCGACCAGCAGGGTCCGGCGGCGGCGCCTGCGGTGGGCGGCGGCCTTGCGGTCGCGGCGGCTGGAGCGGGAGGCGGGCGGGGATCCGTCGCCGGGGCCCTCGTCGGGAGGCGGGTCGGAGTAGTCGCCGGGGCCCGTGCCGGGGTGCGCGTCGGCGCCTCTCCCGGGGGCGGGCGTCGCCGCCGCCTGCACGGGCCCCGTCGGGGTGTCCTCACCCGCCGTCAGACCGGCGTCCGACGCGTGGAGTTCGTGGGCGGGCGTGCCGCACCCCGGGCAGGCGAGGGCGCCGTTGAGGTGCCGTCGGCACGGGTGGCAGTAGTCCATGACGCGGGAAGGGTAAGTTCCCGCAAGGGCGCGTTCCTAGAGGTCACTGTGAAAGTTGTGTGGGGAAGCCCGTCGCCGGCGCCTCTCCCCCGCACCCACACTGCCGAAACCGTTATGTGTCCGCCCCATTGACACTCCCCGCACCCCATCCTTACTGTCACGCCAGCATTTCGAACGAGTGACGAAATATCGAACAGAGCGAAGGGCAGCCGCCGTGCGCATCACCGGAATCAGCACACACGTGGTCGGGACGCCGTGGCGCAACCTGACCTACGTCCAGGTGCACACCGACGAGGGCATCACCGGAGTCGGCGAGACCCGGATGCTGGGGCACACCGACGCACTCCTCGGTTACCTGAAGGAGGCCGAGGCCAACCACATTCTCGGCTCCGACCCGTTCGCTGTCGAGGACCTGGTGCGCCGCATGAAGTACGGCGACTACGGGCGCGCGGGCGAGATCGTGATGTCGGGCATCGCCGTCGTCGAGATGGCCTGCTGGGACATCAAGGGCAAGGCCCTCGGCGTCCCGGTCTGGCAACTGCTGGGCGGCAGGGTCACCGACAAGGTCAAGGCGTACGCCAACGGGTGGTACACCACCGAACGGACCCCGGAGGCGTACCACAAGGCCGCGCAGGGGGTCATGGAGCGCGGGTACCGGGCGCTGAAGATCGACCCGTTCGGCACCGGGCACTTCGAGCTGGACCAGCAGCAGACGAACTACGCCGTGTCGCTGATCGAGGCCGTGCGCGACGCCATCGGGCCGGACGCCGAGCTGATGCTGGAGATGCACGGCCGGTTCTCGCCCTCCACCGCCGTCCGGCTCGCCCGCGAACTGGCGCCGTTCAAGCCCGCCTGGCTGGAGGAGCCGGTCCCGCCGGAGAACCTCAGGGCGCTGAAGAAGGTCGCCGAGAAGGTCGAGATCCCGGTCGCCACCGGTGAGCGCATCCACGACCGGATCGAGTTCCGCGAGCTGTTCGAGGACCAGTCGGTGGACGTCATCCAGCCCGACGTCGGCCACATCGGCGGCATCTGGGAGACCCGGAAGCTGGCCGCGACCGCCGAGACGCACTACACGCTGGTCGCCCCGCACAACGTCGGCGGCTCGGTGCTCACCGCGGCCTCCCTCCAAGTCGGTTTCGCCTCACCGAACTTCAAGATCCTGGAGCACTTCAACGACTTCGCGGACGCGGAGATCAAGAAGGTGGTGAAGGGCGCTCCGCAGGTGAATCCCGAGGACGGATGCTTCCACCTCTCCGACGCGCCCGGTCTCGGCGTCGAGCTGGACACCGACGCGGCGGCCGAGTTCCCGCAGCAGCAGGCGCGGTTCGACCTGTGGGCCGAGGGCTGGGAGCAGCGCAAGCCGAAGGGGACCGGGGCATGAGCGGCGCGGTCGTCGTCGAGGCGCCGGGGGTGCACCGGCTCGTGGCGCACGAGCCGCGTGAACCGGGGCCCGGCGAGGCGCTGGTGCGGGTGCACGCCGCCGGGATCTGCGGCAGCGACCGCGAGGTCTACCAGGGCAACCGGCCCGAGGGGTACGTGCGTTACCCGCTCACCCCCGGGCACGAGTGGTCCGGAACGGTGGAGCGGGTCGGCGCCGGGGTGCCCGCGTCGCTCGCCGGCCGCAAGGTCGTGGGCGAGGGCTTCCGCAACTGCCAGGTGTGCGACCGCTGTCACGCGGGCGAGACGACGCTGTGCACCGCCGGGTACGAGGAGACCGGGTTCACCCAGCCGGGCGCCATGGCCCCGACGCTGACCCTGCCCGCCCGGCTGCTGCACGCCCTGCCCGACGACGCCGATCTCACCGCCGCGGCGCTGCTGGAGCCCGCGGCCTGCATCGCCGCCGCCGCGCTGAGGGCGAACGCCCGGCCCGGTGAGCGGGTCGCCGTCGTCGGCACGGGCACGCTCGGGATGTTCGCCGTGCAGTTCCTGCGCGCCGCCTCCCCGGCCGAGCTGCTGGTCGTCGGCACGCGCGGGGACCGGGAGGCGCTGGCCCGGCAGTTCGGCGCGACCGGCTTCCGCACCAAGGACCGGCCGCTCCCCGACGACTTCGACGTCGTGATCGAGACCGCCGGGTCCGCGGACGCCGCCCGCACGGCGGCCGGGCTGCTGCGCCGGGGCGGCCGGCTGGTGCTGACCGGCATCCCGGCGCCGGGCGCCGACGGCCTCGACCCGACCGACCTGGTCGTACGGCAGCTGGAGGTGCACACCGTCTTCGGGGCTCCGCCGGACGCCTGGGCGCACACGGTGCGGGTCTTCGCGGCCGGTCTGCTCGATCCGCGGCCGCTGGTGACGCACGAACTGCCGCTCGCGGAGTTCTCGGAGGCCATCGAGCTGGTGGGCTCCGGCGATCCGAAGGTCGGCAAGGTGCTGCTGCGCCCGGACGCCCCCCGCTGAGCCGTACGCCGGTGCGGGGGCGACCTGACGGCCTCCGCACCGGCGTACACCCACCCGACGGGCGACGTCCCGCCCCGCGGCGGCTCCCACCCGCAGCCGCTCGCACCCGGCCGCCCCACACCCGCGGCCGCGAACTTCGTCCGACATACCGAACACTAAGGACAGCTAGTGACCGACCCTTCCGCCACGGCCGCCGCACGCAGGCCCGGTGAGCAGGCCCTCACCGCCCTCGGCCTGGCCGCACCCGACCCCGATCCCGCCGACGCCTCGCCGCACTCCTTCCCGGGCGGTGGCCGCTGGCGCACCGAGATCCCCTCCTGCGAGGGTCCGGAGGCGCTGGCGGTGGTGCTCAAGGAGTCCTCGCGGCTGGACGTGCCGGTCCACCGGATCAGCCAGGGCAGCGGCGTGTGGATGCTGACCGACGCCGAGATCACCGAGATGGTCGAGGCCACCGCCGAGCGCGACATCGAGCTCTGCCTGTTCACCGGCCCGCGCGGCACCTGGGACATCGGCGGCTCCACCCGGACCGACTCGCGCGGGGCCGGACTGCGGGCACGCGGTCACGACGCGGTGGCCGGCTGCGTCGAGGACGCCGTGCGGGCGAGCGAACTGGGCGTCTCGTGTCTGCTCGTCGCCGACGAGGGCGTGCTGTGGACGCTGCACCGGGCCCGCGCCGCCGGGCTCCTCCCGGCCGACACCACGCTCAAGCTCTCGGCGCTCGTCGGCCCGGTCAACCCGGCCTCGTACGCGGTGTACGAGCGGCTCGGCGCCGACTCCATCAACGTGCCCAGCGACCTGACGCTGGATCACCTGACCGAAATACGACGGGTTTCGGCCGCACCGATGGACATGTACATCGAGGCTCCCGACGACCTCGGCGGCTATGTGCGGATGTACGAGGTCGCCGAGCTGATCCGGCGCGGCGCCCCGCTGTACCTGAAGTTCGGCCTCTCCAAGGCACCCGGCATCTATCCGTACGGCCACCACCTGCGGGAACTGACGCTGGCCACGGCCAAGGAGCGGGTGCGGCGCGGCCGGCTCGCTCTCGACCTGCTCGCCCGGCACGGGGCGGACGGGGACATGGCGCCGCTCGGCACCCGTCTGCCGGGGGCGCTCAACCGGTTCGAGATCTCGTCATAACGTTCCGGAAACTCCCTTCTCAAAAGACGACACGACCGCGCACAATCCCACACACCTGCCTCGCCGAGCCAGTCCTCACATCAAGGATGATGACCATGCGCAACCGCAGAGCCGCACTCGCCGCGATAGCCTCCGCCGCCTCGCTCGCCCTCACGCTGACCGCCTGCGGCCAGAACAGCGAGGGCGGCAGCGAGGAGGACAAGGGGGGCAGCGACGGCGCCACCGTCGGCATCGCGATGCCGACCAAGTCCTCCGAGCGCTGGATCACCGACGGCGCCAACGTCGAGAAGGAACTGAAGGGCAAGGGGTTCAAGACCAAGCTCGTCTTCGGCGAGGACGACCCGGACCAGCAGGTCTCGCAGATCGAGAACATGATCACGCAGGGCGTGAACGCGCTGATCGTGGCCGCGATCGACAACAAGTCCCTCGGCAACGTCCTGCAGCAGGCCAAGGACGCCGACATCCCGGTCATCTCCTACGACCGGCTCATCCTCGGCACGGAGAACGTCGACTACTACGCGTCGTTCGACAACGAGAAGGTCGGTGAGCTGCAGGGCGGCTACATCGCGGAGAAGCTCGGCCTCAAGGACGGCTCCGAGAAGGGCCCCTTCAACATCGAGCTGTTCGCCGGCTCCAACGACGACAACAACACCCGGTACTTCTTCAACGGCGCGATGAAGGTCCTCAAGCCGTACATGGACAAGGGCCAGCTCGTCGTCCGCTCCAAGCAGACCGCCCTCAACCAGGTCACCACCCTGCGCTGGGACGGCGGCACCGCGCAGAAGCGCATGGACGACCTGCTCACCTCCAGCTACCGCAGCGCCAAGGTCGACGCGGTGCTCTCGCCCTACGACGGCATCTCCATCGGCATCCTGTCCGCCCTGAAGTCGGACGGCTACGGCTCCGGCAGCAAGGCCATGCCGGTCGTCACCGGTCAGGACGCCGAGATCGCCTCGGTGAAGTCGATCAAGGCGGGCCAGCAGACCCAGACCGTCTTCAAGGACCTGCGCGAACTCGCCAAGGTCGCCGCCACGATGGTCGACGCGGTCCTGAACGACAAGAAGCCCGAGGTCAACGACACCAAGTCCTACGACAACGGTGCCAAGGTCGTCCCCGCCTACCTGCTGCAGCCGGTCAGCGTGGACAAGTCCAACTACGAGAAGGTCCTGGTCGGCGGCGGCTACTACACCGAGGGCCAGCTCAACTAACCGGGCACCATCAAGGATTGGAAGGCACGACCATGGCGGGACCCGTCCTGGAAATGCGCTCGATCGTCAAGACCTTTCCCGGTGTCAAAGCGCTGTCGGACGTCACGCTGACCGTTCGCCAGGGCGAGGTCCACGCCATCTGCGGGGAGAACGGCGCCGGGAAGTCGACCCTGATGAAGGTGCTCTCCGGAGTCCACCCGCACGGCAGCTACGAGGGGGACATCCTCTTCGAGGGTGAGACCTGCCGGTTCAAGGACATCCGGGCGAGCGAACAGCACGGCATCGTGATCATCCACCAGGAGCTGGCGCTGGTGCCGTACCTGTCGATCGCGGAGAACATCTTCCTCGGCAACGAGCACGCCAAGCGCGGACTGATCAACTGGAACGACACGCTCAGGCACGCCACCGAACTGCTGCGCCGGGTCGGCCTCGACGAGCACCCGGAGACCCGCGTCGCCGACATCGGCGTGGGCAAGCAGCAGCTCGTGGAGATCGCCAAGGCGCTCTCCAAGAAGGTGAAGCTGCTCATCCTCGACGAGCCGACGGCGGCGCTCAACGACGAGGACAGCGGCAAACTCCTCGAACTGATCCTTCAGTTGAAGGAGCAGGGCATGACCTCGATCATCATCTCGCACAAGCTGAACGAGATCCGCCGGGTCGCCGACTCGGTCACGATCATCCGCGACGGGCGCTCCATCGAGACGCTCGACGTGAAGGCGGCGGAGACGACCGAGGACCGGATCATCAGCGGCATGGTCGGCCGCGACCTGGAGAACCGCTTCCCGGAGCGGACCCCGCACCAGCCCGAGGAGGGCACGGCGCCGGCCCTGGAGATCCGCAACTGGACCGTGCACCACCCCATCGACCAGCAGCGCAAGGTCGTCGACGACGTCTCGATCGAGGTGCGGCGCGGCGAGATCGTCGGCATCGCCGGGCTCATGGGCGCCGGCCGCACCGAGCTGGCGATGAGCGTCTTCGGCCGCACCTACGGCCGGCACGCGGGCGGCACGGTCCTCAGGGACGGCAGGGAGATCCGCACGAAGACCGTCCCGGAGGCGGTCGGGCACGGCATCGCGTACGTCACCGAGGACCGCAAGCACTACGGCCTCAACCTCATCGACACCATCAACCGGAACATCTCGCTGACCGCGCTGGGCAAGGTCGCCAAGCGGGGTGTCGTCGACGAGCACGGCGAGCAGCAGGTCGCCGAGGGCTTCCGTACGTCGATGAACATCAAGGCGCCGACCGTCTTCGAACCGGTCGGCAAGCTGTCGGGCGGCAACCAGCAGAAGGTCGTCCTCAGCAAGTGGATCTTCGCCGGTCCCGAGGTGCTGATCCTGGACGAGCCCACGCGCGGCATCGACGTGGGCGCCAAGTACGAGATCTACACGGTCATCGACCGACTGGCGGCCGAGGGCAAGGCGGTCGTGTTCATCTCCTCCGAGCTGCCGGAGCTGCTCGGCATGTGCGACCGCATCTACACGATGGCCGCGGGACGGCTCACGGGTGAGTTCTCGCGGGCCGAGGCCTCGCAGGAAGCGCTGATGCGGCAGATGACGAAGGACAAGACGGACCAGAAGGACGAAGAGGTAAGCCGATGAGCACGGACGTGACCGCCAAGACCCCGGCACCGGCGCCGCCGGGCAAAGAGGGCTCGGCCTCCGGCGGCGGGCTGCTGGCGCTGATGCTCGACGGCATGCGCCGCAACATGCGCCAGTACGGCATGCTGATGGCCCTCGGCCTGATCGTGGTGCTGTTCGCGGTGTGGTCCGACGGCGACCTGCTGCTGCCGCGCAACGTCTCCAACCTGGTGCTGCAGAACAGCTACATCCTGATCCTCGCGATCGGCATGATGCTCGTCATCATCGCCGGCCACATCGACCTGTCGGTGGGCTCGCTGACGGCGTTCGTGGGCGCGACGGCCGCCGTACTCATGGTCAACCACGACCTGTCCTGGCCGCTGGCGGTGATCCTGTGCCTGGCCATCGGTGCCGCCGCCGGCGCCGTGCAGGGCTTCTTCATCGCTTATCTCGGCATACCGTCGTTCATCGTGACCCTCGCGGGCATGCTGCTCTTCCGCGGTCTGACGGAGATCTTCCTCAAGGGCCAGACCCTCGGCCCGTTCCCCAAGGACCTGCAGAAGATCGCCAACGGCTTCCTGCCCGAGGTCGGCCCGAACACCAATTACCACAACCTCACCCTGCTGCTGGGCATCGCCCTGATCGCCTTCGTGGTGTACCAGGAGGTCCGCGACCGCAAGCGGCAGCAGGAGTTCGCCCTCGACGTGCCGCCGGTCAAGCTGTTCCTGCTCAAGCTGGTGGCGCTGGTCGCCGCGATCCTCGTGGTCACGCTGCTGCTCGCCAGCTACAAGGGCGCCCCGATCGTGCTGCTCATCCTGGGCGTCCTGGTCGTCGGCTTCGGCTACCTGATGCGCAACGCGGTCATCGGCCGCCACATCTACGCCATCGGCGGCAACCTGCCCGCGGCCAAGCTGTCGGGCGTGAAGGACAAGAAGGTCACCTTCCTGGTCTTCCTGAACATGGGCATGCTCGCGGCCCTGGCGGGTCTGGTCTTCGCCGCCCGCTTCAACGCGGCCTCGCCCAAGGCGGGCCTCAACTTCGAACTGGAGGCCATCGCGGCCTCGTTCATCGGCGGCGCGTCGATGAGCGGCGGCGTCGGCACGGTCCTCGGCGCGATCATCGGCGGTCTCGTCCTGGGCGTGCTGAACAACGGCATGAACCTCGTCGGCATCGGCACCGACTGGCAGCAGGTCATCAAGGGCGCGGTGCTGCTGGCGGCGGTCGGGTTCGACGTGTGGAACAAGCGCAGGGTCGGTTCGTAACGGATCTCGGGCCCCGCCACTGACGGCGGGGCCCGCTTCTTCTCACGGAAGTACAGGAGCCGCACGTATGGAACTGAGCAGACGAACGGTCATCGCGTCGGCGGCAGCGGCCGGCGTGGCCGCCACCGCGGTCGGCGGCACGGCACACGCGTCGGGAGGCGGGAAACCCGTGAAGGAACTCTTCGGCAAGCTGGCCGACGGGACGAAGGTGTACCGCTGGTCGCTGGAGAACGGCGGCACGCGGATGAAGGTGCTGTCCTACGGCGGCGTCGTGCAGTCCCTGGAGATCCCGGACCGCCGGGGCCGCCACGCCAACGTCTCGCTGGGCTTCGACAACCTCGACGACTACGTGGCCCGCAGCCCGCACTTCGGCGCCCTGATCGGGCGGTACGGCAACCGCATCGCCAAGGGCCGCTTCACCCTGGACGGCAAGGAGTACCAGCTCTCCGTCAACGACGGCGAGAACTCCCTGCACGGCGGCGCCCTCGGTTTCGACTACCGGGTGTGGGACGTCGAGCCGTTCACCCGGGGCTCCGACACCGGCCTGGTGCTGCACTACACCAGTGTCGACGGCGAGATGGGCTACCCGGGCACACTGCGGGCGAAGGTGACGTACACCCTCACCCGGCGCGGCGACTGGCGCATCGACTACGAGGCCACCACCGACAAGGCCACCGTGGTCAACCTCACCAGCCACGTCTACTGGAACCTGGCCGGTGAGGGCAGCGGCAGCATCGAGGACCACGAGCTGACGATCGCCGCCTCCCGCTTCACGCCCACCGACGCCGGCCTGATCCCCACGGGCGAGCTGGCCCGGGTGGCCGGCACGCCCTTCGACTTCCGCCGGGGCAAGCCGGTCGGGCGGGACATCCGCGACGCCCACCCCCAGCTCGTCACCGCCAAGGGCTTCGACCACAACTGGGTGCTGGACAAGGGCATCACCGACCGGCCCGAGCACATCGCCACCCTGCGCGAGAACTCCTCGGGCCGCACCCTGCGCATCGCCACCGACCAGCCCGGCCTGCAGTTCTACTCGGGCAACTTCCTCGACGGCACCC
This sequence comes from Streptomyces ardesiacus, assembly GCF_003112575.1. Lineage (GTDB taxonomy): Bacteria > Actinomycetota > Actinomycetes > Streptomycetales > Streptomycetaceae > Streptomyces > Streptomyces ardesiacus. Next base: position 177,766 of record NZ_BEWC01000007.1, read on the forward strand.
TCACCGGCACCGGCGGCTCCCTCTACCGCCAGGGCGACGCCCTGTGCCTGGAGACGCAGCACTTCCCGGACTCGCCGAACCACCCGTCCTTCCCGTCGACCGTGCTGCGGCCGGGCCAGACGTACCGGTCGACGACGGTGCACTCCTTCGACGCGTGAGCGGCACCCGCGGGAGCGGCGGCGCACGGACACAGTTCCTTCACACCCGTTGAACACCGCCCCGTCCCCCTCCGTATGAACAGGCGGCCCGTGTTCCCCGCACGGGCCGCCCACTCATGGAGGTCCCCTTGTCCGGCAACGTCACCTCGCTGTTCCGCGGCACCGCGGCGCACAGCCCCTCGATGGCGGCGCTGACGCGGGAGAGCGGCGAGGCGGCGGGCGCGGGCCCGGTGGACTTCTGCATCCCCTGCAACCCGTACTTCCCCACCCCGGCGATGTTCGAGGAACTGGCCGGCCGGCTGCGCGAGATCATCACGTACTACCCGAGCAGCGCCGACACCATCACCGCGGAACTCTGCGGCCTGCTCCGGCTCCCGCCGCAGTGCGTGGCGATGGGCAACGGCTCCACCGAGCTGATCACCTGGATCGACCACCTGCTGGTCCGCGAGTCCCTCGCCGTCCCCGTCCCCACCTTCGGCCGCTGGACCGACCAGCCCATGGAGACCGGCAAGCGCGTCGACATGTTCCCGCTCCAGGAGGCCGGCGGCTTCGCCCTCGACCTCGACCGGTACGCCGAGTTCGTCCGGGCCCGGGGGACCCGGGCCGTGGTGGTCTGCAACCCCAACAACCCCGACGGCGGCTACCAGCACAAGCAGGCGCTGGTGCAGTTCATGGACGCGATGGCCGACCGGGACCTCGTGGTGATCGACGAGTCCTTCCTGGAGTTCGCCGACGCGGAGGCCGAACCCAGCGTGGTCCAGGAGGCGATGCTGCGCCCCAACGTCGTCGTGCTGCGCAGCCTCGGCAAGAACTTCGGGCTGCACGGCGTCCGCTTCGGCTACCTCGTGGCCAACCCGGCGCTCGCGGGACGGGTGCGGACCATGCTGCCCAAGTGGAACCTCAACTCCTTCGCGGAGCACGTGGTCTTCATGCTGCGCGACCACGGTCCCGAGTACGCGCGGAGCCTGCACCAGGTGCGGCGGGACCGCCTGGAGATGACCGCGTGGCTGTCCGCGCTGCCCGGCCTGACCGTCTACCCCTCCCAGGGCAACTTCCTCTTCGTCCGCCTCCCCGTGGGCGCCGAGGGCACCGCCGTGCGGGACCGCATGCTCACCGAGCACCGGATCCTGGTCCGGGAGTGCGGCAACAAGATCGGTTCCTCCAGCCGCTTCCTGCGTCTCGTGGTGCGCCCCCAGGGGGACGTACGTCGCCTGGTGTCCGGCCTGGAACAGGTGCTCTACGGGGCCGGAAGGGGAGCCGCCGTGCCCGGGCCGGCCACAGGGACCGGCTACAGCTCGGGCACGGCGGCGGTGGACCGCCTGATCCAGGAGACCAACGGTTCCGGGATGCGCGCGCTCACCGCCCGGACCGCCGGTGCCGGTACCGGCGCCCCGGGACCCGCCCCGGGCACCGGCACCGGCACCGGCGTGCCGCTCCCCGCCGCGGTGCCCGTCGCTCCGGCGGCTGCCACCACGGCGTCCCCGGCGCCGGTCCCCCGGCCGGCGCCGTTCCCCGGACCGGTGCCGGTCCCCCACCCGGCACCGGTCCCGCACCCCCTGCCCGCGCCGGTGCCCGCCCCGGCCGCCCCGTATCCGGCGCCCGTCGGGCCGACCCCGCCCGGCGTACCGGCCCGCGGGGGTCTCACGGCCGCGCAGGTCCGGGGCACCGACGGCCTGGAGTCGGTCCCGGCGACGGGCTGGCCGGACGCGGCGGGGATGGGGCGGGCCGGCTGAACCCGCGGCCCTACCCGGCGGAGGAGGCCGAGCCGGTCGGCGTGTCCGACGGGGTGGGGCAGGGCGGGTCCGTGGGTTCCGGGGACGGGGACGGCGACGGGGACTCCGGTGCCGTGGAGCAGTCGTCGGTGGGCGTCGGGTCCGGTGTGGGTCCCGGGGTGTCCGTGGGGTCCTCGGTGGGCGTCTCGGTCGGCGGCCGGGAGGGGCCCGGGCTCGTCGGGGGCACCGACGGGAGGGTCGGGTCCGGCGCCGTGGACGGGACGGGCCGGGACGGGGAGGGGCCCTGACCGCTGCCGCCCGGCGCGGTGGGGGTCGGGTCCGGTCCGATGACGACGCCGTCGTCCGCGCCTCCGCCTCCGCCCCCGCGTCCGCCACCGCTGCCGCCGCTGCCGCCGCTCCCGCCGTCGACGGGTGCGGTCGCCGGGGTGTCGCCGCCCGCGCCGGGGCTCCTCGGGACGACGCCCTTGCCGTCGGGGACGGTGTGGACACCCCTGCGGTAGAACTCCAGCCAGTACCTGACCGTGTCGAGGTAGGCGCGGGAGTTGTTGTAGCTGAGGACCGCCCGGTCCAGGTCCGCCGCCCGGCCCAGGTCCCGGCCGCCCGCACAGAGGTAGTGCCCGGCCGCGAGGGCCGCGTCGAAGACGTTGTTCGGGTCGGCACGGCCGTCGCCGTTGCCGTCCGCGCCCCAGCGGGCCCAGGTGGACGGCAGGAACTGCATCGGGCCCACCGCCCGGTCGTAGACCGGGTCGCCGTCGTGGGCGCCGCCGTCCGTGTCCAGGATCAGGGCGAAGCCCTTCCCGTTCAGGGGCGGCCCGGTGATGCGGCCCAGGGTCGTGCCGTCGCGGTCGACCGCGCCGCCGCGCGCCTGGCCGGACTCGACCTTGCCGATCGCCGCGAGCAGTTCCCACGGCAGCCGGCAGCCGGGATCCGTCCTGCCGACGGCCGTCTCGGCGGCGTGGTAGGCGCGCAGCACCGTGGCCGGGATGCCCGACTGGAGGCGGACCTCGTCCCGCGCGAACGCCGGGGAGAGCGGTCCGCCCTCGCGCGTCGTCAGGGGCGGGAGTTCGGTGTGGTACGAGCCGTCGCCGGGCGGCGTGAACTCCGCGAAGGGGCCGTCCGCCGTCGGCACGACCGGGTCGTCGGCCGCCGGTCCGGCGTGGGTGTCCCCGGCGTTCCCGGCGAGACCGGGGGCCTGGGAGGCGGTGAGGGCCGCCATGGCCGCCACCGCGAGGGCGGTCGTGCGCAGTCCCTTGCGGGTCCGCCCGCGGTACAGGCGTCGGGCACGGCGTACGGGCATGGTCGTCACTCCTGTCGGGTCCGTCGGAGGTGCGGGCGGCTCGGTCAGCGGCCGAAGGTGTCGAGGGCGGCGACCAGCCAGCGTCCGTCGCGGTGCACGACGTCGACGGCGAGCATGGCCGCCGCGTACACGCCCTCGTCCTGCGCGGCCTCCTCACCGGCGCCCGCCTTGCTCTTCTCGTCCGTCGCGCTCGTCTTCCCGCCGGTGGCGACGCTGCTCTGGTCGGCGTAGACCAGGACGCGGGCCCGGTCGCCGTCGAGGCGTTCGACCGCGCTCTCGGTGACGGTCGTGGTGATCACAGCCTTCTGCGCCTCGGCCCGCTCGCGGACGTCGGCGAGCAGCTCCCGGTGCTGGTCGACGGCCTTGCCGGTCAGGAGCTCCTGCGCCGCCTTGTCGAGGGCGCCGGGGTCGGCGTGGTCGTAGGAGAAGAGGCGGTCGACGGCCTTGGTCACCTGTCCCTTGATCTCGCTGGTGCGGGCGAGGTCGGTCAGCGCGGTGTTGCTCCGCGCGGGCTCGGACCTGAGCCCTTCGGCCTTCGCGTGCGCCCAGCCCGCGAAGCCGCCGAGGAGCACCGTCAGTGCGCACAGGACGACGAGGAGCGGGGGACGGCGGCAGGGCCGTGCCCCGGCGGCCTCCCCGGCGGCCTCCCCGGCGGCCTTCCCGGCGGCCTTCGGGGCTTTGGCCGTGGGCGAGTCGTCGGCGGGGGCCGGAGCGGACTCCAGGACGGCTGTGGCGCCGCGCGCACGGGTCCCGGCCACCGGGTGCTCGGTGCGCTCGGTGCCGTCCGGGCGGGCGGTGGAGGGGGTGGGCCGGGTCTCGCGGGCCTGGCGGCGCCGCTGGCGGTTGATGTGGTGACGGGTCGTCGACATGGTGCGCTGTCCTCCTCGCTGCGGCCGGCTCGCTCGGTACGGGTCCGGGTCAGCCGGTCGATGTGCCGCCCACGGGCGCCTGGCCCAGGGCGCTCAGCTTCCACCGGCCCTCGGTCCGGGTGAGTTCGCCGAGCATGCGGCTGTCCTTGTCGGTCTTCGCCCCGTCGGCCGCCTCCACGGTGACGCGCAGGGCGACCAGCACCCGGGCCCGTCCCGCGCGGTCGTCGAGTTCGGTGACGGCGCCGGACAGCACCCGGGCGGTGCTCACCGTCTTCGCCTCCTTCACCTGCGCGGCGAACTCCTCGCGCCCGGAAGCGAGCTGCTCGTGCAGTTCGCCGGTGGTCGACGACTCCCACAGGTCGAGGCCCCGGTTCAGCTCGCGGTGGTCGAGCGTGTTCAGGTTCTGCACGGCCTGCTCCCCGGCGGACAGTGCCGCGTCCCGCTGGACGGCGTAGGCGGCCTGCTCGTCGTGGGCCGCCCGGTACCAGTCCTGGCCGGCCCAGGCCGCGAAGCCGGCCGCCACGAGGGTGAGGACGAGGGCCAGCGCCGGGAGCGGCCGGGAGCGGCCGGCGTCGAGGAGGCGGACCGCGCGTTTCATGGGGTGCTCCAGTCTCCCGCGCATGCTCAGCGGGCCTTGATGTCGACGATCCGCCACCGGTCGTCGTCCAGCCGTGCCGTGACGGTGAGTTGGGCCGCAGCGGTGGTGGTCTCGGCCGCGTCCCTTGCCTCGTCCTCGTCCTCGGCCCCGCCCTTGCCCTTGCCCTTGCCCTTGCCCGGAGCCCGGTGGGAGGTCTGGTCGAGGAAGACCAGCAGGCGGGCCCGGTCGCCGTCGAGTTCGACCACTCCGGTGCGGACGGCCCGGGTGCTCAGGGTCACGCGCTGGTCGGCGAGGTCGTCGCGGACACGGGCGAAGAGGGTTTCGTACTGGCGGGCGGCGCGGCCGTCGAGGACCGTACGCGCGGAGCGTTCGGCGGCCGCGGTGCCGTCCGGGGTGTAGGAGAAGATGCGGGCGAGGGCGTTGCCGACGTCGCCCGCGACGCGGGTGGTGGCCTCGGTGTCGGTGAGCGCGTGGTTCCGGGCGGGCGCCTGCGACCTCAACTCGTGGGCGCCGTAGAGGAATCCACAGCCGCCGAGAACGAGGACGGCGGCGGTGCCCGCCAGGGCCGCCTTCCGCAGACGGCCGGCCGGCGGCCGGGAGCCGGAGGGTTCGGCCTCGGGGGCGCCGGGCTCGACGGCTCCGGCCGCCGGGGATCCGGGCTCGGCAGCCTCGGCCTTGGCGGCCTCGGGCCCGGTGGGCGCGGCCCCAGCGGCTCCGGACCCGGCAGGTTCAGCCTCGACGGCCCCCGACCCGGCAGGCTCAGACTCGGCGACCCCCGTCCCGTCACGTTCAGACTCGGCGACCCCCGACCCGGCAGGCTCAGGCTCGACGGCCCCGGCCCCGGCAGCCTCGGCCTCCGGGGCTCCGGGCCTGACGGACTTGGGCTCCGTGTGCGCGGCCTCGGCGGCTTCGGGGTCGGTGGGCGGGGGCTCCGCGGACGGGAGCGGGTTCGGGGGCGGGGGCGGGGGCTCCGTCGGGTTCGGCTCGGGTGCCGTGGTCTTGCGCTGCGGCCACGTCGGTGTCATCGCTTCTCGCCCCTCTCCTCCTCGACCGGCACCGCGCTCAGCGCCCTCACCTTCCACTCCCCCTCGCCGGTGCGGGCCAGGACCGCTTCCAGGCGTTTGCGGTCGGTGGCCGGTTTCCCGGCGGTCCCGGCGGGGGTGACCTCGACGCGGACGGTGGCGATGAGCTTGGCCGTGCCGGCCCGCGTGTCGAGCGCGGTGACGGCGGCCTCGGTGACCGTGCCGCGCGCCGAACTGCCCGCCCTGGCCTCGGTGCCGCCGAGTTCCTCGCGCAGCGGCCCGGTCGAGACGGCACGCCAGTTCCGGATGCCGCGCTCCGCGCTCTGCCGGGTGGTGGCGTCGAGCGTGGTGAGTACGGCGATGCCCTCGCGCCCGTCGGCGAGCGCCTCGTCCCGCTCCCGGCCGTAGGCGAGCGCGTCGTCGGTGCGGGCCTGGGTGTACGTCCACGCGCCGGTGCCGCAGAAGGCGAGGGCCAGCACGAGCCCCGTCCCGGCGAGGATCCGCGCCCGCCTCATCGGGTGCTCCCGGTGCCGGCCGGGGCGAGGAGACCGGTCAGGCCGGCCGGTGCCTCGCCGCGCTGTCCGGGCAGGGCCAGCGCGCCGGGCAGGGCCGGGGAGGCGTCGCCCTTCGCGGGCGTACCGGCGCTGCTGCCCGAGGGCAGGGTGCCCGGCCGGGCCGGGTCGGGCACCGCGCCGCCCTTCGGGGCGTTGGCCGAGCCGCGCACGTTCTTGCCGCTGGAGGGCGGGGCGGTGCAGGCGGCGTCGGTGTTGAGGGCGGGCGCGGTGCCGAGGTCGAGGCCGTTGCGGTAGCGGGTGGCGCCGTAGCCGTCGGTGCAGGGCAGGGGGCTGAAGAAGGTGACGGCCAGGCCGAGGTCCAGCTTGCCCCCGTCGACGGCGGTGGCGCCGGCGGAGACGGCCGCCGGGTACTTCACGAGGAGTTCCTCGATGCCGCGCTGCCGGGTGACGGCGACCTCGGAGGTGGTGAGGAGGTTGGCGAGGACCACGCCGAGGCTCGGGTCGAGGTCCCGCAGCAGGCCGCTGACCTGGGTGGCGGCCTCGGGGGTGACGGCGAGGAGGCGGCGCAGGTCGGCGTCGGATCCCTTGAGGGCGGCGGCCAGCTCCTTGGCTCCGACGGCGAAGCCGCGGATGGCCCCGGCCTCCTCGGCCTGGGTGCGCAGGACGGTCTCGCCGTCGTCGATGAGCAGGGTGGTGGAGGGCAGGGCCCGGTCGGCGGCCTCGACGAAGTCGCCGCCGCTGTCGAGCAGCACCTGGAGGTCGTCGCCGTGTCCTTCGAAGGCCTTGCCGAACTCGTCGACGACCGTGCGCAGATCGTTCAGCGGGACCGAGCCGACCAGGTTGTCGACGCTGGCGAGCACGTCGGTGACGGGTGCGGGCACTTCGGTGTCGGCCTGTTCGATGCGGGTGCCGTCGGCGAGGTAGGGGGAGCCGTCGCTCTCGGGCCGCAGGTCGATGTACTGCTCGCCGACGGCGGAGAGCCCGGCGACCACGGCCTTGGTGTCGGCGGGGATGCGGGGCGCGGACTTCTTGATGCGCAGTTCGGCGACGACGCCTTCGGCGGTGAGGCCGATCGGGCCGACGCGCCCCACCGAGACACCCCGGTAGGTGACGTCCGAGTGGGTGAACAGTCCGCCGGTGCGCGGCAGTTCGACGTCCACGGTGTAGTAGTCGGCGACGCCCACGTACCGGCCGAGGTCGGCGTAGCGGATGCCGAGGAAGGCGAGGGCGAGGACGGCGACGAGGAGGAAGGCGAGGTTCTTCAGCCGTACGGCGAGGGTGATCACCCCGGCTCACCCCCGGACTTCGCCCCGGTTCCGGACACGGAGGGCAGCGGCAGCGGCGAGGCGGGACCGTGCTTCCCCGGGGCCCGCTGCTGCGCGGCCGGGGCGTCCCCGGCGTCCGGGGCCGGGAGCGGGGTGGGCGCGCCCCCGGACACGAGCGGCGGGATCACCTCGGTCCCGGGGACGGCGACCATGCTCAGGTACGTGTTGAGGTAGTCGCCCTTCACCCCGCGCAGCACCTCGTCGGTGAACGGGTAGGTCAGCAGCACCTGGAGCGAGTCGGGCAGGTCGGTGCCCGCGTCGGCGAGCGCCTTCAGCGTCGGTGCGACGGCCTTGAGGTCGGCGATCATGTCGTCCTTGCTGGCGTTGATGGTGGAGACGGCGACGCCGGAGAGCGTGTCGAGGGAGCGCAGCATGGTGAGCAGGGAGCCGCGCTGCTTCTCCAGCGTCTTCAGTCCCGGCGAGAGGCCGGTGAGGACGGTGCCGACGTCCTCCTTGCGGGTGGCGAGGGTGGAGGAGAGCCGGTTGACGGCGTCGAGGGCGTCGGTGATGTCCTCCCGGTGGTCGTCGAGGTCGCCCACCAGGGTGTTGACCCGCTTCAGCATGGAGCGGACCTCGGGCTCGCGGCCGCCGAGCGCGGCGTTGAGCTCCCGGGTGATGGTCTTGAGCTGGCTGACGCCGCCGCCGTTGAGGAGCAGGGAGAGCGCGCCGAACACCTCCTCGACCTCGGTGGTGCGGCTGGTGCGGGCCAGCGGGATGACGCTGCCGTCGGTCAGCCGGCCGGTGCCGGTCTCCTTGGCGGGCGCGACGAGCTGGACGTACTTCTCGCCGAGCAGGCTGGACTGTTCGAGCCTCGCGGTGGCGTCGGCGGGCAGCTTCACGTCGCCGTTGATCTCCATGGTGACGCGGGCCGACCAGTCGTCCTCGCCGAGTTCGACGCGGGTGATCCGGCCGACGGCGACGTCGTTGACGCGCACGGCGGCGTGCGGGACCAGGCTCAGCACGTCCTGGAGTTCGGCGGTGACGGTGTAGGGGTGGTCGCCGAGGTCGGCGCCGCCGGGCAGCGGCAGGTCCTCGATGCCGTCGAAGCCCGGCAGTCCCGCCGGGACCCCGCCGAGGGTGAGGGCGAAGGCGAGGCCGAGGGCGATCACCGCGCCGGCGGCGAGCCCGGCCGCCCGGCCCCTGGGGAGCGCTGCGCGTTTCATCGGCCGTCCCCCTTCTCCGCGCCGGCCACGGGCAGCGGCAGCAGCGGCCCGCCGCTGCTGATCTCGTTGAGGTTGGCGCGGCCGTCGAGGGTGCGGGTGTCGGGGTTGTAGGCGTTCACGACGTTGCTCGCGGCCAGGGGTGCCACGTCCAGCGCCTCGGCCAGCGAGGCCCGCTGCTCGACCAGGGTCCGCGTGATGGGGACGAGGCGGTCGACGTTCTTCTTCAGCTCGCCGCGGTTGTCCTCGATGAAGGTCTTGACCTGGCCGAGTGCCGTGCCCAGTTCCTCCAGGGCGCCGGTGAGGTCGTCCTTGTTGTCGGCGAAGAAGCCGACGACCTCGTCCAGGCGTTCCTGGGCGGTGCGCACGTCGGTGTCCTTGTTCTTCAGCATGGTGGTGAAGGTCTGCAGGCTGCTGAGCGTCTTGAACAGGTCGCCGCTGCTGCCGTCGAGGGTCTTGGCGGCCTTGCCGAACGCCTCGACGCTGTCCCCGATGGCCTCGCCGTTGCCGTCGAGGTTGGCGGCGCCGGTCCTCAGCAGGCCGGACAGGGCGCCGTCGGCGTTGGCGCCGTCCGGGCCGAGGGCCTTGCCCAGGTCGGTGATCGAGTCGTAGATCTGGTCGATCTCGACCGGGACGTGGTTGCGGGAGGCGGGCAGGACCGCGCCGTCGGCGAGGGCGGGGCCCTTGCCGTAGGCGGGGGTGAGCTGCACGTAGCGGTCGGCGACGACGCTCGGCGCGACGACGACGGCCCGCGCGTCCACGGGGACCTTGATCCCCTCGTCCAGGCGCAGGCCGACGCGGACCCGGGTGCCCTCGGGCCGCACCGACTCCACCTCGCCCACCCGCACTCCGAGGATGCGCAGGTCGGACCCGGCGTAGACGCCGATGGCGCGGTCGAAGTAGGCGGTGACGCGGGTGCCGTCGGGTTCCAGGACCCGGGCGGCGACCAGGCCGCCGGCGGCGAGCACCACGAGGGCGAGCACCCCGGTGAGGATCTTTCGGCGTCGGGTCATCACTCACCGCTCCCCTGGGCCGCCGCCGGCTGTTTCGGCGGCAGGCATCCGGTCTTGGGCTGGGAGGTCGCGGGCAGGTAGGCGCGGGGCACGACGCCGCACAGGTAGCTGTCGAACCAGCGTCCGTTGCCCAGGGTGTTGCCGACCAGACGGTAGTACGGGCCGACCAGGGCGAGGGTCTTGCCGAGCTGGGTGTTGTTCTTCTCCAGGACGGCGGTGACGCGGCCGAGGGCCTTGAGGGTGGGGCCGAGCTGCTTCTCGTTGTCCTTGACGAGGCCGCCGAGTTCGGTGCCGAGGTCCTGGCTGCCCTTGAGCAGGGCGCTGATGGCGGCGCGGCGGTCGCGCAGTTCGCCGAGCAGGGGACCGCCGTCCTCGATGAGGGTCTCGAAGCTGGACTTCCTGTTCTCCAGGGTCTTGGTGAACCTGGCGCTGCCCTTGAGGAGTTCGGAGAGCTGGGCGTCGCGCTTGGAGAGGGACTTCGACAGGTCGGACAGCCCGGTGGCGGCCTTGCGCACGTGCGGCGGGGAGTCCTTGAAGGTGTCGGAGATGGTCTCGAAGCTCTCCGCGAGCCTGCCGGTGTCGATGTCGTCGACGGTGCCGCTGAGGTCCTGGAAGGCCTGGGTCACGTCGTAGGGGGAGGTGGTGCGGGTCAGCGGGATGCGGGAGCCGGGGTCCTGGCGGCCGGCGCCGAGCGGGTCGAGTGCCAGGTACTTGTCGCCGAGGACGGTCTTGATGGCGATGGCGGCGGTGGTGCGGTCGCCGACCCAGGCGTCCTCGACCTCGAAGGTGACCTTGACCTTGGCGCCGTCGAGCGCGACGCCGGTGACCCGGCCGACCTTGACTCCGGCGATGCGCACCTCGTCGCCCGTGTCCAGGCCCGCGGCCTCGGAGAAGTCGGCACTGTAGGTGGTGCCGCCGCCGAAGGGGAGCCGGTCGGCGTGGTAGGCGAGGAGCGCGATCAGGGCGAGGACGAGCAGCCCGGCCACACCGACGGCGACGGGGTTGCGTTCCTTGACCGGCTTGATGCGCGGGCGCTTCATCCGCGGCACCTCGATTCGGTGATCGCGATGCCGGTCGGCGGCCTGGAGCCGTCGGAGGTGGTCACTCCGCTCACGCGGGCCTCGCAGAGGTAGAGGTTGAACCACGATCCGTAGGAGGACAGGCGCGCGAGGGCGGACATCTTGGCGGGGCTCTTGTCGAGGAAGTCCTCGATCTGCGGGGTGTGCGCGCCGAGGGTGGTGGAGAGCCGGCCCAGTTCGCCGATGTCCTTCTTGAGGGGGGCGCGTCCGTCCTCGAGCAGGCCGGCGGTGACGGTGGTCAGGTCGCCCATGGCGGCGACGGCCCTGCCGAGGGGTTTGCGGTCCTGGTTGAAGCCGGTGACGAGTTTCTGGAGGGTGACGACGAGGTCGTCGAAACTGTCCTCGCGGTCGTTGAGGGTGTCCAGGACGGTGGTGAGGTTGTCGACGACCTCGCCGATCACCTTGTCCTTGGCGGCGACGGTGGTGCCCAGCGAGCCGATGTGCCGGATCAGTCCGTCGACGGTGGCTCCCTCGCCCTGGAGCACCTGCACGATCGACCCGGCGAGTTCGTTGACGTCCTTCGGGGAGAGCCCTTCGAACAGCGGCTTGAAGCCGTTGAAGAGCAGGGTCAGGTCGAGCGCCGGGGTGGTGCGGTCCAGCGGCACGGTGCCGCCCTCCGGGAGGGTGCCGGTGAGGTCGCCGCTGCCGCGTGAGAGGGCGACGTAGCGCTGGCCGACCATGTTGAGGTACTTCACGGCGGCGGTGGTCGAGCGGGGCAGCGTGCGGTCGTCGCGGACGGTGAAGGTGACCTGGGCGGTACGCCGGTTGACGACGCGTACGTCGGTGACCTCGCCGACCGTCACCCCGGAGATCCGCACGCTGTCGCCGTCCATGAGCCCGGTGACGTCGGTGAACAGGGCCTTGTAGGTGCTGGTCCCGGTGCCGGAACCGACACCGGTGCCGGCGACGCTCAGGCCCAGCACGGTGGTGGCGAGGGCGGTGACCACCACGAAGACGAGGGACTTGACCAGCGGCCCGGTCAGCGGGCGGCGACGCGTGTGGGCGTGCTCGGACCTGGTCATCGCAGGGTCACCTCCGTACCTCGGTAGAGGGGGCCCACCAGCAGGCTGCTCCAGTCGGGCAGGTCGCCGGGGCTCTCCCCGGCGGCGGGGGCGAGGAGTTCGTTGACGAGGTCGTTCTCCTGCGGGGAGTTGGCGGGCCCGAGGTCCTGTTCGGCGGCCGGGGTGGCGGCCCGCACGCTGGGCCGGGGCAGGGTGCCGAGGTAGGGCACGGCGGGGCAGCGGGGTCCGCCGCCCGCGTCGTAGGCCGGGGTGTCGCGGCCGGGACGGTAGGCGCCGCGGGAGGCGACGGAGGTGACGTCGACGTGGATGCCGGGCCGGTCGGTGCCCTTGCCGAGCGCCTGGTCCATGGCCGGCACGAACTCGGCGAGGGTGCGCAGGGTGCAGGGGAAGGCGGCGGAGTACTCGGCGAGCAGTTCGAGGGTGGGGCGGCTGGTGTCGCCGAGCCGGATGATGTTGTCCCGGTTCTTGCGCAGGAAGGCGGTCACGTCCTCGGCCGTCCGGGTCGTCGCGCCGAGGGTCGAGGCGAGCTGGGCCTCCTGCTCGGCGAGGGTGCCGCTGGTGGTGGTGAAGTCGGTGAGCGCCGTGAGGATGTCGGGCGCGGCGTCCGCGTAGACATGGCTGACCTTCACGAGTTCCTTGAGGTCACGGTTGAGGGCGGGCAGGCTGGGGTTGAACTCCGCCAGGTGCTCATCGAGCAGCGTGAGCGTGTCGCCGAGCCGCTTTCCGCGTCCTTCGAGGGCCTGCGAGACGGCGGACAGGGTCGCGGAGAGCTTCTGCGGCTGGACGGCGGTGAGCATCGGCAGGACGTTGTCGAGGACCTGCTGGAGTTCGATGGCGTTCGCGGACCGGTCCTGGGGGACGACGGCCCCGGCGGCCAGGGGCTCGGGCGAGGGGTCCGCGGGCGGCACGAGGGCCACGAACCGCTCGCCGAACAGGGTGGTGGGCAGCATCTGCGCGCGGACGTCGGAGGGTACGTCGTCCAGGGCGCCGGGCTTCATGGCGAGGGTGAGCCGGGCGCCGTCGCCGGTGGAGTCGACGGCGCGGACCTCGCCGACGACGACGCCGCGCAGTTTGACCTCGGCGCCGGGGTGCATCTGGTTGCCCGCGCTGCCGGTCTCGACGACCACCGGGTCGGAGTCGGTGAACTTCTTGTCGTAGACGGCGACGGCCAGCCAGATCAGCAGGCAGGGCACCAGCACGAACACCACCCCGGCCAGCCGGTGGCGCAGCACCTCGCCTCTCGGTCGGCTCATCTCACCCCGCCACCTTCACGGTCGTGGTCGCGCCCCACAGGGCCAGCGACAGGAAGAAGTCGGTGACGCTGATCAGCACGATGGCGTTGCGCACGGAGCGGCCGACGGCGACGCCGACACCGGCCGGGCCGCCGGAGGCGCGGTAGCCGTAGTAGCAGTGGGCGACGATCACCATCACGCTGAAGATCAGCACTTTCAGTACGGACAGCAGGACGTCCGTCGGGGAGAGGAAGAGGTTGAAGTAGTGGTCGTACGTCCCCCGGGACTGGCCGTTGAACAGGACGGTCACGTAGCGGGAGGCGAGGAAGGAGGAGAGCAGCCCGATCGCGTAGAGCGGGACGATGGCGACGACGCCGGCGATGATGCGGGTGGTGACCAGGTAGGGCATGGAGCGGATGCCCATGCCTTCGAGGGCGTCGACCTCCTCGTTGATGCGCATGGCGCCGAGCTGGGCGGTGAAGCCGGCCCCGACGGTGGCGGAGAGGGCGAGCCCGGCGACGAGGGGGGCGATCTCGCGGGTGTTGAAATAGGCGGAGACGAATCCCGTGAACGCGGCGGTGCCGATCTGGTCGAGGGCCGCGTAGCCCTGGAGTCCGACGACGGTCCCGGTGAAGAGCGTCATCGCGATCATCACGCCGATGGTGCCGCCGATGACGCCGAGGCCGCCGGAGCCGAAGGCCACCTCGGCCAGCAGGCGCTGGACCTCCTTGAGGTAGCGGCGCAGGGTCCTGGGGATCCACAGCAGGGCCCGGACGTAGAAGAGGAGTTGGTCGCCGGAGCGGTCGAGCCAGACGAGCGGGGAGGCCATCGGACCTCAGCCTCCCTTCGGCGGGACGATCTGGAGGTAGACGGCCGTCATCACCATGTTGACGAAGAAGAGCAGCAGGAACGTGATGACGACGGACTGGTTGACGGCGTCGCCGACGCCCTTGGGGCCGCCCCGCGGATGCAGCCCCCGGTAGGCGGCGACGATGCCCGCGATGAACCCGAAGACCAGCGCCTTGAGTTCGCTGACGTAGAGATCGGGCAGCTGGGCCAGGGCGGAGAAGCTGGAGAGGTAGGCGCCGGGGGTGCCGCCCTGCATGATGACGTTGAAGAAGTAGCCGCCGAGGATGCCGACGACGGAGACCAGGCCGTTGAGCAGGACGGCGACGCCCATGGCGGCCAGCACCCGGGGCACGACCAGGCGCTGCACGGGGGAGACGCCCATGACCTCCATCGCGTCGAGTTCCTCGCGGATCTTGCGGGAGCCGAGGTCGGCGCAGATGGCCGAGCCGCCGGCGCCGGCGATGAGCAGCGCGACGATGAGCGGGCTCGCCTGCTGGACGACGGCGAGGACGCTGGCGCCGCCGGTGAACGACTGGGCACCCAACTGCTCGGTCAGCGAGCCGACCTGGAGGGCGATGACGGCGCCGAAGGGGATCGAGACCAGGGCGGCGGGCAGGATGGTCACGCCGGCGACGAACCAGAACTGCTCGACGAACTCGCGGAACTGGAAGGGTCTTCGGAAGACGGCCCGGACGACTTCGGCGGCGAGCGCGAAGAGTTGCCCGGTCTGTCGCAGCGCGCCGGTGATCACGCGCCGCTCCCGGCGGTGGGCATCGGGAGGGTGGCCGCCTCGGAACCCTTCGCGTAGGTCTCCCGGATGGCGGACCGTGCGGCGGGCGGCAGCGAGTCGATCATGCCCAGGACGCGCTCGCGTCGCCGGGCGACGGCCCGCCGCGGCGGGAGGCCGGGCGACGGCTCCAGCTGCGGCACGATCACCCGGGGCGCGGCGGGGGCCGCGGGGGCGGCGTCCGCCTCGGCGGCGAGGGTGGCCGCGTCCTTCTCCTCGGACATGCCGATGGGACCCTCGCGCCGGCCGCCGAGGAACTGGGCCACGACCGGCTCGTCGCTGGTGAGCAGCACCTCGCGCGGGCCGAAGGTGACCAGTTCGCGCAGGAAGAGCATCCCCATGTTGTCGGGCACGGTGGCGGCGATGTCGAGGTTGTGGGTGACGATCAGCATCGTCGCGTCGAGCTGCGCGTTGAGGTCGATCAGCAACTGGGAGATGTAGGCGGTGCGGACCGGGTCGAGGCCGGAGTCGGGTTCGTCGCACAGGATGATCTGCGGGTCGAGGACGAGCGCGCGGGCCAGGCCGGCCCGCTTGCGCATGCCGCCGCTGATCTCTCCCGGGAGCTTCCCCTCGGCGCCCAGCAGCCCGACGACCTCGATCCGCTCCATGACGATGCGGCGGATCTCGGACTCCTTCTTGCGGGTGTGTTCGCGCAGGGGGAAGGCGATGTTGTCGAAAAGGGACATGGACCCGAAGAGGGCACCGTCCTGGAACATGAGACCGAACAGTTTCCGGGTCTCGTAGATGTCCTTTTCCGGACTGTTCACCATGTCCACCCCATTGATGAGGACACGGCCCTGCTCGGGTTTGAGCAGCCCGATGAGCGACTTCAGGAAAACGGTCTTGCCGGTTCCGGACGGGCCCAGCATCACGCTGACCTCTCCGGCCGGAAGAGTGAGTGACACGTCCCGCCAGATGCTCTGCTTACCGAAGGACTTGGTCAGGCCCTCGACCACTACTTCGATTCCCATATCACCTCCAGCGGACGTCGAACGGATGGCGCCGCGGGCCCGCACGTTAAGTCGGCCCGGAGCGGACTGACAACGGGTGCGGCACGGGTCTTCGGCGCCTCCGCGGAACTTGTCACCGCGCAGACAACCCGCCCGCCCCGCACTTGTCTCCGGGGAGACAGGGCGGGGTTCCGCGGTTCCGGGGGGCGTGGATCCCGCGGGACCCCGCCGGCGGGCACCCCGGCCGCACAGGAGGTGGGCCAAAACGCGTCCGCCAGGGCTCCGGCCGACGGGGGCCACCGACCTGGAACCGAGCACCGCACCGGCACGTTACGGCCGAGTAACCTCGACGGGCAACACCGGAATCGCACTTTTCCGGGATACCGACTTCGGCCATCCGGAACCTGTCAGGGAAGGCACAAAAACCCTTCGACAACTTGTCACCGAGTGAGCATTTCATCCCTGCCGCGAGCGCATTCCGCGCGCATTGACCGACCTCGGCCGCGCCCGTCGTCCTTGGCAGTCGGTGACTAAGGCGAATCCCGATTCGCTCACCGCGCAAACAGCTTGCTCCGCTTTTCAAAGAATCATGGACGGCCGCATTGTTCGGCTATGTTTCCGGCGAGTAACGTCACGGCTCACTGCAGGCCAACCCTCAAGGAGACTTCCGAGCCATGAAGAAGAGCATCAGAAGGTCGGCCCTCGTGGCGTGTGCGGCCGCGTCGGCGCTGGGTCTCGCCGCCGTCCCGTCCTCGGCGGCGCCCTCCACGGTGTGGACCGTCACTCCCTCCCCGTCCTCGTTCAAGGCCGTCAACGTCGGCAACATCGTGCTGACCGCCACCATCCCCATGACGTGTACGACCTCGACCGCGGCCGGGACGATGGCGAGCACCACCGGCAACCCCGGAGACGTCGCCGACATCACCACCATGAACTTCGGCTCGTCCACCTCGCCGTGCACCAGTGTCCTGGGCAACGTCACCACCACGTCGGTCGTCCCCTGGGACGTCATCGCGGTGGACTACAACGCCTCCACCGGGGTCACCACGGGCTACGTCGGCAACGTCAAGGCCAACGTGACCGCGGGCGCCTGCAAGTTCACGGTGACGGGCAAGGCCTCGGGCACGTACACCAACTCCACCGGGTACCTCGCGATCAACAGCACCGCCGGTGAACTGGTGGTCACCAACCCCGTCAACTGCGGTGCGGTCGTCACGACCGCCACCAAGCCCACCTTCAAGGGCACCTACGCCGTCACGGTGGCGAGCACCGGCGCCATCCCGAAGATCGTCGGCTCCAACCCGTAGGCCGCCGGCCAGCCGCGAACGCCCGGCCGGCACCCCGGCCGGGCGTTCGCGGGCCGTACGCCGTACGCCGTACCCGCCGAAGACGGGCCGTGCGCCGCGTGCCCCGAGAAGACCGGCCCCCGTCCGAGCCACCCGAGCGGAGTCGCATGAAAGCCACGCCAGCCGCCGCCCCGCGGCCGTCCCGGTCCCGTGTCCGGACCACGTCGATCGCCGCGTTCGTCGTGCTCGCCGCCCTGGTCCCGACCACGGCCGCCGCCACCGGGACCCAGGAGGTCGAGGCCGAGCTGCCCTACGTCTGCGCGCTGCCCTCGGGGCAACTGCCCGCGACGGTGCGCGTCTCGGCGGAGTTCCCCGAACGGGCCCGGGCGGGCGAGGCGTTCACGCCGTCCGGCGTCACCACCACCGTCCGGCTCCCGGCGGAGGCGGTCGCGGACCTGGCCGCACCCGACGCGGCCGAGGTGCGGGCGGCCACCCGGCTCGACGTGGGCGTCGCCCAGAACACGGCGACGGCCACGGCCACCTGGCGGGGCACCGCCGAGCCGGTCGCCCTGCCGGAGACGGGGCCGCTGACGCTGGTCGCGACGGGTGACGTGCCCTCGGTGGCCGGGCGCGGCGACGGCGACCTGACGTTCTCCGCGGGCGCCCTCGCGATCGACCTGGCGCTCGGGGCGGCGGAGGGGGCCGCCACCGACGCGGCCACCGCGGACCCCGGCTCGCTGACCGTCGACTGCACCCTCGCCGAGGACGCGCCGGAGCGGGGACTGCTGGCGACCGTACCGGTCGGCACGGGCGCGCCCGGGGCGAGCGGTGCCCCGTCCTCGCCGGAGCCGGCCGGGACGTCCGGGGCGTCCGGGGCGCCGGACGACGGGCAGCCGGACGGGACCGGTGAGCCGCGGCCGGAGGGGCAGTCCGAGCGGTCGCCCAAGGTGCTGGAGAACGGCGGCGCCCCGGACCGCGACGACGTCCCGCCGTGCCGCTACGACGAGCAGCACCCGCCCACGGACGTGTCGCTCAACGCCTACATCACCGGCTACGCCAACGTGAACAAGATGAAGGGCGCCGCGTACCTCCCGCCGTCCTGCGTGCTGATCGAGCAGGGCCTGCCGGAGCCCGGCCCGCCCGACCCGGACTACCTGATCTTCGACACCGTGTCGTACGCCGACTTCCACTACGAGGAGCGCAAGCAGACCCCGCCCTTCGAAGCGACCTTCCTGTCCTTCGACTTCGCCCCGGTGAAGGCCACCATGGTGATGGAGCAGACGGGCCCCATGCGCATCGACTCGCGGATGAAGATCCGCCTGTCGGACTTCACCACGATCACCGACACCTACGTCCGGGCCCCGCTGGTCCTGCGCGTGCTGGACCTGGAGGTCAACGGCACGCCCCTGGACGTCGGTTCCGGGTGCCGGACCCGAACGTCCCTCACCTCGAAGGACCCGGACCCCGCGCACTTCCCCGGCGACCACCTGGTGCTCTACGGCCGGGGTGAGCAGACCGTCGGTCTGCCGGCCACCGGTTACCTGCTCCTGAGCGGCGGCGCGCTGTCCGGCGAGATGTCCGTGCCCGCCTTCACCGGCTGCGGCAGCGACGGCGAGGACCTCGACCGCCTGCTCACGGCCTCCGTCTCCGGTCCCGGCAACTTCGTCAAGCAGGTCCAGGGCCAGACGTGCGCGATCGCCGCCCCCGTCTTCCCGAGCCCCGAGAACGAGGGCCAGTGCACCGAGGACCTCCAGCCCTACGAGATCCCCGTCGCCGAGCGCTGACCCGCCGCCACCCCGCCCCAGCCACCTCCACGGAAGGCCATCACCATGCGCCCGATCTCCACCCGCACCCGGCTCGCCACCGTGTCCGCGCTGACCGCGCTGGGCGCCTTCGCCTCGCTGGGCACGGCGACCGCCGCCGACCCCGCGCTCAACGGCGAGTGGGCGCCCTTCACCCGCTGCCCCGTGGACGCGCCCGCGATGCTGAACGCCGACGGCTTCGACCGGACCCCGCAGTGCGTGGTGTCCACCTCGGCGAGCGGCACCATCAAGCTGGGCAAGACCACCGTGACGACCGGCCGGACCAACCTCCAGATCGGCGTCGTCCAGAACGCGGACGGCACCAGCAGCGTGGTCGCCCCCGCCTCCGGCGCCCTGGTCGCCGAGCCCGCCACCGTGCCCGGCGGGCTGCTCGGCCTGATGTGCCCGAGCGACATCTTCGTGATCACGGGCATCTGCAAGTCGCTGGAGGACTCCACCCTCAACAAGATCACCGCGACCATGGAGTCGGTCGGCGCCCCCTACGCCTTCGACCAGACCGCGGGTGTCCTCACCGACATGCCCATCGTCGCCCTGCCGGTCCGCATCCACCTGGAGAACCCGCTCCTCGGCGACAAGTGCTACATCGGGACGGCCGCCCACCCGATCGTGCTGCGCCCGGAGAACCGCGACTACCCCGAGGCCGGGCTGACCTTCTTCCGGGGCGACGGCACCGAGGACCCGGCCGGCGAGATGAGCCGGATCAACCTCACCGGCGCCACCCAGAACGACGGCACCTTCGCGGTGCCCGCCGCCACCGGCTGCGGCCTGAACGTCGGCCTGATCAACGCCGCGGTGAACGCCAAGACCGGGCTGCCCTCGGCCGCCGGGAACAACAGCCTCACCCTCAACGACACCCGAACCCACCTCACCGGACTCAACGCGCCCGGGACCGTCGTCCCCGACGCCGGCAAGGTCCTGGCCGAGAACTGGCACTCGGCCGTCGAGTAACAGCCAAAGGCACACACAACCGGGACACGATTCCTCCCCAAGAGATGTACAACACAACAAAGTTGATTTACCTTCAGCTTTGCCAGACCGGTGAACGCCCAGTGGACCGGCCCGGCCACCGCCCGCCCGGGGCGGGGCCCCGCCGGTCCGCCCACCGGACATGTCGACGGCAAGGGATCACTCATGCCCGCAATCGCGCGTCCCTCGGTGCTCGGTGAACCGCTCGACCCCCTCCCCAAGAAGTTCGCGGCCTTCATGCGGCCGCTGCTCCCGGGGCTGCTGAACGAGATCCGCACCGAGGTCACCCGCAGCTATCCGGTGTACGGCAGGCTGCTCAACGGCCCGGACGGGGACGCGATCCGCCAGGGCGTCGAGCAGGCCCTGACCGCCTTCGTGGACCGGGTGGCCGACCCCACCAGCAGCTCGGAGCTGCGGGACGAACTGCTGCGCCGCTTCGGCCGGGTGGAGGCCTACGAGGGCCGCGACCTGGAGGTGCTGCAGGGCGCCTACCGGCTCGGCGCCCGCATCGCCCTGCGCCGGGCCAAGACCCTGGGCCGGCAGTACAGCCTCTCCCCCTCGCTGATCCTCGCCTTCGCCGACGCCCTCTTCGCCTACGTCGAGGAGCTGGAGGCCATCACCCGCGAGGGGTACGCGGAGGTCCGGGAGCGCGCCGCCTCCGAGGAGTCCGCGTTACGAAGACAGTTACTGCACTTCCTGCTGGCAGCGGCCCCGCTGCCCCGGACGGCGGTCTCCGAACTGTGCAAGGCCGCCGCCTGGGAACTCCCCCGCTCCTGCTTCCTGGTCGCCCTGCAGTCCCCGGCGCCGGAACACATCCAGGCGGGCCTGGACCGGGACGTCCTCGCCGACCTGGACATACCGCAGCCGCACCTGCTCGTGCCGGGGGACGCCACCCCCGCCCGCCTGGACATGATCGCCACCGCCCTGGCCGGCACCCGCGCGGCGGTGGGCCTGACGGTGCCGATCACCCAGGCCGCCGACTCCGTCCGCTGGGCCCGCCGGGTGCTGCAGCTCGTCGACGACGAGGTCATCGCCGACGCCCCGCTCATCCGCTGCGAGGACCACCTGACGACCCTGTGGCTGCTGTCCGACTCGGCCCTCGTCGACCGGATCGCGGCCCGGGAACTGGCCCCGCTCGACGCGTTGCCGGCCAGGCGGCGCGACCGGCTCGTCGAGACCCTGCGCGTCCACGTGTCCACCCGGGCCCCCGCCGAACAGGTCGGCGAGGCACTGGGCGTCCACGCGCAGACCGTCCGCTACCGCCTGCGGACGCTGGACACCTACCTGGGCGACCGCCTCGCCGATCCCGACCACCGCTTCGCCATCGAGGTGGCGCTGCGCTCGCTCCACCTGCGCGGACACGACGGCGCGGAGTGAGCACCGAGGGGCCCGCCCGGTCCGGCGGGGCCGGGGCGGTCAGTGGGCCACGGGCCAGCCGCTGCTCCAGTCCAGCAGGTTGATGCCGAGCTTGGGCGTGCCGTTGTCGGCGCCGTCGTAGTAGTGGTACACGATCAGGTCGCCGTCCACGTCGTTCATGATCGACTGCCCGCCGGGGCCGATGACGCTGCCGTGCGACTCCAGGACCGGCGTCCCGCCGTTGTCCGTCATCGCGACGCCGTTCTTGTCGCGGTAGGGCCCGGTGACGCTCGTCGCCCGGCCGACCTTGACCTTGTAGGTGGAGCCGGTCCCGGCGCAGCAGGTGTCGTAGGAGGCGAAGAGGTAGTAGTACCCGTTGCGCTTGACGACGTACGGCGCCTCGACCGCCTTGGTGCCGGTCGGGCGGGAGGCCAGGGAGCGGCGGGCGGTGTCGGAGGCGAGCTGCTTCCCGGTGGCCGGGTCGACGCGGATCATCTTGATGCCGGTCCACCAGCTGCCGAAGGACAGCCACCACCTGCCGTCGTCGTCGACGAAGAGGTTGGGGTCGATCGCGTTGTAGTCGCTGGAGGAGTCCGAGGTGTAGACGATGCCGTAGTCGCTCCAGGTGCCCGGCGCCCCGGTGGTGGAGCCCGCGAGTCCGATGGCCGAGGTGTTGGAGCCGAAGGACGAGACGGAGTAGTACATCAGGTACTTGCCGCCGTGGTACGAGATGTCCGGCGCCCAGGCCTCCGGGACGGACGAGTACCGCGACCACCAGGCGGGCCGGGAGCCGAAGGCGTCGGCGCCCGCGGCGAAGGCGGTGCGGTCCGGGGAGGACTTGCTGCTGATGCCGCCGCCGGTGGCGTAGAGCCGGTACTGCCCGGACGCGGTGCGGATCATCGTCGGGTCGTGGGTGACGACGGAGCCGGTGACCCGGCCGGGGCCGGGGTAGGCCGACGCCGTGGAGGGGACGAGGGCGAGCAGGGCGGCGGGGAGAGCGAGGAGTGCGGCTCTTGTGCGGCGCATGGGGGGGGGCTCCTGTTCTGTGGCCCGGGTGTTCTGCAGCCGGATGTTCCCCATCCCGACTGTTCGGCTTCTCGAACAATGATCGCGTTGTCGGACGTGACGCAGTGACGGAACCTAGAATCGAAGCGCTTGCGCGTCAATGGCCCGGACGACAGCGGCCGTTGATGTCCGGAAAACACCGGGTGGCGAAGATGGCCCGCGCGTGAATTCACCGCGGACACTCACCCGCACCGGGTCCTGCCCCGGCCCGCCCCCGCCACCATGGCCTCCCGTGTCACCGTCCCGAGGGGGAGCCGGACGTGAGTGTGTCCTGGGGTTCCGTGGCCGCCGTCCTGGGCCTGGCCGTGCCCGTCGCGGCCGCGCTGTGGGAGTTCGTGCTGGCGGGCCGCAAACGGCTCGGCTACCGCGTTCAACTGGACACCACCATCCGGGACTCGGCCGCCTCGGGGCCCGACACGACGGTGCTGCAGCGCATGCAGTGGGACGGCACGAACCTGAGCGACCCCTCGGTCGTCCTGCTGCGGATCGAGAACGCCGGCTGGACCCCCGTGGTCGCCGCCGACTACGTCGCCCCGGCCAGCGACCCCGTGGGCATACGCATCGCCTTCCCCGGCCGCCGTGTGGTCGGCATGACCGTCACCGAGCGCAGCCCGCAGGTCCCGCCCACCTTCTTCGTGCCGGGGGCCGAGGGGTTCGAGACCACGGGCCGGGAGATCAAGCTGCCCAAGGTGATCCTCAACCGCCGGGCGCACTACAAGGTCCTGGCCGTCCTGGACCGCGAGGAGGGCTTCACCGACCCCGAGTTCCCCGAACCGGAGGTCACCGCGGGAATCGTCGGCGGGGTGCGCGGCGGGACCATCCGGAAGACCGCGTACTACCCCTTCGCCTCGCGCCAGGTCCGCTGGCTGCTCGCCTCGCTGATCCTGGTCAGCGCCACGCAGTCCGCGCTCGCGCTGTCCGGCAGCGACGGGGCCGCCGCGCCGCTGGACTGCGCCGCCGGGACCCTGCACCTGTCGGGTTCCACGGCCTTCGCGCCGGTGCTGCGCGAGGCCGCGCGGCAGTACGAGCGGACCTGCCCCGACGCGCGCATCCCGCTGACCGCGACCTCCTTCAAGGGCAGCGTCGACGGGCTCGACACCCTCGCCTCCGCAGGTGCGGGCGCCAGGCTCCCGGACGGCCGGGGGCTGGGCGACCGGCTGGCGTTCAGCGACGGCCCGAAGTCCGACGGCCGCCCGCGCCTGCTGCCCAGGCCCGTCGCACTGTCCCTGTTCACCCTGGTCGTGCACGAGGACACGGGGGTCGAGGACCTGTCCCTGCGACAGGTGCGGGACCTCTACGCCGGGAAGATCACCAACTGGAGCCAGGTCAAGGGCAACGACGTCCCCGTCCACCTGGTCAGCCGCAACCCCGGCTCGGGCACCCGGACCACGCTCGAACGGCAGGTCCTGGACGGCCGCCCGCTCCCCGCGGTCACCACGCCCGACTGCGCCGGTCTCGACCGGGACCGGCCGGGCCGCTGCGAGGTGGGCGGCACCGGGACGCTGCTGGACACAGTGGCCTCGACCCCGGGCGCCCTCGGGCACAGCGAGGTCGGCGCCGCCGCGGCGCGCGACGACGTCCGGCAGATCCGCATCGACGGCTACCCGGCCACCCTGGAGGGCGCCGACGAGGGGGCGTACCCGTACTGGCAGACGGAGATCGCCTACACCTACGGCGAACCGCCGGCCGACTCGGTCGCCGCGGGCTTCCTGCGCTACCTCGCCGACGAGGTCGGCAAGGACATCGTCCGCTCCAAGGGGCACCGCCCCTGCGCCGAGCTGGACAAACCCCTGCTGTGCCGGCCGGACGGGGCCGCGGGCGGGCCGTAGGGAGTCGCGCGGGACAGGTGTGCGGGGCGCACCACCGCGATCCTCGTCCGGCCGCCGGGCCGGCCGCTGGGACAATGGCCCGGCACAGGCGGTCCCGGGCAGCCGACGGGACCGGAGGTACCGCGCGCAACAGGAGAGGCTCCCTTGGAGCTCAGCAGGCCCAGCAGGCTCGGCAGACGAGCGTTCAGCGCCCTCGCGGGCACCACCGTCCTCGGGCTCGCGCTCGGCGGCAGCGTGAGCAGCGCGGCGCTGCCCTACTCCGCCGGCCCCGGTCCCGTGCCCACCGGTCCGCCGCCCGGCCCGCCCGGCGCCGACGGCCGGCGCCACCGGGTCGCCCTGGACCGGCACTCCCTGCTGGTGGACGGCAGGCGGCTGGCGCTGTGGTCCGGCGAACTGCATCCCTTCCGGCTGCCGAGCCCGTCCCTGTGGCGGGACGTGCTGCAGAAGATGCGGGCGTACGGCCACAACGCGGTCAGCGTCCGCCTCGCCTGGAACCAGCACTCCCCCGCCCCCGGCACGTACGACTTCACCGGCGTCCGCGACCTCGACCTGTTCCTGCGCACGGCCGCCGAGTGCGCCCTGTACGTCGTGGTGCACCCCGGCCCGTACATCGGCGCGGACGTGGACGCCGGGGGCCTGCCCGGCTGGCTCACGGCCGTCGGGGCCGGCGACAGGAGCACCGACCCGGTGTACCTGCGCCACGCCGACGAGTGGCTGCGCCGGGTCGACGCGATCGTCGCCCGCCACCAGTTCACCCGGGGTACCGGCACCGTGCTGCTCTACCGGGCCGACGTCCCCGGGCGCGCCGGCCTGGACCGCCTGCGCGCACGGCTGCGCGCCGACGGCATCGAGGTGCCCCTGCTGCACCCCGGTTCCCCGCTCGCCTGGGAGGAGCCGGAGCGGACCCGGGACGCCGCCGAGGCGCGGCGGCTCCACCTCGACCGCCTGGCCCGCGGGAGCACGCTGCACAACGTCCGCATGGCCTTCGGCGGCACCTCGTGGGGGTGGCTGCCCGCGCCGTCGGCGCCGTCACCGACGTACGACCCGACCGCGGCGATCGACGAGGCGCGCCGGCCGACGGAGAAGCTGGCTCCGCTGCACCAGCTCGGTCATCTCCTGCGTCACGTCCCGGACTTCACCCGGATGAGCGAGGCGCCGGCGGTCCGGGCCGCGGACGCCCGCATCCGGGTGCGGCACCTGGCCAACCCGGACACCGGCGCCCACGCGTACGTCCTGCGCAACGACTCCGCCGCCGACGTCACCTCGACGCTGCCGATGGGCGGCACCGACGTGGAGGTCACCGTCCCCGCCCGGGACGCCAAGCTGCTCGCCACCGGGCTCCGCCTGGGCGCGGGGCGCAGGCTCGCGTACGCCACCGTGCAGCCGATGCTGACGACGAGCGTCGGGAAGCTGGACGTCGCCGCGTTCGTGGGGCGGGCGGGCGAGATGGCGCACCTGGTCGTCGACTGCCCCGACGAGCCGTGGCCCACCCGGCTGGACGAGGAGGCGGCCTGGGCCTTCGACCAGGGCAGGCTGCACGTGTCGGTGCCGCTGAAGGAGGACCGGCTGACCCGGGTGCGGGTGCGCAGCGGCGAGACCGACCGCACCCTGCTGCTGCTCCTCGCCGACGACGCCGCCTCGCTGCGGCTGTGGCCGTACGAGACCCCCTCGGGCCGGATCCTGGTGCGCGGCCCCGAGCTGCTGCGCGAGGCCGCCCTGGACGGGGCCACCGTCCGGCTGACCGGCGACACGGTCGACGAGCGCGAGCTGGAGGTGTGGGCGCCGCCCGGCATCACCGACGTCACCTGGAACGGCGCGCGGGTGCAGTCGGGCCTGGGCCGCGCCCTGAGCCTGATGACGGTGTGGCCGCTGCCGGGCGTGCCCGGTCTGGTGCTGCCCGCGCTGGAGGGCTGGCGGCGGCGCCCGGAGAACTTCGAGGCCGAGCCCGGCTACGGCGACGAGGGCTGGACGGTGGCCGACCGGCGCACCTCGCACAGCACCACGCCGGTCCCCGACGGGCAGCCCGTGCTCTTCGCCGACGACTACGGCTTCCACTACGGCGACGTCTGGTACCGCGCCCGCCTCACCGGCGCCTCGGGCCTCACGTCGGTGTCCCTGGCGTACCGCACGGGCGCGGGCGGGCTGCTGATGGCCTGGCTGGACGGGGAGCCGCTGGGCACGCACCGCCCGGGGCGGGGACCCGACGACGGCGGGGGCACCCGGGCGGCCACGGCGGACTTCCGGCTGCCCGAGGGCCTGCGCGCGTCCCTGCGCGAGCGGCGCGGCGAGGGCACCTCGCCGCCCGTCCTGGCGGTCCTGGTCCGGCGCACGCAGCACGGCCAGGACGCGTACCGGGCGGCCCGCGGGCTGGTGTCGGCCCGGTTCGAGGGCGCCTCGCCCGACGTGAGCTGGCGGATCATGGGCGCCGCCGCCCCCGACCCGGTGCGCGGGCCGCTCAACCACGGCGGGCTGTACGGGGAGCGCCACGGCTGGCACCTGCCCGGTCACGACGACGGCGCCTGGGAGCCGGGCTCCCCCGCGGCCGCCGGGGACGGGGACCGGCGCCAGGGCGTGACCTGGTACCGGACCACGTTCCGGCTGGACGTCCCGCCGGAGACCGACGCGTCCGTCGGCCTCGCCCTCGGCGGCGCCCCGGGCCGGGACGTGCGCGTCCAGGTCTTCCTGAACGGCTGGAACATGGGCGCCCACGCCGGCGGCGCCCCGCGCACCCTCGTCCTGCCGAACGGCATCCTGCGCACCCGGGCCGCCGCCAACACCCTGGCCCTCGCGGTCCTGGCCGACGGCGACACGCCGCCGGGCCCGGGCCCGGTCCGCCTGGAACTGCTGGGCAGCGCGGCCGGAGGAGTGCCGGTGGAGCCCGTCGCCTCCCCCGGCCGGCGCCGCGGCTGACCCGGGGCGGGGTCAGCGCAGCCGGATCACGTTCCAGGACAGTGGCTCCAGGGCGGCGGTGAGCCTGCCGCCGTCCAGGGCGGTGCCGTCCACCGCGTGCGGGGCGACGCGCTCGGGCTCGGCGAGGGTGTTGCGGGCGTCGGGGTCGGCGTCCGCGAGGGCGCTGTGCTCGACGACCTCGCGCACGCCCAGACCGCCGAGGGCGACCTCCAGCGGAAGGGTCTCGGTGCGGGAGCGGTTGACGGCGAAGACGGTGACCGAGCCGTCCTCGGCGCGCACGGCGGTGGCGTGCAGGAGGTCGGCCTCGCCGTACTTCGCCGTCTCGTACGTCGGTGAGTCCACGCGGACCTCGAGCACCTCGCCGCGGCCGTACTTCGAGGCCTGGGAGAAGGGGAAGAAGGTCGTCTGGCGCCAGGCCGGGCCGCCCGGCTCGGTCATGATCGGGGCGATGACGTTGACGAGCTGGGCCAGGCAGGCCACGGTGACGCGGTCGGCGTGCCGGAGCAGGGCGATCAGGAGCGAGCCGAAGACGACCGCGTCCATGACGCTGTAGTTGTCCTCCAGCAGCCGGGGCGCCTCGGGCCAGTCCAGGGCGCTGACCTCGGCGTGGGTCTTGGCCATGTACCAGACGTTCCACTCGTCGAAGGAGAGGTTGATCTTCTTCTTCGACTTGAGGCGGGCGCCGACGTGGTCGCAGGTGGCGACGACGTTCTCGATGAACGACTCCATGTCGACGGCGGAGGCGAGGAAGGAGTCGACGTCCCCGTCGAGCGGCTCGTAGTAGGCGTGCAGGGAGATGTGGTCGACCAGGTCGTAGGTCTCCTGGAGGACGGTGGCCTCCCAGGCGGCGAAGGTGTCCATCGCCTGGCTGGAGGACCCGCAGGCGACGAGTTCGACGTCCGGGTCGATCTGCCGCATGGCGCGGGCGGTCTCGGCGGCGACGCGGCCGTACTCCTCGGCGGTCTTGTGGCCGGTCTGCCAGGGGCCGTCCATCTCGTTGCCCAGGCACCACAGCCGGATGCCGAAGGGGTCCTTGTCGCCGTGCTCGGCGCGCAGGTCGGACAGGGCCGTGCCGGCGGGGTGGTTGGCGTACTCCTGGAGTTCCAGGGCCTCCGCGACGCCCCGGGTGCCGAGGTTGACGGCCATCATGGGCTCGGCCCGGGGGCCGATCTTCTTGAGGAAGGCGATGTACTCCGAGAGGCCGAAGCGGTTGGTCTCGGTGGAGCGCCAGGCCAGGTCGAGGCGGCGCGGGCGGTCCTCCACGGGGCCGACCGAGTCCTCCCACTTGTAGCCGGAGACGAAGTTGCCGCCGGGGTAGCGGACGGCGGTGACGCCGAGTTCGCGGACGAGCTCCAGCACGTCCTGGCGCAGGCCCTCGGCGTCCGCGGTGGGGTGGCCGGGCTCGAAGATGCCGGTGTACACGCAGCGTCCGAGGTGTTCGACGAAGGAGCCGAAGAGCCGGGGGTTGACGGCGCCGACGGTGAAGGCGGGGTCGAGGGTGAAGCGGGCGGTGCGCATCTTTGCCTTTCGGGAGGGGGTGACGTGTCGGGGTGCGGGGCGCGCTACTGGCCGGCCAGGCCCGTGTGCGCCACGCCCGCCACGATCTGGCGCTGGAAGAAGACGAAGACGACGATCAGGGGCAGGCCGGCCATCAGGCCGCCGGCCATGAGCTGGGCCCACTGGATGCCGTAGGAGTTCATGACGGTCGCGATGCCGTTCGGCATGGTCATCAGGTCCGGGTTGTTGGTGACCATGTAGGGCCACAGGAAGTTGTTCCAGGAGCTGATGAAGGTGAAGATGCCGACCGCCGCGAGCGAGGGGCGCGAGAGCGGCACGATGATCGTGAAGAAGACCCGCCAGCGGCCGGCGCCGTCGATGAAGGCGGCCTCCTCCAGCTCGCGCGGGATGCCCTGGAAGAACTTGTAGAGGATGTAGACCATCGCGGCGGGCGCGCACTGCGGCAGGATCATGCCCCAGTAGGTGTCGACCATCCCCATCTGCTGGACGGTGGTGAACAGCGGCACGCCGAGCACGGCCGGGGAGACCATGAGCCCCGTCATCACCAGGCCCATCAGGACGCCCTTGCCGCGGAACTCGGTGCGGGCGAAGCCGTATCCGGCGAGCGCGGCGACCAGCAGCACGATCGTCGTCACGCACACGGAGACGACCAGGGAGTTGACGAACCAGTTGGTGATGTTGCCGTTGTCGAGCATGGCCGACCACGCCTGGCCGGTCCAGTCCTTCGGGAGCCAGTGCGGCGGCACCTCGACGGCCTCGGTCTCCGACTTCAGGGAGGTGAACAGCGCCCAGGCCAGCGGCGCCAGGAACACCGCGGAGACGGCCGTGCCGAGGAGCGTGAGCACGATCTGGCCGGGGGTCCGGCCCCGGCGCGGCCGGGTGCGGACCGGCGGTGCGGCGGTGGTCATCGGCCGCCCTCCTCACGGTTGCGCAGCAGCCACATCCGGGCGAGGGCGACGGCCGCGATGAGCACGAAGAAGATGATGGAGACCGCGGAGGCGTAGCCCACGCGGTAGCTGGTGAAGCCCTGTTCGAGCGTGTACTGCACGAAGGTGCGGGTCGAGTCCTCCGGGCCGGGGCCGAAGTCCTGCATCACGACGGCCTGGTCGAAGACCTGGAGCGAGGCGAGGATCTGCAGGGCGATGACGAGCCCGGTGATGTTGCGCAGCATCGGCAGCGTGATGTGGACCGTGCGGTGCCAGGCGTTCGCGCCGTCGAGCTTGGCGGCCTCGTAGAGGTGCGCGGGGATGCCCTGGAGGGCCGCGAGGTAGAGCAGGAAGCTGAAGCCGACGGTCCACCACAGGGTGGTGATGACGACCGCGAGCATCGCGTACGACTTGTCGCTCAGCCACGGCGTCTCGATGCCGAAGACGTGGTTGATCATGCCGGTGCCGGGGTTGAAGAGCCACTGCCACAGATTGGCGGCGACGGTGGACGGCAGCAGGAACGGCAGGAAGAAGCAGAGCCGCCACAGCCACTTGCCGCGCTCGATGTGGTGGGCCAGCATCGCGAGGAAGAAGGCGAGGACGGTGATGCAGGGCACGACGAGCAGCGTGAAGTACGCGCTGTGCCCGAGCGAGTCCCACATCAGGGGGTCCTGGAGGGCCTCGCGGTAGTTGCCCAGGCCGATGAAGTGCGCGCCCTCGCCGGAGATGTTGGCGTCCGTGAAGCTGAGGTAGAGGCCGCGCAGCAGCGGCCAGACGACGAAGAGCACGAACAGGGCGAGGAAGGGGGCGACGAACCAGCCTCCGTGCTGGAAGCCCTGCCTGCGCCGTACGGCGGCGCTGTCCGCGGCGGTGTGCGCACGCGCCGGGCGGACGATCGTTTCGGCACTGGTCGTCGTCATGCGGCCGCACCTCCCTGCGCGGCGGTCCTGCCGTCCATCGGGTTCTTCATGGCGAGCAGTTCGGTCAGTACGCCCTTCATCCGGCGGGCGGCGCTCTCCGGCTTCGCGGACCCGGCGGACGAGCTCATCACGACGGGACCGAGGCGCTGGGCGAGCAGCCCGGTCGAGCCCGCGAACCACACTTTCGGCTCGGTGGCCTGGTGGTCCATCGCGGAGACGTACTCGCTCTGCGGCTGGAGCTTGCGGTACGCGGCCGAGGACAGGGTCGGCGTGTACGCGGGGATGTGCCCGCCGCCGGCCCACTGCTGGGCGTGCCGCACGACGTAGGCGGCGAGCCGGTGGGCGGCGTCGTTGGTGGCGCCGCTCCGGTCGGACTGGTGGGGCAGGACGAAGGCGTGGGACTCGGCGTGGGTGGCCCGCCTGCCGAAGACCGGCGGCAGCGGGGTGGCGCCGTAGTCCAGCTTCGCGGTGTCGAAGACCGGCACCGACCAGTTGCCCTCCCAGGTGAAGGGGGCCCCGTTGACGAACTGTTCGGCGTCGGCGGCGCCCGCGACGGAGTAGCCGTCGGTGACGTGGCGGCGCAGGAACTCCAGGACCTCGGTGGCCTTCGCGGTGTCGAAGGTGACCCCGGTGTTGGCCGCGTCGAACCAGGTGCCGCCGAGCTGGGTGTAGAAGGCGACGAACATCCACCACTGGACGTTGAGGTCGTTGACGTGCAGGCCGAGGGTCTGCAGTCCCTTCCCGGTGGCCTTCTTGGCCTCCTTGAGCACGTCGAACCACTCGTCGGTGGAGGTGACCGGCACGAGTCTGCCGTCCCCGCCGAGCAGACCCGCCTTCCTCAGCACGTCCTTGCGGTAGAAGCAGAGCTGGACGTGGATGTCGAGCGGGAGGGCGTAGAGCTTGCCGTCGATGACGGCGCGCTTCCACAGCTCGGGGTTGAAGTCCTTCTCCCGCACGCCGTACTCGGCGAGCAGGGCGGGGTCCCAGGGGTCGAGGAGGCGGCCGGGCGAGAAGCCGGTGACGCGGCCGAGGTGCATGACGCCGAGGTCGGGCGCGCGGTTGCCGGCGGCGGCCATGGCGAGCTTGGTGTAGAAGGGGCTGCCCCACTGGAGGGTGGAGTCCTTCACGTCGATGCCGGGGTTGTCCCTGCGGAAGGAGTCCAGCATCGCGATCATGTTGTAGCCGTCGCCGCCGCTGAAGAGGTTCCAGTAGCGCACCCGGGTGTCCGCCCCGGAGGCGAGCGCGTCGGCGCCGGTGCCGAGCGCGGCGAAGCCGAAGCTGCCCGCGACCGTGAGGCCGCCTGCCGCGGCCAGAAAGTGCCTGCGATCCAGGCCAGGTCGTCCCATGCCCTGCCCCATCTGTCGTCGTTCGCTGTGCGGCGCCACCTGATGTTCGGTATGTCGAATGACGCTCGTAACTTCGAACGGGAAACGTAGGTGGGAAGCGCTTGCGCGTCAATGGTTCGGGCAGGATCCCGGGCGGGACTTTTCCGGAGGGTGCCCGGATGCTCTCGGACCTGCCGCGGAACTGGCCCCCGGGGCACGCGTCTTGGCATATTGCAGGGGTGACCGGAGGACGGCCGGGGGGACGAGGAGACAACCGTGCGTACCAGGAAGGAGATGCGGCGGCTCGCCGACACCCTCACCGACCCCATCCGGGTGGCCGTGCCGGCCGATCCCGAGGTGCTGTTCGACGCACTCGTCGCCTCCGTCAGCGCGTGGCGCGGCCGGGAGGTGGTCGTGCACCGGGCGGCGTTCCCGCCGCACACGGCGAGCGGGCTGTGGCTGGAGCGCGAGCACCACGACGACGTGGTGGTGGACGAACGCGCGGCCGTCTGGCACCAGATCGTGATCCTCTGCCACGAGGTCTGGCACATGAACCGCCGCCGGGCCGAGGCGGAGGCGGGGGCGGAAGCAGGGGCCGCCGCGGCGGCCGGCGGCCGCCCCCGGCCGGTGGCCGCGCGCACCGACTTCTCCCTGGCCGAGGAGCAGGAGGCGGACCGTTTCGGCATGCTGATGGGCAGCCGACTGCGCACCTGGCTGGACGCCTCCACCGACTCGGTCTTCGCCACCGGGGGCGGCGACGCGGCCGGCCCGCGCAGCCTCGCCGGGCGCATCGGCGCCGCGCTCAACTACCGCGGGACGACACGGTGAACAGCCTGATCAACTACCTGAGTTGCGGAGCGCTCTGGCTCGGCCTCGCGGTGAAGGCCCCCGACCTGCTGCGGCACCGGCACGATCCGTACCTCCGGGCCATCTGCGCCGTGCTGGGGCTGGCCGGGCTCTGCTTCCTGCTCGGGGCACCGCCGACGGTCGGGGCCGTCAACCGGCTGAGCGGCGTGCCCAACCTCGCGGCGCCGCTGACCTACGTGGCGATCACCGGGTACTGCGCCGCCTCCCAGGTCCTCGTCGTCCACTGGCGCGGCGGCCCCCGGGTGCACCGCACCGCCCGCCGGTGGACGCTCGCCTACGCCGTCGTGGTCGTCGGCATCGCGGCGGCCTTCGCGCTCGGCGAGGCGCCCGTGGAGCGCCGTACGGACCTGGACACCTACTACGCGACGACCCCGTTCATCGCCCAGATGATCGTGCTGTACCTGGTCGCGCACCTGACCGCGGTGACCGTCACGACGGTCTCCGCGCTGCGCTGGGCGCGGGAGGTGCGCGGCGGGCTGCGGGCCGGGCTGCTGCTGCTCGGGGCCGGTTCGCTGTGCGGCGCCGGTTACAGCGCCACCAAGCTCGTCGCGGTGAGCGCCCGCTGGTCCGGGCACGACTGGTCGGCGCTCGGCACCACCGTCTCCCCGGCCGCGGCCGGACTCGGCGCCCTGCTGGTGGTCGTCGGGGTGCTCGTGCCGCTGGCCGCCCCGCGGCTCGCCGAGCGGCGGCGCGCGGCCCGCGCCTACGCGCGGCTCGAACCGCTGGAGCGGGCCCTGGACGGCCTGCTCGTCCGCCGGTCGCTGCGCCTGCCCCGCCCCCGGCTCGCCTCGCCCGCCACCCTCCTGATGTGGCGCCGCACCAGCATCCACAACGCGTTCGGCCACCTGGACGCGTACTGCGACCGGGACCTGTACGACCGGACCCGGGCCGACGCGCTGGCGGCGACGGGGGACGCCGAGCTGGCCGGGGCGACGGCCTGGGCCGCGGTGCTCACCGACGCGCTGCGCCACGAGGCCGCTCCCGGAGCGGCGTCGGCGCCGGCCGCCGCCACCGGCCGGCCCCCGCTGCCCTCTCCGGACCCGGCGGCCCTCGCGCGGATCGCCGACGTGCTCTCCGGCGCCGTACGGGTGCCGGCCGCGCCCGCCCTGCCGAGCGGCAGGGCCACGGCGGGCACCGCGTGAGGGGCCCGAGGCGTCCGGACGGACCGGGGGGACGGCGCGGCCGTACCGGGGCGGTCCCGCGGGGAAGGAGTGGTCGGGCGTGAGTCTCGTCGTCTACCTGGCGGCACTGGTGTTCGGCATGACCTCGGTGCTGCTGTTCCGCCGCCCCCGCACCGCCGTGCGCGATCCGCTGACCCTGTCCACCTGCGCGGCGATCGTCCTGGGGGCCCTGGTCTTCGTGTGCGCCGCCCCGGCCACCCTGGGCACCGTCAACCGGCTCACCGGCGTCCCCAACTTCGGGGCCCCGCTGACCTACGGCATGCTCTCCGCGTACAGCTGCGCGGTACTGGTGCTGCTGATCAACTGGCGCGGCGGCCCCCGGCCGGTGGTGCGGCGCGCCGTGCTGCGCAGCATGGCCGCCTACGGTCTGCTGGTGGCCGCCGTCGTCGTGCTGTTCCTGCTCGCCGACGCGGACACCGAGCGGCTGACCGACCTGGACACGTACTACGCCGGTACGCCGTTCATGCGGGAGATGATCCTGCTGTACCTGCTCGGACACAGCGCGGCGATGCTCGTGATGTGCGTCGTCTGCGTCAAGTGGAGCCGTGAGGTGGACGGCCTGCTGCGGACCGGGCTGCGGCTCATCCTGCTGGGCGCGCTGCTGGACCTGGTGGGGTTCCAGTGCACCAAGTACACGGCGGTGGTGGCGCGGTGGGCGGGCCACGACCTCGACTTCCTGTCCACCACGGTGGCCCCGCCGATGGCCTCGCTGGCGGCGCTGGTGTGTTCCGTGGGGTTCGCCCTGCCGAGGCTGCTGCCGTCGGTGCAGGCCCACTGGCGGGGGCTGGAGGACTACCGGCGCCTGGGCCCGCTGTGGTCGCTGGTGAAGTCGGTCTCCACGGCCCCCAAGCCGCCGGCCGCCTGGTGGCAGTTGCCCCGGGCCCGGCTCCAGTGGCGCGAGGTGTCGATCCACGACGCCCTGCTCGCCCTGGCGCCGTACTTCGACCACCGGGTCCGCCAACGGGCCCGCGACGCCGCCCTGCTCGCGGGCCGCTCCCCGCACGAGGCCCGGCTGGCGGCGGAGGCCGCGATGCTCACCGACGCGGCGCGCCGGGCCGCCGCCCACGAGGAACCGCCCGACACGGCCGGTTCCTACCGGCTGCACGCCACCGAGGTGCCCGGCCCGAGCGGCCTGGTGGAACTGTCGCAGGCACTGCACCACCCGCCCGGCCGGACCGCCGGGCCCGGGGGCGCGAACCCGTCCGCCCTGACCGGAACCCTGACCGAACCCGAGGAGCCCCATGTCGCGTAGAGCTGTCGTCGTCGGTGCCGGAGCGGCCGGGATGCTGGCCGCGGCCGTGCTGGCCGGCGCGGGCGTGGAGGAGGTCGTCGTCGTGGACCGCGACGAACTCCCCGACGGCCCCCGCGGGCGCCGGGGACTGCCCCAGGGCCGGCACGCGCACCTGCTGATGGCCGGCGGGCTGGCCGCGATGGAGGAGATCGTGCCCGGCGTGAGCCTGCGCAAGCGGCTGCTGGCCGCCGGGGCCCACGAGGTCTCCCTCGGCTCGGGCATGCTGGCCCGCACCCCCGAGGGCTGGCTGCGCCGCTGGCGGCGCGAGGGACCCGCCATGCTCACCTGCACCCGGGCGCTGGTGGACTGGACGGTACGGGCCGCGGTGCTCGAACACCCGGCGGTCCGGGTCCGCGAGGGGACCGCGGTCGCCCTGACGGGGTCGGCGGGCCGGGTGCGGGGCGTACGGGTGTCGGGGCCGGGCGGCGAGGCGGACCTCGACGCCGGCCTGGTCGTCGACGCGAGCGGACGCGGTACGCGGATCCTCGCCTGGCTGGACGGGCTCGGGCTGCCCGGCGTGCGGACCCGGACCGTGGACGCGGGCCTGGTCAACGCCTCGCGCCTGTACCGGACACCGGCCGGGGCGGAGCGGTTCCCGCTGACGATCGTGCACGCCGATCCCTACGCCGCCCGGCCGGGCCGCAGCGCCATGGTCATGCCGGTCGAGGGCGACCGGTGGCTGGTGAGCTGCGGCGGCACGCGCGGCGGTGAGCCGCCGTCCGACCCCGACGGCTTCCTGCGCTACACGCTCGGCCTGCCGGACCCGATCGTCGGCCGGCTGATCTCCGGCGCCGAACCCCTCACCGACGTGCACCTGAGCCGGTCCACCAGCAATGTGCGGCACTACCTG
The DNA here is from genome assembly GCF_003112575.1 of Streptomyces ardesiacus. Lineage (GTDB taxonomy): Bacteria > Actinomycetota > Actinomycetes > Streptomycetales > Streptomycetaceae > Streptomyces > Streptomyces ardesiacus. The sequence continues at coordinate 213,488 of NZ_BEWC01000007.1, forward strand.
GAGAAGGCGCCCCACTGGCCGGAGGGCCTCGTGGTCCTCGGCGACGCGCTCGGCACCTTCAACCCGGCCTACGGACAGGGCATGTCGGTGGCCGCGTTCGGCGCCCGGGTCCTCGGCCGGGAGCTGGAGAGGGCCGGCCGTCCCGACGCGCCCGGCCTCGCCCGGCGGGTGCTGCGGGGCGCGGCCCGCCCGGTGGACGCCGCCTGGGCCGTGGCCGTCGGGCAGGACGTCCTCTACCCGGCGACGCGCGGCGGCGGCCGGCCGGGCATCGCCGACCGGGCGGTGACGGCGTACACCCGGCGCCTGACCAGGGCGGCCACCGGCAGCTTCGCGGCGGCCTCGGCGCTCTGGGACGTCACCAGCATGCGCACCCCGCCGGCCCGCATGTTCCATCCGTCGGCGCTCCTGGCCGCCCTGGCCGGTCCGCCGCTCCCGCTGCTGACCGGGCCGCCGCTGACGCCCGGCGAGCGCGAGGTGCTCGCCGGGCTGGACCGCACGGGCGGGTGAGCGGACGGCCCCGAACGGTGACGGGGGCGCCGCTCAGCCCGCGAACGCGGGCTGCGCCACCCCTCGTCCGGCCCCCGGCACCACCAGCAGCGAACCCGCCAGCGGGTGCGGGGCCGTGAGGCCGACCCGGGCGGTGGTGAGGTACAGGTCGGTGAGGTCCGGGCCGCCGAAGGCGCAGGCCGTGACACGGGGGACGGGGAGGGTGATCACCCGGTCCAGCTCGCCGGAGGGGGTGTAGCGGCGTACCGCGCCGCCGTCCCACAGGGCGACCCACACACAGCCCTCGGCGTCCACGCACAGGCCGTCGGGGAAGCCCGCGCCGTCCTCGACCTCGGCCAGCGGGCGGCGGTGCGCGACCCGGCCGTCCCCGGTGACGTCGAAGACGTCGATGCGGCGGGTCGGGGTGTCGACGTAGTACATCAGCCGGCCGTCCGGGCTCCAGCCGGTGCCGTTGCTCACCGTCACGTCGTCGAGGACGGTCTCGGCGGTGCCGTCGCCGGTGAACCGGGTCAGCGTGCCCCCGCCGGGCGCCTCGTCGTAGCGCATGGTGCCCGCCCACAGGCTGCCGTCGGGGGCGACGGCGGCGTCGTTGGCCCGGCGGCCGGGGACGGGCTCCCGGTGCAGCCAGCGGAAGGTGTCGTCGGGGTCGAGCAGGCCGACCCCGTCCCGCAGGTTGAGGACCAGGCCGCCGCCCGCGCGGGGCTTGACGGCGCCGACGTGCTGCTCGGTGCGGCGCAGGGTGCGGCGGCCGGTGGCCGGGTCGTAGGTGTGCACGCGGGAGTTGAGGATGTCGAGCCACAGGAGGCGGTCCGTCGCCGGGTCCCAGGTGGGGCCCTCGCCGAGGGTCGCCTCCGCGTGGACGGCCACCTCGAAGGCCGCTCCGGTCGTCGTCATGCCGCACTCCTGTGGCCGAGCCGCTCGGAGAGGTCGGCGGCGCCCTTGACGGCCAGTTGCTCCAGTTCGGCGCGGCGTTCCTCGCTCCAGCGGATCATAGGCACCGAGATCGACAGCGCGGCGACGACGCGGCCGGTGCGGTCGCGGACCGGGGCGGCCACGCAGGAGACGTCCGGGTTGGACTCGCGGCTCTCCACCGCGACCCCGCGCTCGCGGATCGCGGCCAGGGCCTCGCGCAGGGCGGCCGGGTCGGTGATGCTGTTCGGGGTCATCGCGGTCAGCTCGGCCCCCTCGGGGAAGCGCGCGGCGATCTCCGGTTCGGGCAGGGAGGCCAGCAGCATCTTGCCGACGGACGTGCAGTGCGCGGGCAGCCGGCGCCCGGCGGCGGAGACCATGCGCACCGCGTGCGTGGAGTCGACCTTGGCGATGTAGATGACGTCGGTGTCCTCCAGGATCGCCACGTGCACCGTCTCGTCGCAGGTCTCGGCGACGCTCCGGGCCACCTGCTGGCCCTCCGCGGCGAGGTCGAGGTGCTCGGCGTAGCGGGCGCCGAGCTGGTACGGACGCACGCCGAGCCGGTACCGTCCGGACTGCCCGGGCACCGGGACGATGTACTTGCGGGCGGCGAGTGTGGTGACCAGCTCGTGCACGGTGGTCCGCGGCAGTTGGAGCCGGCGCACGATGTCGGGGGCGGAGAGCGTGCCGTCCCCGTCGAGGAAGAGCTCCAGTATGTCGAGAGCCCGGGTCACGGCCGGCACGAGGCGTCCCATGTCCAGCCCCCTCCCTAGGTGTGTTCGATATTTCAACAGACGGTCGGAATGACGAACACAGGCTACTCACATCGCGTTTGCCTGGGCAATGGGCGGGCGGCAGCCGGTGGTCCGCCCCCTGCTCCGCCCGGTCGGCGATGATGGTGGCCATGCCGACCGGAAAGCACCCCGCGGGACCGTTCACCCCGCGCGACTTCCAGCTCGTCCTGCTGCGCCGCATGGCCGACCACAACCCGGGCCCGGTCGAGGACGCCCGCCGCGAACTGGGCGCCTCGGTCGCGGACATGCGCGAGGCCAACCGGCGCTGGCAGGCGATGCTCCGCTCCCCCCGCTCCCGTTCGGCCGCCTCCCGGTACCGCTCCGTCCTCGGGGAGCCGGAGTCGGTGGCGCCCCGCCGGATCGGCGACCTGGAGTGCGAGGCCCGGCAGTGGGCGCTCCCGCTCTGGCCCGGTCTGCGCTTCGAGGTGCTGGTCACGGACAAGGGCGTCGTCTGGAACGAGTGGCTGGTGCGCGCGCCGGACGCACCGGGGCCCGAGCTGCGCACCCTGGACGACCTCACGCCCTGGTCCTGCACGGTCGACGAGGCGGCCCGCGCCTTCGCCCCCGCCCGACCGCTCCAGGGCTCGGCCCCCACCCGCTGGGGCCTGGCCTTCACCGCCCCCGACCGGGACGGCGTACGGCACGACGTGGTCGCGGAGTTCACCTGGGGGCTGTTGCAGCGCACCGCCGTCGGCGGGTGATACGGGCCGCGCGGGGGCGGGCGGTCAGCGCTCGTCCTCCGGGTCCCAGTCCAGCAGGCGGACCTTGGCGACCGTACGGACGTGGCGGCGCATCGCGGCGGCGGCCTGCCGGGGCTGCCGGGCGGCGACGGCGTCCAGGATCGCCCGGTGCTGGGCCAGGGAGCGGGCGGGCCGGCCGGGCTGGCGCAGCGACTCGGTGCGGCTCTCGGCGATCTGGTGGGCGATGGAGCGCATGAACTCGGCGAGCAGGCTGCTGTGCGCCGCCGCCGTCACCGCCGCGTGGAACAGCCGGTCCCCCTCGACGCCGTGGCCGCCCCGGTCGGTCTCCTCGGCCATCACGTCCAGCGCGGAGCGCATCGCGGCGAGGTCGTCCTCCGTGCGGCGCTCGGCGGCCAGTTCGGCGAGTTTGGTCTCCAGCGCCTCGCGGGCCTCCAGGACGTCCGGGAGGCGGCGCCGGCGTTCGACCATCTTCTCGACCGGTTCGACGTCGAGGCTGTCGCGGACCAGGTAGGTGCCGCCGCCGTGGCGCGCCTCCACCAGGCCCTGCACCTCCAGGACCACGATCGCCTGCTTCACCGAGGCGCGGCTGACACCGAGGCGCTGGGCGAGGTCCCGCTCGGGCGGAAGCCGGTCGCCGGCCCGCAGGCCGCCGTCGGAAACGTACTGGCGCAGCCGCTCCAGCACCTGTTCGTACAGGCGCTGCTTGGTCATGGGACGCAGGGCGTCGGTCATGAGGTCCCCCCTCCTCGACGGGAGCGTAGCACCGGGCCGACCGCGGTCCCGGTGGACGAGTGGCTGAGCCAATTGTTGCGCGACCCCTTGACGCCGGCTTCCGCCGGGCCCACGCTGACCAGCCAACCGCACCACCCAAGTGGCTCAGCCACTCAGCCACTCCTACCGGCAGTCAGGTCAGCACTCGGGAGCCCCCGCATGTCCCCCGAACTCATCTCGATCCTCGTCCTCGTCGTGGTGTTCGTCCTCGCCACCACCCGGTCCGTCAACATGGGCGCGCTCGCCTTCGCCGCCGCGTTCGGGGTGGGCACGCTCGTCGCCGACCTCGACGCGGACGGCATCTTCGCCGGGTTCCCCGGCGACCTGTTCGTCGTCCTGGTGGGTGTCACCTACCTGTTCGCCATCGCCCGGGCCAACGGCACCACCGACTGGCTGGTGCACGCGGCCGTCCGGCTGGTGCGGGGGCGGGTCGCGCTGATCCCGTGGGTGATGTTCGCGCTCACCGGTGCGCTCACGGCGATCGGCGCGGTCAGCCCGGCCGCGGTCGCGATCGTCGCGCCCGTCGCCCTCAGCTTCGCCACCCGGTACTCGATCAGCCCGCTGCTCATGGGCACGATGGTGGTGCACGGCGCGCAGGCGGGCGGCTTCTCGCCGATCAGCATCTACGGCTCGATCGTCAACGGCATCGTGGAGCGCGAGAAGCTCCCGGGCAGCGAGGTCGGCCTGTTCCTCGCCTCGCTGGTCGCCAACCTCCTCATCGCGGCCGTGCTGTTCGCGGTGCTCGGCGGGCGGAAGCTGTGGGCGCGCGGGGCGGTGACGCCGGAGGACGGCGGCGGCTCCGGCACGGGCGCGCGGTCCACGGGCACAGGTGCCGGACCCGCCGGCACGGGTGCCGGGGCGGGCTCGGGTGCCGGGGCGGACTCCGGCACCGGTACGGCCCCCGGCGCGAAGGGCGCCGCCCCGGCCGCGGTCGCCGTCCGCCCCGGCCGGGGCACCGGCGGCACCGAGGACACCGGCCCGCGTCTCGGCCCCGCCCGCATCGCCACCCTCGCCGCGCTGGTCGCGCTCGTCGTGGCCGTCCTCGGCTTCGACCTGGACGCGGGTCTGAGCGCGGTCACCCTCGCCGTCGTGCTGAGCACCGCGTGGCCGGACGACAGCCGCCGCGCGGTCGGGCAGATCGCGTGGTCCACGGTGCTGCTGATCTGCGGTGTCCTCACCTACGTCGGCGTGCTGGAGGAGATGGGCACCATCACCTGGGCGGGCGAGGGCGTCGGCGGCATCGGCGTCCCGCTGCTGGCCGCCGTACTGCTCTGCTACATCGGGGCGATCGTGTCGGCCTTCGCGTCCTCCGTGGGCATCATGGGCGCGCTGATCCCGCTGGCGGTGCCGTTCCTCGCGCAGGGCGAGATCGGGGCCGTCGGCATGGTGGCGGCACTCGCGGTGTCGGCGACGGTGGTGGACGTCAGCCCCTTCTCGACCAACGGCGCGCTGGTGCTGGCCGCGGCCCCGGACGTGGACCGGGACCGCTTCTTCCGCCAGTTGATGATCTACGGCGGGATCGTGGTGGCGGCCGTGCCGGCACTGGTCTGGCTCGTGCTGGTGGTGCCCGGCCTCGGGTAGACCACCAGCGGACATCCGGCAGCATCCGGCAGCCTTGAGCGACGGCTCTCGGACGACGACCAAGGAGTACTTCGCGTGTCCTCTCTCTTCCCGGCCCTCTCCCCGGCCCCGACCGGCGCCCCGGGCGCCCGGCCCGCGCTGCGGTTCGGCGAGCGTTCCCTGACCTACGCGGAACTCGCCGCCGCGGCGGGTGCCACGGCCGGGCGCCTCGGCGGCACCGGCCGGGTCGCCATCTGGGCGACCCCGGCGATGGAGACGGCGGTGGCGGTGGTGGCGGCGCTGCTGGCCGGGGTCGCGGCCGTGCCGCTCAACCCGAAGTCCGGCGACAAGGAACTCGCGCACATCCTCTCCGACAGCGCGCCCTCCCTCGTCCTGGCACCCCCGGACGCCGTACTGCCGCCCGCCCTCGCCGCCCTGGAACGCCTCGACGTCGACGTGCGCGCCCGCGGGAGCGTCCCCGAGGACCGCGCCGGCCAGGGCGACCCCGCGCTCGTCGTCTACACCTCCGGCACCACGGGACCGCCCAAGGGCGCCGTCCTTCCCCGCCGGGCGCTCGCGACGACCCTGGACGCGCTCGCCGACGCCTGGGGGTGGACCGGCGACGACGTGCTCGTGCAGGGGCTGCCGCTGTTCCACGTGCACGGGCTGGTCCTCGGGATCCTCGGCCCGCTGCGCCGGGGCGGCTCGGTGCGCCACCTGGGCAGGTTCACCCCCGAGGGCGCCGGGCGGGAGCTGAACGACGGCGCGACCATGCTGTTCGGCGTGCCCACGATGTACCACCGGATCGCCGAGACGCTCCCCGGCGACCCCGAGCTGGCGAAGGCCCTCTCGGGGGCGCGGCTGCTGGTGTCGGGGTCGGCCGCGCTGCCGGTGCACGACCACGAGCGCATCGCCGCCGCCACCGGACGCCGGGTGATCGAGCGGTACGGCATGACGGAGACGCTGATGAACACCAGCGTCCGCGCCGACGGCGAGCCGCGCGCCGGTACGGTGGGCGTGCCGCTGCCCGGTGTGGAGCTGCGGCTGGTGGAGGAGGACGGCACGCCGATCACGGCGCTGGACGGGGAGAGCGTCGGCGAGATCCAGGTGCGCGGCGCGAACCTGTTCACCGAGTACCTCAACCGCCCGGACGCCACCGCCGCCGCCTTCACCGAGGACGGTTTCTTCCGCACCGGCGACATGGCGGTGCGCGACCCCGACGGCTACGTCCGCATCGTCGGCCGCAAGGCCACCGACCTGATCAAGAGCGGCGGCTACAAGATCGGCGCCGGGGAGATCGAGAACGCGCTGCTCGAACACCCGGCGGTCCGGGAGGCGGCCGTCACCGGGGAGCCCGACCCGGACCTCGGGGAGCGGATCGTGGCCTGGATCGTGCCGGCCGACCCCGCCGCGCCGCCCGCCCCGGACACGCTGGCCGGCCATGTCGCGGACCGCCTCGCCCCGCACAAGCGGCCCCGTCTCGTCCGGTACCTGGAGGCGCTGCCCCGCAACGACATGGGGAAGATCATGAAGCGGGCGCTGGACCGTGGCTGAGCGCCTGGGCGCCCGGGAGTTCCTCGCCCTGGTCGCCGACGACGCCTCCTTCGCGGAACTCCCCCGCCCGGACGGCCCGTGGCCGGCCGACGGCCCCCTCGGCTGGCCCGGTTACGACGCCGCGAGGGCCCGTGCCGCCGAGCGCACCGGCGAGGAGGAGTCCGTCGTCTGCGGCACCGGCCGCGTCGAGGGCACACCGGCCGTGCTCGTCTCCTTCGAGTTCGGCTTCCTCGGCGGCTCCCTGGGCCACCGCACCGGCGACCGGATCGAGGCCGCGTACCGGTACGCCCGTGCGCACCGGCTGCCCGTGGTGCCGCTGGTCGCGACGGGCGGCAGCCGGATGCAGGAGGGGATGCTCGCGCTGACCCAATTGCAGCGCGTGGCCCGGGAGTCGGCGCTCACCCGGGCGGCCGGGCTGGCGCAGGTCGCGGTGGTGCGGGACCCGGCGACCGGGGGCGGCTGGGCGACGCTGGGCGCGGGTGCCGACGTGGTCCTCGCCCTGCCGGGCGCCCAGGTCGGCTTCGCGGGTTCCCGGGTCCGGCCGCCGGACGCCGACCCGGCGGCGTACACGGCCGAGGCGCAGGTGGCGGCGGGCAGCGCGGACGCCGTCGTACCGCCCGGGGAGCTGCGTACGACGCTGGGGCGGTGGCTGCGGCTGCTGACGGCGCCGTCCGCCGATCCGGCACCGGTGCCCGGACCCCTGGGCGCCCGGGACCTGCCGGCCGACGGCTGGGAGGCGGTACGGCGGGCCCGCGCCCCCGGACGCCCGCGCGCCGGTGCGTACCTGGACGCCTACTTCACCGACCGGGTCGCCCTGTCCGGCGACCGCTGCGGCGGCCGGGACGCCGAGGGCATGCTGTGCGGCTTCGGCACGCACGCGGGGCGCACGGTCGCGTACGCCGCCCAGACCGGCACGGCGACCCGGCCCGCCGGGTACCGCACCGCTACCCGGCTGGTCCACCTCGCCGACCGGCTCGGCATCCCGGTGCTGACCCTGGTGGACACGCCGGGCGCGGCCAACGACGCGGAGGCCGAGCGGCAGGGGGTGGGCCCGGCGATCGCGGACCTGTTCGGCGCCGTGGCCTCGGCGCGCACGCCGGTCACCACGCTGGTGATCGGCGAGGGCGGCTCGGGCGGTGCGCTGGCCCTGGCCGCGCCCGGCGCCACCTGGGCCACGCCGGACAGCTACTTCTCCGTCATCGCGCCGGAGCACGCGGCGGCGATCCTGAAGCGTCCGCCGCAGGAGGTGCGGGCCACGGCCGGTCAACTGCGCCTGCGGCCCCAGGACTTGGCGGCACTGGGCATGATCCGAACAAACGAGCAGTTGTTCCCTGGAACAGGTGATCGTCGCTCTGGAGAGCGCATGTGACTGCAGGGACCAACGATACTTACGGTGTGCAAGCAACGGGCTGCAGACCGTAGTTGACGCACATGTCCCACGTAGTCCCGTGGGGCCCGGCGGGCCCCGCACACGAACAGCGCAAGGAGCTGCACGATCATGAACCTTCTCACCGACATCCTCGCCGGCCTCGTCCACTTCGTCGGCTGGCTGGTCTGACGGTCCGAGAAACCAGGCGGCGCCGCCTCCCCGTCCCAGGGAGGCGGCGCCGTCCGCGTGTGCGTGCCCGGCCCCGGGCCTACCGCACGGCCACCGCCCGCACGATCCGCTGCGTGACCGAACCGCCCCGGTCGTCGTGCGCGGAGGCCCGCAGCGAGAGGTGCGCCGCGTCGCGGGGCACACTCACGGTGCCCTGCCAGGACGCCTGGCCGTCACCGGCGCGCAGCCGGACCTGCTGCCAGCTCGTCCCCCCGTCGTAGGACACCTCCAGCTTCCCGCCGCCGAGCGTCCCGGTGTCCGGGGCGCCCGCCACGTACTGCGCGCCGAGCCCGATCCGCAGCTTCTTCCCGCCGCGCACCGTCCCCGCGAGGTCGGTGTCCACGTCGAAGGAGAGGTTGATGAGCGGCAGCCGGGTCCACCGGTCCTCCGGTGTCGCCGCCGACCGGAAGGTCCACTCGGCGTGGCCCTCGCTCGCGAGCGGCCGGCGCGCCGCGTCGATCGCGGTGTCGGTGACGAGCCTGTAGGTGTGCTCGCCGGCCGGCGCGTCCCACACGTACGCGGCGGAACTCGGCCCCTGGTCGGCCAGTTCGCCGTCCAGGTACACCGACGTGGTCTGCGTCATGCCGCTGTCCTCGTTCCACACGTCGCCGAAGCCGGTGTGGTCGGGGCCCGAGTCGCCCCAGCCGGGCGCGTTGAACTGGAGCCGGTTTCCGGCGCGCTGCTGCCCCCAGCCGAGGCCGGTGCCGAGGTAGGGGTGCAGCACCGGCTTGAACCAGTTCAGCTCCCCGTGCGACCCGCCCCGGTAGGCGACCAGTCCGCCGCGTTCCTCCAGCGCCTCACCGGCGCCGGTCACGGTCTCGTGCCAGAGCTGGCCCGGTCCGGTGGACACGTACTCGGTGCGCTCGACCGGGTAGTCGATCCGCTCCCGGAAGCCCAGGCCGACCGGGAAGGTGTCGGTGATCGAGTACCGGAACTCCCCGCCGCTCTCCGGCGCGTCGCCGTGGTACCTGGTGCGCAGCACGGCGAGGTCGCGGTTGCCCGGCCTGAAGGTGAGGTCCCGGTCGGGCACGGCGCCCTCGTGTCCCTCGGACAGGTCGTACACGTAGGGCGTGTTGCGGGTGCCGGTCATGTCGACGCGTCCGGCCTCGCGCAGCCGGGCGGCGTCGGCCGCGGAGACCGTGGCGATCTGCAGCGGGCGGTCGGCGTTGTCGTCCGTGCCCCACCACGCCATCAGCCGGCCGGGGGCGTCGTCGGTCACGAACAGCGCCTCGACGCCCGCGTCCTGCGCCGCCTGCGCGAGCGCCGCCGGTTCGGTCCCCGCGGTGAGCCGGGCGAGCACCGCCTTGCCGCGCACGCCGCCGGGGAAGGCCCCGTCACCGGGGGCGCCGACGTCGACCAGGGGCAGCCGGGTGCGTCCCTCGGCCAGGGTGCCGCCCGCCTGCACGGTGGCCTCGCCGATCCCCTTCACGTCGAGCAGCGGCTTGCCGAGCCGCCACACGGTCCGGTACTCGAAGCCGCCCGCGGTCACCTTCCCGGTCGGCGCGGCGAAGACGCTGTCGTACGTCAGCGGCACCTGGACGGCACCGAACAGGTCGGCGCCGTTCGCCGTGCGGTCGTACTCCATGAGGAGCTGCCGGGTCTCGGTGCGCCGCTGGACGTCGGCGCTGATCTCGCGCAGCTCGCGGCCGTCCAGGGTGACCTCGCGGTCCCGGTCGACGACGACCTCCGGGGCGGCGAGGAAGCCCAGACCGAGGGAGTCGGCGCCGTGGCTGCCGCGCACGTCCAGGAAGGACGTCAGGCTGTACGTCCCGGGCTGGAGCCGCAGCGTGAGGGTGCCGGACTCCCCGACGTGCGCGGGGACCGGGTCGACGCCCTCGGTGAGCCGCTGGACGGTCAGGTCGGCCGGCGCCGCGGCACCGGAGCGGTCCTTGACGTGCACGGTGAGCGTGTACCGCTCCTCCTCCTTGACCAGCCCGAACGCGGTGTGCGCGAGGGTGGTCCCGCTCGCGTCGGCCGCCACGATCTGCCCGCTGGTGTCGCCGACCGGCGCCTTGGCCCCGTCGCCGGTGACGGTGGTGGCGGCGGTGCCGTGCGCGGGCACGGTGAGGGAGGTGCGGGCGAGGGTGACGACGCCCTCGGGGGCGCCCCGCACGGACAGGTGCAGCTCGACGTCCGCGTCGGAGGAGTTGGTGTAGGTGACGGTCCTGGTGACCGGCTCGTTGCCCTCGTAGGGCCAGGAGTGGAAGCCGAGGTCCGCGCTGCCGGTCGCGGTGACGTCGGCCCCGACGGCGTCCGGCACGCTGACCCGGCCCGCACCCAACTGGTGCACGGGGGCGTCGAGTTCCTTCGAGGTGGACATCAGCGCGTCCTTGAGCCGCGCGCCGGTCCAGTCGGGGTGCTCCTCGGCGAGCAGGGCGGCCGCCCCGGCGATGTGCGGCGTCGCCATCGACGTGCCGTCCATGCTGGTGTAGTCGCCGCTGCCCTCGGCGAGCCGGGAGCGGGCGGCGAGGATGCCGACGCCGGGGGCCGACAGGTCGGGCTTGAGCGCGTGGTCGCCGTAGCGGGGCCCGGCGCTGGTGAACCAGGCCGCCCGGTCGGCGGAGTCGACGGCGCCGACGGTCAGGGCGGCGTCGGCCGCGCCGGGCGAGCCTATGGAGGAGGGGGCGCCGGTGTTGCCGGCCGCGACGACGAACAGCGCGCCGGTCTCCCGGGAGAGGGTGTTGACGGCCTCGGCCATGGGGTCGGTGCCGTCGCTGGGTTCGGTCGAGCCGAGGCTCATGGAGACGATGTCGGCGTCCACGTCCCGGGCGGCCCACTCCATCCCGGCGATGATCTCGGACTCGCTGCCGAAGCCCTCGTCGTCGAGGACCTTGCCGACCGCGAGGGTGGCACCGGGCGCGACGCCCTTCTCCTTGCCGTCGGAGGCGGCTCCGCTGCCGCCCACGGTGGAGGTGACGTGCGTGCCGTGGCCGTGCCGGTCGGCGACCTCCTGGCCGGGGATGAAGCTCTTGCTCTGCGCGATCCGCCCCGCGAGGTCGGGGTGCCCGGCGTCCACGCCGCTGTCCAGCACGGCGACGGTGACGCCCTTGCCGGTCAGCCCGGCCTCCCATGCCTCGGGCGTGCCGATCTGCGCGTTGGACTCGGCCATGGCCGCGGTGACCCGGCCGTCGAGCCACACGCCGTCGATCCCTGCGCCGCCTCGGGTGAACTCCCGCCAGAAGTCTCTCCCCCTGTCCGCCTCGACGGCGGCCCCGCGCACGCTGGGCAGCGCCCGCGTCCGCTCGGTGCCCTTCGGGGTGGCGGCCCGCACGCCCTTGCCGTAGGTCACGATCAGCGGCAGCTCGCCGCTCTCGGTGTCGGCGAGCCCCTGCTCCAGCAGCGCGTCGACGTCGAAGAGCCGTTCGTCGAGGCTGCCCTCACGCAGGTACGGCAGGGCCTCGTCCGGTACGACGACGGTCCGGCCGTCATGGCTGCTGGTGCGCACGGCCCCGGTGGCGCCCTCGGGCCGGTCGACGGCGATGCTCTTCCTGCCCCCGCCGAGGTCGGTGACGGTGACCCGGTCGCCGGTGACGAGGGTGACGGTGCGCGCCGCGTCGGCCGCGCGGGCGGGGGCCCGCTGGTGCGCCGGGTCCGGCGGCGGTTCCTGCGCCGCCGCCGTCCCGGCCGGCAGCAGCGCGATCACGAGCCCCGCCGACAGGAGGGCCGCCCCGCGTCTGACTGGTCCTGTGCTCATCCACGTCTCTCTTCGTGTCGTCGTAGAGTGCTGTGACGAGTGCTGTGAGCAGTCTCAGGGGGCTTGCGGGGCACGGGAGTTGACCGGGGGCGGCGGGTAGTTGCCCTGGCGGGTTCCCGCCAGCGGCCCGGGAGGCCGGGTGACGAGCCTCCACACCCCCCGTTCAGCGGCCCCCCGCCCGGCCCCCTCCAGCAGGCGCCCGCCCGTGCGCCCGCGCACCATGCGAAGGAGACCGGCCACCCGCCGGCCCCGCACGGTCCGCGCTCTCGGGAGGATTCGCCATGACCGCCAGCACTGCCAGCACCGCCAGTCTGGAGGCACTGCGCCGCTGCCACTTCGCCGTCGATCTGGGCGCGGCGCGGACCCGCGTGTACGTGAAGGGTGCGGGGCTGGTCGTCGACCAGCCGTCCGCGGCGGCGGTCAACACGCGCACGGGCGCGCTCATCGCGGTCGGCGAGTTCGCGGAGAAGATGACCGGCCGCACCCCCGGATACATCCGGGTCGTGCGTCCGGTCTCCGGCGGCACGGTCGTCGACATCGAGATGGCCCAGCGCATGCTGCGCCACCTGCTCGGTGACAAGGTCCGGCGCGCCCTGCGCCGCAAGCCCCGGCTCCGGGCCGCCGTCTGCACCCCGCACGACGCGGACCCGCTGTCGCAGCGGGCGGCCATCGAGACGCTGGTCGGGCTCGGCGCGCGCCGGGTGGAGCTCGTCGACACCCTCATCGCGGCGGCGGTCGGCTGCGGACTGCCCGTGGAGCGGCCCGAGGCCACCATGATCATGGTGTGCGGTGCCCACGCCACGCAGGTCGCGGTGCTCTCCCTCGGCTCGATCGTGACGGCGGAGCGCATCCCGGTGGGCGGCGAGGCCGTGGACCACGCGATCGTGCAGCTGCTGCGCCACCAGCACGAGCTGGTGCTGCCCAGCCAGTCCGTGCGCCCGTTGCAGCTCGCCCTGGCCGGCAACGGACTGACCCCGCAGGGACCGGCGTCCACCGAGATCCACGGGCGGGACGTGGCGACCGGCCTGGCGCGCAGTGTGCGGGTCGACACCGCCACGGTGCGCAACGCCATCCAGACACCGCTGACGGCCGTGCTCGACGGCATCGGCAAGGTGCTGCGGGACTGCCCGCCCGACCTGGTCGCGGACCTCGCCGACCGCGGGATCATGATGGTCGGCGGAAGCGCGCTGCTGCCGGGCTTCGACCAGATGCTGCGGCAGGCCACGGGCATGCCGGTGCACATCGCGGAGCGGCCCGACGTCTGCGCGGTCCAGGGCCTCGGCAGCATGCTGGAGGGCCGGGTCGAGCCGCTCGTCCTGCACCCGACGACCTCGGACGCCGGAGCCGGCGCCGGCACGGACGCGGTCGCGGGCTCCGGCGCCGGCAACGACGCCGGCTGACGCCGCCGCAGGACGACGGACGGGGACAGGCCAGGAGACCGAGGAAGCCCGACGGATGACCGCGCAGCCCGCGCCCCGACTGCCCCGTCTCCTCGAAGCCGTCCTGGGGGTGGCCGCCGACGCCGATCCGCGCACCGTCCTGCGGCACGTCGTGGACGCCGCCGCCGAACTGACCGCCGCCCACGCGCTGCTGGTGGTCACGGGCTCCGGCGCGGACGGCCCCGCCGAGTTCCGCGCCCCGGCCGCGGAGCCGGTGCCGCAGACGGCGCCGACGCTGCGGGTGCCGATCCGCGTCGGGGACGAGGAGTTCGGCGAACTGCGCCTCGCCGGGCGGCCCGGGGCGGATCCGTTCACCGTCGAGGACGAGCAACTGCTGCGGGTCCTGGCCACGCAGGCCGGGATCTCGGTCGGCAACGCCCGGCTGTACGAGAGCGCCCGGCAGCGCGAGCGCTGGATCGAGGGCTCGGCGGCCGTCACCACCGCGCTGCTCACCGAGGAGGGCGCCGAGGACGCGCTGACCACGGTGGCCGAACGGGCCCGGCTGCTCGCCGACGCCTCCGCGGGCGTCATCCTGCACCCGACCGCCGAGGGCGGCATGGAGATCGTGACCGCCTCGACGCCCGAGGACCCGGACGACATGCTCGGCGCCACCATCGCGCCGGGCAGCCCGGTCCTCGAACAGCTCCTGGGCGGCGAGCCCGTGTTCATCGACGACTCGGCGACCGACCCGCGCATGACGACGCACGTGCGGCACCGGTTCGGGCCGAGCATGATGCTGCCCCTGCAGGCGGGCGGCCGGCTCATCGGCACGCTCGCCCTGCCCCGCCGGCGCGGCGGGCGCCCCTACACGGACCTGGAACGGCTGCTCGCGACGCAGTTCGCCTCGCAGGCGGCACTCGCCCTGGTCCTGGCCGACGCCCGGCGCGGCCGGGAACGGCTGGCGGTCTACGAGGACCGCGACCGCATCGCCCGCGACCTGCACGACCTGGTGGTGCAGCGGCTGTTCGCCACCGGCATGATGCTGGAGTCCACCCGGCGCCGCCCCGGCGCGGAGGACATCAGCGACCTCCTGGGCCGGGCGGTGGACGAACTGCGCTCCACGGTCCAGGACGTCCGCACGACCATCCTCGCGCTCCAGCAGCCCCCGGCAGAGCCCCCGACGGGCCTGCGCGGCCGGGTGCTGCGCGAGACCGCGTCCGCCGCCGCCCTGCTCGGCTTCCCGCCGTCCACGCACTTCCGGGGCCCCGTCGACACCCGGGTGGGCGACCGGGTCGCCGACCGCCTCCTCACCGCCCTCCGTGACGCCCTGGCGGCCGCGTCCGCCCGCCCGGGCGTCTCGCGTGTCGAGGTCACCGTCGAGACGCCCGCCACGCTGCCCGAGGGCCGGGGCGGGGTGCACCTGAGGGTCGTCGACGACGGCGAGCGCGCCGGAGGCGGGGGCCGGGGCACGACGGCCACCTGGTGGGCGCCGCTGTAGCGGAGGGTGGCGGTGCCCCGGACGGGGGTACCCGGCCCCCGACCCGCCCGGCAGGAGGAGGTATCACCATGAGCGAGTCCACCCCGTCCCAGGCCGAGGGCGAACGCGACGACGAGCCGGACACGGCCGACCGCCCGGACCCGCCGCACACGACTCCGTCCCAGGCGGAGGGCGAACGCGACGACGAACCCGGCCCCGGCGACCGGCCGTCACCGCCTTGACCTCCGAGGCGAGAGCCGGCGGACCCCAGGAGGCCGAGAAACCGAGAAGCCGAGTGTGCGCCCACCCGGCGGCGGAGGCCGGCGTGCCGCGCCGCAGGTGAAAACGTTCCTGCGCCAAAAAGGCCTGGTGGGGCGGGTGGGACTCGAACCCACGGCCGACGGATTATGAGTCCGCTGCTCTAACCGGCTGAGCTACCGCCCCAATGCGGCGTGTCGCGTACACGTGTGCGCGCCGTCTGCCGCAGCATAGCCGCTCATACGATCTCCTGCCTCGGCTGGTCGGCTTCCGCGGCTGCCTTCATGACCTTGAGGACTCCGCAGCGTGCCGCATGGTTCCCGCGTCGCGAGGACACATGAAAAAGGACCCCGAAGGGCCCTCGTTCACCGCGCTCCCCCGACTGGACTCGAACCAGTAACCTGCCGGTTAACAGCCGGCTGCTCTGCCAATTGAGCTACGGAGGACCGAGCTCCCCGGACTGGACTCGAACCAGTAACCTGCCGGTTAACAGCCGGCTGCTCTGCCAATTGAGCTACCGAGGAAAGTCTCGTATCGCATCGAACGCGTCTGCCTGGGTATTCGCCAGGGGGCGCGCGCTCGCTGCGACACATACATTAGCGCAACCAGGGGGGTGCTCCGCCAATCGGTACTCCGCAGCACCCCGGAGCCAGTGAAGGGAAGGGTGGCCGTCATGCGTTACCGGCTCACGTTCGTCGTCGGACTAGCGGTGGGTTACGTGCTCGGCACGAAGGCCGGGCGGGAGCGCTACGAGCAGTTGCGCAAGTCCGCGCAGCAGGTCGCGCAGAACCCGGCCGTGCGCAACACCGCGGAGTCCGCCGCCCAGCAGGGCAGGCACTTCGCGGACAAGGCGTACCACGTGGTGAGCGCCAAGGTCGGCGACCGGATGCCCGACTCGGTGGCCCACCGGGTCCGCTCGCTGCGGGAGCGCGGCACGAACGGCAGCGGTCCCGACGACTGGGGCACGAGCAACACCTGAGCCCCCGGGCGGTACGGCCACCGCGGCCGGTGCGGCAGAATTTCGGGTATGGGGATAGTCGCCGGGTTGGACAGTTCGCCCGATTTCACTCGTATCGTCGTCTGCGATTCGGACACGGGTGCCGTGCTGCGCCAGGGCTACGCGCCGCACCCGCAGGAGAGCCCCGAGGGCGGGGGCCGGCCCGCGGACGTGGATCCGCAGGCCTGGCTGCTGTCCCTCGGGGAGGCGGCCGGCGGCGGGCTCCTCGAAGGCGTGCAGGCGATCGGCGTGTCGGCGCAGGCCAACGCGGTCGTGCCGCTGGACACCCACGGCAACACGGTGCGCCCGGCCCTGGTCGGCGGCGACAAGCGCTCGCAGGTCGCGGCGGCCGACCTGATCGACGCGCTCGGCGGGCGCGAGGCGTGGGCGCAGGCCGTGGGCTCGGTGCCGCAGACCGCGCAGCCGGTGACGAAGCTGCGCTGGCTGGCCCGGAGCGAGCCGGAGGCCGCCGCACGGACCGCCGTACTGCTCCAGGCCCACGACTGGCTGGTGTGGCAGTTGCTCGGGCGGCCGGTGCGGCGGACCACCGACCGGGGCGGCGCCTCGGGCACCGGGTACTGGTCGGCGGCGACCGGGGCCTACCGGCCCGACCTGGTCGAGCTGGCCCTCGGTCACCAGGTGGTGCTGCCCGAGGTGATCGGTCCGGCCGAGGCGGCCGGTACGACGCCGGAGGGGCTGCTGATCTCCGCCGGTACCGGCGAGACCCAGGCCGCCGCGTTCGGGCTCGGCATCGGTCTGGGCGACGCGGTGGTGTCGCTGGGCGCCTCCGGTTCCGTGATGGCCGTGCACACCGAGCCGCTGGTCGACCAGTCCGGGATGATCACCGCGCTCGCCGACGCCACCGGCATGCACCTGCCGGTCGTCACCACCCTGAACGCCGTACGGGCCCTGCGCGGCACCGCCGAACTGCTCGGCGTGCCGGACCTGGAGAGCCTGTCCGAGCTGGCGATGAAGTCGACGCCCGGATCGCACGGCCTGGTGCTGCTCCCCTACCTGGAGGGCGAGCGGACGCCGAACCTGCCGCACACCGCCGGAACGCTCGCCGGGCTCAGGCGCGAGTCGATGAGGCCGGAGCACCTGGCGCGGGCGGCGTTCGAGGGCATGCTGTGCGGTCTCGCCGACGCCCTGGACGTGCTGCGCCTGCGCGGCGTGGACGTACGGCGGGTGTTCCTGCTCGGTGCGGCGGCCGAGCTGCCGGCCGTGCAGGCGGCGGCGCCCGCGCTGTTCGGGACGCAGGTCGTCGTGCCGCAGCCCGCGGACTACGCGGCGATCGGCGCGGCCCGGCAGGCGGCCTGGGCGCTCGGCGTCTCCCAGGGCGCGCTGGACCCGCGCACTCCCCCGGCCTGGCAGGGCGCGGTGGCGCAGGTCCTGGAGCCGGGCGAGGAACTGGCGGTGGGCCAGGCCGTGCGCCAGCAGTTCGTGTCGGTGCGCGAGCAGACGCACCCGGGAGCGCTGTGACGCGTGGGTGCGCTGACCGCTCGTAGGCCGGAATTTGCCGCGCTCTTGGGTTAATCGGTTGAGGTAACGCGGGTGGAGTGTTCGACGATAGGGGCCAGGGGCAACCAACCGCGGCCCCTGTCGCCGACTCCGAGAGACCCAGCGTGCTCATACGACTACTGCGGACCCGTCTGAGGCCGTACAAGAGACCCATCGCCCTGCTGGTGGCGCTGCAGTTCCTGCAGACCTGCGCCTCCCTCTACCTGCCGACCCTGAACGCGGACATCATCGACAACGGCGTCGTGAACGGGGACTCGGGCTACATCCTGCGCCACGGTGCCCTGATGATCGGCATCTCGCTGGCCCAGGTGGTCTGCAACATCGGTGCCGTCTTCTACGGCGCGCGCACCGCCGCCGCGCTGGGCCGGGACGTGCGCGGTGCCGTCTTCGACCGGGTGCAGTCCTTCTCGGCGCGCGAGGTGGGCCACTTCGGCGCGCCCTCGCTGATCACGCGGACCACCAACGACGTGCAGCAGGTCCAGATGCTGGCCCTGATGACGTTCACCCTGATGGTGTCGGCGCCGATCATGTGCGTGGGCGGCATCGTGATGGCGCTCGGTCTGGACGTGCCGCTGTCCGGGGTGCTGCTCGGGGTCGTGCCGGTGCTGGCGGTCTGCGTGACGCTGATCGTGCGGAAGCTGCGCCCGCTGTTCCGGAGGATGCAGGTGCGCCTCGACACGGTGAACCGGGTGCTGCGCGAGCAGATCACCGGCAACCGCGTCATCCGCGCCTTCGTGCGCGACGAGTACGAGCAGCAGCGCTTCCGGAAGGCCAACACCGAGCTGACCGAGGTCGCCCTCGGCACCGGCAACCTGCTCGCGCTGATGTTCCCCGTGGTCATGACGGTGGTGAACCTGTCGTCCATCGCGGTGGTCTGGTTCGGCGCCCACCGCATCGACAGCGGCGGGATGCAGATCGGCGACCTGACGGCGTTCCTCGCCTACCTCATGCAGATCGTCATGTCCGTGATGATGGCCACCTTCATGTTCATGATGGTGCCGCGCGCCGAGGTGTGCGCCGAGCGCATCCAGGAGGTCCTGGACACCGACAGCAGCGTCGTGCCGCCGGTGGCGCCGGTCACCGAGCTGCGCCGGCACGGGCACCTGGAGATCCGGGAGGCGGGCTTCCGCTACCCCGGGGCCGAGGAGCCGGTGCTCCGGAACATCGGTCTGGTGGCGAAGCCGGGCGAGACGACCGCCGTCATCGGCTCGACCGGCAGCGGCAAGTCCACCCTGCTGGGCCTGGTCCCCCGCCTCTTCGACGCCACCGACGGGGAGGTCCTGGTCGACGGGGTGGACGTGCGCACGGTCGACCCGAAGACGCTGGCCAAGGTGGTGAGCCTGGTGCCGCAGAAGCCGTACCTCTTCGCCGGAACCGTCGCGACCAACCTGCGCTACGGCAATCCGGACGCCTCCGACGAGGAGCTGTGGCACGCGCTGGCGGTGGCGCAGGCCAAGGAGTTCGTCTCCGCGCTGGAGGGCGGGCTCGACGCGCCGATCGCGCAGGGCGGCACCAACGTCTCCGGCGGCCAGCGCCAGCGGCTCGCCATCGCGCGCACGCTGGTCCAGCGCCCGGAGATCTACCTCTTCGACGACTCCTTCTCCGCCCTCGACTACGCCACCGACGCGGCGCTGCGGGCCGAGCTGGCCCGGGAGACCGCCGAGGCGACCGTGGTGATCGTGGCGCAGCGGGTGGCGACCATCCGGGACGCGGACCGGATCGTCGTCCTGGACGAGGGACGGGTGGTCGGCGTGGGCCGGCACCACGAGCTGATGGCCGACAACGAGACCTACCGGGAGATCGTGCTCTCCCAGCTGACGGAAGCGGAGGCTGCCTGATGGCCGGTCCTGCGGGTCGCATGATGGCCGGGGGCGGCCCCGACCAGCGTTCGATGGACTTCAAGGGGTCGAGCAAGCGGCTCGTCGCCCAGTTCCGTCCGGAGCGGGCGACGCTGTTCACGCTGCTGTCGTGCGTGGTCGTCAGCGTCGGCCTCAACGTGGTCGGGCCGAAGATCCTCGGCCGCGCCACCGACCTGGTCTTCGCGGGCATCGTCGGGCGGGACATGCCCTCCGGGGCCACGAAGGAACAGGTCCTGGCCGCGATGCGGGAGCGCGGTGACGGCAACGTCGCCGACATGCTCCGCAGCACGGACTTCACTCCGGGCCGGGGCATCGACTTCGGTGCGGTCGGCGAGGTGCTGCTGCTGGCGCTGGCGACGTTCGCGGTGGCCGGACTGCTGATGGCGGTGGCCACGCGCCTGGTGAACCGCGCGGTCAACCGGACGATGTTCCGGCTGCGCGAGGACGTGCAGACGAAGCTGTCCCGGCTGCCGCTGTCCTACTTCGACAAGCGTCAGCGCGGCGAGGTGCTCAGCCGCGCCACCAACGACATCGACAACATCGGGCAGACGCTCCAGCAGTCGATGGGCCAGCTCATCAACTCGCTGCTCACCATCATCGGCGTGCTGGCGATGATGTTCTACGTCTCCTGGATCCTGGCGCTGGTCGCGCTGGTGACCGTGCCGCTGTCGTTCGTGGTGGCCACGCGGGTGGGCAAGCGGTCGCAGCCGCAGTTCGTGCAGCAGTGGCGCTCGACGGGGCAGCTCAACGCGCACATCGAGGAGATGTACACCGGGCACGCGCTGGTGAAGGTCTTCGGGCGGCAGGAGGAGTCGGCGCGGCAGTTCGCCGAGCACAACGACGCGCTGTACGAGGCGGGGTTCAAGGCACAGTTCAACAGCGGGATCATGCAGCCGCTGATGATGTGCGTGTCCAACCTGAACTACGTGCTGGTCGCGGTGGTCGGCGGGCTGCGGGTGGCCTCGGGCCAGCTCTCCATCGGCGACGTGCAGGCCTTCATCCAGTACTCCCGGCAGTTCTCGATGCCGCTGACGCAGGTCGCGTCGATGGCGAACCTGGTGCAGTCGGGTGTGGCGTCGGCGGAGCGGATCTTCGAACTCCTCGACGCCGAGGAGCAGTCGGCGGACCCGATCCCGGGCGCCCGGCCCGAGGACCTGCGCGGGCGGGTGGAGCTGGAGCACGTCTCCTTCCGCTACGACCCCGACAAGCCGCTGATCGAGGACCTGTCGCTGAAGGTGGAGCCCGGTCACACGGTCGCCATCGTCGGCCCGACCGGGGCCGGCAAGACGACCCTGGTCAATCTGCTGATGCGGTTCTACGAGGTCTCCGGCGGGCGGATCACGCTGGACGGCGTCGACATCGCGAAGATGTCCCGGGACGAACTGCGGGCCGGCATCGGCATGGTGCTCCAGGACACGTGGCTGTTCGGCGGCACCATCGCGGAGAACATCGCGTACGGGGCCTCGCGGGACGTCACCCGCGGGGAGATCGAGGAGGCCGCGCGGGCCGCGCACGCCGACCGGTTCGTACGGACGCTGCCCGACGGCTACGACACGGTGATCGACGACGAGGGCACGGGCGTGAGCGCGGGTGAGAAGCAGCTGATCACCATCGCGCGGGCGTTCCTGTCCGACCCGGTGATCCTCGTGCTCGACGAGGCGACGTCGTCCGTCGACACGCGGACGGAGGTGCTGATCCAGAAGGCGATGGCGAAGCTCGCGCACGGGCGGACGTCGTTCGTGATCGCGCACCGGCTGTCGACGATCCGGGACGCGGACACGATTCTCGTGATGGAGGACGGGGCGATCGTGGAGCAGGGGGCGCACTCCGAGCTGCTCGGTGCGGGTGGGGCCTATGCGCGGCTGTACAAGGCCCAGTTCGCGCAGGCGGTGGCCGAGGTGGGGTGACCGGGTGCCCGGCGGCGGGGGTGCCGGGGATCAGTCCAGATAGCCCCTCAGCTGGTCCGCGTAGGCGTGGTCGCGGAGTTTGTTGAGGGTCTTGGACTCGATCTGGCGGATGCGTTCGCGGGTGACGCCGAAGAGGCGGCCTATCTCCTCCAGGGTGCGGGGGCGGCCGTCGACGAGGCCGTAGCGGAGCTGGACGACCTTGCGTTCGCGTTCGCCGAGGGTGGAGAGCACCGCCTCCAGGTGCTGGCGCAGCAGCAGGAACGCCGCCGACTCGACGGGGCTGGCGGCGTCGCCGTCCTCGATGAGGTCACCGAGGGCGACGTCGTCCTCCTCGCCGACCGGCGTGTACAGCGACACCGGTTCCTGGGCCAGGCGCAGCACCTCGCCGACGCGCTCGACGGGCAGGTCCAGGTGGGCGGCGACCTCCTGCGGGGTCGGCTCGTGACCGCGTTCCTGGAGCATGCGGCGCTGGACGCGGACGACCCGGTTGATCAGCTCGACGACGTGGACGGGGACGCGGATGGTGCGGGCCTGGTCGGCCAGGGCGCGGGACATGGCCTGGCGGATCCACCAGGTGGCGTAGGTGGAGAACTTGAAGCCGCGGGTGTAGTCGAACTTCTCGACGGCCCGGATGAGGCCCAGGTTCCCCTCCTGGACCAGGTCGAGCATGGTCAGCCCGCGCCCGACGTACCGCTTGGCGACCGACACCACGAGCCGCAGGTTGGCCTCGATCAGCCGGCGCTTGGCGACGCGGCCCATGACGACGAGCCGGTCGAGGTCGAGGGCGAGGCGTTCGTCCAGACCGGGGGTGCGGCGCAGCTTGTCCTCGGCGAACAGGCCCGCCTCCACCCGCCGGGCGAGGTCGACCTCCTCGGCCGCGGTGAGCAGCGGGATGCGGCCGATCTCGCGCAGGTACTGCCGGAACAGGTCCGAGGAGGGGCCGCCGGACTCGGTACGGGTGGGCGGCGGCGGTTCGACGGGCACGGGGACGTCCGCGGGGACGTCCGCGGGACCGCCCGGGTGGTGCGCGGCCGGCCCCGCACCGGGCTGCGCCGGCAGCGCGTGGAGCGTGCCGCGCTCGGCGTCCGGCTCCGCACCGCCGGTACCGGTGTCGGTCTGGGTGAGGGTCTGGGTCTGCACGGGGGCGACCTCCAGGAGGGACGCGGCCGGCGGGGGCCGGCGGCAGTACGACGGGGGCGGAGCCGGCTCACTCACCGCCGTCCGCCTCGCACGCGTGCACTCGGGTACCGCCCCCAGTGTGGGGTACGACACATCACCGCCACGAGGGGCGTGCGATGACTTTTTGCGTCCGGTCCGTGACCGACGGGTGACCCGCGGGTCTTCCCCGAGGGCCGTCCTAGAGCGCGGCCGCGCCGTGTTCGCGCAGGTTCTGGTCGTACTGCTGGAGGATCCACAGCTCGTTCTGCACGGCGGCCAGTTCGGCGGGGTCGGCGTGGGTGGACAGGCGGGTGAGGCGGCCGGTGATGTCGCGGATGCGGCGTTCCACGGCGCGGCGGCGGACCGTGACCAGTTGGGCGCCGGCGTAGGTCTCGTCGACGTCCTTGACGCCGCGGTGCAGCATGATCGCCTCGACCGCGAGTTCGGTGACCATGGCGCGGACGGCGTCGTCGGGGGCGGCCTCGCGGACGCGGACCAGGTAGTCCTGGGGGTCCTGGACGCCGAACTCGGCGCCGCCGGCCTCCAGGATCGCCTCGCGCACGGCGGCGTAGGGCGGGGCGGTGAACTCGTCGACGCCGTACGCGTCGAAGGCCGGGGAGACCAGCTCGGGGCGCTGGAGGGCCAGCTTGAGCAGCTCGCGTTCGGTGGCGAAGACCGGGTTGCGGAGGTTGAGCGCGGGCCCCCCGCGGGCGGCCGTGGCGGGTGCGGCCTGCTGCGGGGCGGCGCCGCGCTGCCGCTGGTCGGGGGCGGGGCCCTTGCCGCCGCGGTCGCGGGCCCAGCGGGCGAGCTGGGAGATCCGCCGGACCACGAACTGGGTGTCGAGGATGCCGAGCATCCCCGCGAGCTGCACGGCGACCTCGTGCTGGGCGCCGCTGTTCTTGATCCGGGCGACGACCGGGGCGGCCTCGTCCAGGGCCGCCGCGCGGCCGGCCGGGGTGTCCAGGTCGTAGCGGCTCACGATCTGGCGGAGCGCGAACTCGAAGAGCGGGGTGCGCGGCTCGACCAGGTCGGCGACCGCCTCGTCGCCCTTGGCCAGGCGCAGGTCGCAGGGGTCCATGCCGTCGGGGGCGATGGCGATGTAGGTCTCGGCGGCGAACTTCTGGTCGTCCTCGAAGGCGCGCAGGGCCGCCTTCTGTCCGGCCGCGTCGCCGTCGAAGGTGAAGATCACGCGGGCCGAGCCGTTGTCCATCAGCAGCCGGCGCAGGATCTTGATGTGGTCGCCGCCGAAGGCGGTGCCGCAGGTGGCGATGGCGGTGGTGACGCCGGCCAGGTGGCAGGCCATGACGTCGGTGTAGCCCTCGACGACGACCGCGCGGGACGCTTTCGCGATGTCCTTCTTGGCGAGGTCGATGCCGTAGAGGACCTGGGACTTCTTGTAGATCGCGGTCTCGGGGGTGTTCAGGTACTTCGGGCCGTTGTCCGCCTCGTAGAGCTTGCGGGCGCCGAAGCCGACGACGTCGCCGCCGATGTCGCGGATGGGCCACATCAGCCGGCCCCGGAAGCGGTCGATGGGGCCGCGGCGGCCCTCCTGGGAGAGGCCGGACAGCAGCAGTTCCTTGTCGCTGAAGCCCTTGCCGCGCAGGTAGCGGGTGAGGTGGTCCCAGCCCTGGGGGCTGTAGCCGACGCCGAAGTGGACGGCCGCCGACTGGTCGAAGCCGCGCTCGGCGAGGAAGACCCGGCCGGTCTCCGCCTCCGGGCCGGTCGCGAGCTGTTCCGCGTACCACTCGGCGGCGATCTTGTGGGCCTCGACCAGGCGGATGCGCTCGCCGCGCTGGTGCGCCGGGTTGTACCCGCCCTCCTCGTAGCGCAGTGTGATGCCGGCCTGGCCGGCCAGGCGCTCGACCGCCTCCGAGAAGGTGAGGTGGTCGATCTTCATCACGAACGTGATGGTGTCGCCGCCCTCCTGGCAGCCGAAGCAGTGGAAGAACCCCTTGCTCGGACTGACCTGGAAGGACGGGGACTTCTCGTCGTGGAAGGGGCACAGGCCCTTCAGGTTGCCGCCGCCCGCGTTGCGCAGCTGGAGGTACTCCGAGACGACGGCGTCGATCGGGACCGCGTCCCGTACCGCCTTCACGTCCTCGTCGTTGATCCGTCCTGCCACGCGTGAAGTCTACGGGGCGGCGCCGACACTCCTCCGCCGCGGTGACCGGCCTCCCGGCCGGGGTCCGGGGGCCGGCCCCCGGGGATCGGGGGGGGCGGCGGCGACGGTACGACGGCTATGCGACGAGGCTGTCGAGCGAGACGTGCGGGTCGGCCAGCGCCTCCGTGTCCACCCGGGCCTTCGAGCGGATCAACTGCTGGATCGGCTCCGTGACGTCCCACACGTTGACGTTCATCCCGGCCAGCACCCGGCCGTCCTTCACCCAGAAGGCGATGAACTCGCGCTTCGCCGCGTCCCCGCGGATCACCACCTGGTCGTACGACCCGGCGGGCGCCCAGCCGGAGTACTCCATGCCCAGGTCGTACTGGTCGGTGAAGAAGTAGGGCACGCGCTCGTGGGCCGGGCTCCTGCCCAGCATCGCGCGGGCGGCGGCCGGGCCGCCGTTGAGGGCGTTGGCCCAGTGCTCCACGCGCAGGCGGGTGTCGAAGAGGGCGTGGTGGAAGGAGGCGACGTCGCCGGCCGCGTACACGTCGGGGTCGGAGGTGCGCAGGTCCGCGTCGACGACGATGCCGCCCCCGTGGGCACGGTCGGCGATCTCCAGCCCGGCGGCCTGGGCGAGCGAGGTGCGCGGGGCGGCGCCGATCGCGGCGAGCACGTCGTGCGCGGGGTGTTCCTCGCCGTCGTCGGTGCGGGCGGCGAGCACCATGCCGTCCTGGCCGACGATCTCGGTCAGCTTCACGCCGAAGCGGAAGCGGACGCCGTGCGCCTCGTGCAGCTCGGTGAAGACGGAGCCCAGCTCGGGGCCGAGAACGCCGTGCAGCGGGGTGGGGGCCGGCTCGATGACCGTGACCTCCGCCCCGTACTCGCGGGCCGCCGCGGCGACCTCCAGGCCGATCCAGCCCGCCCCGGCGACCACGAGGTGGCCGTTGTCCCGGCCCAGCGAGGTGAGGACGCCCTTGAGGCGCTCGGCGTGGGCCAGGCGGCGCAGGTGGTGGACGCCCGCCAGGTCGGTGCCGGGGACGTCGAGGCGGCGGGGCTCGGCGCCGGTCGCCAGGAGCAGCTTGTCGTACCTGACGTGGGTGCCGTCGTCGCCGTAGTGGACGGTCCTGGCGGCGCGGTCGATCGCGACGACGGTCTGGCCGAGGTGCAGCTCGATGTCGTGCTGGGCGTACCAGGCGGGCTCGTGCACGAAGACGCTGTCGCGCTCCTCCTTGCCCAGGAGGTAGCCCTTGGACAGCGGCGGGCGCTCGTAGGGGTGGTCGCGCTCGTCACAGATGAGGATCACCCGGCCGGTGAAGCCCTCCGTGCGGAGCGTCTCGGCCGCTTTCGCGCCCGCCAGGCCGCCTCCGACGATGACGAATGTCTGATCCGCGTCGACCACTTGTCTGCCTCCTCGTCAGGGTGCCGCCACATGCGAGCGTCCCGCACGTGGCGTGGTGCGGGAAGGGGGAAGGACCCGTTCAGGCCACGACCTGCCGCGTTCCGACCGCCCGAGTACCACGTTTCGGGCGTCCTGGACGCCGTCGGGTCGCACCTGTCCCGCCGCCAGTCTCATGGATGCCCCGTCAGACGGGCGTGAAGCGAGCGGGCCGAGGCGTCGGTGAGGGAGGCGATCTGGTCGACGATCACCCGTTTGCGCGCCCGGTCGCCGTCGGCCGCGTCGAACATGGCCCGGAACTGGGGGTCGAGCCCGTCGGGGGCGCGGGCGGTCAGCGCCTCCGCCAGTTCCGCGACGACGATGCGCTGGTCGGCGCGGAGCCGCTCCTGCTCGGTGCGCTGCATGACGTACCGGACGGCGACCGCCTTGAGGACGGCGCACTCCATGCGGGTCGCGCGGGGGACGACCAGCTCGGCGGTGTACCGGGTGAGCCGGCCGCCGCCGTACGCCGCCCGGGTGGCGGCCTCGGCGGCCAGGCAGAAGCGGCCGATGAGCTGGCTGGTGGCGTCCTTGAGGCGGGCCTGGGCGACCGCGGAACCGTCGTAGCCGTGCGGCCACCAGTCCTGGGCGAGGAGCCGGTCGAGGGCGGCGGCCAGTTCCGCGTGGTCGGTGCCGGCGGGGACGTAGCGACCGACGGCCACGTCGAACACGGCCTCGCGCTCGGGGTCGGCGAGCAGGCAGTTCGGGTCGATGTGGCCGGCGTGCAGGCCGTCCTCGACGTCGTGCACGGAGTACGCCACGTCGTCGGCCCAGTCCATGACCTGGGCCTCGAAGCAGGTGCGGGAGCCGGGGGCATCCTCGCGGAGCCAGGCGAAGACGGGCCGGTCGTCGTCGTAGACACCGAACTTGGGCGACGCCGGGTCGGTGGGGTGGGCGCCGCGCGGCCACGGGTACTTGGTGGCGGCGTCGAGGGTGGCGCGGGTGAGGTTGAGGCCGACGGAGCCGTCCGCGGTGAACCGCTTGGGCTCGATGCGGGTGAGGAGCCTGAGCGACTGGGCGTTGCCCTCGAAGCCGCCGCAGTCCTCGGCGAACGCGTTGAGCGCCTGCTCGCCGTTGTGCCCGAAGGGCGGGTGGCCCAGGTCGTGCGCGAGACAGGCCGCCTCGACGAGGTCCGGGTCGCACCCGAGGGCCGCGCCCAGCTCCCGGCCGACCTGGGCGCACTCCAGGGAGTGCGTGAGGCGGGTGCGGGGGCTCGCGTCCCAGACGGGGCTGCCCTCCCCCGGCGCGACGACCTGCGTCTTCCCGGCGAGGCGGCGCAGCGCGGCGGAGTGCAGGATGCGGGCGCGGTCGCGCTGGAAGGCGGTGCGGCCGGGGCGTTTGTCGGGTTCGGGGGCGTAGCGGGCGGCTGACGCCTGGTCGTAGGGGGGTGCGGTGCGGGTGCCTTCCATGTCATGAACAGTAAGCGGAAGCTGCGACAGTCGGGGGCCTGCTCGTCTGCCGGGTGGGGGGCCTGCTCGTCTGCCGGGTGGGGGCCTGCTCGTCTGCCGGGTTCGGCAGTCGCGCGGCCGCGGGCCGTCCGTGGCTTGGCGCGCCCGCGCGGCGGAGCCGCGAGTCGACTCGCCCCGCGCCCCTCAGGGGGTGGCCATCGCCCTGGATTTCACGTCGCTGCCGGTCTTCACCGCCTCGTCGTGGCGGTGGAGCAGTAGGCGGGCCATCGACGGGTGGGTGCCCAAGGGGGCCGAGGTGATCCACGGGGCCGCTGCCGCGCACTGGGTCGCGAAGCGGCCCGGGGCCGTGAAGCAGGAGGCGAGGGCGATGCGGCGGTGGCCCCGGGCCGTCAGGGTGCGGACGGCCTCCGGGACCGTCGGGGTCGCCGCCGAGGCGTACGCGGGGACGACCGGGACGCCGAGGCGGGCGGCGAGGAGCGCTGCCGTGCGGGCCGTGTCCGCGCGGGACTCCGGGTCCCGGGAGCCCGCCGAGGCGAGGACCACGGCGTGCTCCGGGCCCGGGCGGGTGGGCCAGCCGGCCTCCGTGAGGCGGGCGTGCAGGGCGTCCACCAGGAGGGGGTGCGGGCCGAGCGGGGCGGCCACGCGGGTGCGGGCCGGGGAGAGCGCGGCCGTCTCCGGGATGTCCCGCTTGACGTGGTGTCCGCGGCCGAGCAGGAGCGGGACGAGGACCGCCGCCCCGTCGCCGAGCGCGGCGAGCGTGTCCGGCAGCAGGGGCTCGTTCAGCTCGACGTGGCCCAGGTGCACCGGCAGGGCGGGGCGCAGGGCGCGGACCCGGTCGAGGAGGGCCCGTACGGTGCTGAGCGCGCGCGGGTCGCGGCTGCCGTGGGCGACGACGACCAGGGCGGGGGTGCCGCCGGTGGCCGCCGCGGTCCTGTTGCTCGTCACTGCCGTCACCGTCATGCACCGAGGGTGACGGCCGGAGATTGCCTCCCCGTTGCGCGGGTGTCACGGGGATTTTCCGTCGGTTCACACGGTGCGGGACCGTCCGTGTGAGCGGGTGGCGAACCGGACGGCCGCCCCGGACGTCCCTGGTGGCAGGAACCGACCCGGGGAGGGGACCGTCCGCATGCGCCGCCCGAGGCTTCGCAGACCGCGTCTTCCGCGCACCCGCGAGGGGCAGCGGCGGCTGGTGCGGGTGGTGGTGGCCGGGTGTGTGCTGGCCCTGCTGCCGAGCGCGTGGCTGCGCGTCGTGACGGACGACCGGCTGCGCACCGTCGCCGACGTGCCGCGCACCGAGGTCGCCGTCGTCTTCGGCGCCGGGCTGTGGGACGGGGAGCCGTCGCCGTACCTCGCGCGCCGGCTGGACGCGGCGGCGCGGCTCTACCGGGCGGGGCGGATCGAGGTGGTGCTCGTGACCGGGGACAACAGCCGCGAGGAGTACGACGAGCCGGACGCCATGCGCGCCTACCTGGTCCGGCACGGCGTCCCGGACGGGCGGATCGTCAGCGACTATGCGGGCTTCGACACCTGGGACTCCTGCGTGCGGGCGAAGAAGGTCTTCGGCGTCGACCGGGCCGTGCTGATCAGCCAGGGCTTCCACATCCGGCGGGCGGTCGCGCTGTGCCAGGAGGCGGGGGTGGCGTCGTACGGCGTCGGGGTCGACGACCGGCACGACGTGACCTGGTACTACGGGGGCGCGCGGGAGATCCTCGCGGCGGGCAAGGCGGCGCTGGACGCGGTCTTCGAGCCGGACCCGCGCTTCCTCGGACCGAAGGAGCCCGGTGTGGCACGCGCCCTCGCCGACGCGGGGTGACTCCGCCCGCGCCGGCCCGCACCGGCCCGCACCGCCGGGCCGCGCCGCCGCGCCGGGCCGCACCGCCGCACCGGCCCGCACCGCCGCGCCGGGCCGCACCGCCGCGCCGGGCCGCACCGGGGCGCCTGCGCCCTCACCGTCGCCGCACCGCGCCGGGGAGGCCGCCGTCCCCGCCGTGTAACAGGGCACCGCCCGGTCGCGTAACACGGCGCCCGCAGGCTGGGCGGCATGCAGAACACCGGCACGCGCAGCCCCGCCACCACGCCCACGCACTGCCCGTACTGCGCCCTGCAGTGCGGGATGAACCTGACGCCCGTCGGGGGCGGGACCGTGGAGGTGTCCGAGCGGGCGGACTTCCCGGTGAACCGGGGCGCGCTGTGCGGCAAGGGGCGTACGGCGGCGCAGGTGCTCGCGCCCGGGGTGCGGCTGACCTCGCCGCTGGTGCGGTCGCCGGGCGGCGCGCTGGTGCCGGCCGGGTGGGACGAGGCGCTGGACCGGATCGCCGGGAGCCTCGGGCGCACGCGGGCGCGGTACGGCGCGGACGCGCTCGGGGTGTTCGGCGGGGGCGGGCTGACCAACGAGAAGGCGTACGCGCTGGGCAAGTTCGCCCGGGTGGTCCTCGGCACCTCGCAGATCGACTACAACGGACGGTTCTGCATGTCGTCGGCGGCGGCCGCCGGCACGCGGGCCTTCGGGCTCGACCGGGGGCTGCCGTTCCCGCTGGAGGACGTCCCGAGGACGGGGTGCGTGATCCTGGTCGGCTCGAACCCGGCGGAGACGATGCCGCCGTCCCTGCGCTACTTCACCGAGCTGCGGGAGAACGGCGGCACCCTGATCGTCGTCGACCCGCGCCGCACGCGGACCGCCGAGCAGGCCGACCTGCACCTCGCGCCCCGGCCCGGGACCGACCTCGCCCTCGCGCTGGGCCTGCTGCACCTGGTGGTCGCCGAGGGGCGGGTCGACGAGGCGTACGTCGAGGAGCGCACGTCCGGCTGGGAGGAGGCGCGGGCGGCGGCGATGGCGCACTGGCCGGAGCACGTGGAGCGGATCACGGGGGTGTCGGTCCCCGAACTGCGGGAGGCGGTACGGCTGTTCTGCGCGCCGGAGGCGGCGATGGTGCTGACCGCGCGGGGGCCCGAGCAGCAGGCCAAGGGCACGGACACGGTGGGCGCGTGGATCAACCTGTGCCTGGCGACGGGGCGGGCCGGGCGGCCCCTGTCGGGGTACGGCTGCCTGACCGGGCAGGGCAACGGGCAGGGCGGGCGCGAACACGGGCAGAAGGCCGACCAGTTGCCGGGCTACCGCAGGCTCACCGACCCGGCGGCGCGGCGGCACGTGGCCGAGGTGTGGGGCGTGGACCCGGACGCGCTGCCGGGGCCGGGGCGCAGCGCGTACGAGCTGCTGGACGCGCTGGGGTCGGACGTCAGGTCGCTGCTGGTGATGGGGTCCAACCCGGTCGTCTCGGCGCCCCGGGCCGCGCACGTGGAGGAACGGCTGCGGTCGCTGGACTTCCTCGCCGTGTGCGACGTGGTGCTCTCGGAGACGGCGCGGCTGGCGGACGTGGTGCTGCCGGTGACGCAGTGGGCGGAGGAGACGGGGACCACGACGAACCTGGAGGGGCGGGTGCTGCTGCGGCGGCGCGCCGTCACCCCGCCGGAGGGCGTCCGCGGCGACCTGGAGGTGCTGCACGCGCTGGCCGGGCGGCTCGGTGTGGAGAAGGGGTTCCCGGTCGATCCCGAGGAGGTCTTCGAGGAGCTGCGGCGGGCGAGCGCGGGCGGCCCGGCGGACTACTCCGGGATCGACTACCGGCGTCTGGCACGGGAGGACGGCGTGTTCTGGCCGTGCCCGGCGCCGCCGCCGCACGGCGGGCCCGCGCTCCGTGCGGCCGTCACGCCGCCGCCCGCGGCCGGCGACACCGCGCCGCGTCCGGACACCGCGCCGCGTCCGGACACCGCGCCGCGTCCGGACACCGCGGCGCCGGGCGCGGAGGACGCCGCCGCACCCCACACCGGTGCCCCGACGCCCGCGGCCGGCGGCACGGCGCCCCACCCGGGCACCCCCCGCCTCTTCCTCGACCGTTTCGCCACCCCCGACGGCCGGGCGCGCTTCGTGCCCGTCGCGCACCGTCCGAGTGCCGAGGAGCCGGACGAGGAGTACCCGGTGCTGCTGACCACGGGGCGGGTCGTGGCGCAGTACCAGTCGGGGGCGCAGACCCGGCGGGTGGCCGAGCTGAACGCCGCCGCGCCGGGACCCTTCGTGGAGCTGCACCCGCGGCTGGCGGCGCGGCTGGGGGCGGCCGAGGGCGACCCGCTGGCGGTCGTGTCCCGGCGGGGGCGGGCCGTGGCCCCGGCCCGCATCACCACCGGCATCCGGCCCGACACCGTGTTCATGCCCTTCCACTGGCCGGGCGAGGGCCGCGCCAACACGCTGACCAACCCGGCGCTGGACCCGGCCTCGCGGATGCCGGAGTTCAAGGTGTGCGCGGTGCGGGTGGAGGCGGTGCCGCGGTAGCCGCCGGCGTGCGGGGAGCGCGGTGCACGGGACCGACGGCCGGTCGCCCGCCGCCCGGCGCCCGCCCGGCGCGCTCGCCTACGCTTGCGCGGAGACGGCGAGCGAGGGGCAGGGGAACCGATGAGCCTGAGACAGTTCGAGTACGCCCTGGCCGTCGCCGAGGAGGGTTCGGTGACGGCGGCGGCGGAGGCGCTGCGCGTCGCCCAGCCCTCGGTGTCCCAGCAGATCCGCGGCCTGGAGCGGGACCTCGGCGTGGAGCTGTTCTCCCGCACGCCGACCGGTCTGGTGCCCACCGTGGCCGGCCGTGCCTTCCTGCGCGAGGCGGAGGTCGCCGTGAACGCGGCGCGCCGGGCGCGGGCGACGGCGCGGGCCGGCTCCGAGGAGCTGGCGGGAGAGTTGGTGGTCGCGGTGCAGATGGGCCTGGGCACGCGGCAGCTGCCGGGCGCCCTGAGCGCGCTGCGGCGCCGCTTCCCGCGCCTGGAGGTCACCGTCTTCGAGGAGCCGAACCCCACCGAGCTGGAGCGGCTGGCCCGCGGGGGCGTGCTGGACCTCGCCATCATGGCCGGACCGTGCGACGAGGGCCTGTACGACGGCCACCACCTCGGTGACGAGGAGTTCGTCGTGGTGCTGGCGGCCGGGCACCCGCAGCTCGCCGCGGACCGGGTCGCGCTGCGGGACCTGGAGCGGGAGCCGTGGGTGCGCTTCGATCCCGCCAGCGCGCTCGACGGCGTCCTGGTGGAGGTGCTGCGGGAGAACGGGCTGGCCCCGACCACCGTCGCCCGGGTCTCCCAGACGGCGACGGCCGTGCGCTGGGCCGCCCACGGCCTCGGGGTGACGTTCGTCCCGGCCTCCGCGGTGCCCCCCGGTCACGAGCACCTGGTGCGCCCGGTGTCCCCGGCCGTGTCCCAGCCCGTCGTCGCCGCGGTCCGGCCCGGCGCGGGTCCCGCGGAGACGGCGCTGCTGGAGTTCCTGCGGCAGGAGACCTGGTACCGGTTCGGTCAGAGCTGGGTGGCGCCGCCGTCCACGGCCAGCTCGGCGCCGGTCGTGTAGGTGGCGTCGAAGGCGAGGAAGGCGGCGGCCCGGGCGATCTCCTCGGGGGTGCCGAAGCGCCGCATGGGGTTGGCCGCGACCCGTTCCGCCTTGAACCGCTCGGCCTCCTCGGCGGTCATCGCCGCGTCCAGGGCTCCCGTGTCGACGGGTCCGGGGCTCACCGCGTTGACCCGGATGCGGCGGGGCAGCAGCTCACGGGAGAAGCTGCGGGCCATCGAGCGCAGCGCCGCCTTCCCAGCCGCGTAGACGCTGGTGTCCGCCATGCCGACGACATTGGCGACCGAGGTGGTGAGGACGACGCCGGCGCCCGTGTTCAGCAGCGGGGCGAGCTTCTGCACGGTGAACCAGGCGCCCTTGACGTTGATGTCGAACAGCTCGTCGTACGCCTCCTCGGTCGTCGAGTCGAGCGGCGTGAGAGTGGCGATGCCGGCGTTGACGAACAGGGCGTCGACCGTGCCGAGTCCGGCCTTCACCCGGTCGGTGAGGGCGTCCAGGTCCGGCAGTGAGGCCACGTCGCCCCGGACGGCCACCGCGTTCTCGCCGAGCCGCTCCCGGGCGGCGTCGAGCGTGGCCTGCGAGCGGCCGGTGATCACGACGCGGGCTCCGCCGGCCACCAGCAGCTCCGCCATCGCGAGACCCATTCCGCTGCCGCCACCCGTGATCACGGCATTCCTGTTGCTGTACATTCCCATTTCCGGGTCCCTTTTCGCAGAGTTTTCCAGCTTCATTTTCCCAGTGGTCGCCCTCTGGAATGTCAGCCCCTGGGATATTCCCCGCCGTCCACCGCGAGGCTGGTTCCGGTCACCCAGCCCGCGCGGTCGGACACGAGGAAAAGCACCGCCTGGGCGATGTCGTCGGGCAGGCCGTCGCGCCCCAGCGGGGCGGTGCCGCTCGGGGCCGGTCCGGCGTCGAGACGCGCCCAGTGCTCCCGGGTCTCCTCCCCGCCGGGGGTGGAGGTCCGGCCGGGACTGACGGTGTTGACCCGGACGCCGGAGGGGGCCAGCGCCGCGGCCAGTCCGGCGCTGTAGTTGTCCAGCGCCGCCTTCGCCGCCTGGTAGTGCAGGAACGGGGGCGCGGGGGGCGCGACCGCGGCGGAGGAGATGTGCACGATCGTCCCCGAACGCCGTTCCCGCATGCCCGGCACCAGCAGCGAGTTCAGCCGGACCGCGGCGAGGAGGTTGAGGTTCAGGGCGTCCAGCCACTCCTCGTCGGGGATGACCGGGCCGTCCTTCTGGGGCCGCGCCCCGCCCGCGTTGTGGACCAGGACGTCCACCCCGCCGAGCGCCTCGTGCGCGGCCCCGGCGAGTGCCTCGGCCCCGGCGGGGGTCCGCACGTCCGCCTGCACGAAGCGCGCCCCCTCCGGTGCCGGGCCCGTCGCCGACCTGGCGGTCGTGATCACCTCGGCGCCGGCGTCCAGGAGCCCGCGGACGATCGCCGCCCCGATTCCCCGGGTGCCGCCGGTGACCAGGGCCCGCTTTCCGGCGAGTTCCCGGTTCTCCGACATCTTTTCCTTCACGGCCACAGCACAGTCCCTTTCGCATTGCTCTGCCTTCGCAGTGCCTTTTCGCATTGCCCGCAGAATTCGTTTCGATGTCCCGCTCACGGTAGGTCCGGGAAAGAAAGAAGGGCAAAGACGAAATTGCAGCGGGGGCCATAGGAGGTTCCTATGGCCCCCGCACTCCGCCGGCCCCCGCACGCCGTCCGCCGTTCGGAGGCCGCGGTCACCCGTTCACACCGCTCGGGGGGCGGGGCGGGCGCGGTGCCACTTTCCTCGGTAGGGCAGGGGCCACCGAACAGCTCAAGGGAGCACCGATGCGACGTACCGCCCGCCTGCTGACCGGTACCGCGCTCACCGCCGCGGCCGTCGGTCTGTCCACCGCGGCCCCGGTGTACGCCGGGCAGGACGCCGGGGGCCTGACGGTGTATCCGTCCTCGGTCGTGCCGGGCGAACAGGCCGTGGTGACGACGACGGCGTGCGGGGAGGGCGGCTCGGCGGCGGGAGACGCCGGCGCGGTCGGAGCGGGCGCGTTCCCGCTGGCGCCGGACGCGGACGACGGGGAGACGACCGGTCACTTCGAGGTGCCGCCGAGCGCGCAGCCGGGGACGTACGAGATCGTCGCGACCTGTGGGGCCGCGGGCCGGAAGGTGACGGGCGACCTGGTGGTCACGCTGACCCCGGCCGCCGAGCGGGTGTACCCGAGGGGAAGCGTCAAGACGGGGGTCGGCGGCGCACTTGGCCCCGATCCCGTGCAGACCGCGGCCGGCGTGGCGGCTCTCGCCGTCGCCGCCGCGGGCGGTACCTGGCTCCTGCATCGCCGGGCGAGAGGCGACGGGATCTGACGGGCACCCTCCGCTGCCCGTCCGCCGGTACCGCACTTCCCCGCCCCCTCCGGGTCCGACGCCCCTCGCGGCCCGGAGGGGGGCGGGGAAACCCCAGGGACACGAGGGAGAGGGGACGTCATGCGCAGGGTCAAGGACAGCGCGATAGCGGCCGTCACCGCGGTCGCCCTGTGCGCGGGGGCGTGGCTGCTGCTCGGCGGCGCCCGCACCGACGCCCCGCCCCAGCCGTCGGCCGCGCAGTCCGGCGGCGCGGGGCAGACGGGCCACGCCGGCCGGGGCGCCGCCGCACCGGCGCTGCCGCCCTCCCCGCCGGACCGCGTCCGCATCCCGGCGATCGGCGTGGACGCCCCGCTGACGGGCCTGGGCCTGACGGACACCGGCAGCCTGGATGTGCCGCCCGCCGAGAAGAAGAACCTCGCCGGCTGGTACGAGGCCGGCACCACCCCCGGTGAGCGGGGCACCGCCGTCGTCGCCGGGCACGTCGACAACGCTCGGGGCCCCGCGGTCTTCTACCGCCTCGGCGCCCTGAAGAAGGGCTCCACGATCGAGGTCGACCGGCGCGACGGCGGCCTCGCCGTCTTCACGGTGGACGCGGTGGAGGTCTACGCCGCCGACGCCTTCCCCGACGAGAAGGTCTACGGCGCCGCCGACCGCCCCGAACTGCGCGTCATCACCTGCGGCGGCGCCTACTCGCGCAGTACCGGATACCAGGGGAACGTGGTCGTCTTCGCCCACCTCACCGGAAGCCGGTGAGAACGGGGAGCGGGACGCCGGGGCGCCGCTCGGCCGCAGCGGGGACTACGCCACCCACTGCTCGTACGCCAGGTTCGCCACCAGTGCGAACACCACCGTCAGCAGGACGACGCGGACGAAGCCGCTGCCCTTCTTCAGCGCCGTGTGGGCGCCGAACATGCCGCCGGCCAGGTTGAAGACGGCCATCAGGGCGGCCAGCTGCCACAGCACCGCCCCCTGCCAGGCGAACGTGGCCAGCGCGCCCGCGTTGGTGCAGCAGTTGACGATCTTGGCGGTGGCCGACGCGGTCACCAGGTCGAGGTGGAGCAGGGCGGTGAGGGCCAGGACCAGGAAGGTTCCCGTGCCGGGACCGATGAGGCCGTCGTAGAAGCCGATGCCCACGCCCGCGAGGGCGATCGCGGTGAGGATCTGGCGGCGGGTGGCCGGGCCGGCGGCGGGCGCGGTGCCGAAGGCGGGGCGCAGGATGACGAAGGCGGCGACCGCGAGCAGCACCACCATGATCACCGGCTTCAGGACCTCGGTGCTCATCCCGGCCGCGAAGAAGGCACCGCCCGACGACCCGGCGAGCGCCGCCAGGCCGATGCGCACGGCGGTGCGCACGTCCACCGGCGCCTTGCGGGCGTACGTCACCGCCGCGCCCGTGGTGCCGACGATGGCGACCGCCTTGTTGGTGCCGAGCGCGTGCGCGGCCGGGGTGCCGGCGGGCAGGCCGAGCAGCAGGGCGGGCAGCAGCAGGAGGCCGCCGCCGCCGACCACGGCGTCGATCCAGCCGGCCGCCAGCGCCGCGAGGCAGAGCAGGACGACCGTGGTCAGCGATATGTCGGGCATGATCGCGACCTTATGGACGAGATGGATGTGCCGTCCATCGGGATGAGGGACTTCTGAGCTTCCCGCCGCCCCCTCACACGGACCGGACCCAGCCACTGAGGGCACCGTTCCCGGTGGGAAACAGCGGGGATCCGGCCGGGTAACACCCGCGCCGCACGCTCGGTGCCATGACCTCGAAGACGCGTGTGGTGGTGATCGGTGCCGGACTGGCGGGCGTGACGCTCGCCCGGCGGCTCGGTGAGCTGGGCACGCCCGCGCTGGTCGTCGGCGACGAGGAGCACCGCCCGTACAACCGGGTGCTGCTCGCCGAGGTGCTGGCCGGACGGTACGGCCCCGAGGTGATCGCCCTGCCGGCGCCCGCCGGGCTGCTGCGCGGCCGGGTCACCGGCATCGACCGGGCCGGCCGGACGGTGCGGTGCGCCGACGGCTCCGTGATCGCCTACGACACGCTGGTCCTGGCCACCGGCTCCAACCCGGTGCTGCCGCCCCTGCGCGGCCTGTTCACCCCGGACCACGAGCTGCCCGAGGGCGTGCACGCGTTCCGGACCATGGACGACTGTCTCGGGTTGTCGAAGGCGGTACGGCCCGGGACGCGGGCCGTCGTCGTCGGGGGCGGGCTGCTCGGGGTGTCCGCCGCCCGCGCGCTGGCCGTGCGCGGCGCCCGGGTCGTCCTCGCCCAGCAGTCCGAGCGGCTCATGGAACGCCACCTCGACCCGGCGGCCTCCGCGCTCGTGCGCCGGCACCTGGAGGGCCTGGGCGTCGAGGTGCACACCGAGTGCCGGGTCCGGGACGTGCGCTGCGCCGGCGGCGCGGTGCGCTCCGTGGAGCTGGCCGACGGCTACGCCCTCGGCGCCGACCTCGTCGTCCTCGCCTGCGGGGTCCGGCCCCGGACCGGGCTGGCGCGGGACGCCGGTCTGGCGGTCGGCAGAGGCGTCCTCGTCGACGACGAGCTGCGCACCTGCGACCCGCACGTCCGTGCCGTCGGCGACTGCGCCGAGCACGCCGGACGCGTGTACGGGCTGGCGGCACCTGCCCTCGAACAGGCGGGTGTGCTGGCCGGGCTGCTCGCGCGGGACGAGGGCGGGGCGCAGTCCGCGCCCGCTCCCCGCGCCTACACCGGCACCCGCGCGCTGACCCGGCTCACCCTCACCGGGGCCGGCGGCCCCCGCGGCCCCTTCGACCTCGCCGCGTTCGGCGAGACCGACCCCCGCCCCGGCGACGACGTCGTGCAGCTCGCCGACGCCACCCGGGGCACCTACCGCAAGGTCGTCGTCCGCGACGACCGGCTGGTCGGCGGGGTCCTGGTCGGCGAACTCGGCACCGTCGGCGCGCTGGCGCGCGCCTGGGAGGGAGCAGAGCCGCTCTCCTCCGACGGCGGCCCCCTGCTCCACCTGCTCACCCATGACGGAGGCTCCTGATGACCGCCACCCCGGGAAACCCCCCGACGATCGTGCTTGTCGGCCACGGCATGGTCGGCCAGCGCTTCCTGGAGGCCCTCGCCGAGCGCGGCCTGACCCGCACGCACCGCGTGGTCGTCCTGTGCGAGGAGCCGCGCCCCGCCTACGACCGCGTCCAGCTCACCTCGTACTTCTCCGGGAAGACCCCCGAGGACCTGTCGCTGACCGACCTCGCCCTCCTCGCCGAGCACGGCGTCGAGCTGCACGTGGGGGACCCGGCGGTGGCCGTCGACCGGGACGCGCGGAAGGTGACCGCCCGCTCCGGTCTGGTCGTCGGCTACGACGTGCTGGTCCTCGCCACCGGCTCCTACCCGTTCGTCCCGCCGGTGCCGGGCAGGGACGCCGAGGGCTGCTTCGTCTACCGCACGATCGAGGACCTCCTCGCCATCGAGGCGTACGCGAGGACCCGGGCGCGGACCGGTGCCGTGGTCGGCGGCGGCCTGCTCGGCCTGGAGGCGGCCGGCGCGCTCAAGGGGCTCGGACTCGCCTCGCACATCGTGGAGTTCGCGCCGCGCCTGATGCCGGTGCAGGTCGACGAGGGCGGCGGCGCGGCGCTGCTGCGCACCGTCGAGGAGAAGGGGCTGTCCGTCCGCACGGGCGTCGGCACCCAGGAG
Source organism: Streptomyces ardesiacus (assembly GCF_003112575.1). Lineage (GTDB taxonomy): Bacteria > Actinomycetota > Actinomycetes > Streptomycetales > Streptomycetaceae > Streptomyces > Streptomyces ardesiacus. The sequence goes on from NZ_BEWC01000007.1 coordinate 252,442, forward strand.
ATCGTGACCGGCGAGGACGGTGCCGTCACCGGCATGAAGCTGTCCGACGGCTCCGAACTCGCCACCGATCTCGTGGTGTTCAGCGCCGGGGTCCGCCCCCGCGACCAACTGGCCCGGGACTGCGGCCTCGCGGTCGGCGAGCGCGGCGGCGTCGCCGTCGACGAGCGGTGCCGCACGCTCACCGACCCGCACGTGTTCGCGATCGGCGAGTGCGCGCTGGCCGCCGACGGCCGGGTCTACGGACTGGTGGCGCCCGGGTACGAGCAGGCCGAGACGGCCGCCGCCGCCATCGCCGCCGAGGACGCCTCCTTCACCGGTGCCGACCTGTCCACCAAGCTGAAGCTGCTCGGCGTGGACGTGGCGTCCTTCGGCGACGCGCACGGCACCGCCGACGGCTGTCTGGACGTCGTCTACTCCGACTCCCGCGCGGGCCTGTACAAGAAGCTGGTCGTCGGCCGCGACGGCACGCTGCTCGGCGGCATCCTGGTCGGCGACGCGGAGGCGTACGGCACCCTGCGCGCCTTCACCGGCTCCGTCCCGCCCGTCTCCCCCGAGTCCCTGGTGCTGCCCGCCGGTGCGGGGGCCCCGACACAGCTCGGGCCGTCGGCCCTCCCGGACGACGCGGTGATCTGCTCCTGCCACAACGTCACCAAGGGCACGATCCGCGGCGCGGTGACGGAGCACTCCTGCACGACCGTGCCCGAGGTGAAGAAGTGCACCCGGGCCGGCACCGGCTGCGGCTCCTGCGTGAAGGTGCTCGGCCGGCTCGTCACCGCGGAGCTGGAGGCGAGCGGCGTCGAGGTCGACCAGGGCCTGTGCGGCTGCTTCGCGCAGACCCGCGAGGAGCTGTACGAGATCGTCCTCGCCCTGCGGATCACCTCCTACCGCGACCTGCTCGACCGGCACGGCCGGGACGGTGCGCGGGGCGGTGAGGGCTGCGAGGTGTGCAAGCCCGCGGTCGGCTCGATCATCGCCTCCCTCGCCCCGGCGATCGGCGCGAGCGGCTACGTCCTGGACGGCGAGCAGGCCGCCCTCCAGGACACCAACGACCACTTCCTCGCCAACCTCCAGCGCAACGGCTCGTACTCCGTCGTCCCGCGCATCCCCGGCGGTGAGATCGCGCCGGAGAAGCTCATCGTCATCGGCGAGATCGCCCGGGACTTCGGGCTCTACACCAAGATCACCGGCGGTCAGCGCATCGACATGTTCGGCGCCCGCGTCGAGCAGCTGCCGCTGATCTGGGCGCGGCTGGTGGACGCCGGCTTCGAGTCGGGACACGCGTACGGCAAGTCGCTGCGCACGGTGAAGTCCTGCGTGGGGCAGACCTGGTGCCGCTACGGCGTCCAGGACTCGGTGCGCATGGCCATCGACCTGGAGCTGCGCTACCGGGGCCTGCGCTCCCCGCACAAGCTGAAGTCGGCGGTCTCGGGGTGCGCCCGCGAGTGCGCCGAGGCCCGGTCCAAGGACTTCGGCGTGATCGCCACGTCCAACGGCTGGAACCTGTACGTCGGCGGAAACGGCGGCGCCACCCCGCGCCACGCGGACCTGCTCGCCCAGGACCTGTCCGACGCCGAACTGGTCCGCCTGATCGACCGGTTCCTGATGTTCTACATCCGCACCGCCGACAAGCTGGAGCGCACCTCCACCTGGCTGGAGCGGATCCCCGGCGGCCTGGACCACGTACGGGACGTGGTGGTGCACGACTCGCTCGGCATCTGCGACGAGCTGGAGTCGCTGATGCGGGCCCACGTCTCGCACTACCGCGACGAGTGGGCCGAGACCGTCAACGACCCCGAGAAGCTGGCCCGATTCGTCTCCTTCGTGAACGCGCCCGGCATGCCCGACCCGGTCGTCGGCTTCGTGCCCGAGCGCGACCAGATGAAGCCCGACCTGCCGCTGCTGGACATCGGCCTGCGGCGCCCCTCGCAAGACGACCTCCTGGAAGGAAGCACCCGGCGATGACCCTGGCACCCGAGACGACCGGCCTCAAGGTCCGGCTCCGGCTGAGCGACGACTGGTTCACCGCCTGCGAGCTGAGCGCCCTGCTCCCCGGCCGGGGCGTGGCGGCCCTGCTCCCGGACGGCGGCCAGGTGGCCCTCTTCCGCGACCGGGACGGCGGCCTGTACGCCATCGACAACCGGGACCCGTTCACCGGCGCCGCCGTCCTCTCCCGCGGCCTGACCGGCAGCCACCGGGGCCGCCCGTTCGTCGCCTCCCCGCTGCTCAAGCAGCGCTTCGACCTCACGACCGGGGAGTGCCTGGACGACGGGGCGATACGGGTGGAGACGTACGAGGTGAAGGCCGCCTGATCCGTCCCCCGCACCGGGCTCAGGGCAGCAGCGGCTCGTAGACGACGCCCGTCAGCCGCTCCGATGCGGCCCACAGCCGCTCGCCCATCGCGTCGTCGGTGGTCCAGGACGCCCGCCAGGACGGTGCGGGCGATCCGCGCCACAGGGCGAAGGACGGGCCGGTGAAGGAGTCGGAGGGCACGCCGGGCGCGGTCGCCGCGTACAGGACGGGCAACGCGCCGGCCTCCGGGGACTGGGCGGCGACCCGGTTGCCGAGCCGTGCCAGCCGCTCGGCGACCCGGCGCCCCTCGGCGCGGGGCCCCGCGGTCGACAGTCCCGTCCGCGCGTACCCGGGGTGGGCGGCGACCGCGCGGACGTCCGAGGCGCCCTCCCGGGCCGCGAGCCTGCGCGCCAGCTCGTGGGTGAAGAGCAGGTTGGCGGACTTGGAGCGGGCGTAGGCGGTCCAGCGGCCGTAGCGCCGCACGCTGTTGAGGTCGCGCGGATCGACGTTGGCCAGTGCGTGCAGGACGCTGGAGACGGTCACGATCCGCGCGCCGGGCGCGGCGAGCAGGGAGGGCAGCAGCAGCCCGGTGAGGGCGAAGTGGCCCAGGTGGTTGACGCCGAACTGGGTCTCGAAGCCGTCCGCCGTCGTGCCGTGCGGCAGCGCCATCACCCCGGCGTTGTTGACGAGCAGGTCGAGCCGCTCGTACGGCAGCGCGTAGGCGAACTCCCGCACCGAGCCCAGGTCGCCGAGGTCCAGCCGTGCCGGTTCCACACAGGCGGCGGGCACCTCGCCGAGGAGGCGCTCCACGGCCGCGCTCCCCCGGGTCCGGCTGCGGCAGGCGAGGACGACGGTCGCGCCCTTGCGCGCCAGTTCCCGGGCGATGACGTAGCCGAGGCCGCCGTTGGCTCCGGTGACGACGGCGACGCGACCGTCCAGGTCGGGGATGTCACCCGTGTTCCAGCCGGTCATCGGCGCTCCTTTGCTGGTCGGGTCCCGTCTCACCGTACGCGCCCCACGGCCCTGCGCGGAGAGCTACCGTCCGGTCACGTCACGTTCTCATCACGAGTCCTTCATATCTCCACCACATCTCGCGCACCTCAATAGCTTCGTCACTTCACATCCGCTCACGCACCACCGACACCACTTCCGGGACTCTCGATGAAGCTGCTCCGCAAGGCCGCCGCCGCGACCGTCGCCGCGCTGGCCCTGGCCGCCCTGCCGGCCGCCGCCGCGCAGGCGCACGACGGCACGCACCCGTTCAAGAACTGCACCGAGGCGTACGACGCCGGGTACTCCAACATCCCGGAGGGCGACGAGCACTACGGCGCGCACCTGGACCGCGACAAGGACGGCGTCGGCTGCGACAAGCCGCCGGCCGGCTTCGTGCCCGTGGGCGACCGGGACACCGACGACGCGACGGGCGCCGGGAGCGGAAAGGACTCCGGGGCCGGGAAGAGCGGCGGCGAGGAGAGCGGCGGCACGGAGGCCGCCGGGCAGCAGGGCACCGACCTGGCCGAGACCGGCGGCGACGACAACACGCCGTACATCGCGGCGGGCGGCGCGGTCGTCGTGCTCGCGGGCGGCGGGCTGATGCTGGCCGCGCGCCGGCGCCGCGGCGACGGCGGGGCGGCCTGACTCCCCGGCCCGGCCGCGCCTCACGACTCCCCGGAGCCCCGGCCGTTCAGCGGCGGGGCTCCGGAGCCTTGAGACGGGGCTCCGGCGCCTTGAGGCTGAAGGCGGCGCTGCTCAGCCAGCGCCGTGCGGCCCGGGCCACCGGGCGCTCGACGAACCGCTGCACGACGTACGACAGCGCGACCAGCCCGGCGACGGTGGCGCAGACCACGACCCACGGGTCGGCCCGGTCGCCGAAGCGGTGCAGGACGTTGACGCCGATGGCGTCGTGCAGCAGGTACAGCGGGAACGTCAGGGTCCCCGCGACGGTCAGCCCGCGCCAGCGGATGCGGCTGGTCCAGCCGAGGGCGACGGCGGCGATCAGCAGGAAGAACACCGTGACGACGAGCACCAGCCAGCCGCGCCCGGGCTGCCAGGAGTCCCAGTTGAGGCGGCCCCCGTCGGGCGTCAGCAGGTAGTGCAGCGCCACCAGCCACGACATGGCGACGATGCCCCACAGCAGTGGTGTGGGCCGGTAGCGGTACATGAGGTAGAAGGCCATGCCCGCGATGAAGTACGGGGCGGACGGCGGGTTCACCAGCAGCGTCAGCAGCCGGATGTCGGCGCCGGGCGCCAGCACGGCGGCGACGGTCCACAGCCCGCAGTAGATCACCACGCGCTGGTAGGTCAGGCCCTTCCACACCACGACCGCGAAGGTCAGGTAGAAGCACAGTTCGGGCCAGAGCGTCCAGTAGACGGAGTCGAGGTGCTCCACGCCGAGCGGGGTCTGGAGCATCGTCAGATTGGCGAACAGCACGCGCGGGTCCGGGTGCCCGAACGGGTTGTCGGCGAAATAGATCACGCAGGCCGTGATCGCGATGGCCGCCCAGTACATGGGGTACAGCCTGGTGACGCGGGAGATGAAGAAGTCGCGCGGGGTGCGGCCCCACGCGCTCATGCAGATGACGAACCCGCTGATCAGGAAGAAGAGTTCGACGCCGAGCCGGCCGAAGGCGAAGTAGCCGTGGGCCTCGGGGAAGACGGTGTCGACGGGGCGGTCCCAGATCGTCTCCATGGTGGAGGGCACCTGGCCGACGAAGTGGAAGAAGACCACCGACAGGGCCGCGAGGAAGCGCAGTCCGTCCAGGGCCGCCAGCCGGTTCCTGCGGACGGGGGGCCCGGCCCCGGGAACCCGCTCCCGCGCTCCGGTGCGGGGACCGGGCACCGCGTCGGCGGGTCTGTCCTCGCGCGCGTCCCGGTCGGCCGTGCCGGCCTGCTCCCTGCGCTCCGTCTGCGTCATCCAACCACCGTTCCGGGGTGTCGGCCGCGGTCCGCCGCCAAGGCCCTCCAACTTCGCTGACAGCTTGCTGCTGCTCAGCACGCGGGAATTCACACCGTTGAACGCGTCACAAAAATACGGCCGGACGGCACGCGAAAGGCGGCACCCCCGCACGGGTGCCGCCTCTTCTCGTGGTCCGGAGCCGCCGCCGATCGGTGAGGGTGGTCGGGTGACAGACGGCGGCTCCGGGGCTCGGTGCCCCCGCGGGGCCTACCGGTGGTCGCTGCCCTTCGACCGCGACGCCGCGCGTCCCGCCTCCAGGCGGGCCACCGGGATCCGGAACGGCGAGCAGGAGACGTAGTCCAAACCCACCTCGTGGAAGAAGTGGACCGACTCCGGGTCGCCGCCGTGCTCGCCGCAGACGCCGAGCTTCAGGTCGGGGCGCGTGGCCCGGCCGGCCTTCGCGGCGGCGGCGACCAGGGAGCCGACGCCGTCCTGGTCGATGGTCTCGAACGGGGAGACGCCGAAGATGCCCTTCTCCAGGTAGGCCGTGAAGAAGCTGGCCTCGACGTCGTCGCGGCTGAAGCCCCACACGGTCTGGGTCAGGTCGTTGGTGCCGAAGGAGAAGAACTCCGCGGCCTCGGCGATCTGACCGGCGGTCAGCGCGGCGCGCGGCAGCTCGATCATCGTGCCGATCGACAGCTTGAGCTTCGCACCGGTGGCGGCCTCGACCTCGGCGATGACCTGGTCGGCCTCCTCGCGGACGATCTCCAGCTCCTGGACGGTGCCCACCAGCGGGATCATGATCTCGGCGCGCGGGTCGCCCTTGGCGGCCTTGCGCTCGGCGGCGGCCTCGGCGATGGCGCGGACCTGCATGGTGAACAGGCCGGGGATGACCAGGCCGAGGCGGACGCCGCGCAGGCCCAGCATCGGGTTCTGCTCGTGGAGGCGGTGCACGGCCTGGAGCAGGCGCAGCTCGTTCTCGTGCGGCTCCTGGCGGGACTCGGCGAGCGCGACGCGCACCGACAGCTCGGTGATGTCGGGCAGGAACTCGTGCAGCGGCGGGTCGAGCAGGCGGACGGTGACGGGCAGCCCGTCCATCGCCTCGAACAGCTCGACGAAGTCCTGCTTCTGCCGGGGCAGCAGCTCCTTCAGGGACTCCTCGCGCTCGGCCTCGGTGTCGGCCAGGATCAGCCGCTCGACCAGTTCGCGCCGGTCGCCGAGGAACATGTGCTCGGTGCGGCACAGGCCGATGCCCTGGGCGCCGAACCGGCGGGCGCGCAGCGCGTCCTCGGCGTTGTCGGCGTTGGCGCGCACCCGCAGCCGGCGCTTGCGGTCGGCGAAGGCCATGATGCGGTGCACGGCCTCGACCAGTTCGTCGGCGTCCTCGGCGCCCGCGTGCATGCGGCCCTCGAAGTACTCGACGACCGGGGAGGGCACGACCGGCACCTCGCCCAGGTAGACCTTGCCGGAGGAGCCGTCGATGGAGACGACGTCGCCCTCCTCGACGACGTGCCCGCCGGGCACGGTCATCCGGCGGCGCTTGGTGTCGACCTCCAGCTCCTCGGCGCCGCAGACACAGGTCTTGCCCATGCCCCGGGCGACGACGGCCGCGTGGGAGGTCTTGCCGCCGCGCGAGGTCAGGATGCCCTCGGCGGCGATCATGCCGTCCAGGTCGTCGGGGTTGGTCTCGCGGCGGATCAGGATGACCTTCTCGCCGGAACGGGACCACTTGACGGCGGTGTAGGAGTCGAAGACCGCCTTGCCGACCGCGGCGCCCGGCGAGGCGGCGATGCCCCGGCCGACCTGCTCGACCTTCGCGTCCTCGTCGAAGCGCGGGAACATCAGCTGGGCGAGCTGGGCGCCGTTGACCCGCTGGAGGGCCTCGGCCTCGTCGATCAGGCCCTGGTCGACGAGCTGGGTGGCGATGCGGAAGGCCGCGCCCGCCGTGCGCTTGCCGACCCGGGTCTGGAGCATCCACAGCCGGCCGCGCTCGATGGTGAACTCGATGTCGCACAGGTCCAGGTAGTGGTTCTCCAGCGTCTCCATGATCTGCATGAGCTGGTCGTACGACTTCTTGTCGATCCGCTCCAGATCCGCCAGCGCGACGGTGTTGCGGATCCCGGCGACGACGTCCTCGCCCTGGGCGTTCTGCAGGTAGTCGCCGTAGACGCCCTGCTGGCCGGAGGCGGGGTCGCGGGTGAAGGCGACGCCGGTGCCGGAGTCGGGGCCGAGGTTGCCGAAGACCATCGAGCAGACGTTGACGGCGGTGCCGAGGTCGTGCGGGATGCGCTCCTGGCGGCGGTAGAGCTTGGCGCGCTCGCCGTTCCAGGACTCGAAGACCGCCTTGATGGCGAGGTCCATCTGCTCGCGCGGGTCCTGCGGGAAGTCCCGGCCGGCCTCGGTCTTGACGATCTTCTTGAACTTGGTGACGAGCTTCTTGAGGTCGGCGGCCTCCAGCTCGGTGTCGACCTCGACCTTCTTGGCCCTCTTCGCCGCCTCCAGGGCCTCCTCGAAGAGGTCGCCGTCGACGCCGAGGACGGTCTTGCCGAACATCTGGATCAGCCGGCGGTAGGAGTCCCACGCGAACCGGTCGTCGCCGGCCTGCTGGGCCAGGCCCTGCACCGACTTGTCGGACAGGCCGATGTTGAGGACGGTGTCCATCATGCCCGGCATGGAGAACTTGGCCCCGGAACGCACCGACACGAGGAGGGGGTTGTCGGGCTGGCCGAGCTTCTTGCCCATCCTGGCCTCGAGGGCGTCGAGGTGCGCACTCACCTCGTCACGCAGTGCCGCCGGCTCCTCGCCGCTGTCGAGGTAGGTCTTGCAGGCCTCGGTGGTGATGGTGAAGCCGGGAGGGACCGGGAGACCCAGGTTGGTCATCTCGGCGAGGTTGGCGCCCTTGCCGCCGAGGAGGTCCTTGAGGTCCTTGTTGCCCTCGGTGAAGTCGTAAACGAACTTCGGCGCGTTCGCTACCTGGGGATCTTTGTTTTCCGACACGGGTCTCGACTCCTCGAGGACGCGGTGGCTGCCCTGACGGCGAGGAATGTACCCAGATCAAAGGCGCCTTGGTACGTCCACTTGCGCGTCGTACGCCCGTAACCACTCGTCCGCCACCGGATCGAAAGTCAAGGCTTGGCAAGCGACCGAACGCTCGTGTTTTCACCTCTTGAACGCATGGACCCGCACACACCGAACTCGACGCTCGTTTGAGCGGCATTCTCCACGTCTGAGTTCGGTCGATGAACGATCATCGCATGGCACTCAGTGCCACTATTTGAGAAGTGGAGCCGCCCGTGATCCGCTCATCTGAGCGCGGCTCCTATCAGAGGTGGCGAGAATCACGCTCCTGCGAGCCGCCGGATTTCACCATCCGGACCGGTGGACGGGCGGGCGGACGGACCGGTGAACGGACCGCTCCCGCCGGACGTACGAGAGGGCGGCGGGTCCCGGCCCCCTCGCCGGGGCCCGCCGCCCACCGGGTTTCGTACGGAAGGACCTTCGGGTGCCCGTCATCACGCCTTTTCGCCGGCCGCCGCGGACCGCGGACGACGCCCCCGACACCCCTGGCACCCCCGGCCCGGCCCGGCTGGAGGCCCTCCGGAGCCGCCTCGCCCACGGGCGCGTCCGGCGCACCCGGCACCCGCGGGCCGCCCTCGTCGTGCGCCGGGTCACGACGGCCTTTTCGGCCATTCTCGTCCTCGGGGCGCTCCTGCTGCCCCCCACCCTCGCCGCCCTGGAGCCCAGCCGCTTCGCGCGGATCCCGGCGGAGGCGGTCGTCGCGGCGGTGCTGCTGCTGTGCCTGCCCCGGGGGCCGCGGCGGGCGGCGGCGGCGCTGGCCGGCGCCGCCCTGGGCGCGCTGACCGTGCTGAACCTGCTCGACATGGGCTTCACCGAGTACCTGGGCCGCGGCTTCAACCTGGTCCTGGACTGGGGCCTGCTCGACGACGCCCGGTCGTACGTGGCGGACTCGGTGGGCGGGGCGGCGGCGGCCTGGGCGGCCGTGGGCGCGGTGGCGCTGGCCCTGCTGCTGGTGGTGCTGACGGCGCTGGCGGCGGTCCGGCTCGGCGAGCTGCTCGCCGCGCACCGGGAGCGGGCGGCCCGGGCCGCGCTGATGGCGGCCACCGTGTGGATGACCTGCGCGGCGCTGGGCGTGCAGACGTTCGGCGTGCCGGTCGCCACCACCAACGCCTCCCGGGCCGCCGAGGCGCAGGCCCACCGGGTCGTGGACACGCTGCGGGACGAGGCGGCCTTCGCCAGGGAGGCGGAGGCGGACCGCTTCGGCGCCACGCCCGGCCCCGAACTCGTGCCGGACCTGCGCGGCAAGGACGTGGTCTTCACCTTCGTCGAGAGCTACGGCCGCAGCGCGATCGAGGACCCGGTGATGGCACCGGGTGTCGGCCGGACGCTGGACGCGAGCACCGAGGCGCTCGCGAAGGCGGGCTTCCACGCCCGCAGCGGCTGGCTGACCTCGGCGACGTACGGCGGCAGCAGTTGGCTGGGCCACTCCACCTTCCTGTCCGGCCTGTGGGTGGACAACCAGCAGCGCTACCGCACCGTCACGGCGGGCGACCACCTCACCCTCACCAAGGCGTTCGCCAAGACCGGCGACTGGGACACGGTCGGCATCATGCCCGGAGTGCGCAAGGCCTGGCCGGAGGCGGACTGGTACGGCCTCGACACGGTGTACGACGCCTCCGGCCTGGGCTACCGGGGCCCGAGGTTCAGCTGGTCGACGATGCCGGACCAGTACGCGCTGGAGGCGTTCCAGCGCCTGGAGCACGGCAGGAAGCGCGCCCGGCCGCTGATGGCGGAGGTCGTCCTCACCTCCAGCCACCAGCCCTGGGCGCCGGTCCCGCGGATGGTCGGCTGGGACGAGGTGGGCGACGGGTCGGTGTACGAGGGCATCGAGGCGTCGGGCGTGAAGGCGTCCGACGTGATCACCGACTCCGCCCGCTCGAAGGAGGAGTACGGCAGGTCGATCCAGTACTCGGTCACGAGCCTCACCCAGTGGCTGGAGCGCTACGGCACCGACGACACCGTCCTCGTCTTCCTCGGCGACCACCAGCCGATCGCCCGGGTCAGCGGGGACGGGGCGAGCCGGGACGTGCCGGTGTCGGTCGTCGCCCGGGACCCGAAGGTGCTCGACGCGATCGACGACTGGCACTGGACGGAGGGGCTGAAGCCGGCCCACGACGCCCCGGTGTGGCGGATGAGTTCCTTCCGCGACCGCTTCCTGACGGCGTACGGCTCGACACCGCACCCCACCGGGGCCGGGGACTGATCAGCCGCCGGAGGTGTCCAGCTCCGCGTCCTCGCCGACGCCCGCGCAGTCGTAGGGGTCCTTGAGCCAGCCGTCGGGCAGGACCACCCGGTTGTTGCCGGAGGTACGGCCGCGGGGGCCGTCGGCGCCGGCCGGCCAGGGCTGGTCCAGGTCCAGCTCGTCCAGCCCGGCGCGCAGGGCCTCCAGGGAGGAGGTGATCGCGAGCCGCTTGCGCATCTCGGAGCCGACGGCGAAGCCCTTGAGGTACCAGGCGACGTGCTTGCGGAAGTCGACGACCCCGCGCGCCTCGTCGCCGATCCACTCCCCGAGCAGCGTGGCGTGCCGCACCATCACGTCGGCGACCTCGCGCAGCGTGGGCCGCACGAAGGCGTCGGTGCGGCCCTCGAAGGCGGCGACCAGGTCGGCGAAGAGCCACGGCCGCCCCAGGCAGCCGCGTCCGACGACGACGCCGTCGCAGCCGGTCTCGCGGACCATGCGCAGCGCGTCCTCGGCGGACCAGATGTCGCCGTTGCCGAGGACGGGGATCTCGGGGACGTGCTCCTTGAGGCGGGCGATGGCGTCCCAGTCGGCGGTGCCGCCGTAGTGCTGGGCGGTGGTGCGGCCGTGCAGGGCGACGGCGCTGACGCCCTCCTCGACGGCGATGCGGCCGGCGTCGAGGTAGGTGAGGTGGTCGTCGTCGAGGCCCTTGCGCATCTTCATGGTGACGGGCAGGCCGCCGGCGCCGGAGACGGCCTCGCGGACGATGGCGCGCAGCAGGTTCCGCTTGTACGGCAGCGCGGAGCCGCCGCCCTTGCGGGTCACCTTGGGCACCGGGCAGCCGAAGTTCAGGTCGATGTGGTCGGCGAGGTCCTCCTCCGCGATCATGCGGACGGCCTTGCCGACGGTCACCGGGTCGACGCCGTAGAGCTGGATGGAGCGCGGGGTCTCGGTCGCGTCGAAGTGAATGAGCTGCATGGTCTTCTCGTTGCGCTCGACCAGCGCCCGGGTGGTGATCATCTCGCTCACGAACAGGCCCTTGCCCCCGCTGAACTCCCGGCACAGGGTGCGGAAGGGCGCGTTGGTGATGCCGGCCATCGGCGCCAGGACCACGGGCGGGGCGACGGTGTGGGGGCCGATCCGCAGCGGCGCGGCGGTGGTGTCGGGGGCGGGCGTGGTGAGCGTGGACATTCCCCCATTGTCACGCACGCGGAGAGATGATGTATCGGTAATTAGTTAGCCGCACTATCGAGCGGTACGATGGAGTTCATGCCCGAGCTCACCCGACGCCGCCGCATGCTCGTGCTCGCCATCTGCTGCATGAGCCTGCTGATCGTGAGTATCGACAACACGATCCTCAACGTCGCCCTCCCCTCCGTCCAGCGCGACCTGCACGCGAGCACGTCGGGGCTGCAGTGGGCCGTCGACGCGTACACGCTGGTGCTGGCCGCGCTGCTGATGCTGGCGGGCTCCACCGCCGACCGCATCGGGCGCAAGCGGGTCTTCATGACCGGGCTCGTGGTCTTCACCCTCGGCTCGCTGCTGTGCTCGCTGGCCCCCGGGCTGTCCTCGCTGGTCGTCTTCCGGATGGTGCAGGCGGTGGGCGGTTCGATGCTCAACCCGGTCGCGATGTCGATCATCACCAACACCTTCACCGACCCGCGCGAGCGCGCCCGCGCGATCGGTGTCTGGGGCGCGGTGGTCGGCATATCCATGGCCGCCGGTCCGCTGGTGGGCGGCGTGCTGGTGGAGTCGGTCGGCTGGCGCTCGATCTTCTGGGTCAACCTGCCGGTGGGCCTGGCCGCCTTCCTCCTCACCCTCCGCTTCGTCCCGGAGTCCCGCGCGCCGCGGGCCCGCCGTCCCGATCCGCTGGGCCAGTCGATGGTGATCGTGCTGTTCGGTTCCCTGACGTACGCGATCATCGAGGCGCCGGGCGCCGGGGTCGTGAGCGTGCTGCCCTTCGCCGCCCTGGCCCTCGCGGCCCTGATCGGCCTGCTCGTCCACGAGCCCCGCCGCACCGACCCCCTCATCGAGCTGCGCTTCTTCCGGTCGGCGCCGTTCAGCGGGGCCACCGCCATCGCCATCAGCGCCTTCGCCGCGCTGGGCGGTTTCCTGTTCCTGTCCACGCTGTACCTGCAGAACGTGCGCGGGCTGAGCGCCCTGGAGGCCGGTCTGTGGATGCTGCCGATGGCCGTGCCGACCTTCCTGTGCGCCCCGGTGTCCGGGCGGCTGGTCGGCAGCCGGGGGCCGCGTGTGCCGCTGCTGATCGCGGGCGGGGCGATGACCGTGAGCGGGGCGCTGTTCGCCGCCTTCGAGGCGGAGACCTCCGATCTCACGCTCTTCCTCGGCTACCTCCTGTTCGGCATCGGCTTCGGCTTCGTCAACGCCCCCATCACCAACACCGCGGTCTCCGGCATGCCCCGCGCCCAGGCGGGGGTCGCCGCCGCCGTCGCCTCGACCAGCCGCCAGTTGGGCCAGGCGCTCGGCGTGGCGGTGGTCGGCGCGGTGCTGGCGGCGGGCGTGGGCGCGTCGTCGTACCGCACCGCCTTCGTCTCCGCCGCCCGCCCCGGCTGGTGGATCCTGACCGCCTGCGGCCTCGCGGTCCTCGTCCTCGGCGCCGTCACGAGCGGCCGCTGGGCCCGCCGCACGGCACAGCGGACGGCGGAGCGCCTCCAGGCGCCGGAGGTACGGGAGGCGTCCCGGACGGGGGCGTGACGGCGCCTCAGACGTAGTCGACGTACCGGCCGGCCCAGACCGCCCGCACGTCGTCCTCCTCCTCGTCGTCGTCGTCCGCGCCGTCGAGGCCGAGCGCCGCGAGCGTCTCCACGCCACGAACTCCGCGCTCCGCTCCGCCGCGCGGGCCGCGGTCCGGCCGGCGCCCGCCGCCCCCGCGGTGACGGATCGGCCGAAGTCGCTCAGCTCGACCCACGGTCCCCCCGGCGGGCCCCGCGCCGTCCGCGACCGAGCACCTCCCTTGCGCGCCGGCGTCCTGACACGGGCCGGTGCTGCCGGACGGCCCGAATCTCCGCTCCGGCGCGGAGGCCACCGCGCCGGAGTCCCGGGGCCGTTCCCGGCGGTCCGGGTCGTCGTGTGCGCTCAGCGGCGACCGGATCCCGTCCGGGGGAAGCACGGACACGTCTTCCGGCCGGCGACGGCGGACCCGCGCCTCATCCCCTCGCGCCCTGCGGCACCGCACCGGGCGTCTCCACCGGCAACCGCTCCGCCACCTTCGGCCAGTACCGCGCGATCGCGTCCTCCACCCCCGGCAGCGCCCGCTGTCCCGCCAGGGCCAGGGCGATCGCCGCGGCCACGCCCGTCCACGCGACCGGGCCCAGCGGGGTGCAGCCGAAGAGGCGGCTGGCGCCCGGGGTCTGGACGAGGGCGACCAGGGCGGCGGCCGAGCCGAGGGACGTGACCTGGACCAGGCGGCTGTCGCGGCGGTCGGCGAGGGTCTGGGCGAGCTGGGTGCCGACGACGGCGCACAGGGCCATGGTCGTCGAACGCCGCTCCGTGCCCGGCGTGAAGCGGCCCAGCAGCCAGGCCGCGGTCGCCCCGAGTGCCGTGGTCAGCGCCCGGTGCCGGATCTGCCGGATGAGGGGCTCGCCCAGCACCGCCGTGCCCAGCGGCGCGCCCGCGTCGGCGGCCTCCTGCTCCGGGTCCCCCGTCTTGGTCACCGCGACCGCCATCGCGGGGAACAGGTCGGTGAAGAGGTTGACCAGCAGCATCTGACGGGTGGACAGCGGCGCGGCGCCGCCCAGCACCGTGCCGAGGATGCCGAAGCCGACCTCGCCCGCGTTGCCGCCGATCAGGATGGCGATGGCGTCGGCGACGCTGTGCCACAGCGCCCGGCCCTCCCGGACCGCCTCCACCAGCACCAGCAGGTCGTCGCCCGTCACCACCAGGTCGGCGGCGTTGCGGGCGGCGGCCGAGCCGCGGGCGCTGATGCCGACGCCGATGTCGGCGGCCCGGATCGCGGCGGCGTCGTTGGCGCCGTCGCCGACCATGCCGACGACCCGCCCCGCGTCCCGCAGCGACTCGACGACCTGGAGCTTCTGCTCGGGCGCCACCCGGGCCACGACGTCCGCGTCGCGCAGCATGCGGGAGCGGGCCGTGCGGTCGGCGGCGGCGAGTTCGTCCCCGGTGACCACGACCGCGTCCTCGGGCCAGCCCAGGTCGACGGCGATGGCGTGGGCGGTCTGCGGATGGTCGCCGGTCAGCACCACGGGCCGTACGCCCGCCTCCCGCAGCCCGCGCACCAGCGCCGGGGAGGTCTCGCGGGCCACGTCGGCCAGCGCCAGCAGTCCGGTGAACTCCAGCCCGGAGGGCTGCCGTTCGAGGACGTCGGCGGCGTCCTCGCCCTGCGCCAGGGTGCGCCGCGCCACCGCGATGATGCGCAGCCCGGCGCGGGCGAGGCGCTGCGCCACCTCGGCGGTGTCCTGGGGCAGGTCCGCGCAGGCGGGCAGCACCGTCTCCGGGGCGCCCTTGACCACCAGCACCGCGGGGCCGCTCCCGCCCTCGCGTCCGACGGCGGCGGCGTAGCCCCGGGAGGTCTCGAAGGGCAGGCCCTCCTCCTGCGTCCACGCGGGGTCGTCCCCGGCCGCGTCCAGCACCGCCTCGTCTGTGGCGTGGGTGGGCCGGCCGCCGCCGTCGCCGTTCAGCCGGGGGCAGGCGCGCGCGGCCGTCCGTACGGCGTCGGCCGCCTCGGGGTCGCCCGCCCGGCGGACGGTGCCGTCGGGGCCCGCGACACGCGAGAGCCGCAGCGCGTTCTCGGTGAGGGTGCCGGTCTTGTCGAAGCAGACGGTGTCCATCCGGCCGAGCGCCTCCAGCGTGCGCGGGGTGCGCACCAGGACGCCCCGGCGGCTCAGCCGGCGGGCCGCCGCGAGCTGCGCCACCGTCGCCACCAGCGGCAGCCCCTCGGGCACGGCGGCCACCGCCACCGACACGCCTCCGGCGACGGCCTGCCGGATCGGCGCCCCGCGCAGCAGCGAGAGACCGGTCACCGCGGCCCCGCCCGCCAGGGTGAGCGGCAGCGCCTTGCGGGTCAGTTCCTGGAGCCGCGCCTGCACCCCGGCAGCCGACGGCGTACGGGCCGCCAGCGCGACCGCCCGCGCCGCCTCGGTGTGGTCGCCGGTGTCGACGACGACCGCCCTCGCCCGCCCGGCGACCACGGTCGTGCCCTCGAAGACCATGCAGTACCGTTCCGCGACCGGGGCCCGGGGTGCCGGGTCCACGCACTTGTCCACCGGCAGCGACTCACCGGTCAGCGCGGACTCGTCCACCTCCAGGCCGTCCTCCCACAGCAGCCGCGCGTCGGCGGGCACGACGTCGTCGGCCTTCAGCTCGATCACGTGGCCGGGGTGCAGCTTGGCCGCGTCCACGATCCACGGCTCGCCCCGCGCGGGAGCCTCCCCGGCGGCCTCCGGCGGGCCGTCCCCGGCCGGCGCCGCGGTCCCGCCGTCCGGCGACGGGCCTGCCGCGGCCGGTGCCGGCCGGTCCGCGCCGCCGGTCCCTCCGGCTCCGGCGTACTCCCCCGTCGCCCCGGGCGCACCGTGGCCGTTGCGCCCGTTCGCCGGCGCGAGGTCCTCCGTCAGGCGCGCCTTCTGCTTCTGCTCCGCCAGCAGTCCGGACAGCGCCCGCTCCGCGCGCAGCCGCTGGAAGCCGCCGACCAGCGCGTTCAGGTCGAGGGCGCCGACGACGAGCATCGCGTCGACGACCGACCCGAGGATCGCGGAGGCGGCCGAGCCGACCGCCAGGACCGGGGTGAGCGGGTCGTCCAGTTCCCCGCGCACGGCCCGGGCGAGCTGCCACGACCAGCGGGCCGGGGCCAGCACGCGCACCCGGCCCGCCCGTCCGGCGGCCGTCCGCAGCCGGGCGACGGCCTCTTCCACGACGGTCGGCTCCGGCTCGCGTTCCCGCTCCAGCCGCTCCCGTACGTCGTCGGGATCCAGCGCGTGCCACGCCACCCGGGGCCGGGGGTGCGGGGCGCGGGCCATCGCCACGCCCAGCGCGGCCCGGGACCCCGACAGCAGGGCCACCGCCGCGCTCGCGTCCACCGGCGCGTGCCGCATCCCCAGCAGCGACGACACGCCGCCCCGGCGCCTGCCGCGCGCCTCCCCGACCGCCACCAGCAGCCCGGACAGCGCGGCGCCGGACCGGGCCAGCGTCTGCGACCGGCGCCCGACCGCCCGCGCGGCCGGCACCGCCCGCAGCACCCGCCACACGTCGGCGAGGCCCTGCGGCGCGAGCACGTCCGCACCCCACGCCACCGGGCAGTCCGCGTCGGCCAGCGCCACGGCCACGTCCCCCGCGAGCAGCCCGTCCGGCACCGACGCGTCGTCACCGGGCAACGGCCGTACGACGGTGATGACGCCGCCCTCGGCGCCCAGCTCCGCCACGACGTCCGCGAGCGGGCGGCGGGCGGAGACGACCTGGTCGGCGAGGCCGGTGAAGTCGGCCAGCGCGGGGTCCTCGACCATGACGACGCGCAGCCCCGCGCGCCGCGCCGCGTCCAGCACGTCCTCGGTCCACGGGTCCGCGCCCGCGTCCGGCACCCGCAGGGCACTGGGGTGCAGCACGACCGTGCGGGCCATCTCCAGTTGCCGCAGCCGCCCGGGGTCGCGCACCAGCACACCGGTGCGGGACAGCGCGGCGCTCAGTACGGCGTGGAAGGCGGCGGGCCCGTAGCGCGCGGCCTTGGGCGACCCGGCGAGCACCGCCTCCGCCGCCTCGGCCACGTCGTGCTTGACCAGCAGGGTCGCGGCGGCTCCCGCCACGCTGCCCGCCGAGGCGTGGGTGGCGTACTCCTGGGCCGGGGAGGTGCGCGGCGGCGGGCGCAGGGCGGGCCCGGCGGGCAGGCTGACCCGGCCGGGGACGCACAGCCGGTCGTGCACGGCCTCGAAGGCGGCCCCCCGCGCCACCGCCTCGGTCAGCTGGCAGACGCGCAGCGCCCCGTCGAGCACCAGCGAGGTGGGGCTCTGCCCGGCGCCGTGGACGGCGGCGTTGGCGGCGGCCAGCGCCACGTCCATGCGGTGGTCGCCGAGCCGCCCGCGCAGCCAGGCGCGGAAGGCCGGGTTCTCGCGGAGCAGCGTCGCGACCGCGGTGACCAGGCGGGGCGAGGCGGGCAGTCGCAGGCGTGCGCCGGTCACGGCGGCGGCGACACCCAGCACGTCGGCGCCGAGCGCGAGTGCCGCGACCCGCACCGGGGCCGGGTCGCCGGGGTGGTCCGTCTCGTCCACCAGGTCGTCCGGGGCGTCCGGACCGGTCGCGGCGGCTTGCTCCGCCCGGGTGAGTCCGTGGTGTTCGGCGAGTTCGGTGGCCCGGTCCACGACGCGGTCGGTGAGCGTGTCCTCGGTCGCGGTCACCACCAGGCGGGCCAGGCCGGTGTCCCAGTAGGCGAGCAGCACGTCCGGGTGTTCGGCCAGGGCAGCCGCCACCCGCCGCCCCACCCGTTCCGTGCCGCCCGCGCGGCGCACCTCGTCCGTCGCGGCCGGGCGCAGCGCGAGGTGCACCCGCGGCCCGGCCCGCCAGTCCCGCGAACCGCCGGGCAGCGCCGCGCGGGCCACCCGTGCCGCCCGCGCGGCGAAGTCGGCGCCGCGCACACCGGCCCGCGCGGTGCCCGCCGCCGCCCCGGCCGCGGCGCCCACGGCGGGCGCGGTGGTGCGCGCCAGCAACCGGGGTCCGGCCAGCACGAACCCCGTGACGGCGCCCTGGGAACGCGTCAGCAGCCCACCGGCCATCGCTTCGCCTCAGCCGGACGTGCGGGTGCGCGACGCGGCGGCCGTCTTGCGGCCGCGGCCGCCGCCCGTGGTGGAGGGCCGGCTCGAGGACGCCTTGGTCCCCGACTGGCTCTTGCTCCGGGTGGGGGACGCGGTCTTCTTGGCGGACGTCCGCTTCGCGGTGGACTTCTTCGCGGCGGACTTCTTCGCGGCGGACGTCTTCGCGGCGGCGGACTTGGCGGCCGTGGAGGTGCCGGCGGTGGACTTGGCGGCGGTCCTCCCGGTGCCGGCGGTCCGCTTCTCCGCGGCCGTCGTGGCCCCGCTGCCGCCCGTGCCCTTGGTGCCGCCCCCGCTGCGGGCGCCGCCCGTACGGCCCGTCCCGGCCGCCTTCGTCGCGGCCTTCGTCCCGGCCGTCTTCGTCGCCGTCGCCCTGGCGGTGGTCTTCCGGGCCGGCGTCCGGGCGGACTTCGTACCCGACGCCACGGCCTCCTGGGTCCCGGCCGCCGTCTTCTCGCCGCCCGCGGCGGCGCTCCCGTTCCCGTTGCGCCCGCGCGGCTGCGTCAGCCACGCCACCGCCGCCCCGGTGACCGCCACCGGCCACTCCACCAGCCCGGCGACGCCCGCCACGCCCGCGCCCGTGTAGACGAGCACGCGCCGCCCGCGCGGCGACACCGCCCCGATCCTGTCCAGCGCGCCCTCGGCGGCCCTGCCCACCGTCCCGGCGCCCGGTACCTTCCGTACCGCCGAAGCGGCCGCGTGCAGCGGCCTCGGGAGGGTCCGCGCCGACTTCTGCTCAGCCATGACTGTTCGTCCTCGCCCTGTGCGTGCTGTGGGCACCCCGGGCTGTGGCAACCCTGGGAACCCCGGGAACATCACCTTCCGCATTTCCCCGGGTTCCCGCACTTCGGGCGCTCATCCCGACGGAACCGGCTCCCGCTCCAGGGCGATCGCGTGCAGCTTCTCCAGCCGCTCCCGGGAGACCTCGTCGGCCGGTACGTACGTCAGCATCCGGGGCCCGGGATCCGGGCCGAGCCACAGGTCGGTGTGGTCGACGCGGATGCGGCCGACGTACCGGTTGAGGAACTCCTTGCGCTTGCCGCGGTGTGCGACGACCTCGTACCGCTCCCAGGCCTCGCGGAAGTCGGGCGACTGGGTGCGCAGCCGCTTGAGCAGCATCTTCCAGGCGGGCTCGGCGAGATGACCGGCCATCGTGGCGCGGAACCGGGCCGCCATCAGCCGCTGGGTCTCCTCCAGATGGACGATGGCGGACCGCCAGTCCTCGTTCGTGAAGCAGAGCACCATGCAGTTGCGGTCCTCGGGCGGCACCGCGTCCAGGTCGCCCAGCAGCAGCCCGTAGGTCCGGTTGTGCGCGAGGATGTCGTACCGGCTGTTCTGCACGCAGGCGGGGAAGGGCTCGAACTGCTCCAGGAGGGCGCGCACCGCCGGTGTGACGGACGGGCAGACCGTCGCGGGCGTCGGGTCGACGGACCCCGCCAGCCGGAAGAGGTGGGCGCGCTCGGTGGGGTCGAGGAGCAGCGCGCGGGCGAGGGCGTCGAGGACCTGCACGGAGACCTGGATGTCCCGGGCCTGCTCCAGCCAGGTGTACCAGGTCACCCCGACGGCCGAGAGCTGGGCGACCTCCTCGCGCCGCAGCCCCGGCGTCCGGCGGCGGCGTCCGCGGGGCAGCCCGACCTGTTCGGGGGCGATGCGTTCGCGGCGGCTGCGCAGGAAGGCCGCGAGTTCGTGCCGCCGGATCTCCGAGCCGCTCTCCCGGCGCGGGGACTGCGCCGCCGTCTCCTGACCCGTCATCGTCGTCATGCTTCCAGGGTGCCGGGTCCCGGACCCTGTTGCCAGGTACTCCTGCTACCAGGACAAGGACACTCTGGTACCACCTTGCCGAGGGCCGCAGGCTCGGTCCCGTGACCGAAACCATCACTTCACGCCCCCTCCGCACGGGCACCCCGGACACCCCGGCGGCGCCCGCCGCGCTCGGCGGCCTCGGACTCTTCACGGTGCTGCTCGCCGCCGCGCTTCCGCTCGTCGACTTCTTCATCGTCAACGTCGCCCTGCCCACCATCGGCGCGGACCTCTCCGCGAACGAGGCGGTCCTGGAACTCGTCGTCGCCGGGTACGGCGTGGCGTACGCCGTCCTGCTGGTCCTCGGCGGCCGGCTGGGCGACCTCTTCGGCCGGCGCCGCCTGTTCCTGGCCGGCATGGCGGCCTTCGGGCTGACCTCGCTGGCCTGCGGTCTCGCACCGGACGCCTGGTCCCTGGTGGCCGCGCGGGTGGCGCAGGGCGCCTCGGCCGCCGCGATGCTGCCGCAGGTGCTCGCGACCATCCAGGCGACCACGACCGGTCCCCGGCGCGCCAAGGCCATGGGCCTGTACGGGGCCACGGCCGGCCTGTCGATGGTGGCCGGCCAGGTCCTGGGCGGCGTCCTGGTGGCCGCCGACATCGCGGGCACCGGCTGGCGTTCCGTCTTCCTGGTCAACGTGCCGGTCGTCCTCGTGGGCCTGTTCCTGGCCGCCCGCGCGGTCCCGGAGACCCGCTCCGCGCGCCCCGAGCCGGTGGACGTCCCCGGCACCTTCCTGCTGGCCGCCTCGATCCTGACCCTGCTGGTCCCGCTGACCGAGGGCCGGGCGGCGGGCTGGCCGCTGTGGACGTGGCTGTCGCTGGCGGCGTTCCCGTTCGCGGCGGCGGCGTTCTACGCGGTGGAGCGCCGGGCGGACCGCACGGGCCGTACGCCCCTGGTCCCGCCGAGTCTGTTCACGATCCTGTCCCTGCGCCGGGGCCTGCTGCTCCTGGTGCCGTTCTCGATCGGCTTCAGCGGCTTCATGTTCGTCATCGCCGTGGCTTTGCAGCAGGGCGCGGGTCTGGGCCCGGTGGCGGCGGGTCTGGCCCTGGTCCCGCTGGCGGCGGTCTTCTTCCTCTTCTCCCTCGCCGGTCCCCGCCTCGTCGCCCGCTACGGCACCCGCGTCGTTCCCACCGGCGCCGCCCTCCAGGGGCTCGGCCTGGCCCTGATGGCGCTGGCCGCGTGGCGCTCCTGGCCCGACCTCGGCCTGGTCGCCCTCCTGCCGGGGGCCGCGGTCACCGGCGCGGGACAGGCGCTCCAGCTCCCCGTCGTCTTCCGGGTCGTCCTGTCGGAGGTCCCGCCCGAGCGCGCGGGCGTCGGCAGCGGCGTGATGATCACCACCCAGCAGTCGTCCCTGGCCCTGGGGGTGGCCACCCTGGGCACGCTGTTCCTGTCGCTGACCCCGGGCATGGGCATGCGGGACGCCCTGGTGACGACGCTGCTGGTGCAGTTGGCGGCGGTGGCGCTGACCGGCCTGCTGAGCCTGCGCCTGCCCCGGACGATCGCCTGAGCCGCGCCCCCTCCTTGGTCCAGACCTCTTGACGAAAGGTCTGGACCACTGCACTGTCATGCCTACGACACAAGACGTCTCTCCCTCACCGAACCCCCACCGGGAGGCCCGGCATGATCCGCCGCAAGATCCGTCTACTGGCCGCCGCACTGGCGGCCACCGTCCTCACCCCCCTGGGCGTGGCCACCGCGTCCGCCGCCCCCGCCGGCGCCGCCCCCGCCCCGGCCGCCGACACCTGCGCCGTGAAGTCGAAGCCCGCGGGCAAGGTCCTCCAGGGCTACTGGGAGAACTGGGACGGCGCCGCCAACGGCGTCCACCCGCCCTTCGGCTGGACCCCGATCACCAATCCCCAGATCGCCGCCCACGGCTACAACGTCCTCAACGCGGCCTTCCCGGTGATCCGCTCCGACGGCACGGCGCTGTGGGAGGACGGCATGGACGCGGGCGTGAAGGTGGCGACGCCCGAGGAGATGTGCGCGGCCAAGGCGTCCGGGCAGACGATCCTGCTCTCCATCGGCGGCGCGACGGCCGGCATCGACCTCAACTCGACCGCCGTGGCCGACCGTTTCGTGGACACCATCGTGCCGATCCTCAAGAAGTACAACTTCGACGGCATCGACATCGACATCGAGACCGGTCTGACCGGCAGCGGGAACATCAACCAGCTCTCCGCGTCCCAGTCCAACCTGATCCGCATCATCGACGGCGTGCTGGCCCGGATGCCGTCCAACTTCGGCCTCACGATGGCCCCGGAGACGGCGTACGTCACCGGCGGCAGCGTCGTCTACGGCTCGATCTGGGGCGCGTACCTGCCGATCGTCAAGAAGTACGCGGACAACGGCCGCCTGTGGTGGCTGAACATGCAGTACTACAACGGCAGCATGTACGGCTGTTCCGGCGACTCCTACGCGGCCGGCACCGTGCAGGGCTTCACCGCCCAGACCGACTGCCTGAACAAGGGCCTGGTCGTCCAGGGCACCACGATCCGGGTGCCCTACGACAAGCAGGTCCCGGGCCTGCCCGCCCAGCCCGGCGCGGGCGGCGGCCACATGTCACCGTCCCTGGTCTCCCAGGCCTGGAAGCACTACAACGGCTCCCTCAAGGGCCTGATGACCTGGTCCCTCAACTGGGACGGCTCGAAGAACTGGACCTTCGGCGACAACGTGAGGTCCCTGCAGGGCCGCTGACGCGAAAAAGGCCCACCCACCGGCCGACCGAGTCGGGTGGTGGGTGGGCACGGGCCCGGTGGGGGCCAGGGGACGGGGAGCCCCCTGGGACCTCACGCAACGGACGTTCAGCAGCCGACGAGCCTCGAAGCGAGGTACCCCTCGATCTGGTCCAGCGACACGCGCTCCTGCTTCATCGTGTCCCGCTCCCGCACGGTCACCGCGTTGTCGTCCAGCGTGTCGAAGTCGACGGTCACGCAGAACGGCGTCCCGATCTCGTCCTGACGCCGGTACCGGCGCCCGATCGCACCGGCGTCGTCGAACTCGATGTTCCAGTTCTGCCGCAGCGCCTGCGCGAGCCCCTTCGCCTTCGGCGACAGCTCCGGGTTGCGGGACAGCGGCAGCACGGCGACCTTCACCGGGGACAGCCGCGGGTCGAGCCGCAGCACGGTGCGCTTCTCCAGCTTGCCCTTGGCGTTCGGCGCCTCGTCCTCGACGTACGCGTCGAGCAGGAAGGCCAGCATCGCGCGCCCGACACCGGCCGCCGGCTCGATGACGTACGGCGTCCAGCGCTCCTGGGCCTCCTGGTCGTAGTAGGAGAGGTCCTGGCCGGAGGCCTTGGCGTGCGAGGAGAGGTCGTAGTCGGTCCGGTTGGCGACACCCTCCAGCTCGCCCCACTCACTGCCGCCGAACTGGAAGCGGTACTCGATGTCGGCGGTGCGCTTGGAGTAGTGGGAGAGCTTCTCCTGCGGGTGCTCGTACCACCGCATGTTCTCCTCGCGCAGGCCGAGACCGGTGTACCAGTTCCAGCGCTGCTCCATCCAGTACTCCTGCCACTTCTCGTCCTCGCCCGGCTTGACGAAGAACTCCATCTCCATCTGCTCGAACTCGCGGGTGCGGAAGATGAAGTTGCCGGGCGTGATCTCGTTGCGGAAGGACTTGCCCATCTGGGCGATGCCGAACGGCGGCTTGCGGCGCGAAGTGGTCTGCACCTGGGCGAAGTTGGTGAAGATGCCCTGCGCGGTCTCGGGCCGCAGGTAGGCGACGGAGCCGCTGTCCTGGGTCGGGCCGAGGTGGGTGGAGAGCAGACCGGAGAACTGCTTGGGCTCGGTGAAGGTGCCCTTGTTGCCGCAGTTGGGGCAGTTGAGGTCGGCGAGGCCGTTCTCGGGGGCGTGGCCCTTCTTCTCCTCGTACGCCTCCTCCAGGTGGTCCGCGCGGAACCGCTTGTGGCAGGAGGTGCACTCGGTCAGCGGGTCCGTGAAGGTGGCGACGTGACCGGAGGCCACCCAGACCTCGGGGGCCAGGATCACGGAGGAGTCGAGACCGACGACGTCCTCGCGCGAGGTGACCATGTAGCGCCACCACTGGCGCTTGAGGTTCTCCTTGAGCTCGACACCCAGCGGACCGTAGTCCCAGGCGGCGCGCTGTCCGCCGTAGATCTCACTGCAGGGGAATACGAAGCCACGGCGCTTGCTCAGGCTGACGATGGTGTCGATCTTGTCGGCGGCCACGGTGCTCTCTTCATTACGACGACGGGCGACGAAGCGAGATGCTTCCAGAGAATGCTTCAGGTTACCGGCGTGGGTCGCCCCTCGGCCAAATCGGGGCTCCCGTCCGTGCGACCGGCCGCTTGTTGACAACGGTTTCCATATTTGTTGAAAATGAGTGTCATGAACGTACGACGACGCCGCATATCCGGCATAGCAGTCACCGCGGCCACCGCGATCGGCCTCGGGACCCTTTCCGCCTGCTCCAGCGACAGTTCGGCGGCGGGCAACACGGACAAGTTCGACGTCGTCGCGTCGTTCTACCCGATGGAGTACCTCGCCGAGCAGATCGGCGGGGACCACGTGAACGTCACCACGCTCACCGAGCCCGGCCAGGAGCCGCACGACCTGGAGCTGAGCGCCAAGCAGACCGCGCAGATGGGCGAGGCGGACGCGGTGCTCTACCTGAAGTCCCTCCAGCCCGCCGTGGACGAGGCGATCGCCCAGTCCGGCGTGAAGACCAAGATCGACGCGGCCACGCTGACGAAGCTCGAGGACCACGGCGACGTGGAGCACGACCACGGCCACGGCGGCGAGGAGCACGCCGAGGAGGAGCACGCCCACGAGGGCGGCGACGGCCTCGACCCGCACGTCTGGCTGGACCCGGTGAAGTACGCCGAGATCGCCGAGGGCGTCGCCCGGGCCTTCGAGAAGGCCGACCCGGACCACGCCGCCGACTACCGCGCGAACGCCGAGGCGCTGGCGAAGAAGCTGGGCGGCCTGGACACGGCGTTCAAGGACGGCCTGGCGAAGACCGGCACCAAGGTCTTCTTCACCAACCACGCCGCCTTCGGCTACCTCGCCGAGCGCTACGGACTCACCCAGGAGGCCATCAACGGCCTCGACCCGGAGAGCGAGCCCAGCCCCGCCCGGATCAAGGAGCTCCAGGAGGAGGCCAAGGCCGACGGCGTCACCACCGTCTTCTACGAGACACTGGTCTCCGGCAAGACCGCGAAGACCCTCGCCAAGGACGCGGGCCTGAAGACGGACGTCCTCGATCCGCTGGAGGGCATCACCGACAAGTCCAGGGGCGACGACTACGTCGCGGTCATGCAGTCCAACCTCAAGGCGCTCCGGACCGCCCTCGGCGCCGAGTAAGCAGTACCACCCGCAGTTCGATCGTTACGGAGGACATCGTGAGCGACGAGTCCGTCATATCCCTGCGCGGCGTCCGCGCCGAGCTGGGCTCACGCCCCGTCCTGCGCGGCATCGACCTCACCGTGCGGCGCGGCCAGGTGGTCGCGCTCCTCGGCGCCAACGGCTCCGGCAAGTCCACGGCGGTGCGCACGATCATCGGCCAGGTGCCGGTGACGGCCGGGGAGATCGAACTGTTCGGCACCCCCAGGCGCCGCTTCCGCGACTGGGCGCGCGTGGGCTACGTCCCGCAGCGCACCACGGCCGCGGGCGGCGTCCCCGCCACGGTGACCGAGGTGGTCTCCTCGGGCCGGCTCTCCCGGGCCCGCTTCGGCGTCCTGCGCAGGGCCGACCACGAGGCCGTGCGCCGCGCCCTCGGCGAGGTCGGCATGGCCGACCGTGCCAAGGACTCGGTGAACGCCCTCTCCGGCGGCCAGCACCAGCGCGTGCTGATCGCCCGCGCGCTCGCCGCCGAACCCGAACTGCTGATCATGGACGAGCCGATGGCGGGCGTCGACCTGGCCAGCCAGGAGGTGCTGGCCGAGACGCTGCGGGGGCAGGTCGCGGCCGGCGCCACCGTCCTCCTCGTCCTGCACGAGCTGGGCCCGCTGGAGCCGCTGATCGACCGGGCCGTGGTGCTGCGTGACGGCTGCGTCCTGCACGACGGCCCGCCGCCCGAGGCGGTCGGCCAGCACGCCCTGCCCGGCCACGACCACGTCCACCCGCACGCCCCGGCCGGAGCCGAACCGGCCCGTACCGGCCTGCTGAGCTGAGAAGGCACCCATGGACATCCTGAACTACGCCTTCATGCAGCGGGCGCTGCTCGCCGCCGTCCTGGTCGGCATCACCGCCCCCGCCATCGGCATCTACCTGGTCCAGCGCCGCCAGGCCCTCATGGGCGACGGCATCGGCCACGTGGCGATGACCGGCGTCGGCCTCGGCTTCCTGCTCTCCTGGTCCCCGGTGTGGATGGCGACCCTCGTCTCCGTCCTCGGCGCGGTCCTCATGGAGCTGATCCGCTGGTACGGCAAGACCCGCGGCGACATCGCCCTCGCCATGCTCTTCTACGGCGGCATGGCGGGCGGCGTGATGTTCATCAACCTCGCGCCGGGCGGCTCCAACGCCAACCTCACCTCGTACCTCTTCGGCTCCCTGTCGACGGTCTCCGAGTCCGACGTCACCGCGATCTGCCTGCTGGCCGCCTTCGTGGTCCTGGTCACCGTCGGGCTGCGCCGCCAGCTCTTCGCCGTCAGCCAGGACGAGGAGTTCGCCCGGGTCACCGGCCTGCCGGTGCGCGCCCTGAACCTGCTGACGGCCGTCACGGCGGCGGTCACGGTGACGGTCGCGATGCGCGTGGTCGGGCTGCTGCTGGTGTCGGCGCTGATGGTGGTCCCGGTGGCCGCGGCCCAGCAGCTCACCCGCAGCTTCGCCGCCACCTTCGCGATCGCCGTCGCCCTCGGCGTGGGCGTGACCCTCGGCGGCACGGTCACGTCGTACTACCAGGACGTGCCGCCCGGCGCGACGATCGTGCTGCTCACCATCGGCGCGTTCATCGTGCTGAGCCTGCTGGCCACTCCGCTGGCCCGGCGACGCGCGCGGGCACTCGCCGCCGCGCAACCGGCCGGGGATCCGGCCGAGTGCACGATTCCGGCCACCAGGGGGGCCGCCGACGAGGTCGGCGTCTGACCGCGGGCGTACCGGGCTGGCACAATGGCCCGGCAAGCCGCGAAGACGTGAGGAGGAATCCAGTGACCACCGCTGGACCGCCCGTGAAGGGCCGCGCCACACGGCAGCGGGCTGCCGTGTCGGCAGCCCTTCAGGAGGTCGAGGAGTTCCGCAGCGCGCAGGAGCTCCACGACATGCTCAAGCACAAGGGCGACTCGGTCGGGCTCACCACGGTCTACCGCACGCTGCAGTCCCTCGCCGACGCCGGCGAGGTGGACGTCCTGCGCACCGACGAGGGCGAGTCCGTCTACCGCCGCTGCTCCACCGGCGACCATCACCACCACCTGGTCTGCCGCACCTGCGGCAAGGCGGTCGAGGTGGAGGGTCCCGCGGTGGAGAAGTGGGCCGAGGCCATCGCCGCCGAGCACGGCTATGTGAACGTGGCCCACACGGTGGAGATCTTCGGCACGTGCGCGGACTGTGCGGGGGCCTCCGGCGGTTGAGCGGGTGGGGCCGGGGCTGCGCCCCGGGCCCCCTCATTCCGGCCTGAACGGCCTCCTCCTCAAGCGCCGGACGGGCTGGTTGAGCCGCCCGGGGCCTACTGGGTGCTGCGGCCTTCCATGGCCAGAAGCTCCTCGTTGGGGATGGCGCCGCCGAAGCGGCGGTCGCGGGAGGCGAACTCCAGGCAGGCCCGCCACAGGTCGCGCCGGTCGAAGTCCGGCCACAGCACGTCCTGGAAGACCATCTCGGCGTACGCGCTCTGCCAGATCAGATAGTTGGACGTGCGCTGCTCCCCGCTCGGCCGCAGGAACAGGTCCACGTCCGGCATGTCCGGGTAGTACAGGTACTTCGCGAGCGTCTTCTCGTTGACCTTGGCCGGGTCGAGCTTCCCGGACCGCACGTCCTCCGCGAGGGCCTGCGCCGCGTCGGCGATCTCGGCCCGGCCGCCGTAGTTCATGCAGAAGTACAGGGTGAGCCGGTCGTTGTCCTTGGTCTGCTCCTGCGCGACCTGCAGCTCCTTGGCCACCGACTTCCACAGCCGGGGCATCCGCCCCGCCCAGCGCACCCGCACCCCGAGATCGTCGAGGGTGTCGCGGGACTTGCGGATGAAGTCGCGGTTGAAGTTCATCAGGAAGCGCACCTCCTCGGGCGAGCGCTTCCAGTTCTCGGTGGAGAAGGCGTACAGGGAGATGTTCCCGACGCCCATCTCGATCGCGCCCTGGAGGACGTCCATGACCTGCTCGGCACCGACCTTGTGCCCCTCGGTGCGCGGCAGCCCGCGCTCCTTGGCCCAGCGTCCGTTGCCGTCCATGACGATCGCCACATGCTCCGGCACCAGCTCACCGAGCTTCGGCGGACGCGCGCCGGACGGGTGCGGCTCCGGCGTCCTGTACTCGCGGCGCTGCCGCCCCAGGATCCCGCGTACGGCCATGTGTCTCTCGTCTCCTCGTACTGTGCGTACTGTGCTTGCTAGGACTTCTCGACGTACCGCAGGGAGCGCAGGCCGCGCTCCAGGTGCCAGTGCAGGTACGCGGACACCAGCCCGCTCCCTTCCCGGACGTACCGCGGCTCGCACGCGTCCGCCGTCCCCCAGTCCCCCGTGAGCAGCGCGCCGAGCAGTTCCAGGGCCTGCGGCGAGGGTACGACGCTGCCGGGCACCCGGCAGTCGACGCAGACGGAGCCGCCCGAGCCGACCGAGAAGAACCGGTTCGGACCGGGCATCCCGCACTTCGCGCAGTCCCCGAAGGTCGGGGCGTACCCGTTCACGGCCAGCGAGCGCAGCAGGAACGCGTCCAGCACCAGGTGCGGCGCGTGCTCGCCCCGGGCGAGGGTCCTGAGCGCGCCGACGAGCAGCAGGTACTGCTGCACCGCCGGCTCGCCCTCGTGGTCGGTGAACCGCTCGGCCGTCTCCAGCATGGCGGTCCCCGCGGTGTAGCGCGCGTAGTCGGTGACGATCCCGCCGCCGTACGGGGCGATCGTCTCGCTCTGCGTGCACAGCGGCAGCCCGCGCCCGACCAGCTCGCTGTTCTTCGAGAAGAACTGCACGTCCACGTGCGAGAACGGCTCCAGCCGCGCCCCGAACTTCGACTTCGTGCGCCGCACCCCGCGCGCCACGGCGCGTACGCGTCCGTGACCGCGCGTGAGCAGGGTGATGATCCGGTCCGCCTCACCCAGCTTCTGGGTGCGCAGCACGATGCCGTCGTCGCGGAACAGACTCATGCCGCCCATTCTCGCGCATCCTTCAAGGCACCTCGCCACGGCTCCGGGCGTTGGTGTACGCCGTCGCCGCGCCGAGCCGCTCGGACACGGTGGCGTGGCGTACGTCACCCGGCTCGGCGTCCCACTCCCGTCCCCCGCCGTACGGCCGGAGCTGCACGTACGGCCCCTCGTACCCCATGACGATCCCGACCCGGCCACTGCGGGTGTCCACGGCGCAGACCCCGACGGCCGGCGTCGTCGTCATCGCAGGGCCGCGGCGAGGCGCCGCGCGGTCTCCGCGGAACACCGTCCCCGGGCCATTCCTGCCGCCGTGAGCGCCGCGCGCCATTCTTTCACCGTGTCCTCCGCTCCTTCGGCGCAGAGCGCGCCGAGTGCCGTGCCTCCACCGTGTTCCCTTTCCATTACGGTTTCACTCTTCGTGTCCCTGTAATCACGCTACGTGCCTTCGCTCGGCAGGAGTAGGCGCACTACAAGGGCGGGTCAGGGCCTGGGGGTTGGTCATGGCCAAGAGTTCACGGCAAGGCGGAGCGGGAGTTCTTCGGAACAGAACCGAATACGACGTCGGGAGGTTGCCGGAATCCCCAAGTCGAGCCGGAGGTACGGGTTTTCGTTTCCGGCGACCGCATCGGTCAGTTCGAACAGGCAATTCGTCGAACGCAGTTGGATGTGGCCCGGCGGATCGACGCGGCACTGCAAACCGACGGTATTTCGGGCGCCCGTGCCGGAAGCCGATGGATGACCCCCGGTGTGCGGCGTCCCAGGGAGACGTACGCGGACTGCTCGGCCCTCGGGTAAACCCCCCTGTCGACAGGGACGTTGGCCGGATGGGGCGAGGCCCGTCGGTCCGCGAGGCTCGTCCCATGACGCAGCGCAAGCACATCAGAAGCATTCGCAACGCCGCCGTCGTCGGTGTGTCCACCGCCCTCCTGGGCGTCGGCGCACCGGTGACCGCGTCCGCGACGAGCGTGGGCGGGCCGGCGCCCCTGGCCTGGTCCACCTGTGAAGGCACCGGTCTCGACCCCCGGCAGCAGTGTGCCACCCTCGACGTACCGATGGACTACGCCGATCCCGGCGGTCCCCGCATCGAGATGGCCGTCTCCCGCATCCCCGCCGAGAAGCCGGACGCCCGGCGCGGGGCCCTGCTGCTGATCCCCGGCGGACCGGGCGGGTCGAGCCTCAACGACCCCTCGAAGAAGGGGCAGAAGCTCCCCCAGGACGTACGCGACCGTCACGACCTCATCGGGTTCGCGCCGCGCGGGCTCGCCCCGTCCACCCCCGTCGACTGCGGTCTGGAGTACGGCGACCTGGCCCTGTCGAAGCTGCGCCCCTGGCCCGCCCCGGACGGGTCGGTGGACGCCAACATGGCCACCGCCCGGCGGATGGCCGACGCCTGCGCGCGCAACGGCGGTGAGCTGATCAAGCACCTGAGCACGGCCGACGAGGCCCGCGACATCGACCGCCTCCGGGCCGCGCTGGGCGAGCGGAAGATCTCCGCCTGGGGGGTGTCGTACGGGACGTACGTCGGCGCCGTGTACGCGCAGCTGTTCCCGCACCGCACCGACCGGATCGTGCTGGACAGCAACGACGACCCGGATCCCGCCCGGGTGTCGCGCGGCTGGCTCGCGGGGCACGAACAAGGGGTCGAGGACACCTTCCCCGAGTTCGCCGCCTGGGCCGCCCGGCCCGGCAACCCCGACCGCGTCGCCCGCCGGGCCGCCGAGGTGCGGCCGCTGTTCCTGCGGCTGGCCGCCCGGCTGGACCGGGAGCCGATCCCGTGGCCGGGTGCCAACCCGGCGGAGCTGAACGGCAACGTGCTGCGGCAGACCATGCTGGACAGCCTGTACTCGCCCGACACGTTCCCCACGCTGGCCAGGCTGATGCGGGCCGCCGAGCGGGGCACCGTGCCGCCCGCGCCCCCGTCGCCGCCCGAGGACGCGCTGCAGAACGTCGCCGCCGTCGGGGCCGGTGTGCTGTGCGGCGACGTCGCCTGGCCCGGCTCGGCGGCCTCGTACGAGAAGGACGTCGCCGTCAGCCGGGCCGCCTACCCGCTCACGGCGGGCATGCCGCGCAACGCGATGCTGTGCGCCGCGTGGCCGTACCCGCCCCGCGAGGCTCCCGTGCGGATCACCGGCCGCGGGCCCTCCAACGTGCTGCTGGTCCAGAACGAGCGGGACGTCGCCACTCCGCTCACCGGTGCGCGCAAGCTGCGGGAGGCGTTCGGCCGGCGCGCCGTCATGGTGACCGTGAACTCCACCGGGCACGACGCCTACCTGGCCAACGGCAACGCCTGCGGGGACGCCACCGTCTCCCGCTTCCTGGCGACCGGACAGCGGCCGGGCTCCGACGTGTACTGCCGCTAGCGGGCCCGCGCGTAGCAGCGGGCCAGGGCGTGGAAGGCGGCCTTGGGCTCCCAGTGCCAGGGGGACGCGGGGTCGTCGGGGCGGTCCCTGACCGGCTTGGTGAGGGCGTAGCTCGCCAGGTCCAGGTCGTGGAGCGGATCGTCGGGGCGGTGGGGCGCGTCCGGGGTGACGAACTCGAAGGCCATCGCCGCGTACAGGCCCATCGACTCGAAGACCGAGAGCAACTGCGTCAGGTAGGCGGCCTGGGTGCGCTCGCTGCGCACCAGGCCGCCCCTGATCTCCGGCGGATCCTTGTCGTAGTCGACGACGGACCAGCCCATGCCGCCCGCCTGCGGCGCCCCCTCGTACGTGCACGTGCCGAACTCGGTGATGGCCAGGGGCTTTCCCCAGCGCTGGTAGCCGCGCAGTTCGCGGGCGTAGTCGGCGGGGTCCCGGTGGTACGAGTAGTAGTCGATGCCGACCACGTCGAAGAGGGACCAGTCGACCTCGTCGTCCTGGGCGGCGGCGTAGCTCAGCCGGCCGTCGAAGACGGAGCGGCCGACCGCCGCCGCCTTCGCGGTGAAGGCGTTCAGGCGGCGCTGCATCCGTGCGAAGTCCACGGTGCCGTTCTGGAGGTTGGCGACCCGTTCCAGGGCCGTCTCCCCGGGGACGATGCCGGGGGCGAAGAGCCAGAACTCGCAGCCGACGCTGAGTTCCACACTCGCCCCCTGCCTCCGCAGCCGCTGGGCGAACCGGCCGCACTCGGCGAGGTGTTCCAGGATGTCGCGCTGCGGTGCGTCGCCGAGGGTCGGCTGCAGCCAGACGTGCAGCCCCTGTTCGACGGCCTCGGCGGCGGTGGCGGTGAGGCGTTCGACGCCGTCCCCGGTGACGTCCACGGTGTTGGCGTGCAGGTCACGGCGGATGGCACGGAGGTCGGCGCGCATGCGGGCCGTATTCCACGCCGTGGCGGGGGTCTCCCCGGCTCCGACGGTGTAGACGACGCCCCGGCGGGCCAGCCCCCGTCGCCCGGCCCGCGCTTCCCCCGCCCGGGCGCCGGCTGCCGGGAGCACCCCGCCCGCGAGACCCAGCGCCGCCGCCCCCGCCAGGAACCGCGCCCGGCCGATGCCCTTGCCGCCCGTGTCCGGGCTGGTCCTTGCGGTCTTCTCCATGCGGCCACTGTGCCGGTGCCGGGCGTCTGCGGCATCCCTCCTTCGGTCTACGGCACCTTGACCTGAGTAGGTCGCGCCACGCCGAAGGTCGCTCCGGCCCGGCGAGGGGCACGACGGGCGTCAGGCGCGGTCGACCATCCAGTTGCCGTCCTCCTCGTCGTCGACGCGGACCTCCAGTTCGCGCAGGCCCATGCCGGCGTCCCAGAGTTCCCTGAAGCGTTTGAGGCGGTCCCGCACGTACTCCTGGCGGGCGGTGAGCCGGGTGCGGACGTTGATGTCGCGCAGGTCCTGCTCGATCTCGAACGACACCTCCTCGTCGTAGAGGATGAAGTCGTTGGTGGTGCCGCGCTGGAGGTGCGGGGGGAGCTCGGGCAGGACCGCCGCGCGGACGTCGATGCGGCGCAGTTCCTGTTCCTCGCACAGCCGCAGCAGCCGGTCGTCGAGTTCGCGGGCGCTCTCCAGCAGGAACAGACGGCGTACCTCGACGCCCTGTTCGTCGATGGCGGCCTGCTGGGCGTCCAGGTAGCGGCCGGCGGGCTCGCTGTTCCAGAACTGCCGGTCCACGGAGGTGCTGGTGGCGTAGATGGAGCGCTCGGCGGCGCGGGTGAGGGTGAGCATCCAGTCGTGGTTCTCGCCGGGGCACTCGGCGCTCAGGTTGGTGAGGTCCGCCATGTGCCCGACCACCCGGGACATCTCCAGGTGCACGAAGGTGTGGAGGATGGAGTCGCTGGGCAGCAGGACGTCGGCGAAGCCCTTGGCCAGGTCGGGCACGCTGTCGATGCGGACCGGGTCGAGGGCGCGGGCGGCCTCGGCGGGCCGGTGGTCGGCCTGGGCGACGTGGGTCTCGACGAGCTGCTTGACGTCCTCGGTGTGCCGGGTCAGGCCCGACTTCAGCTCGTCGTCGTACCGGTTCAGTCCCTCGCGGACGGCGGTGGTGTTCTCGGCGAGGGCGTCCTCCACCCGGCGGGTGTGTTCCTCCAGGCGGTCCGGCCGCGGGCGGGGGGCCAGTCCGAGGACGTACTGGACGGCCAGGACGGCGACGGCGCTGAGCAGCGCGGCCAGGAACTGCCGCACGGTGGCGCCGTCCGGGTCCAGCAGGGCGGCGACGCTCCAGAAGAGGCCGCCGACGACCAGGGCGACCAGCAGCCTGCGGGGCCAGGGGGACTCCCCCCTCGGGTCGATCGGACCGGCCGTGCGGGGTGTGTCGTCGGGTCGGGGTGACTGTGCCGTGCTCATCTCGCTCTCCCCCCGTTGGGATGTGCGTCGGATGGTGCGGGGCGGCTGTGCGGGGACGTGCGTGCCGTGCGGCGGAGGCCCGGTCAGGGCGCCGGTTCCACCTCCCGGTGGGCCGCGGGAATGGCGTGCAGGGTGAGCTGGTCGCGGATGCGCTGCACCAGGGCCTGCCACTGCCGGGTGAAGCCGGGCCGCTCCTCCAGCGGGTCCCACAGCGCGGCCAGTCGGCGGCCGACGCGGGCGCCGGGCATCCACAGGTGGAGCAGGTGGTCGACGGCCGGGCGCAGGGTCCGTACGACGGCGTCGGCGTCCTGGGCGGCTCCGGCACCCAGGCGCAGGCCGTCGAGCATGCGGACGACGGTGGTGAGCAGCCAGTCGTGCAGTGCGAGGTCGTCGCAGAGCGCGGCGATGCCGGCGTCGGAGGTGCCCTCGGGGACGCGCAGGCGCACGGTGCGCAGTTCGTCCTCGGCGAGGGTGAACCGCTCCAGCGAGGGGCCCTCGCCGGGGGCCGCGGGCAGGGCCGCCCAGCGCAGCCGGGTGGGGCGGGAGCGGAAGGGCGGGCGCTGGTCGAGCAGGGGGTGCCGCAGGACGCGGGTGAGCAGGCCGTCGGCGATGAGGCCGACGTCGAGGTCGCCGTGGCGGGGGCCGCCGAGGACGCCCTGCGCGACCGCCTCGTGGGGGAGCTTGCCGAGCGGCTCGACGACTCCGGGCCGTACCAGGTACTCGCCCCAGGGACGCCGCTGGTCGGGACCGGTGCCGGGCAGACGGCAGTGGGCGGAGGTCTGCAGGACGCGGCCCTCGGTGAGCGCGGCGTGGGCGGTGACGGTGCCGACGGCGCGCACGCGGGCACCGTTGGCGCTGGGCAGGGGGCAGTCGACGCCGGTGAGGGTGTCGGGGGAACGCGCGTAGAGGCCGGGGCGCTCGGAGAGCAGGACGCGTTCACCGGGGCGCAGGCCGAGGAGCTGGGCGGCCGAGCGGATGTCGAGGGCCTGCCGGGCGGGCAGCAGGCAGGTGCGGATCTCGCCGCAGGCGAGGACGGCGGGCGGGGTGCTCTGCCGCGGCGCCATGTCAGTGCCCCGCGTAGTACACGTAGGAGATGCGGTCGGCGACCGAGGGCGGGACGGTCATGCCCTCGCGTCCGGAGCGGTCGGTGACCTGTTCGAGCGCTGCCGGGTCGGCCTCGATCTGGTCGAGGATCACGCGGACGGCGTGCTCGACGGGGAGGAAGCGGGTCGGCAGGACGGAGCAGGTGCGGTAGGCGGAGAACGGGGCCGCGCGGTCGTTGAGCCGGAGCAGGGAGGGCAACTCGTCCCACTTGTCGGGGAAGCCGGCGGCGGTGTGCGGCTGCGGGGCGAGAAGGGCCTCGCCCTCGTTGCGCAGGAGCCCGAGGCGGGCGAGCTGCCACACGGCGGCGAGGAAGGGGCAGGACCAGGTGCGCACCCCGTCGGCGTCGTCGCTCCACAGTTCGACGTCGAGGAAGATGGAGTGGCGGCGGGCCGCGGTCTCGTGCGGGGGCTGCCAGGGCACCGCCCGTTTCATGGCCTGCGGGGCGCGGGCGACGGGGCTGCGTTCGCCGTTGGCGAGCCAGCCGGTCTGCGCGGCGGGCGGGCGCAGGCCGTAGCTGCCGGGCGGCGGGGACTCCACGATGCGGGCGGCGACCGCCTCGGCGACGGGCACCTTGCCGGTGACGGCGCAGCCGGACTCGCGGGCGAGGTAGTCGACGCCCAGCCCGGCCCGCTCGGCCTCGGCCAGGAGCATGGGGACGACCTCGGCGGGGGTGGAGAAGCGGGTGAAGTAGTCGTCGATGAGGAAGCACGTGCTGATCCGGGGCCGCTTGCCGCCGGCCCGGGCGGTGGCGGCGGCGCGGGCCGCCTCCGCCCAGGGGCGCACTTCGGCGAAGTGGGCGCGCAGCCGCTCGGGCCCGGCCTCGAAGTCCTCCATGTACAGGTGGCCCAGCTCCAGGGAGAGGTGGGCCAGCGGCACCGACTGGGTGCGCGGCTCGGCGGCGGTCTCGCTGAACACGGACTCCGTCACAACCGCCCCCAGTGGGTGTCGTCCGTCAGACGCCTGGCGATCTCCTCCAGCGCGTCGAGGGTCTCCTTGTTGGCTATCTGGGTGGAGAGGACGTCTTCCTCGGTGATCAGTTGCTCGTGCCACTGGAGGATGGGCTCCAGCGGCACGATGCCGAGGACGACGCTGTCGCCGATGCGGTGCTCGGCGGCGAGCCGGCGCAGCGCCTCGTCGCGGGCCTGCATCCAGGTGGCCTGGGCCGTGGAGCCCTGGGACCACACGGCCGACTCGGGGTCGGGGACGGCGGCCCGGACGAAGCGGACGGCGGCGCGCAGGGTGTCCTCGTCGTGGCCGCTGAGGACGCCGCCGCCGATGATGCCGTGGTCGCCGTGGACGAGTCCGGAGGCGGCGATCACGTGCTGGCGGGTCCAGCGGTGGAAGACCAGCCAGCGGAAGGGGACGTTGCTCATCCGTGGGTGGGCGGTGGCGGCGAGGACCATGTCCACGGCGTAGCTGCGGCCGGCGCTGAGGTCGACGAAGGTGACGTCGAACTCGGTGTTGAGCTTGAGGAGCAGGTCGACGCAGCGTTCCAGGGCCTCCTCGCCGGTGGCGAACTCGCCGCCGCCCGCGTCGCCGGGGAGCAGCACCAGGCGGCCGGACTGGTTGGGGCGGGCGCGCAGCAGGGGGTGCTCGGTCTGCCGCCAGACGTCGATGCGGACCGGTTCCGCGGTCTCGCCCTCCAGGTAGGAGTGGAGGCCGCGTTCCTCGGTGCCGCGCATGGCGCCGGGCACGTCGAAGACGGCGGCCGCGGTGGGCGACCCGAAGTCGAAGTCGACGTAGGCCACGTGGTCGCCGGTGAGGGCGCGCTGGTAGGCCAGGTTGGCGCTGGTCACCGAGCGCCCGGTGCCTCCCTTGTCGGAGGCGGCGAAGACCAGCACCTCATACCTCCTGGGCGGCGGCGCCCCTGGCCTGGGCCAGGGTGTCGAGTTCCTGGAGCACGGGCAGGGCCAGGGCGAAGGCGGTCGCGGGCCGTTCGTCGACCAGGCTGCGGGCGTGGTCGAGGCGGCTTTCGATGCTGCGCATGGCCCGGGCCCTGCTTCCGTCGGCCGCGGCGGAGGCCTCCAGTTGCTCCCTGCCGAACAGGTGGGTGGCCTCGCTGAGCAGTTCCCGTGCGAATTCCGCGAGTTCGGGGCTGCGGATGGGCTCTTGCTCGTAGAGGATGCGGGCGGCGACGAGGCATTCGGTGACGCGCTCGGTGATGCTCCAGGACAGGCGCAGTCCGGCGTCCCGGGCGTCGGGGTAGACGGCCTGGATGTTGTCCCAGAGGCCGGCGCCCTCCTCCTCGTCGATGCGCCGTTTCCACAGGTGCTCGAAGGACTGCTCGGCGAGGCGCAGCAGGCGGTCCTGGGCGCCGATGTTCCGGGAGAGTTCGGCGAGCTGGATGATCCGCTTGAGGAGCTGGGCGGAGAAGTCGGTCATCCGCCACAGGAGTTGACCGCCGGCCCGCTCGGACCCGGCCAGCGGCATGGTGACGCCGGGGGTGTGCAGCCGGAGGGTCGGGTCGTTCCTGGTCATGCGGCTGGTGACGCGGCCCCGGTCGGCCAGGCGTTCCATGATGGCGACGGTGCGGGTGAGGTCGTCGTCGGTGGCCTTCCGGCGGACCAGGTCGTGGACGAGGATGGCCGCGACGGTCAGGGAGAAGTACTCGGACTCCAGGCGCAGGCCGGTGGTCTGCCAGGGCAGGTCCTCCAGGGGCCAGCGCTCGCCGCCGAAGCGGGCGATCGCGGACCAGTACTGCTGGCTCAGCTCCCAGCGCAGGCGCAGCATCTCGGCGAGCTTCTGCTGGTCCTCGTCGAGGAGGCCGAGGGTGAGGGTGCGGTCGGAGAAGAGGTCCTGGATGCCGTCGAGGGCGACGACGGTGAAGTACACGTAGGGCAGCCGGTCGGCGATGCCGTCGGGCTGGCCGGAGACGTCGGCGTTCAGGTCGGTGATCCGGGGGGCGTCCTTGACGATGCCCCAGGCCCAGCCGCACTCGAAGAGCTGGCTCTCGTCGCGGATGCCCTCGTCGACCTGGATGCCCCGGGAGAGGCTTTCGATGATGGTGGCGCGCAGCGGGCGTAACCGGCGGGAGAACTGCTGGAGGACGATCCGGTCGGACTGTCCTCCCTGGCCGATGACCTGGATCAGCCGCTTGCCCTGTTCCGACTCCGCGTCGAAGACGTTCACGGCGAAGGAGCGCAGCAGGCTGACCATGGCGGCGGTCAGCCGGGAGTTGGTGGCCTCCCGCAGCTCGGCGATGGCCTTGAGGACCTCGGGCCGGGTCGTGGCGCCCTCGTAGACCTTGAGGAAGCCGAGGGTGGCGAGGCAGAGCGTGACGGACATGGAGTAGGAGTCGACGACTCCCAGCTGCCGCTGTTCGTGGGTGACCGTGCCGTCGGGCTCGGAGGGGCGGAAGTAGTGGCCGCCGGAGAAGGTGGGGCTGTCGTCCGTGCCGGTGTGGGTGCGCATGAACTGGGTCAGCGCGGCGATGAGGTTGGGCGGGATCTCCAGCCGGCTGCCGACCCGGTCGAGGGCGCGCAGGACGTCGCGTTCGGTGGTGTCCGGCTGGTCGAGGCGGAAGGCGGGGACCTCGGTGGCCGGATACAGCAGGCACAGCAGGCGTTCGGCATCCGCGACGCTGCTCAGCCCGTCGGTGTCCCCCCGGACCAGCTTGCCGTCGTCGAACGAATGACGGGCCATGGCCTGCCAGATGTCCAGCAGGTGCTGGCGTGGCTTGATCTGCATCCCCGCACCCCTCGTACAGACCTCGTTACCCTATGTTCTTCATGTCCCCGTGGCGCACGGCCCCGTTCACCATGTCCCCGTTCCTACGGGGCGGCAATCGCCGAATTGCGCCGTCCCAGGGCGAGGAGCATGCCCTCGTGCCCGGGCCGTACGGAGTGGTGGAGATCGTGGATCTCCAGCTCCCCGGTGAACGGCGCCAGGCTCTCCCGGACCGTCTCCTCGTTGACCCGGTAGGCCGGGTAGTCGTGGGCGCCGACGCGGTAGCCGACGGACTCCTTCATGAAGGCGGCGGCGAACGGCGCCGTGTCGTCGAGCGCGTTCATGAAGCAGCGCACGCCCCGGTGGAACTCCTCGGGCGCCTCGGACATGGAGTCGGCGACGAAGAACATGGTGCCGAGGGACCAGCGCCGGTCCCCGCCCTCCAGGTCGAACAGGTTGCCGCGCTCCACCCGGACGATGTCCGCCACCAGCGGTCTGGGCTGGACGGCGGCGTAGGCGGGAGCCTCGCGCAGCACGTCCCAGAAGGGGTCCCAGGCGATGTCGTACCCGGCCGGGGCGATCTGCTTCTCCAGGTACTCGACGTTCGGGTGCGCGTACTCCAGCAGGAGCACCTTCTCGCACCAGGGCAGCATGGACAGGGCGGGATACAGGTTCGCGCCGGCGCCGACGTCGATGCCGCGCGCGGAGCGCGGGGGGACGCCGTCGAAGCAGCGGGTGAAGTAGTCGCGCATCAACCGGACGATCAGCAGGTCGACTTCGAGCGGTGTCCGGTAGTTGTTGTCCACGTACGCCTCTGGATCGAACTTCGACCACGGTGCGTCGGCGTTGCGATCCATAGTCACCCTGCCACGTTCCATTCGATTTTGGACAAACCCCCAGCACTGTTCACGGTAGGTGACTCGGCCACTACGGACCAGTGTGGGAATACGCCATCCTCATCCGCCCGGCGCACGTCGGGCGCATGGTCGCACACCCGAACTCGCCCTTGCATGAGGGAAGTTGGACGCTCACTCTAGCCAGAAGCAGACACTGGCCGCCACATGAGTCCTTCACTCGATCGTGAGCGGTGCGGGTGCCCACGAGTTGACGCAGTCTGAGCAGGGGGTTACATGACCGCCGAACCGCTGGAACGTTCCCTCGACCACCACGACCAGCTCACGCGAACCGGTGTCACACCGGACGGCCTGCCACTGGACCTGCGCACGGCACGGGAGTCCGACCTTCCGGAACTGCGGCGGCTGGACGAGGAGGTCTTCCAGGAGTTCGCCTATCCCGGGTTCCTGCTGCGCCAGCTCTTCGACATGTACGAGGAACACTTCCTGGTCCTCGACGACGGCACGGGCCGGCTGCGCGGTTACGTGCTGGCCGCCACCCGCACGCTCGGCACGGACAGTTGGATACTCGGGCTGTGCGTGACCATGGACCGGCGCCGTCACGGGCTGGGCCGGGAGCTGATGCGGGAGGTGCTGGCCCGGTTGCGCCGGGACGGCATCCGGGTGGTCCGCCTCACCGTGGAGCCCGCCAACCTCGCGGCGATCTTCCTCTACCGCTCCCTGGGCTTCCGTCCCGAGGAGCCCGACGGCGGCCTGCGTCCGGACTACTTCGGACCGGGTGTGCACCGTCAGGTCATGCGGCTGGACCTTCCCGGGAGTGCCTGAGCCCGGCACGTCGCCGACTCCCTCTAGGAGGGCGTGCCCGCCGACTCCAGGAGGCGGGTGACGTCGTCGGAGCAGAGGGTCAGGGCCGCGCCGACGGTGGCCAGCGCGTCGCGTTCGGCGGGGGTGTAGGGGCCGTCGGCCAGGGCGATGCGGGCCCCCTGGAGAAGGATCGACTCGCGGCCGACGGCGGCGAGGTGCGGGGCCAGCGGGTCGAGCGCCTCGTGCAGCTCTATCGCCAGGCCCGGCACGCAGGGCTCGCCGCGGACCCGGCCGGTGTCCGCCTCCAGCGCCTCGACGAGCGCGTTGAGCCGGTCCTCGGTGCACTCCTCGAAGCCGGCCGCGCGCACCGTGACGGCGGCGGTCTCCAGCGAGGTGCGGGAGCAGGTGCCGCCCGCGGTCAGGACCGCGAGGGCGACGGTGTGGACGGCGTCGCGGAGCATCGCGGAGAAGCGGGTGGTGGTCGGGTGGTCGAGGACGTCGGTGCCGTAACGGCGCCGGCAGGCCGCGCACTCGACGGCCGGCGCGGACTCGCCGCGGGGCAGCAGGGGCACGCCGAGCACGGTGAAGCGGCGGTGGCCGGTGAGCCGGGTGTAGTTGCGGTCGCCGCCGCAGCCGGGGCAGAAGAACTCCCCGTCGCCGACGGGTGTCCAGGCGGTGCGGGTGCCCAGGATGCGTGGCAGCCCGACAGCTCGGCCGTTTCGTCCCCGTCCAGGCAGCACGTCGCACCTCCGTAACGGCGCGACAGCATCGTCGCGCTGGCGTGATGTTAGCCACATCACCGACGTGGAGTCAGTACCCGGGACGAGACCTTTTCGTGACCATCACAGATATATGGCCGGTATATGACGGGGTCCCGCCCACCGGATTCCGGCGGGCGGGACCTCGAACCGCTGATTCGGCTGGTCAGCGCGCTGCGCGGTTGACGGCGGAGACGATCGCCTTCAGTGAGGCGCGCGTGGTGTTCGCGTCGATTCCGATGCCCCACAGCACCTTGTCGCCGATGGCGCACTCGATGTAGGAGGCGGCCTGCGCGGAGGCGCCCTCGCTCATCGTGTGCTCCTGGTAGTCCAGCAGCCGTACGTCGATGCCGATGCCCTGCAGCGCGTGGAAGAACGCCGAGATCGGGCCGTTGCCGGTGCCGACCAGGGTGGTCTCCGCGCCGTCGACCGTGGCGTCCACGGTGAGGGTGTCGACGCCGTCGCGGTCGGTCGTGGTCTGCCCCTTGGCCACCTGGATGCGGCCCCAGGGGTTGTCCGGGTTGGGCAGGTACTCGTCCTGGAAGACGTCCCAGATGGCGCTCGGGGTGATCTCGCCGCCCTCGGCGTCGGTCTTGGCCTGGATGATCTTCGAGAACTCGATCTGCATCCGGCGCGGCAGGTCCAGGCTGTGGTCGTTCTTCAGGACGTAGGCGATCCCGCCCTTGCCGGACTGCGAGTTGACGCGGATGACGGCCTCGTAGGAGCGGCCGACGTCCTTGGGGTCGATGGGCAGGTAGGGCACCGCCCACTCGATGTCGTCGACGGTGACGCCCCTGGCGGCCGCGTCGGCCTCCATCGCGTCGAAGCCCTTCTTGATGGCGTCCTGGTGGGAGCCGGAGAAGGACGTGTAGACCAGGTCGCCCACGTAGGGGTGGCGCGGGTGGACCTCCATCTGGTTGCAGTACTCCCACGTGCGACGGATCTCGTCGATGTCGGAGAAGTCGATCTGCGGGTCGACGCCCTGGGAGAACAGGTTCATCCCCAGGGTGACCAGGTCGACGTTGCCGGTGCGCTCGCCCTGCCCGAACAGGCACCCCTCGACGCGGTCGGCGCCCGCCATGACGGCCAGCTCCGCCGCCGCCACCGCCGTGCCGCGGTCGTTGTGCGGGTGGACGGACAGGCAGACGTACTCGCGGCGGGACAGGTTGCGGCCCATCCACTCGAAGCGGTCGGCGTGCGTGGAGGGCGTGGAACGCTCCACGGTGGCGGGCAGGTTGAGGATGATCTCGCGGCCGGGACCGGGCTGGTAGGTGTCCATCACCGCCTCGCAGACCTCCAGGGCGAAGTCCAGCTCGGTGTCGGTGAAGATCTCCGGCGAGTACTGGTAGCCGAACTCCGTCTCGGGGCCCAGCAGTTTCTCGGCGTACTCCATCACCAGGCGGGTGCCGTCGACGGCGATCTGCTTGATGTCGTCCCTGGAGCCGCGGAAGACGACCCGGCGGAAGACCGGGGCGGTCGCGTTGTACAGGTGGACGGTGGCCCGCCTGGCGCCCTTCAGGGACTCCACCGTGCGCTCGATCAGGTCCTCGCGGGCCTGGGTCAGTACGGAGATGGTGACGTCGTCGGGGATCGCCTCCGGGTCCTCGATGATGGACCGCACGAAGTCGAAGTCGGTCTGGCCGGAGGCCGGGAAGCCGACCTCGATCTCCTTGTAGCCCATCTTGACCAGCAGGTCGAACATGGCGCGCTTGCGGACCGGCGACATGGGGTCGATCAGGGCCTGGTTGCCGTCGCGCAGGTCGGTGGAGAGCCAGCGGGGGGCGGCGGTGATCCGCCGGTTCGGCCAGGTGCGGTCGGCGATGTCGACCTGCTCGTAGCCGCGGTACTTGGCGGTCGGCATGGGGCTGGGCTGCTGGCGGTTGGCCATGATGGCGTGGGCTCCTCTGATGTCCGCGGTCTGTGCGGTGTCCGCGACGTCCGCGTGTCCGGAAGGACGGCCGACGGCACCACCAAGCTCCGCGGGGAGGGAGTCGGCCTCTACAGGCCCTCGCCGCGGCAGCTAAGGAGAAGCAGCCCGAATCGCATGATGCCCAGCACCTTAGCCGAGTCACGCGGGTCACGCGGGTCCGTATCAGTATGCGGGACCGAGGGCACAACCGGGACAAAAAGTGCCGTATACCACTCATGACCGGATCGCGGAGCCACGTTGGCGCCGCCGTGCCCCCATCGTGGTCGCGACTAGTGACAGGGCGGTCACACAGTGCGAAAGTGCCGGACATGACGACATACGGGGGCTTCCAGCCCGTCTTCTGCACCATCGTCCCGCCCCACGTCCTGGACCGGCTCGCCCGGCACGGGGACCCCGTGCTCGCCGGCCCCGCCCGGCGCACCCTCCAGCGCGACGCCCTGGAGCGCACCCGCCGCGGTCTGACCACGGTGATCGGCGCCCCCGCCGTGGCCCCGCTGGCCGGCGCCGAGCCCGGCAAGCCGCAGCGCACGGTCTACGACGCCCGGCACGGCACCGACCTGCCCGGCCGCAAGGTGCGCGGCGAGGGCGACGAACCCGGCCAGGACGCCACCGTGAACCGGGCGTACGCGGGCCTGGGCGCCACCTTCGAGCACTACCTCGAGGTGTACCGGCGCGACTCCATCGACGGCGCCGGACTGCCGCTGGACGCGACCGTGCACTACGACCGCGAGTACAACAACGCGTTCTGGAACGGTGAGCAGATGGTCTTCGGCGACGGGGACGGGGAGATCTTCCTCGACTTCACCGTCGCCCTGGACGTGATCGGCCACGAGCTGACCCACGGCGTCACCCAGCACACCGCCAACCTGACCTACTACGGCCAGCCCGGCGCCCTCAACGAGTCGGTGTCGGACGTCTTCGGCTCCCTCATCAAGCAGTACACGCAGGGCCAGACCGCCGCCGAGGCCGACTGGCTGATCGGCGCCGGGCTGCTCGCCCCGCGCGTGACCGGCGAGGCGCTGCGCTCCATGAAGGCGCCGGGCACGGCCTACGACGACGACGTGCTCGGCAAGGACCCGCAGCCCGCGACCATGGACGACTTCGTGCGCACCGGCCGCGACAACGGCGGCGTGCACATCAACTCCGGCATCCCCAACCACGCCTTCTACCTCCTCGCCACCGAGCTGGGCGGACACGCCTGGGAGCGGGCCGGGCAGATCTGGTACGACGTGCTGACCGGGGGCGAGCTGGCCCAGGACGCGCTGTTCGCGGACTTCGCGGAGCTGACGGTGAAGGCCGCCCGGGCGCGCTACGGCGACGGGGACGAACTGGAGGCGGTCACCAAGGCCTGGGAGCAGGTCGGGGTGCGGACGCCGTAGTTCCGTACTAGACACG
Source organism: Streptomyces ardesiacus (assembly GCF_003112575.1). Classification (GTDB taxonomy): domain Bacteria; phylum Actinomycetota; class Actinomycetes; order Streptomycetales; family Streptomycetaceae; genus Streptomyces; species Streptomyces ardesiacus. The sequence continues at coordinate 296,948 of NZ_BEWC01000007.1, forward strand.
GGTCCATGCGGATTCAGGTGAGGCGCACAGGAGGCTTCGCGGGCATCGAACGCCACGCGGAGGTCGAGACCGCGGGCCGCCCCGACGCGGACGAGTGGCACGCCCTGGCCGAGCGGGCGGTCGCCGACGGCCGCGGCACCCCGCCGGTGGGGGTGCCGGACGGGTTCAGCTACCAGCTCACCGTGGACGGGAGGACGGTCTACGCCGCCGACCCCCGGCTCACCGACGAGCAGCGCGCGCTGATCTCGCGGGTACTGAAGGAGGGGGCGTAACACCGCTCGCGCGCACGGGCGTTGACTTCCCTCACCGGGGGTGCGGATGATCCGACATGGCGACTGACGCGATGCCTCGGTTCCCGGACGGCTTCCTGTGGGGCGTGTCCACGTCCGCGCACCAGATCGAGGGCGCGGCCGGACTGCGGGGGCCGTCCGTGTGGGACGCCTTCACGGCCGAGCCCGGCCGGGTGAGGGACGGCTCGACGGCGGCGGTGGCCTGCGACCACTACCACCGCTACCGCGAGGACGTGGCCCTGCTCGCGGACCTCGGCGTGGACGCGTACCGCTTCTCGGTCTCCTGGCCCCGGGTGGACTCCCCCGGCGGCCTGGACTTCTACGACCGCCTGGTGGACGAGCTGTGCGCGGCGGGCGTGCGGCCGGTGCCGACGCTGTTCCACTGGGACCTGCCGGCGGGCCTGGACTGGCTGGAGCGGGACACGGCGGCCCGCTTCGCGCAGTACGTGTCGCGTGTCGCGGGACGCCTGGGCGACCGGGTCGGCAAGTGGATCACCCTCAACGAACCCGCCGAGCACACCCTGCTGGGCCACGCCCTGGGCACCCACGCCCCCGGCCGCAGGCTGCTGTTCGACGCGCTTCCGGTCGCCCACCACCAGCTCCTGGCCCACGGCCTGGCCGTACGGGCACTGCGCGCCGAGGGCGCCACGGACATCGGCATCGCCAACTCGCACGGCCCGACCTGGCCCGCCTCGGACGACCCGGCGGACCGGGAGGCGGCGGACTTCTACGACCTCCTGCTGAACCGGATGTTCGCCGACCCGCTCCTCACCGGGCGGTACCCGGAGGGCATCGGCGACCTCATGCCCGGTGACGTGGCGTCCGACCTGGAGGTCGTCGCCGAACCGCTGGACTGGTACGGAGTGAACTACTACGCCCCGACGCGGGTGGGCGCCCCGCAGGGGGCCGGGACCGAATTCGGCGGGGTGGCGCTCCCGGCCGGCCTGCCCTTCTCGGTGCGTCCGGTCGAGGGCCGTCCGTTGACGGACTTCGGCTGGCCGGTGGTCCCGGAGGGGCTGACCGAGCTGCTCACCGGCTTCCGCGAGCGCTACGGCGACCGCCTCCCGCCGGTCGTGATCACGGAGAACGGCTGCTCCTACGAGGGGCTCGACGACCGGGACCGCATCGCCTACCTCGACGGGCACGTGCGCGCCCTGCACCGGGCGGTCGAGGCGGGGGTGGACGTACGCGGTTACTTCGTGTGGTCGCTCCTGGACAACTTCGAGTGGGCCGAGGGGTACGCCCGCCGCTTCGGACTGGTCCACGTCGACTTCACGACGCTGGAGCGCACGCCCAAGGCGTCGTACGGCTGGTTCCGGGACCTGCTCTCGGGGCAGCGGCGGGCGCCGGTCGGATAAACGACTCGGTGCTGTGGACGGGGAGTCGTACGCTGGATACAGCAGAACCACCCGTCACGCGGCGCACGCCGCAGAGGAGGACGAGCAGGCCTAGAGCGCCGGCCCATGACTCAGACACCCTCAGCCCACACCCCCGCGCAGGGGCAGGCGAGAGCACAGATCACCGTCCCCGCCCGGCATCCCATGGTGACCGTGCTGGGCTCCGGAGACTCCCTCCTGCGTGTGATCGAGAAGGCCTTCCCGGCGGCCGACATCCATGTCCGGGGCAATGAGATCAGCGCCGTCGGTGACACCCATGAGGTCGCCCTGGTACAGCGCGTGTTCGACGAGATGATGCTGGTGCTGCGCACGGGGCAGCCGATGACGGAGGACGCAGTGGAACGCTCGATCGCCATGCTCAGGGCGAGCGGGAACGGGGAGAGCGACGGCCAGGAGACCCCGGCCGAGGTGCTCACGCAGAACATCCTGTCCTCGCGCGGCCGCACGATCCGCCCCAAGACGCTGAACCAGAAGCGGTACGTCGACGCGATCGACAAGCACACCATCGTCTTCGGCATCGGCCCCGCGGGCACCGGCAAGACCTACCTGGCGATGGCCAAGGCGGTGCAGGCCCTGCAGTCCAAGCAGGTCAACCGCATCATCCTGACCCGCCCCGCGGTCGAGGCCGGCGAGCGGCTGGGCTTCCTGCCCGGGACGCTGTACGAGAAGATCGACCCGTATCTGCGCCCGCTGTACGACGCGCTGCACGACATGCTGGACCCGGACTCGATCCCGCGGCTGATGGCGGCCGGGACGATCGAGGTGGCGCCGCTGGCGTACATGCGCGGCCGCACGCTGAACGACGCGTTCATCATCCTGGACGAGGCCCAGAACACCAGCCCCGAGCAGATGAAGATGTTCCTGACCCGTCTCGGCTTCGACTCGAAGATCGTGATCACGGGTGACGTGACGCAGGTCGACCTGCCCGGCGGCACGAAGTCGGGTCTGCGGCAGGTGCAGGACATCCTGGAGGGCGTCGAGGACGTCCACTTCTCCCGGCTCACGTCGCACGACGTCGTCCGGCACAAGCTGGTGGGCCGTATCGTCGACGCCTACGAGCAGTACGACAGCAGGAACGGCACCGAGAACGGCGGCCACAACGGCGGCCGGACACCGAGACACGGTGCCAAGGCCAAGGGGAAGTAGACCAGCACGACCATGTCGATCGACGTCAACAACGAGTCCGGAACCGAGGTCGACGAGCAGGCGATCCTCGACATCGCCCGCTACGCGCTCGCGCGGATGCGCATCCACCCGCTCTCCGAGCTCTCGGTGATCGTCGTGGACGCCGGCGCCATGGAGCAGCTGCACATCCAGTGGATGGACCTGCCCGGCCCCACCGACGTGATGTCCTTCCCGATGGACGAGCTGCGTCCGCCGTCCAAGGACGAGGAGGAGCCGCCGCAGGGGCTGCTCGGCGACATCGTGCTCTGTCCCGAGGTCGCCGAGAAGCAGGGCACGGAGGCGCCGACCCAGCACTCCATGGACGAGGAGCTCCAGCTCCTGACCGTCCACGGGGTGCTGCACCTGCTCGGGTACGACCACGAGGAGCCGGACGAGAAGGCCGAGATGTTCGGTCTGCAGGCCGCCATCGTGGACGGCTGGCGTGCGGAGAAGGGCCTGACCGGCCCGTCCCCGGCCCCGACGGTCTCATGAGTCTCCCGCTCGTCGCCGGAGCCGTCGCCCTGGTGGTGGTCGCCTGGCTGGCCGCGTGCGCGGAGGCAGGACTCGCGAGGGTCTCCAGCTTCCGCGCCGAGGAGGCGGTGCGGTCCGGGCGCCGGGGCGCCGAGAAGCTCGCCCAGGTCGCCGCCGACCCGACGCGCTACCTCAACGTGGCGCTGCTGGTCCGCGTCGCCTGCGAGATGGCGGCCGCCGCGCTGGTCACGTACGCCTGCCTCAGACAGTTCGACGGCACCGGCGAGGCGCTGATCATCGCCATCGCGGTGATGGTGCTGCTCTCCTACGTCGCCGTCGGGGTCTCCCCGCGCACCATCGGCCGCCAGCACCCGCTGAACACGGCGACCGTCGCGGCGTACGTGCTGCTGCCGCTGGCCCGGATCATGGGCCCGATCCCCTCGCTGCTGATCCTCATCGGCAACGCGCTCACTCCCGGCAAGGGCTTCCGCCGGGGTCCCTTCGCCTCGGAGGCGGAGCTGCGGGCGCTGGTGGACTACGCCGAGAAGGAGTCCCTGATCGAGGCCGAGGAGCGCCGCATGGTGCACTCGGTCTTCGAGCTGGGCGACACCCTCGTGCGGGAGGTCATGGTGCCGCGCACCGACCTCGTCGTCATCGAGCGCTACAAGACCATCCGGCAGGCCCTCACCCTCGCCCTGCGCTCCGGTTTCTCCCGGATACCGGTCACCGGGGAGAGCGAGGACGACATCGTCGGCATCGTGTACCTGAAGGACCTGGTCCGCAGGACGCACATCAGCCGGGACGCGGAGAGCGACCTGGTCTCCACCGCGATGCGCCCGGCGTCCTTCGTGCCGGACACCAAGAACGCGGGTGACCTGCTGCGCGAGATGCAGAAGGAGCGCAACCACGTCGCCGTCGTCATCGACGAGTACGGCGGCACGGCGGGCATCGTCACCATCGAGGACATCCTCGAGGAGATCGTCGGCGAGATCACCGACGAGTACGACCGGGAGCTGCCGCCCGTCGAGGAGCTGGGCGGGGGCCGTTTCCGGGTCACCGCGCGCCTGGACATCGGGGACCTGGGCGACCTGTACGGCCTGGACGAGTACGACGACGAGGACGTGGAGACGGTCGGCGGTCTGCTCGCCAAGGCCCTGGGCCGCGTCCCGATCGCCGGGGCCTCGGCGATCGTGGAGCTGCCCGACGGCCGTGAGCTGCGGCTGACGGCGGAGGCCGCCGCGGGCCGCCGGAACAAGATCGTGACGGTGCTGGTGGAGCCGGTCGCCGCGGCGAGGCCGGCCGAGGAGGCCGTACCGGAATGACCCCGGCACAGCTGCGCGACTTCTGCCTCTCCTTCAACGCGGCGGTGGAGGACTTCCCCTTCAACCCGGAGACCTCGGTCTTCAAGGTGCTGGGGAAGATGTTCGCGCTCACCTCGCTGGACGGACGCCCGCTCACGGTCAACCTCAAGTGCGACCCGGACGAGGCGGTCCGCCTGCGGCGCGAGCATCCGGAGCTGATCGTCCCGGGCTGGCACATGAACAAACGCCACTGGAACACGGTGACGGTGGCCGGGGGCCCGCACGGCGGTCTTGCGGACCGCGTCGTCCGGGAGCTGGTGGAGGACTCGTACGACCTGGTCGTCGCGGGTCTGCCGCGCGCCGAGCGGCTCCGCCTGGACCGTCCCTGAGCCCGCCCGGGCGCCGGCCCCGCGGGGCTCCGTATGCTCACCCCATGACCGAGACTCCCGACCTCGACCCCGAGGACCGCAAGATCGTCACCCTGGCCCGCTCGGCCCGCGCCCGCAACGGCGTGCCCGAGGGCGCGGCCGTCCGCGACGAGACCGGCCGCACGTACGTCGCGGGGACCGTCGCCCTGGATTCCCTCCACCTCAGCGCCCTGCGCACGGCGGTGGCGATGGCGGTGGCCTCCGGCGCGAAGTCCCTGGAGGCGGCGGCCGTGGTGACCGAGTCGGACACGGCGGCGGAGGAGGACCGGGCGGCGGTACGGGACCTGGGCGGGGCGCAGACGCCGGTGCTGGTGGCTTCGCCCGACGGTACGGTGCGCGAGACGGTCAGCGCGGGCTGACGGGTCGCGGCCCGGCGGGCGGGGGCGGCCGACCGTGGTACGGCGGGGCTCCGGGGATCAGGGACAATGGGCGCCATGAGCGTTCGTACCCAGTCATCCGAAGAACCGGCCGAGACAGTTCACCGGGCCGGCTTCGCCTGCTTCGTGGGCCGTCCCAACGCGGGCAAGTCCACCCTCACGAACGCTCTGGTCGGGCAGAAGGTGGCGATCACCTCCAACCGCCCGCAGACCACCCGGCACACCGTGCGCGGCATCGTGCACCGGGAGGACGCCCAGCTGATCCTGGTGGACACCCCGGGGCTGCACAAGCCGCGCACGCTGCTGGGCGAGCGGCTCAACGACGTGGTGCGCACGACGTGGGCCGAGGTGGACGTCATCGGCTTCTGCCTGCCGGCCAACGAGAAGCTGGGCCCGGGTGACCGCTTCATCGCGAAGGAGCTGGCGGGGATCAGGAAGACCCCGAAGATCGCGATCGTCACCAAGACCGACCTGGTGGACTCCAAGGCCCTGGCCGAGCAGCTGATCGCCATCGACCAGCTCGGCAAGGAGCTGGGGATCGCCTGGGCGGAGATCGTCCCGGTGTCGGCCACCGCCAACCAGCAGGTGGATCTGCTCGCCGACCTGCTCACGCCGCTGCTGCCCGAGGGCCCCGCGCTCTATCCCGAGGGCGACCTGACCGACGAGCCCGAGCAGGTCATGGTCGCCGAGCTGATCCGGGAGGCCGCGCTGGAGGGCGTGCGGGACGAGCTGCCGCACTCCATCGCGGTGGTCGTCGAGGAGATGCTGCCGCGCGAGGACCGCCCCGCGGACAAGCCGCTGCTGGACATCCACGCCAACGTCTTCATCGAGCGCCCCAGCCAGAAGGGCATCATCATCGGCCCCAAGGGCAAGCGCCTGAAGGACGTCGGCATCAAGTCCCGCAAGCAGATCGAGGCGCTGCTCGGCACCCCGGTCTTCCTGGACCTGCACGTGAAGGTCGCCAAGGACTGGCAGCGCGACCCCAAGCAACTCCGCCGCCTCGGGTTCTGAACCACCCCCGGGAACCCCGGGCCCGGGCCCCTGAACCACCCGGGGCGGACCCGGGCCCGTACCCCGGCCACGCGGCGGCAGCGGCACGCCCAGGACGGGCGGCGCGGCCCCGGGCAGCCGCGGCGGCCCGGGCTCCGAAGCCCCCGGAGGGCGTGGCGGTCAGCGCGTCGGGGGGCGGAAGCCGATGGTCGGGACGGCTCGGCGCAGGGGCCAGGAGCCGGGCAGGTCGTCGGGGACGAGGTCGGCCAGGAAGGCGTAGCGGCGCAGGGCCGCGGGGTCCTGGCGCTCGACGGACTGGACCTTGCGCCACCAGGTGGCGATCTCGCCCCACCCCGGCGCCGACAGCGAACCGCCGAACTCCTGCACGGACAGCGCCGCGGTGAGGCCGGCGAAGGCCAGGCGGTCGGCGAGCGGCCAGCCGGCCAGGGTGCCGGTGACGAACCCGGCCACGAAGACGTCCCCGGCGCCGGTCGGGTCCAGGGCCTCCACCTCGATGGCCGGGACCTCGGCGCTCTCCCCCGTCCGCCGGTCCACCGCGTAGGCGCCGTCCGCACCGAGGGTGACCACCGCGAGCGGCACGTGCTCGGTCAGGGCGTGCGCGGCGGCCCGCGGGCAGGTGGCGCCGGTGTAGCGCATCGCCTCCTCCGCGTTCGGCAGGAAGGCCTCGCAGTGCGCGAGGTCGGGCAGCCCGGCCAGGTCCCAGGCGCCGGTGTCGTCCCAGCCGACGTCGGCGAAGACGCGGGTGCCGCGGGCGGCGGCCTGGGCGATCCAGGGGGCGCGCACGCCGGGCGTGAGGGAGGCGACGGCGGCACGGGCACGGGGCGGGCAGTCGGGGGAGGGCTCCTCGGGCGGCGGCTCGTGGCCGTGGGAGACCATCGTGCGCTCGCCCTCGTACGCCATCGAGACCGTCACCGGAGAGTGCCAGCCGGGCACGGTGCGGGACGGGGACAGGTCGATGCCCTCGCCCTGGGCGAGGGCGTCCCAGCAGTAGTCGCCGTAGTGGTCGTCGCCGAACGCGGCGGCCAGCGAGGTGCGCAGGCCGAGGCGGGCCAGCGCGGTCGCCATGTTCGCCACGCCGCCGGGGCTCGACCCCATCCCCCGTGCCCAGGACTCGGTGCCGCGCACCGGGGCCGAGTCGAGTCCGGTGAAGACGACGTCGAGGAAGACGGTGCCGGTCAGGTACACGTCCCAGGGCGGATCCTGCGGGGTGCGCAGGGCGGCGAGGGGGTCGACCTCGGGCCGGCGGTGCGCCGCTCCGCCCTGGGTGTGGCGGTGCGTTCTCTCGTCGGCCGGCAGGACGGGCGTCTCGGGCACGTCGGAGACGGCGGACACGTCGGAGACGGTGGCCGCATCGGAGACGGTGGACACGGTGGAGGCTGTCACGGTGCGCTCCCTGGCATGGTGCGGATCAGGCCAGTGTGCACCACACCGTCGGCAACCGGACGCAGGCGACGGAACCGCCGGTCACCAACGCGGCACGGACGGGGTGACCCACCCGGGGTCGGCGACCCGCATCGCGGCGGCGTCGTCGCGGTCCCGCAGGGTGCCGTCGTCGTCGAGCCAGCGCCGGTGCAGGAACTCCAGCCGGTCGCGGTCGAGTTCCACGCCGAGGCCGGGGGCGTCGGAGACGGTGACCCGGCCGCCGTCGAAGGCGACGCGTTCGGTCAGCACGTCCTCGGACTGCCACGGGTAGTGGGAGTCGCAGGCGTGGTGGAGGTTCGGCACGGTCGCCGCCACGTGGGTCATGGCGGCGAGGCTGATGCCGAGGTGGGTGTTGGAGTGCATGGAGACGCCGACGCCGAAGGTGCGGCAGACGGCCGCGAGGTGTCGGGTGTTGCGCAGCCCGCCCCAGTAGTGGTGGTCGGAGAGCACGACCTGGACGGCGCCCTTGGCGAACGCCTCCGGTATCTCGGCGAACGTCGTCACGCACATGTTGGTCGCCAGCGGCACCCCGGTCCGCGCGGCGACCTCGGCCATGGCCGGGGTGCCGAGCGCGGGGTCCTCCAGGTACTCCAGGACGTCCCCGAGTTCCTCGGCGACCCTCAGTGAGGTCTCCACGGACCAGGCACCGTTGGGGTCCAGGCGCAGCGGGCGGCCGGGGAAGGCCGCGGCGAGGGCCCGGACGGCGGCGATCTCCTCGTCGGGCGGGAAGACGCCGCCCTTGAGCTTGAAGGAGGTGAAGCCGTACCGCTCGGTGAAGGCACGGGCCTGCTCGACCACGCCGGCCGGGTCGAGGGCGGCGCCCCAGTCGTCCTTCTCGCACGCCACGCCCTCGGGGTGGCCGGCCCACTTGTAGAAGAGGTAGGCGCTGTACTCCACGGCGTCCCGGACCTTGCCGCCGAGCAGCGCGTGCACGGGCAGGCCGAGCGCCTTGCCGAGGGCGTCGAGGCAGGCGACCTCGAGGCCGGACAGCACGGACAGGCGCAGCTTGTCGGCCGTTTGGGAACCGCGCAGCCCGCCGACGTCGACCTGCCCGGAGACCCGGGAGGAGTCGACGGCGACCTCGTCGGCGAGGGCGAACAGGGCGTTCACGTCCGTGACCTGACGGCCCACCAGCAGCTCGGCGAGGGGGCGGGCCAGTTCCAGGTACTTGGTGTCGCCGTAGGTCTCGCCGACCCCCCGGGCCCCGCCGGCCGTCTCGACCTCGACGATCAGGCGGGGAGTGTACGGCTGGTGCACCCCTTGCGTGTTCAGCAGCGGCGGGTCCGCGACCAGGACCGGCGTGAGGCGGACGGCCGTGACGGTGAGATCGGTGGGCACGGGACACCTTTCCTTCGTCCATGTATGGGAATGGAGGCTAGGTAAGTGAACCGATGACGTCAATGGGCCCACGGCGCACACAGGGCGCACGCGAGGAGATCGACCAGTCCGCCCCGGCGCGAAACGGGGCGCTTTCAGCAAGGGCGGCGAGCACTGCTACCCAGCTTCGAAACAGACAAACAACAATGTGATCCAGATCACACCGGCCCGCCTGTTTGTCGCCTCCCCACGCTTGATACAAATTGCCCCGCGCGCCCCTCTCGATCGACGGTCGTCGCCCCCTCTTTCTTCCCACCGTCCCTTTCGCATGCCCTGGGAACGCCCGTGTTCGCCCCCCGCACCACTCCCTGGCCCCTCGTCGCCCTTTTCACGGCCGGCTACCTGCCTCCGTACCTGCTGCCCACCACCGTGGGCAGACTCGACACCAGCCTTCCGCTGTCCACCACGCAGGCGGGCGCCGTCGGCAGCGCGCTGCTGCTGAGTTCGGCGACCGCGGGCTTCCTGCTGGCCTCCCGGGTGCGGAGCCTCGGCCCCCGGACACTGGCCCGCTTCGGGCTCGCGCTGGCCTTCCTCGGCTACGGCACCGCCGCGCTCACCACCGCCGTCCCGGCCGTCGTCGTCGGCGCGGTCGTGGGCGGTTTCGGGTCGGGGACGGCCATGACCGTCGCCGCCTCCCTGATCGCCGCCGAACGCGACCCCCACCGCGCCTCCACCCTGGGTCTGCTGAGCGTGTCCGCGCTGGCCGGTGCGGTGTACCTGACGGTGCCCCACCTCGGCCGGGCGCACGGCCTGCCACTGGCCGCCATCGCCCTGACCGCGCTGGCGGTCTGGCTGCCGGCCGGCCGCCTGCCGGACGGCACGGCGGACGCCCCGGCCGCGCACGGCACCGGCGACATCGGCGCCGCCCCGCTCCCCCACCGCCGTTCGGGACTGGTCCTCGCCGTCGCGGTGCTGTGCTGGTCCCTGGCACAGAACTCCCTGTGGGGCGTCAGCGGCCGGATCGGCCTGACGCAGGCCGGGCTGGGCGACGCCGCCCTCGGCGCCGTCTTCGCCGTCGCGCTGGGCGCGGGCCTGGTGGGCGTGCTGGCGGCCGGTGCGCTCGGGCCGCGGCTGGGACGGGCGATGCCCGTCGGCGCGGGCACGGCGCTCATCGGGGTCTGCATCGCGGTGAGCGCGTCCGCGACCACCCCGACGACCTTCGCGACCGGCGAGATCGCCTGGAACACCTTCTACCCGGTCGTCCTGTCGTACCTGATCGGCCTCGCCGCCTCGCTCGACGCGCGCGGCCGGTGGGCGGTGCTCGTGGGCTCGGCGTGCTCGCTCGGCTCGGCGGCCGGGCCGCTGACCGGCAGTGTGCTCTCGGCGCAGGCCGGCTATCCCGTCATGGGCCTGGTGCTCGGCGCCGGACTGCTGCTGCTCGCCGCGCCGATGACCGCCGTCGCCCTGCACACCGGCGGGCGCCCGCTGCTGCCCGGCGCGATCCGCCGCCGCGGCGGCACCCCGGCGGCGCTGGTCGCCGCGGCCACGGGTACGCCGAGCGGTGCGGTGCCGGAGGTCGGTGCGGTGGAGCAGCCGGTCGTGGAGATCGACGTGGAGGCCCCGGCCGTGGCCGAGCGGGGGGCCTACGACACGGCGGGACCCCGGCAGGCGGCGGCCACACCGGGGTCCGGGACGGGCTGAGTCCTACGCCGCCGGGAACTCGTACGCCTCGACTTCCGCGAGGCAGCGCGCCCGCAGTTCCTCGTCGTCCTCCAGGAAGGAGGCGAGGAAGGAGTTGCGGGCCAGTTCCCGCAGGCGCTCCTCGCTGAGGCCGAGGGCGGTGCGCACGGCGTCGAAGTTGTCGCCCGCGTAGCCGCCGAAGTAGGCGGGGTCGTCGGAGTTGACGGTGCACATGAGGCCCGCGTCGAGCATCGCGGGCAGCGGGTGGCCGGCGAGGGTGTCGACCGTGCGCAGCCGCACGTTGGACAGCGGGCACAGGGTGAGCGGAACGCGGTCGCGCACCAGCCGCTCGACCAGCGCCGGGTCCTCCACCGCACGCAGCCCGTGGTCGATGCGCTCGACGCCGAGGACGTCGAGGGCCTCGACGACGTACGCGGGCGGGCCCTCCTCGCCCGCGTGGGCGACCCGGCGCAGCCCGAGGGCGGCGGCGGCCTCGTACACCTCGCGGAACTTCACCGGCGGGTGGCCGACCTCGGCGGAGTCCAGGCCGACGCCGGTGATGCGGTCCAGGTACGGCTTGGCCGCCTCCAGCGTCGCCATCGCCGACTCGGCGGACTCGTCGCGCAGGAAGCAGAGGATCAGCCGGGTGGAGACGCCGTGGTTCTCGCGGCTGCTGCCGAGCGCCCGCCACAGCCCCTCCACGACCGTGCCCATCTCCACGCCCCGGGCGAGGTGGGCCTGCGGGTCGAAGAAGATCTCGGCGTGCCGCACGCCCTGCGCGGCGGCGCGGGCGAGGTAGGCGTGGGCGAGGTCCTCGAAGTCCCGCTCGGTGCGCAGGACGGCCATCAGCTCGTAGTACAGGTTCAGGAAGGACTGGAGGTCCTCGAAGCGGTACGCCTCGCGCAGGGCGTCCTCGTCCGCGTACGGGAGCGCGACACCGTTGCGGGCGGCCAGCGCGAAGGCCAGCTCGGGTTCGAGGGTGCCTTCGATGTGGAGGTGCAGTTCAGCTTTGGGCAGGGGCATCAGAGCATCGTACGACCGTTTCACCGGCGTTTCGGAACCGGGACGCGGGTGAGGTCGCGGGCCACGGTCAGCTCCCCCGCGTACCCGGCCGCGCGTGCCTGCCGCTCGAACTCCTCGGGCTCCGGGTAGCGCTGGCTGAAGTGCGTGAGCACCAGGTGCCGCACGCCCGCGTCCCGGGCCACCCGCGCCGCCTGCCCTGCGGTGAGGTGGCCGTGGTCGGCGGCGAGCGCCTCGTCCTCGTCGAGGAAGGTCGACTCGATGACCAGCAGGTCGCAGTCCTCGGCGAGCGTGTGCACGCCCGCGCACAGCCGGGTGTCCATGACGAACGCGAACCGCTGGCCGCGACGGACCTCGCTGACCTCGTCGAGTGGGACGCCGTTGAGCGAGCCCTCGCGCTGGATGCGGCCGACGTCGGGGCCCTTGATGCCGTGCGCGGCGAGGCGGTCGGGCAGCATGCGGCGGCCGTCGGGCTCGGTGAGCCGGTAGCCGTACGACTCGACGGGGTGGGAGAGTCTGCGGGCGTCCAGGGTGTAGGCGGGGGTGCGGGCGAGGGGGCCGTCGGTGTCGACCGGGGCCTCGGTGAGGGCGACGGTCTCGCGGTAGGCCGTGGCGTACCGCAGCCGCTCGAAGAACCGCTGCCCGGAGCGCGGGTAGTGGGCGGTGATCTCGTGGGGGACCCGGTCGAGGTTGATGCGCTGGATCACGCCGGCGAGGCCGAGGCTGTGGTCGCCGTGGAAGTGCGTGACGCAGATCCGGTTCAGGTCGTGGGCGGCGACCCCGGCCCGCAGCATCTGGCGTTGGGTGCCCTCGCCGGGGTCGAACAGGATGCCCTCGCCGTCCCAGCGCAGCAGGTAGCCGTTGTGGTTGCGGTGCCGGGTCGGGACCTGGCTGGCGGTGCCGAGGACGACGAGTTCACGTACGGACACGGGTCCTGGCCCGGGCTATCCGGGGGGCCACTGGAGGCCGCGTCCGCCGAGCACGTGGGCGTGCGCGTGCCAGACGGTCTGTCCGGCGCCGCTGCCGGTGTTGAAGACGATGCGGTAGCTGTCCAGTTGCTCGGCGTCGGCGACGACCTGCGTCTCGCGCAGGACGTCCGCGGCGAGCTGCGGGGTTTCGGCGGCGAGGGCGGCGGCGTCCTTGTGGTGGGCCTTGGGGATCACGAGGACGTGGGTGGGGGCCTGGGGGTTGATGTCCCGGAACGCGACGGTGGTGTCGGTCTCGCGGACGATCGTCGCGGGAATCTGCCCTGCGACGATCTTGCAGAACAGACAGTCGTCCTGGGGTTCGCCGGCCACTTGGCTCTCCTCACGCAGTGATCTTCTGGAAGGCATCGTATCCGCCGCCGCCCGAGCCGGGGGCCGTCGTGCCCCCTGGGGGGTATCTCCCAGGCCGTCCAGGCACTGGGGGCACGACGGCCCGCGGTCACGGCAGTGTGGGCGGTGTCTTCGCCGGAGTTTCCTCCAGCGCGGCCAGCGCCAGCGCGATCGCCTCGTCCAACTGGGGATCGCGGCCCGCCGCGTGGTCCTGGGGGCGCTGCGGCACCTCCACGTCCGGATCGACGCCGTGGTTCTCCACGCCCCAGCCGTACCCCTCCATCCAGAACGCGTACTTCGGCTGCGTGATCAGCGTGCCGTCCACCAGCCGGTAGCGGCTGTCGATGCCGATGACGCCGCCCCAGGTACGGACACCCACGACCGGACCGATGCCCAGGGCCTTGATCGCCGCGTTGACGATGTCCCCGTCCGAGCCGGAGAACTCGTTGGCGACCGCGACGACCGGTCCCCGGGGCGCGTCCTGCGGGTAGCTCGTCGGCCGCATCCCGCGCGGCAGGTCCCAGCCGACGATGCGCCGGGCCAGCTTCTCCACCACGAGCTGGGAGGTGTGGCCGCCCCGGTTCTCGCGGACGTCGACGACCAGGCCCTCCCTGGCCACCTCGACGCGCAGGTCGCGGTGGATCTGGGCCCAGCCGGGCGCCTGCATGTCGGGCACGTGGAGGTAGCCGAGCCGCCCGCCGGACTTCTCGTGGACGTAGGCCCGGCGGTCGGCGACCCAGGCGTGGTAGCGCAGCGGCTCCTCGTCGGCGAGCGGGACGACGACCGCGTGCCGCACCTCTCCCCCGCCGGACGGCGAGACGGTCAGCTCGACCGGCTTGCCCGCCGTACCGACGAGCAGCGGGCCGGGCCCGGTGACCGGGTCCACGGCCTGGCCCGCGACCGCGACGATCGCGTCGCCGGCGCGCACGGCGACCCCGGGTGCGGCGAGCGGGGAGCGGGCGTCGGGGTCGGAGGTCTCGGAGGGCAGCACCCGGTCGACGCGCCAGGCGCCGTCCTCGTGGCGGGAGAGGTCGGCGCCGAGCAGGCCCTGGCGGGCGCCGGAGCCGTGACCGCCGCGCGGGGTGACGTAGGCGTGCGAGGTGCCGAGTTCCCCGTGCACCTCCCACAGGAGGTCGACCAGGTCGTCGTGGGTGGCGACGCGGTCGAGGACGGGCCGGTAGCGGTCGAGGACGCCGTCCCAGTCGACGCCGTTCATGTCGGCCCGCCAGAAGTGGTCGCGCATGATGCGGCCGGTCTCGTCGAACATCTGCCGCCATTCGGCGGCCGGTTCGACGGTCTGCCGGACCCGGCCGAGGTCGACGGCGACGTTGGTGTCGCTGTCCTCGTCGCCGGAGGCCCGCCGGTCGCTGGGTACGACCTTGAGCCGGCCGTCGGTCCACAGCAGCACCCGCTTGCCGTCGCCGCTGACCTCGAAGTGGTCGGCGTCGCCGCCCAGGTGCTCGACGCGCTGCTGGACGAGGTCGTACCGCTCCAGCTCGGTGTTGGGGTCGGGGTCCTCGGGGTTGGCGCGGGAGGCGCCGAGGACGCCGGTGAGCGGGTGGCGCAGCCACAGGACGCCGTCCTTGGCGGCGCGCAGCCGGGAGTAGCGGGCGGCCTCCACCGGGAAGGGCACGATGCGGTCGGCGAGGCCCTCGATGTCGATCCGGGTGGTGGGGGTGCCCTCGCTGTCGGGGGTCTCCTCACGGTCCGGGGTCTCGAAGGCGCGGCCGTGGCGCTGCGGGCCGAAGGGCGAGGGCGTGGTCGCGGCGAGGGTGATCAGGTAGGGCCGGGCGCCCTCGACGAAGGCGAGGTCGAAGACGTGCTCGTCGTAGACCGGGTCGAAGGAGCGGGTGGAGAGGAAGGCGAGGTGCTTGCCGTCCAGGGTGAAGGCCGGGGAGTAGTCCTTGAAGCGCAGCGGGGTCGCCTCGCTCACCGACAGGTCGGTGGTGTTGGCGAGCTTGAGCTGGCGCAGCGGCTCCGGGCCGGGGTGGGACCAGGCGAGCCAGGCGGAGTCGGGCGAGAAGACGAGGCCGGAGGCGTCGCCGTCCTCGCTGCGGTCGACCTCGCGGACCTCGCCGCTCTCGCGCTCGACGAGCAGGACCCGCCCGTCGTGCGAGGCGACGGCGACGCGGCTGCCGTCGGGGGCCACGGCGAGGTGCAGCACCCGGCCGAGCTGCCCGGCGGCCAGGCGCCGCGCGGTGGCGCCGGGGGCGAGCCCGGTGGCGGGCGCGAACTCCAGGGCGTCGTCGCCCTCGGCGTCCGTCACCCACACCACCCATTCCTCGCCGTCGGCGCGGAAGGTGCGCGGCAGCCGGTTGCGCACGCCGGGCGTGACGGCGAGCGCGCGGGCGGGGCCGGAGCGGTGGGTGACCCAGTGCACCCCGCCGCGCACCCCGACGGCGCTGCCGCGCGCGGTGTGGTCGGGGGACGCGGAGCCGAACCAGTGGGCGGCGTTGACCGGGTAGGGCTGGAGGTCGACGCGGGCGCCGCCGAGCCGGATGTCCAGCCGGCGCGGTTCCGCACCGTCCAGGTCGTCCAGCGTCCACAGTTCACCGGCGGAGGAGTAGACGACGCGGGTGCCGTCGGTGGCGGCGTGCCGGGCGTAGAAGCCGTCGAGGGGGCTGTGGCGGCGCAGGTCGGAGCCGTCGGCGAGGGAGGAGTAGAGGGCGCCGGTGCCCTCGTGGTCGGAGAGGAAGGCGATCCGGTCGCCGACCCAGAAGGGGTACTCGATGTTGCCGTCGAGGTCGGCGTGCAGCCGGACGAACTCGCCGTCGTCCTCGCGGTCGATCCACAGCTTGCCCGCCGTGCCGCCCCGGTAGCGCTTCCACCAGGCGGCCTCGCGGCCCATCGGCGCGGACAGCAGCACGGTGTGCGGACCTTGGGCGACGTCGCCGACGGGCCCGTACGGCAGGGTGGTCGCCGGTCCGCCGTCGAGCGGGACGGCGCGCGCCCAGCTGCGGCGCAGGCTGGCCTGGCCGTAGGTGCTCAGGGCCAGGACGCGGCCGTCGGCGGTCCAGCCGCGGACCTGGGTCCTGATGCTGCCCCAGTGGGTGAGGCGCCTGGCGGGGCCGCCGTCGACGGGGGCGACGTGCACCTCGGGGGCCCCGTCGCGGGTGGAGGTCCAGGCGACCGCGGTGCCGTCGGGCGAGATGCGCGGATGGTTCACCGGCACGTTGTCGGCGCTGACCCGCCAGGCGCGGCCGCCGTCGAGCGGGGCGAGCCACACGTCGTCCTCGGCGGTGAAGGCGACCAACTCGCCGTGCGGGTGCGGAAAGCGGAGATAGGCAGGCGCTGCGGGCTGAGTCACCCCCATACCCTATGCAGGGGCGCGGCCCGCCGACAGAGGTTTGGATCACTTCCCGGCCGCGGGCCCGCCTCCGTCACTTGCCCTCGACGGGCCCGCAGTGCGGGTCGCTCGGGCACCAGACGGTCCGGGTGACGGTCACGGTGGGGCCGGGCCGGTCCTGGGAGGGCCGGTTCGCGGGCGGGGCGCTCGGGGCGGCGTCGCAGTTGCCCAGTCCCTTGACCCGGAAGCGCTCCTTGCCGTCCACCTTCGCGCTCAGGTTCCCGCGCACGCAGGCGCCGTTGACGACCTTGGTGACCTTGCCGTCGACGGTGATGTCCTTGCCGTCGTCCGTCCGGCCCTCGCAGTGGACGTCGGCGACGGACCGCTCGCCCGCCGACGCGGTGGCGCCCTTGTCTCCGGAGGAGGCCGTGCAGTTGAGCCAGCGCACCTCCGCCTTGTGCCGCTGCAGTTCACGGGTCACGGTCTGGTCGGTCGTGTAGGCCACCGTCGTGGAACCGAGTCCGCCCGGCTCGCACGCGACGGCCCCGCCGACGGCGACGGCCGCGCCGACGACCACCGGAGCCATGCGCCAAATCCGCCTCATTGCCCACATGAAGGGCAGCGTCCCACCCGCCTGGGGCCTGCGGTAGGGCGCATACGGCCACTCTCACTACCGTGGGTGCCATGGGCAACGACCGCAGGCAGCGCAGGCTCGTCGTCGGCGAAGGAACCCCCTGGCTGTGGAGTCACCGGCAGAAACGGGGGCGCGACGGCGTCTGGCGGGACGCGCTGACGCTGTACCGGGACGGCGTCCGGGTGCGGTTCGTCTTCCGCGCGGGGGCGCCCGGCTCGGGCCGGTGGACCACGGAGGGCGGCCTCTGGTACGAGGGCTGCGTGGGCGACGACCGCGGCAACCTGCTCAACCTGCGCGAACCCGGTGCCGTACGGGCGCTGGTCGAGGCCGCCGGGCGGCGCGGCCTGCTGCCCGGGCCCGGGGGCCGGCCGGTGGAGCTGGACGGCTGGGAGCTGTTCCCCGCCGTCGTCGCCGCCACCGACGGCTGACCGGAGCCCGCCGGCACCCGGCGATCCGGCGCCGTCAGGACCAGCGGCCGGTGCGCGACAGCAGGACGGCGGTCGCGGCGGTGCCCGCCGTGGAGGTGCGCAGGACGCTGCGGCCCAGGCGGTAGGGCCGGGCGCCGGCCTCGGCGAAGAGCGCCAACTCCTCGGGGGACACGCCCCCTTCGGGCCCGACGACCAGCACGATGTCGCCGGCTGCGGGGAGTTCGGCGCCGGACAGGGGCGCGTCGCCGCTCTCGTGGAGCACCGCGGCGAAGTCGGCGTCGGCCAGAAGTGAGGCAACCTGCTTGCTCGTCGCCGCGTCGGCGACGTCGGGGAAGCGGACCCGGCGGGACTGCTTGCCCGCCTCCCGGGCCGTCGCCCGCCACTTGCCGAGCGCCTTCAGGCCGCGCTCGCCCTTCCACTGGGTGATGCAGCGCGACGCCGCCCAGGGCACGATCGCGTCGACGCCGACCTCGGTCATCGTCTCGACGGCCAGCTCGCCGCGGTCGCCCTTGGGCAGGGCCTGCACGACGGTGATGCGGGGCTGCTCGGCGGGCTCCTCGCGCACGCCGCCCGGCACGGTGACGACCAGGCGGTCCTTGCCCTCGGCGGCCTGCACCACGCCCTCGGCCCAGTGGCCGCGTCCGTCGGTGAGGACGACGCCCTCGCCCGCCCGCAGCCGCTTCACGGAGACGGCGTGGCGTCCCTCGGGGCCGTCGAGGACGTACGCGCCCGCGGTCAGGTCCTGGGGCCGCAGGGAGTCGACCACGAACACCGGTGCCGTCATCGGGTGCCGCCTCCTGTCGTGTAGCGCGCCAACGTGCCCCCGGCGGAGGCGAGTTCGGCGGCCAGTACCTCCACCAGGTCTCCGGCGGGCAGGTCCCGTGCCATGCGGTGGCCCTGCCCCGCCCACAGCGCCATGCCCTGCGCGTCGCCCGTCTTCGCCGCCGCCTTGCGCACCGGCGAGGTGAGGTGGTGCACCTCGGGGTAGGCGGCGGGGGCGTAGGGGCCGTGCTCGCGCAGGAAGCGGTTGACCAGGGCGCGGGCGGGGCGGCCGGAGAAGGCGCGGGTGAGTTCGGTGCGGACGAACAGGGGGTTGGTCAGCGCCTGCTTGTGCAGGTCGTGCGCGCCGGACTCGGGGGTGGCGAGGAAGGCGGTGCCGAGCTGGGCCGCGCTCGCGCCGGCCGCGAGGACCGCGGCGATCTGCGCGCCGCGCATGATGCCGCCGGCGGCGACGATCGGCAGGCTCACCGCCTCCCGGACCTGGGCGACCAGCGACAGCAGCCCGGTGCCCGCGCCGCCGGTCTCCGGGTTGTCCCGGTGGGTGCCCTGGTGGCCGCCGGCCTCGGCGCCCTGCGCGATCACCGCGTCGGCGCCGGACTGCTCGACGGCCCGGGCCTCGTCGGCGGTGGTCGCGCTGACCAGGGCGAAGGTGCCGACGCGGTGCAGGGAGTCGACGACCTCACGGCTCGGGACGCCGAAGTGGAAGGACACCACCGGCACGGGGTTGTCCAGCAGCACGGCGAGCTTGGTGTCGTAGCCGTCGTCCCGGCCGTTGTCGGGGTCGCCCAGCTCCGTCTCGTACCAGGCTGCCTCACCGGCCAACTGGTGGGCGTAGACCTCGACGGCGGCGGCGTCGGCCGTCTCCGGCTGCGGGAGGAAGAGGTTGACGCCGAAGGGGCGGCCGGTCAGTCCCCGCAGGTGTTTGATCTCCTGGTACATCCCGTCCGCGGTCTTGTACCCGGCGGCCAGGAAGCCCAGCCCGCCCGCCTCGGACACCGCGGCCGCGAGCCGCGGCACGGAGACGCCGCCCGCCATGGGCGCCTGCACGATCGGGTAGGGGAAGAGATCGGTCAGTGCGGAGGACATGACGGCATGGTGTCACGTCCTCCCCACACGTCCGAATCCGGGCTTCCGTTGGCATAAGCCAGGAGCATCCGCATCCCGGAGGGATCACCGTCTCCCGGCGAACCGCCCGTCAGCGCCCCGCGTCACCGCCCGTTGAACGCGTCCTTCAACCGCGAGAACAGCCCCTGCTGCCCCGGCTGACCGTGCCTGCCCGGGGAACGACCCCCGGACCCCCGGCACGCTCCGGCGGCCGCCCTCACCAGCACGACCACCGACCCCGCCGGGCACGACGTCACCGACCGTTGAACGCGTCCTTCAACCGCGAGAACAGCCCCTGCTGCCCGGGCTGGAACTGCCCCTGCGGGCGTTCCTCGCCGCGGAGTTTGGCCAGCTCGCGCAGGAGGCGTTCCTGTTCGGGGTCGAGCTTGCCCGGGGTGGTGACCTCGACGTGGACGATGAGGTCGCCCCGGCCGCCGCCGCGCAGGTGGGTGACGCCCCGGCCGTGCAGCGGGATCGACTGGCCCGACTGGGTGCCCGGGCGGATGTCGACCTCCTCCATGCCGTCGAGGGTCTCCAGCGGCACCTTCGTGCCGAGGGCCGCCGCCGTCATCGGGATGGTGACCGTGCAGTGCAGGTCGTCGCCGCGGCGCTGGAAGGTGGAGTGGGACAGCTCGTGGATCTCGACGTACAGGTCGCCGGCGGGGCCGCCGCCGGGGCCGACCTCGCCCTCGCCCGCGAGCTGGATCCGCGTGCCGTTGTCCACACCGGCCGGGATCTTCACGGTGAGGGTGCGCCGGGAGCGGACCCGGCCGTCGCCCGCGCACTCGGGGCACGGGGTGGGCACCACGGTGCCGAAGCCCTGGCACTGGGGGCACGGGCGGGAGGTCATGACCTGGCCCAGGAAGGACCGGGTGACCTGCGAGACCTCACCACGGCCGCGGCACATGTCGCACGTCTGGGCCGACGTGCCGGGCGCCGCGCCCTCGCCGTTGCAGGTGTTGCAGACGACCGCGGTGTCGACCTGGATGTCCTTGGTCGTGCCGAAGGCCGCCTCGTCCAGCTCGACCTCGATGCGGATCATCGCGTCCTGGCCGCGGCGGGTGCGCGAGCGCGGTCCGCGCTGCGACGCCGTCCCGAAGAACGCGTCCATGATGTCCGAGAAGTTCCCGAAGCCGCCCGCGCCGAAGCCGCCGGCCCCACCGCCGCCCGCCTGCGAGAGCGGGTCGCCGCCGAGGTCGTAGACCTGCTTCTTCTGCGGGTCCGACAACACCTCGTAGGCGGCGTTGATCTCCTTGAACCGCTCCTGGGTCTTCGGATCGGGGTTGACGTCCGGGTGCAGCTCGCGGGCGAGCCTCCGGAACGCCTTCTTGATCTCGTCCTGGGAAGCGTCGCGGCGCACGCCGAGTACGGCGTAGTAGTCCGTGGCCACCTACGACTCCGCCAGGATCTGTCCGACGTACCGTGCCACTGCGCGTACCGCTCCCATCGTTCCCGGGTAGTCCATGCGGGTCGGTCCGACCACGCCGAGCTTGGCAACCGCCTCGCCGCCCGAACCGTAGCCGACCGACACGACGGACGTTGAGTTGAGTCCTTCGTGGGCGTTCTCATGACCGATCCGTACGGTCACGCCCGGATCCTTCGCCTCGCCGAGCAGCTTGAGGAGCACGACCTGCTCCTCCAGCGCCTCCAGCACCGGCCGGATCACCAAGGGGAAGTCGTGCCCGAAGCGGGTCAGATTGGCGGTGCCGCCGATCATCAGCCGCTCCTCGTTCTCCTCGACCAGCGTCTCCAGGAGAGTGGAGAGCACGGTGGAGACCGTACCGCGATCCTCGGCCTCGAAGGGCTCCGCCAGATCTTCCACCAGGGACGGCACATCCGTGAAACGGCGTCCCGCGACCCGGCTGTTGAGCCGCGCCCGCAGATCGGCCAGCGAGGCCTCGCCGAACGGCGCCGGGCAGTCGATCATCCGCTGCTCGACCCGGCCGGTGTCCGTGATCAGCACGAGCATCAGGCGCGCGGGCGCGAGCGAGAGCAGTTCCACGTGCCGCACGGTCGAGCGGGTCAGCGACGGGTACTGCACGACGGCGACCTGCCGGGTGAGCTGCGCCAGCAGCCGCACCGTGCGGGCCACGACGTCGTCGAGGTCGACGGCGCCCTCCAGGAAGTTCTGGATGGCACGCCGCTCGGGCGCGGTCATCGGCTTGACGCCGGCCAGCTTGTCGACGAAGAGCCGGTAGCCCTTGTCGGTCGGGATGCGCCCGGCGCTGGTGTGCGGCTGGGCGATGAATCCCTCGTCCTCCAGGGCCGCCATGTCATTGCGCACGGTGGCCGGGGAGACGCCGAGGTTGTGCCGCTCGGTGAGGGCCTTGGAACCGACCGGTTCCTCGGTGCCGACGTAGTCCTGGACGATGGCGCGCAGCACCTGAAGCCTGCGTTCACTGAGCATTGCGCGCGCACCTCCAGCAGTCGTCCGCCCGTTTCCGGCCTGTCTGTCCTGGCACTCACGGCTCGCGAGTGCCAGACTTCCCCGGCCCAGTGTACGGCCGTGGGGTACGCCCCCGGCAAGGCCGGGGCCAAGCCGTTAGCGTCGTCGCCGTGACGGTGACTTGGGAAGAGCTGGGCTGGGAGCGGCTGGCGGACGGAGTGGGGCGGTGCCGGCTGCCGGGCTGGGACTGCACGGCGGGGCTGGTGCGCGGCGCGGACGCGGCGCTGATGGTGGACGCGGGGTCGAGCCTGGCGGAGGGCGCCCGGTTGCGCGGGGCGGCGCGACGGCTCGCCGGCCGCCGTGTGACACATCTCGCGCTGACCCACCCGCATTTCGACCACGTCTTCGGCGCGGCGGCGTTCGAGGGCGCGCGGGTGTACGGAGCGACGGGTACGGGCGCGCTGTTCGCGCCGGGCGGACAGGAGCGGGAGGCGCTGCGCGCGGACGCGACGGCCGAGGGACTGGACGCGCGGGAGGCGCGGGAGGCGGCCGACGCGCTCGTGGCCGTCACCCACGAGGTCGACGGCGGGCGGACGCTCGACCTGGGCGGCGGCCGACGGGTCCTGCTGGCCGACGTGGGCCCGGGACACACCGGGCACGACCTGGCCGTCCTGGTGCCGGGCACCCCGGCGGTCGTCTTCTGCGGCGACCTGGTCGAGGAGTCCGGCGCACCGCAGGCGGGCCCCGACGCCGTACCGGCCCGCTGGCCGGCCGCCCTGGACCGGCTGCTGGAGCTGGGCGGCGACGACGCGCTGTACGTCCCCGGTCACGGAGCGGTGGTGGACGCGGCGTTCGTGCGGGCCCAACGGGACGCGCTGGCCGCCCGGTTCGGCGTGTCGCGCTGATCACGGGGCCGTCGTTCCTCGTATCGTCGGCAGAATGCGCCAGTACTCCGCCGACCTGACCCCTCCGTGGAAGAAGCCGCAGCCCGTCCCCGAGGTGCCGGCCGATCCCGGCCTCGTGGTCGAGGAGCCCGGCACCGGGTTCTGCGGCGCGGTGATCCGCTGCGAGGCGGGCACGGTGACCCTGGAGGACCGCTTCGGCAAGCACCGCGTCTTCCCGCTGGAACCGCGCGGCTTCCTGCTGGAGGGGCGCGTGGTGACGCTGGTCCGCCCGTCCTCCCCCGCTCCGGCGCGCTCCGGCCCCGCCCGTACGGCGTCCGGTTCGGTCGCCGTCCCCGGCGCACGCGCCCGGGTGGCGCGCGCCGGGCGCATCTACGTCGAGGGGCGGCACGACGCCGAACTGGTCGAGAAGGTCTGGGGCGACGACCTGCGCATCGAGGGCGTCGTCGTGGAGTACCTGGGCGGCGTGGACGACCTCCCGTCGATCGTCGCCGACTTCGCCCCGGGCCCGGACGCGCGGCTGGGCGTCCTGGTCGACCACCTGGTCCCGGGGTCGAAGGAGTGGCACATCGCGGAGGCGGTGACGAGTGAGCACGCGCTGGTGGTGGGCCACCCGTACATCGACATCTGGGAGGCGGTGAAGCCGTCGTCGGTGGGGATCGAGGGGTGGCCCCGGGTGCCTCGCGGTCAGGACTGGAAGACGGGGGTGTGCCGGGCGCTGGGCTGGCCGTCGGAGAACACGGGGGCGGTGTGGCAGGCGATCCTGGCGCGGGTGGGGTCGTACAGGGACCTGGAGCCGGAGCTGCTGGGACGGGTGGAGGAACTGATCGACTTCGTGACGGCGTGACGTGCTCACCCAGCCAGTGAGATCCAGCCCCTCCGGCGTTTGAGGAGCGGGGGTCCGGGGGCAGCGCCCCCGGGGTCGGGACGGGAAGGGGCGGCGGGGGCGAGGAAACCTGCCGTCAGTCCACCAGGTCCCGCACCACCGCGTCGGCCAGCAGCCGCCCGCGCAGCGTGAGCACGGCCCGCCCCGCCCCGTACGGCCCCTCCTCCAGCAGTCCCTTCGACAGCGCCCGCCGCGCCGCCGCGAGCCCCGCCTCCCGCAGCAGCGACAACGGCACCCCCTCCCGCAGCCGCAGCTCCAGCAGGATCCGCTCCACCCGCCGGTCCTCGTCCGTGAGGACCTCGCGCCCCGCGCCCGGCGACTTCCCCGCCGCCAGCGCCCCCGCGTACGCGCCGGGATGCTTCACGTTCCACCACCGCACGCCCCCCACGTGGGAGTGCGCGCCCGGTCCCGCGCCCCACCAGTCGGCGCCCCGCCAGTACAGCTCGTTGTGCAGGCAGCGCCCGGCGTCGGAGGTGGCCCAGTTCGACACCTCGTACCAGTCGTAGCCCGCCGCGGCGAGGGTCTCCTCGGCGATCAGGTACCGGTCGGCGTGGACGTCGTCGTCGGTCATGGGGACCTCGCCGCGCCGGATGCGCCGGGCGAGCTGGGTGCCCTCCTCGACGATCAGGGCGTACGCCGACACGTGGTCGGGGCCGGCGCCGAGCGCGGCGTCCAGGGAGGCCCGCCAGTCGTCGTCGGACTCGCCCGGGGTGCCGTAGATCAGGTCGAGGTTGACGTGGTCGAAGCCGGCCGCGCGGGCCTCGGCGACGCAGGCCTCGGGGCGGCCGGGGGTGTGGGTGCGGTCCAGGATCTTCAGGACGTGCTGCCTGGCGCTCTGCATGCCGAAGGAGATCCGGTTGAAGCCGCCCTCGCGGAGAGCGGCGAGGTACGCCGGGCCGACCGACTCCGGGTTGGCCTCCGTCGTGATCTCCGCGTCCGGCGCCAGCCCGAACTCGTCGCGGACCGCGCCCAGCATCCGCACCAGGTCCCCGGCGTCCAGCAGCGTGGGCGTACCGCCGCCGACGAAGACCGTGCGGACCTCGCGGGGGTCGTCGCCGAGGACCTTGCGGGCCAGGCGCACCTCGTCGACGAGGGTGTCGGCGTAGTTGTCGCGGGAGGCGAGGACGCCTCCGGTGCCGCGCAGCTCGGTCGCGGTGTAGGTGTTGAAGTCGCAGTAGCCGCAGCGGGTCGCGCAGTACGGCACGTGCAGGTAGAAGCCGAGGGGGCGGTCTGCGGCCCCGGCGAGCGCGGACGCGGGCAGGGCGCCGTCGGCGGGGACGGGCTCGCCGTCGGGGAGTGCGGAGGGCATGCGTTCCATTGTCCCGTACCCGCGCGGATCCCCCGCCCCGCTAGACGAGTTGTTCCTAATGTCGCCGGGGCAAAAGGGCTGATCCACTTCGCCTCAGTCTTGGTCACTAGCAGCTGATACGGCGCCGTCTGCCCAGATCTGTGCTTTCAGGTCGCGTCGCCAAGCAGGGTTTGGAGGGCCTGCCGGAAGGCGGCGGTGTCGATGTCCTGGCCGATGGCCAGGCGCTGCGAATATCCCGTGAGCATGGCGAGCAGTGCGCCGGCCACGCCGGAGGGGTCCGGCGAGTCGGGCAGGCCGCGGGCGCAGCGGTCCTGGCGGATGAGCCCGGCGACCTTCTCCTGGTCCTTGGCCAGTTGCGCCCGGATCTGGGCGGCGAGGTCGGGCGAGACGGCGGCCTCGGCCCAGACCTGCGCCATCAGCCGGGCGTGGCCGCCGTGGCGGGCGCGGACCCGGTCGAGCAGTTCGGCAGCGTCGCGGATGCTGGCGAGGTCGATGAGGTGATCCACGGCGTCCTCGCAGACGGCCGCCACCAGGTCGTTCTTGCTGGGGAAGTAGCTGTAGACCGCTCCGGTGGACAGTCCGCTGGCGGCGACGATCTCACCAGTGGAGGTCTGGGCGAAGCCCTTGGCCGCGAACACCTCGCGGGCGGCGGCCAGGATCTGCCGGCGCCGGGCGTCGCGGTGCTCCTGGGTAACCTTGGGCATAAAAAGAACGACCTCTCGTTTTATTGTAGAGTGAGGCTCACCCTAACCGACCGCCGACTCCCGGAAGGCGGCGCCCTCCGACGAAGGAGTTGTGTCGCATGACATCCACCACCGTGACATCCGCCTCTGGGCCAGCTGGCGAGTTTGCCGGCGTTCGAGTCCTGGTCACCGGCGGCACGAAGGGAATCGGCGCGGCTGTCGCGGTCCGGTTCGCCGAGGCCGGGGCCGACGTCGTCGTCGCGGCCCGCACGCCGGTCGTCGAGCCGCCGGCCGGCAGGTTCGTCGCCGCCGACCTCGCCACCGCCGACGGGGCCGCCGTCCTCGCCGCGCAGGCGACGCAGTTGCTCGGAGGAATCGATGTCCTGATCAACAACGCCGGCAGCCAGACGCACATCCCAGGCGGGGCGCTCGACGCGGCCGACGACGACTGGTACCGCGACCTCGACACCAACCTGATGTCCGCGGTCCGCCTGGACCGGGCCCTGTTGCCGGGGATGATCGCGCAAAACCGCGGAGTCATCATCCACGTCACATCGGGCCAAGCCCGCCTGCCCGGCCCCGCGTCCCTCCCGTACGCGGCGGCGAAGGCCGCGACGACCGTCTACAGCAAGGGCCTGGCCAACGAGGTCGGCAAGCACGGGATCAGAGTGAACACCGTCGTCCCCGGACTCGTCGAGACCCCGGCCGTCACCCGGCGTCTGAACCAGATCACCGCCGACAGCGGCCAGGACGCCGAAACGGCCCGCCGGCAGCTGATCGACCGGGTCGGCATCCCGCTCGGGCGCCCCGGCCAGCCCGCCGACGTCGCCGAACTCGTCGCGTTCCTCGCCTCCGACCGCGCGGCGTTCCTCACCGGCAGCCAGTACGTCGTCGACGGCGGCAGCATTCCGACGGTCTAGCCAGGCGCGAAGTTCCTGATCGGTTCAGTGGTCGTAGGCGATCAGTGATCGGGGGACGGTTGCACCGGTCTTGTTGTTGTGCCAGATCGCTGCGGCCAGGGCCAGGACGCGCTGGGCGACGCGGACCGCCACGCCTTCGATGGTGCGTGCACCGTGTTGCTCCAGGTCGAGCTGACCCTTGAGGGTGTCGTTGACCGACTCGATCAGTTGGCGGACCTTCTTGAGCACCGGCTCGCCGTACCGCTGCCTCTCCCGCTTGCGCGAGGGCCGCAGCAGCTCGATGCCTTGCCCGGCGAGGGCCTTTTCGAATGGCTTGGACGCGAAGCCCTTGTCCGAGATCAGCACGATGCCCTCGCGGTCGGCGACCAGGTCGGCGTCGACCTCCAGCATCGCCGCAAGGACCTCGCGCTCGCCTATCTTCGGGTTGGCCAGCGCCCACATGATCGGCATTCCGGTCGGGGTGCACACCAGGTACAAGCGTAGGCCCCAAAAGAACCGGGAGTGGGAGGCGCAGTAGCCGTAGCCGGCCCAGCCCGCGAGATGGCCCTGTTCTCGTATAGCTACGGCGAGGGGACAAGTAGCTCAGTGTGATTTCAGAGCCTCTGCTTGAGTGCGGGGCTCGGGGACCGCTCCGTTGTTCATGGCGGCGAAGTCGGCGTGTGCGGCCTTGACGGCTTCGGGATACGCCTCGCGTTTGGCGTGCTCGGCGAGCGCCCGGTAGATGCTGGCCACCGAGGGGTTCTGGCCCTTGCGCTTGCCGGTGGGGATGATCAGGTCGGGCTGGATCTGCTCGACCGACTCGCCGCCCGCGCGGCGCCGCAGCACGGTGTGGAGCATGTCGTCGGTGATGACCGGCGGCCGGCCGCCGTGCTTGCCCTTGCGGGCTGCGGTGTCGAGCCCTTCCAGGGTCGACTCGCGGATGTTCTCCCGCTCGGTCTCCGCCATCGCTGCGAAGAATGCGAACAGCAGCTTGCCCGGACCGGTGGGGTCGTAGATGCCGGGCAGGGGCCCGGCGAGCATCTCCAGGACCAGGCCGTGGGCGGTGAGGTGGTCGGCGAGCGCGGTGAGTTCGGCGGCGTCGCGGCCGAGCCGCTTCATCTCGTACACGGTGAAGATGACCCGGCAGTGCGGGGCGTGCGCCTTGACTTCCCGCGCGGTCCTCAGCGCTTCCTCGAACTTGGGCCGTACTCGGACGCGGGTGCTGATCTTCTCGCTGAAGATCTTGCCCCTGGGGATGCCGTGCTTGCTGAGCGCGTCGAGCTGGGAGTCGAGTTCCTGCCCGAGGGTCGAGCAGCGGGCGTAGCCGATGCGGATGTCCGCGCTCGGCAGGTCCGGGTCGATCGGCGCCGGCGGCGGGGTGCCCGGCCGCCATGGCCGGCCCGGTCCGCGGTCGGCGGGGGTCGGCACCCGTAGAGCCTTCTTCAGCCGGGGCACCAGGGTGAAGCGGCGGGTGTGGTAGGCGGAGGCGACCGCGCCGCCGCGCGAGCGGCACGGCGAGCCGGGCTGCGCGTCACACTTCGGACAGGCGTGCTGTTCGACGTCGTCGGCGTCCGACCGGTCGGTTGGCGAGGGCTGCTGAGGGTCCGTCATGGGCCCGGATTTTCGCACAATGCAAGTCTCATAAGGGGCTCATCCCCTTCTTTTGAGCGAGAACGGGTTCCGAGAACCGATCGGGTGCCGAACGGGGTCCGGCGGCCAATTTTTGATCTTGTTCGCGCAAAGGATTGTTTGTGAGAGTCCAGGCGTCGCGCTGGCGTCCGTGGGCTCTTGGGGTGTGGCGCCTGTCTGCCTACGATGATCGGTATGTCGCCTGATGCCTCCCTGTCCTCGGTCTGGCCGGTCCTGCACTACGACGACACGAAGGCGGCGCTGCGCTTCCTGGTCGACGTGCTGGGGTTCGAGCAGGTGGTCGCCGCGCCGGATGAGCACGGCGGGATCGGGCACGCGGAGCTGCGCTGGCCTGGCGGTGGTGCGCTGGTGTTCGGCTCGACGAGGCACACGGACAGCGTGCACGGGCGGATGCGGGCGGGCACCAGCGCGGTCTACGTAGTGAGCGACGAGGTGGACGCGGTGCACCGGCGAGTGGTCGACGCGGGCGGCGAGGTCCTCGAAGCGCCGCACGAGACACGGTTCGGGTCGGGGGCCGCGGCGTACGTGTGCACGGTGCAGGACCCGGAGGGCAACCTGTGGACCTTCGGCACCTACCAGGGCTCCTCGCCGGAGTAGGGCGCTGGGAAGAGACGACAGGACCCCGGCCGGTGGGGCCGGGGCCCTGTGCTGTGGTTCGCATGGCGCCGGGGGTCAGTGGCTGCCGGTGAGTTCTCCGGTGAGCTTGCCGTGGAGGTCGGCGCTCAGGTCGTTCAGCCCGGTGATTTCCACGGTCTTGCCGCGCTGGGCGTACTTGGTCTCGATCGCGTCAAGGGCGGCGACGGAGGAGGCGTCCCAGACGTGGGCCTCGGACAGGTCGATGACGATGTTGTCGGGGTCGCCGGCGTAGTCGAACTGGCCGACGAGGTCGTTGGAGGAGGCGAAGAACAGCTCTCCGGTGACCCGGTAGACGACCGTGGTGCCGTCGGGGTCGAGGACGCTGTGGACGCGGGCGAGGTGGGCGACCCGCTTGGCGAAGATGACCATGGCGGTGATGGAGCCGACGACGACACCGATGGCGAGGTTGTCGGTGGCGACCACCACGATCACGGTGATGGCCATGACGGCGATCTCACCGGCGGGCATCCGCTTGAGCGTCTTGGGGGCGATGGAGTGCCAGTCGAAGGTCGCGAAGGACACCATGACCATGACGGCGACCAGGGCGGCCATGGGGATGTCGGAGACGACGGGGCCGAAGGCGATGCACAGCACCATCAGGAACGAGCCCGCCAGGAAGGTCGAGAGGCGGGTGCGGGCGCCGGAGACCTTCACGTTGATCATCGTCTGGCCGATCATGGCGCAGCCGCCCATGCCGCCGAAGAAGCCGGTGACGATGTTGGCGATGCCCTGGCCGATGGACTCACGGGTCTTGGAGGAGTGGGTGTCGGTGATGTCGTCGACCAGCTTCGCCGTCATCAGGGATTCCATCAGGCCGACCAGCGCCATCGCGAAGGCGTACGGGGCGATCGTCGTCAGGGTGTCCATGGTGAAGGGCACGTCCGGCAGGCCCGGCACCGGCAGGGAGGACGGCAGGTCGCCCTTGTCGCCCACGGTCGGCACCGCGATACCGGCCGCGACCGTGATGACGGTCAGGATGACGATCGAGACGAGCGGGGCCGGGATCACCTTGGTGACCTTCGGGAAGAACACCATCAGCGCGAGCCCACCGATGATCAGCGGGTACACCGCCCAGGGCACGTCGTGCATCTCCGGCACCTGCGCCATGAAGATCAGGATCGCGAGCGCGTTGACGAAGCCGACCATCACCGAGCGCGGCACGAACCGCATCAGCTTCGCCACCCCGAGCGCGCCCAGGATCACCTGGATGACGCCGGCGAGGATGACGGCGGCGATCAGGTAGCCCAGGCCGTACTCGTGGTTCAGGGGTGCGATCACGAGGGCGATGGCGCCGGTGGCGGCGGAGATCATCGCGCGGCGGCCGCCGACGATCGAGATGACCACGGCCATGGTGAAGGAGGCGAACAGGCCGATGGCCGGATCGACACCGGCGATGATCGAGAAGGAGATCGCCTCAGGGATCAGCGCCAGGGCGACGACCAGGCCGGCCAGGACCTCGGTGCGCCAGACCTTGGGATTGTTCCGCCAGTCGGGCTTGAGGCCGCGCAGCCGCGCGGCGGGAGTCACAGCATCAGAAGACAAGGGAGATGCGTACCTGTCGTGCTCGGGCACACCGCCGGACGGGCCGGGGGCGTGCGGGAGGGAGCGCGGGAGACCGGCCGGTATCCCGCGGGCGGCCCGAGGCGGGCCGGGAAGTCGTGGAGGACGCGAGCTGCGGGGCCTGGGCGGTGCCCGGCCGGGCGGGTCACGTCCGAGGGCGAAGGGTCACGGCGGGCAGGCGGCGGCGATCGGCGTCATGGGCTCGCGCACGCTCTCTCCTGCAAGAATCGGATCTTCGCCGGGGGCGCCATCGGCCCCGGAAACAGCAGCAGCGGGGCAACCGGGCCGCCCCCACCTTCATCAACTCTACCCTAACGTTAGAGTAGAGGTCGGTGGGGTCGCACAGGACGCGGCCCGCCACGAGGAGAAAGGCCAGGGACACGAGCGTGGACGGCAAGCACATGCAGATCGGCGAGGTCGCCGCGCGGACGGAGCTGTCGCTGCGCACCATCCGGCACTACGAGGAGACCGGCCTGGTCATCCCCTCCGCCCGCTCCCAGGGCGGATTCCGCCTCTACACCGAGACCGACGTCTCCCGGCTCATGGTCATCCGCCGGATGAAGCCGCTCGGCTTCACCCTGGAGCAGATGCGCGACCTCCTGGACGCCACCGACCGCCTCGACGGCGACGACGCTCTCGACGACGGCGAGCGCGAGGCGCTGCTGGAGCGGGTGCGGACTTACCGGCAGGCCGCCGCCGAGCAGGTGGAGAAGCTGCGCGTCCAGCTGGCCCGGGCCGAGGACTTCGCCGACACGCTGGGCGCCCGCCTGGAGCAGAACGCTCTGGCCGCCCGCGTCTAGACCCGCTCCGCGGCGTCTCCTCCGGCCGGCACCGCCTCACCCTGCGGGCTGCGCGGGCCGGGCACGGCCCGGGCCGGGGCGGTCAGGTCCAGCTGAAGGCGGCTGTTCATGTCCAGTTCGAAGCGGCCGTAGGGGTTCACGTGCGTCCAGAACAGCGGGGACAGGGCCCGCCGGTCGGCGTCGGTGAGCATGTCGGCCCACTTCTTGTCGGCGAGGACCTGCTGCATCAGCAGCGTGTTGACGTGCACGAGAGCGGACTGGAGCAGGTGGAGGGCGAGCATGGACACCTCCTGGGACTCCTTGTCCGCACCGGCCAGGTCGCCGTCCTTGCCGTAGAAGAGGTCCTTGTTCGCGCTGTTCCAGTTCTCCACGACCTGCAAGCCCTCGTGGATCTCCTGGCGAAGTTCGGCGTCGGCGAGGTAGTCGCAGACGAACGCCGTGCGCACCGCCCGCCCGAGTTCCTCGATCGCCTGGTAGGTGGGGTGCTTGGGGCCACCGCGGGTGAAGCGCCGCAGGACCTGCTCGGCCTCGGCGGTGCCCAGCCGCAGCGCGGTGGTGTACTTCACGATCTGGTCGTGCTGCTGGCGGATCAGGTCCCAGTTGATCGTCTTGGTCGACAGCACCGGCGCGAGGTGCGGCCAGTTGTCGTCCTCACCGGCCGCCGGACGGTACAGCTTCGCGGAGCCGATGTTCTTCAGCCTCGGCATCAGCTTGAAGTCGAGCATGTGGGCGAAGGCGAAGCCGACGATGGACGCGCCGTGGGTGTCGGTGTACTGCCGGTCGACCTCCATGTCGGTGCAGTGCCGCAGCACGCCCTCGATCATCGAGGCGACCTCGGAGGCGGAGCAGGACTTGAGCTGGGAGTAGATGCACACCGACTTCCGCTCGACGTGCCAGTAGATCATCACGCCGGGGCCGCGGTAGCGCTGGTGCCACTCGGTCATCAGGTTCGAGGACCAGGCCCCGAACTTGCGGCTGTCGGAGGCGCACGCCGTGCCGGTGCCCCACCACATCTCGTCCCGGGCGGCGAAGGTGGCGTTCACCAGCTTGCGCAAGGCGGCGCGCATGTTGGCCCGGTTGACGAACAGGTGCCGCACCCGGCGCAGCGTCGCCTCGGACTCGCCGTACTTGCCGGTGACCGCGACCCGCTTGATGCCCATGTTGGTGCCCAGGCCGAACAGGACCAGCAGCAGCCGGCGGCGCAGTACGTCCTTGGACAGGTTCTCCCTGGTGGCGACCGAGGTGAACTCCGCGACGAAGCCGGTGTCGAACTCGGCGTACTTCAGGATGTCCAGCAGGTCGATGGTGCCCCAGCGCCGCTCGAATCGCCTTGACGGCGACCAGGGACTCCGGCTCCTCCTGCTTGCCGCGCGGGGAGACCCTGATCCACGGCTCGCCGTGCTTCTTGACGATCGCGACCCCGCCCGTGGCGCCCTCGGCCAGAGCCTGCTCGAAGCGGTCCAAAGAGGTGCGGAGCTTTGCCTTCAGGTCAGTGATGAACTCACCCGCGTCCTGCGGCTGGCCCAGGGCCGCGTAGTGGACGTCCCGGTTGTCCTCGAAGTCGGCGGGCAGGTCGTCCTCCGGGTTGCGCCACCGGTTCGCGCCCACCACCCAGATCTCCCGCCGGCGCAGCGCGTCCCGCAGCGCGACCAGCACGCACAGCTCGTACGGGATGCGCTCGACCCGGCCCTTGTCGTCCACCACCGCCGCCCGCCACTGCTCGGGCACCACCCCCTCCAGCGGCACCGTCTCCGCCGGATCGAAGAACGCCCCCTCCTTCAGCGGCTGCTCCAGATACCGCCCCAGCAGGTCGATAGCGTCCATCACCGGCCGGTAGGCGGTGTTGTTGCACTTCAGCTCCAGCGCCCGCAGCAGCGGCGACAGCATCCGCCGCCAGTGCGCCGAGTACGAGGAGCGCAGCACGGTGCGGACCCGGGCCTTGTAGCGGGCCTCGTTCGCCGCGGCATCCGCCGCCAGGGCCTTCAGCGTCTTCTCCCCGCCGACCACCGGGAAGATCACCCGCCGCACCGTGCCGGACGGCTCCGACAAGGCCGCCTCCGCGACCCGCAGCAGCATCGCCTCCTTGCCCCGGACCTTCTTCAGCTCCGCCCCCAGCTCCTTGTCGACCCTCCGCTCCGCCCGCGTGTTGATCTTCAGCACGAGCTGGATGAACAGGTCCACCAACGAGTCGGTGATCTCCGTCTGCCGCACGTGGCACAGCGTGGCCAGCAGTGTCAGGCGCCGCGGCGGCTTCATCCGCTCCAGGTTCGCCGGGTACTCCTTCGAGGCCCGCGCCCGCCAGGCGTCCACCAACTTTTCCGACACGTCCGCGAACAGGTCCGCGGGCAGCTCCAGGCGCCGCACCCGCTCCAGCTTGTTCACCTCCGCCAGCAGACTCTCCAGGCCCGGGGCTCCGGGGTCGGTCTTCAACTCGGTGAAGTGCGACCGCCCGCCCCCGGCCGCCGCGCCGTCGGCGCCCTGCTCGCCTCCGTCGCCCGCGACCAGGTCTTCCAGCCGCGAGCGTGTCGCGTGGCTGAGCCGGTCCAGCGTGCTGCGGCAGAACCGCTTCTCGAAGTCCTTGACCGCCTTGCCGACCAGCCGCCGCACCTGCCCGGGCGCCGGGGGCTCGACGTGGTCGTTGCGGCACCGGGCCACGACCGCGGCCGCCAGCCGGTCCCGCGACAGCTCCACCGGACACAGCTCGGTCGGCAGCCACGCGGCCAGCCGGTCCTGGTCCTCCTCGGTGTTCGCCCGGAATCCGTACGCCGCCCGGATCTCGCCCCGATGCCGCTGGATCGCCTTGCTCTGCCAGTCGTACTCCGCCCACGCCCCGGCCGGGACCTTCACCTGCTGAGCCACGTACTCCACCGCGGCGGCCGGCACCTCCCTGGCCGACTCCGGGAACCGTGCCTCCACCTCGAAAAGCTTCAGCAACAGCGCGAACCCGAGCCGGGTCGCCCCGGACTTGTTCCGCACCCGCTTCATGTCGTCTTCCAGCAGCGTCCAGACCTCGATCAGGTCCTCCGGCTCCCAGTCCTGCCGCACCCGTACTCCTCCACCCCGACCGAGATCACTCGTTCAGCTCAACGAGGTTCCTAGCCAGGAGATACGAGCACCATGGCAATCACACAGCGCTACATGTCCCTTCGCCGTAGCTATACGAGAACAGGGCCGAGATTGGAACGCTGCACGGTCGGGCGCGACATCCCGCACGGCACCGGAGTCGAGTCGGTGATCCAGAGGTTGTCGAACCAGAAGTCGCTATCCATCGCCAGTTCCCGGATCATGCGCTTGCCCAGCCCGAGCGTGGAGCGGAGCCGCTTGTTGCAGCCCGCGCGCTGCGGCAGGTACGGGAACATACCCGTCAGGTGCTTGTTCGCGTAGCGCAACCAGCGCGACTCAGAGTGGTAGCCGAGCAGGGCCTGGGCCACGGCCAGGCAGACGAGTTCGGAGTCGCTGAGCAGCGGCGGCCTGCCCATGCATCGGGTTCCCCCGATCTCGTCGTCGATCTTCACATACAGTGCGGTCAAGAGGGTGTTCAGGTCTGTCGTCACACACGGCTCTTGGACACCCTCGACCCTTTGACGGGCCGAAACTTCGGATCAACTCGTCTAGGGTTTCCGCCCCGCTAGGGTTTCCGCCCGCTCACTCCGCCTGGAGCACCAGCAGCGCCAGGTCGTCCTCCGGGGGCCGGGGCCCGAACTCGTGCACCAGCCGCCTGATGCGCTCGGCGACCAGCTCGGCGTCCAGGCCCGAGCACCCGGCCAGCGCCGCGGCGAGGCCGTCGCCGTCGTCGAACTGGCGGGAGCCGCTGCGCCGCTCGGTGACCCCGTCCGTGACGCACAGCAGCGTGTCGCCGGACCGCAGCTCGAAGGTCTCGCTGACGTACGTCGCGTCCTCCACGACGCCGAGCAGGGTCTGCGGGCGGGCGACCGCGGTCACCGTGCCGTCGGACCCGAGGAGCAGCGGCAGCGGGTGTCCGGCGGACGCGAGGGTGCAGCGGACGCCGCCGTCGAAGGGGACCAGCTCGCCGTAGAGCAGGGAGAGGAAGCGGGTCTGCGGTCCGTCGCCCGGGGCAACCGGTGGGCCGCCCGCGGCGACCAGGGCGCGGGCGGCGGCGTCGGCGGCCTCGGTGGCGTCGTCGAGCAGGAGCTGGTTGAGGCGGTCGAGGACGTCGGGGACGCCGTACTGCTCGCGCGCCAGCAGCCGCAGCCAGGGCCGGGCGAGCCCGATGACGACGGCGGCCTCGGGTCCCTTGCCCTGGACGTCGCCCAGCGCGAAGCACCAGCGGCCGTCGCCGGCCGGGAAGAGGTCGTAGAAGTCTCCGCTGGGGCCGCCCTTCTCCCGCGGTTCGTAGACGAGGGCGCTGCGCACGCCCGGGATCTCGGCGACGGCACCGGGCAGCAGGCCGCGCTGGAGCACGGCGCTGATGGTGGCCTGCCGCGCGTACTGGCGGGCGGCGCCGATGGCGAGCGCCACCCGGCGGCTGAGGTCCTCGACCAGCCCGGTGATCTCGTCGGGGAAGCCGGGCGGGCCGACGTGGTCGCCGGTGTCCGTGGCGTCCGCGGTGGCCACCGGGCCGGCCCGGCCGATGACCAGGGTGCCCAGGGGCCGGCCGCCGGCGACCAGGGGGTAGGCGAGCGCGGTGCCGCTCGTGCCGAGCGCCTCGGCGGGCCAGGGGTGGCCGACGGGACCGGAACGCCACGGGTCACGGGGGCGGGGCGGCTCCTTCTCCAGCGCCGCGCGCAGAACGTCGAGGTGGCCCTCCCCGGCATGCCACACGCGGGCCAGCCGGGCGCCGACGGACGCCCCGGGGTCGTCGCTCCAGGCGCCCCGGCCCAGGGTCTCGTCCTCCAGCCACACCCCGCACCAGTCGGCGAGCCGGGGGACGACGAGCTGGCCGGTGAGCGAGGCGACCAGATCCTCGTCGAGCTGCCCGGCCAGCAGGTCGGAGGCCTCGGCGAGGAAGGACAGGGCCCCGCGGCCCAGCCACTCCCGGTCGCGGACACCGCACCGCCCGGTCCCCGCGGGGCCGTCGCGCAGGCCGGGCCACTGCGAGGAGCGGACGGGACCGTCCCCCGGCCCACCGGCACCCACCGGCCCACCCGCGCCGGGGCCGGGTCCCCCGGCGCGGGTGGGCACCGTGGCGCACTGCTCCGGCACTGTGGCGCACTGCTCCGGCGCCGGAGCGCCCGGGGCCCGCCTTGGCGCGCCCGGGTCCCGCCTCGGCGTACCCGTGGCCCGCTGCGGAGCGCCCGTGGTCCGCTTCGGAGCGCCCGGCGCCCGACGACCGCCGGGGTTCCCGCGACCGCCGGCAGCCTCCCGGCCGCCGGAGTCCCCGCGGCCTGCGGCACCCCTCGAATCGTCGGCGCCCCCGCGGTCGCCGGGGACCGCGGCAGTGCCCCGGCCCCGTCGACGCCCCCGCGCTTCCTCGCCGCGGTCGGGGTCCGGCGTCGGGGTGTCCGGACCGTCCGTGCCATCCGGGCCGCCCGTGCCGCCCGTGCCGCCCGTGCCGCCCGTGCCGCCCGTGCCGCCCATGCCGCCCGTACCGCCCGTACCGCCCAAGACTCGACGGCCGTCGGAGTCCGCGCGGTCCACGGATCGCCCACGGTCAACGGAGACACCGTCGTCCACGGACCGCCCACGGTCCACAGAGCCACCGTCGTCCACGGAGCCACCGCGGTCCACGGAGCCCTCACCGCCGTCGGGATCCCCGCACCCCACGGAGTCCCCACGGCCGCCCAGGGCCACGGAACCTCCCCGGCCCCGCCGCCTCCTCCGCGCCTCCCCGCCGTTCCGGGCGCCGCTCCGGTCGCCCGGGCCCTCCACCGCCGGCCACGCGTCCGGCTTCGCGTCCGGCTCCTCGGCCTGTCCCGCCGCCCCGCACGCCTCCGTATACGTCTCGGCGCACGCCTCGGCCGCTCCCGCTCCACCCGGGCCGCCCGGGCCCCCGCCCGGCAGCCGCGCCCACACGGTCTTCGTGCCCGGGCGGTACGTGACGCCCCAGGCCTCCGCGAGCGCGGCGACGAGCCGCAGGCCGCGCCCGTACTCGGCCGGTTCGTGCGGTGTCTCCAGGTCGCCGCCCCTCGGGGCGCGGGAGGGGTGCTGGTCCGCGACCTCGACGACGAGCGTGCCGGTGTCCTCCACCTGGAGGCCCACCTCGACGTCGGTACCGGCGTGCACGACGGCGTTGGTGACCAGCTCGCTGACGACGACCAGGGCGTCGGTGGCCAGGTGCTCGGTCAGCCGGTCCGTGCCGGGCAGGCCGAGCGCGGTCCAGTCGGCGAGCGCGGCCCGCACCATCGCGCGGGCGGCGCCCGGCGCCAGCGAACTCCCCAGCAGCGTCATACGCGCCCGCGCGCACTCCTCGAAGCACCCGCCGGAGCCCCCGGCGGATGCCTCGACGGTGCGCGCCGGCGCCGCGCCGGCACGGGAGGCGGTCTCCCGCTGCGTCGGAATGGCCCCCATTGGACGTCTCCCCGGGCAGTTCGTGCGAATTCCTCACACTCGATGCCGACAGAGTGACAGACCGGCCCCGGACATAAGCACGGAGTTACCGAAGTGGACCGCGATGAGTGAAATCCGTGCTAAGCGAACGCTCGAAGACGTCCGGAAACCGAACGCGAACCGGACGCCTTCGAGCAGCTACGCCTCGCGTGCGCCCTCGTACATGTCCTCGATCAGGTTCTTGTACTCCCGCTCCACCACCGGCCGCTTCAGCTTCAGGCTCGGGGTGATCTCGCCGTGCTCGACGTCGAGGTCGCGGGGCAGCAGGCGGAACTTCTTGATGGTCTGCCAGCGCTGGAGGCCCTCGTTGAGCTGCCGGACGTAGCCGTCGACCATCTCGACGGTCGCGGGCGCCGCGACGATCTCCGCGTACGGCCTGCCCTCCAGGCCGTTCTCCTTGGCCCACTCCGTGATCGCGACCTCGTCGAGGGCGATGAGCGCGGTGCAGAAGTTCCGGTCGGCGCCGTGGACGAGGATGTTGGAGACGTACGGGCAGACCGCCTTGAACTGCCCCTCGACCTCGGCGGGCGCGATGTACTTGCCGCCGGACGTCTTGATGAGGTCCTTCTTGCGGTCGGTGATGCGCAGGTAGCCGTCGGGCGACAGCTCGCCGATGTCGCCGGTGTGGAACCAGCCGTCCGACTCCAGCACCTCGGCGGTCTTCTCGGGCAGCTTGTGGTAGCCCTCCATGATGCCGGGGCCGCGCAGCAGGATCTCGCCGTCGTCCGCGATGCGCACCTCGGTGCCGGGCAGCGGCTTGCCGACGGTGCCGGTGCGGTAGGCCTCGCCGGGGTTGACGAAGGAGGCGGCGGAGGACTCGGTGAGGCCGTAGCCCTCCAGGATGTGGATGCCGGCGCCGGCGAAGAAGTAGCCGATCTCGGGGGCGAGGGCGGCCGAGCCGGAGACGCAGGCGCGCAGGCGGCCGCCGAAGGCCTCGCGGATCTTGGCGTAGACGAGCTTGTCGGCGACGG
Organism: Streptomyces ardesiacus; assembly: GCF_003112575.1. Classification (GTDB taxonomy): domain Bacteria; phylum Actinomycetota; class Actinomycetes; order Streptomycetales; family Streptomycetaceae; genus Streptomyces; species Streptomyces ardesiacus. The sequence goes on from NZ_BEWC01000007.1 coordinate 335,563, forward strand.
CGTGCTTGGTGCGCAGGCCGGCGGGGGCGCTCGCGGTGCCGGTGCGCTTGAAGTTGTCCTGGGTGACCTTGGCGTACTCGCGGGCGACGCCGGCGGCCCACTGGAAGATCTTGTACTTCGCGCCGCCGCCCGCGCGGGCCTTGGCGGCGACGCCGTTGTAGACCTTCTCGAAGATGCGGGGCACGGCCGCCATGTAGGTGGGCCGGACCACCGGCAGGTTCTCGATGATCTTGTCGACGCGGCCGTCGACGGCGGTGACGTGACCGGCCTCGATCTGCCCGGAGGTCAGCACCTTGCCGAAGACGTGCGCGAGCGGCAGCCACAGGTACTGCACGTCGTCCTTGGTGACCAGGCCGGTCGCGGCGATCGCCCTGGCCATGTACGACCAGCAGTCGTGCGGGAGGCGGACGCCCTTGGGCCGGCCGGTGGTGCCGGAGGTGTAGATGAGGGTGGCGAGCTGGTCCTTGGTGAGCGCGCCGACGCGCTCCTTGATCAGCTGCGGTTCGTTCTCCAGGCGGGCCGCGCCCCGGCGTTCCAGCTCGTCGAGGGTGAGGACCCACTCCTCGGCGGTGTCGGCGCCGGCCGGGTCGATCACGACCACGTGGGTGAGTTCGGGCAGCTCGGCCCGCTTCGCCTTCGCCTTGGCGAGCTGCGCGGCGTCCTCCGCGATCAGCACCCGGCTCTCGGAGTCGGAGAGGATGTACGCCGACTCGTCGGCGTTGGTCTGCGGGTAGACGGTGGTCGTCGCCGCACCCGCGCACATGATGCCGAGGTCGGCGAGGATCCACTCCAGGCGGGTGGAGGAGGCCAGCGCGACGCGCTGCTCGGGCAGCACGCCCAGCTCGATCAGGCCCGCCGCGATCGCGTACACCCGCTCGGCGGCCTGCGCCCAGGTCAGCGACTTCCAGTCGTCGGGGCCCTCGCCGGAGGCCGGCGGCACCGGGTAGCGGTACGCCTCGGCGTCCGGCGTGGCGGCCACCCGCTCCAGGAAGAGTCCCGCCACGGAGGGCGGACGGTTCTCGATCAGTGTCTGTGTGTCGCTCACGACATCCTCCGGGCCCGCGACGGTGCGGCTGGCTCAGGTGCGGCTGGATTCACTCTCGGGCGGCTGTTCGGGCCGTGGTCAAGCGGCGCGTCGGACTGGTGCCCGATCACTTGTTTAACTCACGAGTAACTACGGGGCAGGCATCAGCGTAAAGGGCGACCGGCCCCCGCGTAAGAGCCCGCGCCCTGTCATTTCCTACAGACGCCCGCCCGTGACATGCGAAGAGACCCGCCGCACTTTCGTACGACGGGCCCCTCGGTGTCCGTTTTGGCCGGACGCGGCGTGCGATGCGGCGGTTACTTCTTGCCCTTGGCCGACCCCGCGCTGTCGTCGCTGGACAGCACCGCGATGAAGGCCTCCTGCGGAACCTCCACCGAACCCACCATCTTCATCCGCTTCTTGCCTTCCTTCTGCTTCTCCAGCAGCTTCCGCTTGCGGGAGATGTCACCGCCGTAGCACTTGGCGAGGACGTCCTTGCGGATGGCGCGGATGGTCTCGCGGGCGATGACGCGGGAGCCGATGGCGGCCTGGACCGGCACCTCGAAGGCCTGCCGCGGGATCAGCTCCTTGAGCTTGGCGACGAGCCGCACGCCGTAGGCGTACGCCTGGTCCTTGTGGGTGATCGCCGAGAAGGCGTCCACCTTGTCGCCGTGCAGCAGGATGTCGACCTTGACCAGGCTGGAGGTCTGCTCGCCGGTGGGCTCGTAGTCGAGCGAGGCGTAACCGCGTGTCTTGGACTTGAGCTGGTCGAAGAAGTCGAAGACGATCTCCGCGAGCGGGAGGGTGTAGCGGATCTCCACCCGGTCCTCGGAGAGGTAGTCCATGCCGAGCAGGGTGCCGCGCCGGGTCTGGCACAGCTCCATGATGGCGCCGATGAACTCGGTCGGAGCCAGGATCGTGGCGCGCACGACCGGCTCGTAGACCTCGTTGATCTTGCCCTCGGGGAACTCGCTCGGGTTGGTGACGGTGTGCTCGGTGCCGTCCTCCATGACCACGCGGTAGACCACGTTGGGCGCGGTGGCGATCAGGTCGAGGTTGAACTCGCGCTCCAGCCGCTCGCGGATCACGTCGAGGTGGAGCAGGCCGAGGAAGCCGACGCGGAAGCCGAAGCCGAGGGCGGCGGAGGTCTCCGGCTCGTAGACCAGGGCGGCGTCGTTGAGCTGGAGCTTGTCCAGGGCCTCGCGCAGCAGCGGGTAGTCGGAGCCGTCCAGCGGATACAGGCCGGAGAAGACCATGGGCCTGGGGTCCTTGTAGCCGCCGAGCGCCTCCTCGGCGCCCTTGTGCTGGCTGGTGACGGTGTCGCCGACCTTCGACTGGCGGACGTCCTTCACGCCGGTGATCAGGTAGCCCACCTCGCCCACGCCGAGGCCGTCGGCGGCGAGCATCTCGGGCGAGTTGGTGCCGATCTCCAGCAGCTCGTGGGTGGCGCCCGTGGACATCATCCGGATCCGCTCGCGCTTGTTGAGCTGGCCGTCGATCACACGGACGTACGTCACGACACCGCGGTAGGAGTCGTAGACGGAGTCGAAGATCATCGCGCGGGCCGGGGCGTCCTTGACGCCGACCGGGGCCGGGATCTCGGCGACGACCTTGTCCAGCAGCGCGTCGACGCCGAGGCCGGTCTTGGCGGAGACCTTGAGCACGTCGTCGGGGTCGCAGCCGACCAGGTTGGCCAGTTCCTCGGCGAACTTCTCGGGCTGCGCGGCCGGCAGGTCGATCTTGTTCAGCACGGGGATGATCGTGAGGTCGTTCTCCATCGCCAGGTAGAGGTTGGCGAGGGTCTGGGCCTCGATGCCCTGGGCGGCGTCGACGAGGAGGATGGTGCCCTCGCACGCGGCCAGCGAGCGCGACACCTCGTAGGTGAAGTCGACGTGCCCCGGGGTGTCGATCATGTTGAGGATGTGCGTGGTGCCCTCGTCGTGGGACGGGGCCCACGGCAACCGCACCGCCTGGGACTTGATCGTGATGCCGCGCTCGCGCTCGATGTCCATGCGGTCGAGGTACTGGGCGCGCATCTGCCGCTGCTCGACCACACCGGTCAACTGGAGCATCCGGTCGGCGAGCGTGGACTTGCCGTGGTCGATGTGCGCGATGATGCAGAAGTTGCGGATCAGCGCCGGGTCGGTACGGCTCGGCTCGGGCACATGGCTGGGGATCGCGGGCACGCAGGGTCCTGATTCTTGAGGCGTCCGCAGTGTCTGCGGTCTCGGGTCGGATCGATACGTAGCCTCCATGGTCCCACGGGTGGGGAGCCGGATGGGGTTTGGGACCCTCGCCGAGCCGCTGGTAGTGTGGGTGACTGTGTCTCTTGCCCTCTCAGCGTGAGGCACTCCTTCAAGAAATCACCGGCACGGGACCCTCGCGGCCTCGTGCCTGAACCTGCAAAGGCTCATTCGTGGCGAACATCAAGTCCCAGATCAAGCGGAACAAGACCAACGAGAAGGCCCGGCTGCGCAACAAGTCGGTCAAGTCCTCTCTGAAGACCGCGATCCGCAAGGCCCGCGAGGCCGCCGCCGCGGGTGACGTCGAGAAGGCCACCGAGTACCAGCGCGTCGCTTCGCGCGAGCTCGACAAGGCCGTCTCCAAGGGCGTCATCCACAAGAACCAGGCCGCCAACAAGAAGTCGGCGCTGGCGCAGAAGGTCGGCGCTCTCCAGGGCTGAATCCCTTGTCTGGTCTGATCGCCGGAAGGACCCAGAGCGGGCCCTCTCTCATCCGCTCCCGTCCGGCACCCGGGATCCGTGCGCGGCCTGCGTTCGCCACGCGGGCACGGATCCGCGAGCTTGATCCGGAGGCCCCGGTGGCCGTCCTTCCCCAGGACGGCGCCGGGGCCTCCGGTGTGTCCGGGGCCGCGCAGGCCCGGGGAGGCGGCCGGGAGGAGGGACGGGCCTACGACCGCCCCCGCGAGCGGGCCGCCCGGGCGATGGTCACCACGGCTTTCTCCAGGGCGTACTCGGGGTCGTCCCCGGCGCCCTTCACTCCCGCGTCCGCCTCGGCCACCGCGCGCAGGGCCACGGAGACGGCGTCCGGGGTCCACCCGCGCATCTGCTGCCGGACGCGGTCGACCTTCCAGGGCGGCATGCCCAGCTCGCGGGCGAGGTCGGCGGGGCGCCCGCCGCGGGCGGAGGACAGCTTGCCGATGTTCCGCACGCCCTGCGCCAGGGCGCTGGTGATCAGCACCGGCGCCACTCCGGTCGCCAGCGACCAGCGCAGCGCCTCCAGGGCCTCCGCGGCACGTCCCTCGACCGCCCGGTCGGCGACCGTGAAGCTGGAGGCCTCCGCCCGCCCGGTGTAGTACCGCCCGACGACCGCCTCGTCCACGGTCCCCTCGACGTCAGCGGTGAGCTGGGAGACCGCCGAGGCCAGCTCCCGCAGATCGCTGCCGATCGCGTCGACCAGGGCCTGGCACGCCTCGGGGGTGGCGGAACGCCCGGCCGTACGGAACTCCGAACGCACGAACGCCAGCCGGTCGGCGGGCTTGGTCATCTTCGGACACGCCACCTCGCGCGCCCCCGCCTTGCGCCCGGCGTCGAGCACGCCCTTGCCCTTGGCACCGCCCGCGTGCAGCAGCACGAGGGTGATCTCCTCGACGGGGGCTGCGAGGTACGCCTTGACGTCCTTGACCGTGTCGGCGGACAGGTCCTGCGCATTGCGTACGACCACGACTTTGCGCTCGGCGAAGAGCGAGGGACTGGTGAGCTCGGCGAGGGTGCCGGGCTGCAGTTGGTCGGAGGTGAGGTCGCGTACGTCCGTGTCGGCGTCGGCGGCCTTCGCGGCGGCCACCACCTCCTGCACGGCACGGTCGAGCAGGAGGTCCTCCTGGCCCACGGCAAGGGTCACCGGGGCGAGAGGGTCGTCGTTCGCAGTCTTCCTGGCCATCGCGACAAGCATCGCACGCACCACTGACAACGCCGGACGGCCCCGCGGGCCGAGCACCGCCGGACGAGCACCGCCGCACGAGCGCCGCCGACCGCGCACCGCCGGACGGGCGCTACGGCTCCTCGCGCCAGCCCTCCCACTCCCCCGCGAACGCGTCCAGTTCACCGGGGTCCAGCGCGTCCCGCTCGTCCCTCAGGACGACCAGCCACTGGGCGTCCTCGGCGTCGTCCTCACCGGCCAGGGCGTCCCGGAGGATCCGGGGCTCCTCGTCGATCCCGAACCGCTCCCCGAGCGCCTGGGCCGCTTCCTCCGCGGCGTCGCGGTCGGGCAGTACCAGTACATGTCTCACGTCGCTCACGGGAGCCATTCTCGGTCAGCTCTTGGGAACGATCTGCACGTCGAGGTCGATGCGGATGCTGGGGCCCACCACCGCGATGCCGCGGGCCAGCATCGTCTGCCAGCTCACCGTGAAGTCGTCGCGGTGCAGTTCGGTGGTGGCGCGGCAGGCGGCCCGCGTCTCGCCCTCCATGCCGTTGCCGAGGCCGAGGTACTCCGTGTCCAGGGTGACCGTGCGCGTCACACCGTGCAGGGACAGCGCGCCGGTGACGGCCCAGCGGTTGCCGCCGCGGTGGGCGAACCGGTCGCTGTAGAACTCCAGGGTCGGAAACCGCTCCACGTCCAGGAAGTCCGCCGAGCGCAGGTGGTCGTCGCGCATCTTCACGTTGGTGTCGATGGAGGCCGCGTCGATCACGACGTGCATCGCCGACTGCTGCATGTCGTCGGCGATCCGCACGGCTCCCGCGAAGGAGTTGAACCGGCCGTGGATCCGGGCCAGCCCGATGTGCCGCGCGGTGAACGCGATCGAGGAGTGCGCCGGCTCTATCTCCCAGTCGCCCGACGCGGGCAGCTCCGGCGGCTGGGCCACCTGGAGCGTCACGTCCCCGAGCGAGGCCAGCGTGTCCTCGACGACCGTGGCGGAGGCGCGGTAGGGGGTGTAGCCCTCGGCGGAGACGGCGAGCCGGTACTCCCCCGCGGGCACCGTCGTCACGAACGACCCGAAGGGGTCCGTACTGCCGCCGACCACCTTGCGCCCCATGGCGTCGCTGACCGTGAACTCCGCGTTCGGCACCGGGGCGCTGACGGGGTCGAGCACCCGGCAGCTCAGCACTCCGGCGTCCGGCGGGGTGTGCACCGCCGCCAGGGGACCCGTCCGTTGCATCCGCTTCGTTCGGCTTCCCAGCAAGCGGCCGATCATTGGCGACACCCTCTGCACGACTTCGAAGAACTAGTTGACTGGGAAAACATTCGATCACCGATGTGGCTTTCGAGGCAACACGGGACTACATCACAGCAAACCGTCGCATGTGCCGGCAGTCGGCAGGAGAAGCCCTCTGTGCTCCGGTTTCACCGCACCGGGCGGGATTTCTCACAGGAGGCGCACAGGCCGCCGGGTCTCCGGCAGCGCCTCCTCACGCCTCCCAGTACAGACCGCGGACCTTCGCACTCGTGATCGTGACCGGGGTCTGGTCGCCCGCGTCGGGCGGGTAGTAGGCGAACTCGAAGCGCACCCTCTCGTTGGCGACGACCGAGCCGCTGTTCCCGAAGTCCGGGTAGCTGCCGCCGGTGGTGCCCAGCCGCTCGACGATCGGGCCGGTCCACCTGCTTCCGTCCGGCCGCAGGTGGTAGAAGCGGCCCTGGAGCGTGGAGCCGGGCGGCACGACCATCTGGAGGTGGGCCGTGGCCTGGTAGTGGGACGCGCCGGTCAGCAGGTCCGTCCCGCCCACGGTGAGCGTCGTCCACTTCCGGGGCGTGATCCGCTGGTCGTCGTTGCCGGTGCGGCTGATCGCTCGCGGCATGTCTTCCTCCTCGGAATCGCCGGGTGTCCAGCCGGCGGGGTGGTTGAGGCGTTCTTCGACCCGGGCGCGCATCGAGGCCATGGTGAAACCGCGCGGGTCGACCTTTCCGGGCTGCCACTCCAGGTGGCCGACGACGGACCGCCCGTTCCAGCCGTGGTGCCGGCACAGGGCGGCGGCGGCCCGTTCGATCGCGTCCAGTTGTGCCGCGGGCCAAGGGTCCTTGCCGTCGCCGAGGTTCTCGCACTCGAAGCCGTAGAAGTGGCGGTTGCCGTCGGTGTCGGCCTCGTTGTCCGGGGGCAGCGCCTTCTCCGCGATGACGGCGCGCAGCACGTCGCCGTCGCCCAGGCCGGCGTGGTTGGCGCGGCCGTGGCCGACCAGGTGCACACGGCCGTCCTTGGTGATGACGCCGTGGCACAGGGGGCCGGGCAGGCTCGCGTAGCCCTTGCGGCAGATGTCGACGGTGGCGGCGCTGCCCCGGGTCACGGTGTGGTGGATCATCACTCCGTGGACGGGGCCCCACGGCCCCTTGTGGTTGCGGTTGTGGCTGCGCCAGTCGCCCACTTCGACGACGGTGAGGCCCTCCGCCTTCAGTGCCTTCAGGAAACCGCTCGCGGTGATGGGGGCGGCCATCAGCCACGCTCCGGCCGCGACGACGTGGTCCGCCGCCCGTCCTCGCCGGGCCGGTGCACGACGGTGCGCCCCGGGCTGGGGGCAGGGGGATGGGGCATGGGCTGCTCCTTCTGCGGTCGTTCGGGCGGGCGTTGACGAAGCCGTCGCGGGCGGAGCCGTCGCCGGTCGGACGGCTTCGAGGCCCTGGGAGGGTGGAAGTGGGGGTGCGGGGGCGCTGGTGGGGGGACGATCGGCCGGGCGCGTCGGCTGCGCCGCACGGTGGCGTCGCTCTGCCTCGCTGGTCTGGAAATTCCCGGTGCCCGCCCGGCCTACGCCTCCCACGGCACCGCGGGACCGGAGCAGCGTGCGTTCCGGCCAGTACGGGGTCCCCGCGCCCCGGCGGAGCGGGCCCGTCCGAGCGCCCCGACCCAAGTCTCAGTCTCCCGCCACCCGCAGCTCCCTCCCCGTGCCGGCGACCGCCAACGCCCCGTCCCGGTCCGTGCGCAGCACCGTCGCTCCCTGGGCGCGCAGTGCCGCGACCGTGCCCGGCGCCGGGTGGCCGTAGGTGTTGTCCTCGCCGCAACTGACGAGGGCCAGCCGTGGCGCGACCCGCCGGAGGAACGCGAAGTCCTGGTGGGCCGAGCCGTGGTGGGCCACCTTCAGCACGTCGGCTCCTTCCCACGCCGCTGCCGCCGGGGAGCGGGCCAGCTCCCGCTGGGCCGGGGGTTCGAGGTCGCCGAGGAGGAGCAGGCGTATGCCCGCCGTGCGGACCAGGAGGGTGACGCTGGCGTCGTTGGGCCCGCTTTCCGTGCCCGGTGCCGTGGTCGTCGGCGGGCTCGGCGGGGGCCACACCACCTGCCAGGACAGCGGGCCGGAGCGACGCTGCTCTCCGGCGGCCGCGTGCCGCAGGGGGATGCCGGCGGACGCCGCCTGCCTGCGGACGAACTCCGCCTGGTCCACGGGCTCTTCGAGGGCGGTTGTCTCGATCCCGCCCACCGCGCGGCCCCGCAGTACGCCGGGGAGCCCGGCCACGTGGTCGGCGTGGAAGTGGGTGAGCAGGACGAGGGGGACGCGGGTGATGCCGAGGGAGCGCAGGCAGCGGTCGACGGGGGCGGGGTCGGGACCCGCGTCCACGACGACGGCCGTCCCCGGCCCCGCCGCGAGCACCAGCGCGTCGCCCTGACCCACGTCGCACATCACCATCCGCCAGCCGGGCGGGGGCCAGCCCTTGATCACCCGGGCCAGCGGGGGCGGCTGCACCACGACGAGGATCAGGAGCAGGGCGCACAGGCCGCACCACCACGGGTGCCGCAGCAGGCGCCGCCCCGCCGGCAGCGCTCCCGCCGTGACGAGGGCCAGCAGCGCCGCTCCGGCCCAGTTGCCCGGCCAGTCCACTCCGGCGCCGGGCAGTGCGGCCCCGCTGCGGGCGATCCCCGCGATCCACTCGGCCGGCCAACCCCCGCACCAGGCCAGGGCCTTGGCGAGCGGCATCGCCACCGGTGCCGTCGCCAGTGCCGCGAAGCCCAGCACCGTGGCCGGGGCCACCGCGAACTCCGCCAGCAGGTTGCACGGCACTCCCACCAGGCTCACCCGCGCCGACAGCACCGCGACCACCGGCGCGCACAGGGCCTGCGCGGCACCCGCGGCGGCCAGTGCCTCCGCCGGCCGGGGCGGCATCCCCCGTCGGCGCAGCCCCGCGCTCCACCGTGGGGCGATCGTGAGCAGCGCCCCCGTGGCCAGCACGGAGAGCACGAAGCCGTAACTGCGGGCCAGCCAGGGGTCGTACAGCACCAGCAGCAGGACCGCCGTCGCCAGGGCGGGCAGGAGGGTTCTGCGGCGTCCGGTGGCCAGCGCGAGCAGGGCGACGGATCCGCAGGCCGCCGCGCGCAGCACGCTCGGGTCGGGACGGCACACGACGACGAAGGCGAGCGCGAGCAGTCCGCCGAGCAGGGCGGTGGTCCGCAGGTGCAGGCCGAGGCGGGGCGCCAGGCCGCGGCGCTCGCTGCGCTGGGCCAGGCCCGGCGGGCCGAGGAGCAGTGCGAGCACGATGGTGAAGTTGGCTCCGGACACGGCCAGCGTGTGGGTCAGATCGGTCTCCTTGAACGCCTCCTCCAGCTCCGGTGTGACGCGTGCGGTGTCGCCGACGACCAGGCCCGGCAGCAGCGCCCGCGCGTCGGCGGGCAGGTTCTCGGTCGCCTCGCGCAGGCCGGCCCGCAACCGGCCCGCGAGCCGTTGCGCCGCCGAGGGCTCCGACGTCCGCTCCGGTGGCTGTCGGCCCGTCCGTACGCGCAGCACCGCGGCGATGCGGTCGCCACGCTGCTTCGGGGGCGAGAGCCGGGCGGTGACGCGGAGCCGGGTGGTCGGCAGCAGGCTCAGCCAGCGGGAGGGAGCGGGCTCCGCGCGGGACCGATCGTCCTGCGCGCCCACGTCCACGTCCACGAGCACGAGGACCGGTGTCCTGGTCGTCACCGTCCTCCCGTCCCCCTCGGTCACCCGCCGCACGTCCGCCTCGATCAGCACCGTGGGCGGCACCGCGCGGTCGCCCCGGACGCGGGGCCGGGTGAGGCGGGGGTCGGCCGTGACCTCCACCTCGGCGGTGACGGTGGCGTACCGCCGCGCCAGCTCGGGCACGGGGCCCCTGCGCAGGTCCGCGCCGTGCAGCGCGGCCGAGGCGGCGGACGCGGCGATGCAAAGGAGGACGGCGGCGGCCACCGGCGCGTGGGGCCGTCCGCGCCTCGCCGGGCCCAGCAGGAAGGCACCGGCCAGCAGCACACCGGCCGCCACCACCCCCACCGCCCAGCCGGCCGGCACGTCCGGCGTCAGTGCCGCCGTCGCCCAGGCCGCCAGGGCGGGCGGGACCAGGCGCAGGTCGGCCGGGCCCTCCTGCCGGGGATGGGCCGCGCCCAGCCGGTGGCCGGAGGCGGCGTGCACGGCGGCGCGCGGGGGCCTCGCCGGTGGCTCCCGCGGCCCGTCGCACCCCTCGCGCCCGTCCGGCGGCTCCGGCCGGACCGGCCGGACCGCTCCCCTGACGTCCGTGTTCATGGCCGTACGAGGTCTCGCAGGTCGGCGAAGCGGCGTTCGCCGATGCCGTTGACCTCGCGCAGTTCGTCCACCGAGCGGAACCCGCCGTGCTCGGTGCGGTAGTCGACGATGTGCTGGGCGAGGACCGGGCCGACGCCCGGGAGGGTGTCGAGCTGGTCGGTGGTCGCCGTGTTGAGGGAGACGGGTGCCCCGGGTGCCGCTCCCGCCGGTGCGCCCGGGGCGGGGCCCGCCGCGGGCGGGGGTGCGGGCGCGGACGCTCCGACGATCACCTGCTCGCCGTCCACCAGGAAACGGGCCCGGTTCAGCCCGTCGGTCTTCGTGCCGGGCCGCACGCCGCCGGCGGCCCGCAGGGCGTCCGCGACACGGGAACCCGCCGGGAGACTGTGGACCCCGGGATGGCGGACCTTGCCGCCCACGTCCACCACGATCTCGCTCCCGGCCGTGGCCGAGGGCTCGGTCGTGGCCCCGCCCTCGTCCGGGGTCGCGCGGTCCCCGGCCGTCGGCCCCGTCTTCCCCGCTCCGTACGCCGCCGCCTCCCGCACCACCTCGGGCGCCGCCACCTGCTGGGTGCGGCCGGACCAGAAATGCTGCACCGCGAAGACCGCCGCGACGACGAGCAGTACCGAGAGCGCGGCCACGCCACGCCGCTCCAGTCCACACCGTGTCTGCAGCCACAGCGGCATCCGCTCCCGCAGGGCCTGTCCGGTCCGCTCCCGCCAGGTGGTCGTCGCACCGCGGAGGTCACCGGTCCCCGCGTCGCCGGGTGCCCCGGGGCCGGGCCGTGGCGGACGTGGCGGCCCCTTCCCCGACTCGCCCTGCGTCCCCTCGGGGGCCGTCTGCTCGACGCGCTCCCCGAACAGCACCTCGGCCCTGCGCCGCAGCTCCTCCGGCGGCGCGGGCCGGCGCCCGCGCAGGGCACGGGAACGGGGACGGGCGTGGGAGGGGGAGCCGGAGGGGCGGCGGTGGGCGAGGCGGCCGTCGGAGGCCGGGGCGCGGCCCGGGCCACTGGTCGCGGACGTGGTGCCTGAGCGTGATCGGAGAGCCATGCGACGAGGATCGGGCACCCCGCCGGCTCGCGGTGATCATGGTCGAATCCCGGGGACTACCCACGGGTTGTGGAAAACCCCGACACCCTCACGCGGGGCGGGACGGAAACGGCCGACCGGCGGACGTGAGCATGCCTCACCGCGACGAGACCACAACCCCCAGCAACCCCGGCCCCGTGTGCGCGCCGATCACCGCACCGACCTCACTCACATGCAGGTCCGCCAGCCCGGGCACCCGCTCCCGCAGGCGGTCCGCGAGGGCCGACGCCCGCTCGGGGGCGGCGAGATGGTGGACGGCGATGTCGACGGGCGCGCCGCCCGCCCGGTCGGCGGCGATCTCCTCGAGCCGGGCGATGGCCCTGGAGGCCGTCCGGACCTTCTCCAGGGGTTCGATGCGCCCGCCCTCCAGCCGCAGCAGCGGTTTCACGGCGAGCGCGGAGCCGAACAGCGCCTGGGCGGCGCCGATCCGGCCGCCGCGGCGCAGATAGTCGAGGGTGTCGACGTAGAAGTAGGCCGAGGTGTCCGCGGCCCGCTTCTCGGCGGCCGTGACGGCCTCGTCCACCGTGCCGCCCGCCTCCGCCGTCTCCGCGGCCGCGAGCGCGCAGAAGCCGAGGGCCATCGCGATCATCCCGGTGTCCACGACCCGGACCGGGACGGCGGCGTCACGCGCCGCGACGACGGCCGCGTCGTGGGTGCCGGAGAGCTCGGCGGACAGGTGCAAGGAGACGATGCCGTCGGCGCCGGACTCGGCGATCCGGCGATAGGTCGCGGCGAACAGTTCGGGACTGGGCCGGGAGGTGGTGACCGGCCGGCGTTTCTGCAGGGCCTGGGCCAGGGAACGGGTCGAGATCTCGGTGCCCTCCTCCAGCGCCCGGTCGCCCAGGACGACGGTCAGGGGTACCGCTGTGATGCCGTGCCGCTCCATCGTCCGGGCCGGGAGGTAGGCCGTTGAATCCGTGACGATAGCGACATGGCGGGACATGAGCTGGAGGTTACCTGGCGTAGTGCCCGTACGGCAGTCCGGCCCCGACGAGCGGGCGTTCACAGGTCCTCGGCCGGGCGGCCGGGCCGCTCCGGCGGGTCGGAGCGAGGGTCAGGTCGTGCTCTCCGGGCGGGCCTTCTTCTGCCACGGGTACACCGGGCTCGCGGCGGGCGGAGTGATGGCGGGGCGGGCCGAGCCGCCCTCCGCCGGCTCCTGCGCCGGGGAGTCCGGCCAGGTCTGCCGGGTGGACGGGGCGTCGGCGGAGGGGGCCTCGGGCCAGGACGGCGGCGTGGTGCGCGCGCCCTCCCCCGGGCCTGTTCCGGCGTCCGTCTCCGCCTGCGTCCTGGTCTGCGTCCAGTGCCGCAGCGCACCGGCCTCCACGTCGATCTGGGCGCTCAGCGAGTCCAGGTCGTCGTCGGCGAAGCGGCGGGCGCGGTCACGGGCCGCCCAGCGCAGGGCGTCCGCCGACCGGGTGATGCGCTCGGTCCGCTCGCGCAGCTCGGGAAGGCGCTCGGCGAGGGCGGCGCGGTCCGGCTCGGACTCCAGCCGCCGCAGCTCGGCGTCCAGCTCGAAGCCGTGCGCACTGAGCCGCTCGAAGAGGGCGAGGGACTCCTTGAGGGACGCGTCCTCGGCCACGCGCGCGTGGAGCGCGTCCTGCGTGGACCGCATGGAGGTGCGCAGCCCCAGCCGCAACTGGGCCAGCTCCGCGGCCGGCCCCACCTGGACGAGGGACTTGGCCCGCAGGGTGTGGTCCTCGACCGTGCGGCGGGCCTGGGTGATGCCGCGGTCCACGCTGCGCTTGGCGGCGCCGACGGCCTTCACCGTGGCGTACACGCCGAGTACGACGGCGAGCAGGAAGAGCAGGGCGAACACGGTGAGCGCTGCTTCCACGGGGCTCCTCCTCGGGGGACGTCCGGTCCGCGCACCGGCGGTCCACGGCACGCATCGCGCCGCTCTTCCACGGTAAACGCAGCGGGCAGGCCCAGGGTTCCGCAAGAACCCCGAACCTGCCCGTACCGGACCCTGATCCGACCCGTAGGGGACGGCTCCGCGGCCCGCTCACCGGCGGACTACGCCGGCACGATGTTCACCAGCTTCGGCGCCCGGACGATCACCTTGCGGATTCCGGCGCCGCCCAGCGCGGCCACGACCTTCTCGTCGGCCAGCGCGGCCTTCTCCAGGTCGCCGTCGGAGATGGACGGGGAGACCTCCAGACGCGCCTTGACCTTGCCCTTGACCTGGACGACGCAGGTCACGGTCTCGTCGACGACGTAGGCCGGGTCGGCGACCGGGAAGTCCTCGTGGACGACCGAGGTCGTGTGGCCCAGCTTGCGCCACAGCTCTTCGGCGACGTGCGGGGCCAGCGGGGCGACCAGCAGCACCAGGCGCTCGGCGACCGACCTCGGGACCGGGCCGCCGGCCTTGGTCAGGTGGTTGTTCAGCTCGGTGACCTTGGCGATGGCGGTGTTGAACCGCATGCCCTCCAGGTCCTGCCGTACGCCGTCGACGGCCTTGTGCAGGGCGCGCAGGGTGTCGGCGTCGATGTCGCTCTCCGCGACGTCCACGACCGACAGCTCACCGGTGTTCTCGTCGACGACGTTGCGCCACAGCCGCTGCAGCAGCCGGAACTGACCGACCACCGCGCGGGTGTCCCACGGCCGGGACACGTCCAGCGGGCCCATCGCCATCTCGTACAGGCGCAGCGTGTCGGCGCCGTACTCGGCGCAGATCTCGTCCGGCGTGACCGCGTTCTTCAGGGACTTGCCCATCTTGCCCAGCAGCCGGGAGACCTTCTCGCCCTGGTGGTAGTAGGCGCCGTCGCGCTCCTCGACCTCGGCGGCGGGCACCGCGATGCCGCGGCTGTCCCGGTAGACGTAGGCCTGGATCATGCCCTGGTTGAACAGCTTGTGGAAGGGCTCCGCGGAGGAGACGTGCCCCAGGTCGAACAGGACCTTGGACCAGAAGCGCGCGTACAGCAGGTGCAGCACGGCGTGCTCGGCGCCGCCGACGTACAGGTCGACGCCGCCGTGCGGCAGACCCTCGCGCGGGCCCATCCAGTACTGCTCGATCTCGGGGTCGACCAGCCGCTCGCCGTTGTGCGGGTCCAGGTAGCGCAGCTCGTACCAGCAGGAGCCGGCCCAGTTGGGCATGGTGTTGGTCTCGCGGCGGTACGTGCGCGGTCCGCGGCCGTCGCCCAGGTCCAGGGTGACGTGGACCCAGTCCTCGTTGCGGGACAGCGGGGTCTCGGGCTCGGTGTCGGCGTCGTCGGGGTCGAAGGTGCGCGGGGAGTAGTCCTCGACCTCGGGCAGTTCCAGCGGCAGCATCGACTCGGGCAGGGGGTGGGCGACGCCGTCCTCGTCGTAGACGATGGGGAAGGGCTCGCCCCAGTAGCGCTGGCGGCTGAACAGCCAGTCGCGCAGGCGGAAGTTGACGGTGCCCTCACCGGCGCCGGTGCGCTCCAGCCACTCGGTGATGCGCTCCTTGGCCTCGACGACGGGCAGGCCGTCCAGGCTGACCTCGTCGTTGGAGGAGTTCATGATCTTCGCGTCGTACGACGAGAAGGCGTCCTCCCACGTCGCGGTGTCGGTGCCGCGGCCGTCGGTCGGCTCGACGATGCAGCGGATCGGCAGCTCGAAGGCGCGGGCGAACTCGAAGTCGCGCTGGTCTCCGGCGGGGACGGCCATGATGGCGCCGGTGCCGTAGCCCATCAGCACGTAGTCGGCGATGAAGACCGGGACCTGCTCGCCGTTGACCGGGTTGGTCGCGTACGCGCCGATGAAGACGCCGGTCTTGTCCTTGGCCTCGGCCTGCCGCTCGACGTCGGACTTCGAGGCGGCCTGCGCGCGGTACGCGGCGACGGCCTCGGTCGGGGTGGCGTGGCCCCCGGTCCACGCGTCGCGGGTGCCCTCGGGCCAGGCGTCCGGGGTGAACTTCTCGACCAGCGGGTGCTCGGGCGCCAGCACCATGTAGGTCGCGCCGAACAGGGTGTCGGGGCGGGTGGTGAAGACGGTGATGCGCTCGCCGTCGACCGGGAAGTCGACGCGGGCGCCCTCGGAGCGGCCGATCCAGTTGCGCTGCTGCAGCTTGATGGCCTCGGGCCAGTCCAGCTCGTCCAGGTCGTCCAGCAGCCGGTCGGCGTAGGCCGTGATGCGCATGTTCCACTGGCGCAGCTTGGACTTGAAGACGGGGAAGTTGCCGCGCTCGGAGCGGCCGTCGGCGGTGACCTCCTCGTTGGCCAGCACGGTGCCCAGCCCGGGGCACCAGTTGACCGGCGCGTCGGAGGCGTAGGCCAGGCGGTACTCGCCCAGCACGTCGGCGCGCTCGGCCTCGCTCAGGCTGCTCCACGCCCGGCCCGCGTGGCCCGGGACCTCCCGCTCACCGGACTCGAACTGCGCGACCAGCTCGGCGATAGGACGGGCCTTCTTCGCCTCGTCGTCGTACCAGGAGTTGAAGATCTGCAGGAAGATCCACTGGGTCCACTTGTAGTACTCGGGGTCGATCGTGGCGAACGACCTGCGCTTGTCGTGGCCCAGGCCCAGCCGGCGCAGCTGGGACTTCATGTTCTCCATGTTGGCCTCGGTCGACACGCGCGGGTGCGTGCCGGTCTGCACGGCGTACTGCTCGGCGGGCAGGCCGAAGGCGTCGAAGCCCAGGGTGTGCAGGACGTTGTGGCCGGTCATCCGCTGGAAGCGGGCGAAGACGTCGGTGGCGATGTACCCCAGGGGGTGACCGACGTGCAGACCCGCACCGGACGGGTACGGGAACATGTCCATGATGAACTTCTTCGGCTTGGCGACCAGCTCGGGGTCGCCCGCCAGGTCGCCCTTGGGGTTGGGAGCGGCGTACGTGCCCTCGGCGTCCCAGAAGTCCTGCCAGCGTGCCTCGATCTCGGCGGCCATGGCGGCCGTGTAGCGGTGCGGCGCGGCGTCCGCCGACACAGGGGCGGTCGCCGCGGGGTTCGTCTCGCTCATGATCCTCAAAGCTCCATCGATCGTCTCTGCCAGCGGCTGCGACCTTCAAGACCAGCGGCTGCTAGGGCCGGGAAATGAAAAATCCCCTCGCACAGGAGGGGACGCCGCGCCGATTCCGGCCACCGGAGTCGACCGGTGCCGGGACTGATCAGCGCGGCTCGCTAAGCAGAAGGCGTACGGCACGCATGGCGTCAGGGTACCGCAGTCGCACAGCGGGCCGCGACGGGCTTCCGCGGTCACCGGAATCCGGGAACCGTGGTCCGGAAAACGGAGGCCGACCTGAACCAAGGTTAAGGGTTACTTCGCGTAACGACCACTAAGGGACAGCGTTACGAGCGCGCGGTCATTTGATAACAACGCAATAACTCAAACCCCCTACCCACGGGTACGGCGCCACTTAGAGTGCGGCAGCGGGACCGCTTTCCCGAACCGCTCCGGAGTTGCCCCCATGAACCCTCCCCCGATCCACCCTCGCGACACCCGTGCGCGGACTTTCCTCACGTCCCTGACGTGGGGAGGTCCCTCCTCATGACGAACGACAGCACGGTGGACGACACCTTCGCCCAGTTCCTCGACTTCGGCGCCGGCGTCCTCTCGCTCGTCTTCCTGAGCTGCTCGGTCATCTGGGGCCTGCTCGCCCAGGACCGGATCGTCCTCGACACCCGGCAGCGGATCCTGGCCCAGGCGGTGCACCGGACCACCGCGGTCGCCTCGGTCGTCTTCCTCCTGGTGCACATCGGCGTCAAACTCGCCCTCGACCACACCACCTGGGTGGCCGCGGTCCTCCCGTTCGGCCTCCTGGCCACGGACGACGAGGCGTTCGGCGGCCGGGCCGTCCTCATCGGCTTCGGGACCCTGGCCAGCATGCTCATGATCTTCGTGGGGATCACGGGAGCCCTGCGCAACCGCTTCGCCTCCCCGGCCCCCGTGGCGGCCCGCTGGCGGGCGATGCACATGCTGGCCTACCCGGCCTGGTGCCTGGCCCTGCTGCACGGGCTCTACGCGGGCCGGGCGGCGAAGCCGGTCTTCATGGTCCTGTACGCCCTGTCCCTGGTCGGCGTCATGGCGGCCCTGGCGCTGCGCGCGGCGCCCCGCCCGGTCAAGCGCAGGGTCGCCGACCGGATCTCCGGCCTGCTCGGGACCGGGGAGCGGCCCGCCCGGCAGGAGCGTGCGCAGGCGGCGGAGGGCCGGTCCCGGGAGGACGCCGCGGTCCCGGGCCACGAGCGCGCCGGGGCTTCCCGGTCACCCGGCACGTCCCCCTCCGCCCCGCTGTACGCAACCGCGGAGCGCCTCGCTCCCCCGGAGCCCGCGGGCGGCTTCGCGGCGGCCTACCGCGCCGTGTCCGCCCCCTCCGGTCCGCACCGCCCGCCGCTGACGGCCGACCCGCGGCCCGCCGAGGCGATGCCCGCCGCGGACAACGGCGGCGGCACCTCGGGCAGTTGGCCCATACCGTCGCCGCCCCCGGTCGGCGAGGCCCCCCCGTCGCACTACGACCCGCTCAACGACACGGGACACACCATCCCCGTCCACGGCGAACCGGACACCGTGGGCTCCGCCGCCGGCCACGTCCCGGCGTACCCGTCGCCGTACGGCTCGAGTGACGTGTACGACACCCGTGAGACGAACGCGGTCCACGGCACGTACTACCCGGACGACACGTACAACAGCGGTCCCGCCCCTGAATCAACCCCCGGTGCGCCGTCGTCCCGCGACTTCGGCGCACCGGGTTCCGGCGAACCTTGGAACACGCCTTCCGGAGGCTTCAAGTGAACGAGGCCCTGCCCGACGTCCCCGAAGTCCGCGTGGTCGGCCTTCCCCAGCTCACGTCGGGTTTCGACCTTGTCGAGCGGCTCGACCTGCCGATGCACCTCAAGGTGCACGGTCCGCTCGAACCGATGGGCGGGGAGCAGCTCGCGCAGCTCTCCGAACGCATCGGCCTGAAGGGCCGCGGCGGCGCGGGCTTCCCCTTCCACAAGAAACTGCGCTCGGTCGCCGAGGCGGCGATCAAGCGCGGCGTACGCCCGGTCGTGGTCGTCAACGGCAGCGAGGACGAACCGGCCTGCCGCAAGGACACGGTGCTGATCAACCGTGCCCCGCACCTGATCCTGGACGGCGCGCTGCTGTGCGCCGAGGCCATGGGCGCCCGCACGCTGGTCATCGGGGTCACCCGGGAGTCCACGCAGCGCTCCATGGAGGCCGCCCTCGCCGAGCGCGGCCTGAGCAACGGGCGCCGGTCCGCCCTCCGCGCGCGCGTGCAGCGCAATCCGGTGCGCATGGTCACCGGCGCGGCGGCCTCGCTGATCCGCTCCATCGACGGCGGCCCGGCGATCCCGCCCGGCCGCAAGGTGAGCGCCTCCAGGAGCGGCGTCGGCGGCGCCCCGACCCTGCTGTCCAACGCCGAGACCTTCGCCCAGTTGGCGATCGCCGCCCGCATCGGCCCGGAGCGCTACGGCCACACCGGCCTGTACGACGAGCCGGGCACCGTGATGCTCACGGTCTCCGGCGCGGTGGCCCGGCCGATGGTGATCGAGGTCCCCACGGGCGTGCCGCTGCGCTACGTCCTCCAGTTGGCCGGCGCCCCGCCGGTGCCGCAGGGGGTGCTGACCGGCGGCTACCACGGCAAGTGGATCGACGCGGCGACCGTCGACGAGGCGATCGTCTCCCGCAACTCGCTGCAGCAGGTGGGCGGGTCGCTCGGTGCGGGAGCGATCCTGCCGATCAGTCAGGACACCTGCCCGCTGGGCGAGTCGTTGCGGGTGGCGCAGTGGCTGGCCGAGGAGAGCGCGGGCCAGTGCGGCCCCTGCTACCTGGGCCTGCCGGCCGCCGCCCGGGGCCTGGAGGACATCCTGAACGGCGGCGGCCCGGCCGCCCTCGAGGCCGTCAAGCAGGTCGCGAAGAACGTGAAGCGGCGCGGCGCCTGCTCGCACCCGGACGGCTCGGCGATGTTCCTGGAGTCGACCGTCAAGGCGTTCACGGACGACCTGGCCGCGCACGTCCTCGGCAACGGCTGCGGACGGCCCGTGGAGGGTGTCCTGCCGCTCTTCGAGGGGGGCAGGACACCGACCGGCATCCCGGGCGGCGGCGGGGAGGAGGACGGCCCCAGCCGTCAGAAGATCTTCGTCGACTGGACGCTGTGCCGGGGCCACGGGCTGTGCGCGGACATCCTCCCCGAGGTCTTCCAGCTCGGCGCGGACGGCTTCCCGACCGTCGCGCAGGCCGCGGTGCCCCGGTTCGCGGAGGCCAAGGCCGTGCGGGCGGTGCGCCGCTGCCCGGCGCTGGCGCTGCGCATCGAGGAGGACACCCGCGCGCAGGCGCCGTCCTCGCGCACCAACCTGCCGGTGCTGTCCCAGGGACGGGGCCGCCGGGCGCTCGGGCGCTGAGCCGGAGGCTGCGTCGAGAACGAGGAAACCCCCGGATCGTCGATCCGGGGGTTTCCCTGTGTGTGTGGAGCTAAGGAGAATTGAACTCCTGACCTCCTGCATGCCATGCAGGCGCTCTACCAACTGAGCTATAGCCCCTTGTCCTTCATCCGCCCGGTCTCCCCGGCGGCGACGCCAACATTACACGGTCCACCGGGGCAAACACCAAATCGTTTCCGTTCTGCCCGGTTCGCCCTACGCCGTCACGAACGAGTAGAAGCGCTTGAGCGTGCAGTGCTCCTCGAGGAGCCGGCCGTAGATCGGCTCGCCCTCCAGTTCGCGGTACGTCTCGATGGGGTCGCCCTTTATGATCAGCGCCCGCGCGCATTCCTCGCACCAGTACTGGTAGTCGGGGTTGAGCGGCTCCATGTCGCGCACGATGGGCGTACCGCTGCCGCACCAGTCGCACTTCCGCCTGTGTGCACCCATCGTTCAGCTCCAGCTGTGGCCGCAGGCCGTGCACACGTAAGAGATTCCGCCGTTGTCGCCGAGGACCTGGGCCACGTGCCGGGAACCGCAGGAAGGGCAGCTCAGGCGGGTGAGCGTGTTCCTCGCCACCGCTCCGTCGAGGAGGTGACCGACCTCCTCGAGGATGCTCCCAGGCATCGCCACTCCCTCCCGTCGGGCCGCGGTCCCCTTCCGGCCGTTTGATTCTGCCACGACCGGACGACCCGGTCAGCGACGTCTCAGTACCGTTCCGGACACGGAGTCCACCGACGTATACGCCTGTGGGACGCGTGGTGCTCAAGCGGGCGGAGACGAAAAATCCCGCCCCCCGAAGGGGGCGGGATTCATCCGTGGGCTGTGGAGCTAAGGAGAATTGAACTCCTGACCTCCTGCATGCCATGCAGGCGCTCTACCAACTGAGCTATAGCCCCTGGTGCCACGCGACCGGAGCCGCATGGTTCTTCACTTCGTCCGCTCCGCCCGGCGGGGCGAACAAGAAGAACTTTAGCCTGCGACCTGCCGGAAAGTGAAATCCGGGTCCCGGGCCCACCGGCCGGGCCGCCGGCACCGGCTCAGACGTCGTCGCCGAGGACCGGTTCCGGCAGCGTGCCGGCGTTGTGCTCCAGCAGCCGCCAGCCGCGGGCGCCCTCGCCGAGGACGGACCAGCAGCAGTTGGTCAGCCCGCCCAGGCTCTCCCAGCTGTGCGGTTCCAGACCGAGCAGGCGGCCGATGGTGGTGCGGATCGTGCCGCCGTGGCTGACCACGACGAGGGTGCCGTCCTCGGGGAGCTTCTCGGCGTGCCGGAGCACCACGGGGGCGGCGCGGTCGGCGACCTCGGTCTCCAGTTCGCCGCCGCCGCGGCGCACGGGCTCGCCGCGCTTCCAGGCCGTGTACTCGTCGCCGTACCTGGCGATGATCTCCTCGTGGGTCAGCCCCTGCCAGACACCCGCGTAGGTCTCCCGCAGGCCCTCCTCCAGGGTCACCTGGAGGCCGGTGAGCGCGGACAGCTCGGCGGCCGTGGCGGAGGCGCGCGAGAGGTCGGAGGCGACGATCGCGTCGGGCCTCAGGTGCACGAGCAGTCCGGCCGCGCGGCGGGCCTGGGCGACGCCGGTCGCGGTCAGCTCCACGTCCGTGCTGCCCTGGAAGCGGCGCTCCACGTTCCACGCGGTCTGGCCGTGCCGCCAGAGGATGACGCGCCGGCCGCGGCCCGGCTTGCCGGCCGTCACCTCGCCGGTGGCGCTCATCGCCAGTCCTCGTCGGCCGGCGTCGCCTCCTCGGCGGCCTGGAGCTTGGCGTGCTCCTCCGCCTTGCCGCGGGTCTGCCTGGCGTCGGCGGGCAGGTCCAGCTCGGGGCAGTCCTTCCACAGCCGCTCCAGGGCGTAGAAAACGCGCTCCTCGCTGTGCTGGACGTGGACGACGATGTCGACGTAGTCGAGCAGGACCCAGCGGGCCTCGCGGTCGCCCTCGCGGCGCACCGGCTTGGCGCCGAGTTCCTTGCTGAGCCGCTCCTCGATCTCGTCGACGATCGACTTGACCTGGCGGTCGTTGGGTGCGGAGGCCAGAAGGAAGGCGTCCGTGATCGACAGCACGTCGCTGACGTCGTAGGCGATGACGTCGTGGGCCTGCTTGTCGGCCGCCGCCTGTGCGGCGGTGTTGATGAGTTCGATGGAGCGGTCGGTCGCGGTCACTGCCTGGCTTTCGGGTCGGCGGTCGGTTGACCTCAAGGGTCTCACGACCGCCGACACGGGCCCACGCAAAAAACCTCCGCCCCCTACGAGGCCGGCTCGTAGTCCTGGCCGAGCACCACCGAGACCCGCGCGTTCGCGGAGACCTTGCCCCGGGAGACGGAGTCGGTGGACAGGCCCAGGGTCTTGGCGACCTGGACGGCGTTCTCCTTGTCGGCGTCCTCCGCGTAGACGACCTTCGAGACGGCCTCGGTACCGGAGGCGGTGCCGCCCGACACGAAGGTGAAGCCGCCGTTGAGGAGGACGACGCGGGCCTTGCCGGTGCGGTCCTCCTCGCCGGTGGCGTTGCGCACGGAGACGCTGACGGCCGCGTCCTGGTCGGGGCTCTTGGCGGTGCCGCCGAGGACGTCCTTGACGATGCTGTCACTGGCCTCGGCGCTGATCCCGCCGCCGTCCTGGACGGGCAGCAGCGCGGTCTTGAAGTCGCCGCCCTTGGCGCGGTCGGAGAGCCCGGCGAGGAAGGTGCCGAGGTCCTTCTCGGTCAGCGGCGGGTCGAGGATCATCCCGAGGGTCTCGACGGTGGTCGTCGCGGCCTGCGGGTCGGAGGACATCTTGCGCAGCACGCCCTGCATGACCTGACCGAACCGCTGCAACTGGGCGTTCGCGTCCTCGCCCGAGCCCTTGTGGGTGGCGTAGGCGACGGCCATCTTGCCGCTGAGGGTCTGGCGCTCGCCCTTGCGCACGAGGGGCGCGGCGCCCTTCTTCTTGGACTCCGGGTCGGGGACGTCGGCGTCGGTGTCGACCTCGATGTTGCCGACCAGGTCCACGAGGATCTGGAGGTAGGGCGTGTCCAGGCGCCAGGTGCCCTCGATGTCGGTGCCGAGCGCCGAGTCGAGCGAGGTCCGGGTCGCGTCGGGTCCTTCGTCGCCGACGGACTCGGCGAGGGTGGTGGTGCTGCCGTCGTCGCCGGTCAGGGCGAGCGCGTTGGGCACCAGGACGGCGGTGCCCTGCTTGGTGGTGGTGTTGTTCACGAGCAGCGCGGTGGAGGTGCCGCCGCCCTTGGTGTCGTGCAGGTGGACGGCGATCACGTCGCGCTTCTGGGCGCCCGCCGCCGTCGTGCCGCCCGCCTTGTCGTCGGAGGAGGACAGCCCGGGCAGCTTGCCCGCGTACCAGAGGTAGCCGACGCCGCCGACGGCGACCAGTGCCAGGACGACGACCAGGGCGACGACCCGCGTGCGCGCGCGCCGGCGGGCCTCCTCGCGGCGTTCGGTGCGGTTCTCCGTGAACTTCATCCAGTCGATGACGTCCTCGGAGTCGCCGGCCGGCTCCTCGACGAAGGCGAACTGCTCGGTGCGGTAGTCCCCGCCGGCGCCGGGCTCCGGCTCGTCGGTGTCCGTCCGCTCCCGCTCCTCCGGCGGGGCCGCCTGCTGCGGGATGTGGGCGGTCTGCTCGGCCACCCGAGGCTGCGGGCCGCTGGTCGCGGCCCGGCCGTAGGGGTCGTACGGCTGCTGCGGGGCCGGGCCGGACCCGTGGTCGCCGTAGCCCGGCGCGGGCGGCTGCGGGGGCTGCTGACCGGTGTCGTAGCCCCCGGGGGAGCCGTAGGGGTCGTACGGCTGCTGGACGGGCTGCTGGGTGCCCGTGGCGTACGGGTCGTACCCGTAGCCCTGCTGGCCGTACGGCTGTCCCTGCTGTCCGTACGGGTCCTGGCCCTGCTGCGGGTACGGGTCGTACGGCTGCTGCGCGCCGGGCTGGGCCGGTACGTGGCCCTGGGCGCCGCCCTGGGCCTGGCGGTACACCGGGCGGCCGTACGCGTCGTAGCCGACGAGTTCGTACGGGTCGCCGCCGTATCCCGGGTCGTATCCGTCGTTCACGGGTGCCCCTCTCGGCTCACTCGCCGCGGTACAGCCGGCGTTTGTCGATGTAGCGCACGACTCCGTCGGGCACCAGGTACCAGACGGGCTCGCCCTGGGCGACCCTCGCACGGCAGTCCGTGGAGGAGATGGCGAGGGCGGGGACCTCGACGAGCGAGACACCGCCCTTGGGGAGTCCGGCGTCCGTGAGGGTGTGGCCGGGCCGGGTGACGCCGATGAAGTGGGCGAGGGAGAACAGTTCCTCGCTGTCGCGCCAGGTGAGGATCTGGGCGAGGGCGTCGGCCCCGGTGATGAAGAAGAGGTCCGCGTCCGGGTTGAGGGCGCGCAGGTCGCGCAGGGTGTCGACGGTGTAGGTGGGGCCGCCGCGGTCGATGTCGATGCGGCTGACGGAGAACTGCGGGTTCTCGACGGTCGCCACGACCGTCATCAGGTAGCGGTCCTCGGCCGCGGAGACCGTGCGGTGGCTCTTCTGCCACGGCTGCCCGGTCGGCACGAACACCACCTCGTCGAGCTGGAACTGCGCGGCGACCTCGCTGGCGGCCACGAGGTGGCCGTGGTGGATCGGGTCGAAGGTCCCGCCCATGACGCCCAGGCGTCGCTTGCCCGACGGCGGGCCGTCGCCCGGTCCGTTGACCGGGCCGGTGGCGCGGGCGGGCACCGCGTTCTGCGTGCCGCGCGCCGGCGCGTGCGCCGGGCCGGTAGGCGTGTCGTGCTCTCCCATGCGAGCAGACCCTACCGGCCCGCCCGGAACCACCCGGTCGCGCCCACTCGGCCGCCGCTCAGCGGTCGCGGTTGAACCGGGTCGTGATCCACAGCAGGAGCAGCAGGATGATGAGCGCACCGAAGCCGGTGACGTAGGGGCTGAGGCTGTTGTGGTTGCCGCCGTGGCCCTCGCCGCCCTCGGCTGCGAGGGTGGCGAACTGGGCGGCGCTGAGAGGAAGGCTCATTGTCTGCAGGACCTATCCGGTGTGGGCGGGACAAGACGTCCGCTCATCGTATGCGGGCGTCCCGCGGACGATCACGCCGACTCCGCCGACGGAGCCGGGCGGCGCCGGGCCGGGGCGGGCCCCCGGGGAACCTCCGGATCTCCTCAGTCGTCCTTCTGCCTGTACCCCCGCAGCAGGAACCACCCGGTCAGCACGCAGCCCACCACCATCACGATCAGGACGATCCGGAGCAGATTCCCCGGCCCCTGCTGCTCTGCGGCGGTCGCGGCCCCGGCGAGCCAGTCGGCGTGGGGGATGTGCTGCATGGCGTGGACTCCTTCGACGTACTGCCCGTCCACGGTATCTCCGCCTAGGCTGGTCCCGGCTCCGGGGGCGCAAAGGGCCGCACAAGGGTTCGCAAAGGCCCGGCACACACGCAGGTCATACAGACGCACATGGGGGATGAGATGTCCGACGGCCACGACAACGGGCACGAGAAGGTGCCCGGCAGGCAGCGCAGGCGCTTCCCCGGGATCTCCTCGCGTGCCTACGAACATCCGGCCGACCGCAGCGCGCTGGTGGCGCTGCGCAGGCTGAGCGGCTTCGACACGGTCTTCAAGGCGCTGAGCGGCCTGCTGCCCGAGCGGAGCCTGCGGCTGCTGTTCCTGTCCGACTCGGTGCGTGTCTCGGACCGGCAGTTCGCCCATCTGAACGTCATGCTGCGGGACGCCTGCTACATCCTGGACCTGGAGAAGGTGCCGGCGATGTACGTCAAGCAGGACCCGGTTCCGAACGCGATGTGCATCGGCATGGACGAGCCGATCGTCGTGGTCACCACGGGATTGGTCGAACTCCTCGACGAGGAGGAGATGCGGGCGGTCGTCGGGCACGAGGTCGGTCACGCCCTGTCCGGGCACGCGGTCTACCGGACGATACTGCTGTTCCTGACCTCGCTGGCCGTCCGGGTCGCCTGGATCCCGCTGGGCAACGTGGCGATCATGGCGATCGTGACCGCGCTGCGCGAGTGGTTCCGCAAGTCGGAGCTGTCCGCCGACCGCGCCGGTCTGCTGGTCGGCCAGGACCTGCAGGCCTCCATGCGGGGCCTGATGAAGATCGCGGGCGGCAACCACCTGCACGAGATGAACGTGGACGCCTTCCTGGAGCAGGCCGAGGAGTACGAGGCCAGTGGCGACCTGCGCGACTCGGTGCTGAAGATCCTCAACGTGCTGCCCCGCTCGCACCCGTTCACCACGGTGCGGGCCGCCGAGCTGAAGAAGTGGGCCGCCTCCCGCGAGTACCAGCGGACGATGGACGGTCACTACGCGCGGCGCGACGAGGACAAGGACACCTCGGTGCGGGACTCCTTCCGGGAGTCGGCGTCCCACTACGCCACGCATGTGCGCAACTCCAAGGACCCGCTGATGAAGCTGGTCAACGACATCGCGGGCGGT
Organism: Streptomyces ardesiacus; assembly: GCF_003112575.1. Taxonomy (GTDB): domain Bacteria; phylum Actinomycetota; class Actinomycetes; order Streptomycetales; family Streptomycetaceae; genus Streptomyces; species Streptomyces ardesiacus. The sequence goes on from NZ_BEWC01000007.1 coordinate 361,790, forward strand.
GCCGGCGACCTCGGCGACCGGGTGCGGCGCGGCTTCGGAGGCTTCGGGGGCTCCCGGCCGGGGCCGCCCGGGGACGGCGACGGACCGGCGGGCGGCTCCGAGGGCCCGGAGGGGTCCGGGGGCGAGGGCCCCCGGTCTCCGCGCGACGGCGCCTGACGCCGCGCGGTCACAGCTTCGGCTGGGCGCCCTCGGCGAGGGTGCCGCACAGGGCCGTGGCGTCGCCCGGGCGGAACGGGTCGGTGCCGGCGGGGAGGCCGGCCCCCGCCTGCTCCCCCGCCAGCAGCGGGCGCAGGTGGTTCGCCGAGTCCCCGGCGCAGGACATCGGCCCGGCCTGGACGTAGGAGCCGACGAGCCGGGTCTGGTGCAGGCGCAGGTCGTCGCGGTCGAAGCGGAAGTGCAGCTCGCGCCGGACGGTGAACAGCGACTCCTCGGCCCGGTCGCCGTGGGCCGGGCGCAGCGCGTACACCATGGTGTGGTCGGCGGTGACGTCCAGGGTGGACGCGTCGCTCTCGACGATCCGCAGGCTGCCGTCCACCCGGATCCCGGGGTCGGCCAGCTCGGCCCGGGCGGGGTCGAAGCGGATCAGCCATCCGGTGGGCGTGTGCCGGCCGTCCGCGGCGGGGCTGTCGAAGCTCTGGTCGAACTGCTGGAACTGGTCCGGGTCCAGCAGCACCCGCACCGAGCGGACCTGGCCGCCGCGGAGCACGTCGGGGTCGAGCGCCGAGCGGACGATGTAGGTCTTGGCGGTGGTGAGCGCGTTGAGCACCTGGTCCTCGGAGAAGTGCGCCGTGCGCCGCGCCCCCGGCAGCGGGACGCCGTCGGCCGCGGTCCTGAAGTGCGCGGCGGGACTGTGCGCGTACAGGCGGGCGGCGTCGTCGGCGCCGGGCACCCGCTCGCGCGGGGCGAGCGGGACGACGGTCATCCGGGCCGGTTCGGCCGCCCGCTCCACCGTGGGGCTCTGGTACGGGTGCCGCACGCCCATGTAGATGGCGGTGCCGAAGGCGACGGCGATCAGGACGACGAGGATCAGCGCCTGCCGGGACAGTCCGGCCCGGCGCAGTGGCGGGCGGGGGCGTACGGCGGGCGCGTGGTCGGTGATGCGCTCCTGGGCGGAGAACTCCTGGAGCCGGGCAGCACGCACGAACGATTCGTCGAAGACGACGGACCGGTATTCGTCCTCTCCGCCTCCGGGGGCGCCCTCGGGCGTTCCTCCGGGCGGACCGCCACGCCCTGCCATACCTTCAGAGTGGGTCTGCGGCAGGTCGTGTAAACGCGCCGGTGCGGGTCAAGTTGGGCCCGGTCCGGCGTCGTCCGGCGGCAGGTCAGGGGCTGCGCGGAAGCACCGGGACGGCCGGCCGGGAGTAGTCGGCGGAGGCCGAGGGCGTCACGGTGCCGCCCTGTTCGGGGCCGGTCGAGGCGGGCGGGGGCACCTGCTGCGGGCCGCCGCCCGAGGAGGCGCCGCGGTAGACGGCCACGAAGGCCAGCGCGACCATGCTGATGCCCATCGCGAGGGCGAGCAGCCAGGCGACGGGGCGGTGCCAGCGGACCTGCTTGCCGTAGGCCGCGGGAGCGCCGTAGGGGCGGTCGAGGGGGTCGCGGTCGTCGTCCGGGTCGTCGAGGTCGGGATCGGGGGCGAGGTCGCCGTATCCGTCGTCGTAGCGCTCGGCCCTGCTGCGGCCGCGGCGGGCCGCCTCGGCCTCGGTGGCCTCGGCCCGGGCCTCCGCGGCGGCCAGGAGGCGTTCGACGGCGGTCGGCTCGTGCACCGCGGCCGCCTGGACGAAGGCCTCGTCGAAGACCACGGAGGCGAACTCTTCGTCCGACACCCCGCGGTCGTGGTCGTCGTCGGGCTCCCTGCCGTCCGGAAACGGCGTGCCCCCCACGTCCTCCGGCACGGGTCCAGCCTAGACCTGGGGGGTCGTTTTGGGCAGACGGCGGGGAAATTCATCCAGTGGGTGAGATGCCCCGATCGGTGCGCCTGCGGCGGGCCGGCTAGCGGCGGACGTGCCCGTCGCCGGTGACGATGTACTTGGTGCTGGTCAGCTCCGGCAGGCCCATCGGGCCCCTGGCGTGCAGCTTCTGCGTGGAGATGCCGATCTCGGCGCCGAAGCCGAACTGGCCGCCGTCGGTGAAGCGGGTGGAGGTGTTCACGGCGACGGTGGTGGAGTCGACCAGTTGGGTGAAGCGCCGGGCGGCCTGCTGGGAGGTCGTCACGATGGCCTCGGTGTGGCCGGAGGTCCACAGCCGGATGTGCTCGACGGCCCGGTCCAGGGAGTCGACGACGGCCGCGGCGATGTCGTACGACAGGTACTCGGTCTCCCAGTCCTCGGGCGTCGCCTCGACGACGGTGGCCCGGGAGTCCTTGGCGTACGCCATCACGCGCTCGTCGGCGTGCACGGTGACGCCGGCCTCGGCGAGGGCGTCCAGCGCGCGGGGCAGGAAGTCGGCGGCGATGTCCTGGTGGACCAGGAGGGTCTCGGCGGCGTTGCAGACGCTGACCCGCTGGGCCTTGGAGTTGACCAGGATGTCGACGGCCATGTCGAGGTCGGCCTGCGCGTCCACGTAGACGTGGCAGTTGCCGGTGCCGGTCTCGATGACGGGGACGACGGACTCCTGGACGACGGTGTTGATCAGCGAGGCGCCGCCGCGCGGGATGAGCACGTCGACCAGGCCGCGGGCCCGCATCAGCTCGCGCACGCTGTCCCGGCTCTCGCCGGGCACGAGCTGCACGGCGTCGGCGGGCAGCCCGGCCCCGCCCACGGCGTCGCGGACGACCCGGACCAGGGCGGTGTTGGACTGGTAGGCGGAGGACGAGCCGCGCAGCAGCACCGCGTTGCCGGACTTCAGGCACAGGGCGGCGGCGTCGACGGTGACGTTGGGCCGGCCCTCGTAGATGATGCCGACCACGCCGAGCGGCACCCGGACCTGGCGCAGGTCGATGCCGTTGGGGAGGGTGTTGCCGCGCACGACCTCGCCGACCGGGTCGGGCAGGGCGACGACGTCGCGGACGTCGGAGGCGATGGCCCGGACCCGCTCCGGGGTGAGGGTGAGCCGGTCGACGACGGCCTCGCTGGTCCCGGCGGCACGCGCCTTGGCCACGTCCTGGGCGTTGGCCTCGACGATCTCGCTCGTACGGACCTCCAGCGCGTCCGCGACGGCGAGCAGCGCGTCGTCCTTCGCGGCCCGCGGCAGCGGCGCGAGGTCGGCCGCGGCGGACTTGGCCCGGTAGGCGGCCCGGGTGACGGGTGACATCGAGTCGTACGGCGAGAGCGTGGTCATGAGGGGAAGGGTAGTGCGCGCCGTCGGGGCGGCCACCTGCCGTCCCACCCCGCGAGATGCGCCGGGAGGGGGTCGGCGGAAGGGGTCAGAACGGGTGAACGCCGACGGGTGTCGCCGGTGCGGGGCCGTACCCGGCGGCGATGCGCTGGTGGTAGGTGGCCCGGTCGATGACCTCCAGGCCGACGATCTCCCAGGGCGGCAGTCCCGCGGTCTGGCGGTGCTCGCCCCACAGGCGCAGGGCGACGGCGGCGGCGTCGTGCAGGTCGCGGGCCTCCTCCCAGTAGCGGATCTCCGCGTGGTCGTCGGCGTAGCGGCTGGTCAGCAGGAAGGGATGGTCGTGCGCGAGCTGTTCGAGCGCCCGGCGCACCTCGGCGAGCGGGGCGCGTGCGCCGGAGACGCTGAGGGTGACGTGCCACAGGCGCGGGGTGTGCTCGGGCTCCTCGCCGCGGAAGCGGTCGCCGGCGGCGACGCTGGTGAGGGCGCGCTCCTCGCCCGGTGCGCGGTTCGCGCTCCGGGCGCCGCCGGGGCGCGCGCCGGCGGCGCCGCGTGCGCCCGTGCCGCCTCGGGAGGCGGCACCACCGCGGGGCGCCGGCGGCCCAGGGCGTACTCCGCTCACGTCGGCCTCCTTCACGCACACGGCTCGGCCCGGTGGTCGGCCGGGCTTTGTCCCTGAGGAAAGTTGAGCAGGCCGCGCGAGATCGCGGGGCGGTTTTGCGGAACGTCCACCACCGATTCGGGGACGTTTCGACCCATTACGGGTGCAGGATCACCAGATCGTCCCTGTGTACGACCTCGCGTTCGTACGCGGGTCCGAGTTCGCGCGCCAGTTCCCGGGTCGAGCGGCCGACCAGCCGGGGCATCTCCTTGGCGTCGAAGTTGACCAGCCCCCGGGCCACGGGCCGGCCCGCGCCGTCCCGCAGCTCGACGGGGTCGCCCGCGGCGAAGTCGCCCTCCACCCCGGCGATCCCGGCGGGCAGCAGCGACTTGCGGCCCTCCACGACCGCCCGTACGGCGCCGTCGTCGAGGATCAGGGCCCCCTGCGGGGCGGAGGCGTGCTGGAGCCACAGCAGCCGGTCGGCGGAGCGCCGGCCGGTGGCGTGGAAGTACGTGCCGGTGTCGCCCCCGGCCAGGGCGTCGGCGGCGTGGACCGCGCTGGTCAGCACGACGGGGATGCCGGCGGCGGCGGCGATCCGGGCCGCCTCGACCTTGGTGACCATGCCGCCGGTGCCGACGCCCGCCTTGCCGGCGCTGCCGATCTCGATGTCGGCGAGGTCGGCCGGTACGCGCACCTCGGCGATCCGCGAGGTGCCGGGCCTGCTCGGGTCGCCGTCGTACACGCCGTCCACGTCGGACAGCAGCACCAGCAGGTCGGCGTGGACCAGGTGGGCGACGAGGGCGGCGAGACGGTCGTTGTCGCCGAAGCGGATCTCGTCGGTGGCGACGGTGTCGTTCTCGTTGACGATCGGGAAGGCGCCCATCGCCAGCAGCTTGTCGAGGGTGCGGGACGCGTTGCGGTGGTGGGCGCGGCGGCTCATGTCGTCGCTGGTCAGCAGCACCTGGCCGACGCGGACGCCGTAGCGGGCGAAGGAGGCGGTGTAACGGGCGACCAGCAGCCCCTGGCCGACGCTGGCGGCGGCCTGCTGGCGGGCCAGGTCCCTCGGGCGGCGGCGCAGGCCGAGGGGGGCGAGGCCGGCGGCGATGGCGCCGGAGGAGACGAGGACGATCTCCTTGTCGGTGCCGCGCACCTTGGCGAGCACGTCGACGAGCGCGTCGACCCGGTCGGCGTCCAGGCCGCCCGCGGCGGTGGTCAGCGAGGAGGAACCGACCTTGACGACGATCCTGCGGGCCTCGCCCACGGCCTGCCTTGCCCCTGCCACGGCCCCGTCCGCCTCTCCCGTCGACACACGCCGATCCCTGCGCTCGCCAGGCAATCTACGCGAAGCCGCACACCCGCCGCACCGGAGTTCACGCTGCGGACAGGAGGCCGGGGGGCGCCCGCCGCCGGACGCCGCGTCCCTCGCCGCGCGCACCGCGTCCGCCGTGCGTTCCGGCCCGTCAAGGCCCCGCGTCAACACGCGCGTGTCGTCCGGTGGTCACTGGGCGTTAACCCGGTTGTCCGATGCGCGACGAGCCTGGAGCGACCGCAGTGCCCCTCACCCCGCCCCGCCTGCCCCGCCGCCGTCCTCCCCGTGGGCCCCGCCCCGGCCCGCCCGCACGGCGGACCGTCGTGAAGCTGCTGGCGCTGGGCGGGCTGGCGGCCGCCTTCGCCGCGCAGGCGCTGGGCGCGCTGCTGCCGCACGTGCCGCTGCTGCTGGCGGCGAGCGCCGCCTCGCTGGCCGCCGAGGGCGTGCTGTACCGGTGGCAGCGGGGCATGGTGTCGCTGTTCGCCAAGTCGCACGCCGACCTCACGGTCCGGCACGTGCTGCGGGACCTGCTGCTCGTGGTGGGCCTGCTGCGCCTCGGCGAGCAGCACCGCGAGGGGGCGTACGCCCCGCTCGTCGCCGGGCTGCTCGTCTTCTACGCGCTGCACTGGGCGATCCAGGCGGTGTCCGTCCTGGTCCGGCGCACCCGCACGCTGCCCGTGGTGACCCGCAACATCGACGCCTCGGCGCTGCGGCTGACCCCGGCACCCCCGGTGCTGCTGCGCCGTTCCGGGCACCGGCTGGCGGTCTTCGGGCTGCCCGCGACGGGCGGGCTCGCGGCGACGGCGGCGGCCGACGCGCCGGTGTACGGGGCGGCCGGGCTCGCGGTGTCCCTGGCGGCGGCGCTGGCCGGCCTGGGCACACTGCTGCTGCGGCTGCTGCCGGGCCGCCGGCCGGCCGGTGAGCAGGAGGTGCTCGACTGGTTCGACGCCTGGCTGGCCCGGTACCGGCCCACCGTCGGCCTCTACTTCTCGGGCGGGGCGTCCTCGGCGTACCAGGCGAACATGTGGCTGGAGCCGCTGGCCGGCCTGGACGGGCGCCCGGTGATCGTGCTGCGGGAGCGGCACATGGTGCAGCGGATCGCGGCGACCGACATCCCGGTGGTGTGCCTGCCGAAGGTGTCCACGCTGATGCGCCTGGAGCACTCCACGCTCCGCGTCCTCCTGCACCCGTCCAACTCCGGGAAGACCTCGCAGGTCCTGCGCATCCCGACCATCAAGCACGCCTTCGTCAACCACGGGGAGAGCGACAAGCTGTCCTCGTGCAACCCGTACGCGAAGGCGTACGACGAGGTGTGGGTGGCCGGCCCCGCGGCGCGCGAGCGGTACGCGCTGGCGGAGGTCGGCGTCGAGGACAAGGACGTCGTGGAGATCGGCCGCCCGCAACTGGACGCCGTACGGCCCTGCGCCGGGCCGCCCGCGCCCGGGGCGCCGACCACCGTTCTGTACGCGCCGACCTGGGAGGGCTGGGACGGCAACCCGGGCAACACCTCGGTGGTCGAGGCCGGGGAGAACCTGGTGCGGGCGCTGCTCGCGGACCCGGGCGTACGGCTGCTGTACAAGCCGCATCCGCTGACCGGCTCCGTGGATCCGCGGGCCCGCGCCGCCGATCTGCGCATCCGGGAGCTGGTGCGCGCGGCGAACCGGGAGCGGGGCGGGCCCCGTCCCGACGCCTCGGCGGCCGCCGGTCTCGCGCGGCGGGCGGCGGAGCTGGACCGCCTCACCGCGGCCGGTTTCCGCCCGGCGGCGGACCAGGCGGAGCGGATGCTGCGGCAGCCCGCGCTGGAACCCGGGCGGGCGGAAGCGGTGCGGCGGGCCGCGGCCGCGTGGGAGGAGGCGTACTGGGCGTCGCTGCCCGCGGGGCAGCACCAGGTGGTCACGGACGCCCGGCCGGCGCTGTACTCCTGCTTCAACCGGGCCGACCTGCTGATCAGCGACGTGTCGAGCGTGATCAGCGACTTCCTGGCGAGCGGCAAGCCGTACGCGGTGGCCAACACCAGCACGCTGGCCGAGGACGTGTTCCGCAAGTCGTTCCCGACGGTGGCGGCGGCGACCGTGCTGACGCCGGACGCGTCCGGGGTGCCGGCGCTGCTGGAGTCGGTGCGGCATCCGGAGCTCGACGAACTCGCCGGGGAGCGGGCCGCGTTGGCCCTGCGGCTGCTGGGTCCGGCCGAGCCGCCGTCCCGGGAGCGCTTCGCCGGTGCGGTGCGGGACCTGTGCGCGGAAGCGGTACGGCACCGGGCCAGGATGGCGGAGCGGCTCGCCGAGGAACTCCCGCCCGCCGGACCGCTCCCCGGCCCGCGCCGCGAACCCGCCCGGCCGTCCGCCCCCTCCGCGGCCCCGGAACCGCACGGCCGCGTCTGAGTCCCTTCCCGGCCCGGCGGGCACCGCGCCTGTCACAGCATGGTCACGAATCACGCCGCGCGGCCGGGGGCGCCCCGCCCGCCCCCGGTACCGCCCGGCGCCCGCGGCCGGTGCCGTCGGGGGCGCCCGGCGGACAAGTCCTCGCACCCGGCCGCGCCTTCGCCGCCCGTGCCCCGCACGCGTGCCCCGCGCACGCCGCCGCACCGGCTCCGGCCGTGACCAGCCCGCTCGTTCGCCCGTCTCCCGCACCTCCGGCACCCGGCCGGGGCTCGTACACGGCCCACGGAAAACGAGTCGGGCACATGGGGCGGAAACCGGCGCAAGTCGGTAAAGAGGACAGCGGGGCCGAATGTGAGGAAGTTCTCCAGCTTCTTCGGCGCGGCCCATTCGGGCGGCCGGTCCTTCCTTTTCCCACCGTGGCGGGGCACAGGGTGTCCGACTACCGTGCCCACGGAAACTCCGCGTGAATCCTTTACGCTGATGCGGCGGCGCGCTCCAGGCCCGAGCGGTGCCCGGAGCGCGTTCCGGTCCCAGCCCGCGGTCCCGTGGTCAGTTCTCGGAACAGGTTGTAAGGATGCCCAAGCTCTCTCTCGTTGTCCCCGTGTACAAGGTGCAGGGCTATCTGCCCGAGTGCCTTGACTCCATACTCGGGCAGGACTGCACGGACTTCGAGATCATCGCGGTCGACGACTGCTCGCCCGACGGGTCAGGGGCCATTCTCGACGAGTACGCGAAACGCGACGACCGGATTCATGTGATTCACCTCACGGAAAACGTGGGGCTGGGTCGCGCGCGCAACGCCGGACTGGAAAAGGCCACCGGCGATTACGTGTTGTTCCTGGACAGTGACGACACGTTGTCGGACGGTGCGTTGTCGGCCATTCGGGACCGGATCGAGGCCACGGGCGATCCCGAGATCCTGATCTTCGACTACGCGCGCACCTACTGGGACGGCCGGGTCCGCCCGAACCTGCGGGCCGACGTGCTCAAGGAGGAGGGCCCGGACACCTTCTCCCTCGCCGAGCGCCCCCAACTGCTCGACCTGCTCCAGATCGTGTGGAACAAGGCCTACCGGCGCGACTTCGTCACCCGCACGGGGCTCACCTTCCCGCCCGGCTACTACGAGGACGCCCCCTGGACGTTCTGCTCGCTGATCAGCACCGAGCGGATCGCCGTGCTGGACCGGGTCTGCGTCTACTACCGGCAGCGGCGCGAGGGCGGCAACATCCTCAAGACGGTCAGCCGCAAGCACTTCGACGTCTTCGACCAGTACCAGCGGGTCTTCGACTACCTCGACGCCCACGAGGAACTCGCCGAGTGGCGCGCCCCGTTGTTCCGCAAGATGGTCGACCACTACCTGACCGTCCTGGAACGCCCGGGCCGCCTGCCGCAGGACGCGCGCGCCGAGTTCTTCCACCGGGCCTCGGCCGACTACCGCGCCCGCGTGCCGAAGGGCTTCACCCGCCCGGGCGGCGGCCGCGGCCACAAGTACGGGATGCTGGAGCGCGACGCCTACACGACCATGGTGAGCGCCCTGGCGGCGGTGAAGCTGCGCCAGCGGGTCAAGTCCCGCACCCGCACCGCGCTCAACCGCTCCAAGCGCGGCGCGATGGGCGCCTTCTACCAGTCCCAGCTCAGGCTGCCGCTGGACGACAACCTGGTGCTGTTCTCCGCCTACTGGAGCCGCAGCGTCTCCTGCAACCCCGCCGCGATCGACGCCGAACTGGCCCGTCTGGCCCCGCACATGCGCCGGGTCTGGGCGGTGCGCGCGGAGAACGCGAGCCGGGTGCCCGAGGGCGTGGACGTCGTCCGGGTGGGCTCACGCGCGTACTGGGCGGCCGTGGCCCGCGCCAAGTACCTCGTGAACAATGTGAACTTCCCGGACTCCGTGGTCAAGCGCGACGGCCAGATCCACGTGCAGACCCACCACGGCACGCCGCTGAAGACGATGGGCCTGGACCAGCAGAAGTACCCGGCCTCCACCGACATGGACTTCGAGAAGCTCCTCGAGCGCTGCGACCGCTGGGACTACAGCGTCAGCGCCAACCAGTTCTCGACCGTGATCTGGGAGCGGGTCTACCCCTGCTCGTACACCACGCTGGAGACCGGCTACCCCCGCAACGACGTCCTCGTCAACGCCGGTTCGCAGGAGGTGCGCGCGGCCCGCGCGGCGCTCGGTCTGGCCGACGGCACCAAGGCCTTCCTGTACATGCCGACGCACCGCGAGTACCAGCCGGGCTTCACGCCGCCCCTGAACCTGTCCGCGTTCGCCCGCGAACTCGGGCCCGACGTGACCCTGCTGGTGCGCGGCCACTACTTCTACGGCAACTCCCCGCACGTCGACGAGCTGCGCCGCACCGGCCGGGTCGTCGACGTCTCCGGGCACGCCCGGGTGGAGGAGCTGTACCTCGCGGCCGACGCCCTGATCACGGACTACTCCTCGGCGATGTTCGACTACGCCGTGCTGGACCGCCCGATCATCAGCTACGTCCCCGACTGGGACGTCTACTCGGCGGTGCGCGGCACCTACTTCGACCTGCTCCAGGAACCGCCCGGCGCGGTGGCCACCACGCAGGCGGAGCTGCTGAAGCTGCTTTCCTCCGGCGCGTACGACAGCCCGGAGACGACGAAGCGCCGGGACACCTTCCGCCGGCGTTTCTGCGAATTCGACGACGGACACGCAGCCGAACGGGTCGTGCGACGCGTCTTCCTCGGTGAAGAGAGCCTGCCGCCCATCGTCCCGTTCGACGAACGCCACCACGCCCCCACCCCCGCCCAGGCGCTCGAACTGGTCGAGCGGGCCTGACCCCGAAAGGAGACCACCAAGCCATGGCCCCTCGGCTCAGTGTCATCGTCCCCATCTACGACGTGGAGCGCTACCTCCCCGCCTGTCTGGACTCGCTCGCGGCACAGACCTTCCGTGACTTCGAGGTCCTGATGGTGGACGACGGTTCGCCCGACAACTCCGCCGCCATCGCCGAGGAGTACGCCGCCCGCGACCCGCGCTTCAAGCTCATACGCAAGGAGAACGGCGGCCTGGGCGCCGCCCGCAACACGGGCATGACGCACCTGGCGCCCGAGTCCGAGTTCCTGACCTTCGTCGACAGCGACGACCTGATACCGCCGGACGCCTACCGGCTCATGGTCGGCAGCCTCGACGAGAGCGGCTCGGACTTCGCCACCGGCAACGTCTACCACCTCAAGGGCGAGAAGTCCTGGCAGGTGCCGCTGATGCGGATGCTGGCCGGCGAGGCCCGGCTGCGCACCCACATATCCCGCTACGGCAAGCTCGTCGCCGACCGCATCGCCTGCAACAAGGTCTTCCGCCGCACCTTCTGGGAGAAGAACGGCTTCGCCTTCCCCGAGGGCCGGCTGTACGAGGACACCCCCGTCACCATGCGGGCCCACTACCTGGCCGAGAGCGTCGACGTCATCTCGGAGCCCTGCTACTACTGGCGCCTGCGGGAGGGCGAGTCCGCCCCGTCGATCACCCAGCGCCGCACGGACCCGGCGGGCGTGCGCGACCGGACCACCTCCGTGATGGAGATCAGCGCCTTCCTCGCCGATCAGCCCGGCGAGACCTACGCCCGCCTCAAGCGCGAGTACGACACCCGTGTCCTCCGCGACGACCTGCGGCTCTTCCTCAACGTGGTCCCGGACGGCGACGAGGAGTACCGGGCCGAGTTCCTGCGGTCGGCCAACCGCTTCCTCGACAGCATCGACCCCAAGGTCGTCATGGACCTCCCGGCCGAACTGCGCGTGCAGTGGCTGCTGGTGCGCAAGCACCAGATGGAGGAGCTGATCGCCCTGCTGGCCGGCCAGCGCCGCAAGGAGACGCCCGAGGTCAGCGGCCTGGTGCGCAAGTACGCCTCCTTCCCCTCCCTGGAGGGCGCGGACCTGCACCTGCCCAAGGGCGCCCTGCGCATCGACCAGCACCTGAACATGCGCGCCCCGCTGCAGGAGGTGAGCTGGTCCGGCGGCAAGCTCGTGCTGTCCGGCAACGCCTGGATCGACAAGATCGACCTGCCGACCCGCAAGGCCTCGGTGAAGGTGCTCCAGCTGCGCAAGGACCGCTCCCGCCGCCGCATCCTGCTGCCGGCCCGCAACCTGCCCCGCCCCGAGGTCACCACCGACTCCGGCCAGGACCGCTACAACTACGAGTGGGCCGGCTGGGAGGTCACCATCGACCCCGCCCGGCTGCGCAAGGGCGGCGAGTGGCAGGAGGCCGTGTGGCACGTGGGCCTGGGCATCTTCGCCTCCGGCCTGGTGCGCCGCCACGCGGTCCACTCCAGCGGCGGCGCGGCCTGCAACTTCCCGCCGTACCACTGGCTGAGCCCGGACTTCCGGATGCTGCCCGCCGTGGAGCGCGGGGCGCTGAAGCTGCGGATCGAGAAGGTCCGCGCCCTGATCACGGGCCGTGAACTGGAGGGCGACCGGATCAAGGTCACCGGTGAGATCCGCGAGCCCCTCGCCGCGGACGAGCAGGTGGTCCTGCGGGTCAAGAACCAGAAGGGCGCCGAGACGCTCGACTACCCCGTCGCCGTGGAGCGCGCGGGCGGCAGGCAGACCTTCTCGGTCGGGGTGCCGGTCGCCGACGTGGCGCTCATCTTCCACGAGGGTGTCGACGAGAAGGCACAGCCGGAGAAGCGGACCTGGTCCACGGTGCTGGTCGCGACCGACGCGCAGGGCAAGGAGCGCCGCTTCGGCACCGTGATGCAGGAGGGCCTGGCCGACGCGGCGTTCCCGCTGCCCGAGTCCCTGGGCACCCAGTCCCACCTGGTGGAGCTGGCCGTCGTGGCGGGCCACACCGGGTACCTGAAGTTCTCCGGCCGCACCCGCCGCGCCGTGATCGACACCGCCGTGGTGCGCGACGGCAGGATGGTCCTCACCGGCCACGCCGACCCGCGGCTGTCCGGCTCCCGTTTCCTGCTCAAGCCCCGCAACCGCTACGAGGAGCGCTTCGTCGAGACCCGGTGGCTCGACGGCGGACGCTTCGAGGTGGCCTTCGACCCCTCCCGTCTCGGCGGCAAGGGCGACCTGCCGCTACGTGCCGGGCGCTGGAACCTCTTCCTGCGGCCCGACGAGGAGGGCGTGCCCGACGTCGCCTTCGTGACCGACCGGCTGGCCTCGGACGCGTTCCCCGTCCAGGCCGAACTGAACGGCCGCCGCTACTGGCTGGAGAACCGCTGGGGCGACTTCCCGCAGCTCAACGCCCGTTCCGAGCTGAGCGACCTGGAGCGCGGCCCGTACCGCCAGAAGGAACTGCGCCGGACGGTGTACGAGCCGCTGTTCCAGCAGCCGCTCAAGGACCAGGTCTTCTACCTGAGCTACAACGGCAAGCAGTTCTCGGACAGCCCGCGCGCGATGTACGAGGAGCTGGTGCGGCGCGGCTCGGACCTCAAGCACCTGTGGGCGGTCCGTGACGGCCAGGTCAACCTGCCGGACGGGATCGAGAAGGTCCGCATGTGGGGCAAGGAGTGGTACGAGGCGCTGGCCTCCAGCCGCTACATCGTCACCAACGCCCACCTTCCCGACTGGATCGTGCGCCGCCCGGGCCAGTCGATCGTGCAGACGTGGCACGGCACGATGCTGAAGAAGATCGGGCACGACATCGACACCCTGCACTTCGACCGGCGCTACCAGGAGAAGCTGGCCCTGGAGGCCAAGCAGTGGAGCCTGCTGGTGTCCTCCAACCGCTTCAGCACCCCCATTTTGAAGCGGGCGTTCTCCTACGACGGCGAGATCCAGGAGGCGGGCTACCCCCGCAACGACTACCTGTACTCGCCCGAGCGGGACGCGATCGCGGCCCGGGTGAAGAAGGCGCTCGGCCTGCCCGAGGGCAAGAAGGTCGTCCTGTACGCGCCGACCTGGCGCGACGACCAGTCGCACAGCGCCGGGCAGTACCTGTTCGACCTCCGCATCGACCTCGAGGACGCCCAGCGCCGCCTCGGCGACGACCACGTGCTGCTGATCCGCCGCCACTCCAACGTGGTGGACGCGGTGCCGGGCGCGGGCAACGGGTTCGTGTGGGACGCCTCGGAGTACCCGGACATCGCCGACCTGTACCTCGCGGCGGACATCATGATCACGGACTACTCGTCGGTGATGTTCGACTACGCGCACCTGAAGCGGCCGATGCTGTTCTTCACCTACGACCTGGAGCACTACCGGGACACGCTGCGCGGGTTCTACTTCGACTTCGAGCAGGACTCCCCCGGTCCGCTGATCGACAACTCCAAGGAACTGGTCGACGCGATCCGGGACATCGACCAGGTGCAGGCGGAGTACCAGGAGCGGTTCGACCGCTTCCACCACCTGTTCTGCGACCTGGACGACGGCAACGCCTCCGCGCGGGTCGTCGACCGGATGATCGAGCAGGCCCGCGAGGGCTGACCCGCCGCCGCGCGGGTGAAAGGGGCGGGCCCCGAGGAACACGATCCTCGGGGCCCGCCCCTTTCGTCCGCGGCCGGTTCAGAGCCGTACGGTCTTCACCGAGAGCTGGCACGCGGCCGTGAAGTAGGGACGCAGCTCGGTGCGCCGGCGGGTGGGCGGCAGCGGGGCGGGCGTCTGGCCCAGCGCCCGGCGGGACTTGCGCACCGCGCGGGTCAGCACGGTCGGCGGGGAGGCCACGGGCTCGCTGAGCACCGGGCGGGGGAAGGTGAACACGTCGATCGGCGCGAGGACGTCGGTCGCGAGCTTGGCCAGCGGCACCCGGGGCGCGTCGGCCGCCGTGCGCAGCGACAGGTCCCAGATGACCTCCTTCTCGTCCTCGTCGGTGTGCGCCCGCACCAGGGCGGCGCAGTCGACGTCCACGGCCACCCAGCCGTCGCCCTCGTCGCGCAGCGGGAAGGTCAGCACCCGCTCCTTGTCCCGCCGGTGCACGGCCTCCACGACGGCGCCCGCGGCGGGCCGCGCACCCCACAGCTCGGCGCGTACGGCGACGGTGCGCTCGTCGACGGCGACCGGTCCGACCTCGGCGTGCACCTCGCGCAGCGCGCTGCGCAGCCGCAGCCCGCCGTCCTCGTGCCGGTGCGGCAGCATCAGCGCCAGGGACGGCCCCTGCTCGCGCGGCAGCCGTACGGCCAGCAGGTCGCGGGTGTCGCAGCCGTAGCCGTCGGTGGTGAGCGCCACCTCCCGCTCCCCCTCGCGGGCGGCCAGCGCCAGCTCCCAGGTGCCGTGCGCGAGACCGGCGTCCCAGGGGACCACGGCGTCGCCCTCGGCGGAGAAGGGGAAGCGGTGCTCCGCGGCACCGGCGCCGCCCTTGCGCAGGACGAGGTCGGCCTGCCCGACGCTCGCCGGCAGCGCTCCCACGGCGACGTGGACCGAGCCCTCCCGGTCCACCCGCGCGGTGGCGTGGCGGGGCAGCTCCTTGCGGGCGAAGGCCTCCTCGATGATGGCCTCGAAGCGCTCGCGGCTGGCCCGCTCGTGGAAGCGCTCGGCGTTGCGGATGCCCGCGGCGCCCATCTTCAGGCGCAGTTCGTCGTCCTGGACCAGGCGCCGGATCGCCCCGGCCATGGCCTCCACGTCACCGCGCGGGACGATCAGCCCGTCCTCGCCGTCGGTGAGGATGTTGCGCGGCCCGTGGTCGGCGTCGGTGGCGACGACGGGCAGTCCGGCGGCCATCGCCTCGACGAGGACGTTGCCGAACGCCTCCCGCTTGGAGGGCAGGACGAAGATCGAGCCCTTGCCGAACTCCGGGGTGACGGGCGAGGTCTGGCCCATCAGCAGGATGCTGTTGGACAGCCCCAGTTCCTCGATGCGGGCCCGCAGCTTCTTCTTCTCGGCGCCGTGGCCGTAGATGCGCAGGGTCCACTCCGGTGCCTCGGCGTGGACCTTGGCGAAGGCCTCGACCAGCAGGGCGTGGTTCTTGTTGTCGGTGAGGTGGCCGGCGGAGACGATCACCTTGTTGGTACCGCTGGAGCGGATCGCGGACGCGGGCACGCAGTTGGGCATCACCGCGAGGCGGTTGCGCACCGCGGGCACCTGCCGGGCGAGGGCCGCGACCTCCTCCGGCGTGAGCGCCGTGAGGGCGTCCAGGTGCCGGTAGGCCGGGAAGAGGCGCTGCTTGATGTCCGTGGCGTAGATGGCGGGCATCGAGTGCTCCTGGGTGACCTTCAGGTAGTCACCGGGCGCCTGTGCCAGCATGATCGTGTTGCGCGGGCTGGAGCTGACCACGACGTCGGCGTCGGTGGTGGCGAGGTACTCCAGCAGCCGCAGCTCCGCGAGCCGGCTCACCACCGGCGTCTTGGCACCGGCGTTGAGCGGGTATATCAGCGGGAACTTGTCGGACAGCGGGTCGTCCACGTCGGAGACCGGGGAGTGCGGCCGCATGTCGGTCAGCGCCCGGACCCTGACCCGCGGGTCCAGCGGGAAGTACGACTCGTCGCGCACCTTGCGCAGCGCGACGATCTCGACGTCGTGCCGCTCGGCCAGGGCCCCGGCGAGGTTCTGCGTGGCGCTGACCACGCCCCCCATGTGGCACAGGTCCCGAACGAGGAATGCGATCTTCACTTTGCGGCTTCTCTCTGCTCCCGGGAGCGGCTGGTCAGGCCGTCCCCCACCCCTGGCCACACACGTGAGGCCACATCATCCTCACAAAGTACACAGGGAATCCGAAGGTCGGATCACAGCGGTGACACACCTCTGTAACCCCGTCGACGGGACAGGGGCGCAAGCGGGGGCGGCCCGGGGGGCGGGAGAGAGCGCCGACCGGCCCTAGAAGGGCTCGAAACCGTCGAACTCCTGCTGGACCTCGTCCCGTTCGGCCTCCCGGTCGCGGCGGCGCTGAGCGGCTGGGCGGGGTGCCTCGAAACGGTGGTCCTCGCCGCGGCGGCCGAGCATCTCGGCGCCGGCCGACATCGACGGCTCCCAGTCGAAGACGACCGCGTTGTCCTCGGGGCCGATGGCGACGCCGTCGCCGCCGCGGGCGCCCGCCTTCAGCAACCGCTCCTCGACACCAAGGCGGTTGAGCCGGTCGGCGAGGTAGCCGACGGCCTCGTCGTTGTTGAAGTCGGTCTGGCGCACCCAGCGTTCGGGCTTCTCGCCGCGCACCCGGAACAGGCCGTCCTCCTCGCGGGTGACGGTGAAGCCGGCGTCGTCCACGGCCTTGGGCCGGATGACGATGCGTGTGGCCTCCTCCTTGGGCCGGGCGGCCCGCGCCTTGGCGACCAGCTCGGCCAGCGCGAAGGACAGCTCCTTGAGGCCCATGTGGGCCACGGCAGAGACCTCGAACACGCGGTAGCCGCGCGCCTCCAGGTCCGGGCGGACCATCTCGGCGAGGTCCTTGCCGTCGGGCACGTCGATCTTGTTGAGGACGACGATCCGGGGCCGGTTGTCCAGGCCGCCGTACTCGCGCAGCTCGGCCTCGATGACGTCCAGGTCGGAGAGCGGGTCGCGCTCGGACTCCAGCGTCGCCGTGTCCAGCACGTGCACCAGCACGCTGCACCGCTCCACGTGCCGCAGGAACTCCAGGCCCAGGCCCTTGCCCTGGCTGGCGCCGGGGATGAGGCCGGGGACGTCGGCCACGGTGTACACGGTCGAACCGGCCGTCACCACGCCCAGGTTGGGGACGAGCGTCGTGAAGGGGTAGTCGGCGATCTTCGGCTTGGCCGCGCTCAGCACCGAGATCAGCGAGGACTTGCCGGCGCTGGGGTAGCCGACCAGCGCCACGTCGGCGACGGTCTTCAGCTCCAGGTGGATGTCCTGGAGGTCGCCGGGCTCGCCGAGCAGCGCGAACCCGGGCGCCTTGCGCCGCGCGGAGGCCAGCGCCGCGTTGCCGAGGCCGCCCCGGCCGCCCTGTGCGGCGACGTAGGAGGTGCCGTGGCCGACCAGGTCGGCGAGCACGTTGCCCGCCTTGTCGAGCACGACGGTGCCGTCGGGCACCGGCAGGACCAGGTCCTGGCCGTCCTTGCCGGACCGGTTGCCGCCCTCGCCGGGCTTGCCGTTGGTGGCCTTGCGGTGCGGGGAGTGGTGGTAGTCGAGGAGCGTGGTCACCGACTGGTCCACGGTGAGGATCACGTCGCCGCCCCGGCCGCCGTTGCCGCCGTCCGGGCCGCCGAGGGGCTTGAACTTCTCACGGTGGACGGAGGCACAGCCGTGGCCTCCGTTACCCGCGGCGACGTGCAGTTCGACGCGGTCCACGAAGGTGGTCATGGGATGTGCCTCCAGTTACTACTCACTGCTACGAGTACTACGAGTTACTGACAAGAGCGTCTCTTGGGTAACACGCGAAAGGCGGACCCGCTTCCCGTGGGGGAAGTGAGGCCCGCCTCGCGAAAGTGTCCGGTCAGGCGACCGGGACGATGTTCACGACCTTGCGGCCACGGTGGGTGCCGAACTGCACCGCACCGGCCTGCAGGGCGAACAGCGTGTCGTCGCCGCCGCGGCCGACACCGGCGCCCGGGTGGAAGTGGGTGCCGCGCTGGCGGACCAGGATTTCACCCGCGTTGACGGCCTGACCGCCGAAGCGCTTCACGCCGAGCCGCTGGGCATTCGAGTCGCGACCGTTCCGGGTGGACGATGCGCCCTTCTTGTGTGCCATGTCTCCTCAGTCCCTTACTTCGCAGCCGCGGGGATCTCAGTGACCTTGATCGCCGTGTACTGCTGGCGGTGGCCCTGACGACGGCGGTAGCCGGTCTTGTTCTTGTAGCGCAGAATGTCGATCTTCTGGCCCTTGTGGTGGTCCACGACCTCGGCCTGGACCTTGATGCCGGCCAGCACCCACGGGTCGCTGGTCACAGCGTCGCCGTCGACGACGAGCAGGGTCGAGAGCTCGACCGTGTCGCCGACCTTGGCGGTGGAAATCTTGTCAACCTCAACGATGTCGCCGACAGCAACCTTGTGCTGGCGACCACCGCTGCGCACGATGGCGTACACGCGGATCTCACTCTCTCGCTCGGGAACGGCACCCCCGCAGTCCAGCCGCCCGGTGACACACGCGCGGCCTCTCCCGGCCGGAGCCCGTGAGGGCACACACCCGGAAGGAAAGAGGTTTACGGGGATGTGACGCGCCAGTCGACACGCCGACGGTCAAGATTACGGGGCCGCACGACGGGGGTCAAACCGGGCCCCCGGGTGTCAACCGGAGACGGCCGCGACGTACTCGGCGTACGCCTCCCCCGCCCGCGCGGGCGACAGGTCGAGGTGCTCCAGGATCGTGTACCGGCCGGGCCGGGTCCGCGGCGCGAACCCCACGGCCCGCACGAACTCCTCGTCGTCGAACCCGATCTCCCGGGCCACCACGGGCAGCCCGTGCCGGCGCAGCGTGTCCGCCATCAGCAGGGAACCCTCCCGGTCGCCGCGCAGGTACGTCGCGAAGGCGGCACCGATGCCGACCTGCTCGCCGTGGCTGGCCGCGCGCCCGGGGTACAGCAGGTCGAGGGCGTGGCTGATCTCGTGGCAGGCACCGGACGAGGGACGGGTGTGCCCGGCGATGGTCATGGCGATGCCGGACAGCACCAGCCCCTCGGTCAGCACGGTGAGGAACCCGTCGTCGCCGCAGCCCCCGGGGTGGCGCAGCACGGCCTGGCCGGCCTGCCGGGCGAGGGCGGCGGCGAGGCCGTCGACCTTCTCGCCGTTGATCCGGTGGGCCAGCTCCCAGTCGGCGACCGCGGAGATGTTGGACACGGCGTCGCCGATCCCGGAGCGCACGAAGCGGATCGGCGCCTCGCGGATCACCGCCAGGTCCACGACGAGCGCGATGGGCGTGGGCACGCCGTACGAGCCGCGCCCCGCGTCGTTGTCGAGGATCGAGACCGGCGAGCAGATGCCGTCGTGGGACAGGTTGGTGGCCACCGCGACCATGGGCAGACCCACGCGGGCCGCGGCGAACTTGGCACAGTCGATGACCTTGCCGCCGCCGAGGCCGACGACCGCGTCGTAGCGCCCCGCCTTCATGCCGTCGGCCAGTCGCACCGCGTCGTCGATCGTGCCGCCGCCCACCTCGAACCAGTCGGCGCCCGGCAGGGACGGCTCCAGCCGCCTGCGCAGCCGCGCCCCCGAACCGTCGCTGACCGCCACGGCCAGCATGCCGGACTGCGAGATCCGCTGGTCCGCGAGGACGCTCGCCAGGTCGTCCAGGGCGCCGTGCCGGACGTCCACGACGAGCGGCGAGGGGATGAGCCTCGTCAGTACCGGCACGTGATCTTCTCTCCTCGCGGGGGCGGGCCTGTCGTTGATGATGCGCCGGGGAGGGCCCGGGGAAACGTGTGGCCCCGTCCGAACGGACGGGGCCACACGTCGTGCTGCGGTGCCGGATCAGCCCTCGTCGGTGGCGGCCGTGACCGAGGACGGTGCCTGCTGGGCGGCCGCCGCGGTCTTCTTCGACGCCGTCTTCTTGGCCGTGGCCTTCTTGGCGGTCGTCGTCTTGGCCGCCTTCTTGGCGGTGGCCTTCTTGGCGGTCGTCGTCTTCTTGGCCGCCGTCTTCTTGGTGGCGGCCTTCTTCGCCGTCGCCTTCTTGGCCGTCTTGCGGGCCGCCGCCTTCTTGGCCGGGGCCGCCTCCTCGCCCTCGGGCTCCGCCTGCGGCGCCTCCTCCGCCGTGGCCGACGGGACGACCACGACGGCCGCCTCCTCGGACGCGGTGGACGTGGTGGGCTTGCGCACCGCGCGGCGCCGCGGACGGGCCGGGGCCGCGCTCTCGGCCGCCTCCGCCGGGGCCGGGGCCTCCGGCGCCTGCTCGGGCTGCGCGGGCTGCTCGGACACCGCGGACGCGGTCTCCGGGACCGTCAGTACGGCGGCCTCGGCGCCCTCGGGCGAACCGGCCGGCGCGGACACCTTGCGGGTGGCCCGGCGGCGCGTACGGCCCTTGGGCGCGGCCTCGTCCGACACGGGCTCCGGGGCCTGCTCCGGGGCGGGGGCGCCGGAGACGGCGTCCTCGACGGCGGCCGGCTCGGCCAGCACCTCGGCGGCGGGCTCGCGCCGCACGGGACGCTCGACCTCCTCGCGCACGGTCACGTCCTGCGCCGTCGGCACCCCGGCGGAGGCGGCCTCGGCCTCCTCGGGCCTCGCCGTCTTCTCCGCCCGGGCCTCCTCGGACTTCGCCGTCCCGGCCTTCGCGGCCCTGGGCGCGCCCGCCGGGGCGGACGCCCGACGGCTCGCGCGACGCCGGCCGCGACCGCGCGTGGCGGCGGCCTCGGCCTCGGCGGCGCTGCTGTACAGCTCCTCGTCCGTGCTGAAGTCGGGCGCCGGGAGGGCGACCGGCTCGGCCACCTCGGCGGCCACCTCGGACTCGGACTCGGTCTCCGCCTCCTGCTCCGCCGTCGGGCCGGTCTCGACCCCGGCGACCGCCTCGTGCTCGTGCGGCTGCTCGGCCCCGGCCCGCGCCCGCTTGCGGCGCTTGCCGCCGCCACCACCGGCCGACGACGGCTGGTCGAGGTGGACGATGACACCGCGGCCGTTGCAGTGGACGCAGGTCTCCGAGAACGACTCCAGCAGGCCCTGGCCGACCCGCTTGCGGGTCATCTGCACCAGCCCCAGCGAGGTCACCTCGGCCACCTGGTGCTTGGTCCGGTCCCGGCCCAGGCACTCCAGCAGGCGCCGCAGCACCAGGTCCCGGTTGGACTCCAGCACCATGTCGATGAAGTCGATGACGATGATGCCGCCGAGGTCGCGCAGCCTCAGCTGGCGCACGATCTCCTCGGCCGCCTCCAGGTTGTTCCTGGTGACCGTCTCCTCGAGGTTGCCGCCCTGACCGGTGAACTTGCCGGTGTTGACGTCGACGACGACCATCGCCTCGGTCCGGTCGATCACCAGCGAACCGCCGCTGGGCAGCCAGACCTTGCGGTCCAGCGCCTTGGCGAGCTGCTCGTCGATCCGGTACGTCGCGAAGACGTCGACCTCGCTCGTCCACCTGGACAGCCGCTCGGCGAGGTCCGGCGCCACGTGGGACACGTAGCCGTGGATGGTCTGCCAGGCCTCGTCGCCGCTGACGACGACCTTGGAGAAGTCCTCGTTGAAGATGTCGCGCACGACCCGGACGGTCATGTCCGGCTCGCCGTACAGCAGCGTGGGCGCGCTGGAGCTGCCGCCCTTCGCCTTCTTCTGGATGTCCTCCCACTGCGCCTGGAGCCGCTCGACGTCGCGGCGCAGCTCGTCCTCGCTGGCGCCCTCGGCGGCGGTGCGCACGATGACGCCCGCGTCCTCGGGGACGATCTTCTTCAGGATCGTCTTGAGGCGGGAGCGCTCGGTGTCGGGCAGCTTGCGGCTGATGCCGGTCATCGAGCCCTCGGGCACGTAGACCAGGTAGCGGCCGGGCAGCGAGACCTGGCTGGTCAGGCGGGCGCCCTTGTGGCCGATCGGGTCCTTGGTGACCTGCACGAGGACCGACTGGCCGGACTTGAGGGCGGACTCGATGCGGCGCGGTCCGCCCGCCATGCCCAGCGCCTCGAAGTTGACCTCACCGGCGTACAGGACGGCGTTGCGGCCCTTGCCGATGTCGATGAAGGCGGCCTCCATCGACGGCAGCACGTTCTGCACCTTGCCGAGGTAGACGTTGCCGACGTACGAGGTGGCCTGCTCCTTGTTGACGTAGTGCTCGACGAGCACCCCGTCCTCCAGGACGCCGATCTGGGTGCGCTCGCCGTGCTGGCGGACGACCATGACGCGTTCGACGGCCTCGCGGCGGGCCAGGAACTCGGCCTCGGTGATGATCGGCACGCGCCGGCGGCCCTGCTCGCGGCCCTCGCGGCGGCGCTGCTTCTTGGCCTCCAGACGGGTCGAGCCCTTGATGGACTGCACCTCGTCGGACGGCTCGCTCTTCTCCCGCGCGGGACGCGGCTCGCGGACCTTGACGACGGTGCGCTCGGGGTCGTCGGCGGAGGTCTCGCCCTCGCCGGAGGCGTCCCCGGCACGGCGGCGACGGCGACGGCGGCGACGGCTGCTGCTGGAGCCACCGCTCTCGCCGGCCTCCTCGCCGCTCTCCTCGGCGGCGTCCTCCTGCGTCTGCTCGGCGGTGTCCTCGGCGTCCTGACCGGCCTGCTCGGCGGCGGTGTGCTCGCTCTCGCCGTCCGCCAGGTCGCCGTCGGCGGCGTCACCCCGGCGGCGGCGACGGCCGCCCCGGCGACGGCGCCGGCGCGAACCGGACTCCTCGTAGCCCTCGGCGTCGTCGTGGTCGTCGCCCGGCTCGTCGGACTCGGCGTCGGCGTCCGCGTCGCTCTCGGCCTCGGGCTCCTCCGGGACGACGGCCGCGGTGGCACGCTCCTCGGCGGCCTCCTCGGCGACGGCGCCCCGGCGCTTGCGGCGACGGCGCGAACCGGCGGTCTCCTCCGCGGGCTGGGCGCTCTCCTCGACCGGCTTCGCCGGCTGGGCACCGGCCGCCTCGGCGGCGGCCTCGGCCGCGGCCCGCTCGGGCGTCTGGAACTGGGGCTCGGCGAACACGGGCGCCTGGAACACGGCGACCGCTGGACGCGAGGGACGCTTGGGCGCGTCGGCCTCGTCGGAGTCGGCGGCGCCCCGCGCCGGGGCGGCGAAACCGGAGGCGGCCTTACGGGTGGAGCGGCGGCGCGCACGGCGCGGGGCGGCGTCCTCACCGGACTCGGCGCTCTCGGCCCGCGCGGCGGGCTCGGCGGCCTTCGCGGGCTCGGGCTCAGGGGCCACCGCGGCCTCGGGCTCGCCCGTTTCGGCGGCGGTCTCGGCGGGGGCGTCGACCGGGGCGGAGACGCTGCGCGTGGCACGGCGCCGGGTCCGGCCCTTGGGAGCGGCACCCTCGGCCTCGGCCGGGGCCTCCTCCGCGGCGGGCGCGGACGTCTCGGCCGGCTCGGCGGCCGAAGTCACGCTGCGCGTGGCCCGGCGCCGGGTGCGCGCCTTGGGAGCGGCGCTCTCGGCGACGGCCTCGGCGGCTTCGGCGGACCGCGCGTCCTCCGCGGGCGCCGGCGTCTCGGCGGCGGACGCCGCGGGCACGACGGTCTCGGCCGTCTCCGCCGGCGCGGCGGCGCCCGCCGGAGCGGAGGCACGCCGCACCGCACGGCGGCGCGGGCGGGCGGGGGCCGCGGGCTCCGGGGCCGGCTCGGGGGCCTCCGCCACCTCGGCGGGGGCGGTCCCGGCCGGGGCCACGGTCTCCGCCGGCGCCTCGGAGGCACCGGCCGGCGGCCCCGCCGGGCGGGACGCGGCCCTGCGCCGACGGCGCGGCGGCAGGGTGTCGCTGGGGGTGTTCGACTCGGTGTCCGTCGAGCTGGTCGCGGACCCGGTGGGTTCGGTCGGTTCGAGCATGCGGGGGTTTCTCCCGTCAGGCTCCCGGGCGCCGCGCCTGGTCCGGCATCGATCAGGTCGACCGCCGGTGACGTCCGCGGCTCGCGCGGTGCGCGATCGCCGCCGTCCGGGGCGCGGGCGCCGCTCGGAAGCTCTCCGTGTCTTGTCTCGCCGGTTCCGTACCCCTTGTCGTGCACGGCCTGGCGAAAGTCTTGTGGTCGGTGCGCTGCCCGACCCAGGTGGCTCCCGAGTTCGAGGGCGGCGCTACGACGTCCGTCCCTACGCGGAACCTTCCTTACGCCGGCGCCTTCGCGGCGGCGGAAGCGGCGGCCGGTTGCGGCTCGGGCGCTTTCGCCTCGCGGTCGGGCGCGAGCGGGTCGGTCACCGCACCGGTCTCTTCATCGAACAGCCCCTGCGCCAGCCTGGTCACCGCTGCGGGGACCGGCGGCGCCAGGTCGGCCACGGCGCGAAGACCGGACAGGACGTCGTCGGGTCGTACGGCAGGCGTCACGTGCCGAACAACCAGCCGCAGTATCGCACAGGGCCGGTCGGTCGGCCTATCAGCCGGTGAACCGTGCGTGGTGAGGCTCTCGAGGTGCGCGACGGCGGAACGGGTGTCGAAGGTCCGCACGCCGTTCTTGGTCCGGCGCTGGACCTCCACCGTCGGAGCCGCGTTGAAGGCCGCGACGGCGGCCTCGGCCTCGGCGGGCCGCACGCCCTCCAGCCGCAGCTCCCACACGGAGGCCGTCAGCCGGTCGGCGAGCCCGGAGGTCCGGGCCTCGACCGCGTCGACGACGTCGAGCCCGGCGGGCAGCGACTCGTCGAGGAGCAGCCTGAGCCGCTCCGGGTCGCGCGCCTCGGTGAGCGCGATCTCCAGGTACTCCGCCTCACTGCCCGTGCCGGTGGGTGCGGCATTGGCGTACGACACCTTCGGGTGCGGCGTGAACCCCGCCGAGTACGCCATGGGCACCTCGGCGCGGCGCAGCGCACGCTCGAAGGCGCGCTGGAAGTCACGGTGGCTGGTGAACCGGAGGCGGCCGCGCTTGGTGTAACGCAGTCGAATGCGCTGCACCGCGGGAACGGGCGGCGGGCCTACGGGCTGTCGCTTGCCCAGTGTCGTTCAGTCCTTCGTGAGAGCGGTCGTACTTCTACCAAGGGTACGTGCCTCGGCGGCGGATGGTTCCCGCCTACTTGACCACGGTCAGCGGCAGCAGCTTCTTGCCGGTCGGGCCCACCTGGATCTCGGTGTCCATGGCCGGGCACACCCCGCAGTCGAAGCACGGCGTCCAGCGGCAGTCGTCGACCTCGGTCTCGTCGAGGGCGTCCTGCCAGTCCTCCCAGAGCCATTCCTTGTCGAGGCCGGAGTCCAGGTGGTCCCAGGGCAGGACCTCCTCGTAGCCGCGCTCGCGGGTGGTGTACCAGTCGACGTCGACGCCGGTGGGCTCCAGGGCCTTGTCGGCGCAGGCCATCCAGCGGTCGTAGGAGAAGTGCTCGCGCCAGCCGTCGAAGCGGCCGCCGTCGTCGTAGACGGCGCGGATGACGGCACCGAGGCGGCGGTCGCCGCGGGAGAGGAGGCCCTCGACGATGCCGGGCTTGCCGTCGTGGTAGCGGAACCCGATGGAGCGGCCGTACTTCTTGTCGCCGCGGATCTTGTCGCGGAGCTTCTGGAGGCGGGCGTCGGTCTCCTCGGCGGAGAGCTGCGGGGCCCACTGGAAGGGGGTGTGGGGCTTGGGGACGAAGCCGCCGATGGAGACGGTGCAGCGGATGTCGCCGGAGCCGGAGACCTCGCGGCCCTTGGCGATCACGCGGGTCGCCATGTCGGCGATCTGGAGGACGTCGTCGTCGGTCTCGGTGGGCAGGCCGCACATGAAGTACAGCTTCACCTGGCGCCAGCCGTTGCCGTAGGCCGTCGCGACGGTCCGGATGAGGTCCTCCTCCGAGACCATCTTGTTGATGACCTTGCGGATGCGCTCGGAGCCGCCCTCGGGGGCGAAGGTGAGGCCGGAGCGGCGCCCGTTGCGGGTCAGCTCGTTGGCCAGGTCGATGTTGAAGGCGTCGACGCGGGTGGAGGGCAGGGACAGGCCGACCTTGTCCTCCTCGTAACGGTCGGCGAGGCCCTTGGCGATGTCGGCGATCTCCGTGTGGTCGGCGGAGGAGAGGGAGAGCAGGCCGACCTCCTCGAAGCCGGTCGCCTTGAGACCCTTGTCGACCATCTCGCCGATGCCGGTGATGGAACGCTCGCGCACCGGCCGGGTGATCATGCCGGCCTGGCAGAAGCGGCAGCCGCGGGTGCAGCCGCGGAAGATCTCCACGGACATGCGCTCGTGGACGGTCTCGGCGAGCGGCACGAGCGGCTGCTTGGGGTAGGGCCACTCGTCCAGGTCCATGACGGTGTGCTTGCTGACCCGCCACGGGACGCCGGAGCGGTTGGGGACGACGCGGGCGATACGGCCGTCGGGGAGGTACTCCACGTCGTAGAAGCCGGGGACGTAGACGCCGCCGGTCCTGGCGAGGCGGAGGAGGAGTTCCTCGCGGCCTCCCGGGCGGCCCTCGGCCTTCCAGGCGCGGATGATCGCCGTGACCTCCAGGACGGCCTGCTCGCCGTCGCCGATGACCGCGCAGTCGATGAAGTCGGCGATCGGCTCCGGGTTGAAGGCCGCGTGGCCGCCGGCCAGGACGACCGGGTCGTCGATGCCGCGGTCCTTCGCCTCCAGCGGGATGCCCGCCAGGTCCAGGGCGGTGAGCATGTTGGTGTAGCCCAGCTCCGTGGAGAAGGAGAGGCCGAAGACGTCGAAGGCGCCGACCGGTCGGTGGCTGTCGACCGTGAACTGCGGGACGGAGTGCTCCCGCATCAGCTCCTCGAGGTCCGGCCAGACGCTGTAGGTGCGCTCGGCGAGGACGCCCTGCTGCTCGTTGAGTACCTCGTAGAGGATCATGACGCCCTGGTTGGGCAGGCCGACCTCGTAGGCGTCGGGGTACATCAGGGCCCAGCGGACGTCGCAGGATTCCCAGTCCTTGACCGTGGAGTTGAGCTCTCCGCCGACGTACTGGATCGGCTTCTGCACATGCGGCAGCAGGGCTTCGAGCTGCGGAAACACGGACTCGGCGGCCTGGGTGGCTTCGGCAGACATCTCACGGGACCTTCGTGTGCTGACAAGGGGGACCATCCAGCCTAACCCGGCCGGACCCGTCCCCCTGACCCCTCACCCCTCCGGTGCCGTGCTACGCCGACATCGGTCTCTGCACGGCGATCGACTGGAGCAGGCCGACCGCCATCCACACGGCGAACATGGAGGAGCCGCCGTAGGAGACGAAGGGCAGCGGGAGGCCGGTGACCGGCATGATGCCCAGCGTCATGCCGACGTTCTCGAAGGACTGGAAGGCGAACCACGCCACGATCCCGGCGGCGACGACCGTGCCGTACAGGTCGGGGGTGCCGCGGGCGATGCGGCAGGCGCGCCACAGGACCACGCCGAGCAGGGCGATGATGAGGCCCGCGCCGAGGAAGCCCAGTTCCTCGCCGGCGACGGTGAAGACGAAGTCGGTCTGCTGCTCGGGCACGAACCGGCCGGTGGTCTGCGAACCGTGGAAGAGGCCGGAGCCGGTGAGCCCGCCGGAACCGATGGCGATGCGGGCCTGGTTGGTGTTGTAACCGACGCCCGCGGGATCGAGGGCCGGGTTGGCGAACGCGGCGAAGCGGGCGATCTGGTAGTCGTCCAGGATGCCGAGCTGCCACACGGCGAGCGCCCCGGCGGTGCCGGCGCCGAGCAGCCCGAAGATCCAGCGGTTGCTGGCGCCGGAGGCGAGCAGGATGCCGAGCACGATGATGACCATGACCATGACCGACCCGAGGTCGGGCATGAGCATCACGATGAGCATCGGCACGGTGGCCAGGCCCAGCGCCTGGAGCACGGTGCGGTGGTCGGGGTGCGGCCGGTCCCCCGCGTCGACGCGGGCGGCCAGCAGCATCGCCATGCCCAGGATGATCGTGATCTTCACGAACTCCGAGGGCTGCAGGGAGAAGCCGCCGGGGAGCTTGATCCAGGAGTGGGCGCCGTTGATGGTCGAGCCGAGCGGGGTGAGCACCAGCAGGATCAGGAAGACGGACGCGCCGTAGAGGACCGGCACGGCGGTGCGCAGCGCGCGGTGGCCGAGCCAGACGGTGGCGACCATCAGGGCGATCCCGATGCCGGTGTTCAGCAGGTGCCGGGTGAGGAAGTAGTACGGGTCGCCCTGGTTGAGTTCGGTGCGGTTGCGGGTGGCGGAGTAGACGAGCAGCGAGCCCATCAGCGACAGGGCCACCGCGGCCAGCAGTATCGGCCAGTCGAGCCGCCGGGCCAGGGAGTCCCGGGCGAGGAGGCGGGTCCAGCCGGCCTTCGCGGGGCCGTATCCGGAGACCTGGAAGCTGTTGCCGGTCATGCGCGTGCCCTCCGGCTTCTTCCGACGCCGCCGCGCCGGGCGCCGCCCCGGGCACCGCCTCGCCGTCGGTGGCGGCGGGTGTCGCGGTTCTCCCCGGTCGGGTTGGGGGTGGTCGCCGGCTGGTTGCCCTCCTCGACGGGGGCGTACTCCTCGTCGGGGGAGGCCTTCTCGTCGGGCTGGAGTTCCTTGACGACGTCCTTGGGCATCTTCGGGGAGAGGATGGTCCCGTCCGTCTTGATCTTCGGGAGGCCCGCCTGCGGCTTGGGCAGCAGGGCCTTCTTCGGATCGATGTCGCCGTCGTCGGAGACGCCGTACAGCGCGTCGTAGATGTTGCGGACGGCCGGGCCCGAGGCGCCGGAGCCGGTGCCGCCCTGGGAGATCGTCATGACGATCGAGTAGTCCTTGGTGTACGTCGCGAACCAGGACGTGGTCTGCTTGCCGTAGACCTCGGCGGTACCGGTCTTGGCGTGCATCGGGATCTTCTCCTGCGGCCAGCCGACCTGGGCGAACCGCCAGGCGGCGGTGCCCCGGCTGGCGACGCCGGCGAGGGCCTCGTCCATCTTGGCCCGGGTGGCCTTGCTTATGGGCAGCCTGCCGTGCGAGGTGGGCTTGATCTCCTGGACCTGCTTGCCGTCGGGGCTGACGACGGCCTTGCCGATGGTCGGGTCGTAGAGGGTGCCGCCGTTGGAGATGGCCGAGTAGATGGTGGCCATCTGGATGGGGGTGACGAGGGTGTCGCCCTGGCCGATGGAGTAGTTGATGGAGTCACCGGCGCGCATCTTGTTGCCCTCGAGGCAGTTCTCGTACGCGATCTTCTCGACGTAGGAGCCGTCCTTCTTGCCGGACTTGCACCAGGCGTCCTTGTTGGCCTCCCAGTAGTCCTGCTTCCACTGGCGGTCGGGGACGCGGCCGGTGACCTCGTTCGGGAGGTCGACGCCGGTCTTGGCGCCGAGGCCGAACTGGTGGGCGGCCTTGTAGAAGTAGTCGTGGGGGTTCTTCGGGTTCATCCCGCCGTCCTTCTTCCACTCCTGGTGGGACAGGCGGTAGAAGACGGTGTCGCAGGAGAGTTCCAGGGCGCGGCCGATGGTGATCATGCCTTCGTTGGCCGACTCGAAGTTCTTGAAGACCTGGCCGCCGACGTCGTAGGCGCTGGAGCAGTCGTAGTTGCCGTCGAAGTCGTAGCCGGCCTCGACCGCGGCGGCCGAGGAGACCACCTTGAAGATGGAGCCGGGGGCCGCCTGGCCCTGGATGGCGCGGTTGAGCAGCGGGTAGTTGGAGTCCTTGCCGGTGAGCTTCTTGTAGTCCTTGGCGGAGATGCCGCCCACCCAGGCGTTGGGGTCGTAGTCGGGGTTGGAGGCCATGGCGACGACCCGGCCGGTCTTGGCCTCCATCACCACAACCGCGCCGGAGTCGGCCTCGTAGGTCCGGTTGGTGTTGCGGTCCATCTCCTTGCGGGCGGCCTTCATCGCCTCGTTCAGCTCGTACTCGGCGACGCGCTGGACGCGGGCGTCGATGCTGGTGACGAGGTTGGCGCCGGGGGTGCCGGGGTCGGACTCGGCCTCGCCGATGACGCGGCCGAGGTTGTCGACCTCGTAGCGGGTGACGCCCGCCTTGCCGCGCAGTGCCTTGTCGTACTGCCGCTCCAGGCCGGAGCGGCCGACCTGGTCGGAGCGCAGGTAGGGCGAGTCGGTGTCCTCGGCCTTCTTCAGCTCCTCGTCGGTGACCGGCGAGAGGTAGCCGAGCACCTGGGCGGTGTTGGAGCCGCCGGGCGCGGCGTAGCGGCGTACGGCCATGGGTTCGGCGGTGATGCCGGGGAAGTCCTCGGCGCGCTCGCGGATCTGCAGGGCCTGCTTGGCGGTGGCCTCGTCGGTGACGGGGATCGGCTGGTAGGGCGAACCGTTCCAGCAGGGCTGGGGGGTCTTCGCGTCGCAGAGCCGGACCTTGTCGATGACGTCCTGGGGCTTCATGCCGAGGACACCGGCGAGCTTGGTGAGGACGGCCTTGCCGTCGTCCTTCATCTTCAGCAGCTCGGTGCGGGAGGCGGAGACGACGAGCCGGGTCTCGTTGTCGGCGAGGGGGACGCCGCGGGCGTCCAGGATCGAGCCGCGGGTGGCGGGCTGGACGACCTGCTGGACGTGGTTGCCGGAGGCCTCGGCGGCGTACTCGTCGCCCTGGCGGATCTGGAGGTACCAGAGGCGGCCGCCGAGGGTGGCGAGGAGGGAGAGGACGAGGATCTGGATGACGACGAGCCGGGTCTGGACGCGGGTGCTGCGGCCGGTCTCCGGGATGTTAGTCATGGGCGCGGCCCATCCGGTTGAGGGTGGTGGTGGGCGACGGGTGGGAGCTGGTCACTGCTGCCTCCCCCTGACGACGTGTGTGCTGGTGTGCCGGCGTGCGCTCACAGCCGCTTGACCCCCTTGATGCGCCCGGCCCTGGCGACGCGGGCGCGGGCCGTCTTCACCCGCAGCGCGTTGCGCTGTCTGCCGATGCGCAGGCCGGTGCCCCCGGAGAGCCAGCCCGAGGAGATGTCGGGGCTCTGGGCCGCGGAGTTGGTGTCGGCCAGCGGGTCGTTGTCGGCGCGGCGGGCCAGCGCCATGATGCCGGGGACGACGAACGGCGCGAGCAGCAGGTCGTACAGGGCGGCCGTGAACAGCAGGCTGGGCAGGCCGACGTGGCGGGCGGCGGTGTCGCCGACGAGGGCGCCGACGCCCGCGTAGAGCAGGGTGGTGCCGACGGCGGCGGCGACCACGACGACCATGGGGCCGGTGGCCGAGCGGAGCCGTCCGTTGTCCGGCTTGGCGAGGCCGGCGAGGTAGCCGACGACGCAGAGCACGAGGGCGTAGCGTCCGGCGGCGTGGTCGGCGGGCGGGGCGAGGTCGGCGAGGAGTCCGGCGCCGAAGCCGACGAGGGCGCCGCCGACGTGGCCGTAGACCAGGGCCAGGCCGAGGACGGTGAGCAGCACGAGGTCGGGGACGGCGCCGGGCAGGTGGAGGCGGGCGAGGACGCTCACCTGGATCACCAGGGCGACGACGACCAGGGCGACGGACAGCAGGATCCGGTTGACGCGCATGGGGTGAGGGCTCCTACGGCTGGGTCTGCTCGTTCTGCTGGTCGGTCTGGCCGGTCTGGTTGTTCGGGTCGGTCTCGTTGTCCGGGTCGGTCTGCCCGGCGGTGTCGTTCTGGCCGGCGGTGTCGTTCTGGCCGGTCCCGCCGTCCTGGGCGCGGCCCTCGGGGTCGGCGCCCGGGGTCACGGTCACCGTCACGGTCGGCGTGGGCTTCGGCTGCTTCTTCTCCGGCAGCACCGTGTCGCGCGGGTCCTTCGCCGGGGCCTGGACGACGACGCCGACGATGTCGAGCTTGGTGAAGCTGACGAACGGCGTGACGTCGAGGATGCGGGTCAGGTCGCCGCCGTTGGGGTCGACGCGGGTGATGGTGCCGACGGGCACGCCCGGCACGAACGGCTTGTCGGACTGGGAGCCGAAGGTGACCAGGCGGTCGCCCTTCTTGACGTCGGCCTTGCCGTTGAGGAGTTCGACGCGCAGGGGCCGGCTGCCCTGGCCGGAGGCGAAGCCGAGTTCGTCACCGGACTCCATCCGGGTGCCGACGGTGAAGTCCGGGTCGTTGGCGAGCAGCACCGTGGAGGTGTTCGGGCCGACGGTCGTCACGCGTCCGACGAGGCCGTCGCCGTTGAGGACGGTCATGTCGCGCGCGATGCCGTCGTTGGCGCCGACGTCGAGGGTGACGGTCCAGGAGAAGCCCTGGGCCGCTCCTATGGCGATGACCTGGGCGCCCTTGATGCCGTACTGCCCGGCTCCGGCGAGTCCGAGCATCTTGTCGAACTGCCTCAGGCGGCTGCGGCCGCGCTCGTCGCTGCCGAGCTTGGCCTTCAGCGCCGCGTTCTCCGTCGCCAACTGCGCGAGCCGGTCGTGCCGGTCGCCGGAGTCGCGGATCGCGGAGACGGCGTTGCCGACCGGGTCGACCGCGGACGACACACCGTTCTCGATCGGGCCGAAGACGGTGGCCGCGGCCTGCCGGGCACCGTCGACCGGCGAGTCCTCCCCACCGCGGATGTCCACCGTGATCAGTGCGAACGCGACGGCGATCAGCAGTACCAGGAGCAGCCGGCTCTCTTTCGTGTCCCTCACGTGCGGCGGCCGTGCCTTCCTCGTCGAAATCCGGGAATCTCGGAATGTACGTGGCGGTGTTCAGGAATTCAGGTGATCCGGTGCTTCGGGCGTGTGCGGCGCATCGGGCACTTCACGCGCATCGAGTACCGGAACCCTCTATATCAACGATCCGCCGCACGAGAGGAGATCGTCTCGTACGGCGGAACCGAAGTGTGACGTCATCTGCGGGGCGAGGCGTCCAGCACCTGCTGGAGCGCCTCGAACTCCTCGACGCACTTGCCGCTGCCGAGCGCGACGCTGTCGAGCGGGTCCTCGGCGATGTGGATCGGCATTCCGGTCTCCCGGCGCAGCCGTTCGTCGAGCCCGCGCAGCAGGGCGCCGCCGCCGGTCAGGACGATGCCGCGGTCCATGATGTCGCCGGACAGCTCCGGCGGACACTTGTCGAGGGTCGTCTTGACGGCGTCGACGATGGCGTTGACCGGTTCCTCGATCGCCTTGCGCACTTCGGCGGCGGAGATGACGACGGTCTTGGGCAGCCCGGAGACGAGGTCCCGGCCGCGGATTTCGGTGTGCTCGTCGGAGTCGAGGTCGTACGCCGAACCGATCGTGATCTTGATCTGCTCGGCCGTGCGCTCACCCAGAAGAAGGCTGTACTCCTTCTTCACGTGCTGGATGATCGCGTTGTCCAGCTCGTCACCCGCGACGCGGATGGACTGGGCGGTGACGATGCCGCCGAGCGAGATGACCGCGACCTCCGTGGTGCCGCCG
This sequence comes from Streptomyces ardesiacus, assembly GCF_003112575.1. Taxonomy (GTDB): domain Bacteria; phylum Actinomycetota; class Actinomycetes; order Streptomycetales; family Streptomycetaceae; genus Streptomyces; species Streptomyces ardesiacus. Next base: position 394,847 of record NZ_BEWC01000007.1, read on the forward strand.
CCGATGTCCACCACCATGTTGCCCGTGGCCTCGTGGACCGGCAGGCCGGAGCCGATGGCCGCGGCCATGGGCTCCTCGATGATGTGCACCTGTCGGGCGCCGGCCTGGGACGACGCCTCGATGACGGCGCGGCGCTCGACGCCGGTGATGCCCGAGGGCACACAGACGACGACCCGCGGACGAGCCAGATAACGCCGCTTGTGGATCTTCAGGATGAAGTAGCGGAGCATCCGCTCGGTGATCTCGAAGTCGGCGATGACGCCGTCCTTCAGCGGGCGCACGGCAACGATGTTGCCGGGCGTGCGCCCGATCATCTTCTTCGCTTCGGCGCCGACCGCGAGGATGCCACCGGTGTTGGTGTTGATCGCGACGACGGACGGCTCGTTGAGTACGATCCCGCGACCCCTGACGTACACCAGCGTGTTGGCGGTCCCGAGGTCGACAGCCATGTCACGGCCGATGAACGACATTGAGTTCCCCATCAGGATTCGACTGGCCTTCCCAGGAGCTTTTGAGGGCTTTTCAGGTCGGCGAAGTGGGTGCAGTGACGCGTGGAGGCTTCCATCGTAGACGCGCTTTCGCGAACACTGCGCGAGGGTCTTCGCCATTGTCAGCAGATGGCGCACCGCCTCGCTCGTGGAGACGGGCCAACGGTGGGATCCGTTCCCCCGAACAGGCGCGCATATGCCACAGGGCGGTCGCTTTCGCGCGACCGCCCCGGCTCTCTCCGGTCCATTCGGCTGACGTGGTGTCAGAAAAAAGGCCTCTCCGGCGTGTCCCGAAGGCGGATCAGACCCGGCCCGGGAAGAAGATCTTCAGCTCGCGCTCGGCGGACTCCTCGGAGTCCGAGGCGTGGATCAGGTTCTCGCGGACGATCACGCCGAAGTCGCCCCGGATGGAGCCGGGCGCGGCGGCGATCGGGTCGGTCGGACCGGCCAGCGCGCGCACGCCCTCGATGACCCGCTCGCCCTCGACGACCATCGCGACGACCGGACCGGACGCCATGAACTCGACCAGGGGCTCGTAGAAGGGCTTGCCCTTGTGCTCGCCGTAGTGCTGCTCCAGCGTCTCGGCGTCCAGGGTCCGCAGTTCCAGCGCGGTGATCTGCCAGCCGGCCTTGCGCTCGATACGGCTGATGATCTCGCCGGTCAGGCCACGACGGACGGCGTCGGGCTTGAGGAGGACGAGGCTGCGCTGGGTCACGAGGGGCTCCCTTGGAGAGGTGCGGTTGTGCGGGTGATGACTGAGGTTACCGGGCGTGTCGCGACGCCCGTCACGCAGCGTCAGGCATACGGGCCCGGTCGCGTCCGGCGCTTTCAGGCGGGGTCGGCCGCGGAGGCCGCCGAGGCCTCGGCCTGCGCGGCGAACCGTGCCTTCGCCTCGTCGATCTTGCGCCCGTAGTGCACGGAGGCCCACCACAGGGCGGCAAAAACCGCGCCCAGGAAGTACATGGTCGGCACGACCAGGCCGGAGGCGATGAGCGCGACCTGGAGCGCCCAGCCGAGGACGACGCCGCCGGGGCGGGTGATGACCCCGCACAGCGCGACGCACAGGAACATCGCGATGCCGCTGACCGTCCACACCGTCCCCATGGACAGGTCGGGGTCCTTCATGGCGACCAGACCGGCGAAGCCGATCACGAAGAACTCGCCGATCAGCGTCGAAGCGCAGAGCGTACGCACGGTTTCTCAGCCCCTCCTCAGAAGCAGTCGGGCCTCGCCGACGGTGATGACGGAACCGGTGACGAGCACACCGCCGCCCGCGAACTCGCCCTCCTCCTCGGCCAGCGTGATCGCCGCCTCCAGGGCGTCCGGCAGCCGCGGCTCTACCTGCACGCGGTCCTCGCCGAAGACCTCGACGGCGACCGCGGCCAGCTCGTCGGCGTCCATCGCGCGGTGGCTGGAGTTCTGGGTGACGACGACCTCGGCGAAGACCGGCTCGAAGGCCTCCAGCAGCCCGCGCACGTTCTTGTCACCGCTGGCGCCGACCACACCGATGAGCCGGCTGAACTGGAAGGCCTCCCCCACCGCCTCGGCGGCGACCCTGGCGCCGGCCGGGTTGTGCGCGGCGTCGAGGACCACGGTCGGCGAACGCCGCACGACCTCCATCCGCCCCGGCGAGGCGACGGAGGCGAAGGCCCGGCGCACGGTGTCCACGTCCAGCGGCTCGGGACGCTGGGCGCCGACGCCGAAGAACGCCTCGACGGCGGCCAGCGCGACCGCCGCGTTGTGGGCCTGGTGGGCGCCGTGCAGCGGCAGGTAGACCTCGGTGTACTCGCCGCCGAGCCCGCGCAGCGTCACCAGTTGCCCGCCGACGGCGACCTCGCGGGCGACGACGCCGAACTCCAGCCCCTCGCGGGCCACGGTGGCGTTGACGTCCACCGCCTTCTTCAGCATCACCTGCGCCGCGTCCACCGGCTGCTGGGCGAGGATCACGGTGGCGTCCTGCTTGATGATCCCGGACTTCTCGACCGCGATCTCGCCGGGCGTCCCACCGAGCCGGTCGGTGTGGTCCAGGTCGATGGGGGTGACGACGGCGACGTCCCCGTCGATGACGTTGGTGGCGTCCCAGGAACCGCCCATCCCGACCTCGACGACGGCCACGTCCACGGGCGCGTCCGCGAAGGCGGCGTACGCCATGCCGGTGAGCACCTCGAAGAACGACAGCCGGTACTCCTGCTGCGCGTCGACCATCTCGACGTACGGCTTGATGTCCTGGTACGTCTCGACGAACCGCTCGGCGGAGACCGGCGCCCCGTCCAGGCTGATGCGCTCGGTGATCGACTGCACGTGCGGCGAGGTGTACCGCCCGGTGCGCAATTCGAAGGCGCCGAGCAGGGCCTCGATCATGCGGGCGGTGGAGGTCTTGCCGTTGGTGCCGGTGATGTGGATGGAGGGGTACGAGCGCTGCGGCTCGCCCAGCACGTCCATCAGCGCGGCGATCCGGGTGACCGACGGCTCCAGCTTGGTCTCGCCCCAACGGGTCGCCAGCTCCGTCTCGACACCGCGCAGGGCCGCGTCCAGCTCGGGGTCCTCGGGACGCCCGGGGATGTCGGCCTGCGGGGGACCGCCCTGGGTGCGCAGGGTGCGGCTGCCGGCCTCGATGACGGCGAGGTCGGGGTCGCGGGTGGTCTCCGCGTCGATGATCTCGTCGAAGGAGTCGAGGGGGTCGGGCTGGTCGTTCTGGCCGGGGTTGTCGCTCACGGGGACCAGTCTACGTACCCGTCCTGCACGGGCAGTCGCGCCCGCCGCGGGGCGGCACGGGCGGGCCCGGCGGCACCCCGCGAGCGCCGGGCTGCGCGATTCCCTGCGGGCCGCCGGCGGACGGGGTGGCTCGGGTCTCCGGGCGAGTGCGGCGCCGTTGTGGCCGGTCGCGCGGTTCCCCGCGCCCCTGGGGGCGGAAAGGCACCCGGCGCCTGCAAGGGCCCCGGGTGCCTTCCTGAGGTATCGGCGACTACGCCTCCGGCAGCTTCTCCAGCTGCGCGGTGATGCGGGCGATGTCCTCGTCCGCCTTGGCGAGGCGGCCCCGGATCTTGTCCACGACCTGGTCCGGCGCCTTCGCCAGGAACGCCTCGTTGCCGAGCTTGGCGTTCGCCTGGGCCTTCTCCTTCTCGGCCGCGGCGAGGTCCTTCGCCAGCCGCTTGCGCTCGGCGGCGAAGTCGATGACCCCGGAGAGGTCGAGGGCCACCTCGACGCCCGCGACCGGCAGCGTCGCCGTCGCCGTGAAGGCGTCGCCCTCCGGCTGGAGCCGCAGCAGCTGCCGGACGGCCGCCTCGTGGGCCGCGAGCGCGCTGCCCGCGAGGGTCAGCCGGGCCGGGACCCGCTGGCCGGGCTGGAGGCCCTGGTCGGCGCGGAAGCGGCGGACCTCGGTGATCACCGACTGCAGCGTCTCGATCTCCCGCTCGGCGTCCGCGTCCCGGAAGCCCGAGTCGGTGGGCCACTCGGCGATGACGACCGACTCGCCGCCCGTGAGCGTCGTCCACAGCGTCTCGGTGACGAAGGGGACGACCGGGTGGAGGAGACGCAGCGTCACGTCCAGGACCTCCCCCAGGACGCGCTGGGAGACCTCGGCGGCCTCGCCGCCCGCCTGGAAGGTGGTCTTGGACAGCTCGACGTACCAGTCGAAGACCTCGTCCCAGGCGAAGTGGAACAGGGCGTCGGAGAGCTTCGCGAACTGGTAGTCCTCGTAGTACGCGTCGACCTCGGCGACCACCGAGTTGAGCCGGGAGAGGATCCAGCGGTCCGTGGACGACATCTTCGACGCGTCCGGCAGCGGGCCCTGGACCGTCGCGCCGTTCATCAGGGCGAAACGGGTGGCGTTCCAGATCTTGTTGGCGAAGTTCCGGGAGCCCTGGACCCAGTCCTCGCCGATCGGGACGTCGACGCCCGGGTTGGCGCCGCGCGCGAGGGTGAAGCGGAGGGCGTCGGAGCCGTACTTGTCCATCCAGTCCAGCGGGTTGACCACGTTCCCGAAGGACTTGGACATCTTCTTGCCGTTCTGGTCACGGACCATGCCGTGCAGGGCGATGGTGTGGAACGGCGGGGTGCCGTCCATCGCGTAGAGGCCGAACATCATCATCCGGGCGACCCAGAAGAAGAGGATGTCGTAGCCGGTGACCAGGACGGAGTTCGGGTAGAACTTCGCGAGCGACTCGGTCTGCACGGGCCAGCCGAGCGTGGAGAAGGGCCACAGGCCGGAGGAGAACCAGGTGTCCAGGACGTCGGGGTCCTGGTGCCAGCCCTCGCCGCTCGGCGGCTCCTCGTCGGGGCCGACGCAGACGACCTCGCCCGCGGGGCCGTACCAGACGGGGATGCGGTGGCCCCACCAGAGCTGGCGCGAGATGCACCAGTCGTGGAGGTTGTCGACCCAGTCGAAGTACCGCTTCTCCATCTCCTGCGGGTGGATCGTGACCCTGCCGTCGCGGACCGCGTCACCGGCGGCCTTCGCGAGCGGGCCGACCTTGACCCACCACTGCATGGACAGGCGCGGCTCGATGGTGGTCTTGCAGCGCGAGCAGTGGCCGACGGAGTGGACGTAGGGCCGCTTCTCGGCGACGATCCGGCCCTCGGCGCGCAGCGCGGCGACGATGGCGGAGCGGGCCTCGAGGCGGTCCAGGCCCTGGAAGGGGCCGTGGGCGGTGATGACGGCGTGCTCGTCCATCACGGCGATGGCGGGCAGGTTGTGCCGCTGGCCGATCTCGAAGTCGTTCGGGTCGTGGGCGGGCGTCACCTTGACGGCGCCGGTGCCGAACTCGGGGTCGACGTGCTCGTCGGCGACGACGGGGATGGAGCGCTCGGTCAGCGGCAGCTTGATGAGCTTGCCGACCAGGTGCTTGTAGCGCTCGTCCTCGGGGTGGACGGCGACGGCGGTGTCGCCGAGCATCGTCTCCGCGCGGGTGGTGGCGACGACGATGGTCTCGTCGCCCTCCCCGTACTTCATGGAGACCAGTTCGCCGTCGTCGTCCTGGTACTCGACCTCGATGTCGGAGATGGCCGTCAGGCAGCGCGGGCACCAGTTGATGATGCGCTCGGCGCGGTAGATCAGCTCGTCGTCGTAGAGGCGCTTGAAGATGGTCTGGACGGCCTGGGACAGGCCCTCGTCCATGGTGAACCGCTCGCGCGACCACGCGACGCCGTCGCCGAGGCGGCGCATCTGGCCGCTGATCTGGCCGCCGGACTCGGCCTTCCACTGCCAGACCCGCTCGACGAAGGCCTCCCGGCCCAGGTCGTGCCGGGACTTGCCCTCCTTGCCCAGTTCGCGCTCGACGACGTTCTGCGTGGCGATGCCGGCGTGGTCCATGCCGGGCTGCCACAGCGTCTCGTGGCCCTGCATGCGCTTGCGGCGGGTCAGGGCGTCGATGAGCGTGTGCTCGAAGGCGTGCCCGAGGTGCAGGCTGCCCGTGACGTTCGGCGGCGGGATGACGACGGTGTACGGCGGCTTGTCGCTCTTCGCGTCGGCCTCGAAGTAACCCCGTTCTACCCAGCGCTCGTACAGCTGCCCCTCTACCTCGGCCGGCGTGTACTGGGTCGGCAGTTCGGTGGTGGGTGCGGGCTGCGGCTGCTGAGAGTTCTCGGTCACGGGGGTCAGTTTACGGGCGTCACGGCCCTGTCCCGAAACTCGTTTCCTTTGTAACGGTGCGGCCCCCGATGACCTGCGCACGCCGGCTCTGGGTCAGGATGTCAGAACCACGTAAGCATCTGGAGGGGAACCCAGTAATGAGTCACAACCAGCCGGGCCCGTACGGCGGGCAGCCCCAGCAGCCCGGACCGTACGGCCAGCCGGGACCGTACGGCCAGCAGCCGCCGCAGGCCCCCCAGCCCGGCTACGGCTACCCCCAGCAGACGCCTCCCCCGCAGCCCGGCTACGGCTACCCGCAGCAGCCCCAGCAGGGCGGCGTCCCGCCGCAGGCTCCCCCGTACGGCCAGCAGCCGCCCTACGGCCAGCAGCCCCCGTACGGCCAGCAGCCGCCCTACGGTCAGCAGCCGTACGGCATGCCGCAGCCCCCGGCTCCGGGCGGCGGCAAGAAGAAGACGGGCCTGATCATCGCCGGGGTGGCCGTCGTGGCGGCGCTCGGCGTGGGCGCGTACTTCGTGTTCGGCGGGGGCGGCGGCGCGGGCGGCGGCCTGAAGGACGACGGCGCGCACAAGCTGACGACGCCCGCGAAGGCGCTCGGCGAGTACACGAAGTTCCAGGGCCAGGAGAGCAACGACTCCGACACGGCCAAGGACATGACGAAGAGCGGCGTCAAGAACGGTACCGCCGTCGTCGCGCAGTGGTCGACCGCCGACCTCAGCGGCTTCGACCCCGAGGACCCGTCGACCGCGCCCGACCAGTCGGAGCTGCTGACCGCCAAGGGCTTCACGATGCTCGGCGGTTACGGCACGATCGACGACCCCCAGGCGGTCCTGGACAAGTTCTTCGCGAACATCCAGAAGCAGGTCAAGGAGAGCTCCACCGGCAACACCGGCGGCATGCAGAACGCCGAGCTGGTCGGCGAGCCCGAGGAGGTCGAGATCGACGGCACGGTCGCCAAGTGCCAGGCGACCAAGGCCACCAACGGGCTCACCAAGAAGGAGTCGACCGACTGGTTCTGCGCCTGGGCCGACTACAGCACGGTCGCCATGGTCTCCCCGGGCGACAACTCCGGTACCGGGGTCGGCAAGGAGACGGCGATCGACATCACGAAGCGGCTGCGGGACGAGGTCCGCGTCAAGTCCTGACGCGCGGGACGGCACAGCGGAAGGGGCCCGGTCGACGACCGGGCCCCTTCCGCATGGCTGTTTCGCCTACGCCGTCTTCTGCTCGCCCGAGCCGCGTCCCCGCGCATCCCGCGGGATGAGCGTCGGGTTGACGTTGGAGAGGACCACGTCCGCCGTGATGACGACGCGGGCCACGTCCTTGCGGGACGGGACCTCGTACATCACGCCCTGGAGGACTTCCTCCATGATGGCGCGCAGGCCGCGGGCGCCGGTCTGGCGGAGGATGGCCTGGTCGGCGATGGCCTCCAGGGCACCGCGCTCGAAGTCCAGCTCCACGCCGTCGAGTTCGAAGAGGCGCTCGTACTGCTTGACCAGCGCGTTGCGCGGCTCGACGAGGATCTGGAGGAGCGCCTCGCGGTCCAGGTTGTGCACCGAGGTGATGACGGGCAGCCGTCCGATGAACTCGGGGATCATGCCGAACTTGACCAGGTCCTCCGGCATGACCTGCTCGAACTGGTCCTTGGACTCGATCTCCCGCTTGGAGCGGATCTGCGCGCCGAAGCCGATGCCCTTGGCGCCGGCCCGGCCCTCGATGATCTTCTCCAGGCCCGCGAAGGCACCGCCCACGATGAACAGCACGTTCGTCGTGTCGATCTGGATGAACTCCTGGTGCGGGTGCTTGCGGCCGCCCTGGGGCGGGACGGAGGCCGTGGTGCCCTCCAGGATCTTCAGCAGGGCCTGCTGGACGCCCTCGCCGGACACGTCGCGCGTGATGGAGGGGTTTTCACTCTTCCGCGCGACCTTGTCGATCTCGTCGATGTAGATGATCCCGGTCTCGGCCTTCTTGACGTCGTAGTCCGCGGCCTGGATCAGCTTCAGCAGGATGTTCTCGACGTCCTCGCCGACGTATCCCGCCTCGGTGAGCGCCGTGGCGTCGGCGATCGCGAACGGGACGTTCAGCATGCGGGCGAGGGTCTGGGCGAGGAGGGTCTTGCCGGAGCCGGTGGGGCCCAGCAGGAGGATGTTGGACTTCGCCAGCTCGATGGCGTCCTCGCGGCCCTGGGCGCCGCCGTTCTCGCCGGCCTGGACCCGCTTGTAGTGGTTGTACACCGCGACGGAGAGGGCCTTCTTCGCCGCCTCCTGGCCGACCACGTAGCTTTCGAGGAACTCGTAGATCTCGCGGGGCTTAGGGAGCTCCTCCCAGCGCACCTCGCTGGTCTCCGCGAGCTCTTCCTCGATGATCTCGTTGCAGAGGTCGATGCACTCGTCGCAGATGTACACACCGGGCCCTGCGATGAGCTTCTTGACCTGCTTCTGGCTCTTCCCGCAGAACGAGCACTTGAGCAGATCGCCGCCGTCACCGATGCGTGCCACGGTGTGCTTCCCCTTCGCCTGGGAGACTCCCGGACGTCGACGTCACGTCAACGGCGGGCGGACTCCTGGTGCTGCCTTATGTCCGACGGTACCTTGCCGGGCCCCTCGTCCGGGCCCCCCTTGGCACGGTTCGCTTTGACGTGAATCGCGTCAAACCGTGCCAAGGAGCGGCAGACGATACAGCCTCCCGCCTAGCGGAGAGAGGAGTTGTCCATCTTCCGGGTGGTGATGATCTGGTCGATCAGGCCGTAGGCCAGCGAGTCCTCGGCCGTGAGGATCTTGTCGCGCTCGATGTCCTCGCGGATCTTCTCGACCGGCGTGGTGGAGTGCTTGGCCAGCATCTCCTCGAGCTGCGAGCGCATCCGCAGGATCTCGTTGGCGGCGATCTCCAGGTCGGAGACCTGGCCGCGGCCGGTCTCGCTGTACGGCTGGTGGATCAGGACGCGGGCGTTCGGCAGCGCCATGCGCTTGCCCGGCGTGCCGGCGGCCAGCAGGACGGCGGCGGCGGAGGCGGCCTGCCCCATGCACACCGTCTGGATGTCGGGCTTCACGTACTGCATCGTGTCGTAGATGGCCGTGAGCGCGGTGAAGGAGCCGCCGGGGCTGTTGATGTAGATCGAGATGTCCCGGTCGGGGTCCATCGACTCCAGGCACAGCAACTGCGCCATGACGTCGTTGGCCGAGGCGTCGTCGATCTGGACGCCGAGGAAGATCACGCGCTCCTCGAAGAGCTTCGCGTACGGGTCGTACTCGCGCACGCCCTGCGAGGTGCGCTCGACGAAGCGCGGGATGACGTACCGGGACTCGGCGGAGGGGCCGGTGTACTCGGCGCGCGAGCGGTCGTACAGGCCGCTGCCGGGGAAGTCGTTCACAGTGTCTCCTGTAAAGGGGCTGAGGCGGTCGGCTCGGGGCGGGGGATGGCTCAGGCGCCCGTGCCGCCGCCGCCCGGCATGCCGGCGGCCGTGGCGATGACGTCGTCGATGAGGCCGTACTCCTTGGCCTCGAAGGCGTCGAACCAGCGGTCGCGGTCCGAGTCGCGGGTGATCTGCTCGACCGTCTGGCCGGTGTGCTGAGAGGTGAGCTCGGCCATGCGCTTCTTGGTGTGCAGCAGTCGCTCGGCGTGGATCTTGATGTCCGAGGCCGAACCGGCGAGGCCGGCGGAGGGCTGGTGGATCAGGATCTCCGCGTTCGGCAGCGCGAAGCGCTTGCCGGGGGTGCCCGCGCTGAGCAGGAACTGCCCCATGGAGGCCGCGAGGCCCATCGCGATCGTCACCACGTCGTTCTTGATGTACTGCATGGTGTCGTAGATCGCCATGCCGGCCGTGATCGAACCGCCCGGGCTGTTGATGTACAGGAAGATGTCCTTGTCCGGGTCGGACGCGAGGAGCAGCAGCTGTGCGGTGATCTTGTTCGCAATGTCGTCGTCGACCGGCTGGCCGAGGAAGATGATCCGCTCGCCGAGCAGTCGGTTGTAGACCTGGTCGCCGAGGCCGCCACCGATGGAGGGCTCGCCGGCGGCTGAGGGCATCAGATTCGTCACGTATCCACCTGCTCGTCTTACGACGGCGCCGGGCCGTCTCACGTTTCCCTGCGGGGCTGGAGCCGCTTTCGGGGACTCCCCTGCCCTCGTATTCATGGACCCTAACGCGGTGACCCTGCGGTGCCATCCCGGTTCTGCGGGTGTTCGCCTCGGGCGTAGCGGTACGCAGGGTGCGGGTGGGGGTCTCGCCGTCGGGGTGCACGCTCGTCGCCGGGTGCGGGTCCCATCGTGGTCGCTCGCGCAGTTCCCCGCGCCCCTGGGCCGGCTGCCCGGCCGTATGCCGAAAGGGCCCCGGCGTCGGAACGTCCGGGGCCCGTTTCACATCCGTCGGAGACGGCGCGAGGGGATCAGCCCTCGGTCTTCTCCTCGGCCTTGTCGTCGGCCTTGTCGGCGTCGGTGGACTCGGCGGCGGCCTCGGCGGCCTCCGTCTCCTCGTCCTCCTCGTCGTCCAGGTCGACGACCTCGCCGTTGGTGTCCTTGACCGTGGCCTTCTCGACCACGGAGGCCAGGGCCTTGCCGCGGGCGACCTCGCCGACGAGGAGCGGGACCTGGCCCTGCTCGACGACGGCCTGGGCGAACTGGTCGGGGGACATGCCGGAGGAGGCGGCGCGGCGCATGAGGTGCTCGGTCAGCTCTTCCTGGCTGACGTTGAGCTTCTCCTGCTTGACCAGCTCGTCGAGGACGAACTGGGTCTTGATGCCCTTGACCGCGGCCTCGCGGGTCTCGGTCTCGAACTCCTCGGCGGTCTTGCCCTGCAGCTCGAGGTACTTCTCGAGGTCCAGGCCCATCTGGCCGAGCTGGTGGTGCTCGAGGTTGTGCTTACGGGTGTTGATCTCGTCCTCGAGGAGCTTCTCGGGGACCGGGACCTCGACCAGGTCGAGCAGCTTGTCCAGCACGCGCTCCTGGGCCTGCGTGGCCTGGTCGTACTGCTTCATGTTGGCCAGGCGCTTGCGGCTGTCGGCCTTCAGCTCGTCGAGGGTGTCGAACTCCGACGCGAGCTGCGCGAAGTCGTCGTCCAGCTCGGGCAGCTCGCGCGCGGCCACCTGGGTGACCTTGACGGTGACCTCGGCCTCCTTGCCGGCCGCCGAGCCGCCCTTGAGCTCGGAGGTGAAGGTGGCCTCGCCGCCGGCCTCCAGGCCCGTCACGGCGTCGTCGATCCCGTCCAGCAGCTCGCCGGAGCCGATGGTGTAGGAGACGCCGTCGGCGACGCCGTCCTCGAGGACCTCGCCGTCGACCTTGGCCTGCAGGTCGATGGTGACCACGTCGCCCTCGGCGGCGGCGCGCTCGACCGGGGAGGTCGAGGCGAAGCGCTCGCGGAGCTGCTCCACGGACTTCTCGACGTCCTCGTCGGTGACCTCGACGGCGTCGACCTCGATCTCGATGCCGGAGTAGTCCGGGATCTCGATGGAGGGGCGGACGTCGACCTCGGCGGTGAAGTTCAGCGTCTCGCCGTCCTTCAGCTCCGTGATGTCGACCTCGGGCTGGCCGAGCGGGTTCAGCTCGGCCTCGTTGACCGCGTCGGTGTAGAACTTGGGAAGCGCGTCGTTGACCGCCTCCTCCAGAACCGCACCGCGGCCGAACCGCTGGTCGATGACCCGGGCCGGGATCTTGCCCTTGCGGAAGCCCTTCACCGTGACCTGCTGGTTGATCTTCTTGTACGCCGCGTCGAGGCTGTCCTTGAGCTCCTCGAAGGGCACCTCGACAGTGAGCCGAACCCGGGTCGGGTTCAGGGTCTCCACGGCGCTCTTCACGGTTCGGTCTCCTTGGTGGCTGACTTCTTGGGTTCTGCCGGAAACCAGAGTGTCCGGCGAATTTCGCCGCCCGGAGACTTCAGACGCTGAGACACACGGGCGTGCAGCTTGCATAGTAACGGCAGCGACTACACGGCCCAAAAGGCGATCGCTCGCGCTCACCGGGGAGGCCGGGGCGGTCGGCGGTCCGGCCGACGGACGGTGGTCGGGGTGGCGGGATTTGAACCCACGGCCTTCCGCTCCCAAAGCGGACGCGCTACCAAGCTGCGCCACACCCCGTCTGGTGCGACACGTAGGGTACATGCCGCCGGACGCCGGGGGCCGCAGAGTTTCCCGGGCGTCCTCGAAGGCACGGCGCGTACCGGAAGGGGTGTGCGGTGAGGGGCGGCGACCCGCTACGATGCGTGCAGTGCCGCGGTCACCGACTCGCGGCGCGCGCTGTGCGGGCGTAGCTCAATGGTAGAGCCCCAGTCTTCCAAACTGGCTACGCGGGTTCGATTCCCGTCGCCCGCTCCGAGAGGCCTCCGGCCCGGTCCCCACAGGGGATCGGGCCGGAGGCCTTTGTGCGCTCCGCGCGCTCCGGCCCTCCGGGGGGGAACGCCGGGACCGCACGGCGGCCCGGGGGCCGCGCGGGCCCGCTAGAACCGGATCGAGTTGATCGTGTTCGCTATGGAGTCCAGGAAGCGCTGGATGTCGTCGGCCATGCCGGTCGAGGCCAGGAAGAAGCCGAAGAGGACCGCGACGACCGCCGGCCCCGCCTTGATGGAGCCTCCCCGCAGCAGCACCACCAGGATGATCCCCAAGAGCAGCACCACTGACAGTGAAATGGCCACAACTGATCACACCCTCGGTCGGTCCGCTCTCCCGGCCCGGAGGTGCGCCACCGCGCACCCCCGCCAGAACCATCGTGCCACCAACCGGGCCTCGTCATGCGGGAGGTGACACATCGTCCGGTCGGCTGCGCCCACCTCATGCTCCCCCGCGCACGCGGGCGCACCCGGCCCCGGTGCCCCGTACGGAATTTCGACCGGACACTCGTACGAGAAATTCCGGCCGTTTCGTTTCCATGTCCACACAACGCGTTCGCAGATATTTCGAATTGTCGTGGCAGACACATCGACACGGTTCTCACAGGAGGTTCACAGGAACACCGGGCGAACCCGTAAGCGCATGGAAGCGGACATTCCAGGGGAGTCGCCCGCCGGTCTTATGCGGCGTTTAGTCGTGATGTGTCCTGACAAGTGGGGTGCTCGGGACGGGGTTTCGGACGCGCGGCCCGGCAGCGGCGCGGCCCGGGTGTGGGGGCCGTCACCCGTCCGGAGAGGCCGAGTTCCCGAAATACGGGGGTAACCGCACGGTACCCACACCGTGCTCAAGACGCGAAATGCAGGAATGACGTCGAGGGTTTTACGGAATCACATCGAGAACGCTAGGGTGCCTCAAATGTTCTACGCTGCCTCGTCCCCCACCAGAGCAGCGAGGTCCTGTGACCACTCGCCGGTTTCCGGCGGGAGGTGGCATGACTAGCTCGCTGCGACCCCACGGCGACCGGAAGCCGTCGTCTTCGTCGGACCAGCAGACACAGCAGGCACAGCCGGCCCGGCAACCCCCACGGACCCCGTCGGGCCGGCAGCGCGACGCGTTCTTCGACAACGCCAAGTACCTGGCCATCGTGCTGGTCGGGGTGGGTCACGCCTGGGGCCAGATCCTGGACGGGAACCGGACCGTGGAGACCCTCTACCGGGTCCTGTACACGTTCCACATGCCGGCGTTCATCATCATCTCCGGCTACTTCTCGCGCAGTTTCGACCTGAGTCCCAAGCGGGTCAAGCGGCTGATCACCGGCGTCGCCGTCCCGTACCTCGTCTTCGAGATCGCCTACACGCTGCACCGCCGCGTCAGCGAGGACCCGCAGGCCGACTTCAGCCTGCTGGACCCGACCTACCTCCTGTGGTTCCTGTGCGCGCTGTTCGTCTGGCGGCTGACCACGCCCATCTGGCAGACGGTCCGTTGGCCGCTGCCGATCGCCCTGGTGATCGCGGCGCTGGCCTCCGTGACGCCCACCATCGACAACGACCTGAACATGCAGCGCGTGCTGCAGTTCCTGCCGTGCTTCGTGCTGGGGCTGCTGCTGCGCCCCGAGCACTTCCACCTGGTGCGGCGCCGCGCGGTGCGGATCTGGTCCGTGCCCGTGGTCGCGGCGGCGCTGGTGATCGGCTGGTGGTCGGTGCCGCGCATGGAGACCGGCTGGTTCTACCGCAACGCCGCGGTGCAGGACACCGGCGGCCCCTGGTGGTCCGGGCCGGTCCTGACCCTCGCGCTCTTCGGCTGCTCCGTGGTGTTGTCCGTCTGCTTCTTCGCCTGGGTGCCCGGCCGGCGCATGTGGTTCACGGCCCTCGGCGCCGGCACGATCTACGGCTACCTGCTGCACGGCTTCCTGGTGAAGGAGGGCAGCTACGCCGGCTGGTTCCAGCACTCCTTCCTGGACGAGCCGCTGGGTGAGATCGGGCTCACCGTCCTCGGCGCCGCCGTCATCACCCTGTTGTGCACCAAGCCCGTCCAGCGGGTCCTGCGGTACGTGGTCGAGCCGCGGATGGACTGGGCCTTCAAGCGGGATCCCGGCGACAGCGCCCGGGCCCGCGACCGGCGGGACGAGGACGCGGGCGGCACCCGCGCGACGCCCGCCGGGGCCTCCGCGCCGATCGGCGGCGGGGAGAAGGTCTCCGTCTAGCCCCGTCCGCCGGCGCTCCCGCTCATGCCCGGTCCGGCCGGCCGAGGAGTTCGCGCATCCGCGCGTACTTCTCGGTCAGCCGGGCGCGGGTGGCCCCGTCGAGGACGGCGAGCCGGGCGGGGTCGGCGTTGTGCGCCAGGTCCGCCTCCTTGACCAGCCGCGCCCCCGGGGTGGCCAGGATCCGCGCGGCGTACGCCTCGGGCGGCTCCCCCGGCCGTTTGGTGAGGGCCAGGACGATGTCCTTGGTACGGCGGCTCAGCGGTGCCCCGTCCAGCCACCGTTCGCTCAGCGCGTCGTCCTCGACGGCGTCGTGCAGCCAGGCGGCGGCGATCTGCTCGTCGTCGCCGCCGCGTCGGCGTACGCCCTCGGCGACGGCCCGCAGGTGCTCGGCGTAGGGCCGGCCCGCCTTGTCGGTCTGTCCGGCGTGGGCGGCGCGGGCGGTGGCCTCGACCTCGGCGAGGGAGAGCGGCGGGGCGGTCGGACCGGAACCGGAGTCCGGGGAGTCCTGCGGCGTCTGGGGCATCGGGCCAGTATGGCGGGGCGCGGCGCGGGTCCTCGGGCCCCGGGCAGGGATCTCAGGCCCCGGGCGGCGCGGACTGGGCCGTCGGTCCGTCCCGGGAGATCAGCAGCAGCGCGCGGTCGTCGTTGACGTCCTTGGCCACCGCCTCGATCAGGTGCCAGGCCGCACCGTGGAAGCCGCCCGCGACATAGCGGTCGGCCTCGCCGGTGAGACGGTCGATGCCCTCGGCGATGTCCCGGTCGGAGGTCTCCACCAGGCCGTCCGTGAACAGCATCAGCACGTCTCCGGGCCGCAGGGTGCCCTTCACCGGGTCGAACTGCGCACCGTCGTACACGCCGAGCAGCGGTCCCTCGGCGGACTTCTCCTCCCAGCGGCCGGTGCCCGCGCTGAGCTGGAGGCCCGGCGGGTGTCCGGCGGAGTACAGCTCGTAGTCGCCGGAGTCGAGGTCGAGCACCAGGTGGATCGAGGTGGCGAAGCCCTCGTCCCAGTCCTGGCGCAGCAGATAGCCGTTGGCGGCCGGCAGGAAGGCGTGCGGCGGAAGGCTGCCCAGCAGTCCGCCGAAGGCGCCCGACAGCAGCAGGGCGCGGGAGGCCGCGTCCATGCCCTTGCCGGAGACGTCGGTGAGGACGACCTCAAGGGTCCGGCCGCCGTTCGTGCGGGCCGCGACGACGAAGTCGCCGGAGAAGGACTGGCCCCCGGCCGGGCGCAGCGCCATCTCGCGGTGCCAGCCCTTGGGCAGTTGGGGCAGTTTGCTCTGGACGCGGATGCGTTCGCGCAGGTCGAAGAGCATGGTGCCGCCGCGCCGCCAGGGCACGCCGACCCGGCTGCGGAACTGGGCGACGACCAGCCCGAAGAATCCGCAGGCCGCGACCACCAGGACCACGCCGGGGGTGACGCGGGAGGGCCCCTCGGTGTACGGGCCGAGTTGTACGGACTCCACGATCAGCGCGGTGGCCGCCGCGGCGTACAGGCCGAGCAGGCTCGCCGGGCGCAGCAGCAGGCCGCCCGCGACGATCGGCACGACCAGCGCGGAGGGCGAGCACCACACGGAGTTGGCCATGGTGCCGGCCGCGATGACGGGTATCGCCAGCAGCAGTCCGGCCAGCGCGATCCAGTCGGAGCCGTCGCCGCGGAAGTAGTCGACGGCGGCCCGGCGCACGCCGACGCGGGCCCGGTGCCACTGCTTCTTCCACCGGGCCGTGAACGTCTCGGCCTCCGCGCGCCGCTGTCGTCCTGCTGCCATTAGTTCGGGACCCTATCCATCGGACCGGCCGCTTGGCACGGGAGGTCCTCCTTGTCCCCCGTCCGGGGCCGGACTTCACAGTGAACTTCACGAACGGCTTCCGCGCCGCAACCCTGCCGAAATTGCCTCGCCCGTCTCCGTCCTGCCCTGATACGCATGAGGCATGGAACGGTCCACGGGAAATGGCGGCGACGTGACGACGACGGAACCGCGGGTACTGCGGCAAGAGGAGTGGGACACCTGGTACGGGTCGCTGGTCCGCGCCTTCGGCGGGGTTCCGGAACCGGACGAGGAGTTGGCGCTGTTCCGCGAGCTGACGCGGTTCGACCGGTCGATCGGTGTGTGGGAGGGCGACGCGTGCGTCGGGACGGCCGGCGCGTTCGCCTTCCGGATGACCGTGCCCGGCGGCGCGCAGGTGCCCGCGGCGGGCGTGACGATGGTGAGCGTGGCCGCCACGCACCGGCGCCGGGGTGTCCTGACGTCGATGATGCGGCGGCAGCTGGACGACGTACGTTCCTGGGGCGAGCCGCTGGCCGTGCTGACGGCCTCCGAGCCGGCGATCTACGGCCGGTTCGGCTACGGCGCCGCGACCTTCGAACTCGGCGCGGAGATCGACACGAGCCGGGTCCGGCTGTCCGCCCCGCCCGGCACGGACGACGTACGGCTGCGGTACGCGGCGCCCGGTGACGTGCTCGACGTGTGCGAGGCCGTGTACGCGCGGCTGGTGCCGGCGCGGCCCGGGATGATCGCCCGGCAGCCCGGCTGGGAGCGGCTGGGACTGCTGGACCCGGAGAGCGGGCGGGAGGGTGCCTCCCCCCTGCAGTGCGTGGTCGCCAGGCGGGGCGGCGAGGTCACCGGGTACGCGCGGTTCCGGGTGCGTCCGGCGTGGGAGCAGGACGGGCCCAGGGGCACGGTGGTCCTGGACGCCCTGGCCGGGCTCGACCCGGCGACCGAGGCGGCGTTGTGGCGTTTCCTGTACGACATCGACCTGACCGGCACGCTGTCGGTGCGGGGGCGGCCGGTCGACGAGGCGTGGCAGCACCAGGTGTCGGACATCCGGCGGTGCCGGCCGGCCCTGCGGGACGCGCTGTACGTGCGGCTGGTGGACGTGGGGGCGGCGCTCGCGGCGCGGACCTACCAGGCGCCGGTGGACGTGGTGTTCGAGGTCGAGGACGCCTTCTGCCCGTGGAACGCGGGGCGTTGGCGGCTGAGCGGCGACGCGAAGGGGGCGTCCTGCGAGCGTACGGCCGACGCGGCGGATCTCGCCCTGTCGGTGCGGGAGTTGGCGGCTGCCTACCTCGGCGGTGTGCGCCTCGGTTCGCTCGCGGCGGCCGGGCGGGTGCGCGAGGTGCGGGGCGGGGCGCTGGCGGAGGCGTCGGTGGCGTTCGGGTCGGACGTGGCGCCGTGGCTGCCGCACGGCTTCTGAGCGCGGGGCGGCGCTAGCGCCGCTGGCAGGTGGGGCACCAGAAGAGGTTGCGGGCGGCGAGGTCGGCGGTGCGGACGGGGCTGCCGCAGAGGTGGCAGGGCTGGTTCGCCCGGCGGTAGACGTAGACCTCGCCGCCGTGGTCGTCGACGCGGGGCGGGCGGCCCATCGCCTCGGGGGTGTGCTCCGGGCGGACGGTGTCGATGCGGTTGTTCCGCACGCCCTCGCGCATGAGGCCGGTGAGGTCCTGCCAGACGGTGTCCCACTCGGCGCGGGTGAGGTCCCTGCCGGGGCGGTACGGGTCGATGCCGTGGCGGAAGAGGACCTCGGCGCGGTAGACGTTGCCGACGCCGGCGACGACCTTCTGGTCCATGAGCAGGGCCGCGACGGTGGTGCGGCTGCGGGAGATCCGGCGGTACGCGGCCTCCGGGTCGGCGTCCGGGCGCAGTGGATCGGGGCCGAGGCGGTCGTGTATCGCCTGTTTCACCGGGTCGGTGATCAGGGTGCAGGTGGTGGGGCCGCGCAGGTCGACGTACGCCGTGTCGTTGGCGAGGCGGAGGCGGACGGTGTCCGTGGGCGGGGGTGCGGGGGCGGGGCCGAAGGTGACCTTGCCGAAGAGGCCGAGGTGGATGTGGACCCAGGTGGACGTCTCGGGGGCGGTCCCGGCTGCGCCGAAGCCGAGGAAGAGGTGTTTGCCGTGGGCGTCGGCGGTGGTGAGGACGGTGCCGTCGAGGAGGGCCGCGGAGTCGGTGAACTTGCCCTGGGGGCTGGTGGCGTGGACTGCCGTCCGGGCGAAGGCGGCGGTGTAGTCCTGGGCCAGCCGGTGGATCGTGTGCCCCTCTGGCACGTGCGGTGTCCTTTCGTCGCGGTGCGGAGCGCTGCGCTGCGCTCGCCGTGGCCTTTGCCCACCCGCCCACCCGACTCGGTGGGTCGAGAGGCTCGACTCGTTCCGGGGCTCCGCCCCGGACCCCGGCGGGGACTCCGTCCCCTGCACCCCTGGGGTCCGCTTCCCCACCCTGGGGGTCCGGGTTCCGACCACCCCTGAGGTCCGCTTACCTGCCCAGCGGGGTCCGGGTTCCGACCACCCCTGAGGTCCGCTTCCCTGCCCTGCGGGGATCGGGTTCCGACCCCCCGGTGAGGCCGTTTCCCTCCCCACGGGGATCAGACCCCGACCACCCAGTGGGGGGGCGGGGCCCCCGGCCCTGCGGGATTCGGTTTCCCACCACCCCGGTGAGGCCGTTTCCCTCCCCGCGGGGAGCAGATCCCGGCCACCCGGTGAGGCGGTGTCCCCACCCTGCGGGGTCCGGTTTGCGTCCGCCCCGCGGGCGCCGTTTCCCCGCCCCGCGGGTGCGCCCCCAGTGGGGCGGGGCAACGGCGGCGTTCGTGTGCCGGGGTCGGCTACTGCTGCGGGTGGTGGGGCGGGACGGGCGGGAGGTCGCCCGTCGTTTCGTAGGACGTGAGCATGTCGATGCGGCGGACGTGGCGTTCGTCGCCGGAGAACGGGGTGGTGAGGAAGGTCTCGACGAACTTCGTCGCCTCGTCCTGCGTGTGCATGCGGGCGCCGACCGCGACGACGTTGGCGTTGTTGTGCTGGCGGCCGAGCGAGGCCGTCTCCTCGCTCCAGGCCAGCGCCGCGCGCACGCCCTTCACCTTGTTCGCCGCGATCTGCTCGCCGTTGCCGGAGCCGCCGATCACGATGCCGAGGGCGTCGGGGTCCGCGGCCGTGCGCTCGGCGGCGCGCAGGCAGAAGGGCGGGTAGTCGTCCTGGGCGTCGTAGATGTGCGGGCCGCAGTCGACGGGCTCGTGCCCCGCCGCCTTGAGCCACTCGACGAGATGGTTCTTGAGTTCGAAGCCCGCATGGTCCGAGCCGAGATACACGCGCATGCGTCGAGTGTGACACGGCGCGACGACCCTGGTCGTGCGGGGTCGGGGTGCCCGCCGGGACGCCGCTCGCGGCCCCGGCGGGGTCCTCGCGTGGGCCCGCGGCCTCCTACCGCTTGTCGGCCAGCTTCCACGCGGTGGGCAGGACGCCCATCGCCAGTACGGCCTTCAGCGCGTCGCCCACCAGGAACGGGGTGAGGCCGGCCGCGATCGCGGCGGTGAGGGACATGTCGGCGGCCAGGGCCAGGTACGGCACGCCGACGGCGTAGATGATCGCCTCGCCGAGCAGCATGGTGCCGGCCGTGCGCAGCATCGAGCGGTCGGCGCCCCGGCGGGCCAGCGCGCCCACGACCGTGGCGGCGAGCAGCATGCCGAAGACGTAGCCGAGCGACGGGGCGGCGGTGCCGGAGCCGCCCTCCGCGAACCACGGCACGCCCGCCATGCCCACCAGGGCGTACAGCGCGAGCGAGAGGAGGCCGCGGCGGGCGCCGAGCGCGGTGCCGACGAGGAGTGCGGCGAAGGTCTGGCCGGTCACCGGCACCGGGGAGCCGGGCACGGGCACGGCGATCTGGGCCGCGACGCCGGTGAGCGCGGCGCCGCCCGCCACGAGCGCGACGTCCCGGACTCGGGAGGAGGGGATGAGGTCGGCGAGGACCTGCCCGGAGCGGCGGGCGGAAACGGCAGCGGTGCTCATGGGGACTCCGCGGTGGTGTGGACATGTCGGGACACCGCGACGCTATCCCAGCCGCCTGGAGCCGATCACCAGTAACGCCCGACAAAGGCCCGCTCATCGGCTTGGTGGGCTCCCGACAAAGGGCGCGGGATACACACGGACTCGGGTGACACCGGTCACCGAAGGGGTGAGGCGGGCGTCACCGGCAAGCGGAACTTCGCATTCGGACTGTCACACTCCGCATCCGGTCCGTCCGTATCGTGGGCGTCCGCTGTCGCCGGCCGGCGCGAGACCGGAGACTGTGGGCGTTTTTGCCCTGCCCGAGCCCCCCACGCATTGGACGAGCCGCTCCATGTCCAACAGCACCACCTCCACGGCGCCCCAGCAGCCGGTGGACGCCTCCCTCTCCCACGGCCTCAAGCAGCGCCACCTGTCGATGATCGCCCTCGGCGGCGTGATCGGCGCCGGACTGTTCGTCGGTTCCGGGGCCGGGATCGCCGCCGCCGGACCCTCGATCGTCGTCGCCTACACCCTCTCCGGTCTCCTCGTGATGCTGGTGATGCGGATGCTGGGCGAGATGTCCGCCGCGTATCCGTCGTCCGGTTCCTTCTCCGCGCACGCCGAGCGGGCGATCGGGCCGTGGGCCGGGTTCACCGCGGGCTGGGCGTTCTGGGTGCTGCTGTGCACGGCCGTCGGCCTGGAGGGCATCGGCGCCGCGCAGATCGTGCACGGCTGGCTGCCGGGGACGCCCGAGTGGGCGTGGGTGGCGCTGTTCATGGTGGTGTTCTGCGGGACGAACCTGGCCGCCGTGAAGAACTTCGGCGAGTTCGAGTTCTGGTTCGCCGCCCTCAAGGTCGGCGCGATCTCGCTGTTCCTGGTGCTGGGCGTGCTGGCGATCTGCGGCGTCCTGCCGGGCACCGACTCCCCCGGCACCGCCCACCTGGGCGACTTCCTGCCGAACGGCGGCAACGGCCTGATCATCGGCCTGCTCGCCTCGGTGTTCGCCTACGGCGGCCTGGAGACGGTGACCATCGCGGCGGCCGAGTCGGAGAACCCGGTCAAGGGAGTGGCGAGCGCCGTGCGGACGGCGATGTGGCGGATCGCGCTGTTCTACATCGGCTCGATGGCGGTCATCGTGACCCTGGTCCCCTGGGACTCCCCCGAGGTGGTCGAGAAGGGCCCCTACGTCGCGGCCCTCGACGAGCTGGGCATCCCGGGCGCGGGCGGGCTCATGAACGTCGTCGTCCTGGTCGCGCTGCTGAGCGCCATGAACGCCAACATCTACGGCGCCTCCCGCATCGGCTACTCGCTGGTCGAGCGGGGGCAGGGGCCGAAGGCGCTGGGGCGGGTGTCGGGCGGGGTGCCGCGGATCGCGGTGCTGGTCTCCTCGCTGTTCGGCTTCGGCTGCGTCCTGCTCAGCTACTGGCGGCCCGACGACGTCTTCTCCTGGCTGCTGAACATGATCGGCGCGGTCATCCTGGTCGTCTGGATCTTCATCGCCGCCTCGCAGCTGCGGCTGCGCCGCCGGCTGGAGCGGGAGGCGCCCGGGAGGCTGGTGGTGCGCATGTGGGGCTTCCCGTGGCTGACCTGGGTGGCGCTGGCGGGTATGGCCGCGGTGTTCGTGCTGATGGCCCGCGAGCCGGACACGCGGGTGCAGCTCTACTCGACGGGCGGGATGACGCTGTTCCTGGCGGCCGTCGGGTACGCCCGGCAGCGGCGGCGGGCCCGCCTCGGCTAGCCGCCCCGCCCGGTACCTCCCGAGGGCCTCCGCACGGTCGCGTGCGGGGGCCCTTTTCGTGTGCCGCGCGTCCGGCCCTGCGCGCCTCCCGGACCTCTTGCTGCTAGCGTGCACTTGCAAGCCTTTTGCAATAAGAGGTCGGAGGGGATCCGCCATGCCCGTCTACACGCTTCCTGAACTGCCGTACGACTACTCCGCACTGGCTCCGGTGATCAGTCCCGAGATCATCGAGCTGCACCACGACAAGCACCACGCCGCGTACGTCAAGGGCGCCAACGACACCCTCGAGCAGCTCGCCGAGGCGCGGGACAAGGAGACGTGGGGCTCGATCAACGGCCTGGAGAAGAATCTGGCCTTCCACCTCTCCGGCCACATCCTGCACTCGATCTACTGGCACAACATGACCGGCGACGGCGGCGGCGAGCCCCTGGACAAGGACGGCACGGGCGAGCTGGCCGACGCGATCGCCGAGTCCTTCGGCTCCTTCGCCGGGTTCAAGGCACAGCTCACCAAGGCCGCCGCGACCACCCAGGGCTCGGGCTGGGGCGTGCTGGCGTACGAGCCGCTGAGCGGCCGGCTGATCGTGGAGCAGGTCTACGACCACCAGGGCAACGTCGGCCAGGGTTCCACCCCGATCCTGGTCTTCGACGCCTGGGAGCACGCCTTCTACCTGCAGTACAAGAACCAGAAGGTCGACTTCATCGACGCCATGTGGGCCGTCGTCAACTGGCAGGACGTGGCCAGGCGCTACGAGGCGGCCAAGTCCCGCACGAACACCCTGCTGCTGGCGCCCTGAGCGCCCTGAGCACTCCCGGTCGTCCTGCCTCGTGATCGTCTTCTCACCCTTCACCGGGCAGGCGGAATGAGGGAAGCCCCCGCGAGGACGTGACTCGCGGGGGCTTCCTGTGCGCGGGGGTCCGCCGGGGCCGCCTACAGGTTGCTGAAGTCCGGGCCCTTGGTGCGGGTCCGCTTGATCTCGTAGAAGCCGGGGACGGAGGCGACCGCGAGGGTGCCGTCCCAGAGCTTGGCGGCGTCCTCGCCCTTGGGGGCGGGGGTGACGACCGGGCCGAAGAAGGCGAGCTGCTCGCCGTCGGCGCCGGGCACGGCGATGACCGGGGTGCCGACCTCCTGGCCGACCTTGTCGATGCCCTCCTTGTGGGAGGCGCGGAGCTGGGGCTCGTAGGGCGTGCCGTCCCAGTGGTCCATGAGGGAATCGGGCAGGCCGACGTCCTTCAGGGCGGCGGCGACCGTCTCGCGGCCGGGGCCCTCGTCCTGGTTGTGGATGCGGGTGCCGAGCGCCGTGTAGAGGTCGCCCAGCACCTCGGCGCCGTGCTCCTCGCGGGCCGCGATGACGACGCGGACCGGACCCCACGCCTTGACCTCGAGCATCTCGCGGTACTCGGCGGGCAGCTCGTCGAGCTTGTCCTCGTTGAGGACGGCCAGGCTCATCACGTGCCAGCGGACCTCGATGTCCCTGACCTTCTCCACCTCCAGCACCCAGCGCGAGGTCATCCAGGCCCAGGGGCACAGCGGGTCGAACCAGAAGTCGACGGGCGTCTTCTCGGACATGTCTCTCCTCATGGGGCACGTGACTGGCCGTTTCTCGGGGCAACCGACCGGCGGCCCCTCCCATTCCCGGCTGCCGGGCGTCAGGGGCGCATGGCAGGATCGGTGCTGTCCGCATACTGAACACCACACGTGTCCGACCACGATCCGAGGAGTGCCGCCCGTGCCCGGTGAGAATCTGTCCCGCGACGAGGCCCGGGAGCGGGCCGCACTGCTGTCCGTCGACGGGTACGAGGTGTCCCTCGACGTGCGTTCGGCCGTCGGCGAGGCCGAGGGCGAGGGCCCGCGCACCTTCCGGTCCGTGACCACGATCCGCTTCCGCTGCAACGAGCCCGGCGCGAGCAGCTTCGCCGACCTGATCGCCCCGAGCGTCACCGCTGTCTCCCTCAACGGCCGCGACCTCGACCCGAGCGAGGTCTTCGACGGCGCCCGGATCGCCCTGGAGGACCTGGCCGCCGACAACGAACTGGTCGTCGACGCCCAGTGCGCCTACTCCCGCACCGGCGAGGGCCTGCACCGCTTCGTCGACCCCGAGGACGGCGAGGTGTACCTGTACACCCAGTACGAGCCGGCCGACTCCCGCCGGGTCTTCGCCAACTTCGAGCAGCCCGACCTCAAGGCGCCCTTCCGCTTCGAGGTGCGCGCGCCCGAGGAGTGGACGGTGTGGTCCAACGGCGCGGGCGAGCGCGCCGACGGGGTGTGGCGGTTCGCGGAGACGAAGCCGATCTCGACGTACATCACGTGTGTCGTGGCCGGTCCGTACCACTACGTGACGGATTCCTACGAGCGCGTCCTCGAGGACGGCACGCGGCTGGAGATCCCGCTCGGCGCCCTGTGCCGCAAGGGGCTCGCCCCGCACTTCGACGCCGACGACGTCTTCCTGATCACCAAGCAGGGCCTGGACTTCTTCCACGACCACTTCGACTACCCGTACCCCTTCGGGAAGTACGACCAGGCGTTCGTGCCGGAGTACAACCTCGGCGCGATGGAGAACCCGGGGATGGTGACCTTCCGGGAGGAGTACATCTTCCGCGGGAAGGTGACGCGGGCGTCGTACGAGGGCCGCGCCAACACGATCCTGCACGAGATGGCGCACATGTGGTTCGGCGACCTGGTCACCATGGAGTGGTGGGACGACCTGTGGCTCAAGGAGTCCTTCGCCGACTTCATGGGCGCCTTCGCCAACGTCGGCGCGACCCGGTTCAAGGACGCCTGGATCACCTTCGCCAACCGCCGCAAGGCGTGGGCGTACCGCGCCGACCAGCTCCCCTCCACGCACCCGATCACGGCCGACATCCGTGACCTGGAGGACGCCAAGCTCAACTTCGACGGCATCACCTACGCCAAGGGCGCCAGCGTGCTCAAGCAGTTGGTGGCGTACGTCGGGCAGGACGCCTTCATGGAGGGAGCACGGCGCTACTTCAAGCGGCACGCTTACGGCAACACGCGCCTGGGCGACCTGCTCTCGGTCCTGGAGGAGACCAGCGGGCGGGACATGGCGGCCTGGTCGCGCTCCTGGCTCCAGACGGCCGGCGTCAACTCGCTCACGCCGCAGGTGCTGTTGGGCGCGGACGGCACGGTCGACGAGCTGGCCGTGGTGCAGGAGGCGGCGGAATCGCACCCCGAACTGCGCCCGCACCGGGTGGCGGTGGGCCTGTACCGGCGCACGGCCGAGGGCGCCCTGGAGCGCTACGCGCGCGCCGAGGTGGACGTCGAGGGTCCGCGCACGCTGGTCGCGGAGCTGGCGGGTGCCGAGGCGCCGGAGCTGGTCCTGGTCAACGACGACGACCTCACGTACTGCAAGACGCGCTTCGACGACACCTCGCTGGCGACGCTGCGCGAGCACCTGGGCGCGGTGAGCGACCCGCTGGCCCGCGCCCTGTGCTGGTCGGCGCTGTGGAACATGACGCGGGACGCGCTGCTGCCGGCCCGGGACTTCGCGGCGCTGGTGCTGCGGTTCGCGGGGCGCGAGTCCGACATCGGCGTCCTGCAGATGCTGCACGCCTGGGCCGACTCGGCCCTGGTGCACTACGCCGCTCCGGACTGGCGGGAGACGGGCGGCCGGCTGCTCGCCGAGGGTGCGCTGCGCGAGCTGCGGGAGGCGGCGCCGGGCAGTGAGCAGCAGCTCGCCTGGGCGCGGTTCTTCGCGTCGGTGGCGGCCGAGGAGGCCGACCTGGCGGTGCTCCGGGGTCTGCTGGAGGGCACGGAGAAGATCGACGGGCTGGAGGTGGACCAGGAGCTGCGGTGGACCTTCCTCACCCCGCTGTCCGCGCACGGGGTTGTCGACGGGGCGGTCCTGGTGGCCGAGCTGGCCCGCGACGACACGGCCTCCGGCAAGCGGCACCAGGTGCGCTGCCTGGCCTCGCGGCCCTCCGACGTGGTCAAGGCGCAGGCCTGGGCCCAGGTCGTGGAGTCGGACAAGCTCTCCAACGCCCTGGTGGAGGCGACCATCGCCGGTTTCGTGCAGCCCTCGCAGCGGGAACTGCTCGCGCCGTACACCGAGAAGTACTTCGCGGCGATCGAGCGGGTGTGGGCCGAGCGGTCCATCCAGATCGGGATGGACGTGGTCCGGGGCCTGTTCCCGTCGCTGCGGGACTCGCGGGAGACGCTGGACGCGACCGACGCGTGGCTGTCCGCGCACGAGGACGCGGCACCGGCCCTGCGGCGGCTGGTGCTCGAAGGGCGGGACGATCTCGCGCGCGCCCTGCGGGCGCAGGCCCGCGACGGGGCCTCCGACGGCCGGTGAGGTCCCGTCCCGCGCGGTCCGCCGCCGTTACGGAATGCGGTCAATAGCAGCCGTAACCCCGGGTCCCACCGGTGCGGACCAGGGGTTACGGCATCCGAACACCCGTCCCGCAGCGCGGGCTTGTCCCGGTTCGGCGATGGGTGTGTAACAGGGGTTAAGGGGCGGATGGGGCGCGGGGAAATTGCCGGTCATGACGCACAACACCCCGCTCTCCCCCCGCCCCCGCCCGCTCCACGCACTGGCCGACGGCCGGCGCCGGCTGATGACGGTCGCCCAGCTGCGGGCGCACGGAGTCTCCGCCGCCGAGACCAACGAGCAGTGCCGGCCGGGCGGCCCCTGGCAGCAGGTGCTGCCGAACGTCGTCCTGCTGCACGCGGGGCCGCCCACCGGCGAGGAGCGCCTGCACGCGGTGCTCCTGTACGCGGGGCGCGACCGCAGTTCGGGCACGCCTCCGGGTGCGGGGGCCGGGAGGACCGCTTCCGTGCCGGTGCAGCCGGGCGCGGAGCACGCGCCGGTGCCCGCCTGCGCGGAGGCGGTGATCACGGGTCTGGCCGCGCTGGCGCTGCACGGGTTCGCCGCGGCTCCCCCGTTGCCGTCCCTCGACGTCATCGACGTCCTGGTCCCGCGGCTGCGCCGGCTGCGTACGACGGGCTGCGCGCGGATCGTGCGGACGGCCGCGCTGCCGACCGCCGTGGAGGTGACCGGTGTACCGGTGGCGCCGGTGGCGCGGGCGCTGGCGGACGCGGTGGCGGAGCCGGCCGATCCGGGCACCGTGCGCGAGCTGCTGAGGGAGGCGGTGCGCGACGGGCACTGCGAACCGGCGGCGGTGGTGCGGGAGCTGAACCGGGCCCGGCTGCTCAGTCGCCCGCACGTGGTGGACGCGGTGGACTCGCTGGTCGCCGAGGGGCGGGCGCTGGCCGAGCAGCGCCTGTACCGGATGGTGCGCGAGCACGCACTGCCGGAGCCGGTGTGGAACGTCGACCTGCGTCTGCCCGGCGGTCCCCATCTGGGCGGTGTGGACGCCTTCTGGCCCGAGCAGGCGGTGGCGGTGGAGCTGGACACCCGCGCCCACCGCGAACAGGAGGACGACGCCGCCCGGGCGGAGCACGCCCGCAAGCGCGAGCACCTGGAACGGCTCGGCATCACGGTCGTGCACCTGACCCCGCGCAAGCTGCGGGCCTGCCCGGAGCACCAGGCGGCCGTCGTGCGTACGGCGTTGATGGCGGCCGGGGACCGGGAGCCCGCGGCCTACGTCGTGGTGCTGCCCCGGTAGCCCCGGCGCGGCGCCCGGATCAGTCGCCGCAGAACTCCGCCTCGATCACCGCCTGGCTGTCGCCCGACCAGTCGCCGTTGAAGTTGAGGGCGAGGGCGTGCCGGCCGTCCCGGGTCGTCACCGCCTCCGAGGAGGAGCCGTGGATGCCGCCGGCGTGGCCCCAGACGGTCACTCCGCAGTCGAGGTCCCGCCTGATCAGGCCGAGGCCGTAGGAGGCACCCGGCAGCGCGGGGACCGTGGTGGTCATCTCGGCCAGTTGCTCCGCGGGCAGCAGCCCGCCCCGGAACAGGGCGGTGTAGAAGCGGTTCAGGTCGGCGGAGTCGGAGATCATCTCCCCCGCCGAGCCGGCCATGGACGGGTTGAGCCGCGTGACGTCGTAGGTGGGGTCCGTCGCCGTCCCGCCCAGCTTGGAGTAGGCGCGGCTGCTGGGCTGCGGCAGGCCGGTCCGGGTGCCGGGGAGCGAGGTGGCGCGCAGTTTCAGCGGTCCGACGATCCGGCGGCGCACCTCTTCGGCGTACGGGCGCCCGGTGGCCTCCTCGATCACCATGCCGGCCAGGACGTAGTTGGTGTTGGAGTACTCCCAGCGGGCGCCGGGTGCGAAGGCCGGTTCGTGGGCCGTGGCGATCGCGACCAACTGCCGGGGTGTCAGCGTGTCGTAGCGGTGCTCGGCGAAGCCGTCCCGGCCGAAGTGGTCGCGGACGAATCCCTCGTCGGACGTGTAGTCGTAGACGCCGCTGGTGTGGTTCAGGAGCCGGCGCAGGGTGATGCGGTCCCCGTCGTGGCCGTGGCCCTCGACCACGCCCGGCAGCCACCGGCCCACCGTGTCGTCCAGCGAGAGCCTGCCCTCGGCCTCCAGTTGGAGCAGGACGGTGGCGACGAAGGTCTTGGTGATGCTCCCGACGCGGTAGCGGTCCCGCTCGGAACGCGGCTCACCGGTCCTGAGGTCGCCCACCCCGGCGGTCCGGGACCAGGTGCGCCGGTCGGTGCGGGCGGTGGCGGTGACGCCGGGCACGCCGTCGGCGACCGCTGCCCTCAGGGCGCGCTCCGTGGCGTCGTGGCCGTGGACGGCCGGCGCCGCCACGGCCGGGGCGGCCAGGGCCGCCGACAGCGCGACGGCGCAGGCGGCCGCCAGGGTGGTGCGTACGCGTGCGGTCATGTCTTCCCCGTTCCACTGTTCCGTTGTGCTCGGTCCGGGGAGGAGACCGCGCGGGCGGCCGCGGGGTTGCCGCGGTCCGTGAGGGTTGAGCACCTTTCGGCCCTCCTCCGCCGCGGTTGTCACGGACCACCCCTTGTGTCCCCGGTGGCGTATGGCGGAAGTACGCCATCGGTCCATCCCGTCCCGGACAACTCTCCCCAAACGTGGGCCCCTTGCGTAAGGCTGAGCGGTCGTCCGGGATCGGATTCCGGACCACTTCGGCCGGGACCGATCGGTTCCGGTCGTTCCGTACGTTCCTTCACTCCAAGGGATGCCGATGACCCACACCCCCCAGCGGGAACCGATACCGGGCGTCAGACGCGCGGCGCGGATCGTCCTGGCCACGGGCCTCGTCGCCGCGCTCGCCGCGGTCGGGCCCGTCCCCGCGGCCCTGGCCGCCGACGGACCGGCGTCGACCACGCCGCCCGCGGACGCCTCCGTCAAGTCCGCCCACGACAAGCTCGGTTCCCACGACGCGGACCTGCTCGCCGCCGCGAAGGCCGGCGGCGAGAAGAACGTCACGATGATGGTCGCCACCGCGCCGGGCGCGACCGCACAGGTGGCGAAGGAGCTGAACGCGATCGCCGGCGGCACCGTCGGCCGCACCTACGACGAGCTGGGCTACGTCCGCGCCACCGTCCCGACCGCCAAGGCGGACTCGGCCATCGCCGCCGCCGCGAAGCTCTCCTCCGTGCACGGCATCGACCTGCGCGACGAGATCGAGCTGGACGACCCGACGCCGAGCGCGGACATGGCCGAGGGCGCCGCGCACAAGGGCCGCTCCTACCCGGCGCCGGACCGCCGGACGCCCGCCGAGAACCCGTACAACCCGTCCTTCGAGACGGGCGCCGTCGACTTCGTGAAGAAGAACCCGAAGTCGGACGGGCGCGGCGTCACCATCGGCATCCTCGACTCCGGCGTCGACCTGGCCCATCCCGCGCTGCAGAAGACCACCACCGGCGAGCGCAAGATCGTCGACTGGGTCACCGCCACCGACCCCGTCGTCGACGGCGACCGCACCTGGCGCCCGATGACCACCTCGGTCTCCGGCCCCGCCTTCACCTACGGCGGACAGACCTGGACGGCGCCCGCGGGCTCGTACCGGATGAGCACCTTCCTGGAGTCGTACACCACCGGCGGTGACGCCGCGGGGGACGCCAACCGGGACGGCGACACCACCGACTCCTGGGGCGTCCTGTACGACGCCGAGGCCGGCACGGTCCGCGTCGACCTGAACAACAACCACGACTTCTCCGACGACACCCCGATGAAGCCGTACAAGGACGGCTTCCAGGTCGGGTACTTCGGCACCGACGACCCGAAGACGGACGTGGCCGAGCGCCAGCCGTTCGTGGTCGAGATCCGCAAGGACGTCGTCTACAACTCCGCGGGCGCCAAGGCCGACTTCGTCAACATCGGCGTCATCGAGTCCGAGCACGGCACCCACGTGGCCGGACTCGCCGCCGCCCACGGGCTGTTCGGCGGCCGCATGGACGGTGCCGCGCCCGGCGCGAAGATCGTGTCGTCCCGCGCCTGCACCTGGAGCGGCGGCTGCACCAACGTCGCGCTCACCGAGGGCATGATCGACCTCGTCGTCAACCGGGGCGTCGACATCGTCAACATGTCGATCGGCGGCCTGCCCGCCCTCAACGACGGCAACAACGCCCGCGCCGAGCTGTACACGCGGCTCATCGACACCTACGGCGTCCAGCTCGTCATCTCCGCGGGCAACTCCGGCCCCGGCGCCAACACCATCGGCGACCCCGGCCTGGCCGACAAGGTGATCTCGGTCGGCGCGTCCATCTCCCGCGAGACCTGGGCCGCCAACTACGGCTCCGAGGTGAAGACCAAGTACCAGATGATGCCGTTCTCCTCGCGCGGCCCGCGTGAGGACGGCGGCTTCACGCCGACGCTGACCGCGCCCGGTGCGGCGGTCAACTCCATCCAGACCTGGATGCCCGGCGCCCCGGTCCCCGAGGCCGGCTACGACCTGCCCGCCGGCTACGGCATGCTCCAGGGCACCTCGATGGCGTCCCCGCAGGCCGCCGGCGCCTCCGCGCTGCTGCTGTCGGCGGCCAAGCAGGCCCGCATCGACCTGACCCCGGCGAAGCTGCGCACGGCGCTGACCTCCACCGCCGACCACATCAAGGGCGCGCAGGCCTACGAGGAGGGCGCGGGCCTGATCAACATCCCCGACGCCTGGAGGTCCGTCCGGCGCGGCGCCACCGCCCACGAGTACACGGTCGAGGCACCGGTCGACACCGCGATCGACCAGTTCCTGAAGACCCCGGGCCACGGCACCGGCCTCTACGACCGCGAGGGCGGCCTGAAGGCCGGGCAGAAGAAGACGTACGAGATCACGCTCACCCGCACCTCCGGCGCCGACAAGGCGATCCGCCACGAGCTGCACTTCGAGAACAACGCGGGGAACACCTTCCGCGTCGTCGGCAGTGACGAGGTGAAGCTGCCGCTGAACGAGCCGGTGACCGTCAGGGTCGAGGCACGGCCCGGCTCCGCCGGTCTCAAGAGCGCGATCCTGGAGGTCGACGACCCGCGCACCGAGGGCGTCGACCAGCAGGTCCTGACCACGGTCGTCGTCTCCGCCCCGCTGACGTACGACTTCTCGGCGAAGGGCTCGGTGCAGCGCAACAGCACCGCGTCCTACTTCGTGACCGTCCCCGAGGGCGCCAAGTCGCTGGAGGTGGCGATCGGCGGGCTCAAGGGCAGGAGCCAGACCCGCTTCATCTCCATCCACCCGTACGGCGTCCCGGCCGACAACACCTCCACGCCGTACTGCTACAACAACTACCTCGACGGCAACGGCTGCCGCCCCGACGTGCGCGCGTACGCCGACCCGCAGCCCGGCGTCTGGGAGGTCGAGGTCGAGGCCCGGCGCACCTCGCCGCTGCTCGACAACCCCTACAAGCTGGACGTCACCGTGCTCGGCGCGGCCTTCGACCCGCAGGTCGTCACCGTGCCCGAGGCCAAGGCGGGCACCCCTGCGGACGCCTCCTGGACGGTGACCAACAAGTACGCCGCCCTGGAGGGCAAGCTGGTCGGCGGCCCGCTCGGCTCCTCCGAGACGTCCCGGCCGACGATCAAGCAGGGGCAGACGGCCACCTCCACGGTCGAGGTGCCCGAGGGCGCCGAGTCGCTGGACGTCGCGATCGGGGGCGTCTCCGACGCCGCCGCCGACCTGGACCTGACGGTCTACGGCGAGAACGGCGCCGTCGTCGCCCAGTCCGCTGACGGCGACTCGGAGGAGTCGGTCTCCGTCGCGAAGCCGGCCGCCGGTACGTACACCGTCGTGGTCGCGGGCTACTCGGTGCCGTCGGGCAGCACGGAGTACGACTACCGGGACGTGTACTTCTCCGCCGGTCTCGGCTCGGTCACCGTGGACGGCTCGGCGGCGGTGAAGCTCGGCACGGGCGGCTCCGCGACGGTCACGGGCAGCGTCACCGCCCTGGCCGCCGCCCCCGAGGGCCGCGAGTTCTTCGGCCGGGTCCAGCTCGTCAACGCCCACGGCACGGTCGCGGGCCTCGGCAGCGTGCGGATCGGGAAGGTCGTGCCGTAGTCCGGTGCGGTACCGGGAGGGGCGGGCGCGCGGTTCGGGCGTCCGCCCCTCTCCCTTTGCGCGCGGCGTCCGGCCCCGGCCTCGCCCTCTGCACGCGGCGTCCGGCCCCGGCCTCGCCCTCTGCGCGCGGCGTCCGGCCTCCCGGCCCGGCCTCCTTCGGCGCACGAGGCGTACATCACATCGTCGTGTGGGGTGGGCGGAGGTGGGCAGGGGCGGAACAGCACAGCTTGCGGCGCGGGGGCGGAGCGACGGAATTTCTGCAGCTCAGCCGGGGTTCGTGCGCAAGGACCGCACCTCGTGTCCGAGCCGCCGCGTCCCAGTGTGCGGGCACACCGCTCAATGGACTGGACAGGCGGGCCGGGCTTCGCCCCATGATGGAAAAGTCTCGGCCGAGCAAAGCGCGCGTGAAGACACGCGCACAAACGGAGAAGGAGCCACCGTGAGGGTCGGAATCGTCGGAGCCACCGGTCAGGTCGGCACGGTCATGCGCAGGATCCTCACGGAACGGAACTTCCCCGTCACCGAGCTGCGCCTGTTCGCCTCGGCGCGCAGCGCGGGCAAGGAGCTGGACGGCGTCACGGTGGAGGACGCGGCCGCCGCGGACTACTCCGGGCTCGACATCGTGCTGTTCTCGGCGGGCGGCGCCACCTCCAAGGCGCTGGCCGAGAAGGTCGCCTCGCAGGGCCCCGTCGTGATCGACAACTCCTCCGCCTGGCGCCGCGACCCCGAGGTCCCGCTGGTGGTCTCCGAGGTGAACCCGCACGCGATCGCCGACCGCCCCAAGGGCATCATC
The DNA here is from genome assembly GCF_003112575.1 of Streptomyces ardesiacus. GTDB lineage: Bacteria > Actinomycetota > Actinomycetes > Streptomycetales > Streptomycetaceae > Streptomyces > Streptomyces ardesiacus. The sequence continues at coordinate 428,067 of NZ_BEWC01000007.1, forward strand.
GCCAACCCGAACTGCACCACGATGGCCGCGATGCCCGTCCTGCGTCCGCTGCACGCGGAGGCGGGCCTGGAAGCCCTGGTCGTCGCCACCTACCAGGCGGTGTCCGGCTCGGGGCTGGCCGGCGTGGACGAGCTGTTCGAGCAGGTCCAGAAGGTCGGCGCGGACGCCCCCAAGCTGACCCACGACGGTTCGGCCGCCGAGTTCCCGAAGCCGGAGAAGTACGTGGCGCCGATCGCGTACAACGTGCTCCCCCTGGCCGGCTCGATCGTCGACGACGGACTGCACGAGACGGACGAGGAGCAGAAGCTCCGCCACGAGTCCCGCAAGATCCTGGAGATCCCGGAGCTGAAGGTCTCCGGCACCTGCGTGCGCGTGCCGGTCTTCAGCGGCCACTCCCTGCAGATCAACGCCCGGTTCGCCCGTCCGCTCGGCGTGGAGCGTGCCAAGGAGCTGCTGGCCGGCGCCCCCGGCGTCGCGCTCACCGAGGTGCCGACCCCGCTGCAGGCGGCCGGCCAGGACCCGTCGTACGTGGGCCGCATCCGCCGGGACGAGACCGTGGACAACGGCCTCGCCCTGTTCGTCTCCAACGACAACCTGCGCAAGGGCGCGGCGCTGAACGCGGTGCAGATCGCGGAGCTGGTGGCGGCGGAGCTGAAGGGCTAGAGCCGGGGCCTGGCCACCTCGTAGAGGAAGCAGCCGTACTCGACGGCCCGGACGTGGACGAACTCCACGTCCGGGTCGTCGAACGCTTCCCGCAGGGCGTACGCGAAGGCGCCGGGGTCCCCGATCAGCCGCCCGCCCAGGATGCGTCCGCCGGCGGAGTAGCGGCGCAGGGTGCGGTGCGAGTTGGTGAAGGGGAGCGCGTCCGTCTCCGGTCCCGTGCACGCGTCGGCGTGGATGAAGACGGGGCCCTGCTCGTCGTAGGCGCCCGGGTCGGCGCCCGTCTCCGCCGCCCAGCGGCGCAGCGGGGCGTAGGAGACGAGCGCGACGCGCTCACCCGCGCGGCTGTGGCGCAGACAGCAGCGCAGGGGTGCGCCGCCCTCGTCGTCGGTCGTCGGTGCGGGGGTGCGGCCCGCGTCGTCGGCGGCGCGCAGTTCCTCGAGGGTGGCCGGGGGGATGGCGTGTGCGGTGTAGCCGTTCATGGGCCCCAGGCTCGCGCGCGGACGCGCCGCGCACCGGCGGGAAACGGACATCGCGTTGGGCACAGGTCACGTGGAAGGATGGCGCAACCCACACATAACGAGGAGATGACCGCGTGCCTGGCACAAACCTGACTCGCGAAGAGGCGCGGCAGCGGGCGACGCTGCTGACCGTTGACTCGTACGAGATCGATCTCGACCTCACCGGCGCGCAGGAGGGCGGCACCTACCGGTCCGTGACCACGGTGCGCTTCGACGTCGCCGAGGGCGGCGGCGAGTCCTTCATCGACCTGGTCGCGCCGACGGTCCACGAGGTGACGCTGAACGGCGACGCCCTCGATGCCGCCGAGGTGTTCCAGGACTCCCGCATCGCCCTCGCGGGGCTGCTGCCGGGGCGCAACATCCTGCGCGTCGTCGCCGACTGCGCCTACACCAACACCGGTGAGGGTCTGCACCGGTTCGTCGACCCGGTGGACGACCAGGCCTACCTCTACACCCAGTTCGAGGTGCCGGACGCGCGGCGGGTCTTCGCCAGCTTCGAGCAGCCGGACCTCAAGGCGACGTTCCAGTTCACCGTGAAGGCCCCCGAGGGCTGGACGGTCGTCTCCAACTCGCCGACGCCCGAGCCGAAGGACAACGTCTGGGAGTTCGAGCCGACCCCGCGCATCTCGTCGTACATCACGGCGCTGATCGTCGGCCCGTACCACTCGGTGCACAGCGTGTACGAGAAGGACGGCCAGTCCGTCCCGCTCGGTATCTACTGCCGTCCCTCGCTGGCCGAGCACCTCGACGCGGACGCCATCTTCGAGGTGACCCGGCAGGGCTTCGACTGGTTCCAGGAGAAGTTCGACTACCGGTACCCGTTCAAGAAGTACGACCAGCTCTTCGTGCCGGAGTTCAACGCGGGCGCGATGGAGAACGCGGGCGCGGTGACCATCCGCGACCAGTACGTGTTCCGTTCCAAGGTGACGGACGCCGCGTACGAGGTGCGGGCCGCCACGATCCTGCACGAGCTGGCGCACATGTGGTTCGGCGACCTGGTCACCATGGAGTGGTGGAACGACCTGTGGCTGAACGAGTCGTTCGCCACCTACGCCGAGGCCGCCTGCCAGGCCGCCGCGCCGGGGTCGAAGTGGCCGCACTCGTGGACGACGTTCGCCAACCAGATGAAGACCTGGGCGTACCGGCAGGACCAGCTGCCGTCCACGCATCCGATCATGGCGGACATCAGCGACCTGGACGACGTGCTCGTCAACTTCGACGGCATCACGTACGCCAAGGGCGCGAGCGTGCTCAAGCAGCTCGTCGCGTACGTCGGGGAGGACGCGTTCTTCCGGGGCGTGCAGGCCTACTTCAAGCGGCACGCGTTCGGCAACACCCGTCTGTCGGACCTGCTGGGCGCGCTGGAGGAGACCTCCGGGCGCGACCTGAGGACCTGGTCGAAGGCGTGGCTGGAAACGGCCGGCATCAACGTGCTGCGCCCGGAGATCGAAACGGACGCGAACGGCGTCATCACCTCCTTCGCCATTCGCCAGGAGGCCCCGGCGCTCCCGGCCGGCGCCAAGGGTGAGCCCACCCTGCGCCCGCACCGCGTCGCGATCGGCGCCTACGACCTCGACGGCGACGGCAAGCTGGTGCGCGGGGACCGGGTCGAACTGGACGTGGACGGCGAGCTGACGTCCGTGCCGCAGCTGGTGGGCAAGCCCCGCCCGGCGGTGCTCCTGCTCAACGACGACGACCTCTCGTACGCGAAGGTCCGCCTGGACGAGCAGTCGCTGGCCGTGGTCACCGAGCACCTGGGCGACTTCACCGAGTCGCTGCCGCGTGCCCTGTGCTGGGCGTCGGCGTGGGACATGACCCGGGACGCGGAACTGGCCACCCGGGACTACCTGTCCCTCGTCCTGTCGGGCATCGGCAAGGAGTCCGACATCGGTGTCGTGCAGTCGCTGCACCGCCAGGTGAAGCTGGCCATCGACCAGTACGCCGCCCCGAGCGCCCGCGAGGCGCTGCTGACCCGCTGGACCGAGGCCACACTGGCCCACCTGCGGGCCGCCGAGGCGGGCAGCGACCACCAGCTTGCGTGGGCGCGGGCGTTCGCGGCGACGGCCAGGACGCCGGAGCAGCTCGACCTGCTGGACGCGCTGCTGGACGGCACGCAGACGATCGAGGGCCTGGCCGTCGACACGGAGCTGCGCTGGGCGTTCGTGCAGCGGCTCGCGGCCGTGGGCCGGTTCGGCGGGTCGGAGATCGCGGCCGAGTACGAGCGGGACAAGACCGCGGCCGGCGAGCGCCACGCGGCCACCGCGCGGGCGGCCCGCCCGACCGAGGCGGCCAAGGCGGAGGCCTGGGAGTCGGTCGTGGAGTCCGACAAGCTGCCGAACGCCGTCCAGGAGGCGGTCATCGCGGGCTTCGTCCAGACCGACCAGCGGGAACTGCTGGCGCCGTACACGGAGCGGTACTTCGAGGCGCTGAAGGACGTCTGGGAGTCCCGTTCGCACGAGATGGCCCAGCAGATCGCGGTCGGCCTGTACCCGGCGGTGCAGGTCTCCCGGGAGACCCTGGACCGCACGGACGCCTGGCTGTCCTCCGCCGCTCCGAACGCGGCCCTGCGCCGCCTGGTGTCCGAGTCCCGCTCGGGCATCGAGCGCGCGCTGAGGGCCCAGGCCGCGGACGCGGCGGCGGCCGAGTAGGCCGCGGTACGCAGGAAGGGGCGTCCGGCGCGTGTGCAGCGCCGGGCGCCCCTCGCACGGGGTACGGAGCCGCGTCTCCGGCACCGTGCCGGGGCAGTCCCCCGGAGCGTCCTCAGGCGCCCCGTTCGTCCGCCGCCGTGCGCAGGGCCTCCAGGACGGTGGCGACCGCCGCGGCCTGCTCCGCTCCCCTTCGTACGGCCGCGACGACGTGGCGGACGGGGCGGTCGGCGTGGAGTTCGCGCATGATGACGCCGTCGCGGGGGACGGCGGCCATGCGCGGTACCAGGGCGACGCCCATGCCCGCCTCGACCATGGCGAGGATGGCCGGCCAGCCGGCCGCCGCGTGGCCCTGGTGCGGACGGAACCCGGCGGCCTCACAGGCCCCGCGCGTGATGTCGGACCAGGGCCCGCTGCCGCCGAAGATCCACGGCTCGGCGGCGAGGTCGGCCAGCCGCAGCCCCTCCGCGCGGGCCAGCGGATGGCCGCCGGGGAGGGCGACGTCCAGCGGGTCGGCGAGCAGCGGCACGCGGGTGAAGCGCGGGTCGACGGCGCTCGGCGCCTGCGCGGCCAGCGACAGCGCGAGGTCGACCTCCCCGGCGGCCAGCAGCTCGTACGCCTCCTGCGCCTCGGCCTCCCGCACCCGCACCTCGATCCCGGGGCTGCCGGCGCGCAGGGCGGTGACGGCCGGGACGACGAGGGCGGGCACGGCGGTGGCGAAGGCGCCCACCCGGACCTCGCCCGCCTCGCCCCGGACGTACGCCGAGAGCTCGGCGTCGGCGCGTTCGAGCTGTTCGAACACCGCTTCGGCGTGCCGCAGCACCAGCCGGGCCGCGTCGGTCAGCCGCACCCTTCTGCCGTGCGCCTGGAGCAGCTCCACCCCGAGCTGCCGGGAGAGGTTCGTCAACTGCTGGGACACGGCGGACGGCGTCATGTGCAGCGCCTCGGCCGTCGCGGTCACCGTGCCCCGCTCCCGCAGCGTCCGCAGGATCTGCAGCTTGCGGAGGTCCCAGTCGGCCATGGCGGCAACCTACCGCCGGGCCCCCGCGCCGAGGACGACGCCTCCGAGGATCAGCGCCATGCAGCCCGCCTGCGCCCAGCCGGTCGGCTCGGCGAGCAGCACCCAGGACAGCAGGGCGACGCACACCGGCTGGAGGTAGTAGACGACCCCGGCGCGGGACGGGCCGATCAGGGAGATCGCCTTGTTCCAGGCGAAGAAGGCCACGGCGGAGGAGGCGACCCCGACGTAGAGGATCGGCCAGACCGTGCCCGGCGTCGGGTGGAAGCCGCCCTGGACGGCGAGGCTGATGCCCTGCGCGGGCAGCAGCAGGACCGTGCCGAGCAGGAACGTGGTGAACAGGAACCCGACCCCGTCCAGCCCCTCGGGCCTGCGGCGCAGCAGCGCGCTGTACGACCCGAAGCAGCACGCGGCCGCGATCATCCACAGGTCCCCGGCCGAGAACGACGCCCCGTCCCCTCCCACGAGCAGCAGGACGCCCGCGCAGGCGATGACCAGCCCGGCGACCCGGCGGGCGCCGAGCCGGACGCCGCCCGCGCGTTCGTAGAGGGCCATGAGCACGGGAGAGGCCGCCATGATCATGCCCATGTTGGCAGCGGGGGTGGTGACGCCGGCCTGGTTGACGAGGGTGTTGTAGACGGTCACGCCGAGCAGCGAGGCGAGGACCACGAAGCCGAGGTGGCGCCGGATCAGCGCGCGCTGCCGCCAGGCCCGCCGGGCGCCGAAGGGGGCGACGACGGCGAGGGCCACCACCCAGCGCCAGAACGCGTGCTGGACGGGCGGCACGCTGTCGCCGAGGGCCCGCGAGGTGACGAAGCTGCCGGACCACACGACGGTGGCGAGGACGGCGAGCGCGAGACCGACGGCCACGGGCCCCGTCGGCCGCACCGGGGCGGAGGGCGGGTCGGAGGGCGGGTCGGCGGACGCGGCGTCTTCGGCGGGGCGGGCGGCTGTGGCCACGAAGGTCCTTTCCTGGTCGTCCGGTTCGGCCCGACCGTCCCGTTCGGACCGGTCGTCGTGGCCGAACCGGCCGGGGGCCTGGCGGGCCTACCGTCGCAGGGCCGGACCCGTCAGGTCCATCGAATCTTTCCGACCGTTCTTTGAAGCAGAACTGAAGAATCGGCCGCCCGCCGCGCCCGCCGCCCGCGCCCGCGGCGCCCGCTGCCCCGCCAGGGTCGCCCCGAACGCCAGCGCCATGCCCGCCAGCTGCACCGGACCGAGCGCCTCGCCCAGCACGGCCCAGCCGATCACGGCGGCGGTCAGCGGCGAGAGCGGACCGAGGAAGGTGACCTGCGTCGCCGAGAGCCGGCCGATGCCGCGGAACCAGAGCCAGTACGCCAGCGCCGTGTTGCCCAGCGCCAGGTAGAGGTACCCGCCGACCGCCGGGCCGTCCAGCGCGGGCGGGGCGCCCTCGGCCAGGAGGGCGAGCGGCGCCAGGAGCAGGCCGCCCGCGGTCAGCTGCCAGGCGGTGAGGGCGAGCGGTCCGACCCCCTCGGGACGGCCCCAGCGCTGGGTGAGCACGACGCCCGCGGACATGGACACGGTGGAGGCGACGGCCGCGAGCAGGCCCAGGGCGTCCAGTCCCCCGGCCGCCTCCAGCACCACCAGGCTGACGCCGGACGCGGCGACGACGCCGGTGAGCACGGACCGGGCCGCGGGCCGCTGCCCGAGGAGCAGTGCCGAGAAGCCGACGACGAGGAGCGGTCCGGCCGAGCCGACGACGGCGGCCATCCCGCCGGGCATCCGGTAGGCGGCGAGGAACAGCAACGGGAAGAACGCCCCGATGTTCAGCACGCCCAGCACCGCCGCCCTCCCCCACCAGGCACCGCGCGGCAGCACCCGGGCGAGGGCGAGCAGCAGCAGACCGGCGGGCAGGGCACGCATCAGCCCGGTGAACAGGGGCCGGTCGGGCGGCAGCACCTCGGTGGTCACGACGTAGGTGGTGCCCCAGGAGACGGGGGCGAGTGCGGTGAGCGCGATGACGGCGGGGCGAGCGGTGCGGGTGGCGGCCATGAGGGCACCCTTCGGGGGCGGGGAAAGCTCGGCGGGAAGCAAGCTCGGTAGAAAGTAGCTTACTTCTAAGCAAGTTTCCGTCAAGCTACTTTCTTGCGGCCGAGCGGAGTGGCCCCGATACTCGTCCCATGACTGAACGCCCCCACCGCCCGGAACCGCGCACGGACCCCGTCGACGTGATCGTCGACCAGTGGGCGGCGGTCCGGCCCGACCTGGACACGGCCGGCATGGAAGTGTTCGGCCGGATCTTCCGGCTGTCGCGCGCGATGGGCGACCGGATGGAGCAGGCCTACGCGCGCTTCGGCATCTCGCGGGGCGAGTTCGACGCCCTGGCCACCCTGCGCCGCTCCGGCGAGCCGTACACGCTCTCCCCCCGGCAGCTCTCGGCCGCGCTGATGCTCACCACCGGCGGCATGACCGGGCGGCTGGACAAGCTGGAACGGGCGGGGCTGCTGCGCCGCTCCCCCGACCCGCACGACCGCCGGGGGCTGCAGGTCACGCTCACCGACCGGGGGCTCCGGCTCATCGACGAGGCGGTCGGCGCGGGCCTCGCCGCCCAGACCGAGGCGCTGGCCTCCCTGGAGCCGGAGCGCGCCGCTCACCTGGCCGACCTGCTGCGGGACCTCCTCGCCGGCACGGAGAAGTAGGGCCTCCCGCGCAGACACGGCGGGAAACGACCGAGGGCGCCGTCCCCGTCGGCGTACGGCTGGTGCGCGTACGTACGGCGGGGGCGGCGCCCTCGGTCGGGCTGGGGCGGTGGGCCGGGCGGGGAGGTCAGGCCTTGGCGCCGGCCTTGGCCTTGGCCTTGGAGCCGGGGGTCTTCACCAGGTGGTCCGGGTTGGACCGGTCCAGGACCATGACCAGGCCCGCGACGATCACGAACAGCGCGATCGGGGCCAGGACGTAGAGGCCCAGCGTCTCGACGACGCTCAGGCCGGTGCCGGGGTCGTCGCCGGCGTCGCGCGTCAGCGCGAGCGCGGGGGACGACATGAGCAGCATCATCAGCGTCGTACCGGCTGCCAGGGCGCCGGCGCGCAGGGCGTTCTTCTTGTCCACGGTGCCAAGTTAGCGAACGGTCCCGGCGCCCGCGCGCCCGGGGTGCCCGTACGGGGCCCACGGGCGCCCGGCTCAGCCGTCCCGGCCGGCGTCGCGCTCCGGCGGTGCGTCCCGCGCGGCAGCACGCACGACGTCGATCAGGGCGTGCAGCCGGGGCGAGGCGGCCAGGTCCTCCAGGGTCACCGGGCGGCCCCCGGCGTCGGCGACGGGCAGCCGCCAGTTCGGGTACTGGTCCCAGGTGCCGGGGAGGTTCTGCGGGCGGCGGTCGCCGACGGTGTCCGGGAGCCAGATGCCGACCATGCGGGCGGGGGTGCACAGCAGGAAGCGGTGCACGGCCTGCACCCCGGCCTCCTCGGCGGGCGTGCCGGTGTCGCCGCCGGTGCCTTGCAGCAGCCCGAGCCGGGCCAGGACGTCGAGCCACTCCGCGGTGTCCGCGGCGGCCTCGGCGCGTTCCTCCTCCGGCGGGCGGGCGAGCAGGCCGAGCCGGTCGCGGAGTTCGACGTGCTCGCCGGTGAGGCGGGCGGCGGTGGAGGGCAGGTCGTGCGTGGTCGCGGTGGCCAGGCAGTCGGCGCGCCACCGCTCGGGCGGCAGAGGGCGGCCGTCGCCGGTCCAGTCCCGTTCGAACCACAGCACCGAGGTGCCCAGCACCCCCCGCTCGCGCAGCGCCTCGCGCACGCCGGGTGCCACGGTGCCCAGGTCCTCGCCGATGACGACGGCGCCGGCCCGGCTCGCCTCCAGGACGAGGACGGCGAGCATGGCCTCGGCGTCGTAGTGGACGTAGGTGCCGTCGGTGGGCTCGTGGCCCTCCGGGACCCACCAGAGCCGGAACAGGCCCATGACGTGGTCGACGCGCAGCCCTCCGGCGTACCGGAACACACCGCGCAGCAGCTCCCGGAAAGGCGCGTACCCCGAGTCGGCGAGGCGGTCCGGGCGCCAGGGCGGCAGCCCCCAGTCCTGGCCGAGGGCGTTGAAGGCGTCCGGCGGGGCGCCCACCGACATGCCGGCGGCGAAGTACTCCTGCTGCGCCCAGGTGTCGGCGCCGCGCGGGTGCACGCCGACGGCGAGGTCGTGGACGATCCCGACCGGCATGCCGGCCTCGCGGGCGACGCGCTGGGCGGCGGTGAGCTGGGTGTCGGTGAGCCAGGTGAGGCGGGCGTGGAAGTCGACGCGGTCCATCAGCTCGCGGCGGGCGCGGTCGGTCGCGGCCGAGCGGGGGTCGCGCAGGCCCTCGGGCCACCGGTGCCAGTCGGGGCCGTGGACCTCGGCCAGCGCGCACCAGGTGGCGTGGTCCTCCAGGGCGGTGCCCTGCTCGGCGAGGTAGTCGCAGTAGGCGGCGCGGCGGCCGGGTCCGAGGGGAACCTCGTGGAGCAGTCCGAGCGCCTCGCGCTTCAGCTCCCACACTGCGTCCCGGTCGACGAGGGCGTCCTTCTCCAGCACCCCCTCGCGCAGCCGCGCGGCCCGCTCCCGCAGGGTGCGGGCGCGCTCGGGGCCGGTGACGTACGCGAACTCGGGGACGTCCTCGATCCGCAGGTGCACCGGGTCGGGGAAGCGGCGCGAGGAGGGCCGGTAGGGGGACGGGTCGGCGGGGGCGCCGGGCACGGCCGCGTGCAGCGGGTTGACCTGGACGAACCCGGCGCCGAGGGCGCGTCCGGCCCAGGCGGCCAGTTCACCCAGGTCGCCGAGGTCGCCCATGCCCCAGGAGCGGTGGGAGAGGAGGGAGTAGAGCTGGACGAGGAATCCGTGGGAGCGGGTGGCGGGGCCGGGCAGCCGGTCGGGCGCGACGATCAGGTGGGACACGGCGACCCGGCCGTCGGGCGCGGTGGCGGTCAGCCGGTGGACACCGGGCGGGAGCGGCGTGGCCCCGTCGCGGCGCTCCCCCTGCTCGGTGTCGACCCGCAGCCGCGTGCCCGGCGGGAGGGCGGCCAGCGCGTCCGGGGTGCCGCCGCCTTCCCAGCGGACGACGGTGGGCGGCAGCAGCCGTTCGCGCAGCTCGCTCTCGCGTGCGGCGAGCGCGGCCCGTACGGCACCGGGGCTGCCCGTGTCCACGCCGAGGGCGGCCAGCGCGAGGGTGACGGCGGTGGCCGAGGCCGGGACGGTGCGGTCCGGGGAGGGGCGGTAGGAGGTGGCGACGCCGTGCAGGGCGGCGAGCCTGGTCAGTTCCTCGGGAAGGTCCTCGGTGGGGGGCTCGGCCGGCCGGGCTGCGGGCATCTGCTTCCTCTACGACCTCGTGGGTTCCGGGACGGGGACGGCGAAGGAGGGGCCGCCCTGCTCCGGCACGTCGGCCGTGAGTTCGGGCGAGGACTCGCTGGTCAGCGGTACGGCGTCGGCGAACGGCGACTCGCTGGTGAGGGGTTCGGCGTCGGGCAGCGGCGGTTCGCTGGTCAGCGGGGTCTCGGCGCAGCTTCCGGTGGCGCCGAAGACGCAGTAGTGCGGGGTCTCGGAGTCGGCGGAGGGCTCCGCCCAGGGGGTGGACGGCTCCGCCACGGGTTTGGAGGGGGCCGGCAGCAGAAGGGGCGCCAGTGCAGCCACGGGGGTCTCCTTTGGTTGAGGCTCTGGGTGGGACGGTGGAACGGGCTCGGGGTCGGGCTCGGGGTCGGGCAGGATGCCGAGCACGCTGGTGGCGAGTTACGGCAGCCCCTACCCAGTCCGCGCGAGGACAGACGCCCCATTACCGCCAACGTGGTCCTGGTCACATCCACCCCGTCCCGAATACACACGGACCCGGCCAAAAAGTCACCTGACCCACCGCCGAATCACCCAAACCGGTCACGCGGACCTGCCGGAACGGGTGCCCGCTGCTCCAGGACGGGACGAGTCGCCGGAGGAAGCACAGGACGTCGCTGCCGCACCGGCTCCTCGGGGCGCTCGACCGGTACAACGCCGCTCGCCCCTGGGACCACGAGCGCCCACCACCACCGCTGGACCCCGCGGCGGTCCCCCGCCGGTTCCGCGGCGCGCCCGACGTCGGCTCCGGCACCGGTGACCCGGCCCGCCCGCCCACCGCCCGAGCCGACGAGGTCCGCGGCGTCGCCCCCGTTCCGGTGATCACCTCGACCGCCCGTACCCCGCCGGCCGGCATGCCGTTCGCCGGCGTCGCCGAAGCGGCGCGCAGGGTGCTGCCCCCGGAGTCCGGCTGCGTCGTCGGCCCCTCCGGCACCGCACCCTCGTCCGGTGCCGTCGACCGGGGGCTTCCCGCGCCGGGACGTCAGGCGGAGATGCCGTCGATCCGGGCCATGGCGTCCTCCGCGCCGTACGGCTGCAGGTACGGGAGCCAGCGCGGGTCCCGGTGGCCCGTGCCGATGATGCGCCAGGCCAGGCCGGTCGGCGGGGCCGGTTTGTGGCGCAGGCGCCAGCCCAGTTCGACCAGGTGGCGGTCGGCCTTGACGTGGTTGCAGCGGCGGCAGGACGCCACCACGTTGTCCCACGCGTGCAGGCCCCCGCGGCTGCGCGGGACGACGTGGTCGACGCTGGTGGCGACGGCGCCGCAGTACATGCAGCGGCCGCCGTCGCGGGCGAAGAGGGCGCGGCGGGTGAGCGGGACGGGACCCCGGTAGGGCACCCGGACGAAGCGCTTGAGCCGGACCACGCTGGGTGCGGGCACGGTGACGGTCGCGCTGTGCAGGTAGGCGCCGGACTCCTCGAGGCACACGGCCTTGTTCTCCAGGACGAGGACGAGCGCGCGGCGGAGCGGTACGACGCCGAGTGGCTCGTACGACGCGTTGAGGACCAGGACATGCGGCACGGGTGCCTCCTTGGGCGTCGGCGGCGCGTGGCTCGCGCCGGGACGATCTGGTTCAGTCTCCCCTCATGGCTGGTCGTAGCGCCACCATGTCCCGGTAACGGGCTGGGAGTGTTTTCGACCACACGCACTCCGAGTCCGCGGGCGTGACCAGTCCGGGCGCGGGTGAGCAGCGTCCCGGCCGCCCCTTTCTGGCCGGACCGCGTCCGGTGCCCCGTTAGTGTGGTGCTTCTGCCCGTCCGGTGACCATTCCGTGACCTTGGACCGGACCTCGGACCGGACCGCGCAGGACGGGCCGCCGCACCTGGAGGTTTCCGCCGTGTCCCTGTCAGCCGCCGTCCTACTGGCCGCCGGTTCGCCCTCGCCCTCGCCGACCCCGTCGGACCCGACCGTGCCCTCGCTGCGGGAGGCCCACGAGAGCGCGACCAACGCCGCCGGCTGGGTCGAGGAGAACTGGTCGACGTGGCTCGCGATCGGGCTGCGGGTGCTGCTGATCGTGGCCATCGCGGTCGTGCTGCGCGCGGTGGTGCGGCGGGCGATCACCAAGCTGATAGAGCGGATGAACCGTACGAGCGGTTCGTCGACCGGCACCGCGCTCAGCGGGCTGCTGGTCAACGCCGAGCGGCGCCGCCAGCGCTCGGAGGCGATCGGGTCCGTCCTGCGTTCGGTGGCCAGCTTCCTCATCCTCGGCACCGCCGCCCTGATGGTGCTGGGCACCTTCCAGATCAACCTGGCCCCGCTGCTGGCCTCCGCCGGTGTCGCGGGCGTCGCGATCGGCTTCGGCGCCCGCAACCTGGTCACCGACTTCCTGTCCGGCGTCTTCATGATCCTGGAGGACCAGTACGGCGTCGGCGACAGCATCGACGCGGGCGTGGCCTCCGGCGAGGTCATCGAGGTCGGCCTGCGGGTGACCAAGCTGCGCGGCGCCGAGGGCGAGATCTGGTACGTCCGCAACGGCGAGGTCAAGCGCATCGGCAACCTCTCCCAGGGCTGGTCCACGGCCGGCGTCGACGTGACCGTCCGCTCCGACGAGGACCTGGACAAGGTGAAGGAGACCCTCGCCGCGGTCGGCGAGCGGATGAGCAAGGAGGAGCCCTGGAACGAGATGCTCTGGGGACCGATCGAGACCCTCGGCCTGGACTCCGTGCTGCTCGACTCCATGGTGGTGCGGGTCTCCGCCAAGACCATGCCCGGCAAGTCCCTCACCGTCGAGCGTGAGCTGCGCTGGCGCATCAAGCGGGCCTTCGACGCGGCCGGCATCGCGATCGTCGGCGGTGCCACCGTGCCCCTGGAGGGCGCCCCGGCCGCCGCCGACCCGGCGGCGGGCGTCGCGGCACCGTCGGCGTACGCGAGCGCCTCGTCGCCGCAGTCCCTCGCGGCCTCCCCCATTCCGCCGCCCAGCACCAGCAAGTAGCCCACGCTTCCCGGCGCACCGGCGCCCCCGCGCTCCCCGCGCTCCCCGCCCCCGAGGTAACGACTGCGTTGCCCCGGGGGCGGTCTCTTGACGGCACCTCGCGGGCGGGCCTACGTTCTCCGTCCAACAGGAAACTTTCCTAACAGACCCACGTCAGGGCGTTTCCCGTGATCCACGCGGTGGACTTGGCCCACCGCCCCCTGAAAAGCTGAGCGGTCGAGAGGCAGGTGTGGACACGCATGGCAGGAACCGCCGGTACGCCGGGCACCCCGCGCGTCCTGCGCGCCATGAACGACCGGGCCGCACTCGACCTCCTGCTGGCGCACGGGCCGCTGTCCCGGACCCGGATCGGCAAGCTGACCGGCCTGTCGAAGCCGACGGCCTCGCAGTTGCTGGCCCGGCTGGAGGCGGCGGGGCTGGTGCTGGCCGGGGGCACGACCGAGGGGCGCCCCGGGCCCGGCGCCCAGCTCTACGAGGTCAACCCGGCCGCCGCGTACGCCGCCGGGCTCGACGTCACCCCGGGCCGCATCCTGGCCGCGGTCGCCGACGTCACCGGCCGCACCGTCGGCCGGCACGAGCTGCCCACCCCGGGCCGGCGCCCCGCCGCGCCCGTCGTCCAGCAGGTCACCGACGCCCTGGACGGCGCGGTGAAGGCGGCCGGGCTGGACCGCGGCGCCGTGCACCGGCTCGTCATCGGCACCCCGGGCGCCTTCGACCCGGGCACCGGACGACTGCGCTACGCCTCCCACCTGCCCGGCTGGCACTCCCCCGCCCTCCTGGACGACCTCGCCGCCGCGCTGCCGATGCCGGTGGAGTACGAGAACGACGTGAACCTCGCCGCCGTGGCCGAGCAGCGCCTCGGTGCCGCCCGGGGGCACGAGGACTTCGTGCTGCTGTGGAACCAGGAGGGCCTGGGCGCCGCCCTGGTCCTCGGCGGCCGGCTGCACCGCGGCTGGACCGGCGGCGCCGGCGAGGTCGGGTTCCTGCCCGTGCCGGGCGCCCCGCTGGTCCGCAAGGTCAGCCGTACCGGCAGCGGCGGCTTCCAGGAGCTGGCCGGTTCCCAGGCGCTTGCGGGACTGGCCCGGGAGCTGGGGGTCGCCGACGTGCCCTCGGGGCCGTACCCCGAGGTCGCCGCCGCCCTGGTCGCCCGGGGCGCCCGGGCCGGCCGCGACGACGACCCCCACCGCCTGCTGCTGCGGACCTACGCCACCCGCCTGGCCACCGGCCTCGCCTCCCTCGTCTCGGTCCTGGATCCCGAGCTGGTGGTCCTGAGCGGCACCTCGCTGACCGCCGGCGGCGAGGCGCTGCGCGACCTGGTCCGCGACGAGCTGGAGGAACTGGCCGCCTCCCGGCCCCGGCTCGCCGTCGGTGAGGTGACCGGGCACCCCGTTCTGCGCGGCGCCCTGGAGAGCGCGCTCGCGACCACCCGCGACGAGGTCTTCGACACCTCGCGCTGACCCCGCGCCACCCCGACTCGGTCCACCCACCCGACCCCGCGCCCCCCCCCGACGTGCCCCACCACCTGTCCTCACCCTGCCCCTGGGAGCCTCGCCATGCCCGGAATATCCAGAAAAGCGGCCCTGGCCGTCGCCGCCTCCGCCTCCCTCGCCCTGCTCGCCACCGCCTGCACCGGCCAGGCGGAGACCGGCGCCTCCGACGACCCGGACGCCGAGACGACGATCACCTTCTGGCACGGCTGGAGCGCCCCCGCCGAGGTCGAGGCCGTGCAGGCCAACGTGGACCGGTTCGAGAAGGCGCACCCCAACATCAAGGTGAAGGTCGTCGGCAACATCAACGACGACAAGCTCAACCAGGCCCTGCGCGCGGGCGGTTCGAGCGGCCCCGACGTGGTGTCCTCGTTCACCACCTCCAACATCGGCAAGTTCTGCTCCTCGGGCGCCTTCCTCGACCTGAAGCCGTTCGTCGAGAAGTCGAAGCTCGACCTGGACGCCCTCATCCCGAAGCCGATGCTGGACTACACGCAGTTCGACGGGACGCGCTGCGCCCTGCCCCTGCTCGGCGACGCCTACGGCCTCTACTACAACAAGGACGCCTTCGAGGCGGCCGGGATCAAGGCGCCGCCGAAGACCTGGTCCGAGTTCGCCCAGGTGGCGAAGAAGCTGACGAAGACGAAGGGCGACGGGTACGAGCAGCTCGGCTTCATGCCGAACTACCACGGCTACGAGACCGTCGTCGACCACTACATGTCCCAGTGGGACCACGCCTACTTCGACGCGGACGGCAAGTCCAACGTCGCCAAGGACCCGGCGTTCGCCGAGATGTTCACGTACCAGAAGAAGCTCGTCGACGACCTCGGCGGCTTCGAGAAGCTGGAGAAGTACCGCACCTCCTTCGGCGACGAGTGGGGCGCCAAGCACCCCTTCCACACCGGCCAGGTGGCCATGCAGCTCGACGGCGAGTGGCGCCTCGGCATGGCGAAGGACGCGGGCGCCGGCTTCGAGATCGGCACCGCCCCGATGCCCGTCGCCGACGACGAGGCGGACGAGTACGGCAAGGGCTTCCTCTCCGGCACCGTGATGGGCATCGCCCCGCACAGCAAGAAGCAGAACGCGGCGTGGGAGCTGGTGAAGTACATGACGACCGACACCGAGGCCGTCGTCGCCTTCGCCAACGCCATCCGCAACGTGCCCTCCACCTTCCCGGCCCTCAAGTCGCCCGGCCTGAAGACCGACCCGGCCTTCAAGACCTTCCTGGACATCGCCCAGCACCCCGAGTCGAACTCCCCGCCCGCCTCCGTCAACGGCGCCACCTACCAGCTGACGCTCCAGGACTTCGGGTACCAGTACGAGTCGGGCAGGGTGAAGGACCTCAAGGCGGGGCTGGAGAAGACGGCCGCGCAGATCGACCGCGACATCGAGCAGGCGAAGTAGCGGTCCATGGCCTCCATGACATCGACGCGTGCCCCGCACGCGCTCCGTGCCAGGCGCCGGCGCTCGGCGCTGCGCACGGTGGCCTTCATGTCACCGTGGCTCGTCGGGTTCGGCGTCTTCTTCGCCTACCCCCTGGTGTCCACCGTGTACTTCTCGCTCATGAAGTACGACGGCTTCGGCGTCCCGGAGTTCCGGGGGCTGGAGAACTGGGCGTACGTCTTCCGGGACTACCCGCTGTTCTGGCCGGCGCTGCGCAACACCCTGTGGCTGGTCCTGGTGATGGTGACCTGCCGGGTGGCCTTCGGGCTCGGCGTCGGGCTGCTCATCACGAAGATCAGGACCGGCGCCGGGGTCTTCCGCACCCTCTTCTACCTGCCCTACCTCGCCCCTCCCGTCGCGGCGACCCTGGCCTTCGTCTTCCTCCTCAACCCCGGTACGGGACCGGTCAACTCGGTCCTGGAGGGCCTCGGCGTGCCCGCGCCCGGCTGGTTCACGGACGCCGCCTGGTCCAAGCCGGCGCTGACCGCGCTCGCGGTGTGGGGCGTGGGCGACCTGATGGTCATCTTCATGGCCGCCCTGCTCGACGTGCCCAAGGAGCAGTACGAGGCGGCCGAGCTGGACGGGGCGTCGGCCTGGCAGCGGTTCCGGTTCGTGACGCTGCCGAACATCTCGCCGATCGTGCTGTTCGCCGTGGTCACGGGCGTGATCCAGACGATGCAGTACTACACGCAGCCCCTGGTCGCCGGGAAGGTCGCCTCCGGGATCATCGGCGGCTCCGGGCAGTCCTTCGAGCCCGGCTACCCCGACAAGTCCACCCTCACCCTCCCCCAGCTCGTCTACAACCTCGGCTTCCAGCGCTTCGACTACGGCTCCGCCTGCGTGGTCGCACTCGTGCTGTTCGCGCTGGCGATGGCGTTCACGGCGCTGCTGATGCGCCGCCGGGGCGGTCTGATCCAGGCAGGTGACCGATGACCCAGGTATCGACGGCCCGACCGCCGGCCCGGACCGCGCCGGCCGGCGGCCCGCCGCCCTCCGGGGAGCGCACGGCCCGCCGGCGGGTGCTGCTGCACTGGATCGGCGTCCACTCCCTGGGCGTGGCCGCCGCCCTCTTCTTCACGCTGCCGTTCGTGTTCGTGGTGCTCACCTCGCTGATGAGCGACCAGCAGGCACTCACCCGCGACCTGTGGCCGCACACCTGGGAGTGGGGCAACTACCGCACCGTCCTGGACACGCCCGGCTTCCTCACCTGGTGGAAGAACACGCTGCTGTACGCGGGGCTCGGCACCGTGCTGACCGTGGCGTCCTCGGTCCCGGTGGCGTACGCGCTGGCCAAGTTCCGCTTCCGGGGCCGGCACCTGTCCCTGATGCTGGTGATCTCGATGATGATGCTGCCCCCGCAGGTGATCATCATCCCGATGTACCTGTTCTGGGCGAAGCAGCTCGACCTGTCCGGCACGCTGTGGCCGCTGATCGTCCCGATGGCCTTCGGCGACGCCTTCTCCATCTTCCTGCTGCGCCAGTTCCTGCTGACCATCCCGGACGAGTACCTGGACGCGGCGAAGGTCGACGGCTGCGGGGAGCTGCGCACCCTGCTCAAGGTGGTCCTGCCGATGGCGAAGCCGGGCGTCGCGGCCGTGGCCCTCTTCCAGTTCTTCTACGCCTGGAACGACTACTTCGGCCCGCAGATCTACGCCTCCGAGAACCCCGGCGCCTGGACCCTCTCCTACGGGCTGGAGTCCTTCAAGGGCGCCCACCACACCGACTGGAACCTCACCATGGCCGCGACCGTGCTGGTCATGGCCCCCGTGATCCTCGTGTTCTTCTTCGCGCAGAAGGCGTTCGTCGAGGGCGTCACACTGACCGGAGTAAAGGGTTGATGACTTCATGAAACTCACCGTGGTCGGCGGCGGTTCGACCTACACGCCCGAACTGATCGACGGTTTCGCCCGGTTGCGGGACACGCTGCCGGTGGAGGAGCTGGTGCTCGTCGATCCGGCGGCGGACCGGCTGGAGCTGGTGGGGGGCCTGGCCCGCCGCATCTTCGCCCGACAGGGGCACGGCGGCCGTGTGGTCACCACCTCCGACCTGGACGCGGCCGTCGACGGCGCCGACGCCGTACTGCTCCAGTTGCGGGTCGGCGGGCAGGCGGCCCGGCAGCAGGACGAGACGTGGCCGCTGGAGTGCGGCTGCGTCGGCCAGGAGACGACCGGCGCGGGCGGGCTCGCCAAGGCGCTGCGCACGGTGCCGGTGGTGCTGGACATCGCCGAGCGGGTGCGCCGGGCCAACCCGGACGCGTGGATCATCGACTTCACCAACCCGGTGGGCATCGTCACCCGCGCCCTGCTCCAGGCCGGGCACCGCGCGGTCGGGCTGTGCAACGTGGCGATCGGGCTGCAGCGCAAGTTCGCCGCGCTGCTGGGGGTGGCACCGGCCGACGTCCACCTGGACCACGTCGGGCTCAACCACCTCACCTGGGAGACCGCCGTACGGCTCGGCGGCCCCGAGGGCGAGGACGTGCTGCCCCGCCTGCTGGCCGGGCACGGGGACGCGGTCGCCGCCGACCTGCGCCTGCCCCGGCCCCTCCTGGACCGCCTGGGCGTCGTCCCCTCGTACTACCTGCGCTACTACTACGCCCACGACGAGGTCGTCGACGAGCTGCGTACCAAGCCGTCCCGGGCCGCCGAAGTGGCCGAGATGGAACGGCAGTTGCTGGAGATGTACGGCGACCCGGCCCTGGACGAGAAGCCGGAGCTGCTCGCCAGGCGCGGCGGCGCCTACTACTCCGAGGCCGCCGTGGACCTCGCCGCCGCCCTGCTCGGCGGCTCCGGCTCCCCCTACCAGGTGGTGAACACCCGCAACCGGGGCACGCTGCCCTTCCTCCCCGACGACGCGGTCGTCGAGGTGCCCGCGGCGGTGGGCGCCAAGGGTGCCTCCCCGCTGCCGGTGGCCCCGGTGGACCCGCTGTACGCGGGACTCATGGCGCACGTCACCGCCTACGAGGACCTGGCCCTGGACGCGGCGCTGCGCGGCGGGCGGGAGCGGGTCTTCCGGGCGCTGCTCGCCCACCCGCTCGTCGGCCAGTACGCGTACGCCGAACAGCTCACCGACCGACTGATCGCACACAACCGGGAGCACCTGGCGTGGGCCTGAGCGCAAGCGTCCTCGCCGTCGACGCGGGCAACAGCAAGACCGACGTGGCCGTGGTGACGGCCGGCGGGGAGGTCCTCGCCACCGCGCGCGGCGGGGCCTTCCGCCCGCCCGCCGTGGGGGTCGACCGGGCCGTGGACGCCCTGGCGGAGGCGGTGACGCGGGCCTTCGACGCGGCCGGTGTCACCTCCGTCGAGCACGTGTCGGCGTGCCTGGCCAACGCCGACCTGCCCGTGGAGGAGGAACAGCTGGCCGCCGCGCTGCGGGCGCGCGCGTGGGGCGCGGACGTCGAGGTGCGCAACGACACGTTCGCGGTCCTGCGGGCCGGCGTGGCCGAGCCGCTGGGCGTCGCGGTCGTGTGCGGGGCCGGTGTCAACTGCGTCGGCATGCGTCCCGACGGCCGCACCGCCCGCTTCCCGGCGATCGGCCGCATCTCCGGCGACTGGGGCGGCGGCTGGGGGCTGGCCGAGGAGGCGCTGTGGCACGCCGCGCGCGCGGAGGACGGGCGCGGGGAACCCACGGAACTGGCCAAGGCCCTGCCGGCGCACTTCGGGCTGGACTCGATGTACGCCCTCATCGAGGCGCTGCACCTGCGGCACGTGGAGCCCGCACGGCGGCACGAGCTGACCCCCGTGCTGTTCGCCACGGCGTCCGGCGGCGACCCGCTCGCCCGGTCGATCGTCGACCGGCAGGCCGACGAGGTGGTGGCCATGGCCACGGTGGCGCTGACCCGCCTGGACCTGCTGGACGAGCCGGCGCCGGTCCTGCTGGGCGGCAGCGTGCTGGCGGCCCGGCATCCGCGGCTCGACGACCGGATACGGGAGCTGCTGGCGGCCCGCGCCCCCAAGGCGGTGCCGCGCGTGGTGACGGCGCCGCCCGTGCTGGGCGCGGTGCTGCTGGGCCTGGACCGCGTGGGCGCGGCGCCCGGGGCCCGGGAGCGGGTCCGGGAGCACTTCGCCGCCTGAGCCGCCCGCGTCACCCGCCGTGCCCGCGTCACCCGCCGTGCCCGTGTCACCCGCCGTGCCCGGGCACGGGAACCGGTCCGGGGGAACCGAACCGGTTCCCGTGGCGTATTCATGGGCAGGGGTGGTGCGTTGCACCCCGATCACCGGGATCGGGTGAAGGCCGGTGCGAAGGCCGGGGCGGCCAGCGATACTTGCGGCGACGGATGACCATGGGGGAGGTCAGCAGTGACTCAACCGCCGAGGGGCAGCGCGGCGCCGCCGCCCGGCCCGGCTGTGCCCGGCCCGCCCGCCGCACCGCCGCGTTCCGCACCGGTGCCGGCCCAGCGGCCGGGCGGCGCGCCCGCGGCTCCCCCGCCGCCCCGGCGGCGCACCGCGTTCGCCGAGGGCGTGGACCGGCTGCGCGCGGCGGCGGTCACCGAGCCGGGGCGCCTGCGCATCATCGGCGCGCTGCTCGCCGTCCTCGTGGTGGCCTTCGGGGCCGTCACCGCCTGGCAGATGAACGAGCGGGCCGCGGCCGCCGACGACGTGCTGTCCCGCAGCCAGCCGCTCAGCTCCGCCGCGGCCGGCATCTACCGCTCGCTCGCCGAGGCCAACACCGCGGCCTCCAGCGGCTTCCTGGCCGGCGGCCAGGAGACGGAGGACTCCCGCACGCGGTACGACAAGGGCATCCGCGCCGCCGCCGAGGGGCTCGTGACGGCCGCGGCCAACTCCGAGCCGAAGTCGCCGGCGGCGCGGACCATCGGGGAACTCAACCGCCTGCTGCCCGAGTACAAGGGCCTGGTCGAGCGCGCCCGCACCTACAACCGGCAGGGCTTCCCGGTCGGCGGCGCCTATCTGCGCTACGCCAACGAGAAGATGCAGAAGGAGATGCTCCCGGCGGCGGAGGACCTCTACACCAAGGAGAACCAGCGGCTGAGCGCCGACTACGGCGACGCCGAGCCCTACCCCTGGGCGGCGATCGCCCTCGGCCTGGTCCTGCTCGCCGCGCTGGCCTGGGCGCAGCACCGGCACTACCGGCGCACGAACCGCGTCCTGAACCACGGCCTGGTCGCCGCCACCGCCGCCTCCGCGATCGTGCTCGTCTGGCTGGTCGTCGGCCACGGCGTCGCACGCGCGCACCTGACCGACTCCTACGAACACGGCGTGCGCTCCCTCAACGCGCTCAACGAGGCCCGCATCGCCTCCCTCAAGGCCCGGGGCAACGAGAACCTGACCCTGGTCTCCCGCGGCGCGGAGACCACCAAGGCCGACGGCAGGACGTACGACTCCTACGACCTGGCCTTCGGCAAGAACATGGACGCCCTCGGCACGGCGCTGGCCGAGGCGGGGCGGCTGGCCGACGACAAGGCGGGCGCACAGCCGGTCGCCGCGGCGAACCGCGACATGACCGAGTGGAAGAAGCGGCACGCCTCGGCCCGTGAGCAGGACGAGAACGGCAACTACCAGCAGGCGCTGGACCTGGTGATCGGCGGCGACGGCGCCACGGCCGAGTGCTTCGACGGCGTCGACGCGGCGCTCGCCACCGCGCTCGGCCACGAGAAGGCGGAGTTCGAGCGGGCGGCGGGCGACGGCCTGGACGCGATGGGCTACCTGCCGCAGGGCGCCGGTGTGCTCGCCGCGCTCGGCGCGGCCGGCGCGCTGATCGGCATCGGCCGCAGGCTGTCGGAGTACCGGTGAGGCCGGGCGCGGACGCGGCGGTCCGGTGGGAAGGGGTGCCCGTGGGGGCGGTACCCGGGAAAGGGGGCGTGAGGATGCGTGCACAGCGGCTGCGGACCGGTCTGAGGGGCTGGGGCGGTGTGGGGGCGATGGCCCTCGCTTGCGCCCTCGCGGTGCTGGCGGCCCTGCTCCTGCCGATGGTCCACTCGCACGGCGCGGACGGCGCCCGCCCGGACGACGGCGGCCGGGGCGCCGCCCACGGCAGCCGGGCGCGGGCCGCGCAGGAGTGCACCGACCCGGAGAAGCAGACCCTCGCCCCCTCCGGCGACGACGGGCCCACCATCGACGAGATCCGTTCCCGCAAGGGCGGCAAGCGCAAGCTGGTCGTCGGCGTCGACCAGAACAGCTACCGCTGGGGCTACCGCGATCCGAACAGCGGCGGCGACGCCCGGCTGGAGGGCTTCGACATCGACCTGGCGCACCGCATCGCCAAGGACGTCCTCGGCGACGCGGACGCCGTGCAGTTCAAGGCGATCCCCACCGACCAGCGCATCCCCGCGATCCAGGACGGCCGGGTCGACATGGTGGTCCGCACGATGACCATCAACTGCGACCGGCTCCAGGACGTCGCCTTCTCCGCGCCCTACTTCCGCACCGGCCAGCAGGTCCTGGCGCCCAAGTCCTCGAAGATCACCGGGTACGACCGCAGCCTGGCCGGCACGGAGATCTGCACGGCGGCGGGTTCGACGGCGCTGAGCACGCTGGAGCAGGACCAGAAGGACGGGAAGCTGCCCGAGGGCGTCGACCTGCGCACCACCGTGCCCAACCAACTGGACTGCCTGGTACGGCTCCAGCTCGGCGAGGTCGACGCGGTCGTCACCGACGGCGCCCTCGCCGCCAGCCAGGCCGCGCAGGACCCGACGGTCGAGCTGAAGGGCGACGCCTTCACCACCGAGTACTACGGCGTGGCGATGAAGAAGGACGCCGACGATCTGGTACGCCGGGTCAACCGGGTCCTCGAGCAGTGGCGCGCGGACCGGGCCGGGGGCTGGCAGCACTCGTACGACCGGTGGCTGTCGGAGACCATGGACGACGCGGCGAAGTCGCTGCCGCCGACCCCGCAGTACCTGCGCGGGAGCTGACCGGCGGGGCGGCGCAGGCGACGAGGGAACACACGCACAGGCAAGTCCGCTACGGCGAGAGGTGATCGATGGGCGACACGGGACCCACCGGGCCGGTGATGGACCGGGACGAGGTGGACCGTGCGCTGGCGCGGCTCGGCGCGGAGCACGAGGCGATCGAGACCTCGCTCCTCGCCCTCCAGGACCACGCGGGCCGCAGACTCCTCGAGGGCGCCGAGCTGACCGGTGTCACCGCCGAACGCTGGTCGGCCGCGGAGGCGTCGATCACGCTGCTGTGGGCCTACTTCGACGCGTACACGGGCGCGTTGCGCACCGCCCGGGAGATCCGTTCCCGGCGGCGCTGGTCCAGCCGCGAGGACCTGGTGGAGCTGACGGAGCTGCTGCGCGGCGAGGCCGTCACGGTGGCCGGTTCGGCCGCGGCCACCGCGCCCGCGCCGGACGGCCGTCCGGGCCGGCTCAGCGAGCGGTACACGCTGGCGTCGCTGGTGGAGCGGATGAACCAGCTCTACGCGACCTCCCTGGACATGGTGGTCGCCGCCGACGCGGTGTGGTCGGCGCTGCCCGCCCGGATCGATTTACTCGCCGCCGAGCTGCGGCGCACCCGCGAGCTGGCGCACTCCGTGGGCGTGCGCCCCGGTGAGCACCCGGCCGGGGACGACCTGGAGCGGATCACCCGCACCCTGACCCGGCTGCGCGAGCAGGTGGTGTCCGACCCGCTGGCCTTCTGGACGCCCGCGCAGGGCAGTTCGGCACCGGGCGGCGGCCGCCCCGACACCACGGTGTACGACCGGGAGGCGCGGGCGCTGGAGGAGGTGCGCCGGGAGATCGAGGCGGTGCTGGCCGTGCGCCAGGACGCGGAGCAGCGGATCGTGCGGCTGCGGGACGTGCTCTCGCGCGCGGACCGCACGCTGGCCGAGGCGCGCACCGCGCGCGGCGAGGTCCTGGCGAAGATCGCCGCGACGGAGGTGCCGGTGGTGGGCGGGCCGCCGATCGTGCTGCAGGAGCAGCTCGCGGCGGCCGCCGAGTACCGCAGGCACGCGCAGTGGCACCGCCTGTCGCCGCTCCTGGAGTCCCTGGAGGAGAAGGCGGAGGACGAACTGCTGCGCGCCCGCGAGTCGTTGACGGCGGTCACCGCTCCGCTCGCGGTCCGCGCCGAGCTGCGCGGCCGGCTGGACGCGTACAAGGCGAAGATGGCCCGGCTCGGGCACGCCGAGGACCCGGAGCTGGCCGAGAAGTACGAGAAGGCGCGCCGCATGCTGTGGAGCGCGCCCTGCGACCTGCGCGTCGCCGAGCAGGCCGTGCTCCGCTACCAGCGGGCGGCGGCCGAACTCCTCGCCACCGCCCCGCGCGTGCCCGGCCAGGCCGGACCGGTGGACCGGACGGGGCCCGGCGCATGAGCGAGAAGGGGGAGGCAGCGGCATGAGTGAGGCAGGGCGGACGTGTCAGCGTCCCGGCTGCGGCGGGACCTACGAGGACATGGGCGGCGGCGAGCTGTACTGCGACACGTGCGGTCTCGCGCCGGTCGTCGCGGCGGGCGGCGCGCTCGGCTCCACGCCGACCGGCGTCACCGGCGGCGGGGCCCGGGGCTCGCGCGGCTCGTCGGGCAGCGGCGGTTCCCGCTCCGGCGCCCGCGGTTCGCGTACGTCCTCGCAGTCGTCGAAGTCCCGGCGCTCGGTGTCGGGCCGGCTCTCGCGCGCCGTCTCGGGCCGCTCCACGGGGCGTTCGGTGTCGGTGCGCAGCTCGGGTTCGGGCGCCGGTTCCACCGGGCGCGGGCGGCTGGGCGCCGGGCTGGTCGAGGTGCCGGGGGTGCCGCGGCCCGACCCGCGCGAGATGGTCATGGAGCGCCCCGAGGTGCCCGAGCGCAAGCGGTTCTGCTCGCGCTCCGACTGCGGGGCGCCGGTCGGCCGGGCGCGCGGCGAGCGGCCGGGCCGCACCGAGGGCTTCTGCACCAAGTGCGGCCACCCGTACTCGTTCGTGCCCAAGCTCAAGGCGGGGGACGTGGTGCACGGCCAGTACGAGGTCGTGGGCTGCCTCGCACACGGCGGCCTGGGCTGGATCTACCTAGCTGTGGACAAGGCCGTCTCCGACCGCTGGGTGGTCCTCAAGGGCCTGCTGGACACCGGCGACCAGGACGCGATGGCGGCGGCGATCTCCGAGCGGCGCTTCCTCGCGGAGATCGAGCACGCCAACATCGTGCGGATCTACAACTTCGTCGAGCACCTGGACCAGCGCACCGGGTCCCTCGACGGCTACATCGTCATGGAGTACGTCGGCGGCAAGTCGCTCAAGGAGATCGCCAACGCCCGCCGCTCCCCCGAGGGCAGACGCGACCCGCTGCCGGTGGAGCAGGCCTGCGCGTACGGCATCGAGGCGCTGGAGGCGCTCGGCCACCTGCACAGCCGCAAGCTGCTGTACTGCGACTTCAAAGTCGACAACGCCATCCAGACCGAGGACCAGCTCAAGCTCATAGACATGGGCGCGGTCCGCCGCATGGACGACGAGGAGTCGGCCATCTACGGCACGGTGGGCTACCAGGCCCCCGAGGTCGCCGAGGCCGGCCCGTCGGTGGCGTCCGACCTGTACACGGTGGGGCGCACGCTGGCCGTGCTGACCTTCGACTTCCAGGGCTACACCACGGTCTACGCGGACAGCCTGCCGGACCCGGACAACATCGACGTCTTCCGCCGGTACGAGTCGTTCTACCGGCTGCTGGTGCGGGCCACCGACCCCGACCCCGCCCGCAGGTTCGCCTCCGCGCAGGAGATGGCCGAGCAGTTGACGGGTGTGCTGCGCGAGGTGGTCTCGCTCCAGACGGGCCGGGCCAGGCCCGCCGTCTCCACGCTGTTCGGGCCCGAGGTGCGGGTGACGGACACGGAGCTGTTCCCGCGCCTGGACGGCGAGGTGTCGCGGCTGGGGGCCAGGGCGGTGCGCGGGCGTGGCCGCCGGGGCGGCTCCGGGGCGGCGCGCGCGGCCGGTCCGGCCCCCTCGCCCGCGCTGCCGGGCGGGACCGTTCCCGCCGTGGGCGCGCCGGGCGGGACCGTCGCGCACGCCCCGCCGGCCGGCGCCGGGGGACCGGGGGGCGCGCCGGGGGGCGCGAGCGCGTCGCTGCCGGACGCCGTGAGCGCCGTCGGCGGTCTCGACACCGGGGCCTCCGGCCTGGTCAAGGCGGCCGACGCGCCCACCGCCACGCTCGCGCTGCCGGTCCCCCGGGTCGACGCCGCGGACCCCAACGCGGGCTTCCTGGCGGGCCTGATGGCGTCCGCGCCGGCCGAGCTGCTGACCGCGCTGGCCGCCGCGCCGGCGCCGTCGGCCGAGACGCGGCTGCGGGAGATCCGGGCCCGGCTGGAGAGCGGTGACGCGTCCGGCGCGCTGGAGGTCCTGGGCGCCCTGGAGGGCGAGCGCCCCGACGACTGGCGGGTGGTCTGGTACCGCGGTCTGGCCTCGCTGGTGACGGGTGCCCACGAGGACGCCGCGCTGGCCTTCGACGCGGTCTACGACGCCTTCCCGGGCGAGATCGCGCCCAAGCTGGCGCTGGGCCTGTGCGCGGAGGTGCTGGGGCAGCTCGACAACGCCGCCGAGTACTACCGGCTGGTGTGGTCCTCCGACCCCAGCCATGTCAGCGCGGCCTTCGGTCTGGCCCGGGTCCAGTTGGCCGGGGGCGACCGGACGGGTGCCGTACGGACGTTGGAGTCGGTGCCGGAGTCGTCCATCCACTACACCGGGGCGCGCGTGGCGGCCGTGCGGGCGCGGCTGCGGCAGCGCACCGCCGCCGCGGGCGACCTGGGGTTCCTGGACGATCTGGTCGCCGCCGCGCGGCAGGTGGAGGCGCTGGACGTGTACGGTCTGGACCCGGCGCGGCGCGAGCAGCTGTCGGCCGAGGTCCTCGGTTGCGCGCTGGACTGGGTACTCTCCGGAGGTCGGGGTTCCGTCCCTCCCCCGCTCTCGGCTCCGCCCGAGCGGGGAGACCCCCGTGCCGCCGGGGGACGGACGCTGCTCGGCAGTGCCCTCGACGAACGCGGCCTGCGCTTCGGCCTGGAGCGTTCGTACCGCACGCTGGCCCGGCTGGCGCGAGGCGGCGAGGAGAGGATCGACCTGGTGGAACGTGCCAATCGTTACCGCCCCCGGACGTGGGTGTAGTTGATGTCGCAGATGCCCCAGCAGGCCGCCGTGCCGAAGTGCCCGAGCTGCGAGGAGCCCCTCGAGTCGGGTGACCGTTTCTGTGGTGCGTGCGGATACGACCTGTCCGTCGTGCCCGCACGGCCCGAGGACAGCCCGACGCTCGCCGTCAACGGCGCGGTGCCCGCGCCGGACGGCGTGGACTGGCCGGTGGCCCGGGACTCGGACGGCCACGGCCACCCCGCCCCGGCGCACGCGGCGGCCGAAGTCCCCGGCACCGACTCGGGCGGCTCCCCGCTGCCGCCGCCCCCGCCCGCCCCGCCGGCGGCTCCGGCGGCCGGCACGGAGTCCCCCGCGCCCGGCGTGCGCCTCGACCGGCCGGACGAGCCCGACGAGTACCCCTTGCAGGCGCCCGACCCGCGGCTGACGGCGGAAGGGGCCCCGGCACCCGTTCCCGCGCAGCCCCGGCCCGCCGGGCCCGCCCCTGCCGAGAAGGTGTGCGTGGCCTGCCGCGCGGGCCGGGTCGACGACGACGGCTACTGCGAGAACTGCGGGCACGCCCAGCCCCGCGAACGCGACCACATGGAGCAGGAGTCGGGGCCCGTCGCCGCCGTCAGCGACCGCGGCCTGCGCCACCACCGCAACGAGGACGCCTTCTCGGTGGGCTGCACCGTGCTGCCCGACGGCGCCCCGGCCTCCGTGGCGATCGTCTGCGACGGCGTCTCCTCGGCGACCCGCCCCGACGACGCCTCCCTCGCCGCGTCCCGGGCGGCCGGCGAGTCGCTGCTCGGCGCCCTGCCGCGCGGCACGCACCCGCAGCAGGCCATGCACGACGCCATCCTCGCCGCCGCGCAGGCCGTCAACGCGCTGGCCGACGAGCCCGCCACCGCCCGCGAGCAGGCCCCGCACCAGAACGCGCCCGCCTGCACCCTGGTCGGCGCCGTGGTCACCGCCGGCCTCCTCGTCGTCGGCTGGGTCGGCGACAGCCGCGTCTACTGGGTGCCCGCCGACCGCTCCGCCCCGCCCGCCCGGCTCACCGAGGACGACTCGTGGGCCGCGCAGATGGTCGCGGCCGGCCTGATGAACGAGGCCGAGGCGTACGCCGACGAGCGCGCCCACGCGATCACCGGATGGCTGGGCGCCGACGCCTACGAACTGGAGCCGCACACCGCGTCGTTCAAGCCGGACCGCGCCGGTGTGGTCGTGGTCTGCACGGACGGCCTGTGGAACTACGCGGAGTCGGCGCAGGAGATGGCCGACGCCGTGCCCCTGGACGCCGCCGCACGCCCGCTGCACAGCGCCCGCGTTCTGGTCGGTCACGCCCTGGACGGCGGGGGCCACGACAACGTAACAGTGGCCCTCCTGCCGTTCCCGGCCCCGCCGCAGGGGGCAGGATCGGCCTGAGGCCCCGCACGGGCACGGGTCGGGGGGCCTCGCGGACCGCAGGGGGCGGTCCGCGCCGACGACAGCCAGGGCCCCCGTCGCCGGGGGACGTGGAGGGGGATGCGATCCGGCATGGCCAATTTCTCGAAGTCGAACGTGCCGCAGTTCGCGGTGGACGTCTACCAGAACGAGTACCTGCCCGAGGGCGGCCGCGAGGTCAACGCCATCGTCACGGTCACCGCCACCGGCGGCGGCACGATCGGGAGCGCGGTCGCCGCGCCGCACCTGTACTCGCCCGGCCAGGGCCCGTCCGCGGCCGTGGCGCTGATGGTCGACTGCTCGGGCTCGATGGACTACCCGCCGACCAAGATGCGCAACGCCCGCGACGCCACGTCCGCGGCGGTCGACACCCTGCGCGACGGTGTCCACTTCACGGTCGTGGCCGGCACCCACGTGGCCAAGGAGGTCTACCCCGGCGGCGGCCGGCTCGCGGTCGCCGACGCCACCACCCGGGCGCAGGCCAAGCGGGCGCTGCGCGGCCTCGGTGCGGGCGGCGGCACCGCCATCGGCACCTGGCTGCGGCTGGCCGACCGGCTGCTGTCCACCGCGGACGTCGCCATCCGGCACGGCATCCTGCTCACCGACGGCCGCAACGAGCACGAGTCGCCCGAGGACCTCAGGGCGGCCCTTGACGCCTGCGCCGGGCGTTTCACCTGCGACGCCCGTGGCGTGGGCACCGACTGGGAAGTGAAAGAAGTCACAGGGATCGCCTCCGCCCTGCTCGGTACCGCCGACATCGTGGCCGATCCGGCGGGCCTGGCCGCCGACTTCACGCGGATGATGGAGACGGCCATGGGCAAGGAGGTCGCGGACGTCGCGCTGCGCCTGTGGACCCCGGTCGGCACCACCGTGAGGTTCGTCAAGCAGGTCGCGCCGACGGTCGAGGAGCTGACCGGCCGCCGTACCGAGGCGGGCCCGCGGGCCGGTGACTACCCCACCGGCTCCTGGGGCGACGAGTCCCGCGACTACCACGTCTGCGTGGAGGTACCGCCCGCCGGCCTCGGCCAGGAGATGCTCGCCGCCCGCGTCTCCCTGGTCGTCCCCGAGCCCGGGGGCGCCTCCGGCCCGAGCGGAGCGGAGAGCGGGGGAGGCGGCGTGCGGAACCTGGGCGCGCAGGGACTCGTACGCGCCGTGTGGACGGACGACATGGCCGCCTCCACGTCCATCAACCCCCAAGTCGCCCACTACACCGGGCAGGCCGAACTGGCACAAGTCATCCAGCAGGGGCTGGATCTGCGCAAAGCGGGAGACATCGACGGCGCAACGGCCAAACTGGGCCGTGCGGTTCAGCTCGCGGGAGCCTCCGGAAACGCCGATACGGCGAAACTGCTTTCGAAGGTGGTGGACGTAGTGGACGCGGCGGCAGGTACTGTGCGACTGAAAGCGAAGGTCGAGGAGGCCGACGAGATGACTCTCGAGACCCGGTCGACAAAGACTGTTCGTGTAAAGAAGTGACGCACAACAACCGCGCGACACGCCCGCAAGAGAGGGAAGCTCCGACATGCCGACCTGCCCGAACGGACACCAGTCGGGTTCCGACGACTGGTGCGAGGTCTGCGGTCACCGCATGGCCGGTGCCGTGCCGCCCCCTCCGCCTCCCCCGCCGCCCGGCGGCGGCTACGGCTTCCCGCCGCCCGCCGGTCCGGGTGGGCCCGGGGGCCCCGGCGGCGGTCCGGGCGGCGGTCCCGGCGGTCCTGGCGGCGAGCCGCAGTTGTGTCCGCAGTGCCGCACGCCGCGTGAGGGCGGTGCGCCGTTCTGCGAGGAGTGCCGGTGGAACTTCCTGACCAACACCGCCACGTCGTACACCCCGGCGGCTCCGCGCCCGCCGGCGTCCGGCGGCCCGGCGCCGCGCTTCGGGCAGCCTCCGGCGGGCCCCTCCGGCGGCCCGTCCTTCGGCGGCGGTGACGGGTACGACTACCAGGGCTCCCGCCCGTCCCAGGTGAACCGCCCCGCCGAGCCGATCCCCCCGGGCCCGCCGCCCTTCGGCGGCGACCCGTCGGGCCGCGGTGGTCCCGGTGGCCCGAGCGGCCCGGGGAACGGGCCCGGCGGCCCCTTCGGGTCCGGTGGCCCCGGGGGTCCCGAGAGGCCCGGTGGCCCCGGTGGTCCGGGTGGTCCCGGAGCCTTCGGCGGCCCCGGTGGCCCTGACGGACCCGGCGGCCCCAACGGCCCCGGCGGTCCCGGCGGCTTCGGCAACTCCGACGGTCCCCACCGGCCCGGCGGCTTCGACGGCCCCGGCGCCCCGGGTGGACCCGGCGGCTCCGACCGGCCCGGTGGCCCCGGTGGTTTCGGCAACTCCGACGGTCCCGACCGGCCCGGCGGCTTCGGCGGTCCCGGCGCCCCGGGTGGACCCGGCGGCCCCAACGGTCCTGGCGGACCGGGTGGTTTCGGCAACTCCGGCGGCTCCGACCGGCCCGGCGGCTTCGGCAGGCCCGGGGGTCCCGGCGGCCCCAACGGTCCTGGCGGACCGGGTGGTTTCGACGGTCCGGGTGGTCCGGGTGGTCCGGGTGGCCCCAACGGACCCGGCGGCCCCAACGGACCCGGCGGTCCCGGTGGGCCCGGCGGTCCGAACGGCCCCTCCGGGCCCCCGTCCCCGCCCGGTTTCGGTGCCGACCCCTCGCGGCCGGTTCCGCCGCCGCCCGGCCCCGTGCCGCCCGCGCCGGGTGGTCCGGGTGGCGCGCCTCAGGGGTTCCAGGCCGGTCCCCCGGCCCCGCCCGCCTTCCCGCAGGAGACCAACCGCCCGCAGCAGGGCGGCCCGTCCTTCGGCGGCGGAGACGACGACTGGGTGCTCTCCCCGCCGACCTCCGGCGGCCCGGGTCCGGCCCAGGGCGGCGGCTACGGCTACCCGCAGCCCGGCGCCACCCAGGCGCCGCCCGGCCAGGGCTTCCCGCAGCGGCCCCAGCAGCCGACGACCTGGTCGGCGACGATCGGCCCGGACCGCGAGTACTTCATGGCGATGATGCAGCGCTCCGGCCCCGAGGCCGCGGGCCTGAACCTGCCCGCGTACTCGCCCGAGCAGCAGCGCACGCTCACCGGCAACCAGATCACCATCGGCCGCCGTCGGCACTCCACCGGCGACACCCCGGACATCGACCTGGCCGTGCCGCCGGAGGACCCGGGTGTCTCGCACCAGCACGCGGTGCTGGTGCAGCAGCCGGACGGCGGTTGGGCGGTCGTCGACCAGAACTCGACGAACGGCACGACGGTCAACGGCGGCGAGGAGCCGATCCAGCCCTTCGTGCCGGTGCCGCTCCAGGACGGCGACCGGGTGCACGTGGGCGCCTGGACGACGATCACCATCCGCCGGGGATAGAGGGGGACGGGCCCGGGGCCCTCCGTCAGGCGAACGGCCAGGCGTACGGCCCCTCGGGGTCGTCCAGCCACGCCCAGGCCCGTTCGCCGCTGACGGTGATGCCGTAGCGCTCGCGGCGCGGGGCGTCCTCGCGGTCCCACAGGGCGTACGCCTCCTGCGGGTCGAGGCTGCCCCGGCTCAGCGCCAGCAGGAAGCGGAACAGGTCGTTCTCCCGGGCCCGGCGCGGTACGCCGCCCAGGCCCGGCGTCTCCGGCTCGGTCCGGTCCCCGCCGCGCAGCGGCACGAAGTACGCGGGCGTGGGCAGGAAGCGCCCCTCGGCGTGCCGGGCGTCGCGGACGGTGAGGACGACCAGCCCGGTGGCGAGCGGGGTCAGGATCCGGCCGCCGGGGCGGCACTGGGCCGGCCAGGCGTGCGGCACCGAGGACAGCGCGCAGGTGGCGAGGATCCGGTCGTAGGGGGCGCGCTCGGGCACCCCGCGGGCTCCGTCGCCCGTGACCACGGCGGGGTGGTACCCGGCGGCGTCCAGGTGCCGGCGGGCCGACTCGGTGATCTCGGGGTCCAGGTCGACGGTGGTGACCAGGGCGTCGTCGCGGAGCCGGTGGGCGAGGAGGGCCGCGTTGTAACCGGTGCCGGCGCCGATCTCCAGGACCCGGTCGCCGTCCCTCACGTCCAGTTCGGCCAGCATCATGGCCATCAGCGAGGGCTGGCTGCTGGAGGAGAGCAGCTCGCCGTCGCGCAGCCGGGTCGCCAGCGGGGCGTCGGCGTAGGCGCCGCGCACCCAGCGTTCGCGGGCACCGGGGTCGGGGTCCTCTCCCCACCGGCGTTCGTAGCCGCCCCGGGCGCCGACGTAGTAGTACGGCACGAAGAGGTGACGCGGAACCGCCCAGAACGCCTCCCGCCACACCGGGTCGGCCGCCCAGGCGCCGCTCAGGTCGATCTCCCGCACCAGCTCCGCCCGCGCGGAGGCGGCGAGGCTGTCCAGGTCCTCGTAACCGCCCATGCCTCCACAGTACGGGCCGGACGGACGGGGTGGGCGGGTTCCGGGAGCGGGCCTAGGTCTTGAGTCCTATGCCCCCGTGTCTGAGACCATGGACGGCGTGAATGAGATTCGGCGCGGCACGCTTCAGGAGCAGACCTTCTACGAGCAGGTCGGCGGGGAGGAGACCTTCCGCCGGCTCGTCCACCGCTTCTACGAGGGGGTCGCCGAGGACCCGATCCTGCGGCCGATGTACCCCGAGGAGGACCTGGGTCCGGCCGAGGACCGTTTCGCGCTGTTCCTGATGCAGTACTGGGGCGGCCCGACGACGTACAGCGACAACCGGGGCCACCCGCGGCTGCGGATGCGGCACGCCCCCTTCGCCGTCGACCGGGCCGCGCACGACGCCTGGCTGAAGCACATGCGGGTCGCGCTCGACGAGCTGGGGCTGTCCGAGGAGCACGAGCAGACGCTGTGGAAGTACCTCACGTACGCGGCGGCCTCGATGATCAACACTCCGGACTGATCCCCCTTCCTGCGTGATCCGGCGCACTGACGGGCGCATTCCGGTCAGCCGACGCCGGATTCCGGTCACGATCCGGTCAAGCCCGGGGCCCGAGCGCTTACTTCCGACCCCCCTCCTCTGACAACATCCGGAACAGGTCTGGACAACAGCGGCAGGGGGCCGAGTGTCGGGGTTCGGGGGGCTCACGCAGTTCGTGCTGCTGCGGGCGCG
The DNA here is from genome assembly GCF_003112575.1 of Streptomyces ardesiacus. Lineage (GTDB taxonomy): Bacteria > Actinomycetota > Actinomycetes > Streptomycetales > Streptomycetaceae > Streptomyces > Streptomyces ardesiacus. Next base: position 461,515 of record NZ_BEWC01000007.1, read on the forward strand.
GGCGCACCGCCTGCTGCTGGCCGCGGCCCTGCTCACCGTGCTGCTCACCACGACGGTGCTGGCCACCCTCACCGCCTACTCCGGCGCCGTCGGCGACGCGGCCCTGCGGCACAGCCTGGCCGACGCGCGCACGGGGGCCGACGCCGCGCTGGTCGTGAAGGCGGACGTACCGGCCGCACAGCGGAAGGCCGCCGACGCCACCGTGCGCGAGGGCGCGGCGAAGACCTTCGACGGGCTGCCGCTCACCGTACGGACCCTGGTGCGCTCGGGCCCGTACGCCCTGCCCGCCTCCCTGCGGCCGCCGACCGAGCGTTCCGCCGACCCCGATCTGACGTTCTTCGCGGCACTCGACCCGACGCAGGTCCGCGTCGAGGAGGGTCGCATGCCCGGGGCCGGCACGGGGGCCGGGACCGGGGGCGCGGACGCCGACGGCACGGTCGAGGTGGCGGTGCCCGTGGCCGCCGCCGAGCGCGTGGGCGTCGGTCCCGGCGACCGGCTCACCCTCACCGACCGGCTCGACGGCCCGGCCGTGCGCGTCGTGGTCACCGGCCTGTACCGGCCGGTCGACGCCGGATCGCCCTACTGGCGCCTGGACGACCTGGAGGGGCGCGGGGTGAAGCAGGGCGGCTTCACGACGTACGGGCCGCTGCTCGCCCCGCCGGGCGCGCTGAACGGCGGCCGGGTCAGCGTGGGGACGTCCGGGTGGCTGGTGACGGCGGACTACTCGACGCTCACGGCCGGGCGGACCGAGGCCCTCGGGGAGGCGGCCCGCGGCGGTATGGCCTGGCTGCGCGAGCAGAAGGTGCTCAGCGGGGCCACGGCGGCGACGACGGACCTGCCCACGACTCTGGAGCGCCTCGACCGTTCGCTGGAGGTCTCCCGCTCCACCCTTCTCGTCATCGCGCTGCAACTCGTCCTGCTGGCGGGCGGCGCGCTGCTGCTGGTGGCCCGGCTGCTGAGCGTGGAGCGGGCCGGTGAGCTGCGGCTGCTGCGGGCCCGCGGCGCCTCCCGGGCCCGGCTGGCGGCCGGTTCGGCGCTGGAGGCACTGCTGCTGGCCGTGCCCGCGCTGGTCTGCGCGCCGCTGCTGGCGGGGCCGCTGGTCCGGCTGCTGGCCGGGCAGGGCGCACTGGCCCGGATCGGGCTCGGCTGGGAGCCGTCGGCCGGCGGCGGCGGCACGGTGTGGCTGGTGGCGGCGGTGGCGGCCCTCGGGTGCACCCTGGCCGTGACGCTGCCGGCGCTGACCCTCGCGCCGGAGGCCGGTAGCGGCCGGTCCCGGGCGCTGCCGGGCTGGTTGCGGGCCGGCGCGGACGTGGGCCTGCTGGTGCTCGCGGGCATCGCCTACTGGCAGCTCGACCAGCAGACCTCCGCCGGCGGCCCGGGCGACGGCGACGACGTGGGCACCCTCGGGGTCGATCCGCTGTTCGTGGCGACGCCGGCCCTGGCGCTGCTGGCCGGGACGGTGCTCGCGCTGCGGCTGCTGCCGCTGGTGGCGCGGCTCGCGGAGCGCCGGGCGGCGAGCGGGCGCGGGCTGGCGGCGGCGCTGGCGGGCTGGCAGCTCAGCCGCCGTCCGATGCGCGGGGCGGGTCCCGTGCTGCTGCTGGTGCTCGCGGTGGCGCTGGGCACGATGGCGATCGGGCAGGGCGCCTCCTGGTCCCGTTCGCAGGACGACCAGGCCGACTTCCGCACGGGGGCACCGATCCGGGTGCAGGCCGCGGGCACGCCGGGCCTGGGCCGCACCGACCGGATCGCGGGCGTGCCGGGGGTGGCGGAGGTCGCTCCCGCGGCCCGTTCCGAGATCTCCCTGTCCGGCGACCGGACGGCGACGGTGCTCGCGCTGGACACCGCGCACGCGGCGGACACGGTGCTGCTGCGGCCGGACCTCGCCGACGAGTCGCCTCGCGGGCTGCTGTCCGGGATGGCCCCGCAGGCTCGGCCGAAGGGCGCGGGGATACCGGCGGACACGGCCCGGCTCGCGCTGACGGCGGCCCTGAGCGTCCCGGACGCCGCCGCCCCCGGCTCGGGCTCCGGCCCCGCCGCCGGCTCCGACGCCCGCTCGGCGGACGTGACGGTCACCGTCGAGGACCGCTGGGGCACCCCGTACGGGCTCCAGGCCGGCTCCCTGCCCGCCGACGGCCGGGAGCACACCCTCGGCGTGGACGTCGACGCCGGGCCGCTCACCCTCACCGGCGTCGAGTTCACGGTGGTCCAGCCGAACGGCAGGAGCGAGGAACACCGCCTGACCGTCCGGCGGGTGACGGCCACGGCCGCCGACGGGACCGTACGGCCGGTGCCGCTGCAGCAGACCTGGACGGCCGCCTCCGCCCTGTCGCCCCCGGCGGCCACGCCGGGCGGGGAGGAGGGCGCCCCTTCCACCCCGCGTCTGCTGGAGTCCGAACCGCTCGCCGTCGCGTACTCCACGGGCTACTCGGACGCCCTGAGCTGGAAGACGACCGCGCTGACCGTACGGCTGCGGGTCGCCCAGCCGAAGCCGGCCGAGGTGACCGCCGTGGCCACCGACCGTTTCCTGGAATCCTCCGGCGCCCGTACCGGGCAGCGCGTCACGGTGCTGCTCGCCGGTGGCGACGTCCCGGTGCGGATCGTGCGCTCCGTGCGCGCGCTGCCGGGCACCGGGACGGAGACGCCCTCGGTGCGCTTCGGCGGCACGCTGCTGGTCGACCTGCCGGCGGTGAACCGGTACCTGCAGGCGCGGTACGGCGCCACCGTCGAGCCCACCGAGTGGTGGCTGCGGCCCGGGCCGGGGAAGACCGGCGAGGCGGCGGCCGGCCTGCGGGCGTTCCCGGACACGGCGCCGGCCGAGGTCCTGGTGCGCGACGAGGCCGCCGAGCAACTGCGGGACGACCCGTTCGGCGCCGGGCCGGGTGCGGCGTTCGCCGCGGCGACCCTGGTGGCGGCCGCACTGGCCGCGGTCGGTTTCGCGGTGAGCGCCGCGGGGTCGCTGCGCGAGCGGGGCAGGGAGTTCGCCGTCCTGCGCGCCCTGGGCGCCTCGCGCCGCGGGCTGGCCCGGACGGTCGCCGTCGAGCACGGCGTGCTGACCGGCCTGGCCCTGCTGACCGGCGCCGCCCTGGGCGCGGTCCTGACCCGGGCGGTGATCCCGCTGACCGTACTGACCCCCCAGGCCGCCCGCCCCGTGCCGGACGTGGACGTGATCCTTCCGGCCGGCCGGATCGCCCTCCTGCTGGCCGGCATGGCCGTCGTCCCGCTTCTGGTCACGGCCGCCCTGTCCCTGCGCCGCACGGACACGACGGTGACCCTGAAGGACGACGGAGGTACCGGCCGGTGAACCCCGTGACCGCCCCGCCACCGGCCGAGACGGCCACCCTCACACCGCCCCACACCGCCGTACGGACACCGCGCCGCACCCCCTCGGCGGCCGGCCCCGAACTCCAGGGAGGCCCCGCGCCGGCGGGCCCCGGGCCGGTGACTCCCGGGCCGGTCTCCGCCGTGACCGCCCCTCGGGCCCGCACCCGACCGCGGACGGCCGCCTTCCCGTCCGCCGCCCCGCTCCACGGCGACCCAGCCGCCCACGCCGACACCACGGCCCCCCTCGCAGAACCCGGAGGTACCGGCCGGTGACCCCCGTGACCGCTCCTTGGACGCGCACCCGGCTGCGGGCCGCCCCCGGTGCCGCCGTCGCGCTGGCGGTGCTGGTGGCGCTGACCGCGTGCCTGGCCGCCGCGTTCCCCCGGGCGCTGGACCGCTACACGGACGCCGGGCTGCGCCGGGCCGTCGACCGGGCCCCGGCCGATGTGACCGGCGTCCTGATCTCCGCCGCGCCCGACCCCGGGGTGGGCGAGGCAACCGTGGAGGACAGCCTCCGGCCCCGGCGCCTCGCCGACGCCTACCGCTCCGTCCTCGGCCTCGTCGAGCACCCGCTCGCCGTCGACGAGGAGCAGTCGTCCTACGGGGTCCGCACCACCGAGAGCCTGCCCTCGCCGGACACGTGGCTGCCCCGGCCCGACGGCCTGCCCGCGGAGATGGTCCTCGTCGCCCCGCAGGACCTCGACGGCCGCGCCCGGCTGCGCTCCGGCCGGCTGCCGAAGGTACCCGGCGGGCAGGCGGACGCCTCGACCACCGAGGTGGAGGCCGCGGTGACCGAGGAGACCGCCCGCACCCTGCACATGAAGGTGGGCTCGGTCGTCCACATTCCGGGGCATCGCGAACTCACCGTCCGCGTCACCGGCATCGTCACGCCCGAGCGCCCCGACGGCGCCTACTGGTCCGTCGACCCCGTGCTGCGCACCCCCTCCCTGCGGCGCGTGCCGGCACCGCCCGGCGCCCCCAGCCCCACCTACTGGGTCGGCGGTCTGCTGCTGGCCCCCGAGGCGGGCCCCGCGCTCCTGGGTTCGGCCCCCGTGGTCCGCTACTGGAACCTCGCGCCCGACCCGGACGCCCTGCACGCCCGCGACCTCGACGGGCTCGCCTCCGCCGTGGCGTCCCTGGAGTCCGGGCCCGCCCTCCAGCAGCTCCACTCGGCGGTCAGCCCCCTGACGGACGCCACGACCGGCCTCGACGACATCTTCACCACGTACGGGCAGCTCCGCGACGACATCGGCCCGCTCATCGCCGTCGCCGCGTCGGGCGCGGGCACGGTCGCCGCCGTCGTCCTGCTGATGACGGGCGGCCTGGCCGCCGGCCGGCGCCGTGCCGAACTGGCCCTGCTGCGGGCCCGCGGCGCCTCCGTACGGGGCCTGGCGGGACGGCTGCTCGCCGAGACGGCGGTCGTGGCGGTGCCCGCGGGCGCGCTCGGACTCGGCGCGGCCCTGCTGGCGCTGCCCGGCGCCCGGCTGCTCCCCGCGGTGGCGGCCGCCGTCGCGGTCACCGCCGTGGCCTGCCTGGCGCTGCCGCTGCGGGCCGTCGCCGCGCACCACGCCGTTCGGATCCACGAGGGCCGCCGGGACGCGACCACGCCTCGGGCGTCTCGGCGCCGTGTCGTGGCCGAGCTGACCGTCGTGGTCCTCGCCCTCGGCGCGGTCGAGATCCTGCGCCGACGCGGCGCGACGGACGGCGCCGGGGACCTGGTGGCGATGGCACCGGTGCTGGTCGGGGTGATCGCCGCGCTGGTCCTGGTACGCCTGTATCCGCTGCCGCTGCGCGGGCTGGCCCGCCCGGCCCGGCGGCTGCGGGGCGCGGTGGGGCCGCTCGCGCTGGCCCGGGCCGGCCGTACCTCCGCCTCCGCGGTGCTGCCCCTGCTCGCCCTGCTGACGGCGTTCACCGTGGCGGCGTTCGGCGGCTCGGTGCTCAGTGGTGTCGCCGACGCCCGCGACCGGGCCGCGGTGCTCGCCGTCGGCGCCGACGCCCGCGTGGAGGCGACGACCGAGACGCTGCCGTCCGGACTGTCCGACCGTGTCGGGCGGGTGCCCGGGGTCCGGGAGGTCACCGAGGCCGCCGTCGACTGGCTGGCCAGGACCCCGGACGGCCGCCAGTCGGTGCCGCTCGCGGCGGTGGACCCGTCCGACTACGCGGCACTGGCCGCCCGCACGGACCTCGGCGCCTTCCCCGGGGTCCGGCTCGCCCGGCCGGACGGCGCCGAGGGCGGATCCGAGGACGCCGTCCTGCCGGCGCTGGCCTCCCCCGCGGTCGCCGAACGGCTGGGCGACGGCGCCTTCCCCCTGCGCCTGGCCGACGGCACCTTCGCCACGCTGAAGATCGTGCTGGTGCGCGAGCGCACCCCGGCCGTGTACGGCGACGAGTTCCTCGTCGTGGACCGCGCCGGACTGCCCGCCCGGTCCGTGCGGCCGAGCGTGCTGCTGCTGACCGGCGACCACCTGGACGCGGGCGCGCTGCGCCGGGCGGCGGACGGAGCCGGCAGCGTCCGCCTGCGGTCCGAGGCGCGCGACAAGTACGTGGACTCGCCGTTGCAGTCGGGCGCGGAGCGCATCTACACGGCCGCGGTGGCCGCCGGCGCCGGCTACGCCGTCCTGGCCCTGCTGCTGTCCCTGGCGAGCGCCGCGCCCGAGCGCGCCGCGCTTCTCGCCCGGCTGCGCACCATGGGCCTCACCCGTGCCCAGGGGCGCCGCCTGCTCGTCCTGGAGTCCCTCCCCCAGGCCCTGCTCGCCGCGCTGGGAGGCATCCTGACCGGCTGGGCGGCGGTACGGCTCCTCTCCCCCGGCATCGACCTGACGACCGTCGCGATGGCGGCGACGACGTCTCCGGTGGGCCGCGCGGAACTGCGCGCCGACCCGTGGTCCCTGGCCGTCCCGGCGGCTGCGGTACTGGTGCTGGCGGTGGGCGTGGCGGCGCTCCAGGCGTGGTGGTCGGGCCGGCGCGGAGCGGTGGCGGAACTACGGGCGGGCGACGCGCGGTGACGGCGCGACCGAGGACCGCGACCGAAGACCGCGGCCGGACACCGCGACCGGAGACACGGAGGACCGCGGCCGCAGACACGGAGGAACCCCGATGACGACCGACCCCACCCTCGCCGAGCTGGCCGACCGCGCCGCCGCCTCCCGCGACCGGCCCGCCTACGGGCACGACGCGCTGATCACCTGCGACCGCCTGGTGCGGATCTTCAGCGCGGACGGGGTGGAGGTGCAGGCCCTGCAGGGCCTCGACCTCCTGGTCCGCGAGGGCGAGCTGATGGCGCTGGTCGGCGCCTCGGGCAGCGGCAAGTCCACACTGATGAACATCCTGGCCGGCCTGGACACGCCGACCGCCGGGGCGGCCCGGGTCGCGGGGCGGGATCTGCTGACGATGACGGCGAAGGACCGCCTGGCCTACCGCCGCTCGGTGGTCGGCTTCGTGTGGCAGCAGACGTCGCGGAACCTCATGCCGTACCTGACGGCCGCGCAGAACGTCGCCCTGCCCATGCAGTTGGCGGGCACCGGCGGGCGTCGGGCGGCGCGTGCCGAGCGGGCGCTGGAGCTGCTGGACCTGATGGGCGTCGCCGACTGCCGCGACCGCCGGCCGCAGCAGATGTCCGGCGGCCAGCAGCAGCGGGTCGCCATCGCGGTGGCCCTCGCGGGCGACCCGTCGGTGCTGCTCGCCGACGAGCCCACCGGCGAACTGGACTCCCACACCGCGGAACACATCTTCGCCGCCTTCCGCACGGCGAACGAGCACCTGGGCACCACGGTCGTCATCGTCACCCACGACCAGGCGGTGGCCGGCGAGGTCCGCCGCACGGTCGCCATCCGGGACGGCCGCACCTCCACGGAGGTGCTGCGCCGCAGCGAGGTGGACGCCGAGACCGGCCACGAGACGGTGGTGGCCCGCGAGTACGCCATGCTCGACCGCGCCGGCCGGCTCCAGCTCCCCGCCGACTACACCGCGGCCCTCGGCATGCGCGACCGCGTCGCCCTGGAACTGGAGAGCGACCACATCGCCGTACGCCCGGACGACAGCGAGACCCACGGCTGAACCCGGCGGGCCCCGGGCGGGCTCAGCGGACGCTGATGCCCAGGGCCCCGGTCCCCGCCCTGCGCAGGGCGACGGACCCGAAGGGCGTGCGCAGCCGCAGCCACGCGCCGGACGAGAACAGCCGGGGCGCGTCCTCGCCGGAGCCGGGGGCCGCGGGCCGCCGCAGGAACCCGAGCGACTGGGCCGCGTGCACGGCCCGCACCGGCAGCCCGGTGTCGCCGACGGTCCGGGACCAGATGTCCCGCCCGATGCGGTCGAGTTCGGTCCTCGTACGGTCCTGTGCCGCGAGTTCCTCGGTGCGCGCCCGGAACTCCCCCACCGCGGCGGCGACCAGTGCGCGCAGGGCGTCCGGGGCGGGCAGGCCCGGCTCGGCCCGCCAGCCCCCGCGCGGGGGCAGCACCCCGGCCCACGGCGGCCCGGTCACCGCACCGGGGACGCGGGCGGTGACCGCCCGCTCGTCGACACTCTCCAGCAGCTCGCCGGCGGATACGGTCACGTCCAGCGTGACGTCGAGCCCGTTCTCGTACGGCTTGGCGAGGCGTACCGCGCGCACGGCCAGCACCTCGAAGGAGGGCGGCCGGCCGAAGACGGCGAGGGCCGTGCCGGCCCCCTGGAGGCGCACCGCGGCCGAACGGTCGTAGTGGATCAGCCGGGAGAGGAAGGCCGCGAGATCCGCGGCCTCCCCCTCGTCGGCCAGGTGGAGCACCGTCATGCGGCGACGGCCTCCTCCTTGTCGTCCGTGTACTCCTGGAGGAACTCCCGCTCCTCCGCGGTGATCCGCCGGGGCCGCTGCGCCGCGAAGTCGAACGGCACGATCACCGTGGAGGCGCGGACGTAGACGACGTCCTCGTCCTTGACCTCGTAGGTGAGGGTGAAGGAGGCGGCCCGAATCTGCGTGACCCACAGCTCGATGTCGACCGGGCGGTGCCGGTGGACGAGCTGCCGCTTGTAGTCGATCTCATGGCGTGCCACCACCGACCCCTGCTGGAAGTCCTTGTCCGGGCGGAACAGGAAGTCGATACGGGCCTCCTCCAGGTAGCGGAGGAAGACCACGTTGTTGACGTGGCCGTACGCGTCCATGTCCGCCCAGCGCAGTGGGCAGCGGTAGATGTGCCGCAAGATCAGCCCCGGGTCAGCTTCTTGTAGGTGGCACGGTGCGGACGGGCGGCGTCCGCGCCCAGCCGCTCGACCTTGTTCTTCTCGTACGACTCGAAGTTGCCCTCGAACCAGAACCACTTGGACTCGCCCTCGTAGGCGAGGATGTGCGTGGCGACGCGGTCCAGGAACCACCGGTCGTGGGAGACGACCACGGCGCACCCGGGGAACTCGAGCAGCGCGTTCTCCAGGCTGGAGAGGGTCTCGACGTCGAGGTCGTTGGTCGGCTCGTCGAGGAGGAGCAGGTTGCCGCCCTGCTTGAGGGTGAGCGCGAGGTTCAGCCGGTTGCGCTCGCCTCCGGAGAGGACGCCGGCGGCCTTCTGCTGGTCCGGGCCCTTGAACCCGAAGGCGGAGACGTAGGCGCGGGAGGGCATCTCGACCTGCCCCACGTTGATGTAGTCGAGCTCGTCGCTCACCACGGCCCACAGCGACTTCTTCGGGTCGATGTTCTCGCGGCTCTGGTCGACGTAGGAGATCTTGACGGTGTCGCCGACCTTGATGGAGCCGGAGTCCGGCTCCTCGAGTCCCTGGATCATCTTGAACAGCGTGGTCTTGCCCGCGCCGTTGGGCCCGATGACGCCGACGATGCCGTTGCGCGGCAGCGTGAAGGAGAGGTCGTCGATGAGGACCTTGTCCCCGAACGCCTTGCTGAGGTTGTTGATCTCGACGACGACGTTGCCGAGCCGCGGGCCCGGCGGGATCTGGATCTCCTCGAAGTCCAGCTTCCGCATCTTGTCGGCCTCGGCGGCCATCTCCTCGTACCGCGCGAGGCGGGCCTTGGACTTGGCCTGGCGCCCCTTGGCGTTGGAGCGCACCCACTCCAGCTCGTCCTTGAGCCGCTTCTGCCGCTTGGCGTCCTTCTGGCCCTCGACCTTGAGGCGGGTGGCCTTGGTCTCCAGGTACTTGGAGTAGTTGCCCTCGTAGCCGTGCAGGCGGCCGCGGTCGACCTCGCAGATCCAGCCGGCGACGTTGTCCAGGAAGTACCGGTCGTGGGTGACGGCCACGACGGTGCCCTCGTACTTGGCGAGGTGCTGCTCCAGCCAGTTCACCGACTCGGCGTCGAGGTGGTTGGTGGGCTCGTCGAGGAGCAGCAGGTCGGGAGCCTCCAGCAGCAGCTTGCACAGCGCGACGCGGCGCTTCTCACCACCGGACAGGTTGACCACGGGCCAGTCGCCGGGCGGGCACCCCAGCGCGTCCATGGCCTGCTCGAGCTGTGCGTCGAGGTCCCAGGCGTTGGCGTGGTCCAGCTCCTCCTGGAGCTTGCCCATCTCCTCCAGCAGCGCGTCGGAGTAGTCGGTCGCCATCTGCTCGGCGATCTCGTTGAACCGGTCGAGCTTGCCCTTGACCTCGGCGACACCCTCCTGGACGTTCTCCAGGACGGTCTTCTCCTCGTTCAGCGGGGGCTCCTGCAGCAGGATGCCGACGGTGTAGCCGGGGGAGAGGAAGGCGTCGCCGTTCGACGGCTGCTCCAGTCCCGCCATGATCTTCAGAACGGTCGACTTACCGGCACCGTTCGGACCGACCACACCGATCTTCGCGCCCGGCAGGAAGCTCAGGGTGACGTCATCAAGGATCACCTTGTCGCCGTGCGCCTTGCGCGCCTTGCGCATGGTGTAAATGTACTCAGCCAAGAGAAACCGTCCGGCAGCTTGATCAGTCAGTGGGCAGATACACCCCATCTTGCCGCACCGCCACCCCTGGGCGGAAACCCATTGGGGGCGGCCCCTGTGACCTGCGGCTTCGCGGGATGCGCTAGCGGGTCCGCCGCTTGGGGCCGTGCGGTCCCGCAGGCCCCGGGCGGAGACGCGTCACTGCTCGTTCCTCCGGCGGACCAGCAGCAGGACCGCGCCGCCGATCACGACCAGGCCGATGGCCGCGCCGCCGATCAGGGGGGTGGCGTCGGAGCTGCCCGTTTCGGCGAGGTTGGGGTTCGGGGACGGGGTGACGACCGGGGCGGGGGCCGGTTCGCTGAGGGGGCGGGTGGTGTCGGCGAGGGCCGCGCTCCGGGTGCGGCAGTCGAGGACGCCGGTGAAGCGCTGCTCGAAGCCTGCGGGGCCCCGCACGGTGAAGTCGTAGGGGCGGTCCTCCGGCAACGGGACCGGCACCGTCCGGGTCTCGCCCGGCGCGATGGTGTACTCGGTGTCCAGGAGCTGGAAGGTGAACGGCTCGTCGCCCTTGTTGAGCGCGGTGACGTCCAGGGTGCCCTCGGCGCAGTTCTTCTCCGCGGACAGGGCGGGTATCGCGCCCGTGGCGGCCCAGGTGGCGGTGGTGGTCGCCGCGACCGTCGACTCGCTGGAGCCGGCCAGGATCTGGGTCTGGCTGCGGCTGTCGGAGGCGAAGGCCCGGCCGACCGGCACGGTCGTCGAGGCCTGGACGGTCAGCTCGGCGGTGCCGTCCTCCGCGTCCTCGGGCACGTCGAAGAAGAGCTGGGTGCCGTCGGTGACCTTGGTGACGGGTTCGCCCTTCTTGTCGACGATCCGGACCGCGTCCTTGGTCGCGGCACCCACCGGGGGCGTCACCATCGCGCCGCCGGCGTTGGTGTGGACCGTCACCGGGCCGAGCCGCTCACCGGGCCGGCCCGAGACGGCCGGCGGGTCGAGGGCGATGGACGCCGCGGGCTCGGCCAGGCCCCGGGCGTTCTTCTCCAGGTAGTCGGCGAGCCGCTCGGCCCGGGGGGCGACGGCCTCGACGTCCGTGTCGTCCGAGTAGCGCCAGATGGCGACCTGTGTTCCGGCCGCCGCCTCCTCCTCGGTGAGCCCGCGGACGCCCGCCTTCTTCGCGAGCGCGGCGAGGTCGTTGACCTGGGGGTAGCTGTTCTGCAGGATCCAACGGACGCGCCCGGCGTCCTTGTTGGTGCCCAGGGACGTGGCGCTCCAGGGCGTTTCCTGGTACCTGGCGTCCTTCTGCGTCGGGTTCTGGATGTCGACGCAGTAGGTCTGCAGTGTGCCGCCGCCCTCGACGGACATCTCGAACAGGCCGGCCGGCACCTGCTGGTCGCCGTCCTCCCCGTGGACGACCGCGGTGCCGTGTGTCTTCAGGCCGCCTATCGTGGCGGTCGCCCCGCCCTGGCCCCGCGCTCCCTGGTCCTGGGCGGCGGCAGCCGGAGCCGCCCCGGTCACCACACCGGCGACGGCGAGCGCCGACGCCAGCGCACCGGCGGCGAGACGTACCGCCCCTCGACCGGACAGAGACGGCGCAGCGAGCGAAGAAAACACACATTCCCCTTCCAGCGGGACCCGTTGACGTGGGGGGAACGGTCCCACCAGCAGAATCAGCAGCCGCACAAGGCTCGTTCGGCATCCTAAGGACGTGACGGACCGGGGCCGCCGGTGATCGTCGTCCTCCCGGTGATCCGAATCGGAATCGTTATCGCCGAGAGCCCCTGTGAGCAGGGCTTATCGACAAATCCACCCGTGTTCGTCCCGGGCGCATGGGTCGATAAGCCGTGCTTCGGACGGTTCCGGCAGGGCCTCGGTCTCAGGCCACCGCGACGGGCTCCTGCCGCTGTCCGGGGGTCGTGGCGGCCGGGTCCCCGGCGGGTTCGCCGGGCGGCTGCGCCGCCGGGGTCTCCCAGTGGGGTTCCGGTTGGGGTGGCGAGGCCGGTGCCTCGCTCTTCCCGGTGCGCAGGAACGCCGCGGTGCCGCGGGCGAGGTCGTGGCCGATCGCCACCGCGTCGATGTCGGCCGAGGTCCGGCTCTGCCCCTCGCGCACATCGGTGCGCACCTTCAGCCTGCCCTGCACGACGACGGGGTCGCCCACCGCCAGCGACGCCGAGGCGTTGGCGGCGAGCTGGCGGTTGGCCCACACCGTGAAGAAGTTGGTGTGACCGTCCGTCCAGGCGCTCTTCTCCCGGTCCCAGTACCGCGCGGTGACCGCGAGCCGGAAGCGCGCCGACGGTCCGTTCGCCAGGTGGCGGAAGACCGGCTGGGTGGCCACATTGCCCACGGCGCAGATCATCGTCTCGTTCATCGCGAGTCCTCCCTCCCGTACGGGCACCTCCCGTACGGCGGCCGGGGCGACCGCGTCCCTCGCGATCGCCGTACCGGCCACACTGCCCGGGTCCGCGCCGGCCCGCCGCGGGGTGTGGAGGAGCCCGGGACCTGTGGAGAACCCCGCCACCCGCAGGGGTGACGACCGCGGTCGGCCGCCGCTACCCCGCCACCCCCACCCCCGTGACCCGGGCGTACTGCTCCCGCACCTCGCGGTAGCGCAGCAGCTCCGCCGCCAGCGGATCCAGCACCCTGGCCCGGCCGCACCCCGCGGCCGCCTCGCGCAACAGGCGTTCCGCCTCGTGGCCGTAGCGTCTGGCGGGTCCGCGGGCCGCCAGGCGGCAGCTCCACTCGATGAGGGGGCCGCCGACGATGCCGGACAGCATGAGCAGCACCGGCACGCCCAGGTTCGGCGGCAGGACGCCGACGATCTGGCCGAGCAGCCACAGGCCGCCCACCACCTGGAGCAGGGTCATGGTCGCCTGCGCGAGGACGGCCACCGGCCACCAGCCGGGGCGCGGCGGACGCCCCGGCGGCAGCCCCGTGCGCACCGCCAGCTCGTCGAGGGCCTCGGGCAGCCCGTGGGCGCCGCGGAGGGCCGCCTCCCGCATCGCCTGCGCCCACGGCGCGGGGAGCCCGGCCGACGCCCGCTCCGAGACCGTGCGCACCGCGTGCTCGACGCGTTGACGGGCCGTGGCCTCCTCGTCCGCCTGTGTTCGCGACGGCAGCCGTCCCGTGACGGGATCGCGCCGGTTTTGGTACCAGCGCCACAGCCGCAGCCAGGGCGTTCCGCACGCGCGGTTGGCGTTGCGCAGCCAGGCGCGTTCGGCCGCCTCGCCGGCCGCGGTGGCGCCGACCGCGTCGGCCAGGCGGTCCGCGAACTCCTCCCGCGCCTCCTCGCTGAGCCCGGTGCGCTGCCCGGTGACGTACACGGGGCGCAGGTGCTGTGCGGCGGCGTCCACGTCGGCCGCGATCCGGCGGGCCGGGGCCTGCCGTTCGGCGACGAACTGGCCGAGGCTCTCGCGCAGTTCACCGACGCCCTCGCCGGTGAGCGCGGACAGGGCGAGCACGGTCGCGCCGGGTTCGCCGTGCTCGCCCAGCGCGATGCCGTCCTCGTCGAGCAGGCGCCGCAGGTCGTCGAGGACCTGCTCGGCGGCCTCGCCGGGCAGCCGGTCGACCTGGTTGAGGACGACGAAGGTGACCTCGGCGTGGCCCGCCATCGGCCGCAGGTAGCGCTCGTGGATGAGGGCGTCGGCGTACTTCTCCGGGTCGACGACCCAGATGACGGCGTCGACCAGGGCCAGGATGCGGTCCACCTGCTCGCGGTGCTGGACGGCCGCCGAGTCGTGGTCGGGCAGGTCGATCAGGACCAGACCGCGCAGCGGCGACTCGGAGTCCGGGTGCTGGAGCGGCCGGCGGCGCAGCCGGCCGGGGATGCCGAGCCGGTCGAGGAGGCTGGCCGCGCCGTCGCTCCAACTGCACGCGATGGGTGCGGCGGTGGTCGGCCGGCGGACGCCGGTCTCGGAGATGGTCACCCCGGCGAGGGTGTTGAACAGCTGCGACTTGCCGCTGCCGGTGGCGCCCGCGACGGCGACCACGGTGTGCTGCCCGGAGAGCCTGCGCCGCGCGGCGGCCTCGTCCAGGACCCGGCCGGCCTCGGCCAGGGTGCCGCTGTCGAGCCGGGCCCGGGAGAGTCCGACCAGTTCACGCAGGGCGTCGAGGCGGGACCTGAGGTTCCCGTCGTAGGCGAGCGGCATCAGGGCGGCCGAGGAGGCGGCGGGCCTGCTCGGCAGTACGGCGAACTGCTCGGCCCCGCCGGTCTCGTCCACCCGCCGCGCGATCAGCCCGTCGCCCCAGGCGCCGCCCTCCCCGTCCCCACCCGCACCGGCCGCACCGTCGGTCTCGGCCCCGGCAGGGTCCGCGCGGCGGTGCGTCCCGGCGCCGTCGTCCTGCACGCGCGCGTGAGGGTCGCCGGAGCGGTCGCTCCCCCGGTCGCCTCCCCGGTCGCGCGCCCGCGTCCCGCGCGCGTCACCACCGCCCTCCCGGACGTCCCCGGCGACGTCCTCACGGTCACCGCGCTCACGCCCGGCACGCTCGCGGCGGGCCGCCCTGCCGACGGGGGCCTGCCGCCCCCGGGCGTCCTCCTGGCGTTCCCGGGCACCCTGGCGGTCCCGGCGGTCGTGCCGGTCCTGGCCGTCCCAGCCGTCCTGACCGTCCCGGTTGTCCCGGCCGTCCCGGTTGTCCCCGTGGTCCCCCTCGTCCCGCTCGGCAGGAGTGTCCCGCGGGCCCCGTGCTTCCTCCGCGCCCCGCGCACCCCGTGGGCCTCGTGCTTCCCGGCGGCCCCGGCGATCCCTGCGATCCCGCTCATCCCGATCGCCACGACGCCCCCCACCGTCCCGGTCACCGCGGTCACCGCGGTCACCGCGGTCGCCCCGGTCACCGCGGTCGCCCCGGTCACCGCGGTCGCCCCGTTCACCCCCGTCGTCCCGGGAGTCCGATCCGCCGGTACGGTCCGTCCGTGCCGCCTCCTTCGTCGTGTGCTCGGTGGGGTCCTGGTCAGTGACGGCGGTCACCGGTCACCTCTCCTTCTGCAGTACGGACAGCGCGGCGATGAGCTCTGCCTGCGGCTCGGGGTGCACCTCCAGGCCGTCGAGCGGAGCCAGCCGGCGCTCGCGTTCGGCGTGGATGACGCGGTCGACGTGTTCGTCGAGCAGCCGCCCGCCCCGGTCGCGCAGCCGCAGCGCGCCGTGCGCGCCGAGCCGCTCGGCGAGCCGCTCCCCGGCGACACGCGCGCGGCGGCCGCCCAGCAGCACGGTGGCGACCAGGCCGGCCACCACTCCGGGGTCGGGGGCGAGGTTCCGGTCCAGCTCGCGGACCTCTTCCTCGGCGTACTCCTCCAACTCGCGCCGCCACCGCCGTACGGCCAACCCGATGCGGTGCTCGGCGCTCTCCGGGGCCGGGGCACCGTCCGCGAGTTCGGGGGCGGCCGCCGCCGGCTCGCCGCGCCAGGCCGCGTCGACGCGTTCGTCGGCGGCCGTGACGGCGCACAGCAGCAGGGCGCTCAGGCTCTCCACCAGCGAGTCGAGAAGCTCTTCCGGGGAGCAGTCGAGGGGGAAGGCCCGCCAGCGCTTCAGCGCGTCCCCGGCGAGGACGGCGCCCGCCTTCAAGCGGCCCCGCACGCGCGCGTGCTCGTCGTCGTAGGCGCTGTCGACGGCGGCGGTGAGCCGCAGCGCGGCGGCGTACTGGGCGGCGGCGGCCCCGGCCAGCTCGGGCATCCGGGACTTGAGCGAGTCCAGGATGCCGTGTGCCGTACGGGCCATGGCGTGGTGCCGGGCGTCGAGTTCCTGGGCCCGGTGGACGAGCCAGGAGCGCAGCGGCGCCACGGCACTGGCCGGCAGCAGCCCGCCGCCCCAGGCCGACTCGGGCAGTTCGGGAACGGTGAAGCGGGGGACGTCGCCGAGCCCGGCCTTGGTGAGCAGCGCCCCGTACTGCCGCGACACCTCGGCCACCACCTGGTGGGGCACCCGGTCGAGCACGGTGACCAGGGTGGCGTCGTACTCCTTGGCGGTGCGCAGCAGGTGCCAGGGCACCGCGTCGGCGTACCGGGCGGCCGTGGTGACCATCACCCAGATGTCGGCGGCGCAGATCAGTTCGGCCGCCAGGACGCGGTTGTCGGCGAGGAGGGAGTCGACGTCGGGCGCGTCGAGGAGGGCGATGCCGGGCGGCAGGCTGTCGGCGGTCTCGACCCGCAGGACGCGCGCGGGGTTCTCGCCGGGCAGCAGCAGGTCGTCGTCCGGGTCCCGGTGGGGCACCCACACGCGCGTGAGGTCGGGCAGCACCCGCATGCCGCTGAACCAGTGGTGGTCCTCCGGGTGGCACACCAGGACCGGTGTGCGGGTCGTGGGCCGCAGTACGCCCGCCTCGCTGACCCGGCGCCCCACGAGGGAGTTCACCAGGGTGGACTTGCCGGCGCCGGTGGACCCGCCCACCACGGCCAGCAGCGGCGCTTCGGGTTCCTTCAGCCGCGGCATGAGGTAGTCGTCGAGCTGGGCGAGCAGTTCGTCGCGGTTGGCACGCGCGCGTGGCGCTCCGGCCAGCGGCAGCGGGAAGCGTGCGGCCGCGACACGGTCGCGCAGGGCGGAAAGTGCGTCGAGAAGCTGAGGCCGTACGTCCAAGGTCACCACATGCGAAGAATGCCCAATTTTGAGGGAATTCTGAAGCATATGAGCATGATGAGCATGTCTGCGCGCCGACCGGACACTCCGGACCGAAGGGACTACCGGGACACGAGGACAGTCCAGGCATAACGAGTGGACAACACCCGATGCGCGAGGCGCCAAAAGCGATGCACGATTCGTAACTGCCTGCGATTATCAGGACCGCTTCACCGAACCTCCACATAGAGCCACGGAGGGGAAGCATCAGGGACATGGAGCCGGGAGCCCTATCCTTGTCCCCGGCGACGTCACGGACCGGACAGTTCCGGGCACCACGACCGAGGCCACCCATCAGGCCCCCGTAGCTCAGTGGATAGAGCAGGCGCCTTCTAAGCGCTTGGCCGCAGGTTCGAGTCCTGCCGGGGGCGCCACAGTGCTGCCGGTGTCACGCTGCCGGAGCCGGCGCGGGGCCGCAAGAAGATCATCCTCCACGCCGGTCCCGGCACCGAACCCTGCCACCGGAGGCGTCGCCGGACTCGGCGGCCGCCACTGCCCCTTCGGCGAGAGGGACCGCCGCCGTGCGACTGCGCTGTGCCGTACTGGACGACTACCAGCGGGTGGCGACCGAGGTCGCCGACTGGTCGCCGGTGGCCGACGCCGTGGACGTCGTCGTGCACGACACCCACTACCCGGACGAGGACACCCTCGCCGCGGCGCTCGCCGACGTCGACATCGTGGTCACGCTGCGCGAACGCGTGCCGTTCCCGGGCTCGTTGATCGCCCGGCTGCCCCGGCTGCGACTGATCGTCGCCTCCGGCATGCGCAACAGCGTGATCGACTACGCGGCGGCCGAGGCCCACGGCGTCACCGTCTGCGGTACGGCCTCCTCCTCGACCCCGCCCGTGGAGCTGACCTGGGCCCTGCTGCTGGGCCTCGCCCGCGGCATCGTCCCGGAGGCCGACGGACTGCGCGCGGGCGGCCCCTGGCAGCAGACGGTCGGCGCGGACCTGCACGGCCGGCGGCTCGGGCTGCTGGGCCTCGGCAGGATCGGCGGCCGGGTCGCCCAGGTCGGCCTGGCCTTCGGCATGCGGGTGAGCGCCTGGAGCCAGAACCTCACCCGGGAGCGCACCGACGAGGTGGGCGTCGAGCTGGCCCCCTCGAAGGAGGAGCTCCTGCGGACCGCCGACTTCGTCTCCGTCCACCTGGCGCTGGGCGAGCGCACCCGCGGCCTGCTCGGCCCCGCCGAACTGGCCCTGCTCAAGCCGACCGCCTACCTGGTCAACACCTCGCGGGCGGCGATCGTCGACCAGGAGGCACTGCTCACCACGCTGCACGAGGGCCGCATCGCCGGGGCGGGCGTGGACGTCTTCGACACCGAGCCGCTGCCCGCGGACCACCCGATGCGCACCGCGCCGCGCCTGCTCGCGACGCCGCACCTGGGCTACGTGTCACGCGCCAACTACGCCACCTACTACGGCCAGGCCGTCGAGGCGATCCGGGCCCACCTCGCGGGCGCCCCCGTACGGCGCCTGCCCGTGCCCGCCGCCCCGGGCCCGGCTTCCGCCCCCGCGTAGGGACGACGCTCAGGCGGTGCCCGCCCGGGCGGAGTCCGCGGGGCGGACGTAGACGCCCTCGCTCCGGCGCAGGTGTCCGAGGTCCACCAGATGGCGCCGGAGCGTCACATGGTCGACCTCCCCGTCCTCGCACCAGGCGCGCAGCCTCTCGTCGACGGTGCGCTCGGGGTACTCCACGCCGGGTGCGAAGGTCTGCTCGGCGATGTACCGCAGCACCACCTTCTTGCGCGTCCAGCGTGCCGGGAGCCGGACCAGCCGGCCGTCCCTGACGAAGGTCCGCACGACGATGCCGGCCGGGCCGTCGTCCCCCTCGGCGGCGAGGTCCCGGGCCGCCGCCGGCGCCGGACGGCCCGCGCGGGCCAGCTCGCGGAAACGCTCGTGGGCGACGACGAGCCGGCCGTCGGCGCCGGACGCCACCACGCCCTGGTCCCGCAGTCGGCGCAGCGCACCGGCCGTCTCCTTCGCGGAGAGGCCGGCCACCCGGGCCACGCGTGCGGCATCGCCCGCGCCCAGGGCCACGGCGGCGAAGGCCCGCACCCGGCTCTCCTCGGCGAAGAGGGCGGGCAGCGCGGCCAGTGCGGGCGACGGGGACGGTTCGGACGGCTCGGAAGCCCTGGCGGACGAGTCGGATCGGTCGTTCGACATGCCGGGAGGCTAGTGGACGCACCGGCGCGAGCGGGAACGGTTTTCCGGCCGCCGCCGTCACCCCCGGCACCGCGCGCTCAAAAAGGGTGATCCGCGCATTCCCCCCGTGACCGGCCGCGGCCGGGGGCGTTGAACCGGCAGTGCGGCGGCGCGTCCTGCCGCCGCGCTCCCCGAGTCAGAAGGAGAACGTGATGTCTCGCATCGCGAAGGCCGCCGGAGTCGCCCTCGGTGCCGGTGCCGTGGCGCTCAGCGGTGCCGGCCTGGCCATGGCGGACGCGGGCGCGCAGGGCGCGGCCGTCGGCTCGCCCGGTGTAGCTTCCGGCAACGTCGTCCAGGTCCCGGTGAACGTGCCGGTCAACGTCTGCGGCAACACCATCGACGTGATCGGGCTGCTGAACCCGGCCTTCGGCAACGCCTGCGTGAACGACGGCGGCCACGAGGGCCACGGCGGCGGCTACGGCGGCTGAGAGCCCCCAGGCACCCCAGGAGCCCCGGCCTTCCCGGCCGGGGCTCCTGCCTTGTCCGGAGACGGGCCGGGACGCAGGCCCGGCGCAAGCCCGGACGCAGGCCCGGGACGGACCGGGACGGCCCCGGAGACGGCCCCGGACCCGCCCCGCTCAGGCGTACCGGTAGATCCGGCCCACGTCCTCCAGCTCGTCCGGCGTCACGTCCCACGGCGGCAGCTTCTCGTGCCGTGCGACGATCCGCCCGCGCTGCGCGCTGCCCCGGCCGGGCGGCTCGGCGGGCAGGTAGCGGGCGCCGCGGTGACGGGCCTGCCAGCGCGACCACTGGAGGTCGACGAAGGCGTGGTGCAGCCAGAACACCGGGTCGTTGACGGAGGCGCCGCCGACCATGGCCCCGCCGACCCAGCGGTGCACCCGGTTGTGGTTGTGCCAGGAGGCGCTGCCGCGGCCGGCCCCCCAGCCCTCCAGCTTGTTGCGGAAGCCCTTGCGGACCGTGGAGTCGTAGGGCGAGGTGTCGTACTTCGGGTCGTCCAGCGCCCACTCCAGGTCGCTCTTGGAGGGCAGGTCGAGGGGATTGCCGGCGCGTCCCAGGTCCCGCGTGAGGTACTTGGTGTCGGTGACGTTCACCTTGATGGTCCAGTTGCCCTCGGCGTGGGCGAAGGGACCGGTGGTGACCCGGTGGTCGGACCGCCGCCCGGTGCCGCCCAGCAGATCGGCGGTCCAGGGCGTCGACTTGGCGCTGCGGTCCTTCGTCCAGTCCCAGTACGGCACGGTGACCGACGAGTCGACCCGGCGCAGCGCCTCCTCCAGGTCCAGCAGGAACCGCCGGTGCCACGGCAGGAAGGACGGCGCCATGTGGGCCGTACGCAGTCCGTTGTCGCCGTCGGAGACGTAGTACTCGATGTGGGTGCGCACGAACTCGTCGTACTCGCCGCGTCGTTTGATCTCCAGCAGCGCGTTGACGAACCGCCGCTTCTCGCTGCGGGTCAGCGTGCTGACGTCCTTACGCGTGTACGCCATGCCGCCCCCCGGAGTGCTCGTCGTGGCCGGCGGACGAGGTGGCGCGCAGGTGCTCGCCGGGGCCGAGTTCGTCGACGGCGCCGCGGGCCGCGGCGAGCGGGGTGGGGTAGGACCGGTAGTGGTCGACCATGCTCAGCCAACTGCCGTCGGCGCGGCGCATCAGGTGCAGCGGGCGGCCGTCCACGGTGACGTGCCAGGTGCCGGCGCCCACGGCCCGGCCCCCGGCGGAGCGGATGCCCTGGATGCGCCGCCCGCGGTAGGTCTCGTCGAAGGCGGCGCCGTCGACGGGCTCGGCGGCCCGAGGTTCGGGGTGCGCGGGTCCCGCCGCGCCGTCGGCGGCCTCCGTGGCCCGGGGAGGCCGGGAGGCGGCGATCAGGGGCGCCAGCCCGACGGCGAGGGCCGGAGCGAGCAGCCCCCGCATGAGCTGCCGCCGGGTGCCGGACACCGGCCGGCCCGCAGCCGGGCCCGCCCCCTCCGCTCCGTGCTCCCGCGCCCGTTCCGCGCCGCCCGTTGCCGCGTCGTGCGCTCTCGTGCCCGTGGTGACGACCATGGTCCGCTCCTCGTCCGGTTGCGTGGGTTCGCCCCGCTAACCGCACGGCGGGCCCCGTGGTCACCGCACACGGGGCCACTCGGAGCACGGCCGCTGGGCCGGGCGGGGGTCGCCGGGTCCGCGCGCCTACAGGCCCGGGCCCACTCCCAGGTCGGCCACCGGAGCCGTGCGCAGCGCCGGGACGAGCACGCCGGCCTCCGGGAGCTTGGGCGACGGCAGGCCCAGGGCCCCGGGGTCCGGCGCGGTGAGCGGGGCGTCCAGGGACAGCCCCGGCGTCAGGGTCCGCAGGCCGGAAGCGGGCGCGTCGAGGCCGGCGTGGTCGAAGTCCTCGCCGAGGACGTGCGGCACGGGCTGGCGCAGGTCCACGCCGGGCAGCCCGCCGTGCACCGGCACCTGGGGCAGCGTCCGCTCGGGCAGCAGCCGGCCCTCGACGTACCGCGGGCCCTCGGGGGCGCCCGCCGTCGGCACGGGCAGTTCACCCGCCACCTCCGGCAGTTCCATGCCGAGAGCCGTCTCCGCACCGCCCAGCGGCACCGGTACGGGGATCGCGCCGGCCGCGGCGGCGGGGGTCACCGCCGCACCCACGGCGGCGGCCGCACCGGTGACGACGGCGGCCAGGGTTCGTCGGGTGGTCGGCTTCATGACAGGCACGGTCCCTTTCGAGAAGGCGGGGGTACGGCTTCGGGAAGGCGGGGGCGGGAGGGCGGCACGCATGGGGCGCGGCGGGGAGCCGGGGGTGGCTCAGCCGCCCAGCGGGAGGCCGCCCAGCAGGCCGTTCGCGGAGTTCAGCTTGCCGGTCGCGCCCTTCACGGTGTGCAGCACGGAGTCCTTGTTCTCGGTGTCCAGGACGTTGCTCCGCGCGTCCGACTGGTGCTTGACCGGCATGATGTCGATGGGCTCCGCGGTCAGCGCGTTCACGGCGCCGTTGAGGCTGGTGGGCGTGAGGGCGGCGGTGTCGGCGGCGTCGTAGGCGAACGCGGGCACGGCGGAGCCTGCGGCGACCAGGGAACCGGCGACGACGGCGGCGGCCTTGAGGGACTTCATCGTGTTCCTTTCCTCGGCGACCCGGGTCACCGGTGGACTGCTGACGCCCTCTCCAACGACCTGCTCCGGAACCGGAAACTCCGCCGTCCGGAAGACATATGAGATCTCCGGACGGAAGGCCCCGGACGGCCGTACCCCGGAAAGCCGAAAGGGCCGCCGCCGCTCCGGTGAACGGGAGCCGCGACGGCCCGGGACGCCCCGGGAGGGTGACTGGGCGTCAGGAGGGGTCCGCCGGCGCGGCCGCCTCAGGAGTGGTGGCGTCGGGGGCCGTGGCCTGCGGCGCGGTCGGTACGCCGGGCAGGCCGGCCAGGTCCGCGGCGGGCAGCCCGTTGCCGACCAGCGTGGCGGCGACCACGTTGACGACACTGGTCACGACGTCCTTGACGGCCGGGCTCACCTGGTCGGCGGAGCCGGAGGTGGTGGCCTTGACCAGGGCGTCGACCTGCTTCTGCAGTGCGGCCTGCGCGGACGCGGACAGGTCGGAAGCCGCCGCGGTGCCGTCGTCGCCGGGCGCCGTGACGGGCGCCGGCAGCGTGACCGGGGTGTCGGTCCCGCTCTCCGGCGCGGTCACGGCCGGCGGCTGGGCGGGGGTGGTGGTGTCGGGGGTGCTGGTGCCGGGGGCGGTGGTGCCGGGGGTGGCCGCCGTGTCGCCGGCGTCCGTGTCCGCGGCGTCCGCCTTGGCGAGGGCGTCCTTGACGGCGGCGGAGAGCTTGTCCGCGTCCGCGGCGGAGAGCTGGCCGTTGTCCGCCTTGAGGACGGCGTCGAGCAGGTCGGTGACCGGCGTGAGCACTCCGCCCAGCCCGGCCAGGCCGGCGACCTGGCTCTGCAGTTCCTCCGCGTCGGGGAGGGGCGCGCGGGACGCCGTGTGGGTGCGTTCCCGGGCCGGGGCGCCGTCGGCCGCCATCACCGCCGGGCCGGAGAGGCCGATCAGCAGGCCGGCGCAGAGGACGGAGGTGGCGATTCGCCGTGCGGGCAGACGCATGGGGGTTCCTTTCGGTGGTGCGTCGGATCTTGTGCCCACCGTGGAAGCGCCCCCGGCGCCGTGCAACCGAACGTTGCCCCGGCCGGCCCGCCCGCTCGTCCCGCGCTCTTCCGCCGCCTCGCATCCTGCCTGCTGAGACGCCCTGTCAAGGTGCGTGTGCCGTGTCGCCGCACGGTCCCCCCATTCGGGGCAGCACAGCGCCGTGTGCGCGGCAACGCGAACCGGCCGCCCGCTCGCGGAGCAACCGCGGTGTGGACGGCCGGTACGCGGTGGTGCCGGTCGACGTCAGTCGTTCTCGCACTCGTTGCCGAACGCCGGGTTCAGCAGACCGATGATGTCGATGGTGTTACCGCAGACGTTGACCGGGATGTGGACCGGGACCTGCACCACGTTGCCGGACAGAACGCCCGGGGAGTGGGCGGCGGCGGCCTGCGCGCCGCTGTCGGCGGCGGCGACACCGGCGGTGCCCGCCACCGCGGCGGCGGCGACGGAGGTCAGGGCCAGGCCCTTCGCGATACGCGACATGGAGAAGTGCTCCTTGGGGTTGTCACACACATCCGGGCGGCTGCCCGGCGCAGTGTCAACGCGTGGCGCGGGCCCCGAGTTGTGCCGCCAAAGGGGTGATCCCGTACAAACGCGGGCTTCACAAATCCAACACAGTTACCCGGTTTCACCGTATTAGTACGGATAGCAGCTAGAGTCCCACCATTCGACGCACCCGTATGCCGCGTCGCGGCCGGCGCCCCGCGGCCGGGCGCGTTCCCGCCCGTCCCGAGCCATCTCCGTGAGCGAGGAAACGCGCATGCACCTGCCACCGACCGGTTCCCGGCCACGGGTTCTGCACCTCACCCAACCGGTGGACGGCGGGGTCGCCCGGGTGGTGACGGACCTGACGCGCGCTCAGCTCGCCGCCGGTTTCCGCGTCGCCGTCGCCTGTCCCGGCGGGGGTCTCGCCGACCGGCTGCGGGCGCTGGGGGCCGACGTGCGCGACTGGCCCGCGACGCGCTCGCCTGGTCCGTCGGTGGTGGCGGAGGTGCGGCGCCTCGTCCGCGTCGTCGAGGAGGTACGGCCCGACCTGGTGCACGCGCACAGCGCGAAGGCCGGTCTCGCGGGACGGCTCGCCGTACGGGGCCGGATCCCGACCGTGTTCCAGCCGCACGCCTGGTCGTTCGAGGCGGTCGGCGCCGCCCCGGGGCTCCTCGCGCTCGGCTGGGAGCGGTGGGCGGCGCGGTGGACGGCGCGAACGGTGTGCGTGAGCGAGGCGGAACGGATGCGGGGTGTGCGGGCCGGTCTGCGCGGCCCCTGGGCGGTGGTCCCGAACGGCATCGACCCCGCCCGCTTCGACGCCGCCCCGCCCGCGGACGCCCCCGCGGACGGTCCCGAGGACCCGGACGGGGTGCGGCGGCGGCACGGCGTCGCCGCACGCGCCCCGCTGGTGGTCTGCGTGGGGCGGCTGTGCCGGCAGAAGGGACAGGACGTCCTGCTGGACGCGTGGGAGTCCGTCCTGGCCCGGGTGCCCGGCGCCCGGCTGGTCCTCGTCGGCGACGGCCCGGACCGCGCCCGGCTGGCCGCGCGGTCCCCGGCGTCCGTGCTGCTCGCGGGACCCGCCCCCGACGCCGCCGTCTGGTACCGGGCCGCCGACCTGGTCGTCCTGCCCTCGCGCTGGGAGGGCATGGCACTGGCCCCGCTGGAGGCGATGGCCTGCGGCCGGGCCGTGGTGGTGAGCGACGTCGACGGTGCCCGCGAGGGCCTGCCGCCCGCGCTCGTGCCGCACTGCCTGGTGCCGCCCGG
Organism: Streptomyces ardesiacus; assembly: GCF_003112575.1. GTDB lineage: Bacteria > Actinomycetota > Actinomycetes > Streptomycetales > Streptomycetaceae > Streptomyces > Streptomyces ardesiacus. Next base: position 486,263 of record NZ_BEWC01000007.1, read on the forward strand.
GGACCCGGCGGCGCTCGCCGGCGCCGTCGCCGCGCTGCTGCTCGACGCGCCGCTGCGCGCCTCGCTCGGCCGCCGGGGGCGTGCGCACGTCCGGTCCGCACACGACGTACGGCACACGGCCGCGGCGGTCGAGGCCCTGTACGAGGCCCTCCTCGACGGCGTACGGCCCACGGCCGGCGCGGGGCCGGGGGCCGCGGCGCGCCCCGGTCCGTCCGCCGTACCGCATCCCCTCCCCGGCGACGGGCCCGCAGCCGCGGGCCGGTCGGCCGTCGTGCCCATCGAGTGCAGGGAGTCCACCCACCAGTGACCGCGGAAAGCACCGTCCCCTCCCCCGCCGGCGAGTCGCACGGCCTCGGCTCCTCCCCCGTGGCGGTCCTGCCGCCGCGCGACGGCGCCGGAGGTCCCCGCCTGCCCTCCGGGCGTCCCGCGCCGAGGCCGGGCTCCCCGCTGCCGCTGCTCGTCGCGGACGCCGCGGCGGCCCTGCCGGGCTCCGTGGTCCTCACCGGTGCCCCGCACCAAGGTGTGCTCACGGCCCTGCTGGTGGCCGCCTCGCTGCTGCTGCGCCCCCGGCCGCGCCCGGACCGGCGGCCGTCCGGCGCACTCGACGAACTGCCCGCCCTGTGCGGCCGGATCGCGGTGGTGTGGCTGGTGCTGGCGGCGCTCGTCGCGGCGTACGTCCCGTCGTACGCGCTGTCCGCGCGTGCCCTGGTGGCGGGCTTCCTGCTGCACGTGGTGACGGGCTGCGCCGGCCGGGCCGTCGTGCACCGCAGACACCGGGCGGCGCTGCTGAACCGTCCCCGCGCCGCCCTCGTGGTCGGCCCCGCCGCCACCGCGCAACGGGTGGCCTCGGCGCTGCTGCGCCACCCGCGCTGCGGGGTGCGGCCCGTCGGGATCGTCGCCGACGACCCGGGCGGCACCACGGGCCTGCCGGTGCTGTCCACGGGCGAGGAGGTGCGGCGGGCGGTCGTGCAGAACGGCGTCCGGGACGTCCTGGCCGTGGACCCCTCCGTACGGCCCCGGCAGGCGGCGCTGCTGCGGTCGCTGGCGGAGTCGGGCTGCGCGGTGTGGGAGCTGGACGCCGAAACGCCCGCGCACGCCCCCGCGTACCCGGCCGGGGACCGGATCGCCGCCTTCCCGTGCCGGCGTCTGGAACCGGCGCCCCGGCCGCCGGGCGGCGCGGGCAAGCGGGCGCTGGACGTGGCCGTGTCGGGGGTGCTGTTGCTGCTGCTGAGCCCCCTGCTGCCGGCCTGCGCGGCGGTGCTGCGGGTGGTGGGCGGCCCCGGTGTGCTGTTCCGGCAGGAGCGCGTCGGGGAGGGCGGCCGGCCCTTCACCCTGCTGAAGTTCCGCACCCACCGGCCGGCCGACGAGCACGAGTCGGCGACCCGGTGGAGCGTGGCGGACGAGCGCCGGATGCCGTGGTTCTGCCGCTTCCTGCGGCGCACCTCGCTGGACGAGCTGCCGCAGTTGTGGAACGTCTTCCGGGGCGACATGAGCCTGGTCGGCCCGCGTCCCGAACGCCCGTACTTCGTGGCCCGGTTCAGCCAGACCTACCCCGGTTACGCCGCCCGCCACCGGATGCCGGCCGGGCTCACGGGCCTGGCCCAGATCAACGGGCTGCGCGGGGACACCTCCATCGAGGACCGGGCCCGCTTCGACAACGCGTACATCGACGACTGGTCGCTGTGGCGGGACGTGTGCATCCTGCTGCGCACGGCCGCCGCGCTCGTGCGTCCCACGGGGAGCTGACCCCAGGTGGCCCACGCCCTGCCCCTCCGGCCGGCGGCGCGCGCACGGCGGCTGCCGCCGGTGCTGGCCCTGGTCGCCGTCGTCGCGCTGCTCGCGCTGCCCTTCGCCCCGGACGACGGGGGCGGCGCGCACCCGGCCGACGCGGTCTCCGCGCTGGCGGTGCTGTACTGCGCGCTGCGGCTGGTGCGGGCGCGGCGGCGCCCGCTGTCCCGTACGGCGGCCGTGGTCCTCGGCCTGCCCGTGCTCGGGCTGGCCGTCGCGGCGGTGGGCGCGGTGACGCCCGGATCGGGACTGGCCGGACTCGGCCGCTACCTCCAGGTCTTCGTGCTGGTCCCCGCCGCCGTCCTGCTGCTCGTCCGCGACCGGGCCGACGTACGGCTGCTCGCCTGGTCGATGGTGGGGCTGGCGGTGTGGCAGGGGGCGGTCGGCGTCCACCAGTACGTCACCGGGACCGGCGCCTCCTACCAGGGGGAGACGGTCCGGGCCGTGGGCACCTTCGGGCCGCAGGACGTGATGGGGATGGCGACCGTGGTCTCCCTGGGGCTGGTCTGCGCGGCCGGGCTGGCGCTGGGGAGGACGCCGTCGCGGCACCGTCTGCTCGCCGCCGGGTGCGCGCTCGTCCTGCTGCTGCCGCTGGCCGTGTCGTTCAGCCGCGGGGCGTGGATCGCCACGGCGGTGACGTGCGCGGCGCAGTTGGTGCTCGCCGGGGTGCGCAGGGCGCTGGCGGTGGGGGCGGCCCTGGTCGCGGCGGCGCTGGTGCTGGTGGGCGGGTTCGGCGTCGGCACGGCGATGCTGCAGGAGCGGGTCGGCAGCATCACGGAGGTCGCCGACGCGCCCGACCAGTCGGTGACCGACCGCTACACGATGTGGGCGGCGGCGGCCGGCATGTGGCGCGAGCACCCGCTGACCGGCGTGGGTCTGAAGGGCTTTCCCGAACACCGGGACGCGCACGCCTCGTTGGCGCTGTCCTCGGGCAGCGAGACGGACGGCGCGGGGGCCGCCTACCGCAGGCAGCCGCTGCTGTCCCCGCACAACATGTACCTGCTGGTGCTGGCCGAGCAGGGGCTGCTCGGGCTCCTCGCGCTCGCCGGGAGCTGGCTGGCGCTGCTCGTGCTGGGACTGCGCCGGCTGCACGCCGTGCGGCGCGCGCGGGGGGCGGTGCCGGACTGCGCGTTCGTCGCCTGCGGCCTGCTGGTGTGGCAGCTGACCGACTTCGCGTACGCCGACATCGGCGGTCCGTCGACCGTCCTGACGGCGGTGTGCTTCGGGCTGGCGTCCTGGTGGGCGCTGAGCCCCGCCGCGCGGGAGGTGTCCCGGCGGTGACGACGACCCCACCGCGCACGGGCGACGGACCGGGCACGCCTCCCGGAAGCGGCACCCTCGACGGACGGGACGCACCCCCCGCAAGCGGCACCCTCGACAGACCGGGCACACCCCTCGCAAGCGGCACCCTCGACGGACCGGGCACACCCCCCGCAAGCGGCACCCTCGACGGACCGGGCACACCCCCCGCAAGCGGCACCCTCGACGGACCGGGCACACCCCCCGCAAGCGGCACCCTCGACGGACCGGGAGGCAGCAACCCGCCGCCGCGGTCCTCCGCCACCGCGGCCACCACGCCGCACGCCACAACCACGGCCTGCACGCGCTGCGCGGGCCGTCCGGTCGCGGCTCGACGCCCGGCACACGGAACGGGCACGGCTCCCGGCCCGGGTCCGGCCGGCACCCGCGCCCCGGCCGGAACCGCCGCACCGCCGGCCCGGCTCCCCGCCGCCCCGGCCACCCCGGCCACCCCGCGCCCGGAATCCGCGCCCTCCGCCGAGGGCCGGTCCTCGGGGCGTTTCCTGGCGCGGGCCGCGCTGGTCACCGCCGTGCTGTCGGTCGCCGGGTCGGTGCTCGGGCTGGTGCGGGACCAGGCGCTGGCGCGGCTGTTCGGGGCCGGGGGCGGGACGGACGCGTTCCTGGTGGCGTGGACGGTCCCGGAGTTCGCGGCGACGCTGCTCATCGAGGACGGGCTGGCCTTCGCACTGGTCCCGATGTTCAGCCTGGCCCTGGCCCGACGCGCCCGGGGCGTGAGCGGGGACCCGGTGCGCGCGCTGGTCGCCTCGACGCTGCCCCGGCTGGCGGCGGCCTTCGCCGCGGCCGGTGCCCTGGTCGCGGTGGCCGCGCCGGTGCTGGTGCGGGCCCTGGCGCCGGGGCTGCCCGACCAGGACCTCGCCGTGGACTGCACCCGGCTCACCGCCACCTGCGTCGTCAGTTTCGGGCTCGCCGGGTACTGCAGCGCGGCGCTGCGGGCGCACCGGCGGTTCTCGGCACCGGCGGCGATCTACGTCGCCTACAACACCGGCATCGTCGCGGTGATGTACGTGCTCGGCGGGCGCTGGGGCGTGCGCTCGGCGGCGGCCGGGGTCGCGGTGGGCGGGTTCCTGATGGTGGCGGCCCAACTGCCGTCCCTGCTGCGCCGGCTGCGGCGCCGGGAGGGCGGCCGGGCCGCGACGGTGCCCGACGACGGGCCCGCCCGGCCGGTCGCCCTCGCCCTGTTCGCCACCGTCCTGCTGTTCGCGCTGTGCCGTCAGTCCCAGGTCCTCATCGAACGCTTCCTGGCCTCCGGCCTCCCCTCCGGGGCCATCTCGCACCTGAACTACGCGCAGAAGGTCGCCCAGATCCCGATGACGCTCTCGCTGATGCTGTGCACGGTCACCTTCCCGGTGGTGGCCCGCGCGCTGGCCGACGGCGACACGGAGCGGGCCCGCGACCGGGTCGAGCGGGACGTGGCGCTGGCGGCCTGCCTGGTGCTGCTCGGCGCGGCCACCGTCGTCGCCTGCGCGCCGCAGATCGTCCACCTGCTCTTCCAGCGCGGCGCGTTCACGGCGGACGACACGGTGGCGACCGCCGGTGTCATGCGCGTGTACGCGCTCGGACTGCTCGGGCAGACCGTGGTGGGCGCGCTGTCCCGCTCCTACTTCTCGGCGGGCCGCGCCTCCTGGTACCCGTTCGCCGCGATGGCCGCCGGTGTCGTCGTCACCGCCGTCGCCGGCGCCTCGGCGGTGGGCCCGTGGGGCGTGAGCGGCATCGCCGCCGCCAACGCCGCCGGCATCACCGTCACCGCCGCCCTGCTGCTCGCCGGAATGGGCCCGCGCAGCGTGCCGGTGCGTGTCCGGCGGGTCCTGGCCGACCTGGGCCGGCCGGTGCTGGCGGCGGCCGTGGCGACATGCGCGGGCTCCCTGGCCGCCGGCCCGGTCACCGGCGCCGGGACCCCGTCGGCCGCCCTGTCGCTGGCCGTCGGCGCCGCCACCGTCGGCGGTGTCTTCGTCGTCCTCTGCCTGGCCCTGGGCGTCCGGGGCCCCGCCCGGGACCCGAGGGCGGCCCGCCCCGTCCGCTCCGTCCGCTCCGTCCTCCACCCCGTCACGCAAAGGCACCCGCATGGCCGTTCACGCTTCCGGTTTCCCTTCCGCAACGACCGCTGACGTCCGCCCCGCCACCGTCCCCTGGATCGCGATGTACCACTCGGTCGGCGACTGCTCGGACGACCCGTACCGCATCACCGTCACGCCCGGCAGGCTGGACGCGCAGCTCGGCTGGCTGCGGCGGCGCGGGCTGCGCGGGGTGCCGGTCGCCGAGCTGCTGGCCGCCCGTGCCCGGGGCGCCGGCCGGGACCTGGTGGGGCTGACCTTCGACGACGGGTACGCCGACTTCGTCGAGCACGCGCTGCCGTGCCTGCGCCGCTGGGGCTGCGGGGCGACCCTCTTCGTGCTGCCGGGGCGGCTCGGCGGCGACAACGCGTGGGACCCGCTGGGCCCGCGCAAGCCGCTGCTGAGCGCCGACGGCATCCGCCGCGCCGCCGCCGAGGGGATCGAGATCGGCTCGCACGGTCTCACCCACACCGACCTCACCACGGCGGACGCCGCCACGCTGGCCGCCGAGACCGCCGGGAGCAGGGCGCGGCTCGCGGAGCTGACCGGCGCCCCGGTCACCGGCTTCTGCTACCCGTACGGCACGGTCGACGCCCGCGCCGCCGACGCCGTGCGCGCCGCCGGGTACGGCTACGCCTGCGCCATCGACCCCGGCCCGCTGACCGGCCCGTACGCGCTGCCCCGCGTGCACGTGGGCCAGCGGGACACCCCCGTACGGCTGCTGTTGAAGACGCGGCTGCACCGCCTGCGCCGCCGGGCCGCGGCCGGGGTGTGAGGTGGCGGACGTGAAGGCCCTGCACATCATCACCGGTCTCGGGGTCGGCGGCGCCGAGCAGCAACTGCGGCTGCTGCTGCGGCACCTGCCCGTCGACTGCGACGTCGTGACCCTCACCAACCCCGGCCCGGTCGCCGAGGGCCTGCTGGCCGACGGCGTGCACGTCGTCCACCTCGGCATGACCGGCAACCGCGACCTGGCCGCGCTGCCCCGCCTGGCCCGCCTCATCCGCACCGGCGGCTACGACCTCGTGCACACCCACCTCTACCGCGCCTGCCTCTACGGCCGCGTCGCGGCCCGCCTGGCCGGGGTGCGCGCGGTCGTCGCCACCGAACACTCCCTCGGCGACTCCCAGATGGAGGGCCGCCCCCTCACCCCGGCCGTGCGGGCCCTGTACCTGGCCGGGGAACGCCTCGGCAGCGCGACGGTCGCCGTCTCCCCCACCGTCGCCGACCGGCTGCGGCGCTGGGGGGTGCCCGCGCCCCGCATCGAGGTCGTCCCCAACGGCATCGACCTGGACCGCTTCCGTTTCGACCCGGTCCGGCGGCTGCGCACCCGGCGCCGCCTCGGCCTGCCCGAGGGCGCGTACGTCGTCGGGGGCATCGGCCGGCTGGCGGCGGCCAAGCGCTTCGACGTACTGGTCCGCGCCCTGGCCCTGCTGCCGCCGGACTGCTGGCTGCTGCTGGTCGGCGGCGGGCCCGAGGAGCACCTGCTGCGCCGCACCGCCCGCGAGGCCGGGGTCGCCGACCGCGTGCTGCTCACCGGCGAGCGCCCCTACCTGCCCGACGGCTCCCCCGGCCCCGACCTGCCCGCGCTCACCGCCGCGATGGACGTCCTCGCCTCGCCGTCGCCGGAGGAGGCCTTCGGCCTGGCCGCCGTGGAGGGGCTCGCGTCCGGGCTGCCGGTGCTGTACGCCTCCTGCCCGGCGATCGAGGACCTGCCGCCCGGGTCCGCGCCCGGGGCACGGCGGATCGGCGGCGGCGCCGGGGAGTTCGCGCGCGCCCTCGCCGAGACCCGTGCCTCCGGCGGCCCGGTCCCCGGCACGCGCACCGCGCCCGAGGCGGCCCGGCACTACTGCGTCACCCGCAGCGCCGCCCGGCTGATGGACGTGTACGCGACCACGCTCACGCATCCCCTGCCCCCGTCCCCGGCATCCCAGGGAGTCAGTTCCGCATGACCGAGCCCCTCACCCAGTCCCCGGCCGGACCCGCGACGGCCCCCGAGCCCGCCCCGCCCGCACCCCGGGACCGCGCCCGGACCGCCCTGCGCGGCGCCGGGCGCCGCTTTCTGCGCCGCCTGCGCTCCCTGCCCGCCTGGTCCCCGCTCGCGGCCGGTGTCCTCGCGGGCGGGCTGCTCGGCACCGGGTACGGCCTGCTCGCCACCCCGCAGTACACGGCGACCAGTTACGTCGTCGCCGTCCCCGCCGAGGGGTCCGACCCCGCCTCCGCGCTGGGCTTCGCACAGGCCTACGGCCGGGTCGCCACCCAGCTCGCGGTGCTCGCGGACGCGCAGATGTGGGCCCACGTGCCGGTGGCGACGCTGGAGCGCGGGGTGCGCACCGCGACCTCGCCGGACGCACCGATGGTCTCGGTGACGGCAACCTCCGCCGACCCGGAACAGGCCGCCGACATGGCCAACGCCGTGGCCCGCGCCCTGACCCGGCACGCGGCGGACTCCGCCGACGACACCCGCGTGGAGCTGCGCCAGTTCGCCCGGGCCACCGAGCCCGCCGAGTCGTCCTCGCCGTCCCCCGCCCTGACCGGCCTGGTGGGCGCGAGCGCGGGGGGTCTGCTGGGCGGCCTCGCCCTGCTGGTCCGGCCGCGCCGCACCGACCGGGAGCCCGGCCGTACGGCGGCGGCCGTGCCCGGACCGGCGTCGGCGGCCGACGGACGCGGGCCGCTGTGACGTACCCGGGGCAGCCTGGGCCGCGCGCGCTGCCGCCCGGACACACCGTCGAACTGGTCACCGACGAGGCCGTCTTCGCCGCGCTGGCCCCCGAGTGGGACCGGCTGTACGGCCGGTGCGCCGCCGCCACCCCGTTCCAGAGCCACGCCTGGCTGCACTCCTGGTGGCGTTCGTACGGCCCGCCCGGCCGGCTGCGGGTGGTGCTGGCCCGCGACGGGCGTGAACTGGTCGCCGCCGCCCCGCTGATGCTCGTACGGCGCCCGGTGCCGGCGCTGGTGCCGCTGGGCGGGGCGATCTCGGACTACGGGGACGTCCTGCTGGACGACGGGCGCGGCCCGGACGCCGCCACCGCGCTCACGGCGGGGCTCGCGGCGGCGGCCCGCACCGCGCTGGTCGACCTGCGCGAGGTACGGCCGGGCGCCGCCGCCGAACGGGTCTACGCGTGCTGGCGCGGGCCCCGGCGCCGGCTGGCCGACTCCCTCTGCCTGGAACTGCCCGCCCTGCCGCTGGACGAACTGGTCGCCCGGCTGCCCTCGGCCAAGGCCCGGCAGCGGGTCCGCGCCCAGCTGCGGCGGCTGGACGCGCTCGGCGTCAAGAGCCGGCCGGTCCTGCCCGACGAGGCGGACACGGCGGTACGGCGCCTCCTCGAACTGCACCGGCTGCAGTGGCGGGGACGGCAGGTGACCGGCGAGCACCTGCGCCCCCGCTTCCGCGAGCACCTGGTGCGGGCGGCGGGGCCGATGGTGCGGTCCGGGGACGCGGTGGTCACCGAGTTCCGGATGGACGACGAGGTGGTGGCCGTGGACATGACGCTGCTGTCCCGCGGACTGGCGGGCGGCTACCTGTACGGCGCCCATCCCCTGCTGCGGGAACGGAAGGCGGACGTCGCGGTGATGCTGCTGGACGCGTGCGCCGGGTACGCCCGCGCGCCGGGGCGCTCCACGCTGAGCCTGCTGCGGGGCGACGAGCCCTACAAGCACCGCTGGCGCCCCGACCCGGTGCCGAACCAGCGGCTGCTGCTGGCCCGCCGCCGCACGGCCCCGCTGCTCGCGGCGGCCCTGTGCGACGCGGCCGCGCGGCGGCGGGGCAAGGAGCTGCTGCGTCGGGCACGGCGGAGGGAGGACGACGGTGCCGGCACCACCTGACCGGCACCGTGACCACCTCCGCCGCGCACCGCTACTCGTTGCGCGCGTACCAGTCCAGGCGCAGGCACAGTTTCCCGCCGAGCCAGTGCTCCACCCAGTCGCCCAGCTCCAGCGGCGAGCAGTCGGCCGGGGGTTCGGGCGTGGTGGACGGCGCCGGGGGCACGGGCGGCGCGGTGGGGGTGGGGGTGGGGGTGCCCGGCTCCTCCGGTGTGTCGGTGCGGCCGTAGAGCACGGACCGGTAGACGGCGGTGGAGCGGGGATTGTCGTCGCACTGCCAGACGCCGTGCGGGCAGTAGTCGGTGACCGTGTTGTACACCGGCCGGTGCTCGTCCATCCAGGCGAGCATGCGCCGCATGTACGTGGCGTTGTCGCCGTTGCGGAACAGTCCCCACTCCGGGTACGAGACGGGCTTGCCGTGCGCCTTGGCGAAGTCGACGTGGGCCTGGAGGCCGTAGGGCTCCTTCACCTGCTCGTCGAAGGGCATGCCGCGCGGCTGGTCGTAGGAGTCCATGCCGATGATGTCGACGGTGGAGTCCCCCGGGTAGCACTGCGTCCACGGCACGGCGTCCCGGCCGCGGCTCGGCGCGAAGTCGAACCGGAACTTCTGGCCGGGCACCGCGCGCATGGTGGTGACGATCCGGTTCCAGTACGCCTTCCAGGCCTCGGGGTCCGGGCCGCAGCGGTGGGTGTAGGTGATGCCGTTCATCTCCCAGCCCAGTACCAGCACCGTGTCCGGCACCTTGAGGGCGACGAGCCGTTCGGCGAGGGCGCGGAAGTGGTGGTCGAAGCGCCCGGCGGCGCCCTGGCGCAGCAGTGCCCGCACCTCGCCGTCACCGACGTGCTCCTCGTTGCGCTCCATCATCGGCACGTTGAGGACGAGCATCCGGTCGGCCTTGCGGGTGCGCCAGTCGGCCCACACGTCGAGGAAGCCGGGGGCGCCCTCGATGTTGCTCCAGCGGTCGCCGGGCAGATAGGTGTGGCCGACGCGCAGTTCGGCGCCGCCCAGCCAGTGGCTCAGCTCCGCCATCCGGGCCACGCCGCGCGGGCCGTAGTCCAGGTAGGCGCCGAAGGCGGGGGCGGACTGGGCGCCCGGCCCGGGCTCGGGTGCGGCCGGTTCGCCGGCGGCGACACCGGGACCCGCGGCCAGGAGCGCCGCCGTCGCGATCGCCGCCGCCGCGACGTGCGCGGTCCTCCGCCCGGACCGGGCCCGTGACTGCCGTACGGCCATGCCGGCCTCCTTGGTTCTGTGGTCCGGTCTGGTCTCCATTACTGACACTCAGTCATATGAAGTGCCGTCACGCCACCGCCGTTACGGCTTTCGAGTGCGGCGATCGCCCGCTCCGGTGAATCGTCCCGGCCGTCGCTCGAACAAACCCGAATCGAAGGAAGTCTCCCGTGTCGCTGTTCGACACCCGGGTCCCCGCCGTCGTGCTGCGGACCGACCGGAACCCCTTTCACCACGGAACGCTGGGTGCCGTGCGTTCGCTCGGCCGCGCGGGGGTGGACGTGCACGTGGTCGCCGACTGCGCCGGCAGCCCGGTCGGCGCCTCCCGCTACCTGAGCGCGCTGCACACCCCGCCGCCGCCCGGCGCGTCCCCCGCCGAGATCGCGGTGGTGCTGCGCCGCGTCGCCGCGCGGATCGCCCGCCCCGCCGTACTGGTCCCGATGGACGACGCGTGCGCCGTGGCGGTGGGCCGGGCGCGGGCGGAACTGGCGCCCGCGTTCCTGCTGCCGGACCAGCCGGACGGGCTGGCGGAGCGCGTGGCCGACAAGGCCGAACTGGCCGGGGTGTGCGCGTCCCTGGGCCTGCCGCACCCCGAGACCGTCGTCCCGGACGGCGCGGCGCAGGCGGCGCGTGCCGCGTGGCGGCTGGGCCTGCCGGTGGTGGCGAAGTGGAGCCGGCCCTGGCTGGTGCCGCCGGGCGGCGGGCTGCGCAGCACGGTGCTGGTGCGCTCGGCGCGGGAGGCCGGGGAACTGTACGAGCGGGCCGCGGAGGCCGGCAGCCGGCTGCTGCTGCAGGCGTTCCTGCCGCCGGGGCCGGACCGGGACTGGTTCTTCCACGGGTACGCCGACCGCTCGGGCACGGTCCGGGCGGGCGGGCCCGGCCGCAAGACGCGGGCCAGGCCGCGCGGGGCCGGGCTGACGGCGGTGGGCCGCTGGGCGCCGAACCCGGCGGTGCGGGCGCTCGCGGAGCGGGTCGTGGCCGAGCTGGGTTACCGGGGCGTCCTGGACCTCGACTTCCGCCGCTGCGGCACGACCGGCCGCTATCACCTGCTCGACTTCAACCCGCGCCCCGGCGCCCAGTTCCGCCTCTTCGCCGACACCGCGGGGCTGGACGTCGTACGGGCCCTGCACCTGGACCTGACGCACCGGCCGCTGCCGCAGGGGGCGCCGCGGCCGGGGCGGGCGTTCGTGGTGGAGAACTACGCGCCGCTGAGCGCGCTGCGCCCGGCCCGCGAGGGCCGCGGGGGCCGGGAGCTGGCCTGGCACGCGCGGGACGACCGGGCGCCGGGCCGGGCCCTGTGGGTCCTGTGGGGCGCGCACGTGGGTTCCCGGCTGCGCGATCGGGTGCACCGGGGCCGCGCCCGCCCGGACACCGGCGTCCCGCCCCGGGCCCGCGTCGTGCGCCAGGCCGCCGCACCGGCCGCGGACCGCACCGGCGTCTGCGACCGCCCGGACGAGGACCGGGCGGGCGCCCGCTGAGGCACCCGCGCGGCCGTTCGTCCGGCAGCGACGACGACGCCCCCGGTGACCCTGCGGGGCACCGGGGGCGTCGGAACGAGCGGACCGGGGGGATCAGCGGCCGGCGGCGGCCCGGCCCCGGCGGTACAGGATCGCTCCGCCCGCGATCAGCACGGCACCGGCGGCCGCGGCACCCAGCGTGCCGTCACTGCCGGTCTCGGCCAGCGCGGGGGGCCGCTCCGTCTGCGGAGCCGGCGGAGTGTGCTCCTCGTGGACGGGCGGCGGGGGCTTCTCCTCGCTCGGGGGCGGCGGCTCCTCGTGGGTGGGCGGCGGGGGCTCCTCCTCGCCGTACCCGGGGGGCGTGGTGGGGGGCGGCGGCTCCTCCTCGCCGTACCCGGGGGGCTCCTGCGCCTCGTTCTCGCACTTGTTGCCGAACACCGGGTTCAGCGCGGAGACCACGCCGATGCTGTTGCCGCAGAGGTTGACCGGCACGTCGACCGGGATCTGCGCGCTGTTGCCGGAACCGACGCCGGGCGAGCCCTCGGTCGTGCCGTCCGCGTGGGAGCCGGACGACGAGGACGAGCCGGAGGACGACGTGTCGTCGCCGTAGCCTCCGTCGTCGTTCCCGTAGCCGCCGTCGCTCCCGTGGCCGTCGGTCTGTTCGTCGGAGGCGTTCTCGCACGCGTTGCCGAAGGCGGGGTTCAGCGCGGCGATCACGTCGACGCTGTTGCCGCAGACGTTCACCGGCACGTCGACGGGGGCCTGGAGGGCGTTGCCGGACACGGCGCCCGGCGAGTTCTTGGCGGCTCCGTCCGCATGCGAGTCGGCAAGGGCGGGGCTGCCGCACAGGGAAAGGATGCCCGTCGCGGCTGCTGCCGCGACCATCCCCCTGCTCAGGGTCTGTCGCACTCTGGTTGTCTTCCTGCTTGGAGAGATGAGAGATGAGAGATCGCCGGAGAAGGGTCCGGCGCGATCCGAGGACGGGCTGCAGAAAGGGAAAAAGACCGGCCCCGAACCAAACGAGTTGGCCAGGGCCGGCCGTGACGCAGCCGGTCGGTGCGGAACTGCGTCAGCGGTTCACGCACGCATTGCCGAACGCGGGGTTCAGCAGACCAACGACGTTGATGGAGTTGCCGCACACGTTGGCGCCGACGTTCACCGGCACCTGGACGACGTTGCCGGACAGGACGCCCGGGGAGCCTACGGCGGCACCCTCGGCACCGGCGTCGGCGAAGGCCGGGGCGGCCATGCCGAGGGCCATGATCGCGCCCGCGACGACAGCAGCGCTCTTCTTCATGAACTTTCCCTTCTCTGCGGTCATGCCTGAATGACGGCCGAAACCGCGCGAGCACAGCATTGACGGCTCGCACCATGACCTGCAGCCTGCAAACGAGGAATTGACTGCCGGGGAAACCGATGAACGTGGGACACCCCGGAATTCACCCGGATGCCTCGTCCGACGGCCCGGCCATTCCCCCAGGAGAGCGACGCGTCGATCCGCTCCCCGGCGAAATCCCGTCCCGTTCACGGCCGGGCGGCCCGCGCGGAAGTCAGCGGGCCGCCCGTACCGGGCAGAGCCAGGGCTCAGCGGCCCTCGGTGTTCGCCGACAGCACCGACAGGTCCTCGAGGACGTGCGACAGGGCGCCGTCCCGCTTGGCCTGCGTGGAGTTGTCCGAGCACTGCTGGTTCAGGTCGTCCGACAGGACGTTGACGTCCTGGATCGGGACGAGGTTGATGACGGCGGCGTTGACTTCCTCGACGCCGAGGCACGGCTTGTTCAGCGAGCCCTCGACCAGCGAAAGCTGCGGGCTCATGTCGCCCTTGGTCGCCGAGTTGCCGAACGCCGACTCGGCGCCGTTGCCGTTGAGCACGGCCGGCCCGTTGTCGTCCCCGATGGCCAGGGCCTGGGGGGCGGCGGCAGCCGACATACCGATCACAGAAGCGGCAGCCGCCGCGGCGACCATTGCCTTCTTGAGCACTTCGCGTTCCTTTCGTCGTAGCGACGCACTGTCCTACGGCCTCATCAACCCGGTGCGCCATGATTGGTTGCGGGCGTTCACCCGGTTGGCCCTCACCGGATCTCAAAATCGGCCCAAAAATCGCCGGAATCTCCGGGGAGGCCGCGAACCCGTACACACTTCCCGCTGTCCGCCGTCGGAGTGAACGGGAGAAACCCGGACGGACTCACGGAGTTGACCAGGGCGCTCCGGTGGACGGGGTTTCCTCAGAAAGGACTGGCCAGTGATCAAGAAGGTAGCCGCATACGCGGCGATCGCCGCCTCCGTCATGGGCGTCTCCGCTGCCGCGGCCCCGCAGGCGATGGCGATCGGCGACGACAGCGGGCCCGTCTCCGCCAACGGCAACGGCGCCTCGCAGTACTTCGGCAACTCGATGACCACGGGCAACATGAGCCCGCAGATGGCTCTCATCCAGGGCTCGTTCAACAAGCCCTGCATCGCGGTCAGCGACATCCCGGTCAGCGTCATCGGCCTGGTGCCGGTCCAGGACATCCCGATCCTGTCGGACGACCTGAACCAGCAGTGCACCGAGAACTCCACGCAGGCCAAGCGCGACGGTGCGCTGGCCCACCTGCTGGAGGACGTCTCGATCCTCTCCTCCAACGGCGAGGCCGGCGGGCGCTGACAGCGACCCCGAGGGGCGGGCCGCCGGGTACGCCGGCGGCCCGCCCCTTTCGCATGTCCCGCGCGGGCGGGGGATCAGCGTTTCGGCGTCGCGTACAGCGCCTCGATCTCGTCCGCGTACGCCGCGACCGCCGCGTGCCGTTTGACCTTCAGGGACGGGGTCAGCAGCCCGTTCTCCTCGGTGAACTCGCCCTCGACGATCCGGAAGGCGCGGATCGACTCGGCCCGGGAGACGGCGGCGTTGGCGTGGTCGACGGCCTTCTGGACGTCGGCGCGCATCCGCTCGTCGTGCGCCAGCTCGGACAGCGGGGTGCCGGCGGGGAGCCCGCGCACCGCCAGCCAGTGGGCGACGGCGTCGGGGTCGAGGGTGACCAGCGCGGCGACGAAGGGGCGGTTGTCACCGACGACCAGGCACTGGGCCACGGGCGGCCGGCTGCGCAGGCGGTCCTCCAGGACGGCCGGGGAGACGTTCTTGCCGCCCGAGGTGACCAGGAGGTCCTTCTTGCGGCCGGTGATGGTGAGGTAGCCGTCGGCGTCCAGGGACCCGAGGTCGCCGGTGGCGAACCAGCCGTCGGTGAGGGCCGCCTCGGTGGCCTGCGGGTTGCCCCGGTAGGCGCCGAAGACGATGCCGCCCTTGACGAGCACCTCGCCGTCGTCCGCGATGCGCACGGCGGTGCCGGGGACCGGCGGGCCGACGGTGCCGGGGCGGGGGCCGAGCGGCGGGACGAGGGTGGCGGCGGCGGTGGTCTCGGTCAGGCCGTAGCCCTCGTAGACCATGATTCCGGCGGCGTAGAAGAAGAGGTTGAGGTCGCGCTCCAGCGGGGAGCCGCCGCTGATGGCGTAGCGCATCCGGCCGCCGAGTTCCTTGCGCACCCGGCGGTAGACCAGCAGGTCGTACAGGGCCCAGCCGGCCCACAGGCCGGGGGTGGGGCCCTTGCCGCGGCCCAGGAAGCGGTCCATGTGGGCGCCGCCGAAGCGGACGGCGAGGCGGTGGGCCCGTGCGAAGGAGGCGCCGCGGCCGATCTTCTCGGCGGTCGCCCGGCCGGTGTCGTGGATCTTCTCGAACAGGTACGGGACGCCGACCAGGAAGGTCGGACGGAACGACTTGAGCGCGGGGCGCAGTTCGTCGGGCCTGATGCTCGGGAAGTGGCCGATCTCGATGCGGGCCAGCAGACAGGCGATCTGGATGGTGCGGCCCAGGATGTGGGCGAGGGGCAGGAAGAGCAGGGTCGAGGCGGTCTGGCCGGTGACCTCCTTGAAGATCGGGTGCAGCAGCTCGACCGTGTTGGCGGCCTCGGCGTGCAGGTTGGCGTGGGTGAGGACACAGCCCTTGGGGCGGCCGGTGGTGCCGGAGGTGTAGCAGACGGTGGCGACCGAGTCCGGGGTGAGGGCGGTACGGCGCTTGGTGACCTCCTCGTCGCTCACGCCCCGGCCGAGGGCCGTCAGGTCGGCGAGCGCGCCGGCGTCGAGTTCCCAGACGCGCGGCTGTCCGGGGTGGCCGGCGGTGCCGGACGTGACGGTGGCGGTGTGGGCGGCGGTCTCGGTGACGACGTGCCGGGCGCCGGAGTCGCGGACGATCCACTCGACCTGGTCGGCGGAGGAGGTGGCGTACACGGGGACGCTCTGGCCGCCGGCCGTCCAGATCGCGAAGTCCAGGACCGTCCACTCGTAACGGGTGCGGGACATGACGGCGACCCGGCCGCCGGGTTCCAGTCCGGCGGCGATCAGGCCCTTGGCCACGGCGGTGACCTCGCGGGCGAACTCCGCGGCGGTGACGGGCCGCCAGGCTCCCTCCGCCCGGCGGCGCAGGACCACCGCGCCGGGGGCCTCGGCGGCGTTGGTGAACGGGATGTCGGCGGTGCTGCCCTCGGTGGGGCGGGGCACGAGGGCGGCGGTGCGGGCCTCGCGGACGGTGCCTCGGGCGTCCGTGACGGTCTCGGTCCTCGCGCGGGACACCGGGCCGCCGCGGTCTCTCGCCCGTTTCAGGTCCCTGCGTACGCCCATGACGGCTCCCGGTCGCGGTCGGACTGCTGCGCTGTCGCGTGAACTCCTACCGAACTTACTTCGGAGTAAACTTACTCACGCGTAAGGAAACGTCAATGGGCGGTCGCACCCGCGGGGCGGGCGGCGGTGGACCGGCGGGGACCTCCGGCGGTCTAGGAAACGACGTCCTTGCGGGCGAAACCCCGGAAGGCCAGGGCGAACAGGACCAGGGCGTAGGTGACCGAGACCGCCGTGCCCTGGAGCATGCCCGACCACTCCATGGTCGGCTGGACCGCGTCGGCCCAGGCGAACTGCCAGTGCGCGGGCAGGAAGTCCCGCCAGTGGCCCAGCGCCGTCACGGCGTCCAGGACGTTGCCGACGATGGTGAGGCCGACGGCGCCGCCGACCGCGCCGAGCGGGGCGTCGGTCCGGGTGGACAGCCAGAACGCGAGGCCCGCGGTGACCAGTTGGGACACGAAGATGTACGCCACGACCACCACCAGGCGCTGCGCGGCCGTGCCCGGCGCGAGCGAACCGCCGGTGGGGACGGCCAGCGGCCCCCAGCCGTAGGCGACGGTGCCCACGGCCAGCGCGACCAGGGGCAGCAGCACCATCGCGGCCAGGCTCAGCCCGAGCCCGACCGCCAGCTTGGAGGCGAGCAGCCGGGCGCGCGGCACCGGCGCGGCGAGCAGGTAGCGCAGGGAGGACCAGTTGGCCTCGGAGGCGACGGTGTCCCCGCAGAACAGGGCGACCGGGACGACCAGCAGGAAGCCCGCCGAGACGAAGAGGTTGACGGCCGCGAAGTTGGCGCCGGAGGAGGTGGCGGTGTCCATCAGGGTGATGCGGTCGCTCCGGCCGTCCGGCTCGCCGCCGATCGCCAGGGCGACGACGAGGACGAACGGCAGGGCGGCGAGGATCGCGCCCATGACCAGGGTCCGGCGCCGCTTGAGCTGGCGCACCAGTTCCACCCGCAGGGGCAGGGTGCGGCCCGCCCGGTAGCCGTACGCGGAATCGGTCGCCGGCACGGAGGCCGCTTCGGGCGTGGGCCCGGTGGTGGCCGGCTGGGTGGGCGTGCTCATGCGGAGCCTCCGATCAGGGTGAGGAAGGCGTCCTCCAGGCGGCGGTGCGGGCCGACCGACGCCACGGGGATCTCCAGGCGGACCAGTTCGGCGACCAGGCCGGGCGCGGTGCCGCCGGGGTCGAGGCGGACCAGGAGCCCGTCGTCGGTGTGCACGGCCGAGGCGACGCCGGGCAGGGCGGCGACCTTGTCCACGAGCGGCCCGTCCACGGGCAGGGCGGTGCCGACCAGGAGGGTGTCTCCGGAGCCGACGATCTCGGCGACCGGGCCCGCCTGGACCAGCCGGCCCCGGTCCATGACCACGAGGTGGGTGCAGGACTGCTCGACCTCGGCCAGCAGGTGACTGGAGACGATCACGGTGCGTCCGGCCGCCGCGTAGCGGATCATCACCTCGCGCATCTCGCGGATCTGGGGCGGGTCGAGGCCGTTGGTCGGCTCGTCCAGGATGAGGAGGTCGGGCAGGCCGAGCATGGCCTGGGCGAGGGCGAGGCGCTGGCGCATGCCCTGGGAGTAGGTGCGCACCGCGCGGGCGAGCGCGTCGCCGAGACCGGCGATCTCCAGGGCCTCGTCGAGGTGGGCGTCCTCGGGCGGGCGGCCGGTCGCCCGCCAGTACAGCTCCAGGTTCTCCCGGCCGGACAGGTGGGGCAGGAAGCCCGCGCCCTCGACGAAGGCGCCGACCCGGGACAGCACCGGGGCGCCGGGACGGATGGCGTGGCCGAAGACCCTGATCTCGCCGTCGTCCGGCTTGATGAGCCCCATCAGCATCCGCAGGGTGGTCGTCTTCCCGGCGCCGTTGGGCCCGAGCAGGCCGAGCACCTGTCCCTTCTCCACGCGGAAGGACAGCTCCCGCACCGCGTACCGCTCGGTGGACCCGGCGTAGCGCTTGCTCAGGCCGGTGATCTGGAGGGGTACGTCGGCGAGCGCGGGGTCGGGCGCGGGGGCGGCGGTGCGGCGGCGGCCGGTCCACAGCAGGACGAGGGCGACGGCGGCACCGGCCAGGGGCAGCCACCACACCCAGGCGGGCAGCGGGGCGGCGGCGGTCCTCACGCCGGGGGCGGTGGGCACCTTCAGGTCGCCCTTGAGGGAGACGGTGTACGTCGCCGGGGCGGCCGGGGAGGCGTAGCCGAGGTCGGTGGAGGCGAGGACCAGGCGCAGGCGGTGGCCCTTCTCCACCTCGTGGTCGATCGCCGGGAGGGTGACCGTGACGTCCTTGCCCGCCTTGGCGCCCTCGACGCGCAGGGGGGTGACCAACTGGGCGGGCAGCACGGGCGAGGTGCCGCCGGGGCCGACGTCGTACACCTTGGCGAACAGGACGGCGTCCTCGGCGGTGGAGCGGACGTGGACGGTGGCCGTCGGCGAGCCGGTGATGCGCAGGCCCTCGGTCACGGGGGCGGACTCGAACGCGGCGTACTGGCCGGGGAAGTCCAGGGAGATCCCGACGCCGAGGGAGGAGAGTTGGGAGAGTCCTCCGGCCCCGCCGAGGCCGGGCAGGGCGGAGACGGCGGGCGGGTTGGCACCCGCGGGGTTGTCGACGCTCTGCTCGCGGCCGCGCAGGGGCACGGACCGCTCCGCGTCGGCCAGGCCCGGGTAGCGGTCGGCGCTCGCGCCGCGCAACTGGGCCCGGCCGTCGGTGGAGTCGACGCCGCCGGTGCGGGTGACGCGGAAGGCCGGGCCGGTGCCGGCGCCCGCGTCGTCCTTGAGGTACCGGTCGAACCAGGCGCCGACGCGTGCCTGGACGCGGTCGGTCTCCAGGTCGCCGCCGTCGTGGCCGCCCGCGATCCAGTCGACGTCCACGGGGGCGCCGTTGGCCCGGATCGCCTTCGCCGCGGCGTCGGCCTGGCCGAGCGGGAACAGGGAGTCGGTCTGGCCCTGCACGAGCAGGGTGGGCACCTTGATGCGGTCGCCCACGGCCTGCGGGCTGCGCGCCCGAAGGAGCTTCGCGGCCTCGGCGTCGGGCGTGCCGGACGCGGCGACCCGCTGGTACATGCGGCACAGGTCGGGCTCGAACCGGGCGCAGCCGCCGCCGGAGTTGACGAAGATTCCGGCCCACAGCTTCTTGAAGACGCCGTTCGGGAACAGCGCGTCGGCGAGGTTCCAGTACGTGACCGCCGGGGCGATGGCGTCCACCCGGGCGTCGTGCCCGGCGGCGAGCAGCGCGATCGCGCCGCCGTAGGAGCCGCCCGCGACGCCCACGCGGGGGTCGCCGTCCCGGTCGAGCCGGACGTCGGGCTGCCGGGCGAGCCAGTCGATCAGGCGGGAGACGTCGGCGACCTCGCCGTCCGGTGCGTTCAGCCCGATCCTCCCCGTGGACCCGCCGAAGCCGCGCGCCGACCAGGTCAGGACCGCGTACCCGTCCCTGGCCAGGTCCTCGGCCTGCTCCCGGACGTCCTCCTTGCTGCCGCCGAAGCCGTGCGCGAGCAGGACGGCCGGGCGGCGGCCGCCGGAGCCCGCCGTGAAGTACGAGGTGTCCAGGCGGACGCCGTCGCCCACCGCCAGGGCCCGGTCGGCGCGCCGCACCGGGGCCGGGTCGGCGCCGGCGACGGCCGTCCACGTCCCGGCGCCGGCGAGCACGACGACGGCGGCCGCGGCGGCGAGCACCCGCCGCGGCCCCCGCAGCAGCCCGCGCACACGGGGCAGTCGAAGATCCATGCGTCAACGGTACGGGCCGCGGCCGGCGGCGGGGGCCCTCCCGGGGGTGAACCGGCGGCCCTCCCACGGACGTACACGGCCGGCCTCGCCTACCACGGGCGCGGTAGGCCGGCCGGGGCGCAGGGCGGCCGGCGTCCGGTATCCGGACGCTGTCGGTGGGGGCCGGTAGAGTCCTTCGCACAGACGCATCACAGGAACACGCGATGGGGTGGGGGACGCATGAAGGTGAAGTACGGCGCGGCCTGGGTGGGGCTCACGGCGGCGGCGATGGCCGCGGCGACCGCGTGCGGCTCGGACGGCGCGAAGACGGCCGCCGAGACGGCCGGCAGGGCCGTGGACAAGGCGGACACGGTCATGGCGGCCCTCACCCGGGCCACCGACCGCACCCAGGAGCTGGGTTCCGCCGAGGTCAGGACGACGACCGACCTGGGCAGCGGCGAGCCGGTCGCCATGGACGGCACGTACTCCTGGGGCGACGGCTACGCGCTCGACGTCGAGATGGACGCCGAGGCCGTGCAGATGCAGGAGCTGACGGACTCGCCGACGGTGCGCACCCTGTTCGTGGACGGCGCCTACTACTACGACATCGACCCGCAGCCCGCCGGCCCGCTCGAGGGCAAGGAGTGGATGAAGATCGACGGGTCCGCCGTGTTCGGCGAGTCGGGTGCCGCCGCGATGGCCGGTGGCGCCGGCGAGGGCAGCCCGGCGGACTCCATGAAGGGCCTGAAGTACGCCAGCGACGTCGACGACCTCGGCAAGGAGACCGTCAACGGCAAGCCGACGACCCACTACCGCGCGGTGCTCGACGAGAAGGACATGGGCAAGTTCAAGGACGCCTTCAAGGGCGCCGACAGCATGCTCAACTCCGGCGGCGCCTCGATCACCATGGAGGTCTGGGTCGGCGCCGACGACCTGCCGGTGCGCCTGAAGCAGGACTTCGGCGCCATGACGGTCACCATGGACTTCGACAAGTGGGGCGCCACGAAGGACATCGTCGCCCCGCCCGCCGACCAGGTCGGCGACCTCACGCAGGAAGTGAAGGACGCCGGGCTGCAGCAGGGCTAGCACGCCGGAGGGTGTCTTCGTCCCGGCCGGGACGAAGACACCCTCGGTCGCCGCCTCAGTGGTTGCGCGGGAAGCCCAGGTCCACGCCCGCGGGCGCGTCGGCCGGGTCCGGCCAGCGGGTGGTGACGACCTTGCCGCGGGTGTAGAAGTGCGTGCCGTCGTTGCCGTAGATGTGGTGGTCGCCGAAGAGCGAGTCCTTCCAGCCGCCGAAGGAGTGGTAGCCGACGGGGACGGGGATCGGGACGTTCACGCCGACCATGCCGGCCTCGATCTCCAGCTGGAAGCGGCGGGCCGCGCCGCCGTCCCGGGTGAAGATCGCGGTGCCGTTGCCGAACGGCGAGGCGTTGATGAGCGCCACGCCCTCCTCGTACGTCTCGGCGCGCAGCACGCACAGCACCGGGCCGAAGATCTCGTCCCGGTAGGCCTTGGCGCCGGTCGGCACCCGGTCCAGCAGGGAGAGGCCGATCCAGTGGCCGTTCTCGTGTCCCTCGACGGTGTAGCCGGTGCCGTCCAGGACGACCTCGCACCCCTCGGCCGCGGCACCCTCGACGTAGGAGGCGACCTTGTCGCGGTGCGCCTTGGTGATGAGCGGGCCCATCTCGGAGGACGGGTCGGTGCCGGGGCCGATCTTGATCTTCTCGGCACGTTCGCGGATCTTCTCGACCAGCGTGTCGCCGACGGCACCGACCGCGACGACCGCGGAGATCGCCATGCAGCGCTCGCCGGCCGAGCCGTAGGCCGCGCTCACCGCCGCGTCCGCCGCCGCGTCGAGGTCGGCGTCGGGCAGCACCAGCATGTGGTTCTTGGCGCCGCCGAGGGCCTGCACGCGCTTGCCGTGCGCGGAGGCGGTGGTGTGGATGTAGCGGGCGATGGGGGTCGAGCCGACGAAGGAGACGGCCTGCACGTCCGGGTGCTCCAGGAGGCGGTCCACGGCCACCTTGTCGCCGTGCACGACGTTGAAGACGCCGTCCGGCAGACCGGCCTCGGAGAGGAGTTCGGCGAGCTTCACGGCGGCCGACGGGTCCTTCTCGCTCGGCTTGAGCACGAAGGTGTTGCCGCAGGCGATGGCGAGGGGGAACATCCACAGCGGCACCATCGCCGGGAAGTTGAACGGCGTGATGCCCGCGACGACACCGAGCGGCTGCCGGATCGAGGCCACGTCGACGCGGGTGGCGACCTGCGTGGACAGCTCGCCCTTGAGCTGCACGCTGATGCCGCAGGCCAGGTCGACGATCTCCAGGCCGCGCGCGACCTCTCCGAGCGCGTCGGAGTGCACCTTGCCGTGCTCGGCGGTGATCAGTTCGGCGATCTCGTCGCGGTGCGCGTCCAGCAGCGCGCGGAACGTGAAGAGGATCGAGGTCCGCTGGGCCAGGGAGGACTGACCCCAGGTCAGGTACGCCTCCTTGGCGGCGGCGACGGCGGCGTCCACCTCGTCGACGGAGGCGAAGGCCACCTTGGTGGTGACCTCGCCGGTCGCCGGGTTCGTCACCGGCCCGTACGTGCCCGAGGCGCCTTCGGCGGTCTTGCCGCCGATCCAGTGGTTGACGATGTTCGTCATGACCGAGAACTCCTTCGCAGATGGCGGCGACGGGTCGAGACGTGCCGTTGGTGCAGCTCGCGCTGCTCGTGCTGCTGCTCACGGGCCGGGGCCGGCGACGGGCGCGTCGCGGTCACGGCGCCGACTCCATCCCAGCAGCCGGGCGCCCCGGGCGCGCCCGACACTGTGTCTGCGGTTTGGGCGTCCGCGTAGACACGTGGGGCAGTGTGGGCGCCCCGGGGGCGCCTGCCACCGCGCGACGCGGGTACCTCCGGCGCGGAGCCGGTGCGAGCGGGGAGTTGGCGCTCGTGCCTCGCTCCTGCCAGGGCGAGGCCGCCTTCCCGCGCCGGAGGCGTTCGGTGGGGGAACCGGCGCCCCGGCCGTGTGCCGTCGGGTCGTGCGCCATCGCGTTCCCTCCTTGCCCGCGCCCTTGCGTCACCCCGGTTTCTAGCCCTGTGCGTGCGGCCTGTCAATGTTTTGTCCGGACATTCGGACGACTTGGTCCGGGTGGCGGCGGCCCGGGGCGTACCGCGGAACGGCGCGGGCCACCGCAGTCAACGCGCCGCGCCTGAACGGCCGCGTACGGCTGTGTGGCACTCCTGTCACAAAAGTGCCCTCCGGGTCACATGTGTCACACGCACGCGGGCCTTCCGTCACGCCCCGGAACGGCCCCTGACCGCCCCTCACCCCGCGTCGTTCACCCGGAACAGGCTTGGTGATCGCCGGCGCAGCGCCCGGCTCCCCCCGGCGGCCGTCCCCGGTCGCCGCCGCGGCGCGCGCAGGGAGGTGCAGCGAGTGACCGACCGAAGGCTCTGGTCCTACCAGGACATCGCGGCCCACATCCACGTCCGGCCGGACACCGTGCGGTCGTACCGCAAGCACGGGCTGCTGCCCCCGCCCGACCACGTGGAGGGAGGAAAGCCGTACTGGTACGCGGACACGGTCCGGGCCTGGGTGGCGTCCCGGCCGCGCAACAGGAACAAGTAGCCGCCGCCGGAAAACCGTTCGGCGCCCCGCCGCCGCGTGGGGCACCGTTCGGCCCATGGACTTCTCCGTCAAACCCGTGCTCACCGGCGACAGGACCGTGCTGCGGCCGTTCACCGAGGCGGACGCCGACCCGATGTGGGAGATCGTCAACGATCCCGAGGTCCGGCGCTTCACCGGCTCCCCGCCACGCGAACTCACCCCCGAGGTGCTGCGCGACTGGTACGGCTCGCGCGGCGCGCAGCCCGACCGGCTCGACCTGGCCGTCACCGATCCCGCCGACGGCGCGGTCCTCGGCGAGGTCGTGCTGCACGACTGGGAGCCCGTGAACCGTTCCTGCACCTTCCGCACCCTGATCGGGGCACGGGGGCGCGGCCGGGGCATCGGCACCGAGGCGACCCGGCTGATCGTCGGCCACGGCTTCACGGAACTCGGCCTGCACCGCATCCAGTTGGACGCCTACGCCGACAACCACCGGGCCCTGCGGGTCTACGAGAAGGCCGGGTTCGTGCGCGAGGGCGTGCGGCGCGAGGTGGAGCGGCGCGACGGGGTGTGGGCGGACGAGGTGCTGATGGCCGTCCTCGCCCACGAGTGGGCCGTCCACCACGGACACCCCGGGGCGGTCGTCACGGCTCGATGACCGTCACCCCGGCGCCGGGCGCGGGTCGTCGTCACGGCTCGATGACCGTCACCCCGGCGCCGGGCGCGGCCCCCATCGCCGCGAGGGCCGCCGGGGCCGCGTCCAGCCCGATGGTGGACGTCACCAGCAGGTCGGGCCTGAGGATCCCGGCGCGGACCAGCTCTAGCATCGGCGGGTAGGTGTGCGCGGCCATCCCGTGACTGCCCAGCAGTTCCAGCTCCAGGGCGACCGCGCGGGCCATCGGCACCGGTGTGGTGCCGTCCGCCGAGGGCAGCAGCCCGACCTGGACGTGCCGGCCGCGACGGCGCAGGCCGGCCACGGACGCGGCGCAGGTGGCGGGCGATCCGAGGGCGTCCAGCGAGAGGTGGGCGCCGCCCCCGGTGAGGTCGCGGACGGCCGCCGCCGTGTCCGGCGTCCGGGAGGCGTCCACGCACGCCGCCGCGCCGAAGGTGCGCGCCAGTTCCAGCGCGCGGGCCGACACGTCCACGGCGACCACGCGCGCGCCCGACGCCGCGGCGATCATCACCGCGGACAGGCCGACGCCCCCGCAGCCGTGCACCGCGACCCACTCCCCCGCCGCGAGGCGCCCCTGCTGCACCACGGCCCGGAAGGCGGTGGCGAACCGGCAGCCGAGCGAGGCGGCCGTGGCGTACGACATGCCGTCGGGCACGGCGACGAGGTTGACGTCGGCGTGGTCGAGCGCGACGTACTCGGCGAACGAACCCCAGTGGGTGAAGCCCGGCTGGGTCTGGCGCTCGCACACCTGCTGGTCCCCCGCCGCGCACGCCGCGCAGCTCCCGCAGGCGCAGACGAAGGGCACCGTCACCCGGTCGCCGGGCCGCCACCCGGCCACCCGGTCGCCGACCGCCTCGACGACGCCGGCGAGTTCGTGACCGGGCACGTGGGGCAGTGCGACGTCGGGGTCGTGGCCCTGCCACCCGTGCCAGTCGCTGCGGCACAGCCCGGTGGCCCCGACGCGGACCACGACGCCGTGCGGCGCGGGCTCCGGGTCGGCGACCTCCCGCACCTCGGCCGGCTCCCCGTAGCGCTCGAAGACGACCGCGCGCATCCGTTCACCCTCGCTTCCGTACTGTCGTGACTGCCGGGGCGGGGTTTCCGCCTCCCGTCCCCCATCTCACGGCAGGCTCACCCGAAGCCATACCCCCTAGGGGTACAGTGGAGGGTGAGTGGTCCAGCGCGGACCCGCGGGTACCCGCCCGTGCACATCCCCCGACGAGGAGTAACGACATGACCGCCCAGACCGACACCACCCAGGGCTCCGTCACCACCGTCTACAAGGTGAGCGGGATGAGCTGCGGCCACTGCGAGGGCGCCGTCTCCGGCGAGATCTCCGAGATCCCGGGCGTCGCCTCCGTGCAGGCCGTCGCCGCCACCGGCGAGGTCACCGTCGTCTCGGGGGCCGCCCTCGACGACGCGGCCGTGCGCGCCGCCGTGGACGAGGCGGGCTTCGAGCTCGTCGGCCGGGTCTGAGCCCGGCACCCCCCACCCCGTCCTGGAGTCCGGACATGACCAGCACCACCGCGGACACCCGCACCGCCTCGACGACGACCGACCCCGGCGGCGACACCGGCACCGCTCTCGCCGAGGTCGAGCTGCTGATCGGCGGGATGACCTGCGCCTCCTGCGCGGCCCGCGTCGAGAAGAAGCTCAACCGCATGGACGGCGTCACCGCCACGGTGAACTACGCGACGGAGAAGGCCCGGATCAGCCACCCGGCGACCACCGAGGTCGCCGACCTGATCGCCACCGTCGTGAAGACCGGGTACACGGCCGAGGAACCGGCGCCGCCGCCCGAGCCCGCCGACGGGCCCGCCACCGCTCGGGGCCACGACGGCAACGGCGGTGACGACGACCCGGAGCTGTCCGCGCTGCGCCGGCGCCTGACCGTCTCGGTGCTGCTGGCCGCCCCCGTGGTCCTGCTGGCGATGGTTCCGGCACTCCAGTTCGACAACTGGCAGTGGCTCTCGCTCACCCTGGCCGCGCCCGTGGTGGTCTGGGGCGGCCTGCCCTTCCACCGCGCCGCCTGGACGGGCGTCCGGCACGGCGCGGCCACCATGGACACGCTGGTCTCGCTCGGCACCCTGGCCGCGTTCGGCTGGTCGCTGTGGGCGCTGTTCTTCGGGGACGCGGGCATGCCGGGCATGCGGCACGGCTTCGACCTCACCGTCTCCCGCGCCGACGGCGCCTCCGCGATCTACCTGGAGGCAGCCGCCGGGGTCACCGCCTTCCTGCTCCTCGGCCGCTGGCTGGAGGCCCGCGCCAAGCGCCGTGCCGGGGCCACGCTGCGCGCGCTGATGGAGCTGGGCGCCAAGGACGTCGCCGTCCTGCGCGACGGAGGCGAGGTGCGGATACCGGTGGCCCGGCTCGCGGTGGGCGACCGGTTCGTCGTCCGCCCCGGCGAGAAGATCGCCACCGACGGCACGGTGACCGAGGGCGCCTCGGCCGTGGACACCTCCCTGCTGACGGGCGAGTCGGTGCCGGTGGACGTGGCCGTGGGCGACGCCGTCACGGGTGCCACGGTGAACGCCGGGGGACGGCTGGTCGTGGAGGCCACCCGGGTGGGCGCGGACACCCGGCTGGCCCGGATGGCGAAGCTGGTGGAGGACGCGCAGAGCGGCAAGGCCCGGGTGCAGCGCCTCGCCGACCGGATCTCGGGGGTCTTCGTCCCCGTCGTCCTGCTGATCGCGGTCGCCACCTTCGGCGGCTGGCTGGGCGCCACGGGCGACACGGTCGCCGCGTTCACCGCGGCCGTCGCCGTCCTGATCATCGCCTGCCCGTGCGCGCTGGGGCTCGCCACGCCGACCGCGCTGCTGGTGGGCACCGGCCGGGGCGCCCAGCTCGGCATCCTCATCAAGGGCCCGGAAGTACTGGAGTCCACCCGTCGCGTCGACACGGTGGTCCTCGACAAGACCGGCACCGTCACCACCGGCCGCATGACCCTGCACGAGGTGTACGCCGCCGAGGGCACCGACGAGGAGGAGCTGCTACGGCTCGCCGGCGCCGTGGAGCACGCCTCCGAGCACCCCGTGGCCCGCGCGGTCGCGGCCGGCGCCGAGGAGCGGCTGGGCGCGCTGCCCGGCGTGGAGGACTTCGAGAACGTCCCCGGGCGGGGCGTACGGGCCCGCGTGGCGGGCCGCGAGGTGGCCGTGGGGCGCCTGTACGACGGCCTGCCGCCCGACGTCGCAGCCGCCCGCGACGAGGCCGAGCGGCGGGGCCGTACGGCCGTCGTCGTCGGCTGGGACGGCGAGGCGCGCGGCGTCGTCGCCGTGGCCGACGCGGTGAAGGAGACCAGCGCCGAGGCGGTGACCCGGCTGCGCCAGCTGGGCCTGACCCCCGTCCTGCTGACGGGCGACAACCGCCGGGTGGCCGAGTCGGTCGCGGCGGCCGTCGGCATCGACGAGGTGATCGCCGAGGTGCTGCCCGAGGAGAAGGCCGCGGTGGTGGAGCGGCTGCGGGCCGAGGGCCGTACGGTCGCCATGGTCGGCGACGGCGTCAACGACGCGGCGGCGCTCGCCACCGCCGACCTGGGGCTCGCGTTGGGCACGGGGACGGACGCGGCGATCGAGGCGGGCGACCTGACGCTGGTGCGCGGGGACCTCAGGGTGGCGGCGGACGCGATCCGGCTGTCCCGGCGCACCCTGTCCACCATCAAGGGCAACCTCGTGTGGGCCTTCGGCTACAACGTGGCCGCGCTGCCGCTGGCCGCCGCCGGGCTGCTGAACCCGATGATCGCGGGGGCGGCGATGGCCTTCTCGTCGGTCTTCGTGGTGACCAACAGCCTCCGCCTGCGCGCCTTTCACTGACCGCGTGGTGGTCCGCAAGTCACGCAGGTCGTGGGGCTGAGCCTCTGGAGTCCGGCACCCGCCTCACATAAGCTCTTCACAAGGCTCGCGCAACTTCCTTACGCTGGAGGCCCGTGCGACGTACGGGTCTCTTGCGCACGTAAGGGACATGTGCAAGAGACGCAGATCACAGTGATGCGAACGTAACCATCTAAGGGGTTCGAAGGTCTAAGTTGGCGATGTCAGGCAGCGTCTTGGGGGGCGCGACCTGGCATCTGGGGACGTCTTGGGGGACTTTCCCAGAGCTGCGTTGCCGGGACACGTACACCGGGAAGCTTTGAGCGGCCCTCCCGGGCGTGCGCTGTCCCGGCAGACCGCACGGCGAGCACGACGAGCACGACGAGCACGACAACAGCGAGTACGACAACAGCGATTCAGGCGCTGTCCTCACAGACGCCCGGCCGGATCCCGTGGGGGGAATCCGCACCGGGACATGGGAAGGCGCCCTGGTTCGTCGGCCCGTGGGGGGACCGGCGCCAGGGCGCCTTCTGCTGTCCCCACACCGTTCGGGGGCCCGGGCACGGAAAAGTCCCGTACCACGCGGGGCGGTACGGGACTCACCAGGTGCGCTGCGGGGGTGCCGTGTGGCTCAGCGCTCCTCGACGGGCACGAAGTCGCGCTCGACGACGCCCGTGTAGATCTGGCGCGGGCGGCCGATGCGGGAACCCGGCTCCTTGATCATCTCGTGCCACTGGGCGATCCAGCCCGGCAGACGGCCGAGGGCGAACAGGACCGTGAACATCTCGGTCGGGAAGCCCATGGCCCGGTAGATCAGGCCGGTGTAGAAGTCGACGTTCGGGTAGAGGCTGCGCGAGACGAAGTAGTCGTCGGAGAGCGCGTGCTCCTCCAGCTTCAGGGCGATGTCCAGCAGCTCGTCGGACTTGCCGAGGGCGGAGAGGACGTCGTGCGCGGCAGCCTTGATGATCTTGGCGCGCGGGTCGAAGTTCTTGTACACCCGGTGGCCGAAGCCCATCAGGCGGACGCCGTCCTCCTTGTTCTTCACCTTGCGGATGAAGGAGTCGACGTCGCCGCCCGCGTCGCGGATGCCTTCCAGCATCTCCAGCACCGACTGGTTGGCGCCGCCGTGCAGCGGGCCCCACAGGGCGTTGATGCCGGCGGAGATCGAGGCGAACATGTTCGCCTGCGAGGAGCCGACCAGGCGGACGGTGGAGGTCGAGCAGTTCTGCTCGTGGTCCGCGTGCAGGATCAGCAGCTTGTCGAGGGCCGCGACGACCGTCGGGTCCAGCTCGTACTCCTGCGCCGGGACCGAGAAGGTCATGCGCAGGAAGTTCTCGACGTAGCCGAGGTCGTTGCGCGGGTAGACGAACGGGTGGCCGATCGACTTCTTGTACGCGTAGGCCGCGATCGTCGGGAGCTTGGCGAGCAGCCGGATCGTGGAGAGGTTGCGCTGACGCTCGTCGAACGGGTTGTGGCTGTCCTGGTAGAACGTCGACAGCGCGGAGACGACCGACGACAGCATGGCCATCGGGTGGGCGTCGCGCGGGAAGCCCTTGTAGAAGTTCTTGACGTCCTCGTGCAGCAGGGTGTGCTGGGTGATCTCGCCCTTGAACGCGGACAGCTCGTCGACGGTCGGCAGCTCACCGTTGATCAGCAGGTAGGCGACCTCGACGAAGGAGGAGCGCTCGGCCAGCTGCTCGATCGGGTAGCCGCGGTACCGCAGGATGCCGGCTTCGCCGTCCAGATAGGTAATGGCGGATTTGTAGGCGGCGGTGTTGCCGTATCCGCTGTCCAGCGTCACCAGACCGGTCTGGGCGCGGAGCTTCCCGATGTCGAAGCCCTTGTCGCCGACGGTGCTGTCGATCACCGGGTAGGTGTACTCGCCATCGCCGTACCGCAGTACTACCGAGTTGTTGGTGTGCTCGCTCACGTCTTCCCTCACCGACGTAGTGCCTCATCTTCGAGGTGCCCTGACTGTCTCTACCATCCCCCACTTGGCTCAGGAGAGTGCACTCGGGGTCGACCATCGGGCCTATTGGCGGCACTCAGTGCCGCCAACTTGCTCATCCTGCCCGCTGCGGAGCCCATCCGGAAGTGCTCTGTGACCTTTCCGACTCGTTTGATCGATCATTTTTTTCACACGGTCCGAGAGGTTTACGGGAAGGATTCACGTCCGGGCGCCCGCCAGCCGGAAGTCGAGCGCCGTGCAGCGCCGTCCGGCCGACACCGTCCGCACCGCCTGCCCGATCGCCCTGCGCGATCCGACGAGCACGACCAGCTTCTTCGCCCGGGTGACCGCCGTGTACAGCAGGTTCCGCTGGAGCATCATCCAGGCGCCGGTCGTCACGGGGATCACCACCGCCGGGTACTCGCTGCCCTGGGAGCGGTGGATGGTGACCGCGTACGCGTGGGCCAGTTCGTCCAGTTCGTCGAAGTCGTACGGCACCTCCTCGTCCTCGTCCGTCAGCACGGTGAGGCGCTGGTCCACGGGATCCAGCGAGGTGACGACGCCGACGGTGCCGTTGAAGACGCCGTTCTCGCCCTTCTCGTAATTGTTGCGGATCTGGGTGACCTTGTCGCCGACGCGGAAGACCCGGCCGCCGAACCGCTTCTCCGGCACGTCCGGGCGGCCCGGGGTGACGGCCTGCTGGAGCAGCCCGTTCAGCGTCCCGGCGCCGGCGGGTCCCCGGTGCATGGGAGCCAGCACCTGCACGTCCCGGCGCGGGTCGAGGCCGAACTTCGCGGGGATGCGGCGCGCGGCGACGTCCACCGTGAGCCGCCCCGCCTCCTCGGTGTCGTCCTCGACGAAGAGGAAGAAGTCCTTCATCCCGTCGGTGACGGGGTGCTGTCCCGCGTTGATCCGGTGGGCGTTGGTGACGACGCCGGACTGCTGGGCCTGGCGGAAGACGCGGGTGAGCCGGACGGCGGGCACGGGGCTGCCGGGCGCCAGCAGGTCCCGCAGCACCTCGCCGGCCCCGACGCTGGGCAACTGGTCGACGTCCCCGACGAGCAGCAGATGGGCCCCGGGCGGGACGGCCTTGGCGAGCTTGTTGGCGAGCAGCAGGTCCAGCATCGACGCCTCGTCCACCACGACGAGGTCGGCGTCGAGGGGTCGCTCCCGGTCGTAGGCCGCGTCGCCGCCGGGCTTCAGCTCCAGCAGCCGGTGCACGGTGGACGCCTCGGCGCCGGTCAGCTCGGCGAGCCGCTTGGCGGCCCGGCCGGTGGGGGCGGCGAGCACGACCTTCGCCTTCTTGGCCCGCGCCAGCTCCACGATCGACCGCACGGTGAAGGACTTGCCGCAGCCGGGCCCGCCGGTGAGGACGGCGACCTTCTCGCTCAGCGCGAGCCTGACGGCCTCCTCCTGCTCGGGCGCGAGATCGGCACCCGTGCGCCGCCTGAGCCAGGCGAGCGCCTTGTCCCAGGCCACGTCCCGGAAGGCGGGCATCCGGTCCTCGTCCGTGTGGAGCAGGCGCCGGAGCTGACCGGCCAGGGCCTGCTCGGCCCGGTGGAAGGGGACGAGGTAGACGGCGGTGACGGGCTCGCCGCCGTCGGGGCCGGGCACCTTCTCCCGTACGACACCGGGGTCGCCGTCCGGGTCCTCGGGCTCGGCGGCCAGCTCGCCGAGGCACTCGATGACGAGCCCGGTGTCCACCTGGAGCAGCTTCACCGCGTCGGCGATCAGCCTCTCCTCGGGGAGGTAGCAGTGCCCCTGGTCGGTGGCCTGCGACAGCGCGTACTGGAGACCGGCCTTCACCCGCTCCGGGCTGTCGTGGGGGATGCCGACGGACTGGGCGATCTTGTCGGCCGTGAGGAAGCCGATGCCCCAGACGTCGGCGGCGAGCCGGTAGGGCTGGTTCTTCACGACGGAGATCGAGGCGTCGCCGTACTTCTTGTAGATGCGGACGGCGATGGAGGTGGACACCTCGACGGTCTGGAGGAAGAGCATGACCTCCTTGATCGCCTTCTGCTCCTCCCAGGCGTCGGCGATCTTCTTCGTCCGCTTGGGTCCGAGGCCGGGGACCTCGATGAGCCGCTTGGGCTCCTCCTCGATGATCGTGAGGGTGTCCAGCCCGAAGTGCTGCGTGATGCGGTCGGCGAAGACCGGCCCGATCCCCTTGACCAGCCCGGAGCCGAGATAGCGCCGGATGCCCTGGACGGTGGCGGGCAGGAGGGTCGTGTAGTTCTCCACGTGGAACTGCTTGCCGTACTGCGGGTGCGACCCCCAGCGCCCCTCCATCCGCAGCGACTCCCCCACCTGCGCGCCCAGCAGCGCGCCGACGACGGTCAGCAGGTCGCCGGCGCCTCTGCCGGTGTCGACGCGGGCGACCGTGTAGCCGTTCTCCTCGTTGGCGTACGTGATCCGCTCCAGGACGCCTTCGAGCGTGGCGAGCCGCCGCTCGCCCGGGGCCGCGGGGGGCTGGTTGGGCATGGGTCGACGGTACCGGTGGGGTGTGACAGCGGTGCGGGGTCCGGCATGATCACGCGCACACGCGGTGCGACCCGGTCTGCGGAGGGGAAATCATGGGGCTGAGCTACGGCTACGACATCTTCCTGCGCCCTCGCCGCGTCGCGGGGGCGCTGACCGCCGTGGCCGGGCTGGCGCCCCCGAACCGGGACGTGCCCCCGCTCGACGTCACGCTGCCCGGGGGCGAGCGGGTCGTCCTGCCGTTCACGTCCGGCTTCGGCAGCGAGCCGGTCGACTGCTCCGGGCGCGACACGCTGGAGCTGGACACGTCCCTCATGTTCCCGGTCGACGACGCGGTGCGTGCGTACGCGGAGTCGTACGGTCTGCCGCCCGAGCGGAACGGGCGGGTACGGATCGGGTACGTCTACCTGACGGTCCGGTTCGCGTCCTTCCTGGACCCCGGGTACACCGCCCTGGAGTTCTGGGCGCCGACGTCGGGCATCAGCCGCCTGTTCGAGCGGTCGGCGAGCATCAGGGAGACGTTCACCGGCCTCGCCGCCGCCGTCGGTGCCGAGTGCTGCCAGTTCGACGTGGGCGACGGCAGCCCCGGGGAGGTGTGCTGGGTCAGCGGGGAGGCGGGGTTCCCTCCGTCTCCTTCACCGTCGTGAGGAAGCGGGTGAAGGCGGCGCGGGGGAAGGTGAGGGTGGCTCGGGCGGGGGTCTTGCTGTCACGAACGGCGACGTGAGTGGCCGACGTGGCTATCTCCACGCAGTTGTTGCCGTCGCCCTCGCCCGAGTACGACGACCTACGCCAGTTGCCCATGGGTGCTCACAGCTCCTTCGTCAGCCGGTGGATGAAGTCACGCGATCGATCCGGGTTGAGCGAGACCTCCTCCACCTTACGGAAGCGCGTTCGATAGGCGCCGAGTTGGGCCTCGGAGTCGATGAGGAACGCGCCATGGGGAGCGTCGCGCGCCACCGTGTCCAGCTTGCGTACAACCCCGCCGACGTACGTCATCGTGCTTGAGGCCCTGGCGAACCCGTCCAGATCGAACGGGATGACCCGCAAGGTGACACGGTCGGACTCGGAAGCCTCCAGGAGGTGTACGAGCTGAGACCGCGTGGCGGCACGATCGCCCACCCTGATACGGAGTGCCGACTCGTGGATCACGATGTCGTGAGGAAACGCGGCCTTCCTCTGCCGCGTCAGACGGTGACGCACACGCAGTTCCAACTCCTCACTGGTCAGTTCGGGAATCCTCGACGAGAAGACGGCCCGGGCGTAGTCCTCCGTCTGCAACAAGCCGGGCACATAGAGGACGGCGACGTCCTGCTGGAAGGCCGCGTAGTGATCCAGCTCCGCCAGATCCAGAAACGGCGTGGGCAGCAGTCCTCGGTACTCCTCCCACCAACCCTTCGTGCGGTCAGTGGCCATTTCCGCCAAGGCATCGACGAGGGCCTCGTCCGTGCAGGCGTAGTGAGATGCCAGGCGCCGGAGCCGCTGCTCACTGACCCCCGACAGCCCTGACTCGATCTGGCTGATCTGAACGTTGCTTACGCCAAGCATGCTCGCCGCCTGCCGAGCGGTGAGGCCGGCCGCCTCGCGCATCCTGCGCAGTTCCACCGCCAGGCGCAGTTGCCGCGCCGTCGGTTCACGCCTCGTCGGCAATCGCCGCTCCTCACCTCAACGCGTCTGCTGACACGACTCGTTCGGGGTGAAGATTACGCGACCGGCTTGCTCCGCCGAAACTTTAAGGTCTACCGTCGGTGACGCGACGCACACCGTGCGACACCGGCCACCGGAAGCGCACCGCCCCGTCCTGCCACGACGGCTGCGGCAATGACACCGGGCCCGCTCTCACCCCACCGCCCTCCACGAGGAGTCCCGCATGCCCGAAAACGAACCCTGGGAGTACTCCCTCTACATCCCCAACGACCTGCGTGCCGTCACCATCAGCCGCCGCACCCTCCGCCTGGTCCTCACCATGCACGGCCTGATCCGCCTCGTGGACGTGGCCGAACTGCTCGCCACCGAGCTGGTCTCCAACGCCGTACGGCACACCAAGGGCCCCGCCGCCCTCCGCATCCGCTGGTCGCCGCCGGGCACGCTGCGGATCGGGGCGTGGGACGCGGACCCCGAACCGCCGGAGCCGCCCACGCGGTTCGAGAGGGTGACGGAGCTGGAGGAGGGGCGGGGGCTGGCGCTCGTGCGGGCCTGCGCGGACGTGTGGGGATGGCATCCGCTGGCCAGACACGGCAACCGAGGGAAGTACGTGTGGTGCGAGCTGTCGGCGGCGTGACGGCGGCCGTCACAGCGCCGCGAACAACCCCGCCAGTGGAGCCGGCGTCCGGGACGGCTCCAGGGACTCCACCAGGACGCGGCCGTAGTGGATCTTGCGGCCCGCCTTGGTGCCGAGGAAGCGGCGGAGCTGCTGCTGGGCGGCACGGCCCTGCTGGGCGGGCTGCCGGAGGAAGGTCTGGAGGCGGCGTGACTCGCCCTCCGCCTCGACGAGTCGAGTCACGGTGCCCACGCCCAGCGCGCGGATCAGCTCGTCCTCCAGGTCGGCCGCGCACACGAACAGGCCCTGCGGTGACGCCTCGGCGCGTTCGAGGGCCCGGACGTAGAAGTCCTGCTCCCGTTCGTCGCACAGGCCCACGAGGCGGAGGTCCAGGCCCGAGGGCCCGAGGAGGCCGGCGAAGCGGCCGACGTTCATCGCGCCGCCCATCGGGAGGACGCAGACGCCCTCCGCCGCGAGGTCCCGGCCGTGCCGGGCGGCCATCGCGTCGACGGCCGCCACGTCGCTCGGTCCTTCGAGGAGGACGGCGGTGTGGACGAGCAGCCGGTCGGCCAGGTCCTGCGCAGGAGCGCCGGGGCCACCGGCCGCCCACGCGGTGATCGCCTTCCGAAGCTCCCCCATGTCCGCCATGAGGCAAGTCTCCCGCTCCCGGCCCGCATCGCGGTAGCGGGTTTTGACATGCAGCCGAATGGCTGCCTATCGTGAAAGGCAGCCAATAGGCTGCATGTCAGAGGGGCGGAGATGGACGAGGTCTTCAAGGCGCTGGCCGACGGCAGCAGGCGACGGCTGCTGGACAGCCTGAACGCGCGCAACGGGCAGAGTCTGCGCGAGCTGTGCGCCGGGCTGGACATGGCCCGGCAGTCGGTCAGCAAGCATCTGGCGGTGCTGGAGGCGGCCGGCCTGGTCACCACCGTGCGGCGGGGCCGGGAGAAGCTGCACTACCTCGACGCCGGACCGATCAACGCCATCGCCGAACGCTGGATCAGCCGCTACGACCGGGAGCGGGTGCGCGCACTCGCCGACCTCAAGCACGCGCTGGAGGACACCGCCATGGACAGCAACGCGTTCGTCTACACGACCTACATCAGGGCCACCCCGGAGCAGGTGTGGCAGGGGCTCACCGACCCGGCCTTCACGCGCCGCTACTGGGGGCTGGAGTTCGGCACCGACTGGGCGGCCGGGTCGCCCGTGGTGTGGCGGGAGCGGGGGGCCGAGACCGCCCACCCCGAGCAGGTCGTGCTGGAGTCCGACCCGCCCCGGCGGCTGTCGTACACCTGGCACACCTTCACGCCGGAGTGGGCGGCGGCCAACGGCGTCGACGACGAGACCCTCGCCGGGCTCTCCGCCGAGCGGCGCTCGAAGGTCGCCTTCGACATCGAGGACCTCGGCGGCGGCTCGGTGAAACTGACCGTCGTCCACGACGGGTTCGAGCCCGGCAGCACCGTCCGCGAGATGATCCAGCACGGCTGGCCGGCCCTGATGGCCGGCCTCAAGACGCTGCTGGAGACGGGAGAGGCGCTCCCGGAGCCCCGGTGACCCGGGCGCTCACCGGCTCAGGGTGGTCGCCTCCTCACGCATGTACGCCAGCTTCTCCGGGTTGCGCACCGCGTAGAGCCCGGTGATGCGGCCTTCGTCGAAGCGCACCGCCACCACGGTGTCGAGCTCGCCGTCGAGCCGGACGACCAGGGCGGGGTGTCCGTTGACCTGGGCCGGTTCCATCCTCACCTCCATGTCCAGCTTGCCCAGGCCGCCCAGCATGAGGCGGGCCACCTTGTCGGCACCGACGACGGGCCGCGGGACGGCCTGCTTGATGCCGCCGCCGTCGCCGAGCAGGACGACGTCCGGGGAGAGGATGTCGAGCAGGCCCTGGAGGTCGCCCGTCTCCACCGCCCGCCGGAACGCCGCGAGCGCCCGGCGGGACTCGGCCGTCGTGACCTCCCCGCGCGGGCGGCGGGCCGCCACGTGCGCGCGGGCCCGGTGCGCGATCTGCCGGACGGCGGCGGGGCTCTTCTCCACCGCCTCGGCGATCTCGTCGTAGCCGAGGTCGAACACCTCGCGCAGGACGAACACCGCCCGCTCCACCGGCGCCAGGGTCTCCAGGACCAGCATCATCGCCATCGACACGCTGTCCGCCAACTCGACGTCCTCGGCCACGTCGGGCGTGGTGAGCAGCGGCTCGGGCAGCCAGGAGCCGACGTAGGACTCCTTGCGGCGGCCGAGCGTGCGCAGTCGGTTCAGGGCCTGGCGGGTGGTGATGCGGACCAGGTACGCGCGGCGGTCGCGCACCGTGCCGAGGTCGACTCCCGCCCACCGCAGCCAGGTCTCCTGGAGGACGTCCTCGGCGTCCGCGGCCGAGCCGAGCATCTCGTAGGCGACCGTGAAGAGCAGGTTGCGGTGCGCGACGAAATCCTCGGTGGCCGCGTCCGCGGCCGCGCCCCCGCCGGTCGTCTCGTCCTGTTCGCGGCTGCTGTTGTCGCTGGTCACCAGCTTCTCCCGTTCGTTCCGTTCCGGCGGTGTCCCGTGCACGGGACACCGGCCGCCGGGGTTCTGTGACACCCGTCGGCGGTGTCCTGGGTCACGTCCGCGTCCTGTCACAGGGTGCGGGTCGGCGGGGTCTTGTGTGCGTCACCGAGGCACCGAGGCATCGAGAGCGAGGACGAGATCATGGACACCCGATTCAATCTGTTCGAGAACGAGTTCGCCGGTCGGTTCACGAAGCGGTTCGCCGGCATGGGCATGCTGATGCACGAGTCGCCGCTGCCGAAGGCCACGCAGGAACTGGTCTCGCTGCGGGCCAGTCAGATCAACGGCTGCGGCCACTGCATCGACATGCACGTCAAGGAGGCCGCGGCCGCCGGGGAGAGCGCGGTCCGGCTGCACCTGGTCGCCGCCTGGCGCGAGTCCACGGTGTTCACCGAGGCCGAGCAGGCGGCGCTGGCCCTCGCCGAGGAGGGCACCCGGCTCGCCGACGCGCACGAGGGCGTGTCCGACGAGACGTGGGCGCTGGTGCGCAAGCACTACGACGACGACCAGGTCGCCGCGCTGATCTGCCTGGTCGCCATGATCAACGCGGCCAACCGGCTCGCCGTGATCACGCACCAGAAGGGCGGCTCGTACGAGGTGGGGATGTTCGCGGCGGCGGTGGGCTGACTGCCGCAAGCGGTCGGGGCGGCACCCGGGGCGACATCGCCCCGGGTGCCGCCCCTTTCTCCGGTCACGATTCCGTCTCGGCCCCGGCCGACCCCTTGAATCCGTCCGTGTAATCGTTTCCAAT
Organism: Streptomyces ardesiacus; assembly: GCF_003112575.1. Lineage (GTDB taxonomy): Bacteria > Actinomycetota > Actinomycetes > Streptomycetales > Streptomycetaceae > Streptomyces > Streptomyces ardesiacus. The sequence continues at coordinate 524,304 of NZ_BEWC01000007.1, forward strand.
CCTCCGTGTAATCGATTCCACGAGGAGGTGGAACGACGATGGCGAGCATCAAGGACGTCGCCGCCGAGGCAGGCGTGTCCGTCGCCACGGTCTCCCGGGCGCTCAACGGCCACCCGTCCGTCAGCCCCGCCGCCCGCGCCCGCGTGCTGGCCGCCGTCGAGACGCTGGGCTACCGCCCCAACGCCGTCGCCCGGTCGCTGCGCACCGACCAGACCCGCACCCTCGGCCTGGTCATCAGCGACGTCATGAACCCGTACTTCACCGAGCTGGCCCGTTCCGTCGAGGAGGAGGCCCGCGCCCTCGGCTACAGCGTCATCATCGGCAACGCCGACGAGCGGCCCGATCTCCAGGACCACCACGTCACGACGCTGCTCGACCGGCGGATCGACGGGCTCCTCGTCTCCCCCACCGACGGCGGCTCCCCCCGCATGCTGGAGGCGGCGCGGGCCGGGACGCCGATGGTCTTCGTCGACCGGTGGATCCCCGGCGTGGACGTGCCGGTCGTCCGCTCGGACGGGCGGGCTGCCGTACGGGATCTCGTCGCGCACCTGCACGGGCTCGGGCACCGGCGGCTCGCGATCATCGCCGGCCCCGCCGCCACCACGACCGGACGCGAGCGCGTCGACGCCTTCCGCGAGGCGCTGGCCGCGTACGGGCTTCCCCTCCCCGACGCCTACATCGGCCAGGGCGACTTCCAGGCCGGCAGCGGGCGCCGGGTCACCGAGGGCTTCCTCGACCTGCCCGAGCCGCCCGAGGTCGTCTTCGCCGCCGACAACCTGATGGCGCTCGGCGCGCTGGACGCCGTACGCGCGCGCGGGCTGCGGGTCCCCGAGGACATCGGGCTCGCCGCGTTCGACGACATCCCCTGGTTCCTGCACACCGGTCCGCCGGTCACCGCGATCGCCCAGCCCACCCGGGACCTCGGACGGGCCGCCGTACGCGCGCTGGTCGAGCGGATCGCCGGGCGGGCCGGTGCGTCCGTCACCCTTCCGGCCCGGCTCGTCGTGCGCCGCTCGTGCGGCGAGCCGGACGGCACCACCCCCCACCAGTCACCCTCCCCCGTACGAAGGAGTACGCCGTGAGCAGCCGCAGTCCGGACGAGTTGCTGCGCATCGAGGGCATCCGCAAGACCTTCCCCGGTGTGGTCGCGCTCGACAGCGTCGACTTCGACCTGCGCCGGGGCGAGGTGCACGTGCTCCTCGGTGAGAACGGCGCGGGCAAGAGCACACTCATCAAGATGCTCTCCGGCGCCTACACGCCCGATGCCGGGCGGATCCTGGCCGGCGGCGAGGAGGTGCGCATCCACGGTGCGCAGGACTCCGAGCGCCTCGGGATCGCCACCATCTACCAGGAGTTCAACCTCGTCCCCGATCTCACGGTCGCCGAGAACATCTTCCTGGGCCGCCAGCCGCGCCGGTTCGGCATGATCGACCGGAAGCGGATGGAGGCCGACGCGGAGGTGCTGCTGGAACGGGTGGGCGTCAACGTCTCCCCCCGTGCGCGGGTGCGCGAACTCGGCATCGCCCGGCTCCAGATGGTCGAGATCGCCAAGGCGCTCAGCCTGGACGCGCGCGTGCTCATCATGGACGAGCCGACCGCCGTCCTGACCTCCGAGGAGGTCGAGAAGCTGTTCACCATCGTGCGGCGGCTGCGCGAGGACGGCGTAGGGATCGTCTTCATCACCCACCACCTGGAGGAGATCGCCGCGCTCGGCGACCGGGTCACCGTGATCCGGGACGGCAGGAGCGTCGGACAGGTGCCCGCCTCCACCCCGGAGGACGAACTGGTCCGGCTCATGGTCGGGCGGTCGATCGAGCAGCAGTACCCGCGCGAGCGCACCGACGCCGGTGAGCCCCTGCTCAAGGTGGAGGGGCTCACCCGCGACGGCGTCTTCCACGACGTGGGCTTCGAGGTGCGGGCCGGTGAGGTCGTCGGCATCGCGGGTCTGGTCGGGGCCGGGCGGACGGAGGTGGTGCGGGCGGTGTTCGGCGCCGATCCGTACGACGCCGGGACCGTGCACGTCGCGGGCGCACCACTGCGCCGGCACGACGTGAACGCCGCCATGGCCGCCGGGATCGGGCTCGTGCCGGAGGACCGCAAGGGGCAGGGGCTCGTCCTGGACGCCTCCGTGGCGGAGAACCTCGGGCTGGTCACCCTGCGGTCGAGCGCCCGCGCGGGACTCGTCGACCTCAAGGGGCAGCACGCGGCGGCCGAGCGCATCGCCGGGCAGCTCGGCGTGCGGATGGCCGGGCTCGGACAGCACGTGCGCACCCTGTCCGGCGGCAACCAGCAGAAGGTCGTCATCGGCAAGTGGCTGCTGGCGAACACCAAGGTGCTGATCCTCGACGAGCCGACGCGCGGCATCGACGTCGGCGCGAAGGTCGAGATCTACCAGCTCATCAACGAACTGACGGCCGCCGGTGCCGCCGTACTGATGATCTCCAGCGACCTGCCGGAGGTGCTCGGCATGAGCGACCGCGTGGTCGTCATGGCGCAGGGCCGCGTCGCGGGCGAACTCCCCGCCGAACGGGCCACCCAGGACGCCGTGATGGCACTCGCCGTCAGCACGCACACCAGCGACTCCCCCCACACCGACGGAACGGACGGAACGGAGGCCTCCCGTGGCCACTGACACGCTCAAGAGCAAGCCGGGCGCGCAGGGCGCCACGGGCGGGCTGCGCCGCCTGCTGCTCGACAACGGCGCACTGACCGCGCTGATCGTCCTGGTCATCGCCATGTCGGCGCTGTCCGGGGACTTCCTGACCGCCGACAACCTCCTCAACGTCGGCGTCCAGGCCGCCGTCACCGCGATCCTCGCCTTCGGCGTCACCTTCGTCATCGTCTCGGCGGGCATCGACCTGTCGGTCGGTTCGGTCGCCGCGCTGTCGGCCACCGTGCTGGCCTGGAGCGCCACCGAGGCCGGGATGCCGGTCGTGCTGGCGGTGCTGCTGTCCGTGCTGACCGGCATCGCGTGCGGTCTGGTGAACGGTTTCCTCATCTCGTACGGGAAGCTGCCGCCGTTCATCGCGACGCTCGCCATGCTCTCGGTGGGCCGCGGTCTGTCGCTGGTCATCTCGCAGGGCTCGCCGATCGCCTTCCCCGACTCGGTCTCGCACCTGGGCGACACGCTCGGCGGGTGGCTGCCGGTGCCGGTGCTCGTGATGATCGTGATGGGGCTGATCACCGCCTTCGTACTCGGCCGGACCTACATCGGCCGGTCCATGTACGCCATCGGCGGCAACGAGGAGGCCGCGCGGCTGTCCGGGCTGCGGGTGAAGCGGCAGAAGCTCGCCATCTACGCCTTCTCCGGCCTGTTCGCCGCCGCCGCGGGCATCGTCCTCGCCTCCCGGCTCTCCTCCGCGCAGCCGCAGGCCGCGCAGGGCTACGAGCTGGACGCCATCGCCGCCGTCGTCATCGGCGGCGCCTCGCTGGCGGGCGGCACCGGCAAGGCGTCGGGCACGCTGATCGGCGCGCTGATCCTCGCGGTGCTGCGCAACGGCCTCAACCTGCTGTCGGTGTCCGCGTTCTGGCAGCAGGTCGTCATCGGCGTCGTCATCGCGCTGGCGGTGCTCTTCGACACGCTGCGCCGCAAGGCCGGGGCGACGCCCGTGGCCGCCGGGGCCTCCGGGGGCGGCAACCGGGGCAGGCAGGCGCTCACTTACGTGATCGCGGCGGTCGTCGCGGTGGCCGTCGTCGGCGCGACCTCGCTGCTGCACAACGGTTCCTCCGGCGGCAAGGACCAGAAGATAGGGCTGTCGCTGTCCACGCTCAACAACCCGTTCTTCGTGCAGATCAGGAACGGCGCCGAGGAGGAGGCGAAGAAGCTGGGCGTGGACCTGACGGTCACGGACGCCCAGAACGACGCCTCCCAGCAGGCCAACCAGCTGCAGAACTTCGTCAGCGGCGGCCTGTCCGCGGTCGTCGTCAACCCGGTGGACTCCGACGCGGCCGGCCCCTCGGTGCGCGCGGCGAACAAGGACGGCATCCCCGTCATCGCCGTGGACCGCGGCGTCAACAAGGCGCAGACGTCCGCGCTGGTCGCCTCCGACAACGTCGAGGGCGGGCAGTTGGGCGCCAAGGCGCTCGCCGAGAAGCTCGGCGGCAAGGGCACCATCGTGATCCTCCAGGGCCAGGCCGGCACCTCCGCCAGCCGGGAGCGCGGGGCGGGCTTCGCGGCCGGGCTGAAGGCGTACCCGGGCATCAAGGTGGTCGCCAAGCAGCCCGCGGACTTCGACCGCACCAAGGGCCTGGACGTGATGACCAACCTGCTCCAGGCGCACCCCGCCGTGGACGGCGTCTTCGCGGAGAACGACGAGATGGCGCTGGGCGCGATCAAGGCGCTGGGCGCCAAGGCCGGGAAGTCCGTGCAGGTCGTCGGGTTCGACGGCACGCCGGACGGGCTGAAGGCGGTCGAGGCGGGGACGCTGTACGCGTCCGTCGCGCAGCAGCCGAGGGAACTGGGCAGGATCGCCGTACAGAACGCGCTGCGGGCGGCCGAGGACAAGAAGGTGGAGCAGACGGTGAAGGTGCCCGTGAAGGTCGTCACCAAGGAGAACGTGGCCGGCTTCGAGGGCTGAGACCGGCCGTCGGAGCCTCGCGGAATCCAGCGGGAACCACTCGAATCGGAGAACGATTGATGTACGACTACGACCTGCTGGTCGTCGGGTCGGCCAACGCCGACCTGGTGATCGGTGTCGAGCGGCGGCCGGGGGCCGGCGAGACGGTGCTCGGCTCCGACCTGGCCGTCCACCCGGGCGGCAAGGGCGGCAACCAGGCCGTCGCCGCCGCCCGGCTCGGTGCCCGTACGGCCCTGCTGGCCCGGGTCGGCGACGACGACTACGGGCGGCTGCTGCTGGACTCGCAGCGGGCGGCCGGCGTCGACACGGTCGGCGTCCTGGTGGGCGGCGCGCCGACCGGCGTCGCGCTGATCACCGTCGACCCGTCCGGGGACAACAGCATCGTGGTCTCGCCCGGCGCCAACGGCCGGCTCGCGCCGGGGGACGTGCGGGCGGCGGCCAGCCTCTTCCACGCCTCCCGGGTGGTCTCCACGCAGTTGGAGATCCCGCTGGAGACGGTGGCGGAGGTGGTCCGCTCGCTCGCACCGGGCAGCCGGTTCGTGCTGAACCCGTCTCCGCCGCAGCCGCTTCCGCAGGAGGTGCTGGCGGCGTGCGACCCGCTGATCGTCAACGAGCACGAGGCGAAGGTGATCCTCGGCGACGCCCTCGTCGGCGAGCGGCCCGAGGACTGGGCCCGCATCCTGCTGGCCAAGGGGCCGCGCTCGGTGGTCGTGACCCTGGGGGCCGAGGGCGCGCTGGTCGCGTCGGCGGCCGGGGGTGTGACCCGGGTGCCGTCCGTGAAGGTGGACGCCGTGGACACCACCGGCGCCGGTGACGCGTTCACCGCGGCGCTGGCCTGGCGGCTGGGCACCGGCGAGTCGCTCGCCGACGCGGCGGCCTACGCGGCCCGGGTGGGCGCGGCGGCGGTCACGAAGGCGGGGGCGCAGGAGTCGTACCCGACGGCCGCGGAGGCCGAGGCGCTGTGAAGAAGGCGGGCATACTCAACCGGCATCTCGCGGGCGCCCTCGCCGAACTCGGCCACGGGGACGGGGTCCTGGTGTGCGACGCGGGCATGCCCGTCCCGGACGGTCCGCGCGTCGTCGACCTGGCCTTCCGGGCCGGGGTGCCGTCCTTCGCCGAGGTGCTGGACGGCCTGCTGGCGGAGCTGGTGATCGAGGGCGCGACCGCGGCGGCGGAGGTCCGGGGGGCCAACGCGGAGGCCGCCGCGCTGCTCGACGGGCACTTCCCCACGCTGGCACTCGTCCCGCACGAGCGGCTGAAGGAGCTGTCGGCGGGCGCACGTCTGATCGTCCGCACGGGCGAGGCCCGTCCCTACGCGAACGTGCTGCTGCGGTGCGGGGTCTTCTTCTGAGCACGCGGAGAACGTCGGAGGGGCCCGGTCGACGACCGGGCCCCTTCGGTTTCCCCTCCCCTTCGGAACTCCGGGATTCCCCCCCGGGTACCCCCACGGAAGTTCCGATGCCAGGTACGACCCGCCGGACCGTGCGAGGGTTGCACGGCCGCCGGGACTATTTTCCGGAGCCGGAGCCGGAGCCGGAGCCGGCCCCCGCCCCGTCTCCCGCGTGCGCGGCGAACCGTGCCGCCGTCTCCGCCAGCACCTCCCGCCCGTCCCGGGCCCACAGGGCGTCGTTGAAGAGTTCGACCTCGATCGGGCCGGTGTACCCGGCCGCCTCGACGTACCCCTTCCACTCCCGCATGTCGATCGCGCCGTCGCCGATCTGGCCGCGGCCGTTGAGGACGCCCTCGGGCAGCGGCGTCGTCCAGTCCGCGAGCTGGAAGGTGTGGATGCGGCCGCCCGCGCCGGCCCGGGCGATCTGCTCGGGCGCCCGGTCGTCCCACCAGATGTGGTACGTGTCGACGGTGACGCCGACCTGCTGGGCCGGGAAGCGTTCGGCGAGGTCCAGGGCCTGGGCGAGGGTGGAGACCACGCAGCGGTCCGAGGCGAACATGGGGTGCAGCGGCTCGATGGCCAGGCGTACGCCGTGCTGTTCGGCGTACGGGCCCAGCTCCGCCAGCGCGTCCGCGATGCGCTCGCGGGCCGCGCGGAGGTCCTTGTCGCCGGCGGGGAGGCCGCCCGAGACCAGGACCAGGGTGTCGGTGCCGAGGGCGGCGGCCTCGTCGACGGCGCGGCGGTTGTCGGCCAGGGCCTCGGCGCGCTCGCCGGGGTCGGTCGCGGTGAGGAACCCGCCGCGGCACAGGGTGGTGACCCGCAGGCCCGCGTCGCGGACCAGCTTGGCGGCCGCCTCGACGCCGTAGGCCTGGACGGGCTCGCGCCACAGGCCGACGTTGCCGATGCCCAGTTCGCGGCAGGCGGTGGTCAGTTCGGGCAGCGAGAGCTGCTTGACCGTCATCTGGTTGATGCTGAAGCGGGTCAGGCCGGGATCGCTCACTGGTTCACTCCGTACAGGCTCAGCAGGGTCCGCATGCGCTCCTGGGCGAGCTTCGGGTCCGGGAACAGGCCCAGGCCGTCGGCGAGTTCGTAGGCGCGGGCGAAGTGCGGCAGGGAGCGGGCCGACTGGAGGCCGCCGACCATGGTGAAGTGGCTCTGGTGGCCGGACAGCCAGGCCAGGAAGACCACGCCCGTCTTGTAGTAGCGGGTGGGGGCCTGGAAGAGGTGGCGGGAGAGTTCGACCGTGGGGTCGAGCAGGGCGCGGAAGCCCTCCGTGTCCCCGGTGTCGAGGACGCGGACCGCCTGTGCCGCCAGCGGGCCCAGCGGGTCGAAGATGCCGAGCAGGGCGTGGCTGAAGCCCTGGTCGTCGCCCGCGATCAGCTCGGGGTAGTGGAAGTCGTCGCCGGTGTAGCAGCGCACGCCCCGCGGCAGGCGGCGGCGCAGGTCGATCTCGCGCTGGGCGTCCAGGAGGGAGACCTTGATGCCGTCGACCTTGTCGGGGTGGGCGGCGATGACCTCCAGGAAGGTGTCGGTGGCCGCGTCCAGGTCGGACGAGCCCCAGTAGCCCTCCAGGGCCGGGTCGAACATCGGGCCCAGCCAGTGCAGGATCACCGGCTCGGCGGACTGGCGCAGCAGGTGGCCGTAGACCTCCAGGTAGTCCTCGGGGCCCTTCGCGGTCGCGGCGAGGGCGCGGGAGGCCATCAGGATGGCCTGGGCGCCCGACTCCTCGACGACGGCGAGCTGTTCCTCGTAGGCCGACCGGACGTCCGCGAGTGTGGTGGTGGCCGTCGCGGTGAGCTGGTCGGTGCCCACTCCGCAGGCGATGCGGCCGCCGGCCGATTTCGCCTCGGCGGCGGAGCGGCGGATCAGTTCGGCCGCCGTGGCCCAGTCCAGGCCCATGCCGCGCTGGGCGGTGTCCATCGCCTCGGCGACGCCGAGCCCGTGGGACCACAGGTGGCGGCGGAAGGCGAGGGTGGCGTCCCAGTCGACGGCGGCGGGCCCGTCGGGGGTGGTGTCGGCGTACGGGTCGGCGACGACGTGCGCGGCGGAGAAGACCGTACGGGAGGTGAAAGCGCTTCCTCCGCCCGCCCCGGGAACGGCCGGGGGCTCGGCGCGGGGGGTGTAGGCGCGCGTGGTGCCGTCGGGGTTCGGCAGGTGGAGGGTCACAGGCCGATCTCCGGTACGTCGAGGCGGCGGCCCTCCGCGGAGGACCTCAGGCCCAGTTCGGCGAGCTGGACGCCGCGGGCGCCGGCCAGCAGGTCCCAGTGGTAGGGGGCGTCGGCGTAGACGTGCTTGAGGAACAGCTCCCACTGGGCCTTGAAGCCGTTGTCGAACTCGCCGTTGTCGGGGACCTCCTGCCACTGGTCGCGGAAGACCTCGGTGGCGGGGATGTCCGGGTTCCAGACCGGCTTGGGGGTGGCCGAGCGGTGCTGGACGCGGCAGTTGCGCAGGCCCGCGACGGCCGAGCCCTCGGTGCCGTCGACCTGGAACTCGACCAGTTCGTCGCGGTTGACGCGGACCGCCCAGGAGGAGTTGATCTGGGCGATCGTGCCGCCGTCGAGCTCGAAGACGCCGTAGGCGGCGTCGTCGGCGGTGGCGTCGTACGGCTTGCCCTTCTCGTCCCAGCGCTCGGGGATGTGGGTGGCGGTCAGGGCCTGGACGGACTTCACGCGGCCGAACAGCTCGTGCAGCACGTACTCCCAGTGCGGGAACATGTCGACGACGATGCCGCCGCCGTCCTCGGCGCGGTAGTTCCACGACGGGCGCTGGGCCTCCTGCCAGTCGCCCTCGAAGACCCAGTAGCCGAACTCGCCGCGCACGGACAGGATCCGGCCGAAGAAGCCGCCGTCGATCAGGCGCTTGAGCTTGAGCAGGCCGGGGAGGAAGAGCTTGTCCTGGACGACGCCGTGCTTGATGCCGGCCGCGTTGGCCAGACGGGCGAGTTCCAGGGCGCCGTCGAGGCCGGTGGCCGTCGGCTTCTCGGTGTAGATGTGCTTGCCCGCGGCGATCGCCTTCTTGAGCGCCTCCTCGCGGGCCGAGGTCACCTGGGCGTCGAAGTAGACGTCGATGCTGTCGTCGGCGAGGACCGCGTCCAGGTCCGTGGAGACGTGGTCGAGTCCGTGCCGCTCGGCCAGCGCCCGCAGCGCGTGTTCCCGGCGGCCGACCAGGACCGGCTCCGGCCACAGCACGGTGCCGTCGCCGAGGTCGAGGCCGCCCTGTTCGCGCAGCGCCAGGATGGAGCGGACCAGGTGCTGGCGGTAGCCCATGCGCCCGGTCACACCGTTCATGGCGATACGCACCGTCTTGCGTGTCACGTCATTCCCTTCGTACGAGCCGTGCCGCGAGCCCCGGATCGAGTTCGAGCCGTACAGCAAGCGCTTTCTATGTAGAACGAAGCTAGCCTGTGAACGGTGGTCTGGACAAGACCGCGGTTCGGGTGAGTTGTTCGAGGGGGCGAACGACGGCGGGCGGTGGCCGTAAGGTCACCCCGGACGGTGTTCGGCTCACACGCGCGATGCGGAGGACGAGAACATGACGGTGACACTGGCGGACGTGGCGGCCCGCGCCCAGGTCTCCCCCGCGACCGTGTCGCGCGTACTGAACGGCAACTACCCCGTGGCCGCCTCGACCCGGGACCGGGTGCTCAAGGCCGTCGACGAGCTGGACTACGTGCTCAACGGCCCCGCGAGCGCGCTGGCGGCGGCCACCTCCGACCTGGTGGGCATCCTCGTCAACGACATCGCCGACCCGTTCTTCGGCATCATGGCCGGCGCCGTCCAGTCCGAGATCGGCGGTCCCGGCGGCAGGGCCGGCGGCGAGAGACTCGCCGTGGTCTGCAACACCGGGGGCACCCCGGAGCGGGAGCTGACCTACCTCACGCTGCTGCAGCGGCAGCGGGCGGCGGCGGTGGTGCTGACCGGCGGTGCGATGGAGGACGGTGCGCACCAGGCGGCGGTGGCGGCGAAGCTGCGCAGGCTCACGGAGGCGGGGACGCGGGTGGTGCTGTGCGGGCGGCCGCCCGCACCGGACACCGGGGCGATCGCGCTCACCTTCGACAACCGCGGCGGCGGACGGGAACTGACCGAGCACCTGATCGGACTCGGGCACCGCCGGCTCGGCTACATCGCGGGGCCCCAGGAGCGGACCACGACCCGGCACCGGCTGGAGGGCCACCGCGCGGCGCTCGCCGCGCACGGCATCGAGGAGGACCCCCGCTGGACGGTCCACGGCCGCTACGACCGGCAGGCGGGGTACGAGGCCACGCTGGAACTGCTGCGCCGGGACCCGACGCTGACCGCCGTCGTCGCCGCGAACGACACCGTCGCGCTGGGCGCGTGCGCGGCGCTGCGCGACTCGGGGCTGCGGATCCCGGACGACGTGTCCGTGGCGGGCTTCGACGACCTGCCGTTCAGCATCGACGCGGTGCCCGCGCTCACGACGGTGCGGCTGCCGCTGGCGGAGGCGGGGGCGCGGGCGGGCCGGGTCGCGATGGGGCGGGAGGACGCGCCGGTGGGGGGAATCGCCACGGTGCGGGGGGAGTTGATGGTGCGGGGGTCCTCCGGACGGCCGCGGGGGTGAAACGGACCGTTGGTGACGCGGTGGGCCCGCGTCGGTGTGGGCCGCCCTGGGGGCTGCGCCCCCAGACCCCCCTTTCGGCCTGAACGGCCTCGTCCTCAAACGCCGGACGGGCTGATGGTGCCGGCCTGCGCGACAGTCGGTGCGGCCGGCCCGTGTCCACCGGCGACCGGGGTGGATTCGTGGCCCGCGTCGACAGGTGAAGTCGGTCATCGCGGGTACGCTCCGTGGGCATGAAGCTGGCGTTCTCCACTCTCGGTGTCCCCGGAATGCCCCTGACCGACGTGCTCGGGCTCGCGACCGCGCACGGCTACCACGGGGTCGAACTGCGCGCCCATCCCGAGGAACCGGTCCACCCGGGCCTGGGCCCCGACGAACGGGCCGCCGTGGCCTCCCAGTTCAAGGCGGCCGGGATCGAACCCCTGGGGCTCGCGGGGTACGCGCGGGTCGCCTCGCCCGGGGACGACGACGCCGTGCTCGCCGAGATCCGCGGTCTGCTCGACCTCGCCCGCGACCTGGGCGCCCCGTACATCCGCGTCTTCCCCGGCGGCGGCACCGAGCAGAGTGCCGAGGAGGCCGACGCGACGGCCGCGCGGCGGCTGGGCACGGCCGCCGAGTACGCCGCCGAAGCCGGCGTGCGCATCCTGCTGGAGACCCACGACTCGCACCGCACGGGCGCCGACGCGATGCGCGTCCTCGGGCTGGTCGGACACCGGCAGGCGGGCGCCCTGTGGGACGTGATGCACACCTGGCTGGGCGGGGAGCAGCCCTTCGAGTCGTACGCGGCGCTCGCCCCGCACCTGGGCTACGTCCAGGTCAAGGACATCGCCTCCGCCGAGGACACCACGCCGCTGGCGCTGGGCGCCGGGGTGCTGCCGCTGACCGAGGTGGTCGACGTGCTGTCCCGGCACGGGTGGGACGGCTGGCTGTGCTGGGAGTACGAGAAGCGGTGGTACGAGTCGGCCGCCCCGCTGCCCGGGCTGCTCACCGAGGGCCGCGAGCACCTCGCCCGGCTGCTCACGGACGCGGCGTGAGCGGACCTTCCAGACCCGGCCTGCCCGGCGGCGCGGACGTCACCCGACGGATTCTTCGGCCGGGGCGGGGGGCCGTCCAGCTTCGGGCTGCGGGCGGGCCCCGGTGATCACCTTCCGGGTCCCGTGGGGGGAGCGGGCCGCGAGCCGGTCCGGCGTGCGCCCGCGACCGGCGCGGGTGAGGGTCGTCAGCGCCACCCCGCCCACCAGCAGCGCCGCCGCGCACCAGCGCAGGGGCGTCACCGGCTCGCCGAGGAAGAGGGCCGCCGAGGACATGCCGAAGACCGGGACCAGGAGCGAGAACGGCGCGACCGTCGAGGCGGGGTGACGGCGCAGCAGCAGACCCCAGGCGCCGAAGCCGAAGACGGTCGAGACCCAGGCGACGAAGAGGATCGTGCCCGCGCCCTGCCAGTCGAGGGAGCGCAGGGCGGCGAGGTCCGCGGCGGGACCCTCGGTGAGCAGGGAGAGGGCCAGCAGGGGCAGCACGGGGACGGTGGAGACCCACACCATGAAGTTGAGCGCGTCGGGCGGGGACGCCTTGCGGGTCAGGACGTTGGACACGCCCCAGGCCGCCGCGGCGCCGACCACCATCAGGAACGCTCCCAGGGGTCCCGAGGTGCCCTCGTCGACCGCCGCCACGCCGATACCGGCCACCGCGACCAGCATGCCCAGGGCCTGGACGCGGGAGGGGCGTTCCCGCAGGACCGCGGCGGCGATCACCGCGGTGAACACCGCCTGGATCTGCAGCACCAGGGAGGACAGCCCGGCCGGCATGCCGGCGTCCATGCCCACGAAGACCAGGCCGAACTTGGCCACGCCGAGGACCAGTCCCACCGCCACGGTCCATTTCCAGGCCACCTTGGGAGGGCCCACCAGGAAGACGGCGGGCAGCGCGGCGGCCAGGAAGCGCAGGGCGGAGAAGAGGAGCGGCGGGAAGTGGTCGAGGCCGATCTCGACGACCGTGAAGTTGACGCCCCAGACGGCGGCGACGAGCACGGCGAGGAGGAGGTGGGAAGGTCGCATGCGTCGAGGATCGGCCCGAGGGACCGTGTAGCACCAGCGATGATTGCTGCATGGTTGGATGAAGTACCGCTAATGCTTCCCGCCCTCGTCTCGCCCCCGGGAGCCCCTCGTGCTCGACCTCCAGCGACTGCGCGCCCTGCACGCCGTGTCCGTGCACGGGACCGTCGGGGCGGCAGCCGCCGCGCTCGGTTTCACCCCGTCCGCCGTGTCCCAGCAGATCGCCAAGCTGGAGCGGGAGACCAGGACGGTACTCCTGGAGCGGGAGGGGCGCGGGGTGCGGCTCACCGACGACGCCTGGCACCTGGTCGACACGGCGGGTGAGCTGCTGGCCCTCGTGGAGCGGGCGGAGACCCGGCTGGAGGAGCGGCGCGGGGTGCCCTCGGGGCGGCTGACGATCGCCGCGTTCGCGTCGGCGGCGCGCGGACTGCTGCCGTCCGTCCTGGCCGACCTGGCGGCACGCCACCCCGCGCTCGACGCACGGCTCAACGAGGTCGACCCGCACCTGTCCGTGGACCTGGTGGCCAAGGGAGCGGTCGACCTGGTGGTGGCGCACGACTGGGACATCGCGCCGCTGCCGGCACCGGCCGGGGTGGAGCAGGCGCCGATCGGGGAGGACCTGTGCGACCTGCTGGTGCCCGAGGGACACCGCCTCGCGGGGCGGAGGGCGGTCCGGCGGTCGGAGCTGGGCGGGGAGCGGTGGATCTGCCAGCCGCCCGGGCGCGTGTGCCACGACTGGCTGATGCGGACGCTGCGGGGCGCCGGGCACGAGCCGGACATCGTCCACCAGGCGGACGAGAACCCCACGCTCGTCGCACTGGTCGCCGCCGGTCTCGGCGTCGCGCTCATCCCCCGGCTGGGGCGCGGCCCGCTGCCCGCGGGGGTGGTGGAGGTGCCGCTCGACCCGATGCCGGTACGGCGGCTGTACGCCCTGTGGCGCACGGGCGCGGCACGCCGCCCGGCGATCGCGGAAACGGTCCGCGCCCTGCGGGCCCACTGGCCGGACGCCTCGGCCCACACCGCTCCGACGACACCGGCCGGCTCCGCTTGACCCGTGCAGCTTGGAGCAAGCGCCTTCTAAGCGCTTGGCCTCTGTGCGGTCCCTTGACTGGCAGAAACTTCCCGGATATTGGTGACTCCTTGGCAGTTTCCTTCACCAGCCCTCCGGAAGGAGCGCACGTGCACCACAGCAGCACGGCCGGCACGGGAAGCACCGCACAGCCCTCCAGACGCACCGTCCTCACCGCCACCGCGGTCGTCACCGCGGCCCTCGCGGCCGGGGGCGGCACGGCGTACGCCGACGCCCGCAGGCCCGACGACGACAAGCTCCGCGCCCTCATCTCCCGCATGACGCTGGAGGAGAAGGTCGGCCAGCTCTTCGTCATGCGGGTCTACGGCCACTCCGCCACCGACCCGGACCAGGCGGACATCGACGCCAACCTGAAGGAGATCGGCGTCCGCACCGCGGCCGAGCTGATCGCCAAGTACCGGGTCGGCGGCATCATCTACTTCGCCTGGGCGCACAACACCCGCGACCCGCACCAGATCGCCGACCTGTCCAACGGCATCCAGAAGGCGTCCCTGGAGCAGCCGCGCGGTCTGCCGGTGCTGATCTCCACCGACCAGGAGCACGGCATAGTGGCCCGCGTGGGCGCGCCCGCCACCCTCTTCCCGGGCGCGATGGCCGTCGGGGCGGGCGGGTCGCACTCCGACGCCCGTGCCCTCGGCAGGATCGCGGGCGCCGAGCTGCAGGCCCTGGGCATTCGTCAGGACTACTCCCCCGTGGCCGACGTGAACGTCAACCCGGCCAACCCCGTCATCGGCGTGCGGTCCTTCGGCGCCGACCCGGACGCGGTGGCGGGGCTGGTGGCCGCCGAGGTGACGGGGTACCAGGGCTCCGGCGTCGCCGCGTGCGCCAAGCACTTCCCCGGGCACGGCGATACCGCCACCGACAGCCACACCGGTTTCCCGGTCATCACGCACAGCCGTGAGCAGTGGGAGAAGCTGGACGCCCCGCCCTTCCGCGCGGCGATCGAGGCCGGCATCGACGCGATCATGACCGCCCACCTGATGGTCCCCGCGCTCGATGACTCCGGCGATCCGGCCACCCTCTCCCGCCCCATCCTCACCGGCATCCTGCGCGAGGAGCTGGGCTACGACGGGGTCGTGGTGACCGACTCGCTCGGCATGGAGGGCGTGCGCACGAAGTACGGCGACGCGCGGGTGCCGGTGCTGGCACTGCGGGCGGGCGTCGACCAGTTGCTCAACCCGCCGGACCTGCCGCTCGCCTGGAACGCCGTGCTGACGGCCGTGAAGGACGGCGAACTCACCGAGGCGCGGCTCGACGAATCGATCCTGCGCGTGCTGCGGCTGAAGGCCAAGCTGGGGCTGTTCCGGGACGCGTACACCAGCCGCCGGGACGTCGGCCGGACCGTCGGCACCCGGGGGCACCTGGCCGCGGCCGACCGGATCGCCGAGCGGACCACCACCCTGCTGGTCAACGAGGGGCGGCTGCTGCCGCTGTCCCGCCGGACCCACCGCAAGCTGCTGGTGGTGGGCGCCGATCCGGCCTCGCCGTCCGGCACGACCGGGCCGCCCACCCAGGTCCTCGCGGACGCGCTCACGGAGCTGGGCTTCACCGCCACCGCCCTGTCCACCGGCACCGCCCCCTCCGCCGCCGTGACCGACCGCGCCGTCGCCGCGGCCCGGGACGCCGACGCGGTGGTCGTCGCCACGTACAACGTCACCGCGGGCAGCAGCCAGCGCACGCTGGTCACGCGGCTGCTGGAGACGGGGAGGCCGGTCGTCGCGGTCGCCGTGCGCAACCCGTACGACGTCGCGCACCTCCCCGGCGTCCCCGCCGTGCTGGCCGCCTACTCCTGGACCGACGTGGAGGTGCGGGCGGCGGCCCGCGTGATCGCCGGGCGGGTGCGGCCGCGCGGGAAGCTGCCGGTGCCGGTGGTGCGCGCGGACGACCCGGACACGGTGCTCCTCCCGCTCGGGCACGGGCTCACCTACCGGTCGTAGCGCGGCCCGCGGCACGCGCACGGGGGCGCTCCCGTCCCCCGTGCGCGGCGCCTCCCGCGCGTCTGGCGTGCGCCCGCCCCGGCGGGCCACGCTGGGCCGGGGAGCGCAGGGTCGCCGCCCGCGCGGACTGCCCGGCCTCGGCCGTGCTGTACGTCCGGCTCGGCGGGAACCGCCCGGTGGGCTGTGCCCGGCCCCGGTGAGCGGCCGGGGCACAGCCCGTCGTGCTACGGGCGCAGCGCCGGCTCGCGCTCGACGTCCCGCTTGTCCAGCCTGGCGTCGAACGCCGCCAGCGGCACGGCCGCCGACGGGTTCTCCTGGACCTTGGCGGAGGCGACGCCCGCCCAGTCCAGGATGCGGGCGGTGGCGAACGCCTTCTGGTCGGGCACCAGGCCGGCCACGTTCGCCCCGTGGTTCATGCCGGGCGCGGTCATGACGTAGGAGTCGCGCGCGCCGTGGCCGAGACGGAAGGGCTCGGCGCCCCACGGGTCGTTCTCGCCGTACACGAACAGCATCTGGCGGGCGTTGTGCCGCACCCACGTGTCGACGTCCCGCATCGCCGACGGCTCGAACTTCATCGGGATCGAACGGGGCACGAAGTTGCGCGGCGGCTGGTAGCCGTAGCGGACGTACTTCTTCTCGATGTGCGGGAAGTGGATGGTGGGCGCGCCCAGCTGGGTGCCCGCCTGGTAGTAGTACGGCGTGTACGTCTCCAGGCCCTGGTCGGTGTAGGCGGAGAAGCCGGAGATGGTGTCGACGGAGTCCCAGATCGCCTCGTCGGTGGCGTTCTCGGCGTCGGCCGGGATGCCGTCGCAGTCGGCGAGGGTGCTGTACTGCCAGAAGCCCCACACGTAGTCGAGGACGACGGCCTCGTAGGCGCGGTCGAGGCTGCCGATGGTGGAGAAGGTGTAGCCGTTCTCGGCCGCGTACGCCGCGTACTTCTTCTCCAGCGGCGCCCGGCGCACCAGTGCCTCGCGCTGCACGCCGTTCAGCTTGTCGCGGCACTCCTTGGTGCCGACGCGGGCGAAGAAGCGGTCGTAGGCCGAGTCCTCCTTGTTCACCACGTCGTTGGGGGCGACGTAGGCGACGACGCCGTCCATGTCGCGCGGGTAGAAGCGCTCGTAGTAGGTGGCGGTCATGCCGCCCTTGGAGCCGCCGGTGGAGATCCAGTTCTTCGTGTAGACGGGCTTGAGGGCCTCGAAGATGCGGTGCTGGTCGCTGGCGGCCTGCCAGATGTCCAGCTTGGACCAGTCGGCCGGGGCGGGCCGGGACGGTGTGAAGTAGCGGTACTCCATGGAGACCTGGTTGCCGTCCACGATCTGGGTCGGCTCGCGCCGGCTGGGATTCGTGGAGACGTTGTAGCCGCCGGTGTAGAAGACCGTCGGACGGTTCACGTCCTTGTGCAGCACGGTGATCCGCTGCTGGAACGTGCCCTTGGACGGGTGCCGGTGGTCCACCGGCTGGGTGTAGTTGAGGACGAAGAAGCGGTAACCGGTGTACGGCTTCTCCTCGATCAGGCTCATGCCCGGTATGGACAGCAGCCGGTCCTTGATGTCGACGGCCTTCGGCTCGGCGGCGGTGGCCGCGCCCGCCGTGCTGACGGTGCCGATGAGCACCACGAGCGCCAGCAGCCATCTGAGCGCCTTGCGCATGCACCCTCCCTGTGAAACGGATGTTCGCCGGAAGCTATCGGAGCAACTCCCGCGAACACCAGGGTCAGCAGAGGATCCACCCGGAACTGACGGAGCTCTTGGCCACCTTGCCGGTCACCCACACGCAGCGGTTCCCGGCGTGGACGGTCACCGGACCGGCGCGCCGGGCGAACCGGCCCGCGTCCACGACCGCCCGGCCGCCCCGGGCCCGTACGCCGACGGACATCTCCCGCTTGGTGCCGGGCTTCTCGGGGACGGTGAGGGCACACACGTAGCCGCCGCGCTTGTGGACGAGGACGGACCCGGTGGCGAAGTGCAGCGTGCGCACCTTCCGGCCGCCGCACCCCGTGGCGGCGGCCCCGGCCTCCTGCGGCAGCGCGACGGCGAGCAGCGCGGCCGCGCTCAGCACGGCCGTGCCGAGCGTCAGCCGACGGCGGGTTGCGGCACCGGCCCGGCCCACTGCGGTCCCCCTCCGTCGGGCGAACACTGACGACGTACGGATGCGTGTACGGACGCATGCACGCATGTACGGACGCAGGACACCTGTCGCACGGTTGCGCGAACGCGGCAGCGCCTCAGCGCGTCGCCCCGACCGGCTCCTCCGGCTCGGAAGCGCCGACGAAGGTCCGCCACAGCCGCGCGTACCGCCCGTCCAGGGCCAGCAGTTCGTCGTGGGTGCCGTCCTCGGCGACCCGCCCGCCGTCCATGACGACGACCCGGTCCGCGCGGGCGGCCGTGGTGAGCCGGTGGGCGACGACGAGCGTGGTGCGGCGGCCCGCGATGCGGTCGGTGGCCTGGTTGACCTGCGCCTCGGTGGCCAGGTCCAGGGCCGCGGTGGCCTCGTCGAGGAGCAGCACGTCGGGGTCGACCAGTTCGGCGCGGGCCAGCGCGATCAACTGCCGCTGCCCGGCGGAGAGGTTGCGGCCCCGTTCGGCGACCTCGTGGAGGTAGCCGCCCTGGAGCGTGGCGATCATCTCGTGCGCCCCGACCGCCCGTGCCGCCGCCTCCACCTGGGCGTCGGTGGCGTCGGGGCGGCCGTAGGCGATGGCGTCCCGGACGGTGCCCGGGAAGAGGTACGCCTCCTGCGGGACGACGCCCAGCCGGTGCCGGTAGGAGGTGAGGTCGAGGGTGCGCAGGTCCCGCCCGTCGACGGTGACCCGGCCGCCGGTCGGGTCGTAGAACCGGGCCACCAGCTTCACCAGCGTCGACTTGCCGGCGCCGGTCTCGCCGACGAACGCGACGGTCTGCCCGGCCGGGATGCTGAGGTCGATGCCGGTGAGGGCCGCCTCCGCCTCGTCGGCACCCCCGTACGTGAAGTGCACGTCCTCGAAGGCGATCTCGCCGCGCAGCGAGGCGACCTCGGAGGGCTGCTCGGCGGCGCGGGTGGAGGTCGGCTCGCGCAGCAGTTCCTGGATGCGGCCCAGCGAGACGGACGCCTGCTGGTAGCCGTCGAAGACCTGGGAGAGCTGCTGGACGGGCGCGAAGAACAGGTCGATGTAGAGCAGGTACGCCACCAGCGCGCCGGTCGTCAGCGTCGCGTCGTCGATCCGCGCGCCGCCCACGACCAGCACCGCCGCCGCGGCCACCGACGACAGCAGTTGCACGAAGGGGAAGTAGACCGAGATCAGCCACTGTCCGCGGATGCGGGCCTGCCGGTAGCTGTCGCTGCGCTCGGCGAAGCGCCGCCCGCCGTCCCGTTCGCGCCGGAAGGCCTGCACGATCCTGAGGCCCGCCACCGACTCCTGGAGGTCGGCGTTGACCGTGGACACCCGCTCGCGGGCCAGTTCGTACGCCTTCACGCTGGCCCTGCGGAAGTAGTAGGTGGCGACGATCAGCGGCGGCAGCGTCACGAAGACGATCAGTGCGAGCTGCACGTCGATGACCAGCAGCGCGACCATGATGCCGAAGAAGGTGACGACCGAGACGAAGGCGGTGACGAGTCCGGTCTGCAGGAACGTCGACAGCGCGTCCACGTCCGTCGTCATCCGGGTCATGATCCGCCCGGTCAGCTCGCGCTCGTAGTAGTCGAGGCCGAGCCGCTGGAGCTGGGCGAAGATCTTCAGGCGGAGCGCGTACAGGATCCGCTCGCCGGTCCGGCCGGTCATGCGGATCTCGCCGGTCTGCGCCGCCCACTGGGCGAGTACGGCGAGCAGCCCGAGCAGCGAGGACGCCCAGACCGCGCCGAGGGCGACCCGGGTGACGCCGTCGTCGATGCCGTGCCGGATCAGCACCGGCAGCAGCAGGCCCATGCCCGCGTCCACGGCCACGAGGGCGAGGCTGATCAGCAGCGGCGTGCGGAAGCCGCGCAGCAGGCGGCGCAGGCCGTACGACGACTCGGGCCGCACCGCCGCCGTTTCGTCGATGTCCGGGGTGCCGTTCGCCGGGGGCAGCGCGTCGACCTGGGCGAGCAGCTCGGGGGTGGCGGGGGTGCCGGCGAGCGCGGTGTCCTTGGGGGTACGGTCGCCGGTCCACAGCCGGGGAGTGACCCCGCGCTCGGCGTCGAACTCGGCGTCCAGCTCGTCCCGGACGGAGGTGTCCTCGGCCGGTGCCGCGGGGGGCGTGTGGCCGGGCGAGACGCCGCCCAGTTCGTCGGGGTCGGTGAGCAGGCGCCGGTAGAGGGCGGAGCGCTCCTGCAGTTCCTCGTGGGTGCCGAGGTCGGCGAGGCGGCCGCGGTCGAGGACGGCGATGCGGTCGGCGAGGCCCAGGGTGGAGCGGCGGTGCGCGATGAGGAGCGTGGTGCGGCCCCGCATGACCTGCTTCAGCGCCTCGTGGATCTCGTGCTCCACACGGGCGTCGACGGCGGACGTGGCGTCGTCCAGGACCAGCAGCCGAGGGTCGGTGAGGATCGCCCGGGCGAGCGCGACGCGCTGGCGCTGGCCGCCGGAGAGGGTCAGGCCGTGCTCGCCGACGGTCGTGTCGTAGCCCTCGGGCAGCTCGGTGATGAACCCGTGCGCCTGCGCGGCCCGTGCCGCGGCCTCGACCTCCTCGTCGGTGGCGTCCGGCCGGCCGTAGGCGATGTTGGCGCGGACGGTGTCGGAGAAGAGGAAGGAGTCCTCGGGCACCAGACCGACGGCGGCCCGCAGCGAGTCGAGGGTCAGCTCGCGCACGTCGTGCCCGCCGACGAGGACGGCGCCGCGCGTCACGTCGTAGAAGCGCGGCAGGAGCAGCGAGACGGTGGACTTGCCGGAGCCGGAGGAGCCGACGACGGCGAGGGTCTCGCCGGCGCGGATCTCGAAGGAGAGCCCGTCGAGCACGGGCCGCCCCTCGCCGTCGCCGGTGTCGTAGCCGAAGGCGACGTCGTCGAACTCGACGGTCGCGGGCGCGTCCGCGGGCAGGGTCTTGGTGCCGTCCTCGATGGCCGGTTCCGTGTCGATCAGTTCGAGGACGCGTTCGGTGCCGGCGCGGGCCTGCTGGCCGACGGTGAGCACCATGGCGAGCATGCGGACCGGGCCGACGAGCTGCGCGAGATAGGTGGAGAAGGCGACGAAGGTGCCGAGGGTGATGTGCCCGCGCACCGCCAGCCAGCCGCCGAGGGCGAGCATGGCGACCTGTCCGAGCGAGGGGACGGCCTGGAGCGCCGGGGTGTAGGTGGCGTTCAGCCTGATCGTGCGCAGCCGCCCGGCGAAGAGCCGGCGCCCGACCTCGCGGAGCTTGCCGGTCTCCTGCTCCTCCTGCCCGAAGCCCTTCACCACGCGTACGCCGCTGACCGAGCCGTCGACCACCCCGGCGACGGCGGCGGCCTGCGCCTGCGCGTACCAGGTGGCGGGGTGCAGCCGGGTGCGGCTGCGGCGGGCGATGAACCACAGGGCGGGGGCGACGGCCAGCGCGACCAGGGTGAGCGGCAGGGAGAGCCACGCCATGATCACGAGGGAGATCAGGAAGAGCAGGACGTTCCCGAGGGTCATCGGGAGCATGAAGAGCAGGCCCTGGATGAGCTGGAGGTCGCTGGTCGCCCGCCCGACCACCTGTCCCGTGGACAGCTCGTCCTGCCGTCGCCCGTCGAGCCGGGTGATCGTGCCGTACATGTCGGTGCGCAGGTCGTGCTGGACGTCGAGGGCGAGCCGGCCGCCGTAGTAGCGGCGGACGTACGTCAGGGCGTACACGGCGAGCGCGGCGCCGATCAGGAGGCCGGCCCAGACGGCCATGTCCCGGGTCTTGTCGCCGATCACGTCGTCGATGATCACCTTGGTGATCAACGGGACGAAGGCCATGACGGCCATGCCGCCCAGCGAGGCCCCGAGCGCCAGCACGACGTCCTTGGGATACCGCCAGGCGTACCCCGCCAGTCGTCGCACCCAGCCCCGTTGCGCGTCCACGCCGTGCCCTCCGGTCGGTCGTCCTGCTCACCTGATCTACCGGAAGGCACCAACACGGGCGAGCGGGGATTTCATCCCGCCGTAACAATCGGCCGGGTGATCAGGCGCGTACGCGGAGCCTGAGGAAGCGGGTGGTCTGGACGTCGTTCTGGTTGTCGTCGCTCACGACCAGGACCTCCAGAGGGCCTCCGGAGCGGCCGGTCACCGCCATCCCCTCGAAGTTGTCGAGGAGCGGGTTGGGCTGGGGCTGCTTGGCGGTGGCGCCGAGGGTGGGGCAGTCGGCGAGGTCGGCGAGGAGCCGCTTGTGGAGCACGGTGCCGTGGGCGGGCCGGTCGGCGAGGTGGAGGCGGACCGTGTTGCCGACGCCGGCGGTGAAGCCGCGCTCCAGGACGAGGAGGCGGCCGTCGGGCGTCGCGGTGACCTCGGAGACGCCGAGGCCGGGGTCGGTCCGGTAGGCGTAGCGGGCGCCGGTGCGGAAGTCGCCGTGCCCGGTCCGCTGCCACGTCTGGAAACGGACCAGGTCGGCCGGGTCGCCGTCGAGCGGGTACTCCATCGAGGCGAGCAGGGTCCGCCCGCCGGGCAGCAGCGTCAGCCCCTCGAAGCTGCCGTTGGCCCGCGCGCGCCCCTCGGGAGCGGTGCGCAGGTCGCCGGGCACGGGCAGGCGGCCGAGCAGCTCGCCGGTGCGGGAGTAGCGGCGCACGGACGGCTCGGTCTCGGAGGAGACGAGGTACGTGCCGTCCCAGTCGGCGACCAGGCCCTCGGAGTCGAGCGCGGCGCCCTTCTCGTCGGCGAGGGTGATCACGCCGCGCGGCTCCAGGGTGCGGGCGTCCAGCCGGAACAGTTCCGACCGGTCGGAGAGGGCGGCCGGGGAGCCGTCCCGGCCGGGGGCGAGGGCGGAGAGGTTGCCGACGTAGGTGCCGTCGTACGTCGTCTTGTCGAGGGCGTCGGTGAAGCCCGTGAGGGAGACGGAGGGCGAGCAGGCGTCGGCCGGGTGCCGCCCGCCCTGTGCGGCGGCCGGTCCGGCGGCGGTCAGGCAGCCGGCCGCCGCGAGGACCGCGGTGAGGGCGGCGAGGGCGGTACGAAGGGTTCCTGGGCGCATGCCGGTCACCCTAGGGCCCGGAAATGGACGGAAGTTGGCCGTTTTCCGAAAGCCGGGATGCGAAGGCCCCGGGAGGGCAAGTAATGCCCCGTGCCGGAACAGAGGGAAAGCGACGCGAGGCTGGCCGGGCGGCTCTACGCGACACTGCGGGTGCTCAAGTTCGTCGCGGACCCCCACAGTGGCCAGAGGCCGACGGCGGAGGACGAGTTCGGGGGCAAGGACAGTCCGCACGCACGGATCAGGGCCCTGAAGCTGGACCTCTTCGAGGATCTGGTGAGCGCCGTGCAGAGGGGGCGGAACGCGGAGGCGACGGCCGAGGTGCTCCGCGCGCTGCCCTCCGTGGTGCCGTCGCAGCGCGCCGCCCTCCACGCCAACCTGGGCGAGCGCCCCCTGGCCGAGTTCAACGCGGGGTACCGGGCCCAGCTCGCGAGCCTTCGGGAGGCCCTGCCGGAACTGCTCGGCTGAGCCGGTCCGCCCACCGTCACGGAATCGTCACCCTCCGTACACCCCACCTCCAACATGTCCATGTCACGCTCGTGGAACCACACAACTCCACACGCGTAGATCGGACACCCCACATGCTCGCGATACGCATCCGGCGCCCGAAGGCGGCGGCCCTCGCCGCGGTCGCCGTACTCGCCGGGCTCACCGCGCCCTCACTGACGGCGGGCCCGGCCACGGCGGCCACGACGGCGAACACGGACTACGACTCGACGTACTACAAGGACGCGCTCGGCAAGACGGGCACGAGCCTCAAGTCCTCGCTCCACACGATCATCAGCGACCAGACGAAGCTGTCGTACTCGGCGGTCTGGGACGCCCTGAAGGCCACGGACGAGGACCCGGACGACACCGGCAACGTGATCCTGCTCTACTCGGGCGTCTCCCGCAGCAAGTCGCTCAACGGCGGCGACACCGGCGACTGGAACCGCGAGCACGTGTGGGCCAAGTCGCACGGCGACTTCGGCACCGCCACCGGTCCCGGCACCGACCTGCACCACCTGCGCCCCTCGGACGTCCAGGTCAACAGCGCCCGGGGCAACAAGGACTTCGACAACGGCGGCAGCGCGGTCAGCGGGGGCGGCGGCAGCCTCACCGACTCCGACTCCTTCGAGCCCCGGGACGCGGTCAAGGGCGACGTGGCCCGCATGATCTTCTACATGGCGGTCCGCTACGAGGGCGGCGACGGCTTCGCCGACCTGGAGGTCAACGGCCAGGTCGGCAACGGCAGCAACCCGTACATCGGCAAGCTCTCCGTGCTGAAGGCGTGGAACGACGAGGACCCGCCGGACGCCTTCGAGGAGCACCGCAACCAGGTGATCTACGACGACTACCAGCACAACCGCAACCCGTTCGTCGACCACCCGGAGTGGGTGGAGGCGATCTGGTAGGCGGCGTCACCCCGGGCAGGGGGCGGCCGTGCGGGCCGCGCGGAGCGCCCCCGCCCACCACGACGGCTCCGGTCGTCGGCCGCGCGCGATCCCGTGGCGCGGCCGACCGCTCAGCCCCGGTGCGTCGGCGCGAACATCCGCAGCTCGGCGGGGAGGACGACCACCGAGGGCCCCGGCGTCGCCAGTGCCTTGGCGAGGTCCGTCTCCAGGGTCTCCGGCGACGTCCGGACGCCCGGCACCCCGAACGACTCGGCCAGGGCGGCGAAGTCGGGGCCGGGCAGGTCCGTCGCCGTGGGCTCGCCGAAGGCGTCGGTCATGTACGCGCGCAGGATGCCGTAACCGCCGTCGTCGACGATCAGCCAGGTGACGTTCAGGCCGTACTGGCGGGCGGTGGCCAGTTCGGCGACCGAGTACAGGGCGCCGCCGTCGCCCGAGACGGCCAGCACCGGGTGGGTGGGGTCGGCGACGGCGGCGCCGAGGGCCGCCGGGAAGGCGTAGCCGAGGCCGCCGGCACCCTGGGCGGAGTGCATGGTGCCCGGGGCCTGCGCGTCGAAGGCCGACCAGGCCCAGTAGGCGAGGACCGTCATGTCCCAGAAGGACGGGGCGTTCTTCGGCAGGGCGGCGCGCACCGCGGCCAGGACGTCCTGTTCCAGGGTGAGTTCCTGGGCGGCGATGCGTGCGCGGACCTTGTCCAGGACCCCGCGCACGCGTTCCGGTGCGGTCGGGTCGGTACGCGGCTCCTCCACCGTCTCCAGCAGCGCCTGGAGCGCGAGGCGGGCGTCGGCGTGGATGCCGAGGGCCGGGTGGTTGGACTCCAGTTTGCCGAGGTCGGCCTCGATCTGGATCACCCGGCCGCGCGGCGCGAACGTGTGGTAGTTGGAGGAGAGTTCGCCGAGTCCCGAGCCGACCACCAGCAGGACGTCCGCGTCCTCCAGGAAGTCGGTGGTGTGGCGGTCCTCCAGCCAGGACTGGAGGGAGAGGGGGTGGGTCCAGGGGAAGGCGCCCTTGCCGCCGAAGGTCGTGACCACGGGGGCCTGGAGGCGTTCGGCGAGCTGCCGGAGCTTCTTCGAGGCGTCGGCCCGCACCACACCGCCGCCCGCGATGACGGCGGGGCGCTCCGCGCGGGTCAGCAGGTCGGCGGCGACCGCCGTCAGCTCGGGGCGCGGGGGCAGTTCCTCGGGGAAGGTGTCGCCGCCGGTCACCACCGGGAGCGACGTCTCGGCCTCGAGGACGTCCTGCGGGATCTCCACCCACACCGGTCCGTGCGGGACGGTCAGCGCGGACGTCCACGCCTCGGCGATCGCGGACGGGATCTGGGACGGGGTGCGGGCGGTGTGGACCGACTTCACCACGCCCCGGAACGAGGCCGCCTGGTCCGGCAGTTCGTGCAGGTAGCCGTGGCGGCCGCCGCCCAGGCCCGCCGCGGGGACCTGGCTGCCGATCGCCAGGACGGGCGCCGAGGCCGCCCGCGCCTCCTGGAGGGCGGCCAGGGCGGTGAGCGCGCCCGGGCCGGTCGACAGCAGCAGCGGGGCCGCCTCGCCGGTGACCCGGCCGTAGGCGTCGGCGGCGAAACCGGCGTTGTTCTCCACCCGCAGGCCGACGTGGCGCAGGCCGGAGCGGCGCAGTGCGTCGAACGCGGCCAGGGCGTGCTGGCCGGGCAGGCCGAAGACGGTGGTCGCGCCGAGCGCGGCCAGGGACTCCACGACCAGGTCTCCGCCGGTGCGGCCGGCGGGAGGATGGAGCGCGGCCTCCGTCTGGGCGGCGGTCGGACGGAGGACCAGGTCGTGGTCGTGGGTCACTGGGAACGGTCCTCGGCGATCCGGCGGGACATGAGGGTGGTCAGTTCGTAGGCGGTGTGGGACGCGGCCACCGACGTGATCTCCGCGTGGTCGTAGGCGGGGGCGACCTCGACGACGTCGGCCGAGACCAGGTTGCAGGAGGCGAGGCCCCGCAGGATCTCCAGCAGCTCGCGGGAGGTCATGCCGCCGGCCTCGGGCGTGCCGGTGCCGGGGGCGTGGGCGGGGTCGAGGCAGTCGATGTCGATGGAGACGTACAGCGGGCGGTCCCCGATGCGCTGGCGGAGCTGGTCGGCGACCTCGTCGGCGCCGCGCCGGTAGACGTCGGCGGAGGTGACGATGCCGAAGCCCATCTTCTCGTCGTCGGTGAGGTCCTTCTTGCCGTACAGGGGACCGCGGGTGCCGACGTGGGAGAGGGCGGAGGTGTCGAGGACGCCTTCCTCGACGGCGCGGCGGAAGGGGGTGCCGTGGGTGTACTCGGCGCCGAAGTAGGTGTCCCAGGTGTCCAGGTGGGCGTCGAAGTGGAGCAGGGCGACCGGGCCGTGCTTCTTGGCGACCGAGCGCAGCAGCGGGAGGGCGATGGTGTGGTCGCCG
Organism: Streptomyces ardesiacus; assembly: GCF_003112575.1. Taxonomy (GTDB): domain Bacteria; phylum Actinomycetota; class Actinomycetes; order Streptomycetales; family Streptomycetaceae; genus Streptomyces; species Streptomyces ardesiacus. Next base: position 550,769 of record NZ_BEWC01000007.1, read on the forward strand.
CCCAGGGTCATCAGGCGGGCGCCGGTGTCCAGGAGGTCGTCGGCGGCGGCCTCGATCGTCTCGACGGCCTCGTGGATGTTGAAGGGGTTCACGGCGATGTCGCCGCCGTCCGCGACCTGGGCGAGGGCGAAGGGGGAGGCGTCCTGGGCCGGGTTGTAGGGGCGCAGCAGGCGGGAGGCCTCGCGGATGGCGTTGCCGCCGAAGCGGGCGCCGGGGCGGTAGGAGACGCCCGAGTCGAACGGCACGCCCACGACGGCGACGTCGGCGGTTGCGACCTCGTCCAGGCGCGGGAGCCGGGCGAAGGTCGCGGGTCCGGCGTACCGCGGGACCCGGGAGGAGTCGACGGGACCGCGGGGCGTCTCGTTGCTGCTCATGCACTGCCTTCCTTCGTACGCTTCGTGCGCTTCGTCGCGTATGTGCTGCTGCCGTCCGACTGTACTGGCGAGCCGGCCGGCCGGTCGTCGCAGACTAGAGGGACGAAATCCCGCCGCGACATGTACATTCCGTCCATACGCGCCCCCGGGACTGGTGGAATCGGCTACCCGTCGGCCGTCCCGCCGGGACCGGCTGCTGTCCGCGGCCCGGCTGCTACACAATGGAGCCATGCCGATACCCGGGACACCCAGCCGCGCCGAACTCGCCGAGCACCTCGTCAGGACGCGCATCGCGGGCGATGTCGCCACTCCCCGCGAGAACAATCTTTCCCACTACCGGAAGCTGGCGAACGGCGACCGGCACTTCTGGCTCGGTCTGGAGCTGGGCGAGCGCTGGAGCGACGAGCAGGACGTGCTCGCGGTGATGGCGGAGCGGGTCGGGGTCAACGACGACCCGGAGTACCGGTACGGCCAGGACACGATCGACCCGGAGCTGACCGTCTCCGCGCTGGAGCGGATGGCGGGGCGGCTGCGCAAGGCGGCCGACGGCGGGCAGCGGGTGCTGTTCGCGACCGGCCACCCCGGCGGGCTGCTCGACGTGCACCGCGCGACGGCCGCCGCGCTGCGGGCCGCGGGCTGCGAGATCGTGGTAATCCCGGAGGGGCTGACGACCGAGGAGGGGTACGTCCAGCAGTTCGCGGACGTCTCGGTGCTCGAACACGGGGCCTCGCTGTGGCACACCCACTCGGGCGAGCCGATGAAGGCCATCCTGACCGGCCTGGAGCGCGAGGGCCGCCCCCTGCCGGACCTGGTGGTCGCCGACCACGGCTGGGCCGGGTACGCCGCCCAGCACGGGGTCGACTCCGTCGGCTACGCGGACTGCAACGACCCGGCCCTCTTCCTCGCCGAGTCCGAGGGCACCCTCCAGGTGGCGGTGCCGCTGGACGACCACGTGGTCAGCCCGCGCCACTACGACCCGATGACGGCGTACCTGCTGACGGAGGCGGGGCTGCGGTAGGCACCGTCACCGGGGGACGCGGACCACGCCCTCCTGGACGACCGAGACGGCGAGCCGGCCGTCCTGGGTGTGGATGCGCGCCTGGCCCAGGCCCCGGCCGCCGGACGCGGACGGCGACTGCTGGTCGTACAGCAGCCATTCGTCGGCGCGGAAGGGCCGGTGGAACCACATGGCGTGGTCCAGGGAGGCCCCGACGACGTCGCCGACCGCCCAGCCGCCGCGGCCGTGCGCGAGCAGGACCGAGTCGAGCAGGGTCATGTCGGAGACGTAGGTGGCGAGGACGACGTGCAGCAGGGGGTCGTCCCCGAGCTTGCCGTTGGTGCGGAACCACACCTGGGAGTGCGGTTCGCGCGGGGTGCCGAAGGCGCCGAAGGGCGGGTCGTCGACGTGGCGCAGGTCCACGGCGGCCCGGGTCTCCAGGAGGCGTTCGACGGTGTCGGCGGGCAGGTGCGGGTAGCTCCGCAGCCGCTCCTCGCCGGTGGGGAGGGTCGCCGGGTCCGGCGCGGGCGGCATGGGCGCCTGGTGGTCGAGGCCCTCCTCGTACGTCTGGAAGGACGCCGACAGGGTGAAGACCGGCTTGCCGTGCTGGACGGCGACGACACGGCGGGTGGTGAAGGAGCGGCCGTCGCGCAGCCGGTCGACGTTGTAGACGATGGGGGCGCCGGGGTCGCCGGGGCGCAGGAAGTACGCGTGCAGGGAGTGCGCGTGCCGGTCGCCGGGGACCGTGCGGCCCGCGGCGACCATGGCCTGCGCCGCCACCTGTCCGCCGAAGACCCGGGGGACGACGGCGGACCGGGAGCGGCCGCGGTAGATGTCCTCCTCGATCCGCTCGAGGTCGAGCAGGTCGAGGAGGGACTGGAGTGCTTCGCTCATGGCCGGTGGCTTCGCGGTCCGGGGACCGGTCTACAGGCCCATGTTCTTCGCGATGATCATCTTCATGACCTCGCTGGTGCCGCCGTAGATGCGGTTGACGCGGTTGTCCGCGTACAGGCGGGCGATCGGGTACTCGTTCATGTAGCCGTAGCCGCCGTGGAGCTGGAGGCAGCGGTCGATGACGCGGTGGGCGACCTCGGTGCAGAACAGCTTGGCGCTGGCGGCCTCGGCGGGGGTCAGTTCCCCGGCGTCCAGGGCCTCGGTGGCGCGGTCGGCGACGGCCTCGGCGGCGTCCACCTCGGCCTGGCAGGCGGCCAGCTCGAACTTGGTGTTCTGGAAGTGGGCGACCGGCTTGCCGAAGACGGTGCGCTCCTGCACGTACCGCTTGGCGAACTCGACGGCGGCCTTGGCCTGGGCGTAGGCGCCGAAGGCGATGCCCCAGCGCTCGGAGGCGAGGTTGTGGCCGAGGTAGGAGAAGCCCTTGTTCTCCTCGCCGAGCAGGTCCTCGACGGGCACCTTGACGTCGACGAAGGCCAGCTCGGCGGTGTCGGAGGTGCGCAGGCCCAGCTTGTCCAGCTTGCGGCCGACCGAGTAGCCCTCGGACTTGGTGTCCACGGCGAACAGGGAGATGCCGTGGCGGCGGTCCTCGGCGGTGGGCGCGGCGGTGCGGGCGCAGACGATGACGCGGTCGGCGTGCACGCCGCCGGTGATGAAGGTCTTGGCGCCGTTGAGGACGTAGTGGGTGCCGTCCTCGGAGAGCCTGGCGGTGGACTTCATGCCGGCGAGGTCGGAGCCGGTGCCGGGCTCCGTCATCGCGATGGCCCACATCTCCTCGCCGGTGACGAACTTCGGCAGGTAGCGCTTCTTCTGCTCGTCGGTGGCCAGCATGTTGATGTAGGGCAGGGCGAGCAGCACGTGGACGCCGGAGCCGCCGAACTGCACGCCGGCGCGGGCGGTCTCCTCGTAGAGGACGGCCTCGAACTTGTGGCTGTCCATGCCGGCGCCGCCGTACTCCTCGGGCACGTTGATGCCGAAGATGCCCAGCTCGCCGAGCTTGTAGTAGAAGTCGCGCGGCGCCTGGCCCGCGGCGAACCACTCGTCGTAGACGGGGACGACCTCGGCCTCGATGAAGGCGCGCAGGGTCTCCCGGAACGCCTCGTGGTCCTCGTTGAACACCGTACGGCGCACCGCGCCACCTCCAGGATACGAATGTCTAAGCGCTTGCTCAGAGTCAACGGTACCGGCGGGTAGCCAGAGGCGTCCAGACCGGGACGCGGGTAACCCTCGTCACTCCCACCTCCGGGAGGAAGCGCCCCCTACGCCTCCCCCACCGCCGCGAACGCCCCCCGCGCCATCCGGTGCAGCAGGGACGCCGTCACCGCGCGTCCGGGGCGGCCCAGGTGGGGGGTGGAGTTGAGGAGGCCGAAGACCGAGTGGACGGCGGAGCGGGCGGCGGGCTCGGCGACCGCCGGGTAGACCTCCCGGAGCACCCCGACCCACAGCTCGACGTACTGCCGCTGCAACTGCCGCACCATCTTGCGGTCGGCGTCCCGCAGGCGGTCCAGCTCGCGGTCGTGCAGGGTGATGAGCGGGCGGTCGTCGAGCGCGAAGTCGATGTGCCCCTCGATGAGCGAGTCGAGGACCGCCTCGGCACCGGCCGCCCCGTCCTCGGCCAGCCGCCGCTTCGCCCCGGTCAGCAGCGAGTCGCTGATCCCGACGAGCAGCTCGGCGAGCATCGCGTCCTTGCCGGGGAAGTGCCGGTAGAGACCGGGGCCGCTGATGCCGACCGCGGCGCCTATCTCGTCGACGCCGACCCCGTGGAAGCCGCGCTCGGCGAAGAGCCGGGCGGCCTCCTTGAGGATCTGCTCGCGGCGGGTGGGGGCATCGGTTCTGGTGGCCATGAAGACGATTCTAGACAGGGAGGTTAGCGGTCGTTAACCTTAGGGAAATGCGTTAACGCTCATTAACTGGTCGATCACTGGGTGAGGGGACCGCAGGATGCACGAGGCACCGGAGCTGACGACGGCGGCGGATCCCGCCTCCGAGGCCTTTCGGGCCAACGAGGAGGCGCACGCCGCCCTCGTTCGGGAACTGCGCGCCAAGCTCGCCGCCGCCCGGCTCGGCGGCGGCGAGCGGGCGCGGGCCCGGCACACGGCGCGCGGCAAGCTGCTGCCGCGCGACCGCGTCGACACGCTGCTCGATCCGGGCTCGCCGTTCCTGGAGCTGGCGCCGCTCGCGGCCGACGGGCTCTACGACGGAGCGGCCCCGGCGGCCGGGGTCGTCGCCGGGATCGGGCGGGTCAGCGGCCGGGAGTGCGTGATCGTGGCGAACGACGCCACCGTCAAGGGCGGCACGTACTACCCGATGACCGTGAAGAAGCACCTGCGGGCGCAGGAGGTGGCGCTGGAGAACCGGCTGCCGTGCCTGTACCTGGTGGACTCGGGGGGCGCCTTCCTGCCGATGCAGGACGAGGTCTTCCCCGACCGCGAGCACTTCGGGCGGATCTTCTACAACCAGGCCCGCATGTCCGGCGCCGGCATCCCGCAGATCGCCGCCGTCCTCGGTTCCTGCACGGCGGGCGGGGCGTACGTCCCGGCGATGAGCGACGAGGCGGTGATCGTCCGGGGCCAGGGCACGATCTTCCTGGGCGGCCCCCCGCTGGTGAAGGCGGCCACCGGTGAGGTGGTCACGGCGGAGGAACTGGGCGGCGGCGAGGTCCACTCGCGGGTGTCCGGCGTGACCGACCACCTCGCCGAGGACGACGGGCACGCCCTGCGCATCGTGCGGCAGATCGTCTCCACCCTGCCCGAGCGCGGCCCGCTCCCCTGGGGCGTTCAGGCGTCCGTCGAGCCCAAGGTGGACCCCGGGAGCCTGTACGGCGCGGTGCCGGTCGACTCCCGCACCCCCTACGACGTCCGCGAGGTCATCGCCCGCGTGGTGGACGGCTCCCGCTTCGCCGAGTTCAAGTCCGAGTACGGGCAGACCCTGGTCACCGGCTTCGCCCGGATCCACGGGCACCCGGTCGGCATCGTCGCCAACAACGGCATCCTGTTCTCCGAGTCGGCCCAGAAGGGCGCCCACTTCGTCGAGCTGTGCGACCAGCGCGGCATCCCGCTGGTCTTCCTGCAGAACATCTCCGGGTTCATGGTGGGCCGCAACTACGAGGCCGGCGGCATCGCCAAGCACGGAGCCAAGATGGTCACGGCGGTGGCGTGCACGCGCGTGCCGAAGCTGACGGTGGTGGTCGGCGGGTCGTACGGCGCGGGGAACTACTCGATGTGCGGGCGGGCCTATTCGCCGCGCTTCCTGTGGATGTGGCCCAACGCCAAGATCTCCGTGATGGGCGGCGAGCAGGCCGCGTCCGTGCTGGCCACGGTCAAGCGGGACCAGTTGGAGGCCCGCGGGGAGGACTGGCCGGCCGAGGAGGAGGAGTCCTTCAAGGCTCCGATCCGCGCCCAGTACGAGCACCAGGGCAACGCCTACTACGCGACCGCCCGCCTGTGGGACGACGGCGTGATCGAGCCCGCCGACACCCGGCAGGTGCTGGGCCTGGCCCTGACCGCGTGTGCCAACGCGCCGCTGGGCGAGCCCCAGTTCGGCATCTTCCGGATGTGAGGAGGGGACCCGTGCAGAACACGAACGAGACGCCGGACACCAAGACGCCGCGCATGTTCGACACCGTGCTCGTCGCCAACCGGGGCGAGATCGCCGTCCGCGTCGTCCGGACCCTGCGCGCCATGGGCGTGCGCTCGGTGGCGGTCTTCTCCGACGCCGACGCGGACGCGCGGCACGTGCGGGAGGCCGACGAGGCGGTACGGATCGGCCCGGCACCGGCGGCGGAGAGCTACCTGTCCGTCGAGCGTCTGCTGGCGGCGGCGGCCCGGACGGGCGCGCAGGCGGTCCACCCCGGGTACGGCTTCCTCGCCGAGAACGCCGCCTTCGCACGGGCCTGCGAGGAGGCGGGGCTGGTCTTCATCGGGCCGCCCGCCGACGCGATCGCGCTGATGGGCGACAAGATCCGCGCCAAGGAGACGGTGAAGGCGGCAGGCGTGCCGGTCGTGCCCGGCTCCAGCGGCAGCGGGCTCACGGACGCGCAGCTCGCCGACGCGGCGCGCGAGATCGGCACCCCGGTGCTGCTCAAGCCCTCGGCGGGCGGCGGCGGCAAGGGCATGCGGCTGGTGCGCGACGCGTCCCTGCTGGCCGACGAGATCGCCGCCGCGCGCCGCGAGGCCCGCGCCTCCTTCGGCGACGACACGCTCCTGGTGGAACGGTGGATCGACCGTCCCCGGCACATCGAGATCCAGGTCCTGGCCGACGGCCACGGCAACGTCGTGCACCTGGGCGAGCGCGAGTGCTCGCTCCAGCGCAGGCACCAGAAGGTGATCGAGGAGGCGCCGAGCGTCCTGCTGGACGAGGCGACGCGGGCCGCGATGGGCGAGGCGGCCGTGCAGGCGGCCCGCTCCTGCGGCTACCGGGGCGCGGGCACGGTGGAGTTCATCGTGCCGGGCGGCGACCCCTCGCAGTACTACTTCATGGAGATGAACACCCGCCTCCAGGTCGAGCACCCGGTGACCGAGCTGGTGACCGGCCTGGACCTGGTGGAGTGGCAGCTCAGGGTGGCGGCGGGTGAGCGGCTGGGATTCGCGCAGGAGGACGTCCGGCTGACCGGCCACGCGATCGAGGCCCGCCTGTGCGCAGAGGACCCCGCGCGGGGCTTCCTCCCCTCCGGCGGCACGGTGCTGCGGCTGCGCGAGCCCGAGGGCGACGGCGTGCGCACCGACTCGGGGCTCAGCGAGGGCACCGAGGTGGGCAGCCTGTACGACCCGATGCTGTCCAAGGTGATCGCCCACGGCCCCGACCGGGAGACCGCGCTGCGCAGGCTCCGGGCGGCGCTGGCCGGGACGGTCACCCTGGGCGTGCCGACCAACGCCGGGTTCCTGCGGCGGCTGCTCGCGCACCCGGCGGTGGTGGCGGGCCAGCTGGACACGGGGCTGGTGGAGCGCGAGGTCGACTCCCTGGTCGCCACCGGCGTACCGGAGGCGGTGTACGAGGCGGCGGCGGCCGTACGGCTGGAGGCGCTGCGCCCGCGCGGGGACGGCTGGACGGACCCGTTCTCGGTGCCGAGCGGCTGGCGGATGGGCGGCGAGCCGAAGCCGGCGGCCTTCCCGCTGCGGGTGCCGGGAGACGAACCCGTCACCCACACCCCCCGCGGCACCCACACCGTCACCGGGGACCGGGTGACGGTCACCCTGGACGGCGTGCGGCACACCTTCCACCGTGCCGCCGACTGGCTGGGCCGCGACGGCGACGCCTGGCACGTACGCGACCACGACCCGGTCGCCGCCTCCCTCGACCGGGCCGCCCACGCGGGCGCCGACTCGCTGACCGCGCCGATGCCGGGCACGGTGACGGTGGTGAAGGTCGCCGTCGGCGACGAGGTGAGCGCCGGGCAGAGCCTGCTGGTGGTGGAGGCGATGAAGATGGAGCACGTCGTCTCCGCCCCGCACGCCGGCACCGTCGCCGAGCTGGACGTGGCGCCGGGCACGACGGTCGCCATGGACCAGGTGCTCGCCGTCATCACCCCCGTCGAGGAGGAGGAGAGGGCATGAACACCCCGGAGCTTGGCCTCCCGATGCCCGTACCGGCGAACGGCCTGCCCGCCCGCGTCCGCATCCACGAGGTCGGCGCCCGCGACGGGCTGCAGAACGAGAAGGCGACCGTGCCGACGGCCGTGAAGGCGGAGTTCGTCCGCCGGCTGGCGGGCACGGGCCTGACCACGATCGAGGCGACGAGCTTCGTCCACCCCAAGTGGGTCCCCCAACTGGCGGACGCGGAGGAGCTGTACCCGGAGATCTCCGGCCTGCCGGTGTCGCTCCCGGTGCTGGTGCCGAACGAGAAGGGCCTGGACCGGGCCCTCGCGCTCGGCGCGCGCCGCGTCGCGGTGTTCGCCAGTGCCACGGAGTCCTTCGCCAGGGCGAACCTCAACCGCACGGTGGACGAGGCGCTGGCCATGTTCGAGCCGGTGGTGACCCGGGCGAAGGGGCAGGACGTCCACGTGCGCGGCTACCTCTCGATGTGCTTCGGCGACCCGTGGGAGGGCCCGGTCCAGGTCCCCCAGGTCGTGCGGGTCTGCCGGGCCCTGCTGGACATGGGCTGCGACGAGCTGAGCCTCGGCGACACCATCGGGGTGGCCACCCCCGGCCATGTGACGGCCCTGCTCGGCGCGCTGTCCGAGGCCGGTGTGCCCGTCTCGGCGCTGGGCGTCCACTTCCACGACACCTACGGCCAGGCCCTGGCCAACACCCTGGCCGCGCTCCAGCAGGGCGTCACCACGGTCGACGCCTCCGCCGGGGGCCTCGGCGGCTGCCCGTACGCGAAGTCCGCCACCGGCAACCTCGCCACCGAAGACCTCGTGTGGATGCTGCGCGGCCTCGGCATCGACACCGGGGTCGACCTCGGCCGTCTCGTCGCCACAAGCGTCTGGATGGCCGCCCACCTGGGCCGGCCCAGCCCGTCCCGCACCGTTCGAGCCCTCTCCCACCAGGAGTCGTGAACAGCATGGACCACAAGCTCTCCCCGGAACTGGAAGAACTGCGCCGCACGGTCGAGGCGTTCGCGCACGACGTGGTGGCGCCGAAGATCGGCGACTTCTACGAGCGGCACGAGTTCCCGTACGAGATCGTCCGCGAGATGGGCCGCATGGGCCTGTTCGGGCTGCCGTTCCCCGAGGAGTACGGCGGCATGGGCGGCGACTACTTCGCCCTCGGCATCGCCCTGGAGGAGCTGGCCCGGGTCGACTCGTCGGTGGCGATCACCCTGGAGGCGGGCGTCTCGCTGGGCGCGATGCCGGTCCACCTCTTCGGCACCGAGGAGCAGAAGCGGCAGTGGCTGCCCCGGCTCTGCTCGGGCGAGATCCTGGGCGCGTTCGGCCTCACCGAGCCCGACGGCGGCAGCGACGCGGGCGCGACCCGGACGACGGCCCGCCTGGACGAGGCGACGAACGAGTGGGTCGTCAACGGCACCAAGTGCTTCATCACCAACTCCGGCACGGACATCACGGGCCTGGTGACGGTCACGGCGGTCACCGGGCGCAAGCCCGACGGCCGGCCCCTGATCTCGTCGATCATCGTGCCATCGGGCACCCCGGGCTTCACGGTGGCCGCCCCGTACTCGAAGGTCGGCTGGAACGCGTCGGACACCCGTGAGCTGTCCTTCGCCGACGTCCGGGTCCCGGCCGCGAACCTGCTGGGCGAACAGGGGCGCGGCTACGCGCAGTTCCTGCGCATCCTGGACGAGGGCCGGGTGGCGATCGCCGCGCTGGGCACGGGGCTCGCGCAGGGCTGCGTGGACGAGTCGGTCGCCTACGCGAAGGAACGTCACGCCTTCGGCAAGCCCATCGGCGCCAACCAGGCCATCCAGTTCAAGATCGCCGACATGGAGATGAAGGCCCACACGTCCCGCCTCGCCTGGCGGGACGCGGCCTCGCGGCTGGTGGCGGGCGAGCCGTTCAAGAAGGAGGCGGCTCTGGCGAAGCTGTACTCGTCGACGGTCGCGGTGGACAACGCCCGGGAGGCCACCCAGATCCACGGCGGCTACGGCTTCATGAACGAGTACCCGGTGGCCCGCATGTGGCGGGACGCGAAGATCCTGGAGATCGGCGAGGGCACCAGCGAGGTCCAGCGGATGCTGATCGCGCGGGAGCTGGGTCTGGTGAGCTGACCCGGAGGGCCGGGGGCGGGGCCGCAGGGCCCCACCCCTGGACAAGATCTGAGGTTAGGCTAACCTACCTTCGAATTGTCCCGCAGAGCGCGACGCTCCGCACCGTTCGAAGGCAGTCACCACCATGTCCAACGCCAGAGCCCTTCACCCCACCCGCCGCGGAATCCTCGCCGCCGGTGGCGCCCTCGGCCTCGGTGCCGTGCTCGCGGCCTGCGGGGACGACGACGGCAGGAGCGGCGGCTCGGGCGACGGGTCGAACAGCAACGCCACGTCGGGCCCCTGGTCCTTCAAGGACGACCGCGGCACGACCGTGAAGCTGGACAAGGTGCCGGCGAACATCGTCGCGTTCACCGGCGTCGCCGCCGCCCTCCACGACTACGGCGTCCAGGTCAAGGGCGTCTTCGGCCCGACCACGACCAAGGACGGCAAGCCCGACGTGCAGGCCGGCGACCTCGACGTGGACAAGGTCACCGTCCTCGGCAACGAGTGGGGCAAGCTCAACGTCGAGAAGTACGCCTCCCTCGCCCCCGAGGTGCTCATCACCACGACGTTCGACACCGCGGGCACCCTGTGGTCCGTCCCGGAGGAGTCGAAGGACAAGATCGCCAAGCTCGCCCCGAGCGTGGCGATCTCCGTCTTCGACCGGCAGCTCACCCAGCCGCTCCAGCGCATGTGGGAGCTGGCCGAGTCGCTCGGCGGAGACATGAAGGCCAAGAAGGTCACCGACGCCAAGGCCGCCTTCGACAAGGCCGCCGCCCGGCTGCGCGCCGCCGCCAAGGCCCGGCCCGAGATCCGGGTGCTGGCCGGCTCCGCGAGCCCCGACCTGTTCTACGTCTCCGGCACCAACCTCTCGGTGGACCTGGAGTACTTCAAGGCCCTCGGCGTGAACTTCGTGGAGCCCTCCGAGGCGGCCAAGAAGGCCACCGGCGGCTGGTTCGAGTCCCTGAGCTGGGAGAACGTCGACAAGTACCCGGCCGACGTCATCATCATGGACGACCGCGCCTCCACCATCCAGCCCGCCGACATCACCGAGGGCACCTGGAAGAAGCTCCCCGCGGTCAAGGCCGGCCAGGTCATCGCCCGCTCCCCCGAGCCGATCCTGTCCTACGACAAGTGCACGCCCCTGCTGGACAACCTGGCCGAGGCGATCGAGAACGCCAAGAAGGTCGGCTGACCCACCCCCCCTTCCCCGGAGCCCCTCATGACGACGGCCGTGGCCGCCCCGTTCCGCTTCTTCTCGCTCCAGGTCGTACGGACGAGGCGGCTCGGCCCGTCCCTGGCCCGGGTCACCCTCGCGGGGCCCGACCTGAGCGCCTTCCGCTCCGACGGCCTCGACCAGTCGCTGTCGCTGTTCCTGCCGCACCCGGGGCAGGCGGAGCCCGCGGTCCCCGTGGAGCTGGGCGACGGCTGGTGGCAGGGCTGGCGCGAACTCCCGGAGGACGTACGGGCCGTGATGCGCTCGTACACGCTGCGTGCGCTGCGCCGGGACGACGAGGGGCACACCGCCGAGATCGACGTCGACTTCGTCCTGCACGGCGTGGAACCGGGGTCGGGCATCCAGCCGGGCCCCGCCGCCCGCTGGGCCGCCGACGCCGCCCCCGGCGACCGCGTGCTGGTGCTGGGCCCCGCCGTCGCCGACAACCGGGCGATCCGCTTCCGGCCGCCCGGGGACACCGACCTCGTGGTGATCTGGGGCGACGAGACCGCCGTACCGGCCGCCTGCGCGGTGGTGGAGTCGCTGCCCGCCGGCACCCGCGCCCGGGTCTGGCTGGAGGTGCCGCACGCCGAGGACGTGCAGCACCTCGACACGGCCGCCGACGCCGAGGTCACCTGGCTGGTCCGGGACGCCGACGGCGGCGGACCCGGGGCATCCCTCGCCGCCCTCCGCGCCGCACAGCTCTCGCCCGCCGAGCACCCCTACGTCTGGCTCGCGGGCGAGTCCGGGTGCGTCAAGCAGCTCCGCCGGCATTTCGTGGGCGAGCGGGGCGTCGACCGCCGGCGCGTCACCTTCGTCGGCTACTGGCGCCGGGGCCTGACGGAGGAACAACTCCGCGAGCAGGCCTGACCCCCGGCGCGGAGTCACCGTGACCGTGATCACCCACCGGCACACGCGTGATCCATTTGAGTTAGGTTAGGCTAACCTAAGTTGAAGCGGGGGAGGGTTCAGCCCTCTCCCGCCCTCTCGGACCGTCCCCACCGGAGGACCCCCACATGCGCTCGCACCTGCTCAACGACACCACCGCGGAGCAGTACCGCCGCTCCGTGACCGAAGGAGTCGAGCGGGTGGCCGCCAGAATCGCCACCACCGACCGCCCGTTCACCGGTGTCGCGGTCGACGCCCTCTCCCGGCGCATCGACGGGATCGACCTCGACCGGCCCCTGCGCGACACGGCCGCGGTCCTCGACGAGCTGGAGGACGTCTACCTCCGCGACGCCGTCTACTTCCACCACCCCCGCTACCTCGCCCACCTCAACTGCCCGGTCGTGATACCGGCGTTGCTCGGCGAGGCGGTCCTGTCCGCCGTCAACTCCTCCCTGGACACCTGGGACCAGTCGGCCGGCGGCACGCTCATCGAGCGGAAACTGATCGACTGGACCACCGCGCGGATCGGCCTCGGCCCGGCCGCCGACGGCGTGTTCACCTCCGGCGGCACCCAGTCCAACCTCCAGGCGCTGCTGCTCGCCCGCGAGGAGGCGAAGGCCGAGTCACTGGCCGACCTGCGGATCTTCGCCTCCGAGGTGAGCCACTTCAGCGTGAAGAAGTCGGCGAAACTGCTCGGTCTGGGCCCCGACGCCGTCGTATCGGTCCCCGTCGACCACGACAAGCGTCTGCAGGCCGTCGCCCTCGCCCGGGAGCTGGAGCGCTGCGTGCGGGACGGCCTCGTCCCGATGGCCGTCGTCGCCACCGCCGGCACCACCGACTTCGGCTCCATCGACCCGCTGCCCGAGATCGCCGGGCTGTGCGAGCAGTACGGCGTGTGGATGCACGTGGACGCGGCCTACGGCTGCGGGCTGCTCGCCTCCCTCAAGTACCGGGACCGCATCGCCGGCATCGAGCGGGCCGACTCGGTCACCGTGGACTACCACAAGTCGTTCTTCCAGCCGGTGAGTTCGTCGGCCGTGCTGGTCCGGGACGCGGCCACCCTGCGCCACGCCACCTACCACGCGGAGTACCTCAACCCGCGCCGCATGGTGCAGGAGCGCATCCCCAACCAGGTGGACAAGTCCCTCCAGACCACCCGCCGCTTCGACGCGCTCAAGCTGTGGACGACCCTGCGCGTCATGGGCGCCGACGGCATCGGCGAACTCTTCGACGAGGTCTGCGACCTGGCCGCCGAGGGCTGGAAGCTGCTCGCCGCCGACCCGCGCTTCGACGTGGTCGTCGAGCCGTCGCTCTCCACCCTGGTCTTCCGCCACGTCCCGGCGGCCGTCACCGACCCCGCCGAGATCGACCGCGCCAACCTCTACGCCCGCAAGGCCCTGTTCGCCTCCGGCGACGCCGTGGTCGCGGGCACCAAGGTGGCCGGACGCCACTACCTGAAGTTCACCCTGCTCAACCCCGAGACGACCCCGGCCGACATCGCCGCCGTCCTCGACCTGATCGCCGGCCACGCCGAGCAGTACCTGGGAGACTCCCTTGACCGCGCTTCCTGAAGCCAGTGCCGCCTACGACTTCGTCGGGATCGGCCTCGGTCCCTTCAACCTCGGCCTGGCCTGCCTCACCGAGCCCATCGCCGAGCTGAACGGCGTCTTCCTGGAGTCCAAGCCCGACTTCGAGTGGCACGCCGGCATGTTCCTGGACGGCGCCCACCTCCAGACCCCCTTCATGTCGGACCTGGTCACGCTGGCCGACCCGACCTCGCCGTACTCCTTCCTCAACTACCTGAAGGAGAAGGGCCGTCTCTACTCGTTCTACATCCGCGAGAACTTCTACCCGCTGCGCGTCGAGTACGACGACTACTGCCGCTGGGCCGCGCACCGGTTGAGCAGCATCCGCTTCTCCACCACGGTCACCGAGGTCACCTACGACGAGCGCGAGGAGCTGTACGCCGTCGCCACCACCTCCGGCGACACCTACCGCGCCCGCCGCCTGGTCCTGGGCACCGGCACCCCGCCGTACGTCCCGGACGCCTGCCGGGGACTGGCGGGCGACTTCCTCCACAACTCCCGCTACCTCCAGCACCGGTCGGAGCTGGTGAAGAAGAAGTCGATCACGCTGGTCGGCAGCGGGCAGTCCGCCGCCGAGATCTACCGGGACCTGCTGGGCGAGATCGACGTCCACGGCTACCGGCTCAACTGGGTCACCCGCTCCCCGCGCTTCTTCCCCCTCGAATACACCAAGCTCACGCTGGAGATGACCTCGCCGGAGTACGTGGACTACTACCACGCGCTGCCCGAGGACACCCGCTACCGCCTCGCCGGCGAGCAGAAGGGCCTGTTCAAGGGGATCGACGGCGACCTGATCAACGAGATCTTCGACCTGCTCTACCAGAAGCGGCTCGGCGGTCCCGTCCCCACCCGGCTGCTCACCAACTCCGCGCTCACCAGCGCCCGCTACGCGGACGGCACCTACACGCTCGGCTTCCGCCAGGAGGAGCAGGGCGAGGACTTCGAGATCGAGACCGAGGGCCTGGTGCTGGCCACCGGCTACCGCTACACCGAGCCGGAGTTCCTCAAGCCCGTCCGCGACCGGCTGCGCTACGACTCCCGGGGCAACTTCAACATCGCCCGCAACTACGCCGTGGACGTCACGGGAAGCGGCGTCTTCCTGCAGAACGCCGGCGTCCACGCGCACAGCGTCACCAGCCCCGACCTGGGCATGGGCGCCTACCGCAACAGCTGCATCGTCCGGGAGCTGCTGGGCACCGAGTACTACCCGGTCGAGAAGACGATCGCGTTCCAGGAGTTCGCCGTATGAGCACCACCGCCACCGCCGTCGGGGCGCTGACGCTGCGCCCCGTCGACCCGCTGAACGACGCCGTGCTGCTGCACGGCTGGCTCACCCACCCCAAGTCCGCGTTCTGGATGATGCAGGACGCGAAACTGGTGGACGTCGAGCGGGCGTACATGGAGCTGGCCGCCGACGAGCACCAGCAGGCCCACCTCGGCCTGCACGACGGCGTCCCGGCCTTCCTGATGGAGCGCTACGACCCCGCCCACCGCGAGCTGGTCGGGCTGTACGAGCCCGAGCCGGGCGACGTCGGCATGCACTTCCTCGTCGCGCCGACCGACCGGCCCGTGCACGGCTTCACCCGCGCCGTGATCACCGCCGTGATGACCGAGCTGTTCGCCGACCCGGCCACCCGGCGGGTCGTCGTCGAGCCGGACGTCACCAACACCGCCGTCCACGCCCTGAACGCAGCCGTCGGATTCGTGCCCGCGCGCGAGATCCAGAAGCCGGAGAAGAAGGCGTTGCTGAGCTTCTGCACCCGCGAGCAGTTCGAGAGGGCGGTGTCCGCATGAGCCTCGCCGACGCCGTCGCCCACCTGAGCCCCGAGCGCTGGGAGCGGGCCAACCGCCTCCTGGTCCGCAAGGCGCTGGCCGAGTTCGCCCACGAGCGGCTGCTGGCCCCCGAGCCGGACGGGGCGGCATACGTCGTGCGCAGCGACGACGGCCAGACCGCCTACCGCTTCACGGCGACCCTGCGCCGGCTGGACCACTGGCAGGTGGCCGCCGACTCGATCACCCGTCACCGCGACGGCGTCGAAATCCCGCTCGCCGCCCTGGACTTCTTCATCGAGCTGAAGCAGACCCTGGGCCTGAGCGACGAGATCCTGCCGGTCTACCTGGAGGAGATCTCCTCCACCCTCTCCGGCACCTGCTACAAGCTGACCAAGCCGCAGGTCACCTCCGCCGAGCTGGCCCGCGGCGGCTTCCAGGCCGTCGAGACCGGCATGACCGAGGGCCACCCCTGCTTCGTCGCCAACAACGGACGGCTCGGCTTCGGCATCCACGAGTACCTGTCGTACGCGCCGGAGACCGCGAGCCCGGTCCGGCTGGTGTGGCTGGCCGCGCACCGCTCGCGGGCCGCGTTCACGGCGGGCGTGGGCATCGAGTACGAGTCCTTCGTCCGGGACGAGCTGGGCGACGCCACGGTCGACCGGTTTTACGGGGTGCTGCGCGGGCGCGGCCTGGACCCGGCCGACTACCTGCTCATCCCGGTCCACCCCTGGCAGTGGTGGAACAAGCTCACCGTCACCTTCGCCGCCGAGGTCGCCCGCGGGCACCTGGTCTGCCTGGGCGAGGGCGACGACGAGTACCTGGCCCAGCAGTCCATCCGCACCTTCTTCAACGCCTCGCATCCCGGGAAGCACTACGTGAAGACGGCCCTGTCCGTCCTCAACATGGGCTTCATGCGCGGACTGTCGGCGGCGTACATGGAGGCCACCCCGGCCATCAACGACTGGCTGGCCCGGCTGATCGAGGGCGACCCGGTGCTCAGGGCGACGGGGGTGAGCATCATCCGGGAGCGGGCGGCCGTCGGCTACCGGCACCTGGAGTACGAGCGGGCCACCGACCGCTACTCGCCGTACCGCAAGATGCTGGCGGCGCTGTGGCGGGAGAGCCCGGTGCCCTCGCTGCGGGAGGGCGAGACGCTCGCCACCATGGCCTCCCTGGTCCACGTCGACCACGAGGGCGCCTCCTTCGCGGGCGCGCTGATCGAGCGGTCGGGGCTCGCGCCCGCCGAGTGGCTGCGGCACTACCTGCGGGCCTACTACGTCCCGCTGCTGCACAGCTTCTACGCCTACGACCTGGTGTACATGCCGCACGGCGAGAACGTGATCCTCGTGCTGGAGGACGGGGTGGTGCGGCGGGCGGTCTACAAGGACATCGCCGAGGAGATCGCGGTGATGGACCCGGACGCGGTGCTGCCGCCGGAGGTCTCCCGCATCGCGGTGGACGTGCCGGACGACAAGAAGCTCCTGTCGATCTTCACGGACGTCTTCGACTGCTTCTTCCGCTTCCTCGCCGCGAACCTCGCGGAGGAGGGGATCGTGGAGGAGGACGTCTTCTGGCGGACGGTCGCGGAGGTCACCCGGGAGTACCAGGAGTCGGTGCCGGAGCTGGCGGACAAGTTCGCGCGGTACGACATGTTCGCGCCCGAGTTCGCGCTGTCCTGCCTCAACCGGCTCCAGCTTCGCGACAACCGGCAGATGGTGGACCTCGCCGACCCCTCCGGCGCGCTCCAGCTCGTCGGCCACCTGAAGAACCCCCTGGCGGGCCGGTAGCCGCCCGGCCCCCGCGGACGGGCGGGCACCCCGGAGACGGTCCTCCGGGGTGCCCGTCGGGCGTTCACCCCGCGGCGGGCCAGGGCACCTGCGGGGAGCGGTAGTAGTCGATCCCCGCCGCCTCCCAGTACGGCGCCTGCGCGGCGAGCCGCACCTTGTAGGTGTCCCAGTCGTGCGTCGAGGCGGGCGACCAGCCCAGCTCGGCGACGCCCGGCAGCCTCGGGAAGGCCATGAAGTCGAGCTGGTCGGGGTCGGAGAGGGTCTCCGTCCACAGCGGGGCCTCGACCCCGCGGACCGCTTCGGCCGGGGCGCCCGGCAGATAGGCGGCCGGGTCCCAGTCGTAGGACCGCTGCACCTCGACGTAGCCGGCCCAGGACAGGCCGAGCGGGGTGTCCTTGGTGTACTTCATGTCCAGGTAGGTCCGGTCGGCCGGGGAGAGGATCAGCCCGGTGCCGTTCCTGGCGGCCTCGGCGACCTCGGCCTTCTCCGTGTCACTGGTGCGGTCCAGTCCCCAGTACTGGACCAGCGCGCCCTCGGCCGGCTCGGCGCCGGCCAGCTGGTGCCAGCCGACGACCGTCTTGCCGTACTTGGCGACGATCGGCTGCACCCGCTTCATGAACGCCACGAAGTCGGCGTGCGGGGTGGAGTGCGCCTCGTCGCCGCCGATGTGCAGGTAGCGGCCGGGGGTGAGCGCGGCGAGTTCGCCGAGGACGTCGTCCACGAAGTCGTAGGTGACGTCCTTGTCCACGCACAGCGTGCTGAAGCCGACCTTGGTGCCGGTGTAGAGCGGGGGCGCCACGCCGTCGCAGTTCAGCTCCGCGTAGGAGGCGAGGGCGGCGTTGGTGTGGCCCGGCATGTCGATCTCGGGGATCACCTCCAGGTGGCGGGAGGCGGCGTAGCGGACGATCTCCCGGTAGTCCGCCTTGGTGTAGGAGCCGCCGGGCCCGCCGCCGACCTCGGTGGAGCCGCCGTAGGTGGCCAGGCGCGGCCAGGAGTCGACGGCGATGCGCCAGCCCTGGTCGTCGCTGAGGTGGAGGTGGAGCTTGTTGTACTTGTAGCGCACGACCCGGTCGATGTAGCGCTTGACCTCCTCGACGGTGAAGAAGTGCCGGGAGACGTCGAGCATGGCGCTGCGCCAGGCGTAGCGCGGGCTGTCCTCGACGGTGCCGCCGGCGACCAGCCAGGGGCTGGGCTGTACGGAGTCCTTCTCGACGGCGGGGGGCAGCAGTTGGCGCAGGGTCTGGACGCCGTGGAAGAGGCCGGCGGCCTTGCGGGCGGTGATGGTGACGCCCGAGCCGCCGCTGTCCAGGCGGTAGCCCTCGTCGCCGTACGGTCCCTCGGCCAGGCGCAGTTGTATGCCGCCGTGGCCGTGGGTGGTGACGGGGAGCCGGTAGCCGGTGGCGGGCCGCAGGAGGTCCGCGAGGTAGTCGCCGACGCGGCGGGCCTCGCGCGACGCGTCGACGCGGATGTGGGTACCGCGGGTGATGCGGTACGGGGCGCCGCCGGGGTCGACCGAGACGGGGGCCGGGATCACCTGGTCGAGGGGCGTGGGTTCCGCGGCCGCGCCCCGGCCCGCCGAGGCTCCGGTGGTCATGGCGCCGACCGCCGCCACCAGCAGCAGCGAACCCAGCAGCCGGGTGATGCGGGGAGTCGTTCTGTGGTGCCGTCGATGAGGTCTCACGTGCGCGCTCCCTTCGCGATGAGTGCAATCAAGGTCTGCGCCCTGGGTGTTGGAGACAGGTGCGGACCACTCTCCCGCACCATCACCGCCCGCGGGAGCGATGAAACAATCCCCGCATGACGGAAATCATCCAGAAGGACGGAACGTGGGTCTTCGACGGCGACGCCCTGCGGCTGACGCCGGGGCGGGACAAGAACGTCGGTCTGCTCCGCCGGGAGCTGGGTGAACTGCTCGTGCCGCTGGGCGCGTTGGCGGGCATATCGTTCGAGCAGGGGAAGAAGGCGGGGCGGCTCAGGCTCCGGCTGCGGGACGGCGCCGACCCCCTGCTGCAGGCGACGGGCGGCCGGCTGACCGAGCCGCACGACCCGTACCAGCTCCTGGTGGAGCCCGACCGGTACGGCGTGGCCGAGTACGTCGTGGACGAGGTGCGCAACGCGCTGCTCCTCGAACAGGTCCCGTCCGGTCCCGTGGACGCGTACCTGCTGCCGGGACCCTCGGTGCCGCTGTCGGTGTCGGCCGGGGACGGCGTCGCGAGCTTCGACGGGGAGCGGGTGCGCCTGGAGTGGAAGTGGCAGGCGGAGGACTCCAAGTCGGCCGCCGGGCCGCGCACCCTGCCGCTCGCCGACATCGTCGCCGTGGAGTGGCAGCCGACGGTGGGCCTGGAGAACGGCCACCTGCGCTTCACCGTGCGGGCTGCGCCGAGCAAGGTGCCGCCGAAGTACGACCCCAACGCGGTGGAGCTGTGGGGCTTCAAGCGGGACCCGCTGATGGCCCTGGTGGCCGCGGCCGTGCAGGCCCGCCTCCCGCACCCGGCCGCCCGCGCCGCCCTGGCGGACGCCCGCCCGGACGGGGAGCCGGCCGAGCCCGCTCCGGTCCCGGCCCCGGCCCCGGTCCCGGCCGCCGAGGACGACCACGACGCGCTGCTGCGCCGGCTGCGGGAGCTGGGCGAACTGCACCGCTCCGGGGTGCTCACGGACGAGGAGTTCACCCTGGCGAAGCAGGCGGTTCTGAAGCGGATGTAGACACAGCGGCACCACAGACACACCCACCCCTGCCCGATTTCGGGCAGGATTCTTGCGCAAGCGTCTCCCTTACCCCAGGATCTACCGGGTGCACGACGAACTCGTTGATCATCTGACGCGGTCCACCCCCCTGAGCCGGGGCGAGGCACTGCGTGTGGTCCAGGACGTGCTCGCCTACTTCGACGAGACGACCGAGGAGTACGTCCGTCGCCGCCACCGCGAGCTCCAGGCCCAGGGCCTGGTGAACGCGACGATCTTCGAACGGATCGAGGCGGAACTGAAATACCGCGCGGTCGCGCCGCCGGAGCTGTCGCTCCGTCAGCTGCGCCGCATCGTCTACGGCTGAGCCGGCCGAGAAGGACACGAGGGACACGGACACATGTGCGGAATCGTCGGATACATCGGCAAGCGTGACGTCGCACCCCTGCTCCTGGAGGGTTTGCAGCGCCTGGAGTACCGCGGCTACGACTCGGCGGGCATCGTCGTCACCTCCCCGAAGGCGACCGGCCTGAGGATGGTCAAGGCCAAGGGCCGGGTGCGCGACCTGGAGGCCAAGGTCCCGGCGCGCTTCAAGGGCACCACCGGCATCGCCCACACCCGCTGGGCCACCCACGGCGCCCCCTCCGACGTGAACGCCCACCCGCACATGTCGGCCGACAACAAGGTCGCCGTCGTCCACAACGGGATCATCGACAACGCCGCCGACCTGCGCCGCAAGCTGGAGGCGGACGGCGTCGAGTTCCTCTCCGAGACCGACACCGAGGTCCTCGTCCACCTCATCGCCCGCTCCGAGGCCGTCAAGCTCGAGGACAAGGTCCGCGAGACCCTGCGGGTCATCGAGGGCACGTACGGCATCGCCGTGATGCACGCGGACTTCCCCGAGCGCATCGTCGTCGCCCGCAACGGCTCGCCGGTCGTCCTCGGCATCGGCGAGAAGGAGATGTTCGTCGCCTCGGACATCGCCGCGCTGGTCGCCCACACCCGGCAGATAGTCACGCTCGACGACGGCGAGATGGCCACCCTCAAGGCCGACGACTTCCGCACCTACACCACCGAGGGCACCCGCACCACGTCCGAGCCCACCACCGTGGAGTGGGAGGCCGCCTCCTACGACATGGGCGGCCACGACACCTACATGCACAAGGAGATCCACGAGCAGGCCGAGGCCGTGGACCGCGTGCTGCGCGGCCGGATCGACGACCGCTTCTCCACCGTGCACCTCGGCGGCCTCAACCTGGACGCCCGCGACGCCCGCGCCGTGCGCCGCGTGAAGATCCTCGGCTGCGGCACCTCTTACCACGCGGGCCAGATCGGCGCCCAGATGATCGAGGAGCTGGCCCGCATCCCCGCCGACGCC
This sequence comes from Streptomyces ardesiacus, assembly GCF_003112575.1. GTDB lineage: Bacteria > Actinomycetota > Actinomycetes > Streptomycetales > Streptomycetaceae > Streptomyces > Streptomyces ardesiacus. The sequence continues at coordinate 572,042 of NZ_BEWC01000007.1, forward strand.
GAGCCGGCCTCCGAGTTCCGCTACCGCAACGCGGTCGTGGACCCTGACACCCTGTACATCGCCGTCTCCCAGTCCGGCGAGACCTACGACGTGCTCGCCGCCGTGCAGGAGCTGAAGCGCAAGGGCGCCCGGGTCCTCGGCATCGTCAACGTCGTGGGCTCGGCGATCGCCCGCGAGGCCGACGGCGGCATGTACGTGCACGCCGGGCCCGAGGTGTGCGTGGTGTCCACCAAGTGCTTCACCAACACCTGCGTGGCCTTCGCGCTGCTCGCCCTGCACCTGGGCCGCACCCGCGACCTGTCGGTGCGCGACGGCAAGCGGATCATCGAGGGCCTGCGCAAGCTGCCCGCGCAGATCGAGGAGATGCTGAAGCAGGAGGAGGACGTCAAGAAGCTGGCCGCGCAGTACGCCGACGCCCGCTCGATGCTCTTCATCGGCCGCGTCCGCGGCTACCCGGTCGCCCGTGAGGCCTCCCTGAAGCTGAAGGAGGTCTCCTACATCCACGCCGAGGCCTACCCGGCCTCCGAGCTGAAGCACGGCCCGCTCGCCCTGATCGAGCCGGCCCTGCCGACGGTCGCGATCGTGCCGGACGACGACCTGCTGGAGAAGAACCGCGCGGCCATGGAGGAGATCAAGGCCCGCAGCGGTCAGATCCTCGCCGTCGCCCACCAGGAGCAGGAGAAGGCCGACCACACGATCGTCGTCCCGAAGAACGAGGACGAGCTGGACCCGATCCTCATGGGCATCCCGCTCCAGCTCCTCGCCTACCACACGGCGCTGGCCCTGGGCCGGGACATCGACAAGCCCCGCAACCTCGCCAAGTCGGTGACGGTCGAGTAGGCACCCGGTTCCCCACCGCGACGGCCCCCGCGTGTGTCACCGCACGCGGGGGCCGTCCTGTCGTTCATGCCGTCCGGAATGACCGGAGAGCCGGTTCAGCCCGACAGGTCACGGAATGACCACCACGGGCCGTTTCGCCCGCTTGGCGAGCCGGCCCGCCACGGAGCCGAAGAGGCGCCCGACCAGACCGTGACTGGAGCCGACGACGATGGCGTCCGCCTCGTACTCCCGCCCCACCTCTTCGAGTTCGTGGCAGATGTCGCCGCCGCGCTCGACCAGGATCCAGGGCACCTCGGCGAGGTAGTCGGCGCACGCCAGCTCCAGACCGAGCACCTCGGTGCGGTGGTCCGGCACGTCGACGAAGACCGGGGGTTCGCACCCGGCCCACACCGTGGTGGGCAGGCGGTTGGCGACGTGCACGATGACCAGGCCGGAACCCAGTCGACAGGCCATGCCGATGGCGTAGGCGAGGGCGCGCTCGCTGGAGGTGGAGCCGTCGAAGCCGACGACGACGCCGTGCTTGAAGGCTGGGTCGCACGACTGGCGTGGCTCTTCGGCCGCCAGGGGCTCGGCCGCCGTAGGTTCGGCGACGGGCCGCTTGCGGTCCGCGGGTTCGAAGAATTCGTGACCGGCCATGGCTGTCTCGGCGTTTTTATCCTCTATGGGGGACAACAGGGTGCGGCGGAGCTGTGTGTCCGGGAATCGTCTTCCCAACCCCATACCCGCAAGGGTACGGCGGCACGCCTCCTTCGCCCAGATCCCGGCGGAGGGTCCGCCGCGGGATTCCCCGGAGCATGCCCGAGAGGGCGCCCGTAACGCAATGGTTGCTGCTCTGTACAGGCGGTTTGCACGGGATTCAACTGTCCGTCACCGGTCGTGACCCCTGCGCCGCGCGGACGTTGATCCCCTTGCCGCCACCCCAGGGAGCACCCGTGACCCGACCGCACCGCCCCGCCGAGCCGCCCTCCGGCCCACCCCGCCGCGACGGCGTCACCGACCTCGTCCGCTGGGCGGCGTTCAGTTGCGTCCTCGTACCGGTCGCACTCCTGTGGTACGGCGCCTCGTTCGCGGGCGCCGCCGGCACGGCCCTCGGCCTGGCCGCCGTCACCGGCGCGTGCCGTCTGCTGCTGCGGCGCTCCGAACGTCACGCCACCCGGTCGCGCAGGCGCCGGGGCGGACGGCACGCGGGGAAAAACACACCGGTCGACTGACCGGTTTCCGCGCACAGTTCCGCTTCTTTTCAGCCAACTTCCGGGGGTGGCGCATCACCACCCCTCACCACCCCCCAACCCCCGTTCCACCTGCACGGACAGGGTCCCGGGACCCCTGCGCACCCTACGTGGATTGGCCACCGGCACAAGGCGCACTTCACAGGGGCGCCCCGGAGTGCAACGCTTCGTGATCGACTGCTTCACGCCAAGTTGCCATGTCGACATTGTCCCAAGTGCCGAACCAGCCACCTCGGCGCGACGGGACGCAGTAGATTCGATCTTGACCGTCTACGGCGGGGGACTCGTGCAGGACCGAGGGGAAACGTGTTGGAGCGACAGACCCGAAGGGTGAAGGGCGCCGCGACCACCGAGGGGGGCTTAGCAGGATGAGCCACGACTCCGCCGCCGCGCCGGAAGCCGCGGCCCGGAAGCTCTCCGGGCGACGCCGCAAGGAGATCGTCGCGGTGCTGCTGTTCAGCGGCGGCCCCATCTTCGAGAGTTCCATACCGCTGTCGGTGTTCGGCATCGACCGCCAGGACGCCGGCGTGCCCCGCTACCGGCTGCTGGTGTGCGCCGGCGAGGAGGGCCCGCTGCGGACCACGGGCGGTCTCGAACTCACCGCGCCGCAGGGCCTGGAGGCGATCTCGCGCGCGGGCACCGTCGTCGTGCCGGCCTGGCGGTCGATCACCTCACCGCCGCCGGAGGAGGCGCTGGACGCCCTGCGCCGGGCGCACGAGGAGGGGGCGCGCATCGTCGGACTGTGCACGGGGGCCTTCGTCCTCGCGGCCGCGGGCCTGCTGGACGGCCGGCCCGCCACCACGCACTGGATGTACGCGCCGACGCTGGCCAAGCGCTACCCGTCGGTGCACGTGGACCCGCGCGAGCTGTTCGTGGACGACGGCGACGTGCTGACGTCCGCGGGCACCGCGGCCGGGATCGACCTGTGCCTGCACATCGTGCGCACGGACCACGGCAACGAGGCGGCCGGTGCGCTGGCCCGCCGCCTGGTGGTCCCCCCGCGCCGCAGCGGCGGCCAGGAGCGCTACCTGGACAGGTCTTTACCGGAGGAGATCGGCGCCGACCCGCTCGCCGAGGTCGTCGCCTGGGCGCTGGAGCACCTCCACGAGCAGTTCGACGTGGAGACGCTGGCCGCGCGCGCCTACATGAGCCGCCGCACCTTCGACCGCAGGTTCCGCTCGCTGACGGGCAGCGCCCCGCTCCAGTGGCTGATCACCCAGCGGGTCCTGCAGGCGCAGCGGCTCCTGGAGACGTCGGACTACTCGGTGGACGAGGTCGCGGGCCGCTGCGGCTTCCGCTCGCCGGTCGCCCTGCGCGGCCACTTCCGCCGCCAGTTGGGTTCGTCCCCGGCCGCCTACCGCGCCGCCTACCGGGCCCGCCGCCCCCAGGGCGACCGCCAGCCCGACCAGGACACCGCGAGCGCCGCACGTCCCCTGCCCCCGTCCGACCCGCCGGCCGCCCTCCCCCCGGAGACCGCGGTCCCGTTCCAGTCCCGCCGCACGGCGGCCCCCCTCCCGGCGGGCACGGCGAGCGTCCCGGGCCAGCGCAGCGCGCCGTGACGTGACGCCGCCCCCGAAACGCCGGGCGGGGCAGCTCGGCCCGTCCGGCGTTCACCTCCGAGGCCGGGCGGGGCGGCTCGGCCCGTCCGGCGTCTGAGGACGAGGCCCGTTCGGGGCCGGGCGGGGGCCCGGGGGCGGCAGCCCCCGCGGGGTCCGCACCGACGCCGGGGACCACGGACCAGGCGCCCCCCGTACAGTGGCCGCATGAACGATCGCATGGTGTGGATCGACTGCGAGATGACCGGCCTCTCGCTGTCCGACGACGCGCTCATCGAGGTTGCCGCCCTCGTCACCGACTCCGAGCTGAACATCCTCGGCGAGGGCGTCGACATCGTCATCCGCCCGCCGGACCGCGCCCTGGAGACGATGCCGGAGGTGGTGCGCGAGATGCACACCGCGTCCGGACTGCTCGCCGAACTGGACGGCGGCACGACCCTCGCGGACGCCGAGGCCCAGGTGCTGGCCTATGTGCGCGAGCACGTGAAGGAGCCCGGCAAGGCCCCGCTGTGCGGCAACTCCGTCGGCACCGACCGCGGATTCCTGCTGCGCGACATGGCCGCGCTGGAGAGCTACCTGCACTACCGCATCGTCGACGTCTCCTCGATCAAGGAGCTGGCCCGCCGCTGGTACCCGCGGGCGTACTTCAACAGCCCCGAGAAGAACGGCAACCACCGCGCGCTCGCCGACATCCGCGAGTCCATCGCCGAGCTGCGCTACTACCGCGAGGCGGTCTTCGTCCCGCAGCCCGGCCCCGACTCCGACACGGCCAAGGCGATCGCCGCCAAGCACGTCGTGTCCGCCGGCTAGGGGCAGCGGGACCGTCGGCGGCGGCGTGCGGAAAGCCGGGCGCGAGCACCCCTTCGGACCCTGTACACTTTTTCTCAGCCGGTCGGGAAACCCCGCCACGCGGGATTCGAGCACCGGCCTTGGTGGGTGTAGCTCAGCTGGTAGAGCACCTGGTTGTGGTCCAGGTGGCCGCGGGTTCAAGTCCCGTCACTCACCCTGAGTGATCAGCCGGTGATTCTCGTAAGAGAGTCACCGGCTGATCGCGTTGTGGGGCCCGTACGTCGCGGAGCCCGTACACGGCACGCGCTCCGACGGCACCGCACCGCCCAGGGCGCGGCCCCGCCGGCCCTCACCTCACGACGACCGCCGCTCCACCAGCTCCGTCGCCAGCACCACCTGGTGCCGCCCCAGCCCGCGCGAAGCGACCGGCCTGCGGTCGGCGATCTCGGCCAGCAGCAGGTCGATCATCGCGCGGCCCATCTCCTCGATGGGCTGGCGCACGCTGGTCAGCGGCGGCTCCATGTGCCGGGCGATCGCCGAGTCGTCGTAGCCGACCAGCGCCACGTCGTCCGGGATGCGCCGGCCCGCCTCGCGCAGGACCTGGCCCGCACCGGCCGCGGTGACGTCGGAGGCGGCGAAGACCGCGTCGACGTCGGGGTGGCGGCGCAGCAGCTCCGCCATCGCGCGGCGCCCGCCCTCCTCGGTGAAGTCGCCCGGTTCGATCAGCCCCTCGTCCACCTCGTGGCCCGCGTCGCGCAGGGCGTCGCGGTAGCCGTCGACGCGCCGCTGGGCACCGTAGACGGCGAGGTGGCCGGTGATGTGGGCGATCCGGCCGCGCCCCCGGGACAGCAGGTGCTCGACGGCCGAGCGGGCGCCGCCGTAGTTGTCGGAGTCCACCGACGCCAGCGGCTCGGCGGCCGAACGCGGGCCGCTGATCACCGCGGGGATCTCGAGCTGGGTCAGCAGGTCGGGCAGCGGGTCGTCGGCGTGCACCGAGACCAGCAGGACGCCGTCCACCCGGTGCGCCGCGAGGTACTGGGCGAGGCGCGCCCGCTCCCGGTCGCTGCCCGCGAATATCAGCAGGAGCTGCATCTCGGTCTCGGACAGCTCGGAGCCGACGCCCTTGAGCATGTCCGAGAAGTAGGGCTCCGCGAAGAACCGGGTCTCCGGCTCCGGCACCACCAGGGCGATCGCGTCCGTGCGGTTGGCCGCCAGCGCGCGGGCCGCCGTGTTCGGGACGTAGCCGAGTTCCTCGACCGCCGCCTCGACCGCCGCCCGGGTCGCGTCGCTCACCCGGGGGGAGCCGTTGATCACGCGGGAGACCGTGCCGCGGCCGACGCCCGCGCGTGCCGCCACCTCTTCGAGGGTGGGCCGGCCACCGCTCCGCCCACGCACTCCGTGGCTTGCCATCGGCTCCGCCTCCCGTCGTTCCCCGCACTCTGCGGCTGGCCTGGAATTTAACAGGCCGGTCGGGTGTAATGACCGACTCCGGCCGCTCCGCCCGCCGCACGGGAGTGTCTCCGTGCCGCACGCAACGTCCAGTTAACAGGCCGATAACTGAACGCAATTCGTCGCGTCCGCTCCCTTGACACCCCCGCCCGGACCCGCGAATCTTCAACACATCACTTGTGGGAGCGCTCCCACACTACCTGGCACATACACATCCCGCACGTTCCCCGCCCGAGCCGCAGCGACGAACGAAACACATGAAGCAGCGGGCCCAACCATGTAGTTGGCCGGGGGGTCGGCACGTCAGGGCAACAGGAGGACGCACATGCGAGCAGCACGCAGAGGATCGGCCCGCAAGGTGGTGGTCATGGCGGCCATCGCGTCGCTGGGCGCCGGGCTGCTGGCCGGCTGCGCCGACGACGGGAAGGACGAGGACAGCTCGTCGTCGGGCGACAGCAGCGGCAAGACCACGATCACCCTCGGTCTGTTCGGGACGATGGGCTTCAAGGAGGCCGGTCTCTACGAGGAGTACGAGAAGCTCAACCCGGACATCAAGATCGAGGAGAACGTCACCGAGCGGAACGAGAACTACTACCCCGCTCTGGTCAACCACCTCACCACCAACAGCGGCCTCCAGGACGTGCAGGCGATCGAGGTCGGCAACATCGCCGAGGTCGTCGCCACCCAGGCGGACAAGTTCGTGGACATGTCCAAGGCCGAGGGCGTCAAGAAGGACAACTGGCTGGACTGGAAGTGGCAGCAGGGCACCACCAAGGACGGCGCCACGATAGGTCTCGGCACGGACATCGGCCCGATGGCCATCTGCTACCGCAAGGACCTCTTCGAGAAGGCGGGCCTGCCGACGGACCGCGAGGAGGTCTCCAAGCTGTGGGCCGGCGACTGGAAGAAGTTCATCGCGGCCGGCGAGCAGTACAAGAAGGGTGCCGGCAAGGACACCTACTTCATGGACTCCCCCGGCGGTCTGATCAACGCCATCCTCAGCAGTGAGAAGGAGAAGTTCTACAACGCCGCCGGCGAGGTCGTCTACAAGACCAACCCGGCCGTCAAGAGCGCCTTCGACCTGACCGCGGACGCCGCCGAGAAGGGCCTGGTCCAGTCGCAGACCCAGTTCCAGCCGGCCTGGGACCAGACCGTCTCCAACAGCCTGTTCGCCACCGTGGCCTGCCCGCCGTGGATGCTCGGCACCATCAAGGGCAAGTCGAAGCCCGAGTCCGCGGGCAAGTGGGACGTGGCCCAGGCCCCCAAGTCCGGCAACTGGGGCGGCACCTTCCTGGGCGTGCCGAAGAGCGGCAAGCACGTGAAGGAGGCCCAGAAGCTGATCACCTGGCTGACGGCGCCCGAGCAGCAGGCCAAGCTGTTCGCCGTGCAGGCCAGCTTCCCGAGCGCCCCGGCCACGTACACGATGCCCGAGGTGACCGGCGGCAAGAACGAGATGACGGGTGACGCGCCGATCGGCCAGGTCTTCGCCAAGGCCGCCGAGGCCATCCCGAGCCAGGTCATCGGCCCGAAGGACCAGATCATCCAGCAGGGTCTGACCGACAACGGCGTCATCCTCGTCACCCAGGGCAAGTCGGCCAAGGCGGCCTGGGACAACGCCGTGAAGACCATCGACAACAACCTGGAGAAGTGACCGGAATGACCACCCGGCACGACACCGCCGCGTCCCCCGTCAAGGGGGGCGCGGCCCCGGGCCGCCCGCCCGGTGGCAGGACGGCCGCCGAGGCCGACCGCAAGAGGCGGGCGAAACTCTCCCGGCGCTGGCAGCGGGACATCCGCTGGAGCCCGTACGCGTTCGTCTCGCCGTTCTTCCTGCTCTTCCTCGCCTTCGGCCTGTTCCCGCTGGTCTACACCGGCTGGGCCTCGCTGCACACGGTGGAGCTGACCGCGCCCACCGACATGAAGTGGACGGGCCTGGACAACTACACCCGCATCTTCGACGACGAGTTCTTCTGGAACGCGGCGAAGAACACGCTGTGGATCGGCATCCTCTCCACGGTGCCGCAGTTGCTGATGGCGATGGGCCTCGCGCACATCCTCAACTACAAGCTGCGTGCCTCGACCTTCTACCGGGTCGTCATGCTGGCGCCGTACGCGACCTCGATCGCGGCGGCCTCGCTGGTCTTCGTGCTGCTCTTCGGCCGTGACTACGGCATGATCAACTGGTTCCTCGACCTGGTGGGACTGGACAAGATCGACTGGCAGAACGGCTCGTGGGCGTCGAAGTTCGCCGTGTCCTCGATCGTCATCTGGCGCTGGACCGGCTACAACGCGCTGATCTACCTGGCCGCGATGCAGGCGATCCCGCAGGACCTGTACGAGTCGGCGGCGCTGGACGGCGCCAGCCGCTGGCGGCAGTTCATCCACGTCACGCTGCCCTCGCTGCGCCCGACGATCCTGTTCACCGTCGTCGTGTCGACCATCGGCGCCTCGCAGGTCTTCGGCGAGCCGCTGCTGTTCGACGCGAACAAGGGGGCCTCGGGCGGCTCCCAGCACCAGTTCCAGACGCTCGGCCTGTACCTGTACGAGCAGGGCTGGGTCAACCAGCACCTGGGCCGCGCCTCCGCGATCGCCTGGGCGATGTTCCTGATCCTCATCGTGATCGGGATCCTGAACGCCGTCATCTCGCGCCGGCTGCGCGCCAGTAGTTAAGGAGAACCGGCCGTGACGACGACCATGACGAAACCCCCGGCCGACGCGGCACCCGAGCCGTCCCGCAAGGGCAGGGGCCGCCGGGGCTCCAAGGCCTCCCGGGCCGGCGGGCACCTGCACGCGGGGCCGATCGCTTACATCATCCTCGCCCTGTTCACCATCGGCTCGCTGTTCCCGCTGGTGTGGACGGCGATCGCCGCCTCGCGCGACAACCAGCGGCTCGCCCAGACGCCGCCGCCGTTCTGGTTCGGCGGCAACCTGTTCGACAAGCTGGAGATCGCCTGGAACGACGCCAACCTCGGCGAGGCGTTCCTCAACACCACCATCGTGGCCGGCACCTCGGCGCTCACCATCGTGTTCCTGTCGACGATCGCCGGGTTCGCCTTCGCCAAGCTCCGCTTCCGCGGGCGGGGCGCGCTGATGCTGATCGTCATCGGCACGATGATGGTGCCGCCGCAGCTCAGCATCATCCCGCTGTACATGATGGTCGCGAAGCTGGACTGGTCCGACCAGCTCCAGGCGGTGATCCTGCCGTCCCTGGTGAACGCGTTCGGCGTGTTCTTCATGCGGCAGTACCTGCTCCAGGCACTGCCGGACGAGATCATCGAGGCCGCGCGCGTCGACGGCGCCAGCAGCTGGCGCGTGGTGTGGCACGTGGTGTTCCCGGCGGCGCGGCCCGCGATGGCCGTGCTCGGCATGCTGATGTTCGTGCAGACCTGGAACGACTTCCTGTGGCCGTTCCTCGTGCTGACGCAGAACGGCAGTCCCACCGTGCAGGTCGCCCTCGCCGGACTCGGCCGCGGCTACACCCCGGACCAGTCCCTGATCATGGCGGGCGCGCTGCTGGGCACGCTGCCGCTGCTCCTGGTGTTCGCGATCTTCGGCAAGCAGATCGTGGGCGGCATCATGCAGGGCGCCGTCAAGGGCTGACACCTCACCTCCTCGCCCTCGGGGGCCGGGTCACCGCCGCCCCGGCCCCGGTTCGGGTGGTCACAGCCCGGTTTCCCCCCTCGTCCCTCCACCCCGTCGGTCCCACCGGTCGGACTTGCCCCGACCGGGACGACCCCGCCACGAACCCTCTATGGGAGCGCTTCCATGCTTGAGTCCGCAACGCCGGTGACCCCGGTGACCTTCCCCCCCGCCTTCCTCTGGGGCGCCGCCACCTCGGCGTACCAGATCGAGGGCGCGGTGCGGGAGGACGGCCGTACCCCCTCGATCTGGGACACCTTCAGTCACACCCCCGGGAAGACGGCCGGCGGGGACACCGGTGACATCGCTGTCGACCACTACCACCGCTACCGCGACGACGTGGCGCTGATGAAGGACCTGGGCCTCGGCGCCTACCGCTTCTCCATCTCCTGGCCCCGGGTGCAGCCGACCGGCCGCGGCCCCGCCGTACAGCGCGGCCTGGACTTCTACCGCCGCCTGGTGGACGAGCTGCTGGCCGCCGGGATCAAGCCCGCCGTCACCCTCTACCACTGGGACCTGCCGCAGGAGCTGGAGGACGCGGGCGGCTGGCCCGAGCGGGAGACGGCCTACCGCTTCGCCGAGTACGCGCAGATCGTCGGCGAGGCGCTCGGCGACCGGGTGGAGCAGTGGATCACGCTGAACGAGCCGTGGTGCGCCGCCTTCCTGGGCTACGCCTCCGGTGTGCACGCCCCCGGCCGCACCGACCCGGCGGCCGCGCTGCGCGCCGCGCACCACCTGAACCTGGCGCACGGCCTGGGCACGGTGGCGCTGCGCTCGGTGATGCCGGCCCGCAACTCGGTGGCGATCAGCCTCAACACCTCCGTCGTGCGGCCGCTGTCGCAGAGCCCCGAGGACCTGGCGGCTGCGCGGAAGATCGACGACCTGTCGGGCGGGATCTTCCACGGCCCGATCCTGCACGGCGCCTACCCGCAGACCCTCCTGGAGGCGACCGCCTCGGTATCGGACTGGTCGCACGTCCAGGACGGCGACCTGGGCCGGATCCGCCAGCCGATCGACGCGATCTGCCTCAACTACTACACGCCCACCGTGGTTTCGGCGGCCGACGCCGACTCCCGTGCCCCGCGCGCCGACGGCCACGGCGCCAGCGACCACTCGCCGTGGCCCGCCACGGACGACGTGGCCTTCCACCAGCCGCCGGGCGAGCGCACGGAGATGGGCTGGAGCGTCGACCCGTCCGGCCTGCACGAGCTGATCATGCGCTACCACCGCGAGGCCCCCGGCACGCCGCTGTACATCAGTGAGAACGGCGCGGCCTACGACGACAAGCCCGGCGCGGACGGCTCGGTCCACGACCCCGAGCGGGTCGCCTACCTGAACGGCCACCTCACGGCGGTCCGGCAGGCCATCGCCGACGGCGCCGACGTCCGCGGCTACTACCTGTGGTCGCTGCTGGACAACTTCGAGTGGGCGTACGGCTACGAGAAGCGCTTCGGCGCGGTGTACGTCGACTACGCGTCCCAGCAGCGCACCCCGAAGTCGAGCGCCCTGTGGTACGGGCGGGCGGCCCGCACGGGGACGCTGCCGCCGGTGGACGCGGCCGAGTAGCCCCGCGGCGGGCACAGGGGACGAAGGCTGCGGGACGCGGCGCCCGGGGGGACGCCGCGCCCCGCGCACGGGGCCGGTGGCCGGGGGGCCGCACCGCCGGGGGAAGCCCGGGGATTCAGTGGTCGCGGCCCGCCCGGGCCGCGGGTGCCCGAGCCGGTTCCGGTGCCGGCGCACGGCCCTGTCGGCGCCGGCGGACGGCTCCCCGGTGCCCGCGCCGCTCCGGTGCCGTCCGCCCGTCGAGCTGGATCCAGATCCGCACCTCGGTGCCGCCCAGCACGGAGGAGCCGATGCGCACGTCACCGCCGGTCGACTCCGCCATCCGGCGCACGATGTCCAGGCCGAGCCCGGTCGAGCCGTCGGTGCCCGAGCCCCGGCCGCGGGCCATCGCCGCCTCGGGGTCGGCTATGCCGGGGCCCGCGTCCGAGACGAGCACGATCACCGCGTCCTCGCCGTTGTGCAGGTCGACGGCGAAGGCGGTGCCCTCGGCGGTGTGCCGGAAGACGTTGCCGAGCAGGGCGTCGAGGGAGGCGGCCAGGTCGGAGCGGGCCACGGGGATGCGCACCGGCCGCTCGGCGCCGGCCACCCGCCACTTGCGGCCCTCGTCCTCGGCCAGCGCCGACCAGAACCCCATCCGCTCCCGGACCACCTCGGCCGCGTCGCACCCGGCACCGGGACCGGCGGCGGCCGTCTGGGGCTTGGCGTCCCGGGCGGTGCGGATGATGGTGTCGACCTCGCGCTCCAGCTGCTCGACGGCGGCCCGGGTCTGCTCGGCGGCCGGACCGTCGCCCAGCGAGGCCGCGTTGAGCCGCAGCACGGTCAGCGGGGTGCGCAGCCGGTGGGAGAGGTCGGCGGCCAGTTCCCGCTCGTTGGCGAGGAGCTGGACGACCTGGTCGGCCATGGAGTTGAACGCGACGGCGGCGCGCCGCAGTTCGTCCGGTCCCTCCTCGGGCACCCGCGCGCCGAGCCTGCCCTCCCCCAGTTCGTGCGCCCCGTCGACCAGGCGCCGCGCGGGCTGCACCATCCGGACGCCCAGCCGGTCGGCGACCGCGACCGAACCGACGATCAGGGCGGCGCCGACCGCGGCGAGCACCGCCCAGGCCGTGCCGACGCCGTTGGTCACCGCGGACTCGGGGACGAACACCTCGACGACGGCGATCTCGCCGGAGCTGAGCGCGACCGGCTGCAGCAGGCTGAAGCCGCCGTCCACCTCGGTGGTCGAGGCCCGGCCCATCTCCCGTACGGCGGCGATGTCGTGGTCGGTGGCGCGCTGCCGGCCGAGGTCGGTGGCGTCCCCGCTGCGGCCCCCGGGCGCCGGTATGTGCACGGCCATCCCGGTGTCCGATCCGGCCGAGGCGACGACGCGTTCCAACTGCTCGCGGTCGGTGGTGATGGACAGGGCCGGTGCGACGGCGGCGGCCTCCCGCTCGGCGCCGGCGAAGGCGCGGTCGCGGGCCATCTCGCGGATGACGAGTCCGAGGGGCACGGCGAAGGCGACCACGACCATCGCGGTGACCGCGAGCGAGACCTTGACCAGCGCCCATCTCATCGTGGTGGCTCCAGCTTCACGCCGACGCCGCGCAGGGTGTGCAGGTAGCGCGGCCGGGCCGCGGTCTCGCCCAGCTTGCGCCGCAGCCAGGACAGGTGGACGTCGATGGTCTGGTCGTCGCCGTAGGACTGCTGCCAGACCTCGGCGAGCAGCTCCTTGCGGGGGACGACGACGCCGGGCCGCCCGGCCAGGAAGGCGAGCAGGTCGAACTCGCGGCGGGTCAGGTCCAGGGCGCTGCCGTCCAGTTCGGCCCGGCGGCGCAGCGGGTCGACGGTGAGGCCGCCGACCGTGAGGACGGCCGGCGGTGCCGCCTCCGCCGGTCCGCCGCGGGTCCGGCGCAGTACGGCCGCCATCCGGGCCGACAGGTGCTCGGCGGAGAACGGTTTGGTGAGGTAGTCGTCCGCTCCCGCGTTCAACAGCCGTACGACCTCCGCCTCGTCGTCCCGGGCGGTGGCGACGATCACCGGTACGTCGGTGATGCCGCGCAGCATCTTCAGCGCCTCGGAGCCGTCCAGGTCGGGCAGTCCGAGGTCCAGGATCACCACGTCGAACCGGACATGGGCGACCTCGCGCAGCGCCTCCAGCGCGGTGCCGACGCTGCGCACGGTGTGCGAGGCGTCGGTGAGCTGCCGGATGAGCGCCGAGCGTACGAACTGGTCGTCCTCGACCACGAGCACACTTGCCATGGGCGGCACCGTACGCCATGCGGACCGAGCCGGCCGGAGCCTGTGGACAACTCCACCGGGGCCCGGATCACACGGCGTTCGGGCGACACGCGTGGGGCGGGTGGGGCAGGATGGCCGCGATGCGCAGAGGACTCGTCCACGTGATCGCCTGGCTGCTCGCCACCGGCGCCGCGGTCACCCTGTCGTGGTGGGGCGTCCACACGGTGATGGCGGGCACGGCCTACGACCCGCCCCGCGCGCTGCCCATCACGGCCGCCGACGCGCACGCGCGGGACGACGAGGGCGGGGACGGGGAGGAGGATGGGTACGGGGAGTCCCTGGCCTCGTCCACCAGCCGGCCGTCGCCCCCGCCTTCGCCCCCGCCGTCGGACGGGGCGTCGCCGGCGCCGAGCGGAACGCCGCGTGCGCCCGGGCCCGCCCCGTCGCGCACCGCCCCCTCCACCAGACCGCCCGCGGAGCCGGCGGACCCCGCCCCCGCGACCTCCGGCCGGGTCAGGAGCTACGACACCGACGGGGGCCGCGCGGTCTTCGACCTCGGTGCGTCGTCCGCGACGCTGGTGTCGGCGACGCCGGGCGCGGGCTGGTCGATGCAGGTGTGGAAGACGGACTCGTGGATCCGGGTGGAGTTCACCTCGGGCGCCGACCGGGTGTCGGTGTTCTGCACCTGGCACGACAGTCCGCCACGGGTGGAGATCGGCAGCTACTGAGCCGGCCCGCCCGGCCGGGGGCTCAGGTGAAGACCGACTCCGGCGGCGCAGGCGAGTCCACCGCCGCCGCGTCCGTCACGGGCCGGGCGCCGCCGGTGAAGTCGGTGAGGGCACGGCCGTGTTCCACGCGCGCGGGGTGCGGGTCGGAGGCGGCACGGCGGGTGAGTTCGGCCACCGGCAGCGGGTGGTCGGCGGCGACCAGGATCGCGTTGCCGAAGCGCCGGCCGCGCAGGACGGCCGGGTCGGCGACGAGGGCGAGTTCGGCGAACCGGGCGGCGGCGGTGGCGATCTGGCCGCGCAGGTGGGCCAGCGGCGGGCCGTCGGCGAGGTTGGCGGCGTAGACCCCGCCGGGCGCGAGCGCGCGCCGTACCTCGTCGAGGAACTCGGCGGAGGTCAGGTGGGCCGGCGTACGGGCACCGTCGAAGACGTCCGCGACGACGAGGTCCGCCCAGCCGTCGGGCACCTTGGCGAGCCCCGCGCGGGCGTCGGCGGAGCGCACCCGTATCCGCGCGCCGGGGTCCAGCGGAAGTTCCCGGCGCACCAGGTGGACGAGGGCGGCGTCGCGCTCGACGACCTGCTGGGTGGAGCGGGGGCGGGTCGCGGCGACGTAACGGGCGAGGGTGAGGGCGCCCCCGCCGAGGTGCACGGCCCGCACCGGCCTGCCCGGCGGGGCGGCCAGGTCGATGACGTGGCCGATGCGGCGCTGGTACTCGAAGGACAGGTACGCCGGGTCGTCGAGGTCGACGTGCGACTGCGGGGCGCCGTCGATCAGCAGCGTCCGGGCCCGGGGCCGGTCCCGGTCGGGCACCAGCTCGGCGCGCCCTCCGTCGACGTCCTCGACGACGGTCTCGGCGGCAGCGCGCCCGCGGCGGGCGTTCCTGGTCTTTCCCATCGGTCCATTGTCGGACATCGGACAGGCGGGCGGATGTCCAACCGTCCGGCTGGCGGGCGGATGCCCAGCCGTCCGGCAGGCGGGCGGCTGTTCAGCGGCAGCTGTCCGCGGCCCGGATCAGCCGGGCCGCCTCGCCGAGCGCGGCCCGCAGGACGGCGGGGTCGGTCGCCAGGTCCGCCTCGCCGGGCGGCAGCAGCCAGCCGGAGCCCTCCAGGGGCGGTTCGGGCTCCGGGACGATGCTCAGTCCCCGGCCGTCCGTCTCCGTGCAGGTGCTGCCCGGCACGTCCCAGGCGGCGGCGGTGCCCGGCGGCACCAGGAAGCCGAGGGTGTCGCAGCCGTCGTCGTGGAGCACCGAGCCCACCCCCTCACCGGCTCCCCGCCTGATGATGTCGACCGCCTCCAGACCCTGTCGGGTCGGCACGGTGACGACGTCACAGGCGTCGCAGGGGGGAACGCTGATGCTGGTGTCCATCCCGGCCTCCACCACGGAACTCCTCCTCGGACGAGCGGATCGGGAGTCGGGGGCCTCCCGGTCCACCCGGTTCAACGCGGCGGAGCGTCAACGGCTACGGCACACGGCCGTCACAAAGGATGGCACTTCATGGCAGATCGTGGATGAGATATCCGGTTTGTAGCCAAACAGCGCGTGGCGGATCCGTCACAGCCGGTACGTTCTTGCTCGCCGGACACAGGACCGCGCGGTTCGCGCCCTCCTCCCGGCATGGTTCGACGGTTCGCACGAGAGGACCCGGCCATGGCGTCGTCAACGGTGACCTCCGCCCAGCCAGAACGGCCCCCGCGGCCGAACCTCGCCTTCAGGCGGTTGCGCGGCAAGCGCTCCCCGGCGGAGTTCGCGGCGGCGGTCCGCCGGGCCGCGCGCGAGATCGGCGAGCGGGTGAGCTGTGACGCGCGCTACGTCGGCCGGGTCGAGGCGGGCGAGATCCGCTGCCCCAACTACGCCTACGAGCGGGTGTTCCTGCACATGTTCCCCGGCCGCACCCTCACCGACCTGGGGTTCGCGCCCCGCTCGTCGGTGCGCGGCCGGCAGGCGCGCACCACCGGTGAGTGGCGGGGGGCCGGGGAGCCGTATGAGAGGCACGACACGCGAGACGTCCGAGACACGCACGACCCGTACGAAAAGCACGACAACACCGAGGAGAGCGACGTGCTGCGTCGCGCATTCATGACGAGCGGCGCCACGATGGCCGCCGCCTCGCTGGCCCCCCTGGGGCTCGCCCTCGACGCCGCGGCGGCCGGCCGTCCCACGCGCCGGGCGGGCGCGGGTCAGGCCGGTGCCCTCGAAGAGGCCGTCCGCCGGATCCGGCTGCTGGACGACCGGCACGGCGCGGACGGTCTCTACCGGCGCGCGGCGGCCCCGTTGCGCACCGCGTACGCGCTCCTGGACGCCGGAGCGTCCCGGCAGGCGACCGCGGACCGGCTCTATACGGGCGCCGGTGAACTGGCGATCTCGGTGGGCTGGCTGGCGCACGACTCGGGGCGCTTCGACGACGCGCGCTCCCACTACGCCGAGGCCCTCGCCACCTCCCGGATGAACGGCGACGCGGGCCTGGAGGCGCACGCCTTCTGCAACATGGCGTTCCTGGCCCGGGACGCCGGCCGCCCGCGCGAGGCGGTACGGGCGGCCCAGGCCGCGCAGCGCGCCGCCCGTCCGCTCGGCTCCGACCGGCTGATGTCCCTGCTCGCGCTGCGCGAGGCGGGCGGCTGGGCGGGGCTCGCGGACCGGGTCGGCTGCGAGCAGGCGCTCATCCGTGCGCAGACGTTCTTCGCGCGGGGCTCCTCGGACGCCGACCCCGAGTGGATGAGTTTCTACGGCGAGGCCGAACTGGAGGGGCTCGAGGCCCAGTGCTGGTCGACCCTGGGCGACTGGCCCCGGGCCGCCCGGCACGCGCGGCGGGCGGCGGACCTCCAGGACCCGCACTTCACCCGGAACCTCGCGCTGTACTCGGCGGAGCTGGCCGACGACCTGGCCCGCGGCGGCCGACCCGACGAGGCGGCGGACGCGGGCATGCGGGTCCTGGACCTGCTGGGCGAGGTCCAGTCCTCCCGCATCCACACGATGCTGGCGGGCACGGCCCGCGTCCTCCTGCCCCACCGCCGCACGCCGACGGTCTCCGCCTTCCTGGACCGCCACGGGGCACTGCCGCGACCGGCGTAGGCGCAGCCGCGGGCCGTCGTGCCTCCCCCGCTCCCCCGCTCCCCCGCTCCCCCGGTGCCCGAACGGCCCGGTGAGGTACCCCGGGGCGGCACGGGCGGGCGGTGGGGGCACCTCCCGCGCGTGCGAAGCCGACGGTGGCGGAGGGACCCGGCGAGCGCCGGCCCGCGCACCCGCCCCCGCGCCGGGCGCCACAGCCACCGCCGACGCCGACACCGGCACCGGCACCGGCACCGGCACCGGCCGTCAGCCGACCAGATGTCCCACGTCGTTCCAGCTCTCCACCGCCGGTTCGCCGTACGCCCACCCCAGGACCGACAACGACGTCGGATTCAGCCGTATCCGCGCCCCGAACGACACCGGCAGCCCCAGCCACCGCGCGCCGATCGCCCGCAGGATGTGCCCGTGGGCGAAGACGAGCACGTCCCGCTCGGCCTCCCGCGCCCACGCCACCACCTCGTCCGCGCGCGCGGTGACGTCCGCCACGCTCTCCCCCTCGGGCACGCCGTCCCGCCAGATCAGCCAGCCGGGCCGCACGGCCTGGATTTCGTCCGGCGTCATCCCCTCGTACGCGCCGTAGTCCCACTCCATCAGCGTGTCCCACGCGCGTGCGCGCTCGCCGAAGCCCGCCAGCTCGCAGGTCTCGCTCGCGCGCACCAGCGGACTGGTCCGCACCTCCACGCCGTCCAGTCCGTCCAGCGGCGCCCGGTGCAGCCGCTCGCCGAGCAGCTTCGCGCCCCGCCGGCCCTCCTCCAGGAGCGGCACGTCGGTCCTGCCGGTGTGTCTGCCGGACAGGGACCACTCCGTCTGTCCGTGCCGGGCCAGCAGAATGCGCGGTGCCATGAAGGGGCCTTTCCGGGAGAAATGTCTGAGAGGACGTTCCCATCATCCCGTACCGTCCGTGCGGGCAACCCGAGGGGCGGTGCCCGCGTCTTTCCGGTCCGAGGGCACTTCGGCGCGCGGACTCGGCGAGGCCGTAGAGTGGCTCGCCCGTGTCCGTCCGGGCGCACGAGTGAACGAGAAGTGAGAAGGGGGAGGGCGATCGGATTGGCGCGCACCGAGAAACCGGGCAGCGAGGCGGCCCCGAAGACTCGGCTGCGCTGGTGGACCGAGCTGCCGCTCATCGTCCTCGTGTACGCCTGTTACAGCGCCGGGCGCCTGCTCGTGCGGGGCGACGTCTCCGACGCCGTCGACCACGGGCTGGCCATCCTGGACGTCGAGAAGGCGCTCTTCCTCAACGCGGAGCACCCCCTCAACCGGCTCTTCACCAGGGAACCGTGGATCGGCGTCCCGGCGGACTTCTGGTACGCCTCGCTGCACTACCTGGTCACCCCGGCGGTCCTGGTGTGGCTGTTCCGCTCCCGCGCGGTGCGCTACCGGGCGGCCCGCACCTGGCTGATGACGTCCACGTTCATCGGCCTCATCGGCTTCACCCTCCTGCCGACCTGCCCGCCCCGGCTGCTGGACGCCTCGTACGGCTTCGTCGACACGATGGCCCAGTACAGCTCGTACGGCTGGTGGGGCGGCGCGGCGAGCGCACCGCGCGGCATGGGCGGCATGACCAACCAGTACGCGGCCATGCCGAGCCTGCACGTGGGCTGGGCGCTGTGGTGCGGGGTGATGCTGTGGCGCCACGGCGGCACGCGCCTGTCGAAGGTGGCCGCCGTCGTCTACCCCCTGGGCACCACGATCGTGGTGATGGGCACCGCGAACCACTACTTCCTGGACGCGGTGGCCGGGGCCGCCGTGATGGGCGTGGGGCTGCTGCTGACGCCGTTCGTGCTGCGGACCGCGGAGCGGGTGCGCACCCGGCTCCCGGCCCGGTTCGCACCGGCCGCCGCCACCGCCCCGACCGCCTCCGCGACCGCGTCCGCACCGGCCGTGGACGGCGCGGGTTCCGCGAATGTCAGTGGCGGATGCCAGACTTCCGCGGGTGAGCGATTTCCACGGCAGCGCGAGCAGCGGTTCGGAGCGGGAGCCGAGCCGGACCCCGCCCCCACGGACGCGGGGGACGAGACTCCGGCACCGGCTCGCTGAGCTGCGCGGTTCCGACGTCCCGGCCAAGGCGCTGGACGCGCGCGCCCTGGCCGCCCTCGCCGCCAACCCGGGCTGCCGCCGGCGGGCGATCCTCGACGGCGCCGGGGTGGACAAGGGCGCGCTCGCGAGTGCGCTGGGCTCCCCGTCGGTCTTCGGTCAGTCGCAGTTCGCCTTCGTCCGGGGCAACGCCTTCGAGGCCAGGGTCAAGGCGGACGGCGGCGCCGAGCTGCTGCGGCTCGTGCACGAGAGGCTGGACCGGGGCGCCCGGCCGCCCGCCGAGGCCCGGGTGGAGGTGCCCGACCTGTCCGCGACCGGTCCCGAGGGGCGCGCGGCGCGCACGTCGCTGGCGCTGCGCGAGGCCACCGGCACCCCCGGCGCCTGGACGCTGCTCGACCACCCGATGCTCGCCCTCGAGGTCGCCGGTTCCCCCGCCTTCCTGGAGCCGGACGCCGTGGTGGTGCATCCGGACGGCACCTGGACGGTCGTCGAGATCAAGTCCTTCCCCATGCTGGACGGCTCCGCCGACCCGGCGAAGGTCGGCGCCGCCGCGCGGCAGGCCGCGGTGTACGTGCTGGCCCTGGAGCAGGTCGCCGCCCGGCTCGACCCCGCCCCGCGCGTGCGCCACCGCGTGCTGCTGGTCTGCCCCAAGGACTTCTCCAACCTGCCCACCGCCTCCGCCGTCGACGTGCGCAAGCAGCGCGCCGTCACCGACCGCCAGCTGGCCCGGCTGACCCGTATCGACGAGATCGCCGACGCGCTCCCGGAGGGCGTCTGCTTCTCCCCCGAGCAGCCGGCCGAGGAGCTGGCGGCGTCGGTCGAGGCGGTCCCGGCGACGTACGCGCCGGAGTGCCTGTCCGCGTGCGAGCTGGCCTTCCACTGCCGCGCCCGGTCCCGCGAGGCCGGTGCGGTGACCTGTCTGGGCCGTCCGGTCCGGGCCGAGCTGGGCGGGCTGTCGACGGTCGGGGACGTGCTGGCCGCGGCCCGCGGGGAGGCCGGCGACCCGGACGACCCTGCGGTGGCCGCACTGCGCAGGGCGGCCCGGCTGCGCGCGGAGGCGCTGGCCACGGCCGGCGCGGGGACCGGCGAGGTGTCCGCGTGTCGCTGATCACCACGCTCGCCCGGCTGGAGGCCGTGCACACCGGCCGGGCCCAGCCCGCCGCCACCGTGCGGCACCGGCACCTGTCCGACCGCCCGATGGTCTTCGTACCGCTGATCACCGCCGGTGAGGCCGGGGCCCCGCTCGGCGCGCTGGTCGGCACCGACCGGGACGCGCCGCACCTGCTGGTCGTGCCGCAGCCCCGCGACCGCGACCTGCGCTTCGCGTTCCTGGCCGAGCTGGCGGACATCGTACTGCCGCACGTCGAGGCGTACGCGGAGCAGGTGGAGGCCGCCGAGCGCACCGAGACGGACCCGGAGACGGACAAGCGGGTCAAGGTGGAGGTCGACCTGTGCGCGGACGCCGCGCAGCTGGTCGTGCCGAGCCGCGCGGGCATCGACTTCGTCCGGCTGCTCGGCCGGTCCATGCGCTTTCGGCGTACGGCGGAGCAGGACCCCGAGACCCCGCACCCGGCGCCGCCCCGGGTCCCGCTGCTCGGCCGGTGGCTGACCCACTACGGCGAACGGGCCCGCGTGCCCGGCTCCTCCCTGCTCCTCGCCATGACCGACCTGCTGGGCCGTCACTGGGCGACCGGGCAGTCCACCCTGGAGGACCAGCACCTGGGCGCCCTGCTCGCGTGGATCGCGCGGGACCCGGAGCATCCCGGCCGGACCGGCGCGGAGGCCGCCCGCCGTGCCGAGCTGGCCCGCGACGCCGACGGCCAGTTGCTGTGCCCGCCCGCGGGACCGGCGACCGACCCGGCCTTCGACAACAAGCTGCTCGCCCCCGCCATCGAGCGCTACGACCGCGCCCGTACCGCGCTGGCCGCCGCCGAGGACGGGCTGGAGGCCGACGACCGGCTCGGCGCGCTCACGGCCGCCGAGCGGGAGATCCGCGATCTGGTCGAGAGCCGTACCCGCCCCACCTGGGACGCGGTGTGGCGGGGTCTGGACCTGCTGCGGGAGCTGCCCGTGGGGGCGCACGTCGAGGAGCGCTGGACCCGCGACCGCTGGTCGTTCACCTCGCACCGCGACCGCATCCTGTCGGGCGAGCCCCCTCAGCCGCGCCGCGACGACGCCGTGACGGCGGCCAACAAGCTGGCGACGCGCGAGCGCGAGCAGGCCCGTCTGGAGGCCCAGGAGGCTCTGGACGACCCGCTGGTGATGGCGGGGCGGCGGCTGGCCGGGGAGGCGTTCGCGGGCGAGGTCGTCGACGTGGTGATGGCGTACAGCGAGAGCAAGCGGCCCAGTCCGCGCCCGCTGGTCACGGTCCGCACGGACGACCGCCCGTACCTGGGCGAGCGGGTGAAGGTCTACCGCTCGCTGGGCGGCAAGCCCCAGACGGCCGAGTACGTCGGCCCGGCGGCCCCGGACGACGGCTCCGACGCCGGGGCCGGGACCGGCGACGGGGCGCTGGTCCTGCGGATCACGGACAGGATGGGCCGCGGCAAGGAGCCCGAGGCGGGGTCGGTGCCGGAGAAGGGCGACCTGGTCTGCTTCACCCTCTTCGAGCACGAGCAGCGGGGCGGCGCGAAGCTCCCCGACCCGGAGCAGACCCCGTGGACGCACGGCGGACCGCCCGGCGAGGCGGCCGCGGTGCCGGAGGCCGCCGACGCGCAGACCGAGGAGGACGTCCTGTGACCGCCGAGACCCTCGCCGCCCCCGCCGCCTTCGACCCGGGCGCGGAGGCGGCCCGCGCCACCGCGGCGATCCTCCACGACACCCTGCACGGCACGGAGCGCGGCGTCGTCGTCGACTCCCCGCCCGGCGCCGGGAAGTCCACGCTCGTGGTGCGGGCCGCACTCGAACTGGCCGGGGCGGGCCGCCCCCTGATGGTGGTGGCGCAGACCAACGCCCAGGTCGACGACCTGGTGCTGCGCCTGGCCGAGAAGAACCCGGACCTCCCGGTGGGCCGCCTGCACAGCAGCGACGCCGACCCGTACGACAAGGCGCTCGACGCACTGGAGAACGTGCGCAAGTCGGCGAAGGCCGGCGACCTCGCCGGGCTCGCGGTCGTCCTGTCGACGGCGGCGAAGTGGGCGCACGTCACGGTGGACGAGCCGTGGCGGCACGCGATCGTCGACGAGGCGTACCAGATGCGCTCGGACTCCCTGCTCGCGGTCGCCGGGCTCTTCGAGCGGGCGCTGTTCGTGGGCGACCCGGGCCAGTTGGACCCGTTCGCGACGGTGGGCAGCGAGCAGTGGGCGGGCCTGGCCCACGACCCGTCGTCCTCGGCGGTGACGACCCTCCTCGCCCACAACCCGGGCCTCCCCCAGCACCGCCTGCCGGTCTCCTGGCGCCTGCCGGCGTCGGCGGCACGCCTGGTCTCCGACGCCTTCTACCCGTACACGCCGTTCCGCAGCGGCACGGACCACGGCGACCGGAGCCTGGCCTTCGCGGTGCCGTCGGACGGTTCGGGCCCCGACCGGGTGATCGACGAGGCGGCCGTCTCCGGCTGGGGCCTGCTGGAGCTGCCGGCCCGGCACACCCCGCGCACCGACCCGGAGGCGGTGCGGGCGGTGGCGACGGTGGTCCGGCGGCTCCTCGACCGGGAGGGCCGCTCGACGTCGGAGCGCTCCCCCGACCCCGCGCCCCTGACCGCCGCCCGCATCGCCGTGGGCACCGCGCACCGCGACCAGGCGGCCGCGGTCCGCGCGGCGCTGGCCGGCCTCGGGGTGCACGACGTGACGGTGGACACGGCCAACCGTCTCCAGGGCCGCGAGTACGACGTCACGGTCGTCCTGCACCCCCTCTCCGGCCGCCCCGACGCTACCGCCTTCCACCTGGAGACCGGCCGCCTGTGCGTCCTGACCTCCCGGCACCGGCACGCGTGCATCGTGGTCTGCCGCGAGGGCGTGGACGACCTGCTGGACGACTATCCGTCCACGGAACCGGTCCAGCTGGGGACCCTGGTGAAGTTCCCGGACGGCTGGGAGGCCAACCACGCGGTACTGGCACACCTCGCGGAACACCGGGTGGCCTGGCGGCCCTGACCGCCGCTCCGTCACAAGGGACCAGCGATGCCACCGCCCGACCCCCCGGACGGAGTCCGGCACGCCGCCGGAGGCGGCCGAGGGATACGGCCCGGACGGCTGGGAGGCCAACCACGCGGTACTGGCACACCTCGCGGAACACCGGGTGGCGTGGCGGACGTGACGGGGCGCCGCCTCAGCCCGTCAGGATGCCGGTGACGTCCGTCGCCAGGACGGTCTCCTCGGCCGCCGGGACGCTCACGCGGACCGGCTTGCCCTGGTCCGACAGGGCCGTGGTCACCGTCACCCCGGCACCGGCCAGGCGCAACTCCGTGCGGGTCCGCACGAGCCGGCCGCGTGCGTCGACCCACGCGTCGGCGAACACGGGGATGTCGGCGCCGAGCAGGTCGCGGGCGTCGTCCGTCTTCTTCCGCACGTCTCTCGCCATCCGCAGGGTGAGCGTCTCGTGGTCGAGCGTGCCGCGGTAGTGCACGGCCCGCACGCCGTCGACGGTCTCCTCGCCCTCGCGGCGCGCGTCGCGCATCGCGGCGATCTGCCGGAGCACGTGCTCGGGGTCGTTGACCGGGGCCCGGAGCACGTAGTGGACCTCCGCGGCGTCCCGGGACACGAGCCCCCAGGTGCCCTCGTCCAGCCCGTTGACGCCACTGACGTAGACATGGCCGTCGGAGAAGATCTCGTCCGTGTGGCTGATGCCGCCGCCCGGGAGGTCGACCGCGACGTTCCCGCGGTCGCGCGCGAAGTCGAAGTCGCCGGACACCGTCATCGGGTACTCCTCGCCGTCGCCCTCCAGCCGGATCTCCTGGTGGAAGCGGGCCGTCCCCTGGCCGAGCGCGGTGACGGCCGCCCGCACCGCGGAGCCGTGGTCGGCGGCGGGCGACGCCGCGACGGGCTTGCCGCCGTCCTGCGCACCGCGTTCCGAGCAGCCGACGCACAGCAGCGCGGCGGCAGCGGCCAGACACAACAGACGACGCACGACGTCCCTCCCCGATGGCTGATCGAGCACGGACCCGTGACCCCGCCCCGCCTCCGGTGATCTTACGACTCCGGCCGCTTGACCTGGAGCGCGCTCCAGATTCGAGGATGAGCGGCATGGACGTCACACAGCCCCAAGCAGTCCTCGGAACCATGGACTTCGGCACCCGCGTCGCCCCCGACCGTGCCTTCGCGATCCTCGACGCCTTCGTCGCCGGCGGCGGCGTCTGGCTCGACACCGCCAACTGCTACGCCTTCTGGACCGACCCCGACGGCGTGGGCGGCGCCAGCGAGCGCGTCATCGGCGCCTGGCTCCGGTCCCGCCCCGGCATGCGCGACGCGGTGCGGATCGCGACGAAGGTCCGCCACAACCCGCTCGTGCCGCACTCCCCGGAGACCGCCGAGGGCCTCTCGGCGCACGCCGTGCACGCCGGTGCGGAGGGGAGCCTTCGGCGTCTCGGGGTCGATCACGTCGACCTGCTCTGGGCGCACGCGGAGGACCGCACCGTGCCGCTGGAGGAAACGGTGGACGCCTTCGGCGAGTTGGTCGCGAAGGGGGCCGTGCTGCGGGTCGGGGCGGCGAACCACGCCGCCTGGCGCGTGGAGCGGGCCCGGTCGCTCGCGCGGGAACGGGGCGTGGAACCGTGGACGTCGCTGCAACTGCGCCACTCGCTCGCCCAGCCGCGCCCCCTCACCCCCCTCGCCGAGGGCGGCCACCGCATGCTCACCCCCGACGACCTGGACCTCGCGCGGTCGGAGGGGCTCGCGGTGTGGTCGTACACCTCGCTGCTGTGGGGTTCCTACGTGCGCGCCGACAAGCCGCTTCCGTCCACCTATGATCACCCCGGGACCACCCGGGTGCTCGCGGTCCTGGAGGACGTCGCCAACGAACTGTCGGCGACGCGGAACCAGGTCGTCCTGGCCTGGCTGATGCACCAGGGGATCGATCCCATCGTCGGCGCGAGCCGGGTGGACCAGGTCGAGGAAGCGCTGGCCGCCCGCGGGACACGGCTCACCGACGCGCACATGGCGCGCTTCGCCGAAGCGCGGTAGCGACGGTCACAGAAGGGGCCTCCATGACCACCCTCACCCCGGCGGCGGCCGCCGAGCGCACCGGCGTCTCCCTCGACACGCTGCGGTACTACGAGCGCGAGGGCCTCATCGGCCCGGTCCGGCGCTCCGCCGGGGGCCACCGGGAGTACACCGAGGACGACGTCTTCTGGATCGGCCTGGTGACGTGCTTCCGCGAGGCCGGCCTCGGCATAGCGGACCTGCGGCAGTTCGTCGCCGTCCTGCGCGCCGAGCACACGCCGCAGGAGCGGGTCGCCTTCCTGCGCGAGCGTCGCGGCGCCCTGGAGGAGCGGGTTGCGGCGCTGAGGAAGGCCATAGGGGTGCTCGACGAGAAGATCGCCTACTACGGCTGAGCACGCCCCCGCGCGCCGCGCTTCCGGGAACTGCTGCGGCACCCGGCCGGTGGCCGTACGGTCGGACTCGAACGGCTACCGAGGAGGCCTTCCGATGCGCAGGGTGACCTATGCGATGAACACGTCCCTGGACGGGTTCGTCGTCGACCCGGACGGCGGCATCGACTGGGGCGACCCGGACGAGGAGGTCTTCCGTCACTTCACCGACGAGCTGCGGCGGACCGGCGTCCACCTGCTGGGCCGACGGCTGTACGAGACGATGCTGTACTGGGACACGGCCGGGCAGGACGGGTCGCTCGACGCCGCGGAGCTGGAGTGGGCCGCGCTGTGGAAGGCGCTCCCGAAGGTGGTGTTCTCCAGGACGCTGACGTCGGTGCGGGGCACCAACACCCGCCTGGCCTCCGGCACCGTGGCCGCCGAGATCGAGCGACTGCGGGCCGAGCCCGGGGAGGGCGAGATCGCGATCGGCGGCGCGACCCTGGCCGCCGAGGCGGCCGCCGCGGACCTGATCGACGAGTACCGGACCATGATCCACCCCGTACTCGTCGGCGGCGGCACCCCGTACTTCCCCCACCACGAGCGCCGGGTGAACCTCGAACTCGTCGAGCACCGCACCTTCGGCTCCCGCGTCACCTACCTGCGCCACCGCGTGACCCGCTGACCCGGCCCGTGCGCGCCCCGACCCGCCGGGAATAACCGGAGACCCCCTCCTGTTACGAGCGCAGCGACCCGCGCAGGAACGCTGCGCGCGCCACGGACACGTCGAGCACAGGAGGCCCCCCGTCATGCCCACAGACGCCGCAGAGGAGATCCGGGGCACCGCCCACGGCACCGCTCCCGTCCCCCTCTCCGTACTGGATCTGGTGACCGTCGGTGCCGGGAGGACCGCCTCCGACGCGCTGCGGACCAGTGTGGACATCGTGCGGCTCGCCGAGGCCCGCGGTTTCCAGCGGTACTGGGTCGCCGAGCACCACTCCATGCCCGGCGTCGCCTCCTCCTCCCCCGCGGTGATCCTCGCCCACCTCGCGGCCCACACCGACCGCATCCGGCTCGGGTCCGGCGGCGTCATGCTGCCCAACCACGCACCGCTCGTGATCGCGGAGCAGTTCGGGACGCTGGAGGCGATGGCGCCGGGGCGTGTCGACCTCGGGCTGGGCCGAGCGCCCGGCACGGACGGGGCCACCGCCGCCGCCCTGCGCCGCACCGACCGGCTCAACGAAGGCGCCGACGACTTCCCGCAGCAGCTCGCCGAGCTGATCCGGTTCCTGGACGACGACTTCCCGGACGGGCACCCCTACGCCCGTATCCACGCCGTGCCCGGTCCCGTGCAGGCCACCTCGCCCGGGGGCGTGCAGTCGGCGCACCGGCCGCCGGTGTGGCTGCTCGGCTCCTCCGGGTTCAGCGCGCGGCTGGCCGGCACCCTCGGGCTGCCCTTCGCCTTCGCGCACCACTTCTCGGCGCAGAACACCGTCCCGGCGCTCGACCTGTACCGCGACTCCTTCCGCCCGTCGGCCGTGCTGGACGCCCCCTACGCCCTCATCGGCGTCGCCGCGCTCGCGGCCGACGACGAGAAGGAGGCACGCCGGCAGGTGCTGGCGGCCGCGCTGAACATGGTCCGGCTGCGCACCGGGCGCCCGGGGCTGGTGCCGACGCCGGAGGAGGCCGAGGCGTACGACTTCAGCCCGATGGAGGAGGACTTCGTCCGGTCCTGGAACGCCAACGTCATCCACGGCACCGCCGACGAGGTCCGGGCCGGCCTCGACGACCTGCAGAAGCGCACCGGCGCCGACGAGCTGATGCTCACCGCCAACGCGCACGGCGGCGACGTACGGCTGCGCTCCTACGAGCTGATCGCCGACGCCTACGGGTTGCCGACGCCGGCCTGAACCCCGGCGGGGCCGCCGGGACCGGCGGAGCCCAGCAGCGCGGAGATGCGGTCCGGCGCCACCGGCCGGGAGTAGAGCCACCCCTGGCCGGTGTCGCAGCCGATGCGGCGCAGGCGGCTCGCCTGGTCGGAGGTCTCCACGCACTCGGCGGTGACGGTGAGGCCGAGGCGGTGGGCGAGCTGGACCATCGCCTCGACGATGACCTCGTCGGCCGGGTTGGCGGGCCCGGCGCCGTCGGACACGGTGTCGTACTGGAAGCCCCGCACGAACGCGCCGTCCAGTTTCAGCACCGAGACCGGCAGCCGGCTGAGGTAGGCCAGGTTCGAGTAGCCGGTGCCGAAGTCGTCGATGGCGATGTGGACGCCCATGTCGCTGAGCGCCTTGAGGACCTGGAGCGGGCGTCCGGCCGAGCCCATCACCGCCGACTCGGTCAGTTCCAGCTGCAGCAGGTCGGGGGCGAGGCCCGTCTCCTCCAGGGTGCGGGCCACGTCCGCGACCAGGTCGGAGTCCCAGACCTGGCGCACGGCCACGTTGACGCTGACGAAGATCGGCGGCTCGCCGGGGTGGGCCAGCTGCCAGCGGCGGGCCTGGTGGCAGGCGGTGCGCAGGATCCAGCGGCCGAGGGGAACGATCGATCCATCCTCCTCCGCCAGTGCGATGAACCGATTCGGCGCCAGTACGCCGAACTGGGGATGGTTCCAGCGGATGAGCGCCTCGACGCCGCGCACCCGGCCGTCCGCCATGCCGACCAGCGGCTGGTACTCGAGCGCGAACTCGCCGCGCTCGATGGCGGGACGGAGCGTGGCGGCCAGTGCCTGGCGGGTCATGCGGTTGGCGTTGCGCTCGGGGTCGAAGAGGGTCCAGCGGGCCCGGCCGTCGGCCTTGGCCCAGTACAGGGTGGTGTCGGCGGCCTGCATCAGGGCGGTGGGGGTGGTGCCGGCGGTGTGGCGTTCGACGACGCCGACCGAGGCGGTGACCGACAGCCGCCGGTCGCAGAGCTCGAAGGGCGGCTGGAGGGCGGCCAGGACCGATCCGGCCAGGTCGGCGAGTTGGTCGGTGCCGGTGGAGTCCTCGACCAGGAGGGCGAACTCGTCCCCGCCGAGCCGGGCCACCAGGGGTGCGCCGGACCGGGCGTGGGCGGCCTCCTCCGCGCACCTGGTCAGCCGTTCGGCCACGGCGGCGAGCAGCCGGTCGCCGACCCGGTGGCCGTGGGTGTCGTTGACGGCCTTGAAGCCGTCCAGGTCGAGGTAGCACACGCCGATCCGGCCGGTGCCGCCGTTCTCGTACGACTCCGCCTCCAACGCCGCCGTCAGGCGTTCGAAGAACAGGGCGCGGTTGGGCAGCCGGGTGACCGGGTCGTGCATCTGGAGGTGGCGCAGCCGCGCCTGGAGCTCGCGCCGGGCACTGACGTCGGCGACGGAGAGCAGCAGCCCCGGGGCGTCCCCGGACTCCCCGGCGTCGGCCAGCGGTTCGACCGTGACCTGCGCCCACAGGGAGTGTCCGTCGGCCTGCTTGAGCCGTCGCGTGCAGCGCAGCCGGGACCGGTGCCCGCGCAGCACCTCGCGGTAGGCGTGCCAGGTGCCGGCGTCGGAGGCGAGGTCGACGAGGTCGGCCGCCGCGCAGCCGGCGAGCGCGGCCGGGTCGGTGCCGAGCAGGGTGCCCAGGGAGTCGTTGGCGCTGACGACCAGGCCCTCGGTGTCGACGACGGCCATGGCGAGCGGGGCCGTGGCGAACACCGAGCGGTAGGCGGAGGGTTCCGCACGCCCGGTACGAGGAGCCAGACGTTCGTCACGTTCCGTGACGGCCGACGGGCTGGGGTCTGCCGCGGGCGCCGGCCCTTCGGAGGTTCCGTTCACCGCTCGCTCCCGCAGTGCCTCGATCTCTGTTCGTGCTCTGTTCGTGCAGGAAAGTGTGCCGATCATAGAGGCTGACACCGGGCCCTTCCAGCCGCCGTTCCGCGCCGCGGACCGAGTGGCCCCTCCGGCCGATCGTTTCTGCTCACACCTGGACGGGTCCGTCACCCCTCCGACCAGTTGTGACGTTCCGTGAGTGACTTCGGAATGTCGGCCGGGAGAACTCCGGCGAAACCCCGGCCCGCTCACCCATCCGGTGCAGGCGAACAGGGCGCAGTACGACAATCATGCACAAGCTGGGTGCGGTGTCCCGTCAACCGTGTCCGGAGGTCCATGTGCCGCGCCAGCTTCCCCTGAGGCGGCTTCGCCGGGAGGCGGGCCCGGCGCGGACGGCGCGGTCGAGGCTGCGCAGCACCGCCGCGGTGTGCACCACGATGTCGGCGCTCGCCGCGACCTCCCTGATCGCCGCGCCCTCGGTCGCCGAGCCCTTCTCCCCGGAGCCCTGCGCGCTCCAGCGCACCGACGCGCACCACTCCGAGGGCCTGGACACCTGGAACGCCGCCTACCCGCGCCCGGCCCGGACCCTGGACGCCGTCATGGTGTTCCTGTCCTTCCCCGACTCCCAGCCGCTCACGTCCCCGGCCGAACTCACCGCCGACCACTTCCCCACCACGAGCGACTTCTTCCGGCGGGCCTCCTACGGCGCCTTCACGATCCGCCCGCACCCGTTGCGGGAGTGGATCCGGATGCCGAGCCCGTCGACGTCGTACGCCATACGGCGTGACTGGAGCCCCGAGCACCGGGCCGCCTACCTGCGCGACGCGCTGGCCGCGGCCGACCCGCACGTGGACTTCTC
The DNA here is from genome assembly GCF_003112575.1 of Streptomyces ardesiacus. Taxonomy (GTDB): domain Bacteria; phylum Actinomycetota; class Actinomycetes; order Streptomycetales; family Streptomycetaceae; genus Streptomyces; species Streptomyces ardesiacus. The sequence continues at coordinate 602,230 of NZ_BEWC01000007.1, forward strand.
CCGGTTCGACGTCGTCTACTTCGTCGCGGATCCGGACGCGCCCGGGGTGGACTCCGACGCCACGAAGGTCGTCAATCTGGACACGCCGCTGCGGGCCGACGGCACGGACATCCGGCGGGTCGTCACGGTCTTCGAGAACCATCCGCCGGACCGGCTGGTCCTGGCCCACGAGACGGGGCACGTCTTCGACCTGCCCGACCTGTACCACCGTCCGGTCGACAGCAAGGGCGACTGGGACACGTACGTCGGCGACTGGGACCTGATGGGCAGCCAGTTCGGGCTCGCCCCGGACCTCCTGGGCTGGCACAAATGGAAGCTGGGCTGGCTGCAGCCCCGGCAGGTGGCGTGCGTACGGGGCAGCGGGCCGACCCGGCTGACGCTGGAGCCGCTGGGGGCGGGGCCGGGCGTGGTGGTGGCCGGTGCCGCCGGCGCGCCGGCCTTCGGCCTCGGGCGGGGCACGAAGCTGGCGGTGGTGCGCACGGGCGCGGACAGCGTGCTCGCCTTCGAGGTGCGCACGCCGGTCGGCAACGACGCCTCCGCCTGCCGGGCGGGGGTGCTGGTCTACCGGGTGCGCAGCGGAGCACAGTCGGGGGGCGGTCCGGTCCAGGTCGTCGACGCCCACCCGCACACCAGGGCCTGCTGGGCCTCCTCGGTCTACCCCCCGCTCGCCGACGCCCCGGTGGGCCTGGGCGAAAGCTTCACGGTGCCGGGCGACCACGTGCGCGTGGAGGTGGAGGACCGCACGGAGTCGGGCACCTGGACCGTACGCATCACACCCGGCTGACCCGCATCACACCCGGCCGACCCACATCCCCCGGCGCACGGACACCCTTGTGAGCCCGGCGCCCCTCCGGACCACAACGACACCTGGGCCGGCCCCGCACCCCCGGACCACCGCGCAGGGGGGTGTGGGTGGCGAAGCCCCCGCACCGCGCGGCGAAGCCGCGCAGAAACAACGATGGCGAGGTGGTTCGCGCTTTCCGCGAACACGCCTCGCCATCGCCATCGTGCGCCGCCAGGGACTCGAACCCCGGACCCGCTGATTAAGAGTCAGCTGCTCTAACCAACTGAGCTAGCGGCGCCTGCTGACGTCGTAGACCTTAGCACCCTGGTCGGCGGGAGGAAAAATCGAAATCCGCACCGCCGCCCGGGCCGCCCGCACGGCCGCCCAGAGCAGGACCTCCGGGCCGGGCAGCCAGGGCCGGCGGGTGTCCGGCGCCACCAGCCAGCGGGAGTCGGGGCGCGGCGGCGCGTCCTCGGGGCCCGCGGGACCCGGGACGGTCACCGTGTCCCCGGCACCGTGGCACAGCAGCGACGGGACCGCTCCCGTACGGCCGCCCGGCCGGCCGCGGGCACCCCACTCCTCCCAGTCGAGGAGCGAGGGCAGGCGCTGTGCGGTGCCCGGCGCGGCGAACAGCAGCATCCGGCCGCGGAACTCCGCCACCGGGCCCGAGCCCGGGCCGTCGTCCCACAAGCGGTCGAGCATGCGGCGGCCGAAGATCGCGGGGGCGCTGACCACGTCGAAGGCGGAGCCGCAGGGCAGGACGACCGGGACCCCGGGCCGCCCCTCCCACAGCGCGAGCGTGTGACGCGGGTACGCACCCGCCGACGCCAGCCAGGCGGCGCCGTCCGAGGTGACGTCCGAGACATGGGGCGCGGCGTTGCGGGGGCTGCTCATGCGGACATGTCTACCGACCGTGAGGGACCCGCTCCGCCGAGTTGCGGGAAACGGTGACGCGGGGGCGGGGAAGGAGGTATCTTGCCCACCCTCCTGGCATATGCGCGCGCGGCAGTCCGGCCGCCGGCGGTCGGCGGTCGGCCCCGTGGACCTACTCGGCCGGCTCTCCGCGCATCAGGTCGCGCCCGAACTCCACCATCTTCTTGGCGTAGTCCTCGGTCCACTCGGCCCGTTCGGCGATGTCGGCGGTGGTCAGCCGGTCGAACCGCCGCGGATCGGCGAGCTGTGCCGCCGCGACCGCCTGGAACTCCATCGCCCGGTCCGCCGCCGCGCGGAACGCGTGGGTCAGCTCGGTGGCCCGCTCCAGCAGGGCCCGGGGATCGTCGATCGACTCGAGGTCGAAGAAGTGCTCGGGGTCGGCGGCCGCCTCCGCCGGCTCGAAGAGCAGGGGCGCGGGCCGTAGCCGCGGTTCGTGCCGACCCGGCGTGGGCTCCGCCATGTCTTCTCCTCCTCGTACGTCACGACGGCCCTCCCCGGAACGCGGGGGCACTCCGGTGGAGTGGGCCACCCCCCATTGTCCCGCGCCCGCGCAAGAGGGCGGGGTGCGTCCGGCACCGTGCTCCGGACGCACCCCGCCCTCCCCGGCCGGGTCAGCCGGCGTACGCCTCGAACTCGGCGACCTTCGGAGTGCCCGAGGCGCCGGTGATCTCGAAGGTGAGCTTCTCCAGCGAGACCGGGGAGAAGGTGATCACGCCCGCTCCGCTGCCGGAGGCCAGGACGGCGCCGGTGTCGTGGTTGACGACGCGGTAGGAGCCGATGGCGCCCTGGGAGCCCGCCGCCTCCCGGATGTTGATCTTGCCGACGGTCCGGGCGGAGGACCACTTGACGGAGACGGAGCCGGTGGTGCCGGCCGGGGACCAGTACGTGCTCAGGTCACCGTCGCGCACGTTGCCGTAGCTGGTGCCGCTCGCCTTGGAGGAGCCGTCGGCGCCGGCCCCGAGGCTGAGGTTGGTCCCGCTCGGCGGGTCGGTCGGGTCCGGGTCGGTCGGGTCCGTGGGGTCCGTCGGGTCCGGGTCGGTGGGGTCGGTCGGGTCCGGGGTCTGCGGCGTGCAACCGCCGTCCGACACCTTCAGGCCCTTGTTCGCGCCCGCCGTGCCGCTCACCACGGACGGCACGCAGGAGGCGTCGTCGAGGGTGTAGGAGTACGGGATGGACACGGTGGTGTTGGACTGCGGGTCGGGGCCGGCCGGGTTGTTGTCCCCGCTGCGCTCGGACCAGGTCACGTTGTCGAAGATGTTGCCGCTGACCTGCCAGGAGCCGGCCTCGTCGGTGTAGAAGGTGCCGAGGACGTCCTTGGAGTCCTCGAAGTAGTTGTTGTCCACCTTGGCCTTGGCGCCCGCCCGGGAGTTGATCCCGGACTTGTTCAGGCTCACGTAGTGGTTGTTGTACATGTGGGCGGTGCCGCCGCGCAGCAGGGGCGCCCGGGAGTCGATGTTCTCGTACAGGTTGTGGTGGAAGGTGACGTAGCCGTTGGAGCGGTCGCTTTCGCTGGAGCCGATGAGGCCGCCGCGGCCGGAGTTGCGCAGGACGCTGTAGGACAGGGTGACGTACTGGGTGTTGTCCTTCATGTCGAAGAGGCCGTCGTAGCCCTCCGACTCGCCGCCCGAGGCCTCCAGGGTGGTGTGGTCGACCCAGACGTTGCGGACGTCGCTCTCCATGCCGATGGCGTCGCCGCCGTTGGAGGTGGGCGAGCCGGACTTCTTGACGTTCCGCACGGTCACGTTCTGGATGATGATGTTGCTGGACTCCCTTATGTGGATGCCCAGTTGGTCGAAGACGGCACCGCCTCCGACGCCGACGATCGTGACGTTGCCGACCTGCTTGAGCTCGATCTTGTCGGCCGCGGTGTTGCAGCTGTCGCCCGACACCTTGCTGGTGTTGCCGTGGTTGATGATGCCCTCAACCTCGATGGTGATCGGGGTGCTGCTGTCGGCCCGGCCGCACAGTGCCTCGTGGATCGCGGTGCCGGTGGTGGCGCGGACGGTCTTCCCGCCCGCGCCGCCGGTCGTGCCGCCGTTCTGGGTCGCGTAGCCGGTGGCGCCGCCGGCCGCTGCCGCCGCCTCGGGCATCGTCAGCACCACACCGGCCGCGGCCGCGGCCGCGAGGGCCAGCGTGCCCAGTGCCGCCTGGAGTCGCAGCGCGACTGGTCGTCTCATCCTCGGTCTCCCCTTCGCCTTCACATGCCGGAACGGAGGTCATGTCGTGAGCACGTCAATCACCATGACCGGAAAGCGCTTTCTCGGCGTGAGAATAGGGGCCACCCCAGGAGCTGACAAGGGTTCAGGCAGATTCAGAGTGAGGAACGTTGTACTTGTACATGAACATCGGGCGACGGCGGCGCGAGGTCGCCCCACCCGCTTCTCCGGGCCACCCCTCGGCCGATGTGCACCCCGGCCGAGGCTGCGGTACGATCATCCTGCCTGATCACGGAGGCCAACCTCCCGCGGCAGGCAGTGCGTTGGTGGTCCAAGGAAAGACGCCCCACTTCCCGTGGGGAAATGCAGGTGCAAGGCCTGCCCAGCGCTCGACGAGAACCCCGGCCCCGCTCACGCGGGACCGGGGTTCTTCCGTGTCGTACGGCGCTCGTACGGCGTCCGCTCAGACCTGCACCAGCGGCTCCCGCGTGAACAGCGTGCCCAGCTGGGGGGCGTTGACGCGGCGGTCGGCCAGGCGCAGGCACTCCCAGATGGTGACCTGGTTGGCGGTGAGGACCGGTTTGCCCAGCTCCTGCTCCAGGGCCGGGAGGTGGGCCGCCGTGTGCAGCGCCGTGTCCGGGAGGAGCACCGCCTCGGCGTCGGGGCGGTCGGCGGCACGGGCCAGCGCCAGCACCTCCTTCTCGGTCCAGGTGCCGACCTCGGCGGCCGTGACGATGCCCGAGCTGACCACGTCGGCCACCTCGATGCCGGCCGCGCCGAGGAAGTCCGCGAAGAGCCGGGCCACGTCCTCCGGATAGGTCGCGCCGACCGAGACCCGCCGCACCCCGATCTCCTTCGCCGCGTGCACGAAGGCGAAGGAGGTGGACGAGGCGGGCATGCCGGCCGCCCGGGCCAGGGCGCGCGCCTGTTCGTGGGCGCCGTCCCAGCCGTGGACGAAGCTGCCGCTGGTGCAGGCCCACACCACGGCGTCGGCGCCGGCCAGCCGCAGCTCGGCCACGCCCGCCTCCAGCCGCTGCGGCGAGCCCATCTCCAGCAGCGCGTCCACCCGGTGCGCGTCCTCGCCGATGTCCGTGTGCACCAGGTCCACCCGGATGCCGCCGCTCAGGAGCTGCTCGATGCGTGGGTAGTCGTCCTCGCCGGAGTGGCCGGGGTACAGGATTCCCAGTGCTGTCATGTCCACCCTTCCTGCTGCTGTTCCGTGTCCGCGGCGTCGGCGACGCCCGGCATCTCCGCCGCGGCGGATCCGACCGGGCCCGCCACCGCGGGGTCGACGGGACCGGCGGGCCCCACCACCGCGGGACCGGCCGCACCCGGCACCGCGGGGCCGATACGGGCGGCCGGATCGGTCAGCGCCTGGTACGGCCCCACGGCACGGGTACCCAATCGGCGCAGCGCCGCCCACATCGTCACTTGGTTGGCCGAGATCACCGGGATCCGCAGCTCTGCCTCCAGCTGGGGGATCACGTCGTAGGTGGGAAGGTTGGTGCAGGAGATGAACAGGGCCTCCGCCGCCCCCGGCACGGGCACGGCCCGGCGGGCCATGTCGGCCACGCCGCGGTAGGGGACCCGCCAGATGTGCCGGGTCAGCCCCATGAAGGCGCAGCCGGTGACGGTGACCCCGGCCTCGGCGACGTACGCCTCCAGTGCCCGGGTCACCGAGACGGTGTACGGCGTCACCAGCGCGACGCGGCGGACGCCCAGCTCGGCCAGCGCGTCCAGCAGCGCGCCGGAGGTGGTGACGGACGGGACCGCGCCCGCCCAGGTCATCGCCTCGCACAGGGCGCGCTCCCCGGCGATGCCGCCGACGAAGCTGCCCGAGGTGCAGGCGTAGGCGACGGTCTGCGGCGCGATGGCGTTGAGGGTGCGGACCGCCTCGCCCAGGGTCTCGTGCTCGCTGACCATCCGGGCGAGGTCCAGACTGACCTCGACGGGCACGAAGGGCGTCCGCGTCATGTGCAGCGACACGTCGTCGGGCACCCACCGCCACAGCTCACGGTCGAGTGCGAAGTCGAAGGGGGCGACCACGCCGACCCCGCGCTGCGGAGCTGGTCCGCCGAGAAAGGAGATGTCCATGGCACGCACCGGCCTCACACTGGGAAAGGGGAGGACAACGCACCGTGATGAACGGCCGTGTTGACGAAGGTAGGTTCCGGTGCGAGCGTGGTCAATCCGCCCGCATCCCCTCCAGGTCAGCAGCCGGTTGAGTCCCCCGTCAACACCTGAACCGCCCCCGCTCCCCCGACCGGAGACAGGCCCACCGATGACCACGTCCGCGCCCCCGCCCGCGTCCGTGCCCACCCTCCTCGTCCTGGACGCCGAGCCGCCGCCCCGGCTGGGCCGGCTGACCGGCCGGGCGCGGATCGAGCACGCCGACGCGGCGACGCTGGCCGAGCGGCTGCCGTCCGCCGACGTCCTGCTGGTGTGGGACTTCACCTCGCACGCCGTGCGCGAGGCGTGGCCCGGCGCCGGTCCGCGTCCCGGCTGGGTGCACACGGCGAGCGCCGGGGTGGACCACCTGATGTGCCCGGAGCTGGCCGATTCGGACACGGTGGTGACCAACGCGCGCGGCGTCTTCGACCAGCCGATCGCCGAGTACGTCGCCGCGCTCGTGCTGGCGATGGCCAAGGACCTGCCGGCCACGCTGCGGCTGCAGGGCGAGCGGACCTGGCGCCACCGCGAGTCGACGCGGGTGTCGGGGACCCGCGCCTGCGTGGTGGGTTCGGGGCCGATCGGGCGGGCGGTCGCGAGCACGCTGGAGGCGCTCGGCGTCACCACCGCGCTGGTCGGCCGCACCGCGCGCCCCGGTGTGCACGGGACCGAGGAACTGGACCGCCTGCTCGCCGGGGCCGACTGGGTGGTGGCGGCGGCTCCGCTCACCGACGCCACGCGCGGCATGTTCGACGCCCGGCGGTTCGCTCTGATGCGTCCCTCCGCACGGTTCGTGAACGTGGGGCGGGGCCCGCTGGTCGTCGAGGACGACCTGGTCGAGGCGCTGACCGCGCACCGGATCGCGGGCGCCGCCCTGGACGTGCTGAACCACGAGCCGCTCGCGCCGGACAGCCGGCTGTGGGAGGTGCCGGGGCTGATCGTCTCGCCGCACATGAGCGGGGACACGGTCGGCTGGCGGGACGAACTGGGCGCCCAGTTCGTGGAGTTGTTCGAGAGCTGGGCGGCGGGCCGGCCGCTGGCCAACGTGGTCGACAAGAAGCGCGGATACGTACCCGGACACTGACGTCGCCGACGTCCCGGACCAGCGGGAAGGTGCTGCATGACCGACCTCACCGAGCTGACCGCCGTACAGCTCGTCGACGGCTACCGCAAGGGTGCTTTCAGCCCCGAGGAGGCGGTCCGGGCGGTTCTGGAACGGGCCGAGCGGATCCAGCCGGAGGTGAACGCCTTCGTCCGGCTGACCGGCGAGGAGGCACTGGAGCAGGCCCGGCGGGCCGGGGAGCGGTGGCGCCGCGGGGAGCCGTGCGGGCGCCTCGACGGGGTGCCGGTCACGGTGAAGGACATCCTGCTGACGCGCGGTCAGCCGACCCTGCGCGGCTCGCGGGCCGTCTCGCCGGACGGCCCCTGGACCGAGGACGCCCCGTCCGTCGCCCGGCTGCGCGAGCACGGGGCGGTGTTCGTCGGCAAGACCACGACGCCGGAGTACGGCTGGAAGGGCGTGACGGACTCGCCGCTGTCCGGCGTGACCCGCAACCCGCACGACCCGTCGCGTACGGCGGGCGGTTCCAGCGGGGGCGCGGCGGCGGCCGTGTCGCTCGGGGCGGGTCCGCTGGCGCTGGGCACGGACGGCGGCGGCAGCGTGCGCATCCCGGCGTCCTTCTGCGGCGTCTTCGGCCTGAAGCCCACCTACGGACGGGTGCCGCTGTACCCGGCGAGCGCGTTCGGCACCCTCGCGCACGTCGGTCCGCTGGCGCGGGACGCGGCGGACGCGGCGCTGATGCTGGACGTCGTCGGCGCCCCGGACGCCCGGGACTGGTCGGCGCTGGGCCCGGCGCCGGGGTCGTACACCGAGGCCCTGTCCGGCGGGGTGCGGGGGCTGCGGGTGGCGTACTCGCCCTCGCTGGGCGGGCAGGTGGCGGTGCGTCCGGAGGTGGCGGGGGCGGTCCGGCGGGCGGTGGAGCGGCTGGCGGAGCTGGGCGCGTACGTGACGGAGACCGACCCCGACTTCGCGGACCCGGTGGACGCCTTCCACACCCTGTGGTTCAGCGGGGCGGCGCGGGTGGTGCAGCATCTGCGGGCGGGGCAGCGGGAGCTGCTGGACCCGGGGCTGCGGGAGATCGCCGGGGCCGGGGCGCGGTACTCGGCGCTGGACTACCTGGCGGCGGTGGACGTCCGCATGGAGCTGGGGCGGCGGATGGGTCTCTTCCACCAGTCGTACGACCTGCTGGTGACGCCCACCGTGCCGATCACGGCGTTCGAGGCGGGGGCGGAGGTGCCGAAGGGGTCCGGGCACCGGCGGTGGACGGGGTGGACGCCGTTCACGTATCCGTTCAATCTGACCCAGCAGCCGGCGTGCAGTGTGCCCGCGGGGGTGGACGGGGACGGGCTGCCTGTCGGGGTGCAGATCGTTGCCGCGCGGCACCGGGACGATCTGGTCTTGCGGGCGGCGCACGCGCTGTACGAGGCGGGAGCGGGTACGTCGGCCCGGTGGTGACCGGCGTGGGCGCGGGCGCAGGGGGTGGGCGTCGACCGGGGGAGGCACGACTGCCCGCGGCTAGGGCCGGCGGCGGAAGCTCAGGGTCTCCCCCGCCGCTCCCGTGCGCCACAGGTCGTTGCAGGCCTCCGCCATCGCGTCCAGGCCCTCGGTGACGCGGCCCCAGACGGTGCCGGGGACCCAGCCGACGTCGCCGTTGAGGAGGAGGTTGTTGCGCTCGTAGAAGAGGGCGAGGTCGACGAGGGTGGTGCCGGGGCGGACCTCTCGGTCGTAGCCGTACGCCTTCGTGCCCAACTCGGCTCCCGCGAAGGCGAAATAGCACAGGTCGCCGGGAATGGGGGTGACCGTCGGATTCTCCAGCGGGGGTTCGGTTGTCGCGAAGGGCGGGAAAAGGGCGTAGATCTCGTTGCGGGCGTATTTGGCGTGATACACCTCGCCGCCGAGGGGGAGCGCGTCCCAGACGGCCGCGCAGGTGAGCGGGGCCCGGTCGTCGAGCAGTTGGGCCGTGCAGGTGATTCCGCGCTTGACCAGCGAGACTTCGATGCAGCGATCAGCCATGCCCTCCATGGCAGTGCCCCGCGCCCCTCGGGTCAAGGGCGCCGGGCCGATGTATCGGACTGAAAAAGATCGGCATAACCTGCCCGCCTTCGGGTAGCTGCGCGCCCATGGCTCCACCACACAGAACCCCTCCATGGGGTATATCCGACCAAACGACCAGGACTTCCGGCCCCACCCGCCGAACGCTGCTCGCGGGGGTCGCGGCGCTCGGCGCGCTGGGGGCGGCCGGCTGCTCGCGGGTGGCCAGCGCTTCCGACGTGGAGGGGGGTGACCTGCTCAGCCGGCTCAGGGCACAGGGAGTCGCCCGGCTCGGCATCGCGGGCGAGATCCCCTTCGGGTACATCGACAAGAACGGCGAGCTGACCGGCGAGGCGCCGGAGCTGGCGAAGGTCGTCTTCAAGCGGCTCGGAGTGGACCGGGTGCAGCCGGTGCCGACGGAGTTCGGCTCCCTCATCCCGGGGCTGGCCTCGCAGCAGTTCGACGTCGTGGCGGCCGGGATGTACATCAACGCCGACCGCTGCCGGCAGGTCATCTTCTCCGACCCCGACTACCAGATGCTCGACGCGTACATCGTGCGCAAGGGCAATCCGCTCGGGCTGCACTCCTACGAGGACGTCGTCAAGAAGAAGGCCCGGTTCGCGACCGGCACCGGCTACGCCGAGATCGCCTACGCGGTGGAGCACGGGTACAAGGAGGACGACATCCTGATCGTCCCCGACCAGGTGGCCGGACTCAACGCCGTCGAGTCCGGGCGCGTGGACGTCTTCGCCGGTACGGCCCTGACCGTCCGCGAGGTGGTGAAGAAGTCCACCAAGGCGGAGGCCACCGAGGCGTTCGCGCCGATCGTCGACGGCAAACCCCACGTCGACGGCGGCGGCTTCGCCTTCCGTCCGGACGAGACCAACCTGCGGGACGCCTTCAACGTCGAGTTGCAGAAGCTCAAGAAGAGCGGCGAACTGCTGCGCATCCTCAAGCCCTTCGGTTTCACGCAGAACGAGATGACCGATCTGACCGCGAAGGAGCTCTGCGGCGGATGACCTCGGGACTGTGGGAACTCGTACTCCAGGGCGTCTGGGTCACCGTCCAGTTGCTCTTCTTCAGCGCCCTGCTCGCGGCGGGCGTCTCCTTCGTGGTCGGCATCGCGCGCAGCCACCGGCTGTGGATCGTCCGCTTCCTCGCGGGCTTCTACACCGAGGTGTTCCGCGGCACCTCCGCGCTGGTGATGATCTTCTGGGTCTTCTTCGTGCTGCCCCCGGCCTTCGGCTGGCAGTTGGTGCCGATGTGGGCGGGCACGCTGGCGCTCGGCCTGACCTACGGGGCGTACGGCTCCGAGATCGTGCGCGGCGCGCTCGGCGCGGTCGACCCGGCGCAGAAGGAGGGCGGCATCGCCCTCAGCTTCACGCCCTGGCAGCGGATGCGGCTGATCCTGCTGCCGCAGGCGGTGCCGGAGATGATCCCGCCCTTCTCCAACCTGCTGATCGAGCTGCTCAAGGGCACCGCCCTGGTGTCGATCATGGGCATGGGCGACCTGGCCTTCAGCGCGAACCTGGTGCGCCTGGCGCTGCAGGAGAGCGCGGAGATCTACACGTACGTCCTGCTGATCTACTTCGTGATCGCGTTCCTGCTCACGCGGGTGATGCGCGGCCTGGAGAAGAAGCTGAAGGCGGGCGTCGGCAAGGCGCCGCAGAAGAAGACGGCGGCCGTGCGGGTGCCTGAGGGAAGTGGTGTGTCGTGACGTGGGACTGGAGCGCGGTCTCCGACTTCATGCCGCACTTCTGGGACGGTCTGCTGGTCACCGTGCAGATCCTGGTGCTCGGTTCGCTGGTCTCCTTCGGCGTCGGCCTGGTGTGGGCGCTGCTGATGCGGGTGCCGAGCCGCTGGGTGACCTGGCCGGTCGGTGTGATCACCGAGTTCATCCGGAACACCCCGCTGCTGGTGCAGCTCTTCTTCCTCTTCTACGTGCTGCCCGAGTGGAACATCACCTTCTCGGCGCTCACCACCGGTGTGGTCGCCATCGGGCTGCACTACTCGACGTACACGATGCAGGTCTACCGGGCCGGCATCGAGGGGGTGCCGGTCGGCCAGTGGGAGGCCGCGACGGCGCTGAACCTGCCGCTGCGGCGGACCTGGACGGCGGTCATCCTGCCGCAGGCGATCCGCCGGGTGGCTCCCGCCCTCGGCAACTACGTGATCTCCATGCTGAAGGACACGCCGCTGCTGATGGCGATCACGGTGCTGGAGATGCTCGGCGAGGCGCGGCTGTTCTCGCAGCAGAACTTCCAGTTCACCGAGCCCCTGACGGTGATCGGCGTGGCCTTCATCGTCATCTCCTACCTGGCCTCCCTTGCCCTGCGAGCCCTGGAGCGACGCCTTGCCCACTGACACTCTTCCCAACCCCGAGAAAAGCCCCGAGCGCAGCTCCGGCGAGCTGATACGCCTGGAGCAGGTCACCAAGCGGTTCGGGGACAACACCGTCCTCGACCACCTGGACTTCTCCGTCGACGCCGGCAAGCACGTCACCCTGATCGGCCCGTCCGGGTCGGGCAAGACGACGATCCTGCGGCTGCTGATGACGCTCCTCAAGCCCGACGAGGGCACGATCACCGTGGACGGGCAGAAGCTCTTCCCGGCGACCGAGAAGGAGCGGCGCGAGGCCCGCAAGCAGATCGGGATGGTGTTCCAGCAGTTCAACCTGTTCCCGAACATGAGCGTGCTGCGCAACATCACCGAGGCGCCGGTCACGGTGCTCGGGCTGTCCAAGGACGAGGCCGTGGAGCGCGCCGAGGGGCTGCTCGACATGGTGGGTCTGGCCGACAAGTGCGACGCCCGCCCGGCCCAGCTCTCCGGCGGCCAGCAGCAGCGGGTGGCGATCGCCCGGGCGCTGGCGATGCGCCCGAAGGTGCTGCTGCTGGACGAGGTGACCTCGGCGCTCGACCCGGAGCTGGTCGCGGGCGTCCTGGACCTGCTGCGGGACATCGCGCGCACCACGGACATCACCATGCTCTGCGTGACCCACGAGATGAACTTCGCCCGGGACATCTCGGACCAGGTCCTGATGTTCGACTCTGGCCGGGTCATCGAGGCCGGGGCGCCGGAGAAGATCTTCAGCGAGCCGGAGCACGACCGCACGCGGGAGTTTCTCAGCGCGGTCCTGTAATTGCAGGGCGTCACCGCCCCAACGTCCGAGGTCGGGACGTTGGGGCTGGCACCCGGCATATGCCAGCGGGCCAGCGCCGCAGATGGGAGCCCCGGAATCCGCTCAACACCCCCTCACGAGAGGCCTCTTGGCGGCTATCGTGAACGCAGGGATGCACCAGCGAGCGCAGGGGGATACCACCGTGGCGCTGCAGCACAGGCCGACCGCGCCGCACCACTCGGCCCAGGACGCCCTGCGCGTCCTGGAGACGGTGGCGCGGCACACCTCCGGTGTCACCGACACCGAGATCGCCCGCCGCAGCGGCCTCGACCGCGAGCGGCTGACACCGCTCCTGCGCATGCTGCGCCGTGAGGGCTACGTCGAGCAGACCGCCGACGGCACGTACGTCACCGGGGAGGCCCTGGCCCGCCTCGGCTCGGCCCACGGCCGGGAGGAGGCCCTGCGCGACAAGCTCCAGCGCACCCTGGACCGGCTGCGCGACTCGGTGGGCGCCGCCGTCTACATCAGCCGGTACGTCGACGGCGAGGTCAGCGTCACCCAGTACGCCGACAGCCCGGCCACGCCCAAGGTGAACGAGTGGGTGGACTTCCGCGACTCGGCCCACGCGACCGCGGTGGGCAAGAGCCTGCTGACCCAACTGGACCACGCCGCACGCCGCGACCACCTCGCCCGGCACAAGATGGCCCGCCTGACCTCCCGCACGATCACCAGCGACAAGCTGCTGCTGTCCCGCCTGGAGTCCCAGCCGGCCACCGTGCCGGTCCTCGACCTCCAGGAGTACGCGGTGGGCACCGTCTGCGCGGCCGTGCCGATCACCGCCGGGGCCGCCGTGGGCTGCCTGGCCCTGTCGCTCCCGGTCGCCCACGCGCACCGGCTGCGCCGGGCGGCGGACGAGCTGAACCGCGGCGCGGCGCCGGTGCTGCTGTCCATGGCCATCTAGGGCGGGGCGGGACTGGTCGAGAGCACTGCCCGGGACCGGGTAGTATTTTCTTCGTCGCCGGCCGCGGGAAGCGGACGGCGGGAGTCATGCGCCGCTAGCTCAGTTGGTTAGAGCAGCTGACTCTTAATCAGCGGGTCCGGGGTTCGAGTCCCTGGCGGCGCACCGAAGGAAGGGCCCCCTCGCCTCGCGAGGGGGCCCTTCCCCTGTCCGGCCGGCTCAGAAGGTGACGTCCGAGCACGCGTAGAAGGCGTTGGCCGTGTCGGCGACCGTCCACACCGCGACGATCACGTGGTGCCCGCTCAGCCCGGACGGCAGCGTGCCGCTGTGGGAGAGCGTGGCCGGGGGCTGCTTGCCGCCGTAGGGCACCGTGAAGAACGGCGTGAGGTTGAGGTCGGACCGGGCCAGGTTGTGGTCCTGGTTCCAGCCCGGCTTGGTGACGTAGTACTTGAAGTCGGTCGTGGCGTGCCGGGCCGTGAACTGCCAGCGGAAGGTGTAGCTCTGCCCGCCGTTCACCTTGGTGGTGGGCCACGCCTGGCCGTTGGGCTGCTTGGGGCTGTCGAGCGGGGCGAACCCGGTGTTGCCCGCGGAACAGATCCTTCCGTCGGCCGGACCGGAGGCCGGGAAGCCCTTGGGGCCCTCGACGCTCTGCGGCTCCCACTGGATGGCGCCGCACCCGCTGACCGTGCCGTTCTGGCAGACCTTCTGCCGGCTGACGGGCAGGTCGGTGTAGCCGTGACCGCTGGCACCGCCGGACGAGAGGACGAGCGCGCCGGTGGTCGCCATGCCCAGTGCGGCCGCGTACAACTTGGTCCTTGTGCGCATACTGCTGCTCCCTGTGACGTGGGGAAGTTCAGTGAGCCGTGCAGGTCTAGACCAAGTTCAGATTATGGCCGGTAGTTGAACATGTCCATACCAAAGGCGGAACGGGCCTGTCCGCGCCCCCGTTCAGGCCCCCGTGTCCCCCCGGCCCGCGCAGAACGCCACCGTCAGGTCCTTCACCAGCACCTTGCGCTCGTAGTCGTCCAGTTCGACCAGGCCGCGCATGGTCAGCCGGGTCACCGTGTCCTCCACCGAGTCCACGACCGAGGTGAGCACGCTCGCCCGCTGCGCCGCGTCCAGCGCGGCGATCCTGCGCCGGTGCATCGCGGCGGCGACCTCGGGGGCGTACTCCACCCGGACCGGGCGCACCGAGAACACCTCCAGGCCGACCGGCGCCGCGTCCGCCGCCACCAGCCGGGTCAGCGTGTCCCCGGCCACGTCCGCCGCACTGCGGACCGTGCCGAGCGGCTCCACCGGCACCCGGGCCAGCGCCGCCTCGACGCACTCGCGCAGATACGTCTCGTGGTCCTCCACGCCCAGCGTCGCCTTCGCGGTGTCCCGCACCCGCCACACCACCAGGGTCACCGCCCGCAGTGCGACCCCGTTGCCGTCAGCCGCGGGCATCGGCTTGCTGCGCCAGTGCCGCAGCCGCACGTCCACCCGGCGGCGCAGCAGCAGCGGGTTGACCCACATCAGGCCGGTGCGGCGCACCGTCCCCCGGTAGCGGCCGAACAGCCCGAGCACCCAGGCCCGTCCGGTCCGGCCCCGGGCCAGCCCGCCGAACCCGAACATCCCGAGCGCCCCGGCGGCGGCGTACGCCGCCCACTGCGCGGGCCCGAGCCCGACGCCCGCGTGCACGGGCAGCCCCAGCGCCTGGGCCGTGAGCGGCGGGACGAGACCGGCCCACCAGGAGGTGGCCACGCACCCGGCCACCCCCGACAGCCCCGCGGCCACCCCGGCCGCGCCGGGCAGCACCCGCGCCGGACGCTCCGTCAGCTCCGGGTCGACGGACGGCACCGGGCGCGGGCGGGCACCCACCCGGCGCCGGGCCGGGGGCCGCTCGCCGGGCCGCTCCCCCGGGCCCTGCCGCCGGGCCACGACCGCGGGCCGCAGCGGCACCGGCGCCGGGGCGGGGTCGTCACGGAACAGCAGGTGGACGGGGATCTCGGTGGTGGCCTCGTTGTGAATGAGCCGGGCCGGCCGGGAGCCCGTCGAGGACTCGGCCGGGGGCTCGGGCACGGAGCCGGACGAGGACGGTGCCGGAGTTCCGGCCGGCGGTGGGGTCGAGGGTGGGGTCGATGACGTCGTGTTCGTACTCATGCCTGCTCCAGCCTCCGCGCCAGACGCGTCATGAACGGGTGATCACCTGCGGGCCGTCGGTCACGAGAAGAGCCGCCGCCAGGTCTCCGGCCCCGGGTGGCCGTCCGCCGCCCCGCCGCGCCAGCCCTGGGCACGCTGGAAGGCCTGGACGCCCCGCCGGTCCGCCTCGCCCCAGCGCGGCCCCGGGCCCCTCGTGTAGGACGCGCCGAAACCCTTCTTCACCAGCTGCCTGCCGAGCCGGGTGACGTACGCGTTGTCGGCACCCGGCCGGAACATGCCCCGGCCGGGGTACCCCGCCACCCCGTGCGAGGCGGGGCCCGCGGCGGCCGGCGGCGCAGTGGCCGTGCCCGCCTTGCCCGCCTGGCCCTGCGTGACCCCCTTGTAGCGGTACGGCAGGTACTTGCCGGAGTTGGTCCAGTAGGCGTACGGGGTCTCGCGCGTGCGGGTGTGCGGCGGGGTCTGCTCGTACGCCGTGTAGGCGGTGCGCGTACCGTCCGTCCAGCCGCCGAAGATCACCACGTGGGAGCCGTTCTCCGGGTCGGCGGCGTTGTGGAACAGCAGGATGTCGCCGGGCTGCAGCTCGTCCTTGGTGATGCGGTCGGCGACGGTGGCGAGGCTTCCGGTCCATTCGTTGGCGGGCAGTTTCCACGCCATCGACACGAAGCCCGAGCAGTCCTGGCGGTAACCGTCGGACCAGTACGCGGTCATGCTGTACGGGACCTTCGCGGCCACCCAGGTCCTGGCCCGGTCGACGATCTCCGTACGGGTGATGCCGGCCAGTTCCGCACCGGCCGGCGGCGCCGCGGGCCGGCCGGTCGCACCGTGCAGCGGCGCCCGGGGCCCCTGGGGGGTGCCGGGCTCGTCCCCGGCGGGAGCACCCGGCCGATGGGGGGCGTGGGCGGCCGCCGGGAGCGCCGCCGCCGGTCCCGCGCCGAGGGCGGACACGGCGGTCGCGGAGGCGGCGGCGGTGGCGGTGGCCACGACCAGGGTGCGGTACGCCGCCGGGTGGGCGGGCGCGCGGCCCGCCGGCGCATGCGGCAGAACGCGCCGCCAGTGACGGCAGCCGGGGCACTCGCAGTCGCCCGCGGGGTCGATTTCCTCGAATACGGGAGTCTCCATGCGATTCCTCTCACACTCCCGTCGGACGGGTCCGCGGCGGCGCGCTTCGGTACATGCCGGTCAGTTTTCCAACGGTCCGCACGGCGCGCATGTTGACGGTCCGAATGATGTACCCGGCCGGAGCGGCCGGGAGCCGCGGGCCGACGGGCGGTGGTCCGGAGCACCGGTCGGCATCGGGTAGAGTTGTGCAGGTCAGCAGGCGCCGCTAGCTCAGTTGGTTAGAGCAGCTGACTCTTAATCAGCGGGTCCGGGGTTCGAGTCCCTGGCGGCGCACCGACACACTCGAAGGCCTCTCGTAGCACACGGGGGGCCTTCGGTGCATTCCGTACCAGGACGTCTTGCGATCATGACGAACGCCGTAGAACCCTGGTCCGGCCGGGGCCGGGTGCCGAGGGGGATGCCGAGGGGGGCATCATGCAACCGGGGGTCGCCATTCCATGTCTATATGGTGTGCATGCCGTGGTGACCATGACCCACCACTGACACGTCCGTGAAGGTCGAGGGGGACCGGAACAGGCGAAGGAAGCGACGAAACACGCATGACCCGCGTGTGGGGGGATGACTCATGACGTCGACGCCGACGGGCGCCGGGGCGGACCACGACCCGTCCCAGACCACCCAGCTCCGGGTGCCCGGGCACCGGAACTGGAACACCGGTTCGTTCCGCCGGATAAAGAAGACGCTGCCGAAGTACGACTACGAGCACTACAGCCGCCTCGCGGGCCCCCTCACCCAGCCCGACCCGAACAAGCCGTACCGGGTGCAGTACCGCTCGCTGATCTCGCAGGAGCCGCACCGCATCCGGGTCGCCCTGATGCTGGCCGCCGCGCCGCTGCTGTCGGTGGTGCTGCTGGTCTGGCTGCTCCAGCCGCAGCACTGGACGGAGCGCGACTACCCCGCCTTCTCCTGGCTGCCCGCGCTCGACGTCGTGATGCTCGTCGCGATCGGCCTGATCGAGCTGTTCCGCTGCCTGAACGTGCTGTCGAACGCGCACGCCACCCTGGTCGCCCGCGACCCGGTGCCGGTGGTGCCCGAGACCGGCACCAAGGTCGCCTTCCTCACCTCCTTCGTGCCCGGCAAGGAGCCGCTGGAGATGGTGACGAAGACCCTGGAGGCGGCCGTGAAGATCCGCCACCGCGGTCTGATGCACGTCTGGCTCCTCGACGAGGGCGACGACCCCGAGGTCAAGGAGGTGTGCGCGCGCCTGGGCGTGCACCACTTCTCCCGCAAGGGCGTCTCGAAGTGGAACCGCAAGAAGGGCCCGCACCGCGCCAAGACCAAGCACGGCAACTACAACGCCTGGCTGGAGGCGCACGGCGACGACTACGACTTCTTCGCCTCCGTCGACACCGACCACGTGCCGCTGCCCAACTACCTGGAGCGGATGCTCGGCTTCTTCCGCGACCCGGACGTCGGCTTCGTCATCGGCCCGCAGGTCTACGGCAACTACGACAACCCGATCACCAAGGCCGCCGAGTCGCAGCAGTTCCTCTTCCACGCGCTGATCCAGCGCGCCGGAAACCGCTACGGCGGGCCGATGTTCGTGGGCACCTCCAACGCGGTGCGCATCAAGGCGCTCAAGCAGATCGGCGGCCTGTACGACTCGATCACCGAGGACATGGCGACCGGCTTCGAGATGCACCGCCACAAGAACCCGGCCACGGGCCGCAAGTGGCGCTCGGTGTACACCCCGGACGTGCTCGCGGTGGGCGAGGGCCCCAACGCCTGGACCGACTTCTTCACCCAGCAGATGCGCTGGTCGCGGGGGACGTACGAGACGATCCTCAAGCAGTACTGGAAGGGCTGGTTCTCGCTGCCGCCGAGCAAGCTCTTCAACTACACGATGATGATCATCTTCTATCCGATGTCGGCCCTGAACTGGATCCTGGCGGCGCTGAGCTGCTGCCTGTTCCTGGGCCTGGGCGCGTCCGGCGTCAACATCGACCCGGCGGTCTGGCTGATGCTCTACGGCAACGCCTCCGCGCTCCAGATCGGCCTGTACGTCTGGAACCGCCGCCACAACGTCTCCCCGCACGAGCCCGAGGGCTCCGGCGGCGTGGCCGGCATGATCATGTCCGCGCTGTCGGCACCGCTGTACGCCAAGGCGCTCATCGACTCCGTGCTCCGCCGCAAGAGCAAGTTCGTGGTGACCCCGAAGGGCGACTCGGCCAGCCCCGACACCCTGTTCGGGACCTTCCGGTACCACTGGTACTTCATCGTGGTCTTCGCCGGTTCGATCGCCGCCGGCCTCGCGCTCGGCCACTCGCACCCCGCGATGATCGTCTGGGCGACGTTCGCGCTGCTGATCACCGCGTCGCCGATGTTCGCCTGGCGCCACGAGCTGAGGAAGGCGAAGAAGCAACCGCCGGCCGTGGCGGCGGAGCCCGCGCCGCGGGCTGCGCCGCAGCAGCCCGCGCCCGGACCGGCCCACGCGCCGTACGGGCAGCAGCAGGCGCCGTACGGACAGCAGCCGCGTGGACGTCACGCGGCGCACGCGCCGCAGCACCAGCCCGACTGGGCCGCCTCCGCCGACGGGGGCGACGACCAGACCATGCAGATCGCCCTTGGTGGACTTGGGGGACGTAAGGAATGAAAGACCGTGCCGGCCGCCGCCGCGCCCGTCGCTTCGCGATAGGTACGGCGGTGGTAGTAGCGCTGGCCGGAATGAACGGGCCGTGGCTCTACCGCTTCGGAACCGAGAAATACCACCAGTACAAGATCAACAAGCCGGAGTACAAGGCCGCCAACGGCAAGTGGGAGATCGTCGAGTTTCCCGAGAAGTACCGGCAGAACACCATCCACGCGGCGCTGCTGCGCACCGGCAAGGTGCTGCTCGTCGCCGGATCGGGCAACAACCAGGACAACTTCGACGCCAAGAAGTACGACACCCGGATCTGGGACCCGGTCAACGGCACCATCAAGAAGGTGCCGACACCGAGCGACCTGTTCTGCACCGGCCACACCCAGCTCGCCAACGGCAACCTGCTGATCGCGGGCGGCACCAAGCGGTACGAGAAGCTCAAGGGCGACGTCACCAAGGCCGGCGGCCTGATGATCGTCCACAACGAGAACCCGGACAAGCCGATCACGCTGCCGGCGGGCACCCGGTTCACCGGCAAGGAGAACGGCAAGACCTTCGTCTCCAAGGACCCGGTGCTGGTGCCCCGCGCCGAGAAGGTCTTCGACAAGGAGACCGGCGCGTTCGTGCGCAACGACCCGGGCCTCGGCCGGATCTACGTCGAGGCGCAGAAGAGCGGCAGCGAGTACGAGACCGGCACCGAGGACAACTACCGCGTCCAGGGCCTGTCCGGCGCCGACGCCCGCAACACGTACGGCATCGCGCAGAAGCTCGCCCTCGACAAGAAGGACTTCCAGGGCATCCGGGACGCCTTCGAGTTCGACCCGGTCGCCGAGAAGTACATCAAGGTCGACCCGATGCACGAGGCCCGCTGGTACCCGACGCTCACCACCCTGGGCGACGGCAAGATCCTCAGCGTCTCCGGCCTCGACGACATCGGCCAGCTCGTCCCGGGCAAGAACGAGGTCTACGACCCGGAGACGAAGGAGTGGACCTACACCGACAAGGTCCGCCAGTTCCCGACGTACCCGGCGCTGTTCCTGATGCAGGACGGCGAGATCTTCTACTCGGGCGCGAACGCCGGCTACGGCCCCGACGACGTGGGCCGCGACCCGGGCATCTGGGACGTGGAGACCAACAAGTTCACCAAGATCCCCGGCATGAGCGACGCGAACATGCTGGAGACGGCGAACACGGTGCTGCTGCCGCCCGCGCAGGACGAGAAGTACATGGTGATCGGCGGCGGCGGGGTCGGCGAGTCCAAGCTCTCCAGCGAGAAGACCCGCATCGTCGACCTCAAGGCGGACGACCCGAAGTTCGTGGACGGGCCGTCGCTGGAGAAGGGCACGCGCTATCCGCAGGCCTCGATCCTGCCCGACGACAGCGTGCTGGTCTCCGGTGGCTCGGAGGACTACCGGGGCCGCAGCGACTCCAACATCCTCCAGGCGCGGCTGTACCACCCGGACACCAACGCGTTCGAACGGGTCGCCGATCCGCTGGTGGGCCGCAACTACCACTCCGGTTCGATCCTGCTGCCCGACGGACGCCTGATGTTCTTCGGCTCGGACTCGCTCTACGGGGACAAGGCCAACACCAAGCCGGGCAAGTTCGAGCAGCGGATCGAGATCTACACGCCGCCGTACCTGTACCGGGACTCGCGGCCGGACCTGTCCGGCGGTCCGCAGACCATCGCGCGCGGTGAGTCGGGCACGTTCACCTCGCGTGCGGCGTCCACGGTCAAGAAGGTGCGGCTGATCCGGCCGAGCGCGTCGACCCACGTCACGGACGTGGATCAGCGGTCCGTCGCGCTGGACTTCAAGGCCGAGGGGGACCAGCTGACGGTGACGGTGCCGGAGGGCAAGAACCTGGTGCAGTCGGGGTGGTACATGATGTTCGTGACGGACGGGGAGGGCACGCCGAGCAAGGCGGAGTGGGTGCGCGTGCCGTAGCGCTCCCGCGGGTGGCGTCCTCGGGTGCGGGGAACCGGGTGGTCGTTCCGGGTCCCCGCACCCCCGGGGCGTCTACCCCTGCGTCAGCTTCAAGGCGTACTCCGGCCACCACTCCCCCGCCTTCGGGCCGCCCTTGCACTCGCCGTCGGACTCTCCCGGGCGCTTGATCCACAGGTAGGCGTCGACCAGGGGGTCGGCGGTCTTCGTCGTCGGGGTCTCGCCGAGGGCTCGGCCCGGAGGGTTGCACCAGCGCTCGTCCGGGGCGCCCTCGGTGTAGGGGCCGTTGCCGTTGCGGCTGGTGTCGATGACGAAGTGCTTGCCGCCCACCTTGGCGGAGAGCTGCTTGCCGTAGGCGAGGGAGTCCTCGGTGCTGTAGAAGTTCGAGACGTTGACCGCGAAGCCGTCGGCCTGGTCGACGCCGGCCCACTTCAGGGGCTCGAAGATCTGGTCGGGGTGGCCCCAGCCGGCGTTGCCCGCGTCCAGGTACACCTTGGTGTTCTTCAGGGCGGAGAGCTTGGCGACCGCGCCCTTGAGGAGGTCGTAGCGCTCCTCGTGGAACTCCTGCGGGGTGCAGCCGTCCACGAGGTGGAGCACCGCGTCCGGTTCCAGGACGACGGTGGCGGCCCGGTCGCCGATGCCCCGGGCGACGGCGTCGACGAAGGAGCGGTAGGAGTCGCCGTCCGCGGCGCCGCCCCCCGAGTACTGGCCGCAGTCGCGGTGCGGGATGTTGTAGAGGACGAGCAGCGCGGTGCGGCCGGCCTCGTCGGCGGCCTCGGTGAAGCCGCGGGCCTGCTCCTCGGGGTTCTCCGGGCTGATCCACTCGGCGGCCGGCTGCTGGGCGATCCTGCGGATGCGTTCGGCCTCGTCCTTCTTGCCGTCCTCGGTGAGGGAGGCCACCTGCCGGGCCGCGGTGCCGTCGGGGTTGACCCAGAACGGGTCGGTCTCCTTGGGCTGTTGCGTGATCCCGGCGCCCGCCCCCTTGCCGTCGTCGTCGCCGGACGAGGAGCAGCCCGCCAGCAGCAGGGCCGCCGCCGCGAGTGCCGCCGCCGGCACGGCCCGCCTCCTGGACATGGTTCCGGCCGGCCTGCTGCCGTACATCCAACCCCCCTGGGTGCACTGTTCCGAGGCTCAATCCTGACATACGCCGTCCGTGCCCCGGCGGTTCCCCGGCGGGCGGACGGGGAGTGTGCTACGGGCCGGTTCCGGTCAGGTACGCCGAGACGACGACGTTGGCCGTGTAGCGGTCGGTGGTGCGGTCGAAGGTGCCGCCGCAGGTGATGAGGCGGAGTTCGGCGCGGCCCGTGTCGCGGGGTCCGTAGGCCTGCTGGGCGTCGAAGCCGTCGCGGGTGAGGACCTGGATGTCGTCGACGGTGAACTCGGCGGTCCGGCCGTCGTCGCGGAGCACGCGGATCGTCTGGCCGGGTTCCAGGCTGCTGAGCCGGTAGAAGACGGCCGGCTGGGTCTCGGTGTCGACGTGGCCGACCATCAGGGCGGTCCCGGCGGCTCCGGGGGCGACACCGGACTCGTACCAGCCGACGGCGCCGGGCCGGTCGAAGGGCGGCGGTTCGATCGCGCCCTTGGTGTCGAGGCCGCGGGCGAGGACGGGGGCCGCGATGCCGAGTCCGGGGATCTCCAGCCGCTGCGGCCGGGCCTCGCCCAGGGGGGTGTGGGCCGCCGGCAGGGGGACGTCGGGGGGACGGCCGGCCGCCGCCATGTCGCCGGTGGCCGGCCGGGAGACGCCCTCGCGCACGTCGGTGGCCTCGCGTCCCCACAGCCACAGCCCGAGGAGCAGCACCATCCAGGCGATGCCGGTCACCAGGCGGCCGCCGGGGGCGGCGGTGCGGGCCTCGGTGTCCCGCGCGTCCGGTTCGGACATGGTCAGTCCGTCCCGCGGCTCCGGCTGCGGACGCTGCGCAGCGCGACGGCGACGGCGGCGATGCCCGCCAGCACCAGGCCGGTCAGGGTGTGTGCCGTGCCGGGGGCGTCGACGCGCGCCGCGGCCCCGGTGTCCGAGGCGGCCAGCCCGGAGGTGCCGCCGCCGCCCGCGTCGACGGGGGCGACGGGTGAGGCGTGGGCGGCCGGGCGGCCCTCGTCGCGGACGGTGATGGTGCCCCTGCGCGCCTGGTCGCCGCACGTGACCTGCACGACGTACGCGCCCGCGCGCACGCTGGTGCGGACCCGGCCTGCGCCGACGAGGACGCCGTCCCGCTCGGTCAGGGCGAGCCGTACGTCCGACTCGAAGGCCCCGGACACGGCGACGGCCGTCTTCTCGGTGCAGCCGGGCACGCGGAGCGTGACGTCGGTGCCGGGGGCCGGTGCGGACGGGGACACGGAGACGCCGCCGCCGTCCGCCGCGTAGGTGTAGGCCGCCGGTGCGCACAGCGCGGTGGCCAGCGCCGCCCCGGCGCAGAGTGTGACTTTCAGTGAGCCCATCGTGTACCTCCAGTTACCTGGAGGCTGCCTCGCGGACCCCCGCACCGCATCCGGTGCGGGGGTGTCGCTGCTCCGATCGGGTCATGCGGGCACCGCCCGGGTTTCAGACCCGTTCGACCAGGTCCGCGATGGAGTCGACCACCTGGGAGGGGCGGTACGGGAAGTCCTCGACCTGCTCGGGCCGGGTGAGGCCGGTGAGGACGAGGAAGGTCTGCATCCCGGCCTCCATGCCCGCCAGCACGTCGGTGTCCATGCGGTCGCCGATCATCGCGCTGGTCTCGGAGTGCGCGCCGATCGCGTTGAGCCCGGTGCGCATCATCAGGGGGTTGGGCTTGCCGGCGAAGTACGGCTGCTTGCCGGTCGCCTTGGTGATCAGCGCGGCCACGGCGCCGGTCGCCGGGAGCGGTCCCTCGGCGGAGGGGCCGGTCTCGTCGGGGTTGGTGCAGATGAAGCGGGCGCCGGCGTTGATGAGCCGCACCGCCTTCGTCATGGCCTCGAAGGAGTAGGTGCGGGTCTCGCCGAGGACCACGTAGTCGGGGTCGTGGTCGGTGAGGATGTAGCCGATGTCGTGCAGGGCCGTGGTCAGGCCGGCCTCGCCGATGACGTAGGCCGAGCCGCCGGGCCGCTGGTCGTCCAGGAACTTGGCGGTGGCCAGGGCCGAGGTCCAGATGGAGTCGATCGGCACGTCGAGGCCCATGCGGCGCAGCCGGGCGTGCAGGTCCCGCGGCGTGTAGATCGAGTTGTTGGTGAGGACCAGGAAGGGCTTGCCGGATTCGCGGAGCCTCTTGACGAAGGCGTCGGCGCCGGGGATCGGCACGCCTTCGTGGATGAGGACCCCGTCCATGTCGGTGAGCCACGACTCGATGGGCTTGCGGTCTGCCATGTGCTCGGTCTCCTGCCTGGGCGGTCCTGCGTCGCCCCAGCCTAAACAGTGCCGGATCCCCGGGGAACGGGCGTCTCGGTCCGCGGTCCCGCCGGCCCGCGCCGCGTCAGCCGCCGGTGGCCTCCTTCCAGGCGTCGATGTAGGAGGTGAGGTTCTCCTCGATGTCGTCCCAGTCGGGCTCGAAGACCTCCACGCCGTCCATCAGCTTGGCGAGGGCGACGGCGTTCGCGTCGGTGGCCTTGACGTCCTGGCGGGCCGCGAAGCCGCCGCCGATCTCGCTGACCTGCTGCTGTGCCGTGCGGCTCAGCAGGTGGTCGAGGAGCTTCCTGCCGTTGTCGGAGTGCGGGGCGCCGGTGACGAGGCCGGCCGCGTAGGGCAGGGCGAAGGTGGTGGGCCGGCCGCCCTCGCGGGCCGGGAACCAGATGCCGAGGTGGGGCATGGTCTTGGACTGGGCGTGGTTCATCTGGACGTCCCCGTTGGCGACGAGCAGTTCGCCCTTGTCGACCTTGGGGGCGAGCTTGCCGGTGGAGGCGGACGGGCCGACGTTGTTCTTCTGGAGCCGGCCGAGGTACTCCATGGCCTGCTTCTGGCCGCCGAAGTCGTGCATCGCCTTGATGAGGACGGCGGTGCCGTCGCCCGCGACGCCGGGGGTGGAGTACTGGAGCTTGTTCTCGTACTTCCCGTCGAGCAGGTCCTCCCAGGTGGCGGGGGCCTGCTTCAGCTCCTTGGTGTTGTGGACGAAGCCGAAGTAGTTGTTGACGACGGCGGTCCAGGTGCCGTTCGCGGCCTTGCCGGCTCCGCCGACGTGGTCGGCGCCCTGCGGGGCGTACTTCTGGAGCAGGCCCTTGGTGTCGGCCTGCTGGATGAAGGGGGGGAGGGTGACGAGGACGTCGGCCTGCGGGTTGCGCTTCTCGCGGGCGGTGCGCTGCACCATCTCGCCCGAGCCGCCCTCGACGTACTCGACCTTGATGCCGGTCTCCTTCTCGAAGTCGGCGAAGACCCGGTCGTACCAGCCGTCGCCGTTCTCGCCCTTGAGGCCGTCGGCGCTGTACACGGTGACGACGTTCTCGTCGGAGGCGGCGGAGGTGCCGGAGCAGGCGGTCAGGGGGACGGAGACGACGGTGAGGGCGGCGAGGGCGGCGAGCGGCTTGCGGGGGGTCCTGGGCATGGCGGGGCGAACTCCTTGCGGGGTCGGGGCGGTTCAGCGGTACGAGGCCCTGGTGCGGATCCGGGAGACGGCGAGCAGCACCAGCAGGGTGGCGGTCATGAGGACCACGGCGACGGCGGAGCCGGTGAACAGGGCGCCGCGGTCGGTGGCCGCGTAGATCAGGACGGGCAGCGGGGTCCAGTCGGGCGGGTAGAGCATCATCGTGGCGCTCAGCTCGCCCATGGACAGGGCGAAGCAGAGCCCGGCGGCGGCGGTCAGGGACGGCAGCAGCAGCGGGAGCCTCACCCGCCACAGGACGTACGCCGGTGAGGCGCCCAGTGACGCGGCGGCCTGGGCGTAGCCGGGGTCGAGGCGGGTGAGGGCGGCGGACACCGACTGGTGGGCGAAGGCGGTGACCAGCACGGTGTGGGCGACGATCACGATCCAGCGGGTGCCGTTGAGCAGCATCGGCGGCTGGGAGAAGGCGACCAGGGTCGCCAGGCCGACGACGACGGAGGGCACGGCGAGGGGCAGCACGAACAGGGCGTCGAGTGCCTTGCGGCGCCGCTTGCCCAGCTCCGCCGCGGCGAGCGCGGCCCAGGTGCCGGCGGTGAGGGCGAGCAGGCTGGCGGCGACGGCGGTGACCAGGCTGGTGGTGAGGGCCTGGAGGGCCTCGCCGCGGGTGGCGGCCGCGTAGTGGGCGGTGGTCGGTCCCGAGGGCAGGACGCCGGACCAGTTCGTGGCGAAGGAGGCGCCCAGGACGACCAGGAGGGGCAGGGCGAACAGGGGCAGGAAGAGCAGGAGGAAGAGGGCCCACACGGCCCACCTCGCCCCGCGGCTATGCACGAGCACGGCGGCTCACCACCCGGTAGAGGCCGTACAGGCCCACGGAGATCAGGACGTTGACGACGGCGACCACGCAGGCGCCCGGGTAGTCGGACTCCAGGATCGCCTTGCCGTAGACGAGGGTCGGCAGGGTCGTGACGCCTTTGGCGCCGGTGAACAGGACGATGCCGAACTCGTTCAGGCACAGGACGAGGACGAGGCTGCCGCCGGCCGCGAGGGCGGGCAGCGCCTCCGGCAGGACGATCCGCCGGACGATGCGCGGCGCGCGGGCGCCCAGCGAACCGGCGGCCTCGATCTGGGCGGTGTCCAGCTGGGAGAAGGCGGCGAGCAGCGGGCGCATCACGAACGGCGTGAAGTACGTGATCTCGGCGAGCAGGACGCCCCACGGCGTGGTCAGGAACCGGAACGGTCCCTCGGCCGCGCCCGTGACGCCGGTCCACGCGCCGTTGGCCATGCCGACGCTGCCGTAGACGAAGAGCAGGGCGAGGGTGACGAGGAAGGACGGGAAGGAGAGGAAGACGTCGACGAACCGTGCCACCGCCCGCGCCCCGGGGAACGGCACGAAGGCGATGACCAGCGCGAGCAGGAACCCGAGCACCAGGCACCCGGCGGTGGCGGCGAGGGCCAGCCACACGGTGGTCCACAGCGCCTCCCGGAAGGCGGTCGAGGCGAGGACGTCGGCGTACGGCCGGAGCGAGGTGCCGCCGGTGTCGGGCCGGAAGGACTGCTGGACGACGAGGGCGAGGGGGTGGAGGAAGAAGAGGGCGAGGAGGGCCACGGGCGGCAGCGCCCACAGGCAGGGGCGCCACGCCCCGCGCGCGCGGCCACCCGGCTGCCGGTCCTCGCTCCTGCGCGGGGCGACGGCCCCCGGCGCCGGTTCACCGGTCATCGGCGCTCACCTCCGCGGGCAGCAGCACCGCGTCGCCGGGCGCGAAGTGCAGGCTCACCGGCTCCCCGTGTCCCGGCGGCGCCTTCAGCTCCCGTACGTCGGCCATCACGCGGTGCCCGGCGACGTCGACGTACAGGCGGTGCGTGGCGCCGCGCCACTGGAGCTCCGCGAGCGTGCCGGTGAGCCGGTTCGGCCCGTCGCCGAGCCCGACGAGGTGCGGGCGCACGCACAGGGTCGCCGAGGCGCCGGGCACGGCGCTGCCGGTGTCCACCTTCAGCTCCGTCTCCCCGAGCAGCGCCCCGTCCCGTCCCACCGTCACCGGCAGGAGGTTCGCGTTGCCGACGAAGGACGCCGTGAACGCGTTGGCGGGCGCCCGGTACAGCTCGCGGGGGGTGCCGCAGGCCCGGAGGCGGGCCTTGTCCATCACGGCGATGCGGTCGGCGAGGGTGAGGGCCTCCACCTGGTCGTGGGTGACGTAGAGGATCGTCACGTCGGGCAACTCGCGGTGCAGCCGGGCCAGTTCGGCGAGCATCCCGGAGCGCAGCCGGGCGTCGAGCGCGGACAGCGGTTCGTCCAGGAGCAGGACGCCGGGCCGGATGGCCAGCGCGCGGGCGATGGCGACGCGCTGCTGCTGGCCGCCGGAGAGTTCGCGGGGGTGGCGGCGGGCGTAGGCGCCCATGCCGGTCATCTCCAGTGCCTCGGCGACCCTGGTGCGGACCTCGGCCCTGGGGACCCTGCGGGCGCGCAGCCCGAAGGCGACGTTCTCCTCGACCCGCATGTGCGGGAAGAGGGCGTACTGCTGGACGACCATGCCGATGCCGCGCCGGTGCGGGGGCAGGCCGGTGACGTCGCGGTCGCCGAGGAACACCCGCCCCGAGGCGGGCCGTACGAACCCGGCGACCGCCCGCAGGGCGGTGGTCTTGCCGGATCCGGACGGGCCGAGCAGCGCCATGACCTCGCCGGGTGCGACGGTGAGGTCCAGGGCGTCGAGGACGACGTTGCCGTCGTAGGCGACGGTGACGTGGTCGAAGCGGATGCCGCCGGTGGTGGGGTGTGCCATCAGCCGGCTCCGCGCAGCAGGGCGGGCAGTGCGGCGACGGAGTCGAGGACGTGGTGCGCGCCCGCCTCGCGGAGCGCGTCGTCGCCGTGGGCGCCGGTGCGCACGCCCGCGACCAGGCCCGCGCCGGCCCGTACGCCGCTGAGCACGTCGTACGAGGTGTCGCCGACGACGGCGACCTGGCGTACACCGTCGGCCGCGCCGGTGCGCAGGAAGGCCGTCAGCACCATGTCGGGGAAGGGGCGTCCGCGTCCGCCGGCGTCGGCGGGGCACAGGGTGAGCGGCACCAGGTCGCGCCAGCCGAGCGCGTCGAGCAGGGCGTCCTGGGTGACGCGGGCGAAGCCGGTGGTGAGGACGACGGTGCGGCCGTCGGCGGTCAGTTCCTCGACGGCCTCGCGGGCGCCGGGGACGGGGGCGACCAGGCCGTCGTCGACGAGGGCGCCGTACGCCTGCTCGAAGGCGGAGTTGGCCCGCCGGGCGCGCTCCTCGTCGCCGAACAGGTGCCGGAAGACGGAGATCTTGGACTCGCCCATGGTGGCGCGGACGTACGCGAGCTTCTCGGTGTGGTCCGGGGTGCCTGGCTCGACGCCGAGTTCGCGGGCGGCGGTGTCGAAGGCGCGCTCGACGAGGCCGCCGTCGGCGACGGTGGTGCCGGCCATGTCGAGGACGACGAGGCGGATGCCGGTCGGGGACGCGGTCGGGTTCGGGTTCTGGTTCGGGTTCTGGTTCGGGTTCGGGTTCGCGGTGGTCATGCGGGTGTCACCAGCCCAGTTCGTTCGCGGTGGTCTCGGCTATCGCGGGTGAGCAGGTCATGCCGCGCCCGCCGGGCCCGGTGACCAGCCACACGCCCTCGCGCACCCGCTGGCGGTGCACGACGCGGCTCGTGTCGGTGCACTGCGCGTACACCCCGGCCCAACGGCGGCGGACGCGGGGCAGCGGGCGGCCGAGGAGGGACTCGACGACGCCGGTGAGGTGCTCGTAGGGGTCCTCGAGGGTGTCGAAGGCGAAGGGGTGCTCGTACTCGTGCGTGTCGCCGATGGTCAGTCCGCCGTCGGCGCGCTGGACCATGAGCAGTTGCATCCGGTGCTCGGCGGCCGTGACGGGCTGCGGCTGCCGGGCGTTCAGCTCGTCCAGGGCGGGCGAGCCGTACGCCGGGTAGTAGCGGAAGCTGTCGGCGTCGGCGACCGAGGTGGTGAGCGGTTCGCCGAGGGGGTCGGTCTGCATCATCTGCAGGCGGACCCGGCGTACGGGCAGGCCGGGTCCGGCCAGTTCGCGGACGAGGCCGCCGAGCCAGGCTCCGGTGCACAGGAGAACGACGTCGCCGCTGTGGGTGTCGCCGTGGTCGTCGCGGACGGCGTGTTCGCCGACGACGTCGCGGACCTCGCGGCCGGGCAGGAAGGTGTACCGGGGGGACCTGAGCAGCTCGGCGCGCAGGGCGAGCTGGGCGGTGCGCGGTTCGACGGCGGCGTCGCGCTCGCAGTACAGGGCGGCGTCGAACGCGCCGCGCAGGGCCGGGTTCAGCGCGCGGGCCTCGCCGGGGGTGAGCAGCCTGTGGCCGCGGGCGACGGCGTCCGGGCGGGCGACGGCCGCCTCGGCGACGGCCCGCTCCAGGTCGCCGCGGAGCGGGGTCAGGGAGCCGTTCGCACGGAAGCCCAGCGCCGGGACCCGGGCGCCGATCTCCTCCCACAGCTCCCGGGCCCGCAGCGCGGTCTCCAGCTCCTCCCCGCCCGCTCGGCCACTGACCCAGATCTGGCCGAAATTGCGCAGCGAGGCACCGCGGGCCTCTCTCTCGCGCTCGATCTGTACGACCTCGTGGCCGCGGTTGACTGCGTGCCAGGCGTGCATGGTGCCCACCACGCCGGCTCCGACGACTATGACTCTCACGGCCGCCACGCTCCTCGGCATCGGGGAACCGGAGACATCCGGCCGACGACGGGAGCGTGAACTAGGCGTCACTTTTGGGCTAGACCCGTTATCTTTCCGTGACTTAGGCCCGGACCCGGGACGGGCGTTTTCCGGCCGCCGCACGGTCCGCCGTCGGCGGCCGACGGTGCGCGGTCCGCGGTGCGCTGTCGGCGGCCGGCGGTGCGCGGTCCGGACGGTGTCAGCCGTGCAGGCGGGTGGTGAAGGAGAAGCGGTCACCCCGGTAGAGCGTGCGCACCCGCTCCAGCGGGCCGCCCCCGGTGTCCCGGGAGACGCGGTGGATGAGCAGCATCGGGAGGGCCGGCGGGGTGCCGATCAGCAGGGCCTCGCGCGGGGTGGCGAGCACGGTCTCGATGCGTTCGTCGGCGTACCCGAAGGCGATGCCCTGTCCGGCGAGGTGGGAGTAGAAGGACGAGTCGGGGTCGAAGGCGGTGTCCAGGTCGGGGACGCGGGCCACGGCGACGTACGTGCTCTCCAGCCCGACCCGCTCGTCGTCCGCGAGCAGCACGCGCTCCAGGTGCCAGACGGGCTCTCCCCGGGTGAGGCCGGTCTCGGCGGCGAGCGGGGCGGGGCAGGGGAAGCGGTCGAGGGTGACGAGCGCACGGCCGGGGGTGCGTCCCTGGCGCCGGACGCCCTCGGTGTAGCTGGCCAGGGACAGGGGCTGCGCCAGCTTGGGACCGGCGACCACGGTGCCACGCCCCTGCCGGCGCAGCTTGCCCTCCAGCACGAGTTCGCGCAGGGCCTGCCGCACGGTCTCGCGGGCGACCTCGTAGCGCTCGGAGAGGTCCCGCTCGGTGGGGATGGCGCTGCCCTCCCCCAGTTCGCCGACGAGGCGGTCGATCCGCGCCTTGACGGCGTAGTACTTCGGCACGCGCCCGTGCTCGGGGATCCCGGAGCGCACCGGGGCGCCGGGGGCCTGGTCGTTGGGATAGTCCACGCAGGGATGGTCGCAGACGCGGGGGCTCCGGTTCCCCGGCCGGGCGTCCGGGCGGTCAGCCGCCGTCCCCGCGCCCGAACAGCGGCGCCAGCAGCAGTTGGGCCGCACCCTCCGCGACCGCCCGCGTCCCGCCGGGCGCGAGCCGCACCGGTACGGCGCCGTCGTGACCGCCCTCGCGCCGGGCGCGGGCGTCCAGGACCGCGCCGACGCCGTGGACGAACGCCTCGGGTGCGGCGGCGACGGTACGGCCGCCCAGCAGCACCAGGTCGATGTCCAGCAGCCCGGCGAGGTTCGCGGCGCCGGTGCCGAGCACCCGCGCCGCCTCGGCGAGGTCCCCGCGGGCGACGGCGGCGAGACACAGGGCCTCCGTGCAGCCCCGGGCGCCGCAGGTGCAGGGCGGCCCGTCGAGCTGGAGGACCTGGTGCCCGAACTCCCCGGCGCCGGTCCGGGCGCCCCGGTGCACGGTCCCGCCGAAGACGAGACCGGCGCCGAGGCCGGTACCGAGGTGCAGGTAGGCGAAGGAGCCGCCCCCGTCCCCGCGCAGGGCGAGGCCGAGCGCCGCCGCGTTGGTGTCCTTGTCGACGACCACCGGCACCCCCAGCCGCCGCTCCAGCGCGTCCCGCAACGGGAACCCGTCCCACTCCGGAAACCCGGTCACCCGGTGCAGCACGCCCCGGGCGTGGTCGAGCGGTCCGGGCAGCGCCACCCCGAGCCCGAGCAGCCCGGAAACACCCCCGAGCCCACCGCCCACGGACCACGGTCCCTCCCCGCCGGGAGCCTCCAGCCGGGCGGAGACACCCTCCCCGGGGGCCTGCTCCCCCGAGGCCGACGGGGCCTGCTCCCCTGGGTGCTGCTCTCCGGGGGGCTGCTCTCCGGGGGGCTGCTCTCCGGGGGGCTGCTCTCCGGCAGCCGGACCACCGGGGGCACGCCGCCCCGGACGCCGCCCACCGCAGGCGTGCTCCCCCGCGGCCGGCCCGCCCAAGGTCCACTCCCCCTCGGCCGGCCCGTCCGAGGGCCACTCCCCCTCGGCCGGCCCCCCGACCGCCCGACCACCCGGGGCGCGCTCCCCCGACGCCGGCGACCTCGGCATCTCCGTGGCAGAGGTCCCCGGACCGTCCGCGGCGGGCGTCGCGCCTCCCTCCGCCGCGGCGGCTCGCGTGCCGTCCCCGCCCTGCGCCGGCCCCTCCGCGGCACGCGCACGCGAGCCCCCCACGGCGGGCGTCGGGCCCGAGGCTGTGGGAGGGCCCGGGCGGTGCTCCGTGCCACGCGGCCCCAGTGCCTGCGCCGTAAGGTCCTCCGCCGCTCGCGCCACCGTCTCCACCACGGTCCCCGCACCCGCGCCCAGGTCCAGCGGAACGCGTCGTTCCGCGATCACCGTGCCGTCGAGGTCGGTCAGGACCGCGCGCAGCTCGTCCCGGTCCAGGTGGACGCCGAGGGCGTGGCCCGCGCCGGGGACCAGGCGCAGTACCGTGCGCGGCTTGCCGCCGGTGGACGCGCGGCGCCCGGCGTCGGCGGCCAGGCCCTCGGCCCGCAGCCGTGCGGTGATCTTGCTGACCGCCTGCGGGGTGAGCCCCGTGCGCTCGGCGAGCTCCAGCCGGCTGATGCCCCCGGCGCCGGCGGTGCGCAGCAGGTCCAGCACCAGGGCGGTGTTGTGGCTGCGCAGGGCGAGCAGATTGGCGCCGCCCGCCGCACCCCGCATGCCACGTGCCCCACCGCCCGCCGGGCCGCCGGCCCTCGCCCCGCCTGCGCCGTTCACCCTGTCCACGCCCCCATTGTCCCCGGCGCTTGCACTTTGGCAACACCGTTGCGAAAGTGGGACGCATGACTGGTACTCCACCCGGCACTCCCCCTCTGCGCGTCGGCCTCGTCGGCTACGGCCTCGCGGGTTCCGTCTTCCACGCCCCGCTGATCGCCGCCACCGAGGGCCTGGCCCTGGACACGGTCGTCACCTCGAACCCGGAGCGGCAGCGGCAGGCCCGCGCCGAGTTCCCGGACGTGCGCACCGTCGCCGCCCCCGACGAGCTCTTCGACCGGGCCGCCGACCTGGACCTGGTCGTCGTCGCCTCCCCCAACAAGACGCACGTGCCCCTCGCGACCCGGGCCCTGGAGGCCGGTCTGCCGGTCGTGGTGGACAAGCCGGTCGCGGGCACCGCCGCCGAGGCGCGCGCCCTGGCGACGCTGGCCGAGGAGCGCGGTCTGCTCCTCTCCGTCTTCCAGAACCGCCGCTGGGACAACGACTTCCTCACCCTGCGGCGCCTGCTCGCCGAGGACGCGCTGGGCGACGTGTGGCGCTTCGAGTCCCGCTTCGAACGCTGGCGGCCGAAGCCGAAGGGCGGCTGGCGCGAGTCCGGCGACCCGGCGGAGATCGGCGGCCTCCTGTACGACCTCGGCAGCCACGTCGTCGACCAGGCCCTCGTCCTCTTCGGCCCGGTCACGCAGGTGTACGCCGAGGCCGTGGTCCGGCGGGCGGGCGCGGAGGCGGACGACGACACGTTCCTCGCGCTCACGCACGCGAACGGCGTCCGCTCCCACCTCTACGTCTCCTCCACCGCCGCCCGGCTCGGCCCCCGCTTCCGGGTGCTCGGCTCGAAGGCCGGCTATGTCAAGCACGGCCTCGACCCCCAGGAGGCGGCGTTGCGCGAGGGCAAGCGGCCGGGCCCCGGCTGGGGCGAGGAGGACGAGTCGCTGTGGGGCCGCGTCGGGGCCGGGGACTCCCCGCCGACCGGCGGCGGACAGGTGACGGCGACCGTCCCGGGCGACTACCCCGCGTACTACGCGGCGGTGGCCGGTGCCCTGCGCGACGGCGGCCCGAACCCGGTGGACGCCCGGGCGGCGGCCGCCGCCCTGGACGTGCTGGAGGCGGCCCGCCGGTCCGCCCGCGACGGCGTGGTGGTGGCCCTGTGAGCACCGCACCGACGCCGTCCGACGCGGCCGTCCCCACCGTGGCGGAGCTGGAGGAGCAGGAACGCCGCCTGGTCTTCCGCCGGTTCACCCACGACGACGCCTGGGCGCTGGGCTCCCTCCTCGTCGAACTGGCCCGGGAGCGCGAGGCCCCGGTCGCCGTCGACATCCACCGCGCCGGACAGCAGCTCTTCCACGCCGCGCTGCCGGGTTCCACCCCGGACAACGACGCCTGGATCGCCCGCAAGCGCCGCGTGGTGGAGCGGTACGGCTCGGCGTCGTACCTCGTCGGCTCGCGGTTCCGGGCCAAGGGCACGACCTTCGAGGAGTCCTCGCGGCTCGATGCCGGCACGTACGCGGCGCACGGCGGCTCCTTCCCGATCACCGTGGCCGGTGTCGGCGTCGTCGGCGCGGTGACGGTCTCCGGACTGCCGCAGGTGGAGGACCACCGGCTGGTGGTGGAGGCACTGGAGCGCTTCCTCGGCGAGTGACCCGATCGGCCCCCGGGCCGTGCGGCCCGGTGTGGTCGGGGAATCGCGGGTGGGTACCCATGGTTGTCAGCAGACACGCAGCATGATCACGGCGCCCACCGGAGGGATCACCCGCGATGAACGAGGCGACAGCTTCCCCGAAGGACCTCAAGGACCCGAAGGACCTGAAGGAATCGGTCGGACGCCACGGCGTCTGGAGCATGCAACTGCGCTCCGAGGACCCGGACGGCGCAGCCGAACGCGCCGAGGCCGCCGCCGAGTTGGAGCAGCTCGGCTACGGCGCCCTGTGGCTCGGCGGCAACAGCGCCGCCCGGAACGCCGCCCCGCTGATCGCCGCGACCTCGCGGATCGTGGTCGGCACCAGCATCCAGAGCATCTGGGACCACAAGCCGTCCGAGGCCGCGGCGGGCTTCGCCGAGCTGGAGGTGTCCCACCCGGGCCGCTTCGTGCTCGGCCTCGGCGTGAGCCACGGCCCGCTCGCGCAGGGGTACCGCCGCCCGTACTCGACGATGGTCGGCTACCTCGACGAGCTGGACCGGGCCGGGATGCGCTCCGGCCACCGGGTGCTGGCCGCACTCGGTCCGAAGATGCTGGAGCTGTCCCGGGACCGGGCGGCGGGCGCCATCCCGTACCTGGTCACTCCCGAGCACACCGCGCAGGCCCGCGAGCGGCTCGGCACGGGCCCGCTGCTGGCCCCGGAGCTGAAGGTCGTCCTCGACTCCGACCCGGCCCGGGCCCGGGCGACGGCCCGCGCCTACCTCGGCATGTACCTGAAGCTGCCGAACTACACGAAGAACTTCCTGAACCTCGGCTTCACCGACGCCGACGTCACCGGCGGCGGCAGCGACCGCCTGATCGACGCGGTCTTCGCCTGGGGCGACGAGTCCGCGATCCGCGCCCGCATCGACGCCTTCCACACCGCGGGCGCCGACCACGTCGCCCTCCAGCTCGTGGAGGACGACATGACCCGCCTCCCGAGGGAGGGCTGGCGCACCCTCGCCGCACTGCTGGCGTGAGAGAAGCGCGCCCCTGACGGGGCGGGGCCGTGACAGGGGCGGCTCCGCCACGCGGGCGCGCCCCGCCACGGCCGACCCGCGCCCGAGAACGCACGCGGGCCCCCGCCCCCGGCGGGGAGCGCCTACGCCCCCTTCAGCTCCTGCCGCTGCCGCCCCAGCCCCTCGACCTCCAGCTCGACGACGTCGCCCGCCCGCAGGTACGGCTTCGGCTCGGGCTGCCCCATGGCCACCCCGGCCGGCGTCCCGGTGTTGATCACGTCACCGGGACGCAGCACCATGAACTGGCTGACGTACCGCACGACCTCCCCCACCGGGAAGATCTGCTCCGCCGTCGTCCCGTCCTGCCTCAGCTCGCCGTTGACCCACAGCCGCAGCGACAGCCGCTGCGGGTCGGGCACCTCGTCGGCGGTCACCAGCCAGGGGCCCAGCGGGTTGAACGTCTCGCAGTTCTTCCCCTTGTCCCAGGTCCCGCCCCGCTCGATCTGGAACTCCCGCTCGGACACGTCGTGCGCGACCGCGTACCCGGCGACGCACGCGAGCCCCTCCTCGGCGGACTCCAGGTAGCGGGCCGTGCGCCCGACGACGACCGCCAGCTCCACCTCCCAGTCGGTCTTGGCGGACCCGCGCGGCACGAGCACCGTGTCGTACGGCCCGACCACCGTGTCCGGCGCCTTGAAGAACACCACCGGCTCGGCGGGCGGTTCGGCTCCGGTCTCGCGGGCGTGGTCGTGGTAGTTCAGCCCGATGCACACGATCTTGCCGATGCGTGCCACCGGCGGTCCGACGCGCAGCCCCGTGGCGTCCAGGGCGGGCAGCGCACCGGCCTCGGCGGCGGACCGTATCCGGCCCAGCGCGCTCTCGTCGGCGAGCAGTTCGCCGTCGATGTCCGTCACGACGCCCGACAGGTCTCGCAGGGTCCCGTCGGCGTCGAGCAGCGCGGGCCGCTCCGACCCCGCCGTACCGACTCGCAACAGCTTCATGATCCCCAACTCCTCGCTCGCGGGCAGCCCGCCCGACGGTGCGCGACCTGGGTGCGGCAGCAACGCGACAGCATCGGAGGACTGGTCGATCCTCCAAGGCCGCGGTCCACTCCGCAATACCCCGTTCACGTACTGGACCGTAGTCGCGCGCCCCGTGCGTCCGGCCGGTCCGTGCTCAGCGCTGGAGCACCGCCCGTTCGACGGCGCTCCACGTCGTGCTGGTGACGACGTACAGCGCGGCGGCCAGCGGCACCACGGCGACGGTGACGAGCGTGAAGAAGGACATGAACGGCATGACCCTGGTGATCGCGCCGACGCCCGGGACCTGTTCCCCGTCACCGGCGGGCGCCACCGGATGGGCGGCCATCGACCGCCTGGTGAGCCGGTAGCTGAAGGTGGCGACCCCCGCCACGACCGCGAACAGCACCGCGTAGACGAGCCCCGCCCCGCCGAGGAGTCCGCCGTCGCCGAGCGCGTCGGCCCAGCGGCCGCCGAGCGGGGCGGCCAGGAGCTGGTGGGAGAGGAGCCCGTTGGCCCGGCCGCCGACCTCCGAGCTGGAGAAGACGTGGTAGAGCAGGAAGAACGCGGGCAACTGCAACAGGCTGGGCAGGCATCCGGACAGCGGGGACACCTTTTCCTCGGCGTGCAGTTCGAGCACGGCCCGCTTCAGCCGCTCGGGGTCCTTGGCGTGCTTGCGGCGCAGTTCGGCGACCCGCGGCTGCAGCTCGGCGCGCGCCTTCTGGCCACGTGCGGCGGCCCGGGACAGCGGGTGGAGGAGGAGTCGTACGAGCGCGGTGAACAGGACGATGGCGGCGGCCGCGGCCGAGGCGCCGAACAGGGGCTGGAGCAGGTCGGCGAGGCGCTCGACCAGGTGGGCGAAAACGGACATGGGTGGTGAGCCCTCCGGGGGTCTCGTCGTGCCGGGTGGAGAGATGGCGGCATGACGACACGACCGGCGTGGGGCCGGGTGTTCGGGAGAAGCCTGGCCCTACGCGGTGGTCGCCGGGAGGGCGTGTCCGGGCGCTCGGGGCCTGCGACGGCCGGGGGCGTCGGGATCGCGCTGGGGCAGGAAGGCCGTGCGCAGGTCACGGTCCCTGATGGCCGTGCGCACCCGGGTGGGCGGCACGGCGGGCACGCAGCGGGCGGCGATGACGGCGCACACGGCGAGCGCGGAACCGACCGCGGTGGTCGCGGCGAGCGCGACGGTGGCGGAGAGGGTGCCGGCGTCGACGAGCGCGACGGGCAGGAGGACCAGCAGCAGGACGAGAAGGGGGCGCGGGAGGCGCAGGGCTGCCGGTCGGTTCCCGGTCGGCGTCGGCCGCATCGACGACTCCCCCCTCGCAGACACGCGCTTGTCCGATGTTCGGATCTCCCAGTTATACAGGACGTCCAGGACATCCCGCGGGGGCCCGCCCGGCGACGACCGCGGGAGCGGCCCGAACGCGGCCCGGCACACCCCGCTCCCGGAGGGGCCGGGGCCGCCCGGGACCGCCCCCGGGCGGCTGACCCTCGTCACCTCGCGGCAGTACGGTGTCCCCCATGCGCCCCGACACGCCCGCCGAAAACGTCGACCACGCCGCCGAGGCGGCCCGCCTGGAACGGACCGCCGGCCTCTACCCCGAGGACGCCGAGGCCCTGCTGCTGCGCGCCGCCGCCCACCTGGAGCTGTCCGGCGACCGCCCGGCCGCGACCAGGCTCTACGACCGCCTGCTGTCGCCCGAGACCCCTTCCGCCCCGCTGGAGAAGCCGTCCCTGGTCCGCGCCCTGAAGGCGTCGAACCTCTGGGAGTACGACCACGAGGCGGAGGCCAGGGCCATCATCGACGGCGTGCGTGCGGCGGCGCCGCGCGACCCGGCCCCCTGGGTGATCGTGGCCGAGGCCCTGGCGGCCCACGACGAGCTGGAGGCGGCGCACGAGACGTTCACGGAGGGCGCCCGCCTGCTCCTCACCGACGTACCGGAGCCCCCGTACGCCACCCATCCCCTCCTCTACGGCCGCCACCGCGTCCGCCGCATGCTGGGCCTGGCCCACGACGAGTGGGACACGCTGGCCGACACCCTGCACTCGATGCCGGTCTCCCTGGACGAGCTGCACGACCCCAAGCGCGTCTGGTCCCTGGGCTCGGACGATCCGGCGGACCTGGAGGCCGAGATCTCCCGGCTGCGCGCCGAACTGGGCGCCTACCGCGAGGCCCTGTCCCGCCCCTTCCCGGTGGCCATGCTCCACTGGCCGGCCGGCGAACTGGCGGAACTGATCGAGGCGTACCCGCCCCTCGCCGCCGAGTACCCGTCGTACGAGGAGCACCTGGCGACGACGGAGGCGGCCCTGCGCGAACTGGCCTCGTCGGGCACCCCGAACCTGGGCGTGGTCCCGGGCACGGTCCCGTCCTACGAGGCCTTCGCGGCCTCGGAGGGCGCGTCCCCGGCCGACCCGGCCCTGCTCCCGCAGTACGCGACGACCTTGGCGGCCCGGGGCCTCGCGGTGGCGTGGCCGCCGCAGCGGGGGGCGGGTTGCTGGTGCGGCTCGAAGCGGCCGTACGGCGAGTGCCACGGACGCTGACACCCGGTCCTCCGAGGACCGATGAGATCGGGTGCCGCCGGTCGTCTACAGGTGCGAGAGCCTCACCGGCGACGGCGGGGCACCACCACTTGAGGAGGCATGACGACATGAGCACGGAGCATTCGCCCACCGCGGCCGACCAGGGGTTCTCCTACACGCTGACCCGCACCCTGGACGCCCCCGCGTCCCGGGTCTGGGCCGCCTGGACCACCCCCGACCAGTACGCCCGATGGGCCTACGCCGTCCCCGGCTCCGTGGAGATGGACGTCCGCCCCGGCGGCACCTGGAAGGCCACGATGCGCACCCCGGACGGCACGGAGTTCCCCCTGACGGGCTCCTACGCCGAGGTCGCCGAGCCGCGCCGCCTGACCATCGGCATGGACGTCCCGGGCCGCCCGGAGCCGGCGACGATGACCCTCGAACTGACGGAACAGGGACCGGGCACCACGGTGATCACCCTCCACCAGACCTGCGACACGGCGGAGGAACGGGACGGCGCGGAGCAGGGCAGCGGGATGCTGCTGGACGGCTTGACGGCGTTCCTGAGGGACGGCGCCGCAGGAGCCTGACGTCTCCCGGCCCCCGCTTCCCCTCCGCCCCCGACGGGGCACCGCCCTCCCCGGGCCGATCAGTTGATGATCTCGCCCCGGCCCTCCAGAGCCATCGTGGCCAGCCGGTCCCGCCACCTCTGGAGGGCCTCGGGCGTCTGCCGCGTCCAGTCGTCGACCTCACCGACGATCCGGAGCGGCTCCCTGCTGCGGTAGGAGCGGGTGGGATTCCCCGGGAACTTCTTGTCGGTCACGTTCGGATCGTTCTCGAACTCCCCGGTCGGCTCCACCTCGTACACCCGCGGAACCCCGTCACCGGCGGCGAGCTCGGCGGCCAGTCCGGCGCCGTCGCGCAGGGCGGTGAAGTAGATGTGGTTCATCACGACCTCGGGCCGGTAGTTCGAAGGAAAGCCGGCGGTGAGCCGATCACCGACCCGCAGATCGGCCTTCGTACCGTGGAAGAACGGTCCTTCGTCCAACACGTGGTCCATGGGGGGACGTTATCAATCGGGGGGTTGGGGGTGGGGGGCGTTCGGGCGCCCCTGTGCCGTGCCCACGACGGAAACCCCCGCCCCCGCCCTCGCCCCCCGTTCCGGCAAGCGGTCTTCTTGGTCGCTGCGCACCGCACGCCGGCACAATGACAGCGTGCCCGATCCCGTCCCGTCCTCCGCCGCCGTGTCCGCCCGCATGAGCCGCCAGGGCTCGCGCGACACGGCCCCGGAGATCGCGGTGCGCCGACTTCTCCACGCGTCGGGCCTGCGTTATCGCGTGAACGTTCCCGTACCCGGCATGGCCCGCCGGACGATCGACATCGTCTTCCCGAGGAGCAAGGTCGCCGTCTTCCTCGACGGCTGCTTCTGGCACGGTTGCCCACAGCACGCCACGCAGCCGAAGTCCAACGCCGAGTGGTGGCGCGCCAAGCTCGACAAGAACATGTCCCGCGACACCGAGACGTCCAGGCACCTGCGGGATCAGGGATGGGCGGTCCTTCGGTTCTGGGAGCACGAACGTCCGGAAGAGGTGGCCGTCCAGGTGCGGGCGGCTGTGGAACGGCGTCTGGCAGAACGAGCAGGAAGGTGAGGGGTGTGGGGGGACTGACGTTCGTGGACGTGTGCTCCGGGGCGGGTGGCCTGGCCCTCGGTCTGGAGCAAGCCGGATTCGAACCGCGCCTGCTCCTGGACGACGACGATGACGCGGTCGCCACCCTGCGGGCCAACAGGCCCCGCTGGAACGTCCTCCGTACCGACCTGCTCGACTTCGATCCGGCCGAACACCCCGAGAGTCATGACGTGGACCTCCTGTCGGCGGGCCTGCCGCGAGTGAAGTCGAGTGCGACCGCCCGGCGTGCCGAATCGGGGGTGGAGGAACGCTTGTTGGAGGCCACGATCCTCCTGGCCCACGCCATCAGACCACGAGCCGTGATCATCGAGAACGTTCCCGAACTCGCCCACTCGGACAGGTACCGACGCTTCCGTGACTTCGCCCGTGCCGAATTGGCCCACCTGGGCTACGAGTTCATCTGGTTCGTCGTGAACGCGGTCGACTTCGGAGTGCCGCAGAACCGGAAGCAGGGCGTCCTGGTGGCCGTCGAACGGCAATGGGCCGAGGCTTTCCGGCCGCCGACTCCCACGGTGCTGCGACCCCGGACCGTCGGCGCCGCCCTGGGGCCCTCCATGGCGGCACGCGGATGGCCGGACGCCGCCCGGTGGGCAGCCCAGGCCGATCAGCCGGCTCCGACGCTGGTCGGAGGGTCGAAGAACCGAGGTGGTGCCGACCTCGGTCCGACCGGGGCGAAACGGAAGTGGGCGACCATGGGCGTCAACGCCCACACCGTGGGCAACGAGGTCCCCGGTCCCGACTTCGTGTGGGACCCTCGGCTCGGCAGGGACGCCATGGTGAAAATCACAGTCGAGCAGGCAGCGCTGCTTCAGGGATTCCCCGAGTCGTGGGAGGTCAGGGGCCTGAAGACCGCCCGGTACCGCCAGATCGGTCACGCGACGCCGCCGCCCGTCGGCGAGGCACTGGGTCGTGCGGTCGCCGAAGCCTTGAGCGGGGAGCCGGTGGCCCCCGCTGCCGGCTAGAATTCCGCCACATGACCAGCACGCCGCCCCAGCAGTCCATCCTCGACAAGCCTTTTGTCCTGGACCTCTTCGCCGGGCCCGGTGGGCTGGACGTCGCCTGCGACAGGCTCGATGTCCCGAGTCTCGGGATCGAGTGGGACAGGAGCGCGTGTCTGACGCGGTACGCGGCCGGCCTGGACACGCTCCATGCCGACGTGAGCGCGGTCCGCAGGGATGCCTTCGAGTCGCTTCCGCCGGAGATCAACGTGCTCGCCGGCGGCCCCCCGTGCCAGACGTACTCAGTGGCCGGGAAGGGTGCGGGCCGCAAGGCTCTGGACGAGGTCAAGAAGTTCATCGACCGACTCATGGCCGGCGATTCCGACGAGGAGATCGACAAGGAGCTGAAGAAGCTCAGCGACCCGCGCACCGCACTGGTGCTCGAACCCCTCCGGTACGCGATCCAGGCGACCAGGAGCGTGAACCGGGGTTGCCGGCCGTACGACGTGGTCGTCCTGGAGCAGGTCCCCGCCGTGAGGGCGCTCTGGGACCGCTACGCCGAGGTGCTGGAGAACGTCGGCCTCCCCGACGGCACCAGGTACAGGACCGTCGTCGAAGTCCTGGACACCGAGACCTACGGAGTCCCCCAGACCCGGTCCCGTGCCGTGCTGATCGCTCGTCGTGAAGGACTCGGCGAGCCCTCGTTGCCCGTGGCGACCCACCGCGCCTACGAGGCGAAGGGATGGAATCGCAGGAAGGACGCCGTCCCCGCCCAGGCCACCCTCGACGAAGCCGCCGCGGAACCCCCGTCTCTGCCCGCGACGGGCAACGAACCGGCCCACTGGGTGTCGATGGGAGACGCTCTGGCCGACCCCGTCGGAATGCACCCGGGGCGCAAGACACCCTTCCTGGTCCGGTCGAACTACGGCAGTTCCGGGATCCCGGGACGGCGCGGGGTGCGGACCGACCGGCAGCCCGCCACCACCGTCACCGGCCGCATCTCGCGCTTCGTGGTCTTCGAGCCCGTCGGCGACCACCACCCCGACGTCGTCCGGGAGGGGCCGAGGTTCAGCATGAACGAGGCGGGGATGCTGCAGAGCTTCCCGCCGGGGTACCCGTGGTCGGGCACGGCACAGGCCCAGCAGGTGGGCAACGCCGTACCGCCCCTGTTCGGGGCGCATCTCCTGAGCGCGGCGCTCGGTCTTCCCGCACCGGCCGCGGAAGCCATGCGGGAACAGTGGGTGCCCGCAACGGAGGAGCAGCGAGCCAAGCTGCGAAGCCACGGCTGCGGGGCGGCGGACGACTGCACCGCCCGCTGCCCCCGCCCCGAGTAGCTCGACGCCTGTTTCAGTCCTCGGTCCTTCTGCCCCTGACCGGTGC
Source organism: Streptomyces ardesiacus (assembly GCF_003112575.1). Lineage (GTDB taxonomy): Bacteria > Actinomycetota > Actinomycetes > Streptomycetales > Streptomycetaceae > Streptomyces > Streptomyces ardesiacus. Next base: position 645,274 of record NZ_BEWC01000007.1, read on the forward strand.
GGTCTCGAACAGCTCGGTGAAGTAGTCGGTGAGCACCGACACGGACTCGTCCGGGACGGGCTCCTCGTCGGGTCCCTGCGGGAGAACGTGGCGCGCGACCGGTGGGGCTGTCTGCGCCTCCTCGATCCAGTCCCGCAGATCGGCGGCGTCCCTGGGCTCGTCGGGCGCGAGCGCGTCGTAGACCACGGTCGCGCCGGCCGCGTTGATGGCGACGCTCAGCCCGTTGAGTTCGCGTCCGGTGGTCACCTTCCCGTCCTTGAGGAGACGGACCAGCGCCTGGGCAGTGGGGCGGTGGTCGATCAGGTCCTTCCGGAGCACGGTGTGGATGAGGTCCTGATTGCCGCAGGCGACCTCGACCGGCCCGTAGTCCGGTCCGTTCCGGAAGAGTTCGGCCGCCCACCACAGGCGGGAGAAGCACTGCCGGTCGGTCGGACCGTGGAAGCGCTCCGGGGCCACGCGTCGGGACGCCTCCGACAGGTGGCGCCACACGACGTAGTCAGGAGCGACAGCCAGTGCCAAGTGGTTCCACAGTCGCCTGTCCGCCGCTTCCCGCCGCGTCAGTCGCAACGTGGCGTGGATCCGGGGCGCGAGCCAGGCGTCGGCCCCGGTGTGCTCCGTGTCGAAGGCGAACATGGCGTCGTCCACCAGGCTGCGAATCGGCTCGGTCGACCACCTGGCGTCGTCCTCGGGAAGGGGCTCGACGACCTTGGCCATGTCGATGCCGCTGTGGACCTCCTCCCCCCTGAGCAGGCCCTCCGTGAGAAAAGTGTCCGCCGCCGAGCCGGAGAGCAGCGCCAGACGCTCCGGCACGTGGTGAGGCTGGGTGATCACGTCTCGCTCTCCCTGTTCGTCCGTTCCAGGCTGCGGATCATGAAGCCCACCGCCTTGGCGGCATCGGCACGCCGTACCGCCGCGTAATGGATGCGCGTCTGCAGCTCGCCCCAACCCGCCTCACCGGTACGCCGGCGGTGGACCCGACGCAGGGCCTCCTCGACGTGCACACCGGGGACGACGTCGGGGAGCATCTCCCGCAACACCTCGCCCTGCCAGTCGGTCGGGAAGACCGGCCCGCCGTCGGGCTCCACCTCCAGGTCGCCGATGGCACCGTGGAAGACCGCCGTCCACACGTCCGTGGCCATCTGGGCGACCAGGAGATCACGTGCCTTGCTCTCCACACCGGACCCGTTGCTGTCCAACAGCCCGACGATGCCGTCGATGTCGGTGTTGACGAACACGGTGGGGACCCGTGCCGTGGTGTCCACGAGCCAGGGCGCGTCGCCGTAGGCGCGGAGCCATTCCCTGGAGCTCTTGTTGAACGACGCCTTCCGGACGTCCAGTCGCAGCCCTCTGACCGGTTCGTCGGAGACGGTGTCGACGATCCAGCTCCGGTCGGTCTCTGTGATCGAGCGCCCCCGCACCCCGTCGACCGTCCCGACGGCGTAGGCACTGAGGGAAGCACGTCCCAGGTGGTCGTCGCGCAGCACTTCCAGGTGGCCCGACCAGTCGCGGCTGCCCTCCGCGTCGCGTGTGAGGGGCGTCGACGTGCGGACGTTGGTCTCGCCGTCGGTCAAGACCGCGAGAACACGCAGATCGGACCATGCGGCGTCCGGAGCATCCGCGCCGGGCGGCAAGGTGGCCGAGAGACCGATGGTTGCGCTCACCCAGTCCGAGTGACCGGCGACTCCGAGGGCGACGGCCTGCTCCTGAGTCGAGTAGGCGCTGGTGTCCAGTGGATCACGGGTGCCGTCGGAGAGCTTGAGAGACACCGACGTCACCCTGAGCGTGATCGGACGGCCGAGTCGCTTGTACGGATAGATCTTCACGGGTCAAGCCCCCTTGCCGGCGCGCAGGTCGACGACGAGGCGGGTGAGTGTGGTTCTCACCGGGTGGCTGGATGCGTCGGTGGCTCCACGGAACTTCGCACGGCGGGTGCCGGGCGGGAAGCGCAGGGTCCCGTTCTCCACCTCGCAGCCCTCCACCGCGACGAGTTCCGCCCAGTCGAGGCGTGGGCGTCCTCCGGAGCGGACGTCCAACTGGGCGACCGGCACCATCGGGACGATCTCGTCACCGCGCGGGATCTTCACCTCCGCCGTGATCAGCCACTCCCCCTGATCGCCGATGGTCGCATCCAGCCCGTCCAGTACCGGGACCACCGGACCGGTGGGCACCTTCGCCCTGGGCCGGCTCTTGACGGTCAGCGCCTTGCGCAGAGCCTCGCCGCCTTCCCCTCTGCCTCGCTTCGGGCGGGCGACGAGTTCCCTCACCGCGCTGTTGACCTCGGTGGTCAGATTCTGGATCCGCCGATAGGCGGAGGGCGACCAGCGCAGCGTCAGCTCTTCCGTCTGGCCCCACCGGTCGTGCTCGGGCGGTTCCGCCGCGCGCAGGAACTCCTCGGCCTCCTTCGCGAAGGGAGCGGCCCCGCCCGCGGCCTCGCCGACCAGGAGAACGGCCTGGAAGGGGTTGGTCCCGATCGGCAGGTTCGGAACCGTGGCCTTCCTGACCGTCATGCGGTTGCCGCGCAGCGAGTGCACCCGGTTCACGGGGGTGTCCCGGTCGCCCTCGGCCTCGGTCACCAGCAGGACCGCCTGGTGGGTGCCCAGCGTCGCCCCTCTGGCGCCGCCCGTCAGCGGTAGCTTCAACGGAACGTTTCTGGAGGCCACCTGTCCCGACTCGGTGAGCCGGTCCACCGTGGCGCCCTCGTAGTGGGCCCGCAGGGCACGGGTGCGGGACGGTTGCTCGACGGACGGGTCCACCTTCGTCTCGGGCACGACCTCCTCGCCGTTGCGCAGAGCGCGAACCGATGCCTCCAGCAAGGGGAGTCGGCCCCCTCCACCGACCATGGCCGCCCAGAAGTCACGGCCGAGCGCCTCGACCAGGCGACCGTGCATCCTTTCGATGCCCCGTGTGTCCTCGGGGCCTTCTTCGTCGCGCTGTCCGCCGTCCTGGTCCGACGATTCCCCCTCGAGGCTGGCCACGTCGTGCGCCCCCACGATGAGGAAGGACGTACCGGGTTCGTCGTTCTCCCGACTCAGGAGGAGGCGGTCAACGGTGTCCTCGTCCGCCCACCACGAACGGGCGACCTCGGCGCCGGGCTTGTCGGGATCGGGGCGCCCGAACCACGCGGGGCCCGCGTAGACATGCCCGTCGACCTCGCGCCAGGGCAGTTCGAGGCGGCCGATCATGCGTCGTTCGGTCCGACCTTCGTGCGGCTCGGACAGGGTCGAGTTGATGAGTACGAGCCCGAGAGCGCTGGTGGCCCACAACGTGGCCTTGCCCAGACCGTACGAACCACCGGCGGCGGGGCCGGACTTCAGGCTCTCGAGCTGACGCCGGACGACGGCTGCGAACTTGCCGTCCGCGTAGTCGTCGCCGGTGAGCCCGGAGGCGTTGTAGTCGTCGACCCGCAGCAGGACCAGACGGCCCTTCTCGTACATGTCGCGCACACCCGCGTCGACGACCCGTCCGACCTTCTGGTTGCCGGCGGTCTCCGAGACTGCGGAGTAGTGGGGGAAGAGGTCGTTCCAGAGAATCGCCTCACGGAAGGCGTCCAGGTGTTCACCGGTCAGCTCGTGCAGGGTGTAACGGACCCGGACCGGGCGGCCGTTCTCCGTCAGACGCTCGTCGAGACTGTTCTGACACGTCTCGCGTGCGAGGACCTGCACGTCGGCGTCGAAGGCGAAGGCGGCGGCGTTGCCCAGGTCACGGCCGCCGTCGGGGTAGCCGGGGCGGTGGTACCAGGTGACCGGCAGGCCGGCTTGGGTGTCGGTGGTGCGGGTGTGCACCGTGCCGACGTCCGTACCGAGCGCGTTGGCGATGTCCGTCATGACGGTCGGGCGCGGGGTCGACCGCCCGGCGATCCACGCGGAGACGGCTGCTCGGGTGAGCCCCAGCTCCTTGGCCAGTTCGGCCTGTGTCTTCCCCGCGAGCCTGAGCTGCCGGGCCAGCCACGGCCCGAACTCCTCACCTGTCTCCACGCGCCACCTGCTTCCTCGGGTCGTAGGAGGAGGCTAATTTGACGATCACGATCATGTCAACCAATAGTTGACCGGAGGAGAGGGCGAGGCGACCGCAATCGGACTTACCGACTCGTCCGTTTTCGACCACTTCACCCCCGTATTGCCGTTGATCACAAGCGGAGGCCCCAACTCTCTTTATCCGCTCGTGCGTTGGGGCTTGCCTACTCGACAAGACCCCGATACATTCACCACGTTGGAAAAGCCGACTCGCTCGCAAACCGGTTTGTTCGGGGATCGTGCGACTGTCCGGAGGTCTGTCTTCATGCCCTCCTGACACGATCAGGGAGCGCACGAGGAAACGTTTTTGGAAATGCCGTGCGGCCGGGGGGAACCAGCCGCTACCGTGATCGGCGGGAGCGATTCCCGCAGCAGGAACCATTCGCTTCATGGGGGGCGTCGTCACGATTACACCCCTGCGCGAATTACGTGACTCATCAAACGACAGGGGTGGGGAATCTTGGACGAGGACGACTTCTTTCCGTTACTGCTCTCCCAGCGGGAGCGCAGTACATTCGAATTGGGCATTCAAGGGCCGACGAACGAGGTCGAGGGCCGGGGCTCCCCGATTCGCGACGAGCCGCCCGAGGACGAAGGTCCGCCTGCGGACTGACCTCGGGTCGCACCCGTACGACCTGCGCACTCGTCCACCGGAGAGCACTCCGACGTCAGTGCGCGACCAACCGTGGGCCGGCTCGCACACAGCCGGCGGGCCGGCCCGTCCTCTCGACTTCCACCCATCCCGACATCAGGAGTGCTGCCACCGTGTCGTCCTCGTCCTCAGCGGTGATCGAAACCGTTCTCGAACAATCCTCCCGTGTTCTCCAGACATACGCCGTGGACCCCGGCCTCGTGGCCGAGCACGCCAATGGTGAACGCCGCATCACACAAGGCGGATACGGCGACCGCCAGCTCTTCGAACTCGTGCAGAACGCGGCCGACGAAATCGCGAACGAACCCGGCGGACGCGTCCACGTGGTTCTCACGGAGACCCATCTGTACTGCGCCAACGAGGGAAGTCCGGTCACCCCGGAAGGGGCGGAAACCATCCTTCGCATGAGTATGTCGAAAAAGCGCGGCGGGCAGATCGGACGCTTCGGCGTCGGTGTGAAATCCGTCCTGGTCGTGACCGACGCTCCTGAATTCTTCAGCCGCACCGGGAGTTTCGGATTCCACCGCGCGTGGTCCTACGAGCAGATCAAGGCCGTGCCCGGTGTGACGGACCGCTACGGCCAGGAGTTCGACGCCCCCGTACTGCGCATGGCCCGGCCGCTCGACATGTCGTCCGAACGGGCCTCCGACCCCGTGCTGGACAAGCTGTTGACCTGGGCGACCACGGTCGTCCGGCTCCCGCTGCTCCCGAAGGCCGACGACCGGCTGGGCAAGGACATGCACGGTGCTCGTGGCAAGGACCACGGCGAGCCCCGCGAGGAGTTCCCGGTCGGGTTCCAGCTCTTCTCCCCCCACGTCGCCAAGGTCGTTCTGGAGGACCACCGCCCCAGGCCCATGGCACGCCGGATCCTGACCGCCCGACAGTCCGGCGACCTGCACACCGTGACCGAGGAGCGCACGGGGAAGGCTCTCTCCACCGAGCGGTGGCGCGTGTTCGGCACCACGCACGAGCCGGGCCCCGCCGCCCGCGCGGACGCCGGGGAACTGCACGACCGGGTCGCGCTCACTCTTTCCTGGGCCGTGCCCGCGCTGGAACGGGACGCCGACAGCGGCCTGTACGTGAGTCCCCGGTCTCGCGGTCGCGGCACGTTCTGGTCCTTCTTCCCCACCAAGTACGAGATGTCCCTGAGCGGCATCCTCAACGGGGCGTGGAAGACCAACGAGGACCGGCAGAACCTGCTCGACTCCTCCCCGTTCAACCAGGAAATGATCAGGGTGTCGGCGAAGTTGGTCGTCGACTCCCTGCCCGGGCTCGCCCCGGCAGAGGACCCGGCCGCCTACCTGCCCCTCCTGCCCGGCCGTGTCAAGGAGTCGATCAGCTGGGCCGACGAGTTCCTCACCCGGGAGATCTGGGCCCGTACCGCCACCAGCCCCTCGCTGCCCGACCAGGACGGTGTCCTGCGCCCCCCCGGGCAACTGCGCGTCCACCCGCGCCTGGACAAGGACCTGAAGCAACTGACGCGGTGGCTGACCATGTGGCACGAGTGCCCCGGACGGCCCGCGAACTGGCTCCACCCGAGCGTCGAGGCCGACAACCTGCGCTCCGGCAAGGTCGAGCACATCCTCACCGCCGCCGGACACGAGCGCGCCGGGGTCCGGGAGTGGCTGGAGGCCCTCGTCGCGAGCGGAACCCCCGAGGCGTCGGCGGTGGCCGTCCGGATCCTGGCCGACATGATCGAGAGGGGATCCTCCTACGCCGACGACGCCCGCAAGGCCCACATCGTGCTGACCGAGGAACACGGGCTCGTCCCGCCCGTCCCCGGCAAGGTGTTCCGTCGGGCCGAGCACCAGGACGGACTGCGCGAGTCCACGGTGTACGTCGTCGACGAGCTCGCCCAGGACCCGTCGTTGGCGCACGCGCTCAACGTCCTGGGCATCCGGGAGGCCGATGTCGAGGGACGGTTCGTCAGCGTCCTGGACCAGGGCTTCGACCACTACGGCGAGTCGGACTGGGAGCGCTTCTGGGAACTGTTCCGCCAGGCCGGCGTCCGTCGACTGGCCCACAAGGTCCTGGAGCGCATGCCCGACCCGCGCGCGACGCTCCGGGTTCGCACCGCTGACAAGCACTTCCGGCCGGTCGCGGACTGCATGCTGCCCGGAGTCGTGGTCGACGCCGAGCGCGACCCGAGCGTCGCCGTCGACATGACGTTCCACTCCGACGACACCTCCTTCTTCTCCCTGGTCGGCCTGCGGGAGCGGCCTTCCGGAGGCGTGCAACCGCGCGCCGACGAACCCTGGTTCGAGGAGTACCGGGCAGCTGTCCACGCCTCCCACCTGCGCACACTGGACAGCCGGGCCCCCCGTCCCGCGCTGAACAGGATGAAGGTCGAGGGCGCCGCGATCGGTGGGCCTCTCCACCTCTTCCGCGACCTGTCGGAGGAGTCCCGCGCGGCCTTCCTGAAGGCGCTGCCCGACGATGCCGTCGTGGACAACTGGACGCGTCAGTTCGGTGCCCAGACCGGCACACGGCAGGCGGTGATGTCCCCGATCCGCTGGATGCTGCGCAAACACGGCAGGGTCGCCACCTCCCAGGGGATCAAGCCGCTGGCCGAGGCTGTCGGCCCTCAGCTCGCCGCCTACCGCGATGTGCTGCCGGTCGCCGACGTCTCGCCCGAGAAGGCCCGCAAGCTGCGGATGCCCATCACCGTCGAAGAGGTTCCCGCCGACCGCTGGGACGCGCTCCTCGACGAGGTGTCCCGCAGTGAGGACGACGCCTTCGTCGGCACCACGTACGTGATGCTGACCCGGTTCGGGGCGGACTTCCCCGAGGACTCCCTCACCCGCTGCCGGATCGGGGAGGCCTGGGGTGCCCGCCCCGACGACGAGATCACGCTCGCCGTCGGCCCCGCCGAGTACCGGGCGCTGCGTGCCGAGCAGCTCCCCGCCCTGCTCGTGCCGTCCGCCGAGGACGCAGAGCTCATGGTCGAGAAGTGGGGCATGCTCCGCTATACCGACGTGATCAGCAGGGAGACCCGGGAGGTGCCCGAGGGCGATCCCGTGCCCCTCGTGGAGCTGTTCCCCGCACTGCGACAGCGCCTGAACAGCGGCAACCGCAACAGCAAGGTGCAGCGCTGCACGGAGCTGGAGGAGGTCACGCGTACGCCCAACGGCACGCACGCCTCTCCCCTGGACTCCGTGCGCCAGGACAACACGGTCAAGATCCGCGTGCCGCGGGAGCCCGAGCCGATGCTGCGGCTGATCGACCGGGAACTCGGCCTCGGCCTGGGTGCGGCCGGCTGCCGCGCGGTGCTGGAGCACCAGGACCGCATGGCCAAGGACAGCGCTCTGAAGGCCGCGCAGAAGGCCGTGCGCGACTCCGACGACGTCGTGGCCAAGCTCGAGCTGCTGATCGGCGCGGACGCGCTCCGGGCCGGCCTGCCCGAAGGGCTGATGGACGCCGAGTTGCAGGCGACCGGCGGCGCGGAGCCGTCGGGGCGCCGCATCGCACAGATGGCGTTCAACGCGCACGGCGACGGCGTGCTCCAGCAGCACGCCCGGGACATCCAGGCCCGCTTCCCCAACGCCCCGGTGGGATACGGGGGCTCGTCGGCCGCCATCGCGTTCGTCTCCGACCTGCGCCTGCCCATGGCGTTCGCCGGGTCGAGGACCCCCTCACCGCCTCCCTTCGAGACGATCGACGGCCCCCGGGACTTCCCCCGGCTCCACGACTACCAGGAGGACCTGGTCCGGAACATCTCCACCCTGCTCGACCGACTCGCCCCGCAGCGCGGCATGCTGTCCCTGCCCACCGGCGCGGGCAAGACGCGGGTCACCGCCGAGGCCGTGATCCGCTGGGTGAAGCGGGTCGGCGATCTCAAGGGTCCTCTGCTCTGGATCGCGCAGACGGAGGAACTGTGCGAACAGGCGGTGCAGAGCTGGAAGTTCGTCTGGAGCAAGGTCGGCGCCGAGCGACCGCTGACCATCAGCCGGTTGTGGAGCAGCAATGAGGTCGGCAACGTCGTCGATCACCCCCACCTGGTGGTCGCCACGGACGCGAAACTGGAGCGGTGCCTCGGCATCGACCAGTACGCGTGGTTGCGCGAACCGGCACTCGTGATCGTCGACGAGGCGCACACCGCGATCTCCAAGCGGTACACGGACATCCTCGGCCAGTTGGGTCTGACCCAGTACGAGACGCATCGGCACCTGCTCGGCCTGACCGCCACCCCCTTCCGCAACACCAACGAGGACGAGACCCGCCGACTGATCACCCGCTTCGGCAATCGACGGCTCGACGAAGGAGTGTTCCCGTCCGGCGACCCGTACCGCGACCTGCAGGAGTGGGGCATGCTCGCCGAGGTCGAGCACCGCACGCTCACGGGCGGTCGGATCGAACTGAGCCAGGACGAGAAGACGCACGCAGAGCGCATGGCGATGCTGTCCCGTGCCGCCGAGCAGCGGCTCGCCGACGACCACGAGCGGAGTCTGCGCATCGTCGAATCGGTGGCCGCCCTGCCGCCGGACTGGCCGACGCTGCTCTTCGCCACCTCGGTCGACCACGCGAAGTACCTGGCGGCCATGCTCAACGACCGGGGCGTCCGGTCCGCCGCCGTGGACTCGACGACCAGTGCGCAGGACCGTCGGACGCGGATCGAGAACTTCAGGAACGGCCGCATCCGCGTGCTCACCAACTACGGTGTGCTGACCCAGGGGTTCGACGCGCCCGCGACGCGGGTCGTGGTCGTGGCCCGACCGGTCTACAGCACCAACGTCTACCAGCAGATGATCGGTCGCGGCCTGCGCGGCCCCAAGAACGGCGGCAAGGACACCTGCCTGATCCTCAACGTCGACGACAACATCACCAACTTCAAGACCGACCTGGCCTTCACCCAGTTCGAGCACCTCTGGAGCCGTAAGTGACCGACGCCTACCTCGACAGTCCGCCGCTCACAGCCGAGCAGCGCGCCGTCGTCGAGCAGCCCTGGGACGCGCGGGTCCTGGTCACCGCCGGGGCCGGCGCGGGGAAGACGCACACGCTGGTGCGTCGACTCGACGCGCTGTGCGGACACGACGACCCGGACGAATCGCTGGACGCGGCCGACATTCTCGTCCTCACCTTCTCCCGGGCGGCCGCCCGGGAGTTGCGCGAGCGCATCACCCGGCACGGGGACCGGGCCCGCCGGGTGCGCGCGCAGACCTTCGACGCCTGGGCGTACGGGGTGCTCGTCCGGGCGTACCCGGATCGTGACTGGGCCTCGACGTCGTTCGACGAGCGGATCGGGGCCGCGGCGGAAGCTGTCGACGAGGGTGCGTTGGAGTCCGGCGACTCGGTCCCACCCTCCCACGTGGTGATCGACGAGGTTCAGGACCTGCTGGGCGACCGCAGGGAACTGGTGGAGGCCCTGCTCGACCGTTACCAGGAGAGCTGCGGTTTCACCGTGGTCGGTGACGCCGCCCAGTCGGTGTACGGCTTCCAGATCGAGGACCCGGCCGAACGCAACGACGAGACCGGCCGGTTCTTCGAGTGGCTGCGCAGCTCCTACCCCGACGACCTGGTGGAGCTGCGCCTCACGCAGAACTTCCGGGCCGTCACCCCCGAGGCTCGCGTCGCGCTGTCGCACGGCCCTCGGCTCCAAGAGGTGCGGGACGCGGACGAGGCCGCCACGGTCTACGAGGAACTGCGCGACCTCCTCCTGGATCCGGTGAACTCGCTGACCGACCTCACCGACGAGTACACCCTGCAGGGCCTGCGGGAGCTCGACGACACCTGTGCGGTCCTCACCCGCGACAACCGACAGGCCCTGGTGGTCTCCCGGCTGCTTCACGAGAACGGCATCGCACATCGACTTCGCCGTCCTCTCGAGGAACGGCCGGTGCCCTCCTGGGTGGCCGAGCTGCTGCGTCGCACCGAGGCGACCGGTGTGACCGAGGACCGGTTCCGTGCGCTGCTGGAGCAGATCCCGCTGCCCCACGAACCGAACACGGGCGCACTGTGGACGGTGCTGCGACGCGCGACCCGCTCCCCCGGTCGCACCTCACTCGACCTCGACCGGCTGCGTCGCACGGTCGCCGACGGCCGTTTCCCCGACGAGGCCGCCGATCCGGAGACCGCGCGGATCGTCGTTTCCACCGTGCACCGGGCCAAGGGCCTGGAGTTCGACCGCGTGATCGTCCTGACCCCTCCGCCCCTGGCCGAAATCCACAAGCAGTACGGCCCCGAGGCGGACCTTCCGGCGGAGGCCCGCGCCCTGTACGTGGCGATGACGCGTGCCCGGCAGGACCTGTACCACGTCCGCTCCCCCGAGTTGCCGGTCATCAGGAGAGCGGGCAACCGAAGGACCGGCCGGCAATTCGTCGGCGGGTGGCGGTCGTACGACAGGTTCGGCATGGTGGCGGAGGCCGTCGACGTGTGCCGCGACCAGCCGCCCGGTCACGCGACCGACGCGGTGGCGACCCAGACCTACCTCCTGCACGAGGTCGGTCCGGGCCAGGAGGTGCTGCTGCGCAAGCGCCACGATCTACCCGCGGGCGAGACCCAGAGCCCGCCGTACGCCCTGGTGCACCGGGGCCGCGAGATAGGCGAGGCCTCGGAGCACTTCCGGCACGACCTCTTCCGCGTGCAGAAGGTGAACCGGGGCTGGGAGCCGTGGTGGCCCGACGAGATCCGCGGTCTGCGGATCGACACCGTGGAGACGGTGACGGGCAGCGTCGCGGCCGGAGCCAACGCCGGCCTGGGCGACCGGGGTGTGTGGACGGTGCCGCGGATCACCGGCATCGGCATGTTTCGACGGGCTGAGGAAGAAGAGGAGCAGAGCGCATGACGCACGTGGCAGGTCGGCACTCCGAGCACTACCGGGTGCGGGACGAGGAACTCCTCGTCGGACTGCGCAGGGAACTCTTCGGCCCCTCCGAGGACGCGGCACCGGAGGACCGGGACGAGGTCCTCGCCCAGGACGCGCCGATCGACCGCTACCTGACCGGTGTGCTGTATCCGCGCGCCTCGCGGGAGCGGAGCATCGAGAACGCCGCCGAGCAGGACGGTCTGGACACGGCACCCGTCATGAGCCGGGAGGACGCCGAGGAGTCCGGTGCGCCTCAGGAAGCCGGTGTCGCGGGCGACAAGCGCCCGTCCTCCATGGGTCTGACCTTCGCGGTCGACCCGGACACGAGCGCCACGATCGTGGTCTCGACGCGCGCCGCGGTCTACGAACCCACCGACGCCGACGGCAACCCGGTTCCCGCACGCCGGGCCGAGGCCCGCACCGTCTCGGAGCAGCGGGAGCGGTGGCGACGCAAGGAGCTCGAACTCCCCGAGAAGATCGTCGACGTGACGGCTCCGACCCCGGGCGAGCTGATCGACCTGGTGCCGAAGAAGGTCGCGCTGCACGTCATCGTCCGCCGAGCCGATCCGGTCAGCGGCACGGTCACCGTCACGGTCACGCTGATCAACAGGCAGAAGGTCGGCGAGCGGGATCTCCAGGACGCCTTCGCCCTGTTCCAGTGCGGCCTGGTGGTCTGGGCCGCCGACGGCTCCAGTGCCTTCGTCGAGCGCCCCGCTCCGGAGACCGCCCACGACCCGGAGATCGCCGGCAGTCGGCTGCTGCACCGTCATGCCCCGACCTTCGCCGTCGGCCACGGCTGTGCCGCCGCCTGGGACTGGGTTCCGTCGCCGATCGGCGTGACCGACAGCATCCCGGCCGCCGTCCCCGAGGTGCGCAGCGAGTTCGTGCCCAGCGTGGAGGTGCTGCTGACCGACTCCAACCCCGAGATCGACAGTTCGTCGTTGTCGATGCTGGGGCTCGCCGAGAAGCCCGACAGCGAGGTTCTGGCCGCCCTGGAGGGACTGGCGACGGGGTACGAGGACTGGATCGCCCGCAAGTCGGCGGAGGCCGACGCTCTGGCGGGCGGCCCTCACGGTGAGTCCGCGCGGGACCATGTGGCCACTTGTCGCGAGGCACTGGGCCGGATGCGCGAGGGCATCGGGCTGCTGAGGGCCAAACCCGACCTGATGCGGGCGTTCCGGCTGGCCAACCGCGCCATGGCCGACCAGCGGGCACGCAGCGCGTGGGTGAAGGATGGACGTGTCGGCAGCCCGGACCCGTCCGCGGGCCGCTGGCGTCCCTTCCAGATCGCCTTCCTCCTGCTCTGCACGGCCGGCATCGACGACCCTGCGCACGACGACCGGAAGATCTCCGACCTGCTCTGGTTCCCGACCGGTGGTGGCAAGACCGAGGCCTACCTCGGGCTGATCGCCCTGACGTCCTTCCTGCGCCGCATCCGCAGGGGTGCCGACGGCGGCGGTGTCACCGTCATCATGCGCTACACGCTTCGACTGCTGACTCTGCAGCAGTTCGAGCGTGCGGCGATCCTGCTCTGCGCCATGGAACAGATGAGGCGCCACACCCCCGAGCTGGGCGACGAACCGTTCTCCGTCGGTATGTGGGTGGGACGTTCGGCCACTCCCAACACGCTGGCCGAGGCCGCCGCCAGGCTCGACGAGCTGCGGGCCGACCTCGACAAGCGTCTCGCCACCGAGAACCCGGTCCAGTTGCACGCCTGCCCGTGGTGCGGGACCCGGCTCGACGCCCGGGACTACGCGGTCGACGAGGAGGCCAAACGGATGGACATCCGCTGCCCGGGAGCGGACTGCGACTTCTCCGGCGGCCTTCCCGTCCACCTCATCGACGAGGCGGTGTACGACGCACGCCCGACGCTGGTGATCGCCACCGTCGACAAGTTCGCCTCGATGCCGTGGCGCCCCGCGACCTCCGCGCTCTTCAACCTCGACGACCCGGCGGACGGCACTCCTCCCCCGGAGCTCATCGTCCAGGACGAGCTCCATCTGATCTCCGGCCCCCTGGGCACGCTCACCGGCCTCTACGAGACCGCGGTCGACGCGCTGGCCGAGCGACCAAAGGTGATCGCCTCCACGGCGACCATCCGCCGCGCCGCCGACCAGGGGCGTCACCTCTTCGCCCGCGACGTGCGCCAGTTCCCGCCCGCCGGCCTCGACTCCCGCGACTCGTGGTTCGCCGTGGAAACGCCGCGCGAGGAGAAGGCGAGTCGCCGCTACGTCGGCCTCCTGGCTCCCGGCACCAGTCAGTCCACGCTGCTGATCCGCACGTACGCCACACTGCTGCACCGGGCCATGCACGCGGAGACCGACGACAAGGTGCGCGACGCCTACTGGAGTCTCATCGGCTACTTCAACAGCCTGCGGCTGCTCTCCGCGGCCGAACTCCAGGTCCACGACGACGTGGTGGCCTACCTCGAACTGCTCGCCGACCGCGAGGGCGTGGCCGTGCGCCCGGTGGCCAACTACTCGGAGCTGACCAGCCGTATCGACGCCAGCGAGATCCCCACACGTCTCAAGGGCATCGAGAAGCGGCTCCCCGACGAGGACACCGTGGACGTCCTGCTCGCCACGAACATGATCGCGGTGGGCGTGGACGTGGACCGACTCGGCCTGATGGCCGTGATGGGCCAACCGCAGACGACCGCCGAGTACATCCAGGCCACGAGCCGCGTCGGACGTGCACACCCCGGCCTCGTCGCCGTCATGCTCAACTCGGCGCGCGCCCGGGACCGGTCGCACTACGAGAACTTCCAGCATTACCACTCGGCCCTCTACCGCGAGGTCGAGTCCACCTCCGTGACACCGTTCTCCGCCCGCGCACGGGAACGCGGCCTCCACGCGGTGGTCGTCGCCCTCACCCGCATCCTGATCCCCGCGGCCCGCCCGAACGACGGCGCCGGTCGGGTCGAGACCTACGAGCACATCCTCCGGGGCCGCATCAGGTCCCTGCTCCTGGACCGTGTCCTCGCCGTCACTCCCTCGGAGGCCGAGGCCGTCGAGCAGGGATTCGACGAGTTCGTCGACTGGTGGTGCAAGGAAGCCGGCATTCACTCGGGGCTGCTGTTCGAACCGAAGCGGGGCAGCCGCGCCCCCTCGATCCTGAAGGCGTACGACGACGAGTCGGAGGACCGCGAGGCCTGGCCCACCTTGTGGAGCCTGCGCGACGTCGATGCCGAGTCCGCCCTGTTCATGGAGGGAACCCGATGACTCCGCCCCCCAACCGCCGCCGTCGGACCGCGGTCAACGGCACCGCCCCGGCCCACAACCTGCCCCGCCGCGGCTCGGTCCGTCGGGCCCAGGCGATCAGCACGTACGGCGTCGGATCGCTCATCGCCGTCGACCACGAGTCCTTCGTCGTGTCCGGTCTGGACGAGGCCGACCGGAGTTGGCGCGGTGACGAGTCGCCCGTCGTCCACGAGCGACGGCTGGCCAGACTGCTCGACGTCGACTTCTTCCGGTTGCCGCCGGCGTCCGACGACACCAGCAAGGACGGCCTTCGGGTCCGCCGCTTCCCCCTGATGCACTCGTGTCCCGAGTGCAACGACCTGCAACCCCACCGCGACTTCTCCCCACCTGCCGGACGAAGCGTCTGCGGCACCTGCGAGGTGGACCTCGTCCCCTCCCGCTTCGTCGTCGCCTGCGAAGCCGGACACCTCGACGAGTTCCCCTACTGGCAGTGGGTGCACCGCTCGCCCGACCGTGACTCCGCGAGGATCGGGAAGTGCGGCGGCAGGCTCAGGATGCGCACGACCGGGCGCACCTCTTCGCTCCGCTCCATCGTCGTCTCCTGCACGTGCGGACAGGTGCCCGAGGTGTCGATGGAGGGTTCCTTCCGCAGGAACGCGCTGAAGGACCTCCGTCTCACCTGCCGGGGCGCCCGTCCGTGGCTCGGCACCTCCGCCGCGGACCCCGCGGGGTGCGGTCTTCCCCTGCGCACCCTCCAGCGCGGTTCCTCGTCGGTGTGGCAACCGGTGTTGAAGTCGGCGCTCTCCATCCCCCCGTGGAGCAGCGGCCGTGCGGATCCGCTCGCGGAACACTGGGCGAAGCTGAGGACGTACGACGACGTGGCGCGCATCGAGGGCTACCTCGATGCCGTCTTCGGCGACAGGGAGTGGCCCCTCCCTCTGGAAGAGATCATGGCGTTGCTCGACGCCGAGCGCGAGGAGGACCCGCAGGACGACAGGACGCCCGGCTTCGACCACCGCTACCGCGCCCTCCGCAACAAGGAGTACGAGCGCCTGCGTTCGGGCAACGACGAGAGCGAGCAGTCCCGTGACGAGCAGTTCGTCTGCGAGACACCGCTCGGTGATCAGGCCGTGCTCCAACCGCTCGGGATCACGGGCCCGATGCTGGTGAAGAAGCTGCGCGAAGTCCGGGCCCTGAAGGCGTTCACCCGCCTCGTCGACGCGGAATCGACGACCGACCCGAAGGAGATGCCGCTCTCCGAGAGGCCCCTGCGCTGGCTGCCGGCCATGGAGGTCCAGGGCGAAGGGGTCTTCCTGCGCCTGGACGAGAGCCGCCTGGACGCGTGGGAGAAGGCACCGGCCGTGGCTGCCCGGGTCGAGCGCATGCGAGCCGCTCACCAGCGCATGCTCGACCAGCGGGCCGACGACCCGAGTCAGGCGGTGACTTCCCCGGCTTCGCCCCGCATGGTGCTGCTGCACACCTTGGCCCACGTCCTCGTCAACGAGTGGAGCCTGGAGGCGGGGTACCCTTCCGCCTCCCTGCGGGAGCGCCTGTACGCGGCGGACGACATGGCCGGGGTGCTGGTCTACACGGCGACGAGCGACTCGGCGGGCAGTCTCGGCGGACTCGTCGCCCAAGGCGAACCGGACGTTCTCGACCGCACTGTGCGTTCGGCGATCCGACGCGCCGAGTGGTGCTCCTCCGACCCGCTGTGCATGGAGGCCGAGGTGGGCGGTTCGACGGGGACGAACCTCGCTGCCTGCCACGCCTGCGTGATGCTCCCCGAGACGAGCTGCGAGCACAACAACGTCCTGCTGGACCGTGCGCTGCTGGTGGGAACACCGGAGGCGCCCGCCCTGGGATTCTTCGCGCACCTCACCGCGGGCTGACACCCTCGAAAGCCTCGGCCTCGAACCGAATCTGCGCACGGTCCAGCACGTCGTCCGCGTCTCGGCCGTGCGCACTGAGCCAGTGGAGGAGGTCGGTGACCACGCAGATCGCCGCCTCCTCCCCCTCGGTGACGCCCAACCTGGCGGACCCGGGTCCACGCTTGGGCTGCCCGGCACCGTAAAGTCCGATCACCGTCTCGACCCGGGTCATCCTCAGGCACCCTTCGTGGCCGCTCACCGGCGGCAGGCCGGTGGCCAGCTCGCACCAGGTGACCTTGCGGTCGGCGCACAGATGAACGCCCCACCGATCCGCGATCGCCCCGACGAGCGCCATTCCCCGACCGCCTTCCGACTCGAGATCCGCGGCGACGAGCGCAGGAAGGACGCTGGTGTCGGGGTCGTGCACCTCGATGCGCAGGGTGGTGCCGTTCAGCTCCACCGCCAGGGTCGTCGGCGTACCGGCACCGACGTGAGTGATGACATTGGCCACGAATTCGCTCACACAGAGCTGTGCCTCGTCGACCAGGTCCCGCAGTCCCCACGCTCCGAGGCAGGCGCGTACGTTCCGTCGCAGCACCGCCACTTCTGCCTCATGAGCCTCGAATTCCACAACCCACGACGGCTGTGTCATGCATGCGGTTGGGATCACTTCCGACCTCCGACATCCGTGCATCCGGGCAGACGACGGGTGTTCCGCACCGGTCCCGTCCCGTCGTCGTGCTCGCCAGCATGGCCGGCACACATCTCGCCGTGCAATGTGCACGGCGAGATTCGCACCATCGGGTGATTGTCCTCCGGAGCCCTTGGCACAGAGACTGGACGCTGTTCGGACGAAGGGGGCCGACATGGCCGGATCGCCGACGGCACGTCGCCGTCGCCTCTCCATCGAATTGAAGAAGCTTCGGGAGAAGAATGCGCTGACCTGCGCGCAAGTGGGAGCGGCCCTGGACTGGAGCGGGTCCAAGGTCAACCGGATGGAGACCGGCAGTGGGAGGGTCCAGCCGTCCGACGTGGACGTCCTGTGCCGCTTCTACGAGACCAGCGAGGAACTGCGCGAGTTCCTCAAGTCGTTGGCCCGACAGGCAAAGACCCGCAGTTGGTGGCAGGCGCACGGCTCGGGCGTGCCCGAATGGTTCTCCATCTACATCGGCCTCGAACAGGACGCCTCCACGCTGCGCCAGTACCAGTGCGAGGTGCTGCCCGGCCTCCTGCAGACGGAGCCGTACGCACGTGAACTCCACACGTGTGGCTCCTACATGCCGCCGGAGGACATCGACCGCGCGGTGCGGGTTCGCCTGGAACGGCAGTCGATGCTCAGCGCGCCCGATGCCCCCGACTGCTGGTTCGTCGTGAGCGAAGGAGCGGTGCGCAGGGTCATAGGGGACCGCGAAGTCATGCGCGCCCAACTGGAACACGTGTTGGACGCGGTCCAGCGCCCGAGCGTGACGCTCCAGGTACTCCCGTTCGACGCCGGCACCTGCCCGACCACGGGCCCGTTCACCGTGCTCGGTTTCCCGGACCCGGAGGACCCGGACATCGTCTACCGGGACGGAATCACCGATGCCATGTACCTGGAGGGGGAACCTCACATCCGGGAGTACAACAGGGCCTTCGACGAACTGCGAGCGGCGGCCCTGAGCCCGCGGCGCACCATGGAGTTGCTCACCACCGTGATGAAGGAGTCGACACGATGAACACCGACCTCGACGGCCTCGGCGGGAGCGGACCGTCCCTCACGTGGGTCAGGTCGTCCTACAGCAACGGCGCGGGGGGCGAATGCGTCGAGTGCGCCGCCGCGGGTGATCGGATACTCGTGCGCGACACGAAGACGGGCGGCGCCCTCGTGACATCCGTGGGCGTCGTCGCCTGGCGTGCCTTTACGGGCACCGTCGGTCGGGACTGACCGTGATCCATTGCCCTCGGGCCGCAGGGCCGGTTCCCGTGGTGGTGTCACCGCGGCGGGAGAAGCCTGCGCCCGACTCAGACCTGTAGGCGTCCGCGCCCCCACGGCCCGTCCGCCCCGTACCGGTGGCCATAGGCCCTGTCGCGGGGTCACGCCTGGAGGCGGACGCACATGAGGACGGTGCGCCGCTCCCGTGCGGCCCTGATGCCGACCGGGGGAGCGTACGGCGAGGACGGTGAAGGCCGTCCCGAGCTGCTCCGTACAGCGCTGGCCCGGGCGGGTGTTCAGGGCTCCGCAGCGGTGTTCTTCGGTGATACTCCGGCCGATGCCGTGGGCGGGCGGGAAGCCGGGGTTCGGGTCGTCGCGGTGGCCGCGGGCCGGGCTTCGGCCAAGGAACTGCGAGCCGCGGGTGCCGCGGATGTCCTCGAGTCCCTGTCGGATGTTCCCGCTGTGCCGGCCGCTGTCGGAGTATGACCGACATCCGCAGCACGGGGGCGGGGGGACGGACCACACGGCCCGTCCCCCCGCCCAGCCGTACGGAGTCGTCAGGCCAGGGCCAGCCGTGCCTCGGCCTTGTTCGTGCCGGCGAAGGAGTGGGAGAACTGCTTGCGCACGCCGGAGTTGCAGGCCTCGGCGCGCTTGGTCTGGCCGTTGCCGCCCACGATGCGGACCACGGCGCACTTGCCGTCCGTGCGGGTGTCCTCGACCCAGCCGGACACCGTGACCTTGCCGCCCGAGCACCGCAGCGTCCAACTCGCCTCCGCGCCGTCGATCTTGGGGGCGGCGGACGACGGGCAGGCGGCGGCGTTCGCCGGTGCGGCGACACCGAGGGCGAGCCCGCCGGCGAGCAGGACGGCGGAGAGGGCGGACGTGACGGTCTTGCGGACTGCGGACATGGAGGTACCCCTTCGAGGAGAGAGAGTCGCCGGGAACCCGGCCGGGACGGAACGGCGCGTTTCTCCCGTTCCGGGCCGTCCCGCCGGTGCGGCTGGACGGCGGGTCCGGGAGCGCCGGTCGCCCCCTCAGCATGTCCGGCGGAACCGGACGGCGAGCACGATGCGCGAGGCTCTTCCATGTGCATCCGTGCATGCCCATGCAGCACGCGGGATGTGGGCTCCGGCCTGCGGGTATGCGGTGCCGGGCCGGGCCCGGTGCGTCACGTGGGCGGCACGGGCGAACGGTTCTCGGGGCGCTGGTAGTCGGGTGAGCCGACGGGTGGGCGCTGGTTGACGAGCAGGGCGAGCCAGGTCGCCCGGTCCGTCCTTCCCGTCACCGGCAGGCCATGGGTGCGCTGGAACAGCTTCAGGTCCTCGGCAGTCGCCGCCGTGAAGTGTCCCGAGACCGCCGTGGCTCCCAGGCCGACGTTGTTCAGGAGGTCCTGTACGGCGCGTACGGCCGGGCCCGTGTCACCGGGCGCGACCTGTTCCAGCAGTTCCGGCCAGGTGTGGTTGCCCACCTTGCCGTCGGCCTGGAGCTGGTGCTTCTCCTGGAAGTCCATGACCGCTTCGTGGGTCGTCTCCTCGAACCGGCCGTCGGCCCGCACGTCGTAGCCGTGCTCTTTCAGCAGGTACTGCAGCGCGCGGCCCCACGCGTACCTGTCCACCGCGTTCTTGTCCATGTACAGCAGCGGCCATTCCTCCGATGCCCGGTCCGTCCGGTCCGCCCGGTCCGCCTGGTCCGTCCGGGCCGACGCACCCGCGCCCTCCGCGCCGCGTTGCCCGCTCCCGGTGCCCGCCTGACCGGCCGGGACGAGCCCCCCGTCGGCGTACAGGCCCGCGGCGAAGGACACGGCGGCCGTGACCGCGAGGGCAAGGAAGGGACGGGCACGGCGGAACCGGGGGCCGCGGCCGGCGGGGCGGGTGGAGACGCCCGCGGCGGAGGCGCCGTCGGGGCCCGTGCTGCCGGAGGTGGTCCTGTCGGCGGGGCCGGGGCAGACCGCGCGCTGCCTGCTGTTCCACTCCAGGGCGGCCCTGCTCAGCGACCTGGCCCGGTCCAGTTCCGATGCCGGTGCCCGCAGATGGGCGTGGAGGGCCTCCACGATCCCCGGGGGCGCCGTCGAGGTGTGTTTCGGGTTCAGGTAGCGCGACAGTGTCGTCTGGTCGATGCCGAGGCGTGCGGCCAGGGCCTGCTGTGTGGGACGCCTGCCGTCGAAGGCACCGCCCGTCCCCTCCCACCAACGCCGGAGCAGCGCCGCCAGCTCCGCCCCCGGCTGTTCCGGGTGCGGGCTCTCCCGCTCGTGCGTCATGGCTCGCCTGTCTCCCTGTCGTCGTACGGACAGGCGGGGCGTCCACGTCACTGCGCGACGCTGCATCGACGCTGCTGCGTCAACGCCGCTGCATCAACGGCATGACAGCAGGTCATGAGCCTGCATCGCGGCAGACACGGGTGCCTCGGCCTGCGGAGGCGCAGATCGTAGCGACGGGGCGGGCGCGCCGGATCTCCCGTTTCCGGCGGCGCTCACGTCACCCGGCGACCGGGGAAACGTTCACGCCGCGCAGGATGGCGGCGGTCCCTTCGTCGGCGGGGCATGTCGCGGCGAGCAAGGGAGGAGCCGCGTTCATACGAAGGAGTGGCCGGGGAGGGAGCCGTCGGGCCCAGGTGCGGGGTCGCTCTCGGGGTGTTCGCGCCGGGGCCGTTCGTCCCGGGCTGTCCAACCGCCGCGGTCGCCCCCGACCCGCGTCGGCGCCGTGAACGTCATCGGGTGCGGGTCCGAGAGGATGGCCGGCAGGGTCAGTTCCCACCAGTCGGAGATGCGGCCCCGGAGTGCCTCACGGCCGTCCAGCGCCTCGGTGAGCGTGCAGAAGCCGAAGAACGCGCGGACCAGCGTCCGGGCCGTGGCGGCGGGGCGGACGTGGGCGGCGAGGTGACCGCTGTGCCGGGCCTGGGCCAGCAGGCGGGTCACGGCCGTCGTCCAGAGCACGAAGGGGTCCGGGAGGCGGGCGTTGATGGTGTCGCGCTCCGCCCAGAGACGGGCGCCCGCGCGGGTCACGGAGTCCTCGGCGAGGGCGCGGGCGATCTCGTGGCTCAGGACGACCAGGCGCTCCAGTGGCGGCACGGTGCGGTCGACGTAGCAGGTGGCGAGGCCGGGCCAGGTGGCGAAGCCGTCCTGGACGACGGCGAGGGCGATGCCCTCTTTGCTGGTGTAGTGGAAGTACACGGACCCGCTGGTTCGTCCGGAGCGGTTGCTTATGTCGTTGACGCTGGTCCCCGCGTAACCGTTCTCGGCGAAGAGGCAGGCGGCCGCCTCCAGAAGTGATCTGCGGGTTGCTCTGGCCCGTTCCTGCAAGATTCCATACTTTCCGCTCGTCGTGAAATGAGTGAGGGAAAATCTAATGCGCCCGCGTACGCCCGGAGCAATCAGGCGTCAACCGTACGCGGTTCCTACGCATTTCTTTCGATGGTGCACGCTTTCGAGTGACGCGTGCCCCTGCAAGGGAACTCTCCCGGTCGTCCGCTCCCCGCGGCCCTCGCCGGCCGGCCGGTGACATGCGCCTTCATTTCTCCCCCAAGTCGCTTGCCACGCACCCTATCTGACGGGCAACCAGGCGAAAGGGACAGCCTTGCGCTCCAGCAGCACATACCTCACGCACATCAGCCGGTCCAGGCACTCGAAATGATGATTGCCCTGCATTTGGAGACAGAAATAACGTAGCCGTCGCAATGTTTTCCTTTTGCGGCTGATGCCCCAAAATGCGGAGGAGGACACCGTGACGCCGATCTCACGCACGCTGTCGGACTGGTCGCCCGAGGCCATCGTCTTCGACTGCGACGGCACCCTGATGGACACCGAACGCCACTGGCAGGACGCTCGCACGCGGGCCTTCCGTGACTTCGGACTCCTGCCCCCGCCGGGCTTCGCCGAGCGGGCCAAAGGAGTGCACTACGTCGACTGCGGCCGCCTGATGGCGCAGGAGACGAACAAGCCCGACCTGGCCTCCGAGCTCGCCGAGGCCCTGCTCGGGCACTTCCTGTCGCTCGTCGCGGAGGACCCGCTGACCATGCCGGGCGCCTCCGACTTCGTCCGCCTGTGCTCGCGCCGGCTTCCCCTGGCCGTCGCCAGCAACTGCCCGAGGGAGGTCGTGGACGAGAGCCTTCTGCGCGCCGGACTCCGACGGTACTTCCGCCACGTCGTCGTGCCCACCGTGGAGCCCGGGGACTCCGGTGGACCACGGCCGGTGCCGGAAGCCGACGGGCCGGAGCGCACCGTACGGCCCAAACCGTGGCCCGACGTCTACAGCACGGCCGCCGAGCTGTGCGGCGTCGCGCCCGCGGCCGCTCTCGCCGTCGAGGACTCCCTCACCGGCATCGAGTCGGCGTCGCGCGCGGGCCTGCGGGTGCTGGGGGTGGGGCCCCTGCCGAAGGGCAGCGACGGCGGGCAGGCCGACGCCTGGACCCCGAGGCTGGATTCCGAGGAGCTGCTGTCGTGGACCCGGGAGCGGGTACCGGCGTCGTGACCGCGCCTCAGCCCGCCAGGAACGTCAGCAGGTCCGCGTTGAACCGCCGCGCGTGGCTGACGTAGATCCCGTGCCCGGCGGCCGGGTACTCGAGGTAGGTGACCTCCCGCAGCAGCTCGGCGGTGCGCCAGCCGGTGCGTTCCACCGGGGCGGAGAAGTCCGCGTCGCCGTGCACGACCAGGGTCGGGACGCCGATGCCCCGCAGGTCCGCGCGGTTGTCGGCGTGGAAGCAGGCTTCCTGCGCCTTCAGCAACGCCCACGGCGCCGTCGACAGGCACTGGCGGTAGGTGACGTCCATCTGCTCGGGTGAGACGTCGCTGCCGAGGTGGGTGGTGAAGTAGAGCTGGGTCTGGCGGGCCAGCCACTTCGGCCGGTCGGCGCGGACCGCCGCGCGCAGTCGGTCGAAGGCCGCCTGCGGCATGCCCTGCGGATTGTCCTCGGTCTGCTTCAGGAACGGCAGGGTCGAGGAGAGGAACGCGGCCCGGGCGACCCGGCCTTCGCCGTGCCGGGCGAGGCAGCGGGCGATCTCCGCGCCGCCCATCGAGTGGCCGACGAGCGTGACACCGGTCAGGTCCAGGTGCGCGAGGAGCGCCGCCAGGTCGTCGGCGGTGGAGTCGATGCCGTACCCGTCGCACGGGCGGTCGGAACGGCCGTGACCGCGGCGGTCGAGGGCGACGCAGCGGTAGCCGCGGTCGGTGAAGTGCGGGATCTGGTACTCCCACATGTCGGCGGGGAGCACCGCACCGGCGACGAAGACGATCGGCTCGCCCCGGCCGTAGTCCTCGTAGGCGATGCGGGTGCCGTCGTGGCTCTCGAAGTACATCCGGATTCCCTCCCGTTGGGCCCTGCGTGACCCGGATACTGCCCGGTGCGGGAAAGAGCGGCGATTACCCCGGAGGTAGCCCCGCCCTGGAAATTCGGTGTCGTGCCCGCCCGTCCGGACGCAGGATGTGGCCCATGACGCTGGCCACTCCTGTACTGCGGACCGACCGGCTGCGGCTGCGGCCCTTCACCGACGCCGACGCGGGTCCTCTCTTCGCCCTGCACGGAAACACCTCCGTGATGCGCTACTGGGACTCCCCTCCGTGGACCGAACGGGCCCGCGCCGAGCGGTTCCTCGCGACGTGCCGGAGGCTGGAGGACGAGGGCAGCGGCGCCCGGGTGGCCATCGACCGGGTGTCCGACGGGGCCTTCGTCGGCTGGTGCGGCCTGTCCGAGTGGAACCCGGTCTGCCGCAGCGCGTCGCTGGGTTACTGCCTCGACGAGCCGATGTGGGGGCACGGCTACGGCACGGAGGCCGCGCGCGCCCTGCTGGGGTGGGCGTTCGACACGCTGGACCTGAACCGGGTGCAGGCAGAGGCCGACACGCGCAACGCGGCCTCCGCGCGGATCCTGGAGAAGGTCGGGTTCGTACGGGAGGGGACGCTGCGGGAGGACTGCGTCGTGAACGGCGAGGTGTCCGACTCGTGGGTGTACGGGCTGCTCAGGCGGGAGTGGCCGCCGTCGCACGCGGCGCGCTGAGTCCGCGCCGCGGCGGGGCGGTGCCGACGGGCGGTACGGCACTCGCGCCTTCCGCGCCCGGGAGGCAGGACGTGGCGCGTTCCGCACGCGTGCGGGGAGTGTTTCCCCGGCGCACCCCTGCTGTTCGCCGTGCCTGGCTACCTTCGCCTCGCCCGGTCCGGCAGCAGGAGAGGTATGTCCATGAGCGCCCCTGTCCACGGCTCCTCCGAACGGCCTTCCGCGGCCACCCTGGCGGCGGCCAGGCAGCGTCGCGAGGAAGGGCGGGGCGGGAGTTCGTCCGGATCCGGGACCTCGGCGGAGCGGGCCCTGCTCGGGCTCCAGGCCAGCGCCGGCAACCAGGCGGCGACCGCCACCGTCCAGCGCGCCCGGGGCCGGACCCTGGAGCGGCCCCCCGGCACCGACACCGGCCGGCCCGGCTCGGTCCCCGCGGCCCGACGCGCTCCCGCCGGCCTCACGCGACGCGGGTCGGCTCCCGGCACACTGGCCGGGCTCGGCGCCCTCGGCACGGGTTCCGGCACCCGGTCCGCCTCGGGCGCCGAAGTCCGTCCCCCCGGCGGCACCGTGGAACCCGACGCGGGCGCCGAGACGCGCGGCGGCACTCCGGAGCCCGTCACCGCCACCGGGACCACCGCGGCGAACCGTTTCCCCCCGTCGGGCCGTACCCGGCGCGGATCCGACACCGACACCCGGCCCGAGCCCGCCG
>NZ_BEWC01000008.1 GCF_003112575.1 Streptomyces ardesiacus
TTCCGAACCCGGAAGCTAAGCCTTACAGCGCCGATGGTACTGCAGGGGGGACCCTGTGGGAGAGTAGGACGCCGCCGAACTCCTTTTAGAGCTCTGGCTCTTGGGCACACAGCCCGAGAGCCAGAGCTTTTTTGCGTTGGGGTAAGGTCAGTGAGCATCATTGGCTCGTTTACCCCAGGAGGCCCCCGCGTGGAGGTCCAGGAGACCCGCGTGCAGACCGACCGGGTCCTCACCATCCCGAACATCCTCAGCATGGCGCGTCTGGTCGGCGTGCCCGTGTTCCTGTGGCTCATCCTGTGGCCCGAGTTCGGCGGCCCGCAGAGCGACGGCTGGGCGCTGTTGGTGCTGGCCTTCAGTGGAGTCAGCGACTACCTGGACGGAAAGCTCGCGCGGCGTTGGAATCAGATCAGCAGCCTCGGCCGGCTGCTGGACCCGGCGGCCGACCGGCTCTATATCCTCTCGACCCTGGTGGGTCTCACCTGGCGTGAGATTCTCCCGCTCTGGTTGACCCTTGTACTGCTTGCCCGGGAAGCGATGCTGCTGGTGATGGTGGTCATCCTCCGGCGCCACGGCTATCCGCCGCCGCAGGTGAACTTCCTCGGCAAGGCCGCTACCTTCAACCTGATGTACGCCTTCCCCCTGCTTCTGCTGAGCGACGGAAGCGGATGGATCGCGTCACTCGCCGCTGTTTTCGGATGGGCGTTCGCCGGATGGGGTACAACCCTGTACTGGTGGGCAGGTGTTCTCTATGTGGTGCAGGTCCGCCGCCTGGTGCGTGCGGACGTCGCAGCCGATTGAACTCGCTGATTGTGCGGTCCCGGTGGCCGGATGGCCCGCGCTGGAAAAGTGCGGGACCCTGGACGGGTGAAGTCGGCTAAACCGTCGTCTCTCGGAGGAGGACGCTTCCGACATGAAGGCCGTCGTGATGGCTGGAGGCGAAGGCACGCGCCTTCGTCCCATGACCTCGAGCATGCCCAAGCCGCTCCTGCCGGTGGTCAACCGGCCGATCATGGAGCATGTACTCAGGTTGCTCAAAAGGCATGGGCTCAATGAGACCGTCGTCACCGTCCAGTTCCTGGCCTCACTGGTCAAGAACTACTTCGGTGATGGCGAAGAGCTCGGGATGGAGCTCACCTATGCCAACGAGGAGAAGCCACTCGGTACCGCCGGAAGCGTCAAGAACGCCGAGGAGGCGTTGAAGGACGATGCCTTCCTCGTCATTTCCGGCGATGCCCTGACCGACTTCGACCTCACCGACCTGATCAATTTCCACAAGGAAAAGGGATCGCTCGTCACCGTGTGTCTGACGCGCGTGCCCAACCCGCTGGAATTCGGCATCACCATCGTCGACGAAGAGGGCAAGGTCGAGCGCTTCCTGGAGAAGCCGACCTGGGGCCAGGTCTTCTCGGACACCGTGAACACCGGCATCTACGTCATGGAGCCCGAGGTCTTCGACTACGTCGACCCCGATGTCCCCGTGGACTGGTCCGGCGACGTCTTCCCGCAACTGATGAAGGAAGGCAAGCCCATCTACGGCTACGTCGCCGAGGGCTACTGGGAGGACGTCGGCACCCACGAGAGCTATGTGAAGGCCCAGGCGGACGTCCTGGAGGGCAAGGTCGACGTCGACATCGACGGGTTCGAGATCTCGCCCGGAGTCTGGGTGGCCGAGGGCGCGGAGGTGCACCCCGACGCGGTGCTGCGCGGCCCCCTGTACATCGGTGACTACGCCAAGGTCGAGGCCGGCGCCGAGATCCGGGAGCACACGGTCGTCGGATCCAACGTCGTCGTCAAGAGCGGCGCCTTCCTGCACAAGGCCGTGGTGGCCGACAACGTGTACGTCGGTCCGCACAGCAACCTGCGGGGCTGCGTGGTCGGCAAGAACACCGACATCATGCGGGCCGCGCGGATCGAGGACGGCGCGGTCATCGGCGACGAATGCCTGGTCGGCGAGGAATCGATCGTCCAGGGGAACGTGCGGGTCTACCCGTTCAAGACCATCGAGGCCGGCGCCTTCGTCAACACCTCGGTGATCTGGGAGTCCCGCGGCCAGGCACACCTCTTCGGGGCACGCGGGGTCTCCGGCATCCTGAACGTGGAGATCACCCCGGAGTTGGCCGTGCGGCTGGCCGGGGCGTACGCGACGACCCTGAAGAAGGGGTCCACCGTCACCACGGCCCGCGACCACTCCCGCGGTGCCCGCGCGCTGAAGCGGGCGGTGATCTCCGCGCTGCAGGCCAGCGCCATCGACGTACGCGACCTGGAGAACGTACCGCTGCCCGTGGCGCGGCAGCAGACCGCGCGGGGCAGCGCGGGCGGGATCATGATCCGGACCACCCTGGGTGTGCCGGACTCCGTCGACATCATGTTCTTCGACGGGCAGGGTGCCGATCTGTCCCAGGGCAGCCAGCGGAAGCTGGACCGGGTGTTCGCGCGTCAGGAGTACCGGCGGGCGTTCCCCGGGGAGATCGGGGACCTGCACTTCCCGTCCAGCGTGTTCGACTCGTACACCGGGTCGCTCCTGCGCAACGTCGACATCACCGGCATCGCCGACTCCGGGCTCAAGGTGGTCGTCGACGCCTCGAACGGCAGCGCGGGGCTGGTGCTGCCCAGTCTGCTCGGCAAGCTGGGCGTCGATTCGCTCACCATCAACCCCGGCCTCGACGAGGCCCGGCCCACCGAGTCGGCCGACATGCGGCGGTCCGGGCTGGTGCGCCTCGGGGAGATCGTGGCGTCCTCGCGGGCCGCGTTCGGGGTGCGGTTCGACCCGGTCGGTGAGCGGCTGTCGCTCGTCGACGAGAAGGGCCGCATCATCGAGGACGACCGGGCGCTGCTGGTGATGCTCGACCTGATCGCGGCCGAGCGGCGCAGCGGCCGGGTCGCGCTCCCGGTGACGACCACCAGGATCGCCGAGCAGGTCGCCGCCTACCACGGCACGCAGGTCGAGTGGACCACCACGTCTCCGGACGACCTGACGCGGGTCGGGGGCGAGGAGGGAGCGATCTTCGGCGGCGACGGCAAGGGCGGCTTCATCGTCCCCGAGTTCAGCAGCGTCTACGACGGCACGGCGGCCTTCGTGCGGCTGATCGGCCTGGTCGCGCGGACGCAGCTCACGCTGAGCCAGATCGACGCGCGGATCCCGCGCGCCCACGTCCTCAAGCGCGATCTCGCCACTCCGTGGGCCGTCAAGGGCCTCGTGATGCGGCGGGTCGTGGAGGCGGCCGGGGACCGGTTCGTGGACACCACGGACGGGGTGCGGGTGGTCGAGACCGACGGGCGCTGGGTGATGGTGCTGCCCGACCCGGCGGAGGCGGTCACCCACCTGTGGGCCGAGGGCCCCGACGACGCCTCCGCACAGGCGCTGCTGGACGAGTGGGCCGCGGTGGTGGACAGCGCGGGCCGGTAAAACACTCCGCACGCGCGCGTGCCGGACAAGTGTCCCCAAGGGGGCCTGTCCGGCACGCCGGTGGGGCCATTCGGAGGTAGTGGCGGCGGCGTGCGACGATGTGCGGCATGCCGCAGCCACCCCCCGTTCGGAGCACATCCTCGCGGCCCGCGCGCCCGGACGCGTCCATGTCCCTGCTCACGAACGTCATGGACCACAGCCTCGACGACGGCTACGCCGAGGCCGCCGCGCGGAAGCAGGCCGACGGCAGCGGCGGGATGCCCAAGACGCTCCGCGCCAAGCTGGGCCTGGCGGCCGGCCTCGTGCTCGCGGCGCTGGTCGTGACGGTCGGGGCGGCTCAGGCACGCGTCGCCGCGCCCGTCGTCGCCAAGGAGCGCGAAGAGCTCGTCGACCGCATCGAGGGGGAGACCTCGGCGGCCGACAAGCTGGAGAAGAGCGTCGACGAGCTGCGCGACGACGTGAACGCGCGCCGGCGCGAGGCGCTCGAGAAGAGCGGCGAGGGCGACCGGTCCGACCTGGTGGGCCTCCTCGCGGGCGCGGCCGAGGTGCACGGCCCCGGGGTGAAGCTCGTCGTCGACGACGCCAAGGACGCGGGCGCCGGGGCCGACGGGAAGACGCGCGGCACCTCGGGGTTCTCCGACACGGGCCGGGTGCGGGACCGGGACATGCAGCGCGTGGTCAACGGCCTGTGGGAGTCCGGCGCCGAGGCCGTGTCCATCAACGGGCAGCGTCTGACGGCGCTGTCGGCGATCAGGGCCGCGGGTGACGCGATACTGGTCGACAACAGGCCGCTGGTGCCGCCGTACACGGTGCTCGCGGTGGGGGACGGGGAGCGGCTGAGCGCCGCCTTCCAGGACAGCGCCGACGGGCTGTACCTGCATGCCCTCCAGGAGAGCTACGGCATCCGGACCGCCCTCTCCGTCGCGGACGACCTCAAGCTGCCGGCCGCACCGAGTCTGATCGTACGTACAGCACAGCCGATAACCGAGAAGGGCACATCGTGATCGCCGTACTGGGCCTCGTCGTGGGAGTCGTGGCCGGATTGCTGGTCCGGCCCGAGGTGCCGGCGGCCGTGGAGCCGTATCTGCCGATCGCCGTCGTGGCGGCGCTGGACGCCGTCTTCGGCGGCCTGCGGGCCATGCTCGACGGCATCTTCGACGACAAGGTCTTCGTGGTGTCGTTCCTGTCGAACGTCGTCGTCGCCGCACTGATCGTGTTCCTGGGCGACAAGCTGGGCGTCGGTGCCCAGCTCTCCACCGGTGTCGTGGTGGTCCTCGGCATCCGCATCTTCTCCAACGCCGCGGCGATCCGCCGCCACGTCTTCCGGGCGTGAGGCCGATGAGCGAGCACGACGAGCAGCACGCGCACCGGCTGCGCAGGGAGCTGCCGCAGGAGGTGCCGCCCCCGGTGAATCCGCCGGGGGACGACGACGCGGCCCAGCCGGAGCGGAACGGACTCACCGGCAGACAACGGCTCCTGAAGGGGCTGTGGCCGCCGCGCCTGACCCGGGCCCAACTCATCGTCGCCCTGCTCCTGTTCGGGCTCGGCTTCGGTCTCGCGGTCCAGGTGGCGTCCAACAGCGACAGCGACAGCGCGCTGCGGGGCGCCCGCCAGGAAGATCTGGTCCGCATCCTCGATGAACTGGACGACCGTACTCAGCGTCTTGAAGACGAGAAGCAGGGCCTCGAGAAGCAGCGCGACGAGCTGGAGAACAGCTCCGACCAGGCGGAGGAGGCCCGCAAGCAGACGCTGGAGAAGGAGCGGCAACTGGGCGTTCTCGCGGGCACCGTGGCCGCGCAGGGGCCCGGCATCACGGTGACCATCGAGGACGCGAAGGGGACGGTCGAGGCGGACATGCTGCTCGACGCCATCCAGGAGCTGCGCGCGGCGGGGGCGGAGGCGATCCAGGTGAACGGTGTACGGGTCGTCGCCGGCACGTACCTCGCCGACTCCGGCAACTCCGTCAGCGTCGACGGGAACAAGATCAACGCGCCCTATCGTTTCCAGGTCATCGGCAAGCCGCAGGACCTCGAACCGGCTCTCAACATTCCTGGAGGAGTGGTGCAGACTCTGGAGAAGGAACAGGCCACCGTTACTGTTGAGCGGTCGAGCAAGATCGTCGTGGACGCCTTGCGGGCGGCGGAGCGGCCTGACTACGCTCGGTCGTCCTCCCAGTGAACCGGCGGTGCATGGGGGGCGTCCGGGGAGGGCATGAGGTTGCGGGGGGTCGGCGCACCGATTGGGTGGTGCGTGGTGGAAACTGTCTGGTGGAGACGGACGTTGTGAAGGTGTCCGGGTCGGTCAGTGCGGTCAGTAAGGGTTCGTCCTGCCCCACGGGCGGGTCTGTTTCGGTCAAGGGGAATCGCCCGTGAAGTTGTTTGCGAAGTTGTTCGGCAAGAGCGCGCGAGAGGGCAGCGGCGCCAACGCGACCGCCCGTCATCGCGCACAGCCCGATGCGGAGGGCTCGCGCCCGATGTTCCGGGACCAGGTGGGTGGTCCGGGCGCGCCGTCTGTTGACCCTGCTCAGTCCGGCGGCATAGGTTTCGGCCAGTCCTCGGCCCCGGGTGCGGGCGGAGGGTTCAACCCCGACCCGTACGCGTCGAACGCCCCGGCGGGGCAGCCGCGGCAGGAGGATCCGTCCATGTCGGCCCTGGTGTGTACGAGGTGCGGCAACCGCAACGCGGAGAACAGCCGCTTCTGCTCCAACTGCGGTGCTCCGCTGCGGCCCGGTGCCGTCCCGGAGCGTGCGTCCGAGACGACCTCCACGATCTCCATCTCCGGCCTGGAGGCCTACGACGCCGAGGCCACCGGCCAGACGGCGATGCCGGCGCTCTCTCCCGAGGCGCAGGCGGCCGTGGACGCGCTGCCGCTGGGCTCCGCCCTCCTGGTCGTGCGCCGCGGTCCGAACTCGGGCAGCCGCTTCCTGCTGGACGGCGAGCTGACCACCGCCGGGCGTCACCCGCAGAGCGACATCTTCCTGGACGACGTGACGGTCTCGCGCCGGCACGTGGAGTTCCGCCGGAGCCCGGACGGTTCGTTCACCGTCGCCGACGTCGGCAGCCTGAACGGCACGTACGTCAACCGGGAGCGCATCGACCAGGTCGCCCTGTCGAACGGTGACGAGGTGCAGATCGGCAAGTACCGGCTGGTGTTCTACGCGAGCCA
Organism: Streptomyces ardesiacus; assembly: GCF_003112575.1. GTDB lineage: Bacteria > Actinomycetota > Actinomycetes > Streptomycetales > Streptomycetaceae > Streptomyces > Streptomyces ardesiacus. Next base: position 6,572 of record NZ_BEWC01000008.1, read on the forward strand.
GCGGGGTTACTGACCCGCCCCCGGGCCGCCCGCCCGGGGAACCTCCCAGGGAAGGTCCATGTTTCAAACACCGAGCGGCGGTGCCGGTCAAGGCGCCGCCGCCACGGACAGTGGGCTGATGAGCATCGGCGCAGTGCTGAACGCGCTGCGCGACGAGTTCCCCGACATCACCATCTCCAAGATCCGGTTCCTGGAGTCGGAGGGGCTGGTCGAGCCGCGGCGGACCCCGGCCGGGTATCGCAAGTTCAGCGCGCACGACGTCGAGCGTCTCGGCCAGGTGCTGCGGATGCAGCGGGACCACTATCTGCCGCTGAAGGTGATCCGCGAGCACCTGGACGCCGTGGAGCGCGGGGAGGCCGTCTCCCTGCCCCGGGTCGGCCGGCAGCGCGACGGGGAGGCGGCCGTGCCGGAGCCCGCCGAGAGCCCGACGGTGGCCAGGATCGGACGGGACGAGTTGCTGGCCGCGGCCGGGATCGGCGACCGGGAGCTGGAGGAGTGGGAGTCCTACGGTCTCCTCGCCCCGCTGCCCGACGGCGCCTACGAGGCCGAGGCGGTCACCGTGGCGTCGCTGGTCGTGCAGCTGGGGCGGTTCGGGATCGAGCCGCGGCACCTGCGGGTGATGAAGGCCGCCGCCGACCGGGAGGCCGGGCTCGTCGACCAGGTGGTCGCCCCGCTGAAGCGGCACCGCAACCCCCAGACCCGGGCCCACGCCGAGGCCCGCACCAAGGAGCTGGCGGGTCTCGCGGTGAAGCTGCACGCCGCGCTGGTGCAGAGCGCCCTGGGCGTGCGGCTGCCCTGAATCGGGCAGGCCCGGGGAGCGGGATCACGTGCCCGATCCAGACCCGGATCGCCCACCCGATCCCGGCCCGACTACCCAAACGTCCCGGGCACGGCCTAGGGTTGCTGTGTGAACGAGCTCGATGTCGTAGGTGTCCGGGTCGAGATGCCCTCCAACCAGCCGATCGTGCTGCTGCGCGAGGTGGGCGGCGACCGCTACCTTCCCATCTGGATCGGACCCGGGGAGGCGACGGCGATCGCCTTCGCCCAGCAGGGCATGGCCCCCGCGCGGCCGCTGACCCACGACCTGTTCAAGGACGTGCTGGAGGCCGTCGGCCAGGAGCTCACGGAAGTGCGCATCACCGACCTGCGCGACGGCGTCTTCTACGCCGAGCTGGTGTTCGCGAGCGGCGTCGAGGTCAGTGCCAGGCCCTCCGACGCCATAGCGCTGGCCCTGCGCACCGGGACGCCGATCTACGGCAGCGACACGGTCCTCGACGACGCCGGTATCGCGATCCCGGACGAGCAGGAGGACGAGGTGGAGAAGTTCCGCGAGTTCCTCGACCAGATCTCGCCCGAGGACTTCGGAACGAGCAACCAGTGAGGCACGTGCCGGGGTCTCTCGGGGGCCGCGCGCGGCCCTGTTCGGGCACAATCAGCCATCCTTTCCCGAAACAGGGCACGGGAAACCACTCGTAGGGTGATTATCACTCGGCGTGCCGAGTGTGGCGATCGTTGACGCACCCTTGGTGACTGCCTACCTTCGAGGAGGCAGGTCAAGGACGGAGGTCGGCGTGAGAATCAGCGGCGACGGTACGGTTGGGGGTGGCCCCGGGCGCAGCCTCGGGGCAGGCGGTCCGTACCCTCCCCCGGGCTCACGGCTTCGCGCAGGCGCGGGCCACGCCCAGCACGGTGGCGCGGCCGATCCCGGCCCGCAGCGACCGGCAGCCGTGCCGACCAGCGGAGGGGCGACGTGCATGGCGTCCGAGCAGATCGGCTACCGCGGACCGACGGCCTGTGCGGCCGCCGGCATCACCTACCGGCAGCTCGACTACTGGGCCCGCACGGGTCTCGTCGAGCCCAGCGTGCGGCCCGCCCACGGATCCGGGACGCAGCGGCTGTACAGCTTCCGCGACGTGGTCGTGCTGAAGATCGTCAAGCGCTTCCTCGACACCGGGGTGTCCCTGCAGAACATCCGCACCACCGTCCAGCACCTCAGGGAGCGCGGGTTCCGCGACCTGGAGCGGATGACGCTGATGAGCGACGGTGCCACCGTCTACGAGTGCGGTTCCCCCGACGAGGTGCACGCCCTGCTCCAGGGCGGGCAGGGCATCTTCGGGATCGCCGTCGGGGTGGTGTGGCGGGACGTGGAGAGCGCGCTGTCCCAGCTGCACGGGGAGCGGATCGACACGGGCGAGACCCTGGTCGGGCACAACCCGGCCGACGAGCTGGCCCGGCGGCGGAACAACCGGGCGGTCTGAAGCCCGCCGTGCCACGGGCCTCCCGCCGCCGGTGGCCGCGGCATTGTCAGTGGCGTAGGGCAGCATCGGACATGTGAGAACCGCGCCCACGATCCTGCATCTCGACATGGATGCCTTCTTCGCCTCGGTGGAGCAGGCGTCCAAGCCGAGCCTGCGCGGGAAGGCCGTGATCGTGGGCGGACTGGGACCCCGCGGCGTGGTCGCCACCTGCTCCTACGAGGCGCGGGTGTTCGGGGTGCACTCCGCGATGCCGATGGGCCAGGCCCGCCGGCTCGCCCCCCACGCCGCGTACCTCGTGCCGCGCTTCGAGCTGTACCGGTCGATCAGCGAGCAGGTCATGCGGCTGCTGCGGGAGCTGTCGCCCCTGGTGGAGCCGCTGAGCCTGGACGAGGCCTTCGTCGACCTGGAGGCCGGGCGGGCGGCCTGGGACGCGGAGTCGGCGCGGCTGGCCGGGACGAGGCTGCGCGCGGACATCCGCGCCGTCACCGGGCTCACCGGCTCCGTCGGGCTCGCCGCCTCGAAGATGCTCGCCAAGATCGCGTCCGAGGAGGCCAAGCCCGACGGGCTGGTCCTCATCCCGCCGGGGACGGAGCGGGCCATGCTGGAGCCGATGACCGTGCGGACGCTGCCCGGGGTGGGACCGGCCACGGGTGACCACCTGCGCCGGGCGGGGATCACCACGGTCGGCGAGATCGCCGAGGCGGGCGAGGACGAGCTGGTGCGGCTGCTGGGCAAGGCGCACGGGCACGCGCTGTACGCCATGGCGCTGGCGCGGGACGAGCGACCGGTGGTGGCCGAGCGGGAGACCAAGTCCGTCTCGGTCGAGGACACCTACGACGTGGACATCCACGACCGGGTGCGGGTCGGCGTCGAGGTGGGGCGGCTCGCGGACCGCTGCGTGCGGCGCCTGCGCGCCTCCGGTCTGTCCGGGCGGACCATCGTGCTCAAGGTGCGCAGGTACGACTTCTCGACGCTGACACGCTCCGAGACGCTGCGCGGGCCCACCGACGACCCGGCGGTGGTCGCAGAGGCCGCGGCCAGGCTGCTGGACTCCGTGGACACCACGGGCGGCGTGCGGCTGCTTGGGGTGGGCGTCAGCGGGCTCGCCGACTACACGCAGGAGGACCTGTTCGCGCAGGCGGCGGGGGACCGGGCGGAGGAACCGGACCAGGGGCCCGAGACGGCCGAGCCCGTCGCGGAGCCCGCCCCCTCGCCCGCCGAGCGCCGCTGGCCGGCGGGGCACGACGTACGGCACGCCCGGCTCGGTCACGGGTGGGTGCAGGGCAGCGGCCTGGGGCGGGTCACCGTGCGGTTCGAGACGCCGTACTCCGGGGTCGGGCGGGTGCGGACGTTCCCGGTGGACGACCCGGAGCTGAGCCCGGCGGAGCCTCTCCCGCTGGTCGAGCCCGTGGGGCGGCCCGGCGGGTAGCGCGGGGCCGCGTCAGCCGTCGTCGTTGCCCTTGCCGGCCAGCTTGCCGAAGTCGTGGTCGGAGGGCGGGGGAGCGGCCGCGACGTCCAGGCCGTAGTGGTGGTAGAGCTGGAGTTCCTGCTCCGGCGAGAGGTGACGGCCGACGCCGAAGTCGGGCGCCTCCTTGATCAGGGACCGGTCGAAGGGCACGCGCAGGGTGCCGTCGACCAGCTCGCTGGGCTCCAGGGGGACGAAGGCGTCCCGGCTGAAGAGGCCGGTCCGTATCGCCGCCCACTCGGGGACGCCGGTGGCGTCGTCGAGGTAGACCTCGTCCACGGTGCCGATCCTGGCGCCGTCGCGGTCGAACGCCTTGCGGCCGATCAGGTTCCGCGGATCAATGTCAGTACGCACGGGGCCCTCCACTTGATCGCACCACTGGGCCGCACTGGGGTCGCACACCAGCCGCCTAATCATCCGTAAGTACTACAAAAGAGCACATGTGGCCGGTCGGCCACTCGAGGTCCGTGGGAGTACGTCGCTGGTACGCTGGCAAACGGCTGCTGACCCCGCGCGGGAGAGTCCTCCGGACACCACCGGAGGCGCCGAAGGAGCAAATCCTCCCCGGAATCTCTCAGGCTCACGTACCGCACGGACGAGGTCACTCTGGAAAGCAGGGCGGGTGTCGACGGCTTCCGCTCTCACCGACGGTGAAAACCGGGACAGCCCCAGGGCTCGACCGGTGAAGCTCTCAGGTTGAGATGACAGAGGGGGAGGCCGTCCGGGTACCCGCGCCGTGGTGCCCCTCGAAGGTCGTCAGACCAGGAGGCCTCCGCAATGACCGTCCCTCGCACCCCGCTCTCCGCACTCGAACAGGCCATGCCCTTCGAGCAGCGCCACATCGGCCCCGACCACGAGGCCCGGGCCAAGATGCTTGCGCAGGTCGGCTACGGTTCGCTCGACGAACTGACGGCCGCCGCCGTGCCGGATGTGATCAAGAACGCCGACCGGCTCGACCTGCCGGGCGCGCGTTCCGAGGCCGAGGTGCTGGCCGAGCTGCGCTCCCTGGCCGACCGCAACCAGGTCCTCGACTCCATGATCGGCCTCGGCTACTACGGCACCTTCACCCCGCCGGTCATCCTGCGCAACGTCATGGAGAACCCGTCCTGGTACACGGCGTACACGCCGTACCAGCCGGAGATCTCCCAGGGGCGGCTCGAGGCCCTGCTGAACTTCCAGACGATGGTCGCCGAGCTGACCGGTCTGCCCACCTCCGGTGCCTCGCTGCTCGACGAGGGCACGGCCGCCGCCGAGGCGATGGCCCTGTCCCGGCGCATGGGCAAGAACAAGAAGGGCCTGTTCCTGGTCGACGCGGACGCCCTGCCGCAGACCGTCGCCGTGATACGGACCCGGGCGGAGCCGACCGGCGTCGAGGTCGTCGTCGCCGACCTGAGCGAGGGCATCCCCGCCGAGGTCGCCGAGCGCGAGATCAACGGCGTCCTCGTCCAGTACCCGGGCGCCTCCGGTGCCGTACGCGACATCAAGCCGGTGATCGACCGGGCGCACGAGCTCGGCGCGCTCGTCACCGTCGCCGCCGACCTGCTCGCCCTCACCCTGCTCACCTCGCCCGGCGAGCTGGGCGCGGACATCGCGGTGGGCACCACCCAGCGATTCGGCGTGCCGATGGGCTTCGGCGGACCGCACGCCGGCTACATGGCGGTGCACGAGAAGTTCGCCCGCAGCCTGCCGGGCCGCCTGGTCGGCGTCTCCGTGGACGCCGACGGCCACAAGGCCTACCGCCTCGCCCTGCAGACCCGCGAGCAGCACATCCGCCGTGAGAAGGCCACCAGCAACATCTGCACCGCGCAGGTGCTGCTCGCCGTCATGGCCGGCATGTATGCCGTCTACCACGGCCCCGAAGGGCTGCGGGCCATCGCCCGCCGCACCCACCGCTACGCCGCGATCACCGCCGCGGGGCTCGCCGCGGGCGGCGTCGAGATCGTGCACGGCGCCTACTTCGACACCGTCACGGCACGGGTGCCCGGCCGGGCCGACGCGGTCGTCCACGCGGCCCGGGAGAACGGCATCAACCTGCGGCTGGTCGACGCCGACCACGTCTCCTTCGCCTGCGACGAGACCACCACGCGGGCCCAGGTGGGCGGCGTGTGGACCGCGTTCGGCGTGGAGGGCGACGTCGAGGCGCTGGACGCGGAGGCCGCGGACGCGCTGCCCGAGGCGCTGCTGCGCACCGACGACTTCCTCGCCCACCCCGTCTTCCACCAGCACCGCTCCGAGACCGCGATGCTGCGCTACCTGCGCCGCCTCGCCGACCGGGACTACGCGCTGGACCGCGGCATGATCCCGCTGGGCTCCTGCACGATGAAGCTCAACGCGACCACCGAGATGGAGCCGGTCACCTGGCCCGAGTTCGGCGCGCTGCACCCCTTCGCGCCCGCCGAGCAGGCCCAGGGCTACCTGACCCTGATCCGTGAGCTGGAGGAGCGGCTGGCCGAGGTCACCGGGTACGACAAGGTCTCGCTGCAGCCCAACGCCGGCTCGCAGGGCGAGTTCGCGGGCCTGCTCGCCGTACGCGGCTACCACCGGGCCAACGGCGACGAGCAGCGCACCGTCTGCCTCATCCCGTCCTCCGCGCACGGCACCAACGCCGCCAGCGCCGTGATGGCCGGCATGAAGGTCGTCGTCGTCAAGACCGCCGAGGACGGCGAGATCGACGTCGAGGACCTGCGGGCCAAGATCGAGAAGCACCGCGACGAGCTGGCCGTGCTGATGATCACGTACCCCTCCACACACGGCGTGTTCGAGGAGCACGTGGCCGACATCTGCGCCCGGGTGCACGACGCGGGCGGTCAGGTCTACGTCGACGGCGCCAACCTCAACGCCCTGGTCGGCCTCGCCAAGCCCGGCCACTTCGGCGGCGACGTCTCCCACCTGAACCTGCACAAGACCTTCTGCATCCCGCACGGCGGCGGCGGTCCCGGCGTCGGTCCCGTGGCCGTACGGTCGCACCTGGCGCCGTACCTGCCCAACCACCCGCTGCAGCCCGCGGCGGGCCCGCAGACCGGCGTCGGGCCGATCTCGGCGGCGCCGTGGGGCTCGGCGGGGATCCTGCCGATCTCCTGGTCCTACGTCCGGCTGATGGGCGGCGAGGGCCTCAAGCGGGCCACGCAGGTCGCGGTGCTGTCCGCCAACTACATCGCCAAGCGCCTGGAGCCGCACTACCCGGTGCTCTACACCGGGCCGGGCGGCCTGGTCGCGCACGAGTGCATCATCGACCTGCGCCCGCTGACCAAGGCCACCGGCGTCAGCGTCGACGACGTCGCCAAGCGGCTGATCGACTACGGCTTCCACGCGCCGACGATGTCCTTCCCTGTGGCCGGCACGCTGATGATCGAGCCGACCGAGTCCGAGGACCTGGCCGAGCTGGACCGGTTCTGCGAGGCGATGATCGCCATCCGCGCGGAGATCGAGAAGGTCGGCTCCGGCGCCTGGCCCGCCGACGACAACCCGCTGCGCGGCGCCCCGCACACCGCGGGCGCCCTCGGCGGCGAGTGGGACCACGCCTACACGCGCGAGGAGGCCGTCTTCCCGGCCGGGGTGTCCGCCGCCGACAAGTACTGGCCGCCGGTGCGCCGCATCGACCAGGCGTACGGCGACCGCAACCTCGTCTGCTCCTGCCCGCCGCTGGACGCGTACGAGGACTGAGTCCGGTCCGCGCAAGCGGGAGAGGCTCCGTCCGGCACCCTGGGGGTGCCGGACGGAGCCTCTCGGCGTCTCACGCCGTGGCGAGCGACACCTCCGTCGACTTGATCAGCGCGACGACAGGGACACCCACGGACAGCGCCAGGTCGTCGGCGGCCTGCCGGGTGACGGCGGCGGTCAGCTCGGCACCCTCGACCGCGACCGTGACGGCGGCCATCGCGGGGCCGGTGGTGAGGGCGGTGACCGTGCCCGGCAGCCGGTTGCGGATGGACAGGCCCTCGACGCGCCCGGTGGCCAGGGCCACCTCCGTGGACTTCACCAGGGCACGCACGGCGGCGCCGGGGGAGAGGGCGAGGTCGTCGGCGGACTCCCGGGTGATCGCGGCGGTGACGTCCTGGCCGCCGGTGAGACGGACCCGGACCGTCGCCATGGCCTCGCCCGGGGTGACGGCAGTGACGGTGCCGGGGAGCTGGTTGCGGATGGACAGGCTCATGGGGGCACCGTAGCCCGGTCGAGGCGTTGCGCCGGGTATGCGAGGGTCCAGGTGGATGCGTGCGCCGGGAAGGGCGCCGGGAGCGGTGCGGTCGTGTGGCCCGGAGGCCGGGTCGTGTCGACAGGCGCATGTGGTGACTTCCCGCGTTCCCGCGCAGCCTGCCCGGGCATGCGTGAGGGCCGGTGCGCGGTCGTGGCCGCGGGCCGGCCCCGTGGGGTGGTGGGCGTGGGGTGTCACACGCCCCGGTCCGGGCTCAGGCGGCGGTCGTCAGACCCGCGCCGACGGGACGGTGCGGGGCGATGACCTGACCGTCCGGCAGGAGCTCACCGGTGTCCTCGAAGAGGACGACGCCGTTGCACAGCAGGCTCCACCCCTGCTCCGGGTGGTGCGCCACGAGACGGGCGGACTCCCGGTCGGCGGAGACGGCTGACGGGCACGGTGGCTGGTGCTGGCACATGGATGGGGTCTCTCGGTCTGTGATGACGGGTGAATTCGCTGTCTTGTCCGTACCGCGGCGTGAAGCCTCGTTCATGTCCGCCCCCCGTTTCGAGTCGGTCCGAACCCAGTGTTGCCCCATGGGCGTCGTTCCGCAGGTATTTCGCGGCACCGCTTCTCACAGGTTCATGACGCGTCACCCGCGCGGGCGGTTCAGCCCAACTGCACTGTCCCTTCGGATGGTTCGGCATGGCCGATTGGGGCTAGTCCGCGCGGGTGGCGGGCCGGCGGCGACGGGCCGGGTCAGGCGGGAGACCCCAGCAGCCGCGTCGGCTTCATCCGGTGCGTGAGGACCGGCAGCAGCTCGGCGACCCGGTGCGGCAGGTGGGCCGCGATCCCCGGCGGGGCCGGCGCCAGCGGCACCAGCAGGTCGGTGGCCGCGGGGTGCCCGGCGGCGGGGTCCGCGGCGCAGTCGCCGTGCAGCCACAGCGTGAGCATGTACAGCTCGGGCACCGACAGCAGGCGCGGCTGGTACGGCTGGGGCAGCGCCTCGGCCTGCCGCAGCGCGCGCTCGGTCGAGGTGACGTAGGGACCCTCGAAGAAGTGCGAGAAGGCCCAGCCGTCGGCGGTCAGCCGCGTCTCCGCCGCCGCCACCACCAGGTCCGCGCGCCGGATGTGGAACCGCCACCCGGTCAGCCGCGTCGCCGTCGTGCCGTCCGCCGCGACCCGGTCGAGGACGTGCACGGGCAACGGCAGTTCCGGTGTGGCGGGGCCCTGGGCGCCGAGCAGGGCGGGGGTCCGGGCCTCACGGACCGCGGTGGGCGAGGAGAGGGCGGTGAGGACGGAGCGCAGGGCGGGCGCGGGGGCCTGGGAAACACGCAGGGGCATGGTGGGTCGCCTCTCATTCGAAGGCACGGTGGCGCGAGGGCGGGGCGGACGACGCTGTCGGCTCACAGGGTTGGGAGAGGCAGGGGCCGTGGCCTGGAAACGAGAGGGGGAGAGGTCTGCCGCGCGTCAGCTCGACGGCGGGAACCTTCGACCGTGGGCGCCGGTCCACTGCCTGTCCGCGGAGTTTATACGACATGTGTTCAGACTGTGTTTCGGCTAGCCGATTCCGGTAACCAGTACAAGGTTGAACTCGGCCGTCGATATGCGGGAATCCTCCGGATTCCGGACCAGGTGTACGGCGATGACCTCGGGGAATGTTCACCGAGCGGTCGGCCTATTGTCGTCGGCGTTTTTCACGACTTGCCGGCCGGGAAAACTGCTCGACTGCCATGCCCGGTGAATGTGCCACCGGTCACATCGGCACAGACTAGCGGCTGCCGGGCCGGCGCGGGGACGTTATCGATCGCTTCGGCTGGGCATCATCCCACCTGACCGGCGGCCGGGCAGCGGCGGCCGGATCTTCCACACATCGCTCCGAGAAGGGACTCTTCCATGGGGGAGAAGGTCGTGGCGGGTCAGTTCGACCTGTCCGATCGCCAGCGCTACCGCGAGAAGCTCCAGCGGTGCCTGACGGGCCTGGAGCGACTTCTGGCGGAGAAGCGGTTCGACCGCCCGAAGAACCTGATGGGGCTGGAGATCGAATTGAATCTCGTCGGTGCAGACGGGATGCCGAAAATGTTGAATGCGCAAGTCCTCGAACGCATCGCGAGCCGTGACTTCCAGACGGAACTGGCCATGTTCAACCTGGAGGTCAACATAGCCCCCCACCGCCTGGGGGACCGGGTATTCGACCGGCTCGCGGAGGAGATCCGTACGTCATTGGCATATGCGGACCGCAAGGCCGGGGAGGTGGACGCGGGAATCGCGATGATCGGTATTCTGCCGACGCTGGACCGGGACGACCTCGTCTCTTCCAACCTCTCCGCCGTCGACCGCTACGCCCTGCTGAACGAACAGATCGTGGCCGCCCGGGGGGAGGACTTCACCCTCGACATCGAGGGCGTCGAGCGCCTGACCTGCACCTCGAAGTCCATCGCCCCCGAGGCCGCCTGCACCTCCGTGCAACTGCACCTCCAGGTCACCCCCGACCGTTTCGCCGACGTGTGGAACGCGGCGCAGGCCGTCACCGCCGCGCAGATCGCCCTCGGCGCCAACGCGCCCTTCCTCTTCGGCCGCGAACTGTGGCGCGAGTCGCGGCCCCCGCTGTTCCAGCAGTCCACCGACACGCGCCCGCCCGAACTCCAGGCCCAGGGCGTGCGGCCGCGCACCTGGTTCGGGGAGCGGTGGGTGACCTCGGCGTACGACCTCTTCGAGGAGAACCGGCGCTATTTCCCGGCGCTCCTGCCGATCTGCGACGACGAGGACCCGCTGGACGTCCTCGACGCGGGCGGGGTGCCCTCGCTCTCCGAACTCGTCCTGCACAACGGCACCGTCTACCGCTGGAACCGCCCCGTCTACGACATCGCCGACGGCGTCCCCCACCTGCGCGTGGAGAACCGGGTCCTGCCCGCGGGCCCCACCGTCACGGACGTCATCGCCAACGCCGCCTTCTACTACGGGGTCGTGCGCGCACTCGCCGACGAGCCCCGGCCGGTGTGGACCCGGCTGCCCTTCGAGGCCGCCGCCGCCAACTTCGAGGCCGCCTGCCGCCACGGCATCGACGCCCGCTTCGAGTGGCCACGGCGCGGCCGCCTCGGCGGCACCACCGAGGTCGACGCCGCCGTCCTCGTACGCGACGAACTGCTGCCGCTCGCCGAGGCGGGTCTCGACGCGTGGGGCGTGGAGCCCGCCGACCGCGACTTCTACCTCGGCGTGATCGACGAGCGGTGCCGGCGCCGGGTCAACGGCGCCTCCTGGCAGGCCGCCACGTTCCACCGGGCGCTGGAGGCGGGCCGGTCCCGCGAGGCCGCGCTGGCCGCCACGACCCGCCGCTACGTCGAGCTGATGCGCGAGGGCGACCCCGTGCACCTGTGGCCGGTGGGCCTGCCCGAGCCGGATGCGGAGCGGGTGCCGGTGAGCTGACCGCCGCCGCGCCCCGCGCCACCCGCCGTGCCCGCCCCGCCCCCGCCGCGCGCCGCCCCATACTGATCGGGCAAGCTGTGACGTCCCAGCAGGAGGCAGGTGTGCATGGCGGAGGCGGGCCCGGTGGACGACGCGATCCCTCAGAAGCGACCCGACGAGCGGTCCTGGCACGAGGGGCGGCTCCCGCGGCGGATCCTGCGGGACGAGACGCTGCTCGTCCTCGCGCTCTCGCTCGGCGCGAGCGGCGTGTCCGCCCTCATCAGCTTCATCGGCTCGGTCACCCGGCCCGGCGGGCTCAAGGACCAGGCGGCCACGCTCAACGCCTCCGCGGCGCCCGGCCGTCCCTGGCTCGACCTGGCCTGGCAGCTCTTCGGGATCACCACGGCACTCGTCCCGGTCGCCCTCGTCGCGCACTTCCTGCTGCGTGAGGGGCGCAGCCTGCGCACCCTCGGCTTCGACCGCAGCCGCCCGTGGCCGGACCTGGGACGCGGGGCCGCCGTCGCCGCCGTCATCGGCAGCACCGGCATCGCCTTCTACCTCGCCGCCCGCGGCCTCGGCTTCAACCTCACCGTGGTGCCCGAGGCCTTGCCCGAGGTGTGGTGGAAGTACCCCGTCCTGATCCTCTCCGCGGTGCAGAACTCCGTCCTGGAGGAGGTCATCGTCGTCGGCTACCTGCTGCGCCGGCTCGACCAGCTCGGCTGGGGCGCGGGCGCCTCGCTGGCGGCCAGTTCGGTGCTGCGCGGGTCGTACCACCTCTACCAGGGGATCGGCGGGTTCGTCGGGAACATGGTGATGGGCGTCGTCTTCGTCCACCTCTACCGCCGCTGGGGGCGGGTGGGTCCGCTGGTGGTGGCGCACTCGCTGCTCGACATCGGAGCCTTCGTCGGCTACGGCCTGCTGGCGGGGAAGGTGGGCTGGCTCCCGACGGCATGACCGCCGGGGCCCGCGTCCGCACCGGTCAGGCCAGCAGCTCGCCCTCGATCACCGTCACCGCCCGGCCGCTCAGCAGCGTGCGCCCGCCGCGCAGCTCCGTGCGCACCAGACCGGAGCGGGAGGACGCCTGGAGCCCGGTGAGGTCCGGGCGGCCCAGACGCTCGGACCAGAAGGGCGCCAGCGCCGTGTGGGCGCTGCCGGTGACGGGGTCCTCGTCGATGCCGACGTTGGGGAAGAAGCAGCGGGAGACGTAGTCGTAGCCACGGGAGGGGTCCTGCGCGGGGGCGGTGGCGATGACACCGCGCTCGGAGTGGGAGGCCAGGGCCTTCAGATCCGGTGCCAGGGCGCGGACCGTGTCCTCGTCGGCGACCTCCACCAGCAGGTCCCGGATGTTCGGCCCGGTGTCCAGGACGGTGAGCGGCTCGGCGCCCAGGGCCTCGGCGACGCCCGCCGGGGCCTCGACCGGGGTGAGCGGCGCGGTGGGGAAGTCCAGGGTGACCGAGCCGTCCTCGCGGGGTGTCGCGGTCAGGACGCCGCTGCGGGTGGCGAACCGCACCGGCCCCTCGTGGGCGCCGGTGCTGTGCAGGACGTGGGCCGTGGCGAGGGTCGCGTGGCCGCACATCGCCACCTCGGTGGCCGGCGTGAACCAGCGCAGCGCCCAGTCGGCCTCGCCGCCCGGGGGCAGCCGGTGGGCGAACGCCGTCTCGGAGTGGTTGACCTCCAGGGCGACCCGCTGGAGCCGGTCGTCGTCGGGGAAGGCGTCGAGGAGCAGGACTCCGGCGGGGTTGCCGGCGAAGGGCCGGTCGGTGAAGGCGTCGACGATTCGGATGCGCATGCACCGACGCTAGGGCCGTGCGGAGCGGCGCACCAAGGCCAATCGCGCGGTACTGGACCGATTTCGGCGGCGGCCCGGGGCGCCCGCGTCCCCGGTCAGCGGCGGATCAGCCCGAGGGAGGTCGCGGCGGCGACGGCCGCGGTGCGCGAGTCGACGCCGAGCTTGGCGTAGACGCGGGCGAGGTGGGACTTGACGGTGCCCTCGGTGAGGTGGAGGCGGTGACCGACGGCCTGGTTGGACAGGCCGCCGGCCACCAGGGCCAGGACCTCGGTCTCGCGACGGGTCAGGGTGGTGCCGGGAGTGCGCAGCCGGTTCATGAGCCGGTCGGCGACCGCGGGGGCGAGCGCGGTGCGGCCGGCGGCGGCCGTGCGCACCGCCTCGGCCAGGTCCTCGGGCGGGGCGTCCTTGAGGAGGTAGCCGGTGGCGCCGGCCTCGATGGCGGGCAGGGTGTCGGCGTCGGAGTCGTACGTCGTGACGATCAGCACGCGCGGGGCCTCGGGGCGGGCGGCGATGGCGGCGGTGGCCTCGGCGCCGTTCATGCCCCCGCCGAACTGCAGGTCCATCAGCACGACGTCGATGTCGCCGACCGCGGCGCGGGCGACCGCCTCCTCGGCGGTGGCGGCCTCGGCGGCCACCTCGATGCCCGGCTCGGTCTCCAGGACGGCGCGCAGCCCGGCCCGCACCACGGGGTGGTCGTCGGCCAGGAGCAGGCGGATGGGGGTGTCGGTCACGGGCGGGCCTCGGGTTCGGTGGACGGGGCGAGGGGCAGCCGGGCGGCCAGGGCGGTGCCGTGGCCGGGGGCGGACTCGACGGCCAGGGTGCCGCCGAGGGCGTCCAGGCGGGCGCGCATGGCGGCCAGGCCGAAGCCGCCCGCCTCGGGGTCGGCAGGGGGCAGCCCGGCCGGATCGAAGCCGGCGCCGTCGTCGACGACGTCGAGGGCGACCCGGTCGCCGAGGTGGCTGAGGGTGATCTCGGCCGTGCCGGCGCCGGCATGGCGGACCGTGTTGGCGAGGGCCGACTGGGCGACGCGCAGCAGGGCCACCTCGTGGGCGGTCGGCAGCGGGCCCGGAGTGCCGGTGAGGCGGAAGCGGGCGGTGATCCGGTGCCGGGCGGAGGTCGTGGCACACAGGCGTTCCAGGGCACCGGCCAGGGTCGTGTCCTCCAGGGCGGGAGGAGTCAGGGCGGCGACGAAGCGGCGGGCCTCGGCGAGGTTGTCCACGGCGGCCTGACGCGCCGCCACGACGTGGCCGGCCGCGGCGTCCGGCCGCTCGGGCAGAGCGCGTTCGGCGGCGCGCAGCAGCAACTGGATGCTCGACAGGCCCTGGGCGAGGGTGTCGTGGATCTCGCGGGCCAGCCGCTCGCGCTCGGCGAGCACACCGGCCGTGTGCTGGGCCAGGGCGAGGTCGGCGCGGGTGGCCGTGAGCTCCTCGATCAGCCGGCTGCGCCGTTCGCTCTCGCGGTACAGCGTCTGGTAGCCCCGGACCACGGCGACGGCGACGGCGGCGCCGAGCGCGGGACCGATCGCCATGGCCGGGCCGAAGGAGCCGGTGTGGGCGGCGTACCCGGCGACGGCCGCGGCGGCGGTGACGGCCACGGCGGCGAGGCCGGGGCGGCGCGGCAGCAGGTGGAGCTGGAGGAAGTACAGCGGGAAGGCCAACCACACCGCCTCGGGGGACAGGCACAGCAGCGCCAGCCAGACGGCGCCCACGGCGGTCAGCCACCAGGCGGCGGCCCGCCGGACGAGACGGACGCGGGGCAGCAGGGGCCCCGCCGCGTACACCAGGCCGCACACCACCGCGACGGCGGCGATCGGTCCGGCGTGGGAGCGGCCGTCCGTCAGGGCCCGGACGGCGACCAGGCCGAGCAGGCCGACGACCAGCAGGTGCAGGCACCAGGCCAGGGCCCGGGTGGTCGGGGTCGGGGCGGGGGCAGGGGCGGAGGCGTTCACAGTGCGTTCCAGGCTACGGAAGGCGGGTGCCCGGCGGCCTCCGTCGAAAGTTACAAGCCGCGTGCCGCCTTCCGGCCCGCGAAGTGCCGTCCTGCGCCGGACGCGCGTGAGGGGGGCCGGCGGCGACGGTGGGGGCGTACCGCTTCCACCGCTGGAAAGGACGGGCCCGGACCGTGTTCGTCGCCTGGAGAGACCTCAGGTTCGCCAAGGGGCGCTTCGCCCTGATGGGGACCGTCATCGTGCTGATCACCCTGCTGGTGGGGCTGCTGTCCGGACTGACCGCGGGGCTCGGCCGGCAGAACACCTCCGCGATCACGGGACTGCCCGCCGACCGGATCGCCTTCCAGGCGCCCCGGGCGGGCGGGGACCTGTCGTACGCCGACTCCACGGTCACCGAGCGGCAGTGGCGGCAGTGGGCCGCGGCCCCCGGTGTCCGGTGGGCCGAACCGCTGGGCATCACCACGACCAAGGCCACCGCGGGCGACCGGAGCAGCGGTGTCTCCGCCTTCGGGGTGCGGCCCGGCTCCCCGCTGGCTCCCGACGGCGCACGCATCGACGACGGCGCGGCGGTGCTGTCCACGACGGCCGCCGACGACCTCGGGGTGCGGCCCGGCGACTCCTTCGCCCTGGCCGGGCAGCGGCTGCGGGTGGCGGCGGTGTCGGGGGACGCCTTCTTCAGTCACACCCCGGTCGTCTGGACCAGCCTCGGCGTGTGGCGGAAGGCCGCGCCGCCCGCCGCCGACGGCGCGGACGGGCCCACCGCGACCGTCGTCGCCCTGGACACCACCCCGGATGCCGACCCGGCGGCCCTCGACGAGCAGGCCGGCACCCGTACGGTCGCCACCGGCGACTCCCTGTCCGCGATCGGCTCGTACACCTCGGAGAACGGCTCCCTGCAGCTCATGCGCGGCTTCCTGTTCGCCATCTCCGCACTCGTCGTCGGTGCCTTCTTCACCGTGTGGACCATCCAGCGCAGCGGTGACGTAGCCGTCCTCAAGGCCCTCGGCGCCTCCACCGCCCACCTCCTCAAGGACGCCCTCGGCCAGGCCCTCGTCCTGCTGGCCGGCGGCACCCTGATCGGCACCGGCCTCGCCGCCGCCCTGGGCGCGCTCGTCGCGGGCTCGGCCGTGCCGTTCCTGCTCACTCCCGTCACCGTCCTCCTCCCGGCCGCCGTCATGGTCGTCCTCGGCGTCCTCGGGGCCGCCCTGTCCATCCGCCGGATCACCTCCGTCGACCCGCTGACCGCCCTGGGGAGCGCCCGATGAGCCTGACCCTGACCGACGTCACCCTCACCTACGCCGACGGCGAGGACCGCCTGACCGCGCTCGACCGGGTGAGCCTGGAGGTCCCCAGGGGCACCCTGACCGCCGTGGTCGGCCCCTCCGGCTCCGGCAAGTCCAGCCTGCTGGCCGTCGCCGCCACCCTCGTCACCCCCGACGCCGGGACCGTCACTGTCGACGGCGTCGCCACCACCGGTCTCAGCCGCGCGGAGCTGACGGCGCTGCGCAGGGACAGGATCGGCATCGTCTTCCAGCAGCCGCACCTGCTGCCGTCCCTCACCGCCGTCGAACAGGTACAGGTCATGGCCCGGATTGCGGGACGCAAGCCCCGCTCCGCGCGGGGCCGGGCGATGGATCTCCTGGACGCGGTCGGTATGGCCGGTCAGGCGGGCCGCCGTCCCCACCAGCTCTCCGGCGGCCAGCGCCAGCGCGTCGCCCTGGCACGCGCCCTGATGAACGACCCCACCGTCCTCCTGGTCGACGAACCCACCAGCGCCCTGGACCACGAACGCGGCGCCGCCGTCATCGCCCTGATCACCCGCCTCACCCACCAGCGGGCCGGCGCCACCGTCCTGGTCACCCACGACCGCACCCACCTCACGGCCGTGGACCGGATCGCCGAGGTGCACGACGGCCGGCTGCACGGGGCGGCGCCGGTCCGCCGACGGGGCGGGTGCGGGGCGATGCCGTCGTGAGGCCCTCGTCGAGCCTCCGGCCCGGTCAGTCCAGCAGGGCGGACGTGAACGTCGGGCGGTGGTCCGCCAGCCAGGTCCGGATACGGTCCCAGCGTTCCCATCCACCGCGCTCGGCCAGCGCCCGGAGATAGACGGGGTCGTTGCCGGCCACACGGCGGGCGACGAATGCCCGGCAGACCTCGGTGGCCTGCTCCACGACGTCGGGCAACTCGGCGCGGTCCTCCGCGGAGAGGCCGTAGGCGTCGGCGAGGATCCGCAGCCGCGGGGCCGCGTCCAGCCCGTTCGGGTAGAGGGAGGCCGCGGACTCGGGATCGAGCATGGGCACCCAGTAGCGGGCGGTCATGGCGACGTCCCACAGGGCGCGGCCCGGGGCCGCCCAGTCGAAATCGATCAGGGCCGCGGCACGGCCGTCGCGGAAGACGACGTTGTCCGGGCACACGTCGTTGTGGCACACGAGCGTTCCTCCCTCCGGGTCGGCGAGGTCCGTGGGCCACGGGGCGCCGCTGTCGAACGCGACGGCCGCGCTGCTCTCGTGCAGACGCCGCAGCAGGCTTCCCACCGAGGCGAGGGCGGAACTCGTCATCGACCAGTCCGGGAACGGTGGCAGGGCCACGTCACCGGGGATGAACGTGAGCTGTTCACGGGCGTCCGCGGTGAGACCGACCGGGACCGGCGCCGCGTCGAAGCCGCGTTCCTCGAGCGCCAGGAGATGCGCGTGGAGGGCGCGCGCGTGGCGCGGTGCCGGCCGGTCCACCACTCCACCTCGGCGGAAGACCGCCCCCGCGTTCGCCATGCCACCGGCCAGTGCCTCGTCTTCCGCCATGGGGATCACGTTAGCGCCGGTGCGGCGCCGCCCGGGCTGGGCCGGGACGGATCCGATGAACGGCGGGGGCTTGTCGCGCGATAGCTTCCGATATATCGTTGAGGCATCGCGACAGATCAACGACTGAATGGAGTGATGGCGATGCGCGACCACGGATACGAGCGTGGACACGGTGGGCACGGACGCGGAGAGGGCGGCCCCTGCGGTCCCTTCGGCCGGGGTGCCTTCGAGGGCCGGCGTGCGGCGTTCGGCCCCTTCGGGCCGGGGGGCCCCGGTGGCCCCGGCGGTCCCTTCGGGCCGGGCTTCGGCCACGGCGGCCCCTGGGGCGGCCGAGGGCGCGGCGGGCCCAGGGGGAGGGCACGGCGAGGCGACGTACGGGCGTCGATCCTGGCCCTCCTGAAGGACCGGCCGATGCACGGCTACGAGATGATCCAGGAGATCGCCGAGCGCAGCGGCGGGGCGTGGAAGCCCAGCCCCGGTTCGGTGTACCCCACCCTCCAGCTCCTGGAGGACGAGGGGCTGATCGCCAGCGAGAGCGAGGGCGGCAAGAAGCTCTTCGCGCTCACCGAGGCGGGCCGCACCGCGGCCGAGGAGGGTCCGGAGGCGCCCTGGGAGGAGGCCTCGCGCGGCGTCGACTGGGAGGCTCTCAACGACATCCGCCAGGCCGGCTTCGGTCTGATGGAGGCCTTCGGCCAGGTCTGGAAGACCGGCAGCAAGGAGCAGCGCGAGAAGGCACTCGCCGTCATCGGCGAAGCCCGCAAGAAGCTGTACCTGATCCTCGCCGACGAGGACTGACGGCGTCCTCGCGGGCGAGAACCGGTGAGGAGCACCAAAGACCGGTGCGGGCGGCCGTGCCCCGCGGAGTGGATCCGTGGGGCACGGCCGTCGTCGCGGTGCCGACCACGACCCGCGCGCCGACGACCGGCCCGCGCGTGCGCGGGTGGGGGCGGAGCGTGGCCGTGACGGGCCGAAACGCTCTGATCTCATCCGTAAGGAGGAGATTCCGTCCGGCCGGGTCCACTCCCCGTGGGACGGCGAAATGCTTCCCGCCGGGGATGACCGGGTCCCGAGGGACTGATGAGCTGGAAGGCGTGCAACCCCGTATCCCCCGGCAGTCGGCCGGTGAGCAAGGCGGTCGGTGGCCGGACGGCACCGACCTCGACGACCGGTTCAGCGCGGAACTGGCCTCGGCGGTCTCGGGCGCCCGCCGCAGAGCCGTGCGGGACGGGGACCGGCAGATCGACACCGCCCACCTGCTGCACTCGCTGCTGGAGTGCGACGCCGAGGCCCGTGCGCTCCTCGCCGACGGCCCGCGCGTCGCCCGCGTCCTCGGCTACCTGGTGCAGCGCAGCATCGGCTACGGCCTGCGCTGGCAGGGCACCGTCGAGGACTCCGGCGCCGTGCCGGTGGTGACCGGCGTCGCCGGGTTCTCCCCGCCGGCCGCGGCGGCCATGGAGGACGCCTGCGCACGTGCCGAACGGCGCGGGGCGGCCCGCGCCGGTGGCGTGGACCTGCTCGCCGCCCTGGTCGCCGACCCGCGGACGCGCGCCGTCGAGGTGCTGGCCCGCGCCGCCGTCGAGCCGCACACCGTGCTGGCGCGGGTGGAGGGCCACTTCGAGTCGGCCCCCTGACCCTTCCCGCGTCCCGCTCGCGTCCCGGCGGGCACCGTGCCGGCCCGTCCATTCGGTGAGACAGGTGTCATCAGGGGTGACGGTCATGTCGTCCCCTGTCATCATGTGCCGGTGCATACGTCTGACAGCGCCCGCGGCAACCGCGGCAAGGGCACCGGGCTCGGTCTGGCACTCGCCTCCGCCGTCGCCTTCGGCGGCTCCGGGGTGGCGGCCAAACCGCTGATCGAGGCCGGACTCGACCCGCTCCACGTGGTCTGGCTGCGGGTGGCCGGGGCGGCCCTGGTGATGCTGCCGCTCGCCGTGCGCCACCGCGCCCTGCTGCGCCGCCGCCCCGCCCTGGTCGCCGGGTACGGCCTGCTCGCCGTGGCCGGTGTGCAGGCCTGCTACTTCGCCGCCATCTCCCGCATTCCCGTGGGCGTCGCGCTGCTCGTCGAGTACCTGGCCCCGGCCCTCGTCCTCGGCTGGGTGCGGTTCGTGCAGCGGCGGCCGGTCACGCGGGCCGCCGCGTTCGGCGTCGTGCTCGCGGTCGGCGGGCTCGCCTGCGTGGTCGAGGTCTGGTCGGGGCTCGGCTTCGACGCCCTCGGACTGCTGCTCGCGCTCGGCGCCGCCTGCTGCCAGGTCGGCTACTTCGTCCTGTCCGACCAGGGCAGCGACGCCGGTGAGGAGGCACCCGACCCGCTCGGGGTCATCGCCTACGGCCTGCTCGTCGGGGCCGCGGTGCTCACCCTCGTCGCCCGGCCCTGGTCGATGGACTGGTCCGTCCTCGGCGGCACCGCCCGCATGGACGGCACGCCCGTCGCCGCCACCCTGCTGCTGGCCTGGATCGTGCTCGTGGCGACCGTGCTCGCCTACGTCACCGGCATCGTCGCCGTGCGCCGGCTGTCGCCCCAGGTCGCCGGGGTGGTGGCCTGCCTCGAAGCGGTCATCGCGACCGTCCTGGCCTGGGTGCTGCTGGGGGAGCACCTCTCCGCCCCGCAGATCGTCGGCGGCGTCGTGGTGCTGGCAGGCGCCCTCATCGCCCAGTCGTCGACGCCGGCGAAGGGCTCGGCGGCCCCGGTGGCCGGCGGGGGACCCGAAAGGGAGTTGTCGAGCCGCGGAACGTCGACCTAGGGTGCGGCTCATGCATTCCGACGCACGCGTCCTCCCGCCTCCGGCCGCCTGAGGCGGGCCCTGTGACAAGCCCGGCGAGCCGTCGCCGGGCCGGACGGTGCTGCCCGCAGACGAGAGTCCCCGCGCCCCGGGCGTCCGTTCCGGGACGCCTCGAACGTCCGCGCCCCGTGCGCGTCTGCGGAGAGAACTCGTGTCGAATGCCGTCTCCGGCCTGCCCGTCGGGCGTGGCCTCCTGTGTCTGATCGTCGCCGGTGTCGCCTGGGGCACCGCCGGTGCCGCCGCCTCGCTGGTCTACCGCGCCGGCGACATGGGCCCCGTCGCCCTGTCGTTCTGGCGCTGCGCGATGGGGCTCGTGCTGCTCCTCGCCGCCCGCCCGCTGCGCCCGCGGGTGCGCCCGTCCGCTGCCGAGCCCGCCGGGCGCAAGGCGCTGCGGGCCGGCGTCACCGGTATCGGGCTCGCGGTGTTCCAGACCGCCTACTTCGCCGCCGTACAGTCCACCGGACTCGCCGTGGCCACGGTCGTCACCCTCGGCGCCGGACCCGTCCTGATCGCGCTCGGCGCGCGTCTCGCCCTCGGCGAGCGCCTCGGGCCGGGCGGCGTCGCGGCCGTCGGGGGCGCGCTCGCCGGGCTGGCGGTGCTCGTGCTCGGCGGCACGAGCACGACCGTCCGCCTGCCGGGCGTCCTCCTCGCCCTGCTGTCCGCCGTCGGGTACTCGGTGATGACGCTGCTCACCCGCTGGTGGGGGAGGGACGGCGGGGCGGACGCCGCCAGTACGTCCGCCGGGGCGTTCGCCGTCACGAGCCTGTGCCTGCTGCCGCTCGCCCTGGCCGAGGGCCTGGTGCCGCACACCGGCGAACCGGTCCGGCTCCTGTGCCTCCTCGTGTACATCGCCGCCGTGCCGACCGCCCTCGCCTACGGGCTCTACTTCGCCGGGGCGGCCGTCGTGCGGTCCGCGACCGTCTCGGTGATCATGCTCCTCGAGCCGGTCAGCGCGGCGGTGTTCGCCGTCCTGCTGCTCGGCGAACACCTCACGGCGGCGACCCTGGCCGGCACGCTGCTGATGCTCGGATCGGTCGCCGGGCTCGCGGTGGCGGAGACCCGGGCGGCGCGCGGGAGCAGGGAGGCGCGGACCCGGCCGGCGCCGGCCTGACGGCGGGGCCCGGTGCGGGCCCGCCGTCGTGGGGCGGGGTCAGCGGGCCGCCAGGTAGTCGGGCAGCGCGGTGCCGGGGGCCAGGCCGGGGTCGGCGACCGGGGCCTCGTACCCCTTGCGCAGCGGGACCAGGCCGGCCCAGTGCGGGAGGGCGAGATCCTCCGGTTCGTCGTTGACCCCGCCGGTGCGGAGCTTGGCGGAGACCTCGTCCAGGTCGAGGCGGATCACGGCGGTGGCGGCCAGCTCCTTCTTGTTCGCCGGCCGGGAATCGCGGGAGCGGCCCGGGACGACGTGGTCGACCAGGGCGTCCAGGGCCGTGCGCCGCTCCTCGGGGTCCGTCACCTCGTACGCCGTGCCGTGCACCACCACCGAGCGGTAGTTGATGGAGTGGTGGAAGGCCGAGCGGGCCAGCACCAGGGCGTCCACGTGCGTCACCGTCAGGCACACCGGCAGCCCCGGGTCGGCCGCGCCGGTCATCCGCAGCGGGCGCGAACCGGTCGAACCGTGCACGTAGAGCCGCTCGCCGACCCGGCCGTACAGCGTCGGGAGGACCACCGGGGCGCCGTCGCGGACGAAGCCGAGATGGCAGACGTACCCCTCGTCGAGTATCGCGTGCACCAGCTCCCTGTCGTACGCGGCCCGGTCGGGGGCGCGGGTGGGGACCGTGCGGTTCGTGGGCGGGTAGGTGTCGGTCGGCTGCGGCGGCGTCCCCGCGGTCCCCTGCATGGCGTTCTCCATTGCACTAGTGCATAATCTTCTTTGTGCTAGGAGAGTATCGGATCACGGGACGGGGCGCAGCGGAGATTTCCGCGAGCGTCGAGCGCGCGGTGGGCTCGGGAGAACTGGAACCGGGGCAACCGCTGCCGCCGATGCGGGAGTTGGCGCAGCAGCTGGGGGTGAACCCGAACACCGTCGCCGCCGCCTACCGCACCCTGCGCGAACGGGGCGTCATCGAGACGGCCGGGCGGCGGGGCAGCCGGGTGCGAGCGAGGCCGGCCACCACCGGGCGGGAGTTCATCCGCGTCGAGGTGCCCGAGGGGGTGCGCGACCTGTCCGACGGCAACCCGGACCCGGCCCTGCTGCCCGCCCTGGGTCCGGTGTTCGCCGCGGCGGCGGAGCAGGGCGACCGCGAACCGGTGCTGTACGGGCAGGCGCCCGTCGATCCGGAACTGGCCCGCGTCGCCCGCGCCGGACTGGACGCCGACGGAGTGCCGGACGGGCCCGTGGCGGTGACGTCCGGCTCGCTGGACGCGATGGAGCGGGTCCTCGCCGCCCATCTCAAGCCCGGGGACGCCGTCGCCGTCGAGGATCCGGGCTGGGGCAGCCTCCTCGACCTGGTGCCCGCCCTCGGCCTGCGCACGGTCGCCGTCCGGGTCGACGACCAGGGGCCGCTGCCCGAGGACGTGCGCCGGGTCCTCGCGGCCGGGGCCCGCGCCCTGGTCGTCACGGACCGCGCGCAGAACCCGACGGGTGCGGCGGTGGGCGCGGCACGCGCGCGTGCCCTGCGGTCCGTGCTGCGCGAGCACCCCGGGACCCTGCTCATCGAGGACGACCACGGCCACGGCATCGTCGACCTCCCGCTGCACCCCCTCGCCGGTACGACCCGGCAGTGGGCCTTCGTCCGTTCCGCCGCCAAGGCATGCGGCCCCGACCTGCGGCTCGCCGTGCTCACCGGCGACCCCGTCACGCTCGACCGGGTGCGGGGACGGCAGCGGCTCGGCCCCGGCTGGGTCAGCCGCATCGCCCAGCGGGCCGTGACCCGGCTGTGGGCGGACGGCACGGTGGAGGCCCGCGCGGTGGCGGGGGTGTACGGGCGGCGCCGGGACGCGCTCATCGGTGCCCTCGCGGAGCACGGGGTCGCCGGGCACGGGCGCAGCGGCCTGAACGTGTGGATCCCGGTGCCGGACGAGACCGGCGCCGTCGCCCGGCTCCTGCACGCCGGCTGGGCCGTGGCCCCCGGAGCCCGCTTCCGGCTGGGCAGCCCGCCCGGCATCAGGATCACCGTCTCGGCGCTCGGGGAGGACGAGTGCGTGCCGCTGGCGGCGGCGGTCGCGGCGGCGGTGGGCCCGGGGACGGGGCCGCCGCGGAGCCATGTCTGAGCGGCCCCGGTTCACCCCCGGGCCGCGGTCCTTGCCGTAACGGTGCCGGCGGCCCCGCCGCCCGGGCCGCGCGGTTCCGCGGCGTGGCGCGCCGGGGCGGCGGGCGCGGCGGAGCCGTGGAACGCGACGCCGGGTGTGCGGCTGCCCGGCGCGGGCCGACGGAACCGGGCGGTTCACGGCTTCTCGCGCCGGCGCCCGAGGGCGCTTCGGCCGGGGCGGCCCCCGCCCGTGAGCCGTCGCGGGGTGCGGAGCGGCCCTGGCCCCTGGTCCTCCTCAGGCGCGCGCCCTCTCCCGCACCCCCGCCGCCCGGGGACTCGCTGCGGGGGCGGTGCCGCCCCGGTCGGTCCTGGGCCGGGACTGGGTCAGGGCCGCCCCGGCGAGGACGATTGCGGCGCCCACCGGCGTCGACCAGGACAGCGACTCGCCGAGGAGCGCGACGCCCGCCGCCGTGGCGATGACCGGGGTGAAGTAGGTGACCATCTGGGCCGTCGTCGGACCGACCTCGGCGACCAGGTCGTACTGAATCAGGAAGGCGAGCCCGGTGCCGACCACGCCCAGGGCCGCCACCGCCAGCAGCGGCAGCACCGGGAAGACGGCCGGGACCGAGGTGAAGACCGGGGTCACGACGGCCAGTTGCAGTGTGGCCAGGCCCAACTGGGCGCCGGTCAGCGAGAGGTGGGAGTGGCGCGAGCCGGCCAGGGTGCGGCGGACGTAGATCCAGCCGACCGGATAGCTGAGCGAGGCCAGCAGGGCCAGCGCGGTGCCCGTGACGTCGAGGCCGTGGAAGCCCTGCCAGACGCCCAGCACCGTCAGGACGCCGAGGAAGCCGATGCCGAGTCCGGCCACCCGGCGCCGCGTGGGCCGGTCCTCGGACAGCGCGACCAGCGACAGGGCCATGCCCCACAGCGGCGAGGTCGCGTTGCAGATGCCGGCGAGCGACGACGGGATGGTCAGCTCCGAGAAGGCGAACAGGGAGAACGGCAGCGCGTTGAGGAGGAACCCGGCGACCGTCAGGTGCAGCCACGTCCACGCCCCGCGCGGAAGCCGTTCCCGCTTCACCGCCATCGCCGCCGCGACCACCGCCGTACCGAAGGCGAGCCGTCCGAGCGTCACCTGGAACGGGGCGAAACTCTCGGTGCCCACCTTCATGAAGAGGAAGCTGAAACCCCACACGAGGGAGAGGACCGCGAAGCGCAGCCGCCAGTCGAAGACGCGGCGGGGTGCGGAGGGAACGGAGCCGGAGGAGGACGGGACGCTGCTCATGACCGCAACGATGCGGCACCCTTCCTCGTAGCACAATCGAGATTTCGCACCGGGTATCTCGTAGCATCGCTTACATGTTGAACCTGGAGCGCCTGCGGACCCTCGACGCCCTCGCCCGGCACGGCTCGGTCAGCGGTGCCGCCGCCGGCCTGCACATCACCACGTCGGCCGTCTCCCAGCAGATGGCCAAGCTGGAGCGCGAAGCCGGACAGCGGCTCCTCGCCAAGAACGGGCGCGGCGTCCGCCTCACGGACGCCGGCCGGCTGCTCGCCGAACACGCGGCCCGCATCCTGTCCCAGGTCGAGCTGGCCCAGGCCGACCTGGAGGCGCAGCGCGGCCAGGTGGCCGGCGAACTGAGGCTGTCGGCGTTCCCCACCGCGGCCCGCGGACTCTTCCCCGCCGCACTGGCCGCCCTGCGTGCCGAGCACCCCGCGCTGCGCGTCCGCTCCTCGGAACTGGAACCGGAGCGCGGGATCAGCGGAGTGGTGCGCGGCGACCTGGACCTGGCGGTCGTGCTCGACTGGTACAACAAGCCGATCCCACTGCCCGACGGCCTGGTCAAGGCGCCCCTCCTCGACGACCCCGCCGACGTCGCCCTGCCGGCCGGACACCGGCTCGCGGGCCGGGACGAGGTGGACCTCGCCGAGTTCGCCGAGGACGAGTGGATCACCTGGGGCGAGGGCGAGTTCTGCCACGAGTGGCTGATGTTCACGCTGCGCTCGAAGGGCATCGAGCCGATCGTCGGCCACCGCGCCGCCGAGACCCACACCCAGCTCGGGCTGGTGGCCGCGGGGCTCGGCGTGTGCATCGCCCCGCTGCTCGGCCGTCACCCGATGCCGGCCGAGGTCGTCACCGTGCCGCTCAAGCAGCGGGTGCGCCGGCACGTGTACGTCGTCTGGCGCGCCGACGCCGACCGCCGCCCGTCGATCCGGGCGGCGGTGGACGCCCTGCGGGCGACGGCCACGGAGGTGGACCGGGCCGGGTGAACCGGACGCTCCCGGCCGGTGCCGGTGCCGGTGCCGGTGCCGGTGCCGGTTCGGGTGGCGGCGACGACCGCCGGAGGGACACCCACGGCCCGCCGGGGCTCAGCGTGATCCGGCGCCCGGGCGCCCCGTCATGGTCATCCGGCCAGCCGGATCGAGTCCCCGCTGACCGTGAGCCGCACGGCGGGCAGCGGCTTGGTCGCGGGGCCGCTCTGCACACTGCCGTCGGTGATCGAGAAGTTGCTGTTGTGGCAGGGGCAGTTGATGACCCCGTCGGCCACGCTCTTCACCGCGCAGCCCTGGTGGGTGCAGGTGGCCGAGAACGCCTTGAACTCGCCCGCCGCGGGCTGGGTGACCACCACCTTCTGGTCGGGGAAGACCTTTCCGCCGCCCTCGGGGATGTCGGCGGTCGCCGCGAGCGCCGGCCCCGCCCCGGCGTTCTCGCCGCCGCCCGAACCGCCGCTTCCCGCCTCCTGTGAGGCGGAGCCGGAGGGCGTGGTGCCGGTGTCGCCCGAGGCGTCGTCGTCCGCGTCCGAGCAGGCGGCCAGCACGGCGGTGAGCCCCGCCGCTCCGGCCGCCGCCACGACGGTGCGCCGGGCCGGTCCCGCTGCGGGATGAAACGGTGCGCTGGTCATGCTGGAAGTTCCCTTCCGGGGGGAGGCGTGGTGGTCTGCAGAGAGGTACGGCCCCGTGACACGTGCTGTTCAGACCGTGCCGAGATGCTGTCGGGCCGGCGGTCGGGCGGGCGTAAGACACGGCTGTCGATTCGCTGTCGGCCGTCCACCGGCCAGGCGCCCGGCACGCGTGCCACGCCGGTAACCTGGGGCGATGCTCAAGGAAGTCATCGCCACCCGCTACATCACGCCGTTGCGTGAGGGCGGCTCGCTGCCGGGCCTCGTCGAGGGCGACGACCTCGGGACCTACGTCCTGAAGTTCACCGGCGCGGGACAGGGCCGCAAGACCCTCGTCGCCGAGGTGGTCTGCGGCGAGCTCGCCCGCCGACTGGGCTTCAGGGTGCCGCGGCTGGTGACCGTCGACCTCGACCCGGTGCTCGGCCTCGGCGAACCCGACCAGCAGGTCCAGGAGTTGCTCAAGTCCAGCGGCGGCACCAACCTCGGCATGGACTTCCTCTCCGGCGCGCTGGGGTTCGACCCGCTCGCCTTCGAGGTGAGCGCCGAGGAGGCCGGACGGATCGTCTGGTTCGACGCGCTGGTCAACAACGTCGACCGCTCCTGGCGCAACCCCAACCTGCTGCGCCTGCACGGCGAGACGTGGCTCATCGACCACGGCGCCACCATGATCTGGCACCACAACTGGCCCGGCGCCGAGGCCTCCGCCGCCCGCCCCTACGCCGCCGCCGACCACGCACTCGCCCGCTTCGCGCCGGACGTCCGCTCGGCCGCCGCCGCGCTCGCGCCCCTGGTCACCGGGGAACTCCTCGCCGAGGTCACATCCGAGATCCCGGACGTCTGGCTGCGGGACGAGCC
Organism: Streptomyces ardesiacus; assembly: GCF_003112575.1. Classification (GTDB taxonomy): domain Bacteria; phylum Actinomycetota; class Actinomycetes; order Streptomycetales; family Streptomycetaceae; genus Streptomyces; species Streptomyces ardesiacus. Next base: position 34,090 of record NZ_BEWC01000008.1, read on the forward strand.
CGGCTTCGCCACGCCCGACGACCTCCGCAGGGCCTACGCGGCGCCCCTGCTCGCGCGGGCCGCCACGATCCACGAACGCATCGAGTGGAGCAAGGGGGAGGGGTGAACGACCGCCACGTCTTCGAGTACGCGCTGCTGCGCGTCGTACCCCGGATCGAGCGCGGCGAGTGTGTCAACGCCGGCGTCCTCGTCTACTGCCGGGCCAAGTCCTACGTCGGTGCCCGCACCCACCTCGACGAGGGCAGGCTGCTCGCCCTGGACCCACGGGCGGACCTGGCCGGGGTGCGTGCGGCGCTGCGTGCCGTGGAGGGGGTGTGCGCCGGCGGGGACGCGGCGGGCCAGGCGGCCGAGGACGACCCCGGCCGCCGGTTCCGCTGGCTCATCGCGCCCCGTTCGACCGTCGTCCAGCCCGGCCCCGTCCACACCGGCCTCACCACCGACCCGGCCGCCGAGACGGAACGGCTCCTGGACCTGCTGGTGCGGTAGGCCCGCCGGACGGCCGGACGGCGCGCTGACCGAGTGCCACCGCCTCAGGTGCGGCGGCGACGGCGGATCACGAAGCCCGTCGCGAGCGCCGCCCCGGTCACGAAGCTCAGGCCGATGGCGATGTCCCAGTCGCTGGGTCCGGTGCCCGAGGCGCCGCCCAGGCCGCCCTGGGTGCCGAGCGTGGGCGTCACGGCGGGGGAGGCCACGGGCGCCGGTGCGGTGACGGCCGGGGCCGGGGTGGCCGGACGCGGCAGGGAGGTCGCGGAGATCGTCGGTTCCCGCTCCTCGCGCGCGTGCGCCGCGCCGCCGCCCGCGCCGTCGCCGCCCTCCCCGACCTCGCGGATCCCGCCCTGGTCGAAGGAGCCCAGGCCGGAGGAGTGCGACGTCTCGGGCCGGTCCTGGTCGGGCCGGTCCTGGTCGTGGCGGCCGTCGTCGTGCCGGCCCTCGTCGATCCGGCCGGGGGCGAGACCGTCCGGCCGGACCTGGCCCGGCCCGCCGCCGTCGGACACATCCTCGCCCAGCCATTCGTTGCCGAGCCCGCCTCCGTCGAGCCCGCCTCCGTCGTGGCGGCCCCCGTCGAGTCGGCTGTCGTCGAGTCGGCCGTCGTCGTGGCGGCCCCCGTCGAGTCGGCCGTCCTCGGACCGGCCCTCGCCCAGGGGGGCGGCGCCGGACGGGTCTTCGTGCGGGGCGTCCGGGCAGAGGGCGTCCGGGCGGCCCGGATCCCCGGTCAGCCCGATCGGGACCGCTTCCTGGTAGGTGAAGCTCCGGCAATCCTGTTCCAGCCCCGGGTCGAGGTCCCGGGCGGGTGCGGGGTCGGCCAGCGGCACGATCGCGGCGATCGCGACGGCTATGCCTGCTGCACCGGTACGACGGCGCATGGACGCCTCCTTTCCGGCCACGAGTGGCTCGCGCTTCGACGCTAGGGGCCAGGCGGCCCGGCGGCCCGCAGCGCTGAGCCGATCGGGCGACCGGGCCGGGGCGGCGGGCCGGAAGGGGCGGGTAATGGATCACACCGGCCCGGTGTCCCGTTGACACCGGGTGCCGGGGCTTCTAGCGTCACGTCTGCGGAAGGTACTAAGCGGTCGCTCACCCACGGGCGTACGCTCCGCACGGGCCGCATCCCCAGGACGAGGAGAAGCAGCGAATGTCCACCACTGAGCAGCGGGTCGCCGTCGTCACCGGAGCCGCGCGCGGCATCGGTGCCGCCACCGCCGTACGACTGGCCGCCGAGGGCCGCGCCGTCGCCGTCATCGACCTCGACGAGGCCGCCTGCAAGGACACCGTGGAGAAGATCACCGCGGCCGGCGGCAAGGCGATCGCGGTCGGCTGCGACGTCTCCGACGAGGCCCAGGTCGAGGCGGCCGTCGCGCGGATCGCCGAGGAGCTGGGCGCGCCGACGATCCTCGTCAACAACGCGGGCGTGCTGCGCGACAACCTGCTGTTCAAGATGAGCGTCTCCGACTGGGACACCGTCATGAACGTGCACCTGCGCGGCGCCTTCCTGATGTCCAAGGCCTGCCAGAAGCACATGGTGGACGCCAAGTTCGGCCGCATCGTCAACCTGTCCTCCTCCTCGGCGCTCGGCAACCGCGGCCAGGTCAACTACTCGGCCGCCAAGGCCGGTCTGCAGGGCTTCACCAAGACCCTGGCCAAGGAGCTGGGCAAGTTCGGCGTCACCGCCAACGCCGTCGCCCCCGGCTTCATCGCCACCGAGATGACCAAGGCCACGGCCGACCGCGTCGGCATGGGCTTCGAGGACTTCAAGGCCGCCGCCGCCACCCAGATCCCGGTCGCGCGCGTCGGCGAGCCCGACGACATCGCCAACGCCATCGCCTTCTTCACCGGCGAGGCCGCCGGCTTCGTCTCCGGCCAGGTGCTCTACGTGGCCGGCGGGCCGCTCGACTAGGCGACACGGAGACCAGGAACGGTTGGGGAACACTGACATGACTGAACTGCCCGCACTCTCCGGCAAGGTCGCGCTCGTCACGGGCGCCAGCCGCGGCATCGGCTACGGCGTCGCCGAGGCGCTGGTCGCACGCGGCGACCGGGTGTGCATCACCGGCCGCAACGAGGACGCGCTGAAGGAGGCCGTCGACCGGCTCGGCGCCGACCGGGTCATCGGCGTCGCCGGGAAGGCGCACGACGAGGCCCACCAGGCCGTCGCCGTCGAGCGCGTGATGGAGGCCTTCGGGCGCGTCGACTTCCTGGTCAACAACGCCGGTACCAATCCGGTGTTCGGCCCGATCGCAGACCTCGACCTGAACGTCGCGCGCAAGGTCTTCGAGACCAACGTGATCTCGGCGCTCGGCTTCGCGCAGCGCACCTGGCACGCCTGGCAGAAGGACAACGGCGGCGCGATCGTCAACATCGCCTCGGTCGCGGGCCTTTCGCCCTCGCCCTTCATCGCCGCGTACGGCGTGAGCAAGGCGGCGCTGATCAACCTCACCGCGCAGCTGGCGCACGAGTTCGCACCCAAGGTGCGGGTCAACGCCATCGCCCCGGCGGTCGTGAAGACCAAGTTCGCCGCCGCCCTGTACGAGGGCCGCGAGGAGGAGGCCGCCTCGGGCTACCCGCTGGGCCGGCTCGGCGTGCCGTCCGACATCGGCGGCGCCGCGGACTTCCTCACCTCGGAGCAGTCCGCCTGGGTCACCGGTCAGACGCTCGTCGTCGACGGCGGCATCTTCCTCAACGCGGGCGTGGCCTGATCTCGCCCCCGAGGACCCCTCGGGACCGATCCCGGACACGGGCGCCGTCGACGAGAACGGCGCCCGTGTCCGGGTATCGGGACCCGGTGCACGATGACAACGTAGTCATCCTCGAATGATCAAAACCCCTGTTCAGAAGGGGGTTCAGGGGGCGTGGCGCTGCGGTATGGTCTGCCGACCTTGGTACGGCGGATCGAGGAGCGTGCGCGTGTTCAACCGGAAGCGGGGCCTGCGGCGGGTCGCGGCCATCGTGTCCATATCGTCGCTGGTGACCGGATGCGGCATCCTGTCGTCCGACAGCTCCAAGGACGAGAAGCCGATCGTCGTGGGGACGACCAGCGCCCCCAGCACGCTGGACCCGGCCGCTTCGTGGGACGGCTCCTGGGAGCTGTTCCGGAACATCTACCAGACGCTGCTCAGCTACCCCAACGGGGCCACCGCGCCCCAGCCCGACGCCGCCGAGCAGTGTGCGTTCACCGACAGCACCAACCAGGTGTACCGCTGCGAGCTGCGCGAGGGCCTGACCTTCTCCAACGGCCACGCCCTCGACGCCCAGGCCGTCAAGTACTCGATCGACCGCATCAAGGACATCAACGTCAACGGCGGCCCGGCCGGTCTCCTCGGCAGTCTGGAACGGGTGCAGGCGCCGAGCGAGCGCGAGGTGGTCTTCCACCTCAACAAGCCCGACGCCACCTTCCCGTTCGTGCTCGCCACGCCCGCCATGTCGATCGTCGACCCCGGCCACTACCCCGCCGACGCCCTGCGCGAAGGCAGCGGCGTCGTGGGCTCGGGGCCGTACACCCTCCAGTCGTACAAGGACGGCGAGCGGGCCGAACTCGTGCGCAACGACCGGTACAAGGGCTTCGCCGAACGGCACAACAAGGCGGTGACCATCCGCTACTTCAAGGACTCCGCCGGCATGGTGGAGGCGCTGCGCGACGGCGGCATCCAGGTGACCTACCGCGGGCTGGCCGCCGACGACGTCATCACGCTCCAGGGCAAGGAGGGCAAGGAGAACAACCTCCAACTGGTCGAGGGAAGCGGTACGGAGATCAGCTACCTCGTCTTCAACCCCGAGGACCCGTGGGCGGGACGCAAGGAAGTGCGCCAGGCGGTCGCCCAGGTCGTCGACCGGGTGGCGATCGCGCACCGGATCTACCAGGACACCGTCGACCCGCTGTACTCGATGGTCCCCAAGGGCCTCACCGGCCACACCACGGGCTTCTTCGACGACTACGGCGACCCCAGCGTCGCCAAGGCCCGGGAGCTGCTCGAGGACGCCGGCATCACGGACCCGGTCCCGCTCACCCTCTGGTACACCACCGACCGCTACGGCTCCGAGACCGCCAAGGAGTTCAAGGAGCTCAAGCGGCAGCTCGACACCTCGGGCCTGTTCGAGGTCACCCTCGAGAGCCGCCCCTGGAAGACGTACGTCGCCGGCTACCAGAAGGGCGAGTACCCGGTGTTCGGCCGCGGCTGGTCCCCGGACTTCCCGGACGCCGAGAACTTCATCGCCCCCTTCGTCGGCAAGCAGAACGCGCTCGGCACGCCCTACCTCACCCCCGAGATCACCGGTGAACTGCTGCCGCGCTCACGCCGGGAGAGCGACCGCGCCAACGTGGAGCGGGACTTCGAGCGGGCGCAGCAGATCATGGTGGACGACGCGCGGCTGCTGCCGCTGTGGCAGGGCAAGCAGTACGTCGCCGCGAGCACGGACATCTCGGGGGCGGAGCAGGCCCTGGACCCGTCGACGATCATGATGATGTGGCAGTTCCGCCGGAAGACGAGCTGGTAGACGGCACCGGGGCGGACAGGCGCTCCGTGGCGCCGCCGAAGGCGAGGAACAGGGTCCGCGCGGCGAAGAGCCACTCGCCGTCGACCTTCCGGAACGCGTCCTCGTAGTGGCCGACGTTGGCGGGCGGGCGCGGCGGAACCAGACCGTCGGCGTACCCGTCGACCCGGTAGGTCGCCAGGTACGAGGTCGCGGTCGCCGTCGTCGCGGAGTCCACGGTGACGAGGACGTTCGACATCACGCGACGCGACAACCGGTCGGCCGGCCGGGAGCCGAAGTACGTGCGCAGGGCCTCCCGGCCCTCGACGCGACGGTCCCCGTGGGGCCACTGCCAGATGCCGTCGGCCGTGAACAGGTCGGCCGCCGTCCCGGGGTCGCCGAGGTCGAGACGGCGCACGAGGTCGACGATCAGGCGTTCGCAGGCGCGTTCCGCCAGCAGGAGGTCCGTCGGGCTCATCGCTTCACCGGTCATCTCCCCTTCCTACCGTCGCGCCCGGTCGCGGCACAAAGCTTTTAGGGGCACGGGCCGGCGGTCCCCGTTGTCAGTGGTCGCCGGTAGGTTCTAGGGACTGGATGCCACCGCACAGCGTAAGGAAGTTGACGTGACCGACATCGCCATGCTGCCCGAGTCCTGGCGCGAGGTGCTGGGCGGCGAGCTGCAACAGCCCTACTTCAAGGAGCTGATGGAGTTCGTCGAGGAGGAGCGGTCGAACGGCCCCGTCTACCCGCCCCGCGAGGAGGTCTTCGCCGCGCTGGAGGCCACGCCCTTCGACCGGGTGAAGGTGCTGGTCCTCGGCCAGGACCCGTACCACGGCGAGGGCCAGGGACACGGGCTGTGCTTCTCGGTCCGGCCCGGTGTGAAGGTCCCGCCGTCCCTGCGGAACATCTACAAGGAGATGCACGCGGAGCTGGACACCCCGATTCCGGACAACGGCTATCTGATGCCGTGGGCGAAGCAGGGCGTCCTGCTGCTCAACGCGGTGCTCACGGTCCGCGCCGGCGAGGCGAACTCGCACAAGTCCCGTGGCTGGGAGCTGTTCACCGACGCGGTGATCCGCGCGGTGGCCGACCGGACCGACCCGGCGGTCTTCGTCCTGTGGGGCAATTACGCGCAGAAGAAGCTGCCGCTGATCGACGAGGAGCGGCACGTCGTGGTCAAGGGCGCCCACCCCTCGCCGCTGTCCGCGAAGAAGTTCTTCGGCTCCCGCCCGTTCACGCAGATCAACGAGGCGGTCGCCGCGCAGGGCCACGAGCCGATCGACTGGACCATCCCGAACCTGGGCTGATCCGCGAGTCCGGGCCGGTCGGCGGCAGACCGGCCCGTCGACGCCCGGTGCCGCCTGACCGGGAATGCGGGCGCCTGCGGTTAGCGTCGTCGGGACAGCGGACGAGGGCACGGAGGGCGCGGTGGCGAGGGGACAGGAGCAGGCGGCGCCGGACGCGGTGCTGACGCGGATCGGTCAGGTCGCCATGCTGCACCACGCGGGCGACCGCGAGGAGGCCCGGGACCGTTTCCTCGCCCTGTGGGCGGAGATCGGCGAGCACGGCGACCCCCTGCACCGCTGCACGCTGGCCCACTACCTCGCCGGCACCCAGGACGACCCCGCCGAGGAACTGGCCTGGGACCTGCGGGCGCTGTCGGCCGCCGAGGAACTGACGCGGGAGCGCCGCGCCGACCGGCACGAGGGAGTGCCCGCCGCCCGTGCCCTGTCCCCCTCGCTCCACCTGAACCTGGCCGCGGACTACGACCGGCTCGGTCACCGGGAAGCGGCCCGCCTGCACCTGCGGCGCGCCCGTGCCACCGCCGAGTCCCTCGCCCCCGGCCGCTACGCGCAGGACGTACGTGCCGCCATCGACCGGCTGGAGCTGCGCCTGGCCGGCGCCGACCGGTCCGACGGTCCTCCCGAGGGGTGGGGACGGCCGCCGCGGCAGCGGCCGTAGCACCGCTCGGCCTCAGCGGCCGTACGCCTGCTCGCAGATGCGGGCCTCGGGGCTGCCCGGCCGCCAGCCGCCGTACTGCTTGCCGAGGGAGCACACGTCCGCCTTCCCGCCGGTGCCCTGGCCCGAGGTGCCGGGCACACCGGGAGCCCCGGGCCGCGGCGCCGCGGGGGCGCGGGTGGGACCGGGTGCCGGGGGACGGTCGGGCTGCCGTCCGGGGCCGGCGGCGGGCGGAGGGTGGGGCGTGGACGGGGTCGCCGGGGTCCTGGCGGGGTGCGGCTTCCCGCCGGCTCCCTCCGGAGTGGGGGAGGGGCCGATCATCTCCAGTGCCTCCCGGGCCGGCGCCTGGACGACCCGGGGCTCGGCCGGGCCGTCCGGGCGGGGCGCGGACGAGCGGGCCCCGGCTCCGGGGGGCCCGTCCGCGGCCCGGCCCCCGACCGTCGTACAGCCGGTCAGGGCCGAGACAGCCACGGCCAGCAGAAGCGTTGCGGTGGTCGTCGTTCGATGCACCCGCGCCACTCTGCTGCTTCCGGCCCGCCAACCGGGGCCGGACGAGCGAAGGTTGCCCCGCACGGGTGATCTCCCGCCCCGTACGGAGGTGCGTGGGCGACCGGAGGTGACGTCAGTCGCCCGTGGCTCCGTCCAGGCGTTCGCGGATCAGGTCCGCGTGCCCGTTGTGCCGGGCGTACTCCTCGATCATGTGGGTGTGGATCCAGCGCAGGGTGTAGCGCTCACCGGTGCGCAGGTGCCTGCCCCGGGTCGGTGCGTCCAGGGGGACGCCGGCGGCGTTGCGCCGGGCCGCCTCGATCTCCGCCTGCCAGGTGGCGCGGGCCTCGGCGAAGGTGTCCGCGCCGGTCAGCCGGAACTCGCCCTCCGGGTCCTCGTCGGAGTAGTAGATCGGGCCCGCGTCCTCGGCCGCCAGCACCCTGCGGTACCAACTGCGCTCCACCTCCGCCATGTGCCGGACCAGTCCCATCAGGGTCAGCGCCGACGGTGCCACGGCGGCCGTCCTCAGCTGCTCGTCGGTGAGTCCCTCGCACTTCCAGGCGAGCGTCTGCCGGTGGTAGTCGACCCAGCCCTCCAGCATGGCGCGTTCGTCGGCATCGACAGGGGGTTCACGGCGTTCGGTGGTCATGGTGGCATCCTCGCCCACAACGGCCGGTCCCACCAGCAGGTTTCAGCGGCCCGGCGGCCCGCCCAGCATGCCGTCCAGGAGCTCCCGCAGCCCCGAGCGCACCTCCTGGAGGCTCGGTACCTCGGCGTGGAAGCTCCCGGCCACGCAACTGAACATCAGACCGTCCGCCCAGGCGACCAGCGACAGCACGTGCCGGGCCGGGTCGGCCGAGCCCATCGCCGTGACGAGGGCGCCCAGTTGCTCCCGGAAGCGGGCGCCCGCCGCGTCGAAGTGCGCGCGCAGCTCGGGGCGGCGCGTGGCCTCCAGGGCCAGCTCGTAGCGGGCCAGCGTCAGCGTGCGGTGGCGGGTCAGGGCACGGTGCGTGGCCAGCGCCAGCGCGCCGACCAGGGCGTCGAGGCCGGCGCGCGGGTCCGGCATCTCGTGCAGGGCCAGCACCCGAGCCTCCCGGTCGGCCAGGCGCCGCACCGTGAGTTCCAGCAGCGCCTGCCGGGTCCGGGCGACGTTGGACGTGGAGCCCTGGGGGAGCCCGGCCCGCTCGTCCACCGCCCGGTGCGTCAGCCCGCGCATCCCGCGCTCGGCGAGCAGCGCCAGGGCGGCGTCGGCGACGAGGCCGGCGCGGGAGGCGCCGGACGAGGGGCCGGGGGGTGCGGCGGGAGCGGACATGCGGATCAATCTACTGGGCGCACTACGGCTGTAGTACAGTCGACGGCAAGCGTTACTACGCCTGTAGTGCCTTCCGGGCCGGGCCGTGCCGAGGAGCGCCGGCGCCGAGAAAGCAGCCGAGAAGACCGAGGAGAGTCGAGCGCCATGACGAGGACGAAGACGGCCGTCGTGATCGGCGGCGGCATCGGCGGCCTGACCGCGGCGGTGGCCCTGCACCAGAGCGGCCTGCAGGTCACCGTGCTGGAGCGCGCCCCCTCCCTCGAGCCGGTCGGCGCGGCCATCTCGCTGTCGCCCAACGCCCTGCGCGCCCTGGACGTGATCGGCCTCGGGGACGAGATCCGTGCCCTCGCCGCCTGGCAGGGCGACGGGGGAGTGCGCACCCCGGACGGGCGCTGGCTCTCCCGGTCCAGCGCCGAGGCGGCCGAGGCACGCTTCGGCGGTCCGCTGGTGCTGCTGCACCGTTCCACCCTCGTCGACCGCCTGTCCGCGCTGCTGCCGCCGGACGCCGTCCGCACCGGCGCCGATACGCGCCTCGCCGACCCGGGCGACCGCGACCGTCCGGCCAGGGTCCGCACACCGGCCGGCGAACTGGAGGCCGACCTGGTCGTCGGGGCCGACGGCATCCACTCCGCCGTACGCCGCGCGCTGTTCCCGCTCCACCCCGGCACCGTCTACTCCGGCTTCACCACCTGGCGGGTCGTGATCCCGGTCCCCGGCGCGGAGTTCGCCTCCCACGAGACCTGGGGCCGGGGCCGCATCTGGGGCACGCACCCGCTCAAGGACGGCCGGGTCTACGCCTACGCCGCCGCCCTCGCGCCGGCCGGAGGGCACGCGGCCGACGAGCGGGCGGAACTGCTGCACCGCTACGGCGACTGGCACGACCCGATCCCCGCCGTCCTCGCCGCCGCCCGCCCCGAGGACGTCCTGCGCCACGACGTGCACCACATCGCCGAGCCGCTGCCCGCCTACCACCGCGGCCGGACCGTCCTCCTCGGGGACGCCGCGCACGCCATGCCGCCCAGCCTCGGCCAGGGCGGCAACCAGGCCGTCGAGGACGCGGTCGTGCTCGCCCACCACGGCCAGGACCTCGCCGCCTACACGGCCGCCCGGCTGCCCCGCACGACCGCGATCGCCCGCAAGGCGGTCAAGGTCGCCCGTCTCAACCTGACGGGCAAGCGTGCCCGGATCGCCGTCCGCGACACCGCGGTCCGCGCGCTGTCCAAGGCCGGACCGGCCCTGTTCCTGCGCAGCTTCGACGGCATCGCCGACTGGCGGCCCCCGCAGCCCCCGTATGCTTCCCCGCGGACCCAGGACGGCGAGCGTTAAGAGCGGTAGAGGAGCACATCCCGTGAAGGTCGGCTGCATCGGACTCGGTGACATCGCGCAGAAGGCCTACCTGCCGGTGCTCGGCGCCCTCCCCGGGATCGAACTGCACCTGCAGACCCGCACCCCCGCCACCCTCACCCGGGTCGCCGACGGGCTGCGCATCCCGCGGGCGCAGCGCCACGCCGACCTCGACGCGCTGCTCGCCCAGGGCCTGGACGCGGCCTTCGTGCACGCCCCGACCGCCGCCCACCCCGAGATCGTGACCAAGCTGCTCGGCGCGGGCGTCCCCACCTACGTCGACAAGCCGCTCGCCTACGAACTCGCCGACTCCGAGCGCCTGGTGGCCCTCGCCGAGGAGCGCGGCACCGGCCTCGCCGTCGGCTTCAACCGGCGCCACGCGCCCGGGTACGCGCAGTGCGCGGAGCACCCGCGCGAGCTGATCCTCATGCAGAAGAACCGCACCGGACTGCCCGAGGAACCGCGCACGATGATCCTCGACGACTTCATCCACGTCGTCGACACCCTCAGGTTCCTGGTGCCCGGACCGGTCGACGACGTGACCGTGCGCGCCCGCACCGAGAACGGCCTGCTCCACCACGTCGTGCTCCAGCTCGCCGGGGACGGCTTCACCGCGCTCGGCGTGATGAACCGGCTCAGCGGCTCGGCGGAGGAGATCCTGGAGGTCTCCGGCCAGGACACCAAGCGCCAGGTGGTCAACCTCGCCGAGGTGATCGACCACAAGGGCCAGCCCACCGTGCGGCGGCGCGGCGACTGGGTCCCCGTGGCTCGCCAGCGCGGCATCGAGCAGGCCGTGCTGGCCTTCCTCGACGCGGTGCGCTCCGGCGAGGTGCTCAGCGCCCGGGACGCGCTGGAGACCCATGAGCTGTGCGAGCGGGTGGTCCGGGCCGTACTGGACGGCCCCGCCTGAGCCGCACCGTCCGCACGCCCTCGGCGGCGCCCCAGGCCGCGAGGGTCAGCAGCGCCGCGTACACCGTCCAGTCGCCGTAGCGGACGTACGGCGTGGTGCCGTGGGCGACCGGGACCTCGTACACCCGTGACGCGCTCGCGTCGGTGCCGAGCCGGGGGCCGGTCCGCGCGCCGTTCGCGTCGTAGACGGCGGAGACGCCGGTGAGCGTGGCGTGCACCATCGGCCGGCCGGTCTCGGCGGCGCGCAGGGCGGCGAGCGAGGCGTGCTGCTCGGGCGCCCACGTGTGCTGGAAGGTCGACGTGGACGACTGGGCGAGCAGCACACCGGTGCCGTCCGCGGCCAGCCGCCGGCTCATGTCGGGGAAGGCGCTCTCGAAGCAGACCATCGGTCCGATCCGCAGGCCGTCGCCGGCGTTCATCACCACCTGTCCGGTGCCCCGCATGCGGTCCTCGCCCGCCGCCTTGCCCACGGAGGTGGCCCAGCCGAGCAGCGAGCGGAACGGCACGTACTCGCCGAAGGGGACCAGGCGCATCTTGTCGTACCGGTCGCCGGTCGGGCCCTCGGGGCCGACGAGCACCGAACTCTTGTAGATGCCGGGTTTGCCCGAGCGCCGCGCGTCCACGTTGACCAGGACGTCCGCGCCGGTCTCCCGGGACAGCGCGGCCAGTCGCCGGGCGAGGTCCGGCCGGTCGTCCAGGTCGTGGCCGACGCTGCTCTCGCCCCAGACGATCAGGTCGAGGTCCCGGCCCGCGAGGCCGCGCGTCAGCTGCTCCTCGCGGTCGAACCGCCGTTCGGCGCTCCCCGCCCCGGCGACGATGCCCGGCTGCACCACGGCGATGGCGACCCGCTCGCCCGTGTCGGGGCGCGGTGCCCACCCCCAGGCCGCCGAGGTGGCCGCGGCCGTGGCGACCAGCCCCGCCAGGGCCGGCACCCTGGCCCGGCGCACGGCGACGAGGACGGCGACGGCGACGTTGACGGCCACCACGAGGAAGCTGAGCAGCCACACCCCGCCCACCGAGGCCAGCCGCAGCGCCGGGGCCACCTGCCACTGACTGGCGCCGAGCATCCCCCAGGGACCGCCGAGCCCCTGCCAGGAGCGGACCAGCTCCGCGAGCAGCCAGCCGGAGGGCAGCACCAGGAGGGCCGCGGCGACCCGGCCGCGGGACGGCGCCCCGCCGAGCGTCCGGTGCACCAGCCAGCCCCACGGGATCCACAGCGCGCCGAGCAGGGCGGCGATGACGAACGTGAACACGTGCAGGTTCGGCAGCAGCCAGTGGTGCATGGCCAGCACGAACCCGAAACCGCCGCACCACCCGTCGTACGCCGCGCGCCTGCCGCCCGGCGCGGTGCGGGCCAGCAGGATCCAGGGGACCAGCGCGGCGTAGGCCCACCACCACAGGGCCGGGCCCGGGAACGCGAGCACCGGCAGGGCCCCGGCGAGCACGGCGAGGACCGAGCGCCGCCACCGGGAGGCGAGCCAGTCGTCGGGCTTCTGCATGGGCGCCTCCTTGTCGATGCCGCCTACCCGGTGATCCGTACAGTGTGCGCCCGCGACGACGGCGCATTCAGTTGATCACACCGAGGTCTGTGCGGCGCGGCAAAGTTTCCCTAGGATGATCGATGATCGATCAACTGGCACCGCCCGACGTGGAGGCATCAATGACGCGACCCATCACGGTGGTCACCGGCGGCAGCCGCGGGATCGGCGCGGCGACCTGCCTGCGTCTCGCCGCCGACGGACACGACGTCGCCGTGGGCTACGCGCGCGACGCGGCGGCCGCGGAGGCGGTCGTGGCCGGGGTGCGCGAGGCGGGCGGCCGCGCCGTCGCGCTGCGGGCGGACACGTCCGTCGAGGCCGACGTCGAGCGCCTCTTCGACGCGGCGGAGGAAGGGCTGGGCCCGGTGACGGGGCTGGTGAACAACGCGGCCGTGACCGGCCCGCTCGGGCGGCTCGCCGACAGCGACACCGCGGACCTGCGCCGGGTCCTCGACGTCAATCTGCTGGGCGTGCTGCTGTGCGCGCGGCGGGCGGCGCGGCTGATGACACCGCGGGGCAGCGGCGCGATCGTGAACGTCTCGTCGGGCGCCGCGACCCTCGGCAGCCCGGGGGAGTACGTGCACTACGCGGCGAGCAAGGCGGGCGTCGACGCGCTGACGCTGGGCCTGGCCAAGGAGCTGGGCCCGGACGGGATCCGGGTCAACGCCGTGGCGCCCGGCGTGATCGACACCGAGATGCACGCGGCGGCGGGCGACGCCGGGCGGGCGGCGCGGATGGGAGCGGCGGTGCCGATGGGGCGCGCGGGCCGGGCGGAGGAGATCGCCGCGGCGATCTCCTGGCTGCTCTCGCCCGACGCGTCGTACACGACGGGGACGGTGCTCCGGGTGGCGGGCGGACGCTGACGGCCGCCGGGGACGGCTCCGCGCCGGGGCGGGTCCGGGCGGGTCCGGCTCAGGCCGCCTCGATGACCTCGCCGCGGATCGCGGTCGCCCACTCGACCACCAGCAACTCGTACTCCACGCGCTCCTGGGCGGACAGGGTCCCGCCCGTGCGCCGCCACAGCGCGCGGATCTGATCGTTCAGTTCCGCGGCGGACCGCACGGAACCAGGGGTCACGTCATCGGGGGACATGCGGACCAGCCTAGGGGCAAGCACTGACGCTGCGCTACCGGACGGCTACACGATCCGTCGCGGTCAGCCGGCGGACTCCGCCGCGTGCGGGCTGAGGACACCGGCCGCGACCAGCGCGATGATGACGACGCCGAGGGCGATGCGGTACCAGACGAACGGCATGAAGCTCTTGGTCGAGATGAACTTCATGAACCAGGCGATGACCGCGTACCCGGAGGCGAAGGCGATGACCGTTGCGAAGAGCGTCGGCCCCCAGGCCACGTGGTCGCTCGCCATCGCGTCCTTCAGCTCGAACACGCCGGAGGCGAGCACCGCGGGGATCGCGAGCAGGAACGAGTACCGCGCGGCGGCCTCGCGCCGGTAGCCCATGAAGAGGCCGCCGCTGATGGTCGCGCCGGAGCGCGAGACGCCGGGGATGAGGGCCGCCGCCTGGCACAGGCCGTAGATCAGGCCGTCCCGCACACCCAGGTTCTCCAGCTCCTTGCGCTGCTGCGGCGCGCGGTGCCGGCCGCCCTTCTCGTCGCGGGCGGCCATCCGGTCGGCGACGCCTATGACCACGCCGACGACGATCAGCATCGTCGCGGTGATCCGCAGGTCGCGGAAGGGGCCCTCGATCTGGTCCTTGAGCGTCAGGCCGAGCACGCCGATCGGGATGGAGCCGACGATCACCAGCCAGCCCATGCGCGCGTCGGGATCGTGACGCATCGACCTGTCGGCGAGCGAACGCGTCCACGCCGAGATGATCCGCCCGATGTCCTTGCGGAAGTAGATGAGCACCGCGGCCTCGGTGCCGATCTGCGTGATCGCCGTGAAGGCCGCGCCCGGGTCGTGCCAGCCGGAGAACGCCGCGGTCAGCCGCAGGTGGGCGCTGGAGGACACGGGGAGGAACTCGGTCAGCCCCTGGACGAGTCCGAGCACGAGGGATTCAAACCAAGACATGAAGTTACGTCAGTCCAAGTGGCGATCGAGAAACGGTCGGCGGACACGCCGAACCGTCGTGTGCGGTGATCGGGAGCTGGCGTGCCGAGGGGCAGCGTAGCGCCCCGAAATGAACCCCGGGCGACGGGGTCAGTGCCCGCGCAGGCGGTGCCGCTTGCGCCAGGCCACCACGGCACCCGCGAGTCCCGGCAGGGCGATGCAGGCCAGCGCGATCAGGAAGGCGGGCGAGGTGGGCGTCGAGGCGCGGGCGCCGGCGACGACGTAGGCGGCGGTGTTGGGGAGCGAACCGAGCCCCGTCGCCAGCAGGAAGGGCAGCAGGCCCATGCGGGAGACGGCGGCGCAGTAGTTGGACGCCGCGAAGGGCACCCCGGGGAACAGCCGCATCGCCAGCATCGTGCGGAAACCGTGCCGGCTGAGCTGCCCGTCCGCGGCCTTCAGCCACTTGCCCCGCAGCAGCGGACGCAGCGCCTCCTGGCCGAGCACCCGGCCCAGACAGAAGGCGACCCCGGAGCCCAGCACCGTCCCCGCCAGCGCGGAGGCAAGGCCCACCTGCGAGCCGAACAGGGCACCGGCCGCCAGGTTGAGCAGCGGACGCGGCACGAAGGCCACCGTGCACAGCCCGTACGCCACCGCGTAGGCGAGGGCCGCCGCGGCGCCCCCGAGCTGCGGCGGCCAGCCGTCGGTCAGCAACTCCTGCGGCCGGAACAGCACCACCGTCGTCGCGGCCGAGGCCAGCAGGGCGACGAGCAGGGAGAGCCGCGACCACGGGGACAACAGGACTCTGGTCACCCGGGCGAGGCCGGTCGGCGCGACCGGTCCCGCGGTGGTGGCGACGGCGAGTTCCGTGGCAGCGGTCCGGGGAGTGACCGTGGCGGTGCCCCCAGAGCGGGTGGTGGCATCGAGCATCCGGTGACACTAACCGACAAATATGTGTGATCGCCGTATGCTGCGTCTCATGAGCGTCACAGCCCGGTCACTTCCGGACGTCCCGGACAGCGCTCTCGCCGACACGGTACTGGAGCGGCTCACCGCCCAGTACCCCACCGCGGCCGACCCCGAGCGGGCGGCCGGGCTGCGGGCCTACATGAAGGACGTGGCCCCCTTCCTGGGCCTGACCTCGCCCGTGCGCCGCTCCCTGTCCCGCACCGTGCTGGCGGGGGTGCCCCGCCCGGACGAGGCCGACTGCACCGCGGTCGCGCTGCGCTGCTGGCGGCTGCCCGAGCGCGAGTACCACTACTTCGCCGTCGACTACCTGCGCCGGTACGTGACGCACTGCTCGTCCGGATTCCTGCCCGTGGTGCGCCACCTGCTCACCACGGTCCCCTGGTGGGACACCGTCGACCTGCTCGCCGCCCACGTCGTCGGGGGCCTCGTCACCGCGGACCGCGAGCTCACGGCCGTGATGGACGCCTGGATCGAGGACGAGGACCGCTGGCTGGACCGCACGGCGCTCCTGCACCAACTGCGCCACAAGGAACGCACCGACACCGACCGTCTCTTCGGTTACTGCGCGCGCCAGTCGGGCCACGGCGACTTCTTCGTCCGCAAGGCCGTCGGCTGGTGCCTGCGCGAGTACGCCAAGACCGACCCGGACGCGGTGCGCGCCTTCGTCGCCGCCCACCGGACGCGCCTGGCACCGCTGTCCGTGCGGGAGGCGCTGCGCGCCATCGGTCCGTAGGACCGGACGGGCCCCGATCCCGGACTCCCGCCCCTCGAAAAGCAGTCGACGTGCGACGAGACGTCGGCGATGATCGGCGTCATGTTCCGGTACGCCTTCCACCTCGCAGCATCCGCGGTCGCGGATGCCCCGAAGGCTGCCGTCCCCCACCTCACCGCCGCAGTCGACGGCGCCCGAAGCTGACCCTCCCCGGATCGTCCGGCGGACCCCGCAGGGGGAGGGTCGGCCGGCCCCAGGGGTCCCCACCACCGCCACGAGGCTTCGAGGTACCGCCATGTCCAAGACGGCGTACGTCCGCACCAAACCGCATCTGAACATCGGCACGATGGGCCATGTCGACCACGGCAAGACCACCCTGACCGCCGCCATCACCAAGGTCCTCGCCGAGCGCGGGGCCGGCACGTTCGTGCCGTTCGACCGCATCGACCGCGCCCCGGAGGAGGCCGCGCGCGGCATCACCATCAACGTCGCGCACGTCGAGTACGAGACCGACACCCGGCACTACGCCCACGTCGACATGCCCGGCCACGCCGACTACGTCAAGAACATGGTCACCGGCGCCGCCCAGCTCGACGGGGCGATCCTCGTCGTCTCCGCGCTGGACGGGATCATGCCGCAGACCGCCGAACACGTGCTGCTCGCCCGGCAGGTGGGCGTCGACCACATCGTGGTCGCGCTCAACAAGGCCGACGCCGTCGACGACGGCGAGGACGCGGTACTGACCGACCTCGTGGAGCTGGAGGTCCGCGACCTGCTCACCGCGCACGGCTACGGCGGCGACGCCGTGCCCGTCGTCCGGGTCTCCGGGCTCAAGGCCCTGGAGGGCGACCCGAGGTGGACGGCGTCCGTCGAGGCGCTGCTCGACGCCGTGGACACGTACGTGCCCATGCCCGAGCGCTACCTGGACGCGCCGTTCCTGCTGCCGGTGGAGAACGTGCTCACCATCACCGGCCGCGGCACCGTCGTCACCGGCGCCGTCGAGCGCGGCACCGTGCGCGTGGGCGACCGGGTCGAGGTGCTCGGGGCCGGTGCCGAGACGGTCGTCACCGGTCTGGAGACCTTCGGCAGGCCGATGGAGGAGGCCCAGGCCGGGGACAACGTGGCGCTCCTGCTGCGCGGGGTCGCCCGCGACACCGTGCGGCGCGGGCACGTGGTCGCCGCACCCGGCAGCGTCGTCCCCGCGCGGCGCTTCCGTGCGCGGGTGTACGTGCTGTCGGCGCGCGAGGGCGGCCGCTCGACGCCGCTGACCACCGGCTACCGGCCGCAGTTCTACATCCGTACCGCGGACGTGGTCGGCGACGTGGACCTCGGTGAGGCGGCCGTCGCCCGGCCCGGGGACACCGTCACCATGACGGTGGAGCTGGGGCGGGAGGTGCCGCTGGAGACGGGGCTCGGCTTCGCGGTCCGCGAGGGCGGCCGCACGGTGGGCGCGGGGACCGTGACCGCCGTCGAGTGAGGCCGGCGGCGGGCACAA
The DNA here is from genome assembly GCF_003112575.1 of Streptomyces ardesiacus. Lineage (GTDB taxonomy): Bacteria > Actinomycetota > Actinomycetes > Streptomycetales > Streptomycetaceae > Streptomyces > Streptomyces ardesiacus. The sequence continues at coordinate 51,783 of NZ_BEWC01000008.1, forward strand.
TGGGCGGGTGAACGAAGCCATACCCGTCAGCCGCGTCACCGACCACGGCACCGCCAAGCTCATGCCCGACGTCGACCGGGAACGGGCCTGGCTGCTCACGGTCGACGGCGCCCCGCAGTCGTACGTCGACCTGGACGAGCCGGCGCACCTGGAGTTCGAGTACACGCGCCGGCTCGGCCACGTCCTGGACACGGTCGCCGAGCCGGGGCGCGCGCTGGACGTACTGCACCTGGGCGGGGGCGCGTTGACCCTGCCCCGGTACGTGGCCGCGACCCGGCCCGGCTCGCGCCAGGACGTCGTGGAGGCCGACCGGGGACTGCTCGCCCTGGTCGCCGAGCACCTGCCGCTGCCCCCGGGCGCGGGCGTCACCGCCCACGGTGCCGATGCCCGCGCCTGGCTGGCATCCGCCCCGGCGGACTCGGCCGACGTCCTGGTCGCCGACGTCTTCGGGGGCTCCCGGGTGCCCGCGCACCTGGCCTCCGTGGGCTACCTGCGCGAGGCGGCCCGGGTGCTGCGCCCCGACGGCGTGTACGTGGCGAACCTGGCCGACGCGGCGCCGTTCGGCTTCCTGCGCGGCCAACTGGCCGGGCTGGCCGTGTTCTTCGAGGAACTGGCGCTGATCGCCGAACCGGGCGTGCTGCGCGGGCGGCGGTTCGGCAACGCGGTGCTCGTCGCCGCGCACCGGCCGCTGGACACCGCGGCCCTGGCCCGGCGCACCGCCGCCGACGTGTTCCCGGCCAGGGTCGAACACGGTTCCGCCCTGCGGGAGTTCACCGGCGACGCCGAGCCGGTGCGCGACGAGGACGCCGTCCCGTCGCCCGAGCCGCCCGCCGGGGCGTTCGGCATCGGCTGAGCGGCGTCACCGCCCCGGCGCCTACGACTCGGTCGGCGGTTCCTCGGTGAGACGCACGGTGCTGAGGATCTTCTGGACCGTCGCCTCCGGCACTTCGTCCTTGACGCCCTTGGCGCCGTACAGGTTCCAGGTGACGAAGTCCCCCGCGCCGTTCTGGAAGGCGAAGGTGATCGCCTTGCCCTCGGAGTCGCACTTGCCCTTCTGGGGCGTGCCCTCCGAGTGCGCGGTGATGACGCTGCCCTTGATGCCGGAGGTGGTCGTGTACGCCTTCGGCTTGCCGTACTTCACGCTCTTCTTGTCGGGCTGCGTGTATCCGCCGTAGATCCACCACGGCACCCGGGTCTCGGCCGCCATGTCGGTGTCCTTGGCGCCGCTCTCGCCCCGGGTGCCCGCGGTGGCGAGCGCGGTGCTCTCCTTGCGGCCGTCCTTGTTCTCGTCGGTGGTGCACCACTCGGACTTCAGGTAGGCCGGGGCGGTCACGGTGGTGCGGTCGGTCTTGCCGTCCTCTTCCCACTCGAAGCCGACGCTGGTGCCGGTGCTCTCGATCTCCCAGTCCGCGGGCACGTCGAACAGGGTGCCGAAGCGCGGGTTGGCGACGACCTTCCAGCCGTCGATGGTGGCCTTCACTCCCTCGCCGCCGCGCGGGTTGTCGTCGGAACCGGACGACGTGGGGTCGGGGGCCGGGGACTTGGACTTCTCCAGGGTCGGGCTCGCCGACACCTTCTTGTCCTTGCCGTCGTCCGCCTGGTCGTCCTTGTCGCCGCCGAGCACCAGGAACCCGGTGACACCGGCGGTCACGACCACGGCGAGGGACGCGATGATCGCGACCAGTTTGGTCCGGTTGCCGCCCCCGCCCCCGCCGCCCGTCGCCGACGGCACGACGGTGGCCGGCTGCGGCGTGCTCCACTGCTGCTGCCCGTACGCGCCGGGCTGCTGCTGGTAGCCCGGCTGCTGGTACGGATTCGGCTGCTGATACCCCGGCTGCTGATACGGGTTGTTCTGGTCCTGCGGGTTCTGCTCGCCCCCGGGCGGCTGCTGTCCTGGCCACATAAGCAGTCACCCTAATGCCGCCGAGGACACGATTCGGTCACCGGCCCTTGTCAGGGACGTACCGAAACGGGGCCCTCTAGGAGTCCGGCGGGGTGTACTCCCTGACGGTGGCCAGGATCGCGCGGACGGTGGTGTCGGGCACCTCGTCGGCGACGTCCGCCGCACCGAAGAACGACCACGAGACCAAGTCGCCGTCGGCCGCCTTGAAGGCGAAGGTGGTCGCCTTGCCGTTGACGTCGCACTTGCCCTTCTTCACCACCCCGGACGACCGGGAGGTGGCGAGGCTGCCCCTGATGCCGGAGGCGGTGGTGAAGGACGTCACCGGGCCCGTGGCGACCTTGTCCCGGTCCGGCTGGGTGAAGCCTCCGTAGACCCAGGCCGCCGAGTCGTTCCGGGCGATCTCCTCGGTGCTGCGCGCGCCGTTGTTGCCCCGGGTGCCGGCACTGGCCAGGGGCGTGTAGTCGACGGAGCCGTCCCGGTCGTCGTCCGCCGCGCACCACTTCTCCTTGAGGACGGCGGGTGCCTTCATCGCGGCCAGGGGCGTGTCCTCGGGGTCGTCGTCCTCGGCGACGTAGGTGACCCAGTCGGGCGACTGCGGCACCCAGGAGGCCGGCACGTCGAAGGCCAGGCCCCGGCCGGGGTTGGCCACGACGGTCCAGCCCGCCACCGTGGCCTCCGGCACGCCGTCACCGTCGCGTGCCTCGCCGGCGGCGGAGCCGGACGGGGCGGAGGCCGACGCGGAGGAGGCGGTGGGGCCGGGCCGGGCCTCTCCGTCCCCGTCCCCGCCCAGCACCACGACCCCGGTCGCGGCGGCGGCGACCACCACGACCCCGGCGGCGGCCATCGCCACCGCCTTCGTACGGCCGCTGCGAGGACCCCGGCCGGGAGGTCCGCCGGCCGCGACCGTGGGGGCGTTCCAGGCGCCGGGCTGCTGCTCTCCCGCGTACGGCGACGGCTGCCGGTAGCCGGGCCGCAGGTGCGGGTCGGGCTGTCGCGGGTCCGGTGCGCCGGTTGGTGACTGCTCTCCTGGCCACATGGGCGCACAGCATACGGCGATCTTCCCCGGTGTCTGGCCCTGGATGCTACTCGCGGGTAACCTGCCCTCATGAGCGCAGATCAGATGTCGATCGGCGAGTTGCTCGCCGCCACGGTGCCTATGGTCCGGACCCTGAACCTCGAGTACCTGGAGACCACCCCGGAGAAGGCCGTCCTGGCCCTCCCGGACCAGAGCGAGTACCGCAACCACGTCGGCGGACCGCACGCCGGAGCCATGTTCACGCTGGGCGAGTCGGCCAGCGGCGCGATCGTCCTCGCCGCCTTCGGCGACCAGCTCTCCCGGGCGGTGCCGCTGCCGGTCACCGCGGAGATCGCCTTCAAGAAGATCGCGCTCGGCCCGGTGACCGCCACCGCGACGCTCGGCCGTCCCGCCGCGGAGGTCGTCGCCGAACTGGACGCCGGCAGCCGGCCCGAGTTCCCGGTGAGCGTCGCCATCCGGCGAGAGGACGGCGCCGTCACCGGTGAGATGACCGTCATATGGACCCTGCGCCCCAACGGCTGACCTCCGCCGACCGGGTAGGCTTCCCGGTGCGCCTCGAACGAGGAGCACCGGGAACAGGCATCCGAAGCGGAGGGTGGGGCGTTGCACGTCCAGGAATGGCTCGACACGGTGCCCGCGGCGGCCGTCTACGCCGTCGTCGCGCTGGTCATCGGTCTGGAGAGTCTGGGCATCCCGCTGCCCGGCGAGATCATCCTGGTGTCGGCGGCCCTGCTGTCGTCACAGCACGGCGGGATCGACCCGCTCGTCCTCGGCGTGTGCGCCAGCGCGGGTGCGGTGATCGGCGACTCCATCGGGTACGCCATCGGCCGCAAGGGAGGCCGGCCCCTGCTCGCCTGGCTGGGCGGGAAGTTCCCCAAGCACTTCAGCGAGGGGCACGTCGCCACCGCCGAGCGGTCCTTCCAGAAGTGGGGCATGTGGGCCGTGTTCTTCGGCCGCTTCGTCGCCCTGCTCCGCATCTTCGCCGGCCCGCTGGCCGGCGTGCTGCGGATGCCGTACTGGAAGTTCCTGATCGCCAACGTCCTCGGCGGCATCCTCTGGGCGGGCGGCACCACCGCCGTCATCTACTACGTCGGCGTCGTCGCCGAGTCCTGGCTCAAGCGCTTCTCCTGGCTGGGCCTGGTCCTGGCCGTCGCCATCGGCATCGCATCGATGCTGATCGTCAAGCGCAAGGCGGGCAAGGTCCAGCCGGAGCCCGAGCCCGCGACCGCCGGGGAGTGAAGCGCCCCGCAGCGCAGTCGGCCCGCGGGCGGTGTCCTACAGAACGTCCCCCACGGCGTCCCGGTGCTGCCCGGCCAGCGACGCGTACATCGTGCCGTTCAGCGTGATCCCCTGACGCTCCTCCTCCGTCAGCTCCCGCTTCACCTTCGCCGGCACCCCGGCGACCAGCGACCCCGGCGGCACCCGCATGCCCTGGGGGACCAGCGCCTGCGCGGCGACCAGTGAACCGGCGCCGATCACCGCGCCGTTGAGGACCGTGGCACCCATGCCGATCAGGCAGTCGTCCTCGACGGTGGCGCCGTGCACCACGGCGTTGTGCCCGACGGAGACGCGCTCGCCGACGGTGACGGGGAAGCCGGGGTCGGCGTGGAGCGTGCAGTTGTCCTGGACGTTGCTGTCCGCGCCCACGGAGATCCGCTCGACGTCGCCGCGCAGCACGGCGCCGTACCAGACGCTCGCCCCGGCGTGCAGCGTCACGTCCCCGACGACCGAGGACGTCGGTGCCACGAAGGCCCCGGCGTCCACCCGAGGGGCCTTGCCGCCGATGCCCGTGATCAGCGCCTTCTGCGTCATCTTCGCCTCCTGCTCGGTGTTGTACGGCACCGTACGCCACCCGGTGGGGTGAAGATCACAGCGCTCCCGCGTCCTGGGCGCACCACGCGCGGACTACCGTGAGCGGGTGCCGAAGCGCAAGAACACGTTCTCGTCCTGGCGGAGCCGCCTCGCGCAGCGGGCCGTCCACGCGGGCTGGGCCTGGGTGCAGCGCACCGGCTCCGTCACCGCGGCGCACCCCGGACGCTTCCGCTTCGGCGCGCTGGGCACGGGCACCCGGCTCGCCTTCCCGCTCGGCACGGTCTTCGGCGAGCCCTGGATCCACGTCGGCGCCCACTGCATCATCGGCGAGCAGGTCACGCTGACCGCCGGGCTCATGCCCGACCTCGACCTCGGCCCGGAGCCGATCCTGCGCATCGGCGACGGGGTCGTCCTCGGCCGCGGCAGCCACGTCATCGCGGACACCACCGTCACCATCGGCAGCGACTGCTACTTCGGCCCGTACGTCTACGTCACCTCCACCAACCACTCCTACGACGACCCGCACCAGCCCATCGGCAAGCAGTGGCCGCGGATGCACCCGGTGGAGATCGGCCCCGGCTGCTGGGTCGGCACCGGCGCGGTGATCCTGCCGGGCGCGCGGATCGGGCGGAACGTGGTCGTGGCCGCCGGCGCCGTGGTCCGGGGCACGGTGCCCGACCACGCCGTGGTGGCGGGCGCCCCCGCCCGCGTCGTACGGCGCTGGACCCCCGCCGAGGGCTGGCAGCCCCCGCTCAGGACCCCGCCTCCGGTGCCGATCCCCGACGGGGTCACGCCGGGGCAACTGCGGGAGCTGTCCCGGCTGGACGACGAGGCGGTGGCCCGGCTGGCCGAGACCGGCGACCCGCAGGACGCGGCGGGCAGGCTCGCCGAACCGGCCGCGGAGAGCTGAGCGGGCGCCTCGCAGTACAGTTCGGTGGACCTTCGGGTGCGGCGGACCACGGTTCACTCCTGCGCACCCTGTCCTGCACAGCGATGCACAAGTCCCTGGACGGAACGTGGCGGACCTCGACCTGCTGACCCAGTCCCTCGCGCGCAACGTCAAGCGCCGGCGCACCGAGCGCGGCTTCACGCTGGAGGCGCTGGCGGTGCGGGCCGGAGTCAGCCGCGGCATGCTCATCCAGATCGAACAGGCCCGCACCAACCCGAGCCTCGGCACCGTCGTGAAGATCGGCGACGCGCTCGGCGTCAGCATCGCCACCCTGCTCGACTGGGAGCAGGGCCCCACGGTCCGCGTCGTCCCCGCCGAGCAGGCCGTACGCCTGTGGCACACCGACGCGGGCAGCTTCAGCAGGCTCCTCGCCGGGGCGGAGGCACCCGGCCCGCTGGAGATGTGGGAGTGGCGGCTGATGCCGGGCGAGAGCAGCCCCTCCGACCCGCACCCCACCGGCACGGTCGAGCTGGTGCACGTCACCTCCGGGGAACTCACGCTCACCGTCGACGGGGTGGTCCACCGCGTCCCGGCGGGCGCGAGCGCCTCCTTCGAGTCGGACACCCCGCACACGTACGGCAACGAGGGCGACGGGCCGATGGAGATGATCATGGCGGTCTCGGTGCCGCCCGCCCGCTGAGACGGCCGTTCGCCGCGCCGCCCGCCCGCTGAGACGGCCGTTCGCCGCGCCGCCCGCCGTTGCTAGCGTGCGGCCATGCACGCACCCATCGGCACCTTCGACAGCGCCACGCCCGCCCCGCAATGCCTCGGCGAACTGACCCGCCCGGTCGCCGACGCCGTACGCCACTGGAACGGCACCGTGCCCGCCGACCAGATCCTCTACGTCGACACCGAACCCGAATGGGCCGACACCGCCACCTTCGTCGAGCACTACGGCCGCGAGCTGCTCGAACAGTCCGCCAACTGCGTGGTGGTCACCGGCAAGCGGGGCGGCGGCACGACCCTGGCGGCCTGTGTCGTGCTCTCCACCACCCGGGTCGACGTCAACGGCGTCGTCCGCCGGCACCTCGGGGCGCGCAAGGCATCCTTCGCCCCGATGGACACCGCCACCGGCGAGACCGGCATGGAGTACGGCGGCATCACGCCGGTCGGCCTGCCCGGCGACTGGCCCGTGCTGGTGGACTCGGCCGTCGTCGACCTGCCGTACGTCCTGGTCGGCAGCGGACGCCGGCGCGGCAAGCTGCTGGTGCCGGGCAAGGCCTTCGCGGAGCTGCCGGGAGCGGAGGTCCTGGAGGGGCTCGGCGCGCGGCTGGTCCAGGACTGAGCGGGGCCGTTCCTCCGGGACTGAGCGGGGTCGTCCCTCCGGGACCGAGCGGGGGTCGTTCCGTCCGGTCCGGGCAGGTGCGCGGTGAGTCCGGCCGGGATCAGCCCAGCCGCGGGATCTCGATCGCGGGGCAGCGGTCCATCACCATCTCCAGGCCCGCGGCCCTGGTCCGCCCGTACGCCGCCTCGTCGATCACGCCGAGCTGGAACCAGACCGCCTTGGCGCCCTTGGCGACCGCCTCGTCGGCGACCGGGCCGGCCAGGTCGCTGTTGACGAAGACGTCGACGACGTCCACGTCGAACGGGATGTCGGCGAGCGAGGCGTACCCCTGCTCGCCGTGCACCGTCTCCGCCTTGGGATGGACGGGCACGACGCGCTTGCCGAAGCGCTTGAGCACCTCGGCGACGCCGTACGCCGCGCGCTGCCGGTTGTTGGACAGGCCCACCACGGCCCAGGTGTCGCCCGACTCGGTGAGGATCTTGCGGACGGTTGCCTCGTCGCCGTACACCGGCGGCCTCCCTCGTGCTCACGGGCGGCCCGCGGGTCGGGCCGCCCGGTCGGGACAACGGACGGCGAGGTGCCGGGATTCCCCGTGCGGCGCGAGCGGCACGGCGCGCCTCCCAGTGCGCCGTCGCGCCGCGCCGCCTACGCTCGCCTCGTGCTGCGCATCATCGACGCCCGGACCGCAGAAGCCGCCCCCGCCGTGCCCGCCCGGCGGGCACCGACCCGTGTCGAGGCGCACGCGCCGGGGCGGGACGCCACCGCCCTGCGCGTCCTGCTCGTCGCGGACCTCCTGGTGCGTGCCCTGGAACTCGACGGCACTCCGGTGTGGGCCGTGCTGACGGGGGCCGAGAACGGGGCGCGGCTGCGCAAGGACGCCGCCGCCCTCGGCATCCGGCCCTTCGAGGACGGCGACGCCGCCGGCCGCGGGCCGGGCACCGGGCAGGGCGTCCGCGTCGTGGGGGAGGGTGAGGGCGGCGGCCTCCCGGACGTGGCGACGGTCGCCGTCGCTCCCGTGGACCCGGCCGAACCCTCTCTCGCCGACCCCGACGCCCTGCGCCTCGCCCTGCTGGAACGGCACCACCACGCGCGCGTGGAGCTCGGCGCGGCCGCACTGGACGAGGCCCGGGACACCCTCGCCCGGTGGCGCCGGGCGGTCGCCGACTGGGCCCGGCACCCCTCGCGTCCGGTCCCGAACGACGTGCGCGACCGGCTGCGGGCCGCCTGGGAGGACGACCTGGACGCCCCCGGGGTGCTGCGGGTCCTGCGCGCGGTGGAGAGCGACCCCGGCCTCGCGGACGGAGCCCGGTTCGAGATCTGCGCCTACGCCGACCGGTTCCTCGGCCTCCACCTCACCCGGGACGTCGGCACCGCGTACTGACCGCGTTGCCGGCCACCAGGACCGGCCCCAAGGATGCGGCACGGCGAGCGCATAGGCTGGCCGGATGCAGGACGAGTACCGAACGGTCGCCCGCGCGGGGGTGCACGAAACCGAGATCAACCGCTCGCGCTTCCTGTGCGCCCTCGCCCCGGCCGCCACCGAACAGGACGCCCAGGCGTTCATCGCGGGCGTGCGCAAGGAGCACGCGGACGCCACCCACAACTGCTGGGCGTACGTCATCGGCGCCGACGCCGCCGTCCAGAAGGCGAGCGACGACGGCGAGCCGGGCGGCACCGCGGGCGTCCCGATGCTCCAGATGCTGCTGCGCCGCGACATGCGGTACGTCGTCGCCGTCGTCACCCGCTACTACGGCGGTGTCAAGCTGGGCGCCGGCGGACTCATCCGCGCGTACGGCGGCGCGGTCGGCGAAGCCCTGGACGACCTCGGCACCCTCACCCGCCGCCGGTTCCGGCTGGCCACGGTGACCGTCGACCACCAGCGGGCCGGCAAGCTCCAGAACGACCTGCGCACCGCCGGCCGCGCGGTGCGCGACGTGCACTACGGCGAGGCCGTCACGATCGAGGTCGGCCTGCCGGAGGCCGACGTCGACACCTTCCGCTCCTGGCTCGCCGACGCCACGGCCGGATCGGCCGGGTTCGAACTGGGGGGAGAGGCGTACGGGGACGCCTAGTGCCGTGACCGTGAAGGTTCGCCGGGTCGGCCAGATTGCGGCACAGGTGGCACAGCGGACAGCGGACAGCGGGAATCGGCACGCGGCCGTAGTCGTGGATGGCTCTCGGCCAGTGACGAGTCTGAACGCAGGGGGAGTTGACGACGCACATATGGTGGAGGGGAAACGCATCAACGCCCGCTCCGGGCTGTGAGCCGGGCGGGCCGAACGGGGGGAAGAAAGGTGCGTGCCCGATGACGATCGGGCTCCTCTCCACGATTGCTGCTGTTTTCTACGGGGGCACGGTCTCGGTCCTCGCTCTGACGGCGACCTTTGCCCGGCGCGGCACACTGCGGCGTGAAGCGCGCAGCACCCTTGCCGTCCTGGTGCCGGGGAGGGCGGTGGAGCCGCAACAGGTGGACCGGACGGCAGCAGGTCCAAGCAGCTGAGCGGTTGCGTCACCGGGACACGGTTCCCGCCGGCCGAGGCCGGCGGCATCGTCGCCCGCCGGCAGCGCACCGAACTGGTACTGCCCCGGCGCACGATCTGTTTCACGGTCACGGAACGAGACAGAGCGGGACAACAGGGGTGTAGCGGTTCACAACGGCAGCACGGGCGGGGCGAAACGGGAGTTACCGACCGGGCTGTCGGACCCTCCCGTTAGTCTCGGGGACCATGCGACTCCTGCACACTTCCGACTGGCACCTCGGCCGGGCGTTCCACCGGGTCACCATGCTCGGCGCCCAGGCCGGGTTCGTCGGCCACCTCGTCGACACCGTGCGCGAGCACGCCGTCGACGCCGTGGTCGTGTCCGGAGACGTGTACGACCGGGCGGTGCCGCCGCTCGCCGCCGTAGAGCTGTTCGACGACGCCCTGCACCGCCTCGCCGACCTCGGCGTGCCGACGGTGATGATCTCCGGCAACCACGACTCGGCCCGCCGTCTCGGGGTCGGTGCCGGGCTCATCGACCGGGCCGGCATCCACCTGCGCACCGACCCGGCGGGCTGCGGCACCCCGGTGGTGCTGGCCGACGCCCACGGGGACGTCGCCTTCTACGGACTGCCGTATCTCGAACCGGCCCTCGTGAAGACCGAGTTCGGCGTGGAGAAGGCGGGGCACGAGGCCGTCCTCGCCGCCGCCATGGACCGGGTGCGCGCCGACCTCGCCACCCGCGCGCGGGGCACCCGTTCCGTCGTCCTCGCGCACGCCTTCGTCACCGGCGGCGAGCCGAGCGACAGCGAGCGGGACATCACCGTCGGCGGGGTCGCCGCCGTGCCCTGCGGCGTCTTCGACGGCGTCGACTACGTGGCGCTCGGCCATCTGCACGGATGCCAGACCCTCACCGAGCGCGTCCGGTACTCCGGCTCGCCGCTGCCGTACTCCTTCTCCGAGCACCGGCACCGCAAGAGCATGTGGCTCGTCGATCTGGACGCGGAGGGATCGGTGACCGCCGAGCGGATCGACTGCCCCGTGCCGCGCGCGCTGGCCCGGCTGCGCGGAACGCTGGCGGACCTGCTCGCCGACCCGGAGCTGACCCCGCACGAGGAGGCGTGGGTCGAGGCGACCCTCACCGACCCGGTCCGGCCGGACGAGCCCATGGCCCGCCTCGCGGAGCGGTTCCCGCACACGCTGAGCCTCCTCTTCGACCCCGAGCGCGCCCCCGACGAGCCCGGCGTGTCCTACGCCCGGCGGCTCGCCGACCGCAGCGACCAGCAGATCGCGGAGGACTTCGTGGCCCACGTGCGCGGCGCCGGGCCCGACGGCCACGAACGGGGCGTGCTCCGGGAGGCGTTCGAGGCCGTGCGTGCGGACGACACCGTGCGGGAGGTGGCCCGGTGAGGCTGCACCGGCTGGACATCACCGCCTTCGGGCCCTTCGGCGGCTCCCAGAGCGTCGACTTCGACGACCTCTCGGCCGCCGGGCTCTTCCTGCTGCACGGCCCCACCGGCGCCGGCAAGACCTCCGTCCTCGACGCCGTCTGCTACGCGCTGTACGGCTCGGTCCCCGGCGCCCGGCAGAGCGGCGGCCAGGGCATGACGCTGCGCAGTGACCACGCCGCCACCGGTACCCGCACCGAGGTGCGCCTCGAACTGACCGTCGCGGAGCGCAGGCTGGAGATCACCCGGCAGCCGCCCTGGGAGCGTCCCAAGAAGAAGGGCGTCGGCACGACCGTCGACAAGGCGCAGACCTGGCTGCGCGAGTACGACGCCAAGGCCGGTACCTGGAAGGACCTCAGCCGCTCCCACCAGGAGGTCGGCGAGGAGATCACGCAGCTCCTCGGGATGAGCCGCGAGCAGTTCTGCCAGGTCGTGCTGTTGCCCCAGGGCGAGTTCGCCCGCTTCCTGCGCGCCGACGCGGAGGCACGCGGCAAGCTGCTCGGCCGGCTCTTCGACACCCGGCGGTTCGCCGAGGTCGAGAAGCACCTCGCCGAACGGCGCCGCGGCACCGAGGCCCGGGTGCGCGAAGGGGACGCCGCGCTGCTGGCCGACGCCCACCGGATGCAGCAGGCCGCGGGCAGCGCCATGGACCTGCCGGAGCTGGCGCCGGGCGAGCCGGGCCTGGCCGACGCGGTGCTGGAAGCCGCCGCCCTCGCCCGCGCCACCGCCCGGGAACGGCTGGCGGTCGCCGACTGCCGCCTCACGGCCACCGAGTCCGCCCGGGACGCCGCCGAGCGCGACCTGGCCGACGCCCGCGAACTCGACCGGCTGCAACGCCGGTTCGCCGAGGCGCGGGAGCGGGCCGCACGGCTGGCGGAGCGGGCCGACGACCACCGCGCCGTGCGTGAGCGCATGGAGCGGGGCCGCAAGGCCGAAGCGGTGGCCCCGGCCCTGGAGTTGCGGGACGCCGCCGAGACGGAACACCGGCGTGCGGCGGCCGCGGAAGCCCGCGCGCGTGTCCCGCTGCCCCGGGCGCTCGCCGACGCGGGCCCCGCGGGACTCGCCGCCGCCGCCCGCCGGGCCGCCGAGGAACTGGGCGGCCTCGCCTCGGCCCGGCGTGCCGAGAGACGCCTCGCCGAGCTGGTCCGGGAACGGGAGGGCCTCGACCGGCAGGAACACGCCGACGAGGAGGTCCGGCAGGAGGCGGAGGCCTGGCTGGCCGACTGGGAGACCACCCGCGCCGGGCTCCAGGCCCGCGTCGACTCGGCGCAGGAGGCCGCGACCCGCGCCGAACAGCTCGCCGTGCAGCGCGATCCGGCGCAGCGGCGGCTCGTCGCCGCCCGGCGGCGGGACCGGCTCACCGACGACACGGAAGCGGCGCGGCGGCAGTCCCTCGCCCTCGCCGAAGCGGCCGTCGAGGCCCGCGGCGCATGGCTCGACCTCAAGGAACAGCGGCTGCACGGCATCGCCGCCGAACTCGCCGCGAACCTCACCGACGGCGCACCCTGCGCGGTGTGCGGCGCCACCGAACACCCCGCCCCCGCGCGCAAGAGCGCCGGACACGTCGACCGCGCGGCGGAGGAGCGCGCCCTCGCCGCCTACCAGGCGGCCGACGAGCGGCGCGCGGACGCCGAACGGCGCCTGGGCACCGTACGCGAGGCCCTCGCCGCCGCCACGGCGGAAGCCGGTGACGCGCCCACGGCGCGGCTGGCCGAGGAGGCCGAGGAGATCGAACGGGACTACACCCGCGCCCGAACGGACGCCTCCGGGCTGCACCCCGCGCAGGAGGCGCTGCGGCGGGCCGAGCACGAGCGCGAGGAGCGCGTCGCCGCCCAGCAGCAGGCCGCCGTCCGGTCCGCGTCCCGGGTCGAGGCACGCGAGCGGCTGGAGCGCGAACAGACGTCTCTGCAGGCGGAGTTGACGCGGGCACGCGGTGCCGCCGAGAGCGTGGAGACACGGGCGGCGCAGCTCGAGCGACAGGCCACGCTGCTCACGGAGGCCGCCGACACCTCCCGCGCCGCCGCGGACACCGCCCAGCGGCTCAAGGACGCCGACGCGCGGCTCGCCGACGCCGCCTTCCGGGCCGGCTTCGACACCCCGGCGGAGGCTGCCGCCGCCCTCCTCGACGACACCGCCCACCGAGAGCTCCAACGGCGGCTCGACGCCTGGCAGTCGGAGGACGCCGCCGTCCGGGCCGTCCTCGCCGAGGCCGACACGGCCGACGCGGCCCGGCAACCGCCCGCCGACCTCGCCGCGGCGGAGCGTGCCGCCGCCGACGCGGGCCGGCGCCTGCGCGAGGCCGCCTCGGCCCGTGACGCCGCCGCCCGGTGCTGCGCCGAGCTGGACCGGCTCTCCGCGCAGGCCGCCACCGCCGTGCGCCGGCTCGCCCCGCTGCGCGAGGAACACACCCGGGTCGCCCGCCTCGCCTCCCTGGCGGCGGGCACCTCCGCGGACAACGAACGCCGGATGCGCCTGGAGTCGTACGTCCTGGCCGCCCGCCTGGAGCAGGTCGCCGCCGCCGCCACCGCCCGGCTGCTGCGCATGTCCTCCGGCCGCTACACCCTCGTCCACTCCGACGACCGCACCGGGCGCGGCCGCAGCGGGCTCGGTCTGCACGTCGTCGACGCCTGGACCGGCCGTGAACGCGACACGGCCACGCTGTCCGGCGGCGAGACCTTCTTCGCCTCGCTCGCCCTCGCGCTCGGCCTCGCCGACGTGGTCACCGACGAGGCGGGCGGCGTCCGCCTGGACACCCTCTTCATCGACGAGGGCTTCGGCAGCCTCGACGACCAGACCCTCGACGAGGTCCTCGACGTCCTGGACGCACTGCGCGAGCGGGACCGCAGCGTCGGCATCGTCAGCCACGTGGCGGACCTGCGCCGCCGCGTCCACGCCCAACTGGAGGTCGTGAAGGGGCGGTCGGGTTCGCTCTTGCGGCAGCGGGGCGCCGGCTGAGCGTGCCCGTGCGGGCCCCGGCGGCCCCGGTCCGTTCCGGCGCGGACGCGGCCGACCGCGGTTGCCCGGCGGCGTGTAGGTTCTCCCGCATGGTGCGATACGCGGAGCCGGGCCGGGTGGAGTGGGTCGAGTCGGGCGGAGGGCCGCTCGTCGCGGTCCCGGAGACGGTCCTGCCGTTCTGGACCGGCGCCGACGGCGAGGAGACGGACTCCGACTACGACCGGGCCTGCGAGGTCGACGGCCACGTCGGGCTGCTTCCCGTCGGAGACTCCACCGCCCTGGTGCTCGGCGACGAACCCGCCGCCACCGCCTACCTGCCCGACCACGGCACCTTCGTGCGCTGGTGCGCCGCGGACTCCGAGGACGAGGTGCTGGCCGGTGTCCCCGCCGCCCTCGGTGCCGCCGAGTGGGAGCCCGAGGTGTCCTGGCGCGTGCCCGGCCCCGTGCTGCTGTTCGACGCCGCCTGGCCCGGCACCGCGTCCGACCGCGCCGGCCGGGCGCGGGTCGGGCTCCGGTCCGGCCGGTACGCGGTGCGCGCGGCGACGGTGCGCCCCGGGCCGGAGACCTGGCTGAGCCTCGTTCACCTGCGACGGCTCGCCGACCGGTGAGCCGCGCACGCGAAATCGACGTGCGCGGCGGGCCTCGATCCGCCCATCATGGGTGCCCATGCCACGACTTCCCCACCCCGCCCCCGAAGACCTGCGCCGTGACCCGCTGCCCCTGCGCGGCCGGACCGCCCTCGTCACCGGAGCCAGCCGGCGCCGCGGCATCGGCCATGCCGTGGCCCGGCGGCTCGCCGCGTACGGGGCGAGCGTCTACCTGCACCACCACGTGCCGCACGACGCCGCCATGCCCTGGGGCGCGGACCGCCCCGAGGAGGTGGCCGACTCCGTGCGCGCGGCCCTCGGCGACCCCGACGCCGCCGTGCACGCGGGCCCCGGCGACCTCACCCGCCCCGACGCACCCCGCGAACTCCTCGACACCGCCGCCGACGCGCTCGGCGGACGGCTGGACATCATCGTCGCCAACCACGCGCTCAGCGGCTCCGACGGCACCCTCGACACCGTCGACGCCGCCATGCTCGACGCGCACTGGCAGGCCGACACCCGCTCGGTCCTGCTGCTGATCCAGGCCTACGCCCGCCGCCGCGCCGCACTGCCGCCGCGCACGCCCGGCGGACGCGTCGTGATGATGACCTCCGGACAGGACATCGCGGGCGGCATGCCCGGCGAGATCGCCTACGCGTTGCAGAAGGGCGCGCTCGCCTCCGTCACGCGTTCCCTGTCGACGGCCCTCGCCGAGCACGCGGTCACCGTGAACGCGGTCAACCCCGGTCCCGTGGACACCGGTTACCTGACCGGGGAGGACCACGACGCCGTCGCCGCGCGCTTCCCCGCCGGGCGGTGGGGCGTGCCCGACGACCCCGCCCGCCTCATCGCGTGGCTGGCCACGGACGAGGCGGAGTGGGTCACGGGTCAGGTGATCGACTCGGAGGGCGGATTCCGGCGGTGACCGGAGGGGCCGGGGGGAACGGGCGTCACAGCCGCGACAGTTCGTCCACCAGGTCGTCCAGGCCCAGCGAGCCCTGGGAGAGGGCCGCCATGTGCCACGCCTTCAGGTCGAAGGAGTCGCCGTGCCGCTCGCGGGCCTTCTCCCGGCCGAGGAGCCACGCCCGCTCGCCGAGCTTGTAGCCGATCGCCTGGCCCGGGATCGTCAGGTACCGGGTCAGCTCGCTCTCCACGAAGTCCGCCGGACGGCTGCTGTGCGCGCCGAAGAACTCCTGCGCCAGCTTCGGCGTCCAGCGCTCACCCGGGTGGAACGGCGAGTCCGCGGGGATCTCCAGTTCCAGGTGCATGCCGATGTCCACGATGACCCGGGCCGCCCGCATCATCTGCGCGTCCAGGTAGCCCAGGCGCTGCTCGGCGTCCGTGAGGAAGCCCAGCTCGTCCATCAGCCGCTCCGCGTACAGCGCCCAGCCCTCGGCGTTGGCGCTGACCATGCCCACGGACGCCTGGTAGCGGGAGAGGTCGTCGGCCACGTGCGTCCACTGGGCGAGCTGCAGGTGGTGGCCCGGGACGCCCTCGTGGTACCAGGTGGACACCAGGTCGTACACGGGGAAACGGGTCTGGCCCATCGTCGGCAGCCAAGTGCGGCCGGGACGGGAGAAGTCCTCCGACGGGGACGTGTAGTACGGCGCCGCCGCGCTGCCGGGCGGCGCGATGCGCGACTCCACCCGCCGTACCCGCTCGGCGAGTTCGAAGTGGGTGCCGTCCAACTGCTCGATCGCCTGGTCCATCAGGCCCTGCAGCCAGTCGCGGACCTCGTCCACGCCCTCGATGTGCCTGCCGTGCTCGTCCAGGTGCGCCAGCGCCACCCACGGGGTCCGCGCACCCGGCAGGATCTTCTCCGCCTCCGTCTTCATCTCGGCCAGCAGGCGGTGGTACTCGGCCCAGCCGTACGCGTACGCCTCGTCCAGGTCCAGGTCGGTGCCGTTGTAGTAGCGCGACCAGCGGGCGTAGCGCTCGCGGCCCACCGTGTCCGGGGCACCCTCGATCGCGGGCGCGTACACGTCGCGCATCCAGTCCCGCAGCTCGACCACGGCCGCGGTCGCACCCCGCGCCGCCTCGTCCAGCTCCGCGCGCAGCGCCTCGGGACCGTCGGCGGCGAAGTCCTCGAACCAGCCGCGCCCCTCACCGGTGTCCGCCCACTCGCCGAGCTGCTCGACGAAGGTGGCGGTCGGCCGCGGCGCCGCGTACAGCTCGCGCTCCAGACCCAGCGACAGGGACTCGCGGTACCCCGCGAACGCCGCCGGAACCGCGCGCAGCCGCTCGGCGATCCGGGCCCAGTCCTCGTCGGTCTGCGTCGGGGTGAGGGTGAACACCTCGCGCACCGAGTGGGCGGCGGTGCCCATGTTGCCGACCGAGCGCAGGCCCTCGTCGGCCTCGTGCACCGCCAGTTCGGCCGTCAGGCGTTCGCGCAGCAGCCGGGCGCAGCGCCGCTCCACGTCGCTGTCCCCGCCGGGCCGGCGCTCCGCCTCGGCCAGCCGGGCGAGGGTGGTGCGGGCCAGCTCCGCGAGGGCCTCCTGCCCGGCGGGCGAGAAGTCGGGCAGACGGCTGGAACTCTCCGCGACGCCGAGATAGGTACCGGTGACGGGGTCGAGGGCGATGAGCTCGTCGACGTAGGCGTCGGCGACCTCGCGGGGCAGCGGGCTGTTCGTCTCTGACATGCGGTCATCCTCATACGGATACCGGTGCCGCGTCAGCCCGTCGGGCCCGCCCCGGCGGCGCGGGCGGCCGGATTTCGCTCAGGGCGTGTCCGTGGGCGCCGCCGGGGCCGGTGCGGGCGCGGCCGGCGGCAGCAGCGGGCCGCACTCCCACTGCTGGAAGATCAGCCGGGTCTCGACGCGGGCCACCTCCCGCCGGGACGTGAACTCGTCCAGGACCAGCCGCTGCAGGTCCGTCATGTCCGCGACCGCGACATGCACGAGGTAGTCGTCCGGGCCGGTGAGGTGGAAGACGGTGCGCGATTCGGGCAGCGCCCGGATCCGGTCCACGAACGGACCGACCAGCTCCCGCCGGTGCGGGCGCACCTGCACCGAGAGCAGGGCCTGGAGACCGCGCCCCAGCTTCGCCGGGTCCAGTTCGAGGCGGTGCCCGAGGATCACCCCGGCCCGCCGCAGCCGGGCCACCCGGTCCAGACACGTCGACGGGGCGACGCCGACCCGGCCGGCGAGATCGCGGTAGGTGGTCCGGGCGTCGTTCTGCAGCAGCCGCAGCAGGTGGAGGTCCACCGGATCCAGTACGACGGAATCGGCCATGGCCCGAACGTAGCACGGGGTTCAGCCCCTTCGGCCCGGCCGGTGTTCACCCTTCCGCCATGGACTCAGCGCGCACGCACACGTCACCACCCGACGACGTACGCACCACCGCACCCACGGGCAGGGCACTGGCCACCGAGGCCGTGCACGCCGGGCGCGACGACCTCGCCGCCCAGGGACTGCACGCCCCGCCCATCGACCTGTCCACGACCTACCCGTCGTACGACAGCCGCGGCGAGGCCGCCCGCATCGACGCGTTCGCCGCCACCGGCGCCGAGCCGGACGGGCCGCCGGTCTACGGCCGCCTGGGCAACCCGACCGTCGCCCGCTTCGAGACGGCGCTGGCCCGGCTGGAGGGGACCGGGGCCGCCGTCGCCTTCGCCAGCGGCATGGCGGCGCTGAGCGCGGTCCTGCTGGTCCGCGGCTCGATGGGGCTGCGGCACGTCGTGGCCGTACGGCCGCTGTACGGCTGCAGCGACCACCTGCTCACCGCCGGGCTGCTCGGGTCCGAGGTCACGTGGACCGACCCGGCGGGCGTCGCGGACGCGCTGCGCCCGGACACCGGCCTGGTCCTGGTGGAGTCGCCGGCCAACCCGACACTGGCCGAGGTCGACCTGCGGGCCGTGGCCCATGCCTGCGGGTCGGTGCCGCTGCTCGTGGACAACACCTTCGCCACGCCCGTGCTCCAGCGACCCGCCGAACACGGTGCCCGGCTGGTGCTGCACAGCGCCACCAAGTACCTCGGCGGGCACGGGGACGTGCTGGCCGGAGTGGTCGCCTGCGACGAGGAGTTCGCGGGGAGGCTGCGGCAGATCCGCTTCGCCACGGGCGGGGTGCTGCACCCGCTGGCCGGCTACCTGCTCCTGCGCGGGCTGTCCACCCTGCCCGTGCGGGTCCGGGCGGCGTCCGCCAACGCGGCCGAACTGGCCGCACGGCTGGCCGCCGATCCGCGGGTGGCCCGCGTCCACTATCCGCGCATCGGCGGCGCGATGGTCTCCTTCGAGGTCCACGGCGACCCGCACGAGGTCGTCGGCGGCGTCCGGCTGATCACCCCGGCCGTCAGCCTCGGCAGCGTCGACACCCTCATCCAGCACCCGGCGTCCATCAGCCACCGCATCGTGGACGCGGACGACCGGCGGGGCGCCGGGGTCGGCGACCGGCTGCTGCGGCTGTCGGTCGGCCTGGAGGACGTCGACGACCTGTGGGCCGACCTGGACCGGGCGCTGGGGGAGCGGCAGACCGGTGCGGTCACCCCGCGGGAGGCGCTGGCACCGGCCGAGTGACCCCGCCGCCGTGCCCGCGGCCCGTCACTCCCGGCCGGCCCGCTCCCCGTGCGGCAGTCGCGCCATGGACCGGGCCGCGGGGTCCAGGCGGGCCGTGACGACCAGGGTCCCCTCCTCGATCTGGTAGTCGAGGGGGAGGCCCAGGCCGCGCATCGCGGCGACCATGCCGGTGTTGGACGCCTGCGTGACCGCGTACACGCTCTCGCAGCCGGTCTCCGCCGCCATCGCGACGAGCCGCGCGAGGAGTTCCCCGCCGATGCCGCGGCGCTGCCACGCGTCCTCGACGAGCAGCGCGACCTCCGTCTCGTCCCCGTCCCACAGCAGGTGTCCGAGCCCTACGATCCGCCCCGAGGCGGTCTGCACGGCCAGGGTGCGGCCGAAGCGCGGGCCGAGCAGGTGGTTGAGGTACCGGTCGGCGTCCTTGACCGGGCCGTGGTAGCGCATCCCCAGGGTCCGCGCCGAGCACCGCTCGTGCATCGCCTTCGCGGCCGGGACGTCACGGGTGTCGGCCCGGCGCACGGTGATGTCGCTGCCCTCGGACAGCGTCAGCACGTCGCGGCCGCGCGGGATCCGCGGACCGAGCCGGGCGTCCAGCTCGACCAGTGCCCGGGCCCGCGCGAACTCGGCCGGAGTGAAGGGCAGATGGGGTCGTTCCACGCTGATCACCCCGCCCCCGGGGGCGCGCAGCCGCAGCACGGTGTCCTCGAGCACGCCCTCCGGCGGCACGGTCCCGCCGGCTTCGGTCCCCGGGGCGGCGGGCAGCGACCGGATGGTGCACCGGCCCAGCAACTGCCGCAGCACCAAAGGCAGTTCGGCCGCGTCCAGGGCCGTACGGGCGGCCAGGCCCAGCACCCGGGTCGGCGCGTCCACCAGGTCGTGCGCGTCCGCCCGCTCGGTCCAGGTCCGCGTACCGCCCGCCGTCGCCACCACCTCGGCCAGCCCGGCCCCGCTCAGCGCACCCGGCGCGCGGAGCAGGAACTCGTCCACGGTGCCCTCGGCCAGCGGGTGCGTCTGCAGGCTCAGGATGTCGACGCGCCGCTCGGCGAGGGCCGCGCACAGCACGGCCAGCGACCCCGGTGCGTCCCGGACCGTCGTCCGCAGCCGCCACAACGCGCTGTCGCCGCCCTCGTGTCCGGCCCGCCCGGGCCCGGCCGGCCGCACGGCGGACGGCGGCCGGGCGCCGGTATCGTCCCGCGGCGGCGCGTGCCCGTGGCGTCGTGACCGGCGGGCCCTCAGGCCCGCCGTGGCGATCAGCGCCGCCACCGAGGCCAGCACCATGGCGGGTACGGCGTTGCCGTGTCCGGCGAGGCTCGCCACGGCGTCCGTCACGTCAGACATGTCTCGACTCATGCACCCACTGTGCGCGAGCGGTGTTGCGTGATCGCGAACGCACTGTGACCGATGGGTAAAGAGCGATACCGGGGCATTCGGGAGGAGTCGGCCCGGGCCGGGGGGAGTGGGCGCGAGCCGACACGCCGCCGGAGCGCTGCCGGGGCCCCGGTCCCGCGCCGCGCACCGGGGGATGACGCCGGCGCGCGGCATGCCGACAGGCTACGGGACTACTGGCCGACCCGGCCCGGCCGCAGCACCTTCGTGAACAGCACCGTGCCGTCCTGCTCGCGCAGCCGCACCGTCATGTCGGCGCTGTCGCCGTCGATGTCGACCTCGCCGAAGAACTGGTAACCGCCCGCGGGCGACACGTTCGAGGCGGTCGGCGCCTTCACGAAGACCCGTTCCGGGCCGAAGGTGGCGTCCAGCTCGCTGGCAGGGAAGGCGCCCGCGTTGAGCGGCCCGGACACGAACTCCCAGAACGGCTCGAAGTCGTTGAACGCGGCCCGCGAGGGCTGGTAGTGCTGGGCCGAGGTGTGGTGCACGTCGGCCGTCAGCCACACCGTGCCCGTGATCCGCCGGTGCTTGACGAAGCGCAGCAGCTCCGCGATCTGCAGTTCGCGCCCCAGCGGCGCACCGGGATCGCCCTGCGCCACGGCCTCGATGTTCGGCTCGCCCTCGGTGGCGTCCGGCACGACCAGACCGATGGGCATGTCCGCCGCGATCACCTTCCACACCGCACGCGAACGGGCCAGCTCCCGCTTGAGCCACTCCAACTGCTCGCGGCCCAGGATGCCCTGCGGGTCCACGCGCTGGCCGCCGGGGGAGTTGGCGTTGCGGTAGGTCCGCATGTCCAGCACGAACACGTCGAGCAGCGGGCCCTGGCGCAGCACCCGGTGCACCCGTCCCTCGCGCGCGCCGGGACGCAGCGTGGAGACCGGGACGTACTCGCTGAACGCGCGCCGGGCCCGGGCGGCCAGGACGTCCACGCTCTTCTCGGTGTACCGGTCGTCCGTCTCCGCGATCACCTGGCCCGGGTACCAGTTGTTGCGGACCTCGTGGTCGTCCCACTGGACGACGGACGGGACCCGGGCGTTGAAGCGGCGCAGGTTCTCGTCGAGCAGGTTGTAACGGAAGTTGCCCCGGAACTCGGCGAGGGTCTCGGCGACCTTGGACTTCTCCTCGGTCGTGATGTTCCGCCAGGTGCCGCCGTCGGGCAGCGCGGCCGTCTCCGGGATGGGGCCGTCGGCGTAGATGTTGTCGCCGCTGCACAGGAAGAAGTCGGGGTCCAGGGCGCCCATGGCGTCGTAGATGCGGTAGCCGCCGAGGTCGGGGTTGATGCCCCAGCCCTGGCCCGCGAGGTCGCCGGACCACACGAAGCGCACGCCGTCGCGCCGGCGCACCGGCGCGGTGCGGAAGGTGCCGGTGACCGGCTCCCCGGTACGGCGCGGGTCGTCGGGGTCGGCCAGGAGCACGCGGTAGTGGATCTGCTCGCCCGGCGGCAGGCCGCGCAGCCGCGTGGTGCCGGTGAAGTCGGTGCCGCGGCCGAGCAGCGGACCGTGCCACCGGTGCGGCCGGCGGAACGACTCGGTCGCGGACGTCTCGACGATCATCCGGGCCGGCCGGTCGGACCGCACCCACACCAGACCGGAGTGGGAGGTCACGTCTCCCGTCTGCACGCCCCAGCCCGCCCCCGGCCGCCCCGAACGGGCGAACGCGGGCGCCGCACCCAGGGCGGTGGGCAGGGTCAGGGCCGCCGACGCGGCGAGCGAACCGCGCAGCACGCTGCGACGGCCGGGCAACGGACGGTGGGACATGGACGCGCCTCCAGGAACGGGGTCCGGCCGGTGCTCCGGCCGGGTGCGCAGCCAGACCTACTGGCACGGTGCGGCGTCCACGGAAACGGCGGGTGAACAGACCAGGCCCCCCACCACCCGGACACCCCGCCGTTCGCGCGCCCGGCGCGGGGCCGCTCACCCGGCCGCCGCCATCCTCGCTACACCCGCCCGGATCCGTCCTGGCGTCAGGTGCGCGTAGCCCAGTACCAGCCGCACCTCCCCGCCCGCCGCCGGCCCGGCCACCGTCCCCTCGTGCCCGTACGCCGCCAGGGGGCGCACCGCCACGCCCGCCTGCGTCACCCGCGTCACGAAGCGCTCCTCGGGCCCGTACCGTTCGGGAAGCGTGGCGATGGCGTGCAGGCCGGCGGCGATGCCGGTGACCCGCGCGCCGGGGAAGTGCCCGGCCAGCGCCGAGACCAGGGCGTCGCGGCGCTCGCGGTAGGCGCGCTGGCAGACCCGGAGCTGCCGGTCGTAGTCGCCGCGCTCGACGAAGCGGGCGAAGAGCGCCTGGTCCAGGGCCGGGTGTCCCAGGTCGGTGGTGCGCTTGCGCTCGACGACGTCGTCCGCCAGCCAGTCCGGCACCAGCAGCCAGCCCAGCCGCAGCCCCGGGGCGAGGGACTTGCTGACCGAGCCCGTATAGGCGACGCGTTCGGGATCGAGCCCCTGGAGCGCGCCGACGGGAGCGCGGTCGTACCGGAAGTCGCCGTCGTAGTCGTCCTCCAGGACGAGCCCGTCCACGGACCGTGCCCAGGCGAGCAGTTCGGCACGGCGCCGCGCCGAGTAGGCGATCCCGGTGGGGAACTGGTGGGCCGGTGTCGTCACCGCCACGCGCACCCCCGAGGCGTGCAGCGGAGCCAGGGCGAGCCCCTCCCGGTCCAGGGGCAGCGGCACGGTGCCGATGCCCGCCGAGGCGTACAGCGCGCTGTGCTGGGGGCTGCCCGGGTCCTCGACGCCCGCGGTGCGCGTCCCGCGCGCGTGGAGCACGCCGGCCAGCAGCGCGGTCGCCTGCGCCACCCCGGAGACCACCACGATCCGCTCGGGGTCCGCCACCACGCCCCGGCGCCGCGCGAGCAGCTCGGCCAGGGCCGTACGCAGCCGGGGCAGCCCCCGCGGGTCGGGATAGCCCAGCCCCTCGTGCGGCAGGTCCGCCAGCACGCTCCGCTGCGCCGCGGCCCACGCCGAGCGGGGGAAGAGGGACAGGTCGGGTGTCCCCGGCACGAAGTCCGCGTGGACGCCCGAGGAGCGCGGGGCGAGGTCCCGCGCGCGCGGACGTGCGGCCCGGACCGCGTCACCCACCCAGGTGCCCGCGCCCCGCCCGCTGCGCAGGTACCCCTCGGCCGTCAACTGTTCGTACGCCTCCGTGACCAGCCCCCGCGACACGCCGAGGTCGGCCGCCAGGTCCCGGCTCGACGGCAGGCGGGTGCCCGCCGCGAGCCGGCCCGAGCGGACCGCGTCCCGCAGTGCCTCCCGCAGCGCGCGCCCACGCGCCCGTGCCGGTGCCGATGCGGCGGGCAGCAGCAACTCCCACGCTGACGTCATGAAAACGGCCCCCCGAGGTTCACACATCCCAATCGCCCCCATTTTACGAGGGGTTGGACGCGCTGACGCGTAAACCGGAGTGACAGACCACAGCGAGGGGGCAGGCTGATGTCGGGCCCCGGAATCGTACGCGCAATTCAGGAGCGCCCGTGGACGCCAAGAACCGTTTCGAGACGAAGGTCACCTTCGCTCTCTCCCGACTCGAATGGCTGGGCTTTCTCGCCGTATCACTCGTGCTCGCGGTCCAGCACCGTACGGAAATCCGCTGGGGCGTTTTCGTGCTGTTGTTCACCGTGATCGACGCCGTCGGATACATTCCCGGCGCGATCGCCTTCCGCCGCCGCCGGGGCCGCCCGGTTCCGCGTGGCTACTACGTGGCCTACAACACGATGCACAGCCTGGTCACCGCCGGTGTCCTGGCCGGGGCGTGGGCACTGTTCGTCCGGCCGGAATGGGCGCTGCTGGCCCTTCCGATCCACCTCATGGGCGACCGGGCACTCTTCGGGAACTCCCTGAAACCCTTCGGTGTCGCCTTCGAACCGGAAACAAGTCCGGCGTTCCGTTCGTTCGAGCAGGAATACGAACCGGAGCGGGACGCCCGGGGTTTCCATGCGCCGGGCAAGAGCGGTTCGGCGGCGCATTCCGTGGAGGGTACCGATGCCGTCCGTGCTTGACACGCTCGCCGCGCACAGCGACAACCCCAGTTCCTTTCTCGCCCTCAACAGCGGGAACTCCTACTTCCAGGACGACCGGTTCGACGGGGCCTGCGCCTACCGCACCTCCGGCCGCTACGTCCTGCAATTCGGCGGCCCCTTCACGGCCCCCGAGCACCGCGCGCCGCTGCTGGAGGCCTTCGCCGCCCACACCGGACGCCGCCTGGTCGCCGTCCAGTTGCAACGCGCGGACGCCGAGCTGTACGCGGCGCACGGGTTCACGGTCAACCAGATCGGCGCCTCGTACGCCGTCGACCTGAGCCGCTTCACGCTGCGCGGCTCGCGGTTCGTGCGCCTGCGGAACAAGATCTCGCGCGCCCGGCGGGCCGGCCTGGAGATCGACGAGGTACGGGAGGGCGACGACTGCGCCGAACTCGACCGCATCGACCAGCGCTGGCTGCGGGACAAGGGGCGGCACGTCAAGGAGCTGCGGTTCCTGGTCGGCCAGCGGACCGGCAGCCTGCAGCGGCACCGGCGCCTGTTCGTCGGCCGGATCGGCGGCGAGGTGGTCGGCTACGTCAACTACTCGCCCGTCTACGGCAGCCGGCCCGGCATGCTGCACGACCTCAGCCGCCGCCACCCGGACGCGCCGCCCGGCGTGATGGAGGCGCTCAACGCCACCGTCATGGAACGGCTCACCGCCGACGGAGCGGGCTGGCTGCACTTCGGGTTCACCCCCTTCACCGGCCTCGACCCCAGCCACGAACTGCCGGGCGCCAGCAGCATGTTCAGCCGGTTCACCCGCCTGCTGGCCGAGCACGGGGACGCGGTCTACCCCGCGGCCTCCCAGCTCGAGTACAAGCAGAAGTGGGCCCCGCACGCCGTGCTCCCGGAGTACATCGCCTTCCGCGGCCGGCCCCGCCCCGGCGCCGTCTGGCAACTGCTGCGCGCCACCAACGCCGTGTGAGCACCGCCGCACCCGACCGGACCGCCCCGGGACGGCCCGTCCGCACCGCAGCCATGCCCCCCATCCATCCAGGAGGACCGCGCGCCCATGAGATTCCTCGAACGTGAACGCACCACCCTGGCCAAGCTGCTGCCCGACCTGGACCCCGCCCTGCGCGAGATCCCCCTCATGGAACTGGAACGGCCCGGCAGCCCGGGCATCCGCCTCTTCCGGGACAGCGGCGGCCCCGGCCTCCTGGTGCCCGAGTCCCACCAGGGACGCGGCGCCACCGCGCTGGACGCGCTGCGGGTGCAGCGTGCCATCGGCAGCCGCTCGCCGTCCCTGGCCGTGGCCACCACCATGCACCACTTCTCCATGGCCACCCTGGTCGGTCTCGGCGGCCTCGGCGACGGCCTTGAGTGGATGCTGATCGAGGGCGTGGCGTCGAGCAACCGCGTCATCGCCTCCGGCTTCGCCGAGGGCCGCCCCGGCGCGGGCATCCTGGACCCGTCGATGAGCGCCGTCGTGACCGCCGACGGCATCCGGATCAACGGCGTCAAGCGGCCGTGCAGCCTGGCGCACTCGATGGACGTGCTCACCGCGGGCGTGGTCGTCCCGCGCGAGGACGGGCAGGGCGACGAACTCGCCGTCGCCCTCGTGCCCGCCGACAGCGAGGGCCTGAGCGTCAGCGGTTTCTGGTCCAGCACCTTCCTCGCGGGTGCCGAGAGCGAACAGGTCACGCTCACCGACGTCCTCGTCCCGCCGGAACTGGTCCTGCGCACCGCGACCGCCTCCGGCGACCGCCTCGACGAGCTCCAGACCGCCGGCCTGGTCTGGTTCCAGGTGCTGATGACCGGCAGCTACCTCGGTGCCGCCTCCGCCCTGGTGGAGCGCGTGCTGCTGAACGAGCGGATCCCCGAGCACGAGCGGGTGCGTCTCTTCGTCGAGACCGAGACCGCCATGGCCACGGCCGAGAGCGTCGCCCGCCGGGTGGACGCCGGGGAACTGGACGAGTCGGCCCTCGCCCAGTCGCTGTGCGTGCGCTACGGCGTCCAGGACGCCCTCGCCCGCATCGTCCCCCGCGCGGTCGAACTGCTCGGCGGGCTGAACTTCATGACCTCCGACGAGGTGGGCCACCTGGCCGCCTGCGCCAACGGGCTGTCCCTGCACCCGCCCTCGCGCTCCCGCATGACGGGCCCGCTGTCGGCGTACCTGGCCGACGGCCCGCTCGCCATCGCCTGACCGTGCCGGGCACCGCGGCCGGTCCGGACCTCGCGCTCCGGCCGCGCCGCCCCGCCCGGCGGCGAGCCGGCGCCGCGAGCCGTCGCGGACCCCGCGGCCGCCGCCGTTCCACCCGAGCCCGGTCCGTTCGGTCATGCGACCGATTCCCGTCCCGTTCCCGTTCCGTTCCCGTCCCACCCAGCCCGTGCCGGCCGACTCCCACCGTCCCCACGTTCCACGGCAGCCGAAACCCGTCGAGGGGAGCCCACCATGCCACGCAACGCCCCATGCCCCACCGTCCTGCCCGTACCGCCCCGCGCCGTCCGGCGCGAACGTCCCACCCTGCTGCTGACCGGTGGTTCCGGAGTGCTCGGGCGCGCCCTGATCGATGAACTGGCACCCGACTACGACCTGCTCTGCCTGCGCCGCACCAGGCCCCTGCACGATCCGCGGGTCCGCGAGATCGAGGGCGACCTGCTCGCCCCGCGCCTCGGCCTCGGCGCCGCCGCCTGGTACGAACTGGCCCTGCGCGTCGACGTGGTGCTGCACTCCGCTGCCCAGACCAACTGGCGCACCCCGCCCGAGGAGATCGTGCGGACCAACACCGTCGGCGCGGAGACGATGCTCGACCTCGCCGCCCGCGCCGACGCCCCGTTCTACCTGGTCAGCACCGCGTTCGTCGCCAACACCCCGAGCGAGGAGGACCGGGAGCGCTTCCCGGGCGCCGCCGCCTACCTCGACTCCAAGAGCCGGGCCGAACAGCTGACGCGCGAGGCGGGGCTGCCCGGCGCCGTCGTGCGGCCCTCCGTCGTCATGGGCCACTCCGCCACCGGGCGCATCGCCGGACAGCAGGGCCTGACCAAGACCATCGGCGCGATGGTCCTCGGGCAGGTGCCGGTGCTCCCCGGCGCCCCCGAGGCCCGTGTCGACATGATCCCGCAGGACTACGTCACCCGGGCCGTCGGCGCCCTGATCCGCGGCGGCGTCGGCAGCGGCGAGTACTGGCTCACCGCGGGCAGTCAGGCCCCCGCCCTGAGCGAAATCGCCGACACCTGCGCGGAGTTCGCCGTCCGCCACGGCCTGCCCCGGCCACTGAGGCCCCGGCTCATCCCCGTCGAGGCCGTCCACCGGCTGCTGCTGCCCATGCTGGAGGGCACCTCACTGCCCGCCTCGGTACGGCAGCGGTTCCGGCACTACGCCGAACTGCTCCTGGTCTTCCAGCGCGAGCTGCCGTTCGACACCTCCCTGGGCTCTCCCCACTGCGGCACCCGCGTCACCCACGCCGACATCCAGGCCGCGCTCGTGCGCAACCTGGAGAGCTGGGCGGCGGAGCGGTCCGACCTGCCCGCACGGCACCGTGAGCCCGCGTCCGCGGCGGCCGGCAAGGAGGTGGCGTGATGACCGTGTCGCCCCCGCCGACCGAAGCCGCCGAAGCAGCCGAGCCGTCCGGAGCGGGCCAGCCGTCCGGAGCAGCCGAGCCGTCCGGAGCGGGCCAGCCGTCCGGAGCAGCCGAGCCGTCCGGAGCGGGCCAGCCCTCCGGAGCAGCCGAGCCGTCCGGAGCAGCCGAGGGGTCCGGAGCCACCGAGTCCTGCGGAGCAGCCGAGAGCGCCGGACCCACGGCCCCCGTCGACGTCGACGTCGTCGACCTCTACCTCAAGCACATCGGCTCCGGCCGCGCCGTCATGGGCCGGGTCATGGGCGGCATGGCCGAGGTCCGCTCCGAGGGCGCCTGGATCCACGCCGACGACGGCCGCCGCTTCCTGGACTTCGGCGGCTACGGCGTCTTCATCCTCGGCCACCGCCACCCGGCCGTCGTCGAGGCCGTGCACCGGCAGATCGACACCCACCCGCTGGCCAGCCGCGTCTTCCTCGAACCCGTGGCCGCCCGCGCCGCCCAGGCGCTCGCCGCCCACACCCCGCCCGGCGTCGACTACGTCCACTTCGTCAACTCCGGCGCCGAGGCCACCGAGGCCGCCCTGAAGCTGGCCCGCGCCCACGGACGCACCTCGGTGATCACCACCCGGCGGGGCTTCCACGGCAAGACGCTCGGCGCGCTGAGCGTCACCGCCAACGCCACCTACCAGACGCCCTTCCAGCCGCTGCTCCCCGACGTCACCCAGGTCGACTACGACGACCCGGCCGACCTCGAACAGGCGCTGGCCCCGCGACGCGACCGCGCCTGCGTCATCGTCGAACCCGTCCAGGGCGAAGGCGGCGTCCGCATCCCCCGCCCCGGCTACCTCCGCCAGGTCCGCGCCCTGTGCAGCACCTACGGCGCCCTGCTGGTCGTCGACGAGATCCAGACCGGCATGGGGCGCCTGGGCACCTGGTGGGGCGTCGACGCCGAAGGGGTGCGCCCGGACGTCCTGCTGGCCGGCAAGGGACTCAGCGGCGGCGTCGTACCCATCGCCGCCATGGCCGCCACCGCGGAGGCATACGGGCCGTTCAGCCGCGACCCCTACCTGCACACCTCCACCTTCGGCGCCTCGCCGATCGCCTGCGCCGCCGCGCTGGCCACCGTACGGGCGATGGAGGCGGAGAACACCGTGGCCCGGGCCGCGGCACTCGGCCTGCGCCTGCGCGCGGCGGTACGGGAGGTGTGCGCGCCGTACCGGGGCGGCCTGGTCCGCGAGGTGCGCGGTCAGGGGCTGCTGATCGGCATCGAGTTCGCCGAGGAACAGGCGGTCGGGGAACTGCTGCTGGAGCTGATCGCCCGCGGCGTCCTCGTCAACCACTCCCTCAACTCCACCCGGGTGCTGCGGCTGACCCCGCCGGCCGTCGTCGACGACGAGGAGCTGGACCTGTTCCTCACCACCCTGGCCGAGGCCCTGCACAGCACGGCCGGCCGCATGTCCGGCTGACCGGCCGCCCCTCACGTCCCTCCGGAAAGGAACCGAACGCCCCATGCGCCACGTGGTCCTGCACGCCCTCGCCGAGGGCCTGGCACCCGCCGACGTCTACCGCCGCATCAGCGACTTCGGCCGCTACCCCGAGTACAGCGACGTCTTCCGCGAGGTGCGCGTCGAACCGCCGCTGCCCGACGGCTCCACCGTCTCCGACTGGACCGTCGAGTTCCGGGGCGGCCTGATGCGCTGGCGGGAGCGCGACACCTACTCGCCCGAGACCCACTCCCTCGCCTTCGAGCAGCTCAGCGGCGACTTCCAGACCTTCGAGGGCGAGTGGCGGTGCGAGCCGCGGGGCGAGGGCACCCTCGTCGTCTTCACCGCCGCCTTCGACCTGGGCATCCCCTCCCTGGCCGAGATCCTCGACCCGGTGGCGGAGTCCACGGTGCGCACCAACATCGCCCGCGTGCTGCGGGGCCTGGCGGACGCGGAGGTGATCGATGAACACGCGGCTGCGGCTCGTGGCTGACCGGTCGGCGACGACCGCCCGACCGCCGCACGAAGAGCCACTGCACGAGGAACCCGGGCCGGGCGCCGCCCGCTGCCTGGGCCTGTACGCCAAGCTGGCGGCCGGGGTCACCGTCGTGACCGCCCGGGGCGAGGACGGCCCGCTCGGCATGACCGTCTCCGCCGTCACCTCGCTCTCCGCCCGGCCGCCGCTGCTGCTGGCCTGTCTGCGGGACGGCTCCCGCACCCTCGCCGCCGTCCGGTCCCGCCGGACCTTCGCCGTGCACCTGCTGCGCGAGGAGCAGGAGGAGCTGGCCGGACGGTTCGCGTCGCCCACGACGTCCGCCGCCGAGCGGTTCGCGGGGACGGACACCCGGCAGGTGCTGGGCGTTCCCGTGCTGGCCGGGGCGCTCGCCTGGTCGGTGTGCCTCACCGAGGACGTCCGCCGCTACGGCGACCACCACCTCGTCGTCGGCCGCGTGGCCGCCGTGCACGTGGGGCCGGGCCGTCCGCTGCTGTGGCACGACCGCAGGTTCGGCACGCTGACCGAACCGGTGCCGGGCGCCGCCGGATGACCGGGCAGCCGGCCGGAACGCCGTGCTGGGAGCGGGCGGAACTCCCGCCCCAGCCCCAACTGCACGGCGTGGTCACCGCGGACGTGGTGGTCGTCGGGGCCGGTCTGGCCGGGCTGTCCTGCGCCTACCACCTCGCCGAACGCGCCCCCGGGCTCGACATCGCGGTGGTCGACGCCCAGCACCCGGCCGCCGGGGCCAGCGGCCGGGGCACCGGCCTGCTGGGTCCCCGCGCCGGACCCGCCCTCGACCGCGCGGTGCGCCGCTTCGGCGCCGCGACGGCAGGCCGGATGCACCGGGCCAGCCGGCAGGCGGTACGGGACGTGCTGGACCTGTGCTCGCGGCTCGCCGTACCCTGCGGGCTGCGGCCCGGTGAGCAGCTCATGGCCACCCGCTCGCCCGCGGGCCTGGCGGCTCTCGCGCGCCAGGCCCGGGCCTGCCGCGAACTGGGCCTGGACGTCCCCGTCCTGACCCCGGCCGGCATCCGCGAACGCGTCGGGGTCTCCTACCGGGCCGCGCTCCTGCACCGCCCGGCCGCCACCCTCGACCCGGCCGCCCTGACCTGTGCGCTGGCCCGCGCCTGCGCCGACAAGGGCGTGCGGTTCTACGGCCGCAGTCCGCTGCTGGCGCTGCGCCCCGGCGACCTGGTCGGCCCCGAACTGGTCCTCCCGCACGGCCGTCTGTACGCCGGGCAGGCGGTGCTGGCCGTCAACTCCGCGGCCCAGGCCCTGGAACTGCCGGTCGGCACGGTCCTCCCGCTGGAGGTGTACGCCGTCGCCACCGCGCCGCTGAGTCCCGCCGCGTACGAGCTGCTGGGCGGACGCGCCGGACCCGCCGTGGTCGACGCCGTGCCGCTCGCGCCGTACTTCCGCCTGCTTCCGGACGGGGGTCTGGTCGCCGGCGGCGGCACCGCCTCGGTCCCGGCCGGACTCGCCGCGCCCCGCCTCCAGGCCCGGCGCGAGCGCGCCTGGGCCCGGCTGGAGCACTGGCTGCGCGGCCTGCACCCCGACCTGGCCCGGACGAGGGTCACCCACCGCTGGTCCGGCCGGATCGCCATGACCGGCGACGACCTGCCGGTGGTCGGGCCGGTGCCGGGGTACTCCGACGTCTGGTACATCGGCGGCTGCGGCGGCCACGGCCTCGCCCTCTCCGTGGCGCACGGCGCGTACGTGGCGGGGGCCCTGCTCGGCGAGCCGGACCCCGGCGAACCGCTGCCCTGGCACCGCTCGCGCGCCCCCCGTCTGCCCCTGTACGGCCCCGTGCGCCCCCTGCTCCGCGCCGGTGTGGACGCACACGGATGGGCCGTGCGGCGTGTCTGCTGACGGCTGCCGCGCGTTGGTATCCCGTTCCAGTTCCTGAGATCGACCCGGAGGTTCTCATGCTGCGACTCGGCCTCGGCAAGGACGGCCGGCTGCCGCCGTCGGTGACCATGGGCACCGTCGACGTCGCCTTTCACCTGGCCGCGCGGGGCGGGCCGCTCCCCGTCGTGTTCGCGTTCGCCTTCGACGGAGGACCGCCGACCCTGGACTCCGTACGGGCGCGGGTCGCCGAACGCGCCCACGGCATCCCGGCGTTGCACTACCGCATCGCCCGGGAGAGCCGCAGGTTCCGGCGGGTGGACCGGATCGCGGTGGACCGGCACGTGCACGAGGCGTGGCTGCCCGAGGACACCGACGGTTCGGCGACCGGACGGCTGATGCTCTCCCGCCCCGTGGGCGCCGACGGCCGGCCGCCCTGGGAGGTGTGGCTGGTGCACGGCCCGGCGGGCCGCCACACCCTCTGCTACCGCACCGACCACGCCTTCCAGGACGGGGTGGGCGCCGCCTACACCGCCCGCGCCCTGCTCGGCGACGACCCCACGGGCGGACCGGCCCCCCGGCCGCGCCGCCTGCCCACCGCGGCGGGCATCGCGGCCACACTGGGGGACGTGGCGGGCGCCTTCGGCGCGTCGACGGCCAAACCGGCCTTCGACGGCGTGTGCACCGGACGCGTCGACGTGTGCCACGCCGACACCCCGCTCGCCCGGCTCCGCGCCCTCGGCCGCGCCCACGGAGCCACCGTGACCGACGTCTACCTCGCCGCCCTGTCCCACGCCGTCCGCACCTGGCACCTGAAGGAGACGGGCGCGGTCCACCCGCCGCTGCCCGTGGCGATCCCGATGTCCGTCCGTGCCCCCGGCGAGGAGCAGGCACCCGGCAACCGCATGATCACCGCCCGGATCCTGCTGCCCTGCGACGAGGAGTCGCCGCAGCGGGCGCTGGCCCGGGTCAAGGAGGCGATGAACGGGCTGCGGGCCGCGCGGCGGCGCGATTCCATGCGTGTGCTGCTGGCGGCCACTCCGCGGTCGGCCGGCGCCAGGATCGGCGTCCGCCTGGTCCACGGCAGGCGCGTCGCGGGACCGGTGAGCAGCGTGGACTTCGGTCCGGCGCTGGTCCACCAGGGGCTCACGGCCCGGCGTGCGGCCGTCTACACGAGCGTCGCGTCCGGCATCCGCAGCGTGGTCACGCTGACCAGCCAGCACGACACCGCCTGCCTGACCGTGGTGCACGACGAGGCGCTCCGCACCGCCGACGAACTCCCCGACCTGTGGCTCGCGGCGCTCCTGGAACTGGAACGCGGGTGACGCCGCGCCGCACGGAACGAAGCCCCGGGCACCCGCCCGGGGCTTCGTTCCGTCGCCCGGGGGTCAGCCGGTGCGGCGCAGCGTGCCGGTCGTGAGGAAGGCGCACTTGGCGGCGGCCTCGCCGACCAGCGGCAGGTACGGGGCCAGCCGTTCCCTCGCGTACGGCAGCGTGAGCAGATCGGCGACCCGGGCGTCCCAGCCGTGCTCCGCCCACCACTGCTCGGGCTCGGCGAGCTGCCAGTTCCAGGCCGCCCCGATCGTCGCGAGGGCGTTCAGGAAGGGGGCCACGAGGGGCGATTCCACCGTCCGGGCGTTCACGCACTCGGCGCCGAAGGTGCTGCCGTCGGCGGACAGTCCGGTCATCGTGGCGACGACGTCCGCCACCTGGTCGGGGCGGAGGAAGTACAGCGGGGCCTCGCAGAGCCAGGCGGTGGGCCGGCCGGGATCGAAGCCCGCCGCGACCAGTTCCTCGCCCCAGGAGCCGGTGATGCCGGCCCCGACGGTGGTACGGCGTCCGCAGGTGACCGGGCTGCCGTCCAGCACGCGGTCCTTGAAGGCCAGGACGGAGGGCACCTCGACCTCGAAGAGGTGCACACCGGTGGGCCAGTCGAGCCGGAAGGCGCGGGTGTCCAGGCCGGCCCCGAGGACGACGACCTGCCGGCAGCCCGCACGGGCCGCGGTGAGGAGGTAGTCGTCGAAGAAGCGGGAACGCACCACCTGCCAGTCGGGCAGCAGCCGCTGCATCGGTCCGTCGCCGGGCGGGCCCCCCTCGAACCCGGCCGTGTGCAGGAAGTCGGCGGCCCACGGGTCGAGGACGTACGGCGCGGGGCGCAGGGCCTCCGCGGCGTGCGCGGCCGCCGTCCAGAGCGCCGCGTGGGCGAGGCCCTCCGGGGCTCGGGCGGCAGGCACGGACGGCGGCCGCGGTCCGGCGGGCGACGGCGGTCCGGTGGGCGACGGCGGTCGGGTGGATTCCGGCATGGGACCTCCTGGAAACGGGCGGAGCGTGACGGAAAACGGTGGGGAGCGGGGGAGCCGGGGGAGCGGGGAGCCGGGGGATCGGGGGCGTGACGGAAGGGTGAGGCGCGACACCGGGCGCGACGGCCGGGCGCGACGACGGAGTGGGACGACCGAGCGGGACGACCGAGCGCGGGAGGGCGGGTCACCGGGAGCGGCGGCGGCCCAGCAGGAAGGCCGCGGCACCCAGCGCGAGCATCCCCTTGGAGGGCCGGACGGGCCGCTGGCCGCCCATCGCGGCGGGGGTGCGCGGCTCGTGGATGTTCAGTGCGAACTGGCGGTTGGCCACGTCGGACAGGACGCCCCGGACCTGGTCGGGACTGGTGACGGCGGCCAGCAGCAGCTCCATGGAGTTCCGGGCGAACTGGTTGCGGCCGAGGAACTCGCGGCCCAGGGCGAACAGGATCTTCGGCACCTCCCCCTGGAACACCTCCGGCAGGGTGATCTCGGGGGCCAGGCAGCGCACCGAGCCGTCCAGGTTGGCGAACGACTTGCCGAGCAGCGACACCGCCGGCGGCGAACCGATGCCCCGCTTGGTCGCCTTGGCCAGCACGGTGGTGAGCGAGACGCCGAAGTTCATGTCCTCCAGGGCGAGATGGGAGACCTTCGGCACGAAGGCCGCCATGTCGGCCGCGAACGCCGGCATGTTGGCCCACGGCGTCAGCCGGCCCATCTCCGCCCAGTGCTGGGCCAGTCCCGCGCCGTCGTTCTGCGCCAACGTCATGAACAGCGGCAGCAGTTGCAGGCTGGTGCGCCGGTCCAGCCGGCCGACCATGCCCCAGTCGATCAGCGTCGCCGGGCCCCCGGGGACGGCGAAGACGTTGCCCGCGTGCGGGTCGGCGTGGAAGAAGCGGTGGACGAAGTACCCGTGGTACATGAAGCGCAGCAGGTCCTTGCCGATCTCCACGCGTTCCCCGTCCGTGAAGTGGGCGCGGTCGACGTGCCGCACCGACTTCCCGTCCGCGAGCGACTGGACGAGCACGCGGGGACTGGCGTGCAGGACCCGGGGCACCTCCAGGGACCGGAAGGGCCGGACGTGGTCGCGGGCCTCGTCCATGTTGCGGGCCTCACCGGTGAAGTCCAGCTCCGGTTCCATGGCGTCGAAGACCGAGCCGAGCATCGCCTCGATGTCGATGACCTCGTTGAACCGTGGAGCGACCCGGGCGACGATCCGCGACGCCCGGCGCATCAGGGCCATGTCCGCGAGCACGCCCTCGCGGATACCGGGCCGCTGGATCTTCACCACGGCGGCGCGTCCGCCGGGCAGGGTCACCCGGTAGACCTGGGCGAGGGACGCCGCCCCGAGTGGGGCGGAGGTCTCGACGTCGTCGAAGCGCAGCTTCCAGTCCGGCCCCAGGTCCCGGGCCAGCACCGGTTCGAACTCCGAGAACGGCTGGACGTCGACCTCGTCGTGCAGGTTCTGGAGTTCGTCCCGGATGGACTCCGGGACCATGTCGGGGCGGGTGGACAGGATCTGACCGAGCTTCACGTAGAACGGGCCGAGGCTCTCCAGCGCGTGCCGCACCGCCTTGGCACGGCGCTGGTCGGACCCGGCGGAGGCATCGGCGTCCTCCGCCGGGGACCGCGTGTCCCGCTTCGTACGCCCCCGCAGCCGGGCGGGCAGCCCCACCTCGTCGGCCACGAGGCTGCCCAGGACCTTGACCACGAGACGCAGCCGATCGCCGACGACAGACGCCATCGTGTGTGATCCTCCTCAGGTGTGGTGCGCGTACGCGGGGTCGGCCGGCGTACCGCGGGGGCCGGCCGGCGGGACGGTGCCGCGACCGGTCAGCTCGAGGTCGAGGACTGGCCGCCGCGGGGCCGGTCGCCGCCCTGCTGCTGCCCCATCAGACCCTGCAGGGCGGCCATGCCCTGCTGTCCGGCCTGGGCCGGCATGTTGGTCAGGTTCTGCAGGCCCTGGAGCGCGTCCAGGAGCTTGGGCAGCACCTGGAGCAGCTGGGTGAGCTGGGTCGGCAGCGCCATCAGGTCACCGGCTCCGCTCGCCGCGTGGCCGAGACCTCCGGCCAGTTGACCGAGGCCGCCGAGCGCCCCGGCCGCGCCGCCGGCCGCGGCCAGCGGGTTGGCGGCTCCGCCGAGTGCGGCCAGTGGATTGCCGGCACCGCCCAGTGCGGCCAGCGGGTTGGCGGCCGGGCCGAGTGCGGCGAGCGGGTTGCCGGCGCCCCCGAGTCCCCCGAGGGCGGCCAGCGGGTTGGCGGCACCCGCGAGCGCGGTCGCCGGGTTGACGGCTCCGGCCAGGGCGCCGAGGGTGTTCGGGGGCAGGCCGGCCAGCGTGTTGACGGCGCTGCGGGAGCCGCTCGACGTATCCGAGTCGTCCCGGTTCAGGAGGTCGTCGAAGGCTTCCTTCCAACTGTCGGTCATATCCCCGACCAGGTCCTTGAAGATGTCCTGGATGTTCTTGCTGTTGCCCATGAGTGGGTTCCCTTTCCGTTTCTCTGCGATGGGATAGGCATGGCTGCCGACTTTTATCCCGAGCAGCCTTCCAAGGATTTTGCGCACACGTTCTTCAGTCGGGCGCGTCCCCTGGTGAAAGCGGCTTCGGCCGCCTTGACGGAAATGTTGTGCTGGCGAGCGAATTCCGCAGTGGAAATTCCCTTTGCGCGGGCGAGTATGACCTCCTGTTCCCGTCCCCGCAGGTGTTGCACCTGGCTCAGCAGCCAACGGCCGAAGTCCTGGTCGCAGACGTCGTCCTCGGTCGTGCCGAAGGTGTCCGCGAACGCCGCGCGCTGCAGAAGTCTGCTGCGACGTTCCATGTCACGGTAGAAGTCGATGCAGAGGCGGAGCGCCACGGACGTCAGAAAGGAACCGAGCCGGTTCCGGTCCAACGCGGCGTGAGCGGCTGCGCGGGCCATGGTTTCCTGAACGCAGTCCTCGGCGTCCTGGAAACTCGGCAGTCGTCGTCGAACCAATCGCATGAGGCGGTCCTGATGCTGGAAGATGTCTTCCCAGGAGCATTCAGCGGGCGATTGGCAGGTGGAATGTCGCACCATGGTGGATTGCAGCCCGTTGTCTCTCGGATTGGGCAGGGAGAACCGCGGCCGACTTTCTATTTGTCGGCCATGTGGTTTTCCTACCCGAGCCTCTCGAGCGGCAAACCGGAATGAGCGCTTCCGCGAGGGGGCGGAAATGTTTTTTCGCGCTCATTTCCGAGGAGCGGGCCGGCGTGCCCAGTCGCGGTTCCAGTTGAGCCACATGTCCCGCACGGTCTGATGGACCAGTGAGCTGCCGGTGCGCAGTTCGCCGGTGTACGCCTGGACGGCCTCCTTGCCCACCATCCGCGCACCGCCGGTGAAGTAGGAGCCCCGCACGTGCTGCGGGGAGCGGTACTTGCCCCACAGCAGGATCTTCATCAGCGGCCAGAGGGTGAAC
Source organism: Streptomyces ardesiacus (assembly GCF_003112575.1). Taxonomy (GTDB): domain Bacteria; phylum Actinomycetota; class Actinomycetes; order Streptomycetales; family Streptomycetaceae; genus Streptomyces; species Streptomyces ardesiacus. The sequence continues at coordinate 89,223 of NZ_BEWC01000008.1, forward strand.
ACGCCGGACGGGCAGCGGTTGTCGGGGTCCAGGGTCCCCCAGACCGCCGGGACGAGACCGCTCTCGCCCAGCACCTCGTAGATGCGCGCGATCGTCTGCTCCTTCGTCAACTCGCCCGCGCGGTAGGCGAGAACGGCGTCGCGGGACTGGTCGAACATCCGCTCCACCCAGGGGTTGTCCATGCCCTGCAGACCTCGGTACGGCGGCATCTCCAGGGCGTCGAAGCAGGCCGGGTCGTGCGTCTTCTCGTACGTCACGGCGGCCTGGTTCTGCGCGTTCGTGCCGTAGAGCGTGGTGAGGGTCCACACCCGGTTCCACGCGTTCCACAGGTCGAAGTCGTCGAACGCGATGTAGCTGCAGGACACCAGGTCGTCGTAGAACCGGAACATGCGCTTGGTCCAGTGGTCCAGGTACGCGAACCGGGCGGTGTCGAAGTCGTCCTGGCGCACGGCGTCGATGAGCCGGTGGCCCAGGGCGTTGAGCGCCATCACGGTGACGGCGAGGCCGCTGGAGAAGAGCGGGTCGATGAAGTCACTGGCGTGCGGCAGCAGGCACCACCGGTCGCCGACCACCTTCTGCGAGGCGAACTGGGTGCGGTCGGTGGACACGTACGGCCGGACGGCCCGCGCCCGCTCGAACTGCCGCGCCACGCTGGGGAACCGGTGCACGTGCTCCCAGAACTCCTCCTCGGCGGACACGTCGTCCGGACGCGGATAGCGGTCGAGATCGAGGTTGAGGCCGACGCTGCACAACTCGCTCGTGCTGGTCGTCTGGTTGTCGAACGGGATGACCCACAGCCAGCCGCCCTGGAAGATGTGGTGGAGCGTGCCCTGGCTGAACGGGCTCGGCATGCCGTGCTGTTCGCGCGGCGGCGACACCGCGTCGAAGGGACGCACGTCCACCATGTGCGTGAAGATGGTCCGCGAGCGGGTCCGGTACGGCGGTTCCTGCCGCAGCCCGAGCCGCTCGGGGAGCATGGCCCGCATCCCGCCGGCGTCGACCACGTACGACGCCCGGAAGCTGCCGCGGTCCCGGGTGACGAGGGTCGCGCCGTCCTCCTCGAACTTCACGTCGTCGACCATGGTGTGGGTGTACGCGGTGACGCCGTAGGACACGGCGACGTGGAACATGTACGCGTCCACGTCCTGCCGGAAGTAGTGCGAGTCGGGACCGAGCGGCGGGCCCCAGGTGGGGTACTGCGTGCACTCCTCGGGCCGGGTCGGCTCGTCGTCCCGGTGGTAGACGAAGCTGAAGTTGCGCTTGACCCCGCAGTTCGACGACACGTGGCGGCGCAGCGCCGCGTTGGTCGCCAGGTGTTCGAGTTCCGGCACGTCGTAGCGGCGGGCCAGGACCCGCAGGCCGAAGGTGGTCTCGGGAACGGTGGACTCTCCGATGGCGAATCGGGGATGGCCGCTGCCCTCCAGCAGCAGCACCCGCACGCCGTGGCGGGCGAGGACGGTCCCCAGCATGGTCCCGCCGATGCCGCCTCCGACGATGGCGACATCGAAAGCGCGCTGGTCTTCTTGCATGGTGACGGTTCCTTTCGCAGGCGGGAAGGAGGAGTTGCCGGACCGGCCGGTCACCTGGGGGCGACGGGGGAACCCGGCAGCACCCGGCGCAGCCCGCAGGCCACCACCCGGGCGGAGAAGGACACGGCGAACCAGGGAGTGGGCGCCAGGTCGGCCAACCGCTCCCGGTCGCCCGGGATGTGGCGCTCGCCGCGCCCGGTGACGTCCAGCCACGCACCGAAGTGCAGCAGCCGCGCCTCGGGTCCGGCGTCGCGTGCGGGAAACGGCCGCATGTGCTCGCGCACCGCACGCGTCAGAGCGGCGCGCCGCCCCGGGCCCACCTCGTGCCCGACCAGGAACGCGTCGAGCAACTGGGCGGAGCGGCCCGGGAATCCGCCCCGGCCGAGCGGCGAGCGCCCCACCAGTCCGGTGTCGTGGAAGGCCGCGGCGGCCAGCAGGCCCACCCGGTCGTAGGCGGTCCCGTGGCTGCGCGCGCAGGCGTCGGCCAGCAGGAAGGACCGCAGGGAGTGCACGGCGACGCGCGGTGGCAGCAGCCGGCGCATCTCCGTCAGCGCGGCGAGCGCGAGCGGATGCCCGAGCAGTTCGGCCAGGGCCGGCCGGCCGAGCAGCGGCTGCCATGCCGCGGGCAGCCGCTCCGGCGGGACGAAGCGCGAACCCGCCCCGTCCGCACCGGGATCCGGAACCTCCGGACCATCGGGACCTGCGGCCATGACCCAACCCCCTTGCCCTGTGACCCCATTGGCAGTGTCCGTCTCACCTGTCTTTACGCTCGGGCCGTACCCCGACCCCCGTTTCACAACATCCCGTCGGTGCCCGCGCGTTGACGCAGGAACGGCGGCGCGCGGTGAAAGGAACACGCCCCCGGCCACCTGTTCCGCACCCTCTCTCCGAGTGATTCGAAAATGTGAACCCTACTTACTTCATGGAGTGAATTCTTTCCCCCGCCCGAGGGATCGTTGCGGAATTCGATGGACGTGAGACTGGGAAACCGGTCCCACCCCGACCGCATTCCCCAAAGCAAGGGAGCGCACCGTGAGCTTCATCAACCCCCGTCTTCCCGGCCTCAATTCGGACGACGTCGTCACCGACATCACCGAGTCTCCGCACCGCGTGGGCGCGGTCGTCCAGGCCGGCGGAGCACAGGTCATCGCCACCGTCGACGTCCAGGCGGGAGAGGACGACTGGAACGCCCCACCGAGCGAGGAACATCCGCGTCCGGTGGTGCTCGTGCACGGCACCTTCGGCAATCGCGGCTACACCTGGAACACCGCGACCCCCCTGCTGCGCGAGCACGGGCACCGGGTCTTCCGGCTCGACTACGGCCAGCACGGCAATCCGGTGATCTTCGGCCTCGGCGACATCAAGCACTCCGCGCGGCAACTCGCCGAATTCGTCGACGAAGTGCTCCGCCGCACCGGGGCCCAGCAGGTCGACCTCGTCGGCTTCTCGCAGGGCGGCATGATGCCGCGTTACTTCCTCAACGCGCTGGGCGGCGGGCCCAAGGTGCACAATTTCGTCGGCATCTCACCCAGCAATCACGGCGTCACCGCCCAGGGCCTGATGAACCTGGCCCGCCAGATCCCGGGTGCGGTGGAACTCCTCGAACAGGGCGCCGTCGGGGAGGTCGTGCCGGCCTGGCCGCAACTGCAGCACGACCACCCCTTCCAGCGCGAGCTGGCCGATCTCGGCGAGACGACGGAGGGGGTCCGCCACACCGTCATCGCCACGAAGTACGACGACGTGGTCACCCCGTACACCTCGTGCGCCCTGGAACAGACGGAGGGACGCTACGTCAAGAACATCGTCCTGCAGGACATCGATCCGGACGACCACACCCCGCACGTGAGCATGCCCTACAACGCGACCGTGCTGAAGGAGGTCCTCGCCGCGCTCGCGTCCTGAGCACGGCTGCCGTCCAGGACGACGCGGGCCACCAGCGCCGGGTCGTCGTTCATGGGGACGTGGCCGCAGCCGCGCAGCCGTACCAGCCGCGCGCGCGGGATGGTCCGCTTGGCGCGTATCCCCTGCCGGGGCAGGAGCAGCCGGTCACGGTCGCCCCAGGCCACGGTGACGGGGACGCCCGGCACGTCATCGGTGAACAGCACGCTCCGGCCGGCCCGCAGCGTCTCGGCGAACCCCTCGGCACGCGCGAGCGCCAGGGTCTCGGCGACCACGGCCTCGGGGGAGCGCCGTGCGGGGCGGGCGTAGATCGTGCTGGTCAGGGCGGTGCGGCCGAGGGCCGTGCGGGACAGCCGTTCGACGAGGGGGAGCGGCAGACCGCGCGCCGTGCGGCGCATGCCGGTCAGGACACCGAAGGCGTAGCGCCGCTCGGGCCGCGTCCAGAAGCCGGCCGGGGACAGCGCGGTCACCGACCGCACCAGGTTCCTGCGGCCGAGCTCCAGTGCCAGCAGGCCGCCCAGCGAGTTGCCCGCCACGTGCGGGCGGTCCAGGCCCAGGGCCGCGCAGAAGGCGCCGAGCACCGCGTTCGTCGTCGGCAGGTCGTGCGGCAGGCCGGGCGGCAGTGCCGACGACTCCCCGAAGCCCGGCAGGTCCACGGCGATCACCTCGCGCTCGGTGGCGAGGATGTCCACCACCGGGTCCCAGGCCTGCCGGTGATGGCCGATGCCGTGCAGCAGGAGCAGCGGCTCGCCGGTGCCCGAGCGGGCGTAGGCGAGGGTGATGTCCTGCGGGCCGTGCCCGGTGGGGGCCGTGAAGGAGAGTGTCACGGACGGCATGGGACTCCTTGTCGGAACGCGTGGCGGGCGGACGTCGGGTAGACAGCTTGTCAGTAAGAGCTACCGACGGGTAGCCCCAGTGCCGGACCGGGGTGATTCCGCCTGGACACCGCCGGACGCGTCCGCTGGGATGGAACGGTGACCACCGACACCGCGACCGACGTCTTCGAAGAGCACCGGCCCGTCCTCCTGGGCGTCGCCTACCGCATGCTGGGCCGCCTGGCGGACGCGGAGGACGTGGTCCAGGAGGCCTGGCTGCGCTGGTCCGGCGCCGACCGGGCCGCCGTGCGCGAACCCCGGGGCTACCTGGTGCGCGTCACCACCCGCCTCGCCATCGACCGGCTGCGCCAGATCAAGTCGCGCGGCGAGACCTACGTCGGGCCGTGGCTGCCCGAGCCGTACGCCACCGACTTCGGGGACGCCGTGGCGGACACCGCCGAGCGGGCCGTGCTCGCCGACTCGGTCTCGCTGGCCGTCCTCGTCGTCCTGGAGTCGCTGTCCCCGCTGGAGCGGGCGGTGTTCGTGCTCAGGGAGGCGTTCGGCTACCCCTACGCGGAGATCGCCACCATGCTGGAGCGCGGCGAGGCCGCGGTGCGCCAGCTCGCCGGACGCGCCCGCAAGCACGTCGAGGAGCGGCGGCCCCGCTACGACGTCGACCCGGCGCAGCGCCGCGCCCTCACCGAACGCTTCCTCGCCGCCGCGGCCGAGGGCGACCTGGCCGGCCTGCTGGCCACCCTCGCTCCCGACGTCCGGCTGGTGGGGGACAGCGGGGGCCGGTCCAAGGCGCCGCTGCGCGTGCTGGAGCGCTCCGACAAGGTGGGCCGCTTCCTGCTCGGCGTCGCCCGGCAGGGCGTCCCCGACGCCTCCTTCCACTTCGTGGAGCTCAACGGCGGCCCCGCCGTGCTGGTCCGCTCCGGCGGCAAGCCGGACTCCGTGGTCCAGGTGGACGTCGCCGACGGGCGCATCCAGGCGGTGTACATCATTCGCAACCCGGACAAACTGGTGTCCCTGGCCGACACCCCCTAGCCCCGCCGCCTCTCCGCGCTCTCCGCGCTCTCCGGTCCCGGTCCCCGTTCCCCGACGGGGGCCGGGGCCGTCCCGTTCGCCGGATTGGTCTTGACCAAGGGGGTGGGGCGTTTTATCGTCGCAGAGAACTGCAACAACCTTTAATAAACAAGGGCGTCAAAACGCCGCCGTACCACGGCGATTGCGAGGACAGGGTGGGGACCACGCAGTTGGAACGGGTGCCGGAGCCCAAGTACTGGCACCTCAGGACCGTGCTCAGCGAGGCCCTGGACTCGGAGTTCGAGGTGGGTGAGGTGCTGCCCAACGAACGCGACCTCGCGGCCCGCTTCGGCGTCGCCCGCGCGACCCTCCGCCAGGCCCTGGAACAGTTGGAGCTGGAGGGCAGGCTCCAGCGCAGGCGCGGCGTCGGTACGACCGTGGCCCCGCCGCGCGTCGGCGTGGCCGTCGACACCCCGGAGCACGCCTGGCCCGGCACGGCCGACGACGCCTGGCAGCCGGCCGACTGCGTCCTCGCGGCACCGCCCGCCGCCGTGGCCGACGCCCTGGAGACGGGCCGCGACGAGCCCGTCCACACCGTCCGCCGCTCCCGCGTGAGCCACGGCCAGCCGGTCGCCGCGGAACTGCTGTACGTCCCCTCGTCCTCGGTGCCCGGTCTCCCCGCCATCGACGCGCCCTCGGGCGCCGCACGCGCGCGTGCCGTGCTGCGGGAACTGCAGCGCGGGACGCTGGAGGGGCGGGAGAGCGCCGTCGAGCTGGGCTCGGCCGGCACGGACGACGCGAAGGAACTGGACCGCCTCCCCGGCGCGCCCGTCCTCGTGGTCACCACCCGCTACCTCGCCGAGGGCCGTACCGCCGCCCTCTCCGTCGCCACCTACCGCGCGGACACCTGCCGGCTGACCTTCGGCGACTCGGGCGACGTGCAGATCCACCACGGCCCCGAAACCCGGGCCTCCTGACCCCTGGGTCCGCCACCGGGGCCCGCCGGCCCGCTGCCCCACCCCCGGCCGTCCGGGCCCATCACCCGGCGGCGCTCCCGTCGTGCCCGCAGGCCGACGGTTCCCGGTCAGCGGCGGGCCGTCGCGCCCTCGACCGCGAAGAGCTGCTCCTCCACGTGGTCGAGGGCCAGCCGCAGCGCGCCCGTGGCCACGGCGGCCTCGCCGAGCAACGACAGGGCCACCCGCGGCGGACGCAGGCAGTAGCGGGCCAGTTCCTGGCGCAACGGCTCCAGCACGCCGTCCAGCCCGGCCGCCCAGCCGCCGATGACGACCATCTCGGGATCGAGGGCGAGCGACAGGGCCGCCACGTCGTGCACCAGCCGCTGGATGAACCGCTCGACCGCCGCGCGGGCCCGCTCGTCCCCGTCCCGGGCCTCGGCAAAGACCTTGGCGACGGCCTGCTCGTCCAGCGGGTGCAGCGGCTGGTCCGTGGTCGACAGCAGCGTCTCCGGCGTCACGTCCCGGCCCAGCAGGTGCAGCGCCCCGATCTCCCCGGCCGCCCCGCCGTAGCCCCGGTGCAGCCGTCCGCCGATCAGCGCCCCCGCCCCGGGACTGAGCCCGGCCAGCACGAACACCATGTCCTCGCACTCGGTGGCGGAGCCCTTCCAGTGCTCGGCGACCGCCGCCGCGTTCGCGTCGTTCTCGACCAGCACCGGGCACTTGAAGGAACGCCGCAGCCGTTCGCCCAGCCCGAGGCCCGTCCATCCCGGCAGCGCCGTCCCCAACCGCACCGTGCCGTCCGCCTCGACGATGCCCGGCGTGGCCGCGCCGACCGCACGCAGGGAACCGCGGGCCACACCGGCCCGGCGCAGCAGCTCGGCGACGGCCGTGCGCAGCCGCTCCAGCCGCTCGTCGGCCGACGCGTTCTCGTCCACGTCCTTGGCCTGGGCGCCGATCACCCGGCCGTCCAGGCCGGACAGGAGCGCGGCGACGCGGTGCGGGCCGATCTCCAGGCCCAGCAGGTGCCCGGCCTCCGCCCGGAACCGGAACCGCCGCGCGGGACGGCCCTGTCGCCGGGCGGTCCCCTCGCCGGCGGCCGCCTCGACGACCAGACCGGCCTCGATCAGCCCCTCCACGACGCCCTCGACGGTCGGCCGGGACAGCCCCGTCACCCGGGTGATCTCCGTCAGCGTCGCGGAGTCCGTCGCACGCAACGCGTGCAGCACCACAGCGGAGTTGATCCTCCGCAACAGCGACGGATCCCCGCCGGTCAGGCCTGCCACGGTCCGTCCTCCCAGCTAGTGCGCGTGTTGGCCGGATGGTACTCGGCCCGCCGGCCTCCGGCGAGCGCCGGTCCGCCCCTTCCGGGACCACGGCCGCTGCTCAACCGGGTGCCACGAACCCCGACTCGTACGCCGTGATCACCGCCTGGGTGCGGTCCCGCGCCCCGAGCTTCGCCAGTACGGCGCTCACGTGCGACTTCACCGTCTCCGTCCCGACCACCAGCCGTGCGGCGATCTCCGCGTTCGACAGCCCCCGCGCCATCAGCCGCAGCACCTCGCCCTCCCGCTCGGTGAGCCGGGCCCGGTCCAGCACCGCGCGGGCCGCACGGTTGCCGCCGCCGTCGCCGTACTCGGCGGCCAGCCGGCGCACCGAGGACGGGAACAGCAGGGACTCGCCCTCGGCGATCAGGCGTACCGCGTGCACGATCTCGGCCGGACGGGCGCGCTTGAGCAGGAACCCGTCGGCACCCGCGCGCAGCGCCTCGTACACGTACTCGTCGTTCTCGAAGGTCGTCACCACGAGGATCTTCGGCGGTTCGGGCACCGTCCGCAGCAGCGCGCGCGTGGCCTCGATGCCGTCCAGCAGCGGCATCCGGACGTCCATGGCCACCACGTCCGGCCGCACCTTTCGCACCAGCGGAATCACCGCCGCCCCGTCGGCAGCCTCACCGGCCACCTCGATGTCCGGCTGGGCCTCCAGCACGGCCCGCAGACCGGCGCGCACCAGGGGTTCGTCGTCGACGAGGAGCACTCTGACCGGCATCCGGCCAGCCTAGATCAGCCCGGCGGCAGCTCGACGCGCACCGTCCAGTCACCGGCGTCGTCCGGGCCCGTGTGCGCCCGGCCGCCCAGGAGCGCGGCCCGTTCGCGTATGCCCCGCAGGCCGCCGTCGCGTCCCGGCGCGGATCTCGCGTCCGGCAGCGGATTGCGCACGTCCAGCGTGAGCGCCCCGTCCACCACCTCGACGCGGACCCGTGCGGGCACGGCACCCGCGTGCCGCAGCACGTTGGTCAGCGCCTCCTGGAGGATGCGGTAGCCCTCGCGGGAGACATGGCCGGGCAGCGTCTCGAGCGGGCCCGCGACCTCGGCGTCGACCTTGGCCCCCGAGGCCCGGGCGGACTCCAGCAGGCGGTCGGCGTCCGCGAGCGTCGGTCTGCTGCTCGCCGGCCGCTCCGACTCGCGCAGCACGCCGAGCACCCGTTCCAGATCCTCCAGGGCCGCCCGGCCGGTCTCCTCGATGGCGGTCAGGGCCCGGTCGGTGAACTCCGCGCTGTTCGCCGCGCGGGCGGCCCCCGCCTGGACGACGGCGACGGTCAGCGCGTGGCCGATGGAGTCGTGCAGCTCGCGTGCGATGCGGGTGCGTTCCAGGAGTTGCTCGGTGCGTTCCTCCAGGGCGGAGAGCCGTTCGGCGGCGGACGGTCCGAGCAACGCGCGGGCCGCCGCCGTGGCCACGGCGCCGAGGCCGACCACGGCGCCGTACAGGGCGAGGAGGGGGAGCGGGGCGAGGAGGGCGTACGCCCAGTGCGGCGCCGCGTTCCGCAGGAACGGTAGGTCCACCCGGTGGCCCAGGGCGTGCCGGACCAGCTCGACGGCGAGAACCGGCAGCCAGACACAGACGCCCGTGGTCAGGGCGCCCAGCAGCATGCGCACCTGCAGCCACACCACCGTGCGCAGCCGGTCGCGCCAGTGCGCGGAGGGCGCCACCGAGAAGGAGGAGTCGTCGATGCCGGGCGTCAGGAGCAGACGGGCCTGCACGCCCTCGCCGGTACGCACCGCCGGGACGAGCCCGACCGGGACCAGCACCGCCGCGGGCACCCACATGGAGCGCTCGTCGATGAACATCCACACACTGACCACGAGCATCGGCACCCACAGATGCAGCAGTCGTGTGTACGTCGTCCCCCGGCACAGCGGGCGCAGCAAGCGGACCATCCACTCATCCTGTCAGCCGCCACCGGCACCCGACCTCCCCCGCACGGGGGAGGGGATCTCCACCGACGGGGGAGGCCCCGCCCCCGCACCGACCGGCACGCTGCTGCCATGACCAGCATCGACGTCCACCACCTCACCAAGGAGTACGGCACCCGACGAGCCGTCGACGACCTCACCTTCACCGTGCGCCCCGGCCGCGTCACCGGCTTCCTCGGCCCCAACGGAGCCGGCAAGTCGACCACCATGCGGCTCGTCCTCGGCCTGGACCGGCCCACCTCCGGGACCGCGACCGTCGGCGGACGCGCCTACACCACCCTGCGCGAGCCGCTGCGGCACGTCGGCGCCCTGCTCGACGCGGACGCCGCCCACGGCTCGCGTACCGGCCGCGGCCATCTGCGCGTCCTGGCGGCCAGCAACCGTGTCGCCGCCCGCCGGGTCGACGAGGTGATGGAGCAGACGGGTATCGCGTCCGTGGCCCACCGCAGGGTGAAGACGTACTCCCTGGGCATGCGCCAGCGGCTGGGCATCGCCGCCGCGCTCCTGGGCGACCCCCAAGTGGTGCTCCTGGACGAGCCGTCCAACGGGCTGGACCCCGAGGGCATCGTCTGGATCCGCGAACTCCTGCGCGGGCTCGCGGACGAGGGGCGCACCGTCCTCGTCTCCAGCCACCTCATGAACGAGACCGCGTCCTTCGCCGACCACCTGGTCGTCCTCGGCCGGGGCCGCCTGCTCGCCGACACGCCGATGCGGGAGTTCATCGACGCCCGCGTACGGCCACGGGTCCGCATCCGGACGCCGGACGCGACCGCTCTGAAGGCCGCGCTCGCCCGGCACGGCCACGACGCCGTGGACCACGACGACGGGTACTGGACCGTGCACCACGCGCGCGTGGACGACATCGGCCGGATCGTGTCCGGCGCGGGGGTGCCCGTCCTCGAACTGGCCGCGGACGAAGGCACGCTGGAACAGGCCTACCTCGACCTGACCGCCACCGAGACCGAGTTCACCGCACAGCCCCAGGAGGCCTGACCATGGATCTCGCGCCCGTCCTCCGCGCGGAGGCGCTCAAGGTGCTCACCCTGCGTTCGCTGTGCGGCGCGCTGCTGGCCCTGTTCGCCGCCACCACCGCGTTCTCCGCGCTGGCCGGAGTGTCCGACACCTCCGACCCGGAATTCGACCCGCTGTTCACGGCCCTGTCCGGGGTCATGCCGGGCCAGATCGCGGCCATCGCCTTCGGTGCCGTCGTCGTCTCCAGCGAGTACCAGGGCAACGGAATCCGGCTCACCCTGGCCGCGGTCCCCCAGCGCGGCCGGTGGTTCGCGGCGAAGCTGGCCGTCGTCGCCGTACCGGCGCTCGGGGTGGGTCTGGTCACCGCGCTCGCCGCCCTGTTCGCCGCTCGTGCGGGCCTCGGCGCGGCGGCGGGCGGACTCACCGCCGGGGAGCAGATCCGCGGTGTCGTGGGCTGCGGGATCTACCTCATGCTCATGGCCCTGTTCGCGGCCGGGCTCACCGCCCTGTTCCGCAGCGGAGTGGCCACCCTGTCCACCCTGGTCCCGTTCATCCTCGTCGTCTCCTTCGTGATCGGGGACGCGGCGGGCACCGTCGCCGACTTCCTGCCGGACAGGGCGGGGCAGACCGTCCTCCACCAGACGTACGAGGGCGCCCTGGGACCCTGGACGGGGCTCGCGGTGACCGCGCTGTGGACGGCGGCCGCCCTCCTGGCCGGGTTCTGGCGCCTGCGCAGCCGGGACGCCTGAGCACGGGCGGCCGGCGGGGCCCGGCTGACGCCCCGCCAATTGTCAGTGGCTGCGGGTTTACTGGACGCATGGACATCGCGCGGCACCTCGCCCTCATCGACGAGCTGTGCTTCCGGCCCTTCCCGGCGGAGCACGGCCCGCCGGACGGGGACCCGGCGGGCCCCGGGTGCTTCACGGCGGTGCTGGAGAGCAGCCAGGGCCTCGCCGGCCGCGACCCGGCGGAGCGGGCGGTGACGGTGGAGCAGTACGAGAAGGAGCGGGACGCGCTCGGGGAACGGCTCGCCGCGCGCTGGGGCGAGACGGCCCCCTGGAACCTGCAGACGGTCCTGCTGCGCACCGAGCGGGAGGAGATACCCGAGCCGTGGGCCGGCCTGAGCGCCCGCGCCCGCGTGGCCTGCCTCTGGGAGGCGCGGGGCACCGGCCGCTGGGTCGCGGTGGCCGTCGCCGACCGCGACGAGGCGGACGAGGTACGGCTGCTGGCCGTGGTCACGCGGGAGGCACCGCCGTGACCGCCCCGCCTACGCCCCCGGCCGTTCCTCCGCGGCGACCCGCAGCCGGGCGAACTCCTCGGCCATCGTCTGCGCCGTCCAGTGCGCGTTGAGTCCGCTCGGGTTGGGCAGCACCCACACCCGCGTCCCGCCCAACGTCCGCTCCTGGGGGCCGACGCGAGCCTTCCGCTCGTCGAAGGCGGTCCGGTAGGCGGTGACGCCGACCACGGCCAGCCAGCGGGGCTTCAGCCGTGCCACCTTCGCGACCAGCAGCCGCCCGCCCTCCCGGTACTCCTCGGCGCTCAGCTCGTCCGCCCGCGCGCTGGCCCGCGCCACGACGTTGGTGATGCCGAGCCCGTACGACGGCAGCTCGTGCTGTTCCGACGGCTTCAGCAGCCGGGGCGTGAACCCGGACAGGTGCAGGACCGGCCAGAAGCGGTTGCCGGGACGGGCGAAGTGGTGCCCCGTCGCCGCCGACAGCAGACCCGGGTTGATGCCGCAGAACAGCACGCGCAGGCCGTCCGCGACGACGTCCGGCAGCAGACGGTCGCGGGCGGCCTCCAGCTCGGCGCGGGTGAAGCGGGTCAGAGGATGGCTCCGGGGGTGTAGCCCGCGGCCTCCGGGTGCCGCTTGACGATCTCCTCGATCCGGCCGACGACGGTACCGGCCTGGTCGGCGGCGGCGCCGGTGAAGGAGAGCTTGTCGGCCATCAGCGCGTCCAGCGCCGCACCGTCCAGCGGGATGCGCGCGTCGGCGGCCAGCTTGTCCAGGAGTTCGTTGCGCTCGGCACCCCGCTCGCGCATCGCCAGCGCGGAGGCGACGGCGTGCTCCTTGATCGCCTCGTGGGCGACCTCGCGGCCCACACCGGCCCGCACCGCGCCCATCAGCACCTTGGTGGTGGCCAGGAACGGCAGGTAGCGGTCGAGTTCCCGGGCCACGACGGCCGGGAAGGCACCGAACTCGTCGAGCACGGTCAGGAACGTCTCCAGGAGCCCGTCCAGCGCGAAGAACGCGTCGGGGAGCGCCACCCGGCGCACCACCGAGCAGGACACGTCGCCCTCGTTCCACTGGTCGCCCGCCAGCTCGCCGGTCATCGAGGCGTAGCCGCGCAGGATCACCATCAGGCCGTTGACGCGCTCGCAGGAGCGGGTGTTCATCTTGTGCGGCATCGCGGACGAGCCGACCTGGCCGGGCTTGAAGCCCTCGGTGACCAGCTCGTGCCCGGCCATCAGCCGGATCGTCTTGGCCAGCGAGGAGGGCGCCGCCGCGAGCTGCACCAGCGCGGTGACGACCTCGTAGTCCAGGGAGCGCGGGTAGACCTGGCCGACCGAGGTGAACGCCTGCGAGAAGCCGAGGTGCCCGGCGATCCGCTGCTCCAGCTCGGCGAGCTTGCCCGCGTCGCCGCCGAGCAGGTCCAGCATGTCCTGTGCGGTGCCGACGGGGCCCTTGATGCCCCGCAGCGGGTAGCGGCCGAGCAGCTCCTCCAGGCGGCCGTACGCCACGAGCAGCTCGTCGGCGGCGGTGGCGAACCGCTTGCCCAGCGTCGTGGCCTGCGCGGCGACGTTGTGGGAGCGGCCGGCCATGACCAGCTCGCCGTACTCGCCGGCCAGCCTGCCGAGGCGGGCCAGGACGGCCACCGAACGGTCCCGGACCAGTTCGAGGGAGAGCCGGATCTGGAGCTGCTCGACGTTCTCCGTGAGGTCGCGGGAGGTCATGCCCTTGTGCACGTGCTCGTGCCCGGCGAGGTCGTTGAACTCCTCGATCCGCGCCTTCACGTCGTGTCGCGTGACCTTCTCGCGCTCGGCGATCGAGGCCAGGTCGACCTGGTCGAGGACGCGCTCGTAGTCGGCGAGCGCGGCGTCGGGCACCTCGATGCCCAGATCCTTCTGGGCCCGCAGCACGGCGAGCCAGAGCCGGCGCTCCAGCTTCACCTTCTGCTCGGGCGACCAGAGCGTGGCGAGCTCGGCGGAGGCGTAGCGTCCGGCGAGGACGTTCGGGATGCGGGGCTTGGCGGGAGCGGAAGTCACGTGGACGGATTCTACTGGCGATTCGTGCAGGTCGGCGTCGCGGGGTGGTTCGTCGGAAGCTACGAAGGGGCCCCGGTGCCGGGGCTCACCGCGCGGGGTCCCCGTAGGGGAGCAGCTCCGGGCGCTTGGGCGGCAGGCCGTCCCCGGACGAGCGGCCGGTCAGCCTGCGGCCGATCCACGGCAGCAGGTGCTGCCGGGCGAACCGGACGTCCGCGGTCCTGCGCGCCACCCAGCCCGGCGGCGGCGTCGCGGGGACCGGGGCGTGCCAGTCGGGGTCCTCGGGTTCGTGACCGAGCGACTGCCACACCGCCTCCGCGACCCTGCGGTGGCCCTCGGCCGTCAGGTGCAGCCGGTCCGCGTCCCACATGCGGGGGTCGGCCAGCGACCGGGCCGCGTACAGGTCGACGACGACCGCGCCGTGCTGCTGCGCGAGGTCGTCGACGACGGCGAACAGCGCCTCCATGCGCGGACGGAACCGTTCGAGGACCGGGCCCTGCCGGCCCGGGCTGCGCATCAGCACCAGCTGCTTGCAGTTCGGGGCGAGCCGCTCCACGGCCTGGGTCAGCAGGTCCCGCACCCGGGCCATGTCGCACTGGGGCCGCAGCGTGTCGTTGAGCCCGCCGACCAGGGTGATCACGTCGGCTCCCATGGCGGCGGCCACGTCCACCTGCTCGTCGACGATCTGTCCGATCAGCTTCCCGCGCACCGCGAGGTTGGCGTACCTGAAGCCGGGGGAGCGGGCCGCCATCCGGGCGGCGAGGAGGTCGGCCCAGCCCCGGTAGGAGCCGTCGGGCAGCAGGTCCGACATGCCCTCGGTGAAGGAGTCGCCGACGGCGACGAGGCTGGTGTAGGCGGGGTTCGTCTGCATGGCGACGGACATGGTATCGCCTGCACATACCCGCCGGTCGGTCGCCCTCGGGAAGGGCGTACCGCCAGTACGTCCCCCCGCGGTGACTCGCTGCCCGCGGGGAACGGGCGTTACCTGGAAGACAGGGGGCGCGGCGGCGCCCGTCGCCGCCCGGCGCACCGGCAGTCAAGAAACCGGATCAAGAGATCAATGGATCAAGCAGACAAGGAAGACCCGTGCAGATCACACGCAGCTCGATCAACACCGTCAAGGGACCGGCCGACTGGTTCACCGGCGACGTCTACATCGACGCCGTCGCCGCTGCCCCCGCGCCGTCCAGGGTCACTGCCAACCTCGTCCACTTCATGCCCGGCGCGCGCACCCACTGGCACCGGCACCCGCTGAGCCAGACCGTCTTCGTGACCGAGGGGATCGGCCTGTGCCAGCGTCGCGGTGGTCCCGTCGAGGTCATCCGCCCCGGCGACCGCGTCCTGTTCGAGGCCGACGAGGAGCACTGGCACGGCGCGGCGCCCGACCGCCTCATGGTGCACCTGGCCGTCAACGAGGCGGACGCCGACCACGACGTCGTGCACTGGCTGACCCCCGTCACCGACGAGGAGTACGCCGCCGCCCCGGCCACCGGCTGACCGCGCCGCCGCCCCGGCCACCGGCTGACCGCGGCACCGCCCCGCCGACGGGCCGGGGGCACCGCTCACGTCCGCTGCCCGAACAGCTCCCTCAGCACGTCCTCCATGGTCACCAGCCCCGCGAGCCGCCCGTCCGAGCCGAGCACCGCCGCCAGGTGGGTGCGGCTGCGGCGCATGGCGGTGAGCACGTCGTCGAGCGGGGTGCGCTCGCGCACCCGGGCGATGGGCCGCATGTCCCGCAGCCGGAAGGGCAGGTCCCGCGGCGAGGCGTCCAGGGCGTCCTTCACGTGCAGGTAGCCGACGATCCGCCGTCCGTCGTCCACCACCGGGAAACGGGAGAATCCCGACTGCACCGAGAGCCGCTCCAACTGCTCCGGGGTGATGCCCACGCGCGCGTGGACGACGCGCTCCAGCGGCAGCACCACGTCCCGCACCGGCCGGCGGCCCAGCTCCAGGGCGTCGCGGAGCCGCTCCCGGGCCCGGTCGTCGATCAGCCCGGCCTCGCCGGCGTCCTTGACGATCTCCGCCAGCTCCGCGTCCGTGAAGGTCGCCGCCACCTCGTTCTTCGCCTCCACCCTGAGCAGCTTGAGCAGCCCGTTCGCGAAGGCGTTGACGGTGAAGATCACCGGCCGCAGGGCCCGGGACAGCGCCACCAGGGGCGGCCCGAGGAGCAGCGCGCTGCGCACCGGCTCGGCCAGCGCGATGTTCTTGGGCACCATCTCGCCGAGCAGCATGTGCAGATACGTCGCCAGCGCCAGCGCGATCACGAAGGACACGGCGTGCCCCGCGCCCGACGGCACACCCACCGCGTGGAACACCGGCTCCAGCAGGTGCGCGATCGCCGGTTCCGCGACCACGCCGAGGACCAGCGTGCACAGGGTGATGCCGAGCTGCGCCGCGGCCAGCAGCGCCGAGACGTGCTCCAGACCCCACAGCACGCGCCTGGCCCGGGCGTCGCCCTCCTCGGCGTACGGTTCCACCTGGCTGCGGCGCACGGAGATCAGCGCGAACTCGGCGCCCACGAAGAACGCGTTGACGACCAGCGTCGCCAGACCGATCAGCAGCTGTACGGCGGTCACCGGCCGGCCTCCCCTTCGTCCTCCCCGCCGGGGCCGGGCCCGGCCGCGTCGTCGAGGGGCGCGTGCATCAGCACCCGGGAGGCCCTGTGCCCCGTCGCCTCCACGACGTCCAGCCGCCAGCCGGCGACGTCGAGGCGGTCACCGACGGCGGGGATGCGCCCGAGACCGGCCGCGATCAGCCCCGCGACCGTCTCGTACGGTCCCTCGGGCACCCGCAGCCCCAGCCGTTCGAGCCGGTCCACGCGCGCCGAGCCGTCGGCCCGGTACAGCGCGCGCCCCGCCTCGTCCGTACCGGCCGCGTCGAGGTCCGGCGTCTCGTGCGGATCGTGCTCGTCGCGCACCTGGCCGACGACCTCCTCGACGATGTCCTCCAGCGTGGCCACGCCCGCCGTCCCGCCGTACTCGTCGATCACCACGGCCATCGTGCGCCGGCCGGAGAGCCGGTCCAGGAGCCGGTCCACGGTCAGGGACTCGGGCACGAGCAGCGGCTCGCGCATCAGGTCGGCCACCGGCATCCCCGGCCGCCGCTCGGCGGGCACCGCCAGGACGTCCTTGACGTGCGCCGTGCCGACCACCGCGTCCAGGGTCTCCCGGTAGACGGGGAACCGGGACAGGCCCGTCGCCCGGGTCGCGTTCGCCACGTCCTCGCAGGTCGCCCGGGCCTCCAGGGCCACGACCTGGACCCGGGGAGTCATCACCTGCTGCGCCGTCAGGTCGGCCAGGTTCAGCGTGCGCACGAACAACTCGGCCGTGTCGGCCTCCAGGGCGCCCTCCTTGGCCGAGTGCCGGGCGAGCGCCGCCAGCTCCTGCGGCCCCCGCGCGGACGCCAGTTCCTCCGCGGGTTCCACGCCGAAGCGGCGCACGACACGGTTGGCGGTGTTGTTCAGATGGGTGATGAAGGGCCGGAAGGCGGCACTGAACCAGCGTTGCGGGCCGCCCACCCGCTTGGCCACGGCCAGCGGCGAGGAGATCGCCCAGTTCTTCGGCACCAGCTCGCCGACGATCATCAGGAAGACCGTCGACAGCGCCGTGCCCACCACCAGGGCCAGTGAGGAGGCCGCCGAACGGGACACGCCCAGGTCCTCCAGCGGCCCGGAGATCAGCGCCGCGACCGACGGCTTGGCGAGCATGCCGACGACCAGATTGGTGACGGTGATGCCGAGCTGGGCGCCGGAGAGCTGGAAGGTCAGGTTCCGTACGCCCTTGAGGGCGCTCGCCGCGCCCCGCTCGCCACGCGCCGCCGCCCGCTCCAGTTCGCCCCGTTCGACGGTGGTCAGCGAGAACTCGGCCGCGACGAAGGCGCCGCACAGGAGCGAGAGCAGGATCGCCACCAGCAGCAGGAGCAGTTCGGTCATCGGCTCACCTCGGACCCATGATCGGCCAGGAACCGCAGGTTCGCCCGATGTTCAAGCCTTCAACCTTTCGCCTCGCGGGCGCTCAGCCGGTCAGGTGCTTCACCCAGCGCCGCCACTGCTCCTGCGGCTCGTACCCGGCCGCCCGCCAGGCATGCTGGGCCCGCTCGTTGCGCACCAGCACCATCGCGTCCCCGCGGCGCCCGCCGAGCCGGACGAAGCGGTCGTCGGCCGCCGCGAGCAGGGCCGTCCCGATGCCCCGGCGCCGGTGGTCCGGGTGCACCGCGAGCCGGTACAGGTGACAGCGCCAGCCGTCGAAGCCCGCGATCACCGTGCCCACCAGCTCGCCGCCCCGCTCGGCCAGGAGCAGCGCCTCGGGGTCGCGCGCCACCAGGCGCTCCACGCCGTCCCGGTCGTCGCTGATGCTCGTCCCCTCGGCGGCCGTCTTCCAGAAGGCCAGCACGGGATCCAGGTCCTCGGGCCCGGCGGGCCGTATGCGCACATCGGTCATGCCGCGATCCCACCACGCGTGCCGAGGCCCGCGAGGGTGATTCCGGCATGCGGACGGTACGCCGTGCGCCGGGCCCGCGGCACCGGACCAGTGGCCCGTCAGTCCTCGCGCAGGGCCCGCAGCACCGGGGCGAAGGCCTCCATGGACGGCTCCAGCACCGTGAGGTAGGTGAACCCGTACCGCTCCCGCTGCGCCCGCACCTGCGCGGTGATCTGCTCCAGCGTCCCGGCCAGGAAGATGGGCAGCTCCAGCGCCTGGCCGGGGGTGAGGTGGGGCAGGTGCTCCAGGTACGGGCGGACGGCGGCCGCACGGTCCTCGGTGACGGCGACCATCTGGACGAGCAGGTTCAGCTCCGCCGGTTCCCCCCGGCCCGCCGCCAGCTCCCGGTACCGGGCGACGCGCTCGTCGAGCTCCTCGGCGGTCAGGGGCAGCAGCTGTCCCGTCGCGCTTCCCCGCACGGTCCGCCCGCCGGTGAACGCGGCGATGTCGGCGTGCCGGGCGGTCAGCTCCAGCATCCGGTCGCCGTTCGCGCCGATCAGCAGCGGCACCCCGGGCCGCTGCACGGGGCGGGGCAGCCACTCCTCGTCGCCCAGCAGCCGCTCCAGCTCCTCGACGGTGCGCCGCAGGTGGTCCACCCGTTCCCCGGGCGAGCCGAAGGCCAGACCCGCGGTGTCGTGCTCCGCGCGGACGTAGCCCGTGCCGAGCCCGAGTTCCAGGCGCCCGCCCGTCAGGGCGTCCGTGGTCGCCACCTCCCGCGCCAGCAGAGCCGGGTTCCAGAACCCCGCGTTGAGCACGAACGTGCCGAGCCGGGGACGCTCGGTGACCCGGGCCGCGGCGACCAGCGCCGGGAACGGCGCGGGCATGCCGAGGTGGTCCGGCACCAGGATCACGTCGTACCCGAGTTCCTCGGCCCGGCGGCACTTGGCGTCCCACTCGTCCGCCGGGGCGGCGCTCATCAGGTTGACGCCGAAACGGAACGGACGCGGCATGAACTCTCCCCACACATCGGTGACTTCGGGCCACGGTGAGTCAATCACCTCCGCACCCGGGGCAGGAAGACCCGGCCACGGCTGTCAGGAGGAGCGCCAGGCGGTGCCCAGCACGCAGTAGGAACTCGGCAGCGCCGGCCCCTCCGGCGGCATCATCGTCCGCCGGTAGGGCCCGAGCACGAACCCCGCCTCCCGCAGCGCCGCGACCGGCTCGCGCGACAGGTGGCAGCCGCCGGACAGGGCGGGCCACAGCGTCCGGTCCAGCGCGCCCTGGGTGAAGGTCATCACCCGCCCGCCGCCCCGGCCGTGCTCGAAGAACCGCACCTGTCCGCCGGGGCGCAGCACCCGCCGCAGCTCGGCCAGGGCCCGCGGCACGTCCCGGACGCTGCACAGCACCAGCGAGACCACGGCCGCGTCGAACGCCTCGCTCTTGACCGGCAGCGCCTCCGCGGTGCCCGGCACCACGTCCACCGGCACCCGGGCGCGCTGCGCCGCGTCCACCGCCAACCGGCGCAGCACGCGCTCCGGCTCGACGGCGACGACCTCGGAGACGGTGCCCGGGTAGTGCGCGAAGTTCAGCCCGTTGCCCGCGCCGACCTCGATCACCCGCCCGGACAGCCCGGCGAGCAGCCGTTCGCGCACGCGGGCCATGCCCATCCGGGTCTCGGCACCCGTGCTGAGCCGGGCGTAGCAACGGGCGAACAGCGGATGGTGCACGGCGTCCCGCGGCACCCCGCGGGACCGGACGGATCGCAGTGGCATGGGACCTCCCTCACGAGACGGCGCCGCACCGCGATTCTCCCCCGCACCGGCCCGTCGCACCCACCGCGCGGGCAACCCGCCCGGGCGCACCCCGGCGGCGCGCGCCCCGTCCCCGCGCCGCCGGTCACAAACGCGCCGCCCGTCAGGGACCGTGCCGGTCGCCGAAGGCCCCCGCGTTCCACGTGCCGTCCAGGGGCGGCGCCAGCCAGCCCGGCGCCGCCGCCCGGAAGCCGGCCGGGGCGAGGGATCCCGCGCCCTCCGGGACCGCGCCGAGGAGGGGGGCGCCGGCCACGTCCGGGAGGTCCGCGAGGTTGCAGCGGGCGGCCAGGTCCGCCACCGCGGGCCACCTGCCGATCACCAGCCCGGGCAGCTCCAGGCCCCGGGAGCGCAGCTCGCGAGCCGTCAGCTCCGTGGTGTTCAGCGTGCCCAGCCCCGCCGGGACCACCAGCAGCACCGGCGCGCCCAGCAGACCGGCCACGTCCGCCAGCGTCCCGCCGGCGGCGTCGAAGCGGACGAGCAGCCCGCCCGCGCCCTCGACCAGGACGAGGTCGTGCTCGGTGGCCAGCTTGGCCGCGGCCTCCGCCACCTCCGGCGGGCGCACGGGCGCCCGTCCGGCCCGGCGCGCCGCCGTGCCCGGCGCCAACGGCTCGGGGAACCGGGCCACTTCCGCGACCGTCACGTCACCCGCGAGCCGCGCCGCCTCCTGGGCGTCCCCGGCCTCGTCCGGGCCCACGCCGGTCTGCGCGGCCTTCAGCACCGCCACCGACCGGCCGCCCGCCAGGGCCGTCGCGGCGACGGCGGCGGTCACGACGGTCTTGCCGACCTCCGTGCCCGTGCCCGTGATCACCAGTACCGGCATGTCATCCCTCCCGTGCCGCCGCGCACACCGCGCGGGCGATCCGTGCCACGTCCGCGTCGCCCGTGACGTACGGCGGCATGGTGTAGACCAGGTCGCGGAACGGCCGCAGCCACACGCCCTCGCGCACGGCCGCCCGTGTCGCCGCCCGCATGTCGACGTCGTGGTCGAGCTGCACCACCCCGATCGCGCCGAGCACCCGTACGTCCCGCACGCCCGGCAGCCCGGCGGCGGGCGCGAGTCCCTCGCTCAGGCCCGCCCCGATCCGCTTGACCTCCGCGAGCCAGTCCTGGCCGAGCAGCAGTCCGATCGACGCGCACGCCACCGCCGCGGCCAGCGGATTGCCCATGAACGTCGGTCCGTGGGCCAGCACCGGCACCTCGCCGCGCGAGATGCCCTCGGCCACCCGCGAGGTGCACAGGGTCGCCGCCATCGTCAGATAGCCGCCGGTCAGCGCCTTGCCCACGCACATCACGTCCGGCGTCACCGCCGCGTGCTCCGCCGCGAACAACGCGCCCGTGCGCCCGAACCCCGTGGCGATCTCGTCGAACACCAGCAGCACGCCGTGCGCGTCGCACGCCTCCCGCAGCACCCGCAGGTACGCGGGGGAGTGGAAGCGCATCCCGCCGGCGCCCTGCACCACCGGCTCCACGATCACCGCGGCCAGCTCGTCGGCGTGCCGCTCGATCAGGGACCGCAGATGGTCGGCGTACGTCTCCTCGTACCGCGCCGGGGGCGCGTCCGCGAAGACCTGGCGCGGCAGGACGCCGGACCACAGCTCGTGCATGCCGCCCTCCGGGTCGCACACCGACATGGGCTGCCACGTGTCCCCGTGGTAGCCGCCGCGCCAGGTGAGCAGGCGGTGCTTGCCGGGGCGGCCGAGGGAGCGCCAGTACTGCAGGCACATCTTCACGGCGACCTCGACCGACACCGACCCGGAGTCGGCGAGGAACACGTGCTCCAGGCCCTCGGGCGAGATGTCGACAAGGAGCTTCGCCAGCCGTACGGCGGGCTCGTGGGTGAGCCCGCCGAACATGACGTGGCTCATCCGCTCCAACTGCTCGCGCGCCGCCTCGTTCAGCACCGGGTGGTTGTAGCCGTGGATCGCCGACCACCAGGACGACATCCCGTCGACCAGCTCCCCGGAGCCGTCGGCCGGCCGCAGCCGCACCCCGCTCGCCGACTCCACGACGAGCGGGTCCTGCCGGCCGGGCATGGGCCCGTACGGGTGCCAGACGTGCCGCCGGTCCAGCGCCAGCAGCTCGGCGACGTGCAGCGCGGGCTCAGGCATTGGGCGCGAGGTCCGTCCCGGCGCCGCGGCGGCGCACCGCGACCAGGTCCGTACGGGGCTCCTCGGCCGTCCGGACCGGCGCGGACGCGGGCGCGGGGGCGCACACCCCACCGCCCGCGTGCGAGCCGCAGCCCCCGGTGCCGCCGGCCGCGCCGTCGGCACCCGCGTGCGAGCCGCAGCCGCCGTCCTCGTGCGAGCCGCAGCCGCCACCCCGCACCGAGGCGCGGTGCTCCGGCAGCGTGACCTCGCCCGCGCCCTCCACCTCGAACCCGGCGTCCGCGATCATCTCCAGGTCCGCGTGGCCCGCCTGGCCCTCGCTCGTGAGGTAGTCGCCGAGGAAGACCGAGTTGGCCAGGTGCAGCGCGAGCGGCTGCATCGTGCGCAGATGGACCTCGCGCCCGCCCGCGATGCGCACCTCGACGTCCGGGCAGACGAACCGCGTCATCGCCAGGATGCGCAGGCACCGCTGCGGGGTGAGGTGCCACTCGTCGGCCAGCGGCGTGCCCTCCATCGGGATCAGGAAGTTGACCGGCACGGAGTCCGGATCCAGCTCGCGCAGCGAGAAGACCACGTCGACCAGGTCCTCGTCGCTCTCGCCCATGCCCGCGATGAGACCCGAACAGGCGGACAGACCGGCCGCGTGGGCCTTGTTCACCGTGTCCACCCGGTCGGCGTACGTGTGCGTGGTGGTGATGTCGCCGTACGTCGACTCGGAGGTGTTGAGGTTGTGGTTGTACGCGTCGGCGCCGGCCTCCCGCAGCCGCTCCGCCTGGCCGTCGGAGAGCAGACCCAGGCAGGCGCACACCTCGACGGACTCGTTCTGTTCCTTGATGGCCCTGATGGTGTCCGAGACCCGGTCCACGTCCCGGTCGGTCGGACCGCGTCCGCTGGCCACGAGACACACCCGCTTGGCGCCCCCGGACACGCCCGCCGCGGCGGCCGCCGAGGCCTGGTCGGGCTTGAGCCAGGTGTACTTCAGGATCTCCGCCCGGGAGCCCAGCCGCTGCGAGCAGTAGGAGCAGTCCTCCGGGCACAGGCCCGACTTGAGGTTGACGAGGTAGTTGAGCTTCACCCGTCGGCCGAACCAGTGACGGCGTACCTTGCCGGCCGCGGCCACCACATCGAGCAGGTCGTCGTCGGAAGTGGCGAGGACGGCGAGCGCCTCCTCGCGGGTCGGCGACTCGCGCCGAAGCCCCTTGTCCACCAGCGTGTTCAGCAGGTCCATGAGAGCCGATCCTGTCCTAAGGGGCCGTCCGCGGCCAAGGAGACTTCGCACAACACTGACAGATCGACGTGTGGGTATTGCCACACCTCGCGGGGGTGGCCGGACCGCTAATGTCTGTTCATTGCCTACAAAACCCCGGAGGACGGCGCCATGGCGTTCGGCTGGATCGACGAGCAGGACCGGGCGCGTCGCGCGGCCGGACTCGTACGGGTGCTGCGGCCCCGTCCGGCCCGGTCGCCGCTGCTGGACCTGGCGAGCAACGACTACCTGGGGCTGGCCCGGCACCCGGAGGTCGTCGAGGGGGCGGTACGGGCCGCCCGGACCTGGGGCGCCGGCGCGACCGGCTCGCGGCTGGTGACCGGTACGACCGCGCTGCACACCGAACTCGAGCGCGAACTGGCCGCGTTCTGCGGCTTCGAGGCGGCGCTCGTCCTCTCCTCCGGCTACGCGGCCAACCTCGCCGCGGTCACCGCGCTGGCACCGCACGGCAGCCTCGTCGTCTCCGACGCGGGCAACCACGCCTCGCTCATCGACGGCTGCCGGCTGGCCCGCGGCACGACCCAGGTCGTGGGGCACGCCGACCCGGACGCCGTGCGCAAGGCACTGGCGACGCACGAGGGCCCCGCCGTGGCCGTGTCCGACACGGTCTTCTCGGTCGACGGCGACGCGGCTCCCCTGGCCGAACTCGCCGAGGCGTGCCGGGCGTACGGCGCCGGACTCGTCGTCGACGACGCCCACGGGCTCGGCGTCCTGGGCCACGGCGGACGGGGTGCCCCGCAGGGGGCGGGGCTCGCGGGCCGGGACGACGTCGTCGCGACCGTCACGCTGTCCAAGTCGCTCGGCGCCCAGGGCGGCGCCGTCCTCGGCCCCGCCCGGGTCGTCGACCACCTGGTCAACGCGGCCCGTACGTTCATCTTCGACACCGGACTCGCCCCCGCCGCGGCGGGGGCGGCCCTGGCGGCCCTCCGGCTGCTCGGCCGCGAGCCCGAGCGTGCGGCGAGGGCCCGAGCCGTCGCCGCCGCACTGCACGCACGCCTGACCGCCGCGGGTCTGGACGCGGTACGTCCCGACGCCGCGGTGGTCTCGGTGCGCGCGCCGTCCCCGGAGGAAGCCGTGCGATGGGCGGCCGACTGCCGTGCGGCCGGCCTGTCCGTGGGCTGCTTCCGCCCTCCTTCCGTGCCCGACGGCGTCTCACGGCTCAGGCTGACCGCCCGCGGGGACCTCTCCGGGGAACAGATCGAACGCGCTGTACGGGTGATCGGCGAAACGCGGCCATGAGTCGGCGTGGCACGGCCGTGCGTCGTCCGGCGCCCTGCGCGGTCAGTCGCGGACGGCCGCGGTGAAGGCCGTCCAGCTCCCGGGGGAGAAGAGCAGGGCGGGCCCGGCCGGGTTCTTGGAGTCGCGCACGGCGAGCAGTCCGGCCCAGGGGCCGGCCGGCGGACGGGCCGTCTCCAGGCAGTTGTTGGCCCCGGTGCTGTAACTGCTGCGCAGCCACCGGGTGCCGGTCATATCGGTGCTGACAGGGATGTTCCGGGGACGTTCGGACATGATGCCTGGCATGGTGCCTCCTTACGCGCCTGCCGCGGTCGCGGCGATGAAGTCCAACGAGTCCTCGGGCGAAAGGGCATGGATCAGAAGGGAGTTGAAGGCCTCGGTGTAGGCCTCTAGGTCTTCTTTCCGTTCGAGATGCAAGCTACTCGTCAAGTGGTCGAGAACCACCACGTCGAGATCAGAAGTGGTCGAAAAGGAGAAGATTACGAAAGGCCCGGTGACACCGATGTGCGCCCCGGCGGCAAAGGGCAGGACCTGGAGCCGGACGTGGGGGAGCCGCGCGGCCTCGACCAGGCGGGCCAGTTGACGGGCCATCACCCCCGGTCCGCCCACCTCCCGGCGCAGCACCGCCTCGTCCAGCACCGCGCTGAGCGCCAGCGGCGGGTCCGCGCGCAGGACGTCCTGGCGGGCCAGCCGGACCTCCACCAGTGTGTCCAGCCGTTCCTCCGGCAGTCCGTCCACCGCCGCCCGCGTCACCGCGCGGGCGTACTCCGGCGTCTGGAGCAGGCCGGGGACCACCGTGGTCTCCAGGGTGCGCATCGCGCTGGCCTGCGACTCCAGGCTGATGAAGTCGCGGTAGGTCGGGGGCAGCACCCCGCGATAGGCGTGCCACCAGTGGTTGCGCCCGCCGGCGTCCTCGGAGTGCGCCAGCGTCACCAGCAGTCCCCGCAACTGCTCGTCGTCCACGCCGTAGACGTCCAGCAGCAACCGCACGTCGGCCGGTTTCGCGCCACTCGTGCCGGTCTCGATCCGGCTGACCTTCGACTGGTGCCAGCCCACGAGCCGGGCCGCCTCGCCGCTGGTGATGCCCGCCGCCGCGCGCAGGGCGCGCAGTTCCGCACCCAGCTTCCGGCGGCGCACCACGGGACCGTGCTGCATGGGACAACTCCCCCTACTCCCTATGAGCCGCCCGAATACGCTCGGCCGTCGCAGAGTTCACCGCTTCGAGCGACAGATATATGCATATCTTGGTGGATCGCCGCCCTTCACCGGGTCAGTGGTGGCAGTCTGGCGGCGAAGCACCAGTCCGGGACCGTACTCGAACGATCCGCTCCGTGTCGGGCCTGCGGTCCCGTGAGAAAGGGACGACGTGGCCATGGCAGATCATCTGGAAGCATCCGTCACTCTGCCGAGCGATCCCGCCTCGGTGGCCGCCGCGCGGACCTACGCGGTCGGCACCCTGGCGGAATGGGGGCTGCCGGCCGACGCGGACCTGTCCGAGACCGTCCGGCTCGTCGTCTCCGAACTGGCGACCAACGCCGTCCAGCACACGCTGGGGCAGTCGCCCACCTTCACGGTGAACCTCGTCCTCGACCGCGACGAGAGACTGCGCGTCGGCGTCACCGACAGCCATCCGCGCTTCCCCAAGCGCCTGCCCGCGGCCGTGCAGCAGGACAACGGGCGGGGCATGGTGATCATCCGCTGGCTGACCGCCGAGTACGGCGGCAGGCTGCGGGTCCGGCCCACGCGCGAGGGCGGCAAGACCGTCTCGATCGAACTGCCCTGGGCGCCCCCGGGCCGGCCGGCCGCACCCGCGGGGGTGACGGCGGGGCAGAGCGCCGTCACCCCCGCGGGCGGGCTACTTGACCCGGCCGTACCAGACGCTTGAGGTCCAGATCTTCTGCAGGCGCACCACGTCCCCGGTCTTCGGGGCGTGCCAGAGCTTGCCCTTCCCGGCGTAGATGCCGACGTGGTACACGCTGCGGCCCGAGTGGAAGAACACCAGGTCTCCCGCCTTGCGGTTGCCGGGGGAGACATGGCGGGTGTTGTTGTACTGCTGGGCCGCGGTGCGGGGCAGTTTCTTGCCGGCCTTCTTGAACGAGTACAGCGTCAGGCCGGAGCAGTCGAACCGGTAGGGGCCGGTGGCGCCCCAGCGGTAGGGGGCGCCCTTCTTGGAAGCGGCGATCTTGAGGGCTTTCGCCGCATGGGTCGCCGCGGCCGCCTCGGAGGCGACACCGGGGACCACGACGGAGCCGCCCACGGCGGCGAGGGTGAGGGCCGAGGCGGTACCGGCACGAGCCATCAGGGACGGGACACGATTGAGCGCGGACATGCGCAACCCTTCGTCAGCCGCCTGTGAAGGATGACCTGTCGGATTCGGGCTGGCGAAGTTGCCCGGCCGCACGCGTGCGGCTTCACCCCAAGGACCGCTCGGCCCCGGCGTCCGAAAGTCCGGACGGCCGTGCCGGCGACCCGTCGTGCTCGGGTCCTCCACTCCTGCCGATCCACTTCCCTGTCGACCGGTCGTCCGGGCGGCGGCAGGACTCGGCGTCCGCCCGGACCGCCCCGCCGCTGCGGCGGGGGCTTGTCGTCAGTCACGGATCTTGTCCCGCCCCCAGGGGAATTCCCAACGGAACGTGCTCTTTGTGTTGTTACGCGCCGCTCGTCCGATCGGGTTGACGCCTGCGTCGCCGAGGCGCCGTCCCCCGTGCCGGCGGCCCCGGGACCAGCGGCGCAGGGGCGCGTCGCGCACGCGTGGAGCAC
Organism: Streptomyces ardesiacus; assembly: GCF_003112575.1. Classification (GTDB taxonomy): domain Bacteria; phylum Actinomycetota; class Actinomycetes; order Streptomycetales; family Streptomycetaceae; genus Streptomyces; species Streptomyces ardesiacus. The sequence goes on from NZ_BEWC01000008.1 coordinate 116,529, forward strand.
GGGTGCCGCAACTTGGACCGGTCGCGAATCGGACGTGTTCCTACGCCGAAAGAGGGTACGCCTTTTGGTCCGTTTCGATCCGGTACGTTCCGCTTCGGTCTGTTTCGACCCGAGTGTGCCGGAGCGGACATGCGGGACGTCGCCGACCGAGAGAGGGCATGCCGGAAAGCGCCGACGGCATCGGTAATCACTCGGTCAAAACCGGGTGACGTGGCCGTAACACTCTAGCCGTACTCTGCACCCCGATCCACCTGCGCTTTTGCGGCACCGGTGGGTGCATTCGGGCGCATTCCCCTGTGTTACATCTAGAGCCGTCGCGGTAGCCGCGGCAGCCGGCCGTCCGGTCCTGACGGCATGCCCTGTGAGGTGGTAAATGCAACTGACCCCGCACGAGCAGGAGAGACTGCTCATCCATGTGGCCGCGGACGTGGCCGACAGGCGCCGCGCACGAGGCGTCAAGCTGAACCATCCCGAGGTCGTCGCGCTGATCACCGCGCACATCCTCGAAGGCGCCCGGGACGGGCGCAGCGTCGGCGAACTCATGGCCTCCGGACGCAAGCTGATCCAGCGCGACGAGGTCATGGAGGGCATCCCCGAGATGATCCACGACGTGCAGGTCGAGGCCACCTTCCCCGACGGCACCAAGCTGGTCACCGTCCATGACCCGATCATCTGACGGAGCGGCAGTCGTGATTCCCGGAGAGATCCTTTTCGCCGACGAGCCGGTGGCCTTCAACGAAGGCCGCGACGTGATCCGCCTGACCGTGCTCAACACCGCCGACCGGCCCGTCCAGGTCGGCTCCCACTACCACTTCGCCGAGGTCAACCCCGGTCTCGAGTTCGACCGCGCCGCGGCGCACGGCAGGCGTCTGGACATCGCCGCCGGCACCGCCGTCCGGTTCGAGCCCGGCATCCCCGTCGACGTACGGCTGATCCCCCTCGGGGGCGCCCGTGTCGTCGTGGGGCTGCGCGGCGCGACCGGAGGTGCCCTCGATGCGTGAACTGTCCCGTCCCGCCTACGCCGACCTGTTCGGCCCGACCACCGGCGACCGGATCCGCCTCGCCGACACCGACCTCCTCGTCGAGATCGAGGAGGACCGCTCGGGCGGCCCCGGCCGCTCCGGCGACGAAGCCGTCTTCGGCGGCGGCAAGGTGCTGCGCGAGTCCATGGGCCAGGCGCGTACGACCCGCGCCGAAGGCGCCCCCGACACCGTGATCACCGGAGCCGTGATCATCGACCACTGGGGGATCGTCAAGGCCGACATCGGCATCCGCGACGGCCGGATCACGGGCATCGGCAAGTCCGGCAACCCGGACACCATGGACGGCGTCCACCCCGACCTGGTCATCGGCCCCGAGACCGAGGTGATCGCGGGCAACGGCAAGATCGTGACCGCGGGCGGCATCGACACCCACGTCCACTTCATCGCGCCGGACGCCGTCGACGAGGCCCTGGCGTCCGGCATCACCACCCTCATCGGCGGCGGCACCGGCCCCGCCGAGGGCAGCAAGGCGACGACCGTCACGCCCGGCGCCTGGCACCTCGCGTGGATGTTCGCCGCCGTGGAGTCGAGCCCCGTCAACATCGGCTTCCTCGGCAAGGGCAGCACCATGTCGAAGGAGTCCATGCGCGACCAACTGCGCGCCGGCGTCCTCGGCTTCAAGATCCACGAGGACTGGGGCGCGACCCCCGCCGTCATCTCCGCCTGCCTGGACGTGTGCGAGGAGTCCGGCGTCCAGCTCGCCATCCACTCCGACACCCTGAACGAGGCGGGCTTCGTCGGCGACACCTTCGACGCGGTCGCCGGCCGCACCCTGCACGCCTTCCACGTCGAGGGCGCCGGCGGCGGCCACGCACCTGACATGATCACGGCGGTGTCGCTGCCCAACATGCTGCCGGCGTCCACCAACCCGACCCGGCCGCACACCGTCAACACCGTCGAGGAGCACCTCGACATGCTGATGGTCTGCCACCACCTCAACCCCGCCGTCCCCGAGGACCTGGCCTTCGCCGAGTCCCGGATCCGGCCCAGCACCATCGCGGCCGAGGACATCCTGCACGACATGGGGGCGATCTCCATCATGTCGTCCGACGCCCAGGCCATGGGGCGCATCGGCGAGGTGATCCTGCGGACCTGGCAGACCGCGCACGTGATGAAGCGGCGGCGCGGCTTCCTGCCCGGCGACACCCGTGCGGACAACCTCCGCGCCCGTCGCTATGTCGCCAAGTACACCATCAACCCCGCCGTGGCCCAGGGCATCGAGCACGAGGTCGGTTCCGTCGAGACCGGCAAGCTCGCCGACCTGGTGCTCTGGGACCCCCGCTTCTTCGGCGTGCGGCCACACCTCGTCATCAAGGGCGGCCAGATCGCGTACGCGCAGGTGGGCGACGCGAACGCCTCCATTCCCACGCCGCAGCCGGTCCTGCCGCGCCCGATGTACGGGGCGCTCGGGACGGCTCCCGCCACCAACTCGGTCAACTTCGTCTCCGAGCAGGCCGTCGAGGACGGGCTGGCGGAGCGGCTCGGGCTCGGGCGGGCGTTCGTGCCCATCCGGTCCACGCGCGGCCGGACCAAGGCGGACATGCGGCAGAACGACGCGCTGCCCCGCGTGGAGGTCGCCGCGGACTCCTTCGCGGTGACCATCGACGGCGAACTCGTCGAACCCGCCCCCGTCGCCGAACTGCCGCTGGCCCAGCGGTACTTCCTCTTCTGAGCGCCGGGATGAGCCGCGCAGCACTGCTCGTCCTCGCGGACGGCCGCTTCCCCGCCGGTGGGCACGCCCACTCCGGCGGGGCGGAGGCCGCCGTGCGGGCGGGACGCATCACCGACGCCGCGAGCCTGGAGGCGTTCTGCCGTGGGCGGTTGCACACGAGCGGGGTTGTCGCGGCGTGTGTCGCGGCCGCCGCCGCGCTCGGCGTCGACCCCGGCGAACTCGACCGGGCCGCCGACGCCCGCACCCCGTCGCCCGCCCTGCGGGTGGCGGCGCGCCGCCTGGGGCGGCAGTTGACGCGGGCCGCCAGGGCGACCTGGCCGAGTCCCGAACTCGACGCCGTGGCCGCGCTGTTCCCCAAGGGCGCCCATCAGCCCGTCGTGCTCGGGCTGGCCGCGCGCGCGGCCGGTCTCACGGCGCTCGACGCGGCGTACTGCTCCCTCTACGAGGGGGTGAGCGGGCCCGCGACCGCCGTCGTGCGGCTGCTCGGTCTCGATCCGTTCGACGCGACGGGCGTGCTCGCGCGGCTCGCGGACGAGGTGGACCGGGCGGCCCGGGAGGCCGTGGAGACGGCCGAGCGCGTCGTGACCGACGGGGCCGGCGTGCTGCCCGCGCGGTCCGCGCCGTTGCTGGAGATCGGGGCGGAGGCGCATGCCGCCTGGCCCGTGCGGTTGTTCGCCTCGTAGGTGAGTTCGCCCCCGCCGTCCCTTTCCGTTCCCTGCATCAGGGGCCACGGCCCCTTCCACCCCGCCGGGGGGCCGTGCCCCCTGGCCCCCCTTCGGCCTCAACGGCCCCGTCCCCGCGCGCCGGACGGGCCGGAAGGCCGACCCCGACTTCGACAGGAGCCGTTTCATGCATCTCGACCATCACCACGAAGCCCCGGCCGCCGTCTCCGCCGACGCCCGCCGTCCCGACGGGACCCGTCGGGCGCTGCGGATCGGGCTCGGAGGGCCCGTCGGTTCCGGGAAGACCGCCACCGTCGCCGCGCTGTGCCGGGCGCTGCGGGAGGAGTTGTCCCTCGCGGTGGTGACCAACGACATCTACACCCGTGAGGACGCCGAGTTCCTGCTGAGGGAGGCCGTGCTGCCGCCCGAGCGGATCACCGCCGTGGAGACCGGCGCGTGTCCGCACACCGCGATCCGGGACGACATCTCCGCCAACCTGGAGGCCGTCGAGGACCTGGAGGACGAAGTCGGGCCCCTCGACCTGGTCCTGGTGGAGTCCGGCGGGGACAACCTCACCGCCACCTTCTCCAAGGGGCTGGTCGACGCGCAGGTGTTCGTGATCGACGTGGCGGGCGGCGACGACATCCCGCGCAAGGGCGGCCCCGGTGTCGCCACCGCCGACCTGCTGATCGTCAACAAGACCGACCTCGCGCCGTACGTCGGTTCCGACCTCGCGCGGATGGCCGCCGACGCCAAGGCGGTCCGTGGCGAACTCCCCGTCGTCCTCCAGTCGTTGCGGAGCGAGGACGGAGTGCGCGAGGTCGCCGACTGGGTGCGGGAGCGGATCGCCGCGTGGACCGCGTGACCACGGCCCCGGGCGGCGTCCGGGCGAGCGCCCGCGTGCTCGCCCGCGGCGACGGGCGGGGCGGCACCGCCCTGCCCGTCCTGGAGGGCGAGGGACCCCTCGCCCTGCGGCGGACCCGGGGGAGCGGAGCCGAGGCCCGGGTGATGCTGGTCGGCGCGATGAGCGGGCCGCTCGGCGGCGACCACTTCACGGTGGACGTCCAGGCCCGGAGCGGCGCCCGCCTGCGGGTCGGCTCGGCCGCCGCCACGCTCGCGCTGCCCGGGCAGGACAAGGCCGGAGCCCGCTACGACGTCCGGCTCACCGTCGACGACGGGGCCGAGCTGTGCTGGCTGCCGGAGCAGTTGATCTCCGCCGGGGGCAGCGATCTGCGCCTCACCACGTCCGTCGACCTGGCCGCCGGGGCACGGCTGCTGCTGCGCGAGGAGCAGGTGCTCGGGCGGGCCGGGGAGGAGCCCGGGCGCCTCACCAGCCGTCTGACCGTGCGGATCGACGGGCGCTGCGTCCTCGACCAGGAGCTGGGCTGCGGGCCCGGCGCGCCGGGCGGCTGGGACGGTCCGGCCGGGCTGGCGGGACACCGGGCGGTCGGCCAGGTGGTCGTCGTACGGCCCGAGTTCGCCGACCGGCCACCGGCGGGTTGCGTGTACGAGGAGGGCGCGGCCGTCATGCCGCTCGCCGGGCCCGCCGCGCTGGTGAGCGCCGTGGCGCCGGACGGGCTGCGGCTGCGGCGGCTGCTGGACGGGGCGCTCGTCTCGCTGGACTGAGGTCCACCCCGGTGGTTCCGTCGATCGAACGCGGTTCTCCGTTTATCGGATTGGCAAAGAAGTAGTACTGGCTCTGTTCTCAGGAAAGCCACAGCCGCGAAGATCCCCGTACTTGTCGCGAACACGTACGGGGAGGGCCACTTGAGCAAGAGCAGCATGCGGCGGAGGGCGACCGCGTTCGGCACGGCCGGAGCGCTGGTCACCGCCACGCTGATAGCCGGCGCCGTCTCGGCGCCCGCCGCGAGCGCCGCCCCGGCCGACGGACAGGGGCACGCGCGGGGCTGGGACCGGGAGGCGCGCGGCGCGGCCGTCGCCGCCGCCCGCGCCGCCAGGGCCGGTGTCGACTGGAAGGACTGCGCAGCCGACTGGAACCTGCCGAAGCCCATCCAGTGCGGCTACGTCACGGTGCCGCTGGACTACGCCAAGCCGGACGGCAAGCAGATCAAGCTCGCCGTCGACCGCATCGGCAACACGGGAAGCAAGGGCGAGCGCCAGGGCGCGCTCATCTACAACCCCGGCGGGCCCGGCGGCTCCGGCCTGCGCTTCCCCGCCCGCGTCACGAGCAAGAGCGCGGTGTGGGCGAAGGCGGCCAAGGCCTACGACTTCGTCGGCTTCGACCCCCGCGGCGTCGGCCACTCCGCTCCCATCTCCTGCGTGGACCCCCAGGAGTTCGTCGCGGCGCCCAAGGCCGACCCCGTGCCCGGCTCCGAGGCGGACAAGCGCGTCCAGCGGGGGCTCGCCCGCGCGTACGCCGAGGGCTGCTTCGAGCGCAGCGGCGAGATGCTCCCGCACATGACCACGCCGAACACCGCGCGCGACCTCGACGTCATCCGCGCCGCGCTCGGCGAGACGAAGCTCAACTACCTCGGCGTCTCCTACGGCACCTACCTCGGCGCCGTCTACGGCACCCTCTTCCCGGACCACGTCCGCCGCATGGTCGTCGACAGCGTCGTCAACCCCTCCCGCGACAAGATCTGGTACCAGGCCAACCTGGACCAGGACGTCGCCTTCGAGGGCCGCTGGAAGGACTGGCAGGACTGGGTGGCCGCGAACGACGCCACCTACCACCTCGGCGACACCCGCGCCGAGGTCCAGGACCAGTGGCTGAAGCTGCGCGCCACCGCCGCGAAGGAGCCGCTGGGCGGCGTCGTCGGACCGGCCGAGCTGATCTCCTTCTTCCAGAGCGCCCCGTACTACGACTCCGCCTGGGCGCCGACCGCCGAGATCTTCAGCAAGTACGTGGCCGGTGACACCCAGGCCCTCGTCGACGCCGCCGCGCCCGACCCGTCCGACACCGCGGGCAACGCCTCCGCGGAGAACGGCAACGCCGTCTACACGGCCGTCGAGTGCACCGACGCCAAGTGGCCGGCCAACTGGAACACCTGGGACCGGGACAACACCCGACTGCACCGCGACCACCCGTTCATGACCTGGGCCAACGCCTGGATGAACCTGCCGTGCGCCACCTGGCCGGTCAAGCAGCAGACCCCGCTGAACGTCAAGACCGGCAAGGGACTTCCGCCGGTGCTGATCGTCCAGTCCGAGCGCGACGCGGCCACCCCGTACGCGGGCGCCGTCGAACTGCACCAGCGGTTCAAGGGCTCCCGGCTCGTCACCGAGCGGGACGCCGGTTCGCACGGTGTCACGGGACTGGTCAACCCGTGCGTCAACGACCGCGTCGACGCCTACCTGCTCACCGGCGAGCTGGACGCCCGTGACGTGACCTGCGCCCCGCACGCCACGCCCAAGCCGTAACCGGCCGACGGACGCGCACGCGGTGGGGGCGGCCGGTCCGGCCGCCCCCACCGTCAACGCCGCCCCGCCCAGGCGTCCTCGGCCGCGTAGTCGAAGAGGTCGCCGTACGCCGTGTACATCTCCGGGTAGGCCTCGCGCCAGTCCCGTCCTGCCAGCCGCTCCTCGATGAAGGCCACGGTCCGGGGCAGGGCGTCGGCGTACCGGGCGACCGGGCGGTAGCCCAGCTCTTCCCGTGCCGCGCCCATGTCACACACCACCGGAGCCGGCACGGTCCACGGGGTGTCCCCGACGCCGTCCGCCGGCGGGGGGCCGTCCACCAGCAGGTACTCGGCCTCGACACCCATCACCGCGTCGATCGCCGCCCCGATCTCCGCCACCGTCGGGGCGTCCGGGTCCACCGCGTTCAGGACGCGGGTGCCCGGCCTCGCTGCGGCCAGCCCGATCAGCTCGGCGATGTTGTCGACGCCTGCCGGGTGGAAGCGGCTCGTACCGCCGTACGCGAGTACGCGCTGCCGTCTGCCGTCGAGGTTGCGCTTGACGAAGTACAGCTCCCGCGGAGTCCGGCAGTACGGCCCGTGGACCGCGCCCGCACGCAGCAGGGTCACCGGCAGCCGGTCACCCGCCGCCAGGAGTTCCCGCTCCAGCGCCGCCTTGCGGGCGCTGTAGGAGCCGTTGCCCGGGCGGACGGTGCGCTGCGCCTCCGTGAGCGGCACCGGGTACTCGGGGAAGCCGCCGGGCTCGCCCTGCGTGTCGAAGCCGCGGCCCCTGTCGTCCTCGTAGACCGACACGCTGGAGATCACCACCGCCGAACCGACTCGTCCGGCGAGCGAGACCAACTGCCGTGCGTGCCGCTCTCCGTAGGCCACCACGTCCACCAGCACGTCGCAGTCCCCGCCCACCGCCGCCGCCAGCGCCGCGTCGTCGTCCCGGTCGGCGACCACCGCCCGCACGTCCCCGGACCACCGCCGGTCCCGGTCGCCGCTCCGCGAGACGGCCGTCACCTCCCACCCGTCCCGGGCCAGCGCGTCCACCGCCGCCCGTCCGATCTGTCCCGTCGCCCCGATCACCACCGCACGTGTCATACGGCGACCGTAGGTGCCCCGGCCCCGGCCGGTCACGCCGTTCTGCCGACGGCAGAGGACGCGGCCCCGAAGGCCCCGGCTAACGGCGCGGCAGCCGGGGGAACCTGCGGCCCTCGGCCGCCTTCCTGGCCTCCTCGGCCTTCACGTCCGCGGCGTACCGGTCGACGTACTCCTGGCCGGACAGCGAGAGGATGGCGTAGACGATCTCGTCGGTGACGGCACGCAGCACGGCCTTCTCGCCCTCCATGCCCGCGTAGCGCGAGAAGTCGAGGGGCTCGCCGAAGCGGATCACCACCGGGTGCAGCCTCGGGATCTTCCGGCCCGGCGGCTGTGCCTCGAAGGTGCCGATCATCGCGCAGGGCACGACGGGCACCCGGGCCCTCAGGGCCATCACCGCGACGCCGACCTTGCCCTTGTACAGCCGGCCGTCGTGCGAACGCGTGCCCTCCGGATAGATGCCGAGCAACTCGCCCCGGCCCAGCACACCGAGCCCCTCGCGGATCGCGGCCTGCCCCGCCTCCTTGCCGGAGCGGTCGACGGGGATCTGGCCGGCGCTGCGGAAGAAGAACGCGGTCAGCCTGCCCTTGAGGCCCGGCCCGGTGAAGTACTCGGCCTTGGCGAGGAAGGTGATGCGGCGCTTGAGCACCGCGGGCATCAGGAAGTGGTCCGAGAAGGAGAGGTGGTTGCCCGCGACGATGGCCGCCCCCGAGTCCGGCACATGGTCCAGGCCCTCGATCCGCGGGCGGAAGACGACCCTCAGCAGCGGGCCCAGCAGGACGTACTTGAGCACGTAGTAGAACACGGTGCGTCTCCAGTTCTCCGGGCTCCCGGCCGGTCGTCCGCGACCGGTGACCGATCGTAGCCCGAGGGCGGCGGAACCGGCCGGGAGCGGTTCGGCCGCTCTTCGGTCAACTCGATTGACGCGGCCCACCCCGTCCTCTGTGCTGTCCGGTGGCGGAACGCGCGAAGCCCGGGCGGCGCACGGCCCGCGGCGGGGGCGCGACCGGGGGGAGGGCCGGATGAGCGGCGGATCGGCGCGGGCGGGCGGGGCACCGTGGGCGGAGTTCGGGCGGCACCTGCGCTCCCTGCGCAGGGCGGCGGGGCTCACCCAGGTGCAACTCGGCCTGCGGGTGGGCTACCACCACTCGGCGGTGAGCAAGCTGGAGGCGGGCCTGCGCGAGCCGCCCGTGGGACTGGTGCGCCGGCTCGACACGGTGCTGGAGACGGGCGGGGAACTGGCCGCGATCGTCGCCGCGCCGCGCGAGGCGGCCCGGCGGCAGGACCGGTCCCCGGCCGACCCGGCGCTGTTCGCGCCGCTGCCCGGTGCGGACGCCCCCGGGGGGCAGGGCGCGCCGGACCTCCGGATGTGGCCCGCGCGGCTGCCCGCCGAGGGACTGGTGTGCCCGCTGCACGGCACCGCCGGGTGCGCGGTGCCCGAGCCGGGCGCGCTGCCGGCGCCGCTCGGCGGGCCGGGCCCGGCGGGCGGCCCCGCCCCGGAATGGGCCACCGGAACCGGAGCGGCGGTCGCCGAGGGGGAACTGCTGCACGGCCTCACCGCCGTCCTCGCCTGTCTGATCCGCGAGGCGTTTCGGCACGAGGGCCGGGTGACGGCCGTCGAGGGGCTGCTGCGTGCGCTGGTCCGCTGGGCCCGAGAGGTCAACTCCGCCGGGCGGCTGCCGTACGGGCAGTTGCGGCTCGGCGCGCAGTACGCCCAGGTCGCCGGCCGGCTGCGGATGGAACGCGGGCAGATCGGCGTCGCGATGGCCTGGTTCGGCCACGGACTGCGCTGGGCGGACGCCGTCGAGGACGCCCCGGCCCGCGCGACCCTGCTCAGCGACATGTGCACCCTGGTCCGTCTCGACGGAGACCCCTCGCTGATGCTCGGCTACGCCCGGGGCATCGGCGCGGTGGACGGGCGGCGCCGGTGGACGGCCACCCTGTCGGACCTCTACCAGGCGCGCGGGCACGCCCTGGCCGGCGACGCCGCCCAGTGCCGCCACCACATCACCCTGGCCCGGCGGGGATTCGCCCGCCTCGACCGGCGCGACCACCTGGAGGCGCCGTGGATGGCCGGGGCCGAGGGCGCGATGCGGGTCGACTCGGCCGTCGGCGGGGCCCTGCGCGACCTCGCCGTGGCGACGGGGGACCGTACGGCGGCCCGGCGCGCGGTCGAGGTCACCGCGCGCTCGCGCGCACAGGTGCCGCCCCGGATGCGGAGCGCGCACCTGCTGCTCACCCTGCGCCTGGCGGACAGCCTGGCCTGTGCCGGCGATCCCGGCGCCGCCGTCGCCCTCGCCTCACAGGTGCTGCCGGAGGCCGTGCGCTCGCGCGCCTCGATGGTCGCCGCCGAACTGGGCGGACTGCACACCCGGCTCGCCGGGAAGTGGGCCGACCTGCCGGAGGTGCGGGAGTACCGGGAGCGGCTGCTGGCCGCGGGGGAGTGAGGCGAGGGGCGGGGCCGCCGCGCCCCACGCGCACTTGCCGGATTTTGCCAGGACGGTACCGCGCCCGCGGAGCCGTTGATTCCGGTGCGGCGGGGTGTGAGGGTTCCGCCAGCCCGCGACATGACATGCAACCGACACTCAAGCGACGCGCGTCCGCACCCCGGGCCGCGCGTCCGGCATGTCCTGCCCCGGGCCGGTCCGCAAGGAGCCCCCCACTCTCACAAGGAGCCACGATGCTCAGACAGACCGCGGTGGCCGGGACAGTCCTGGCCATGACACTCGCAGGGGTGGTGGTACCGGCCTCCCTCGCCTCGGCGTCGGAGCGGTCCGCGCCCTCCGCGGCGCAACCCACCCCCGTCGAGAGGGCCGTCGCCGCGGCCGACCAGGCCGTCCGCAGCGGCCTGGACGCCCTGGCCGCCGGCGGCCAGGGCGAGCAGTACGACCGCCACCAGGTCACCCCCTGGGGCAAGGACCTGTTCTCCGTCGCCTACGAGCGCACCTACCACGGTCTGCCGGTGGTCGGCGGCGACGCCGTCGTCCTCGCCGACGGCAAGGGCCGGGTACGTGCCGTGCAGTCCGCCACCGAGGCCGCGACAGCCGTGCCCACCGAGGCCGCGGTCAAGGCCGAGCAGGCGGTACGGACCAGCCGCGAGCGGCTCGCGCACGTCGACGAGGTCGACTCCAGGAGGCTGGTGGTCCGGGTCAAGGACGACGTCCAGACCCTCGCCTGGGAGACCGTGCTCGTCGGAACGACCGAGGACCGAGTGCCCAGCAGACTGCACGTCTTCGTCGACGCCCGCACCGGCAAGGTGGTCGACAGCTACGACGACGTGAAGGCCGGCACCGGCCACAGCGAGTGGAACGGCCCCAGCCCGCTGACCATCGACACCTCCCGCTCGGGCAGCCAGTACGTCCTGCGCGACACCACCCGCCCCGGCCTGCAGTGCTCGGACTACAACGGCGGCCTGTTCACCGGCCCGGACGACGACTGGGGCACCGGCAACGCCTCCAGCCGCGAGACCGGCTGCGTCGACGTCATGTACGCGGCGCAGAAGGAGTCGGACATGCTCCGCGACTGGCTCGGCCGCAACGGCCACAACGGCAACGGCGGCAGCTGGCCCGCCCTGGTCGGCCTCAACCAGCTCAACGCCTACTGGGACGGCTCACGCGTCACCATCGGCCACAACAGCGCCGGCAAGTGGATCGGCGGCATGGACGTGGTGGGCCACGAGTACGGCCACGGACTCGACAGCTTCACCCCCGGCGGCGCCAACCACGAGAGCGGCCTGGGCGAGGCCACCGGCGACATCATGGGCGCCCTGACCGAGGCCTACGCCAACCAGCCCGCGCCCTACGACACCCCCGACTACACCGTCGGCGAGAAGATCGACCTCCAGGGGCGCGGCCCGATCCGCAACATGTACAACCCCCGGCTGGTCAACAACGACCCCAACTGCTACTCCGCCGCCATCCCGAACACCGAGGAGCACGCGGCGGCCGGGCCCATGAACCACTGGTTCTACCTCCTGGCCGAGGGCTCCAGCCCCGGCGGCGGCAAGCCCTCCAGCCCCACCTGCGACGGCAGCCAGGTGACCGGCGTCGGCATCCAGAACGCCGGCAGGATCTTCTACGGCGGGATGCTGCTCAAGACCAGCGGCATGACCTACAAGCGGTACCGCTCCGCCACCCTCACCGCGGCCAAGAACCTGGACGCGTCCTGCGACCTGTTCGACGCCACCAAGGCGGCCTGGAACGCGATCGACATCCCCGCCCAGAGCGGCGACCCCACCTGCGCCCGGCAGGAGACCGACTTCTCGCTGGCCCTCAGCCCGGCGAGCGGCAACGTCGAGGCCGGCTCCACGGCCGCCGCCACGGTCACCACCACGACCGTCGCCGGCAGCGCCCAGCAGGTGTCCCTCACGGCCACCGGCACCCCGCCCGGCGTGAGCGTCACCTTCAGCCCCGCGACGGTCACCTCCGGCTCCAGTTCGGCCATGCGGGTCGCCACCGCCTCCGGCACCGCCGCCGGAACCTACGCGATCACCGTCAAGGGCACCGCGGGCAGCAAGAGCCACACCGCCCAGTACACCCTCACCGTCGGCGGCGGCACCGGCCCGGGCACGCCGCCCGACGTCGACGTCGCCCAGGTGCAGGCGCACCTGGCGCAGTTCGGCTCCATCGCCGCACAGAACGGCGGCAACCGCCGCGCCACCGGCCCCGGATACACCGCCTCCCTCGCGTACGTGAAGGGCAAGCTGCAGGCGGCCGGCTACACCGTCACCGAGCAGACCTGCACCTCCGGCTGCTCCGCGGGCGCGGGCAACAACCTGATCGCCGAATGGCCCAAGGGCGACGCGGGCAGCGTGTACATGTTCGGCGCCCACCTCGACGGCGTCGCGGCCGGCCCCGGCATCAACGACAACGGCTCCGGATCCGCCGCGCTCCTCGAGACGGCGCTGACCCTCGCCCAGCAGAACCCGACCATGAAGAACCGCGTCCGTTTCGCCTGGTGGACCGACGAGGAGCAGGGCCTGAAGGGCTCCGACTTCTACACCCGCACGCTGTCCACGACCGAGCGCGGCAAGATCAAGGCGTACTACAACTTCGACATGGTCGCCTCCGTCAACGGCGGCTACTTCATCAACAACCTGACCTCCTCGGCCTCCGCCCCGATGCGGGAGTACTGGACCTCCCTCGGCCTCGCGCCGCAGGAGAACGTCGAGGGCCAGGGCCGCTCCGACGACTACTCGTTCCAGAAGGCCGGCATCCCCACCTCCGGCTACGCGACCGGTGCCTCCGCGGTCAAGTCGGCCGCGGAGGCCGCCAAGTGGGGCGGCACCGCCGGCCGGTCCTACGACCCGTGCTACCACTCCGCCTGCGACACCACCTCCAACATCAGCGCCACCGCGCTGAACCGCAGCGCCGACGGCATCGCGTACACGATCTGGAAGACCGCCGTCGGGGACGCCCCCGCCCCGAAGGACGACTTCTCGCTCTCCGCCGACCCGGCCGCCGGCACGGTCGCCCCGGGCGGCTCCGCGACGGTCGCCGTGAACACCGCCACGACCAGCGGCGAGGCCCAGAACGTGCGCCTTTCGGCGTCCGGCGCGCCGACCGGCGTGAGCGTGGCCTTCACGCCGGACTCGGTCACCTCCGGCCAGTCCTCGACCGCCACGGTCCGGGTCGCCGCGGGCACGGCCGGCGGCACCTACACCCTGACCCTCACCGGCACGGGCACCGTCACCCACACCACCACGTACACCCTCACCGTCTCGGGCGACGACGGCGGGGAGACCACCTGGAAGCCGGGAGCCACCTACGCGGCCGGTGACGTGGTGACCTACGGCGGCGTCCGCTACCGGTGCCTCCAGGGCCACACCGCCTACCCCGGCTGGGAACCGCCCAACGTCCCCGCCCTGTGGCAGCGCCTGTGACACACCGCTGACGCCCCCCTGGGGGACGCCTGACACGCCGACGGGCGGTGGGGTCCGCACGGAACCCCACCGCCCGCTGGCGTGCGTCACGCCCGCGCCGTCAGAACCTCGGCGTCGGCGCCTGCGCCTCGACGATCTCCGCCGCCTCCTCCTCGGTCCCCACCGACGGAGGGGATCCCGCCAGCGGCTTCTGCGCCGTCTCCTTCATGCAGGCCACGGCCACGACTCCGATCAGGGCCGCCGCCATCGAGTAGTAGGCCGGCATCATCTGGGAGCCGGACACACTGATCAGAGCGGTGATCACCAGCGGCGTGGTACCGCCGAACAGGGACGCCGACAGGTTGTAGCCGACCGACAGGGACCCGTAGCGGACGTTGGTCGGGAACATCGCCGGGAGCGCCGCCGACATCGTGCCCAGCAGACACACCAGCGACAGGCCGAGCATCAGCATGCCGCCCGCGACGGCGAGCAGACTGCCCTGGCGCACCAGCAGGAACGACGGCGCGGACAGGACGAAGAAGCCGACCATGCCGGTCATCAGGACGGGCTTGCGGCCGAAGTGGTCGGAGAGCCGGCCCACCTGGTTGATGATCAGCATCAGCAGCACCATCGTCGCCACCAGGATCATCAGACCGTGGCTCTCGCTGTAGTGCAGCTCGTCCGACAGGTACGTCGGCATGTACGACAGCAGCATGTAGTCGGTGATGTTGTACGCGCCGACCAGGGCGATGCACAGCACCAGCGGCCGCCAGTGCGTGCGGAAGATCTTGACCAGGTCGCCCCGCGCGGTGGTCTCCACCGCGGTCGCCGCATCCGAGATGTGGACGCTGGAGTCCTCCAGCTTCAGGAACGCCGGCGTGTCGTCCAGCCTCAGCCGCAGATAGATACCCACGATGCCCAGCGGTGCGGCCACCAGGAAGGGGATCCGCCAGCCCCAGGCGTCCATCGTGTCGCTGCCGAGCCCCGCCGTCAGAGCGGTGACCAGGCTCGCCGCGCCCGTGTACCCGGCCAGCGTGCCCAGCTCCAGGAAGCTGCCGAAGAATCCGCGCCGCTTGTCCGGCGCGTACTCGGCGATGAAGGTGGACGCGCCGCCGTACTCACCGCCCGTGGAGAAGCCCTGGAGCAGGCGGAAGAGGATCAGCAGCAGCGGCGACCAGAAACCGATCGAGTCGTAGCTGGGGATGAACCCGATGGCCGCGGTGCCGATCGCCATGAGGATCATCGTCAGTGCGAGCACCTTCTTGCGGCCGATCTTGTCGCCCATCGGCCCGAAGACCATGCCGCCGATCGGACGCACCAGGAACGCCACGGCGAACGTGGCGAACGAGGAGAGCAGCTGCGCCGTGTCGCTCCCGGACGGGAAGAACACGCGGCCGATGGTGCCCGCCAGATAGGCGTAGATGCCGAAGTCGAACCACTCCATGGCATTGCCGAGAGAGGCCGCCTTCACGGCGCGCTTGACCGCGGCCTCGTCCGTGACGGTGATGTCCGACCGCCGCAGCGGGGGGTTCTTCCGACGCTTGATCGCCCGGAACAGGGCGGGGTGGCGGCGCACCGCCGCGGCGTCGGTGTCTGGGCCGTTCTCGGTGGGGGACGTGGCGGCCTCCCTTTCCACGCGCAGACACTCCGGGGAGGAGTCCTGCTCGGTCGTACGTCTTCCAGCTCGTACCCGTTCCCCCGATGATGCTGGGTATGGTCGTGACTTCGGTCATGTGACTGGGCCGATGAGGTGAGCGCCCGGTGAGTACGCTTCGCACATGCGCATCTCCGTCTCCTCCGACATGGACCAACCCGTCGCCCGGCTCCTCGTCGAGGAGCTGCGCGCCCGCGGCCACGACGTGCGCGCGTACGGCGCGCTGGATCCCGCGGCGGATCCCCGGTGGGCCGTCTGCTCCGAGCAGGCGGCGCGCGAGGTCGCCGCGGGGCGGGCCGACCAGGCCGTGGTGTGCTGCTGGACCGGCACCGGCGCGTCGATCGCCGCGAACAAGGTGCCCGGCGTCCGCGCGGCCCTGTGCACCGACGCCTACACCGCCGACGGCGCCCGCCGCTGGAACGACGCCAACGTCCTCGCGATCGGCCTCAGACTGACGTCCGGGCCGCTCCTGCGGGAGATCCTCGACGCCTGGTTCGCGGCCGGGCCGAGCCAGGACGCCGAGGACCGCGACAACGTCACACACGTCGAGCGGCTCGACGAGGGACGCCGAGCCGCCCGGTGAACGGTGCCGGGCCGGTCAGGAGGTCAGGACCTTCTCCAGCGTCCCGAGGGCGCCCGTCAGCTCCTCGGCCGTGACGGTCAGCGGCGGGGCCAGCCGGATCGTCGAGCCGTGGGTGTCCTTGACCAGGACGCCCTCGCGCATCAGCCGCTCGCTGACCTCGCGCCCGGTGCCCAGCGCCGGGTCCACGTCGACGCCCGCCCACAGCCCCCGCGCCCGGAAGCCGACGACGCCCTTGCCGGTCAGGGCGGCCAGGCCCTCGCGCAGCACCGTGCCCAGCTCGGCCGCCCGGCGCTGGAACGCGCCGGTCTCCAGCAGCTCCACCACCGCCGTGCCGACCGCCGCGGCCAGCGGATTGCCGCCGAACGTCGAACCGTGCTCGCCCGGGTGCAGCACCCCCAGCACATCCCGCCGGCCGACCACCGCCGACACCGGCACGATGCCCCCGCCCAGCGCCTTGCCCAGCAGCACCACGTCCGGCACCACCGACTCGTGCTCGACGGCCAGGGTGTGCCCCGTGCGGCCCAGACCCGACTGGATCTCGTCCGCGACGAACAGGCAGCCCCTGCGCCGGGTCAGCTCCCGCACGCCGGCCAGATAGCCGTCGTCCGGGATCAGCACGCCCGCCTCGCCCTGGATCGGCTCGATCAGCACGGCCGCCGTCGTCTCGTCGACCGCCGCCTCCATCGCGGCGAGGTCGTTGTACGGCACGATCCGGAAGCCGGGGGCGAAGGGGCCGAAGCCCTGGCGGGCCGTCTCGTCGGTGGAGAAGCCGACGATCGTCGTCGTCCGGCCGTGGAAGTTGTCCGCGGCCACCACGATCGTCGCCCGGTCGGCCGGGACGCCCTTCACGTCGTAGGCCCACTTGCGGGCCACCTTGATGCCGCTCTCCACCGCCTCTGCGCCGGTGTTCATGGGCAGCACCATGTCCGTGCCGGTCAGCGCGGCCAGCTTCTCGGCGAAGCCCGCGAGACGGTCGTTGTGGAAGGCGCGCGAGGTCAGCGTCAGCCGGTCGAGCTGGCGGTGGGCGGCCTCGATCAGCGCCGGATGGCGATGGCCGAAGTTGAGCGCCGAGTAGCCGGCCAGCATGTCCAGGTAGCGGCGGCCCTCCACGTCCTCCACCCAGGCGCCCTCGGCGCGGGCCACCACGACGGGCAGCGGGTGATAGTTGTGCGCGAGAACGGGCTCCTCCGCGCGGATCAGCTCCGCCGAGCCGCGGGGCGTACGGGCGGGTGCGGTCATGAGCGGATCTCCCGGATCTCCTGGGTGCAGCACTTGATGCCGCCACCGGCCTTGTGGAACTCGGACAGGTCCACGGGGACGGGCACGTAGCCGAGACCGGCGAGCCGGTCGGCCAGCTCCCGTGCCTCGGGGGCGATGAACACGTGCCGTCCGTCGGACACGGAGTTGAGCCCGAACGCCATCGCGTCCGCACGGGTGGCGACCACCGCGTCCGGGTAGAGCCGCTCCAGCACCTCGCGGCTGCCGGGCGAGAAGGCGCCGGGGTAGTACGCGATGTTCCCGTCGCCGTCGCCGTCGCCGTCGCCGTCGTCGAGGACGAACAGCGCCGTGTCCAGGTGGTAGAAGTACGGGTCCACCAGGGTCAGCGAGATCACCGGCACGCCGAAGAACTCCTGCGCCTCGCGGTGCGCCTCCGGGGTGGTGCGGAACCCGGTGCCGGCCAGGATCCAGCGGCCGGCCGGGACCAGGTCGCCCTCGCCCTCGCAGACCGACTCGGGATGGTGGACCTCGAAGCCCTCCGTCTTGAACCACGCCTCGAACGGCACGGACTCGGGACGCCGCTCGGGCGCGTGGAAGAGGGAGCCGAGGACCCGGCCCCCGACCACGACCGCGCAGTTCGCGGCGAAGACCATGTCGGGCAGACCGGGGACCGGGGCGACCGTGTCCACGGTGTGGCCGTGGGCACGGTAGGTGTCGACCAGCGCCTGCCACTGGTCGAGGGCGCGGATGACGTCGACGGGCCGGTCGGTGCTCATCCACGGGTTGATCGCGTACTGCACGGCGAAGTGTCTGGGTTCGCAGACGACGAAGCGCCGCCGGCGCGGCACACGGGGCTCGGTCACAGAGGGGTACCTCCGCTTTTCACGGTGCGTGACGGGGTGTTGACACCACGGTAGGAAGTGACGCCCGAGCCCGACAAGCGAAGAAAGCTGCGTGTTCCCGCAGGATCGCTGCGTTCTCGCCCCGGTCAGCGCACGTCTGCTGCGCCGTCCGGTGCGAGCAGGGCGGCTCCCGCCTCAGGACTCTCCGGGATCAGGTGGGACAGCACCATCACACTGATCGTCTTGCGGATGAACGGCTCCGCACGGATCCGCTCCAGCACCTCCTCGAAGTGCTCCACGTCCCGCGCCCGCACGTGCAGCAGCGCGTCCGCCCCGCCGGTCACCGTCATCGCCGCCGTGATCTCCGGATAGCCCCGCACCACCTCCGCGAGCCGCCGCGGCGGCGCCGCGCCCTCGCAGTACACCTCCACGTACGCCTCCGTGCGCCACCCCAGCGCGGAGGGCCGCACCGTCGCCGTGAACCCGGTGATCACGTCCGTCTCGCGCAGCCGGTCCACCCGGCGCTTGACCGCCGTCGCGGACAGCCCGATCTCCGCGCCGATCTCGGCGAAGGAGGTCCTGGCGTTCTCCATCAGGGCGGTGACGATCTTCCGGTCGAGTTCGTCGAAGGAAGCGGGCCTGCTGTTCATGCGGGCACTGTATCCAGCGGATACGGCCACGCCGCAGGCGTGGGCAGACGCCCGGATCGCCCCTACACTCCACCTTCATGCTGCGCGCCCTGGCTGTCGACGACGAACGCCCCACGCTCGAGGAACTCGTGTACCTGCTCAACGCCGACCCCCGGGTCGGCACCGCGGAGGGCGCGGGCGACGCGACCGAGGCGCTGCGCCGCATCAACCGGGCCCTGGAATCGGGCCCCGACGGTCCCGACGCCATCGACGTCGTCTTCCTCGACATCCAGATGCCCGGCCTCGACGGGCTGGACCTCGCCCGGCTGCTCACCGGGTTCGCCCGGCCGCCGCTGGTCGTGTTCGTCACCGCGCACGAGGACTTCGCCGTCCAGGCCTTCGACCTCAAGGCCGTGGACTACGTGCTCAAACCGGTGCGCAGGGAGCGGCTGGCGGAAGCGGTGCGCCGGGCCGCCGAACGGCGCACCGCCGCCGTGCCCGCCCCGCGCATCCCCGTGCACGAACCCGACCCCGACCACGTCACCGTCGAACTCGGCGGCGTCACCCGCTTCGTCCCCGTCGACGAGATCACCCACGTCGAGGCCCAGGGCGACTACGCCCGCCTCCACACCGACCGGGGCAGCCACCTCGTGCGCATCCCCCTGTCCACGCTGGAGGAGCGCTGGCGCGCCCGCGGCTTCGTCCGCATCCACCGCCGTCACCTCGTCGCCCTGCGCCACATCGGCGAGCTGCGTCTGGACGCGGGCACCGTCAGCGTCCTGGTCGGCACCGAGGAACTGCAGGTCAGCCGGCGCCACGCCCGCGAGCTGCGGGACCTGCTCATGCGGAGGCCCTGAACCGTGCCCCAGGACCCCGCCGAACGCCGCGTCACCGTCACCGCCCCGCCCAGGGGCACCGTCCCCCACGCCCGGCTCCGCTCGCGCGGCCGGCACCCCCAGACCTCCGGCCACTACCGCCCGCGCACCGAGATCGACGAACAGACCACCCTCGGCCACACCTACGTCCGCTCCCTGATGCGCAGCCAGCTGCGCGCCGGCCTCACCGCCCTCGCCGTGCTGGGCCTGCTCGTCGGCCCGCTCCCGCTGCTGTTCGCGGCGCTGCCCGACGCCCGCCACCTGGAGTGGGCCGTCCTCGGCTTCGGCCTGTACGTCCCGCTGGTCCTGCTCGCCCGCTGGTACGTGCGCCGCGCCGAACGCAACGAACGCGACTTCGTCCGCCTCGTCGAGGACCGATGACCCCGCCGGACGGGAACGAGGCCGGGAAGAGGCCATGAACTCCAGCTACGCCATGGCCGCCGTCGCCCTCGTCGTCGTGGCCACCGTCCTCGTCGGCGCCTTCGGCCTGCGCATCTCCCGCACCACCTCCGACTTCTACGTCGCCTCCCGCACCGTCGGACCCCGCCTGAACGCCGCCGCCATCAGCGGCGAGTACCTCTCCGCCGCCTCCTTCCTCGGCATCGCCGGACTGGTCCTCGTCCAGGGGCCCGACATGCTCTGGTACCCGGTCGGCTACACCGCCGGCTACCTCGTCCTGCTCCTCTTCGTCGCCGCCCCGCTGCGCCGCTCGGGCGCCTACACGCTGCCCGACTTCGCCGAGGCACGGCTCGCCTCCCAGGGGGTGCGGCGGCTCGCGGGGGCCTTCGTCGTCGGGGTCGGCTGGCTGTACCTGCTGCCGCAGCTCCAGGGCGCCGGACTGACGCTGACCGTGCTCAGCGGGGCGCCCGGCTGGCTGGGCGGGGTGATCGTCGCCGTCGTCGTCACCGCGATCGTGGCCGCCGGGGGCATGCGCAGCATCACCTTCGTCCAGGCCTTCCAGTTCTGGCTCAAACTCACCGCCCTGCTCGTCCCCGCCCTCTTCCTGGTGCTGGCCTGGCAGGGCGACGGAGCCCCCGGCCGCCCCTTCGAGGAACCCGCCACCTTCCGCGAGCAGCGCTCGGTCCGCGTCGACGCCACCCTCACCCTCAAGCTCGACGAGCCGCTGACGGTCACCGTCGACGGCACCGTGGACGGCCGCGCCCACGACGGCGCCCGTCTCGCCCTGCCCGCCGGCACCCACCGCATCGACGCCGGCACCCGCCTCACGTTCGCCGCGGACACCCCCGTCCCGGCCGCCGGACGTGGCGCCGACGACGCCCTGTCGCCCTCCCGGGCCGAGAGCCGCGCGGAACGCCCGCTGTACGCCACGTACGGCCTGATCCTGGCCACGTTCCTGGGCACCATGGGGCTGCCGCACGTCGTGGTCCGCTTCTACACCAGCCCGACCGGCGTCGCCGCCCGCCGCACCACCGTCGCCGTCCTCGGCCTGATCGGAGCCTTCTACCTGCTGCCGCCGCTCTACGGCGCCCTCGGCCGCCTCTACGCCCCCGAGCTGACCCTGACCGGGGAGGCCGACGCCGCGGTCCTGCTGCTGCCGGACCGGGTGATCGGGGGAGTGGGCGGCGACCTGCTCGGCGCCCTGGTCGCGGGCGGTGCCTTCGCCGCGTTCCTGTCCACCGCGTCGGGGCTCACCATGGCCGTCGCGGGGGTGCTCACCCAGGACGTGCTGCCCTCCCGCGCGGTGTCCCACTTCCGGCTCGGCACCCTGCTCGCCATGGCCGTGCCGCTGGCGGCGAGCGCGCTGGTCGGCGGGCTGCCGGTCGCCGACGCCGTCGGCCTCGCCTTCGCCGTGTCGGCCTCCTCCTTCTGCCCCCTGCTCGTCCTCGGCATCTGGTGGCGGCGGCTGACCCCGCCCGGCGCGGCCGCCGGGATGCTCGTGGGCGGCGGCTCCGCGCTGCTCGCGGTCGCCGCCACCATGGGCGGCTTCCCGGGCGGCGGCGGGGCGCTGCACGCGCTGCTGGCCTGGCCCGCCCTGTGGTCGGTGCCGCTGAGCTTCCTCACCATGGTGCTGGTCTCCCTGGCCACCCCGGGCCGGGTCCCGGCCGGGACGGCGGCGATCCTGGCCCGCTTCCACCTGCCGGAGGAACTGGGCACGAGGGAGGCGACGTCGTGAGCGGTGCGGCAGGAGGCTTCCTGGCGGGCCTGGCGGTCGCCCTGCTCCCGCTGCTGGCCGCCGGCTTCTGGCTGGGCCGGCGCACGGCCCGGCCGCAGCACCTCGGCGGTCTGGGCACCCCGGTCGAGCACGCCACCTTCCAGACCCTGCACACCGCCTCCCTGGCCACGCCCCCGCTGCGGGCGGGCCTGACCGAGGAGACCGCGGGGAAGTCGGCCCGCAAGCTGCGCTCCCTGCTGGGCACGGACGCGCTGTGCCTGACCGACCTCGAACAGGTCCTGGTCTGGGACGGCGCGGGCGCCCACCACCGCACCGAGATCATGGAACGCCTGGCGGGACCGCTGGCCACCGGCCGGGGCGAGGCCTTCCGCCTCACCTGCGACACCCCGGACTGCGCGGTGCGCTGGGCCGTCGTCGCCCCGCTCACCGTCGACGACCGCGTACACGGCGCCCTCGTCGCCTGCGCACCCCGCGAGTCCGCCGTCCTGGTCCGCGCGGCCGGCGAGGTGGCCCGCTGGGTCTCCGTCCAGCTCGAACTCGCCGACCTCGACCAGTCCCGCACCCGCCTCATCGAGGCCGAGATCAAGGCCCTGCGCGCCCAGATCTCCCCGCACTTCATCTTCAACTCGCTCGCGGTGATCGCGTCCTTCGTGCGCACCGACCCCGAGCGGGCCCGCGAGCTGCTCCTGGAGTTCGCCGACTTCACCCGCTACTCGTTCCGCAGGCACGGCGACTTCACCACCCTCGCCGACGAGCTGCACGCCATCGACCACTACCTGGCGCTGGTCCGGGCCCGTTTCGGCGACCGCCTCGCCGTCACCCTCCAGATCGCCCCCGAGGTGCTCCCGGTCGCCCTGCCCTTCCTGTGCCTCCAGCCGCTGGTCGAGAACGCCGTCAAACACGGCCTGGAGGGCAAGTCCGACCGGTGCCGCATCCAGATCACCGCCCAGGACGCGGGCGCCGAGGCCCTGGTCGTCATTGAGGACGACGGCGCCGGCATGGACCCCGGCCTGCTGCGCCGCATCCTCGCGCGCGAGGTCAGCCCGTCGGGCGGCATCGGACTGTCCAACGTCGACGACCGTCTCCGTCAGGTCTACGGGGACGATCACGGCCTCGTCATCGAGACGGCCGTCGGCGCGGGCATGAAGATCACGGTCCGGCTGCCGAAGTACCAGCCGGGCGTGCACTCGGCGAGCCGGATCGGCCGCGAGTGAGAAGGGGGCCCCGAGCGGGGCTCAGGCGTGGCGGCCGGCCACCAGCCCCAGGGTGATCAGGCCCAGCACGACCCAGCCGAACCACAACCAGCCGTTGCTTCCGAGCGCCACCGTGTAGGCCGTGACCGCGACCAGGCCGCCGATGGTGAGCGCCCCCATCGCCTTCGTCGAACTGTCCGTGGAACCGGGCATCGCAACACCCTCCTCGTGTCCGTTGCCCTCCATGGTGCCCCGTTCAGCCGCCGCGTGTGTTCAGTGAGGCCAGATAGGCGTTGTACGCCGCCAGCTCCTTGTCGCCGTCGCGATCGGCGGCCCGGTCGCTGCGCCGGGCCTGCCGCTCCTCCGAGGCGTACCACTGGAACAGCAGCGCCAGCAGCACCAGCACGGACGGGACCTCGCTGAACGCCCAGGCGATGCCGCCGGCCGCGTTCTGGTCGGAGAGCGCGTCGATGCCCAGGGAGGCGGGCGGGTTCTGGAACGTGTCGACCATCGGCGAGGAGGCCATCATCAGCGCGATGCCGAAGAACGCGTGGAACGGCATGCCCGCGAACAGCTCCAGCATCCGCATCAGGTAACCCGGCCGGTGCGGGCCCGGGTCCACGCCCATGATCGGCCAGAAGAACACCAGGCCGACGGCGAGGAAGTGCACCATCATCCCGATGTGCCCGGCCAGGGAGCCCATGAGGGTGTCGAAGAGAGGGGTGAAGTACAGCGCGTACAGGCTCGCGATGAACAGCGGGATGGTGAACGCCGGATGCGTGATGACCCGCATGTAGCGGCTGTGCAGCAGCATCAGCAGCAGCTCGCGGGGCCCCTTGCGGCCGCGGCCCGCCGGGGGCAGCGCGCGCAGGGCCAGGGTGATCGGGGCGCCGAGCAGCAGCAGGATCGGCGACACCATGCTGATCACCATGTGCTGCACCATGTGCACGCTGAACATGACCATGCCGTAGTCGTTCAGCTTGGTGCACATCATCAGGGCCACGCTCAGCACACCGGCCGTGAAGGCCACGGTCCGGCCGACCGGCCACTTGTCACCGCGCCGCACCAGGCGGACGACGCCCCAGCCGTACAGGGCCAGTCCGAGGAGACAGGCGACGAGGAAGAAGGGGTCCGCCGACCAGGCCAGACCCCGCCCCAGCGTGAACGGCGGCAGGTCCATCGTCATGCCGTGCCCGCTGTGATCCATCCGCCCGCTCCTGTTTCGTGGGGGTTGAGCGCGGTTGAACGCCGCTTGTCCGAAGCAAGCGTAGAACCGCCCCCGGCCGCATCTGCGACCGGGGGCGGTGAAACGCCTCGAGCAGCGCGGGGAACCACGCTGTCGGCCACGAGGAACCCGCGGTCCGCGACGACCACGTGGCCCGGGTTCCTATCGGCGCCGCGCACTCACAGTACGCATTCCGCCTCCGCGTACCGCGCGTCCGGCACCGTTTTCAACGACTCCACCGCGTCGGCCAGCGACACCATCTCGATGTCCGTCCCCCGCAGCGCGGTCATCATCCCGAACTCCCCCCGGTGCACCGCCTCCACCGCGTGCCACCCGAACCGGGTCGCCAGCACCCGGTCGTACGCCGTCGGCGTCCCGCCGCGCTGCACGTGCCCGAGTATCACCGGCCGGGCCTCCTTGCCGAGGCGCTCCTCCAGTTCGAGGGAGAGCTGGCGGGCGATCCCGGCGAAGCGCTCGTGGCCGTAGACGTCCTTGCCGCCCTCGTCGAAGTCCATCGTGCCGGCCTTCGGCTTGGCGCCCTCCGCCGCCACCACGATCGCGAACCGCTTGCCCGCGGAGAAGCGCTCGCCGACCTTCGCGGTCAGCTCGTCGATGTCGAAGGGGCGCTCGGGGACGACGACGGCGTGCGCGCCGGCCGCCATGCCCGAGTGGAGCGCGATCCAGCCGGTGTGCCGGCCCATGACCTCGACGATCAGCACCCGCTGGTGCGACTCGGCGGTGGTCTTCAGCCGGTCCAGGGCCTCGGTGGCGACGGTCACCGCGGTGTCGAAGCCGAAGGTGACGTCGGTGACCGCTATGTCGTTGTCGATGGTCTTCGGCACGCCCACGATCGGCAGGCCGTTGTCGGACAGCAGCCGGGCCGCCTTGAGCGTGCCCTCGCCGCCGATCGGGATGATCGCGTCGAGACCGAGTTCCGCGACGTGGCCGCGGGCCCGCTCGACGCCGTCCCGCAGATGCTCGGGACGGACCCGGGAGGAGCCGAGGACGGTGCCGCCGCGCGCCAGGATGCCGCTGACCGCGTCGAGGTCGAGCTTGAGGTAGTCGCACTCCAGGAGGCCCTTCCAGCCGTCCCGGAAACCGATGACCTCGTCGCCGTGGTCGACGACGGCACGGTGCACGACGGACCGGATGACGGCGTTCAGGCCGGGGCAGTCGCCGCCGGACGTGAGGACACCAATGCGCATAGCCCGAAATACCTTCTCAACGTGGCACGGGTCCGGACCGCGCTGTCCGGCTCGATTCCCCGCCACCCTAGCGGTACCGGGGGGCGGGGCCGAACCACGCGTCCGCCTGCTGGACGCACCCGCTCACCTGTGCGGATGTGCCATCAGACGGGCCGGGGGCGAAGGCCTCAGGCGGGCTGCTGCGCGGCCGCGATGCGCTCGTTGCGCAGCGCCTCGTACCAGCGGTCGTCGGTCGGCGGCAGTGCGTTCACGTCGAGGGCCAGCTTGAGCAGCAGGTCCGCGATCAGCGGGTTGCGGGCCAGTACGGGGCCGTGCATGTACGTCCCGAAGACCGTGTCGTTGTAGGCGCCCTCGGTGCCGTCGCCCGTGCCGTTGCCGTTGCCGAAGCGGACCTGGGCGAGCGGACGGGCGCTGGGCCCGATGTGGGTGACGCCCTGGTGGTTCTCGAAGCCGGTCAGCGGGGGCAGGCCGAGGCGCGGGTCGATGTCGCCGAGGACGTCGCCGACGCAGCGCGCGCCCTCGCCGCGGGTCGAGACCACGTCGAGCAGGCCGAGGCCCGGCTCGCGCTGGCCGAGGTCGTTGATGAACTCGTGGCCCAGGATCTGGTAGCCGGCGCAGACGGAGAAGACGATCGCGCCGTTCTCCACCGCCCGGTGCAGCCCGCCGTCGCGGCGCAGCCGCTCGGCCGCGAGCCGCTGCGGCCGGTCCTCGCCGCCGCCGATGAGGTAGATGTCGCCGGAGGTCGGGATGGGCTGGTCGCTGCGCACGTCGAGGCGGGCCACGTCGAGGCCGCGCTGGCGGGCGCGGCGCTCCACGACGAGGGCGTTGCCCTGGTCGCCGTAGGTGCTGAGCAGGTCCGGATAGATCCAGACGATCCGCAGTTGGTTGTCGCTCACGAAAATCCCCTGAAGTGACGCGGTCAGTTGCCGACGCGGCGGCGCAGGTCCTGGAAGGCGGTGTAGTTCGCGATGACCTCGATGCGTCCCGGCGGGCAGAGCTGCACCGCCTGGTCGAGGTCCTCGCACACCTGGAACTGCTGGTTCGCGACCTCCAGGCGCACCGCGAGGTCCAGCTTCCGGTCGCCGATCACGCAGATCGGGTGGCCGGTCAGCCGGGTGTAGTCCACGTCCCACAGCCAGGAGGTGTCGGTGCCGTCCGCGCCGCGCGCGTTCACCGAGAGGATCACCGGGGCCGGCGGCGGGTCGATCAGGGAGAAGGTCTCCAGCCAGCCCGCCGGGTTCTTGGCGAGCAGCAGGCGCAGGTCGCGGCCCTGGAACTGGACCACGTCGTAGCGTCCGGCGACCGCCTGCACCTGGTACATGCGCTCCAGGGCGACCTGGGGCGGCACCCCGAAGACGGCGGCGACGGCGGCGGAGGAGGCGGCGTTGGCCTTGTTGGCGCGGCCCGGCAGCTGGAGGTGGATGGGCCAGGCTGAGCCGTGCGGGTCGAGGACGTGGTCGCCGGACAGGGCCCAGCTCGGCGTCGGGCGCCTGAAGCCGCACTCGCCGCAGAACCAGTCGTCGCCGGGGCGCTGCATCACACCGCCGCAGGACGGGCAGGACCAGGCGTCGTCCTTCCACATCTGGCCCGCGGCGACCCAGATCACGTTGGGGGAGGAGGAGGCGGCCCACACCACCAGCGGGTCGTCGGCGTTGGCGACCACCACGGCCTTCGTGCCGGCCAGGCCCTCGCGCCAGTTCTCGGCGAGCATCCGGGTCTCGGCGGCGCGGTCGAGCTGGTCGCGGGAGAGGTTGAGCAGCGCGATGCACTTCGGGTCGGTGGCCTGGGCGACGCCGACGAGGTACTTCTCGTCGACCTCGATGACGCCGTAGCGGGAGTCCGCGCCGCCCGCGAGGGCCGAGGTGATGCCGGCCGGCATGTTGGCGCCGAGCGCGTTGGAGACGACCGGACCGGCGGCCTTGAGTGCCTCGGCGATGAGCCGGGTGGTGGTGGTCTTGCCGTTGGTCGCCGAGACGAGGGTCACGTCCAGGTGCTGGGCGAGCCGGTGGAGGAGGTCCGGGTCGAGTTTCAGCGCCACCCGGCCGCCGATCACCGACCCGCTGCCGCGCCCCGCGGCGCGCGACGCCGCCGCGACCGCCTTGCCCGCGGTCACGGCGATCTTGGCCCGCGGCGTGAGCGGGTCCGAGTTGCCTGCCATCAGTTCTCGATCCTCCTTGCCGTACGCGCCGCGCCTGAAGCCTGTGAAGCCTGACGGCCACGTGGTGTGGGCCTCAGCCTATCGAGATCCATTCGCACTCCCGAATCGCGGCACCGGCCACCGGGTTCCGGCGGTGGGCGCCTGCCGCCGGGGGACACAGGGACCTTACTCTGACCGCCATGCGACAAGGCTCCATCCCGGGCGCCCACGGGCGCGTCCGTCCCCTCGGCCTCCTCGGCGACCCCGTCCTGCACGCCCCCTGCGCGGAGGTGACGGACTTCGGTCCGCAACTCGCCGCCCTGGTGGAGGACTTGTTCGCGACCATGTACGCCGCCCACGGCGTCGGCCTGGCCGCGAACCAGGTGGGCGAGGCGTTGAGCGTCTTCGTGTACGACTGCCCGGACGACGAGGACGAGCGCCACCTCGGGCACGTGGTGAACCCGCGGCTGGCGGAGACCGGCGGCGTGGTGGTGCGCGGTCCGGAGGGATGTCTGTCGCTGCCCGGCCTGGAGGCGGGGACCGAGCGGTACGACGAGGCGGTCGTGACGGGCTTCACGGTGACGGGGGAGCCGGTCACCGTGCGCGGCACGGGGTTCTTCGCCCGGTGCCTCCAGCACGAGTGCGACCACCTGGAGGGGCGGATCTACGCCGATCGCCTGACGGGCCGCCGCCACCGCAAGCTGATGCGCCAGGTGGCGCGGGCGTCCTGGCGCCGCTGAGCGGGCGGGGCCCGGGTGCCCCGGAGGCCGTCAGAACCCGGGGCCGCCCGCCTTGTCCCCGGCCTCGGCGAGGCGGCCCCACAGCAGGTCGGCCAGGCTGCGGACCAGTTCCTTCCGGGGGCAGGGCCGTTCGCCCAGCCACCAGTCGCCGGCGGCGTGCATCATGCCGACGATGCCGTGCCCCCAGACCCGGGCGAGCTGCTGGGTGCCCGGTCCGACGTCGAGGCGCTCCTCGATGACCTGGGCCAGTTCCTCGCCCATGCGGCGCAGCAGCGGCGCCGAGTGCCGGCCGACGTCGAAGCCCTGCTCCGACTGGTCGCCCGGGGAGGCGGCGCCCTCCGCCGGATGCATCAGGAAGCGGTAGACCTGCGGGCGGGCCTCGATGGCCGCCAGATAGGTGTCCAGGGTGGCCTCGACGCGCTGCCGCCGCTCCGCCGGGGCGTCCAGGGCGGCCCGCAGCGAGGTGAGGAGGGCGTCCGTGTGCCGGACGGCGAGAGCGGCGTAGAGTCCGCCCTTGTCGCCGAAGTGGCGGTAGAGGATCGGCTTGGTGATGCCGGCCTCGGCGGCGATGGCGTTCATCGAGGCGTGCGGACCGTCGCGCAGCACCACCCGGTCGGCGGCCTCGAGCAGCTCGCGCCGCCTGCGGTCGGCGGACTTCTGCTGATCGGCCCGCTGCGTGGTGTCCATGTGTTCTCCCCACCCGTGCTGTTTCGGTGACGCCTGCGCAAACTAACACCCACGGGGCGTGTCCCCTCGAACGGGAGGGCGAGGGGGTCCGGGGAGTTGACTTTTCCTACCCGTCGGTAACAGACTCGGGGTTACCGCAAGTAACACGCAGGGGCGTCACTGGAGGGGACATGGCCGAGTTCACCATGGAGCTGAGCGACGAACAGAAGGAGGTCCGGGACTGGCTGCACGGCTTCGCCGCCGACGTCATCCGTCCCGCCGCCGCCGAATGGGACGAGCGCGAGGAGACCCCCTGGCCGGTCATCCAGGAGGCCGCCAAGGTCGGCATCTACTCCCTCGACTTCTACGCCCAGCAGTACTTCGATGCCACCGGCCTCGGCATCCCCATGGCGATGGAGGAGCTGTTCTGGGGCGACGCGGGCATCGCCCTGTCGATCGTCGGCACCGGCCTGGCCGCCGTCGGGGTCCTCGCCAACGGCACCGAGGAGCAGATCGGCACCTGGATCCCCCAGATGTACGGCGACGCCAACGACGTCAAGGTCGCCGCCTTCTGCTCCTCCGAGCCCGACGCCGGCTCCGACGTGGCCTCCATGCGCACCCGTGCCGTCTACGACGAGGCCAAGGACGAGTGGGTGCTGAACGGCACCAAGACCTGGGCGACCAACGGCGGCATCGCCAACGTCCACGTCGTCGTCGCGGTCGTCGACCCGGAACTGGGCTCCAAGGGCCACGCCTCCTTCATCGTCCCGCCGAACACGCCGGGGCTGTCCCAGGGCCAGAAGTTCAAGAAGCACGGCATCCGCGCCTCGCACACCGCCGAGGTCGTCCTCGACGGCGTGCGCGTCCCCGGCTCCTGCCTGCTCGGCGGCAAGGAGAAGCTGGACGCCCGCCTCGCCCGCGCCCGGGAGAAGGCCAAGAAGGGCGGCGAGCGCGTGAAGAACGCGGCGATGGCCACCTTCGAGGCGTCCCGCCCGGCGGTCGGCGCGATGGCGGTGGGCACGGCCCGGGCCGCGTACGAGGTGGCGCTGGAGTACGCGCAGACGCGTGAGCAGTTCGGGCGCCCGATCATCGACAACCAGGGCGTCGCCTTCCAGCTGGCGGACATGCGCACCTCCATCGACGCCGCCCGGCTGCTGGTGTGGCGCGCCTCGTGGATGGCGATCAACGGCAAGCCGTTCACGGCGGCCGAGGGCTCGATGTCCAAGCTGTTCGCGAGCGAGACCGCGAAGAAGGTCACCGCCCAGGCGGTCCAGATCCTGGGCGGCAACGGCTACACGCGGGAGTACCCGGTGGAGCGGATGCACCGCGACTCCGCGATCTACACGATCTTCGAGGGGACGAGTGAGATCCAGCGGCTGGTGATCGCCCGGACGCTGGCGGGCATGCCGATCCGGTGAGCGCCCCCGGGGCTCTTCCCGGGTGACTCACCCGTGCCGGAGCGGAGTCAGCTGCTCGATGTCGTACTTCGCCCGGAGCGCCTCGATCGCCTCGTGGTCCGGCGGGCCACCGCCGCCCAGGATCTCCAGCAGCTCCTCGAAGTAGCGCTCGTGGTCCGGGGGCGGGCCGGCCTGGAAGAACATCTTGGCCGGCTCGTCCGTCGGGTTGGCGAAGGCGTGGGGGCAGCCCGGGGGCACGACGACGACCGTGCCCGGGGTGGCGCGCACCACCCGGTTGCCCGAGGACGACTCCCAGTCCCGCCAGCTGCCGGGGGTGCGGACCCTCGGCTCGAAGGCGAGCACGTCCAACTCGCCCTCCAGCACGTAGAACAGCTCCTCGCTGCGCGTGTGCACATGGGCGCCGACGTCGAACCCCGGTGGCACGATCACCTCGAAGGCGGACGCCATGCGCGAGTGCGAGCCGGTCACCTTGAAGGTCACGTGCTGGGCCGGCGCCTGCACCACCCGGCCCTGACCCGGTGGCACCAGCAGGCCCTCGGCCGCCGCCGCGAGCCCGCTCACCAGGTCACCGGGAGGGCCTCGGGCCCGCGGATCAGCGCCCCCTTCTTGAAGGGCACGTCCTCGGGCGCCACCGCGAGCTTCAGCCCCGGCACCCGGTCCAGGACCGCGTCGACCAGCAGCTCCGACTCCAGCCGGGCCAGCATGCCGCCCGGGCAGTAGTGCGGTCCGAAGCCGAAGGACACGTGCGGGTTGGGGCTGCGCCCGAAGTCGATCGTGTCCGGGTCCGGGAAGACCTCCGGGTCGCGGTTGGCCGCCAGGTACGACACGTAGACCGCGTCGCCCGCGCGGATCCGCACGCCCTTGATCTCCACGTCCTCCAGCGCGATCCGGGACAGCCCGACGGCGTTGCGGTGGGGGATCCAGCGCAGCAGTTCGTCGATGGCCCGGGGACGGATCTCCGGTTCGGCACGCAGGCGTTCGGCGAGTTCGGGCCGGCTCAGCAGCAGGTGGAACATCTGCCCGCTGTTGTTGGTGACCGCCTCGCCGCCGATCTGGAGCAGCACCGCGAGCCCGACGGCCTCCGCCGGCGTGATCTCGCCCCGGCCCACGGCGGCGCCCAGCAGCGAGGTGACGTCCTCGCCGGTGCTGTCGGCGCGGAGCCCGATGAGGTCCGAGAAGTAGGCGTTCATGTCGTTCTTGGCCCGCTCGCTGACCTCGGCGCCGTGCGAGGAGGACAGGATCAACTGGGTCCAGGTGTGCATGGCGTGCCGGTCGGTGGCCGGCACCCCCATCAGCTCGCAGATCACCGCGATGGGGAAGGGGCTCAGCACCGCCTCGGTCAGGTCGGCGGGCGGACCGGCCCGGAGCATGGCGTCGACCAGTTCGTCGAGCATGCCGCGGGACCGCTCGCGCACACGCTCCACGCCCCGCGCCGTGAAGGCCGCGGCCACCGAGCGGCGCAGCCGCGTGTGGTCCGGCGGGTCGAGGAAGCCGACCGCGCCGCGCGCCGGGATGAAGTGCGGGGCCAGCCGGGTGACCTGCCGGTCCATGACGGCCTCGCGCCCGAACCGGGGGTCGTTGGTGACCAGGCGGACGTCGTCGTGCCGGGTCACCAGCCAGGCCCAGCCCTCGCCGTTGGGCAGCGAGATGCGGGTGAGGGGACCCTCGCGCATCAACTCGGCCAGCACCGGGTCGAAGTCGCTGCCGGGCAGGTCGACGGCCGGCCATTCCCGGACGGGCGGCACGGTCTGGGACACCGTTTCCTCGCTCATGACTGCCTCACCCTCCGCTTCACGCCCCGGGACACGTCCCGCGTCATGCCTCGCCGTACGTCCTGCCGCGCGTCGGCCGTCTGCCAGCAGCCCAGGGACATCTCCGCGGTGATGCCGGGACCGAAACCGGCCAGCAGCCCGCGAGCCCCTTCCTGGACGCCGCCCTCGTCGAAGAGCCGGCGCAGCGCGTCCAGGACGACGGCGCTGGCGATGTTGCCGTACTCGGTGAGGGTGGCCCGGCTGAAGCGGAAGGCGTGGGGATCGACCTGGAGGAACGTGCTGAGGTCGTCCAGGATCCGGGGGCCGCCCGCGTGCACGATGTAGAAGTCCAGGTCGGCGGCGTCCCAACCGTGCTCGCCCGCCAGGCTCTTGAGGGCCGGCGCGAGCGGTTCCATGGTGGCCGGCACCCGCTTGTCCAGCAGGAAGTGGAAACCGGTCGCCTTCACGTCGTACATGATCCACTCCTCGGTCCCGGGGATCAGGTACGAGCCGTTGCGTTCCAGGCGCACCCCGGTGCCGCCCTGCCCGCGGACCACCGCGGCGGCTATGCCGTCGCCGAAGAGGCCGTTGGAGAGCAGGGAGCCCACGCCGACGTCGGTGGGCTGGTAGCACAGCGAGCAGAACTCGCAGGCCACGATGAGCACGTTGGCCTCGGGATAGGCGGTGCAGAAGTCGTGGGCGCGGTTGACCGCCGCACCGCCGGCCGCACAGCCCAACTGGGCGATGGGTATCTGCCGCGTGGTGCTGTCGAAGCCCATCTCGTTGATCAGCCACGCGGTGAGGGAGGGCATCATGAAGCCCGTGCACGAGACGTAGACGATCACGTCGATGTCGGTGGTGAGCAGCTCCGCGCCGTCCAGGGCACGCTGGACGACGGCAGGCACGCGGGACTTCGCCTCCCGCGCGTAGAGCTTGTTGCGGTCCTCGAAACCGGGGTGCTTCAGCGTCTCCTCGATGGGCTGCACGATGTGCCGGGTGCGGACCCCGGTGTTCTCTATCAGCCGTAGCACGAGCGGCAGTTGGGGATGGCCGGCGTGACGCCGCCGCGCCAGCTCCAGCGTCTCCTCCATCGTGATCACGTGCTCCGGGACGGACACCGAGGGTCTGCACAAAGTCGCCATGAACCGTGCCTGCTTTCGCCTCGCGGAAGGCTCGCGCCCCCCGGCCGGAAAGTGGTGCACCTTTTCAGGGGTGCCCCCTCCACGATCACCCACAGGGGCGGTGAACTCGCGCCGGGTTACTCCGTCCCGGTGAAGCAGGGCACGGGCGTCAGGAGGAGGGGCCGCTGCTGTGGGCGATGCACGCCACGTCGATCCGGTCGGCCAGCTTGGCCAGCTCGATGGTGAGGGCCGCGACGGTGTCCTCGTCCAGCCTCTCCTCGCCGGTCTCCACCAGCCGCAGCCACCGTCCGCCCACCGTGCGCAGCAGCTTGCTCACGTCGGACGCGGCGACCTGGAGCGTGCCGCGGTCGTCGACGATCAGAGGCAGGGTCACTTCGCGGTTCACAAAGGGGATCGTAGTCGCGGAAGGCTCACGCCCCGTGCCATACGGTGGTGATGTTGCAGAACTCGCGGATTCCGTGCCCGGACAGCTCACGCCCGTAGCCCGACCGCTTGACCCCGCCGAACGGGAACGCCGGGTGGGAGGCCGTCATCCCGTTGACGTACACGCCGCCCGCCTCCAGGTCCCGGACGAAGCGGTCCACGTCGGCGTCGTCGCGCGTCCACACGTTGGAACTGAGCCCGAAGTCCGTGTCGTTGGCGATCAGCACCGCCTCGTCCAGGTCTGCCGCCCGGTACAGCGTGGCGACCGGACCGAAGGCCTCCTCGCGGTGGATGCGCATCTCACGGGTGATCCCCGCCAGGACGGTCGGGGGGTAGTACCAGCCGGGCCCCTCCGGGCGTTCGCCTCCGCACAGCACCGTGGCGCCGCCGCGCACCGCGTCGTCGACCAGTTCCACGAGGTCGTTCAGGCCCTGCTCGCTGGAGAGCGGGCCGACCTCGGTCTCCTCGTCCATCGGGTCGCCGACCTTCAGCGCCCGCATGCCCTCGGCGAAGCGCTCGGCGAAGGCGTCGTAGACGTCCGTGTGCACGATGAACCGTTTGGCGGCGATGCACGACTGCCCCGCGTTCTGCGTGCGCGCGGTCACCGCCACCGCGGCGGCCCGCTCGATGTCCGCGGACGGCATGACGACGAACGGGTCGCTGCCGCCCAGCTCCAGGACCGTCTTCTTGATCATCTCCCCGGCGGTGGAGGCCACCGCGCGCCCGGCCGGCTCGCTGCCGGTGAGGGTGGCGGCCCGCACCCGCTCGTCGCGCAGGACGTCGTCGACCGCCGCGGACCCGATGAGCAGGGTCTGGAAGCAGCCCTCGGGGAAGCCCGCCCGGTGGAAGAGGTCCTCCAGGTACAGGGCGGTCTGCGGCACGTTCGAGGCGTGCTTGAGCAGCCCCACGTTGCCCGCCATCAGTGCGGGCGCGGCGAAGCGGATCACCTGCCAGAGCGGGAAGTTCCACGGCATCACCGCGAGCACCGGGCCCAGCGGACGGTAGCGGACCAGGGCCCGGGAGGCGCCGGAGTCCTTCACGTCGGCGTCGGCGGGCTCCTCGTCGGCCAGCAGCTCGGCCGCGTGGTCGGCGTACCAGCGCATCGCCTTGGCGCACTTGGCCGCCTCCGCGCGGGCCTGCTTGACCGGCTTGCCCATCTCCGTGGTGATGACCCGGCCGATCTCCTTCTGGTCGGCCTCCAGCAGGTCGGCGGCCCGGCGCAGCAGCCCGGCCCGCTCGTAGAAGCCCGTGGTCCGGTAGGTGCGGAAGGTCGCCTCCGCGAGCTCGATCCGGCGCTCGATCTCCTCCTCGCCCATGGCCTCGTACGTCCTGAGCGTCTCGCCGTTCGCCGGGTTCACCGTCGCGATGGGCATGGCCGACCTCCCTGGGTGCGCAGTCGTGCTTCGACCCTGGCGCGCGGCGCGCGGGGCCGCAACGCGGACGGGCCGCGTCGTTCCTCGTGGTCCCTCCTCACTGCGAGTGCTCAGTGAGGCGGTCGAGAAACGCGGCCTGTGCCTTCACGATCACCTCGCGGGCGCGGTCCAGCGGGAACCAGGCCACCCGGTCCAGCTCGGGGAACTCCTCGGTCCGCCCCGACTTCGGCGGCCACTCCATGCGGAAGGTGCCGGGGACCACCTCCGCCGGATCGAGGTCGGCGGCCACGGCCCAGACCGCGACGGTCTTCCCTCCCGCCTGCCGGACCTCGCCGAGCGCGACGGCCTCGCCCTCGGGCGGCGCCAGCCCCAGCTCCTCCCGGAACTCGCGCCGGGCCGCCTCCCACGCGGGCTCCGCCGGGTCGTACTCGCCCTTGGGAACGGTCCACGCCCCGGCGTCGCGGCGCGCGTAGTACGGCCCGCCCATGTGGCCGAGCAGGACCTGGAGCCCGCCGTCGGGGCCGCGCCGGTGCAGCAGCAGGCCCGCGCTGCGCCTCACGGGGCCGCTCCGGGGTGCGCGGCGAGCAGGGTTTCCACGGTGTCGGCGTCCTCGGGGCGCTTGTCCTCGCGGTAGCGCACCACGCGGGCGAAGCGGAGGGTGACGCCGGCCGGGTAGCGGGTGGAGCGCTGGAGGCCGTCGTAGGCGATCTCGACGACGAGTTCCGGCCGTACGGTCACGCCCCAGCCGTGCTCCTCGACGGCCAGCTCCCTCAGGCGCCCGGTCTGCCAGGTCAGCAGCGCGTCGGTCATGCCCTTGAAGGTCTTGCCGAGCATGGCGAAGGAGCCGTCGGCGGTGCGGGCGCCCAGGTGGAGGTTGGAGAGCTTGCCGGTGCGGCGCCCGTGACCCCACTCGGCGGCCAGCACCACCAGGTCGAGGGTGTGGACCGGCTTGACCTTCAGCCAGGACGCGCCGCGCCGCCCCGCGCTGTAGGCGGCGTCCAGTGCCTTGACGACGACGCCCTCGTGCCCGCGGGCCAGCGTCTCGGCGAGGAACTCCTCCGCGGCACCGGTCTCCTCGGGGCCGTGCACCAGCGTGCGCCGCACCCGCAGGGGCTCGGGGACCAGCCGGGCCAGCTCCGCGTGGCGTTCGGTCAGCGGCAGGTCGAGCAGGTCGCGGCCGTCGACGGACAGCACGTCGAAGAAGACGGCGGAGACCGGGAGCGCCCGCGCCGCCGTGGCGACGTCGGTGCGGGAGCCGACCCGGCCGGCGGTCTCCTGGAAGGAGCGGGGGCGCCCCTCGGCGTCGAGGGAGATCGCCTCGCCGTCCAGGATGAACCGCTCGCCGGGCAGCGCCAGGGCCGCCTCGGTGACCTCGGGGAGCCGGCCGGTGATGTCGTCCAGGGTGCGGGTGTGGATCCGGACGGTGCCGCCGTCCCGGTGCACCTGGACACGGATGCCGTCCAGCTTCTCCTCGACGGCGGCGGAGCCCAGCCTGCCGACCGCCTCGGCGACCGAGGACGCGCTGTGGGCCAGCATCGGCAGCACGGGCCGGCCGACGGTGAGCCGGAAGCGGTCCAGGGCGCCGGGACCGTCGGCCAGCAGGGCCTCGGCCACCGACTGGAGCGAGCCCGCGAGCATCACCGCGCGCCGTACCTGCGCGGGGGACGCCTCCGTCGCCGCGGCCAGGCCCTCGACGGCGGCGGCGTCCAGGGCGCCCTGGCGGACCTCGCCGGTGAGCAGCCCGATCAGGAAGCGCTGCTCGTCCTCGGTGGCCGCGCCCATCAGCTCGCCGACCAGCCGGGTCCGCTCGGCCTGGGAACCGGCGCCGGACACCGCGCCGAGCCGGGTGAGCCGGGCGTCCACGTCGCGCACCGTCAGGCTCGGCGCGCCGGCCGGCGGCACCGGGCGGCCGAGCACCTTCCAGCCGACGCCGATCCGGCCCTGGGGCAGCCGCCCCGCCAGGTACGGGATGACGACCGGCACGTCCGCCGCCTCCGCCTCGCGGAACAGCTCCGCGAGCAGGGCGGTCTTCCGGGACCGCGCCGACGTGGCGGCGACCTCCCGGGACACCTGGGCCAACCGGGCAAGGAGCATGCAGTCATGGTGCACCGCGCAGGGCGGGCGCACACCCCGCGCGGGCCCCCGCCGGATCAGCGGCGGCACCCCTACGGCGCGACGGCCGCGTCCAGGTCCGACATGATCAGGTCGCCGACGACCGCCGTCGCCGCGCGGTAGCCGCCGCTGGCCGCGTGGATCACCTGCTCGGCGAAGCCCATCGCGTTGCCGGCCGTCCACACGCCCGGCACGGTGGTGCGGCCCGTCGGGTCCACCACGGGGTAGGCGCCGAACGGCGTGTCCTGCAGCTCCGCGCCCAGCCGCTCCATCAGTCCGGTGCGGGGGACGGCCTTCGGGGCGACGAACAGCACCGTGCGGTCGTGCACCGTGCCGTCCGCCAGCCGGACGCCGGTGAGCGCGTCGTCCTCGATCCGCAGGCCGGCGACCTCGCCGGGCACCACCTTGACCCCGGCCGCGGCGAGCCGCCGCAGGTCGTCGTCGGACAGTTCGTGTTCGGCGACCGTGTGCAGGAAGAGCGTCACGTCGTCCGACCAGCCGGACACCATCAGGGCCTGGTGCACGGCGAGCGGGCTGGTGGCCAGGACGCCGAAGCGTTCGTCCCGCACCTCCCAGCCGTGGCAGAACGGGCAGTGCAGCACGTCCCGGCCGAACCGCTCGGCGATGCCGGCCACGGCGGGCAGCTCGTCCCCGAGCCCGGTCGTGACGATCAGCCGGCGGGCGTGCACGGTGCCCCCGCCGGCCAGCTCCACCGTGAAGTCCTCGGCGCGGGAGACGTCCACGGCACGGTCGCGGACCAGCTCGACGCCGTAGCGAGCGATCTCCTTGCGGCCGAGGGCCAGGAACTCGGCCGGGGACATGCCGTCGCGGGTCAGATAGCCCTGCATGTGGTTCGAGGGCGCGTTGCGCGGCTCCCCGGCGTCCACCACCAGCGTGCGCAGCCGTGAGCGGCCCAGGACGAGTGCGGCGGAGAGCCCGGCCGCGCCGCCGCCGACGACGACCACGTCGTACCGTCCCCTCAGGTCCTTCGTCGCGGTCCCGGTGCTGTTCTGGGTCATGGTGACCACCTCCACGTAGAAGGTCGCCCGAGGCCACGGGATTGACAAACGTATTTGCCGGTTCTGCAATAAACACATGACGACCGCAGACGACGTCCTCGCCGGTGTCGGCCCCCGGCTCCGCAGGCTCCGCAAGGAGCGGGAGGTGACCCTGGCGGCCCTGTCCGAGGCGACCGGCATCTCCGTGAGCACCCTGTCGCGGCTGGAGTCGGGCCTGCGCAGGCCCAGCCTCGAGCTGCTGCTGCCGATCGCCCAGGCCCACCAGGTGCCGCTGGACGAACTGGTC
The DNA here is from genome assembly GCF_003112575.1 of Streptomyces ardesiacus. GTDB lineage: Bacteria > Actinomycetota > Actinomycetes > Streptomycetales > Streptomycetaceae > Streptomyces > Streptomyces ardesiacus. The sequence goes on from NZ_BEWC01000008.1 coordinate 154,851, forward strand.
GGCGCCCCGCCGGTCCGCGATCCCCGGGTGCGTGCCGAGCCGATCGTGCGCCACGGCCGCACCCACTGGCCGCTCACCCGCCAGGCGGGCGGGCTCCAGGCGTTCAAGGTGCTGGAGCCGCAGCGCACCGAGGAACCGGACCCCCGCACCCACGAGGGGTACGAGTGGATCTACGTCCTCTCCGGCCGGCTGCGGCTCGTGCTCGGCGAGCACGACGTGGTGCTGTCGGCCGGGGAGGCGGCCGAGTTCGACACCCGGGTGCCGCACTGGTTCGGGTCGACCGGCGAGGGGCCGGCCGAGTTCCTCAGCCTCTTCGGCCCGCAGGGCGAGCGGATGCACGTACGGGCGCGGCCCGCGAAGGCGTGAGCCCCGGCCGGTTCCCGGCGCCTGTTCCCGAGCCCGTCCCCCGGGCCTGTTCGCGAGCCTGTTCCCGAGCCCGTCCCCCGGGCCTGTTCGCGAGCCCCTTCTCCCGGCCTGTTCCCCGATGGGCAAGCGACCGCTTAGTATGCGAAAGACCCGGTCGGACGACAGTCGGTGGAGGCCCCGCATGCAGGCATGGCAGGTGCACGAGAACGGCGAGCCGGACGAGGTGATGCGCCTCGCGGACGTGGCGCCGCCGACACCGGGCGAGGGCCAGGTCCTGCTGAAGGTCCGCGCCGCCAACATCAACTTCCCCGACGCCCTGCTGTGCCGGGGGCAGTACCAGGTCAGGCCGCCGCTGCCGTTCACCCCGGGCGTGGAGATCTGCGGCGAGACCGAGGACGGCCGCCGGGTCCTGGCCACCCCCGCGCTGCCGCACGGCGGCTTCGCCGAGTACGCCCTCGCCGACGCCCGCGCCCTGCTGCCCGCGCCGGAGAACCTGGACGACGCCGAGGCCGCCGCCCTGCACATCGGCTACCAGACCGGCTGGTTCGGCCTGCACCGCCGGGCCCGCATCGAGGCCGGCGAGACCCTGCTCGTCCACGCCGCGGCGGGCGGCGTCGGCAGCGCCGCCGTCCAGCTCGGCAAGGCGGCCGGCGCCACCGTCATCGGCGTCGTCGGCGGCCCGGAGAAGGCGGCCGTCGCCCGCGAACTGGGCTGCGACGTGGTCGTCGACCGGCGCGGCGAGGACGTCGTGGCGGCCGTCAAGGACGCCACCGGAGGCCGGGGCGCCGACGTCGTCTACGACCCGGTGGGCGGCGCAGCGTACACCCAGTCCGCCAAGTCCGTCGCCTTCGAGGGCCGGATCGTCGTCGTCGGCTTCGCGAGCGGCACGATCCCCAGCCCCGCCCTGAACCACGCGCTGGTGAAGAACTACACGATCCTCGGCCTGCACTGGGGCCTCTACAACACGAAGGACCCCGGCCTGGTCCGGCACTGCCACGAGCAGCTCACCGAACTGGCCGCACGGGGCGCCGTCAGGCCGCTGGTGAGCGAGCGGGTGCCGCTCGCCGGGGCGGCCGACGCCGTGCGGCGCGTGGCCGACGGCAGGACGACCGGCCGGGTCGCCGTCGTACCGGACAAGGCAGCGGAAGCACTGGAGAAGGGAACCGCCGCATGACCGACGCAGCGGAACTGCGCCGCCGTACCCGTGCGTTGCTGGACGCGCATCCGCCGGCCACCACGGACCGCCGGGACTTCCTGCGGGCCCGCTTCGACGCCGGACTCGCCTGGGTGCACTACCCGCAGGGGCTCGGCGGACTCGGCGCCCCGCGCTCCCTCCAGGCCGTCGTGGACGCCGAACTGGCGGCCGCGGGCGCCCCCGACAACGACCCCCGGCGCATCGGCATCGGCCTCGGCATGGCCGCCCCGACCATCCTCCAGTACGGCACCGACGAGCAGCGGCGCCGGCTGCTGCGCCCGCTGTGGACCGGCGAGGAGGTGTGGTGCCAGCTCTTCAGCGAACCGGGCGCCGGGTCCGACCTGGCCGCCCTCGGCACGCGGGCCGTGCGGGAGGGGGAGGACTGGATCGTCAACGGGCAGAAGGTGTGGACCTCCAGCGCCCACCTCGCCCGCTGGGCCATCCTCATCGCCCGCACCGACCCGGACGTGCCCAAGCACCGGGGCATCACCTACTTCGTGTGCGACATGACCGATCCCGGGGTCGAGGTGCGGCCGCTGCGCCAGATCACCGGCGAGGCCGAGTTCAACGAGGTGTTCCTCACCGACGTCCGCATCCCCGACTCCCGCCGCCTCGGCGCGATCGGCGACGGCTGGCGGGTCGCGCAGACCACGCTCAACAACGAGCGCGTCGCCATCGGCGGCACGCCGGTCCCCCGTGAGGGCGGCATGATCGGCAAGGTCGCCGCGACCTGGCGGGAGCGTCCAGAACTGCGCACCCACGACCTGCACCAGCGGCTGCTCGGCCTGTGGGTGGAGGCCGAGGTCGCCCGCCTCACCGGCGTACGCCTGCGCCAGCAACTGGCCGCGGGCCAGCCCGGTCCGGAGGGTGCCGGCATGAAGCTCGGCTTCGCCCGCCTCAACCAGGAGATCAGCGGCCTGGAGGTGGAACTCCTCGGCGAGGAGGGGCTGCTCTACGACGACTGGACCCTGCGCCGCCCCGAACTGGTCGACTTCACCGGACGCGACGCCGGGTACCGCTACCTGCGGTCCAAGGGCAACAGCATCGAGGGCGGGACCAGCGAGGTCCTGCTGAACATCGTCGCCGAGCGCGTCCTCGGCCTGCCCGCCGAGCCGCGCACCGACAAGGACGTCGCATGGAAGGACCTCGCCCGATGAGCGCACAGCCCGAACCCGCTCTCCTCCTCTCGGAGGAGGAAGAGGCGCTGCGCGCCGCCGTCCGGGACCTGCTCACCGACCACTGCGACCCGGCGGGCGTCCTCACCCGCAGCGAGTCCGCCGACCCGCACGACGTGCCGCTGTGGAAGTCCCTCGCCCACGCGATGGGGCTCGCCGGCCTGCTGATCCCCGAGGCACTGGGCGGGCAGGGCGCCACGCACCGCGAAGTCGCCGTGGTCCTGGAGGAGTTGGGCCGGGCGGTCGCACCGGTGCCGTACCTGACGAGCGCCGTCGTCGCCACCGAGGCACTGCTGGCCTGCGGGGCGGAGGACCTGCTCGCCGAACTGGCGGCCGCCACGACCGTGGCCGTGCTCGCCGTCGGGCTGCACGTCGCACCGGGCGGTGCCGTGCCGGGCGTGCGGCGGGAGAACGGTGCGCTGCACGGGGAGTTGACCGGCGTCGCGGACGCCACCGTCGCCGACGTGCTGCTGGTGCCCGCCGACGACGGGGGCCTGTACGCGGTCCGTGCCGCCGACGCGACGGTGACGCGCCAGACCTCGCTCGACCTGACCCGGCCGGTGGCGCGGGTGAGCCTCGACGGTGCGCCCGGCCGCCGCCTCGGCGACACGGAGCCCGCCGTGCGCCGCGCCCTGCGGGCCGGTGCCGGGCTGCTCGCCTCCGAACAACTGGGCCTCGCCGACTGGCTGCTGACCGAGACCGTCCGCTACCTGGCGGAACGCAAGCAGTTCAACCGCCCGGTGGGCGGCTTCCAGGCGCTCAAGCACCGGCTCGCCCGGCTGTGGCTGGAGGTGGCGGGCCTGCGTGCCGCCGCCCGCAACGCCGCCGACGCCCTGGCGACCGGCGCGGACACCGACGTGGCCGTCGCCGTGGCCCAGGCCCACGCGGCCCGGGTCGCCGTCCACGCGGCCGAGGAGGCGCTGCAACTGCACGGCGGCATCGGCATGACCTGGGAACACCCCGTCCACCTGTACCTCAAGCGGGCCAAGGCCGACTCGATCGCCTACGGCACCGCGGGCGCCCACCGCGAGGCGCTGGCCGAGCTGGTCGACCTGCGAGCGCCCTGACGCCGCGTCCGGCCGCCACGACGGCGACGTGGGGCGGCCCAGGTGAACGACCGGCGGCGGTCCGGCCAACTCCCCGCACGGCTCTGCTCAAGGAGGCCGACGGGACCCCATACTCACTGGGGTCCCGTACGGCACTTCCAGGGAGGCAGAGCATGGCCCTCACCACCCGACGCAGAGCCCTCACCACCCTCGGCGCCGCCCTCGCGGGCGCGGTCGCCCTGCCCGCCGGCACCGCGTCGGCGGCGGCCGAGGGCAGGCGCGCACCGCGCCCGTTGTGGCGCGCGCACGCCCACAACGACTACGAGCACGCCCGCCCCCTCCTCGACGCCCTCGACCACCGCTTCGGCAGCGTCGAGGCCGACATCTACCTGGTCGACGGCCAACTCCTCGTCGCCCACGACCCCGAGGACCTCGACCCCTCCCGCACCCTGGAGTCGCTCTACCTCGACCCGCTCGCCGCCCGCGTCCAGGCGCACCACGGCCGCGTGTACCCGCGGGACCGCGGCTCCCTGCAACTCCTGGTCGACATCAAGACCGAGGGCGAGGCGACGTACCTCGAACTGGACCGCCGTCTGCGCCGCTACCCGCACCTGTTCACCTCCTGCGCCCACGGACGTGTGTTCCCGGGCGCGGTCACCGCGGTCGTCTCCGGGGACCGGGCCGCCCGCGCGCCGATGGCGGCCCAACGCACCCGCCGCGCCTTCTACGACGGCCGGCTCACCGACCTCGGGACCACCGCACCGGCGTCGTTCGTCCCGCTGATCAGCGACAACTGGACGGTGAACTTCACCTGGCAGGGCGTGGGCGCCTTCCCGGCGGCCGAGCGGCGCCGGCTGCACGAGATCGTGGGCGCCGCGCACGCCCGGGGGCAGCGGGTGCGCTTCTGGGCCACCCCCGACGTGGCCGGGCCCGCGCGGGACGCCGTGTGGGCCGAACTGCTCGCCGCCGGTGTCGACCACCTCAACACCGACGACCTCGCCGGTCTGGAGGCCTTCCTCGACGCCCGCCGCGAGCGGTAGGGGCGGGCGCCGGGACACCACTCGTTCGGAGGACAGGTCAGCCGCCCGGACGAACCCTCCGCTACGCCACACTTGCGGCCGAACGCCGCGAAGTGGACGTGGCGGAGGAGGTTGACGATGGCCATTTCCATCTCTGTGGTGCTCTTGCTGTTCATCCTGGCGGTGCTCTTCCTGCGCAACGGCGGGCTGAAGATCTCGCACGCGCTGGTGTGCCTGCTGCTCGGCTTCTACCTGGCCAGCACGAGCATCGCCCCGACCATCAGCAGCGGGCTGACCGCGACGGCGCAGATCGTGAGCAGCCTCAGGCCGTAGGGAGGGCAGGGAGGCGCCCGGGGGCTAGGCGTCCACGACGTGGGAGCGGATGAGGAAGCGCACGCCCTCGGGCGCCTCCAGCGAGAAGCCGCTGCCCCGGCCCGGGACGACGTCCACGGTCAGGCGGGTGTGGGCCCACACCTCGTACTGGCTGCGCGACATCCAGAACTCCACCGGCTCCTCGACCCCGTCCACCGCCAGTTCGCCGAGCAGGACGTCCGAGGCGCCGGTGCGGAACTCTCCGGCCGGGTAGCACATGGGGGCGCTGCCGTCGCAGCAGCCGCCGGACTGGTGGAACATCAGCGGGCCGTGCGTCTCGCGCAGCCGCCGCAGCAGCGCGGACGCCTCGGCCGTCAGCGCGACGCGCGGGGTCTCCTCGTATGTGTCACCCATGCCGCCATGGCAGCAGAAGGAACGTTGCGAGTGCGTTGCGCGGCGCGCGCCTCCTCCGGCATACCTCTTTTGACATACCTATCTGGTCATATCTATTGTCCTCGGGTGACCGACGCCAGCACCCCCCGCCGGGACATCGACCACGTGGCCTCCGGCCTCGCGGCGTGCCTTCCCGCGCTGCACCGGGCGCTGGACCGGCAGGTCACCTCCCGTTACCCGCACCCCAAGCCCCCCGAGGGCCAGCTCGCCCTGCTGCGCTTCGTCGCCCAGCACGAGGGCACCACGGTGCGCGAGGCCGCCGAGGCCCTGCTCATGAAGCCCAACAACGTCAGCGCCCTGGTCTCCCAGCTCACCGAGCAGGGTGACCTGGAGCGCCGTCGCGACAGCGCCGACAAGCGGGTCGCCCACCTCCACCTCACGGCGACGGCCCGCGAGCGGGTGTCCGAGGTGCGGGTACTGGAGACGGTGCTCATCCGCCACGCCCTGACCTCCCTCACCGAGGGCCAGCAGGGCGCGCTCGGTTCGGCCCTGGACGCCCTCGACGCGTTGACGCGGCATCTCCGCCCCGGCGCCCGCTGACCCACGTGCCCGCCCTTCGGGGCGTGCCGTCCCCCCCCGTGCACCCCTCCTCCCGTGCACCACTCCCTCCGTGCACTCCTCGCTCCGAGCACCCCTTCCCGCACCACACCTGAAATCCGGAGAGAAGGCTCCTCCATGCCGTCCACGTCCGTGGATCACCCCGCCATGCCCCCGGCCGCCGGGGCCGCCCCCGCCCCCAGCGCGGCCGGCCGCCTGCGCTCCAACCCCTGGCTGACCCTCCTGGCCGTCGCGTTCGGCCTGTTCATGGTCCAGCTCGACGGCTCCGTCGTAGCCATCGCCAACCCCGAGATCGGCAGCGACCTGCAGGCGTCCACCGCCCAGCTCCAGTGGGTGACCAACGCGTACCTGCTCGCCCTCGCCGCCACTCTCATCCTGGGCGGCAAGCTCGGCGACCGCTTCGGCCGCCGCACCTACTACCTGGTCGGCGTCACCGGCTTCACGCTCGCCTCCGTCGCCATCGGCCTGTCCGGTTCGATCGAGGGCGTGGTCGCCTTCCGCGCCCTCCAGGGCGCCTTCGGCGGACTGCTGATGCCCAACACGCTCGGACTGCTGCGCTCCGTCTTCCCGCCGAAAAAGTTCGCCATGGCCGTGGGCATCTGGGCCATGGTCTCCGCCGTGGCGACGGCCCTGGGACCCATCGTCGGGGGCCTCCTCGTGGAGCACGTCGACTGGGAGTCCGTCTTCTACATCAACGCCCCCATCGGTGTCGCCGCCGTGGCCTTCGGTGCCCTCGTGCTCCCGGAGAGCCGCAACGCCTCGGGCCGCCAGCGGTTCGACATACCCGGCCTCTTCCTGCTCGCCCTCGGCCTCCTGGCCGTCGTCTTCGGCGTCGTCAAGGGCGAGACGTGGGGCTGGACCTCCGCGGGCACCCTGGGCGCGGTGGCGGCGGGCCTCGTGCTCCTGCTCGTGTTCGGCCGGTACGAGACCCGCGTGGCGCACCCGCTGCTGCCCATGCGCCTGTTCCGCAGCCGCGCCCTGACCATCGGCGCGATCGTCACCGCGCTCAACTTCTTCGTCATGCTCGGCGTGATCTTCTTCGTCATGCTGTACCTGCAGAACGTGCGCGGCTTCACACCGGTCGAGGCGGGGGTGCGCACGCTCCCGCTCAGCCTCGCCTCGCTGGTCGCCTCGCCCCTGGGCGCGGCCCTGACCCAGCGCTTCGGCCCCCGGCTGACCATGCCGCTGGGCATGCTGCTCCAGGCGGCCTCCTGCTTCGGCATGCTCACCTGGCAGACCGACTCCTCCTACGCCACGATGTGGCCGCCGTTCATCGCGCTCGGCCTCGGCGTCGGCATGGTGATGTCCGCCTCCTCCGACGCCATCGTGGGCAACGCCCCCGTCGAGGACGGCGGTGTCGCGGGCGGCCTCCAGGCGACCACCCTGCAGATCGGCGGCGCGCTCGGCACGTCGGTGCTGGTCTCCCTGATCAGCGCCAAGGTCGGCGCCACCCTCACCGGTGAGCTGACCGGGGCGGGCGTGCCCGCGGCCCTGGCCGACGGTCTCCGGGGGGCCAAGGACGCCGTGGCGATGGGCGTGGCCCCCGTCTCCGGCGACATGCCGGCCGGGCTGCGGGCAGCCGTGGTGGAGGGCAGCGGGCAGGCGTTCATGAACGGCGTCCACGTGGCCGTGGTCGTCACCGGCGCCCTGTGCGTGCTCGGCGCGGTCCTCGCCGCGGCCGGACTCAGGCCTCCCCGGCCGCGGAGCGCGGAAGCACCGTGACCCGGTGGAAGTTGCACCCGGCGGGCGCCGAGGCACCCGAGGACCCCGGCCGGCCGTCGGCGAGGTCGGCCGGGGGCCGCGACTGGTGGGCCTTGAGCGCGATGCTCGTCAGGCTCAGCAGCAGGTCCACGTCCGCGTCGCAGTCCAGGTGCACGGTCACCCAACGGGAGCCGGGCACCAGGCGGATGGCGGTGGATCCGCCGAGGTCGTACTGGAAGCGCTGGATGGCCCGGTGGGTGAGGTGGAGGTCCACGTCCCGGTCCGAGTGGAAGTGGACGATCTCGTCGCGGACCGAGCGCAGCGCCCGTCCGGTTCGGCAACTGGCCGGACCCGCGGTCAGGTCGGGCCAGGCGTGCAGCCGCTCAAAGGCGCGCTGGGCCAGAGTCATGGCCCCATGGTCGCCCGATCATCGCTTCGCAACCAGAGGTTGAGCGATTCGTAACCGGCACGTGAGGTCGGCGGGAGCCCGTGAGGCCCCCGCCGGCCGTCTGCCGCGGCGGTCCGGGAACGTCAGGGAGCGACGCAGCCGATGGAGTCGACGGGGAAGTCGTTGCCCGTCGACGTCGCGGTGAAGCCGAAGGTCACGCTCCCGTCCGGTGGCACGACGCGGTTGTGGTCCACGTTCCGGACCGTGACCGTGCCGTCCGCACCGCTGCTCGGCGAACCGTTCCACACCCCGCCGAGCGTCGTCCCGCTGCCCGGCTTCCACTGCACGGCCCAGCCGTTCAACGGCTCGGTGCCGTGGTTCATCACCTCGACCGAGCCCTGGAAGCCGCCGCTCCAGGAGTTCTCCACGGAGTACACGGCCATGCAGGAGCCGGTGTGGGTGGGCGGGTCGGTCGGGTCGGTCGGGTCCGGGTTCTCCGGGGTGCTGCCGGAGCCGCGGATGCCGGTCACCTCGCCGTTGCCGCCGTCGAAGACGACGTCCGAGCAGGAGAAGAAGTTCTCCTGGCTGTCCGAGCGCACCCACTGCATGAAGATCAGCGCGTCGCCCGAACGGCCCGAGGGCAGCGCGAGATCCCAGTAGTAGTGGCCGCCGTCGGTCCCGGGCGAGCCCTGCTGGGGCGGGTCGGTCACCGTCTGGATCAGTTCCAGGTCGTCCCAGCCCAGCTCCGACGTGGGCGACCAGCCCGGCTTGGTCAGGTACACCCGGAAGTCACCCGGGTGGGCCGCCCAGTTGCTGTACCGCACCGGGATCGTCGCCCCCGACGTCAGATGGGTGCGGGGCCAGTCCCCGCGGGGGGCGTTGTAGGCGGAGAAGTCGTACGGCGAACGGTCGCCGGCGCTGCACAGTGTGCCGTCCGGCACGTAACCGGCGCCGCGGCCGCCCGCGTTGGAGTCGAGCACGGCGAACCAGTTGTACAGCGCCGTCGACCCGCTCTGGTCGAGCGCGGCCCGGCAGGCCGGGTTCGTCGGGTCGAGGGCGCCGGTGCCGGTCTTGGCGTCCAGTTGGCACAGGTAGGTGCGGGAGCCGGGCATCATCGCCACGCCGTGCGCCTCGGCCCGCCCCTGTCCGAACAGGAAGGACACGCCGAGCGCGCTGAGCAAGGTGGCCAGCACCGCCGCCAAGGACAGGAATCTGCTGCGTCGAGCCATAGGGGTCTCCCATCGGTTCCTAGCGGTGATCTCCGACGATCGGTAATGATCAGTTCATGACAAGCACGGGAGGGTGATGGAACCCCGCCCGTCCGGGGCGGGGCGCTTCAGCCGGACGGGCGGGGAGGTGCGGGGCGGGCGCGGCGGCCGGGCCGCCGCGCGGGCGGTGCCGCTCAGGTGGAAGCCGGCACGACGATGGAGGAGAAGGAGTTCACGGCCAGTCCCGCACCGTTCTGCCAGGGCTCGAAACCCGCCTGCACACTCGTCAGGTACCAGTTCTCCTGGGCGAGTCCGCGCGCCACGGTCGCCCGCACGAAGTCCATGACGTCGAAACTCCAGCCGCTGATCGCCGACGGCGCCACGAACGACAGCACGTCGTTGGTGCCGTTGCCGCCGCTCCACACCTCCCAGGTCCGGCCGCCGACGTTCGCCGTGCCCACGGGGGAGCCGATGGGCTGGATCGGGCCGACCCGGTTGAACCAGATCATGATCTCGGTCCGGTTGACCCCGTCGGTGCGGGGCGTCGGGTCCAGCCAGATGTCGTACGAGGCGTTGTAGACGGCGCCGTCGACGAAGCCGTACGAGATGCTGGACGGTGCCGCGGCGACGGTGTCGAGCCGGACGGGGAGACTGGTGCCCGGCGAACAGGTCGTGTAGTGGCAGCCGTTGAAGACCGACGGGTACGACTTCGGTGCGCCGCTGGTCGATGCCGAGCCGTCGGCCCGGGTGACCCGGAAGCCGGTCTCGGTGGCGGTGACGCACTGGGTGGCGCTGGAACCCCAGCGGTTGTTCTGGACGACGTACCGGCCCTGGATCGTCGTCGTCCCGAAGGGTTCGCAGAGCGTGGTGTCCGCCTGGGCCGGCGCGGCGGCGGTCGCGAGGGACGCGACGAGGGCGGAGGCCGTGAAGGCCGCGCCCAGGGCGCCCAGGAATCCGCGTGAGGGGCGGGGGCGGAGCCGTAACTGTCCCATGGGGCCTCTCCAGGGGTGCGGGGGTGGGGGGAAGAGGGCCGGTGCGGGAGCGCTCCCAACTCCCCACTGATGGGAGCGCTCCCACTCACCGGTTGATTGAGGACTGTAGGAGCGGTTCATGTTCCTGACAAGACTGTGCGCGCCGGCATTGTCGAACGAACTTCGAAGCCGCAGGTGGGGAGGCGGAAGTCGGGCCGCCCGGGAGCGCTCCCGGGCGGGTGGATCGATCAGGCCGAGTCCCGGATCACCAGTTCGGTACGGAGGATGAGGTGCCGCCAGGCGACGGGAGACTCCTCCATCTCCTCCTGCAGCAGCCGCACCATCGCGCGGCCGATCTCCTGCAGCGGCTGGCGGACCGTCGTCAGCGGCGGGTCCGTGGGGCGGTCCGGGTGGAAGTCGTCGAAGCCGATCACCGCGACGTCCTGCGGCACCCTGCGGCCCGCGGCGCGCAGCGCGTTGAGCGCCCCGGCGGCCAGCGTGTCCGAAGCGGCGAGAACCGCGTCGAGTTCCGGGTGCCGGGCGAGCAGGGCGGTCATCGCCCGGTGCCCGCTCACCTCCGTGAAGTCGCTCGCCTCGACGACCAGCGACGCCCCGGCCGCCACCCCCGCCGACTCCAGTGCCTCCCGGTACCCGCGCAGACGGCACTGGGCGACGTACATGTCGAGCGGCCCGGTGACGGCGCCGATCGTGCTCCGGCCGGCGTCCAGCAGATACCTGACCGCGCCGCGCGCACCGCCCGTGTTGTCCGCGTCGACATACGTGACGCTCTCCTCGCGGGAACGCCGTCCCAGCATGACGGTGGGCAGTCCCGCCTCGGCGAGCATGTCCGGCAGCCGGTCCTTGGCGTGCACGGACATGAGCAGCACCCCGTCGACCCGGCCGCCGCGCGCGTACTCCACGAAGCGGCGGCGCTCGGTGTCCGAACGGACCAGCGTGAGCAGGAGCTGCGCCGGGGTGTCGGTGAGCGCGTCGCCGACGGCGTGGACGACCTCGGTGAAGAACGGCTCCCCGAACAGCCGCCAGTCCGGTTCCGTCATCACCAGTGCGACGGCGTCGGCGCGGTGCCCCGCCAGGGAACGGGCCGCGAGATTCGGGACGTACCCCAGTTCCGCGATGGCCCGCTGCACGGCGCGGCGCGTCGAATCCCGAACGCCCGCCGCGTTGTTGACGACCCTCGAGACGGTGCCCCGGCCCACGCCGGCCAGGGCGGCCACCTCCTCCAGCGTCGGCGTGCCGGGACGCTGCCTGCCCATGTCCGCCCGCCTTCCCCCACGAGATCGTCCGATACTACGGTGATCCGTCCCGGCCCGGCGGGGCGATCGCGGGGCCGGGGCCGGTTCGGGGGCGGTCGGCAGGTGCGGGCTCGGGAAGGCCCACCCCCCAGGCGGCGGCGCACAGGGCACGGTCGACCTCCTCCGTGTACAGGGCCGCGCCGAGCCACGCCCGGGCGAAGCGTCCGGTGTCGGCGGGGAGCAGCCGGCCGAAGGGGTCGCGTGCCCGCTGCGCGGCGGTGTCGTGCAACTCGGCCAGCAGCTCACCGGCGGTGCCGAGGCCGTACCGGCGCAGGCGCGCGGCCTCGGACTCCCGGCTTCCGGGGAAGGCGAGCACGCGGCGTCCCCCGGACACGGCCTGGTGGACCCGGCGCCGCAGCAGATGCACGGGAGCCTCGTCGGCGGCGGACGCCGGCTGCGCGACAGGTGCGCTCCGGGCGCCCGGTGCGGTGCCCGGCGCCGGAGTCGCGGGCAGGTCCGCACGCCGGAGCCGGTCGAGACCGAGGTCGACGTGGGCGTCCGGATCGGTCGGGTGGCTCGCCGCCAGCAGCAAGGCGCGGGGGAGCGGTGCGGGCGTGAGCCGGGCGACCACACGCAGCCGGGTGCCCCGCGCGGACGCGAGGAGCGCGAGGAGGCGGAGGTTCTCACGGTGGGGCAGGGCCGGGTCGTCGTGGGCCGCGGCGAGCCGGACGGCCAGGCCGTCGCAGTCGGCGAGGAGACACGCGCCCGCCGCCTCCTGGACCGTGCCGACGACGGTGATGTCGAGGAACAGCAGGTCCTGGCCGTCCCGATCGTCCCCCGGCTTCCGCACGGCCGCGTCGTCGGCGCTGGGCAGGCCGACGTCGCCGGCCAGCGCCCGGCCCACCTGCTCGGCCACCGGCACCGCCCACAGGCGGTCGAGCGGCTCGGCGTGCCACGACGCGCCGGAGGCGCGCACGGCCCGTACGCCCGCCCCCGCCCCCAGACGTCCCGTCGGGGAGACCGTCGCCCCGGACACGGCGAGACCCGCGCGGGACAGCTCACGGGGCGTCAGGGCGGTGTCGCCGACGCGTACGGCGCGGTCCGCCGAGCCCATGGCCCGGTCGGCGCCGCCCGGCGCCACGTCCGGAACCGTGCAGAGCCGTCCGGAGGCGTCGCAGGTCCAGGTGACGGTGCCCGCGTAACCGGTCGTCGTCAGGACCGGCTCGGCGAAGAGTCCGTACAGGCGCAGTGATCCGTCCGGCGCGTACGGCTGCCGCACCCGGCCGCACAGCGCCGCGAGTTCGGGCCCCGTGGCATCCGGGAGACGGTGGGCGAGGAACAGGACGTCGCGCAGGGCTGCGGTGAGGTCGCTCAGGCGGTGCGCGGGGTCGGCGCCGCGGGCCGCTCGCAGCGCCGTGACCACGGCGACGGCACGCCCGGCCGCGCGCGGCAGTCCGGCGAGCCGGGCGGTGTGCGCGGCCCGCAGCAACTCGGCCTGCAGCACGGCCCCGGCGCCGTCGATGCCGGCCTCCAGCACCGCGGCCGCCGCGTCCCGCAGGGCCACCGCGGCGGCGCGCTGGGCCGGGGTGGCCGATGCGGGGACGGGGCCGCCGGCCGGAGCGGGGCCGGGGGCAGGGGCGGGGCCGGTGGCAGCGGCGGGAGACGGGGCCGACGGCGGCGCCGGCTCCGGGGATTCCGCGGGGTCGGCGACCGGGGCCGCCGACGCCGCGGCGGCCCGGTGCAGGCAGTCCGGCGCGAGCAGACAGCCGCAGCGGATCGCCTCGGCCCGGGTCACGACCCCGCCGGGAGCGTGCAGTTCGAGGTCGGTGTCGTCGTCCACCGCGACGCGTACGACGTCGCCCTCCCGGACCACGGGCCGCCCGCCGATCTTGGCGACCCCCGCGTCCAGCCGCTTGCGCAGCCTGGGGGAGAGTGCCGCGACCAGCTGGGCGGTCACCGCGGGACTGACCGGCGGAAGGTGCGGGCTCATGCGATCTTCTCCCCCACCCAGCGGGCCAGTTCGAGCGGACTCAGCGCGGCGACCGGCATGCCCGCGGCGACGAGCTGCCCGGCCACCCCGGTGGAGTAGCGGGGCCGCCCCGCGTCGTCGAGGCTCGCGCAGCCCAGCAGGTGGCAGCCGGACCCGACCAGGGCACGGACCTCGGCGAGCAGCCCGCCCAGCGGAAAGCCCTCCTCGAAGTCGCTGACGACGACCACGAGGGTGCGGGAGGGCACGGTGACGAGCGTGCGGGCGTGCCGCAGCCCCGCGGCGATGTGGGTGCCGCCGCCCACACTGACCTCGAGCAGCAGCGACAGCGGGTCGTGCACGTGGTCGGTGAGGTCCATGACCTCCGTGGAGAAGGCCAGGAAGTGCGTGGACAGCGTGGGCACGCCCGCCAGCACCGACGCGGTGAGGGCGGCCCACACGGTAGACGCCTCCATGGAGCCCGACACGTCCGTGACCAGCACCAGCCGCCAGTCGGCGGCCCTCCTGGCCCGGGTGCGGAAGACGGGGTGCTCCGGGACGACCCTGACGGTGCCGTCCGGACCGCGGTGCGCCGAGGCCAGGTTGGCCCGCAGGGTGCGGGGCAGGTCGAGGCCGCCGCCCGGGCGACGGCTGGGGCGGGGGACCACGGTGCCGTGCAGCGCGGGGCGCAGCCGCGTGGCCAGCTCCCGGGTCAGCCCCTCGACCAGGCGCCGCACGAGCGGCCGGAGGGCGGCCAGCCGTGCCTCCGGCAGGCCGCCCGCGTGCCGGAGCACGGTGCGCAGCAGGTCTGCGGAGGGCCGCACGCCGTCCGGGTCGAGTTCGGCCAGGACGTCGGGCCGGCCCGAGGAGGCCGCGGCCGCCAGCACCTCCTCGCGGACGCCCGGCCCGAACAGCACCGCCAGCTCCTGCGACCACTCGCGCACACTCGGATAGGAAGCCTCCCGCCCGCCGCCCGCACCGATGCGGCCGGGCCCGGTCGCATCCCCCCGGCTGCCCTCGCCGCGCCCGCTGCCGTACAACTCGTCCAACGCGGTGGCCGGCGCGGCCGCCGCGGGGGACAGCCGGTCGGTACGGCGGCCGAGCACGAGCCGCCAGCGGTCCTCGGGGCCGAGGTGGCGATCCGCGGCGCCGGCGTCCGGGGCGGCGACGAGCGCGGCGGCGACGGGTGCGGCGCCGTCGTCGCGGTCGGGTTCGTCGGCCGCGGCCCCGTCCGGGACCGCGGCAGCTGGGAGCAGACCGAGCCCGCCGAGGAGGGTTCGGGCCGCGAGGTCGGCGCGGGTCCACAGGGCGAGCGCCGCTGGATCCACCCCACCGGTGTCGCCCGTCCGGTCGACGTCCAGGCGCTCCTCGACGACGGAGAGGAGCCGGTCGCGGGCGGCCGGACTGAGCGTGTCGAAGCCGCCGCGCAACGCCGGCAGCCGGTCGAGGAACTCCCGGTCGGCCAGCTCCGACACCCGGTCGAGCAGCGGCTCCAGCGCCGGGGCCGCCGACTCCAGCAGCGGGCCCGCGGCCGTCAGCAGCCCCGTGAGCCGGGCGGTGAGCGCGGCACGGGACGCGCGGTCGCGTGCCGCGTCGACCCAGGACGCGGCGCGTTCGCCGAGGACGTCGGGGTCCTCGTGACCGAGGAGCACCCGGACGGCCCCGGCGGCGCCGCGCATCAGCGGTGAGCCCTCCCGGGCCAACCGGGCCAGCGCGTCGGTCAGCCGGACGCCGCCGAGCACGTCCGCGCGGTGGGCCAGCTCCAGCAGGGCGTGCGCGTCCGCCGGGTCCTCCGCCCCGCCGAGCCCGTCGACCTGGCGCACCGCCGCAGCGGTGAGGAGCTCGGCCACGGCGCCGGCCCGGAGCGCCCGGTCCTCGTCGGCGCCCAGCCCCGGAACGTGCCCCGCCCGCAACCGGTCGAGCAGACCCAGACCGTCGAGGAGTTCGGGCAGCGTGGCCGCACCGGGCAGCACGTCGGCGGTCTCCGCCAGCCGTGCGTCCGCCAGCTCCGGCAGCCCGCACTCGGCCGCCTGCCGGAGACCGTCCAGGGTCTGTGCGGCGGTCGGTCCGCCGTCGTCCCGCTCCGCCCGAAACCGCTCGCGCAGGACGCCCTCGGCCGCCTGGGCGGGCGTGACACCGTGCACGCCGACCGCGGACAGCATCGCCTCGGTGGCCGGGGTCCAGCGCATCTCCCACCGTGTCGTCAAGGTCTCGGCGCCGCCCGTACCGACGACGCCGCGCGCCTCGGCGTACGGCACGCCGCACACAGTCAGGCGGCGCAGCAGCAGGTCGCGTGCGCGGTCGAGGCCGGAGCGCAGGGGGTCGAGCCGCAGCTCCCGGACTGTCCCGGCCGGCCCCGTGGTGCCCGACGCGAGGGTCCCGCGTGCGGCGCCGTTCGTCCCCCGCGTGCCCGAGTCCGCCGACGCCGGGCCGGGCAGCCCGAGGGCCGCCAGCTCCGCCTCGACCGCCGGAGCGAGGCCGCTGCGCGGCGCGCCCGGCGCGGGACGGCCGCTGCGGGTACCGACGAGGACCTGCTCCATCGCCCTGGCGACGGCCCGTCCCCTGCCGTACGGCTCACCCTGCGCGAGTACGGTCTGCACCGCCTCGACCAGCTCGCCCCGGCCCGCCGCGGGCAGACCGCGCAGCCGCGCCAGGTCCGAGGCCAGCCGCACGATCTCCCGCGCGTCCGCGGGCCCCGACGGATGCCCGAGATCGCGCAGCGCGGCACACACCCGTACGGCGGCGTGGGCCAGCGCCTCCTCCAGCGCGCCCGGATCACCGGCCGTCCGCAGCACCAGGTGCTGCCACTCGGGGTCCCGGATGCCCGCGGGGTACCCGGACCGCTCGTCGAGAAGGGCGTACGTGTACGGGATGAGGGACGTGACCCACCCGGGCCCGTCGGCCGCCGCGGCCCTCTGCCCAGGCGTGACGGAGCCGCCTCCTCCGGGTCCGGCCGCCGTGGCCGGGGAGAGCAGTGCCGGCGCGTGGAACGCGCCCACCACCAGGGCGGCCCGTGCTCCGTCCGCGGTGGCGGCGGCCAGCCGGGAACGCATCCACGCCTCACGCCGCAGATCCAGCCCGGGCACGCCTGTGGAGGCGGCGGCCTCCTCGCGCAGGGCCCACCCGGTCAGGAGCGCGGCACGGCGCAGCGCCTCCGGGCCCGAACCCGGAGCCGTCGCCTCGACGAGGCGGTCCCACAGGTCCTCGCCGGGACGGCCGGTGAGCCTCGCCCGCAGCGCCGTGGTCAGCCCGGCACGGTCCGGGGCCACGCCGCCCGCACGGCCCGGCTCCGGCACGGTGGGCGCCGTCCCGGAAACGGGTGCCGAACCGGTCTCGGGTGCCGTGGAGGTCCCGGATGCCGTGCGGTCCCCGGGTGCCGTGTCCGGCGCGGACCCGGGGCGCGGGACGCGGGGCCCTGAGTGCGTCCCCTCCCGCCAGGCCCGGTCGGCCAGCGGCAGGTCGCAGGCGACGACCGGGACGCCCTGCCGGCAGGCCCAGCGCACGGCGGCCAGCTCCGGGGAGAAGTCGGCGAACGGATAGAAGGCGGGCCCCGCCCCCTCCTCCGCGCAGGCCGCGGCCAGCGCGACCGGCGCCCGGGTCTCCGCGTGGCCCAGCCAGGGGAGCCACTCCTGCATCTCGGCCGGCAGCTCGACCAGCAGCACGTCCGGAGCCGCCCCGTCCAGCAGCGCGGGCACGGCCGCGGCCAGGGACGGAGCATGATGGCGCACACCGATGAGGAAGGGCGCCGAGGCAGCGGTGAGCGCTGCCACCGCCTCGTCCGCCGACAGCGGCCGGGAGAGGGAACGGGCGCCGGGGGAGGAGGGGCCGGGAGAAGCGAGGGAGGGGGACACGGCCTCAGCCCTCCAGGACCGTGCGCAGGTCCCACAGGGTGCGCCAGGTGGCCGAACCCTGCTCCGCGCGGCGCCGGACCGGGCCGTCCCAGTACCCGCGCAGCCGGGCCGCGTCGGCGGGATCGTCCTTGCGGACCACGCCGAGGAGATGCCCGGGCAGCAGCCCCAGCACGTCGCGGTCGCCGGGGAAGTAGGCCGCGGCGAGCGCCAGCGCGCCCGCGACCGACACGGCCTCCGCGGTGCTCATGACGGTGGAGGGGCGTTCGACCTCCCAGCCCTCCGCCGACCGGCCCTCGCGCAGGTCGCGGAAGGCGACGACCAGTGCCTCCAGGACCGCCTCGTCGACCTGGAAGGGCGCCCCCGCCCGCTCGACCGAGGCCCGTGCCTGGCTGCGGACCAGGGCGGTCTCGGCGTCCAGGTCCGGGATGGGGCCGACCGTCTCGAAGTTGAAACGGCGCTTGAGCGCGGCGGACATCTCGGAGACGCCCTTGTCGCGGAGGTTGGCGGTGGCGATCAGGTTGAAACCGGGGGCGGCGTGGGCCAGGGCGTCCTCGGTGCCCGAGAGCTCGGGCACGGCGATGCGCCGCTCGGAGAGCAGGGAGACCAGGGCGTCCTGCACCTCCGGCAGGCAGCGGGTCACCTCCTCGACGCGGGCGATGCCGCCCCGGGTCATCGCGGTCAGGACCGGCGAGGGCACCAGTGCCGTCCGGCTGGGGCCCTGGGCGAGCAACAGGGCGTAGTTCCAGCCGTACTTGAGCTGGTCCTCCGTCGTACCCGCCGTGCCCTGCACCACCAGCCCGCTGGTGCCGCACACGGCCGCCGACAGCAACTCGGACAGCATGGACTTGGCGGTGCCGGGCTCGCCGACGAGCAGCAGACCGCGTTCCCCCGCGAGCGTGACGACACACCGCTCGACCAGCGCCCGGTCGCCGACGAACTTGCCCTCCACCACCAGCCGGCGCGGCACCCCCTCGGGCGCCTCGGCGCCCTCGGGCAGGCTCAGGGCACGGCCGTCGCTGCCCATGACGAAGGTGACCACGGCACGGGGCGTGAGCCGCCAGGCCGGCGGGCGCGGACCGTCGTCGTAGGCGGCGAGGAAGGCCAGTTCGGACGCGTAGCGGTCTTCCGGCGGCACGATCTGGCGGGTGCTGTCGGGGGAGAGGGTGGTGGTCATCGACGGATCTTCCGGTCGGGACGGGCAGCGGTCACAGGGGCTTCGTGCGGGGTCACCGGCGGCGTCCCCTGCGCGTGGCACGGGTGGTGAGCTCCTCGTACGCGGGCGCGTCCTGGGAGCGCACCCGCTCCCAGGCACGGGTGAACAGCTCGGGTACCGGGAGCAGCGGAACCGCCCGGAAGCCTTCACCCACCCGGTAGAGACCCTCCTTCCACGTCTCCACCGGCAGAGCGGGCGACTTGAGGTCGAGCCAGCCGCAGGGCAGGAAGAGGGAACGGCCGGCCCGCGGCCGTCTGGCCTCGACGACCAGCCCCGTGGCGGCGAGTTCGGCCCGGGCCTTCTTCGCGCGCGCCGGCCGCCAGCCGGTCCAGCGGGCGCAGTTGCGGTCGGTCGGGTCGGGCAGGGCGAGCAACTGCAGGTAGAGCGCCGCAGCGTCCTCGCTCAGACCGTGCGCCGTCGCCACCTCGGTGACGAGCGCCGGAACGCTGAGCGTGGGGTCCTGGGCGTGTCCGGCGGCCCCTTCGGGAACCGGACCGGCGGCGAGGCTCCGCGACAGGTCACCGCCCAGGACGGTGCGCAGGGCGCGCATCCCGGAGGCCCGTGCCGTGCCCACGAGCCCTTCGACCAGCCCGAACACGGCGTCGTCCGGGCCGGTGAGGCCGGCCGGGCGCACCAGGACGGTCTCCCTGTCGCCGTGCCAGGGGCGCAGGACGAGGGCCTCACCGACCCGCGTCGTGCCGTCCGCGTCGGCGCCGCCCGCGGCGGGCAGCCCGTACGCCTTGCGGATCTCGGCGGCGGTGGTGCCTCCCTTCTCCGTCCACTCCACGTCCAGGTCGAGCAGCAGACCCGGGTCGGTCAGGCGGCGGCGCAGCGCCGCCAGACCGTCGGGCAGGGCCGCACGCAACGGGTGGCCGTGGGGAAGGGCGTAGGCGAGCGCGGCAAGGGTGTCGACGGCGCCGGTCAGCGCGTGACGGCTGGGCACCGCGGCGGGGTCCTCCGCGACCAGCCGTCCGTTCTCGTCCGGCCGTTGGACCGTGGTGCGGCTGAGCCAGGGCGTGCGTGCCGGGTTGAGCACCGCCTCGGCGGACCCGACCGGCAGGCCGTCGAGTGTGGCGGCCAGGTCCTCGGGCACGCGGACGAGGGAACCGAGCCGCTCGGCCCAGGCCCGGCCGACGGCCTCCGTGTCCGGTCCCACCGTCCACAGCGCACCGGGGTCGTCGGGCAGCAGGGCGCCGACGAGCGCCGCCCGGTCCGCGGCGGGGAGCGGGCTCAGCATGCGGTTGCCCGCGTCGAGCTGACGCGGCTTGAGCCCGGCCGTGGCCAGTGCGCCGGGGTCGAGGCGATCCGGTTGCCCGGCGAGGAGCACCGTGGCCTGGAGCGGTCCGAGGCCCCCGCGGGTGGTCGCCGCGAGCGCGGCGGGTGCCTCGGGCTGCCAGGGTGCGGCTCCCTTGTCCCGGGTCAGCCGGGTGAGTGCCGCCAGTGTGTCGGCCGGGACCGTCGTGGTGTGCCGGGTCTCCCGCTCCAGCGTGAAGTGGGCGACGGCCCCGAACGTGCCCGTCGGATCGTGGTCGAGCGCGAGCCAGTTGACCCGGTCGCGGGCGTAGTCGATGTTCCGGCAGCCGAGCACGACCACGGTGCGGCCGTTGCGGCGCAGCACCTGACCGGAGCGCTCCTGCTGCCGCTTCGGGTCGTGGGGCTCGCCCAGGACGATCTCTCGAAGCCCCTCGCCGGGAGCGGCGAGCGGCCCTTCGCAGAGCGCCTCGAACAAGAGGAGCAGCGCCTCCCGGTCGGCCTCCGGCGTGGTCGGTGCGGTGGCCCGGTAGGCCAGTGGCCGCAGCACCCCCAGCAGGTCCGGCCAGATCACGCCGATGCGGGGAACGGTGTGCTCGTCGCTGTTCCACCCGTCGCCGAGGGCGGACAGACGGGCGCGGTCGGGCAGGCGCCTGCCGTCGGCGGGCCGTCCCGCCAGCACGTGGTTCACGGCGCGGATCTGGCGGAGCGCGGTCCACTGGCCCTCGCCGCCCCACAACCGGGCCAGGCCGTCGGCCGCCTCGCGCAGGGTGCGGTCGTCGCCGTGCCGGGGCCGGTAGTCCGCGAACATGCCCTCGATCCGCTTCCGTTCCGGCTTCGGCTGCTCCACGGGGGGAGTGACGAAGCGGCTGACCGTGTCGGCGGTCTGGAGCGTCGCGCGGACCAGGGCCGTCACACCGGCGAGGAGCCGCTTGTCGGTGAGGGCGGGAAGAGCCTGGGACACGGCCCCGCGCACCACGTCCTCGGCGGACGGCACCGTGGACGGGTGCCCGGCCGCGGCCGGCCCGGCGCCCTCGCCGTGCTCACCGGCCGCTTCGGCCGCGGCCTTCGCCGCGTCCGCCTGCGCCCGGCGTTCGTCCAGTGCCCGCCTCGCCGCGCGCAGCAGGCCGGACGCCTCCTCGTCGGTGAAGGCACGCAGAACGGCCGAGGCACGCTCGTCCCGGGGCCGCAGCGCGTGCCAGAAGGAGACCGGCGGGACGAGGGCCGTGCCCGCGGCGAACTCCCCGCCCCGCTCCACCGGCGTCACCCGGCCGAGAACGCCCGTGTCGCTGCCGTCGTCCGGTGCGAACAGGGCGATCCGGCGTCGCGTGCGGGCCACGACGGGCGCGGCGCCGCCGGGCAGGCGCAGCGCACCCAGCGGGGTGACGTCTTCCCCGGGCCGGGAGGTACGCAGCGTGACGGTCCGGCCGTCGGGCGTCCCCGCGGTGGTCAGCGTCTCGCCCCCTTCCTCCACAGCCCTCACCCAGCGCCCGAGCACGGCGCCGTCGGTGCCGAACGGGCTGTGCTCCAGCCCTGGTTGCAGGGGCAGGACCTCGCACCGGTCCTGCAGCAGCACCGCGTCGTCGCTGATGCCGGCGCGGAGGAAGGCGGGCAGGGACGCGCGACTGTGCGCACCCGTCGCGGGGTCGTACTCCAGCCACACGTGCCGTCGCCCCTGCCTGCCCTGCCGCCAGTACGAGGTGCCGTCCCCGATGACGGGTCGGCTCGCCGGCAGGACGGTGTCGCCGGCGTGCAGGGTGCCGCCGCCGGTGGCCCGGCCTCCGCCGGGCAACGGGAGGGAGGGAGCCCCCGCGTCGTCGTTGCGCCACCAGTGGGAGATCCGCTCGCCGGTGAGGGTCAGGATCTCCGCCGGGCGCGTGGACCAGTAGCCGCGCTGCTTGCCGTCCTGCCACCACACCACGAGCAGTTCGCCGTCGGTGTAACGGAACTGCGGGCGCTGCCAGCGGTCCAGGCCGGGCGGGAGCCTCAACTCGTGGTCGAGCACGATCCCGTCCGGGCCCACGACGACCACCTTGTGTCCGCGGTTGAGGATCAGGCAGGGCCACGCCTCGTTCACCATCAGGGAGGTGTCGCGGTCCCCGTGGGTCCCGGGACCGGATCCGTTCCCCTTCCCGGTCCGGGCCCGCGTCTCGGCGTCGAGCAGCCGCAGGGCCTCTTCGAGGGCGGGCCAGCCCAGTTCGTCGAGGATGCCGGCCCGCAGCGTACGCCCGAGCAGCGGCGCCGCCTCGTACCCGGCGGCGCGGGCGACGGCCTCGGGATTGACCCGGGGAGCCACCGACCGGTAGGGGGCCAGCCGGTGCAGCGCCTCGCGCGCCCCGGGCAGGCCCACCGCGCCGGAGAGCGCACCGACGGCGCCGTCCAGCCACTCGCGCAGCACTCCGCCGAGTACGGGATGGCCGGCGAGATGGTCCAGCACCTGGCCGGAATGCCGCTCGTGCCCCGCGGACCCGACCGCCCGCAGGAGCAGGGGGCGAAGCCGCGGGTCCGCCGCGACGGCGGCCAGGTCGCGCCGTCCGGGCCGGGTGTCGCGCACCCAGCGGTCCAGTCCGAGGTGGACCTCGACGTCGGGAGCGGGCACGGCCAGGGGGACGCCCTGTGCCGCGCACAGGTCGAGCAGCGCGATGTCGACGCCCGCGTGCCGGCGGCCGGTGAACAGGTCGACCGTCCGTCCGTCGGCACGCAGCCGGGGCGCCATCCGGGCCACGAGGGCAAGAGTGGCCGGGGAACTGTCGCACACCGCGGCACCGCGCTTGCGGTGGGCGGCCCAACGGCTCAGCCAGTCCGCCGCGTCGACGTCCTGCGCCGCCCCGACCGCCGTGCCGCTGCCGGCCGCCGCCTCACCGTCCTCACCGCCCGTCCTGCCTCGACCGGGCCCACTGTCCTCACTGTCCTGAGCGTCCTCGCCGGTCAGCAGCCGGTCGGCGCCGCATTCGGCCAGCAGCTCCAGCCAGAAGTCGTCGCTCTTCGTGCCGTGGTCCAGACCGGCCGGCATGATCTCCAGCAGCCGCTTCCTGACGGCGGGCCGCCGTTCGGCGAGGACCCGCAGGGTCGCCCGGTAGGCGGTCCAGAAGGAGGCGGGGGCACGGACCGCGGCGGGCGAGGCGACCAGATCGGCGACGAGGTCGCACTCCGCGTCCGTCCTGGGCAGCCCGGCCGCCTTGATCAGCACGCGCGCGTCCTGCGGCAGCGACGCGTAGGGCGGCATGCCGGCCGCACAGCGTTCCACGGCGAGCTGACGGAACTGCGCCCACGCCTCGGTGGCGTCCAGCCGGGCGGCGAGATCCTTCACGTGCTGCTTCAGCGCCTTGACGGTCAACGCCCCGGCGAACGCGAACTCCAGGAACACGGCACGCTGCCGCTGCTCGTCGACGGCGAGCGCGTGCACCCGCTCCGCGTCACGGGCCTTGCCGAAGAAGGCGGCCGCGTACGTGGTGTTGTCGAACTGGAGGAAGATCCGTGCGGCCTGCTCGTAGAAGGTCGGCAGGAAGTGCGGCACGGCCCGGCCGAGCCGCTCACCGAGCTTCTCGAAGCCCTCCTTGGCGGTGCCCGGGCGGGACTTCGCCTGGCGCGCGAGCCGCTCCACGTCCTTGACCAGGGCCAGCGCGTGGTGCCCGTTGGCCGGGTCGTTGACCAGTGCCCAGGCGGGGAAGCCGAGGGCCTCCCGCCTGACCTGCCCGACCTCGGGAGTCTCGGCGTCCCGTACCAGCCCGAGGAAGTCCAGAGCCAGGTCCTCGGCCTCCCCGAGGGTGCCCGGCACCAGCCGCACGACGCTGCGCTCGCCCAGCGCGGCATGGGTGTACGTACGGACGGTGAGGGTGTCGGCGTCCTCCCGGGCGCTCATGCCCGGCGGCAGCAGCGCCCCGGCTTCGAGCAGGGCGGAGGCGGAGGCGGTGGCGTCGGCGGAGCCGGGGCCCGTGCGCCCGACGGTGCCGCCGCGGGCCGTCGTGGGGGTGTCCGTGGCGCTCATGCGGCCCGCTCCTCGTCCTCGATGTCGCGGCCGGCGTACAGCGCGGCGGCCATGCGCATGCCCTCCGACCAGGCCACCGGGCCCACCCGGCCCAGCTTCAGCACCTGTCCGGCGGCGTCGGTCCACATCAGGGGGCCGGTCTCCGTCTCCTCGTAGCCGTCGTAGTCGCCGACCCACACGCGGGCCTCCACGCTCCGGCCGTCCTCCCAGACGGAACAGACGGCGTACCCGCCGCGTACCCGGTGACCGAGCTGGGCGGCTCGGCCGTGCAGGAAGCGCAGTTCCTTGAACACTCCGCCCGCGTACTCCTCGACGGAGCCGGCCTCGGCGTCGAGTGCGGCGGGGCGGTGCCACACCTCGCGGAAGAGCTGCTGCGCCCGCTGCTCGACGCCGAGCTCGACGGCGAACTCCCGCAGCTCCTCCAGGTCTTCGAGAAGCACGGGATGCGGAAGGCGGACCAGGTCGGGAGCGATGCGCACCGTGTCCCCGTCGAGGTCGACGAGGCCGAGGCCGCGCTCGGGGTCGGCGTCCCGCAGGAAGCCGGCGACCTCGCCGTCGGCGCCGGTGACCACGAGGTCGTGCAGGGCCGAACGCCAGGCCGGGTCCGGCCACACCCGGGTGAGCACGGCGAGGGGCACGGGCAGCGAGCGCACCATCCAGCGCTCCACGTCGCTGAGGCACTCGCGCTCGTGCCGCTCCAGCCACTCGGCGAGCTGCCGCAGTCCGACCACCGCGGGGTCGTCCGCGAGCTTGGGCGGAACCGACTTCAGCCGCCGTCCGGCGGCATTGCGGCACACCACCTTTCCGTCGTCCAGGGCGACCTCGTAGTCCCCGGCCGTCACCCACCCCATGAGTGCCTCCCCGCACCGCAGTGATCAAGTGCTGACGACTTTAGGCGAGGCCACTGACAACGCCGTGGGCACCGGGAACGGAGGCCGGGGACGGACCGAGGGGGGAGGGCGGCCGGCTCGCCGTCAGTGGTCCAGACGGACCGGCATCAGCAGCGAGAACGTCCCCTCGTCGTCCGTCCGGCGGATCGCCAGCGGCGCGGTGGGGGCGGGCCCGAACTCCAGGAGGAGGCGGTCCCGGTCCCCGGCGGAGAGCGCGTCCAGCAGGAACGCGCGGTCGACCCCGACGCCGTCCCCGTCCTCGTCACCGTCCCCGCAGACGGCCACCGTGCCGCCGTCCGTCGCCGCCAGCACGCTGACCTCACGCGCGGCCGGGCCGGACCCGCCCGCCTCGGCCGTGCGGACGGGTCCGGTCTCCAACGCCTCCCGGAGCGCGGGCACATCGACCACGACCCGCTTGCCGGCCGGCAAGCGGACCAGTCGGCGGTAGTCGGGGAAGTCGTGGGCCAGGCGCTGTCCGGACACCTCGCGTTCCCCCGCCTCCAGCGTCACGCGGCCGGCCGCCACGGTGAACAGGGCGGATTCCCCGTCGCCCAGCAGCGCGCGCATCGCGTCGACGAGCGGGGCGGGCACGACGACCTGTTCACGCGGTCCACCGTGTCCGGCGCAGTCCATGTGGGCGACCGCCATCCGGTACCGGTCGGTGGCCACGACACGGAGCGCGTCGTCCTCGACGTCGAAGAGCACCCCGCCGAGCATCGGGAGTTCGGGATCCTCGCCGACGGCGAAACGGACCGCGTCGAGCGCGCCCGCCAGTGCGGACGCGGAGAGGGACAGCCGGACTGTGCCGGTGCTGGTGGTCATGGGGTTCTCCCTGTGGTCGAGTTGGGCTCGGAGCGTGGAGAACGCGCCGCGGGCCTCGGTCAGCCCCCGTTCGAGACGGCGCAGGTGCGCCTGGAGCAGCCCGCGTACGAGGTCGGCCTCCGCGTCGGACCAGCCGGCCAGGACCAGCCGGACGTCCGCCAACGGCATGCCCGCCCTCCGCAGCCGGACCAGCACCCTGGCCTCGTCGAGCTGCTCCGGGGCGTACCAGCGGTAGCCGCTCACCGGGTCGACCCGGGCGGGGACCAGCACCCCGGCACGGTCGTAGAACCGCAGGGCGCTGACGCCCAGTCCGCTGTCGCGGGCCATCTCCCCAATGCTGCGCATCTCGCTCTCCACGCGGGAGACTCTGATCCCTGAACCAGGTCGAGGGTCAACCCGGAGCACATCGTGGCAGGGCCGAACGCCCATGGGGTCGACGCGTCGACCGCACCACTGCGGTGAACACGGCCCGTTCGTCACGCGGAGCGGTCCCGAGACCACCTCACGTGGAACAGCCTTCTATGCCCTGGCCGATGCGACCGATCGGGCGGCCTGCTCGATCTTCGCGCAGTAGGCGGCGCGGGCTTCCCGATCGATCTGCGTCTCGTGTTCGGGCCGCATCCCGGTTCGGCCGTCGACGCCTTCGCGCAGGATGTCGGCGTGCCCGGCATGCCGGTTGGTCTCGCCGAGGACGTGGACCAGGATGGCGAACAGGTTCGTGTGGGAATAGGGCTCCGGCCACCACGGCACGTGGCCGGGGGCGTCGAGGGGAAGCTCGTTGATCGTCGCATCCGAGTGCTCCCACGTGTGCCGGTAGGACTCGACGATCTGATCGCGGGTCTCGTCCTCGGTCGCCCACAGATCACTGCCGTCGTGGTCCTGCCACCGGGGCAGTGGTTCCGGGTGCGGGCGGTCGAAGACCTCGCCGAAGTATCTGGCCTCGACGCCGGCCATGTGCTTGACCAGCCCGAGGAGGTTGGTCCCGGTGGCTGTCAACGGTCGGCGCGCGTCGTACTCGGACAAGCCGTCGAGCTTCCAGAGCAGCGCCTCGCGGTCCCGCCGCAGTCTTCCGTGCAAGTTGTCCTTCGCGAATGCGTCGATCATGCGGCATGAGCCTGCCATGGGCTACGCATGGCCTCAAGATCCCGTACGTGGACCGCAACGACCGGCAGGGCCGAGGTCCGGCCGGGGCCTCCGCTCTGAGCCAGTGCAAAAAGCTCGCGAAATTGCCACGTGAGACAACCTCTTATGGGTTTTCTCACAAAGGGGCCCGTAACGGGAATGCAGTGACGGGGGTCACTTTTTGTGGCGGGAATTTCTCTTATTCTCTGAATTTGATTCCTTTCGTGATCACATTATTGAGGTCTGTTTTTCATGTCACTCTTGCGTCGCATGCCGAAGATGAAGGGCGCATCACTGCGCAGGAGCCGTGCGGGCGCCGGTGTGGTGCTGGCCTCCGTGACGGCCCTGTTCTCCCTGGGCGGCCTGCACGCGGTCCCGGCGTTCGCCGCCGGCACCGCGGCGCAGAGCCCGGACAAGACGCGCGTGACGGCGGCGGTGCTCAGTCTCGACGGCGGGAGCCGAAAGCCGCTGCTGAACGGCAAGGACACCGCGTACGACACCGCCAGTGTGGTCAAGGTCGACGTCCTCGCGACCCTGCTGCTGCAGGCCCAGGACGCGGGCAGGCACCTCACCGCCCAGGAACGCGCACTGGCCGAACCGATGATCCGAAACAGCGACAACGCGGCGACGAACACCCTGTGGCGTGAGATCGGCGGGGCGCCGGCCCTGGAGGCGGCCAACAAGCGCCTGGGCCTGACCGCGACCCAGGGCGGTCCCGGCGCGAAGTGGGGGCTGACGCGGACCACGGCGAGCGACCAGATCCGGCTCCTGCTCTCCGTGTTCGACGGCGCCGCCACGGCGCATCCCGCCTCCCCGCTGAACAAGGACTCCCGGACGTACATCCAGACCCTGATGACCCGCGTCGCGGACGACCAGGCGTGGGGGGTCTCGGCGGTTTCCGGATCGGGCTACGCGTTGAAGAACGGCTGGCTGCAGCGCACGGCCACCGGGCTCTGGGACGTCAACAGCGTCGGCCGGGTCACCGTGGACGGACACCGCTACCTCGTCGCCGTGCTGTCGGACGGCAGCGGGTCGATGAGCGAGGGCATCTCCGTGGTGGAGCGGGCGGCCAGACAAGCCGTGGCGGCGACGGCCCGGACCTGACGGGCCCCGGCGGGACGGGCCCAGGCGGGACGGGCCCAGGCGGGACGGACCCTGGCGGGACGGACCTCGGCCGGTCGGCCTCGCCTGCCCGGTGGGGAGTGCGCCCGCCCCGGCGGGCGCCCGGCTTTCAAGGGCGCTCTTCGCCCTGGGCGACCTCGACGGCGTGATGGAGGGCCACTACGCCGGTGGCCGCGGCCGTGGTGGGCAGGACGGCGCAGACGGTGAGGAGCAGGGCGATCCAGCGCAAGGTGTGCGAGCGGCCGGCGCCCGGCGCGAGAAGGGCGGCGACCCGCTGGGGAACGGGGCCCGTGGCGGCCCCGGGGGCGAAGTCCGGGCGGGTGGAGCGCCGGGGATTCCCCGCGAGCGCGGCGCGGGCGATGGCCCGGGCCAGGAGCCGGCGGTCGCCGATGACGTCGGCGGCGCTCTCGTCGGCGGCACGTTCCGCGGCGAGCCGGATGGTCGCGCGGGTGGCGCGAAGCGCGGGGTGGCCGTGGGCGGCGAGTTCGGCGGCCGCGAGGAAGTAGTGGTGGCCGCCCGTGTTGTGGGCCCGCTCGTGGGCGAAGAGGGCTTCCCGTTCGGCGGGGTCCAGCTCGCGCAGCATCGCGGTGGTGACGACGATCCGATGGGGTCTGCCGGGCAGCGCGTAGGCGTCCGGGTGGGGCGAGTCGACAACGCACAGGTCGCCGGCGGCGGGGCGGCGGCCGGCCTCCGCCCGAGCGGCGCGCAGGGCCCACACCTGCCGCACGGCTGAGCGGGCCAGGGTCCACAGGCCGAGGGCGAGCGCGCCGGTGGCGAGCGCGGCCGTGGGGAGGACGACGAGGTTCGAGGGTGTGTGCAGAGGGTGGATCAGGTCGCCGAGTGCCGCGAAAGGGGAGAGCTTGAGCAGTCCGACCAGCACGAGGGCGCCGAGGGCGGCCACACACGCGCCGGAGCACGCGAGATCGCACGCGGTCAGGACCCGCAGGGCGCTGACCGGAGCGAGGCGCGGGAGGGCGTGCCGGGCCAGTGCCGACAGGGCGAAGGGCAGCAGGAGCGGGACGAGGAGGAGGAAGATCACGTCTCGTCCCCCTCCAGCAGCTGGCGCAGCAGCTCCTCGTCGTCGGGGCTGAGCTGGGCGACGAACCGGGCGAGGACGGTCTCCCGGTTCGCGTCCCGGTCGAGTTCCGTGTGCATGCGCCGGGCGGTCAGCCCCGGCGCGTCCTGCACCGGGACGTAGGCGTAGCCGCGCCCTTGTCGCTCGCGGTCCACGACGCCCTTGTCGTAGAGGCGCGACAGGATCGTCACCACCGTCGTGCGGGCCAGGCCGGAGGAGAGTTCGGCCTGGACCTGCACCGGGGTGAGTGGCGCTCCGGCGGCCCACAGGGCGGCCATCACGGCGGCTTCGAGTTCGCCGGCCGGCCGGCGTT
Source organism: Streptomyces ardesiacus (assembly GCF_003112575.1). Lineage (GTDB taxonomy): Bacteria > Actinomycetota > Actinomycetes > Streptomycetales > Streptomycetaceae > Streptomyces > Streptomyces ardesiacus. Next base: position 184,109 of record NZ_BEWC01000008.1, read on the forward strand.
CGTCCTTCGGGTCGGTCATGGAACGGTCCTCACCCCGTTGTCGTCTACAGTGCAGTAGACGGTCTACAGAATTGTAGTCACTGGCTGGGTGCTGCCCCGACGCGCCCGCTCCACCGGATCGAAGGGGGCGCGAGGATGCCTGCACCCGTCCACCTGTCGTTGCAGCTCGCTGTCAACGTGCTCGACGCCCATTCTCTGCTGGTCGCCTTCGGCGTCCTGGGGGTGGGGGTGGTGTTGTTCGCCGAGACGGGACTGCTGGTCGGGTTCTTCCTGCCGGGCGACTCGCTGCTGTTCACGGCAGGTCTGCTGTGCACGGGCTCGGCGCAGGGGGGTGTGCACCTGTCCCTGGGACCGTTGCTGGCCGCCGCCGCGACGGGGGCGCTCGCCGGGGCACAGTGCGGGTATCTGCTCGGCCGGAAGGCAGGCGGAGCGCTGCTGGCCCGCAGCCGCTCGCAGCGGCTCCACGAGGGGGCGAAGCGCGCCGAGGCGCTGCTGGAGCGGTACGGGTTCGCCAAGGCCGTCGTGCTGGGCCGGTTCGTCCCGGTGGTGCGGACCGTGCTCAATCCGGTGGCGGGTGCGCTGGGGGTGCCGGTGCGGACGTTCACGGTGTGGCAGGTCGCCGGCGGGCTCGTGTGGAGCGTCGGCCTCACCCTCGCGGGATACGCGCTGGGCTCGTCCGTCCCGAACATCGACCGGTACCTGCTCCCGCTGGTGGCGTTGGTCGTCGTCGTGTCGCTGCTGCCTCTGCTGGCCGAGCTGTACCGGGCTCGCCGGGCCCGCCGGGCCCGCCGAGGTGGCGATTCCGAGGAGGAAAACAGGTGATGACAGCATTCGACGGGTCGTCGATCGACGGCTCCGCCTACCTGGACGTGGTGGGCGCGGCGCGACAGGCGCCGGGCTGGCTGGACGAAACGGTGTCGCTCTGGTCGGCCTACGGGCTGGTGGCGTTCGTCGTCCTCGCAGCCGTCGGCTGGTGGTTCGCGCGCCGGTCCGCAGGGACGGCCGCGGTGACGGCGCTCGCGGTGCCGGTGGTCGTGGTCCTGGCGTACGGCGTGAATGCCGTACTCAAACTGCTGGTCCGTGAGGACCGGCCGTGCCAGAGCCTCCACGTGAGGACCCTCGAGGCCTGCCCGGCGCCCGGGGACTGGTCCTTCCCCAGCAACCACGCGGCGATCGCCGCCGCCGCTGCCGTGGCGCTGTTCTTCGTCTCGCGACGGCTCGGAGCGGTCGCGGCCGCAGCCGCCGTGGCGATGGCGGCCTCGCGGGTGTGGGTGGGTGCGCACTATCCGCACGACGTCCTGGCCGGAGCGCTGGTCGGCGGGCTCGTCGCCCTCCTGGCGAGTACCGCGCTGAGCCGGTGGTCGCGGTCCGTGGGCCGGTGGATCGGCTCCAGCCGCCTCCGCCCGCTGGTGACGGCCCCGTGACGGGTGCCGGAGCAGCAGGGGAAAGATGCCGGGCGGCGCGATGTGCGCTTAGATGGTGGAGGGCCCGATCACAAGCCATGGGCCCGCCGGTGTGGTGCCTCTCCCCAACCGGCGTGCGGAGCCCTCGTCGAGGGGCTCTCGCAGCTCAGTCGAACCCAGGCCCAAGCCCTCCTCCACAGGGAACGAGGAATTGGTATGCAGTCTGTACGCATCCGTACCGCCGCTTTCACAGTGGCAGCAGCGCTCAGCCTCCCGCTGACGCTGGGCATCTCGGCATCCCAGGCATCGGCGTCCGACGCGTCACCGACGGCCACCGGCACCGCGTCGCCGTCGCCGTCGCCGGGCAATCAGTCCTTCGGCCCGGACTGTTCCATGCTGCCGCAGAGCGGCAACGGAAGCGCCGCGCAGATGGCGCACGAGAACGTCGCGACCGCAGTGGAGAACAACCCGAACCTGTCCATGCTGGCCGACGCCATCAAGAAGACCGACCTGGCGAGCACGCTGAAGGGCCTCAAGGGCAGCACCGTCTTCGCGCCCACCAACGACGCGTTCGACAAACTCGGTGCCGCCAAGCGGGACGCGCTCCTCAACGACAAGGCGCAGCTCAAGAAGGTGCTCACCTACCACGTGGTCGAGCACAAGAAGATCACCAAGTCGCAGCTGCCCCACGGCACGTTCACCACCCTCGAGGGCAGCACCCTCACCACCTCCGGCTCCGGTGACTCCTTCAAGGTCAACGGCAGCGTACCGATCACCTGCGGCAACATCCCCACGAAGAACGCCACGGTGTACATCGTCGACGGTGTTCTCCTCCCGCCGACCGCCACGCCGTCGACGCCGTCGACGCCCTCGCCCTCCTAGGCAGGTGCGTGGGGACGGCGAAGCCGCGCCGGAACACACCGGTGCGGCTTCGCCGGTACCGTGACCGGTCCTTCACCCCGTCTCCGCCGGGGCCCCGGAGGGCTGGTGCTCCTCGAAGTAGCGGACGATCTCCGGGTCGAGCGGGGGAACGTCGACCGGCGTGCTGCCCGAGCGCAGCGAGGTGGTCGCGGCGACCGCGGCGGCGACGGCTTCCCGGGCGGCCACGGGCGAGGTCTCCGTGGGACCTCCGGCGGCGGCGAAACGGAGGAACTCCTCGACGAGCGCCCGGTCCGCGCCTCCGTGGGTTTCCTCCGCCGGTACCACGACCGGTACGGAGAGGTCGGCGTCGGCGCGGTAGCCGGAGCGGCGCCGGTTCCACACGTCGACCCGCGCGGGATCGCCGTCGATGCCGTCGCCGAAGTTCTCCAGCCGCCCCTCGTCCCCGACCACCGTGTAGTTGCGCCAGTAGTCCGGCGTGAAGTGACACTGCTGGTAGCTGGCGAGCACGCCGTTGTCCAGGCGGGCCAGCATCATGCTGATGTCCTCGACGTCGACGACGGGATTGAGGTCGCGCAGCGCGGACGGCGGCCAGACGTCCGGGTCGAACCAGTCGGGCATGCGCTGACCGGGCGGCACGGTCTCCCGGGTGGCCCGGCGGGGGTTGTCGCCGTAGACGGCCAACGCGCCCTGGGCGACCACGTTGCGGGAGTAGCCCCCGGCGAGCCAGTGGATGGCGTCGAGGTCGTGGGCGCCCTTCTGCAGCAGCAGACCGGTGGTGTTCGCCCGCTGCGCATGCCAGTCCTTGAAGTAGAAGTCCCCGCCGTGGCCGACGAAGTGACGGCACCACACCGCGCGCACGCGGCCGATCGCGCCGTCGTCGATCAGTTCGCGCATCCGCCGCAGCATGGGCAGATGACGCAGGTTGTGACCCACGTAGAGCCGGGTGCGGGAGCGGAACGCGGCCTGGAGCAGCGTGTCGCAGTCGGCGACGGTGATGGTCAGCGGTTTCTCCACGAACACCGCCACGCCCGCGGCGAGGAAGAACAGCGCGGGCCGGGTGTGCAGATGGTCGGGGGTGAGCACGAACACGGCGTCCAGCTCGTCGTCGAGCATGTTCTCGTACCGGTCGTGCACCACGACGCCGGCGCCGAACAGCCGTCCGGCGTCCTCCTGGCCCCGCGGGTCCGGGTCGGCGCAGGACACGATCCGGGCGGTGCCCAAACGGTTCGCCAGCGCGGCCATGTCCGCGCGCTGTCCGATGCCGACCACGCCGACACGCAGCTGCGGAGCCGGTATCTGTTCACGGGTGCTCACTGGGCGGTCCCTTCGTTCCTGTTGAGGTGGTGCGTACGGACGGCGGCCGCGTACCCCGTCCGCGCCGCTACCGGCCGGGGCGCGGCCGGTGCCGCCAGCCAGTCGCTCAGAAGCCGGCTGTCGACCTCGTCCAGGGCCGGCCGCACCGCCCCCAGCGTCACGCTCTCGTCGCCGAGCGTGGAGGCGCGCAGCTCCGGCATGCGCAGACAGTGCTCGGTCAGCTCCCGGCGCAGCGGGTCGAGGACCACGTCGGCGGTGGCCACCGCCGAATAATGCTGAAGAGCTTACTAATTCAGGGCGGCAGGCGCGTGCGGTACGAGGTCAGGCGAGGGGACGGCGCTGCGCGTCGCCGGGAGGGAACTTGTCGTTCGCCTTCCGTTGGGACCCTGGCGGGTCCGAAGCGGCGCAGTCCGTCGGGCGGTTGGCCGCGGGTGAGGTACCCCCGGCGCGCGACGACGCGATGCGGCCCCGGCCGCACCTCTCGTGCCGGACCGCACCTCTCGTGCCGGACCGCGCCGTGCCGCGCCGTGCCGCGCCGCGCCCGCCGGCCGCGCGCGGCGTCTGGCCCGGCGTCCGGGCCGGCGACCGGACCCGCCCGACGGTCTCGCCGCCCGCGGTGACCGGGGGAGTCCGGTTCGTTCGCGCGGACTCAGGCGGAATCGTGCTGCTCCCGGTTGGTGAGCACCTGGTCCATGTTGTCCTGCGCCCACTGCCGGAGTTCGCGTGTCAGTCGGTGGAGCGAGAGGCCGAGACCGGTCAGCTCGTAGGTGACGGTGACCGGGACCGTGGGCGTCACGGTGCGGGTGAGCAGGCCGTCGCGTTCGAGGGCGCGCAGGGTCTGGGTCAGCATTTTCTGGCTGACCCCGGCCAGCAGCCGGGCGAGCTCCGAGTAGCGCATCGCCTTCGGGGCGTGCGGCGCACCGGGCCGGTCGTCGGCGTCACCGCCCAGTGCGCACAGGATCAGGACGGCCCACTTGTTCGAGATCCGGTCGAGAAGCTGACGACTGGGGCACATGGCCAGGAACGCGTTGTACTCCGCCTTGGCCTGCTCCGCCTTGCCGGTCTTCGCCGTTGTCACTGCTCCGCCTCGCATCCTCTGGGTGGGTTACGCACTCAAGAGTGCCTACTTCCCCCTGGGAAGTATCTCTCCAACACTGGTGCAAGGGACCAGGAGGCCACCGGCCCCTGACCGCAAGCGAAAGGCACCTGTGATGACCACGCCCTCCACCTCTCTTCCCGGCGGAACCTGGACGCTGGGGGACTCGACCGTCACCCGGTTCGGCTACGGCGCGATGCAACTCGCCGGTCCCGGGGTCATGGGGCCGCCGGCCGACCGCGACGGCGCCCTCGCCGTCCTGCGTGAGGCGGTCGGCCTCGGGATCACTCACATCGACACCAGCGACGCCTACGGACCGCGCATCACCAACGAGCTGATCCGCGAAGCGCTGCACCCCTATCCGGCGTCACTGTTCCTCGCCACCAAGGTGGGTGCGACCCGCGACGCCCGGGGCGGCTGGCCCACCGCCCGGCGCCCCGCAGACCTGCGCCGGCAGGTCCACGAGAACCTCGAAGCCCTCGGCGTGGACACGCTCGACCTGGTCAACATGCGGATGGGCGATGCCCGGGGGCCGCAGCCCGGCTCGGTCACCGAAGCGTTCGAGACGCTCGCCGAGCTGCGGCGAGAGGGCCTGATCCGCCACCTCGGCGTCAGCAACGTGACCCCGGAGCAGGTCGCCGAAGCGCGCTCCGTCGCCCCGATCGTCTGTGTGCAGAACATGTACAACCTCGCCCACCGCCACGACGACGGCCTCGTGGACCGCCTCGCCGCCGACGGCATCGCCTACGTGCCGTTCTTCCCCCTGGGAGGCTTCACGCCGCTGCAGTCCGAGGTGCTCTCGAAGGTCGCGGGCCGGCTGGGGACGACGCCGATGTCGGTCGCGCTGGCCTGGCTGCTGCGACGCTCGCCGAACATCCTGCTCATCCCCGGCACGTCGTCCACCGCCCACCTGCGCGAGAACATCGCGGGCGCCCAGATCCCCCTTTCCGGCCAGGACATGGCCGAACTGGACACCATCGGCCGGCCGGCGCCGACGGGGAGTGAGACAGACGGGGAGTGAGACGGCGGAGCGGTGACCGGCAGGACGGACGGCGGCCGGAGGCAGGTCCGGCCCGGGGGCAGGTCCGGCCGGGGGCTCCCGCAGTTCCCGGCCAGGGCCTGCCCGTCCGCCACGGGCCGGGAGGACAGGCCCGTACCCGTCACCCTGCCGGGGAGGGGGCCGGCGCGCCACGCGCCGGCTGCCTGCCGCCGGGGTCCGCCGTGTTCGACGCCTCCACCGTGTCCACCACGAGCCAGTACTCCGAGAGGGAGTGGACCTCGTCGCCCGCGTAGCCGAGCACGTACTGGACGTTCCCCGCCCGTTCCGGCAGGACGTCCTCCAGGACGAAGGTTCCGTCCTCGGCGACCGGGACCGAAGGCAGGTCGACGACCTCCGAGTCACTGAGCCGCTGCACCGTGAGCCGGGGTGTCCGGGTGGGTGCCGGTTCGTCCAGATCCAGCCGTCCACTCACCCTGAACGGCGCGCCGGCGACCGCCGGGCCGTGCGTCACGTCCACGAGACGCGACGGAGCCAGGGCTTCCCGGGTCTGAATCGTGTGCAGCCAGAACCTCGTGCCCTCCTCGTCGGAGGTCACCACGAAGAGCTGTTCACCGTCCCCGGAGAACTCCATGCCCCGCGGAACGACACGCCGGCCCGCGGCCTCGTCGTCGAAGCTGATGCGCAGCGGCTGCCGTTCGACCGACGGATCGGCGAACGCCAGGGTGAGGTCGGCTTCGTCGCCGGAGGCCGCGCCGCCCTGGGCGAACCACTTGCCGTCGGGACTGAAGGCCACGGCCGTCGGCGCGACACCTTCCGGCAGCGGCGCATAGCGGTTCTCGAGGAAGCGCGCGTTGTGGCCGTCGAGCAGCACGGTCCCCCGGACACCGTCGGCCACCGCGAGGACGGAGCCGTCCGCGGAGAAGCCGGCGTCCCGGAAGTCCATGCCCTCTCGCGTGCCGTCCTCGGTGAACCGGCGTTCGCCCAGGAACTCCAGCAGGTTCCCGTCCGACCCGTCCGTCACCCGGTAGATCCCCAGGTCGGGGTCGTCGGCGGGGGACCAGCGCTCCGGAGCGGTCACCAGGAGGCCTCCGGGCCCTCCCTCGAGATGGACCCGGGTGCTCGTGTACATGACCTCCCCGGCGGTGCCGCCCTCGGCCGTCGCGGCGACGCCGACACTGCCCAGTCCGTCGGTGCAGTTCCCTGGCGACGCTGCCGGACGACTGGTGAAGAACAGCCGACCGCCGGTGTGCACCAGCTCCCGCCCGCAGTCGTCGGCCGGCGCCGGAATCGGGTCCAGGGGATACAGAGACCCGTTGAAGTGCGAGTAGGCCGCGACGTGTTCCGACTGCCCCGCATAGACCTTCGAGCCGTCCGGCTCCACCGCCACGCCGGACAGGGGAGCGGCCATGTGGGCGCTCGCGACGGCGGGCCCGGCGCCCGCATAGAGCACACCGATCAGCTCGCCGTCCCGCGAACCGTCCGGATAGACCCGGTCGCCGGCGATCCACACGCGCCCGCCGGCGTCGTCCACCGTCATCTGGCTGAACGACGCGGCCGACAGCTCCGTACCAGGACCCGACGGCACCACGGCAGCCGGGGCGCTGCCCGGACCGGCGGCCCTGGCGGCCGCGGAGGCGCTACCGGGGGCCGCGACCAGCGCAGACCCGGCCAACGCACCCGCCAGCAGCACCGTCGTCAGTCTGCGGCTTCTTCCCCGCGTGTTCCTCAACACCGATCCCACCCCTGATCCCCCTGATCCCCCCGATGTCACCGCGCGCGCCACCCCGGTTCGGGCGGCGCCCGTCGTACGCAATCAGGGTCAATGATCGGAGACGAGTCGTCTCTTGTCACCGCCGCCGACCGTACGCGCGAGCCCTTCCTCGCCCTTCCCCGGCGCGGTTCCTCAGGTTCCTCGGCCTTCCCCGGCGCGCCGGACCTTGTACGGGCCGTCTGCGACGCGGTCGACGCCCTCGTCGCGTCGTGCTGGGCGGTGCCCGAGCCGGACCACCGGCGAACACGGCCCGCTCGCGCCGGCCCACGACCGCCGGCCCTGACCACGCCGTCGACGCGACGGCCGGCCCGACGACGGCGTCGGCGGGCACGGCAGCCGGTGCGGTGAAGGAATCCGTCGCCCAGGGGCCCCGAGCCGCGGCGCATCCTCGTTTCAGGTGTCCGCGGCGGTCGGCCGGCCCGCCCGTGCGCGGACGTATCGGCGCCGCCGGGGGACCGGACGGCGCATGGAGAACCGCAGGCCAGAAGAGAGAGGCACGCCGGTGAACTCTTCTGACGGCGGAGGTGGGGAAATCCTTCATGCCCTGCTCGCCCGCCCGGAAGGGCCGGAGCTGGGCCCTCTTTCGTCGGCGAGCGCTCACGATGTCTGATCGCGACCCTCTGACCAGCGGTAATGCAGGATTCCGCCATTGACTGGCGAAAAATCGCTGGTTAGCTTCATCGCATGCCCCAGGAAGCGCTCAAGGACGCCATCGACGACCTGGACCGCCGCGTCATCGCGGCGCTCCAGCTCAACGGTCGTGCGCCGTGGAGCGCGGTGGGGCGCTGGGTGGGCGCCAGCGAGACCACCGCACAGCGCCGCTACACGGCACTGCGGGAGCGAGGGCTGCTGCGGGTGTCCGGAACCCTGGAACTGGACCGGACACGGGAGGGATCCTCCATGATGGTCCGGGTCCAGACCCGCCCCGGCCGCGGGCTGGAGGCCGCGGCCCGGTTCAGCGAGAGCCCCGACGTCCGTTTCGTCGCCGTCGTCACCGGGTCGGCCGATCTCGTCGTCGACTTCGTCGCCCGCGACAACGCGGAGATGATGCGGATGCTGTTCACGGATCTTCCCGCGACCGACCTCATCACGAGCACCGAGGTGGTTCCCGTCATCCGGTCCTTCACCTCGGCGGCGATGTGGGACACCGGCCTGCTCCCGCCCGAAGCGGCCGCCGACCTGCGGCCCGCCCCGTCCCCGGGCGACCGCACCGACCGGGACCGTGCGCCACAAGCGCTCACCCCGCTCGAGCAGGAGATCGCCGGGGCGCTGCGGGAGGACGGCCGGACGCAGGTCAGCGTCCTCGCCCGGCGCCTGAACCGTGCCGAATCGAGCGTCGCCCGAGCCATGGACCGGCTCATCTCCCGCGGCATCCTGCGGTTCCGCACCCTCGTCGAACCCTCCCTCCTCGGCTTCGACGCCGAGTTCATGGTGTGGCTGTCCATCGAGCCCGGAAAGCTGGACGCCGCCGGCAGACAGCTCGCCGGGCATCCGGGGACGAAGTTCCTCAGCGCGGCGACCGGGCGCTTCAACCTCATCGGGCACATGGTGCTGCCCCGGCGCGCCGACCTCCACCCCTACACCAGCGACGTCATCGGATCGCTTCCCGGACTCATCGCCTCCGACGTGACGCTGCACCTCGCCACCTTGAAGTACTCCTGGCACCGGATGGACCGGCCCGTCTGAACACCGGTCCCGCCCTCACACCCGTCCCGCCGTCCCGCCCTCACACCCGTCCCGCCGACCCACCGGTCCCGCACACCCCCGGCCGTGCCACGGCCGTCACTCCCGTTCGTCCCCCGCCCCGGATCACCCTCCCCGTGGAGTCACCATGTCCTCAGACGACGGCAACCTGCCCGCAGAAAGCTGGCGCTGGCCCGAGCCCACGTGGCGCGGTCACGTCGACGCCGTACGCGCCGGACGGCGCCTGGTCCCCGACCGCTGGCCCGGCGGCGCCCGCGTCGCCGTCGCCGTGTCGTTCGACTCCGACCACGAAACGATCCCCCTGCGCGACGGCGAGACCAGCCCGGGCCGTCTCGCCCAGGGCGAGTACGGAGCCCGCGCCGGTGCTCCGAGGATCCTGAACCTGCTGGCGCACTACGGCGTCCCCGCCACCTTCTTCATGCCGGCCGTCTCCGCCCTCCTCCACCCCGAGGAAGCCCGCGCCTACACCGTGGACGGGCACGAACTGGCCGTCCACGGCTGGATCCACGAGCGGAACATGCTGCTCGGCCGTGAGGACGAGCGAGAACTGACCGCACGCGCCCTCGACACGCTCACGACGCTGACCGGTCAGCGCCCGGTCGGCATCCGGACCCCTTCCTGGGACTTCTCGGACTCGACCCTCGACATCATGCTCGAACTCGGCTTCACCTACGACTCCTCGCTCATGGCCGACGACGAACCCTACGAGGTCGTCGCCGAGGGCCGCCCCACCGGCCTCGTCGAGATCCCCGTCGACTGGATCCGCGACGACGCCCCGTACTTCACGATGGACCGCTACGGATCCGTCCGCCCCTACAGCCGGCCCCGCGACGTGGGAGAGATCTGGCGGGACGAGTTCGACGCCGCCCACCGCGACGGCGGGGTCTTCCAGCTGACGCTGCACCCCCACGTCATCGGCCATCGCTCACGCCTCGTGGTGCTGCGCGAACTCCTCGACCACATCACGGCCCACCAGGACGTCTGGTTCGCCACCCACGCCCAGGTGGCCGACGCCGCCCGCGGCGTACTGCACGGATCCGCCGCCGCCCGACCCGTCCCCACGGAGCCCACCCCATGAACACCAGATCCGCCATGCCCGCAGGAGCCCGGAAAGGGGAGGGCGACCCGTCCGCCCCCGGCAAACTGAGCAGCGGCCAGCGCAAGGCCATCGTCGCAGGCACCATCGGCAACACCGTCGAGTGGGTGGACTGGGCGCTGTACTCGATCTTCGCGAAGGTCATCGCCGACGAGTTCTTCCCCAAGGGCGACGGCGCGGTCGCCCTGCTGTCGACCCTCGCCGTGTTCGCGGTCGGGTTCGTCATGCGCCCGATCGGTGCCGCCGTGCTCGGTGCCTACGCCGATCGCCGCGGCCGCAAGAAGGGCATGACGCTCACCGTCGCCCTGATGGCGGGCGCCGGCTTCCTGATCGCCATCACCCCCTCGTACGAGCAGACAGGCGTCCTGTCGCCCCTGCTGCTCGTCGTCGCCCGCCTCGTGCAGGGCTTCTCCGCCGGCGGGGAGTTCGGCTCGTCCTCCGCCTTCCTCGTCGAGTCCGCCGCCCGGGGCCGTCGCGCCTTCGCCGGTTCCTGGCAGCAGGTGTCGGTGGCCGGCGGCGTCCTGATCGCCTCGCTCCTGGGCACGCTCACGACCTCGTGGCTCAGCGACGACGCCCTGCACGCCTGGGGCTGGCGCGTCGCATTCGTCGTGGGAGCCCTGCTGGGCCTGGTCGGCCTGTGGCTGCGCGTCTCGGTCGAGGACACGGAGTCCTTCACCCGGACCCAGGACAGCGGACGCACCCGCACCAACCCCGTCAAGGCGATGTTCGTCGAGCACCCCGCGGCGACACTGCGCGTCGTCGGCATCACGATCGCGGGCACCCTCACCTACTACATCTGGGTCAACTACCTGCCCACGTACGCGAACCTGACCACCGGCATCCCGCTGAGCACGGCGCTGCTCTCGCAGACCCTGTGCCTCATCGTCTTCGTGATCGCGCTGCCCTTCGCCGGAGTGCTCTCCGACCGGCTCGGACGCAAGCCGACGATGGCCGGCTTCGCCGGCGGGTTCGTGGTCCTGGCCTGGCCGCTGCTGCACCTGCTCGGCGACAGCTTCCTCAGCCTGTTCCTGGTCCAGCTCGTCGGCATGCTGCTCATCCTCGGCTACTCCGCCAACTGCGCCGTGATCATGGCCGAGCAGTTCCCCGCCGAGGTCCGGGCCACCGGCATCGCCCTGCCCTACGCCCTGGCCGTCGCCGTCTTCGGCGGCACGGCGCCGTACGTCACGACGTGGATGCACGAGAGCGGCCACAGCGACATGCTCTGGATCTACGTGTCCGTCGCCTCGCTGATCTCCCTCGCCGTCTACCTCACGATGCCCGAGACCAAGGACAAGGAATTCAAGTGACGCGCCACGTTCTCCTCACCGGCGCCACGGGCGGCATCGGCACCGCCGTCGCCGAGGCGTTCGCAGCCCAGGGGACGTTCCTCACGCTCAGCGACCACGACCCCGACGCGCTGCGGGCCACGGCCTCGCGCTTCGGCGCCGGCGCCGCGACCCTGGCCGCCGACCTGACCGACCCCCGGGCGGCGACCGTCCTCGTCGAAGAGGCATGGGCGGCCCACGGTCCGGTGGACGTCCTCGTCAACGCGGCGGGCGTCTACCCCTCCCTGGACATGGCCCGGGTCGAACCGGCGGCCTGGGACCGGCTGTTCGCCGTCAACCTGCGCGCCCCCGTCCTGACCACCGCGGCCCTCGCCCGCCTCGCCACGGCCGAGGGCCGGCCCGGCAGCGTCGTCAACATCTCCTCCGGTTCCGCCCTGCGTTCACGTCCGGGCGGCGGACCGTACGCCAGCTCCAAGGCGGCCCTCGAGATGGCCACCCGGGCCGCCGCCCTCGAACTGGGCGCCCACGCCATCCGCGTCAACGCGGTCAGCCCCGGCTTCGTCCTGGTCGACAGCGACTGCAACCCCGTCTCGGCCGCATACGCCGAGGCCATCGGCGTCAACCCGCTGGGCCGCCCCGGAACGCCCGCGGACATCGCCCGCGCCGTGTGCTGGATCGCGGGTCCGGAAGCCTCCTGGATCACCGGCGAGGTGCTCCGCGTCGACGGCGGATCGAGCACCGGAGCCCTCCACCTTCCCCGGATCTGGCAGACCGACGACACCCGCGCCCGCGCTGCTCACCCACCCCTCGCGGCCGCCACCACGACAGAGGAAGACGCCCGATGAGCGACACCAGCGACACCGCCCGGGAACGGACCGCCTACGCCGTCGTCGGCGCGGGAGCGATCGGCGGCACCCTCGCCTTCGCCCTCGCCCGCGCGGGCCACCCCGTCACCCTCGTCGACACCGACACCGCTCACGTCGACGCGATCCGCGCCCACGGACTCGTCCTCGCCGCCGCCGACGGCGGTCGCACGAGCGTCCCGGTCACCGCGACCACCCCCGACGCCTTCACCGGACCGCTCGAACGCGTCCTGCTCGCGGTGAAGGCGCAGGCCACCCGGAGCGCCGTCGAGTGGATCGCCCCCCGCCTGGCCCCGGACGGGTACGTCGTCTCCGTGCAGAACGGCTTCAACGAGGACCTGATAGCCGGGCTCGTCGGTGCCGACCGCACCGTCGCCGCCTTCGTCAACATCTTCGCCGACGTTGCCGAGCCCGGGGTGATCCAGGACGGCGGCCCGGGAGCCCTCGTCATCGGCGAACCCGGCGGTGCCCCCGTCAGCGACCGCGTCCGCGCTCTCGTCGCCGACCTGCAGAGCTGGGGTCCCGCCCGGGCCAGTGACAACGTCGAGGGGTATCTGTGGGCCAAGGCCGGATTCGGCGCCATGCTCGCCGCCACCGCCCTCGCCGACGCGCCCATGGCCGACCTGATCGACCGTCACCGTCCCGCCATGGCCCGGCTCACGGCGGAGGTCTTCGCCGTGGCCGACCGGCGCGGCGTCACGCTCGAGGCGTTCGACGCCTTCGACCCCCGCCCCTTCCGCCGGGGAGCGGACACCGCGGTGCGCGACGCCGCCTTCGACCGTCTCACCGCGTGGCTCCGCACCCAGCCGAAGGACCGCAGCGGCATCTGGCGCGACCTGGCCGTCCGCCACCGCCCCGTCGAGGTCACCACCCACTACGCCGACGTCATCGCCTACGCCGACGGGACGGGACTGCCCACGACCCTCCTGCGGGCCGTCCTGGAGGGGCTGCGCGCACTCGAGGGCGCACCGCATACGATGTCCGAAGCGCGACTCGACGCACTCGACCGGCTCACCCCGCCCCCCGCGGACCAGCTCCCTCCCGCCGACGAACAGGCCGGGGCCGTCCTGCGCTGGCTGGAGCACCACCGCGAGGACATGGTCGCCGACCTGGCCGCCTACACCGCCCGGGGCAGTGCCAGCGACGACCCGGACGCCCTGGGCGCCTGCCTCGCCTGGCTGCGCGAGTGGCTCGACCAGCGGCTGGGAACGCCGGAGACGGAAGAGATCCTCCCGCGCGCCGACGCCGGCGACATCATGATCCGCCGATACCCGGCACGCGGCGCCACGGCGGCCGACGGACGCCCGGTCATGCTGGTCGGCCACTACGACACCGTCTGGCCGACCGGCACCCTGGACGCGTGGCCCTTCTGCCGGGAGGGCGACGTCATCAGCGGGCCCGGCGTCTTCGACATGAAGGCCGGCCTCGTCCAGGCGGTCTGGGCCCTGCGCGCGCTCGACGCGCTCGGCCTGCCCCGGCCGGCCGCCTCCCTGGTGCTCAACGGCGACGAGGAGACCGGAAGCCTCGCGTCCCACGAAGCCCTCGTCGAGGAGGGCCGCGACTGCCGGCTCGCCATGGTCTTCGAAGGTGCCGCCGACGGCGCCATCAAGACCGCCCGCAAGGGGGTCGGCCTGTTCACCCTCACCGTCACCGGCACCGAGGCCCACGCGGGACTGGACCCCACCGCGGGGGCCAGCGCGGTGGACGAGCTCGCCCGCCAGATCCTGCGTCTGACGGAGCTGCGCGACCACGCGGCCGGAACCTCTCTCAACGTCGGAGTGATCGAGGGGGGCACACGCAGCAACGTCACGGCCGGCCGGGCCCACGCCCGCCTGGACGTCCGCGTGGCCACCGCCGGCGAGCAGCAGCGGATCGCACGGGCCCTCGCCGGCCTGCGCCCCGTCGACGCCCGCACCCGACTGGAGGTCACGGGGGACTGGAACCGTCCCGTCTTCGAACGCGGCGAAGGCGTCGCCGAACTCGCGGACCTGGCCAAGGCCTGCGCCCGCCGGCTCGGACACGACCTCGCGGAGGCGTCGGTCGGCGGTGCCAGCGACGGGAACTTCCTCGTGGCGGCCGGCGTACCGGTGCTGGACGGCATCGGGGCGGTCGGACACGGCGCCCACGCCCGTTCGGAGAGCACATCCGTGTCCGGGATGGTCACCCGCGCCGCGCTGGCCGCCGCCGTTCTCGCGACGCTCGCCGAGAAGTGAGGCCCACCTCGCGGCAGGCCGGCACCCCGCACCGGCCGTCCTGCCGCGAGGCACTTTGGCCTGGTCGCTGTCTGTTGTCGACAGGCGTTCATCCCCAGTGACCTACGGTCCCCGGCTGAGTACGGCTGAACGACCTTCGTCACCACGCCGGTTACGTCCGAGAGCAGACATTCGGGGTGTCCCGTTGGAGGCACGGGAACTGGAAGACCGCTACGGAGCGTCCCATACGGGCAACGGTCTGCTGACGGTGGGAGGACGGGCGATCATGGACAACGGGCCGAGCGGCGCACGTTACTTGGCCATCGTTCTGGGATTCCTCACCTTCGTCTTCAGCGCCTCGCTCCTGCTGACCGATGTCCCGAATCCCGGAAAATGGCTGGGTGCAGGCATCGGTATGGCCGGCGGCGCCACCGTCTTCGTCGGTGCCTGCATTCTGAACACCCGGTCCGCCCGCTACGGGAAGCCGTGGCTGGTCAAGGCAAGCGTGACCTTGACCAGCGATGAGGCCCGGCAAGGGGCCGTGAAGGCAGTGTCCTTCAAGGCCCGCGTGCGCTGCGCCGTGTGCGACGGCACGGGCCGAAGCGGACCGTCGTCCTGCCGGAAGTGCCGGGGGAGTGGGCTGGGCAAGTTCGGTCAGCACACGCGCCGGATCCACATCCCTGTCGGCGTCCAGGACAACAGCGAGTTGACGGTGCGGAGCATGGGGGCTCCTGGTGGCCGTCAGAATCCGAACGGAGATCTGTTGCTGGCCGTGCGGATTACCGGGGGCGGGGGAAAGGAGCCGAGGCGACAGCACGGGAAGTCGGCCGGTGAGGAAAGGCGTGACCCCAGGATTCGCCGGCCTCATGACCGTTCTGTCTCTGACGACGCGTTCCTGATCACCGTCGTGGGAAACCCCCGCCCGCACCGCCCTGGCCCGGAGCCCGCGGACCGTGTCCGGCCAGCCGGCCCGGCCACCGCGCGCAACCGCCAGGGGGACACCGAGGTGGCCTTGACGTCCGCCGGGATGGCCGTCCGGGACAAGTGGCCCCGTCCCGGCGGCGGCGCCCGCTGGAGGACGCGGGTGGACCTGCGGTGGGACGACATCGCCGGCCTGGGATTCGACTACGGCAGCCACGACTCAGTCGTATCGCTGTGGGCGGTGTCGCCACACGGCGAGCAGCGACAGCACATCGTGGATGCCCGCAGCTTCACACGCGACCAGTGGGACGAGTTGGGCCGCAGCACTTCGGCCCTGACCGGAGGCCGCCTGGCCATCGACCTCGCGAAACTCGACCACCCGGGCACAGCGCGGGACTCCTGAGCGTCTCTCGGGGCAGGGTGGTCCCGGGCAGTGCCGGAGGCTCATTCCCCGTCCGGGGCGGGAGCGCGGGGAACGCGCAGCGCGAAGCATGCTCCGAGCGTCCGGGGGGCGAGGGTGAGGGTGCCTCGGTGGCGGTGGGCCAGGTCGCGGGCGATGGCGAGGCCCAGGCCGGCGCCGCCGTGGTCGCGGGAGCGGGCGTCGTCGAGACGGACGAAGCGTTCGAAAACGCGCTCGGCGTCCTCGGTGGGCACGCCCGGTCCGTCGTCGTGCACCGTGAGGACGACCCAGGCACTCTCGTTCCGGATGGTGATCTGCACGCGGTGTGCGGCGTGGCGGACGGCGTTGTCGATGAGGTTGCGCAGCAGCCGTTCGTATGCGTCGGGGTCTCCGTGTGCGTATGCGGGAGCGCTGCTGTCGCAGGTGAGGGTCAGCGGTCGCTCGGTGAGGGGGTATTGCTCGGTCAACCGGGCAGCGAGGGCCGTCAGGTCGACGGTGTCGGGGGCGGTTGCGGGGGCGCGGGTGTCGAGGCGGGCGAGGAGCAGCAGGTCTTCGGCGAGGGCGTGGAGGCGGCGGGTCTGTCGTGCGGCGGTGGTCACCGCGGCGGGCCAGTCGGTGCGTTCCGGGTAGGCGAGCGCGACTTCCAGGCTGGCCAGCAGTGTGGTGAGGGGGCTGCGCAATTCGTGGGCGGCGTCCGCGACGAAGCGGCGTTGCTGGGCGGCGGCGTTGTCGAGGCGTTGGAGGGTGGTGTTGAGGGTGGTGGCCAGGGCGGTGATCTCGTGTCCGGTGGCGGCGGGGACGGTGACGCGTTCGCGGGGGTCGCTCGCGGTGACCGAGGCGGTGAGGGCGCGGATGGCTTCGACCGGCCGCAGCGCGGTACGGACGGCGAAGTAGGTGACGGCGGCGATCAGCACGAGGCCGACGAGTCCGGCCTGCAGCAGCAGGAGGTCGGTGGTCCTGGTGATGGCGTCGGCCGTGTTCGGGAGCACCAGCGCATAGACCCGCAGGTCGGCGTCGGCGGCGACACCCAAGGCGGCGGCTTTGGCGGTGGTCAGGTCATCGGCCCGGATGTCGCATGTCACGACCTGATGGGTCCCACCGGACACGGAGAGTTTGTCGCTGGGGTTGTAGTGGGGGTTCGCGGGGAGGCGGACGGTGGTGATGAGTTCGACCTGCTGGGCTCTCGACGGAGCGGGCATCACGTGGTGGGTGTCCGGATCGAAGTCGGCCATGCCTCCGCCGTAGGCGACGGCGCCCTGTCGGCCGGTCGCCACAACCTCGTACGGCACGGTGCTCGTGGTGTCGGGAACGACACCCTCGCGCAACTGGTCGCAGAGAGGCCAGAGCTGTGCCTTGGCTTGGTCTTCGGCGATCTGCGTGCTCCGCCGGTAGACGTCGTGGTGGACCCACCAGCCGGTGCCGGCCAGGATGACGGCGGCGGCCGAAGCGGCGGCCAGGGCGGCGCGGGCTCGTACCGAACGCGGCCACCAGCGGCGTCGCGGCTCAGTCGCGTTCACGGTCGTCCACCAGCCGGTATCCGGCACCCCGTACGGTCTGCAGGGAGTTCCGGTGGAACGCGGCGTCCACCTTCTTGCGGAGCGTGCTGACGCGCGCCTCCACAAGATTGGGGTCCTGGGCCACGTCGGGCCACGCGTGGTAGAGCAGATCCGTTTTGGAGACCGCCTGGCCCGCCCGGCGGGCCAGCAGTTCCAGCACGGCGAACTCCCTGGGTGTGAGTTCCACCCGGGTCCCGGCCCGGCGGCAGACCCGGCCGGCGACGTCCAACGAGAGGTCTCCCACGGCGAGGACGGGCGGGGCGGTCGTGCCGGCTCGTCTGGCCAGGGCCCGCAGCCGTGCGACGAGCACCAGGTAGGAGAAGGGTTTGGCCAGGTAGTCGTCGGCCCCCGTGTCCAGGGCCTCCGCCTGGTCCCACTCCCCGTCCTTGGCGGTGAGTACCAGGATGGGCGTCGCGTTTCCCTCCCGGCGCAACTGGGCGCAGACCTTGTAGCCGTTGAGTCCGGGCAGCATCAAGTCCAGTACGACGAGGGAGTATTCGCCGGTCCGGGCCATCCACAGTCCCTGCCGGCCGTCATGGGCGAGGTCGACGCTGTAGCCCTCGGCAGTCAGGCCGGTGTGCAAGGTGTGGGCGAGGTCCACCTCGTCTTCGACCACGAGAATGCGCATGCGCTGCAGCCTGGCACAGTGCCGGCCGGCCTTCCTGATCGGCCGGTCAGGTTGGGTCAGCATCCGGTCAGTGACGTCCCGGCACGCTGGCGAAGTGTCGTCGCCACTGCTGAAAGGTCCTGTCACCGATGTCCCTGGATGAACGCGCCCTCGCTGGGGCCAGGACGGCTTCCCCTCCCGCACCCGCCCGTCGGCGATCACCGGGCCCGGCCCAAGCCGTTGTCGTCATCGCGCCCGTGTTGCTGACCATCGCTCTGGGCCTCTGGGGCATCCGAAGGAAGAACACCATGTGGGGGGACGAGTCCGTCACCTACCAGCTCGCGCACCGCGATCTTTCGCAGATCTGGCACACGGCCCAGCACGTTGATCTGGTCCATGCCCTCTACTACACCGTGATGCACGGGGTGTTCGGTCTCTTCGGCGGAGGACTGCTGACGTTGCGGCTGCCGTCCGTGCTGGCGATGTCCGCGGCGGCGAGCGCGGTCGGGCTTCTGGGGCTGCGTCTGGCGGGGCCCCGGGCGGGGCTGTTGGCCGGGCTGGTGTTCCCGGTCCTTCCCCAGGTACAGAAGTACGCGCAGGAAGGCCGCTCGTACGCCATGGTCTGTGCCCTGGTCGCCTGGGCCACCTACGCGCTCGTGGTCAGTGTCCCGCATCGCGCCCGGTGGCGGTGGGCGGTCTACGGCTCCACCATGCTGCTGGCCTGCCTGCTCCACGAGTTCGCGGTCCTCGCCCTGGTCGCACACGGCGTCACCCTGGTCGTCTCCCGTGTTCCACGACTGGTGCTGAGGACGTGGAGCGTGACCGCCGCGGGCGTTGTGGCCGGGCTGCTGCCCCTGGCGATGTGCAGTGCGGGGCAGGCGGAGCAGGTGTCCTGGATCGGCGGACCGGTGCGGCTTCCCGGGTTCCTGACTGTGGCGGTCGTGGGCGTGCTGTGTGCCCTGGCGCCCGTGAGGGCGAGGGGGCCCATGCGGCTCCGCGCGCTGGCTGTACCGATCGTTGTGCTGCCGGCCCTCCTGCTGCTGACCGCCTCGCTGGTCAAGCCCCTCTTCGTCGACCGGTATGTGCTCTACAGCAATATCGGAATCGCCTTGCTGCTGGGCGCCTGCATGGACTACCTCCACCGGCTGCGGCAGTCCCCCCGCTCCGCGGGGAGCACGGCGCTTGCCGTACTGACCGCGGTCGCCGTACTGGCCGCGCTCGTTCCGACGAGCCTTTCACTGAGGACGCCCCAGAGCCGGTCCAATGACGCCACCGCCGTCGGCGCCGCCGTACGCAAGGAGGGCCGCCCCGGCGACGGGCTGCTCTATCTGCCCGACCGGCACCGGATGTGGATCGGGGCCGTCCCCGAGGACACCCGTCTCCTGACGGATCTGGCCCTGGCACAGGACCCCGTCTCGTCGAACACACTTGAAGGTGTGGAGCTTCCCGCCCGGGACATAGCGGCACGCATGCTGGAATTCGACCGGATCGTCGCGGTCCGCGACCCGGCAGGTGCGCCCTCGCCGGCCAACCCGCAGGAGCAAGCGAAAACGAGCACCCTGCGGTGCCACTTCCGCGAACACGGAACAACCCATGTCAACGGGGCGCGCATCACCGTCTATGTCCGAAACCACGGCGACCCCGGTCGAGCGGACTGGCCGGGCCGGCGGCCGGGGCTTCCCGGCCCTCCTTGGCGCAGCGGCGGGCGTTGGCGGTGCGGGTGAAGGCGGCGAGCCGCTCCGGATTGTCCGGCCTGCGCGGCCACGTTCGCCGGGCGGGTCGCCCGGCCCCCGGGTACTCATCGGGCATCGCGTCCCGCTGGGTCGCAGGAGGCGGAGCATTCCCTCGCGCATCCACAACGAGGAGCCGAGCCCCGACCTGCACCCGACGCTGACTCCTGCCCTTCGCTCGCACTGAGCGGCGCGTGGTCAGCTACTGGTCCTGCCACTACCGCTGGGAGGAGCGACGGTGGAGTGCCCCCTTGTCTGCCCCCGCACGTCTTGTGTCCCGACGACGGGGGCAACAGAGTGAGATGCTTATGCCGAGCCATCCGAGGTGGGACGCCTTGCACCAGCACGAGCGCATGCACAGGGAATCGACCGCAGGGGCACCCGCCAGGGCACCGCGGCGGTCTGCTCCGACCGGTCCAACCGGTGACCTGCCGCGGGAAACGGGCGGCCCCCTGGGCCCGTCGGCAGTGACCGTCCTGCAGCGCATGGCGGGCAACGCCGCGACAACGCGTGCGCTGGCGGCCGACCGCGGTCGCACGCCACGTGGCACAGACCCGACCGTCCAGCGCGCCGAGAACGACGACGCCGGCGGGGGCACCGCAGCCGGCGCGGCGGAGACGAAGAGCGTTGCCGAGGGCGAAGTCAAAAGTGTCGGCCCGGGCGGCACGATCACCTATCCCTCGGTCACGAGCTGCTTGACCATCACCGTCTACCTCCGGGACGGCGGCAAGGTCGGCGGTCATGCCAGTCTGTTCAAAGCGGCCGGTGGCATGTACTCGGACCAGATCCTGCCGGCGATCAAGGCACAGGTGGGCAAGAGCAGGGTGGAGAGGATCGACGTCAGTGGTGCCATCTCGTCGTGGAACCCCGCGTACTTGAAGACTGCCATCGAGAATTCCAGCACGGTCCCGGAGCAAAAGAACGACCCGGAAGGTATCCGTGCGGTCGTGTCCAGCGTCTTGGGCAGACAGGCCAAGAAGGTCTCCGTACAGGAGACTCCGGACGGCACGCTGACCAGGTGAGAGGGCAAGAGACTGCCGCCCTCCTACCGCCGGCGGTCCCGATTGCGATGCGCCGGGGGTTGGCGCGGTACTGGAGCTGACGCAGGTTACGCCGGACGGCGGTGATCAGGTCGTGGGGGTCGGCGAAGGCACGGTTGGCTGTGGTGGTGCGTCGTAGGACGGACCGGATGCCTTCGACCGGGTTGAGGTCGGTTGCGTAGGGCGGCAGTTGGACGACGGTGAGCCAGTCGCGGTCGGCGATGCAGCGGCGCATTCCGGCCGTCAGGTGGGTGTTGAGATTGTCCCAGACCAGCACGATCGCGCCGCCGAGCTGCTGGTGGGCGGTCTGGATCAGGTCGCGCTGGTCCTTCCAGGAGAAGCTCTTGCGCCCGTCGGGCCGGACGTCCGGGAGCAGGCCAACCACCTCGCCGAGCAGTCCATGCAGGAATGGGACCGCGTCCAGGACGCCGCGAGGGAGGATCTGGGGGGGGCACGGCGTAGACCGGGCCCTGCTCTGAGCGGATCGAAGTGAAGGCGCCTGACCGGCAAAGGGCCAGGTCAGGCGCCTTCTTTCGTGCCGTTAGAAGAAGCCCAGCTTCTTCGGCGAGTAGGAGACCAGGAGGTTCTTGGTCTGCTGGTAGTGCTCCAGCATCATCTTGTGGTTCTCGCGGCCGATGCCCGACTGCTTGTAGCCGCCGAAGGCGGCGTGCGCCGGGTACGCGTGGTAGCAGTTCGTCCACACGCGTCCGGCCTGGATCGCCCGGCCCGCGCGGTAGGCGGTGTTCATGTCGCGGGTCCACACTCCGGCGCCGAGACCGTACAGGGTGTCGTTGGCCGTCTTGACGGCGTCGTCGAAGTCGTCGAAGGACGTGACCGACACGACCGGGCCGAAGATCTCCTCCTGGAAGATCCGCATGCGGTTGTGGCCCTCGAAGATCGTCGGCTGGACGTAGTAGCCGCCCTTCAACTCGCCTTCGTGCTCGATCCGCTCACCGCCGGTGAGTACCTTGGCGCCCTCCTGCCGGCCGATGTCCAGGTAGGAGAGGATCTTCTCCAGCTGGTCGTTGGAGGCCTGTGCGCCGATCATCGTGTCGGTGTCCAGGGGGTGGCCCGGCTTGATCAGCTCGGTGCGGGCGACGGCCGCCTCCATGAACTCGGCGTAGCTGCCCCGCTGTACGAGCGCACGGGACGGGCAGGTGCAGACCTCGCCCTGGTTGAGCGCGAACATCGTGAAGCCTTCGAGCGCCTTGTCGCGGAAGTCGTCGTCCCGCGCCCAGACGTCGTCGAAGAAGATGTTCGGCGACTTGCCGCCCAGCTCCAGCGTGACCGGTTTGATGTTCTCCGAGGCGTACTGCATGATCAGCCGCCCGGTGGTGGTCTCTCCGGTGAACGCGACCTTCGCCACCCGGGGGCTCGACGCCAGCGGTTTGCCCGCCTCCACGCCGAAGCCGTTGACGACGTTCAGGACGCCGGGCGGCAGCAGGTCCGCCACCAGGCTCAGCCAGTAGTGGATCGAGGCCGGGGTCTGCTCGGCCGGTTTCAGGACCACCGCGTTTCCGGCCGCGAGGGCGGGGGCGAGCTTCCAGGCCGCCATCAGGATGGGGAAGTTCCACGGGATGATCTGCGCCACGACCCCCAGCGGCTCGTGGAAGTGGTACGCCACGGTGTCGTCGTCGACCTCCCCGAGCGACCCCTCCTGGGCGCGGACGGCGCCCGCGAAGTAGCGGAAGTGGTCGATGGCGAGAGGGATGTCCGCGGCCAGTGTCTCGCGCACCGGCTTGCCGTTCTCCCAGCTCTCGGCGACCGCCAGGCGCTCCAGGTTCGCCTCCATGCGGTCGGCGATCTTCAGCAGGATGCCGGAGCGCTCGGTCACCGACGTACGACCCCAGCCCGGAGCGGCCTCGTGCGCGGCGTCGAGTGCCCGCTCCACGTCGTCCGCCGTGCCGCGGGCGATCTCGGTGAACGGCAGGCCGTTCACCGGCGACGGATTCTCGAAGTACTGGCCGCGCGCGGGCGGCACGTACTCCCCGCCGATGAAGTGGTCGTAGCGCGACTGGTAGGAGACGATCGCGCCCTCGGTGCCGGGCGCCGCGTAACGGGTCATCCTGTGTGCCTCCCTCAACGAGCGCTGCCCGCCGTTGGACAGCTCCGGGCGAGCCTAGGAAGCGGGACGTTGCAGTGACGTTGCGTACGCCGTGGTCACCGCCCGCTCTCCCGGCGGCCCGCCCTCGGGCGGGCGTTCACCACGGGTCCGCCGCCGTCAGCTCCGACTCCAGCGCCGCGAGCCGCGAGCCGGTCGCCGCCGTGGGCCGGACCGCTGCGAGCGCCCGCCACACGTCGAGATCGTCCTCGCCCCACGGGGCGTGTGCCCAGTCGGCCAGCAGGTCGGGATCGGCACAGGAGATCAACGCGGCCCGCAGACCGTCGGCGAGGCGGCGCCTGAGCCGTGTCACCGCCGGGGCCTGGGAGCCCGGCAGCAGGGGACCGGCGTACGCCGTCGCGGCCGCCGAGACCGCACCGGCCCGCAGTCGGCGCTCGACGACGGCGGCGTCCGACTCGACGGGCATCGTGAGCCGGTAGGGCCGCGAGGCCAGCCGGCCCGGTCCCAGGATTCCGCGCAGCCTGGCCAGTTCGGCCCGCAGCGTCACCGGGGGCACCGTTTCGTCCTCGTACAGCGCACACAGCAGCTCGTCGCCGGTGAGGCCCTCCGGGTGGTGGGCCAGCAGCAGGACGATCTCGCTGTGCCGCCGGCTCAGCCGGACCCGGCGGCCGTCCGCGCTCAGCAGGGCTTCGTCACGGCCCAGCACGGTCAGCTCGGCCGACTCGGTCCCGGGCCGCTCGGGAGTGAGCAGCGCCAACTGGGACTCCGCGGCACGCGCCACGGCCTGGACGAAACCCAGGCTGTGCGGGTGGGCCAGGCCGTCTCCGCCGGTGATGTCCACGGCACCGAGCACCCGCCCGGTGCGGGGGTCGTGCACCGGAGCGGCGGCGCAGGTCCAGGGCTGGACCCGGCGTATGAAGTGCTCGGCCGCGAAGACCTGTACCGGTCGGCCGACGGCCACCGCCGTGCCCGGCGCATTCGTGCCGACGGCCGACTCCGCCCAGCGGGCCCCGGGCACGAAGTTCATCCGGCCCGCCCGGCGCCGGGTGGCCGGATGCCCCTCGACCCACAGCAGCCTGCCGTGCGCGTCGCACACCGCGAGCAGATGCTCGCCGTCGGCCGCGAACGTACCCAGGAGCTCACGGACCAGCGGCATCACCCGCGCCAGCGGGTGTTCGGCCCGGTAGGCGCCGAGGTCGCCGTCCATCAGCTCCACGCTCGCCGCGCTGTCCGGGCCGACCCCCGCCTTGACGGACCGCCGCCACGAGTCCGCCACCACCGCACGCACGGGCCGAGGCACCGTCCCGGCCTCGGTGAACGTCTCGTGGGCCCGACGCAGCGCCCGGGCCCGCTCCACGGGGTCGGCCCCCGGTTCCAGAGCCAGCCATGAATCGGTCAACTCGGCCTCCCCGGACGGTGCGGCGGTTTGGGACATCGTGACTCCGCGGACAGGGACGGACAACCACTTCGTCCACCCGGATCACCCGAATGTGGCGTTCCGAGAGGGCGGGACGAGACGGCGAGTGGGTCAGGCAAAGTTGACCAGTCTGATGTAGCGGGTCCAGTCCCAGAAGGGCCCCGGGTCCGTGTGGTCGCTGCCGGGCACCTCGTGGTGCGCGATGATGTGCGTGCGGTCCTTGGGGATGCCGTAGGCGGTGCAGATCGCCGCGGTGAGCCGGGCCGACTGCTCGTACAGGGCGTCGGTGAAGTACTCGGGGCGGTCCACCCACCCCTCGTGCTCGATCCCGATGCTGCGGGTGTTGTAGTCCCAGTTGCCCGCGTGCCAGGCGATGTCCGCCTCACGCACGCACTGCGCCACGTGTCCGTCGGAGGACCGGACGACGTAGTGGGCGGACACCTGTTTCTCCGGATCGCGGAAGATGGACAGGGTGTCGGCGTACGTCTCCTGTGTCACGTGGATGACCACGTAGTCGAGGGGATAGGACGTGGGACGGTTCGACCGGCTGTAGTTGGACGCGCTCGCCGGCTGCCACTCGGCGGAGGGGTAGTCGACGGCACGGGCCTGTGCGGCGGCCCGTGTGCCGGAGAGCAGGGCGTACGGGACGGTGGCCAGTGCGGCGCCCTGCAGGAGCCGGCGCCTGGTGGGAACGGGTGCTGTCCTTTCGCTGTCCATGGGGATGCCCTTTCGTCGGTGGGGCTCTGGGCCCGGTGGGGGGTGGGTGCTCCGCTGCCCGACATGACGGAGCGCGTGGCTGCGGAGCAGAACGCCGACGCGGACGTCCGGCCGCCCCGTGGGCGAGGTGCGTCCGCGTGAATCACCGTACGGGGATCGGGCGTTGCGCAGTAGAGCGCCGCGCCGTTCCGTGGACAGCCACCGCCTTGTGGAGAGCGTCCTCACTCGATCGAGTGAATAAGGTGGGGGAAGAACGCCGGAGTTTCCTCGGCGTCACGGTTCAGCCGTCGCCGCAGCGGTCCTCGCCCCGACGGTCGTCGCGGCGGGTGGACGGCGTGCGGTGCGGCGCCGGCACTCCCGTCGTGGCCGCCGCGGAGGGTCGTGGCGGCGAGGGTCAGGCCCGTTCCGCCAGCGCGCCCGGGTCGTCCAGCACGGCCCGCACCACGGAGTGCGCGGCGCCGAGCAGTGGTCCCTGCGGACCCAGGTCCGACACGGAGACCGGGCAGGCCGGGCCGGCCGTGCGCCCGGCGAGTTCGTCGCGCAGCGACGGCACCAGCCACGGGGCCAGTCCCGCCAGGGCGCCGCCCAGCACCACCACCTCGGGGTCCAGCAGGTTGACCGCACCGGTCAGGGCGATACCGAGCGCCGTGCCCGCCTCGCGCAGGGCGCGCCGAACGTCCTCGTCGCCCTCGGCGGCACGCCCCGCGAGCAGCCCGACCCGGTCTTCCCCGGCCTCCACGCCCGCCGCGCGCAGGACCGCCTTCTCGCCCGCGTACTGCTCCAGGCAGCCGCGCCCGCCGCACGGGCACTCGGGCCCGTCGGGACGGACCGGGACATGGCCGAGCTCACCGGCGAACCCGCGGGTGCCGCGCAGCAGCCGGCCGTCGAAGACCACGGCCGCACCGATGCCCACCTCGGCCGAGACGTGCAGGAAGTCCCCGGGGGTGCCGTCGCCGAGCCACAGTTCGGCGAGCGCCCCGAAGTTGGCTTCGTTGTCCACGGTCAGCGGCAGATCCGCGGGCAGCAGCGCGCCGAGGTCCGCGTCGTGCCAGTCCAGGTTCGGCGCGCGTACGACGGTCCGGCCGTCCCGTGCCACCAGACCAGGCACGGCGACCGCGAGTCCGGCCGGCCACAGTCCCTCGGTCCGCGCCTCCGAGACGACCTGTCCCACCAGGCCGGTGAGCTGCTCCAGCACCGGTTCCGGAGAGCGGCCCCGGTTGCTCCCGTGCCGCACGGCACGCGCGCGTACCCGACCGCGCAGGTCCATCGCGCAGACCGCGAGATGGTCGACGCCGACCTCCGCCCCGATGCCGGCCGGGCCCTGCCCGCTGACGGCGAGCGCGGACCCCGGCCGGCCGACGCGGCCGGGGCGCTCGGGGCCCAGTTCCTCCAGCAGGCCGGAGCGGACGAGTTCGTCCACGAGCGTGGACACCGCGGCTCGCGTCAGCCCGATCCGTGAGGCCACGGCGGCCCGGGACAGCGGGCCCTCGGCGCTCACGGCGTGCATCACCCGCGCGAGGTTGCGGCGGCGCATTCCCTGCTGCGTGTCCGGCAGGGCGCGCCCGGGGCGGGGCGGGTGGGCTTCGTGCGGCGGTGCGGTCATTCCTCCGTCAGTCCTCGGTCGGTCGTCGCTCGGTTCCGCCCCGGCCCGCGGTCCCGCCGAAGCGGGGCGCGACCGGTGCCCGGGAACGGAACCCAGCGGCTGACCACTGGTCGTGGTCCACGTGCCGGCGGCCGACGGAGGGGCGCTCCGGTCGCGTCGCCCCTCCCGCACGCCCTCGTTGCCGCGGCGCCCGCAGGAACGGCTCATGTTCCGTCGGTCAGTACGGTGGCCCCGCTCGTGCGAGCGCGTCCTCAGCGGGAGGCCGCGTCCCGTTCCAGCAGCGGTGCCGCGTCGGAGAGTACCCCGGTGATCCTGTTCAGCGTCGCCTCGTCCCGTTCCACGGCCTCCAGCACCGGCCCGGCGGCCGTGTCCCAGCGGCGGGCGACCGCGGCCGCGTCCTCGCCGGTCAGCAGGCCGGCCGCCTGTGCCGCGGCGCCGAGCGCGACCAGCTCCTTGGCCTCCGGAATCTGCACCGGGCGCCCGGACAGTCGCCGTACCGTCTGCTGCCAGGCCGTCCCCCGGGCGCCGCCGCCGATCAGCAGCAGGGGCGCGGCCGGGTCCGCGTCGGCGTCGAGGACGAGGTCGAGCGCGGCGAGCAGCGAGTGGACTGCGCCGTCGTAGGCGGCCTGGAGCAGCTGCCCGGCGGTCGTGTCGTGGCGCAGCCCGTGCAGGAGGCCGGAGGACTGCGGGAGGTTCGGGGTCCGCTCGCCGTCCAGGAACGGCAGGAGCGTGGCGCCGGTGCCGGGTTCGACGGCTTCCCGGTCCAGGTTCAGCAGGGCCGCCACGCGGTCGACGGCGAGCGTGCAGTTGAGGGTGCAGGCCAGCGGCAGCCAGTCGCCGCGCGCGTCGGCGAACCCCGCCACGGTGCCGGTCGGATCGGCGGGCCGGTGCTGCGACACGGCGTACACCGTGCCCGACGTGCCGAGGCTCATCACCGGGACCCCGGGGCGCAGCCCGAGCCCCAGTGCGGCGGCCGCGTTGTCCCCGGTGCCGGCGGCGACCAGGGTGCCCTTGGAGAACGGCAGGCCGTGGCCGTCGCGCACGGTGCCCGCCACCTCGCCGGGCCGCACCACCCGGGGCAGCAACGCCGGATCGAGGCCCACGTGCGCGAGGATCTCCTCGTCGTAGGCCTCCGTGCCCGACGCCCACCAGCCGGTGCCGGAGACGTCGCCGCGGTCGGTCGTGCCCTCGCCGGTGAGGCGTTCGGTGAGGTAGTCGTGGGGGAGCCGTACGGCCTTCACCGCGCGGACCGCCTCCGGCTCGTGTTCGGCCAGCCAGGCCCACTTGGTGACCGTGAAGGACGCGCTGGGCACGCTTCCCGTGCGCTCCGCCCAGGCCTTGGCCCCGCCCAGCTCGTCGATCAGGCGGCGGGCCTGCGGGGCCGAGCGCACGTCGTTCCACAGCAGGGCGGGGCGCACCGGCTCGCCCTGCGCGTCCAGCGTGACCAGGCCGTGCTGCTGACCCCCGACGGACACCGCGGCGGCCTCACGGGCGGCCTCGCCGCACTGGCTCAGGGCCTCGCCCAGCGCGTCCCACCACTGACGCGGGTCGCTCTCGCGGCCGGCCCCGGAGGACACCGTGTGGGGTGCCTGGCCGCTCGCGACGACCCGGCCGGTGGCCGCGTCGACGACCAGCGCCTTGGTGGACTGGGTCGACGTGTCCACGCCGACGACGAGCGGACCCTCGGCTGCTGACATCGGGCTTCTCTCCCTCTTCCGCGGGTCCTGGGACCCGGACTCACTCCTTCGGGGACACCTTGTCCCTTCCCAGGACGGTGTGTGCATACTAATTTGTAAAGCGCCATGACGAAATAGTCGGGGCAGCGATCGACGGCAGCGAGTGAGGAGCCGCGGAATGAACTACCAGCCCACTCCCGAGGACAGGTTCACGTTCGGTTTGTGGACGGTCGGCTGGCAGGGCCGTGACCCGTTCGGTGACGCCACCCGGCAGGCCCTGGACCCGGCGGAGTCCGTACGGCGCCTGTCGGAGCTGGGCGCCTACGGCGTCACGTTCCACGACGACGACCTGATCCCCTTCGGGTCGAGCGACACCGAGCGGGAGTCGCACATCAAGCGGTTCCGGCAGGCGCTGGACGCGACCGGCATGAAGGTGCCGATGGCGACGACGAACCTGTTCACGCACCCGGTGTTCAAGGACGGCGCCTTCACGGCGAACGACCGGGACGTGCGCCGCTACGCGCTGCGCAAGACGATCCGCAACATCGACCTCGCGGTCGAGCTGGGCGCGAGCGTCTACGTCGCCTGGGGCGGCCGGGAGGGCGCGGAGTCCGGCGCGGCCAAGGACGTGCGCGACGCCCTGGAGCGGATGAAGGAGGCCTTCGACCTGCTGGGCGAGTACGTCACCGAGCAGGGCTACGACCTCAAGTTCGCCATCGAGCCGAAGCCGAACGAGCCGCGCGGCGACATCCTCCTCCCCACGGTGGGTCACGCCCTGGCGTTCATCGAGCGCCTCGAGCGGCCTGAGCTGTACGGCGTGAACCCGGAGGTCGGCCACGAGCAGATGGCCGGTCTCAACTTCCCCCACGGCATCGCCCAGGCGCTGTGGGCGGGCAAGCTCTTCCACATCGACCTCAACGGCCAGTCGGGCATCAAGTACGACCAGGACCTGCGGTTCGGCGCGGGCGACCTGCGGGCCGCGTTCTGGCTCGTCGACCTGCTGGAGCGGGCGGGGTACGCGGGCCCGCGGCACTTCGACTTCAAGCCGCCGCGGACCGAGGACCTCGACGGCGTGTGGGCGTCGGCGGCGGGCTGCATGCGCAACTACCTGATCCTCAAGGACCGGGCGGCCGCCTTCCGCGCCGACCCGCAGGTGCAGGAAGCCCTGGCCGCGGCCCGGCTCGACGAGCTGGCCCGTCCGACCGCCGAGGACGGTCTCACGGCCCTGCTGGCCGACGAGAGCGCCTACGAGGCCTTCGACGTGGACGCGGCCGCCGCGCGCGGTATGGCCTTCGAGCACCTCGACCAGCTCGCCATGGACCACCTTCTCGGCGCCCGCTGACGGGGCACGTCACCATCGGCACGCTCCGGCCCCCTCCCTCGCGGAGGGGGCCGGAGCTCGTGAGGGGTGCCAGCGGTCCGCACGGCCGAGTGCGACGCGCGGGAGGCGAAGAGACCGCGCGGGAGGCAACGAGACGGGGCGGGAGGCGACGAGACGGGGCGAGGCGGCGAGGCGCAGGACGGGGAATCAGGGCCCGTCAGGGCTCGTCCCCCGCGCCGAGGGCCGCCGAGGCCAGAGCCGTCGCAGGATCCCGGGTGGCGCCGCCGACGGGGACCCACCGGCCGTGCTCCTCGCGGTACGGCCACCAGCGTCCGTCGCGGCCCAGGCGGAGCTGGTGCGGTGCGCCGACGACGGTCCACCGGTTGGCCCGCGCCCGCAACCGCGGCCGTTCGTCCTCCTCCCAGGCCGAATCGAGTGCCGCACGCGCGCGGGCGAGCGTGTCGCCCTCCACCGGCCACTCCTCCTCGAGCACGGACAGGGCGGCCGCGCCGCCGATCCGCCACGCGCGTACGGCGACGGCCAACTCCTCGCGTGTACGCCCCGATCCCTCGCCCAGTCGCCCCAGCACGTCCGGCCCGGGATCTCCCGCGGCCAGACGCACCGCGTCCTGTGTCACGGTCGGCTCCGGTCCCACGTCCCGCCGGCCGAGGCCGCTGCTGAGGGCGTCGGCGAGCAGGCGGTGGGCCTCCGTCGCGGCCAGGGAGGCCAGAAGGGCCAGGCGTGCGGGGTCGACGCCGGGTGGGGGCGCCACCTCCGACTCCAGGGACGGTGGCACGCCCGGACCCTCGGGAAGACCGGGCGGCACGGGCAGCGGAGGCAGGACCTGCCCCGTCGCGTAGGCCTCGGCGGCGTCCACCCCCTCCGCCCGGGACGCGGCCTCCTTGCCGGGTGCGGAGCCGTGTGTCTGCAGAGCGTCGAGGACGACGCCGGCCGAGCGCCCCCGCATCAGCAGCAGCACGAAGGGGTCCTGGTCCAGCAGCCTGGCGACCTGGTAGCAGAGCGCCGCGGTGTGCCCGCAGTGGTCCCAGGCGCCGCAGTCGCACTCCGGTTCCAGGTCGCCCATGCCCGGCAGCAGATCGATGCCCGCCGCCGCGGCGTCCTCCACCAGATGCGGCGGCATGTCGCGGTCCAGCAGCGCCGCCACATGCGCGGACCGCTCGATCGCCATGTCGACAAAGCGGTCCCATTGGGTGTCGGAGAGCCGTTCCAGCAGCACGTCGGCCCGGTGCGCCGTACGGTCCCGGTCCTGGACGACGGCGGTGATGCGTCCGGGCCGCACCGAGACCGCGCCGACCGCTCCCGCGCGCGCGAGGCGCCGGCCCGTCTTCACCTGAGCCGTGTCCATCGCCGCGTCCTCCAGCGCCTTGAGCCAGGCCCGGCCCCACCAGGTCTGCGCGAAGCCGCGTCCCTGTGCGGGCGGCAGTGCGACGAACGTCCGTTCCTCGTCGTTGTCGTACCGGGTCATCGCGTGCCCCCTCGCAGCTCGACCAAGTCGGCCAGTTCCGCGTCCGTCAGTTCCGTGAGCGCTGCCTCACCCGCGCCCAGAACTGACTCGGCGAGTTCCTTCTTGCGGTTCAACAGCGCGGCGATGCGGTCCTCGACGGTCCCCTCCGTGATCATCCGGTGCACCTGGACGGGCTTGGTCTGGCCGATGCGGTAGGCGCGGTCCGTGGCCTGGGCCTCGACCGCCGGGTTCCACCAGCGGTCGTAGTGCACGACGTGCTCCGCGCGCGTGAGGTTCAGCCCGGTGCCCGCGGCCTTCAGGGACAACAGGAAGACCGGGACCTCGCCGTCCTGGAACCGCCGTACCAGTGACTCCCGAGCGGTGACGGGCGTGCCGCCGTGCAGGAACAGCGACGGCACGCCGCGCGCGGCCAGATGCTGTTCGAGGAGCCGCGCCATCTGCACGTACTGAGTGAAGACCAGCACGCTCGCCTCCTCGGCGAGGATCGTGTCCAGCAGTTCGTCCAGCAGCTCGAGCTTCCCGGAGCGGCCGGTGATCTTCGGCCGGTCCTCCTTGAGGAACTGGGCCGGGTGGTTGCAGATCTGTTTGAGGCTCGTCAGCAGCTTCACGATCATGCCGCGCCGCGCCATGTGGCCGGCCCCGGAGATCTCGGCGAGCGCCTCGCGCACGACCGCCTCGTACAGGCCCGCCTGCTCCGGGGTCAGCGCCACCGGATGGTCGGTCTCGGTCTTGGGCGGAAGCTCCGGCGCGATGCCGGGGTCCGACTTGCGGCGCCGCAGCAGGAAGGGCCGTACGAGCCGGGCCAGTCGCTCCGCCGCGGCCGGGTCCTGTCCGCCCTCGACGGCCTGGGCGTACTGCCGGCGGAAGGTGCCCAGGCGGCCCAGCAGTCCCGGGGTGGCCCAGTCGAGGACGGCCCACAGTTCCGAGAGGTTGTTCTCCACCGGTGTGCCGGTGAGCGCCACGCGGGCGCGTGCGCCGATGGACCGCAGCTGCCGCGCGGTCTCCGAGTACGGGTTCTTCACGTGCTGGGCCTCGTCCGCCACGACCATGCCCCACGGCACGGCCGACAGCCGGCCGGTGTCCAGACGCATGGTGCCGTAGGTGGTCAGCACGAACTCGCCGTCCGCCAGGTCGTCGAGTCCGCGCCGGGGGCCGTGGAAGCGGCGCACCGGCGTGCCGGGCGCGAACCGCTCGATCTCCCGCTGCCAGTTGCCCATCAGGGAGGTCGGGCAGACCACCAGGGTGGGACCCGCTGCGTCCCCGTCCGTCTGCCGGTGCAGATGCAGGGCGATCAGCGTGATGGTCTTGCCGAGCCCCATGTCGTCGGCGAGACAGCAGCCGAGCCCCAAGGACGTCATGCGCACGAGCCAGCCGAGACCGCGACGCTGGTAGTCGCGCAGCGTGGCGTCGAGGGCGGCGGGCTGCGCCACCGTCTCCTGCGACTCGGGGTCGGCGAGGCGCTCCCGCAGGGTCGCCAGCCACCCCGTGGGGCGCACCTCCACGCGGCGTCCGTCGACCTCTGCCGAGCCCGTCAGGGCCGCGGCGAGCGCGTCGACCGGCGTGACCTTGTGGTCCTGCCGGGCGCGGGCGCGGTGGGCCTCCTCGGGGTCGACGAGCACCCACTGGTCGCGCAGCCGCACGACGGGGCGGTCGGCCTCGGCGAGCCGGTCCAGCTCCTCGCGCGTGAGGCCCTGGCCGCCCACGGCGAACGTCCAGTTGAAGGCGAGCAGTGCGTCGGCGGACAGGAACGACCGGCCGGCCCCCGACGCGGCCGCGCGGTGGGCCGGGTCGTCGTCGGGCGGTCCGACCTCGGCATGCTCGGTCAGGCCGCGGGCCAGCTCCCTCGGCCAGTGCACGTCGACCCCGGCACCGGCGAGCGCCCGGGACCCGGCCCCGAGAAGCTCGGTGATCTCCTCGTCGGTGAGCTCGACGGAGTCCGGTACGGCCGCCGACAGCAAGGGCGTGAGAGAGGGCCAGGCCCGGGCCGCCCGGCGCAGGGAGAGCAGGGCGTCCATCCGCGCGCGCGTGCCGAACGCGTCGCCCACCGTGCCGGCCCACACCTGGGCGGTGTCCGCGACGAGCGCGGGGTCGCTGACGCTGTGCACCTGCGGCACCACCCGGAACGTCGGCCGGGCGTCCGGGGAGGCCGACGCCGGCAGCCCGCGCACTTCGATGCGCAGCGACAGCCGCACCCCCGTGTCGTGACCCGCGGCGACGTCCAGGGCCCAGTCCCGCAGTCCGGGCGACCGCCGGGGCTCCGCCGAGGCATAGGCGGGCCCGGCGGTCAGGAGTCCGGCGGCGGGGGAGCGGGGCAGCGTGTCCGCGACGGCGTCCAGGAAGGAGCGCACCAGGCGTTCCGGGTCGGGCAGTCGCAGGGGATCGCCGTCGTTCACCGGGACCGCGTGCGCCTCGGGCGGCATGGCCGCGGCGAGGTGGCGGATCCGCTCGGTCCCCTCCGCATCCAGGGGGCCGGCGCGCCAGACGTCGTGGTCGGCCGCGGAGAGTCCGGGAAGCAACAGGCCGCGCGCGACGAGGTGGAGCGCCTCGAGTGCGACCGCGCCCCAGAAGACCGACGCCCGGTGGCCGTCGGCGTCGGCACGCGCGCGTGTGAGCACGGGCAGGGCGGCACGTACCGGGATCAGCACCGCCGGCACGGTCACCGCTTCCACGCCGTCCCCGTCGGGCAGTACGACCGTCAGGTCTCCCGGGGTGCCCGACGGGTGCGTGCCGGGCACTTCGCCGTCGGGCCGCCAGAACGCGACCGTGCCCGTGCGGTCCGGGTCTCCGGGGAGGAAGGCGGCACAGCAGCCGGCGAGTGTGGTGATCTCGGACGGGGTGGGGAAAGCGTTCTGTACGGCGATGGCGATGGCGATTCCTCAAATTTGATCAGTCGGGATGCGGCGGCCGATGGTATCCGATCGGGGTGGGTTCAGATTGAGATTTAGACGTGATATGGGTCACGCTTCGAGGGGAGGGTTGCTCCGGTGCCCCTCCGGAATCGGTCGCCGACGAGTGCTCGGCCGTCGAGTTCTCGGGGGTCTCTGGGGGTCGGCCCTCAGGGGGTTCTCAGGGTCGGGGTGCGGAACCGCGGGGAGCGCGAACCCGTTCTCAGGACAGAGAGCGGCAGTGGCCGCGAAGGAGGCGACACCATGTCGAACAACGCCAAGGTCGCAGCAGGAGGAGTGGCGGTCGGGCTCATCCTGCTGATCTGGCTGCCCTGGTGGGCGGCCCTGCTGATAGTCCTGGGAGTCCCGGCCGCCGCCTACCTCGCCCTGGACCCCTCGCAGCGGCGCAGGCTGCGTCGTGTCTCGCGCAGGGAGATAGGCCGTTGAGGCGCTGACGCCGCGCCGGCCCCTCGTAGCGCGGGAGCGCGGCGTCCGGGACCCCTCGGGTGAGGAGCGGCGCGGTGGGAGCCGGGCAGGCCGTCCCTGCTCAGCTCGGCCGCACGGCCATCCTGTCGAGGGCGGCCAGGAGCCCCGGCAGCGACGGTCCGCGGCCCACCGGCAGCACCTCGCCGGGTTCCTCGTCGAGCAGGATGAACGCGATGTCGTCGGTCCTGGCGACGAGTGACCAGCCGGGGCCGTCCGCGCGCAGCGTCCGCGCGTCCCCCGGTGCGAACGAGGACCGCACCCGGCCGAGCGGCGGCGGCGTGTCGACGTAGGCACGGGCTTCCGCGAGAACCCGCCGGACGCCTTCGTGTCCGGAGGGCCCCGCGCCGTTCCCGTCGTCCGCGGCCGTAACCGTGGCCTCGTCCGCGAGCTCGGCCCGTGCGGCTTCGCCGGTGCCCGCGTCGCCTTCCCCGCTGACGTCGGGGGTGCCGGCCGCCGAACCGGCGCCTCCGTCGGGCGTGGGGAATTCCGCGTCGTCGATCTGCTCCCGCCACTGCGCCCACTGCAGGGCGATCTCGTCGGCCCCCAGCCGCCGCTGGGCCGGGCCCCAGACGGTGGTGTCCGGCGGACGCAGCGCGGGCTGGTCGGCGGACTCGGGTCCCGGATCGTGCGGCACGGGCACGCCGGGTGCCGCCACCGCGACCGCGAGGGGCCAGCCGGGCAGCGCGGTGACGACCGTGCGCTCGTCCGGAGACAGGTCGTACTCCATGCCGCAGTCCCAGGACGCCACGGCGACCGCGACCAGTGAGACGTCGTCGACGACGACGGTCCACCGGGCGCCGTCCCCGTCCTGACCGAGCACCAGGCCGTAGCCGTCGGCCAGCGGGGGGAGACCGAGCGCGGCGCACGCCTCCGGGTAGTCGTCGCCGAGCACACTCGGGAACTTCGCCGGCGTCAGCAGTACCGCCGTGAGTATGTAGAGCGCATCGTCCGCGGCGGCGACGGTGTCCTCGTCCGTCCCGGCCATCCCAGCCTCCCCATCGGTTCGTCCAATGGCGGGCACCCTAGTGCGCCCGGGAAGCCCTTGTCACGACTTCCAGACGCACCCGAGCTGCAGCTTTCCGGTTGGACGGGGGCGAAACGACCACACGGCACAGGGGAGCGCGGTTCGGTCGTTCGCCGCCTCCCCCTTGTCTGTGGGTGCATCTCCGGCTACTCAACGTAGAGTTGGAGCCCCGACGGCAGAAGGGGGCGGCCATGCTGCGGCGCTTCGAACTACTGGCACGGATCCGGGACATGGATCCCTACGAGGACGCCTCCGAGATCTATCGGCTGTCCTCGGCCTACGAGTTCCCCTGGGACTTCGCCCGCGCCCTGGAACTGGCGCTCTACCGCACCTACGCCGTGCCGAGCATCGGCCGACTGCTCGCCGAAACGGCCGAGTTCACCGAGAGACCACAGAAGCGGTACGACGACACGGCGCTGCTGCTCGACGCCGTCGTCGAGCACGGCTTCGACAGCGAGCAGGGCCGCACGGCGATCCGGCGCATCAACCGGATGCACCGCAGCTACGACATCAGCAACGACGACATGCGCTACGTGCTGTGCACGTTCGTCGTGATCCCCAAACGCTGGATCGACGCCTACGGGTGGCGCCGGATGTCGCGCCACGAGACGGTCGCCTCGGCCGTCCACTACCGCACGCTGGGACGGCACATGGGCATCAAGGACATCCCCGGTTCCTACGAGGAGTTCGAAGCCTGCCTCGACGCCTACGAGGAGGCCCACTTCGCCCGGGACGAGGGCGGGCGCCGTGTCTCCGACGCCACACTGGACCTCATGGCCTCCTGGTATCCGCGCCCGCTCGCACCGCTCCTGCGCGCCGGGACGCTCGCCCTGCTCGACGACCCCCTCCTGCGCGCCTTCGGCTACGCCGCGCCGAGCCCCGTCACCCGTGCGCTCGTGCGCCGCGCGGTCAGGCTGCGCGGGCGCGCGGTCCGTCTGCTGCCGCCGAGGAGTGCTCCGCATCATGCCCGTCAGAACAGGGAGATCAAGGGCTATCCGAACGGCTACCGGCTCGCGGAGCTGGGCACCCACCCGGTCCCCGGTCTCCGGGGCTGTCCGGTCCGCCACGTCGACACACAGGCGGACTCCGTGGGCTGAACCGAAGTCCCGGAAAACCACGAGGCGTCCACCGTGGCCGTGACCGGACGGGGAACGACTCAGCCCGCGCGGACCGCCAGGGCCAGGAAGCGGGCGTCCTCGTCGTCATACGCCGTCATGTCCCACCCGGAACCGGCCAGCAGCGGACGGAGATTGGCCTCGGCCCGCAGGTCGTCCGGAGTGAGCTGCCGGCCCTGCCGGGCCGCGAGCGCCGCCCGGCCGACCGGGTGGAAGAGTGCCAGCACACCACCGGGACGCACGACGCGCGCCAGCTCCCGCAGATTCCCGGCCGGGTCGGGCAGGTGCGCGACGAGACCCGCCGCGAACACCGCGTCGAGCGACCGCGAGCGCAACGGCAGCGCGGCCACGTCGGTCAGCAGCAGCCGCCCCTCACGGTCCCTCCCGGCCCGTACGGCGGCCTCGAGCATCGCAGGCGTCAGGTCGGCGCCCACGACCAGCCCCGACCGCCCGACGGCCGCACGCAACGGGGGCAGGGCGCGCCCGGTGCCGCATCCGGCGTCGAGCACGCGATCACCCTCCCGGAGCCCCAGTCGGGCGACCGCGGCCGCGTAGGCCGGTCCGTCGTCGGGGAACCGGCGGTCCCAGTCGGCGGCCCGGGAGCCGAAGAATTCCTGGACGTGTGTGTGGTCGTCGCTCATGCCTCGCATGATCCCCCGGGGCGCACGGAAGATGCGGCAGCGCACATGTTCGAGCGTGACGCGATCGTTCCAGCACCCCTCTGTGTCAGATAGCAGCACCTTTCGAAATGCGCCCCCGTTGTGTGCCCGCTCCCGGACTACCGTCCCGGGGCCATGGGACACCTGGACCACGCCGCCCTCGGGTGGCTGACCCCCGCGCTGTCGTACGCGATGGCCTGTACCGGTGCGGCCCTCGGGCTGCGCTGCACCGTGCGCGCCCTGGCCGCCACCGGACGCACGCGCCGCAACTGGCTCCTGACCGCGGCCTCGGCGATCGGCACGGGCATCTGGACGATGCACTTCGTCGCCATGCTCGGTTTCCGGGTCGGCGGCACCGACATCCGCTACGACGTACCGCTCACCCTCGTGAGTCTGCTCGTCGCCGTACTCGTCGTCTGCGCCGGTGTCTTCGCCGTCGGATACGGCCGCAACCGTGTGCGAGCACTTCTGTTCGGCGGTCTCACCACGGGGCTCGGCGTCGCGAGCATGCACTATCTCGGCATGGCGGCCATGCGCCTGCACGGCGAGGTGCGCTACGACCCCGTGCGCGTGGGACTCTCCGTGCTCATAGCCGTGGCGGCCGCCACCGCGGCCCTGTGGGCCGCGCTCAACACCGAGTCACCCCTCGCGGTCACGCTCGCCTCGCTGATCATGGGAGCGGCGGTGAGCAGCATGCACTACACGGGCATGTTCGCGGTCGGCGTGCGGGTCACGCCCTCCGGCGAAACGCTGCCCGGGGCCACGGCGATGCAGTTCATCTTCCCCCTCGCCGTCGGCCTCGGGTCCTACCTCTTTCTGACCTCGGCCTTCGTCGCGCTGTCGCCGACGGCAGGAGGACCCGGGGCGTCCGCCCCGGCCCGGCCGAACCAGCCCACCGGGACCACCGCTCCGTAACGGCGGATCCGGGCGTCAGGGCCCGACGACAGCGCACCGACGTCCCGAACGAGGAAACCATGCGTCCATCCCGTACCGGCCCCGCCCGTACCGTGCCCGGAGCAAGCGGCCGGCCGCCGCTCCAGCCACCCCCGCGCGGCCGTCGCGCGCACGCCGGACCACCGGCGGACGAGGGCCCGGAACGGACCGCGGACGAGGCACCCGGCGCGCCTGCCACGCGCGCGTGGCGCGGGCGCCTGCGGCCCCGCACCGTGCGCGCACGGATCGTCTGCCTCCTCATGGTGCCGGTCGTCTCCCTGTTGGCCCTGTGGGCGTACGCCACCGTCACCACAGCCCAGGACATCTCCCGGCTGCGGCAGGTCCAGCGCGTGGACGCCCGGGTCCGGGCGCCCGTCAGCGCCGCCGTCGCCGCCCTGCAGACCGAGCGGCTCGCAGCCGTCCGGCACGCCGCCGACGCCTCCTCGGTGCCCGACGCGGACTACCGCGAGCTGAGCGCGCGCACCGACCGCGCGGTCGGAAAACTGCGGCTCGGCGACCGCCACACCGTCGCCGACGGCGAGGAACTGCCCGCCGGAGTGGCCCGCCGGCTCGGGACGTTCGTCGGCGGCGCCGAACGGCTCGGATCGCTGCGCACCGCCGTACTCGACCGCCGCGCGGACTGGAAGGAGGCCTACGGCGGATACACGGCGGCCATCGCGGCGGCCTTCCCCGTGGGCGCCGCTCTGAGCGACGTCCAGGACGGCGATTTCGGTTCCGACGCGCGCGTGCTGGTCGAGTTCGCCCGCGCGGCTGAGGCACTGGCCCAGGAGGACGCCCTGCTGGCCGGCGCCCACGCGGCCGACGGGCTCGGCGGGGAGCGGCTGCGCCTGTTCACCGGCGCCGCCGCCGTCCGCCGCACGCTGACCGAGGCCGCCGTCGCCGATCTGCGTGGCTCCGGGCGCGCCGCCTGGCGGCAACTGGCCGGCAGCGACGCTTACCGGACCGTGGGCGCCGCCGAGGACCGGCTGCTCGCCGAGGCCTCGCGCGGCCGGGCGGTCGAGGCGAGCGTGCCCCGGTCCTCCTGGGACGGCGCACACGCGCGGGTACGCGACGGCATGAGGGCGATCGAGCAGGACGCCGGACGCTCGGTCGCCGACCGGGCCGACCCGTTCACCCGCGGTGTGTTCACTCCGGCCGGGGCCGCGGTCCTGTTCGGCCTCCTCGCGGTCGCCGCGTCGCTCGTCATCTCCGTCCGCATCGGCCGCGGCCTGGTGGTCGAACTGGTGGGCCTGCGCGACAGCGCCCTGGAGATCGCGCGGCACAAACTCCCCGACGCGATGCGCAGGCTCCGCGCGGGAGACGAGATGGACATCCGGTCCGAGGCGCCGCCGCTGCCGCCCGCCGAGGACGAGGCGGGCCAGGTCGCCGAGGCGCTCGGCACCGTGCACCGGGCCGCCCTGCACGCCGCGGTGGAACGCGCCGAACTCGCCGACGGCATCGCCGGGGTGTTCGTCAACCTGGCCCGGCGCAGCCAGATCCTCGTCCACCGCCAACTGAGCCTCCTGGACGGCATGGAACGCCGCTCCGACGATCCGAACGAACTCGGTGACCTCTTCCGGCTCGACCACCTCACCACCCGGATGCGGCGCCACGCCGAAAGCCTGATCATCCTCTCCGGCGCGGCACCGGGACGAGCCTGGCGCACCCCGGTCTCCCTGACCGACGTGGTCCGGGCCGCGGTCTCCGAAATCGAGGACTACGCGCGCGTGGAGGTACGACAGCTCCCCGAGGCATCCGTCGTCGGCGCGGCCGTCGCCGACGTCACCCACCTCCTGGCCGAGATCATCGAGAACGCCGCCCAGTTCTCGCCACCCCACACCCGCGTGCGGGTCACCGGTGAACCCGTCGGCAACGGCTATGCGATCGAGGTCGAGGACCGCGGCCTCGGCATGGGCAAGGACGCCCTCGCGGAGGCCAACCACCGCGTCGCACGGTCCGAGGCGCTCGACCTGTTCGGCAGCGACCGGCTGGGCCTCTTCGTCGTCAGCCGGCTCGCCGCCCGGCACGACATCAGGGTGCACCTCCAGACCTCCCCCTACGGCGGCACGACGGCAGTAGTCCTGCTGCCCACCGCGCTCCTGCACAGCGAGGCGGCGGCGCCTGCTCCCACGGCGGAACGCGCGGCGGCCCGCCCCGAGGAACACCGGCACGCGCGCGTGTCCGACACCGCGGGACGACAGGAGCCCGTCCCCGGTCCGGCCGGCCGGCCGGCGCTGACAACCGCCGTACCGCCGGCGACACGGACCGCCACCGCGGGCAGGCCCTCGGGAGCCCCCGCCCTGCGCCTGCACCGGACCGCCGACGCGCCCGACGCCCCCGGCGTCTCCACGGAGAAGGGCCACTCCCGCCCGCAGCAGCCGGCAGCGGAGTCCGACGACCTGCCCCGGCGCGTACGGCAGGCCAGCCTCGCTCCCCAACTGCGCGGCGAAAGCCCCGTGGCACCGGCAGACCCCGGCCGGGCGCACGGTGACGACGAGCGCACCCCAGAAGCCGTACGGGACCGCATGGCCGCGTACCGCGACGGCTGGTCGCGCGGCGGCGGCCGTGGACCCGGCCGGACAGCAGCGCCGCAGCCGCCGTCCGGCGACAGCACCGAAGGAGACCCCGCATGATCCATGAACCCGCCCCGAGGGCCGCCCCGCAGACCCGTGAACTCGACTGGCTGCTGGACGACCTGGTCAAACGCGTGCACGAGGTGCGGCACGCCGTGGTGCTGTCCAACGACGGACTCGCCGTGGGCGCGTCGAACGGACTCGACCGCGAAGACGCCGAACACCTCGCCGCCGTCGCCTCCGGCTTCCACAGCCTGGCCAAGGGAGCCGGCCGGCACTTCGGCGCAGGCGGCGTGCGCCAGACCATGGTCGAAATGGATGACGCCTTTCTGTTCGTGGCCGCAGCGGGCGAGGGCTCCTGCATCGCCGTCCTCACGGGCGTGACCGCCGACATCGGTCTCGTGGCCTACGAGATGGCACGTCTGGTCAGACGCGTCGGCGAGCACCTTGGCACCGCACCGCGTACCGCCGCCCGTCCGCCCTCGGGCGGATGACCCCGAAGGGCCTCACGGATGACCGACGACATCACGGGTGGCGGCCGGGAAGGACCGGGCAGCCAGTGGTACGACAACGAGGCCGGGCCCCTCGTCCGCCCCTACGCGATGACCGGAGGCCGCACCCGGCCCGGCCCCACCGGAGCACGGCTGGACCTGATCGCCCTCGTCACACTCGCCGCGGACGCACCGGACGCGGACGACGGCGCGCTCGGACCGGAACACCGGACACTGATCGCCCTGTGCGCCACGGAGACGCAGTCGGTGGCCGAGCTGGCCGCCGACGCGGATCTGCCCGTGGGCGTCGTCCGGGTGCTCCTCGGCGACCTGGTGGAACTGGGGTGCGTGAGCGTCAGCCGTCCCGTGCCGCCCGCGCAGTTGCCCGACGAACGGATCCTGCGCGAAGTGATCGACGGACTGCGCGCTCTGTAGGAAAGGCCGAAACACGATGACCGGCACGCACGTGCACGACCACCCGCACCGGGAGAAGTGACCGATGGTCTCCGAAAAGTCCGACGCCACGGACGGCGACACGACCGCGCTGGCGTTGAAGATCCTGGTCGCCGGAGGGTTCGGCGTGGGCAAGACCACGCTGGTGGGCGCCGTCAGCGAGATCAGGCCGCTGCGTACGGAGGAGACGCTCAGCGAGGCCGGACGGCTGGTGGACGACACCGACGGCGTCGACCGGAAGGTCACCACGACCGTCGCCATGGACTTCGGCCGCATCACCATCCGGTCCGGTCTCTCCCTGTACCTCTTCGGCACGCCGGGACAGGACCGGTTCTGGTTCCTCTGGGACGAACTGGCGCAGGGCGCGCTCGGCGCCGTCGTCCTCGCGGACACCCGGCGCCTCGCGGACTGCTTCCCCGCGGTGGACTACTTCGAGCACCGGCACATCCCGTTCGTGGTGGCCGTGAACTGCTTCACGGGAGCACGCCGCCACGACGCACCGAGCGTCCTGCGCGCCCTCGACCTCGACCCGGGGACTCCCGTGGTGCTGTGCGACGCCCGGGACCGGGACTCCGGCAAGGAGGTGCTGATCCGGCTCGTCGAGTACGCCGGGCGGATGCACACCGCCCGGCTCCTCGACTCCGTCCGCTGACCGGGCAGCGGTGCAGCCGACGGAGGGTCCTCAGTCCGCCACCGACTTCTGGGCCAGGATCTTGTCCACGGTGACACGGACGAGAAGCTCGCCCGGGACGCCGTTGCGTGCCCCGAACTCCTCGGCGCGTTCCTCGCCCATGTACCGGGCGCCGATGCGCGCCGCCCAGTGCCGCAGCTCGCCGAGGTCCTCCGAGATCCGCGCGCGCCCTTGGAGCACGACGAAATGGAAGGGCGGCCGGTCGTCGTCCACGCACAGGGCGACGCGGCCGTCACGGAGCAGATTGCGCCCCTTCACCGTGTCCTTGCCGGTGTTGAACACCAACTCGTTCCCGTCCAGCAGGAACCAGATGGGTGCCACGTGCGGGCTGCCGTCGGCCCGAACGGTGGACAGCTTGCCGGTGCGGGTGCCGTCGGAGACGAACGCCCGCCATTCCTCATCGGTCATCTTCTGTGCCATGTCCCCATCCTCCTTGCCCGCAGCACGGGGGTGGTGAAGGCTGGCGGACGGATCCCCCGGCCAGGGGGAGGCAACGCGTACGGGGCGACACGGGGAGATATCGGACGATGGTGGAGAAGCAGGGACTCGGCTGGCTGCTTGACGACCTGACCGCGCGCGTCGAGCACGTGCGGCACGCGTTGGTCCTGTCGAACGACGGGTTGGTGACCGGAGCGAGCACGGGCCTGCGGCGCGAGGACGCCGAGCACCTCGCCGCCGTTTCGTCCGGGCTGCACAGCCTGGCCAAGGGCTCGGGCCGCCACTTCGGCGCCGGCCGGGTGCGGCAGACGATGGTCGAGTTCGACGACGCCGTGCTGTTCGTCACCGCGGCGGGTGCGGGGAGCTGCCTGTGCGTGCTCAGCGGGGCGGAGGCCGACATCGGACAGATCGCGTACGAGATGACCCTCCTCGTGAACCGGGTGGGCGAGCACCTCGACGTCGATGCGCGCCAGCCGGGACGCATATCATCGACGGAGCTCTGACCTGGGCTTTCGGTGCCGAGTAGGGCTGGGGTGCGGGGTTGTCCACAGGTCTGCCACGGAGATCGCCCCCGCGGCTACGGTTTTGTCCCAGCAGGTGCGAACGGCGCCTGCACCACGCACTCCACGGGGGAGACGAACCATGTCCGGCACCACCGTCACGCACAGGACCGCGGCAGCCGCCGAGCGGAGCGGCGCCCCTCGCGACGCCTGTGTCGCGCCGAGCCGCGCGGCACGGGAACTCGGTCTCAAGCGAAGCGAATTCGACCTCGCAGTGCACCTCGGCCGCATCCGCACGGTGCCCGACGACGGGGGAGGCGGGCGGCGCGTTCACCGCGCGGAGATCGACCGGATCCGGGCGGCGGACGGCTTCCCCGAAGAGCTTCGGTCCAGTGTCCGGGCCGTCGGTACCACGGAGGGCGCGGCCCTCATGGACGTGACCAGGGCCCGGTTCACCCGTCTGGCACGGCTGGGGCTGCTGGTGCCCGTCCGCTTCTACGTCAACCGGTACCGCGCCGTCGTATGGCTGTATCTCGCCGAGGAGCTACGACGGTTCGCGGCCGACGAGCGCAACGCCGCACTGCTGCGGGGCCGCACCCCCGAAGTCCTCCGGGACCAACTGGGGCAGGGGCTGGACCTGCGGCCCCGCAACTGGCGAGGACGGCACCTGGGCTTCCTGCTCCGGCAGTCGGCCGACGATCCCTGGGCCAGGGCCGCGGCCGTGGCGTCGCTGCTTGACACCGCCGAGGTCGCGGACATCGTCACCGACCCCGGCGAGCGCGCTCGTCTGCGCCTGGTCCGGCCCGCACCGCTGGCACACGGCTCTCCGGGCTCCCCGGCCGCACAGCTCGCCGAGGAGATTGTGACGGCCGCCGACCAGGACGAGATCGACTGGCTCCGCTCAGACCTGGCGGACGCGATGGAAGCGGCCCGCCGGCAGTGTCCGGCCCCTCGCCCGCCCCTGCACGCCGTGCCGGTGCGGCCCTCCCCCGAGGAGCCACGAGAAGGGGAGCAATCCGGACGGCTCTCCGGCCTGTGGGGCCGGCTCCGGCGTAGGGACAAACTGACCCACCGCAGAGACAACTGACCTACACGGGTTCCGGCCTACAGGGACCGGAAGAGTCCTTCCTGGACGACGGACACCAGCATCCGTCCTTCGGTGTCGTAGATACGCCCGCGTGCCAGACCGCGCCCACCGGTGGCGATCGGCGACTCCTGGTCGTACAGGAACCACTCGTCCGCCCGGAACGGCCGGTGGAACCACATGGCGTGATCCAGCGACGCCATGTCGAATCCCCTGGGGCCCCACAGCGGCTCCACCGGGATGCGCACGGCATCCAGCAGCGTCATGTCGCTGGCGTAGGTCAGGGCGCAGGTGTGCACGAGAGGGTCGTCGCCCA
The DNA here is from genome assembly GCF_003112575.1 of Streptomyces ardesiacus. Lineage (GTDB taxonomy): Bacteria > Actinomycetota > Actinomycetes > Streptomycetales > Streptomycetaceae > Streptomyces > Streptomyces ardesiacus. The sequence goes on from NZ_BEWC01000008.1 coordinate 228,900, forward strand.
GCGGCCCGACCGCGCGCATCCACACGGCGCTGCGGGGCTCGGCGCCCTCGACCTCCTCGGCACTCCACCGCAGCCGGTCGACGTACCTGATGTCGAAGGGCTGGCGGCGTGCCATCCGCTCCAACTGTTCCGGCAACTGGCCCAGATGCTCCCGCACCTCCTCGGCGACCGTCGGCAGGGACTCGGGGTCCGGGACCTTGCGGGCCGGCGGCAACTGGTGCTCGAAACTCCCCTGTTCAGGCTTGTGAAAGGAGGCGGTGAGCGTGAAGATCGTGCGGCCCTGCTGCACAGCCGTGACCCGGCGGGTCGTGAACGAGCGCCCGTCCCGGTCCCGTTCGACCTGGTACACGATCGGCACACCGGGGCGGCCGGGACGCAGGAAGTACGCGTGCAGCGAGTGCACCGGGCGGTCGCCGTCGGTGGTGCGGCCCGCGGCGACCAGCGCCTGGCCGGCCACCTGGCCGCCGAAGACCCGCTGCAGCGACTCCTCGGGGCTGCGGCCACGGAAGATGTTGACCTCGATCTGCTCCAGGTCGAGCAGGTCTACGAGGCTCTCGGCCGGATTCGTCATCGGTGGGATTCTCCTGTGCTCACAACTGGCCGACATCGGTGACGCGGACGACCGCACGGCCCTCCGCGTCGGAGGCCGTGAGGTCGACCTCCGCACTGATGCCCCAGTCGTGGTCGTCGTTCGGGTCGTCGAAGATCTGCCGCACGCGCCACAGCGCGTTCTGCGGCTCCTCCTCGATGATCAGCAGCTTCGGGCCGCGGGCGTCGGGGCCGGTGCCGAGGTCGTCGTACTCGTCCCAGTAGCCGTCCATGGCCTCGCCCCACGCGTCGGCGTCCCAGCCGGCGTCGGCGTCCATCTCGCCCAGCTCGTCGACCTGGTCGAGTGCGGCGAGCTCCACACGGCGGAACATGGCGTTGCGGACCAGGACACGGAAGGCGCGGGCGTTGGAGGTGACCGGGCGCACCTGGTCGGCCTTCTCCTGGGCCTCCTCGGCGGTCATCTCCTCCGGGTTGGCGAGCTGCTCCCACTCGTCGAGGAGGCTGGAGTCGACCTGGCGCACCATCTCGCCGAGCCACTCGATCAGGTCCTGAAGGTCCTCGGACTTCAGGTCGTCCGGGACGGTGTGGTCGAGGGCCTTGTAGGCACTGGCCAGGTAGCGCAGCACGATGCCCTCGGTGCGCGCCAGTTCGTAGTGGGAGACCAGCTCCGTGAAGGTCAGCGCGCGTTCGTACATGTCACGGATGACCGACTTCGGCGACAGCGGATGGTCGCCGACCCAGGGGTGGCTCCTGCGGTAGGTGTCGTAGGCGTGGAAGAGCAGTTCCTCCAGGGGCTTCGGGTACGTGATGTCCTGGAGGCGCTCCATGCGCTCCTCGTACTCGACGCCGTCCGCCTTCATCGCGGCCACGGCCTCGCCGCGGGCCTTGTTCTGCTGGGCGGCGAGGATCTGCCGCGGATCGTCCAGCGTGGACTCCACGACCGACACCATGTCCAGCGCGTACGACGGCGACTCCGGGTCCAGCAGTTCGAAGGCGGCCAGCGCGAACGTGGACAGCGGCTGGTTCAGCGCGAAGTCCTGCTGCAGGTCCACCGTGAGACGCACGATGCGCCCCTCGGCGTCCGGCTGGTCGAGCTTCTCGACGATGCCGCCGTCCAGCAGGGAGCGGTAGATGGCGATCGCCCGCCGGATGTGCCTGAGCTGCTGTTTGCGCGGCTCGTGGTTGTCCTCCAGCAGGTGCCGCATCGCGGAGAAGGCGTCGCCGGGGCGGGCGATCACCGACAGCAGCATGGTGTGCGTGACCCGGAAGCGGGAGGTCAGCGGCTCCGGCTGGGAGCCGATCAGCTTCTCGAACGTGCTCTCCGACCAGGCCACGAAGCCCTCGGGAGCCTTCTTCCGGACGACCTTCCGCCGCTTCTTCGGATCGTCCCCCGCCTTGGCGAGAGCCTTCTCGTTCTCGACGACGTGCTCGGGCGCCTGGGCGACGACGAAGCCCTCCGTGTCGAACCCGGCGCGCCCGGCCCGGCCGGCGATCTGGTGGAACTCCCGCGCCCTCAGGGTGCGCACCCGGGTGCCGTCGTACTTCGTCAGCGCCGTGAACAGGACGGTGCGGATCGGGACGTTGACGCCCACACCGAGCGTGTCCGTTCCGCAGATCACCTTCAGCAGGCCGGCCTGCGCGAGCTTCTCCACCAGCCGCCGGTACTTGGGCAGCATGCCGGCGTGATGGACCCCGATGCCGTGCCGCACGTAGCGGGAGAGATTGCGGCCGAACTTGGTGGTGAAGCGGAAGTTGCCGATCAGCTCGGCGATCCGTTCCTTCTCCTCCCGCGTACACATGTTGATGCTCATCAGCGCCTGCGCCCGCTCCACGGCCTGGGCCTGCGTGAAGTGCACGATGTACACGGGAGCCTGCCGGGCCGACAGCAGGTCGGTGAGCGTCTCGGTGAGCGGCGTGTAGCGGAACTCGTAGGAGAGCGGCACGGGGCGGGTGGCCGAGCGGACCACCGCCGTGGGCCGGTTGGTGCGGCGCGCGAGGTCCTTCTCGAAGAAGGAGACGTCACCGAGGGTCGCGGACATCAGGACGAACTGGGCCTGCGGCAGTTCCAGCAGGGGAATCTGCCAGGCCCAGCCGCGGTCCGGCTCGGCGTAGAAGTGGAACTCGTCCATGACGACCTGGCCGATGTCCGCGTGCTTGCCGTCACGCAGCGCGATCGACGCCAGGACCTCGGCGGTGCAGCAGATGACGGGGGCATCGGAGTTCACGGAGGCGTCGCCGGTCAGCATGCCCACGTTCTCGGTGCCGAAGATCTTGCACAGCTCGAAGAACTTCTCCGACACCAGCGCCTTGATCGGAGCCGTGTAGAAGGTGACCTCGTCCCGGGCCAGGGCGGCGAAGTGCGCGCCCGCGGCGATCATGCTCTTGCCGGAGCCGGTGGGCGTCGACACGATCACGTTCGCGCCGGAGACCACCTCGATCAGCGCCTCCTCCTGGTGGGGGTAGAGCGTGAGACCGCGTTCCTGGGCCCACGCCTCGAAGGCTTCGTACAGGGCGTCGGGGTCGGCGGTTCGCGGCAGATGATCGATGAGGGTCACGCCTCCATCTTGCCTGCCCCGGCGCGCGATGGGGGAATCGGCTGTCCAGGCGAAGATCACGAACGCTACCCTGGGTCGCCGACGCAGCAACAGCGGATCCGGACAACTGCACAGCGGCACACGAGGAATGGGGCGGGCAACGGCGATGATGGGACCAGCACACTCACTGTCGGGCGCCGCGGCGTGGCTCGGTGTCGGAGCGGCGACCGCCGCCGCGGGACACCCGATGCCCTGGCCGGTGCTGCTCGCCGGAGCGCTGATCTGCGCCGGGGCGGCGCTGGCTCCGGACCTCGACCACAAGGCGGCCACCATCTCCCGGGCCTTCGGACCGGTCTCACAGGGGCTGTGCGAGATCGTCGACAAGCTGTCCGCCGCCGTCTACAAGGCCACCAGGAAGCGGGGCGACCCGCGCCGCTCCGGTGGACACCGCACGCTGACCCACACCTGGCTGTGGGCGGTCCTGATCGGCGGGGGAACCTCGGCGCTGGCGATCATCGGCGGTCGCTGGGCGGTCCTGGCGATCCTCTTCGTCCACATGGTGCTGGCCATCGAAGGCCTGCTCTGGCGGGCCACCCGCGGCTCCAGCAGCGACGTGCTGGTGTGGCTGCTGGCCGGGACCAGCGCGTGGATCATCGCCGGGATCCTGGACAAGCCGGACGGCGGCGCGGACTGGCTGTTCACCGCACCGGGTCAGGAGTACCTGTGGCTGGGGCTGCCGATCGTCCTCGGCGCGCTGGTGCACGACATCGGGGACGCGCTGACCGTCTCCGGCTGCCCGATACTCTGGCCGATACCGGTGGGCCGCAAGCGCTGGTACCCCATCGGCCCGCCGAAGGCGATGCGCTTCCGGGCGGGCAGCTGGGTCGAGCTGAAGGTGCTCATGCCGGCGTTCATGCTGCTCGGCGGGGTGGGCGGCGCGGCGGCGCTCAACTTCATCTGAGCCGTCCGGGGGAGGCGGGCCCGGTCGGCTCAGCCGGCCTCTCCGGACCCCGGCCCCTCGCCCGCTCCGTAGCGCCGCTCGAAGCGCGCGACGCGTCCCTCCGAGTCCACCGTGCGGGCCTTGCCCGTGTAGAAGGGGTGGCTCTCCGAGGAGATCTCCACGTCCACCACCGGGTAGGTCTCGCCGTCGTCCCAGGCGATGGTCTGATCGCTGGTCGCGGTCGACCGGGTGAGGAACGCGTACCCGGCACTGCGGTCACGGAAGACGACGGGCCGGTAGTCGGGGTGCTTGTCCTGCTGCATGGCTGCTCCTCGTACGGTGGGGGTCATTGGGGCGACGGCACGGGCCTGTCGTCGCCCGGGGTGGCGTCAGCCCGGCAGGGAGTCCTCGTCGACCACGTGCACGGCGGCTTCCTCGGCGGAGGCGGCCGCGCCGTCGATTCCCACGTCCATGGCCACGAGCGCCGGCTCCTCGTCCTCGTGCGCCCCTTCGTCGGGCGCCACGAGCCGGCCGGACCGGTCCGCGCCGACCTCGTCGTCCAGCAGCTCACCGTCGGTGCCGTCGGAGTCCCCGAGCCCGTCGCCGTCGGGCGCGATCTCGTCCGGGCGCTCCTCGGCGAGCCGCTCGTCCAGCGTCTCGCCGCGGCGGCGTTCCGCCGCCGTCACACCGGTGTGCTCCACCGCCCAGGGACGCTCGGGCGGGGACCAGCCCCGGTCGAGCGGATCGTCGACACCGTCCTCCTCGAGGGTGTCCTCGCCGTCGAGCAGGCCGGTGTCCTCCCGCTGCTCGGATCCGTCGGGCTGGTAGACGTCATCTCCCCATCCGTCGACGCTGTTCACGGGTACCTCCAGGGGGTGGGGACCGGCCCCTTCTCACCGTGGACCGCGGCGGGCCGCCGCTGCACGGGGCACAGGAATCACCCGTCGCGGAACCGCAGGGTTCCGGGGCCTGCCTCGGGCCGGTGCCTGTTCCCAGCCTTCCACTCCCGTTCGGGACCGCGCAACGGCACGGACCCCGCCGGGGTACCGCCGGGTCCTCCCCCTCGGCCGTGCCGGACCGGCAGTGCCGTGCCGGCCGGTCCGGCACCGATCACGCGCCAGGTCCCGGGACATCGCCTGGTCCCGCACCGGGGAACGACGCCTGGTCCCGGAGGGCGCCCCGGTCCGGCTTGTCCCGCGGCACCGTCACCCGCCCGGGCGGATGCGGGACGCGTCGGCCCGACCCGTCCCGCGCCCGGTCGCCACCGGCCGGGCGCGGGCCCCGTCACCCGGTCCGGGGCCGGCCCGTCCGCGCAGGCGTGCGCGACGCGGCTACCCGTGCCAGGACCGCCACAGCGCCGCGTAGGCGCCGTCGGCCGCGACGAGTTCGTCGTGGCTGCCCAGCTCGCTGATCCGGCCGTCCTCGACCACGGCGATGACGTCCGCGTCGTGGGCGGTGTGAAGACGATGGGCGATCGCGATCACCGTGCGGCCGTCCAGGACACGGGCCAGGGACCGTTCGAGGTGGCGGGCGGCCCGCGGATCGAGCAGCGACGTGGCCTCGTCCAGCACCAGCGTGTGCGGATCGGCCAGTACCAGACGGGCCAGCGCGATCTGCTGGGCCTGCGCCGGAGTGAGCGCGAAGCCGCCCGAACCGACCTCGGTGTCCAGGCCCTCGTCGAGCCCTCGGGACCAGTCGTCCGCGTCGACGGCGCCCAGCGCCGCCCACAGCTCGGCGTCGGTGGCACCGGTCCTGGCGAGACGCAGGTTGTCCCGCAGGGAGCCCACGAAGACGTGGTGCTCCTGGTTGACCAGCGCGACGTGCGAGCGGACCCGCTCGGCGGACATCCGGGAGAGCTCCGCGCCGCCGAGCGTGATCCGGCCCTCACGCGGACCGTAGATGCCCGCCAGCAGCCTGCCCAGAGTGGACTTGCCGGCCCCCGAAGGACCGACGAGAGCCAGCCTGGTGCCGGGGGCGACCTCCAGCGACACCTTGCGCAGGACGTCCACGCCCTCCAGGTACCCGAAGTGGACCCGGTCGGCCTGCACGTGCCGTCCGTCGGGGGACAGCGCGGCGTCTCCGGCCTCCGGCTCGATCTCCCGCACGCCCACCAGCCGGGCCAGCGACACCTGGGCCACCTGCAGCTCGTCGTACCAGCGCAGGATGATGCCGACCGGGTCGACGAGCATCTGCGCGATCAGGGCCGCAGTGGTGAGCTGACCGACCCCGATCCAGCCCTGGAGGACGAAAACACCGCCGATGAGCAGGACGGAGGCGAGCACGGTCACATGGGTGACGTTGATGACCGGGAAGAGCACCGACCGCAGCCAGAGCGTGTAGCGCTCCCAGGCCGTCCACTCCCTGATCCGGCGCTCCGACAGTTCGATGCGGCGGGTGTCGAGGCGGTGGGACTCGACGGTGCGTCCGGCGTCCACCGTCTCGGCGAGCGCGGCGGCCACCGCGGCGTACCCGGCGGCCTCCGAGCGGTAGGCGGCGGGCGCCCTGCGGAAGTACCAGCGGCAGCCGATCACCAGCAGCGGCACCGCGATCAGCACCGCGGGCGCCAGCGGGGGCGCCGTGACCACCAGCCCGGCGAGCAGCAGCACCACCCAGACGGCGCCGATCGCGAGCTGCGGCACGGCCTCGCGCATGGCGTTGGCGAGCCGGTCGATGTCCGTGGTGATCCGGGAGAGCAGGTCGCCCGTGCCGGCCCGCTCCAGCACGCCGGGCGGCAGCCCGACCGACCGCACGAGAAAGTCCTCGCGCAGATCGGCCAGCATCCGCTCGCCGAGCATGGCCCCCCGCAGCCGTACCTCGCGCACGAAGACGGCCTGCACGACGAGGGCCAGCACGAAGAGCGTGGCCGTGAGGCCGAGACGCAGCTCGCGGGTGTCGTCCGAGACCCGTTCCACGAGCCCGCCCAGCAGATAGGGGCCCGCCATCGAGGCGATCACGGCGACGGTGTTCACGGTGACGAGGAAGAGGAAGGCCCGACGGTGCCGGCGCACCAGTTCTCCCACGTACGCGCGCACCGTCGGGCGGGCGCCGACGGGCAGGGTGCTCGCCGTCGTGGGAGCAGCCGGGTCGTAGGACGGGGGCGCGACGCCGATCATGCCGTTTCCTCGATCTCTTCCAGTCGGTGCAGTACGTCGTCGTCGCTCAGGGCGTCGTCACGGTCGTCTCCGCGACCGTCGTCGGTGAGGGGCTTCGCCGGCCCTGTCCCGGCCGGTACGCCGTCGCCGTGCGCCGCGGTCTCCTCCTCGGTCTCACGGGTCACCACCGCCCGGTACCGGGGCTCGGTGTGCACCAGTTCCCGGTGGGAGCCGACCGCCACGACCTCGCCCTCGTGCAGGAAGACGATCCGGTCCGCGCGGTCCAGCAGCAAGGGGGACGAGGTGAACACCACCGTGGTGCGCCCCGCCCGCAGCGTCCGCACGCCTTCCGCGATCCGTGCCTCGGTGTGCGAGTCCACGGCCGAGGTCGGTTCGTCCAGGACCAGCGCCTCCGGGTCCGTGATCAGGGACCGGGCCAGTGCCAGCCGCTGGCGCTGCCCACCCGACAGCGACCGGCCCCGCTCGGTGATCCGGGCGTCCATCGGGTCGTCGGAGTCCAGTGAGCCCTGCGCGAGCGCCGCCAGGACGTCACCGCACTGCGCGGCGGCCAGTGCCTCCTCCGCGCCGACGGCACCGGACGCGGGCACGTCCAGCAGTTCCCGGAGCGTGCCGGAGAGCAGGACCGGGTCCTTGTCCTGGACCAGAACGGCGGTGCGCGCGGACTTCAGCGGCAGCTCGTCCAGCGGCACCCCGCCCAGCAGGGCCGACGCGCCCTTCTCCGAAGGGTGCCCGCCGAGCCGTTCCGCCAGCCGTCCGGCCGCGTCGGGGTCACCGCACACGACGGCGGTGAACCGGCCCGCCGGAGCCAGCAGACCGGTGGCCGGGTCGTACAGGTCCCCGGTGGGGATCTCGGCGGCGCGCGAACCCGCGGTGTCCGTGGCGCGCTCCAGGGACAGCACCCGTGCGGCCCGCTTGGCCGAGGGCCGGGAGAAGGAGTACGCCATGGCGATCTCCTCGAAGTGGCGCAGGGGGTAGGTGAGGATCATGACGGAGCTGTAGACGGCGACGAGTTCGCCGACCTCGATGCGGCCCTCGCGGGCCAGGTGGACGCCGTGCCAGACCACCGCGATCAGCAGCAGTCCCGGCAGCAGTACCTGGACGGCGGAGATCAGGGCCCACATGCGGGCGCTGCGCACGGCCGCGTGGCGCACCTCCTGGGAGGCGCTGCGGTAGCGGTCGAGGAAGAGTTCCTCGCCGCCGATGCCGCGCAGCACGCGCAGTCCGGCGACGGTGTCGGAGGCGAGTTCGGTGGCACGGCCGGCCTTGTCGCGCTGGACGTCGGCCCGCCGGGTGGCGCGCGGCAGCAACGGCAGGACCGCGAGGGCCAGCACCGGCAGGCCCACCAGCACGACGACGCCGAGCGCCGGCTGGTAGACGACCAGGGCCACGCAGACCAGCACGATGGTGAGAGCGGCCGCGGTGAAGCGGGAGACGGCCTCCACGAACCAGCCGATCTTCTCGACGTCGCCGGTGGACACGGCCACGACCTCGCCGGCGGCGACCCGGCGGGTCAGCGCCGAGCCCAGCAAGGCGGTCTTGCGGGCCAGGAGTTGCTGGACGCGGGCCGCTGCGGTGATCCAGTTGGTGATGGCGGAGCGGTGCAGGAAGGTGTCACCGATCGCGTTGCCGGCGCAGCAGAGCACCATGAGACCGCCCGCGACGGCGAGCCGGGTGCCGGAGTGGTCGACCACGGCCTGGATGGCGAGGCCGACGCAGAAGGGCAGGGCGGAGACGGAGGCGAAGTGCAGCAGGCCCCAGGCCAGTGACTTGAGTTGGCCACCGAGCTGGTTGCGGAACAGCCACCACAGGAATCGGGGGCCCGAGCGTGCGTCCGGCACGCCCGGGTCGGGATACGGAAGGTCTTGGATCTGCATGACGTCCCAGTGGCTCGTGTCAGGAGGTGCCGCTGCCAGGCGGCGAAAAGAGGCTGCAAACCGTGACAGGTTCGCGTCGCCACCTGCCCAAAATCAAGCGGTTTTCAGCAGTGCGGCACGAATCCGGCTGTGGTCCGCGGCACGTAGTCCCCACCCGCCCGCGGCGCCCCGCCCCACCCGCCCGAGCTGCCCCGCCCCCACCCGCCCGAGCCGCCCCACGCGCGTTCGTCCGAGCCGCCCCAGCCGCGTTCGGCCGTCGGGGTCCTGACGGCATGTCCGCAGCGAGTGCGACCATGGACGGATGGCGAGTGGTGGCGTACGGCGTACGGCGGTCGCGATGGCGGCCCTCGGATCCCTGGTGACGGTGGCGGCGCTGTCCGCCTGCGGCGGCCCGTCGGGGCAGGGTGCGGGTACGGGGGCGAGTGCACCGCCCGGCGGGGCGGGCCCTGGCACCGCGTCGCCGGACACGGCCACCGTGCCCGGCGTCGGCGACCGGCTCCAGCGACGCATCCCCGCCGACTCGCGCCAGGTCGTCGCGGTGTACGGCGACGGCAGGGATTCCGCCGACTCCACGGCCGTGCTGTACACGAAGCAGGGCACCACCTGGCACCGCGCCCGCAGTTGGAAGGCACACAACGGCACGAAGGGCTGGACGACCGACCACCACGAGGACGACAAGCGCAGCCCCGTCGGCGTGTTCACGCTCAGCGACGCGGGCGGTGTGCTCCCGGACCCGGATCCGGCGCCCGGCACCGGGCTGCCGTACAGCCGCTCCGCGAGCTTCGCGGCGCCGCACTGGTGGGCGAAGCCGTACTGGCACGACTTCGACTACGTCATCGCCATCGACTACAACCGCGTCAAGGGCACCCCGCCGAACGACCCGACCCGGCCCGAGGGTTCGTCCAAGGGCGGTTCGATCTGGCTCCACCTGGACCACGGCAGCGGTACGTCGGCCTGCGTCAGCCTGCCCAAGCCGGCGATGGAATACCTGCTGCGCACGCTCGACCCGGACCTGCACCCCGTGGTCGTCATGGGGGACAGGGCACACCTGGAGGCCTGAGAGCGGGCCCCCAGGCTTCCGGGTCAGGCCGTGTGGTGGTGGTCCCGGCCGCTGTCGGGCCCGTCGACCAGCGTGTCCAGCAGCCCGCCCAGCACCGCCCGCTGCTCGTCGGCCAGCGGGGCGAGGATCTCCTCGGCGGCGGAGCGGCGTGCGGCGCGCAGTTCCCTGAGGGCCTCGTGTCCGTCGTCGGTCAGCTCGATCCGGATGACGCGGCGGTTGGCGGGGTCGGGGACGCGGCGGACCTTCCCGGCCGCCTCCAGCCCGTCGACCAGTGTCGTCACCGCCCGCGGCACGACCTCCAGGCGTTCGGCGAGGTCGGCCATGCGCGGGGGTGAGCCGTAGTGCGCCAGCGTGCGCAGCAGTCGGGACTGGGCCGGGGTGATGCCGAGGTCGCGGTGCTCGAGATGGCGTTTCTGGATGCGGTGCACCCTGCGGGTGAGCCGCAGCAGTTGTTCGGCGAGCAGGCCGTCGGGATCGGGGGCGGTCATACGGGAACAATAACAGGATGATGTTCATTGTGAGTATAGGTAACAATGACCTATGATCCGTAAGGTCCGCGAACGTCTGCGGCCGGCCACGTGAGCCTGCCGTCCCGGGCTTCGCGCGACTCCCCTCGCCGCCTCCGAAGGAGCCCATGCACCCCGATCGCGAATCCGCCTGGACCGCACCGGCCGACGCCAAGGAACAGCCCCGGCAGGTGCGCCGCATCCTCAAGCTGTTCCGCCCCTACCGCGGCCGCCTCGCAGTCGTCGGCCTGCTGGTCGGCGCCGCGTCCCTGGTGTCGGTCGCCACGCCCTTCCTGCTCAGGGAGATCCTCGACGTCGCCATCCCCGAGGGGCGCACGGGCCTGCTGAGCCTGCTCGCCCTCGGCATGATCTTCGGTGCCGTCCTCACCAGTGTCTTCGGCGTGCTGCAGACCCTGATCTCCACCACCGTGGGCCAGCGCGTCATGCACGACCTGCGCACCGCCGTCTACGGCCGGCTGCAGCAGATGTCCCTCGCCTTCTTCACCCGCACCCGCACCGGCGAGGTCCAGTCCCGCATCGCCAACGACATCGGCGGCATGCAGGCCACCGTCACCTCCACGGCGACCTCCCTGGTCTCCAACCTCACCAGCGTGGTCGCCACGATCGTCGCGATGGTCGTCCTCGACTGGCGCCTGACGGTGGTCTCGCTGCTCCTGCTCCCGGTGTTCGTGTGGATCAGCCGCCGCGTCGGCAGGGAACGCAGGAAGATCACCACCCGGCGCCAGAAGCAGATGGCCGCGATGGCCGCCACGGTCACCGAGTCGCTCTCCGTCAGCGGCATCCTGCTCGGCCGCACCATGGGCCGCTCCGACTCCCTCACCCGCGCCTTCGCGGACGAGTCCGAGAGCCTGGTCGACCTGGAAGTGAAGTCGAACATGGCGGGCCGCTGGCGGATGGCCGTCATCACGATCGTGATGGCAGCCATGCCGGCCGTCATCTACTGGACCGCGGGCATCGCCCTGAGCCTCGGCGGGCCGGGCGTCTCCCTCGGCACGATCGTCGCCTTCGTCTCGCTCCAGCAGGGGCTGTTCCGCCCGACCGTGAGCCTGCTGTCGACCGGCGTGCAGATCCAGACCTCGCTCGCCCTCTTCCAGCGCATCTTCGAGTACCTCGACCTGCCGGTCGACATCACCGAGCGCCAGGACCCCGTCCACCTCGACCACGTCAAGGGCGAGGTCCGCTTCGAGAACGTCCGGTTCGGCTACGACGGCAAGGGCGGTCCGGTGCTCGACGGCATCGACATCACCGTCCCCGCGGGCAGCAGCCTCGCCGTCGTCGGACCCACCGGCGCCGGCAAGTCCACGCTCGGTCACCTCGTTCCCCGGCTGTACGACGTGACGGGCGGCCGGGTCACCCTCGACGGGGTCGATGTGCGCGACCTCGACTTCGACACCCTCGCCCGTGCGGTCGGCGTCGTCTCGCAGGAGACGTACCTCTTCCACGCCTCCGTCGCCGAGAACCTGCGCTTCGCCAAGCCGGACGCCACCGACGCGGAGCTGGAGGCGGCGGCGCGGGCGGCCCAGATCCACGACCACATCGCCGCCCTGCCCGACGGCTACGACACCGTGGTCGGTGAGCGCGGCCACCGGTTCTCCGGAGGCGAGAAGCAGCGCCTGGCGATCGCCCGTACCATCCTGCGCGACCCGCCCGTCCTCGTCCTCGACGAGGCGACCAGTGCCCTGGACACCCGCACCGAGGCCGCGGTGCAGGGCGCCATCGACGCCCTGTCCGCCAACCGCACCACGATCACCATCGCCCACCGTCTGTCCACCGTCCGTGACGCCGACCTGATCGTGGTCCTCGACTCCGGGCGCCTGGCCGAACAGGGAACGCACGAGACGCTGCTGGCACAGGACGGGAGGTACGCCGCGTTGGTCCGCCGGGACGCCCGACTGGAGCCGGCAAGATGAAGATATGCCGGGTTTAGGTGCATATGGGGGTTACCGTGCCCCCATGCAGATGAACACTCCGCCACGGAGCGCGAGAAGCGCGAGCAGCGTGAGGAGCGCCAGAGGCACCGGGGGGAGCCTCAGGAGCCCAGGCCGCAGAGGTCCCAGAAGCCCCAGGAGAGCCATTCGGCTGACGCGCCGGGGCCGTGTGGCCCTGATCGCGGTCGGAGCCGTCGTGGCCGGCAGCGCGGTGGCGGTACCGCTGCTGACGGGGGACGACGAGGGCGAGTCCCGTCCCACGTCCCTGGTGATCCCCGAGGGCTGGCGCGCGACCCAGGTCTACGGGGCCGTCGACAAGGTCCTCGCCCTGCCCACGGGCACCACCAAGAAGTCCCTGGCCAAGGCCGAACTCGACCTCCCGGACGACGCCGAGGGCAACCCCGAGGGCTATCTCTTCCCCGCGACCTACCCCCTCGGTGAGAATCCCACCCCGGAGAAGCTGCTGTCGGCCATGGTGGACAAGGCCGACAAGAGGTTCACGGGCGCCCCGGTCGCCGCGGGCGCCCAGCGCAACGCGCTGAACGTCTATCAGGCGGTCACCATCGCCAGCATCGTGCAGGCGGAGGCCGCCACCGAGGAGGACATGGGCAAGGTGGCCCGGGTGATCTTCAACCGGCTGGAACGCGGCATGCCGCTGCAGATGGACTCCACCATCAACTACGCGCTGGGCCGCTCCACCCTGAAGACCACGGCCCAGGACACGAAGATCGACAGCCCTTACAACTCGTACCAGCGCATGGGACTGCCCCCCACCCCCATCGCCAGTCCGGGCGACGAGGCGATGAGCGCCGCGATCAATCCGACCCCCGGTGACTGGCTGTACTTCGTCACGGTCAAGCCCGGCGACACCCGCTTCACCGCCGACTACGCCGAACACCAGCGCAACGTGGCCGAGTTCGACCGCCTCCGGCAGAGCGCGTCGGCGAAGGCCGAGGCCGCCAAGTGACCGGCCGGGGCGTCACGCGGCGACCGGCTCCTCCTCGGCCAGCAGCCGCCTGATGTCCCGAACGGCCGCGCGCCCCGCCCGGTTGGCACCGATGGTGCTGGCGGAGGGGCCGTAGCCGACGAGGTGGACCCGCGGATCGGCGACCGCGCGCGTTCCCTCGACACGAATACCGCCGCCCGGCTCCCGGAGCCGCAGAGGCCGCAGATGGTCGATGGCGGCCCGGAATCCGGTCGCCCACAGGATGACGTCCGCGGTCACCCGCCGCCCGTCGTTCCACTCCACCCCCTCGGGCGTGACCCGGTCGAACATGGGCCGGCGGTCCAGTACGCCCGACTCCAGCCCGGCCCGGATCGCGTCGTTCAGCGGCAGTCCCGTCACCGACACGACGCTCTTCGGCGGCAGCCCCTGCCGCACCCGTTCCTCCACGAGTGCCACCGCCGCCCGGCCCGCCTCCTCGTCGAAGGGGCCTTCGCGGAACACCGGGGGCCTCCTGGTCACCCACGTGGTGGCCGCCGCGTACGGCGCGATTTCCAGCAGGTGCTGCGTCCCCGAGGCCCCGCCGCCCACCACGATCACCCGCCGCCCGGCGAACTCCTCGGGCCCCGCGTACTGCGCGGTGTGCAGCTGCCGTCCCCGGAACGTCTCCTGCCCCGGGTAGCGCGGCCAGAAGGGGCGGTCCCAGGTGCCGGTCGCGTTGATCAGCGCACGCGTCGACCAGGACCCGGCCGAGGTCTCGACGAGCAGCCGCCCGTCCGTCCCCTCGCGCACGGCACGCACGTCGACCGGCCGCAGCACCCGCAGGCCGAAGGTGCGCTCGTACGTCGCGAAGTACCCGCTCACCACCTCGGCGGACGGCCGCGCCGGGTCCGCGCCGGTCAGCTCCATGCCCGGCAGGGCGTGCATCCCGTGCACCTTGCCGTACGTCAGCGAGGGCCAGCGGAACTGCCAGGCTCCGCCGGGCCCGGGGGAGTGGTCGAGCACCACGAAGTCGCGCTCCGGCTCGAACCCCGTGCGCCGCAGATGATAGGCGGCGGCGAGTCCGGCCTGACCGGCCCCGATGACGACGACCTCGACCTCGCGTGTGTTGTTCACGTTTCTACTAACGGTGGCGGAGGCCCCGGTCTTCCCCCGGTGTCAGGATGGGTACATGCCCGATGCCTTCACCACCCGAGTCCTCAACCTCGCCACCGGCTCGGCGGAGCGGGTCGCCGACATCACCGGTGACTGCGAGTCCTTCCTGCGCGAGGCGGCGGCCGGCCGCGACGGCCTGCTCAACGTCTTCGTCCCGCACGCCACGGCAGGGATCGCGATCATCGAGACCGGCGCCGGCAGTGACGACGACCTGCTCTCCGCCCTGCACACCCTGCTCCCGGCCGACGACCGCTGGCAGCACCGCCACGGCAGCCCCGGCCACGGCCGCGACCACGTCCTTCCCGCCTTCGTGCCGCCCCACGCGACGCTGCCCGTGATCGGCGGCCGCCTGGAACTGGGCACCTGGCAGTCGGTGTGCCTGGTGGACACCAACCGGGACAACCCCGACCGCCGGGTGCGGCTGAGCTTCCTCGGCTGACCGGGACCCTTCGGCCGGGGCGTGCCGCCGCCTCCGTCGGGGGCGCACGTCACCGGTGGGGCGGACGACGACTGGGAGATCTACGGCGCCACGGCCCCCGTGACCCGCCCCGCCCCGTTCCCGGCCCGCTCTGGGCCCGCCCCCATCCCCGGTCCCGGCCTGCTCCCAGTCCCGCCCCGGCCCGCGCCCGCCCCGGCCCCGGCCCGCGCCCGCCCCCGCCCGGGCTCGCGGCTCCGTGGCGAGAGGGCCCGTACGCCGGCGTGGCCGCCGCAGCCGTGCGACCGCCCCGGCCCGCCGGATCCCGCCGCGCAGGGCCTGCGGACGCACACCGTGCTCGCCGGCGAGGCGCTTGATCTGCGGCGTCGGATCGCCGTCCGGTACATCGGCACCGCACCACACGCTCACGCGGCCACGACGCCCGTCCGCCGTCCCGTGTCCAGACGGACATCCAGAACTTCGCCAGTGCCGGTGCGCCAGGCTGACGTCCTCGCGTGGCTGTTTCAGCGGAGTGCGTGCTCAAGGGCGGAAGGGCGACCGATCATGAATGTCGGGGAGTTCGCGGCCGAACTCAAGGCGGCCGGAGTGGTGATGTACGAGGAAGGGGGGAAGCTGCGCTATCGCGCGCCCCAGGGGGCGATGACGCCGGAGCGACGGGAGACGCTTCGCACCCACCGCGACGCCGTCCTCGCCCTGCTGCGCGTCGAGGAGTACGGGCCGGCCGTCGACGCCGATCCCGCGGCGGCGCACGAGCCCTTCCCGCTCACGGACGTCCAGGCGGCCTATCTGCTCGGGCGGAGCGGAGCGTTCGACTACGGCGGTGTGGCCTGCCACGGCTATCTGGAGATCGCTCTCCCGCACTGGGGGGCCGAGCGCGTCGAAGAGTCCTGGAACCGGCTGATCCGACGACATCCCATGCTGCGCGCGGTGGTCGCTGCCGAGGGGTACCAGCGGGTGCTGCCGGAGGTTCCGCACTACCGGGTCCGCAGCGAGGACCTGCGCGGCGTCCCCGCCGAGGCCCGGGAGCGCGCGCTGGAGGCGACGCGGAGCGAGATGTCGCACCAGGTGCGGCCGACCGAGCAGTGGCCGCTGTTCGACGTGCGTGCCACCGAGACCGACGAGGCGCTGGTCCTGCACGTGGCCGTCGACCTGCTCATCTGCGACTACAGCAGTATCCAGCTGCTGCTCGCCGAGCTGGCGGACCTGTGTACGAGCGCTCCGCGGCCCGAGCCGCGGAGCGGTACGTTCCGCGACTACGTGCTCGCCGCGGGGGCGGCCCGCGAAGGCACCCGCTACCAGCGCGACCGCGCCTACTGGTGGGCCCGGATCGACGACCTGCCGGCCGCCCCCGACCTGCCGCTGCGCAGCGACTCGCTCAGCGCCCCGCCGCTGTTCACCCGGCACGAGCTGCGGCTGGGGCCCGAGCAGTGGGAGACCCTGAACCGACGCTCCACCGAGGCCGGAGTGACCGCCTCCACCGTTCTCCTGCAGGCCTTCGCCGAGACGGTCGGCCGCTGGGGCCGCCACCCTCGCTTCACCCTCAGCCTCACCGTGCAGAACCGGCTCCCGCTGCTGCCCGATGTCGACCGCATCGTCGGCGACTTCAGCTCCACCAGCCTGCTCGCCGTGGACCTCACCGAGGGCACGACCCTGGCCGACCGCATGCGGGCCGTGCAGGGCCGCCTCTGGGAGGACCTGGACCACCGGCTCTGCTCGGGCGTCGAGGTACTGCGGGAGATGGCCCGTCGCCGCGGGCGCACCGAAGCGCTGCTGCCGGTCACCTTCACCAGCACCCTCAGCGGCTCCGCCGCAGAAGAGTCCGCCGCCTCGCTGATGCCCGGGGGCGAGCTGGTCCACGGCATCACCCAGACCCCCCAGGTCTGGATCGACTGTCAGGTCATGAACGACGCCGGCGGCCTCCTCGCCCACTGGGACGTCCGCGAAGGAGTCTTCCCCGAGGGCATGGCCGACGACATGTTCGCCGCCTTCGCCGATCTCGTGACGAGGCTCCTGGCCACCCCGGCCGTCTGGGAGGAGACCGACCCCCTGGCCCTCCCGGCCGGGCAGTCGCGGCGCGTGGCCGAGGCCAACGACACCGCCGCCCCGCGCCGCCACCAGCTTCTGCACACCGCGGTCGTCGACCAGGCGGTGCGTACCCCCGACCGGACAGCCGTGGTGACCTCCTCACGGAGCCTCGGCTACGCCGAACTCCTCTGCAGGGCACGGGCCGTGGCCGACGTCGTCCGTGACGCCGGCGTCGTCCCGGGCCAACGCGTGGGCATCGTGATGGAGAAGGGGTGGGAACAGGTCGTCGCCGTCCTCGGCGTGCTGCTCGCGGACTGCGCCTACCTGCCCGTGGACACCACACAGCCGGCCCTGCGCCGCAACGCCGTCCTGACCGACGCCGAGGCACACCTCGTGCTCACGCAGTCCGCGCTGCTGCCCTCCCTGGACCTCCCCGCGGGCACACGGGCCGTCGCCGTCGACACCCTGGCTCCCGTCGAACCCGGAAACCAGGCCGACGGTGAGCACCGGGCGGCGCCCGACGACCTCGCGTACGTCATCTACACCTCGGGTTCCACCGGCACCCCCAAGGGCGTGATGATCAGCCACGCCGCCGCGCTCAACACCGTCGACGACATCAACGCCCGCTTCGCGGTGACCGCCGACGACCGTGTGCTCGGACTGGCCCAGCTCGGCTTCGACCTGTCCGTCTACGACATCTTCGGCCCCCTGTCGACCGGTGGTGCGCTGGTCCTTCCCGACGCCGGGCGCCGTGGCAATCCCCGTCATTGGGCGGAGCTGCTCGCGGAGCACGCCGTCACCGTGTGGAACTCCGTGCCCGCGCAGATGCAGATACTGGAGGAGTACCTCCGCACCGAGCCCGGTGCGGACGTCTCCCGGCTGCGGCTGGCCCTGCTGTCGGGCGACTGGATACCCGTCACCCTTCCCGACGCCGTGCGACGCCGTGTTCCCGGACTGCACGTGGTGAGCCTCGGCGGGGCCACCGAGGCGGCCATCTGGTCGATCTGCCATCCGGTCACCACCGTCGACCCCGCGGCGCCCAGCATCCCGTACGGCAAGCCCCTGGCCAACCAGCGCTTCCACGTTCTCGACCCGCTGCTGCGCGAGTGCCCCGCCCATGTCACCGGCGAGCTGTACATCGCCGGCACCGGCCTGGCCCTCGGCTACCTCGGTGACGCCGAGCGCACCGCCGAACGGTTCGTGACGCACCCCGTCACCGGCGAACGGCTGTACCGCACCGGTGACATGGGCCGTCGCCTGGACGACGGCGCGATCGAGTTCCTCGGCCGTGTGGACCGCCAGGTGAAGTTGAACGGCCACCGCGTGGAGCTCGCCGAGGTGGAGGCCGCCCTCCAGACCTGTCCCGGGGTGGAGACCGCCGCGGCCGTCGTCCAGGGCGAGGGCACCGCCCGCCGGCTCGTCGCCTTCGCCGAGCCCGTGGGGGCCGACGCGCCCCCGCTGCCGGCCGCGCTGCGGGACGAGGCGGTCGCGGGCGTGGCCGCGACCGTCCGCGCCGTGGAGGCCGACGAGGTGACCGAAATGGCCGGCCTGCTCGACCTCTCCGCGCTCCAGTCGATGGCGGTCCTGTTCCGGACCTGCGGGCTGTTCCCCGACGACGCGGCCGAGCACACTGCCGAGGAGATCATCGAGGCCGTCGGCGCGGCCCCCGAGAACCACTACCTCGTACGGCGTTGGCTGGCCGCCCTGGAGGGGGAGGGCCGGATACTCCAGGACCCGGAGACCGCCCGCTACCGAGGACTGAAGAAGGACGCACCCGGGGAGCACGAGGCCGTCCTGGACCGCATCGACGCGCTCGAACCCCGGATCGGCTGGGGCGCCGAACTCGTCCGCTACCACCGGGTCTCAGAACGCAACCTCGCTCCCCTCGTGCGCAACGAGATCGACCTCAAGACGCTGCTCTTCCCCGAGGGCCGCCTGGAGACCGCCGAAGCGGCGTACCGCGACAACCTGATCAGCCGCCACAACAACGCGGTCGTGGTGGCCGCGATGCGCGAGATAGCCCGGCGGCACAACGGGCCCGATCCCCTCCGGCTGCTCGAGATCGGGGCGGGGGTGGGAGGCACGAGCACGGTCCTGGTGCCCGAGCTCGACGGCCTGGACGTCGACTACCTGTTCACCGACCTGTCCCACTTCTTCCTCACCGCCGCCCAGGAGAAGTTCCGGAACCACCCCTGGGTCCGCTACGGGCTGTTCGACCTCAACCGCGACTACCGCGCCCAGGGACTCGCGCCGAACTCCTTCGACGTGATCCTGCTGGCCAACGTCCTGCACAACTCGGTCCACGCCGAGCACGTCCTCGCCCGGCTGCGGGAACTCCTCGCACCCGGCGGCTGGCTGGTCTTCATCGAGGCGACCCGCGACGCGTACCACGTCATGACCTCCATGGAGTTCAACGCCGGTCTCCACGGCTTCGAGGACGAGCGCCGGGAGACGGGGCAGACCTTCTTCGGACGCGACCAGTGGCTGCGGATGCTCCGCGGGGCCGGCGCCGAGGTCGCCTTCTGCCTGCCCGAGGAGGACAGCCCCCTGTCCCGCATCGGGCAGCACGTCTTCGCGTCCCGGTTCAAGGCCGACCGCGCCCCGCTCCGGCCCGAGGCGCTCGTCGGTCATCTGCGCGACCGGCTTCCCTCGTACATGGTGCCGGCGGAGCTCCAGGTCGTGGACCGCATACCTCTCACCGGCAACGGCAAGGTCGACCGCGCCCGCCTCGGCGCGTGGACGGCCTCCGCGGCACAGGGGCGGGTCGACGAGGGCGGCGACGCGCCGCGCGCCGGCATGGAGCAGACCCTGGCCGCGCTCTGGACGGACGTGCTGCCCGTCGCCTTCGTCGGCCGCGACGCCAACTTCTTCGACCTCGGCGGCGACTCGCTCCTCGTGGCGCGGCTGGTCACCAAGATGCGCGAGCGGCTTCCCGAGGCCGCCGACCTGGAATGGGACGACCTGCTCCGCCTGGTGATGAACCGGCCGACCGTGGCGGCGCTGGCCGAGCACCTCGGTGCCGCGCGCGGCGGCGCCCCCGGCCTAGCCGGGGCGGCCCCCGCCTCCCCGCTGGTCCGGATCAGCGACGGTGCCGCCGGCGCGGCGGGCACCGCCACCCGGGTCCTGGTGCACGACGGGACGGGCACCCTCATCCCCTACCGTGCGGTGATCGGCGCCCTGGGTGACCGGCTTCCCCTGGCAGGTCTCGTCGTCGACGACATCGAGGCGTTCCTGAAGGCGGATCCGCGCACCCAGGTGGCGGAGCTGGCCGACCGGCACGCCGGGGCCCTGCTGGCCCGAGGGATCGGGCGGGTCCACCTCGTCGGCTACTGCATGGGCGGTCTGCTGGTGCCCGAACTGGCCCGCCGGCTGACCGCCGCCGGCGCCGAGGTGAGCGGCCTGACCGTCATCAGCAGTTACCGGGTGCCGTACCTCGTGGAGGACGACCTGCTGGCCGAGTACATCTTCGCCCGGCTGATGCGGGCGGACCTCGTCGGGCTCGGTTACCCGCGGGACGAGTCGGCGACGCGCGAGCTGGTGCGGGCCGCCACCGAGCACTTCGCCGACACCGTTCCGCAGGGCAGTCTCGTCGATCGGCCCGAGTCGGTCCTGACCCGGCCCGGAAGGGAGGCGCTGCGGGCCTTCCGGGCGCTCGCCGAGCGGTCCCAGGAGGAGCGGCTGCGTGCCATTGGCGCGTCGATGCCGGTCGGGGACGCGGAACTGCGTTCCACGGAACGGCTGTCGAGGCTCTACCGCATCGTCAAGCACAGCCTCGTGTCCGTCGCCTCGCACGAGGCGACGCCCTGCGAGCTGCCCGCGACATTCGTCCGCCAGACGGGAGAGGCGGAGATCTTCCCCGGCATGCACCGCGACATGACGGACTACTGGCAGCAGGTGTGCGGCGCGGGGCTGCGCGTCGTGGACGTGCCCGGGGACCACTTCACGTGTGTGCAGCCGCCGAACGCCGAGGCCGTGGCGCGCGCCCTGCTCGAGGAGGACGGCCGGTGAGCGGTGAGACGCCGCTGATCGGCATCCTCGGCGGGTACGGCGCGGTCGGCGCGGCCGCCGCCCGGGTGCTCGCGGCCGAGGGAGGCTTCCGGCTGCGGATCGGTGGCCGGGACTCGGAGGCGGCGGCGCGCTGCGCCGCCGCCCTCGGCGGGCCCGCCGAGGCGAGCCGGGCCGACGCCCGGTCCGATGCGAGCCTCGAACGGTTCGCCCGGGACTGCGACGTGCTGCTGCACTGCGCGGGGCCCGCCTACGAGCTGGCCGACCGTCCGCGCCGGGCGGCGGCCGCCGC
Organism: Streptomyces ardesiacus; assembly: GCF_003112575.1. Lineage (GTDB taxonomy): Bacteria > Actinomycetota > Actinomycetes > Streptomycetales > Streptomycetaceae > Streptomyces > Streptomyces ardesiacus. Next base: position 250,281 of record NZ_BEWC01000008.1, read on the forward strand.
CGGAGCCGACTACGTGGACGTGATGGACGGCTGCGGCCCGGCTGCCGCACCGGCGGGCGAGCGCACGGCGGTCCTGTCGGCCGGCCTCTCGCCGGGCCTGTCCGGGCTGCTGCCCCGCCTCCTGGCGGAAGGGCGGGCCCCGTCGGGGGCCGCCCGGTTCACCGGGTACTACGTGTCGCTCGGCGCCTTCACCCGTACCGGCGCCATGGACTACCTGCTGAGTCTGGACCGCGGTTACGGCACGGCGCGCGCACAGTGGCGCGACGGGCACGTGGTGCGCGGCGCGTTGCGCGGCGCCGAGGAGCGCGTGGTGGCGGGTGTGCCGCATCCGGTGACCGTGTACCCCTATCTCACCCAGGAGCTGGTGGGCCAGGCCCGCGACCTCGGCCTCGCCGAGGCCCGCTGGTACAGCGGCTTCGACGGGCATCACCTGTTCGACGCGCTCAACCGCGGCCGGTCCGGCGACGACCGGGCGGGCACTCTGGAGGCGCGGGCGGCCGGCGTCGTGCGGGCCAGCACACTGGACGCCCTGGGGCGTTCGCCGTATCACGTGCTGTGCGGCGTCCTGGAACTGCCCGGCCACGGCCCCGGCCCCGACCGCGCTCCCGCGCGCCGCGTGGTGATCCGCGGCGCGGACGGCTCGGCGATGACCGGTGTGGTGGGCGCGGTCGCGGCGCGCGAGGTGGCCCGGGGACGCGTGCCCCGGGGTGTGCACCGGGCCGCGCGGGTACTGCCCGCCCGGGGCGTCCTGGACGCGCTGCGGCGGCATCTGCCCGGCACGACCGTCACCTTCTCCGACGACGTGGACGTATCCGCCGCGGACGTGACCCCCACCGCCCAGGTCATGGAGGAAGGCGTGCTGTGACGCGCCCGGAGCAGGCACGGGGCGCGGCGGGTCCACGGCCCGCCGCGCCCCGTGGCCGGGATGCCGGTGTCAGATCGGTTCGCAGACCAACCGGCTCCCCGGCGGCGCGAGTTCCACGCCGAAGTCCCTGAGCCGGCGGAGGTTGTCACGGACGACCGCAGCCCCCTCGTCCAGGTCGGTGTAGTCCAGGGGGGCCATGGCCATCCGCTCCAGGCACTTCTCCACCGCGATGTTGGCGGCGTGGTCGTGGCGGGGCATCAGCCAGTGCTGGTAGTCGTGCTGCCAGAGACTGAGCACGGTCTTGTCGTTGGTCAGCCGCACCTTGTCGAGGGTCTCCTTCTGCAGCCGGGCCGCCTGCGCGCTGTCCATGCCGATGTGGGACCAGGGCGAGGCGGGATCGGTGGGGTCGTCCGCCACGATCCGCAGTTCCTCCCGGTCCTGCCACAGCGGCATGGTCTCGTCGGTGATGGAGAACTTGGAGAGCGCGTAGTGCCCGGAGTACTCCCGCAGGAGGTAGTCCTGCGTGTCCCGGAACATCTCCGGGTCCTCGCCCGGGTAACCGACGATGAAGAGACCGTAGTACGACATCCCGCTCTGGCTGAGCAGCTCGACGGCCCTGCGGTTCTGCTTGACCGAGACGCGCTTGCTCATGCGCTTCAGCGTGCCGTCGTTCATCGACTCGAAGCCGATGTGGAGCTGGAAGCAGTGCGAGGCCACGAGACCGGCCACCACGTCCGCCGAATTGAGTGTGTTGGCGCGGCTGAAACCCTCCCACCTCGGTACACCTGAATTCGGGAGGATCTCCAGGAGGCGGCGCAGCCGGGTCGGCGGAATGGTGAAGGTTGAATCCATCGCCGAAATGACGTCCGCGCCGTTCTGGTCGGCGTAGGAGATCCAGTCGTCGCGTATCTTCTCGGCGGATTTGTATCGCCATTTGGGTGAAGCCGCGGGAAACGAACAAAATTTGCAGTCGAACGGACAGCCCCGCATCGACTCGTAGGGGACGATCGCCTGATCGCCGAGGACCCGCGGGGAGGGGAAGTCGTCGATGTCGACGTACTCGACGGGATTGATGCGGATGGTGTCCCCGTCGCGCCACACGAGGTTCGGCACGGCGCTCAGCTCGCCCCGGCCCGCCAGCGCGTCCAGGGTCTGGGGCAGGGCGATCTCGCCGTCGCCGCGGACCACCGCGAGGATCTCCGCGAAGTCCCGCATGGCCGCCATGAACTTGAGATTGGTGAACTGCCCACCGGCCACGATCGGCGTGCCGGGGAGGTTTTCCCGGACCCACCGCACGGCCGAGGCCAGGATCGGGCCGTTCCAGATGTACGTGGTCGACAGGAGCACCACGTCGACGTCGCCCGCCGGCGCCTTGGCGCGGCCCTCCCAGACGTCCCCGAGGTCCAGACGCTCGAAACCGTGGCCGCTGTTCTCCAGGATGGACAGGAGGGTGACCGTCGTCAGGTGGGGCGTCGTGGCCGAACGCGGCCTGAGCAGGGCGTAGTCGCGCCCGTGCTGGGTGAAGGCGAGCCGCCGCAGATCGAGGTCCGCGTGTCCGGCCCTCCGGAGCATCTCCCGGGCCGCGTCGGACTGGTGCGCGGTGAAAAGCGAACCCTCCAGATACGGCGAATTGAGATTTGCGGGTCCGAGCCCGCTCAGCAGTAGAAAGCGCACGCGTCCCAGCTCTCCTGTGGTGAGGGTGGTGGTCGCCCCGGGCAGGGGTTCAGGCGATCGTTCCAGGCCACTTCTGGGCATCGTCTGGACGGAATCTCCGTGCCCCGATTCGCGGGGCGGCGCGGGTGCCGGGGCGCGTGGAAGCCGCTGGGCGGCGTTCCCGGCGCCGCTTGCGAGGCCGGTTCTTATACGTGTAAAGTTATTGCTGTCTCTTCATGGATCTTGCCGTCCGGCCGCGACAGCGTCGCCCGCTTCCGGTCCGGACGGCCGTGCCCGAAAGGTGGGGAATCCCATGGCCACGGCAGAGGGTCTGCACAGCCGTGCCGAGGGGAGGGAGGTGGCGGACGGCGGCGGTCCGGAGAGCGATGCGGGAGGTCCGGCCGCGACCTCCCGGCAGGTGCTCCTGCGCTTGCTCCGCCCCTACCGCACCAGCCTCGTCGCCGTCTTCGCCCTCCAGATCGTCAGCTCCCTGGCCGGTCTCGCGCCGTTGATCGCGGTGGTCGAACTCGGCCGCGTACTGCTCGCCCCCGGACCGGTGGACCACGGCGCCGCCTGGCTCGCCGTCTGGCTCGGCGTGGGCGGCCTGCTCCTGCGCGTCGTACTCGCCGCAGCCTCCGGCGGCATCGCCCACCTCGTCGACGGCCGGCTCCAGCTCTCACTGCGGCGGCTGCTCGCCCAGCGCCTCGGCAAGGTACCGCTCGGCTGGTACTCGCACCGCAGCTCCGGAGAGATCAACGGCGTGGTGCAGGGCGACGTCGACCAACTGCACCACCTCATCGCCCATGCGCCCGTCGAGGCCACCTCCGCCGTCGTCGTCCCCCTCGCCTCGCTCGGGTACCTCGCCTGGGTGGACTGGCGGTTGACGCTCGTCGCGCTCGTGCCGGTGCTCCTCGGCCTCGCTCTGCAGCGCCTGCTGCAGAGCGAGGACCGGCAGCGGGAGGGACGCAGGATGGGGGAGGCCATGGGGCGCATCGGCGCCGCCTCCGTCGAGTTCGTCGAGGGCATCTCGGTCGTCAAGACCTTCGGCGGCGGCGGGCAGGCCCATCAGCGCTACCGCAAGGCCGCGGACGCCTTCGCCGACTTCTTCCTCACCTACGTGGCGGGCGCCGCGGGCCTCGCCTCGCTGGCGGCCCTGGTGCTCTCCCCGCCGTTCGTCCTGCTGCTCGTCCTCGGCGGCGGTACGGCACTGATCGCGGCCGACGCCATGCCCCCCGCCGATCTGCTGCCGTTCCCGCTGCTCGCCGTCGCGCTGACGGCGCCCATCGCCGCGCTCGGCCACGGCCTGGACAACGTGCACGCCGCCGAGCGGTCGGCCGAGCGGATCCGGGACATGCTGAGCGTGCCGCCGCTGTCCGAGCCGGTGACGCCCGCCGAGCCGCACGGCGACCGCGTGGAGTTCCGCGGCGTCGGCTTCGCCTACGACTCCGGCCGCCCGGTGCTCCGCGGGATCGACCTGGTCCTCGAACCGGGCACCGTCACCGCGCTCGTCGGCCCCTCGGGCGCCGGGAAGTCCACGCTGGCCCAACTGGTGCCGCGCTTCTCCGACCCGACCAGCGGATCCGTGCTCCTGGGCGGTGCCGACCTCCGAGACATCCCCAGCGAGCGGCTGTACCGCCACGTCTCCTTCGTCCTCCAGGACGTCCGGCTGCTGCGCGCCGGCATCGCCGAGAACATCGCCCTCGCCGTCCCGGAAGCCGATCGCGCCGCCGTCGAGCGGGTGGCACGCGTCGCGGGCATCCACGAGCGCGTCCAGGCGATGCCCCGCGGATACGACTCCGTGATCGGCGAGGACGTGGGACTCTCCGGCGGCGAGGCGCAACGCCTCTCCATCGCCCGGGCGCTGCTGGTCGACGCCCCGGTGCTGGTCCTGGACGAGGCGATGTCCTTCGCCGACGCCAAGACCGAGGCCGAGATCCGCGCCGCCCTCGCCAACCTCGTCCGGGGCCGCACGCAACTGGTGATCGCCCACCGGCTGGAGACCGTCGCCCAGGCCGACCGGATCGTCGTCATGGAGGAGGGCCGGATCGTGGAGAGCGGTACCTATCACGAACTGCTGGCTCTGGACGGGAAGTTCGCCGCCATGTGGCGCGCCCGGCGCGCGCACGGCGGCCAGAAGAGGGAGATCCACCGATGATCAGGCTGCTGCTGAGGGTCCTGGGCGAGCGGCACTCGGGTCCCCTGCGCCGCACCGTGGCGCTCATGTCCGTCTGCGCCGTCGTGGAGGGACTGTCCTACGCGTTGCTCATCCCGCTCCTGCGGGCCCTGCTCGACGACGACGCGCGGGCCGCCTGGCCGTGGCTGGCGGCGTTCGCCGTGGCCGTCCTCGTGGTCTCCGTGCTCGGCTACTTCAGTGACAAGTCCGGGTTCCGCACCGGCGGTGAGCTCTCCCGGGGTCTGCACCACCGCCTCGGCGACCACCTCGCCAGGCTGCCGCTGGGCTGGTTCACCCCCGGCCGGATCGGGGACGTCTCCGGGCTCACCAGCCGCAGCGTGATGGAGGTCATGTCGGTACCGGCTCACCGGCTGCGACCCCTGATCAACGCCACTCTGATCCCGCTGTCCGTGGTCGTGGTGCTCTTCTTCTTCGACTGGCGCCTCGCCGTCGCCGGCCTCGTCGCCGCTCCGCTGATCGCCGGAGTGCAGCGCTGGACGTCGAAGGCGACCGCCCGCCAGGACGCCGAGCGGGCACGCAGCAGCGACGAGGCCGCCGGCCGGGTCGTCGAGTTCGTCCGCGCCCAGCCGGTGCTGCGCGCCGGCGGCCGGACGGGCGAGCGCTTCGGGCTCCTGGACGACGCGCTGCACGAGCAGTGGCGCAGCGGCCGGCGCGCGGCGCTGAGCGGTGTTCCCGGCATGCTCGGCCTGACCTTCTCCGTCCAGGCCGTCTTCACCGCCGTCCTCGCGCTGGGCGTGTACCTCACGCTGGACGGCGACCTCGGTGCCCCGGAGCTTCTGGCGATCATGGTCCTGGCGGCACGTTGTGTCGAACCCCTGCTCTCCCTCGCCGACCTCGGCGGCATCATGCGGGTCTCCCGGGGCGAACTGGAGCGCATCGACGCGGTTCTGACCGAGCCGCCGCTGCCGCGCGCCGAGCGGCCGGCGGTTCCGGCCCACGACGGCGTACGGCTGGAGTCGGTCGGCTTCCGGCGCGGTGACCGCCAAGTGCTGGACGGGCTCAGCCTGAACGTGGAGCCCGGTCGGCGGGTAGCCGTGGTCGGGTCCTCGGGCGCGGGCAAGAGCACCCTGATCCAGCTCGTCGCCCGGTTCCACGACGTCGACTCGGGCGTGGTGCGCCTCGGCGGAGTGGACGTGCGCGACATCGACAGCGAGGAGCTGATGTCCCGCCTCTCCATGGTCTTCCAGGACGTCTACCTCTTCGAGGGCACCATCGAGGACAACGTCCGGGTCGGCCGGCCGGACGCCACCTTCGAGGAGGTGCGGGCGGCGGCCGCGGCGGCGTCCCTGGACGAGGTGGTGGACCGGCTGCCCGACGGCTGGGCCACCCAGGTCGGCGAGGGCGGCGCCGCGCTGTCCGGAGGTGAGCGGCAGCGGGTGTCGATCGCGCGCGCCCTGCTGAAGGACGCCCCCGTGCTGCTGCTCGACGAGGCCACGTCGGCACTCGACCCGGAGAGCGAGGCGGCGGTCCAGGCGGGCCTCGACCGGCTCATGGCCGACCGTACGACCATCATGGTCGCCCACCGTCTCAGCACCGTCGAGAGCGCCGATCTGATCGTCTTCCTGGAGGACGGCCGCATCGCGGAGCAGGGCACGCACGAGGAACTCGTCCGGCGCGGCGGCCGGTACGCCGATTTCTGGAGAATCGCCGCACACGCGGTGGCCTGAAGGCACGATGGCGAGCGCTGATCCGTTCCACACCGACCGACGCACGGGGGTAGGGATGTCACGCAGCACGGCAGGGCAGCCGGTGGATCTCCGCAAGGAGGTCGCCGCGCTCCTCGGGATCGACCTGGGACCCGGGGACGACGACGCGAACCTCTTCGAACTGGGCCTGCAGTCACTCCAGTTGATGTCCCTGGTCAACCGGATGAACCGGTCCGGCGCGGGCGTCGACTTCACCGAGATGGCGCAGGACCCGCGGCTCACGGCCTGGTACGGACTGCTCGCCTCGCGCGGGGCGGCGCAAGGGGCGGAGCCGGAGCCCGCCCCCGGCCCGGTCGCTCCCGTCGACGGGAGCGCGCCGTTCCCGCTGACCGCCGTGCAGCAGGCGTACTGGATCGGCCGCGGCGCCGACCGGCCCCTCGGCGGCGTCGGGTGCCACGCCTACCTGGAGATCGACACCCAGGACGTGGTGGCCGGGCGCCTCGAGCAGGCCGTTGTCGCCCTGGTCCGCCTGCACCCCATGCTGCGCGCCTCGTTCACGGACGACGGCACACAGCGGATCGCCGACCGCGTCACCTGGCCCGGCCTGCGGGTCCACGACTTCACGAAGCTCCCGGCCGAGGCCGCCGAAGACGCCCTGCGGGCGCTGCGGGAACGCCTGTCCCACCGGGTGCTCGACGTCGCCGCGGGCGAGGTGCTCGACGTCCGGCTGAGCCTGTGTCCCGGCGGGGCGCAGCGCATCCACGTCAACGCCGACCTGCTGGTCGCCGACGTGCACAGCATCCGAGTGCTGCTCTCCGATCTGGCGGCGCTCTACGCGGACCCCGAGAACCCCGCCGAACCGGGGTACACCTTCCCCCAGTATCTCGCCGACACCGCCGCGTCCCGGACGGCCGGGCGCGAACGGGCGCGGGAGCACTGGCAGCGGCGCCTGCCCGAACTCCCGGGCGGGCCCGCCCTCCCACTGGCGGTGGACCCGGGCGAGATCGGCGTGCCGCGTTTCTCGCGGCGGAGCCACACCCTGACTCCCGGGGAGTGGGCGGACCTTCAGCGCCGGGCCGCCGAACACGGCCTGACCCCGGCCGTGTTACTGATCACCGCCTTCTCCGAGGTCCTCGCGCGGTGGAGCGGACAGTCCAGGTTCCTGCTCAACCTCCCCCTGTTCGACCGCGACCAGGACCTCCATCCCGACATCGAGCGCATCGTGGCCGACTTCACCAGCCTGCTGCTCCTCGAGGTCGACCTGCCCGCGGAGGCAGGCTTCGCCGACCGGGCCCGCGCGGTCCAGAGGCGCCTGCACGACGACGTCGGCCACGCCGCGTACACGGGCGTCGACGTGCTGCGCGACTTCGTCCGCGTCGACGCCGGGACCCCGCGCACGGCACCCGTCGTCTTCGCCTGCAACCTCGACGCCCCGCTCGTGCCCGACGACTTCGCCGCCCGCTTCGGCGAGCTGTCCTGGATGGTCTCCCAGACGCCCCAGGTCTGGCTCGACCACCAGGTGTACGGCACCCGCGAAGGCGGTCTGCTGCTGGCCTGGGACATCGTCGAGGAGCTCTTCCCGAAGGGCGTGACGGACGCGATGTTCGCGGCGTACACCACCCTGGTGGGGCGCCTGGCGGCCACCGACTGGAGTCTCCCGCCGGAGATACCCCTGCCCGAGTCCCAGGTGCGATGTCGTGCCGAGGCGAACTCCGTGACCCGGCGGGAGAGCGGTCGTCCGCTGCACCGGGCGTTCTTCGAGCGGGCGGCCGGCCGGGCCGGGGACCCGGCACTGCTGTGGGGGGAGGACGGCTGTCTCACCCACGGGGAACTGGCGGACCGCGCGCTGCGGGTGGCCGGTGCGCTCGCCGCCCGGGGCGTCGGGCCGGGCAGCCCGGTCGTCGTCACCGCGCCCAAGGGACCCGACCAGATCGCGGCGGTGCTCGGCGTCCTGGCCGCGGGCGGCACCTACGTCCCCGTCGGCGTCGACCAGCCCGCCGAACGCCGCGACCGCATCCACGCGCTGAGCCGCTGCGTGCTCGTCCTGGACGGCACGGGGGCGCCGCCGCGGACGGGGTCCACGGCCCCCTTCCTGCCCCTCGACGAGGCCCTCCGGGCGGCGCCGCTGGACGCCCCCGTGGACGTGTCCGCCGACGAGAGCGCCTACGTCATCTTCACCTCCGGTTCCACCGGCACGCCCAAGGGCGTCGAGGTCGGCCACCGTGCCGCGGTGAACACCGTCGAGGACATCGACGAGCGGTACGCTCTCGGGCCGGCGGACCGGGTCCTGGCCGTCTCCGCCCTGGACTTCGACCTCTCCGTGTGGGACCTCTTCGGCCCGCTCACCGAGGGCGGCGCCCTGGTGCTGGTCGACGAGACCGACCGACGCGACGCCCACCGCTGGCTCGCGCTCTGCGAGCGCCACGCCGTCACCGTGTGGAACTCGGTTCCCGCCCTGATGGACATGCTCCTCACCGCGGCCGACGGCGCGTCTCTTCCGGCGTCCCTGCGCCTCGCGCTGCTCTCGGGCGACTGGATCGGCCTCGACCTGCCCGGCCGTCTGGACCGTGCGTCGGACGGCCGGTGCCGGCTGGTCGCCCTCGGCGGCGCCACCGAGGCCGCGATCTGGTCCAACGCCCACGAGGTGACCGCGGTGCCCGCGCACTGGCGTTCCATCCCGTACGGCAGGCCGCTGGCCAACCAGCGGTTCCGGGTCGTCGACCCCCACGGCCGGGACTGCCCGGACTGGGTGCCCGGAGAGCTGTGGATCGGCGGAACCGGCGTGGCCCGGGGATACCGGGGCGACCCCGAGCTGACGAGGGAACGTTTCCCCCGGGCATCGGACGGACGCTGGTACCGCACCGGCGACCAGGGGCGCTACTGGCCCGACGGCACGCTCGAGTTCCTGGGGCGCATCGACCACCAGGTCAAGATCAACGGCTTCCGGGTGGAGCTGGGCGAGATCGAGTCCGTGCTGCAGACCCACCCCGCGGTCTCGCACGCCCTCGCCGTCGTCGTCGGTGACCGGACGCGGGAGATCGCCGCGGCCTTCCTGCCCGCCCCGGCGTCCGCCGCCGCCCCGCCGTCCGCCGCCGCCCCGCCGTCCGCCGCCGTCCCGCCGTCCGCCGCTGCCCCGCCGTCCGCCGCTGCCCCGCCGTCCGCGTCGATACCGGGCGAGGTCCGGACGCAGGACCGTGCCGACGGCCGGGGCCGGGACGCACAGGAGCAGGAAGCGGAACTGGCCGAGACGTTGCTCGCCGCGCTGGTGGAGCCCCTGCTCGGCCCCGGGGAGCGGCCCGTCGAGGTGAGCGCTCTGCCCGTGGCGGAGACCGGCCGCCCACTGTTCGCCGGGTGGCTGGACTTCCTCCGGGAACGGCAGGTCCTGACCCACTCGGCCGGAAGCGTGGCCCGGGGCCCCCGCTGGGCCGTGGCCCGTGACGCGACGCGGGCCGACGCGCTGCGCGACGGGGCGGCCGGCAGCCACCTCCAGCAGGTCGTGGACGGCTGGGCCGGGGTGATGCCCCTGCTGTCCGCCGTGCTCGCCGGCACCGCGGACACGGAAGCCCTGGTCGACGACCCCGTTCTGTCCCCCGACGGGCTCGCGCTCCGGCTGCCCGGCGTCGGAGCCTGCCTGGACGCCGTGGCGCAGGCCGTGGCGGACCTGCACGAGGACGGCGGCCCCGCACTCGACGTCGCCGAGTGGGCGGGCGCCGGCGGCCGGAGCGCCGCCGCTCTGCTGGAGCGGCTGAAGCCGGGCACGGTCGACTACGTACTGCTCGACGAGCGGGAGGCCCGGACCGCCGCCGCCGGGGTCCGGCTCGCCGGTTCCGGGCACCAGGTGCGGACGGCCCGGCAGGACGCCTTCGCCGTACCCGAATCGAGACTCGCGGCCTTCGACGTCCTCTTGGCGAACGACGCGCTGGGCCGGGAGGCGGACCCGGACGCCGCCGCACGGGTGCTGGCCCTGCTGGGCAGACCCGGCAGCCGGGTGTTCCTCGTCGCGAGGGAGACGGCCTCTGCGCTGGCGGTCCCGACCGTGCCCGCCACGTTCCCGGCCGCCGACGCGCCCCGGTGGCTGAGAGCCCTGGAGCGAGCCGGTTTCATCCACGGCGAGCTCTCCGGGCGCGAGTCCGACGGCGTGGTGCTGATCACCGCCCGGCTTCCGGACGCGGACGGCGCCGGCCGTGCCGCCGACCCGGCGGCGCTCCGCGCCTGGCTCGCCGACCGGCTCCCGGCCCACATGATCCCCGGCTCCCTCGTCGGCCTCGCCGAGCTGCCGCTGAGCAGCAACGGCAAGGTGGACCGGCGGCGGGCGGAGCAGGCCCTCCGACACGCCGCCGTCCCGGCCGAGAGCGTCGATGACCCGCCGCTGGGCCCCGTGGAGGAAGCCGTGGCGGAACTCTGGGCACGCGTCCTCGGTACGCCGGTCACCGCGCGTGGTGCGGCCTTCTTCGCCCTGGGCGGGGACAGCATGGCGGCGACCCGTCTGGTGGCCGCCGTCCGCGGCCGGCTGGGCGTGGAACTGCCGATGCGCGACGTCCTGGCGGCTCCGACCGTGGCGGGAATGGCCGCGCTGGTGAGCGAGTTGAGGGCCCGGAGCGGTCTGGGCCAGGACCCGGACGGCGCCGGTCCCGCGGGAGCGGCGGGCGGCCTGTCCGAGGAGTTCGAGGAGGGCGAGCTGTGATCCCCTCGCACCCCCCTGCGTCCCGCGCGCCACGCACCTTCTCCCGGCGCGCGCACGCGCGCTCCCGGCTCGTCTGCTTCCCCCACGCCGGCGGTTCCGCGGCCGGCTACCGCGGCTGGTCCCTCGACGCCCCCTGGGACGTCGAGGTGCGCGCGGTGCAGTACCCCGGCCGCGGGGACCGCTTCGGAGAGCGGGCCGCCACGGACATGGACGGCCTGGTGGACGACCTCGTCCCCGGACTGGGCGCAGGACGCACCGACGACCTCGCCCCCTGCGTGTTCTTCGGTCACAGCATGGGTGCGGCCGTGGCCTACGAGGCCGCGCGCAGGCTCGCCCTGACGGGACGTGCGCCGGCGGCACTCGTCGTGTCCGGCCAGCCCGCGCCGCGGCGGACCCGGGGCGGCGACCTCCACCGCGCCTCCGACGCCGAACTCCTCGCGGACCTGAGAAGGCTCGGCGGTACCGCCGCGGACGTGATGGACAACGACGCGCTCCTGGCGGCGCTGCTGCCCGCCATCCGCAGCGACTACCGGGTCATTGAGACCTATCGGCCGTCGCCCGGAGCGCTCCCGGGCGTCCCGGTGACCGTGCTGTACGCCGACGACGACCCGGAGGTCACCGCTCAGGAGGCCGCCGCCTGGCGCGAGGCCACGACCGGTCCCTGCGAGGTGGAGGTCTTCACCGGCGGCCACTTCTATCTGGAGAGCCGGCGCACGAGCGTGCTGGCGCGTGTCTTCGAGGCGGTCCGGGCGGCGCTGCCCGAGACCGCCACCGCCTGGCCGTCCACCCCGTGACGCGCCGTCGGCCGACGGCGGCCGCACACCATTTCCGTCAACGGACAGAGAGGATCCCCATGCTGGAGGGCTGCGTGGCCTGGCCTGAATCGGCGGTCCGCACGTACAGGGAGCAGGGGTACTGGAACACGGACGTCCTCGGTACCTGGACCGCGCCCGCACCGGAGGGGCGGTCCGCGACCGCGCTGGTGACGGCGGACGGCGGCATGACCCACGCCGAACTCGACCGTGCGGCCGACCGCACGGCCGCGGGTCTGCTGCAGGCGGGCCTGGTGCCCGGCGACCGGGTCGTCGTGCAACTGCCCAACGACGTGGACCTGGTGGTGCTGAGCCTGGCCCTGTTCCGGACCGGCATCCTTCCGGTGTACGCCCTGCCCGCACACCGCTCGGCCGAGATCACCCACCTCGTGGCCTCGTCCGGGGCCGTCGCCTACGTCTGCGCGGAACGCGTCCTCGACTGCGACTTCCGGCTTGTCGCCCGGGAGGTGCTCGACCGGACAGAGAGCCTCCGGCACGTGTTCGTGGCCGGTGACCCGGGCCCCTGGACCGCGCTGTCCTCCCTCGACGCCGACCCTGTCGCCCTGCCCGCACCGGAGCCCGAGGACGTCGCCCTGTTCCTCCTGTCCGGCGGCACCTCCGGACCGCCGAAGCTGATACCGCGGACGCACGCGGACTACGCGTACCAACTGCGCGAGACGGCACGGCTGTGCGGAGTCGGGCCGGAGAGCGTCTACCTCGCGGCGCTGCCCGCCGAGCACAACTTCCCGCTCGGCTGCCCCGGCGTCCTGGGCACGCTCCGCGTGGGAGGAACGGCCGTGCTCGCCCCGGCGCCCACGGCGGACGTGTGCTTCCCGCTCATCGAACGGGCCGGAGTGACGATCACCTCGTTGGTGCCCCCGCTGGTGCCGCTGTGGCTCGACGCGGCCGGGTGGACGGACCACGACCTGTCCTCCCTGCGGGTCGTCCAGGTGGGCGGTGCCCGGCTCGACCCGCAGACGGCCCGGCAGGTGCCAAAAGCCCTCGGCTGCACCCTTCAGCAGGTGTACGGAATGGCGGAGGGACTGCTCAACTACACACGGCTCGACGACCCCGAGGACGTGATCGTCCACACACAGGGGCGACCGCTGTCTCCGGCCGACGAGGTGCGGGTGGTCCGGGAGGACGGGACCGAGGCGGAAGCGGGGGAGACGGGCGAGCTGTTCACCCGCGGTCCCTACACCCTGCGCGGCTACTACCGCGCGGGGGAACGCAACCTCACCCGGTTCACCGAGGAGGGCTACTACCGCACGGGCGACCTGGTGCGCCGCACGGCGGAAGGCAACTTCGAGGTCGTCGGCAGGATCAACGACGTGGTGAACCGGGGCGGGGAGAAGGTACCGACGCTGGAGGTGGAGGAGCACCTGCTCGCCGCCCTGCCGCTGCTGGGCGCCGCCGTGTTCGCCCTGCCCGACCCCCTGATGGGGGAGCGGACCTGCGCCTGCGTCGTCCCCAAGGACGGCGCGCACCCGCCGACCCTGCGGGACGTGCAGGCCGCGTTCAGGGGCCGGGGAGTCGCCGCCTACAAGGTGCCCGACCGGCTGGTGGTCCTGGAGCAGTTGCCGATGACCGGCGTCGGCAAGGTCGACAAGCGGGCCCTCCGCGCGCGCCTGGAGGCATGAGGGAAGCGCAGCCCCTCGGGCCCGGACCACCGGCTGCGGTACGGCCGGTGATCCGGGCCCGCCGTCACGTCGCCCCTCGGGCCCCGCCCGCCCGCGACAGCAGTCCGTCGACGATGGCCACCAGACCCTCGCGGTGGGTGTCCCGGGTGGTGATCTCGTCCCACCGGCCGGCGAGCGAGGCGAGCCGGGGGAACTCGTCCGGGGTCAGGGCGGCGAACGCCTTGTCCCGGTGCGGCGGCCGCTCCAGACCGGCGTGGTGCCGCTCCCGGTTCACCCGGATCGTGAGCTCGCCCGCCGTGTAGTACCAGATGACGCGGTAGGCGTAGACCGCCTCGTCCGGGCCGAGTCCGCACTGGATCGCGGCGTCGATCATGTTCTCCACGATCCACAGCGCGGACACGGCCATGAGGTCGTCGGAGGCGAGGACCTCCACGATCCACGGACACTCGGCGAGGATGTCGTGCAGCGCCTGGCTCGCCGCGAGCAGCCGTTCACGCGGATCGGCGGGCAGCGCAGGGCGCGGGAACCGCTGGGCGTGGCGTTCGAGCAGCAGGAGCAGCAACTCGTCCTTGTCGCGCACGTAGTGGTAGAGCGCCATCGCCGTGCTCGACAGCTCCTGCGCCAGCCGGCGCATCGACAGGTGCTCCGGCCCTTCCTCGTCCAGGAGGCGCTGCGCCGCCGTGAGGATGGCCTCCTGCGACAGGCGGGGTGGACGGCCGGTCCGGCCGGTGCGTCGGGTCTGAGGCGTCATCCGTGTGTCTTCCTGTCCTTCGTGCCGGGTGCGGAACGGGGCGGCGGCCGCGGCCGGCCGGCCGTGCCGCGAGCCGGCGCCTCATCCGGGGCGCCGGGCGGCCGGCGGCGCCGTCGTGCCCGGCTCGCCGGCCGGTACCTCCGTCGTGCGCGCCGTCGCCTGCGGGAGGTGACGCACGATCCAGTCGGCGGTGTCCCTGGGGGGCAGCGTAGCCGCCATGACGTGGACACCGGAGGGAGCCCTGCCCCTCGTGACCTCGTGCGCCGTGATCGAGGCCATCACCCCCACCAGCCCGGTCACGTCCGTGCAGTGCAGGAGCGCGCTCCTGCGGACGGGGGTGCCGTCGGGCGAGAGCCCCTCGAGTGTGCCGTACAGAACCTGGTAGGGGGAGCTGCCGGCCGCGTCCCGCAGACTAGCCCTGGTCAGTTCCCGGGCAGCGGCCATGAGTGCTCCGCCGTCGCCCGCCGTCGGCCCGCGCAGCGCGAACCGGTCCAGGAAGGCGGGCACTCCAGGCCCCTTCAGCACCTCGTGCCAGCTGGTCTCCTCCAGTCGCAGGCGGTAGGCCTGCTGCCGGAGTTCCTCGGGGAGGGTGCGGCGGACGGCGACCGCGTGGGCCGGCGGCGCGGCGGCCGGTGCGAACGCCTGCGACAGGGGCAACTCCGCCTCCTGCCGCGGGCCTTCGCCGTCCTGCGTGCCGCAGTCCTGAGCATGGCCGTCGCCGGGGAGCTCGACCGCCCGGCACTTGCCGAGCAGACAGGAGACCGCCGTGTGGGGCGGGATGGCGCCGAGACCGCCCCACCAGCCGCTGAAGCGGGTCGCGGAGTCGAGCCCGTCGGCCAGCCAGCGCGGCACCCAGCCGGCCAGGGTGCCCGAAAGCCCGGTGAAGAGGACGGCCGAGCACGGCCCCGCCGGAGTGCGCGAGCCGCCGTCGTCCGTCATCCCCACGTAGTGGACGCCGGCCGCGAGGACCGCGGCGCGGACCCGGCCGCGGAGCGAGAACGCGGTCCCCGAGCAGTCGAGCACGGTGGCACAGCCGCGGGTGAAGTGCATCAGGCTCTGGCTGTCGCGGGCGTCGACCACCGCGGCCTCCGCGGGGTCTCCGAGCGTCCGGGTGAACCGCCAGGCCCGGTCGGCGGACCGTCCGCCGATCCGCAGCCGGCAGCCGCCTTGGGCGGCGAGGAAGCGGGCCGCGGCCGCGCCGACGCTCCCGTATCCGCCCAGAATCCCGATCAGGGGTGCCGTGTCGATGCTCATGCGTGTTCTCCGGGGTGTGTCGGATGCTCGCCGAGCAGTCCTTCGACGATGTCCTCCAGGGCCTCCCGGTGGGTGTTCCGCGCGGTCAGGGAGGACCAGCGGCCGGCGAGCGAGGTCAGACGGGGGAAGGCCTCGGGCGACAGGGTGGCGAAGACCTGTTCGCGCTGAGTGGGGCGGGTCAGTCCGGCGTGGTGCCGGCGGCTGGTCGTGCGGATCAGGAGGACGCCGACCGTGAAGTGCCAGATGGCATGGTGCGCCTGGGCCGCCTCTTCCAGGGTGAGACCGCACTCGACGGCCGCGTCGAGGAGCGCCTCCATGATCCACAGAGCGGACATCGCCAAGAGGTCGGGAGAGGCCAGGATCTCGCTCAGGAACGGGTACTCGGCAAGCGTGTCGTGGAGCAGCTCGGCGGCCGCGAGAAGCCTCTCGCGGGGGTCGTCGGGCAGGGTCGGCCGGGCACGGTCCCGGGACCGGGAGGCGACCAGCAGGAGCAGCAGCTCGTGCCGGTCGCGCACATGGTGGTAGAGAGCCATCGGTGTGATGGACAACTCCTTGGCGAGCCGTCGCATGGACAGCCGCTGGGGCCCCTCGTGATCGAGGATGTGCAGCGCGGCCGTGACGATCGTCTCCTGCGAGAGGGGCGCGGACTGGCGCGCGCCGCCTCTTCGTCCCTTCCGGGGCTTCATCCCTGCTTCTCCCATCCGAGTCGTGGAGCTGCCCATGCCGTGCTCCGCCCGCGACTCGATCACTGCGTTGTGCTGGGCTCCTCGGGGCGGGGATGACAACGACGAGAGTCCGGGCTACAGTTATTGTACGCGTAAGACTTACGGGTATAAAAACTACGGGGGGTGGGCGGTGGGGAAGTCCGGGCGGGGCCCGGAGTCGGGGCGGCGCGTCGCGGCCCCGGCTCGGGCGGCCGGGGGTCCGCCTCCCGGATGAGACGGCTCTGCCGGGCGTCGCCACGCGGCGCGGCGGACAGGGCTCGGGCGGCCCGGACGATCCCCCGTGCACAAGCGCCGGGCCGCCCTCCAATCGGTCGCCGCGCAGGCGGTTGAATTCGGTCCTAATCAAGTGACGGAAAGGCCAGCCGGGTCAAGCAGAAGTAAAGTCTCTATGGTGCAACACATACTGTTGATGGGGGGAGTAGTCCTTAGGTAGAGTCCACCTCGGTTCGGCCGCTCTTGGGGTTTCACAGAGACGCAGGAGTATTCAGCCACCCGGGGGAAACGTTTTGTTTCGGGGGGATGACATCCTGTTGAAGGAAGGCTTCACAGGTTTTTTCGCATGCCCGCATATTGTTCGAGTGTGCGCTCGTGACCAGCACCGCACGTGGTGACGTACTGTGATTGCTCCTCCTTGACGTGAAGTTGATATTCTCCTGAGTTCTCCTCTCCTGGGGAACGGCCGAGTGTTTTTCGCCCTTGCAGTGCAATTTCGGTCGTGAGCGCCAAGGAGAAGAACCGTGGGTTTCCCGTACCAGACAAAAGCCGTACGCACGAGTGTGGAGCCACTGGTCGCGGCAACGGCTCTCGCCGCATCAGGCCTGTTCTCCACCTATGTTCTCTACGAAACCGAGGACGGTTGGTCGGTGGCCGGCGGAATAGCGGCCGAGGTCATACTCAAACCGGACACCGTCCGATGTACGAAGGACGGCACCACCGTCGAGCGCCCCTGGCGGGGCGACCCCCTGGCCCAGGTCCGTGCGTTCTTCGACGGGCTGGACCTGGCCGACTGGCGCGCGTACGGCTGGAGCGCCTTCGAACTCGCCTACGCCGTCGCCGGCCGTCCCGTCGGCAACGACGTCCTGCTCCATCTCGTCGTTCCGCGCACGGAGACACGCCTGTCCGGGGACCACGCCGTCGTGCGCGGTCTGGACCCGCAGGAGATGGCCCTCGTCGAGAAGACGCTGACCGGCCTGGAGCCGGTGACCGACGCCCGGGGCCTGCCGGTCCGCGTGGACATCGAGGCCGGCGCCGGCGCCTACCGCGACTCCGTGACCACCGTCGTGGAGCGCATACGCGCCGGTCTGCTGCAGAAGGCCGTGGTCTCCCGCATCGTCCCCGTCACCTCCGACGTCGATTTCCCGGCGACCTACCTCGCCGGCCGCCGCGCCAACACCCCGGCCCGCTCCTACCTGTTGAACATGGCAGGCATCCAGGCGCTGGGCTTCAGCCCGGAGACCGTCGTGGAGGTCGGCCCCGACGGCACCGTCTCCAGCCAGCCGCTGGCCGGCACCAGGGCCCTGACCGGCGACGCCGACGAGGACCGGCGGCTGCGCGAGAACCTCCTCGCGGACCCGAAGGAACTCCACGAGCACGCCATCTCGGTGAAGGTCGCGGTCGACGAACTCGCCGGTCCCTGCACCCCGGAGACGGTGGTCGTCCAGGAGTACATGGTGATCAAGGAGCGGGGCTCCGTGCAGCACCTGGCCTCCAGGGTCGTGGGCCGGATGTCGCGACAGGCCGGCCCCTGGGACGCCTTCGCCGCGGTCTTCCCCGCCGTCACCGCCTCGGGCGTGCCCAAGTACCCCGCGTACGACGCCATCTCGGCCGTCGAACCGCGCGAGCGCGGCCTCTACGCGGGCACGGTGATGACGCTGGCCCAGGACGGCTCCATGGACGCCGCGCTCGCCCTGCGCAGCGTCTTCCGCAAGAACGGCGAGACCTGGCTGCAGGCCGGCGCCGGCATCGTCGAACAGTCCGTACCCGAGCGGGAACTGGAGGAGACCCGGGAGAAGCTGAGGTGTGTGGCCGGCTGTCTGGTGGCCCCCGCGGCCGAGAGCGAGGCGCGGGCGTCGGACGCCGCGCCCGACAAGCGTCTGTACGTCTGAATCACCGGCAGAGACGGTACGGCGACCGTGACCACGATCTCAGGAGGTGACAGGGCAATGCCGACGACGGGGGAGCCCTTGAAAGTGCAACTGCTCGGACCGGTCCGTGCCTGGCGGCACGGCAGAGAAGTCGTCCTCGGGCCGCCCAAACAGCGAGCCGTGTTCGCGTTGCTCGCCGGACGGGCGAACGACGTCGTGAGTGTGGATCACATCATCGACGCCGTGTGGGGCGCGGACATCCCGCAGACGGCGGCCAACGGTGTCCACACCTATGTGGCGGGGCTCCGGCGGATCCTCGAGCCGGAGCGCAGCCGACGGGAAAGCGGTGACCTGCTGATCTCGGCCGCCGGCGGTTACGCCCTGCAGACCGACCCCGAGGCGGTCGACGCCACGCTCTTCGCGCGCCGCCACGCCCGGGCGCGGCGCGCACGCGCGGAAGGCAGGCTCCAGGACGCGCTGGACATCGCCGAATCCGCCCTGTCCCTGTGGCACGGCGACGCGCACTCCGGCGTTCCCGGCCCCTTCGCGGCGATGGAACGGACGAGGCTCCAGGACCTCCGGCTCACCGCCGTGGAGGAGTGGGCCGCCGACATGCTGGCGGCGGACCGCCCCGTCGAGGCGGTCACGGTGCTGCTCGGCGCCGTGGCCGAGGAACCGCTGCGCGAGAAATTACGCTGGCTGCTGATGACCGCGCTGTACCTCTGCGGCCGCCAGGCACACGCCCTGGAGGTCTACGCCGAGACCCGGCGGCTGCTGCGGCACGAGCTCGGCATCGACCCCAGTGCCGAACTGCGCACGCTGCACCAGCAGATCCTGACCGGCGGCCGGGTCGCCCCGAGCCGGGCCACCGGCACGGGGAGCGCCGCCGCGGGCGGCCGGACGCCCGCCCCGGAGCCGGTCACGCCCCCCATGGTGCTGGCCGAAACGCCAAGGCCCGCCCAACTCCCTCCGGTGGCCCGGGGGTTCGTCGGACGCACCCGGGAGCTGGCGCACCTGGCACGGCTGCTCACCGAGAACGACGGGTGGGGGGCCTCCACCCCGATCGTCGTCGTCGACGGTCCGGCCGGAGTGGGCAAGAGTGCCTTCGCGCTCGAACTCGCCCACCGGCTGTCGCAGCACTTTCCGGACGGGCAGCTCTACGTCGACCTGCGCGGTACGAGCATGGAAGGCCGTTCGCTGAGCGCTTCCGAGGCCCTGTTCCAGGTGCTGCGCAGCCTCGGGGTGGACGACGCACGCATCCCCGCGGACCCGGCCGGCCGCGCGACGCTGTACCGCAGTCTGCTCCACGGCAAACGCGTCCTCGTCATGCTCGACGACGTGCTCAGCGCCGACCAGTTGCGCCCGCTGATTCCGGGCGGCTCCTCCTGTGTGCTCAGCACCGGCCGACAGCGCCTGGGCGGCCTGGCCGTCCGCGACGGCGCGCATCTGCTGCGGCTCGACCCGCTCGGCACCCAGGACGCCCTGGCGCTCCTGCGCTGTCTCAGCGGGGACCGGCTGCTCCGTCAGGAGGCCGTGGCCAGGCGGCTGGTGGGACTCTCCGGCGGGCGGCCTCTGACCCTGCGCATCATGGCCGAGACGCTGGCCGCCAACCCGGACGTGCCCCTGGCGGCGCTGGTCGAGCACTTCGCCGAGGAACACGGCCGGCTCGGCCGGCTGGCGCGCGGGGACGAGCCGTCGGCCAGCCTGCACGCCCTGTTCGAGACGTCGTACCAGGCGCTGCCCGCCGAAGCGGCACGGATGTTCCGGCTCCTCGGGCTCTTCAGCGACGAGTCGATCACCGTGTCGTCCGCGGCCGAACTGACCGGCACCACCGAGCCGGAGGCGGCCGGCACGCTGAGGCTGCTCGCGCGCCGCCATCTGCTGGTCGAGACCGGTCGGGACGCGTACCGGTTCCACGAGCTCATGCGGCTCTTCGCGGCCGAGTGCGCCGAGAGGGAGCCGCTGACCCACCGCAGCGCCGCCGTCGCACGTCTGCTGCAGGCGACCGCCTCGGTCGCCTGAGAAGCCGTCCCGTCGTACCGGCAGACGTGCGACGGGCACCGGCCAGCCCTCGCGGGCCCCCGTGCCCGTGTGCCCCGTGGCACCTCCCCCTGGCCACGGGGCACACGTGTGCCCGGCGACCGGAGGCCGGGCCCCGCGCGGCGCCGGGGGCGTTAGAGACCGTTCAGAGCATCTGTAGGCGGCTCGAGCAGAGTGGTCGCCATGGACGGTAACCAGGTTGCCCTGCTCCTCTTCGATCTCGCGTTCATCCTCGTCCTGGCCCACGTACTCGGGCACCTTGCCACGCGGATCGGACAACCACCCGTGGTGGGCGAGATCCTCGCCGGAGTGCTCCTCGGGCCCACCCTCCTCGACGGCGCGGTCTCCGACGCCCTGTTCCCGCACGGGATACGGCCGCTGCTGAGCGCGATGGCCGACGTGGGAGTCACCCTGTTCATGTTCGGAGTGGGCCTGGAGATCGAGCGCCGGGCGCTGCGCGGCCGAGGGCGGATGGCCGCGGTCGTCAGCCTCGGCTCGACGGTGGTGCCCTTCGTCCTCGGTGTCGGACTCGGCTGCCTCCTGCTGCGGAACCACGACACCGGCCAGAAGGCCGCGTTCCTCGTCTTCATGGGCCTGGCCGTGTCCGTGACGGCCTTCCCCGTGCTGGCGAGGGTCCTCTCCGACCGCGGCCTCGCCGCCACCACCCTCGGCGGCATCGCCCTGGCCTGCGCGGCCCTCGTCGACATCGTCGCCTGGACGGCGCTGGCCGCGTTGCAGGCCGCGATCGGAGGCGGGAGCGCCCACTGGCGGGTGGCCCTCATGATCCCGTTCGTCCTGGTGCTGATGCTGGTCGTACGCCCCTGGCTGCGCCGGCGCACCCTCCCGGGCGACGGCCATGGGCCCGCGGCGTCCCGGTGGTACGCGCTGGTGCTGATCGGCGCCCTGCTCTGCGGCGCGGCGACCGAGGCCATGGGCATGCACTACATCTTCGGTGCCTTCCTCTTCGGTCTGGTCATGCCGAGCGAGGGCGCGGACCGGCTGCGCGCCGACCTCATGCAGCGCACCCGCACCGTGACCTCCGTGCTCCTTCCCGTCTACTTCGTCGTCGCCGGGCTCAAGGTGGACCTCAGGGGGTTCGGCTGGACGCAGTCCGCCGAACTGGCCGCCGTGCTGCTGGTCGCCGTGGTCGGGAAGCTCGGGGGGACCTACCTGGGTGCCCGCAGCACGGGGCTCCCCCCGAGGGCCGCCACGGCGCTCGCCGCGCTGATGAACACCCGCGGCCTCACCGAGCTGGTCATCCTCGGCGTCGGACTCCAGGCCGGGCTGCTCGACGGCGGACTGTACTCCCTGCTGGTCGTCGTGGCACTGGTGACCACGGCGATGACCGGTCCGCTGCTGACCCGTACGTACGCGAAGCCCGTGATCGTGCCGGAGACCGCACCCCGGCCGGCCGACCGCTCACCGTCCGTCACCACCCCCGCCGCCTAGCGGAGACGGGACAAGGACCAGAAGGAGACGCAGAGATGCTCTCGGCCGGACTCCGGGAACCAGTCCGCCCCGGCACCCGCCGTCGGGACCAGCCGGCCGGACCGGACAGGACCCTGGACGGACTCTTCACCCGGGCCGCCCGGCGCCACCCGCTGGCCGTCGCGGTACGCGAGGGGCCGCACACCCTCTCGTACGGAAAGGCCGACCTGCTCTCCACCCGGCTCGCCACGGCGCTGCTGAGCGGCGGGGTGCAGCTGGGCGACCCGGTCGTGGTGCACTGCGCCGACCACCGGCAGGCGCTCGTGGCCCACTTGGCGGTCATGAAGGCGGGCGGGGTCTGTGTCCCCGTGCCCCGCGACCTGCCCGCCGGACAGGCCCGCCGGATCGCCGTAGTCAGTGGTGCCGAGACGGTACTGTGCGGCCGCGCGACCCGGGAGGCGTGGGAGCACGACCGCCGTCGTCGGCGGCTCGTCCTGGACGACCCGGAGCTGTGGAAACGGCTCGCGGCGCGCCCCGTCGACCGGGCGCTGCCGCGCTCGGCACCCGCCGAGTCCGCCTACCTGCTGGCGGCCGAGACGGGCGGAGCGTGGAGCTCGGGCCATCTCGTGGACCACCGGGCATGGCTGCTGGCGATGGCCGCCAGGTCCGCCCAGACCGGTCCCACCGGCAGGAGGGTCGTCGTCGCCGAACATCCCACCGGGCCGGTCACCCTGTCCGCGATGTGGTGGGCCTTCGGATCGGGCGGCACCCTGGACGCACGGCCGGAAGAACCTGTGGCGGCCGTCGACAGGGGCGTCGTGGTGTACGACGCGGAGGAGTACGCACGGGTGCTCGACGCCCTGGCACGGGAGCCCCGCCCGCCGCGGCCCCGGCTGGTTCTCCTGGTGGGCGCCCCGTGCCCGCCCGAACTGGTGGCCCGGCACGTCGACACCCTGCCCACCACGGTGCTGCGCGCCGAGTTCGCGCCCGGCGGGAGCGTGCTGCCGTGGGCGGTGAGCACCTACCCGGCGGGACAGGACACGGTCTCCGGCGCCGGCCCCGTGATCGGGGCGGCACCCGGGGTGCGGCTGAGCGTGCGCGGCGCCCTGGGGGAGAACCTCGGGACCGGGCAGACGGGGGAAGTGTGCGCCCGGGGGCGGACCCTGCCCTTCGACGTCATCGGGAACAGCTCCGACCCCGACTCCGGCCGCGGAGGAGCCCTCCTGCGGTCCGGCTTCGCCGGGCGGCGGAACCCGGACGGGGGCGTCGTGCTCACGGGCCCCGGCGGCGCGGCCACGCGTCGGGACGGCACCGCCGCGAGCCGGGGCGGCACGGCGAACCACGAGGCCGCCGCCCGGCGGGCCGCGGCCTCCCGGTGATCAGGCCGACTCGCCGGCCCGGGCCGTGATCCACTGCCACTGGGTGTACGAGTCCCAGGCGAACTGCGCCCCGTGCCGGGCGCCGTTGCCCGAGGCGCCGAAGCCGCCGAAGGGCACCACCGCCTGGTGGTTGACGGTCTGGTCGTTGATGTGGACCATGCCCGTCCGCAGCCGGTCGGCCAGCCGGAGCCCTCGTTCCAGCGACCCCGTGCGAACCGCCGCCACCAGGCCGTACTCGGTGTCGTTGGCGACGGCCACCGCCTCTTCCTCGTCCTGGACGACGACGACCGGCGCCACCGGGCCGAAGATCTCCTCGGTGAAGGCGGGCATGTCCCGGGAGACGCCGGTGAGGACGGTCGGCGGGTAGAACGGCCCGTCCGCGACGCCCCCGCACCGCACTTCGGCGCCGCCCGCGACGCTGTCGCGGACGATCGCGCGGGTGCGCCGCAGCTGACCGGCGTCGATCATCGGCCCCAGGTCGACCGGGCCGGTCCACGGATCGCCGACGGTGAGCCGCCGCGCCTCCTCGACCAACCGGCGCACGTACTCCTCGGCGACCGCCGCGTGCACGATGTGCCGCCCCGCCGCCATGCAGATCTGGCCCTGGTGGAAGAAGGACGCGAAGGCGCCCGCCGCCGCGGCCGTCTCCAGAGGGGCGTCGTCGAGCACGATCAGCGCGTTGTTGCCGCCCAGTTCCAGCGAGACCCGCTTCAGGGCGCGCCCCGCCACGGCCCCCACCTCCCGGCCGACGGCGGTGGAGCCGGTGAACGACACCATCGCCACCGCCGGGTCGGACGTCAGCGCGCCGCCCGCGACCGCGTCGCCCGGCAGCACGTGCAGGACACCCTCCGGGAGCCCCGCCTCCTCGAACAGCCGCGCTACGACATAGCCGCCGGCAACCGGGGTACGGACATCCGGTTTGAGGAGCACGGCGTTGCCCAGGGCGAGTGCCGGGGCCACCGAACGCAGGGCGAGCAGCAGCGGTACGTTCCACGGGCTGATCACCCCGACCACGCCGAGCGGCACCCGGCGGGCCGTGCTCGACCGGTCCGGCCCGCAGGGCAGGACCTGGCCGTGCGGCTGGGTCGGCAGCGCCGCCGCCTGCAGCAGCTCCTCCACCGCGTCCGCGATCTCGGTCTCCGCCTTCGCCCGTACCGCACCGCCCTCGCGGACCAACCACCGGACGACCTCCGCGCGGTGTTCCTCCAGCACGGCCGCCGCGCGCCGCAGGACGGCCGCGCGGGCGGCGGCGGGCAGGGCGCCCCACGCCGGCTGTGCCCGTGCCGCGCCGGCCGCCGCACGCGCGACGTCCGCCGCGTCGGCGACACCGGCCCGGGCGAGCGTCTTCCCGGTCGCCGGCTCGACCACCTCGACGACGGCATCGCCGGACGCGGACCGCCAGCCGTCGCTGAACACCGTCCCGGCCAGCCCCGCCGTGTCGACCAGGCTCGTCATGCCGTTCCTCCTGACGTCGTGAAGGCTCCTCCCGTGTGTCCGTGCGCGAGTCGCACGCCGTCGGCGTGGCCCGTGACGCGGGCGTCGATGAGGACGGGTTCCGTTCCCGCGGCGGCACGCGCCACGGCCTCGGTGAGGTGGTCCGTCGAACGGGCCCGCACCGCGGTGATGCCGAAGAACTCGGCCACGCGGGTGAAGTCGAGTTCCGGCGGTGCGAGATCCAGGCCGTCGGGGCCGTCCGGTGTTCCGTCCCCGAGGCCCAGCAGGCCCGTGGCGGGCGCCAGGTCGAGGCGGGGCGGGGTGAGCTCCAGGCCGCCGTCGCCGCGGCGGGCGGCCCGGCTGCGTCGCCGCCGGGCGGCCGTCTCCTTCAGGGTCCGGTACTCGCCGTTGTTCAGCACCACGAAGGTGACCGGGACGCGGTAGTGGGCGGCGCTCCACAGCCCCTGGAGCCCGAACAGCGTGCAGCCGTCGCCGAGCACGGCGACCACCGGGCGGCTGGGGTCCCCCATCCGGGAGCCGATCGCCGCGCCGATGCCGGAGCCGAGTCCGCCGCCCACGGTGTGGACGTAGGAACGGGGACGCTCCAGCGGCAGCACGCTGCGCAGCAGCAGCCCGCTGGTGATCGCCTCCTCCACCACGACGGAGTCCGCCGGGAGCCCGGAGACGACGGCGTGCGCGGCGGCCAGCGGGTCCATCGGGGCGTCGCCGCGCCCCGCCAGCGCGCGCTCGCGCACCCGCGCACGGGCGGCCTCGTGGACGGGACCGATCGCCTCGATGCGCGACGGCGCCTGCGGCACCTTGCCGGCGAGCTGCGAGGCGAGCGCCGCGAGCGTGGCCCGGACTCCACCGGTCAGACCGAGCACAACGGGGAAGTTCCGTCCCGGTTCCCCCGGATCGCTGTCGAGCTGGATGACGTCGGTGCCCGCCGGAATCGGCGACCCGGGTTCGTAGTGGTGCGCCATGAACGCCCGGGTGCCGGCGATGAGCACCACGTCATGGCCTTCGAGAGCGGACCGGATCGCCGAGTGGCGGGCGTCGAGCATGCCCGCGTAGAGCGGATGCACGGTGGGGAAGTCCACGCCGTCGTGCATCGGCTGGTGGAACACGGCCGCACCGGTCGCCTCGGCCAGCGCCACCAGTTCGGCCACGGCGCCGTCGCGTCCCACCCCGTCGCCGGCGACGATCCCCGGTCGCCGTGCCGCGGCGAGCCGTTCGGCGGCCTCCGGCCACCCGGCGGCGGGGCCCAGGCCGCCGAGCCGGGATCTCGGCGCGGGCGGGGCGACCGGCGTCTCCTCCTCCAGCAGATCCATGGGGACCGAGAGGAAGACCGGGCCCGCGGGCGGCTGGACGGCCAGCGCGAAGGCCCGGCGGAGCATGACCGTCAGGTCGTGGGCGTGCTGGACGTCGAAGGCGTGCTTGACCGCCGCCCGGGCGATCCCCACCAGGTCGCCGGAGAGCATGGGGTCCTGCGCCAGGTGACGGCGGTCCTGCTGCCCCGCGGTCACCACCAGCGGCGTACGCGACCGGCAGGCGTTGAGGAGGCCGACCACGCCGTTGGCGAGCCCGGCGGCGATGTGCAGGCTGACGAAGGCCGGGCGGCCGGTGGCCCGGGCGTATCCGTCGGCCATCGCGACGACGGAGGCTTCCTGAACCCCGAGGACGTACTGGAGGTCGGGAGCCGCCGTGACCGCCTCGACGAACGGAAGTTCCGTCGTGCCCGGGTTGCCGAAGACCCGGGTCACGCCTTCGTCGCGCAGCACCTCCAGCATCGCGTCGACCGGCTTCACGAGCCGCTTCCCGTACGCCGCTCGCGGGACGTGCCGGCGCTGAACCGGTCCACCTTGTCGATGACGTCGGCGCTGTACAGCCGCAGTGCCTGTTCCAGCGCGAACTCGGCGGCATAGGCGCGCAGGTGGTCCACCGGCTCCTCGGCGACGTTGATCATGTGCCGGTTCGGGACCACGGCCGGGCTCGCCAGGCGGGCGACCGCAGCCTCGATGCTCGCGTCCATCATCTTGGGATCGACCACCTCGTCGCAGACGGCCCCCGCCTCCGGCTCGCGCGCCCAGAGCTTGCGGCCGGACAGGATGACCTGCCGCGACAGCCGCCCGCCGGCGAGCGCGGTCAGCCGCAGGTTGGCCATGCCCGGGACGATGCCCTCCTGGGCCGCCGGAAGACTGAAGTAGGAGTCGGCGGCGGCGACGACGTGGTCGACGGCGAACAGCACCTGCATGCCGCCACCGATCGCGAAGCTGTCGACCGCGGCCACCCACGGCTTCTCCACCAGGGCCCGCGGCCAGGCGCCGTCGACCCGGACACCGCGGATCAGCTTGTGGAGATGGCCGAGTTCGCGGCGGAGCAGGAAGTCCACGAACGAGATCCGGCCCTGATGCAGGTCGACCAGATTGATTCCGGCGCAGAAGACCCGACGGCCCTGGTAGCGCGGGTGGGTCATCTTCCCGCCGCGCAACACCCCCACCTCGACACGGTCGTCGAGCAGGGCGAGGTCGACCGCCGTCTCCAGGTCGTCCACGAGCTGGTTGTCCTCGGCATTGAGGAAACGGCCGTTGCACAGGGTGAGGTGGGCCGCCCGGTCCACGCGCTCCAGCCGTACGGTGCCCAGGTCGAGGCTTCCCGTCCGGTCGAACTCGCCCAGCAGCGAACGGGCGCGCCGGGTGGGCCGCAGCAGGGCCTGCATCAGATGAGGGCCGGCCTGCGGCGACCGCAGCACCCAGTGGAAGAACAGGCCCTGGTCGATCTCCCGTCCGTCCTTGTCGGCCTGCGTCGCGCACGCGCGTTCCGCCGCCATCTGCGTCTCGGTCGGGGTGAGGCCGGGAAAGGCCTCGGACGCGGCCGTCACCAGCTCGGACAGCGTGCGATGCTCCCGCAGGCCCCCCGTCAGCTCCTCGTAGACGCGCTCGGCGTGCAGTTCCAGGAACGCGCTGCGCAACCGCCGCTGGTCGTCGAAGACCTCGGTGGCGAGCTGCTGCTGACCGGGATCCCGTCCGGGCTTGGCCGGGAGTTCCCCGAGCAGTTTCTCGGCCTCGGCGGTGTACGTCCGCAGCGCGCCCGCGTCGGCCAGCAGGGAGCCGCTGAGGACCGGCGTCCGCGCGGACCAGTGCGCCGCGACCGCGACGGGGCGCGCCGTCGTGCGGCCCGCTTCTCCCGTGCCGCTCATCACGCGTCGCCCCGGGCGCCCGCGAGTGCGTTCCTGGTCCGGCGCAACGTCCGGTCGCAGGCGGCGAGATGCTTGCCCAGCGCCTCCTCGAAGGCGGTCGTACCGGCCTCGCTGACCAGCTGGCGACGGATCGCGAGCTCGGCGGGTTCCAGCCGGGCGAAGCGCCGGGCCAGACGTGCGGCGACGGCGGCCGGGTTCTTGGCCGTCTGGTCGATCAGCCCGATGGCCAGGGCCCGCTGCTCGGACAGCTCGGCGCCGAACAGGACGAGCCGGCGGGCGTGGAGGCCGCCGAGCTGGTGGGTGAGGCGGTGCAGAGCCATGCCCGCCCAGACGCCGTCGTGGGTCACCGGCACGGCGATGCGCAGCCCGGGCGTGCCGATGCGGTGGTCGGCGGTGAGGAGCACGTCGAGGGCGGGGCCGCTGCAGACCCCCTCGACGGTCACGATCTTGGGGTACCGGCCCTGTTCGAGCCGCCGCAGAGCCTTCTCCCAGCGGCTGACCAGGTCGATGCCGACGTCCCCGGGCCAGTCCTCCGCCGGACCCGTGCCGTGCAGCCGGATCACGGCGCTCGTCGTGCCTCCCGCGTCTTCCAGCCGGTCGCAGAGGGCGTTGACGTCGGCGATCAGCAAGGGGCACAGCGGGCGCGTGCCGTCGATGTCGAGGGTGTGGGGGGTCGTCGCGGTCGGGCTCGGGGCGAAGTGCGAGGCAGACATGTCCGATTCCTGATCGTCGGTGTCGGGAAGAGCCGGGGCGGGAAGGGCCGGGGGGCGGGAAGGGCGGAGGGCCGAGGGCGGGAAGGGCCGAGGGCGGGAAGACCCGGGAAGGGCCGGCGGAAAGCCGGGGGCACGGGGCCGTTCAGTAGCGGACGAGCGCCGTCTCGAGCGTCGAACCGGGGCCCATCGTCATGAGGACGCCGTAGTCGCCGGGGCGTGTCCGGCCCTCCCGCAGCTGCTGCTCGTACGAGAACAGGAAGGAACCGCTGGAGAGGTTGCCGTAGTCGCGCAGCACGTCCGTCGTGTGCCGCACGTCGTGCCGGGTGAGACCGAGGTTGACCGACACCGAGTCGATGACCTTCTTGCCTCCGGAGTGCACCAGCCAGTGTGCGATCTGGCTGCGCCGCAGCCCGGTCCCGGCGAGCAGGTCCGAGACGACGCGCTCGGCGTGCGCGCCCACCACGTAGGGCACGTCGCGGTCCAGGTAGAAGCTGAACTTGCCCTGCTCCTCGTCCCAGTCGTAGCGCATGGCGTCGACGGCGTCGGGAACGATGCAGCTCGCGTACTTCAGAACCTGCGGGCCGGGCTTCTCCGGGTCGTACGAGACGGCGATCGCCGCGGAGCCGTCACCGAAGAGGCTGTTGACGACGGAGGTGCGCATCGTGCCGTCGAAGACGTACGCGGCCGAGCACACCTCGATGCACACCATCATGGCGGTCTTCCCCGGGTTCGCCGAGGCCCAGCCGGTGGTCGCGTTGAGGGCGTTGAGACCGGCGTTGCAGCCCATGCCGACGATGTCGAGACGGCCGCAGTCGGTGGGAATGCCCAGCTCCCGGATGAGCAGCGCACTGAAACCGGGCGTCAGCAGACCCGTCGACGTCACACAGACCAGGTAGCCGATGTCACTGACCGCGGCACCGGTCTGCTTCAGGCAGGACTGCAGCGCACGGGCGCCCATGTCGACGCCCCGGGCCTTGTGCTTGGCGAGCAGTTCGCCCTGCGTCTCCATCCGCGGCCGGCCGTCGTCACCGTTCGGCGGAACGGTCAGAAAACGCCGGTCTATCGCGCTGTTGAGGAAGACGGAACGGATCCGCCGGTCCTCGATCGCGTACATGTCCAGGAGATCCTGCTGCGCATAGGAGGAATCCGGGGTGGCGGTACCGACTCCGAGAACGGTCGGACCGCTCCGTGTTGCCACCCAGGGGACCGTGTCTTCACTGAGGATCATTCTCGTGCCCCTCGCTCATTGTCGGTGGAAAGGCCTTCGATGCTCTGTGAAAGAGTCACGAATTCAGCCTAGTTGAACAATACGGAGCTGCGGATACCCCTCCTTCTGTGAAGGCAGTCACCGTAGTCGCTAGGGGGAATAGGGGGCTGTTTCGGAAAGGACTTCGGCGAGTAAGGGTTCCGGCCCGGGTTCCGGCCCCGACATGTTTTCCGACGTCTCCAGGAATACCGGCAGATCGGTGCGGCTTCGCACCTGGAGCTTGCGGTAGACCTGCGTCAGGTGCTGTTCGACGGTGCTCACGGTGATGCACAGCCGCTGCGCTATCTGC
The DNA here is from genome assembly GCF_003112575.1 of Streptomyces ardesiacus. Taxonomy (GTDB): domain Bacteria; phylum Actinomycetota; class Actinomycetes; order Streptomycetales; family Streptomycetaceae; genus Streptomyces; species Streptomyces ardesiacus. The sequence goes on from NZ_BEWC01000008.1 coordinate 280,338, forward strand.
CGGTTGCTGTGACCCTGCGCGGCCAGCGCCCCGACCCGCCGCTCGGCCGCGCTGAGGTCCGCCGCGCGGTCGCCGCCCAGGCGAGGGCCTCCGGAGGCGGCCCGGGCCCCCGTCGTACCGGCGGGACCCGGCCGCAGGGCCTGGGCGAGGCGCTCGGCGTGGCACTCCTGCGCCGCCCGCCACGCGCGGCGCAGGGTGGGCTTGGCCCGCCGCGAATCGCCGGTGGCGAGGTAGGCACTGCCGAGGTCGGCGAGGACATGGGCGAACTCGACCCGGTCACCGGCCGCCTGCGACGCCTCGGCGGCGTCGGTGAGCAGCGGCGGCCGCTCGTGCGGCTCCAGCGTCGCGGCGAGCTGCCGCAGCGCCCGGCCGAGGACGCGCTCGTCGTCGGCGGGCAGGCCGTCGAGCTGCTCCTCCAGGAGCGAACGCGCCTCGTCCCGGCGGTCGAGGCGCACCAGGGCCTGGGCGGTGTCGACCCGCCACGGCACCTGGCGGGGACCGTCGGCCCGCCAGTCACGCAGGAGCCGGCCGCAGGTCCTGAAGTCGCTCAGCGCCGCGTAGGGCCGGCCGACCGCCAGGTGGTAGTGCCCGCGCGCCCGCAGGTAGCGCAGGCCGAACGGCGTTTCGAGCAGCGCGGCCGGCACCGGCATGTTCACGTACGCGGCGGCGTCCTCGAGACGCCCGGTCTCCACCGCGGTGGTGAGCAGACAGGCGAGGGGCGCACCGGCCAGCACACCCCAGTGCGCCCCGTGGTTCTCGTCCAGCGCCGCGGACGCCAGCTCGTCCGCCGCCGGCAGGTCGCCCCGGAGCAGTGCCGCGTCGGCGTGCGCCGCCGTGAACAGGCCCTGCCAGTCCGGGCCGTCCTGCCTCGCCGCGTCCGCGAGCATCGGCAGGCACCACGGCGCCACCGTCGCCAGGCGCTCGGGCCTGGCCAGCGCGAGCAGGCCCAAGGAGATCCTGGACAGCGGTTCGTCGGTGCGCAGGCCCTGCCACAGGTGGTCACCCGAGACCGCCACGTCGCCCCTCGCGGCCGTGAGCACGGTGGCGACGAGGGAGGTGCCGACCCGGGGGCCGGCCGACGCGGAGGCCGGGGAACCGGTGCTCACGCGGCGACGCCGGGCGGGATAGCAGAGCTCCAGACAGGCGCGCACCGCACCGAGATCCGCGGCCTCCTCCGGCCCGGCCGCCGTCGCGGTGAGCCGGTCGAGCGTCGTGCTCGCCTCGTCCACCCGGCCGTGCCACAGGAGGTACTCGAGCACGGCCAGGTGCTGGCGCCCCTCTGTCAGCAGCCCGCGGTGCACCGCGTCCGTGAGCGGGCCGAGGTGGCGCACGGCGCGGGCGGGTTCGACACGCCACTCGGCCTCGGCGAGCACCGCACGGCTCACGGCGCGTTGCTGCTCGTCGTCGGCGAGGGAGTGGGCCAGTTCGAGGCAGTCGAGGGCGAAGCCGATCTGGCCGCCGGCGGTCGCGGTGGCGGCGGACTCCATGAGTACGGCCGGCGCCCACGGCTCGCGGGTCTCCCCGGCGGCGATGAGCTGGTGGGCGATCGAGGTGGAACGGCCGCCCTCGGCGTGCAGCAGGGCGGCGGCGCGCCGGTGCCACGCGAGACGCCCGGGCACTCCGAAGTCCCTGAGGACGGCTTCCTGGGCGGCCCGGTGCCGGTAGCGGCCCCGGTGCAGCAGACCCGACTCGTCGAGCAGCTCCACGAGTGCGCGGGCCTCGATCGTGCCGACCTCCGCGAGGCGGGCGACGAGCTCGGTCCGGTGCGCCTCCCCGACCACGGCCACGGCCCTGGCCACGGCGAGCGCGTCCGGCTCCAGGCGGTGCAGGCAGCTCACGACTCGTTCGGCGAAGCGGTCGCCCACCACCAGCCCGGTGGGCGGCTCCGTGCGCGCCGACCGGGTGGACGCCTCCCAGTCCTCGGCCAGCGCCGTGACGAGCAGGGGATTGCCGCCGGTGACGGCGAACGCGCCGGAGGCGAGACTGTGCGCCACGTGCGCGTCGAGGTCGCGAGCGAGCAGTGCTGCGACGCCGTCGCAGGTCAGCGGGGCGAGCCGGACCTGTGTGCAGTACGGGTGGCGGGACAGCTCGGTGCGCAGATCCGCCTGTCGGGCGCCGGAGCGGTCCTGGTCGCCGAGGACCAGCATGATGCGCGACCGGCGCAGCCGCCGCGCGAGGAAGAGCAGGCACTGGAGCGAATCGGTGTCCGCGTGGCAGACGTCGTCGACCCCGATGAGCAGGGGCTCCTCGGCGCTCATGTCGAGGAAGATCCGTGAGACGCCCTCCAGGACCTCGGGCCCGGCCCCGGCGCCCGCACGGAACCCGTCGCCGACGACGGCCTCGGCCCGCCGGGCGTACCGGGCGCCGGTACCGTGCAGCAGCTGGCTGAGGAGACCGAACGGCAGGTGCCGTTCCGTCGGTGAGGCGGCGGCGCCGAGGAAGCGCACCCGGGCGCCCGCCACCCGCTCCGCGAAGGTGTGCAGCAGTTCCGTCTTGCCGACCGCCACCGGGCCCCGGAGGACGACGACGCTGCCGGCCGCGTGCAGGCAGTTCTCCAACAGGTCGGACAGCTGCGCGAGGTGGGGTTCCCGCTCGACCAGCACCATCCGTGTGCACCTCCTCGGGCCGTGACGGCTCCAGTCTGCGCGGCGCCCTCTGAAGGAGTGCTGGACGTTCTCTCCCCGCGGACCGGCGCGGCGTCCGGTCCGTGCGGGGTGTCCGGGCCGTGCGGGGTGTCCGGACCGTGCGCGGGGCCGGGAGGCGCACGGTGTGCGGGAGCGCGTGAGGCCGTGCACATGACGGACCGGCCGCGCGGATGCTGCTCCGCGCGGCCGGTGGGGAGGTGGGTGGTGGTGAGGTCGGTGGCATCAGCTCCGTTTCGCCGGAGTCGCCTCCGTGCTCCGCGTGCGGGGATGCGGTCCGGGACCGCCGTCCTTGCGGCCCGCCGGGCCCGGCAGGGGACTCGGGCTCGTACGCGGGAGGAGGAACACGGCGACGAGGACGGCGAAGACCAGCAGACCGCTGTTGGACGCGAACACCCTGCCGTACCCCTCGGTGAGCCGCGCGGCCGCGGAGTCCGTCGCGGGACCGTTCGACGTGGCGGCGGCCGCGACCGTGCTCATGGCGGCCAGTCCGATGCTGCCGCCGAGCTGGCGCGCGCTGTTGAGCAGGCCCGACGCCATACCGGCCTCGTTCGGGGCGACCCCCGCGGTCGCCGCGTTGGCGATCGGGACGAGGAGCGGCCCGATGCCGAAGCTGGTCACCAGGGAGGGACCGAGGACGTCGACCTGGAAGGTGCCCGTGGGCCTGATCAGGCTGAACCAGTACATGCCGGCGGCGCCGATGATCCCGCCCACGATGAGGAGCTGCCGGGGCGAGAACCGGGCGAGCAGTTTCACCGCGTACAGCGATCCCACGACGAGGCCGAGGCAGAACGGCAGGAACGCGAGGCCGGCGCTGAGCGCTCCGAACCCGAGGACCTGCTGGAGGTAGAGGGAGACGAAGTAGAAGGAGGTGAAGATCGTGATGGAGACCATCATCATGTAGAGGTTCGCCCCGGCGACCGACCGGTGGGTGAGCACACGCAGCCTCAGCAGGGGTTCCTTGGCGGCGGTGCCCTCGTAGACGAAGAAGCCGGTGAGCAGGACCGCCGCGACGGCCAGGCCGCCGATCGTGCTCGCCGAACCCCACGACTCGGTCTCGGTCCTGACCAGTGCGAAGACCAGCAGCGACGTGCCCAGGGTGGCCAGGATCGCGCCGACCACGTCGAGCTTGCGGGCGGTGTCGCCCGCACCGGCCGCCGCGACGTGACGACGCGCGAGCCACATGCCGGCCAGCGCCATCGGGACGTTCACCAGCATGACCCAGCGCCAGTTGATGTACTCCGTGAGCAGACCGCCCACCACGACGCCGACGGCGGCACCGCCGGCCGTGACCGCGCTGTACACGCCGAGGGCTTTGCCGCGCTGCGGCCCGGCCGGGAAGCTGGTCGTCAGGACGGCGAGCGCGGCCGGGGCGATCAGGGCCGCGCCCACCCCCTGCACGGCCCGCGCGGCGATCAGCTGGCCCGGGTCCTGCGCGAGGCCGCCCAGGAGCGAGGTGATGCCGAAGAGCGCGAGACCGATCAGGAGCAGTGGCCTGCGGCCGAACCGGTCGGCAGCCCGCCCGCCCAGAAGCAGCAGTCCGCCGAAGGTGAGTGTGTAGGCGTTGACCACCCAGGACAGTCCCGAGTCGTCGAAGCCGAGCGCCGTCCGCATCGAGGGTAGAGCGACGTTCACCACCGAGACGTCCAGCGAGACCATGAGCTGGGCCACGGAGACGGTCCACAGGACGCCCCCGGGGCTTACCGCCCGTTCCTCTCGTGCCGAGTTTTCGTACATGTAAAAATAGTAGACCCGCCGGGTGGCCTTGTCGAGCGGAAACGGCGGGCGCGCGCGGGCGGCGCCGGGCGGTCCGCAGTTCATGCCCCGTACCTGTGGGCGGCGCCCCGCAGGTCCGCCGTGAGCTGCGCGGTGGGCCGTACCGCCGCGCAGCAGCCCGCCGCCCAGGAGAGTGCCGCCAGGTGCTCGTGAGCACTGAAGTCCGCGACCGCGTCGGCCGCGAGAAAGACCTCGAGGTTGTGGCTGAACGCGTCCACCGCCGTGGTGACACAGCCGAGATGCGCGTACACGCCGCAGATCACGAGCTGGTCGCGGCGCAGCTCCCGCAGCCGCCGCTCCAGGCCGGAGCCGAAGAAGGCGCTGTAGCGCCAGGTGGACAGCACGGTGCCGCTGACGTTCGGGGCGACCTCGCGCGCGATGGCCGCGTCCTCCAGGGCGTCGTCGAGGCCCTTGCCCCAGAAGTCCGTGAGCAGTCCCCGCTCGCCCGGCGCCTGGGTGCCGGGCTGCACGGTGTGCACGACCGGCACGCCCAGCCCGCGGCACGTTGCCAGCAAGGCCGAGCAGTTGGTCAGCAGAGCGTCGAGCGGGGACGTGCCGCGGGCGTAGGGCCGCAGGAAGAAGCCCTGCATGTTGAGGACCAGCAGGACACAACGCCCGGGGTCCACGGTCCAGTCGACCCTGTTTTCGAGGCCCAGGTCCTGACCGGGCATCGGATACGGATGGAACACGGGGACGTCCATCGTCTGCCGTTCCTCCGTCGCAGTCGTCAGGAGATGAAGTCGTACGACAGGAAGCCGTTCTCCATGTCCTCCGCCCAGGACCCGTACCGGCGCATGCCGTACAGCAGGGGTATCGGCCGGCGCAGGGAGGTGACCTGCGTGGCGCGGGCCATCACCACCGTGTGGTCGCCGACGGCCTGTTCGGTGGTGACCGTGCAGTCGGCGATCGTGTGCGCCGCCTCGACCAGGTGCGGGCCGCCGTGCCGGGCCGGTACCCACGGCACCCGGTCGAACCGGTCCGCGGCCCCCGAGCCGAACAGCTCGGCGGCGGAACGGGCGTGCTGGTGGAGCAGGTTCACGGACAGCGACCCGCTGTCCAGCACGGCGCCGAGGGTGGGGCTGCCGGCGCGCAGACAGACGAGCAGGGTCGGCGGATCGAGGGCGACACTGCACAGTGAGGTGCACGTCATCCCCCAGGGGGTGCCGTCCGGGGCCTGCGCCGTCACGACGGAGACACCCGTGGGAAATCCGGCGAACAGGCGCCGCAGATCGGCTTCGTACCGCTGGTGCGACATGGTTCCTCACTCGCCTCGGTCGACGGGGACGCGGACAGGGAAGACCCGGGGTGCCGGACGGCCTCGTGGGGAGGGGCGTGTGCACGAGGTCGTCCGGCGGCAGGGCACCGGGCCCGTTCGGACGGCCTGGTCAGTAGTCCCGGGAGCCGGTCCCGGTCTCCGCCTCCTTGGCGAGCGCCATGCCCCGGGCGGCGTTGATCATGCGGGTGCCGATCTCCGGCGGGGCCTGGGTGCGCGACCACTCCTCGGCCGCGTCCATCCGCTCCCGTGTCATGTTGAAGCAGCGGTTCTCCGGCAGCCCGAACTTGTCGGCGTGCGCGATGAAGTCCACTTCCTTCTGGATGTACTCGTGGATGCGCGCGGCGGCGGCACCCGGCTCGACGGTCCCGGCCTCGACCGCCTCGCACAGCTCACGGGTGAGCTTGCCCATCCGGACGAAGCTCTCGCTGATCGGGAGGGGGGACCCCGGGTTCCCGGACCGCTCGGCGTCGAGGAAGACCTCCGGGTCGCCGGTCTCGCTGAACCGGTAGTAGGCGTCCTCGACCATCATGTTGCCGCTCATCGTCCCGAGCATCCAGGTCCGGTTGACGGCGTTCCACAGCTCGTAGTGGCCGAAGCCGACGAACGAGCTGTAGACCAGGTCGTCGTGGAAGTCGAACAGTCCCTGGTGCAGCGCCTCCACGTGGGCGAACCGCTCCTTGGACCAGTCGCCGTCGCGGGAGGCGGCGATGAGCCGCCAGCCCAGGGCGTTGACGAGTTCCAGGGTGTTCGCCAGGCCGCGGGAGTACAGCGCGTCGATGAACCCGGCGGCGTGGGACGTCAGGCAGTAGCGGTCGCCGACGACCGTCTTGGCGGAGTACTGGAGCCGGCCGGTGGAGACCCACGGGCGGACCTCCTTCGCCCCCTCGAACTGCCAGGCGATCTCGGGGAACCGCGCGAGGAAGTCCCGGAACTCCTGCTCCGGGGGCGTGTCGCCCTTGGGGTACTTGCGCGGGTCCAGGGTGAGGCCGACGCTGCACAGCGGGTTGCGGGCCGCGGCATGGTTGTCGAACGGGATCACCCAGAGCCAGCCGCCGTCGAAGACGTGGTGCAGCGTGCCGTGGTGCCACGGGCTCGGCTGGTCGTGCTGCCGCGCGGTGGGCGAGTCGTCGAACGGCTTCACGCCGATCATGTGCGTGAAGAGACAGCGTGAGTGGGTCCGGGCCCGCGTGGGCGTCTCGCGCAGGTCGAACTTCTCCGCGAGCGGCGAGCGGAACCCGCTGCCGTCGACCACGTACGAGGCCCGGAACTCCTCGCCGTGCTCCGTGCGCAGGACCGCGCCCTGCTCCGGGTCGATGTCGATCTCGGTGACGCGGGTCGCGAGCCGTGCGTCGGCGCCGTACGTGAGCGCCACGTGGAACAGGTGCGCGTCGACGTCCTGCCGGAACAGGTGGGTCTCGGTGCGCAGGTCGACCGGGACCACCAGCTGGTTGATCTCCTGCGGGTTCTGCGGCTGCCCCTCGCGGTGGTAGACGAAGCCGAAGTTCTGCTTCTGGCCGCAGTTGGGGGAGACCTCCTCGATGGTGCCCTTGTAGTTCGACAGGGCCTTCAGCTCGGGCACGTCGTAACGCTTCGCGATGAGCCGGGCCATGCCCGAGGTGTAGGGGATGGTCGACTCGCCCACCGCGAAACGCGGATGGGTGCCCGCGTCCAGGATGAGGGTCTTCACCCCGTTGCGCGCGAGCACCGCGCCCAGCATGCCCCCGGCCATGCCGCTGCCGAGGATCGCCACGTCGTACCGGTCTGTCTCCGTGGAGGCGGAGTTCTTGGCGTGCACCTGTTCTTCCTTCCCTTGGGCCGGTCGGCCGGTCGGCTCAGTTCTCGGCGGAGGCGGAGGCGGAGGCGGAGGCAGGGGTCTCGGGCACGAGGTCGTCGACGGTGATGTCCAGGGCGAGGTGCTTGCCCCGCAGCCCGGCCAGGAGCGTGACGAAGTCGTTCGCCGGCGTGTTCTTCTGCTCCGGGTCGATCACCGACTGCGCCAGCTTGTGGTAGTCCTCCTTCATCAGCGACCGGTCGTAGAAGCGCTCCACGAAGGAACGGACCTCGTTGAAGAAGCTCAGGTAGGCGGTGGCGTAGCGCTTGAGCGCCGTCTCCTCGATCTCGGGGTACTGGAGGACCTTGTCGATGACCCGGGACAGGATGCTGCCCGCGGTCGTCGCCAGCGCGACACCGGTCGAGATCAGCGGGTCGACGAACGCGGCCGCGTCACCGACGGCGGCCCAGCCCTTCCCGTAGACGGTCTGGTTCGTGTACGACCAGTCCCGGGCGCTGCGGAAACCGGCCGACTGACGCGCGTCGCGCAGCATGTGCTTGAGCTTCGTGGTCTTCTCGATCTCGTCGCGGTAGAGCCGTTCGAGGCCCTGGTCGCTCTCGCCGGCGACCGTGCTCGGCGTCACGAAACCGACGCTGATCGTCCCCTTGTCGAGCGGGATTCCCCAGAACCAGCCGTTCTCGATGCCCTCGACCAGGATGTTGCTGTACTGGTCGCCGGGCAGCCGCTCGCAGTTGTCGAAGTACGTCCACACGGCGACGTTGCGGAGCTTGTCGTGCCAGTCGATCTCCGAGTACTTGCGGGTGAGGACGCGTGCCTGGCCCGAGGCGTCCACCACCATGGCGGACCTGGCCTCGTAGGTCTCCTTGCCGCCGCGCACGGTGAAGCGGACGCCCGTGACCCGGCCGTCCTCCTCGACGGGCTCCTTCACCGTGGCGTCCTCGACGACGTACGCCCCCAACTCCCGCGCCCGGTCCAGGATCACCGAGTCCAGGTCGGCGCGCCGGGTGTGGTACGCGAACGGATAGTCGCCGCCGTCGACGAAGGAGAAGTCCCAGGCCGCCTGCTCGTTTCCCCAGACGAACGTTCCGCCGTACTTGCGCTCGAATCCACGCTGTTCCAGCCGCTCGGTGAGTCCCATTTCCTTCATGGGGGCCATCACCACCGGGATAAGTGATTCGCCGACGTGGTAACGCGGGAAACGCTCACGGTCCAGAATCAGCACTTGGTGTCCGCGCTTGGCGAGAAGCCCGGCGGTGGTGGCACCGGCCGGCCCGCCCCCGATAACGATGACATCGAATTCAGTGGGTATACCAGTGAGACTGGACGGCATGCTCGACCTTCCCGATCCGAAACGTGCCGCGTCTTGCCGGGAGGGCATCCGCAGCACTGCGTTGGCTGGACCCAGCCAGGTTCGGGCAGGCGGGCTGAACGCCTTCTGCACAGCTTCTGTACGACTTCTTGTGGAATTCGGAACAGGCCCTGGATCGGGGGAGGAAATAGGGGTTGTATTCGCCGGCCGTGACTTTCTAGCGTTGCGCAAGGTGAGCTCGCCGGTCACGGCAGAGGTACGAGGAAGCTCAAGCAGGCAGGAGCGTACGAGTGACGCACGTCGAAGACATCCGGCCACTTTCCGAAGTGCTGCGCGACCATGCGCTCGACCGTCCGGAAAAGATCGCGTTCGCCGACGAGGGGCGCGAGGTCACCTACGCGCGGCTCGCCGAGCGCACCGGGCGGCTGGCCGGCCACCTGGCCGGTGCCGGGGTGGAGCGCGGCGACCGGGTCGCGATCCTGCTCGGCAACAGCGTCACGACCGTCGAGAGCTATCTCGCGGTCACCCGCGCCGCCGCCGTGGGCGTGCCGGTCAACCCCCAGTCCTCGGACGCCGAACTGGCCCACCAACTGGACGACAGCGGGGCCCGCTTCGTCATCACCGACGGCGTCCACCTGGAGCAGGTCGAGCGGATGAGGGCGACGCGGGAGGGGGTGGTCGTCGTCCTCGCCCACGGCGACGCCTCCGGTGGCCGCACCCCCGCCGCAGGAGTCCTCGTCTTCGAGGAACTCGCCGAGAGCGAGCCGCCGCGGGGGCCGCGGGACGACCTCGGCCTCGACGAACCGGCCTGGATCCTCTACACGTCCGGAACCACCGGCGCGGCCAAGGGCGTGGTCTCCCACCAGCGGGCCTGTCTGTGGTCGGTCCACCACTCCTACCAGGGCGTCCTCGGCCTCGGCCCCGACGACCGGCTGCTGTGGCCGCTGCCGCTCTTCCACAGCCTCGCCCACATCCTCTGCGTCCTGGGCGTGACCGTCACCGGAGCCACCGCGCGCATCCTCCCCGGCTTCGGCGCCCAGGACGTGCTGGAGGCCCTGCGCGCCGCGCCGTGCACGCTGCTCCTGGGTGTCCCGTCGATGTACTTCCAGCTCGTCGAGGCGGTGTTGGCGGCCGAGGAGGACGGCGGTGAGGTCCCCAGGCCGCGGGTCTGCCTGGTCACCGGCGCGGCGACCGGCGCGGCGCTCGCCTCGGCGGTCGAGCGGGTCCTCGGCGCCCCGCTCGTCAACAGCTACGGCTCCACCGAGACCTGCGGCGCGATCACCATGAGCCGCCCCGGTTCCCCTCGGCCGCCCGGCACCTGCGGGACCGTGGTGCCCGGCGCCGAACTGCGCCTGGCCGACCCGCGCACCGGCCTCGGCACGCGGGCCGGCGACGAGGGCGAGGTGCTCGTCAAGAGCCCCGGTCTGATGCTGGGGTACCACGGACGGCCGGAGGAGACCGCGGCCGCGCTGCGCGACGGCTGGTACCGCACCGGAGACCTGGCCCGGCGCGACGCCGAGGGGCACCTGACGATCACCGGCCGGGTCAAGGAGCTGATCATCCGGGCCGGGGAGAACATCCAGCCCGGCGAGATCGAGGACGTTCTGCGCCAGGTCCCGGGCATCGTGGACGTGGCCGTGACGGGCCGTTCCGACGAGGCACTGGGCGAGGTCCCCGTCGCCTACGTGGTGCCCGCCGCCGAGGGCTGGTCGCCCGCCGAGGCCCTGGCTGCCTGCCGGGACCGGCTCAGCTACTTCAAGGTCCCGGCGGAGCTCTACGAAACAGCCGCCCTGCCGCTCACCGCATCCGGCAAGGTCAGCCGCCGCAGACTGCCGGACCTCCCCGCCCGGCTGCGGGGCGTCGGCACCAGCCACCACGACCACCTGTGGCGCACCGCATGGGTCCCGTGGCAGCCGGAGGCGGCGCCGCCCGGATCCGACGACGCTCCTGCGGCAGCGGGGACGACGGCCGGTCCGGCGGCGCGCTGGGCCGTGATCGGGGCCGGGGACCCGGCGTTCACGGAAGCCGTGCGCCGCGCGGGCGGTGTCACCGAGCCCTTTCCCGACCTCGCGGCGGCACGTGCCGCCGGGCCGTTCGACGGCTGCCTGCTGACGGCCGGCGTGCCGGACGCCGGTGAGCCTTCGCGCGTGTCCGCCCTGTCGCCGGACGCGGAGGGGGACGGGCCGTGCGGCGTGCCGGAGGCCGGTGAGCCGTCGGACGGGCGTGCCGGGCCGTCGGGTCCGGGGGCGGGCGAGCCGTCCGGGGCCCGGATCGTCGTCCTCACCCGGGGTGCCGTGGCCGGCCGCCCCGGCGAGCGGGTGGACCCGGCCGCGGCGGCCTCGCGCGCCCGGCTCCTCGCCCCCGGGCCCGGCCGGAGGGTCCTGGTCGACCTGGAGCCGGGGGAGCGGACCGGGGACGCGCACGTCGCCGCCTGGCGCACGATCCTGGACGCGCCCGCGGGGGAGCCGGAGTTCGCCGTCCGCGCCGGAGAGGTCCTCGTGCCGCGGCTGTCCCGCCTCCGGGCCACCGCCGAGATCGCCGCTGTGCCGCCACGGCCGGGCGGCACCGCCCTCGTCACGGGCGCGGGCACCCGCCTCGCCCACGTGCTCGCCGTCCACCTCGTCGTGAACCACGAAGTCCGTGACCTCGTCCTCACCGGGGCCGACCCGGCCGCGGCCCGGTCCCTGGCCGCCGAACTGACCCGTCTCGGCGCCACCGTGACGGTACGCGGCGACGTCCCGGAAACGCCCGAGGGCGTCGCCGCCCTGCTCGCCGTCCTCGGCCCGGACCGTCCGCTCGACACGGTCGTCCACCCCGTGACCACCCTCGCCGACGCGACGGCCGCCGGACGGCTGCTCACCCTGACCCGCGGCACCGGACACACGACCCTCACCCTGTGCGGCACGTCCGTCCACCCCGGCATCCACCCCGCGGAGCCCGCCGCGGCGGCGGCCACCGCCTACGCCGCCGCGCTCACCCACGACACCCCCCACGCCACCTTCCTGGCCTTCGGCCCGGTCACCGCCGACAAGGACGTCCCCGACACGTCACCGCCGGGCCTCGCCGTGCTCACCGCCCGGCAGGCGGCCGACGCCTTCGACGCCGGGCGGGCGACGGCGGGCGGCCAGGCCCTCGTGATGCGCACCGACCCGTGGACGGCGCGGTCCGCCGGGGCCGCCCGGTTCCGCCGGCTGCTCCAGGCACCCTCCGGCGGCGCGGGCCCGGCCGCCGACGACGAACTGCGGGACCGGCTCGACGGGCTGCTCCCCAGGGCCCGTGACCGGGCGCTGACCGAGCTCGTACGGGACGAGGCGGCACGGGTGCTCGGACTCGACGAGCCGAGGCGGATCGAGCCCGGCCGCCCCTTCACCCACCTCGGGCTCACCTCGCTCACCGCCGTCGTCCTGCGGGACCGGCTGGCCGCGCGGACCGGGCTGCGCCTGCCCGTGACGCTCGCCTTCGACCACCCGACCCCCGCGGCGCTGGCCGCGGCCCTGGAGCGCGAGCTGTTCGGCCGCCGCCCGGACGGCGTCACCGAGCAGCTCCCCACACGTGCCGCCGGCGCCTCCGGCCCTGCTGACGACCCCGTCGTCGTCGTGGGCATGAGCTGCCGCTACCCCGGAGGCGTCGCCTCACCGGAGGACCTGTGGCGGCTCGTCGCCGAAGGCCGCGACGCCATCGGCGCGTTCCCCTCCGACCGGGGCTGGGACCTGGAGCGGCTGCTGCGCGGCGACGGCACGGAACCCGGCACCTCGGCCACCGCGTCCGGCGGATTCCTCGACGCGCCGGGCGACTTCGACGCCGCCTTCTTCGGCATCAGCCCGCGCGAGGCCCTCGCCATGGACCCGCAGCAGCGACTGCTCCTGGAAGTCGGCTGGGAGGCCGTCGAACGCGCCGGCATCGACCCGACCGCCCTGCGGCAGACGGACACCGGCGTGTACGTCGGACTGATGTTCCACGACTACGCCAAGAATCCCGGCCCCCTCCCGGAGGACCTGGAGCGGCTCCTCGGCACGGGCACCGCAGGCAGTGTCGCCTCCGGACGCCTCGCCTACACCCTGGGCCTGAGCGGCCCCGCCCTCACGGTCGACACCGCCTGTTCCTCCTCGCTCGTCGCCGTCCACCTCGCCGCGCAGGCGCTGCGCCGGGACGAGTGCTCGCTCGCCCTGGCCGGCGGCGTCGCCGTCATGGCGACCCCCAGCACCTTCGTCGAGTTCAGCCGCCAGCACGGCCTCGCCCCCGACGGACGGTGCAAGGCCTTCGCCGCGGGCGCCGACGGCACCGGCTGGTCCGAGGGCGTCGGCGTCGTCGTCCTGGAACGCCTCTCCGACGCACGCCGCAACGGCCACCCGGTGCTCGCCGTGGTCCGTGGCAGCGCCGTCAACCAGGACGGTGCCAGCAACGGCCTGACCGCGCCCAGCGGACCGGCCCAGCAGCGGGTCATCCGCCGGGCCCTGGTCGACGCGGGCCTCACGCCCGCCGACGTCGACGCCGTCGAGGCGCACGGCACGGGAACCGTCCTCGGCGATCCCATCGAGGCCAACGCGCTCCTCGCCACCTACGGCCAGGACCGCGACCCGCGACGCCCGCTCCTGCTCGGCTCGTTCAAGTCCAACATCGGCCACGCCCAGTCCGCGGCCGGCGTCGGCGGCGTCATCAAGATGATCGAGGCGATGCGCCACGGAGAACTGCCCCGTACCCTGCACGTCGACCGGCCGACCCCGGCCGTGGACTGGGACTCCGGGGCGGTACGCCTGCTGCGGGAGCACACCGTCTGGCCCGACACCGAGGGCCGCCGCCGGGCCGCCGTGTCCTCCTTCGGCGTCAGCGGCACCAACGCCCACCTCGTCCTGGAACAGGCCCCCGACCCCCTGCCCGCCGCCGCCCCGCCGGCCGGGCTCCCGGGCTCCGTGCCGGTCGTGCTGTCGGCCCGCACCGCCTCGGCCCTGCGCCGCCGGGCCGAGCTCCTGCTCGACCGGTTGCGCGCGGACCGGGAGCCGCGCCTCCCCGACCTCGCGGCCGCCCTCGCCACCACCCGTACGAGCTTCCCGCGACGCACGGCGTTCGTCGTGGACAGCGCCGCGGAACTGGAGCGCCGGCTGACGGCCGTCGCCGCCGGCCAGGACCCCGGAGTCGCCACGGACGAGCCGTCCGTGCAACCGTCGTTGGCCCTCGGGTTCACCGGCCAGGGCAGCCAACGCCCCGGAATGGGCCAGGAGCTGTACGCCGCACATCCCGTCTTCGCCCAGGCGCTCGACGCGGCCTGCGCCGTCCTCGACCCGCACCTCGACCATCCGTTGCGCGACGTCATGTGGGCGGCCCGGGGCTCCCGGCGGGCCGCGCTCCTCGACCGTACCGACTTCACACAGGCCGCGTTGTTCGCCCTCGGCAGCGCCCTCTTCCGGCTGGTCGAGTCCTGGGGCGTCGTGCCCGACCTCGTCATGGGACACTCCGTCGGCGCGCTGACCGCCGCACACGCGGCCGGGGTGCTGTCCCTCGGGGACGCCGCCTCGCTCGTCGCGGCCCGCGGCCGCCTGATGGCCGCACTGCCGGCCGGCGGCGCCATGATCGCCGTCGGGGCGACCGAGGACGAGGTCCGGTCCGTGCTCGCGACCGCGGACCGGACCCTGGCCGTCGCCGCGGTGAACGGCCCCCGCTCGGTCGTGGTGTCCGGCGAAGAGGGCGCCGTACGGACCGTCGCCGAGCTGTTCCGGTCGCGGAAGCGCCGGGTGACCGCCCTGCGGGTCAGCCACGCCTTCCACTCGCCGCTCATGGAGCCCATGCTGGAGGAGTTCGGAGCGACGGCGCGGAAGCTGACCTACCGGCCGCCCCTCATCCCGATGATCTCCGACCTCACCGGCCGGCCTGCCGAGCCGGACCAGCTCCGCTCGCCCGACTACTGGGTCCGCCACGTCCGGGAGGCCGTCCGCTTCGCGGACGCCGTGCGCGCCCTGCCCGGTGAGGGGATCACGGCCTTCCTCGAACTCGGTCCCGACCGTCAGCTCACCACCATGGCGGGCGACTGCCTGCCCGGCTCGGCACTCGCCCTGTGCGGAGGGCTGCGCCGCGGACGTTCCGAGGTGCGCGCGCTCCTCGAAGCGGTGGCGCTGGCCCACACGCACGGCATCCCCGTCGACTGGCAAGAGCTCTTCGCCGGACATCCCGCGCACCCGGTCGACCTGCCCGTCTATCCCTTCGAGCACCGGAGGTACTGGCTCGCCTCGGGGACGGCGAACACCGAAGCCGCCGCGCAGGCGGCGATGCCCGCCCCCACGCCCCCGCCGGACGAGCCCCCGGCCGGGGAACGCCTGCGCACCGACCTGGCGCGCCTCTCCGAGGAACAGCGGGAACGGACGCTGACCGAGCTCGTCCAGACGGAAGTCGCCGGCGTCGCCGGCTTCGACGCACCGCACGAGGTGGAGCCCCACCGCAGCATGACCGACCTCGGACTCGACTCGGTCTCCGCCGTGGACCTGAGCGAGCGGCTGGGCGCACGGACCGGGCTCGACCTGCCCGCCTCCCTGGCCTTCGACCATCCGACGTCCACGGCCATCGCCCGCCACCTGCTCACCGAGCTGCAGGACACGGGCGTCGTCCGGGAAGCCGGTGGGACCGGCGCCGCGGAGGCGACGGTACTCGGCGAACTCGCCAGGCTGGAGGCGTCCGTCGAACGGGACCGCCCCGACGGCCCCACGCGCGACCGGCTCGCCGGACGGCTGCGGACCCTGGCCGCGCGCCTCGCCTGCGACACGCCGGAGCACTTCGCCGAGAGCGCTCAGGAGACCTCGCTCGGCGACCGGATCGCCCAGGCCACGACGGTCGACCAGCTCTTCGACCTCATCGACGACGAACTGAAGGGACCGTGACGTGACGGGCACCGAGGAGAAGCTGGTCGGCTACCTCAAGAAGGTCACCGCCGAGTTGCACGAGACCCGTCGGCAGCTGCGCAGCGCCACGGCCGCGAACCGCGAGCCGATCGCCGTCGTGGGCATGGCCTGCCGCTATCCCGGCGGCGTGCGTTCGCCCGAGGACCTGTGGCGGCTCGTCCTGGAGGAGCGGGACGCCATCTCCGGCTTCCCCACCAACCGGGGCTGGGACCTCGACGGCCTCTACGACCCCGACCCCGACCGGCCCGGCACGTGCAACGTCCGCGAGGGGGGATTCCTGCACGACGCGGCCCTGTTCGACGCGGAGTTCTTCGGGATCTCGCCCCGTGAGGCGCAGGCGATGGACCCCCAGCAGCGGCTGCTCCTGGAGACCGCCTGGGAGGCGTTCGAGCGCGCCGGCATCGACGCGACCTCGCTGCGGGGCAGCGACACGGGTGTGTTCACCGGCGTCGTCCACCACGACTACGCGACCGGCCAGGTGCCGGACGCCCTGGAGCCCTACCTCGTCACCGGCCTGTCCGGGGGAGTGGCCTCGGGCCGCATCGCGTACACCTTCGGATTCGAGGGCCCGGCGGTGACGGTGGACACGGCGTGCTCGTCGTCCCTGGTCGCCCTGCACCAGGCGGCCCACGCGCTGCGCTCCGGGGAGTGCGGTCTCGCGCTGGCCGGTGGAGTGACGATCATGGCGACACCGCGTGCCTTCCTGTCCTTCAGCCGGCAACGGGGCCTCTCGCCCGACGGACGGTGCCGTGCGTTCGGTGCCGGGGCCGACGGCACCGGCTGGGCCGAGGGCGTGGGAACGCTGCTCGTCGAACGCCTGTCGGACGCCCGGCGCAACGGCCATCCGGTGCTCGCGGTCCTGCGCGGATCGGCGGTCAACCAGGACGGGGCCTCCAACGGACTCTCGGCCCCCAACGGCCCGTCCCAGCAGCGGGTGATCCGCAAGGCCCTGGACCACGCGGGCCTCACGGCGCGGGACATCGACGTCGTCGAGGGACACGGCACCGGCACGAGGCTCGGCGACCCGATCGAGGCCCAGGCGCTGCTCGCCACGTACGGCCGGGAACGCGACGCCGGACACCCCCTCTACCTGGGGTCCATGAAGTCGAACATGGGCCACTCCCAGGCCGCGGCCGGCGTCGGCGGCGTCATCAAGATGATCCAGGCCATGCGGCACGGCGTCCTGCCCAGGACCCTGCACGCGGACGAGGCGACACCGCACGTCGACTGGTCGGCGGGAGCGGTGGAACTGCTGACGAGCCGCCGCTCCTGGCCCGAGACGGGCCGGCCGCGCCGGGCAGCCGTGTCCTCGTTCGGCATCAGCGGCACGAACGCCCACGTGATCCTGGAGGCCCCGCCCGCCGGATCCGGGCAGGAGACGGCCACCGGCCCCGCCCGCGACGGCTCGCGCGACGCCGTGCCGTCCCCGGTGCCCTGGCCGCTCTCCGGGCACGACGCCGGAGCGCTGCGGGACCAGATCACCCGGGTGCGGACGTATGCCGAGGAGGCGCAGCCCGACCCGGTGGACGTGAGCCTCACCCTGGCCCGGCGCACGGCCTTCCGGCACCGGGCGGTACTCCTGCGGGGCGGCACCCGCACCCACGAGGTCCACGGCATCGCCCGGCCGGGCGGCACCGCGCTGCTCTTCTCCGGCCAGGGCAGCCAACGTCCCGGCATGGGGCGGGAACTGTACGGGACGCACCCCGTCTTCGCGGAGTCGTTCGACGCCGTGGCACAGCACACCGGGCTGCCCCTGAAGGACGTCGTCTTCGGGGAGGCGCGGGACGGGCTCCTCGACCGGACGCGCTACGCACAGGTGGCCCTCTTCGCGGTCGAGGTGTCCCTGTACCGGTTGATACGCGGCCTCGGCGTCGATGTCCACGCGGTGGTGGGTCACTCCGTGGGCGAGGTGGCCGCGGCCCACGCGGCGGGCGTGATGTCCCTCGAGGACGCCTGCCGACTGGTGGAGGCGCGGGGCCGTCTGATGCAGGCGCTGCCGCCGGGCGGCGCCATGGCGGCGGTGGAGGTCTCCGAGGCCGAGGCCGGGGCCTGCCTCGCCGGCCTGGAGGACCGGGTGGCACTGGCCGCGGTCAACGGTCCGACCTCCGTGGTGCTCTCCGGCGAGGAAACGGCGCTCCGGAGGCTGGTCGACGTCTGGCACGAACGAGGGCTGCGCACCCACTGGCTGAAGGTCAGCCATGCCTTCCACTCACCGCTGATGGACCCGATGCTGGAGGAGTTCCGGGACACCGTCGCGGGGCTGGAGTTCCACGCACCCGTACTGGCCGGGCTGCCCGCCGACGTCGAGGACCCCGAGTACTGGGTACGGCACGTGCGCCGCCCGGTACGTTTCGCCGACGCGGTGGCACGGGCCCGGGACGCCGGCGCCGTACGCTGGCTGGAGGTGGGCCCGGGCGGTGTCCTGGCCGCTCTGGCGCAGCGGATCGTGCCCGAGGCCGAGGACCAGGTCTTCGCCGCCTCCCTGCGCGCGGGCCACCCGGAGACCGAATCGCTCCTCGTCGCCCTGGCCCGGACACACGTCGACGGGGGAACGGTCGACTGGAGCCGGCTGTCGGACGGGCGCGGCACTCTGGTGGACCTCCCCACCTACCCCTTCCAGCACCAGTCCTACTGGGTCGAGGACCAGCCCCTGCCGCCCACCGGGCCCGGCGGGCCGCCCGCGCACGAGGCCGGCTCCACCGGCCACCCGGGTACGGAGGCCACCGTGAGCGCGGCGGGCGGCGCCGGCGGGCCCCTCGCCGGTCTGACCGGGGCCGAGCGGCTGGCCGCCGTGACCGAGCTCGTCCGGACCGAGGCGGCGCAGACCCTCGGTCACACCGGTGCGCCGCTCTCCGCGGACCGCACCCGCCGGGAGCTGGGCTTCGACTCGCTCACCGCGATCGAACTGCGCAACCGGCTCAGCCAGAGGCTCGGTCTGAGCCTGCCCGCCACGCTCGTCCTCGACTGCGAGGACCTGACCTCCCTCGCCGCCTTCGTCGACGCCCGCCTGGAGGACGCCCCCTCGGGGCGGCCGGGCGAGGCCGGCCCCTGCGGTGAGGGCGCCGACGCGGGCCTGCTGACGGAGCTGTTCCGGGATGCGGCCGCCGCCGGGCGCATCGACGACGCCGTGGCTCTCGCCGAAACCGCCGCACGGATGCGGAGGACCTTCACCGACCCCGGGGACCCGGCCGTCCGACGCACCCCGGTCTGGTTCGGCCGCACCTCGGCCCGACCGACCGTGGTGTGTCTGCCCTCCTTCAGCGCGATCGCCGGCCCGCACGTCTACGTCCGCTTCGCGGACGGCTTCAGCGACGCGTGGCGGGCGGCGGCCCTCGCCCACCCGGGTTTCCTCCCGGGCGAACCGCTGCCGGAGTCGGTGGAGGCCCTGGCGGAGCTGCACGCCCGGACGATCGCCGAGACGGTGGGGGAGGCCCCTTTGCTGCTCGTCGGCCGTTCCGCGGGCGGCTGGCTGGCCCACGAGGTGGCGGCTGCCCTGGAGCGCGGGGGCAGGACCCCCGACGGCGTCGCGCTCCTGGACACCCCGGCGAGCGGGGGCGACCCGCGCGGGTACGCGCTGATGGTCGGCGGGATGCTGGAGCGCGCCGGCCGGCTCGTGCCGATCGACGACCACCGGCTGACCGCGATGGGTGCCTACCGGCGCCTGTTCAGGGACTGGAAGCCCGAACCGATCGCCGCCCCCACCCTGCTGGTGCACGCGGCCGCACCGTACGGCAGCGACGGGGTGCGGATCGCCTCCTGGCATCTCCCGCACGAGGCCGCCGAGGTGGCCGGGGACCACTTCACGATGCTGGAGGAACACTCGGCGACGACCGCCGAAGCGGTGGAGCGGTGGTCGCGGTCACTGCTCTGACACGGCGGGAACGGCCGAGCGACCGGGCGCGGTCCCTGTGCCGCTCGGCTCCTCGCACGCCGTGCCACCGGCCGGGTCCACACTCGACGAAAAGGACGACGGATGCTCGACGCCCTGGACTGCGTCCGCTACGACAAACGCGGCCACGTGGCCCACATCACCTTGGACCGTCCGCAGGCGCTGAACGCCATGAACCTGCGGATGCACGCCGAACTCGCGGAGGTCTGGGACGACTTCGAGTCGGACGACGACATCTGGGTGGGGGTGCTCACCGGCGCCGGCGAGCGGTCCTTCTCCGTCGGCCAGGATCTCAAGGAACTGGTCCGCCGGATCGACGACGGCACCGCCACCTCCACGTTCGGCAGCCGTGACCAACCAGGCTGGCCCCGGCTGACCGAGCGCTTCTCGATGGTCAAACCGCTGATCGCCCGTGTCAACGGCTACGCCCTGGGCGGGGGTTTCGAGCTGGCCCTGGCCTGCGACATCGTGATCGCCGCCGAGCACGCCGAGTTCGGGCTGACCGAGGCGAGGCTCGGACTGGTCGCGGGCGCCGGAGGAGTGTTCCGGCTCACCCGTCAGGCGCCCTTCCGCATCGCGATGGGACACCTGCTGACCGGCCGCCGCATGACGGCCGCCCGCGCCTACGAACTGGGCCTGGTCAACGAGGTGGTGCCGGCCGACGCGCTGGACGACTGTCTGGAGCACTGGCTGCGGGACGTACTGAGCTGCGCGCCGTTGTCCCTGCGTGCCGCCAAGGAAGCAGCAACGGTCTCGGCCACATTGCCGCTGGACCGGGCGTTCGCCACTCGGTACGCGTCCGAGGAGCGGCGGATGCGCAGCCGGGACGCGCTGGAAGGCCCGCGTGCCTTCGTCGAGAAACGCCTCCCCAAGTGGACCGGAACCTGACCGGAACCGAACCGGGCGGCGCGAGCGCCGGTGCGTCCTCCCGCCCAACGAAAGGTGCCCCCATGTCCCTCGACTCCCTGCCCGGTTCCGGACGGGCCCCTTCACCGCGGCTGAGCGTCCAGGAGTTCATCGACTCGGCTCCGATGGGACCGCGGCAGCGGCTCGTCGCGCTCCTGGGCGTCGTGATCATGGTCGCCGAAGGCCTCGACACCACCATGGCGAGCTTCGTCTACCCGCACGTCATGCGCGAGTGGGGCACACCGATGAGCGCGGTGACCACGACCGTGACCGCCGGGGTGCTGAGCATGGCGGCCGGCGGTGCGGTGGCGGGACCACTGGCCGACCGGTACGGGCGCAAGAGCACGGCCGCGGCCGGCATCGTGGTCTTCGGAGCGGCCACGGCGGCGATGTCGCTCGCCACAACCATCGAGCTCTTCGCCGTCCTGCGCGTCGTGGCGTGCGCCGGACTCGGCGGCGTGGCCCCGGTCGTCATGGCGATCGTCGCCGACTCGACGCCGGCTGCGCGCCGCGCCCCCGTGGTGGCCCTCGCCTTCTCGGGCGTCGCGGCGGGTACGGTCGCGGGCGGTCTCCTCGCGTCGACGCTCATGCCGGCCGTCGGCTGGCCCGCGGTGCTCGCGCTCTGCGGTCTCGCCCCCCTCCTGCTCGTCCCCCTCGTCATGGCCTGCGTCCCGGAATCGGTGAGCGTCCTGCTCGCCCGCGGGCGACCGGCCGAGCAGGTCCGGGAAAGCCTCGGCCTGCTGGCGCCGGGCCGGGACGTCTCCCACGTCGATCTGACCCGTGGCCGGGACGACGAGCGGGAACCCCTGCGCAAGGTCGGTGCGATCCTGCTGTCCCGTTCCTTCGCGCCGACCACGCTCCTCGTCTGGCTGTGCTACTTCCTGCTGCTGGGGGTCGTCTTCCTCCTCATCAACTACCTGCCGCTCATGGCGGAACGCGCCGGGATGACGGCGTCCCGCGTCGGAGTCGTCGTCGGGCTGTTCGGCGTCGGCACCCTGTGCGGACAACTCCTGGCGTCGTTCGGCCTCGGGCGGCACGACCGCTTCCGCTTCCTGGCGCTGTTGTCGGGCCTCAGCGCCGTCGCGGTCTGCGTCACCGCGGCCGTGGGCACGGGCCACGCCGGGACGTTCGTCCTGATCGCCGTGCTCGGCACCTGCCTCGGCGGCTCCATGGGCGCTCTGCAGGCCGTCGGCGCCCTGGCCTACCCGCCGGCCCTGCGCGCCACGGGCATGGGATGGATGAGCGGCGTCGGCCGCATCGGCACCCTCGCCAGCGGCCTGCTCGGCGGAGCACTGATCGGCGCGGGATGGGGCATCTCGCACCTGCTCCTCCTCATGTGCGTGCCCCTGGCGCTGACCGGCGCGGCGGCGCTGCTCCTGCGGCACGAGGTCCCTCCGGCGGCCAGTGGCGCCCCCGCCGCCCCCTCGGACCCGGACAGCGGCCGGGCAGGCCCCGGCGCGGAGGCGTAGCCCGACGGCGCCCGACGGCCGCGGCGTGGCCGACGGCCGGCCGCAGTCGTACGCGGGGTGCCGGCGTGCTACTCCACGGCCATCTCGCCCAGCTCCGACCAGCCGTCCTGGTCGACCGTCGTGCTCACGATGCGCGGTGTGCGGACGAGGTGGCGCGGCAGAGTCTCCTGCGCGGCGCGGAAGTGGGCGGACTGGACGTGGGCGGCGCCCGCCTCGTCGTCGCGGAAGGCTTCGACCAGCACGTACTCCGTGGGGTCGTCCAGGCTGCGCGACCAGTCGAACCAGAGGCAGCCGGGTTCCGCCCGGGTGGCCCGGGTGAACTCGCCGGCGATCTGCGGCCACCGGTCCGCGTGTTCGGGGAGGACCTGGAACTTCGCCGTGATGAAGATCATGGGTTCGCCTTCTGTGAGCGTGAGCGTGAGCGTGAGCGTGTGCGGGCCGGGGGCGGAGCGAGTGCGTCGCCGTTCGCATCCGTACCCGGCCCGAGGCGCCGGCACCACCCGGCTCGGCCAGGTGGGGCAGCCGGCCGGCTGGTGGTCAGGCGTTCGCCCGCGTCCGCCCCCGCCCCACCAGCCGCTTCACCAGCGGCCAGGCCAGCAGCAGCACGATCACCGCGTACACCGTCACCGAGAACGGCGTGTTGACCAGGCCCGACACGCTGCCGTCGCTGATCTGCAGGGCGCGGCGCAGTTGCTGCTCGGCGTTCGGGCCGAGGATGACGCCGATCACCGCGGGCAGGACGGGCAGTCCGTAGCGCCGCATGCCGAACCCGATCAGACCGATGACCAGCAGGATCACCAGGTCGATCACCTCACCGCCGACCGCGTACGCGCCGACCGCCGCGAAGAACATGATCCCCGCGTACAGGTAGGGCCGCGGGATCCGCAGCAGCTTGGCCCACACCGGAGCCAGCGGCAGGTTCAGGGCGAGCAGCAGCACCATGCCGACGAAGAGCGAGGCGATCAGGCCCCACACCAGCTCGGGCTCGCGTTCGAAGAGCAGCGGGCCCGGCTGGATGCCGTACTGCTGGAAGGCGGCCAGCATGACCGCGGCGACCGCGGTGGTCGGCAGGCCCAGGGTCAGCATGGACACCAGCGTGCCCGCCGCCGAGGCCGACGCCGCCGACTCGGGACCGGCCACGCCCTCGATGGCGCCCTTGCCCCACTCGTCCTTGTGCTTGGACAGCCGCTTCTCCGTGACATACGAGAGGAACGTCGGTATCTCCGCGCCGCCCGCCGGAATCGCTCCGAACGGGAAGCCGATGAACGGGCCGCGCAGCCAGGACTTCCAGGTGCGCCTGACGTCGCCGCGGCCGAGCCAGGGACGGCCCACCGGGATCGGCTCGCCCCCTCCGCGCCGCAGGTGCGCGGCCACCCACAGCGCCTCGCCGATCGCGAACAGCCCGACCGCCACGATCACCACGTCCACACCGTCGGCGAGTTGCAGCGAACCGAAGGTCAGCCGCTGCTGGCCCGTCATCTGGTCCAGGCCCACCAGACCGATCGTCAGACCGATCAACAGCGAGGCCAGACCCCTGATCCGCGAGGAACCCAGCACCGAGGTGACGGCGATGAACGCCAGCACCATGATGGCGAAGTAGTCCGGGGCGCCGATGTCCACCGCCAGGTCGGCGACCGTCGGGGCGAGGGCCACCAGCAGCATCGTGCCGATCATGCCGCCGGCGAAGTGGCCGATGGCGGCGGCGGCGAGTGCCTGGGCGCCCCGGCCCGCCTTGGCCATGGGGTTGCCCTCCATGGCCGCGACCACCGCGGCACTCTCGCCGGGGGTGTTGAGCAGGATGGAGGTGGTCGAACCGCCGAACATCGCGCCGTAGTAGATGCCCGCGAACATGATGAACGCGGCGACCGGGTCCAGCCCGTACGTCACCGGCAGCAGCAGCGCCACCGCCATCGCCGGGCCGATGCCGGGCAGCACGCCGATGGCCGTGCCGAGCAGCACGCCGAGGGCGGCCCACAGCAGGTTGACCGGAGTGAGCGCCGTACCGAACCCGTCCATGAGGGAGTTGAGGGCGTTCATGTCAGAGCACTCCCATCAGCGGACCGCCGGGCAGCGGCACGCCGAGCAGCTTGTCGAAGACGACGTAGGTGAGCAGGGACAGCACCGCGGCGATCAGCGGATCGCGGTCCACGCGGCGGCTGCCGAGGGCGAAGGCGGCACCCCAGAAGAGCAGCGCGCCCGCCACGGGGAAGCCGGCCGGCTCGATCAGGGCCGCGGCGCCGAGGAAGATCCCGGACAGCAGCAGGACCGTGCGCCAGTCGGCGGGTTCGGACAGGTCGACGTCCTCGCCGCCCTCGGCCTCGCCCCGGCCGCCGCGCAACACGTCGACGGCGAGCAGCGCGGCGATCACCAGCAGGCCGGCACCGACCACGATCGGCACGGTCTTGGGGCCCACCGGCCCCCGCTGGGTGATGTCGACGTTCATGGTGAGCGCGTCGGTCAGGACGAGCACACCGAGCGCCAGCAGCAGGGCGCACACGCCCAGCTCGGAGTGCTCGCGCAGCCACGAGCGGCGGCCGCCGGCCGTGCTCTCGCGGTCCTCGGGCAGTTCGGTCCGCGTCGTCACAGCCCCAGCTCCTTCAGCACCGACACCACGCGCGCGTCCTGCGCCTCCAGGAAGTCGCCGAACTCCTCGCCGGTGAGGAAGGCGTCGTCCCAGCCGTTCTGGTCCATGGACTTCTTCCACTCGGGGGAGTCGTGCAGTTCCTCGAAGAGGCGGGTCAGCTTGGTGCGCTGCGCCTCGGAGAGGCCCGGCGGGGCCACGATGCCGCGCCAGTTGGTGAAGTTCACGTCGTAGCCGGACTCCTTGAGGGTGGGCGCGTCCTCGAGGTCGTCCACCCGCTCGGGGCCGGTCACCGCGAGCACCCGCAGCTCGCCGGCCTTGATCTGGTCCAGGTACTCGCCGACGCCGGAGACCCCGAAGCCGACCTTGTTGCCGAGGATCGAGGCGAGCAGCTCGCCGCCGCCGTCGAAGGGGATGTAGTTGACCGACTTCGGCTGGATCCCGGCGGCCTGCGCCATCAGCATCGGCGCGAGGTGGTCGGGCCCGCCCGGTGACGAACCACCGCCCACGGGGATCTTGCCCGGGTCCTTCTTCCAGGCGTCGATCAGCTCGTCGATCGTCTTGTACGGCGAGTCCTTGGCGACCACCACCACGTCCTGCTCCTCGGTGAGCCGTGCGATCGGCGTGGCGTCGGCGAGGGTCTTGGGGGCGTGGTTGGAGCGGGCGGCGCCCACGACGCCGAGGCCCATGGACATGGCGAGCTTGCCGTTGCCGTGCTCGCTCACGAGCCGGCTCAGGCCCACGGTGCCGCCCGCGCCCGGCAGGTTGAACACCTCGATGTTGTGCGTGAGCCCGGCGTCCTCGGCGTTCTTCGCGGCCGTGCGGGCGGTGATGTCGTAGCCGCCGCCGGGCGTGTTGGGAACCATGAAGCGCAGACCCGGGATCTGGGTGCCGGAGTCCGAGTCGTCGCCCGAGGAGAGCAACGGCGGTCCGGCCAGCACGAGCACGGCGGCCCCGAGCAGGGCAAGGGGGGTGCGCAGGCGCACGTATGACACCACCTGTCGGTTGGGGAGAGCGGTAGGGGGAGCCCTGTGGGGGAGGGTGACGTGGGCCACATGGTGCCCGCGCGTCCGCCCCCTGTCTTCCTTGCGGAACCAAGGGAGGTTGTGTTCATTGCGGTCGCCGCGACCGCGCCCCCGACATCGCCGTCGGATCGCCGGTTCATTGCGAAGCAGGCACATCGACGGCGCGGCTCTTTCCTTCGCCGCAGGTGGGCGCCATGATGGCGACCCGGCACCCCCGCCCCTCCATGAGCCGAGAACGAGTCCGCCGTGGCACCCACCTTCCGCCGTCAGACCCTCGCGGGCGAGATGCTGGTCCTCCAGCTCGCCATCGTCGTGGTCGTCCTGCTCGCGGTCGCCGCCGTCTCGCTCGCCCAGTCCAAGGCCACCTTCAACCGGGTCGAGGGCCGCCGGGTCACCGCGCTGGCCGAACAGCTCGCCGCCACGCCGCTGGTCCGCAGCCAACTGCTGCGCCCCGTGCCGCAGGAGGCCCTGGCCCCGCTGGTCAACTCCACGCAGACCCAGTCCGGGGTCACCTCCGTCACGGTGGCCGACGCCGACGGCCGGGTCGTCAGCTCGACCGACCCGACGCTGATCGGGGCCCGGCTGCCGCGCGGGGAGGGCACCGACGTCAGGAGCGGCTGGTCGGGGTCGCTGTCCGTGCAGGGCAGCCGGGAGCTGGTCGCCCAGGTCCCGGTGCTCGGCGCCACCCGGCAGACCCTCGGCCGGCACCTGGGCACGGTGATGGTCGGCGAGGCGGACCCCACGGTCTGGCAGCGCCTGAGCGGCGCCTCCTCCTCCCTCCTCGCCTACCTCGGTGTCGCCAGCGGCCTCGGCGTGGCGGGCTCCTGGCTGCTGGCCCGGCGCGTCAAGCGGCAGACCCTCGGCCTGGAACCGCGGGAGATCGCGGGCCTCGCCGAACACCGGGAGGCCATGCTGTACGGCATCGCCGAGGGCGTCGTCGCCCTGGATCCGCAGCACCGGCTCACCCTCGTCAACGAGATGGGCCGGCGCCTGCTCGACCTGCCCGCCGACTGCGTGGGCCAGAGCCTGGACGGCCTCGGCATCGACGGCCGGCTGCGCGACGTCCTCGCCGGTGCCACGCCCGCGGCGGCCGAGCCGCGCGACGAGGTCGTCGTCCGCCACGGCCGGGTCCTGGTCATGAACCGCATGACCGTCACCAAGGACGGCCGTCCGCTCGGCTCGGTCACCACCCTGCGCGACCGCACCGAACTGGCCCGCCTGGAACGGGAGATCGGCTCCTTCCGCAGCACCTCCGAGCTGCTGCGCGCCCAGGCCCACGAGTTCGCCAACCAGCTCCACACCATCTCCGGGCTCATCCAGATCGGCGAGCAGGAGGAGGTGGTGCGCTACGTCCGCGGGCTCAACCAGCGCCGCCAGTCCCTGGACGTCACCCTCAGCCGCCGGGTGCGGGACACCGCCGTCGCCGCGCTGATCACCGCGAAGTCCTCCCTCGCCGCCGAACGGCGGGTCGCGCTGCGCGTCTCCGACCGCACGGCACTGGACCGGCTGGAGCCGGCGGACGCCGCCGACGTGGCGACCGTGGTCGGCAACCTGGTCGACAACGCCGTGGACGCCGCCGCGGCGCCCGGTGACGGCCACGAGGCGTGGGTCGAGGTCGAGCTGCGGCAGGACGCCGCCAGCGTCGAGATCGTGGTCCGCGACTCCGGGCCCGGCGTGGCGCCCGAACTGGCCCGGGAGGTCTTCTCCCACGGCTTCACCACCAAGGCCGCCCGGCAGGGCGAGCGCGGCATCGGCCTGGCGTTGACCCGGCTGGTCTGCGAACGTCACGGCGGTGAGATCTCGGTGACCAACACCCCCGAGGGGGCCATGTTCACCGCACGCATGATCGTCAGCCACCTCACCGACGCGGTGGCGGAAGGAGCAGCACCATGACGGCAACGAGCGGCACGTCCGGTACGACCGCCCCGGCCGCCGCGCCCTCGGAGGCGCCCCGTGCCCCCGCCCCGATCGGCGTGCTCGTGGTCGACGACGACTTCATGGTGGCCCGCGTCCACCGGACGTTCGTCGACCGGGTCGAGCCGTTCCGGGTCGTCGGGGTCGCCGGCACCGGGGAGCAGGCGCTCACGGCCGTCGGGGAGCTGCGGCCCGACCTGGTCCTGCTCGACCTGTACCTGCCGGACGTCTTCGGCCTCGACGTCATCCCGCGGCTGCGCGCCGCGGGCCACGACTGCGACGTCATGGTCATCAGCGCGGCCCGCGAGGCGGACGCGGTGCGCGGGGCCGTGCGGCACGGCGTGGTCGACTACCTGCTCAAGCCCTTCGAGTTCGAGGACCTGCGGCTCCGGCTGGAGCGCTACGCCGTCCAGCGGGGCCGGCTGCTCGGCACGGTCGTGCGCAGCCAGGCCGACGTCGACCGCGTCCTGGCCGGGGCCGCGGCGCAGCCGACGGCCGCGGCCCCCGCGCTGCCCAAGGGCATGAGCGTGGAGACCGCCGAACTCGTCGAGCGCACCCTGCGGGAGGCCGACGGCACCCTGTCGGCCAGCGAGTGCGCGGCGCTGACCGGCGTCTCGCGGGTCAGCGCACGCAGGTACCTGGAGTACTTCCACACCGTGGGCGGCGCGGAGGTCTCCCTGCGCTACGGCGTGGCGGGCCGCCCGGAGCGCCGCTACCGCTTCCGCGGCGCGGTCACCGGCCTGGCGCTCCCGCGCGCAGGCCGTCCATGACGAAGTCCAGGAACCGGGTCACGCGCCGCTGCCGGTCCTCGCCGGGACCGATCAGCCACAGACCGCCGAGGACGAGGAAGAAGTCGTCCCCGGTCAATCCGGGCCGGATCGTGCCGGCCTCGTCGTTGGCACGGAGCAGCAGCTCGGCCGCCTCCTCCAGCGGGGTGGGGCGCGGTTTCTCCGGCGCCCCGGGTGCGCTGGTGACCAGCCGGATCGCGTCCGCCAGACCCGCCTTGGTCATGGCGAACTCGGCGAGGCGGTCCATCCACTCGCGCAGGGCCAGATCCGGTTCGCGGGTGGCCAGCATCTCGGGTGCGGCCCGGGCCACCTGCTGCATCCCGTGGCGGTAGATCTCCAGGACGAGCGCCTCACGGTTCGGGAAATTGCGGTAGAAGGTGCCCTGCCCGACCCCCGCCTTCTTGGCGATGGCGCTCAACGGCACGTTCGCACAGCGCGTCAGTTCCTCCGTGGCCACCGCCAGGATGCGCTCGCGGTTGCGCTGGGCGTCCGAGCGCAGGGGAGTGTCCGGCTTGTCCTTCTTCGGCTGCGGCACTCGTCCCCCTTCCGGGTTGTGGCCGAATCCCGACCTTGCTAAGCGGACAGCTGTCCGTTACGTTTTCGGTGAGCGGACAGTTGTCCGGTTGCCTGCCCAGTCTAGCGGCGGACGCGGCCGCGCGAACCGTCCGGTGCGCGACCCGGCCGCGAATGAACCCCCACTGCCTACAGCCCGTTTCTCCCTGTCAACAGACATCCCTTGTCAACGGACACCAAAGAAGGCTGATCATGGCCCCAGCACCCTCGTCGACGTCCAGCGCCGTCACTCTCACCATCAACGGCGAGAAGCACCACCTGACCGTCGACCACCGCACCACCCTGCTCGACGCCCTGCGCGAGCGCCTGGATCTCACCGGTACCAAGAAGGGCTGTGACCAGGGCCAGTGCGGCGCCTGTACCGTCCTGGTCGACGGGCGCCGCGCCGTCTCCTGCCTGAACCTCGCCGTGGCCGCCGAGGGGCGGGAGATCACCACCATCGAGGGCATGGCCGACGGCGACCACCTGCACCCCGTCCAGCAGGCCTTCCTCGACCTCGACGGCTACCAGTGCGGCTACTGCACCCCCGGACAGATCTGCTCGGCGATCGCCGTCATAGAGGAGCACGCAGCCGGCTGGCCCAGCGCCGCCACCGAGGACGTGCGTCCCGAGGCCGGACCGCCACCCCTGACGCCGGACGAGATCCGTGAACGGATGAGCGGCAACCTGTGCCGCTGCGGCGCCTACGTCTCCATCGTGCAGGCGGTCACCCGCGCGGCCGAGGCCCACCAGGCAGCCGCCCACGACGACGCCACCCCGGCCGAGACGGTGAAGGAGACGGCGGCATGAGGGAGTTCGGATACCAGCGCGCCGACGACGTCTCCGGCGCCGTGGCCCTGCTCGCCGCCGACCCGGACGCCCGCTTCCTCGGCGGCGGTACCAACCTGGTCGACCTGATGAAGACCGGCGTCGAGCGCCCCGCCCGCCTCGTCGACGTCCGCGGACTCCCGCTGGACGGCATCGAGGAGACCGCGGACGGCGGCCTGCGCATCGGCGCCACCGTCACCAACAGCGACCTCGCCGCCCACCCGGAGGTACGCCGCCGCTACCCGGCGCTGGCCCAGGCGGTGCTGGCCGGCGCCTCCGGGCAACTGCGCAACATGGCCACCGTCGGCGGCAACCTGCTCCAGCGCACCCGCTGCGGCTACTTCACCGACCTCGGCACGCCCTGCAACAAGCGGGCCCCCGGCAGCGGTTGCCCCGCGCTCACCGGCGAGCACCACAACCACGCCGTCCTGGGCGCCTCCGACCACTGCGTGGCCGTCCACCCCTCCGACATGGGCGTGGCCCTCGCCGCCTTCGACGCCGTCGTCGGCTACGAAACCCTCGACGGACCGGGCGAGTTGCCGCTGGCCGACTTCTACCTCCCCGTCGGGGACACCCCGCACCTCGAGACCGCCCTGCCGCCCGGCGCGCTCATCACCGGCGTCACCCTGCCGCCCGCGCCGGTCGCCGCCCGGTCCCGGTACCGCAAGGTGCGCGAACGCGCCTCGTACGCCTTCGCGATCGGCTCCGTCGCCGCCGCACTCGGCGTCGAGGACGGCGTCGTGCGCGACGCCCGGCTGGCGTTCGGCGCGGTCGCCCCACGGCCCTGGCGGGCCCGCGCGGCCGAGGCCGTGCTCCTCGGCGCGCCGGCCGACGGCGACACCTTCGCCGCCGCCGCGGACGCGGAACTCGCGGCCGCCAGGCCGCTGCCCGACAACGGATACAAGGTGACCCTCATGCGCAACCTCGTCGTCGCCGTCCTGACCGAACTCGCCGGGGAGGCCGCCCGATGACCACCGCCACGACCGGTTCCGCGAGGGCCCAGGGCGTCGTCGGCACCGCCCACACCCGCGTCGAGGGGCGCGACAAGGTCACCGGCGCCGCCCGCTACGCCGGCGAGATCCCCTTCGCCGACCTCGCGCACGGCTGGCTGGTGCTGTCCACCGTGGCCCGGGGCCGCATCCGCACCATCGACACCGGGCCCGTCCTCGCCCTGCCGGGCGTCCTCGCCGTCCTGCACCACGGCAACGCCCCGCGCGTCGAGACCGACTACATCGGTCTGCTGGGCATGCCGCCGGACCCGACCGCCGCCGTCTTCCAGAACGACCGGGTGCCCCACGCGGGCTGGCCCGTCGCCCTCGTCGTCGCCGAGACGTCCGAGCAGGCCCGGGAGGCCGCCGAGGCCCTCGTCGTCGCCTACGACCGGGAAGCGCACGACACCGAACTCGCCACCGGCCACCCCGGTGCCCACCCGGCCGGCGGCGTCATGCCCGGCGAGACCGCCAAGGGCGACCTGGCGGCGGGCCTCGCCGCGTCCGCCGTCGTGGTGGACGAGGAGTACACGACGCCCGAAGAACACCACAGCATGATGGAACCGCACGCCGCCACGGCCCGGTGGGACGGCGGCCGGCTGGAGGTCGTCGACTCCAACCAGGGCACCACCTGGGTCCAGACCGAACTGGCGAGCATGTTCTCGCTGGACGCGTCCGCGGTCCGGGTGCGCTCCGAGCACATCGGCGGCGGCTTCGGCAGCAAGGGCCTGCGCGCCCACCAGGTGGCCGCCGTGATGGCCGCGACCCACCTGCAGCGCCCGGTGCGCGTGGTGATGACGCGACGACAGATGTTCTCGCTGGCCGGCTACCGCAGCCCCACCGTCCAGCGCGTGCGGCTCGGCGCCGACACCGACGGCCGGCTGCGCGCCCTGGAGCACCGCTCGCTGAACCAGACGTCCACCGTCTACGAGTTCGTCGAGCCCGGCGCGGGCGTGGCCCGGGTGATGTACGACGCCCCCGCCCACCGCACGGTCAACGAGGTCGTGCCGCTGGACGTGCCGTCGCCGACGTTCATGCGCGCCCCGGGCGAGGCGCCGGGCTCCTTCGCCATTGAGTCGGCCCTCGACGAACTCGCCGTGCGCTGCGGCGTCGACCCGATCGAACTGCGCCTGCGCAACGAGCCCGAGACCGGCCCCGTCTCCGGCCTGCCGTTCAGCAGCCGCAACCTGGACGCCTGTTTCCGCGAGGGCGCCCGGCGGTTCGGCTGGGCCGAACGCGACCCGCGCCCCGGGGTGCGCCGCGACGGACGCTGGCTGCTGGGCACCGGCACGGCCGCCGCCTCCTTCCAGGCGGGCGCCGGTCCCTCCACGGCCCTGGTGACCGCCGAGGCGGACGGCACCTTCACCGTGCGGATCGCCGCCGCGGACCTCGGCACCGGCGCCCGGACCGCGCTCACCCTGGTCGCGGCCGACGCGCTGGAGGTCACGCCCGAGCGGGTCCGGGTCCGCATCGGGGACAGCGACTTCGGCCCGGCGATGATCGCGGGCGGTTCGATGGGCACCCGCTCCTGGGCCTGGGCGATCACGGCCGCCGCGGCCGAACTGCGCGAGCGCCTCGCCCTGGGCGCCGACATCCCGGCCGACGGCATCACCGTACGGTCCGACACCACCGAGGCCCTCGGCCGCCTCGCCCAGAAGGAACGGCACTCCTTCGGAGCGCAGTTCGCCGAGGTCGCCGTGGACACCGCCACCGGCGAGGTACGGGTGCGCCGCATGCTCGGCATCTTCGCGGCCGGCCGCATCGTCAACCCGCTCACCGCCCGCAACCAGCTCGTCGGCGGCATGATCTGGGGCATCTCCATGGCCCTGCACGAAGAGGCGGTGCGGGACCGGGGCAGCGGCGCCCTCTACGCCCCCGACCTCGCCGGCTACCACGTGGCCACCCACGCCGACGTGGGCGACATCCAGGCGGACTGGGTCGAGGATCCGGACCCGGACGACCCCGTGGGCATCAAGGGTGTCGGCGAGATCGGCATCGTCGGCGCCGCGGCGGCCGTCGCCAACGCGGTGCGCCACGCGACCGGAGTCCGCCACCGCGACCTGCCGATCCGGCCCGACCGCGTGCTGGCGGCGGGGGTGCGCCCGGCCGGGGGCGACGCGGATGCTTGACATCGCGGACGAACTGAACCGCTGGCTCGCCGAAGGACGGGAGTTCGCCGTCGCCACCGTCGTCTCCGTCGGCGGCAGCGCGCCGCGCGGGCCCGGCGCCGCCCTCGCCGTCGACAGCGACGGAACGGTGATCGGCTCGGTCTCCGGCGGCTGTGTGGAGGGCGCGGTGTACGAGTTGTGCACCGACGCCCTGCGCAGCGGCGAGACGGTCCGCGAACGCTTCGGCTACAGCGACGAGGACGCCTTCGCGGTCGGACTGACCTGTGGCGGGACCGTCGACGTCCTGATCACGCCGGTCGGCGCGGACGCCCCGTCGAGGGAGGTGTTCCGGGCGGCGCTGGCCACCGCCGCCCGGGGTGGGAGCGCGGCCCTCGCCCGGGTCGTCCGGGGCCCCTCCGACCTGCTCGGCCGGGCTCTGCTGGTCCGTCCGGACGGCACCCACGAGGGCGGTCTCGGCGGCCACCTCGGCCTCGACCGCACGGCCGCCGCCGAGGCCGGTGCCCTGCTGGACGCCGGACGCACCGGCACGGTCGGGCTCTCGGAGGACGGGTCGCACTGCCCCGGCGGGCTCACCCTGCTCGTCGAGTCCAGCGTGCCGCCGCCCCGCATGATCGTCTTCGGCGCTGTCGACTTCGCCGCGGCGCTCGTACGGGCGGGGAAATTCCTCGGCCATCACGTCACCGTGTGCGACGCCCGGCCGGTCTTCGCCACGCGAGCGCGCTTCCCGGAGGCCGACGAGATCGTCGTCGACTGGCCGCACCGCTACCTGCGCCGCACCCCGACCGACGGACGCACGGTGCTGTGCGTGCTCACCCACGACGCGAAGTTCGACGTGCCGCTGCTGACGGAGGCGCTGCGGATGCCGGTCGCCTTCGTCGGCGCGATGGGCTCGCGCCGCACCCACGAGGACCGCGACCGACGGCTGCGCGAGGCGGGCCTGACCGAGGACGAGCTCTCCCGGCTCCGCTCACCGATCGGCCTCGACCTCGGCGCCCGCACTCCCGAGGAGACGGCCCTGTCCATAGCGGCGGAGATCGTCGCCCTCCGCCGCGGCGGCACGGGCGCCCCGCTGACGGGCGGGGCGACCCCGATCCACCGGGAGGTGACCGGGGCGGCCGCCTGAGGAGAGGAGGCGGGGAGCCGCCGGGTCAGGGCAGCGTCGACTCGCCGGCCAGGCGTACCGCGCACTCCAGCATCATGGCGTGCACGAAGGCCTGCGGAAGGTTGCCGCGGAGCTGGCGCTGGCGCACGTCGTACTCCTCGGCGAACAGCCCGGGCGGTCCGCAGGCCGCCCGGGTGCGCTCGAACCAGCGGAAGGCGCCGGCCCGGTCGTCGACCCGGTGCGTGGCGAGGGCCATCGTGAAGCCGCAGAGCAGGAAGGCCCCCTCGGCCTCCCCGAGCGACTCGCCGGGGTGCTCGAAGCGGAACAGATACCCGTCCTCGGCCAGGCGGGACTCGACGTACGCGCGGGTGGCGGCGTCGGCGTCGCCGAACGTGCAGCCGCGGGCCATCGGCACCAGCAGCGCGGCCTCGGGTCCGTCGTCGTCCTCGGCCCGCCGCCAGCGGCCGTCGGGGAGCAGGCACCGGCGCCGGGTCTCCCGCAGCACCGTCTCGGCGAGCGCGGCGCACCGGCGCCCCGCGTCGCCGGGCAGCACCTCGGCCATCCGCCGCAGGCCGCACACCACGCTCAGTCTGGAGTGGGTCCACCACCGGTCCTCCAGCTCCCACAGACCGGCTTCCGGCTTCAGCCACTGCCGCTCGACCACGTCCACGGCGAGGGCCGCGGCCCGCTCCGCCTCCTCGGTCAGCCGGTCGTGCGCGGCCGCCGCGGCGA
The DNA here is from genome assembly GCF_003112575.1 of Streptomyces ardesiacus. Lineage (GTDB taxonomy): Bacteria > Actinomycetota > Actinomycetes > Streptomycetales > Streptomycetaceae > Streptomyces > Streptomyces ardesiacus. Next base: position 314,924 of record NZ_BEWC01000008.1, read on the forward strand.
ACAGCTGCAACGCCTCCCCGAAGGTGTCGAGCTGGAACTGGGTGCCCGCGTCGTTGCCCACGTGGTCGTTGCCGCCGGGGTATCCGGGCAGCCGCAGGGAGCGCTCGCGCCCGACCGGCCGCCCGTCGACCGTGTACGCGGGGCGCACCTCGTCGCCGTCCTCGAGGATGCGCTCGGCGACGAAGCGCACGGCGTCGTCCACCAGCGGGTGCGGCCCGTGCGCGGCGACCGCGAGACCGGCGTAGCACTGGTCGCGCAGCCACGCGTAGCGGTAGTCGTAGTTGCGCCCGCTGTTGGCCCGCTCCGGCAGCGAGGTGGTGGCCGCCGCCACCATTCCCCCGGAGACGCTGGTCAGCCCGCGCAGCACGGCGTAGGCGTGCCGGGCGTCGCGGGGCGCGACCAGCCGCGAGCAGTCCGGGACCGCCTGCCGCCACTCCCGCTCCGTGGCCCGCCACAGCGCGTCGGCGTCGAGCGGTTCGGTCTCCCGCCCCGTGGACAGTTCCAGGACGAGGTCGTGCGCCTCGCCCTCGCGCAGCCGAAACGTGCCGCACAGCCGGGTCCCGTCCCGCCACTTTGCGTCCTCGGCTCCGGCGAGGCGCATCCGCAGGCGCCCCGCCTCCGCCGTCCACACGCCCCCGTCCCGCCCAGGCTCGCGCATCCGGACCTCGCCGAAGCCGGGCCGCGGGTCCAGGTCGAGGTTCAGCCGGGCCTCGCCCCGTTCCACCCGCATGCGGCGCAGCAGGACGAGCCGGTCCGTACGGGACGGCAGGGCCAGGGCCTCGCGGCACTCGATCACGCAGTCGGCGGTCACCCACCGGCTCACCCGGATCAGCGTGCCCTCCTCGTAGGAGCCGCCCCAGACGTGCCAGGGATCCGCGGGCTCGACGGTGAAGTGACCGGCTCCGCCGATCAGCGCGGAGAACACCGCGTCGTCGTGCCACCGCGGGGCGCACATCCACACGATCCGGCCCCGGGGGTCCAGGACCGCGCCCCGCTCACCGTCGGCGAGTACGGCGTACTCGCGCAGCGCCCAGGGCGGGCACGACGTGTCCGGTTCGGCCGCGCGCTGACCGTCGCTGTCCTTCATGTCGCTACGGCTATCCCGGCGCCGGTGACCGAAACGGCGCGGTCCGCGCGGTCCACCCCCTGCGCCCGGTCCCCGCCGCCGAGGGGGAGCCTCCCCTCCCGTGCTCACCCAGCGGGCCCACCGCCAGACCCGCCGCGCGGCAGTCGCGCACGATGTCCGGCAGCGCGCCGAGCGTGGCCCGCCAGCTCCCGGGCGCGGAGGCGTGGTCGGTGTCGTGGAGGAGGACGGTGCCGCCGCCGCGCAGATCCGCCGCGACGGTCGCGCGCACCGAGGCGGGCGTGGCGTCGTGCCGCCAGTCCTTGCCCCAGGCCGTCCACAGCACTGGTCGCAGCCCCGCCCGGTGGGCGGCGGCCCAGCGCCCGGAGGTGAGGATGCCGTAGGGCGGCCGGTACCAGCGGGGGACCCGGCCGCCGGCCTCGCCGATCACCCGGACGGCACGCAGCAGGTCGCGCGCGTCCCGCGCCGGCGACGGCCACCAGGGGCGGTCGTGGGTCCAGCCGTGGACGGCGAGTTCGTGGCCGCGCCGGACCAGTTCACGGGCGACCGCCGGGTGCCGTACGGCGTTCTCGCCCAGGACGAAGAAGGTCGCCCGTACTCCGAGCGCGTCGAGCGCGTCGAGGAAGAGCGGCGTGGACACCGGGTCCGGGCCGTCGTCGAAGGTGAGGGCGACGTGCCCCGGGGCGCCCTGCCCGGCCAGCCCGGGAAACCGTCGCCGGCGCAGTCCGGGCAGCCAGGTCGCGGCCGGTCCGATGTGGGCGAGTGCGGCGGCGGCGACCGGTGCGGCGGCGTACACCGCCCGTCCGGTGGGAATCCTCTGACGCATCCGTGGTGCCTCCGGCCCCTCGAGTTCGCTGGTCGTGGTGGGTTCGTCGGGTCCGCTGCTCCCCGGGTCGCTCGTCCCGGGCCGTTCAGCGCCCTGCCGCGCCTCCGGGTCCGTCCCGTGCCGCCGGCGCCGTGTCCCAGGCGCCGTGGACGGACGGGGCCCGGGCCAGGCCGATGCTGCCGACACCGATCAGGGCCACCCCGATCAGCTCGGGCAGCACCCGCACGCCGAGCAGGATCTCCTCGCCGAACAGACCCCAGCCCAGGGCGACGCTCGTCAGCGCGTCGCCGAGGGTCAGCGCCGGCTGCGAGGCCGCCAGGGTGCCCGCCCGCAGGGCGCTCTGCAGCAGCAGGAAGCTGGCCCCGCCCACCACCGCCGTCGCGTACGGCGGCCACTGGGTCAGCACCGCTCCCACCCCCTGCGGCAGGCGTCCGGTGAGTTCCTTGAGCAGTGCCGCCGTCCCGCCGAACCCGACCGCGGACGCGGAGCCGAACAGCGCCGCCCGGGGGGCGCCCTGCACCATGCTGCCGACCGAGGCGAGGACCGTGATCAGGACGAACAGGGACAGCCCCGCCCAGATCCACCGGCCGGCGGTGGCGGTGTCGTGGCCGGGCGACGGAGCGGCGGAGCCCAGGAACAGGGCGAGCCCCACGGCCAGCGCCACGAACGCCAGCCAGGTCCGCGAGTCCGGGCGGCGGTGGAAGACCGCGCTGCCCACCACCAGCGTGAAGAGCAGTTCGGTGGCCATCAGCGGCTGGACGACGGCCAGGCTGCCCACCGCCAGCGCGGACGCCTGCAGCACCGTCGTCAGCGCGAGCAGCGCGGCCCCGCCGACCCAGTACCGGTCGCGCACCATCCGCAGCAGCGAGCGCAGCGCCGTGTGCCGGGCCCCCGCCCGGTCCTCGTCCTGCGCCGCCGCCCGGCGCTGGAGTACGGACGCCGCCGCGTTGGACAGCGCCGCGAACAGGGCGAGGACGACGGTGAGGACGCTCACCGCGGCGGGCTCCCGGTCATCCGAACCGAGCGGCCAGCCGCCGGTACAGTCCCGGAGCCGTGCCCCGCACCCGGCACGGCAGCCGCAGCCACGAGGGCACGTACACCTCGTCGCGGCCCCGCGCCACCGCGCTGCGCACCGCCTCGGCCACGCGCTCGGCAGGCACCGGACGCGGCCTGGACCGCTGGTAGGGAGCGCCGCGGCGCTCGAAGAACGGGGTGTCGACGACACCCGGCACCACGTGGGTGACCCCCACGCCGGTGCCCCGCAGCTCGTAGCGCAGCGAGTCGGCGAAGGCGCCGATCGCGGCCTTGGCGGCGGAGTACACGGCCTCGTCGCGCACCGCGACGCTGCCCGCCAGCGACCCGATGAGCACCACCCGCCCCGAGCCCGCCGCCACCATCCCCGGCAGCAGCAGCCGCACCAGGCGCAGCGTGGCCAGCACGTTGATGTCGAAGACCTCGTCGATGGTGTGCGGGGGCATGTCCAGGAACTCCCCCGCCCAGCCCACCCCGGCCCCGGCCACCAGCAGGTCCACCGGGCCCGCGGTGGCCGTCGCGAAGTCGGTGAGCTGCCGGTCGGCTCCGGGGAGGGTGAGGTCGGCCGCGAAGGCGGTGGCCGAGGTGTCGTCAGCGACCTGACGCAGCCGCACCGGGTCGCGTCCGGTGAGCACCAGCCGCCAGCCCTCCTCGTCGCCCAGCCTGCGGGCCACGGCCGCGCCGATTCCGGAGGACGCCCCGGTCACGAGCGCCGTACGGGTCCGCGGGTCCCGCAGTCCGAGGGGCCGCCGCCGGGGCCTCGCGTCGTCCGCGTCGGGTGCGACGACCTGAGGGCCGGGGGCGGGGCGGGGACGGGAGAACGCATGGACCATGAGGACCACCTTGGCTCGGGGCGGACCGCGAAGCGGCCGACCGGGGGCCGGGCTTCGCCGTCCGGCCGGACGGGCGGTCACGGAGTATCCCCGGCAGGGCGTCCGAAACGCCCGCATGTGCAGTGGTTCGGTGGTCGCCGCCGCGGGGTTTGGAACGTGCCGCCCCGGCAACCTGGTCCGCTGTGCACCCACGCAGCTCCTCGGAGCCCCGCCACCGCGGCACCCGGCGCGGTCCCCGGGACGGCAGACGTCTGCTGGTGATCAGCGCGAGCATGGGCGCCGGCCACGACACGGTCGCCGCCGAACTGGCCCGCCGGGCGCGCGAGCGAGGCGACGCCGCCGAGGTCGTCGACGTCCTCGCGCTCCTGCCGTACGGCCTGGGCGCGGCCCTCAGGTGCTTCTACCGCGGGTCGGTCCGGCACTTCCCCTGGGCGTACGCCGCCCTGTACCGCCTCTTCCTGCGGCCCGGCGGCGGGCGCCGCCCCAGCGGGGCACCGCTGGCCCGGCTGGCCGGGGGCAGACTGCGCGAACTGGCCGAGCGGACGGGCGCGGACGTCGTCGTGCCCGTCTTCCACCTGGGGGCCCAGCTCACGGGCCACCTGAGGGAGCGCGGGCTGCTGAGGGTGCCCGCCGTCGTCCTGGTGATCGACTTCGAGGTGCACCGGCAGTGGCTCCACCCCGGCAACGACCTGTGCCTGTGCCTCTCCGTGGACGCGGCACGCGCGGTGCGGGGGAGCACCGGCACACCGGCCCGGACGTGCGCTCCCGTCGTGGCGCCCGAGTTCTCCGCCGGCCCTGCCGAGGTGCCGGGGACGGCCGAGTGGCGGGACCTGTTCGAGCGGCTCGGCCCCGGGCGGCCCCCCGTGGTGCTCTCCGCCGGTGCCTGGGGCGTCGGCTCGCACCTGGACGCCACCGTCCGGCTCCTGACGGACCACGGCTTCCTGCCGGTCGTCCTGTGCGGCGGCAACCGGCGGCTGCGCCGCGCGCTGTCCGGCACACCGGGTGTCCTCGCCCTGGGCTGGGTGACGGACATGCCCGGCCTCCTCCACGCCGCCCGGGCGCTGATCGACAACGCGGCCGGGCAGACCGCCGTACAGGCGCTCGCGGCCGGGCTGCCGGTGCTGGGCCACCGTCCGATACCGGGCCACGGTGCCGACGGCGTCCGGCGGATGGCCGCGCTGGGCGTGTCCGAGGCCGTCGAGGACGGGGCCGCGCTGCTGGACGCGGTGCGGCGGCTCACCGCACCGGGCCCGGCCCGGGAGCAGCGGATCGCCGCCGGTCACGCGCTGTTCGCCGGGAACGCGGACGCCCTGGCCCAGGTGACCGACGCAGCCGACGCCGCCCGTACGCGCGCACGGCGGTGAGCACGCGCCCGTTTCCCCGCCCGGCCCGGGGGCACCCGCCCCGGAGCGCGAACCGGCACAAGGAGGCGACGCCGTGCGGCTCGACGAATTCCTGACCCGGGTCCGCGACCGCGGCGAGTTCCACAGCGACGACGAGGCCGAACAGGTCACCACGGCCGTCCTGTGGGTGATCGCGTCCCGCGTCCCGCCCGAGGCGGCCGCCGCTCTCGCCGCCGACCTGCCCGCACCGCTGGACGACGCGCTCCGCCTGGAGCGGGGGCGTCCCGAGACCTTCGGCCGCGACGAGTTCCTGCGCCGGGTGGCCCAGCAGACCGGAGCCCGGCCGCGCACCGCCGAATGGGACGCCGGAGCCGTGCTGGCCACCCTCGCCGAAGCGGTGCCCCGCGCACGGGTCGACCAGCTCCTGGCCCAGCTGCCCGCGGACTGCGCCGACCTCTTCGGCGCCCCGGTACCCCACGGAGAACGGAGACACCCATGACGGACGTCGAGCAGCGCTACACCGACGGGGAGGAGACGCCCCTCGCCGGATACGCGACGCTCGCGGCGACCTTCGTGGCGAGCGCCGGCGTGTTCGCCGTCACGGCGTGGCGCCGCGGGGTCCGGCTGCCGGACACCGTTCCCCCGTGGGACGTGGCCCTGCTGGGAACGGCGACGTTCAAGGCGTCCCGGCTGCTGACCAAGGACAAGGTCACCAGCTTCCTGCGGGCGCCCTTCACCAGCCGGGAGGGCCACGGCAACGCCAACGAGGTGATGGACGCCGGGCGCGGCACCGGTCTGCGCCGTGCCGTCGGCGACCTGGTCTCCTGCCCGTTCTGCACCTCGGCCTGGGTGGCCGGAGGGCTCGTCGGCACCTACGCCGTCGCCCCCCGGGCGGGGCGGCTGCTGTGCGCGGGCCTGAGCGCCGTCGTGGTCTCCGACGTGCTGCAGTACGCGTGGAGCCTCACGGCACAGAAGGCCGAGGAGTGAGCGGCGGCCGCCGGGCCGGGCGGTCGAGACGGTGGGGCGGTGGGAATGCGGAGCCGGTCAGTCGCCCTGGGCGCGTTCGGCCCGCTCGGCGTGCAGCTTCTTCACGCGTGCCGCCTCCTTGCGCACGTCGGCCTGGACGGCCTGCTCCCGCTCCAGCCACTGCGGGCGCTCCTGCTTCAGCGCGTCGATCTGCTCCGTGGTGAGCGGTTCGGCGACCCCGCCGCGGTGCAGGCCCGCGATGGAGACGCCCAGCTTGGCCGCCACCACCGGCCGCGGGTGCGGACCGTCGCGCCGCAGCTCCCGCAGCCAGGCGGGCGGGTCGGCCTGGAGCGCGTTCAGTTCGGCGCGCGTGACGACGCCCTCCCGGAACTCGGCGGGGGTGGCCTCGAGGTACACACCCAGCTTCTTCGCCGCGGTCGCGGGCTTCATGGTCTGGGTGTTCTGGTGCGACGTCATGCCGTCAAGGGTATCGATCGTGTGAAGGGCTCCTCACCACGCCCGGTAACCTGGCGGGGTGACAGGCTCGGAAGCTCCCCCCTCGTTCCGGCTCGCGTACGTCCCGGGGGTGACGCCCGACAAATGGGTGCGCATCTGGAACGAGCGGCTGCCCGGCGTCCCCCTTTCCCTGACCCAGGTCCCCGCCGCGGGCGCGGGCGGCGTGCTGCTGGACGGTGACGCCGACGCCGGACTGGTGCGGCTGCCCGTCGACCGGACCCTGCTCAGCGCCATCCCCCTCTACACCGAGACCACGGTCGTGCTGATCCCCCGGGACCACCTCGTCACCGCGGCCGACGAGGTCACCGTCGGGGACCTCGCCGACGAGATCGTGCTGCACCCCCTGGACGACGTCCTCGGCTGGGAAGGGCTGCCGGGCAGGCCCGCCCTGGAGCGTCCGGCCACCACCGCGGACGCCGTCGAGCTGGTGGCGGCCGGGATCGGCGTGCTGCTCGTCCCCCTGTCGCTGGCCCGGCTGCACCACCGCAAGGACCTCACGTACCGCACGGTCACGGACGCGCCGGAATCGAGCGTGGCCCTGTCCTGGCCCGAGGCCGCGCACACCGACCGCGTCGAGGACTTCATCGGCATCGTCCGGGGCCGGACCGTCAACAGCACCCGCGGCCGGCAGCCCGAACCGACGCGTGCGAAGGGCGGGAAGGCCACCGGACGGCAGTCCGGCGACGCCACCCGACGCGGCACCGGCGGCAACGGCCGCACCGGCACCCGCACCGGCGGCACCGGCCGGGGCGCGAGCGCGGGCAAGGGCAGGGGCAAGGGCGGAGGCACGGGCGGCGGACGCGGAAGCAGGCCGCGCCACCGCTGACCCGCGACGGCGGGCGACCCGTCAGCGGACCGTCGGGCTCGGCGTCGGCGTCGGCGCCGAGGTGTTGACCTCCAGCCCCGGCGGAGCGGTGAGCGAGAGCACCGGCTCGCCCGGCTGCGGAGCCGGGGGCGTGAGCTGCGCCCGGGGCAGGTTCGGCGGGGCGGTCTGCTGGAAGTTGACCTGGTCGAAATTGACCAGCCCGGTCTTCTCCAGCACGGTGATGTGGTCGAGCACGGTGTCGTTGGCCTGGTCGGCGAGCTGCCGCACCAGGGAGTTCTTGGTGTTGGCGCGGACCTTGGCGATGACCGGGAAGATCTGGCCGTGGGTGATCCGCATGATGTTGACCGCGGTGGTGTCGAACTGCTTGCCCGTGGTCCCGTCCACGGTCGAGACGAACTGCTGCTGCTGCGGGGAGGCCAGGTTGGGCAGGGTGATGCCCAGCTCCGGAGCGATCCGGCGACAGGTCGCGTCCAGCCGGGAGTGACCGACGACCAGGTGCTCACCGGCCTCCCGCATCTCCGGTGTCGTCCCCCGCTCCATGGCCATCAGTCCCAGCGGGTGCTCCCACAGCCCCGCGGCACGCACCTTCACCACGAAGTCCCGGTCCTGCTCGGTGAGCGGCCCGTACCGCGTCTCGGTGACGACCCGGGCCTGGTCACTGCCCGCGTTGCGCACCCCGAGCATGGCCGGGTAGGCGAGTGCGGTGAGCGTGAGGACCAGGGCACCGGCCACGAGGGCGGTCCCTGCCGTGGCGCGCGTGATGCGCATCGTGCCTCCCGGGACGAGGACGGGCTCGGACACCAGGAGGTACGGATGCGGACGGCGTTCTGATCACCGTCCGGGCAACGTGCTCACTTCGTCCCCCGGCGCGCCAGCCAGTCGTACGCCGTCCGCGCGGTGAACTCCTCCTGGCCCCCGCGCAGCAGCAGGCCCGCCGTGGCGAACTCCGGGGCGTCGGCCTGGCCCGCGACGTACGGGATCGCGATGCAGCGCATCCCGGCCGCGTGCGCGGCGGCGGCCCCGGGAGCGGCGTCCTCCAGGACCACGCAGCGGGCCGGTTCCGCACCCAGCCGCCGGGCCGCCTCCAGGAACACGTCGGGGGCGGGCTTGCCCCGCGCCACCTCGTCGGCCGAGACGACCGTGCGCAGACGGGCGTCCAGGCCGGTACGGGCGAGGACCGCCCCGATCGCCTCGGGCGACGAACCCGACGCCACCGCCATCGGCACGCCCTCGCCCGCCAGCAGCTCGACGAACTTCCGCATCTCGGGATACGCGCGGGCCGAGGTGCGGGCGAGCCCCAGATAGTGGCGGTTCTTGACGGCGAGCAGTTCCTCGACCGTGGCACGCAGCCCGTAGCGCCGCTTCCAGTCGGCGACCGTCTCCTGGGTGCTGATCCCCACATAGGCCTCGTGGTCGGCCCAGGTGAAGTCCGGGACGCCGTACGCGGCGAGGGTGCGCCGGCCCGCTTCGTAGTAGTTCGGCTCGCTGTCCACGAGCGTTCCGTCGAGATCGAAGATGACCGAGATGCCGTCGAGTGTGTTCATGGTGCCCATGGCGTCCAGCATGCCAAGGGTCACCTGCGGGCCGAGCGTCCGATCGACTCCACGAGCGGCAGCAGCCGGTGCGGCACCCGCTCGCGCAGCGCCACCTCGCTGCGGGTGCGGACCACGCCGGGCAGGCTGATCAGCTTCTGCACCACGTCCTCCAGGTGCGCGTTGTCGCGGGCCACGACGCGGGTCAGGAGGTCGCCGCCGCCCGTGATGGAGAAGGCCTCGACGATCTCCGGCACCGCCGCCAGCGCCTCGCCCACCTCGTCCAGATGTCCCTGGGTGACCTCGATGTGCACGAACGCGAGCACCGGGTGGCCCAGAGCGGCGGGGGAGAGGGACGGAGCGGTGCCGGTGATCACGCCGTCGCGCTCCAGCCGGTCCAGCCGGGCCTGGAGGGTGCCGCGGGCGATCCCGAGGAGGCGGGCGTACTCGCGCACGCTCGTGCGCGGCTGCTCGAGCAGCAGTCGCAGGATGCGGGTGTCGAGCTCGTCGACGGCCATCGCGCGTCCGGCCCCTCTCGTCGGCCATTGGCTCTTCCGTGGCTGCCGGAAGACCGTGATCACTGTACCAATGGCCCACTCAGCCGACGGCCTGTTGAGCCACTGGCGGGAGAGATGCTCCTATAGACGTGTCGATGGCGCTGCGGACCTCCGCGGCGCCTTTTGCGTGCGGTGACGTCCGGGCCGGTGGGCACGAGTGAGCGAGGGGGCGGTAAGCAGTGCTGAAGAAGGTGTTCGTGAGCCCGGACCCGGGACGGACCCGGCTGCGGTTCGCCGCCCGGGCCGTCCTCGGCATCGGTTCCGCCGTCGTGCTGTGCGGGCTGGCCGGCACCTCCCTGGTCGGCGCGATCGTCGGCGGGCTCGCCGCCCTGCTCGCGCTGTTCACCGTCACCGACGCCACCGTGCGCGGCCAGGCCGTCACCACCGCGCTGCTGCCGGTGGCCGGAGTGCCCGTGCTCACGGCCGCCGCGGCGCTGCACGACCTCCCCGTGGTCCGGGATCTCACCTTCCTCGCGGTCGTCGGCGCGGGCGTGTACGCGCGCCGCTGGGGGCCGCGCGGGCACAGCCTCGGCGTGTTCGCGTTCATGACCTTCTTCATCGCCCAGTTCCTGCACGCCACCCCGGACCGGCTGCCCGAGATGTACGCCGCCGTCCTGCTGTCCGTGGCCACCGCCGCGGCGGTGCGCTTCGGCCTGTGGTGCTACGAGCGCCGCCGGCCCGCGCCGACCGTCCCCGCGCCGCCCGCCGCCGGCGGGTTCGCCCGGATCACCACCCGACAGGCCGTGCAGGCCACCGCGGGTGCCGGCTTCGCCCTGGTCGTGGGCCAGATGGTGTCCGGCGACCGCTGGTACTGGGCCGTGGGCGCCACCTGGTGGGTGTTCGTCAACACCACCTCGCGCGGCGAGACGCTGGTGCGCGGCTTCCGCCGGGTCCTCGGCACGGTCGTCGGCATCGGCCTGGGCTTCCTGGTCGCCGTGCCCGTGGCCGGTGCCCCGGTGCCCACCGCGGTGCTCGCCGCCGCCTGCGTCTTCGGCATCTTCTACACGGCAGCGGTCTCCTACACCTGGATGATGCTCTGCGTGACCCTGCTCGCCGAGCTGCTCTACGGCCTCCTCGGCTTCCTCAGCCCCGGTCTGCTCGCCCTGCGGGTCGCCGAGACCGGGGTGGGCGCGCTCGGCGCCGCGCTCGCCGTCCTCTTCGTCCTGCCGGTCACGACGCACGCCGTCACCGACGCCTGGATCCAGCGCGCCCTGCGCTGCGTCCACGCGTGCACCGCGGAGGCCGCCGCCCGCCTCGCCGGGACCGAGGGCGCCGACCCGGCGCCGCGCGTGGCGGAACTGGAGCAGTTGCTCGGCCGGGTCCGGATGTCGGTCGCTCCGCTCGTGCACCCGCTGAGCCCCATGTACGGCCGCAGGCGGCGGGCCCGGCGGGTCCTCGGCCTGCTCGACGACTGCGCCCGGGAGATCCGCGGCCTCGTCGCCGTGGCCGCCGACCCCGAGGCCTCGCACGATGCCCGGCTGGCCGCCGCCTGCTGGCGTGTCGAGGCCGCGGTCGAGGCACTCACCGGCCGGGATACCGCCCCGTCTCCCGGCGCGGACCAGGGCGGCGCCTGCCACGTCCGCGCGGGCGTGCCGCGCGCCGCGGAGCCCGCGCTGGCCCACCTCCACGACCTGGAACGCGCCCTCGCCGAGCTGGCCGCCCCCCTGCGCAGCCCGTCCGGTTCGCGACTGGCGGGCGCCTGATCCTCGCACCGTCCCGGCCACGCCACCCACTTGGTCTAGACCGCAGCCGTCCGGCTGCTACCGTCGCTTCCGGACGGGAGATCAGACCGGGAGATCAGGCGGCCGGCCGGGCCGGCATACGGCCCGAAGCCGGATGAAGCGGGACGGAAGGGGCAGCGGTGGCGGACGGTGACAGGCGGCAGCGGCGGGCATACATCGGGTCGTTCACGGCGGCCGGCGGCCCCGGGATCCTGACGGCGACCGTCGCCCCGGACAGCGGCGCCCTCACGGTCGTGAGCGGCACGGACGGTCTGGCCGACCCCTCCTACCTGGCCCTGGCTCCCGACGGGGACATGCTCTACGCCGTCAGCGAGACCGCCGAGGGCGCGGTGGCCGCCTACCGCGTGCGCGGGGGCAGGCCCGAGCCCGCCGGGCGTCCGGTGCCCGTCGAGGGCGACGGACCGACCCACCTGAGCCTGTACGCCGGGCACGTGCTGACCGCCAACTACGGCTCCGGCACCGTCACCGCCGTACCGGTCCGTGCCGACGGCACCCTGGCCCGGTCCGCCTCCGGCGTCCTGCGCCACACCGGCTCCGGCCCGCACGCCCAGCGGCAGCAGGGGCCGCACGCCCACCAGGTACAGCCCGACCCCGGCGGGCGCTGGGCCGTCAGCGTGGACCTCGGCACCGACTCGGTGCGGGTCTGCACCCTCGTGGACGGTGTCCCCGCCGTGCACCGGGAGGTCGCGCTGCGGCCCGGTTCGGGGCCGCGGCACCTGGCCTTCCACCCGGACGGCTCCCACGCCTACGTCGTCAACGAACTGGCGCCCACCGTGACCGTCTGCCACTGGGACGCCGCCGACGGCACCCTCAAGCCCCTCACCGAGGTACCGGTGCTGCCCGGGGCCCCGGCGGGCGACGCCTACCCCTCCGGCATCGCCGTCTCGGCCGACGGCCGCTTCGTGTGGACCGCGACCCGGGGCGAGGACCTCCTGTCCGTGCTGACCGTGGAGCCGGACGGACTGCGGCTGTCCGCCACCGTGCCCTGCGGCGGCCACTGGCCCCGCGACATCACCGTGTCGCGGGGCTTCCTGTACGCCGCCAACGAACGCTCCGGAGACGTCACCTGGTTCGCCCTGGACCCGGCCACCGGCGTCCCCCGCCGCACGGGCTCCCTGGCGGTCCCGGCAGCCTCCTGCGTGATCTTCGCCCCGTAGCTGCGGGCGGCCGTGCCGCCCCCACCCCGTGCGCTCCCGGCCCACGGGACAAGCTCCGGCAGAGCCGTGCGAAGGGGCCCGCTCCCGGGCGGAGCGGGCCCCTTCGCACGGCCTGGACGAACGCGCGCACGCACGCGCACCTCAGCGGACCGGCGTCCCCTGCACCTGCTGCGGCGAGAGTCCGAGCGCCGTCGTGTACTTGGCCAGCGCCAGCTTGCCGATCGCCGGGTACGGGCCGAGCGGCTCGGCGGTGGAGCAGCCCGCCTCCTTGGCCGCCTCCTCCAGCACGGACGCCTCGATCTCCGGCCCGATCAGGTACGGCGCGAGCGCCAGTTGCTGGGAGCCCGAGGAACGGAGCTGCTCGGCCACGGACGCGATCGAGCCCTCCTCGTCCAGCGCCGCCGCGATCACCGGCACGGCCAGGCGCGCGGCGAGCAGCATGCCGGTGATGCCGGCCGCCTGGACGGCCTCTTCGCCGCCGACGGACGCCAGGATGATGCCGTCCGCGGCGGTCGCCACGGTGAACAGGCGGGCACGGTCGGCGCGGGCGAGACCGGCCTCGGAGAGCCGCACGTGCAGCGCTTCGGCGAGCAACGGGTGCGGTCCGAGCACATCGGTCAGCTCGGCCGCGATCTTGCTGTCCATCACGGCCTGCCGGATCCGGCGCAGCAGCGCGTTGTCCGGCCCGGCGAGCAGCGGCACGACGACCGCGACGGGACCCTCGGGCTCCTTGACGTCCAGGCCGGCGGCGCGGGCCTGCTCGAAGCGGGCGGTGCGCTCCTCGGCGGTCCGGACGAGCACGGCGGTCAGGGAGGGGAACTCGGCGTCGTCGTCCCCGTCGAGGTGACCGATGCGGGCGTCGAGCCCGGGCAGCTCGGAACGGGCGATGCTGATGACCTCGTCGGCGAGGCCGCGGGTGGCACTGCTGGGCGTCCCCGGCACCGCGAGGACGAGCGCCGGCGCGCCCTCGGGAGCCACCAGGGGTTCGGGACGACGGTGCCGTCCGGGCTGGCGGGGGCGCGGCATTCGTACGGGCAGGCCGGACGCGGGCCCAGTGGGGGAGCTCATGGCGCCGCATGTTACTGGTTTCCAGGGGCTCCCTCTTCGGGGAGGGTGCAGGTGAGCGGTATCCGTCCGGTTTTGTCTGATGAGTGATGTACGGATGGGCCGACATCGGCACGATTCACCTCGTCGGCCGACCACTTCTCAGCCGGCCGGGACGCTCGTCGTCCACAGCATCCTGTCGTCCCCCGGAAGGGCGAGGGAGCCGTTCGCCAGGTCGGTCGCGATCCGGACCGAGCCGTCCAGCGGATCGCCCTCGGCGTCCGTCCGCCGGGCCTGCGGCAGCCGCTTCGCCAGTTCCTCCTCCAGCGGCACGAGGAGCGGCTCGCCCATCCGCAGCAGTCCGCCGGTGACCGCGACCCGGGGCTCGCCGCCGGCCGGGCAGACCGCGGCGGCCGCGTCGGCCATGTGCCGGGCGGCGGCCCGCAGGATCCCCGCGGCGACCGGGTCGGCCGCCGCGCAGGCGGCCACCTCGGGCGCGAAGGAGGCGAGGACGGCGGGCCGGTCCGATCGCGGATACACCTGCCCGGGCAGCCCGGCCGCCGGACCGAAGCGTTCCTCGGCCCGGACCAGCAGGGCCGCCGAGCCGTCCCTGCGCCCGTCGTGGGCGCGCAGCGCCGCCTCCAGGCCGGCCCGCCCGATCCAGGCGCCGCTGCCGCAGTCGCCCAGCAGATGCCCCCAGCCGTCCGCCCGCCGCCAGCGGGACAGGTCGGTGCCGACGGCGATCAGGCCGGTCCCGGCGGCCACCACCGCCCCGGCCCGCGGACCGAGGGCGCCCACGTACGCGGTCACGGCGTCGGCGGCCAGCGCGACCCTCCGTGCGCCCAGCTCCCGGGCCAGCGCGCCCGGCAGTTCGGCGCGCAGCGCGTCGCCCAGCGTGGCCAGCCCGGCGGCCCCGACGACTACGGTCTCCAGCCGGGTCACCGCGATCTCCTCGGTCAACGACCGGACCATGGGCAGCAGTTGCCCCATCAGGTGCCCGGGGTCGATGCCGCGCGGACCGGTGCGCACGGGTTCCGCCGAGTCACGCCGACCGCGCGGGCCCGGTCCGTCGCCGCCGACGCCACCGACGACGACGCGCAGCCCCGAACCGCCGGAGTCGACGGCCAGGAAGCCGGCGCCGCTCACGGCAGACGCCAGTCGACCGGCTGACCTCCCAGCCGCATCAGCAGGTCGTTGGCCCGGCTGAACGGACGGGAACCGAAGAAACCCCGGTCCGCCGACATCGGGGAGGGGTGCGCCGACTCCACGGCCGGCAGGTCGCCGAGCAGGGGCCGCAGATTGCGCGCGTCGCGGCCCCACAGGATGGACACCATCGGCTTGCCGCGCGCCACCAGTGCCCGTATCGCCTGCTCGGTGACCTCCTCCCAGCCCTTGCCGCGGTGGGCCGCGGGCTTGCGCGGGGCCGTCGTGAGCGCCCTGTTGAGCAGCAGCACACCCTGCTGGGTCCAGGGTGTGAGATCCCCGTTGGAGGGCTGCGGGAGATTCAGGTCGGTGTTCAGCTCCCGGAAGATGTTGACCAGGCTGCCGGGCAGCGGGCGCACCTCGGGTGCGACGGAGAACGACAGCCCCACCGCGTGTCCCGGCGTGGGGTACGGGTCCTGACCGACGATCAGGACCCGGACGTCGTCGAAGGGCTGCTGGAAGGCCCGCAGGACGTTCGCCCCGGCCGGGAGGTAGGTGCGTCCGGCGGCGATCTCCGCGCGCAGGAACTCACCCATCGAGGTGATCCGTCCGGCGACGGGCTCCAGCGCCTTCGCCCAGCCCGCTTCGACGATTTCATTCAAGGGTCGTGGTGCCACGGGCGTCACCCTACTGCCGTACGGGTGACGCCGATCAACCGGTGGCCCGGGCCGGTCCCCGCGGTCCGGTTCACGCGACGACCGCGGCCCGCACGCACAGCACGTCCGGCAGGTGGGAGGCCAACTGCCGCCAGGTGTCGCCGTCGTCGGCCGACGCGAACACCTCGCCGTTGCGGTTGCCGAAGTACACGCCCGCCCGTTCCGCGTCGTCCGTGGACAGGGCGTCGCGCAGCACCGTGCCGTAGTGGTCCTCGCGGGGCAGGCCCGCCGACAGCGGCTCCCAGCTCTTGCCCGCGTCCGAGGTGCGGAAGACCCGGCACCGGTGGTCCGCGGGCACCCGGTCGGCGTCGGCGTTGATCGGGAAGACGTACGCCGTGTCGCCGCGGTGCGGGTGGGCGGCCACCGCGAACCCGAACGTGGAGGGCAGGCCCTCGCCGATGTCCGTCCAGTGGGCGCCGGCGTCGTCGCTGCGGTAGACGCCCCAGTGGTTCTGGAGGTAGAGGCGGTCCGGGTCGGCCGCGTCCCGCGCGACCTTGTGCACGCACTGGCCGAACTCGGGGTCGGGGTCCGGCAGGAAGACGGCGGAGACACCGGAGTTCGACGGCACCCAGCTCGCGCCGCCGTCGGACGTGCGGAACACACCGGCGGTCGAGACGGCGACCGTCACGGACCTGGGGTCGCGGGCGTCGGTGAGGACGGTGTGCAGCCCCTCGCCGCCACCGCCGGGCACCCACTTCGAGCGCGTGGGGTGCTCCCACAGCGGGCGGACCAGCTCGAAGCTCTCCCCGCGGTCCTCCGAGCGGTACAGCGCCGCCGGTTCCGTCCCCGCGTACACCACGTCCGGCTCGGCGGCGGCCGGGTGCAGTTGCCACACCCGCTCCAGCGAGGCGCCGGTGTCCTTGGGGAACCTGACGGCGGGGGCGGCCGGTTCGGTCCAGGCCCGGCCCAGGTCGTCGGAGTGGAACACCGACGGCCCCCAGTGCGCGCTGTCGCCGCCGGCCAGCAGCCGCGGGGTGTCGCCGCGGGTGTCGAGGGCGACCGAGTAGACCGCCTGTGCGTTGAAGTAGGGACTTTCGTCGAACTCCCAGGTGTCACCCCGCCGGCGCCCGATGAACAGGCCCTTGCGGGTGCCCACGGCGAGCAGTACCTCGGTCATGCCGATCACCTCCGCGGCGTCCTCGTCGACGCCTTCGTCTCGGACACGGGCCAGTCTGCACCCACCCACTGACAGCCACCCCTGGAGAGGGCGTCGTCGCAGGTCAGGCCGGTGGCGTCGGGGCCGGTGAGGCGGCTCGGCCGGGCCGCTCGCTCAGCCCGCGACCGGCAGCGCCCGGGCCAGGATGCCGTCGAGCCCGGCCGAGTCCGGCAGGGTGCCGAACGCGTGCCCCCAGTCGGCGCCGAGCCGGGTCGCGCAGAAGGCGTCGGCGACGGCGGGCGGGGCGTGCCGGACCAGCAGCGAGCCCTGGAGGGTGAGGGCCATCAGCTCCACCAGCCGGCGGGCACCGGCCTCGGACGCCTCGCCGAGCCCCGTCTCCAGCCGGGCCACCGCCGCGTCCAGCCGGGCGTCCGCCCCGCGCGCCAGGGCGAGTTCGCCGAAGAGGGCGTGCGCGGTGGCGGGGGACCGGTGCAGAGCCCGCAGCACGTCGAGGGCGTTGACGTTCCCCGAGCCTTCCCAGATCGACAGCAGCGGCGCCTCGCGGTAGTGGCGGGGCATGCCCGACTCCTCCACGTAGCCGTTGCCGCCCAGGCACTCCAGGGCCTCCGCGGTGAACGCCGGCCCCCGCTTGGTCACCCAGTACTTGCCGACGGCCGTGGCGATCCGCCGGAACGCCGCCTCCCCGGCGTCCCCGCGCACGGCGCGGTCGGCGGCGCCGGCCAGCCGCAGGGTGAGCGCGGTCGCGGCCTCGGACTCCAGCGCGAGGTCGGCCAGGACGTTGCGCATCAGCGGCTGGTCCACCAGCCGTGCGCCGAACGCGCTGCGGTGCCGTGCGTGGTGACCGGCCTCGACGAGGGTCTTGCGCATGAGCGTCGCCGAGGACATCACGCAGTCCAGACGCGTGCAGTTGACCATCTCGATGATCGTCTTGACGCCCTGGCCCTCGGGCCCGACCAGCCAGGCCACGGTCCCGTCGAACTCGGGCTCCGAGGAGGCGTTGGACCGGTTGCCGAGCTTGTCCTTGAGGCGCTGGATGCGGAAGGTGTTGCGGGTGCCGTCGGGCAGCACGCGCGGCACCAGGAAGCAGGACAGCCCGCCGGCCGCCCGGGCCAGCACCAGGAACACGTCGCACATCGGCGCCGACGTGAACCACTTGTGCCCGCGCAGCGTGTAGACGCCGGGCTCGGCGGTCGCCGTGGCTGTCGTGGTGTTCGTCCGGACGTCGGATCCGCCCTGCTTCTCGGTCATCCCCATGCCGGCCAGCAGTCCGCGCTTGTCCGCGGGCGTCCGCAGCCCCGGCTCGTACGCGCGGGAGGTCAGCAGCGGCTCGTAGACCTTCGCCAGCTCGGGCTGGGCACGCAGGGCCGGGACGGCCGCGTAGGTCATCGACGTCGGGCACCCGTGCCCCGCCTCGGTGTGCCCCCACACCAGCCCGCCCGCGGTGCGCGCGACGTGGGCGCCCGGACGGTCGTCGGCCCACGGCGCCCCGGCCAGGCCCTCGCCGACCGCCACCCGCATCAGGTGGTGCCAGCTCGGGTGGTACTCGACCTCGTCGATCCGGTTGCCGTACCGGTCGTGGGTGCGCAGCACGGGCTCGTGGCGGTTGGCGAGGTCGCCCCACTCCTGGGCCTCCGCGCTGCCCGCCCGGCGGCCCAGCCGCCGCAGCCCGTCCTCGGCCCACCCGGCCCCCTCCCGCCGCACGCCCTCCAGCAGGGCGGCGTCGTCCGACGCGTCGTAGGGGGCGAGGGGCGGGGGCTGATTGGTGACGTCGTGCGTCGCGTACCCCTCCGGCCCGCCCGGGGGCTCCTCGGACGGCTCGTGGGACTCGTACGGCGGTTCCTGCGCGCGTGTCGTCATGACCCGAGTGTTGCACCATTCCTGCGACCGCAGCAATAGTGCAACACGATGGGCGCACGTAGAGTACGTGCTCATGTGGACGAACGACACGTGCCCGCGCGGATGAACGGTCCGAAGGCCTTTGACGCACGCGCGCCGCGTCCGCTGTCCGCGCGGTCGGTGATCCTGAGCCTGCTGCTCGGCACCCACCCGCCGGAGCTGCCCGCGCGGGAACTGGTGCGGCTGGTGGAGGGGTTCGACGTCGGCGCCTCCACCGCGCGCGCGGCGCTCAGCCGGATGGCCGCCGCCGGGGACCTGCGGCGCACGGATGCCGGCTACCGGCTCAGCGAGCGGCTGCTGGAGCGCCAGCGGCGCCAGGACGAGGCGCTGCGTCCGCACACGCGCCCGTGGGACGGCGACTGGGAGACACTCGTGATCACCGCGACAGGACGGGGCCCGGCGGCCCGTGCCGAGCTGCGCACCCGGCTGACCGCCCTGCGCCTGGCCGAACTGCGCGAGGGCGTCTGGCTGCGCCCCGCCAACCTCGACCGCCCGCTGCCGGAGGCTCTCGACGGGGTGGCCGAGCGGCTCGTCTCGCGCCCCGGGACCCCGGCCGCCGAGCTGGCCGCCCGCCTGTGGCCGCTGGAGGAGTGGGCCGGCGCGGCGCGGGCCCTGCTCGCCCACGTCGGCCCGGCCCGGCGGCGGGCCGACCGCCTCGCCGCCTTCGCGGCCGTCGTACGGCACCTGCTCGCCGACCCGGTGCTCCCCGCGGAGCTGCTCCCGCCGCACTGGCCGGGGGCGGCCCTGCGGGACGCCTACACGTCCTACCAGCGGGAGCAGTCCGGACAGGTCCGGGCGCCCGGCACCCGGACCTGACGCGTCACTTGTAGGTGATGTCGGAGGAGGAGTACTTGCAGTAGGTGCCGTCGGCGCCGGAGCCGTTCGAGTCGGGCTCGTCCCCGTCGTCGTTGCCGATGTACTTCTGGCACGGGACGATCTTCTTGCTGCCGTCCCCGACGATCGTGATGTTGCGCAGGGTCGCGCTGTCGCCGTAGTTGGTGTTGATCCCGGCGATCCGGCCGCCCTTCCAGTTCACCTCGATGCCGCTGAGGTTGATGGTCCGCTTGTACTGCGTCGAGCAGTTGCCGCAGGAGCGGACGAAGGTGCCGAAGTTCTTGACGGCGAAGCCGGAGATGTTCAGCGTGCCGGCGCCGTTGAACTGGAACACCTTGTCGTCGGCCTCCTTGGCGCCGCCGCCGGAGACCGTGTAGACGTTCGACGACGAGGAGCCCCGGAAGGTCGCCGCGTCCTCGCCGACGTCCTCCCACCAGACGTTCTGGAGCGTGCAACTGCCCTTGCAGTGGACGCCGTCCGCGGCGGGAGCGCCGATGATCACGTTCTTGAGGACGGCGCCGGGGGCGAGTTCCAGGATCGGGCCCTGGTCCTCGTCCTGGCCGCCGGAGCCCAGGTCGCCGGTGCCGTACAGGCGCTTCATCCCGTAGTCCTTGGTGCCGGAGACCGAGATGGTGGAGGAGATGCCCTCGCTGCCGTTGGGGGTCGGCCAGGTTGCGGCCTGGGCCGAGGAAGCCCCGGAGGTCATGAGCATGCCAACCGAGAGCGCGAACGCGCCCAGTGCGCCGGTCGCCGCGCGCCGTGTGCGCGGGTGTGTCGCTGGGGTCATGTTCTGGTCCCTTCCGAAGGGAGTGGGGGTGGAAGCGGAACATGTACGTGAACGTCGTTCGTCGGCGTGACCCGTATCGCGAACGCGCGACCGCGCCTGTCGACGACAGTGCGGTCGCAGCGTTCGCGACGGTCATGCTGATGAACGGGACCGTAGGGGGTAAGCGCTTTCTGGTCAACGCCTCGCGCGCAATCCCGTTCCCCGCGCCCTGCCGTGGGGCCCCGGGCCCGCCCGCTCCGGCCCTACATGCCCCAGCCGTACTGCTCCGGCATCCGGACGTCCACGCCGAGCTCCCGCGCCGCGTGCTGGGCCCACGACGGGTTGCGCAGCAGCTCGCGCCCCAGCAGCACCGCGTCGGCCTCGCCGTTGGCCAGGATCTTCTCGGCCTGTCCGGCGTCGGTGATCAGGCCCACCGCGGCGACGGGCAGGGTGGTCTCGGCCTTGACCCGCGCAGCGAAGGGAACCTGGTAGCCGGGCCCGGTCGGGATCCGCACGCGCGGGACGTTGCCCCCGGTGGACACGTCGAGCAGGTCGACGCCGTGGGCCTGGAGGTCGCGGGCGAGGCGGACGGTGTCCTCCGGCGTCCAGCCGTCCTCCTCCAGCCAGTCGGTCGCCGAGACGCGGAAGAGCAGCGGCTTGTCGTCGGGCCAGACCTCCCGCACCGCGTCGACGACCTCCAGTGCGAACCGGGCGCGGTTCTCGTACGGGCCGCCGTAGGCGTCGGTGCGGCGGTTGGAGTGCGGGGAGAGGAACTCGTGGATCAGGTATCCGTGGGCGCCGTGGATCTCCACGATCTCGAAACCGGCGGCCAGCGCCCGGCGTGCGGCGTCGGCGAACCGGCCGACCAGTTCCTGGATCCGCGGGACGGTCAGCTCGGCCGGTTCCGGGTGCCGCTCGTCGAACGCCAGCGCGCTGGGGGCCAGGGGCTGCCAGCCGTGCGCGTCCGGTCCCACCGGCGCCCCGCCCTTCCAGGGCTGCGCGGTCGAGGCCTTGCGGCCGGCGTGGGCCAGTTGCACCGCGGGCACGGTCCCCTGGGAGCGGAGGAAGTCCGTGATCCGGCGGAACGCCTCGGCCTGCGTGTCGTTCCAGAGCCCGAGGTCCTGCGGGGAGATGCGGCCCTCGGGCGACACGCCGGTGGCCTCCACGACGATCAGGCCGGTGCCGCCCACCGCGCGGGCGCCGTAGTGCGCGAAGTGCCAGTCGCCGGGCACGCCGGCCGACGGGCCCTCCGGTGCGGCCGAGTACTGGCACATCGGAGACATCCAGACCCGGTTGGGGATCGTGGTGTCGCGGAGCCGGAGGGGTGCGAAGAGGGCGCTCATGGCGGGCTGCTCCTGGGGTGCGGACGACAGGACGCTCGTACGGTAACCCTCGTAGTACGCCGAGTGTCAAACTACGGCGCCCTTCGTACAATGGGACGCCCACCCGGTGGAACCCCCGACGAACTGGAGTCGCCGTGACCCCCGCCGCCACTGCCGCCGGCATCCGCGAGCTGCCTCACCCGACGCGTGCGGAGATCCGGCTCGAAGGGGTGCTGCACGCGCTGTCCGACCCGGTGCGGCTGCGGATCGTGCGGGACCTCGCCGCCGACAGCGACGCCCTCTTCTCGTGCTCGCACTTCGACCTGCCGGTCACCAAGTCCACGACCACCCACCACTTCCGGGTGCTGCGCGAGAGCGGCGTGATCCGGCAGGCGTACCGGGGCACGGCCAAGATGAACGGCCTGCGCAGGGACGACCTGGACGCCCTCTTCCCCGGACTGCTCGACGCCCTGCTGGCCGCGGCGGCCCGGCAGGCCGCCGCTGTCGCGGGCGACTGAGACCCGGGCGACCGACTCCGGCGGGAGGTGCGAGGGCTGTGCTCGGCCGACAGGGTGCCGCCCCCGGGTGAGCGGCGCGTGTTCCGTTCGTATGGAATGTGATCATTCGGTTACGTTGCGTATGTGCTCGAAGCATCCTTCGTTGATCGTTCTCTTCACCTTTCCGACCGTTGTCCGGGTGACGGTGAGATGTCCGTGCGCCACTCCTGGGTGGTGGACGAGGGGGGCGCCACGACCTCGTGGTTCGACGTCCGGCTGGCCTTCGCCGACGGCGCCCGGGTGGACGCGCTCGCCGTGCTGTCCGGCCAGGACGTGCGGGTCGAGGACGTGCGGGCCCAGCCGCCGCTCTCCCTCGACGACCTGGCCGTGCTCGCCGAGTGGCTGGAGGACCCGCTGTTCGAGGCGTGCGTGCCCGCCCCCGCCCGCGGTGGGCCGGCCGCGCCGCGGCGGGCCCGGCCCCCGTGGCCGCGCGGGCGGGAGGGGCGCAGGCTCGTCGCCCGGGAGTACCGGGCGGCCCGGGAGGAGGGCGGCGACCCGGTCCTCGCGGTGATGCGCGCGACCGGGCACGGCAGGCGCAAGTCGCTCAGGCTGATCGGCCAGGCGCGCGACGACGGATTCCTGACGCCGCGTCGCGCGCGCCGCTGAAGCGCGCCCCACGGTCCGACCCGGTCCGGCACCGGGCCGGGCCGTCGTCACAGCATCGCGCGCATCCGTGAGATCTCGCTCGTCTGCTGGGCGACCACGTCGTCGGCCATCTCCTCGATCAGCACGTTGTTGCCCTCGGACTTCACGTCCGTGGCCATGCTGATCGCGCCCTCGTGGTGAGTGATCATCAGGGTGAGGAAGAGCTGGTCGAACGCCTTGCCCCGGGCCGCGCGCAGTTGCTTCATCTGTGCCTCGGTCGCCATGCCCGGCATGGCCGCGTGCTCGTGTCCGCCGCCCGCCGTCTTCTCGCCGTTGGTCTCGAGCCAGCCCTCCATCGCCTTGATCTCCGGGCCCTGCGCGGCCGAGATGCGTGCGGCCAGCTTCTTCACCCGGCCGGATTCGGCCTGCTTCGGTGCCAGTTCGGTCATCTTCAGGGCCTGCGCGTGGTGCTGGATCATCATGCGCGCGTAGGAGACGTCCGCGGAGTTGGGGGAGTCGTCGTCGGCGCGCTGCTTCTGGGCCTCCTCGGCGGACAGGGTCCGGTTGGCCTCGCCCGGCTTGCCCGGAGCGATCACCGAGGGCCCGGCGGCCGTCGCCGGGCCGGTGCCCCCGTCCGCGTCGCAGGCCGCGAGCACCAGCACGGCCGAGGTGATCAGCGAGGCCGTGACGAGTGAAGCGCTGGACGACCCGCGGCGAAGGGACACGACGACCTCCTGTGGCTGGGGGCGCGCCCCTCCGGGGAGGAGCGCGGAGCATCTTGAGCGTGCGATGACCGTCCTAGCACGCTTCCGCGTGCCAGTGATCAAAAAACTTC
Source organism: Streptomyces ardesiacus (assembly GCF_003112575.1). Lineage (GTDB taxonomy): Bacteria > Actinomycetota > Actinomycetes > Streptomycetales > Streptomycetaceae > Streptomyces > Streptomyces ardesiacus. The sequence continues at coordinate 338,153 of NZ_BEWC01000008.1, forward strand.
ATTGCATGTTTGTTGCCCTCTGTTGATATGGGCATGGCGAAGACGATACTGCCGGAAGCGTGAACCGTTCCGAAGGGGACGGACGTTGGGAGGAAACAGTGACCCTGTTGAACGACCCGCGAACGCGGCGCAGACGTCTGGGAGTCGCGGCCGCCGCCGCAGGGCTCCTGTCCGCGCTGCTCACCGCCGGCCCGGCCATGGCGATCCCCGACCCCGGGGACTCTCCCGCCACCTCGAAGGAGGTGTCCAAGAGCGCACGCGCCGAGGTGCGCGACGCCATCGAGAGCGGCGGCATACCCGGTCAGGACGAGACAGTCCATTCCGACAACATCGAGCACCTGACCAACATCCCCAAGGACGCGCTGCCCGGCACCAACTCGGACCTGGCCTTCCAGGGCCGGTACGCCTTCGCCGGCAACTACGACGGCTTCCGCATCTTCGACATCAAGAACCCGAAGAAGCCGAAGACCGTCGCCCAGGTGCTGTGTCCCGGCTCGCAGAACGACATCTCGGTCTCCGGGAACCTGCTGTTCCTGTCGACCGACTCCTCGCGCAGCGACAGCAGTTGCAACAGCACCACGCAGCCCGCGACCGAGAAGTCCTCCTGGGAGGGCATGAAGGTCTTCGACATCAGCGACATTCGCAACCCCAAGTACGTCGCCGCGGTCGAGACGGCCTGCGGCTCGCACACCCACACGCTGGTGCCCGAGCGCAAGGACGTCTACATCTACGTCTCCTCGTACTCGCCGAACGCCGCGTACCCGGACTGCCAGCCGCCGCACGACGGGATCTCCGTCATCAAGGTGCCGCGCAAGGCGCCGGCGCGGGCGGCCGTCGTGAACTTCCCGGTGCTCTTCCCCGGTGAGGGTCCCGACGGCGGCGGCAACCCGGGCGCGCCCACCAACCCGGGCGTCTCCAAGACCACCGGCTGCCACGACATCACCGTCCTGCCCTCCGAGGACCTGGCGGCCGGTGCCTGCATGGGCGACGGCATCCTGTTCTCCATCAAGGACCCCGAGCACCCCAAGGTCATCGACCGCGTCCAGGACAACGTGAACTTCGCGTTCTGGCACTCGGCGACCTTCAACCAGCGTGCGGACAAGGTGGTGTTCACCGACGAGCTGGGCGGTGGCGGCGCCGCCACCTGCAACGCGGAGATCGGCCCGAACCGCGGCGCCGACGGCATCTACGACATCGTCGGCAGGGGCGACCACCGCAAGCTGGTCTTCCGCAGCTACTTCAAGATCCCGCGCCACCAGGCGGACACCGAGAACTGCGTGGCCCACAACGGCTCGCTGATCCCGGTCAAGGGCAAGGACATCATGGTCCAGGCCTGGTACCAGGGCGGTGTCTCCGTCTGGGAGTTCACCGACTCCTCGCGGCCCAGGGAGATCGCCTACTTCGAGCGGGGGCCGCTGAGCACCGACACATTGATCACCGGCGGTTCCTGGTCGGCGTACTACTACAACGGCTACATCTACTCGAACGACATCGCCAAGGGCTTCGACGTGCTCAAGCTCAGCGACCGGCGCACCGACCCGGCCGCGCGGGTCCGTCTGCAGGAGCTCAACACGCAGACGCAGCCGGACTACTTCGACTGAGGGGTCCGGCCGGTCCGGTCCGTCCGGGCCCGCTGATCCGGCAGTCCGGTCGCGAAGAACCGCGACAGGTCCGGGTCGCACGTCGTCCCGCCGGGCGCCTCGGCGTCCGGCGGGACACCCAGCCCCCAGTCCAGCCGGTAGCGCTCGAACAGCTCGGCGCGCAGGTCCGGCACCGGCATCGGCACCCCGGGCACGAGGGCGGCGAAGACGGCGCCCATCAGCTGCGCGCGCAGCATCGGGTAGTCCCGGTCGACGTCGCGCGAGCCGTGCCGGGCCACGGTGTCCCGCAGCAGCTCGGCCAGCCGCCGCTGTTCGGGACACGGGACGAAACCCACCTCGGCCTGGAGCAGCCCCGCCATGTGCTGGCGCATGAGCACCGGCCGGTCCCGGGCGAGCCCCAGGATCGCGTCGATGGCCCGCGCCAGCCGCTCGCGCCCCTCAGCGGTGCGCGGCTCGCGCTCCAGGGCCTCCTCCAGGGTGCGGTGCATCAGCCGGTGCACCGCGGACTGCACCAACTGGCGCTTGCCCGGGAAGTAGTACGAGACCAGCCCGCGCGCCGAGCCCGCCCGGTCGGCGATGTCGCCCAGCGTGGTCGCCTCGTACCCGCGCTCGCCCACCAGCTCCACGGCGGCCTGCAGCAGACGCTCCTTCGAGCGCCGCCGCAATTCTTCATTGACCGAGGCGCTGCGCGGGGACATCCTGTACTCCTGCGTTGACTGGCTGCCGGCCAACTATACTCGGCGCAGGCGGACGGGCCCGCGGGCCCGGTCCGGGCACCGGCCGCGTCGGGCGACACGGGGGATCGTCCGACGCGGCCGGTTCCGTGCCTGCCCGGCCCTATGTGACCAGGTCCAGCACGGGCCGCAGTCCCGCCGGGCGCTCGGCCACCGGCAGGTGGTCGACGAAGTGCACCCCGCACCCGAGCGCCGCCGCACCGCCGTCCGCCCCGCGGTCGTCGCCGACCATCAGCGTGCGCCCCGGCTCCACGTCCAGCGCCGCGCAGGCCACGCCGAACAGCCGGGGGTCGGGTTTGCGGATGCCGTGCTCGTAGGACAGGACGTACGTGTCCACGTACCGGTCGAGCCCGTGCGCGCGGAAGACCGGCCGCAGGTCCCACCCGATGTTGCTGACCACCCCCACGGCGATCCCGCGCCCGCGCAACCCGTCCAGCACCTCGGCGGCGTCGGGGTAGGGGCGCCACGCCTCCGGCGCCATGTGCCGCTCGTACAGCACGTCGTGCAGGCCGGGGTCCGGCAGCGGCACCTGCCGGGACAGTCCGGTGTACGCGGCGCGGTGCAGCTCCGCGCTGTCGTCGCGTGTCTCCCACACCTCGGCGAGTTCCTCCGGCACCCGCAGCGGCGGCGCGCCGCCGGGCAGCGCCCCCGCCCGCTGGAGCGCCTCGGCCGTCTCGGCCAACTCCGGCGCGGCGAGCCGCAGTCCGGCGGCGTCGAGGGCCGCGCGCAGCCAGGACTCGGTGGATTCGACACGGAACAGCGTGCCCGAGAAGTCGAACAGAACGGCGGTCATGGACCGGATCCTAGGGGCGTGAAGGCGCGGGCGGGGGCGGGACGGTGATGCGGGCGGGGATCCCGCCCGGCGGACCGGCCGCCCCGGTCACGGGTGCCGTCGCCGGTGCACCAGCACCGCCAGGGCCACGACCAGGGCGCCCAGGAGCCAGCCGCCGAGGACGTCCGTGGACCAGTGGACGCCGAGCCACACCCGGGTCATGCCGACCCCGGCCACGCAGACCACGGCCACGGCGAGACCGGCGCGGCGCAGGTCGCGGCCGGCACCGCAGTGGTGGAGCAGCCACACCAGCAGGCCGCACACGAAGGTCGCGGTCATGGCGTGCCCGGAGGGGAAGGCCGAGTAGTGCGCCGAGTCCACGGGGTGGGTCCAGACCGGGCGGGGGCGGTCCACCGCCGCCTTGAGGACCTGTTGCAGGACGCTGCCCAGCAGGCAGGTCGCCGCCAGCCACACGGCCGTCCACCGGTCCGCCCGGCGCCACCACAGCCACACCACCACCACCGCGCACAGCAGACGCATCGTCCAGGGGTCCCACACCCAGTCGGTGAGGATCCGCATGGCGTGGGTGACGCCGCCTTCCTCGACGGCCCAGCGGTGGGTGGTGCCGGCGATCCCGTCGTCCAGCCGCACCAACGGCCGCCATCTGACGGCCACCAGGGCGGTCAGGAGCCCTGAGCACAGGGCCAGTACCCAGGACGCGCGGAGCGCGGTGCGCGGCTGCGGCGGGGCGGACGGGGAGTCGACCGACGGCGTCTGCATGCTGCGATACTCGCCGAACCGGTGGTTCCGGGGCCAGTTCCCCCACTATCCCAGTGCCCGCAGTGCCGGTGCGAAGGCCACCAGGACCGGGATCACCGGCACCAGCGCGGCGGCGGCCGTCAGCCGCAGCCTCCGGCCCGCGGTCAGCCGGTTGGGCGGGGTGAGCAGGCGGTGGACCCGCTGCGGGACGTGGGCCTGCGCGGTCGGGCACGGGCCGAAGACGCCGCGGTCCTCGTTGAGTTCGACCAGGGCCAGGGCGGTCGTCAGCCGGCCGAAGCGGCGCGAGGCGACGTCGTCGGCGGCGAGTTCGACCAGGCGGTGCATCTCGTCGCGGAACGCAGCGAAGACCGGAACCTGCGGGAAGCCGTCCGCCAGCGCCGTGGCGCAGTTCAGCAGCCAGTCGTGCCGCGCCCGGGCGTGCCCCTTCTCGTGGGCGAGCACCGCGTCGAGCTGGCGGCCCTCGAGGCGGCGCAGCGCGGCTGTGGTGACCACCAGTTGCGGGGGAGTGCCGGGCAGCCACCAGGCGTCCGGCCGCTCGCCCTCCAGGACGACGAGCCGGTCCGGGCCGGGCTCCTCGCCGGGCAGCAGCGGAGCGCGGTGCCTCAGTTCGGCCCGGCGCAGCTTGCGCCGGGAGCGCGCCCGCACGACCTCCCGGGCCAGCATCGCGACGCTCCACAGCCCACCGCAGGCCAGCGTGACCGCCGTCGTGTCCGCCCAGAGCCCGGACGTGCCCAGCGCGTAGGCCTCGACCACCGGACCGGGCGCCGTCGAGAAGACCGGCCCGCCCACCGCGTGCCAGGCCGCCGCCGCGCTGAACGTCATCGACAGCGCGCAGCACACGATCACCGCCGCCACCACGCACTGCCACACCCACAGCGCGACCACCGGTTCGCGATCGGGCCAGTCGGCCCGGGCGAGCAGCCTGGGGGCGAGCACGGCGGTCAGCGCGCCGAGCAGCAGCAGTGCCGCGGGGAGAATCATGGGGGCAGCCTATGAGGGCGGCGCCGTCGGCAGTACGGCCCGAGGCGCAAAGTGACGCAGACAACGATTGCGCACGGCGCCCTGCGGGCAACCCGGGCCCCCCGGGGGGCCGGACGCCCGGTGCCGGAACCGGCTCCCGGCGTCACAGGGGCAGCAGCATGGCCAGCATCCCCATCGCCATGGAGAGGCGGCAGGCCCGCGCCAGCTCCGGCCGGTCGCCCCACCCGGCCGGAGCGCGGCCGTCGGCGCCCACCCCGCCCGCGGGCACGGGCGGTGCCCCCGTCCCGCCACCGGCCACCGCCACCACAGGTATCAGGCGCACGCCGGTCACCAGGACGTATGCCGTGAAGTACAGCAGGAGCGCCCCGGTCAGTACCGGAGTGCCGGACGTGCCGTGGGCGTGCGCGTGGGCGGGCGAGCCGGCCATCACCACCGCCATGTAGACCATCGCCGCCGCGCCCACCAGGTGGTGCAGATGGTGCCGCCCCGACCGGGCCGCCCACAGCGCCCGCAGTCCCGCGGCGCCGAACACCACCACGTAGCCGGACCACAGCCAGGCCGGCGGGGTGAACACCGCCGCGGGCACGGCCATGGCCGCCATGCCGAACCCCATGAGGGCCTCACCGCCCGCCGCACTGCGCTGCTCCTCGACCCCGCTGCGCATCCGCAGCAGGCAGTAGGCGCCGGTCGCCGCACACAGCGCGACCAGCAGCCATCCGGACGACGCCGGTCCGTGCACACGCACCTCCCCGCTCCGCGGTCACGGTCCGTGAAGAACTGCCCCAGCCATGCGGCGCGCACGCGAGCGCAAGGGGGTACGCGGGGGCAGACAGGGGAGCGCGTGCCCTTCCTCCGGTGGATCGTCGCTGGTCGGTGACGTGGGCGGATCCGTACCGACATTTGATTTACTGGTAAAACACTTGTTAACCTCATGTCCATGAGCAGTGCGACCCCCACTCCCGCCACCTCACCGGTCCGACGTCTGTCCCTGGCGGGCGTGCTGCGCCTGCGCCGTCCCTCCGAGATCTGGTTCAAACCCGCCCTGAGTTCGGTCGCCGCCGTAGCCCCTCCCAACCTGCTCCTGCTGGCGTTCGGCCGGCTCGACCTGGCGATGTACACGATGGCCGGGTCGCTGTGCGCGCTGTACGCCCACAACCGTCCCTACGCCGTCCGCGCCCGCACGCTGGCCTGGGTGGTGCTCGGCATGCTCGGCGGCGTCGCCGTCGCCCTGGTCACCGCCTCGCTCACCCGCGACGCCGTCGTCCTCGTCACCGTGGGCGCTCTGCTGGCCGCCGTGCAGAAGGTGCTGTGCGACGCCACCCGCATCGGCCCGCCGGGCAACGTGATCCTCACCTTCATCAGCTCCGCCGCCCTCTTCGTCCCGCAGACCCTCGCCCAGGTCCCCGGGCACCTGGCCCTGGCCGCCGCCGCGGGCGTGTGGGCCTGGCTCGTCGGAATGGCGCCCGCCCTGGTCCGCCCGCACGGCCCGGAACGCCGGGCCACCGCCCAGGCACTGAACGCCGCAGCCGCGTACGCCGCCACCCGGGGCGCCGGCGACGGCCACGCGTCCCTGCGCGCCGCCGGGTACGCCGCCGTACAGGCCGCCTGGCAGACGCTGCTGTCCCTGCCCGCCACGGGCGCCCGCGCCGCCACCCGGCACGCGCTGGAACGCCTCGTCGTCCGTGCCGAGGTCGCACTGGCCGCACCGGCCGACAGCGACCCCGAGCGGCTGCGCGCCTGGGCCCACGCGCTGCGCGGCGGCGGCCGGATCCCCCGCACCGGCGAGGCCCCGGCCGAGACCGACGAACTCCTCGGCGCGGACGCCGAACTCGCCGCCCGGCCCGCGCCCCTGTGGCAGCGGCTCGGCCCGCTCACCCCGATCGCCGTCCGCACCGCCCTCGGCTGCGCGCTGGCCGGCTACGCCTCCCTGGCCCTCGGTATCGGCCGCCCCTACTGGGCCCTGGTCACCGCCGCCGCGCTCTACCAGGCCAACATCACCCTGACCTGGAGCCGGGCCGTGCAGCGCGTCGTCGGCAACCTCGCGGGCGTGCTGCTCTTCGCCGCCATCGCCCCGCTGGCCCACCTCGGGCAGGTGCTGCTCGTCCTGTGCTGCCTCGCCCTCAACTTCGGCGCCGAGGCCCTCATCACCCGCAACTACTGGCTCGGCAGCGTCTGCGTGACCCCGATGGCCCTGCTCGTCACCGAGTTCGCCGGCTACCAGGCCCCCGGCGACCTGATGACCGAGCGGGCCGTGGACACCCTGGTCGGGGCGCTGGTCGGCTTCCTCGCAGCCGTCGTCGTCACCAACCGGCGCGCCGGAAACCGCGTCGAGCAGGCGGTGACCGCGGCCGACCGCGCCCGCGAACGCGCCGCACGCCTCCTCGCGGAGCCCGACCCCGCCCCCGGCGCCCTGGAGGCCGCCCGCCGGGGCCTGGCCGCCGCCCTCACCGACCTGCGGGCCACCGCCGACGGGGCCGCCGGTGAATGGTGGGGACGCGCACTGCCCCAGGAGAGGGTCGTGCTCGCCGAGCAGTCCGGACACCGTACGCTCGCCGAGGCGGTGCGACGCCAGGCAGCGCGTGCGGACCGCGAGACGGGCACGAGAACGGAGGACGTACGTCCATGACCGCAACCGACGGGGGAGCCCGGGGCGGAGCCGGGAACGGGGGGACGGGGCCGGGCGGGGACACCGTGGCCGCCGTCGTACGCCAGTGGCGGACCGTCCGCCCGGACCTCGACACCGGGCCGATGGAGATCATCGGCCGGATCAACCGCTGCGCCGCCCTCCTCCAGCAGGCCGAGGACGCGCCGCTGCGCCGGGCGGGCCTCAGCCGGGCCGAGTTCGACCTGCTGGGCGCCCTGCGCCGCACCGGGCACGAGCTGACCCCGGGCGAGCTGGCCCGGGAGACCTTCTCCTCCGGCGCCGCCGTCACCAAGCGCCTCAAGCAGCTCAGCGAGCGCGGCCTCGTCGAGCGGCGCGGCGACACCCGGGACCGCAGGGTCGCCCACCTGCGCCTCACGGAGGCCGGACGCGACCTCGTCGACGGGATCCTGCCGGAACAGCTCGCCTACGAGTCCGCCGTCCTGTCCGGCGTCGACGGAGCGCGGCAGGGCGAACTGGCGGCGTTGCTGGGCGGGCTGCTGGGGCAGCTCGAGGGCCGCCTGGACGCGCTGCGGGCCTGAAGGGCGCCTGCTCGAAACGTCCCGCGGAGCCCGGCGGCCTGCCGTGCCGCCGGGATCAGCGTGCGCCCCCCGCCCCGTACACGCCGAACATCGCGCCCTGCGGGTCCCGCAGCACGGCGAGGCGGGGGCCGTCGGGCACGGAGGTCGGCTCCATCAGCACGGTGCCGCCGCCGTCGGTCGTGTCGACCGCGGCCGTGTTCACGTCCACCACCGCGAAGTAGGGCAGCCAGTGCGCCGGCACCTCGTGCGGGAACTTGTCGTCCATCGGCACCATCCCGCCGAAGTCCGCCCCCTCGATCCCCCACTGCTGGTAGCGCGGCGGGCCGGTGACGCTCCAGCCGAAGACCGTGGTGTAGAAGTCCGCGGCCCGGTCGGGCTCCCGGGTCAGCAGCTCCACCCAGCCCAGCGAGCCGGGCGCGTTGAACAGTCCGGCCCCGGGGAAGGAGCCGCCCTGCCAGAGCTGGAAGACCGCCCCGGTCGGATCGGCGGCCACCGCGAAGCGGCCCGAGTCGAAGACGTCCGTGGGTCCCTCCAGGACCGTGCCCCCGGCCGCCGTCACCTGCCGTACGGCCGCGTCCGCGTCGCGCACGGCGAAGGACACGTTCCAGGCGACCGGCTGTCCCGGCTGGTAGAGCGGCGTCAGGGCGGCGACCGCCGCGTCGTCGATCCGCGCGATCGTGTAGCCGCCCGCCTGCTGGTGCGAGACCGTCTCGGGATACCAGCCGAACAGCTTGGTGTAGAACCTCCGGGCCGCCCTCAGGTCGGTGGTCCCCAGCTCCGCCCAGCAGGGCCCGCCGGTCACCGGTTCGTGGAGCTTCATCGTGCTGGCGTCCTTCCGCCGGGGCCGCGTCCGCCCCCCTCCAGCACGCTAAGGCCGGGCCGGGGGCGGGGCCATCCGGCACGTGCGCCCACCGGCCGAGGTACCCGCCGTGCGGCTCAGATCCCCGGCCGGTAGCGCAGCGGATGCTCCGCGGGCACCTCCACCAGCACGATGCGGGTGCCGTCGGGGTCCTCGATCCACATCTCCACCAGCCCCCACGGCTCCTTGACCGGCGGCCGCACGATCCCGACGCCCTTGGCGCGCAGTTCGTCGTGGGCCGCCGCCGCGTCCTCGACCTGGAGCCACAGGGCCGGCCCGGGGCCGACGGGCTCCTCGGAGCGTCCCGAGACCTCCAGGAAGCCGCCGCCGAGGAAGTAGACGGTGCCCCGCTCCGGGCCCGTGCCGAACTCGCGGTGGACGGCGAGGCCGAGCTGCTCGCCGTAGAAGGCGCGGGTGCGGTCGGGATCGGTGGGACGGAGCAGGGTCCGGCTGCTGAGTACGTGCACCATGCCTCCCGAGCGTAGTGGCGGCCGGCGGCGGCGTTACGCTCATCGGTGCCCGCGACGCGCCCGAGAACGAACCGGAGACGCCCCCATGAACACCGCTGCCGGCCCACTGACCTACCGCGACGCCACCGAGGCCGACGTGGACGCGCTCGTGGCGCTCATAGAGTCCGCGTACCGGGGCGATTCCAGCCGGGCCGGGTGGACCACCGAGGCGGACATCCTCGAGGGGCAGCGCACCGACCCGCGGGGTGTGCTGGAGGTCGTCGAGGCGCCGGACAGCCGCCTGCTGACGGTGGAGCGGGACGGCGGGATCGTGGCCTGCTGCCAGCTCGAGCACCGCGGGGCGCACGCCTACTTCGGGATGTTCGCGGTCAGCCCGGCACTCCAGGGCGGGGGACTGGGCAAGGCGATCATCGCGGAGGCCGAGCGGCAGGCCCGCGCGACGTGGGGCGTCACCGAGATGCACATGACGGTGATCTCCGTGCGCGAGGACCTCATCGCCTGGTACGAGCGCCGCGGCTACCGCCGTACGGGAGAGACGACCCCCTTCCCGTACGGCGACGAGCGCTTCGGCATCCCGCAGCGCGACGACCTCCGGTTCGAGCTGCTGGTCAAGCCGCTGGCGTGACGCCCGGAGCCGCCGGGGCGCCGCTCAGGCGGTGAAGCGGCCGGTGCGCTTGATCTCCGGGTAGTCGGTCGTCGCGCCGTCCAGGCCCAGGGCGCGCACCAGCCGCAGGTGGTCCTGGGTGTTCACGGTCCAGCAGAACACCCGCAGGCCCGCCTTGCGGGCCTTCCTCACGGTCTCCAGCGTGATCCTGTTGATGTCCAGGCACAGCGTCCGGGCGCCCGCCGCCACGGCGCGGTCCACGACCTCGGGGCCGTAGTACTGCGCGACCAGGGCGGTCCGCACCCCCGGCACCAGCCGGGCGATCTCGACGAGGGCCTCGTCGTGGAACGAGATCACCTCCACCCGGTCCACCAGGTCCCGGCGGAGCATCACCTCGGCGAGGACGCGTGCGGCCGCCGCGTCCTTGATCTCGGCCTGCAGGGGCACCGACACCGCGTCCAGCGCCTCCTCGAAGACCGGGATCCGCTCCCCGCGGCCGGCGTCCAGGGTGCGCAGCTCCTCGAGGGTCTTGTCGGCGATCGCGCCGGTGCCGTCGGTGGTGCGGTCCACGTCGGCGTCGTGCATGACGACGAGCGCGCCGTCCTTGCTCAGGTGCAGGTCCAGTTCGACGACGTCGAGGCCGGCCTGCTCGGCGGCGACGAAGGAGCGCAGGGTGTTCTCGGGTTCGACACCCATCGCTCCGCGGTGACCGATGGTGAGGAAGTTCAAGGCTCGACTCGCTTCCGTCGACGTCGGCGGGCAGGGCCGCAGCCTAACGGCCCTGCCGGACCGTTTCCCCTGTGCTTCGCCGGGTATACGAATCCGGCGTCCGACAGGAAAAAATGCGGCACAGCCCCGGGTGGGGCAGGATAATTTACGGAGTCTCCCCTTGATTGGAGAAACGTCGTATGTCTACGGTGGCGTCACGCTAGCTTCTCCCGTGGAGGATGGGACATGACGGAAATTCTTGTGCAGGTGGGCGCGGAGGAGAACGTTCCTCCGGCGAGCAGGGTGGTTGAGCACCCGGCGTGGCCCGTGCTCAAGGATGCCGTGGAGCAGATCCGGCCATGGCAGTCCAAGGACGGGTCGATCGACTTCGGCGCCGAGGGCGCCCCGGAGCGGGCCACCGCCGAGGACGCCGTACGCCGTGTCACCGAGGCGGTGCGCGAGCTGTCCCCGCTGCTGCCGCACGACCGTGCCTACCACGAAGCCCTGGTCGGCGACCTCGGCCGCTGGGCCGACGGCGGCTTCGAGGTCCCCGACTTCCTCGACTCGCTGCTGGCCTTCCAGCCCGCGGCCAACCGCGCGGACGGCCTCCAGCACCTGGTCGTCTTCCCGATGTACACGCAGAACGGCAACCCGGACCGCAACCTCGAGGCCGTCGTGCTGCGCATGGTCTGGCCCGACTGGCTGGCGGAGCTGGAGCGCACCCGGTACGACAACCCGCTGTTCTGCGGCATCACCTTCGAGGACTTCACGGCCGGCTACGACACCAACTCGGCCGTCCTCTTCCCGGAGACCATCGCCGTGCGCGAGGCGCCCGAGCGCTTCTCCTGGGGCGGCATCTTCTGCGACCGCGAGGCCGCCCGCTTCCGCCGCGTCACCGAGGCCGCCGTGGACCTGCTGGGCCTGGAGCTGCCCGAGGACGTGGCCGCGATGGTCCACGACCAGAAGCGCTGCGAAGAGGCGTTCGTGCTGTGGGACATGGTCCACGACCGCACCCACAGCCACGGCGACCTGCCCTTCGACCCGTTCATGATCAAGCAGCGCCAGCCGTTCTGGATGTACGGCCTGGAGGAGCTGCGCTGCGACCTCACCGCCTTCAAGGAGGCCGTGAAGCTGGCGGACGAGGGCGTCCCGCAGGCCCGCGACGTGCAGTACGCGGTGCTCTTCGACCGCATGTTCCGCTTCCCGGTCACCGGCGAGCGGGTGCGCAACTACGACGGCCTCGGCGGCCAGCTCCTCTTCGCCTACCTGCACAAGCACGACGTCGTGCGCTGGACCGACAACAAGCTCTTCATCGACTGGCAGCGCGCCCCGCAGGTCACCAACCAGCTGTGCGGCGAGATCGAGAAGCTCTACCGCGACGGCATCGACCGCCCGAAGATCGTCCACTGGTTCGCCGGCTACGAGCTGGTCTCCGCCTACCTCGCCCCGCACCCGGGCTCCAAGTGGGCCAAGGGCCCCGACGCCCTGGACCTGACCCTGCCGCCGCGCAAACTCGTCGACGACGTGCTTCCCGACGAGTTTCCGCTGAGCATGTTCTACGAGGCCCTGTCCAAGAAGCTCAAGAAGGTGATCGCCTCGACCCGGGGCATCACCAGGGCCGCGGACGGTGCCGAACGGGCCGCCGCGTGAGCGAGGGCGGCGGCACGCACGGACAGGCACGGCAGACACAGGCTCGGCAGGCTCGGGAGGCGAGGACCATGGGGAACGGGGCGCTCGACGGCGCGGTGATCGCGGTGGCAGGGGCGGGCGGACCCGCCGGACGGGCCGCGCTGCTGCGGCTGGCCGAGGCGGGTGCGACCGTCGTCGGCGCGGACAACGACCCGGAGCGGCTGGCCGAGGCGGTGGACGCGGCGCGCTACGCGCACGGCGGCGCCACCGTCACCGGCGAGACCGTCGACCTGCTCGACCCGGACTCCACCCGGGCCTGGGCCGACCGCACCGAGGAGGAGTTCGGCCACGTCGACGGCATGGTCCACCTCGTGGGCGGCTGGCGCGGCAGCAAGACCTTCACCAAGACCGAACTCGGCGACTGGGACCTCCTGGAGAAGCTGCTCGTCCGCACCGTGCAGCACACCTCCCTCGCCTTCCACGAGGCGCTCCAGCGCAGCGACCGCGGCCGCTACGTCCTGGTCAGCGCCGCCGGCGCGTCCAGCCCCACCGCGGGCAACGCCGCCTACTCCGCCGCCAAGGCCGCCGCCGAGGCGTGGACCCTGGCCATGGCGGACTACTTCCGCAAGGCGGGGGGCGAGCAGGGGCCGACGTCGGCGGCTGCGATCCTGGTGGTCAAGGCGTTGGTGCACGACGCGATGCGCGCCGAGCGCCCCAACGCGAAGTTCGCGGGCTTCACGGACGTGCGTGACCTCGCCGAGGCCGTCGCCGGTGTCTGGGACAAGCCCGCCGCGGAAGTGAACGGAAACCGTCTGTGGCTGACCGAGAAGCCGTGAACCCCCCGAAGACCGACGCGCGTCGTCATCACGACCCCGAGGTCCGCGGTTTCGCCAGTGACAACTACGCCGGCGCCCACCCGGAGGTGCTCGCCGCCCTGGCCCTGGCCAACGGCGGGCACCAGGTCGCGTACGGCGAGGACGAGTACACCGAGAACCTGCAGCGGGTGATCCGCAGCCACTTCGGCTCCTCCGCCGAGGCGTTCCCGGTGTTCAACGGCACCGGCGCCAACGTCGTCGCGCTCCAGGCGGTCACCGACCGCTGGGGCGCGGTGATCTGCGCCGAGAGCGCGCACATCAACGTCGACGAGGGCGGCGCCCCCGAGCGCATGGGCGGCCTCAAGCTGCTCACCGTCCCCACCCCGGACGGCAAGCTCACGCCCGACCTGATCGACCGTCAGGCGTACGGCTGGGACGACGAGCACCGGGCGATGCCGCAGGTCGTCTCGATCACCCAGAGCACCGAACTGGGCACCCTCTACACGCCCGACGAGATCCGGGCCATCTGCGAGCACGCCCACGCGCACGGCATGAAGGTGCACCTGGACGGCTCCCGGATAGCCAACGCCGCCGCCTCCCTGGACGTGCCCATGCGCACGTTCACCAACGCGGTCGGCGTCGACCTCCTCTCCCTCGGCGGCACCAAGAACGGCGCCCTGTTCGGCGAGGCGGTCGTGGTGCTGAACCAGGACGCGGTGCGGCACATGAAGCACCTGCGCAAGCTGTCCATGCAGCTCGCCTCCAAGATGCGCTTCGTGTCCGTCCAGTTGGAGGCGCTGCTGGCCAAGGACCTGTGGCTGCGCAACGCCCGGCACTCCAACGAGATGGCCCGGCGGCTGGCCGAGGGCGTGCGCTCCGTGCACGGCGTGGAGATCCTCTACCCGGTGCAGGCCAACGCGGTCTTCGCCCGCCTGCCGCACGAGGTGAGCGAGCGCCTGCAGAAGCGGTTCCGCTTCTACTTCTGGGACGAGGCCGCCGGGGACGTGCGCTGGATGTGCGCCTTCGACACCACCGAGGACGACGTCGACGCGTTCGTGGCCGCCCTCAAGGAGGAGACGGCCCGCTGACGCGAGACTCTTCGTTATGCATAGGTATGCGGTCACCTGAAAAGTCATTGACTGGCGGGTGATCGCTTTCCTATGCTCTGCGGGCATGGAGCTGATCCAGAAGACGTCTGATCTGTCCGCCTACCTCGCCGCCGACGAGGCCATCGACCACGAGCATCCCAGCGTGCGGGAGGCGGCCGGACGCCTCGCCAGGCAGGCCGAGGACTCGTATGGCTATGCGCGACTGGCGTTCGAGTTCGTGCGCGACACCATCCCCCACTCACAGGACTCCGGGGACCCGCGCGTCACCTGGCGGGCCTCCGACGTCCTGGAGCGGCGCACCGGCATCTGCTACGCCAAGGCCCACGCGCTGGCCGCGCTGCTGCGGGCCGAGGACATCCCCACGGCGCTGTGCTACCAACGGCTCGACGTGGTGCACGGGCTGGTCGCCGTACGTCTGGACGGCGCCTGGCACCGGCAGGATCCGCGCGGGAACAAGCCCGGCGTGAACGCGCAGTTCTCCCTGGGGAAGGAACGGCTGGCCTTCACGCCGGACCGGGCGGCGGGGGAGGAGGACTGTCCGGAGCTGTACGCGGCGCCGCACCCGGCGGTGCTGGACGTCCTGAAGGCGGCCACCGATCGCCCGCACCTGTGGGAGACCCTCCCCACCACCCTGTGAGGCGCCCGGCTCAGTGCGCCTGGGCGGTACGCAGTTGCTCGGGCGTCGGGGCCGTGCCGCCGAGGTGGGCCGGCATCCACCAGGTGTCGTCGGGGCCCTTGGGGCGCACCGGGTAGGCGCGCTGCGCGGCCTCCAGCAACTCCTGCACCCGCTCGCGCAGCCGCCGGGTGATGGCGCCGGCGTACTGCTCGCGCGAGGCCTCCATCGCCTCGCCGACCCGGATGGTGATGGGGGTGTGGCTGCGCTTGAAGTTGCGCGGGTGGCCCTTGGTCCACAGCCGCTGGGTGCCCCACAGCGCCATGGGCACCAGCGGGACGCCCGCCTCCTGCGCGAGCCGCGCGGCGCCCGACTTGAAGCTCTTCAGCGTGAACGACTCGGAGATCGTCGCCTCCGGGAAGACGCCGACGATCTCCCCGGACTTCAGCGAGTCGAGGGCGTGCGCGTAGGCCGCCTCGCCCTGCTTGCGGTCCACCGGGATGTGCTTCATCCCGCGCATCAGCGGTCCGGAGATCCGGTGCCGGAAGACCGACTCCTTCGCCATGAAGCGCACCAGCCGCTTCTGCGGCAGCGCGGCCAGTCCGTCGAAGATGAAGTCCAGGTAGCTGATGTGATTGCTCACCAGTACGGCGCCGCCCGAGCGCGGGATGTTCTCCGATCCGCGGCAGTCGATCTTGAGGTCCCACACCTTGAACATGGTGCGGGCGAGACCGATGACCGGACGGTAGACGAGTTCTGCCATGGGCGGGTCGGACCCTTCCTTGTCGGCCTGGGAAGGGGACTCCCAGTCGAAAGTTACGCAGCCGTAGGTTTGCGGCTTGTCGCAGATCGTGCCCCAAGAACGGCCCGTGTACCAGCCTTGGTGCCCGTGTGCGGCGAGATCCTCATCACTCACCCGGCCGTTTCGTGGCCGAAATGCGACGGTGGGCGGGAATCCCGGCCGCCTCGGGAACGCTGCACCTCCCGAGGACCGATCGGCGGCGCGCGGGGACGTGCGCCCGGAAAGTGCCGCTGCGGCGGCGGAACGGGAGCGCGCAGGTGCGCCAGCAGGACGACGACGGCAGGCGGCCCGCGGCCGGCTCCCCCCGGCTCGACGCGGCCGACCTGGGTGCCGAACTCGGTGCCCGCGCCACGCTCGTGCAGTTCTCCAGCGCCTTCTGCGCGCCCTGCCGGGCCACCCGGCGGGTGCTGGACGAGGTGGCCGGCATGGTCCCCGGTGTCACCCACGTCGAGATCGACGCCGAGGGCCACCTGGAACTGGTCCGCGCCCTCGACGTGCTCAAGACGCCCACGGTGCTGGTCCTGGACGCCGACGGCCGTGTCGTACGGCGTGCCGTCGGGCAGCCGCGCACGGCGGACGTGATCGCCGCGCTGGGGGAGGCGGTGTGACAAGCGCCACGCCGGCGCTGAGGTCTTCTCCACAGCTTCGAGATCCCGGGACGTAATTGACTGTGTGTGCCACCCGTCGTCAGCCCGCCCCCCTGCCCCGCTCCGGGGTCCCGGGGCCCAGGCGCAACGCAGAAGGACCATCCCGCATGACGGTCACCCCGGACCTCGCCGCACCGCGGCCCGCCGCCGACGACCTGCTCCGGTCGGTCTTCCGGCGGCACGCGGCGGGCGTCGCCGTGATCACCGCGCGGGGCCCCGGCGGTCCGGCCGGCTTCACGGCCACGTCCCTCACCTCCGTCTCCGCCCGTCCTCCGCTGCTCTCCTTCGGCATCGGCACCGGCTCCTCGTGCTGGCCCGCGGTCTCCGAGGCCGAACACGTCGGCGTCCACCTGCTCGGCGAGCACCAGGAGGAACTGGCGGCCACCTTCGCCCGCAGCGGCGCCGACCGCTTCGCCGCTCCCACCTCCTGGCGCGAGGGGCCCGAGGGCGTGCCCGTGCTGGACGGGGTGCTCGCCTGGCTCGTGTGCCGCGTGGTGGGCCGGGTGCCCGCGGGGGACCACCGGATCGTGCTGGCGGAGGTCCTGCTCGGCGACCCCGCGGGGACCGGCCGGCCGCTCCTGTACCACCAGGGGCGATACCGGGGTCTGCGCGACTGACCGGTCGGCGGGACACCTTCTGCGAGGGCGTCGGGTTCCGGTTACGCTGCGTTGCGAAGGTCACAGTTCAAAGCGCTTGCTTAGCGGGAAAGAACTGGGTGTACTGACGAGTAATATTCCGGGCGGAGCGCAGGTCGCCCCGACCGGGATCGGCCGCTTGGGGCGCCTATGCTGCCTGCAAGAGGCAGCACTGAAATGTCGACGCAGTAGGAGAGCCGGCGTGAGCTTGAGGATCGTTGTCACTGTGAAGTACGTGCCCGACGCCACTGGCGACCGGCACTTCGCCGATGACCTGACCGTCGACCGGGACGACGTGGACGGTCTGCTCTCCGAGCTGGACGAGTACGCGGTCGAGCAGGCGCTGCAGATCTCCGAGAATTCCGACGACGACGTCGAGGTGACCGTCCTGACGGTGGGCCCCGAGGACGCCAAGGACGCCCTGCGCAAGGCGCTGTCCATGGGTGCCGACAAGGCGATCCACGTCGAGGACGACGACCTGCACGGCACCGACGCCATCGGCACCTCCCTGGTGCTGGCCAAGGCCGTCGAGAAGGCCGGCTACGACCTGGTCGTCTCCGGCATGGCCTCCACCGACGGCACCATGGGCGTCGTCCCCGCGCTGCTCGCGGAGCGCCTGGGCGTGCCGCAGGTGACGCTGCTGTCCGAGGTCTCGGTCGAGGGCGGCGTCGTCAAGGGCCGTCGCGACGGCGACTCGGCCACGGAGCAGCTGGAGGCGTCGCTGCCGGCGGTCGTGTCGGTCACCGACCAGTCGGGCGAGGCCCGGTACCCGTCCTTCAAGGGCATCATGGCGGCCAAGAAGAAGCCGGTGGAGTCCTGGGACCTGTCCGACCTCGACATCGACGAGGACGAGGTCGGCCTGGAGAACGCCTACACGGTCGTCGAGTCGGCCGCCGAGCGCCCGGCGCGCACCGCGGGCACGATCGTCAAGGACGAGGGCGAGGGCGGCAAGCAGCTCGCCGAGTTCCTGGCGGGCCAGAAGTTCATCTGAGCCCCGCCCCGCTGACCGCCCCTCATCTTTCGCAAGCAGGAGAGAAGAAGTCCCATGGCTGAAGTTCTCGTCTACGTCGACCACGTGGACGGTGCCGTCCGCAAGCCGACCCTGGAGCTGCTGACGCTGGCCCGCCGCGTCGGCGAGCCCGTCGCCGTCGCGCTGGGCAACGGGGCCGGTGACACCGCCGCCGCCCTCGCCGAGCACGGCGCCGTGAAGGTCCTCACCCACGAGGCCGCCGAGTACGCCGACTACCTCGTCGTACCGAAGGTCGACGCCCTTCAGGCCGCCGTCACCGCCGTCTCCCCGGCCGCCGTGCTGGTCCCCTCCTCCACCGAGGGCAAGGAGATCGCCGCCCGCCTGGCGCTGCGCCTGGGCTCGGGCATCATCACGGACGCCGTCGACCTGGAGGCCGGCGACGAGGGGCCGGTGGCCACCCAGTCGGTGTTCGCGGCCGCTTTCACCACCAAGTCCCGCGTCTCCAAGGGCACCCCGGTCATCACGGTCAAGCCGAACTCGGCCGCCGTCGAGGCCGCCCCGGCCGCCGGCGCCGTCGAGGCCCTGTCGGTCACCTTCTCCGCCGCCGCCACCGGTACCAAGGTCACCTCGCGCACGCCGCGCGAGTCGACCGGCCGCCCGGAGCTGACCGAGGCCGCGATCGTCGTCTCCGGCGGCCGCGGTGTCAACGGCGCGGAGAACTTCGCGATCATCGAGGCGCTCGCCGACTCCCTCGGCGCGGCCGTCGGTGCCTCGCGCGCCGCGGTGGACGCGGGCTGGTACCCGCACACCAACCAGGTGGGCCAGACCGGCAAGTCCGTCTCGCCGCAGCTCTACATCGCCTCCGGCATCTCCGGCGCGATCCAGCACCGCGCGGGCATGCAGACCTCGAAGACCATCGTGGCGATCAACAAGGACGCCGAGGCCCCGATCTTCGAGCTGGTCGACTACGGCGTCGTCGGCGACCTCTTCGACGTCGTCCCCCAGCTCACCGAGGAAGTGAAGTCCCGCAAGGGCTGACCCTCCCGGCGGCACCGTTCGCCGAGGCCCCCGCGACCGCACGTGGTCGCGGGGGCCTCGGCGTCTGCGCAGGATGGTGTTGACCGGGGGGAGACCGACAGATAACTTCACTCTACGGATAAGTGATTCCGTTCAGCGGAAAAATGAACATCAGGAGGGTGTCGAATGGGTCAGCAGGAGAAGGTGGCAACGAGCCTCGCGGGCGCCGTCGGCGAGGAGATCAGTGCCTCCCTCGCACCGGTCGACGCGGAGCTGGAGCGCCGCTACCCCGGAGACCCGGGCACCCGCCAGCCCGTCCACACCGTCTACGTCCCCGGCGACGTCTTCGCGGTCGGCACGATCCGCTCCTGGGGCGACCGGGCGCTGGCCGCCCTCGACGAACACGCCCCGGACGCCGCCTCCTTCGCCGCCGTCCTCGGCCTCGCCGACGACCTCGCCGAGCCCGTGTACACCCGCGTACGCGCCAAGCTGGAGCGCGAGCCGGTCGAGGACCTGCGCATCGACTTCGAGGACGGCTACGGCAACCGCACGGACGCCGAGGAGGACGAGGCGGCCGCCCGCGCGGCCCGGCTGGTCGCCGAGGCGTACGAACAGGGCACTGCGGCCCCCTGCATGGGCATCCGCATGAAGTGCATGGAGGCCCCGGTGCGCGCCCGGGGCATCCGGACCCTCGACGTCTTCCTCAGCGGTCTGATGGAGGCCGGCGGACTGCCCGACGGGCTCGTGCTCACGCTGCCGAAGGTGACCTACCCCGAGCAGGTCACCGCCATGGTGCGGCTCCTGGAGGCCTTCGAGAAGGCCCGCGGCCTGACTCCCGGCCGGATCGGCTTCGAGATCCAGATCGAGACCAGCCAGTCCATCCTCGCCGCCGACGGCACCGCCACCGTCGCCCGGATGATCCAGGCCGCCGAGGGCCGCGCCACCGGCCTGCACTACGGGACCTTCGACTACAGCGCCTGCCTCGGCGTCTCCGCCGCCCACCAGGCCAGCGACCACCCGGCCGCCGACCACGCCAAGGCGGTCATGCAGGTCGCCGCCGCCGGGACCGGCGTTCGCGTGTCGGACGGCTCCACCAACGTCCTGCCGGTCGGTCCCACCGCACAGGTCCACGACGCCTGGCGCCTGCACTACGGCCTCACCCGCCGCGCCCTGGCCCGCGCCTACTACCAGGGCTGGGACATGCACCCCGGCCACATCCCCACCCGGTACGCGGCCGTCTTCGCCTTCTACCGCGAGGGGTTCGAGCAGGCCGCCGCCCGTCTCGCCCGCTACGCCAACCGCGCCGGCGGCGACGTCATGGACGAGCCCGCCACCGCCAAGGCGCTCAGCGGCTACCTGCTGCGGGGCCTGGACTGCGGCGCCCTCGACATCGGCGAGGTCGCCCGGCTGACCGGCCTGACCCGCGCCGACCTGGAGGGCTTCTCGGGCCCGCGGCGCGGCGACCTCACGGCATCGGCGCAGTAGGTCCCCACGACGGCGTCCGGCCCCGGGTGCGGGAACCGTCCGGCCCGCGGCCCACGTACCGCTCCAGGCCGGACGCCGTCACCCGCCCCTCCTCCGCCAAAAGCCGGGTCCCCCGGTCGCACAGCCGCCGGTCGGCGCGCGCCCGCGCGCAGAACTCCTCCGGCGTCGCCCCGAACAGCGCCCGCAGCCGGGCCGAACCGTCCAGCAGCTCGGTGATGAGGGGCCGCTGCTCGCCCGGGTGCCGGCGGGGCGCACCGGTGCCGTCGTGCAGGACGCCGTGGCGGTTGACGTACGCGTACGTGCCGCGCAGCACCGACCCGTCCCCGGGCTCGACGCGCACGTCGGGCGCGGGCAGCCACGCCCGGTCGAAGTTGCCGCCCGCCATCGGCACGCCCTCGCTCGCGTCGATCACCGCGAGCTGCCCGGGGTCGAGCCACAGCACGAACAGCTCCCGCACGGTGCCGGGGGCGCCCACCGGGGAGGCGGACACGTAGCCCATGCGGCTCACGTGCGCGGAGACGCCGACGTCCAGCCCCGTGACCCGCGACCTGACCATCGGGACCGGCGAGTCGATCCCGAACTCGGCCATCTTGTGCCGCAGCTGGGCCGGGCTCGCGTTGGATCCGATCGCCAGCACCGGGACCCGGCCGTCCTCCTGCTCCCACGCCTCGCGCGCCGGCCGGTCCAGCGGCAGCAGCCGGTCCCCGTCCAGCAGCGCGGACTCTCGGGGCCACGCGCCCGGATACAGCAGCGGTTCCTCGCGCGGCACCCCGTCCAGCCCGAGGGAGCGCAGCGTCCGGTCCTCGCCGGGCCGTTCCGCGGGGGCGCCGCCCTCGCTCGGTGGTTGGGGCACGGTTGTTCCCTCCGGCGGTGTCGCGCGGGTGCTCAGTCGGCCGGCGGCAGTTCGCCCGAGCCCCGGGTGATCAGCCTGGTCGGCAGTTCGATGCGGTCGGGGGCCAGGAGGGTGCCGTCCAGCTGCCGGAAGAGCCGCTCGGCGGCGGTGCGGCCGAGGGCGGCGGCGTCCTGCGCGACCACGGTGACGCCCGGCCGGAGCAGGTCGGCCAGCTCGATGTCGTCGAAGCCGACCAGGGCCACGCCCCGGGTGTGCTCGGCCAGGACCCGGATCACCGTGACCGTCACCCGGTTGTTGCCCGTGAAGATCGCGGTGACCGGATGCGGGTCGGCGAGCATCTCCTCGGCCGCCCGGCGCACCCGCTCGGGGTCGGTGACGCCCAGGGACATCCAGGAGTCCTCGACCGGTATGCCCGCGTCCTCCATGGCGGCGCGGTAGCCGCGCAGCCGCTCGGCGGCGGTGTGGATGCGGGGCATGTCGCCGATGAAGCCGATCCTGCGGTGCCCGTGCGCGATGAGGTGGGCGACCCCGTCGCGGGCGCCGCCGAAGTTGTCGCAGACCACCACGTCCGCGTCGATCCGCCCCGCCGGACGGTCGACGAAGACCGTGGCCACGCCCGCCTTCAGCTCCGGCTCCAGATAGCGGTGGTCGTCCCCGGCGGGGATCACCACCAGCCCGTCCACGCGCCGCGCGCACAGCGCGAGGACCAGCTCCTGCTCGCGCTCCGGGTCCTCCGCGCTGGACCCGTTGATCAGCAGGGCGCCGTGGGCGCGGGCCACCTCCTCCACGGCACGGCTGAGCGGGCCGTAGAACGGGTCGGCCAGATCCTCCAGGACCAGGCCGATGCTCGCGGTGCGGCCCTTGCGCAGGACCCGCGCGCTGTCGTTGCGGCGGAAGCCGAGCGCGTCGATGGCCTCCTGGACCCGGCGCTCGGTCTCCGGGGTGACGCCGGGCTCCCCGTTGACCACCCGGGAGACGGTCTTGAGGCCGACACCGGCCCGGGCGGCGACGTCCTTCATGGTCGGGCGGTTGCCGTAACGGTTCCCGGTGAGGCGGTCTGCGCGGCGGGTCGTGTCGGGCACGGTGCGGTGTCCTGTCCTGTCGTCCACGGGAAAGCGTCGGCTCCTGCTGTCCGGGGGGATGTGTCGGTCATGGGCTTGTATGAGGATGTGGCGTCGAGCATAGAGCCTGGACAACGTTGTCAGATGCGGGAGACACTGTCCACCGCACTCTCCGGCCCCCGTCCCCACCAAGGGGCCGGTCGCCGTGTGCTCGCGTGTACGGCATGTACGGCTATGACGGCATGCGCAGGTTTTCGCTTTCGGTCCGACGGGGAGATCCGACTCTGATGCACACCGACCTCGTGGCAGCGCTGGACATCGGCGGCACCAAGATCGCCGGGGCGCTGGTGGACGGCCACGGCCGCATCCAGGCCCGCGCACAGCGTGCGACACCCGCCCGCGAGGACGGTGACACCGTGATGGGGGCCGTCGAGGCCGTCCTCGCCGAACTGACCGCGTCGCCCCTGTGGAGCGGGGTCACGGCCGTCGGCATCGGCAGCGCGGGCCCGGTGGACGCCTCGGCCGGCACCGTCAGCCCGGTGAACGTGCCCGGCTGGCGCGACTATCCGCTGGTCCGCAGGGTCCGGGACGCGGTCGGCGGCCTGCCCGTGGAACTGATCGGCGACGGGGTGGCCATCACGGCCGCCGAGCACTGGCAGGGTGCCGCCCGCGGGCACGACAACGCGCTGTGCATGGTGGTGTCGACCGGCGTCGGCGGAGGTCTGGTGCTGGGCGGCCGGCTGCATCCCGGCCCGACCGGCAACGCCGGCCACATCGGCCACATCAGCGTCGACCTGGACGGCGACCCCTGCCCCTGCGGCGCGCGCGGCTGCGTGGAGCGCATAGCGAGCGGCCCCCACATCGCCCGCCGTGCCCTCGACGCCGGCTGGCTGCCCGGCCCGGACGGCGACGTCTCGGCCGCCGCGGTCGCCGCCGCCGCCCGTCGGGGCGACCCGGTCGCCGTCGCCTCCTTCGAACGGGCCGCGCAGGCGCTGGCCGCCGGGATCGCGGCCACCGCGACCCTCGTCGAGATCGACATCGCCGTGGTCGGCGGGGGAGTGGGGAAGGCGGGGGAGGTCCTCTTCGCCCCGCTGCGCAAGGCGCTCACCGACTACGCGACGCTGTCCTTCGTCCAGCGGCTGGTGGTCGTCCCCGCCCAGATGGGGACGGACGCCGGACTGGTGGGCGCGGCCGCGGCGGCCCTGTCCCGCAGGGAGGGCGCGACGGCGGCGCGCGTCTGAGCGCGGCGGGAGGGAACGCCGGGCAGGTCCGAGCACGGCGGGAGGGGTGCCGCGCGGGTCCGGGTGCGATGGGCACGGGGGCTGCGCGGGTCCGAGCGCGATGGGCAGGGGGCTGCGCGGGTCCGAGCGCGATGGGCAGGGGGTCGGCGCGCGCATGTCCCATACGGGGGCGGGCGAGGGGGCGCCGCGCAGGTCCGGGTGCGGCGGACACGGGGGAGGTGCGCGCACGGCGAGGCGGACCGCGGTGTCCGGGCGCCGTACCCGTCCGCGTTACGGCGACACGGGGGGTCGGCGCGCGCACGTCCGACGACGGTGGGCGGGGTCGGCGCGCACGTCCGACGACGGTGGGCGGGGTCGGCGCGCACGTCCGCGTACGGCCGTGCCGCGGCCGTGGCCGGCCGAGTCCCGGTGCGGCCGGTGCGGCCGGTGCGGGGCAGCCTCTTCGGAGGCTTCCGCCGCCCCGCCCGTGACCCCGGCGCGCCGGACGCAGTTGAACGGGGCATGAAGAAGCGCAGCATGCTCGCCCTCGCGTCCCTGGCCACCGGCTTCGTCGTCGCGGCCGTCAGCCCGTCCCACGCAGCCCCCGCCGACCTCCCGCTCCATCTCGACGTGGACGACACCGTCAGCACCGTGCAGGACACCGTCGCCACCGACAGCCTGGCCCTCGACGGCGACACCCTGGGACCGCTGGGCTGACCCCCGGCCGGGTCGGAACGCCCGGCCCCCGGACCGCACGGCGCCGGTGCCCCACGGGGGCGCCGGCGCCGCTGTCATATGCCCTTTCGACGCCCTCAACGTGGTCTGGTTTCCGTGGCAGGGTGAAGCGGGCAAGCCACAGGGGGCCAACGGAAGAGGGGGACCTGTGACCGTCGTCTGGATCAACGGCGCGTTCGGTGCGGGGAAGACCACCACCGCACGGGAGCTGATCGAACTGATCCCGAACAGCACACTCTTCGACCCCGAGGTCGTCGGCGGGACGCTCGCGCACCTGCTGCCACCCAAACGCCTGGCCGAGGTGGGCGACTTCCAGGACCTGCCGATCTGGCGCCGGCTGGTCGTCGACACGGCCGCCGCGCTCCTCGCCGACCTCGGCGGGACGCTCGTGGTCCCGATGACCCTGCTGCGCCAGGAGTACCGGGACGAGATCTTCGGCGGTCTCGCCGCCCGTCGCATCGAGGTCCGCCATGTCCTGCTGGCCCCGGCCGAAACGATCCTGCGGGAGCGCATGGCGAGCCGTGAGACACCGGGGGGCCTGCCCGACGGCGAGATACGGGTGCGGCAGTGGTCCTACGACCACATCGAGCCCTACCGCGCGGCCCTCGCCTCCTGGCTCACCGCCGACGCCCACCCCGTCGACACCGGCGCCCTCACCCCGTACGAGGCCGCCGTCCGGGTCGCCGAGGCCGTCGGCACGGGTGCCGTGCCGGCCTGCGAGATCGTGCAGACCCCGGAGCCCACCGGCGAGACCGTCGCCGCCGGCGTCCTGCTCTTCGACGACCGGGACCGGGTGCTGCTCGTCGACCCCACCTACAAACCCGGCTGGGAGTTCCCCGGCGGCGTCGTCGAACCCGGCGAGGCCCCCGCCCGCGCCGGCATGCGCGAGGTCGCCGAAGAGACGGGCCTGCGCCTGCGGGACGTACCGGCCCTGCTCGTCGTCGACTGGGAACCACCCGTGCCCCCCGCCCACGGCGGTCTGCGGCTGCTCTTCGACGGCGGGCGGCTCGACTCCACGGACGCCGGGCGGGTCCTGCTGCCCGGCGCCGAACTGCGCGCCTGGCGCTTCGCCACCGAGGACGAGGCCGCCGCCCTGCTGCCCCCGGTCCGCTACGCACGGCTGCGCTGGGCGCTGCGGGCCCGCGAGCGCGGCGCCGCCCACTACCTGGAGGCGGGCACCCCGGTCGGCTGAGGGACCCCGGCCCGGTGACGGGCCCCGCCGTCCGCGGCAGGGCCCGGCGAGGACCGGCTCAGCCCGCCGCGTAGTTGAGCAGGAAGTGCGCCTCGGCCACCGACAGCCGCTCCAGTTCCTCGGGGGAGACGCTCTCGTTCACGGCGTGGATCTGCGCCTCGGGCTCGCTCAGGCCGATCAGCAGGATCTCCGCCTGCGGGTACAGGGCCGCCAGGGTGTTGCACAGCGGGATGGAGCCGCCCTGCCCGGCGTACTGCATCTCCTCGCCGGGGTACGCCACCGCCATCGCGTCCGCCATGGCCTGGTAGGCCGGGCTGGTGGTGTCGGCGCGGAACGGCTGGCCCTGGCCGATCTGCTCCACGGAGACCCGCGCGCCCCACGGCGTCCGCGTCTCCAGGTGGGCCCGGAGCAGCTTGGTGGCCTCGGCGGCGTCCACGCCCGGCGGCACCCTGAGGCTCACCAGCGCCCGCGCGCCCGCCTGCACCGACGGGGTGGCGCCGACGACCGGCGGGCAGTCGATGCCCAGCACGGTGACGGCCGGCCGCGCCCAGATGCGGTCGGCGACCGAACCGGAGCCGATCAGCTCCACGCCGTCCAGCACGCGCGCGTCCCGGCGGAACTGCTCCTCGTCGTAGGCGAGGCCCTCCCACGTGCTGTCCGTCGCCAGGCCGTCGACGGTCGTCGAGCCGTCCTCGGCACGCAGCGAGTCCAGGACGCGGATCAGGGCGGCGAGCGCGTCGGGCGCCGCACCGCCGAACTGGCCGGAGTGCAGGTTGCCTTCGAGCGTGTCGACCTTCACGCGCAGCAGCGTCATGCCGCGCAGCGTGGAGGTGACCGTCGGCAGACCGACCCGGAAGTTGCCCGCGTCGCCGATGACGATCGTGTCGGCGGCCAGCAGCTCCGGGTGCGCCTCGGCGTACCGCTCCAGACCGCCCGTGCCCTGCTCCTCCGAACCCTCGGCGATCACCTTGACGTGCACCGGCACGCCGCCGTTCGCCTTCAGCGCGCGCAGGGCCAGCAGGTGCATCAGCACGCCGCCCTTGCAGTCCGCGGCGCCGCGCCCGTACCAGCGGCCGTCGCGCTCGGTCAGCTCGAACGGCGGAGTGACCCAGCCGGTCTCGTCCAGCGGCGGCTGCACGTCGTAGTGGGCGTAGAGCAGCACCGTCTTGGCGCCCTCGGGGCCGGGCAGGTACCCGTACACCGACTGGGTGCCGTCCGGGGTGTCGAGCAGGGCGACGTCCTGGAAGCCCTCGGTGCGCAGGGCCGTCGCTATCCACTCGGCGGCGCCCTCGCTCTCGCTGCGCGGGAACTGGTCGAAGTCGGCCACCGACTTGAAGGCCACCAGCGCGGCGAGTTCCTCCTTCGCGCGGGGCATCAGCGACGCGACGGTCTCGGCGACCGGATTCGACGACATGGGCACGCTCCTTGTGGGTGCGACGTTGTACCAAGGAGTACTTGGAATGACAGGAATGACGGGCCGATCCTCCCACAGTGGCCTGCGGCGATGCCCGCCGTAGGATGCGGGGGTCAGGTGCGGCATGCGGTTTGATCGGAGCAGTAGACCATCGTGAGCAGCGAGAACTCTTCGGCGGACGACGCGCGTCAGGTCTGGGACGTGGTCGTGGTGGGCGCGGGACCGGCGGGGGCCTCGGCCGCCTACGCGGCGGCGGTCGCGGGGCGGCGCGTCCTGTTGCTGGAGAAGGCCGAGCTGCCCCGCTACAAAACGTGCGGCGGCGGCATCATCGGCCCCTCGCGCGACAGCCTCCCGCCCGGCTTCGAGCTGCCCTTCCAGGACCGTGTGCACGCGGTGACCTTCTCGAACAACGGCCGCTTCACCCGGACCCGGCGCTCCCGGCAGATGCTGTTCGGACTGATCAACCGGCCCGAGTTCGACCTGCAGCTCGTCGAGCACGCCCAGAAGGCGGGCGCCGAGCTGCGCACCGGGGCGACGGTGACCCGGGTGGAGCAGCACGGGTCGGCGGTGCCGGACCGGCGCACGGTCGCCGTCGTCCTCCAGGGCGGGGAGACGGTCCTGGCCAGGGCCGTCGTCGGCGCGGACGGCAGCGCCAGCCGGATAGGCGCGCACGTCGGAGTGAAACTGGACCAGGTCGACCTCGGCCTGGAGGCGGAGATCCCGGTGCCCGAGACGGTCGCCGAGGACTGGAAGGGCCGGGTGCTCATCGACTGGGGCCCGATCCCCGGCAGTTACGGCTGGGTCTTCCCCAAGGGGGACACGCTGACGGTCGGCGTGATCTCGGCGCGCGGCGAGGGTGCCGCGACCAAGCGGTACCTGGAGGACTTCGTCGCCCGGCTCGGGCTGGCCGGATTCGAACCGAGCGTCTCCTCCGGCCACCTGACGCGCTGCCGTGCGGACGACTCGCCGCTCTCGCGCGGCCGGGTCCTGGTGTGCGGGGACGCGGCCGGACTGCTGGAGCCGTGGACCCGCGAGGGCATCTCCTTCGCGCTGCGCTCGGGCCGGCTCGCGGGGGAGTGGGCGGTGCGCATCTCCGAGGCGCACGACGCCGTGGACGCCCGCAAGCAGGCCCTGAACTACGCGTTCGCGGTCAAGGCCGGTCTCGGCGTGGAGATGAGCGTCGGCAAGCGCATGCTGGCGGTGTTCGAGCGCCGCCCCGGCCTCTTCCACGCGGCCCTGACCGGCTTCCGCCCGGCGTGGAAGGCGTTCAAGGACATCACCCAGGGCTCGACCTCGCTGGGCGAGCTGGTGCGCAACCACCCGCTGGCGCAGCGGGCACTGTCGGCGATGGACCGGCGGCCCGAGCCGGCCGCGCCGTCCGACGCGTCGGCGTCGTCCGCACCGGCCAAGGAGTCCGAGCCCTCCGAGCCGTCCGCCGGGGAGGCGACCGGCACCTGACCGACGGGCTCGCGCCGTCGGCGGCGCCTCCCCGTCCCGCGCCCACGGCGTCGGCCCGCGCGGGGCGTACGTCGGGGGGAGTACGTGTGACCACCACGCGCGGGTGACGCCGCCCGACCTGCCCGGCGTCTAGCGTGGCGGGCATGGACGGACAGCACGAGCCCGGGGGCCGGGCACCGCGGTGGCGGCGGCACGGGCCCGCGTGGTGGGACCGGCCGGACGACGAGGAGCGCCGCCCCCGGTGGCCCTGGCGCTCCACCGTGCTCGTCACGGCGGTCATGCTGTTCGGTTCGCACTTCGCCGCCCACGCCCAGGCGGGCGAGCGGTCCGGCCTGGGCCCCTTCGGGCACGCGCTGCTGCTGGTGACGGGCGCCGCCCTGCTGTGGCGGCAGCGGTACCCGGTCCCGGTCGTGTGCGGCACCGCGGGCGCCACCCTGGTCTACCTGGCCGCCGGTTACCCGTACGGCCCCGTGTTCGCGGCCGTGGCGGTGGCCTGCTTCAGCGCCGTCGTCTCCGGGCACCGCGGGGCCGCGTGGACGGCGATGGGGTGCCTGTGGGCCGGGCACGCCCTGGTGGCGCACTGGCTCTACCGGTGGCTGCCGCCGTCCGGGGACTCGGCCGCGTCCTGGGGCCAGGAACTCGCGATCGCCGCCTGGGTCGTGGCGGTCGCCGCCCTGTCGGAGCTGGCCCGGGCCCGCCGCGAGCAGTGGGCGCGGGAGCGGGCCGAACGGGCCCAGGCGGCACGCCGGCGCGCGGACGAGGAGCGGCTGCGGATCGCCCGCGAACTGCACGACGTCCTCGCGCACAGCATCTCCGTCATCAACGTCCAGGCCGGCGTCGGACTGGCCCTCCTGGACACCGACCCGGAACAGGCCCGCACCGCGCTCACCACCATCAAGGACCAGAGCAAGGAGGCGCTCGGCGAGGTCCGGCAGGTGCTCGGCACCCTGCGCACCCCCGGGGACGCGCCGCGCGCCCCGGCCCCCGGCCTCGACCGGCTCCCCGAACTGGTCGAGCAGGCGGCGAGCGCGGGCCTCACCGTCGAGGTGGCGGGCGACCCGCCGCGCCTGCCGCCCGGCGCCGGCCTGGCCGCGTTCCGCATCGTGCAGGAGGCGCTCACCAACGTCGTACGGCACTCGGGGTCCCGGTCCGCCCGGGTCCGCATCGACGCGGACCGGGGCACGCTGCGGCTGTGCATTGACGACGACGGACCGGCGACGGGCGCCGAGGCGGGCGGCAGCGGCAACGGACTGGCCGGGATGCGGGAGCGCGCGGCGGCCCTCGGTGGCACCATCGAGGCGGGCCCGCGCCCCGACGGCGGTTTCCGGGTGCTCGCGGCCCTGCCGATCGATGCCGGGCCGAGGACGCACGCGAAGGAGGACGACCGGTGATCCGGGTACTGCTCGCCGACGACCAGTCGCTGGTACGGGCCGGTTTCCGGGCGCTGCTGGACGCGCAGGCGGACATCGAGGTGGTCGCGGAGGCCGCCGACGGCGAGGAGGCGGTGCGCTCGATCCGCGCCCTGCGCCCCGACGTCGTCCTCATGGACATCCGCATGCCCCTGCTGGACGGCCTCGCCGCGACCCGCCGCATCACCGGCGACCCGGGGCTGACCGACGTCAGGGTGGTCATGCTCACCACCTTCGAACTCGACGAGTACGTCTTCGAGGCGATCCGCTCCGGTGCCTCCGGCTTCCTGGTCAAGGACACCGAACCCGAGGAACTCCTGCGCGCCGTACGGGCGGTGGTGAACGGCGACGCGCTCCTGTCACCCGGGGTGACGCGCCGACTCATCGCCGAGTTCGCGGCGCGCTCCAAGGAACCCGCGGCGGCCGGCGGGCTGGACCGGCTGACCGAGCGGGAGCGCGAGGTGATGGCCCTGGTCGGCATCGGACTGTCCAACGAGGAGATCGCCCGCAGGCTGGTCGTCAGCCCGCTGACCGCCAAGACCCACGTCAGCCGCACCATGGTGAAGCTGGGCGCCCGCGACCGCGCCCAACTGGTCGTCCTCGCCTACGAGTCGGGGCTGGTGCGGCCGGGCTGGCTGGGCTGAGCGGCGCGCGTGAACCGGAGCAGCACGCCCACCACCCGTACGGCGAACACCACCACGGCGAGCACCGCACCGGCCCCGACGAGCGCGTCGCGCACCACGCCCGTCAGAGCGAAGACGTACACCGGCCCCGCCACCGCGCCGAACAGCACGGCGGCCGCGAACGCCGCGCTGCACAGGGCGTAGCCGATCTCCACCGTGATGGCGTCCCGTTCGCCCTGCGTGCGCCGTCCCCCGTAGGTCTCCATGGCGCCAAGTCTCCCAGAACGGGGCGGAATCAGGCAGCGCGGTGACCGCCGCGGCGCGCTCTGCTACGGTGCGCGGATGGCGGCGAAGAAGGCCGAACAGGCGCTCGTGACCCGGTGGCGCTCGCTCCTGGTCCTCCACGCCCGCGTCCAGTGCGAACTCGACCGCGCGCTGCACGGACACGGCCTGTGCGGAAGCGACTTCGAGGTCCTGGACGTCCTGGCCGGGGCCCGGGACGAGGACGGCCCCGGCTCCTGCGGATACCGGGTCCAGGAGATCTCCGAACGGGTCCACCTCACCCAGAGCGCGTTGTCGCGGCTGGTGGCCCGGCTGGAGAAGGACGGCCTCGTCGAGCGCTCCATGTGCCCCGAGGACCGGCGGGGCGTGCGCGTGGTGCTCACCCCCGAGGGGCGCGCCCGGCACGGCGAGGCGCTGCCGGTGCAGCGGGCGGTGCTGCACCGGATGCTGGACGGCGACGCCGCCCGGCTCACTTCCAGGTGACGCCCGACCGCTCGCGCCACAACGCGGCGAGCGCGCCGTCGCCGGTCACCTCCGGGAACGGCAGGCGGTTCCACAGCGCCGGGTAGAGCCGTGCGGCGGCGCCGGACAGTTCGCAGTCGGCGTCCCCGGTGTCCTCCCGCACGGTCACCGGCGGCTGCGTGGACAGCCGTACGGTCCACACGGCGTCCGGCGCGTCCGTCGCCCGGACCCGCAGGGTACGGGGCTCCTCGGTGCGTACGGCGCTCTTCGGACGGGCGTGGAAGGCGCACAGCAGCTCGTCGATGCCGTCCACCGCGAACTCCGCGCCGACACCGGTGGGTTCACCGCCGCGGGCCGACTCGGCGTCGATCCGGTGCACGGTCGTCTCGTGGGCCTGCCGCCGGGCCCAGAAGGCCAGCGGTGACGGCGCGGGCAGGAAGTGCCAGCACCGTACGTCGGGCGCGGCGTCCGCGAGGGCGTCGACGAGCCGCCCGTGCCCCTCCCGGAACCAGGTCAGGAGCGGGGCGCCGTCGAGTCCGGGCGGGTCGTCGGCGGGCCGGGGGGCGGTGTGCCCCTGGGCGACGAACGCCGTCGCCCAGCGGTGCACCGTCCCCGTGTGCCGCAGCAGGTCCCGCACCCGCCAGCCGGGACAGGCCGGCACCTCGGCGTCACCGCCCGCCGCCTCGGCGGCCTCGGCCAGCAACACACCTTCACGGTCCAGGATCTCGACGTACGCGGCGGTCTTCATGGCAGGGAGTGTGCCGCATGGAGCGGACTCCACGGCAGCCCCCGGCACCTCTCGAGGGAGGTGGCACGGCTCAGCCGGGAACCGCCGCGCGCCGCGTCGCGACCGCGATCAGCACCGCCACCGCCGCGAGGGCGGCCACGCTCGTGAGGGCGGCGGACAGGGACAGCCAGTCGGCCATGAAACCGATCGCGGGCGGACCGAGCAGCATGCCGCCGTAGCCCAGGGTGGACGCGGTCGCGACACCGCCGGGGCCACCGAGCGCGCCGGCCCGCTCGACGGCGACCGGGAAGATGTTGGCGAGCCCGAGGCCGGTGATCGCGAAGCCGAACAGCGCCACCCCCACGGAAGGGGTGAGCGAGCCGAGCAGCATCCCGGCCACCGCGGTGGTGCCGCCGGCCACCACCGTGGCGGTGCGGCCCAGGCGTTCCAGCAGCGTCGTCCCGGTCAGCCGGCCGACGGTCATGGCGAGCGCGAAGCACGAGTAGCCGGCCGCCGCCAGACCCGGGGAGGCGTCGAGGTCCTGTTCCAGGTGCAGGGCGCCCCAGTCGGCCATCGCGCCCTCGCCGTACGCCGTGCACAGGGCGATCAGGCCGAAGGTGACGACGAGGCGACGGGTACGACGGTCCCGCCGGGGCGGGGTGCCGTCCTGCTCGGGCGTGCGCTCCGTCGGCGCGGCGGGTTCGCAGCGCAGCAGGGCACGGCCCGCGAACAGCGTGACCAGGAGGCCGGTCACGGTGAGGGCGAGCAGGTGTCGCGTCGGCGACAGCGACCCGGCGACCAGGCCGCCGAGCCCCGCGCCGACCATGCCGCCGAGGCTGAACGCCGCGTGGAAGCTGGGCATGATCGGGCGCCCCAGTACGGCCACCAGATCGACGGCGGCGCTGTTGAAGGCGACGTTGATCCCGCCGTACGCGCTGCCGAAGACCAGCAGTACGGCACCGAGGGCGAGCGCCGAGTGGGTGAGCGGGGGCAGGGCGACGCCGAGGCAGAGCAGGACCGCGCAGGCGACGGTGACGGGGTGGCTGCCGTAGCGGCGGACGAGCCGTCCGGTCAGGGTCATGGTGACGACGGCGCCCGCCGAGACGCCGAGCAGGGCGAGTCCCAGGGCGCTGGTGGAGGCGCCGGTCTGCTCCTTGATGGCGGGGATGCGGACCACCCAGCCGGCGAAGACGAAGCCGTCGAGGGCGAAGAAGGCGGTCAGGGCGATGCGGAGACGGGTGAGGTCGTCGCGGGTGCCCGGCACGGCGCTGTGCGATCGGGCTTTGTTTATTTGCGGCACAAACGCAGGCTAGGTGTCGGGCGGGGACGCGGCAAGGGGCCGTCCGGCGGGGGCCCGGGTGGGCAGGGGCCCGGGGGCCCCGGGCGGGCAGGGGCCGGGACGCAGGGGTGGCGGGCGGCCGTCAGTCGACCGGTGCCCCCCTCGTGCTCTGCCGCACCAGCAGCCGGTGCGGCGCCTTGGCGTCCGTCGGCGCGGGCGCCGAACCGTCGATCACGCCGAGCAGGGTGCTCACCGCCGTGCGCGCGATCGCGGCCTTGTCCGGGGCGACGGTGGTCAGCGACGGCGAGCTGTACCGGCCCTCCTGGATGCCGTCGACCCCCACGACGGCGATGTCCTCGGGCACCCGGACGCCCGCCCGCGCCAGCGTGTGCATGGCGCCGATGGCCAGCAGGTCGTTGTAGCAGAAGACCGCGTCGGGCGGCTCGGGCAGGGCGAGCAGGCGCTCCATGGCCTCGGCGCCGAGGTGCCGGTGGAAACGCGGGGTGGGGACGATCAGCTCCCGGTCGACGGTGAGACCGGCCCGTTCCAGTGCCTGCCGGTATCCCGTCGTGCGCAACTGCGCGGTCTCGCCGGTGCTGTAGGGCTGGTCGCCGATGGCCGCGATCCGCCGACGGCCGAGGCCGATCAGATGCTCCGTCGCCTCCCTGGCCGCGACGATGTTGTCGATCGCCACGTGGTGGAAGCTGCCGTTGAAGATGTGCTCGCCGAGCAGGACGACGGGCACCTTGTTGGTGCGCCGGCGCAGCTCGTCCGCGGAGATGGACAGCGGGCTCAGCAGCAGCCCGTCGAACATCGTGGCGCGGGACTCGCGGCCCAGCAGCTCCCGTTCGCGGTCGCCGTCGCCGTCCGTCTGGTCGAGCATGACGACGTACCCGTGGGTGCGGGCCGCGGTGATCACCTCGCGGGCCAGTTCGGCAAAGTACGGCACGTCCAGCTCGGGGACGACCAGGGCGATCATGCCGCTGCGGCCCCGGCGGAGATTGCGGGCCACCAGGTTCGGCCGGTAGTCGAGTTCGTCGAGCGCGGCCTGCACCCGGACCCGCAACTCGTCGGAGACGGGCACCGAACCGTTGACCACGTTGGACACCGTGCGAATCGAGACTCCCGCGCGTCGGGCGACGTCGCGGAGTGTGGAGCCGGCCATCCAGTTACCCCTCACCGCCCCCGCGGGGCATCGGTCGGCAGCATCTCGTGTTCCTGCCCGTGCGGACCAGCGCTGACGCAGGTTGATGTTACCCAGCTATTGCATCGTTGCAAAATGCGCAGCATCATCTCTGCATCGTTGCAAAGGACGGGCGGCGTCCGGGTCACGCCCGTGCCGTCGCGCCGCCGACGACGCCTGCGCGCGTCCACGTCCACTCCCTGCTCAGCCACCCCCTCTCCCGCACTCCCAGCCCGCATCCCGATCGAGGAGCCGTGCATGTCCAGATCATTCGTCCCCCGGCGCAGCGTCCTGCGCGGTGCGCTCGGCGCCGGCGCGCTCGCCGCGGCCGCCGGTCCCCTCGCGGCGTGCGCCCCCGGATCCTCCGGGTCCGAGCCGCGCAAGCTCACCGGGACGCCGGGTGCGTCGGCCAAGGGCGAGATCACCATCTGGAACCGCTCGGGCGACCTGTTCAAGGTCTTCGACGCGGCGATCGACGCCTTCCGCAAGGCCCACCCGGACATCAAGGTCAACCACCAGGCCGTCGACATCGACGCCAAGCTCGCCAACACCCTGATCAGCGGCACCGACCTGCCGGACGGCAGCTTCTGGGACGACGCCAAGATCGGCGGCCAGGCGGAGCACCTGTACGACCTGACCGACCTGATAGCGCCCTACCGCGACAAGACCTCGGCGTACAAGCTCTCGGTCAACACCGTCGACGGCCGGATCTACGGCGTGCCCTGGGACCTGGACCCCGGGCTGCTCTGGTACCGCGAGGACCTGCTGGAGGACGCCGGGGTCGACCCGGCCGGGCTGAAGACCTACGACGACCTGCTGGCGGCGGCCCGGGCGCTGCGGGAGAAAAACCCGAAGGCCCGCCCCCTGCACATGGAGAAGGACCCCTTCCTCGGCCAGCTCTGGCTGGAGATGCTCGCCGGTCAGCAGGGCACCAGCCTCGCCGACGCCGACGGACGGGTACGGCTGGACTCCAAGGAGTACCGCACCATCCTCAACTGGGTCCGGGACGCCGTCGACGACGACCTGGTCACCCACACCGAATACCTCAAGCAGGCCGACCTGGCCGCCCTGGAGAACGGGCAGCAGGCCCTGGTCCCGTGGGCGGTGTGGTGGTCCTTCGCACCCCAGCAGCTGCTGAAGAAGGGCAAGGGCAGGTGGCGGGCCGCACCCCTGCCCGCCTGGACCCCGGGCGGGGCCCGCAGCGGCGCCATGGGCGGCAGCAGCTTCATCATCCCGGCGAAGGCGAAGAACCCCGAACTCGCCTGGCTGCTGTACGAGTTCCTGTGCTTCAAGGAGCCCGGCTACATCGCGGTGTACGGGCCGAGCGAGGTCTACCCGGGCGGTCTGACCACCTCCGTGCCGAGCTACGGACCCGCCCGCCGCCCCGACAAGCCGCTGTTCGAACCGGTGGCCGCGCTCGGCGGACAGGACCTGTGGAAGGTCGCCGTGGACGCCGCCGGCACCATCCCGTCCGCCGCGCCGATCCCGGCCTGGTGGGCCAAGTCCGTCGACTACCTCGGCAACAACCTCCAGCGGCTCATCGAGGGGAAGATGGCACCCGACGACGTCATCGACGACTCCACCAAGAAGATCCAGCGCAACCTGGTGGACCGCGCATGACACCCGCCACCCTCACCCCGTCGCGCACGGAGAAGGCGGCGCCCGACGCGCCGCGCCCCGCCCGCCGCTCCCGGCGCAGGCCCTTCCTCGCGCCCTACCTCTTCGTCGCGCCGTTCTACGTGGTCTTCGC
Source organism: Streptomyces ardesiacus (assembly GCF_003112575.1). Lineage (GTDB taxonomy): Bacteria > Actinomycetota > Actinomycetes > Streptomycetales > Streptomycetaceae > Streptomyces > Streptomyces ardesiacus. Next base: position 374,215 of record NZ_BEWC01000008.1, read on the forward strand.
GGCCTTCGGCGTCTACCCCCTCGTCTTCGCGCTCCAGTTGAGCTTCACCGACTGGAAGGGCGCAGGCGAGGCGAACTTCATCGGCCTGGAGAACTACACCTACCTGCTCACCAGCGAGGAGTTCTGGTCCTCGCTGGGCAACAGCGCGGTGATGTGGCTGCTGATCGTGCCCCTCCAGATCGTCGGCGGCCTGGCCGCGGCGGTGCTGCTGGCCAACGCGCGGCTGCGGCTGCGCGGCATGTTCCGGGTCGCCTTCATCGCCCCCTTCGTCACCCCGCTGGTGGCGATGGCCCAGGTGTGGATCGTCGCCTTCGACACGGACTACGGGCTGGTCAACCACCTGTTCAACCTGGTCGGCCTGCCGGACGTCGACTGGCTCCAGTCGACCGCCTGGGCCAAACCGACGCTCGCGCTGCTGTTCCTGTGGAAGACCACCGGGTTCGCGATCATCATCCTGCTCGCCGGACTCCAGGCCGTGCCCGCCGACGTGTACGAGGCCGCCGCCCTCGACGGCGCCTCGCGCAAGCGGCAGTTCTGGTCGCTGACCCTGCCACTGGTGCGGCGCAGCATCGCCTTCCTCGTCGTGGTGCAGACCCTCGCGGTGTTCCAGATGTTCGCCGAGCCGTTCGTCGTCACCCAGGGCGGCCCGTACGGCTCGACCACCACCGGCGGGCTCTACCTCTACGACCACATCCTGGCGTCCGACCTCGGGACCGGCGCCGCGAACTCCTTCCTGCTCGTGCTGCTGGTGTTCGCCCTGTCCCTGCTGTCCGTGCGCCTGCTCCGCTCCAAGGACGAGTGACCATGACCAGCCAGACCAAGAAGACGGGCCGGAGTCTGTCCCAGCCCCGGCCGGGTCCGCTCCAGTACCTCGTACTGGGCCTCCTCGCCCTCGTGTTCGTCTACCCCATCTGGTGGGCCGTCAGCTCCTCGCTGAAGCCGCCGGCCGACATCGTCCGCGACCCGCTGTCCTTCTCGCTCGGCTCGGCCACGCTCGACAACTACCGGGCCATGTTCGACGACGTGCCGATCGGCACCGGCTTCGTCAACACCGTGCTCGTCGTGGCCGTCAAGGGCGCGATGACCATGTTCTTCTGCCCGCTGGCCGGCTACGCCTTCGCCAAGTACCGCTTTCCCGGCAAGAACCTGCTCTTCGGCGTGCTGATGCTCACCCTGATGCTGCCGACCCTCGTGCTGGTCATCCCGCTGCTCCTGGAGATGAGCGAACTGGGCTGGGTCAACACGTACCAGGCGCTGATCCTGCCCGGCAGCATCGACGCCTTCAGCATCTTCTGGATGCGGCAGACCATCGCCGCCGTGCCCGACGAACTCCTCGACGCCGGGCGGGTGGACGGGGCGAGCGAGTTCGGCATCTTCGCCCGGATCGTGGTGCCGGTCATCCGGCCGGGCATCGCCGCGCTCGGCGTCCTGACCGCCATGAACATCTACAACGACTTCGTCTGGCCGGTCGTCGCCGTCAACGACGAGAGCCACCAGACGCTCCAGGTCGTCCTCTCCACCCTCGCGCAGAACGTCACCGGCAACCGCGTCGGAGCCGACTTCGCCACCGTCTGGGGCGAACTGCTCGCCGTCGGAAGCATCGCCATGCTGCCCGTGCTCGCCCTGTTCGTCCTGCTGCAACGCCACTTCATCAACGGGATCCTCGCGGGCAGCGTCAAGGGCTGACCTCACCCCGTACACCGCCCACCGCCCCCAGCCGCACCGAATCGGAGCACACACGCCCATGACCACCCCCCGTCCCGAATACCCCCGCCCGCACTTCGACCGCTCCCACTCCTGGCTCACCCTCAACGGCACCTGGGACTTCCGCGCCGATCCCGCCGAGGCCTACACCGCCGACGCGTCCGACGGCTACGACCGCGCCATCACCGTGCCCTTCGCCTGGGAGACGCCCGCCTCCGGCATCGCCGAGCACTGGCTCCGGACCGCCTGGTACCGGCGCACGTTCACCGTGCCCGCCGACTGGGCCGGACAGCGCGTCGTGCTGCACTTCGGCGCCGTGCACCACGCCGCCACGGTCTGGGTCAACGGCACCGAGGTCGCCCACCACGAGGGCGGCTACACCCCCTTCGCCGCCGACGTCACCGACGCGCTCGGCGACGGAGAGCACCTGCTCACGGTGCGGGTCCACGCCCCGGCGGACAAGCGGGACATCGCCCACGGCAAGCAGCGCAGCATGCCCCGCGACGACTACGACGGCGTCTGCTTCACCCCCTCCTCCGGCATCTGGCAGAGCGTCTGGCTGGAGGCCCGCCCCGCCACCCACCTCGCCGCGCTCCGGCTGCGCCCGAACGACGACCTGACCGGCATCACCGTCGAAGCCGTCGTGCACGGTCCCGCGGCGGACCGCGCCGAACTGCGGCTGCGGGTACGCGACGAGAACACCGCCGTCACGGCGACCCTGGACCCGGGCGGACGGCTGCGCACCGAACTCCCGCTCCCCGCGCCGAGGCTGTGGTCGCCCGAGGACCCGCACCTCTACCACGTCGACGCCGAACTGACCTCCGCCGACGGCACCGACCGGGTCGCCGCCTACACCGGACTGCGCACCCTCACCGTCGACGGCGAATCCCTGTACCTCAACGGGCGGCGGCTGTTCGTGCGGGGCGTGCTCGACCAGGGCTACTGGCCCGAGACCGGCATCACGGCCCCCGACGACGACGCCCTGCGCCGTGACCTCGAACTCGCGGCCGGGGCCGGCTACAACCTCGTCCGCAAGCACCTCAAGCTGGAGGATCCCCGCTTCACCCACCACGCCGACACCCTCGGCATGCTCCTGTGGGCCGAACCCGCCTCGCCCGGCCGCTTCTCGCCCGCCTCCGTCACCGCCTTCACGGAGCAGATCGAGCCGATGGTCGAACGCGACGGCAACAGCCCCGCCATCGTCATCTGGGGCCTGTACAACGAGGAATGGGGCCTGGACTGGGACATCCCCGGCGACCCGGCCAAGCAGCGCGCCACCGCCGACGCCTACGACCGCCTCAAGGCCCTCGACCCCACCCGCCCGGTCGTCGACAACTCCGGCTGGACCCACGTCAAGACCGACCTGCTCGACTGGCACTACTACGACGAGAGCGCCGCCTCCTGGGCCACCACCGTCGCCGACCTGCTCTCCGGCGAACGCGACGACTTCCCCGTCAAGCTCGGCCCCGACTTCGTCGTCCACAAGAAGCTCGCCGTCCCCGGCCAGCCGCTGCGCGGCCTGCCCAACCTCAACAGCGAGTACGGCGGCGGCTTCACCGGCCTGGACCGCGCCTGGCACCTGCGCTGGCAGACCCAGGAGCTGCGCCGTCACGACCGGCTCGCCGGGTACGTGTACACGGAGCTGTACGACATCGAGCACGAGAGCGCCGGGCTGCTGGACTTCGGGCGCGGGGCGAAGGACCTGGCAGGTGTCGACCCGGCCCACGTCAACGCGCCGACCACCCTCGTCCTGGACGTGACGCCGGTGGCGCCGGGCCGCGACCTGCTCACCGCCGGCCCCGACTTCACGGTCGACGTGCACGTCTCCCACCACGGCACCGACCCCGTCGCGGGCACGGTTCACACCACCTGGACCCCGGTGTACGCCACGACACCCGACGCGCCCGGCGACGCCGTCCCCGGCTGCCGCGCGGAGGCCAAGCCCTACGTCCTCGGCGCCGCCGTCACGGTGCCCGCCACGCTGCCCGACGGCTGGGTCAGCGGGCGGCTGCACCTGGCGCTGGTCGTGGACGGCACCGTCGCCGCCCGGACCGCGCTGGACGTGGACACGCGGACCGCCCCGCACATCGGCGACGACCCCCTGGCCCGCCCCACCGCCTGACCTCCGTCCCACCCACCCCGCCGACCCCGCACCATCCGACATCCCCACCACCAAGGAGTCGACCCGTGCGCAACCCCTCACTCACCCACGGAAGATCACCGGCCCTGCTCGGCGTCCTCGCCCTGCTCACGGCCCTGCTGTCCCTGTGGTCGCAGCCCGCCTCGGCGGCGCCCGCCGGGCAGGTCCTGGCATCACCCGACCTCGCGGCCCACCCGCAGGGCGACAACAGCTACCCCCGCGCCGTCCGCCTCGACCACGACGGCTCGGCCGGCCAGACCATGCTGGCCACCTACGCCAAGCGCGAACAGGGCGCCAGCAACACGCTGCCCGTCCACCGCAGCACCGACGGCGGCCGCACCTGGAGCGCCGCTCCCCTGTCCACCATCACCTCGCACACGGCGGGCTGGGACATCGAGGCACCCGTCCTCTACGAGGTGCCGCGCACCGCGAACGGCCTGAACCAGGGCGACCTCCTCGCCGCCGGCACCGCCTGGAAGGCCGGTGACTACACCACCCAGCGCGTCGAGGTGTTCAAGAGCACCGACCACGGCCGGAGCTGGCAGTACCTCTCCGACTGCACCCGCACCAGCGGCCTGCCCGACACCATCGGGCACGGCATCTGGGAACCGTGGTTCCTGCTGGCCCCCGACAACACACTGGCCTGTTTCATCTCCGACGAGCGGCCCGCCAACAGCCCCACCAACAACCAGGTCATCGGCCACTACACCTCCACCGACGGCGGCCGCACCTGGAGCGGCACGCTCACCCAGGACGTCGCCTTCCCCGCCGACAACCTCGCCCGCCCCGGCATGTCGATCGTCGTCCCGCTGCCCGACGGGCGGTTCATGATGGCGTACGAGATGTGCCGGGACGCCACCGACGCCGACCACGCCTGCGAGGTGTACACCAAGACCAGCCCCGACGGTCTGAACTGGGCGCCCGCCGACAACCGGGGCACCCTGGTGCGCACCGCCGACGGCAGGGAACTGCTGCACACCCCCTACCTCGCCTGGGTACCGGGCGGCGGCCCCGACGGCACCCTGCTGATGTCCGGCCAGCGCGTGGTGAGCGGACCCACCGGGAACAAGACGGTCCTGTCGGAGTCCGGCACCGTGGTCTTCGCCAACACCGACCTCGGCGCGGGGGAGTGGACCGAGATCGAGGCCCCGGTCCTGACCGACCCCACCGGCGGCTACAACCCCGGCGAGCCCTCCTGCCCCGGCTACAGCTCACCGATCGTGCCGCGCGCCGACGGCACCTCCTTCCTCTACCTGACCGCCACCTGGCTCGGCACCGGCAACCAGTGCCAGGTCCGCTTCGGCACCGGCGGCCTCGGCGGACCGGTCGGCCGGGTCACCACGCCGTGGGTCGCGGGCAAGTGCCTCGACGTCGACACCAACACCAGTGGCAACGGCAACGCCGCCCAGCTGTGGGACTGCAGCACCGCCACCGGACAGCGCTGGTCCGTGGCCCCCGACGGCACGGTGCGCGCCTTCGGCAAGTGCCTGGACATCGACGGCAACGGCACGGCCAACTTCACCAAGGTCCAGGTGTGGGACTGCGCCCCGGGCGTCGGCGGCCAGCAGTGGCGCCACCGGGCCGACGGCTCGCTGTTCAACCCCCAGTCCGGCCGCTGCCTGGACATCCCGTCCGGCGGCACCGCCAACGGCACCAGGCTGCAGATCTACGACTGCAACGGCCTCGGCACCCAGAAGTGGAACCTGCCGGCCTAGCCACGAGGGCGGTCGACGGCTTCGGGCCTCCTCCTCGCTCGGCGACGGGGCCCGGGGCGCGGCCGGTGTGATCGTCCGCGAGGTGCCGGCCGACCCGGCGGCGTACGCGGAACGGGACGCGGGCTGATGCGGAGGGCGGCCGTCCGGCCGCCCTCCGCACCCTGCCCGGGTCACCCGCGGTGCGCGGCGATCATCTCCCGGTACCAGCGGTAGCTGTCCTTCGGCGTGCGCTCCTGCGTGTCGTAGTCGACCCGCACGATGCCGAAGCGCTTGTCGTAGCCGTACGCCCACTCGAAGTTGTCCAGCAGGGACCACACGTAGTAGCCGCGCACGTCCACGCCCGCGTCGATCGCCGCGCGCAGCGCGGTCAGGTGGTCGCGCAGGTAGGCGACGCGGTCGGTGTCGTGCACCGTGCCGTCGGCGGCGGGCGCGTCGTCCTCCGCCGAGCCGTTCTCCGTGATGTGGACGGGCGGCAGCGCGTCGCCGTACCGCTCCTTCAGCGCGACGAGCAGGTCGGTGAAGCTGTCCGGGACGACCGGCCAGCCCATCGCCGTGTGCCGCACCCCGGGGAGCCGCACCTCCTCGTAGCGGTTGTCCGTCGCCACGCGCAGCGCGGGGTCGCTCTCGCGGTGCGGGGCGTCCGCGACCACGATCGGGCGGTAGTAGTTGACGCCGAGGAAGTCGAGCGGCTGGGAGATCAGCTCCAGGTCGCCGTCGCGGCGGAAGTCCTCCCCGGTGATCAGCTCGCCCCAGGTCTCCTCCTCGGTGGCCGGGTAGCGGCCCGCGAGGATCGGCTCGGTCCACACCAGGTTGTGCTGGGTGTCCGCGCGGACCACCGCCGCGGCGTCGGCGGGGGAGTCGGTCGCGGGCAGGTTGCGGTCCAGGTTGAGCGTGATGCCGACCTCGCGCACCCCGGCCGCGCGCAGCGCCCGCACGGCCAGCCCGTGACCGACCAGCAGGTGGTGGGCGGCGGCCAGCGCGCCCCGGCCCTCCTTGGCGCCCGGCGCGTGCCGGCCGATGGAGTAGCCGAGGAAGGCACTGCACCAGGGCTCGTTGAGGGTGATCCAGCGCGGCACCCGGTCGCCCAGGTGCTCCGCGACCACCGCCGTGTACTCGGCGAAGCGCTCCGCCGTCTCCCGCACCCGCCAGCCGCCCCGGTCCTCCAGGGCCTGCGGCAGGTCCCAGTGGTAGAGGGTGGCGGCCGGTTCGATGCCCGCCGCGAGCAGTTCGTCCACCAGACGGGAGTAGAAGTCCAGGCCCTTGGGGTTCACGGCGCCCGAGCCGTCCGGCACGATCCGCGGCCAGGCGATCGAGAAGCGGTAGGAGTCCACGCCGAGGTCGCGGAGCAGGGCCACGTCCTCGGGGTAGCGGTGGTAGTGGTCGCAGGCCACGTCACCGGTGTCGCCCTTCACCACCAGCCCAGGGGTGTGGCTGTAGGTGTCCCAGATCGAAGGACCGCGGCCGTCCTCGGCCGCCGCGCCCTCGATCTGGTACGAGGCGGTCGCGGCGCCGAAGACGAAGCCGGGCGGGAAACCGGGGTAGTCACTCATGCTGTGGTGCTCATCTCCGTACGTGCGGGGTGTGCGGGGTTCACTTGACGGAACCGCCGGTGATCCCGGCGGCGATGTACTTCTGGGCGAGGACGAGGAGGATCGCGGCGGGCACCGCCGACAGCACGGAGGCGGCCATCACCGAGCCCCAGTCGCCGACGTGCGCGCCGATGTACTGGTAGATGCCCAGGGTGATGGGCTTGACGTCGTCGGTCGTGTTCAGGGTGAGCGCGAACATGAAGTCGCTCCACGAGAACAGGAACGCGAACAGCCCCGAGGTGATCAGGGAGTTGCGGCTCATCGGCAGCACCACCCGGACGAAGGTGCGTACCGGTCCCGCTCCGTCGATCTGCGCGGCCTCGATCACCTCGCCCGGGATCGACACCATGAAGGAGCGCATCAGCACGATCGAGAACGGGATGCCCAGCGAGGCGTCGGCCAGCATCAGGCCGAAGTAGGAGTTGACCAGGCCCAGGTCGACGTAGGAGTTGTAGAGGGCGTTGGCGATGACGATGCCCGGCACCATCTGGGTGATCAGCGTGCCGAACACGATGGTGCGCGAGCCGCGCAGCCCGAACCGCGCGAGGCCGTAGGCGGCCGGCGCGGAGATCACCAGGCAGATGGCGACCGCGCCGAGGGAGACCGCCAGCGAGGTCAGCAGGTGCCCGCCCTGGTCGGTGACCGCCTTGGAGAAGCCGGACAGGTCCAGGCTGCCCGGCACCGGGTCGACCTGCAGCAGCCCCGAGTCGGGCTGGAGCGCGGTGTTGAGCATCCAGTACAGCGGGAACAGCATCACGCACAGGATGAGCACGCCGGCGACGGTGGAACCCCAGCGGCGCCGGGAGGCGGTGGGCGTGTGGGAGGCCATGGACGTCACTTCCCCTCGGTGCGGTTGGCCCGCAGGTAGAACACCGCGAACACGGCGGAGATCAGGATGAGTACGTTGCCGACGACGGCGCCCGCGCCGAAGTCGAGCTGGACGAACGAGTTCTGGTAGGTCAGCGTGCCCAGCGTCTGGGTGGCGTCGGCCGGGCCGCCGTCGGTCAGGGCGAGGATCAGGTCGAGGATCTTCACCGTCGACATGAAGCCGAGCACGAGGACGACCGTGACGACGGGCTTGAGCATCGGCAGGGTGACCGAGCGGAAGGTCCGCCAGGCCGAGGCGCCGTCGAGGGCGGCGGCCTCGTGCAGCTCCTTCGGGATCTCCTGGAGACCGCCGTACAGGATGACCATGTTGAAGGGGATGCCGATCCAGATGTTGACCAGGACGACCGACAGCAGAGCCATCTCCGGGCTCGTCAGCCACGGCGTGTGGCCGCCGATGCCCAGGGTGTCCAGGAACGAGTTGAGCACCCCGGTGTCCTGGTCGAGGATGCGCCGCCAGACGATGCCGGACACCACCATGGGCACCAGCCAGGGCAGCAGGATCAGCGAGCGCAGCACCCCGTTGAGCGGGAAGCGGCGGCTGAAGAAGACCGCGAGCGCCAGACCGATGCAGAACTGGCCGAGCAGCGAGCCGGCCGTGAAGACGAGCGTGTGCCACAGGGCCTTGCCGAACAGGGCGTCCTGGAACACGTGGGACCAGTTGTCGGCGCCGTTGAAGGGCGCCTCACCGGTGAAGAAGGTCTTCGGCGTGTAGTCCTGGAAGCTCATCACGACGTTGCGCACGAGCGGGTAGCCGAAGAACAGCAGCATGAAGACGACGGCGGGGGCGACGAACCCCCACTGGGCGAGCCTGCGGCGGCGCGCGATCCGGCCGGGGTCCGGCGCGGCGGCGAGGGACGTGGTCGAGGGCGCCTGCGCGGAGACGGTGGAGGTGGGCGTGGTCATGGGGGCGTACCTCAGTTCCCGCTCGTGGCCCGCTGCTGGGCGCGCTTCAGGGCGGTCTCACTGGACTGGCCGGTCAGGGCGGACTGGAAGGCGCTCTGCAGGGCGAGCGACACGCTCGACCAGCCGGCGCCGAGCTTCGCCGTCCGGGACCGGGCGACGGCCACCTGGTCGGCGAGGGAGTCCAGCTCGGGCACCTTCTCGCGCCAGACGGCGGCGGCCTTGGCGTTGGCGGGGACCATCCAGCTGTTGAGCGCGTAGGTGAGCTGCTCCTTCTCGCTCGCCAGGCAGGCGACGATCTTCCCGGCGGTCTTCTCCCGTGCCTCGTCACCGGTGTTCGGCACGGTCAGGACGGCGCCGCCGAGCGGACCCACCGAGTCCTCGCCGGTCCGGGGCACCGGGATCGGCGCGATGCCCCAGTGCAGCGACTTGTCGCCGTTGAGGGTCTCCACCTGCCACGGGCCGTTGACCATCATCGCCGCGTTGCCGGCCATGAACTGGTCGTTGACGTCCGCCTGCGTCCAGTTGACCGTGGACTTCGACAGCGAACCGTCCTTCAGCAGGCCCTTCCAGTAGTCCAGGGCCTCGACGACCTTCGGGCCGTCCAGGTCGGTCTCGTCGCCGCCGTTGGACCACATGAAGGGCGTGAACTGGAAGACGCCGTCCTCCGCGCCGCCCGCGCTGAGCGCCAGGCCGTACTGCTTGCCCCGCGTGAGCTTCTTCGCCGTCTCCCGCAGCTCGGCCCAGGTGGTGGGCACCCGCACGCCCGCCTTGTCCAGGACGTCCTTGTTGTAGAAGAGGGCGAGGGTGTTCACGGAGCGGGCCGCGCCGTAGTACGTCCCCTTGTACGAGCCGAAGTCGACGATGCCGTCGGGGATGTCGTCGGTGCTCAGCCCCAGGGTCCTCAGGTCCACCAGGCCGCCCGCGTCGGCGAAGGTCGGCATCTCGGACGCGTCGAACTGCACGATGTCGGGCAGCGACTTGGAGGAGGCCATGCGCAGCGCCTTCGTCATCACCTGCGCGGCGGGGACGCTCTGCTGCTCGATGGTGACGCCCAGCTCCTTGCCGCAGCGGGCCATCGCCTCCGCGTCCCAGCGGTGGTACGACTCGTCGGTCGAGGAGTTCATCACGGTGTACGTGTCGGCGTCGCGCTGCTGACCGCAGCCGGCCAGCGCCGCTCCGGCGACCAGCACGGACACGGCCGTGAACGGCGCGAGGACGCGGCGTGAGCGTCCACGCCCGCGGCGCGTGGCAGCCGGAGGGTGTGCTGTCAAGGCGAGCGAGGTGAAGCGCTTCGACATGGTGCGGCCCTTGCTGTCGTACCGTCCGGCTTCCTCGCCGGACCGATTTGTTTGATGACATGACTAATACGTCACGAACCCGCTCCGGCGCTAGAGGAAAGTGGCCCCCCTCTCTTGGCTCCGTTGGGTGATGAACTTGTTCTCTGCGGTAGTAACCGCTGGTCAGAGCCGTTCGACCACGGTGAGCGCCTCGGCGCGGGGATTTGTTTTGTGTACGATCAAAACGCTGTGAGACGGCCTCCGTGCTCCCCATCCGACAGCTCCCGCCCCACCCGAGGAAGATCATGAAGTTCACCGACGGCTTCTGGCTCATCCGCGAGGGTGTGCATCTCTCGTACGCCACCGAGGTACGCGATGTACGTCCCCAATCGAAGCGCTTCACCGCCCATGCCGCCGTGAAGAAGGTGACGCGGAGGGGGGACACGCTCAACGCGCCGCTCCTCACGGTCGAGTGCTTCTCTCCCGCCGAGGGTGTCATCGGCGTCCGCGTCACCCACCACGCCGGCAAGCGCCGGCCCGGCCCCGACTTCGCCCTCGCCGGCGCGGCGGACGGGGCCGGCGAGGTCCGTCAGGACGGCACCGTCACCGAGCTGACCAGCGGTCCGCTCACCCTCCGCCTGGACCGGGAGGGGCCCTGGGGCCTCACCTTCCACGACGCGGACGGACGCGAGCTGACCCGCGCCGACGCCAAGGGCACCGCCTTCGCCACCACCGGCGACGGCGCCCACCACATGCTCAGCCGCCTCGCCCTCGGCGTCGGCGAGCAGATCTACGGCCTCGGCGAGCGCTTCACCCCGTTCGTCAAGAACGGCCAGGTCGTCGACATGTGGCAGGCCGACGGCGGCACCAGCAGCGAGCAGGCGTACAAGAACATCCCGTTCTACCTCTCCTCGCGCGGCTACGGCGTCTTCGTCAACCACCCCGGCGCCGTCTCCTTCGAGGTCGGCTCCGAGTCCGTCGGCCAGGTGCAGTTCAGCGTCGAGGACCAGACGCTGGAGTACTACGTCGTCGCCGGGCCCGCCCCCAAGGACGTCCTCACCCGCTACACCGCCCTCACCGGCCGCCCCGCCCTGCCGCCCGCCTGGTCCTTCGGCCTGTGGCTCACCACGTCCTTCACCACGTCGTACGACGAGCAGACCGTGACGTCCTTCGTGGACGGCATGGCCGAGCGCGGCATCCCGCTCTCCGTCTTCCACTTCGACTGCTTCTGGATGCGCGAGTACCAGTGGTGCGACTTCCAGTGGGACCCGGACGTCTTCCCGGACCCCGACGGCATGCTCGCCCGGCTCAAGGCCAAGGGGCTGAGGGTCAGCGCCTGGATCAACCCCTACATCGCCCAGAAGTCCCCGCTGTTCGACGAGGCCGCCGCCCTCGGGCACCTGGTGCGCAGGCCGGACGGCGACATCTGGCAGTGGGACCTGTGGCAGGCCGGCATGGGGCTGGTCGACTTCACCAGCCCGGCCGCCCGCGACTGGTACGCCGGGAAGCTCAAGCCGCTGCTCGACCAGGGTGTGGACTGCTTCAAGACGGACTTCGGCGAGCGCGTCCCCACCGACGTGGTCTGGCACGACGGCTCCGACCCGGAGCGCATGCACAACTACTACACGCACCTGTTCAACCGCACCGTCTTCGAACTCCTGGAGAAGGAGCGCGGTCAGGGCGAGGCCGTCCTCTTCGCCCGTTCGGCGACCGCGGGCGGCCAGCAGTACCCGGTCCACTGGGGCGGCGACTGCTGGTCGTCCTTCGAGGCGATGGCCGAGTCACTGCGCGGCGGCCTGTCCCTGTCCCTGAGCGGCTTCGGCTTCTGGAGCCACGACATCGGCGGCTTCGAGGGCACGCCCGACCCGGCGGTCTTCAAGCGCTGGCTGGCCTTCGGCCTGCTCTCCTCGCACAGCCGGCTGCACGGCTCCTCGTCGTACCGGGTGCCGTGGGAGTTCGGCGAGGAGGCCGTGGACGTCGCCCGCGGCTTCACCCTCCTCAAGCACCGCCTGATGCCGTACCTGTACGGCGTCGCCGCCGAGGCCCACCGCACCGGCGTGCCGATGATGCGGCCGATGGTCCTGGAGTTCCCGCACGACCCGGCGTGCCGTCCGCTGGACCGCCAGTACATGCTCGGCCCCGACGTCCTGGTCGCCCCGGTCTTCACCGAGGAGGGCGAGGTCGAGGTCTACCTCCCCGCGGGCACCTGGACCCACCTCCTGTCCGGCGAGCGCGTCACCGGCCCGGCCTGGCGCACCGAACGGCACGGCTACGACAGCCTGCCGCTGTACGTCCGCGAGGGCGCCGTCCTGCCGCTGGCCTCCGACGACCAACGGCCCGACGGCGACTGGCTGGACGCGCCGACCCTGCTGGTCCACCCGGGCGCCGACGCCGACTACGCGGCCGAGGTGACCGTGCCCGACCTGCTGGGCGCACCGGCCGCGAGCTTCCGCGTGCGGCGCGACGGGGACGCCCTGCGGGTGACCGCGAGCGGTACGGACCGTCCCTTCACCGTCCGGGTCGCGGGCGGCGCGAGCGCGGAGGGCGCCGGGGAGGTGACCGTACCGCTGACCTGACTCCGGCGAGGGGGTGGACCACACGGCGAAGCGGCACGCGGGGGCGCGTGCCGCTTCGCTCTGCCGGGCATCCTGCGCGGTGTTCCGCGGAGGTGCGGGGGTGTTCCGCGGAGGTGCGGGGTGTGTCTCAGCGCTCCAGGGTGCCGAGCGCCGTCAGCAGCCGGTCCACGTCCTCCGCGCTGGTGTACGGCGCCAGGCCCACGCGTACGCCGCCCTCGTCGCCGAGGCCCAGCCGGCGCGCCGCCTCCACCGCGTAGAAGGAACCGGCCGGCGCGTCGACCGCCCGCTCGGCGAGCTGCCGGTAGACGTCGGCCGGGCGCAGGCCCGCCACGGTGAACAGCAGCGTCGGAGTGCGCCGCGCGGCCCGTGAGTACACGGTGATCCCGTCGAGCTCCGCGAGCCCTCGTTCGAGCCGCTCGCGCAGCGCGTCCTCGTGCGCCTCCAGTGCCGCGAAGGAGGCGACCAGCCGGTCCCGGCGAGAGCCCCCGGCCTCGGGGTCGAGCCCCGCCAGGAAGTCCACCGCCGCGCTCGCCCCGGCCAGCAACTCGTAGGGCAGGGTGCCCAGTTCGAAACGCTCGGGCACGGTGTCGGCGGACGGCAGCAGCTTGTCCGGGCGCAGCGACTCCAGCAGTTCGGCCCGGCCGGTCAGCACGCCCAGGTGCGGGCCGAGGAACTTGTACGGCGAGCACACCAGCGTGTCCGCGCCCGTCGCCGCCAGGTCCACCACGGCGTGCGAGGCGTAGTGCACCGCGTCGACGTGGAAGTGCGCCCCGTTCGAGTGCACGAGGGACGCCAGCGCCGGCAGGTCCGGCATGGTCCCGATCAGGTTCGACGCGGCGGTCACCGCGACCAGCCTGGTGCGCGGCCCCAGCACCGCCGCGAGGTGCTCGGGACGCAGCTCGCCCGTGGCCGGGTCGAAGTCCGCCCACCGCACGTCTGCCCCGGCCGCCTCGGCCGCCTGCACCCAGGGCCGGATGTTCGAGTCGTGGTCGAGCCGGGTGACCACCACCTCGTCGCCCGGCCCCCAGCCCTTGGCCAGGGTCCGCGACAGGTCGTAGGCGAGCTGGGTGGCGCTGCGCCCGAAGACGACCGTCCCCGGCGTGGTCCCGAGGAGGTCGGCGAGCGCGGACCGCGCCTCGTCGACGATCCGGTCCGCGTTGCGCTCGCCCTCGGTGTTGCGCCCCCGGTTGGCGAGCGGTGCGGTCAGTGCCGCCGCGATGGCGTCGATCACCGGCTGCGGGGTCTGCGTACCGCCCGGCGCGTCGAACCGCGCGGTACCGGACTTCAGGGCGGGCACGTGCGCGCGGATCGCGGCGACGTCGAGGGCCATGGGGCAACTCCAGGGTCGTGGGCCAGGCGGACGGGGGATGGTCGTCAGGCGATGCGGTCCTTCGGCCGGGGCGGCAGGTAGGTGGTACGGCTGGGCCGCACCCCGAGCCGCACCTGCGACTCCAGCCACATGATCGCAGCACCCGTGGGGTCGACGACAGGGACGAACGGGCCCTCGGCGGCCAGGCGCTCCTGGAGGGCCGCGGCGACGCCCAGCATCCCGGTGCAGCCCAGCACGATCACGTCCGCCTCCCGCGCCGCCACCGCGGCCCGGGCCTGCTCGGCGAGTGCGTCGACCAGCCGGTCGCCGGCGTCCAGGTCGAGGACGGGGATGTCGACGACCCGGATCGGTCCGACCCGCCCGGTCAGCGCGTAGCGCCGGACCAGGCCGTGCAGCATCGGCAGCACGTTCGGCAGGACGGTGATCACCCCCGTGCGCTCGCCGAGCGCGAGGGAGGTGAGCACCGCGGGCTCGAAGCCGCCGACCACCGGGATGTCCACGATCTCCCGGGCCGCCTGCACGCCGGGGTCGCCGAAGCAGCTGACGAACACCGCGTCCGCGCCGTCCGCGGCGGCTTCACCCACCGCGTCGAGGATGCCGGGGCCGGCGAGGGCCTCGTCGTACTCGGACTCGATGGAGGCGGTGCCCCGCGCGATGCGGCGGACCTCGACCTCCGTGCCGGGCGACACCCAGGCGCCCACCTCGCGGCGGACCTCCTCGGTGAACGCGTCGGTGATGACGGGGAGCACGACCGTGAGCTTCACAGCACCTCCAGGGGGCGGGTGGGGCGGTCGGCCCACCCTGCGCGGGCCCGCCGAGGGGCACAAGGTGCGAGGCGCACAGCCGGGGGGCGACGACGGTGCCGACCGCACCGCCGACGCGTCCGCCCCGGTCCGTGGCCACCGCCCGACTGTGCGGGGTGCCCTGCCGATGCCGCGAACCGGTGCCTGATGCACGGTGACCGCCCGGGGGCGGCGGCCTAGTCTCGGCGCACCGCATCCGGCGCCCCGCCCCTCTGGAGTCCCCATGGCGTCCTCTTCAGGACACGACGACCACGCGCTGGCCCGCGTGCCGCAGACGGCCCGGTTCCACTGGTTCTCGGTGGCGACCCAGCGCTTCGGCCAGCTCTCCACCCTGGCCAGCTTCCTCATCGGCGCGACCCTCGGCTTCGGCATGACCTTCTGGAACGCCGTACTCGCCATCACCCTCGGCGCGGTGATCCTCGAGGTCATGACGGTCTTCACCGGCATCGCCGGCCAGCGCGAGGGGCTCTCCACGTCGCTGCTGGCCCGCTGGACCGGGTTCGGCGCGGCCGGCGCCTCCCTCATCGGACTCGCCATCGGCATCAGCGCCGTCGGCTGGTTCGGCATCCAGAACGCGGTCTCCGCGGACGGCCTGGTGAACCTCGTCGGCGTCCTGCCCTCCTGGGGCTGGGCCCTGGTGGTGGGACTGCTCATCACCGCGATCGTGGTCCACGGCGTAGGCTCCATGGCGTGGGCCGCCTACGTCACCGTCCCCGCCTTCCTGCTGATGGCGGGCTGGTCCATCACCGTCGAACTGTCCCGGCACGACCTGGGCGCCCTGACCTCCGCCCAGCCGGCGGGACCCTCGCTGTCCCTGCTCCAGGGCACCACCATCGTCGCGGGCGGCTTCATCGTCGGCGCGGTCATCACCCCCGACATGAGCCGCTTCAACCGCAGCGGCAAGGACGTCGTCAAGCAGACGGTCGTCGGCATCACGGTCGGCGAGTACGTCATCGGCCTGATCGGCGTGCTCCTCGCCCTCGCCCTGCGCACCAACGACGTCATCGCCATCGTCACGTCCACCTCGGGCTTCCTCGGCACACTGATCATCGTGGCCGCCACCATCAAGGTGAACGACTGGAACCTGTACGCCGCCTCCCTCGGCGTCGTCACCTTCGTCGACCAGGCCTTCGGCCGCCGCCTCCACCGGGGCGCCGTCACCGTCGTCGTCGGGGTGCTCGGCTCCCTGCTGGGCGCGGCCGGGGTCCTCGACAACTTCACCGACTTCCTCGACCTGCTGGGCGTCCTCTTCCCGCCGATCGCCGGGATCATGGTCGCCGAGTACTTCGTCGCCCGCACCTGGCGCTCCGGCCTGGACGAGACCCGCGACAGCGGCGAACTCCCCGCCGCCTCGCCCATGTGGGTGCCCGCCGGACTGATCACCTGGGCCGTCGCGGCCGTCGTGGGGAAGTACGTCGACTGGGGCCTGCCGTCGATCAACTCGATCGCCGTCGCCTTCGTGCTCTACCTCGCCGCCGCCCGCCTCGGCCTGGTCCGCGGGGTGGGCACCGCACCGACCCGCCGCGCCGTCCCCGGGACGGCGACCGGCACCCCCGGCGTCCCCGCCGCCTGACCGCGCACGCCACCGGCGTACGCGGCCACCGAAAGAGAAAGGCAGGACAACCCACATGCTCCGACTGGGCATCGACGTGGGCGGCACCAACACCGACGCCGTCCTCATCGACGGCGACCGCGTGCTGGGCGCCGTGAAGGCGTCCACCACGGCCGACGTCACCGGCGGCATCGTCACCGCCCTCGGCGACCTCCGGCAGGCCACCGGCTTCGACCCGGCCGCCGTCCAGGCGGTGATGATCGGCACCACCCACTTCATCAACGCGCTGGTGGAGGGCGAACGCCTGGCGCAGACCGCCGCCATCCGGTTCGGGCTGCCCGCCACGCGCGCCCTGCCCCCGCTGGTCGACTGGCCCGACCGCCTGGTCACCGCGATCGGCGGCCACAGCCATCTGTGCCACGGCGGACACGAGTACGACGGCACCCCGATCGCGGCCTTCGACGAGGCCGAGTTCCGCGCGGTCCTGGACCGCGCGGTGGCCGCCGGCGCCACCTCCTTCGCGCTGTCCTCCGTCTTCTCCCCGGTCAACGCGGAGTTCGAGACCCGTGCCGCCGAGATCATCGCCGAGCAACTGCCCGGCGCCCCGGTGAGCCTCTCCCACGAGATCGGCCGCATGGGCCTGCTCGGCCGGGAGAACGCCACCGTCGTCAACGCCGCCCTGCGCGGCCTCGCCGACCAGGTCGCCACCGGACTGCTCCGCACGGTCGCGGAGGCCGGCATCAACGCGCCGGTCTTCCTCAGCCAGAACGACGGCACCCTGATGGACGTCGACTACGCCCGCCGCTACCCGGTGGCGACCTTCGCTTCGGGACCGACCAACTCCATGCGCGGCGCCGCGTTCCTGTCCCGGCTGCCGTCCTGCGCCGTCGTCGACATCGGCGGCACCACCAGCGACGTCGGCATCCTCCAGCAGGGCTTCCCGCGCGAGGCGTCCACGGACGTCAACGTGGCCGGCGTGCAGACCAACTTCCGCATGCCCGACGTGCTCTCGATCGGCATCGGCGGTGGCAGCCACGTCCTGCACCAGGCGTCCGGCACCGCCGTCGGCCCCGCCAGCGTCGGCTACCGGCTCGCCCAGGAGGCCCTCGTCTTCGGCGGCACCCGCCTCACCGCCACCGACGTCGCGGTGGCCGGCGGGCGCGCCGAGGTGGGGGACGCCTCGCTCGTCGCCCACCTCGACAGGAGCGTGGTGGACGCCGCCCTGCGCTTCGTCGACGACCGGCTCGCCGAGGTCGTCGACCGGATGCGGGCCTCCGCCGAACCGGTGCCCGTCGTCGCCGTCGGCGGCGGCAGCATCCTGGTGCCCGAGGACCTCGCGGGCGCGTCCCGCGTGGTGCGCCCCGACCACTTCGCCGTGGCCAACGCCATCGGCGCGGCGATCGCCCAGGTCGGCGGCGAGGTCGACCGGGTCTACTCGGTCGTACCGCAGCAGCGCGACACCGTGCTCGACGAGGCCCGTCAGGAGGCCGTCGACCGAGCGGTGGCCGCCGGAGCCCGGCCGGGCTCCGTCGAGATCGTCGACATCGAGGAAGTACCGCTGGCCTACCTGCCGGGCAACGCCACCCGGATCCGGGTCAAGGCCGTCGGAGAGCTGAGCCTGGGAGGCCCCCGTGCGTGAGATCACCGCCGACCACCTGCCCGACCTCGCCCGCGGGGCCGCCGTGCTCGGCACCGGGGGAGGCGGCGACCCGTTCGTCGGCCGCCTCCTCGCCGAGCAGGCGCTGAAGCGGAACGGTCCCGTCACCCTCCTCGGCCTCGACGAGATCGACGACGGGGCGTTCATCGTCCCGACCGCCTTCATGGGGGCGCCCACGGTGATGCTGGAGAAGCTCCCCTCGGGCGACGAGATCATCGGCGCCATGCGGGCTCTGGAGGAACTCCTGGGCCGCAGGGCCACCCACACCGTCTCCATCGAGGCGGGCGGCCTGAACTCCATGTCGCCGTTCGTCGCCGCCGCCGAGGCGGGCGTCCCGCTGATCGACGCCGACGGCATGGGCCGTGCCTTCCCCGAGCTGCAGATGCTGCTGCCCACCCTGGGCGGTGTGCAGGCGTCCCCGATGGCGCTCGCCGACGAGCGCGGCAACTCCGTCACCCTGCGCACCGACGGCAACGCGTGGGCGGAACGCCTCGCCCGCGCCGCCACCGTCGAGATGGGCTGCAGCGCCGCGGTCAGCCTCTACGCCCTCACCGGCCGCCAGGCCAAGGACCACCTGGTGCCCGGCACCCTGACCCTGTGCGAGCGGGTCGGCCGGGCCATCCGCGAGGCCCGCGAGGGCCACGAGGATCCGGTGGCGGCGGCGTCCGGTGTCCTCGGCGGCCGGACGGTCTTCACCGGGAAGATCGGGGACGTGCAGCGCACCACGACGGGTGGCTTCGCCCGCGGCACGGCCCGGCTCACCGGCCTCGACGCCGACACCGGGTCCGTGCTGGAGCTGTCCTTCCAGAACGAGAACCTGGTCGCCACCCGCGACGGCGAGGTCGTTGTCAGCGTCCCCGACCTGATCTGCGTCCTCGACACCGACTCCGGCGAACCGGTCACCACCGAGACGCTCCGCTACGGTCTGCGGGTCAGCGTCCTCGGCGTGCCCTGCGACCCGCGCTGGCGCGCCCCCGAGGGGCTCGACCTGGCCGGACCCGGCTACTTCGGTTACGCGCACGAGTACGTCCCGTTCCGGGGCGCCGAAGTGTGATGATCGAAGGGTGACCCGCACGTCCGCCGAGGCCCCCTCGCCCGTGTCTCCCGCGCCGCTGACCGCCGCGCGGGTGCCGGCGCTGGCCGCCGGAGCGACCCTGCTCGGCTCCGGCGGCGGGGGAGAGGTGGCCACCGGCGCGCTGCTGCTGAGCGGCGAGCTGGCCGGGGCGCCGGTGCCGCTGCTTCCCGCGGCGGCGCTGGCGCCGGACACCCTGGTGGTGCACGCCGGGCTCGTCGGCGCCCCCGACGTACTGGCCGAACGGCTCGCCGACCCCGACGACTTCGCCGACGCCGTACGCACCGCCGCCGAGGTGGTGGGCGGATCGGCGGGCGCGGTCGGGGTCATCGAGATCGGCGGCCTCAACGCCGTCGTCGCCGCGGTCGCGGCCGCCCGGCTCGGCCTGCCGCTCGTCGACGGCGACCTCATGGGGCGGGCCTTCCCCCGCATCGACCAGACCGTGGCCGCCGTGGCCGGGGTGGACCCGGCGCCGCTCGTCCTGGTCGGCCCCGGCGGGAACACCGTCGTCGTCCGGCAGTGCTCACGCCGCCTGGCCGAACGGCTGCTGCGCGCCAACGTCCTCGCCCTCGGCGGGGCCGCCGCCCTCGCCGTCCACCCCCTGCCCGCCGCCCGGCTCGCGGCGATCGGGGTGCGCGGCTCCGTCTCCGCCTGCCTCGGACTCGGCGACCGCCTCCTCACCGCGCGGGAGGCGGGCGGCACGCCCGAGGGCCTGGCCGACGCCCTCGGCGCCGAACTGCTCGCGGCCGGCCGCGTCGAGGAGCTGGCCCCCCGCCAGGACCTCACCCCCGGGTGGGCGACCCTCACCGACGGGCGTACCGGCGCCGTGGTCCGGGTGGACCTCCTGGACGAGTACCTGGCCGTCACGGTCGACGGCGTCACCCGGGCCGCCGCCCCGCAGATCATCGCCGCCGTCGACCCCAGCGGCCGCCGCCCCCTGCGCGCCGACCAGCTCCGCACCGGCGGCCACCTGATCCTGCTCCGTCTCCCGTCCCTCCATGCTTGGCCCGCCGAGGCGGAACCCCTGGTCGGCCCCACCGCTTTCGGTCTCGACCTGGCGCCGTCCACCGTTCCGGTCGCGGGCCCGGTTACCGGCTCGCCGGGGGGCCGGTCGTGATCCCGGCTGTGAGTGCCGTCGCCCGGTGCCGTGGTGGCGGTCGTGTGGTGTCGTTGCTGTTCGGGTCCGTGTCTGTGTGGCGTGCTGGGGTGGGGCCCCTGGTGGGTGTCGCTGCTTTCGGTCTCGGCTCGGGGGCCGTCCACCGTTTCGGTCGCGGGCCCGGTCGCCGGCTCGCCGGGGGGCCGGTCGTGATCCCGGCTGTGAGTGCCGTTGCCCGGTGCCGTGGTGGCGGTCGTGTGGTGTCGTTGCTGTTCGGGTCCGTGTCTGTGTGGCGTGCTGGGGTGGGGCCCCTGGTGGGTGTCGCTGCTTTCGGTCTCGGCTCGGGGGCCGTCCACCGGCCCGGTCGCGGGTCTTGGTGCCGGCTCGGCGCGGGGCCGGTCCTGACCGCGGCCTTGAGCGTCGCCTCCCGGCTCCGTACCGGCGGCCGCCTGATCGTGCTGCGCCTTGCGTCTTCGCACGGGTGGCCTGCCGGGGCGGAGCCCCTGGTCGACGGGCGTGCTTGCGGTCTCGGCCCGGGGCCGCCCGCCGGTCCGGTCGCGGGCCGCCCGGGGCCCGGTGCCGTCTCGGTGTGGGGGCCGTCGTGACCGCCGTAGCGAGCGTTGCCGACCTGTTGGCCGACCCCGTGCTCGCGGGAGCCCGCACGCTGGCCGGACACGCCGGGCTGGAGCGGGCCGTGCGTGATGTCACCGTCCACCGCGGTGCCCTCGCCCCGGTCGACGGCCACCTGGTGCTCTGCGCCCAGGGGGACGCCACCCCCGCCTACCGGCTCGACGCCCTCGTCCGCCGCGCCCAGGAGGCCGGAGCCGCGGCGCTGTGCGTCACGGCCGACGGCGCGGCCGGCCCCCCGCTGTCCGCCGTACGACTGGCGGACCGGCTGCGGATCCCCGTGCTGTGGGTCGCCACCGACGACCCGTTCCGCCTCGCCCTCGACCTCACCCTGCGGGTCCGTGCCCCCGAGGTGACGCGGGCCCGCACCGTCGAGAACCTGCT
This sequence comes from Streptomyces ardesiacus, assembly GCF_003112575.1. Classification (GTDB taxonomy): domain Bacteria; phylum Actinomycetota; class Actinomycetes; order Streptomycetales; family Streptomycetaceae; genus Streptomyces; species Streptomyces ardesiacus. The sequence continues at coordinate 395,528 of NZ_BEWC01000008.1, forward strand.
CCGCCGCCTCGCCACCCGCACGGAGGGACCGGAGCTGATCGCCGTCGCCCGTGCCGTGCTCGCCGCCGACGTCAGCCTCGTCACCCCCGACGGCGGAGCCATCGTCGGCGACCCGGTGGTGCCGGACGCCCTGCGCCCGGAGCTGGCCGTGCCCCAGCGCACCCCCGGTCTGCTGGCCCACCCCGTGCACGCCGTCCCGTTCGCCGGGCACCTGCCGGGCGGTACGGCGCCGGTCACCGCCTGGCTGGTGTGGCCCTTCGAACGGGCCGACGAGGACCGCGCCGACACCGTCGCGCTGGGCCTCGCCCTGCTCGAACCCTTCGTCCGGTCCTGGCTCGCCGGAGCCCGCACCCGGGCCGACCACGACAGCGCCGTCCGCCGCCGCCTGCTGGCGGAGGTCGTCACCGGCCGGGGGACCGTCAGCCGGGAGGTCGTCGAGCAGGCGGTCGCGCTGGGCTGGCGGCTGGAGGACTGGCACGTGGGCCTGGCCGTGCGCGCCGAGAAACCGCCCGCGGCGGACCGTCCCGACACCGTCCCCGCACCGCTGCTCGCCGCCCTGTCCCGACACGGCGTCACCGCCCAGGCGGTGGCGGAGGGCGACGGCGACTGGGCGCTGTGGTCCAGCAGCGGCCCCCGGCCCGCCGACGACGAACCCCGCCAGCTGCTGCGCCGGGTGCGCCGGGCGCTCGCCGAACTTCCCACGGGCTGGCGGCTGGTGGCCGGCATCGGCAGGCCCCGCCAGGGCCCCGGCGGCCTGGCCGACACCCTGACCGAGGCCCGCAACGCGGCCCGGCTCGCGGCCGCCAGGGACGTCCGGCCGTCCGTGGAACACACCGACGAACTCGGCGTGGGCAGGCTGCTGGCCGCCTGGCAGCAGTCCGACATCACCCGCGCCTTCGCCGAGACCGCGCTCGCCCCGCTGGGCGGCCCCGAGCAAGCCCACCTGCTCACCACCTTGCGGGTCTTCCTCGAGCACGGCGGCTCCGCCGCCGCCACCGCCCGCGCCCTCGGCCTGCACCGCAACACCGTCGCCGCCCGGCTGCGTCAGGTCCGCGAACGGCTCGGCGTCCCTCTGGACGACCCCAGCAACCGGCTCGCCCTCCAGATGGCCTGCCGTGCCCTGACCTCCCCCTGAGACCGGCGGACCGTCAGGACTCGGCGGTCTCGGGCTCGGCCTCCGGCGGCTCCTTCTCCCGCCCGCCGGGGTGCCGGTGCCGCCAGACCCAGAAGACCGTGCAGGACAGCAGCGCCCACCCGGCCAGCACCAGGAAGGGGAACAGGTGCTGGTAGCCCTGGAAGTACACCGCGGTGTGCTGGGCGTTGACCGAGGCCCCGGGCGGCAGCCACCGGCCGATCACCCCGAGCGGTGACGGCAGCAGCGGCCAGGACACCGCCCCGCCGGAGGAGGGGTTGCCGATGATCACCATCAGGCCCCAGGTGGGCAGCATCGCCCAGCGGCCGAACAGGGTGTTGAACATGGTGAAGACCATGCCGGACACGAACATCGTGAGCGCCAGGATGAGCCACGACTCGGCGAACGGCAGGTCCAGCGCGCCCAGCAGCCAGTCCACCGTGGCGGCGATGACGAACCCGCCGAGCAGCGCGTAGGCCGCCGTGAACAGGATGCGCTCGAACGGGGTGAGCGAGCGCGCGTGCACGCTGAGCTGGATCGCCCCCACGAAGCCGATGATCACGGCGGCCAACGAGATGTAGAAGATCGCCAGCCCCCGCGGGTCGCCCCGCTGCAGGGGATTGACGTCCCGCACGGCGACCTGGACGCCGAGCTTCTTCCCCACGGCCGGCGCCGTCTGGGAGAGCAGTTCGGCGACCGAGGCGCCGGACGCGCCGGACACGTCGAGCAGGGCGCTCCGCCCGCCGTCGCGCAGCTCGAAGACCGCGAAGACCTCCTGCTGCTCGATCGCCTCGCGGGCCGCGGCCCGGGTCCGGTACGGATGCACCCGCACCGAGGTGTCCAGCGCCTCCTCCAGTCCGCGGAGGTAGGCCTGGGCGCGCGCCGACTCGTACGAGCCGACCATGGCCGTGGGGATCAGGCGCGGCGTCGGGTTCGCCATCGAGTAGGTGTACGAGCCCGCGAAGAGGCCCGCGGCGGCCGCGAGGATCAGCACCAGGACGGTGGCCGGCCAGAACGGCGACTGCCGGAACGCGGACCACCGCCCGTGCGCCGGGGACTCGGTCTCCTGGGACGTGTGCGCCATGTCCGACGGGGTCAGGAGTGGACCAGCGGCGTGTCCACGAGGTGTTCCGCCACGAACCACGCCTGGAGTTCGTTGGTGCGCACGACCTCGGAGACCAGGAGGTCGTTGGTGCCGTCGTCGCCGTACTCCTGGGTGCGGGCCGCCGCGTCGTGGCACTCGGTGAGGATCAGCTCGTGCGCCTCCAGCAGCCGCGAGAGCATCGAGGGCACCTCCTCCACCCCGTCCGGCGGACGCGGCACGGTGGTGATCTCGGCGACGTGCCGGGGGTCGCCCACCGCGACACCGCCGAGGGTCTGGACGCGTTCGGCGACGGTGTCGATCAGTTCGAGCTGCTCGCCCGCGTGCTTGTCCAGCAGCAGGTGCAGCTGGTAGAACGTCGCCCCCCGCATCAGCCAGTGGTACTTCTTGTACAGGTCGTGCAGGATCCGGGTGTCCGCCAGGACCTTGTTGAGCCGCTGGCAGGAGTAGAGGCGGGTGTCCATGGTCAGGGCCACGGGGAACTGCTTGACGGTGCCGAACTCCTGAATGGTCCGGCCCTTCTGGTGCAGCCAGGGCTGGCTGCCGTCCGACCGCTGGTCCGCGGACGACGGGGGTTTCGGCTTCGGGGAACTCACGCCTGGACTCCTTCCGGAGAGGACTGAAGGACGGACCGGCGCGGTGCGGCCGGCGCCGGTTCCCCCCGCGACAGTCGACCAGCCGTGCGCCGGGCCCGCAAACGGTGGGGGTTGTCCGGGGCATTGCCGTCCGCCTATGGTCGACCCTGTCTGAAAGCGCTTTCTACAGGGTGTAGCGCCGCACGGTACGGCACGGTGCGCGCGTGCGCCCCGCCGTCCGAGGAGGACCGCATGTCCCCACGCCCCGCCCGCCGCCGGGTCGCGGTGATCGGCACCGGTGCCATCGTCACCGGCGGCCATCTGCCCGCTCTCGCCGCTCACGCCGACCGCACCGAACTGGTCGCCGCCGTCGACGTGGACCCGGAGCGGCTCGACGCCTTCCTCGCCGTGGCGCCCGGCGAGGTCGCGGGGTACACGTCGACGGGCGCCATGCTGGACGCCGTACGGCCCGACCTGGTCCTGGTCGGGACGCCGCCGTCGCTGCACCGGGAGCAGACGGTGGCCGCGCTGAAGGCGGGTGCCTGGGTGCTGTGCGAGAAGCCGCTGTGCCTCTCCCTCGCCGAGTACGACGCCGTCGCGGCGGCCGAGGAGGCGTCCGGGGCGTACGCGTCCGTGATCTTCCAGCACCGGTACGGCTCCGGTGCCGCGCACGCCCGCGAGCTGATCGCGAGCGGTGAGCTGGGCGCGCCGCTGGTCGCCCACTGCCAGACGACCTGGCACCGCGACGCCGCGTACTACGCGGTGCCCTGGCGCGGACGCTGGTCCACCGAGGGCGGCGGGCCGACCATGGGGCACGGCATCCACCAGTACGACCTGCTGCTCCATCTGCTCGGCCCCTGGGCGGAGATACGGGCCATGGCCTCGCGGCTGGTGCACGACACCGAGAGCGAGGACGTCTCCACCGCCCTGGTGCGCTTCGAGAGCGGTGCCCTCGCCACTGTCGTCAACAGCGTGCTCTCGCCGGACGAGACGAGCCGGATACGCGTCGACTGCGCCGACGCGACGGTGGAGTTGACGCACCTGTACGGGCATCGCAACGACGACTGGACCTACACTCCGGCCCGGCACGTCGCGGCCGCACGCGCGGCCGCCTGGCGCACTCCCGGAGCCGACGTGCCCAGCTCCCACACGGCGCAGCTCGGTGCCGTGCTGGACGCCTGGGACGCCGGGGTGAGGCCGCCGGGCAGCGGCGTCGAGGCCCGCGCCACGCTGGAGTTCGCCGCGGCCCTGTACAAGGCGGCCTTCACCGGACGGCCGGTGGGCGCCGGTGAGATCGCTTCCGGCGACCCCTTCTACACCGCCATGCACGGCGACCACCCCGACTGGGCGCCCGGAGAGCGCGCTTAGCGCTCGAAAACCCGAGCGTTCACGACGAGTTGGGCCACCGGAGGTGTGAACCGGTGGTCCCGGTGCGCATCATCTTGACATGAACCTGCGGCCCGAGGGGCGGGCCGCGGCCTCATGGAGGTGTGGGATGCACCGCAGACTCGCCACCGGACTCACGGCCGCCGCGCTGGCCGTGACCACCGTCGTCGCCGGCGCCGCGACCGCCGAAGCCGCTCCTTCCGACAAGGCCCAGGTCCTCGCGAACTGGACGCAGACCAGCGCGTCCAGCTACACCGCCTGGAACGCGGCGCGGGCCGACAAGTCCGCCTGGTCCGCCTACGGGTTCGACTGGACCACCGACTACTGCTCCTCCTCGCCGGACAACCCGTTCGGCTTCCCCTTCAGCACCTCCTGCGCCCGGCACGACTTCGGCTATCGCAACTACAAGGCCCTCGGCACCTTCAGCGCCCACAAGTCCCGCCTGGACAGCGCCTTCTACGAGGACCTCAAGCGTGTCTGCGCCGGTTACGGCGGCGCCACCAGGACCGCCTGCAACAGCACGGCGTGGACGTACTACCAGGCCGTGAAGGTGTTCGGCTGACGGGACACCGCCGCCAGCGCGACGGCCCCGCCGGCCACGCCCACAACGGCGCCCGCGGCGACGTCGCCCGGGTAGTGCACGCCGGTGTGGACCCGGGAGTAGCCGACGGCGCCCGCCAGCACGCCGAGCGGTACGGCGGCCTCGGGCAGGACGACGCCGACGGCCGTGGCGAACGCCACCGCCGCGGCCGTGTGCCCCGACGGGAACGACGCCGACGCGGGCATGGGCACGTACCGGTCCACGGTCACCCGTGCCGCCTCCCGGTCCGGCCGCGCCCGGTGCACCAGCCGTTTGCCCAGCAGGTTCGCGGAGGCCGACGCCACGGCGACGGCCCCGATCCCGGCCAGGGCCGCCCGCCGCGCCCGGGCCCCGCCCAGGGAGAGCACGGCCGCGATCCCGAGCGAGATCTTCGAATGGTCCGCCGCGTGGGACAGGCGCCGCAACGCCCGGTCGAGCGTGGGGGTGGACGTGGCGGCCACCGCGGCGTACAGCGCGCCGTCCACGGCACGCAGATCGGCGAGGACGGCCGCGACGGCCCGCCCGCGCGCGGACCCCGGGGCGGGAGCCGGCCCGAGCGGGCCCGGGGTGCGGCCGTCGGCGTCGGTCGGTTCGGTCATGGGCTCCTGCTCCGCGGGGAGAGGGGACCCTGACCATCCTGGTCGCGCCCGGACCGGGCGGCGCGTGGGCGGGGCCCGTCCGGGGGACGGCACGGGGTGCGGCCAGGACCGACCCGGTGCGGAGAACGGCGCGGTGACCGCAGGCCGACCCCTGCCGGAGTCGGCCTGCGGCCCTCACGCCGTACGAGTGGTGGCGGCGGGTCGGCCCGCGGCCCTGAAGCCCCGCAGCCGCAGGCTGTTGCCGACGACGAAGACGGAGGAGAAGGCCATGGCCGCCCCGGCGATCATCGGGTTGAGGAGTCCGGCCGCGGCGAGCGGCAGGGCGGCGACGTTGTAGGCGAAGGCCCAGAACAGGTTGGTCCTGATGGTGCCGAGCGTCCTGCGGGCGAGGCGGATGGCGTCGGCGGCGGCGCGCAGGTCGCCGCGGACCAGGGTGAGGTCGCCCGCCTCGATGGCCGCGTCGGTGCCGGTCCCCATGGCGAGCCCCAGGTCGGCCTGGGCGAGCGCGGCGGCGTCGTTGACCCCGTCGCCGACCATCGCCACCGAACGTCCCTCGCCCTGCAGGCGCTTGACGACGTCGACCTTGTCCTCGGGCATCACCTCCGCGACGACGTGCTCGGCGTCGATGCCGACCTCGCGGGCGACGGAGGCGGCCACCGCCGCGTTGTCACCGGTCAGCAGGACGGGCGTCAGGCCCAGGGCGCGCAGCCGGGCGATCGCCTCGGGGCTGGTCTCCTTCACCGCGTCGGCGACCTCCAGGACCGCGCGGGCCTCGCCGTCCCAGGCGACGGTGATCGCGGTGCGGCCGGCCGTCTCCGCCCCGGCCTTGGCGCGGGCCAGGTCCACGGGCAGTTCCATGGCCCACTCGGCGAGCAGTTGCTCGCGGCCGACCAGGACCGCATGGCCCTCGACCACGCCCTGGACGCCGAGCCCCGGCACGTTGGCGAAGTCCTCGGGGGCGGGCAGCGCACCGACCCGTTCGACGGCTCCCGCGGCCACCGCACGGGCGATCGGGTGCTCCGAGGCGTGCTCCAACGCCCCGGCCAGGCGCAGCACGTCGGCCTCCTCGGTGCCCTCCGCGGTGTGCACGGCGAGCAGCGTCATGCGGCCGGTGGTGACGGTGCCGGTCTTGTCGAGGACGACGGTGTCGACCTTGCGGGTGGACTCCAGGACCTCCGGGCCCTTGATGAGGATGCCGAGCTGCGCACCCCGCCCGGTGCCGACCATGAGCGCGGTCGGAGTGGCCAGGCCCAAGGCGCAGGGGCAGGCGATGATCAGCACGGCGACGGCGGCGGTGAACGCGGCGGCCGGTCCGGAGCCGTTGCCCAGCCAGAAGCCGAGGGTGGCCAGGGCCAGGGCGATGACGACGGGGACGAAGACGGCGGAGATGCGGTCGGCGAGCCGCTGGGCGGCGGCCTTGCCGTTCTGCGCGTCCTCGACCAGCTTCGCCATCCGGGCCAACTGGGTGTCCGCGCCGACCCGCGTCGCCTCGACGACCAGCCGGCCGCCCGCGTTCAGGGTCGCTCCGGTGACCGTGTCGCCCACGCCGACCTCGACCGGGACGGACTCGCCGGTGAGCATCGACGCGTCGACGGCCGAGGTGCCCTCGACGACCGTGCCGTCGGTGGCGATCTTCTCGCCGGGGCGGACCAGGAAGCGGTCCCCGGTCCTGAGCCCGTCGACCGGGATCCGCTCCTCACGGCCCTCCCGCAGTACGGTCACGTCCTTGGCGCCCAGCTCCAGCAGGGCCTTCAGCGCGGCACCGGCCTTGCGCTTGGAGCGGGCCTCGAAGTAGCGCCCGGCGAGGATGAAGGCGGTCACCCCTGCCGCGGCCTCCAGGTAGATGTTCCCGGAGCCGTCGCTGCGGGCGATGGTCAGCTCGAAGGGGTGGGTCATGCCCGCAGTGCCCGCGCTGCCGAGGAACAGCGCCCACAGCGACCACAGGAACGCCGCCGACGTGCCGACCGAGATCAGCGTGTCCATGGTGGCCGCGCCGTGCCGCGCGTTGGTGAAGGCGGCCTTGTGGAACGGCCAGGCGGCGTAGGTGACCACGGGCGCCGCCAGGGTGAGGGACAGCCACTGCCAGTACTCGAACTGCAGCGCCGGCACCATCGCCATCGCGATCACGGGCACCGCCAGCACCACGGCCGTGACCAGCCGCTCCCGCAGGGGCCGCAACGCGTCGGCGGGCTCACCGCCCTGCGCGCCGGGCGCGGGCTCGGCGCGGACCGGCTCGGGTTCCCGGGCCGTGTACCCGGTGGCCTCGACGGTGGCGATCAGCTCCGGGACCGAGACGTCGCCCGCGTAGCTGACCTTGGCCTTCTCCGTCGCGTAGTTGACGGTGGCGGTGACCCCCTCCATCCGGTTGAGCTTCTTCTCGATCCGGGCGGCGCACGAGGCACAGGTCATGCCGCCGATGGCGAGTTCCACCTCGGCTGGTGCGCTGGTCGTACTGGTGGTCATGGCTGCTCCTGATGCGGGGTCGTCGGCCGGGGCCCGGCGTACGGGCCCCGGCGCTGCGGTTCGACGGGGGCGGGTCGGTCAGACGCGGCCGGTCAGCTCGTAGCCGGCCTCGTCGACGACCTCGGCGATCGCGGCGTCGTCCGGCTCGGCGGCGGAGGTGACGGTGACGCGGCCGGTGTCGAGCGCGACGTCGACGCCGGTGACACCCTCCAGTTCGCCGACGACGCGGGTGAGCGTCGCGCTGCAGTGACCGCAGGACATCCCGGCCACGGCGTACGTGGTGGACACGGGGGCGGTGACGTTCGAGGGCATGGCTTCCTCCGGGGGTGAGTGGCGGGTACGGGGCGGGGGTATCCGGCCCCGGTGGGTCCATATATACCCCTAGGGGGTACCGAAGGCAAGTCCTCCCGTCGCTTGACTCAGTACCCCCTAGGGGTATGGTGACGTGCATGGAGAGGCCGCCGTATGAGCCGGAGGCCCGAGCACCCGAGGAGACGACCGCCATGCACACGGGACTGAGGATCACCGCGTTCGCCGCCGCACTGGCCGCGACCTTCGGCACCGCCTACGGCGTGGGCAGGGGCGTGGACCCGATCGTCGCGGAGAGCGGACCCGCGCCGCACGACGAGCACGGCGAGCCGGCGGCGCGGCAGCAGGAGGGCGAGGGGCACGCGGGCCACGACGGCTCCCCGGCCGGCGGCCTGGAGATCTCCGCGAACGGCTACACCCTCGACCTCGCCACCCCGCGCGTCCAGGCCGGTCGGCGCGCCGAACTGCGCTTCACGGTCCGGGACTCGAACGGCGAGGCCGTCACCGCGTACCAGCGCGAGCACGACAAGGAACTGCACCTCGTCCTCGCCTCACGCGACCTCGTCACCTACCGCCACCTGCACCCCACCCGCGCCGCCGACGGCACCTGGAGCACCCCCGTCGACCTCCCCGCGGCGGGCGGCTACCGCGTCTTCGCCGACTTCACCCCGGCGGGCAAGGGTGCGGAGAACCTCACCCTCGGTGCCGACCTCGCCGTCTCCGGCCGCTACGCGCCGGCCCCGCTCCCGGCTCCGGGCGGCACCGTCCGGACCGACGGCTACGAGGTCGAACTCGCCGGCACTCTGCGCACCGGCAGGGCGAGCGAGCTGAAGCTGAAGGTCTCCCGCGCGGGCGAACCCGTCAACGACCTCCAGCCCTACCTGGGTGCCTACGGCCACCTCGTCGCCCTGCGCTCCGGCGACCTCGCCCACCTCCACGTTCACCCCAACGGCGAACCCGGCGACGGAACCACCCGGCCCGGCCCGGAGATCTCCTTCACGGCCACCGCGCCCAGCGACGGCACCTACCGCCTCTTCCTCGACTTCCGGCACCGCGGGGAGGTCCACACCGCGGCGTTCACCGTGCGCGCCGGATCGGCTCCGGGGACGGAGCACGCCGAGGGGCACGGCCACTGACGGCGGCGCCGCCGTGAGGGCCGGTCAGGCCGTCACGACCCCTACCCCGGCCTCCTCGAAGGCCCGCACCAGTTCCGGGTCGGCCGCCCCGTCCGTGACCAGCGTGTCCACCGACTCGGTGGCGCAGATCCGGGCGAACGCCCGCCGGCCCAGCTTGCTGGAGTCGGCGGCCACGACCACCCGCTCGGCGCGCTCGCACAGCAGCCGGTTGATCGCGGCCTCCGCCTCGTCGTGCGCCGCGGCGCCGTGCGCGACGTCGAAGGCGACGACGCCCAGCACCGCCACGTCGAGCGTCACCTGGCCGAGCACCCCGTCCGCGAGCGGCCCGATCAGCTCGTACGACTGGGCCCGGGCCACCCCGCCGGTCACCACGATCTTGAACTGTGGCCGGACGGCCAGCTCGTTGGCGATGTTGAGCGCGTTGGTGACCACGGTCAGCGCGGGGGTGCCGGAGGCCAGGTCGGCGCGCACGGCCAGGGCGCGCGCCACCTCCGTGGTGGTCGTGCCGCCCGTCAGCCCCACCGCCTCGCCGGGCGCCACCAGGGCGGCGACCGCCTGGGCGACGCGCTGCTTCTCCGAGGCCCGGCGGGCTGTCTTGTAGCGCAGCGGCAGTTCGTACGACACCCCGTGGACCACCGCGCCGCCGCGCGTGCGCACGAGCATCTGCTGCTCGGCGAGCCGGTCGAAGTCGCGGCGGATCGTCGCGGCCGAGACCTCCAGCTCGGTCGCCGCCTCCTCGACGTCCAGCCGGCCGCGCTCGACGAGCAGCTCCAGCAGCGCCTTCCAGCGGGCGTCGCGCGACATCCACGCCTCCGTTCCTCGGTCCCCGCCGACCCTAGCGCACCGCACTGTTCCCTCGAATTGCTTGATTGTGCTCGAAAGCTCGCTATATCTTGCAGGAACAATCAGCCTGTGTTCCGGGAGTGTGCGACATGACGTACGTCGAGGACGAGCTCAACAGCCAGCCCGAGTGCTGGACGCGTGCCGCCGAGGAGGCGGCACGCCACACGGCCGCGCTCCCGGCGGCGGGGGAGCGGGTGGCGATCGTCGGATGCGGCACCTCGTACTTCATGGCGCAGTCGGCGGCGGCCCTGCGCGAGGACGCGGGCCTGGGCGAGACGGACGCGTTCGCCGCGTCCGAGTTCCCGCACGGGCGGGCCTACGACCGGGTCGTGGCCCTCACCCGCTCCGGTACCACCACCGAAGTACTGGGCCTGCTCTCCGAGTTGAAGGGCCGCACGCGCACCGTCGCGCTCACCGCCGACCCGCGGACGCCGGTCATGGCCGCCGCCGACGACGTGGTCGTCCTCGACTTCGCCGACGAACGCTCGGTCGTGCAGACGCGGTTCGCCACCACCGCGCTCACGCTGCTCCGCGCCCACCTCGGCCTGCACACGGACGCGGTCGTCGAAGACGCCCGTACCGCACTCGCGGACCCCCTGCCCGAAGGGCTCGTCGAGCGCACCCAGTTCACCTTCCTCGGCCGCGGCTGGACCGTCGGACTGGCCAACGAGGCCGGCCTCAAGATGCGCGAGGCCTCGCTGTCCTGGACCGAGGCCTACCCGGCGATGGAGTACCGGCACGGCCCCATCAGCATCAGCACCGCCGGCACCGCCACCTGGATGTTCGGCGAGGCGCCCGAGGGGCTGGCGGAGCAGGTCCGCGACACCGGCGCGATGTGGGTGCCGGGCGGGCTGGACCCGCTCGCCGAACTGGTGCGCGCCCAGCGGCTCGCCGTCGCCGTCGCCGCCGCGCGCGGACTCGACCCGGACCGCCCGCGCCACCTGACCCGCTCGGTCGTCCTCGCCCCCTGACGCCCCACGCCCGGGAAGGAAACAGACCGTGCCCCTCGCCACCACCGGCGACCTGGTCGGCCGCGCCGCGGCCGGCCGCTGTGCCGTCGCCGCCTTCAACGTCATCACCCTGGAGCACATCGAGGCCGTCGTCGCCGGCGCCGAGTCCGCGCGGACGCCCGTCGTCCTCCAGGTCAGCGAGAACGCCGTGAAGTACCGCTACGGCCGTCTGCTGCCCCTGGCCCGCGCCGCCGTCGCCGCCGCCGAGGGCGCCCGCGTGCCCGTCGCCCTGCACCTCGACCACGTCCAGAGCGACGCCCTGCTGCGCCAGGCACCGGACGCCGGGTTCAGCTCCGTGATGTACGACGCCGCCCGGCTGCCGTACGCCGAGAACCTCGCGGCGACCCGGGCCGCCGCCGACTGGGCACACGCCCACGGGCTGTGGATCGAGGCCGAACTGGGGGAGGTCGGCGGCAAGGACGGCGCCCCGCCGCTCGACGCCCACGCCCCCGGCGCCCGCACCGACCCCGCCGAGGCACGCGCCTACGTCGCCGACTCCGGGGTGGACGCGCTCGCCGTCGCCGTGGGCAGCTCGCACGCCATGACGACGCGCACCGCGGCCCTCGACCACGACCTGCTCAAGGAACTCTCCGGAGCCCTGGACGTGCCGCTCGTGCTGCACGGGTCCTCCGGAGTGCCGGACGGCGAACTCGCCGCGGCCGTCGCGGGCGGCATCGCCAAGGTCAACGTCGGCACCGCGCTGAACATCGCCATGACCGGTGCGATCAGGGAGCACCTGGCCGCCCGGCCCGAGGCGGTCGACTCGCGCGGCTACCTCACCGCGGGGAGGGAGGCCATGGTCCGCACGGTGGCGACGCTCATCCGGGTGGTCGCCCGGACCGCTCCCGCACCGACCCCGCCCCCTCCGGCTACTCCTTGACCGCCTTCAGCACCACGAACTTCCGGTCGCCCGCCACCAGCCGGCTGTTGCCGAACACACGCCGCAGCTTGACGTGGTAGCCCAGGTGCCGGTTGCCGACCACCCACAGTTCGCCGCCGGGGCGCAGCACCCGCCGCGCCCCGGTGAACATCCGCCACGCCGTCGCGTCGGTCGTCGCCTGGTGGGAATGGAACGGCGGGTTGTTCAGCACCAGGCCGGCACTGCCGTCCGGCACCCCGGCCAGCCCGTCGCCCACCCGGAACTCCGCACGTCCCGCGGCCCCGTTGGCCCGGTACGTCGCTTCCGCCGAGGCCACGGCCTGGAACGACTCGTCGGTGAACAGCACCTCGGCGTCCGGATCGGCCAGCGCCACCGCCGTACCGACCACACCGTTGCCGCAGCCCAGGTCCACCACCCGTCCCAGGCCCCCGGTGTCCGGCAGGTGCCGGAGGAAGAAGCGGGTGCCGACGTCGAGGCGGTCGGCGCAGAAGACCCCGGCGTGGTTGACGACGGGGCGCCCGGAGAGCGGCCCCACGTCGTCGGGAAGCCGGTAGATGAGCGGCCAGGGGTTGGCCGGCCGCCTCAGCGCGGGATCGGGCTCGGCGAAGATCAGCCGGGCCTTCTTGACGGCCAGGGACGTCCGGGTCGGCCCGACGATCCGCTCGAACAGGCGGAGCGTCGAGGTGTGGATCTCCTTCACCATCCCGGTGCCGACCACGACCGTCGCCTCGTGCAGCGCGGGCGCCAGCCGCAGCAGCTGGTCCTCCAGCAGCGCCAGGCTCTTCGGCACCCGCACCAGCAGGACGTCGACGCGGTCCGGCGGCGGGTCCTGCGTGGTGAGCAGGCGCACCGAGGCCGGCTCGACACCGGCGCGCCGCAGGTTGGCCCGCGTCGCCTCCCGGGCGAGGTACGAATCGGTGATCTGCACCGGCCGGTGCGCCGCCAGCGCCGTCACCAGCGCTCCCCAGCGGTCGCCGACGACCACGACCGTGCCGTCGAGCGGGACCTCCCGCTCCGCGAGGTGCCCCAGCAGGTACTCGTCGGACGCGTCCCAGGCACGGAGCCGGTCACGCGGGTCCTCGGGGTGGCGCGAGAGCACGTGCTCGCCCCAGGGCGTGGTCATGCGGTCGTCGCGGTCGTCGCGGTCGGGGCGGTCGTGCATGCGGCGGTCGCTGGAGCTGCGGTCGCTCGGGCTGCGGTCGTTCATCGTGTGCCCAGGCTAGCCGAGCCACGGCCCGGTGCCGGTCGCGCCCGGTGGGGCACGGACCGGAGGCAGGATGGGGACCATGGACGCCGAGCTGTTCCCCAGGACCCGCGCCGAGACCGCGCCCGGCGCCGTCCACGTGCCGGACTGGCTGGACGCGGAACGGCAGCGCGAGCTGCTGGACGCCTGCCGCGAGTGGGCCCGCCCCCCGGCCGGACTGCGCACCGTGCGCACCCCCGGCGGCGGCACCATGAGCGCCCGGCAGGTCTGCCTGGGCCGGCACTGGTACCCGTACGGCTACGCCCCGACCGCCGTGGACGGGGACGGTGCCCCGGTCAAGCCCTTCCCGGCCCGGCTCGACGCCCTCGCCCGCCGGGCGGTGACCGACGCGCTCGGCGCCGAAGCGGTGGCACCCGCGCCGTACGACATCGCGCTGATCAACTTCTATGACGCGGACGCCCGCATGGGGATGCACCGCGACGCCGACGAGCGCTCCGACGCGCCCGTGGTCTCCCTGAGCCTCGGCGACACCTGCGTCTTCCGCTTCGGCAACCCCGGGACCCGCGCCCGCCCCTACACGGACACCGAGCTGCGCAGCGGCGACCTGTTCGTCTTCGGCGGCCCCTCACGGCTGGCGTACCACGGGGTGCCGAGGGTGCACCCGGGCACCGCGCCGCCCGAGTTGGGGCTCGCCGGACGGCTGAACATCACGCTCCGGGTCAGTGGGCTCCAGGTCACCCGCGCGGGACGGATCATGGGAGACTCCCCCTCATGAGCGGCAAGGCGGACCCCCGGGCGGCGGGGGAAGGGACCACCTCGAGGACGCGGCTGGACCGGGGGCGCGGTGCGCTCGGACCCGCGTTGGAGCTCGTGCACACCGGACGCGCCCCCACCCGGGCCGTCCTCACCGCGGAACTGGGCGTGACCCGGGCCACGGCCGGCGCGGTCGCCGCCGAACTGGAGGCGCTCGGCCTGATCCGGGTGGACGCCCGGCCCGGCGCGGCGGCGGGCTCCCAGGGCCGCCCCTCGCACCGCCTCTCGGTCGCCGAGGACGGGCCCGTCGCCCTCGCCGCCCAGATCCACGCCGACGGTTTCCGCGCGGCCCTGGTCGGCCTGGGCGGCCGGATCGTCGCCACCACGCCCGGCTGCGAGGTCGTCGACGCCGACCCGGCGAAAGTGCTCGGCTCCGTCGTCGAGGCGGGCGCGGGACTCCTGCGGGAGACCGGGCGGCGCTGCGTCGGCGCCGGACTCGCGGTGCCGTCCGCCGTCGCGGAACCGGAGGGCCTGGCCCTGAATCCGCTGCACCTGGCCTGGCCGGCGGGCGCGCCCGTGCGGGAGATCTTCGCGCGGCAGGTGCGCGCCGCGGGCATCGAGGGACCCGCCTTCGCCGCGAACGACGTCAACCTCGCCGCCCTCGCCGAGCACCGCCACGGTGCCGGACGCGGCGCCCGCGACCTGCTGTGCGTGGCCACCGGCCACCGCGGGGTCGGCGGGGCGCTGGTCCTCGACGGCCGTCTGCACACCGGGAGTTCGGGACTGGCCCTGGAGGTCGGCCATCTCGCCGTCAACCCCGAGGGCCGCCCCTGCCACTGCGGCAGCCGAGGCTGCCTGGACGTGGAGACCGACCCGCTGGCCTTCCTCACGGCGGCCGGTCGAGAGCCGGGACCCGAGGTGTCCCTGCTCCAGCAGTCCTACGACCTGATCCGCGGTCACTACGCCGACCCGGCCGTCCGCGCGGCCACCGAGACCCTCATCGACCGCCTGGGCCTGGGCCTCGCGGGCCTGGTGAACATCCTCAACCCGGACCGCATCATCCTCGGCGGACTGCACCGGGCGCTCCTCGACGCCGACCCCGAGCGGCTGCGCGCGGTCGTCGCCGGGCGCAGCCTGTGGGGCCAGAGCGGCGGGGTGCCGATCCTGCCCTGCGGCCTGGACCACAACAGCCTGGTCGGCGCCGCGGAGTTGGCCTGGCAACCGGTCCTGGACGACCCGCTGGGCGTACCCGCCTGACGAGCCGGACGGCGGTGCGCCTCAGGCCGCGGGCCCGCCGCCGCTGGGGGCGCGGCTGAGGTCGACCACGCAGAAGACGTTGTCGTCCGGGTCGGCCAGGACGACGAAGTCGGGGTCCGGCGGGTACAGGTCCCACTCGACGGCCCGCGCGCCGAGGCCGATCAGCCGCCGCACCTCCGCCTGCTGCTCCTGGGTGGAGTCCGTGAACAGGTCGAGATGCAGCCGGGGCCGCGGCTCGGGCGGCGAGTCGCTGCGCAACAGCCCGAGCGCGTGCCCGGAGCCGTCCGCGTACGCGAGCGTGCGCCAGGTCTCGCTGCTCCACTCCTCCACGGCGACCAGCGGCAGCGCCGCCGTCCAGAACGCGACCGCGCGGGGGATGTCCGTGACACCGACGACGGGGATTCCGAGTCTCAGCATGATCCCGACCCTACGTACCGCGCACGCCCGTTGCCCAGCGAAGCAGGCCCGGACCTCCGCCGTACTCCGCGCGGGGTACGCACGGTGCCGCCGGCCGTACGACGACCCGGGGCCCTGTCCCGAGTCAGGCTCGGAAGCGAGACGAAAAGACAACGCGACCGAGGAGTGGGACGACATGGAGACCCTGGCACAGTTCGGCGACGGCGGGCCCGGCCCGTGGATCCTGCTCTTCCCGGTGATCTGGGTGCTGGTCATCGGCGGCGCGATCACCCTGCTGCGCCGCACGGTGTGGCGCGGACGCCGCGGACCCGGGCGGCCGTCGGCCGTCGAGGATCACTCGCCCATCGCCGTACTCGGCCACCGCTTCGCCTCCGGAGAGATCGACGAGGACGAGTACTGGCGCCGGCTGACCGTGCTGGACGAGCAGTTCGGGCGGACGGGCAGGGGCGGCGCATCATGACCACGACGACGGCGCGCGGCGGTGACGGCACCGCCGCCCGGCCCTCGTCGGGGCCCGCGTCATGAGGGGCGGGTGCCGCGGGCGCCGGCCCGGACCCCGCCGCACGGTCCCCGGCAGCGGACGACGGTCACCGCCCGGTCAGCCGGCAACGGCCGACCGGGCGGGAGCGGGTTGACGGCTGCCGAGGTCGACCGCGTGCTCGACCTCCGCGAACGCGGCGGCCGGCACCTCCTCGACCAGACGGCGCGGTGCCCGGGCCGGCACGGGCGGTGGGACGGGTGGCGCGGCGGTGACGGACGTCGGAAGGGTGAACCAGACGACCTTCCCGGCCTCGCCCTCCGGCCGTGCGCCCCAGCTCTCGCTCATCGCGGCCACCATCGCCAGCCCCCGCCCGCACGTCGCGAGCGGCTCGGCGTCGTCCACGACGGGCAGGTGCGGATCGTGGTCGCGCACCGAGACCGTGAGCCGGTCCAGGAGCAGTTCCATCTCCACGGTGCACGTCTTGTCGGGCCGGGCATGCAGGTGGACGTTGGTCAGCAACTCCGTCACGCCGAGCACCGCCCGGTCGATCAGGAGATCCATGTGCCAGTAGCGCAATTGCGCAGATACGATTCTGCGGACCTGGCCGATCCGCGACGGCAGGGCTTGCAGCTCCACCGTGCACTGTCTGCTTGGGTGACTGATCACGGCTGCGACTCCCCGACATAGAGGTCCGGAAGAACACGGAGTTCGGATCCAGCGAGGCGCACACGGCGCACGCCGCCCGCTGTCATGGCCGGCGGGCTGGTTCGCAGCGTTGTCGCCGGTAAACCCAGAGTGACGTGAGACCAGCGTGACGCAAGGGGTGGGGCACCGCAAGTCGCGGACATCCCTCAGCCGCGGCGTCCGGCCGCCCTGCGCACCGCCTCGATGAAGCGCCGTGCCGCGGGCGGGCCCGGCTCGCCGGGGGCGGGGTCGTGGTCGCCGAGGGTCAGCAGGTACCGCGTGCCGTTGAGGTCGGCCAGCGCGCGGTCCTCGGGGCCGAACCACGGGCGGGAGGCCCGCACCGCCTGCACCGGCGCGCTGTCTATCTCGCTGCCGACACTGGTGAGCAACTCGACCCGGCCACCGCTGATCCGGACCGTCCCGGCCCGGGTGAGCGACCGCAGCCGTCTGCCGATCCGCACCCCCGTGGCCCTGAACTCCGGCTCCGCCATGGCCGTCGCCCCCTCGTGCCCGTCGGTTGCCGGACCGTGCACCGACCGCGATGCTCCGGTACCGGCTCGTGTCGTGCTCCCGTGTGCGCCCGCGACGGGAATCCGGTCCCGCCGCTGGCAGTCTGCCCGTACCGCGCCCCGAGCACCAGTGCGCGCCGCCCGCTTTCGGGAGGCGACCGGAGCACTCGCGCGAATGCGCCCCCCACCGCGCCCCGGAGGCGCCGGACTCGCCGGCCCAGGGGTGCCTTTGAGGCGCCCAAAGGGGTGTTTATGCAGGTGAGAAGCGTGTGGAAGGTGTTTATGATCGGTGCTGTCGGCCGCGCTGTCCGCCGTCGGCGCACCGCGTAAGGAGCCCCCGAAGTGAGCACTGACCGGCAGACCGGCACCGGCGCCACCCTGGACGTCGACCACAGCGACGCCGCCTACCGCACCTGGCTGAAAGAGGCCGTCCGCAAGGTCCAGGCCGACGCCAACCGCTCGGCCGACACCCACCTGCTGCTGTTCCCGCTCCCGGAGGACTGGGGCATCGACCTGTACCTGAAGGACGAGTCGACCCACCCCACGGGCAGCCTCAAACACCGCCTCGCCCGCTCGCTGTTCCTCTACGGCCTGTGCAACGGCTGGATCCGGCCGGACCGGCCCGTGATCGAGGCGTCCAGCGGCTCGACCGCCGTCTCCGAGGCGTACTTCGCGAAGCTGATCGGCGTGCCCTTCGTCGCCGTCATGCCCCGCACGACGAGCACCGAGAAGATCCGCCTGATCGAGTTCCACGGCGGACGGTGCCACTTCGTGGACGACTCCCGGCGGATGTACGAGGAGTCCGCCCGCCTCGCGGCCCGGACCGGCGGCCACTACATGGACCAGTTCACCTACGCCGAACGCGCCACCGACTGGCGCGGCAACAACAACATCGCCGAATCGATCTTCCGCCAGCTCCGCCTGGAGCGGTATCCCGAGCCGTCCTGGATCGTCGCCACGGCCGGCACCGGCGGCACCTCGGCCACCCTCGCCCGCTACGTCCACTACATGCAGTACGACACCCGGGTCTGCGTCGCCGACCCGGACAACTCCTGCTTCTTCGAGGGCTGGACCACCGGCGACCCCGACGTCTCCTGCGACCGGGGCTCCCGCATCGAGGGCATCGGCCGGCCCCGGATGGAACCCAGCTTCGTGCCCGGCGCCATCGACCGCATGATGAAGGTGCCGGACGCGGCGAGCGTCGCGGCCGTACGCGCCCTGGAGCGGGCCGTCGGACGCAAGGCGGGCGGCTCCACCGGCACCGGACTGTGGAGCGCGCTGAAGATCGTCGCCGAGATGGTGGCCGCGGGGGAGCGGGGCAGCGTCGTGACGCTGCTGTGCGACCCGGGGGACCGGTACCTCGACAAGTACTACTCGGACGCCTGGCTCGCCGAACAGGGCCTCGACATCGAGCCGTACACGGCGGCGATCGAGTCCCTGCTGCGCACGGGCACCTGGCCGCACTGACCACCGCCGCGCGCGCCGGCGCTCCCCCGGCCCGCCCCGCGCGCCCGGGGCGGGCCGGCGTCACTCGGCCGCCGGCTCCGGTTCGCCCGCCACGACCAGGCCGAGATGCTCGGCGACCTCCGCGCGGGCCCGTGCCGACAGGCCGGAGTCGGTCACCAGCGTGTCCACCTGCTCCAGCGTCGCGAACGAACTCAGGCCCACCACACCCCACTTGGTGTGGTCCGCGACCACGACGACACGCCGTGCCGACTGCACCAGACGCCGGTTCGTCTCGGCCTCGGCGAGGTTCGGCGTGGACAGGCCCGCCTCGGCCGATATCCCGTGCACACCCAGGAACAGCACGTCGAAGTGGAGCGTCGCGATCGCCTGGTCGGCGACCGGGCCGACCAGCGAGTCCGAGGGCGTGCGCACCCCGCCGGTGAGGACCACCGTCGCCGCGCCCTGCCGCGCCCCCGAGGTGCGCTGGGCCACGTGGAACACGTCGGCGACCCGCACCGAGTTGGTGACCACCGTCAGATCCGGCACGTCCACCAGCCGGTGCGCCAGCGCGTACGTCGTCGTCCCGCCCGACAGCGCGATCGCGGCGCCCGGCGCGACCAGCTCCGCCGCGGCGTGCGCGATGTCCTCCTTGGCGGTCGGCTCCAGACCCGACTTGGCCTCGAACCCCGGCTCGTGGGTGCTCGCCTCGGCCACCGGCACCGCGCCGCCGTGCACCTTCTCCAGCACGCCCTGCCGGGACAGCGCGTCCAGGTCGCGGCGGACCGTCATGTCCGACACACCGAGCTTGCGGGTCAGCTCGTTGACCCGGACCCCGCCCCGGCGGCGCACCTCGTCGAGGATCAGGGCGCGTCGCTGCTCCGCGAGGAGGTTCGGATTCTCACTCACGTACGCTCCGGTCCTTTCGCCGCACCACCGTCCGACACGCCGACGCACTCGCTCCGATGAGGACTTCTCCCCGCACCCGTGCGCGGACGCCCCATCCTCGCACGCCCCACGACGGCCCGCGCCACCGCCCGTCCCGGCCGCCCGGCCCCACGGATCGGGGAGATTCCGTGCCGACGGGTGTACGGCGCCCGCGGAATGGAGATCCTTGTGCCCGCACGGGCACAAGCCGACGGCGCGTCACGGGGGAGTGCGGACAGTGGCAGAGGCACAGGAGAAGGCCGGGAAGGACGGGACCGCCGGGAAGGAGGGGAAGGACGGGACCGCCGGGAAGGACGGGAAGGACGGGAAGAGCGGCACCGCCCTGGAACTCCTGGTGCACGGAGTGGGCGGCACGACGCCCGCCGAGATGCTGGACGACCCCCGGACCGTGCGGATCACCGGCGACCACGTCGCGGCCGTCTTCCGGCGCGCCGAGGATGCCGACGCCGAGTCCCGGCCCGAGGACTACCGGGGACGGCCGGTGCCCGAGGCCTACGTCTGGTGCAACCTCACCTCCGGCAACGGCACCCGCGCCCTGTGGCTGCTGCTCCTGCCCTTCATGGTCGTCAACATCGCCCACTGGATGCGGCCCGCCGCCCGCGGCCGGGTCCGCACGGTCCGCCTCTACGGGCTGCTGCTGCGGCTCACCGGCCTCACCCTGACGGTGCTCCTGGTCGCCGCCGCCTGCGAGGTCGCCCTCGACCTCGTCGCCTGGCAGTGCGCGGGCACGCGCGCGTGCGCCGAGCGCCACTCCTGGCTGGGCTTCCTGTCGCCGGTGATGTCGGACGGCGGCTGGTGGAGCACGCCCGGCCGCAGGCTCGCCCTCGCGGCCGCGGTGCCCGCCGCGCTGACCGGGCTGCTGTGGTACCTGTCGCTGCGCACCTGGCGGGCGTACGAGTCCCAGCAGCCGATGGACCGCGAGAGCGACCCCGAGGAGGACCCCCGCCGTGCCGCGCTGGGCCGGCCGGGATTCTGGTACGGGCGGCGTCTGGTGGCCCGGCTGCGCGCCGCGCACACCGCCGCCGGACTGCTGACCGTCAGCACGGGGATCGTCGTCCCGGCGGCCCGCCACGACCGCCTGCCGGGCGGACCTGCACTGCTGGACACACTGGGCCGGGTGCTGCTCGGGGCACTGGTCGCGGGAGCGGTCGCCGTGGTCGCGGTGGTGTGCCGCAGGGGCCGCAGCGAGAACCGCCTCGACCGGGAACTCGACGAACACCTCGTGCGCCGCCTGCCGCTCGCCTCCCTCCTGCTGTTCGTCCTCGCCCTGGTGTACGGCGGCTGGGCCCGCCCCGGGTGGACGTCTTACGGGCGGCTCTCCGGGGACGCGGCCTTCGGCACCCTCGCACTGGTGCAGGGGCTGCTCGTCGTCGCGCTGGCCGTCGTCGCCCACCTGCTCCACCGCAGCCGCCCCGACGCCCGCGCCGCCGTCCGCGGCCTGGGCGGCCCCGCCGTCGCCATGCTGGCCTGCGCGCTGGGCGGGGTCATGTCCGGCGGCGTCTCCCAGCGGGTCTCCGACTGGATGGACGGCACCGGCACCTACCTCGCCGGCCCGCCCGTCCTGCTCACCTGGCAGGCCTCCGTCATCCCCCCGCTGCTCGTCGTCGTGCTCCTGATGTGCGCCGCCCTCGCCCGGCACACCGTGCGCCGGGCCCGCGTGGAACGCGACGCCGTAGAACACGACCACCCGGGGGAGGCGGGGGACTCGGGGCGCACCCGCCGCATCGCGCTCGCCCGGGCCATGGCCGGCCTGACCGACCGGGCACCCCTGCTCGTCGCCCTCACCTCGGGCGCCACCCTGCTGCTCGGCGCCGCAGCCCTGGTGGGCGCCCTCACCACCGACCAGGTGCCCGGGGAGGCGGCGCGCGGCACGTACGCCGTCGTCCAGGGCGCCGCGCAGACCGCGCAGGAACTGGGCTCCTGGCTGATCGGCCTCGGCTTCATACTGTTCGTCACCTGGGGCAGGCGCGCCTACAAGGACGCCTCCGCGCGGCGCACCATCGGCATCCTGTGGGACGTCGGCACCTTCTGGCCGCGCGCCGCGCACCCCTTCGCCCCGCCCTGCTACGCCGAGCGCGCGGTGCCCGACCTGACCTGGCGCATGGCGACCTGGACCCGTGCCACCGGCGGACGCCTGGTCATCTCCGGGCACTCCCAGGGCAGCGTCCTGGCCGCCGCAGCGTCCTGGCAGCTCGAGCCGTCCGCCCGCAGGCGGGTCGCCCTGCTCACCTACGGCTCCCCGCTGGAGCGGCTCTACGGCCGCTGGTTCCCGGCCCATTTCGGTCCCGACGCGCTCGCCTCGCTGCACGAGGAGGTCGACTGCTGGCGCAACCTGTACCGGCGCACCGACCCCATCGGCGGCCCCATGCGGCTGCCGGGCGACGCGGGTCCCGCGGTGGACCGCGCGCCCCTGAAGGACCCGCTGACGTACGGCCGCACCGAACTCCACCCGCTGCCGGCGCCGATCCTCGGCCACTCCGACTACCAGGCCGACCCGGCCTTCGCCGAGGAACGCGCCCGCCTGCTGGCCCGGCTGCGCCCGGAGGTGCCGGCCCCGCGCCACACGGACGGGGCGGCGACGTCCGTCCCGGCGGCGGACGACACGACCGGGAACTGCTGAGACCCGCCCGGCCCGGACACCGTCCGCGCTACGGCAGTTCGGGCAGGTCCTCGGGGTACAGCAGCGTCAGGTCGTCCGTGCTGGGGTCGGCGATCTGGGCGACCCGGCTCGCGTGCCGCTCCACCATCGCCTCGAAGGTCTGGCGGGCGGTGCGGCCGTTGCCGAAGGCCGGGCCCTTGGGGATCTCCGCGAAGTACTTCGTCAGCGCCTGGGGCGTGCCCGGCCCCAGGCGGTACTCGTGCTCGTCGGCCTGCTGCTCCACGATCCGCAGCAGCTCCCCGGGGCCGTAGTCCCCGAAGGTGATGGTCCGCGAGAACCGGGACGCCACACCGGGGTTGACGGACAGGAAGCGCTCCATCTCCGCCGTGTACCCCGCGACGATCACGACGACGGACTCCCGCTGGTCCTCCATCAGCTTGACCAGCGTGTCGATGGCCTCCTTGCCGAAGTCCCGGCCCGCGTCCTCGGGCGAGAGCGCGTACGCCTCGTCGATGAACAGCACGCCCCCGTGCGCCCGCTGGAACGCCTCCTGGGTGCGGATCGCCGTCGAGCCGATGTGCTCGCCCACCAGGTCCACCCGCGACACCTCGACCAGGTGGCCCTTGTCCAGTACCCCGAGCGAGGCGAGGATCTCGCCGTACAGCCGGGCGACCGTCGTCTTGCCCGTGCCGGGGGAGCCGGTGAAGACCAGGTGCCGCTTGACCGACGCGGCCTTCAGGCCCGCCCGCTGCCGGCGCCGGCCCACCTCGATCATGTCGGTCAGCGCCCGCACCTCGCGCTTGACGCTGTCCAGGCCCACCAGGGCGTCCAGTTCGCCCAGGACGGCCTTCGAGGTCCGGGCGGGCTCCGGCGGGACGGTGCCCGCGATCAGCGGCTCCTGCTCGGTGGTGCGCTGCCCGGGGATCGAGCCCAGCAGCCCCGGGGACTGGGCCGCCGTCTGCACCACCGGCTCGGGCGCGACGGGCTCCGCCGTCAGGCCGGTGCTCTCGTCGCCGGTGCAGTCCTCGACCAGCGGCCCGGAGCCGTACGCCGCGTCGGGGCCGGCGTCCGCGAACTCGTACCCGCCGCGCGCGCACCGCTCCGTGCGGCACTTCTTCAGCGTCGTACGGCACCCGTCGATCACGTGGAAGCCGTAGCCCGCGCTGTTGGTGACCCGGCAGTCGAGGAAGCTGCCGCGACCGCCGGCCGACACGTACACGCCCGCCTCGGAGGGCGCGTCGACCGTGCAGCGCTCGATGGTGGGGTCGGCGCCCTTGGTGACGATCACACCCGTGCGATTGCCGTCCAGGGTGCAGTTGTTCAGGGTGCCGCCGCTGCCGTGGTCGCGGAACCACGCGCCGGTGGCGGCGTCCCGGATGCGGCAGTCGTCGAGCTGCGCCGTGGCGCCGTCGCTCACCGACACGGCGGTGTTGCGCACCTGGGAGAGGTCGCTGTCGACGACGTCCGCGCGCGAACCGCGGTCCAGGACGAACAGCGCGTCCGGCACGTCGTGCACCCGGCAGGAGTCGAGCACCGCGGTGGCGCCGTCGCTGACCCAGACCGCCGGGTAGTCGCCGGTGCTGTCGAAGATCTCGCACTGGTTGGCGTCCACGCGCGTGCCCGGGTCCCACACCGACAGGCCGTTGCGCCCGAACTGCCGCACGCTGGTGCGGGTCAGGGTGAGGACCGAGCGGGACCTGAGGTCGACCGCGTTCTCCGGGATGTCGTGGATGCGGCAGTCGGCGAGGGTGAGCACCGCGTCCGTGTCCAGCGTGACGCCGTCGCCGGTGGTGCGGTGCACGTCGCAGTCGGTGAGGTGGGCCGTGGCCCGGCCGGTCACCTGCACGCCGCTGCCCCGGACCTCGTAGACCTCGCAGCCGACGGCCTCCAGGGCGGAACCCTCGCCCGTCGCCGTCAGCCCGGAACCCGCCGCGTGGTGCACCCGGCAGCGCTCCAGCCGGGGGTGGGCGCCGGAGCGCACCGCGACCCCGGCCTGGCCGGCCGCGACGACCTCGCACTCCTCGAACACGCCGCCCCCACCGTCCAGGACGGCGATGCCGACCCCGGCCGGATTGTCGACGGTGCAGCGCCGCACCGTGGGACGCGCGCCGCCCCGCACCTCTATCCCGGAGGCGGAACGCGCGACGACGCGCAGCCCCAGCAACTCCGGCGTGCCGTCCTCGACCAGCACCGCGGGAGCCGCCGCGTCCTGGCCCTCGACGTGCAGGTCCTGGATCACCGCCGAGGCCCGCACGGTCAACGGGACACCGTCGGTGGGCGCGATGCGCACCGACCCCTGGGCGCCCTCGGGCCCACGGAGGGTCACCGCCCGCTGGACGACGAGGTTCTCCCGGTAGGTCCCGGGAGCGACGGTGAGGACGTCACCGTCGGCCGCGGCCTCCAGAGCGGCGGCGAGCGATGCGTACTCACCCGTGCGGCGCCGCCACCGCGAGGTGCCGGTGTGCGTCACCTGGACCGTGCCCTGTGCCATGGCGTTGCTGTGCCCCCACCTCGTCGT
Organism: Streptomyces ardesiacus; assembly: GCF_003112575.1. Taxonomy (GTDB): domain Bacteria; phylum Actinomycetota; class Actinomycetes; order Streptomycetales; family Streptomycetaceae; genus Streptomyces; species Streptomyces ardesiacus. The sequence goes on from NZ_BEWC01000008.1 coordinate 420,356, forward strand.
ACGCGGGTCGTCGCCGATTCGGTTCGGCCGGTCCACCGTAGCGTGCGCGCAGGTGGTCAGTTGACCGGAGGCGGAAGCCGGTCAACTGCCCGCGCCGGTCCTGCCCCAGTCCGGCCCCGCCCGCTCCCACTCCTGCTCCAGGCGCGCGTACCGGCGGCGGACCAGGCGCCAGACCACGATCCGCCGGGCGGCCTCCACGAGGGCCGCGACCGCCAGCGCCGCACCGAACCCGGCGAGGACGGCGTGGGTGGTCGCGGTCGCCGGGTCCAGCGGGCGGGCCACCTCACGGCCCCGCGCGTCCGTCCACAGCGCGAACCGGTCGCCGGCGGACGGCTGGTCGAGGCCCACCAGGACCGGCGCCTCGTGCCGCGAGCCGTCCGGCCCCGTCCAGCCGGCCAGGACACGGCTGCGCAGGTCCTCCCCGGAGGCGCCCTCCGGATCGACGCTCAGGGGCGAACGCTCCAGGGGACGGACCACGGTGGCCGTCACCCGGTGCCGCGCCTCGTGCTGCTCGCGCACCGACCGCTGCAGCGCGTGGTGCGCACCACCGCCCGCGAGCGCGCCGGTCAGGGGGGCCACGGACAGCATGAGCAGCAGCGCCGTCAGCGCCACCCAGGCCTCGGCCAGATCGCTTGTGCGGCACAGGGGATTGCCTCGCCAGCGCCAAAGACCCCTGATCGCTCGCACGCCCGTGCCCCCTTCCCGCTCCGCTCCGCCGCTCCCCCCGCCGAGCCGTTCACGCGGAACCCGGGCCGGCCGGGCCGCGGGAACGTGCCGTCCCCGCCCGTCGGTTGCTGCCGGCCGAGTTCTCATGAAGCTCTCATGCAACCCAACGCGCGGACCCCGCGACGGGTTCCCGTCGCCGGGCCGCTCGTCCGGGACGGGCCCCGGTACCGCCCGTTCGGCGCGAACGGGTGCGCGTCACTCGATGATCCGCACGGGATCGCCGACCCTGACGGTGCCGCCGCCGAGGGGGACCAGGTTCTGCCCGAAGAGCAGTTTTCCGGCGACGCGCCGGTGCCGGGCGAGGCTGCGCAGGGGCTCGGCGCCGCGGTCGGCGGTGCTCTGGTCGGTGGTGGTCACCACGCACCGCCCGCTCGGTCTGGCCACCCGCAGGACGACCTCGCCGACGGCGACGCGCGACCAGCCGTCCTCCTCCCAGGCTCCGGTGCCGGAGACGACCAGGTTCGGCCGGAAACGGTTCATGGGCAGCGGGCCCTCGTCCGCGTGATCGCCCCGCGCGATCAGTGAGTTGAGGGCGTCGAGCGAGGCAGTGGTGGTCAGCAGCAGCGGGTAGCCGTCCGCGAAGGAGACCGTCTCGCCCGGCAGCGCGTACCGCGGGTCCACGGGCCGGCGGATGGCCGGGTCGTCCAGGTGCACCAGCCGGACGCCCGTCCCGAGCAGCGCACTGCACCAGGCGTGCGCGGCCTCCTCCTCGGCGGGCAGCACCTCGACCTTGTCCTGGAAGAGCCGCACCGTCACGGTGGCTCCCGGGCGCGGGACCGCAACGGCGAGCGGTGCGAGGCCGGGTGCGGACAGACGTACGCCGCCGCCGGGCAGAAGCTCGGCGGCGGCCAGGGCGAGGCGCGGCTGCTCGCGTTGCGTGACGACCTTTCCCCCGTCGTCGACCAGCATCCAGCGTCGGTCTCCGGCCGGCCCCCAGGGCTCCACGACGGCCTCCTGGAGCGACAGGCCCCGGAACGCCTTGACCGGATGGACGTGGATCGACCGCAGCCGCGCATCCCTCATGAGGTCATCGTGCCAGGCGGCACGGACAACCCTGAGGACGGCTCAGTAGCCGCGGTACTGCTGCTGGTTGTACGGGTCCTGGTACGGCGCGGGGGCCGGCCGGGGAGCCGCGGGGCGCATCGCCTCGTACCCCGCGGGACCGGGCGCGGCCGGGCGGGGCGGCTGAGGCTGCTGCGGACCGGGGTACCCGCGCGGCGCGGTCGCCTGGTGCGGGATGTAGGCGGCCGGAGCCTGCTGCAGCGGGGCGGGCTGCGGGGCCTGCTGCGGGTAGCCGTAGGAGGGCTGCGAGGGACCCGCCGGGAGGGCGGGCAGGGCGGACGGCAGCGCGGGCAGATGACTGCTGCTCGGCACGTCGTACGCGGCGGGGACCCGGATCGGGGCGATCTGCGGTGTGCCCCGTTCGGCCACGAGCGAGTCGTAGATCGGGGTGTCCGGGAAGGAGGCGGAGTAGTAGCCGCCGCCATAAGTGGAGCGGGGGGAGGTCATGGCCATAAGTTAAGCCCACGATCTGCTGGTTGGGGAGACCGATAAGAGGGTTGTTTTCCGTGTCCGCAGTGACCTGACATCCCCAATCCGAGCGAACTCGGCGAAATGGGGCACCGCGCCGCATGTTTTTGCGGTAAAGGCGGAGTTCCGGGAGGGTTACCGGCGGGTCGGCCGCCTTTCCGCCGGGCGCCCTCTGCAAGGGCGCGCGGCGCGGAGAATAGGTTGTGCGTCGGAACCCGACGACGTGCCGGGACACGGCCCGGCGCCGTGACACGTGATGGGGGCGGACATGTCCATGTCGAAAGGCTCGAACACCCAGGTGCCGACGACGGCGCTGCGGGTCGAACTGGGCTGGCGATCCGGCCCCGGCGTGCCCGACGCGGACGCCTCCGCGCTCCTCCTGGTGAGCGGAAAGGTCCGCTCCGACGGGGACTTCGTCTTCTACAACCAGCCCGCCCACTCCTCCGGCGCGGTCCGGCACGAGGGAAAGCGGGACGTCGGCGGACGGGTGACCGACACCCTGCTCGTCGACCTCGGGCGCGTGGAGCCCGCGATCGAGACCGTGATCCTCGCCGCCTCCTCGGACGGCGGATCGTTCGGACAGGTCCCGGACCTGTACATCGAGGTGCGCGACGCCGCCCGGGACACCGTCGTCGCCCGCTTCGACAACCCGGGCGCGACCGTCGAAACCGCCTTCGTGCTCGGCGAGTTCTACCGCCGGCAGGGCGCCTGGAAGTTCCGTGCCGTCGGCCAGGGGTACGGCAGCGGACTGGAGGGCCTCGCCACCGACTACGGCATCTCGGTGGACGAGCCGCAGCACACACCCCCGCCCGCGCCCCCGGCGCCGGTGTCCCCGCCGGCACCGCCCGTACGGCCCGCACCGGCGGCCACGACGCCCCCGCCGGCACCTCCCGCGCCCCCCGCCGCGCCCCCGTCGGCCACCCCGCCCGCCGCGGCCCCGGTCCGCCTGACCAAGGTGACGCTCACCAAGGCGGCGCCCTCCGTCTCGCTGACCAAACAGGGCGGCACCACGGGCGCCATGCGCGTCAACCTCAACTGGCAGGTGCGCAAGCAGTTCTCGGGCTGGGCCCGCAAGCTCGGCCGCCCGGCCGCCATGCACGACGACCTCGATCTCGACCTGTGCTGCCTGTACGAACTGAGCGACGGCAGCAAGGGTGTCGTCCAGGCCCTCGGCAACGCCTTCGGGGCGCTGCACCAGCCGCCCTTCATCCACCTCGACGGCGACGACCGCACCGGCGCCGTGGCGACCGGCGAGAACCTCACCATCAGCCTCGACCACCAGCGGTACTTCCGGCGCATCCTCGTCTTCGTGACCATCTACGAGGGCGCCCGCTCCTTCGCCGACCTGCACGCCACGGTCACCCTCCAGCCGCAGTACGGCGCACCGGTCGACTTCTCGCTCGACGAGTGCACCGTGCCCTCGACGGTGTGCGCCCTCGCACTGATCACCAACACCGGAAACGACCTCGTCGTCCAGCGCGAGGCCCGCTACCTGGTGCCCGAGCGCGGGGTGAGCCCGCAGCGGACGATCGACCACGCCTACGGCTGGGGCATGAACTGGACCCCCGGCCGGAAGTGACCTTGGCGGGCCGGTGCGTCAGCCCTCCTCGGGCACGGCGTCCGGACGGGAGTAGGTGCGGCCCTTCCAGGCCGCGCCCCGCCCCCGGTAGTGCTGCACCGCCGAGTCGACCGTCATCAGGAGATACAGGAACGCGGTGAACGGCAGCAGCGGCGCCGCCCACCAGGGCTGCCCGTAGTAGCCGAGCATCGGCAGGTACGACCCGGCCATCACCAGCCACGCCGCGCCGCCCAGCAGGGCCACCGTGCCCTGCCCGGCCGCCAGGCCGAAGAGCACCGCCCCCGGCGGCACCAGATACACCAGGGCCAGGCCGGCGACCGTACCGGCGAGCACCAGGGGGTTGTGCCGCAACTGCGCGTACGCGCTGCGCGAGACCATCCGCCACAGGTCGTGCAGCCGCGGATACGGACGGACGCTGTCCACCCGTTCGGCCAGGCCCAGCCAGACCCGGCCGCCCGCGCCCTTGACCGCGCGGGCGAGGGCCACGTCGTCGATGACGGCGTGCCGGATGGCGTCCGGGATCCGCGCCCGCTCGGCGGCCTTGGTGCGCAGCAGCACACAGCCGCCCGCCGCGGCCGCCGTGCGGGTCCCCTTCTTCCCCGCGCTCCCGGCGCGGCCACCGCCGATCCACCGGAACGGATAGAGCTGGGCGAAGAAGTAGACGAACGCCGGCACGACGAGCCGCTCCCACAGGCTCTCCACGCGCAGCCGCGCCATCTGGGAGACGACGTCGAACCCGCCGGCGCCGGCCGCCGACACCAGCGCGCGCAGACTGTCCGGCGCGTGCGCGATGTCGGCGTCCGTCAGCAGCAGGTACTCGGGCTCACGGGCGCGTGCCAGGCCGATCCCGTGCCGCACCGCCCACAGCTTGCCCGTCCAGCCCGCGGGCGGCTCCCCGGGCGAGGCCACGGTCAGCGGCAGCCCCTCGTGCCGCCGGGCCAGCTCGCACGCCAGCTCACCCGTGCCGTCCGTGCTGCCGTCGTCGATCAGGAAGACCTCGGCCCGCCCCGGATAGTCCTGGGCGAGCAGTGACGGCAGGCTCGCGGGCAGCACCGCGGCCTCGTCGCGGGCCGGAACGACGACGCACACCGCAGGCCAGACGTCCGGCTCCTCCCGGGCCGGGAGTCTGACGTCCGTGCGCCAGAAGAAGCCCCGGGCGAGCAGCAGCCACAGCCAGGCGGCGAGGGAGAGGGCTGACACGACGGTCACGACGGAAGTCCACACATCGGCGCTCACGTGCGCAGTCTGCCCCACGGCACCGGCCGGTGGCGGCGCATCGTCTATGGTGGCCGGGTGAAGATCGCGCTCATGGACTCCGGGATCGGTCTGCTGGCGGCCACCGCCGCGGTACGGCGGCTGCGACCGGACGCCGATCTCATCCTCTCCCTGGACCCCGACGGCATGCCCTGGGGCCCGCGCACCCCCGAGGACCTGACCGGGCGTGCCCTCGCGGTGGCCGAGGCCGCCGCCGCGCACCGTCCGGATGCCCTGATCGTCGGCTGCAACACCGCCACCGTGCACGCGCTGCCCGCGCTGCGCGCCCGGCTCGAGCCCGAGGTGCCCGTCATCGGCACCGTGCCGGCGATCAAGCCCGCCGCGGCGGGCGGCGGCCCCGTGGCGATCTGGGCGACACCGGCCACCACCGGCAGCCCCTACCAGCGGGGACTGATCGAGGAGTTCGCGGACGGGGCGACGGTCACCGAGGTGCCGTGCCCGGGACTCGCCGACGCCGTGGAGCACGCGGACGAGGCGGCGGTCGCCGCGGCCGTCGCCGCCGCCGCGGCGCTGACACCCGACGACGTGACGACCATCGTGCTGGGCTGCACCCACTACGAACTGGTGGCCGAGCGCATCCGTGTCGCCGTCCAGCGGCCCGGCGCCCCGCGCCTCGTCCTGCACGGCTCCGCCGGGGCGGTGGCCGCCCAGGCGCTGCGCCGGATCGGCGCCCGGCCCGACCCCGGCGCCCCGGCCGCGGGCACCCTGACCGTGCTGCTCAGCGGGCGCGAGGGCACCCTGCCCGCGCCCGCGCTGGCCTACGACGAGGGCAGGCTCCTGCGCGCGGTCACTCCCGCCCGCTGACCGCCGCGCCCGCCCGGTCGGCCCAGTCACCCTGCGCGACGAGGTACCCGCGCAGCGAAACCTGAGTAACCTCATATCCATGAGGCGTCGCCCGGGCGAGACCGTCCCCCAGCCGCACGTCTGGACCGGCCGTGCCACCAGCCGGATCCAGTGGTTCCTGGCGCTCATCGGCGCCGCCTGCGTGGCGCTCGGCATCGCCCTGGCCGTCGAATCGGCCTGGGAGTCCGGCGTCGCCCCGCTCGCCATGGCCGTGGTCGGCTGCATCGCGGCGGGACTGCTCGTCCTGTTCGGCACGCTCGCGTTCGTGCACGTGGCGCTGAGAGTCGACGAGGACTGCCTCGAAGTGCGCTGCGGCCACATCGGCGTGCCCCGCCGCCGCATCCCCCTCTCGCACGTCGCCGGTGCCGAGTTCGCGCCGCACGTCACCCCGCGCCACTGGGGCGGCTGGGGCTACCGGTGGCGGCCCGAGAGGGGCACCGCCGTCGTCGTACGCCGCGGGGAGGGCCTGATCCTGCGGCTGTGGGACGGCCACACCTTCACGATCACCGTGGACGACGCGGAGGCGGCCGTCCAGGTCATCAAGGACCGGCTGCGTCCGAAGACCCCGGGCCCGGCACGCTGAGCCCGCCGGGCGGCCCGGACGCGGCGTGCCCCCGCCCGCGCCGCCCCCGGACCGTCCCGCTCCGGGTCCGGGGCACCCGCCGTACACTCCGGTGGGTGACAGCCACCGCAACCTCCGTCGGCGAGCCGGACCGGACGCAGCCGCAGACCACGCCCCCTTCCCGGGCCGTCGCGCGGCTTCTGCGCCTCCTTCCGGCCGCCGCCGCAGCGCTCTCCGGAGTGCTGCTGTATGTCAGCTTCCCGCCGCGCACCCTGTGGTGGCTGGCGCTGCCCGCCTTCGCCGTCTTCGGGTGGACGCTGCGCGGCCGGAGCTGGAAGGCGGGCCTCGGCCTCGGCTACCTCTTCGGCCTCGGCTTCCTGCTGCCCCTGCTGGTGTGGACCGGTGTGGAGGTCGGCCCCGGCCCCTGGATCGCCCTGGCCGCCGTCGAGGCGCTCTTCGTCGCGGCGGTCGGCGCGGGCGTCGCGGCGGTGTCGAAGCTGCCGGGGTGGCCGGTGTGGGCGGCGGCGCTGTGGACCGCGGGGGAGGCCGCACGCGCGCGCGTGCCCTTCGAGGGCTTCCCCTGGGGCAAGATCGCGTTCGGACAGGCGGACGGCGTGTTCCTGCCGCTCGCGGCGGTCGGCGGCACACCGCTGCTCGGCTTCGCGGTCGTGCTGTGCGGCTTCGGTCTCTGCGAGGCGGCGCGCCTGGCCCTCCGGGCCCGCCGGGGCGCGGGGGTGCGGCGCGGTGCCGCGGCGGTTGCGCTGCTCGGCGTGGCCGTGCCCGTGGTGGGCGCGCTGGCCGCCCGGCCCCTGGTCAGCGACGAGGCCGAGAACGGCACCGCGACCGTCGCCGTGATCCAGGGCAACGTGCCCCGCGCGGGGCTCGGCTTCAACGCACAGCGCCGGGCCGTACTCGACTACCACGCGCGGGAAACCCTGCGCCTGGCCGCCGAGGTGAAGGCGGGCAGGGCGGCCCGCCCCGACTTCGTGCTCTGGCCGGAGAACTCCTCGGACATCGACCCCTTCGCCAACGCCGACGCCCGCCGGATCATCGACGAGGCCGCCCGGGCGATCGGCGCGCCCATCTCCGTCGGCGGCGTCGTGGAACGCGACGGCAAGCTGCTCAACGAGCAGATCCTGTGGGACCCGGACAAGGGCCCCGTCGACACCTACGACAAGCGGCAGATCCAGCCCTTCGGCGAGTACCTGCCCCTGCGCTCGCTCATCGGGGCGATCAACGACACCTGGACCTCCATGGTCAGCCGTGACTTCAGCCGCGGCACCGAGCCCGGCGTGTTCACCATGGCGGGCACCGAGGTGGGCCTGGTCACCTGCTACGAGGCGGCCTTCGACTGGGCGGTGCGCTCCGAGGTCACCGACGGCGCGCAGATGATCTCGGTACCCAGCAACAACGCCACCTTCGACCGCAGCGAGATGACCTACCAGCAGCTCGCCATGTCCCGGGTCCGCGCGGTCGAGCACAGCCGTACCGTCACCGTCCCGGTGACCAGCGGCGTCAGCGCGATCATCATGCCGGACGGCAGGATCACGCAGAAGACGGGCATGTTCGTGGCGGACTCCCTGGTCCAGGAGGTCCCCCTGCGCTCCTCCGAGACGCCCGCCACCCGCCTCGGTGTCGCCCCCGAGCTCGTCCTGGTGCTGATCGCGGCCGGCGGGCTCGGCCGGGCCGTCGGTGCCGGTGTGCGCGGTCGACGCGCCCGCGACGTGTAGCCGTACGCCCGCCGCACGCCCCGCGACACGGCGGGAGCGGCCCGCCCGTCCCGCTAGGGTCGGGTCCATGGCTACTCCCGACTTCATCCGTGACCTGCGCGCTTCGGCCGGACACCAGCTCCTGTGGCTCCCCGGAGTCACCGCCGTCGTCTTCGACGACGAGGGCAGAGTGCTGCTCGGCCGGCGATCGGACAACGGTCGCTGGTCACTCATCGGGGGCATTCCCGAACCGGGGGAGCAGCCCGCCGTCTGCGCCGTCCGCGAGGTGGAGGAGGAGACCGCCGTCCAGTGCGTCGTCGAGCGGCTCGTCCTCGTGCAGGCGCTGAAGCCGGTCACCTATGACAACGGTGACGTCTGCCAGTTCATGGACATCACCTTCCGCTGCCGGGCCGTGGGCGGCGAGGCCCGGGTCAACGACGACGAGTCGCTCGAGGTGGGCTGGTTCGCGGTGGACGCCCTGCCGGACATCAAGGATTTCGGCCAGACCAGGGTCAAGCAGGCCCTGTCCGACGCCCCCGCGTGGTTCGAACCCGCCCCTTCCCTCTGAAACACGGGGTGCGCCCGTACGGCGGCAGCACCCCGTGCCGCGGCCTCAGGCGCAGGTGACCCGCACGTCGGCCCAGTCCGCGTGGTCGTAATCCATGCCGTCCCCGGCGTCCGTGACGACCAGGCGGACGACGTCCGCGCCGGAGACGTCGGCGGAGACCGCGCGGGCCGGGTCGGCGTGGGTCACCGTGCCCGTCGAGGCGGCCCGGGTCCCGTCGGCCCAGACCTCGAAGGCCACGCTGCCCCGGTCGCCCGTCTCGTCGTCCACGCCGACCTGCGCGGTCACGGTGCTGCAGGCGCCGCCGAGGTAGTACTCCACGCTGCTCGGCGCGTGCACGCCGAGCCCCTTGGCGAACGTCGTGCCGCCGATGGTGAGCGGCCCTCCGTCGCCGGCGCCGCTCTCGCCCACGCTCCGGTCCCGCTCGACGGGGCCCCAGCCGTTCGACGCGCTCAGCGGTCCGGCGTCCGACAGGGCGGACTCCCCGGCGGGCAGCGGGACGCCGACGCGCACCGTGACCGGCACCGAGGAGGTGATCCGGGTGCCGGAACGCGTGCGGTACTCGGCCGTGAGAGTGAGGTCCCGGTCGCCTGCCGGCGTTCCCGCGGGGACCGTGACGTCCCAGTCGGTGGCCAGGGTTCCGCCCGGCCTCAGGGCGCGGGCCGACGTGGCGGAGGCGGGAGCGGCGCGCCAGCCCTCGGGGACGGTCAGGGAGACGCTCACCGAGCGGGCCGCGGTGCCGCCCAGGTCGGTGACCTCGGAGGTGATCCGCTCGGTCCGTCCGGCCTCGGTCACCGTGCCGCCGCCGGCGCTCACGTCCACGGCGGGCGGGTACTGGGCCCACTTCCTGTCGGCGTGCACCCGCACCAGCACGGTCCCGTGCGCGGGCACCGTCGCCGCGATCGTGCCCGTCGTGTGGGTGTCACTGTGCTTCCACAGGTCCCGCACGGTGTAGCCGCGCGCCCCGGGCAGACCGACGGCCCGCGCGGTGGTCTCGATCCGCTGGGCCCGTGAGCCCTCGTTGAACAGCGCGACCGCCCGGCTGCCGTCGGCCAGTTCCTTCGAGACGACCCACCGGCCGTCCTGCGAGGCGACGACCTCGCCCTGCTTGCCCAGGGGGTCCTGGTCGACCGCGACGACCTCGCCGTTGGTGAGGATCTCGAACGCCGACTCGGGCGCCGTGCGCAGGTCGGTGCCGATCAGCAGCGGGGCGGCCATGATCGACCACATGGAGAAGTGCGTGCGGTACTCGGTGTCCGTCATGCCGCCGTTGCCGACCTCCAGCATGTCGGGGTCGTTCCAGCCGCCGGGACGCGCGTACGGGGCGAGCTCGAGGTTGGCCTTCATGATCGACGACATCGAGCTCCAGGAGTCGCTGATGTCCCCGGTGGTGCGCCAGAGCTGGCCCAGGTCTCCGGCCCACTCCCAGGGCTTGTTCTGCCCCCACTCGCAGATGCTGTAGACGATTGGCCGGCCGGTGGCCGCCAGCGCGTCGCGCATCGTGGTGTAACGCTGCTTCGCGTCGACGCCCTGGTTGTTGCAGTTGTCGTACTTGAGGTAGTCGACACCCCAGCCGGCGAACTGCCGGGCGTCGCTGTACTCGTGTCCCAGCGCGCCGGGGAAGCCGATGCTGCTGCACGTCTTCGTGCCGGCGCTGGTGTAGATGCCGAACTTCAGGCCCTTGGAGTGGACGTAGTCGGCGACCGCCCCGATGCCGTTCGGGAAGCGCTCGGGGTCGGGTACCAACTGGCCGTCGGCGTCGCGCTCGGGCAGCGCCCAGCAGTCGTCGAGGTTGACGTACTCGTAGCCGGCGTCCTTCAGACCGCGCTCGACGAAGAGGTCGGCGATGCCCTTGACCATCGACTCGTCGAACTCGGCCCGGCAGTGCGTGGAGTTCCAGTTGTTGAAGCCCATCGGCGGCGTGCGGGCCAGGTCCTCGTGGCCGGACGCCGCCGGGGCCGGTACCGGGACCGGGGCGGGCACGGTGACCGGGACGGCCCGCGCGCTCACCCCCAGGCCTCCGGCGGCCAGCAGCCCGGCGATGAGCGCGCCCAGGAGGCGGCGCCCGGTGACGCGTGGTGTGCGCAAGGGAAGGTGACGCATCGTTACGTTCCTCCGCGGCTCGTCGGAAGCGGCGCGTGTGAAGAGCACGCACCGTCAACGCGCGCTCACAGTAGGGGTGTTGAGGTCTGGGCGAAAGAGGGTGGTCCTGAGGACTTCTGTGCGTCGTCCTTGTGGCCGGGGAGGCTCGGCGTACGCGGACGGAAGGCGCCCGGGCGCCGGAAGGCGTCCCGCGCCGCGGATCTGGCGCCCCGTCGGGTCCGGGGCGCGGACGAGCCGGGCCTGCCGTGGTCACGCATGGCCTGGAACGGACGCCCCCGCTCCCCGGGCAGCCGCCGTCGGACCCGCGGCCGGGTAGCGGCAGCCGCAGCCTGCCCTCACGCCACCGCGTCACCGGGCGCCGCCGCACTGCCGCCCGGTGGCGCGGTGCTCTGTCGTACGACGAGGTGGGTCGCCAGCTCGATGCGGCGGCCCGGGCGGCCCGGGTCGTCCGGGCGGAAGAGCATGCGGGTGGCCTCCTCGGCCATGTGCCGCAGCGGCTGGTGGACGGTGGTCAGCGGCGGGCTCGACCACTGGGCCAGCGGCACGTCGTCGTAGCCGACGACCGAGAGGTCCTGGGGCACCCTCAGGCCGCGGACGCGCGCCGCCTCCAGCACGCCGAGCGCCTGGAGGTCGCTGCCCGCGAAGACCGCCGTCGGCCGACCGGGGCCCGCGAGCAGGTCCATGCCGTGCTCGAAGCCGCTCCGCACGTCGTAGTGGCCGTGGCGGACCAGGGCCGGGTCGACCGGCAGGCCCGCCATGGTCATCGCCGAGCGGTAGCCGTCGAGCCGCGCCAGCGAGCACAGCATGTCCTCGAACCCCGTGACGATCGCGACGCGCCGGTGTCCGTGGCCGGTGAGGTGGCGGGTGGCCGCCAGACCCCCGGCCCAGTTGGCGGAGCCGACGGACGGGACGTCGGGGTCGGGGTCGCCGGCCGGGTCGACGATGACGAAGGGGATGTTCCAGGACCGCAGCCGCTGCTTGACCTCCGCGGGCAGCGAGGAGAAGACCAGCACGACGCCCAGCGGCCGGCGCCTGAGCACGCCCTCGATCCAGTCCGGGGCGGGGGCGTGCCGGGTGCCGCTGCGGGTGAGCACGACCTCGGTCCGATGGGCCCGGGCGGCGTTCTCCACGCCCCGGACGAGTTCCATCGCCCAGACGCTGTCCAGCTCGTGGAAGACGAGTTCGACCAGCGGTGAACGCGGGCGGGCCGCGGTCCGGCGACGGTATCCGTGCACGTCGAGGAGCCGCTCCACCCTGGCCCGGGTGGTGCGGGAGACATCCGAACGACCGTTGAGGACCTTCGAAACAGTCGGCGGGGAGACCCCCGCCTCTTTCGCCACCTGCGCCAGGGTCACCCTGGCGCCCACCTCAACTTCACCGTGCATGCAGGCAGGATAGGTCATGCGATCGATAACGTTTTGAGTCGGCAGCCGCACGGCCATTGACCGGAAATCCGGTCTCACTTTACTGTCCGACCAGCATGGACTTTCGGTGATGGCGCCGAAACTTTCGAAAGGCGAACGATGAAGACACGTGCGCGCTTGCCCAGACTGGTCGCCACCGGTGCGACGCTCGCCCTGGCGCTGAGCCTGTCGGCCTGCGGTGACGGGAACGGCGGGGCGTCGTCGGACGACGGCAAGATCCATGTCCTGGTCTACGGGGACGCCAGCAACAAGGTCGAACAGCAGGTCGTCGACACCTTCAACAAGACGTCCGACGTCAAGGCGGTGCTCGACACCATCCCCGGTGCCGACTACCAGACGAAGCTCCAGACGATCATCAACACCCCGCAGGCCCCGGACGTCTTCTTCAACTGGGGCGGGGGCAGCATCAAGCCGTTCGTCAAGGCGGACCTGCTGCTGCCGCTCGACGACTTCATCAAGAAGAACCCGGATCTCAAGGGCAAGTTCCTGCCGTCCGTCTTCAACAGCGCCGTCGTGGACGGCAAGCCGTACGGCATACCGATGCGCGGCACCCAGCCGGTCCTGCTCTTCCACAACAAGAAGGTGCTCGAAGACGCGGGCGTCCAGCCGCCGAAGACCTGGGACGAACTGCTCGCCGCGGTGGGCAAGCTCAAGGACAAGGGCGTCACCCCGATCGCGCTCGGCGGCGGCGACGTCTGGCCCACCCAGATGTGGTTCCAGTACCTCTACGACCGCATCGCCGGTCCGGAGCTGTTCGCCAAGGCCGTCGGCGGCGACAAGAGCGCCTGGGAGAGCGCGGACAGCAAGAAGGCCCTGGACATGATCAAGCAGCTCGTCGACACCGGTGCCTTCGGCAAGAACTACGACTCCGTCAAGTACACCAACGGCGGCTCGGTCCAGCTGGTGGCCTCCGGCAAGGCCGGCTTCGAGCTGATGGGCTCCTGGTACTACTCCCAGCAGCTCACGGACCACAAGGAGTTCGCCGAGAAGGACCTCGGCTACTCCGCCTTCCCGACCGTCGAAGGCGGCAAGGGCGACCCGGCCGACGTGGCCGGCAACACCAACAACTACTACTCGGTGATGAAGAAGACCAAGCACCCCGAGGCCGTCGCCGAATTCCTGAAGCTCATGTACTCCGACGAGTTCGTCAAGGCGCAGCTCGACATCGGCAACCTGCCGACCACCACCAACACCGACAAGTTCATCGACGGTTCGGGCACCCCCGAGTACTCCCGCTTCCAGTACGACCTGGTCTCGGACGCGCCGAACTTCCAGCTCTCCTGGGACCAGGCCTACCCGCAGAAGGCCAGCTCGGACATGCACAAGGCCATCCAGCAGTTCTTCAACGGAACGCTCGACACGGACGGCTTCATCAAGGCCATGCAGGCCCTCCCGACCGAGTGACGAACGGCTCATGACCACACACCTCACGAGCGCACGGCCCGCCGCCGGACCCCGCAAGAAGTCCCGGCGGCGGCCGCCCGCCCCGTCCACGACGACGGTGGGCCGCCCCGGCTTCGGCTGGGCGGTGCCCGCCGCAGTGTTCTTCTTCCTCTTCGCGATCGTCCCGCTGATCATGGTGGCGGTACTGTCCTTCATGAGCTGGGACGGGATCAGCTCGCCCGAGTTCGTCGGCACGGACAACTGGTCGCGCCTCATCGACGACCCGGTGATGCTCAAGAGCATCTGGCTGACCCTGCTGCTGACCGCTCTCGGCGTGGTCCTGCAGACCCCGCTGAGCATCCTGCTCGGCGTCTGGGCAGCCGGTCACCAGCGCAACCGCGCCGTCCTGTCCGTCATCTACTTCATCCCGCTGCTGCTGTCCGCGACGGCCGTCTCCGTGCTCTGGCGGGCGCTGCTCGACCCGAACTTCGGCATCCCGGCCGAGGCGAGCTGGCTCTTCGGCGACGGCAACCTCTTCGGTGAACAGGCCACCGCCATCGGGGTGCTGGCCTTCGTCAGCACCTGGCAGTTCACCCCGTTCCACACGCTGATCTACCAGGGCGCCGCCCGCGCGGTCCCCCAAGTGCTGTACCAGGCGGCGGAGATCGACGGGGCGGGCCGCTACCGGCAGTTCTTCCACATCACCCTGCCGCAGCTGCGCACCTCCATGATCACCTCGATGATCCTGATGATCGTCGGCGGCCTGACCACGTTCGAGACGGTCCTCATCCTGACCCAGGGCGGCCCCGGCACCGACACCACGATCAGCGCCTACTACATGTACGACAAGGCGTTCAAGAGCTTCGACTACGGCATCGGCTCCGCGATCGCGCTGGCCCTGGTCGTCGCGGCCACGATCATCTCGCTCGTCGTCGTCCGGGTCTCCGGCTACGACAAGATGCGCAGTTCCATGGAGGGTGTGTCATGAGGCGCCGCCCCAACTACCTGGCCGGCGCCGGCTCGCTCGTCTGGCTCGTCCTGGTCGGACTGCCGCTGTACGTGATGCTGGCCGCGACCCTGCGCACCCGCCAGGACTACGCCGAGAACGGCCCGGTCTCGATCCCGGACAGCTTCACCCTGGACAACTACACCGGCGCCTTCGACTCGGGCTTCGGCCGGTACTTCCTCAACACGCTCGTCGTCACCGCCTGCGTCATCGGCATCGTGCTGCTGCTGGTCCCGCCGCTCGCCTACGCCATCGTCCGCAGCCGCGGCCGGACCACGTCGGCGATCTTCCGGCTCTTCCTGCTCGGCCTCGCCATCCCGGCCCAGGCCGTGATCGTGCCGATGTTCTACCTGATCAGCGAGGCCGGGCTGTACGACAACCTGCTGGGCGTCATCCTGCCCACGGCCGCGTTCTGCCTGCCGATGTCCGCGCTCATCCTCAGCGGCGCCATGCGGGACATCTCCCCGGAGCTGTACGAGGCCATGGCCATGGACGGCGCGAGTCCGCGGCGCATGTTCTTCCAGCTCGTCGTGCCGCTGTCGCGCGGCGGACTGTCCACGATCGTGGTGTTCTCCGCGCTCCAGGCGTGGAACGGCTTCCTGTTCCCGCTGGTGCTGACCCAGTCCGAGTCCACCAAGGTGGTCACCCTGGGCCTGTACAACTTCCAGACCGCGCACGGCATCGACATCCCCGGTCTGCTGGGAGCCGTGGTGCTGTCCATGGTGCCCATCCTGCTCGTCTACCTGTTCGCCCGTCGTGCCCTGGTCCAGGGCCTGATGGGTGTCGGAGGAAAGTGACTGCCGACGTGGCCGTAGAGACCACCCCCGAAAAGCCCCTGTGGAACGACCCCGACCACCCCGTCGCCGCCCGAGTCGACGCGCTCGTCGCCGCGATGACCCTCCAGGAGAAGATCGCCCAGCTCTACGGAGTGTGGGTGGGCGCCTCCGACCAGGGCGGCGAGGTCGCCCCCCACCAGCACGACATGGAGGAGGCCGTCGACCTCGACGCCCTCGTCCCCGCCGGACTGGGCCAGCTCACCCGGCCCTTCGGCACCGTCCCCGTCGACCCCGCCCTCGGCGCGCTCTCCCTCATGCGCACCCAGGCCCGCATCACCTCCGCCGGCCGCTTCGGCATTCCCGCCGTCGCGCACGAGGAGTGCCTGGCCGGCTTCGCCGCCTGGGGCGCCACGGCCTACCCCGTGCCGCTGTCCTGGGGCGCCACCTTCGACCCGGACGTGGTGCGCCGCATGGCCGCCGCCATCGGCCGCGACATGCGGTCCGTCGGCATCCACCAGGGCCTCGCCCCCGTCCTCGACGTGGTCCGCGACGCCCGCTGGGGACGGGTGGAGGAGACCATCGGCGAGGACCCGTACCTCGTCGGCACCATCGGCACCGCGTACGTGCGGGGCCTGGAGTCCGCCGGGATCGTCGCCACCCTCAAGCACTTCGTCGGCTACTCCGCCTCCCGCGCCGGCCGCAACCTCGCCCCCGCGTCCGTGGGCGCCCGCGAACGGGCCGACGTCCTGCTGCCGCCGTTCGAGATGGCCGTGCGCGAGGGCGGCACCCGCTCCGTCATGCACGCCTACACCGACATCGACGGTGTGCCGGCCGCGGCCGACGAGGCGCTGCTGACCGGGCTGCTGCGCGACACCTGGGGGTTCGAGGGAACCGTCGTCGCCGACTACTTCGGCATCGCCTTCCTGAAGACCCTGCACGGCCTCGCCGCCGACTGGGCCGACGCCGCGGGCGCCGCGCTGGGGGCGGGCGTCGACGTCGAACTGCCCACCGTCAAAACCTTCGGTGCCCCGCTGATCGAGGCGGTCGCCGAGGGCCGGGTCCCGGAGGCACTGATCGACCGGGCGGTGCGCCGCGTCCTCGCCCAGAAGGCGCTGCTCGGCCTGCTCGACCCGGACTGGAGCCCCGTCCCGCCCGCGCTCGACGGCGTGGACCTGACGGACCCGGAGGCGCTGCGCGGCCGCATCGACCTGGACCGGCCCGAGAACCGGGAACTGGCCCGCGAGATCGCCGAGAAGGCGGTCGTCCTGCTGACCAACGACGGCACCCTGCCGCTGGCCCGGCCGCGCCGCATCGCCCTGGTCGGCCCCAACGCCACCGAGGCGACCGCCGTGCTCGGCTGCTACTCCTTCCCGCGGCACGTCGGGGTGCGGCACCCGGAGGTCCCGGTCGGCATCGACCTGCCCACGCTGTACGACACGCTGACCGCCGAGTTCCCCGACGCGGACATCACCGTCGCCCGCGGCACCGGCGTCGACGACGGCGACCTCTCCGGCATCGGCGAGGCGGTGGACGCGGCCCGTGAGGCCGACGTCGTCGTCGCCGTCCTCGGCGACCGGGCGGGCCTGTTCGGCCGCGGCACCAGCGGCGAGGGCTGCGACGCCGAGTCCCTCACGCTGCCCGGGGCCCAGCAGCAGCTCCTCGACGCGCTGCTCGACTCCGGCCGGCCGGTCGTCACCGTCCTGCTCGCCGGACGGCCCTACGCGCTGGGCCGCGCCGTCGCCGAGTCCGCGGCGATCGTGCAGTCGTTCTTCCCCGGCGAGGAGGGCACCGCCGCGATCGCCGGTGTGCTCAGCGGGCGCACCAGCCCCTCCGGGAGGCTGCCCGTCAGCGTGCCCAGTGGTGCGGGGGCCCAGCCGACCACCTATCTCGGGGCGCGGCTCGCCCACGCCAGCGAGGTGTCCAGCATCGACCCGACCCCGGCCTTCGGCTTCGGGCACGGGCTCACGTACACCTCGTTCGCGTGGAGCGGCCTCGTGACCCACACCGGGCAGGCGCCGACCGACGGCGCGTTCTCGCTGGAACTGACGGTCCGCAACACCGGCGGACGGCACGGTACCGAGGTGGTGCAGCTCTACCTGCACGACCCGGTCGCCTCCGTCGTCCAGCCGGTGCAGCGCCTCATCGGTTACACGCGGGTGCCGCTGGCTCCGGGCGAGGCCCGCAGGGTGCGCGTCGAGGTCCCGGCCGACCTGGCCTCCTTCACCGGCCGCGACGGCCGGCGGGTCGTCGAACCGGGCGCGCTGGAACTGCGGTTCGCCGCGTCCAGCACCGAGCCGCGGCTCACGGCGACGGTCGCGCTGACCGGGCCGGAACGGCACGTCGACCACACGCGACGCCTGCACGCGGTGTTCACGCAGGAGGCCGTCGAGGGCGCCTGAGCCGGACGCACCGGGCGGGCGGTGGTGCCGGGGGTCCGTCCCCGGTCACCACCGCCCGCCGCGCGGCTCAGCGGACGACGTCGAAGACGTTCTTCTGGATGCCGTTGGCGTACACCTCGTGCTCGACGAGCCGCAGCCGCTGCGCGTCCCGGTCGGCGTCGCTGAACAGCCGCTTGCCCGCGCCGAGGAGGAGCGGGAAGACCAGCAGGTGGTAGCGGTCGATCAGACCGGCGTCCGACAGGCTCCGGTTCAGGGCGGCGCTGCCGTGGACGATGACCGGGCCGCCCTCCGTCTCCTTCAGCGCGGCCACCTCGTCGAGCGACCGCAGGATCGTCGTCTCGCCCCAGTTCGTGACCAGGTCGTCCTCGGCGAGGGTGGTGGAGACGACGTACTTCGGCATCGTCCTGTACCGGGGGAACTCCGCCATGTCCGGCCAGACCGGGCTGAACGCCTCGTAGCTGATCCGGCCCAGGAGCAGCGCCGTGGCCTCGTCCTGTTCCCGGCCCTTGATCTCGTAGGCCTCCGAGAGGAAGTCCACGAGACGGACCGTCCAGCCGGAGTTCCGGTAGCCGGGCTCGCCGCCCGGGGCCTCCACGACACCGTCGAGCGAGACGAAAGCGGTGCTGATCAACGTACGCATGCGGGTTCCTCGATGTCTGCTGCGGGGTCGGTACACCCCTATGACCGGTGGCCGGCGGAGAACTCATCGGTCGCGGCCGGCCGGGCCAAGGCCGAGGACCTGGTCGCCGACGCGGTGCGGCGCGGCGCCCGGGGGCTGGTCGGCGGCACCACGCCCGAGGGGCCCGGCTGCTTCTCCCCGCCCACCGTGCTCACCGACGTCTCTCCGGACAGCCGTCTGACGGCTACGGAGATCTTCGGTCCGGGCGCCGAGGAGGTTCCTGGAGTACCAGTACGCGGCGCTGCCCGCACGGTGACCGGCCGGGCGCGGGCCGGCGACGTCGGAGTTCCGGCCCGGTGACGAGGAGGCTTTGCATGGTCATGCGTAATCATGCATACTCTTCCTATGTCCAAGGTCCTCACCTCCCTCCCCACCGGCGAGCGCGTCGGTATCGCCTTCTCGGGCGGCCTCGACACCTCGGTCGCGGTCGCGTGGATGCGTGACAAGGGCGCCGTCCCCTGCACGTACACGGCCGACATCGGCCAGTACGACGAGCCCGACATCGCCTCGGTGCCCGACCGTGCGAAGACCTACGGCGCCGAGGTCGCGCGCCTGGTCGACTGCCGGGCGGCGCTGGTCGAGGAGGGGCTGGCCGCGCTCACCTGCGGGGCGTTCCACATCCGCTCCGGCGGGCGTGCCTACTTCAACACCACCCCGCTGGGACGTGCCGTCACCGGCACGCTCCTCGTCCGGGCGATGCTCGAGGACGACGTCCAGATCTGGGGCGACGGCTCCACGTTCAAGGGCAACGACATCGAGCGGTTCTACCGGTACGGCCTGCTCGCCAACCCCCAGCTCAGGATCTACAAGCCCTGGCTGGACGCGGACTTCGTGACGGAGCTGGGCGGCCGCAAGGAGATGTCGGAGTGGCTGGTCGCCCACGACCTCCCCTACCGGGACTCCACGGAGAAGGCGTACTCCACCGACGCCAACATCTGGGGTGCCACTCACGAGGCCAAGACGCTGGAGCACCTCGACACCGGGGTGGAGACCGTGCAGCCCATCATGGGCGTGCGGTTCTGGGACCCCTCGGTCGAGATCGCGCCCGAGGACGTGACCATCGGCTTCGACCAGGGCCGCCCGGTGACGATCAACGGCAAGGAGTTCGCCTCCGCCGTCGACCTGGTCATGGAGGCCAACGCCGTCGGCGGCCGGCACGGCCTGGGCATGTCCGACCAGATCGAGAACCGGATCATCGAGGCCAAGAGCCGCGGCATCTACGAGGCCCCCGGCATGGCCCTGCTGCACGCCGCCTACGAGCGCCTCGTCAACGCCATCCACAACGAGGACACCCTCGCCCAGTACCACGCCGAGGGGCGGCGCCTGGGCCGGCTGATGTACGAGGGCCGCTGGCTCGACCCCCAGTCGCTGATGATCCGGGAGTCGCTGCAGCGCTGGGTCGGCTCGGCGGTCACCGGCGAGGTCACGCTGCGGCTGCGGCGCGGCGAGGACTACTCGATCCTCGACACCACCGGACCGGCGTTCAGCTACCACCCGGACAAGCTCTCCATGGAGCGCACCGAGGACTCCGCGTTCGGCCCGGTGGACCGGATCGGCCAGCTGACCATGCGGAACCTGGACATCGCCGACTCCCGCGCCAAGCTGGAGCAGTACGCCGGGCTCGGCCTCATCGGCACCGCCAACCCCGCCATCGGCGCCGCCCAGGCCGCCGCGACCGGGCTGATCGGCGCCATGCCCGAGGGCGGCGCCCAGGCCATCGCCTCCCGCGGCGAGGTCTCCGGCGACGACGAGCTGCTGGACCGGGCCGCGATGGAGTCCGGCACGGACTGATCCCCCCGTCCCCCCGGGGCGGGGGACCGCGACACCGGCACGGGCCGGCCCGACGTCTTCAGGCGTCGGGCCGGCCCTTCTGTTTCTCTCCGTCGCGTGCGGCTTGCGTGCGTTGCGAGCTTCCGGCGGTCCGTTCCGCCCCCGCACCGACTCGGTTGCCAGTTCAAGCGCTACGCAAGCCGACCGCAAGCAACGCAAGCAGGTTGCGTCCCAACTCCGGCCTCGTTCATGACCGTTGACAAAAAGGTGACGCGCTAGAAACCTGATGACGCGCTTTCCGCAAAGAATCGACTGTCCTGCTCAATTGGCGCGCAGAGTCGGTGCTTCCCCCCAACTGCCGGACCGTCGCGCCCTCCCGACTCCCCACGGAACAGAGGACCCCATGAGACGGAGATCCCTCGGCCGGCGGATGCTCACGGGCGCCGCCGTCGCCGGGCTCATGACGGCCGGGCTGCTGCCCCTGCCCCTCGCCGTCCCCGCGCAGGCCGCGCCGGTGACCGCCGCCGCCGACGTCAACCTCGCCCTCGGCCGCCCGGCCACCGCGGGCGGCTCGCACGGCGCCTACCCGGCCGGCAACGCCACCGACGGACAGCAGGCCACCTACTGGGAGGGACCGGCCGGCACCTTCCCCGAGTGGCTCCAGGTCGACCTCGGCACCGCCCGTGACGTCGACCGGGTGGTCCTCAAACTGCCCGCCGCCTGGGAGAGCCGGACCCAGACGCTCTCCGTGCGGGGCAGCACCGACGGCGCCACGTTCCACACCCTCGACGCCTCCCGGGGCCGGGCGTTCGGCCCGGCGCAGGCGGGCACCGTCGCCGTCGGCCTCGACTCGCCCGCCGAGGCCCGCTACGTCCGCGTCGAGATCACCGGCAACACCGGCTGGAACGCCGCACAACTGGCCGAACTGGAGGTGTACGGCGACGACGCCGACACCGGCCCGCCGCCCGCCGGCACCAACCTCGCCCGCAACAAACCGGCCGAAGCGACCTCGACCACCCAGAACTACGTCGCCGCCAACGCCACCGACGACTCCACCTCCACGTACTGGGAGGCCGCCGGAAACCCGGCCGACCTCACCGTGAAGCTCGGCGCCGACGCCGACATCAGCGGTGTCGTCGTCAAGCTCAACCCCGACCCGGCGTGGTCCGCGCGCACCCAGAGCATCCAGGTGCTCGGCCGGGCCCGGGGAGAGAGCGGCTTCACCTCGCTGCGCGACCGCGCCGACTACGCCTTCAGCCCCGGCCGGGACAACGCCGTGACCATCCCGGCCGGCGGCCGGGTCTCCGACGTACGGCTCCGGTTCTTCTCCAACTCCGGGGCGCCCGGCGGCCAGGTCGCCGAGTTCCAGGTCCTCGGCACCGCCGCGCCCGCCCCCGACCTCACCGTCACCGGGCTCGACTGGTCGCCCGCCGCGCCGAACGAACGCGACGAGGTCACCGTCAACGCCACGGTCCGCAACGCCGGCACCGCCGCCTCGGCCGCCACCACCACCGACGTCACCGTCGAGGGCCGGCAGGCCGGCAGCGCCGCGGTCCCCGCGCTCGACCCCGGCGAGTCCGCCGAGGTCGCCGTCGCCACCGGCACCCACGCGGCCGGCAGCTACGCGGTGGCCGCCGTAGTCGACCCGCGCGACACCGTCGCCGAACTCGACGACACCAACAACAGCCGCGCCGCCACCGACCGCCTCGTCGTCGACCGGGCACCCGGACCCGACCTCGAAGTACGCTCCCTCACCACCGACCCCGCCCACCCGGCGGTGGGCGCCGAGGTCTCCTTCACCGTCGCCGTGCACAACCGGGGCACCAGCGACGCCCCGGCCGGCACGGTGACCCGGGTGCAGGCCGGCACCACCACCCTGGACGGCACCACCGGGCGGATCGCGGCCGGCGCCACGGTGAACGTGCCCATCGCCGGTACCTGGAAGGCGGCCGGCGGCGGAGTCACCCTCACGGCCACCGCCGACGCCACCGACCGGGTCGCCGAGACCAACGAGAACAACAACGTGCTCGCCCAGTCCCTCGTCGTCGGACGCGGCGCCGCCGTCCCGTACACCGAGTACGAGGCGGAGGACGGCCGCTACGACGGCACCCTGCTCACCACCGACGCCAAGCGGACCTTCGGGCACACCAACTTCGGCACCGAGTCCTCCGGCCGCAAGTCCGTCCGGCTCGACACCACCGGCCAGTACGTCGCGTTCACCTCCACCACGCCCACCAACTCCGTCGTGGTGCGCAACTCCATCCCCGACGCGCCCGGCGGCGGCGGGACCGAGGCCACCCTGAGCCTCTACGCCGACGGCGTGTTCGTCCAGAAGCTCACCCTGTCGTCCAAGCACAGCTGGCTCTACGGCAGCACCGACGACCCCGAGGGCCTCACCAACCGGCCCGGCGGCGACGCGCGGCGCCTGTTCGACGAGTCCCACGCGCTCCTGGACCGCACCTTCCCGCGGGGCACCGAGTTCCGGCTGCAGCGCGACGCGGGCGACTCGGCCGCCTTCTACGTCATCGACCTGATCGACCTGGAGCAGGTCGCGCCGGCGAAGACCAAGCCCGCCGAGTGCACCTCCATCACCGAGTACGGGGCCGTCCCCGGCGACGGACTCGACGACACCGACGCCATCCAGCGCGCCGTCACCGACAACCAGAACGGCAGGATCGACTGCGTGTGGATCCCCGCCGGACAGTGGCGCCAGGAGCAGAAGATCCTCACCGACGACCCGCAGAACCGCGGGCAGTACAACCAGGTCGGCATCCGCGACGTCACCGTCCGCGGCGCCGGCATGTGGCACTCCCAGCTCTACACCCTGACCCCGCCCCACGAGGCCGGCGGCATCAACCACCCGCACGAGGGCAACTTCGGCTTCGACGTCGACGACAACACCCAGATCTCCGACCTGGCCATCTTCGGCTCCGGAACCCTCCGCGGCGGCGACGGCAACCAGGAGGGCGGCGTCGGGCTCAACGGCCGCTTCGGCAAGAACACCAAGATCAGCAACGTGTGGATCGAGCACGCCAACGTCGGCGTCTGGGTCGGCCGCGACTACTCCAACATCCCCGAGCTGTGGGGCCCCGCCGACGGCGTGCAGTTCACGGGCATGCGCATCCGCGACACCTACGCCGACGGCATCAACTTCTCCAACGGCACCCGCAACTCCACCGTCTACGACTCCTCCTTCCGCACCACCGGCGACGACTCGCTCGCGGTCTGGGCCAACAAGTACGTGAAGGACACCTCCGTGGACGTCGGCCACGACAACCACTTCCGCAACAACACGATCCAGCTCCCGTGGCGGGCCAACGGCATCGCGGTGTACGGCGGTCACGGCAACACCGTGGAGAACAACGTCGTCTCCGACACCATGAACTACCCCGGCATCATGCTCGCCACCGACCACGACCCGCTGCCCTTCTCGGGACAGACACTCGTCGCGGGCAACGCCCTGCACCGCACGGGCGGCGCGTTCTGGGGCGAGGCGCAGGAGTTCGGCGCCATCACCCTGTTCGCGCAGGGCCAGGACATCCCGGGCGTGACCATCCGGGACACCGAGATCAGCGACTCGACCTACGACGGCATCCAGTTCAAGACGGGCGGGGGCGCGATGCCGGACGTGAGGATCGAGAACGTCCGCATCGACAGGTCGAACAACGGCTCCGGCATCCTCGCGATGGGCGGTGCCCGGGGCAGCGCCACCCTGACCGACGTCACGATCACCAACTCGGCGAAGGAGGACGTACGCATAGAGCCGGGCTCCCAGTTCAGGATCAACCGGTAGGAGCCGCCCCGTAGCCGCGGTTCACCGGCAGGCCGCCCGGCGGCGCGGAGCACCACCGTGCCGCCGGGTCTCCGCCGCGCCCTCCAGCCGGCCCGGCGAGCGCTCGGCCGGCGCGCGGGGACCGTCGTGCTCCAGGCGCTCGGCGTTGAGTTCGTTCACCGCGCCGAGCGCGTCGCCGATCGTCGCGTAGTCCACCGCGATGAAGTTGACCGGCCTGCCGCGCTGCCGTTCACAGGTGTGGGCCCGCTCCAGTACCCGCTGCCGGGAGTTGACCACCCCGGCGTCCAGGCGCAGCCCGCCGCCGGCCGTGACGAAGTGGTTGAGCAGGAACAGCCGCCGGTCCGAACCGCCCCGGTGGGGCAGGCAGGTCATCTGGTCCGGGCTGCGGAAGGCGAAGGGCGTCTCCATGGCGTACCGGTAGAGGTTCCGGTACCAGGGCGCGGGGCCGTCCGCCTTCTCCGCGAAGACGACCAGCCGCCGGCCGCTGTCGATCATGTCCCCGAGCTTCGGCCACGGACGGTCCGGGTCCCGGTCCGGCTCGTACAGCAGGTCCGACAGACCGGCCCGGACGAAGGCGTCCTGGGTCGCCACGGCGTCCACCCCGTCCTGGAGGATCAGCGTGACGACCTCCGTGGGGTTGTCGCGCAGCCAGTCACCGATCTGCCGCAGCGTCGGCTCCAGTTCGAGGGCGCCGGCACCGCACACCGAGTGGCACAGCCACAGGCCCGGGTGGGGCGGGTTCACCCGTTCCAGGAGCGTGGTCAGCTCGCGGCGCTCGGCGGGGGAGAAGTCCGAGGCGCTCAGCCGCTCCGCCACTTCCTCGGGCCGCTCCCAGCGGTGGGTGTCCAGGAGCAGCACCCGGGAGCCGGCGCCGAGCTGACCGACGATGTCCGGGTCCTGGAGGGGGCCGATGAACCGGTCCGCGGTCGTCGCCATCGCGTTGTGCGACGCGAGCTGGGCGATCTCGTCGTAGCGGGCGTCGCACAGCTTGGCGCTGCCCTGGCAGATGCGCGGGGAGGAACCGGTGATCGCCACCGGCGCCAGCATCGTCCCGACGAGGGCGACGGCGGTGACGGCGAAGGTCAGCGCCGGTACGTGCCGCGGATCGGTGAGGACCGGCACGCTGGGCCGGGTCAGCCGGACCCAGCCGACGGTGATCAGCAGGGCGCCCGCGGCGAGCAGGATCACCGCGACGACGACAGCGGTGACCAGCAGCCGGTCGAGCGCCGCGGCCTGGACGTCGGCGAGCAGATCCGACGCCGTCGGGGGCCACGACGCCGGGACGCCGAACAGCGTGTCGCCCAGGGCGAGCCGCAGTCCCGCCACGGTGAGCGCCAGCAGCGACGCGGCGGCGGCCGGCACCCAGCCCAGCGGGATCAGCCGGCGCCCGGCGGGCGAGGGCGTCAGGAACCACAGCAGGGCGAGCGCGACGGCGCACAGCACGGCCGCCGCCGGTTCCACCACGTCCTGGAAGAGCCGGGTGACGCCCCGGGCCCGGTCCAGCGGGGCCAGTGCCTCGGTCCCCGGCTCGACGTCGACGGTGACGACCCATGTGCCCTGCCGCGCCTCCCGCAACAGCTCCCCGGCCGCGTCCCGGACCTGGTCGGTCAGGGCGACCGGGGCGATCGCGGCCAGGGCCGAGGCCACGTCGCCCCGGTCCAGGGCCGCCAGCACGGTCGACCGCACGCCGTCGTGCGTCGCGCCGTCCGGCACCAGACGCATCAGGGCGTCCGTGGCCGCGACCGCCTGGCCGCGGGAGAGGGGCAGCGTCGGCAGCTCCTCCAGGGGAGCCTCACCGGCCACCACCCGCGCCACCAGGTCGGACAGGCGCTGCACGAAGGCCTGGAAGTCGGGCTCGGAGCGTTGCTGCAGGGCGGCGACGGCATCACCGAAGTACGCCTGGCTGAGCCGCTCGACGTTGGCGACGACCGGCTCCAGATCCACCCGGATCCGCAGCCGGTCGCGGTCGCCCTCCAGGTAGTGGACCACTTCCGTGATCTGGCCCTCGCCCATGGTCCGCAGCGTCTCGGGCGGGATCACCACCTTGAGGTTCGAGGTGAGGGTCGACTGCGGCACGGGCAGCCGCTCCAGCAGGTCGCTGGTCAGCGGCGTACTGGCCGGGTCCACCAGCACCTCGTCGTAGACGCGCTGGTAGGCGTGCTCGTCCTCCAGCACCTGGTCGTAGAACTGGGGGTCGAGGACCGTACTGCGGACGACGGCCGCCGCGGCCAGCACGGTCAGGCTCAGCACCGCCACGCACCAGACCAGCACCCCGAGCCAGGGCGGGCGCCGTACCAGTGCGTTCATGGACCCATTCTCGTATCGGCCGGCCTCCGTGCAGCACGGCGCCGGGAGGGACGTGCCTCACACGCCTGCCCCGCACCGGGCCGGCCGATACGTGCCGGCCGCCGCTCAGCTCCTCGCCGGGACCGCGCCCTCCTGGGGGTGGACACAGTGCCACCGATGCCCGCCGGGTCCCTCCGTCGCCGCCGGGAAGGCGGTGGCGCAGGCGTCGTCCGCCTTCCAGCAGCGGGTGCGGAACGGGCAGCCGGAGGGCGGCTTGGTGGCCGAGGGCACCGGGCCGTGCAGCACGATGCGCTCGGGGCGCTCCAGCAGGCTCGGCGTCGCGGAGAGCAGCGCGTCGGTGTACGGGTGGCGGGAGGCGCCGGAGACCCGGGCCGCCGCGCCCTCCTCGACGACGCGGCCCAGGTACAGCACCGCGATGCGGTCCGCGAGATGGCGCACCGTCTGCACGTCGTGGGAGATGAACACCATGCCGAGGCCGAGCCGGGCGCGCAGGTCCACCAGGAGGTTGAGGATCTGGGCGCGCACCGACACGTCCAGGGCGCTGGTGGGCTCGTCGGCCACGATCAGCTCCGGCTCCAGCGCCAGGGCGCGCGCGATGGCCACGCGCTGGCGCTGCCCGCCGGACAACTGCCCCGGCAGCGCGTCCAGGGTGTGAGCGGGCAGCCCGACCAGGTCGAGGAGTTCCTCCACCCGGGCCTCGCGCTCGGCGCGCGTACCGCGCCGGTGCACGTCCAGCGGGTCCCGCAGGATCCGGCGCACGGGCAGCCGCGGGTTCAGGGCGGTGGAGGCGTCCTGGAAGACCACGCCGACCGCGGCGCCGAATCCGGTACGGCGCTCGGCGGCGCCCATGGTCCACAGGTCCCGGCCCCGGAAGTACACGTGTCCCTCGGTGGGGCGCTGGAGTCCGGTGACCACGCGGGCCAGCGTGGACTTGCCGCAGCCCGACTCGCCGACGAGGCCCAGGATCTCGCCGCGTCGCACCTCCAGGGAGGCGTCGGTGAGGGCGTGCACGGCGTCCCGGCGCAGGATGCCGCCGCTGCGGGCCCGGTGCCGTACGTGGATGCGGTCGAGCCGGACGAGTGGGTCCATGGTCCTGTCCTCGGTGGCGGTCATCGGGCACTCTCCAGCGGCTTCGCCGCCCCGCGCGCGGGCGCCGGGTGGTGGCAGGCGAAGAGGTGGTCGAGGCCGGCGACGCGGTCGGTGGCGGGCGGCGGGGTGGTGGCGCACAGGTCGGTGGCGGCGGCGCAGCGGGACGCGAACCGGCAGCCGGCGCCGAACGCCTTCGGGGCCGGAACGACACCGCGGATCTGGTGCAGCCGCTCGGCACCCGACTCCAGCGAGACGACGGAGGCGAGCAGTCCGCGGCTGTAGTGGTGCGCCGGGTCGGTCAGCAGCGCGCGGGTGTCACCGGCCTCGGCGACCTGACCGGCGTACATGACCGCGACCCGGTGGGCGAGGTCGCCGACCAGGGCCAGGTCGTGGGAGACGAGGACCATCGCGAAGCCCAGTTCGTCGCGGAGCCGGACCAGCAGCTCGACGACCTGCGCCTGCACGGTGACGTCGAGGGCGGTGGTCGGCTCGTCGGCGATCAGCAGGCGCGGGCTGCGGGAGAGGGCCATCGCGATCAGCACGCGCTGGCGCTGCCCGCCGGACAGCTCGTGCGGGTAGCTGCGCAGGGTGCGCTCGGGGGAGAGGCCGACCAGTTCGAGCAGCTCGGCGGGGGTGCGGGTGCCGCCGCGGGAGGTGAGCCACCTGAGCTGCGTGCCGATCAGCACGGACGGGTTCAGAGACGACATGGCGTCCTGGTAGACCATCGCGATCTCCGGGCCCATCAGCGCCCGGCGCTCCTTCGGCGCCAGCTTCAGCAGGTCGCGGCCCCGGTAGAGGATCTCGCCCCCGGCCTCGGCGTTGCGGGCCAGCAGGCCCATGACCGCGAGGCTGGTGACGGACTTGCCGCAGCCCGACTCGCCGACCAGACCGAGGGTCTCGCCCTCGCGGACGGTGAAGGAGATGCCGTCGACCACGCGGGTGTCGCCGTAGCGGTCCGGGAAGCGGATGGACAGGTCCCGTACGACGAGCAGGTCGGCCGCGTCCTCGGCGACCGGCCGCACGGCGGGCTCCATGGCGTCCAGCCGGGCCGCCAGCTCGGCGAGCGCGGCGTCCGCCTCCGCCTCGTCGGCCGTCGGCGGGAGTCCGGTCGCGTTGTCGTCGGTGTCGGTGCCGCCGGTGCGGGACCTGTCCGGCGAGGCGGCGGCGTCGGTCATGCCCTCGGAGAGCACGTTCAGCGCGAGCACCGTGACCAGCACGCACAGACCCGGGAAGAGGGTCGCCCACCAGCCCCCGGACAGCAGGATCTGCCGGCCGTAGGCCAGCACGCTGCCCCAGCTCGGGTCGGGGTCCTGCACACCGGCTCCGATGAAGGACAGGCTCGCCTCGAAGATGATGGAGTCGGCCACCATGACCGTCGCGAACACCAGGACCGGTGCCGCGCAGTTGATCGCGACGTGCCGGGTCACGATGTGGCCGCGGCGGGCACCGACGACCTGTTCGGCGGCGACGTAGTCCTCGCCGTACTGCTCCAGCACGTTGGCCCGCACGACGCGGGCGAGCGAGGGCGCGTAGACGAACGCGATGGTGAAGATGATGACCGGCACGCTGGGCCCGAACACCGCGACGAGCACGGCGGCCAGCGCGATCGGCGGGAAGGACATGACGACGTCGAGGGTGCGCATCACCGTCTCGTCGGCGAGCCTGCGCGAGGTGGCCGCCAGCGCGCCCAGGGCGGAGCCCAGGACGAGGGCGAGCAGGGTCGCGCCGAGGCCGATGACCAGGGAGTACCGGGCGCCGTGCACGACCCGGGCGAACACGTCGCGGCCGGCCCGGTCGGTGCCGAACCAGTGGTCGGCGCCGGGGGCCCGGGCGGGGATGCCGGTGGCGAGCGGGTCCTGGGTGAGCAGGGGAGCGAACACCGCGCCCAGCACCACCACCAGGAGGATCCCGAGGGCGATCCGGGAGGGCAGGGGCAGCCGGCGCAGGCGGGTGCCGGGCCGGGCGAGCCGCCCGGCGAGGGAGCGTGGAGCGAACATCACACCGTCCTGATGCGCGGGTTGACGAGCAGGTAGAGCAGGTCGACGACGACGTTGACCAAGAGGAAGGCGATCGCGATGGTGAGCACGGTGCCCTGGACCAGCCCGACGTCGCCCCCGTTGACGCCCTCGAGGATCAGCTTGCCCATGCCGGGCAGGTCGAAGATCGCCTCGATGACGACGGCGCCGCTGAGCATGTAGCCGACCTTGACGCCGAGCACGGTCAGCGGCGTGACGAGCGCGTTGCGCAGCACCGAGCGGATGATCAGGAACGGCGGCAGGCCGCTGCCCCTGGCGGTGCGCACGTAGTCGCGGTCGAGTTCGGTGACCATCGAGGTGCGGATGAGGCGGGCCAGCGAGGAGGCGACCGGCAGGGCGAGGGAGAGCGCGGGCAGCGTCATGCTCTCGAGCCAGCCGGAGAAGGAGTCGGCCGGGTTGACGTAGCCGCCGGTCGGGAAGAGCGGCATGGTCAGCGAGAACTGCTGGATGAGCAGCACGCCGATCCAGAACGAGGGCAGGGCGATGCCGGCCATCGACAGCACCCGGAAGACCTGGTCCGGCCAGCGGTCGCGGTAGACGGCGCTGAGGACACCGAAGACCAGCGCCAGCACGACGGCCAGCGCCAGGCCGAGCAGGGTCAGCTGCAGCGTGAGCGGGAACGCGGTGGCGATCCGGTCGGTGACGGGCTGACTGGGCGACATCGTGACGCCGAGGTCCCCGTGCAGCAGATCGCCCAGAAAGGCGACGTAGCGCACGGGCAGGGGGTCGTCGAGTCCGTTGGCCTCGGCGAACGCCGCTCGCGCCTCGGGGCTCGCCGACTCGCCCAGCGCGTTGTACGCGGGGTCGGTCGGCGAGAACTGGAGGACCACGAAGACCAGCAGCGCGATGCCGAGGACCATCACCGGCATCATCGCGACGCGGCGCAGCGCGAGCCGGAGAAATGCAACCATCGTGAGGTTCCTAGCGATTGGGGCGGGGGCCGCCGCCCGCGGTGGCGCGGCGGCCCGACGGCGTGGGCGTGCGGGGTCAGCCCCGGCCGACGTCGAGGAAGGACAGCCCGGTGGTGGGCAGCGGCTTGAACCCGGTCAGCGCCCCCTCCCGCCAGGCGGTGGGCAGCTTGCGGTGCAGCACCGGGTACAGGGCCGCCTCGTCGGCGACCAGGTCGGTCACCCGGCCCCACAGCTCCTTGCGCTTGGTCGCGTCGGCCTCGGCCGCGGCCTTGTCGAGCAGCGACCTGGTCTGCTTGTACGCGTCGCTGCCCTTCCAGCCGTAACGGTTCTCCGGCCAGAAGCCGTAGTAGAACCAGCGCAGCAGCAGGTCCGCGTCGTTGCCGAAGACGGACGGGTCGCCCGGCGCGGCCAGCGCTTCGAACCTGCCCTGGTCGATCTCCGCGTACTGGGCGGCGGACTGCTGGATGTCCAGCTCGGCGTCGACGCCGACGGCGGCCCAGCTCTCCTTGATCAGCGGAGCGATGTCCTTGACCCAGCCGTTGTCGGTGAGCATCAGCGTGAAGGAGAGCTTGCCCGCGCCCGCCTCGGCGAGCAGCTTCCTGGCCCTGGCCGGGTCGTGCGCGTAGACGGTGGCGGCCTTGTGGTAGTCCGGGTGCGTGGCCGGGACGTAGCCGGTGGCGGCCTCGGCGTTGCCCAGGAGCGCGGTCGAGATGATCTTCTCGGTGTCCAGCGCGTAGTGCAGCGCCTGGCGCACGCGCTTGTCCGCGAACCGCTTGTCGGCGCAGTTGAACATCAGGAAGAGCAGTCCGAAGGACTGGACCGACTCCACCTTGTCCTGGCCGGTGAAGCCCTTGAGGTCGATGTAGGGCACGTCCTCGATGGCCTGGACGCGGCCCGACTTGAGCGCGCTGACCCGGGCGGACGGGTCGGACATCAGCCGCCAGATCATCTTCTTCGCCCTGGCGGGGCGCGGCCCGTTGTACTTGTCGTACGCCTCCATGACGATCTTGTCCTCGCGGACCGCCGAGACGAACCTGTACGGGCCGGTGCCCACGGGCCGGGCGTCGAAGGACTTGGCGTCCGCGCCCGCGATCTTCTTCGGCACGATCCGCACCACGGATATGCGGGACGGGAAGAGCGCGAAGGCGTACTTCAGCTTGAACTCCACCGTCGACCTGTCGACGGCCGTGACCCGGTCGATGAACGGGACGAACTGGGCCATGAGCGAGGCGTTCGCCTCGTCCAGGACCCGCTCGAAGCTGAACACCACGTCGTCCGCGGTGACCTCCGAGCCGTCGTGGAAGGTCGCACCCTTGCGCAGGGTGGCCCGGTAGGTCGTCGCGTTGATCTTCTCGGGCATCCCGGTCGCCAGCGCCGGCCGCGCCACGAGCGTGGCCGGATCGAGGTCGACCAGCCCCTCGAAGATGTGCATGTTGGCCGCGTACGGGGTCGCGCCCGAGGTGATCATCGGGTCGAAGCCGGTGGAGAGCGGGTACGAGATGCCCGCCTCGATGGTGTCGCCGCCGCTGCCCGTGCCACCGGTACCGTCTCCACTGGAGGCCGGGCCTCCGCAGGCCGTCAGGCCCGTGGTGACGGCGGTCGCCACACCAAGGGCACTGGTGTATCTCATGAAGGTGCGGCGGGAGACGCCGGCTGCACTGCGCGCGGACAAGGAGTCCTCCAGGCGGGAGATGAGAGTCGAGCAAGGTGGAGGAGGCGAGTGTGGTCGGCGCCTCGACCGACGATGCGTCAGACGTCTGATGTCTGATGCTTGATAACGTGGGAACGTAGCCGGGCAAGTGAGAGGGGTCAAGAGGTGGCGGTGGGGCAAAGGGCGGTCCGGGGCAGAGAACCGGAGCCCAGGACGGTACGACAACCGTTGCGCCAGGAGGTCGTCGACGGCATCAAGGCCTACATCCTGCGCAACGACCTGCGCCCGGGGGATCCACTGCCCACCGAACCCGCCCTGTGCGAGGCGCTCGGCGCGAGCCGTTCCAGCGTGCGGGAGGCGATCAGGATCCTCACCGCGCTCGACATCGTCGAGGTGCGGCACGGGCACGGCACCTACGTCGGCAGGCTGAGCCTGTCCGCCCTGGTGGAGAGCCTGACCTTCCGCGGCCTGCTGAGCCCGGACGACGACTTCCAGGTGATGAGCGACCTCATCGAGGTCCGCGAGCTGTTCGAGCGGGGCATGGCCGAACGGCTCGTCTCCTGCCTGGAGGAGGAACAGATCGACCGCCTCGCCGCCCACGTCGACGAGATGCGCAGGGCCGGCGCGGGGGAGGGGCACGGGTTCGTCGAGGCGGACCGCGCCTTCCACACCCTGCTCCTCGCCCCGCTCGGCAACGACCTCATCGGCCAGCTCTCCACGGCCTTCTGGGACGTCTACGTCATCGTCGCGCCGCACCTCGACGTGTTCACGCGCGCGCACGAGGCGGCCACCATCGCCAACCACCAGCGCATCGTGGACGCCGTGCGCGACCGCGACCCGGCCGAGTTCGCGGCGGCCCTCACCGAGCACTACGCGCCGGTGCGCCTGCGGATCGAGGAGGCCCGCGCCCGGCGCTGACCGGCTCCCGCGCACGACGGAGGCGTCCCCGCCCGGGGGCGCCTCTCCCGCGTCCGGGGCCGGTGGGCCCGGCGCGCGGCCCGGGGGAGGGCACTTGACGGTCGTCCCCGGGATCTCTAGTGTCCTCGATCAGCAGACATCAGACGTCTGCTGATCGAGAAGCAACCGCTCTCCGGCCCGGGCCCGGCCCGCCGGTCCCTCCCGTTCCCCCGCGCTGCGCCGCGCGCACGCCTCACCCACCGGGGCCCCTCCATGCCACTGACGGACCTCACCCTCGCCCAGTGCCTGGCACTGCGGCCCGACCTCGACGAGCCCGCCGACCTCGACGCCTTCTGGGAGCAGACCCTCGGCGAGGCCCGGGACGCCGGCGGCGCACCCGCCTTCACGCCGGTGGACACCGGACTGACCGAGGTCGTGACCCACGACGTCACGGTGCCCGGCTTCGCCGGCGAGCCCGTCCGCGGCTGGCTGCACCTGCCCGCCCGCACGAGCGGTCCGCTCGGCTGCGTGGTGGAGTTCCTCGGCTACGGCCGTGGCCGCGGTCTGGCGCACGAGCAGGTGCTCTGGGCCAACGCCGGTCACGCGCACTTCGTCATGGACACCCGCGGCCAGGGCTGGTCCACCGCGGGCGGCGACACCCCGGACACCGCCGCCCTGAACGGCACCGTCCCCGGCTTCCTCACCCGCGGCGTCGAACGCCCCCACGACCACTACTACCGGAGGGTGTTCACCGACGCCGTGCGCTTCGTCGAGGCGGCCCGCGCGCACCCGGCCGTGGACCCGGACAAGGTCGTCGTCACCGGCATCAGCCAGGGCGGGGGCATCGCCCTCGCGGTGGCCGGCCTCGTGCCGGGCCTGGCCGGCGTCATGCCCGACGTCCCCTTCCTCTGCGACATCCGGCGCGGCGCGACGATCGCGGCCCGGCCGCCCTACACCGAGATCGCCGAGTACCTGCGGCTGCACCGCGACCGCGGCGAGACCGTCTTCACCACCCTCTCCTACGTCGACGCCGCCCTGCTGGCCGCGCGCGCCACCGCACCCTCCCTCTTCTCCATCGCGATGATGGACGAGATCTGCCCGCCCTCGACGAGCTTCGCGGCCTACCACCGCTACGGCGGTCCCAAGGACCTGCGCGTCTACGAGTTCAACGGCCACGAAGGCGGCGGCGGTCACCACCGCCGCGAACAACTCGCCTGGGTCCGGGAGCTGCTCCACGCTCCCGGCTCCGAGGCGACCCACCCCCTCTCCGCCCTGCACGACCCCCCACGCGCCTGACCCCTCACCGAGAAGAGGCCTGTTCATGCAGCGAAGAGTCGCTCTCGCCACCGGAACCGCCGCCCTGGTGGTACTGGCCGGCACCGTCCCCGCCGCACACGGCGCCACCCCCGCGGCGGACGCCGCCGGCACCCTCAGCTCCCAGGATCTCGCCACCGCGGGCACCGGCTCCCCCTACTACCGCATTCCCGCCCTGACCCGCACCACCAAGGGCACCCTGATCGCCGCCTACGACGCCCGCCCCACCCTCGGCGACCTGCCGAGCAACATCGGGGTCGTCCTCAGGCGCAGCACCGACGGCGGCACCACCTGGCAGGCCCAGCAGGTCGTCCGCAAGGACGCCGCCCCCAAGGGCTACGGCGACCCCAGCCTCCTCGTCGACCGCGAGACCGGCCGCGTCTTCCTCTTCTACGCCGCCTCCGTGAACCAGGGCTTCTTCGGCTCGGCCACCGGCACCGACGAGAGCGACCCGGACGTCCTGCAGGCCGACTACAGCTACTCCGACGACGACGGCCTCACCTGGAAGCACGAGCGGATCACCGCCGACATCAAGGACCCCTCCTGGGGCGGCATGTTCGCCTCCTCCGGCGAGGGCATCCAACTGCGGCACGGCGCCCACAAGGGCCGCCTGATCCAGCAGTACGCCCTGCGCAGGGACGGCGCCAACTACGCGGTGAGCGCCTACAGCGACGACCACGGCGCCACCTGGAAGACGGGCACGCCCGTCGGGCCCGGCGGCGACGAGAACAAGACCGTCGAGCTGTCCGACGGCCGCGTCATGCTCAACAACCGCTCCAAGCCGTACCGCACGGTCGCCCACTCCACCGACGGCGGCGTCACCTACACCCCCTTCCAGCAGGACACCGAGCTGCCGGACCCGGCCAACAACGGCTCCGTCACGCGCTTCGCGCCGGACGTGGACCCCTCGCACCCGCGCGCCTCGTGGCTGGTGTTCAGCAACACCGCGACGACCGGCAGCCGCAGCAACCTCACCGTCCGCCTCTCCTGCGACAACGGGCAGAACTGGCCGGTGCGCAGGACCGTCGAGTCCGGCGCCGCCGCCTACTCGACGCTCACCCCGCTCGGCGACGGCACGGGACCCAACCCGAGCATGGGCCTGCTGTGGGAGCGGGGCAACGTCGACCACATCACGTACTCCTCCTTCGACCTCCAGTGGCTCGGCGGAGTCTGCGCGCCGGTCACCGTCACCTCGCCCGCCTCCCTGCCCGCCGGGCAGACCACCACGGTCACGGTCCGCGTCGTCAGCCAGAACGACGTACGGCTCCCCGCCGGCACGGTCTCGCTCGACCTGCCGGACGGCTGGAGCGCACCGGAGGTCACCGTGCCCGCGCTCAACCCCGGTCAGGGCGCGAACATGAAGATCCCCGTCACGGTCCCCGCCAACGCCGGCGCGGGCGACGTGCGGGCCACCGCGGCCTACGAGGTCCGCGATCGTCAGCACTCCTACGGCGACAAGACGTTCACCGTCACCCGGCCGTAGCCGGCCGCGGGCCGTCCGGCGCCGGCACCCCGGCGCCCGGCGGCCCGCCCCCTCCCGTACCACCACTCGCACAGCCCAGGAGAAACACCATGTCCTCGTCCCCGCCCCTGAGCGGCGTCGTGCCGCCCGTCTGCACTCCTCTGGACGCGTCGGGCGAAGTCGACACCGCCTCGCTCGCCCGGCTCGTCGAGCACCTCGTCGGCGGGGGAGTGCACGGGCTGTTCGCCCTGGGCTCCAGCAGCGAGGTCGCCTTCCTCACCGACCGGCAGCGAGCCGTCGCCCTCGACACGGTCGTCGAGACGGTCGCGGGCCGCGTCCCCGTCCTCGCCGGAGTCATCGACATGACCACCCCCCGGGTGCTCGTCCACGCCGAGGCCGCCCGCAAGGCCGGCGCCGACGCCCTCGTGGCCACCGCCCCCTTCTACGCCCGCACCCACCCGCGCGAGATCGCCGCCCACTTCCGCGCGATCCGCTCCGCCGCCGGCCTGCCCCTGTACGCCTACGACCTCCCCGTCTCCGTGCACAGCAAGCTCTCCACCGCCCTGGTGCGCGAACTGGCCGAGGACGGCACGCTGGCCGGTCTCAAGGACAGCAGCGGTGACGAGGGAGGTCTGCGCCGCCTCATCGTCGAACTCGGCGGACGCCACGGCCGGGCCGGCGGAGCCGCCCCCTCCTTCAGCATCCTCACCGGCTCCGAACTGACCGTGGACGCCGCCCTGCTGGCCGGCGCCGACGGCGTGGTACCGGGCCTCGGCAACGTGGACCCGGCCGGTTACGTCCGCCTCTACGACGCCGTGCGCGGCGGCGACCTGGAGCGCGCCGTCAAGGAACAGGAGCGCCTGGTCGAGCTGTTCGGCCTGGTCGACGCGGGCCCGGAGAGCGAGATGGGCCGCAACTCCTCGGCCATCGGCGCCTTCAAGCACGCCCTGCGACTGCTCGGCGTCTTCACCCACGGCACCACCGCCGCCCCGCAGATCCAGCTCGGCGAGGAGTCCGTCGCCCACGTCGAGCGGCACCTGCGCGGCGCCGGGCTGCTGCCGGTCCGATGACCGCACCGCACCCGGACGCACCGGTCATCGGCCTCGACCTGGGCGGCACCAAGATCGCCGCCGCCCTGGTCGGCTCCGACGGCACCGTCCTGGCCCGGCACACCCGGCCCACCCCGGCGACGGAGGGCGCCGAGGCGGTGCTGGACGCCCTGGCGGCAGCCGCCCGCGCGGTACGGGGCCCGGGCACCACCGCGATCGGCGTCGCCGCGGCCGGCGTGATCGACCCGGTCACCGGGACCGTCACCAGTGCCACCGACACGATCCGCGGCTGGACCGGCACCGCCCTGGGGACCGGCCTCGCCACCCGCACCGGGCTCCCGGTGGCCTGCGACAACGACGTACGGGCAGCCGCCGCGACGGAACTGGACGGCCCGGACGACGACACCGGCCTCCTCTACGCCGCCGTCGGCACCGGAGTCGGCGGTGCCGTCGCCGCGGCGGGACGCATGCTGCACGGCGCCGCCGGCATCGCCGGGCACCTCGGGCACCTGCCCAGCCCGGAGGCCGACGGGCTGCCCTGCACCTGCGGAGCCACCGGTCACCTGGAGGCCGTCGCGGCGGGCCCCGCCATCACCGCCCACTGCGCACGCCTCGGCGGGCAGCCGGCCGACCGCCTGCAGACCGTCGCCCGGCGCGCGGCCGGGGGCGACCCGCACGCCACCGCGGCCATTACGCTCGGCGCCCGCGCGACGGGCCGGGTGCTGGGCGGCCTCGCCAACGCGCTCGGCCCGCACCGCGTCGTCGTCGCCGGCGGCGTGCCCCGCATCGGCGCCCTGTACTGGGACGCCCTCCGCGCGGCGTTCGCCGCCGAACTCATGGCCCCGCTGCGCGGCCTGCGTCCGCGCCCGCCGCGGGGCGGCGCGGACGCCGCGGTCCTCGGGGCGGCCGCGCTGCCCCGCACCCTGCCCCTGCACCAGCCCGCCCCCACCGGAGCACCGTCATGACACCGCCCCCGACCGCGTCCCCGTCCCCCTCCCTGGCCGATCAGCTCAAGGGCCGCCTCATCGTGTCCTGCCAGGCACCTCCCGGCGACCCCATGCGCCACACCGACACCCTGGTCCGCATGACCCTGGCGGCGCGGTCCGGCGGCGCGGCGGCCGTGCGCGTCAACGGCCCGGAGGTCGTCGCGGCCACCGTCGCGGCCGTCGGCCTCCCGGTGATCGGGCTGTGGAAGGACGGCGACAGCGGCGTCTTCATCACCCCGACCGTGCGCCACGCCCTCGCCCTGGTGGAGGCCGGGGCCGCGGTCGTCGCCGCCGACGCCACCGCCCGTCCGCGACCCGACGGCAGCACCTTCGCCGAGCTGGTCGAGGCCGTCCACGCGGCGGGCGCGCAGGTCATGGCCGACGTGTCGACGCCGAGTGAGGGCCGCGCCGCCGCCGGCCAGGGAGCGGACTTCGTGGGGACCACGCTGTCCGGCTACGTGCCGGGCTCCCCGGTGCAGGACGCACCCGACCTGGCACTCGTGACCGACCTCGCCGGCGTGCTCGACACGCCGGTGATCGCCGAAGGCCGCATCGCGACGCCCGAGCAGGCGGCCCGGGCCCTGGCCGCGGGCGCGCACAGCGTCGTCGTGGGCACCGCCATCACGGCGCCGACGGCGCTGACTCGGCTCTTCGCCGACGCCCTGGCCTGACCCGGCACGCGCGAGGGGCGGTGGGAACTGCGGCCCCACCGCCCCTCGGGCCGCTCGTCCCCCGAAGGGGACCGGCTCAGACCGCCGGAGCCGGGTACGTCGGGTACTCCACCCCGGAGACGTGCTGGACGACGCGGACGACCTGGCAGGAGTAGCCGAACTCGTTGTCGTACCAGAGGTAGAGGATCGCGTTGTCGCCCTCGACCTTCAGCGCGCCGGCGTCCACGATCGAGGCGTGGCGGGAGCCGATGAAGTCGCTGGAGACGGCGTCGGGGGCGCTGATGAAGTCGATCTGACGCTTGAGCGGCGAGGTCAGCGACACCTCGCGCAGGTGGTCCAGGACCTCCTCGCGGCTCGCCTCACGGGCCAGTTGCAGGTTGAGGATCGCGATCGACACGTCCGGCACCGGCACCCGGATCGAACTGCCTGTGATCCGCGCCTTGAGGTCGGGCAGCGCCTTGGCGACGGCGGAGGCGGCGCCCGTCTCCGTGATGACCATGTTCAACGGCGCGCTGCGGCCGCGGCGTTCCGACTTGTGGTAGTTGTCCAGCAGGTTCTGGTCGTTGGTGAAGGAGTGCACCGTCTCCACGTGACCTCGCAGCACGCCGTACTCGTCCTCCATCGCCTTGAGCGGCGGGACGATCGCGTTGGTGGTGCAGGAGGCGCAGGACAGGATCCGCTCGTCCGGCTTGACGGTGTCGTGGTTGACGCCGTGGACGATGTTCGGGACGTCGCCCTTGCCCGGCGCGGTCAGCACGACCTTGTCGATGCCCGGACGCAGGTGCTTCGACAGGCCCTCGCGGTCGCGCCACTTGCCGGTGTTGTCGATGAGGATGGCGTCCTTGATGCCGTACGCCGTGTAGTCGACCTGCGTCGGGTCGTCCGCGTAGATGACCTTGACGGCGTTGCCGTTGGCGAGGATCGTGCTGTTCTCCTCGTCGACGGTGATCGTGCCCTGGAACTGGCCGTGCACGGAGTCGCGGCGCAGCAGCGAGGCGCGCTTGACGATGTCTTCGGCGGCCCGTTCCCCGCCGCCGCGGACGACGATGGCGCGCAGCCGGAGCCCGTTGCCGGAGCCGGCCTTCTCGATGAGCAGCCGGGCGACGAGCCGTCCGATGCGGCCGAAGCCGTAGAGGACGACGTCACGCCCCTCACGCCGGTCGATCTTGTTGGCGCCGGTGGCCCCGGCGACGGCCTCGGCCGTGAACTCCTCGACCGACAGACCGCGGTCGTCGCTCTTCCAGGTCGCGGCGAGCATGCCGATGTCGATCTGCGAGGGCCCGAGGTCGAGCGTGGTGAGCGCCCGCAGGAAGGGCATCGTCTCGGTGACCGACAGCTCCGCACCCGCGATCTGGCGGGCGAAGCGGTGGGTCTTGAGGATGCTGACCACCGACTTGTTCACCAGGGAACGGCTGTGCAGCAGGATCGTGACGTCCTGCTCCCGGTGCAGCTTCCCGATCATCGGGATCATCGATTCCGCGGTCTCTTCGCGGTGCTTCCAGTTGGTGAACGAGTCGTCGTTGACAGTCACGTCTCTTATCTTTCGAGCTAGGCGGCGCTCATATGCTAACCCGACCCCCTCGCTGATCGATCAAGTGGGCCCCCGGCCGATCAGATGAGTACGGATCCGTGTACGTGCCCCGAACGTGATTGCGCCGTGGGCGTCCCGGGTACGCGAGGCTGGACCGCGTTGCTGGACCGCGTTGGACCGCGTACGTGCCGATCGTCCGCGCGGGCCGTACCACCGCCGCTACCAGGGAATCTGCCATGGAGACACCCGCGAACGACCACCCCGTCACCCCCGCCCAGCGGGCGCTGGACACGCTCGCCGAGAACACTGAGGACACGGCGGCGCTCGACACGCTCGCGAGCAGCGACGTCCTCGTGCCGGTGCCCGACGACGCGAACGACCAGGACGCCGCCGACCCCGGGATGCTGGCGCTGCCGGTGCTGGAACAGCAGGGCGGCCGCCAGGTGGTGCCCGTGTTCACCTCGGAGCTGGAGATGGCCGGCCTGCTGCCGTACGTCTCCCGCTACCGCATGGTGCCGCTCGGCGCCCTCGCCGCGCAGTGGCCGGCCGACGACCTGTCGCTGTCCATCGACGCCGGCTCTGAGCACCGCCTCACCCTCACGTCGGACGGCGTGCGCACGCTGCTCGCCCGTCCCTGAGGGCCGGGACCCGCGTCGCCCAGGGCCTTCGCCCCCTCAGAAGGGGCGGGGGCCCTCGTCGTCGCCGAGCGTGCGGGCCAGCGCGGCCCGCTGCAGCGGCAGGATCTCGGCGTGCAGGTCGCGGCCCCTGGGGGTGAGCGCGACGTACACCCCTCGCCGGTCCTCCGCGCACGTGGAGCGCCTCACCAGCCCGTCCCTCTCCAGCCGGGCGATGAGCCGGGACAGCGCGCTCTGGCTCAGGTGGACCCGGCCCACCAGGTTCTGCACCCGGCACCGGTCGCCGTCCCCCGGGCCCTCGGCCACCAGGAGGTCCAGCACCTCGAAGTCGCTCGCGCCCAGACCGTGCGGATGCAGCACCCGGTCGATCTCGCACATCGTGCGCGCGTGCACGGAGAGGATGCCCCGCCACCGTTCCTCGAGCCGCGCACCAGCGGTTCCGGCTGCCATGACTGAACGGTAGCACCGCGGACGATATGGGTGGAATGTCACACATGGCTCGACCGACCGCCGGGGCGGCGCCCGTCTCCGGGACGGTCGGCCGGCAGCCGCGGGTCCCCTCCCGGGATGACCCGGACGCCGCCCCGGCGTTACGCTGAGCATCGGCCGCGACCCGCAGGGACGCGGCGCGGCGGTGGGGCCCGCCGTACCCGAACCGCGGCTCTGACGCCGCCAACGGTCCCTACTTGCGCACGGGGGGCACACCCCTGCCCGGCGAGTAGGAGACGTACGACCATGACAGTCCCGAAGACCGGCGGCATCGGCCGGGTCCGGGCGAGCACCCCGGGACGGCCCCGGTGGCGGGCCCAGGCACCGGTCGTCGCGGTCGTCGCCCTCGGCGGCGGCACCGG
This sequence comes from Streptomyces ardesiacus, assembly GCF_003112575.1. GTDB lineage: Bacteria > Actinomycetota > Actinomycetes > Streptomycetales > Streptomycetaceae > Streptomyces > Streptomyces ardesiacus. The sequence goes on from NZ_BEWC01000008.1 coordinate 461,868, forward strand.
CGCCGCCGCCCGCTACGCGGCCTCCCTGTGGTGGCCCACGCCGGCCGGCGGCTTCCCCTGGACGATCCTCGGTGTCAACGCCGTCGGGTGCGCCGTGATCGGCGTGTTCATGGTGGTCATCACCGAGGTGTGGACCGCCCACCGGCTGGTGAGGCCCTTCTTCGGCACCGGCGTCCTCGGCGGCTTCACCACCTTCTCCACCTACGCCGTCGACAGCCGGAACCTGTTCGCCGACGGCCGGGTCCCGACCGGCCTGGCCTACCTCGCCGCGACCCCGCTCGCGGCACTCACGGCGGTGTGGCTCGCCGCATGGGCGGCCCGCCGGGTCCTGAAGTGGAGGCAGTCATGACGAGGCTGACCGGCGGCGCACTGCGCCTGACCGTCATCGTCGGCGAGAACGACACCTGGCACCACCGCCCCCTGTACGCGGAGATCGTCCACCGCGCCCACGCGGCGGGCCTCGCGGGCGCCAGCGTCTTCCGGGGCGTCGAGGGCTTCGGCGCCTCCTCGCTCATCCACACCAGCAGGCTGCTGTCCCTGAGCGAGGACCTGCCGGTGGCCGTCGTCGTCGTCGACACCGAGGAGCGGGTCCGCGGCTTCCTGCCGCTGCTGGACGAACTCGTCACCGGGGGCCTGGTCACCCTCGACCCGTGCGAGGTCGTCAGGTACGAGGGCAGGAGGCCGTCGTGAACTGGCTCCTGGTCGTCGCGGGCGGCATGATCGGCGCGCCGCTGCGCTACCTCACCGACCGGGCCGTGCAGTCCCGGCACGACTCCGTCTTCCCCTGGGGCACCTTCACCGTCAACGTGACCGGCAGCCTGGTCCTCGGCGTCCTGACCGGGGCCGCCCTGGCCGGAGCGGCCGGCTCCGAGGTGCGGCTGCTGCTGGGGACCGGACTGTGCGGCGCCCTCACGACGTACTCGACCTTCTCCTACGAGACCCTCCGGCTGACCGAGACCGGCGCGCGCCTGCAGGCCGCCGTCAACGTGCTGGGGAGCGTGGCGGCCGGCCTCGCGGCGGCGTTCGCGGGGGTGACTCTGGCCGACGCGCTCTGGAACTGACGCCGGGCACACGGCCCGGTGTAGTAGGAACTGGATGCCATGAGCGCCATCAGCATCGGTCAGGCCGTCGTCCTCGGAGCGGTCGAGGGGGTGACCGAGTTCCTGCCCGTGTCCTCCACCGGACACCTCAAGATCGTCGAGGGTCTGATGGGCATCCCGGTCGACGACGACGCCGTCATCGGCTTCTCCGCGGTCATCCAGGTCGGCGCGATCGCCGCCGTGCTCGTCTACTTCTCCAAGGACATCGCGCGGATCGTCTCGGCCTGGGGACGCGGGCTGCGCGACCCGCAGGAGCGCTACCACCACGACTACAGGTTCGCCTGGTGGGTCGTCTTCGCCACCGTCCCCATCGTCCTCGTCGGCCTGGCCGCCAAGCCCCTGATCAAGGGCCCCCTCGCCTCCCTGTGGGTGGTCGCCGGCTCCCTGATCGTCGGCAGCGGCGTGATGTGGTGGGCCGACCGCACCGGCCGGCACAAGCGGGGCGAGGACGACACGTCCTTCAAGGACGCGATGCTGGTCGGCGGCTCCCAGATCCTCGCGCTGCTCTTCCCAGGCTTCTCCCGCTCCGGCGCCACCATGTCCACCGCCCTGCTGCTCGACCTCGACCGGGTCGCCGCCACCCGGCTGTCCTTCTTCCTCGGCATCCCCGCCCTGACCGGCGCGGGTCTGTACGAGCTGAAGGACGCCCTGGGAACGGGAGCGGGTGCCGCGCCCCTGGCGGTCGGCACCCTCGTCTCCTTCGTGGTGGCCTACGCCTCCATCGCCTGGCTGCTGAGGTTCGTCGCCCGGCACACCTTCAACGCGTTCGTGATCTACCGGATCGCGGTCGGCGTGCTGCTGTTCGGGCTGCTCGGCGCGGGCGTGCTGCAGAGCTGACCGCCGGGCGCGCCCGCCCGGTCAGCGGGCCGCGCGCAGCGGCTCCCCGACGCTCCTCATGTGCCGCAGGGCCTCGCGGTGCGAGGCCAGCAGCCCCGTCTGGTGGTACGGCACGCCCAGCTCCGCGCAGTACGCCTCGGTGAGGACCTGCGCCCGGCCGAGTGCGGGGGTCGGCATGCTGGGGAAGAGGTGGTGCTCGATCTGGTAGTTGAGACCGCCCATGAAGACGTCGACGAGCACGCCGCCCCGCACGTTGCGGGAGGTGAGGACCTGGCGGCGCAGGAAGTCCAGCCGCGTGCCCTCCTCGATCATCGGCATGCCCTTGTGGTTGGGCGCGAAGACCGAGCCCAGGTAGATCCCGAACAGCCCCTGGTGGACGGCGAGGAAGGCGAGTGCCTTGCCCGGGGACAGGACCGTGAACAGGCCGCCGAAGTAGAGCGCGAAGTGGGCGACGAGCAGCGTGCCCTCCAGGACCGGACGTTTCACGGCCCGGCCGCCCAGGGCCTTGAAGCTGTTGAAGCTCAGGTTGAGCCCTTCCAGCGTCAGCAGCGGGAAGAACAGGGCGGCCTGGTGCCTGCCGACGAAGCGCGGCAGCCCCGTCGCCCGGCTCGCCTGGCCCCGCGACCACACCAGGATGTCGGGGGAGACGTCCGGGTCCTTCTCCTCGTGGTTGGGATTGGCGTGGTGGCGGGTGTGCTTGTTCATCCACCAGCCGTAGCTCATGCCGAGCAGCAGGTTGGCCGTCAGCAGGCCGCCCGCCTCGCTGGGGCGCCGGCGCGAGAAGACCTGCCGGTGGGCGAGGTCGTGGGCCGCGAGCCCGAGCTGGCCGAAGACGACGGCGAGCGCGACCGCGACGAGGAGCTGGCCCCAGCTGTCCCCCAGGGCGACGAACGCGGCGACACCCCCCGCCAGGGCGAGGGCGACGGCGCCGAAACGCACCGTGTAGTAGAGGGGGCGGCGCCGGAGCAGCCCCGCGTCGGCTATGCGCCGGGAGAGTTCGGAGAAGTCGCTCCCCTTCTCGCGTTCCTTCTCCCGGGCGGGCGTGGGCAGGCTCTCGACGAGCACCGTTGAATCGACCATGTACCCGAGTATGTGAACGGCGGCCCGGCCGCAGAATGGCGTCCGCCCCCGGAACAGGGGTGTGGCCAGCACCACCCCGGTGCGGGGGCCCACCCGCCGTCGGCCTCCCGCCGCCGTGAGGTGCCCGGAGGGAGAATGGCGATCATGAGCACACCGACGACCTTCCGGCCCGTCCTGGAGCGCATCGCCGAGGAGATCGAGCGGACCCCGGGCAGCGGGCGTCCGGCCGACTACATCCCCGCGCTCGCCGCCCGCGACCCGCGCCGCTTCGGCATGGCCGTCGCCGAGCCGGACGGCACGGTGTACGGAGTGGGGGACTGGCGGGAGCCGTTCTCCGCGCAGTCCATCACCAAGGTCTTCACCCTCGCCCTCGACCTGGCCAGGGAGGGCGACGCCCTGTGGGAGCACGTGGGGCGCGAGCCGTCCGGCAATCCGTTCAACTCCCTGGTGCAGCTGGAGTACGAGAACGGCATCCCGCGCAACCCGTTCATCAACGCGGGCGCCCTCGTCGTCACCGACCGGCTGCACACCCGAACCGGCGACGCGGCCGGTGAACTCCTCGCCTTCCTGCGCGAGGAGAGCGGCAACCCGGACCTCACCCACGACGCGGAGGTCGCCGCCTCCGAGGCCGCGCACGGCGACCGCAACGCCGCCCTCGCCCACTTCATGGCGTCGTACGGCAACATCGACAACCCCGTGCCGGTCCTGCTCGACCAGTACTTCCGCCAGTGCTCCGTCGCCGCCTCCTGTGCCGACCTGGCCCTGGCGACCGGTTTCCTGGCACGGCACGGCATCCGCGCCGACGGCAGCCGGCTGCTGAGCCGCAGCAGGGCCAAGCAGATCAACGCGGTGATGCTGACCTGCGGGACCTACGACGCGGCCGGTGACTTCGCCCACCGGGTGGGCCTGCCCGGCAAGAGCGGGGTCGGCGGCGGCATCATCGCGGTCGTGCCGGGCCACTGCACCCTGTGCGTGTGGAGTCCGGGCCTGGACGAGCGGGGCAACTCGGTGGCCGGGGTGGCGGCCCTGGACCGCTTCACCACACTGACCGGGCTGTCGGTGTTCTGATCCGGCGGCGTCACGTCACCTTGTCCCGCACCAGCTTGAGCCGCAGGGCGAGGGCCGTGACGCCCGCGCCGAGCGCCGCGACGCCCAGGATCGCGCCGGTCTCCGGCCAGCCCGGCCCGTCCTCGGCCGGCTGCGCCGCGGGCGCCGCCGCGGGCACCGCCGGAGGTCCCTGCCGCGGCCCGGTGCCGTCGGGGAGCAGCGATCCCACCGGGTCCACCTCCCCGTCCGCCTCGAAGCCCCAGTCGAGCAGGGACCGGGCCTCCTCGTACACGGCGTGGCCGCCGCCCCGCTGCGGGTTCATCACCGTGACGACGAGGGTCCGCCCGGCGCGGCGGGCGGCGGCGACGAGCGTGTTGCCCGCGTTGCTGGTGTAGCCGTTCTTGACGCCGATCAGCCCCGGGTACGGCTCCACGCCGTCGGCGCCGGTGAGGAGCCGGTTGGTGTTGACGATCCCGAACGAACTCCCGTCGCGGCCGGGGAACATCGCGTCGACCGTGGCGCAGTAGCGCGCGAAGTCGGGCCGCCGCAGCCCCGCCCGGCCGAAGACGGCCAGGTCGTACGCCGACGAGACCTGGCCCGGCGCGTCGTACCCGTCTGGCGACCGGACGTGGGTGTCGCGGGCGCCCAGGGCGCGGGCCTTGGCCTGCATCCGGGCGGCCGTGGCACTCCAGCCGCCGGTGAGTGAGGCGAGGACGTGCACGGCGTCGTTCCCGGAGCTGAGGAAGACGCCGTTCCACAGGTCGGAGAGCCGGTACGTCTCGCCCTCGACGACGCCGACGAGGCTGCTGCCCGGGCCGATGCCCGACAGGTCCTCCGGGTCGACCTCGTGGTGGAGGCCGCCCGGCAGGGCCGGCAGCACGGTCAGGGCGAACAGGGTCTTGAGGGTGCTGGCCGGGGGCAGCGCGCGGTGCGCGTCGTTCGCCGCCAGCACGTCGCCCGTACCGGCGTCGGCCACGACCCAGGACAGGGCGGAGACATCGGGGACCCGGGGCGCTCCCGGGTGCGGCCGGACCTGGGTGCCGGAGCGGTACAGCGGTGAGGGCTGCGCACCCGCGCCACCGGGCGGGCCGGGGTCCGGACGCCCCGTGCGAGCGGCCGCGGTGGCCGGCACGAGGGTCAGCAGCCCCGCCAGGCAGAGCAAGCAGGTGGACCGAACCGCCCGGAATGAAAATCCGATAGTCATACCGCAAACCTAGGAACGGCCCCCCGCGCCACCACGCCGACCGGGCCGGGTCGCGCCCGCAAGCACCCGGATGCCGCAACGGCGGCCGGTGAGGCGAGGCCCGGCGGCGCGGTCGAAGGGGCGTCAGTCCGCGGGCAGCGTGGGCTGCACCTGCCGCAGGAACGTCGCGTTGTCCGGCGTGCGGCGCAGCCGCTCCAGCAGGGTCTCCACGCCCGGCTGCCCGTCCCGCGCCCCCAGGGCCCGCCTCAGCCCGCGCACGGCGGTCGCCTCGGCCGCGGACAGCAGGAGCTCCTCGCGCCGGGTGCCCGAGCCGGTCGCCTCCACGGCCGGGAAGACCCGGCGCGAGGCGAGGTCCCGGCTCAGTCGCAGTTCCATGTTGCCGGTGCTCTTGAGCTCCTCGAAGTAGAAGTCGTCCGCGCGCGAACCGGTCTCCACCAGCGCGGTGGCCAGGACGGTGAGGGAGCCGCCCTCCTCGGCCTTGCGGGCCGCGCCGAAGAAGCGCTTGGGGCCCAGCAGCGCCCCCGCGTCGACACCGCCGCTGAGCGTGCGGCCGCCCGACGAGGCGGCGTTGTTGTGCGCCCTGCACAGCCGGGTGAGGGAATCCAGGAGGACGACGACGTCCTCGCCGGCCTCGACGAGCCGCTTGGCCCGCTCGATCACCAGCTCGGCGAGCGCGATGTGCTGCTTGGCGCTCCGGTCGAAGGTCGAGGCGTACACCTCGCCCCGCACCGAGCGCCGCATGTCGGTGACCTCCTCGGGGCGTTCGTCGAGCAGCAGCACCATGAGCCGGGCCTCGGGGTGGTTGCCGGCCACGGCGGCGGCGAACTGCTGGAGCAGGACGGTCTTGCCGGTCTTCGGCGGCGCGACGATCAGGCCGCGCTGACCCTTGCCGACGGGGGCCAGGAGGTCGACGACGCGTCCGGCGAGTCCGGCCGCCGGGTGTTCCAGCCGCAGGCGCTCGTGCGGGTGCAGCGGGGTCAGGTCGGCGAAGTGCCGTCGGCCGCCGGGCCGTTCGGGCGTACGGCCGTTCACGCGGACGACCTCGGTCAGGGTGCGCCTCTCGCCGCGCACGCCCTCGACGAGGTCTCCCCTGCGCAGCCCGTGCCGGCGGATCAGCGCGGGGGAGAGGGCCAGGTCGGAGGGCTCGGGCAGCAGGCGCTCGCCCCGCAGGTACCCCTTGCCGCCCGCCTCGATGTCGAGGACACCGCTCGCGGTCTCGGCCGGGGACTGCTGTACAGGGGGGTGTTCGAGTGTGGTGGTCATGGTGGTCGGTCCTTTCGAGGACACGGGCATGGGGCATGCGGAAGGAAGGGGGGAGCCGCGAGGGGTCGGAACGACACGCCTCCGGGCGGCGGAAACAGCACCTCGAACCCAGCGGGGACGAAAGCCCTGCTCACGAGGTCGTGCTGAGAAGCGGACCGCCGGTCGCACCAGGACGGGCGGATCTGCGCACTGAAAGGGAACTCGCACCGGCGCCCCGTCGAAAGGGGCGTACGCAAGTGCTGCGAGCACCCTACCACACCGTCCCCGCGTCCCGCGTCCCCGCCCTCCCTCCGTGTCTGCCGCGCCTGCCGTGCCGGTCTCAGTCGTCCGAGCGCACCCCGGCCGCCTCCGCCTCCCGCGCGATCCGTTCGAACTGCTCGGCCATGGCCGCCTGAAGGGCCTGCGCGCCCGACAACGGGCGGACCATCACGGTCAGTTCGGCGATGCGGCCGGACGCGTCGAGCCGCAGGACGTCGCACCCGCCGATCTCGCGGTCCCCCACCCGTGCGGTGAAGAGCAGGGCGTGGTCGCGGCCGTCCGCCTCGCCGATGGCGCGTTCGTAGCGGAAGTCCTCGAAGACGCGCTCCACCGCGCGCAGGATCGCGGCCGTGACCGCCCTGCCCCGGTAGGGCTTGAAGACGACAGGGCTGGAGAAGACGACGTCGTCGGCCAGCAGTGCTTCGACGGCGTCCAGGTCGTGCGCCTCGATGGCCTCGCGGAATGCCCGCATCACCACTCCTCGGTACTCAACTATTTGAATAGATGCGGAGTAGAGTATTCGTCCTGCTCCCCGCTTGCTAGCGTGTCGACATGTCTCTCAAGTACGCCGTCCTGGCCGCCCTGCTGGAGGGCGAGGCCTCGGGTTACGAGCTGTCCAAGGTCTTCGACGTGTCGCTCGCCAACTTCTGGCCCGCCACGCCGCAGCAGCTCTACCGGGAGCTGGAGCGCCTCGCGGGCGACGGACTCATCGAGGCCCGCACCGTGCCGCAGGAACGCAGGCCCACCAAGCGGCTGTTCTCGCTCACCGCGGCCGGCCGGGAGCAGTTGGGCGTCTTCGCCGCCGAGCCGACCCGGCGGCCCACCGCCATCCGCGACGAGTTCCTGATCAAGATGCAGGCCATGGACGGCGTCGACCCCCGGGCCGTGCGCGCGCTGGTAGAGGAGCGCAGGGCCTGGGCGCTGGGCAAGCTCGCCCGGTACGAGCGGATGCGCGAACGGCTCCTGGACGGCCGCACCGAGGAGGAGCACCTCCGGGACGCCGGCCGCGTCGGGCCCTACCTCACCCTGGCCGCCGGGATCGCGTTCGAGCGGGAGAACGCCCGCTGGTGCGAGCGCGTCCTCACCGTGCTGAGCGAGCGGCGCGCCCCGGCCGAGCCCGGCGGACAAGCCCTAGGCTGACCGGATGTTCAGCCCCGAAGGCCCCACCCTGCGCGAACTCGCCGTCCAGGCACTGTCGTCGGTCGAGCGGGGCTACGACCTGCTCGCCCCGAAGTTCGACCACACCCCGTACCGGACACCGGACCGGGTGCTGGACGCCGTCGCCCGTGCGCTGGAGCCGATGGGGCCCTTCGCCGCCGGACTCGACCTGTGCTGCGGCACCGGCGCGGGCGCGGGCGTTCTGGCCCGGGTGTGCCGGGAGAGCGTGACCGGGGCCGACTTCAGCGCCGGCATGCTCCGGGTGGCGCGGGAGCGCACCCCGCCGCGGGGCCCGGCGGTCTCCTGGGTGCGCGCGGACGCCCGCGCGCTGCCGTTCGGCCCCGCCTTCGACCTCGTGGTGAGCTTCGGGGCGTTCGGGCACTTCCTGCCCCGCGAACTGCCGGGCCTGTTCGGTCAGGTGCGCTCGGTGCTCCGGCCGGGCGGCTGCTTCGCCTTCCCCGTCGCGGCCCCGCCCCGGCCCGGTTCGGCGGCGTACTGGACGCTGCTCGGCTTCGACACGGCGATGCGGGTGCGCAACGCGCTGTGGCGCCCGCCGTTCGTCATGTACTACCGGACCTTCCGGCTCGGGGACGTGGGCCGCGAGCTGGCGCGTGCCGGGTTCCGGGCGGACCTGCACGCCCTGCCGGAGTTCGGGTGCCGCCCCGACGGCAGTCCGCGGGTCCGGCTGGTCGTGGCCCGGGCGTCCCTCCGGCCGCCGCGTCAGCCGGCCGCGGGCAGGGTGAACTCGTAGACCAGGGCGTCCCGGCGCGTGTCCACCAGGAGGTCCGTGATCTCCAGCGGCCGCGCGTACTGGTCGTGCACCCGCCGCACGACCCGCACCGACGCGGTGTCGGGCTGGAGGGTGATGGTGTCCCGGTGGTGCAGGGTCAGGCCCGCCCGGCGCATCCAGTCGTAGGCCCGCCGCAGTTGGGCACAGGCGACGCCGTCGGCGCGGTCGCGGTAGCGGGCCAGCTCCTCGACCTCGGCGAGTGCCACGGCGGAGAACGACGTCACGGCCGTCCGCCTGCCGTCTCCGCCGGCCGCCGCCGACGTGAAGCGGTGCATCAGCGTCGGCCGGCCCGGCACCAGCCCCAGCGCCGCGGCGTGCTCCGGCGGCGGCGGTGCCCACACGACGGTGCCCCGGTCACCGGTGCGGGGTTCGGCCGACCGGGCGCCCACCGGGAAGACGAGCGGCGCCGGACTGCCGGCCGGCGGTCCCGGCAGGGCGACGTGGCTGCCCCGCCGGTCGGTGCTGAGCCGACCGTCCCGGCGCAGCACCTCCAGCGCCTGCCGCACGGTCTCCCGGCTCACTCCGTAGCGCTCCGCCAGACGGCGCTCACCGGGCAGCCGTTCGCCCGGTGGGACGGTCCCGGCCTCCAGTTCGGCGAGCAGCTGGTCGGCCACCCTGCGGTACAGGGGCGGCCGGGGGGACGGGTCGTGAGGGGTGGTGCGGGCCATGCCGCGCCTCCTGTTGATGACGTACGGTAGCCGCGCGGGCTCGGTGCGCCACCAGAATTACCATTGGTCTAAACCAACTGGGAAGTCCGGGCCGCCGGTTAGGCCGAAACACCACCCGCGGACCTCAGGCGTACGCGCTCAGCCAGCGCAGCTTCGCGGCCTCCTGGAACGGCCCGCCGCCCTCGTGGTCGTTGAAGTCGTACACCTCGATCCTCTTGTCCTCGTGCGTCCAGGCGTTGAACGCCGCGAAAACGGTGGACGGCGGGCAGGTCTGGTCCTCCAGCGCGGCCGAGAACAGGGCGGGCGTCCGGCCCCGCGCCGCGAAGTGGACACCGTCGAAGTAGGACAGCGTGCGCAGCGCGTCCTCGGTACGGCCGCGGTGCGTCTTCAGGTACAGGCCGACCTCCCGGTACGGGTGCCGGTCGGTGAGCGTCGTCGCGCGCGGGAAGTCGCACAGGAACGGCACGTCCGGCGCGACCGCGACCAGGTCCGGCACCAGACCGCCCACCGCTATCGTGATGCCGCCGCCCTGGCTGCCGCCGAGCGCGACCGTGCGGGCCGGGTCGGTCAGCGGGTGCGAGCGGGCCGCCTCGACCGCGCGCACGGCGTCGGTGAAGACCCGGCGGTAGTAGTAGTTCTCCGGAGCATCCAGGCCGCGGGTCATGAAGCCCGGGTACGCGGGCGTGCCCCCGACGGGGTCCGGGGTCCCGCCACCGCCGCCCCAGGCGCTGCCCTGGCCTCGGGTGTCCATCACGAAGTGGGCCCGGCCGGTGGACGCCCACAGCAGGTGCTCGTGCGGCAGCCCGCGCCCGCCCCCGTACCCCACGAACTCCACGACCAGCGGCAGCGGCTCGGCCGCCGCGGCCGGCAGCGTCAGCCAGCCCTTCACCGGGTGGCCGCCGAACCCGGCGAACGTCACGTCGTACACCCGCACCGTGGCGAGGCCCGTGTCGACCGGTTCGAAGCGGGCGTCCAGGTCGTGCTCACGGGCCTCCGTGAGCGTCTTGCTCCAGAACGCGTCGAAGTCCTCGGGTTCGGCCGACGCGCTGCGGTACGCGCGCAGTTCGTCGAGCGGGAGGTCGAACAGGGCCATCGAAAACCGCCTTTGCGGGGATGTGTCGGTCCGTACGAGCGATCACACCGTACGTGAGCGCCCGAAGGACTGACCAGGTCCGGGCGGTGCCCTGACCAGGTCCGGGCGGTACCCGGGGCCGAGGCGGGCGGGGGTGCCGTCAGGCCCGGCGGTGGGTCCACTGCGGCTCGGTCAGTGCCCATTCGCGGTCCCACTCGGCCAGGCGGCGCCGCAGCGTCACCGCGCGTACGGCACGGTGCGCGAGGAGCACCGTGAGCGCGGTCCCGAGGGCCGTGAACGAGCCGACGGTGGCACTGTGCTGCCAGATCTCGGCACCGTCCGAGGGCGGCGGCACGCTCCGGCCCTGGGAATCCAGCCACACGTCCACCGTGTCGCCGTGCCGGGTGGCGGCCGGCACCCGTGCCGTGGCGCTCTTCTCCGTGCCGTCGGGCGCCGTCCAGTGCACGGCCGCACGGTACGACTGCTGGCCGCCCAGGTGTTCCGTGGCCAGGGAGCCGGGGGTGCGGTCGACCACGGTGGCGCGGACGTGGTGCCGCTCGGCCCGCTGTTGCGCGACGACCGCCTGGGCCTGCCCGTAGCCCCACCAGGCGGTGGCGGCCCCGAGCAGCGGAGCGCCCACGAAGAGCAGGAGGGCGACGACCACCGTGAGCCACGCCTCGACGACGTCCGAGCGGCGCCGCAGCGGATTGCGCCGCCAGCGCCAGCCGCGTACCCGGGTTCGCATGTCGACCTCCCCGCGATCACCGCGACCGGAGGAACGGACGGACGGCCGGGGGTGCGGGAGGGGCCGCCGCGCCTTCGTGTCGCGCCACGTGTGCGAATGCCCGCACTGGACAGGTACCCAGTCCCGCGGACTCGTTCACGGTCCGGGCGGGATCAGCCGAAGCGTTCGATCCGGATCCGGTCCACCGGCTGCCCGGCCGCCACCAGCAGCCGCGACGCGTGCTCCGCGAAGGCGTTGGACCCGCACACGTAGGCCTCCCAGCCGCCCGCCGGAGGATCGGCCAGCAACGGCGCCAGGTGCCCGGGGGCCAGCCGGCCCACGGGCACCCCGGCCGGTGCGGTGCGGGTGAACACGGGTGTCGTCTCCGTGCCGTACTCACGGGCGTAGATCAGTTCCTCGGGGCCGCGCGCCGACACGAGCAGGCGCAGCGGCACGGTGAGGCCCCGCGCCCGGTGGTGCCGCACCATCGACATCAGCGGGACGACGCCGGACCCGGCGCCGAGGAGCAGGGCGGGCCGGTCGCCCGGCCAGGCGAAGAAGCCGCTGAGCGGGCCGCGCACCTCGATCTCGTCGCCGGGCCGCGCCACCGTGTGGAACCAGCCGGACACCTCCCCGTCGGGCACCCGGTCCAGGGTCAGCTCGATGTGCCCGGAGTCGTCCGGCGCGGAGGCCAGCGAGTAGTGGCGCTGGGCCCGGTAGCCGTCCTCGGCGGTGAGCCGCAGCATCAGGTGCTGGCCGGGCAGGTGGCCCGCCCAGCCGGGCACGGCCAGCCGGAAGGTCGACGCGCGGGGCGTCTCGCGGCGGATCTCCGTGAGCGTGGCCGTCCGCCACGTCGTGGCGGCCCGGCCGCTCACCTCGATGCGTCCGGGCACGGCGAACCGGGCCGGGGGAGTGAAGGTCCCCGCCGTGTGCGTGGCCGTCTCAGTCACCGGAGTACCGCTGTTCCTCCCAGGGGTTGCCCCGCGCGTGGTAGCCGTTCTGCTCCCAGAACCCCGGCTCGTCGTGGTCGAGGAGTTCGAGGCCCGCGATCCACTTGACGCTCTTCCAGAAGTACAGGTGCGGAACCACCAGCCGTGCCGGACCGCCGTGCTCGGGGGCGAGCGGCCGCCCGTCGTACTCCCACACGATCCACGCCCGGCCGCCGGTGAGGTCCGCGAGCGGCAGGTTCGCGGTGTAGCCGGTGTGCGCGTGGGCGACGGCGTGCGTGGCGGACGGCAGCGGACCCGCGGCGTCCAGGAAGGCGTCCAGGGACACGCCCCCGAACCGCACCCCGAACTTGGACCAGCCGGTGACGCAGTGAATGTCGCCCGCGTACCCCGACGCCGGCAGCCGGCGCGCGGCGGCCAGGTCCCAGGTGCGGGGCTCGGCCACCAGACCGCCCACCCGGAAGCTCCAGTCGGCGGGCGCGATCTGCGGCGTGACCTCGGCGGACAGCACGGGCCAGTCGTCGCCCGCGTCGTACTGGCCGGGCGGCAGTCCCGGCCGGGCGGCGCGCGGGCGCCCGGTGAAGCCTCGGGTGGTGTTCATGCGGTGGTGCCTTTCGGGCCGTCGGGGCGGGCCGCCCGCGGACGGCGTGGTCAGTGCGTCCCGTCGTCAGTGCGTACCCGTCAACCGTACGTGTCCCGGGGCGCTGCTCCGTCCCCTTCCTCGCCCGGCGCCCCGCCCGGCCACGCGTTGTACCGCTCCAGGTACGCGGCGAAACGGAGCAGGTCCTCGGCGGGCCAGCCGGCGAGCCGCTCCCGGAAGGCGGCCCGGCGGCTCTCGGTGACCTCGCCCAGGATGTGCCGCCCCGCCTCGGTCAGGTGCAGGACCTGGACCCGGTGGTCGTCCGGGTCGACGCGCCGCTCGACGAGTCCGGCGCGCTGCAGCGCGGACACCTGGCGGCTGACCGTGGACTTGTCCAGCGCGTAGTGCGCGGCCAGGTCCGTGGCGCGGCGTCCGTCCCGCTCCTCCAGATGTCCGAGCAGGGTGTACGACACCAGGGAGAGCTGCGGATGCATGCGCCCCGCCGAGGCCCTGGCCCGGCGGGCGAAGGCCGTCATCTCGCGGTGGATGGTCTCCACGGCCGCGTCCACGGGACCCGGGCCGAGGGGGACGGTCGTCGTCTCGTCCGGTGTTCCGGCAGCCGTCACGGATCCTCCTCGCCTTGCTGGTTGCAGAATACAACTCGGCCGCAGGACCGCTCCCGTCGCCTCCGTCGGGCAGCCACCGGCGCCTGATCATTGCGGTAGTGTGACCGGCGGCCGCGGACCGCCCCGGCCGCCGGACGACTGGGAGGTGAGACCGATTTCCGCTGTGTCGGCCCGGGTGCTCTCACCTCACGGCAGTGCGGTCACCGGAACCGAGTGACCGGGAGAGCGCCCTTCGGTTCCCGAAAGGCTCTCGGCTTCCATGCCTCCCACCGTTCCCGCTTCGCCTTCGTCTTCGCCGTCCCCCGATTCCTCCCTCTTCTCGGGACCCTTCCCGTCGCGTGACTCCGTCGTGGCCGCGCTGCGCGCCGCGGGGTGCGTCTTCGCCGAGGACGAGGCCGCGCTCCTCCTGGACGCGGCCCGCACCCCGGCGGAACTCACCACGCTGGTCGAGCGCCGCGTCAGCGGCCTGCCCCTGGAACTCGTCGTGGGCTGGGCCGGGTTCCGGGGCCTGCGCATCGCCGTCGCCCCCGGCGTCTTCGTGCCCCGCCGCCGCACCGAGTTCCTGGTCTCCGAGGCCCTGGCCCACGCGCCGCACGCGGGCGTCGTCGTCGACCTGTGCTGCGGGTCGGGCGCCGTCGGCCTGGCCCTGGCCGCCGCCCTGGACCGGCCCGAGGTGCACGCCGCCGACGTCGACCCGGCCGCCGTGCGCTGCGCCCGCGGCAACCTCGCCGACGTGGGCGGCCGGGTGTACGCCGGTGACCTGTTCGACGCGCTGCCCGACGCGCTGCGCGGCCGGGTGGACATCCTCGCGGCCAACGTGCCCTACGTCCCCACCGGCGAGGTCGCCCTGCTGCCCGCCGAGGCCCGCGACCACGAACCGCTGGTCGCGCTCGACGGCGGCGGCGACGGGCTCGACGTGCTGCGCAGGGTCGCGGCCGGGGCGCCGGGCTGGCTCGCGCCGGGCGGCTGCCTCCTGGTCGAGACGAGCGAACGCCAGGCCGCCGACGCCGTGGACACCTTCACCCGGGCCGGCCTGCGGACCCGCCTCGCGGTCTGCGAGGACCTGTACGCCCACGTGGTGACCGGCGTCAAGGGCTGATCCCCGCCCTCATCGCCGGGCCGGCGGCGTGGCCCGGCGGTGAGGAGGGCCGCGTCGTCGGAGTTCTCCGGTTCCGTCTCCCCGGGGCGGGGGTGCCGCACGACCGCACGCAGCGCGTCCGGAGTTGCCCTGTACATGACCGTGCGGGCGGTCCAGACTTACGCCGGAGCACCCCGTGCCCACCCCCGCCCCCCACCGAGGAGCCCCCATGCCCCTGCGTGCCCGGCAACGTTGTCACACCGTCCTGACCGGACTCGCCGTCCTCGCCCTCTCCCTCGCCCTCGCCGGTCCGGCGCACGCGGACGCTCCCGCCGCCGACACCTGGACCGAGGTGGGCTCCGACCGCGCCGACCCGCTGACCGAGAGCCAGGGCCTGGCCTCGGTCGAGGTCCCGGCGGGCAGCCCCAACCGCTACACCGGCATCGGCACCGTGCCGCTCGCCCTGAGCGTCCGGGGCTGGAACCACGTCGGCGACCCGGACGCCTCCTACGACGGCCACTACGTCGAGCCGTACCAGCGCGACGACGGGAACACGAAGATGTTCCGCGTCCAGGCGCCGGACGGCAGTTGGTCGGAGTACGTGCACACGCTGAGCGCGGGGGAGGCGCGGAACAACTCGTGGGCGGCGATCTCGCCCGACGGCCAGTGGATGCTGGCGGGCGAGTGGGGCACGATGAACCGCCTGCTGGTCTTCCCCACCCCCGGCGTCAACCCCGCCACCTCGCCCTCGGCGGACCTCCCGCAGGCGGCCACCGTCCGCCTGGACCGCGCCGTGCGCGACGTCCAGGGCTGCGACTTCCTGGACGCCACCACACTGCTGTGCTCCTCCGACGACCCGGAGGGCACCCTCTTCGGCATGACCAAGCCACTGCTGCGGATCGACCTGTCGGCGCCGCCGAACGGCACGGCCGACGTCACCGGACAGGTGACCGCACTGCGGCAGTTGCCCCTGCGCAGCGCCTGCTCGGGCGCCTTCGAGGCGGAGGGCGTCGACTACGACCGGCGCACCGGCACCCTGCGCGTGATCGTCGTGTCGCCCGGCTTCTGCGTGCTGACCGACAGCAAGACGTACCGGTTCACGCGGGGCTGAACCGGCCCCCTTCGCGCCGGGCGGCGGGTGGTGCTTTTCTGGTGGTAGCGGCCTATTGGTGCCAGCCCACCGGTGCCAGTCCATCGGTGCCGGTCCACTGGTGTCAGCCCACTGGTATCGGCCCACTGGTGTCGGCCCACGACCACGAGAGGGAGCGATCACGATGGACGGTGAGCGACTGCATCCGGAGTCCGTCTCGGTGGAGCTGAGCGGATGCAGCAAGGAGGACGCCCGGACCGTGTTCGACACCCTGTGTGCGTGCTTCTCCTCCGACCGGCACGCGGGCGACGCGACCCGGGAGTACGACGAGGTGCGCCCGACGGTGTGGCTCGGCACCTTCGACGTGGCCGACGCCCGGCGGGGCGCGTGCGACCCCGCCCGGCTCGGGGCGTCCGTCGAGGCCGACGTGCAGGGCGGCTACTGGGCGATCGAGCAGTTCCGCACCACCCTGGACTCCCTGTTCACCGTGCACGACCTGAGCACGGCCTCCGGGGACCAGGAGCGGGAGCTGCACGTACGGCTCGAGAGTCACTGAGCCGCTTCCTCCGGGCGCGGTGAGGTGTGCGCCACCCTGTTATGCAACTTGTTGCACAATGGGGCGGCGGTCCTCTACAACAGAGGCACCACACCGCGCACGGAGGGCCCGATGAGCCGTTACCCCCACCTGCTGAGCCCGCTCGACCTGGGCTTCACCACGCTGCCCAACCGGGTCCTCATGGGCTCCATGCACGTCGGCCTGGAAGAGGCCGAGCGCGGCTTCGAGCGCATGGCCGCCTTCTACGCCGCCCGGGCCCGCGGCGGAGTGGGCCTGATCGTCACCGGCGGCATCGCCCCCAACGACGAGGGCCGCCCGTACGAGGGCGGCGCCAGGCTCACCACCGAGGCGGAGGCGGACCAGCACCGTGTCGTCACCGACGCCGTGCACCGCGAGGGCGGCCGCATCGCCCTCCAGATCCTGCACTTCGGCCGCTACGCCTCCCACGCCGGCCTGGTCGCCCCGAGCGCGCTGCAGGCCCCGATCAGCCCGCACGTGCCGCGGGAGCTGACCGACGCCGAGGTCGAGCGAACCATCGACGACTACGTCCGCACCGCCCGCCTGGCGCGCGCCGCCGGATACGACGGCGTCGAGATCATGGGCTCCGAGGGCTACCTGATCAACGAGTTCGTCGCCACGCGCACCAACCACCGCACCGACCGCTGGGGCGGCTCGTACGAGAACCGCATGCGCTTCCCCGTCGAGATCGTCCGCCGCGTGCGCGAGGCGGTCGGCGAGGACTTCATCCTGGTCTACCGGCTGTCCATGCTGGACCTGGTGCCCGGCGGCTCCAGTCTCGACGAGGTGATCACCCTGGCCAAGGCCGTCGAGGCGGCCGGGGCCACCCTCATCAACACCGGCATCGGCTGGCACGAGGCCCGCATCCCCACCGTCGCCACCTCCGTGCCGCGCGGCGCCTACACCTGGGTCACCAAGCGGCTGATGGGCGAGGTCTCCGTCCCGCTCGTCACCACCAACCGCATCAACACCCCCGAGGTCGCCGAGCAGTTGCTCGCCGAGGGCACCGCCGACATGGTCTCGATGGCCCGGCCGATGCTCGCCGACCCCGACTTCGTCGCCAAGGCCGCGGCCGGCCGCCCCGAGGCCATCAACACGTGCATCGGCTGCAACCAGGCCTGCCTGGACCACACCTTCAGCGGACGCATCACCTCCTGCCTGGTCAACCCGCGCGCCTGCCACGAGACCGAACTCGTGCTGACCCCGACCCGGCTGCGCAAGCGCGTCGCCGTCGTCGGCGCCGGGCCGGCCGGCCTCGCCTGCGCGGTGAGCGCCGCCGAACGCGGCCACGAGGTCACCCTGTTCGACGCCGCGAGCGAGATCGGCGGGCAGCTCAACGTCGCCCGCAAGGTCCCCGGCAAGCAGGAGTTCGACGAGACGCTGCGCTACTTCCGCACCCAACTCGCCGCCCACGGCGTGGACGTGCGCCTGAACACCCGCGTCGGCGCCGACGACCTCACCGGCCACGACGAGGTCGTCGTCGCCACCGGCGTCACCCCGCGCACCCCGGACATCCCCGGTGTCGACCACCCGTCCGTCGTCGGCTACCTCGACGTCCTGCGCGACGGAGCGCCCGTCGGCGAACGCGTCGCGATCCTCGGCGCGGGCGGCATCGGCTTCGACGTCGCCGAGTTCCTCACCGACGGCGGCGACAAGGCGCACGAGGACCCCGAGACGTACTTCCGCCTCTGGGGCGTCGACACCGACTACCGCGCCCCCGGCGGACTCGCCGCGCCCGAGCGCCCCGCGCCGCCGCGCACCGTCCACCTGCTCCAGCGCAAGACCACCAAGGTCGGCGCCGGACTCGGCAAGACCACCGGCTGGATCCACCGCACCGAGCTGCGGCACCGCGGCGTCACCATGGTCCCGGGCGTCCGCTACGACCGGATCGACGACGCCGGACTGCACCTCACCGTCGACGGCGAGTCCACCGTGCTGGAGGTCGACACCGTCGTGCTGTGCGCGGGCCAGGAGCCGAGCCGCGGTCTGTACGAGGAACTGCTGGCCGCCGGCCGCAGCGCCCACCTCATCGGCGGCGCCGACGTGGCCGCCGAACTGGACGCCAAGCGCGCCGTCAAGCAGGGCACCGAGCTGGCGGCGGCGCTGTAGGAGGGGCGCGGGCCGTCCCTAGGATGAGGCCCATGTCACTCCCGCACGCGATCCTCACCGCCCTGGTCGAAAAGCCGTCGTCGGGGCTGGAGCTGACCCGCCGGTTCGACAGGTCGATCGGCTACTTCTGGTCGGCCACGCACCAGCAGATTTACCGCGAGCTGGGAAAACTGGAGGCGGAGGGCCTGATCCGCGCGCTGCCCGGCCGGCAGCCGGCCCGCGGGCAGAAGAAGTCCTACGAGGTCCTGCCGGCGGGCCGTGCCGAACTGGCCCGCTGGACCGCCGCCCCGCACGACCCCAAGCCGCTGCGGGACACGATGCTGCTGCGGCTGCGCGCCGCCGCGGTGGTCGGCACCGCCGGGGTCGAGGCGGACCTGCGCCGCCATCTGGAGCTGCACGAGCGGCAGTTGGCCGAGTACGAGGAGATCGAGCAACGGGACTTCCCGCCCGGCCGGGACAGCACGGAGGACCGGTTGCGTCACCTGGTGCTGCGGGCCGGGATCGACCTGGAGACCTTCTGGATCCAGTGGCTCGGGCACGCCCTGGCGGAGTTCGCCGAGCTGCCGGGCGACGAACCGGCCTGAGACCCCTCGGCCGGTAGGCGGCCCCGGGCCGGAGAGCCACCCCCGGCCGGAGGGGACCTCAGAACCGGTACGGCTTCGAGCGGCGGCGCAGGAACCAGGCCGCTGCGATGACGCCGGCCCCCACCAGCGCGCCGCCCGCCGCCAGGGTGGCCGTGCCGTAGTCCCGGACGGCCCCGCCGAGGCCGCCCATGACACCGCCCGGCGACGCGGACGGGGAGGGGGTGGCGGAACGGCTGGGTGAGGGCGAGGGCGAGGGGGAGGGCGCCGAGGAGACGATGACCGTCTGGGTGCCCGCGGTGCTGTTGTTCGAGCACATGACGATCACCGTGTACGTGCCCGGCGTGATGCCCGACCAGGCCGCGGACTGGCCCGAAGCGCTGCCGGACAGCGCCACCTGCCGCCCCTCCGCGAAGTCCCGCTGGCTGCTGGTGAGCAGCGACGCGGTGCCCCAGCTGCCGTTGAGCTGGGCGCAGGCCGTGGTCGTGACCGACACGGTGGTCCCGGTGGTGCTCACGGAGATCCCCGGTCCCGCCACGGCCGGCTGGGCGCCAAGGAGGACGGGCAGCGCGGAGACGGCTGCCACGGTCGCACCGGAACGGAGAAGTGGCGATGAGATGCGCATGCGGACTGCCCTCCGGCGGCACGGTCGGCGGTACATCCCTTGCGCCGCCGGGATCGGGAACGCCCGTGCCCCCGCTGGCAGCCAACAGGGCCCCGGCCGCCCCCGCATGCGGAGCGCGACCGCCCAGGTGACGGGTTCACCGCCCAGGCGTCGAACCGGACCCGGGCCGGCCGCCCGCGCCCAGCGTCACCTTCCGCTCCGCCGAGAACCCGCCCCAGGTGCCGTCGGCCAGCCTCGCCCGGACCCGGACCCGGTGCGTGACCCCGGCCTCGCGTCCGGCGTAGAAGCTGTACTCGGCACGGTCGCGCGGCGCGTCGGCACCGTAGACCAGCGAGGTGGCCGCCCGGCCGTCCAGGTGGATCTGGTACTCCGTCACCGGGGACTCACTGTCCGGCGGAATCCAGGAGAGGTCCAGGTAGTAGGCCCCGTCGGCCCGGTGGGAGGCGGCGCGCAGGTCCGTGGGCGCCGTGGCGCGCCCGTCGTCGGTGCCCGGGGTGGTGAGCCGTACGACGGCACCGGCGGGGGAGACGTTGTCGGCGGCGTCCCGCGCCCGGACGGTGAACGAGTAGTGGGTGCCCGGTCGCAGCCCCGTGACCACGGTCGCGGTCTGACCGCCGCCGACGCTGTGCACCTTCGCGTCGCCCTGGTAGACGTCGTACGACACGACCTCGCGGTCGTCCGTCGCGGCCGACCAGGTGAGCTGGACCGCCCGGCTGCTCGCCGCCCGGCCGCGCACGTCGCCCGGCCGGGTCGGGGCGGAGTCGTCGGCCACGGCGGCGGGAGTGGTCGCCCGCACCTCCCGGCTGCGCGGCCCGAGCCGCCCGTCGGCGTCCCGCGCCCGCACGGTGAAGACGTAGGCCGTCGAGGGGCTCAGCCGGGTGACGTCCACCATCCGGCGGGAGGCCGGCACCTCCTTGACCAGGGTGCCGCCGCGGTACACCTCGTAGCTCTCGACGTCCTCGACCGCGTGCCACATCACGTGCACCGTCGTCGCGCTGCCGGCCTTCGCGGTGACGCCCGTGGGCACCGCGGGCAGCCCGCCGCCGTCGCCCTCGCCGTCCCCGCCTCCGCCCCAGCCGCAGGAGGTGAGCAGGAGGAGCGCCCCGCCGAGCAGGGCGCACCGGCGCGCGAGCGCGGGAACGGGAACGTCACGCACGGCTGTGCCTCCCCTACGGCGTCGGTTCGACGGCTGCGACGGTGATGCGACGACGGTGGCCCGGCAATGGTCCGGACCAATATGACGCCTGTGTCGCGATCACATCAAGAGGGCCGTCGGTGACGATCACCCGGAAGGGTTACGTATGCTGGGACCTCTCACGGCCGAACTCCCGGGGCAACCGGGGTAGTTCGGGTCGTTGGCGCGTGGACCGCTGTCGTCGCTGACCCGCGCCGACGTGGGCGGCCGGGCGGGCCGGGCCGCAACCGGCCCGGCCCGCCCGGCCCGGTCGTCCGCCTCCTCGACGCGCGGGCCGGGCAGCGGGTGTGCACCGTCTGGCCCTGCGAAAGGTGGTCGCGCGGACGTTTCGGGGACAGATGGGGCCGAGTGCTGCCCATGTCCCCGAGGAGAGGCCACATCGTGCGTGTCCAGTCGCTGACACTGGTCGCGGCCAGCGCCGCCCTGCTCGCCCCCACGACGTTCCCCGCCGCGCCGCCCGCGCCCCTGCCCGACCCGGCGCGGATCCTGCTGCCCGGCGTCCCGGACCGGGACGTGCCGCGGCACGCGGACCGGTCGGGCGTGCGGGCCGGGCCCCTGCCGCGGGTCCCCGCCGGGCGGCCCGGACCTGCCCCGCGGGTCCGCCCGGACTCGGGGACCGGCGCCGGCGGGGAGCGGACCGAGGGCGACGCACCCGTCCGCGCCGCCGATCTGCTGGCCCGGGTGCGGCACTGCGACCCCGTCTCGCGCGGGCGCTACCGCAGCGACGCCGGCGCACCGGCCGACATCCCGGTGTGCGGGACACGGGAGGCCGTGTACTGGAAGGCCGACCTGGACATCGACTGCGACGGCCGGCCCGGCGACCGCTGCAACGGCCGTACCGACCCGGAGTTCAGCCCCGCCACCGCGTACACGGAGTCCGACGGCCGCCCGCTGGACGCCGAACGCCTGCCCTACGTCGTCGTGCCCGGCCCGAGCGACACCTGGGACCCCGGGGAGGACCACGTCCGCGGCGGGTCACTCGCCGCCCTGGTCCACGGAGACCGGGTGCGGTACGCGGTCGTCGGCGACGTGGGCCCCACCGACCTCATCGGCGAGGCCTCCTACGCCGCCGCGCGTTCCCTGGGCATCCCGGCCGACCCGGCGGGCGGCGGTGCGGCCTCCGACGTGACGTACATCGTTTTCAAGGACAGCGAGGTGACGCCCGTGGAGGACACCGCCGCGGCCGAGAAGGCGGGCGAACGACTGGCGCGGAGGTTCGCGGCCGGGGGCTGAGCGCGCTTGTGACCCGGTGCGCTCCGCCGCCCCCGGTGCCGGCGGAACCGCCGCCCGGACCGTCCTGCCCCCCGCTCCGCAGACGGCGCCCGCGAGGCCACCGACCCGCGGCGCCCGCCCGGCCTGGGGCTGACCCGTCCTTCGATCACCCGGTTTCCGGTCGCCCCGGTCTCCGATCGCCCGGCGTCCGACCGGGTGGCCGTCGACCGTCCGGCGTCCTGCCGGCCGCCTCCCGGCGAGTCGTCGGAGCGGTGCGCTCGGGCCGGCCGTGCACGGTCCGTCCGCCGTTGTCCGCCCACCGTCCTTCGCCGGACCCGTTCGCTCGGGCCCCGCGCGGGGCCGCCCGCTCAGACCTTCCGGTAGGAGTACGCCTCCGCTGCCGCCGCCTCCACGGCGGCGAGGTCCGCGCCGGTCGAGGCGGTGACGACCGCCGCTACGGCGCCCTCGACGAACGGCGCGTCCACCAGACGGGTGTCGTCCGGGAGTTCGTCGCCCTCGGCGAGCAACGCCTTGACGGTGAGGACGGCACTGCCGAGGTCGGTGAGGACGGCGACCCCCGCGCCCCGGTCCACGGACGCGGCGGCGGACGCGACCAGTTCCGAGCTGGTGCCGAACCCGCCGGAGGCGGTGCCGCCCGCCGGGGCGACGGCCACGGCACCGCCGCCGCCCGACAGGGCCTTCGCCAGCTCCGCCACGGAGGCGGCGACCTCGGCGCTGTGGGAGACCAGTACGATCCCCACCAACCGCTGCTCGTCACTCACCGGCCGTCTCCTCCAGTGCCACGAAGATCAGCGCGGCCGAGGTCGCCCCCGGGTCCTGGTGCCCGATGCTGCGCTCGCCCAGGTAGCTCGCCCTGCCCTTGCGTGCCTGCAACGGCGTGGTCGCCTCCGCGCCCTCCACGGCCGCCGTACGGGCCGCGGCGAACGAGTCGCCCAGCGCCTCCACGGCCGGCACCAGCGCGTCCACCATGGTCTTGTCGCCCGGCGCGGCGCCACCGAGCGTCCGCACCGCCTCCACTCCCGCCCGCAACGCCTCGGCCAACTGCTCCTTGCTCACCTCCCCGGAGTCGCCGAGCGCCTTGCCCGTACGGCGCAGCAGCGTCCCGTACAACGGCCCCGAGGCACCGCCGACCGTGGAGATGAGCTGCCGTCCGGCGAGGACCAGGACGGCGCCGGGAGTCGCGGGCGCGTCCTTCCCCAGCGCGGCCGACACGGCCGTGAACCCGCGCTGGAGATTGCTGCCGTGGTCGGCGTCGCCGATCGGTGAGTCGAGAGCGGTGAGCCGCTCCGCCTCCCGGTCGACCAGTGCGGTGGTCGCCGTCATCCAACGGCGGAAGAAATCGGCGTCGAGCACAGGATCTCCTTGCCTGGTAGATACGTCGCGATGGGTCCGCTGCCCGCCGTCACATGCCCCAGCGCAGCCCCGGGGTGCTGACCGGCGCGTCCCACAGTCCGAGCAGCTCCTCGTCGATCTCGCACAGGGTGACCGAGGCGCCGGCCATGTCGAGGGAGGTGACGTAGTTGCCGACGAGGGTGCGGGCCACGGCCACGCCCCGCTCGCCGAGGACCCGCTGCACCTCGGCGTTGAAGCCGTACAGCTCCAGCAGCGGCGTCGCACCCATGCCGTTGACCAGGACCAGGACGGGGTTGCGCGGGACGAGGTCGGTCAGCACGGCGTCCACGGCCGCCTCGGCGATCTCGCCGGAGGTCATCATGGGCCGCCGCTCCCGGCCGGGCTCCCCGTGGATGCCGATGCCCAGTTCCAGCTCGCCGGAGGGGAGGTCGAAGGTGGGGCTGCCCTTGGCCGGCGTCGTGACGGCACTGAGGGCCACCCCGAAACTGCGCGAGCTGTCGTTGACCCGGCGGGCGAGCGCCTCCACCTGCTCCAGCGGCCGTCCCTCCCGCGCCGCCGCCCCGGCGATCTTCTCGACGAACAGGGTCGCCCCCGTGCCGCGCCGGCCGGCGGTGTAGAGGCTGTCCGTCACCGCCACGTCGTCGTTGACCAGCACCTTCGCGACCCGGATGCCCTCGTCCTCGGCCAGCTCGGCGGCCATGTCGAAGTTCAGGACGTCGCCGGTGTAGTTCTTGACGACGAACAGCACGCCGGCCCCGCTGTCCACGGCCGCGGCGGCCCGCACCATCTGGTCCGGCACCGGCGAGGTGAACACCTCACCCGGACACGCCGCCGACAGCATCCCGGGACCCACGAACCCGCCGTGCAGCGGCTCGTGCCCGGACCCACCCCCCGACACCAGCGCGACCTGTCCGGCCACGGGGGCGTCCCGCCGCGCGACCACCCGGTTCTCGACGTCCACGGTCAACTCGGGATGTGCGGCCGCCATACCACGCAGCGCGTCCGCGACGACGGTCTCGGGGACGTTGATGAGCATCCTCATGGGTACCTCCTGGGAAGGCTAGCAGGCCAGTCAGTGACCTGCATCTTTGCTGTTCAGGGTGGGTGGGAGCGGTTTTCGATCTTGGCGCTCCGCGACGGCTCGGAGCGGGTTCCGGCGGTACTGATGCCGACTCAATGCTGACTTCCGTGACGGCCCATCAGGTCCGCCGGACGGTCGGGTGCGGCTTGGTCGAGATCCCTGCTGTCGGCAGTATCGGCCTTGCGGCAGCGAAGGTCACGCGCAGGAACGGCATGGGCGCGCCCAGGTGCCGAAACGCGCTGTGCCGGATGCCGGCGTCTTGCAAGCCTTGGTGGGTGGCGCCGCGTCGTTCCCAGCGGATGCGCAGGCGGCGGAAGTCGTGCAGCCAGGCGATCGTGCGCTCGACCACGTAGCGGAAGGTGCCCAGGCCGCTGCCGTGTTCCTGGCCTCGTTCGGCGATGGGCCTCCCGCCGGTTTCACCGGCTACTTGCTGCGGCCGGGGCGGTGCTCTGTGCCGGTGCTGGGCCGGGAAGCCGCGCTGGGGCCAGGCGTCGTGGGCGCACCGGCCGGACGCCGGGAGGTGGTGGTCGACCGGCTACGTGCCGCCGCGGCGCTGGGCCGGGCGGGCAGAGCCGAGCCCGGTTCGCTGACAGCGCGGTGTGCGGCGGTGCGCAGGACTTGGCGCTGCTGCTGCTCCTGCGCCCGCTGATCGGGCGTGAGCGTCGCGCGCCGGGCGAGTTCCCCGAGCAGTCGTTCAGTGGCCGCCTCTTGTCGTCCGGCGGTCTGCGCGGTGCCTGCGGACAGGGCCGCATGGCGGTCGACGAGGGTGTGCGCGAGGAACTGCACGACATCGGCGTCGGTGTGGGCGAGCAGCGTGGGGTCGGGCCCGGCTGGAGCGGTGCCGCGCAGCTGAGCAGCACGTGCGGAGGCCTCCCGCCACAGCGTGGTGGGCGGGGGGAGTAGCGGGGCGGCTGCCTGGGCGATGTACTCCAGCTCCGGCATCGCGAAGTCCGGCGCTATCAGCGTTGCGGCCGCGTGCCGGGCGGCGAACTGGGCGGCCTCGGCGGGCGACTGCACGCGGGCGTGCTCGCTCCTGATCGCGGCGACGAGCGTCAGTTGGTCCTGCGGCGTTCCCTGGCCGGCGGCGATGGGCTGGGAGTGGACGGTGAAGCCGTTGCGGCGCAGCACGGCCGCGTAGTTCCCCAGGCCCTCGGCCTCGAAGGCCGCCGCGCCGCGGACCACTCCGGCGAGCGCTGCGTCATGGATGGCCGGGTCGACCAGGCGGCCGTGCCCGCGGTCCTGGAGTTCCTCCAGGTAGCGGGACATGATGCCCAGTCGGCTGATCGGCCCGGGCACGGCGACGAAGGCCGTCTCGATCCGGTACGGGGCGACGCCGGGCGGCAGCGGCGCCGACTGGATGCGGCGGCAGATGTTCTCGTACTCGTCCGGGGTGACCATGGCGGACTCCAGCAGGATGTGGAAGCCGCGCTCCAGCGCGTACTGCTGGGCCTGCTCCCACCACGCGTCTCCGTCCGGCCGGACCAGGGCGTCGGCCTCCTGAGGCCGTTCGGCCTGCCAGCGTGCGTAGTCGGGGTGGTGGGGGTTGTAGAAGTCCATGTTGATCCAGGCCACCTCCCCGTTGCGCTCCAGGGTGTCCTTGACCATGCGGGTGACGGCCGTCTTGCCCGCCCCGGTCTGCCCGGCCACGATCACGACGACCGGCGCCTGCTGCGGGGTGCAGCCGTCCAGGTAGACGGGTGCGATCTGCTCGCGGAAGATGCGCCGATTCTCTTCCGGCGGCAGCCGGCCCTCGGTGGTCGGGCTCATGCGGCCCCGCCGGCGAGGTATTGGCGCACCGTCCGAGACAGCGCGTGAGCGCGCTCCAGCGCGGCCTTGTCGTCCGGGCGCAGCCGGAGCTGGGCACGGCCCAGGTCCTGCTGGTAGCGGCTGAGCTGCTCGGCGCGCGTGCCGTCGGCGTTGCGCAGCGCGGCGGAGACCTCCGCCACGGCCGACCGCAGGTCGGAGAGGGCCGCCTCGTAGGGCTGGTCCCCGTACAGGCCGCCGGGGACCGGTTCGACGTGACCGAGGATCGGGTCGGTAGGGGAGTGGTCGGTCATGCGTGCGTCGTTCCTTCCATCTCATTGAGCGAGGTCAGGTGGGCGGTGTCGCCCCAGGCGGCCAGACGCAGCCGGTGGCCGTCGCCGTTCCAGTGCGACACCGAGGCGTTGGGGACCGGCGGCAGGTCCTCGGGCGCGATGGCGCCGATCCCGGCGAGGACGTAGCGCAGGGCGATGACCACCCCGTCGTGCGCGACGACCAGGACCCGCCGCCCGGGCGCAGCCCGCCCCAGGTCGTGGACGAACTGGCCCACGCGTACGGCGACATCGGTGAAGGCCTCCCCGCCCGGCGGCCTGTAGCACCACTCGCCCAGCAGCTCCCGGCGGGCCGCCTCCTGTGGAGCCCGCGCCCGCAGCGCGGTCGGCGGATGCAGCTCGAAGACGCCCATCTCCCGGTCACGCAGCCGCTCGTCGACCAGCACCTCCAGCTGCGGCCCCCCGAGTCCGGCAGCGCGGGCCGCCATTGCCTCCCACGTCTGCAGCGCGCGCGTATAGGGGGAACACACCACCAGGTCCGGCCCAGCCTCTGGTGCCTGCGCGGCCAGCCAGTCACCCAGCGCATGAGCCTGCACGGCGCCCCGCTCGGACAGCGGCACGTCGCGGTCCCGGCCGGGCACCGGCGCGTCGGAACCGGACACCGCCGCCGCGGCGAAGGCGACGTTGGCCGTGCTCTGCCCATGCCGCACGGCCCACAGCGCGGCCAGCGCACAGGGCGGCACCAGGCCGGAGGGCTCATGTGCGCCCCCGTCACTCGCCCCCGACATCGTCCAGCCCCTCCGCCGCTCGCCCACAGCCCGTACGCAGGCTCGTCGCGTACAGCCGTGCTTCTTCAGCGGCCTCCCGCCGGCGGTCGGCGTCGGCCCGGTGTTCTTCGGAGAGTGTCGGTTCGCACGCGGCGAGCTGCTCGTAGACACGGGCTCGCTGATCACGAATGGCAGCTGTTTGGTCCCGGTTCTCAGCGACTGCGGGTGTGCGCAAGGACTGCTCATCCTCACGGGAGCCGGGGAAGCGGTTGGCGTCGAGCCCTTGACTTACGGCGCGCGGCTCGTCGGGATGACGGGCGGCGTAGAAGCCGTCGATCATGGAGGCGTACTCCAGTGAGCTCCGGGGGTCGTTCAGTGGAGTGGTGCAACGTCCGATGGCGGCCCAGCTGCGCACGGAGTCCTGCCAACGTTCGTGGGCGGACTGACGGGTGACGCCGGCGGCTTCGCCGATCCGGTCCCAACTGGTGCCGCGTTCACGCTCGGCGACGACCGCGGCTTCCACGATCCGGTTCGCGCGGTCCTGGAGACCCAGGGCGCGTCGCAACAGGTCACCCGGAGCGACCTCCGGCCGGACGGGAACGCCTCGGTCGGCGTGCTCGACGAGCTGGCTGAGTTCCATGGCGAGAGCCAGGCGTGGCTCGTCCCGCGGGGAGAGGCGTACTGGACCCTGGGGGGCGGTGGCAGATGCCCTCTCCGCAGCTTCTGTCATGCCGTCAGGGTAGCCCTGACATTCAGGATGTTATGGCTACCCTGACGAGATTCCGTCACCTCGCGGGGCAGATCCGTTCATCGAGGGGGGACTAAAACTCGGCATCTGCAACACCGCCTGGGCCTCCGTACTCCTCGCAGTCCGCGGAGCCTTGGGAGTTCAGCCATCACTTCAGCAGACAGGCCCGTAATCCTCCGGTCGCTGGTGATCGCTGCACGAGACGCGTTCTCCACCACATGACCGTGATCGACGATCAGAAGCTCGACGTCGCACCCACCAACGACCATGGCGTGGGACGACGTCGGTGGTGGTCATGGCCCATCGAACCGGTCCAAGGTGGTCGCCGCGGTGATGACCAGGCGATCGGCGATCTCGTCGTCGAACAGGCCACAGGCCACAGGCCACCAGGGTGACTGCCTCGCGTTCGGAGGTGGTCAGTTCCTCCAGCCGCTGCCGATGCGGGCGGGGTGTGACTGGGTGACGTACTGGTCGATGAGCTTGCGGGGGATGACGGGTGCGGGCAGAGCGTCACGGCGGGCGGCGACGCCTCCAGGCCGGCCCCTCGAAACCGCATCACCAGGTGGGGGTGCGGTCGTGTCCGTGCGGCGGTGGGATCGCGCCAGGAAGCCGGGTGCCCGAGCACAGCATATGCCTGATGTTCAAACGTCTGATGTTTGTGTAGAGTCGGTTTCCATGAAACGGATCAACGCACCGCGGCGGGCCGTCAGCCTGTCTGCTCAGCTCGTGGACAGCCTCCGCTCACACATCGAGTCGGGGGGCTGGCCGGTGGGAACTCGGATCCCTCCGGAGCAGACCCTCATAGAGGAGCTCGGGGTCGGGCGCAGCACGCTGCGGGAGGCGATCGGGGCACTGGTGCACCTCGGGCTTCTGGAGCCCCGGGCCGGGGACGGCACCTATGTCCGCTCCTCGAGTGAGCTGCAATCGGTCATGGTGCGGCGGGCAAGTTCGGCGCAACGGGAGAAGGTGCTTGAGCTGCGGACCGTGTTGGAGGAGTACGCCTCGGGAGCCGCGGCGCTGCGCCGCAGCGAGGAGCAGTTGCGGGAGTTGCGGGAGCTGCTGGCCGACGCGGACGCGGCTAGCGCCGGCGAGGACAGGTCAGCGGCCACAAGCGTCGATGCGCTGTTCCACCGGGCCGTGGTTCGGGCGAGCGGCAACGACCTGTTGGTCGAGGTCTACGACTACCTCGGCACGGCGCTCACCTCGTCCCTGGGCGGCCTGCCTTGGAACGCCGCCCACGCTGAGGAGCACGCCGGCCTGCATCGGCGGCTCGTCGCCGCGATCGAGGCTCGGGACGCGAGCGACGCCCGCGAGGCGGCAGCGGCTATCGTCCAGCTCACCCGCGACCACCACAACGATGCGCCACCGTCAGGGGAGGACCAGTGAGCGCGCGGGCGTCTTCGACGTCCCCCCGGCGCTCCGGAGCCCGGCCGACGGCCGCCGCTCGTACCGAGCCTGCGGGACCCGCCGTCTCCGTCGGGCTCGTCGTCGCGATCTGTCTCGTGGCGGCGAACCTGCGCACCACACTCACTGGGGTCGGCACACTGCTGCCGGAGATCGAGCGCGGCAGCGGCCTGACGTCGAGTTGGGGTGGGCTGCTGAGTACGCTACCGCTGCTGACGTTCGCCGCGACCTCGCCACTGGTCGCCCGGGCCTCCCACCGGTGGGGCAGCACCCGCCTACTGGTGGCCTCGCTCGGTGTACTGGCCGTGGGAACGGTGGTCCGTTCCCTTCCCTCCGTGATCTGCCTGTTCGCCGGAACGGTGATCCTTTCGTCGGCCATCGCGTTTGGCAACGTGCTGCTGCCGGCACTGATCCGACGCAGCGTGCCCACCCACCGCATCCAGAGCGTAAGCGCCCTCTACGTGACCGTCATGGGCCTCATGGCCGCGGTCTCGTCCGGGATCTCCGCGCCGCTGGCCCATACCGTGCCGGGTTCCTGGCACACCGCACTGGCCTGGGGTGTCGCCTTCACCGTCGCAGCGTTTTTCGCCTGGCTGCCTCGCATGCGGGGTGACAAGCCACAGGCGACGGCCGGCGGGTCCCACAGCCCGGTTCCGTGGCGGTCGCGGCTCGCCTGGCAGGTCACCTTCTTCATGGGTCTGCAGTCCCTGGCCTTCTACACCGCGGTCGCATGGCTGCCCAGCATCCTGATCGACCGCGGCGCGAGCAGCACGACGGCCGGATGGATGCTGTTCTACTACCAGGTGGTGTCCCTGGCAGCCAGCAGCCTCCTGCCCCTGCTCACTCGTGGCCGACACGATCAGCGCTGGACCGCTGCCGGGGCCTCGGTCCTCGTGGCGGCTGGTTTCACCGTCCTGGTTGCCGCGCCGGCGTTGTCCGTCGTGGCGTGCACCTTGCTCGGACTCGGAGGCGGCGCGAGCCTCGTTCTGGCGCTGACCTTCCAGAGCCAGCGCGCCGGCAGTTCGGGCGAAGCCGCCGCGCTGGCGGGGATGGCGCAGTCCATCGGTTACCTCGTGGCGGCAGCCGGTCCCCTCCTCCTCGGCATCCTGCACGACACCACGCACAGCTGGACCCTTCCGCTCACCGTCCTGGCCGTCCTCGGTATCGTCACAGCCGTTGCCGGACACGGTGCGGGCCGGGATCGCCACATAGCAGTCCCTCACGAGGCCGTTGGACGTGGCGGTGGGTGATCCCGCAGGCGATGCTGGTGAAGGCCAGGAAGTGGCTGACTCTGCGTTCGTAGCCTCGGTGGGGGCGCCGGCATCCGCGAGCCAGTCCGAGGCCGGGACCGTCTTCCCGGGTTCCGCCCAGTCGAGCCGGAGGACCGCAAAGGAGTGTCTCCATTTGTCGTCTGCCATGAGAACGTCAGCCGCTCTGCCACCTGAAGTGTCAGTCGTACGGTGCGCCGCCTGCGGGGTTCTACGCCCCTGCTCATGACCGGACGTATCTGCCGGGGCGGGCGTGAGGGGCAGACTCACACCGCCACTCCCGAGCTCCGCTTGTACAGCTGGTCATTCGTCTGGGTGGTGATTGGTCCCCGAGCGGCTTTCGTTGCGCTGAATGGGGGACGCGCCCTCTAGCGTGCAGGCGTGACGACTTCGATCAACCCACCTCGTGAGGCAGAGCAGCCGTTCATGTGCCCGGACGTGAGCGGGATACGTGTGGTGGTCACGGGGGCCACGGGGTTCGTGGGCCGTCGATTGTGCCGCCGGATTGTTGAGGGCGGTGGCCGGGTGACGGCGCTGGTGCGGCCGCAGTCCGATCGCCGGGTGCTGGACGGCTGTCCGGTCGACGTCGCCGTAGTGGATCTGCTCACCGGTTCGGGGGTCGCGGAGGCTGTCTCGGGCGCGGATGTGGTGGTTCATCTGGCGGCCTCGGTGCGGGCTGCGTCACGTGCCGAGTTCCGGCTGGCCAACACCGTCTCGACGGGCGTGCTCGCGGGCGTGCTGGCTTCCTCGGACGTGCCGCCGCGGCTGGTGGTGTGTTCGTCGCTGGCGGCTGCTGGTCCCGCGCCCGCCCCGGGGCGGGCGCGGCGCGAGGAGGACCGGGCCGGCCCGGTGTCGTGGTACGGAGCCAGCAAGCTGGCCGGTGAGCAGGCAGCACGGCGGTTCGCCGGACAGGTGCCGACCGTGATGGTGCGCCCTCCGATCGTGTACGGGCCGTTGGATGTGGCGTTCGTACCGAGTCTCGCCGCGATGGCCCGTACACGGGTGGCGGTGCGGCCCTGCCCGGCGGCCCGCGTCTACTCGGTGCTGCACGTGGACGATCTGTGCGCCGGGCTGATCGCCGCCGGATTGCATGGGCGTACCGCTGGTCCGGGCGATTCCCACAGCGGTGTCTATCAGTTGTCCGACGGGGTTGAGTACACCCTGGCCGACTTGGTGCGGACGGCTGGTGCGCTGTTGGGCTGTGGCAGGCCGTTGGTGCTGCCCGTGCCGTCGGTTGTGGTCCGGGCGGCGGGGATGGTGAGTGAGGCGGCCGGGCGGTTGCGGGGCGGGGTGCCGGTGTTCAACCGGGACAAGGCGCGCGAGGCGGTGGCCGGCTCGTGGACTGCCAGCGCGGACCGCGCGTACAGGGATTTCGGGTTCCGGGCCCGGGTGGGGCTCGAGGACGGGCTGCGAGAGGCTTTCAAGGAGATGCTTCATGGCTGAGACCACCGAGCCGGCGCCAGCACTTGTCGGCTCGCCGTCGCTCCACGCGGCATGGAGGGGGCTGGGGCAGCTGGCGGTCGCGGTCATCGGTATGTCCGGGCTGCGCGTGGACCACCCGGAACGCCGTGTGCTCCGTACTGCGGTGTGGGCGTGTGTGGTGGCTGCCGGTTTCGCCGCCGAGCAGCAGTTCCGCTCGGCTGCGGGCAGTGGTGCGCTGCGATGGACAGCGGTCGGGTACGCGGTGGTGATCGCGGTTCTGTACTACGGCGGGCTGATCGCTGTGCTGGACACGGCGGTTGCTCGCCGCTTCACCCATGCCGTGGGTGAGGCACGGGCGGTGCGAGGATTCGACTTCGTGCTGGGGCTGCTGTTTCTGCAGCAAGGCTTGTGCCAGGGGTTGTTGATGGCAGCCTTCCCCGGCCAGTTGCCCGAGGTGGGCGTCGATGGTCTGTGGGTGGTGCTGGGCGTGGTGTTGGCCGTCGTGGGCTTCGGCACGAAGCTGTGGGCGACCTGGCTGACCGGCCTCAACACCTACTACTGCCGGGACATGTTCCTGGGCCGGGCGGACGCGACGGACGGCTTCGTGGTCCGCGGCCCGTACCGCTGGCTGCGCAACCCGATGTACGGGGTCGGCAATCTGCACGGCTACGGCGTGGCGCTGTGCTACCGGTCGGTGGCCGGGATGGTGTGCGTGGCCGTGTTCCAGGTGCTGATCTACGTGTTCTACCTTGTGCGGGAGAAGCCGTTCATCGTCCGTACCTACCTCGGCGGCACTCCCGCCTGAAATGCTGTGAGGGGCCGCCCCGTTGGCCGGGCGGCCCCTCACACAGGTCTGGGGGCTTTGCGGACGATGTCGAGGCCGATGGCGTCGTCCTGGTTGTCGAGGTTGGCCGTGGGTGGGACGGCCTGGTGCCGCGGGACCGGCAGGGCGCAGGCGGCCTGGAGGGCCGACGCCGCACCCAGTGAGTGCCCGAGCAGGCTTTTCAGGGCCGTGACCGGCGGCGGCGTGGAAGAGAAGACGTGGCTCAGGGCGCGGGCCTCGGCAAAGTCTCCGGCCCGCGTGGAGGCTGCGTGTCCAGGGCGGGGTGGGCATGGGCGGCGAGGCATGAGCACGGCTCGCTGTGGCGCACACAGCGCGCGTACAGGCGGTGGCGTCTGTGGATGGTGGCGCCGGCGGCGGCCAGCGGCTTGTTGGCGGCCCGGTTGTCCTCCAGGACCCAGGACACGTCGAGCTCGTTCCAGCCCCGAGACAGGGCGCCCGCGACTGCATCGGTGACCAGGGCGAGCGTGGCTCCTTGGGCGCGGCTGTCTTCGCGGACTCCCAGGGCCATCACGCGGCCCCGGGTGATGGCGTGCCGGCCCTGCCACACGCGCCAGGCTCCGACCGGCCAGCCGTAGCGGGTCAGGCGTCCCCGAGCGGGCGCCAGGGCCTGGTTGAAATCGGGCAGCAGGATGCTGAAGCCGACGGGGGTTCCCGCGTGCTCGACGATGCGGACGCCGGTGGGGGCGAGCAGCCGGATCTGCCGTGCCAGGTAGGTGAACTCCGCGTCGGTCGCCGGCGCGAAGCCCCAGTTGTCCTGCCAGCACGCGTGATACAGCTCCCGTACGAGGTCGGACTCGCTGCTGAAGCGGCGCCAGTTTGCTGCTCGTACCGTCAGGCCGCCCTTGCGCCGCGGCATGTCGCGGTAGCCGGCCCACCGCTTGAGCCTGGGGTCGGTCGGTGACAGCCGCCACGACAGCAGTTCCTTGACCGGGGTGAAGCCGCCCGCGGCGAACAGGTCCGGGTAATAGGGAGGGTTGTAGGGCATGCCGATGCGGGGGGCGTCGTCGAAGCCGTCGACGAGCAGGCCGCACTCGTGGTGCATGTTCGGGTTCATCGGGCCCATCACGGTCTGCACGTCCCGCTCCCGCAGCCAGGCCATCGCCTGCTCCCACAGGGCGCGCGCCACGGCAGGGTCTTCGGTGCACTCGAAGAAGCCCACGTAGCCTTGGCGTTGGCGGGCTGGTCCGTCCGGGCCGATGATGGCCCCGACACGGCCCACAGGCGCCCGTCCGCGGCGCGCCAGGAAGTAGCTCACGTCGCTCTCGCGCAGGTAGGGGTTGCGACGCGGGTTGAGGAACTGCCGCCGTTCCACTTCCAGCGGGGTGACCCAGTGCGGGTGCGCCCGGTACAGCTGGTAGGGCAGCCTGATGAAGTCATCCATCTCGGCGCGGCTGCGGACCATCACGATGTCGGCAGCGCCTTGCGGGGGCCGCGGAGCGCGCATCAGGCGGGACACGGGATCGGCGCCGCCGCCACGCCAGTGGTGTCGACGGTCGGCACGAGTCGGCCCACGACCTCCAGGATGTGGTCGATGTGTGCCTCGGTGTGGGCTGCGGTGACGGACAGGCGCAGCAGGGACTGTCCCGCCGGGGCGGCCGGCGGCAGGAACGGCGCCGCGAACACACCGGCCTCCAGCATCGCCCGCCACGTGCGCAGGCACTGGTCGGCGTCGCCGGCCGGGAGCGTGACGACCGGGCTGGCCCAGTTGGGACGGTCGTACCCCACCTCGGCCAGTCCGTCGTGCAGACGGCCCGCCAGGCGTGCCAGGACGGCGCGCTGTTCGGGCTCGTCCCTGATGATGCGCAGCGCCCTGAGTGCCGCCGCGGCGGTCGGTGGTGGCATGGACGCCGAGTACATGGTGGCCCTCCCGAGCAAGCGGCAGTGCTCGATGAGTTCGGTGCTTCCGGCGAGGTATCCGCCACCGGCCCCGAACGCCTTGGAGAAGGTCCCGGACAGTACGTCGATGTCCTGCTCGCAGCCGAGGTGCTCACCGGCTCCGCGCCCCGACGGTCCCAGGATGCCGATGTCGTGAGCCCCGTCGACGATGAGCATCCCCCCATGACGTCCGGCGAGATCGGCGATCTCGGGCAGTACAGCCAGTTCCCCGCCCAGCGAGAATGCCCCCTCGGTCAGGACCACTGGCGACAGGCCCTGTCCCGAAGCCTCCTCCAGCAGCCGTGCCAGGTGGTCAGGCGCGTTGTGCCGGAACCGGCGGTACTTGGCGGGGCCGAGCCGCAACGCATCGACGAGAGAGGCATGGATGTGCCGGTCGGCGACGACTGCACGGTCCTCGCCGAAGAGGCAGGCCAGGGTGAGATTTGCCTGGTATCCCGTGGTGGACAGCAGCACCGCCGGCCGGTGCAGGAAGTCCGCGAGTTCCTCAGCCAGTTGCGCGTGCACCGACCAGGTGCCGATCACCGCG
The DNA here is from genome assembly GCF_003112575.1 of Streptomyces ardesiacus. Lineage (GTDB taxonomy): Bacteria > Actinomycetota > Actinomycetes > Streptomycetales > Streptomycetaceae > Streptomyces > Streptomyces ardesiacus. Next base: position 497,049 of record NZ_BEWC01000008.1, read on the forward strand.
GGGGACCCGGAGCAGGAGGCGCCCAGCTCGCGCGCCGCAGCCGCCGCCGCCTCGCGCACCCGTGGATCCGCCGCCAGGCCGAGGTAGTCACCGGAGGCCGCGTTGATCGCACGCAAGCCCTCGACGAAGACTTCTCCCGGACCCGGCTGCCCCGTGATCCGGCGGAAGCACGGATAGCCACCTGTTTGCCGGGCCCTGTCGAGGGCGGCCAAGGTGGCGGCCGGTCCACTCACATCTGACATCGCTTACCTGCCCTGTCACGGTGCGCTCCAAGATCGCGGCAACCTTAGCCCATTGGAGTCACGCGGTGACAAGCTGTAATGGTGAGTGTCTCCTGTACGGACACCTGACACCCCACGCAAGGATGCACGAGGTCCCTTGACCACATCTGATCAGCGGAAACCCTCCCGGCGCCGAGGGCCTCGCCATGCGCCGGCACCTGCCCGCGCGGTGCGGCAAGGGCCCTCTCTCCCCGCACAGCTATCACCCGTTCGGACCACATCGCTTGTCGTCCGCCGATCCCATCCCCACCACCTGGCAGGCAGGCCGCTTCTGAGGGCTGTGGAGAAGGCGACCCTCGGGTACCTCTTCGTGGCTGCCACGGCGGTGGTCCTGGGCCAGGAGGCCGTACCGCATGCCGCGTGGCTGGCGGGGGCCTACGCGGCCCTGGCCGGGTTCGTCCTCGCCTGCGTCGCGGCACACCGTCACTGGGCATCGCCGGCCCTGGCGAACGTGCGCGCGCTGTACCCGCTGGCCTGCGCTCCGCTGCTGTTCTCCGCGTCCGGCCCTCAGTCGCTCGCCCTGCACGGCCGCCTGCTCGACGACACCATGCTGGTCTGGGAACAGCACCTGTTCGGCGCCCACCCCAACCTCCTGCTCGGCGCTCTCGCCTCCCGCCCTCTCACCGAGGCCCTCAGCCTCAGCTACAGCTCCTACTACCTGTACTTCGTGCTGCCCCCGGCCTACTTCCTCGCCAAAGGCATGCACCAGGCCCTGCACCGCTACGTCCTCGCCCTGTGCCTCGCCCACTACCTGTGCTTCCTCGGCTTCATGCTGCTGCCCCTCGCCGGCCCTGTCGCCGCGCTCGCCCCGGCGTTCACCCCCGACCACTTGCACGGCTACCTCGCCCAGCCCCTCCAGGCGCAACTGATGGCGAGCGCCGACCCGCCCGGCACCTGCTTCCCCTCCTCCCACGTCGCCGGCGCCTGGGCAGCGGCGCTCTCGATCCGGGGCGCCTCCGTACCGCGCCCCGCGAAACGGCTGATGATCGCGGCCACCGCGCTGATCACCGTGTCCGTGGTGTACTGCCGTTACCACTATGTCCTCGACGCTGCCGCGGGAATGGCCACCGCCGCACTGGCCGTCTTCCTCACCAGGCGGCTCACCCGCCGCGAGAGCAACTGACCGCCGCACCGCGGAGTTCAGTGAGCCGCGGGCGCCTCCGCGGAACTCTCAGCCACCGTCTCCCGCCCGTGCTGCGGGGCATGCGCTCCCTGCGTGGCGGGTCGTCTGACCCATGCAGGGGCCCACCAGTTGGCTCGCCCGGTCAGCTGCATGACGGCCGGCACCAGGATGCCGCGCATCAGCGTGGCATCGACCAGGACCGCCACCCCCAGTCCCACGCCCATCATCTTCAGTGTCGTGATGCCGGAACTCGCCAGTCCGGCCATGCTGACGGCGAAGACCACGGCTGCCACGGTGATGAGCCGGCCCGTGCGGGCGACGCCCTCGACGATCGCGTCCCGGTGATCCCCGCCGGCGTCGTAGTGCTCCTTGACCCGGGCCAGCAGAAACACCTCGTAGTCCAACGACAGCGCGAACGCGATCGCACACAGCAGCGGCGGAATCGTCATGTCCAAGAAGCCCGTGGTCGTGAAGTCGCCGACCAGCCAGCGCAGATGGCCCTCCTGGAAGATGTAGACCATGCTGCCCAGGCTGGCCGTCAGGCTCAGCGCCGCCAGGGCGACGGCCTTCAGCGGAATCAGCACCGACCGGGTGTAGAGCAGCAGCGCAGCGAGTGTCGTGGCCGACATCAGCAGCACGGCCCAGGGCACACGACCGGCCAGAGCCGCCTTCGCATCAACATGACGGGCGGGCGAACCCCCCACCCAGCGCGGTCCGGGCGGGGGAAGCTCCCGCACCCGCTCCACCAGGCGTGCGGCCTGCGCCGACTGCGGATCCAGCCCCGTAGACGCCTTCAGCCACACCGCCGTCGCACTGTCCGACACCGCCTCGACGACGGCGGTGCGACGGCGGTCGTGGTAGCGGCCCGTCGGAGCGGTGACCTGGACGACGCCCGGCAGCGCACTGATACGTCGCGCGTACTGGTCGACCTCGCGGTCGCCGGGGACCGGGGTCAGTACGACGATGAGATCGCGGTCGGGCTGAGCAGGGAAATCGGTGCGGAGGCGTTCGGTGAACTGCCGGGCCTGTGAGCCGGCGGGGAGCGCACGTTCGTCGGTGAACCCCCACTGGGCCTGGCCGAACGGCCACACCAGCGCGGCCATCAGCACCGCGCAACAGGCCCCCCACAGCCACGGTGACCCGGTCACCCACCGGACGAGCCGCCGCCAGGCCGGACTCGACGCCGCCCGGCGATGCCTGATCCGGGAGCCCAGCATCGCCAGCAGCGCCGGCACCAGGACGACGGTCGCCGTCGCGGCCAGCAGTACCACCGCGATCCCGGCCACGGCCATCGACCGCAGCCACGGGAACGGGAACACCCACAGCGCCGAGAACGCCAGTGCCACCACGCCGGCAGAGACAAGCACGCTGCGACCCGCGGTCCGGGCCGCCCTGACCGCGGCATCCGGCACTGCCAGCCCTCGCGCGCCCTCCTCACGAAAGCGCGTCACGACCAGCAGGGCATAGTCCACGGCCAGCCCGAAGCCCAAGGTGGCCGCGATATTCAGCGAGATGGCCGACACCTCCGTCACACCACCCAGCAGGCGCAAGAACGCCCACGATCCCGCCACCGCCAACGCTCCCACCAGGAGGGGAAACAGTGCCGCCAGCAGGGAGCCGAAAGCGAAGACCAAGCACCCGAAGACCACCGGGGCCACCACCAGTTCCGCCCGGACAAGGTCCCTTTCGCCCTGCTCCGCCGCCTGGATCCCGGCCCAGACCCGACCCCCGGCCGACACCCGCAGCGCGCCCTGCCGACCCGTCACCCGGGGCACGAGCCGCGACGCGGCACGTGCCTGCGCCGCCTCATCACCCTCCAGCGCGACACCGATGAGCGCCGACCGCCCATCGTTCGCCCGCAGGGCGGGCGAACGCGACGTCCAGTACGCCTCCACCGCGGCCACTCCCGGTTGAGCAGCAACCCGCCGCGCCAGCGCCGCCCCGTCCGAACGCGCCCGTGGCGAATCGACCGAGTCCTCCGACCTGACCCGTAGCACCAGCCCCGGGTCATCCCCCCTGAACTTCCGCAACAGTCCATCAGCGTGCGCGGACTCCGTACCCACGGAGTTGTATCCCCCCGGCGACAAGGAAGAAGCCGTGGTGCCAAGCATCGCCACGCACACCACAGCCGCAGTGCAGAGCACCGCCGCCCACACCGTGCGCGCGGGATTCCTGACACTGTGACAGGCCAGCAAGGACAGCCATCCGCCCCCGTCCACACCCACGCCCACCCCCGGTCCGCCCGGCCCCGTTCCCCCGTGACTCGGTGCACAGCCGTCCCGTGGCCCGCTGGCATCACGGTCGTCACACGGCGACCTGGAGGTCACAGAAGTTCCCCCGCGCCGTACACAAGTCCCCACGCGGAAGCGGAGAAAGCGGTCGTGCTTCCGGGGGCGGAATGAGCGGCAACCGGATTGACCAAAACGGTGAGCGCGTCGCCAACGGCGCGGGGGAGACACACGAGCGGGATTCCTCTCGAAGATCACGGACAAGTCGGCGATCTTCGTATCGGGCCCTGTCTTCGTCTGTACGGGGTTTGACTGTTGACTCACCCTCCCGGGGGGCACATCACATGATCGGCGGGGAGGGTTCAACCAGCATGCCTCCGCGGCGTGCGACACGCTCTGGCCCTCGCGCTGACCGCGTGACCCGCCAACCCCACCGAGCCCCGGCGCCACCCGACGGACCCGCACCACCGGCCGCTCCAGCGCCACGAGGTACGACAAGCTCGCTGTCCGCTACGAGGTGACCGTCCTCGTCGCCGCCGTCAACGAGTGGCTGTGACCAGCACTTTCGAAGTTCGGCAGAGCGGGGCAGTTGGACTTCCATGCTCACTCAGCCGACGTGGAGGATCCGGAAGCGGTCGGGTTCCGCCGGGTCCCGGTCAACGACTTGGACTGGTGTCCAGGCCCATTGCCAGACGCTGATGCCCGGCGTGCGGGAGAACCGGATCGGCCTGCGGGTGCCCTCGACCGCCACGCGCGGCCATGACTCGGCGATGGCCGCCCGGTCCGTGCCGTGGGAACGCAGCACCGCAGCGAGGACGGCGACGGTGTCCCAGCCCTCGAAGGCGACGAAGGAGGGCGCTTCGCCAAGCCGCTCGCGGAGTTCCTTCCCGACGCGTTCACCGAGCGGACCGAGGCGCTCGGGCAGGTAGCGCAGGAACGGGACCCCGGCGCCGTCCTCGCCCAGCGCCGCGGCCCATTCCGCGAACTCCGGTTGTCCGGCCGGAGCGCCGACAAGGATCTCCGCGAGCCGCCGGTCGCCCCGGACGGCCCGGACGATCGGCACCGCCGGCTCCGGATGGCCGACCAGCAGGAGGAGCGCCGTCGCGCCATCGTCGACGAGCGCGTCGCACAGGGCCTCGGGCGTGAGCGTCGCGTCGAGTTCGAGGACGGTGCCGCCGCGGGGAGCGAGGTGGTCCCGCAGGATGCGGGTCCCGGACGCCCAGTAGACGCTCGGCTGGGTCACCACGGCGATCCGACGCCGGCCCGAGCGGAGGAGGAAGTCCGCGTAGATCCGCCACCCGTAGGACTGGGCCGGGGCCAGACGCGCGACCCACTCCGTCGGTTCCTCGGTGAGCGTGTCGAGCACCGCGGAGGAGCAGAGAAACGGCACGCCGAGGGCGTCGGCTCGGGCAGCGGCGGCGCGGGCGACCACGCTGTGATACTCACCCACCACGGCGGTCACGCCCAGGTGGGCCAGTTCGTCCACGGCCGCCGCAGCCCGCTCCGGATCGGCCGCGGTGTCCCGGACCACCAACTCCAGTGGTCTGCCGTCGATCCCGCCGGCGTCGTTGACCTCGCGAACGGCCAGGTCGAGTCCTGCGAGCAGGTGTCGGCCCGCCTCGACCCAGCCGGGCCGCGTCAGCGGGACGAGAGCACCCAGGCGGATGGACGACCCGTCTGTGTGCTCCGCTCCGGACGGCGATGGTGGCGTGTTCATCGGGTGGCGTCTCCCCTGGGACGATGCGGTCGCGGTCCGCCCGGATCGCGCGCCGGCCGCTGACGGTGCGCGATCATCACGTCCCGCCGAGGCAGGCGCGCCCGGGTGATCATGCCGGTCATTGGATCCAACTCCCGCGCCCATAGGCAACCGAGATTTCGCTCGCTGAGCCGCCAGGCTTCGTCGTCATCGGCACCAGCGAGGGCCTGCACCCAGCCGGCGGAGCGGTCACCTCTGGTCGTTCAGTGGGCGCAGCGCCACGGCGTGGAGGTCGCGCAGCGCCTGGCGGACGCGGAGGACTTCGCGGACCAGGTGCAGCGGCGACTGCGACCGGCCAACACGACGGACACGTACGCGAAGGCGTGGAAGGTTGGGACGCGGTTCTGCGCGGCGCTGGGGTTCCCCGAACCGGAGGCCACGCGCGGCGCGTTGGTGGCGTTCGTCGTCTGGCTGCTGGACCGGGGCCGAGTGGACGGGAAGGGCTACGCCGCCTCGTCGGCGAGCACGATCCTCGCCGGGGCCGTAGTCGAACTGCGCCGCCGCGGTGCGCAGGTGGGCCGGGACGACCAGGCGCAGGCGCGGGCGACGCTGGATGCGGCGGCCGTGGAACTGCCTCGCCGGCGCCCGGGACAAGGCAGTCGTCCTGCCCGGCTTCCCCTACGCCTCGCGCGCGGGGGACCCCGCCGGCCTCCTCGTCGGGGACGTAGCCCTCACGCCGCGCGGCCTGGTGGTATCGGTACTCACCGGCAAGACCAAGCACAGCGTCCGCGACGCGAGAATCAACTACCAACAGGACCCGGAGATCTGTCCGGTGGAGGCATGGAAGGCGTACCGCACCCGCCTCGCCGCTGAGGCCGACCCGCGCTGGTCGGAGGCCGGCGCGCCCGCGTTCGTCGGCGTCGACCGGCACGGAACGTCACCGGCGGCATGGTCCCCGACTCCGTCACCCGGGCCGTGAAGCGGATCAGCGCCCGTGCCGGCACCCCGCTCGCCTGGACCGACCACTCCCTCCGCATCGGCCTCGCGACCACCGCCCGCAAGAAGGGCAAGGACGCCGTGGCCATCGCCGACCAAGGCGGATGGGCCCGGCACTCCCGCTCCACGAACGGCTACTTCCAGCGGGTCGACGGCTGGGAGGACAACGCCACGGCCGGGCTCACCTGACTCCCACCCGGTGATCGGAACGCCGCCTCATTCCGTGCCGTACCTCGTCCACGCACGCAGCTTGTCCGGGTTGACCACCAGCCACAGGTCGGCGATCAGACCGTCGCGGATGCCCATGGACAGGACGGCGACCGTGGTGCCGGCGATGCGGACGGACAGGCCCGGGGCGCCGTTGACATCGTCCTCGACGAGTTCCACCTCCGGTTCCTGGCGCAGGAGGCCGAGGACGAGGCGGGCCACCTTGTCCTGGCCGAGTACGGGACGCAGCGCCGCCCGCACCTTGCCGCCGCCGTCGCTGCGCGACTTGACGCCGGGGTCGAGCAGATCGACGAGAGCGCCGAGGTCACCGGTCTCGCATGCCTCGCGGAAGGCGGAGACGACCCGCCGGTGCTCCGGCGTCGTGCTGCTGCCGGTCCGTTCGCGGGCGAGGCGCCTGCGGGCGGAGGAGGCGAGTTGGCGGCAGGCCGCGGGGGTGCGGCCCACCGTCTCGGCGATCTCCGTGAACGGCACGCCGAAGACGTCGTGCAGGACGAAGGCGACGCGTTCCGCGGGCGTGATCGTCTCCAGGACCACGAGCATGCCCATGCTGACGGATTCGTCGAGGGTGATCCGGTCGGCGGGGTCGCCCGCGTGCGCGGCGTCGGTACTGCTCCACGTGGCGCTGTGCCGGACGGGTTCGGGCAGCCATTCACCGGTGTAGCGCTCCCGCCGCATCCGCGCGGAAGCGAGGTGATCGAGGCAGATGCGCGAGGCGACCCGGGTCAGCCACGCCTCCGGGGCCGCGATCGCCTCCCGGCCCTCCTCGGAGAGGGCGTACCAGCGCGCGTACGTCTCCTGGACGACATCCTCGGCCTCCTGCACGGATCCGAGCATCCGGTAGCCGAGATTGAGCAGGTGGCGGCGCTCGGCCAGGAGAGAGTGGAGGGTGGGGGCGGAGTCGGATCCGGATTCGGCGTCGGAGGGCGTGGGCATCCGCTCGTCACCCCCTTCCGGCGGCCGGGGCGGTGTCGGCCACGTGGTGGGCGAGCCAGGCGTCGAAGGTCTGGCTGCCGCGCGGTCCCCGGCCGGTCGGCAGCAGTCCGTCACCCTTCATGGCCCGGCCCGCGGCGCCGGGGAAGGTGACCGGCAGCAGCAATCTCCGCTCGTTCCGGGCCCGTAGCAGGCGGCGCGTCAGGTCGACGAGCTGCTCGACGGCCGGCCCGGCGAGATCGGGGGCCATACCTTGCGCGGGGGCGAGGGCGAGGCGGACCAGGTGCTGAGCCACCTCGCGGGCGGCGACCGGCTGCGTCCGCATCCTGGGCACCACCGCGAGCGGTCTCGGCACCCGGTCGAGCGTCTGCTGCGCGAACTCGTGGAACTGGGTGGCGCGCAAGACGGTCCACGGCGTCGCGCCGTTGCGCACCACGTCCTCCTGGCGCAGCTTGCCCTGGTAGTACCCCATGCCGACCCGGTCGATCCCGACGATCGACAAGGCGACGTGGTGTCCCACCCCGGCCCGCGCTCCGGCGTCCAGGAGTTCACGGCTGACCCGCTCGAAGAACGCGCACGACTTCTTGGCGCTCGTCGTGGTCAGGTTGCTCACGTCGATGACCGCCTCGGCGCCCCGCAAGGCGGCGTCGAGCCCCGCCCCCGTCGTCAGGTCCACCCCTCGTGAGCGGGCGAGCACCACCGGCTCGTGTCCGGCCGCGGTCACCTCCTCGACCACGAGCCGTCCGACCAGCCCGGTCCCTCCAGCCACCGCGATCCGCACGCCGATCCTCGCCTCCGCCGTCGTGTTCTCGTACGTCACCGTGTGCCGTTCCGTCGTACGGGGCCGAGCGGCACCAGGAGCAGAACGGAGACGAGCACCAGCGCGGACAGGGACAGGACGTTGAGCACCTGGTCGCGCGTCCCGTACATGTCGAGATGTTGGACGTGATAGCTGAAGTGGAGCACGTTGAACACCAGCCACACCGCGCCCGTGATCCGGACCAGCCGGTTGTCGCGTACGTCCCGCAGAGCGATCAGCGTCAGCGCGGCCAGGGCCAGGAACATCGCTCCGGTGTCCTTGGCGAGGTGCTCGTTGTACGGGCCCAGCCGCGGGAGCCAGCTCAATCCGAACCCGGGGAAGTTCTCGTGCCACGTCTCCGGTGCGAAGTAGGCCCACGCGCCCGTATACAGGGCAGTCACGACCAGCAGGCCGAGACACCCGTAGCGCAGTTTCGTGTTCATGCCCCTACGACGAGACAGCTCCGTCCGATGTGAGGTCCAGCCCTCTCACATTCTTCGGCCCGGCTGGGTCCTGTCGCGAAAGCGGAGCTGTCGGACTGGGCGTGCCCTGCGGCAGGTACCGTTTCATGTCAGGCTCTGGAGGACCGCTGACCCTGGGGACTGTCCGTCGCAATCGGGAAGCTGCGCAGTGTCAGCGCAGTCGGCGGGGGCAGCGGTTTGTTGGCCGGGTCGGTGCGGAACGACTGGAGCAGATAGGCCACCAGGCGCCGGGACGCTGCACCGTCGTCCGGCAGAGCGGTCACCAGACCGCAGTGCGCCAACAGGGCCACGGCGAGGTCGGAAGGGTGAAAATCGGCCCGCAGTGCGCCCGACGCCTGGGCCCTGCGCACCAGAGTCGTGAAGTCCCGCTCGGCTCGTTGCCGGTACGGCGCGTGTTCCGACGTGCTGTCCGGGAAGGCCGCGGCGAACGCGGCCGGGAATCCGCGTTCCTCCCGTTGCAGAGCGCAGACCGTCTCGACCAGCTGCTGGAAGCCTTGCCACGGGTCAGGGTCGGCCAGAGCCTCGGTGAGCGCCCGCGCGCAGGTCTCCATCTGCTGCGCGAACGCGCCCCTCACCAAGGCGTCCCGGGTCGGGAAATGCCGGTACAGCGTCGCCACGCCGACCCCGGCCCGTCGGGCCACGGTCGCCATCGGGGCGTCGATCCCGTGCTCCGCGAAGACCGCACGGGCGGCGACGAGGACCCGCTCCCGGTTGCGCCGGGCGTCCGCCCGCACCCCGTCCCGGGCTGTGATCCGAGAGGCTTCCGTCATCACTGTCTCTCACTTCCGGTCCAAGCGGACGATTGCGTCCACTTGAGAGCTTACGGTCGATGCCAGATCCCTGTACGGCCCCCGGCGGCAAAGGCAGAACCATGGACGACCGCATGATGAAGGCAGTGCTCTACGACCGCTACGGCGGCCCCGACGTGCTCTACACGGGCCGCGTGCCCCGCCCCGAGCCGGCCCCCGGGGAGGTCCTGGTGAAGGTGCGCGCGTTCAGCGTCAACGGCGGCGAACTGGCAGCCCGTGCCGGCCGCCTCCGCCTCCTGACCGGCCGGAAATTCCCCAAGCGCGTCGGCTTGGACTTCACCGGCGAGGTCGCCGCGCTGGGGGCCGGCGTCACGCGGTGCGCGGCCGGCGACCGCGTGTGGGGGGTCTTGGGCCGCACCTCCGGGTTCGGCAGCGCCGCCGAGTACGTGACCGTACCCACCGAGCGGGTCGGCCGGGTCCCCGACGGCCTTGACCTGGTGGACGCCGCCGCACTGCCGGTGGCCACCACGGCCATCACCGCGCTGCGGGACAAAGCCGGGCTGCGCCCCGGCGAACGACTCCTCGTCCGGGGCGCGGCGGGCGGTGTCGGCAACGCCGCCGTCCAGCTCGGACGGGCGTACGGCGCAGAGGTCACGGCCCTGGCCCGCGCAGCCAACCTCGACTTCGTCCGCGGGCTCGGCGCGCACAAGGCCGTCGACCACCGGAGCGTGCGGCCGGCGGAGTTGGGCCGGTTCGACGTGGTCGTGGACACCGCGGGGACCGACCTGCGGGCCTTCCGGCGCCTGCTGAATCCCGGCGGGCGCATGGTCACCATCGCCTTCGACCTGAAACGGCCCGCTGCGTCGCTCGGCTACCTCGCGGCCAGCACGGTCCACGGACACGGCCGGGTGCGCTTCTTCAGCGGCAACCCCACGCGGGCGGACTTCGACGACCTCGCCCGCCACGTGGCCGAGGGCAAGCTGAGCCCTGCGGTGGACACGGTCTTCCCCCTGGAGGAGACAGCAGCGGCACACCATGCGCTGGAGGCGGGCGGCGTCCAGGGCAAGTACGTGGTCAGGGTCGCGTAGGACATCTGTGGCGGTGTTGATCACATCCACTCGTTGAGGGCAGCGACGAGCACGGTCGCCTCGTAGCGGACCGTTGGCTCGTTGCCCGCCAGCGGCGCCGCCGTCGTGCCACCGAGTGGTACGTCGACAGGCAGGTCTGCCTCAGTGGCAAGGCCCGCGGAGACATCGCCCAGGCCCAAGAGCGCGCCGGGCGGGGCAGTGCTGCGACCCCGCCGCATGGGAAGGTCATCGCGGAGCCGAGCTCCGGCTTCTAGCGCTTCCTGTTGGCCTGCCAGTACCGGGACGGCTTGTGGCCCGGCCTCGCGGGCGCCTTCCCCTACGCCCCCAACCGGCTGCGGCGCAGGCGAGCCAGTCGTGGGCGCGCTGCCACGGCCCCTGGCCGGTGTGGGCCCGCTCGATGTGCAGCAGCGCGACACCGGCCGCGCCGTGCGCGAGCGACTGCGGTCACCAGCCCTGACGGTGATGCCGCCCCCGTATGTCCTGCGGCGAGGCGAGCCGCTCGGCGATCGTGTCGGCGGCGGCCCGCCCGCTTTCACGCAGGTTCATGCGCAGCGATCCTTCGACCACGGTGCGCGTGTGGGCGGGCGCGGCCGTGGACATCGCTGACCTCCTCGTCCTGGTCCGCGTCCCGCGACGCGGAGGGAGTACCGAGCCGGACAGCGTGTCCACGCCGGGACGATGACCGCTGAGGCGGGGCGAGGGTGGCGGGGCGTACCGGCGGCGACCGGGGTCAGCCGCGCGGGGAGGTGCCGGAGCCGGGGCCGCCGCTCTCCGCGGCCGGCAGGGCCAGCGACTTGAAGGCCTCGGTCTGCCGGCGGATGCCCGTCTCCGTGGGCAGCCGCTCGATCGAGCTGGCGCCGAAGAAGCCGACCACGCCGCGCGTGCGCGACAGCACGTACTGGGCGTCCCCGGGCTCGGCGATCGGCCCGCCGTGGCACAGGACCATGATGTCGGGATTCACCTGCACGGCCGCGTCGCGCATCGCCTGGATCCGGTCGACGCACTCGTCGAGACCGAGCGCGGTGGTGGCCCCGATCGTCCCCTTGGTGGTCAGCCCCAGGTGGGGCACCAGGACGTCGGCGCCGGCCTCCGCCATCGCCGCGGCCTGGTCCGGGTCGAAGACGTACGGAGCCGTCAGCAGGTCCCGCTCGTGTGCGGCGGCGATCATCTCGACCTCGTGGCCGAAGCCCATGCCGGTCTCCTCCAGGTTCTGCCGGAAGACGCCGTCGATCAGCCCCACCGTCGGGAAGTTCTGCACGCCCGTGAAGCCGGCCTCCTTCAGCCGGTCCAGGAACCGGCCCATCACCCGGAACGGATCGGTGCCGTTGACCCCGGCGAGCACGGGGGTGTCCCGCACCACCGGGAGCACCTCGTCGGCCATCTCCATCACGATCGCGTTCGCGTCGCCGTACGCCAGCAGGCCCGCCAGCGATCCCCGGCCGGCCATGCGGTAGCGCCCGGAGTTGTAGATGATCAGCAGATCGATGCCGCCCGCCTCCGCGGACTTGGCGGAGATGCCGGTGCCGGCGCCGCCGCCGATGACCGGGCGGCCGGACGCCACCGTCTCCCTCAGCCGCCGCAGGGCCGTTGCGCGGTCCATGATGTCGCTCCTTCCTCGTGCCCACGGTGCGTGGGCCGTTCGCTGCCTGCCCGGCGCCGGGTCGGGCCGGGCCCCGGGTCACCGTCCGGCGGTGATCAACTCGTGCAGGCGGTGCGCGGCCCGCCGGCCGAACCCCGGGTCGTTGATGTGCGCGTCGTCCTCCACGACCTCCACGGCCGACCCGGCCAGCGCCTCGCGCAGCGCGGCGAACAGCGCCGCGTCCGCCTCCGCGTCCCGGAACGGGCCGCCGTCCCGGTCGACGCCGCTCACGCCGCGCAGCGGCAGGAACACCGTGACCGGTCCCCGCGCCGCGGCGAGCTTGGCGCCGATGCGCCGTCCCAGCTCGGCGTTCTCCGCGGGCGTCGTACGCATCAGGGTCACCGTCGGGTTGTGGACCACGAACGTGCGGTCGTCGAACCGGGCCGGGACGGTCGCGCGCGGCCCGAAATTGACCATGTCCAGCGCGCCGGGCGACACGACCTGGGGGACTCCGCGCGCGCCGGCCGCCTCCAGACGGCCGGGCCCGGCGCTGAGCACGCCGCCGACCAGGTCGTCGGCCAGCTCCGTCGTCGTCAGGTCCAGCACGCCCGCGAAGCGGCCGTCACCGGCCAGCTTCTCCAGGGTGCGGCCGCCGGCCCCGGTGGCGTGGAAGACCAGCGGCTCGTAGCCCAGCCGGTCCAGCTCCTCCCTGGCCTCGTCGACCGCCGGGGTGGTCAGGCCGAACATCGACAGCCCCACCAGCGGGCGGTGCCCGGCGGCGGGGGCCGCACGCCGCCGCGCGTACTCCCGCGCCATGGCGGAGACGCCCGCCGCCGCGTTGCCGAAGACCTGCTCGGACAGCGAGTTGATCCCGGCCACGTCCACCACCGCGTACATGAGCGTGACGTCCACCGCGCCCACGTACGGGGTGACATCGCCCGCGGCCATCGTGGACACCAGCAGCTTCGGCACGCCCACCGGCAGCTCCTGCACCGCCCGGGACGCCACCGACGTGCCGCCCGAGCCGCCCACCGCCAGCACGCCGTCGAGGCGCCCGGCCGCGTGCAGGCCGGTGACGGTCCGGGCGGCGCCCGCCGCCATCGCCTCCATCGCCCTCCCGCGGTCGCCCGCGGCCCGCAGCGCCGCCAGGTCGGCGCCCGCCGCCCGCGCCACCTCCGCCGCGGTGACGTCCGCGGCGGCGTCCGACAGCGGACCGACGTCCACCGTCACCACGTCCACCCCGTGACCGCGCAGCCGCTCCGCGAGCCACGCGTACTCGGCACCCTTGGTGTCCAAGGTGCCGAGGAGCACCACCGTCGCCATGTCCCTACCTCCCGCTCTCCTTCGAGCCGACGTACCCATCCTCGGGCTCCGCCGGTCGGCGGCGTGGTCCACTTGGAGGCAAGTGGTCCACGCCGGTCGGGAGAGGAGCGGGCGCATGCGCGGCGAGGCGGAACGGGTGGCACGCCTGCTCGGCGCGTGGCGCACGGACCAGCCCGTGCGAACGGCCCTGCGGGACGCCCTGGCCGAGCTGGTCGACGGCGCGCACCTGCCACCGGGGTGGCGCATGCCGGGACAGCGGGACCTCGCGGAGGCGCTCGGCGTCGCCCGGGGCACCGTCGCGCGGGCGTACGCGGACCTCGTCGCCGACGGCCGCCTCGCCCCGCGCCACGGCTCGGGCACCTACGTACGCGGTGCGCGCGGTGCCGCACGGCCGGGGGAGGGGCGGCTGACCTCCTTCGACGGCGCACGGCCGGTGGTGGACCTGTCCTCCGGCGCGCTCCCCGGATCCGACCTGGTCGCCGACGTCATGCCGGAGGTCGGCCGGCTGCTCCGGGACCACCTGCGCGGACCCGGCTACCACCCCGCCGGCCTCCCCGAGCTGCGGCAGGCGCTGGCGGCCGACTTCACCCGCCGGGGGGTGCCGACCCGCGAGGACGAGGTAGTGATCACCGCCGGATCGCAGCAGGCGGTCTGGCTGATCGCCACGGCGCTCACCGGGCCCGGCACGCTCACGCTGGTGGAGGACCCGAGCTACCGCGGCGCGCTGGAGGCGTTCGCCGGCGCGGGCGGCCGGGTCCAGGGCGTACGGTTCACCTCCGCCGGCCTGGACCTCGACCTGCTCGCGCGCGCCGGCGCCGGGGCGGACCTGCTCTACGTCCAGACCGCGCTGCACAATCCGACGGGCGTCCACACGCCCGGTCCGCGGCGCCGGGCCCTGGGCGAACTCGCCGCGCGCCATGGACTGCTGGTGGTGGACGACCAGTCCCAGGCCGACCTGGGCTGGCACCGGTCCCAGCCGCTGCCGGGCCTGGACCAGCACACCGACCCCGCCGGACTGCTGACCGTCGGCACCCTCTCCAAGCTGTTCTGGGGCGGCATCCGCGTCGGCTGGGTCCGCGGTCCCCGCGAGTTGGTCGGGCGGCTGGTGGAGGTGCGCCGGGCGGTGGACCTCGGCAGCCCCGTCGCCGACCAGCTCGCCGCCCTCCTCCTGCTGCCCCGTGCCGCGGAGCAGCGGGAGCACCGGCGCGCGTTCCTGCTGCGGCAGGCCGCGGACACGGAGGAGGTGCTCCGCGCGACGCTTCCGCACTGGCGGTGGCAGCCCCCGGCCGGCGGCTCCGGCCTGTGGATCGACACCGGCGGCAACGCCGTGCGGCTGTCCGGCCGGGCCCTGGAGCGCGGCCTGCGGCTCACCCCGGGCCCGGCGTTCTCCCCGCATCACAGCCACGACCGCTACGTCCGCCTCCCGGTGTGGCTCCCGCACAGCACCGTGCTCGACGTCGCCCGCACCCTGGCCGGCCTCTGCGCCCCGCGCGAGGAGTGAAGGCCCCCGTCCGGGGCCGCCGATGCACGCCTGCACGCCGCGGACGAGCGAGCCGCGACGTCGGCGACACCACCGCGGGGCACAAGCGCCGCTTCCTCAAGTCCTCCGAGCCGCTCGCCGACGTCTCCGCCGGCCGGAACAGCCGGAACATCCGGAACAGCCGGATCGTCACCCTCGGCTCCGTCGACCTCGTCGAGAGCCCCCGCGACCCGGCCGCCGTCGGCTTCCTCGCGGCCGTCCTGCGCGGTCACGGCTCCTGAGTACCCGTCCGGCATGCCGACGGCGACGCCGGACGCCGTGGCGACACCCGCGCTCAGACGTGCTCCTCGCGGGGAAAACCCGTCCAGCGCAGCTCGGGAGGCAGGTGCCGCATGTCGTTGGAGACGAGGACGGAGGCCGCCCGGCCGGGGGCGTAGCGGATGACCGTGAGCGCCGCGTTGCCGTGGTTGAGGCCGAGCCACCGCCACTTCGGGGCGTACAGGGCGTCACGGACGAGCCAGCCGACGAGGAAGTTGTGGGTGACGACCAGTTCGTGCCGGTCCTCGGTGCCGTTCGTCACCGGCCCGGTGAACCGGCGCAGCGCCTGCCGGGCGAGTTCCGCTCCGCGTTCCCGCTCCTCGTCCGTGACACCGGCGAGGAAGCGGAGGCAGTGGTCCGCCGACTCGGGCGGGAGCTCGGCCCGTTCCGGTACGTGGGGCAGGTAGTCACCCGCGGCCTCCGAGACGCACGGAGTGACACCGGTCAGCTCGCCGGCGACCAGGCGCGCGGTCTGCCGCGCCCGCGGCAGCGGGCCGTGGTGGAAGGCGGCGAAGGGGATGCCCCGCAGCCGCCTGCCCAGCAGCGTGGCCTGGCGTCGTCCCGCCGCCGTCAGTTCGGTCCCCTCCGGGGACGCCTCGCCGTGCCGGGCGAGACAGAGGTAACGGGTGGCCGTGCCGGTCATCTCGGACTCCTCGGGGCGCGCGGGTGATCTCGTGCTTCGACCGACGCAGGCCCTCCGCGCCCCGGTTCCGGTTCCCACTCCCGGCGTGCGCCCCCGCGGCGGCCTCAGCGGGCGACCTCCGCCCAGACCACCTTGCCGGACTCGGTCCAGCGCACCCCCCACCGGGTGGTGAGCCGGTGCACCACGTGCAGGCCGCGGCCCCTGTCGTCGAGGGTCCGGCCCCGGCCCAGCCGCGGCCTGCCGTTGCCGGTGTCGCCGACCTCGCACAGCAGGCCGTGCCCGGCCCGGATCAGCCGTACGGTGATGGGTCCGCCGGCGTGGCGGACCGCGTTGGTGACCAGCTCGCTGACCAGGAGCAGCACCTTGTCCCGGGTGGCGTCCCTGGTGTCCCACTGCCGCAGCAGCGCGGAGACCAGCGCGCGGGCCCGCGCGGCCGCGTCCTCGCGGGCCGGCAGGCGCCAGGTGGCGGTGTCGCCCTTGCGGTGGCCGATCGTGCGCGCGAGCAGCAGCGTCACGTCGTCGCGCCGGTGGGCCGGCATCACCTCGGAGACCACCTTCCGCGCGGCCTGCTGCAGTGCGTCCCAGGGGTGCACCGCGGCCACGGCCTCCGTCAGCCTGCCGATGCCCTCGTCGATCGGCAGGGCCGGGTCCTCGACCAGACCGTCGGTGTAGAGGGCGAGCAGGGAGCCCGGGGGAGCGGCGAAGGTGTGCACGCCGAACGGCTCCCGCAGGGCGAACTCGGCGCCCAGTCCGGGGTGCGGGTGGACCGGGAGGGCGCCGGCCCGTCCGTCCGGCGACACCAGGATCGGGGGGAGGTGGCCCGCGTTGGACAGCGCCAGCCGGTGGCCGACCGGGTCGTAGACGGCGATGCAGCAGGTCGACCCGAGGGCGCTGTAGCCGGCCGCCAGGCCGGAGTCCGTGTCGTCCAGCAGCGTCACGGTCTCGTCCAGGTGCTCCAGCACCTCGTCGGGCGCGAGCCCCGCCGACAGCAGCGCCCGGGCCTCCATGCTCAACTGGCCCATCGTCGCCGCGGCTCCCAGGCCGTGGCCGACGACGTCGCCGACCACCAGCGCGGTCCGTCCGTCGGGCAGGGGGAAGCTGTTCACCCAGTCACCGCCGACGCCCGCGCTGTCGGGCGTGGTGGGCTGGTAGACGCTGGCGGTCTCGACGGTGCCGCCGCCGGAGCGCGGCAGCAGCCGGCGCTGCAGGGCCAGCACCTGTGTGTGCTCGCGCTGGTGCTGACGGGCCAGGTCCACGTGGTGGGAGGTCCTGGCCACCAGTTCCTGCAAGTCGAACAGCTCACTGTCGGCGAAGGGCCGGTCCGCCCGCCGCCAGACCTCCGCCACGCCCAGGACGACGGGCGGATCGCCCTCCAGGACCAGCGGCACGCAGGCCACCCCCGCCGAACGCTCCCCGGGCACCAGGGCCCGCACCAGTCGCGGACTCCCGAGCACGCGCTCGATCGCGGCGCGGTCGGGGAGGACGATGGACCGCGGTGCGTCGGCACGCCGTATCGCCCGCGCCAGCAGCCGGCTCGCCTCGCTCGGGAGGTCCTCGCCCAGGGTGACGTACCCCTCGGGCCACGCCCGGTCCGGCACCAGCGCCGCCCGTCGCAGCCGGATGCGGTCCTGCGCCCGGTCGGTGACGCGCTCGCCCGTCCACACGGCGAAGTCGAGGTCGATGGCGGCCACGTCCCCCCAGGCCAGCAGGGACTCCGCGAGCGACTGCGCCGTCTCGCCGATGTCCAGGGAGGTGCCGATCGCGGTCTCGGCGGCGTACAGGTGCAGCCTCCTGGCCATCGCGATCACGGAGACGGTCAGCCCCTCCCGGGGAGCCGCCGCGGGCAGGATGCTCATCGAGACGACCAGCTCCGACCCGTCGGTGCGCCGCAGGCGCTGCACCCGGGCGACGTGCGCCTCACCGGTCTCCAGGACCTGGCGCAGCCGGCGGGTGACCGTCGGTACGTCCCCCTGGGGCAGCAGGTCGACGAACGGTCTGCCGATCGCCGCGTCCAGTCCGGCGAAGACGGGGGCGTCGAGGTTGCGGTGGGTGACTCTCAGTTCCCGGTCGAGGTTGACCGCACCGAGGATCTGCTCGGGCCGGCCCGCCGCGTGGCGGTCGTGCTCCGGCGGGTGCCCCGCGGGGTCGGCGGGCGAATCGGCGGGGCCGGGCCCTGCCGCCCGGTCGTGGGGGAGGTAGCGCCCCAAGGCGCTGCTGACCAGGTCGAACCGCGACGAGGACGAAGAGGGGGGTGTGGAGTCCATGCGGCTCCCTCAGCTCACTCGCCAACCCTGGCACAGTGCCGGGGCCGTGCCCGAACCCGTGCGGAAGAGCCCCGAGTACCCCGACCGCACACCCCATTCAATAACACCCGCGGACGCTTCGCCCACCCCTGCGGACCGCGGGGCGGCCACGGACGGTGACCGGTTCCCGTCCCGGGGAGGTTCTTACAGCCACTCGCCTTCCAGGGCGGTGGCCGTCAGGCCCGGGGCCGCCGCGTACAGGACGGCACGGCTGCCCGCCTTCTGGCCCGCGTCGTAGGCCCGGCGCAGGATGTCGAAGACGGCGGCGCCGCCGCGGTTGCCGGTGGTGTAGCTGTCCCGGCTGTGGCGCAGGAGTCCCGACGGCCACTCCCCGGGCATCGTCTGCTCCATGTACTCCAGCACGCGGGTGCCGCCGGGGTGTGCGAGCAGCAGGTCGGGGTGCCAGGAGCGGGGGTCGTCCTCGTGGCGGCCCCGGAGCCACTCCCACATCGCGGCGACCGTCTCCTGCACCGCCCGCGGCCCGCGCCGGTCCATCACGAAGTGGGTGCCGTCCGCCCGCGTCTCCAGACGGTGCAGGTCCCGCGTGCCCGGCAGGGTGTGGTGCCAGGAGGCGTCCAGCCGGAGCACCGACTCGGGCCTCGGGCGGCCCGTGACCACCGCGGCGACGGCGGTGTCGGCGAACAGCAGCCGGACGATCAGGGACTCCAGGGTGTCGTCCGCGGGCTGGTAGGTCGTGCTCAGGGCCTCGGAGATCACGACCAGGACCACCCGGTCGGGGTCCGCCGCCACCAGGTCCGCCGCCAGCGCCAGCGAACGGGTCCCGGCCACGCAGGCCCACTGCGCGGCCGGCAGCAGCATGGTGTCGCCGCGCAGCGGAAGCCGGTTGGCCAGGGAGACGTCCAGTCCGGGCAGTGCCGGGGTGGTGGAGTTGCTGGTGATCAGGCAGTCGACGTCCGCGACGTCCAGCCCGGCGATCTGCAGGGCCCCGCGCGCCGCACGCTCCCCGTAGGCCTGCACGGCCTCCCAGGCCGGAGCGGTGCGCTCCTGCACGGTCTGCGGTGCCGGTACGGCCTCGAGCGCGGCGATCACGCGGTCCGCGTCCCGCTCGGTGAACCCGTCGCGGAGCAGCGCCTCCCGGGCGGGCCCGGGGCCGGCCGGTCCCGCGCCGCTCCCGTTGCCGGGCGCGACGGCGGCCTCCAGCGGCAGCATCCAGCCGCGGGTCTCGATCCCCGTGCTCGCCGCGATGCCCTCGGCCCGTGGTGCCCACGCCGCGTCCGGGTGCCGGTCGTGCACCTCCGCCATGATCTCTCGGGTGTGCACGGAGTGCGCGCCGTGTATCACGGCGGGAGGGCACAGGTATGCGGCCACGGTCGGCACCTTTCTGCGGGGGTCTGCGCTGAGCCGGCGGCGACGGAGCGGCGCCACGCGTGCTGCGGCGTGGCCCGCTTCGGTCCGTCGCGACCAAGTCGTCGTCGGCGCACGCCACTTCGGGCGGCGTGTGCTCTCCTACGAGCATGGACGCGAAAAGGGCAATTGCGCAGTGACCCACGCAACGCGGACGGCCTCGGCGTGCGTGAGACGGCGCACACGCGCGGAGGCGGCCCGGTGTCCGGGCGGGGGGCGGGGCGTGCCGACCGTCGGCGTGGACGGCACGCCCCGCCCGCTCAGGCCGACGTCGGCGTGTCGGTGGGCAGCGACGCGGTGACCGGCCGGTCGTCCTCGCCCCGCCGGGGGCGCAGACGGGAGGCGAGGCTCCAGCGGCCCGGCCCGACGGCGGCGACCAGCAGGAAGGACCAGCAGAACATGGCCGCCGACTCCCCGCCGTTCTCGATGGGGAAGAGTCCGTCGGGCTGGTGCTCTACGAAGTAGGCGTACGCCATCGACCCGGAGCACAGGACGGCCGCGGCGCGGGTGGCGAGGCCGCACAGGACCAGGGTGCCGCCGACGAGCTGCACCACGGCGGCCCACCAGCCCGGCCACGCGGCGAAGCCGGGTGCGGCTCCGTGCGGTCCGCCCAGGACGTCGAACAGGGTGGCGGCTCCGTGGCAGGCGAACAGCAGGCCTGTGACGATGCGGAAGAGCGCGATCACGTGCTCCCTGCGTTTCTCCAACGCTTCCAACGGTGGTGCTCCTCTCTTGCGCAACGGCCGCGGGGGGACCGGGCGGCCGGTGGGGATGGTGCGCAGCACGGGGCGGGGCACGACGGCGTCCCGAGGGAGGGGGGAGAGACGCGCGGCCCATTCGACTTTTAACCATCGCCCCCACCCTTGTCTAGACCAATAGCCCAACGAGTCGCACTCGGTGCCGTCGCGTCAAGTGCGCACTCTCGTCCGTCGGTTGATGCGCACCCCCGTCCGTGGGTTGAGGGCGCGCGACCCCTTGACCGCACCGGCTTCCCCGCTATGGTCTAGACCTGAACTTGCCAGGTCTAGACCTGTAGCGAAAGGGGCACGAGATGCGCACGAAGAGACGGGTGGCCGTCGCGGTCGGGGCGCTGGTCGCACCGCTGCTCGCCGTCAGCCTCCCGGCGAGCACGGCCGGCGCCCACGGATGGGTGACCTCGCCCGGCAGCCGGCAGGACCAGTGCGCCGCGGGGGTCGTCGACTGCGGGCAGATCAAGTACGAGCCCCAGAGCGTCGAGGGGCCCAAGGGATTGAAGAGCTGCAGCGGCGGAAACAGCCAGTTCGCCGAACTCGACGACGACAGCAAGGGCTGGCGGGTCACCCCGGTCGGTACGACGCACACCTTCACCTGGCACCACACGGCGCGGCACGCCACCGCCACCTGGCAGTACTTCATCGGCGACCAGAAGATCGCCGAGTTCGACGGCCGCGGCGCGCAGCCCGCACCGGACGTGAGCCACCAGGTGGACTTCGGCGGCTTCACCGGCCGCCAGAAGGTGCTGGCGGTCTGGAACGTGGCGGACACCGGCAACGCGTTCTACTCCTGCATCGACGTCAACATCGGCGGGACCGGCGGCGGCGACGGGGGCGGGGGCGACGGCGGAAGCGGCGAGCCCGGTACCTGCGACGCGCCGGTGTGGAGCGCCGGCAGCGTCTACGGCGGCGGCGACACCGTCTCCCACGGCGGCCACCACTGGCGCGCCAAGTGGTGGGTGACCGGCGAGGAGCCCGGCACCACCGGTGAGTGGGGCGTCTGGGAGGACCTGGGAGCCTGCGCGGCGGCGTGACCCTCCCGGCCGCGTGACCGCGACCGGCCGGTGCGCACCGCCGGGGTGCGCGCCGGCCCCCGCCGGCGGCCCGACGATCCCCGCCCACGACCGGGTCCGCTTTTCCCGAAAGCCGGTAAAATAATTTCAAAGCGGAAAGGGGGTCGCAATGGATCCGTGGCTGATCTGGCTGATCGTTTCCGCCGTGATGATCGTGGCGGAGATCTTCACCCTGACCACCGCACTCGGAATGCTCGGCGTGGCCGCGCTGATCACGTCGGCATCCGCGGCGGCCGGCCTTTCCACTCCTTTTCAATTCCTGGTGTTCACGGTCGTCTCCGCGGTCACCCTCCTTTTCCTGCGCCCCGTCGCGGTGCGCCACCTGCACCAGCCCCAGACCGAGCGTTTCGGCGTGGAAGCCCTGGTGGGCCAGGCCGCCTACGTCGTCTCCGACGTCACGGGAAGGGACGGCAGGGTGCGTATCGGCGGTGAGGAATGGTCGGCCCGTTCCTACGACGAAACGCTGGTGATTCCCCGGGGTGCGACCGTCGACGTTCTGGAGATCAGCGGCACCACCGCATTCGTCTACCCCCGGGAGTGACCATGGAAGCCTCGGCGTTCCTCATCGCCGGTGTGATCGTCGCGCTTCTCGCCGTTTTCACCGTGGTGCGGGCGGTGCGCATCGTGCCGCAGGCCCGTGCCCGCAACGTCGAACGGCTGGGCCGCTACCACCGCACCCTGAAACCCGGACTGAGCGTGGTCATCCCGTACATCGACCGCGTCTATCCGGTGATCGACCTGCGTGAACAGGTCGTCTCCTTCAAGCCGCAACCGGTCATCACCGAGGACAACCTGGTCGTCGAGATCGACACCGTGCTGTACTTCCAGGTCACCGACCCCCGCGCGGCCTTCTACGAGATCGCGAACTTCCTCCAGGCGGTCGAGCAGCTCACCGTCACCACCCTGCGCAACGTCGTGGGCTCGATGGACCTGGAGAAGACCCTCACCTCGCGCGACACCATCAACAGCCAGTTGCGCGGGGTGCTCGACGAGGCCACCGGCAAGTGGGGGCTGCGGGTGAACCGGGTGGAGATCAAGGCGATCGACCCGCCGCAGTCCATCAAGGACGCGATGCAGAAGCAGATGCGCGCCGAGCGGGACAAGCGGGCCGCCATCCTGGGCGCGGAGGGCCAGCGCCAGTCGCAGATCCTCACGGCCGAGGGCGACAAGCAGGCCGCCGTCCTGCGCGCCGAGGGCAACCGCACCGCCGAGATCCTCAAGGCGGAGGGCCAGTCCCGGGCCATCGACGAGGTCTTCCAGGCCGTCCACCGCAACGACCCCGACCCCAAGCTGCTGGCCTACCAGTACCTCCAGGTGCTGCCCCAGCTGGCACAGGGCTCCGGCAGCACGTTCTGGGTCATCCCCAGCGAGGTCACCTCCGCGCTCCAGGGAGTGTCCCGGGCCTTCACCGAAGCGCTGCCCCAGTCGCCGGCCACCCGGGAGCACCCGTCCGACGACGGGGCCGCCCAGGCGGCCAGCGACACGGCGCAGGCCGCGGAGGCCGCCGCCCAGGCCCTCGCCGACGCGGCCAGGGCCAACGGCGTGCCCCCCGAGGGCCACGCGGCGTGAGCACTCAGAGCAGGGCCGGTCCCGTGACGGGCCGGCCCTCGGCGTCGTAGGGCCAGACATTGGTCCGGCAGCCGTGCAGTCCCTTGATCTGCTGCATCATCACGGGAGCCGGACGCCCCGCTCCCGGACACCCCTCGTGACCGTGGCCGAGGAAGTGCCCGACCTCGTGATTGATGATCAGCGCGCGGTACGACGTCACGTCGTCCGCGTAGTACTGCGTCGCCAGCAGCCACCGCTTGAGGTTGACCATCACGTCCTGGCCCACGTTGCAGTTGACCTCGCCGCCGGTGTCCAGGCCGTACCGGCCGCAGATGTCGTCCACCGTCGACGCCGTGGCGAGCCGCACCCGGAAGTCGGACGTCCCGCCGGTCACCCGCCGGAAGCCCACCTTCCCGTCGGCCGTCCAGCCCCGCTCGTCGGCGAGGACGCGCTCGACCTCGGCAGCGACCTCCCGTGCCGGGATCCCGATGCCGTCCTCGACCTGCACCACGTAGGTCAGGGTCCGTCCGCTGCCGCCGACCCGGTCGCCGCCCCCGTCGGCGGTGGCGAAGGTCCCGGGCCCGGACGACGGTATCGATCCGGGGTCCGGCTTCTCGTCCGTCCGCTTCTCCACGTCCTCCCCGGCGCCCTTCTCCTCCTCGTCCTTCTCCGGCGGGGGTGAGGGCGCGTCCTTCCGGGCCTCCTTCGTGCCGCCGGTCTGCGTCGGCGAGGGCGCGCCGGCGGCGTCGGCGGAGTGGCCGGTGGGCTCCGTGGCCCCCTTGAACGCCAGGCCCCCGGCGAGCACCAGGACGGCCCCGGCCGCGAGCCCCGGCCACAGCAGGCGGGACCGGCCGCCCCGTCGGCGGCGGGCACGGCCGCCACGGCGCCGGCGGCCCGTGGCGGAGGAGGGTGGGGGAGTCGGTCGGCGGCGCTCGTTCATGATCACACAGCGTGCTCCCGGCGTGTGATGGCGCGTGGACGCCTGGTGGACCGCTGTGTAACAGCCCTCACCCGCGGGCCGGCCCCCGCCCGCGCACACGCATACTGAGGTCCATGCCACGGGTCCTGATCATCGAAGACGACCGCGCCGTCCGGGACGGCCTGCTGCTGGCCCTGCGCCGGCAGGGGCACGAGGTCGCCGCCGCCGCGACGGGCGAGGACGGCCTGGAACAGCTCCGGTCGTTCCGGCCCGAGGCCGTGGTCCTCGACCTGATGCTGCCGGGCATGTCCGGCCTGGAGGTGTGCCGCCGCATCCGCGCCCACGACCAGCTCCCGATCATCATGGCCACCGCCCGCGGCGACGACACCGACATCGTGGTCGGACTGGAGTCCGGAGCCGACGACTACGTGGTCAAGCCGGTCCGCGCCCGCGTCCTGGACGCACGCATACGCGCCGTGCTGCGCCGCGTGGGCAGCACGTCCGACGACCCGGCCACGCCGCGCCCCGAGCACCACGGGGACCTGGTCATCGACCGGGCCGGACTGACCGTCACCCACCAGGGACGGCCGGTCGCCCTCGGCCCCTCCGAACTGCGGCTGCTGCTCACCCTGTCCGCCTCCGTCGGGCAGGTGTTCAGTCGTCAGCAGCTCCTGGAGGCCGTGTGGGAGCACAACTACCACGGGGACGCGCGGCTCGTGGACGCCTGTGTCAAGCGGCTGCGGTCCAAGATCGGGGAAGTGCCGGGCAGTCCGCGCTACGTCCACACCGTGCGCGGCTTCGGCTACCGGTTCGGCCCCCGGTGAGGGTGCCGCGGGTGCTGCGCGCACTGGTGGGGCTGCGCCTCAGGCTCGTGGTGGCCTTCACCCTCGTCGCCGTCGTGGCCACGGTGACCACCGGCGCACTGACCTTCCGCGAGGCCCGGACCGGGGTCCTGCAGCAGAGCCAGGACACGGTGATCGAGGAGTTCCGGCACCGGGTCAACACCCTGGTCCCCAACTACCGTTTCCCGCCCGAGCCGGCCGACCTCCAGTCCTTCGCCGCCGACGTGTCCAGGGGCGGACGGTCCCAGCCCTGGCGGGTGCTGGTCGCCTACCGGGACGCGAGCGCGACCTCCGTCCCCGACGACCGCTTCGCCGAACTGTCCTCGGCGATGCGCGAGTCCGTGCGCTCCCGCCGGGCCACCGTGTTCCAGCGCGTGTCGCACGACGGCCGATCCGCGCTGGTGGTCGGCATGCCCGTGACCTTCGCCGGCCAGTACAGCACCGAGCGGCGCGCCTCCGGACTCGAGGTCTACCTCACCGTGCCGCAGCAGGAGGAGCAGGGTTACGTCGACGCGCTGGTCAGCGCCATCGAACGTGCCACCGTGCCGGCGCTGGTCCTGGCCGTACTGATCGCGCTCCTCGCCGCCCGCGGCGTCCTGCGGCCGGTCCGGGCGCTGCGCCGGGCGACCCGCAGCATCGCCGAGGGCCGCCTGGACACCCGGCTCGCGGTGCAGGGGTCCGACGAACTGGCCGACCTCTCCCGCACGTTCAACGAGACCGCCGCGGCACTGGAGGGCTCGGTGGCGGAACTGCGGCGCATGGAGGCCGGCGCCCGGCGCTTCGCCGCGGACGTCTCCCACGAACTGCGGACCCCGCTGGCGGCGATGTCGGCGGTCACGGACGTGCTGGACGAGGACGCGGCCGGCCTGGACGACGACACCGCGACGGCCGTACGCCTCATCAGCACCGAGACCAGCAAGCTGGCCGCTCTCGTGGACGACCTCATGGAGATCTCCCGGTTCGACGCGGGCGCCGCCGCCCTGCACCTGGACGAGATCGACCTCGCCGAGTCCCTGCGCCGCACGCTCGCCTCCCGCGGATGGCAGGACACCGTGGAGACGGCGTTGCCGGGACCGGGGGAACTGCGCGGCCGGGTCGACCCGCGCCGCCTGGACGTGATCGTGGCGAACCTCGTCGCCAACGCCCTGAGACACGGCGCGCCCCCGGTCCGCCTGGACCTGCGCGTCCAGGACGACCCGACCGCCGGCAGGCAGGCCGTCGTCACGGTCCGCGACGGCGGGGACGGCATCCCCGAGAGCGTCCTGCCCCACGTCTTCGACCGCTTCTACAAGTCGGCCGACGCCCGCGCCCGGAGCGAGGGCAGCGGCCTCGGGCTGGCCATCGCCACGGAGAACGTACGCCTGCACGACGGCACGGTGCGCGCCGCCAACCATCCCGGGGGCGGTGCCGTCTTCACGGTCGTCCTGCCGCTTCCGCCGGACGACACGGAGGAGCGGACGACCACCCACCAGGACCCGAACCCGCCGACGGAGGCCCGGACATGAACCCCTCGGCGCGCCCGCGGACCGCCGCCCCGGCCCCGCGCACGCGTCCGCGCGACGGCCGTCCCGGCCGCGGTGCCCGGCGTGCGCTCCCCGTCGTCCTCGCGGCGCTGCTCCCCCTCGCCGCCTGCGGCATCCCCGAGACCGGTGTGGTCGAGGCGGGCGAACCCGCGACCGGCGTCCTGCAGCCGGGCGTCACGGCCGTGCCGTCGGAGACCGCACCCGAGGCGGTGCCCCTGGTCAAAGTCCCGCTCTACTTCGTCGAGGACGGCGCCCTGACGGCGGTGTCCCGCACCGTGGCGGCCCCCGGGGACCTCGGCAGCACCGTCCTCATGCTGTTCAAGGGGCCGGACGCCCAGGAGCGGGGGCGGGGGCTGACGACCGAGCTGCCGCCCATCGCCGTGGCCCCCACCATCCGCACCGACGGCACGGCGGTCACCGTCCAACTGCCGCGGACCGCCGCGGGCCTGAGCGACACGGCCGTCGACCAACTGGCCTGCACGGTGGCCGTCGCCCGGCTGCGGCAGGACCCGGCGCTGGGGAGCGCGCAGGTGACCGTCGAGCAGCCCGGCGGCCGACTGGCCGGCCGCTCCAGCGACGACTGCCCGTCCGGCGCGGCCCGCCCGTCCGGCGCCCCCGCCGAGACCGCCGCGGCCCCGGACCCCGAAGCCGGCCGGGGCACCGGCGGGAGCGTCGGCGGAATCGGGCCAACCGGCGGCTGAAGAGCGGCGGTTGACGGCTCACAGGCAACCCGGGGGAACTCCTTCCCCTCCTCCCACCAGGGGGCGCCCGCACGGGCGGGCGCCCCCGAACCGTGGCACGACCGAGCCACGGCCGAGGTGTTGAGGAGCCGATTCTTGATACGTGCTCGAACCACATGGGCCGCAGCGACAGCCGTACTGACCCTCGTCGGCATCGCCCCCACCGCGGCCCACGCCGACCCGCGTCCGCCCGGCAGCAGCACCGCACCGGTACGGACGGCCCCGAAGGACACCGCCGGCCTGCCGCCGGGCTGGCGGATCACCGGCACCGGTGCGGCCGCCGCCCTGGAGTGGCGCTCCCCGCGTCCCGTCCCGCCCGGCGACGCACGGGTGGAGTTCCACACCGACGGCAGTCGCCTCGGCGTACCGCGACCGGACGACGACGGCAGGACCTTCCGCCTGCCCCTCAAGGACGTCCCGCCGGCCGCGTTGGAGAGCCCGTCCGGCCTCCAGGTCCGCGCCGCAGGCCGCCGCCTGGACGGGGAACCGGGCGCCGCCGCCCGCGAACGCCGCCCCGCCGAGGCGCCCCCGGCGAAGCTGCCGCCCCTGCTCCCCGCCGGCTCCGTGGACCCGGGCCGCCCCGGCCGGTTCGCGACCACCACCGGCGAGTACACGCTCGACTCCGTCAAGCTGCCCGGGCTGCCCGCACCGGTCGAGATGCGCGGCGTGGTCGTCGCGCCCGAGGGGGCGACCGGCAAACGCCCCCTCGCGCTCTTCCTGCACGGCCGCCACGCCACCTGCTACGTCCCCGGCCAGGACGAGGAGTCCGTCACCATCGACTGGCCCTGCGCGGACGACGCCCGGCCCATCCCCAGCCACCGCGGCTATCTCCAGGACCAGAAGCTGCTGGCCTCCCAGGGCTACGTGACCGTCTCGATCTCCGCCAACGGCGTCAACGGCCAGGACGCCGTGGTCGAGGACGGGGGCGCCCAGGCCCGCTCGTCGCTGGTGCGCGCGCACCTGGCCCGCTGGGCCGACTGGGCGGCCGGCACCTCCGCCGCCCCGGCCGCCGTCCGCCAGAGCCCGAAGGCCGACCTGTCCCGCGTGCTGCTCGTCGGCCACTCCCGCGGCGGCGAAGGCGTCGCCCGGGCCGCCATGGACAGCCTCTACCCGCCGCCCGCGAGCCAGGACGGCCGGCCGGGCAGGGCCCGCTGGACCGTCCGCGGCACCGTACTGGTCGGCCCCACCGCCTTCGGCCAGAACCCGGTGCCCGACGTGCCGTCCCTGACCGTCCTGCCGGGCTGCGACGGCGACGTCTCCGACCTCCAGGGCCAGCTCTACGTCGACGGCACCCGCGGCGTCAGCCGGGGCCGGGCGCTGCACAGCGCGGTCCACATCACGGGCGCCAACCACAACTACTTCAACAGCGAGTGGACGCCCGGCCTCGCCGAGGCCCCCGCCTCAGACGACTTCTGGGAGGACCCCGAGTCCCCCGACCCGGTCTGCTCCGCCGGAAGCGCGACCCGGCTCACCGCCGCGCAGCAGCACCGGGCCGGCGCCACCTACGTCGCCGCGGCCGCCCGGCTGTTCGTCGCCGGTGACGACCGGGTGCGCGAACTGATCGACGGCACCGGACGCCGCGCCCCCTCGGCCGACCCGGCCCGGGTGCTGACCCACGCGGTCGGCGCCGGCCGCGGCGCCGGATTCCTTCCCGACGACGGTGTGCGGGTGACCGGCGGACGCCTGTGCTCCGCGGTCGACCCCGACCCGGCCGTCGCCTGCCTCGACGAGGACACGCAGGGCGCCTCGCCGCACTTCGCGTACTGGTGGCCGGAGCGGGAGACGGGCCGCGGCGCGGTCGCCCTGGACTGGACCGCGCCCGGCACCGCGACCCGCGTCCGGCCCCGCGCCCCCCTCTCGCTGAAGGGCGCCGACAGCCTCGCCCTGCGCGTCATCGTGCCGCCCGGCAGCACCGGCACCCGGCTCGACGTGTCTGTCACCGACGCCGCTGGCCGGCGCGCCACCCTCGGCGGCGTCCGTGCCGACGGCCTGCCGGGCAGCGAGCGCACCGCGTCCTACTGGGCGCAGGAACTGCGCGTACCGCTCACCGCCGCCGGCCGCGCCGGAGTGGACCTGCGCCGCGTCACCGCGCTGGAACTGACACCGCGTTCCCGCGCGGGCCGGGCCTGGCTGATGGACGCCCACGCCTGGCACCCCGGCACGCCCCGGGTGCGGCCGGCCCCGCTGGCCCGTGTCGACGTCGGCCGGACCACCGTCGAAGAGGGTGACTCCGGCGTGCGCACGTACCACGTGCCGGTGCGGGTCTCCGGCAAGGGCACCGGCACGGTCCGCATGTACGTCATGGCACCGGACGGCGGGGCCGAGGAGCGCCTGGTCACCGTGCGTTCCGGCCGTCCCTTCGCCGACGTGGCCGTGAAGGTGACCGGCAACACGCGGTACGGCGGGGACACGAGCCACGACCTGCTGGTCAAGGCCGTGCACGGCACCGTCGTCGGGTCCTACTCCGGCGGTGTGACGGTCGAGGAGGACGACCCGATGCCGGAGATCAGCGTGACGCCGGTGGCCGACGAGGTCACCGAGGGGCAGGCGCTGCGCTGGCGGGTCTCGCTGTCGGAACCCGCCGACGTGGACCTGGGCACGGTGCTGGTGGCGGTTCCCGACGACACCCGTCCCGAGCTGTCCACCAAGGACGTCGACCACGACTGGCTCCTCGAGAGGGCGGGGGAGGTCCCCGACGGTGAGGTGCCGCTCTCCCGGCTGGACTGGTTCGTGCTCTGGGCCGCCGTGCCGGCCGGTGAGACGGACACCGAGGTGACGGTGCCCACCGTCACCGACGAGGTCGCCGAACCGACCGAGTACATCGGTCTGCGGGGCACCGACGACTGGGGCAGGCCGCAGGGTCCGCTGCTGACCGGCGCCGTGCTCGACGCCCCGTAACCCGGCGTCCCGTCACCCCGGCCCCGCGCGGGTGCGGAAGCGGCACCGTCCGTTCCGCGCCCGCGCACGCCGGGTGGCCCATCCGCCGGACACCCGGCGCCGGCCCCGGCCGCGTCGTACGTCTGGGCCCATGGCCCCTGGGTACCCTCCGCCGCATGGCGGTGGACAGAAGGACCCAGCCGCCGCGCCGGACACCGGCTCGGCAGCGGACGAACCGCACGCTCGGGCGGGCTCTGGTGCGGTGGGCGACCACGACCGATCACAAGGTGATCGGCCATCTCTACTTGGCGACGTCGTTCGGCTTCTTCCTCTTCGGCGGCGTCCTCGCCATGCTGATGCGCGCGGAACTCGCCCGCCCGGGGCTGCAGTTGTTCAGCAACGAGCAGTACAACCAGCTCTTCACCATGCACGGCGCCATCATGCTGCTGCTGTTCGCGACCCCGCTGTTCGCCGGGTTCACCAACGCCGTGATGCCGTTGCAGATCGGTGCCCCGGACCTCGCGCTGCCCCGGCTCAACGCGCTCTCGTACTGGCTGTACCTGTTCGGCGGACTGACGGTGGCGGCGGGGTTCCTGACCCCCGGCGGAGCGGCCTCGTTCGGCTGGTTCGCCTACGCCCCCCTGAACAGCGCGGTCTTCAGCCCCGGTCCGGGGGGCGACCTGTGGATCATGGGCCTGGTGCTGAGCGGTGTGTCGACCACGCTCAGCGCCGTCAACTTCATCACCACCATCCTGTGCCTGCGCGCCCCCGGCATGACCATGTTCCGGATGCCGATCTTCACCTGGAACGTGCTGTTCACGTCGATCCTGGTCCTGCCCGCCTTCCCCGTCCTCACCGCCGCGCTGCTGATGCTCGAGGCCGACCGGAAGTTCGGCGCGCACGTCTTCGACGCGGCCAACGGCGGGGCCCTGCTGTGGCAGCACCTGTTCTGGTTCTTCGGGCATCCCGAGGTGTACATCATCGCGCTGCCGTTCTTCGGCATCGTCACCGAGATCATCCCGGTCTTCAGCCGCAAGCCGATCTTCGGCTACGTCAGCCTCATCGGCGCGACCATCGCCATCACCATGCTCTCCGCGGTGGTGTGGGCCCACCACATGTTCGCCACGGGCGCCGTGCTGCTCCCCTTCTTCTCCGTCATGTCGTTCCTCATCGCCGTACCGACCGGAGTGAAGTTCTTCAACTGGACCGGCACGATGCTGCGCGGCTCGCTGTCCTTCGAGACGCCCATGCTGTGGTCGTGCGGCTTCCTGGTGACGTTCCTGCTCGGCGGCCTGAGCGGGGTCCTGATCGCCTCCCCGCCGCTGGACTTCCACCTGACGGACTCGTACTTCATCGTCGCGCACCTGCACTACGTGGTCTTCGGCACGGTCGTCTTCGCGATGTTCGCCGGCTTCTACTTCTGGTGGCCGAAGCTGACCGGCAAGATGCTCGACGAACGCATCGGCAAGATCCACTTCTGGACGCTCTTCGTCGGCTTCCAGACCACCTTCCTCGTCCAGCACTGGCTCGGCGAGCAGGGCATGCCGCGCCGCTACGCCGACTACCTGGCCGCGGACGGCTTCACCACGCTGAACACCGTCAGCTCCCTCGGCGCCTTCCTGCTCGGTCTGTCCACCCTGCCGTTCCTCTACAACGTGTGGCACACCCACCACTACGGCAGGAAGGTCGAGCAGGACGACCCCTGGGGCTACGGCCGTTCCCTCGAATGGGCCACCAGCTGTCCGCCGCCGCGCCACAACTTCACGTCGCTGCCCCGGATCCGCTCCGAGTCCCCGGCCTTCGACCTCCACCACCCCGACGTCACCCGACACGATCAGAGGCATGTGCAGTGAGGACCGAATCCCGTCTGTTCACCGGTGTCGCGGTCTTCTTCGGCGGCGAGGCGGCCCTCTACGGCTGGTGGTCGCGCGAGCCCGCCGGCACGGCCGCGCTCGTCCTCGCCTTCCTGATGGCCGCGCTCGTCGGCTTCTTCCTGCGGGTGCAGTACCACAAGCGCGGCCTGCGCGCGCAGGACCGCGGCGAGGGCGAGATCGTCGACACGGCCGGACCGCTCGACTTCTTCCCGCCGCACAGCCCCTGGCCGGTCACCATCGCGTTCGCCGCCGTGGTGCTCGCCTTCGGCATCGTCTTCGGCCTGTGGCTGGCACTGATCGGCTTCGGCCTGCTCGGCATGGGCGTCTGCGGCCTGGTCTTCCAGTACGCCGACCGGGGCGTTCAGCGCTCCGGCTCGCCCGAGTAGGCATCCCGCTCCGGGGCCCCGGGCTGCCCCGGCGCCGCTTCGAGCGCCGACTCCCGGCCCTGCTCCGGCTCGCCCCCCTCGACGTCGACCCGGTCGCCGTAGTACCACTCGCTGAGCGTCGCCCGCAGCCGTCCCACGTGCGGGCCGTCGCCCTCCTCGGGCGACGGGGCCAGCGGCTCGGGTTCCCGGCGGGAACGCAGCACATGGCGCTCCTCGGGGTCGAGGGGCCCGTTGCTCTCGGCGTAGCCGCCGGCGAGGGTCTGGTGCACCTCGCCCGTCTCCTCGCCCTCCTCCAGACGCTCGCGGTCGCGCTCCTGCAGGGCCAGGCAGACCCGCTTGGCCACGACGAAGGCGAGCAGCGGCGCCAGCACCAGGGAGATCCGGAAGATCCAGGTCAGCAGGTTCAGCGAGAGCTGGAACGTGTGGGCCAGGATGTCGTTGCCGCCGGCCAGGAGCAGAACCCCGTAGAAGACGATCGCGGCGACGCCCAGCCCGGTCCGCACGGGCTTGTCCCGGGGCCGGTCGCACAGATGGTGCTCCTCGTGGTCGCCGGTCACCCACCGCTCGAAGAACGGGTACGCGTACAGCACCGTGAACAGGGCGCCCGGCAGCAGGACGGCGGGCACCAGGACGTTCCACATCACGGTGTGGCCCGCCACCGCCGTCTCGAACGGGGGCATCAGCCGCAGCGAGCCCTCCAGGAAGCCGACGTACCAGTCCGGCTGGGAACCCGAGGAGATGATGTCCGGGCGGTACGGGCCGTACGTCCAGATCGGGTTGATCTGCGCCACCGCCGCGAGCACCGTCAGCACACCGAAGACCGTGAAGAACAGGCCCGTCGAGTTCGCCATGAAGTTCGGGAACAGCGGCTTGCCCACCACGTTGCGGTTGGTGCGCCCGCGCCCCGCCCACTGGGTGTGCTTGAGGTAGAACACCAGGATCAGGTGGACCGTGACCAGCGCCAGCAGCAGCCCGGGCAGCAGCAGGATGTGCAGCGAGTACAGCCGCGGGACGATGTCGTGGCCGGGATACTGGCCGCCGAACGCGAACATGGTCAGGTACGTCCCCACCACCGGGACGGACTGCAGGACCCCCTGCGCGATGCGCAGCCCCGTGCCGGAGAGCAGGTCGTCGGGGAGGGAGTAGCCGGCGAAGCCCTCGACGAGGGCCAGCAGGAACAGCGTGACACCGATCAGCCAGTTGACCTCGCGCGGCCGGCGGAAGGCCCCGGTGAAGAAGATCCGCAGCAGGTGCACTCCGATGGCGGACACGAACACCAGCGCCGCCCAGTGGTGCACCTGCCGGATCAGCAGCCCGCCGCGCACGTCGAAACTGATGTCCACCGTCGAGCGGTAGGCCTCCGACATGCTCACGCCCACCAGGGGTTCGTACGAGCCGTCGTAGAGGACCTCCGTCATCGAGGGCTTGAAGAACAGCGTCAGCCAGACCCCGGTCAGCAGCAGGACGACGAAGCTGTACAGGGCGATCTCGCCCAGCAGGAACGACCAGTGCTCGGGGAAGGCCTTGCGCAGCAGCCCCCCGCCCTCGGAGACGGGGAGCCGCCCGTCGGCCCAGTTGACGGTGTGTTCGGCCGTGTGACGGGCCCGCGCACCGGCGCGGGCCCTCTTCCTCTGCAGCAGCACGGCGCATGGGTTCCCCGGGGGCCGTACCGGAAACTACGCACCGGCCGCCTCCGGTCACCCTCCGGCAACGGGGTCAGCCCGGGCCGCCGCCGCCGAACGAGCCGCTGTGGCCCTCCTCCCAGCGGGGGCGCTGCTGGTCGGAGGCGGTACGGCTGCCCTGGTGCCGCAGCTCGTGCGGCAGGGTGCGCTCGTCGCGCCGCGGCATCTCGTTCGGTTCCCGGCGCTCCCGCTCCTCGTGGACGGGCCCGTCGTCCGGCAGACGCGGCTGCTCGTCGGCCGTCGGCGGCGGCGGCTCCCGGCGCTTTTGCCGGCTGCCGAAGGCGAAGGCTCCGATCAGCACGCCCACCACCACGACGGCCGCGATGATCAGCCAGACGGGGAAGCCGCCGGATCCGCCCGCTGCCAGGTCCCTCCATGCGTTGGTCATGGCGCGCGGGTACCCCGGGCCCGCGCCGCCAACCTGCTCACCCCGACCGCGACGCCCGCGTCCGCGACCGGTTGGCCTTCCTGATCGCCGCGAGCAGGTCCGCCTTCGACATCTTCGACCGGCCCTCGACGCCCAGGCGCCGGGCGACGCCGTACAGGTGCTCCTTCGAGGCCTGCTCGTCGACGCCCTCGCCACTGCGGCCGCCCTGACCGCGGGGCCGCCCGGACCGGGGGTCGGAGGGCCCCTTGCGTCCGCCCTCCTTGCGCTCCCAGTGGTCGCCGACCTTCTCGAACTTGTGCTTGAGCGCCCCGTACGCCACCCGGTGGGCCCGCTCGCCCTCGCCGTACTCCTCGACGGCCGAGTCGTGGGCCTCGATCCAGGTGCGCCGGGCCTCCTGCGGGGAGCGTTCCAGGGTCGACGGCAGTTCCTGTCGTCCCGGCATGTCCGTGCACCTCCGTGCGTCCTCGCTGTCGCGGCCCCCGGCGGTCGCGGGGGCGGTCCACGGGTGCCCTGCCGTCCGTCCCGGAAAACGGCCCGGGACCCTTGCCGGGAACGGCCCGGAACCCTTGCCGGGACCGGCCCGGAACCCTTGCCGGGACCGGCCCGGAACCCTTGCCGGGACCGGGCCGCGCGGTTTGGCACCGCCGCCGGCGGCAACCCGCGCGGTGTGACATCGACGACGACTTCCCAGCAGGAACTGTTCCGCTTCCTCGAGGACCGCTTCGCGTGCGCACAGGCGTGCACCGAGTGCGCCCGGGCCTGTGCCCTGCGGGCGAGCCTCGTGGACCCGGACGGGACCGAGAACCAGGAACTCGTGCGGCGCAAGGGCATCATGTGCGCGGAGGTCTGCGACGCGACCTGCCGGGTGCTGTCCGAACAGAACCAGGTGGACGAGTCCGCCATCCGCGCCCAACTGGAGTGGTGCCGCCAGGTGTGCCTGGAGAGCGCCCACGTCTTCGACGACCACCCGGGCGCCGAGGAGAGCGCGAAGGCCTGCCGCGACTGCGCCCGCGCCTGCGGAGAGTTCCTGACCACCCTGCGCTGACCCCTGGGAGCGGGGCCCGCGCCGCGTTAGTCTGCCCCTGTGGCGGCGACGCGGACCGGAGGCGATCCGGGGCTCTTCGGACCGGACTCCGTGACCTGGCAGGCGCACGGCGACCCGATGATGTGGGTGGCCGGCATCCGCGCCCTGTACCTCCAGGCCCTGCACCCGCGCGCCGTGCGCGGAGTGATGCAGAACAGCGACTTCCGGCGCGACGCCTGGGGCCGGCTGATGCGCACCGCGGGCTTCGTCGGCACCACGACGTACGGCACCACCGAGGCCGCCGAGCGGGCCGGCGCCCGGGTGCGGAAGATCCACCGCATGCTCGGCGCCACCGACCCCGGCACGGGCGAGCGCTACGCCCTCGACGAACCCGCGCTGCTGCTGTGGGTGCACTGCGCGGAGATCGGTTCCTACCTGCACGTCCTGCGCCGCTCCGGGTTCCCCCTCACCGACGCCCACGCCGACCGCTACCTCGCCGAACACCGGCACAGCGCCCGCCTGGTCGGCCTCGACCCCGGCTCCGTACCCGCCGACCGCGCCGAGCTGGCCGCCTACTTCGCGCGGGTCCGGCCCGAACTGGCGGCCGGGGCGGAGGCCCGCGAGGTCGACGCCTTCCTGCGCCGCCCGCCGGTGCACCCCCTCCTGGTCCCGGCCCGCGCCCTGCTGTGGCGGAGGGTCGCCCGGCTCGCGTACGACTCGCTGCCCGCGTACGCGCACGAGCTCTACGGCCGCCCCGCGCCCCCGCCCGCCACGGTCACCCGCCGGCTGCGCGCCACCGGCACCGTGCTGCGCGCGATCCCCGCAGGGGTGCGCTGGCAGTTGCCGCCCCGGCACATCCTGCGTGCCGTGGAGCGGCTCGGCCCGGCCGCGCGTCCGGCGCCATACAGAATCGGCCGACAAGCGGCCATACTGGACCCGCCAGGGGAGGGCGCGGCGGACTGAACCACGGGGGCGGCGAAGTCATGGGGGACAGGACGCTGATCCAGGGCCGGTACCGGCTGCTGGTCGGAGGCTGGGCCGGGGTCGTCTGCTCGGAGGCGTCGGGCGGTGCTGCCTGGTCGCAGGCTGGCCCCGGGACGCCTGCCCCGGGGCGTCGGAAGACGCCACCTGGCCGCAGGCCGGATCCTGGCCGCCTGCTTCGGGGTGCCGGGCGGCGCCCCAGCCGTCCGGACGGCGGCCGGCCGTGGGCTGGCAGCCTCGGATCCGGTCGTGTTACCAAGGGCCATGACGACCCCGCCCCCTGCTTCCCGTACCTCCCGCAGCTACGACGCCGTCATCGTCGGTGGTGGTCACAACGGCCTGGTCGCCGCCGCCTACCTGGCCCGGGCCGGGCGCTCCGTGCTGGTGCTGGAGCGGCTGGACCACACCGGCGGGGCCGCGGTGTCCACGCGGCCGTTCGCCGGGGTGGACGCGCGGCTGTCGCGCTACTCGTACCTGGTCAGCCTGCTGCCGAGCAAGATCGTGCGGGACCTCGGCCTGGACTTCCGGGTGCGCGCCCGCACCGTCTCCTCGTACACGCCCGTCGAGCGCGCCGGGCGGCCCACCGGGCTGCTCGTCGGCGGGGGCGAACGGCGCACGCGGGCGTCCTTCGCCCGGCTCACCGGCTCCGACCGGGAGTACGCGGCCTGGCAGCGCTTCTACGCCCTGACCGGCCGTGTCGCACAGCGGGTCTTCCCGACCCTCACCGAGCCCCTGCCCACCCGCGACGAGCTGCGGCGCAGGGTCGACGACGAGGCGGCCTGGCGGACCCTGTTCGAGGAGCCGCTCGGCGTCGCGATCGAGGAGCACTTCGCCGACGACCTGGTCCGGGGCGTCGTCCTCACCGACGCCCTGATCGGCACCTTCGCCGACGCCCACGACCCCTCCCTGGCCCAGAACCGCTGCTTCCTCTACCACGTGATCGGCGGCGGCACCGGCGCCTGGAACGTGCCCGTCGGCGGCATGGGCGCCCTCACCGACGCGCTGGCGGACACGGCCCGCGCCGCCGGTGCCGTGCTCGCCACCGGACACGAGGCGGTACGGATCGAGGCCGACGGCCGCACGGCCGAGGTCACCCACCGCTCGGCCGACGGCGAGTACGTGACCGCCGCCCGCCACGTCCTGGTCAACGCCTCCCCGCGGGAACTGGCGGCGCTCACCGGGCAGGCGCCGCCCCCGCCCGCAGAGGGCGCCCAGCTCAAGGTCAACATGCTGCTGACCCGGCTCCCGCGGCTGCGCGACCCCGGCATCGACCCGCGCGAGGCCTTTGCCGGCACCTTCCACATCGCCGAGGGGTACGGGCAACTGGCCGCCGCGCACGCCCAGGCGGCCGCCGGGGAACTGCCCGGCGCCCCGCCCTCCGAGATCTACTGCCACTCTCTGACCGACCCGACGATCCTCGGTCCCGGCCCGGCCGCGCAGGGCATGCACACCCTCACCCTGTTCGGCCTGCACACCCCCGCCCGCCTCTTCGCCCGGGACAACGACGCCGTACGCGACGAACTGCTGAAGTCGACCCTCGCCCAGCTCGACGCCCATCTGGCCGAGCCGCTCGCCGACTGCCTGGCGAGCGACGCGGACGGGCGGCCCTGCATCGAGGCCAGGTCGCCGCTCGACCTGGAACGCGACCTGCGCCTGCCCGGCGGGAACATCTTCCACCGCGAGCTGTCCTGGCCCCACGCCCAGGAGGGCACCGGCCACTGGGGGGTGGAGACCGGCCGGGCCAACGTCCTGCTGTGCGGCGCGGGCGCCGTGCGCGGGGGAGGGGTGAGCGGGGTGCCGGGACACAACGCGGCGATGGCGGTGCTGGAGGGGGCCGGGAGCTGACGGCCACGTGCGCATGTCCCGCACCGCGCTGGGTACCGCGACATGACGGACATTCCGTATGTCACCCCCACGCGACAAGGAGCCCGTCATGGCGGACCTCAGCCCCATCGACCTGCAGAAGGCCCTCAACGGCATGGACTACCCGGCCGACAAGAAGGCGCTCGTCGACTGCGCCCGCAGGAACAAGGCCGACGACAAGGTCGTGAGCCGTCTCGACGGACTGAAGGAGAGCAGCTTCGACGGTCCGAACGAGGTGCAGAAGGCCGTCTTCAACGGCTAGCGGCCCCGCGCCGGCGCCCCGCCGGCCCGCAGGTCAGTCGGCGGACGCCGACCAGCCCGCCGCCTCGACGCGCGCCGCGTCCGCCGGGCGCGCGTCGTGGAACAGGACGGAGCCGTCGGCCTCCACCCGCACCCCGTCGACGTACGCCCCGCGGCCCACGTACAGCCGGTCGGTCGTGTACCGCCAGCGCAGGGTGAGCCCGCGTGCGGCCGGCAGGCCGGCGCTCAGTCGGTGCCAGACGCGCCCCGACCAGCCGGTGGCCGAGCCCTCCGGATGCTCCCGGGGTGCCTCGCCGGGCCGGACGGTGGTGAACGGCACCGGCTGCCACGACGCGCCGCCGTCGGCGGAGGCCTCCAGGACCAGGGCGTCCGACCCCGGTTCGGTGTCCCACCACAGCGAGCAGCGCAGCCTCGCCCGCCCGGCCGACGTGTCCAGCGCGGGCAGCGTCAGCGTGGCCGCCGCGGAACTCGCCGTCCCTGAGAACCAGGCGGTGCGACCGTGCGCGGGCCGTACCGGCACCGCCCGCGCCAGGCTGGTGCCCGCCGCCACCCGGGGAGCCGAGCCGGAACGCCAACTGCGGACCGGATGGACGGAGTTGCCGAGCACGACGAGGAAGGAGTCGGTCGTCGGGTCGAGCACCAGCGAGGTGCCCGTGAAACCGGTGTGCCCGGCCGTGCGCGGCGTCGCCATCGCGCCCATGTACCAGTGCTGGTACAGCTCGAAGCCCAGGCCGTGCTCGTCGCCCGGGAAGTCGGTGTTGAAGTCGGTGAACATCAGCTCCACCGACTCCGGCCGCAGGATGCGCGCCCGGCCGTAGGAACCGCCGTTGAGGAGGGTGCGGCCGAGGACCGCGAGGTCCCACGCGGTGGAGAACACCCCGGCGTGGCCGGCCACCCCGCCCAGGCCGAAGGCGTTCTCGTCGTGCACCTCGCCCCACACCAGCCCGCGGTTCAGGCCGGACCAGGGCCGGCGGGCGTCCTCGGTGGCCGCGATCCCCGGCCGCCAGGAGGCGGGCGGGTTGTAACGGGTGCGGCCGAGACCGAGCGGCCGGGTGATCCCGTCGCGCAGCAGCACGTCCAGGGTGCGGCCCGTGACCTTCTCGAGCACCCACTGGAGCGAGATCATGTTCAGGTCCGAGTACAGGTACGCCGTGCCGGGGGCGTTCACCGGCGCCTCGTCGTAGACCAGCCGCACCTTCTCGTCGTGGGTGGGCGCGCCGTACAGCGCGATCCAGGCCCGGAAGCCGGAGGTGTGCGTGAGCAGGTGACGGATCGTCACGTCCTGCTTGCCGGCCCGGCCGAAGCCCGGCAGGTACCGGGCGACCGGCGCCTCCAGCTCCAGTGTGCCCCGCTCCATCTGCTGCACGGCGAGGATCGAGGTGAACAGCTTGGAGACCGACGCGAGGTCGAACACCGTGTCCCGCGCCATCGGGATCTGCTGCTCCGCCGGGAACTCCACGCCGGTGTCGGTGGCCTCGTCGTAGGCCCGGTAGCGCACCGCCATGCCGATCGGCTCGTGCAGCGCCACCGTGCCGCCCCGGCCCGCCAGCAGAACCGCACCCGCGTACCACGGGTGCTCGGGGGAGGGGCCGAGGTACGTCTCCGCGTCCCCGACGAGCCGGCGCAGATGCCCGGGGAGCAGCCCGGCGCGCTCGGCGGAACCGTGCGCGAGGGTGGCGCGCCGGCCCCGGCCGGAAGCGGCCTCGGCCGGACCCGCCGCGAACGGCGCGATGGCCAGGGCGCCGCCCAGGGCCAGGGCGCCCGCACCGAGTTGCCGCCGTGAGAATCCGTGCGCGCCCTGACCGGCC
Source organism: Streptomyces ardesiacus (assembly GCF_003112575.1). GTDB lineage: Bacteria > Actinomycetota > Actinomycetes > Streptomycetales > Streptomycetaceae > Streptomyces > Streptomyces ardesiacus. The sequence continues at coordinate 537,201 of NZ_BEWC01000008.1, forward strand.
ATCGAAGAGCCTCCCGCCGCCGAAGCTGAAAGTATCTTTCCCGGATCGCCGTGCGGAGTGAAACTTTCCTGTCAGCGGCGGGCTGTGTCAATGGGGCGGACGCGGCGGGCCCGCGCGGCCCGCGGACCGGTGCACACGGCTTGACCCGCCCCCGCGACCGGCCGAGGATCGGGTCATGACGCCCGGACACGGCAGCACCGTCGACGGGGTGCTGCGGCGCAGCGCCCGACGCACTCCGGCCCGCCCGGCGGTGGAGTACCGCGACCGCACCTGGACGTACGAGGAGCTCGACACCGCGGTCTCCCGCGCGGCGAGCGTCCTGGTGGCCGAAGGGCTCGCCCCCGGCGACCGGGTCGCCGCCTACGGCCACAACTCCGACGCCTACCTCATCGCCTTCCTGGCCTGCGCCCGCGCGGGCCTGGTGCACGTCCCGGTCAACCAGAACCTCACCGGCGACGACCTCGCCCACCTCGTCGGCCAGTCCGGCAGCACCCTGGTCCTCGCCGACCCCGGCCTCGCCGCCCGGCTCCCCGCCGGGACCCGCACCCTGCCACTGCGCGACGCCGCCGGCTCGCTCCTGGCCCGCCTCGCCTCGGCACCCCTGTACGACGGACCCGAACCGGGCGCCGAGGACCTGGTGCAGCTCCTGTACACCTCCGGCACCACCGCCCTGCCCAAGGGCGCGATGATGACGCACCGGGCGCTGGTCCACGAGTACCTCAGCGCCATCACCGCCCTCGACCTGCGCGCCGGGGACCGTCCCGCCCACGCGCTCCCGCTCTACCACTCGGCGCAGACCCACGTCTTCCTGCTGCCCTACCTCGCCGTCGGCGCGAGCAGCATCGTCCTGGACGCACCGGACGGCGACCGGCTCTTCGACCTGATCGAGGCGGGGCGCGTCGACAGCCTGTTCGCACCGCCCACCGTGTGGATCGGCCTCGCGAACCGCGCCGACTTCGCCACCCGCGACCTCGGCGGCCTGCGCAAGGCGTACTACGGCGCCTCGATCATGCCGGTGCCCGTCCTGGAGCGGCTGCGGGCCCGCCTTCCCCACCTGGCCTTCTACAACTGCTTCGGCCAGAGCGAGATCGGCCCCCTCGCCCTCGTCCTCGGCCCCGACGAGCACGAGGGCCGGATGGACTCCTGCGGCCGGCCCGTCCTGTTCGTCGACGCGCGCGTGGTCGACGAGGACGGCAAGGACGTGCCCGACGGAACCCCCGGCGAAGTCGTCTACCGCTCCCCGCAGTTGTGCGAGGGCTACTGGGACAGGCCCGAGGAGACGCAGGCCGCCTTCCGGGACGGCTGGTTCCGCTCCGGCGACCTCGCCGTACGGGACGCCGACGGCTACTACACGATCGTCGACCGGGTGAAGGACGTCATCAACTCCGGCGGCGTGCTGGTCGCCTCCCGGCAGGTCGAGGACGCCCTCTACACCCACGACGCCGTCGCCGAGGCGGCGGTCGTCGGGCTGCCCGACGACCGCTGGATCGAGGCCGTCACGGCCGTCGTCGTCGCGCGCGGCGAGGTCACCGAGGAGGAGCTGATCGCCCACGCCCGCGAGAAGCTGCCCGCCTTCAAGGCACCCAAACAGGTGCGCTTCGTGGACGCCCTGCCGCGCAATGCCAGCGGCAAGATCCTCAAGCGGGAGCTGCGGGACCGCTTCGCCGGCTCCTGAGGCCGCGACGGCCTGTCGGCGGTGGGACCGGATCGCTAGGCTGGCCGCGGACGACGACACCGGGAGGAGCACGGACGTGGCCGAGAGCACCACCCAACAGCGCCCGCTCAGGGGCTGGGACAAGCCGGAGCTGGATCTGAGCAACGCGCAGTGGCAGTCCAGCAGCCGGGGCCTGGGGGATGTCCAGATCGCCTTCGTCGAGGGATTCATCGCCATGCGCAACAGCGGCAGCCCGGAGAGCCCCTCGCTGATCTTCACCCCGGCCGAATGGGGCGCCTTCGTGTCGGGAGCGCGAGAAGGGGAGTTCGACCTCACCTAGGGCGACCGCGGGGTGCGCCGACCGGCCGAACCCGGGTGTTCCCTCCGCCTCCGGAGGGAACCCCGTACCCCGGAGGTGAGGACCCATGAGCACCCTGCCGGTCATCGCGGCGGTCGACGGTTCGGAGGACGGGCTGCGCGCCCTGGACTGGGCGTTCGACGCCGCCCACCGGCGCGAGGCACCCCTGCGGGTGGTGCACGTGCGCCAGTACGCCGCCTGGGCGCAGACCGACGTCCTGGTCGCGGGCGAGCCGGACACCGCGGAGGACCCGGCGCTCGGCCAGGCCCGCGCGCACCTTCAGGGGCGGGCCTTCGCGGTGCCGACGGAGTACGTCGGCATGGAGGGCGTGCCGGGCGCCCTGCTGCCGGAACTGGGCGGCGACGCCCAACTGCTGGTGCTCGGCTCCCGGGGCCGGGGCGGCTTCACCGGCCTGCTGCTCGGCTCCAACGGCATGGCCGCCGCCCGCGACGCCGAGTGCCCCGTCGTCGTGGTGCCCCGCCCCGGCCGCGAGGTCCACGGGGAGGCACCGGAGGTACCCGGCCCCCGGGTGGTGGTCGGCCTGCACGTGGACAGCCCCGACGACGCCACCCTGTCCTTCGCCTTCACCGAGGCAGAATCGCGCGGCGCCCGCCTCCAGGTGGTCGCCGCCTACCCGTGGCCGGTGCAGACCTGGGCCGCCGCCGGGCAGATCGTGCCCGAGGTGATCGACGAAGTGGCCCTGGAGAGCGAGACCCGGGCCCTGGCCGACGGCTTCCTCGCCCCCCACCGCGAGCGCCATCCCGGCGTGCGGGCCGAGCCGTACGTCGCGCCGGGCGACGCCGCCGGGCACCTGGTCGCCTCCTCCCAGGGCGCCGACCTGGTCGTCGTGGGCCGCCACCGCCGGCGCCTGCTCGCCCCCGCCCGCATGATGGGTTCCGTCACCCACGCCGTCCTGCTGCACGCGGCGTCCCCGGTCGCGGTGGTCCCCCCGGCCCCGCCGCGGGAGTGACCCGCCGCCGGCAGCGGTGCGGGGCCGGACCGGGCAGCCCGTACGGCGTCCGCCCGCACGCCGTTCACCCGGCCCGGCCACGTACCATGGCGGCATGTCGTTCCTCCGCCGCCGCAGCGCCACGCCCGCCGGGCCCGACTTCGACGTACTGGCCATGGACCCGGGCGACTGGCCCGGGAATCTCGGCGCCGGCCTGCTGCCCGCGCCCGACGGCACGTGCCAGGGTGTCTTCCTGCGCTACGACCTGTTCGGCGGCCGCGGCCCCGCGATGATCATCGGCAACCTCCCGGACGGCTCCCCGGCCCGCGAGGTCCCCGACGGGGAGATCCCCTTCGAGGTGGCCCAGCTCCTGCTCGCGCTGGAGAACGACGAGGAGGTCACCGTCGTCGGCGCCGAGGACGTCCCGGTGATGCAGGGCGACAACCTGCTCATCGTGCGCCGCCTCAAGCTCTCCGAGAGCCGCATCTCCTGCGTGCAGTTCGACCGCAGCGACGGCGTCCTGGTCACCATCGCCGCCTGGGACCGCCCCATCACCGACGACCTGTACGCCCTGCTGAAACCGCTCCCGGCGGAGCTTTTCCAGCAGGGCTGAGGCACCGGCCCGCCGCTAGCGGGCGGCCGAGACCGTGACGTCGGCGGCGCGGACGTACGCCACCCGGTGGCCGTACTGGATCTCGTAGTACTGGTCCTCGCCCCGCACCACCCGGTGGGACGCCCCGTCGAAGTCGACCGCGTAGTAGTACTCGCCGGGCACCTTCTCACCGACCACGTACTTCTGCCCCGCGGGCAGCGTGTACGGCAGCGGCGACACCGTCTGGGCGGGCACGTCCGCCGGGTAGGCGGCCTTCTCCGGGTAGGCGCGCCCGTAGACCGGGACGCTCGCGAGGCCCTTCTTCGGGGTGACCACCTGTCCCGACGCGGGCACCGCCACCGGGCTCTTCGCCGGGTTGCGGAACCAGGCCTTCTGGCCCAGGTACCAGATGGCCGTCCAGTCGCCCCAGCGGTCGGCCACCGCGTACTGCTGGCCGGTGGAGACCCGGGAGGACAGGTCGTTTACCCCGGTCGTGGGCGTGGTGCCGAGGCCGATGTCCTTGATCAGCGGCGCGTCCGGGTCGTGGTCGGAGTACAGCCGCACCTCACTGGAACCGTGCGCCGCACAGGGCTCGCCGGCCGTCTCGCAGCCCGTGTACTCGGGACGGTTGGTGTCGTAGTCCGGGCGGATCGTCACCAGGGAGGACTTCTTGCCGGCCGTCGGCTCGACGGGGCGGCCGAGCAGCCGGAAGTAGTGCCGCCAGTCCCAGTACGGGCCCGGGTCGGTGTGCATGCCCGGGATCGTCGCCGTGGTGGTGCCGGGCACGTTGCCGTGGCCGAGGACGTGCTGCCGGTCCAGCGGGATGCCGTACTTCTTCGCCAGGTACGTCACCAGCCGCGCCGACGACCGGTACATCGCCTCCGTGTACCAGGCGTCCGGATCGGTCAGGAAACCCTCGTGCTCCAGGCCGACCGAGGCGCTGTTGACGTACCAGTTGCCCGCGTGCCAGGCCACGTCCTTCGCCTTCACGTGCTGGGCGATGTGGCCGTCGGTGGAGCGCAGCGTGTAGTTCCAGGACACGTAGGTGGGGTCCTGGACCATGTTGAGGACGCCGTTCCAGGTGCCCTCCGTGTCGTGGACGACGATGTACCGGATGCGCTGCGAGGCGGGCCGGTTCCCCAGGTCGTGGTTGCCGTAGTCGTCGCCGCCGAACTCCTCGTACGGCGCGGGGACCCATTCGCAGGACACCGTCCGGGGACACTCGGTCCCGGCGGCGGAGGGGGCCCGCAGACCCGCGCCGTCCAGTTGCGAGACCTCCGGTGCCACCCCGGGGCGGGCGGCCAGGGCGACCCGCTGGCCGGCGTCCGTGGTGCGCCGCTCGCCCGTGCGGATCACCTCGAAGACGTCGTTCGCGTACGCCGCCGCCGTCGCGGAGTCCTCCGCACCCGAGAAGCGGGCCACCGCCCCGTACCAGTCCGCCGGGTCCGCACTGAGCGGCTCGCCCAGTTCGCGCTGGGCGGCGGCGAGCAGCGCGGCACCGCCGGACACGTTCGCGGCCGGGTCGGTGCGCAGCGCCTGGGGGCTCAGCCCGGTCAGCTCGGCCGCCTTCGGCAGGGTGGTCAGCCGCTCGGGCAGGTCGGCGGAGGGCGCGGCGGCACGGTTCACCGGATGCAGCGGAGCGCGCGCGTCGTCACCGCGCGGGTCCTCGGAGCCCTCGCCGTGGTGGGAGCTGGACGCCCCGGCCAGCGCCGTGCGGGCGTCGGTGAGGTGCAGCGGGCCGTAGCCGGCGGTCACGCTCGGCGCGCCGCCGTGCGTGTCCCAGCGGGACTGGAGGTAGGAGACGCCGAGCAGGACGCTCTGCGGCACGTGGTACTCGGCCGCCGCGGCGGCGAACGCCCGCTGCAGCCGGTCCGGGGCGGGGGCCGCGTCCGGGGGCGCGGCGGCGGACGGTGCCGCGCCGAGGAGCGGCAGCAGCAGCGCCGCGGTGGCCAGGGCGGGCACGACGGGGGTTCCTCGCAAAACGGCCTCCAGTGACGGTCGGGCGTGGCGGGACGTGCGGGCCGGGCGTGGGTCAGTGGTACCCGGCGGTCCGACGATCCGTCAATCATGCCGTCGCGGCGGCGATTCCCCACGTCAACAGGGGGGGTGTGGCGAGTTTCCCGACGGCGGCCCACGGGCCTGCGCGGCGTCAGTGGCGCACACCAATGACTCGCGCGCGTCCCCCGGCCGGCCGGGAACGCGAAAACCGCGGTGCGCCCCGCCGAAGGGGGCACACCGCGGACCGTCGTCCTCCTCGCGTCCTGCCGTCAGCGCGTGCCGACCGCCGCGCGCACGGCCCGCCGGGCCATCTGGCAGTCGTCGTGCAGCCGGCGCAGCAGCAGCCGCTGGTCCTCGCCGGTCGGCGTGGCACCCGGATGCGCCGGTGCCGGAGCGGAGGGGACCGTGTCGTGCATCGAACGCTGCACGGCCGTCTCGTACGTACGGATCTCCCTGGTCAGGACGAGCATCAGATTCACCAGGAACGCGTCGCGCGCCGCCGTGCCCGTCGCCTGGGCGATCTGGCTGATCTGACGGCGCGCCTCCGGGGCGTCGCCGAGAACGGCCCACAGCGTCGCCAGGTCGTAGCCCGGCAGGTACCAGCCCGCGTGCTCCCAGTCCACCAGCACCGGACCGGCCGGGGACATGAGGACGTTGGACAGCAGCGCGTCACCGTGACAGAACTGGCCCAGGCCCTGGCGCCCGCCCGCGTGGGCGATGCCGTGCAGCAGCTTCTGCAGGTCGCCGAGGTCCCGGTCGGTGAGCAGTCCCAGCTCGTGGTAGCGGGAGATCCGGGCCGCGTAGTCCAGGGGCGCGTCGAAGGTGCCGGCCGGCGGCCGCCAGGCGTTGAGCCGGCAGACCGCGCCGATCGCCGCCCTGATGTCCGCCCGGGGCGGTGCCTCCAGGGGATGCCGCTGCAGGGCCGCCACCCGCCCGGGCATCCGCTCGATCACCAGCGTGCCGTTGTCCGGATCCGCCGCGATCAGCCTCGGCACCCGCACCGGGGGGCGATGCCGGACGAACGAGCGGTATGCCCCTATCTCGTGGCGGCTGCGCTCCGCCCACGCGGGGGAGTGGTCCACTAAGCACTTGGCCACGGCCGTGCTGCGACCGGTCGTACCGACCAGGAGCACGGACCGGCCGCTGCGCCGCAGTACCTGGACGGGGGAGAACTCCGGGCAGATCCGGTGCACGGCGGCGATCGCCGTGCGCAGTTGGACCCCCTGGGGGCCGGACAGGTCGATTCTTCCGCTGAGCGGCTGGGCGCCCGGCCCCGTGCCGAGCCGCGCCCTGCCGGCCCCGAGCACCGGGGCCGCCGGCCGTGCGGGGGCGAGGTAGGGGCCGCCGCCCGCCGCCGGACGGGGGTGCAGCGCGCGCTGCGGGGCGGACACGGAGGACGATGCTGCGTACATGGGCGAGACAGATCCCTTCGTGTGCCTGCTGTGCCTGCCTGAAGAGCGGTGCCCGCCCGGTCCGTTCGGTGCCGGGGGCACGCCTTCCGAAAGCCTTCGCGCCGCCCGACCGGCCGCCTGGGGCCACCCTGGGGAGTACCCCCGCGGCGACCGGGTCGGGGTGGCGCATTCCTACCTGACACCCGGCCCCCCGTGGCACACCATCTGGCGCACCCTGGCGAACGGTGGCGAATAGTCGCCCGGCAACCCGCACGGGGCTACTGTCAACTCAGCCGAGAACCTGGGGGCTTGACGTGAGCAAAGAACCCAACACCCGTCTGTCGGACCTGTTCGGCCTGGCCGGCTGGTCCAAGGGCGAACTCGCGAGGCTGGTCAACCGGCAGGCGGCGGCCATGGGCCACCCCCAGCTGGCGACCGACACCTCGCGGGTGCGGCGTTGGATCGACATGGGAGAGATCCCGCGCGATCCGGTGCCGCGGGTGCTGGCGGTTCTGTTCACCGAGCGTCTCGGCCGTGTCGTGACCATCGAGGACCTCGGTCTGGTCCGGCACGGGCGTGCGGGGAAACGGCCACACGACGGGAGCGAACAGCATCCCGACGGAGTGCCGTGGGCGCCCGAGCGGACTGCGGCGGTCCTCACCGAATTCACGGGAATGGACCTCATGCTCAACCGACGCGGCTTGGTGGGCGCGGGCGCCGCGCTCGCCGCGGGCTCCGCACTCAGCAGCGCCATGCACGACTGGCTGCACACCGACCCGGCCCTGGCGGCCGGCGCCCCCGACCTCCCTCAACCCCTGCACGCCGACCCCGCCGGGTTCGACCGCTACGAGGCCGCCCCCGTCGGGTCGCAGGAAGTGGAGGAACTGGAGCGCTCCGTCGAGGTCTTCCGCGCCTGGGACGCCGCCCGCGGCGGCGGACTCCAGCGCAAGGCCGTGGTGGGCCAGCTCAACGAGGTGGGCGGCATGCTCGCCTACCACCACCCACCCCATCTCCAGCGGCGCCTGTGGGGCGTCGCCGCCAACCTCGCCGTCCTCGCGGGCTGGATGTCGCACGACGTCGGCCTGGAACCGACGGCCCAGAAGTACTTCGTCATCGCCGCGCACGCCGCGCGCGAGGGCGGCGACCGGCCCCGGGCGGGCGAGGCGCTCTCCCGGGCGGCGCGCCAGATGGTGCACCTGGGCCGCCCCGACGAGGCCCTCGACCTCATGAAGCTCGCCCAGTCCGGCTCCGGCGACCAGGTCCTGCCGCGCACCAAGGCCATGCTGTACACCATCGAGGCCTGGGCACAGGCTTCGATGGGCAAGGGCCAGGCGATGCGCCGCACCCTGGGGCGGGCCGAGGACCTCTTCGTCTCCGACCAGGCGGACGTGCCGCCCCCGGACTGGATGCAGACGTTCAAGGAGGAGGACCTGTACGGCATGCAGGCCCTGGCCTACCGGACGCTCGCCGAGTTCGAGCCGTCGGCCGCCGCGCACGCCCAGCACTACGCGGACAAGGCCCTGGCCCTCAGGATCGACGGCCGGCAGCGGTCGAAGATCTTCGACTACCTGTCGATGGCCTCCGCCTGCTTCATCGCCGACGACCCCGAGCAGGCGGACCGGTACGCCCGGCTGGCCCTGGTGTCGATGGGATCCAACTCCTCCCAGCGGACCTGGGACCGGCTGCGCCAGATGTACCGGCTCACCGCCCAGTACGCCGGCTACCCGAAGATCCAGGAGCTGCGCGAGGAGATCAAGCAGGCGTTGCCCAAGGTCAAGTCCGCCAAGGGGAAGGGGCCGGAGGGCACCGTCGCGCCGGCCTAGGGCGTCACCCGGGCCACCAGCACGCAGGTGTCCCGGCGGTCCTGCGGTTCACCGAGTTCGCGCGTCACAAGCCGTACGGCGTCCTGTGCCGAGTCCGCCCCGGTCAGCCGGGGGGCCAGCGAGAGGAGGTGCTCCAGGGCCGCCCGGTCGAGTGTCCCGGTGTGCAGGAGCAGCAGGTCGCCCGCTTCGAGGCTCGCCTCGGCCTGCCCGGACGTTCCGCCCGGGCCGGTCAGTTCGTGGCCCGTCCCGCCGCGGAACAGCAGCGGGGCGGGGCACGAGGCGTGGGCCCAGGTGAGGGTGCGGGGGAGCGGCCGGTAGCCGCAGTACACCGCGGCGCGGACCGGCGGCAGGGCGGTGGACGCCAGCAACGGGCCGAGCCGGTCGCCGAGTTCCGCCGTCCGGACACCGGCCAGCGCCAGCCCGCGCAGGGCCCCGACGAGCACCGCCGGGCCGTGCGCCTCCACGCCCGGGGCCTCGAAGGCGCCCACGGTCAGGAGGGTTTCGCCGTCCGCCGCGAGCGGACACGCGTCGTACCAGCCGCCGTAGCGCGAGGGCGGGCCCGGCGCGGGTGCGGACGGGAGGTGCGCGGCGGCCAGGTCGAGGCCCGGCCGCCCCTGGTCCGGGAAGCCCAGGAGCCCGTGCCAGGGCGGCGGCGGAGGACGCCGGAGGGAGTCGCGGGTCTCGCTCACCACCCGCTGACTGCGCCGCAGTTCGCTCACGTCCCGCAGCACCGCCCACATCGACGCGGTGGTGCCGTCGTCGTCGAGGACGGGCTCGCCCATCATGTGCACGGTGCGGACCGCCCCGTCGGGGTGCACGACGCGGAACTCGCCGTCGATGGGCCGCGCGTCGACGAGGCAGTCCGTGACCATCGCGGTCAGTTTCGGGCGGTCCTCGGTCAGGACCAGGGACGGGAGTTCGTCGAGGCTCAGCGGGACGGAGGCGGGGTCGCGGCCCAGGATCCGGAAGAGCTCCCCGGACCACTCGGCCTCGTCCGTCAGCAGGTTCCACTCCGCACTGCCGACCCGGCTGAGCAGGGAACCGGGGCGGGGCGCCGGCGCCGGGCCGTCCCGTAACTGGGCCAGGTGCGCGTCGAGGTCGGTGAGCTGGTGCAGCGCCAGGTCGTACAGCGCGCGCTGCCAGCGCCCCCTGGGGTCCGCCGCGTCCTCCTGGCTGTCCCGCCGCACCGCGTCCACGTCGCCCCGCAGCCGGCGTGCCTGCGTGATGAGCGCCTCGACCGAGCCGTGCCCCGGTGGCCGGGCGGCGGGATGGTCCGCGGAGAGAGGGGACGACATGACGCACTCCGATGTGCTGACGGTACGACCAAGGCGGAACCGAGGCTGGTGGAAGGACCGTTACGACTGTGGCACAGCCCGCCACGCCCCGTAAGGGATTTGGCAACACACGATACGGTGGTGCTTCCGGCATATGCCACAGTCTTCCCGGAGTGGTTCCGCTACGCGTTCCGCAGGCCCGCGTTCGGGAGCAAGTCGTAGACCGCCTACGGGACTTGGTGAGGTTCCGGGCCCGGACGCCCAGTCGCCCCGCTGTTCGACGGACGGGTGTTCCCTGACGGGTCGTGGAGGGCCGGGCGGGGCGCCAGTTCGACCGGAGTGCGCGCGCCCGTCTCCAGGGCCCGCACCCCGGCCTCGGCGACCGCCGCGGCGGCGTAGCCGTCCCAGGCGCCGGGCCCGGTGACCCGTCCCCGGCGGGTGGCGTCCACCCAGCTCTGCACCTCGCGGTCGTAGGCGTCCGCGAACCGCACCAGGTAGTCCTGCGGCACCTCCTCCCGCGCACCGCCCGCCGCCGTCACCACCATGGTGTGCGCCCGGCCGATCCGGGCGCTGCCCTTCTCGCAGACGGCCTCGCAGCGCACCTCGTAGCCGAAGCCGCAGTTGACGAAGACCTCCACGTCCACCACGGCGCCGCCCTCCGTCTCGAGGAGCACCAGCTGCGGGTCGGCCAGACCCTCGGGCGCACCCGCCGACGGGCGCGGACGCAGCACGGTCACCGCGCTCAGCTCCTGGCCGAGCAGCCAGCGGGCCGCGTCGATCTCGTGCGAGACGGAGCTGTTGATCAGCATCGCCGAGGTGAAGCGGGGCGGGGAGGAGACGTTGCGGTGCACGCAGTGCAGCATCAGCGGACGGCCCAGCCGCCCGCCGTCCAGGAGCGACTTCAGCCGCAGGTACTCGGCGTCGTACCGCCGCATGAACCCGACCTGCGTCAGCCTCCGGCCGAGGCGCGCCTCGGCCTCCACCACGCGCAGCGCGCCCGCGGAGTCCGGCACCATCGGCTTCTCGCACAGGACCGGCAGCCCCCGCGCGAAGGCCGCCATCAGCGCCTCCTCGTGCGCCTCGCCGGGCGAGGCGATCAGTACGGCCCCGACGCCCGGCGCGTCCAGCGCCGCCTCCGCCTGCGTGTGCACGACGACCCCGTCGATCCCCGCCGCGGCCTCCTTCGCCCGCTCGGCGTCCGGGTCCGCCACCGCGGCGACCCGGGCGCCGCTCACCACCCGGTCGAGGCGCCGTACGTGGTCGGCACCCATGTGACCCGCGCCCAGGACCGCCACACCCAGAGGTTCACCCACGCCGCACCCGCTCCTTCGCCGTCCGCCGCACACCCGCGAGCAGCGGGTCCGTGTACGGCGGACAGGCTTTCACGCGGCCGGGCGTCACGGGAGGGGGCGGCCCGGCCGCCGCGGAGGTCAGTAGCGCAGGACTCCCGCGATGCCGGCCGCGTCCCCGAGCGTGCCGTCCGGCACGAAGCGCACCTCGGCGCCCGTATCCAGGCACTGCTCGACGATCTCGTCCACGATGTCCTCGCGGGCGTCGAGGTCGCCGTCGTCCGCGGGGATCAGGTGCTCGCCGTCGTCGCGCATCGTCACCTTGAAGTTCTCCTCGACGGCCAGCAGCCGGACCCGGCCCGTGCGGGCGCTCTCCCACAGCTCGTCGACCCCGGCCGCGAAGTCCTTGCGGCCGCGGGCGGCGTCCAGCTCCCTGGCCACCGTGTCGACCGCCGCGCGGGCCTCGTCCTCCAGCACCGGCCGCACCGCCTGCCACACCGCCTCGGCGGAACCGTGGGCCAGCCCGCCGTGCGGGACGAGCACCGCCTGCGCGGCGAGCGTGCCCGCCTCGTCGAACAGGGACAGCGCCGGTTCGGGACCGGTGACGTACAGCGGCCGGGGATGCGCGCGCAGCACCTTGCCCATCGCGGCGTCGGCGTCGCGCAGGAACCGGCGGGTGCCCTCGTCCCGGAACGTGCTGGGCGCGTCGCCGATCCGCTCCTGCCGTTCCGGGTCGAAGTCCTCCGCGGGCCGGTCGAGGGGGAAACCGCCGAGGTGCTCCTCCACGACCCGGCCCGCGCCGCCGCTCCACAGCGTGACGCGGTCGGCGGCGACCGACAGGACCCAGAACGGCCGCTCGGCGGCCTGCGCGGCGACGAGGTTGCGGGTCAGGAAGGTGTCCGAGAGGACCACGCGTTCGGGCACGGAACGGCTGAGGGTCCAGACCTGGTGCTCACCGGGGGCGGCGAAGATCGCCAGACCGTCCTCGGCGTACGTCAGGTCGACCTCGGCCATGGCCCGGTCGAGTTCGCCGGACACCTCCGCGCGCCGGTCGCGGGTGACCGACGGATCCTCCTCGAGCTGTTTCTTGGCGGCGGCGACCGCGTTGCGCAGCCGGACCCGGTCCTGGGCGTTGTCCGGTTCACGGCGATGTGTCGGCGTCAGCACGGACACGGCCGGGTACGGGCGGGGGCGCCGCAGTTCGGCGAGGGTGGCGGGACTCAGATCGTGCTCCATGTCAGCACGATAGGGCGAACGGGCATGTCGGGCATTCGGAGCGGATCGCCGCTCAGTCGGACCCGGTGCCGGCGGGCTCGGGGCCGCAGGAGCTGCCGTCGGGCGGCAGGGAGCCGTACAGCAGGAAGTCGTCGACCTTGCGGTGCACGCACTCGGAGGACGCGTAGCCGGTGTGCCCCTCGCCCCGGTTGTCCAGGACCACGGCGGAGGGGCCGAGCCGGTCCGCCGTCTCCGTCGTCCAGCGGTACGGCGTGGCCGGGTCGCCGCGGGTGCCGACCAGGAGCATCTTCGCGGTGTCGAGGTCCTTCACGTCGTCCCGGACGTAGTCGGTGCCCCTGGGCCGGCCGTAGCACATGAGCACCTGGGTGAGCCGGTACCGGCCGAAGACCGGCGAGGCCTCCTCGTACCGGGCCCGCAGTCGTCCGAGGGACGCGGTGACCTGGGCGGCGGAGGGACGGTCGGGGTCGTCGGCGCAGTTGATCGCCATCAGGGCGGCCGGGAGGTTGTCCATGGGGACGTCCGCCTCGTCGGTGAGCCCGGCGTCGCCCCCGTCCGCACGGACCGGGAAGGTGACGCCGCCGGAGGAGAAGCCCTCCAGGCCGCCGGTGTCACCGTCCTGCAGCAACTGCGCGAGCGCCCGCTCCAGCGAGGGCCACAACTGGCGGCTGTACAGCGCCTGGCCGATCGCGCCGACCATGTCCTGCCCGGTGAACGGCTTGCCGAAGGCCGACGGCACCGGGTCGGAGTCGAGGGAGGCGACGAGCCGCACGACCTCTTCCCGGGCGCCGCGGGCGTCCTGGCCGAACGGGCAGGCGACGTCCTCGACGCACCAGTCCAGGAAGTTCTCCAGCGCGGTCTGCTGCCCCCGCGCACCGACGAGCCCCTGCTCGGTCAGCGGTTCCGTCAGGGTGTCGACGCCGTCGAGTACCATCCGGCCGACCTTGTCCGGGAACTGGGCCGCGTACACCGCTCCGAGCCGGGACCCGTAGGAGAAGCCCAGGTAGTTGAGCCGGTCGTCGCCGAGTGCCCGGCGCATCACGTCCATGTCGCGCGCGGCGTCGACCGTGCCTATGTGCGGCAGCACGGGCCCGGAGTACTTCGCGCACTCGGCCGCCGCGTCCCGCAGCCGCGCCAGCGCGTCCCGCGGGTCGCCCGTCCCGCCGTCGCCGTCCGTCGCCTCCGCGATCTTCAGGGTGGCCGGTCCGCAGGAGACCGGGGAGGAACGGCCGACGCCGCGCGGGTCGAAGGTCACGACGTCGTAGCCGTTGGTGAGGTGCATGAACTCCTTGCCGCCGGCGGCCAGTTCATTGACGCCGGAACCGCCGGGGCCGCCGAAGTTCAGCAGCACGGAGCCCCGGGAGTGGCCGGTGGCCCGGTAGCGGGCGAGGGCGACGTCGAGGGTATTGCCCCGGGGACGCGCGTAGTCGACGGGGACGGTGACCTTGCCGCACTGCAGGTCCTTCGGCATCTCAGTGCCCCTGCACGCCGACCACGTGATCTTCTGGTCGTAGAACCGGGACAGGCCGGAGCCGGCGTCCCGCCCGGCGGTCGCGCGGGTCTCCCGCCCGGCCGCCGTCGTCGCGTCGTTCGCGTGGTTCGCGTCGTGCGTGGCGTTCGCGGCGGGCAGTCCCGCGCCCAGCAGGGCCAGGCCGAGCGCTCCGGTGACCGCGCAGCGCCGGACCGAGGGCCGAGTCTCCAGCTTGGCCTGCATCGATGCCTCCCGGGCGCCCCGTCGCGGACCGGTGGTCGGCGCCCTCGCCCACCATAAGCGGGCTGCGCACACGGCGCCTTCCGGGCGGCGGCACACCGGACGGGAGCCCGGGCCGGCCTCCACCGGCACGAACGTCGGCGGCGTCGGCGTCGTCGCGGTCGGCGTCGGCAGCCCGGCCGTCGGCGACGAGCGGGGTCAGGCGCGTCCCGCGTGGAAGCGCCGGTGCAGGGCGTGGATCTCCTCGGTGAGCTGCGGCACCGGGCCCTCCACGGTCACGCCGGGCGCCACCTCCTGTACCGCGAGCGGCCGTACCGGCGCCTCAGGGACGCCCAACTCCGCGAGCCACGCTCCCAGTTGCTCCGAGGAGGCGACGTACACGATGCGGCCCAGGCCCACCCACGCGTGTGCGGCGGCGCACATCGGGCAGTGCTCGCCGGACGTGTACACCGTCGCCGCGGCCCGTTCCTCCGGGCTCAGCCGGTCGACGGACCAGCGTGCCAGCTCGAACTCCGGGTGACGGGTGCGGTCGCCGGAGGCCACCCGGTTGCGGTCCTCGGCCAGCACCGTGCCGTCCCCGCCCACCAGTACCGACCCGAACGGTTCGTCGCCGGCCTCCAGCGCCTCGGCCGCCAGCTCCACACAACGGCGCAAGTGGGTCAGTTCGGTGTCCTTCACGGCCATGGCGTACGGCCCTCCTCGTGACGTGATCCTTTCCCGCCAGCCTATGCGTCCCTCCACCCGGGCATCTTGCTACGGCTACTAGTTCACGTTAGAGTCTCTAACGAACGAGAACGGCCATAGTCAACAGCCGATGGCCGGCCGAGGCAGAGGAGCGCCATGTCCACCGCAACCCCGCAGCAGCAGGCCCCGCACACCGTTCTGGGATCCGGCCCCGCCGGCACCGCGCTCGCTCGTGAGCTGGTGCGCCGCGGACACCCCGTCCGGCTGGTGGACCGCAGGGCGACAGGTCCCGCGATGGAAGGCGTCGAGCGGGTCGCCGCCGACGTGAGCACGGCCGACGGCGCCCGCGCCGCCGTACGCGGCGCCGCCGTCGTGTACCACTGCGTCAACGTCGCCTATCACCTCCAGGTCGAGGTGATGCCCCGGGTCCAGGAGGCCGTCCTGGCCGCCGTCGGGGCGAGCGGCGCCCGGCTGGTCGTGCTCGACACGCTCTACCCCTACGGCGAGACCGGGGGAGCGGTGATGACCGAGGAGACCCCCTGGAAGGCGACCAGCCGGAAGGGCCGGATGCGCGCCGAGCTGGACGAGCGGTACCTCGCCGCCCACCGCTCGGGCCGGGCCCGGGTGGTCCTCGGCCGCAGTGCCGACTTCGTCGGGCCCGGCGTCCTCAACTCCTCCCTGGGCGCTGCCGTCTTCCCCGGCGCGCTCACCGGCGGGGAGGTCCTGGCCATGGGCGACACGGAGCTGCCGCACAGCTACACCGCTGTGACGGATGTGGCGGCCGGCCTCGCCACCCTCGGTGAGCGCCCCGACGGCGACGGCCGCGTCTGGCACCTGCCGACCGCGCCCGCCGTCAGTACGCGCGAGATCCACACGATGGTGGAGAAGCGGGTGGGCCGCCCGCTGAACGTCGTGGTGCTCGAACGGCCCCGCCCCTTCGGCCCCTTCGACGAGCGGATGATGGCCGAGTACGAGGAGATGTTCTACCAGCACACGGAGCCGCAGATCATGGACTCCACCGCCTTCGAGCGGTACTTCGGGGCCGCCCCGACGCCCCTCGCGGACACCGTGGACGCGACCGTCACCTGGTACGAGGCATGGCTCCGCAGCAGGTGACGGTCGCCTCCGTGCTCAACGGCCCGGGCGTGAACGCGACCGGTCCAGCGCGGCCACGCCGACCGCGGCCAGGCCGATCTGGATGAGCCACTCGATCCAGTCGACGCCCTTGGTGTCGGCCACGCCCAACGCCGACGCGATGAACGATCCGATGAACGCGGCCACGATGCCGACGAGGATCGTCCACAGCACGCCGATGCGCTGCCGGCCCGGGACGACGAGCCGGCCCAGCACGCCGATGACGACACCGATGACGATGGCACTGATAATGCCGTCGATCTCCATCTCCACCCCTTCGTCTCAAGGCCCCCGCAGTAGAGCGTCTGCCCACTGCGGGCGGCGGCAGTCCGCCGGTCCGTTTCCGTCGGCGGCCGCGTGCGGGCGCGGAGGGGTGCGGGCACAGGCGACGGGCCGGTCCGCGCGTGCGGACCGGCCCGTGCCGTCTCCTTCCGGTGCGTCTAGTGCCTGTGCGGGGCGCTCCGCACAGCCGTGCCGGCGCATGCCATGCCCAGGATCACGGCCAGGGCTCCGATGACGACGTTGTTCCAGATGACGCCGGCGTCCGGGTTCGTGCCGACGATCCACGGGGAGATGATCATCCACACGCCGATCGCGCACATGGCCCAGCTCAGGCCGTACATGCGCTCAGGGGCGCGGGTGAATCCGAGGGCCAGCAGGCCGATGGCGACGCCCACGATCACGTTGTGGGCCACCAGCGGGGGCTGGCTGGCGGTGAAGTGGAGTATCCACGGGGACACGGCACAGTACAGGCCGAGCAGGAACACCGGCCCGTCCATGAGTGCCACGTCGCGACCACCGAGCACGCGCGCGTAACGCGCCTGCATTTCCGGCGCGTCCGGGTGGCTGGTGAGGTCGCCTCGGGAGTGTGAGACGTGGGCCATGAGTCGTCTCCTTCGGGTTGCAGGGCCATCCGCTTCTGATGCGGTGCGCGATAGCGACCCATAAGTCCATTCTGCTCTTATTGCGCGTTTATGTGTAGAGGTGGGTGGCCCGGGATCTCCCCGTGGTGCGCGAGCGCCGGCCGGAGACCGGGTCCGGCCGGTCCGCCGTGTCACGCCCGTGTGAATTCCCGGCCCGGCAGCCCGCGACCGGTCCCGTTCTCCTTGACCGTCCTCGGCGGTGGCTGCCACGATCGTCGGCATGACCACGCGACCGGACCTCACGCGGCGACGCCACGTCGACCTCGCGCGCGTCTCCAGCGCCTCCTGTCGCACCGCGGCCTGATCCCGCCGATCCGCCGCCCGCTCCCCGCCCCGCCGTACCGCCCCGGCACCCGCCGCCCGCGGACGGCTCTCCGCACCGCCTGATCCCGGCCCCCCGGCCGGCCGGCCGCGCCCGGTGCTTCCGAGTGCGGCCGACGCACTCCCGTGTGCTCCCGCAGGACCCCCGCGGGAGGCCCCCGCCGGGCCGTCCGTCGCGCCCGCCTTCCCGAAAAGAGAACCCATGGCCACCGTCCTGTCCGTCTCCGGCAGTCCGTCCGCCTCCTCCCGCACCAACCGGCTGCTGCGCCACCTCGACGTCCGGCTGACGGCACAGGGCCACGAGGTGATCCCGCTCGACGTCCGTACCGTCCCCGCCCAGGCCCTGCTCGGCGCGGACTTCAGGCATCCCGCGATCAGTGAGGCCGCAGAACTGTTCGCCCGCGCCGACGGCGTCGTCGTCGGCACCCCCGTCTACAAGGCGTCGTACTCCGGTGTCCTGAAGGCCCTGCTCGACCTCCTGCCGCAGTACGCCCTCACCGGCAAGGCCGTGCTGCCGCTGGCCACCGGCGGGTCCACCGCCCACGTCCTGGCGATCGACTACGCGCTGCGCCCGGTGCTCACCTCCATGGGCGCGGCGCACGTCGTGCAGGGCTGGTTCACCCTGGACCGGGACATCGCGGTCCACGAGGACGGCACGGTCACCGTCGCCCCGGGTGCCGCGGAGGCCCTCGGCCAGGTGGTCGACCAGTTCTCGGCGGCCCTCGGCGCCCGACCCGCCCCCGCGCTGGCCGCGGCGGGCTGAGCCGCCCGCGCCCCGCCTCGCTCCGCGGCGCGGCACCCGTCCGGCCCCGGCGGGTCGCCCACCGTGTCCACCTCGCGAACGGAGCCCCCGTGTCCGCCCTCACCTTCCACTGGTTCCTGCCCACCAGCGGCGACAGCCGCGACGTCGTCGGGGGCGGCCACGGCGCCCCCGCCACCGTCTCCGGGCGCAACCGGCCGCCGACGGTGGCCTATCTGACCCAGATCGCCCGCGCCGCCGAGGACCTCGGTTTCGTCGCCGCGCTCACCCCGACCGGCGCCTGGTGCGAGGACGCGTGGCTGACCACCGCGATGGTCTCCCAGGCAACCGAACGGCTGAAGTTCCTGGTCGCCTTCCGGCCCGGGTTCGTCTCGCCCACGCTCGCCGCGCAGATGGCGTCCACTTTCCAGCGGCAGACCGGCGGACGGCTCCTGCTGAACGTCGTCACCGGCGGCGAGAGCCGCGAGCAGCGGGCCTACGGGGACTTCCTGGACAAGGACGCCCGCTACCGCCGTACCGGCGAATTCCTGCATGTCGTACGGGAGTTGTGGGCGGGCAGGACGGTCGACCTGCGGGGTGAGCACCTGAGTGTCGAGGACGCGAAGCTGGTGCGGCTGCCCGATCCCGTGCCCGAGGTGTACTTCGGCGGCTCCTCGCCGGCCGCCGGGGAGGTGGCCGCGCGGCACGTCGACGTGTACCTCACCTGGGGCGAGCCGCCCGAGCAGGTGGCCGGCAAGATCGCCCGGCTACGGGCACTGGCCGCGCAGGAGGGCCGCACCCTGCGCTTCGGCATCCGGCTGCACGTCATCACCCGGGACGGCGCGCGGCAGGCCTGGGCCGAGGCGCACCGGTTGCTCGACGGCTTCGACCCCCAGACCGTGCGGGCGGTGCAGGAGGGCCTCGCCCGCAGCGAGTCCGAGGGGCAGCGGCGCATGCTGGCCCTGCACGGAGGCTCCCGCGACGCCCTGGAGATCCACCCCAACCTGTGGGCCGGCATCGGCCTGGTGCGCGGCGGCGCGGGCACCGCGCTGGTCGGCAGCCACGACGAGGTCGCGGACCGGATCGCCGAGTACCACGCCCTGGGCATCGACGAGTTCGTCCTCTCCGGCTACCCGCACCTGGAGGAGGCCTACTGGTTCGGCGAGGGCGTCCTGCCGCGCCTCGCCGCCCGGGGGCTGTGGCGTCACCCGGCCCGAGTGCCCGCCGGGCGCGACCGGGCCCCCTGCCGGTCGCCGTCCAGGGCCGACCCGTCGGGCGGGGTGCGGGGTTGCTTTGGTCTACACCCTTGACTGGTACATACCAAAGCGGTTGAGTGTGCCCCACACCCCCCTCCACGGCCGCCCCCACGCCGTGGCCGGCCCGGCCGGCACGCGCGCACCAGGTTCCGCCCCGTCCCGGCACGGGAGCGGCCGTGCTCCGCAGAAGGAGACGACCTGTGTCGAGGCGCCGTACATCCGCTCTGGTGACCGCACTCGCCCTCGCGGGCGCCGTGCCGTTGCTCATGCCCGCCAACGAGGCGTCGGCCGCCGCCTGTTCGAGCTACCCGGCCTGGTCGGCCGGCGCGAACTACAACGCCGGCGACATCGTCCGCTACACCGACGGCAAGGCCTACATCGCCGAGCACGCCAACCCGGGCTACGACCCGCTCATCAGCACCTGGTACTGGGACCCGTACGCGTGCGACGGCGGCTCGCAGACGCCGGTGGGCAACTTCGTGGTCAGCGAGGCCCAGTTCAACCAGATGTTCCCGGGCCGGAACCCCTTCTACACCTACAGCGGCCTCACGGCCGCGCTGAGCGCCTACCCCGGCTTCGCAAACACCGGCAGCGACACCACCAAGAAGCAGGAGGCCGCGGCCTTCCTCGCCAACGTCAGCCACGAGACCGGCGGCCTGGTGCACATCGTCGAGCAGAACACCGCCAACTACCCGCACTACTGCGACTGGAACCAGCCCTACGGCTGCCCCGCCGGTCAGGCCGCCTACTACGGACGCGGTCCGATCCAGCTCAGTTGGAACTTCAACTACAAGGCGGCGGGCGACGCGCTCGGCATCGACCTGCTGAACAACCCCTGGCTGGTGCAGAACGACGCGGCCGTCGCCTGGAAGACCGGCCTGTGGTACTGGAACACCCAGTCCGGGCCGGGCACCATGACGGCCCACAACGCGATGGTCAACGGTGCGGGCTTCGGCCAGACCATCCGCTCCATCAACGGCTCGCTGGAGTGCGACGGCAGGAACCCGGCCCAGGTCCAGAGCCGGGTCACCAAGTACCAGCAGTTCAGCCAGATCCTCGGTGTCTCCCCGGGCGGGAACCTGTACTGCTGACCCTCGCCGGGTGTGCGAAACTCCGCCGATGACCTCGGAAACGATCACCGCGGAGTCCTCCGGCACCTGGCGCCTCGGCGACCTGCCCGTCCGCCGCGTCGGCCTCGGCGCGATGCGGCTGACGGGCAGTGCCGCCTTCCACCTCGGCACCCCGAGCGACCGCGAACGCTCCCTCGCCGTACTGCGCCGCGCCGTCGAACTCGGCGTCAACCACATCGACACGGCCGCCTTCTACTTCTCCTCCCTGCGCTCCGCCAACGAACTGATCAACAGCGCGCTCGCGCCCTACGCCGACGACCTCGTCGTCGCCACCAAGGTCGGCCCGTACCGCGACTGGTCGGGGGAGTGGGGGACCTCCGCCCGCCCCGAGGACCTGCGTGCCCACGTCGAGGAGAACCTGCGCCAGCTCGGCCGCGACCACCTCGACGTCGTCTACCTGCGCCGCATGCGCCAGGACTCGGTCGCCGAGCACTTCGGCGCCCTGGCCGAGCTGCGCGAGGCCGGACTGATCCGCCACCTCGGCCTGTCCGACGTGGAGCCCCGGCACCTGGCCGAGGCCCAGGCCGTCGCGCCGGTGGTGAGCGTCCAGAACCGGTACGGCCTCGGCTTCCACGATCCCGCCACCGACGCGCTCCTCGCCCAGTGCCGCGCCCAGGGCATCGCCTTCGTGCCGTTCTTCGCCATCGCCGGCGAGGCCGGGCCGCGGGGCGCGGGTACGGCGCACGACGAGGAGGTGCGCGCGGTGGCCCGCGCGCACGGGGCGAGCCCGGCGCAGGTCCGGATCGCCTGGACCCTGCACCAGGGCCCGCACGTCCTCGCCATTCCCGGCACCGGCAACCCCGAGCACCTCGCCGAGAACGTCGCCGCGGGCGCGCTCCGCCTCACCGACGAGGAAGTGGCACGGCTGGACGGCGCCCGCACGGGCTGACCCCCGCCCGCGGGCCGATCCGTGCCTGCACGGGCCGACCCCGCCCGGACTGGACGATCCGCCGTGCACGGGCCGACCCCGCCCGCACGGGCCGATCCGCCGTGAACGGCGCCGGTCCTCCAAGCGGGAGACTTGGCGTCCGGTGAGTTTTACGTATAACCTCTCCCGTCAATCGCCCGTCCCGGAAGGTGCCGATGACACGCATCGCCCTGGTCGCCCTCGTCGTCGACGACTACGACGAGGCGATCCGCTTCTACACCGAGGCCCTCGGCTTCCGCCTCGCCGAGGACACGCCCCGGCCCGACGGCTCCCGCTGGGTCGTCGTCGAGCCCGGCGCCCCGGGTACGGGCACCGCCCTGCTGCTGGCCCGCGCCAAGGGCGAGACCCAGCGGGCCCGGATCGGCGACCAGACCGGCGGGCGTGTCGGGTTCTTCCTGTACACCGACGACTTCGCCCGCGACCACGCCCGCATGGCCGCCGCGGGCGTGACCTTCCTGGAGGAGCCCCGCCACGAGCCCTACGGCTCGGTCGCCGTCTTCCAGGACCTGTACGGCAACCGCTGGGACCTGCTCCAGCCGGCAGCCCCGTGATCCGTCCCCGTCCGTAACCCCCTTTCGCGAACCATCCCCGTCTTCACGCACCGAACCGCCGAGGAACCGCCGCACATGTCATCTACGCGCATAGACACCGAGACCCTCCGCCGCCTCCCCAAGGCGGTCCTGCACGACCACCTCGACGGCGGCCTGCGCCCCGCCACCGTCGTGGAACTCGCCGCCTCCGTCGGCCACGCCCTGCCCACCACCGACCCCGACGAGCTGGCCGCCTGGTACTACGAGGCCGCCAACTCCGGTGACTTGGTGCGCTACATCGCCACCTTCGAGCACACCCTCGCCGTGCTGCAGAACCGCGAGGGCCTGCTGCGCGCCGCCGAGGAGTACGTCCTCGACCTCGCCGCCGACGGCGTGGTCTACGGCGAGGTGCGCTACGCCCCCGAGCTGAACACCCGGGGCGGGCTGTCGATGCGGGAGGTCGTGGAGACCGTCCAGGAGGGTCTGGCCGCCGGCATGGCCAAGGCGGCCGCCGCCGGGACGCCCGTCCGTGTCGGCACCCTGCTCTGCGGCATGCGGATGTTCGACCGGGTCCGCGAGGCCGCCGACCTGGCGGTCGCCTTCCGGGACGCGGGCGTCGTCGGCTTCGACATCGCCGGAGCCGAGGACGGCTTCCCGCCCGCCGACCACCTCGACGCCTTCGCGCACCTGCGGCGCGAGAACGTGCCCTTCACCATCCACGCCGGCGAGGCGCACGGGCTGCCCAGCATCCACCAGGCGCTCCAGGTGTGCGGCGCCCAGCGCATCGGCCACGGCGTGCGCATCACCGACGACATCCCCGACCTCGCCGCCGGCAAGCTCGGCCGGCTCGCCGCCTGGGTGCGCGACCGCCGCGTCGCCCTGGAGATGTGCCCGACCTCCAACCTCCAGACCGGCGCCGCGACCTCGATCGCCGAGCACCCGATCACCGCGCTGAAGGACCTCGGCTTCCGCGTCACCCTCAACACCGACAACCGGCTCGTCTCTGGCACGACGATGACACGCGAGATGTCGCTGCTGGTCGAGCAGGCGGGCTGGAGCGTGGAGGACCTGCGCACGGTGACGGTGAACGCCCTCAAGAGCGCCTTCGCCCCCTTCGAGGAGCGCAACGCTCTCATCCGCGACGTGGTCCTGCCGGGCTACGCGTCCGCGCTCCGCACCAGCCCGCGCACGTAGGCGGCCTGTCCGACGTGCTGGAGATCGTCGGACAGGACGCTGACCAGCCGCACGGCGAGCGTGACCGGCGGGTCCCAGTTGTCGTCGACGACCCGCTCCAGGTCCTGCGCGGTCAGCGAGCGCAGGGCCCGGAGCGTCTGCTCGTGCACCGCGTCGTAGTAGCCGGTCAGCAGGCCGGCGGAGTCGACCCGCACCTTGGCGACCTTCGCGGAGCTGTGCCCGTACCCGGTGTCGTCGCGGGGCAGCCCGAGGCCGAAGCGCTTCTCCCACTCCCCGGACAGCCACACCTGGTCGAGCCCGAAGGCGTCGGCGACATGGTCGTCCTGGACGCGGGTGAGGTGCCAGACCAGCCAGGCGACGGAGTTGGCGCCGGCGGCGGGGCGGGCGTTCAGGCCGTCGGGGTCCAGGCCCTCGACGGCGGCGTGGACTTCTTCCTGGATGCGGCCGTAGCCCTCGATGAGGATGTCCTTCGCAAGCATGTGTCCACCATCGCGCAGTCCGTGCTCCGGCGCCCGCCGTTCACGCGTCCGCCGTTCACGGTCCGCCGTTCACGTGCCCGCCGTCTCCAGCAGCCCCATCAGCGCCCGGGCCGCCGGGCTGGTCGCCTGCGCGGGCGGCAGCAGCGCGATGGTCTCGTACTCCGTCCCGTCCGCGTCCTTGAGCGGCAGCGAGGTCAGCGCGGCGCGCTTGTGCCGGAAGTGGCGCGGGACGACCGCGATGCCGAGGTTCTCGTCGATCAGGTCGAGCAGCCCGTGCACGTCGTTCACCTCCAGCGGCACGGTCCGCCGTACGCCCGCCGCGGCGAAGACGGCGTCGGTGACGCGGCGCGGACCCCAGTCCGGGTGGAAGTCGACGAAGACCTCGTCGGCGAGGTCGTGCGGGGTGAGTACCGCGCCGTCCGCGACGAGCCGGTGGTCCGGGTGGCACAGCACCGTCATCGGCTCGCCGGCCAGCGACACCGAGCGCAACTGGTCCGTGTCCGCCTGGGTGCGGTAGGCGAAGGCCAGGTCGAGCCGTCCCGCCGCGACCTCCTCCGCCAGTTCCCCGGAGCCCGCCTGCCGCAGCCGGATCTCCACGTCGGGATGGCGCCGCCGGAAGCCGGCCAGCAGCCCGGCCACCGGCACCCCGGCGATGCACTGCTCGGCGCCCAGGGACAGGGTCCCGCGCAGCACCCCCTGCACCGCGGCGACCGCCTCGTGCGCCGACCGCACCTGGGCGAGGATCCGCCGTGCCTCCTCCAGCAGCGCCCGCCCCGCCTCCGTCAGCGTCACCCGGCGGGTCGTGCGCACGAACAGCGGCGCCCGCAGCTCCCGCTCCAGCGCCCGGATCGACGCCGACAGCCCGGACTGGGACACCAGCAGGCGTTCCGCCGCCCGGGTGAAGTGCTGGTCCTCGGCGACCGCCACGAAGTGCTGGAGATGACGCAGTTCCATGATTGAGAAGCCTAACCGCGCAATCCCATCGGATTCTTCTGTTGGACCACTGTCCGCAGGTCAGGGGAGAGTGGAGGGCGGTTCCGCCCAAGCCCCGTACTCCGGGGCCAACCCCTCTGGAGTCGCGTTGTACACCGCACACCCCGACCGCTACGCGGAGATGCCCTACCGGCGCACCGGACGCAGCGGCCTGAAGCTCCCCGCGCTCTCGCTCGGCCTGTGGCACAACTTCGGCCCGGACCGCCCCGTCGAGACCCAGCGCGCCATCCTCCGCCGCGCCTTCGACCTCGGCGTCACCCACTTCGACCTCGCCAACAACTACGGCCCGCCCCCCGGCTCCGCCGAGTCCGCGCTCGGCGAGGCCCTCAGGGCCGACTTCGCGCCGTACCGCGACGAGCTGGTGATCTCCACCAAGGCCGGCTATCTGATGTGGCCCGGCCCGTACGGCGAGTGGGGCTCGCGCAAGTACCTGCTGTCGTCCCTGGACCAGAGCCTGTCCCGGATGGGCCTGGACCACGTCGACATCTTCTACTCGCACCGCCCCGACCCGGACACTCCGCTGGAGGAGACGATGGGCGCCCTGCACACGGCGGTGCAGCAGGGCAAGGCGCTGTACGTCGGCGTCTCCAACTACTCGCCGGAGCAGACCCGCGATGCCGCCCGCATCCTCGCCGGGCTGGGCACCCCGCTGCTGATCCACCAGCCGCGCTACTCCATGCTCGACCGCCGCCCGGAGACCAGCGGCCTGCTCGACACCCTGGACGAGCTGGAGGTCGGCTCCATCGCCTACTCCCCGCTGGAGCAGGGCCTGCTGACCGGCCGCTACCTCGACGGCATCCCGGAGGACTCCCGGGCCGCCGGCGACAGCCCCTTCCTGAACTCCGACGCGGTCACCGAGGAACTGGTCGGCAGGCTGCGGACCCTGAACGGGATCGCCGGGGCCCGCGGCCAGTCACTGGCCCAACTGGCCCTGGCCTGGGTACTGCGCCAGGGCCGGGTGACCTCGGCCCTGGTCGGCGCGAGCAGCCCGCAGCAACTGGAGGACAGCGTCGCGGCCATCGGCAACCTCGACTTCGACGCCGACGAACTGGCCCGCATCGACGAGATCGTCAAGGGCTAGGACTGGGCTAGAACCCCGTCCGGCGGAACCCGTACGCCGGTCCCGGAGGCGCACCGCCTCCGGGACCGGCGCGTGCGCGGATCCGGTCACGCCCCCGCGGGCACCCGGTCCAGGAAGCCGAACACGGACCGGATGCGGCCCTCGTCGTCCAGCGTGATCACGTCGAACCCGGCGACCGGCGCGGCTCCGTCGGTCCCGCTCACCAGCTCCCAGGAGAAGCGCGCCGTGTCGTGGTGCCCGTCGACCGCGCCGGACAGTCGGAAGGAGAAGCCGGGGAACTGCTCGTGCACCGCCGCCACCACGGCCGCGATCTGCTCGTGGCCGCGCACGTCGGCCAGCGGGTCGGTGTACCTCCCGTCCTCCGTCCAGGCCGCGGCGACCGCCTTGGCCACCGCGTCCGGGGCCGCGTTCCAGGCCTCGAGGTAGCGGGCGACGGCGTCCTCGTAACGACGGGTGGATGCGGACATGGCGATCAGCCTCCAATGAGGTGGGTGTGCCGGTCAGAAGCCGGATCCCGGTCTCGGCGACCCGGTACGGCAACCCTGCCCGCACCCGTCCGCGGCGTCGATTACCCCCGGGGTCATGGCGGGCGGCGCGGTATTTCGGCCAACCAGGGCCGTGAATATGCCAGGAGACTGGCCGGAAATTCGTGGTGACAGTGGTTCAGTCGTGAACATACTCACCACTAGGGCCTCTCACACCACGCGACAGTGCCCTCACGCACAGCACACGAGCCGCACGGACGTCATGCCGGACCGGCAGGCGGGCTGGGTGACGGGGGAGGGTAGCAGTGCACGACGAGTTCCTGTGCCATGTCACGGCCTACGGTGTCTGCGACGGCCGGCGCATCGGGGTCCCCCTGGGCACCTACCGGGCGCCCACCCTCGCCCTGGCCCTGTGGTGGCTGCGGGACCGGGCCTCGTGGATCGCGGAACGGCTGGATCCGCAGCCCGACACCCCCCACTTACCGCGCGGCGCCCTGACTCCGGTCGCCGACGACGCGCCCGACGTGCCGCGCATGCTGCGCGCCTGGTGTGCCGACGACGTCCAACAGGAGCAGGTCGCCGAGGAGTTGGCCGCCGGACACCTGGTGCGCGTCGCGACCAGCGACGAGACCACCGAGTACGAGCTGATGGCCGAGTCCGTGGACGCGCTGCGCATGCAGCGGGCCGCCCCGCCGCTGGTCGTCCCCGTCGCCTGAACCCCGTGCCGCCGCGTACGCCGCCCCGACCCGCCTCAGGACCGGACCCTGCCGGACCGCTCGCCCGCCCACCGTGCGAGGAGCGCGCCGAGGAACCCCGCGACCAGCCCCCACAGCAGCGCGAGGCCGACCGCACCCCACAGACGCGGGCGCAGGAACAGCCGCCCGGACAGCCCGCCGCCCAGGTCGCCGATGCCGAGCACCGACAGCCCGAAGTGGGCGTGGATCCGGCCGACGAGACCGATCATGAGGACCGTGAGGGCCAGAGCCACCGCCAGGTGCACCGCGTGCAGCCAGGCCGGCCTGCGGACGGGGGAGCGGGCCGCCATGAGGAACCCGGCCGCCAGAACCAGGACCGCCGCGGCGACCAGGAGCCACCACATCCGGCCGTCGCGTTCGGCGAGCGTGCCCACGTTCACGGTCGAGACGTCCGGCGTGCGCAGCACCTCGTCGAGCACGTGCGGCATCGGCAGCCCGAACGGCCCCTCCACACGCCCGTTCCAGGTCGCGCCGAGGCCGATCGTGAGCGCGGGCCAGGCCAGGTTCGGCAGCCCGAGCAGCAGTACGGCGAAGGTGTCCCCCGCGTGACCCCGCGTCCCGGCGGTGACCAGGGCGACGACGACGCCGACGACCACGTACGCGAGCAGCAGCGCGACCATCGCGTACGCGGCCGGCCGCACCGACGCCCGCAGCCGCGGCAGCCGCCCGGGCAGCGGCACCCAGGCCGTGACCAGGAGGGCGAGCACGAAGACCCCCGCCAGCCACAGCAGTCCGAAGAGGACGGTCAGCGGCACGTCGGTGGTGAAACCGACCGTGGGGGTGACGCCGAACAGGTCACCGAGGTCGCTCAGCAGGCCCTCCCCGAGGGAGACCTCGAAGGTCTGCCGGGCGGCGAACGCCATGCCGAGGAGGGCGAACAGCCACAGGACGGCGATCCGCGCGGCCCAGCCGGCCAGGTCGGGCACGCCGGTCAGGGCACGGCGGCGCAGCGGCCGCAGGAAGCCCCAGGCGGTCACCAGGGCACCGGTCAGGGTGACGGACAGCGGCATCACGGTCAGCCCCGCGTCGGTGGCGGCCAGTTCGCCCGCGTCGCCGGACAGCTCCAGCGCGCCGCCCACGGCGGTGACGACGGTCGCCACGACGACCCGGGGAAAGGCGTCGTCGGGCAGGTCCGCCGCACCGGCCGCCCACAGCCCGAGCGCGGCCACGACCCCCATGGCGACCAGGCCGGCCAGCACCGTGCCCAGGGCCTGCACCCAGCCGTGGCCGGCGGCGGCCCGGCCGGAGGTTCCGGGCGCCTCGGGAGGCACGGGGGGCACGGGGGGCACGGGCGGGGGGTGCGGACTCACGGTGCCACGCTAAGCAGCGGTCGCCGGGCCCGCCCGCCGACTGGGCCGTCCGCGCCGGAGGGGCCCGGGCCGGGGCACGGCTCCGTCCCGGCCCGGCCGGTGTTCAGCCCGCCCGCACGACCAGGGCGTAGTCGCCCAGGCCCCGCAGACGGCCGGCCGGTACTTCGCCGCGGGTGGTGAAGAGGGCGAGGAGGCGGGCGGTCCGGGTGTCGAACGCGACGTCGAGCACCGTGCCGTGCCCGGTGCCCGTGTCGAGGAGGACACGGTGGTCCAGCAGGTCGTGGTGGGCCCGCGGCGCGCCTTCGCACGGGGCGGCGGCCCGGAGACGGACGGCACCCGCCGCGACCGTGTCCACTGCGTCCCAGGGCACCGCCCGCTCCCGGCCGGACCGGCCGATCCGACCGCTCAGGCCGACCCGTCCGCTCAGGCCGACCCGGCCTAAGGCGCCGTCGCGGAACCGCACATGACTCACCGCACCGGAGACGACGTCGACGGTCAGGGACGTCACGGTGCCGAGCGGACCGCCCCCGTCCGCCGCCAGCACCGGCAGCCCGCGCACCTCGGTGAACAGCATCACGGCAGCGCGCCCCTCCCGCGGCCGGGCACACCGGCGACCAGCGCGGTGAGGCCGGGCAGGTCGTCCGCGACGTACCGGACGGCGTCCTCGGGGAGGACCAGGGACCGCCCGGTGACCGTGAGCGTCCCGCCGCGCGGTACGTACACCCGGCGCCGGTGCCGGGTGGGGCCCGGCAGGAACCGACGGCTCGCCGCCACCCGGAAGCCGACGACCCGCCCACCGGTGCCGCCCTCCACGACGACGTCGAGCACCGTGCCGATCTCCGTCCCCGCCTCGGTCACCACCTCCGCACCCAGCAGCCGGGCCCGCAGGCTGTGCCGGTGCGTCGTCAGCGCCGCCGCGTCCACGAGGCCGCGCCGGTCGCGGATCATCACCGCGTCGTGCCCCAGGGCGTACACCGCCCGCCAGGGCAGGCCCTCCCTCAGGGAGCCGGACAGCAGGCCCCGTCCCGTCAGGGTGAAACCGGTGACCGAGCCCGCGGCGGCGTCGCATACGGTGTCCTTGACATGGGCGACGGCATCGCCGCCGAGGGTGACCACCGGCCGGGTGGTGAGGCTTCGTGCGGCCATCAGTTCGTTCATCGCACCCCCTTTGCCCCACCCGCTCGCACACCCTGTCCGCACCCACGGGTTCCCCGCACGACTGTGACGATGCCCGCACTGCGAAGAGACGGGGACTGCGAGGCGCGGCTCGGGGTACGAGGACAGGTGCAGCAGCGTCCGGCCAGTCCGGCTTCCGAGAGAGAAACGCATGACCGAGTACCTGGACGGGGCAGTGATACCGACCGGTTTCGACGTACCCGTTGAACCGCTGAGGCGGGCGGCACACTACTCCGGCGAGCCGGGATGCATAGCGCAGGCGCGGTCCTTCGCCTCGCTCTTCCTCGACCAGCTCAGGACCGAGTGGTGCGCCACGATCGGCCCGCGCTCCGACGGCGCCGTGCTCCTCGTGGTGAGCGAGCTGGTCACCAACGCCGACCGGCACAGCAGGGGGCCGTACATCCTGGAGCTGGAGGGCACGGGCACCTCGGTGGCGGTGACCGTCTACGACAGCAGCCAGGCGACGCCGGAGCGCTTCCCCCGGGACCCCGAGCGCGTCGGCCGGCACGGCCTGGAGATCGTGCACGCCCTGGTGGAGACGGTCGTCGTCGAACGCGTCCCCGTCGGCAAGCGGGTACGCGCCGTGGTGCCCCTCACCGAGGGATGACCGTGGTGCCCCTCGGAGGGGTGAAGGGCACCGTCGGCACCGCGGGACCCACCGTCGGCACCGGGGGACGCATCGTCGGCACCGCGAGACCGGAACTCAGGCGCAGCCCAGCTCGCCCAGCATGCCCTCGCGCAGCCGGGCGATGATGCGCTTGATCAGCCGGGACACGTGCATCTGCGAGCAGCCCAGCTGTTCGCCGATCTCCGCCTGCGTGGCCTCCTCCACGAACCGCAGATGGATGATCCTGCGGTCGCGCTCGCTCAGCTCGGCCATCAGCGGGGCCAGCGAGTGGAAGTCCTCCACGAGCCGCAGCCCGTCCTCCTCCACGCCGATGAAGTCGGCCAGGACCGATTCGCCGTTCTCGGGGCCCTCCCCGGTCAGCGCGGCGTCCAGGGAGGAGGAGTTGTAGCCGTTGGACGCGATCTGGGCCTCGACCACCTCGTCCTCGCCAATGTTCATGAGCGTGGCGAGTTCGGCGACGGTGGGCTCGCGGTCCAGCCGGGAGGACAGCTCCTCGCGCGCCCTGGCCAGCTCCACGCGCAGCTCCTGCAGTCGCCGCGGCACGTGCACGGCCAGGTGGTGTCACGGAAGAAGCGCTTGATCTCACCCACGATGTACGGCAGCGCGAAGGAGGTGAACTCGACCTCGCGGGACAGTTCGAAGCGGTCGATGGCCTTGATCAGGCCGATCATGCCGGTCTGGACGATGTCCTCCATGTCGTTCCCGCGACCGCGGAAGCGGCCCGCGGCGAACCGCACGAGCGACATGTTCATCTCGATCAGCGTGTTGCGCGCGTACTGGTACGCGTGCGTGCCCTCTTCGAGTTCCGTCAGGCGCTGGAAGAACTGGCGGGACAACTGCCGTGCGTCACGCGGCGCCACGGTGCGCGGGTCCACGACGTCCCGCGGTGATCCCTCACCGGTCCCGCTCCCGGCGGTCTCTTCGGCAACCTGCGCGTGCGGCAGGACCACGGCGGCTTCCATTGCCTCTCCCACGAAAGTCACGGTCGGACGTCTTCCTAGGCTATTCCCGCCGCCGGGTACCCGGGTCGCGGCGGTCCATGCCTCCCGATTCCAGGTGGCCACGGATTTCCCTGAGGGCGGAACGCCGCACCCTTCCGGGAACCGACGGGAACCCTAGGCTGAGGAGGTGACCAGCCACGTGCCGAACGAAGCCCGCGTCATCGCGCTGCGCCCGCAGGCCGCGCGCCCCGAAACCCGTCCCGCCGCGGCCCGGCCCGCGGCCCCGCCGGTCCCCCCGGACCGAAGGCCGCCCACCGTGCGCGAACCCCTGTGGCGCGATCTGGTCGGGGACGTCCTGCGGCGTGAACGCCTCGCCCAGGAGCGCACCCTGAAGGAGGTCGCGGAGGCCGCCCGGATTTCCATGCCCTACCTGTCGGAGGTGGAACGGGGACGCAAGGAGGCGTCCTCGGAGGTGCTGGCGGCCGCCGCCGGCGCCCTGGGACTGGGCCTCGCCGACCTGCTGACGCGCGCGCAGGGCGAACTGGTCCGCCTCACCTCCCGGCACACCGGCGCCGGGCGCGGCACGTCCACCGCCGGAGGGCGGTTCGACGGGATGTGCCTGGCCGCCTGAGGACGCGCGGACGCGCGCGGGCCGGTGTCCCGCCAGGAGCGGAACACCGGCCCGGCCCTCACACCCGCGTCAGGCGCCGGGCGAGCACCTCGTCGGCCAGCCCGTAGGCCACCGCCTCCTGGGCGGTGAACACCTTGTCGCGGTCCATGTCCGCGCGCAGCGTCGCCACGTCGTGGTGGGTGTGGCGGGCCAGCACCTCCTCCACCTGGGAGCGGATACGGACCATCTCCTTGGCCTGGAGCGCCAGGTCGGAGACCGTGCCCTGCCGTCCGCCGCTGGCCGGCTGCCCCAGCAGGACCCGCGCGTGCTCCAGCACGAACCGCCGCCCCGGGTCCCCGCCCGCCAGCAGAACGGCCGCCGTGGACGCCGCCTGCCCGACGCAGAACGTCGAGATCGGCGCCTGGACGAAGGTCATCGTGTCGTAGATCGCCATCAGCGACGTGAACGAGCCGCCGGGGGAGTTGATGTAGATCGCGATCTCGCT
Source organism: Streptomyces ardesiacus (assembly GCF_003112575.1). Taxonomy (GTDB): domain Bacteria; phylum Actinomycetota; class Actinomycetes; order Streptomycetales; family Streptomycetaceae; genus Streptomyces; species Streptomyces ardesiacus. Next base: position 569,275 of record NZ_BEWC01000008.1, read on the forward strand.
CTCCGGGGCCGACGACTCCAGGTGCAGGAGCTGCGCGATCACGACGTTGGCGACGCCGTCGTCGATCTCGGTCCCCAGGAAGATGATCCGCTCCGACAGCAGTCGGCTGAACACGTCGTAGGACCGCTCGCCCTGCGGGGTCCGCTCGACGACGTTCGGAATCGTGTAGCTCCCCATGTCACAGCCCCATCCGTCGTCGGGTCGCGGCCGGGCGCACGTCCGCGAGGGATTGCACGACCTGGTCGACCATTCCGTACTCCCTGGCCTCCTCGGCCGTGAACCAGCGGTCGCGGTCGCCGTCCCGGGAGATGGTCTCCGGGCTCTGACCGGTGTGCTCGGCGGTGATGCGCTCGATGGTCCGCTTGGTGAACTCCAGGTTGTCCGCCTGGATCTCGATGTCGGCGGTGGTGCCGCCGATGCCCGCCGACGGCTGGTGCATCATGATCCGCGCGTTCGGCAGCGCGTAGCGCTTGCCCGCCGTGCCGACGCTCAGCAGGAACTGCCCCATGCTGGCGGCGAACCCCATGGCGAGCGTCGAGACGTCGTTGGGGATCAGCCGCATGGTGTCGTAGATGGCGAGCCCCGCGTGCACGGAGCCGCCGGGGCTGTTGACGTACAGGCTGATGTCGGTGCGCGGGTCCTGCGCGGACAGGATCAGCAACTGCGCGCAGACCCGGTTCGCGGAGACCTCGTCGACCTGGGTGCCCAGCAGCACGATCCGCTGGTCGAGCAACTGCTCGGCGAGCCGGTCGTCGAACCGGGTCGCGGGGGTGTCGCCGTCCTCGGCCCTGGGCGGTGCGGCGGGGGCGGGACCTGCGATGAGTGGAGACATCGGCACTCCTTGTCGAGTCGTGGCGGGTGGTGAGGGGTGGTAGTGGTGGTGGCAGCGGTGCGCGGCCGAAGGCACCGCGGTCCCTCCACTCTCGGCCCGCCGCGGCCCCCGCCGGGTGTTTCTCTGCCCGCGGCAGATTCGCCACCGGCAGAGCGATGAGTTCCGAGGCCCGCGCCGGTCGACAGAGGTGACCGTGTCGCACGCCCAGGAGGTAGTCATGAGCACCGACGGATTCACCACGTGCCTGTGGTTCGACGGCGACGCGGAGGACGCCGCCCGCTTCTACGTCTCCGTCTTCGAGAACTCCGCCGTCGGCTCGGTCACCCGCTACCCCGAAGGGTCGTACCAGCCCGCCGGCACCGTGCTCACGGTCGAGTTCACGGCCAACGGCCAGAAGTTCGTGGGCCTCAACGGCGGCCCGCAGTTCAGGTTCAGCGAGGCGATCTCCTTCCAGATCCCCTGCCGGGACCAGGAGGAGGTCGACCACTACTGGTCGCGGCTCACCGAGGGCGGCGGTGAGGAAGGCCCCTGCGGCTGGCTCAAGGACCGGTTCGGAGTGTCCTGGCAGGTCGTCCCGCGCCGGCTCGAGGAGATGTTCCGCGACCCCGACCCCGCCAAGGTGGCGCGCGCCAACAAGGCCATGATGTCGATGCGCAAGCTCGACATCGCCGCGCTGGAACGTGCGTACGCCGGTGAGTGACCCACCCGCACCAGACCCACCCCACGTTCGCCAAGGAGGCGGCAACCATGGCCGCAACACCCGAAGGGGCCCCTTGCTGGGCCGACGCGATGTTCACCGACGTCGAGGGAGCCAAGAGGTTCTACGGCGACGTCCTCGGCTGGACCTTCGGCGAGTCGTCGTCGGAGTACGGCAACTACACCGAGTGCTACTCCGACGGCAAGGCGGTGGCCGCCGTGGTTCCGCCCCCGCCCGGTCACGAGGACCGGTCGCAGTGGTGCCTCTACCTCGCCTCACCGGACGCGGAGGCGACCGCCGGCCGGATCCGCGAGGCCGGCGGCGAGCTGCTGCTGGAGCCGATGCGGATCGGCGACTACGGCACCATGTGCCTGGCCCGGGACCCGGGCGGCGTCGTCTTCGGCGTCTGGCAGGGCGGCAGGCACCAGGGCTTCGAGGCGACGGCCGTGCCCGGCGCGTACTGCTGGGCGGAGATCTTCACCCGAGAGCCCGCGAAGTCGGACGCCTTCTTCCCCGCGGTCTTCTCCTACCGGTCCCAGCAGATGCAGGACGACCGGATGGACTTCCGCGTCTACCGCCTCGGCGACGGCCCGGCCCTGGGCCGCATGGCCATGACGGAGGAGTTCCCGCCCGAGGTTCCGCCCTACATCAACGTCTACTTCGCCGTCGCCGACTGCGACGACGCCGTGGCCCGCGCCACGAAGCTCGGCGGCGTCGTGCGGTTCGGTCCGGTCACGACCCCGTTCGGCCGGTTCGCGGCGCTGAGCGACCCGCAGGGCGCCACCTTCTCGGTGATCGACACCACGACCACCGAGGGGCGGATGCCGGAGGTCGCGGACGTCTCCTGATCCAGGTCCGGACACCCCGGCGGGCCATGGCATGATCGAGCGCATGCGTGAACGTGTAGTGGCCGCGTGCGACGGGGCTTCGAAGGGAAACCCGGGTCCGGCCGGCTGGGCCTGGGTGGTCGCCGACGCCTCGGAGAGCCCGGTCCGCTGGGAGGCCGGCCCGCTGGGCAGGGCCACCAACAACATCGCCGAGCTGACCGCGCTGGAGCGGCTGCTGGCGTCGACCGACCCCGACGTGCCGCTCGAGGTCCGGATGGACTCGCAGTACGCCATGAAGGCCGTCACCACCTGGCTGCCGGGCTGGAAGCGCAACGGCTGGAAGACGGCCGCCGGCAAGCCGGTCGCCAACCGGGAGCTGGTCGTGCGCATCGACGAGCTGCTCGACGGCCGCTCGGTCGAGTTCCGCTACGTGCCCGCCCACCAGGTGGACGGCGACAAGCTCAACGACTTCGCCGACCGCGCCGCCAGCCAGGCGGCCGTCGTCCAGGAAGCCGCGGGCAGCGGTCTCGGCTCGCCCGAGCCGCCGCCCGCCCCGGACGTCCCGGCGGCCCGCAAGGCGCCGCGCCGCGGTGCGGGCACGGCCCGCAAGGGCGGCGGCTCCTCGTCCCGCACCCTCAAGGCGAAGTTCCCCGGACGCTGCCTGTGCGGCCGCTCGTACGCGGCCGGTGAGCCCATCGCCAGGAACGACCGGGGCTGGGGCCACCCGGAGTGCCGCACGGCGGCCGCCGGGTAATCCGCGCCGGCCACGGCCGCGTGGCGGCGGCGCGGCACCCTCACCTTGTTACTCTGCGGTCTCGAACGACCACCATGAGTGCGTGTCAGGGGTGTGTGTGAAGGTCGCCTGCGTCGGCGGTGGGCCCGCCGGACTGTATCTGTCGATCCTGCTGAAGCGGCAGGACCCCGCCCACGACGTCACCGTGTACGAACGCGACCCCGAGGGCTCCACCTACGGCTGGGGCGTCACCTACTGGCGCGGACTGCTCGACCGGCTCCAGGAACACGACCCGGAGTCGGCCCGCGCCGTCGAGGAGCACTCCGTGCGCTGGCGGGACGGCGTCGCCCACGTCGGCGACCTGGCCACCCGGCACCACGGCGACGAGGGCTTCGGCATCGGCCGCCACCGCCTCCTCGCGATCCTCGCCGCCCGCGCCCGCGACCTCGGCGTACGCCTGGAGTTCGAGCACCCGGTGACCGGCGCCAACCCGCCCGCCGCCGACCTCGTCGTGGCGGCCGACGGCGCCGGCAGCGCCCTGCGCGGCCACCATGCCGAGCACTTCGGCACCGAGATCACCGGCGGCCGCAACCGCTACGTGTGGCTCGGCACCCCGAAGGTCTTCGACGCCTTCACCTTCGCCTTCGTCGAGACCGGCCACGGCTGGATCTGGGTGTACGGCTACGGCTACGGCCCCGAGGGCAGCACCTGCGTCGTCGAGTGCGCGCCCGAGACCTGGACCGGTCTCGGCCTGGACCGGGCCGACGAGGCCGAGGGGCTGGTCCTGCTGGAGAAGCTCTTCGCCGACGTGCTGGACGGACACCCGCTCACCGCGCGGTCCTCCGGCCGGGCCGGCACCGCCTGGCCCGTCTTCCGCACCCTCACCAACCGCACCTGGTCCCGCGGCAACCTCGTCCTGCTCGGCGACGCCGCCCACACCACGCACTACTCCATCGGCGCCGGCACCACACTCGCCCTGGAGGACGCCATGGCGCTGGCCACGGCGCTGCACGGGCCGGGCGGCCGCGCGGACGCCCTCGCCCGCTACGAACGCGAACGCCGGGCGGCCCTGCTCCCGGTGCAGAGCGCGGCCCGGCTCAGCGCCCAGTGGTACGAGAACCTGCCCCGCTACATCCACCTGCCTCCCCAGCAGATGTTCGCCCTGCTCGGCCAGCGCCACTCGCCGCTGCTGCCCCACCTGCCGCCGCGCCTGTACTACCGGATCGACCGGGCGGCCGGCCGGCTGGAGACGCTGCGCCGGCTCAAGCGCCGGCTGGGACCCGTGATCGCGCGCACGGTGCAGGCACGCCGGCTCGCCACCGGCGGGGGACCGGTCCCCCCGGGGCGTCCCGACGCGGTGCCCGCGCACCGCGGATGACAGACTGACGCCATGGACGAGCGCACTTTCGGCAGGTCGGATCAGCACGCGTCGGTGATCGGCCTCGGCACCTGGCAACTGGGTGCCGACTGGGGAGACGTCGACGACAAGGAAGCCCTCGCGGTACTGGAGGCGGCGGCCGAGTCGGGGGTGACCTTCTTCGACACGGCGGACGTCTACGGCGACGGCCGCAGCGAGCGGACCATCGCCTCCTTCCTCGCGGGCCGGCCCGACCTGCACGTGCTGGTCGCCACCAAGATGGGCCGCCGGGTCGAGCAGATCCCGCAGAACTACGTCCTGGACAACTTCCGGGAGTGGAACGACCGTTCCCGCCGCAACCTCGGCGTCGACCGCCTCGACCTGGTGCAGCTCCACTGCCCGCCGACGCCCGTCTACTCCAGCGACGAGGTGTTCGACGCCCTGGACACCCTCGTCGAGGAGGAGCGCGTCGCCGCGTACGGCGTCAGCGTGGAGACGTGCGAGGAGGCGCTCACCGCGATCGCCCGGCCGAACGTGGCCAGCGTGCAGATCATCCTCAACCCCTTCCGCATGAAGCCCCTGCGCGAGGTCCTGCCCGCGGCCCGGGAGGCGGGCGTCGGCATCATCGCCCGGGTGCCGCTCGCGTCCGGCCTGCTGTCCGGCAAGTACACCCGGGACACGGTCTTCGCGGCCAACGACCACCGCAACTTCAACCGCCACGGGGAGGCCTTCGACCAGGGCGAGACCTTCTCCGGCGTCGACTTCGCCACGGGTGTCGAGGCCGCCGCCGAGTTCGCCGCGCTCGCCCCCGAGGGATACACCCCCGCCCAGCTGGCGCTGCGCTGGATCGTCCAGCAGCCCGGGGTGACCAGCGTGATCCCGGGCGCCCGTTCGCCCGAGCAGGCCCGCGCCAACACGGACGCCGCCCGGCTGCCGGAGCTGTCGGACGCCACCCTCGCCGCCGTCCGCGACCTGTACGACCGCCGCATCAAGGACCAGGTCGAGGCCCGCTGGTAGACGGCCGAAGGGCGGCGCCCCGGAGGCTCACGGCACCAGGAGCACCTGCCGCTCCCGCTCCTGGTCGCCGGCGGCCGCCCCTTCGTCGCGTGCCGTGAAGGCGCGGGACAGCGTCCCGCTCGCCGCCTCCACGGCCTGCGGTGTGCCCTGCACGGTGACCGTCACCGGCGCCGACAGGGTCCCGCCCGCCGCCGGGGCGGAGGCCGCCCGCGGGTCGTCCGGGGAGTCGAAGGTTGCGGTACGCACCGTCGCCCCCTCGTCGGCGGGCAGTTCACCGGGGGGCCCGAAGACGCCCTCCAGGGCGCGGACGATGGCCCGCGCGTCGTCGATGCCGCCGCCGTCGAGCGTCACGGTGAGCTGAGTGTCGGACATCCTTCGCCTTCCTTGCCACGCCTGGGTCGGTCCCGGCCCGTGTAACCGTCCCCCGACCGCCCAAACCGGACGCCGGTGCCCGTGCGCCTGAGTGACGGGATACCGGGAACAGGGAACAGGACGCAGGCGGGACGGTCATCGGGAGGACGACGTGAGGGACTCGGAAGCGGCCGAGGGGGCGGGCCGGCGCAGGGGGCGCAACGAGACCGAGGAGGAGCGGGCCGACCGGATGTGGACCGAGCTGATCCAGGAGGTCCGCGTCGCGCAGATGGGCGTGCAGATCCTGTTCGGCTTCCTGCTCACCGTCGTCTTCCAGCCCAAGTACGAGACCCTCTCGGACACCGACCAGACGATCTACCTGATCACGGTGGTCCTCGGAGCGGTGACCACCGGCGCGCTCATCGGACCGGTGTCCCTGCACCGCCTGGTCTCCGGGCGGCGGGTGAAGCCCCAGGCGGTGCGGTGGGCGTCCCGTCTGACGCTGCTCGGTCTGGTGCTGCTGCTCGCCACGACCGCCTGCTCGCTCCTGCTGATCCTGCGCGTCGCCACCCACGACGGCTTCGTCCCCTACCTCGTCACCGGCGTGGTGCTCTGGTACCTGCTGTGCTGGTTCGGGATCCCGCTGTGGACCCGGCACCGCCACACCGCCCGCTGAACCGCCTCGGCGCGGCGGCGGCCGGGCGCACCCTCAGCCCTCGGCGGTCAGCTCGGCGAGGAACGCGTCGACGCACACCTCTTCCTCCCCGGGCCGGACCACCTCGTGCGTCTCGCGCAGGAACGCCTCCACGGCCGCGGCCCAGACGAACACCACGGCGCGGTGCCGCTCCCCGTCGGACCGGTCGTCGCCGAGCAGTTCGATGCGCAGTTCGTCCCACATGCCCCGCGACTCGGGCCGCATCCGCACGTCGCCCACGCCGACCGGACGGGTGAGGCCCGCGGCGACCATCTCCCGGTCCAGCGTCCACTCGGCCAGCACCCGTCCGTCGTGACTGAAGACCGCCGTGAGGGCGAACGGGTCCGCCGCGTCGTACCCGAGGTGGGCGAGGACGGGGAACCGGTCGCCGGTCTGGCCCGCCTGGAGCTGGACGACCAGGGTCTTGCGCACGACAGGGGTCACGAGGGCCTCCAGTGGGAAAGGACGTGGACCCATCGAGTACCCGGTTCACGGGCAAGATGCTCAGTCGTTCGAGTGAGGCGGGGGCACCTGCCGGGTTCAGTCGCCGCCGAACGCCTCCCGCAGGGCGGGCAGGAGGGTGCTCTCCGACCAGTCCAGGAAGGCCGGTTGGGTCTCCCCGCCGATCTGCACCAGGGCGATCTCGGTGAACCCGGCCTCGACGTAGGGGCGTACGGCCGCGACGAAGGCGTCCGGGTCGTCGCCGCAGGGAATGGACTCGGCGACGTCGTCCGGCGTCACGAACTGGGTGGCCGCGTCGAAGGAATCCGGGTGCGGCAGCTCGGAGTTGACCTTCCAGCCGCTGCCGAACCAGCGGAACTGGGAGTGGGCCCGCTTGATCGCGGTGTCCCGGTCGGGGTCGTAGGAGACGGGCAGTTGGCCCACGCGCGGCTTGCCCTCGCCGCCGTGCCGGCCGAAGGCCTCCAGCAGCGGCGCCTTCGGCTCGGTGGCGATCACCAGGTCGGCGAACTCGCCCGCCAGCTTGGCCGAGCGTTCCCCGGAGACGGCGATGCCGATGGGCGGCGGGCTGTCCGGCAGGTCCCACAGCCGGGCCGACTCCACGTCGAAGTGCGTGCCGCGGTGGTTCACGTGACCGCCCGCGAACAGCGCCCGGATGATCTCCACGGCCTCCTGCAGCATCTCGTGCCGTACGTCGACCGACGGCCAGCCGCCGCCCACCACGTGCTCGTTGAGGTTCTCGCCGCTGCCGAGGCCCAGCCGGAACCGGCCCTCGGACAGCAACTGCAGCGTCGCCGCCTTCTGCGCCACCACCGCCGGGTGGTAGCGGAACGTCGGACACGTCACGTAGGTCATCAGCGGGATGCGGGAGGTGGCCTGCGCCGCGGCGCCCAGCACGCTCCATGCGTAGGGCGCGTGGCCCTGCGAGCGCAGCCAGGGGAAGTAGTGGTCCGAGGTCACCGAGAAGTCGAACCCCACCTCCTCGGCCCGCACCAGATGGCCGACGAGGTCACGCGGGCCGGCCTGCTCGGTCATCATCGTGTATCCGATGTGTGCCATGGCGGCCGAGTCCCCGCGAGACCGGAGGGAAAACAGGGGGAAACCGGGCGGAAGGGGCCCGGCCCCGCCCCGGCCGTCAGTCCCGTGCGAAGCGGTCCGCCCACGCCGCCATGTCGGTCACCGTGGCGTTGCCGCCGCACACCACCAGCCCGATGCGGGCGCCGTCACCCACCCGGTCCACCACCCGCCGGGCCGCCGGCAGCAGACAGCCGGCGGCCGGCTCGGTCCACACCTTGGCGTGCTCGGCGAGCGCGAGCGAACCCCGGACCGCCTCCCGGTCCGGCACCACGAGCACCTCGGTGACCAGCTCGGCCACATGGTCGTACGTGAGCTGCGAGACGGAGGGCGCGCTCAGCGTGGTGACGACCGACGACAGGGGCACCGCCAGCGGCCCGCCCGCCGCCAGCGCCCGCGACATGGCCTCGGCGCCCTCGGTCTCCACGCCCCAGACCCGCACCCCGGGCCGCAGGGCCCGCAGCGCCGCCGCCACGCCCGCGATCAGGCCACCGCCCCCGATGCTCACCAGCACGTCGGTGAGATCGGCGGCGTCCTCGGCGAACTCCAGGCCCACCGTGCCCTGCCCCGCGATCACCACGGGGTCGTCGAAGGGGTGGACCAGCGTCAGACCCTCCTCGCGCAGCCGGGTGACGAGCGCGAACGCGCTGTCCATGCCGTCGGTGAGCCGCACGACGGCGCCCGCCTCCTCGGCGGTCTCCACGGACCGGGCCGGCGCCGTACGGGGCATGACCACCGTGGCCTTCACGTCCAGGGCCGCGGCCATCACCGCCACCGCGATGCCGTGGTTGCCGCCGCTCACCGCGACGACACCGGCGGCCCGCTCGGCCCCGGTCAGCGACAGCAGCTTCGCCGTCGCGCCGCGCGCCTTGAACGAGCCGGTGCGCTGGAGCAGCTCCAGCTTCGCGGTGACCGGGACGCCGAGCAGCGCGGACAGCCCCGGGCTCGGCACGGTCGGGGTGCGTACGACGTGTCCGGCGATCCGCTCGGCCGCGGCTTCGATCTCCGTGATCGCGATCAAGGCAGTCTTCCTTCCGGGAGGGGCGGTGATCCGCGCCCCCGCGCAGCCTTTCGCGCGAAGCCCCCAAGGTCAACAAGTCCCCAGGGGGGAAGGGCTCAGTGCTGCTGCGTCTTGTGCGGCGTCGCCTCGCTCGGCCGTACGACGACGAAGCCCTCGCCCTGGAGCACCAGTTGCACCGCCTCGCCCGAACCGCCGCGCAGCATCGAGCCGATGGACTGCGAACGGTGCAGGGAGGTCGTGAGCCCCGCGGACCAGCCGACGACCGCGTCCGTGTCGACGTGGACCGGGTACTGGTGCGAGACCGGGATGACCAGCGGGTTGCCCTCGCAGACCAGGCCCAGCCTGCCGTGCCCGGTGAACACGCTGTTGAACAGGCCGCCACCTGCGATGCCCGCGCCCTTCACGGTGGCGATGCGGTAGGACAGCGACGCGTCGAAGCACAGGACGTTGCGGCCGTTGACCGTGAACTCGTCGCCCGGCTCCACCTCGACGACGAAGCAGTTCTGCGCCTCGTTCGCGAACCAGGCCTCGCCCTGCCCGCGCACCGCCATCAGCGGCAGCCCCTCCCCGGTGACCGCGCGCTTGAGCATGCCGCCCACGCCCTGGCCCTTGCGCTCGAACTGGAGACTGCCCCGGTAGGCGACCATCGCCCCCTGCCGGGCGAGCATCTCGCCGTTCACCACGTACCGGATGCACTTGGAGTTCTCGACGGTCATGCCCGGCGCCGTGGCGGGCCCCACCATGTGCTCGCTGGAAAAGAGGTCACCCTTCATGACCGCATCCTGGCCCGGAGCGTTCCCTTCCGCCAAGAACGGGTGCGGTCCGGCTGCGTCAGCGGTGCAGGGAGGACGCCCAGTCCGCCGGGACGCGGCCCGCCGGGCCCGGGGACGGCTGGTCCCCGGGGTGACTGCGGGGCGGGGCGAGGTCCGGGCCCGAGGTGCGCACCTCGTCGGCGGCGTAGTCCCAGTACCAGTCCTCGCCCGGTTCGAAGCTCTGCACCACCGGGTGCCCGGTGGACCGGTAGTGGCCGGTGGCGTGCTGTCCGGGGGAGCTGTCGCAGCAGCCGACGTGGCCGCAGCTCGCGCAGCGCCGCAGGTGGAACCACCAGCCCCCGGCCGCGTCGCACTCGGCGCAGCCGGTGCCGCTGGGCGGAACGGTGGGGTCGATTCCGGTGTCGCTGGTCATACCGGCTCCTCGGTCGGGTCGGATTCCGTGGTGGTGAGCGGCAGGAGCACCTGGAAACGGGTGTCGCCGGGCTCGGACTCGACGTGGAGGCTGCCGTGGTGCTTGTCGACCACGATCCGCCAGGAGATGTCCAGGCCCAGCCCGGTGCCCTCGCCCACCGGCTTGGTGGTGAAGAACGGGTCGAAGACGCGCTCCCGGATCTCCGGTGCGATCCCGGTGCCGGTGTCGCGGAACTCCACCAGCAGCCGGTCGTGGTGGAGCGCCGTGCGCACGGTCAGCGTCCCCTCGCCGCCCGCGTCGTTCACCGCGGCGACGGCGTTGTCGATCAGGTTGGTCCACACCTGGTTCAGCTCCGCCGGATACGCCGGCACCCGGGGCACCGTACGGTCGTACTCCTTGACGACCTCGATCCGCGGGCCGATCTTGCCGGAGAGCATCAGCAGGGTGCTGTCGAGCAGTTCGTGGACGTCGACCGTCCGGTGGGGGGCCCGGTCGAGCTGTGCGTACTGCTTGGCGGCGCCCACCAGGTGCGAGACGCGGGCGGTGGAGTCCGCGATCTCGTTCATCAACAGCTCGGTCTCGACGGTGTAGTTGAGCCAGCCGACCGCGCCGGGCAGGATCTCCGCGTCCACGGCCGCCGCGACCTGCTCCAGCCACTCGGTGTCGAGGCCGGCCTGCACGAAGGCCGGTGCGAGCTGCCAGCCCTGCTCGATGCCGTGGTCGTCCAGCCAGTCGGTGAGGGCGTCCTCGCGGTCGGCGGCCTCCAGCGGGCTGAGCGAGGGCGCCTTGGCGACCCGCTCCGCCGTGCGCTCCTGTATCTCGATCAGCCCCGCCAGCGCGTCGCGGGAGAACGGCCCCTCGGCGATCACGGCGAGCTTGTGCCGCATCTTCGCCACCCGCTCCCGCAGCGTCGAGGTGGCCCGCACCGCGGCCGCCGCGGGGTTGTTCAGCTCATGGGTGAGCCCGGCGGACAGCGAGCCGAGCGCCAGCAGCCGCTCGCGCTGCCCGATGGCGCGCTGGGTGCTCTTGGAGCCGAAGAACAGCCCCTCCAGCAGATGCACCGCCATCGGGAACCACTCCCGCATCACCGCCGCGAAGGTGTCCGCCGGCAGCACGAAGAACCGCGTCGGCTCGGTGACCCGCATCGAGTTGGTGTAGACCTGCGGCACCCGGTCGCCGACGTACGCCTGCATCGCACCCGCGTACACCCCGCGCTGCGAGGTGCGGTTGGTCTCCACGTCGTCCGCGCCGACCCGGCGGGACAGCACGACCGTGCCCTCCAGCATGACGTAGAAGCAGGTGGCGTCCTCGCCCTCGGCGTACACCGGCCCGGGGTCGAACAGTTCCACCCGGCCCTCGGCGCACAGCCGGCCCAGCTGCTCGGGCGTCAGCTTCTCGAACAGGAACAGCTTCCCGATCTCCGCGGGGCTGCACGGCATCGGCCGGCCGTTCACGACTGCTCCAGGTAACGGTGGACGAGCATCACGGCCATGGCTCCCTCTCCGACGGCGGACGCGACCCGCTTGGCGGACTCCGCGCGGGCGTCGCCCGCCACGAACACGCCCGGGACACTGGTCTCCAGGTGGTACGGCGGCCGGTCCAGCTCCCAGTCGGCCGGCGGCCGCCCGTCCGGGGTCAGGTCCGGTCCGGCGAGGATGAACCCGCGCTCGTCGCGCAGCACCGTGCCGTCCAGCCAGTCGGTCAGCGGGGCCGCGCCGATGAACACGAACAGCCACTGCGCGTCGACGCGTTCGGTGGCGCCGCTCGCCGCGTCGCGCAGCGTCAGCCGCTCCAGGTGCCCGTCGCCGTGCGCACCCTCGACGACGGTGCCGCAGCGCACCCGGATGTTGGGCGTCTGCTCGATCTGCTGGATCAGGTAGTACGACATCGAGGCCTCCAGGGAGGAGCCGCGCACCAGCAGCGTCACCGACTTGGCGCCCCGGGCCAGGTACATCGCGGCCTGCCCGGCCGAGTTGGCGCCGCCGACGACGTACACGTCGTGGCCCTGGCAGGAGGCCGCCTCGGTCAGCGCCGAGCCGTAGAACACCCCGCAGCCGGCCAGGTCCGCCGTGCCCGGCGCGGTGAGCTGCCGGTAGGACACGCCGGTCGCCAGGATGACGCTGTGCGCGGCGATCGCCGAGCCGTCCGAGAAGCGCACGACCCGCGCCGCGCCGCTCGCCTCCAGGCCGGTCACCTCCCGCGCGGTGAGGATCTCGGCGCCGAACTTCGCCGCCTGCCGCCGGGCCCGCTCGGTGAGCTGCCCGCCGGACACGCCGTCGGGGAAGCCGAGGTAGTTCTCGATGCGGGAGCTCTGGCCGGCCTGGCCGCCGGTCGCCGACCGCTCCACCAGCACCGTGCGCAGGCCCTCCGAGGCGCCGTACACGGCCGCGCCGAGCCCGGCCGGGCCGCCGCCGATCACCACCAGGTCGTAGAAGTCGGCCGTCGGCGTGGTCGCCAGACCCACACGGGCGGCCAGCTCGGGTGCCTCCGGTTCCACCAGCGGGGTCCCGTCCGGCGTGATCACCACCGGCAGCCGCTGCCCGTCCTGCCCGGCCGCCGAGAGCAGCCGCCGTCCCTCCGGCTCGTCCGAGGAGTACCAGCGGTAGGGCACCTGGTTGCGGGCCAGGAACTCCCGGACCTCCGAGGACCGCGCCGACCAGCGGTGCCCGACGACCTTGGTGCTGGGCACCGGACGGTGGTCGCCGGTGCGCCAGGCCTGGAGCAGGTCGTCCAGGACCGGGTAGAGCTTCTCCTCGGGCGGGTCCCAGGGCTTGAGCAGGTAGTGGTCCAGGTCGACGACGTTGATCGCGTCGATCGCCGCCTCGGTGTCCGCGTACGCCGTCAGCAGCACCCGGCGGGCGCCCGGGTACACGTCCATGGCCTGCTCCAGGAACTCGATGCCGTTCATCTGCGGCATGCGGTAGTCCGCGAGGATCACGGCCACCAGGTCCCCGCGCAGCTTGAGCTCGCGCAGCGCCTCCAGCGCCGACTCGCCGGACTCCGCGCGCACGATCCGGCAGGTGGCGCCGTAGCGTCGCCGCAGGTCGCGGGCGACGGCGCGGGAGACCCCCGGATCGTCGTCCACGGTCATGATGACGGTCCGCGTCTCCCCGTCGGCCTGTGCCATGCGTCCCCCAGTCGAGCGGCCGGGTTCACGGCACGGCGTCCCCGTCACCGCACCGGCCTGCAGCCCATCGTATGTTCGATCGCCGGTCCCCGCTCAGGCGGCGCGGGGGGCGCCGGCGCCCGCCCGCTCCCCCCTGCGCGGCGACGGGGACGGCTTGGGGAAGACTGGGCGCCATGAACGACGTGACCGCGACACAGGGAGGGACCCGCATGACGCGCCCGATCACGGCAGGCCTGGACGGTTCGCAGGAGAGCCTGGCCGCACTGGCCTGGGCGGCGAGGGAGGCGGTACGCCGGGGGACCCCGCTGCACGTCGTGCACGCCTGGCGGTTCCAGGACCGGGGCGTGGCCGGCACGGTGAACCGCGAGACCCAGGAGACGTGGGCCCGTGACGCCCTCGCCGAGGCGGTCGGGACGGTCGCCGGACGGCACCCCGGCCTCACGGTCACCACCGACCTGCGCGAGGGCGACGCCGTCGCCGCCCTGCTCGCCGCCGCGGCCGACGCCGGCACCCTGGTCCTCGGCTCCCGCGGCCACGGGCCGGTCGTCGGCTTCCTGCTCGGCTCGGTCGGCCGGCAGGTGATCGCCGAGGCGACCCGGCCGGTGGTCCTCGTGCGGGCCGGGGACGAGCCGAGCGGCGAGGCGTCCGGCCGCGAGGTCGTCGTGGGCCAGCAGGGCGAGCCCGAGGACAGCGCCGACGTCATCGGCTTCGCGTTCGAGGCCGCCGCCGCGCGGGGCGCCACCGTGCGTGCCGTACGGGCCTGGGCGCTGCCGACGGTCTTCACCTACAGCCCCGGTTCCATGGCGCTCGCCGACGAGGCCGGGGGCCTGGAGCAGTACGAGCGCAAGGCGCTCGGCGAGGCGCTCGCTCCGTGGCGCGAGCGCCACCCGGACGTCCCGGTGGTCGAGCACGTGGAGATGGGCAGTGCCGGCCAGGTGCTGCTGTCGGTGGCCGCGAACGCCCAGCTGATGGTCGTCGGGCGCCGCGCCCGCCGCACCGCCGTCGGCGCCCGGATCGGCTCGGTGGCGCACGGCGTGCTGCACCACGCGGAGTGCCCGGTGGCGGTCGTCCCGCACACGTGAGGACGCGGCGCGGGGGCGCCGTTCAGTCCGCCGTGGGCTGCAGCGTCTCCCGCGCCCTGGGCAGGATGTTGACGAGGTAGTCCTCGACCGCCGTGTCCAGGCCGATGTCCTGCTGGGCCCGCTCGGACAGGTACCAGCGGTGCTCCAGCAGCTCGTGGTAGATCTCCGCCGGGTCCATCGCGCCGCGCAGTTCCACCGGCACGGCGCGCACGGTGGGCCGGAAGACCTCGCGCACCCACCGGTGGGCGAGGACCTCGGGGCGGGCGCCGAGGGGGTCGCCCGGGGCGTAGTCGTCCTGGGTGGCCATCCAGCTCTCCAGGTCGTTCAGCAGCCGCCTGGCCTGGTTCTCCTCGGCGTCCAGACCGGTCAGGCGCAGCAGTTGGCGCTGGTGGTGGCCGGCGTCGACGACCTTGGGCACGAAGGTGACCGAGTCGCCGTTGGAGGCGTGCTCGATCTGCATCTCGGCCACGTCGAAGCCGAGGTCGTTCAGGCGCCGGATCCGGCGTTCGATGTAGTGGTACTTGCCCGCCGGGTAGACGGAGGTGCGGGTCAGCTCCTCCCACAGGCTCCGGTAGCGGGCGCATATCTCCCGGCCGAAGTCGACCGGGTCGACGGAGGGGTGCAGCGCCCCGGAGGCCTCCAGGTCGAGCAGTTCGCCGCTGATGTTCACCCGGGCCAGGTCCAGGTCGTAGTCGCGCTGGCCGGGGCTCAGCCTGGGGTGCAGCTCCCCGGTCTCGGCGTCGACCAGGTAGGCGGCGTAGGCGCCCGCGTCGCGCCGGAAGAGCGTGTTGGACAGCGAGCAGTCCCCCCAGGCGAACCCGGCCAGGTGCAGGCGCACGAGCAGCACCGCCAGGGCGTCCATCAGCCGGTGCATGGTCGCCGGGCGCAGCGTCGTCTCGAACATCGACCGGTAGGGCTGCGAGCCGCCCAGGTGCCGGGTGACCAGCACCGGCTCCAGCGCCCCGCCGGCGGCGTCCGCGCGGCCGGTGATCACGGCCAGCGCGTCCACCGCGGGGATGGCGAGCCGGTCCAGGTCGCGCAGCAACTGGTACTCGCGCAGCGCGGGCCGTTCGGCCAGCTCCTTGACCGCGATCACCTCGTCCCCGGCGCGCGCGTAGCGCACCACGTGGCGGGAGATGCCGCGCGGCAGCGGCACGAGGTACTCCTCGGGCCACTGCTCCAGCGGCAGGTGCCAGGGCAGTTCGAGCAGGAGCGCGGGGTGCTCCGGATTGGTGGCACTGATCTGCAAGGCCATGCCCCGACTCTAAACGGCGCGCTCCCGGGCCAGTTCCGCGGCGTCCTTCACCGGCCCGCGGTGGACCGGGCCGTGCCCCGGCAGCAGGAGGTCGCCGTCCAGCCCGGCGATGACGTCGAGCGAGGCGATCGCGCGCGGCCGGTCGTGGTGGAACAGGTCGGGCAGGAGCTGCGGACCCTCGACGCGGGAGATGGCGTGCCCGCTCACCAGGGCGTCGCCGGAGATCACCACGCCGGCGTCCGGGAGGTGGTAGACGCAGTGGCCGTCGGTGTGCCCCGGGGTGTGCACGGGCACGGGGCGGCCGGGCAGGTCGAGGGCGCCGTCCGCCGGGAAGGGGGCGGGCGCGGTCACCGGGTGCTGCTCGGTGCCGCCGGTGCGCAGCACGTGCGTCATCCAGGGCAGCACCCCCGGCCGCCAGGCGTTGCGCAGCACCGTGCCGACCGACACCTGCTGGAGGTAGTCGCGCCGGGCGTGCGGCACCTCGGCCTCGTGCAGGAGGACCGGAGTGCCGTACGTGGCGCGCAGGTACTCGGCCGAGCCCAGGTGGTCGTTGTGCGCGTGGGTGATCAGTACCGCCGCCACCGCCTCGGGCGAAGACCCCACGGCGGCCAGGGAGTCGAGCAGTGCCCGGCGGTCGCCGGGGTAGCCGGTGTCGACGAGCGTCACCGCGTCGCCGTCGGTGAGGACGACCCAGTTGGTGTTGCCGCCGTGCACCAGGTAGGTGCCGTCCGCCACGTGCCGTACGTCCGCGTTCATGGTCTCCCGCGTCTCTGGTTGGCTGCCTGCGTGCGGGACAGCCAACCAGAATCGGGGCGTGGGCGGTTGACCGGGCCTCAGCGCACGCCGTGCGGGCGGAACTGGACGCTGATCCGGGGCCCGGCGGCGCGCGTGCTCTTGGGGACGCAGTGCTCCCAGGTGCGCTGGCAGGAGCCGCCCATCACGATCAGGTCGCCGTGGCCCAGCGGGCGGCGCACGGTCCCGCCGCCCCCGCCCGCCGGGCGCAGCAGCAGGTCGCGGGGCGCGCCGACCGACAGGATCGCGACCATCGTGTCCTGGCGCGCGCCCCGCCCGATCCGGTCGCCGTGCCAGGCGACGCTGTCGCGGCCGTCGCGGTAGTGGCACAGGCCCGCGGTGGTGAAGGGCTCGCCCAGCTCCTCGGCGTAGTGCGCGGACAGGGCGTCGCGCGCCTCGGCCAGCAGGGGGTGGGGCAGCGGGTCGGACGCGCCGTAGAACGCCAGCAGCCGGGGTACGTCGACGACCCGCTCGTACATCTCCCGCCGCTCCGCGCGCCAGGGGACCTCGGCGGCCAGCCGCTCGAACAGGGCGTCGGCGCCGCTCAGCCACCCCGGGAGCAGGTCGATCCAGGCTCCGGAGCCGAGGCGGGTGCGGCGCAGCCCGTCGAGCGGGCCCAGCCGGACCTCGTCGGTCTGGTCGAAGAGCGAACCCTGGAGGTGCGTGGTCATGGGACCAGCGTACTCCTTGCTCGAAAATCTGTTCTATTCACGTGCTGGTCGCGCCTGGACCCTTTCGATACACCGGCGTATCCGATACATTCACGCATCGAACGGAGCGGAGGGCCGGGCATGGCGGTGCGGGAGACGACCGGGCGCGCGACCAGGCGCCGCGCGCACACCCGCGCCAACCTGCTGGACGCGGCGTTCACGGTGTTCGCCGCCAAGGGGTTCGGGCGGGTGCCGATCGAGGAGGTCTGCGAGGCGGCCGGGTACAGCCGGGGTGCCTTCTACTCCAACTTCGGCAGCCTCGACGAGCTGTTCTTCGCCCTCTACGAGCAACGGGCCGGCCTGATCGCCGAGCAGGTGTCCGCCGCCCTCGCCTCCGACGGCCCCGACCTGGACGTGCCGTCCGCCGTGGAGCGCGTCACCGAGGTGCTGCTCCTGGACCGGGACTGGCTCCTGGTGAAGACGGACTTCCTGGTGCACGCCGCCCGCGACCCCGAGGTCGCCCGGACCCTGCTGGAGCACCGGGCCCGCCTCCGGCGCGCGATCGCCGACCGGCTCGCCCGGGCCCGCGGGCACACCGCCCTGCCCGCCGTGCTGGGCGACGCCGAGGGCGCCGCGCACGCCGTGGTCGCCGCGTACGACGGGGTCACCACCCAACTGCTCCTCGACCGGGACGGCGCCCGCGCCCGCGCCTGGCTCGGGCAACTGCTCACCGCGCTGCTCACCGACGGCAGCGCGCGTCACTGACCCCAGCGTCACCGACGGAACAAGGAAGGGACGGTCGCCATGGATGCCGACGTCATCGTGGTCGGAGCGGGGCTCGCGGGCCTGGTCGCGGCCCACGAGCTGACCAGCCGGGGCCGCAGGGTCGCCCTGGTCGACCAGGAGAACGCGGCCAACCTCGGCGGGCAGGCGTTCTGGTCCTTCGGCGGCCTCTTCCTCGTCGACTCCCCGGAGCAGCGCCGCCTCGGCGTCAAGGACTCCTTCGACCTGGCCTGGAACGACTGGCGGGGCAGCGCCGCCTTCGACCGCACCGACGACGAGGACTCCTGGGCGGTGCGCTGGGCCCGGGCGTACGTCGAGTGGGCGGCGGGGGAGAAGCGGTCCTGGCTCGCCGGGCACGGCATCACCTTCCTGCCCACCGTCGGCTGGGCCGAGCGCGGCGACCTCCGGGCGGGCGGGCACGGCAACTCCGTGCCCCGGTTCCACATCGCGTGGGGCACCGGCACGGGGGTGGTCGAGCCGTTCGTGCGGTACGCGAAGCAGGCCGTGCGCGACGGACTGCTCACCTTCCACCACCGCCACCGCGTCGACCACCTCGTCGTCGAGGGCGGCACGGCGCGCGGGGTGCGCGGCACGGTCCTCGCCCCCGACGACTCACCGCGCGGCGTCGCCTCCAACCGGGAGGCGGCCGGGGAGTTCGAACTCACCGCCCAGGCCGTGATCGTCACCTCCGGCGGCATCGGCGCCGACCACGACACCGTCCGCCGCCACTGGCCCGAGCGCCTGGGCACCCCGCCCGCCGAGATGGTCACCGGCGTTCCCGCCTACGTCGACGGACGGATGCTCGGCATCAGCGCCGAGGCCGGCGCCCGCCTGGTCAACCGGGACCGCATGTGGCACTACACCGAGGGCGTGCGCAACTGGGACCCGATCTGGCCCGGCCACGGCATCCGCATCCTGCCCGGACCGTCCTCCATGTGGTTCGACGCGCTCGGCCGCCGGCTGCCCGAGCCCTGCCTGCCCGGGTACGACACCCTGGGCACCCTGCGCCACCTGCGTACGGCGGAAGGCCTCGCGGGCCACGACCACTCCTGGTTCGTCCTCACCCAGAAGATCGTCGAGAAGGAGTTCGCCCTCTCCGGCTCCGAGCAGAACCCCGACATCACCGCCAAGGACCGCGCCGGCTTCCTGCGCGAACGCGTCCTCGGCAAGGGGGCCCCGGCCCCGGTGGACGCTTTCCTGCGCAAGGGCGCCGACTTCGTGACCGCGCCGGACCTGGAGCAACTGGTCGACAAGATGAACGCGTTGACCGACAAGCCGCTCCTGGACGCCGCCGCACTCCGGCGCCAGATCGAGGCCCGCGACCTCCAGATGGCCAACCCGTACGCCAAGGACGCCCAGGTGCAGGGCATCCGCAACGCCCGCCGCTACATCGGCGACCGACTCGGCCGCGTCGCCGCTCCGCACCGCCTCCTCGACCCGGCGGCCGGCCCGCTGATCGGCGTCAAGCTGCACATCCTCACCCGCAAGACGCTCGGCGGCATCCAGACCGACCTCGACTCCCGCGCCCTGGGCGCCGACGGCAGCCCGGTCGAGGGCCTCTACGCGGCCGGCGAGGTGGCCGGCTTCGGCGGGGGAGGGGTGCACGGGTACAACGCGCTGGAGGGCACCTTCCTCGGCGGCTGCCTCTTCTCCGGCCGGGCGGCGGGCCGGGCGGCGGCACGGCAGACCGCCTGAGCGACGGACCCCGCCTGAGTGACGGACCCTGCCTGAGCGACAGCCCCCGCCTGAGCGACGGACCCCGTCGGCGCGGCGAGCGGCGTCCGGGGCGCGGACGCGCCCGCGAGGCGGGGGCGGTGTCTTGACGCGGGCGTGGCGGCGGCGCTGCGGGCCCTGCGGCCCGGGGTGCGAGACCGCGTCCGGTACGGGCGCCCGGCTCAGCCGGACCTGCGGCGCGCGCCCTCGCGCCGCTTGAGCGCGCGGCGTTCCAGCTCGCTGGTCCCGCCCCACACACCGATGGTCTGCCCGGTGTCCAACGCCCAGCGCAGACACTGCTGTTGGACCGGGCAGGTGCGGCAGACCGCCTTCGCCTGCTCGGTCTGCAAAGCCGCCGGCCCGGTGGTGCCGATGGGGAAGAACAGGTCGGGATCCTCCGTCCGGCATGCGGCGTGCTCTCGCCAGTTGTCCATCAAAGTCACCTGCGTTCGGTCTCGTTCGCGTCCTCGTGCACTCTTGCTCCCCTGCGGGTGACCGGTCGGCAGCGGGG
Source organism: Streptomyces ardesiacus (assembly GCF_003112575.1). GTDB lineage: Bacteria > Actinomycetota > Actinomycetes > Streptomycetales > Streptomycetaceae > Streptomyces > Streptomyces ardesiacus. The sequence continues at coordinate 589,435 of NZ_BEWC01000008.1, forward strand.
CGAAACCGGCGCGGTGCCCGGCGGTGCCGGGCGCCGCGCCGCCGGGGCTACCGGCGCAGTGCCCCGGCGGCCGCCGTCACCACCGCGTCCGCCACCGCCGCCAGCGCCGGGGAGTCGAGCTTCCACTGCTGCCAGTACAGCGTGACGTCCACCGCCAGGTCCGGGGCGAAGCAGACCAGCCGCCCGCCGCGCAGCAGGGGCTCCGCCTGCGGCTGCGGAACCATGCCCCAGCCCAGCCCGGCGGCGACCGCCTCGACGAAACCCTCCGAGGTCGGTACGTAGTGGCGGGCCGCACTCGCGCCGCCGAGACCGAGCCGGCGCGCGAAGGAGTCCTGGAAGTCGTCACGCCGGTCGAAGACCACGACGGGCGCGCCGGCAACGGTCTCCTGCGGCGGCCCCGCCAGGTGCCGGGCGGCGAAGTCCGGTGCGGCGCACGGAAGATAGCGCATCCGGCCCAGCACCCGCACCGTGCAGCCCGGCACCGGCTCGGGCGAGGAGGTCACCGCCGCCATCACCGCGCCCTCCCGCAGCAGCGTCGCCGTGTGGCCCTCGTCCTCGCGGCGCAGCTCGAAGCAGAGGGCGGGCTCCCGGGGAAGCGCGGTCAGGGCGGGCAGGAACCAGGTCGCCAGCGAATCCGCGTTCACGGCCACCGACACCCGGGTCGGCTCCCCCTCGCCCCGCAGGCCCAGCTCGGCCGAGGCGTCCCGCTCCAGCCGCGCCACCTGGCGGGCCAGCCGCACCAGCACGGCACCGGAGTCGGTGGCCCGCACCGGCTTGGTGCGCAGCAGCAGGACCCGGCCCGTGCGCTGCTCCAGCGCCTTCACCCGCTGGCTGACCGCGGACGGGGTCACGTGCAGGGCGGCGGCCGCCGCGTCGAACGTGCCCTCGTCCACGACGGCCAGCAGGGTGCGTACGTGGTCCAGCGGAAGGTCGGCGAAGGCCGGGGTCATGTCGTCATCACACCGGCTAATGATAGGTAAGAATCTTTAGCTGTACGTCCTGTGATCGTCCGCTTAGCGTCGAGGGCATGAACAACGCCCTCACGGCAGCCGCCGCCGGCTTCGGCACCGGACTCTCGCTCATCGTCGCCATCGGCGCCCAGAACGCCTTCGTCCTGCGTCAGGGGGCCCGCCGCGACGCGGTGCTCGCCGTGGTCGGCATCTGCGCGCTGTCCGACGCCGTGCTCATCGCCCTCGGCGTCGGCGGGGTCGGCGCCGTGGTGGTCGCCTGGCCGGGCGCGCTGACCGCCGTCGGCTGGATCGGCGGCGCCTTCCTGCTCGGCTACGGCGCCCTGGCCGCACGGCGCGTGTTCCGTCCGGCCGGCGCGCTGCGGGCGGACGGCGACGCGGCGGGCTCCCGGCGCCGGGCCGTACTCACCTGCCTGGCGCTGACCTGGCTCAACCCGCACGTCTACCTGGACACCGTCTTCCTGCTCGGCTCCGTCGCCGCCGACCGGGGGCCGCTGCGCTGGACCTTCGGTCTCGGAGCCGCCCTCGCCAGCCTGGTCTGGTTCGCCGCGCTCGGCTTCGGCGCCCGCTACCTCGGCCGCTTCCTGTCCCGGCCCTCGGCCTGGCGCGTCCTCGACGGCCTGGTGGCCGCCACCATGATCGCCCTCGGGCTCTCCCTCGTCGCCGGGGCCTGAGCCGGGGGACCGGATCCGGCCGTACGCGTCCGAGCGGGCCCGGGCGGAGCTGCGATAGTGATCCCCGCACCGAAAGATGTACCGAGCATGTAGGAAGCGCGTGGACACGAGCGAGAGCAGCAGTGAGAGCGGCACCGCGCCCGGGGCGAAGGTCCCGGCCCCGGCACCGGACGGGCAGCGGCGGGGGTGGCGCCGCTGGGCCATGGACACCCGCCCCCTGCGCCGCCCGGCCTACCGCAGACTCTGGTCCTCCACCATCGTCACGGCCGTCGGCAGCCAGCTCACCGCCGTCGCCGTGCCCAAGCAGATCTACGACATCACCGGTTCCTCGGCCTGGGTGGGCGCCGCGAGCCTCGCCGGACTCGTGCCGCTCGTCGTGTTCGCGCTGTGGGGCGGCGCGGTGGCCGACACCATGGACCGCCGCAAGCTGCTGCTGATCACCAACACCGGCATCGCGGTGACCTCCCTGCTCTTCTGGATACAGGCGGTCACCGGCCTGGAGTCGGTGGCCGCCCTGATGCTCCTGCTCGCCCTGCAGCAGGCCTTCTGGGGCCTCAACGCCCCGGCCCGCAACGCCTCCATCGCCCGTCTGGTGCCCGAGGACGAGCTGCCCGCCGCCAACGCCCTCGGCTCGACCGTCATGCAGACCGGGCAGGTGGTCGGCCCGCTCCTCGCCGGTGCGCTGATCCCGCTGATCGGACTGCCCGAGCTGTACCTCATCGACGCCCTGGCCCTGTGCGTCACCGTGTGGGCGGTCCACCGGCTCCCCGCACTGCCTCCGACGGCGGCCGCGGCGGTGCGGCGCGCGGGCGTGCGCGAGGTCGTGGCGGGCTTCCGCTACATCGCCGGGCACAAGGTGCTGCTGCTCTCCTTCCTGGCCGACATCGTCGCCATGGTCCTCGGCATGCCCCGCGCCCTGTTCCCGCAGCTCGCGGCCGAGACCTACGCCCCGTGGGGCGAGGGGCTCGCGCTGGGCCTGCTGTTCGCGGCGATTCCCATCGGCGCGGTGGCCGGCGGGCTGTTCTCCGGCACCTTCTCGCGGGCCCGCCGGCACGGCTGGATGGTGATCGGCGCGGTGGTGGTGTGGGGCGCCGCCATCACCGGCTTCGGGCTGAGCGGCAGCCTGTGGCTCGCGGTGGCGTTCCTGGCCGTGGCCGGTGTCGCCGACATGGTCTCCATGGTCTTCCGGGGCGCGATCCTGCTGTCCGCGGCCACCGACGAGATGCGCGGGCGCATGCAGGGCGTGTTCACCGTCGTCGTGGCGGGCGGCCCGCGGCTCGCCGACGTCCTGCACGGCGGGGCGGGCTCCGCCTTCGGCGCGCGGGAGGCCGTGGCCGGGGGCGGGCTGCTGGTCGTGGCGGTGATGCTGGCCCTGGCCGCCGCGATGCCGGCGCTGCGCCGCTACCGGGTCTGACGGCGCCTCACAGGGTGCCGTGTCCGTGCAGCGCGTAGTGCTCGATGAGCCGGGCCCGGGTGTTCTCCAGCCGGTGCGCGAGGATCTCCGCGACCGTGCGCACCAGCACGATGCCGAGCTGCGGATCCCGCTCGCACAGGTCGAGCACCGCAGCCGCCTCGAACTCGTGGGCCCGCACCGGGCTGAACGCCTCGGCGCCGAAGTCCCATTCGTAGGGCGGGAACAGCCAGGACCAGCCGAGCAGGTCGCCCACACCGAGGCTGGCGACCGTGACCCGCTGCAGGGACGTCACCCGCTGCGTCAGGGAGACCGCGCCGGAGCGGATGACCCAGAAACGGTCCGCCCTGCCCCCCGCCTCGAAGATCCGCGTGTCCTCCGGGAAGACGACCTCCTGGGCCAGCTCCATCAGCCGCGCGCGCTGGGGGAGGGGGAGGGCGTTCAGGAGTTTGATCGCTTTGGTCATGGCACGGGGCTCCTCGCCGGCGATTCGATTCCGGGGCTTTCCCTATGTCCATTTCAGTCGCTGCCGGCGCCCTGAGCACCTCGGCGGACGAGGGTTCCCGTGCGGATTGTGTGCGGGAGGCGGGGACGGGGACGCGAGGGCGCGCAAAGGACATGAAAAAGCCCTGGCCGGACGGGGGAGGCCGGCCAGGGCCGTGAGCGGTGACCGCGGAGGACTTCCCGTCGACTCCGTCGCCACGTATGGATGAACGCTAAACCATCTCTGGGGGTTCCATGAAACCGGTACCGGGGCGAGTGACCCGTTTCACTGAGCCGCCCCACGGTCCGCGCCCCGGCTGTCACGCTCCGCGACGACCCTGATCGTCTCCAGCGCCGGATCGGTCGGATCCGGCAGGTACATCCCGGCCTCCAGACCGCTGCGCAGGTAGCGCAGCACCGGCTCGGCCAGCCTCTCGCCCGGCAGGACGGCCGGAATGCCCGGCGGATACGGCGTGATCATCTCCGCCGCGATCCGGCCGGCGGCCCGCTCCACGGGCACGTCCTCGGTGGGGCCGAAGAACGCGTCCCGCGGCAGGTGCGCCTGCGGCATCCGCAGCTCGGCAGGGGAGGGCACCGCGACGCGCGGCGCGGGCGCCATACCGGGGGCGGCGCGGGCGAGGTCCTTGAGGGCGGTGAGCAGCTCGTCCGCGGTCTCCCGGTCGTCGCCGTGGGTGATCTGCGCGCCGATGCGGCGGTGGTCGGTGAGGTGCGCGACCACGCCGCGGTGCTCGCGCAGCCAGTCCGCCGCCTGGAAACCCGAGATGCCGAGTCCGTCGAGGTCGACGACGACCGGCAGCGGATCGAAGCCGTGGGCCCTGCCGGGGCCGCAGAAGTCGTCGCGGTCGTTGACGTGCATGCCGCCGATCCCCTCGATCGCCGTACGCACGTCGGCCGCCAGCTTCAGCGCCCCGCCCATCAGCTCCTGCCCGCCGAGTGCCATCTGGCGGCGCCAGCCGTCGAGACCGGCGAAGATCAGCACCGAGGGGCTGGTGGTGCTCAGCAGGTCGGCGCGCATGCCGAGGAGCTTCGGCTGCACCAGGTCGCCGCGCAGATGGAACACCGAGCCCTGTTCGAGACCGCTGCCCATCTTGTGGATGCTGGTCACGCAGACGTCGGCGCCCGCGTCCATCGCCCAGGACGGCAGGTCGGGGTGGAAGGGCAGATGCGCGCCCCACGCCTCGTCGACGATCAGCGGCACCGAACGCCGGTGGCAGACCTCCGCGACGGCCCGCAGGTCGGCGCTCGCACCGTACGGCGTCGGGCTGGTGACCAGGGCGCCCTTGGCGTCGGGATGGGCGGCGAACGCCTCCTCGAAGGCATCCGCGGACGGCGGGTGCGCCAGGTGCAGCCCGGCGTCCCAGCTCGGCTCGACCCAGACCGGTGCGATGCCGGACAGGATCAGCCCCGACACCACGGACTTGTGGGCGTCCCGGCCGATCAGCAGCTTCTCGTGCGGACCCGCGACCGCCAGCATCGCCGCCTTCACCGACAGGGAACTCCCGCACGTCGAGAAGAACGTGTGATCGGCGTGCACGGCGTCCGCCATCAGGTCCTGGGCGCGCTGCAGCACCCGCCCCCGGGTGAGCCGGTCGTCCAGCCCGGCCGTCGCCAGCACGTCGCCGAGGAACACCGCGTCGCCCAGCACCTCGCGCACCGCGGGGTCCGCGCCGCGCGCCTGCTTGTGCCCGGGCGGCGTGAACGCCAGCCGCCCTTCGCGGCGGTACTCGACGAGGGCTTCCAGGACCGGTGCGCGGCGGTGATCGGCTGTCATGCCGCCCGGTTTCCCTCCCGGCGGCGCGTCAATCCGCCCCGTCGTCCCTCACCCGCGGGCCACGGCCCGGGGTCAGCACCTCGTCCAGCACCCGCAGGACCGCCTCGTAGGCCACCGTCCGCACGGCGGCCTCCCGGGAGCCCTCCGGGTCGGTGGGGCGCAGCGCCTCGCTGCGCGCCCGCCAGCTCCGCCTCTCCTCCAGCGCACACGCCCTGGCCCGGCGCATGCGGCGCAGCAGTTCGTCCGAGTCCACAACATCCGTCATGCACTCCGCGTACCCCCGCACGGCGCCCGGATGGCCCGTGGGCCGCACGGAGGACCCGAGGTTTGCCGGTACCCGCAGAGGTGAGCCGACAGTGACGGGGCAGTACGGCACCCACGGCCGAACCGAACCGTCCACCGACCAGGGAGCTGACGGATGAGCGAGAGGGACACGACCCGGCCCGTCGACCAGCGGGCCACGGGCACACACCGCCGGGACCGGCCGTGCAGGCCCGCCGACGCGCGCCGGGCGGTCGAGCACGCCGTCACCGCATGCCGCGGCATCCACGCCCCGTGCGACGTGGGCGCCCTGTCGGACGCCGTGCTCGTGGCCTCCGAACTGACCACCAACGCCATCCTGCACGGCGGCGGCGTCACCGACTTCCGGGTCGACGTCGTCGAACCCGGCGCGCACCCCGGAGTACGGCTGTCGGTGTGCGACCGCAGCCGCGACCTCCCGGTGGCCGTACCGCCCACCGACGACCGCGGCCGACGGCGCCTGGGCGGCCACGGCTGGCCGATCGTCTGCCGTCTGGCCCGCGAGGTCCGCGTGGCAGACCTTCCCTCGGAAGGCAAGTGCATCACCGTGGTCGTTCCGCTGTCCTGATGACTTTTGGAAAAGCGGAGTTTGTTCCACCGGGGCAGGGGCAGTCGCAGTTTCGTGCTTCGGACCGGAGGCGCAGCAGCGGGAGCGGTACGGCTGTTTCGGTACTCCGGCTGTGCCGGGGCGACCCGGACAGCGCCGTTCCCGCGGAAAGTCCCCTGAGACCACCGTTCAGGAGCGAATCCGCATGCTCATAGAAACGCCCACCATCCGTCCCGGTACCCCCCAGTCCGCCGACCCCGCCGCCCCGGCCCGCCGTCGTCACGACGACGCCCCCGACACCATGGCCCTCTTCGGCCGGCTCGCGGAACTGCCGGACGGGCCCGAGCGGGACGCCGTGCGCGACGAACTGGTCACGGCCTGGCTGCCCATGGCCCACCGGATCGCCGGGCGGTTCCGGGACCGCGGCGAATCCCTGGAGGACCTCCGCCAGGTGGCGGCGCTCGGCCTGGTCAAGGCCATCGACCGTTTCGACCCCGGGCGGGGAGCCTTCGAGAGCTACGCCGTGCCCACCATCACCGGCGAGGTCAAGCGCCACTTCCGCGACCGCATGTGGGCCCTGCGGGTGCCCCGCCGGGTCCAGGAACTGCGCAACAAGGTGCGCATCGCCCGCCGGGAGCTCGCCCAGAGCCCGGGCAGCCCCGAGCCCTCGGTGGCCGCCCTCGCGGCCCACACCGGGCTGACCGAGGAAGAGGTCGGCGCCGGCATGGAGGCGCTGGAGAGCTTCAGCACCCTGTCGCTGGACGCCGAACTGTCGGCCGGCGACGACGGCTACAGCCTCGCCGACACCCTCGGCGCCGCGGACGGCTCGTACGACACCGTGATCGACCGCGAGTCCGCCAAGGAGGGTCTGCGCAGGCTGCCCGAGCGCGAGCGCGCCATCCTCTACATGCGCTTCTTCGAGGACATGACGCAAAGCCGCATCGCCGACTGCCTGGGCATCTCGCAGATGCACGTCTCGCGGCTCATCAGCCGCAGCTGCGCCCGGGTGCGCGACGAGGCGATGGGGGAGCGGGCCGCCCGTCCGGGCCGCGCGGTGCGCACGTGAGGGCGCGCACGGACGGCACGCCCCAAAGGACGGGGGACCAGGGAGGGACGAGACGGATGCTGATGCCACACCCCGAGGTGCTGCGCAGGCTCCTCGCGGAGTACGAGGCGGCCGCGGTGGCCGAGCCCGCGGGCGCGGCCGGCGAACCGGGTCCGCGGACCCGGGACCTCGCGTACACGCTGTGCGTGTCGACCGGCACGCGGGACGTACGGCGGGCCCTGGAGGCCGCCCGGAGCCAGTTGGCGGACGCGCTGGAGCCGGCGGCCCCCGTGCCCGGCGGCACGCACGCGGGCGTGGGGGACTGAGGGCGAGGCACACGGGAAACCGAGGGACGGCCGGACCGAGGGACCGACGGACCGACGGACCGGGGGACCGGGGGACGAAACAGCGGCGCGACCCACGGACGCCCGTCCCGGGCCCGCGCCGTACGGGCAGCCGCGCGGTGTGCGCGGAGCGGGCCGGGGCATCCGGACCCGGGGAGGGGATGCACATGAACGCACGTGTCCTGGCCGTCACCGGCCGCAGCCGCGTCCGACGGGCCGCGAACGGGTCGGCGGCCGAGGGGGCCGCCCGCGCCGGGCTCACCGCCCGCGGCGTCATCTACCTGCTGGTCGGCGTCCTCGCCCTGCGGATCGCGCTCGGCGACGGCGACCGGCAGGCGGACCGGGGCGGCGCCCTGGCCGAGCTGTCGGACAAGCCGTTCGGGGCCGTGCTGCTGTGGGCGCTCGGCGCCGGACTCGTCGGCATGGCCCTGTGGCGGCTGTCCGAGGCGCTCTTCGGCGCCACCGGCAAGGACGGCCACACCGCCAGGAAGCGCCTGCCGGCCGCCGTCCGGTGCGTCTTCTACGCGTTCGTCGCCTACTCCGTCCTGGCCTTCGCGGCCGGGAGCAGCGGCTCCGGCTCCGGCGACCGGCAGTCCCGGGACGTCACGGCGCGGGTGATGGAGCTGCCCGCCGGCCGCTGGCTCGTGGGCCTGGCCGGGGCCGCGATCGTCGTCGCCGGGGTCGTCATCGGCGTCCAGGCGGTGCGCCGCACCTACCGCAGGAAGCTGAAGCCCGGCGCGCTCGGCCCCCGGACCCGGCGGCTGGTCGACGTCACCGGCGTCGGCGGCGGAGTGGCCCGCGGTCTCGTCTTCGCCGGGGCGGGCGCCTTCGCCGTACGGGCCGCCGTCGACTACGACCCCGGCCGGGTCAAGGGGATGGACGACACCCTGCGCTCCTTCGCCGGCACCCCCCTCGGCCCCTGGCTGCTGGGCCTGGTCGCGGCCGGCCTGGTGCTGTTCGGCGTCTTCTCCTTCGCGCTCGCGCGCCTGCGCCGGGTCTGAGCGGCCCGGCACGGGGAACACGGGGCGAATGAACGAACACGAGATTCCTCCGCCGGACGGACGTCCCGTGGACGTCTACCTCGACCTCCTGCGCGTGCGCATGCCGAACGACGACTACCAGCTCCTGCTCAGCGTGGTGGAACCGGTCCTCCAGGCGATCGACGAGCAGCAGATGCCGACCATCGACTTCTCCCTGGACGGGGACAACGCCGAGGCGCTGCCCCAGGAGATCAGGGACGAGGCCGCGCTCGTCATCGCCACCGCCGTCACCGGACGTCTCGACAACGAGGTCGTCGAGATCGACACCGACGAGACCGGACCGGTCCGGGTCGTCACCGACGCCGCCACCGCCTCCGACCCCGAGCGGCTCGGCGAGATCGCCGACTACCTCAGGGAACGCCACCAGCAGAACGAGGAACTGCGCGGCATCGCCGAGGCCAGCGGTCTGCCCAGCGACTTCTGATCCCCGGCACCCGACGGGGCCGTCACCGCTGCGGCGCCTTGACGGGCACCCCCAGCGGCCGGGCGAGACCGACCACCGCCTCGTCCAGCCGCTCCAGGTGCCGCAGCACCCGGCCGGTGATGCGGCCGTAGCGGGGCACCCCGGCGGCGTCCGGCTCCAGCAGCGAGGCGATGCTCGGCCCGGTCTCCACCTCCGTGCCGGCGTCGTCGTCGGCGAGGCGGGCGGTGATCGCCTCGATGTTGCGCACCGTGCGCCGCACGGCGCCGCGCAGCCGCGGGTCCGCCGCGATCGACGGATGGGTGGGCAGCAGCTCGGCCGTCGCCGCCAGCGACCGCGCGTGATAGGCGCAGGTCTCCAGCAGCGCCACCACGTACTGCGCCGTGTCGCGCCGGGCCCGCAGCGGCGTGATCGGATGGGTCAGCGGCTGGGTGGCCCCGCGCAGATCGCCGAGCGCCTGGTCCAGCTCCCGTGCCTTGTCCAGCAGGTCGGCCGCGGGGCCGCCGCTGAGCTGGTCGACGGCGCCCTCGGTCACCTCGGTGAGCCGCTCCAGCACCGTGCCGAGCAGTTCGTTCGTACGCCGGTGGGTGCGGATCGGCAGCACCAGCGCCGCCGCCACGATCCCGCAGGCCGCGCCGAGCGCCGTCTCCTCCACCCGCAGCAGCAGCACCGACATGCTGTAGGTGTGCAGCAGCGTGTACAGCAGTCCGAGCATCGCGGTGACGAAGAACGACATCAGCGTGTAGGACAGCGGCGCCGTGTAGAACATCGCGAAGATCAGCACCAGCACCAGACCGAACGCGGTCCAGGTGTGGTTGCCCACCAGACCGGCCAGCACGATGCCCGCCACGACGCCCAGCACCGTACCGAGCAGCCGGCGGTAGCCCTTGACCAGGATCTCGCCGGTCGAGGCGGTGTTGATGAAGACGATCCAGCAGGTGAGCACCGCCCAGTACCAGCGCTGGGTGGACAGGAACTCCCCGCCGACGATGGCCAGCGAGGACCCCACGGCGACCTGCACCGCGGCCCGCGTGGTGGGCCGCCGCAGCCCCGTCTGCTCCTCCTGGGGCGCCGCCTCCTCACCGGCGTCGATGGCCGCGTCCTCGGCGTCCAGCTCCTCGCGCGAACGGGCGGTGGCCGGTGAGTCGTCGGACTCGTCCTGCGGTCCGTCCAGGGCGATCCTGAGGCCCATGACGGCGCGCGCCGTCTCGCCGATGCCGCGGAAGACGTCCTGGACGGCCGCCGTCGCCTCGGGCAGGTTCTCCTCGTCGCGGTAGCCGAGCAGCCGGTTGCGCAGATGCGACAACGCCGTGCCGCGCGCCTCCGCGGGCGGGCGCAGCACCAGGACGCGCAGCGCCGTCAGGTCGCGGCGCAGCCGCTCCGTGGCCTCACCCGGCGCGGGCGAATGACCGACGGACGGAGCGGGCGCGCCCGGCAGATGCAGGGTCAGCGTGTCCGCCCGCTCGGCGCTGCGCGCGGTCAGCAGCAGCAGGCCGAGGCGTTCGGCGGCGATCTCGGCGTCGGCGATGCGCCGCTGCACCAGGCGGGCCGTGGACGCGTCGGGCGTGCCCTCCTCCAGCCGGGACTGGATCAGCAGGGCCGTCTCGTGCAGCCGCGCGGTGCCGTCGCGCAGCCGCTCCAGCGTCTTGTCGATGGCGTCGGGACCGGCGTCCAGCAACTCGATCTGCGTCGCGATGAGCTGCGCCAGCCGGGCGCGGAACGCCTGCCGCAGCAGCCGCAGGATGCGCGCGGGCGTCGCCGGGACCACCCCGAAGCGCACCACCGCGCTGGAGGCGAACGCCACGGCGATGGCGGCCCACAGCCCCGGCAGCCCCGACACCTTCGCGCCGACGAACAGCGACACGAAGTAGACCTGGAAGCCGATCAGTCCGAGCGCGGTTCCTCGGTCGCCGAACCGGCGGACGAAGACCGCGCAGAAGATCAGGACGACGAAGAAGGCGTCACCGACCACGACCCGCGAGGTGAGCAGCGTGCTCAGCGAGACCGAGGCCAGCGCGACGGGCAGGCCGAGCGCCAGCGTGACGGCCTGCGGCCCCGGCTCCTTCTCCCGGATGGCGAAGGTCGCGACCATCGCCGCCATGGCGCCCGCCACCAGATGCTTGACGTCCACGCCGAACGCGGCGAGCACGCCGAGCGTCAGCGCGATGGCGCCGACCGTCCGCAGACCCGCCGTCAGCCGCAACAGCCCCGGGTCGGAGGCGGCGACGCGGTCCCGCAGCCGTGTCCGCGCCGAACCTCCCGCTGCCTTCACGCCGCCGAACACTCTCCCGATTCACCGCCGGCTCCTGGAGCCGGTTCCAGCCATCTCCCGGCCGGTTCACGCCGAGATCCACTTCTCAGCATGTCATGCCCCGGTCCGGTACGGGCCGCGGGGGCGGGCCGGGGTCACAACTCCGCCCGGTCCGCCCCCTTCACCTGCTCCCGCACCTGCTCCGGCGTCAGGTAGGCGTCGGTGTACTCGAAGTCCTTCAGCTTGGCCGGCTTGCGGGCCTGGAAACCGGTGCGCACGAAATCGTCCCCGGCGATCGCGTTGAGCGTCCAGTCGGCCGCCACCCGCGCCTTGGCCACGCCCGTGCGCAGCGCCGACCAGTGGTAGCCGCGCGCCACCGCCTGCGCGGGAAGTCCCTTGAGCTCGACGCCCATCGGCTTGGACACCGCGTCGGCGCCGCCGAGGTCGACGACGAGACCGAGGTCCTTGTGCACGTACGGCCGCATCGGCTGGTTGCGCAGGGTGGCGATGATGTTCTCGGCGACGTGCCGGCCCTGCCGCATCGCGTGCTGCGCGGTGGGCGGGCAGACGGCGCCCTCCTGGCCCTTGGCGAGGTCGGGCACGGCCGCGGAGTCGCCCAGCGCGAACACCCCGTCGTGGTTCGGCAGGCACATGTCCGCGGTCACCGCGAGCCGCCCCTTGACCGTCTCCGCGCCCAGCGTGGCGATCAGCGGGCTCGCCACCACACCCGCCGTCCAGATCAGCGTGCGGGTGGGCACCACCCGGCCGTCCGTGAACGTGACCTCCTCCGGCCCGGCCTTGGCGATGGAGACCCCCAGGGAGATCTCGATGCCGCGCCGCGTCAGGATCTGCTGCGCGTCCCGGCCGAGCTGCTCGCCCAGCTCCGGCATCAGCTTCGGCGCGATGTCGATCAGGTGCCACTTGATCAGGGCCGGGTCCAGGCGCGCGTAGCGCTTGACGGCCGCGTGCGTCAGCCGCTGCAGACACGCCGCGGTCTCGGTGCCCGCGTAGCCGCCGCCCACCACCACGAACTGCAGCCGGGCGGCACGCTCCGCCGGGTCCTGACTGGCGTCGGCGATGTCGAGCTGCGAGATGACGTGGTCGCGGATGTAGGCGGCCTCCGCCAGCGTCTTCATGCCGAACGCGTGGTCGGTCAGCCCCGGGATGTCGAAGGTGCGGGTGATGCTGCCGGGCGCCAGCACGATGTAGTCGTACGGCTCGTTGACGATCCGGCCGGTGATGCCGCGCACCACGCAGACCTTGGCCTTGAGGTCCACCCCGATGGCACCGCCCGGCAGGATGCGGGTCCGGTACTTGCGGCTGCGGCGCAGGGAGAGCGCGATCGACTGGGGCGTGAGCACGCCGGCGGCGACGTGCGGCAGCAGCGGCAGGTAGAGCTGGTAGGAGAACGGCGTCACCAAAGTGATCTCGGCCTCCTCCGGCGCGAGCCTGCGTTCCAGACGACGGACGCACTCCACGCCGGCGAAACCTGCTCCGACCACCAGGATCCTGGGTCGTGTCACGGTGCTCATCCCTTTCTGCGCCTCCGGGGCGGCGGTCCGCCGCGAACGCCCTTCGCCTGCCCGGGGATCGCCGCTTCGCACCTCGCCCATCCCATCGCGCCCGCACCGGCCCGGCCAGCCGGACGCGGCAGGCAGGCGACCCGTCCTGATCACCACCATGCCCCGCCCGGACCCGCGGCGCACCGGGCGGGAGCGAATCGCGGGGAACTTCCGCCGCGGATCAGACCCCGTCGCCGAGGTGGCACAGCAGCAGACACACGTCGTCGTCGCGTTCGGAGTCGCTGAGCATCGGACGCAGGATGCCGTCCGCGGAACCCTCCAGGTCCGTCTCCAGCTCGGCCGGGCCGAACGAGCCGAGCGCCTCCGTCAGCCGCGCGATCCCGGGGTCTATGCCCCGGGCCCGGCGCTCCACCAGACCGTCCGTGTACAGCGCGAGCGTCGAGCCGGGCGCCATGGGCACCGTGTGGTCCGCGATCTCCTGCCGCAGCGGGATGCCGAGCATCGCACCGGGCTTGGCGTCCAGGGTCCGCACCAGCCCGTCCGGCGTGCGCAGCACCGGCGGCGGATGACCGGCCGCCGCCCAGGTCACGGTCGGGTCGTCGGGATGGAAGCGCGCGATGACGGCGGTGGCGAACAGGTCGGGCTGGAGGTGGTGCAGGAAGATGTGCAGCCGGGTCAGCAACTGCCCGGGGCTGCCGCCGTCGACCGCGTAGGCGCGCAGGGCGGTGCGCAGCTGGCTCATCATCACCGCCGCGCGCAGCCCGTGCCCGGTGACGTCCCCGACCACGGCGATGACGCCGCCGTCCGGCTGTCGGAACGCGTCGTACCAGTCGCCGCCGATGTTCAGCCCGTGGGTGGCCGGCAGGTAGCGCGCGGCCAGCGTGAGCCCGGGCGGGGCCGGCAGCTCCGTCAGCAGCGCCCGCTGGAGCGTCTCGGCGATGTCGCGGTTGTGCTGGTAGCGCTGGGCGTGGTCGATGGCGGTGCTGGCCCGCCGGGTCAGCTCGATCAGCATCACGGCGTCGTCCGGGTCCCAGCGCTCCCCGGGCGGGGTCAGCGTCACCACACCCAGGGGCGCCTGCCGCGTCGGCAGCGGGATGCACAGCAGGGGCCGGTCCGGGGCCAGCGCGGAGGGCGGCCGGTCGTCGACGCCGGGCAGCCCTCCGGGGTGCGCGGCGGCGTACTGCGGCCGTCCGGTGCGGGCGGCCGTCACCGCCGCGGCCGCGTGGGCCGGGCCCGGCCGGTCGCCGTCCTGGTCGAACAGCCAGACGTCCACGCTCGCCGCGTATTCGGGCACCAGCAGCTCCGGCAGCCGGCGCACGATCTCGTGGTGGTCCAGCGACGCCGTCAGGACCGCGCTGGCGTCCGCCAGGAAGGTGAGCCTGCGCCGGGCGTTCTCCGCCTCCGTGCGCGCCTTGCGCTCCGCCGCGAACGCCTCGCGCTGGGCCCGCCCGGCCGCGTCCAGTTCGGCGTGCAGCGCCACCACGCCCTGGTTCGTCTGCTGCAGCTCCTCCCGGTGGAAGTCGACCAGGCCCTCCTGCTCGGCGAGCCTCTCCAGCACCAGCGCCGTGTCCTCGTCGGCACCCAGCAGGGCCTCCGCCAGCTCCGCCGGGCCGCTCGCCACGGCGTCGGGGCCGACGTCCGCCGACGCCTCCGGGCAGGGCACCGTGACACGCCACGGCGGCTGCCCGGCGGCGGCCGCCTCGGGCGACGGCGTCACCACGGCGTGCAGCACACCCTCCCCGGCCCCCGCCCCGGCGCGGGAGTCGGTGCCCGTCTCCAGGGTGAGCCGCCAGGTGCCGCCCTTGGTCAGACACAGCCGCAGCTGCGCGCCGAGCGAGGCCGTCAGCCGCGCGCGCTCCACGGGCGGCACGCCGTGGGCCGCCGCCAGCCGTGCGGTGGCGATGCGTGCCACGGCCGCGTCGGTCAGGTCGCTGATCTGCCAGGTGCGGGTCATGGGCCGTCCGGCGGAGTCGGGGCCAGCACGGCGACGGCGGTGTCGTCCCGTACGGGCCGGGCCGGGCTGCTGGCGTCACGGATCGTCACGGCGGCGGTCACCGCCGGGTCGGCCCCGGTGCGGCAGGTGTCGGACGTCGGCGACCACCGGCTCGGCAGGCCGTCGCTGTGCAGCACCAGCACCCGGTCGTCCGCCCAGGCCGTCTCCTCCTCGCGCAGCGTGGTGGGCCGGTGGGTGCCGACGATGCCGGGGCGCGAGACCAGGTGCCGCCAGGCGCCGCCCTCGCACAGCCGGGCCCCGATGTTGCCGACACCGGTGAAGCGGAGCACCCCGGCCCGCGCGTCCACCTGGGCCACCGCGACGGCCGCGCCGCGGGTGCCGGACAGCGCCCGGTCGAGCCGCCGCACCACCTCGGCCGGCGGAAGTCCCGCCGACGCGCGCAGCGCCTCCACGGCCGCGGCCGAGGCGCGGGCGGCCTCCGGACCGTGACCGAGACCGTCGGCCAGCATCAGCGTGACGAGGTCCCCGTCGCGGACCCAGGCCCAGGCGTCGCCCGAGTACTCCGCACCGCCGAACGGCACGTTCACCCCACCGGCCCGCAGTCGGTCCGCCGGACCGGAACCGACGGTGCGGGCCCCGGACACGGCGCCCACCCGTGCGACGACGACCGTGCCCCGGCCGGGGACACTGTGCAGGTCGAAGTCGTCGGCGAGGCGCGCACAGGTGCCGAGCCCCGCCCCGAGGGAGCCCGTGGTGGTGAAACCGTCGCGCAGCGCGGCGGGCACGTCGGCGATCCCGGGGCCGTGGTCGACCGTGGCGATCTGCACCCGCGGCGCCGCCTCCCGGCCCGCCGGGAGGAAGGGAGGCGCGACCACGTCGATCAGCACCTGGCCGCCCCCGGCGTGCTTGAGCAGGTTGGTGGCCAGCTCGGTCGCCACCAGCGCCGCCGTCGAGGTCCGCTGCTCGTCCAGGCCGGCCAGGGCCGCCGCGTGCTCCGCGGCCACCCTGGCGTCGCGCACCCGGGTCGAGTCGTGCACCGGGACGTCCCACACGCGGGGCATCAGGACTCCTCACGCGGGCGGGGCGGCCGGCCCACCCAGGACGTCACCCGCACGGTGGTCCCGGAACCCGGGGCGCTCTCGATCCCGAACTCGTGCACCAGGCGCCGCGCGCCGCCCAGCCCCATGCCGAGGCCGTCGCCGGAGGTGAAGCCGTCGCTGAGTGCCTGCTCCAGGTCCGGGATGCCGGGCCCGTCGTCGCTGAAGGTCAGCCGCAGCCCGTGCGTGGTGCCCTCGACGAGCGGCTCCGTCTCCATGGTGCCGCCCCCGCCGTACACGAGCGTGTTGCGGGCCAGCTCGCTGGCCGCGGTGACCAGCTTGGTCTGGTCGACCAGGCCGAAGCCGAGCTGGGCGGCGGCCTGCCGCACGTGCTGTCGTACCCACACCAGATCCATGTCGGAGCGGATCGGCAGGCGGGCCTGGGAGCCCGCGGCAGTGTGCATCACAAACGCTCCTGGCGCAGGCCGCCGAAGCGGGACGACGGGGCCTGCTGCCTGAGGAGCTCCATGGCCACCTCGGTGCTGAGCGCGGTGTGCACGCCCGGCAGCGTCAGGCCCAGCTCCACCAGCGTGATCGCGACCGCCGGCCGCATGCCGACCAGCACGGTGCGTGCGGCCAGCAGCCCGGTCTGCCCGGCGATCTCGGCCAGGATCCTCCCGAGGAAGGAGTCGACGATCTCCACCCCGGAGACGTCGATGACCACGCCGGTGGCACCGCTGCGCACGATGGTCTCGGCGAGATCCTCCTGGAGCTGCTGGGCCGTGCTGTCGTGCAGGTCCCCCTGGAGGGTGACCAGGAGGACCTCGCCGAGCCGGAGCACCGGAACATGCCCTGACACCGGAGCCCCGTGGGGTCCGGGAAACGCCTGGCTCACCGCGCGACCGCACCGTTCGTGCCGGGCGTCACGATGCCGACCCCGAGCTGGTGCAGCACGTACCCCAGCGCGTCGGCGAGGCTGGCCCGGGTGACCACCGTGCCCAGGTCCAGGCCGAGGTGGACCATGGTCTGCGCGATCGCGGGCCGGATGCCGGAGACGATGCACTCGGCGCCCATGAGCCGGGCCGCCGCGACCGTCTTCATCAGGTGCTGGGCCACCAGCGAGTCGACGGTCGGCACACCGGTGATGTCGAGGATCGCGTAGCGCGCCTGCTGCTCGACGACGGACTCCAGCAGGGTCTCCATCACCACCTGGCTGCGCGCGCTGTCCAGCGTGCCGATCAGCGGCACCGCCACGATGCCGTCCCACAGTTTGATGACCGGCGTGGCCACCTCCAGCAGCTGCAGCCGCTGGCGGTCGATGAGCGCCTGGCCCTCGCTGAGCGCCGTCTGCATGACCACGACCCGCAGGGTCCCCATCAGCACGCTCAGCGTGGTGACACAGGCCCGGACGTGCTCGGCCGTGGCGTCCTCGGGCAGGTCGGACACGAGCAGGTTCTCGACGGGGGGACGCAGCGCGGCCAGCTCGCTGGAGACCTGAGCAGTGCTCAGACCGGCGCGCGAGCGGGCCGCGCCCATCCGCGCCAACTGCTCGCGCACCGCCGTGAACCCGGCCGCGTCCGGGTCCTCCACCCGCGCCGCGTCCGCGACTTGCGCCAGCGCGTCCACGACGGCCTTGCCCGCCTCCACCGCCTCGTCCCGCGAGAGGGTGAACACGGTCCGGAACACGGGCTCGTCCGACCACCGCTGGGCGATCTGCTCACGCCGGCGCCGCAGGAAGTCCCTGATCTCGCGCGTCGGCACTGCCGCCGTTCCCTCCGCCTCTTCCGGCACCTGTCCCACTCCTCATCCGCGTTGCGCCGCACCTCGCCCCCCTCGGGGCGACGTGCCGACGACGTGACTCTGCCGGGCGACAACTGTAACCACCCGCCGACCTGGCACGGCACCCGCTTCCGCACGACCGGTCCGGAGGAGACGTGGGGCAGGACGCTCAGGCGTCGGGCACCTGCGGACCCTCCGGGTGCGCGTCGACGCGGGCCAGCGCCTCGTCGACGCTCTGGGAGACCGGCACGGTGATGCTCACCCCCGTCAGGTCCAGGACGCGCAGCACCGCCGGGGCCGGCGAGATGATGTGCACGCTGCCCGGCAGGTCGCGGGCCTCCTGGTAGACGCGCAGGATGATGTTCATGCCGGACGAGTCCATGAAGGGCACCTGGGACAGGTCCAGCAGGAAGTGGCGCCGGCCGTGGTGGAGCTGGTTGGCCAGGTGGTGCTGGAACTCGGTCGCGGTGTCGACGTCCAGGTAGCCCTCCACCTTGAGCAGGGCGACGTCCTGGCGGGGCAGCGTCACCTCGACGGACAGCGGGTTCTGGGCTATGGGCACGTGTACCTCCAACAATGCGGCGGCGCGGCGGACCGTCGTGTGGCCCGCCGCGCCCGGCGGTTACCCCCGAATCCCCACTCCACACCTGCCCCCGGGCAACCGGCTCGCGCGGGGCGTCTCAGCCGACCCGTATGCCCACCAGACACGTGTCGTCGTCCGTGTCCGACCTGCTGTAGGTCAGCAGCCGGTCCAGGTGCTGGTCCAGGCTGTTCGGCGTCGGGCGCACCGTGCTCAGCAACTGGGTCAGCGCCTCCTCCACCGGGCGGTCGCGGCGTTCGATCAGACCGTCGGTGTACATCAGCAGCGTGTCCCCGGACGCCAGCTCCGCCTCGGCCTCCTCGTACGCCGCCTCCGCCGCCGCCCCCAGCAGCATGCCCCTGACCAGCGGCAGCGGCTCCGCGCCCGGACCGCGCACCAGCACCGGCGGCAGGTGGCCGGCCCTGGCCCAGCGCAGCGTGCGCCGCACCGGGTCGTACAGGCCGCACACCGCCGTCGCGGTGACCCCGCCCGTCAGATGGTGCGCCACGATGTTCAGCCAGGACAGCAGCTGCCCCGGACCGGCCCCGGTCACCGCCAGCCCGCGCAGCGCGTTGCGCAGCACCACCATGCTGGTCGCCGCCTCTATCCCGTGCCCGGCGACGTCCCCCACGCACAGCAGCACCAGCCCGCTCGGCAGCATCACCGCGTCGTACCAGTCGCCGCCCACGAGCTGTTCCGTCTCCGCGGGCCGGTACCGGACGGCCACCTGGAGGTCGGGCACCTGCAAGGGAGTCTGGGCCGGCGGCATGATGGCGTGCTGCAGTTGCAGGGTCAGCCGGGCGCGCTCCCTGGCCTGCTGCTCGGTGTGCGCGAGCTGGTCGCGCGTCGCGGCGAGCGCCACCTCCGTCCAGTGCTGGGCCGAGATGTCCTGACAGGCGCCCCGT
Source organism: Streptomyces ardesiacus (assembly GCF_003112575.1). Taxonomy (GTDB): domain Bacteria; phylum Actinomycetota; class Actinomycetes; order Streptomycetales; family Streptomycetaceae; genus Streptomyces; species Streptomyces ardesiacus. Next base: position 608,489 of record NZ_BEWC01000008.1, read on the forward strand.
ACCAGCAGCAGCCGGTCGTCGGTGTCCAGGACCGGCTCGGCCACCACCCGCACGTGCCGGGTCACCCCGTCGGGCCGGCGCAGCCGGAACGCCGCCGACGCCGGCCGCCGGTGGTGCAGCAGCGTGCGCAGGAACCGCCCGATGGTGACCGCGTCGTCCGGGTGGGCGTGCGCGGCCAGCTCCTCCAGCGGCACCGGGGTGCTGGTGTGCGGGCGGCCGTACAGGTCGAAGAGCTGGGCGTTCCAGGTGATCTCGCCGGTGAGCAGGTTCTCCTCGAAACCGCCGATGCGGCCGAGCCGCTGGGCGTGCTGGAGGAGGCTGGCCAGCCGGGCCGTCTCGTCCTCGATGCGCCAGATGAGCAGGACGGCGTTGCCGTGCCGGCTGACACTGATGTCCGCGACGGCCGACAGCGGCACCTGGTCCACCAGCGCGGTCAGGTTGAGGTGCCGGGCCCGGAACGGCTCGCCCGTGGCGTACACCCGCTCCACGCTCTGGAACAGCTCGCTTTCCCCGGCGGCCATCGGATAGGCCTCGAGCAGCAGCGCGCCGCCCACGACGGCACGGGGCCGCCCGGCCGGGTCCATGAAGCGGTTGTTCACGTGCTGGATGCGGAAGTCCGCCAGGTGCCCCGCCGCGTCCAGGTGCGGCACCAGCACCAGGGCGGGGTCGTGCAGCCCGTCGGCCAGGTCCATCAGCTCCACCGCGTCCGGGATGACCCGCGGCTCCTGCCCGGGACCGCGCGGCGGCGAGTACGACTCCAGCGTGTGCGCGCACAGCTCCGCCAGGGCCTCCACCTGACGCACGACCTGCGGCGGCTGCGGGGCCAGCGGCGCCGGCCAGGCGATCTCCAGCACGCCGTGGATGCGCCCCCCGGTGCCCGCGGGCACCGCGACCCGGCCGCCGTCCGGGTACTGGTGCCGTCCCACGCTGGGCAGCCCCGTTCCGGCGAGGGAGGCGAACCACTGCCCCGAGCGCTCGGTCAGACCGCACCGGGCCACCGTCGCCACGTCCGGCGGCACGTAGCGCCAGCGGGCCGCCTCGGCCGGAGGGAACCCGGCGCTGCCCACCAGGGTCAGCGACCCGTCGTGGCCGGCCGCCCAGATGGCCACCGCGACCGCGCCCAGCGGCCGCAGCGCCTGCTCCAGCAGCGCGTCGGCGACGGCCTGGGTGTCGTCCGCCGCCAGCGCGCCGCTCTCGGCGGCCCGCAGCCGTACGGCGGCCGACTCGGCCGCCGCCTCCCCGGCCTCCGCGGTGTCCGCTCCCCGTGCGTCGTCCGCGCTCTCCCCGGGAGCCGTGGCCCGTACGGCGGCGGTGGCCGCGAGGAACGCCTCGGTCACCTCCGACATGCGGTCGCGGGCGGCCTGGTTGATGACGTCGACCGCGAACTCCAGCGGCGTCGCCCGGGACTGCTCGGCCAGCTCGGCCAGCTGCCGGGCGGCCTCGGCCGGACCGCAGCCGAGCCGTGCGACCAGGACGCCCTTGGCCAGCTCGATCAGCGCCCGGCCCTCGGCCTCCGCCTGGGCGGCGCGCACCTCGCGGCTGAGCCGGTCGACGGTGGCCGCCAGCCTGCCCACGGGGGACAGCGGGGTCATGCCGTCCGGGCCGGAACCGGACCCGGGTGCGGACCCGGACCGCCGGACGTCACCGGCGGGGCCGCCGTACTGCTCGGGCGTGTTCATGCGGGCAGCCACCGCCGCACGCAGGCGATGAGGTCCTGGGTGTCCACGGGCTTGGTGACGTAGTCGCTGGCGCCCGAGGCGAGGCTCTTCTCCCGGTCGCCGGGCATCGCCTTCGCCGTGACCGCGATGATGGGCAGCTCGGCGTAGCGCGGCATCCGGCGGATCTCGGCCGTCGCCGTGTAGCCGTCCATTTCCGGCATCATCACGTCCATCAAGACCAGTGCCACCTCCGGGTGGTCCACGAGCGTCTCGATGCCCCGGCGGCCGTTCTCCGCGTGCAGCACCCGGAATCCGTGCAGCTCCAGGATCCCGCTGAGCGCGAAGAGGTTGCGCGCGTCGTCGTCGACGACGAGGACGGTGCGCCCGGCGGGCGGATCCTCACCGGTGCGCAGGGCCGGGCGCGGCGTCTCCTCCGGCCGGACCAGCGACAGCACGTCCCCGGGCTCCTCGGCGGCCAGGTGCAGGGCGATGCGCTCGCGCAGCTCGTCGAGGCCGGCCAGGAACTCCAGGGTCCGGCCGGCGGCGCCCGAGCGCAGGTCCTCCGCCACGGCGGCGTCCGTGCGGTGCCCGCTGTGCACGAGCACCGGCACGCTCGCCAGCGCCGAGTCGCCCCGCAGCGCGTCCAGGAAGCGGGACGCCTCGCCGTCCGGCATGCCCAGCTCCAGCACGACGCAGTGGCAGGGCTCGGCGGCCAGCGCGCCGGCGGCCTCCTCGGCCCCCACGGCCGTGATCACGTCGAGCGGCGGCCGGTCGTCCGCGTCGTCCCGCCCGTGCGTCAGATCGGCGACGACGCTCTCCGCGACGAGGGTGAGCAGCCCGCGCGGACGCTCCTCCACGACGAGCAGGCGCCGCGGCCGCCGGCGGTGGCCGCCGGTCAGCTCGGCCACCGGCACCGCACGGTCGAGCACGTCGGCGGAGTGGTCGGCCGCGAGGTGCTCGGGGCCGCGCGCCAGCAGGTCCTCGAAGTCGGGCCGGGCCACGGGCAGGTACAGCGTGAAGGTGCTGCCCCGGTCCGGAGTGCTGTCCACCGTGACGGCGCCGCCGAGCAGCTGGGCGATCTCCCGGGTGATGGACAGGCCGAGCCCGGTGCCGCCGTACTTGCGGCTCGTCGTGCCGTCCGCCTGCTGGAAGGCGCCGAAGATCGACTCCAGGTTCTGCTCGGGGATGCCGATGCCCGTGTCCTTGACCCGGAAGGCCACGACGGGCCCGCCCCGCACCACGCCGCCGGGCACCTCGTCGTCGGGAGCGGGCTCGACGGACAGCTCCACGCCGCCCCGCTCGGTGAACTTCACCGCGTTGGACAGCAGGTTGCGCAGCACCTGCCGCAGCCGGGAGTCGTCGGTCAGCAGGTCGGCCGGGGCCCCGGGGGCCGTCGTGATCGTGAACTCCAGGCCCTTCTGGCCCGTCATGGGACGGAAGGTGGCCTCGACGTACTCGATGAGCTGGCGCAGCGTCACGCGCTCGGGGGAGACGTCCATCTTCCCCGCCTCGACCTTCGACAGGTCCAGGATGTCGTTGATGAGCTGCAGCAGGTCCGAGCCCGCCGAGTGGATGATGCCCGCGTACTCGACCTGCTTCGGGGTGAGGTTGCGCGAGGGGTTCTGGGCGAGCAGCTGGGCCAGGATGAGCAGGCTGTTGAGGGGCGTGCGCAGCTCGTGGCTCATGTTGGCCAGGAACTCCGACTTGTACTTCGAGGCCAGCGACAACTGCTGGGCGCGTGCCTCCAGTTCCTGGCGGGCCTGCTCGATCTGGAGGTTCTTCGCCTCGATGTCCCGGTTCTGCGCCGCGAGCAGGGACGCCTTGTCCTCCAGCTCGGCGTTGGAGTGCTGCAGCTCCTCCTGCTGGCTCTGCAGCTCCGCGGAACGGGCCTGGAGCTCGGCGGTCAGACGCTGCGACTCCGCGAGGAGCTCGTCGGTGCGGGCGTTGGCCACGATCGTGTTGACGTTCACGCCGATGGTCTCCATCAGCATGTCCAGGAAGTCCCGGTTGATCTGGCTGAACGGGGCGACCGAGGCCAGCTCGATGACCCCGAGGACCTGCCCCTCGACCACGATGGGCAGCAGCACCAGCTCGGTCGGCACCACCTCGCCGAGGCCCGAGGAGATGGTCAGGTAGCCCGGCGGCAGTTCGGTCACCACGATGGTGCGCCGGCCGCGCGCGGCCTGGCCGACCAGGGTGCGGCCGAAGGCGATACGGGTGGGTCTGGCCGTGTCCTCCGGGTAGCCGTAGGAACCGACGAGCCGCAGCTCGGGGCCGTCCTCGCCGTCCTCGGCCAGGTAGAAGGCGCCGTACTGGGCCGAGACCAGCGGCACCAGCTCGTCCATGATCAGCTCGGCGACCACGGGCAGGTCCCGGTGCCCCTGCATCAGGCCGGAGATGCGGGCGAGGTTGGTCTTCAGCCAGTCCTGCTCCTGGTTGGCCCGTGTGGTCTCGCGCAGGGACTCCACCATGGCGTTGATGTTGTCCTTGAGCTCGGCGACCTCGCCGGAGGCCTCCACGTTGACCGAGCGGGTCAGGTCGCCCTCGGCGACGGCGGAGGTGACCTCGGCGATCGCGCGGACCTGGCGGGTCAGGTTGCCGGCCAGCTCGTTGACGTTCTCCGTGAGCCGCTTCCAGGTGCCGGAGACGCCCTCCACCTCGGCCTGGCCGCCGAGCCGGCCCTCGGTGCCGACCTCGCGGGCCACCCGGGTGACCTCGTCGGCGAAGGCGGAGAGCTGGTCGACCATCGTGTTGATCGTCGTCTTGAGTTCGAGGATCTCGCCGCGCGCGTCGACGTCGATCTTCTTCGACAGGTCGCCCCGGGCCACCGCGGTCGTCACCAGGGCGATGTTGCGCACCTGGTTGGTGAGGTTGTTGGCCATCGAGTTGACGTTGTCGGTGAGGTCCTTCCAGGTCCCCGCGACGTTCGGCACGTGCGCCTGGCCGCCCAGCCGTCCGTCGGTGCCGACCTCGCGGGCCACCCGGGTGACCTCGTCGGCGAAGGCGGAGAGCGTGTCCACCATCGTGTTGATCACGTCGGCCAGCGCCGCGACCTCGCCCTCGGCGTCCACGGTGATCCGCTGCGACAGGTCGCCCCTGGCCACCGCGGTGGCCACCTGGGCGATGGAGCGGACCTGACCGGTCAGGTTGGACGCCATCACGTTGACGTTGTCGGTGAGGTCCTTCCAGGTGCCCGACACCCCGCGCACCCGGGCCTGGCCGCCCAGGTTGCCGGCCGTGCCGACCTCGCGGGCCACCCGGGTGACCTCGTCGGCGAAGGCGGAGAGCTGGTCGACCATGGTGTTGATCGTGTTCTTCAGTTCCAGGATCTCGCCGCGGGCGTCCACGGTGATCTTCTGGGACAGGTCGCCCTTGGCCACGGCGGTGGCCACCTGGGCGACGTTGCGGACCTGGTTGGTCAGGTTGCCCGCCATGAAGTTCACCGAGTCGGTCAGGTCGCGCCACGTGCCCCGCACGCCCTGGACGTCGGCCTGGCCGCCGAGCCTCCCGTCGGTGCCGACCTCGCGGGCCACCCGGGTGACCTCGTCGGCGAAGGCGGAGAGCTGGTCGACCATGGTGTTGATCGTGTTCTTCAGCTCGAGGATCTCGCCGCGGGCGTCCACGTCGATCTTCTGGGACAGGTCCCCCCGGGCGACCGCCGTGGCCACCTGGGCGATGTCCCGGACCTGGGTGGTGAGGTTGCCCGCCATGGCGTTGACCGAGTCCGTCAGGTCGGCCCAGGTGCCGGAGACCCCCGGCACCTTCGCCTGACCGCCGAGGGCCCCCTCGGTGCCGACCTCGCGGGAGACCCGGGTGACCTCGGAGGTGAACACGGACAACTGGTCCACCATGCCGTTGAAGACCTTGGCGATGTCCCCCATCAGCCCGTCCGCGTCGTCCGGCAGACGGGTGCCGAAATCGCCGTCCCGCACGGCCGTCAGGCCCGCCAGGAGACGGCGCAACTCCTGGTCGCCGGGAACCGCGTCGACGGATCCCGTGCTGTCGCTGGTCATGCGCATCCTCGTTCCGCTCCCCGGGAGTCCTCGCGCGAGGACTCGCCACCCCCTCCGGACCGCTCGGCCGGTCCGGCTTCCGTGCCCGCGTCCGCGCAGTTCACGGAGTGCCCCCAGCAGAAAAATACGTCAGAGGCTAACCCAGCTTCCGGGCGGGGACAAAGCGGTGTGTCACCCGGCCGGACGCGTACCCCCGGACGGGTCGTGCCGGGCCCGATTGCGGCGGGCACGGCCGGGTATCCGCTGCTGTGGAGCCGGTCCGGCCCGTCGCGTCCGCCCGGCCCCACGGTCGTCACCGACACGGGAGGGAAAGGCAGCGTGCCGATGGAGAGCATCTGGTCGTACACGGCGGACAGCGGTCACGAGGAAGTGGCCGACCTGACGGGCTGCACCGTCGTCGCCGACGACGGCACCATCGGGCAGGTGGACCGGCAGGCCGAGCACTTCGGCATGCGCCACCTCGTCGTCGACACCGGTGTCTGGGTGTTCGGCCGCAGCGTCCTGGTGCCGGTGGGACTGATCCGCGGCATCGACGCCGAGGCCCGCACGGTCACGCTGAACTGCACCAGGGCCCAGGTCAAGGCCGCGCCCAGGTTCCGGACCGACAGCGAGACGATGGACCGCGACTACCTGGCGTCCGTCGGCGACTACTACCACCGGCTGCCGCCGCGGGAGAGCCCCGCGACCTGACCGGACCCACCAGCACGCGGACCACGGGGAAACCACCGACATGCGCCCAGCCGACCGGACCACCACGCCCGCCACAGCCGTCGCGGCACCCTGCGACGTCGCGCCCGCCGCCCCGCCCGCGCCGGGTGCCGGGGCCAGTGCGGCGGCGGCACGGGCGTACGCGGAGTGGGTGGCGCGGACGTGGCGGGACGGTCTGGGCCGCGAGGTGCGCGAGGAGGACGTCGTCGACCTGCTGCTCGTGGTCTCGGAACTGGTCACCAACGCGATCCGGCACGGCGGCGGACTGGCCGGTTTCGAGGCCCGGCCGACGCGAGAGGGGCTGTGGATCGCCGTCCACGACCACAACACGGTGGTGCCCCGGGCCGCGTCCGCGTTCCCCACCACCCACCCCGGCGGCGGCTACGGCTGGCCGCTCGTCGCCCGTCTCGCCCGGCACGTCCGCGTCGGTCCGCGCCCGGAGGGCGGCAAGACGATCAGCGCGCTGGTGCCCCTGCGGGCCGCGGACACCCCGTGACCGGCCGGGCCGCGGACACCCCCTGACCGGCGCGGTCACCAGGGCAGGAAGACGTGGATGTCCTTGCCCTGCTCCCCGGTGACGACGCTCACCTGGTCGGACAGCGTGTGGATCAGGTGCCAGCCGATGCCGCCGCCCCCCTTGCTCGGATGGAAGGGCCGGGGCGCGGGTTCCGTCGTGCTCGTGTCGTGCATCACCACGTGCACGCCGTCGAAGGTGCGGCGCAGCCGCAGTTGGAACGGCCCCGGCGCGTACTGCACGGCGTTGGCCGCCAGCTCCGTGACGACGAGGAGTATGTCGTCCCAGTACTCGGGCGCCGCGGGCGGTGCCGCCCGGGCCAGGTCGTAGAGGAACTCCTCCGCGACCAGCCGCGCACCGGTCACGTTGTGCAGCTCCCCGGTGAAGCTGGCGGTGCGGTTCGTGATCTCCTCGGAAGCCAGTGTCCTGTCCCAACGCGACTCGGCTGCCATTGCGCCTTCCCGGCCCGGCACCTGCCGGGCGTCGTTCCTTCTCCTTCGCATTCCCTGGGTTGTAAGTTCCCGTGCCGGGCGAACCTAGTCGCGCCGCGGTCGCCGGGCCAGGGGCGGGACGGAAGCCGGTTCAGCGCAGGAACACGTTGTCCGTGTCCTCCCAGCCGGCCGGCTCCCGGGGCGGCGGCTGGGCGGGCCAGCGGTGCGAGCGCGCCTCGTACATCGCGTCGATCTCCAGCGCGTAGGTCCGTACGATCTCGTCCCGCCGGAGCTTGAGCGACGGGGTGAGCAGTCCGCCGGCCACGTCGAAGGGGTCGGGCAGGACCCGGAAGACCCTGATGGACTCCGAGGGCGACACGGCGCTGTTGGCCGCGGCCACCGCCCGCGCGACCTCCTCCCGCAGCGCGTTCTCCTCGCGTGCCTCCCGGGCGGGGGCGTCGCCCGGCAGGGCCAGGGCCGCCCGCCAGTGCGCCAGGAACTCCGGCTCCAGCGTGATCAGCGCGCCGACGCAGGGCCGGTTGTCGCCCACCACCACGGCCTGGTGGACGAGCGGGTGCATCCGCAGCCGCTCCTCCAGGGCGGCCGGGGCCACGCTCTTGCCGCCGCTGGTGATGATGACGTCCTTCTTGCGGCCGGTGATCGCCAGGTAGTTCTCGTCGTCCAGGTGTCCGAGGTCGCCGGTGGCCAGCCAGCCGTCGCGCAGCACCGCGCGGGTGGCGGCCACGTCACCGACGTATCCCTGGAACAGGAACGGCCCGCGCACCAGGATCTCCCCGTCGTCGGCCACCCGGACCTCCATGCCGGGCAGCACCTGCCCGACGGTGCCCGACTTCTCCCGGCCCCACGGCTGCATCGTCAGCCCGCCGCTGGTCTCGGTCAGACCGTAGCCGTCGTGGACGTAGACGCCGATCCCCTCGTAGAAGAGGGAGAGTTCGCGGCTGAGCGGCGAGCCGCCGGACGTCGCCCGGCCCACCCGGCCGCCCAGCGCGTCGCGCAGCCGCCGGTACACCGTCCGCTCGTACAGCGCGTGCTGCAGACGCAGGTCGAGACCGGGCCCGGGCCCCCTGCCGAGGCGCCGGCGCTCCAGCGCGGCGGCGAAGTCCCGCGCCGTGTCCGCGGCCCGCTCGAACAGGGCGCCGCGCCCCGCCCGCTGGGCCGTGCGCAGGAAATTCTTGTACATCTTCTCCAGCACCGACGGGACGGCGTACAGGTACGTCGGCCGGAAGGAACGCAGCGCCGAGGAGAGCGCCTCCGCGGTCGTCGTGGGCTCGTGCGCCATGAGGAGACCGCCCCGGACGCACAGGCTCTGGACCATCAGCCCGTACACGTGCGAGAAGGGGAGGAAGGCGAGGACGGCGCCCTGCTCTCCGGGCGGTGCCACCGTGTGGCCCCAGCCCGCCAGCAGCGTGTCGCACGGCCCGGCCAGAGCGCGGTGGCTCAGCGCGCAGCCCAGGGCCCGGCCGGAGGTGCCCGAGGTGTAGGCCACCACCGCCGTGGAGTCCGGCAGCACGATGCGGCGCAGGGAGTCGACGGAGGCGGACGGCAGGAGGGCGCCGCGCTGCACCAGCGTGTCCAGCGCGCCAGCGTCAAGCTGCCAGACGTGGCGCAGCGCGGGCAACGACGCGCACACCGAGCCGACGGTCATCACGCCCTGCTCGTCCTCGACCAGCACGCCCACGCAGCCCGCGTCCCGCAGGATCCACTCGACCTGGTCGCGCGAGGAGGTCGGGTGGACCGGCACCACCTCGGCGCCCACCGTCCACAGGGCGTAGCTGAAGATCGTCCACTCGTACCGGGTGCGGGCCAGGATCGCCACCCGGTCGCCCGGCGCGACGCCACCGGCGATCAGGCCCTTCGCCACGCCGACCACCTCGTCGCGGAACCCGGCCGCCGTCACCTCGTCCCACCCCGCCGCCTGGCCGGGAGCACGGCGGCGGGCGAGCATCGGCAGGTCCGGCGTGCGGGCGGCCGTCTCGAAGAGGCTGTCGGCGAGCCCGCCGGTCAGCGGCGGGACGGTCCGGGGAGCGAGAGCGGGGTCGCGCATGTACGCCGGCTCCTGACGTGTACGGACGGTGACGCCGCCGACGGGGACCGTGGTCGGCGGTGCTCGGAGGCTAGCCCAGCCGCGGGCGGCGGGGGACCGGGACGGCGGAAGTGTTCCCGCCCGGTGATCCGGCCCGATCGGGGGACTCGGGGGACATGACCTACGTGAACCCCGACCCCGACCCCCGAGTCAGCACCGGTCTGGAGCCCGGCGGCGGCGTGCCGCCCGGGGAGACCCCGCCGGCGGAGAGCAGCATGCCCGAGGCCGGACCCCAGGACCTGCCCATCAACCCGGCCAAGGGGTGGGCCAAGGGGCCGATGGCCCTGATCCTCGCGGTCGTGCTGATCTTCGCGGCGGGTCTCCTGGGCTACGCCCTGGCCCTGATCTACTGAGCACGCGGGGGCGCGGATCCGCCGGGCCCGAGCCGACGGCGTCTCAGGCCGCCTGGGTGCGGCGCACGCACGCGGCGACCACCTCGCGCAGGCTGCCCGTGCGCTCCAGCAGCGCGCGCTGCACCTGGGCGCCGTTGCCGTGCCGCAACAGCCCGTCGACCCCTTCGCGCACCCGGTCGAGGTCGCCCGTCGCCGCGAGGGCCTCCCCGGTGTGCTCCAGCAGCGCCCGTACGACCGTCTCGGCCGGCATCCGCCGCATCGTCGCGGGGTGGAGCAGCTCCCCGGTCAGCCCGGACCGGGCGGCCCGCCAGGCCGCGAGGCGGAGCAGGCTCACGCTGTCGCCGGCCGGCTCCGTGCCCCGGTGCCACTCCCGGGCGGCCGTGTCGACCAGCGCGCGGGCGAGCGCGGCCAGCACGACGGCCGTCGAGGCGTCCAGGCACACGTCCGCGACCCGGAACTCGACCGTCGGGTACCGCGGGGAGAGCCGGACGTCGAAGTAGACCATCCCGTCGTCGAGGATCGTCCCGGTGGCGAGCATGTCCGCGACCCGGCGGTGGTAGCACTCCGCCGAGCCGAACAGCTCCGTGGGACCGGCCGACGGCCAGCGCTGCCAGACGCGGCTGCGGTAGCTGCTGTAGGAGGAGTCCCGCCCCTGCCAGAACGGCGAGTTCGCGCTGAGCGCGGCCAGCACCGGCAGCCAGGGCCGCACCCGGTCGATCACCGCGACGCCCTCCTCGTCGGAGTCGACCGAGACGTGGACGTGGCAGCCGAGGACCAACTGCTCGTGGACCACGACGCCGTACTGCTCGGCCATCCACTCGTAGCGCCGGTTCACGGCGATGGAGGGCGCCACCGGCAGCGGTGACGTGGCGAGCGCGGCGACGGCGCACCCGATCCCCCCGGCGTGCCGCCCGGCCTCCTCACGGCAGCGGACGATCTCCGCGTGCAGCCGCTCCAGGTCCGCCTGCGGATGCGTGGCGAACTCGAGCATCTGCTCGTGCAGCTCCTTCTCGAACACGTCCTGCCCGGGTTCGTCCAGCGAGGCCCGGGCGAGCACGGGGCCGGACAGCGCCCGCGGCTCGCCGGTCGCGGGATCGACCAGGAGGAGTTCCTCCTCCACTCCGACGGTGCGCACGTGATGCCGCCTTTCTGTGGGCCGGTGCCACCGACCGACTGCCCCGGGCAGCCGGTCGGACACCTGGTCGCCTCACAGAGCGGACGGCACCAGCCAGACCGTCGCCAGCGGGGGCAGCGTCAGCCGGATGCTCCCGTCCTCCGGCTCGACCGGGTCCGGGTTGGTCACGCCGCTGCCGCCGTACTCCTCCGCGTCGGTGTTGAGCACCTCCTGCCAGGCGACGGCCTCGTCGCCGACCGCGAGCCCGTACCCGTGCCGGACGACGGGGGAGAAGTTCGACACCGCCAGCAGCGGCGTGCCGTCCGCGGCGTACCTCAGGAACGCGAAGACGTTGTCCTCGGCCGCGTCCACCGACACCCACCGGAAACCGGCCGGGTCGGTGTCGCGCTGCCACAGGGCGGGGGTGAGCGCGTAGCGGGTGTTGAGTGCGCGGACCAGGTCCCGCACCCCGCGGTGGTCCGCCGCCGAGTGGTACCCCTCGTCCAGCAGCCACCACTCCGGGCCCTGCTTCTCCGACCACTCGGCGCCCTGCGCGAACTCCTGCCCCATGAACAGCAGTTGCTTGCCGGGGTGGGCCCACATGAAGCCCAGGTAGGCGCGCACGTTCGCCCGCCGCTGCCACCAGTCGCCCGGCATCTTCGACACCAGCGCCTGCTTGCCGTGCACCACCTCGTCGTGCGAGATCGGCAGCACGTAGTTCTCGCTGTACGCGTACACCATCGAGAAGGTCATCTCGTGGTGGTGGTACTTGCGGTGCACCGGCTCGTGGGCGGCGTACTCCAGCGAGTCGTGCATCCAGCCCATGTTCCACTTCAGGCCGAAGCCGAGCCCGCCGGTGTCGGTGGGCCGGGTCACCCCGCCCCACGCCGTCGACTCCTCGGCGATGGTCACCACGCCGGGGCAGCGCCGGTAGACGGTCGCGTTCATCTCCTGGAGGAACGCCATCGCCGCCAGGTCCTCCCGGCCGCCGTACTGGTTGGGCTCCCACTGCCCGGAGTCGCGCGAGTAGTCCAGGTAGAGCATCGAGGCGACCGCGTCCACGCGCAGCCCGTCGATGTGGAACTCCTCGCACCAGTACACGGCGTTCGCCACGAGGAAGTTGCGCACCTCGGTCCGCGCGAAGTCGAAGGTGTACGTGCCCCAGTCCGGGTGCTCCGCGCGCCGGGAGTCCCCGGGCTCGTACAGCGGGTCCCCGTCGAAGCGGGCCAGCGCCCAGTCGTCCTTCGGGAAGTGCGCCGGCACCCAGTCCATGATCACGCCGATCCCGGCCCGGTGCAGCGCGTCGACCAGGTACCGGAAGTCGTCCGGGGAGCCGAGGCGGGCGGTCGGGGCGTAGAAGCCGGTGACCTGGTAGCCCCAGGACGGACCGTAGGGGTGCTCGGCGACCGGCATCAGCTCGACGTGGGTGAAGCCCAGGTCCTTCACGTACGCCGGCAGCTCCTCGGCCAGCTCGCGGTAGCCCAGCCCCGGCCGCCAGGACGGCAGATGCACCTCGTACACCGAGAACGGCGCCTCGTGCACGGGGGTGTCGGACCGGGTCCGCATCCATTCCGCGTCGCTCCACTCGTAGCGCGACGCGGTCACCACGGACGCGGTGTTCGGCGGCTCCTCGGCGGCGCGGGCCATCGGGTCGGCCTTGAGGAACCTGTGCCCGTACCGGGAGTGGATCTCGAACTTGTACCGGGTGCCCTCGCCGACCCCCGGCAGGAACAGCTCCCACACCCCGGACGAGCCCAGCGAACGCATCGGGAACGCGGTGCCGTCCCAGTGCGTGAAGTCGGCGGCGACCCGCACGCCCTGCGCGTTGGGCGCCCACACCGTGAACCGGGTGCCGGTCACGCCCTCGTGCGTCATCGGCTCCGCGCCCAGCGCCCGCCACAACTGCTCGTGCCGGCCCTCACCGATCAGGTGCAGGTCCAGCTCGCCGAGGGCGGGCAGGAAGCGGTACGGGTCGTGCGTCTCCTGCGGCTCGCCCTCCTCGTACGCCACCACGAGGGTGTACGCGGGAATCGCGGACAGCGGCAGGACGGCGGAGAACAGCCCGTCCCCCTCCGACGCGAGGGCGTGGCGCTCGCCGTCGACGACCACGCCCACCTCGCGGGCGAAGGGGCGCAGCGCCCGGAAGGCGATGCCGCCGGGCACCGGGTGGGCGCCGAGCAGGGCGTGGGGGTCGTGGTGGGCGCCCGCCAGCAGACGCCCGCGGTCGGCGGGGTCCAGGGGCGGTGCGGTCGCGCACGCACCGGGCGGGTGCGGGGCCGGGGCGGAGGGCTCGGGGATCGAGGTGTCGCGGAGGGCCACGGGTCAGTCTCCTCTCACGGCGAGTCGTTCGATCGCCGCCATGGGTACGGGAAGCCAGTCGGGGCGGTGCCGGGCCTCGTACAGCACCTCGTACACGGCGCGGTCCGTCTCGTAGGCGCGCAGCAGGCCGTGCTTCTTGCGGGGGTCCCAGCCGGCGCGGGCGGCGTAGCCCGCGCAGAACGCCTCCCGGCAGCGGCGCGCCCACTCGGGGCGCCACGGGCGGCGCTGCCGGGCGGCGTAGTCGAAGGAGCGCAGCATCCCTGCGATGTCGCGGACCGGGGAGTGGGCGCTGCGCCGTTCGGCCAGCGGGCGCGAGGGTTCGCCCTCGAAGTCGATGACGAACCAGTCCCGGCCGGCCCGCAGCACCTGGCCCAGGTGCAGGTCGCCATGGATGCGCTGGGCGGGCGGGCCCGAGTCGCAGGTGGACAGCGCCGCGAAGGCCGCCCGCAGACCGGGGACGAAGGGCTGCAGCGCCGGTACGCAGTGCGCGGCCGCGGTGAGCCGCTCCGTCATCGCCGCGGCCGTACGCCCGTTCTCGCCGGGGGCGCCGACCGGGAAGGCGGAGGCCAGCGCGAGGTGCACGTCGCCCATCGCCCGCCCCAGCTCGTGCGCCTGCACGGTGAACTCGTCCCCGGCGGCGAGCGCGTTCAGGGACAGCGTCCAGCCGTCGGAGGCGCCGTGCAGGAACGGCTGGAGCACGCCGAGCGTCGCCCCGTAGGGATGGGTCGTGCGCATCCACGCCACCGGCGCCGGGACCCGGCCGCAGCCCTGCCGGGCCAGCGCGTCCGGCACCTCCAGGTCGGGATTGACGCCGGGCTGGATGCGCCGGAACAGCTTCAGGATGAACTCGTCGCCGTAGATCAGCGAGGAGTTGGACTGCTCGGCGTCCAGCAGCCGCGGGACGAGACCGCCCGGCACCGGACGCGCGGGGTCGGCCTCGAAGCGCAGCGGGCCCGCCTTGCCCGGGTGCCGCAGCCGGTCCAGCAGGAGCTGGGCGGTCCGGGGGTCGTGCAGCGCGTCGTAGACCGTGCGCCCGGCCAGCGGACCGTCCTGCACCTGCCCGATGATCGCCCGTCCCAGGCGCGGCGACGGCTGCTCGCGCACGCCGAGCAGCAGTTGGTAGCAGTCCCCGGCCGGGGGAGTGCCGCCGGGAGAGGGCACGGAGCCCTGCCCTGTCTGCACCAGGAGGTGCAGACAGCCGGGGAACAGCTCGGTCATCGACAGCAGACCCAGCTCGGCCACGGGCCGGTCCTTGCCGGCGAACCAGCGCTGGCGCGGCAGCCACTGGCGCAGCAACTCGCCGAGCGACGCCATCGGCTCGGCGAGCTGCCCGCGTCTGGGGCGCAGGGGTGCGGTCTTCGGCATGGTGACGCGTCCTTTCCTCGGCCCACGCTCAAGCGCGGCGGCCGATGCGGGATGCGACTCGGGTGAGCCGGAACCAGTAGAAGCCGTGGCCCCCGAGGGTCAGCAGGTACGGCAGGTCACCGATGGCGGGGAAGCGGACGCCGCCGAACAGCTCGACGGGGTGGCGTCCGGCGAACTCGCGCAGGTCCAGTTCGGTGGGCTGGGCGAACCGCGCGAAGTTGTTCACGCACAGCACCAGGTCGTCCTCGTACTCGCGCAGGAAGGCGAGCACGGCCGGGTTGGACGAGGGCAGCTCGGTGTAGGTGCCGAGGCCGAAGGCGGGGTTCTGCTTGCGGATCTCGATCATGCGCCGGGTCCAGTGCAGCAGGGACGAGGGCGAGGCCATGGACGCCTCGACGTTCGTCACCTGGTAGCCGTAGACCGGGTCCATGATCGTGGGCAGGTAGAGGCGCCCCGGGTCACAGGTCGAGAAGCCCGCGTTGCGGTCCGGGGTCCACTGCATGGGGGTGCGCACGGCGTCGCGGTCGCCGAGCCAGATGTTGTCGCCCATGCCGATCTCGTCGCCGTAGTAGAGGATCGGCGATCCCGGGAGGGCGAGGAGCAGGGCGGTGAACAGCTCGATCTGGTCGCGGTCGTTGTCCAGCAGGGTGGCGAGCCGCCGCCGGATGCCGATGTTGGCGCGCATCC
Source organism: Streptomyces ardesiacus (assembly GCF_003112575.1). Lineage (GTDB taxonomy): Bacteria > Actinomycetota > Actinomycetes > Streptomycetales > Streptomycetaceae > Streptomyces > Streptomyces ardesiacus. Next base: position 623,755 of record NZ_BEWC01000008.1, read on the forward strand.
GCGGGTCCTTGGCGTACTCCGCGTACATGTAGTCGCGCTCTTCGTCGGTGACCATTTCGAGGGTCAGCTCGTCGTGGTTGCGCAGGAAGATGCCCCACTGGCAGCCGGAGGGGATGGCCGGGGTCTTGGCGAGGATTTCCGAGACCGGGTAGCGGGACTCGCGGCGCACGGCCATGAAGATGCGGGGCATGACGGGGAAGTGGAAGGCCATGTGGCACTCGTCGCCGCCGCTGGCGTAGTCGCCGAAGTAGTCGACGACGTCCTCGGGCCACTGGTTGGCCTCCGCCAGCAGCACCGTGTCCGGGTACTGCGCGTCGATCTCGCGGCGCACCCGCTTGAGGAACGCGTGGGAGGCGGGCAGGTTCTCGCAGTTGGTGCCCTCCTCGGCGTACAGGTAGGGCACGGCGTCGAGACGGTAGCCGTCCACGCCCAGGTCGAGCCAGAACTTCAGGGCGGCCAGCATCTCCTCCTGCACGGCCGGGTTCTCGTAGTTGAGGTCCGGCTGGTGGGAGAAGAACCGGTGCCAGTAGTACTGGCCCCGGACCGGGTCGTAGGTCCAGTTGGAGGCCTCGGTGTCGACGAAGATGATCCGGGCGTCGGCGTACCGGGTGTCGTCGTCGGCCCAGACGTAGTAGTCGCCGTAGGGGCCGTCGGGGTTCTTGCGGGACTCCTGGAACCACGGGTGCTGGTCGCTGGTGTGGTTCATGACGAAGTCGATGATCACGCGCATGCCGCGCTGGTGGGCCGCGTCGACGAACTCGACGAAGTCGGCGAGGTCGCCGAACTCGGGCAGGACGGCGGTGTAGTCGGAGACGTCGTACCCGCCGTCGCGCAGGGGCGACTTGAAGAAGGGCGGGAGCCAGAGGCAGTCCACGCCGAGCCATTGCAGGTAGTCCAGTTTGGCGGTCAGGCCCTTGAGGTCGCCGACGCCGTCGCCGTTGCTGTCCTGGAAGGAGCGGACGAGGACCTCGTAGAAGACGGCTCGTTTGAACCAGTCCGGGTGCCGTTCCCCCGCGGGGGTGTCCTCGAAGGTGTCCGGCACGGGCTCGTTGACGGTCATGAGGCTCCTGCCCCTCCGTTCTGCGGCGCGCCGGCGGACGGCCGCCGGACGTGGAAGACGTGGGCGGGGGCCAGGCCGGGCTCGAGCCGCACGTAGTTCGTCCGGCCCCAGTGATAGGTCCGTCCCGTGAGTTCGTCGTGAACCGGAACGGACTCGTGCCAGTCCAGGCCGAGTTGCGGCATGTCGAGCGAGATCGTGGCCTCCTGGGTGCGGTGCGGATCGAGGTTGGCGACCACCAGGACCACGTCGGACCCGGCGCGCTTGCTGTAGGCGATGAGCGCGTCGTTGTCGGTGTGGTGGAAGCGGAGGTTCCGCAGCTGGTGCAGCGCGGGATGGGCGCGCCGGATGGTGTTGAGGCGGGTGATGAGGGGGGCGATGGTGGTGCCCTCGCGTTCGGCGGTGGCCCAGTCGCGGGGTTTGAGCTGGTATTTCTCGCTGTCGAGGTATTCCTCGCTGCCGGGGTGGAGGGGGGTGTTCTCGCAGAGTTCGTAGCCGCTGTAGATGCCCCAGGCGGGGGAGAGGGTGGCGGCGAGGACGGCGCGGACCTCGAAGGCGGGGCGGCCGCCGTGCTGGAGGTAGGCGTGGAGGATGTCGGGGGTGTTGGTGAAGAAGTTGGGCCGCATGTAGGCGGCGGCGTCCCCGGTGAGTTCGGTGAGGTACTGCGTCAGTTCCTGTTTGGTGTTGCGCCAGGTGAAGTAGGTGTAGGACTGCTGGAAGCCGATCTGGGCGAGGGTGTGCATCATCGCGGGGCGGGTGAAGGCCTCGGCCAGGAAGATCACGTCGGGGTCGGTGCGGTTGACGGTGGCGAGGACGCGTTCCCAGAAGGCGACGGGTTTGGTGTGGGGGTTGTCGACGCGGAAGATGCGTACGCCGTGGTCCATCCAGTGGCGCAGGATGCGGACGGTTTCGGTGACGAGTCCGTCGGGGTCGGTGTCGAAGGCGACGGGGTAGATGTCCTGGTATTTCTTGGGCGGGTTCTCGGCGTGGGCGATGGTGCCGTCGGGGCGGTGGTGGAACCAGTCGGGGTGTTTGTGGACCCAGGGGTGGTCGGGGGAGCACTGGAGGGCGAAGTCGAGGGCGATTTCGAGGCCGTGGCGGGTGGCTTCGGTGACGAAGTGGTCGAAGTCGTCGAGGGTGCCGAGGGCGGGGTGGACGGTGTCGTGGCCGCCTTCGGGTGAGCCGATGGCCCAGGGGACGCCGACGTCGTCGGGGGTGGCGGAGAGGGTGTTGTTGCGGCCTTTGCGGTGGGTGGTGCCGATGGGGTGGACCGGGGGGAGGTAGACGACGTCGAAGCCCATGGCGGCGATGGCGGGCAGGCGGCGGGCGGCGGTGCGGAAGGTGCCGTGGGGGTGTTCGGGGGTGCCCTCGGAGCGGGGGAAGAATTCGTACCAGGCGCCGTAGAGGGCGCGTTCGCGCTCGACGAGCAGGGGGAGCGGTTCGGAGGAGGTGACCAGGTCGCGCAGGGGGTGGCGGGCCAGGACCGCGTCGACCTGAGGCGTCAGCGCCGCCGCCAGCCGGGTGGCCACCGGAAGCGTGTCGTCCAGCAGGGTCCCGGCCGCCGCCAGCAGCACCGCGCGCCCCGACTCCGCCGGTACGCCCGCGGCGGCGCGCCGGAACAGCTCCGCGCCCTCCTCCAGGACGAGGCCGGTGTCGATGCCGGCCGGGATCTTGATCCGCGCCGCGTGCCGCCAGGTGGCGACGGGGTCGCTCCACGCCTCCACCCGGTACGTCCAGTTGCCCGGTGCCCCCGGCGTGACCTCGGCGCCCCAGCGGTCGGTGCCCGGGGCCAGCTCCCGCATGGGCGTCCAGGGGCCCGGACGGCCCTCGGGGTCCTTCAGTACGACGTTGGCGGCCACCGCGTCGTGCCCCTCCCGGAACACGGTCGCGGTGACCTCGAACGTCTCTCCCGTCACCGCCTTCGCCGGGCGCCTGCCGTTCTCCACCACCGGGTGGACGTCCCGGACCGGGATACGTCCGATCTCCACGCTCGCACTCATCCGCATCTCACCTCCGCCGTGCTCGTGGCCGGGCGCGGGCCCGGCCGACTGGGTTGGGCCGTTCGGGTCAGGCGGCGCCCGAGGGGGCCTTGTGCCCCGCCGGGGAGAGCCGCTCCGGCCGTTCCTGCGCAGGGGTGAGCAGGTTCGTCCGCAGATACCTTTCGGCAGCGTCCGCCGCCTCGCGCGCGCACCGCTTCCCCATCAGCACGCAGAGGGTGTATCCGGAGTCCTCGAAGGTGGCCCGGACGGTGACGTCCGCGGGGGACGCCAACATTGAGCGTTCCCAGGCGCGGTAGTGCCGCAGCTTCCGGGCGACTTCGCTCTTCGCGGGGAGCAGCATGGCCGGTCACCTTCCGGGCGGTCCGGGGTACGGACGATCGGGTGTGGACGTTCGGCTCCGGCCGAACGGCCGGGCAGGGGGTCGATCGGCGCAGGGGCGAACGAGTTCTTCACACATGGTGCACGGGTGGTGACACCCCGTCTTGTTGGATCTTCAACTGCTTTTCGTGCCCCGCTTCCGGCCCGGTCCCGGGCCCGATCCCGGCTCCGAACTGCTCGTGTTGCACGAATGGACTACCGCTCCCACTCTGGAGTGACTCAGAAGCGACCAGCGCTCACGCTTCGTGATCGGGGAGCCCGTCCCCCCACGGGACGAGGAGGAGCGAGAGTCTTCGCGGTGAGGAGCCACGACGATGAAGACCGCAGTGCCCTGCTACTACCACCTCGACGTGGAAGTGAGCCCGGAACGGGTCGGACAGGTCAGGCGCATCCTGGCCGCCCACCTCCGGTTCTGGAACCTGGAGAACCTCGTCGAACCCGTCTGCTCGGGCGCCGAGATGCTGCTGCTGGCGATCGACGAGCACGCGAGCGACAAGAACACGTCGATCGAGATGTGGTGGAACCGCCAGCACCTCATCACGGCCGTAGGGGGCAACGACCAGGCGCTCCGTCCCGACCAGGACCTGCGCACCTGTCTGCAGCACCTCGCCGCCAACAGCGACGGCTGGGGCTGCTGCGCCACCGACACCGGCGCCAAGGTCATCTGGTTCTCGCGCCGCGCCCGCGCCGGCGAACGCGTCCCGCTGGTCGCGACGGATCCCGAGCCGATCACCCAGGAGGGGCTGGAAGTGCCGCGAGAGATCATGCCCGTGGCCCGGGCGGCCGGGTGGGCCCGTACGTCCGGCGGCATCCTGGAGGAGGCCCGGTGACCCGCGCCAGGCCGAACTGGAAGGGGTCGCCCGTGTGGAGCGGGCACCCCTACCCGCTGGGCGCCGCGTACGACGGACAGGGCACCAACTTCGCCCTGTTCAGCGAGGTCGCCGAGCGGGTCGACCTCGTGCTCGTCGACGACGACGGCCACCACAGCACCGTCCCGCTGCCCGACGTGGACGGCTTCGTCTGGCACTGCTACCTGCCCGGCGTCGGCCCGGGACAGCGCTACGGCTACCGGGTCCACGGCCCGTGGGCCCCGGCCGTCGGCCACCGCTGCAACCCGGCGAAGCTGCTCCTCGACCCCTACACCCGGGCCGTGGACGGGCTGGTGGACAACCACGCCTCCCTCTTCGAGCGGGCCAGGGGCAAGGCCGACCCGGGCGACAGCGCCGGGCACACCATGCTCGGCGTGGTCACCGACCCCTTCTTCGACTGGGGCGACGACCGCCCGCCCAGACGCCCGTACTCGGAAAGCGTCATCTACGAGGCCCACGTCCGCGGACTCAGCCGCACCCACCCCGACGTGCCCGAGGAACTGCGCGGCACCTACGCGGGCCTCGCGCACCCGGCGGTCGTCGACCACCTCACCTCCCTCGGCGTGACCGCCGTGGAGCTGATGCCGGTGCACCAGTTCGTGCACGACGGGGTGCTCCAGGACCGGGGGCTGTCCAACTACTGGGGCTACAACACCATCGGCTTCTTCGCGCCGCACAACGGCTACGCCGCCCTCGGCACCCGCGGCCAGCAGGTCAGCGAGTTCAAGTCGATGGTCAAGACCCTGCACGCGGCCGGCCTCGAAGTGATCCTCGACGTGGTCTACAACCACACCGCCGAGGGCAACGAGAGGGGCCCCACCCTCTCCTTCCGCGGCATCGACAACGCCTCGTACTACCGCCTGGTGGACGGCGACTGGCAGCACTACTACGACACCACCGGCACCGGCAACAGCCTGCTGATGCGCCACCCCTACGTGCTCCAGCTCATCATGGACTCCCTGCGGTACTGGGTCACCGAGATGCACGTCGACGGCTTCCGCTTCGACCTCGCGGCCACCCTGGCCCGGCAGTTCCACGAGGTGGACCGGCTGTCCGCGTTCTTCGACCTCATCCAGCAGGACCCGGTGATCAGCCGCGTCAAGCTGATCGCCGAGCCCTGGGACGTCGGCGAGGGCGGCTACCAGGTGGGCAACTTCCCGCAGCTGTGGTCGGAGTGGAACGGCAAGTACCGCGACGCCGTACGGGACTTCTGGCGCGCCGAGGAGCACACGCTCGGCGAGTTCGCCTCCCGGCTGACCGGCTCCTCCGACCTGTACCAGCACAGCCGCCGCCGTCCGCGCGCCAGCGTCAACTTCGTCACCGCGCACGACGGGTTCACGCTGCGCGACCTCGTGTCGTACAACGACAAGCACAACGAGGCCAACGGCGAGGACAACCGGGACGGCGAGAGCCACAACCGGTCCTGGAACTGCGGCGCGGAGGGCGAGACCAGGGATCCGGCGGTGCGGGAACTGCGCGGCCGGCAGCAGCGCAACTTCCTGGCCACGCTGCTGCTGTCCCAGGGCATCCCGATGATCTGCCACGGCGACGAACTGGGCCGCACCCAGGGCGGCAACAACAACGCCTACTGCCAGGACAACGAGACCTCCTGGATCGACTGGCGGCTCGACGACGAGCAGCGCGCGCTGCTGGACTTCGCCCGGCGCCTGATCGCCCTGCGCGCCGACCACCCGGTGCTGCGCCGGCGGCGCTTCTTCCTCGGGGAAACCCTCACCCACGCGGACCAGCCGCTGCCCGACCTGGTGTGGCTGCGGCCGGACGCGCGGGAGATGAGCGACGACGACTGGCAGCGCGCCGACGCGCACACGGTCGGCGTCTTCCTGAACGGCGACGCGATCGCCGAACCCGACGCCCAGGGCCGGCCGGTGGTCGACGACTCCTTCCTGCTGCTGCTCAACAGCCACTGGGAGCCGGCCGACTTCCGGCTGCCCGACGCCACCTACGGCGAGCGCTGGACGGCCCTGGTCGACACCGCCGACCCGGAGGGCGTCCCCGACGAGGCCGAGCACAAGGCGGGCACCAGGCTGACCGTCGAGCAGCGCAGCCTCGTGCTGCTCTCCCGGCCCTCCCGCAGCGGCCGGTGAGCCGGTGGGATCAACCGTCCAGACGGCGCGCGGTCACCGTGAACTGCGCGCCGTCGGCGTCCCGGAGCACCGCCTCGTCCGCCCGCAGGGAGAGCACGCTGCCCCCGTGCCGCTCCGCGGCGCGGGCGCAGGCCGCGACGTCCTCGACCGCGAAGTGGACCTGCCAGTGCGGCCGCACCGCCGGGTCCGGGGCCGCTCCCAGCGCCCCCGACTCGATGCGGGCCACGACCTCGCCCTCGTGGCGCAGGACCACCTCGTCGCCCTCGTACCGGACCTCGCAGCCCCGGCCCGAGGCCCATTCGAAGATCTCGCCGTAGAAGATCGCGGCGTCGAAGGCGTCGCGGGTGTGCAGCCGGATGAAGGCGGGACGCTTGGTGCGCCAGGTGTCCCAGTCGGAGAACAGCTCGCCCTCCCAGATCCCGAACGTCGCGCCGTCCCGGTCGGCGAGCAGGGCCGCCCGCCCCGGCGGCAGGGAGATCGGCCCGACCGCGGCCGTGCCCCCGCGCTCCTGCGCACGCGACGCGGCCTCGTCCGCGCTGCGCACCGCGAAGTACGGCGTCCAGGCCACCGCCATCTGCCACATCGCGGCGACGGCGGCGATCCCGGCCACCGGCACCCCGTCGGCCAGAGCGATGCGGAAGGGCTCGCCCAGCCGGACGGGCCGCCACTGCCAGCCCAGCACGGCGGAGTAGAACTCCTCGGTTGCCTTCAGGTCACGGCTGGTGAGACTCACCCAGCAGGGGGCTCCGTACACGGAGTGCGTGGACAGCAGGCCGTCCCCGCGGGCGGAGGAGGTCATGTCGTGGTTCATGGCAGTCGTGTCCTGATCTCGTCCACCGGCAGCCACCGGCTCCACACCGGTGTCCGGCCGGGAGTGCGGCGGGCGCCTGGCGAGTACCCCGCACCCGGCCCCGAAACGGTGGCGCGCCCCGCCCGGACCGCCCGGTGGCGCGAGGCGTCGGGGCTGGTGAGGATGGAGGCCCGGAGGTGACCATGCCCCCCACCGACGCGCACCCGGCACCCGGCCCGGGCCCGGATTCCGACGCGGACCAGATCTTCCGGCTGCAGGAGCAGGTCCGGCAGCTCAAGGAGGCGGTCGTCTCGCACGCCGTCGTCGACCAGGCGATCGGTGTGATCGTCGTCCTCGGCGCGGTGTCGCCGGACGAGGGATGGATCGTCCTGAAGGAAGTTTCCCAGCATACGAACATCAAACTCCGCAATGTGGCGGAAACGGTACTCATCTGGGGGCGCACCGGAGTGATGCCGCCGGAAATCCTGGCCGCACTGGAGGACCGCCTGGGGCGGCCCGTGGACGAAGGGCGCGCGCTCAGCGGGCCTCCGCCAGGATCTCCTCGCGGATCCGGTCGAAACAGCCGGTGAGCAGCCGCGAGACGTGCATCTGGGAGATGCCGAGCTGCTGGGCGATGCGGCTCTGCGTCATTCCGCCGAAGAAGCGCAGGTAGAGGATGGTGCGCTCGCGCTCGGGCAGCGCCTCCAGGCAGGGCCGCACGGCCACCCGGTCCACGACCGCGTCGAAGGCGGGGTCGGGGCCGCCCAGCGCGTCACCGAGGGCGTACCCGTCGGTGCCGGGCATCTCCGCCTCCAGCGACAGAGCCGAGAAGCACTCCAGGGCCTCCATGCCGGTGCGCACGTCGACCGTGGTCAGGTGCGCGTGCTCGGCGATCTCCTCGACGGTCGGCGCGCGGCCCGGCGTGGTCTGCGCCAGCTCCTTCGCCGACTTGCGGACCCGGTTGCGCAGGTCCTGGATGCGGCGCGGGACGTGCAGCGTCCACATGTGGTCGCGGAAGTGCCGTTTGATCTCCCCGGTCACGGTCGGCACGGCGTACGCCTCGAAGGCGTGGCCGCGCCGGGGGTCGTAGTGGTCGACGGCCTTGACCAGGCCCAGGGCCGCCACCTGGTAGAGGTCCTCCAGGTTCTCGCCGCGGCCCCGGAAGCGGACGGCGATCCGCTCCGCCATGGGCAGCCACACCCGGATCAGTTCGTCCCGCAGCGCCTTGCGCTCGGGTCCCTCGGGCAGCCCGGCGAGCCGGTCGAACGCCGCGGCCGTGTCGGGGGCGTCGTCGTGCGGGTGGGGCTGGGTTCTGCCGGCGACACGCATCACGCGCACCTCCCTCAGCAGGGGTGCTGGCAAGTCCTCGTATATATGGATACTGAGCGCGAATGTCCCGGACGGCCACTCGAACGGCTGCATACCGGTGACCGGGCGGCCGCCCCGTCGCCGGACGTGATGTGCGGCACGCTCCGGGTGACTGCGTGGACCGGTGCCGGCGGATCCTCCCTGGGCAGCGCTTGATCGTCGATCAAAAGGGGCGAAGGTGCTGGCCACGGCGCATTCCGCTCATTTGACAGTGCGATCGGCGCACAGATAGGAAGCAGCGTCGAGAGGTCGAGAGGGGCACCGTGTACGAGCCGAACGTGGTCGGGGACTGGCAGGAGTACGACGAGCACGCCGGCCTGCGGGTCCGAGTCCACCGCCTGGAGCCGGCCGAGCCGCCGCGCGGGCGGGACGACGCCGCGGAGGGGCTGACGTACTTCCGGGTCCGGGTGACCGTCGAGAACCGGGGCGGACGCCACCTCGGCATCCACCTGGAGGACGGCCAGGTCGACGTGCGGATCGGCCCCGACGGGGAGAGCGCCTTCCTCGACTGGCGCAACTCCCAGTTCATCGAGGGCTTCGACGTCTACCCGCTGCGCCGGGCCACCGCCGTGCTCTACGGCGCCGGCCCGGAGGCGAGCCTGAGCCAGGTGGACGTCCAGGTGCAGCTCAGGGTGGACGAGGAGTGGGCCGACCGCCGGCTGTGGAGCGGGGCGCTCGGGCTGCCCGACGGGGCCGGCGCCGTGCCGTGCGGCACGGCACGGGACGAGGGTGTGGCGCACCAGGTGAGCGCCTTCCTGCGGGGCCGGTCGGAGGACGGCTCCGCCTGACCCGCCCGGCCCGCCGGGTCTCAGTGCGCGATGCCGTCGATGATCTCCCGGGCACCCTGCCGCAGCAGGGTCACCGCGACCGAGGTGCCCAGGGTCGCCGGGTCGAGCCGGCCCGCCCACTCGTGGGCGTCCAGCCGGGTCTTGCCGTCCGGGGTGAAGACGCAGGCCCGCAGCGAGAGTTCCCCGCCGCTCTCCACGCGGGCCAGTCCCGCGACGGGGCTGTTGCAGTGCCCCTGCAGGACGTGCAGGAACATGCGTTCCGCCGTCGCCTCCCGGTGTGTGCGGGGGTCCCCGAGGCCGCTCACCGCGTCGATCAGGCCGCTGTCGTCCTCGCGGCACTGCAGGGCGAGGATGCCCGCGCCGATCGGCGGCATCATCGTCTCGGGGGAGAGGACCTCGCTGATCACGTCGCTCCGGCCGATGCGCCGCAGACCGGAGACGGCGAGCAGCAGCGCGTCCGCCTCCCCCGCGGCGAGCTTCGCCAGCCGCCGGTTGGCGTTGCCGCGGAAGGGCACGCAGCGCAGGTGCGGGTGGGCGGCCGCCAGTTGGGCGACACGGCGCACCGAGGACGTGCCGACGCGTGTGCCCTCCGGCAGCTCGTCCAGGGTGAGCCCGTCCGGGTGGACGAGCGCGTCCCGCACGTCGTCCCGTTCGAGGAACGCGGCGAACACCGTACCCGCGGGCAGCGGCCGGTCGGCGGGCACGTCCTTGAGGCAGTGCACCGCGAGATCGGCCTCGCCCGACAGCAGCGCGGCGTCCACCTCCTTGGTGAACGCGCCCTTGCCCTCCACCTGGGACAGGTCGCCGAGCCACTTGTCGCCGGTGGTGCGCACCGGGACGACCTCGGTGCGCACGCCGGGGTGGAGGGCGGCCAACTCGGCCCGTACGCGCTCGACCTGGGCCAGCGCCATGGGGGAGTCGCGGGAGACGATGCGGATCGGCCGGAGGTCGGACATGGGGACACCATAGTGCGCGCCGGGGTTCTCAGGCATTCGGGTCGAAGGGGACGCCGGCGGGGCGGGCGGCGGCGAGGTGGGAGGCGAAACTCGCGTCCTTGAGGCCGAAGTTGGCGCTGCCGAAGTCGTGGGCGGTCAGCTTCTCGCGCAGGCCCGCCGGATAGCCGTTCCAGCCCACCAGGGGCGGGTACTGCCAGGTGCCCTCGTGGTTCTCCGGCGGCTCGTCGTTCGAGGTGGCCAGGCGGAAGCAGTGGGTGCTGATGCCGTCCTTGTGGTAGACGATCTTCGGGTGGGTGCCGTCGAAGCGGACGGCCGACCGCTCGTGCACGCTGAACGAGCCGTGGTTGGACGTCGACACGTACCGCACGGCGTCGTCCTTCACCCACACCACCACGTGCTCCCAGTCGTGCCGGTGGCCGCCGAGGCTCGTGCCGGGCAGGGCCTGGTCCTTCTCGAAGTAGAGACCGTACATGTAGGCGCACCAGTCGCCGTCGCACCGGGCGCGCGCGTAGCCGTTGGTGTTGTCCAGGTCGGAGGCGTCGCGGCAGTTGCCGTCGAGCGCCCCGGTGGGATTCAGCCCGCCGTTGACCGCACCGTCGGCGCCGATGGCCGGGGTCGGGTAGCAGCCGTCGGTGTCGTAGTCGTAGGCGGGCTGGTACCGCAGCTCCAGGCTGTCGGCGTTGGCGGGCAGTCCCGGCGGCGGGGCGGCGAGGGCGGTGGCGGGGAAGGCCAGGACGAGGGCGAGGGCGCCGAGCGGCGCGGCGAGCCATCTGGGGCGGGGCGTTGCGGCGGTACGCGAGAACATCGCGTCCTCCTCGGGGAGCAGCCCAACGGCTGTGGGGGGAAGGGGAGTTCAGGTTCCCCTCTTTTCCCTCCCGCGCCAAGGGGGCCCGGGTGTCCCCGAGGTGAAGAGCAGCCCGACGCCGGGCGGCGCCGCACGCTCACACCAGGTCGTCCGGAACGTCCGCGGCCGACTCCTCGGGCGCCAGGTCCGGGCGGAGCCGGAGCCAGGACGGCTGGCGGAGCATGCCCTCGCGGGTGCGGGTGCTGAAGCGCACCTCGCCGACCAGCCGGGGCACGACCCAGCGCGCCCCCGGCACCGAGGGCACCGGGTCGAAGGGGCAGACGTCGCTCGCGGCGGCCGCCAGCAGCGCGGCCAGCTCGGCACGCTCACCCGCGCTCCAGCCGGTGCCGACCCCGCCGACGTAGCGCAGCCGGCCAGCGGCGCGCTGGCCGACCAGGACGGCGCCGGGGAGTCCGCCGAGCCGTCCCCTGCCGGGCAGCCAGCCGCCGACCACGACGTCCTCGCTGCGCATGTTGCGGATCTTGATCCAGGCCCGGGAGCGGACCCCGGGCTCGTACACCGAGTCCAGCCGCTTGCACACCAGCCCCTCCAGGCCGTGCTCGCGGGTGGCCCGCAGGGCCTGTTCGCCGTGGCCGACGAGTGCGGCCGGGGTCGACCACGACGGCCCGTTCAGACCGAGACCCGTCAGACGCTCGCGGCGGCCGGTGTAGGGGGTGCGCAGCAGGGAGCGGCCGGCCAGGTGCAGGGCGTCGAACAGCACCAGGTGGACGGGGACCTTCGCCGCCCGGTGCGCCGCCCGGCCCGGGGCGTGCGCGAGGCCCATCCGGGACTGGAGCAGCTGGAAGTCGGCGCGGCCCTGTTCGTCCAGGGCCAGCACCTCGCCGTCCAGCACGGCGGGGGTGTCGCCGAGCGCGGTGGCGAGCGGTGCCAGCTCCGGGTAGGCGCCGGTGATGTCGTGGCCGGAGCGGGCGCGCAGCAGGACGGTGCCGTCGCCGGGCAGGTAGACCACCACGCGCTGGCCGTCCTGCTTGGTCTCGTAGGCCCAGCGCGCGTCCTGTGCGGCGGGCGGCAGGGTGCCGGGGGTGGCGAGCATCGGAGGGATCAGCGGCAGCTCCACGGGTCAGTTCTCGACGGGCCCGGGTGCCGTCACGCGCGTTGTCCGCCAGGTTCGCCTGAACGGCGCCGGTCCCGGAGAGCGGGACCGGCGCCGTCAGGGACCGGGCGCGTCGGGGTCAGCGCGCCGAGGCGGGCTCCGCGGCGACACCGTCGGACGGCACCGGGCCGGCCGTCGAGCCGGCGGGGCGGTGCCGGGGGATGAAGGACGCGATGGCGAAGGCCAGCAGGGCCGCGCCGGCGCCGATGGCCATGACCACCTTGAACGCGTTCTCGGACGGCAGGGCGAAGCCGCCCAGGTCGATGGTCATCTGGGCCAGGATCACACCGGCGATGGCGCTGGCGACCGAGGTGCCCAGGGACCGCATGAGGGTGTTGAGGCTGTTGGCGGCGGCCGTCTCGCTCGGCGGCACCGCACCCATGATCAGCGAGGGCATGGCGCCGTAGGCGAAGCCGATCCCCGCGCTGATGACGCAGGAGACCAGGACCAGGTGCCAGACCTCGGACATCAGCACGATGTTCAGACCGTAGCCGGCCGCGACGATCAGGGCACCGATCATCAGCGTCACCTTCGGGCCGCGGGACCCCGAGACCTTCGCGGAGACCGGGGCGAACGCCATCATCACCAGGCCGGACGGCGCCATCACGAGACCCGTGGTCAGCAGGGAGCGGCCGAGCCCGAAACCGGTGGCCTCGGGCAGCTGCATCAGCTGCGGCAGGACCAGGGACATCGCGAACATCGAGAAACCGATGGCGACGGACGCCAGGTTGGTGAAGAGCACCTGGCGGCGGGCGGTGGTGCGCAGGTCCACCAGCGGCTCCGGGGTGTGCAGCTCCCACCAGCCCCAGACCAGCAGGATCACCACGGCCGCCGCGAACAGGCCGAGGGTGGTGCCCGAGGACCAGCCCCAGTCGCCGCCCTTGGAGATCGCCAGCAGCAGGCTCGCCAGGCCGGCGGCCATGCCGACGCCGCCGAGCAGGTCGAACCGGCCACCGGTGCGCACGGCCGACTCGGGCACCAGCGCCAGCACCAGGACCAGGGAGAGGGCGCCGAGCGCGCCGGAGAGCCAGAACAGCATGTGCCAGTCCAGCTTGTCCGCGATCAGCGCGGCCGCGGGCAGGCCGAGCGCGCCGCCGACCCCGAGGGAGGCGCTCATCACCGCGGTGGCGCCGGCCAGCCGCTCGGCCGGCAGCTCGTCGCGCATGATGCTGATGCCGAGCGGGATCACGGCGGCGGACAGGCCCTGCAGGGCGCGGCCGGCGACCATCGGGACCAGCGCGTCGCTCAGCCCGCAGACCACCGAGCCGCTGATCAGGAGTATCAGGCTGAGCAGCAGCATGCGCCGCTTGCCGAACATGTCGCCGAGCCGGCCCACGACCGGAGTGGCCACCGCGGAGGCCAGGAGCGTGGCGGTCACCGCCCAGGCCGCGTCCGAGGCCGACGCGTCCAGGAGCTTCGGCAGCTCCGGGATGATCGGGATGACCAGGGTCTGCATGAGCGCGACGACGATCCCGGCCAGGGCCAGTACCGCGACCACGGCGTTCGGCCGTGGTGTGGCGGGTGAAGCGGGCATGGAAGAGCCTTTCGAGCGAGGAAGCGATGAAGAGTGCCGTGGGTGTGGAAGCGGAACGCGATTATTTAAGTCAGTCGCTTGAAGTATCCTACGGGGTGGGGAGAGGACGTGCCCGCCCGGGCCGGGCAGCGCCCCGGCGGAGCCGCCCCGTAGGCTTCCGTGACAACCCGCCGTACGGCGGCGGACCTGCGACGACTCGAGGGACCGGTCGTCGCGGGCGGTGAGGAGAGGGTCCCGGCGCGGTGGTGAGCATGGCGGGCAGGACGGTCCGGGCGGAACAGGTCAGCGCGACCCGGCAGCTCATCCTGACCACCGCCGAGCGGCTGTTCGCCGAGCACGGTGTGTACGCCGTCTCCAACCGCCAGGTCAGCGAGGCCGCCGGGCAGGGGAACAACGCCGCGGTGGGCTATCACTTCGGCACGAAGGCGGACCTGGTGAGGGCCATCGCGGAGCGCCACTCGGAGCGGGTGGAGGAACTGCGCGCCCGGCAGCTCGCCGCCCTCGGCGACTCGTCCGACCTGCGCGACTGGGTGGACTGCCTGGTCCGTCCCCAGTTCGACCATCTGGCGGCCCTGGGCAGCCCCACCTGGTACGCGCGGTTCTGCGCCCAGGTCATGACCGACCCGGCGCTGCGGCCCATCATGACCGAGCAGTCCCGCGCGTCCGTCTCCCTGCGGTCGATCATCGAGGGGCGCAACCGGTGCATGCCCGCACTGCCGGACGAGGTCCGTGCGGAGCGGGGCGACATGGCCCGCCACCTCATCGTGCACACCGCCGAGGAGCGGGAGCGGGCCCTGGCGGAGAACCGGCCGACCCCGCGCGCGAGCTGGCAGGACGCCGCCGACGGCCTGGTGGACGCGATCGTGGGCATGTGGCTGGCGCCCGTCACGCCCCGGTGCGGACGCTGACCGGCCCGCTCGCACGCCGGTGGCGTCCGTCGCCGGCCGTGTCGCCGGGCCGGTCGGCTTCCGGGCCGGCGCACAGCCCGCGACCCGTCTCAGGCTCGAACGGTCCCGCGACCCGTCCAGCGAGGCCGCTCGCGCTCAGCGCACCAGCGCTCAGCGCGCACGGCCCGCTCGCGTAACAACCCGCACCTCCCGCCCGTGCTCAGCGCGCACCTCCCGGCCGGTGCTCAGCGCGCACGTCCCGGCCGCGCGCACTGCCTGCCCGCGCGCCCCGCGCACGTCCCGGCCCGCGCTCAGTGCGAAACGGCCGGTGTTCGGCGCCGCCGACCGGCTCGGGTCGGCGCCGACGGCCCGGCCGTGCCGGTGGCGGGTCCGCCGTCGGCGGGATTCGGCCACGGCCGGGCGGCCGGTCCGGCGATGGTGGGGAGCCACGTTCTTACCGTCGAGTAATATCGCGCGTCAGGCCCCCACGAGGAGGAACCGTGTCCCGGTCCGACCGCTCACCCCTGCTGCTCGCCGGCCTGCTGGCCACCGCGGGCGTCGCCCACTTCGCCCGGCCCCGCCCCTTCGACGCCACCGTCCCGCGCTCCCTGCCCGGCACGCCCCGGACATGGACGTACGCCAGCGGTGTCGCCGAACTCGCGCTCGCCGCCGGACTCGCCCTGCCCCGCACCCGCAGGGCCGCCGCGCTGGGCGCCGCCGCCTTCTTCGCCGGGGTGTTCCCCGCCAACGTCAAGATGGCCTGGGACTGGCGGCACCGCCCCGCCCCCCTCAGGGCCGCCGCCCTCGGACGGCTGCCCGTACAGGTGCCGCTCGTGCTGTGGGCCCGCGCCGTGGCCCAGGGCAGCGGAGAGCGGGCATGAGCGCGCTGCCCGCCGTGGGCGACACCGTCGGGGACTTCACGCTGCCGGACGAGACCGGCACTCCGCGCAGCCTGTCCGGGCTGCTCGCCGACGGCCCGGTCGTCCTGTTCTTCTATCCGGCCGCCCTGACCACCGGCTGCACCGCGGAGGCCTGCCGCTTCCGCGACCTCGCCGCCGAGTTCGCGGCGGTCGGCGCCCGGCCCGTCGGCGTCAGCAAAGACCCCGTCGAACGGCAGCAGGAGTTCGCCGGGCGCCACGCCCTCGGCATGCCGCTGCTGTCCGACGCAGACGGCGCGGTCCGCGGGCAGTTCGGGGTGAAGCGGGGTTTCGGGCCGATGCCCACGAAACGGGTCACCTTCGTCGTCGGGCAGGACCGCACCCTGCTGGAGGTCGTCCGCAGCGAGATCAGGATGAACGCCCACGCCGACCGCGCCCTCGCCGCGCTGCGCGCTCACCGACGGTGACGGGTCCACCTGCGCCCCGTCCCGGTTGATACCGCACCGTCCTGGCATGATCCTGGACGGCATGGAGGATTCCTCCGCCACGGCGATCGTCGACGCCCGCGGGCTGGTGACGGGGTGGAGCGACGGCGCGCAGCGGCTCACCGGATACCCGGCCGAGGAGGTCGTGGGGCGCCCCGCACGGGACCTGCTCGCGCGGGACCTGCCCCCCGGCCCGCTGCCCGCCGCCGTCTCCGTCCGCACCGCCGTGATCCGGCACCGGGAGGGCCGTCCGGTGGGCCTGCGGCTGCGGGCCGCTCCGCTGCTGGGCGCCGACGGCGAACCCGGCGGCTACGCGGTGACCGCCGACCCGCCCGGCGGCCCGCCGGCCGCCCTGGTCGGCGACGCCGTGCGCCAGGCACCCCTGTCGATGTCCGTCGTCGACCCCGACCTGCGCTACGTGCACGTCAACGAGACCACGTGCCGGCTGATGGGCAGGCCCGCCGACGCACTGCTCGGCCGCCGTCTGCCCGACACGCTGGGCAACTTCGAGGGCGACGCCCGGTCCTTCCTGCACCACCTGCGCGTCGTCGCCGACACCGGGCGGCGCGTCCAGTACGAGAGCTACTCGCCCGCGCCGGCCGGCACCTCCCTGCACGCCTGGACGGTGGAGATCTGGCCGGTCCACGACGCCTCCGGCACGCTCACCGCCGTCGCCATGGCCGCGCTGGAGAGCAGCGAGCAGCACCGCGCCCGCGAAGGGCTCTCCCTGCTGAACGCGGCCGGCACCATCGGCACGACCCTCGACGTCGTCCGCACCGCCGAGGAACTGGCCGGGCTCCTCGTGCCGCGCTTCGCCGCCTTCGCCGCCGTCGACCTGCTCGACTGGGTCCTCGGCACCGAGGAACCGCGCGCGACGCCGCCGCCCGAGCACGCCGCGCTGCGCCGGGTGGCCCACGTCTCCGCCACCGAGGGCTTCCCCACCCCCGCAGTGCACCTGGGCGGCCCCGAGATCCACCCGCCCGACAGCCCGCTCGCCCGGGCGATGCGCGAGGGCCGCGTCGTCCTCAGCGGCCCCGGCGACCCGGAGTTCGACCGGTGGATGCGCGTCCACGAGGCCCGGACCCCGCACAACCGTCCCTTCCGCGAAGCCGTCCGTTCCGTCCTGGCCGTGCCCCTGCGGGCCCGCGGCACCACCCTGGGCGTCGCACTGGCCCTGCGGACCGCGCCCCGGGAGCCGTACACCGCCGAGGACGCCGTACTGGCCGAGGAACTGGCCGGCCGGGCCGCCGTCTCCGTCGACAACGCCCGCCGCTTCGCCCGCGAGCGCTCCACCGCCCTGGCGATCCAGCGCAGTCTCCTCCCCAGGGACCTGCCCGGACAGGCCGCGGTCGAGGTGACCCACCGCTACCTGCCCTCCGAGTCCGCGGCGGGCATCGGCGGCGACTGGTTCGACGTGATCCCGCTCTCCGGCACCCGCGTCGGCCTCGTCGTCGGCGACGTCGTGGGCCACGGCATCCCGTCCACGGCGACCATGGGCCGGCTGTGCACGGCCGTGCGCACCCTCGCCGACGTCGACCTGCCCCCCGACGAACTCCTCACCCACCTCGACGACCTCGTCACCCACCTCTCGGCCGCCGACGCGCACAACGGCGGCGACGCGGAGATCCCGGAACTGGGCGCCACCTGCCTCTACGCCGTGTACGACCCCGTGTCCCGGCGCCTGGCCCTCGCGGCCGCCGGTCACCCCGCACCCGTCCTCCTGCTGCCCGACGGCACCACCCGGCTCGTCGCCATGACCGCCGGGCCGCCGCTCGGGGTGGGCGGACTGCCCTTCGAGGCGACGGAGCTGGAACTCCCGGAGGGCTCCGTCGTCGCCCTGTACACCGACGGACTGGTCGAGGGCCGCGACCGCGACGTCGACCACGCCACCGAGGAACTGTGCCGGGCCCTGGCCGTGCCCGCGACCTCCCTCGACGCGCTGTGCGACGGCGTGCTCAAGGCCGTGCTGCCCGAGGAGCCCGGCGACGACGTCGCACTCCTGCTGGCCCGCACCCGGGCGCTGGGCGAGGACCGGGTGCGCACCTGGGACGTCCCCCCGGACCCCGCCGGTGTGGCGGCCACCCGGCGGTCCGTCGTGGGACACATGACGGCGTGGGGCCTGGAGGAGACGGCCTTCGTCACCGAACTCGTCGTCAGCGAACTCGTCACCAACGCCATCCGGTACGGCGAGCCGCCCATCCAGTTGCGCCTCATCCGCGACACCGTCCTCATCTGCGAGGTCTCCGACGCCAGCTCCACCTCTCCCCACCTGCGCCGCGCCCACGCCTACGACGAGGGCGGCCGGGGACTGCTCCTGGTCGCCCAGCTCACCCAGCGCTGGGGCAGCCGCCAGACGGACACCGGCAAGACCATCTGGGCCGAGCAGCCGCTGCCCGCGGGGTGAACCGCCCGGCGCCTACGCCCCGCCGTCCTCCGCGGCCACCCGGGCCAGCGTGCGGCCGGTGCGCGCGGAGCGGGCCCGCCGGGGGTCCGGGGTGCCGTGCCCGCGCCCGGCACCGGCCGTCTTCACCAGCAGCCACGCCGCGTCCTCACCGGCGTCGCGCCCCGGACCGCCGCGGAAGCGGGTCAGCGCGTACTCGCCGCGCAGCTTCGCGCCGTGCAGCCGGAACCGGGCGTGCCCGTGCGCCAGCGACTCGGCGAAGTCGACCGGCCGCCCCCGGCGGTCGTGGCTCAGCGGCTCGTAGGTGCCGTGGTCCCACACGATGACCGTGCCGCCCCCGTACTCGCCCGCCGGGATCACGCCCTCGAACTCCTCGTACTCCAGCGGGTGGTCCTCCGTCGGCACCGCGAGCCGCTTGTCGCTCGGGTCCGCCGACGGCCCCTTCGGCACCGACCAGGACTTGAGCACGTCCGCCACCTGCAACCGGAAGTCGAAGTGCAGGGTGCTCGCGTCATGGATCTGCACGACGAACCGGGGCCGGCCGCCCTCTCCCGGCGCCCCGTCGCCCGCGGGCTCACCCGTCCGGCCGAAGTCCCGCCTGTCGTGGTATTTCCGCAGCCCGTCGCCCTCGCCGCCCACCTGGCGCTCCCTTCCGGCAGACCCTCGCCGACGCGGCCCGGGTACCCCGCTCAGAACTCCTCGTGCACCTCCGGGTCGCCGCCGATCCGCCGGTGCGCGCGGTCCGCCACCGCGCTCATCTGCTCGGCGTCCAGTTCGAAGCCGAAGACGTCCAGGTTCGCCCGCTGCCGCGCCGGGTCGGCGGACTTGGGGATCGGCACCGCGCCCAGCTGGGTGTGCCAGCGCAGGACCACCTGGGCGGGCGTCACCCCGTGCGCCCGGGCGACCGCGGCGACGGCGGGGTCGTCCAGCAGGTCGCTGCCCCGGCCCAGCGGGCTCCAGCTCTCGGTGCGGATGCCCTTGCGCTCGTGGTAGGCGCGCAGCTCGTCCTGCGGGAAGAGGGGGTGCAGCTCGATCTGGTTGACGGACGGCAGGACGCCGGTCTCCTGCTCCAGCCGCTCGATGTGCTCGGCCGTGAAGTTGGAGACGCCCACCGAACGCACGAGGCCGTCCTCGCGCAGCTTGACCATGGCCTTCCAGGACTCGGCGTACTTGTCCACGCGCGGCAGCGGCCAGTGGATCAGGTACAGGTCGACGTACTCCACGCCGAGGCGGGCGCGGGACTCCTCGAACGAGGCGAGCGTCTCCTCGTAGCCGTGGTGCCGGCCGGGGAGCTTGGTCGTCACGACGATCTCCTCGCGGGGGAGACCGGCGGAGGCGATGCCGCGGCCGACGCCGGTCTCGTTGCGGTAGTTCGTCGCCGTGTCGATCAGGCGGTACCCCGCCCCGAGGGCCTCGCGGACCGCCCGCTCGGCCTCGTCGTCCTTCATCGGCCAGGTGCCCAGGCCCAGGGCGGGGAGCGTGGTGCCGTCGTTGAGCGTGTACGCCGGGATGCTGATCACCGTGGAGCCCTTCCCTCGACTGTGTGCGGCGCTGGTGCCGCCCGGTCCCAGCCTCGCCCACGGGGGGACCGGTGATCAACCGGACGCCGGCGGCACCAGCGGGATCGTCACCTCGTCCTCGACCGGCGGGTCCTCCTCCTGCGCCCGGTTCCCGGTGGCCGCGTAGCAGCGCAGGCGGACCGACTCCGGCGTCACGTCCAGACGCAGGAAGCACTTGAAGAAGGGCGGGTGGTACGTCGCGGAACCCGGCGAGAACACCGAGGTGTACATCGTGCGCACGGGCAGCCGGAACCGCCTGCGGCGTTCGGGCCGCCGCGCCGTGCCGAGCAGCCCGGCCACGATCCGGGTGCGCGGGGTGACCCGCGCGCCGTCCCCCGGGGCGCGGCCGGTGCGGATGCCGAGGCGCTCGGCGATCACGGCCGTCGCCTCGGCCTCCGTGAGGGTGAGCAGGCGCCGCAGCCGCAGCCGGCGGCCGTACAGGGCGCTGTAGAAGGCGAGCGAGTCGCCGCGCAGCGGGTAGGAGCGGAAGTCGTCCTCGGTGACGCCGGCCACCGAGACGCGCGGGATGGTGTGGGTGGCGTGCATGAACGCGCCGCCGCCGCCCGCCACGACGTACTGCACGGTGCGGCCGCCCACGTCGACCGGATAGCGCTGGTAGTTGTGGATGTCGCCGCCGATGGCCGCGACGTAGTGGTGGGCCGGGTCGCGCACGACGGCGTCGACCGTGCCGCCGCCCTCGATGGCGCACGGGTGGTGCTCGCCGTCCACGTACAGGGGCGAGCCGGTGACGAGGATCTTGGGACGGTCGCCCGCCGACACCTCGCGCAGCCAGGCGCCCTGCTCGGCGTCGACCGTGCCGAGCAGGCCCGTGTCGATGCCGACGATCCTGATCGGACCGGCGTCGACGGCCCAGTACGGCCCCGGCTGGACGGCCCGCTGGGCGGGGGACGGGCGCAGCGCGCGCGCCTCGTCCAGACGGGCGCCGTCGCCCGGGCGCGGCCGGTGCCACAGCAGGGAGCGCAGCCATGCGGCGGTGAACGGGCGCGGGGCGGGCTCCGGCGGCAGGGGCGGGGCGTCGTCGCAGAAGACGCGCATGAAGGCGCCGAGGTCCTCGTACCAGTCGTGGTTGCCCGGTATCGCGTAGATGGGCGCCCGGTAGTCGCGGTAGGGGCGGAAGAACTTCGGGCCGTAGTCGTCGGCGCTGCCCACCGGGTAGATCACGTCGCTGGCGAGGACCGCGAACCGGGTGTCCCCGCCCGCCTTCAACAGCCCGGGCACCACGGCGTACTGGGAGTCGCCGCCCTCTCCCGTGTCGCCGACGACCAGGAAGGAGAACCGGTCGGGGTCCTCGCGCCGGATCACCTTGTCGGCCGGTGCCCCCGCCGCCGCCCGCTGCGCCACCCAGCGGGAGCGGGTGCGGCCCGTGGGGTCGCCGAACCAGGAGGCCAGCACGCCGTTGCGGGCGGCCCACAGTGTTCTCGGGTTCAGCCAGGACAGTTTCCCGGTGCGCGGCGGCATGAGCGCCCGGTAGGAGCCGGGCTCGGCGGAGCCCCAGCCCGCGCCGTCGGCACCATCACGTGAGGAGTTGGACACCCGGGCACCGTAACAACGCCCGGGCCGGGCTCCGGACGGGGGCCGGGCCGTCAACTCCGGCCCGGCGCGGGCGGTTTCGCGGCCGCCGCGGTCAGAGCGTCCGGGCCAGGAGGCCGAGCAGCGCCTCCCAGTGCCGTTCCGCCGCCTCCTCGTCGTACGCGGAGGTGTCGGCCTGGGTGTATCCGTGGTGCGCGCCCGCGTAGACCTCGCAGCGATGGGTCACCCCGGCCGCGGTCAGGGCCGCCTCCAGCCGCTCCTGCTGCTCGGCGGGCATGGCCGGGTCGCGGTCCGCGTGGGCGAAGTACGCCTCGGCGGTGACGTCTCCGGCCACCAGGTGCGGGCTGTGCGGACCGTTCGTCGCCAGGTTGCCGCCGTGGAACCCGGCCACCGCGCCGACCCGGTCCGGGTAGGTGCCGGCGGTGCGCAGGGCGAGGGCGGCGCCCATGCAGTAGCCGGTCACCGCGACCGGCCCCTCGGCCGTCTGCGGCGCCCGGGCCAGCCACTCCAGGTAGGCGCCCGCGTCCCGCATCGCCCGCTGCGGGGACAGCGCCTTCCTGACGGGGTCGAGCCGCCGGAAGATCTCCGGCCGTTCCTGCGGCCCGATGAACTCGGGCAGCTCCACGACGGGCGCCCGTCCGCCGCGGTAGAAGACGTTCGGCACCAGGACGGCGTAGCCGGCTCCAGCCAGCCGGTCCGCCATGGCGCGCAGGGCCGGGCGCAGCCCGAAGGCGTCCATGTACACGAGGACCGCGCGGTGCGGTCCGCCGTCGGCCGGACGGGTCAGATAGGCGTCGGCGACGCCTTCGTCGGTGGGGATGCCGACATCGCTTCCCTGTACTGCGGTCATCGGGGGTCGCGCCCTTCTCTCGCTCGTGCCGGACCCTACGGTCGCCCGGCCGTCCTGTGGGCGGTCCGCTACTCGAACCGTGAGGTGTCGCCCGCGCCCCGCCGCACGATCTCCGCCCCGCCGTCGGAGAAGTCGACGACCGTGGTGGGCTCCGTGCCGCAGTCCCCGGAGTCGACGACCGCGTCCAGCACGTGGTCGAGCCGGTCCTTGATCTCCCAGCCCTGCGTCATCGGCTCCTCCTCGTCGGGGAGCAACAGCGTGCTGGACAGCAGCGGTTCACCGAGTTCGGCGAGGAGCGCCTGGGTCACGACGTGGTCGGGGATGCGCACGCCCACGGTCTTCTTCTTGGGATGCTGGAGCATGCGCGGCACCTCCCTCGTCGCCGGCAGGATGAAGGTGTAACTGCCCGGGGTCGACGCCTTGATCGCCCGGAACACGTCGTTGTCGATCTGGACGAACTGCCCCAGCTGCGCGAAGTCCTGGCAGACCAGGGTGAAGTGGTGCCGGCTGTCCAGGTGCCGGATGGAGCGGATGCGGTCGATCCCGTCGCGGCTGCCCAGCCGGCAGCCCAGCGCGTAGCAGGAGTCCGTCGGGTACGCGATGAGCGCGCCGGACCGGACGCTGTCGGCGACCTGGGCGATGCTGCGCGGCTGGGGGTTGTCGGGGTGCACGTCGAAGTACTTCGCCATTCACCGAGCTTATGCCCGTCCGGCCGCCGTGCCCGACAGGCCCCGCGGCCCGGCCGCCGAAGCGGGGGAGGGACCCGGCACAGGACCATGAGGTAACGTCCCCGGCCTGGGGGAGGGGACCGGGCGAGACGAGGAGAAGGCCGACGTGGCGGGCCGTGAGGACGCGAGAGGGCAGCGGACGTCCGGCGCCGGTGGGCAGGCGGAATGGGCGCGGGAGCTGCTCGAGCACCTGCGTCCGGCCGGACGCGACCCGAACCGGGTGGTGGCCTGGCTAGCCGGTACCGCGCACGCCACCGTCTCGCTGCAGGACGGCACCGGCCGGCTGCTGGCCGGCACCCGCGTCCCGCTCGACGAGGCCCTGGTCGCCGACGTCACCTCCGGCCGTATCGCGTCGGCCGCGCTGGAGGACCGGGGACGCCATCTGCGGCTCGTCCGCGTGGAACGGTCCCGGCCGGCCGGGACCGCCGTGCTCGCGGTGGTGCGCCGGGCGCCGTTCGACCGGGACGTCTTCGAGATCGTCACGCACGCCGCCCAGGTGGTGGAGCTGCTGCTGGCCGGCCACGAGTCGACCGCCGCCGGGCTGCGGCTGCGGCGGGCCACCTCCGACCTGCGCCTGGCCATCCTGCAGTTGCTGATGGTCGAGGACACCGTCTCCGCCCGCCGTGTGGCCGCCGGACTCTGGCCCGGCCTCCTGGACACCGACACGGCCTGCGTCTACGTCGTGGAGAGCAGCCCCGGCGAACGGGACCGGCTCGCCGAGGAGTGCGTGTCGGCGACGGGGGAACGGGCGCTGGTCGTGCGGTGTCCGGCGGTGGACGGGCACGTGATCGTCCTCGCACCGCGCGACAGCGCCGGGCAGGAGCTGCGCGCGCTGGCCGGCCGCCGTCCCGGGGTCTTCCTCGGCGGCAGCGCCCGCCAGGGCCTCGCCCGTACCGCGGCCGCCTACGGACAGGCCGTCAGCGCCCTGGCCGTGGCCCGGTTCCACCCCGACAAGGCGGCCCTGTACGCCGAGCGCACCCGCCCCGAGCGGCTGATGGACCCGGTCGGGCTGCACGACTGGACGGCCGGGGTGCTCAGCCCGCTCGACACCCTGTCGCACCACACGCGTGCCGAACTGCTCGCCACCACCCGGCTCGGCCTGGAGTTCACCGCCGTCAACACGGCGAAGGTCCTCGGCGTCAGCCGCAACACGGTCCGCGCCCGGATGGACCGGGTCGAGTCGCTGCTGCGCACGGACTTCGCCGACCTGACCGTCCGGGCCGCCGTGCACCTCGCCCTGAACTGCCAGGTCGGGCTCGCCGAACCCCCGCCGGGCGCCGGCGCGCGGGCCGGCGCCGTCCGGCTCACCGACCTGCTGTCGGGGACCGCGCTGCGCACCTGGGCCGCCGACCTGCTGGGCCGGCTCGATGCGGACGGCCGGGACCTGCGGCGCACCCTGCGTACCTGGATAGCCGCCGGGGGCAACGCCGAGCGCGCCGCGCAGAAGCTCGGCATGCACGCGCAGACCGTCCGCGAGCACGTCCGCAGGGCCGAGCCCGTCCTCGAACGCGAGCTGCTCGCCGCCGGCAGCGATCTGTACGAGGTCGTGCTGGCCCACCTGGCGACCGGCGCGCTCGACGAGCCCCGCCTGCACGGGACGAAACCGGGCCATCCGGACTCACCTGTGCACGAGTGAGTCCGGATGGCCCGGCAGCGGGCACCGGCACGATTCACAACGCCGCAGCCGCCCGCGTAGGTTCGAAGGGCAGGGGGGCACGACCGGAACGGGGGACCGGTCGCGCCCCTCCGGTCAGCCGTTGGGCAGGATCACGGCGCGGCCGTTGACCTTGCCCTCGTGCAGGCGCTCGTAGGCGAGCGGGGCCTCGTCCAGGGAGTACGTCTCGGTGTGGACCGACACGGCTCCGGAACGGGCCAGGTTCAGCACCTCGATCAGTTCGCTGCGGCTGCCCCAGTAGGGCGCGTTGACCGACACCTCGAACGGCAGCATGCCGAACCCGACCGGCAGCGAGGCGCCTCCGATGCCGACGAGCGTGACATCGCCCTCGACGGCCGCGACGGCTCCGGCGGTCTTCACGGTGGGAGCCACGCCGACGAAGTCGAAGACGGCCTCGGCGCCGAGACCGCCGGTGATCTCGCGCACCGCGTCCGCGGCCTTCGCGTCCGACAGCACGGCCTCGTGCGCGCCCACCTCGCGGGCGAGCCGCAGCTTCTCCTCGCTGACGTCCAGGGCGACGACCCGGGCGGAGGTCAGGGCGCGCAGCAACTGGATCGCCACGTGACCGAGACCGCCCGTGCCGATGACCACCGCGGTCGAGCCGGGGACCAGCTTGGGCAGCGACCGCTTGATCGCGTGGTACGGCGTGAGCCCGGCGTCGGTCAGCGGCACCGCCGCGACCGGGTCGAGCCCGTCCAGCGGGACCAGGTGCCGGGGGTCGTCGATGAGCAGGTACTCCGCCATCGAGCCCGGACGCCCGAGCCCCGGCGGGCGGATGCCCAGCTCGTCGGCGCGCAGGCAGTAGTTCTCCTTGC
The DNA here is from genome assembly GCF_003112575.1 of Streptomyces ardesiacus. GTDB lineage: Bacteria > Actinomycetota > Actinomycetes > Streptomycetales > Streptomycetaceae > Streptomyces > Streptomyces ardesiacus. The sequence goes on from NZ_BEWC01000008.1 coordinate 649,387, forward strand.
CCTCCGCGCACTTGGCGCAGGTGCCGCAGCCCCAGGGCCCGTACACGGCGACCGCGTCGCCCTCGGCGAGCCCCGTCACCCCGGCGCCCAGGGCGGCCACGGTGCCGACGCCCTCGTGGCCGAGGGTGAGCGGCAGCTCGTACGGGAAGCCCTCGGCGGGCCAGCTCATCACCGCGATGTCGGAGTGGCAGACGCCGGCCGCGGTGACCTTCAACAGCACCTGGCCGGGGCCGGGTTCCGGGTCGGGAAGGGTGACGACCTCGGGCGGGGCCCCGATGGTGCGGTACTGCAGTGCCTTCATGACCGAACTCCTTTGTTCTTGTTCCCCCCGGGATGGACGACCGGTGGTCAGACGGCGGTGTAGGCGCCGTCGACCAGGTGGTAGCTGCCGGCGACGAAGGACGCGCGGTCGGACAGCAGGAAGACGATCAGCTCGGCGACCTCCTCGGACCGTCCGAGGCGGCCGGCCGGGTGCAGGGCGACCAGGCCCTGGTAGGCGGCCTCGTCCATGGTCTTCAGCAGCGGGGTGTCGATGAAGCCGGGGCCGACCGCGTTGATGCGGACGCCCTGGGCCGCGTATTCGGCGGCGGCCGCCTTGGTCAGTCCGACCACGCCGTGCTTGGCGGCGACGTAGGCGGGCGAGCCCGCGAAGCCGACCGAGCCGAGGATGGAGGCGACGTTGACGATCGAGCCGCCCCGGCCCGCCGCCAGGATGGCGGGCAGTTCGTAGCGCATCGAGTAGAAGACGCCGTCGAGGTTGGTGCGTACGACGCGCTGGTAGGCGTCGATGTCGTACGCGCCGGTCGGGGCGCTGGGGCCGCCGATGCCCGCGTTGTTCACGGCGAGGTGCAGGGCGCCGTACGTGTCGACGGCGAACGTCACGGCCGCCTCGACGGACTCCGGGCGGGTCACGTCCAGCTCGACGGCGGCGGCCTCGGCGCCCGCGGCCCGCAGTTCGGCGGCGGCCTTCTCGGCGCCCTCGGCGTTGAAGTCGGCGACGACGACGTTCGCGCCGCCGGCGCCCAGCCGGCGGGCGGTGGCCAGTCCGATGCCGGAGGCGGCGCCGGTGACGAGGACGGTACGCCCGGCGAACTCGGTGGCGTACTCGGTGCTGGCAGGAGTGGTGCTCATGGTGCTGTTCTCACTCTTCGGTGGTGCTGTCGGGGGTCGCGGCCGCGGCCTCCGAGGTCAGGGCGTCGTAGGCCCGCTCCACGAGGGCGGCGAGGTCTGCGGCTCCCGAGTCCCGCTCGTCGCCGCGTGCCCACAGGCGCAGGGCGGCTATCAGGACTCCGGCGGCGGCGTCGACGACAGCGGCCGGGCGCACGTCCCGGACGTCGTCCGTGCCGAGCCGGCCGGCGACGATGCGGATCGACTCCTCCTGGGCGTCGACCCGGATGCGCTGGTAGGCGGCGAACAGCTCCGGCTCGGTGTCGGCCAGGGCCAGCAGGCGGCGCATGCGCGGCCGTACGTGCCAGGCCGGGTCCTCCCGGTCGGTCAGCCAGTCCCGGACCGCCCTGCGGTAGGCGAGCAGGGGAGGCTCCCCGGCCGGACGGGAGCGCAGCAGCGCGTTGATCCGGTCGCCGTCCCGGCGGACGAAGTCGAGCGCCGCGTCCTCCTTGCCGGCGAAGTGCCGGCTGAACGTGCGGCGCGTGACGTCCGCGCGCTCGGCGATCGCCTCCACCGTGGTCGCCGCCGGCCCGCGCTCCAGGATCAGGTCGCAGGCGGCGGTGGCCAGCGCGTCGCGGGTCTGCCGCGCCTTGCGCTGCCGCCGGTCCTCGGTGGCGGGGGAGGGCTTCGTCGCCGTCATGTCTCCGAGACTACACCCGTTCATGTCCCAGTGGGACATGTGACCCACTGGGACATCGCGGGGTGGTGAAGCGGCGTGCAAGTTCTCAGCCCGCGTGCCGCAGTGCCGTGCGCGCCGCCGTGACGGCCTGCTCGGCGTATCCGCGCCCGAAGAGCACGGCGTGCACCAGCAGCGGGAAGAGCTGGTGCAGGCCGACCCGGCCTTCCCAGCCCCCGGCGAGCGGAGCCGCCTCCCGGTAGCCCGCCAGGACCCGGTCCAGGTGCGGACAGCCGAACAGGCGCAGCATCGCCAGGTCGGTCTCCCGGTGCCCGCCGTGCGCGGCCGGGTCGATCAGGCGGACGTGCCCGTCGGCGCCCCACAGGACGTTGCCGTTCCACAGGTCGCCGTGCAGCCGGGCGGGCGGCTCCGCGGGCCCGGCCAGCTCGGGCAGGCGCTCGCAGACCCGCTCGACGTCGGCCGCCTCGCCGGTCCGGACGGTGCCGGCGTCGACGGCACGGCGCAGGTACGGCAGGACGCGGTGCGCGGCGTACCAGCGGGGCCAGTCGTCCCCGGTGGCGTTGCGCATCGGGGCGAGCCCGATGTACGCCTCCTCGGGGCCGCCGGGCGGCGCGGACCCGAACGACGGCGCCCCGGCGGCGTGCAGCCCGGCCAGGTCCCGGCCGAACCGCAGCGCCGCCCCGGCGCTCGACGGCCCCTGCGCCACCCGGTCCGTAACCAGCCGGCGCCCGTCCACGCCGTGCACCGCGGGGATCCGCACCGTGCCCGCGTCCGCCAGCCAGCGCAGCCCCGCGGCCTCGGCCCGCGCCGCGCCGGGGGCGTCCGCGAGCTTGACCACCACCGTGCGCCCGTCGTCGAGGCCGACTTCGGTGAGCGCCCCGGACAGGGGGCGTTCGCCGGTGACCGTCCGGCCGGTGAACCGGGCCGCGACGGCCGAGGACGAACTGACGGAACCCATGCAACGAGCCTAGGTCCACACCAGGTCCGGGGCAGGCCCGCGCCGGAGCGCGGCCGTGGGGGCCGGCTGCCCGCCGACCCGGTGAAAAGCACCGGATACGCCTATCGGGCACCCCGGACGCGGGGGAGCAATGGGAGTATGACCAGTTCTGCATTCCATCGCACCATCACCCTGCCCGCTCCCGTGTGCCGGCAGGCCGCACAGCACCTCGAGCAGGCGGTGCACAAGGCCATCGACGGTGCCGCCACGCCGTGGCGCGCGTTCCGCGGGGCCGACGGCGACGAGTTCGCCTTCTCCGTCCCGGTCGTCGAGCAGGCCGCGGGCTGCCTGCTGGTGCTGGCCGCCGAGAGCGCCCAGAGCCTGCGGCCCTCCGCGCTGCGCGCCCTGATCAGCGTCGCGCTGCACCTGCGGGACGCGGCCGAGGCGGTCCGCCGCCCGGCGGCGCCCACTCCGGCCTGGTGAGCCGGGAAACCCGCGGGAAAAGACCGTGCCGGGGGTCTGGGCCTGTGCTTGGCTCGATGGCATGGAGTACACCCGATTCCTCGACTGCCTCGCGGCCGACCACGACCGGCTGCGAGCCGCCGTCGGCGCCGACGCCGACGCGCCGGTGCCGACCTGCCCCGGCTGGACCGTCGCCGACCTGACCCGCCACGTCGGGGAGGTCTACCTGCACAAGACCGCCGCCATGCGCGACGGCGTGGAGCCCCGCCCCTGGCCGCCCGAGGAGTTCGCCCGCGAGGCGCCGACGGCACTGCTCGACCGGGGCTACACCGCGCTGCGCGCCGAGTTCGCCACCCGCGCCCCCGGGGACCCGGCCGCCACCTGGTACGGCCCCGACCAGAGCGTCGGCTTCTGGATCCGGCGGATGGCGCAGGAGACCGTCGTCCACCGCATCGACGCCGAACTCGCCACCGGCCGGCCCGTCACCGCCGTACCGGACGACCTCGCCGTGGACGGGATCGACGAACTGCTCAAGGTGTTCGCCGCGTACGCCGTGGCCGAGTGGGGCGACTACTTCACCGGGATCCTGGACGGCTCGCCGGGCCGTACGTTCCTGGTGCGGGCGGGCGACGACGCGGCGTGGCGGGTGCGGACCGGTCCGGGGGAGTTCACCGTCACGGACGGCGCGGGCGACGGCACCGCCGACGTGCGGCTGAGCGGCTCCCCGGAGAGCGTCCTGAGGTCGCTGTGGAACCGGGCGGGCGACGGCGGGGGCGGCGCCGTACGGGTCGAGGGCGCGCCCGAGGCCGTGGCGGAACTGAGGCGCTGCCTCGTGGTCGCGACCCAGTGACCGGCACTGACCGGCACTGACCGGCAGGGACTGGCAGGGACCGGCAGGGACTGGCACGGACCGGAGCGGAGCGACCGGCGGACACCGGGCCGCCGCCGTCAGGCGCCGACGAGACCCAGGGCCACCCACAGGGCCGCCGTCGAGGCGGTGACCGTGGCGGGCACGGTGAGCAGTCCCAGCCGGGTGAACAGGCCCAGCTCCACCTCGACGCCCTGCCGGTGCAGCAGGCGCCGCCACAGCAGGGTCGCCAGCGAACCGACGTAGGTCAGGTTGGGGCCCAGGTTCACGCCGATCAGCACGGCGAGGACCTGGGCGGGACCGGCGGGCGCGGCCAGCGGGAGCAGGGCCAGCACGGCCGGCAGGTTGTTGACGAGGTTGGCCAGCAGCGCGGCGACCGCCGCCACGCCGAGCAGCGCGGGCAGTGAGTCCCCGTCCGGCAGCAGCCGCCCCAGTCCCGAGGCGGCGCCGCCCGTCATCACCGCGCCCACCACGATGCCGAGGGCCAGGACGAACACGCAGAACAGCGGCGCGGCGGCACCCGCCATCTCCCGGGGCGTGACATGGCGCCGGGCCAGCGCACGTCCCCCGAGCACCAGCACACCGCCGAGCGCCGCCCAGGCGGGTGCCACCCCGGCGGGCGAGGCCAGCGCGAACCCGGCCAGCGTGAGGGCCACGACGACCACGGTGAAACGGGGCACCGTCGGCGCGGGCGGCGCGGTCGGCCCGGCACCCCCCGCGTCCGGCGTCTTCGTGGGCGCGGGGCCGACCCGCGCGGGAGAGGCGGGCACGGGCTCGGCCAGATCCGCGCGGAAGAAGCGGCGGAACACGGCGTACTCCACGGCGATCGCGGCCAGCCAGGGCAGCGCCATCAGCGCCGCGAACCGCGTGAAGCTCAGCCCGCTGGCCGTGAACGCCAGCAGATTGGTCAGGTTGGACACCGGCAGCAGCAGCGAGGCGGAGTTCGCCAGGTGCGCCGTCGCGTACACGTGCGGGCGGGCCCGGGCGCCGGCCCGGGACGCGGTGGCCAGGACCACGGGGGTGAGCAGGACGGCGGTGGCGTCCAGGCTGAGCACGGCCGTGACCGCGCAGGCCATGGCGAACACCCCGGCCAGCAGGCGCCGCGGACTGCCCCCGCACCGGCGGGCCACGGCCGCGCCGACCGCCTCGAACAGGCCCTCCTTCGCGCACAGGTACGCCAGCATCAGCACCAGCGCGAGGAAGACGACGACCGGCAGCAGCGTCCGGGTCTGCTCCCACGCCTCGCGCGGGGTGACCGTGCCGAGCGCCACCACCAGGACGGCGGCGGGCACGGCGGCCACCGCCTCCGGAAGGCCCCGGGGACGCAGCACGGCGAAGGCGAGGACGCCCAGCAGCAGGGCGACGGGGACGGCCTCGGAGAGGACGGCGGTACTCAGGGCTTCTCCTCCACACCGGTGAAGCGGGCGGGAGCCCGGTGATCGGCGAACGGGATACAGGGTCGCACCCGCAGGCGGGGCCGAGGTCCGCGGGACGCGGTGTGGCCGAGGCCACGCCGCGGGCGAGAGCCGTGCCATGTCCCGCGGGGCGCGCCGCGGGCTACCGTTTCCACGGACCCGTGTTCCCCACGACGAGCAGTTCGGACGGCCCGGCAGTGCACACAGACCTCTCCCCCGTCATCGCGGCGACCGCGCAGTGGCTCCTTCGCGCCTACCCGGCCTCCGGCGGCGCGCTGGCCGACGCCCTGTGCGAGGCGCAGGCCCGGCAGGCCGTGACGGTCGCGGCCCGGTTGCGCTACCCCACACCCATGGACGTCGCCCTGCTGGACGTGGCCGGGCCCGGCGGTTCCGCCCGGCTCGACTGGATCACCGGCGCCGACGGCGTGCCGCACGCCGACCCGGACGCGGACGCCTGGCGGACCTGGGTGGACGAGGTCGTCGCCAGTTGGGCGGCCTGTCTGCTGACCGACCCGGCGCTCGCCGGGCCGGCCGTCGCCGCGCTGGCCGTTGGCGGTCCCTCGGCCGGTGCGCCGGTGGAGTTCCGCCGCCTGCTCGCCCCGGACGCGGCCGACCGCCGGGCGGCGGCGCTGCTGCGCCACCCGGACCTCGTCGCCCCCGTCGCGGCCCTGCACCACGCCCACCTCGTGGCCCGGCTGGATCCGGGCCAGGCCCTCGTCGCCTGACCCCGCCCCTCGTCGCCCGGCCGTACCCAACCGTCCGCCCGCACCCAACCGTCCGCTCGCACCCAACCGTCCGTCCGCACCCAACCGTCCGTCCGCACCCAACCGTCCGTCCGCACCCAACCGTCCGTCCGCACCCAACCGTCCGTCCGCACCCAACCGTCCGTCCGACCCCGCCGGGAATGTCCCTCCGGACACCCCGAGGGGCCTCAGGCAGCCGTCTCCAGGTTCGCCACGGGGGAGACCCGCGGCGCCGGCGCCAGGCGTCCGCGCAGGAGGTGGCCCGCACCGATGGCGGCGGCGATGACCAGCCCGCCCACGATCAGGGCGCCGCGGGCGCCGGCCAGCTCCATCAGGAGGCCCAGCGCCGGGGGGCCGCCCAGGCTCCACACCGTGCCGATGCTGCCCCACACGCCGAGCACCCGGCCCCGCATGCGGGCGGGCGGGTCGGTCTGCAGCACCGCCGTGCCCGCGGTGTCGGAGACGGACTCCACCACGGCCATCGGCAGCACCATCACCAGCAGGACGGCCAGCGACGGCGACATGCCCGCCACCACCTGCAGCAGACCGCCCGCCGCCGCCAGCGCGCCCACCACGCGTACGGAGGGACGGCGCAGCCGGGCGCCGAGCACGGCGCCCACGATGCCGCCGGCCGCCAGCACCGTGGAGACGGTGCCGAACGATCCCGCCCCGCCCGCCAGTGGCCCGGTGACCAGCACGGCCAGCGTCAACTGGTAGTTGCGGCCGAAGACGGCGCTCACGCCCGTGACCCCGGCCAGCGCCAGCAGCCGGGGACGGCGGGCGAAGAAGGCCAGCCCCTCGCGCACGCTCATGGTCTCCCGCGTGACGCCGTCCTCGGCCGCCGCCCTGTGCCCGATCGCACCGCGCGCAGGCCGCAGGAAGGGGATCACCGAGGCCACGAACAGGAACGACACCCCGTTGGCGGCGTACGCGGCGGCCGTGCCGAGGAAGCCGACCGTCACACCGGCGAGGGCGGCGCCCGTGAGCCGGCCCGCCTGGTGGACCAGCGCGCCCACCCCGATCGCGGAGGGCACGTCCTCGCGCGGGACGAGGTCGTTGCCCAGCAGGGAACACGCCGGGCCGTCCACGGTGGCGATGACGCCGGTGACGGCGGCCAGCACCATCAGCGAGGTCACGTCGAGCCGGTCCAGTGCCACCATGAGCGCGGTCACGAAGGCGACCGTGCCGAGCAGTGCCTGGCTGACCGCGGCCGTCGTCCTGCGCGGCCAGCGGTCGACGGCCGCGCCGCCGAACACGCTGATCAGCAGGGCGGGCGCGGCCTGCACCGACATGGACAGACCCGTCGCCGCGGCGGAGCCGGTGATCTGCAGCACCAGCAGGTTCTGCACGGTGAGCTGCATCCAGGTACCGGCGTTGGACACGAAGTTCGCGACCGACCACCAGCGCATGCTGCGGTACCGCAGGGAGCGCCACGGCGAGGTGGACGCGGGCCGGGGCGGCGCGGGGGCGGGAGGCGGCGGGGCGGAGACGGAGGAAGAAGACACAGGGCGCCACTCGAAGGCGGGTCGGGGGACCCGGAGGGGGACACGGACGGGAACGAGTACGCCGGCTGCGTTGCGCGGCCGTTCCACTGAGCCGGAGACGGCGCCGACCATCGTGGCAGAAGGGACCGGCGAGTCCTCGCCGGTCCGCGCCCCCGCCCGGTGCCGGGGCCGGCCAACAGCCTTCACCCGCGACGCACTTGGTGGGCCGAGTGGGCTTGATCACAGCATGTGGGCGCAGCACCGGGCGCCGTGCGGAGCACGACCGACGGCCGTGACCGCCGTCACGGCGAGCGGCCCGGCGGCGGGCAGCGGCGCATGTGGGCGTCCCGGCGGGGCACTCGGGGCACGTTTCGGGCGCGCCGGGCGCGTTCCACGGGCGCCCCGCGCTCCGTGCCCGCACCCGGCGTTCCGGCAGTGCCTCGACGAGGAGAAGGGTCGTCCTCATGATGCCGACGGCGGTGTTCAGCCCGCGGGGGGAGTCCCGCGCGCCCTGGGACCGGGTCCTGGTGACCGGCGGCGCCGGATTCCTCGGCTCCCACCTGTGCACCCGGCTGCTCGACGCGGGCGCCGAGGTCGACTGCCTGGACAACCTCTCCACGGGGCGCGCCGAGAAGGTGGCCCACCTCGCGGGCCGCCCCGGCTTCCGCTTCCTCGAACGGGACGTCTGTGAACCCGGCTGCGCGGACGCCCTGCGGGGCCCCTACGACCTGGTCCTGCACCTGGCGGGCCCCGGGTCCCCGGACGCCCGCCCCCGGCGGCCCGTGGACGTCCTCGACACCGGCAGCCTGGGCACCCGCACCGCGCTGGCCGTCGCCGACCGGGACGGCGCCCGCTTCCTGCTCGCCTCCTCGCCGCCGGCCGGCTCCGCCGCCCCCGTGGGCGGGGTACCGGACGACGCCGACCCGGTCCGGCCGCACGGCGTCTGCGCCGAGGCCGTCCGGTTCGCCGAGGCCCTGGTCGCCGCCCACGCGGGCGCGCACGGCTCGAACGCCGGGATCGTCCGGCTGTTCAGCGGCTACGGCCCCGGCATGCGGACGGACTGCGGGGGCACGCCGGGCGCCGCCCTCGGGCAGGCCCTGGCCGGGCGGCCGGTCACCGTCCCCGGGGACGGCAGCCGCACGCATCCCCTGTGCTACGTCGACGACATGGTCGACGGCGTTCTGCTGGTCGCGGCCGGACGTTCCGTGCGGCCCGTGGACATTGGCGGCGACGAGGAGCCCACGGCCGCGGAGATCGCCCGACGGGTGATCGAGCTGACCGGCTCCGACTCGCCGCTCACGTTCGTCGAGGACACCACGGACGAGGACACCCGGCCCCGGCCGGTCACCGGCTTCGCCCGCGAGATCTTCGGCTGGCTGCCGAGCGTGACCTGGCGGGAGGGCCTGGAACGCACCGTCGCCGCCCTCCGGGAACGGCCCGACCCGCTCCCGACGGCGACCGGGGAGCCGGTGCGGGAGCGGACGGGGGAGTGGTGGACGTGAGAGGCGTGCCGTGGCCCCGCGCGTGCCAGGGGCCCGCCGCCACGGCGACGGGCCCCTGGCACGGGTGACGGCGGGGCCGCTCAGCCGGACTTGCCGCGCCCCGACAACGCGTCCCGCACCCGGTCGACCATGCCCGCGCCGGGCGCGAGCAGCTTGTTCATCGGGGGCTTGTCCGGGGTGGAGGGGTGCGGCCGGGTCGGCGCGGTCTTCTTCGCCTGGCGGACCTTCTCGCCCAGCTCGTCCAGGGCCTCGGCGGGACACGCCGCGCGCAGCCTCGGGAACAGGTTGCCCTCCTCGTCGGCGACGTGCTCACGGATCTCGCTCATCAGCTTGCCGATCAACCGGTCGAACTCGGCGTCGTCCGCCGCACGGCCCTCCAGGTCCTTCATGATCTGCTCGGCGCCGGCGTGGTCCTCGAGCTCCTTGTCCGCGAGGGCGCCACCGCCCTCCACGTGCTCCCGGACGGCCGGGTACAGGTACGCCTCCTCCGCCACCGAGTGCCGCACCAGCTCGATCGTGGCCTGATCGGCGTACAGCTTGCGGTCCTTGTGACCCGGCGGCAGTGCCTCGATCCTGCCGAAGAGCTCCTCGACCTCACGGTGATCGGTCGTCAGCTCGTCGATGACGTTTCCTCCGTGTCCCATGTCCACCTCCAAAGGGTCGTGGCGGTCGCGGGACCGACCCGCCACGGGCATCGGGACGACCGGGTCCCCCCGAGCGCGGTGGGCTAACTCCCGCGTCAGACGCCCAGCTTGGCCCGCACGCCGCCCGCGCGGGACGCGGGACCGGCCGTGGCCCGGACCGAACGGTGCACCAGGTGGGCGTCGTGCCGCAGGCCCCGGGCCGCGTGCCGGCCGCGCCACAGCCACGAGGGCGCGCCGCCGGTGTCGTCGGCCGCGATCAGCAGCCCGCCCATCATCGACAGGTTCTTCAGGAAGTGGATGCGCTGCTGGGCGCGTTCGGACGGGTCCTCGGCGTTCCAGTACCGGTGCGCGGCCAGCGTGGTGGGCACCAGGGTGACCGCGAGGGCCAGCGCGGCCAGCCGCGGGCAGCGGCCGAGCCCGAGCATGAGGCCGCCCGCCACGTGCACGGCGCCGTTCAGCCGTACGAGTTGCTCCGTGCTGTCCGGCAGCACCGGAACACGGTCGGCCACCGGCCGCACGACCGGCTCGGCCGCCGGGGCCACGTCCTGCGGCCTGCGCAGCGACTGCAGGCCGCCCGCGACGAACATGGAGGCGAGCATCGGCCGGCCGGCCAGACGCAGAAGACTCATGACGCTGTCTCGCTCTCTCCGAGGGGGTCTCAACGGGGTCATCAGCGGGGGCGTGCCCCACTGGGATCATCAGGTGCCCGTGGCGGCCCGCGCCATTCGGCGGCCGGGGCGCCACGGGCGTCCCCCGGTACCGCCCCCCACGGGGAACACGCAGGTCACAGGCTGGTGAGGATCTGGGGCGACAGGTTCTTGACCATGGTGTTGGTCCAGCGCATCTGGCGCAGTGTCCGCGGGTGGCAGGAGGAGACGAGCGCCAGCAGTCCGCTGTCCCTCGACGCCTGGGCGGCCTGGGCGAGCATCTCCCAGTGCAGGGAGTTCTCCGCCGCGGCGAGGTGCAGCTCCCGCAGGTCGCGCAGGAGCAGCAGGCCCGGCTCCGGCCGGTGCACGACCGCCTCGGACGCCTTCTTCCGCAGCGTGGCCAGGACGCCGTCCGGGGAGTGGCCCGGCGGGTCGCCGAGCGTCACGCCGTGCTCCGCGCCGGTCTCGGCGAGCCGCCGCACGTGCTCGCGGGACCATGCCGAGAGGTCGGTGGCGACGTGGTGGACCTCGTGCTCGGTGCGGTGCCGCTCGGCGACGGTCACCAGGTCGTGCGCCAGGCGCCGTTCGCCGCGGTGCAGCGTGCGCAGGGTCAGGGTGATGCCGTTCACCGCGCGCCCTCCTCGTGGCCGTGCGGGAACCCGGCGGGTTCCCGCCGCGTCGCGTGCGCCGCCGGTCCGCCCGAGGTGGGCGGGGCGGCACCGGGGTCGGCCGGTGCCGACGCGGTGGTGGTCGGCGCGGGGGAGGGCCGGCCGTCCCCGCGTTCGACGAGGGTGAGCGCGGCCGCGGCCGTCTTGAACAGCGGCTGCTTGGAGACGGGGTCCCAGTCGGTGACGGTCGTCTCGTTCGCGGCCCGCCCGGGAGTGCCCCGGCCCGGCCCGGAACCGCCGTCGGTGTCCCAGTAGCCGTAGTGGAACGGCACGAAGAGCAGACCCGGGCGGATGCGGGTCACCCGCAGCCGCCCGCGCAGGGCGCCGCGCCTGCTGGTGACCTCCACCAGGTCGCCCTCGCCCAGGCCGAGCCGCTCCGCGTCGCCGGTGGAGATCTCCACCCACACGTCGGGGGCGGCGTCGTTGAGCTGAGGCGCGCGGCCGGTCTTCGTCCGCGTGTGGAAGTGGTAGACGGTCCGGCCCGTCGTGAGCTGGAAGGGGTACTCGTCGTCGGGCTCCTCGTGCGGCGGCAGATACGCGGCGGCCTTCAGCATCGCCCGGCCGTCCGGGTTGAGGGAGCGGTACTCCACGACCTCCTGCGCCGCGCCGGTCACCAGGTCCTTGCCGTAGCTCTCGCACACGTCCGGGTGGGCCCAGGAGATGCCGTCCGTGTAGAGGCGCGCGGTGCCCTCCGGGTTCCGCGCGTCGCAGGGCCACTGGATGCCGCTGGTGTCGCGCAGCAGGGCGTAGGACAGGCCCGTGTAGTCGCAGGGGCGGCCCGCGCTGCACCGCTTCCACGCCTCGAACGCCGACTCGGGGCCGTCCCAGGTGATCAGCGGACCGCCGTCCTTGTCCCGGAAGTCCATGCGCCGCGCGTAGTCGAGGAAGATGTCCAGGTCCGGCCTGGCCTCGCCGGGCGGCTCCACCGCCTTCTCGGACAGGTGCACCGTACGGTCCGCGTTGGTGAGCGTGCCGGTCTTCTCGCCCCAGGTGGCGGCGGGCAGCACGACGTCGGCCAGTTGCGCCGTCTCCGTCAGGTACAGGTCCTGCACGACCGTGAACAGCCGTTCCTGCGCCAGGATCGTGCGGATGCGGGAGAGTTCGGGCATCGAGACGGCGGGGTTGGTGCCGCTGATCCACAGCATCCGCAGCGAGCCCTGCTCGGCGTACCGGAAGATCTGCATCGCGTGGGTCGGCGGCGCGAAGTGCGGGACGGTCTCCGGTTCGACGTTCCAGACCGCGGCGAGGTCGGCGACATGGGCGTCGTTCTGCCAGTTGCGGAAGCCCGGCAGGTCGCCGTTGGCGCCGCACTCGCGGGTGTTCTGGGCGGTGGGCTGGCCGTTCATCTGCAGCAGGCCGGCACCGGGCCGGCCCAGCATGCCGCGGATCAGGTGCAGGTTGTTGACCTGGACGGCGGCGGCGGTGGCCTGGTGCGACTGGTAGACGCCCTGGAGGACGGTGGAGACCAACGCGTCGGTGGTGCCGACGAGTTCGGCCGCCTCCTCGATCCGGGCGGCCGGGACGTCGCAGATCCGCGCCGCCCACTTCGGCGTGCAGTCGGCGACCCGGGCGGCGAGTTCGTCGAAGCCGACGGTGTGCGCGGCGATGAAGTCGCGGTCGATCCGCTCGTGCCGGATCGTCTCGTGCAGCAGCGCGTTGAGCAGGGCCACGTTGGTGCCGACCCGGGGCGCGAGGTGTACGGCGGCGCGCTCGGCGACGCGGGTGGGGCGCGGGTCCACGCACAGCAGGCGCGGCGGGTCGGCCCCCTCGAAGCGGTCGAGGAGCCGCATCCACTGCACGGGCTGGGTCTCGGCGATGTTGTGGCCGAACAGCGCGATCACGTCGGCGTGGTCGAAGTCGTCGTAGCTGCCCGGCTGTCCGTCGCAGCCGAAGGTCTCCTTCAGCGCCTCCGCCGCGGTCGAGGTGCACAGCCGGGTGTTGCCGTCGAGGTGGTGGGTGCCGATGCCGGCCCGGGCCAGGACCGTGAGCGTGTAGTACTCCTCCAGGAACAACTGGCCGGTGGTGTAGAAGCCGATGGAACCCGGCCCGCGCTCGTCCAGCAGCGCGCGCGAGCGGGCGGCCACCAGGCCCATCGCCGTGTCCCAGTCCGTCTCCGTCAACCGCCCGTCGCGCCGTACCAGCGGGCGGGTCAGCCGGTCCCGGGAGGCGTTCGCCTGCCAGCCGAACAGGTCCTTCGGGCCGAGCCGCCCGCGGTTGACCCGGTCCACGTCCCGGCCCCGTACGCCCACCATCCGGCCGTCGGCCACCGCGATGTCCATCGCGTCGCCGTCCGAGTGCAGGATCGACGCGGACTGCACCCAGCGCTGCACCGCCCCGGGCTCCACCCCGTCCGCGAGGAACGTGTCCACCCGGGCCGGCCAGGTCTCGTGCCGCCCGTAGGGCACCCTGGGGCCCCACGGCCGCGCGATCCGGTCCGTCGCATCCTCCATCGCCGGCCTCCCGCCGCCTCCCGCCCGCGCTCCGTCGTCGGGCACTGGCGGGGCGCCGGGTACCCGGGGGCGTACGGTCGAAGCGAAACCAGTTGTGGGAGCGCTCCCAAGCGGGCAGGATGCTGCGGTGACAGCGACCGCATCCGTACGCCCCTACCGCCCGGCCGACGCCCCGGCCCTCGACGACATCTGCATCCGTACCGCGCACAACGGCCGCGACAGCCGGCCCGTGTACGCCGACCCCGCGATCCTCCCCGCCGTCTTCGCCGCCCCCTACGTCCACCTCGAGCCGGACCTGGCCTTCGTGCTGGACGACGGGCGGGGCCGCGCCGTCGGCTACATCCTCGGCACGGCGGACACCGCGCGGTTCGCCGGGGAGTTCCGCACGAAGTGGCTGCCGCGGGTCGCGGACCGGTACCCCGCGCCGCAGGCCCCGCCCGCCGACCGCACCCCGGACGAGGTCATGGCCGGGCTGCTGCACGACCCGGAGCGCATGGTCGTCCCCGAACTGGCCGCGTACCCGGCCCACCTGCACATCGACCTGCTCCCCGACTGGCAGGGACGGGGCCACGGCCGGACCCTGATGCGGACGTTCTGGCGTGCCCTGCGCGAGCGCGGCGTACCGGCCGTCCACCTGGTCATGGCGACGGCCAACACCCCGGCCAGGGCCTTCTACGACCGCCTGGGCTTCCACGAGATCACCGCGGCCGGACTCGACCCCGCCGACGTCACCTGCCTCGGGCGTACGACAGAGGAGGAGACGAGCCGATCCTGACGGGCCGGACGCGACGGCCCCGACGAGCGGATGACGGGCCGGACGCGACGGCCCCGACGCACGGATGACGGGCCGGACGCGACGGTCCCGACGAGCGGGGGACGGTCAGGCCGCGCCCAGCCGGTAGACGTTGAAGGCCCGGCGGATGACCGGCTGCGCCACGTTGCGCACCCGGACCCCGCCCGCCGTCATCCCGTGCTCCGAACCCAGGTGGGCGTGGCCGTGGACCGCCAGGTCGGCGCCGGCCGTGTCGATGGCCTCCGCCAGCAGATAGCTGCCGAGGAACGGATGGATCTCCGGCGGCTCCCCGGCGAGCGTGTCGGCGACGGGGGAGAAGTGGGTCAGCGCCACCCGCGCCGTGCAGCCCTGCGTGTCCAGCTCCTTGAGGGCCGCGTGCAGACTCTCCGCCGAGCGGCGGGTGGTGCGCACGAACTCCTTCATCACCGGCTCGCCGAACTCGCCCGCGCTGCGCCCGACGAACCCGCCGCCGAAGCCCTTGGTCCCGGCGATCCCCACGGTGCCCCCGGCGCACTCCACGACCGTGCCCTCGCCCTCCAGCACCTCCACCCCGGCGTCCCGGAGGATGGCGGTGACCCTCTCCGGCTGCTCGTCGTGGTGGTCGTGGTTGCCGAGGACCGCCACCACCGGCACCGGCAGGTCCGCCACCTCACGGGCCACCACCCGCGCCTCCCGCGGGGTGCCGTGCCGGGTGAGGTCCCCGGCGAGGAGCAGCAGGTCGGCACAGTCGGGCAGGGTCTCGAAGGCGGGCCGCAGCAGCCCCTGGCTGTCGGGTCCCATGTGGATGTCCCCGACGGCGGCGACGCGGATCATCACAGCTCCTCCGCACGGTCGGGGCGGGCCGTCTCCGCCACCACGACGTCCGTGTGCACGGTCAGCCCGGCCAGCTCCTCGCGGGCGAGGCGCAGCACGGTCTCCCGGCACTGCGCCGAGGGCACCGTGCCGGTGACCGCGACCGCCCCCGCCCGGAACTCGGCCCGTACGCCGAGTTCCCCCAGCTCCTCCGCGGCGAGCCGCTCCTGGAAATGGGCCACACGGTATTCGGCGTTCTCAGGGGTCCCGGGTGCCTCGGCCGCGGAGGCGGGGCCGCTCGCCGCGGGGCCCTGGTGTCCGACGGGGTCGCTCATGTCTGCTCCTCCTTCGGGGCGGCGGCCGCGGGACCGGCCGGCGGGATGATCTCCAGCCGTTCGAGAACGAAGAAGAACGCTGCGGGCATCGGATCCTCGCCGCAGTCCCGGCGCAGCGCCGGCCAGTCGATCTTCTCGCGCAGGGTGCGGGCGATCGGGAGCACGGCACCGAAGTCGCAGTGGTGCTCGGAGAAGGCCGCCAGCAGGCCGCGCAGCAGATCGGTCGGCGACAGGACCGGCATCAGCACCGAGTCGACCGACAGCTCCTGGGCCCGGGCCAGCAGACGCGTCGTGACGGGCTCGTGCGCCAGCTCGAAGATGAGGTCCACCTGCTGCCCCAGGCAGTCCGCCTTGAGCAGCCAGTCCTCGGGCGGCGTGTAGACCACCAGCCCCGCCTCCCGCAGTGTGGCGGCGACGGCGTCCGCGTCCTCGGGCCGGATGCAGAAGTCGACGTCGTGCTGGAGGTTGCGGGTGCCGCCGTGGGCGTAGACGGCGACGCTGCCGGCCAGCGCGAACGGGTGCTCCGCCTTCTTGAGGACCGCCCCGACCCGCTTGGCGGCCTGGAGGATCGCCTGGGTGCGGTCGACGGGGAGGGCCTCGCGAGGTGCCTCGTGCCCGGGGGCCGCTGCCGCCTCCCCGACGGCGGGGCGCAGCTCGGAGACGCCGGCGCGCCGGCCGTGGGTGTGGTCGTCGGCGGGCTGCCTCATCGCTGTCCCCTTCTCGGGTCCCCGGGTCCCCGGGTCCCCGGGTCCCCGGGTCCCCGGGTCCCCGGGTCCCCGGACCGTCGCCGTCGCGGGGGCGGACCGGCCTCCGCCCCCGCGCGCTCGGGTACCCGGCGCCGTACCGCCGACACCGCGGCGCGAGGAGACCGCGGGCCGCGCGCGGCGTGACCCGGACCGCCGGCCGTCAGCCCGACTGGGGGCGCGGGAGGGACCGGCCACCCCGCGGCGGCGGCCGCCACTCGAACATCAGCAGCGTCGCGTCGTCCCGCAACTGGCCGCCCTTCATGTCCAGGATCGAGTGGATCAGACGGCGCAACGACTCCGGCGCGAGCTCACCGCCGGCCGTGGCCCTGATGACGTAGTCGCCGAAACGCTCCAGGCCCAGCAGCTTCGCCTCCCGGGTCCGGGCCTCCACCACACCGTCGGTGTACATCAGCACCCGGTCCCCCGGCTCCAGCGCGATCTCGTGCACCCGGCGCTGCTGGGAGGTGAGCAGGGAGGGCATGCCCATCGGAGGGTCGGTGTCACGCTCCATGGCGTCGATCATCAACCGCTCGTCACGGATCAGGATGGGCGCCGGGTGACCGCAGTTGACCCAGCGCAGCAGGCCGGTGACCAGGTCCAGCTGGGCGACGATCGCCGTGCAGAACTTGTCCGGGAGCCAACTGGACAGCGCCTCGTCCACGCTCCGCACCAGCTCGGGCAGGTGCAGCCCGGTGCGCCGGGCGTTGCGGCAGGCGGCCAGCGACACGGTGGTGGTGAGTCCGGAGGCCAGGTCGTGCCCCATGGCGTCCATGACGGCCACGTGCAGCGTCGTGTCGGTCAGCGCGTGGTCGAAGGCGTCGCCGCCGATCTCGTAGGCCGGTTCGAGCACCGCCGTGGACACGACGTTCCCGTCGCCGATGGTGCGCGGCGGCAACAGGGCGCGCAGCAGCTCGGCCGGCAGCTGCATCCGCTCGGTGCGGGTGTGCCGGACGAAGGAGTCCTCGAACAACCGCTTGGAGGTGATCACCATGGCGAGCAGCGAGGCGAGCGCCCGGCCGCGGGTCAGCGAGGAGGCGGTGAGGGCGGGCTCGTCGACGGCCAGTACGCCGAGCCGCTCCGCGCCGTCGAGGAGCGGGAACCAGGCGGTGATGCCGCCCCCCGTCGCGGACTCCTCCACCCGCAGCGACTGCGTGCGGTAGGCCCAGCCCGCCAGGGAACCGTCGACCGGGAGCGTCGGCGCCACGGCCGTCTGGGGGACGAGCCGGCGCTGCTGGAGGTCGACGAGGTAGACGACGGCGTGCCGCAGCCCGAGTGCCTTGGCGGCACGCACGGTGGTGGCGCGCAGGTCCAGGGTCAGGTGGGCCGGATCGGCGAGGAACCGGCGCAGGGCCGCGTCGCCCGAATCCGGCGTGGCCACGTCGTCTCCTCTCGTCGGAAGCCCGCCGCGGCGGGGAGGATGCCCAGCAGTCTGGCACCGGGCTTCCGGCCCCGCCCCCCCCGGGCCGGTCGTCCGGGCGGCGCTTCGGTCCCGGCAGAAGGGGCACGCGTCACCCCGTACGACCCCGAGCGCCGAGGAGTGGTGCCGCATGACCGAGTACGAGCGATCCCGCACCATGCCCGCCCAGCCCGAGCAGGTCTTCGACCAGGCCGCCAACGTCGGACAGCTCGCGACCTGGCTGCCCGGCGACCTGCACGTGGAGCCGGAGGAGCCGCCCGCCGTCACCGTCCACGAGGACCGCACCGACCAGGACACCTCCGCCCTGCTGCGCGCCCGGCCCGAGCAGATGCGGCTCGAGTGGGGCACCCGCGAGCAGGGCAGCTACGCCGGCTGGCTGCAGGTCGCCGGACTGGACAGCGGGGCCAGCGAGGTCACGGTGCACCTGTCGTTCTTCGACGACAGCCACGACCCGGGACAAGGGACGGTGGCCGAGGCCCTCGACGGCAGCCTGCGGCGGCTGGAGGAGCAGGTGCGGATGCGCACCGACAACGCGGCCGGCTGACCGAACGGGCGGGCCGGTGGGCACCCGCGCGCCGCCCCGCCCTGCCCCGCCCTGCCCTGGGCCGTATGCCGTCCTGTCCCGCGTGCCGCCCCGGCCCGTGCTCCGCCCCGGCCCGTGCTCCGCCCCCTCCCGGCCCCTGCCCCGCTCGGCCCGGGTCCCGCCCGGCACCCCGGGGCACCCACCCGCCATGGACGCTCACCGACGCCCGCTGCTGGACTGCACGCCGGCACTGCTCGCCGAGGGCTACGCCTGGCTGCCCAACCGCATGCGCGACAGCACCCGCCCCGTGCTGCGCACCCGGCTCCTCGGCAGACCCGCGCTGGCCGTGCGCGGACCGGAGGCCGTCCGCTTCTTCTACGACGAGTCGCACGTCCGCCGGCACGGAGCGATCCCGGCCCCGGTCCTGGACACCCTGTTCGGCCAGGGCGCGGTCCACACCCTCGACGGGGCGGCCCACCGCACGCGCAAGGAACTCTTCCTGCCGCTGCTCGAAGCGGGCCGCGTCGCCCGCCTCACCGAGCACGTCACCGGAGCCTGGGACGAGGCCGTGCGCTCCTGGAGCCGGCGCGAGCGCGTCGTCCTGTTCGACGAGGCGGCGGCCGTGCTCACCCGTGGCGTCTGCGACTGGGCGGGAGTCCCGCGCCGGGCCGTGGACGTGGACACCCTGGCACGGGACCTGGTCGCGATGGTCGACGGCTTCGCCACCCCGGGCCCGCGCCACCTGCGGGCCCGCCGCGCCCGCGCCCGGCAGGAGGCCCGCACGGCCCGCCTGGTCGAGGAGGTCAGGACGGACGCGGCCGTGGCCCCCGCCGGCTCGTTCCTCGAACGGGTGGCCCGGCACCGCGACGCGGAGCGGGGCCCGCTGGACTCCCGGACGGCGGCGGTGGAACTGCTGAACGTCCTGCGCCCCACCGTCGCCGTGAGCTGGTTCGTGGCCTTCGCCGCCCACGCCCTGCACCGGTGGCCGGCCCATCGCGAGCGGCTGCGCGCCGGTGACGACGCCTTCGCCACGGCCTTCGCCCACGAGGTGCGCCGCTTCTACCCGTTCGCCCCGTTCCTCGGCGGACGCACCGTCACCGAACAGACCTGGCACGGCGAGTCCGTCCCGGCCGGCGGCATCCTGCTGCTCGACGTGTACGGGCAGAACCACGACGAGGAGCTCTGGGGCGACCCGTACACCTTCCGGCCCCAACGGTTCCTGGACCGGCCCCCCGGCCCCGACGAGCTGATCCCCCAGGGCGGCGGCGACCCCGCGGCCGGCCACCGCTGCCCCGGCGAGCGCGTCACCGTCGGCCTGCTCCAGGCGCTGGCGGTGCGGTTGGCACGCCTGGACTGCACCGTCCCCGAGCAGGATCTGCGCATCCCGCTGCGCCGGGTCCCGACCCGGCCCCGCAGCGGCTTCGTCGTCACCGGCGTACGCGCACCCTGACGACACGTCACGCGCACCCGTTCAGGGCCGGTTGGCTGATCGTTTGCAGCCGTCCGGGTGCGCCCGGGTCCCGGGCGGCCGAACCGGCCGTCACCCGAATGGACCCCGCTCGCTACTGGTCACGGCCGAACCGGTGTCTCCTGGTGAGTGTCAGCGGCGTCCAGGCTGGGAGGCCGATCATGTACGAAATGTGCGTGGGCCCGGAGAAGGCGGGCGGAGCGTTGGTGTGGCACGTACTGTCCAAGCAGGCCGCGGCCACACTCTGCGGACAGCAGCTCCGCGAACGCAGAGAAGCATCCGACGGTGAACGGGCGCGTCATTGCCCGGACTGCATGGCTTCCTTCGAGAAGTTGATGGCAACCACACCGTGCTGACGGACCGTCCGCAAACCGTCCGCCCCGTCGCCCCGAGCGGCGGGGCGGACGCCGTGACGGGACCGGAGCCCGGACACGTCCCCCGACGATCACTCGGTTGGCGCAGAGTCATGACGGGACGCCGGGGAAGACGCACGGTCGTGCCCCGCCGCGCGCCGTCCTCCCGCGCACGGGGCGGCAGGGTGCGCCGCGGCCGGGATCCCCGAGTCGGCCGCGGCGCCTCCTCCTCCGGCCGCTGAGCGGCCTTCCCACCCGGCCCGCCGATGGGTGTCGGCCGCCGGAGCATTTGGGTGTCGTCCCCGATGGCCGCGCTGCGGCAGAGCGTGTGACAGTGGACCGACGCCGCGCCCCGGGGGTCTTTCCCGGGGGCCGGGGGGCGTTTTCGCACAAGCCCTGTCCCGCCCGTTCGCGGGCGGTGCCGCATGGTCCGGCGCGAAGGTGCTGTGCCCGCCCGGGCACCGGTCGGCCGACGGGCATGGTGGCGACGCCGCGGGCCGCAAGCGGCCCGGGCACGGGCGCTCGCCGTCCGGGCCGCTGCCGGCCCGCGGGTTTCCCGCCCCCGAGCGGTGTCACGCCACGGGGGAGTGGCGGTCCGGGGCCGCCCGGCCCGGCACGACGATGCGGCACGACGACGTGTGGCACGAAGACGTGTGCCACGGCGACGTATGCCCTGACGACGTACGACACGGCGTCGTGCGGCACGACGACGTGCCGCACGACGGCTGCGGCACGCCCGCACACGACCCGACCGGCACGACCTGACGACGTATCACCCGACCACGCACGACCGACGAAGGAGAATGCGCATCCATCCCCGTCAAGTGAAGCCCGTCCGACCCTGCGCGCGAGTGAAGGCGGTGACCCGTGGGACACGCTGACACCCTGCTCGCCATGGGCGGTGCCTTCGTGGCCGCCGCGTTCCTCGCCCGCCTCGGCGGCAGGATCGGACTGCCGACGATCCCCCTGTTCATGCTCGCCGGCATCCTGCTCGGCCCGCACACACCGGGCTTCGTCCTGGTGGAGGACGCGCACGACTTCGAGATGCTCTCCGCGCTCGGACTCGTGCTGCTGCTCTTCTACCTGGGGCTGGAGTTCCACCTCGACGACCTCAAGAGCGGAGGCAAACGGCTGCTGACCGCCGGGGGCGTGTATCTGCTCCTGAACGTCGGAGCCGGGCTCGGCTTCGGCTTCGTCCTCGGGTGGGGCGTGCGCGAGGCGCTGGTCCTGGCGGGCGTGCTCGGGATCTCCTCCTCCGCGATCGTCACCAAGATCCTCATCGACCTGGGCCGGATCGGCCGTCCGGAGACCCGGCTGATCCTCGGCGTCATCGTCGTGGAGGACATCTTCCTCGCGCTGTACCTGGCCGCCCTGCAACCGGTCATCTCGGGCGCGCACGGCGTGGCCGACATGGCGCTGCAGGCCGGCAAGGCCTTCGGCTTCCTGCTGGTGCTGGCCGCCGCCGCCCGCTACGGCACCCGGCTCGTGGGCCGGCTGATCCACACGCGGGACAACGAACTGCTCGTCATCAGCTTCCTCGGCGCCGCCGTGCTCGTCGCCGGGGTCTCCGAACTCCTCGGCGTCGCCGACGCGATCGGCGCCTTCATGGTGGGCCTGATCCTCGCCGGCACCCCCTCGGGGCCGCGGATCCGGGAGCTGGTGCACCCGCTGCGCGACGCCTTCGCGGCCATCTTCTTCTTCGCCTTCGGCCTCGCCATCGACCCCGGCGACCTCGCCTCCGTCGCCGGTCCGGTCGCCGCCGCGGCGGCCCTGACCGTCGTCATGAACGTCGTCGCGGGACTGTGCGTCGCCCGGGTGTACCGCTACGGCAGCGAACCGGCCGCGGAGATCGCCACCACCCTGGTCGCCCGGGGGGAGTTCGCGCTGATCCTGGCCGCCATGGCCGCGGGCGCCGGACTGGACGCGCGGCTCGCCCCCTTCATCGCCGGGTACGTGCTCGTCCTCGCCGTCCTCGGACCCGTCGTCGCGGGGCGCGCCCACGTACTCGCCGGTGCGCTGCGGGCCGCCGGCCGGCTGCTGCCCGGGGCCCCGGCACCGGCCGCGGCGCCCGGCGACGGGAGCGGTGCGGGGGATGAGGGGACGGACGCGGACAGCCGTCCGGTGCCGGCCGGGGCCTCCTGCTCGTCCGGCTCCGGGGACTCCTCCCCGGAACACGCGAAGACGGAGCGCTGAGCACCTCCGCCTCAGCGCGGTGCCCCGCGGTTCCCGGTGGGACAATCTGCCCACAGGACCGTTGTCACGCCGCCGCGGCCGGACGCGTCCGGGACCGGAAGGAGCCAGTCAGCATGATCGAGTGGGTGCCCCTGGGCAGCGGTGCCAGACCCGTTCCCCGGCCGGTCGCGGCTCCCCTGGTGTGGGCCGGGGCCTTCGGCGGCGCCCTCCTGCTGGTGGGGCTCCTCAACGGCACCGTCGGCTCGGGACGTCCGGGTCTCGCCCTGGTCGCGCTCTCGCTGCTGGCGGCCCTGCTCGGCCTGTGCGCGCCGTTCGCGGCCGCCCCGGGGACGGCCGTGCTGTGCTGGTTGTCCCTCAACGGCTTCGCCATACCGCCGGCCGGCACCCTCACGTGGGCCGGCCGGCGGGACGCGTTCTGGCTCGCCTGCCTGCTCGGCGCGGCCCTCGTCGGTACGGCGCTGGCCCGCCTGGTGCACGCGCGGGCCGCCTACCGCCGGCTGACCACGGCGACGGGCCCCGACGCGCCGGAGCCGGGGACCGGTCCCGGCGACGTCTGAGCCCGTTCGGGACCCGGAGCCGCGGCGCGGTCCGGGACACCGGCGGTGGGGGAGGGCCGGAGCCGGCACGGACCGGCCCTCCCCGCCCGGTCAGGCCGTGTGGAGGGTCAGGCCGTAGCGGTTCAGGATCTCGTTGACGGGCTGGAACCAGGTCTCCCCGCCGCTGGAGCAGTTGCCCCAGCCGCCCGAGGTGACGCCCTGCGCCTGGTCACCGCTGATGAAGGAGCCGCCGGAGTCGCCGCCCTCGGCGCACACACTGGTCTTGGTGAGCTGGTGCACCACCGAGCCGTCGCTGTAGTTGACCGTCTCGTTGTGGGCCAGCACGGTGCCGCAGTGCCAGTGCGTGGTGGAGCCGGAGCGGCAGATCGAGGCACCCACGGGCGCCACGTTCGAGCCGCGCACGAGCTGGTCGGAGACCGTGCCCCAGCCGAGCACGACCGGCACCGTCCACCAGCCGCTGCCCACACTGACCCACGCGTAGTCGTTGTCGGGGAAGGACGAGCCCTGGAACGTGCCGATGTAGGAGCCGTCCCAGCCGCTGACCCCGGCGCCGGCCCGGCCGCAGTGCCCGGCGGTGACGAACCCGCCGTGCACCGAGAAACCGATGGAGCAGCGGACGTTGCCGGTGTAGTACGGGTCGCCGCCGACGGTGCCGGCGGCGAAGGTCCCCGGGGCCGACGGCACCGGGCGCACCGTGACCGGACCGGTCTCGCGGGCCTGCTTCAGGAAGCGCTGGACATCGTTGTCAGCCTGCTCGCTCGCGACCACGTCGACGACCACGGTGCCGGCGCGCTGGTCGACGTGCCAGCCGCTGACACCCGCGGGGGCGTCGAGGCGGTCGACGCGCGCCTTGGCCGCGTCCAGTTGCCGCGCGCTGTGCTCGACGGTGCGCACCTGTGCACCGGTGGCGCGCACCGCGCTCAGCGTCGAGGGGGCCGCGTCGGAGGTGACGGCCACGGTGAGTCTGCCGGTGTCGGCGTCGAACCACGAGCCGCCGTAGGCCGCTCCGGCGGCCCGGCGCGCCACCGGTTCCACTTCGGTGGCGTCGCGTTCGGCCGCGAGCCGGTCCTCGGCCTGGTCCCGGGTGAGGCCGAAGTCGCGCTGCATGGCGTCCAGAAGGCCGGCGGAGGCCGGCCGTTCGTCGACGGAGGCGGCGGGGGCCCCGGCCGCCGAGGCCGGCAGGGTGCCGACCGCGGTGAGGCTGCCGAGCACGAGGAGTCCGGCCAGGCCGAGGTGCCTGAGTCTGCTGCGTCTCACGGAGTTGCCCTTCGTCGTTCCAGCAAAGGTGGGGGTGGAACAGATGACACGGAACAACCGCGGTGTGAGAGCGCTCTCATCGGGTCGCTTCGAGCGTAGCCAGCCCATGTCTTCAGGTCCATGCCAATGCACGGCCTTTCCGTGCCGCCTTTCCTGCCGCCGGTCCGCGCACCCGGTCGTTTCGCCCCCTTCGCCCGGTTGGGCGGCCGCCGACGGGGCACTCAGGCTCCGTCCGCGCAACGACGGCCCGCAGCGGCCACTGGACGTGGGAGGCACACGTGGCGATCCGGCACCGGCTGATCCAGGCGACCCCGCAGGCCGTCTGGGACGTCCTCGCGGACGGCGACGCCTACGTGCAGTGGGTGGTCGGCCCCTCGAAGGTCACCCCCAGGGACGGGCGGTGGCCGCAGGTCGGGGCGACCATCGCGTACGAGGTGCGGCTCGGGCCGCTGCTGCTCGACAACGAGTCGGTGGTCAGACGCTGCGTGGAGGGCTCCGTGCTGGAACTGGAGGCCAAGGCGGGCCGGCTCGGCACCGCCCGGATCGCCGTCGAACTGCGCCCGTGGGGCGAGCAGTGCCTGGTGATCGTGGACGAGCACCCCCTGCGCGGCCCCGGGGGCCTGCTGCACAACGTCGGCGTCGAGGCCCTGATCCAGGTGCGCCACCGCGCCATGCTCGCCAGACTCGCCAAGCTGTGCGAGTCCCGCGCCGGCGACCGGTGCCGCCCCGACCCGCCCGACACGGTGGGCGCGGTGCACCACCGGCGGGGAACCGGCCGTGCCTGACGCCGTCGACGCCGTCGTGGTGGGAGCCGGACCCAACGGCCTGGTGGCGGCGAACCTGCTGGCCGACGCGGGCTGGAGCGTGACGGTCCTGGAGGAGCAGCCCGAGCCGGGCGGCGCGGTGCGGCACGACGACGCGGTCGCCCCCGGCTTCGTCAACGACCTGTTCAGCTCCTTCTACCCGCTGGCCGCCGCCTCCCCGGTCCTCGGCGGACTCCACCTGGAGGAGCACGGGCTGCGCTGGGCGCACGCACCCCACGTCCTCGCCCACCCCCTGACCGACGGCACCTGTGCCGTCCTCGACCGCGACCTCGCCACCACCGCCGCGTCGCTCGACGCCTTCGCCCCCGGGGACGGCGCCGCCTGGGAACGGCTCCACGCGGTGTGGGACCGCTACCGGGCCGACATCGTGGACGCCCTGTTCACCCCCTTCCCGCCCGTGCGCGCCGGTGCCCGGCTGGCCCTGCGGCTGCGCGGCGCGGGCGGACTCAGGCTCGCCCGCACCCTGGTCCTGCCCGTGCGCCGCATGGGCGAGGAGGAGTTCCGCGGCGAGGGCGGCAGACTGCTCCTGGCCGGCAACGCCCTGCACGCCGACCTCGCCCCCGAGGCGGCCGGCAGCGGCGGCTTCGGCTGGCTGATGTCGATGCTCGGACAGACCTACGGCTTCCCCGTGCCGGTCGGCGGCTCCGGCGCCCTCACCGAGGCCCTGGTCCGCCGCCTGCGCGCCCGGGGCGGCACCCTGCACTGCGGGCGGCGCGTCGACCGCGTCCTGGTCCGCGACCGGCGCGCGGCCGGCGTGCGCACCGCCGACGGGGACGCCGTCACCGCCCGCCGCGCCGTCCTCGCGGACGTCTCCGTCCCCGCCCTGTACGGCCGGCTCGTCGCCCCGGCGGACCTGCCGGACCAAGTCCGCAGGGACCTGCGGCGCTTCCAGTGGGACTTCGCCACCTTCAAGGTCGACTGGGCGCTGGACGGCCCCGTGCCCTGGCGCTGCGAGGAGGCGGCGGGGGCCGGCACCGTGCACCTCTCCGACGGCCTCGACGAACTGACCCGGTTCGCCGCCCAGATCGCCATGCGGCAGGTCCCCGACCGCCCCTTCTCGCTCTTCGGCCAGATGACGACCACCGACCCGACCCGCTCACCGGCCGGCACCGAGTCCGCCTGGGCCTACACCCACGTCCCGCACGACATCCGCGGCGACGCGGGGGACGAGGGCGTCACCGGGAGCTGGGACCGGCGGGAGCAGGAGCTGATGGCCGACCGGGTCGAACGCCAGGTGGAACGGTTCGCTCCCGGATTCCGCGCCCTGGTCCGGGCCCGGCGCGTGCTGGCCCCGCCCACCCTCCAGGCCATGAACGCCAACCTGGAGGGCGGCGCCATCAACGGCGGCACCACCGCCATGCACCAGCAGCTCGTCTTCCGGCCCGTGCCCGGCACCGGACGGCCGGAGACACCGGTGACCGGTCTCTTCCTCGCCTCCGCGGGCGCCCACCCGGGAGGCGGG
Organism: Streptomyces ardesiacus; assembly: GCF_003112575.1. Classification (GTDB taxonomy): domain Bacteria; phylum Actinomycetota; class Actinomycetes; order Streptomycetales; family Streptomycetaceae; genus Streptomyces; species Streptomyces ardesiacus. Next base: position 675,731 of record NZ_BEWC01000008.1, read on the forward strand.
GTGCACGGCGCGCCCGGCGCCAACGCCGCGCGCGCCGCCCTGCGCCAGCACCGGTTCGCGGGCCTCGCCCGCCTGCAGCGGTCCCTGACCCGACGCGACCGGACCGGCGACCGGTGCTGACCGCGGTCGGGCGCCCGCCCGGTCCGGGACGACTCCGAGGACCCGAGGAAAGGGCCGACCCGTGAACGACAGTCCCCTCGACCACCGCACCGTCGTGGTGACCGGCGCCGCGCGCGGACTGGGCGCCGCCCTGGCCCGCGCCTGCGCCCGCCGCGGCGCCCGGCTCGCCCTGCTCGGCCTGGAGAAGCCGCTGCTGGACGCCCTGGCGGCGGACCTGCCGACCCCGGCGCTCGCCGTCGAGACCGACGTCACCGACCCCGCCGCGCTGGCCGACGCGGCCGAGGAGACCCGCCGGCGCCTGGGCAGGCCGTCGGTCGTGGTGGCCAACGCGGGCATCGCCCACGGCGGACCGTTCGCCACCTCGGACCCCGCCGAGTGGCGCCGCGTCGTGGACGTCAACCTGACCGGCAGCGCCCACACCGCTCGCGCCTTCCTGCCGGACCTGCTCGACACCGCGGGCTACCACCTCCAGATCGCCTCGCTGGCCTCGCTCGGCGCCGCCCCCATGATGAGCGCCTACTGCGCCGCCAAGGCCGGCGTGGAAGCCTTCACCCACTCGCTGCGCGCCGAGGTGGCCCACCGCGGCGTCGCCGTGGGCACCGCCTACCTCAACTGGATGGACACGGACATGATCCGCGACGCCGACCGGTACCCGGTCCTGCGCGGACTGCGCGCCCACATGCCGCCGCCGGCCCGCCGCACGTTCCCGCCCGAGGACGTCGCGGCCCGGCTGGTCCGCGCCGTGGAGCGCCGCCGTACCGCCGTGTACGTGCCGGGCTGGCTGCGCCTGGTCCAGTGGGGACGCGCGGCGCTGCCGCCGGCGGTCGTACGGCTGTCCCGCCACGAACTGCCGCGGATGGAGGCCGAGGAGCCGCTCGGCCACACCGGCCCGCTCGGCGCGGGCGGACTGGCCGACCGCGCGGCGGACAGGGGGCGCTAGCCGCCGCGGGGCCCGGGACGGGACCCCGGCCGGGCCCGGCGGCGAAGCGCCCCGCCGCCGCGGCCGGTTCCACGACGGTGGGCCCCGGGCGCGACGGCCGATTCGGGGGCGGCGCCCCGTGCGGCCCGCCGTGGCCGTCCGTGCCGGTGCGCCCCGAGCCGCCGCGGCGCCGTCCGCCTCAGTACGCCCCGAACCGCCGTGCCAGGGCCCGCAACGGCGCGGACCGGCCCCGGTCCGGCACCGTCCACAGCGTCTCGCCCCGCACCCCCCACCGCTCCAGCAGCGCGCCCGCGGCGAGGAACCCGGAGGTGGCGGCGCGCTCCATCAACGCCACCGGCAGATCCGTACGGACCAGGTCCCCGGCGACCACGACGGCCGGGTCGGGGGTGCGCACCGTGGGGCGGTCGCCGTAACCCCCGACGGCGAACAGCGGGCAGTCCGCCCGCCACTCGTGCCGTGCGGCGAGCACGCGGGCCCGGAGGGTCTCCGGGTACACCCGGTGCAACTGGTCGACGAGACGCTTCTCCTCGACCTCCCGGACGGCCTGCGACGGCACGGCGTAGGCGTGCAGTTCGACGACGCAGCCGCCGGTGCGCGCCGCCCAGCGGGCCGCCTCGCCCTCCCAGTGGGACAGCACGCTGACGTTGTCCAGCGAGCCGTAGCCGCTCGTGCCGAGGAACCCGGGCCGGCCGGGCGCGACCGGGCGGTCCAGCCACAGCCGGGAGACCAGGAACGGCGGGGCGTTGCGCAGCCGTGCCACCCGCGCCCGCCAGCCGGCGTCCCCCAGGTGCGGCGAGCGGCTCACCACGCCCCGCAGCCCGCCGACGTCCATCGCGAGCACCACCGCGTCGTACGGCCGGGCCCCGGCGGCGTCGACCACGAGCCGCCCGCCGGACGGTCCGGGCCGGACGGCCTCGACGGACGTGCTCGTGCGGATCTCGACCCCGTGCCGCACCAGGTGCCCGGCGAGGGGGTCCCACAGCGCCTGCGGGAACGGCTCGCGCGGCACGTCGAACAGCAGCCCCTCGCTGGAGCCGAGGAAGTAGATGTGGAACATCAGGGCCATCTCCGCGGCCGACAACTCGCCAGGGTCGGCGAAGAAGCTGCGGGAGAACACCTCGAAGGCCAGGTGCCGGGCCGCCGCGGGAAAACGCAGCGCGTCGAGGAAGTCGGCTGCGCTGACGGTGTCCAGGCGCTCGTGGACGCGGCGGGTACGGACGTCGAGGAGCGGCAGCGCGGCGGACGGCCGCAGCGCCGTCAGGTCCCGCAGCCCGAAACTGGGACTCAGGGCGACGAAGGCGAGGGCGCTGAACGGGGGAGTGCGCGGAATCCGGCGGAAGCCGTCGTGCAGCCCGCTGCTGTGCCGCAGGGGGTAGTCCGGCAGCCCGGTCAGCATGGCGAGGCCGGGATCGCACCGGCGCAACAGGCTCCGCAGGTTGTAGTACTGGCGGAAGAAGGCGTGGAAGCCGCGGCTCATCGTGGCGGGTGTGCCGTCCGGCAGGGCGACCGTCCGGCCCGCGACCCGGCCGCCGAGCACGGGCTCGCGCTCGTGGAGCACGACGCGCACCCCGCGCTCGGCCAGGAGGGTCGCCGCCGCGAGCCCCGCGATGCCGCCGCCGACCACCGCCACGGACGGCGCGTCGCCCTCGACCCGCTCCCGGCCCCGCCCGGCCGGCAGCATCCGCGCCCGCCGGTCCCGCCCGGGCGGCCGCACCCCACCGCCCCGGATCACCGCGCGTCCCGGGCGGCACGGACGCGGCCGGCGGTCTCGGCGCAGGGGAGGGACGCCGTCGGGCCCGGGGCTGGGGCCGGGGCCGGGGTCGGGGGACTCGTGGTCGTGGTCATGGTCGGGGTCCGGGGACTCGTGCCGCAGTCCGGGCCCGGCGGCACTCGGCGTCCGGCACCACCGCCCGCGGCGCCCGGCCGGCGGGAGACGCGGCCGGGTGGGGTGCAACGGGCCGCGGCGGGGGCGACGCGGCGGCCGCGGCGGCCCGCCGGGCGGTCGGGGCGGGTGGTCGGCGCGGTGGCGCGCGGCAAGGACATCCAGGGCTCCCGGGCGGGTCGGTACTCGGCGGGTGGGACTCAGCGGACGGGCAGGTGGCGGCGTGGCAGCCACGGCAGTTCGGCCGCCGTGCGCAGCATCGGCAGGACGGGGACGCGCACGCCGACCGCCAGGTCCTCGTACAGCCGCGACCGGCCGTCGAGGAAGCGCAGCAGCCGCCCGGCGGGCACGCGGTCGAACAGCCGGAAGAAGAGGTCGGGTCCGTCGACCCGGCCGGTGTCCAGGGCGCGCAGCAGCACCGCGTCCATCCACCGGGCCCGTGCCGGGTGCGGGGCCGGCGGCACCGGGCGGCGGCCCGCCCGCACCGCGCGGGCGACGGCCTCGGACTGCCGCTGCACGGCGGCGAACGTGTACCCGGTGGACGCCCGGGTCGCACCGCCCGCGACGCCGATCCGGAAGACCCGGTCGCAGCCCTCGGCCCTCCGCCCGAAGACGGCGTCGGTCATCGGCACGACCCCCTGCTCGGTGGACAGGACCTCCGTCGCGCCGGTGCGCAGGACGCGGCGCGTGTAGTCCTCCAGCGCGCGGTCGTACGCCTCGGTCGTCAGCGGCGCCGGGCCGAACTCGGTGTACTCGACCAGCGCGGTGTGCCGTCCGGTCGGCAGCACGTAGCCGAAGGACAGGCCCCGACGCGGCTGCACGGTGCGGAAGTCCATCAGGTCGACCACCTCCGGGTCGAAGACCGGCCGCTCGGTGCGCACGAACCAGCCCCGGAAGTGCTGGAGCAGCCGGGTGCGCGCGGCCGGCAGCCGGTCCGGCGGACGGGAGTCGAAGACCCAGCGGGCGCGCAGGCCGACCGGCGCGCCCGCCGCGTCCGTGGCCGCCAGCCGCACGGTGGCGTCCGGCAGGCCGGTCACCGCGCCGACGGTGGCCTCGACGCGCCGCAGCCCCGGACGGTCCTTCAGGTCCCGCTCCACCAGCGCCTCGAAGTCGTCCGAGCGGACCATCTTGTAGCGGGCCGGCGCGATGTTCCGCCGCACGGCCCTCCCGTCCCGGCCGTGCACCCGCAGCCACTGCCACGAGGCCGTCGCCGCCCGGTCGAAGCGGCCGGGTCCGGCCTCCCAGAAGCACCAGGTGCGCCGCGCGGGCCGCAGCGGTCCCGGCGGCGGATCGACGAGGACGACGGAGGGCGCCGCCCCGTGCCGCGCGCCGGCCGGGAGCCGGTGCACCAGGGAGAGCCCCGCCGCCCCGGCACCGACGACCACGATGTCCGCGTCGAGCACGTCCGCCTCCTTTCCTTCCCGCCGGCTTGGTCCGCCGGGTCCGCCGCCCGCCGGCCGGATCCGCCGGGTCCGGCGGAGTATTCCGCCCGGCGCCGTCCGCGGTGGCGCACGGCGCGCTGGACGGCGCGAGACGGGGACCCGCCGGGGGGACCCGGTACGGCCGGGCGGGTGACTGCCGGAGGGGAACCGGGGCCCCGCGGCGTCGCGCCGGAGGCGACGGGGGAAGGCATGGGGCCGACCACACGAGAGGACCCCGCCATGCCCCCCAGCACGGTCGAGCACCGCATCCCCCGGCCGGACGGACCACCCGCGGACCGGGGCGCGCGATGACGCGGACGGTGACCGGGCGCACCGACCACGTCGTGGTCGTCGGTGCCGGACTCGCCGGGCTCTCCGCCGCCCTGCACCTGCTGGGCGCGGGACGCCGGGTGACCGTCGTGGAACGCGACCCGCTCCCCGGCGGCCGGGCCGGACGGCGCGAACTCGGCGGCTACCGCCTCGACACCGGCCCGACCGTGCTGACCATGCCCGACCTGGCCGACGAGGCCTTCGCGGCCGTCGGTGAACGGCTGCGCGACCACGTCGAACTGCTGCCCCTGCACCCCGCCTACCGCGCCTGCTTCGCCGACGGCACCGCCCTGGACGTCCACACCGACGCCGACGCGATGGAGACGGAGGTCGAACGGTTCGCCGGCGCCGGGGAGGCGGCCGGGTACCGGCGGCTGCGCGACTGGCTCGGGCGGCTGTACGCCGTGCAGATGCGCCGGTTCATCGACGCCAACTTCGACTCGCCGCTCGGCCTGCTCACCCCCGACCTGGCCCGGCTCGCCGCCCTCGGCGGCTTCGGCCGCCTCGACACCCGCATCGGACGCTTCCTGACCGACGAACGGCTCAAGCGGGTCTTCTCCTTCCAGGCCCTGTACGCCGGTGTGGCGCCGTCCCGCGCGCTGGCCGCGTACGCCGTCATCGCCTACATGGACACCGTCGCCGGCGTCTACTTCCCGCGCGGCGGCGTGCACGCCCTGCCCCGCGCCATGGCCGCGGCGGCCGCCGGTGCCGGGGCCGACCTGCGCCTCGGACGGGCCGTCACCCGTCTGGAGCGCTCCGGCAACCGCGTCACCGCGGTCGTCACCGACCACGAGCGCATCCCGTGCGACGCCGTCGTCCTCACCCCCGACCTGCCCGTCGTGCACCGGCTCCTGGGCCGCCGCCCGCGCCGCCCCCTCGCCCTGCGGCACGCACCCTCGGCCGTCGTGCTGCACGCCGGCACCACCCGCACCTGGCCGCACCTCGCCCACCACACGCTCTCCTTCGGCGCCGCGTGGCGTCGGACCTTCGACGAACTCACCCGGACCGGCACCCTCATGACCGACCCCTCCCTGCTGATCACCCGTCCCACCGCCCACGACCCCTCCCTCGCTCCCGAGGGCCGCCACCTCCACTACGTCCTCGCGCCCTGCCCCAACACCGACATCGGCCCCGGCGCCCGCGCCTGGAGCGACCTCGCGCCCCGCTACCGCGACCGGCTGCTCGCCACCCTGGAACGCCGGGGACTGACCGGCATCGCCGCGGCCGTGGAGGAGGAGTGCCTGGTGACGCCCGCCGACTGGACCGCACAGGGGCACGCCGCCGGCACCCCGTTCTCGGTCGCCCACACCTTCGCCCAGACCGGACCCTTCCGCCCCCGCAACCTGGTGCGCGGCACCGACAACGCGGTCCTCGCGGGCTGCGGAACCACCCCGGGCGTCGGGGTGCCGACCGTACTGGTCTCCGGGAAGCTGGCCGCCGCCCGCATCACCGGCACACCGCGGCGCCCCCGGGCGGCGAGGGGCGGCCGGCGATGACCGGACGCGAACTCGACGCCGCCGGCGTCACCGACCCCGCCCTGCGCGCCGCCTACACCCGGTGCCGGCTCCTCAACGCCCGCCACGGCCGCACCTACTTCCTGGCCACCCGCCTCCTGCCCGCCGACCGCAGGCCCGCCGTGCACGCCCTGTACGGGTTCGCCCGGTGGGCCGACGACATCGTCGACGACACCGCCGACACCGCCGACACCGCCGACGCCACGCCCGCCGAGCGCGCCGCCGCCCTCGCCCGCCTCGACCGGCTGCTGCGGCACGCGCTCGCCGGGGGCCGTCCCGCCGCCGAGCCCGTGGTGCTGGCCCTGGCCGACACCGCCGCCCGGTACGCCATCGAACCGGCGCACTTCACCGACTTCATGGCCTCGATGCGCGCCGACCTCACCGTCACGGACTACGCCACCTACGCCGACCTGCGCGCCTACATGCACGGCTCGGCCGCGGTCATCGGCCTCCAGATGCTCCCCGTCCTCGGCACCGTGACCTCCCGCGCCCGGGCCGCCCCGCACGCCGCCGCGCTGGGCGTCGCCTTCCAGCTCACCAACTTCCTGCGCGACGTCGGCGAGGACCTGGACCGGGGCCGGGTCTACCTCCCCGCCGACCTGCTGGCCGCGCACGGCGTCCAGCGGGACCTGCTGCTGTGGAGCAGGCGCACCGGCCGCGACGACCCACGCATCACGGCCGCGCTGCGGGCCGCCGAGGACCTCACCCGGGGCGTCTACCGCGAGGCCGAACCCGGCCTCGCCATGCTCGACCCCGTGGCACGGCCCTGCATCCGCACCGCCTTCCTGCTCTACCGGAACATCCTCGACACCATCGCCGGGAGCGGGTACGCGGTGCTGCACCGGCGCGCGGTGGTGCCCCGCCGGCAGCGCGCGGCCGTCGCCGCCGACGGGCTCGTACGCGTGCTCGCCGCCCGGCTCGGCGCACGCCGCGCCCCCACGCCGACGACCGTGCCGTACGGCGCCGCCCTCGATGCGAAGGAGTCCGGATGAGCACGGACGACCGCCCCCGCCGAGGACGCCTCCCCCTGCGGCTGCGGCGCCGTGCGCTCCCCTGGGAGCGGCAGCGCCCGACGTGGCGCGAGGCCCGCCCCGCCGTCGTCGCCGCGGCCCTCCGGCGCGCCGGGGCCCGCCCCTCGGGCAACTGGTACGTCCTCGGCGCGAGCACCGGCGTACGGCCCACCCGTCCGCTCTCCGGCACCGTCGCCGGCGTCGAGGTCGTCGTCTGGCGGGACGCGCACGGGCGACTGGTGGGCGGCCCCGGCGCCTGCCCCCACCTCGGCGCCCCGCTGGCCGACAGCCCGGTGCGGTGCGGCACGCTCGTGTGCCACTGGCACGGACTCGCCCTCGACGGCGCCCCGTTCGCCGGGTGGGAACCCCTGCCGGTGCACGACGACGGCGTCCTGGTGTGGGTACGGCTGGACACCGTGGGGGAGGAGCCGCCCACCCCGGCGCCCCTCGTGCCCGCCCGGCCGCCCCGGGAGACGGCCCTGACGTCGGTGTGGCGCGGGGTGGGGACCTGCGAACCCGAGGACGTGGTCGCCAACCGGCTCGACCCGTGGCACGGAGCCTGGTTCCACCCGTACTCCTTCGTGGACCTCACCGTCGTCGGGACGCCCGGGCAGCACCTGCGCCCGGACGGGGACGGCGACCGCTTCGTCGTGGACGTGTCCTTCCGGCTGACCGGCCGCCTGGTCGTCCCCGTCCGGGCCGAGTTCACCGCGCCCGGACCCCGCACCGTCGTCATGCGCATCGCCGAGGGCGAGGGCACCGGGTCCGTGGTGGAGAGCCACGCCACACCGCTCGGCCCGGGCACGGACGGGCTGCCGCGCACCGCCGTCGTCGAGGCGGTGCTCGCCACCTCGGACCGCCCCGGCTTCCCCCTGGCCCGCCGTCTGGCACCGGCCCTGCGCCCGCTGATGCGCGCCGCCGCGGGCCGCCTGTGGCGCGACGACCTCGCCTACGCCGAACGCCGCGCACATCTGCGCGCCCGCGGCCTCTTCCCCGGCTGAACGGAGCGGCACCGCCATGCAGACCTTCCTTCCGCACCCCGGTTTCCGGGACTCGGCACTGGCCCTGGACCGGCGGCGCCTCGGCAAACAGCGGGTGGAGGCCCTCCAGGTGCTGCGCGGCCTCACGGTCCCCGGCTACGGCTGGCGCCGGCACCCGGCGGTGCGGATGTGGACCGGCTACGAGGAAGCGCTCGTCCGCTACGGTCTCGACGTCTGCCGGGTCTGGCGGGAGCGGGGCCACCAGGACAGTTGCGCGGCCTCACTCGTCGCGGGGCTCGCCGAGCGCCGCCCGGGCGAGCCGGTGCGGGAGCAGGCGGAGCTGGCCGCCGCGGGAGAACTGCCGCCCTGGCTCGGCGACGAGGCCTTCCACCGCAGCCACCGCTCGGCGCTGGTGCGCAAGGAGCCGGAGGTGTACGCCGAACAGTTCCCCGGGGTCCCCGACGACCTGCCGTACGTCTGGCCGGCCTCGGACCGGGAGCGCGGGGAAGCGGACGACGGCGCCCCCTAGGGGCTCCGCGCCGCGATTGGTCCCCGACGGTGCCCGCGAAGTGGACCCCGTGGCGGGCCGCCGCCCTCCCTAGCGTCGTGCGCATGAACGCCACCACCACGCGCGGGGCCCTGCTCGCCGCGCTCGCCTGTGTCCTCGTCGGAGGATCCTTCACCGCCAACAGCCTGCTCGGCGACTACCCGTACGCGGGCGGCCAGTTCCTGCGCTACGGCCTGGCCTTCCTGCTGCTCCTCCCGCTGGCCGGCCCCGGCGCGGCAGCCCGGCTGCGCGCGCTCGGCGCCGGCCGCTGGGTGCGCCTCGCGCTGCTCGCGGCCGTGGGCATGGTCGGCTTCAACCTGGCCGTCCTCGCCGCGGAACGCACGGCGGAACCCGCGGTACCCGGCGTCCTCGTCGGCTGCGCGCCCGTGGTCGTCGCCGTCGTCGTGCCCCTCCTGGAGGGGCGCCGGCCGCAGCGGGTCGTCCTGTACGGGTCCCTGTTCGTGGCCCTGGGAGCCTTCACCGTCCAGGGCTGGGGACGCACCGACGGCGCGGGCCTCGCCTTCTCGGTGTGCGCGCTGGCCGGGGAGGTCGGCTTCGCCGTGCTCGCCGTGCCCGTACTGCGGCCCCTGGGCCCGCGGCTGCTGTCCACCGTGGTGTGCGGCGTCGCGGCGGCCGAGTCGGCCCTGGCGGGCGTCCTGGCCGACGGGAGCGGGTGGCTGCGCCGTCCGGACGCGGTGGAGACGGGCGCGCTGCTGTGGCAGGCGGTGGTGGTCACCGTCGTCGGGTTCGTGTGCTGGTACATGGGCATGCAGCGGATCGGCGCCGAGCGCGCCACCCTGTTCTCCGGGCTGATCCCGGTCGCCGCCGCCGGTACCGCACCGCTGGTCGGCACGGGCTCCTACGGCCTCGCCCAGGCGGTGGGCAGCGCCCTGGTCTTCGCCGGAGTGGCCGTGGGGTCGGGCGCGTCGCCCCGCTTCGCGCGCGGACGACGGCCGGCGGTGGTGCGTCAGGGCGCCTTCGAGCGGTCCTTGGAGAAGCTGTAGAGGTCCTTCGAGGTCGTGATGAGCTCACGCTGCTCCTGCGGGGAGCCGACCATGGGCTGCGAGCCGTGCAGCGGCACCTGGGCGCTCTCCGGCAGGAACTTCACGGCCACCAGCCCGATGGCGCCGGCCACCATCAGGTAGTACGCCGGCATCAGGTCGTCGCCGGTGATGCTCACCAGCGCCTCGGTGACCAGCGGCGTGGTGCCCCCGAAGGCGGCGACGGCGAAGTTGAAGCCGATGGCCATCGCGGCGTAGCGCACGGCGGTGGGGAACAGCGCCGGCAGTGTGGCGGCGCTGGGCGCGGCGAAGCAGGCCAGCAGGGTGGACAGCAGCAGTACCCCGAGCACCGGCGCCCAGATGCCGTCCGCCTTCAGCAGCAGGAACGCCGGAACGGCGAGGACGATCATCGCCGCCGCGCCGCCCGCGTACAGCGGGCGGCGGCCGACGTGGTCGCTGAGCCGGCCGAGGAAGGTGATCAGCAGCACGATCCACACCATCCCCATCAGCACCAGCACGTCCGCGAACCCGCTGGAACGGTTCAGGGTCTCCGTCTGGTACGTCGGCAGATAGCCCGTCACCATGTAGTTGGTGACGTTGTAGAGCAGCACCAGGCCCATGCAGATCAGCAGCGGGCGCCAGTGCTCGCGCACGATCGTCTTGAACTCGCTGCCCGCCGACTCCTGGGCCAGGCCCTTCTCGTGCTCGTCGAGCTGCTGCTGGAAGGCGGGGGACTCCTCCAGCTTGAGCCGCATGTACAGGCCGATGACGCCGAGCGGACCGGCGATCAGGAACGGCAGCCGCCAGCCCCAGGCGAGCATCTGCTCGTCGGACAGGGACAGGTTCAGCACGGTGACCAGCGCCGAGCCCAGGGCGTAGCCGACGAAGGTGCCGAAGTCGAGCCAACTGGAGAGGAAGCCGCGCCGCCGGTCGGGTGAGTACTCGGCGACGAAGGTGGTCGCGCCCCCGTACTCGCCGCCGGTGGAGAAGCCCTGGACCATCCGGGCGAGCAGCAGCAGGACCGGGGCGGCGATGCCGATGGTCGCGTAGCTGGGGATGAGGCCGATGGCGAAGGTGCCCAGCGCCATCATGATCATGGTCGTGGCGAGCACCTTCTGCCGTCCGACGCGGTCCCCGAGCGGGCCGAAGAACAGGCCGCCGAGCGGGCGTACGACGAACGCCGCGGCGAAGGTGGCGAAGGAGGAGATCACCTGGGCCGCCGGGGAGGCGCCCGGGAAGAACACCTTGCCGAGGGTGGCCGCCAGATAGCTGTAGACGCCGAAGTCGAACCACTCCATGCAGTTGCCGAGCGCGGAGGCCCCGACCGCGCGCTTGAGCAGCGGTCCCTCGACGACCTGGACGTCCTCCTCGCGAAAGGCCCGCTTGGTACGGCGGAGCCGGCGGGCCAGCTCCTCGCGGACCTGCCGCGGCAGGCGCGCGACCGTACTCGGCATCTTCGCCCCGCTCCGGGGACCGGACCCGCCGTCGGGCTTCGCGTCGGCCACGCCGCTGCCTTCCTGTCGCTCCGTCACAGTTCGCCTGAGTGAATTCTGTGCCGCAACCCGCGACCGGCGCATGCCGGAGCCGCTGCCCGGGGCGGCGCGGACGGCCCGGGCAGCGGCGCGACGGTACGGCTCAGGGCTGGACCGGCATGCTCCAGCAGTTGGAGCCGGCCGCTTTGCCGGAGAGCCGGTCGGTGAGCCAGGAGATGGCGTTGCCCTGGTCGGCGAGCAACGGGGCGAAGTGGTTGAGCAGGCCGCTGCCCACGCCCGGCAGGACCACGGGGACGTAGGTGACCTTCCCGCCCTTGTCGCACCAGTCGACCGCCAGCCGGCGGGCCTGGCCGTGGGGGACCAGGTCGTCGCCGGTGCCGGTGGCCACGCGGACCGGCCCCGCGGGCCTGAGCGCGCCGATGCGCTGCTTGGCCAGGAAGTCCTGGAGCGCGGGCTCGGCCCGGATGATGTCGCTCAGCGACTGCCCCGTCCTCGTCCACTCCTTGCTGCTCTTGCCGCCGTAACCGAAGAGCGCGTCGCCCACGCACATGGTCGACAGGTCCTTCAGCGCCTTCTCGCCCGCCTCGTTGACGTACCGCTCGGCGATGGGCCGCAGGGCGGGCTCGGTCTGCAGGAAGCCGTTGAGCGACCAGCCCAGCGCGCCCGCCAGGTCGCTGCCGTCGATCGCCTTCGTCACCTCCGTCAGGTCGGCGGGCGGTGCCCCCGCGTAGGTGCCGGCCAGTTCGACGTCGGGGGCGTAGGAGGGCTGCAGTTCGGCCGCGGCCGCCGTGGCGCCGCCGCCCTGGCTGTAGCCGAACAGCCCCACCCGGGAGGCGGAGGTGACGGACGCCTGGTCGAGGGAGCGCGCGGCGCGTACGGCGTCCAGCACGGCGTGGGCCCCGTCGACGCGGTTGACATAGGTGTGCAGCCGGTCGGTGGTGCCGAGGCCGACGTAGTCGGTGACCACGACGGCCACGCCGCGCAGCAGCAGCCGGTAGACCGACAGGTCCTCGTAACCGACGGAGACCGTCTGGCCGTTGAGTCGCAGCGGGTGCTCCAGGGCCATGGAGGCGGCGCACTGGTCGCCCTGTCCCATGGTGCCGGGCGCCACGGCGACCAGGGGGCGCGGTCCGTCGCCGCGCCACTTCGCGGCCGGTTCGATGTAGGCGCCGGTGACCGCCACCGCCTCGCCGTTCGCGTCGGTGGACTTGTACATCAGCCGGGTCGCCCGGCCGGGGAGCGGACCGTCGATGCCGGGCAGGCTCAGCGCCAGGGGCAGCGGTTCGCTGCGGATCAGCGTGCCGTCGGTGCCCGGGAGTTCGGACGGCGGGGTGTAGAAGGCCGGTATCTCGACGCCGCGGGACGTCGTGGTAGCACCGCCGGCCGCGCCGTCGGCCGCGACGGCCGGGACGGCCTGGGCACCGAGGGCGAGCGCGGCGGCGATCGCCACGGCGAACATGCGGGGACGTGGGGGCATGGCGAACCTCCTGGGGAAGGGCCGGATCCGTCGTCCGCGGTCCCGTGGGCCAGGACCGTGGTCGAGCTGCTCCTGTGGGGTTACTGGACCGTAACCGGCCGGGGTTACCAGGGGTAGCACCGTGCTCATTACGGTTCAGTAACTTGACGCGCTGTCTAACAAGCACGGTCGGATCCCACGCTGCCCGGCACACGCTGCGCTGCCCGGCATGTGCTGCCCGGCAAGCGCCGTCCGCCGGGCGACGGCCCCTCAGGAGCGCGGCCACGCCCCCCGGTCCGCCAGCCAGAGCACCAGCGCGGCGATGTTCCAGGCGTCGTCCACCCCTCGGTGGTGCCGCCCCTCCAGGGGCAGTCCGGCGATCTCCAGCGCACGCGCCATGCCGGGACGCCTGCGCAGCCCGTGGGCCTCGGTGAAGACCGCCTTGGCGTTGGTGTGCACGCGCTCGGCCGGCCGGCCGAAGGGATGGGCGACCCCGTCCGCCGCGCACTGGCGGACGAACTGCCTGCGGTCGTAGTCGCCCCAGCTCGCCCACGGCCGCACGCCCGCGCCGTGGTCGCGCACCAGCGTGTCGCAGGCCCGGGCGAGGCTCACGCCCCGGTCGGCCTCGGCCGGGGTGATGCCGGTCAGCCCGGTGCAGAACGCGCTGACTCGGGAGCGGGCGGGCCGCACCAGGATCCGGTGCCGGGCCACCCGCTCCCGGGCGTCGAGGTCCACCACGGCGAGCCCGATCTCGATGATCTCGCTCACCGCGCCGGGCGGCGGCTGACCGTCCCAGCAGGTGGCCTCCAGATCGATGACGTTCAGCAGGCCCGCGTGGCCCCCGTCCGCGTCGCGCAGGTCCATGGCGGCACCGTACGGGGCCACGGATCCGCGAGCACCCGGGTTTCCCCCGCGAAGTCGGCTAGCGACGGCTCCGGACCAGCAGGTACAGGAAGTAGGGCGTGCCGATCACCGCCGTCATCAGCCCCGCGCCCAGCTGGGCCGGGGCGATCACCGTGCGGCCGAGGAGGTCGGCGGCGCAGACGAGGACGGCGCCGAGCAGGACCGCCACCGGCACCACGCGCACGTGCCGCCGGCCCACCAGGGCGCGTGCCGCGTGCGGGGCGACCAGACCGACGAAGCCGATCGTGCCCGCGCAGGCCACCGCGGTCGAGCTGAGGACCACGCTCAGCACCAGGAACCCGAGCCGCCCCGGAGCCAGCCGCAGACCGAGCAGCCGCGGGGTGTCCTCGTCCAGCGAGACCAGGTCCAGCTCGGTGCGCCGGGCGACGGCCACACCGATGCCGACGACCAGCGCCAGCGCGACGGGCACGACGTCCGGCATGGTCCGCCCGTAGGTCGAACCCGACAGCCAGGTCAGCGCCTTGGTGGCGTTGAACGGGTCGGTGAGCACGATCAGCAGACTGATCAGCGCCGCCGTCCCGGAGGCCACGCCGATGCCGACGAGGACCAGCCGGTTCTGCCGGAAACCGCCCCGGGCGGCGAGCCCGAAGACGAGGGCGGCGGTGACGGCGGACCCCGCGAAGGCTGCCCCCGCCACGCGCCAGGTCCCGGCGGCCGGCACGGTGGTCACCAGGAGCACCGCGCCCAGCGCGCCGCCGCCGGTCACCCCGAGGACGTTCGGCTCGGCGAGCGGGTTGCGGGTGACCGCCTGCACCAGCGTGCCCGCAAGGGCCAGTGCCGCACCCGCGCACAGCGCGGCCAGCACCCGCGGCACCCGCGTGTCCAGCACGAAGGAGACGGCGCGCCCGGCCCGGCCCTGGGCCCAGTTGACGACGTCACCGAGCAGCAGTTTGGTGTCACCCACCAGCACGGCGGCGATCACGAGCCCCACCAGGACCACGACCAGGACGGCGACCGTGGCCAGGAACACCCCCCGGCCCGGGGTGCGCAGCCGGTCCGGCGCCCCCGCCCCGGCGGTGTCCCGCACCCGCAGGGCCATGGTGACCAGGAACACGGCGCCGACCAGGCTGGTCACCACGCCCGTGGGCACGGACACCGAGCGGTCCCCGGCGACCAGGGCCCGCAGCAGCACGTCCGAGCCGAGCACGAGGGCCGCGCCGGTGAGCGCCGCCGCCGGCATGGCCGTACGGGAGCGGCTGAAGCCGTGGAAACGGCGTGCGAGCGGGCGCACCAGGGCGGGGGCGCACAGGCCGACGAAGCCGATCGGGCCGGCGAGGGTGACCGCTGTCGCGGACAGCAGGGCCGCGAGCACGACGACCGTGACCCGGGTGGCCCGGACCGGGACGCCGAGACCGCGGGCCGCGTCGTCGCCCAGGGCCAGCGCGTCCACCCGGCGGGCCGTCAGCAGCAGGCCGGCCAGCCCGGCCAGGGCGATCGGCAGCATCTGCAGGACGCCGTCGAAGCCGTTCTGGGAGATGCTGCCCTGGTTCCACTGGTAGAGGCCCTCCGTCTGCTCCGGGAAGAGCAGCAGCAGCCCCTCCGTCATGGAGTTCAGGCCCAGCATCAGCGCGGTGCCCGCCAGAACGAGGCGGACGGTGCCTGTGCCCAGGCCGGACAGGCCGAGCACGACGGCCGCCGCCGCGAGGCCGCCCACGAAGGCGACGCCGGAGGAGGCGAGCATCGGCAGCGACACGCCGGTGGCGCCGGCCAGTCCCAGCGCCAGGTAGGAACCCGCGTTCACCGCGAGGGTGTCGGGGGAGGCGAGCACGTTGCGGCTGACCGCCTGGAGCACGGCGCCGGCCATGCCCAGGACGGCGCCGACCAGCAGCCCCGCGGTCATGCGCGGCAGCCGGGAGGCGACCACGACGGACGCGTCGTCCGCGGAGGCCCGCCCGGTCAGGGCCCTGAACACCTCGGACGGTCCGACGGCGGCGGTGCCCTGGGTGATGTCGACGACCGCGAGGACGGCGACCAGCAGGACGATCCCGGCCGTCACCGCGGCCGCGCCCGACCGGGAGGGGGGAACCGCCGGCGGACGGGCCCCGGCGGGCTCGGTCGCGGCTTCGGTTGCGGTGACGGCCATGGCCCCGCTACTTCGTCAGGGCGCCGACGACGGAGTCGATGTACGCCTCCATCGACCCGGGACCGCCGAACATCCAGATGCCGTCGTCGAGCCGGTGCACGTCCCCGGCCTTCACGAACGGCAGCGACTTCCAGACCGAGTTCTTCGCCAGCTCACCGGTGAACGGGGTGGCGCTCGGGTCCTCGTCGTTGCCGATGTAGGCGAACCGGGTGTCCTTGGGCAGCTTGGTCAGGCCCTCGACGTCGGTGCTGCCGAGACCGTAGGCCGCGTCGCCCTTCACCGCCCAGGCGTTCTTCAGGCCGATGGCCTCGTTGACCTCGCCGATGAGGGAGGTCGCGGTGTAGGGACGGATCGAGACCTGGTTGGAGGCGACGTAGCCGTCGGCGAAGGCGATGTTCTTGCCGCCCATCCCGGCGTCCGCCAGGGACTTCTTGCCCTCGGCGACCTTCGCCTCGAAGTCCTCGCGCAGCGACGCCGCCCGGTCCGTGGTACCGGTGGCCCGGGCGATGAGGTCGACGTTGTCGAGCATCCGGTCGATCTGCCCCGCGCCGTCGGCGGAGGTCACCTCGATCACCGGCGCGACCTCTCGGAGCTGCTTCACGGCGGAGGGGGCGAGGTCGGTGGTGGCGACGATGAGGTCGGGGGCGAGGGAGGCGACGGTGTCCATGCTCGGCTCGCCGCGGGTGCCGATGTCCTTCGGTTCGTTCTTCAGCGGAACGGCGCTGTCCCAGGTCCGGTAGCCCTTGACGTCCGCCACGCCGACCGGGTCGACGCCGAGCGAGACGAGGCTCTCGACGACGTTCCACTCGGTGGCGACGACCTTGGTGGCCGGTCCGTCGAGCTTCACCTCGGTGCCCTTGCCGTCCTTGAGCGTGATCGCCCCGGAGGCCTTCTTCTCCGTCTTGTCGGCGGCGGGTTCGGTGGTGCCGCAGGCGGCGAGGGTGAGCGCCGCGGCGGTGGTGGCGGCCGCGGTGAGCAGGAGGCGTCTCATGAGGTGGTGCCGAGCCTTTCGGGGGTGCGTATGTGGTGGCGGCCGACCGGGCGGGTGCGCAGCCGGCCGGTGAGGGGGTCGGTGTCGACGTCGATGCGGATGCCGTAGACGGCGGTCAGGCGCTCGGGCGTCAGTACGTCCTCGGGCGTGCCGTCGGCGACGATCCGGCCCGCTTCGAGCAGCGTGATCCGGTCGGCGACGGCCGCCGCCTGGTCGAGGTCGTGCAGGACGACTCCGACGGCGATGCCGTGAACGTCCGCCAGGTCGCGGATCAGGTCGAGCAGTTCGACCTGGTAGCGCAGGTCGAGGTAGGTCGTGGGTTCGTCCAGGAGCAGTACGCCGGTCTCCTGGGCGAGGCAGCTCGCGAGCCACACGCGCTGCAGCTGTCCGCCGGAGAGGTGGTCGGCGCCCCGGTCGGCGAGGCCGTCGACGCCGGTGAGCGCGAGCGCCCGGTCCACGGCGGCCGGACCGTCCGGATCGGGCCGCCCCCAGCGGCCCCGGTACGGATAGCGGCCGAACTCGACGACGTCCCGCACGGTCAGCCCGCCGGGCGTCGGCCGCGCCTGGGTCAGCAGGGCGACGTACCGCGAGAACTCACGGGACGTCAGCGCCAGCGCGTCGGTCGTGCCGTCGATGTCGATCGTGGCGCTGCGCGCCCGCTGCAGCCGTGCGACGGTCCGCAGCAGTGTGGACTTGCCGCTGCCGTTGGGGCCGACCAGGACGGTCACTTCGCCGGGCCTGAGCCTGACTCCCGCGTCGTGCACGACATCCACGCCGTCGTACGCGACGGTCACGCCCGTCGCCGACAGCTCATGACCGCGCAGGCGCGGGGTACCGGCTGCGTCTTCTGCTGATCTCACGCAACGAAGGTTAGCCTAACCTAAAAAGCACTGGTAGAGGCGGGGCTCACACGGGCCCCGCCGCAGCCCCCTCCGTGCGCTCGTCCTCGTCGGGGCGAAGGGATCAACTCGCCCTCTGTGGACGGGATTTCCACAGACCCGCCCGGTTCAGGGACATCGGGCAGTGGAGGTAGATCTCGTCGATCTCCAGGAGCAGGGCCAGCTCCGGGCGCCTTCCGTCCCGCGTCATCGCGTCGAAGAAGGGGGCGTCGGTGAGGATGCGCGCCCGGCCGTTGACCCGGAGCACCTCCTTGCCGCCCGGGATCAGGTAGAGCAGTCCGGCGTGCGGATTGTCGAGGATGTTGTGGAAGCTGTCCCCGCGCCGGTTGCCCGGCCGGTCCGGCAGGGCGAGGGTGCGGGAGTCGAGGACGTGGGTGAAGCCGGGCGCGTCGCCGCGGGGCGACACGTCGCAGTTGCCGCCCGCGTCGGAGGTCGCCAGCAGGCAGAAGGGGGAGCGCGCCAGGATGTCCCGGTCGTCGTCCGTGAGGCGGTCGTGCACCTTGTCGATGACGACGGGCCAGGGCTCGCCCAGCAGCTCGCGCAGGTGCGCGCGGGAGCCGAGTTCGACCCAGCCCTTTTCGCCGGCGGCGGTGTCGGCGGCGGTGTCGGCGCCCGGCCGGTCGCCGGCCGTGTCGGTCGTGTGCGGCAAGGCCGGCTCCCCAGTGTGCTCGCGGAACTGCCGGAAGAAGGGCTTCCGGTGTTGTTGCACACGAAACATTATCCGATGTTAGGTTCGCCTTACCTTCGCACCTCAGGGAATGCGCGCCACCCCCGCGTAGATGCCGCTCTCCTCCGGCGCGGGCGGTTCCTGGCCCTCGCCGGACCACTCGGTGGCCGTCACCAGGCCCGGCGGCACCAGCTCCAGGCCGTCGAAGAAGCGGGCCACCTCCGCCCGGGTGCGGAAGCCGAGCCTGATGCCGCCCTTGGCGTACTGGTCGATCACCTGCTCCGCCAGCTCGGGGAAGAGGTCGATCGCGGCGTGCGACAGGACCAGGTGGCTGCCGGACGGCAGGCTCTCCACCAGCCCCCGGACGATGCCGTGGGCGTCCTGGTCGTCCGGGACGAAGTGCATCAGGGCGATCAGCGACAGCGCGATCGGCCGGTCGAAGTCCAGTATCCCGTGGGCGTGCCGCACGATCTCGTCCGGTTCGCGCACGTCGGCCTGGATGTAGTCCGTGGCCCCCTCGGGACTGCTGACCAGCAGGGCCTCCGCGTGCCGCAGCACGATCGGGTCGTTGTCGGCGTAGACGACCCGGGCCGTCGGCACCGTCCGCTGGACGATCTGGTGCAGGTTGGGCTCGGTCGGGATGCCCGTGCCGATGTCCAGGAACTGGTCGATGCCCCGCGCGGCCAGGTGTGCCGCCGCCCGGTTCATGAACGCGCGGTTCTGCCGCGCCGCGTCCCGCGCCTGGGGCGGCAGCGTCTCGCCCACCGCCTCGTCGACCGGGTAGTTGTCCTTGCCGCCCAGCAGCCAGTCGTAGACCCGCGCGGGATGGGCCCGGCCCGTGTCGATGTGGGGAGGCCGGGAATGGTCCGTCGTCATGGCAGGCTCCGTGCTCCGGGAGGTGACGCTCCGCCGCAGTTCCCGATCATCGTAGCGCCGTGACGCCGTGCCATGTGCCGCGCGGACGAGGGACGTTGCCCGCGCTCCCGGGGCTCAGCCGGCCTCCCGGCGCAGGGTGCGCGGCGGACGGTGGCTCCAGGCGCGGTCGGCGTCGGTGATCTCGCGCAGCACCCGGGCCGGAGTCCCGGCGACGACCGTCATCGGCGGCACGTGCGCGGTCACCACGCTGCCCGCGCCGACCACCGACCCCCGGCCGACGGTCACCCCCGGCATGATCAGCGCGCCGGCCCCGATCCACACGTCGTCCTCGATGCGCACCGGCGCGGAGAACTGCGTGCCGTCCCGGCGCAGGTCGGGATGGACGGGGTGGCCGGTCGTGCTGACCGTCACGTGCGGGGCGAACATCACCCGGTTCCCGACGAAGACCTCGACGTCGTCGACGAGCGTGAGGCCGAAGTTGGCGTACACGTCGTCGCCCAGGTGGGTCCGGCTGCCGTAGGCCACGTGCAGCGGCGGCTCGATCCACACCCCGGTGCCGAGCGCGGCGAGCATCTCCTCCAGGAGCGCCCGGCGGCCCTCCTCGTCCCGTGCGCCGGTCCGGTTGTAGGCGTCGGCCAGCTCCTTGCCGCGCAGCCGCTCCTCCGCCAGGCCCACCAGGCCCGGGGCGCCGTCCGAGTAGAGCTCCTGGGCCGCCATTCTGCGGCGGACCTCGAGTTCACGGGGGTCGGTGGGCACGGGATCTCCTCGTGGTGGTGGGGGAGGGGCGGCGGCCCCGTCCGCGTCTTCGTGGCGGCGCGGACGGGACCGCCGGGGGGGCGTCAGCCGGCGGACACGTCCGTCAGCGTCCAGCGCTGGTTGGCGCCCGAGTTGGGCGGCCAGGTCGTGACGGCCGCGCCCTCGTGGGTCGCCTGGCCGCCGACTTCGAGCAGGCGCCCGGTGGCCGCGTTGACCAGGGTCCAGGTGCCGTCGCCGGTGGTCGACGCCAGCCACTCGGCGGCCGCGTCGCGTCCGCCCCTGTCGGGCTCGGCCACCGGGACGTCGTCCCGCACGGCCAGGCGCGTGCCGTCCCCCGGCCGGGTGAAGACGTACCGGTCGCGGGCCCCGCCGTCGTGGCGCACCGCGCTCAGCCGCCACTGCCCGGCGCCCGCGTCGGCTCCGCCGCCGAGCACCAGGCCGGTGCCGTCCCCGGCCACGGTGACGGCCTTTCCGCTCTGCACGCCGGTCAGCGTGTAGGTGTGGCCCTTGCGCAGCGTGGCGGCGTCCTTCGCGACGCCCGAGACGCCCTCTATCGCGAAGGAGGTGACGGACTGGGCGGGCACGGTGAAGGTCGCCGTGCGGTCGCTGACCCGGATCGGGGCCCGCCGCTCCAGCGTGCCGTCGGCACTGGTGACGACCGGGGTGACGGTGGCCCGGCGGCTCACGTCACGGAACCTGGACAGGTCGACGGTGACGGTGCGGGCCTCGGTGGTGCGGTTGACGTGGACCAGGGAGGCGCCCTGGCCGTCGCGGGTGACGGCGGCGGCGCTGGAGGTGTCGTCCGTCGCGATCAGCCGGTCGCCGGGCTTGATGAAGTGGGTGAAGTTGCGGGCGGTGTCGAACTTGGTGTTGGTGCGGATCGGGCAGGTCTCCAGCGTGTCCCCGGCGGTGCAGTCGAACGGGAGCTGGATGCTGCCCCAGTTGCCGCCCTTCGCGGACTCGCCGCCCGGCTTCATGTTGTCGTAGTCCTCGACGGGCTGCCAGAACACCCAGGCACGCGGCTCCAGTTCGCGCAGGTCGTCGACGATCTGCTGGGCGAGGCCGAGACCCGGCCGCATGTCCTCGAAGTCCTGGCCGTCGCCCCAGTCGCCGCCCACCTCGCTCATCCACAGGGGCTTGTCCGCGGCCTTGGCGAGGTCCCGCACGGTGGTGCGCTGCCCGGTGCCGTAGGTGTGGACGTTCATCTGGCCGACGAGGGCGCGGTCGGCCGCGGAGTAGGCGCTCCAGTTCTTCGCGAAGGTCCCCGGGTTGGTCTCGTCCATCGCCGAGACGTCCGCCTTGACCTTCGCCTTCCGCAGCGCCGGGGCGAGGGCCTGCAGCACCTTGCGTTGCAGGTCGGGACCCATGTGGGCCCCTTCCTGCCGGCCGCCGACGGGCTCGCCGTCCGCGCCGAGCCGGGTGCCCCAGTACGGGGTGTTGGGCTCGTTGAAGGGGTCCACGGTGTCGACCCGGATGCCCTCGGCCTTCTCCAGCCGGCGGGTCGCGCCCGCGAGATACGCGGCGAAGTCGTCCACCGACTCGGGCCTGAGCTGGTCGGCGGAGGAGTCGAAGCCGCCGGAGACGTATCCGCTGACGGTCATGAACCAGGGCGGGGAGTTGCTGAACGTCTCCCAGTGGTCGATGTCGTCCTTGATGCGCTGGACCCACCAGCGCTGGGTGGCGTCGGCGTCCTCGTTCCAGTCGGCCGGGTCGTCGGCGCTCCACCAGTCGGTGTCCTCGCGCGTGGTGCCCGCGGGCGCGTTCCACCAGCCCTCGACCGCGCCGCCGGCCCGCAGGTAGTCCGCGACGTCCGGCGCGTTGCCGCCGCCGATGTTGTACCGGGCGATGTTCAGGCCCAGCCCGTCGTCGTCGAACAGCAGCCGGGCCAGCTTCTCGCGGATCTCGGGCGGGTAGTCGCCGGTGGCGTTGGCGAACCAGACCAGGCTGGTGCCCCAGCCCTCGAACTCCTCCTGCTGGTACGAGGGGTCCGGCCGCACCGTGACGGAGGCGGCGGCCGGTGCGGCCTGGGCGGGGGTGCCGAGCAGGGCGGCCCCGGTGGCCAGGGAGGTCAGAACAGCGGCCCCGAGGAGGCGTCTGCTGCGGGTACGGCGTGCCATCGTGTGCTCCCAACGGAAAGGTGTGGTCGCTGCGGTGGCCCCCTCCGCCCGGCCGGGGCAGGAGGGGACGGCCCCGGAGCGGCCGCGTGCCGCTCCGGGGTGTCGGGGGGCGGGGGAGATCAGCCGGCGGGCGTGCGCAGGACGGCGACCTCTCGGGCCGCCAGGACGACGCCCCCCTCGTCACCGGCGGTGCCCACCAGGACCTCCCCGGCGAGCCCGGGGACGGTCACCGTCTCGTCGGTGCGGTTGACCAGGAACCGGAACCGTCCGCCGGGGCCGCGGCGCACGGTGGTCTCGACCCGCCCCCGCACCTCGGCCGGCAGCTCACTTCGCACCCCGGCCGGCTCCAGGAGCCTCGGCAGCAGCGCGGCGAGCCCGTCGGCGCCGAGCCGGGTGGAGACGTAGGCGGCGGAACCGCTGCCCGTGCCGCGCCGGGTGACCGCGGGGCGGCCCGCGTGCGCGCCGGTGCGGTAGCGGACCAGGACCTCGGTCCCGGGGGCGGTGACGGTGACCCGGTCGGTCCACAGGCCGCCGGTGGTGTCGTCGTCCAGCTCCACGCCCTGCCCGGCGGGCAGCGGGCCGAACTCCTCGACGCGGATGCCCAGCAGGTCCCGCAGGGCGCCCGGGTAGCCGCCGAGCCACACGTGGTCGTTCTCGTCCACGATGCCGGAGAAGTACGTGGTGACCAGGTGCCCGCCCTGCTCGGCGTAGCGCGTGAGGTCCTTGGCCAGCCCGGCCGGCACCAGGTGCAGCACGGGCGCGATCAGCACCCGGTGGCGGCTGAGGTCGGAACCGGTCGTGACGACGTCGGCGCGCACCCCGAGGGAGAGCAGCGCCGAGTACCAGTCGAGCGCCTCCTGGTGGTAGTCGAGCAGCGAGGTGGGGTGCGAGTCCTGCTCGCTGGCCCACCACGACTCCCAGTCGAAGAGGATGCCGACCTCGGCGGGCTCCCGCTCGCTCCCGGCGACCGGCGCGAGCGTCCTCAGCGTGTCGCCGAGCGCGGTGACCGAACGGAACAGGTCGCTGTCCGCACCCGCGTGCGGGACCATCGCCGAGTGGTACTTCTCGGCACCGGCCGCCGACTGGCGCCACTGGAAGAAGCAGACCGCGTCCGCGCCGTGCGCCACGTGCGTCAGCGAGTCCCGGGCCATGTCGCCCGGCCGCTTGGCCAGGTTGACGGGCTGCCAGTTCACCGCGCTGGTGGAGTGCTCCATCAGGAACCAGGGCCGGCCGCCCGCGATGCCGCTGGTGAGGTTCGCGGAGAAGGACAGCTCGTCACGGGCCTGCGGGTGCGGCACGACGTAGTGGTCGTTGGCGACGAAGTCCACCTCGTCCGCCCAGTCCGCGTAGTTCATGCCCTTGGTGCCGGGCATCACCATGAAGTTGGTGGTGACCGGAACGCCGGGGGTCAGCTCACGCAGCAGGTCCCGCTCCGCGCGCAGGTGGTCCTTGAGCGCGTCCGAGGAGAAGCGCTTGAAGTCCAGTTGCTGGGTCGGGTTCGGGTGCGAGGCGGCCAGCCGCGGCGGCAGGATCTCGGCCCAGTCGCCGTAGCGCTGCGACCAGAACGCCGTGCCCCAGGCGTCGTTGAGGGCGTCCGTCGTGCCGTACCGCGCGCGCAGCCAGTCCCTGAACGCACGGGCCGCGTCGTCGGAGTAGTCGTAGACGTTGTGGCAGCCCAGCTCGTTGTTGACGTGCCAGGCGACCAGGGCCGGATGGCCGGCGTAGCGGGTCGCCAGCCTCCGCACCAGGCGCAGGGCGTGCTCGCGGAAGACGGGCGAGGTCGGGCGCCAGTGCTGGCGGGCCCCCGGCCACAGCGTCTCGCCCCGTTCGGTGACCGGGAGGATCTCGGGGTGCGCGGTGGTCAGCCAGGGCGGCGGGGAGGCCGTGGCGGTCGCCAGGTCGACGCCGACGCCGTGCTCGTGCAGCAGGTCCATCACCTCGTCGAGCCAGGCGAAGTCCCAGGTGTCGGGGCCCGGCTGGATGCGGGCCCAGGAGAAGATGCCGAGCGAGACGATGGTGACACCGGCCTCGCGCATCAGCCGTACGTCCTCCTGCCACACCTCCCGGGGCCACTGCTCGGGGTTGTAGTCGGCGCCGAAGCCGAGACGGGGGGCGGGGGCACCGTCCGCCCCGCGGTGCGGGCGGGAGTGGAGGGTGGAGATCATGAGGGTCCTTCCGGTGTGGGGGCGTGCACTACTTCTCGACGGTGAAGCCCTGCTCCTCGCCGTACTTGACCGATGCCTCCTGCCAGGACCGGAGGCCCTCGGCCAGCGTGGTGCCGGAGACGTAGGCCTTGCCGACGGTGTCGTTGAAGACGGAGTTCGCGTACACCTGGTAGGGCAGGTACGCCCAGTCGTCCGGGACGTTCGCGGCCGACTCGGCGAAGATCTTGTTGGCCTTCTGGCCCCCGAAGTACGGGAACGCGGTGTCCTGGAACCCGCTGGACTGCAGATCCGCGGTGGTCGCCGGGAACGCGCCGTTCTTCAGGCGGGTCTGCACGCCGTCCCCGGCGTTCGCGTACTCGACGAAGGCGTACGCCAGCGCCTCGTTCCCGCCCAGCTCCGGGAGCGCGAGCGCGCTGCCGCCGTTCTCCGCGCTGACCTTGCCGCCGGCGGTCCACTGCGGCATCGGCGCCACCCGCCAGTCGCCGGAGGCGGCCTTCGCGCCGGACTCCAGGTTGGCGGGCATCCAGGCGCCGGTCGCCAGTGTCGCGATGCTGCCGTCGGCGAGGCCCTTGTACCACTCGTCGGTCCAGGCGGGGACGGAGGCGAGCAGCTTCTCGTCGATGAGCTGCTGCCAGGTGCCGGTGAACGTCTTGGCGCCCTCGTCGGAGAAGTCGATCTTCACCTTGGTGCCGTTCACCGTGTAGGGACGCGAACCGGCCTGCCAGAGCATGCTGGTGGCGAACCCGGCGTCACCGTTGTCGGCGGTGATGTACGCCTTGGGGTCGGCCTTGTGCAGGGCGCGGGCGGCCTCCAGGTACTCGGCCCACGTGGTGGGCACCTCGATGCCGTACTTGTCGAAGACCTTCTTGTTGTAGAACAGCGCCATCGGGCCCGAGTCCATCGGCAGCGCGTAGATGCCGTCCGAACCGGCCTTCACCCCGTTCCACGGACCCGGGGAGAACTGGGCGGAGAGCTTGTCGGCGCCGAAGGACTTGAGGTCGGTGAGCTGCTTGGTGAGGGCGTACTGGCCCATCGCGTAGTACTCGATCTGGGCGACGTCCGGGACGCCCTTCTTCGCCGAGATGGCGTTCTGCAGCGCCGTGTACTCGTCCTTGTTGGTGCCGGCGTTGACGAGGTCGACCTTGACGCCCGGGTGTGCCTTCTCGAAGTCGGCGGCCACCTGCTTGAGCGTGGGCTCCCACGCCCAGACCGTGAGGGTGCCGCCCTTGTCGAGGGCCGCCTGTATGTCCGCCTCGGAGACGGCCTTGCCGCTCGACCCCGAGTCGTCGGAGCCGCCGCAGGCCGTCGCCCCGAGGGCGAGGGCGCAGACGAGGGCCGTGCCGCGCAGCAGGCGGCGCGCGTGCTTGGTCAGGTGTGTGGGCATGGGCGTGCTTCCACTTCTTCGTGGCCGGTACCGGCACTGGTCGGGGGTGGGCGGGAGACTGCTGGTGAGGGGCGGACAGGCGGGGGAGGACTACTCCTTGACGCTTCCGGCGGCGAGACCGGACTGCCAGTACTTCTGGAGCAGCAGGAACGCGACGACCAGCGGCAGGATGGTGAGCAGCGACCCGGTCACGACGAGGTTGAAGACGGCCTCGCCGCCCGCGGTCGCGGCCTGCTGGTTCCAGGCGTTGAGCCCGAGGGTGAGCGGATACCAGTCGGGGTCCTTGAGCATGACGAGCGGCAGGAAGTAGTTGTTCCAGGTCGCGACCATGGTGAACAGCAGGACGGTGACGATGCCGGGCGCCAGCAGCGGCAGGGCGACCGTGAAGAAGGTGCGCACCTCGCCCGCCCCGTCGATGCGCGCGGCCTCCATCAGCTCGGCGGGAATGGCCTCGGTGGCGAACACCCACATCAGGTAGAGGCCGAACGGCGAGATCAGGGAGGGGATGATCACCGCCCAGGGGGTGTTGGTGAGCCCCATCTTGCTGAACATCAGGAAGGTCGGCACCGCCAGCGCCGTCCCCGGCACGGCCACCGCGCCGATGACGACGGCGAAGACGGCCCGGCGGCCGGGGAAGTCGAACTTGGCCAGCGCGTAGCCGCCCAGCACGGCGAGGAAGGTGGCACCGCCCGCGCCGAGCCCCACGTACAGCAGGGTGTTGAGCAGCCAGCGGGTGAAGACGCCGTCGTCGTAGGTGAACGTCTCGACGATGTTGTCCCACAGCGCGAAGTCGCCGTCGAACCAGAGACCCGCGGAACGGGACAGCCCCTCCTGGGTCTTGGTGGCGCTGACGGCCAGCCAGACGAGCGGCACCAGGCTGTACAGCAGCACCAGCGAGGTGAGCACGGTCAGCAGCACACTGCGCCGCGGCCGGTCGGCGGAGTGCCGGCGCCGGGAGGCACGCAGCCGGGGCACGGGGCCCGACGGGCCGGACGGCTCGGCCGCGGAACGGCCGGGGACGGTGGCGACGGGACTGGTCATCGCCGCATCACACTCCCTTGCGCATGCCGCGCAGCTGCACGACGTAGGCGATGACCATGGTGATCAGCCCCATGACGATGGCGACCGTCGCGGAGTAGTTGTGCTGCTGTCCGTTGAAGGACAGCGCGTACGTGTAGTAGTTCGGCGTGTAGTCCGTGGTGATCGCGTTGCGTGCCAGGGGCTGCAGGATGCTGGGCTCGTTGAAGAGCTGGAAGCTGCCGATGACCGAGAAGATCGTGGCGATCACCAGGGCCCCGCGGATGGCCGGGAGTTTGATGGCGGTGATCACCCGGATCTGGCCGGCGCCGTCGATCTCGGCCGCCTCGTACAGCGAGTGCGGGACGACGCGCAGCGCCGAGTAGAAGATCAGCATGTTGTAGCCGACGAACTCCCAGGTGACGATGTTGCCGATGGAGGCCAGCACCAGGCCGGGGGAGAGCGGGTCGGGCAGCGAGACGCCCAGCGCGCTGTTGAGGTCACCGACCAGGCCGAACCGGGTGCCGTACAGGAAGCCCCACATCAGGGTGGCCACCACGGCGGGCACGGCGTACGGCAGGAAGATGGAGATGCGGAAGAAGTCCCGGCCGTACAGGCGTCCGCTGTCGAGCGTCAGGGCCACCAGGAGCGCGATGCCGAGCATGATCGGCACCTGTACGGCGAGGAAGAGCGAGACCCGGCCGAGCGAGGCCCAGAACCGGTCGTCGCCGAGCGCTTCGGCGTAGTTGTCGAGGCCGACGAAGGTGGTGCCGCCGATGAGCTGGTCGCGGAAGAGGCTCAGGTAGACCGAGTACGCGATCGGAGCGAGGAACACCAGGGCGAACACGGCCACGAAGGGGCCGAGGAAGCCCCACCCGGTCCAGGAGCGGCGGTCCCGCCGCACCGGGGGTGGGGCCGGCCGCGGCTCGGCGGCGGCCGGCGGTTGCAGCGTCGTCATGTCGTCCTCGCTCGTCACGTCCCGGAGCTTGCGGGGCCTC
Organism: Streptomyces ardesiacus; assembly: GCF_003112575.1. GTDB lineage: Bacteria > Actinomycetota > Actinomycetes > Streptomycetales > Streptomycetaceae > Streptomyces > Streptomyces ardesiacus. The sequence goes on from NZ_BEWC01000008.1 coordinate 703,302, forward strand.
GTGGGGCCTGGCTGGGTCTCGTGGGCCCCGCTCATGTTTGCGTAAACATCACGTGCCGGACGCAGCCGCGAAGTCTGCGGGAGGGCTGTTATGTTTACGTAAACATTTGATGGCGGCATGTCTACACTGCCCCGAGGACGACGGTCAAGGGTCCTTCGGGAGCCCGGTGGGAGACGGCTGCGGAGAGGTGGCGGAACGGTGGACACGGCTGAGGGGGCCGCTCGGGCCCGGGAGGCGGGCACGCGCAACCGGCGCGGCGGCCGGGTGCCCACGGCGTCCATGGCGGACGTCGCCCGGCTGGCGGGGGTCTCCTCCCAGACCGTCTCCCGCGTCTCGAACGGCTACGCGGGCGTGACCGAGGAGACCCGGCGGCAGGTGCTGGCGGCCATGAAGGAACTCGGCTACCGGCCCAACAGCGCGGCGCGGGCCCTGAAGCGGGGAGAGTTCCGCACCATCGGCGTCATCACCTTCTCACTGGCCACCACGGGCAACGTCCGCACCCTGGAGGCCATCGCCACGTCCGCGGCGGGCGAGGGGTACGCGGTGACGCTGCTGCCGGTCGCCGTGCCCACCCAGGACGAGGTGCGCGGCGCGTTCTCGCGGCTGGAGGAACTCGCCGTCGACGCCGTCATCGTCATCATGGAGGTGCACCTCCTGGACGCGGCCTCCCTCACGCTGCCGCCCCACGTCCAGGTCGTCGTGGTCGACTCCGACGCCGACGACCACTACACGGTCGTCGACACCGACCAGGCCGGCGGCACCCGGGCCGCCGTACGCCATCTGCTGGACCTTGGGCACGACACGGTCTGGCACCTGGCGGGCCCCGAGGGCTCCTTCGCCGCCCAGCGCCGCACCGACGCCTGGCGGCACACGCTCACGGAGGCGGGCCGCACCCCGCCGCCGCTGGTGCGGGGCGACTGGTCGGCGGAGTCCGGACACCGGGCCGGCCTCGAACTCGCCGCCCGCCCGGAGTGCACCGCCGTCTTCGCGGCCAACGACCAGATGGCCCTCGGCCTGCTGCGCGCCCTGCACGAACGCGGGCGGCGCGTGCCCGAGGACGTCAGTGTCATCGGCTTCGACGACATCCCCGAGGCCGGCTCCTTCCTGCCCCCGCTGACCACGGTGCACCAGGACTTCGCCGAGGTCGGGCGGCTGTGCGTGCAGGCGGTGCTGCGCAAGATGCGCGAGGCGGGTCCGGAGCGGGGCACGACCCTGGTGCCGACCCGGCTGGTGACCCGGGCGAGCACGGCGCCGCCACCGGAGCGCACCGGCCCCGCCCCGGACGTGTGGGGCGACCCGCCGGCGTAACCCGGGCGAGGAGGGCCGAAGGGGACGGACGGCCGGTTTAGGGGCGGCGCGCGGGGCAACCCCACAAGCCGACCGTTGTCCCCCCACGTCCGGGAGAGCCCCATGACCCAAGTCTCCGACTTCGTCCTCCAGCGTCTGTCCGAGTGGGGCGTCCAGCGGGTGTACGGCTATCCGGGCGACGGCATCAACGGTCTGCTGGGGGCCTTCGACCGGGCCGCGGGGAACCCGGAGTTCATCCAGGCGCGGCACGAGGAGATGGCCGCGTTCATGGCCTGCGCGCACGCGAAGTTCACCGGCGAGGTGGGCTGTTGCGTCGCGACCTCGGGCCCGGGCGCGGTGCACCTGCTCAACGGCCTGTACGACGCGAAGCTCGACCACCAGCCCGTGGTGGCGGTGGTGGGCCAGCAGAAGCGGCTGTCGCTGGGCACCCACTACCAGCAGGAGATCGCCCTCGACCAGCTCTTCGCGGACGTCTCCGAGTTCTGCCAGATGGTCGTCCACCCGGGGCAGGCCCGGCACGTCATCGACCGTGCCTTCAAGACCGCGCTGACCACGCGGGGCGTCGCCACGATCATCATCCCGAACGACGTGCAGGAGGAGGACGCCATGCCCTCCCCGCCCCGCACGCACGGCTCGGTCTTCTCCAGCGTCGGCTGGAGCCGCCCCCGCGTGCTGCCCGACCCCGACGAGCTGCGCAGGGCCGCGGACGTCCTCAACGCGGGCAAGAAGGTCGCGATCCTGGTCGGCCAGGGCGCGGCCAAGGCGGAGAGCGAGGTGATCGAGGTCGCCGAACTGCTCGGCGCCGGCGTCGCCAAGGCCCTGCTCGGCCGCGAGGTCCTGCCCGACGACCTGCCGTACGTCACCGGACCCATCGGCCTGCTCGGCAGCAAGGCCAGCGACAACATGATCCAGGGCTGCGACACCCTGCTCATGATCGGCAGCAGCTTCCCCTACTCGGAGTGGCTGCCGGAGGAGGGGCAGGCCAAGGGCGTCGAGATCGACATCGACGGTCGCATGATCGGCATCCGCTACCCGATGGACGCCCACCTCGTCGGCGACTCCAAGGAGACGCTCAAGCAGCTGATCCCGCTGCTGGAACGCAAGACGGACCGCGGCTGGCGGGAGAAGATCGAGAAGGACGTCCGGGAGTGGAACGACCTGTGCGACCGCTGGGCCGGTGAGCACTTCGGCAAGACGATCAACCCCCAGTCGGTCGCCGCGGAACTCTCGTCCAGGCTGCCGGACGGCGCCATCCTGACGGCCGACTCCGGCTCGGGCACCAACTGGTGGGCCCGCCACCTCAAGCTCCGCGACGGCATGCGCGCCTCGCTCTCCGGCACGCTGGCCACGATGGGCCCGGGCACTCCGTACGCCATCGCGGCGCGGTTCGCCCACCCGGACCGGCCGGTGATCGCGTTCGTCGGGGACGGCGCGTTCCAGATGAACGGCATGAACGAGATGATCACCATCAAGCGGTACCTGGACCGCCTGTCCGGGCCCGCGCCGTTCGTCTTCTGCGTCTTCAACAACCAGGACCTCAACCAGGTCACCTGGGAACAGCGCGCCATGGCCGGCGATCCCAAGTACCCGGGCTCCCAGGACATCCCCGACGTGCCCTACGCCGCCTACGCCGAACTGCTGGGCCTCAAGGGCATCGTCTGCGACAACCCCAAGAAGGTCGGCGCCGCCTGGGACGAGGCGCTCTCCGCCGGGCGGCCCGTGGTCCTGGAGTTCAAGGTGGACGCGGAGATCGCGCCGATCCCGCCGCACATCATGAAGGAGCAGGGCAAGAAGGCAGTCAAGGCCGCCCTGCACGACCCGCAGGCCACCGGGATCGCCACCAAGGGCGTACGCCAGAAGCTCACCGAGTACGCCGAGCACCTCCCCGGCCGGGGCAGGAAGTGAGCGGTGCGCACCGCCGGGGGCAGGTCGTCGTCGTCACCGGCGCGACCGGCGGCGTCGGCCGCGCCGCCGCCCGGGCCTTCGGCGCCCGGGGGGCCGCGGTGGCGCTGCTCGCCCGGGGCGAGTACGCCCTGGAACGGGCGGCCGAGGAGATCCGCGAGGCCGGCGGGCGGGCGCTGCCCCTGGTCGTGGACGTCGCCGACGCGGAGGCCGTGGACGCGGCGGCCGGCCGGGTCGAGGAGGAGCTCGGCCCCATCGACGTATGGGTGAACGCGGCCTTCTCCACCGTCTTCGCCCCCGTGCCCGAGATCCGGCCCGAGGAGCTGCGGCGGGCCACCGAGGTGACCTACTTCGGCTTCGTGCACGGCACCCAGGCCGCCCTGCGGCGCATGACGCCGCGCGATCGCGGCACCATCGTCCAGGTGGGATCGGCCCTGGCCGAGCGAAGCGTCCCCCTCCAGGCCGTGTACTGCGGGGCCAAGCACGCCATCCAGGGGTTCACCGAGTCGCTGCGCTGCGAGCTGCTGCACGACCGCAGCGGGGTGCGGGTGACCATGGTCCAGATGCCCGGGCTCAACACGCCCCAGTTCAGCTGGGTCCTCACCCGCCTGCCCCGCCATCCGCGCCCGGTGGCCCCCGTCTACCAGCCCGAGGTGGCCGCCGAGGCCGTGCTGTACGCGGCCGACCACCCCGAGCGGCGCATGTACTGGGTCGGCGGCTCCACCGTCGCCACCCTGCTGGGCCAGAAGCTCGCCCCCGGTCTCCTGGACCGCTATCTGGCCCGCACCGGCTACGACGGGCAGCAGACCGACCGGCCCGTCGACCCGTCACGGCCCGTCAACCTCTGGAGCCCGGCGGACGACACCGCGCCGGACGACTACGGGGCGCACGGCGTCTTCGACGACGAGGCCCACCCGCGCAGCGTCCAGTTCTGGATCTCCCGCCGTCGCGGGCCGCTGGCCCTGGCCACCGCCGTGACCGGGGCGGCGGCCGCGGCCCTCGTCCGCGGCCTGCGGCGGCGCGCCGGCTGCTGACCGGCCAGGTCCCCGTCAGTCCGGCCGGCGGTCGATGTTCCGCGCCCACCAGTGGTGTTCGCAGAACCAGTGCCCGACCATCGCGCCGCCGAAGACGACGAACCCGACGCCGATCAGCCAGGACTCCACCACCAGCACGATGCCGACCGCGCCGTAGCTGAACGCGTTGTCGAGGATCAGCGGAGTGAAGAAGAGGTAGGAGAAGCCGCGCAGCCCGACCAGGCCCACCACCGTGGCGACGGCGCCGGGCAGCAGGTCGCGCCAGCGGACCTGGCCGCCCAGCAGGAAGTGCTGGCCCCACCAGAAGAAGAGCATGCCGCTGGCGGTCGACAGGGCGATCCGCGCGCCGCCGTGCAGGGCGGCGCGCGTCTGCACCTCCTGGTAGAGGTAGGCGGTCAGCAGGATCACCCAGGTCATCTGGCGCCAGATGCGGTGCCACGGGCCGGCCGGCAGCTCCCAGATGCGTTCGTAGCCGTTCTGGACGCTCGCCGCGAAGGACACGCCGAACACGCCGAGCAGGATGCCGCCCCACACGCTGGTGGTGCCGACCACCTTGGTCGGCGGGCTGATGATGTCGGTCAGTACGCGGGCCGACCGCCCGGACAGTCCCATCCCGTCGGCCAGCCAGGAGGCGAAGCCCCCGCGGCCCAGCGGATCGGCCGCGGCCACCACGATCAGCAGCGGTGCCAGCGTGACCAGGGCGAGCGTGGCGAACCCCATGGCCCGGTGCATCAGCTCCAGGTCCCGGCCGCGCCGGACCAGGGAGGACGCGGCCAACCAGTCCCACGCACGGTGGAACGGCCGCCACAACCGGTTCACGGGGGCTCCTCGGGGCTCCGCGGGCGTCCTGTCGACGGCTCGCGACGGGGAACTGGGTGACCCGGCCGGCACCCGGACAAACGTCGGTGCACCCGGACGGAGTCCGGCCGCGGCCCCGGCTCAGGGATCGGTGCGCTGCTGGGCCTCCCGCATGCGCTCGTTGTGCCAGGCGATGGCGGCCCGTATCTGGGGCTCCTGGAGGCCCGTGCGGCAGCCGAGCTGGTCCATGGTCAGGGCCGGCGGGCCGGTGGTCAGGGCCCGGGTCAGCTTGGCCGCCCACAGCTCCTCGTCCACGAACGGCCGGTCGGCGTAGCCCGCCTTGATCTCGTCGAAGTGCTCGTCCGAGCACGTGGTGATGAGCCGGAGCCCGTCGAACCACTCGTTGGTGGCGTGCACCGCGGAGGAGTCCGGCACGTAGCCGCTCACGGACTCGTCCTCGGGGAAGACCCTGGCGCACAGGTCGCACAGCTCCATGGGGACCGGCTTGGCGGTCCGGCGGCCCTTTCTGCCCTTGCGCTTCCACATGGCGACTCCCGGGGAATCGGTGTCCGGAATGCCGGAGTTACCCGCGGAGCGGGGAGCAAACGCCCCGCCGCGACACTCCTTCACCGCGTCTGCCGGGGCAGGCCGCCCTGTTCGCAGACCCGTGCCGCCACGTCCCGCAGTTTGACGTTGTTGTCCTGCGAGTACCGGCGCAGGGCCGCGAAGGCCTGGTCCTCGGTGAGGCGGTGCCTGCCCATGAGGATGCCCATGGCCTCCCCGATGGTGTGCCGGGTGCCGATGGCCTCCTGCAGCTGGGCGTGCGTGCGGGCGCTGGAGAAGGCGACCGCGGCGTGGGAGGCCAGCAGCCAGCCGGCCGTCTCGTCGGCCGCGGTGAAGGCGCCGGGCCGGTAGGAGTAGAGGTTCAGGGCGCCGAGGTCCTCGTCCTCCGTGAACAGCAGGAATCCCATCATGCTGCCGAGGTTCAGCTTGCGCGCCTCGGGGACGTACTTGGGCCAGCGCCGCGCCTCCCGGGTGAAGTCGGCGATCCGGAACTGCCGCTCTCCCGTGGAGCTGCGCGCGGCGTCGAAGCAGGGGCCCTCCCCGACGCGTCCCTGCAGTGCGTCGCTGTCGACGACGACCTGCTCGGTGGGGGCCAGTGACTGCACGTGCTTGCCGCGCAGGATGAGGATGCCCGCGGCGTCGCAGTCCGCCACCAGTTCCGTGGCCGAGGCGGTGATCCGTTCGAGGGTGTCGTTCAGCGATTCCTGGGCCAGCAGGTCACGGGCCAACGAGGCCATCTGCTCGGCGAACCCGCGCCAGTCGTCCATGCCGATTCCTCCCTCGCTGTTCTTGAAGGTGTGCCCCGAGACCGCGGGACGCAACTGGGAGGGGCCGGCGCGGCCAATCTTGTTTCATGCTACATCTAAATGCATCATGCGCTTATGGAAAAGCCGCCAAAGGGCCCGGACGACCTGATCGTCGCCGTGGAGCAGATGATCCGGTACGTGCGGCACAGCGCCCGGACCGGAGGCCTGAGCACCGCCGCCTCCTCGACGCTGGCCAGGCTGGACCGTGAGGGCCCGCAGCGCCTGACCGAGCTGGCCAGGGCGGAAGGCGTCTCGCAGCCGAACATGACCCAGCTCGTCACGCGCCTGGAGCGCGCGGGCCTGGCCAGGCGTACCGCCGACGCGAGCGACGGCCGCGGTGTGCTCGTGGCGGTGACGTCCGCCGGCCTCGACGTGCTGGCCCGGCGCCGCGCCGAGCGGGCCGCGGCCCTGCGGCTGCTCATGGAGGACATGACCGGTCCGGAGCGGCAGGCCACCACCACGGCGCTCCTCGCCCTGGCCCGGGTCATCCACAACCGTCAGGAATCCTCGGAGGAAGACCGCGCATGAGTGCACCACGTGGAAAGACCACCAGTCCGTTCCGGCAGCCGGGCGCCGTCTGGGCGGTCGCCTTCGCCTGTGTCATCTCGTTCATGGGCATCGGCCTGGTCGACCCGATCCTGCCGGCGCTCGCCGAGAGCCTCGACGCCACCCCCAGCCAGGTCTCCCTGCTGTTCAGCAGCTACCTGATCGTCACCGCCGTCGCCATGCTCTTCGTCGGCTGGGTCTCCAGCCGCATCGGCGCCAAGCGCACCCTGGTCACCGGCCTCGCCGTCATCGTCGTCTTCGCGGCCCTGGCCGGCGCCACCGACTCCATCGACGGCATCGTCGGCTTCCGCGCCGGCTGGGGACTGGGCAACGCCCTGTTCATCGCCACCTCGCTCGCGGTCATCGTGGCCTCCGCCAGCGGCGGCTTCAGCGGCGCGATCATCCTCTACGAGACCGCGCTGGGCCTCGGCATCGCCGTCGGCCCCCTGCTCGGCGGCGAACTGGGCGGCATCAGCTGGCGCGGCCCCTTCTTCGGCGTCGCCGCCCTGATGGCCGTCGCGCTGATCGCCACCCTCGCCTTCGTCCCCGACCTGCCGAAGCCCAAGCGGGTCACCTCACCCCTGGCCCCGCTGAGGGCACTGCGCCATCGCGGACTGCTCACCATGGGCATCATGGCCCTGCTGTACAACTGGGGCTTCTTCACCATGCTCGGGTACGCCCCGTACCCCATGGAGCTGAACGCCCACGAACTCGGCCTGGTCTTCACCGCCTGGGGCCTGCTGGTCGCCGCCTTCAGCGTCTTCTTCGCCCCGCGCCTCCAGGCCCGCTACGGCACCGCGCCCGTCCTCTACGCCAACCTGCTCGGCCTCGCCGTCGTCATGGCCGTCATAGCCGCCGGGGTCGGCGACCCCACCACCGTGATCGTCGCGGTCGTCGTCAGCGGCGCCTTCATCGGCATCAACAACACCCTCACCACCCAGGCCGTCATGCTCGTCTCCCCGGTCGAGCGCCCGGTGGCCTCCTCCGCGTACGGCTTCCTGCGCTTCATCGGCGGCGGCCTCGCGCCCTACGTCGCCGGAAAGCTCGCCGACGCCACCGACCTGAGCGTCCCCTTCTACCTCGGTGCCGGCACCTTCCTCCTCGCCGTGCCCGTCCTGGCCTGCGGCCACCGGCTGCTGGCCCGGGCCGAGACCGCCTCCGGCGAGGGCGAGTCCGTGGCGCCCACGCTGACCCCGGTCGGTTCCCCGGCCGCGACCGACGCGCCGCCCGTGGTCGTGGCCGTGGGCGCCCACCGCGAGGCGGCCGCCGTCGTGGACGCCGCGGCCCGGCTCGCCCGCGACACCGGCAGCCCGCTCGAGGTCGTCCACGTACGGCAGACCGCCGTCGTCGAGGAACAGGCCGCCGACACCGAGAGCGACGCGGAGGCGAAGGCCGCCGTCACCGCGCACCTCGACCGGCTCGGCGGCCTCGGTGTCGCCGCCACGGGCCAGATCCTCACCGGCGTCGGCGACCACGCCGCCGCGGGCCGCGCCCTGGCCCGGCACGCCGCCGAGGCGGGGGCCCGCACCATCGCGGTCGGCCGTTCCCCGCGCGGCCCGCTGGCCCAGTTCGCCGACGGCAGCTTCACCAGCGCCCTCACCCACGCCGCCGCCTGCACCGTCGTCCTCGTCGACCCCGACGCGGAACCCCGCCCGCTGACCGCGCGGACGCTCCCGGAGCTGCGCGGCCGGGCGCGGTGAACGCCCGCTGATCAGGCGCCGTCGCCGCCGAGCGGCCTCCTGAGCCGGTCGGCGGCCTCCGGCGGCTGGATGCGCATGCCGGGACGGCGGCGGTGCACGGTCAGGTACGTCACCCCGTCCGGCCCGGCGAGCACGGCCCGGGTCGAGCCGTGCGGCAGCCAGGTCAGCACTCCCGCGCGCAGGGGGTGCCCGCCGTCGGCCGAGTCGAGGCGGGCCTCGCCGTCGAGGACGAGGAGCAGGACGTCGAGGTCGGGCTCGGTGTGCGGGTCCACCCGGCCTCCGGCGGGGAGGCGGACGACGTTCGCGTCGAGCTGCCGGCCCGGTTCCGCCAGCTTCCACAGCGCGCCGGCCGGCGCGTCGCCGCCGAGGGACACGAGCTGCGCCGTGTCGGCCAGCAGCCGGGGGAGGGGGGAGTGCGCCGCCGTACCGGAGGAGCCGCTGTCTTCCACTGCCATCGGGTGCCGCCCGTTCCGTGTGCTCAACCCTGCCTGTGCGCCGCCCTCTTGAGCGGTGTGCCCGGGGGCGGTCCGGCCAGTGACGTACTGCACAGGCCGCGTACTCCGGGTAAAGACGAATCTAGCATGCGTATTTGGTAGCTTTCTGGCGTGCGGCTGACGAAGTTCACCGACCTGGCGCTGCGTTCCGTCATGCGCCTGGCGGTCGTGGGAGACGGTGACGAACCGATGGCCACCCGAGAGGTGGCCGAGGTCGTCGGCGTGCCGTACACGCACGCCGCGAAGGCCATCACCCGCCTGCAGCACCTCGGTGTGGTGGAGGCGCGGCGCGGCCGCGGCGGGGGGCTGACGCTGACCGGCCTGGGGCGGCGCGCCTCGGTGGGCTGGCTGGTGCGGGAGCTCGAGGGCGACGCCGAGGTGGTCGACTGCGAGGGCGACAACCCGTGCCCGCTGAGGGGGGCCTGCCGGCTGCGCGGTGCGCTCCGCGACGCCCAGGAGGCGTTCTATGCCGCGCTCGACCCGCTGACCGTGACCGACCTGGTGGCCTCGCCGACCGGCCCGGTCCTGATCGGGCTCACGGAGCGCCCTCCGGGGTGACGGACGGCGGTCCGCGAGGCCGCCGAGTCGTGACCCAAAACACGAATCTGATCTACCAATTAAGGAGTCGCTGTGCTCTCCGAACAGTCCGTTCCCGTGGTCCGAGCCACTCTCCCCGCCGTCGGGGCGGCCATCGGTGACATCGCCGACGTGTTCTACCGCAGGCTCTTCGAGGCCCACCCCGACCTGCTGCGGAACCTGTTCAACCGCGGGAACCAGGCCAACGGCGAGCAGCAGCGGGCCCTGGCCGGCTCCATCGCCGCGTTCGCCGGCATGCTCCTGGAGAACCCGGACGAGCGCGCCGACGTGATGCTCTCGCGCATCTCGCACAAGCACGCCTCGCTCGGCATCACCCCCGAGCAGTACACGGTCGTCCACGAGAACATCATGGCCGCCATCGTCGAGGTGCTCGGCGACGCCGTCACCCCCGAGGTCGCCCGCGCCTGGGACGAGGTCTACTGGCTCATGGCCAACGCCCTCATCGCCCTCGAGGCGCGGCTCTACGAGCAGACGGGCGTCGAGGCCGGGGACGTCTGGCGGTCCATGGAGATAGCCGACCGGGTGGAGGAGAGCGCCGACGCGGTCTCCTTCGTCCTGCGCCCGGCCGACGACCGCGCCCCGGCACCCTTCCGTCCGGGCCAGTACGTCAGCGTCCAGGTCGAACTGCCCGACGGCGCCCGGCAGATCCGCCAGTACAGCCTCTCCGCCGCGCCCGGCCGGCCCGACTGGCGCATCACCGTCAAGCGCGTCCAGGGCGACGGACAGCCCGACGGCGAGGTCTCGAACTGGCTGCACGCCAACGCCCGCAAGGGCGACGTGCTGACGGTGTCCGCGCCCTTCGGCGACCTGGGCCTGGCCGAGCACGACGGCCCGCTGCTGCTGGCCTCCGCCGGCATCGGCGTCACGCCCATGCTGGCGATGCTCGACCACCTGGCCGCCGCGGGCTCCGCCCGCCCGGTGACCGTCGTGCACGCCGACCGCACCCCCGACACCCACGCCCACCGGCAGGAGCAGCTCGACCTGGTGCGCGCGCTGCCCGACGCCCGGCTCCACCTGTGGTACGAGGAGCCCGGCGAGCAGGCGCCGGAGGCGTCCGCCGGCCGTGCCGACCTCACCGGCCTCGACCTGCCCGAGGGCCTCACGGTCTACCTGTGCGGGCCGGTGCCCTTCATGCGCGCGGTCCGGGGCGACCTGCTGCGGCGCGGGGTGCCCGCCGAGGCCGTCCACTACGAGGTCTTCGGCCCCGACCTCTGGCTCGGGCAGCAGTAGGAGCACCGGCAGCGGCGGCCGACGGCGGCCGGGTGCGGGGGAGGCCCGGCCGCCGCGGAACCGCGGTGCGGGCGTTAGACCGCCGCGGTGAACGCGGTACTGATCGCGGTGTCGGCGCGGGCGTGCACCACCAGGCGCGGACCCGCGGAGTCGGCGTTGTCCTCCAGCAGCCGCCGCACCGGCGCGCTGTGGGTCACGACGGACATCAGGACGTCGAGCCGCCCGCACCACTGATGCGCCCGGAGCACGGCGCTGACCGCGGCAGGGCCGGTGGCCCGCTCGGTCAGGACGATGACGACCGGGGCCGGCCGATGGGCGTCGACCAGGTTGGTGATCTGCGTGGTCAGCGTGGCCCGCCCGTCGATTCCCGGGTCCCGGTCCACCGTGATGACCAGGACCCCATGCTCCAGGGTGTGGGACAGCATCGCGGCCTCCGATCCGTCGCCTCGTGGCGAAGTTGTGTTCAGTGAAGGTTCCCGGACCCGGGTCCGCAATGCGCCCCGCGGCCGGCCGGGCGGCCCGCCGCCGCGGCCCGGGCGGTGAGTACGATCGACCGGTCCGCCTCCGACCTGTGCCGATCGCCCCCGGGAGCCCCCGACCGTGCCCGCCCTCCTGCCGCCGCCCCGTACCGGGGACGCCCTCCTGCTGGACCTGGAACACCTGACCCGGGTGGAGGACGGGGAACGGCTGCACGCCCTGCTGTGGCGCGCGGGGCCGGGCTGGCGGATGGCCAGCAGCGCCGTGCTGGGCGGCGGGCTCGCCGAGCGCGCCTGGGTGCTCAACGCCCAGGTCGCCCACGGCTACCGCCGCACCGACCCCGAACGGCACCTCGACGGCCTGGCCCGTGCCGCCGGGGTCCGCGGGCCGGGCGTGGGTCTGATGACGGCCGCCGACGTGTCCGCCCACGGCCGCGCGCGGGACGGCGGGGCCGAGGCCGTGGCGACGGCCGGCATCTCGGTGCGCGGCTGGGCGGCCGTGCCCGGGGAGGGCGCCACCGGGACGGCACCCCCGGGGACGATCAACATCGTCGCCGCGCTGCCCGTCGCGCTGAGCGAGGCCGCCCTCGTCAACGCGGTCATGACGGCCACCGAGGCCAAGGTGCAGGCCCTGGTCGAGGCCGGTCTGGACTGCTCCGGCACCCCCACCGACGCGGTCTGCGTGGCCGCCCGGACCCCGGGCGAGGGCACCGGCGTGCACGCCTTCGCGGGCCCGCGCTCCGAGTGGGGCGCCCGGCTCGCCCGTGCCGTCCACCGGGCCGTACGCGCGGCGTTGCCCGCCGCCGCACATCCGTGAGCCGGGGGCTCCGGCACGCACGTGGAGGCGGCCCGGCCGGGCCGCCCCCACGTGCGTTCACCGCGGCGTCAGCGCTGGGAGGCCTTCTCCAGCGCCTTGTCCAGGGCGGCCTTGAAACCGTTGGCCCACAGCTGGTTCACCCGGCTGCGCTCGGCGGAGTTCGGATAGGGGTTGGTGCAGGACGGGCCGGGGCCCCCGCCCGACATCAGTTCGCTGCACGGACCGGAGTAGTGATCGGGCAGACCGAGCACGTGGCCGGTCTCGTGGGCGGTCACACGCGTCGAGTTGTACTGCTGGTTCTGCTGGTAGTCGAGGAAGATGTAGCCGCTGCCGTGCCCGTTCGTCGAGGCGTACGAGCCGCGCGGGTCGTTGCCCTCGTAGTACGCGAAGTCCGCGCCCGAACTCGACTCCGCGAGCCGCACGTTGGACACCGAGCTGTTCCAGATCTGCGCCGAACTGGCTATCTGGGAGCGGAAGCTGGGGGCGTTGGTGGCGCTGTAGTAGACGGTGACGGCCGCCGCCGACGTGGGGTTGGCGGCGCGCTTCTCGGCGACGGACTTGATGACCGCCTCGAAGAACGCCCGGTTGGCGGCGGCGTCCTCGCCCGAGCCGGCCGAGGGCTCGTAGCCGAGCTGCGCGCCGCGGACCGGCTCCTGGGGAGCGGCAGCCGTCGCGGCCGGGCCCGTGAGCACGGCGGCCGTCAGGCCGAGACCCACCGCGGTGGACAGCAGGGGCAGACTGATGCGCATCGATGACTCCTTGAGTGGGGGAGTGGGGAGAAGTCGTCACCGGTGAGTGTGGGGCGCCCACGAGCCCGCTGTGATGATGGCAACAGGCGATAGGGCCGGGCTATCACCACCGTCCGGCCACCCGTCGCGGCTTTGAGCGGAGTGCAGAACTCGCCCTGATCCGCCGCCTTTTGTTCACCTGGCGCAACCAACTGTTCCGCCTTACGCTCCCTGCATGGAGCTCGAGGTGAGGCACCTACGCGCGCTGTGCGCCATCGCCGACGCCGGCAGCCTGCACCGGGCGGCACGCCAACTGGGCGTCGCGCAGCCCACGTTGAGCACCCAGTTGGCGCGCATCGAACAGGCCCTGGGCGGCCCGCTGTTCGTCCGGGAACGCACCGGCTGCCGCCCCACCCCGCTCGGCCGCACCGTGCTCGGCCGTGCCCGCCCGCTGCTGGCCGACATGAGCACCCTGGTCCGCGAGGCCCGCGCCGCCGCGGCCGGCGGCGACAGCAGGCTGCGGGTCGGCTCCACCGCCAGCCGCGCCCTGGCCGGCTGGCTGCGCCGGCTCAGACGGCCGGGCCTGGAGCCCACCCTGCAGATGGACGTCTCCGCCAACGCGCTGCTGCGCCGGGTCACCGAGGGCCAGCTCGACGTCGCCTTCGTGCACGAGGTGGAGGGCAGTGCCCTGCACATCCCCGAGGGCCTGCGGGTGCGGGTCCTCGTCGAGCGCGAACCGCAGTTCGTCATGCTGCCCGCCGACCACCCCGCGGCCGCCCGTCCCGTCGTCCGCCTCGCCGACCTCGCCGAGGACCGGTGGATGGTCGACCCCACCGTCGACGGCGAATGGGACGGCGTGCACCGCATGCTGCGTGCCGTCGGCCTCAACCCCCGGGTGCTGCACGGCGACTACCACACCGCCGCCTCCCTCGTCGCCACCGGCGAGGTCGTCACCGTCTGCCAGCCCAGCTCCCAGTCCCGCCCCGACATGGCGGTACGGCGCCTGTTCGGCGACCCCCTCGGCGTACGCCTGCTGCTGGCGGCCCGCACCCGAGCCGAGCTGGACGCCGTCTTCCCGGCGCTGGAGGACGCGTACTGGGAGGTCGCCCGGCAGTCCACCGCGTACCGGGAGTGGCTGGAGGGCGGCGGCGTCCGGACGCTGCCCCGCTGCCCGGCGGCCGCGAAGGGAGGCGGCCGGGTGGAGTTCGTGCGGGCCCGCTGAGGGGGCCGCCGGCCGCGCCGCATGCTCCATCAACCGGGTGATTGTCGTACTGGGTCGGTGTGTCTGCGTGACGATGCGGTTACGGACAGCATCATGAGCTCTGCACGACGACTCCCCCCGTTGCGTTCGCTTGCCGTGATCGGCGCGCTGGGCACCTCCGCGCTGCTGCTGACGGCCTGCACGAACGCCGATACGAACCGTTCCAGCGTCGCGGAGGCGGCCCCGACCGGGTCCCCGACCGCCACCGAATCGATGTCCAAGTCCCCCTCCGGCTCCGCGACGGCCTCGATGAGCGAGGACAAGACCAAGCGCAAGGACCTCGTCTCCGCGACGAAGGTCGCCTGGGACAAGGCGGCCGACACCGCCGTCAAGGAGGTCCCCGGCGGCAAGCTCGTGGAGATCGAACTCAAGCGCACGGACGCCGACGCCACCGCGTCGCCGACCGGCTCGCCGACCGGTACGGCGAGCCCCGGCATGCCGAACCCGGCCCCCAGCGCGGGCACCCCGGAGTGGGAGGCCAAGGTCGCCCAGTCCGACGGCACCCTGCACCGCATCGACATCGACGCGGTGAACGGCAAGGTCTTCCGCACCATGGTCGACCCGGACCAGGACCCCGACGACAAGACCCAGATCACCGACTGGCTGGGCAAGGCCAAGCAGACCCCGCAGCAGGCGGTCAAGGCGGCCACCGACAAGACCAAGGGCACGGTCACCAAGGTCGAACTCGACGAGAACGACAGCCAGCAGGTCGTGTGGGACGTCGACGTGGTCGACAAGAGCAACTGGGACAAGACCACCGTCGTCGTCGACGCTGCCAACGGCAAGGTCCTCGGCCAGGACGTCGACAAGGACTGAGACACCCACCCCCGGACGGCGACGGGAGCAGCGGGCCGGGCGGCCCACTGCTCCCGTTCCTCATGCCGTCAGGTTCTCGCCCTCACCCGGCCGGTGCGGCGGACGCCGCCGCCTCGGCCGGCTCGCCCCCACCGCCGCGCGGCAGCGTCAGCACGGCCAGGAAACCGAGGACCGCGACCGCCGCGAAGAAGTAGAAGCCCCACGGGTGACCGACCCCCGAGGCGACCAGCGCGCCGGTGATCGACGGGCCGACGATCGAGCCGATCCGGCCGATCCCGGACGCCGAGCCGAGCGCGGTGCCGCGCACCGACGCCGGGTAGAAGTGCGTCACGTAGGCGTAGACGAGCACCATGGCGGAGAAGACGAACACGCCGGTGAAGAAGACGACCACGTTGAGCAGCAGGTCGCTGTGCATCTTGATGCTCAGACACCCCAGCATGAGCACCGAGACCGCGAACCAGACCATCGTGGTGCCCTTGATGCCCCGCCGGTCGGCGACGTACCCGCCGAGGACCAAGCCGACGACACCGCCGATGTTGAGCACGAGGAGCTGGGTCACGGCCGTCGGCACGGGGTAGCCGGCGTCGTTCATCAGCTTCGGCAGCCACGTGTTGAGGCCGTAGACCAGCAGCAGACCCATGAACGAGGCGACCCAGATGCCGATGCCCGCGCGCAGGTAGGCCGGCTTGAGCAGCTCGGTGAACGGCACCCGCTGCGCCCCGTCCTGCCGGGCCCGCACGAAGGCCTCGGACTCCGGCAGCTTGAACCACTGGATCGCGGCGATCACGAGGCCGACGACGCCGAGCAGGTAGAAGAGGATCTCCCAGTTGTCGGTGACCTGCAGGGCCAGCAGCGAGGTGATCACCGCACCGGTGTGGTAGCCGGTCATCGTCAGGGTGCTGGCCCGCGCCCGGCGGCTGGCGGGCATGTGCTCGGCCATCATCGTCAGCGAGACCGGCATGCAGGCGCCCAGACCCAGACCGGCCAGGAGACGCAGCGCGGCGAACATCGCGACGGAGTTCGCCAGCGGCACGACGATGGTCAGGACCGAGAAGAGCACGACCGAGCCGATGAGCAGGCGCCGCCGGCCCAGCCGGTCGGCCAGCGGGCCGACGCAGACCGCGCCGATGGCCACGCCCACGAGCGAGAGCGTCGCGATGGTGGTCGCGTCGCCGGCGGTCATGCCGAGGTGGTGGGTCTTGAGCAGGGTGGGGATGATGGCGCCGAGGACGACGAGGTCGTAGCCCTCGAGCAGGACGGTGATCCAGCACAGGATCACCGTCCAGGTGCCGCCGACGGCGCGGCCCGTCTGCGCGGGCGCGCCGGACGTGGTGGTGGAAGCCATGATGACTCTCCCCCCGGGGGACGGTGTGAGTGAGCGGAGCCGGACGACCGGCCGGGGCGGCCGGGTGGGACCGGTGCGGGTGACCGGAGGGATCAGAACGGGTAGTCGGCGATGTCCGGGCGGACCGTGAGCCACTGGGTCTCGGTGAACGCCTCGACGTTGGCCGCGGCACCGCCGAACCGGGAGCCGGTGCCGGAGGCCTTGACCCCGCCGAAGGGGGCGTTGGGCTCGTCGCTCACCGTCTGCTCGTTGATGTGCACCTTGCCGGAGTCGATCCGGTCGGCGAGCTTCATCGCCGTGCCGACGTCGCCGAGGATGCCGACCGACAGCCCGTACTCGCAGTCGTTGACGATCCGCGCGGCCTCCTCCGTCGTGGAGAAGGAGAGGACGGGCGCGACCGGGCCGAATATCTCCTCGCGCCAGGCCGGCATGTCCGGCGTGACACCGGTCAGCACGGTGGCCCGGTAGCAGGCGCCGTCGGTCTCGCCGCCCGCGGCGACCTTGGCGCCCGCCGCGACACTGTCGGTGACGATGCCGTGCACCCGCTCCAGTTGCCGGCGGTCGATGATCGGTCCCAGCGCCACGTCCTCGCGGGCCGGGTCGCCGACCGGCAGCGCCTCGGCCTTCGCGGCGAGCGCGGCGGTGTACTCCTCCACCAGCGACTCGTGCACGATGTGCCGGCCCGTCGTCATGCAGATCTGCCCCTGGTGCAGGTACGAGCCGAACGCGCCCGCCGAGGCCGCCTTCGACACGTCCGCGCCCGGCAGCACGACCAGCGCGTTGTTGCCGCCCAGCTCCAGGTGCGCCCGCTTCAGCAGCCGCCCGGCCTGCTCGCCGATGGCCCGCCCGACCGGCGTGGAACCGGTGAACGAGATCACCCGCACCTCGGGCGCCTCCACGACCGCCCGGCCCACCGACCCGTCGCCCGGCAGCAGGTGCAGGACGCCGGCGGGGAGACCGGCCTCCTCGAAGATCCGGGCGATCACCACGCCGCCGCTCACCGCGGTGCGCGGGTCCGGCTTGAGCAGCACCGCGTTGCCGAGCGCGAGCGCGGGGGCCACGGACCGCAGGGCGAGGATGAGCGGGAAGTTGAAGGGCGCGATGACGCTGACGACACCGGCGGGACGGCGCCGGGCGAGCGACCAGCGGGCCTCCTCCGAGGTGAGCACCTCGCCCTGGGGGTGGGTCGGCAGCCCGGCACACTCGAAGCACTCGCCGATCGCCAGCCCCGCCTCGAAGCCCGCCTTGGACCGCACCGAGCCGGCCTCGCGCACCAGCCAGTCCTCGATCTCGGCGGCGTGCTCGGTGAACAGCTCACCCGCGCGCCGCAGCACGGCGGCCCGCCGCTGCGGCGAGGTCGCCGCCCACGCGCGCTGGGCCTCGGCCGCCCGGGCGGCGGCGCGGTTCACGTCCTCGGGCGTGGCCAGGCCCACCGTGCCGAGCCGGTCGCCGGTGGCGGGCTCGGTCACGGGCTGCTCGGCGGGGGAGTCCTGCCAGCCGTCGCTGTGGAACTTCCCGCCCCAGACGGCGCTGTCCAGGAGTGTCATCGTCTTCCCTCTCGTCGGGATCTTCGGTCGGGGTCGTCGGTCAAGGTCGTCGGTGGGGGTCGTCGGTCGGGTCGCGTGCTGTGGTCCTCGCCCGGATGCGAGCGGGTTCAGGAGGGCGTGGTGAGGGTCGTGTCCACCTGGATCAGCCGGGGCCCCTCCGGCCGCTCGGCGAGCGCGGCGCGCAGCTCCGCCACTCCGCCGACGTGCTGGGCGCGGACGCCGTAGCCCTCCGCGATGCGGGTGAAGTCCAGACCCGGGATGTCGAGGCCGGGCGCGTCCGGCACCCCGAGCAGTCCGCCGAACCAGCGCAGCGCCCCGTACGTGCCGTTGCGCAGCAGGACGACGGTCAGCGGAACCCGGTGCTGCGCGGCCGTCCACAGGGCGGTGATGCCGTAGTTGGCCGAACCGTCCCCGATCACGCCGGCCACCGGGCGGCCGGGCTGGGCCATCGCGACGCCGACCGCGCCGGGCAGGCCGAAACCGAGCCCGCCGGCCGCCGGGAAGTAGTAGGACCCCTGGCGGCGCAGGTCCATCTGGCGCCACCACGCGGCATTGGTCGAGGTCGACTCGACGACGTACGCGGTGTCCCCGGGCATCTCGTCGCGCAGCGCGGCGAAGACCTGCTCGGGGTGGAGCCCCGGCCCTTCGGCGGTCGGCGGCTCGGGCGCGGGACGGTAGGGACCTCGGGGCGTACCGGCCGCGTCGAGCGATTCCAGGAGTACGTCGATGACGGCACCCGGGTCCGCGACCAGCGCCTCGCCCATCGGCGCCCGCGCGGCGGCGGAGGCGTCCTCGGTCACCTGGATCAGCCGGGTGCCCTCGGGCAGGTACCGGCCGGGCAGATGCTCGTGGTACCGGAAGACCGGCGCGCCGAGCACGAGGACCAGGTCGTGGCCCTCGAAGGCCTCGGAGACCGGCGCGATCCCGGCGGGCAGCACCCCCCGGAACTGCGGGTGCCGGTTGGGGAACGGCAGCCGGAACTGCGAGGGGGCCGCCCACACCGGTCCGCCCAGCCGCTCGGCCAGCCGCACGGCGTCGTCGAAGCGGCCGGCGGAGTCGATGTCGCCGCCGAGCACCAGCGCGGGCCGCTCGGCCGCGGCGACCCGCTCCACGAGCCACCGGCACTGCTCCGCGCCGGGCGCCGAGGCGCGCAGCACCTGCCGGTCGAGCACGGCGAGTGCGTTGCCGTCGACCTCGGCCGACCAGTCGTCGTACGGCACCGACAGATACGTCGGCCGGCGCTGGAGCCGCGCCTCGAAGACGGCCTGGGCGAGCGCGCGCGGCACGTCCCCGGCGCACGCCGGCTCCGCCGCCCAGCCGACCAGCGGCTTCATCAGGGCGGGGGCGTCGACGCTGGCCAGGTTGGCCTCGGGGCCGATGGCGGGCCGCACCTGCTGTCCGGCGACCACGACGAGCGGCGTGCGGGAGGCGACGGCGTTGGTCAGGGCGCCCATCGCGTTGCCGGAACCCGAGGCGGCGTGCAGGTTGACCAGCACCGGGCGGCCGGTGGCCTGCGCGTACCCGTCGGCCATGCCGACGACGGCGCCCTCGTGCAGACCGAGGACGTAGCGGAAACCGTCGGGCAGTTCGGCGAGGAAGGGCAGCTCGTTGGAGCCCGGGTTGCCGAAGACGGTGGTGAGCCCCTGGCGCTCCAGGAAATCGTGGGAGACACGACGCACGGATGGCACGGACGTTCCTTTCGCAGTGACGCGGCACACGCTAGGCACCCCACGACATGGGCACCAATAGATGTTTCGCCATCCCGATATAGAGTCAATCGATATGGGCACCTTCGATCTCAACCTGGCCCGCGTCTTCGTGCTGCTCTACGAGACCGGCAGCGTCACGGCCACCGCGGAGACGCTCCACGTCACGCAGCCCACGGTCAGCTACAGCCTGGGCAAGCTGCGCCGCCACTTCGACGACGAGCTGTTCCGCCGCAACGGACGCGGACTGACCCCCACCGCCGGCGCCCGGCGGCTGTACCTGCCCCTGCAGCGCGCGCTGGCGGAGATCGACGGGACGGTCCGCCAGGGCGACGTGTTCGACGCCGGGAGCATGTCGGGCCGCTTCACCATCGCCCTGTCCGACCTCGGCGAGGCGACACTGCTGCCCAGGCTCGTGGCGGCGGCACGCGAGCGGGCGCCCGGGGTGTCGTTCACCGTCCGCCCCTTCGACGTGGACGACGCCGAGGGCCAGTTGCGACGCGGCGACCTGGACGCCTTCGTGGCCACCCCGGTGATCACCTCGCACCTGACCGTGCGCATCCCGCTCTTCCGCGAGCGCTACGTCCTGATGGTCGCCGCGGACCATCCGCGCGTGCGGGGCGACGCGGTCACGGCGGCCGGCCTCGCGGCGGAGCACCACGCCACGGTGTTCGGCCCGAGCGGACACGTCACGCCCCGGGCACTGCTGGGCGCCCACGGCCTGCTGGAGCGGGTCGCCGTGGACGCCACCCGCTTCTCGATGCTGCCCTACCTGCTGGAACAGACCGACCTGGTGGCCATCGTCCCCGAGTACGTCGGCGAGGTCTTCACCGCCTCCCACCGGGTGCGCCTGGTGCGGCTGCCCTTCGAGACGGAGCCCATCGAGATCGCCCTGTACGCACGGCACGAATCCTCGCGCAGCCCGGCCCAGCGCTGGCTCGTGCAGTTCATGGCCGAGGTCCTGGGCGAGCAGGTGAGCGCGGCCCAGCTCCCCCCGACCGCGGCGGCGACCTGACCGTCACGGGCCTTCGCCGCGGCGGGAGTTGTGCACCTCGTGCGGGACGACCGCGTTTGCGGGCGCGGTGCCGGGCAAGGCGGTGTCCATGAGCGATCCGAACAAGGACACGAGCAAGGACACGAGCAAGAAGCCCACCCGTACGCGGACCGCCGAGTCCACGGCGCGCGGCGCCGCGAAGAAGGCCACGGCGCCCGCCGCGGACGCCAGGCAGGCCGCCGCGGGCACGGCACATGACGCCGCGTCGGCCGCCAAGGCCGGTGCCCAGCGTTCCGCCGACGTCGCGAACGGCGCCGTGCAGTCGGCGGCCAAGGGCGTCGCGGCCGGCCGTCAGGCCGTCGCCACCGCCTCCGGCCAGGCCGCCGCCACGGCGAAGGCCGCGTGGACCGCCCTCGCGCACCGCAAGCTCGTCGCCGCCGGCGTCGGCGCCGGCCTCACCGCCGTGAGCGCCGCCTCGTACGCCGTCGGCCGCCGCGCCGGACGGCACACGCACGGGCCCCTCACCCGTCTCACCGGCGGCCGCATCTGACACCGGCCACCACGCACCGCGCCACTGCCGCCGCCACCGTGCGGACGGGGGAAGATGGGACCCGCGAGCGAAGTCCCGACCTATGCGGAGGAGTGGGCGCATGCAGCACGACCGAGCCGGACAGCCGGCCGGCCCCGAGGACCTGATCGACGTCGCCCGGCTGGTGACGGCGTACTACGCCCTGCACCCGGACCCGGCCGAGCCCGCCCAGCGCGTGGCCTTCGGCACCTCCGGGCACCGGGGCTCGTCCCTCGCGGCGGCGTTCAACGAGGACCACATCGCCGCCACCAGCCAGGCCATCTGCGAGTACCGCTCGGCACAGGGCACCGACGGCCCGCTCTTCCTGGGCGCCGACACCCACGCCCTGTCCGAGCCCGCCCGGGTCACGGCGCTGGAGGTGTTCGCCGGCAACGACGTGACCGTCCTCGTCGACGCCGCGGACGGCTACACCCCGACGCCGGCCGTCTCCCACGCCATCCTCACCCACAACCGGGGCCGCACCTCGGGCCTCGCCGACGGCGTGGTCGTCACCCCCTCGCACAACCCGCCCGCCGACGGCGGATTCAAGTACAACCCGCCGCACGGCGGGCCCGCGGGATCGGACGCCACCTCCTGGATCCAGGACCGGGCCAACGAGATCATCACGGCGGGACTGAAGGACGTACGCCGTCTGCCCTACGCGCGGGCACTCGCCGCGCCGGGCACCGGCCGGTACGACTTCCTCGACGCCTACGTCCGCGACCTGCCGAGCGTCCTCGACCTCGACGCGATCCGCTCGGCCGGCGTGCGCATCGGCGCCGACCCGCTGGGCGGCGCGTCCGTCGCGTACTGGGGCCGGATCGCCGAGCAGCACCGCCTCGACCTGACGGTGGTCAATCCGCTCGCCGACCCGACCTGGCGGTTCATGACGCTGGACTGGGACGGCAAGATCCGCATGGACTGCTCGTCGCCGCACGCGATGGCCTCCCTGATCGAGCAGCGCGACCGCTTCACCATCGCCACGGGCAACGACGCCGACGCCGACCGCCACGGCATCGTCACCCCCGACGGCGGCCTGATGAACCCCAACCACTATCTCGCCACCGCCATCGCCCACCTCTACGCCCACCGCACGGACTGGCCGGCCGACGCGGGCGTCGGCAAGACGCTGGTCTCCTCCGGCATGATCGACCGCGTCGCCGCCGACCTCGGCCGGCGTCTGGTCGAAGTCCCCGTGGGCTTCAAGTGGTTCGTGGACGGACTGGTCGACGGCTCCCTCGGCTTCGGCGGCGAGGAGTCCGCCGGGGCCTCCTTCCTGCGCCGGGACGGCTCCGTGTGGACCACCGACAAGGACGGCATCATCCTCGCCCTGCTCGCCTCCGAGATCACCGCCGTCACCGGCAGGACGCCCTCCGAGCACTACGCCGCCCTCACCGCGCGCTTCGGCGCACCCGCCTACGCCCGCATCGACGCCCCCGCGACCCGCGAGGAGAAGGCCCGCCTGGCCAAGCTGTCCCCGGCCCAGGTCACCGCCGACACCCTCGCCGGGGAGCCGGTCACCGGCGTCCTCACCGAGGCACCGGGCAACGGCGCCCCGATCGGCGGCATCAAGGTGACCACCGAGAACGCCTGGTTCGCGGCCCGTCCCTCCGGCACCGAGGACGTCTACAAGATCTACGGCGAGTCGTTCCGCGGCGCCGACCACCTCCGCCAGGTGCAGGACGAGGCGAAGGAGGTCGTCCTCGCCGCCCTCGGCGGCTGACGACGCGCCACCGGCGCCGTACGCCGGTCCCCGGGCCGGGCTCAGCCACGGCCGGCCCGGGGGAGTGCCACGGTCAGCCCCCGGATCTCGTAGCCGTCGACGGCCTCCTGGAAGGCGACGCGCGGCTCGCCGCTCATCCGGACGCCGGCGAGGGCGAACAGACGGCTGAGGAAGACGTCGGTCTCCAGCAGCGCGACGTGCGCCCCGGGGCACCGGTGCGGCCCGTCGCCGAAGGAGAGCCCCGCACCGACCGCCCCGGCGCGCTCGGGGCGGACCAGCAGCGGGTCCTCGCCCACGGCCTTCGGGTCCGCGTTGGCGTCGTCCAGGCACACCTCGACGTACTCGCCGGGGCGGACGGTCACCGTCCCGTCGGGGCCGGGCAGCTCCACCGAACCGGTGGCCCGTCTGCGCAGCCGCCCGATGACCGGCTCCAGCCGCAGCAGCTCCTGGAGGACGTCGAGACGCCCCGCCTCGTCCGCCGACCGGTAGTGGCCGAGCAGCTCGGCGTCCGAGAACAGGTGCCAGGCCGCCAGGCACACGAACTCCCGCGTGGTGACCATGCCGGCCGCCGCGAACGTCAGGCACTCGCCCAGGATCTCGACGTCCGAGCAGCCCTCCGCGAGCAGGTGGGAGATCAGGTCGTCGTGCTCGCGGCGGCGGTGCGCGCGGATCGCCGGGCGCACGTCGGCCAGATGGATGCGGAGCCAGTTGACGTTCTGCCGCACCAGCCAGTACAGGCCCCGGACACTGGTCAGCCCCGGTTGGCCGAACTCCTCCGGGAAGAACCGCTCCAGCCTGCGGCGGATGCCGGGCCTGCTGTACCGCAGTCCGACCACCTCGCTCACCACACCGACGGCCAGACCGAAGGCGAGGTCGGAGAGCGGCGCCTCGCCGGCCGAGCGCAGCGCGGTGAGCTGCTCCTCCGCGATCCGGACCATCGGCCCGCGGTAGTGCTCGTCCACCCTGCGGGGCGTGAAGTACCGGGCGGTCTGCCTGCGGTGCTCCCGGTGCTCGGGGCCGTCCCGGTAGAGCACCGGCCGGCGCACGCGCGGCGGCAGCTTCTCCACCGTCTCGACGCCGAGACCGGCCTGCACGGTGCCGGGGGCGCGCAGCAGCGCCCGCGCCGCGGCGAAATCGCGCACCTGCCAGGTCCCGTCCGCCGCCCGGCCGACCGGGCACCCCGGCCGGGCCCGCCCCCGGTCCGCCTTCCGCGCGGAGACCTGTCCGTCCTGCGCCACGTGGCCACCCCCGGCTCCCGCCGCGCGGCCCGCTGGCCGCCCGGCTCGACGACACGGTCACCAGGATCGGCCACCGGCCCGCCGCCGACCAGCCCCGGAAGCCGCCGAATCGGCGGGCCCGGGAAAGGGCGTGCGACGCCGGGGCCCGTCGTGCGAGGCTCCCCCGGTGGAACGTGACCAGATCTCCAGACTCGCCCATGCCGACCACCCGATCGCGGCCCCGCTCGACGACGCGTCCGTACACCGGCTCCTGGCCCGCGCGATACCCGGCGACGCCGCCCGCGTCCTCGACCTGGGCTGCGGCGGCGCGGAATGGCTCCTGCGCGCCCTCGCCGAACACCCGCGCCTGACCGCCGAAGGGGTCGACACCTCCGAGGGCGCGCTCGCACACGCCCGCGCGGCGGCTGCCCGGCTCGGGGTGGGGGACCGGCTGACCCTGCACCACCGGGACGCCGCCCGCTTCACCGCCCCGCACCGCTTCGACCTCGTCCTCTGCGTCGGCTCCGCGCACGCCTTCGGCGGCCTGAGCGCCACCCTCGCCGCCGCGCGCGAACACCTGGCGCCCGGGGGACGGGTGCTGGTCGGCGACGGGTTCTGGGAACGTGAGCCCTCCCCCGAGGCGGTCGGGATGCTCGGCGACCTCGCCGACCTGCCGACCACCCTCGACCGGGTCGCCGCGGAGGGCTGGACGCCCGTGGGCGGGCACATCAGCACCCGCCGGGAACTCGACGACTACGAGTGGGCCTGGACCGGGACACTGGCCGGGTGGGCCCTGGACCACCCCGGCGACCCGGACCGCGCGCAGGCCCTGGAGGCGGCCGCCGCCCACCGCGAAGGATGGCTGCGGGGCTACCGGGACTCCTTCGGGTTCCTGTGTCTGGTCCTGCGCCCGACGGACGCCTGACGCCGCTGTCACACGGGTTCCGTGCCGAGACGGGTGATGCCGCCGGATTCGGGGGTAGACGGGCTGGCGTAAACGGTCGAGGCTCAGGAAGAGGGCGGATCGGATGAACGGGGCTGCCCGCATGGGGGACCGGCCGAGCGGCGAGCGGGTCAGGGTTTCGGCGCAGTACGAGGGCATTCCCGGCGACATCGCCCGGGGCAGGGAGCTGGCCCGGGGGTTCCTGGCACGGGCGCGGACGGCGCACGGGGCCAGGGTGTCCGACCGCGCGGTGGACGTGGTGCAACTGGTGGTCAGCGAGTTGCTGACGAACGCCTGCAAATACGCGCCCGGCCCCTCGACGGTCGCTCTCGAACTGGCCGCGGACCGGGTGGAGGTCACGGTGTGGGACAGCGAGCCGGTGCTGCCCGTGCCCGGCGCCCCGGACCCCGACCGGGTCGGCCGGCACGGGCTGGAAATAGTGATGGCCGTCTGTGAGAGCTTCGAGGTGCACAGGGAACAGGTCGGCAAGCGCATGAGAGCCGCGGTGGGGCTCGCCGAGGACCTGCACCGCACCCCCGCTCTCGACCGCTCGGCCTGACCCCCCCGGTACCCGCCCGGGGCCGCGGCCCGCGAGGACCAGCGACGCACGAGCGGGCCGGGACGCCGTCTCACGGCGCCCACGAGCCGGGACACGCCCACCGGCGCCCGCGACAGCACGCCCCCCGCCCGCGGAGACACACCTCCCCGGCCCCTCGACCGGGCCACGCCACTCGCCCCCGGGGTGCCGGGCCGGCCACTGCCACGGTGCGGGCGGCGACAGCCTCATCCACCCCGGCCGGCCCGCGCCCACCGCCCGCCGGGCCGGTGGTCCCCGGCCCGGATCCGGTAGACGACGGAGCGGCGCAGCGGACCCTCGGGGAACTCCGGGTCGTCGAAGTCGTCGGCCGGGTCGCGGGTCATGCCGAGGCGTTCCATCACCGCCCGCGAGCGCAGATTGCCGGCCGCCGTCACGGCGAGCACCTCCGCCAGCCCCAGGCTCCCGAAGGCGTACGACACCACCGTCCGCGCGGCTTCGGTGGCATAGCCGTGCCCCCAGGCCGGGCGGGCCAGCCGCCACCCCGCCTCCACCCCGCCGAACGGCATGCCGTCGTCCACGGGATCCAGCCCGGCGAACCCGACGAACTCGCCGGTCGCGCCGACCTCCACCGCCCACCAGCCCCAGCCCCGCCGCTCCAGGTCGGTTTGGAAACGGGCCACGGACGCCGCGCTCTGCTCCCGCGTGAGCACGCCCGGGAAGTAGGCGCGGACCACCGGGTCGGCGTTCATGGCCGCCCACGGGTCCAGGTCGGACGCCCGCCAGTCGCGGAGCACGAGACGATCGGTTCGCAGTACGGACATCGAGCGAAGGTAGGCGCGACCGGACGCCGGGAGCCACCCGTTTACGCCTTCCGGTGCTCCCCCCTTCGGCCGCGTGGAGCGGTTCGTCCGTGTTCGCCGGGGGAACCTGGCGGGGTGGACGGCGACGGAAGGCTGTGAGGGTCGTGACGTCACGCTGGGCGGACGACGCCGAGGAACCAGGACACGACGACGCGGACGCCGTACCGGGGCCCGCCGGGCCCGACTTCCCCCGCGCCGTGCTGCGCGCCCTGGGCGCCGGAGTCCTCACCCTCGGCCCCACGGCCCGGATCACCTCGGTGAACCCCTGGGCCGAGCACCTGCTGGGCCGTACGGAGCGGGAGATGCTCGGGCACGACGCACACGACCTCCTGCACCGCCACGCCGACGGCAGCCCGGTCCCGCGCGAGCGGTGCGCGCTGCGCAGCCCCCTGCACGGGGTGCCCGCCGAGGAGGGCAGCGACGAGTACTTCCAGCGGGCCGACGGCACCACGGTCCCCATCATCTGGGCGACCACCCCCCTCGTGCGCGAGGGACGCCTGGAAGGGCTGGTCCTCGTCTTCCACGACTTCAGTCTCCACCGCAGCGCCGCCGAGGAGACCGCGGCGCGGACCACCGCCCTGGAGGCCCTCACCGCGCAACTGCACCTGGTCGCCGAGATCTCCACCGTGCTCGTCCCCACCGAGCGCACCTCCACCACCCTGCGCCGTCTCGTCCGGCTGCTGGTGCCGGAACTGGGCCAGTGGGCGGCGGTCGACGTCTACCAGGGCCAGTCGGACGTACTGGAGCGGGTGGCCGTCCGCAGCAGCACCCGGCCGGACCGGGCCAGACCGCTGCGCGGGCCGATGACCTCACTGCCGGACCAGGCCCGCGCCGCGCTGACCCTGCTCATCAACGGCGACCGGCCCGTCCCGCTGGACGCCGGGGAACTGCGCCGGGACCCGGAGCACCCGCTCGCCGCCACCCACCGCGTGCTGTTCGAACGGCTCGGCGGCCACGCGGCCGTCGTCGTCCCCCTGCGCACCCGGCAGCGGTCCTACGGCATCCTGACCGTCGCCCGTGCCGGAGAGCGTCCCGCGCCCACCGAGGCCGAGGCCGCCCTGCTGGCCGACATCGGCCGCCGGGTCGGACTGGTCCTGGACAACGCCCGGCTCTACCACGAGCAGCAGAACGTCGCCGCAACCATGCAGCGCCAGCTCCTGACCCCGCTCCCGCAGGTCGACCACCTGCGGATGGCCGCCCGCTACTGGCCGGCCGAGAGCGCCATGGAGGTCGGCGGCGACTGGTACGACGCCTTCCTCCTGGGCGACGGCGTCATGGCCCTGGTCATCGGCGACGTCGTCGGCCACGACCTGCAGGCCGCCGCCCACATGGCCGAGGTCCGCAACATGCTGCGCGCCCTCGCCTGGGACCACCAGGAGCCGCCCAGCGTGATCATGCGCCGTCTGGACGAAGCCGTGACCCACACCAGCGACGCGCCCATGGCCACCCTCGTCTTCGCCCGCGTCGAGGGCGCCGAGGGCGGTCCCTGGCGGCTGCACTGGGTCAACGCCGGTCATCCCCCGCCCCTGCTGGTCACACCGGACGGCGGGACACGTTTCCTGGAGGGCGGGCACGGCCCGCTCATCGGCATGAGCGCCACCCTGAGCCTCGGCCTGGACTGGCCCGACACCCGCGAGGACCTCCCGCCGGAGAGCATCCTCCTGCTCTACACCGACGGCCTGGTGGAGAGCCGCGACCGCCCGATCGACGTGGGCATGGACCAGCTCCGCCACCACGCCGGGGCCCTGGCCCGCCGACTGGACCGGTGGAGCGTCGACGACTTCTGCGACGAGCTGCTCGCGCGGATCGCGCCCCGCGGCGACGACGTCGCCCTGCTCGCCCTGCGCCTGCCCGAGGCCGGTATGGGCGCCCCGGGCGACACCGAACCGCCCCCGCCGCCCCAGTCCGGGCACAGCGAGGCCGCCCCCGACCGGGCCGCCCCCGGCTCCCGCCGCCAGGAGCCCGAGGTACTGGACCCGACCCATACGGACCCGGAGGAGTAGCGGACCGGAGGGGGAGGGGAGCGGGAGCGGCGCGGGTGACGGACCGGCCACGGCCCTGCCGCCCGCCCGGCCCGGCCCAACTCCACTGCCGGCGGGGCCCCTTGGAACAGCCGACGGAGAGCGGAGCCGGCACCCGAACGGGCGGTGTGTTCACCCGGCTGAGCGGCCCCGGTGGTGCGAGACGGGCGCCGGGCTGACGGTGATTCACGTCGGGGCCGGGCCCCCT
Source organism: Streptomyces ardesiacus (assembly GCF_003112575.1). Lineage (GTDB taxonomy): Bacteria > Actinomycetota > Actinomycetes > Streptomycetales > Streptomycetaceae > Streptomyces > Streptomyces ardesiacus. The sequence goes on from NZ_BEWC01000008.1 coordinate 732,049, forward strand.
CAGCTGACGAAGCGGCAGCTACCCGGTCGTGACGGAAGGAACCTCAGATGCGTTCTGCTCGCATGCTCCTGACCACGGCGGCGGCCTCGGCCGTCTTCGTCCTCGGCGCACCCGGCGCCTACGCGGCGGTCGGTGGCAACTGGGACCACGACGACTCTTCCTACAGCAAGGAGCACGACAACGGAAGCAAGCACGACGAGCCGCGCGGCGGCATGCACACCGGTGGTGGCGCGCTGGCCGCGGTGAACGAGGGCGGCCGGGGTCACGAGGAGTCGGGTGACGAGCGCGGCAGCGAGAACCGGCACTCGGGCGACGAGCGCGAGGACGGAAGCCGGCACGACGAGCCGCGCGGCGGTATGCACACCGGTGGCGGTGCGCTGGCCGCGGTGAACGAGGGCGGCCGGGGTAACGAGGAGTCGGGTGACGAGCGCGGCAGCGAGAACCGGCACGAGAAGCCGCGCGGCGGCATGCACACCGGTGGTGGCGCGCTGGCCGCGGTGAACGAGGGCGGCCGGGGTAACGAGGAGTCGGGTGACGAGCGCGGCAGCGAGAACCGGCACTCGGGCGACGAGCGCGAGGACGGAAGCCGGCACGACGAGCCGCGCGGCGGTATGCACACCGGTGGCGGTGCGCTGGCCGCGGTGAACGAGGGCGGCTGGGACGGCGGCGGCCGTGAGTCCAAGGAGGGCGGCTCGCAGACCTACCAGCAGGACGAGGGTGAGAGCTCCCGGGGCGGCGGCGACCACGAGAAGCCGCGCGGCGGTATGCACACCGGCGGCGGCGCGCTGGCCACGCCGACCACGACCGCGGGCGGCCTCGCCGTCCTGGCCGTCGCCGCGACCGGCCTGTACGCCGTCCGACGCAAGAAGTCGGCTCACGGAGTGGCGTAAGCCGTGCCGGGCGCGATAGCAGCCGGGCCGCCACCCAGGAACCTCGGGGCGGCCCGGCTCGCCCGCGCTCATCCGTCCGCCCTGCCGCCGCGCCCCAGTGAGGTCGTCCGATGTCCGTTCCTCCCCCCGCCCCCACCCCCCTTCCCGACGACGAGACGACCACCGGTCAGGGGTCCCGCTCCGGCCTGATGGTGCTGTGCGGCGTGGCCCTGCTGATCCTGGCGGTGAGCCTGATCGGCGGCAACGACACGTCCGGTGCCTCCTCCCGCCCCCCGCTGCCCGCGCAGCCCGGCACCACCGCCTCCTCCGCCCCGCCCGCGACCGGCGGGACCGGGTCCGGCCTGCCCCGGTCGAAACCCGTGCGCCTGCTGATCCCGGACATCTCCGTCGACGCCCCCTTCACCGACCTCGCCATCGGCGACAAGGGGCAGCTCGAGCCGCCGCCCGCCGGCGACACCAACCTCGTCGGCTGGTACGCCAAGGGTGTCTCCCCCGGCGAGCAGGGGACCTCGATCATCGCCGGGCACGTGGACACCAAGACGTCCGCCGCCGTCTTCGCCCGCCTCGACCAGCTCGACAAGGGCGACAAGTTCCAGGTCGAGCGCGAGGACGGGCGCACGGCGACCTTCGTGGTCGACAGCCTGGAGACCTTCGCCAAGGACCAGTTCCCCAGCGACCGGGTCTACGGCGACGCCGCCCGGCCCGAGGTGCGGCTCATCACCTGCGCGGGCGACTACGACCACAAGGTCAAGGACTACACCGACAACCTGGTCGTCTTCGCCCACCTCACCTGAGCCGCCCACCCGGGGCACACCCCGCCCGCCGACCCCGCCCCAGGCCGCGCCCACCGGCCGCCCGCGGTGCGCCGGTCACCCGCGCACCGCATCCGGGTCGCGTGCCGCCGGGGCCGGCCACAGGATCGAGGCAAGCCGGCGTCGCATCACCGCGGCCGACGTACAGCACCGCCCCCGCGAAGGAGATGTGCGCCCGATGACCACCACGCCCACCACTGCTTCGGAACCGCTGACGCGACAGGTGTCGCACCAGGTCTCCCAGTCCGTCTTCGACGGCTCCCGCCTGCGGGTCGTCCTCCTGGTGGAGGTCTACGACGGAGCCCAGCAGCAGTTCCTCGAGACGTACGAGAACCTGCGCAGCCACGTCGAGTCCGTTCCCGGGCACATCGGCGAGCAGCTCTGCCAGTCCATCGAGAACCCCTCGCAGTGGCTCATCACCAGCGAGTGGGAGAGCGCGCCGCCGTTCCTCAACTGGGTGAGCAGCGAGGAGCACGTGCGGATGGTCAAGCCGCTGCACAGTTGCGTCCGGGACACCAGGTCCCTCCGCTTCCACGTGGTCCGCGAGACCGGCCGTCCGGCGGCCGGCGACGAGGCCGCCCGGAGCGGACTGCAGTCCGCGCCCCGCGTCGGCGACGGCGTCATCCGGCACGCGCTCACCTTCACGGTGAAGCCGGGCAGCGAGGAAGTGGTCGGCAAGATCCTGGCCGACTACGCCTCTCCCGAGCCGCGGGTCGACGACACGACGCGCCTGTGCCGTACGTCCCTGTTCCTGCACGGGAACCGGGTGGTGCGGGCCATCGAGGTGCGCGGCGACCTGCTCGCGGCCCTGCGGCACGTGGCCGAGCAGCCCGAGGTGCGGGCCGTCGAGGAGGCCATCAACCCGTACCTGGAGCAGGACCGCGACCTCGCCGACCCGGAGTCCGCCCGGGTGTTCTACACGCGGGCGGCGCTGCCCGCCGTCCACCACGTGACCGCGGGGGACGTGGACCCGACGGCACAGCGGCACGCGCTGTCCTACCCGGCCCGGCCGGGCTGCGGCATGCGGCTGGCCCAGGTGCTCGCCGAGTACGACGAGGCCGCGGCGGACGACGCGCGGAGCCCCGTGCTGTGCAGCACCATCTTCCAGCGCGACGACGTCGTCGTGCGGCTGGTCGACGTACGCGGCGACCTCCACGACGGCGACCCCGCCGTGACCCTGGGCCTGCCGGACGCCGGCCGGGTGTCCGAGCTGACGACCCTGCTGGACGGCTTCACCGACGCCGGTTCCCCGACGGGCGGCGGACTCGTCCGCGCGCTCGAGGGCGCCCGGATGGAACTGGTCACCGACCGGCGCGCGCCGGACGCCTGACCGGCCCGCCCGCACACGTCGGCCGCCGCACCGCGACTTGGCGGTGCGGCGGCCGACACGTGTGCGTCCGCGGGTCAGCTCACTTCGGCACCGTGCAGTCGAAGGCGTGCAGATACGGGTTGACCGGGCGGATGTCGTCGATGACGAGGCCCGCGTCGGTCAGCCGGCCGACCATGCTGTCGGTGGTGTGCTTGGCACCGCCGACGTTGAGGAGCAGCAGCAGGTCCATGGCCGTGCTGAACCGCATGGACGGGGTGTCGTCGACGAGGTTCTCGATGACGACGACCCGGGCCCCCGGACCGCCGGCCGCCATGACGTTGCGCAGGGCGCGGGCGGTGCTGTCGTCGTCCCACTCCAGGATGTTCTTGATGACGTACACGTCGGCCCGCACGGGGATGGCCTCGCGGCAGTCGCCCGGCACGATGCGGACCCGGTCCGCGAGCGAACCGCCCTCGCGCAGGCGGGGGTCGGCGTTCTCCACCACCCGCGGCAGGTCGAGCAGGGTGCCCTGCATGGCCGGGTACTTCTCCAGCAGGCTCGCCACCACGTGCCCCTGGCCGCCGCCGATGTCGGCGACCGAACTGCTCGCCGAGAGGTCGAGGAAGGCGGCGACGTCCTGGGCCGACTGCCGGCTGGACGTCGTCATGGCCCGGTTGAAGACCTCGGCCGACTGGGGCGCGTCTTCGTTGAGGTAGGTGAAGAACTCCTTGCCGTACAGGCCCTCGACGACGTTGGAGCCGGTGCGCACCGCCTCGTCGAGCAGGGGCCAGGCGTCCCAGGTCCACGGTTCGGTGCACCACAGGGTGATGTTGCGCAGGCTGTGCGGGTCGTCCTCGCGCAGCAGCCGGGACATGTCGGTGTGCGCGAACGTCCCGTCGCGGTGCTCGGTGAAGACGCCGTAGCAGGTCAGGGCGCGCAGGAGCCGGCGCAGCGGCTTGGGCTCGGTCTTCACCGCGGCCGCGAGGTCCTCCACGGCCATGGGGGTGTCGTCCAGGGCGTCGGCGACGCCGAGCCGTGCGGCCGCGCGGAGGGCGGCGGCACATGCCGCCCCGAACACGAGCTCCCTCAGCCGCATGGGCGGGGGCGGAGCAGTCTGTGCGGTCGTCATGTGCCGCTTTCCTTCCTTCTTCGGTCCATGGGCCGTCGTCGGTCCACGGGTGGTTACGGCCGGCTCAGCACAGGCCCGCGGGCTTGGACGCGCCGCAGGTGTTGCCGGTGAAGGTGTTGCTCTTGGCGGTGTCGCCGGTCCCGGCGTTGACCAGGTCGGCGGGGGAGTTCCCGCTCAGCCGGTTGCCGTTGACCTCGTTCTTCGCGTTGGCGGTGCCCACCATGCTCGCGGCCAGGACGATGCCGCCCGACATCGAGGACGTGCCCGAGTTGCCCTGGACGGTGTTGTCGGCGACGAGAACCTTCTCGACGCCGGTCAGGACGATGCCGGACCCCTGGAGCGCCTCGAGGCGGTCGGTCTTCGGGCAGGACTTGTTGTTGCGCACGACGCGGTTGTCGCGCACGACGAGGTCGCCGGCCTTGGGGGCGTTCTCGTCGCCGACGACGAAGACGCCCGCGCAGTTGCCGGTGATGTGGTTCTCCGCGACGGCGAGGTTGCGCAGGCGACGGACGGTCACGCCGATGCGGTTGCCCTCGAGCCGGTTGTGCGCGACGAGCGTGCCCTCGGTGTCGGCGGCGCCTTCCTCGGCCTTGATGTTGTTGGCGAGGAAGATGCCCGCGTCGCCGTTGTCGCGGGCGGTGTTGCCGCGGATGACGCCGTGGACGGACCGCTCCTGGGCGATGCCCCAGACGCCGTTCTTCACCGCGTTGACGTTGCGGACCGTGAGGCCGTCGGTGGACATCGAGAACACACCGGTCCGGGTGAACCCGGTCACCGTCAGGTCGGCGACGGTGACGCCCTTGACGTTCTTGTCCTTCGTGCCGATCACGCAGATGCCGTTGCCGCCCTCGGCACACGTGTTGTCGGTCGCCTTCTCGGTGCCGGGCTCGATGACCGTGCCGCGGCCCACGCCCCGCAGGGTGAGCCCGGGGGTGCTCACCTTGACGCTCTCGCGGTAGACGCCGGGAGTGACGAGGACGGTGTCGCCCGAGCGGGCGGCGTCCACCGCCTTCTGGATCGACTGCCCGGGGTGGACCAGGTGGGTCCGGGGGACGGAGGACGCCGGGGCCGCACCGAGCCCCGTCCCGATCATCGCTGCGGTGCACACGAGGTACACGACATGGCATTTCTTCATATTCGAAAAGGTATGCCTGACATATTCCCCGATCGCCGGGATGAGCCATCCGACGGCGTGTCACGAACGGGCGCTGAACCCGTACTTCGCGGGCACTAGGCGTACGTGATCTTCATGTCGGCCACCCGGGGAGGAACGACCACCGTGACCGTGCCCGAACACCGTGCCCGCGCCGGACGCGCAGGGCGCCGCTTCGACCTGCGGGCGACCACCGTGACCTTCGGTCTCGCCGCCATCGCCCTGGTCCTGCTGGGATGGGTCGTGCGCATGGCGTGCGACGCGGCGCAGCGGCGACCGGTCTGGGTGTTCGTCCTGGTGCTCGGCGCGGTCACGGCCGTCCTCCTGCGTCGTCGCGCACGCGGCCGGTCCACCGCGGCCCGGGCGGCCCTGCGCACCACGGACGCCCTGGCGGCGGCCACGGCGACGACGCTGGACGCGCTGGAGGAGGACCGTGAGGCGGCGCCGGCACCGGCCCCGTACGCAAGCGGTGAGGAGACCACCGTGGCCGTCGTCCCCGCCGGCCACGAGGAGCTCGACCCGGACGAGTTCGAGGAGGCGATAGCCGACCTGTGCCGGCGGGACGGCTGCGTCGACGTCGAGGTCGTGGGCGGGGCGGGCGACCTCGGCGCCGACGTGCTGGCGGTGGCGCCCGACGGCCGGCGGCTCGTCATCCAGTGCAAGCGCTACAGCCCGGACCACAAGGTCGGCTCCCAGGACCTCCAGCGCTTCGGCGGCACCTGCTTCACCGTGCACGGGGCCGACGTGGCGGTCCTCGTCGCCAGCACCGGGTTCACCGCACCGGCCGCCGACTACGCCGAGCAGTGCGGCATAGTCTGCGTGGACGAGCGGTGGCTGCGCGACTGGTGCGAGGGCGGCGGACCCGCACCCTGGGAGCCGCTCCCGCCCGGGCGGGACGGGGCGGGGCCCCTCGGCCGGGCGTCGTGGTGAGCCGGGCGGCTCGCCCGCCCGCGGTCGGCGGGTGGAGCGGGGATTCCGCGCCCCGCGGTGGCAACCTGGGCGGTATGGGCAAGACCGCGCTGATCGTCATCGACATGATCAACACCTACGACCACGAGGACGCCGAGTTCCTGATCCCCGCCGTGGAATCCGTACTGCCGCGGGTGACCGGCCTGCTGGAGCGGGCGCGACGGCAGGGCGTTCCCGTGATCTACGTCAACGACAACTTCGGGGAGTGGCGCTCGCACCACGGCGAGATCCTCGACAAGGCCCTCTCGGGACCGCACTCCCGGCTCGTCGAGCCGCTGAAACCGGACGAGTCCTCGCTCTTCGTGGTCAAGGCACGCCACTCGATCTTCTTCGAGACCCCACTGACCTATCTGCTCCACCAGCAGGGAATCGACCGGCTGGTCCTGTGCGGGCAGGTGACCGAGCAGTGCGTGCTCTACTCGGCCCTCGACGCGCACATCCGCCATCTGCAGGTCATCGTGCCGCGCGACGCGGTCGCCCACATCCACGCCGATCTCGCGGACGCGGCGCTGCGCATGATGGAGCGGAACATGGGCGCCCGGGTGTGCGACAGCGGCGAGTTGTGGACGTGAGACGACCCGCCGCCACGCGGTGGGCGGACCGGGCGCCCGCCCGTCAGGTCCGCAGGCTGCGCACCGGCAGGACGACCTGAGCGGCGGTGGCGAGCGTGTCCTCGTGGTTGGCGAAGGCGGCGACCGCCGCGGCGTCGCCCGTCTCGCCCCCGGGCCAGGGACGGGTGGCGAAGATGAGGCAGGCGTACCCCCGTTCGTCCACCGCCGCCCGCCACTGCGGGGTGGGGACGAACTGGGCGTTGACGCCCGGCATGGTCAGCGCCGCCGCACCCGGTACGACCAGCAGGCTGATCGGCAGGGCGGGCAGGACGGTGCCGTCGAGGACGCCGTCGCCGCCCACGGCGAGACCGGAACGGCTGAGCAGCCCCTCGACGGCGGCCGGGGTCGCCTCGGGGCCGCCCGCCCCGTCGCCGAGGGAGCAGGCGAGAAGGAAGGGGACGGCGCCGTCGGGCGTGTCACGGCTCCAGGACATGATGACGAGCGTTCCGAGGTCGGCGGTTCGCAGGGGGCGCGGGGCAGTGGAGATCGAGGTCACCGCGAAACCGTAAGCGGGCGTGGGCGCGCACCCGCCCGGCCGTCACCCGACTGGACGACACCTTCGCGGTTCTTCACACGAACGAGGGGCGTGTACCGACCGGTCGCCCTCGCGCGGCGGAGCGGGGGACAGGGGTGAGTGCGTGCGCCGACTGGACCAAGACGGGGCGGTGTTGAGCGGCGGTCCACGGTCACCTGGTGTAGCAGTGATCTTATGATCTGTAGACGAAATGATCGTCGGAGCGACGTGCGCGGTTCGCGTGGCCGCAGGATCCGCTCCGCCGCAGTGACCCTGGTCGCCGCCACCGCCCTCGGCGCGACCGGCCAGGCCGTGGCCGCGCCGTCGGTGCCCCTGCGCACCGACTGGGACGCCATCGCCGCCTGCGAGTCCAGCGGCAACTGGCAGGCGAACACCGGCAACGGCTACTACGGCGGACTGCAGTTCGCGCCGTCGAGCTGGGCCGCGGCCGGCGGCCTCGAGTACGCCCCGCGCGCGGACCTCGCCAGCCGCGCCGAGCAGATCGCCGTGGCCGAACGCCTGGCGCGGATGCAGGGGATGGGCGCCTGGGGCTGCGCCTGACCGCAACCGCCGTCCGCGCCACGCCGACCGGGGCACCCCGTGGGCGTGCACGTGCGGCCTCCGTCGCCCTCAGCGGACGGGTTCCGCGGCCGGCCGCAGGAGCGGCACCACATGGTCGGCGAAGAGGTCGAAGCCACCGGTCAGCCAGGGCGGCATGACATTGAAGCCGTCGGCCGCCCCCTGCTCGAACCACTCCTGAAGCCGGTCGGCGACCTGCTCGGGCGTGCCCGCCACCACCCGGTGACCGCGGGCGCCCGTGAGGCGGTGCAGCGGTTGGCGGACGCTGGGCCGTTCGCGGTCGACGATGTCCAGGACCAGCCGGAAGCGGCTGTCGTTCCGCGAGTGATCCGATGCGGGAGCCCGGGGTCATGACCTCGCGCACACGCATGCCCGGATTCCGGCGCCTCTCCTTTCCGGCCCTCCTCGCCCTTCCGCCAGGTCTGCCGGCGGGCGCCGCCGGGACCGCAACGACGCCTTCGCGGGCCCGTCATGCTCCGGAAACGCGCCGGCCCGAATAGGCCGACCAGCGGCCGTCGCGCCGGGTCACCGTGATGTCCCGGCCGAAACAGGCGGTCAGCAGGGGGCCGGTGAGAACGTCGTCCACCGCGCCCCGGGACAGGACCCGGCCCTCGCGCAGCAGCAGGGCGTGGCTGACGGCGGGGAACAGCTCCTCCAGATGATGGGTGACCGTCACGGTGGCCAACTGCGGCCTGCCCTCGGCCAATTGGTGCATCGCCTCGACGAGGTCCTCGCGGGAGGGCAGGTCCAGGGCGTTGAACGGCTCGTCCAGCAGCAGCAGGGCCGGATCGGCCATCAGCGCCCGCGCGATCAGGATCCGCGCCCGCTGCCCGCCGGAGCAGACACCGTAGGGCCGGTCGGCCAGCTCCTTGACGCCGAGCTCGGTCAGGAGGTCGCGGGCGCGCAGCCGCACCTCCTCGTCGTACGTCCGCCACAGGGGCTGCACGGTGCCGCTGTGGCCGGTGAGCACGACCGCGTGGGCGGTGAGGTCCTGCGGCACCCGCTGGGCGGAGTTCACGTGGCCGATGCGGGCCCGCAGCTCACGGACGTCCACCCGGCCCAGCCGGCTGCCGAGGACCTCGACCGTGCCCGTGGTGGGATGCATGAGCGCGCCGAGCAGGCGCAGCAAGGTGGTCTTCCCGGCGCCGTTGGCCCCCAGCAGCGCCCAGTGCTCGCCCGGCCGGACCGTCCAGTCGACGGCGTCGAGGATCGACTGGTCCGTGGTGAAGCGGCGCACACACACGTCCTGGAGCCGCAGCACGGCCGCCTCGTGCTCGTTCTCCCGGGAGTTGGCTGTCTGGCCGGTCATGCCGTGGCTCCTTCGCACGCGGGACACCCCGTGGTCGGTCACCGTGCACACTAGATGTACCGGCCACCCGCCCGCCGGGCCGTCCGCTTCCTGGACGGCCCGGCGGGCGGGTGGCCCGGGCCGCGGGGGTGCCCGGGACGGGGGCGGGGCCCCGCCCCCGGCTCCGCGGTGGCGGAGGCGGGCACGGGACCCCGGGAGCGGGAGGTGTCAGACGCCGGCCACCGACTGGATCCAGGAGCGGTAGGCGGTCACGTTGGTGTACGCCGTGGTGCTCTGCCGGTCGCTGGTCGAGGCGACGCCGACCTGGACGCCGCCGGCCATCATCGGTCCGCCGGAGTCGCCGCCCGCGGTGATGCCGTCGACGGGGCGGGCGCATATCGCCTGGCCGTAGTAGGCGTCGTAGCAGCCCTGGGTGACGCTCACGTTGGCGACCTTGAGGTACGGGGACTGGCAGTTGATCGCCGAGCCGCACCGGGAGGTCGCGCCCCAGCCGTAGACCTGCACGGTCTGGCCGACCCGCACCGTGCCCGGCTGGCCGAGCGGGGCGTAGGTGGCGGAGACGGAGCGGTCGAGCCGGACCAGCGCGAGGTCCGCCGAGGCGCTGGTGACGGTCTGCACGCCGTTGGCCACCGTGCCGCCGGAGCCCTGGTCGAGACTGCCGATGCGGAAGGCGAGGTTGCCGCCGCTGACGCAGTGCTTGGCGGTGAGGATCCAAGTGGGGGAGATGATGGTCGAGGTACAGGTCTGCTGGCCGTTGGAGAACAGCCGCGCCGCCCAGGGGGCGTTCTGCGCGTAGCCGCCGCCGATGATCGGCTGGGGGCCGCCGTCACCGGGCCGTGGCTCCACCGCGGAGGCGGTCGGGGCGAGCGCGAGGGCGGACAGCAGCGTGGCCACGAGGGCGGCCAGCAGGGCGGGGACGAGTCTCGTTGTTCGCAAGGCTCCTCGATTCCGACGACACGCGCCGGGGCGCGTGCTGGTGTGTGGGGGCGCCCACAGCATGTCGGGCCCGGTGGCCGGCCGAACAATCCCGGCTTCGCATAACGCGGCGTTATGCCGGACGCCGCCTAGCGCAGCAGCAGTTGCACGAGGGCGACCGTGCCGACCGTCACGACCAGTGTCCGCAGGACCGCCGGGCTGAAGCGGCGGCCCACCTTGGCGCCGACGTAGCCGCCGAGTCCCGAGCCGACCGCGAGGAGCCCGACGGCGGTCCACTCGAAGTCCGCGGCGAAGAGGAAGAAGAGCGCGGCGACGGTGTTGACGACGGCGGCCAGGACGTTCTTCACGCCGTTGAGGCGTTGCAGGGGCTCGTCCAGGAGCATGCCCATCAGGGACAGGTAGATGATCCCCTGGGCCGCGGTGAAGTAGCCGCCGTAGACGCTGGCCAGCGTCAGGCCGCCGAACAGGAGCGGGCCGCCGTCCCGGCGGGGCGAGGCGCCGGTGCGGGCCCGGCGGCGCTGGACCAGCCTGCCGATCTGCGGCTGGAACGCCACCAGCAGCAGGGCGAGGCCCACCAGGACCGGCACGATCGTCTCGAAGGCGTCGGCCGGCAGCATCAGCAGGAGCGTGGCGCCCGCGAGACCGCCCACCAGCGCTCCCGAGCCCAGCTTCAGCACGCGCCGGCGCTGGCCGCGGAGTTCCTCGCGGTAGCCGATGGCCCCGCTGATGGAGCCGGGTATGAGGCCGAGCGCGTTGGAGACCGTCGCGGTGACCGGCGGCAGTCCCGTGGCCAGCAGCACGGGAAAGGTGATCAGGGTGCCGGAGCCGACGACGCTGTTGATGGCGCCGGCCCCGACGCCGGCCGTGAACACCGCCGCCATGGCCTCCGGTGTCACCCCGTACCGCCCGGCCCCGGACCCGTAGTCGGCCGGAACGTGTCTTGTGCATCTTTCACGGGGCCGACTGTACCCACCGCGCGGAGGGGCGGGCTCGCCGGTCTCAACCGTTCATGTTCAGAAGCTTCTTGACGTCAATTCACCTGATCATGCGGTGATACGATCACCGCGTTTGCGGAGCGGGCGGATGGGTGAAAGACGGCATCCCCGACACAAGGGGCAGCCCGGGCAGCTTCCCCGGTGCGGGCAGTCCACCGGACCGCCCGCACGGACGGAATTCAGCAAGCCGGCTGTCAGTCGCCTGAAGAGAGTCTTATGACGGAATACACAGGGAACCCCTTGCTCTGGGTCGCCCTCGTCGCCCTCGTCGCCGCCGCCGTGCTCATCAGCCGCCAGCGCAAGGCGGCACGGGCGTTGCGGCAGCAGGTCCAGGGGCTCAGGGATCACTACACCGAGCTGGAGAACGATTACGGCAAGTCCGTGCAGGCCGCCCAGGAGCGGGCCGAGGACGAGACGAAGACGGTGCTGAAATCCGCCATGCGGACCCTTCAGGGCCTCGCCGCCGAACAGCAGCTGGTGCTCTCCCGGCTGCAGACCAAGTACGGCGACTCGGCCCTGCTCCAGGACCTGCTGGAGATCGACCACACCAACTCGCAGTTCGGCCGGCGCGCCCAGTCCATCGCCGTGCTGTGCGACGGCTGGCTCGGCGGGCGGCGCGACACCGCCTCCGTGTACGACGTGGTGCGCAGTGCCCAGGGGCGCATCCGGCACTTCCGCCGGGTGGACATCCTCTCCCAGGTCGACTTCGGCATCACCAGCCGGGCCGTCGAGCCCGTCGCCCTGGCCCTCGCCGAGCTGCTCGACAACGCCACCAGCTACTCCAGCCCGGACACCGTCGTCGAGATCAACATCCGGACGGTGCCCAAGGGCATCTGCGTGGTCGTGGACGACGCCGGTGTCGGCATGAGCGACGAGGAGCGGGCCCGCGCCGACAAGCTGCTCGCCACCGAGCGCGCCTCGGGCGTGGCGGGGCTCGGCAACCCGCCCCAGTTCGGCTTCGCCGTCATCGGCCTGCTGTGCGAACGATTCGGTTTCGAGGTGTCGGTGGACTCCTCCTCCCCCTACGGAGGTGTACGGGCGGTGGTCCTGCTCCCGCACGAACTGCTCACCGCCATGCCGGAGAAGAAGGCCCCCGCCCCCGCATCCGCCCCGGCCGCCCGCGGTACGGCCCGCCCGGTTCCCGAAGGCGGACCGGAGGCGGCACTCACCTCCTCCCCGACCGGCGACGGTCTGCCCCGGCGCCGCCGCAAGCGGCCGATGGCCATCGTGCCCGGCAGCGCGTCCACCCCGCGCGCGACGGGCCGCTCCGACTCCGAGCAGGCACAGGTCATGGGTGCCTTCCAGCGCGGAACGCAGTCCGGCCGGGTCACCGAGCCGGACAGCCCGGACCACGCCGGCCGGACGAGCGAAACACCTGGTGCAAGCAGCGAAGGACATGAGGTCTCGTGAACGACGATCTGTCATGGATGCTCGACAGCGCGCTGGAGATTCCGGGCGCCCTGCACGCGGTCCTGATATCCGCCGACGGCCTGCTGATGGCCCGGACGCAGGACTTCGACAAGGACGACGCCGACCGGGTCGCCGCGGCGATGAGCGGTGTGCAGTCGCTCAGCCGCACCCTCGCCTTCTTCTGTGAGGACCCCAGCCAGTCCTGGCGGCAGACCCTGGTCGAGTTCGACGGCGGCTGGGTCTTCCTGATCTCCGCCGGCGAGGGCGCCTACCTCGGTGTCTCCGCCTCCCCGGAGGTCGACATGGCCGACATCACCTTCCGGATGCAGCAGCTCGTCGCCCAGCTCGGCAAGCGGCTGACGACACCGCCGCGCGAGAACCTGGGCAGCCGCTCGTGACCGGCCACGACGGCTGGCAGCCCGAGGCGCCGGAATTAGTACGTCCGTACGTCATCACCAAGGGCCGCGGACTTCCCGACGAGGACGCCCTCTCCCTCATCACCCTGGTCACGGCCTCCGCCGACCAGCAGCAGCGGCCGGCCCGGCTGTCCCCCGAGGAGCAGAGCCTGCTCGACCTCTGCTCCGCCGGCTACCTCTCGGTCGCCGAGATCGCCGGACACACCCACTTCCCGCTGGGCGTCGTGCGGATCCTGCTGGCCTCCCTGATGGAGGGCGGTCACCTCATGACCCGCCCGCCGGTGGCCCGCGCCCGCCTCGCGGACCGAGAGATCCTGGAGGAGGTGCTCAATGGGCTCCGCGCCAAGTTTGGGTGAGCGGGACTACGTACGCGAGGGAGCGACCCAGACGGCGGTCAAGATCCTCGTCGTCGGGCACTTCGCGGTGGGCAAGACCACCCTCATCGGCTCGATCTCCGAGATCGAGCCGCTGTCCACCGAGGAGACGATGACGCAGGCCGCCGAGGAGGTCGACGACCTCAAGGGCGTGCGGGGCAAGACCACCACCACGGTCGCCATGGACTTCGGCCGCCTGACCATCAGCGACCGCGTCGTGCTCTACCTCTTCGGCACCCCCGGCCAGCAGCGCTTCGTGCAGATGTGGGAGGACATGGCCCGCGGTGCGCTCGGCGCCCTGGTGCTGGTCGACCCGGAGCGGCTGGCGGACTCCTTCCCCGTGATCGACCTCATCGAGCACTACGGGCTCGACTACGCCATCGCCGTCAACCACTTCGACGGCACGCCGTTGCGCGACGAGCGGGCGCTGCGCGAGGCACTCGACCTGCTCGACGACACCCCCGTCGTCACCTGCGACGCCCGCGACGAGAAGTCCTCGGCCGCCGCACTGACCACCCTCGTCCGCTACTTGCTGAACCGCACCCGCCAGGAGCTGGAGCACCCATGAACGCCCACGACACCGCGCCGGTACCGCCGCCCGGCTGCCCGGCCCACGGCTCCGGCGCCCGTGTGCCGCTGCACGGACCGGAGTTCGCCGCCCACCCGCAGGCGTACTACGAGTACCTGCGCCACTACGGCGCCGCGGCCCCCGTCGAACTGGCCCCGGGGGTCGAGGCGACCCTGGTCACGGACTACGCGGCGGCGCTCCAACTGCTGCAGGACTCCGGCACCTTCCGCAAGGACGCGCGCCGCTGGCGGGCCTTCAACGAGGGCAGGATCAGCCCGGACAGCCCGGTCGTGCCGCTGCTGGCCCACCGGCACAACTGCATGTTCGCCGACGGCGCCGACCACCTCAGGCTGCGTCAGGCGGTCACGGACAGCATGGCACGGGTGGACACCCGGCGGCTGAGCCGCAGCACCGAGCAGACCTCGGGCTACCTCATCTCCCAGTTCGCCGCCCGCGGTTCGGCCGACCTGCTCGGGGACTACGCCAAGCAGCTTCCGCTGTTCGTCTTCAACGAACTCTTCGGCTGCCCCGCCGACATCGGTGACCGGGTGATGTTCGGCATCTCCGGCATGTTCGACGGCGTCAACGCCGAGAAGGCCGCCGCGGTGCTCTTCGAGGCCGTGGGGGAGCTCGTCACGCTGAAGCGGCGCAAGCCCGGCGACGACGTCGCCTCCTGGCTGATGCAGCACGAGGCCCGACTCGACGACGAGGAGACGGTCCACCAGATCGCCCTGCTGCTCAGCGCGGGAGCCGAACCCCTGCGCAACCTCCTCGGCAACACCCTGCACCGGCTCCTGACCCACGAGCGGTACGCCCGTGAGGGCGGCCTGATCGACGAGGCGCTCGACGACACGCTGTGGGAGAACGCGCCCATGGCCAACTTCGCCCCGCACTACCCGGCGGTCGACACGGAACTGGCCGGACAGCGGATGCAGGCGGGCGACCTCGTGCTCGTCAGCTTCGCCGCCGCCAACACCGGTCCCGCCCTCCAGGCGTCCCGCCAGGCGGGCAGCAACCGCGCGCACCTCGCCTGGAGCGCGGGCCCGCACGCGTGCCCGTCCAAGGAACCGGCCCGGCACATCACGGTCACGGCCATCGAGCACCTGCTCAACGAACTGCCCGACGTCGAACTCGCCGTTCCCGAGGACAGCCTGACGTGGCGTCCGGGCCCCTTCAACCGCGCTCTGGCCAACCTTCCGGCCCGGTTCACCCCGGTGCGTGCCGCACGGCGCGGCGAAGCGGGGCGGGCCACCGTGGCGCCCGGGCCGGAGAGGCCGACGGGTCCGGCCCGCCCGGCCGAACACAAGGGGATGTGGAGCCAGTTCCTCAATTGGCTCACACGGTGACGTGCGCAACACCCTCGCCATCCGCCCCTTCCGCATGAAGATCGAACGGCACGGGTAGTGAGCAACGCGGTATTCAAGTTGCTTATGAGCCAAAGGAGGTGTCGTGGACCACATATCCGCGAACGCCGCTTTCCCTCCGCCGAATCCCCTGATACCCGCCCCCCGAGGCGGGTATCGCCTTGGGCGGCCCCGGCCGGGGGCGGACCGTTGAGGGCCGCGCCGACGGGCACGGACCCGCAGGGCGCACCCACGCTCGGCTCCTTCACCGGCGGCCAGTTGCGAAGACTCGGCTCGGTCGCCGGCCTCTCCCGCGCCGACGTCGAGACCTACGCGCAGGTCCTGACCGACGCACTGGGACCGGTGGCCCAGCGGCCGCTGAGCCTGGCGCCGCCCACCCGCTCCTTCCTGTCCGACGACCACACCCCCGTGGAGTTCTCCCTCTCCTTCCGGCCCGGGGCGGCCCCGGCCATGCGGGTCCTCGTGGAACCGGGCTGCGGCGCAACCAGCCTGGCCGACAACGGCCGTGCCGGACTGGAGGCGGTCCGCCGGATGGCGCGGCGCTGGCACTTCACCACCGACGCCCTCGACGAACTCCTGGACCTGTTCCTGCCCCCCACTCCGCAGGGCCCCCTCGCCCTGTGGTGCGCCCTGGAACTCAGGCCCGGCGGCGTACCCGGGGTCAAGGTCTACCTGAACCCGGCGGCGGGCGGGGAGGAACGTTCCGCCGCGACGCTGCGCGAGGCACTGCGCCGGCTCGGGCACCACCGGGCCTTCGACACCCTTCCCCAGGGCAGCGGATACCCCTTCCTCGCCCTGGACCTCGGGGACTGGGCGGAACCCCGGGCGAAGGTCTACCTGCGCCACGACAACCTCACGGCCGGCCAGGCCGGACGGCTGTCCCGGACGGACTCGGGCCCGACGCCGACGGCGGTCGAGGGCTTCTTCCGCACGGCCGGAGGTCTCGGCCCCGACGCGGGTGGGCTCGACGGGCGGCCTGTTCAGTCCTGCCACTCCTTCACCGACCTCGGCGCGGCGCGGCCGAGTGGATTCACCCTGTACATCCCGGTGCGCGACTACGTCCGGCATGACGGGGAGGCCCTGGCACGGGCGTCCACGATGCTGCACCACCACGGCATGGACGCCTCCGTGCTCAACCGCGCCCTGGCCGCACTCACCGAGCGGCGGCCCGAGGACGGGGTCGGCCTGATCGCCTACCTGGCCCTCGCCCACCAAGGGGACCGCCCGCCGCGGGTGACGGCGTACCTCTCCTCGGAGGCCTACACGGTCCGGCCGCCGGTCGTGGAGACCGTCCGCCAACCGCTGTCGGTCCGCTGAACGGAACGTCCGCGCGCGAGACAGGGCTCCCGGCGCGATCCGCCGGGAGCCGTGGGCACGGACGCGGCCGGGCGTGGTCGCCGACCGCGTCCTCCGGGACGTCACACCGGCAGTGGCTCCCGGAACTCCGCCAGGTAGGGACCCACGTCGACCTGGATCGAGGCGCCGCGAGTCCGGCCGTAGCGCTCGGCGATGCCGGTCAGGTACGTGCCGATCTCCTCGCGCATCTCCTCGGCCCCGGGCAGCGCGGCGGCGCCGTCGACGAGGCGCGCCACCCACTGGGCCTGGGCCTCCACCAGCCGGGTGAGGGCGCCCGCGGGCCGCACCAGTCCCACGAAGTACAGACCGGGCCGGTCGGCCGGGACGATCCGCCGGTAGAGCTCGACCGAGCCGTCGGCCGCGACCGGGCAGCCCGGCGGCAGGAAGGGGAAGGTCATGTGGAAACCGGTGCAGTAGACGACCGTGTCGGCGGTCTCGGAGCTGCCGTCCGTGAACACGACCCGGTCGCCCTCGAACGAGGCGATCGCGGGCTTCGGAGTCACCGCACCGTGCCGGATCCGGCTGAGGATCTCGTCCGAGACGGTCGTCGCGGAGGAGAGGATCGGGTGGTCGGGCTCGGGCAGGCCGTAGTCCGAGAGCCTGCCCCGGGCCACCAGCAGGGCCTGTTCCACCCACTTGCGCCGCTCGGCGAAGGGCATCTCGTTCCACCACGGGGCTTCGGCGACCTCGTCGAGGGACATACCGAAGACCTGCTTGGGCACGATGTGCAGCCCCCGGCGCACCGACAACAGGGTCCGCTCCGCGTGCCGGGAGAGGTCCGCGGCGATGTCCACCGCGGAGGCGCCGAGGCCCACCACGACGACGCGCCGACCGGCGAAGTCGCTGCCGTCGCGGTAGTCGAGGGAGTGAAGAATCGTTCCGGCGAAGGAGTCGGCGCCGTCCGGAAGGGGATCGGGCAGGGCCGGCTCGTTGTGGTGGCCAGAGGCGACGACCACCTGCTCGAACCGGCGCGAGGTCTGCGCGCCCTCCGCGTCCCGGCTGACGACGGTCCACCCGCCGTCCGCGTCCTGACGGACGGAGACCACCTCGGTCCGCAGCTCCACGTGGTCGAGCAGGCCCGCCCACTCGGCGAAGGACCGCAGGTAGGCGGCGACCTGGGTGTGCCGGGGATAGAGCGGGTAGTCGGACGGCATCGGGAAGTCCGCGTAACCCGTGAGCTGCTTGGCGGTGTTCAGGTGCAGGGTCTGATAGCCCGGTCCCCGCTCACCGGCGCCCGGTTGTCGCCAGATACCGCCGACGTCACGTGCCTTCTCCAGGCAGACGAAGGAGATGCCGCGGCTCTTCAGGGCATGGCCCATCGCCAGCCCCGACAGTCCTGCACCGATCACACACACACGCACGGGATGTCCCCTCAGGATCTGCTCAACCTCCCCCGATCATGCCTTTCCTGCCCATCCGTTCCTTCTCGCACACCGGTACGGCGCACGAACACACGTGTCCGTGCTCACGTTTCACGCGCCCCGCAGGTCCCACACCCGGCGGATCTTGCCCAGCGAGCGCTCCAGCGTCTCCGGCTCGACGACCTCGACCTCGACGGTGACGCCCACCCCGTCCTTGACGCCCTGCGCGATCGCCCTCGCGGCGGCATCGCGCTGCTCGGGACCGGCGTCGGGGCGGGCCTCGACCCGCACCGTCATGTGGTCCATGCGGCCGCGCTCGGTGAGCCGGATCTGGAAGTGCGGGGCGACGCCCGGGGTGCGCAGCACGACCTCCTCGACCTGGGTGGGAAAGACGTTCACCCCCCTCAGGATGATCATGTCGTCGCAGCGGCCGGTGACCTTCTGCATCCGGCGGAAGGCGGGGCGCGCGGTGCCGGGCAGCAGCCGGGACAGGTCCCGTGTGCGGTACCGGATCACCGGGAGCGCCTCCTTGGTGAGGGAGGTGAAGACGACCTCGCCCTCCTCGCCCTCGGGCAGCACGGCGTCCGTGAGCGGGTCCACCACCTCGGGATAGAAGTGGTCCTCCCAGATGTGCAGTCCGTCCTTGGTCTCGACGCACTCCTGGGCCACGCCCGGGCCGATCACCTCGGACAGGCCGTAGATGTCGACGGCGTGGATGTCCATGCGCTCCTCGATCTCGCGCCGCATCTCCTCGGTCCACGGCTCGGCGCCGAAGATGCCGACCTTGAGGGAACTGGTGCGCGGGTCGACGCCCTGGCGCTCGAACTCGTCGAGCAGGGTGAGCATGTAGGACGGGGTGACCATGATGATCTCGGGGCGGAAGTCCTGGATGATCTGCACCTGACGCGCCGTCATGCCCCCGGAGGCGGGGATCACCGTGCAGCCGGCGCGTTCGGCGCCGTAGTGGGCTCCCAGGCCGCCGGTGAACAGGCCGTAGCCGTAGGAGATGTGCACCTTGTGACCCGGGCGCCCGCCCGCGGCGCGCAGGGAACGGGCTATGACGTCCGCCCACATGGACAGGTCGTTGTCCGTGTACCCGACGACCGTGGCACGTCCGGTGGTGCCGCTGGAGGCGTGCACCCGCCGCACCTTGGACATCGGGACGGCGAACATGCCGAAGGGGTAGGTGTCCCGCAGGTCTGCCTTGGTGGTGAAGGGGAAGCGGGACAGGTCCGCCAGGCTGCGGCAGTCGTCGGGGGTCACCCCGGCGGCGTCGAACTTCTTGCGGTACAGCTCGACGTGGTCGTAGGCGTGCCGCAGGGTCGCGCGCAGACGGTCGAGCTGGAGCTCCCGGAGCTGCTCGCGGGAGAGCCGCTCGGCGTCGTCGAGCAGGTCGTGGGGGAGGGGCTCGCCCGGTCGGGATGCCGGGGCCGTCCCGGTCGTCGGCTCGCTGCTCATCGCGACTCCTTCGTCGTCGTGCCCGGCGCCTCGCGCGCCGTGTCCTCCCGCACGCTGCGGCTGCGTCCGCGGAACTCCGCGATCAGCTCCCCGCCGCGGCGCACGCTCACGTCGTAGATCCCGCTGCGTCCGTAGCGGGCGCGCTCCTCGGCGCGGGCCACGAGCACGTCGCCCTCGCGCGCCGGGGCGACGAAGACGATGTCGGCGCCGGCCGCGACCGTCACGGGTCCGTGGCTGTTGCAGGCGCAGGCGAACGCGGTGTCGGCGAGCAGGAACAGATAGCCGCCGTGGGCGATCCGGTGTCCGTTCACCATCGCCGGGGTCACGGTCATGCGGAGCACCGCGGTTCCCTCCCCGTGCTCCACCAGCTCGATCCCGAGCCCCCGGGAGGCCTCGTCCGCGAAGAACATCGCCTCCGTCGGCGTCCGCTGCGTGGCCTGCGACACCGTACCCACCACCTTGTCTCCCGACCGACCATTCGGTTAGCTCGCGGCAAGGCCAAGTAATCCAGCCACGCGGTGGCACTGTCAAGGGTGCGGCCGGCGGGGTCCGGGTCTTGCCCGGCAGGCGGAAACACGTCACACTGATACCGAACGAATGGTCGGTTGGGAAGCTGGTGACGATGACCACGACACACGCCGCCGAGGCGCCGCCCCCGGACGCGCCGGACGGACTCCAGGAGCACTTCGACGCGACGATCGCACGCGACCAGCGCATCGAGCCGCGGGACTGGATGCCCGACGGCTACCGCAAGACGCTGATCCGGCAGATCGCCCAGCACGCGCACTCGGAGATCATCGGCATGCAGCCCGAGGGCGAGTGGATCACCCGGGCCCCGTCGCTGCGCCGCAAGGCGATCCTCTTCGCCAAGGTCCAGGACGAGGCCGGCCACGGCCTGTACCTGTACTCGGCCGCCGAGACCCTCGGCGCGGACCGCGACGACCTCACCCAGCGGCTCGTCGAGGGCCGCCAGAAGTACTCGTCGATCTTCAACTACCCGACCCTCAGCTTCGCCGACGTCGGCGTGATCGGCTGGTTCGTGGACGGCGCCGCGATCTGCAACCAGGTGCCGCTGTGCCGCAGCTCGTACGGGCCCTACGCGCGCGCGATGGTGCGCATCTGCAAGGAGGAGTCCTTCCACCAGCGGCAGGGCTACGAGCTGCTGATGACGATGATGCGCGGCACCGACGCCCAGCGCGAGATGGTCCAGGACGCCGTCAACCGCTGGTGGTGGCCGTCCCTGATGATGTTCGGCCCGCCCGACGACGCCTCGCCCAACTCGGCGCGGTCGATGGCCTGGAAGATCAAGCGGCACAGCAACGACGAGCTGCGCCGGCGCTTTGTGGACATGACCGTCCCGCAGGCCGAGAAGCTCGGCGTCACCCTGCCCGACCCCGAGCTGCGCTGGAACGAGGAGACCGGGCACCACGACTTCGGCACCCCCGACTGGGACGAGCTGATGCGCGTCATCAAGGGCGACGGCCCCTGCAACGACCGGCGGATGGAGCGGCGGCGGACCGCCCACGAGGACGGCGCCTGGGTGCGCGAGGCGGCCACCGCACACGCCGCCAAGCAGGCCGCCCGCGCGCGGAAGGGAGCGGCGGCATGACCCTCGAGACGCCCGGCAGGCAGGGCTGGCCGCTGTACGAGGTCTTCGTGCGCGGCAAGCGCGGACTCAACCACGTCCACGTCGGCTCGCTGCACGCCGCCGACGACGCCATGGCCCTCACCCACGCCCGCGACCTCTACACCCGGCGCAACGAAGGCGTGAGCATCTGGGTGGTGCGCTCCGAGCACATCGCCGCCTCCACCCGCGACGAGAAGGACCCCTTCTTCGCCCCCAGCGCCGACAAGGTCTACCGCCACCCGACCTTCTACGACATCCCCGACGACGTTCCCCACATCTAGGAGCAGGGCATGAGTGACGACCACGTCTACCTCACCCTGGCCGAGGGGCACGAGGACGACACCCGCTGGGCCTACGGCACCGGCTTCGAGGACCCGCTGCACGGCGTCGACACCGCCGTGCCCGAGGGCGTCGACGCCGTCGCACTGGCCGGGGAGTGCGTGGCGCTCGCCGACGACGCCCTGGTGAGCGCCCAGCGGCTCGCCGAGTGGGTCACCCGCGCGCCGGAGCTGGAGGAGGAGGTGGCGCTGGCCAACATCGGCCTCGACCTCCTCGGTCAGGCCCGCCTGCTGTACTCCCGCGCCGGGCAGGTGGACGGCACCGGCCGCGACGAGGACGCCTACGCCTACTTCCGCGACGCCAGCGACTTCCGCAACGTCCGCCTGGCCGAACTCCCCCGCGGCGACTTCGCGTTCGCGGTCGTGCGGCTGCTGGTGCTCTCCAGCTGGCGGCTGGCCCACTTCCGGCGGCTCGGGGCCCACCCCGATCCGGTGCTCGCGGCGGTCGCCGCCAAGGGCGTCAAGGAGCTGACGTATCACCGGCAGTACGCCGCCGAGTGGTGCGTGCGCCTGGGCGACGGCACGGACGAGTCCCACCGCCGGACGCGCGCCGCGCTGGACGAGGTCGCCCCGTACCTCGGCGAACTGCACGCGGCGTACGACGTGCGCGACGAGGTCGCCGAGGACCTGCGCCAGGTCACCGAGGCGGCCGGACTGACCCTGCCCGTGTACCGCCCGCTGCCCGGCTCGGGCCGCGCCGGCGAGCACACCGAGCACCTGGCGCCGCTCCTGACCGAGCTGCAGGGCGTCGCCCGCGCCCACCCGGAGGCGACATGGTGAGCGACGGCCCCGCACTCCTGGACGCCCGCCGCGCCCGGCACGTCGCCGAGCAGGTCCCCGATCCCGAGCTGCCCATGCTCACCCTCGCCGACCTCGGCGTCCTGCGCGACGTCGAGGTCGGCGAGGACGGCACCGTCGTCGCGAGCCTCACCCCCACCTACTCGGGCTGCCCGGCCATGGCCGAGATGCGGGCGGACGTCGCCGCGCGCCTGCGCGGGGCGGGATACCCGCGCGTGGAGATCCGCACGGTCCTGGACCCGCCCTGGACGAGCGACTGGATCACCGAGGCGGGCCGCCTGAAGCTCGCCGAGCACGGCATCGCCCCGCCCGGGCCCGCACCCCGCGGCGGCCCCGTCCCCCTCGTCCTGTCGCCCACCCGGCCGGCGGTGCGCTGTCCCCGCTGCGGCTCGGCGGACACCGAGGAGACCTCCCGCTTCGCCGCCACGTCATGCAAGGCGCTGTGGCGCTGCCGGGCCTGCCGCGAGCCGTTCGAGTACGTCAAGGAGATCTGATGGCCCCGACCGCCCCCGTCCCGGCGGCCCCGGTGCGCACCCGCCGCCGGCCCGCCTTCCACACCCTGCGCGTCGCCGCCGTCGAGCGGCTGTGCGCGGACGCCGCGGCCGTGAGCTTCGAGATCCCCGACGAGCTGGCCCGGGAGTTCGCCTTCGCGCCCGGTCAGTCGCTCACGCTGCGGCGCGAGGTGGACGGCCGGGACGAACGCCGTTCGTACTCGATCTGCTCGGCGGCCGGTGCGGCGCCGCGCATCGGGGTCCGCGTGGTGCCGGGCGGGCTCTTCTCGGCGTGGCTGGTCAACGACGTACGCCCGGGCGACGCCGTGGAGGTGATGGCCCCCACCGGCCTCTTCACGCCCGACCTGACCACCCCCGGCCACCACGTCCTGATCGCCGCCGGTTCGGGCATCACCCCGATGGTCTCCATCGCCGAGTCGGTGCTCGCCGCCGACGACCGCTCCACCGTCACGCTCTTCTACGGCAACCGCCGCACCGACACGGTGATGTTCGCCGACGAACTGGCCGACCTGAAGGACCTGCACCCGACCCGCTTCCACCTCGCCCACGTGCTCTCCCGCGAACCCCGCGAGGCAGAGGTGCTCTCCGGCCGGCTGGACGCCGGGCGGCTCTCGGCGCTCATCGGCTCCCTGGTGGACGTGGCGGGCGCGGACCACTGGTGGCTGTGCGGCCCGCAGGGCATGGTCGCCGACGCCCAGCAGGTCCTGGCCGGCCTCGGCGTTCCGGCGGAGCGCGTCCACCGCGAGCTGTTCTACGCCGACGACGAGCCCGTGCGGCAGGTCCACCACGAGGACCGCGGCCCCGAGGGCCCCGTCAGCGAGGTCACCGTCACCCTGGACGGGCGCTCCACGACCGCCCCGCTCTCCCGGGAGCGCTCGATCCTCGACGGCGCCCAGCAGACCCGCCCCGACCTGCCCTTCGCCTGCAAGGGGGGCGTCTGCGGCACCTGCCGGGCCCTGGTCACCGACGGCAGTGTCGACATGCGCCGCAACTACGCGCTCGAAACGGCCGAGGTCGACGCGGGCTACGTCCTGACCTGCCAGTCCTACCCGGTCTCCGAGAAAGTGACGGTGGACTACGACAGTTGACCGGACGTCACATCCGTCCCCATGAGGGGTGCCGACGGCTTCGCGGGTCGGTGGACCCGCTCCGCCTCCCCCAGGACCGCCCGGATCACGTGACGGGCGTTGCCGGCCATCGCGGGGCTGGTCTCCCGGTAGTACGGCAGGGCGATCAGCGCCTGGGAGAGGGTGCGGCCCCGGCCACGCCGCCAGGTGGCGTCGTCCACGCCCAGCGCCTCGCGGAAGACCTCCCTCGCGCCGGCCGGCAGCAGGTTCCAGGCAGGGAAGAGATCGCAGGCCGGGTCGCCCACCCCCATGCACCCGAAGTCGATCACCGCGCTCAGCCTGCCGCCGGTCACCAGCAGGTTGCCCGGCATCAGGTCCGCGTGCAGCCAGCGGGGCGGCCCGTCCCAGGCGGGGGCGTGCAGCGCGTCCTGCCACACCTCGGTCAGCGCCTCGCAGTCGACGCCCTCCTCCGGCAGGTCCCGCAGGGCGTCGAGCGCGGCCCGCGTCGGCCCGTCGAGCGTGACGAGCGGCCCACCGCGGTACGCCGCCGGCGCGCCGGGCAGGGGGACGCTCCGCATCGCCGCGACGAACCCGGCCAGGTCGCCCGCCAGGGAGAGGGGGTCGGTCAGCCCGCCGGCCTCGGGAAGCTCCCCGGGCAGCCACCGGTACACCGACCAGGGCCACGGGTAGCCCTCGGCGGGCACTCCTTCCCCGAGCACCTCGGGAACGGCGGTGGGCAGCAGAGGCGCCAGCCGGGGCAGCCACTGCCGCTCCGTCGTCACGTCCGCCGCGCCGCCCCCGGTCAGGGGCAGCCGGACGGCCAGGTCCGGGCCGAGACGGAACATGGCGTTGACCGTGCCCGCGGAGGGGTGGCGTACGAGGGGAAGCCCCGCCCACCGCGGGAACTGCCCCTCGACCAGCCGCCGTACGAGGCGCTCGTCGAGGTCGTACGGCTCCCGGCGCCCCTGCCCTGAACTCATGGGGCCATCCGACCGTTCGGCGCCGACGACGTCAAACCCTTTCCCGTCCGACGGCCGCCGCGGCCGCCGCCGTGCCCGCCGCCACCAACAGGGCGCCGGGCAGCGACCGCGTGGCCAGGGGGCCCGCGACGGCCGCGCCCAGGGCGAACGCGGTGACCTTGAGACTCGCCCCGGTGGTGAAGATCTGGCCGCGCAGGTGCTCGGGGGACTCCCGGTGGCGTACCGCGAAGAGCGCGGTGAGCTGCGGGCCCTCGCCGACGCCGAAGAGGACGGCGGCCACCGGGAGCGCGGCCGGCCGGCCCGTCGCGGCCCCCGTCGCGGCCAGGGCCAGTGCCGCGGCCTGGACCAGTGCCGCGGCCCGCACGATCGTGTCCGGTGCGGCGAAGCGCGGGTGCCGTGCCAGTACGGCATTGGCCACCAGCGCGGAGACCGCCGCGCAGGAGAACAGCAGGGCTCCGCGTCCGGCCGAACCGAGAACCCGCGCGCCCAGCAGCGGGACGCAGGCCGTCAGCATGCCCTGGGCGGCGCAGCAGACGACCGAGACGAGGGTCGCCCGGGCGAGCGGAGGGCGCCGGAGAATGACCCGGAACCCGGCGGCGAGGGCGCCGGCCACGGGGGCGGGCCGCGCCCGCGGGCCCGTGCCGGTGCGGGCCGGCAACCGCCACGCCACGGGCACGGCCGCGGCGACCAGTGCCGCGGCGAGCACGACCGCGGTGGGGGCTCCCAGCGCCTCGGCCGCGCCGCCGGCGAGCGCCGGACCGGCCAGGCTCGCCGCGCCGAAGGTCATCGCGTCCAGCGCGTTGGCCCTGGGCAGGTGGGGGTCCGCCGCCACCCGGGGGAGCTGCGCGGTCCAGCCGCCCGAAAGCGCCGGGCCCAGCAGCCCCGTGAGCACCGCGAGCACCACGGTCCAGGCGGTCGGAAGACGGCCCAGCCCGGCGAGGACCGCGGCCAGTCCCACCGCGTACAGCGCCAGCGCGCAGGCAAGGAGGCGACCCGGCCGCTCCGCCCGGTCCAGGAGGGCCCCGAGCACCGGCCCACCGACCGCCGCGGAGACCGTGATGCCCGCGAGCAGCGACGACGCGTGAGCCGCCGAGCCGGTGAGGGCGAGCCCGGCCAGCAGCAGCGCCGGTCCCGCCATCTCGTCACCGGCGCGCGCCGCCGTCGCCCCGGCAAGATACGAGCGTACTGAGTAACCCTTTGGCACCGGGGAGACGTTACGGAGGTAACTCAAAACTCCGCAATATGCGTTACATTCGGCCGGTGACCTCTCCTCTCGACGCCGACTGGTCCACCAGGCACTCCGTACTGACCACGGCGCGGCGCACCGCCGCCCTCGTGAACGCACTCGGGGGCGGCCCTTCCGGTACCGGCACCGGCATCGCGCCCGCACCCCAAGCGGTGGCCGAAGTGCTGCGGGCCTACGGCGAGACCGGTCCCGTCGACCTCACCCCGCGTGACGTCGACGGGATGCGCGCGGCGGCGGACCTGCTGCGGGAGGTCTTCGCGGCGGACTCCGCCGACGCCGCCGCGCACGTCCTGAACCGCCTCCTCGGCGCGCACACGGGGGCGCTCCGGCTGACCTCCCACGGGGGCAGTACGCCCTGGCACCCGCACCTCGACCGTGACGACGACGCGCCGTGGCCGGAGTGGTTCCTGGCCTCCTCCTGCATGGCGCTGGCCGTCCTCCTCTGGGACCACCAGCGCCCGCCCGGCAGGGTCTGCGCGTCCGGTGCCTGCCCCGACGTCTTCATCAGCCGGGGCAGTGGCCCGGAGCGTCGCTACTGCTCTCGCCGCTGCGCGACCCGGGAGCGCGTCGCGGCGCACCGGCGGCGCGGCTGACGGGGACTCAGACGCCGAACTCCGAGGGCGGGATGCTGAGCGCGGTGCACGCCTCGCGGATCGCCTGCTGCTCGGACTGGTCGAAGGAGCCGTCGGCCCCGGCGACGACCATGCCGGTCTGGACGACGGCACGGGCCTCCGCGGGCTTCTTCGCGGCCTTGCCGATCACCTGGAGCGCCTCGGCCCTGCCCTGCTCGACGTTGGCGAGGAGCCGGTCCACGTGCTGGTTGAACCGCTGGCGGAGCTGGTCCGCCGGGAAGTTCTGCAGCACCTCGTTGGAGACGATCAGCTCCTCCACGCGCCGGCGCTCCGAGGGGTCCACCCGTCCGTCCGCGGCGGCGACCAGCGCGCACAGGGCCATGCTGGCGTCCCGGTAGGCACCGCTCTTCAGCTCGTTCTTGGCCGAGGCGAGCTGGGACTTGAACATCCCGATCAACTGGGCCTTGGAACCGCCGGAGGACGAGCCCGGCCTGCCGCCGCCCAGGGGGCCGTGGGATCCCCGCCCGGAGCCGCCCGCTCCTGTCCGAGTGCCCTGGGACTGCTGGAAGGTCTTGGCCTGGTCCTTGATCTTGTCCCACATCGCCACTCGTGCCACCTCGGCTTCTGTCGCTGCGTACCGGTCCGTCCGCGGCCGGATGTCCCGCGGTCAACAGGATGAACGCGCCCGGGAACCACGGGGTTCCCGAAAGGCAAAGAAAAGGCAAAGTGCCGTTTTCCGGGGGCACGTGCCGGGCGACGACCGGCGCTCAGGCGTCGCGGGACGTGACGGCGCCCGACGCCACCGGGGCCCCCGATGCCACCGAGATCCCCGGCGTCTCCCGCCTCCCTGATGTCTCCCGCCTCCCCGGTGCCTCCCGCGTCCCCGGTGGCGCCGCCGTGCTCGCGCGGACGACGAGGCGGGGCTCCACCGACGCCGGTTCGGGCACGGTCTCCGGGGCCGCGACGCACCGCAGCAGATGAGCCACGGCGAGCTCCCCCATCTGCGCGAACGGCTGGGCGACCGTGGTCAGCGGCGGTGCGCAGTACTCCGCCAGCTCGATGTCGTCGACGCCGACCACGGAGATGTCCTCGGGCACGCGCCGCCCCAGTTCCCGCAGTGCCCGGACCACGCCGAACGCCATCTCGTCGCCGGCGACGAACACCGCGGTCACCTCCGGGATCCGGCCCAGGACGAGCCCGGCACGGTATCCGGACGCGGGCGACCAGTCGCCCTCCAGGGGAGGCGGCACCGCACGCCCCGCCGACTCCAGCGTCGTACGCCAGCCGTCGCGCCGGCTCGCGGCCTCCAGCCACTCGGCGGGGCCCGCCAGGTGCCACACCGTCTCGTGGCCGAGGTCCAGCAGGTGCCGCGTGGCCAGGCGGGCGGTGAGGGACTGGTCGACGGCCACGACCTCGGTGGCGTCCGTGCGCGAACCGTCGATGGTGAGGGTCGGCGTGGTACGGGTCAGTTCCTCGAGCCGGGTGCTCCCGTTGATCAGCGGCACCGCCAGCACGATGCCCTCGACGCCCTGGTCGATGAGCCGGGACAGGGCGGACTCGATCGCGAAGGTGTCGAGCGAGTCGGCCGTCGCGGTGCTCACGGCGTACCCGGCGCTCCGGGCGGCGCCCTCGATGCCGGACATGACGGCGGCGCGGGAGTAGAAGGTGGTGCGCAGCGTCACCACGCCGATCGTGCGGCTGCGTCCGGAGGACAGCATGCGGGCCGCGTTGTTGCGCCGGTAGCCGAGCCGGGACACCGCGGCCAGGACCTCGGCCCGCGTCTGCTCCCGCACGTTCGGATGCCCGGAGAGCACGCGCGACACCGTCTGCGCGGAGACCCCGGCGGCCCGGGCCACGTCCGTCATCCCCGGTGGGCGCTTGCCCCCGCCGCCCTGCTTCGCCATGCGTTCCTTCCCGGCCGGTCTGCCGCCCGATGGTATCGCCGGTGGCACCCGCCGTCAGCGCCGTCGCGCGCGGCCCGGGCGTCCGCCGGCGGTGTCGGCGACGTCCCGCGTTCACCTCGGACCCGCGGCCTCGGGCTCCCGCCCGGGGGCGTCGGTGCGCCGGCGGCAGGACGCGTCGTGCCGGGCGCCCAGCGAGGTCCACCACCGCTCGCAGCAGTCGCCGTGGACGGGGACGCCCGCGGCGGTGCCGGCACACTCCGGGCCGTGACCGGCACCGAAGGAGTACCGCCAGAACGCGCAGCACGGCTCCAGACCGGCCGCGGGCAACCGCCGCGGGCGGGCCAGACGCTCGGCACGCCGGGCGAGGAGGACGCTCCGCCGGTGCATCGCACCCTCACGCGCGGCGCACCAGGCGAACACGGCGGCGGCGTAGAGACCGGGCAGCGCGAGCCAGGGGTGGTGGGCGGCCGCGTACCCGGCGGCGGCGAGAAGGAGCACGGCGGTGGCACGGCACGCGCGGGCGGTGCGCAGACTCGGCGTCACAGGGGGCTCCCGGGGGTCGGCGGGGGGAGAAGGCCTCGGGCCATCCGTATGCCCCCGGTTCGCCGTCCTACGTCTCCCCAGCCGTCCGCGTACCTCGGTCCGCAGCCGTCCGCGTACCTCGGTCCGCGCACCGCGTCGTCCGGCCGCGTGCGGTGGGCACCGCGCCGCCCGCCCGGCCGCGGCGGCGGAAAACCCGTTGCGGTCACCCGTCGCCTTCCCTGAGCCTGCTGCTCATGTCTCCCGCCGACCTGCGGCCGGCCACGCTCGCCGACGCCCCCGCCATCACCGAACTCCTCAACGAGGTGGACCGCATCGAGATCGGCCGGCCCGAGACCGACCGGCACGCCGTCGAAGCCGGCCTGAAGGACCCTCGGACGGATCTCTCCCGGGACTCGTGGCTCGCCTTCGAGGACGGACGGCTGGTGGCGTACGGACTGCTGTGGGACGAGTCCGGCGGGGAGCGCGTCGGCATCGACCACTACGTGCTGCCCGGCCACCAGCGGGCCGGGCTGGACGTGCTGGTGGCCATGGAGTCCCGCGCCCTGGCCAGGGCGCGGGCCAACGGCGCGGGGCGCGCCGTCGTCCACCTGCACCTCAACGCCCGGCCCACGACCGACACCGCGCTCCTCACCGGGCGCGGCTGGCGGGTCGTGCGCCACCACCACGTACTGCACCGTCCGCTGGACCCGGCGGCCGACCTCCCGCCCGAGGCCCCGGCGGGTGTGCGGGTGCGGGCGTGTGCCACGGAGGCGGACCGCCGCACGGTCCACGAGCTGTACCAGCGGGCGTTCGCGCGGCACTTCGACTTCCAGCCGCGTGAGTACCGGCCGTGGCTCGCGGACATCGGTGCCGCGGGGCTGGACTGGTCCCTGGTGTGGATCGCCGCCACCGACGGTCTGGGCGACGCCGGCTTCCTGCTGGCCCGCGACGACCGCGAGGCCATGGCCTGGATCCGCGGCATCGGCGTCCTGCACGAGGCCCGCGGCCGGGGCCTCGGCGGTTTCCTCCTGCGCCACGCCTTCGCCCACCTCGCCGCGCGGGGCCGGGACACGGTGGGCCTCGGCGTCGACGCCGCCAACGCGACGGGTGCCCCGCGGCTGTACGGCCGCAACGGCATGACGGTCCACTTCGCGGTCGACACGTGGGAGGCCGTGATCGCCTGACACGGCCGGGACGGACACCGTCCGGTGGTGTCCCGCGGGGACCTCGGCCCCGGTCCGCGCCGACGACCGCGGACTTCGGACCTTGGCCCGGGATCCCGATCCCGGATCCCGTACCTAGGACCGCTCCTGCGCGAGGTGCCCCAGGGCCGCGCTGCGGCTCGTCGCCAGGTGGTGCAGGACCAGCTCCTGGACGCGATCCACGTCGCGTGCCGCGATGGCCCCGTAGAGGGCTTCGTGCTCCAGGGCGACGGCCAGCAGGTCGTCGTGCTGGCCCAGGAGCCACCGCAGCCGGCTGCGCAGGACCCGCTCCAGCTCGTTGAGCAGCTCGTTGGCGGCCAGGGAGACGACGGTCTCGTGGAAGTCGGCGGCCGCCCGGCGGGCCCGCACGGCGTCGTCGGCGCGCGCCGCGTCGAGTTCGGCGTCCACCGTCGCGCGCAGCCGCTCCAGCCCCTCCCGCGTGTGCCGTTGGGCGGCCAGCCGGAAACCCAGGGTCTCCAGGCCCGACCGCACCTCGTCCAGGTCGGCGATGTCGCTCGTGGTGAACTCCCGCACCACCGCCCAGCTACGCGGTCTCGGGGTCACCAGTCCCTCCGACACCAGTGTCTTGAGGGCCTCGCGGACGGGGAGCCGGCTCACACCGAGGGACTCCGCCAGCTCCCGCTCCACCAGGCGGCTGCCGGGGGCCCGCACACCGTCGATGATCTCGTCGCGCAACCGCTGCGTGACCCGCTCGGACTCGGGCCTGAAGCCCTCTGACGCAGCCATCGCCGTCCTTCGTCTGTCTTCCCGTTCCCGGCACGCCGCCCGCGCCGTGCGCGGCGGCGGTCGGGCGGCCCGTCAGAATACCCCGGGACCCGCGGGCGGCCCGGGCGGGACGGCGCGACGACGATTCAGCCCGCCTGCGGGGGCCAGTTGACGATCCGCTTGGGGCGCGGGCGGGCGTAGGTGCGCACCTTGGACGTGGACAGGCCGAGCCGGACCAGGGATTCCGCCACCGTCACGGCGGCGGCGACCCCGTCGACCACGGGGACACCGGTGCGCTCCACCACGCGTTCGGCGAGCCCCGCCATCCCCCCGCAGCCCAGGCAGATCACCTCGGCCCGGTCGTCCTCGACCGCGCGTGCGGCCTGCTCGGTGATGGCGTCCACGGCGGCCTGTTCGTCCCGCTCCAGATCGAGCACGGCGAGCCCGCTGGCCCGCACCGAGGCACACCGGGCGCCCAGCCCGGCCACCTCCAGCCGCTCCTCGATCAGCGGGACCGTGCGGTCGAGGGTGGTGACGACGGAGTAGCGGCGGCCCAGGTACTGGGCGGTGCTCGCCGCGGCCTCGGTGATGTCGACGACGGGCACGTCGAGCAGTTCCTGCAGGCCCTCCCGCCCGTGTTCGCCGTAACCGGCCTGGATCACCGCGTCGAACGGCTCCCGGTGGGCGCGTACGGCCTCCATCACCGCGACCGCCGCGAGGTAGCTCTCGTAGTTGCCCTCGACGGACTCCGCCCCGAAGGCCGGTGTCAGCGGCACGATCTCGGTGCCGGGGGAGGCCGCGCCGGCCGCCTGCTTGCCGATCGCGTCGGTGATGGACTGCGTGGTGTTGACGTTGACCACGAGGATGCGCATGGGGGCCTGGGCCTTCTGCTCGGACGGCGTGCTCCGCGACGGTGCGGTGCAGGGCGGTGGGACGGAGGGCGGTGGGACGGAGGGCGGTGCGGTGAGGTGCGGGACTATTCCGCGGCGACGGCGATCGATTCGCCGTCCACGTCACGGAAGACGGACGCGCGGTCGGCGATCAGCGCGTACAGCACGGCGGCGGTGACCGCTCCGACGAACCAGGAGAACCCGGCCGCGGCGTGGAAGAAGGGGACCAGGGCGACGACGACGGCGATCGCGGCGCTCGGGACGAAGGCGGCGACGGCACGCGGGTTGTAGCCGCGCCGGTAGTGGTACTCGGAGCCGGCGTCCTCGGTGTAGAGGGCCGGCACGTTCACGCGGGACCTCCGCAGCAGCCAGTAGTCCGCCATGATCACCCCGAACAGGGGGCCGAGCAGCGCGCCGAGTCCGCCGAGGAAGTAGTTGACGACGACCGGACTGTTGTAGAGGTTCCAGGGCGTGATGACCAGGCCGAGGACCGCGCTCACCAGTCCCGCGCGGCGGAAGTCGAGCCGGTGCGGGAAGAGGTTGACCAGGGCGTAGATGGGCGCGACGAAGTTGGCCAGCAGGTTGACCGCCACGGTGAGGGCGATGAGACAGAGCGAGGCGACGGCGAGCAGGAACATGTTGGGGATGGTCCTGACGATGTCCGTCGGACTGGTGATCACGTGTCCGTCGAGGGTGAACTGGGCTCCGCTGAGGACCGCCACGATGACGGCGAAGAAGAGCATGTTCACCGGGATGCCGATCACGTTGCCGCGCACGATGGAGCCGCGGCTGCGCGCGGACCGGGTGAAGTCGCAGAAGTTCAGTACGAACGTCCCGTAGATGACCACCCAGAGCGCGGCGGCCTGGAGCACCTGCAGCCACATCGCGCCGCCGGTGAGCGGATCGTCGATCGACACGGAGACCGAGCCGTCCGCGCGGACGAACATCCACACCGCGAGGGCGCACATGGTGAGCAGTGTGGTGGGCGCGGCGAAGGCCATGTACCGGCGGATCATCTGCATCCCGTAGCTGACGATGAGCACCTGGAGGGCCCACAGGACCAGGAAGGTGATCCAGCCGAGCGTCGACTGGCCGAGCAGGGAGTTGGTGTCCAGGGAGGCGAGGGACGGGAACATGGCCACCAGGAGGGCGCTCAGCACGGCGGCGGCCAGATAGGTCTGGATACCAAACCAGGCGATGGCCACGGTGCCCCGGACGGCCGCCGGAATCTTCGCTCCCCGGATGCCGAACGCGATGCGGCTCATGACGGGGAACGGCACGCCCGTCTTGTGGCCCATGAAGCCGGACAGGGTGAGCAGGAGGAAGAGCAGGACCGAGGCGAGCGCGAAGGCGGCGAGGATGCCCCACACGTTGAGCCCGAGGGCGAACAGTCCGATGGCGAAGGCGTAATTGCCCAGGCTGTGCACGTCGTTGGCCCACAGTGTGAAGACGTTGTAGGCGCCCCAGCGGCGCCCTTCCCGCTTGGTCGGGGCCAGGTCGTACGTGTAGAGGCCGGAGCTGGTGGCGGTGTCGTCGGTCCGGACGGACGAACGGCGGTCTTCCAGGGCAGTCATACGGGACTCCTGGGATCAGGTGCGGGGAGTGGGAGGCTTCCATGAAGCGGAAGCGGCTTTCCGGTGTCCAGAACGTAGTTCTCGCCCCGCCGCACCGTCAAGAGGTCTGCGGCAAATGGAATACCATTTTTGAACCCGTGGGTACCCCTGTGGACAGCCCCATGGGGCGGCCCCGTAAGGCGGCCCCATGGACAGCACCATGGGCGGCCCCGCGAGCACCCCCGCGAGCACCCCTGTGGGCCGCCTCCGTCCCGACGCTCGTCGCTGCGTCGACGCAAGGACGCGACCGGCACGGAGGAGGTCCCGTGTGCCTCGCTCCGGCCGGTTCGGCGGGCCCGTCAGCGCCGCTCGCTGCCCTCGGTGCTCTCCCGCAGGACGAGCCGGTGGTCCACGACGAGGTCCCGGGGTGCCTGCGCCTGCGATCCGGTGCCGTCCGGCGCCGCGGCCTCCTCGATGCGGTGCTGGAGCAACCGCACGGCGACCCTGGCCACCGCCGCCTTGTCCGGAGCCACCGTGCTCAGCGTCGGGACGCTGAACCGACCGCCCTCCACGTCGTCGAAACCGATGACGGCCACGTCCTCCGGCACCCTGACCCCGTGCTCGTGCAGGGCTCGCAACGCGCCCAGTGCGAGCTGGTCGTTGAGGCAGAGCAGGGCGTCGGGCCGGGCCCCCCGGGAGAGCGCCCGCGCCACGGCCTGCGCGCCGTCGGGCATCCGGAAGGAGTCGACCGGCAGCAGGGCGGCCGGATCGTAGGCGATGCCCGCCTCCGCCAGGGCGGCCCGGTAACCCCGGGTGCGGGCCTGGGCCGTCCCCATGCCGGCGTCGTCGCGCCCCCCGACGGCGAGGATCGTGCGGCGCCCGAGCCCGATCAGGTGGCGGGTCGCCTCGCGCGCGGCGCCCTCGTTGTCGATGGCCACATGGTCGGCGCCCTCCTCGAGGAGTTCGCCGAGCAGCACCGTGGGCGGGAAGCCCGCGCGGTCCCGCAGGTCGTCGGCGGTCAGGGCGAGCGGACTGAGGATGATCCCGTCGACGAAGGCGGAGCCGAACCCGGCCAGCGCCGCCAGCTCGTGGGCGCGATCCGCGCCGGACTGATGGATGAGGACGGTCAGGGACCGCTCCTCGGCCTCGCGGATGACATGCCGGGCCAGCTCGGCGAAGTACGGCACGTCCAGCTCGGGAACGACGAGCGCGATTATGCCGGTTCTGCCCTTGCGCAGGTGACGGCCGGCCAGATTCACCCGGTAGCCGAGGTGTTCGATCGCCTCGCGCACCACCTGCCTGGTCCGGTCCGAGACATGGGCGTAGTCGTTGATGACATTGGACACCGTCTTCTCCGAGACGCCCGCGTGACGTGCGACGTCCTTGATCCTGGGCCGTGCCACCGAGACCTCCCTGCCTCTTCCGCGCTGCCCGAGTCTATGTCCCGGCGGGGGAGGGCTTCGGTGCGGTCCGCCGCCGTCCAGCTCTTTACAGTCGATGTACATCGATGTAAAAACTAGCCACCGCATGAGCGATCCGGCCGTCGAAAGGTCCGCGATGAGTTCCCGTCTGCCTGCCCAGGGGGTGCCGGCCGTGTCCGACCCGGTCCGCCGCCCCAGCCGCCGCCGGTTGCTGCGCAACGCCCTGGCCGGGGCAGGAGCCCTGCTCGCCGCGGGCCCGCTGTCCGGCTGCGCCTCACCGGCCTCGGCCTCCGGGGCCTCCTCGCTGAGCGTCTGGGACCTCTTCCAGGGCGGCGACGGCATGCTGATGGACGACATGATCGAGGCCGTCTCCCAGGGGGCCGGGGGAGCCAAGGGCTTCGACGTCGACCGGACGATCCTGGACTGGGGACCGTCGTACTACACCAAGCTCGCCATGTCCGCGGCCGGCGGACGGGCCTCCGACGTCGCGGCCATGCACCTGTCCCGGCTCGCGGGCTACGCGCCGGGCGGCCTCGTGGACGCCTTCGACCTGGACCTGCTCGCCGAGTACGGCGTCACCAGCGAGGACTTCGCCCCCGCCGTGTGGTCGCGCACCCAGTACGAGGGGACCGTCTACGCGATCCCGCTGGACGTCCACCCCTTCATCGTGTTCTACGACAAGAAGGCCGCCGAGCAGGCCGGACTCCTGGACACCTCCGGGGAGCTGGCCCCGATGGGCTCGCCCGAAGCCCTGCTGGAGGCGGGCAGGGCCCTGGCCGAGGCGACCGGGGAGGCGGGCATCCTCTTCGGCCACGTCACCGACACGGCACAGACCTGGCGCCTGTTCGCCGGGCTCTACGCGCAGACCGGCGCCGGGTTCGACCTGCCGGACGGGGGTCCCCCGAGGATTGACACCGACGCCGCCGTACGCGTCGTGACCCTCATGACGCAGCTCTTCGACGGCAGGACCAACCCCAACAACCTGGACTACAACGGCGCGATGGCCGCCTTCACCAACGGCCGCGGCGGCATGGCCATGCTCGGCGAGTGGGAACTGCCGACACTCAAGAAGTCCCGCATCGACCTGGGCGCCGCGCCCTTCCCGCAGGTCTTCGACAAGCCGGCCGTCTACACGGACAGCCACAGCTTCGTCCTCCCGCACCAGGACAGCCCCGACCCGGCCCGGCGCCGAGAGGCCCACCGCTACGTCGCGCAGATCCTCAAGCAGAGCCTCACCTGGGCGAGCGCCGGCCACATCCCCGCCTACCAGCCCGTCCTGGCGGAGCCGGAGTACGCGGCGCTCGACCCCCAGTCCTCCTACGCCGACGCCGCGAAGGTGGCGGTGCTCGACCCGCCCAACTGGTTCGCGGGCGCCGGTTCGAACTTCCAGAACCGGATGTGCCAGCCGCTCCAGTCGGCCCTGCTGGGCAACACCACCCCCGAGAAGGCGGTGCGGCAGATGGTCCGCGAGGCGGACACGCTGCTGCGGCAGCCCAACCCGGTGGCCTGACCGGCGAAAGGAGTGACCGACGTGACCACCACCGCACCCCTCGGCACCGAGGACCGGACCCAGTCGCCCGCGGTTCCCGCGCGTGGCCGCCGCACCGCCCTGGGCCGCATACGCACCGGCAACGGGCTCGTGTTCGTCCTGCCGTTCCTGCTCGTCTTCGCCCTCTTCATGGTCTGGCCGATCGTGCAGGGGATCTGGATGAGCTTCACCGACAGCTCACTCGCCCTGCGCGACACGCACTTCGTCGGCCTCGACAACTACACCGAGGCGTTCGGCGATCCGGACGTGTGGAGCAGCCTCGGCAACACCCTCTTCTTCACCGTCGTCTCCAGCGTCCCGCTCGTTGTGGTCGCGCTCGCGATGGCCCTCCTGGTGCACAGCGGACTCGCCGGGCAGTGGGCGTGGCGCCTGTCCTTCTTCGCGCCCTACCTGCTGCCCGTGACCGTCGTGACCATGATCTGGACCTGGCTCTACCAGCCCGAACTGGGCATGGCCAACCAGCTCCTCGACACCTTCGGCATCGCACCGGTCGGCTGGCTGTCCGACGAGTCCGTCGCCATGTGGTCCGTCGCCGCGCTCACCGTGTGGTGGACGGTCGGCTTCAACTTCCTGCTCTACCTCGCGGCGCTCCAGTCCCTGCCCACGACCTTCGACGAGGCGGCGGCACTCGACGGCGCCGGCGCCTGGCGCCGCCTGTGGTCCATCACCCTGCCCCAACTGCGCAGGACCACCGGCCTGGTGGCCATGCTCCAGGTGCTCGCCTCGCTCAAGGTGTTCGACCAGATCTACATCCTCACCAAGGGCGGGCCCAACGGCTCCACCCGGCCGGTCCTGGAGTACGTCTACGACGTGGGCTTCACCGGCTACCGCCTCGGCTACGCCTCCGCCGTCTCCTATCTCTTCTTCGCCCTGATCGTCCTCGTTTCGCTCGTGCAGCTCCGCCTCTTCCGCCGGGAGGACTGACCGTGTCCGCAACCGCCACACCCCCGCGCACCCGGCGCCGCCCGTCCCGCGACACGGCCGGCTCACCCCTGCTCCTCGGCCACGGCCGGCTGCCCCGCGTCCTGGCCGGGACCGCGCTCGTCGTCCTCGCCGTCGTCTGGCTGCTGCCGTTCGTGTGGGCCGTCCTGACCTCGGTGCAGAGCGAGGAGGACGTCAACGCCCCCGGACTGTCCCCGCTCAAGGGCGCCTTCACCCTGGACGCCTACCAGCAGATACTGGAACGCGGCAACGTCAGCGTCTGGGCCTTCAACAGCCTCCTGATCTCCGCCCTGGTCACGCTCGTCACCGTGGCGGTCTCCACCCTCGCGGCGTACGGCTTCTCCCGCGGCACCTTCCGCGGCCGCCGGGCGCTGCTGGCCGTCACCGTGGCCGCCATCATGGTCCCGCCGCAGTTGCTCGTCGTGCCGCTGTTCGACCAGATGACCCTGTTCAACCTGGTCGACACCTACGCGGCCGTCATCCTGCCCCAAGTCGTCGCGCCGATGATGGTGTTCATCCTCAAGCGGTTCTTCGACGCCGTCCCCAAGGAACTGGAGGAGGCGGCCCGGATCGACGGCGCCTCCGAGTTCCGGGTCTTCCGGTCGGTCGTCCTGCCGCTGTCACGGCCGATCGTGGCCGCGGTCGCGATCTTCGTCTTCATCGGCGCCTGGAACAACTTCATGTGGCCGTTCGTCGTCACCAACGACCCCGACCTGATGACCCTCCCGGTGGGCCTGGCCACCGTGAAGGACGCCTACGGCATCCAGTACGCGCAGTCCATGGCCTCCGCGCTGCTGGCCGCGCTGCCGCTGATCGTGGTCTTCCTCCTCTTCCAGCGCCGCATCGTCAACTCCGTCGCCACCACCGGCCTCGGCGGTTCCTGAACCTGTACAGCCGTACCCACGGGCCGGCGTTCGCAGGCCCGGCCCACCGATCGACTGGAGCATGTGTGCCCACTCACTCCGTACCGCGCCCGGAGTACCCGCGTCCGCAGTTCGTGCGCCGCGACTGGCTCAACCTGAACGGCGCCTGGCAGTTCGAGACCGACCGGGGGGACAGCGGCCTCGAACGCGGTCTGCTCGACCGCGAGCTGCGCGAGGAGATCCTCGTCCCCTTCCCGCCCGAGTCCGAGCTGTCCGGCATCGGCGACACGGACTTCCTGGAGGCCGTCTGGTACCGGCGGGCCGTCGCCCTGCCCGCCGCCTGGGCCGGACGGCGCGTCCTGCTGCACTTCGGCGCCGTCGACCACGACACCACCGTGTGGGCCGACGGCAAGGAGGTCGCCCGGCACCGCGGCGGCTTCACCCCCTTCACCGCCGACCTCGGCGACATCGCCGGCGCGGGGGAGGAGGTCGTGATCACCGTCCGGGCCCGCGACCCCAGGTCCGGCCCGCAGGCGCGCGGCAAGCAGGCGATCCAGTACGCCAACCACGACTGCAACTACACGCGCGTCACCGGCATCTGGCAGACCGTCTGGCTGGAGCCCGTCCCCGACACGCACCTGCGCCGTCCCCGGATCACCCCGGACCTCGCCGGTTCCGCCTTCCACCTCGAACTGCCCCTGTCCGGCAACCGCCCCGGGCACCGGGTGCGCGCCGTCCTCAGCGACGCCGAAGGCGAGGTGGGCCGCGCCGAGGCCCGCGCCGACCTCGACCTCGCCCCGCGCCTGCACCTGCCGGTGCCGGACGACCGGCGGCGCGCATGGGGCCCGGGGGACCCGCACCTGTACGACCTGCGCCTCGAACTCCTCGACGCCGCCGGGCAGGTGGTCGACAGCGCCGAGAGCTACGCCGGTCTGCGCGCCGTGGGCCTGCGCGGCAAGGCCGTCCTGCTCAACGGCCGCCCCGTCTTCCAGCGCCTCGTCCTCGACCAGGGGTGGTACCCGGACGGGCTGATGACCGCCCCCACCGACGAGGCCCTGGTCAGGGACATCGAGCTGGCCATGGCGGCCGGGTTCAACGGCGCCCGGCTGCACCAGAAGGTCTTCGAGGAGCGCTTCCTCCACCACGCCGACCGCCTCGGCTACCTGGTCTGGGGCGAGTTCGGCGACTGGGGCTGCGAGACCGGCGGCTCCTCGGGCGACAACCAGAAGCCCGACGCCTCCTACGTCGCCCAGTGGCTGGAGGCGCTGGAGCGCGACTACTCGCACCCCTCGATCATCGGCTGGTGCCCGCTCAACGAGACCTACCAGAAGCTGCACGACCGGATCACCCAGCTCGACGACGTGACCCGGGCGATGTTCCTGGCCACCAAGGCCATGGACACCACCCGCCCGGTCGTGGACGCCTCCGGCTACGCCCACCGGGTCGCCGAGACGGACATCTACGACTCCCACAACTACGAGCAGGACCCCGCCGCCTTCCGGGAGCTGATGTCCGGCCTCGCCGGGGACACACCGTTCGTCAACGCCCACGAGAGCGGCGCCCCCTACTCCCAGCCCTACCGGGGACAGCCGTACTTCGTCAGCGAGTTCGGCGGGATCTGGTGGGACCCGGAGGCGGCGGCCGACCTCTCCGGCGAGGACCGCACCGTCTCCTGGGGCTACGGGGAACGGGTCCGCAACGAGGACGAGTTCCACGAGCGGTTCAGCGGCCTGACCGAGGTGCTGCTGGGCGACCCGGGCATGTTCGGCTACTGCTACACGCAACTGACGGACGTCTTCCAGGAGCAGAACGGCGTCTACCGCTTCGACCGGAGCGAGAAGCTGGACGTCTCCCGCATCCGCGCCGCCCAACTGCGTCCCGCGGCCATTGAGGAGGAGGCGCAGCAGTAGCGGGTGGGGGCCGGAGTCAGCCCCTGCCTCCGGCCCCTGGCCTCCCCGCCCCCGGCCCTCGGGGTCCGGGACCGGACCGGGATCAGAAGGGCCGGTCGCCCGCGACGGCGACGCGTTCGGCGACCCGCCGCCGGGAGCCGTAGTCACCGACGGCGTAGTGCTGGGTGGCGCGGTTGTCCCAGAAGGCGACGTCGCCGGCCTGCCAGCGCCAGCGCACCTGGTACTCGGGCACGTGCGCCTGCTGGAAGAGGAAGCGCAGCAGGCGGTCGCTCTCGTCGCGGTCCATGCCGGTGATGTGCGTCGTGAAGGACGTGTTGACGAACAGCATGCGCCGCCCCGTCTCGGGGTGCGTGCGCACGACCGGGTGCTCCACGGGCGGGAACAGGTCCTGGTGCGGCAGCAGCCGCTCGGGTCCGTAGAACCGCGCGAAGCCCGGGATGAAGTCGTGCACCGCGCGGGCGCCGTCGATGCGGTCCCTCACCTCCCGGGGCAGGTTGTCGTAGGCCGCGGCCATGTCCGCCCACAGGGTGTCCCCGCCGAACGGCGGCACCTCGCGCAGCTGGAGCACCGCACCGAGCGCGGGCCGCTCGCGGAAGGTGACATCGGTGTGCCACACGTTCTCGTACGTCGGTGCGGCCCCGGCACCCTTGTCGAACCGGACGACGTCGTCGCTCGAACCCGCGGCGAGCAGGGGGTTGGTCTCCAACTCCCCCCAGTTGCGGGCGAAGTCGCGCTGCTGTGCGGAGGTGAGGTGCTGGGCCCGGAAGAACAGCACCTTCCACTCCAGCAGGGCACGGTTGAGCTCCTCACGCAGCGCGGGAGCGAGCGGGCGGGAGAGGTCGACGCCGCGGATCTCGGCGCCGATGGTGCGTGCCTGCGGGACCACCTCGAAACGGGCGTAGGGCCGCTCCTGCCACCCCTCGGGCAGGCGGCGCAGGACGCGCCGGCCCTCGTAGAGTCCGTCCTCCGGGACGCGTGCTTCGCGCAGGACGGTGCTCGGGCCGGTGGCCGTGACGGTCATGGGAGTCCTCCCCTTGGGTACGGGTACGCGTGGAAGCCCGGCCGGGCGGGACGGCGCGCGCGGCGCCGGCCGGTCGGCCGGTGACATGAAGGTGCTACGGGTGCTCCGCGCCGGAAGGCGGCGGAGGGGTGCGACGGTTCACGACGCGACGGGCGTCGGGCGGTCGGTGGAGAAAGGGCCGTTAAAGGCCGGAACGCTCACATCCGGTGCGCTCGGGCACGCGGGGACACTCCGCGATGGTGCCGAACCGGTATGGGGTCATGGACCGATTGTGTGATCTTCTTCCGTCCCTGTCAACGGGGTCAGGGACGGCGGGGAACGAAGGGGCGCAGCTCGTCGCCCTCCGGCTGGACCACCCCGTAGCTGCTCTCGGGCACCTTGTTCCACGCGCCGGGCAGGTCGCCCAGCGGTTCCGAGACGATGAGGCGGCTGTTGTCGGAGGCGTCCTTCAGGAAGGGCAGGTCCGGGTGGAGCGCGCGCAGGCTCTCCACCCGGCTGCTGTAGTAGAGCGAGCGCGACTGTCCCTGGCTGGAGTAGCGGAAGGCCCACAGCCGCCGTCCGTCGGTGACGGCGACGGTCATCTGCAGCGGGAACTCCACGCCGTGCTCGTGGCCGATCTCCTCCACCAGACCCGCCATGCGGGCCACGGCCGAGGGCGGGTCCTGCTCCAGGCCGAGGGTGAGCGCCAAGTAGAACATCATCTCGGAGTCCGTCGAGCCCTCGATGTCGAGGTAGAGCTGCGGGTCGACGGCCAGGGCGAGGTCCCGGCGCAGCCGGTGGAACCCGTCGATCGCGCCGTTGTGCATCCACATCCAGCGGCCGTGGCGGAAGGGATGGCAGTTGGTCTGCTGCACCGCGCTGCCCGTGGAGGCCCGTATGTGCGCGAAGAACAGCGGGGAGCGGACATGGCTCGCGATCTCCCGCAGGTTGCGGTTGCTCCAGGCCGGCCCGATCTCCCGCACGATCGCGGGTGTGGCCATCTCCGGTCCGAACCAGCCGACGCCGAACCCGTCCCCGTTCGTCGTCTCGACACCCATGCGGGCGTGCAGGCTCTGGTCGATGAGGGAGTGTTCGGGCTGGTAGAGCAGGGACTCCAGGAGGACCGGCGTCCCCGAGTAGGCGAGCCATCGGCACATCGCTCCGTCCGCCTCCCTGGTGGTCTGCGGCGCCCCGGACGTCAGTCGACCGGCCAGGTGTGGACCGGGGCGTTGAGGTGCATGTAGTCCATGTACTGCTGGGTCATCCGGCGCAGCGCCTCGTGGCGGCCGGGCCGGGCGCCGGCGTCGATGTGGTGGAACATCTCCTTCTGCCAGACCGCGCCGTTGCGGCCGGTGACGCAGCGCTGCTCGATGATGCCGAGCAGGGGCTCGCGCCAGGCGGAGTCCATGCCCGACAGCTCCAGTCCCCGGTGCGCCAGCGGCAGCAGCCGGCGCAGGACCAGTTCGGGCACGGTCACCTCGCCCGCGCCGGGCCAGTAGAGGTGGGCCTCCATGCCGTGCCGGGCGGCGGTGTGCAGGTTGTCCTCGGCGACCGAGAAGGACATCCGCGACCACACCGGCCGCTCCTCCTCCACCAGGGCGCGGGTGAGTCCGTAGTAGAAGGCGCCGTTGGCGAGGGTGTCGGCGACGGTCGGGCCGGCCGGCAGGACCCGGTTCTCCACGCGGACGTGCGGCTTGTCGTGGGCGACGGCGTAGACGGGCCGGTTCCAGCGGTAGATGGTGCCGTTGTGGAGGGTGAGCTCGCCCAGTTCCGGGACGTCCCCGCGGTCGAGGGTCTCGGCGGGATCCTGCTCGTCGCACAGCGGCAGCAGCGCCGGGAAGTAGCGCAGGTTCTCCTCGAACAGGTCGAAGACGCTGTTGATCCACCGCTCACCGAACCACACCCGGGGCCTGACCCCCTGTGCCTTGATCTCCTGCGGCCGTGTGTCGGTGGCCTGCTCGAACAGAGGGATGCGGCTCTCGTGCCACAGCTCCTTGCCGAGCAGGAAGGGGGAGTTGGCCGCGAGGGCGACCTGGACACCGGCGACGGCCTGCGCCGCGTTCCAGTAGTCGGGGAACTCCTCCGGGGCGACCTGGAGGTGGAACTGGGTGCTGGTGCAGGCGGCCTCGGGTGTGATCGTGTCGGCGTAGGTCCGCAGGCGGTCGACGCCGTCCACCTCGATGTGCAGGTCCTCGCCCCGGGCGGCGAACACCTGGTCGTTGAGGAGCCGGTAGCGCGGGTTCTCCGACAGGGCCGCCTCCCCCACGTCCTGCCGGCGCAGGGTGGGCAGGGTGCCGATCATGATCAGGTGGGCGCCGACCGACGCGGCACGGTCCTCGGCGTGGTTGAGGGCGGCCCGGATCTCGGTCTCCCACGCGTCGGGGCCGCCGGCCGTGAGCTGCCGGGGAGGGATGTTGATCTCCAGGTTGAACCGGCCCAGCTCG
Source organism: Streptomyces ardesiacus (assembly GCF_003112575.1). GTDB lineage: Bacteria > Actinomycetota > Actinomycetes > Streptomycetales > Streptomycetaceae > Streptomyces > Streptomyces ardesiacus. The sequence continues at coordinate 775,628 of NZ_BEWC01000008.1, forward strand.
GTGGACCAGGCCGGGTCCGCGATCGCCTCGAGGGCGTCGCTGTTGCGCATGGCCGGTTCGCCCCGGTCGTCGACCAGGTTCAGTTCGATCTCCAGGCCGACCTGGGGACGCTCGGTCTCGAAGCGGGACTCGCGCAGCATCTGCGCGAAGGCGTCGAGGCACTCCTGCATCTTGATGCGGTACCGGCGGCGGTCCTCGCGGGTGAAGACCAGCGCCGGGACGTCCCGTCCCATGGGTCCTCCCGGGGTTGCCTTCCTCGGACGCTCCTCCACCCCAGCGTCGCACCACCTGGCGCACCCCACCAGACGAAACGGGAGGGGGCCCGCCGCACCGTGTGCGGCGGGCCCCCTCCCTCGGGTCCTGGCAGGGCCGATCAGGGCCTACAGCTTGCCGGAGGCGCGCACCGTGATCTTCGCGGAGGTCTTGCCCGTCGGCGAGGAGCCGTAGCCCTCGACCTTGTCGACGACGTCCGTGCCCTCGACGACCTTGCCGAAGACGACGTGCTTGCCGTCCAGCCACGGGGTGGCCACCGTGGTGATGAAGAACTGCGAGCCGTTGGTGTTCGGCCCCGCGTTGGCCATCGAGAGCAGGTAGGGGCCGGTGTGCTTGAGCTTGAAGTTCTCGTCCTCGAACTTCGCGCCGTAGATGCTCTTGCCCCCGGTGCCGTTGCCCTCGGTGAAGTCGCCGCCCTGGAGCATGAACTGCGGGATCACGCGGTGGAACGGGGAACCCGCGTAGCCGAAGCCGTGCTCGCCGGTCGCCAGCTCGATGAAGTTCTTGGCGGTCTTGGGGGTGACGTCCTCGAAGAGCTCGAAGACGATGCGGCCCGCATCCTGGCCGTTGATGTCGATGTCGAAGTAAACCTTGGAATTGCTCATCGCACCATTGTGACCTGTGACCCCGGGTGATGCCGAACCGGCTTCCCGTTCAGCGTGTGGCGAGCAGCGTGAGGGTGTCGATCACGCGGTGGGAGAAGCCCCACTCGTTGTCGTACCAGGCGACCACCTTGACGTGCCGGCCGTCGACGCGGGTCAGGGCAGAGTCGAAGATCGACGAGGCCGGGTTGCCCGTGATGTCGGAGGAGACCAGCGGGTCCTCCGAGTACTCCAGCACCCCGGCGAGCGGCCCGTCGGCGGCGGCGCGGTAGGCCGCGAGCACGTCCTCGCGCGTCACGTCGCGGGCGACGGTCGTGTTCAGCTCGACGATCGAGCCCACCGGGACCGGCACGCGGATCGAGTCGCCCGACAGCTTGCCGTCGAGGCCCGGCAGGACGAGGCCGATCGCCTTGGCGGCGCCCGTCGTGGTCGGCACGATGTTCACGCCGGCGGCACGGGCGCGGCGCGCGTCGCGGTGCGGGCCGTCCTGGAGGTTCTGCTCCTGCGTGTAGGCGTGCACCGTCGTCATGAACCCGTGCTCGATGCCGGCCAGCTCGTCCAGCACCGCGGCCAGCGGCGCGAGGGCGTTGGTGGTGCAGGAGGCGTTGGAGACGATCGTGTGGGCCGCCGGGTCGTAGGCGTCGGTGTTCACGCCGTAGGCGAGCGTCACGTCGGCGCCGCTCGACGGGGCGCTGACCAGGACCTTGCGCGCGCCCGCGGCGAGGTGGGCGCGGGCCGCGTCGGCCGAGGTGAAGCGGCCGGTCGACTCCAGCACGAGGTCGACGCCCAGCTTGGCCCAGGGGAGCCGGGCCGGGTCGCGCTCGGCGAGGACCTTGATGCGCTGCCCGTCGACGACGAGGGTGTCGCCGTCCACGGTCACCGGGCGGCCGAGCCGGCCGGCCGTGGAGTCGAAGGCGAGCAGGCGGGCGAGGGTGGCGGGCTCCGTGAGGTCGTTGACGGCGACGACCTCGAGCTTCGTGTCGCGCTCCAGCAGCGCGCGCAGCACGTTGCGCCCGATGCGGCCGAAACCGTTGATGCCGATGCGAGTCATGAGTGGTGTGTCCCTTCGTTCGCCACCAGTCCTTCGCCACCAGGCTCGCGCACGCCGTCCGGGGGCGGCAGCGGCGGAAGTGCCACGGTTCGCAAGGATCGCGCCACACCGGCCGGCGGCACGCCTACTCGCCGCGGGCGAAGGTGCGCCGGTACTCGCTGGGGGTGGTGCCGAGGATGCGCTGGAAGTGCAGCCGCAGGTTGGCGCCGGTGCCGAGCCCCACGTCGGCGGCGATCTGCTCGACGCCGCGCTCCGAGCGTTCGAGCAGCTCGCGGGCCATGTCGATCCGGGACCGCATGATCCACTGCATCGGCGTGTACCCGGTGTCCTCGACGAAGCGCCGGGAGAGGGTGCGCGGGGAGACGGCCGCGTGCCGGGCCAGGGCCTCCAGGGTGAGCGGCTCACCCAGCCGGCGCAGCGCCCACTCGCGGGTGGCGGCGAAGCGCTCGCCGAGGGGCTCGGGCACACTGCGCGGCACGTACTGGGCCTGGCCGCCGCTGCGGTAGGGGGCCGCCACCAGGCGCCGGGCCGCGTGGTTCGACGCGGCCACCCCGAGGTCGCCGCGCAGGATGTGCAGGCACAGGTCGATGCCGGAGGCGGCGCCCGCGGAGGTGAGGACGGTGCCCTCGTCCACGAACAGCACGTTCTCGTCGACCCGTACGCGCGGGTGCTTCGCCGCGAGCGCCCGCGTGTAGTGCCAGTGGGTGGTGGCCCGCCTGCCGTCGAGCAGGCCGGTGGCGGCCAGCGCGAAGGCCCCGGTGGAGATGGCGGCGAGGCGGGCGCCCCGGCCGTGGGCCGCCCTCAGCGCCTCGACGACGGCCGGCGGCGGGTCGTCGACGTCGGGGGAGCGGTAACCGGGCAGGAAGACCACGTCGGCCCAGGCCAGGGCGTCGAGGCCGTGGGCGACGTGGTACGACAGGCCGTCGCCGCCGGTCACCAGGCCCTCAGCCGCCCCGCACACCCGGACCTCGTAAGGCATGCTGGCGCGCGTCGTGAAGACCTGCGCCGGGATGCCGACGTCGAGCGGTTTCGCGCCCTCGAGCACGAGGACGGCGACGCGGCGCAGGCGGGAGGACGGCACGGGAAGAGCGTACGCGGGGGAGTGCCGGGGTCAGCCCAGGCCGAGGACGCTCATCGTGTGCTCGGCCATGCGCCGCTCGCCCAGGGCGTTGGGGTGGACGGGCACGAGGTTGCTCCCGAACAGCAGCGGCTCGATCCAGCGGGTCCCGGGGGCCTGGCAGGCGTCGTGGCCCTCGGAGTCCGCGGAGAAGTCGACGTACGTGGCGCCCGTCTCCTCGGCCGCCCGCCGGACCGCGTCGTTCAGGTGCGCCTGGATGGCGCGCAGGTAGGGCACGTCACCGGCGGCGAGGGGCAGCTTCACGAAGCAGGACGGGTCGGCGGCGGCCGGGGTGATCCACGGATAGCCGAGGGCCGCCACCCGGGCGTCCGGCGCCTTGGCGCGCACCGCGCGCAGGGCCGCCTTGAGCGCGGGATAGGTGCTGGTCTCGATCTCGTCGTCGAAGGACGTGCCGTGCTTGTCCTTGCAGGGACTGCCCTTGCCGCCGCTGAGGACGCCCGCCGTGCCGCAGGCCGTGATGGCGTTGATGAACGTGCCGTTGTCGTTGCCGCCGATGGTGAGCGTGACCAGGTCCGTGCCGGCGCCTACCGCGTCCAACTGCGGGGCGACGCCCGGGTACTGGGCCTGCGTGAAGTCGGCGGTGCGGGCGGCGCCGCAGGTGACGTCCTTGAGGCGGGCGCCCGTCGCCTTCGCGATGACATGGGGGTAGTTGGCCGTCGAGCGCAGACAGAGCAGGTTGGTGGGGTCGACGGGCAGGACGCCCGATCCGGCGCTGTAACTGTCGCCGAGGGCCACGTAGTCGAGGGGGGCGGGCGCGGCGTGGGCGGTGGCGTCCGTGAGGCCGAGGGCGAGCGTGCCGACCGCGGCGATTGTCGCGGTCATGACACGGCGAAAGGTGTGCTTCGGCATGTGCTCTCTCTTCTTCGGGAGGGCGGCGGTCTTCGGGAGGGGTGCGGCGGGGCCGCCGAACGGGTGCGACGGGGTTACCGGACGGTTCTACTTTTAAGTAATGTGCAGGGCTGCTGACCCGGCGTCAACGGTGGTGACGGAACTTCTCACGGACGCCGGGCCGCACCGGCGCCGGGGCGGCCCTCTCCTCGGCCGAGCCGTTTGATTCCCGACCGGCTCCCGTCGAAGATCGACGCATGCACCGTCTGATCATCGCCGCACTCAGGGTCGGCACAGCCTCAGCGATCCTGCTCGGACTCTTCGGCCAGCTCGTCGTCATCCCGTCCACGGCGTCCGACGAGGTCGACCGCTTCCCGCCCTACGAACCCTTCGCCGTGCCCTATGCGACGGTGGCGATCGTCGGGGTCGCCTGCGTCCAGGTCGTGCTGGGCGCGGTGTGGATGCTGCTCGGCATGGTCGAGCGGGACGCCGTCTTCACCCGCCGGGCCTTCCGGTGGGTCGACGTCGTCATCGGGGCCACGGTCGTGGCCACGCTGCTGGCGCTCGGCACCGCCGTGCACCTGGCCGTGGCGGAGATCCCCTCTCCCGACGACGGCATGCAGGCGCTCGGCGCGCTCGGTGCCGCGGTCACCTGTGCCGGGGCCGGAGCCGCGTTCGCCATGCTCACCGTCGTTATGCGCGGACTGCTGCACAAGGCGACCGCGATGCGCGCCGAACTCGCCGAGGCGGTCTGACGGTTCCGGCCCCGCCCCGCCGCCCGAACCTCCCGGAGGCGCCACCGTGCCGCCGACCGAGTCCCAACCGGCCGACGCCGTCCACCGCGCGGCCCTGCGCGGCCTGTTCCGGGAACACCCCGGTCACCGGTTCTCCTGCTGCGCCCCGGTGGCGTCCGGCGAGGGCCACGGACCCGCGCTGTCCGCCTGGCCGGCCGAGGCCCTCGCGGCTCAACCCGCCCGGGGCCCCGACGGAACGGCGGGCAGCGGCCGCCGCACTCCGGGACGAGTGGGCGGCGACCACTCCAGCGGTGCCCCGGGGCTGTTCTAAAGTGGCTCCCGCCCAGTCGCACGACGGACCTGTGAGGTACTCACCAGCCATGACGACCGAAACGTTTGAGTTCCAGGTAGAGGCGCGTCAGCTTCTCAAGCTGATGATTCACTCCGTCTACTCGAACAAGGATGTCTTCCTGCGCGAGCTCGTCTCCAACGCCTCCGACGCGCTGGACAAGCTGCGCCTCGCCGCCCTGCGCGGCGACGTCCCCGACGCCGACGTGAGCGACCTGCACATCGAGCTGGAGGTCGACAAGGACGCCCGCACCCTGACCGTGCGGGACAACGGCATCGGCATGTCGTATGACGAGGTCACCCGGCTGATCGGCACGATCGCCAACTCGGGCACCGCCAAGTTCCTGCAGGAACTGCGCGAGGCCCAGGACGGGGCCGGAGCCGACGGGCTCATCGGCCAGTTCGGCGTCGGCTTCTACTCGGGCTTCATGGTCGCGGACGAGGTCACCCTGGTCACCCGGCACGCCGGCGAGGCCGAGGGCACCCGCTGGACCTCCAAGGGCGAGGGGACCTACACCCTCGAACGGATCGACGGCCTCCCGCAGGGGACCGCCGTCACCCTGCACCTCAAGCCCGCCGACGCCGAGAACCAGCTCCACGACTACACCTCCGCCTGGAAGATCAAGGAGATCGTCAAGCGGTACTCGGACTTCATCACCTGGCCGGTCCGCCTGCTGCCGGAGCCCGGCGAGGACGGCGACGGCGCAAAGGCCCGCGAGGCCGAGACGCTCAACTCGATGAAGGCCCTGTGGGCGCGCCCGCGCGACGAGGTGTCCGACGACGAGTACCACGAGCTGTACAAGCACATCGGCCACGACTGGCGCGACCCGCTGGAGACGATCCGGCTCCAGGCGGAGGGCACCTTCGAGTACCAGGCGCTGCTCTTCGTGCCCTCGCACGCCCCGCACGACCTGTTCACCCAGGGCTACCGGCGCGGCGTCCAGCTCTACGTGAAGCGCGTCTTCATCATGGACGACTGCGAGGAACTGCTGCCGCCCTACCTCCGCTTCGTCAAGGGCGTGGTCGACGCGCAGGACCTCTCGCTCAACGTCTCCCGCGAGATCCTCCAGCAGGACCGCCACATCCGCATGATCCAGCGCCGCCTGACCAAGAAGGTCCTCTCCACGGTCAAGGACCTCAGGACGTCGGCGCCGGAGCGCTACGCCACGTTCTGGCGCGAGTTCGGCGCGGTGCTGAAGGAAGGCCTGGTGACCGACTCCGAGAACCGGGACGCGATCCTCGCCGCCTGTTCGTTCGCCTCCACCCGTGACGCCGACGAGCCGACCTCGCTCAAGGACTACGTGGAGCGGATGAAGGAGGGCCAGGACGACATCTACTACATGACGGGCGAGTCCCGCGCCGCCATCGAGAACTCCCCGCACATGGAGGCGTTCCGGGCCAAGGGCGTCGAGGTCCTCCTCCTGACCGACGCCGTCGACGAGGTCTGGGTCGACGCGGTCGGGGAGTACGAGGGCAAGACGCTGCGTTCGGTGGCCAAGGGCGAGATCGACCTCTCCGGCACCGAGGACGACAAGAGCGAGGCCGAGAAGGAGAAGCAGGGCGAGGAGTACGCCGGGCTGCTCGGCTGGATGAGCGAGCACCTGGGCGAGGACGTCAAGGAGGTCCGCCTCTCGCACCGCCTGACCGTCTCCCCGGCCTGCGTCGTCTCCGACGCGGGTGAGCTGACGCCGGCCCTGGAGAACATGTACCGGGCGATGGGCCAGGAGGTGCCCAGCGCCAAGCGGATCCTCGAACTCAACCCGGAGCACCAGTTGGTCAAGACCCTGAACCGGGCCTGGACCGACCGGCAGGACCGCACGGAACTCACCGAGACCGCCGAACTCCTGCACGCCCTCGCGGTGCTCGCCGAGGGCGGCCGGCCCAAGGAGCCCGCACGCTTCGTGCAGCTGATGGCGGACCGGCTGGAGCGCACCCTCTAACCGGCCGGGAGCACACGGATCCCACGCCGTCCCGCCATCCGCATGGCGAGACGGCGTGGCATCCGGAGCGGTCTCCTCCGTATATTCGCACGCATGTATGCATCGGCTCCGCTGCTGTGCCTCGCGCTCTTCGCGACCTCGGCGTGGTGCGTCGACGACGGCCTCTGTCGCCGCTGAGCCCCCGACCGGCAGAGCGCCCCGCGCCGCCGGTCCGCCAGCGTCCGCCGCCCCCGTGCACCCACCCCGGAGACTGTTCCGTGACCACCGCACCCCCCGCCGGGTCGTCCCCGGCCGCGCCGCCGCGCGCGTCCACCCTTCTGTTCGCCCCCTCGCCCACCTCCTCGGAGCGTCCCGAGGCGCCGCCCCTGCCCCCGGTGCGGCGGACGCCGCTGGTCGTGTCCGGGCTGCTCGCCGCCGCCCTGACCGCGTACGTGTGGTCCGCGCACGGCGCCAAGCCGGGCGTGCTGCTCCTGCTCGGCCTCGGCCTGGGCGTCGCCCTCTTCCACTCCCGGTTCGGTTTCACCTCCGCCTGGCGGCAGCTCGTCGCCGTCGGCAACGGCACCGGGCTGCGGGCGCACGCCCTGCTCCTCGGCACCACGGCCACCCTTTTCGCGCTGCTCATCGGCACGGGGACCGGCCTGTTCGGCTCCCAGCCCGCGCCGTCGGCCGGACCGATCGGCGTCGGGCTGTTCGCCGGTTCCGCACTCTTCGCCGTCGGCATGCAGCTCGGCGGCGCCTGTGCCTCGGGCACCCTCTTCGCGGTCGGCTCGGGGCAGACCTCGATCGTGCTGACGCTCGGCGGGTTCGTCGCCGGTGCCACGCTCGCCGCCTGGCAGTACGACCTGTGGAAGGACCTGCCGGCCTGGGAGCCCGTCGTGCTGTCCGAGCACGTCGGCTGGTTCGGCTCCTGGGGCGTGACCGTCGCCGCGCTGCTCCTCGTGGTGCTGGTCAGCCGACGCGTCCAGGCCCGCCGCAACCCGCCGCCGCTGGGCGCCGTACCCTCCGCGCGCCGGGCCGCCGTCCGGGCCGTGCGCGGTTCCTGGCCGCTGGCCGCCGGCGCCCTGGCGCTGGCCCTGCTCGGCGCGGGCGTCCTGCTGGTCTCCGGCGGTGCCTGGGGCGTCACCAGCGCCTTCAGCCTCTGGGGCTCGGAGCTGGTGGGCGCGCTCGGCGGCCACCCCGAGAACTGGACCTGGTGGCAGCGGCCCGGCAACGCGGAGATGCTGGCCGGCCCCGTGCTCGCCGACAAGACCAGCCTCACCGACATCGGCATCATGATCGGCGCGGCCGTCGCCGCCTCGCTCGGCGGCACCTGGGCGCTGCACCGGGGCATTCCCTGGCGCACCGCCGTGGCCGCGGTGCTCGGCGGTGTGCTGATGGGCGTCGGCGCCCGGCTGGCCGGCGGCTGCAACATCGGCGCCTACCTGGCGGGCATCGCGTCGGGCAGCCTCAGCGGCTGGCTGTGGGGCGCCTGCGCACTGGCCGGCACCTGGGTGGGCCTCAGGCTGCGCCCGCTGTTCGGCCTGGGCAACCCCAAGCCGGGCGACGGCGTCTGCTGACGGGGGCGCCCGTGCGGCACAGGGGTCAGGACCGTGCCGCACGGGCCGCCGGGAGGTCCGCTACGGGGTGTCGCTTCCCCGCGGTGCGGACCGGTCCGTGGTGGTGACCCGGGCGATGGCCTCCACGGTGAGCGCCCGCCCGTGCGGCTCCCGGGCCAGGGCGCGGTGCAGGGTGAGGCCCTCGATGAGGGCGTCGAGCTGGCGGGCCGTGTCCGGGTCGAAGTGCTTCTCCAGGTGGACGCGGCTGCGGCGCATCCACTCGTGGGTCAGCTCCCGGTAGGCGGGCTGGCGCGCGGCGAGCGTGTACAGCTCCTGGGTGAGCACCAGGTCGCGCTGGCTCTCCTCGGACAGCTCGTGGACGAGGTCGGCCACCGCCTCACGGGCCTGGTCGCGGTCGGCGGCGGCGCCGAGATGCTCGTCGAACACCGCGACGATGTGGTCGGTGAACCGGCCGAACGCCTCCCGCAGCAGGTGGTCGATGCCGCTGAAGTGGTACGTCATCGAGCCGAGCGGAACCCCCGCGCGGGCGGCGATCTTCCGGTGGGAGACGCGGGCGATGCCCTCCTCGGCGATCAGGTCGAGGGTGGCATCGAGGATGCGCTCCCGCCGCTGCGGATCGGTGTGTCCGGTTGCCATGGGAGCAGACTTACACGTTCCGCACCGGGCGGGCAGGGTTGCCGACGGCCACGACGTCGGCCGGCACGTCCTTGGTGACGACCGCGCCCGCGCCGATCACGGAGTTGTCCCCGATGGTCACGCCGGGCAGCACGACCGCACCCCCGCCGAGCCAGACGTTGTCGCCGATGACGATGGGCCGGGCGGCCTCCAGCTTGTCCCGCCGGGGCCCGGGCTCCAGGGGATGCGTGGGGGTGAGCAACTGGACGTTGGGGCCGATCTGGCAGTCCTCGCCGATGGTGATCGCCGCGACGTCCAGCGCCGTCAGGTTGTAGTTGACGAAGGTGCGGGCCCCGACGGTGATGTTGCTGCCGTAGTCGACGTACAGCGGCGGCCGGACATGGGCCTCGGCGCCCAGCGAGCCGAGCAGCTCGGCGAGGAGCGGGCGCGCGGCCTCCGTGTCCTCCGCGTACGCCGCCTGGTAGCGGGCGGCGAGCCGCACGGCCTGCTGCTGCCTGCGGGCGATCTCCGGATCGTCCGCGATGTAGAGGTCGCCCGCCAGCATGCGTTCGAGGTTGGTGCGGGAGTCGCCCGCGAAGTGGTCCGTCGGCATGCGCCCGATCGTACCCCGCGAAGCGTACGAACGTACACTCCCGGCGTGTCGCCCGCCCTCCGGCTCAGTGCCGCCGGGGCTGGAGCACTCCGCCGCACACGAGGACGATCAGCCCCGCGAGCGGTACCACCAGCAGCCCCGCCCTGAGGCTCGTCGCGTCGGCGACCAGACCCACGACCGGCGGGGAGAGCAGGAAGCCGAGCCGCATCAGCCAGGAGACGAGGGTCAGCCCCGACCCGGGCTTGAGGCCCGGCAGTTCGTCGGCGTCGTGCATCGCCGCCGGGACCAGCGTCGCCACCCCGAACCCGGCCGCGGCGAACCCGAGGACCGTGCCGGGCACCGTCGGCACGGCCAGCGCCAGGCCCATGCCGACCGCGGCGATCAGGGCACCCGAGCGGGCCACCGCGCGCTGGCCGAAGCGGTCCACGAGCCGGTCGCCGACGATGCGTCCGACGAACTGCGCGCCGACCAGGGCGACGTACCCGGACGCGGCCAGCGCCGCGGTCGCGTGCAGCGAGTCGGCGAGGTAGAGGGTGGCCCAGGACATGCCCGCGTCCTCGACGAGGGTGCCGGCCGTGGCGATGAGGACGAGCGCGGCCAGCACCCAGCCGGTCCGCAGCCCCCTCTCCGGTGCCCGTGCCGGTGACGGCGCGCGGTCCTCGCTGCCCGCCTCCGCGGCAGGTTCGCTCTCGCCCTCGGGGCCCGGCAGGCAGAAGCGCAGGGCGACGCAGGCCGCGCCCGCGAACACCACGGCGGAGAACAGCAGGTGCGGCCCGCGCGAGACGCCCAGCGCGATCGCGGCGGCGGCCATCGAGCCGCCGGTGACGGCACCGATGGACCAGATGGCGTGGAAGGAGTTGATGATGGACCGTCCGTAACGGCGCTGCACCCGCAGCCCGTGGGCGTTCTGCGCGACGTCGGTGAACGCGTCCATCGCCCCGGCCAGGAACAGCGCCCCCGCGAACACCGCCACCGAGGGCGCGAGTCCGGCGGCCAGGATGCCCGCCCCGGTCAGCACCGTGCCGCCGACCGCCACCCGCGCCGAGCCGAACCGCCGGACCAGGAATCCGGCCCCGAGCCCGGCCGTGATGGCGCCGGCCGGGAACGCCGCCACGGCCAGTCCGTAGGCCGCGTTGTCGATGCCGAGGGCCGCCTTGATCTGGGGATACCTCGGCAACAGGTTGGCGAACAGGGCCCCGTTGGTGAAGAACAGCACGGCGACGGCCACGCGGGCCCGCCGATCGGCCGGGGCGGGCCGGCGCAGTACGTCCACAGTCATGCGCGGGAGCCTACCGCCGGGGCGTACGAACGTACACTCCTCGGCCCGCGTACGGCGCCTGCGCTCCGCTTGCGCGGGCGCCCGCATGGGGTTTCGGTGGAATCGACTCCTCACCGTCCCTGGAGCTGTCATGTCGATGTCGTCGTTCGGATTCGGCCCGTCCGACCCGTTCAGCGAACTGCTGAACCGCTTCTTCGGTACGTCGCCCGCCTCCTCGCCCCCGGCGGTGCAGCGTGTGCCGATCGGCCGGATGCTGACCGAGTCGGCGCAGGAACTCCTCACCCTGGCGGCACGTCGGGCGCAGGAGGACGGGACGTCCGACCTGGACACGGAACACCTCCTGTGGGCGGCCACGAAGGTCGAGCCCGCGCGCGGACTCCTCGCCCGGGCCGGGGCCGACCCCGACATGCTCGCCTCCCGGGTCGCCGAGGTCCTGCCCCGCGAGGCGGGCGAGCCCTCCGCCGAGCCCGGCCTCACCCCGGCCGCCAAACGCACCCTCGCCACCGCCTACGCCCGCTCCCGCGCGGCCGGTGTCTCCTACATCGGCCCCGAGCACGTCCTCGGCGCCCTGCTGGCGGACGGCGACACGGGCGCGGCCCGGCTGCTGGGCGCCCAGGGCCAGGACACCGGCAAGCTGGAGGACCTCACCGAGCAGGCCGGCCGGGCCAACGGGCGCCCCGGCGAAGCGGACGGCGCACCGGCCACGACGCTGGACGAGTACGGACGCGACCTGACCGAGGAGGCGAAGGCCGGGAAGCTCGACCCCGTGGTCGGCCGGGCCGAGGAGATCGAGCAGACCGTCGAGATCCTCTCCCGGCGGTCCAAGAACAACCCGGTGCTGATCGGCGAGCCCGGCGTCGGCAAGACCGCCATCGTGGAGGGACTGGCCCAGCGCATCGTGGCCGGAGAGGTCCCCGACACGCTGAAGGACAAGCGAGTCGTCGCCCTCGACCTGTCCGCGATGGTCGCGGGCGCGCAGTACCGGGGACAGTTCGAGGAGCGGCTCAAGAAGGTCATCGAGGACGTCCAGCAGGCCCGCGGCGAGATCGTCCTGTTCATCGACGAACTGCACACCGTCGTCGGCGCCGGGGCCACCGGAGAAGGCTCCATGGACGCCGGGAACATGCTCAAGCCCGCCCTCGCCCGCGGCGAACTGCACGTGGTGGGCGCGACGACCATCGACGAGTACCGCAAGTACGTCGAGAAGGACGCGGCCCTCGAACGCCGCTTCCAGCCCGTGATGGTCCCCGAGCCAACGGTCGAGGAGACGGTGCAGATCCTGGAGGGCCTGCGCGACGCCTACGAGGCGCACCACCAGGTCCGCTTCGCCGACGGCGCCCTGACCGCGGCGGCGGAGCTGTCCGACCGCTACGTCAGCGACCGGTTCCTGCCCGACAAGGCCATCGACGTCATGGACCAGGCGGGCGCACGGGTACGGCTGCGCAGCGCGAGCCGCTCCACCGAGGTCGTCAGCCGCGAGGACCGCATCGCGCGGCTGCGCCGGGAGCAGGAGCAGGCCGTCGCCGCCGAGGACTACGACCGGGCGGGCGAGCTGAAGCGCGAGATCGCCGAGGCGGAGGGCGAGCTCGCGGGCATCGAGGAGCGCCGCGAGGGCGTCGTCTCCGTCACCGCCGACGACATCGCGGACGTGATCTCCCGCCGCACCGGCATCCCGGTGTCCCAGCTGACGGCCGGGGAGAAGGAGCGGCTGCTCAGGCTCGAGGAGGAGATGCACGCCCGGATCGTCGGCCAGGACGAGGCGGTCACCGCCGTCTCGCGGGCCGTGCGCCGCAACCGGGCCGGCATGGGCGACCCCGACCGCCCCGTGGGCTCCTTCCTCTTCCTCGGCCCCACCGGCGTCGGCAAGACCGAGCTGGCCAAGACCCTCGCCGAGCTGCTGTTCGGCGAGGAGAACCGCATGGTCCGCTTCGACATGAGCGAGTTCCAGGAGAAGCACACCGTCGCGCGTCTCGTCGGCGCACCCCCGGGATACGTCGGCTACGAGGAGGCCGGCCAGCTCACCGAGAAGGTCCGGCGCCAGCCCTACAGCGTGGTCCTGTTCGACGAGGTGGAGAAGGCCCACCCCGACGTCTTCAACACGCTGCTGCAGATCCTCGACGACGGCCGCCTCACCGACGGACAGGGCCGCACCGTCGACTTCCGGCACTGCGTGGTCATCATGACGTCCAACATCGGCGCCCACCGCATCCTCGACCACAAGGGTGACGTCTCCGACCTCAAGGACGAGCTGATGGAGGAGCTGCGGGGCCGGTTCCTGCCGGAGTTCCTCAACCGCATCGACGAGATCATCGTCTTCCACGGACTCACCCAGGACGACCTCGCGCGGATCGTGGACCACCTGCTGGCCCAGAGCGAACGACGGGTGCACGCCCAGGGGCTGACCCTGAAGGTCACGGAGGCGGCCAAGAAGCTGCTGATCGCGCACGGCCACCAGCCGGAGTTCGGCGCCCGCCCGCTGCGGCGCACCATCCAGAGCGAACTGGACAACCGCGTCGCCGACCTGCTGCTGGGCGGCGAGGCGGACCCCGGCGACACCATCGTCGCCGACGTGGCCGAGGACTCCCTGCACTGCACGGTCGAGAAGGCCGGCCCGGTCCCACCCACGGAGGCGAGCGGAACATGAACACCGTCGAGGAGACCGTCGAGATCGACGTACCGGTGCGCACCGCGTACGACCAATGGACGCAGTTCGCGTGCTTCCCGCGGTTCATGACGAGCGTGAAGCGGGTCGAACAGCTCCGGCCCACCGTGACGCTGTGGGTCGTCGGCCTCGGCCCCCTGCGCCGGGAGTTCGTGACCGAGATCGTGGACCAGGTGCCCGACTCGCACCTGACCTGGCGGACCCTCGGACAGCGCCACGGCCACCGGGGCGAGGTGACCTTCCGGTCCACCGGGGAGGGCGGCACGGCGGTGACCGTGCGGATCTCGGCCGGGCCCCGCGGACTCACCGCGGCGCTCACCGCGGTCCCGGGAGCGGCCGGACGCGTCCTGCGGCGCGAACTCGCGCACTTCAAGGCGTACATCGAACGGCAGGGCGAAGCCGGCGGCGGCTGGCGGGGGAGCGTCCGGGGCGGTCAGGTGCGGCCGACGGAGGCGGAACCGCCGCGCAGCCGGGTGCCGGTCTGGCCCGTCGGCTGAACGGCGCGCGGGAGAACGACGAACGGCAGAGAACACCCACCGAACGAGAGGCGATCCACCCATGAAGAAGCCGCCCGCGGACGAACCCCGGGACGACCTGACCGTCACCCCGCCCAAGACCTGGGCCGCGGGCGTGCCCGCCGTGGTGCACGCACTGGAGTACTCCCTGGCACAGACGTCCCCCAAGGACACCGCGGTGGACCTGCTGACTATGAACCAGGTGGACGGCATCGACTGCCCGGGCTGCGCCTGGGCGGACCCCGCCCCCGGCCACCGGCACCGCAACGAGTACTGCGAGAACGGCGCCAAACACATCAACGACGAGGCGACGACCCGGCGCGTCACCGCCGGCTTCTTCCGCGAGCACCCGGTCTCGGAACTGGCCCGCCGCTCCGACCTGTGGCTGAACCAGCAGGGGCGCCTCACCGAACCGATGGTGAAGCGGCCCGGCTCCGACCACTACGAACCCATCGGCTGGCGCGAGGCCCTGGAGCTGCTCGCCGGGGAACTCAAGGCCCTGGACAGCCCCGACGAGGCGGTCTTCTACACCTCGGGCCGGGTCAGCAACGAAGCCGCCTTCGTCCTGCAGTTGTTCGCCCGTGCCTACGGCACCAACAACCTGCCCGACTGCAGCAACATGTGCCACGAGTCGAGCGGCTTCGCCCTGCACGAGACCCTGGGCACCGGCAAGGGAACGGTCAGCCTCCAGGACCTCCACCACGCCGACCTGATCTTCCTGGTGGGACAGAACCCCGGCAGCAACCACCCGCGGCAGTTGTCCGCACTGGAGCAGGCCAAGCTCAACGGCGCCCGCATCGTCGCCGTCAACCCGCTGCCGGAGGCGGGACTGATGCGGTTCAAGAACCCGCAGAAGGCCCGCGGGGTGATCGGCCAGGGCGTCCGCATCGCCGACCGGTTCCTGCACATCCGGCCCGGCGGCGACCTCGCCCTCTTCCAGGCCCTCAACCGGCTGCTGCTGGAGGCCGAGGACGCCCGGCCCGGCCACGTGCTGGACCGCTCCTTCATCCGCGACAACACCAGCGGCTTCGAGGAGTTCGCCGCGCACGCCCGGCAGGCCTCCTGGGACGACGTCCTCGCCGCCACCGGCCTGAGCCGCGCGGAGATCGAGGACGTGCGCGACGAGGTCCTGCGCAGCAGCCGGGTCGTGGTCTGCTGGGCGATGGGCATCACCCAGCACAAGCACGGCGTTCCCACCATCCGTGAGATCGTCAACTTCCTGCTGCTGCGCGGCAACCTCGGCAGGGCGGGCACCGGCGCCTGCCCGGTGCGCGGCCACAGCAACGTCCAGGGCGACCGCACGATGGGCATCTGGGAGCAGATGCCCGACTCCTTCCTGGACGCCCTGCGCGACGAGTTCGGCTTCGACCCGCCGCGCGCCCACGGCCTCGACTCGGTCGACTCCATCAAGGCGATGCGCGAGGGCCGGATCAAGTTCTTCCTCGGAGTCGCGGGCAACTTCGTCCGGGCCGCCCCCGACAGCGCGGTCACCGAGGACGCCATGCGCAACTGCCGCCTGACCGCCCACATCTCCACGAAGCTGAACCGTTCCCACACCGTCTGCGGCCGGACCGCGCTCATCCTGCCCACCCTCGGTCGCACCGAACGCGACCACCAGGCGGGCGGCGAACAGTTCGTCACGGTGGAGAACTCGATGAGCGAGGTGCACACCTCCCGGGGACGGCTCAGGCCCGCCTCCCCCCATCTGCTCAGCGAGGTCGCCATCCTGTGCCGGCTGGCCCGCCACACCCTCGGCCAGGGCCCGGGGAACATCCGCTGGGACGCCTTCGAGGCCGACTACCACACCATCCGCGACCGCATCTCCCGCATCGTGCCGGGCCTGCACGACTTCAACCGGCGCGTGGCCCGCCCCGGCGGCATCCGCCTGCCCAACCCCGTCAACGAGGGCGTCTACCGCACGGCCACCGGCAAGGCCCTGTTCACCCGCAACACCTGGCAGGCGCCCGACCTCCCCGAGGGCCACCTGCTGCTGCAGACCCTGCGCTCCCACGACCAGTGGAACACCATCCCCTACACCCTCGACGACCGCTACCGGGGCATCCACGGCAGCCGCCGCGTGGTCATGGTCAACCCGGAGGACCTGAGGGCCCTGGCGCTGAGCGCGGGCGACCGCGTCGACGTCGTCGGTGTCTGGCACGACGACACCGAGCGCCGCGCGGAGGACTTCGAGGTGGTCCCGTACCCCACGGCGCGCGGCTCCGCCGCCGCCTACTACCCGGAGACACAGGTCCTGGTGCCGCTGGACAGCGTCGCCGACATCAGCAACCAGCCCACCTCGAAGGGCATCCTCGTCCGGCTGGAACGCCCGGCACGGTAGCCGCATGGTGAGACGGGGCCCGCGCCGGGAATGGCGGGCGGCGGGGCTCCGTTGACACCTGTCATGCCCGACTCTTCCCCACGCTCCACGGCCGGCCGCATGCCGCTCGCCGTCTACATCCTCGGCCTGTCCGTCTTCGCGCTCGGCACCAGCGAGTTCATGCTCTCCGGGCTGTTGCCGCCCATCGCCGACGACATGGACGTGTCGATCCCGCAAGCCGGGCTGCTGATATCGGCGTTCGCCATCGGCATGGTGGTCGGCGCGCCGCTGCTCGCCGTCGCCACCCTGCGGCTGCCCCGCAAGACCACGCTGGTCGCCCTGATCTCCGTGTTCGGCCTCGGCCAGGTGGCGGGCGCGCTCGCGACGAGCTACGAGGTCCTGTTCGTCTCACGGGTCGTGAGCGCGCTCGCCTGCGCCGGTTTCTGGGCCGTGGGCGCGGCCGTCGCCATCGCCATGGTGCCGGTCACGGCACGGGCCCGCGCGATGGCCGTGATGATCGGCGGACTGTCCATCGCCAACGTCCTCGGCGTCCCCGCGGGTGCCTTCCTCGGCGAACACCTGGGCTGGCGGTCCGCGTTCTGGGCCGTGGGCGGCGCGTCCGCCGTCGCGCTCGTCGGGGTGGTCACCCTGATCCCGCGCATCCCGCTGCCCGAGCGACGGCCCCGGCTGCGGGGCGAGCTGGCGATCTACCGGGACCGCCAGGTCTGGCTGTCCATCGTCGTGACCGCGCTCGCCGCCGGCGGCGTGTTCTGCGCCTTCTCCTATCTCGCACCGCTGCTCACCGACGTGGCCGGGCTGGCGGACGGCTGGGTCCCGACCGTGCTGGCGCTGTTCGGCGTCGGCGCGCTGATCGGCACGACCATCGGCGGCCGGGTCGCCGACGCGCACCTGTTCGGGGTGCTGCTCTCGGGCATCACCGCCTCGACGGTGCTGCTGGCCGCACTCGCGCTGTTCGCCTCCAGCCCGGCCGCCGTGATCGTCCTCTCGCTGCTGCTGGGCGTCTCCGCCTTCTACACGGCGCCCGCGCTCAACGCGCGCATGTTCAACGTCGCGGGCGCCGCGCCCACCCTCGCCGGCGCGACCACGACCGCCGCGTTCAACCTGGGCAACACGGGCGGCCCCTGGCTCGGCGGCACGGTGATCGACGCGGACCTCGGGTACGCCGCCACGGCCTGGGCGGGCGGGGCGATGACCCTGGTCGCGATCGTCTTCGTGGTCGTCTCCCTGCGACTGCACGGCCGGTCGCGCGTCGTGATGGGCGCCATGGCCGCCCCCGCGGACGTGGACCGGTCGCAACGGGTGTGACACCGGCCCCGCCCGGACGCCCGCCGCGCCCGGGCAGCCGGCGCGGCCCGCGCCGCGCAGCGGTCCACGCGGACAGAATCTGACCTCCATCCGGGGCAGAGTGGGCCCGGCGGTTCCCTCCCGCGGGACGGGAACCGCCGTATCCCGCACGTTCCGTGAGGCAAGGAGCCCGCCGTGACCGCCGAAGCCGTGACCCATCCGAAGGGCGTGCTCGACGCCCGGTCGCTGAACCGGGCGGCGCTCGCACGGCAGTTGCTGCTCGACCGCGCGGACCTCCCGGTCCCGGACGCCGTCGCGCACCTCGGCGGTCTGCAGGCGCAGGAGCCGCAGGAACCGTTCGTCGGACTGTGGTCGCGGCTGCGCGACTTCACCCCGGGGGCGCTCGACGCCCCGCTGACCGGACGCCGCCTGGTGCGCACCCACCTGATGCGCCGCACCGTCCACCTCGTCACCGCCGAGGACGTCCTGGCCTGGCGCTCCCGCCACGACGCCATGCTGCGCGGACGCGTCCTCGGCACCTACCGCCGCGAACTCGCGGGGACCGACCTCGACGAACTCGCGGCGGCGGGCCGGGCGGTCCTGGCGGACGGCGAGCCCCGCTCGATGACCGAACTGGCCCGGGCCGTGGCGGCGCGGTGGCCGCAGGCGGGACCGCGGCCGCTGGGGGAGATGCTGGTCGCCGGGCTGATCCCGATGGTGCAGCTGCCGCCGCGCGGACTGTGGCGCACGAGGGCCGGGGCGCGCTACGCCCCGGTCGCCTCCTGGCTGGGCCGCGAGGTCGACCCGCCGGCCCCGCCGGGCACCGATCCGGTCGGGGCAGCCCTCGTACGGCGCTACCTCGCCGCCTTCGGACCGGCCGCCTCGGCGGACCTGCGCGCCTGGTGCGGGCTGGCCGGACTGCCCGCCGCGGTCGCCGCCGTACGCGGGGAACTGGTCGCCTTCCGCGACGAGCGGGGCCGGGAACTCCTCGACCTGCCCGACGCGCCCCGGCCCGACCCCGGCACCCCCGCCCCGGCACGGTTCCTGCCGGCCTTCGACAACGCGGTCCTCGGCTACCAGGACCGCGGCCGCGTCATCGACGACGCGCACCGCGGTCTGTCGGTCACCGGCGCCCGTTTCGTCCTCGTCGACGGCCGGGTCGGCGCGACCTGGACCGTCGAGGACGGCACCGTGGCCGTCACGCCGCTGCGCCGGCTCACCCGGTCCGAACGCGCCGAGGTCGCCGAGGAGGGGCGGGCCCTGGCGTCCTTCCTCTCCGACGGCGCCGGCGACCGGGTCGTGATCGGGACGGCGTCGCCGTGAGCCGGGGCGGGCGGCGCGAAACGGCCCGCCCCCACGGGATCAGGCGCCCACGACGACGTCGGCGAGGACGCAACTGACGTTGTCGGGACCGCCGGCCGCGTTGGCGAGGGCGACCAGTTCCCGCACGGCCTCCTCGGGTTCCCCGGCGCCGGCGAGCACCCGCCGGATCTCCGCGTCCGGCACGACCGTGGACAGTCCGTCGGAGCACAGCAGGTAGCGGTCCCCGGCCCCGGCGTCGTGCAGGCGCATGTCGGCGGTGGCGTCGGCACCCCCGCCCAGAGCCCTCACGAGCATCGACCGCTGGGGATGGGAGGCCGCTTCCTCGGCGCCGATGCGGCCCTCGTCGATCATCGTCTGCACCACGGTGTGGTCGTGCGTGATCCGGAACAGCTCGCCTTCGCGCAGCAGGTAGGCGCGGCAGTCGCCGATGTGGACGAGGGCCAGCTGGGACCCGGTCCACAGCATCGCGGTGAGCGTCGTCCCGGTGTCCCCGGTGTCCCCTGTGTCCCCGGCCCCGCCCCCGGCCAGGACGGCGCCGTGCACCGCCCGTTGGGCCTGCTCGACGGCGTCCGCCAGGACGTCGAGGAGTCCGCCCGCTGGAACGCCGTCCGCCTCAAGGTACTTGAGCGCGTCGACGGCGGCGGCGCTCGCCGGTGCGCCGCCGTCGCCGTACCCGTCGGCCACGGCGAGCAGACGGGAACCGGCGTAGGCGGTGTCCTGGTTGGACGTGCGGACCAGACCGGCGTCGGAGCCGGCGGCGTAGCGGATGCCCAGGGGGCTCACGGTGGCTGTCATGGCGGGGTCCTCCCGTTCCAAGTGACCGACGAGGAAGGCGACCAGGTCCCGGCGCGCGGCGAAGTCGGCCTCGGCCCGCGCCCAGAAGGCGCGGACCTCCCGGGCCGCGTCCGCCGCGTCCAGCGAGCACACGTGCCGGATGCGGACCAGCGGCATCCCCAGCCGCCGCAGCCAGGCGACGAGCCGGGCCCGTTCCACCTGGTCCGGCGCGTAGCGGCGGTAGCCGGTGACCGGGTCGACGTGGGCGGGCGGGAGCAGCCCCAGCTCGTCGTAGAGGCGCAACGCCTTCGGCGACAGCCGGGTCGCCCTCGCGAACGCCCCGATGGTCAGCAGCCCCATGCCCACCCCTCCTCGACCGGGCGGGTCGCCCGGTGACACCGATGCTGTGGCCTGCCCCAAGGTGAAGGTCAACCACCGTCGCGCCCGCCACCGCGAGGCATCGGCTGCCCCCGGCAACGAAATGCGGAGTACACCCATCTTCGTCGCGTACACCCGGGGGAGAGGAGGGCCACGGCGCCCTACATCCGGCGCAGTACGCCGGTCCGGACCCAGGGGCGGACCTCTCGTCGAAAACCCCGGGCGAGCATGGAGGTGTACCCCGGTCAGCGCCTTCGCCTTCCCCCCTTGCGCCGGGTCCTCGTCCTGCCCGCAACCCGACGGATTGGTCCACAAGGTGGCTACGTTTCTCTATCGACTCGGCCGGAGGGCGTTCCGGCGCCGCGGCCTGGTCGCCCTGCTGTGGGTGGCCCTGCTCGTGGGCGCGGGTGTCGCCTCCTCCGCGGCGCCCGCCCCGCCCGACGACTCCTTCTCCATGCCGGGAACCGAGTCCCAGAAGGCCTTCGACCTGCTCGACGAGCAGTTCCCGGCCGCCGGCGCCGACGGCGCCACCGCCCGCGTCGTGATCCGCGCCCCCGAGGGCGGGAGGATCTCCGACAAGGCCGGCAGGGCCCAGGTCGGGGAACTGGTGACGGCGCTCGGCGCGGGCCCGCAGGTCTCCTCGGTGGACGACCCGTTCCAGGCAGGCGCCGTCAGCAAGGACGGCACCACCGCGTACGCCTCGGTGACCTACGAGGTCAACGCGATGGAACTGACCGACGAGGCCCGCGACGCCCTCACCGCCGCCACCGACGACGCGCGCGAGGGCGGGTACACCGTCGAGACCGGCGGCGACGCGGTCGTGGCCGAGCAGGAGATGGGCGGCACCGCCGAGCTGATCGGCATCGGGGTCGCCGCCGTCGTGCTCCTGCTGACCTTCGGCTCACTGGTCGCAGCCGGCATGCCGCTGCTCTCGGCGGTCATCGGCGTCGGCATCGGCATCTCCGCCATCGGGGCGCTGGGCAGCACGCTGGAGCTGTCCGCCACGACCTCCACCCTCGCCATGATGATCGGCCTCGCGGTCGCCATCGACTACGCCCTGTTCATCGTCTCCCGCTACCGGGCGGAGATAGCCGAAGGCAGGGCACCCGAGGAAGCGGCGGGACGCGCGGTCGGCACCGCGGGCTCCGCCGTCGTCTTCGCCGGACTGACCGTCGTCGTGGCCCTGTCGGGCCTCGCGATCGTCAACATCCCGATCCTCACCAAGATGGGCCTGGCCGCCGCGGGCACCGTCGGCATCGCCGTACTGATCGCCCTCACCCTCACCCCGGCGCTGCTCGGCTTCGCCGGCAAGCGGGCGCTGAGCCGCCGGGACCGCAGGGCGAGCACCGGGGCGCGGTCCGCCGGGGGCAGGCCCGGGCTGGGCACGCGCTGGGCGCGCTTCGTGCAACGGCGCCCGGTCACCGTACTGCTGACCGCGGTCCTCGGCCTCGGCGTCGTCGCCGTACCGGCCGCGGGCATGGAGCTGGGCCTGCCGGACGAGGGCAGCTCGGCCCCCGACACCACCCAGCGCAAGGCCTACGACATGCTGTCGGACTCCTTCGGCGCCGGTTTCAACGGGCCGTTCATGATCGCCGTCGACGCGCGGGACGCCGCCGACCCCGAGGCCGCCGCCGACACCGTGGGCGAGAGGATCACCGGACTGGGCAAGGCCGCCGCGGTCACCCCGGCCTCCTTCAACGAGGCCGGCGACACCGCCGTCCTCACCGTCGTGCCGAAGACCGGCCCGAGCGACGCCGCGACCGAATCGCTGGTGCACGACATCCGCGCGCTGTCCGGCGGCATCAGGGCCGACACCGGTGCGACCGTGCTGGTCACCGGTGCGACCGCGATGACGATCGACTTCTCGCAGACCCTCGACGACGCGCTGGTCCCCTACCTGGCGCTCGTCGTCGGACTCGCCTTCCTGCTCCTGATGCTGGTGTTCCGCTCGGTCCTCGTGCCGCTCAAGGCGGCCCTCGGCTTCCTGCTCTCGGTGGCCGCGGCGCTCGGCGCGGTGGTCGCGGTCTTCCAATGGGGCTGGCTCGCCGACGTGTTCGGCGTGGACCAGCCGGGCCCCATCATGTCGATGATGCCCATCTTCATGATCGGTGTCGTCTTCGGTCTGGCGATGGACTACGAGGTCTTCCTCGTCACCCGGATGCGGGAGGCGTACGTGCACGGGCAGTCCGCCGCCGACTCCGTCACCACGGGCTTCACCCACGGCGGCCGGGTCGTCGCCGCGGCCGCGATCATCATGATCAGCGTCTTCTCCGGCTTCGTCCTGGAGAACGACGCCATGATCAAGATGATGGGCTTCGGCCTCGCGATCGCGGTCCTCTTCGACGCCTTCGTGGTCCGCATGGCCCTCGTCCCGGCCGTCCTCGCCCTGCTCGGCACCAAGGCGTGGTGGCTGCCGAAGTGGCTGGACCGCATCCTGCCGGACGTCGACGTCGAGGGCGCCGCGCTCCACCGGGAACTCGGCGACACCGCCGCGCCCCGGGAGTCCGCCCGCGAGCCGGAGACCGCCGGGGTCTGACGCCCCCGCACCTCCCGCGCGGCCCCGGTGGCCCGGAAACCCCGGGCCACCGGGGCCGCGCGCTACAGGTCCCCGGCCGCGTCGGCGAGTGCCTGGTCGAGGACGGCCACCCCGCGGGCGATCTCGTCGTCGCTCGCGGTCAGCGGCGGCGCGATGCGGAAGATCCCGCCCATGCCCGGGAGCTGGACGATGTTCATGTGCAGCCCCAGCTCGAAGCAGCGCCGGGTGACGGCGGCGCCGAGCCGGTCGGCGCCCCCCTCGCCCAGGACCTGGTCCCCGGCCAGTTCCATGCCCAGCAGCAGTCCCCGGCCGCGGACGTCGCCGACGACCTCGTGGCGGGCGGCGAGTTCGTCGAGGCCCTTGCGCAGCGCCCGGCCGAGCGCCCCGGCGCGCTCGTCCAGCCGGTCGCGGACCAGGACGTCGAGGACGGTGTTGCCCACGGCGGCCGGCAACGGGTCGTTGACATGGGTGGTGAAGAACAGGAACCCCCGCTCGTGCGCCCGCTGTTCGATCTCCGGGCCGGTCAGCACCGCGGCCAGCGGCAGCCCCGCGCCGAGCGTCTTGGACAGCACGAGGATGTCCGGGACGACACCCTCGTGCTCAAAGGCGTACCAGTCGCCGGTGCGGCACAGCCCCGTCTGCGCCTCGTCGAGGATCAGCAGCATCCCCCGTTCGCGGCACTTGTCCGCCAGCGCGGCGAGATAGCCGGGCGGCAGTTCGACCACGCCGCCCGACGACAGGATCGGCTCCACCAGGCACGCGGCCAGGCTGCCGACCGACTGCGCGTCGATCATCTCGAAACCCAGGTCCAGCTGGCGGCGCCAGTCCAGCTCGCCGTCCGCGCCGACGACCGAGGGGCGGTGGCGGTCCGGCACCGGAAGCGCGAAGTTGCCCGGTGCGGCGGGGCCGTAGCCCTTGCGTCCCGCGCTGTAGGTGGCGTTCGCGGCGGCCTGCGTCATGCCGTGCCAGGACCGGGCGAAGGAGACGATTTCGTGGCGGCCGGTGACCAGCTTCGCCATCCGCACCGCCGCCTCGTTCGCCTCCGCCCCGGTCGTCAGCAGCAGCACCTTCTCCAGCGACGCGGGCACGGTGCCCGCCAGCCGGCGGGCCAGCTCGACCACCGGCCGGCTGAGCATGCCGCTGTGCAGGTGGTCCAGGTGGGCGACCTGTTCGCGCACCGTCGAGACGATCGCCGGATGGGAGTGCCCGAGGATGGCGCTCATCTGGCCGGACGTGAAGTCCAGCAGCTCACGGCCGCTCTCGGTGAACACCGAGGTGCCCGCCGCGCGGACGACGACCTCCGGCGAGAAGGGCGCGTGGCCGGAGTAGCGGATCAGGTGGCGCCCCAGGTCGGCGCCGGACGTCTCGGAAGGCATGCCACCGACGGTAGGGACGGGGTGCTGCACGTGTCCATCGCACAGATCCGACACTGCTGTACGGCACAACCGTACAGGCCGCCCCGGCCCCGTCGTCGTACCATCGCCGCGTGCTCAACTCCGGACGGCTCCACCTGCTCAGCCAGCTCGACACCCTCGGCACCGTCCGCGCGGTCGCCGACACGCTGCACCTGAGCGCCTCGACGGTCTCCCAGCAACTGGCGGTGCTCGAGACCGAGACCCGGTGCCGGCTGATCGAGCGGACGGGACGGCGGGTGCGGCTGACCCCGGCCGGGCTGCTGCTCGCCCGCCGGGGCCGCGAGATCCTCGACCGGATGGCCGACGTCGAGGCCGAACTGCGCGCCCTGAACGACGAACCCATCGGCACCGTCCGGCTCGGCGTGTTCCAGAGCGCGATCTACAGCCTCGCCGTCCCCGCGGCCAACCGCCTGGCCACCACCCACCCGCACCTGCGCCTGGAACTCGTCGAGATGGAGCCGCACGAGAGCGGTCCCGCCCTGCGCTCGGGCGACGCGGACGTCATCGTCACCACCGCCGACTACACCGGCCTGCCCCGGGGCGCCGACCTGGAGGTCATGTCGCTGGGCAGCGACCCCGTCCTGCTGGTGCTGCCGCACGGTCATCCGCTGTCCTCCCGCGGCGCGGTGGACCTCGCGGCGTGCAAGGAGGAGACCTGGGCCTGCGACCGGCCCCAGTCGTACATGGCGGACCTGACCGTACGGCTGTGCCGCGAGGCCGGGTTCGAACCCCGGGTGGCCTGCCGGTTCAGCAACTACCTCATGCTGCTGCGACACGTCGAGACGGCCGGGTCGGTCGCCCTGCTGCCCGCCCTCGCCGTCACGGCCGACCACGCCGTCGTCACCCGGCGGCTGGACCCGCCCGTGCACCGCAACGTCGCCGTCGTGGTCCGGCGCGGCGCCCCGCGGCGCGCCGCGGTGAACGCGGTCGTCGGCGCGCTGCGCGACCACCCGGAGATCGAGGCCCTGGCCGCGCCGGAGCCCTCCCGCGCTCAGGGGGACGACGCCGCCCCGGGACCGGCCGGGGTCTGATCCCCGGGATCAGGAGCCGACGGCCGCGGCCCCCTCGGCGCCGGACTCGCCCGCCGGTCTGAACTCCACGGCCACGACGCCGTCCACGCTGCGGCAGTGCTCCTCGAGGAGCGGGGCGGACACATGGTCCGGGAGCCGCCCGCTGAGGACGACATGGCCGTGCGTCACGTCCACCTGCACCGACGAGGGCGCCAGGCCCAGCGCCTTCACCAGGGCCTCCTCGATGATCTCGGTGCGGATCGCGCGGTCCGTGCGCAGGAAGACCCGCAGCAGGTCGCTCCTGCTGACGACCCCGGCCAGCCGCCCCTCGTCGTCGACGACCAGCAGCCGTTTGATGCGGTGCCGCGCCATGACCCGGGCGGCGTCCACGACGCTCCAGCTCTCGCGGGCGCACACCGCGGGCGAGGTCATCAGCCCGGCCGCGTCCGTGGCGTCGGCCTTGCCGGCCGAGGCGCGGGACCACGCGGCGTGCTCGGGGGAGCCGTCGGGCTCCCCGCCCCACATCTTCTGCAGCAGGTCCGCCTCCGACACCACCCCCACGGGACGGTTCTCCCCGTCGACGACCGGCACGGCCGTGATGTCGTACTCCAGCAGCAGGTGGGCGATCTCCTTGAACGGTGTGCCGCGCTGCACGCGCACCACGGCGTCGCTCATCAAATCGCGCACCCTCTGGTGTTTCATCGAGCGTCTTCCCCTCCACTGCCGGTCCGCGCGGACCGGCGTTCGTCCTTCTTGTCCCTGAAAACGATCGATCGGTCCCGGGAGTGCCCTGCGGCCCCGCGAGGAGCGACCAGGAGCAGCGCGATGTCGTCGCCCGGGGCGGGCGCGTGCCGGACGACGGTGTCGGCCATGGCGTCGAGGTCGCCCGGGTCGCCGTGCTCCAGGAGCCCGGCGAGAGCCGCGATCGCGTCGTCCAGGTCGACTCCGGGCGCTTCGACCAGCCCGTCGGTGTAGAGGGCGAGCACACTGCCGGGCGGCAGCGGGAACTCCAGCGACGGGTACACGGTGTCCGGCTCGATGCCGAGCAGGAGTCCGGGCGGTACCGGCAGCGGCTCGACGCGCCCGTCGAGGTGGCGCAGCAGCGGAGGGGGGTGCCCGGCGAGTGCCACGCAGGCGCGATGGCTGGCGAGGTCGAGGTGGACGTAGGCGCAACTGGTGAACAGCCCCGGATCCAGATCGGTGAGCAGGCGGTTGGTGCGGGCCAGGACGTCACCGGGGGGCGCGCCCACGGTCGCGTGCGCGTGCACGGCGGTGCGGACCTGCCCCATCAGGGCCGCCGCGTCCACGTTGTGGCCCTGCACGTCGCCGATCGCGACGGCGGCCGTGTGCTCGTCCAGCCGGATCACGTCGTAGAAGTCGCCGCCGATGCCCAGCCCCCGGGCGGCCGGGAGGTAGCAGGCGGCGACGTCCAGACCGGACACCCGGGGGAGCGTGTGGGGCAGCAGCGCGGACTGCAGCCGGTGGGCGAGGTGGTGCTTGGCGTCGTAGAGCCGGGCGCGGTCCAGTGCCTGCCCCACCAGTCCCGCCAGCGACGTGAGGGCGGCCCGTTCCCCCGGCGGGAAGACGTGGGGCCGCCGGTAGGAGAGGAGGAGGGACCCGATGGGGCGGCCCGAGGCGATCAGCGGCAGTACGGCCCAGGCGGCCATCCCGTCCTCGTGCGGCATGGCCGGGTAGGCCTCGCGCAGTTCCCCGTACGTCGGCCAGAACCCGGGAACCCCCGTGGCCATCACGTCGGCGCCGGGAACGGCCGAGGACAGGGGCATGCCGTCGAAGTGCTCGAGGAGCTCCGGCCGGTAACCGCGCTGCCCGACGATCTTCAGGTGGCCGTCCTCGGGGACCATCACCACCATGCCCTGCGCACCCAGCGCGGGCATCAGCTGGTCGGCGGTCTGCTCGACCACGTCCGGCACGCTGACGGCCTCGGTCAGGGTCGAGGCCAGGTGCATCAGGTGGTACAGCACCGTGGCCCGGCTGGGCCCCGAGGCCGCCACCGACCGGGCCGGGAACGCGTCCGTGTCCTGGCTGCCGGGGAGGATGCGGACGCTCAGCCCGGTGGCGTCCGGGTACAGCTCGAAGGTCAGCCACGTGTCCGGCGGGCGCAGCACCGTGAAGGCCTGCGGTCTGCGGCTGACCAGCGCCGCCCGGTAGCGGTCCTCCACGTGCGGCACGTCCATCCAGGGCAGCGCCTCCCACGGCAGCGCGCCCACCAGCAGGGACCGGTCGACACCGAGGAGTTCGGCCGCCCCCGGGGTGACGAGGACGAGGCGTCCGTCCAGGCCCAGCGCGCACGAACCGCCGGGCAGGCGGTCCACGAACGCGGACAGCGCGGCCGCGTCGGCGTGCGAGGGCGGGCGGGGAGCGGGCGGAGGCAGGGTACGGGGACGGTCCGGCGGCAGCGGCTCGCCGCGCTCCAGGGCCCGCTCCAGACTGTCGAACAGGCGCCCGCAGCCCGCCCGGACGGCGTCCTGCTCACCACGGGTGAGCCGGGCCGGGTGGTCGCCCGCCCACAGCAGGATCAGCCCGCCCCGGACGACCGGCCCCGAGGCCAGCGGCGCGGCAGCCAGCCCGAACTCGTACGGCAGGACGAGCGCCACCCGCGGATACTGGCGTGCCATCTCCTCCCGGCCGCCGGCCCACACCAGGCGCCGCTCGCGGACCGCGTCGGCGACGGGCATCGGATCCTTCAGGCCGACCCGCCGCCAGGGAGCGGCCATCTCCTGCGGGACGCCCATGACCAGTACCTGCCACATGGCGTCCTCGCCCGGCGGCAGTGCGTACACGATCCCGCCGTACGCACCGCTCGCCCGTACCACCGCGGCCATCGCCGAATCCATCAGCCGGCCGCCCGTGTCCACGCGGGCAGGGCCGTCCGACGCCGGCCACCCCGAACCTCACCCATATCTGGACACTACGCCCGTCCCGTCGCCACGGCATGCGAAGCCCCGGCGGGCGGGACGGGACGGTCGACGGTGCCGTTCAGTCCCGCCCGCCGTGCCCCCCGGACCTGCGCTTCACGTACAGCCGTCCGTCCGACGGACCCGTCCACTCCAGCCGTACGACACCGGGCACCGCGGCCTCGGCGACGCGGGAGGCGTGGGACCAGTAGCCGGCGGCGGGGTTGAGGAAGTACGTCGACCAGGGGTCGCCCCGGTGATCGACGAAGAAGTTGTTGTGCCCGGCGCCGACCCCCGCGGTGTAGCGCTTGGCGTACGGCCCCTCGAACCGGTCGGCCACGGCGACGACCGCGTCGTACTGGTACTGCACCCGGCCGGTGGCGGCCACGTCGTAGGCCTGGCGGACGGTGCCGTCGGCGTTGACGGAGGTCCGGTCCCACACGGAGTGCACGAGGTGGTACTTGCCCCGGTACTTGAACACGTACGCGCCCTCCAGGTACGGCTCGGGGGAGTACGGGGTCTGGCGGAACCTGGGCAGGTCCGTGGTGGTGACGATGTCCTCCATGTCGTCCCGGAACCTCGCGTACAGGTCGTTGTGCAGCACGAGCCACGCGTCGTCGCCCTCGGTGAACAGGCCGCCGTCGATGTGGTGGTAGGCGCCGGGCTCGATGAACGCGGGCCCCCCGATGAACGAGTCGCCGAAGGGCTTGTCCAGGTTCCCCTCGACCAGCCGGTAGGGGCCCTCGACCCCGCCCTCGCTCACCAGCATGAACGAGCCGACCTTGCGGGAGTGGTCGCCCATGCACGCCACGATGTACCAGGTGCCGCGGAAGTAGTGCAGCTCCGGCGCCCAGGCCTGGCCGCGCTTGCCGAACCGCTCGTCGTGCCAGTACTCCTGCCAGGGCGCGACGACCGTGCGGCCGGGCCGGTTCTCGCCCACGAACTCGGGCGACCAGACCTTGCCCCGCTCCGCCCCGGGCCGGATGCCGGTGGTGTCGGCCAGCCGCCACGGGCCCTTGAGGGAGGGGGCCAGCCACACGAAGATGCCGTCGTTCCAGGGGGCGGCGACGTCGAGGCCGGGCACCCGGGTGGTGCCGGTGGCGACGTACAGCGGGCGGCCGTCGACGACGAAGCAGTTGACGTAGGTGTCGCGCATCCACACCGCGCCGCGCTCCTCGTCACGGGGGCGCAGTTCCAGCGGGAGGACGAACGAGTTGTCCTCGCGCGGCCACAGGTCCACCCGGGTGTCCGCGACGCCGTAGGTCTCGGGATCGGGCCAGTTTCCCGGGGTGCGGCGGGACGCCCCGGCCGCCGGGGGAGCCGCCTGCGCGGCGCTCGCGGGGAGGGCGAACGCCGCCCCCACACCGGCGGCGCCGGCCAGCAGGGAGCGTCGGTGAAGGCCGTACTCGGCATCGGTCATCAGTCGGGTTCTCCTTCGTCGTCCCCGTCCGGGAAGCGAGGGGCGGCACGCGAGCCGCACGACGGGGGCATGCCGCACAGCATGCGAACGCCCGCGCATTTACGTCAACGGGCCGGACGAATAATCCACTCCGAGACGCCCACCGGCAGACGGCTCCACCAGGCATTGTGAACGCTCCATTGCATCTTTCCGTCGGAGTGTTGACGGAATAATCGCGCCTCTCTACGTTGACCGGCATGCAGATGCCCAGCGGAGTGCACGCACTGGTCCGGCGGACCCACGAGGAGCGCGTGATGCGTGCGCTGCAGGAGAACGGCGCCATGAGCCGCGGCGAGATCGCCCGGGTCGTGGGCCTGTCGCGCACCACCCTGTCCGAGATCACCGGCAACCTCCTGCAACGGGGCGCCATCGTGGTCGTGGACACCGACGCCTCCCGGCGCGAGGGCAGCGGGCGGCCGGCCGAACGGCTGGCGCTGGACCCGGCGTCCGCGCAGTTCATGGGCGTCGACTTCGGTCACCGGCGGGTGCACGTCGTCGTCGCGGACGCCTCGCACGAGATCATGGTCTCGGGCTCCGTCCGCTACGAGGACACCGCGACCTGGCAGACCCGGACCGAACTGGCCCTGGAACTCGTCGACCGGCTGAGCGGCGAGGCGGGCGTCCACTACGGGGCGCTGCAGGGCATCGGCATCGGCGTACCCGGCCCCTACCCGGCACCGGAGGGCGCGGCCTGGCCCCGCGCGACGGCGGGCACCACCGTGCTCCGCCCGGCCCCCGAAGGCGTCGACGTGGCTTTCGCCGAGCGCTTCGACGCACCGGTGATCGTCGACAACAACACCCGACTGGCCGCCCTGGCCGAGGCGATCAGCGGCGCCGACAGCGTCGCCGACCTGGTGTACGTACGGCTCTCGGACGGTGTCGGCGGCGGGCTCGTCGTCGGCGGCCAGCTGGTGACCGGCTCCTCGGGGCTGGCCGGCGAGCTGGGACACGTGACCGTCGAACCGGCGGGCCGGCCGTGCCGGTGCGGCAAGCGGGGCTGTCTGGAGACCGTGGCCTCCGTGCCCGGGATCCTCGCCGCCTGCTGGGAGTTCGGCCTGCGCCTGGAGAACCTCGACGACCTCGCCGAGGCCGTGCGCCGGGCCCACCCCGTGGTGGACCGGGTCCTGCGGGAGGCCGCGGGGGCGCTGGGGCGGGTGGTCGGCGCCGCGACCATGATGCTGAACCCGGCGAAGGTGGTCGTCGGCGGCGAGATCACCCGCCTGGCGCCGGTCCTCGTGGAACAGGTCGCCGCCACCCTGGCCGCCGAGATCTTCCCGACCGCGTCGGCCGGTCCCGTCGTCGCCGCGGCCCGGCTCTCCGACGACGACGGCGCCCTCGGTGCCCTCGCCGCGGTCTTCCACAGCTCACCCCTCCTGGCGAGGTATCCCGAAACCGCCGACGTGAAGGGCCGTTCCGATGCATCCGACCCCGCCCCCGAAGGAGCCGCCCATGTCCGTCCTTGACAAGCGGAGCGCCGGCCGGCGGCAACCGCGGCCCGGGGCCTCGCCCGACACCGACGCGGGGGACACCGCGGCGGCGGACTCCACGGCGGGCGCCGACAAGTCCGCCCCCGAACACGGGCGTTCGGGACGGCGCGGGCTGCCGCTCGCGCTCAACGCCGTCTCCGTCGCGCTCGGCATCGCCCTGTGGTGGGCACTCGCCTCCGCCGGGTTCAAGCTGCCGACACCGCCCGAGGTCGTGTCCCGGGCCGGCACCCTGATCGGCGACGGGACGCTCGCCGACGACGCCCTGGCCAGCCTGACCCGGGTCCTCGTCGGCTTCGCCCTCGGCACGGCCGTGGCCGTACCGGTGGGCTTCCTGATGGGCTGGTACGGCATCCTGCGCGGACTGATCGAACCCTGGATCCAGTTCTTCCGCACCATCCCGCCACTGGCGATCATTCCGCTGGCCGTGGTCGCCATGGGCATCGACGAGACGCCGAAGATCTTCGTCATCTTCCTCGCCGCGTTCCTGGCCTGTGTGATCTCCACCTTCCAGGGCGTGGTGAACGTCGACCGCACCCTGATCAACGCCGCCCGGGTCCTCGGCGCGGGCGACGCCACGATCTTCGCCCGCGTGGTGGTGCCGGCCTCCACGCCCTTCATCCTCGTCGGCATGCGGGTCGGTCTCGGCTCCGCCTGGGCCACGCTGGTCGCCGCGGAACTGATCGCCGCCCAGGAGGGCCTCGGCTACCGCATGCAGAACGCCCAGCTCTACTACGACCTCCCGACCATCTTCGTCGGGCTCATCTCGATCGGAATCCTCGGTCTCCTCATGGACCGCGTCCTCCTCCTCGCCGAACGCAGGCTCACCCGATGGCAGGAACGCCGATGACCAGCACCCCCGCCAAGATATCCGTCCAGCACGTCACCAAGACCTTCTCGCTGGGCCGGCAGACCTTCACCGCCCTCGACGACGTCAGCCTCGACATCGCCCACCACGAGTTCGTCACCGTCGTCGGCCCCTCGGGCTGCGGCAAGAGCACCCTGATGAACATCCTCGCCGGACTGGAGACACCCACGGCCGGCCGCGCCCTGGTGGACGGCGCCCCCGTCTCGGGCCCCGGGCCCGAACGCGGCGTCATCTTCCAGCAGTACGCCCTCTTCCCCTGGCTGACCGTACGTCAGAACGTCGAGTTCGGGCTCCGGACCACCGGCGTGCCCAAGCGCGAACGCCGGGCCAGGGCCGAGCACTTCATCGAACTGGTCGGCCTGGAACGCTTCGCCGACGCACTGCCCAAGACCCTCTCCGGAGGCATGCGCCAGCGCTGCGCCATCGCCCGCGCCTACGCCGTCGATCCCTCGATCCTGCTGATGGACGAACCCTTCGGCGCCCTCGACGCGCTCACCCGGGTCAAGCTCCAGGAGCAGCTCCTGAAGACCTGGAGCCAGGACCGGCGCACCGTCCTGTTCATCACCCACGACGTCGACGAGGCCGTGTTCCTGGCCAACCGGGTCGTCGTGATGGCCGCCCGCCCCGGACGCGTCTACGACGTCGTCGAGGTCGACCCCGCCTTCCGGCGCGACGAGGCCTTCCGGCTCAGCCCCGAGTTCGCCGCGCTGCGCAATCGCGTCTGGCACTCCGTCTACCACCAGGAAGGCCGCACCGCCGCCCTTTCCGGTTCCCACTCCTCCCCGTCATGACCCGGAAGGGACCCACCGCCATGTCACCCGTCCTCACCCGCAGAAGCCTCACCAGCGCCCTCGCCGGCGCGGCCGCCCTGGCGCTGCTCGCCGCGTGCGGCGGCGGATCGTCCTCCGGCGGGTCCTCGGACAAGGTCCGCTTCGGATACATCAACGACTTCAACGGCGCCAGCCTGATCGCCGTCGCCGAGTCCAAGGGACTGTGGAAGAAGCACGGTCTGTCGGCGGACGCCAAGGTCTTCACCAACGGGCCGCTCCAGATCCAGGCCCTGGGCACGGACAACCTCGACTTCGGCTACATAGGCCCCGGCGCCATGTGGCTCCCCGCCTCCGGCCAGGCCAAGGTCGTCGCCATCAACACCCTCGGCAACTCCGACCGGGTGCTGGCCCAGCCGGGCATCACCTCGATGCAGCAGCTCAGGGGCAAGACCGTCGCCGTGCCCGAAGGCACCTCCGGCGACATGATCCTTACCCTCGCGCTGCGCAAGGCCGGAATGACCAAGGAGGACGTGAAGGCCGTCCCCATGGACCCCTCCACCATCGTCTCCGCCTTCTCCTCCCGGCAGGTCGACGGCGCCGGCTTCTGGTACCCGGCCGCGGCGACGATCAAGAAGCAGGTCCCCGGCCTCGTCGAACTCGCCAAGAACGCCGACTTCGAGCAGGACGTCTCCTTCCCCACCGCGTTCGTCGCGGGCAACAAGGTGGTGGCCGACCAGCCGGAGAAGACCAAGAAGGTCCTCGCCGTGCTGCGCGAGGCCATGGCGTTCCGCTCCGAGCACACCGAGGAGGCGATCGAACTCACCGCCGCCAAGCTGAAGCTCCCCGTCGACCAGGTGAAGGCGGACGCCGCGAACAACAAGGTGCTCGGCGTCGACGAACTCGACAAGCTGACCGAGGACGGCACGGTCGTCAAGTGGCTGAAGGGCATGAACGACTACTTCGTCGAGGCCGGCAAGCTGAAGAAGCCCGCCGACCCGAAGACCTACTACACCGGTGACCTCTTCACGGGAGCGGGCAAGTGACGCGAGCGAACCAGCCCGGTGCCGAGCCCGGTGCCCAGTCCGGCGGCCGTCCCGACGCCCGGTCCGGAGCGTCCAGGAAGAACATCCTCTTCCTGATGACCGACCAGCACCGCACCGACACCCTCGGCGCCTACGGCAACCCCCTGGCACACACCCCGGCTCTCGACGAACTGGCCGCCACGGGAACCCGCTTCGACCGCTGGTACACCCCCACCGCCATCT
Source organism: Streptomyces ardesiacus (assembly GCF_003112575.1). Classification (GTDB taxonomy): domain Bacteria; phylum Actinomycetota; class Actinomycetes; order Streptomycetales; family Streptomycetaceae; genus Streptomyces; species Streptomyces ardesiacus. The sequence goes on from NZ_BEWC01000008.1 coordinate 809,601, forward strand.
GCACCCCGGCCCGCGCCAGCCTCCTGACCGGCCAGGCGCCCTTCCGTCACAAGCTCCTCGCCAACCACGAACGCAACGTCGGCTACCTCGAGGACCTGGCCGAGGACCAGTTCGCCTTCTCCCGCGCCCTGCGCGAACACGGCTACAACTGCGGCCTGTTCGGCAAGTGGCACACCGGCAACCTGCGCACCGCGGCCGACTACGGCTTCGACGGCCCCCACCTGCCCGGATGGCACAACCCCGTCGACCACCCGGACTACCTCGCCTACCTGGCCGAGCGCGGACTGCCCCCGTACGAGATCAGCGACCGGATTCGCGGCACCCTGCCCAACGGCGGCCCCGGCAACCTGCTCGCCGCCCGGCTGCACCAGCCGGTCGAGGCCACCTTCGAGCACTACCTGGCCACCCGCGCCATCGAGCAGCTGGAGCGGTACGCCGCCGACGTCCACGAGCGCGAGCGGCCCTTCTTCCTGGCCCTGCACTTCTTCGGACCGCACCTGCCGTACATCCTGCCCGACGAGTACTTCGACCTGGTCGACCCGGCCGACGTACCACTGCCGCGGTCGGTGTCCGAGACCTTCGAGGGCAAACCCCCGGTCCAGCGCAACTACAGCGCGCACTGGACCTTCGACACCATGCCCATCGAGACCACCCGCAAGCTCATCGCGGTCTACTGGGGCTACGTCGCCCTCATCGACCGGCAGATCGCACGGGTCACGCAGGCCATGGAGCGGCTCGGTCTCACCGACGACACGGCGGTGTTCTTCACCTGCGACCACGGGGAGTTCACCGGCTCGCACCGGCTGCACGACAAGGGCCCCGCGATGTACGAGGACATCTACCGCACCCCCGGCCTGCTGCGCGTCCCCGGCGCCCCCGGCGGGCAGGTGCGCGACGAGTTCGTCAGCCTCCTCGACTGCACCGCCACCATCCTCGAACTGGCCGGCCTGGACCCGGAACCCGCCGTCGACTCCCGCAGCCTGCTGCCCCTGGTCCGGGGCGAGACGGTGGAGTGGGACGAGGACATCGTCTGCGAGTTCCACGGCCACCACTTCCCCTACCCGCAGCGCATGCTGCGCGAGGACCGGTACAAACTCGTCGTCAACCCCGACTCGGTCAACGAACTGTACGACCTGCACACCGACCCGGACGAACTGCAGAACGTCTACGCCCACCCCGAGCAGGCGGAGGTGCGCGGCCGCATGATGCGCCGGCTGTACGACGTGCTGCGCGAGCGCGGCGACAACTTCTACCACTGGATGACCTCGATGTACGACGTCGGCGAGGTGGGACACGACCCGACCCTGAGCGGGCTCGACGAGTCCACCTACCAGACGTGACACCGACCCGTCCCGTCCGAGGCCCGATGCGAGAGGACCCATGACCCGCGCCCACCGCCCGTGCTGCGCCCCCGCCACGGCACCCGCCGCCCCGGCCGGCACGTTCCCGCCGGCACCGGCACCGGCACCGGCACCGGCACCGGCGCCCGCATCCCGGCCGCGCTCCACCCGGGGGCAAGTACGCCTGCCCGGCGGCGTGTTCGCGATGGGGGACGCCTTCGGGGAGGGGTACCCGGCCGACGGGGAGACACCCGTGCACACGGTGCGCCTGCGGCCCTTCCACATCGACGAGACCGCCGTCACCAACGCCCAGTTCGCCGCGTTCGTCAAGGCGACGGGACACGTGACGGACGCCGAACGCTTCGGCTCCTCGGCGGTCTTCCACCTGGTCGTCGCCGCGCCCGACGCCGACGTCCTCGGCAACGCGGCCGGCGCCCCCTGGTGGATCAACGTCCGGGGCGCCCACTGGCGCCGCCCCGAGGGCGCCCGCTCCGACGTCTCCGGACGGCAGAACCACCCGGTCGTCCACGTCTCCTGGAACGACGCCGCCGCCTACGCCCGGTGGGCCGGCAAACGCCTGCCGACCGAGGCCGAATGGGAGTACGCCGCCCGCGGAGGGCTGGCCGGCCGCCGCTACGCCTGGGGCGACGAACTGACCCCGGGCGGCCGGTGGCGCTGCAACATCTGGCAGGGCCGCTTCCCCCACGTCAACACCGCCGAGGACGGCCACCTGACCACCGCGCCGGTCAAGTCCTACCGCCCCAACGGCCACGGCCTGTGGAACACCGCCGGGAACGTGTGGGAGTGGTGTGCCGACTGGTTCTCGCCGTCGTACTACGCCGAGTCCCCGGCCGCCGACCCGCACGGCCCCGCATCCGGTACGGCGCGCGTCCTGCGTGGCGGCTCGTACCTGTGCCACGACTCCTACTGCAACCGCTACCGGGTCGCCGCCCGCTCGTCCAACACCCCCGACTCCTCGTCCGGCAACCTCGGCTTCCGCTGTGCCAACGACGGGGACGGCGCCGGGCTCAGGGCCGTTGAGTGAGGGTTTGGGGGTAGTCGGTGATGATGCCGTCGACGCCGAGTCGTGTCATGGTGCGGATGGCGCCGGGTTCGTCGACGGTCCAGACGTTGACGGTCATGCCGAGTTGGTGGATGCGGTCGACGAGGGTTTGGTCGGTGATGGTGTGCTGGGGGTTGATCTGGTCGGCCCATTGGCTGAGTTGGAGGAGTTCGGTGTCGGTGGGGCGGTCGGCGTCGAGGATGCCGATGGGGATGTCGGGTTGTGCGGTGTGGAAGGTGTGGGCGTCGTCGGTCTGGAAGGACTGGACGGCGAGTTTGTTGCGGGCGAGGGCGGTGCGGACGTAGTGGGGTTTGTTTTTGAGGGTGTGGGCGAGGTCGGTGGCGAGGGTGGTGCCGTATTGGCTGCAGGGGCTGATTTCGGCGAGGAGTCCGGTGGGGGTGTGCTGGAGGTGTTGGATGACGGTGTCGAGGGTGATGAGGGGTTCGCCGGTGTAGTCGTCGTGGAACCAGGTTCCGGCGTCGAGGCGGCTGAGTTCGTTCCAGGTGAAGTCGGAGACGCGGTAGGTGGGGCGGTTGGGGTAGAGGTCTTCGACGTTGGTGGTGCGTTGCAGGGTGCAGTCGTGGAAGTTGACGAGTGTGCCGTCTTTGGTGCGTTGGACGTCGATTTCGACGTGGTCGGCGTGTTGGCGGACGGCGAGGTCGATGGCGGCGGCGGTGTTCTCGGGTGCCATGCCGGAGGAGCCGCGGTGGGCGATGACGTCGGGGCCGGTCGCGGCGTGCGCGGCCGTCGGCGACACCGCCAGCACCAG
>NZ_BEWC01000009.1 GCF_003112575.1 Streptomyces ardesiacus
ACGTTCATGGCGTGGTGCGGTTGAGTGTTTCATAGTGTTTCGGTGGTCATAGCGTAGGGGAAACGCCCGGTTACATTCCGAACCCGGAAGCTAAGCCTTACAGCGCCGATGGTACTGCAGGGGGGACCCTGTGGGAGAGTAGGACGCCGCCGAACAATTATTGGAAGGGCTGGTCCCGGAACTTCGGTTCCGGGACCAGCCCTTTTTTGTTTTCCGTCACTTCGCGTTCACGTTCCGCACCGACCATCCCAGCCATGGGTACTTCAGCAATGCTCAGGGCCGCCGGCGTGGGCGTCGGTGACGAGGTCGTCGTACCTGCCTTCGGAAACGTGGAAGTCGCCGAGGCCGTGGCCCTGGTGGGCGCGTTGCCGGTGTTCGCCGACATAGATCCGGCGACGTACTGCCTGGACCCCTCCCTGGTGGAGGCGGCGCTGACGCCCCGCACCGCGGCCGTGGTCGCCGTGCACCGCTTCGGGCGGCCGGCGGACATGGGAGCGCTGCACCGCATCGGGCAGCGGCACGGGCTGCTCGTGCTGGAGCACGGCGAGTCCGAGGTGCCGTACGAGGAGATAGCCCGGCGCAGGCAGCGGGCGGCCTATCTCGACGGGAAGTTGAGGGGTGTGCGGACGCCTGACTGGGGCGACGGGCACACCTATCAGGAGTACGTGGTGCGCGTGCCGGGGAACGGGCGGCCGGATCGGGACGCGTTCGCCCGCGCGGTGCGGGGGAGAGGCGTCGAATGCCGGGTGCCGGTGAAGGTGCCGGTGCACCGGATGCCTGGATTCCGGCGATGCGTGTCGCTGCCGGAGACGGAACGGGCCGTCGACGAGACACTCGCGCTGCCCGTCGAGGCGGCGTTGACCAAGCGGGACATGCAGCGGATCGTGTCCGCCTGCAACGCTCTCGGCGGCCTGCTGCAGCCCGCCTACTGACGGCACGTCCGTGGTTGGGAGCACCGGCTTGTTCGGGGTATGATCTATTCCGTTGCCGCGAGGGAAACCTCGAAAAGCGACAGGCCCCTATAGCTCAGTCGGCAGAGCGTCTCCATGGTAAGGAGAAGGTCAACGGTTCGATTCCGTTTGGGGGCTCCGACACGAAAGGCCCCGCCCATTGGGCGGGGCCTTTCGCATGCTAGTCCGCGTGGGGCTCCGGGACGCGCATCGCGAGGATGGCCATGTCGTCGGACGGTGCGTCCGACGCGAAACGCTCCACCGCGCGCAGGATGCGAGCGGCCACCGCGCCGGCCGTCAGGCCCGTGCAGGTCTTCAGGACGTCGGCGAGGCCGTCGTCGCCCAACATGCGTGCGCCCTCACGGCGTTCGGTCACGCCGTCAGTGACGCACAGCAGGACGTCGCCCGGATCGAGGGTGACCGTCTGCTCGTACAGCTCCAGGTCCTCGATGACACCGAGGAGGGGCTGCGGTTCCGCGGCCGGTTCGACCGTGCCGTCCTGGCGCAGGCGGAGGGGGAGCGGGTGGCCGGCGCAGACCACCTTGAGCTCGGCGCTGCCGTCCTCCTGCGGGCGCATCTCGCCGTACAGCAGCGTGAGGAAGCGGCTGCGGGCACCCTCGTCGAGGATGGCGGAGTTGAGGCGCTGCAGGACCGCCGGGCCGCTGAGCCCCTCGCGGGCCAGCAGGCGCAACGCGTGCCGGGCGAGGCCCGTGACGGCCGCCGCGTTGGGGCCCGTACCGCAGACGTCGCCGATGGCGAAGCCGTACGCGTCGTCGCTGATGGGGAAGAGGTCGTAGAAGTCGCCGCCGACCTCGTTGCCCTCGCCGGCCGCGCGGTAGATGACGTCGACCTCGACGCCGTCCACGACGGGGAGTTCCGGGGGCAGCAGGCTGCGCTGGAGGGACTGGCTGATGGCCGTGCGCTCCGAGTACAGCCGGGCGTTGTCCAGGGCCAGGGCGGCCCGTCGGGAGAGGTCCTCGGCGAGTTCCAGGATCTCCTGGCGGAAGTGGTCGTCGGTGGGCTTGCCGAGGGTGAGCATGCCGATGACGCGGTTGCGGGCGACCAGCGGCAGGACGACGGTCTCGCCGCCGACGGCGGAGGCCGTCGCGAGGGTCGGGCCGATGCCGGTGCTCATCGGCTGGGGCGTGCCGCCGCTGAGGCCGAGGTCGCGCATGGAGGTGCGCAGCGCCGCCTGGTGGGCCATCTCCGCGGGGGCCGTCCACACGCGGGCACCCGGGGTGGGCACCGGGTCGGGCGGGGCGATCTTCGACAGCAGGGACTTGATGCCGTCGATGAGTTCCTCGTCCTCGTGCAGGACGTACGAGAGGTACGGGTCCGAGGACTGGTCGGCGATGGTGTAGACGGCGCACCAGGTGGCCAGGGTCGGGACCGTCATCTGGGCCATCAGGGCCAGCGTCTGGTCGCGGTCCAGGGTGCCGGCGAGGAGGTCGGAGGCCTCGACGAGGAAGCTGAGCGAGCCTCGGCGCAGCCGCTCCAGCTCGCCGAGCCGTGCGGACTCGACGGCCAGGGCGATGCGGTCGGCCGCGAACTGGAGACGCAGCGCCTCCTCGTTGGTGTACCGGCCGGGGGCCTCGGCCGCGACGCCGAGGGAGCCGGTGAGGCGGCCCTCGACCTTGAGGGGGACGGTGACGACCGAGCGCATGCCGGTGCTGCTGAGCAGCGGGACGGCGCCGGGGACGGCCTCCAGGTCGTCGTGGACGGCGGGCATGCGCGCCGAGCCGTAGCGGCCGGGGCCGGCCTCCACGGGGACGCGGGCGAAGCGCTGGCGGGCGGAGGGCAGGCCGGTGGAGGCGCGGACCTCCAGCTCCGTTTCGTCGTCGGTGGCCAGGAGCAGGAAGGCGGCGTCGGCGTCGAGCATGTCGCGGGCGCGTTCGACCGTGCGCTGGAGGAGGCCGTCGAGGTCGTCCGGGGCGGGGGAGCCGATGAACACCTCGAAGGGGTCGGCGCTCTGGCCCTCGGAGGCCGGGGAGTCGGAGGCCGGTCCGCGCGACGGGGTCTGCAGCACCGCGCGTTCGTGGTCGCGGACGAGGAGGCAGACCGTGGAGGGTTCGCCGTCGGCGTCGCGGACGCGCAGGTGGGAGGCGTAGACCGGGGTGACGCGGCCGTCGGCGCCCCTTATGCCGTAGCTGCCCTCCCAGCGGGAGAGCTGGAGCGCCTCGGCGATGCCGGTGCTGGTGCCCGGGGTGTGCGGCCAGGCGGCCAGGTCGGTCAGCGGCTTGCCGGTGACCTGGTCGGCGGGGTAGCCGAAGAGGTCCTCGGCGTCCTCGTTCCACGACGTGACGGCGCCGGTGCGGTCGATCTGGACGACGGCGACGCGGACCCGGCCGTCGGCGAGCGGCAGCAGGGCGGCCGGCAGGGAGGGACCGGCGGCACGGGTGCCGACGGGTCGCTCGGGCAGATGGAGGTGGAACCAGACGTTCTTCAGGGTCGGCGTGTACTCCACGCCCCAGCGGTCGGCCAGTGCCGCGCACAGCTGGAGGCCGCGGCCGCCCTCGCGGTCGAGGCTGCCCATCGTGGCGGGGGAGCCCTGGAGCGGGACCTCTCGCTCGGGGTAGTGGTCGGCGACCTCGATCCGTACGCCGTCGTCGCTGCGCAGGCAGACGACGTCCGCGGTGGTGCCGGCGTGGACCACGGCATTGGTCACCAGTTCGCTGGTGAGCACCACGGCGTCGTCGACGATGTCGGCCTGGCCCCAGCCCTGGAGCGTGTCGCGGACGAAGGACCGGGCGCTCGCCACGGATCGCCCGACGGGCTCGAAGCTGGCGGCCGCGCGCGCGGTGATCACAGAACTCCCCGACCCTCTCTCCCCGTGCACGGCCTCACGGCCGACCGGCTCGTGCCGCTGCTGTGGCAGTCCACCCGTCGGCCCGGGATCCGGGGGCTGCTCCCCCGGGATCAGTCCGGTGGTCATTCCGGCCGCCCCTCCGATGCCCGCTCGTCTCCGTGCCACCGCCCAGACCGGACGGACCGGTGTGGCTGGACAGCCGTGTGCAAGGTTACTTACCTTCGCCGTCCATCCGGATGCCGGTCTGCAGTGTTTCCGCCCAGAGGGTGTGCGGACGATGTGCGAAGCTGCCGAACTGTTATGGCCTGGTTCAGCCGGGGTGAAACACTGGGCAGGCTGCTTATGAAGGTCCGGGCAGGTGAATGCGCGCCGAGTCGGGTGGGCAGCAGCCCCTGGAGCGGTCCGGAGTGCCGGGCCGCGGCGCCCGGCGGTATCAGGACATGGGCGGCACAACCCGGCCCGCCGAGTGGTGGCGGCCGGGCACAGCGGTATCGGTCGACCCCCGCGGGAGGGACACAGTGGAGTCTGGCGCAGCGACGCGGGCCACGAAGACGCGCGCGAAAGGCGGACAGTCCCTGAGTAACCAGGGCAAGTCGCGGGGCGGCGGTGCGCGGACCGGCAGTACGACGGTGGACACGGCAGCGCTGAACAGGCTGCTCGCGGCACTCGTGTCCATGCGGGAGGGGAACTTCCGCAAGCGGCTCACGGTGTCCGGCGACGGCGTGATGGCGGAGATCGCGGCGGTCTTCAACGAGGTGGCCGACCGCAATCTGCACCTCACGGGTGAGCTGGCGCGGGTACGGCGCGTGGTCGGACGTGAGGGAAAGCTCACGGAGCGGCTGGAGACCGGCGCCTGCGAGGGGTCCTGGGCGGCCGCGATCGACCACTCGAACGCGCTGGTGGACGACCTGGTACGGCCCGTCTCCGAGGTCAGCCGGGTGCTGTCGGCGGTCGCGGACGGTGATCTGTCGCCACGCATGGAACTGCGGACACAGAGTGACGAGGGCACCGGGCAGCCGCTGCGCGGTGAGTTCCTGAAGGTCGGCCGGACCGTGAACAACCTGGTCGACCAGTTGTCGACGTTCACGGACGAGGTCACGCGGGTGGCCAGCGAGGTCGGCACCGAGGGCAAGCTGGGCGGTCAGGCCCGGGTGCGCGGCATGTCGGGTTCGTGGAAGGACCTGACGGACTCCGTCAACACCATGGCGTACCGGCTCACCGCCCAGGTGCGGGACATCGCGCTGGTGACGACGGCCGTGGCCAAGGGCGACCTGTCCCGGAAGGTCACGGTGCACGTGGCCGGCGAGATGCTGGAGCTGAAGAACACCGTCAACACGATGGTGGACCAGCTCTCGGCGTTCTCGTCCGAGGTGACGCGCGTCGCACGCGAGGTCGGCACCGAGGGCGCCCTGGGCGGGCAGGCACGGGTGCCGGGGGTGGCCGGGGTGTGGAAGGAGCTGACCGACTCCGTCAACACCATGGCCGGGAACCTGACGGCGCAGGTGCGGGAGATCTCCCACGTGACGACGGCGGTCGCCAACGGCGACCTGTCGAAGAAGGTGACGGTGCCGGCCCGGGGCGAGGTCGCGCAGCTCGCCGAGACGATCAACCAGATGACCGAGACGCTGCGGATCTTCGCGGACGAGGTCACGCGCGTGGCGAACGAGACCGGCGGCGAGGGACAGCTCGGCGGCCAGGCGAACGTGCCGGGCGCGGCCGGCATCTGGAAGGACCTCACCGACTCCGTCAACACGGTCTTCCGCAACCTCACCACGCAGGTGCGCGACATCGCCGCCGTGACGACGGCCGTGGCCAGCGGCGACCTGTCGCAGAAGGTCACCGTGGACGTGGCCGGCGAGATGCTGGAGCTGAAGAACACCGTCAACACGATGGTGGACCAGCTCTCCGCGTTCGGTGCCGAGGTCACGCGGGTGGCGCGCGAGGTCGGTGTCGAGGGCGAGCTGGGCGGCCAGGCGCAGGTGCCGGGGGCGGCGGGGACCTGGAAGGACCTCACCGACTCCGTCAACACCGCGTTCCGCAACCTCACCGGTCAGGTGAGGAACATCGCCCAGGTGACGACGGCGGTGGCCAACGGCGACCTGTCGCAGAAGGTCACGGTGGACGTCTCCGGCGAGATGCTCCAGCTGAAGAACACCGTGAACACGATGGTGGACCAGCTCTCCAGCTTCGCCGACCAGGTGACGCGGATGGCCCGGGACGTGGGCACGGAGGGCCGCCTGGGCGGTCAGGCCCGCGTCGACGGCGTGTCGGGGACCTGGAAGGAGCTGACGGACTCCGTCAACTCCATGGCCGGCAATCTCACCTCGCAGGTGCGCAACATCGCGCAGGTGACGACGGCGGTGGCGCGGGGCGACCTGTCGCAGAAGATCGACGTCGACGCGCGCGGCGAGATCCTGGAGCTGAAGAACACCATCAACACGATGGTCGACCAGCTCTCGTCGTTCGCCGAGCAGGTCACGCGGGTGGCCCGCGAGGTGGGGACGGAGGGCCGCCTGGGCGGTCAGGCGCAGGTGCCGGGGGTCGCGGGCGTCTGGCGCGACCTGACGGACTCCGTGAACGGCATGGCCGGCAATCTGACCGCGCAGGTGCGCAACATCGCGCAGGTCGCGACGGCGGTGGCGCGTGGTGACCTGTCCCAGAAGATCACCGTGGACGCGCGCGGGGAGATCCTGGAGCTGAAGAACACCCTGAACACGATGGTGGACCAGCTCTCGTCGTTCGCCCAGGAGGTCACGCGGGTCGCGCGCGAGGTGGGCACCGAGGGCATCCTCGGCGGCCAGGCGGAGGTGCAGGGCGTCTCCGGCACCTGGAAGGACCTCACGCAGTCCGTGAACGGCATGGCCAACAACCTGACCATGCAGGTGCGCAACATCGCCGAGGTGACGACCGCGGTCGCCAAGGGCGACCTGTCGAAGAAGATCACCGTCGACGCCAAGGGCGAGATCCTCGAACTGGTCACGACCGTGAACACCATGGTCGACCAGCTCTCCAGCTTCGCCGAGCAGGTCACGCGGGTGGCCCGCGAAGTGGGTACGGAGGGCATCCTCGGCGGTCAGGCGCACGTGCCCGGCGTGGTGGGCATCTGGAAGGACCTGAGCGACAACGTCAACCTGATGGCGAAGAACCTCACCGTGCAGGTGCGGAACATCTCCCAGGTGGCCGCGGCCGTCGCCAACGGCGACCTGACGCGGACGGTGACGATCGAGGCGCGCGGTGAGGTCGCGCAGCTCGCGGACACGTTCAACACCATGGTGAAGACGCTGAGTTCGTTCGCGGACCAGGTCACCAAGGTGGCCCGCGAGGTGGGTACGGACGGCATCCTCGGCGGTCAGGCGCACGTGCCCGGCGTGTCGGGGACGTGGAAGGACCTCACCGAGTCGGTGAACCAGATGGCGTCCAACCTGACCGGTCAGGTGCGCAACATCGCCATGGTGACCACGGCGATCGCGAAGGGCGACCTGACCAAGAAGATCGACATCGACGCGCGCGGCGAGATCCTGGAGCTGAAGACGACCATCAACACGATGGTGGACCAGCTCTCCTCCTTCGCCGAGGAGGTCACCCGCGTCGCCCGTGAGGTGGGCACGGAGGGCCAGCTCGGCGGTCAGGCCCGCGTGCGGGACGTCGACGGGACCTGGCGCGACCTGACGGAGTCCGTGAACGAGATGGCCGGGAACCTCACCCGGCAGGTGCGGGCCATCGCGCGCGTGGCGACCGCGGTGACCCGCGGCGACCTGAACCTGAAGATCGACGTGGACGCCTCCGGCGAGATCTCGGAGCTGCAGGACTACATCAACAAGATGATCGCCAACCTGCGCGACACCACGATCGCCAACAAGGAGCAGGACTGGCTCAAGGGCAATCTGGCCCGGATCTCCGGCCTGATGCAGGGCCGCCGGGACCTCCAGGACGTGGCCTCGCTGATCATGAGCGAGCTGACGCCCGTGGTCTCGGCGCAGCACGGGGCGTTCTTCCTCGCCATGCCGCTGGTCGACGGGCAGGAGCAGGCGGGTGCCGAGGGCGACGCGTACGAGCTGCGGATGCTCGGGTCGTACGGCTACTCGATGGGGTCCATGCCGACCTCCTTCCGGCCGGGGGAGGCGCTGGTGGGCACCGCGGCCAAGGAGAAGCGCACGATCCTGGTGGAGAACGCGCCGACCGGCTACCTGAAGATCTCCTCCGGCCTCGGCGAGGCCCCGCCGGCGCAGGTGATCGTCCTGCCGGTGCTGTTCGAGGGGCAGGTGCTCGGGGTCATCGAGCTGGCGTCGTTCACGCCGTTCACCCACATCCAGAAGGACTTCCTCAACCAGATCGCCGAGATGATCGCGACCAGCGTCAACACCATCTCCGTCAACACCAAGACGGAGGTGCTGCTGAAGCAGTCGCAGGAGCTGACCGAGCAACTGCGGGACCGCTCGGAGGAGTTGGAGCAGCGGCAGAAGGCGCTCCAGTCGTCCAACGCCGAACTGGAGGAGAAGGCCGAGCTGCTGGCGCAGCAGAACCGCGACATCGAGGTGAAGAACACCGAGATCGAGGAGGCGCGGCAGGTCCTGGAGGAGCGTGCCGAGCAGCTCGCGGTCTCCATGCGGTACAAGAGCGAGTTCCTGGCCAACATGTCGCACGAGCTGCGTACGCCGCTCAACTCCCTGCTGATCCTGGCCAAGTTGCTCGCCGACAACGCGGACGCGAACCTGACCCCGAAGCAGGTCGAGTTCGCCGAGACCATCCACGGCGCGGGCTCCGACCTGCTCCAGCTCATCAACGACATCCTCGACCTGTCGAAGGTCGACGCGGGGAAGATGGACGTCTCCCCGACGCGCATCGCGCTCGTCCAGCTCGTGGACTACGTGGAGGCCACCTTCCGGCCGTTGAGCGCGGAGAAGGGCCTCGACCTGTCGGTGCGGGTGTCGCCGGGGCTGCCCGCGACCATGCACACCGACGAGCAGCGGCTGCTCCAGGTGCTGCGCAACCTGCTGTCCAACGCGGTGAAGTTCACCGACTCGGGCTCGGTCGAGCTGGTCATCCGGCCGGCCCGGGACGAGGTTCCGCAGGCCATCCGGGAGCAGTTGCTGGAGGCCGGTTCGATGAGCGACCCGGACGGCGAGCTGATCGCGTTCTCCGTGAGCGACACGGGCATCGGGATCGCGGCCAGCAAGATGCAGGTGATCTTCGAGGCGTTCAAGCAGGCCGACGGCACCACCAGCCGCAAGTACGGCGGTACGGGGCTCGGGCTGTCCATCTCGCGGGAGATCGCGCAGTTGCTCGGCGGCGAGATCCACGCGCAGAGCGAGCCGGGCCGCGGCTCGACGTTCACGCTCTATCTGCCGCTGCACCCGAGCGAGCTGCCGCCGCACGGATACCAGCAGCCGCTGCCCTCCGCGGAGGGCGGTGAGCCGACGGCGTCCTCCGGCGCCGTGGCCGAACTCCCGGGCGCGGAGACCGAGACGGCGGACGAGGCGAGGCCGTACCAGGACGCGCCGAACGGGGCGGCCACGCTGTTCCGGCACCGCCGCCGGCCGGCCGGGACCGAGGAGCCGAGCGCGCCGCGCGAGCGGCGGACGGACGCCGACCGGGAGCCGGCGCCGCAGTCCGGCCGGGGGATCCGCTTCGGCGGGCAGAAGGTGCTGATCGTGGACGACGACATCCGCAACGTCTTCGCCCTCACCAGCGTCCTGGAGCAGCACGGCCTGTCCGTGCTGTACGCCGAGAACGGGCGGGAGGGCATCGAGGTCCTGGAGCAGCACGAGGACGTGGCGGTCGTCCTGATGGACATCATGATGCCGGAGATGGACGGGTACGCGACGACCACGGCGATCCGCCGGATGCCCCAGTTCGCCGGCCTGCCGATCATCGCGCTCACCGCGAAGGCGATGAAGGGCGACCGGGAGAAGGCGATCGAGTCGGGTGCGTCCGACTACGTGACGAAGCCGGTGGACCCCGACCACCTGCTGACGGTGATGCAGCAGTGGATGCACGAGGAGTGAGCACGGCCGCGCCGGTGGGGGCCGGCGGGAAGCGGCCGGTACGTTCGGACTCCGTGCCCGGAGTACCTTCGGGCACGGTGTCCTCGCACGTTCGGGCACCTTCCGTGCGGCTCGTCCGGGCGGTGTGCGAACGTGGAGTGCGTGCCGTCGGCGGGAACCTCCGGGCTCACGCGGGGTCGCGACCCGGCCTGCCCGGAGCCGTGTAGAAGCACGGGAAACGGGGAACCTTCCGGTCTCCCGCCGCGTTTCCGCTACAAGCACAGTGACATCACGGTGACAGGGTGTGGCGACAGGCGGGGTGCGGCTACGATGACCGGCACAAGGACGGACGGCGCAAGGGAGCCGTCCCCGGGGGCGGCACCCGCCGGTGCCGTGCCAAGTCCTGTGGACAGGGGAGGCCCCACGCCGGGGCGAGGAGGGCGGGCCATGGTGCAGAAGGCCAAGATCCTCCTGGTCGATGACCGGCCGGAGAATCTGCTTGCGCTGGAGGCGATCCTCTCGGCGCTCGATCAGACGCTGGTGCGGGCATCGTCCGGGGAGGAAGCGCTCAAAGCACTGCTCACGGACGACTTCGCGGTCATTCTGCTGGACGTCCAGATGCCGGGCATGGACGGTTTCGAGACCGCCGCGCACATCAAGCGACGGGAGCGGACCCGGGACATCCCGATCATCTTCCTCACGGCGATCAACCACGGCCCCCACCACACCTTCCGCGGGTACGCGGCGGGAGCGGTGGACTACATCTCCAAGCCGTTCGACCCCTGGGTGCTGCGCGCCAAGGTCTCGGTCTTCGTCGAGCTGTACATGAAGAACTGCCAGCTGCGCGAGCAGGCGGCCCTGCTGCGGCTCCAGTTGGAGGGCAACGGCAAGGCCGAGGCCGGCGAGGCCAAGGAGCCGGCCGGGCTGCTCGCCGAGCTGTCGGCGCGGCTCGCGGCCGTGGAGGAGCAGGCGGAGGCGCTGTCCAAGCAGCTCGGCGACGAGTCGACGGATGCGGCGGCGGTGGCGACGGCCGCCCATCTGGAGCGCAAGCTCACCGGACTGCGGCGGGCGCTGGACGCCCTGGAGCCGGGCTCGCCCGGAGGCCAGGCCGCCGTCAACTGACGGCGCTCGACCCCATGGTGCCGCGCAAAGCCCCGTGCGGCGGCCCGCCGGTCCGGCGCAGTCGTCCGCGAGGCGGCCTCCGTGAGCACTTGTCAGGCGCGGTACCGGATGCGTCAGTTCCGTGTCCGTCCGGGGGCGACACGAACGGGTGAAGCGGTAGGCACACGTGTCGACGGCCGTCTCCCCCGGTAACCTCACACCCATGGCCTCACGTCCCTCCGCAGCCAAGAAGCAGCCCGCGAAGAAGGCGGCCGCTCCCGCGAAGGGTCCCGCCAAGAAGGCCGCCGCGAAAAAGGCACCCGCGAAGAAGGCGCCCGCCAAGAAGGCCGCGGCGAAGAAGCCCGCGCCCCAACCGGCTCCGAACCCCACCGGAGGCGTCTACCGGCTGGTGCGCGCGCTCTGGCTGGGCCTCGCGCACGGAGTCGGCGCCGTCTTCCGCGGCATAGGGCAGGGCGCCAGGAACCTCGACCCGGCCCACCGCAAGGACGGCGTCGCCCTGCTGCTGCTCGGCGTCGCCCTGATCGTCGCCGCGGGCACCTGGGCCGACCTCAAGGGCCCCGTCGGCGACCTCGTCGAGATCCTCGTGACCGGCGCCTTCGGCCGCCTCGACCTGCTCGTGCCGATCCTGCTCGGCGCCATCGCCGTACGCCTGATCCGGCATCCCGAGAAGCCCGAGGCCAACGGGCGGATCGTGATCGGCCTGTCCGCCCTCGTCGTCGGCGTGCTCGGCCAGGTGCACATCGCCTGCGGCTCACCGGCCCGCAGCGAGGGCATGCAGGCGATAAGGGACGCCGGCGGCCTGATCGGCTGGGGCGCGGCGACCCCGCTGTCGTACACGATGACCGACGTGCTGGCCGTGCCGCTGCTCGTGCTGCTCACGGTCTTCGGGCTGCTCGTCGTCACCGCCACCCCGGTCAACGCGATCCCGCAGCGGTTGCGGCAGCTCGGGGTGCGGCTCGGCGTGGTCCACGACCCCGAGGCGGACGCCTACACGGACGACGACGAGCGCTACGACGAACAGTGGCGCGAGGCGCTGCCCGCCCGGCCCCGCAAGCGCGGAACCCCGGCCGCCGCCGAGCCGTACGACCCCGACGCCGCCGAGCAGGAGGCGCTCGGCAGGCGCCGTGGCAGGCCCCGGCGCTCCGCGGTGCCGCAGCCCGAGATGAACCGGTCGATGGACGCCGTGGACGTCGCCGCCGCGGCCGCCGCCGCGCTCGACGGCGCCGTGCTGCACGGGATGCCGCCCTCGCCGCTGGTCGCCGACCTCACCCAGGGCGTGAGCACGGGGGACCGCGAGTCCACGACGCCGACCCCCACGCCCGTGCCGGCGGCGCGGCCGCAGCCGGGGAAGCTCAAGAACGACGCCGTCAAGACGCCCGAGGAGGCCCCGGCGGGCGGTGGTGGTGTCCCCGACCTGACGAAGACACCGCTGCCCAAGGAGCGCGACCTGCCGCCGCGTGCCGAGCAGCTCCAGCTCTCCGGCGACATCACCTACTCCCTGCCGTCCCTGGACTCCCTCACGCGCGGCGGCCCCGGCAAGGCGCGCAGCGCCGCCAACGACGCCATAGTGGACTCGCTGACCACCGTCTTCACCGAGTTCAAGGTCGACGCCCGCGTCACCGGCTTCACCCGCGGTCCGACGGTCACGCGCTACGAGGTCGAGCTGGGCCCCGCCGTCAAGGTCGAGCGGATCACCGCGCTGACCAAGAACATCGCGTACGCCGTCGCCAGTCCCGACGTGCGGATCATCAGCCCGATCCCCGGCAAGTCCGCGGTGGGCATCGAGATCCCCAACACCGACCGGGAGATGGTCAACCTCGGCGACGTACTGCGCCTCGCGGAGTCCGCCGAGGACGACGACCCGATGCTGGTCGCCTTCGGCAAGGACGTCGAGGGCGGCTACGTCATGCACTCGCTGGCGAAGATGCCGCACATGCTGGTCGCCGGCGCCACCGGCTCCGGCAAGTCGTCCTGCATCAACTGCCTGATCACCTCGATCATGATGCGGGCGACCCCCGAGGACGTCCGGATGATCCTGGTCGACCCCAAACGCGTCGAGCTGACCGCGTACGAGGGCATCCCGCACCTGATCACGCCGATCATCACCAACCCGAAGCGGGCCGCCGAGGCGCTCCAGTGGGTCGTGCGCGAGATGGACCTGCGCTACGACGACCTCGCCGCCTACGGCTACCGGCACATCGACGACTTCAACCGCGCGGTGCGCGAGGGCAAGGTCAAGCCGCCCGAGGGCAGCGAGCGCGAGCTCCAGCCCTACCCGTACCTGCTGGTGATCGTGGACGAGCTGGCCGACCTGATGATGGTGGCTCCGCGCGACGTCGAGGACGCGATCGTGCGGATCACGCAGCTCGCGCGCGCGGCCGGCATCCACCTCGTCCTCGCCACCCAGCGGCCCTCCGTGGACGTCGTCACCGGTCTGATCAAGGCCAACGTGCCCTCGCGGCTGGCCTTCGCCACCTCCTCGCTCGCCGACTCCCGGGTCATCCTCGACCAGCCCGGTGCCGAGAAACTCATCGGCAAGGGCGACGGCCTCTTCCTGCCGATGGGCGCGAACAAGCCGACCCGTATGCAGGGCGCGTTCGTGACCGAGGAGGAGGTCGCGCTCGTCGTCCAGCACTGCAAGGACCAGATGGCGCCGGTCTTCCGGGACGACGTCACGGTCGGCACCAAGCAGAAGAAGGAGATCGACGAGGACATCGGCGACGACCTCGACCTGCTGTGCCAGGCCGCCGAGCTGGTCGTCTCCACGCAGTTCGGGTCGACCTCGATGCTCCAGCGCAAGCTGCGCGTCGGCTTCGCCAAGGCCGGGCGGCTGATGGACCTGATGGAGTCCCGGAGCATCGTCGGACCGAGCGAGGGTTCGAAGGCTCGTGACGTTCTGGTGAAGCCCGACGAGCTGGACGGCGTGCTCGCGGTGATCCGGGGGGAGTCTGAGGGCTAGGGACGGGTAGGCGAAGGGTTCCGCCGACGGAGGGACACGACGGCCGGGCGGCCGATCGTGACTCACCCGTTAGGGATCATTGAGCAACCGTTTCCCCATGCCCTACGTCAAGTTGAGGGAAGTGACCAACAGATGGGCCACCATCGGGGTGCCGGGCCATTCCGATGGCGTAAAGGTCGTACCGCCCGGTTGCCCCACCCCTTCGCACCCCTCCTAGACTGAACGCCCAGCACAGGCGGCTAAACGCTCGAAAGGCGCCCCCGTGTCCAACGGCATCTCTCCCGAAGACGAGCGTCCGATCGAAGACGTGTCCCACGACGTCCCCGAAGGCGTTTCCGAGGAAGCCCGCCCCTCCGTCGGCCGTGCCCTCAAGCAGGCCCGGATCGCCGCCGGGCTGACCGTCGACGACGTCACCACCGCCACCCGTGTCCGCATCGCCATCGTGCACGCCATCGAGGCGGACGACTTCGCGCCCTGCGGCGGCGACGTCTACGCGCGCGGTCACATCCGCACCCTCGCCAAGGCCGTCGGGCTCGATCCGGGCGCGCTGCTCGCCCAGTTCGACGCCGAGCACGGCGGGCGCCCGGCACCGACCCCCGCCGCGCCCCTGTTCGAGGCGGAGCGCATCCGTCCCGAGCGGCGCGGACCCAACTGGACCGCCGCCATGGTCGCCGCCATCGTCGTCGTGATCGGCTTCGTGGGCTTCACCTTCGTCAAGGGCGGCGACGACGGCGGCAACGAGGCCAGCGTCGCCGAGGGGGCCCAGCCCTCGGCCGGCCGCTCCGCCTCCTCCAGCGCCGAGCCCAAGAAGCCCGCCGACCCCAAGCCGAGCGACAGCGCCATCGCCGCCGCGCCCGCGGACAAGGTGACCGTCAAGGTCAGCGCCAGCGACGGGCGCAGCTGGATCTCCGCCAAGGACCACAACGGCCGGCTGCTCTTCGACGGACTGCTCAACCAGGGCGACTCCAAGACCTTCCAGGACAACGAGAAGGTCGACCTCGTCCTCGGCGACGCCGGTGCCATAGAGCTCTACGTCAACGGCAAGAAGATCGAGGACGACTTCCGGCCCGGCGCCGTCGAGCGGCTGACGTACACGAAGGGCGACCCGCAGGTCGGATAGCGGATCCGCCGCAGCGGGAGAAGACGGGGTCGGCCGGGAACGGCCAACCCCGTCGACGTGGGCCGTCGGCGGGACGAAGTAGTCTTGAGCCCATGCCTGAAAGCCGCACCGTCGCACTCGTCACCCTTGGCTGCGCCCGTAACGAGGTGGACTCGGAGGAGCTCGCAGGCCGTCTGGAGGCGGACGGCTGGAAGCTCGTCGACGACGCCGAGGAAGCGGACGTCGCCGTCGTGAACACGTGCGGCTTCGTCGAGGCCGCCAAGAAGGACTCCGTGGACGCCCTCCTGGAGGCCAACGACCTCAAGGGTCACGGAAGAACGCAGGCCGTGGTCGCGGTCGGCTGCATGGCCGAGCGGTACGGCAAGGAGCTGGCCGACGCCCTCCCCGAGGCCGACGGCGTGCTCGGCTTCGACGACTACGCCGACATCTCCGACCGCCTGCAGACCATCCTCAGCGGCGGCGTCCACGCCGCCCACACCCCGCGCGACCGGCGCAAGCTGCTGCCGATCAGCCCCGCCGAGCGCCAGGAGGCCGGCGCCTCCGTCGCTCTGCCGGGACACGGCCCGGCCGACCTCCCCGAGGGTGTCGCCCCCGCCTCCGGGCCCCGCGCACCCCTGCGCCGCCGGCTGGACGGCTCCCCGGTCGCCTCGGTGAAGCTGGCCTCCGGCTGCGACCGGCGCTGCTCCTTCTGCGCCATCCCGTCCTTCCGCGGCTCCTTCATCTCGCGCCGCCCGAGCGACGTGCTCAACGAGACGCGGTGGCTGGCCGAGCAGGGCGTCAAGGAGATCATGCTGGTCTCCGAGAACAACACCTCCTACGGCAAGGACCTCGGCGACATCCGCCTCCTGGAGTCGCTGCTGCCCAACCTCGCCGAGGTCGACGGCATCGAGCGGGTGCGGGTCAGCTACCTCCAGCCGGCCGAGATGCGCCCCGGGCTGATCGACGTGCTGACCTCCACGCCGAAGGTCGTGCCCTACTTCGACCTCTCCTTCCAGCACTCCGCTCCGAACGTGCTGCGCGCGATGCGCCGCTTCGGCGACACCGACCGCTTCCTGGAGCTCCTCGACACCATCCGGGCCAAGGCCCCCGAGGCGGGTGTGCGCTCCAACTTCATCGTCGGCTTCCCCGGCGAGTCCGAGGCCGACCTCGCCGAGCTGGAGCGGTTCCTGAACCACGCGCGGCTGGACGCCATCGGCGTCTTCGGCTACTCCGACGAGGAGGGCACCGAGGCCGCGACCTACGGCGACAAGCTCGACGAGGACGTCGTCGCCGAGCGGCTGGCCCGTGTCTCCCGGCTCGCCGAGGAACTGGTCTCGCAGCGGGCCGACGAGCGTGTCGGAGCGACCGTGCGGGTACTGGTCGAGTCCGTGGACCCGGCCGACGAGGGCGACGGCGTCCGCGGCCGCGCGGAGCACCAGGCGCCCGAGACGGACGGCCAGGTGCTGCTCACGAGCGGCGAGGGCCTGAGTGTGGGTCGTATGGTCGACGCGAAGGTGGTCGGTACGGAGGGTGTCGACCTGGTGGCCGAGCCCCTTCAGGGCTCGCCCGAGTGGAGTGAGGAGGCCGGCAGATGACCGGAGTCCCGGCGTCCGCGGCGGGCGGCTCCTCCCGTGCGAGCAGGACCGGCCCGCGCGGCGGCACGGGGGCGGCACAGGAACCGGGGGAGTGTACGGCTCCGGCGGGCGCCGTGGACCGGGGCAGGGCGGAACGGGGCGCGACCGAGGGCGGAGCGTCCGGGCGCGGTGGCAAGATCGCGGCCGCGGCCGTCAATCAGGCGAGCGTCTGGAACGTCGCCAATCTGCTGACGATGCTCCGGCTGCTCCTCGTGCCGGCCTTCGTCGCGCTGATGCTCGGCAACGGCGGGTACGACCCGGCCTGGCGCTCCTTCGCCTGGGCCGCCTTCGCCATCGCCATGATCACCGACCTGTTCGACGGGCATCTGGCGCGCACCTACAACCTCGTCACCGACTTCGGGAAGATCGCCGACCCCATCGCCGACAAAGCGATCATGGGAGCGGCGCTCATCTGCCTGTCCGCGCTCGGCGACCTGCCGTGGTGGGTGACGGCCGTCATCCTCGGCCGGGAACTCGGGATCACCGTCCTGCGTTTCGTGGTCATCCGGTACGGCGTCATCCCCGCCAGCCGGGGCGGCAAGCTGAAGACGCTCACCCAGGGCATCGCCGTCGGCATGTACGTCCTGGCACTGACGGGGCCCCTGGCCACCCTGAGGTTCTGGGTGATGGCCGCTGCGGTCGTCCTGACCGTGGCGACCGGGCTGGACTATGTGAAGCAGGCCATTGTGCTGCGCCGCCGGGGAATCGCCGAACGCAGAGCGGCGTTGAAGGAGACGGAAGCTTGAGTTCTACGGCCGCCGACGTGGTGCGACTACTCACGGTCAGGGGCGAGACCCTCGCGGTCGCCGAGTCACTGACGGGTGGAATGGCCGCTGCCGCGCTCACGGCGGTCCCCGGGGCGTCCAAGGCGTTCCGGGGCTCCGTCACCGCCTACGCGACGGAACTGAAGCAGGAACTCCTCGGCGTCGACGGCGAGCTGCTCGCGGCGCACGGGGCGGTGGATCCGCAGGTCGCCGCCCAGATGGCGGCAGGCGTGCGCACGGCGCTGGGCGCCGACTGGGGCATCGCGACGACGGGCGTGGCCGGTCCGGACCCCCAGGACGGGAAGCCCGTGGGGACGGTCTTCGTGGCCGTGGACGGGCCCGGCAAGGGCTGCACCGATGGCGGAAAAGTGGAGGCGCTGCGGTTGAACGGCGACCGCGCGGAAATTCGTATGGAGAGTGTACGGAGCGTACTCGCGCTTCTTTTGACGGAGCTTGCGAGCGAACAGACCGGGAATGAGCGGGCACAGGATACGGAACGGAACGGGGGGTTTTGATGTTTGCAGCCCTGAGTGAACACGACATCGCTCCCCGCACGGCCGCGGCGCGAGGCGGTACGGTGGGGCGTGAAGGATGCGGTTACACGGTCCGAGGAGGGAGCCACCGATGATTCTGCTCCGTCGCCTGCTGGGTGACGTGCTGCGTCGGCAGCGCCAACGCCAGGGCCGTACTCTGCGCGAAGTCTCCTCGTCCGCCCGAGTCTCACTCGGCTATCTCTCCGAGGTGGAGCGGGGGCAGAAGGAGGCTTCTTCCGAGCTGCTCTCCGCCATCTGCGACGCGCTGGACGTACGGATGTCCGAGCTCATGCGCGAAGTGAGCGACGAACTCGCCCTCGCCGAGCTGGCCCAGTCCGCTGCGGCGACGCCCAGCGAGACCGTACCGGCGCCGGTACGCCCGATGCTGGGTTCCGTCTCGGTGACCGGTGTGCCACCGGAACGGGTCACCATCAAGGCGCCCGCCGAGGCAGTGGACGTCGTCGCCGCCTGAACGCCCGAGAACGTGTGCGTGTGAGACCCCGGCCGGGGTCGCTCCGACGGACCGGAGTGACGTGGCCGGGGTTTTCGCATGCCCGGGGCCGTCGTGCGGGCCGCCCCGAGCGCCGTCGGCGCCGCCCGCGCCCGTTTGCCGGTCCGTGCGGGTGCGGTCATCGTGGAGGGAGATGGCCGGGGGACGAACCGACGGAGGCGTGGATGTACGTCGTGAAGAGCCCGTTGTCCGACGCGGACCTGAAGACCGTCTCCGAGGCGCTGCAGGGCGCGCTCGTCGACCTGGTCGACCTGGCCCTGGTGGCGAAGCAGATCCACTGGAACGTGGTCGGTCCGCGCTTTCGCTCCGTACACCTCCAGCTCGACGAACTCGTCGACACCGCCCGCGCGCACTCGGACACCGTGGCGGAACGCGCGTCGGCGCTCGGCGTGTCCCCGGACGGGCGGGCCGCGACGGTCGCCGTCGGCAGCGGCATCGACGTGACGCCGGAGGGCTGGGTCGACGACACCGCCGCCGTGCAGACCATCGTGGACGCGCTGGGTGCGGTGATCGGGCGGATGCGTGAGCGGATAGCGGCGAGCGGTGACCCCGATCCCGTGAGCCAGGACATCTTCATCCAGATCACGGCCGATCTCGAGAAGCAGCATTGGATGTTCCAGGCCGGAAACGGATGACCCGGGATGGCGGCGGCGCGGACGGCCCGCTGGACGGTCGCGCTGGGTCTGTGCGCGCTGTGGTGGTGGGCCGTACTGCGGCTGGTGCTGGCGCCCGGCGCCGGGGTGGTCGAAGGGGCGGTCGCGGCCGGCGGGTGGGGTCTGAGCGTGCTGCCGGTGCACTGCGTGCCGCGGCGCCGGGCCGCGGGCGCGCTGGAGGCCGGGCGGTGGCGGCGGGCCCTGCGTGGGACGGGGCCGGGTGACGGACCGAACGGGCTGACGGGAGCGAGCGGGCCGACGGAAGCCAACCGGCTGACGGACCGAACCGGCTGAGGGAAGCCAACCGGCTGACGGACCGAACCGGCTGAGGGAAGCGAGCGGGCCGACGGAAGCGAGCGGGCCGACGGAAGGGCGGAGCCGATGACAGTCACCAGTCTGGACAAGGACCTCGACCACCTGACCCTCACCCTGGTCGCCGACTTCGGCGCCCCCGTGGAACGGGTGTGGCGGCTGTGGGCCGATCCACGGCAACTGGAGCGCTGGTGGGGACCGCCGTCCTTCCCGGCGACGGTGGAGGAGCACGACCTGACCCCGGGCGGGGACGTCACGTACTACATGACCGGCCCGCAGGGTGAGAAGTACCGGGGCTGGTGGCGGGTGGCCACGGTCGACGAGCCTCGGTCGCTGGAGTTCACCGACGGGTTCGCCGACGAGCACGGGGCGCCGAACGCCGCGATGCCGACGACCGCCAACCGGGTGACGCTCACCGAGCACGACGGCGGCACCCGCCTGGAAATGCGGGCGGTCTTCGACACGCGGGAGCAGATGGACCAGCTCATGTCGATGGGCATGGACGAGGGCATGCGCGAGGCGGCCGGTCAGATGGACGCCCTCGTCACCGCCGGCTGAGCCTTCCCCGGCACCCTCAGCCGCCCGGACGGCGCCGGATCCGTGAAGCCGACGGGCCGCCGGGACGTGGCGCGGGCCCCGGCTGGCAGGTCGGGCACCAGTACGTGGGGCGCTCGCGGGAGCCGTCGCCCTGGTCGGCCACCCGGACCGACGTGCGGCAGCGCAGGCAGGGGCGGGGCGCCCGGCCGTACACGAACAGGTCGTGGCCGCGCAGGCCCGTCGTCCGACGGACCGGGCGGTCGCGGTTGGCCTCCAGGAGCTTGTGCGCGAGTGCGGGAAGCCGCGCGGCGCGGTCGGCGGGCAGCTCCCCGACCGGCAGCCAGGGCGTGACGCCGAGCAGGAAGCAGAGCTCGCACTTGTAGACGTTGCCGACGCCGGCCAGATTGCGCTGGTCGAGCAGGGCCTCGCCGAGCGGACGGGCCGGGTCCGCGCGCAGGTTGTCGAGCGCGCGCGCCGGGTCCCAGTCGGGGCCGAGCAGGTCGGGGCCCAGATGGCCGACGGCACGCTGCTCGTCGGCGGTGCGCAGGAGCTCCAGCACCGGGAGGCGATAGCCGACGGCCGTGCGGTCGGCGGTGGCGAGGACCACCCTGATCTGGTGCGCGGGGCCGCCGCTCCACCGCTGACCGGGCGCGAACACCTTCCAGGAGCCGTCCATGCGCAGGTGCGAGTGCACCGTCAGGCCGCCCTCGACGCGGGTCAGCAGGTGCTTGCCGCGCGGGGCCACCTCCAGGACCGTGCGCCCGGCCAGGTCGACCGTCGCGTACCGGGGGACGCGGAAGTCGCTGCGGGTCAGCACCTTGCCCGCGAGGGCGTCGTGCAGCCGTCGCGCCGCCTGCCAGACCGTGTCTCCTTCGGGCATGGTCCAAGGGTGACAGGGTCACGCCCTGATGCGCAGACCGCGCGGGGTGGCGACGAAGCCCGCGTCCTCCAGCAGGGGGCCGAAGGGGGATGTCAGGGCCGCCGCGCCGTTGATCCGCTCCACCGTGACAGTGCCGAGGGAACCGGCACGGGCGGACTGGGCGAGCGCCTCGGCGGCGGCTCGCAGACGGGCGTCCTCGGTGGGCAGCCGGTCGGCGTCGGAGGGCCACAGCAGGAGCGTCTTGCCGCCGCGTTCCATGTAGAGCGCCGGCTCGCCCTCGACCAGCACCACCAGGGAGCCCGCCTTGCGGCCGGGCTTGTGGGTGGCACCGGCCGGCGGCTCGGGCCAGCCGAGGGCCGCGCCGTACGCGTTCGCCGGATCGGCGGCGGCCAGGACGACAGCCCGCGGTCCGGGGGCGGTGCGGTCGCGCCGGCCGGGGAATCCGGTGTCGTACGGGGCACGCGGGCCGCCGTGCCCACCACCCCCGCGCGGACCGCCGGCACCCGGCTCGGCGTAGTCGCGCGGGGAGATGTAGTCGCCCCGGGAAGGGGAACGGCCCAGGTGGTCGGGGTCGGCGAAGACGTCGTCGAAGCCGTCGGTGGGAGGGGCGGGCTCCGGGTGCCCGAAGTCGCCGGGCGCGGAGGAGTCGTGGAAGGGTGCGAGGGAGGGGTCGGCGTCCGGGGTTCCGGGGCCGCCGTTCACGGGCATCGCGGGCGGGGGCGCGTCGTCACCGCGGTCGCGGGCGTTCGCCACCGCGCGCAGCCGGTCCACGGCCCCCTCCATGGCGAACTGCGCCGCGCCCAGCCCCTCGACGACATAGCCGCGCCGCGCCTGGCCGCTCTCCTCGAAGGCGGCCAGGATCCGGTACACCGCCGAGAAGCCGCCCTCCACACCCTCCGCGGCGACGGCGCCCCGGGTCACCACACCGTGCCGGTCGAGGAGCGTGCGGGCCAGGGCATGGGCCCGTACCGTGCCGTCGGCCTCGCGGGCCGGGAGCAGCGACCAGCGGCCCGCGACCGTCGGCGGGCCGGTGCGGGACGCCGGGCGGGCGGCGGCCGTCAGCGAGCCGTACCGCCCCCGGGGCACCGCGCGCTTGGCACGGTGGGCGGTGGACCCCGCGGTGCGTCCGGAGCCCAGCAGGGAGCGCAGGGGCGCGAGGGTGTCGTTCGTCAGCCGTCCGGACCAGGCCAGGTCCCACAGGGCGTCGGCCAACTGCGGGTCGGTGGCCTCCGGGTGGGTGGTGGCGCGGACCTGGTCGGCGATCTGCCGGAAGAACAGGCCGTACCCGCCCGAGAGCGTGCTCAGCACCGACTCGTGCAGGGCGGTCGTCTCCAGGGGATGCGGAGGCGGCAGGAGCAGGGGGGCCGCGTCCGCCAGGTAGAGGGAGACCCAGCCGTCCTTGCCGGGCAGCGAACCCGCTCCCGCCCACACCACCTCACCGGCGGCCGTCAGCTCGTCCAGCATCGCGGGGCTGTAGCCCGCCACGCGGGAGGGCAGGACCAGCTTCTCCAGAGCGGAGGCGGGCACGGAGGCGCCCTGCAACTGCTCGACGGCGCGGACCAGCCCGTCGACGCCGCGCAGGGTGTGCCCCTTGCCGATGTGCTGCCACTGGGGGAGGAACTGGCCGAGCGCGGCCGGCGCCACCGGCTCCAGCTCGTGCCGGAGCGCGGCCAGGGAACGGCGGCGCAGCCTGCGCAGCACGGTCGCGTCGCACCACTCCTGCCCGATGCCCGCCGGGTGGAACTCGCCCTGTACGACTCGTCCCGCCCCGGCGAGCCGCTGCAGGGCGCCCTCGGTGACGGCCACGCCCAGGCCGAAGCGGGCCGCCGCGGTGACCGACGTGAAGGGGCCGTGGGTGCGGGCATGGCGGGCCAGGAGGTCGCCGAGCGGGTCCTTGACCGGCTCGGTGAAGGCCTCGGGCACACCGACGGGCAGTGCCGTGCCCAGCGCGTCGCGCAGCCGGCCCGCGTCCTCGATCGCCGCCCAGTGGTCGGCGCCGGCGATCCGCACCCTGATCGCGCGGCGGGCCGCGGCCAGCTCCGGCGCCCACTGCGGCTCGGCGCCCCGCTCGGCCAGCTCCGCGTCCGTCAGCGGGCCGAGCACCCGCAGTAGGTCGGCGACACCCTCGGAGTCCTTGACCCGGCGGTCCTCGGTGAGCCACTGCAGCTCGCGCTCCAGCTCGGTGAGGACCTCGGCGTCGAGCAGCTCGCGCAGCTCCGCCTGGCCGAGCAGCTCGGCCAGCAGCCGCGAGTCCAGCGACAGCGCGGCGGCCCGGCGCTCGGCGAGCGGCGAGTCGCCCTCGTACAGGAACTGGGCGACGTAGCCGAACAGGAGGGAGCGGGCGAAGGGGGAGGGCTCGGGGGTGGTGACCTCGACGAGGCGGACCTTGCGGGTCTCCACGTCGCCCATCAGCTCGACCAGGCCGGGCACGTCGAAGACGTCCTGGAGGCACTCGCGGACGGCCTCCAGGACGATCGGGAACGAGCCGTACTCGCTCGCCACCTCCAGCAACTGCGCGGCCCGCTGGCGCTGCTGCCACAACGGGGTGCGCTTGCCCGGGCTGCGCCGGGGCAGCAGCAGCGCGCGGGCGGCGCACTCGCGGAACCGGGAGGCGAACAGCGCCGAGCCGCCCACCTGGTCGGTGACGACCCGGTCGACCTCGCCCTTGTCGAAGAGGACGTCGGCCGCGCCCACCGGCGCCTTCTCGGCGTCGTACTCCAGGCCCGGCTTCGCGGGGTCCTGGTCGAGGAAGTCCAGGCCCATCAGGTCGGCGTCCGGCAGGCGCAGCACGATGCCGTCGTCGGCGTGCATGACCTGCGCGTCCATGCCGTACCGCTCGGTGAGCCGGGCACCGAGGGCGAGGGCCCAGGGGGCGTGGACCTGGGCGCCGAAGGGGGAGTGGACCACCACCCGCCAGTCGCCCAGCTCGTCCCGGAAGCGCTCGACGACGATGGTGCGGTCGTCGGGGACGTGGCCGCAGGCCTCGCGCTGCTCGTCGAGGTACGACAGCACGTTGTCCGCGGCCCAGGCGTCCAGGCCCGCGGTGACCAGGCGCAGCCGGGCGTCCTCCTGGGACAGGGAGCCGACCTCGCGCAGGAAGGCGCCGAGGGCGCGGCCCAGCTCCAGTGGGCGGCCGAGCTGGTCGCCCTTCCAGAACGGCAGCCTGCCCGGCACGCCCGGGGCCGGGGAGACCAGGACCCGGTCGCGCGTGATGTCCTCGATCCGCCAGGAACTGGTGCCCAGCGTGAAGACGTCCCCCACGCGGGACTCGTACACCATCTCCTCGTCCAGCTCGCCGACCCGGCCACCGCCCTTCTTCGGATCGGCACCGGCGAGGAACACGCCGAAGAGCCCGCGGTCGGGGATCGTGCCCCCGGACGTCACGGCGAGCCGCTGCGCTCCCGGGCGGCCGGTGACCGTGCCGGCGATCCGGTCCCACACCACGCGCGGGCGCAGCTCGGCGAAGGCGTCGGAGGGATAGCGGCCCGCGAGCATGTCCAAAACGGCGGTGAAGGCCGACTCCGGCAGCGAGGCGAAGGGCGCGGCGCGGCGGACCGTGGCGAGGAGGTCGTCGACCTGCCAGGTGTCCAGCGCGGTCATCGCCACCAGTTGCTGGGCCAGCACGTCCAGCGGGTTGGCGGGGATCCTCAGCGCCTCGATGGCGCCGCTGCGCATCCGCTCGGTGACCACCGCCGACTGCACCAGGTCGCCCCGGTACTTGGGGAAGACCACGCCCGTGGAGACCGCGCCGACCTGGTGCCCCGCGCGGCCGACACGCTGGAGGCCGGAGGCGACGGAGGGCGGCGACTCGACCTGG
This sequence comes from Streptomyces ardesiacus, assembly GCF_003112575.1. Classification (GTDB taxonomy): domain Bacteria; phylum Actinomycetota; class Actinomycetes; order Streptomycetales; family Streptomycetaceae; genus Streptomyces; species Streptomyces ardesiacus. Next base: position 24,562 of record NZ_BEWC01000009.1, read on the forward strand.
ACGACCAGGTCGACGGCGCCCATGTCGATGCCCAGCTCCAGGCTGGAGGTGGCGACCACGGCGGGCAGCCGGCCCGCCTTCAGGTCCTCCTCGACGAGGGCGCGCTGCTCCTTGGAGACCGAGCCGTGGTGGGCGCGGGCGATCACGGGCGGGGCGCCCTGGGCGGCGCCCGAGCCGCCCATCAGCTCGGCGGGGGAGTGGTGCTCGTCGAGCGGCTCGCCGGTCGCGCGCTCGTACGCGATCTCGTTGAGCCGGTTGCACAGGCGCTCGGCCAGCCGCCGCGAGTTGGCGAAGACGATCGTGGAGCGGTGCGACTGGACCAGGTCGGTGATCCGCTCCTCGACGTGCGGCCAGATCGACGGGCGCTCCGCGCCCTCGTTGCCGTCCGCGACCGGGGAGCCGCCCAGCTCGCCGAGGTCCTCGACCGGGACGACGACGGACAGGTCGAACTCCTTGCCCGACTCCGGCTGGACGATCTCCACCCGGCCGCGCGGCGCGAGGAACCGGGCGACCTCGTCCACCGGGCGGACCGTCGCCGACAGCCCGATGCGGCGGGCCGGCTTCGGCAGCAGCTCGTCCAGCCGCTCCAGGGTGAGCGCAAGATGGGCGCCGCGCTTGGTGCCCGCGACCGCGTGCACCTCGTCCAGGATCACCGTCTCGACGCCGGTCAGCGCGTCGCGCGTGGCCGACGTCAGCATCAGGAAGAGGGACTCCGGGGTGGTGATCAGGATGTCCGGCGGCCGGGTGGCCAGTGCGCGGCGCTCGGCGGCCGGGGTGTCGCCGGAGCGGATGCCGACCTTCACCTCGGGCTCGGGCAGGCCGAGGCGCACGGACTCCTGGCGGATGCCGGTCAGCGGGCTGCGGAGGTTGCGCTCGACGTCGACGGCCAGGGCCTTGAGCGGCGAGACGTACAGCACGCGGCAGCGCTTCTTGGGGTCGGCGGGCGGGGGTGTCGAGGTGAGCTGGTCCAGGGCGGCGAGGAAGGCGGCCAGCGTCTTGCCCGAACCGGTGGGGGCGACCACCAGCACGTCGGAACCCTGCGTGATGGCCTGCCACGCGCCCGCCTGGGCGGACGTGGGCGCGGAGAAGGCCCCCGTGAACCAGCCGCGGGTCGCGGGGGAGAAGCCGTCGAGGGCTCGGTGTGCGGAGCTGACCATGGATCCATCGTGCACCCGGCCACTGACAATCGGCCCGAGCCGAGCGTATGGGCCGGACGCGGGGCGGGTCGGGAGCCGGGCATGCGCCGGGCGGAGCGTGCGCCGGGCGGGGCGTGCGCCGGGTGGGGCGTGCGCCGGGTGGAGCGTGCGCCGGGCCGGAGGGGAGAGCGAGTCGGCCCACGGCCGGTGTGCGGGGCCTGGTGACCGGGTCGGACGCCGGGTACGCCCGGGCCGTCGCCCGAGGCCCGGCGCGGTGGGCGGAGAATGGGGGACATGGCGGGATCGAGCGAGCGGGCACGGCACTGGCGGTACGCGGAGCTGCCCGACGTCGACCTGCTCCGCGCCCAGTACATCCGCAAGACCTTCGTGCGCCACACGCACGAGCACTTCGTCATCGCGGCCATCGCGGACGGCGTGGAGGTCTTCCACCACGGCGGCGGCGACCAGTACGCCGCTGCCGGTTCGCTCGCCCTGGTCAACCCGGACACCCCGCACACCGGCCGGGCGGGCGTGCCGGAGGGGTGGCGGTACGGGGCCGTCTACCCGGCGCCCGAGCTGGTGGCCCGGATAGCGGCGGAGACGACAACGCTGCGCGGTACCCCGGGGTTCGTCCGGCCGGTGCTCGACGACCCGTACGCCGTCGAGCTGGTGCACCGCGTGCTGCGTGCCGCCGACGACGGCAACGCCCTCGCCGCCGACACCCTGCTGCGCGTGGCAGTGACCCGGCTGCTGCGGCTGAACGGCGGGTCACTGCCCCGGCGCCCGGTGCGTACGGCCGGGGCCGGGACGGCGGCACGCGCGCGTGCCGTGCTGGAGGAGCGGATGGCCGACCCGCCGAGCCTGGAGCGGCTCGCCGGGGAACTCGGGAGCAGCCCCTTCGCGCTGCTGCGCGCCTTCCGGGACGCCTACGGCATGCCGCCCCACGCCTGGCTGACGGACGCCCGGGTGCGCCGGGCGCGGCGGCTGCTGGACACCGGGACGTCCCCGGCCGAGGCGGCGGTCGCCGTGGGTTTCACGGACCAGCCCCACCTGAACCGGCACTTCGCGCGGATCGTCGGCGTACCGCCCGGTGCCTACCAGCGGGAGCGCAAGAACGTACAAGACGCGCGGTCGGAGCTGCTCCTACCGTGCGAGGCGTGACAGAACAGACAGCCCTTCCCGACGCTCCCGGCGCGGGCGCGCCCCCCGGCGGCAAGCCGGACGCCGCCGTCGTACGGGACGCCCTCGGAGTCGGAGTCGCCGTCGGACTGTCCGGGTTCGCCTTCGGGGTGACCTCGGCCGGCAGCGGACTCACCCTCGCCCAGACCTGCGCCCTCAGCCTCCTGGTGTTCACCGGGGCGTCCCAGTTCGCGCTCGTCGGCGCCCTCGCGGCCGGCGGCAACCCGCTCACCGCGGCGGCGGGGGCCTTCTTCCTGGGCATGCGCAACGCCTTCTACGGGCTGCGGCTGTCGCAGTTGCTGGCCCTCTCGCGCGCGGCGCGGCCGCTGGCCGCGCAGTGGGTCATCGACGAGACGACGGCCGTGGCCCTCGCCCAGCCCACGCGGCGCGCCGTCCGGATCGGGTTCACGGTCACCGGACTCACCCTGTACGTCCTGTGGAACCTCACCACCCTGCTCGGCGCGCTCGGCGCGGAGGCCATCGGGGACACCGACGCCTGGGGGCTCGACGCGGCCGGTCCCGCGGTCTTCCTGGCGCTGCTCGCGCCGATGCTGAGGACCACGACGGAGCGCGCAGTCGCCGCCCTCGCCGTCCTCCTGGGGCTCGGTCTGCTGCCCGTACTGCCCGCGGGCGTGCCCGTCCTGGTCGCGGCGCTGGCGGCGCCGCTCGTCCTGTGGGCGCGCGGACGCCGCGCGAGTGACGCCGGAGCCGGCCGGGGGGAGGGAGAGCGATGACCATATGGATCGCGATCGGCGTGACGGCGGTGGGCTGCTACGCCGTCAAGCTCCTGGGACTGCTGGTGCCCGCCGGCGCCCTGGAACAGCCCCTGGTCCGGCGGCTCGCCGCGCTGCTGCCCGTCGCCCTCCTCGCGGCGCTCACCGCCCAGCAGACCTTCGCCGACGGACAGGCACTCGTCCTGGACGCGCGGGCCGCGGGCGTCGCCGCGGCAGCCGTCGCGCTGCTGCTGCGCGCTCCCTTCCTGCTCGTCGTCGCGGCCGCCGTGGTCGTCACCGCGGGCGTACGGGCCATGGGAGGCTGACCGCCCGCGGACCGGCCGGCGGGTCAGCCGAGGGGACGGCCGTACGCCCGGAGCGTGCGCAGCGCCTCGACCGTCACCCGGCCGCGGGCCTCCAGCGCCGGGGCGGGGGCCCAGCGGGGCCTGCGGACGGGCCAGCCGCCGTCGGGCTCCTGCCCGGCCGCGAGGAAGTCGAGGGAGCGGGCCATCTCGTCGTCGGTGAACCACGCGCGCGCGAGCGAACGCGGATCCCGCGCGTAGTCGTGCGGGAAGCGGTGCTCGCCCGGGGCACAGCCGGGAGCGGCCGGGTGGGCGTCGAGGGCGTCCGGGTCCAGCACGGCGAGGCGCCGCTCGCGGACCAGGCGGCCCAGCCGGCCGGCCGCGGCCCGTGCGCGCGGACGGTCCGGAGCGGTGTCCAGGAAGGCCACGGCGGCCTCGGCCTCGTACGGGCACGAGGGCTCCAGCGACTCGGCCGCCTGCCAGCAGAAGTCGGTGGCGCGGAACAGCCAGGCGTGCCAGACCTCGTTGCGGTGCAGCAGACCGACCACCGGCCCCGTGGCGAGCAGCTCACCGGGAGGGCCGGTCACGAACGGCACGAAGGGCGCGGTCAAAGCCGCCTCCCCGCCCGCGCGGACCAGCGGCAGGGCACCGTCCGCGGTGGACACGGAGGTCAGGTAGCGGCAGACGCGCTCGGCCCGCTGTCCCCCGCAGAGGCCGACGGCGTCCAGGACGCCCAGGGCGCGCGCGGTGTGCAGCGGCTGACTGACCGGGCCGCGCAGATCCGGCTCGAGCCCGTGGCCGTACCCTCCGTCCTCGTTCCGGTAGGCGTCCAGGGCGGCCTCCACCGGGCCGCGGTCCCCGCCGCGGAAATGATGGGCGAACAGCCGCTGCTCCAGTACGCGCGCGGTGAGCCACACGAAGCGCTCCGCGCGCGTGAGCGGCGACCGCGGGTCCGGGGTGCGGGGGGTCGCGGGCGGCGGGATCGAGGGGAGCGGGGACGCTCCGGTTTCGGCCATGGGACAGACCGTAGGCCGGAAAGCGGTTCCGTCCGGTGGTCCCGGCCCGAGGCCCACTCTCAGGGGCGGGATACTGGGGGCATGCGGTTGACGGTCTTCTGGGAGCGGATGACGGACCACTTCGGTCCGGGGTACGCCGACACCTTCGCGCGCGACCACGTGATGACGGAGCTGGGCGGACGTACGGTGCACGAGGCGCTGGACGCCGGCTGGGACGCCAAGGAGGTGTGGCGGGTGGTGTGCACCGTCATGAACGTGCCGCGGGAGAAGCGGTGAAGTTCCACGAAGATCGCCGGGCGGGGTCCGCCCGTCAGTGGCGTGGGCGAGACTTGCTCCGTGCCATCCACTGACGAGACCGGGCAGGCGACCCGGCACGCATCCCCGGCCGGCTCGACGCCGCCCGCCGGGCCCCCGACCGACGGCGCTCCCGCCGGGCCGGGCGCCCGCATGCCGCGCTGGCTCCCGCGCGCCATGGTGCTGGCCCTCGCGCTCATCGCCGCCTTCCAGCTGGGCAGTTGGGCCTTCCACCAGCTCACCGGGCTGCTGATCAACATCCTCATCGCGTTCTTCCTGGCCCTGGCCATCGAACCGGCGGTGAGCTGGATGTCCGCGCGCGGTCTGCGCCGCGGGTTCGCCACCTTCCTGGTCTTCCTCGCCGTGCTGATCGCCGCCGCGGGGTTCGTCACCCTGCTCGGCTCCATGCTCGCCGGCCAGATCGTGAAGATGGTCGAGGAGTTCCCGGGCTACCTCGACTCCGTCATCAACTGGGTCAACAGCCACTTCCACACCGAGCTGAGACGGGTCGACATCCAGGAGGGGCTGTTGCGCTCCGACTGGCTGCGCAACTACGTGCAGAACAGCGCGACGGGCGTCCTGGACGTGTCGGCCCAGGTCCTCGGCGGTCTCTTCCAGTTGCTGACGATCGTGCTGTTCTCGTTCTACTTCGCCGCCGACGGCCCCCGGCTGCGGCGCGGGCTCTGCTCCGTCCTGCCGCCCGCCCGCCAGGCCGAGGTCCTGCGCGCGTGGGAGATCGCTGTGGACAAGACCGGCGGCTACCTGTACTCACGCGGGCTGATGGCGCTGATCTCCGGCATCGCGCACTACGTCCTCCTGGAGATCCTCGAGGTGCCCTACGCCCCCGCGCTCGCCGTGTGGGTGGGCCTGGTGTCGCAGTTCATCCCGACCATCGGCACCTATCTCGCGGGCGCCCTGCCCATGCTGATCGCTTTCACGGTCAATCCCTGGTACGCGCTGTGGGTGCTGATCTTCGTGGTGGTCTACCAGCAGTTCGAGAACTACATGCTGCAGCCCAAGCTGACGGCGAAGACCGTGGACATCCACCCCGCGGTCGCCTTCGGCTCCGTCATCGCGGGCACCGCCCTGCTCGGTGCCGTCGGCGCGCTGATCGCCATCCCGGCGGTCGCCACGCTGCAGGCGTTCCTCGGGGCGTACGTCAAACGGTACGACGTCACGGACGACCCTCGCGTCCACGGGCGCCGGATACCCCGGGCGGGACCCGCGCGGCCCGCCCGTCTGCGCAGGCTGTGGGCCCGGGACCCGGAGCAGGACCGTCCGGGCCCGGACGGATCGGAGGGGACGGGCGACGGGGGGTCCTGATGACCGGGACGCCGGGCCCGGTGCCGAGCCGGACCGGCCGGATCCGTCAGACCAGACAGAACTCGTTGCCCTCCGGGTCCGCCATCACCACGTGATCCGGTCTGCCCCGCAACCGCTCCTCGCGGACCACGGTCGCGCCCGCGGCGGTCAACCGCTCCACCGCCTCGGCCACGCGCGGCCAGCGGACCTCCCACGGTGTTTCACGGCCGCCGCCGACGTGCACATCGAGGTGCAGCCGGTTCTTCACCAGCTTCGGCTCCGGAACCTTCAAGAAGGACAGAGCGGGGCCCGCGCCGTCGGGATCCGACAGGTACGCCCCGTCGTCCCACTCGTCCCGCGGAACCTCGTGGTGCGAGAACCACTCCTCCCAGCTCCCGAACCCCGCGGGGGCGGGCTTCTCCGCGTAGCCCAGCGCCAGCGCCCAGAAGGCCGCCAGGTCCGCCGGGTGCGCGCAGTCGATCGTCAAGCTCCACGTGGCCGCCATGAGCCCTCCTGAGTCGGGGAACGGACTGTACGCCGCACCGCCGGCCGGACGCGGAACCGAAGGCGCGCGCCCATGGCTCGGCGGCACGGGCAAGTACGCTCGGAGGTGCCGCGTGGTCGCTTGACACAAAAATCGAACATCCATTCTCATGGAGGCTCCGGCAGGGCACGCGACGGGTAATTCGAGTGGTTTCGGGTGGATATGCACCTGGGTTATCCACAGGCCGGACCCGCATCGGGGCCCATTGTCAGTGGCAGGCATTAGCGTCTTTGACGTGAAGCGATCGAATCAAGCAAACCGGGTGGAACCCATGGCAGGAACCGACCGCGAGAAGGCCCTGGACGCCGCGCTCGCACAGATTGAACGGCAGTTCGGCAAGGGCGCGGTCATGCGCATGGGCGAACGGTCGAGGGAGCCCATCGAGGTCATCTCGACCGGTTCGACCGCGCTCGACGTGGCCCTCGGTGTCGGCGGCATCCCGCGCGGCCGGGTCGTGGAGATCTACGGCCCCGAGTCCTCGGGCAAGACGACCCTGACCCTGCACGCCGTGGCGAACGCGCAGAAGGCCGGCGGCCAGGTCGCGTTCGTGGACGCCGAGCACGCCCTCGACCCCGAGTACGCCAAGAAGCTCGGCGTCGACATCGACAACCTGATCCTCTCCCAGCCGGACAATGGCGAGCAGGCCCTGGAGATCGTGGACATGCTGGTCCGCTCCGGCGCCCTCGACCTCATCGTCATCGACTCCGTCGCCGCGCTCGTCCCGCGCGCGGAGATCGAGGGCGAGATGGGCGACAGCCACGTCGGTCTGCAGGCCCGGCTGATGAGCCAGGCCCTGCGGAAGATCACCAGCGCGCTCAACCAGTCCAAGACCACCGCGATCTTCATCAACCAGCTCCGCGAGAAGATCGGCGTGATGTTCGGCTCCCCGGAGACCACGACCGGTGGCCGGGCGCTGAAGTTCTACGCCTCGGTGCGCATCGACATCCGCCGCATCGAGACGCTGAAGGACGGCACGGAGGCGGTCGGCAACCGCACCCGCTGCAAGGTCGTCAAGAACAAGGTCGCGCCGCCCTTCAAGCAGGCCGAGTTCGACATCCTCTACGGCCAGGGCATCAGCCGTGAGGGCGGCCTGATCGACATGGGCGTGGAGCACGGCTTCGTCCGCAAGGCCGGCGCCTGGTACACGTACGAGGGCGACCAGCTCGGCCAGGGCAAGGAGAACGCGCGCAACTTCCTGAAGGACAACCCCGACCTGGCCAACGAGATCGAGAAGAAGATCAAGGAGAAGCTGGGCGTCGGCGTGCGTCCCGAGGAGCCGGCCACCGAGACCGGCACGGACGCCGCCCCCGCCGCCCCGGCCGACGCCGCCCCGGCGGTGCCCGCGCCCACGGCCGCCAAGGCCACCAAGTCCAAGGCCGCGGCAGCCAAGAGCTGACCCGTGACCCGACGAACCGACTGGGCCGAGTACACCGACGGCTCCGCCGGACCGGACGACGGCGCGTACGGGGCGGCTGCGGCCCCGTACGAGACGGGCCCCTTCGCCACGGGCGTCCGCGAGGACGACGAGGTGCGCCACGGTGACGGCGGGGCGCGCCGCGCAGTCGGACGGGGCCGTGGGACGGGCGGCACACGCGGCCGCCGGCGGCGCGAGCGTGCGGAGCCGTCCGCCGAGGACGGAGGTGCCACTTCCTCGTCGAGGGCCGAGAAGGGGGAACCTCCGCGGGACCCGGTCGAGCAGGCACGGGCGATCTGCCTGCGCCTGCTCACCGGGACCCCGCGCACCCGCAGACAACTGGCCGACGCCCTGCGCAAGCGGGAGATCCCCGACGAGGCTGCGGAGGAGGTGCTGTCCCGGTTCGAAGAGGTCGGCCTGATCAACGACGGCGCCTTCGCGGAGGCCTGGGTGGAGTCCCGGCACCACGGCCGCGGGCTGGCCAGACGCGCTCTCGCCCGGGAACTGCGCACCAAGGGCGTCGACGGCACGCTCATCGACGCGGCCGTGTCCCAGCTCGACTCCGAGCAGGAGGAGGAGACCGCACGCGACCTGGTCGACCGCAAGCTGCGGGCCACCCGGGGCCTCGACCGCGACAAGAGACTGCGCCGTCTCGCGGGCATGCTGGCCCGCAAAGGCTACCCCGAGGGCATGGCCCTGCGGGTGGTCCGCCAGGCGCTGGAGGAGGAGGGCGAGGACACGGAGTACCTCGGCGACGAGGGGTTCTGAGCCGTCGGCCGACGCTTCCCCCCCCGCGACCCGCCCGACTCGGGCGCACCCCGCGGCCGGACTGCCGGGCCGGTTCCGGCAGGGCCGGCAAGAGAGCGCAGGCCGACGTGTCCCGCGGGCTATGGAAGGCCGGCGGCCACCGGCAGGCCCGCCGCGCGCCAGGCCTGGAAGCCGCCGATCAGATCGGTGGCCCGGTGCAGACCCAGCCGGTGCAGGGACTCCGCCGCCAGACTCGAGGCGTAGCCCTCGTCGCACACCACGACCACCCGCACGTCGTGGTCCGTGGCCTCCGGGAGGCGGTGGCTGCCCTGCGGATCCAGCCGCCACTCCAGCTCGTTGCGCTCGATCACGAGGGCGCCGGGGATCACGCCGTCCCGCTCGCGCAGGGCCGCGTACCGGATGTCGACGAGCAGTGCCGTACCGGCCTCGGCGGCGTCGTACGCCTCGTCCGGTGCGATCCGCCGGTATCCGGAGCGCACACGCTCCAGCAGGGCGTCGATTCCGGTGGGCCCGCTCACTGCCAGTCCTGCGGGCGCTCGACCTGCTCCAGACGCAGGGTCTGGCCGGTGCGGCTGTAGCGGCGGATCCGGGGCAGCGGCGGGTAGTAGGCGTGCACGGAGACCGCGTGGCGGTCGGACGACTCGTTGAGGACCTCGTGCACGTGGTGCCGGCCGAAGGCGCGGCCCTGACCGGTGCCCAGCCGGCGTTCCCGGTCCACGCCGTCGCTGAGTTCGAGGGTCTTCCAGCCGTCGGTGGGCAGGCGGGCGGCGAGCGCGTTCTCCTTGAGCTCGCCCGCGGCCGTGACAAAGGCGCCCACGGAGTCGGCGTGGTCGTGCCAGCCGGTGCCGGTGCCGGGCGGCCAGCCGATCAGCCAGGCCTCACTGCCGCCGGGCCCGGCCAGCCGCACCCACGTGCGGCCCTCGGGGTCGAGCGGCAGGGAGGCGATCAGCTCGGCGTCGGCCGCCGCACGCCGGACGAAGTCGAGGAGTGCGGCCTGCGTCGGGGCGGCCGTGGAAGCGGAGGCAGGGGAAAGGGAGGGGAGGGACACGGGTACCGTCCTGGGAGTTCGCGAGGGAACGCGCGGCGGCAGACAGGAGCTGCGGCGGGCGCGAAGAGGGGGAGGCGAGTCAGCAGGACGGACGACACACGCAGCCCGCATAGCGGACGAGGTCCATATGGACCCTCCGCCACAGGCGCACACAGGTGTCGGTCACGATCCGGAGTAGACCACGACGGTACGGGCCGGTCAACTCAGCGTCACCATGCGGACAGTGCGCGACCCCGCCCCGTGACCGGAGGCGGGGGCGACGGCCCGCTCAGCGGGACCCGGCCGCGGCCCCCGCCCCCTCCTCGGCCTCCGTGGCGGTCCCGCCCAGCGCGCTCTCCGCGGCCGCGTAGAGGTCGGCAGGGCGCACCCCGTTCAGCGCCGTGACCAGGTGACCGTCGGGCCGCACCAGCAGCACGGTGTGCGCCGCCGCCCCCGGATAGCTCTCGGCGACCAGCAGCTCGGCGTGGTGGGGCAGCGCCGTCACCGCCGCCGCCAGCCGGGGCATGACCCCGGCCGTTACCCAGTGCTTGCGTTCCCACACCCCCGTGCCCGGCGCGATCAGCACCACCAGCAGCGCCCCGCGGCCCAGCCGGTCGCGCAGTCGTACGAAGGTGCCGTCCTCCGCCGTGACCCGCACGTCGGTGACGGGCGTCCCGGGCGCCGTGCCGACGGACACCTCGCCGGCGAGGCCCTCGGGCGCCAGCGGCGAGCCGGCGTACGGCCCCGGCGCGCCCAGCGTCCCGCGCCCGAGGTGACCGTCCGCCAGCAGCGCGTCGTTGCCACGGGCCGCGCCGGGGACGTAGGAGCGCAGTCCGCCGCCGCCACGGAGCAGGGGAAGCACCTGGTCGGCGGCGCGCAGCCGCGCGGAGACCGCCGCCCGACGCTCCGTCTGGTAGCTGTCGAGCAGCGCCTCGCGCGGGCCGTGGTGCCAGACCAGGGCCAGTTTCCAGGCGAGGTTGTCGGCGTCCAGCAGCCCCTCCTCCAGGCCCTGGGTGCCGAGCGCGCCCAGCAGATGGGCCGCGTCCCCGGCGAGCAGCACGCGGCCCACCCGCCAGCGGCGCGCGAGCCGGTGGTGGACCGTGTGGACGCCGGTGTCGAGGAGTTCGTAGGCCGGAGTCGCGCCGTCGGCCCAGCCGGTGAGGGTCTCGCGGACCCGGTTCACGAGGAGTTCCGGTGTGACCAGGTCCTTGCCGGGCGGCAGCAGCCAGTCCAGGCGCCACACACCGTCCGGCAGCGGGCGGCCGACCACCTCGCCGGCCGACGGCCCCGTCGTCCGCCACGGCGGCATGCGGTGGAGCAGCGCCTCGTCGGTCCACGGGAGTTCGGTGCGCAGGGCGGCTACGGCGTATCGTTCCACCGCCGTACGGCCGGGGAAGCGGATGTCCTGGAGTTTGCGGACGGTGGAGCGGGGGCCGTCGCAGCCGACCAGGTAACTGCCGCGCCACCAGGTGCCGGCGGGGCCACGGGTGTGGGCCGTGACACCGGACTTCTCCTGCTCGATGCCGTCCAGCCGGCTGTCCACGGCGACCTTGACCAGCCGTTCACGGGCGAGCGCCGTGCGCAGGACACCGGTCAGCTCGTGCTGGGCGATGTGCAGGGGAGCCGGTTCGGCGTCGCCGAACACGACCTCGCGTGTCACCTGCTTGCGCCGCATCGACCGCCATCCGGCCCAACGCGACCCCAGCCCCGTCAGCGGTGTGCCGGTCAGCCGCTCGACGAGCGCGACGGCCTCCTCGCGCAGGACGACGGTGCGCGCGGGGCGCGGTTCGTCCTTGCCCGGGCCCTCGTCGAGGACGACACAGGGCACCTCCTGCCGCGCCAGCGCCAGGGCGAGCGTGAGCCCGACGGGCCCCGCTCCGGTGATGATCACCGGGTCCACGGTGCGGCGCCCCCTGCCCGTGACGGTGTCCCGGGGGACGTGGGTGAACAGGACATTGGAGCAGGGTGCACGGTCACAGAACGTATGCAACCCATTGCCGCTGCTTGCGTCAAGCGACGGAGGCCGTGGCGATCATGCCACGGCCTCCGTTGACGGTCATACGAGATGACTGTGGGTCGGATGCGTCAGATCTTGCCCACGGTTCCGGCGTCGGCGGTCTCCACGTCGTCCGCGCTCAGCACCGCACCGGTCGACTTCTTCGCCCGCCGCAGCCGGCGCTCCAGCCAGCTCGCGAAGCTCGTGAGGGCGAAGTTGAGCGCGATGTAGATCACGGCGACCACGGTGTAGCTGGCGATGACGTTGGCGCCGTAGTAGCCGCTCATCGTGTTGGCCGAGGCGAGCAGCTCGGGGAAGGTGAGGATCGCGCCGCCGAGCGCGGTGTCCTTGAGGATCACGACGAGCTGGCTGACGATGGCCGGCAGCATCGCCGTGACCGCCTGCGGCAGCAGGATCAGCCGCATGACCTGGCCCTTGCGCAGGCCGATCGCCATCGCGCCCTCCGCCTGGCCCTTGGGCAGGGACAGGATGCCGGAGCGGACGATCTCGGCGAGGACCGAGGCGTTGTACAGCACCAGGCCGGTGACGACGGCGTAGAGCGGCCGGTCGTCCGAGCTGACGTCGGTGTACTCCGCGAACAGCGCCAGACCGAAGATCATCAGGACCAGCACGGGGATGGAACGGAAGAACTCGACCACGATCGCGGCCGGCACCCGGACCCACTGGTGGTCGGAGAGCCGGGCGATGCCCAGCGCCGCGCCGAGGGGCAGGGCGATGACCACGGCGAGGACCGCGGCCTTCAGCGTGTTCTGCAACCCCGGCCAGATGTACGTGGACCACGCCTCGGTGCCGGTGAAGAACGGCTTCCACAGGGCCCACTCCAGCTGGCCCTTGTCGTTGAGGGTGCTGATCACCCACCACAGCAGGGCGGCGAGGGCGACCAGGAAGACGACCGTGAAGAGGACGTTGCGCCGCTTGGCACGCGGGCCCTGGGCGTCGTAGAGAACGGAACTCATCGCTTCACCGCCACCTTCTTGCCCACCCAGCCCAGGATCAGGCCGGTCGGCAGCGTCAACACCACGAACACGAGAGCGATGACGGCGGAGATGAGCAGCAGCTGCGCCTCGTTCTCGATCATCTCCTTCATCAGCAGCGCCGTTTCCGCCACACCGATGGCCGCGGCGACCGTGGTGTTCTTGATCAGCGCGATCAGCACGTTCGCCAGCGGAACGACGGACGAGCGGAACGCCTGCGGCAGCACCACCAGCCGGAGCACCTGGCCGAAGCTCAGGCCGAGGGCCCGGGCGGCCTCCGCCTGGCCGACCGGCACCGTGTTGATGCCGGAGCGCAGCGCCTCGCACACGAACGACGACGTGTAGAGGATCAGGCCGAGGACCGCGAGGCGGAAGTTGATCGTCTCGAAGTCGTTGCCTCCGCCGAGGGTGACCCCCAGCGTCTGGCTCAGTCCCAGCGACGCGAACAGGATGATCACGGTCAGCGGGATGTTCCGCACGATGTTCACATACGCGGTTCCGAAAGCGCGCATCAACGGAACCGGGCCGACCCGCATGGCGGCCAGCATGGTGCCCCAGATCAGGGAACCGACGGCCGAGAGCACAGCGAGCTGCACTGTCGTCCAGACGGCACCCGCCAGGTCGTAATCCTGAAGAAAGTCGAACACGATCTCCCGCGCTTCCGGGTGTAGGGATGCCCGCCCCGGTGCGCCGCCCCTGCGGTGGGGCGGCGCACCTCGTCAGGCCCGGCCTCAGCTCTTGATGTCGCCGATCTTGGGCGCCGGCTCGTTGTTGTAGTTGGCCGGGCCGAAGTTGTCCTTGACGGCCTTGTCCCAGGACTTGTCCGCGACCATCTCCTCAAGGGCCTTGTTGATCTTGTCCTTGAGGTCGCTGCCCTTCTTGACGCCGATGCCGTAGTTCTCGTTCGTCAGCTTGAAGCCGCCGAGCTTGAACTTGCCCTTGAACTGCGACTGGGAGGCGTAACCGGCGAGGATCGAGTCGTCGGTGGTCAGCGCGTCGATGGCGCCGTTCTGCAGGCCGGGCAGGCAGGCCGAGTACGTCGGGTACGGCTGGAGCTGGGCCTTGGGGGCCAGCTTGTCCTTGATGTTCTGCGCCGAGGTCGAGCCGGTGACCGAGCAGAGCTTGGCGTTGTTCAGGTCCTCCGGCGACTTGATCTTGTCGTCGTCGGCGCGGATCAGCACGTCCTGGTGGGCGAGCAGGTAGGGGCCGGCGAAGTCGACCTTCTCCTGGCGCTGCGGGGTGATCGAGTACGTGGCGGCGATGAAGTCGACGTCACCGCGCTGCAGCATGGTCTCGCGGTCGGCGCTCTTCGACTCCTTCCACTCGATCTGGTCCTCGGTGTAGCCGAGCTTCTTCGCGACGTACGTGGCGATGTCCACGTCGAAGCCCGCGTAGCCGTCCGGGGTCTTCTGGCCGAGGCCGGGCTGGTCGAACTTGATGCCGATGGTGATCTTCTTGCTGTCGCCGCCGGACGAACCGCTGTCCTTGTCGTCGCCGCCGCACGCGGTGGCGGTCAGGGCGAGGGCGAGCACGGCGGCCGAGGCGGCGGAGACCTTGCGAAGCTTCATGGTGAACATCCTTTGGCTGTGATCGAGCTGTGATCGGACGATCAGAGGATCAGGCGATCAGATGCGGCCGTCGGCGCGGGCCGCCACGGCGGGCGACGCGGGACTGCGGACCGCCCCGGGAAATCAGTGGTGCAGGATCTTCGACAGGAAGTCCTTGGCACGGTCGCTGCGCGGGTTGCTGAAGAACTGGTCCGGCGCGGCCTCCTCGACGATGCGGCCGTCCGCCATGAACACCACGCGGTTGGCCGCCGAGCGGGCGAAGCCCATCTCGTGCGTGACCACGATCATGGTCATGCCGTCCTCGGCGAGCTGCTTCATGACCTCGAGGACCTCGTTGATCATCTCGGGGTCGAGGGCCGACGTCGGCTCGTCGAAGAGCATGACCTTCGGGTCCATGGCCAGCGCACGCGCGATGGCCACACGCTGCTGCTGACCGCCGGAGAGCTGCGCCGGGTACTTGTCCGCCTGGGCCCCCACGCCGACCCGGTCGAGCAGGGCGCGGGCCTTCTCCTCGGCCTTCTTGGCGTCGACCTTGCGGACCTTGACCTGGCCCAGGGTCACGTTCTCGAGCACCGTCTTGTGCGCGAAGAGGTTGAACGACTGGAAGACCATGCCGACGTCGGCCCGCAGCCGGGCCAGCTCCTTGCCCTCGGCGGGCAGCGGCTTGCCGTCGATCGTGATCGAACCGGCGTCGATGGTCTCCAGACGGTTGATGGTGCGGCACAGAGTGGACTTGCCGGACCCCGAGGGTCCGATGACCACGACGACCTCGCCGCGGTGAATGGTCAGGTCGATGTCCTGGAGCACGTGCAACGCGCCGAAGTGCTTGTTGACACTGTCCAGGACGACCAGATCGCCGGTCGCAGCCTTGTCTTCCTTGGCCACCGATACTTCGGTCATCGCTCTCGGGCTCCGTCCTCCTGGGTTTCGCAGGACAGTAGTGACCCGGGACACGTCACGTCTCTACATCTGAGCGAGATCTGAGCATCACGATCCGATAGCAATCGGACACGAGTCGTAGCACTTGTGACCTGGGCGCATATCGGCCGGATAACTTCGGGCGGCCGCACCCGGCAGCCTCTTGACTCCGCCCCCCTGCATCGGCGTCACTGCACAGGACGCACGCGCGCGTGCTCGCAGTTCCGCCCCGCCCGAACCCACCTGATTCCTACCCGCGCCGAGCGAACGGCCGATGAACCGAAGGGAGCCCGGATGAGACTGCTGCTCGTCGAGGACGACAACCACGTGGCCGCCGCCCTGTCCGCGATCCTGACACGGCACGGCTTCGACGTCACCCACGCGCGCAGCGGCGAGGAGGCGCTCCAGGCGCTCGTCCCCGAGGTCGACGGCTTCGGCGTCGTCCTGCTCGACCTGGGCCTGCCCGACCAGGACGGCTACGAGGTCTGCGGCAAGATCCGCAAGCGCACCAGCACCCCGGTCATCATGGTCACCGCACGCTCCGACGTCCGCTCCCGCATCCACGGCCTCAACCTCGGCGCCGACGACTACGTGGTCAAGCCGTACGACACCGGGGAACTGCTCGCCCGGATCCACGCCGTCAGCCGGCGCACCGCCCACGAGGAGGCCACGGGCGCCGTCGAGACGGTGGTCCGCCTCGGCGCGGTCCGCATCGAGCTGCCGACCCGCCAGGTGAGCGTGGAGGGCTCGGTGGTCCAGCTCACCCGCAAGGAGTTCGACCTGCTCGCCCTGCTCGCCCAGCGTCCCGGTGTGGTCTTCCGCCGGGAGCAGATCATCAGCGAGGTCTGGCGCACCAGCTGGGAGGGGACCGGGCGCACCCTGGAGGTGCACGTCGCCTCCCTGCGCTCCAAGCTGCACATGCCCGCGCTGATCGAGACCGTCCGCGGCGTCGGCTACCGCCTCGTCGCCCCCACCGCCCGAGGGGCCGGGTGAGCACACGCCTGCTGCCGCTGCTCATCGTCCTGATGGCGGCCGTACTGCTCGCGCTCGGTGTGCCGCTCGGCGTCAGCGTCGCCCGCGCGGAGCAGCAGAAGGTCGTCATCGACCGCATCGACGACACGGCACGTTTCGCCGCGCTCGCCCAGTTCGTCACCGAGGACGGCTCGGGCGGCTCACGCCGGACGGACACGGACGAGCGCCTGGAGACCCTGCAGACGGAGCTGACCAGCTACTACGAGGTCTACGGCATCAAGGCGGGGGTCTTCTACCGCAACCACATCCCGATGGCCAACGCGCCCACGACGTGGTTCCTGCCCCAGGACGGCGAGGTCCGCGACTCCTTCGACGAGGCGCTGCTCAGCCGCCGCAGCCACGATCCCGAGCAGGTGTGGCCGTGGCAGGACGGCCGGCTGGTGGTGGCCTCGCCGGTCATCCGGGACGGAGACGTGGTCGCGGTCGTGGTCACCGAGTCGCCGACCGACTCGATGCGCTCGAGCACCCTGCGCGGCTGGCTGGTCATCGGTGCCGGGGAGATCGCCGCGATGCTCCTCGCCGTCGGCGCCGCCCTGCGGCTGACCGGCTGGGTGCTCAGACCGGTGCGGGTGCTCGACGCCACCACGCACGACATCGCCACCGGGCGGCTCAAGTCCCGGGTCGCGCCGGCCGGGGGGCCGCCCGAGCTCAGACGCCTGGCCGGGTCCTTCAACGAGATGGCGGACCACGTGGAGAACGTGCTGGAGCAGCAGCGCGCCTTCGTCGCCGACGCCTCGCACCAACTGCGCAACCCGCTCGCCGCGCTCCTGCTCCGCATCGAGCTGCTCGCCCTGGAGCTGCCCGAGGGAAACGAGGAGATCGCCTCCGTCCGGACCGAGGGAAAGCGCCTGGCCCAGGTCCTGGACGACCTGCTCGACCTGGCCCTGGCCGAGCACACCCAGGCCGACCTCGCGCTCACCGACGTCGGCGCGCTGACCGCCGAGCGGGTGGCGGCCTGGGCGCCGACGGCCGAGGCCAAGGGCGTACGGCTGGTCGGCGACTGCCCCCCGACCACGGGCTGGGCCGACCCGGTGGCCCTGTCCAGCGCCCTGGACGCGGTCATCGACAACGCGGTGAAGTTCACGCCCCCCGACGAGACCGTCCGGGTCGAGGTCGCCTCCGCCGGGGGCGCCGCCACCGTCGTCGTCACCGACAACGGTCCCGGGCTCACCGACGACGAGCTCGCGCGCGTGGGGGACCGTTTCTGGCGCAGCGGGCGGCACCAGAACATCAAGGGGTCCGGGCTGGGCCTGTCCATCTGCCGGGCGCTGCTGGCGGCGGGCGACGGCTCGATCTCCTTCGGCCACCACGAGCCGCACGGCCTCGAAGTCACGGTCCGCGTCCCCAGGACCGGCACGGCACCCGCGGAGCCGCGGGCCTAGGGCTTGACCGACCGGTAGTAGCGCCGGGCGCCCTCGTGGAGTTCCAGCGGGTCGGTGTATATCGCGGTGCGCAGGTCGACGAGTTGCGCGGAGTGCACGTGCGCACCGATGCCGTCGCGGCTGTCCAGCACGGTCCGGGTCAGCCACTCGGTGAGCCGCGGATCGACGTCCGCGCGGGTCACCAGCAGGTTGGACACGGCCATCGTCGGCACCACCGCGCCGTTCTGGACCGTGGGGTAGGCCGACTCCGGCATGTTGGTGGTGCGGTAGTAGCGGGTCGCGCCGCCCGACTCGTGCAGCTTCGTGACCAGGTCGTCGCCGATCGGCACGAACCGGAACGCGGAGTTCTCCGCGATCCTCCTGAGCCCGTCCGTCGGCACCCCGCCGGACCAGAAGAACGCGTCCAGCTCGTCGCCGAGGCGTCCGGGCCCGGTGTCGATCCCGTCCGCCCGGGGCGTGATGTCCGTCTCCGGGTCGATGCCCACGGCCTGCAGCAGCCGGGTGGCGATCAGCCGCACCCCCGAGTTGGGCAGCCCTATGGCCACCCGCTTGCCGCGCAGATCGGCCACCGACCGGATGTCCGAGCCCGTCGGCACGACGAGTTGCACGTAGTCGTCGTAGAGCCGGGTGACCCCGCGCAGCTTGTCGGCGCCCGGGCCGCCGGCCAGCTTGTACGTCTCGACCGCGTCGGCCGCCGCGATCGTGAAGTCGGCCTCGCCGGACCCCACCCGCTCGACGTTCTCCTGCGAGCCCGCGCTGGTCATCAGCCGCACGTCCAGGCCCGGCATGTCCTTGTGCAGCTCGGCGCGCAGCAGCTCGCCGTACTTCTGGTAGACGCCCGCGCGGGTGCCCGTGCTGAACGTGATCGTCCCGCTCGGCGGCTTCTCGCCCAGCGGCAGCAGCCACCACAGCAGCAGCCCGAGCACGACGGCCCCGGCGACCGAGCCCTGGAGGGCCCGGCGCCTGCCGATACGGGAGAGCAGGGTGGGCATGGGGGCGATCCTGCCAGCCCGCACCCGCACTGAACAGGGCCGGGCTCACACCCCGCCGCCCCGCCCGCCGGTCCGGGCCGCCCCCGGGCCCCGCACGCGACGACCCCGGCACACCGGTGCCGGGGTCGTCGTACGGCGCGGGGACGCGTCGGCGTCAGTCGCCCACCGAGGCCTCCGCCTCCGCCGCCCGGGGCGTCCCCTCGGCGGGGCCGTCGGGACGGTCGGGGTTGTCGCGGCGCCGGAAGAGGCGCATCGCCAGCGGCTCGGTGAAGCGCGCGGTGAGGGGGCCGAGGACGACCAGGATGAGGACGTACGCCGTGGCCAGGGGGCCCAGCGACGGCTCGATCCCGGCCGAGACCGCGAGGCCCGCGATGACGATGGAGAACTCGCCGCGCGCCACCAGCGCGCCGCCCGCCCGCCAGCGGCCCTTGACGGAGATCCCGGCCCGCCGTGCGGCGATGTACCCGGTGGCGATCTTGGTCACGGCGGTCAGCAGCGCGAGCGCCAGCGCGGGCAGCAGGACCGGCGGAATGCTGGCCGGGTCGGTGTGCAGCCCGAAGAAGACGAAGAAGACCGCCGCGAACAGGTCCCGCAGCGGGCTCAGCAGCGTGTGCGCGCCCTCCGCCACCTCGCCGGACAGCGCGATGCCCACCAGGAAGGCGCCCACCGCGGCCGAGACCTGGAGCTGCTGCGCGACACCGGCGACGAGGATCGTCAGGCCCAGCACCACCAGGAGCAGCTTCTCGGGGTCGTCGCTGGAGACGAAGCGGGAGATGAGCCTGCCGTAGCGCACCGCGACGAAGAGCACGAGGCCCGCCGCGCCCAGCGCGATCGCCAGGGTGATGCTCCCGGTCATCAGACCGGCGCCGGCGACCAGGGCCGTGACGATCGGCAGGTACACCGCCATCGCCAGGTCCTCCAGGACCAGCACACTGAGGATCACCGGCGTCTCGCGGTTGCCGACCCGTCCCAGGTCGCCGAGGACCTTCGCGATCACACCGGACGACGAGATCCACGTGACGCCGGCGAGGACGACGGCGGCCACGGGGCCCCAGCCCATCAGCAGCGCGGCCACCGCGCCCGGCACGGCGTTGAACGCGCAGTCGACGAGGCCCGCCGGGTAGTGGGACTTGAGGTTGGTGACCAGGTCGCTGGCCGTGTACTCCAGGCCCAGCATCAGCAGCAGGAGGATGACGCCGATCTCGGCGCCGGTCGCGACGAACTCCTCGCTCGCGCCGAGCGGCAGCAGGCCGCCCTCGCCGAAGGCCAGACCGGCCAGCAGGTACAGCGGGATGGGGGAGAGCTGGTAGCGGCCGGCGAACCGGCCGAGCAGCCCGAGCCCCAGGATGATGGAACCGAACTCGATCAGAAGGACCGCGGAGTGCACCGGCTCACTCCTGCCCGAGGATCGCCGCGGCGGCGTCGACGCCCTCACGGGTGCCGATGACGATCAAGGTGTCACCACCCACGAGCCGGAAGTCCGGCGCCGGCGAGGGAATCGCCTCGGCCCGCCGCAGCACCGCCACGATCGAGGCGCCCGTGTCGGTCCGCATCTTGGTGTCACCCAGCAGCCGCCCGTTCCACCGGGAGGTCGCGGCCACCTCGATCCGCTCGGCGACCAGACCCAGGTCGGTGGTGTAGAGCAGGCTCGCGCTGTGGTGTGACGGCTTCAGCGCGTCTATCAGCGCACCCGCCTCGGGCCCCGTCAGCCGCAGGGAGTGGGCGCAGGAGTCGGGGTCGTCGGTCCGGTACACGTTCACCGTGCGGGTGCCGTCGCGGTGGGCCACCACCGACAGGTGGCGGTGCTCGCGGGTCACCAGGTCGTACTGGACCCCGATACCCGGGAGCGGCGTGGCCCTCAGGCGTGGAGCTGACACGTGCTATCCCCTCATTCGTCCTGCGTTGCCTGCCGCGTCTCCAGCCGGGGCTTCGTGCACGTCGGTGACGTGCGCGCGACCTCGCCATGCTGCCATCCGCACGTACCGTGGCGATATGGGTGTCGTGACGGATGTACGCAGCCGGTCGCGGTCGGCGAAGCTGGCAGCGGGGGTGTCGTGCGACGAAGCCGGGAGGAGCGGAAAGAGGAACGTGTCGCTGTTCTGGCGGATCTTTCTGCTCAACGCCGCCGGCCTGGTCGTCGCCACCGCACTGCTGCTGGGACCGGTCACCGTGTCGACCCCCGTGCTGGCCGGGGAGGCCCTCGTCCTGCTGGGCGGCCTCGCGGCCCTGCTCGCCGGCAACGCGGTCGTGCTGCGCATCGGACTCACCCCGCTGCACCGCCTGGGCCGGGCCATGACCACCGCCGACCTGCTGGGACCCGGCACCCGTCCCGAGGTCGGCGGACCGGCCGAGGCGGCGCAGCTGATCGAGACGTACAACACGATGCTCGACCGGCTCCAGGCCGAACGCGCCGCCGGGGCGGGCCGCGCGCTGCAGGCCCAGGAACGCGAACGGCACCGCATCGCCCGCGAGCTCCACGACGAGGTGGGCCAGACCCTCACCGCCGTCCTCCTCCAGCTCAAACGCGTCGCCGACCGGGTCCCCGGCGAACTGCGCGAGGAGGTGACCCTCGCCCAGGAGGCCACCCGGGCCGGCCTCGACGAGATCCGCCGCATCGCCCGCCGGCTGCGCCCCGGCGTCCTGGAGGAACTCGGCCTGGCCAGCGCCCTGCGCTCGCTCGCCACCGAGTTCACGCACCACGGGCTGACCGTCCAGCACCACATCCCCGGCGACCTGCCCCCGCTCGCCCCGGAGGCGGAACTCGTGCTCTACCGGGTCGCCCAGGAGGGCCTGACCAACACCGCCCGCCACGCCGCCGCCGACCGCGCCGTACTCACCCTGCGCCCGCTGCCGCCGCCCGAGGGCGGGGGTGTCGAACTGCTCGTCCGCGACAACGGCACCGGCCTCGGCAGGGCCGCCGAGGGCGCCGGCATCCGCGGGATGCGGGAGCGGGCCCTGCTGATAGGTGCCGACATCCACCTCGAAACCGCCCCCGGAGGGGGCACCGACGTACGCCTGCGCGTTCCCGCGCCGCCCGGGGACCGTTCCGCAGACCGAACCGGAGACAGCCCCTGATGCCAGCACGGCCCCCGATCCGCGTCCTGCTCGCCGACGACCACACCCTCGTGCGTCGCGGAGTCCGCCTCATCCTGGACGGCGAACCCGATCTCACGGTGGTCGCCGAGGCCGGTGACGGCGCCGAAGCGGTCGCGGCCGCGCGGGCCACCGAGGTCGACCTGGCCGTCCTGGACGTCGCCATGCCCCGCATGACCGGCCTCCAGGCGGCCCGCGAACTCTCCCGCCGCCTGCCCGAGCTGCGCATCCTGATCCTGACCATGTACGACAACGAGCAGTACTTCTTCGAGGCCCTCAAGGCGGGCGCCTGCGGATACGTCCTGAAGTCCGTCGCAGACCGCGACCTGGTCGAGGCGTGCCGTGCCGCCGTGCGCGACGAGCCGTTCATCTACCCCGGCGCCGAACGGGCCCTCGTCCGCTCCTACCTCGACCGCATGCAGGGCGGCGGCGGACTGCCCGAGCGTCCGATCACGGAACGCGAGGAGGAGATCCTCAAGCTCGTCGCCGAGGGCCACACCTCCAAGGAGATCGGCGAGCTCCTGTTCATCAGTGCCAAGACCGTCGAACGCCACCGCGCCAACCTCCTGCAGAAGCTCGGAGTGCGCGACCGCCTGGAACTGACCCGGTACGCGATCCGCGCGGGGCTCATCGAGCCCTGAGCCGCACACCCGGCGCCCGGTGTCACCGCGACCGCCTACCCTTGTCGCCATGAGCAGCATCGACCGGAGCCAGTCAGCGGGCGGCACACGCACCTACGAAGTACGCACCTACGGGTGCCAGATGAACGTCCACGACTCCGAGCGATTGTCCGGTCTGCTGGAGGACGCCGGTTACGTCCGCGCCCCCGAGGGCGCCGACGGCGACGCCGACGTCGTCGTCTTCAACACCTGCGCCGTACGGGAGAACGCCGACAACAAGCTGTACGGCAACCTCGGCCACCTCGCCCCGAAGAAGGCGAGCCGCCCCGGCATGCAGATCGCGGTCGGCGGCTGCCTGGCGCAGAAGGACCGCGACACCATCGTGAAGCGGGCCCCCTGGGTGGACGTCGTCTTCGGCACCCACAACATCGGCAAGCTCCCGGTGCTCCTCGAGCGCGCCCGCGTGCAGGAGGAGGCGCAGGTCGAGATCGCCGAGTCCCTGGAGGCGTTCCCGTCCACGCTGCCCACCCGGCGCGAGAGCGCCTAC
Source organism: Streptomyces ardesiacus (assembly GCF_003112575.1). Lineage (GTDB taxonomy): Bacteria > Actinomycetota > Actinomycetes > Streptomycetales > Streptomycetaceae > Streptomyces > Streptomyces ardesiacus. The sequence goes on from NZ_BEWC01000009.1 coordinate 47,400, forward strand.
GCGGCCTGGGTCTCCATCTCCGTCGGCTGCAACAACACCTGCACCTTCTGCATCGTCCCGGCGCTGCGCGGCAAGGAGAAGGACCGCCGCCCCGGCGACATCCTCGCCGAGGTCGAGGCCCTGGTCGCCGAGGGCGTCAGCGAGATCACCCTCCTCGGGCAGAACGTCAACGCCTACGGCTCCGACATCGGCGACCGCGAGGCGTTCAGCAAGCTGCTGCGCGCCTGCGGGAACATCGACGGCCTGGAGCGCGTCCGCTTCACCTCCCCGCACCCCCGCGACTTCACCGACGACGTCATCGCCGCCATGGCCGAGACGCCGAACGTGATGCCGCAGCTGCACATGCCGCTCCAGTCCGGCTCCGACCCGGTGCTCAAGGCGATGCGCCGCTCCTACCGGCAGGAGCGCTACCTGGGGATCATCGAGAAGGTCCGCGCCGCCATCCCGCACGCGGCGATCACCACGGACATCATCGTGGGCTTCCCCGGCGAGACCGAGGAGGACTTCCAGCAGACCCTGCACGTGGTGCGCGAGGCGCGCTTCGCCCAGGCATTCACCTTCCAGTACTCCAAGCGTCCCGGCACCCCGGCCGCCGAGATGGACGGCCAGATCCCCAAGGCGGTCGTCCAGGAGCGCTACGAACGCCTGGTCGCCCTCCAGGAGGAGATCTCCTGGGAGGAGAACAAGAAGCAGGTCGGCCGCACCCTGGAGCTGATGGTCGCCGAGGGCGAGGGCCGCAAGGACGGCGCCACCCACCGCCTGTCCGGCCGTGCCCCCGACAACCGCCTGGTGCACTTCACCAAGCCGGACCAGGAGGTCCGCCCCGGCGACGTGGTGACGGTCGAGATCACCTACGCCGCCCCGCACCACCTCCTCGCCGAGGGCGCGGTGCTCGACGTGCGCCGCACGCGCGCGGGCGACGCCTGGGAGAAGCGGAACACGGCCGAGCAGGCCAAGCCCGCCGGTGTGCTGCTCGGCCTGCCGAAGATCGGCGTCCCCGAGCCCCAGCCGGCCGTGGCGAGCGGCTGCGGCTGCGACTGACCGCAGGGGGTGCCACCGGGGGCGGCGGCACGGGGATACGCTGCCGGTCATGCTTGTCGCCGCCGCCGTCTGCCCCTGCCCGCCGCTCCTCGTACCGGAGGTCGCCGCCGGCGCCGCGCCCGAGCTGGACGCCGCACGTGCCGCGTGCGCGGACGCGCTGGGCGTGCTCGCCGCGTCCCGGCCCGAGCGGCTCGTGGTCGTCGGCCCCGCGGACACCGCCGGGCCCGGGATCCATCCGCAGGGCGCGCGGGGCTCCTTCCGCGGCTTCGGTGTGGACATGGACGTGTACCTGGGCGCCGACACCGGCGACGCGCACGGCCCGGACCTGCCCCACGGACTGGCGGTGGGCGCCTGGCTGCTCGGGCGGGCCGGGTGGACCGGCACCCCGGTCGACGGCATCGGCGTGGGGGAGGAGCTGTCCGCCGAGCGCTGCGCCGCCGTGGGCCGGGACATCGCCGCCCGGAGCGGGCGGACCGCGCTGCTGGTGCTGGGCGACGCCAGCGCGTGCCGCACGCTCAAGGCGCCGGGCTACCTCGACGAGCGGGCGGCGCCCTTCGACGCGGAGGCGGGCCGCGCCCTGGGAACGGCCGACGTGGCCGCCCTCGCGGCCCTGGACCAGGCGCTGGCCCGCGAACTCAAGGTGTCCGGACGGGCACCCTGGCAGGTCCTGGCGGGCGCGGCCGAGGGCGCGGACCTCGCCGGCACGCTGCTGTACGAGGACGCGCCGTACGGGGTCGGGTACGTCGCCGCCGCCTGGTCGTAGCGGACGGCACCGCCGAAGCGGGCGCACGCGTGCACGGACGGCCCGGAGCCGGTCCACCGAGCCGGCTCCGGGCCGTCCGACGACGTACCGGAAGGGGGGTCAGGAAGCCGGAGGGGGACCGCCGGGCGTCCCGCCGCTTTCCTCTCCGCCCTTGTCGTCCTTGTGGGCCAGGCGTTCCATGGCGCCCTTGGCCTTGCCCGTGCCCGTCCGGATTCGGTCGCTGTACTTGCCCTTGGTCCGCTCGTCGACGGTCCGCGCCATCTTGTCGAGGCCGCGGTCGATCTTGTCTCCGTGCTGCTGGGCGAGGTCGGAGACCTTGCCCTTCGCCGGTTCCAGTCTGGCCTTCAAGTTGTCCAGGAGACCCATGGTTCGCCTTCCCTCACGGGGCCGTCAGGTGCGGGCGCCCTTGTCGGCCTCGTTGTCGACGGCCTCCCCGGCCGACTGCTGCTTGGGGATGCCGACGCTCTCCGAGTCGCCGCCCTCGGCGACTGGCCCGGTGGCCTCACCGGCCTCCGCCGTGTCGCGGGGGCCGGCGTCGCCCGGCTCCGGGGCCTCGGCCGTTCCTGCCTCCGCCGCGCCCCCGGTGTCCGGGGTCCCGGTCCGCGTCTCGCCGGCCGACGCCTCCTCGGTGCTCTTCGACCTCCGGAAGAGCCGTGCAAAAACGCCCATCTCAACTCCATACGTTACTCGTGCGGGCGACATCCCGCGGCGTCCGGTGCGTCCGTTTGCGTGGCCGGGGCCATGACCCGGTGGTCCGGGGAGCGGGAACCTCGCAACGGGCAACGACCCCGGCCGCGGACCGTCACGTAACTCGTTCGAGGGCCGGCCGAGAGGTTTGCGAGACTGGTCCGGTGAGCAGCGCACCCCCCGCCCCCCGCGTCATCGCCGTAGTCGGACCCACCGCGGCCGGAAAGTCCGATCTGGGCGTCTTCCTGGCCGAGCGGCTCGGCGGCGAGGTCGTCAACGCCGACTCCATGCAGCTCTACCGAGGGATGGACATCGGCACCGCCAAGCTGACGCCCGAGGAGCGCGGCGGCGTCCCGCACCACCTGCTGGACGTCTGGGACGTCACGGCCACGGCGTCCGTCGCCGAGTACCAGCGCCTCGCGCGGGAGCGGATCGACGCGCTGCTCGCCCGGGGCCGCTGGCCGGTCCTCGTCGGCGGTTCCGGCCTCTACGTCCGCGGGGCCGTCGACAACCTGGAGTTCCCCGGCACCGACCCCGAGGTCAGGGCCCGGCTCGAGGAGGAGCTCGAACGCCACGGCCCGGGGACGCTGCACACCCGCCTGGCCGCGGCCGACCCGGAGGCGGGGCGGGCCATCCTGCCCAGCAACGGCCGCCGGATCGTGCGCGCCCTCGAAGTGATCGAGATCACCGGAAGGCCCTTCACCGCCAACCTCCCCGGCCACGACTCCGTTTACGACACCGTGCAGATCGGCGTCGACGTGGCGCGCCCGGAACTGGACGAACGCATCGCCCTGCGCGTCGACCGGATGTGGGAGGCCGGTCTGGTCGACGAGGTGCGGGCCCTGGAGGCGCAGGGGCTGCGCGAGGGGCGTACGGCGTCGCGCGCGCTCGGCTACCAGCAGGTCCTCGCGGCGCTCGCCGGCGCGTGCACGCTGGACGAGGCGCGCGCCGAGACCGTCCGTGCCACCAAGCGCTTCGCGCGCCGTCAGGACTCGTGGTTCAGGCGCGACCCGCGGGTGCACTGGCTCAGTGGAGGTGTGGCGGACCGCACGGAACTTCCGCGGCTCGCCCTGTCGTTGGTCGAACGACCGGTTACAGCCTGATCACGTGATGGCATCGGGACGCCCCGGCCGTCATCCGGGCCTTCGGCGCCGTGCCATCATCGAGCTTCGATCGACCGAGTGAGTCCTAGTTGGGAGGGCGCGTGGCGATGGAGGCCGGCCCTCGTGACACCGCACCGAGCACCGAGCACGACGCCGCCGACCGCGGCGGACCGGAGCCGGACGGCGGCGCCCTGAGCCCCGACGGCCCCGACGAGTCGCCGGAGGGCGTCGCGGCGGACGGCCCCGGGCCGGGCGAGATGTACGGGGACGAGGTCGAGGTCGAGCTGCGGCCCCAGCGACGGCTGCGGATCTGGCAGCTCGCGCCCATCGTGTGCCTGGCCGCCCTCGGCTCCCTGATGTTCGCCTTCCCGCTCGCCTTCGACTTCGGCGACAGCGGCGCCGTGATCGCGATGCTGGGCCTGCTGATCTGTTCCTGCGCGGCCGGCTGGGGCATGATGGCCGCCCGCCGGGTCGGCTACACCTGGCCGGGGCTGCCCCAGCGGGATTCGGAGCGCCGTGCCGACTGGCGGACCGTCCTCGTGTACGCCCTGGCGGTCGCCGCGATCGTCGTCCTGGCCGTGTGGCGGGTCGCCCGCCTGCGCGGCTGACGCGGACCCCGCCGCCCGCGCCCCGGTCCCGCCGCCCGCGCCCCTCGTCGTCACCGTGCACCCACCCCGTACGATCGAGGAATGAGCACGCGGATCGCCTTCCTCAAGGGTCACGGCACCGAGAACGACTTCGTGATCGTCCCCGACCCGGAGAACGCCCTCGACCTGCCCCCCGCCGCCGTCGCCGCTCTGTGCGACCGCCGCGCGGGTCTCGGCGGGGACGGCCTGCTCCACGTGGTGCGCTCCGCGGCCCACCCCGAGGCCCGCGGCATGGCCGCCGAGGCCGAGTGGTTCATGGACTACCGCAACGGCGACGGCTCGGTCGCCGAGATGTGCGGCAACGGCGTGCGCGTCTTCGCCCGCTACCTCCAGCGCGCCGGGCACGTCGCCGAGGGTGACCTCGCCGTCGCCACGCGCGGGGGCGTCAAGCGCGTGCACATCGCCAAGGCCGCCTCCGACGGCGGCCCCGCCGCGGGCGACGTCACCGTCGGCATGGGCCGCGCGCTGCTCCCCGAGGGCGAGGTCGAGGTGCGCGTGGGGGAGCGCCGCTGGCCCGCGCGGAACGTGAACATGGGCAACCCGCATGCGGTCGCCTTCGTCACCGACCTGGCCCACGCCGGCGACCTCTACGCCCCGCCGCCCTTCGAGCCCGCCGACACCTACCCGGACGGGGTCAACGTCGAGTTCGTGGTCGACCGGGGCCCCGGGCACGTCGCGATGCGCGTGCACGAGCGCGGCTCCGGGGAGACCCGCTCCTGCGGCACCGGTGCCTGCGCCGTCGCCGTCGCCACCGCCCGCCGGGACGGCGCCGACCCGTCGGTCACCGGCACCCCGGCCACCTACACCGTCGACGTGCCCGGCGGCACCCTGGTGATCACCGAGCGCCCCGACGGCGAGATCGAGATGACGGGCCCCGCCGTGATCGTCGCGGAGGGCGAGTTCGACTCCGCCTGGCTGGAAGGGGTACTCGCCTGAACCACAACCCGGTGAACCACCGCCCCCGGTCCACGACCGCGGTGAACCACCGCCCGGCCCATGACACTCAGTGCGAAAACCTAAACCCTCGGACCATCGCTCGAATGGGTGATCCGTTTCACGCTCGGCGAGAGGCGGTCAGCCGCACGTGATGGGCTCGATAGCATCAAGCACCGGCCCGGACGGGGGACCGACACCATCCCCTGAGCCGTGTCCGCCCTGGGACTCCCCGTCCGCCGGTCCGCGCAGCCGGAGGTGCCCATGAATGCGGAGGCCGTGAACCCAGCGAGCCCGGGCCCCGTGCCGCCCGCGGCCGACGGTGCCGCCGCGCCGGCGCCCCGTAGGAAGGCCCGCCCCCGGATCGACCTGCGCCGGCTGGGCCGCGCCGCCCTGCTGGGCTCCGCCCCCCGCAGCCGTGCCCTGCCCGACGCCATCGGCCACGTCGTCGAGGCACACCGCGCCCACCACCCCGACGCCGACCTCGACCCGCTGCGCCGCGCCTACGTCCTGGCCGAGTCCTCGCACCGCGGCCAGATGCGCAAGAGCGGCGAGCCGTACATCACCCACCCCCTCGCCGTCACCCTGATCCTGGCCGAACTCGGCGCCGAGACCACCACCCTGACCGCCTCCCTCCTCCACGACACCGTCGAGGACACCGAGGTGACGCTCGACCAGGTCGGCGACCAGTTCGGCGCCGAGGTCCGCTATCTCGTCGACGGCGTCACCAAGCTGGAGAAGGTCGACTACGGCGCCGCCGCCGAGCCCGAGACCTTCCGCAAGATGCTCCTCGCCACCGGCAACGACGTCCGCGTGATGTCGATCAAACTCGCCGACCGGCTGCACAACATGCGCACCCTCGGCGTGATGCGCCGCGAGAAACAGGAACGCATCGCCAAGGTCACCCGCGACGTCCTCATCCCGCTCGCCGAACGCCTCGGCGTCCAGGCGCTCAAGTCGGAGCTGGAGGACCTCGTCTTCGCGGTCATGCACCCCGAGGAGTACGCGCACACGCGCGAGCTGGTCCAGGAGAACGCCGCCCGCGCGGACGACCCCCTCGCCGCGGTCGCCGACGAGGTGCGCGGCGTGCTGCGCGAGGCCGACATCCAGGCCGAAGTCCTCATCCGCCCGCGCCACTTCGTCTCGGTGCACCGCGTCTCGCGCAAGCGCGGCACGCTCCGCGGCGCGGACTTCGGCCGCCTCCTCGTGCTCGTCCAGGAGGACGCCGACTGCTACGCCGTCCTCGGTGAACTGCACACCTGCATGACGCCCGTCGTCTCGGAGTTCAAGGACTTCATCGCCGTTCCCAAGTTCAACCTCTACCAGTCGCTGCACACGGCCGTGGCCCGCGCGGAGGACGGCCAGGTCGTCGAGGTCCTCATCCGCACCCACCAGATGCACAAGGTCGCCGAGGCCGGGGTGGTCGCGCTGGGCAACCCGTACGCCCAGCCGTCCGAGGAGCAGAACGCGGGCGACGGCGAGCGGGCCGACCCCACCCGCCCCGGCTGGCTCTCCCGGCTGCTCGACTGGCAGCGCGGCGCGCCCGATCCCGACACGTTCTGGTCGACCCTGCGCGAGGACCTCGCCCAAGACCGCGAGATCACCGTCTTCCGCCCCGACGGCGGCACCCTCGGCCTCCCCGAGGGCGCGACCTGCGTCGACGCCGCCTACGCCCAGTACGGCGAGGACGCGCACGCGACCATCGGCGCCCGGGTCAACGGCCGGCTGGCGACCATGAGCACGGTCCTGCGGGACGGCGACACCGTGCAGCTCCTGATGGGCCAGGACCCCGCCTCGGAGCCGTCGCGACAGTGGCTGGAGCACGCCCACACGCCCGCCGCGCGGATCGCCATCCAGCGCCGGCTCGCCGCCCACCCCGAGCCCGCGCCCGAAGCGGCGCAGCCGTCCCGCGGCCCCGCCACGCCCGGCGCCCCTGCGGCCGCCCCGCGTCCGGCCGCGGACGCGCCGCCCGCCCGCCCCGCCGCCGACGACGTTCTCGTCGACCGGCCGGGCGCGACCGTGCGGCTGGCGGGCTGCTGCACCCCGGTGCCGCCGGACGAGATCACCGGCTTCGCCGTGCGCGGGGGCGTGGTGACCGTGCACCGCGCGGGGTGCGCCGTGGTGGCGCGCATGAAGAGCGCCGGCCGCGCGGAGGTCGGGGTGCGCTGGGGGGAGACCACCGGCTGCCGGGTCACCCTGCTCGCCGAATCGTTCGGCCGCCCGCACCTCCTGGCCGACCTCACCGAGGCCATGGCCCTCCAGGGCGCCGAGATCGTCTCCGCGACCGTCGAGCCCCCGGACCGTCAGCGCGTCCGGCACAGCTACACCGTCGTCCTCCCGGACGCGGCCCGGCTGCCCGCCCTCATGCGCGCCATGCGCGACGTCGCCGGCGTCTACGACGTCAGCCGGGCCCAGCCGCAGCCCGCCGGCGCCTGATCCGGCGCCGGGCCCCGGTACCCGTTCGGGTGCTCCGGTCGCGCGCCGTCGCCGTACGGCACGCGCGCGCTGATAGCCGTGGGGGATGCTGCACACCCCTCACGCCCCGACTCCGCGACCCCGCGCACGCTCCCGGCGCCGGCTCAGGGCCGCGGCGCTGCTCGCCTCCGCCGTCTCCGTCTGCCTGGTCGCCGCGAGCGCGCCGCCCGCCCCGCTGGGCGTCGGCGACCGCCTCTTCCCGCAGCTCGGCAACCCCGGCTACGACGTGACGGCCTACGACCTGGCCTTCACCTACTCCGGCGACAACAGCAAGCCGCTGAAGGCCGTCACCACGATCGACGCCCGGACCACCGCCGACCTGGACCGGATCAACCTCGACTTCGCCCACGGGACGGTCGACTCCGTCGAGGTCGACGGCGAGCCCGCCGGCTTCGCCGGCGCCGGTGAGGACCTCGTCGTCACGCCCGAGGACGAGCTGGAGGCGGGCGAGCGGATGCGGATCACCGTGCGGCACAGCAGCGACCCCGTGTATCCCGAGGACCGTCAGGGCGGCTGGGTGCGCACCGCCGACGGCCTCGCCATGGCCAACCAGGCGGACGTCGCCCACCTGGTGTTCCCCTGCAACGACCACCCCTCCGACAAGGCGCGTTTCACCTTCCGCATCACGGCCCCCGACGGGCTCACGGCGGTCGCCAACGGCCTGCCGACGGGCGTGGTCCGCAGCGGCGGATCGACCACCTGGACCTACCGGACCGCGCACCCCATGGCCACCGAGCTGGCCCAGGTGTCCATCGGCCGCTCCACGGTGCTGCACCGCGCGGGACCCCACGGACTGCCCGTGCGGGACGTCGTGCCGACCGAGCACCGCGCGGCGCTCGAACCGTGGCTGGCCAAGACCCCCGGCCAGATCGCGTGGATGGAGGAGAAGGCCGGGCCCTACCCCTTCGAGACCTACGGCCTGCTCATGGCCGACGCCACCACCGGCTTCGAACTCGAGACCCAGACGCTCTCCCTCTTCGAACGGGAGCTGTTCACCGAGCCCGCCTACCCCAAGTGGTACGTCGAGTCGCTCATGGTCCACGAGCTGGCCCACCAGTGGTTCGGCAACAGCGTCAGTCCGGCCACCTGGTCCGACCTGTGGCTCAACGAGGGGCACGCCACCTGGTACGAGGCGCTGTACGCGGAGGAGACAGCGGACAAGCCCCTGGCGGCCCGCATGAAGGCCGCCTACGGTGCGTCCGACCGCTGGCGCACCGCGGGCGGGCCGCCCGCCGCCCCGAAGCCGCCGAAGAACGGCAGCAAGATCGGCATCTTCCGCTCCAACGTCTACGACGGTGCCGCGCTCGTGCTCTACGCCCTGCGCCAGGAGATCGGCCGCACCGCCTTCGCACGCGTCGAGCGCGCGTGGGCCGCCCGCAACCAGGACGGCACGGGGACGACCGCCGGGTTCGTCCGGCTCGCCTCCGAGATCTCCGGCCGCGACCTGGACGGCTTCTTCCGGGCCTGGCTGTACGGGGAGAAGACTCCGCCGATGCCCGGCCACCCGGACTGGAAGCAGAACCCCGCCGAGAAGGCCCGGGGCGAATAAGCCGGTGACGAGACGGCCCGTGCCGTGCGACCATCTTCGGGACGGCGCGGCACGGGCCCCGGGAATCTCCCCGGTGGTTCGCACGTTGTACCGGATGTCGCGGCCCGTGTGCCGCGCCCACCCACTCCCAGCTACGTAAGGATCCAATGACCTCCTCTTCTTCTCCCTCCCAGGACACCAAGCGTCTCGCGCAGACCTACCCCGAGGGCCTTCGGGCCGATGCCCTGATGGAAGAGGACGTCGCCTGGAGTCACGGCATCGACTCGGAGTGGGACGGCGAGCAGTTCGACCGCTCCGACCGCGCGGCCCTGCGCCGGGTGGCGGGCCTGTCCACCGAGCTCGAGGACGTCACCGAGGTCGAGTACCGCCAGCTCCGCCTGGAGCGGGTCGTCCTCGTCGGCGTGTGGACCTCGGGCACCGTGCAGGACGCGGAGAACTCCCTCGCGGAGCTCGCCGCCCTCGCCGAGACGGCGGGCGCCCTCGTCCTCGACGGCGTGATCCAGCGCCGCGACAAGCCCGACGCCGCCACCTACATCGGCTCCGGCAAGGCCCAGGAGCTGCGGGACGTCGTCCTCGAAACGGGCGCGGACACCGTCATCTGCGACGGTGAGCTGAGCCCGGGGCAGCTGATCCACCTCGAGGACGTCGTCAAGGTCAAGGTCATCGACCGTACGGCCCTGATCCTCGACATCTTCGCCCAGCACGCCAAGTCCCGTGAGGGCAAGGCGCAGGTGGCGCTCGCGCAGATGCAGTACATGCTGCCCAGGCTGCGCGGCTGGGGGCAGTCGCTGTCCCGGCAGATGGGCGGCGGCAAGGGCGGCGGCCTCGCCACCCGCGGTCCCGGTGAGACCAAGATCGAGACGGACCGGCGCCGGATCCGCGAGAAGATGGCGAAGATGCGCCGGGAGATCGCGGAGATGAAGACCGGCCGCGAGATCAAGCGCCAGGAGCGCAAGCGCCACAAGGTGCCCTCGGTCGCCATCGCGGGCTACACCAACGCCGGCAAGTCCTCGCTGCTCAACCGCCTCACGGGCGCGGGCGTGCTGGTGGAGAACGCGCTGTTCGCCACGCTCGACCCCACCGTGCGCCGCGCGGAGACGCCGAGTGGCCGCCTGTACACCCTGGCGGACACCGTCGGCTTCGTCCGGCACCTGCCGCACCACCTGGTCGAGGCGTTCCGCTCCACGATGGAGGAGGTCGGCGACTCCGACCTGATCCTGCACGTGGTCGACGGTTCGCACCCCGTCCCGGAGGAGCAGCTGGCCGCCGTTCGCGAGGTGATCCGGGACGTCGGCGCCACCGACGTACCCGAGATCGTCGTCGTCAACAAGGCCGACATGGCGGACCCGTTGGTGCTCCAGCGGCTGCTGCGGGTCGAGAAGCGGGCCATCGCGGTCTCGGCGCGCACCGGTCAGAACATCGACGAACTGCTCGCCCTGATCGACAACGAGCTGCCGCGTCCCTCGGTCGAGATCGAGGCGCTCGTGCCGTACACCCACGGCAAGCTGGTCGCCCGCGCCCACGACGAGGGCGAGGTGATCTCCGAGGAGCACACCCCGGAGGGCACCCTGCTCAAGGTCCGGGTGCACGAGGAGCTGGCGGCGGAGCTGACGCCGTACGTTCCGGCGCCGCTCGCCTGAGACACGCGCGTCCCTACGGCGGACGACGACCGAGGGCCCGCCCCCTGCCGCGGCAGGAGGCGGGCCCTCGGTCGTCACGTGCGGCTCACTGACCGCCGTAGGTCCTGCTCATGTTCTGGTACATCGCCTCGGCCGACCGGCCGAGCTGCGGGCCCGCCAGCCAGCCGGCCGTCACCGGGCCGATCGAGGTGTTCGAGACCAGCTTGGTCTCCCCGTCCACCACCCGGAACCAGCCGCCGCCGGACGAACCGCCGGTCATGGTGCAGCCGATGCGGTACATCGTCGGCAGCGAGGGGCTCAGCGACAGCCGCCCCGGCCGGTCGACGCACTTGAACATCTCCAGGCCGTTGTACGGCGGTGCCGCCGGGTAGCCCCAGGCCCCCATGCTGGACACCTCCGTCGCCGACGGGGCGGAGAAGTCCACCTCCAGCGCGGCGCCGACCGTCTCCTCCAGGGACTTGCTGCCCTGCTCGGGCTTCACGTGCAGCACCGAGTAGTCGTACGTGGCCCCGTCGCCGCCGCTCGCCGAGCCGCCCTTGATCCACTGGTCCGAGGTCGCGGCCCAGTCGGCCCACCAGGTGCCGTACGGAGCCATCTCGGTGGCCGTCGCGTTCGCCAGCTCCGTCTCGGACTTGCCGTAGTCGTTGTACGACGGGACGAAGGCGATGTTGCGGTACCAGCCGCCGCTGCCGCCCGCGTGCACGCAGTGGCCCGCCGTCCACACCAGGTTCGACTTGCCGGGGTGGTTCACGTCCTTGACCACCGTGCCCGAGCAGACCATCGAGCCCTCGGGCGAGTCGAAGAAGACCTTGCCCACCGGAGCGGCGTTGTCGTGGTACGGCTTCTTCTCGGCGACGGCCTCGACGGGCGCCGGCTCCGGGTCGGTGGCGCCCTGGTCGGCGGACGCGTCCTTGGTGGTGACGGTCTTGTCGGCCTCCTTCGCGGACTTCATCCGGTCCGGCTGCCACAGGCCCTCGATCACCGGGTTGACGAAGTCCTTGGCCTCACTGAGCCACTTGTCCTTGTCCCAGTTCTTCCAGCCGCCGTCCTTCCACTGGTCGACGTCGATGCCGTGCTTCTTGAGCCTGTCCGCGAGACCGGCCGGCAGACCGCCCTCGCCGCCGGCGTCGCCGGTGCCGGCGGCCCGGGAGGCGTCGGCGGCGGGCTTGGCGTCCGCCTTGTCCTCGTCCGACCCGCCGCAGGCGGTCGCGGTGAGAGCCAGCGCGGCGACCAGGCCGGCGGCGGTGAGTGCGGTGCGCCGGCCGCGCCGTGGCGCGGTGGACGTACGTGTGGAACGCATGGTGCGAGGACCCCCGTGGAAACGTGTGTGTGCGTGGTTGTCTGTCATGGAACGCGTGGCGGGGTGCCGGCCTCGGCCCGGCACACCCCACCTCCTGTCGGCTCAGCGCGGGCGGGACGCGCTCACTGGCCGGCGAACTTGCCGCTCACCGCTTCGAACACGCCCTTGGCCTCCTTGCCGAGGCGCGGACCGGCCAGCCAGCCGGCCGTCACCGGGCCGATCGAGGTGTTGGAGACCAGCGCGGGCTTGCCGTCGGAGCCCGCGGCGACCCAGCCGCCGCCGGACGAACCGCCGGTCATGGTGCAGCCGATGCGGTACATCGTCGGGTCGGAGGCGTTGAGCGAGAGCCGTCCGGGCTTGTCCTGGCACTGGTACAGCTTCTGGCCGTCGTACGGCGGGGCGGCCGGGTAGCCGATCGCCTTCATGCTCTCGACCTCGGGCACGGCGGGCGCGTCGAAGTCCACCGGCAGCGCGGCGCCGACCGTCTCCTCCAGCGACTTGCCGCCGCTGCCCTTCTCCGGCGTCACGTGGATCACGGCGAAGTCGTACGGGGCGCCCTCACCGCCGGTCGCACCGCCCTGCTCGATCCACTGGTCCGAGGTCTGCGCCCAGTCTCCCCACCAGACACCGTAGGGAGCGAGCTCCTCCTTGGTGGCCTTCTGCAACTCGGTGACCGACATGTCCGCGTCGTTGTACGACGGGACGAAGGCGATGTTGCGGTACCAGCCGCCGCTCTTGCCGGCGTGCACGCAGTGACCGGCCGTCCAGACCATGTTGGACTTGCCCGGGTGGGCCGGGTCCATCACCACGGTCGCCGAGCACACCATCGAGCCCTTGGGGGAGTCGAAGAGGAGCTTGCCGGCCGTGGCCGCGTTGTCGTGGTACGTGGCCGGTACGGCCTCCGCCTTGACGGGGGCGGGCTCCGGGTCGGTGACGCCCTGGTCGCCGGAGATGTCGTTGTCGTCGACCTCCTGGTCCGGCTCCTCGGCGTCCCGCATCCGGTCCGGGTCCCACAGGCCCTCGATGATCGGGTTGACGAAGTCCTGCGCCTCGCGCAGCCAGTCGTCCTTGTCCCAGTTCTTCCAGGCGCCGTTCTTCCAGTCGTCGACGTCGATCCCGTGCTCTTTGAGCTTGTCCTTGATGTGGTCCGGGATCCGGATGCCGCCGTTGCCGTCGTCGGCGACGGCGGACGCGGAGGCCGAGGCGTCGCCGCCGGCCTCGGGGTCGCCGTCCTCGCACGCCGTGGCGGTGAGGGCGAGCGCCGAGACGAGCGCCACCGCCGCGGCCGTGGAGGAGGCTCCGCGCTGCCCGTGTCTGCGCCCGCGCGTGGTGAACGACGGCCGTATGGATCGCATGGTGTTGACTCCCCCTGCTGTGAACGAACGTGGTGCCGCGGCCCGGCCGCCGAGCGACGGCGACCGGGAACGGCACCACACACTATGCGGTGGCTGTGGGGGAGTTCCGACGGAACGGCAACGGTTCGGACACAGCCGCCTGACCTGGCACGCGGCGCCCGCGCGGCCGGGAGGCCGGGCCGCGCCGCCGCGGCGGACCGCCAAGTCCCCCACCCGGCAACGATCTTCGGGCAGGCCGTAACCCCGTGAGCGGTCCGCGGTTGGTAGCGGTGGGGGGCCCGCTGTCCGGACGCGGCCCCCCCGGGCCGGGAGTGCCCGGCACGCCGCCGCGTCCGGACAGCGGGAGGTCGACGAGACGTGGCGGGAGCCCCTTGCGGGAGCCGGGCGGCCGGATGCGGGGACGCCGGGCCGGAGGCGGTGGGGAAGCCCGCGGGCGACGGGTCCGCGCGGACGCACGCCGCGCGGGAGGGCATCGCGCGGGAGTCAGGCGCGGGGGAGGGCGCCGCGCGGGAGCCGATGGCGCGGGAGTCCGGTGCGTACGAGGGCGCTTCGAGGCGCCAGCCGGTGCGCGAACCGGCCGCGCGCACCTACGCGCGTGCTCTCCCGGTCGTACCGGTCCGCGCGCGGGGGCTGACCATCGAGGGCGCCGACGGCCGCCGTTACCTGGACTGCGTGTCCGGCGGGGGGACCCTGGCCCTGGGCCACAACCACCCCGTCGTCCTGGAGGCGATCCGCGCGGTGCTCGATTCCGGCGCCCCCTTGCATGTCATGGACCTCACCACCCCGGTCGAGGACGCCTTCGTCACCGAGCTGCTGCGCACCCTGCCGCCCGAACTCGCCGGCCACGCGCGCGTGCGGTTCTGCCCCACCGGAACCGATCCCGTCGCCTCCGCCGTCTCGCTGGTCCGCGCCGCCACCGGACGCTCCCGTGTGATCACCGTCGCCGACGAGCCGTTCCCCGACGAGCCGTTCCCCGACGGGCCGTTCCACGACGGGCCGTTCCCCCGCGACGGCGAGGCGGGGCAGGAGCCGCCCGCGGGACTGCTCCTGGAGCCGGTCCGGAGCGAGGCCGGGGTGTTTCCGGCGGCGGACGCCCTGGTACGGCACCTGCGCGCCCGCACGGCCGAACAGGCCGTCCCACTCGTCGTCGACGAGACCGGGACGGGTGTCGGCCGGACCGGCGCCTACTGGGCGTTCGAGCACAGCGGAGTCACGCCCGACGTTCTGATTCTCGCCAAGGCGATCGGCGGCAGCCTTCCGCTGGCCGCGGTGGTCCACCACGAAGACCTGGGCGAGACGGGCGAGCCGGGCGACAGCGATGGCGCGGGCGCTGCGGGCCGCCCGGCCAGTCCGCCCGCCGGAGGGCCCGGCGCGTCCGGCACCGGCGCCTTTCGCGGCAACCAACTCGCCCTGGCCGCGGGCGCCGCCACCCTCGCCCACGTCCGCGAACACCGACTCGCCGAGCACGCCGCCGCACTGGGCGGGCGGATGCTGACCCGACTGCGCGCCCTGGCCGCCGAGTTCGCGTGCCTCGGCGACGTCCGCGGGCGGGGGCTCATGGCCGGCATCGAGCTGACGGCACCGGACGGCACACCCGGCACACCCGGCACGGCCGCCCGACTCGCCGCCGCCGTCCGCCGGGAGTGCCTGCGCCGGGGTCTGATCGTGGACGTCACGGGGCCCGGCGCGAACGTCGTGCGCCTGCTGCCACCGCTCATCGTCACCGAGGAGCAGATGTCGGCCGTCCTGGACCGGCTCGCCGAAGCCGTGCGGGCCGTGGACCGTCACCGCCCCGACAGCACGGCCGCGATACGCGCCGGGCACGGCCCGCGGTGACACCCACCGCCCGGACACAGAACGCCCCGGACACAGCACGCCAGGAGGACCCGCGTTGCACCCCCACACCGCATCCGGACCGGCCCCTGCGGTCGTCCCCGCCCCCGGGAGACCCGTTGACCCGGCGTGCCCGGCCGCCGCCGGGCCCCTGCCGGTGCCGGCGCAGCTGCCGGCCCGGGCCGCGGCGCCCCCGCCTTCCCCGGCGGACGCGCTCGGTCGCCTCGACCCCCACGCCGCCGCCCAGGCCGCGGCCACGGAGAACCTGATCCGCTGCTGGGCCCGCGAGACGAACGCGCCCGCCCCCGGCGACGGCCTCCTGCGGGTGCCGCTCCCGGCCTGCGGCACCGCCCTGACCATTCCCGTCCTCTACTGGTCCCCGACCGGCCTGCACCGCTTCGGCCCCCCGCGGCTGGCCGGTGCGCCCGCCGCGGCGCCGCCCGTGGACGCGGTCACCCTCGCCGCGCTGCTCGTACGCGAGACGGTCGGCGCCACCGCCGACGGTCCCGACTTCGTCGCGCGTGTCGCCGACTCCGTCCGGCGCACCGCCGTATTCCTGCGGGAACGCGCGGAACGGCCCGCGGACGGACCGGAAGTTCGGCGTCACGGCGCGCAGGACCCCGGCGGAACGGACCTCTTCCTCGCCGCCGAACAGGCGCTCGTCCTCGGACACCCGCTGCACCCCACCCCCAAGAGCCGCGCGGGGCTCACCGAGGCGGAAGCCCGCCGGTACTCCCCGGAGCTGCGCGGTTCCTTCCCCCTGCACTGGCTGGCCGTCGCCCCCTCCGTACTCGCGACCGACTCGGCCTGGACGGAACGCGGCCGCACGCTCCCGGCGGCTCGGCTCACCGCGCGCCTGGCCGCGGACGGCCCGGCGCCGCCGGACGGCTACGCCCTGCTGCCCCTGCACCCCTGGCAGTTCCGCGCGGTGCTGCACCGGCCGGACGTGACCGCACTGCTGGACGCCGGCCTGGTCAGGGACCTCGGCCCCCAGGGCCCGGCGTGGCATCCCACGTCCTCCGTGCGCACCGTCCACCGCACGGGCGCCCCCGCCATGCTCAAGCTCTCGCTGGCCCTGCGCATCACCAACTCCCGGCGGGAGAACCTCCGCAAGGAACTCCACCGCGGTGTCGAGGTGCACCGCCTGCTGCGCCGCGGGCTGTCCCGCCAGTGGCAGGCGGCCCACCCGGGCTTCGACATCGTCCGCGACCCGGCCTGGCTCGCCGTCGACGCGGCGGACGGCACGCCGGTACGAGGGCTCGACGTCGTCGTCCGCCACAACCCCTTCCGGCCCTCGGACGACGTCTCCTGCGTGGCCTCCCTCGTCGCGGCCCGGCCGCACGCCCGGACGGCGGACGGGCCCGCCGCGCGCTCCCGGCTGGCCGAGTGCGTCACCCGGCTCGCCGCACGGACCGGCCGACCACGCGCAGCCGTCGCCGTCGAGTGGTTCCTGCGCTACCTCCACCACGTCGTCCGTCCCGTCCTGTGGCTGGACGCCCACGCGGGGATCGCCCTGGAGGCGCACCAGCAGAACACCCTGGTCCTGCTGGACGCGGAGGGCTGGCCCTCGGGCGGCCGCTACCGCGACAACCAGGGCTACTACTTCCGCGAGTCCCGCCGCGCGGAACTGGAGGCCCGGCTGCCCGGCATCGGTGAGCACAGCGACACCTTCGTGGCCGACGAGGTCACCGACGAGCGTTTCGCCTACTACCTCGCCGTCAACAACGTGTTCGGCCTCGTCGGCGCCTTCGGCTCCCAGGGGCTCGCGGACGAAGGAACGCTGCTGGCCGCCTTCCGCCGCTTCCTGGGCGGGCTGGCCGCCGGCCCGGCCCCCCTGGGCGGTCCGCTCCCCGCCCGCCTCCTCGACTCGCCGGCGCTGCGCTGCAAGGCCAACCTGCTCACCCGGATGCACGGCCTCGACGAACTCGTCGGCCCGGTGGACACCCAGTCCGTGTACGTCACCGTCGCCAACCCCCTGCGCGCCTGCTCTTCCGAAGGAGCGACCCTGTGAACCCCACCGACGCGAGCGCGGACGACACCCTGGACCTGCACCTGCCGGACGAGTTCCTCGCGCTCCTGCGGGACGTGGGCGACGACCGCGCGCAGGCAGCCGGGGCACGCGCGCGTGCCGACCTCCTCGACGGCCTCGCCGACTGGGGGCCGGTCACCACGCCCGTCGGCGTGTTCCACCTGGTCCCCGCCGACGCCGAACGGGACGCCGCGCTCGTCTCCCGCTGGATGAACGACCCCGCCGTCGCCGCGTACTGGGAACTGACCGGACCGCAGAGCGTGACCGCCGAGCACCTGCGGGCCCAGCTGACCGGGGACGGGCGCAGCGTCCCGTGCGTCGGGACGCTGGACGGGTCGCCGATGAGCTACTGGGAGATCTACCGGGCCGATCTCGACCCGCTGGCCCGTTACTGCCCGGTCCGCCCACACGACACCGGCGTCCACCTGCTGATCGGCGACGACGCCGACCGCGGGCGGGGCACCGGAACCGAGCTGATCAGGGCGGTCGCCGACCTCGTCCTCGCGCACCGCCCCGCCTGCACGCGCGTGCTCGCCGAACCCGACGTCCGCAACAGGCCGTCCGTCGCGGCGTTCCTGGGCGCCGGGTTCCGGCCGGTGGCCGAGGTGGACCTGCCGGGCAAGCGGGCCGCCCTCATGGTCCGCGAACGGACGGGGCCGCAGCCCGCGTGACGCGCGGCGCACCTCGTCGTCCCCCGCCCGTCCGCAGGCAGTCCGCCCAGGAGGCCCCCGTGACCCGCCGGCCCCGGCAGCGCCCCGTGCCGCCGCCGTCCCCGCCGTTCCCGCAGCCCTGCGCGTCGGCGTTCCCGCGCCCCGACGCGTCGCTTCCGTCCCCGCCGTCCGCCTCGCCGCCCCGTTTGTCAGTCCTGGGCCGTAGGGTGGTCGCGCTATGACGAAGCCCTCACTCCCCGAACTCCTGCACGCCGCCGTCGCCGCCGTCGGCGGTACGGAGCGTCCCGGCCAGGTGGCCATGGCCGAAGCCGTCGAGGAAGCCATCGACAGCGGCTCCCATCTGCTGGTCCAGGCCGGCACCGGTACCGGAAAGTCGCTCGGCTACCTGGTGCCCGCGCTGGCGCACGGGGAGCGGGTGGTCGTGGCCACGGCGACCCTGGCCCTGCAGCGCCAGCTCGTCGAGCGGGACCTGCCCCGCACGGTCGACGCGCTCCACCCGAAGCTGCGTCGCCGTCCGGAGTTCGCGATGCTCAAGGGCAGGTCGAACTACCTGTGCCTGCACCGGCTGCACGAGGGCGTCCCGCAGGACGAGGAGGAGGGCCTCTTCGACCAGTTCGAGGCCGCCGCGCCCACCAGCAGGCTCGGGCAGGACCTGCTGCGGATGCGCGACTGGGCCGACGAGACCGAGACCGGCGACCGCGACGACCTCACCCCGGGCGTCTCCGACCGCGCCTGGTCCCAGGTCTCGGTCTCCTCCCGGGAGTGCCTGGGCGCCTCGAAGTGCGCCTACGGTGCCGAGTGCTTCGCCGAGACGGCCCGCGAGCGCGCCAAGCTCTCCGAGGTCGTCGTCACCAACCACGCCCTGCTCGCGATCGACGCCATCGAGGGCGCGCCCGTCCTGCCGCAGCACGAGGTGCTGATCGTCGACGAGGCGCACGAGCTGGTCTCCCGGGTCACCGGCGTCGCCACCGGTGAGCTGACCCCCGGCCAGGTCAACCGGGCGGTGCGCCGGGCCGCGAAGCTGGTCAACGAGAAGGCCGCCGACCAGCTCCAGACCGCCGCCGAGGGCTTCGAGCGGCTGATGGAGCTGGCGCTCCCGGGCCGCCTCGAGGAGATCCCCGAGGACCTGGGCTACGCCCTGATGGCGCTGCGGGACGCCTGCCGTACGGTCATCTCGGCCATCGGCAGCACCCGGGACAGGTCCGTGCAGGACGAGGACGCCGTCCGCAAGCAGGCGCTGGCCTCCGTGGAGTCCGTGCACGACGTGGCGGAGCGGATCACGAACGGCTCCGAGTGGGACGTCGTCTGGTACGAGCGCCACGACCGGTTCGGCGCGTCGCTGCGGGTCGCTCCGATGTCCGTCTCGGGGCTGCTGCGGGAGAAGCTCTTCACCGACCGCTCGGTGGTCCTGACCTCCGCGACGCTGAAGCTGGGCGGCGACTTCAACGGCGTCGGGGCCTCCCTGGGGCTCGCACCCGAGGGCACCGAGGGCGACGACGTGCCCCAGTGGAAGGGCGTCGACGTCGGCTCCCCCTTCGACTACCGCAAGCAGGGCATCCTCTACGTCGCCAAGCACCTGGCCCGCCCCGCCCGGGACGGCGACCGCGGTGACATGCTCGACGAGCTGACCGAGCTGATCCAGGCGGCGGGAGGCCGCACGCTGGGGCTGTTCTCCTCGATGCGCGCGGCCCAAGTGGCCGCCGAGGAACTGCGCTCGCGCATCCCGGAGTACCCGATCCTCCTCCAGGGCGAGGAGACCCTGGGCGAGCTGATCAAGAACTTCGCCGCCGACCCGCGGACCTGTCTCTTCGGCACCCTGTCGCTGTGGCAGGGCGTCGACGTCCCCGGGCCGAGCTGCCAGCTCGTCGTCATGGACAAGATCCCGTTCCCGCGTCCCGACGATCCGCTCATGAGCGCCCGCCAGAAGGCGGTGGAGGAGGCCGGGGGCAACGGCTTCATGGCCGTCGCGGCGACGCACGCCGCGCTGCTGATGGCGCAGGGCGCGGGCCGGCTCGTCCGGGCGTCCGGCGACCGCGGCGTGGTCGCCGTACTGGACCAGCGGCTGGCGACGGCCCGGTACGGGAGCTATCTGAAGGCGTCCCTGCCCGACTTCTGGTTCACCACCGACCGCAACCAGGTCCGCAAGTCGCTCGCCGCGATCGACGCGAAGGCGAAGCAGACCGAGGGCACCGGGCCGGGCGAGGACGCGCAGCAGGCCGCGGCCGCGGGCCAGACGCAGGACGACTGAGCGGGCGGGGGGGGGGCGTCCGGTGCGTCGTGCCGTCCGCCCTCCCGACCAGTCCCGTACGACACGGCTCCGCGCAGCGCGGGGCCCCGGAACCGGCGCAGAGGTTCCGGGGCCCGGTCGGGTCGGCGGGGCGCTGTCGCGCGTACCCGCCCGCCGTGGCGCTCAGACGCGGCGCAGTACGGCCACCACCTTGCCGAGGATGGTCGCGTCGTCACCGGGGATCGGCTCGTAGGCGGCGTTGTGCGGGAGGAGCCAGACGTGGCCGTCCTCGCGCTTGAACCGCTTGACGGTGGCCTCGCCGTCGAGCATCGCGGCCACGATGTCGCCGTTCTCGGCGACCGGCTGACGGCGGACCGTGACCCAGTCGCCGTCGCAGATCGCGGCCTCGATCATCGAGTCGCCGACGACCTTGAGGACGAAGAGCTCACCGTCGCCGACCAGCTGCCGGGGGAGCGGGAAGACGTCCTCGACGGACTCCTCCGCGAGGATCGGACCACCGGCGGCGATGCGTCCGACGAGCGGCACGTAGGACGCGGCCGGCTTTCCGGCGGTGTCCGTGGGCTGTACCGAGGCGGCCTGGTCGGAGCCGCGCACCTCGTAGGCCCGCGGGCGGTGCGGGTCGCGGCGCAGGAAGCCCTTGCGCTCCAGCGCCATCAGCTGGTGTGCCACGGACGAGGTGCTGGAGAGGCCGACGGCCTGGCCGATCTCGCGCATCGACGGCGGGTACCCGCGTCGCTGCACCGAGTCGCGGATGACCTCGATCACCCGGCGCTGGCGATCGGTGAGCCCCGAGCTGTCCGCCCGGATGCCGGGAGGTCGGCCCGGCAGGGAGCGCTTGTGCCCCTCGGGATGCGCGGCGTCGCTCATCGCGTGTACCGGCTCAGGTCGGCCCTGGGGGCGTTCCTGGGCAGTGATGGTGGCACTGTCGGCGGTGGTGGTCACGTCGGCCCCTCTCGATGGTCTCCCTGCTGCACAACGGTAGTAGCTTTCGAAAGGTTGCGCCAAACACACGTTCGAGTGAAAAACCGCGAATCCCTCGCCCGTATTGCATGTCTGGGTGTATGGCTACCGTGGTGCCCGGCGGACAAAAGGGCTGATTGCTGTACTCTTCACCGCCGTGGTGACAACCTCCGGGATGTCGCCCCAGTCTGCCATCCGGCAGCCCGTTCGACGGGGCGGGTCTCCCATCTGTTGCGGTAGTCCCACGCCCCCTCCTCGCGGTGCCCACGGTATCTCCGCATTGCTGCCGGTCGTCCCGGTGCGGGCGGGCACGCACAGGCGCGACACGCGTGCACGGCGTGTTTGTTTGAGCCAATCACCACATCTAGTGGTTGGATTGCATCTGTAGCCCACAAGTTGTGGTCCCCCGGGTCTTCGAGCCCGTCGCGATCGCCTATGCTGGGGGCTGCTTCGAGGGGCTCACAGGGCCTTTCGAGGCTGTTGAGTCTGCTGTGAGGAGGGTTCGGAGTCCATGCACTGCCCCTTCTGCAGGCACCCCGACAGCCGTGTCGTCGACAGCCGTACGACTGACGACGGCACGTCGATCCGCAGGCGCCGCCAGTGCCCTGACTGCTCCCGTCGGTTCACGACCGTGGAGACGTGCTCGCTCATGGTGGTGAAGCGGTCCGGGGTCACCGAACCGTTCAGCCGCACCAAGGTGATCAACGGTGTGCGCAAGGCCTGCCAGGGCCGGCCCGTCACCGAGGACGCGCTCGCCCAGCTCGGCCAACGGGTCGAGGAGGCGGTGCGGGCGACCGGGAGTGCCGAGCTGACCACCCACGACGTGGGGCTGGCCATCCTCGGCCCGTTGCAGGAACTCGACCTCGTCGCCTATCTGCGATTCGCCTCGGTCTACCGGGCGTTCGACTCGCTCGAGGACTTCGAGGCCGCGATCGCGGAACTGAGGGAGACGACGGGGCGGCCCGGCGGAGGCGACGACACCGGCGCGGGGAGCCAGGAGAACGACCGCGGGTCCACGGGGGCGGGACACGTCCCCGAGCCCGCAGGCGCCGCCGACTGACCGGCGGGCCGGACCCGGACTTCGGCGCCCGGGCCCGGCCGGACGGCGGCGAGCAGAGACCTGTTGCGGGCGCAGCGAGAGATGCCCGCAACACCAGACAGAACACCGTGCCCACGGGAACAATCGGGGCACTTCAGGGCGTTTTCGCCCGTACAGGGAGGCGGCATGACAGAGACGGCGAGCGGTCCGGCACGGAGTTCCCGCGCCAAGGCCACCAAGGCGGGCAAGGGACTCCGCGTCGAGCGCGTCCACACCACTCCCGGCGTCCACCCCTACGACGAGGTGGCCTGGGAGCGTCGTGACGTCGTCATGACCAACTGGCGCGACGGCTCGGTCAATTTCGAGCAGCGTGGCGTCGAGTTCCCCGAGTTCTGGTCGGTGAACGCGGTCAACATCGTCACCAGCAAGTACTTCCGGGGCGCCGTGGGCACCCCGCAGCGCGAGGTGAGCCTCAAGCAGCTCATCGACCGCATCGTGAAGACGTACCGGAAGGCCGGTGAGGACAACAAGTACTTCGCCTCGCCCGCCGACGCCGAGATCTTCGAGCACGAGCTGGCCTACGCCCTCCTGCACCAGATCTTCAGCTTCAACAGCCCGGTGTGGTTCAACGTCGGCACGCCCCAGCCGCAGCAGGTCTCCGCCTGCTTCATCCTGTCCGTCGACGACTCCATGGAGTCGATCCTCGACTGGTACAAGGAAGAGGGCATGATCTTCAAGGGCGGTTCCGGCGCCGGCCTGAACCTCTCCCGGATCCGCTCCTCCAAGGAACTGCTCTCCTCCGGCGGCAACGCCTCGGGACCGGTCTCCTTCATGCGCGGCGCCGACGCCTCCGCCGGCACCATCAAGTCCGGCGGCGCCACCCGCCGCGCGGCCAAGATGGTCATCCTCGACGTCGACCACCCCGACATCGAGGACTTCATCGAGACCAAGGTGAAGGAAGAGGAGAAGATCCGCGCCCTGCGCGACGCGGGCTTCGACATGGACCTGGGCGGCGACGACATCACGTCCGTCCAGTACCAGAACGCCAACAACTCGGTCCGCGTGAACGACACGTTCATGAAGGCCGTGCAGGACGGCGGCAAGTTCGGCCTGACGTCCCGCATGACCGGCGAGGTCATCGAGGAGGTCGACGCCAAGGCGCTCTTCCGCAAGATGGCCGAGGCCGCCTGGGCCTGCGCCGACCCCGGCATCCAGTACGACGACACCATCAACGCGTGGCACACCTGCCCGGAGTCCGGCCGCATCAACGGCTCCAACCCGTGCAGCGAGTACATGCACCTGGACAACACGTCCTGCAACCTGGCGTCGCTGAACCTGATGAAGTTCCTGAAGGACGACGGCAAGGGCAACCAGTCCTTTGACGCCGAGCGCTTCTCCAAGGTCGTCGAGCTCGTCATCACCGCGATGGACATCTCCATCTGCTTCGCGGACTTCCCGACCCAGAAGATCGGCGAGAACACCCGCGCCTTCCGCCAGCTCGGCATCGGCTACGCCAACCTCGGCGCCCTGCTGATGGCGACCGGCCACGCCTACGACTCCGACGGCGGCCGCGCCCTGGCCGGTGCCATCACCTCCCTGATGACCGGCACGTCGTACCGCCGCTCCGCCGAACTCGCCGCGATCGTCGGCCCGTACGACGGCTACGCCCGCAACGCCAAGCCGCATCTGCGGGTCATGAAGCAGCACTCCGACGAGAACGCCAAGGCCGTCCGCATGGACGACCTCGACACGCCGATCTGGGCCGCCGCCACGGAGGCCTGGCAGGACGTGCTCCGCCTCGGCGAGAAGAACGGCTTCCGCAACTCCCAGGCGTCCGTCATCGCCCCGACCGGCACCATCGGTCTCGCGATGTCCTGCGACACCACCGGCCTGGAGCCCGACCTGGCCCTGGTCAAGTTCAAGAAGCTGGTCGGCGGCGGCTCGATGCAGATCGTCAACGGCACCGTCCCGCAGGCCCTGCGCCGCCTGGGCTACCAGGAGGAGCAGATCGAGGCGATCGTCGCCCACATCGCCGAGCACGGCAACGTGGTCGACGCCCCCGGTCTCAAGCACGAGCACTACGAGGTGTTCGACTGCGCGATGGGCGAGCGCTCCATCTCCGCGATGGGTCACGTCCGCATGATGGCCGCCATCCAGCCGTGGATCTCCGGCGCCCTCTCCAAGACGGTCAACCTGCCGGAGTCGGCCACCGTCGAGGACGTCGAGGAGGTCTACTTCGAGGCCTGGAAGATGGGCGTCAAGGCGCTGGCCATCTACCGCGACAACTGCAAGGTCGGCCAGCCCCTGTCCGCCAAGACCAAGTCGGTCAAGGACGCGGAGAAGGCGGAGATCACCGAGAAGACCGAGGCGGCCATCCGCGAGACGGTCGAGAAGGTCGTCGAGTACCGCCCGGTCCGCAAGCGCCTCCCGAAGGGACGCCCCGGCATCACCACGTCCTTCACCGTCGGCGGCGCCGAGGGCTACATGACCGCCAACTCCTACCCGGACGACGGTCTGGGCGAGGTCTTCCTGAAGATGTCCAAGCAGGGCTCGACCCTCGCGGGCATGATGGACGCCTTCTCCATCGCGGTCTCCGTCGGCCTCCAGTACGGCGTGCCGCTGGAGACGTACGTCTCGAAGTTCACCAACATGCGCTTCGAGCCGGCCGGCATGACGGACGACCCGGACGTGCGGATGGCCCAGTCGATCGTCGACTACATCTTCCGCCGCCTGGCGCTGGACTTCCTGCCCTTCGAGACCCGCTCCGCACTCGGCATCCACTCCGCCGAGGAGCGCCAGCGCCACCTGGAGACGGGCTCGTACGAGCCGTCCGACGACGAGCTGGACGTCGAGGGCCTGGCCCAGTCGGCGCCGCTCGCCCAGGTGAAGGCCGTCGCCACGCCGAAGGCCGAGGCCGAGGCCGCCAAGCCCGCTCCGCAGCAGGCGCACACCAGCGCCGAGCTGGTGGAGATGCAACTGGGCATCCAGGCCGACGCCCCGCTGTGCTTCTCCTGCGGCACGAAGATGCAGCGCGCCGGTTCCTGCTACATCTGCGAGGGCTGCGGCTCGACCAGCGGTTGCAGCTGAGCGCAGCCGTATGTAGTGGTGCATGAGTAAGGGGCGACCGCCATGGCGGTCGCCCCTTACTCATGCACCCGCGCCGTCAAGGCCGGTGCGCCTGGCCCATCACCCGGGTGAACGTCGCGGGATCCCCCTCGAACCCGTGCACGCCGGCCCGGAAGCCCCAGGCGCCCGTCTCGTCCCGGACGAACTCCGCGACCGTGGCCGCGGTGGCTCCGCGGACGCCGCCGAAGTCCTCCGTGGCCAGGTCCGTGTATCCCTCACGGATGCGCAGGCCCGGATGGGCCACGTCGGCGAACGTCCGGTCCTCCGTGCGCTGCTGGATGGCGACGCCCACCACCACGCGCGCGTACCGGGCGTCGAGCCGTTCCAGCTCCAGCGTCATGACCTCGTCGAAACCGAAGCCCTTGCCGTCCTTGCTGTCGCGGTTGAGATAGATCGTGCCGTCCGGTGAGCGACTGTCGAAATGCACCACGTAGGCGGGGCTGCCGTACGGATCGTCGGCCGGATAGGTACCGGCGACGAGGTCCAGGTCGGCGGCGGGCTGTCCCGCCGGACTCGGGTCCCACCGCAGTGCGACCTCGACCTTGCGCATGCCCTTGCTGAGGCCGTTCACAGACTTCCCCTTCCCAGGTCCCCCGCCCTGCCCGGCCACCCGAACTGCCGGACGGTGACGGCCGGTTGTCCATCCTGCCACGCACCGGGACGGGGGTGCGGGCAAGCGGTCCGCCGGAGAGCCACCGGTGCCGCGTTCCGGGGCCTTACCATGGCGCGGTGCTGGTCAAGTGGATTCGCTGCACCGTGGTGGACCGCCGCGGTTTCGAGCGGGGGCAGCGGAAGTGGGCGGGGCTCCCGGGGGAGCCGGGTTTCCGGGGACAAGGGGGTGGCTGGAGCAGGGCGCGGCCGGACGTGGCGCACGTCTTCGCCTTCTGGGAGAGCCGTGCCTTCTACGACTCCTTCATGGCCCGCTCCCACGACAGGCTCGCCTCGGCGCAGGTGGGCACCTTCAAGGACGCGCAGGTCAGGCTCTTCGACTACCGCTTCGACGTGAAGACCGGCTTCGAGCCGCGCTTCCACGACGCCGACCTGCTGCGCGTGGCGCTGTGCCGGGTTCACGAGGAGCGGTCCGAGCACTACGTCCTCATGCAGGAGAAGGTCTGGAACCCCGCGATGGCCGGCTCGCCGGGCATGATCCGCGGCCTGTTCGGCGAGGCCCCGGGGGACGGCTACAACGAGTACCTCGTCCTGTCCATGTGGCTGTCGGCCGCCGAACACGGGAAGTACCGTACCGAGCGGGTGGAAAGGCTCGCCCTGCGCGCCCAGACGGAGGCCGACATCGCGTCCCTGACCGGCGACATCGTGCAACTGGAACCCTCCTGGACCGTGTGAGCCCCGGTTCCCCGCCATGTCGCGGCCAGGTGTGGAAACGGTGTGACGTACGCCGTACGGGGGCCGCACGAGTGCCTGATTCCGGCCCACTCGATCTAGGGTTCTGGCATGGCACGACCACGGCGCATCGTCCTTGTCCGGCACGGCGAGTCGATCGGCAACGCCGATGACACCGTGTACGAGCGCGAGCCCGACCACGCGCTGGCCCTCACCGACCGGGGCCGGGAGCAGGCCGAGGAGACCGGCAAGGAACTGCGCGAGGTGTTCGGCCGCGAGCGGGTCAGCGTCTACGTCTCCCCGTACCGCCGCACCCACGAGACACTCCGCGCCTTCCACCTCGACCCGGACCTCATACGGGTACGGGAGGAGCCCCGGCTGCGCGAGCAGGACTGGGGCAACTGGCAGGACCGCGACGACGTGCGGCTGCAGAAGGCCTACCGGGACGCCTACGGGCACTTCTTCTACCGCTTCGCGCAGGGCGAGTCCGGTGCGGACGTGTACGACCGCGTGGGCAACTTCCTGGAGAGCCTGTTCCGCAGTTTCGAGGACCCCGACCACCCACCGAACGTGCTCCTGGTGACCCACGGGCTGGCCATGCGGCTGTTCTGCATGAGGTGGTTCCACTGGACGGTCGCGGAGTTCGAGTCGCTGTCCAACCCCGGGAACGCCGAGATGCGGATGCTCGTTCTCGGCGAGGACGGCAAGTACACCCTTGACCGGCCCTTCGAACGCTGGCGAGATCCGGAACCGTACGGGATCACCGGATAGAGTGGCAGGGCGATGACCGCTCATTCTTCTCCTGACGGGCGCCTGGACCGCGCCCTTTCCAGCCTGCGCGGACTGTCGGTGGGGGACGCGCTGGGCTCACAGTTCTTCGTTCCCGCGAACTATCCGCTGCTGGGGAGGCGCGAGCTGCCGCCCGGCACCTGGCAGTGGACGGACGACACGGAGATGGCCTGTTCCGTGGTCTCCGTCCTGGCCGCCCACCACCGCATCGACCAGGATGCGCTGGCGCTCTCCTTCGCCCGGCACCACGACTTCGACCGGGGGTACGGCCCCGCGGTCAACCGCCTGCTGCGGCTGGTCCGGGAGGGCGGCGACTGGCGCGAGCTGGCCGCGGCGCTCTTCAACGGACAGGGCTCCTGGGGCAACGGCGCGGCCATGCGCATCGCACCGCTGGGCGCCTGGTACGCGGACGATCCGGAACAGGCGACCCACCAGGCGGAGATCTCCGCCTACCCGACGCATCAGCACCGTGAGGCGGTGGTCGGGGCCATGGCCGTCGCGGCGGCCGCGGCACTGGCCGCGGACCCGGCCGGGCCGCCCCCGGCACACGCGCTCCTCGACGGGGTGATCTCGCTCGTTCCGAAGAGCGCCGTGGGTGCCGGGCTGCGCCGTGCCCGGGACATGCTCGACTACGGCGACGCGGCCACGGTCGCGGCGGTCCTGGGCTGCGGCCGGCGTACGACCGCGCACGACACGGTTCCCTTCGCCCTCTGGTCCGCGGCCCGCGCGCTCGGGCAGTACGAGACCGCCTTCTGGACGACCGCGCAGGTCGGCGGGGACGTGGACACGACCTGCGCCATCGTGGGCGGGGTGGTCGCGGCCGGTGAGGCGGGGGCGCCCCCGGCGGAATGGGCCGAGCGGGTCGAGGCGCTGCCCGCCTGGATGACGGCGTCGGTCTGACGAGATCCCGCACGGAAACGCTCCGTGTGCGACGGGAACTCTCCGTGAGCGCGTGCCCGTTGTCATGACAACCGCTGCCCGAGGCATCCGCCCCGGGCAGCCCCGGGAGGTCATGAAGGGGTGGGACATGGAGGCGCTGTCGGTGTTCGTCGCGTTGCTGTCCCCGGTGCTGCCCGTCGCGCTGTTCGTCGCGTTCTCCGGCCCGTCAGGCGCCCGCGTGGCCGTGAGCCGGCGGGGAGGGCACCGGCGGGCGCGCGTGACGCCCGCCGGTGATGCTCACCCCGTCAGCGGTCCGGTGGGATCAGCCCACGCCCGGACCGGCCGAGCCGGACAGGGCCTCCAGGTCGCTCTTGCGCACCCGGATCACCAGCCACGCCGTGGCCAGCGCGAGCACGGCCATGGCGGCGGCCGGGACGAAGGCGGCCGAGATGCCCTGCGCCAGTACGTCGTGCGACCAGGGCGAGGGCAACTGGTGCGTCTGGGCGAACTGCGCCTTCTGCTCCGGCGAACCGTTGGTGAGGAAGTCCTGGACCTGCTTCCCCGCCTCGTCCTTGCTGGCCGTGCCGAAGACCGTCGTCAAAATGGCGAGGCCGATCGATCCGCCCACCTGCTGCATCGCGTTGAGCAGCCCGGACGCCGCGCCCGCCTCGTGCGGGGCGACCCCGGAGACCGCGGTCAGCGTCAGCGTCACGAAGTTCAGTCCCATGCCGAGGCCGAAGATCAGCATCGGACCCAGGACGCCGCCGACATAGGAGCTGTCGGAGCTGATGAGGGCCTGCCAGCCGAGTCCGACCGCCGCGAGCGTCGACCCCGCGATCATGAACGGCTTCGGGCCGAAGACGGGAAGGAACCGCTGCGACACGCCCGCACCGATCGCGATCACGACCGTGACCGGCAGGAAGGCCAGACCGGCCTGGATGGGGGTGTAGCCGAGCACGTTCTGTACGAACAGGACGATGTAGAAGAACATGCCGAACATCGCGGCGGCCAGGCTCAGCATGATCACATACGTGCCGGAGCGGTTGCGGTCGGCGAACATCTTCAGTGGTGTGATCGGTTCCTTGGCCCGCTGCTCGATGAGGACGAAGGCCAGCAGGAGGACCGCCGCAGCCGTGAAGGAGCCGATGGTCAGGTTGTCCCGCCAGCCCTCGTCCGCGGCCCGGATGAAGCCGTAGACGAGGGACGCCATGCCCGCGGTGGAGGTCACCGCCCCGGCTATGTCGAAGCGGCCGGAGTGCCGTTCGGACTCGCTGATGTAGAGCGGCGCGAGCACGGCGATCAGTACACCGATCGGCACGTTGACGAAGAGCACCCAGCGCCAGTCGAGCCACTCGGTGAGCATGCCGCCCGCCAGCAGGCCGATGGCGCCGCCACCCGCGGAGACGGCGGCGAAGACGCCGAAGGCCCGGTTGCGCTCCGGTCCCTCGGGGAAGGTGGTTGTTATGAGGGCCAGCGACGTGGGCGACGCGATCGCGCCTCCCATGCCCTGAAGGACCCGCGCCGCCAGCAACTGCCAGGGTTCCTGTGCGAAGCCGCCGATCAGCGACGCGAAGGTGAACAGCAGGATGCCGGTCATGAAGACCCGGCGCCTGCCGAGGATGTCACCGGCTCGGCCGCCGAGCAGGAGCAGGCCGCCGAAGGTGAGCGTGTACGCGCTGACGACCCAGGTGAGGTCGGTGGTGCTGAACTTGAGAGCGTTTTGAATGTGCGGGAGCGCGATGTTCACAATCGTCGCGTCGAGTACGACCATGAGTTGGCAGGCCGCGATGACGGCGAGTGCGATGCCGGGATGCCCCTCCCGGCGGGCCGCTCCAGGCTTTCGGTCGTTGAGCAGAGAAGAGGTTGTCACTATGTGTCCCCCACGGATCACTTAGTGAACGCTCGCGTTCACTGTTGCCTCAACGTTAGTGACCCGGCGACAGTGAACGCAACCGTTCACTTATTGAGGGTGTCGCGCGCTCGGTCCCCCGTCGCGGTCGCACGGCACACGTCTTGTCCCCGAATACCCCTTTCCATCGCTTTTTGGAGACGTGCGACATGGTTGCTTCGCACTGGGCGGCCGCCTCCGCCCCGACGCCGTCCCGTCGGCGTGGCGCGGTCCTGGAGCGCGCCATCCTCGAGGCCGCGCTGGACCAGCTCGGCACCGTCGGCTGGAACGGCCTGACGATGGAGGGCGTGGCCGCCGGCGCGCAGACGGGCAAGGCGGCGGTCTACCGCCGCTGGCCGTCCAAGGAGGACCTCGTCGCCGACGCGCTGCGGTCCGGCCTGCCGGACTTCGACACGGTTCCCGACCTCGGGAGTGTGCGCGAGGATCTGCTGGAGCTGTGTCGCAGGGCGCGCGACGCGATGTTCTCCCGGCCGGGATTCGCGCTGCGCTCCGTCATTCACGAATGCGACAACGCGCAGGCCGAGCGCTTCCACGCGGTGATCATCAAGGGGGTGGTGGAGCCGACGCTCACGATGATCTGCGAGGTCGTCAAGCGCGGAATGGAGCGTGGGGAAGTCCGTCGTGACGCGGCCAACGGATACGTCTTCGACGCGATTCCGGCGATGATGATGTACCGCTCGAAGATTTGTGCAAGTGAATGGACGGATCGCGAGCTCGAGGAAATGATCGACCAGTTGATGGTCCCGCTGCTGCGTCCCGACGGTTCCTGACCCCGGTCCCCGGGCGGGCCGGTCTGGTACGGGGGAACCGGGGTGTCGCCCGGCGAACGCGGCGGCGTAGGCTAGGGGCGCCATGCCGTACGAACCACCTACTCACACCGTCGAGCGCTCCCTTCGCGCCACGACCGGAGCGAAGATCATTGCCGGTGTCGACGAGGTGGGGCGCGGTGCGTGGGCCGGTCCGGTCACCGTCTGTGCCGCGATCACCGGACTGCGCCGCCCTCCGGCCGGCCTGACCGACTCCAAGCTGCTCACCGTCAAGCGGCGCACCGAACTCGCCGTGGAGTTGCGTACCTGGGTCACGTCCTACGCCCTGGGGCACGCCTCTCCGGAGGAGATCGACGCGCTGGGCATGACAGCCGCGCTGCGGCTGGCGGCGGTGCGGGCCCTGGAGACCCTGCCGGTCCGCCCCGAAGCCGTCATCCTCGACGGCAAGCACGACTATCTCGGGGCGCCGTGGCGGGTTCGTACGGTGATCAAGGGCGATCAGTCCTGCGTGGCTGTCGCGGCGGCCTCGGTGCTCGCCAAGGTTCAGCGCGACAAAATGATGGCCGAACTGGGTGTCGACCATGCAGACTTCGGATTTGCGGACAACGCCGGGTATCCGTCGCCCGTGCACAAGGCCGCACTGGAGGAGCGGGGCCCCACCCCGCACCACCGGTTGTCGTGGGCGTATCTTGATGCGCTGCCCCAGTGGCGGCACCTCAAGAAGGTCCGCAGTTGGGTGGACGGAAGCGCTCCGGAAATCGAGGGTCAGCTCGGCTTCGATTTCTGACGGTTCGGCTCGCAGGCATGTGCCACCCGCCGACGCGAGCCGCACCAACGTTTGATAAACATCAGCTCATGCCTCTCATTCCCGAGGAGCCTCAGATTCACGAGAAGGCCCAGGGTCCCCGCGCCACTCCGGCCAGTGGCCGCACCGCGCCGACCCCCCGCCCCGTACCCGGCCCCCGTCCCGCGGCTCCGCCGCGCCCCGGCCGTCCCGGCCCGGTGCGGCCGACGCCGCCGGCGCAACGCGCCCCGCGCGACACGGCCGCGGCCAAACCCGGACCCTCGGGTCCGGCCGCCCCGGCCACTGCGGCCGCCACTCCGCAGGTCCAGTTGATCCCGGCCACGCCCGACGGTGCGCTCGACGCCGCCGAAGAGGCCGTGGACCTGCTGCTGGACTCGGGCCGTACCCCCGGTGACGTGCTGGTGATCACCACCGGCGATCCCCACCCGTGGGCGGCACACGAACTGTCCTTCGGCGATGCCGCCTACTGGGCGCAGCACGACGCGGGCGACGACGTCTTCTACGCCGACGCCGCCGTCGCGGACCGTGCCGCCTCGCGGGCCGTGGTCGTGGTCGCGCTCAACGGAGGTCCCGAGGCCGCCGCCGTCACCGCCCTCGGCGTGGCCCACTCCCGGGCCGGTGCCCTGCTGATCGTCTGCGGCGACCCGCAGCGGATCAACTCGGTGCTGGGCGCGGGCGTCTGAGCAGGCTTCGCCGAGCGCGACGGCCGGCGGTGTGACACGAAGGGCGCCGGGCCGGAGTCCCCGTACGGGGTCGGCCCCGGCGTCTCGTGTGCCCCGAGGGCACCGCGTGAAGTCGGGCTCGGCCCGACGCGCGGAACCGGTGGACGCGTCGGCCGTCCGGGCCCGGTGACACCGGGTTCCGGTGCAGTCCGGGCCGCGGGTCGCGTGCCGGCCGGGTCACGGGCGAGCCGTGTCACCGCTCGGGCGTGGGCGAGCGCGTCGTGGCCCCGGCCCGCCGGCGCTCAGCGGGCCGCAGCGCGGCGCAGCACGTCCGAGGCGACGCCGCCGGTACGCGGGGGCGGAGGCGGTGCCTCCGCCGTGGCGAAGGGCTCCGGCGCCGACGCCGCGTTGGGCCGGCGCCCGCCGCGGCCCTCGCCGAGCACCTGCCAGCCGTCCCGGGTCAGCGTGATGTACGCGCCGCAGCGCAGCCCGTGCAGCGTGCACGCGTCCCGCAGCCCCCACATCCACGCACCGTCCTCCTGCGTCCAACGCGCGTCGCCCTCACGGCAGTAGAGCAGCACGGCGGTGCGCACCGGGGTGCGGCGCCGCAGGTCATGCGGGATGACGCGGCGCAGCTGGGAGAGCAGCGCGTTGCGGAACACCCAGCCGTCGGCCGGGGAACGGCGGCTGGTGAACGAGGCGCTGGCGCGCAGTCGTTCGTCCGGGTCGAGTACGGCCACGACCGCCGTCGCCGGTTCGGGACGGTGCCGGGAGTGCAGCCCGCTGACGACCTCCCGGGGATTGCGCAGCAGCGGGATTCCGGCGGCGGCCCACTCCGCCGGTTCGAGCATGCGGGTGGCGGAAGCGGCGGACGACGAAAGCGAGGCCGCCGAGGACGGAGCGAATCCGAAGGTCACGTTCCTCCCTTCGGCTACGCGCCCACACTGCGGGCAGGGTCGGATTCGGGGAGCGCGCACCGCAGCGAAACCCTGCCGGAGCGCGGAAGGGCCGTGCGGGGAGCGGACTTCAATTCTTCCTGTCGAACTGGGATGCGGCAACGAGCAATTGGGACCGGGGCCCTTTATCGGTCGATCTGCCTCCTATATCCCTACCCGGAGTGCCGCCGGGCGACGCATGGGACGGGTCACGCGATCGGCCCGCCGCGGATTCGCCGATTGTCAGTGCCATCGGGTTGCATGGGGGCATGGACCACGTGGAACTCCGTACCGAAGCCGATGCCGTCCTCGCCGAGCTGGTCGGCGACCGCGAGGGATCGGCGCGGCTGCGCGAGGACCAGTGGCAGGCGGTGGCGGCCCTGGTGGAGGAGCACCGCCGTGCCCTGGTGGTGCAGCGCACCGGCTGGGGCAAGTCGGCCGTGTACTTCGTCGCCACCGCACTGCTGCGCCGGCGCGGGGCGGGCCCCACGGTGATCGTCTCGCCCCTGCTGGCACTGATGCGCAACCAGGTCGAATCGGCCGCGCGGGCGGGGATCCGGGCGCGCACGATCAACTCGGCCAACCCGGAGGAATGGGAAACGATCTACGGGGAGGTCGAGCGGGGCGAGACCGACGTCCTCCTCGTGAGCCCGGAACGCCTCAATTCCGTGGACTTCCGGGACCAGGTGCTGCCGAGGCTCGCGGCCACGACCGGACTGCTCGTGGTGGACGAGGCCCACTGCATCTCCGACTGGGGCCACGACTTCCGCCCCGACTACCGCCGGCTGCGCACGATGCTGGCCGAGCTGCCGGCCGGGGTGCCGGTGCTGGCCACCACCGCGACCGCCAATGCGCGGGTCACGGCCGACGTGGCCGAGCAGTTGGGCACGGGCGGCGAGGACGCGCTGGTCCTGCGGGGCCCGCTCGACCGGGAGAGCCTGCGGCTGGGCGTGCTCCAGTTGCCCGACGCGGCGCACCGGCTGGCCTGGCTGGGGGAGCGGCTGGGCGATCTGCCCGGCTCCGGGATCATCTACACGCTGACCGTGGCGGCGGCGGAGGAGGTCGCGTCGTTCCTGCGGCAGCGCGGACATCCGGTGGCCTCCTACACCGGGAAGACGGAGAACGCCGACCGGCTGCAGGCGGAGGAGGATCTGCTGGCGAACCGCGTGAAGGCGCTCGTGGCGACCTCGGCGCTGGGCATGGGCTTCGACAAGCCCGACCTGGGCTTCGTGGTGCACCTGGGGTCGCCGTCGTCCCCCATCGCCTACTACCAGCAGGTGGGACGTGCGGGACGCGGTGTGGACCACGCGGACGTCCTGCTGCTGCCGGGACGGGAGGACGAGGCGATCTGGGCGTACTTCGCCTCGGTGGGCTTCCCGCCGGAGGAGCAGGTGCGGCGCACGCTGGCGGTCCTGGAGGAGGCGGGACGGCCGATGTCGCTCCCGGCCCTCGAGCCGTTGGTGGACCTGCGGCGTTCACGCCTGGAGACGATGCTGAAGGTCCTGGACGTGGACGGCGCGGTCAAGCGGGTCAAGGGCGGCTGGACCGCCACGGGTCGGCCGTGGACGTACGACGCGGAGCGGTACGCGTGGGTGGCGCGGCAGCGGCAGGCGGAGCAGCAGGCCATGCGGGACTACGTGGCGACCACGGGGTGCCGCATGGAGTTCCTCCAGCGACAGCTCGACGACGAGAAGGCGACCGCGTGCGGTCGCTGCGACACCTGCGCCGGCCCCTGGCTCGACCCGGCCGTCCCGTCCGCGGCCCTGG
This sequence comes from Streptomyces ardesiacus, assembly GCF_003112575.1. GTDB lineage: Bacteria > Actinomycetota > Actinomycetes > Streptomycetales > Streptomycetaceae > Streptomyces > Streptomyces ardesiacus. The sequence continues at coordinate 82,653 of NZ_BEWC01000009.1, forward strand.
CGGCGGCGACGGGCGAACTGGACCGTCCCGGCGCGGAGGTCGAGCCGCGCAAGATGTGGCCGACGGGGCTCGCCGCGGTGGGCATGGACCTCAAGGGCCGTATCCCCGTGGGCCAGCAGGCCCTCACCGGGCGGGCGCTGGGGCGGCTGTCGGACATCGGCTGGGGCAACCGGCTGCGCCCGCTCCTGTCGGCGCAGGCGGCGGACGGGCCGGTCCCGGACGACGTGCTGGACGCCGTGGTGACGGTGCTGGCCGACTGGGCCCGCTCCCCGGGCGGCTGGGCCGCAGGCTCTCCCGACGCGGTGGCCAGGCCCGTGGGCGTCGTGGCCATGCCCTCCCGCACCCGGCCCCAACTGGTCTCCTCGCTGGCCGAAGGGGTGGCACGGGTCGGCAGGCTCCCGATGCTGGGCCGCCTCGCGCACACCGCCCACGCCGACGAGCACGCCGCCCACCGCAGCAACTCCGCCCAGCGGCTGCGCGCCCTGGCGGAGTCGTTCACGGTGCCGGGCGAACTCGCCGCGGCCCTGGCGGGGACTTCCGGCCCGGTCCTGCTCGTCGACGACTACACCGACTCCGGCTGGACGCTGGCGGTGGGCGCGCGTCTCCTGCGGCAGGCGGGCGCCGACCAGGTGCTCCCGCTTGTCCTGGCGCTGGCGGGGTAGAGCCGGGCGCGCGTCACGTCGCGAAGGCGTGAGGCCGCCGGATCGGGCGAAGTGATGTGTCCCTGCCGAGAGTTATCCACAGGGCAAAGCGGAATTCGCCGATTCACGAGATCGTCGAGTCATGACGAACCACGGTGAAACGACCGGATCCTACGAGAACGGTGACATCCCGGGCCCCGGGCGGCCGGACCGCGCCCCGCAGGACAGCCCCGGGAGCGAACAGCAGGTCACCCTGCGCACCCCCGCCGAACTCGCCGACGCCCTGCCGTACCTGCTCGGCTACCGCCCCGAGGACAGCATCGTCCTGGCCGCCCTGCGGGACAGGGACGGACGGGGCCGCTTCGGCGGTCGCGCGCGCCTGGGCATCCCGGCCAACCCGGACGACTGGGCGGGCGCGGCCGGACAACTGGTCCACGGCCTGGTGACCGGAAGCGAGCGGCGAGGGGTGCGACCCGAGCAGATGGTCGCCTATCTCTGCCAGGAACCGGGCCCGGGCGAAACCGGACGTGAGGTGATGGAGCGGCTGCGGCCACTGGCCCAGAAGCTGCGCGTCGCGTGCGGTGCCCTCGACGTGCCCGTCGTCGAAGCCCTGTGCATCTCCGCCGGACGCTTCTGGTCGTACTGCTGCGACGAGGAGGCCTGCTGCCCCGCGGAGGGCCTCCCCATGGGGCTGCCGGGCACGTCGGTGGTGGCCGCGGCGGCCACCTATGCCGGTATCCAGGTGCGCGGCACGTTGCGTGAGCTGCGGGCCAGGATGCTTCCCAGGGAGGACGCGGCGGCGGCCGAGCAGGCGGCCGCCCTGGACGCGGCCGCCACGACGCTGGTCTCCCGGATCCTGGACGCCGCCGGCCGCTCGGAGGTGGCCGAGGAGACGCTGGACACGGCGGAGCGGGTCATGCGGCGCCTCGCCGCGGCCCCACCGGTCTCCGGCGTGCCGGCCGAGGACCTGCGCGACGACCACCTGCTCGGGCACGAGGAGGCGGCGGCGCTGATCCTCGGGCTCCAGGACCGTACGACACGTGACCGCGCGGCCGCGTGGATGGAGGGCGACGAGGCGGCAGCCGCGATGCGTCTCTGGCGGGCCCTGGCCCGTCGCTGCGTCGGGGCGTACGGCGAGCACGCGGCGGCGCCCCTCACCCTCGCGGGCTGGGTCGCCTGGTCCACCGGTGACGAGCTGGAGGCACGGGAGGCACTGGCCATGGCCCTGGGTGCGGATCCCGACTACCTCTTCGCCCGGCTCCTGCACCAGGCCTGCAACGAGGGCCTCGACCCCGAGTCGATCCGCCGCTGTCTGCGCGAGGGAAGGAAGGGTGGCGCGGACGAGGGGAGCGGCACTCCGGGCGGTGACGGACACGGCGGTGGGGCCGTGGAAGGCGAGCAGGCCGACCCCTCGTCCACCCCGCCGCCGGGCCGTCGGCGCCGCCCGCGCGCCCCCGCCCCGCGCACCGCTGCCTCGGCGCAGGGCATCCGGCGCCGCGCCAGGGCGCACGCCCATGAGCCGAGCGCCGCGATCGTGCGCCCTCGCACTCCCTCCGGAGGCGGCCGTCCCGGGGCACCGCGGACGGACCTGTCGCGCCCCCACTCCTCGAGGGCGGCGGCCGCGGGCAGGCATGCGACGCGCCCGCAAGGGGCGCGCAGGGGAGAGAGCAGGGCGGACGGGGACGGTGAGCGCCCCTGAAGCGGGTGGTGGAGGGAGTGTTTATCGTCAGGGAGACGACTATGATCACCGCATGGCCTACGACCCGTCAGCCTTTCCGCCCTTCGCCGTCACCGTGGACCTGGTCGTGCTGACCGTGCGCCGCCACTCCCTGTGCGCGCTGGCGGTGCGCAGGGGGGAGCAGCCGTTCCAGGGCCGCTGGGCTCTGCCCGGCGGGTTCGTGCGGGCCGGCGAGGACCTGGCGCAGGCCGCGGCGCGGGAACTGGCCGAGGAGACCGGGCTGTGCGTCCACGACCCGGCCGCCCCGGCCCAGGACCACGGTGCCCATCTGGAGCAGCTCGCGACCTACGGCGACCCCGACCGCGACCCCCGGATGCGTGTGGTCAGCGTCGCCCACCTCGCACTCGCCCCCGACCTGCCCGCACCACGGGCGGGGGGCGACGCCAGCAACGCCCGTTGGGCACCGGTCGAAGAACTGCTGGAGCAGAGCGGTTACGGCCACGACGGCGAGGCGGTGGCCCCCCTCGCCTTCGACCACGCCCGGATCCTGGCGGACGGGGTGGAGCGAGCCCGCTCCAAGATCGAGTACTCGTCGCTGGCCACCGCCTTCTGCCCGCCGGAGTTCACCGTCGGAGAGCTGCGCCGGGTCTACGAGGCGGTGTGGAGCGTCGTGCTCGACCCCCGCAACTTCCACCGCAAGGTGACGGGCACACCGGGGTTCCTCGTCCCCACCGGCGGGACGACCACCCGGCAGGGCGGCCGTCCCGCCCAGCTCTTCCGGGCGGGCGGCGCGACCCTCCTCAACCCGCCGATGCTCCGGCCCGAGGTCTGACGCCGAGTCCGGCCGACGGGCCGTGCGATGCCCGGAAAATCGGATATCGCACGCTATCTTGCTACGAGTGATCCAGGCCTTCGGACTGACCAGCAACCCCCGCAAGGAGCTTCCGCCCGCCGTCGACGACGTCTCGTTCGAGGCGCGTGCGGGCCGCGTCACCGCACTGCTCGGAGCATCGGGCGCCGGCAAGACGACGGCACTCAGACTCATGCTCGAGCTCCAACGGGGTCGCGGTCTCACCTACTTCAGAGGCCGCCCCCTGCACCGCATCGCCCATCCCGCCCGAGAGGTCGGCGTGCTGCTGGGCGACGTCCCGGGGCACCCGGCCCGTACGGTGCGCGGCCATCTGCGCATGCTCTGCGCGGCCGCCGGTGTTCCCGTCCGCAGGGCCGACGAGGTCCTGGAGTCGGCGGGTCTCGAGAGCCTGCGCGACGAACGCCTCGGCGCGCTCTCCCGGGGCATGGACCGCCGGCTCGGACTGGCCTGCGCGCTCGTTCCCGACCCGCACACCCTGGTCTGCGACGACCCCGCCGGTGCACTCTCGGCCCAGGACGCCCGGTGGCTGCACGGCGCCCTGCGCGCGCACGCCGCTCAGGGCGGCACGGTCCTGTTCAGCACGGCGGACCCCAAGGAGGCCGCGCGCAACGCCGACCACGTCGTCACGCTGGAGAAGGGCAGGATCGTCGCCGACCAGGAGGCGGTGGAGTTCTCCCGCACCCGGCTGCGCCCCCGCGTCGCCGTCCGCACCCCGCACGCCGCCCGCCTCGCCGCTCTGGTGACCAAGGAGGCGCGCACGGCACGCCGTTCGGTCGAGGTGGTGCCCGAGGGCGGCAACCGGCTCGCGGTGTACGGCAGTACATGCGCCGACATCGGAGAGACCGCCTTCCGGAACGGCATCCTCGTGCACCAACTGGCCGACGAGGTGGGCGACATGGGGCCCGGCGCCGGTGCCGTTCCCGCGGCCCGGAACCAGGAGCGCGGGGAGGCCGGCGGTGACCGAGCACAGGTCGCCGGGGCACAGGCCGCCGGAGCGCCGGCCCCGCCCCGCCCCGCGTCCTCCGGCGCCCCGCAGCACCCCCAGGCGGACCTTCGGCAGGCGCCCGCCACGGAGGGAGGCGCGGACACAACCGCGTCCGGGACCGTCCGGCACAGGACCCCTGGGCCCCGGCGGGCCCTCGCCCCCGACGGCGTCGCCCACAGCGCAGCCGAAGGCCCCGGGCCCGGCTCCGGTGACGCTCCCGACGTCCTCGATGCCTCCCGGCAGCGCGCATCCCGCCCGTTCGGCGCCCGCCTTTCCGGCTCGGCGAGTGCGATCCGGGCCGCGGCCGTCACGCTTCCGCCCCCCATCTCCGTCCGTTCCGCCCCCAGCCCGCTCCGGCCGCTGCGCTACGAACTCCGTCGCGCGCTCGGCGTCGGCACCGGCTTCGTCGTCGGCGCGGTCGTGCTCCTGGTCTCCGCCGTCACCGCCGTGATCCTGGCGCGGATCGGGCACACCCCGCAGGCCCGGCTCCTCGCGGCGTGGCCGCAGCAGGTGCCGTTGCCGCCCGCCGCGCTCGGTGCCGGACTGCTCGGCGCGCTCGCCTTCGGCGACGAGTTCCGTCACCCCGCCCTCGCGGCGGACCGCGGCACCGTGCCCCGCCGCATGGGGCTGCTCACCGCCAAGCTCGTCGTCTCCGCCGCCACCGCACTGCTGCTGGCCGCCCTCACCGTGGGCTGCGACACCGAAGTGCTGCGACTCTTCTACGGGTCCGAACTCGCACAGGCCCCCGCCGACTGGCCCGCGCTGAGCGCCGGTTGGCTCGGGCTCGTCGTCGGTTGCGCGTGGTCCGGAGTGCTCGCCGCGGGTGTCTTCCGGTCCACCTCCGCCGGGCTCGCGGCGGTGGTCGCCGTTCCGGTCGTCGTCGTACCGCTCGTACAGAAGGTCTGGCAGGGCCCGTCCGTACGGACCGCCGCCGGATTCCCGATGCGGGTGCGCGAGATCCTCCTGACCCAGTGGCCGTTCGGGGGCGAGCGGTACGTGGCGGAGGCGCTGCGTCTGGTCGCCCAACCCGTTGGCGGCGCAATGACGTTGTCCCTGACCACTCTCCTCTGCGCGTATCTGCTCACGACCCTGCGCAGCAGGGTCCGGTGACGCCTGTCTCGCCCTTCCGTTCCGACCCTGTGCGCAACTCCCCGGGGAAAGCCCATTTCTTTCCGATAAGGCGTCAATTGCGACGGGGTGAGCGATCACCCTTTCGTGTGCTTTTCACCAAAGACCTCAAGGGAGTTGGGAACAGCGCCGACAAAGGATGCGTGAGTACCCTTGCGCACACCATGATGACCGCCGCCCGTTCCGCCGACTCCGGCCTCGCGAACCCGGGCGAACTCGACCGCTACCCGTACGCCGAGACGCCTGGCGTCGACCGCGTCGGAGCGCCCTCCTGGGAAGGGGTGGAGACCGAGCTGGGCCGCGTGGGCCGGCGCACCGCCGGCAACCGTGGCCGCGGGCTGCACGGGCAACTCGTCCAGCAGCTTGGCCAGATGATCGTTTCGGGTGACCTGGGCGCCGACCGCCCGCTGGTGCCCGAGGAGATCGGGCAGCGTTTCGAGGTGTCCCGCACCGTCGTGCGCGAGTCCCTTCGCGTGCTGGAGGCGAAGGGCCTGGTCAGTGCCCGCCCGAACGTCGGTACGCGCGTGCGTCCCGTGAGCGACTGGAACCTCCTCGATCCGGACATCATCGAATGGCGTGCCTTCGGGCCGCAGCGCGACGACCAGCGCCGTGAGCTGAGCGAACTGCGCTGGACGATCGAGCCGCTCGCCGCGCGCCTCGCCGCCGGCCATGGGCGTGAGGACGTCCAGCAGCGGCTGTCCGACATGGTCGGGATCATGGGGCACGCCATGGGGCAGGGCGACGCGCTCACCTTCTCCCGTGCCGATGCCGAGTTCCACACCCTGCTCATCCAGGTCGCGGGCAACCGGATGCTGGACCACCTCTCCGGCATCGTCTCCGCCGCCCTCCATGTCTCCGGCGGTCCGGTCACCGGCTGTGACCGGCCGAACGACGTGTCGCTCGCGCAGCACGGCCGGATCGTCGACGCCCTCGCCACCGGCGACGGCGCGGCGGCCGAGGCGGCCATGCGCCAGCTTCTGACCGTCCACCCCGAGGTGGAACGCGTGGTGCCCGCCCCGCGCGAGCACTGACCGCCTTCCGCCGCAGCGGCGCGGTCCGGGCACGCCAAACCCCTCCTGTGGCAGTGCCCGGACCGCCGCCGTCACCGTCGGACCCCGGGGAGCCCCTCGTGGTTGCCCGGGGTCCGACGGTGTGATGAGAGGCTGAGCCGTCCCGTCATGGCCGGGCGTGCGAGTTGGTGACCCGGTTCCTTCATGTCTGACCGGTTTTGATCGCTTACGGGGTGTGACTCGGGCCACGCGGATTGGGCGTAACGCTCTTGGGAACAACACGATGACCTAAGAGGTGACAGCCGCGGAAGGAATACGGACGCCGTTCACGGCGCTGTGCATCTCCCCGGCCCGCCCGCACCGTCGGCCCATTCCCAAGCCGGTGGTCGGCTCCCGTCCGCCGTGGACGGGGCCGGAAGCCGTTTTTCAACGTTCCGAGAGGTTGTTCGTGTCGGCCAGCACATCCCGTACGCTCCCGCCGGAGATCGCCGAGTCCGTCTCTGTCATGGCGCTCATTGAGCGGGGAAAGGCTGAGGGGCAGATCGCCGGCGATGACGTGCGTCGGGCCTTCGAAGCTGACCAGATTCCGGCCACTCAGTGGAAGAACGTACTGCGCAGCCTCAACCAGATCCTCGAGGAAGAGGGTGTGACGCTGATGGTCAGTGCCGCAGAGCCCAAGCGCACCCGAAAGAGCGTCGCAGCGAAGAGTCCCGCCAAGCGCACCGCCACGAAGACGGTCGCGGCGAAGACGGTGACCAGCAGGAAGGCGACCGCTCCCGCCGCTCCGGCGGCGCCCGCCGCAGAACCCGCCGCCGAGGAAGAGGCGCCCGTCAAGAAGGCGGCGGCCAAGAAGACGACCGCCAAGAAGGCGACGGCGAAGAAGACCACCGCCAAGAAGACGGCGGCCAAGAAGACCACCGCCAAGAAGGACGACGCCGAGCTTCTCGACGACGAGGCGACCGAGGAGCCGAAGGCCGCGGCGGAGGAGCCCGAGGGCACCGAGAACGCGGGCTTCGTGCTGTCCGACGAGGACGAGGACGACGCTCCGGCCCAGCAGGTCGCCGCGGCCGGCGCCACCGCCGACCCGGTCAAGGACTACCTCAAGCAGATCGGCAAGGTCCCCCTGCTCAACGCCGAGCAGGAGGTCGAGCTGGCCAAGCGCATCGAGGCCGGGCTGTTCGCCGAGGACAAGCTCGCGAACTCCGACAAGCTGGCGCCCAAGCTCAAGCGCGAGCTGGAGATCATCGCCGAGGACGGCCGCCGCGCCAAGAACCACCTGCTGGAGGCCAACCTCCGCCTGGTGGTCTCCCTGGCCAAGCGCTACACCGGCCGCGGCATGCTCTTCCTGGACCTCATCCAGGAGGGCAACCTCGGTCTGATCCGCGCGGTGGAGAAGTTCGACTACACCAAGGGCTACAAGTTCTCCACGTACGCCACCTGGTGGATCCGTCAGGCGATCACCCGCGCGATGGCCGACCAGGCCCGCACCATCCGTATCCCGGTGCACATGGTCGAGGTCATCAACAAGCTCGCGCGCGTGCAGCGCCAGATGCTCCAGGACCTGGGCCGCGAGCCCACCCCGGAGGAGCTGGCCAAGGAGCTCGACATGACCCCGGAGAAGGTCATCGAGGTCCAGAAGTACGGTCGCGAGCCCATCTCGCTGCACACCCCGCTGGGCGAGGACGGCGACAGCGAGTTCGGTGACCTCATCGAGGACTCCGAGGCGGTCGTCCCGGCCGACGCGGTCAGCTTCACCCTCCTGCAGGAGCAGCTGCACTCCGTTCTCGACACCCTGTCCGAGCGCGAGGCCGGCGTCGTCTCCATGCGCTTCGGTCTCACCGACGGCCAGCCGAAGACCCTCGACGAGATCGGCAAGGTGTACGGCGTCACGCGTGAGCGCATCCGCCAGATCGAGTCGAAGACCATGTCGAAGCTGCGTCACCCGTCGCGCTCCCAGGTGCTGCGCGACTACCTCGACTAGGTCACGACGGGCAGTACGCGCGTCACCGAGCGCGAAGGAGGCCCGGTCCCGCCAGGTGCGGGACCGGGCCTCCTTCGCGCTGGGCAGCGGGTGCGCGACAGGGCGCACTGGATCACTCTGGGTGTCTCATGACCACCTAGGAGTGAGGAGCCCGCATGCGTCGTCTCTTGGCCCGGACACTGGCCCGGCCGCTGGTGCTGGCGGCCGCCGCGACCGCGATACCGCTGGGGTCGGCCGCTCCCGCGGCCGCCGACAGCATCGTCGTCGGAGGCTTCCCGGTCGAAGTGTCCGACAGCCCGTGGACCGTCGCCCTGTCCAGTCGTGACCGGTTCGGGGGTACACGGGCGGGGCAGTTCTGCGGGGGAGTGGCCGTCGGCCGGACCACCGTGCTCACCGCGGCCCACTGTCTGGGGGAGGAGGTTCTCGGGTCTCCTCCGGAGCAGGTGGCCGACCTGCGGGTCGTCGCCGGACGGACCGACCTGCTGTCGGACGAGGGGCAGGAGATCCCCATCCGCTCCGTCTGGGTGAACCCGGAGCACGACGACCGCAGCAACGCGGGCGACTTCGCGGTACTCACGCTGTCACAAGCGCTTCCCGCCGGCTCGGTGATAGGGATGGCGGCGGAAGGTGACCCCGCGTACACGCCCGACACGGGGGCGCTCGTGTACGGCTGGGGGGACACCTCGGGTGCCGGGGACTATGCGAACCGCCTGCACGCGGCCCGGGTGCGGGTGCTGTCCGACGCGTCCTGCGAGCGGGCGTACCCGGGCGACGACGAGGGGAGGTATCTCCCGGGCACCATGCTCTGTGCCGGGCAGGAGGCCGGGGGCCGCGACGCCTGTCAGGGGGACAGCGGGGGGCCGCTGGTCGGTCAGGGAAGGCTCATCGGCCTGGTGTCCTGGGGGAGCGGCTGCGGACGCCCGGGCAGTCCGGGGGTGTACACGCGGGTCTCCTCGGTGCTGCGGACGCTGGGATGGGACGGTACGGCCGCGAAGCAGCGCGGGGCGCCTGACGGCCGCTGACCATCTGCGGGCACGAGTACGGGCGGCCTGCCTCCGGGGCGCGGAGGCAGGCCGCCCGCTCATCGGCCTGTGCCGATTCGGCTCGTCGTCGGGCGCGTTGAGTCAGCGCTCTTCCTCGGCGGAAGATGCCGGAACAGCGGTCAGCCGCTCCGTCTCGTCCTGTATCTCAGCGGCGATCTTCTTGAGTTCCGGCTCGAACTTGCGACCGTGGTGGGCGCAGAAGAGCAGTTCTCCGCCGCTCAGCAGGACGACGCGCAGGTAGGCCTGGGCGCCGCAGCGGTCGCAGCGATCGGCGGCCGTCAGCGGGCTTGCGGAAGTCAGAACAGTAGTCACGTCGCCTCTTCTCTAGCTCGACGAGCTGTCGTACCAGGGTCAACATCCAACCAGCCCCAAAACGTTCCCGCTCGTGGCTTTTCCTCGAAAAAAACTTCCGAGGGGCCGGCTGTTGCCGATTGGCGGCGAATGTGCCGTATTGCGTGTCTGTGTGTCGTACGGGTTCGCGCAGTCGGTCAGTGTCGGTCCCGCCGGCTGGGTTGCCGGTTTGTTCATGAGGACGTGCCCGGAGCCTAAATGGTTCATGCCTCGAAGGGAACGTGATGTGTACTTCACCCCATCGAGGGATCGAACAGGTATGCGACCGTGGACTAGGGTGAGTCGGTGACGAGGGTGGCGTTACAACGGCTCTACCAGGCCTCGGTACCCTCTGACCGGTGAACCAAGCCACGCCTTTACCCAGCGGGGCCCCATCTGAAATTCAGCGAGGAGCGAACCGCGTGACCGCCGAGACATCCGTGCCGTCCACTGCGCTGCTGGCAGGAGCAGACCGGGACGGATCCAACTACACCGCGCGGCACCTGCTCGTCCTCGAGGGGCTCGAGGCCGTGCGCAAGCGTCCGGGCATGTACATCGGATCCACCGACAGCCGTGGCCTGATGCACTGCCTGTGGGAGATCATCGACAACTCCGTCGACGAGGCCCTGGGCGGTTACTGCGACCACATCGAGGTGATCCTCCACGACGACTCCTCGGTGGAGGTCCGGGACAACGGCCGGGGCATCCCGGTCGACGTCGAGCCCAAGACCGGCCTGTCCGGCGTCGAGGTCGTCATGACCAAGCTGCACGCCGGCGGCAAGTTCGGAGGCGGCTCCTACGCGGCCTCGGGCGGTCTGCACGGCGTCGGCGCCTCCGTGGTGAACGCCCTGTCCGCCCGCCTCGACATCGAGGTGGACCGCGGCGGGCACACCCACGCGATCAGCTTCCGACGCGGGGTCCCGGGCACGTTCGCGAAGACCGGCCCGGACGCGAAGTTCGACCCCGGGAACGGGCTGCGCAAGGCCAAGAAGATCCCCAAGAGCCGCAGCGGCACGCGCGTGCGGTACTGGGCGGACCGGCAGATCTTCCTCAAGGACGCGAAGCTCTCCCTGGACACGCTGCACCAGCGGGCCCGCCAGACGGCGTTCCTGGTGCCCGGGCTGACCATCGTCGTGCGGGACGAGTTCGGTCTCGGCGACGGCGGCAGCAAGGGCGAGGAGTCGTTCCGCTTCGACGGGGGCATCAGCGAGTTCTGCGAGTTCCTGGCCAGTGACCGGCCCGTCTGCGACACCCTCCGCTTCAGTGGCCAGGGCTCCTTCAAGGAGACGGTCCCGGTGCTCGACGAGGAGGGGCAGATGACCCCCACCGAGGTCACCCGTGACCTCGGCGTCGACGTCGCGCTGCGCTGGGGCACCGGCTACGACACCACCCTCAGGTCGTTCGTCAACATCATCGCCACGCCCAAGGGCGGCACCCACGTCGCCGGCTTCGAGCAGGCGGTGACGAAGACGATGAACGAGGTGCTGCGCACCAAGAAGATGCTGCGCGTCGCCGAGGACGACATCGTCAAGGACGACGCCCTGGAGGGGCTCACCGCGGTCGTCACCGTCCGGCTCGCCGAGCCGCAGTTCGAGGGCCAGACCAAGGAGGTCCTCGGCACCTCGGCGGCCCGCCGGATCGTGAACAACGTGATCAGCAAGGAACTGAAGGCGTTCCTTACCTCGACCAAGCGTGACGCCGCCCAGCAGGCCCGGGTGGTCATGGAGAAGGCCGTCGCCGCGGCCCGTACCCGCATCGCCGCACGTCAGCACAAGGACGCCCAGCGTCGCAAGACGGCGCTGGAGTCCTCCTCGCTGCCCGCGAAGCTCGCCGACTGCCGCAGCGACGACGTCGACCGCAGCGAGTTGTTCATCGTCGAGGGCGACTCCGCCCTGGGCACGGCCAAGCTCGCCCGGAACTCCGAGTTCCAGGCGCTGCTGCCGATCCGGGGCAAGATCCTCAACGTCCAGAAGTCATCCGTGACGGACATGCTGAAGAACGCCGAGTGCGGGGCGATCATCCAGGTCATAGGAGCGGGCTCGGGCCGCACCTTCGACATCGACGCGGCCCGCTACGGCAAGATCATCATGATGACCGACGCCGATGTGGACGGCTCCCACATCCGCACCCTGCTGCTGACCCTGTTCCACCGCTACATGCGGCCCATGGTGGAGGCGGGCCGCGTGTTCGCCGCGGTGCCCCCGCTGCACCGCATCGAGCTGATCCAGCCGAAGAAGGGCCAGGACAAGTACGTCTACACGTACTCGGACCGGGAGCTGCGCGACAAGCTCATGGAGTTCCAGAGCAAGAACATCCGCTACAAGGACTCCATCCAGCGCTACAAGGGCCTCGGTGAGATGGACGCCGACCAACTGGCGGAGACGACCATGGACCCCCGCCGCCGCACCCTGCGCCGGATCAACCTGACGGACCTCGACTCCGCCGAGCAGGTCTTCGACCTGCTGATGGGCAACGACGTCGCGCCCCGCAAGGAATTCATCTCCAGTTCCGCGGCCACGCTGGACCGGTCGCGCATCGACGCGTGAGGCAGCCCGACGACGCGTGAGGCAGCCCAACGGCGCGTGAGGCAGTCCTGCCGTCCTCGGACCGGGCCCGGAGCCACCACCGGGCCCGGTCCGACGTTTGCGGCCCGGACCATCACCCTCTCCACCCGTGGGTGGAGGGCAGGGACGGGCAGCGCTCCACCCATGATCCACCCGGGCTCCGATCCCGTGACCTCGCCGTTTCCGTAGCGTCGAAGGTGTCGGCGGGACCGCCGCCGGCATCTTCCTTCTTCCGCTCACGGAGGCGCGATGTCCGGGCTCCTCGACGCGTTGGCCCTCACGGCGGCGGCCGGCCTGGTGATCAGCCGGCAGTTCCGCGCGAGCCGCATCGACACCGACCGGCGCTGGTGGGTGCTGCCCGTGGTGCTGGGCGTCGTGGCGCTGCGCGAACCGGGCGTGATCGACGGCCACCATCAGACCGCGGCCGTGCTGCTCCTGGCCGCCGAGGTGATCGTCGGCCTCGTCACGGGGGCCGGCTGGGCCTGGACCACCCGGATATGGACCGAGGCCGACGGCGCCGTGTGGAGCCGGGGCACCCGGGCGAGCGTCGCGGTATGGGGCGTCGGCATCGCGGTGCGCGCCGGCCTCTACGGCATCGGTGCGGCCCTGGGAGTGCGGCAGGACGGCTCCGCCCTGCTGCTCTCCCTCGCGGTGACTCTGCTGGTCCGGTCCGGCGTCCTGGCCCGGCGCCTTCCGTCCCCAGGCCCCGCCGGAGCACCCGGTCGCGCGTACCGTGGCGCAGTGCCCCGGCCCGCCGGAAGGGAGCCCGCGTGACGGAGAACCTCTGGACGAGGTGGCCCTCCAGGGAGGCGCTTCTGCCCGAAAGCGTCTCCCGGCCCCGCCGCCTGCTCTCCCGGGGGGTGCGCCTGGCGGTGTTCGGGACACTGCTGTGGGGTGCGTTCACCAGCAGCCGGCTGCACGGCTGGGGCTCGATCGCGGCAGCCGTCGGCCTTGTGGCCGCCGTCTGTGCGGCCTGGGCCTTCTTCCGGACCACTCTCGCGCACCGGCTGTGGCCGTCCCTGGCGCTCGTCGTCGTTCTGCTCGCGCTCGCGGTCGCCGCCCGGTCCGTGGGGTTCGGCGTACCCGCTCTGATCATCTGGTGCGGCTGCGCCGTCGTCGCCCTCGAACGGCTGCCCCTCGCCGCCGCGCTGCCCGTGACCTCGGCCGCGCTGGCCTCCTACGCCTTGGTCAGCGACGACGCATGGCTGACCAAGGTCGCGACGGCGGGCGGGCTGGCTCTTGCGGGGTACGTCCTGCGGCTCGACGCCGAGGCGCGCGGGAGCGCGCAGCGGTTGCTGGCCCAGGAGCGGGCCGCCCGGGCGGCCGAGGCGGAGTCCGCGGCCCTCGCGGAGCGGGCCCGGATCGCCCGGGAGATCCACGACGTACTGGCACACAGCCTCTCGGCGCAGATGGTGCACCTGGAGGCCGCCCGGCTGCTGATCGAGCGGGACGCGGACCGCCGGCAGATTCTGGACCGGGTCGTGGCGGCACGGGGGATGGCCCGCGACGGACTGGCCGAGACCCGGCAGGCGCTCTCCGCGCTGCGCGGGGACCTGACGCCTCTGGAGGACTTCCTGACCCAGCTCGTGGAGACGGCCGGGGGCACGGCGGAGGTCACCATTACGGGGGAACGCAGACCGTTGCCGGCCGAGGCCTCGCAGGCCGTGCGCAGAGTGGCCCAGGAGGCGCTGACGAACGCCCGCAGGCACGCCCCCGGCGCCGGAGTGCGGGTGCGGCTGGACTACGGCGCCCACGAAGTGATGCTGGACGTACGGGACTCGGGAGGTCCGCCCGGCGAAGACACCGGCACCGCGGGTGGGTACGGTCTGCTGGGCATGCGGGAGCGTGCCGAACTGCTGGGCGGCTCGCTGCGGGCAGGGCCGGGCGAGGAGGGGTTCGTGGTGACGTTGAAGGTGCCCGTATGACCGAGGTGGCCGGGGGGAGGCCCGCGCGGGTGATGGTCGTGGACGACCAGACCGTGGTGCGGGAGGGGATCGTGATGCTGCTCGGACTCCTGCCCGGTGTGGAAGTCGTGGGCTCCGCCGGTGACGGGGAGGAGGCGGTGCGGCTCGTCGCCGAACTCGCCCCGGACGTGGTGCTGATGGACCTGCGCATGCCCCGCTGCGACGGTGTGGAGGCCACCCGCCGGATCCGCGCCGAACACCCCGGGACTCAGGTCGTCGTGCTCACGACGTACGTGGACGACGAGTCGCTGTTCCCCGCGTTGCACGCGGGGGCGCGCGGCTATCTCACCAAGGACGCGGGCGGGGACGAGATCGTCCGGGCGGTGCACAGCGTCCTGTCCGGCGAGGCGGGGCTCGCTCCGAGCATCCAACGGCGCCTGCTGGAGCGGCTGTCCGAGTCCGCGCCGCGACCGAGCGGTCCTCCCGAGCCGCCGGACGGGCTCACCGCCCGGGAGACCGAGGTGCTGGTCCTCATCGCCGAAGGGCTCGACAACCAACAGATCGCGAAGAGGCTGCACGTCTCCACGGCCACGGTGAAGACCCACATCAACAACCTGTTCGCCAAGACCGGTATCAAGGGCCGTGCGCAAGCGGTGCGTTACGCCTATGGAAAGGGGCTGGTGCGGCCACCGGAGGGAGGAATCACCTGATGGGGTGAAGTGCCCGGGGAAGCAGAGCCGTGGATCCCCGCGTTCTGTCCATCCTGGGGCATGCAGTCAAGCAACGACCGGCCCCGCGGCGTCGGGGGCGGTCCCGAAAGCGCGGCAGGCCACCGTGCCGCGCCGGGCGGGGCCCACGTCGACACGGCCTCCGGCCCGCGGCAGGACGAGCTGGGCCACGACGACTTGCGGTACGACGACCCGTGGTACGACGCGCTCGCCTCCGGCTGGGGCGAGCCGGCCGGGCCCGGTGCCCCCGAGCCGGCCGTGCCGTCGATGCGCCGGGAACCGGCGGTGGAGCCGTCCCGGGCCGCGGCCGACGTGTATGTGCAGGTCCAGCGCAGCGCGGCCTTCCAGGAGGTCCGCAGCCGGTACCGCCGGTTCGTGGTCCCGGCGGTGGTCGCGTTCTTCCTGTGGTACGTGGCGTACGTGGTGACCGCCACGACGGCCCCCGGGCTGATGGCGCGACCGGTGGCCGGCGCGGTGAACGTCGCGATGGTCGCGGGGCTCGGACAGTTCCTCACCACGTTCCTGCTCACGTGGGCCTACGCCCGGCACGCACGGCTGCGCAGGGACCGGGCCGCCCTCGAACTGCGCTGGGACACCCAGGAACTGACGCGTGGTGCACGAGGCGGTGTGTCGTGACGGGCGACCACCAGACGCTTGCGCTGCTGCTGTTCAGCACCTTCGTCGCCGTCACGCTGGGGATCACCACCTGGGTGGGCCGCCGCCGGCACGGCTCGGCGGAGGAGTTCTACGCGGGCGGCCGGCTCTTCTCGCCGATGGAGAATGGTTTTGCCATCTCCGGCGACTACATGTCGGCCGCATCCTTCCTCGGCATCTCGGGGCTCATCGCCCTCTACGGCTACGACGGCATGCTCTACTCGGTGGGTTTCCTGGTGGCCTGGCTCGTCGTCCTCTTCCTCGTCGCCGAACTCGTGCGCAACTGCGGGCGGTTCACCCTCGCGGACGTCGTGGCCGCCCGGATGAGGGAGCGGCCGGTACGGATCGCGGCGGGGACCTCCTCGGTCACCGTCTCCGTCCTGTACCTGGTGGCGCAGATGGTGGGCGCGGGGAGCCTCGTCGCGCTGCTGCTGGGCGGGACGAGCGAGGCGGCACGGACGTGGACCGTCATCGGCGTCGGCGCCCTCATGGTCGTCTACGTGTCGCTGGGCGGGATGCGCGCCACCACCTGGATCCAGATCGTGAAGGCGGTCCTGCTGCTGGGCGGCACCTTGACGCTGACCGCGCTCGTCCTGGTGCGCTTCCACGGTGACGTCGACCGGTTGCTGCGCACGGCGGCCGAGCGCAGTGGCCACGGCGAGGCGTTCCTCGCGCCCGGCCTCGCCTACGGCGGGGACTGGGTCTCCCGCTTCGACTTCATCAGCCTGGGCCTCGCCCTGGTGCTGGGCACCGCCGGGCTGCCGCACATCCTGTCCCGCTTCTACACCGTGCCCACCGCACGCGCGGCGCGGCGGTCCGTCGTCTGGTCGATCGGCCTCATCGGAGGCTTCTACCTGATGACGATCGTGCTCGGATTCGGCGCCGCCGCCCTGGTCGGCCCGGACACCGTCCGCGCGTCGAACGCCGCCGGGAACACGGCGGTGCCGCTGCTCGCCCTGGACCTGGGCGGCGGTGCCCAGTCCACCGGCGGGACGGTCCTGTTCGCCGTCGTCGCCGCCGTCGCGTTCGCCACCATCCTCGCGGTGGTCGCCGGCATCACCCTGGCCTCCTCGGCGTCCGTCGCCCACGACCTGTACGCCTCCCTGCGGCGGCGCCGCACCGAGCCGCGCGGCGAGGTCGCCGTGGCGCGCGTCGCCGCCGTCGGCATCGGCGCTGTCGCGATCGGGCTGGGCCTGCTGGCCCGCGACCTCAACGTCGCCTTCCTGGTGGGCCTCGCCTTCGCCGTGGCCGCCTCGGCCAACCTGCCGGTGCTGCTCTACTCCCTGTTCTGGCGCGGCTTCACCACCCGGGGCGCGGTGTGGGCGGTCTACGGCGGCCTGGTGCCGGCCGTGGTGCTGGTGCTGCTGTCCCCCGTGGTCTCGGGCAGCCCGCAGGCGCTCTTCCCCGGCGTCGACTTCCAGTGCTTCCCGCTGCAGAATCCGGGCCTCGTCTCGATCCCGCTGGGCTTCCTCGCGGGCTGGCTCGGCACGGTCACTTCCCCGGAGGCCCCGGACGAGGCCAAGCACGCCGAGACCGAGGTGCGGTCGCTGACCGGGGCGGGGGCCGTGTAGGGGCCGGTGACCGCGGCCCGGGGTCCCGTGGCCGTCTCAGGCGCGGGTCGCCCACGCGTAGCGGTGCTCGGGGCGGCCCGCATCGCCGTACTTGAGGGTCAGCACGGCGCGTCCGCTGCGTTCCAGGAGCTTCAGGTAGCGCTGCGCGGTCTGGCGGCTCACCCCGGTCCGGTCGGCGATCTCCTGCGCGGAGAGCGGTCCGTCGGCCTTCAGCAGGCACTGGCGCACCAGTTCGGCGGTGGTGGGGGAGTGCCCCTTGGGCAACCCCGGCTCGGACGGTGCCGACAGGGCGCCGAAGATCCGGTCTACCTCCGCCTGTTCCGCCTCGCCGCCCCCGTCGAGCGTGCGGCGCAGCTCCGCGTACGCCGCCAGCTTGGCGCGCAGTCCGGCGAAGGCGAACGGTTTCACCAGGTACTGGAGAGCGCCCTGGCGCATCGCCGCCTGGACGGTCGACACGTCCCGGGCGGCCGTCACCATGATCACGTCGGTCTGGAGCCCCCGCCGCCGCATCTCCCGGACGACCTCCAAGCCGGTCCGGTCGGGCAGGTAGTGGTCCAGCAGGATCAGGTCCAGGCGTTCCAGCCGCTCCACCGCGGCCAGTGCCTCCCCCGCGCTGTGCGCCTCACCGGCGACACGGAAGCCCGGCACCTTCTCGACGTACGCGGCGTTGACGCGCGCGACCCGCGTGTCGTCGTCCACGACCAGAACCTCGATCATCGGGACTCCTCCTCGGCAGCGGTGGTCACAGGGGTGGGGGTCACGGGGGCGGTGGGGGCGGGCTCCGGGGCCCGGCCGGGGCGCGGTCCGGGTCCCGGTTCCCTCTCCGGGGCCGGTTCGGCCAGGGCCTCCGGCAGAGCTACGACGAACTCCGCGCCCCCGCCGTACGCCTTGCCGACGGTCGCGCTGCCCCCCTGCCGCTCGGCCAGGCGGCGCACCAGCGGGAGGCCGATGCCGCGCTCGCGGTGGGCCGGCGCCTCCTTGGTGGACCAGCCCGCCGTGAACACCAGCTCACGGTGGTCCGCCGGTACGCCGGGCCCCGTGTCGCGCACCGTGAGCGTGACGGCGCGGCCCTCGGCGCGCAGTTCGACCTCCACGCGCGCGTGCGGTGTGCCGGCGGTGGCGTCGAGGGCGTTGTCGACCAGGTTGCCGACGATCGTGACGAGCCCCCCGGGATCGACCAGCCGGTCCGGCAGCCGCGTCCGGTCCGAGACCCACAGGGTGACGCCGCGTTCGGCCGCGACCGTCGCCTTGCCGACCAGCAGGGCGGCGAGCAGGGGGTCCCGGATCCGCTCGGTGATCTGCTCCGCGGTGACCCGGTGGTCGCCGACGACCTCGCCGACGAACTCCACGGCGTCGTCGTACATCTCCAGTTCCAGCAGCCCCAGCAAGGTGTGCATGCGGTTGGCGTGCTCGTGGTCCTGTGCGCGCAGCGCGTCGATCAGGCCCCACGTGGAATCCAGCTCACGGCCGAGCTGCTCCAGCTCGGTGCGGTCGCGCAGCGTGGCCACGGCCCCGCCGTCGTCGGTGGGCATCCGGTTGGCGACCAGGACCCGCTGGCCGCGCACGGTCAGCAGGTCGGTGCCGGTCACCCGGCCGGCCAGGACGTCGGCGGTGCGGCCCGCGCCGAGCGCCTCGTCGGGGAACCGGCCGACGGCCTCGCCGCCGATGCCCAGCAGGCGCTGCGCCTCGTCGTTGAGCAGCCGCACCCTCCCCCCGCGGTCGAGGGCGACGACGCCCTCCCGGATGCCGTGCAGCATGGCCTCGCGCTCCGCCAGCAGTCCCGCGATGTCCGAGAAGGCCAGGTCCCGGGTCTGCCGCTGCACCCGGCGCGAGATGATCCAGGACGCCAGGGCACCCACGGCCAGCGCGCCGCCTGCGTAGGCGAAGAGGCCGGGGATGGCGTGGATCAGCCGCGCCCGGACGCTGTCGTACGCGATGCCCACCGAGACCGCCCCCACGATCCGGCCCTCGCTGTCGCGCAGGGGCACCTTTCCGCGTGCGGAGCGGCCCAGGGTGCCGTTGTCGATCTCCATGACCTCGCGTCCCGCCAGGGTCTCCCCGGGGTCGGTCGAGACGACCTCGCCGATCCGCTCGGGGTCGGGGTGCGACCAGCGCACGCCGGCGCGGTCCATCACGACGACGTACTCCGCCCTGGTGGCCCTGCGGACCCGCTCCGCCTCCTGCTGCACCGGCCCGTCCGCCGTCGGCCGCGTGGTGCGCAGGTCCCGCACGACCTGCGGCTGCTGGGCGGTGGTCTGCGCGATCGCCAGCGCCCGGCGCATCGCCTGATCGTCGAGTTGGTCGCCGAGCGGCGCCAGGAACAGCCCGGTCGCGAGCACGGCGACGCCCGCGGCGATCGCCAACTGCATCAGCAGCACCTGCGAGAACACCCGCCGCGGCAGGCCCAGGCGCAGTCGGCGTACGGGGGGAGTGGAGCTCATGGCCATGACGGTACGTGGGGCGGCGGCCGGCCGTAGTGGGGTGTGGCGCGTATCTCCCGGCGGGCGGTTCGCCGGACCTCCGGCCGGGACCGCCGGTCCTTCGCGGCGCTTGAGGGACGGCGTGCCACACGGTGCGTCGGCGGGTGGTCCGTTCCCGGCCGGTCCGCGCGTCAGCTCGCCAGTGCGGCCGCCGGCACCGGCAGCTCGCGCACCGCGGTGACCTCCATCCGCGCCGGCGAACCGAGCACCGACGCTCCGCAGCTCTCCGGCCGGGCCGGCGCCGACGCGCCCTGTACGACGGTGATCCGCCAGTGCCGGCCGTCGCGGTGGGCCAGGGTCACCTCCCAGCGCGGTGCCGCGCCGTCCGTCCGTACGACCGTCAGCGCCTGGGCCGCGTCCTCGGCGACGGCCGACCGCAGGGCCAGCTCGGCCGCCTGGCCGGGGCGCTCCCAGGCGGAGTTCCCGCGGCAGCCCTCCACGACGATCCGGCCCTCCTGCGCGCGATGCAGGATCTCCTTGACGGTGTGGGCCTGGACCCGGCCGTAGACGTAGCCGTGCGGCAGTACCAGCACGGTCGGCGAGAAGCGGTGGCCTCCCAGGTGGGTGACCTCCCAGACGCCTTCGGCTCCGGAGGCGGCGACCTCGGCCGCCAGCGGCCTGCCGAGGAGGGCGCAGCACCGGTCGCGCTTGCCGTTGGTGCAGACGAGAGCGAGGGGGTCGCCCTGGTGGGGGCCGCCGTCCAGCACCGAGTCGAAGGCGTGGTGGTCGCCCCGGCCGAGGGCCGCGAAGTCGAGGTCGAGCAGTCGGCGCGGGTCGTCGAGCGTGGTGCCGTGCAGCCACACGTTCCCCGGCACGGTGTGGGCCGCGTACACCCTGCGCGCGTCGGGCGTGCCCCGGTCCGCGTGGCGCCCGGGACGGCGGATGAGGGCGATGCGTACGCCCGTCCCCTTCGCCGCCGCGTCGAGGGCACGCCCCAGGGCGGGGTCCAGGTGGCTCGAGGTGAGCGCCTTGGCGCCCCAGGGCCCGGGCTGTTCGAGCAGCAACCAGGTCCTCGCGGCGGGTGCGGTGCCCGCGAGGGGCTCGTCGAGGTCCCAGGAGACGACTGAGCACGTACTCACGGAGGTGAGCCTAACCTGACTTGCGCCACGACGACTTCCAGCCGCGCCTGGGCCTACTCCGGCAGGGGGCCCGGCTTCGGTCCGGAGTAAAGCCCGCTCGGCCGCATCCGCAGGGGGCGCTCCCCGTACTCCTCCAGGGCATGCGCGATCCAGCCCGCCGTACGGGCCACGGCGAAGACCGTCTCGGCCGCGGTGGGTGCCATGCCCGACGACGCGGTGAGGACGGCGAGCGCCAGGTCGACGTTGGCGTGCAGCGGGGCGTGGCGGGCGGCGGTGGCCTGGACGTCACGGGCCGCGGCCAGCGCGGGCGCCGCCCGGGGGATGTCCTCCAGGAGCGCGAACAGGGCACGCGCGCGCGGGTCCTCACCGGCATAGAGCCGGTGGCCGAGTCCCGGGACGCGCCGGCCGGCCCGCAGTTCCTCCGAGACCACCGGGGTCGCACTGCCCCGTTCGAGCACCTCCAGCAGCATCCGGTGGGCGAGTCCTCCGGCTGCGCCGTGCAGCGGTCCCTCGATCACGCCGAGTCCGGCGGACACGGCGGCGTAGGCGTGGGCCCGCGCGGACGCGGCGACGCGCACGGCGAGCGTGGAGGCGGCCAGATCGTGGTCGGCGAGGAGGCAGAGCGCCGTGTCGAGGGCGCGCAGCGCCGGCTCGTCGGCGGGCCGCCCGCTGAGCCGCGTCCACAGGCGGTGGGCGATCGGGTCCCGGTCGTCTCCGTCGCGCAGCACGGGGGGCAGCGCGGCGACGAGGGTGGGGATGAGGGTGCGCGCCGTGCCCAGCACCGCGCCCTCCGACAGGTCGAAGCGGAGCGGGTCCGCGACCGCCGCGGCGATCGCCGCCACGCGGAGCCGGTCGGTGGGCCCCGCGTGTTCGGGCAGGGCGTCGACGGCCCGGCGGGCGGCGGCCACGGAGGACTCCGGGGCCGAGAAGGCGGCGCCGGGACGCACCTGCCCGGTCCAGAGCCACTCGGCCACCTCCTCGTAGGTGTGGCGTGCGGCGAGCTCGACCGCGTCGACGCCCCGGTAGTAGTACCGGTCGCTCTCGATGAGCGTGAGGCGGGTGCGCACGGTCAGCTCCTGACCGGTGGCCGAGGCGGCGGGTGTGCCGCCGTCGCGCCGGTTGCGGCGGGCGAGGGCCCGGACCTCCTCGGCGTCGAAGGTGCTGCCCCGCGCGCCGGGCGTGCGTCGGCTGCTGAGCTGGCCGCGGCTCACGTACGCGTACACGGTCTCGGGCTTCACCCCGAGCAGTTCGGCCGCCTCCCGGGTGGTCAGGCGGCGCCCGCTGTCGGCGGGGTGGTCGGGGGCTTGATCACGCATGGGGTCACCGTATCCGTCGAGGAGCGGTTTGTGTTGAGCGCAAGGCTTGTTGTATTGATTCAATCAATATTGACAGATTCATAGTCAACTATGGACAGTTGAGTCAAGTTCGAGGAGGTAATCATGTCCGTCAACAGAACCGCAGCCGCCGCAACGCCCGTCGAGGTGCCGCGCGGGCTCGCCGGTGTCGTCGTGGCCGACACGGAGGTCGGCGACGTGCGAGGGCTCGAAGGCTTCTACCACTACCGGCAGTACTCCGCCGTCGAGCTCGCACAGAGCCGCGGCTTCGAGGACGTCTGGCATCTCCTGGTCCACGGCGAACTTCCCGACGCGCGCCAAGGCGCCGCCTTCGCCGCCGAGACCGCGGCGCTGCGGAGCCTTCCCGACCCGGTGCGTGCGGCGCTGCCGGCCATCGCCGCGGCCGGTGGCCACTCCGGCCCGCTCGCCGGGATGCGCACGGGTCTGTCCCTGCTGGGCGCCGCCCTGGGCTTCCGGCCGGTGTACGACCTGGCGGACGACCGGCGCCGTCAGGACACCGTGGTGGCCGCCGCGGCGGTGCCGACACTGCTCACGGCGCTGTACCGGCTGGGGCGGGGGCTCGAGCCGGTGGAGCCCCGTGAGGACCTGTCGTATGCCGCCAACTACCTCTACATGGTGACCGGCGAGGAGCCGGACGAGGCGCGTACGCGCGCGGTCGAGCAGTACCTGATCTCCACCATTGATCACGGGTTCAACGCGTCGACGTTCACCGCGCGGGTCATCGCGTCGACGGGGGCGGACGTCGCGGCCTGTCTCGCCGGGGCGGTGTCGGCGCTGTCCGGCCCGCTGCACGGCGGCGCGCCCAGCCGGGCGCTGGACACCCTGGACGCGATCGGCACGCCCGACCGCATCGACGGGTGGATCCGCGAGCGGGTGCTCGCCGGCGACCGCATCATGGGTTTCGGCCACGCGGTCTACCGCACGGAGGACCCGCGCTCACGGATGCTGCGGGAGGTGGCCCAGCGGTTCGGCGGCCCGCGCGTGGAGTTCGCCGTCGAGGTGGAACGGCAGGTCGAGGCGATCCTCGCGGAGCTGAAGCCGGGACGCGAACTGCACACCAACGTCGAGTTCTACGCGGGCGTGGTCATGGAACTGTGCGGTCTGCCCCGCGAGATGTTCACGCCCACGTTCGCGGCGGCGCGGGTGGTGGGCTGGAGTGCCAACATCCTGGAACAGGCACGCGACTCGAAGATCATCCGTCCGGCGGCGCGGTACGTGGGGCCCGGCGCTCCGGTCGGGGTGCCGGCGGTGGCCTGACGGGGTGGGCCGCCATGGCCTCCGTGCCGATGACGGCGAAGTCGCCGTCGCTCCGTTCGCAATGATCCGGGCGGTGGGCTCCCGCAGCACCGCCGACCGGCGTTCACTCCGCGGGCACTGCGCCGGCTCGTATCCTGAGCAGGCAATTCCGTACGTGGACGTACGCACTGCCGCGGGCCGGCGTACGCGTGGGTGAGAGAGAGGTCGCACGGTGGGGCAGCGCCCGACTCCGCAGCAGATCCCGGTCGTCGTACTCGCCGGATTCCTCGGCTCCGGGAAAACCACCCTCCTCAACCACCTCCTCCACCGCAGCGGAGGCAGCCGTATCGGCGCCGTCGTCAACGACTTCGGGTCCATCGAGATCGACGCGATGGCCGTCGCCGGCGCCCTCGGCGACTCCACCGTGTCGCTGGGCAACGGATGCCTGTGCTGTGCCGTCGACGCGAGCGAACTCGACGGGTACCTGGAACGACTGGCCCGCCCCGAGGCCGGTATCGACGTCATCGTCATCGAGGCCAGCGGCCTCGCCGAACCGCAGGAACTGGTGCGCATGCTGCTCGCCACCGAGCAGCCGCGGATCGTCTACGGCGGGCTCGTCGAGGTCGTCGACGCCGCCGAGTTCGACGACACCCGTGCCAGGCACCCCGAGATCGACCGGCACCTGGCCCTCGCCGACCTGGTCGTGGTCAACAAGACCGACCGGGCCCCCGACGCCGAGCGGGTGCTCGCCCTCGTGCACTCGCTCGCCGACGGTGCCGCCGTCGTCCCGGCCACCTACGGCCGTGTCGACCCCGAGTTCCTCTACGACTGCCGGCCCAGCGAGGAACGCGTGGGGCAGCTGTCCTTCGACGACCTGTACGACCACTCCGAGGGCGGGGCGCACGCCGGACACCTGCACGCCGCCTACGACACCCTGTCCTTCGTCTCCGGCCTCCCGCTCGACCCGCGCCGGCTCATGCGCTTCCTGGACAGCCGGCCCGAGGGCCTCTACCGGATCAAGGGGTACGTCGACTTCGGCCCCTACGACACGCGGAACCGGTACGCCGTCCACGCCGTCGGGCGCTTCCTGCGCTTCTACCCGGAGCCCTGGACCGCCGCCGAGTCCGCCGGTCCCTGCGGCGGCGCTCCCGTCCGCCGTACCCAGCTCGTGCTCATCGGCACGGGCATCGACACGGCGGCCCTCGGCGCGGAACTCGACGCGTGCCGCCGGGACGCCGACGCCCCACCCGCCGACGAGCACGGCATGTGGGGCGTCCTGCGCTACGTGCCCGACGGCGAGGAGCCCGACGGCGAGGAGCCGCCGGACACCCCCCTAGGCCGCTCTGGGCCGCTCTAGGCCGGACCCGCCACCACCGACACCGTCTTCGGCAGCGACACCCCCGAGCCGTCGCGGCGCGGGTCGATGTCCGGGAGCTGGGCGGGTGTGCCGTTCTTCTGCGCGGCGAGCGCCGGGGTGGCACCCGCCCAGGCGAAGGCCAGGCAGTCCTCGCCCTTCAGGAACCGCTGGCAGCGCACACCGCCCGTGGCGCGGCCCTTGCGCGGATACTGGTCGAACGGCGTCAGCTTGGCCGTGGTCTGCACGGAGTCGTCCAGCGTGCCGCGTGATCCGGCCACCGTGAAGACCACCGCGTCCGCCGCCGGATCCACCGCAGTGAACGAGATGACTTTCGCGCCGTCGGCGAGCTTGATGCCCGCCACACCGCCCGCGGGACGGCCCTGCGGGCGGACCTGCGAGGCCTGGTAGCGCAGGAGCTGCGCGTCGTCCGTGATGAAGACGAGGTCCTCGTCCCCGGTGCGCAGCTCGGCCCCGCCGACGATGCGGTCGCCGTCCTTGAGGCTGATGACCTCCAACTCGTCCTTGTTGGACGGGTAGTCGGGCACCACTCGCTTGACGACGCCCTGTTCCGTGCCGAGCGCCAGCCCCGGAGAGGACTCGTCCAGCGTGGTCAGGCAGACGACGTCCTCGTCGTCCTCCAGGGACACGAACTCGGCCAGCGGCGCACCGCCCGCGAGGTTCGGCGTCGGCATGGACTCCGGGAGCTGGGGCAGGTCCACGACGTTCACCCGCAGCAGCCGGCCGGCGGACGTCACCACGCCCACCTCGCCGCGTGCCGTGGACGGCACCGCCGAGACGATCAGGTCGTGCTTGACCCGCTTGGCACCCGCCTCCGTCACGAGCGGCTCGTCGTTCGCGGTGCGGGCCAGCAGGCCCGTCGACGACAGCAGCACCCGGCACGGGTCGTCCGCCACCTGGAGCGGCACGGCGGCGACGGGGGCGCCGCCCGACTCCAGCAGCATCGTACGGCGGTCGGTGCCGAACTTCTTCGCCACCGCCGCCAGTTCGGCCGAGACCAGCTTGCGCAGCTCCGCGTCCGAGTCGAGGATCCGGGTCAGCTCCTCGATCTCCGCGTTCAGCCGCTCCTTCTCGGACTCCAGCTCGATGCGGTCGTACTTGGTGAGCCGGCGCAGCGGCGTGTCCAGGATGTACTGCGTCTGGACGTCGCTCAGCGAGAAGCGCTCCATCAGGCGCTGCTTGGCCTGCGCGGAGTTGTCGCTGGAGCGGATGAGGCGGATGACCTCGTCGATGTCGACCAGGGCGGTGAGCAGGCCCTCCACCAGGTGCAGCCGGTCGCGCTTCTTGCCCCGGCGGAACTCGCTGCGGCGTCTGACGACGGTGAAGCGGTGGTCGAGGTAGACCTCCAGCAGCTCCTTGAGACCCAGGGTGAGCGGCTGGCCGTCCACCAGGGCGACGTTGTTGATGCCGAAGGACTCCTCCATGGCCGTCAGCTTGTAGAGCTGCTCCAGGACCGCCTCGGGCACGAAGCCGTTCTTGATCTCGATGACCAGGCGCAGACCGTGCTCGCGGTCGGTGAGGTCCTTGACGTCCGCGATGCCCTGGAGCTTCTTCGAGCCGACCAGGTCCTTGATCTTCGAGATGACCTTCTCGGGACCGACCCCGAAGGGCAGCTCGGTGACGACGAGACCCTTGCGGCGGGCCGTCACCGTCTCCACGGACACCGTCGCGCGGATCTTGAACGTGCCCCGTCCCGTCGCGTACGCGTCCCGGATGCCGGGCAGGCCGACGATCCGGCCGCCGGTGGGCAGGTCGGGGCCCGGCACGTGCTTCATCAGCGCGTCCAGGTCGGCGTTCGGATACCGGATCAGGTGCCGGGCCGCCGCGATCACCTCGCGCAGGTTGTGCGGCGGCATGTTGGTGGCCATGCCGACCGCGATGCCGGAGGCGCCGTTGACCAGCAGGTTCGGGAAGGCGGCGGGCAGCGCCACCGGCTCCTGCTCCTGGCCGTCGTAATTGGGGGCGAAGTCGACGGTGTCCTCGTCGATGGACTCCGTCATCAGGCCGGCGGCCTCGGCCATCCGGCTCTCGGTGTACCGCATGGCGGCCGGCGGGTCGTCGTTGCCCAGCGAGCCGAAGTTGCCGTGGCCGTCCACCAGGGGCACGCGCATCGAGAACGGCTGGGCCATGCGCACCAGCGCGTCGTAGATCGACGCGTCGCCGTGCGGGTGCAGCTTGCCCATCACCTCGCCGACGACGCGGGCGCACTTCACGTAGCCGCGCTCGGGCCGCAGGCCCATCTCGTTCATCTGGTAGACGATGCGGCGGTGCACCGGCTTGAGGCCGTCGCGGGCGTCCGGCAGCGCACGGGAGTAGATGACCGAGTACGCGTACTCGAGGAAGGAGCCCTGCATCTCGTCGACGACGTCGATGTCGAGGATCTTCTCCTCGTACGAGTCGTCGGGCGGCGGGGTCTTCGTACTACGGCGGGCCATCGCTGCCGGCTCCTTGCTGAAGCGTGAACGGTGATCTGACGCCGTCCATTGTGGACTGCGGCACTGACAGCGACCGACCAGGACCCGTCACGGGCTGCCCGGCCCGGCGCTGCCCGCAGGGTACGCCCTCGTGCCCGGCCGCCGTCCCCGGCGGGCCGCCGGCCGCCTGCTCGCTCTCGGCGTACGCGGCCCGGGAACTCCACCGGTGGCCCGCACGCTTGCATACAGTGGCAGGATCGGTGGAATTCCGCAGTTCCGCCCAATGATTCACCACGTGGTTCACCGAGTGCCCCACCCGGTGGATCCACCAAGAATTCCGCGATCGAAGGGACGTACATGCCCATGGGTCACACGGCCACAGCCCAGGCAGGCTCCGGCGGCCTGACAGCGACCGAGCACCGCCTGGCCAACGGCCTGCGCGTGGTGCTCTCCGAGGACCACCTGACCCCGGTCGCGGCGGTGTGCCTCTGGTACGACGTCGGCTCGCGCCACGAGGTCAAGGGGCGCACCGGCCTGGCTCACCTTTTCGAGCACCTCATGTTCCAGGGCTCCGCCCAGGTCAAGGGCAACGGCCACTTCGAGCTGGTGCAGGGCGCCGGCGGCTCGCTCAACGGCACCACCAGCTTCGAGCGGACCAACTACTTCGAGACCATGCCCGCCCACCAGTTGGAGCTCGCCCTCTGGCTGGAGGCCGACCGCATGGGCTCCCTGCTGGCCGCCCTGGACGAGGAGTCCATGGAGAACCAGCGCGACGTCGTCAAGAACGAACGCCGCCAGCGCTACGACAACGTCCCCTACGGCACGGCCTTCGAGAAGCTGACCGCCCTCGCCTATCCGGAGGGCCACCCCTACCACCACACGCCGATCGGCTCGATGGCCGACCTGGACGCGGCCACCCTGGACGACGCGCGCGCGTTCTTCCGCACCTACTACGCGCCGAACAACGCGGTGCTGTCGGTCGTCGGCGACATCGACCCCGAGCAGACCCTCGCCTGGATCGAGAAGTACTTCGGCTCCATCCCCTCGCACGACGGCAAGCAGCCTCCCCGGGACGGCTCGCTGCCCGACGTCATGGGGGAGCAGGTCCGCGAGGTCGTCGAGGAGGAGGTCCCCGCCCGCGCCCTGATGGCGGCCTACCGCCTGCCGGAGGACGGCACGCGCGCGTGCGACGCGGCCGACCTGGCCCTCACCGTCCTGGGCGGCGGTGAGTCGTCCCGCCTCTACAACCGGCTCGTACGCCGCGACCGCACGGCCGTCGCCGCCGGGTTCGGCCTGCTGCGGCTCGCCGGGGCGCCCTCCCTGGGGTGGCTGGACGTGAAGACCTCCGGCGACGTCGAGGTGCCGGTCATCGAGAGCGCCGTCGACGAGGAACTGGCCCGCTTCGCCGAAGAGGGGCCCACGGCCGAGGAGATGGAGCGCGCCCAGGCCCAGCTGGAGCGCGAGTGGCTGGACCGCCTGGGCACCGTCGCCGGCCGCGCCGACGAACTGTGCCGGTACGCCGTCCTGTTCGGCGACCCCCAGCTCGCCCTGACGGCCGTGCAGCGGGTGCTGGAGGTGACCGCGGAGGAGGTCCAGGAGGTCGCCAAGGCCCGCCTGCGCCCCGACAACCGCGCGGTGCTCGTCTACGAACCGACCGCACCGGCCGACGAGACCGACGCCGACGAGACCACCGTCACCGTCTCGGTGACCGACGCCACCGACGAGAACGAGGAGGCGGCCAAGTGACCGAGCTCGCCACCATGGACTTCCACGCACAGCCGCAGGCCGGCGAGCCCAAGCCCTGGGCGTTCCCCGCCCCCGAGCGGGGCAGCCTGGGCAACGGCCTCACTGTGCTGCGCTGCCACCGCCCCGGCCAGCAGGTCGTCGCCGTCGAGGTGCTCCTGGACGCTCCCCTGGACGCCGAGCCGGCCGGTCTCGACGGCGTCGCCACCATCATGGCGCGCGCCTTCTCCGAGGGCACCGACAAGCACTCCGCCGAGGAGTTCGCCGCCGAGCTGGAGCGCTGCGGCGCCACCCTGGACGCACACGCCGACCACCCCGGTGTCCGGCTGAGCCTGGAGGTGCCCGTCTCGCGCCTCGCCAAGGCCCTCGGCCTGCTCGCCGACGCCCTCAGGGCGCCCGCCTTCGCCGACGGCGAGGTCGAACGGCTGGTGCGCAACCGGCTCGACGAGATCCCGCACGAGCTGGCCAACCCCTCCCGCCGTGCCGCGAAGGAACTCTCCAAGGAGCTGTTCCCGGCCGACTCGCGCATGTCCCGCCCGCGCCAGGGCACCGAGGAGACAGTCGCGGCCGTCGACTCGGCCGCCGTACGCGCCTTCTACGAGCGGCACGTCCGCCCCGCCACGGCCACCGCCGTGGTCGTCGGCGACCTCACCGGCGTCGACCTGGACGCGCTGCTCGGCGAGACCCTGGGTGCCTGGACCGGTGCGGCCGCCGAGCCCCGCCCCGTGCCCCCGGTGACCGCCGACGACCGGGGCCGGGTCGTCATCGTCGACCGTCCCGGCGCCGTCCAGACGCAGTTGCTGATCGGCCGCACCGGCGCCGACCGGCACGACCGCGTCTGGCCCGCGCAGGTGCTCGGCACCTACTGCCTCGGCGGCACCCTCACCTCGCGCCTGGACCGCGTCCTGCGCGAGGAGAAGGGCTACACCTACGGCGTCCGGGCGTTCGGCCAGGTCCTGCGGTCCGCGCCGGACGGCACGGGCGCCGCGATGCTCGCCATCAGCGGCTCCGTAGACACCCCCAACACCGGTCCCGCCCTGGAGGACCTGTGGACCGTGCTGCGCAAGCTCGCCGCGGAGGGGCTCACCGACGCCGAGCGCGACGTGGCCGTGCAGAACCTGGTGGGCGTGGCTCCGCTCAAGTACGAGACGGCGGCAGCCGTGGCGGACACGCTCGCCGACCAGGTCGAGCAGCACCTGCCCGACGACTTCCAGGCCACGCTCTACCGCCAACTGGCCGCCACGGGCACCGTGGAGGCCACGGCGGCGGTCGTGAACGCCTTCCCGGTGGACCGCCTCGTGACGGTCCTCGTCGGCGACGCGGCGCAGATCAAGGAGCCCGTCGAGGCCCTCGGCATCGGTGAAGTCACCGTGGTGGCGGCCGAGTAGCGGCCCGCTCGCGCGGCGGCCCTGGTGACCGGAGTGTCACCAGGGCCGCCGTTTGTCCGGATTGGGGGAGTGGTTGCCTGTCTGCCCTGTGGCGTGCGCTACAAAAAGCCTGTTGCGTTTGAGGATGGAACGCGGCCGCGTTTAGCGTCGTCCGGGCTGTTCGTCAGGCAGTGCGCCGCACCCGCGGCACCGGACAGTCATCGCCGAGTCCCCGTACGGCGCGAGCCAGGGGAGCCGGGGACCCACCGCAGTCCCTGGGGTGAATCGGACGCCCGCGCGCAGCGAGGGGGTCCGTAGGAGACCTTCCACCTCCGAACCCGTCAGCTAACCCGGTAGGCGAGAGGGAAGGAAAGGACAAGCCTCTACATGGCGTTCACGCGCGCCACCGGGAAGCACCGCCGTACCGGCCGGGTGCACCGCACCACCGCCCGCGCGGCGGGAGTCGCGGCCCTCGCCACCACCGGCGTCGTCGGCACCCTCGCCGCTCCGGCGCTCGCCGCCGAACCCGAGGTGGAGCAGAGCGGACTCACCCCGGTCGTCACCATCGGCGACTCCATAGCCGACGAGGTCGACGCCCAGGCCGTCGCCCAGAAGCAGGCGGCCGCGGACGCCGCCGCCCGTGAGGCGGCCCGGGAAGCGGCCCGCGAGCGGGCGGCCGAGGCGGCCAAGGAGGCGCGCGAGGCCAAGGAGCGCGCCGCGCGGGAGGCGGAACGCAAGCGCCTCAACACCTTCGTCGCGCCGATCACCGCCTCCTACGTCTCCACCGCGTACCGGGCCGGCAGCTCCCTGTGGTCCTCGGGCAGCCACACCGGCATCGACTTCCACGCCGCCGGCGGCACGTCCGTGCACGCGGTCGGCGTCGGCACCGTGGTGGAGGCCGGCTGGGGCGGGGCGTACGGCAACCAGGTCGTGATCAAGATGCACGACGGTACGTACACGCAGTACGGGCACCTGTCCTCCATCGGCGTCTCGGTCGGCCAGTCGGTCGAGCCCGGCCAGCAGATCGGCCTCTCCGGCGCCACCGGCAACGTCACCGGACCGCACCTGCACTTCGAGGCCCGTACCGGCCCCGAGTACGGCTCGGACATGGACCCCGTCGCCTATCTCCGCTCCCACGGCGTGCACGTCTGACACGAGACGTCCGACAGCGGTGTCGAAAAAGCCCCGGCTTCCCGAGCCGGGGCTTTTCGCATTTAATAGCGCCTGGATGGCCCGAGGTCGCTCAACACGCGTCGATCGTCGACGTTTTCACGGGGGTCAAGGGGAGGTCGGTCATGCGCATTCCGGCGCATTCGGTGTGCACCGCGATCCGGGACGACATCGTCGCCGGTGTCCACGGCCGCGGGAGCCGGCTCACCGAGGAGATCCTCGCCCGCCGCTACGGCGTCTCCCGAGTCCCCGTTCGCGAGGCCCTGCGCACACTGGAGGCCGAGGGCTTCGTGGTGACCCGGCGGCACGCGGGCGCGTGCGTCGCGGAGCCCACCGAGCAGGAGGCCGCCGACCTGCTGGAGACCCGCACGCTCCTGGAGCCGCTCGGCGCCTCACGGGCCGCCCGGCGGCGCACCGAGGCCCACCTCAAGGTGCTGCGCGGCCTGGTACGGCTGGGACAGGAGCGGGCCAGGCAGGGTACCGGCGAGGACCTGCGCCCGCTGGGAGGCTGGTTCCACGAGACCCTCGCCCGGGCGGCCGGCAGCCCCTCCCTGACCGCCCTGCTGACCCAGCTCCGCCGCAAGATCGCCTGGATGTACGTCGTCGAGGCCCCGGCCGGACCGGTGGAGTACTGGGCGGAGTACGGCGCGATCACCGACGCGGTGGCCCGGGGCGACGGCGACCGCGCACGGGCGCTCATGGCCCTGCACGTCGAGCGGTCGGCGGCGGCGTACCGGCTGCGGTTCGGCCCCGGCGGCGGGCGGACGGAGCGTGTGAGGAATGCGCAACGTCCCGTCAACACGGCGGGTCCGCAACGGTAACGCGAGAGCCGTAGAAAAGGGCGGGGAATTCACGGTCGGCGATTTCCGCCGCCCGTGCGGGCAATGAACGGTCCGCGAACGGAATGGGTGGGCGTGCGGGCCGAAAGGGGAAAGAGGGGAAAGAGGAGAAAGGCCCGCCCGGTGGTCCCGGCGGGCCTTTCGGTACTGCTGTCCGTCACGCTCAGACGGTCTCGGGAAGCTCCTCGAGCCCCTCGGCGACCAGCTTCGCCAGCCGGTCCAGGGC
Organism: Streptomyces ardesiacus; assembly: GCF_003112575.1. Classification (GTDB taxonomy): domain Bacteria; phylum Actinomycetota; class Actinomycetes; order Streptomycetales; family Streptomycetaceae; genus Streptomyces; species Streptomyces ardesiacus. The sequence goes on from NZ_BEWC01000009.1 coordinate 115,025, forward strand.
GGCCTCGGCACCCTCGGCGTCGGAGGCGAGGACGATCTCCTCGCCGCCCTGGGCGCCGAGGCCGAGGACGGCCAGCATGGAGGCCGCGTTGACGGGGGACCCGTCGGCCTTGGCGATCGTCACCGGGACGCCTGTGGCCGTGGCGGCTCGGACGAAGATGGAGGCGGGGCGGGCGTGGAGACCCTCGGCCCAGCCGACGTTGACGCGGCGCTCAGCCATGTGATGCTGCCCTTCAGGTGTTCAGAGCGGTTGAGGTTGTCTAGACCAGTCTTGTCTAGACCAGTTTCCCACATCGTGAAGCGAGGCCGGGACGACCGCGTGCGCCGTCCCGTCCTGAGCCCGGACCGCGGCCTCGGTCCGGTTCCCCGTTGCCCACAGACTGCCCCGCGCCGTTGTCGTACGCGAGCCGTAGTCTGGGGCCCATGCAGACCTCGTCGGACCGGCACGAGTACCCCGCCCACTGGGAAGCCGACGTGGTGCTGCGCGACGGCGGCACCGCGCGCATCCGCCCCATCACCGTTGATGACGCCGAGCGCCTGGTCAGCTTCTACGAGCAGGTCTCCGACGAGTCGAAGTACTACCGCTTCTTCGCGCCGTACCCTCGCCTGTCCGCCAAGGACGTCCACCGCTTCACGCACCACGACTTTGTGGACCGGGTGGGACTCGCGGCCACCATCGGCGGCGAGTTCATCGCCACCGTACGCTACGACCGGATCGGCCCCGGCGGAACACCCGCCGCCGCCCCGGCCGACGAGGCCGAGGTCGCCTTCCTCGTCCAGGACGCCCACCAGGGACGCGGCGTCGCCTCCGCGCTCCTGGAGCACATCGCCGCCGTGGCCCGCGAGCGCGGCATCCGCCGCTTCGCCGCCGAGGTGCTGCCCGCCAACACCAAGATGATCAAAGTCTTCATGGACGCCGGGTACACCCAGAAGCGGAGCTTCGAGGACGGCGTGGTCCGCCTGGAGTTCGGTCTCGAACCCACCGACCGCTCCCTCGCCGTGCAGTACGCGCGCGAGCACCGCGCGGAGGCCCGTTCCGTCCAGCGGCTGCTGCAGCCGGGCTCGGTCGCCGTCGTCGGCACCGGCCGCACCCCGGGGGGCGTCGGCCGCAGCATCCTCGGCAACATCCGGGACGCCGGTTACACCGGCCGCCTGTACGCCGTGAACAGGGCCTTCCCCGAGGACCTGAAGGAACTGGACGGGGTACCGGCCTGCCGCTCCGTGCGCGACATCGACGGCTCCGTGGACCTCGCCGTCGTCACCGTGCCGGCCGCGCACGTCCCCGACGTCGTCGCCGAGTGCGGCGAGCACGGCGTGCAGGGACTCGTGGTGATCACCGCCGGTTACGCCGACAGCGGCCCCGAGGGACGCGAACGCCAGCGCGCCCTCGTGCGCCAGGCGCGTTCGTACGGCATGCGGGTCATCGGGCCCAACGCGTTCGGGATCATCAACACCTCCCCCGACGTGCGGCTCAACGCCTCCCTCGCCCCCGAGATGCCGCGCCCCGGCCGGATCGGCCTGTTCGCCCAGTCCGGCGCCATCGGCATCGCCCTGCTCTCCCGCCTGCACCGGCGTGGCGGCGGCGTCACCGGCCACACCGGCGTCTCCACCTTCGTCTCGTCCGGCAACCGCGCCGACGTCTCCGGCAACGACGTCCTCCAGTACTGGTACGACGACCCGGAGACCGACGTCGCCCTCATGTACCTGGAGTCCATCGGCAACCCGCGCAAGTTCACCCGCCTGGCCAGGCGCACCGCGGCGGCCAAGCCCCTGGTCGTGGTGCAGGGCGCCCGGCACGGCGGCGTGGCGCCCCAGGGGCACGCCGTACGGGCGACACGGCTGCCGCACGCGACGGTCTCCGCGCTGCTGCGGCAGGCCGGCGTGATCCGGGTCGACACCATCACCGACCTGGTCGACGCGGGACTGCTGCTGGCCCGCCAGCCACTGCCCACCGGCCCGAGGGTGGCCATCCTGGGCAACTCCGAGTCGCTGGGACTGCTCACCTACGACGCCTGCCTCTCCGAGGGGCTGCGCCCGCAGCCCCCGCTGGACCTGACCACGGCCGCCTCGGCCGACGACTTCCACGCGGCCCTGTCCCGGGCCCTGGCCGACGACACGTGCGACGCGGTCGTGGTGACCGCCATCCCGACGGTGGGGGAGGGGGCGGCCGGGGACGCCGCGCTGGCGGAGGCGCTGCGCTCGGCGGCGGCCGCGGTCCCCACCAAGCCGGTCCTCGTGGTCCACGTGGAGCTCGGCGGCCTCGCGGAGGCCCTGTCCGCGGCGGCGAGCACCGCGCCCCAGGCCGGCCCGGAGCGCGCCGGGGACGCCGGACCCGCCGCTCCGGCCCAGCAGCCGCCCGCCGTCCGGGCCCCGGCGGGGACCCACCTGATCCCCGCCTACCCCGCCGCCGAACGCGCCGTCCGCGCCCTCGGCGAGGCCGTCGCCTACGCCCGGTGGCGGCGCGAGGCCGCCGACCCCGGCAAGGTGCCCGAGTACGAGGACATCGACGAGAAGGGCGCCGCCGAGCAGATCGCGGACCACCTCGCGCGCGGGCAGGGGCTCACGCTCGGCACGCGGGAGACCTGCGAGCTGCTCGGCACCTACGGCATCCACGTCCACCGAGCCCTGCCCGCCCCCACCCCCGAAGACGCCGCGTCCGCCGCGCGGACCCTCGGCTACCCGGTCGCCCTCAAGGCCACCGCCCCCCACCTGCGCCACCGCGCCGACCTGGGCGGGGTGCGCCTCGACCTCGCGGACGAGGAGCAGCTGCGACGGGCCTACGCCGAGCTGACCGAGCTGTTCGGGCAGCCCGCGGAACTGCGTCCGGTGGTGCAGGGCATGGCCCCGCGCGGCGTGGACACGGTCGTACGGGCGGTCATCGACCCGGCGGCCGGCGCGGTGCTCTCCTTCGGCCTCGCCGGTGCCGCCACGCAACTGCTCGGCGACATGGCGCACCGGCTGATCCCGGTCACCGACCGGGACGCCACCGCGCTCATCCGCTCGGTCCGCACGGCACCCCTGCTCTTCGGCTGGCGCGGCTCGGCGCCCGTCGACGCCGCCGCGCTGGAGGAGCTGCTGCTGCGGGTCTCCCGGCTGGTCGACGACCACCCGGAGGTCGTCGCGGTCACCCTGGAACCGGTCGTGGTCGCCCCGCACGGCCTGAGCGTCCTCGGCGCCTCCGTCCGCCTCGCGCCCCCTCCCGCCCGCGACGACCTGGGCCCGCGGACGCTGCCCGCCTACTGAGCCGCGACGCTCCGGGACGCGGCCGGTGCCCACCCCGGATACGGCCCGGGACGGGTGGCGCAGGAGCGTCCCTCGCAGTCAGTGGGTCCCCGTAGGATGGACCGCATGGCCAAGACCAGTACGACGACCCAGGGGCTGCGAGCGGCGATCGAGCGCAGCGGCTACTACCCGGCCCTCGTGGCCGAGGCGGTGGAGGCCGCCGTGGGCGGCGAGCCCGTGCGGTCGTACCTGGTCCACCAGGAGACGACGTTCGACCAGAACGAGGTGCGGCGGCACGTGACCGTGCTGGTCCTCACCGGCAACCGCTTCATCGTCAGCCACACCGACGAGCAGGCCGCCGACGACACCTCCCCGACGCCGTACGCCACGACCTCCACGGAGTCCGTCAAGCTCGGCCGGATCTCGTCCATCGTCGTCAGCCGCGTCGTCGCCAACCCGGAGCAGTACAAGCCGGGCACGCTGCCCCGTGAGATCGTGCTGACCATCGGCTGGGGCGCCGTCTCCCGCCTCGACCTGGAGCCCGCCGCCTGCGGCGACCCCAACTGCGAGGCCGACCACGGCTACACGGGCAGCTCGACCGCCGACGACCTCAGCCTGCGCGTCAGCGAGGCGGGGGACGGGCCCGAGACGGTGCGCCAGGCGCTCGCCTTCGCCCAGGCCCTCTCCGAGGCGACCGCGGACTCCGCCCGCTGATGGTGCAGCACACCGCCTGGGACACCCACCCGGAACCGCTCCCGGTCGACTCCGCGCCCGTCCCCCAGTACGGCACGGGTTCCCTCGCCGACCTCCTGCCCACCCTGGCCGCCGGGCTGGGCGTCCCCGGCATGACCGCGGGGATCGCCGAGCTGACCCCCGCCGACCGCACCTGCGTCTTCCTGATCGACGGCCTCGGCTGGGAGCAACTGCGCGCCCACCCGGACGACGCCCCCTTCCTCAGCTCCCTCCTGGGCAGCTCGCGCGGCGGCACCGGGCGCCCGATCACCGCCGGGTACCCCGCCACCACCGCGACCTCCCTCGCCTCCGTCGGCACCGGACTCCCGCCGGGCGCCCACGGCCTGCCGGGCTACACGGTGCGCGACCCCGCCACCGGCGCGCTGATGAACCAGCTGCGCTGGCAGCCCTGGACCGAGCCGGGCCCCTGGCAGCCGTACCCCACCGTCTTCGGCCTCGCCCACGAGGCGGGCGTCCACGCCGCCCAGGTCTCCTCGCCCACCTTCGCCCACACCCCGCTGACCAAGGTCGCGCTGAGCGGCGGCGAGTTCCACGGACGCCTGTCGGGCGAGGACCGGATGGACTGCGCCGCCGAGCAACTGGCCCGCGCCGACCGCGCCCTCGTCTACACGTACTACTCCGAGGTCGACGGCGCCGGCCACCGCTTCGGCGTCGACTCCGACACCTGGCGCGGCCAGCTCGGTCACGTCGACCGGCTCGCCCAGCGCCTCGCCGAGCAACTGCCGCCGCGCAGCGCCCTGTACGTCACCGCGGACCACGGCATGGTCGACGTGCCATTCGACGAGGAGCACCGCATCGACTTCGACGAGGACTGGGAGCTGAAGGCGGGCGTCGCCCTCCTCGGCGGCGAGGGCCGCGCCCGCCACGTCTACGCCGTGCCCGGTGCCCACAGCGACGTGCTGACCTGCTGGCGCGAGGTGCTCGGCGAGCAGTTCTGGGTGGCCTCGCGGGACGAGGCGATCGCGGCCGGCTGGTTCGGCCCCCGCATCGACGACCGGGTGTACGCCCGCATCGGCGACGTGGTCGCCGCCGCACGCGACGACGTCCTGCTCATCGCCTCCGAGCGCGAGCCCAAGGAATCGGCGATGGTCGGCAACCACGGTTCGATGACCCCCGCCGAGCAGCTCGTCCCGCTGCTCGAAGTACGCTCCTGACCCCCGCAAGCCTCCCCCTTGCCGAAAGGTGCCCAACCCCTCATGCCCGAGCTGGTGTTCTTCTCCGGAACGATGGACTGCGGGAAGTCGACACTGGCTCTCCAGATCGAGCACAACCGCTCGGCGCGCGGACTGGCCGGCATGATCTTCACCCGCGACGACCGCGCGGGCGAGGGCAAGCTCTCCTCCCGCCTCGGCCTCGTCACCGACGCGGTCGAGGTCGGCGACGGCCAGGACCTGTACGCCCACGTCGTCGACCACCTCTCGCAGGGCGGGCGCGTGGACTACGTCATCGCGGACGAGGCGCAGTTCCTCGCGCCGGACCAGATCGACCAGCTCGCCCGCGTGGTCGACGACCTCGACGTCGACGTGTACGCCTTCGGCATCACCACCGACTTCCGCTCCAAGCTCTTCCCCGGCTCCCAGCGCCTGGTCGAACTCGCCGACCGGGTCGAGGTGCTCCAGGTCGAGGCCCTGTGCTGGTGCGGCGCCCGTGCCACGCACAACGCCCGGACCGTGGGCGGCGTCATGGTCGTCGAGGGCGCCCAGGTGGTCGTCGGTGACGTCGCCCAGTCCCCGGACGAGATCGGCTACGAGGTGCTGTGCCGCCGCCATCACCGCCGGCGGATGACGAGCGCCACCGCGAGGGCGGCGGCGCTGTCGCCCGACGTGCTGCCCGTCTCCCCCGGCTGACGCGCTCTCAGCGGGGGCGGCGCAGCAGCGTGAACCGCGCCCCCTCCGGATCCGCCACCGCCACCGTCCGGCCGCGCGGGGTGTCCCGGGGCGGTGCGAGGACGTGTCCGCCCAGGCCGGTGAGCAGTTCCACCGACGCCTCCGTGTCGGCCACCTCGAAGTACGTCATCCAGTGCGGACCCCGGTCGCGCGGCAGGGCGTCCCCGACGCCGCGGATGCCGGCGACGGGCCGGCCGTCGAGACGCAGGGTGACGTAGTCGCGGCCGGTGGAGGTCTCCGGGACCGGCTCGAAGCCGAACACCGACGCGTAGAACTTGGCGACGCTCGTCGACTCGTACGTCAGCAGCTCGTTCCACGCCGGCGTGCCGGGGACCCCGGCGACGGCCGTGCCCAGGTGCGCGGCCGCCTGCCAGACGCCGAAGACGGCACCCGCGGGGTCGGAACCGAGTGCCATGCGGCCCGCCTCGCCCGCGTCCAGGGGGCCGACACCGACCGTGCCGCCGCACCGGCCCACCGTTCCGGCGGTCCCGTTGACGTCGTCCGAGGCGAAGTACGGCGTCCAGGCGGTGGGAAGGTGCCGGTCCGGGGGGAGCTGTCCGATGCCGGCCACCTCGCGCCCGTCGAGCAGTGCCCGCGCGTACGGGCCCAGTTGCTGGGGGCCCGGCCGGAACTCCCAGCCGAACAGGGCCCGGTAGAAGTCGTGGGCGGCGGCCGGTCCGTGCACCATCAGACTCACCCAGCAGGGCGTGCCGGGCGTGCGCCGGGCGTTCGTCTCGCCGATCCGGCTGTCCGATCCCCGTGCGTCGGTCATCGTCACCCTCTTCTCGGCCCTCCTGGGGCCGTGCGTCCGCTTCCGCTCCGACGGGCCTGCGCGGCTTGCGCCCCGAAGCCGGTACCGGATCCGGTGCGGCGCTTGGGATGGGGTCGCGCTCGTGAGGCAGCCCGCCTGCCCGGGCAGTACAGCATGTGGCCGAACCCGTACGCCTCGTGATCGGTACTGTCCGGCGGGCAGAGTAGCCCGACATCGACGCCTCGGCCACTCGGTACGTCAGGATGGGGCCATGAACGCCATCATCTCCGCATCCGAACTGGTCGACGAGCTGGCGGGCGCCCACCCGCCCGTCCTCCTGGACGTCCGCTGGCAGTTGAGCACCGCGAAGGCGGCCGGTGCCCCGCCGTTCGACGGCCGGGCCGAGTACGAGGCCGGGCACCTGCCCGGTGCGGTCTACGTGGACCTGGACAGGGAACTCGCCTCCGCGCCCGGCGCGAACGGCAGGCACCCGCTGCCCGACATGGCGGAGTTCGGCGCGGCGATGCGCCGCGCGGGCGTGTCGCAGGGCCGCCAGGTCGTCGTCTACGACGGTGGGCAGGGGTGGGCGGCGGCCCGTGCCTGGTGGCTGCTGAGCTGGACAGGCCACCGGAACGTGCGAGTCCTGGACGGCGGGTTGACGGCCTGGGAGGCGCCGCTGTCGACGGAGGTCCCGACGCCGGCGGAGGGCGACTTCACGCCGGCGCCGGGCGCCGCGGGACTGCTGGACGCGGACCGGGCGGCCGCGCTGGCGCGGTCGGGCGTGCTGTTCGACGCCCGCGCGGGGGAGCGCTACCGCGGCGAGGTCGAGCCGATCGACCGGGTCGGCGGCCACATCCCCGGCGCCGTGTCCGCGCCCACGACCGCCAACGTGGCAGCCGACGGACGCTTCCTGCCGGCCGAGGAACTCCGGGCGCGGTTCACGTCCCTGGGCGCCACGGAGGACGGCGCGGTCGGCGTGTACTGCGGTTCGGGCGTGTCGGGCGCCCACGAGGTGCTCGCCCTGGCGGTGGCGGGCATTCCGGCGGCGCTGTACGTGGGTTCGTGGTCGGAGTGGTCGTCGGACCCCGACCGGCCCGTCGCGGTGGGACCGGAGCCGCAGTAGGGCACACGGCAGAGGCCGGGGGCCGCACCCGCACGGGCGCTGCCCCTGGCCTCTTCGGCCCGCCTCGGCGGAGCCGGTTACTCCTGCTTCTTGCGCCGCGTGCCGAACACGATCTCGTCCCAGCTCGGCACCGCCGCGCGGCGGCCCGGCCGGACGCCGTCGGCCTCGGCCTGGCGGTCGGTGGAACCGGTGAGACGGTCGCGGTGGCTGGCCACCGAGCGCGGCATGAGCACGTCCGCGTAGGCGGAACCGGCCGACGCCGCGGGCGCGGGGGGCTCCTCCACCTCGGGCTCCTCGACGGGCTCCTCCACCGGTTCCGGAGCGCGCTCGGGCACCACCAGGTCGCCGCGGAAGCTCGGTACGGCCTCCAACAGGCTGGTGAGCGAGTCGCGTTCGCGTTCGCCCGAGGCGGTGGCGGCGGTGTCCTCGGCCGGTTCGGACGGCGGCGGGGGCAGGCTCGGACGCTCCCGCTGCTCCCGGTCGAGGGTGCGGTCCAGCGGCCGGTCGCGCGGCAGCCGGGCGATGCGCGGCACGAACGGGAAGCTGGGCTCGGGCGCGGCGAGGTCGTCGGACTCGCCGATCAGCGCGCGTGCCTCCGAGTCGACGGCCTGGACGAGCCGTCTGGGCGGGTCGTACGTCCAGCTCGCCGAGTGGGGTTCGCCCGCGACCAGGTAGACCAGCAGGACCTCCCAGGTGCCGTCGTCGCGGCGCCAGGAGTCCCACTGCACGGTGTCCTTGTCGGCGCCGCGCAGCAGCAGCCGCTCCTGGACGGCCTCACCGAGGGGCGGACCGGAGTTCTCACCGGGGCGACGGACGGGCGTCTTGCGGGCCCGCTCCGCCATGAAGGCGCGCTCGGCCAGCACGGGGCCCTCGAAGCGCCGTACCCGGTCGACGGGGATGCCGGCCATCTGCGCGACCTCTTCCGCGGTCGCGCCGGCTCGTATACGCGCCTGGATGTCGCGGGGGCGGAGATGGCTCTCCACCTCGATCTCGATCTGGCCGAGGCGGGGACGGTCGCCGCGAACGGCGGCCCGGAGCCGCTCGTCGATCGGAAGCGTGTACTCCGTGCTGTCCGCAGCCTTCAGCACCAGCCGTGTGCCGTCATTCGAGACGGCCACGACACGCAGTTCGGGCATGGGGACCTCCCGGGTGGTGCCTGCCGACGTCACGTGCGTCGCTGCTTCCGCTCTGTCGAGTGTGGCCTGCCCGGGTGCAGCCTGCCACAACCTTGCCGAGTTGCCCGGCGTGTCGGGCACGGGCCCTGGATCGCCGTTATGGCACGGTTACCTGTTCGCAACGCTAAGTGACCAACTCCGTCACCCTGTGCAACTAGCCCCCTCCCGGCGGTCCTTCAAGGTGCCGGACACCCTGTCGGGAGACCGGCTCCAGGGCTCGCAACAGTACTCCATTCGGGCCACGTGCGTGGATTGGCACGCCGCCCAACTTCTGGCAAGAGGGACCGTCCGGCCGTCCCCGGCGCGATTTCCGCGATCTTGGACGTGGCGTACTTCACGCAATCACCAGAAACGGAACTAATGGTTTCGGCCGCGCGTCCCTTTGTCGTGCAGTTGATCGCTCCCGTGCCGGAAAGGAAGGCAAGGTCCGAGGATGCGTGAAAGGTCCGATGGCGCAGGTGAGGCGGACGTGAGTTCCAAGGGTGAGTCCAGGCGGATCGACCTGAGCGTGCCCCAGGTCGCGGGCAGCGCCCTGGCCGCGGTGGTGGCCGCCAAGCTCGCCTCCTCCTTCGGCGTCTACGGCACGATCGTCGGCGCCGGTCTGATCAGCGTCGTCGCCACCTGCGGGGGCTCGGTGCTCCAGCACTTCTTCAAGCGCACCGGGGAGCAGATCCGGGTGAAGCGCACCGTCGCCGCGGTACGGATCGGCGGGCGAACCGCCTCCGTTCCCGCCGCGGTGCCCGCCTCGGCGCAGGGGCCGTCTCCGGTTTCCGGCCCGGGGTCGGGCGCGGGCTCGGGCTCGGGCGGCTTCACCGAGGGGACCGTCTACCGCGCGAGGGCCAAGGGGTGGCGGCGCCCGGTGATCGCGGCGGCCCTCGTCTTCGGGATCACCATGGCCGGGATCACCGTGTACGAGGTCGCCTCCGGCCAGAACCTGAGCGGCGGCCGCAGCACCACTGTGGGGAGCGCCTTCACCGGGCACAACAAGTCGGCGCCCGATTCGGGCGATTCGGGCGAGTCCGGCGGCTCCGGCGGCTCCGGCGGCTCCCAAGACACGCAGGACGGCCGGGACCCGGGGAACTCCGGCGGCCCCACCGACCCCGGGTCCGGGAACGACGCCCCCGCGTCCACCCCCTCGGCGAGTCCGGACGGCGGCGCCGCCGAGGGCGGCGGTACGCAGGACGGGGGTACGGCCACGAGCCCGGCGCCCACCCCGGACGCCACGGGCGACGACGGCACCGGTGACACCGGAGCCCCCGACCCGGGAGCCTCGGCTACGACCCCAGCACCCGGCGCAAGTAGTCGTTCTGGAACAGACGGTCCGGGTCAAGACGGTCCCGCAGCGCCGTGAACTCGCCGAAGCGCGGATACACCCGGGAGAAGTACGCGGCGTCCCGGGTGTGGATCTTCCCCCAGTGAGGCCGGCCCTCGTGCGCGGTGAAGATGCGCTCGGCGGCGGTGAAGTACGCCTGGTAGGGCGTGCCCCGGAACATGTGCACGGCGATGTAAGCGCTGTCGCGGCCCGAGGCGGTGGACAGCGCGATGTCGTCGGCCGGGGCCGTGCGCACCTCGACCGGGAAGCTGATCCGCAGCCGTGAGCGGTCGACCATCGCCCTCAGCTCGCGCAGCGTCTCGACGACGGCCTCGCGCGGAACGGCGTACTCCATCTCCACGAACCGCACCCGGCGCGGGGATGTGAAGACCTTGTAGGGAGTGTCCGTGTACGTCCGCGCGGAGAGCGCCCTGCTGGAGACCCGGGCGATCGCCGGGATGGTGCCGGGCACCGCGCGGCCGACCCAGTTGGCCGCCTGGAAGACGCCGTTGGAGAGGAACTCGTCGTCCAGCCAGCCCTGGAACCGGCCCACGGGCTGCTCCGGACCGGCACTGCGGTTGTTGCGCTTGGTGTTGGTGCTGCCGGTGTGCGGGAACCAGTAGAACTCGAAGTGCTCGTTCTCCGACCAGAGCGCGTCGAAGTCGGACAGGACCCGGTCGAGGGGCATCGGCTCCTCGCGGGCCGTGAGCAGGAAGACCGGCTCCACCGCGAAGGTGATCGCCGTGACCACGCCCAGCGCCCCGAGACCGATCCGCGCGGCGGCGAACACCTCGGGGTTCTCGTCCTCGGAGCAGGTCAGCACCGAGCCGTCCGCCGTGACCAGCTCCAGGGCCCGGATCTGGGCGGCGATCGAGGCGGAGTCGCGGCCGGTGCCGTGGGTGCCGGTACTGGTGGCCCCGGAGACGGTCTGCTCCATGATGTCGCCCATGTTGGTCAGCGACAGGCCCTCCCGCGCGAGCGCCATGTTGAGCCTCTTGAGCGGGGTGCCGGCCTCGACCGTGACCGTCATGGCGTCGCGGTCAATACTGCGGATGCCCGTCAACAGGTGAGGGCGGATCAACAGACCGTCCGTCGCGGCTATCGACGTGAACGAGTGTCCCGTGCCGACCGCCTTGACCCGCAGCCCGTCCTCGGCCGCGCCGCGCACCGCGTCGGCCAGTTCGTCGACCGAGGCGGGAGCGACCTCCCGCGCGGGGCGCGCCGAGATGTTGCCGCCCCAGTTACGCCACGTGCCGTTCCGGCCGTTCGGCCGTCCGTTCGCCCTGCCGCTCACCGTGCGTGTGGTGCTCAACGGTCCCTCCCCGACGCGGTTCCGGCCGCTTGAGCCGGCGGTACCCGAGGAAACCGACCGCGACCGCGACGGCACCGGCCACCGCCGGAACCCCGTACCCGGCACGCGCCCCGGAGGCGTCGATCACCCAGCCGCCCGCGGAGGAGCCGAGCGCGACCCCGACCGCGAGTCCGGTACTCACCCAGGTCATGCCCTCGGTGAGCTGCGTGCGTGGTACGTGCTCTTCGATGAGGGACATCGTCGTGATCATCGTGGGAGCGATGGACAGACCCGCAACGAACAGCGCCACGGCCAGAAACGGCAGGTTCCCGACCAGTAGGAGGGGGATCATACTCACGGCCATCGCACACACGCCCAGAAGCCAGCGGCGTTCCGGCGGCCCGGCGAAGCGCAGCAGCCCGAAAATCATCGCGGCCGTGCACGAACCCGCCGCGTAGAGGGCGAGGACGAGGCTGGCGGCGGCCTTGTGCCCCTCCTCCTCGGCGAACGCCACGGTGACCACGTCGATGGCCCCGAAGATCGTCCCCGTGGCCGCGAAGGTGCCGACCAGGACCTGGAGGCCCCGGGAGCGCAGCGCCGTGCCGCCGCCCTTGTGCTCGCGCGGGTGCGGTTCGGGCTCGGTGGCGCGCTGCGAGGTCAGCCAGAACACGCCCGTCGCCAGGAAGCAGGCGGCGAGCAGCGGCCCGGCCTCCGGGAACCAGGCCGTGGACAGGCCGATGGAGATGATCGGGCCGAAGATGAAGCAGATCTCGTCCACCACGGACTCGAAGGAGTACGCGGTGTGCAGTTGCGGCGTGCCCCGGTACAGCGCAGCCCAGCGGGCCCGGACCATCGCACCGAGGCTCGGCACGCAGCCGATGCCCACACAGGCCACGAACAGCACCCAGTCCGGCCATCCGTAGTGCGCGGCCACCAGCAGCAGTGCCGCCGCGGTCAGCGACACCAGGGTCGCCGGGCGCAGCACCCGGCGCTGCCCGTACCGGTCCACCAGCCGGGAGACCTGCGGTCCCGCCACGGCGGCGGCCAGCGCGACGGTCGCCGACAGGGCCCCGGCCAGTCCGTACCGCCCCGTGAGCTGGGAGATCATCGTCACCACGCCGATGCCCATCATCGACAGCGGCATCCGGCCGAGGAAGCCCGCGGCGGAGAAGGCCCTGGTGCCGGGGGCGGCGAACAGGGCACGGTAGGGACTGGCCAACGAGGTCTCCGGACGGCTCGGCGACGGCGTGGTGGCGACTGGGTAAGGTGCGATCGCAGTCGATACAGCTTACTCGTCGTCGCGGCTGGAAACACCCCCTCGGACCTGGTGAAACGCACGGTCGGTGCCCCACCGTTTCCCCGCTGTCAGTGCCGGGTGGCAGGATCGAGACATGCCAGACGTGCTCGATGCCAGCCCCTACGACGCCCTGCTCCTGCTCTCGTTCGGCGGCCCGGAGGGCCCGGACGACGTGGTCCCGTTCCTGGAGAACGTGACCCGGGGACGCGGCATCCCCAAGGAACGCCTCAAGGAAGTCGGACAGCACTACTTCCTCTTCGGCGGGGTCAGCCCCATCAACGCCCAGAACCGCGCCCTGCTGGACGCCCTGCGCAAGGACTTCGCCGAGCACGGCCTGGACCTGCCGGTCTACTGGGGCAACCGCAACTGGGCGCCGTACCTGACCGACACGCTGCGCGAGATGGTCCGCGACGGCCGCCGGCGCATCCTGGTCCTCGCCACCAGCGCCTACGCGTCGTACTCGGGCTGCCGCCAGTACCGCGAGAACCTGGCGGAGGCGCTCGCCACCCTGGAGGCGGAGGGCCTGGAGCTGCCGAGGATCGACAAGCTCCGGCACTACTTCAACCACCCCGGCTTCGTCGAGCCCATGGTCGACGGGGTCGTCCGCTCCCTCGCCGAACTGCCCGAGGAGGTCCGGGACGGCGCGCACATCGCGTTCTGCACCCACTCGATCCCCAACTCGGCCGCCGACACCTCCGGCCCCGTCGAGGAGCACGGCGACGGCGGGGCGTACGTGCGCCAGCACCTGGACGTGGCGGAGCTGATCGCGGACGCGGTGCGCGAGCGCACCGGCGTCGACCACCCCTGGCAGCTCGTGTACCAGTCGCGCTCGGGCGCGCCGCACATCCCGTGGCTGGAGCCCGACATCTGCGACCACCTGGAGGAGCGGCACGCGGCCGGTGTCCCCGCCGTGGTCATGGCCCCCATCGGGTTCGTCTCCGACCACATGGAGGTCCTGTACGACCTCGACACGGAGGCCACCGCCAAGGCCGAGGAGCTGGGGCTTCCGGTGCGCCGCTCGGCCACCGTGGGCGCCGACCCGCGGTTCGCCGCGGCCGTCCGCGACCTGGTCCTGGAGCGTGCGGGCGACGAGCGCGGACAGGAGGTCGCGCCGTGTGCCCTCGGCGCGCTCGGCGCGAGCCACAACCTGTGCCCGGTCGGCTGCTGCCCCGCCCGTGCCCCCCGCCCCGCCGCCGCGGGCGCCGACAGCCCCTACGCGTGAGGAGTCCCGTGACCGACGTGAAGCCCGACCCGCTCCATGCCGAGCTGCTGACGATCGCCCAGGAGGCCGCCGGGCGCGCGGGCGAGCTGCTGCGGGACGGTCGCCCGGCCGACCTCGCGGTCGCCGCCACCAAGTCCAGCCCGATCGACGTGGTCACCGAGATGGACATCGCGGCGGAGAAGCTGATCACCGGGCTGATCGCCGACCGCCGCCCCGACGACGGCTTCCTCGGCGAGGAGGGCGCCGCCGCGGAGGGCACCAGCGGTGTCCGGTGGGTCATCGACCCGCTCGACGGCACGGTGAACTACCTGTACGGACTGCCCACCTGGGCGGTCTCCGTCGCCGCCGAGCAGGACGGCGAGCGGGTGGCCGGCGTGGTCGTGGCCCCGATGCGGGGCGAGACGTACCAGGCGGTGCTGGGCGGCGGAGCCTGGGCGACGGGTGCCTGGGAGGGGGAACGCAGGCTCGCCTGCCGGTCCGCGGCCCCGCTGGACCAGGCCCTGGTCTCCACCGGCTTCAACTACGTCGCCGACGTCCGCGCGGAACAGGCCGAGATCGCGCGTCGGCTGATTCCGCTGGTCCGCGACATCCGGCGCGGCGGCTCGGCCGCCATCGACCTGTGCGACGTGGCCGCGGGACGCCTGGACGGCTACTACGAGCGGGGCCTGCACCCCTGGGACCTCGCGGCGGGCGACCTGATCGCCCGGGAGGCGGGCGCGCTGACCGGCGGACGCCCCGGTGAGCGCCCCACCGGCACCCTGGCCATCGCCGCCACCCCGGCCGTCTTCGAACCGCTCCAGCGGCTCTTGACGGACTTCGGAGCGTAGGTCTCCGGCGATCGGACGGACGAGGGGGCGCCGGTGCGTGCGGGGGAGCGCCGTCGGCGCCGCGCGGGCCACGCCCGGGGCGGGGCCCGCGACAGCCCCTGAGGGGAGGGACGCAGTCCTCGGGCACGGGCCGCGCAGCCCCCGAGGCACGGGCCCGCCCCGGCCGGCCGTGCCGCCCTCCCCCTTGCTCCCGCCTTGCCCCGCGCGGTCGGCGTCGGCCGTCGCGCCCCGGCAGGCCCCGCGACCGCCTCCGGGCGCCCACCGCCGGACGGCACGCACACGGCGAGGCCCCGGCGCTGGATCCCGCCGGGGCCTCGTCCTCCGTGGGCCGGTCAGGCGTTGGTCGCGCTGACCTCCACACCGTGCTCGGCAGCGAGACGGCGCAGATCGTCGAGCTCGCCCAGCTCCACCTCGACGAGGAACTCGTCGCCCTCGTCGCGGGCCCGGGAGAGGTCGGACTCCGTCGTCTTTATGCGCTGCAGAAGTCCTGCGGTGAAAGCGTCCATGCTGCGCCCCCTCGTCCTGGGTCGTGGGTCGTTGGCACGGGGGTGTGCCGATCGGAAGGGACGATCACGTCTCCGGTGGAGTGCCCAGCGCTGCCCCACCGGGCGGCGACGGTGCCGGACACCCACGCCCGCTCTGCGGAAGCGGACCGCGGCGTACCGCGCGGTAACGCGGTACAGGCAGAGCGTGATCGCGGGGTGTAAAGCCGTCCTCCCCCTGCTCCCCTTCGCGGAAACCTCAACCGCGCGAGAAAATCCCGCATTCCCGCTTCCGCAGCCTTTTCGCACCCGTCTTCGTCACCGGCCCCTCACTCGGCTTACAGCCGACTTATGGCCGAAAAGGGCAGGATGGAGGCAACACCCACCAGACCCCTGCCCCCGTGCGTCCGAGAAGCGCTACGCGGGTGGACACAGGAAGGACAAGCGACGTGCGCGTACTCGTCGTCGAGGACGAGCAACTGCTCGCCGATGCGGTGGCCACCGGACTGCGCCGGGAGGCCATGGCCGTCGACGTCGTGTACGACGGTGCGGCCGCCCTGGAGCGCATCGGCGTCAACGACTACGACGTGGTCGTCCTCGACCGCGACCTCCCCCTCGTGCACGGCGACGACGTGTGCCGCAAGATCGTCGAGCTGGGCATGCCCACGCGCGTGCTCATGCTCACGGCCTCCGGCGACGTCAGCGACCGGGTCGAGGGCCTGGAGATCGGCGCCGACGACTACCTGCCCAAGCCCTTCGCGTTCAGCGAGCTGATCGCCCGCGTGCGCGCCCTGGGCCGGCGCACCAGCGTGCCCCTGCCGCCCGTGCTGGAGCGGGCCGGGATCAAGCTCGACCCCAACCGCCGCGAGGTCTTCCGCGACGGCAAGGAGGTTCAGCTCGCGCCCAAGGAGTTCGCCGTGCTCGAGGTCCTCATGCGCAGCGAGGGCGCCGTGGTCTCCGCCGAGCAGCTGCTGGAGAAGGCCTGGGACGAGAACACCGACCCGTTCACCAACGTCGTGCGCGTGACCGTCATGACCCTGCGCCGCAAGCTGGGCGAGCCGCCCGTCATCGTCACCGTCCCCGGCTCCGGGTACCGGATCTGACCGGCCGTGGCGACGACACCCGCGCCCCCCGGGGCGCCCCCCAAACCCACGTGGGACCCGCGCTCGGCCACCCCCCTGCCGTGGCTGCGGCCCACCATCCGGATAAGGCTCACGCTGCTGTACGGCGGCATGTTCCTGATCGCCGGCATCCTGCTGCTGTCGATCATCTACCTGCTCGCCGCCCAGGCGGTGCGCACCGGCAACGAACCGCTGTACAAGATCGTCGACTTCACCGACCTCAAGGTCTCCAGCAGCACCTGCCCCGTGGTCGACAACGGCGGCCTGTCGCTGTCGGACTTCAACGCGGCGATCAGCGAGTGCATGGACCACCAGCGCAAGGTGGCCCTGGACAACCTGCTCAGCCGCTCCCTGCTGGCGCTGCTCGGCCTCGCCGTGATCGCCTTCGCCTTCGGCTACGCCATGGCCGGCCGCGTCCTGTCCCCGCTGGGCCGGATCACCCGCACCGCGCGCGCGGTGGCGGGCTCCGACCTCTCCCGCCGGATCGAGCTGGACGGCCCGGACGACGAGCTCAAGGAGCTGGCGGACACCTTCGACGACATGCTGGAGCGGCTGCAGCGGGCCTTCACCGCCCAGCAGCGCTTCGTCGGCAACGCCTCCCACGAGCTGCGCACGCCCCTGGCGATCAACCGCACCCTCCTGGAGGTGCACCTGTCCGACCCGGGCGCCCCGGTGGAGCTCCAGCAGCTCGGCAAGACCCTGCTGGCGACCAACGAACGCAGCGAGCAGCTCGTCGAGGGACTGCTGCTGCTGGCCCGCAGCGACAATCAGATCGTCGAGCGCAAACCGGTGGACCTCGCCGAGGTGGCCGGCCAGGCCATCGACCAGGTGCACGCCGAGGCCGAGAGCAAGGGCGTGGAGCTGCGCGGCACCCGCGAGGCCGCGGTGGTCCAGGGCAACGGCGTCCTGCTGGAGCGCATCGCCCTGAACCTCGTCCAGAACGCCGTGCGCTACAACGTGGCGGAACAGGGCTGGGTGGAGGTCACCACGGCCGTGGAGGGCGGACAGGCGGTCCTGGTGGTCACGAACACGGGCCCGGTCGTCCCCGCGTACGAGGTGGACAACCTCTTCGAGCCGTTCCGGCGGCTGCGCACCGAGCGGACGGGCAGTGACAAGGGCGTCGGGCTCGGTCTGTCCATCGCGCGGTCCGTGGCCCGGGCGCACGGCGGGCACATCTACGCCCAGCCGCGCGAGGGCGGAGGGCTTGTGATGCGCGTGACGCTGCCCATCTGAGATCATGACCCCGACATCTCACCGAGACCCGAGGATGTTCGCTTTGAGCGGAATTTCCAGGCCGCCGGCCCGGAAGTCGCGTGTGTGATCGATCACAACGAAGGCTTTCCCGCCCTCCACTCTCCGTGATCATGCACCCTGGCGGAAAGCCGGGAAAATCCCGGTTTTCGGGGGTCCGGATCACGGGAAGTACACGGTGAGACGCCTTTGGCGTGCGGCATTCGGACCGTGTACGGTCCCCATCGCCATCCAAGCCGATCACTCATGAGAGGTCCGGTTGGGTGTCGATTGAGTAACAGACCTTGATGTGAGGCAAAATCTCCGCCTCGGGTCGGGCACAAGTCCGGCCCCTCACGCGTTACGTGCGCTGAAGACACCGCAGACACCCAGAGGGGGAGAGCGACCATGGCAACCGATTACGACACTCCACGCAAGACCGACGACGACGTCGACTCGGACAGCCTCGAAGAGCTGAAGGCCCGGCGGAACGACAAGTCCGCCTCGGCCGTCGACGTCGACGAGTTCGAGGCCGCGGAAGGCCTCGAACTTCCCGGCGCCGACCTCTCGAACGAGGAACTGGCCGTCCGTGTGCTGCCCAAGCAGCAGGACGAGTTCACCTGCATGAGCTGCTTCCTGGTGCACCACCGCAGCCAGCTGGCCCGCGAGAAGAACGGCCAGCCGATCTGCCGCGACTGCGACTGAGGCGGGGTCGGCCGTGACCACCGGCTCGACCCCTCCCTGGAAGCGCCGTTCCTCCCGGCGAGGAGCGGACCAAGGGCCGTCCGACGGTCCGTACAGCGCGCGTGACGACGAGCGGGGCCCGACCGACACGGGGAAGGCCCCGCTCGAGCCCGTGGCCGACCGGAGTGACCTCCCGGCGACCGCGCGGCCACCGGCGCCCGCTGCCCGCCGCCGGGCAGCGGCGTTCCGCGAGAAGGCAGGACAGGGCGTCCGCAACGGCGGCGCCCGCGCCAGGGCCGCCCTGGCACACCTCGCCGACCGGGTCATCGACCTGGCACCCCGCGTCCCCGTGCGCGACCTGGCGACGCTGCGCAGCCAGTTCCCCGGCCTCGGTCCCGAGGAACTCGCCGACCGGCTCGTGGCCGGCGCGGCCAAGGCCACGGCGACCGTGGGAGCCGGCGTCGGAGCGGCGGCGATGCTGCCCGTACCGCCCGCCATGCCCACCGAACTGGCCGCCGAGATCACCGGCGTCGCTGCGATCGAGCTGAAGCTGATCGCCGAACTCCACGAGGTCTACGGCGTACGCCCGCCCGGCAGCCTCACGCAGCGCAGCACCGCGTACCTGAACGCGTGGTCCGACGAACGCGGCGTCGACGTGTCCAAGCCGTCGACCCTCGGCTCCGCGATGAACAGCCACATGAAACGGCAGTTGCGCCAGCAGATCATGAAGCGGATGGTGCGCGACCTGCCGAACCTGATGCCCTTCCTGGTGGGTGCGGCCGTCGGCGCCGTCATGAACCGCCGCGACACCAGAAAGCTGGCCGCCAGGATCCGCACCGACCTGCGCCGGCAGCAGGTCGCCTGGAGCGCCCTGGCCGGCCTTCCCGCGCTGGAACGCCCCGAGAACGTCCTGGACATGGGCGAGATCACCAGGGGGACGGGCCCCGGCCGCCCCGGCCGCTGGAAAAACTTCGGCAAAGACGGCCACTGACCCCGAGGGGCTACGCCGCCGCCTTCGCCGCCGTCAGCGCCTCGATGAGCCGCTCCGGCTCGCGCGTCGACAGGTACAGGTACGGAGTCGGGTCCTGCGGGTCGGTGACCACCACGCGCACGGCCCGCGGGATGTAGGCGCGCAGCAGCAGGAAGGCCCGGGCGTCGGCCTTGTAGGTGCGCCAGGCGCGGGCCTCCTCCGGGTCGAGGATCTCCGCCTCGCCCAGCGCCGAGACCGGCACCCTGGCCTCGCCCGCGATCAGCGAGTCGCCCACGACCCGGATGCGGACCGCGCCGTACGAACTGGCCGCCACCGCCGCCACCGCCGTACCGCCCGCCAGGCCGCCCAGCATCGGCAGCGTGCCGAAGGGCAGCAGGATCAGCGCGAACGCCAGCCCCACCAGGAAGGAGACGAGCCACCAGGAGCGGGGCGCGGTGAGGCGTTCTTCGTACGGGGCCGTGGAGAGCTGCATGAACCAAGCTTGGCACGGGATCGGCGTTCGGCCGACGCACGGGTAAGGTCTGCGCCTGTGAGTGGTACTTCCCCAGGTCTTCAGCCCCCCGCCGACGCCGTGAAACCCGTACGGCACCCCGACGCGCCCGCCCCCGGCGAGCTGCTCGGCGCGCACTACGGCCAGTGCTTCGGCTGCGGCGGCGACCAGCCCCACGGACTGCACCTCCAGGCGCGGGCGGGCGAAGGCGTGTCGATCACCGCCGAGTTCACCGTCCGCCCCGCCCACCAGGGCGCCCCCGGTCTGGCGCACGGCGGCGTGCTGGCCACCGCCCTGGACGAGACGCTGGGCTCGCTCAACTGGCTGCTGCGCACCATCGCGGTGACCGGACGGCTGGAGACCGACTTCCGGCTGCCGGTGCCCGTGGACACGACGCTCTACCTGGAGGCCGAGGTGACCGCGGTCGCCGGCCGGAAGATCTACTCCACCGCCACCGGCCGCATCGGCTCTCCCGACGGCCCGGTCGCCGTCCGTGCCGACGCCCTGTTCGTCGAGGTCAAGGTCGAGCACTTCGTCCAGAACGGCCGCGAGGAGGAGATCCGCGCCGCCATGGACGACCCCGACCAGCTCCGCCGCGTCCGCGCCTTCGAGGTGAACCCGTGAGCGGCGCCGGCCTCGAGGTCCTGATCCGCCGCGTCGACCCCGACGTGCCGCTGCCGGAGTACGCGCAGCCCGGCGACGCGGGCGCCGACCTGCGCACCACCGTCGACTGCGAGCTGGCGCCCGGAGAACGCGCCGTTCTGCCCACCGGGGTGTCTGTGGCGCTCCCGGAGGGGTACGCGGGCTTCGTGCACCCACGTTCCGGTCTGGCCGCCCGCTGCGGTGTCGCCCTCGTGAATGCCCCGGGGACGATTGATGCCGGGTACCGTGGGGAGATCAAGGTGATCGTGGTGAATCTCGACCCGCGCGAGAGCGTGCGGTTCGAGCGCTTCGACCGGATTGCCCAACTGGTCGTCCAGCAGGTCGAGAGGGTCCGCTTCCGTCAGGTCGCGGAGCTTCCCGACTCGGCGCGGGCCGAGGGGGGCTTCGGGTCCACCGGCGGCCACGCCGGGTTGGACCGTGCAAGCGGCACAAGCGGTCAGGTCGCCGACGGCGGCCCGACGGGTGGGAATCGATACGCTTCGGTCGTATCCGACCGGGAAGGACAGTGACGTGTTCGGACGTCGCAAGAAGAGGGATGCCGCCGAGGACGCGGCCGGCGAGACCGAGCAGGTCGTCGACAGCGTCGACACCGAGGCGGACGAAGAGCGCGAACGCGTGCGGCTCGAGCCCGAGCCGCGCCCCGACGGGCCCTGGGACAGCACCGAGGTCCGCGACCCGGGCGAGGGCCGCGTCGACCTGGGCGGACTGTTCGTCCCCGGGGTCGAAGGCATGGAACTGCGGGTGGAGGTCGCGGGCGACGCGATCGTCGCCGCCACCGTCGTCCTGCGCGACAGCGCCATCCAGCTCCAGGGCTTCGCCGCGCCCAAGCGCGAGGGCATCTGGGGCGAGGTGCGCGAGGAGATCGGCTCCGGCATCACCCAGCAGGGCGGCATCATCGACGAGGTCGAGGGTCCGCTGGGCTGGGAGCTGCGGGCGCAGGTCCCGGTGCAGCTCCCGGACGGCACGGGCGGCTTCCAGGTCGTGCGGTTCGTCGGTGTGGACGGGCCCCGCTGGTTCCTGCGCGGTGTGATCTCGGGCCAGGGCGCGGTGCAGCCGCAGGCCGCCGGCCTGCTGGAGCAGATCTTCCGGGACACGGTCGTCGTCCGCGGCGACGGCCCGATGGCCCCCCGCGACCCGATCGTCCTCAAGCTGCCGAACGACGCCCAGATGGTTCCCGAGGGCGTCCAGCAGGAAGAGGGCTCCCGCTTCGCCGGCGGCATGGGCCAGCTCCAGCGCGGACCGGAGATCACCGAGGTCCGTTAGGCGACGACGACGTACGGCCTCGGGCCGTACGCGCGGCACGAGGGCCGCGTCCCCGGCGGGACGCGGCCCTTTCGCCGTACGGGGGAGCGGGCCGCGCCGGAGGGTCGGGTCCCGGCCGTTGCCCCCGCTCGCCTCCGGCGGTGATACTGGCGCCGGTTCACGACGGACGGCGGGGGAGGGCACGACATGAGCCAGGTGGCCACCGAGACCATGGTGCGCGTCGAGGGCGTACGGAAGTCGTACGGTCGCGACGGCGCCGCCGTGCACGCCCTGCGCGGCGTCTCCTTCGACGTGCCGCGCGGTGAGCTGGTCGCCCTCAAGGGGCGGTCGGGCTCCGGCAAGACCACCCTGCTCAACATCGTCGGCGGCCTGGACGCCCCGGACGCCGGACGGGTCGAGGTGGACGGCCGGAACCTCGCGGAGCTGGACGAGGACGGACTGCTCGCCCTGCGCCGGGACCGGGTCGGCTTCGTCTTCCAGTCCTTCGGGCTCGTCCCGATCCTCACCGCCGCCGAGAACGTCGGCGTACCGATGCGGCTGCGCCGGGCCGCGCCGCGCGAACGCGAGGAGCGCGTCGAGCTGCTGCTCGCCCTCGTGGGCCTCGCGGACCACGCCGCCCAGCGCCCCGGCGAGCTGTCCGGCGGCCAGCAGCAGCGGGTCGCCATCGCCCGCGCCCTCGCCAACAACCCCGCGCTGCTGATCGCCGACGAGCCCACCGGCCAGCTCGACGCGGAGACCGGGCACTCCGTGATGGAGCTGCTGCGGGCCGTCGTGCGCAGCGAACGGGTCACCGCACTGGTCGCCACCCACGACGCCACCCTGCTCGACCTCGCCGACCGGGTGCTGGAGCTGCGCGACGGGGAGATCGTCCAGGGCTGACGCCACCGGGAGCGGGCGGCCGTCAGAGTTCCGTCAAGGACGACCGTCATCCGCACCCCCGTCCCCTTTGTCGCGATTGCGGGTCGTAGGGTCGACGCTGCGCACTCGGCGCCGACCGGAAGACAATGAGGCCATGGGACGCGGCAAGCTTCGGATCTACCTCGGCGCGGCGCCGGGCGTCGGCAAGACGTACGCCATGCTCTCCGAGGCGCACCGGCGCGTCGAACGGGGCACCGACTGCGTGGTCGCCTTCGTCGAGCACCACGGCAGAGCGCGCACCGAGGTGATGCTGCGGGGCCTGGAGCAGGTGCCGCGCCGGGAGGTCGAGTACCGGGGCGCCGTCTTCACCGAGCTGGACCTGGACGCGGTCCTGGCCCGCGCCCCCCGGGTCGCCCTGGTGGACGAGCTGGCCCACACCAACGTCCCCGGCGTGCGCCACGCCAAGCGCTGGCAGGACGTGGAGGAACTCCTCGCCGCCGGGATCGACGTCGTCTCGACCGTCAACATCCAGCACCTGGAGTCCCTCGGCGACGTCGTGGAGTCGATCACCGGCGTACGGCAGCGGGAGACCGTCCCGGACGAGGTGGTGCGGCGCGCGGACCAGATCGAACTGGTCGACATGTCGCCCCAGGCGCTGCGCCGGCGCATGGCCCACGGCAACATCTACCAGCCGGACAAGGTCGACGCGGCCCTGTCCAACTACTTCCGCCCGGGCAACCTCACCGCCCTGCGCGAACTGGCGCTGCTGTGGGTGGCGGACCGGGCCGACGAGTACCTCCAGGAGTACCGCAGCGAGCACCGCGTCTCGAAGATCTGGGGCTCGCGCGAACGCATCGTGGTCGGCCTCACCGGCGGCCCCGAGGGCCGGACGCTGATACGCCGGGCCGCACGCCTGGCCGAGAAGGGCGCCGGCGGCGAGGTGCTGGCCGTCTACATCGCCCGCAGCGACGGGCTGACCTCCGCCTCGCCGAAGGAGCTTGCGGTGCAGCGCACCCTGGTGGAGGACCTCGGCGGCACCTTCCACCACGTGCTCGGCGAGGACATTCCGGCCGCCCTGCTCGACTTCGCCCGCGGCGTCAACGCCACCCAGATCGTCCTCGGCTCCTCGCGCCGCAAGGCATGGCAGTACGTCTTCGGACCCGGCGTCGGCGCCACGGTCGCCCGGGAGTCCGGACCCGACCTGGACGTCCACATCGTCACCCACGAGGAGGTCGCCAAGGGGCGCGGGCTGCCGGTGGCCAGGGGCGCGCGGCTCGGGCGTTCCAGGATCGTCTGGGGCTGGTTCGCGGGCCTGGGCGGCCCGGTGCTGCTGACGCTGCTGCTCAGCACCGTCCACCTCGGCCTCGCCAACGACGTGCTGCTCTACCTGGCACTGACGGTGGCGGCCGCCCTGCTGGGCGGGCTGTACCCGGCGCTGGCCTCGGCCGCGGTCGGGTCGCTGCTGCTGAACTGGTTCTTCACGCCGCCCGTCAACCGGATCACCATCGCCGACCCGAGGAACATGCTTGCGCTCGCCATATTCGTCGGCGTCGCGCTGTCCGTCGCCTCGGTCGTCGACCTCGCGGCCCGCCGTACCCACCAGGCCGCCCGGCTGCGCGCCGAGTCGGAGATCCTCTCCTTCCTCGCCGGCGACGTGCTGCGCGGCGAGACCAGCCTGGAGACGCTGCTGGAGCGGGTGCGCGAGACCTTCGGCATGGAGTCGGCCGCCCTCCTGGAGCGGGAGGGCGACGTGGCCCCCTGGACCTGTGCGGGCCGCGCCGGGTCGGGGCCGCCGGTGGAGCGCCCCGAGGACGCGGACGTGGACATGCCCGTCGGTGACCACATGGCCCTCGCGCTGACCGGCCGCGTCCTGCCCGCCGAGGACCGCCGGGTCCTCGCCGCCTTCGCCGCCCAGGCCGCCGTCGTCCTGGACCGGCGCCGCCTGCGCGAGGAGGCCGACCGGGCCCGGACGCTCGCCGAGGGCAACCGCATCCGCACCGCCCTGCTGGCCGCCGTCAGCCACGACCTGCGCACCCCGCTGGCCGGGATCAAGGCGGCGGTGAGCAGCCTCAGGTCCGACGACGTGGCCTGGTCGGAACAGGACCAGGCGGAGTTGCTCGAAGGCATCGAGGAGGGCGCCGACCGCCTCGACCACCTCGTGGGCAACCTCCTCGACATGTCCCGCCTCCAGACCGGCACCGTCACCCCGCTGATCCGCGAGATCGACGTCGACGAGGTGGCCCCGATGGCGCTCGGCGGGGTGCCCGAGGGAAGCGCCGAGCTGGACATCCCGGAGACGCTGCCCATGGTCGCCGTGGACGCCGGGCTCCTGGAGCGGGCGATGGCCAACCTGGTGGAGAACGCCGTCAAGTACAGCCCGGACGACCGGACCGTCCTGGTCGCGGCCAGCGCGCTCGCGGACCGCGTGGAGGTGCGGGTCGTCGACCGGGGGCCGGGTGTGCCCGACGACGCCAAGGACCGCATCTTCGAGCCCTTCCAGCGGTACGGCGACGCCCCGCGCGGGGCGGGTGTCGGCCTCGGTCTCGCCGTGGCCCGCGGTTTCGCCGAGGCGATGGGCGGCACCCTGAACGCCGAGGACACTCCTGGCGGCGGCCTCACCATGGTCCTCAGCCTCCGCGCGGTGCGCTCCTCGGCGCCCGGCGCGTCCGGCGCGCCCGGCGCGTCTGCCGCCGGGAACGCCTCCGCCGCGGGCAATGCCTCCGCCACGACCCTCCGCCCCGCGACCGCAGAAAGGCAGACCGCCGGATGACCCGCGTCCTCGTGATCGACGACGAACCGCAGATCGTGCGGGCCCTCGTGATCAACCTCAAGGCACGGCACTACGAGGTCGACGCCGCCCACGACGGCGCCACCGCCCTCCAGCTCGCCGCCGCCCGCCACCCCGACGTGGTGGTGCTGGACCTGGGCCTGCCCGACATGGACGGCGTCGAGGTGATCAAGGGACTGCGCGGCTGGACCCGGGTGCCCATCCTGGTGCTGTCCGCCCGGCACTCCTCCGACGAGAAGGTCGAGGCGCTCGACGCGGGCGCCGACGACTACGTCACCAAGCCCTTCGGCATGGACGAGCTGCTGGCCCGGCTGCGGGCCGCCGTCCGCCGGTCCGAACCGGTCCCGGGCGGTGAGGACGGGGTCGTCGTGGACACCGCGGAGTTCACCGTCGACCTGGCCGCGAAGAAGGTCAACCGGGGCGGCAGGGACGTACGCCTGACGCCCACCGAGTGGCACCTGCTGGAGGTGCTGGTGCGCAACACGGGGCGCCTGGTGAGCCAGAAGCAGCTCCTGCAGGAGGTGTGGGGGCCGTCGTACGGGACGGAGACGAACTACCTGCGGGTCTACATGGCCCAGTTGCGCCGCAAGCTCGAGGCGGACCCCGCGCATCCGCGGCACTTCATCACCGAGCCGGGCATGGGGTACCGCTTCGAGAAGGGAGAGGGAGCGCACGGGAAGTGAGGGGGACGTGAGCCTCGCCATCCCGCCCCGAGAGGGGTGCATGGCTGTCGGCGGGCCCCGGTACGCTTCAGATATGAGTGCTGCTCCGCGTTCCGACAAGCCGGTGGGCCGGTTCCGGCGCATGTTCGACCGGCTCTCCTCGTCCCAGGAGGACCTGGAGTCGGAGGAACTGCGCGAGGACGCCGACACCGCCGGCTGCACCCGTATCGGAGACTGCCAGGACCGGCAGGTCGTGTCGGTAACTGGTACCTTGCGCACGGTCACCCTGCGACCGCGTGCGGGCGTTCCGGCCCTGGAGGCCGAGCTGTTCGACGGCTCCGCCGCCCTGGACGTGGTGTGGCTGGGCAGACGCTCCATCGTGGGCATAGAGCCGGGGCGCAAGCTCATCGCATCGGGCCGGATCTCGATGAGTCACGGCCGCCGGGTGCTCTTCAACCCGAAATACGAACTGAGACCCCTCGGACGGGAGTAGCCGGTGACGTCGCTCGACAAGCCGACCGAAGAGACGACAGAGGCCGACGACGCCCGGGCGGTGACGGAGGCCGCGCTGTTCGAGGCGTTCGGCGGCGTGCGCGGCATGGTCGAGACGGTGCTGCCGGGCCTGCTCTTCGTCACCATCTTCACGCTCAACAACGACCTGCACATGTCGGCGATCGCGGCCCTGGCCGTGTCGGTGGTGCTGGTCGTGGTCCGGCTGGCGATGAAGGACACCGTCAAGCACGCGTTCAGCGGGGTCTTCGGCGTCGCCTTCGGCGTGGTCTTCGCGATGATGACCGACAACGCCAAGAACTTCTACCTGCCGGGCATGCTCTACACCCTGGGCCTGGCACTGGCGTACATCGTCACCTCGCTGGCCGGAGTGCCGCTGATCGGCCTGATCCTCGGCCCGGTCTTCAAGGAGAACCTCTCCTGGCGCACCCGCAACCCGGGCCGCAAGAAGGCGTACACGAAGGCCAGCTACGCCTGGGGCTTCATCCTCCTCGCCAAGTCCGCGATCCTCTTCCCGCTGTACTGGTGGGCGGACACCGAGCAGCTCGGCTGGGTCCTGGTCACCCTGAAGATCCCGCCCTTCCTGCTCGCCGTCTGGCTGACCTGGGTCTTCCTGGCCAAGGCACCGGCGCCCATCGACGTGTTCGCGGAGATGGAGGCGGCGGAGGAGGCCGAGAAGGCGGAGAAGGCGGAGAAGGCCGAGCGTGACCGACGCTGGCAGGACGCGGACGGCACGCCGGCGGTGTCGTCCGAGGCCGACGGGGAAGCCGCGGACCCGCGCGGCGGCAGGCACCGCAGGGCCTGACGGCGCCAGGGGACGAACGGCACGGCACGAGTGGGGCCGGTACGGCGGTGGGGCGCCCGGAGATCTCCGGGCGCCCCACCGCCGTACCGGCCCGTTCCGCCGACGCACCGGCCGGCGGGTCCGCCGAGGGTCAGACCAGTCCGTCGGGCCGCCGCCGTGCCGACAGCAGGTCCTCCAGCTGCTCCTCACGGGCCTGCGCGGCGACGAAGAGCAGTTCGTCGCCCGCCTCCAGGGAGTCCTCCCGGGAGGGCGTCAGCACCCGGGTGCCACGGATGATCGTCACCAGCGAGGTGTCCTCGGGCCACTGGACGTCACCGACCTGCGTGCCGGCCAGGGCCGACTCCTCCGGCAGCGTCAGCTCGACGAGGTTGGCGTCGCCGTGGCTGAAGCGCAGCAGCCGGACCAGGTCGCCGACGCTCACCGCCTCCTCCACCAGGGCCGACATCAGCCGCGGGGTGGAGACGGCGACGTCCACGCCCCAGGACTCGTTGAAGAGCCACTCGTTCTTCGGGTTGTTCACGCGCGCGACGACGCGCGGGACGCCGTACTCCGTCTTGGCCAGCAGGGAAACGACCAGGTTGACCTTGTCGTCGCCCGTCGCCGCGATGACGACGTTGCAGCGCTGCAGCGCCGCCTCGTCCAGGGACGTGATCTCGCACGCGTCGGCGAGCAGCCACTCCGCCATCGGGACGCGCTCGACCGAGATGGCCGTCGGCGCCTTGTCGATGAGCAGGATCTCGTGGCCGTTCTCCAGCAGTTCGCCCGCGATCGAACGGCCGACCGCGCCGGCTCCGGCAATGGCGACCCTCATCAGTGACCGCCCTCCTCTTCGGGACCCTTGGCGAACGCCGCCTCGACCTTGTGCACCTCGTCGGTGCGCATCATCACGTGCACGAGGTCGCCCTCCTGCAGGACGGTCTGCGAGGAGGGCAGAATCGCCTCCCCGAGCCGGGTGACGAACGCCACCCGCACGCCCGTCTCCTCCTGGAGCCGGCTGATCTTGTGACCGACCCAGGCCGCGGAGGTGTGCACCTCGGCGAGCTGGACACCCCCGGTGGGGTCCCGCCACAGCGGCTCGGCGCCCGAGGGCAGCAGCCGGCGCAGCATCTGGTCGGCCGTCCAGCGGACGGTGGCCACGGTGGGGATGCCCAGGCGCTGGTAGACCTCGGCGCGGCGCGGGTCGTAGATGCGGGCGGCGACGTTCTCCACACCGAACATCTCGCGCGCCACCCGGGCGGCGATGATGTTGGAGTTGTCGCCGCTGGAGACGGCGGCGAAGGCGCCGGCCTCCTCGATGCCCGCCTCCCGCAGGGTGTCCTGGTCGAAGCCGATGCCGGTGACCCGGCGCCCGCCGAACGAGGAACCGAGACGCCGGAAGGAGGTGGGGTCCCGGTCGATCACGGCGACCGTGTGCCCCTGCTGCTCCAGGGTCTGGGCGAGCGCGGAGCCCACGCGCCCGCAGCCCATGATGACAATGTGCATCGCCTCACACCGCGCTTCCTGCGGGCCCGCCGGTCTTGGTGGATGTCGTCATGTCTCTCTTTCGGCTCGCCTGGCGACACGTCGCGGCCAGTGTGCGGGCCGCAGAGGAACATCATGCCGGTGCGCACCGCGGCCGATGCCGCTAGGTCCCCGGAAGCCGGGTTCCCCCGTGCGGACCGTACGTCCGGATGTCCGGCCCCAACGTATCGGCAAGCCTCCGGGGCCCGCAGGAGCCGTCTCACCCCCTGGCCGACGACCCCCGGCGGCAGATGCTGCGGATGCTGGCGCGGGTCAGGAAACCGAGGCCGACGAGGGTGGCGGCGCCGCCGATCAGCTCTGCGCTCAGGTGCATGGGACCTCCAGGGGCGGCGACGGCCGGAAAGCGGCAGGGCTTGCCGGGGTAAGCAGTCATATAGGCATGCGAACCCCGTCACCTGCGGAATCCCCAGCCGGAGAACCCTCCGAATTCACCCGTAGAGCAGACGGCGGACGGATCGGGGGTGGCGGTTGGGCGGGCGCCCGTTCGAACGCTTACGATCCTCTGTTGTGTCCAAACTGACCGACGTGCCCAAACGGATCCTGATCGGGCGCGCACTGCGCAGCGACCGGCTGGGCGAAACGCTCCTGCCGAAGCGGATCGCCCTTCCCGTCTTCGCGTCCGACCCGCTGTCCTCGGTGGCGTACGCGCCCGGCGAGGTGCTGCTGGTCCTGTCCATCGCGGGCGTGTCGGCCTACCACTTCAGCCCCTGGATCGCGCTCGCGGTCGTCGTCCTGATGTTCACCGTGGTCGCCTCGTACCGCCAGAACGTGCACGCCTACCCGAGCGGCGGCGGCGACTACGAGGTGGCCACCACCAACCTGGGCCCGAAGGCCGGCCTGACC
Source organism: Streptomyces ardesiacus (assembly GCF_003112575.1). Lineage (GTDB taxonomy): Bacteria > Actinomycetota > Actinomycetes > Streptomycetales > Streptomycetaceae > Streptomyces > Streptomyces ardesiacus. Next base: position 144,794 of record NZ_BEWC01000009.1, read on the forward strand.
GTGGCCAGTGCCCTGCTGGTCGACTACGTCCTGACGGTCGCCGTCTCCATCTCCTCCGGCATCGAGAACCTGGGCTCGGCGATCCCCTTCGTCGTGGAGCACAAGGTCCTGTGCGCGGTCGCCGTCATCCTGCTGCTGACCCTGATGAACCTGCGCGGGGTCAAGGAGTCGGGCACCCTCTTCGCCATCCCGACGTACGTCTTCGTCGCGGGCGTCTTCATCATGATCGTGTGGGGCGCCTTCCGCGGCCTGGTCCTCGGCGACACCATGCGCGCCCCGACGGCGGGCTACGAGATCAAACCGGAGCACGGCGGCCTGGCCGGCTTCGCCATGGTCTTCCTCCTCCTGCGCGCCTTCTCCTCCGGCTGCGCAGCCCTCACCGGTGTCGAGGCGATCTCCAACGGCGTCCCGGCCTTCCGCAAGCCCAAGTCCAAGAACGCGGGCAACACCCTCGCGCTGATGGGCCTGCTCGCCGTCACCATGTTCTGCGGCATCATCGCGCTGGCCACCGCCACCGACGTCCGCATGTCCGACAACCCCGCCACCCAGCTCTTCCACAACGGGGTCGCGGTCGGCGCGGACTACGTCCAGCACCCGGTGATCTCGCAGGTCGCCGAGGCGGTCTTCGGCGAGGGCAGCTTCCTGTTCGTCGTCCTCGCCGCCGCCACCGCGCTGGTCCTCTTCCTGGCCGCCAACACCGCCTACAACGGCTTCCCGCTCCTCGGCTCGATCCTCGCCCAGGACCGCTACCTGCCGCGCCAGCTGCACACCCGCGGCGACCGGCTGGCCTTCTCCAACGGCATCGTGCTCCTCGCCGGCGCGGCCATGCTCCTCGTCGTCGTCTACGGCGCCGACTCGACCCGGCTGATCCAGCTCTACATCGTCGGCGTCTTCGTGTCCTTCACGCTCAGCCAGATCGGCATGGTCCGCCACTGGAACCGCAACCTCGCCGCCGAACGCGACCAGGCCAGGCGCCGCCACATGGTGCGCTCCCGCGCGATCAACGCCTTCGGCGCCTTCTTCACCGGACTGGTCCTGGTCGTGGTCCTGGCCACGAAGTTCACCCACGGTGCCTGGGTCGCCCTGCTCGGCATGTGCATCTTCTTCGCGACGATGACGGCCATCCGCAAGCACTACGACCGCGTCGCCGAGGAGATCGCGGCCCCGGAGGACCCCGAGGAGGCGCAGAGCGACGACATGGTGCGCCCCTCGCGGGTCCACTCGGTGGTCCTGATCTCCAAGATCCACCGCCCCACGCTGCGCGCCCTCGCCTACGCCAAGCTCATGCGCTCCGACAGTCTGGAGGCGCTCAGCGTCAACGTCGACCCGGCCGAGACCAAGGCGCTGCGCGAGGAGTGGGAGCGCCGCGGCATCGCCGTACCCCTGAAGGTCCTGGACTCGCCCTACCGCGAGATCACGCGGCCGGTCATCGAGTACGTCAAGAGTCTGCGCAAGGAGTCCCCGCGCGACGCGGTCTCGGTCATCATCCCCGAGTACGTGGTCGGCCACTGGTACGAGCACCTGCTGCACAACCAGAGCGCCCTGCGCCTCAAGGGCCGCCTGCTGTTCACGCCGGGCGTCATGGTCACGTCCGTCCCGTACCAGCTCGAGTCCTCCGAGGCCGCCAGGCGCCGGGCCCGCAAGCGCCAGGACTGGAGCGCACCCGGCGCGGTGCGGCGCGGCCCGGCCCAGCAGCCCCAGGACCGGTCGAAGGACTCCTCGTCGTCCACGTAGACTGGACGGCTGTTGTCCTTGTCGCCCCCGTTCTCTGGAGTCACCCCGCCATGCAGGCAGAACCGAAGAAGTCGCAGGCGGTCTCACTGGTGGGTGAGGAGTACGAGGTCGAGGTCGGCCCCGTCGCCCACGGCGGCCACTGCATCGCCCGCACCGCCGAGGGCCAGGTGCTGTTCGTCCGGCACACCCTGCCCGGCGAGCGGGTCGTGGCCCGGGTCACGGAGGGCGAGGAGGGCGCCCGCTTCCTGCGCGCGGACGCGGTCGAGATCCTGGACGCCTCCAAGGACCGCGTCGAGGCGCCCTGCCCCTTCTCGGGCCCCGGCCGCTGCGGCGGCTGCGACTGGCAGCACGCCAAGCCGGGTGCCCAGCGCCGCCTGAAGGGCGAGGTCGTCGCCGAGCAGCTCGCGCGTCTGGCGGGCCTCACGCCCGAGGAGGCCGGCTGGGACGGCACGGTGATGCCGGCCGAGGGCGACAAGCTGCCCGCCGGGCAGGTCCCGTCGTGGCGCACGCGCGTGCAGTACGCCGTGGACGCCGAGGGCCGCGCGGGCCTGCGCAGGCACCGCTCCCACGAGGTCGAGCCGGTCGACCACTGCATGATCGCGGCGGAGGGCGTCAGCGAGCTGGGCATCGAGCGCCGTGACTGGCCCGGCATGGCGACGGTCGAGGCCATCGCGGCGACGGGCTCGCAGGACCGCCAGGTCATCCTGACCCCGCGCCCCGGCGCCCGCCTCCCCCTCGTCGAACTGGACCGCCCGGTCTCGGTCATGCGCGTCGGCGAGAAGGACGGCGGCGTCCACCGCGTCCACGGCCGACCCTTCGTCCGCGAGCGTGCCGACGGCCGCACGTACCGGGTCGGCTCCGGCGGCTTCTGGCAGGTCCATCCGAAGGCCGCCGACACCCTGGTCACCGCGGTCATGCAGGGCCTGCTGCCCCGCAAGGGCGACATGGCCCTCGACCTCTACTGCGGCGTCGGCCTCTTCGCCGGTGCCCTTGCCGACCGCGTCGGCGACCAGGGCGCGGTCCTCGGCATCGAGTCCGGCAAGCGCGCCGTCGAGGACGCCCGCCACAACCTCGCCGCCTTCGACCGCGTCCGCATCGAGCAGGGCAAGGTCGAGTCCGTCCTGCCCCGCACCGGCATCGACGAGGTCGACCTCATCGTCCTGGACCCGCCCCGCGCGGGCGCCGGCCGCAAGACGGTCCAGCATCTGTCCTCCCTGGGCGCCCGCAGGATCGCCTACGTCGCCTGCGACCCGGCGGCCCTGGCCCGGGACCTGGGGTACTTCCGGGACGGGGGGTACCGGGTGCGGATGCTGCGGGTGTTCGATCTGTTTCCGATGACGCATCATGTGGAGTGCGTGGCGATTCTCGAGCCTACGCAAAAGGGGCTCTGACCTGCGGTTTTCTCGGGTTCTTCAGGTGCTGGCGGTGGTGTTCGACCTGTTTCCCGAAGTGCACGACGTAGACCGTGTCCTGGGGCGGGGGGAGTCAGCTTGACCTGTGGCTTCGTCGCCGTCTCGGGAGACGACGGACGCGGGCCGGTCGGGGTGCTGTCGCACGTCCGGTCGCCTCGCCGTGACCGTACCGGTTGCGGCCAGCCGTACCGCTCGGAGCACCCCCTGCGAAGTCCCCACCCCCTCATGACGATCGTCTGACCCGCCCCGCAGTCCCCTGTCCCGCCCGCACACCTCTCTGTCGTTGACCCACGCCCGTCTGACCTTTCCGTGCAGTTCTCCGACAACCCTGACAGAGCCCTGAACCGGTCTCCCTTGAACGCGATCCCCGCACCCCGGAGGCTTGAAGCCGCGGGTCGGCGTGGGCGTTTGAGGCAAGCCGGACGCGAAATGTAGCGCGGATATGTCATGCACATTGCAGGCAGGGGAGAGTTCGCATGCACAGCACCTTGATCGTCGCCAGGCTGGAACCGGGCGCGGGCGCGCACGTGGCCGACCTGTTCGCCGATTTCGACGCGACCGAGATGCCGCACAGGATGGGGACCAGGCGGCGCCAGCTCTTCCACTACCGGGGGCTGTACTTCCACCTCCAGGACTTCGACGAGGACAACGGGGGAGAGCTGATCGAGGCGGCGAAGACCGACCCCCGGTTCGTGGGGATCAGCAACGACCTGAAGCCGTTCATCGAGGCGTACGACCCGGCGACCTGGCGCTCACCGGCGGACGCGATGGCGACGCGGTTCTATGCGTGGGAGGCGGCCGCGTGAGCGCGCGTCGCGTCGTCATCACGGGGCTCGAGGTTCTCGCGCCGGGCGGCGTGGGCGCCAAGAACTTCTGGAGCCTGCTGAGTGAGGGACGCACGGCGACTCGGGGAATCACCTTCTTCGACCCCACGCCGTTCCGCTCCCGAGTCGCCGCCGAGATCGACTTCGATCCGTACGAGCACGGCCTCACCCCGCAGGAAGTGCGCCGCATGGACCGGGCCGCCCAGTTCGCGGTGGTCGCCGCGCGCGGCGCGGTCGCGGACAGCGGGATCGAGTTCGCCGGACTCGACCCGTACCGCACCGGCGTCACCATCGGGAGCGCGGTCGGCGCCACGATGGGCCTGGACGAGGAGTACCGCGTCGTCAGCGACGGCGGCCGGCTCGCCCTCGTCGACCACGCGTACGCGGCGCCGCACCTCTACGACCACCTGGTGCCCAGCTCCTTCGCCGCCGAGGTCGCCTGGGCGGTCGGCGCCGAGGGCCCCGCCACCGTCGTGTCCACCGGGTGCACCTCGGGCATCGACTCCGTCGGGTACGCCGCCGAGCTGATCCGCGAGGGAGCGGCGGACATCATGGTCGCCGGCTCGTCGGACGCGCCGATCTCCCCGATCACCATGGCCTGCTTCGACGCGATCAAGGCCACCACTCCCCGCCACGACGACCCGGCCCGTGCCTCGCGCCCCTTCGACGGCACCCGCAACGGCTTCGTGCTCGGCGAGGGCGCGGCCGTGTTCGTGCTGGAGGAACTCGACAGCGCCCGCAGACGCGGCGCGCACATCTACGCGGAGATCGCCGGGTACGCGACCCGCTCGAACGCCTACCACATGACCGGACTGCGCCCCGACGGCGCGGAGATGGCCGAGGCGATCCGGGTCGCCCTCGACGAGGCGCGACTGCCCGGCGAGGCCGTCGACTACATCAACGCGCACGGCTCGGGCACGAAACAGAACGACCGCCACGAGACGGCCGCGTTCAAACGCGTCCTCGGCGCGCACGCCTACCGCACCCCGGTCAGCTCGATCAAGTCGATGGTGGGCCACTCCCTGGGCGCGATCGGCTCCATCGAGATCGCCGCCTCGGTCCTGGCCATGGAGTACGACGTCGTCCCGCCGACCGCCAACCTTCACTCTCCCGACCCCGAGTGCGACCTCGACTACGTGCCGCGGGAGGCCCGCGACCAGCTCACCGACACGGTACTCACCGTCGGCAGCGGCTTCGGCGGGTTCCAGAGCGCGATGGTGCTGACCGAGCCGGAAAGGAAGCAGGTGTGAGTACGGCGACCGTCGTGGTGACCGGACTCGGCGTCGCCGCGCCGACCGGGCTCGGGGCCCGCGAGCACTGGGCAGCCACCCTCGGGAGCCGCAGCGGCATCGGCCGCCTCACCCGCTTCGACCCGTCCGGCTACCCGGCGAAACTCGCCGGTGAGATCACCGGGTTCACCGCCGAGGAGCACCTGCCGGGCCGGCTCGTCCCGCAGACCGACCGGATGACCCGGCTCGCCCTCGCCGCCGCCGACTGGGCGCTGGCCGACGCGAGCGTACGCCCCGACGAACTGGCCTCCTTCGACATGGGCGTGGTCACCGCGAGCGCGTCCGGCGGCTTCGAGTTCGGCCAGAACGAGCTGCGCAAGCTGTGGAGCCAGGGCAGCCAGTACGTGTCCGCATACCAGTCCTTCGCCTGGTTCTACGCCGTCAACAGCGGCCAGATCTCCATCCGCAACGGCATGAAGGGCCCCAGCGGCGTCGTCGTCAGCGAACAGGCCGGCGGCCTCGACGCGGTCGCCCAGGCCCGCCGGCAGATCCGCAAGGGCACCCGTCTCGTCGTGTCCGGCGGCGTCGACGCCTCCCTGTGCCCCTGGGGCTGGGTCGCGCAGCTCGCCGGCGGCCGGCTCAGCACCAGCGAGGACCCCGCCCGGGCCTACCTCCCCTTCGACCGCGACGCCTGCGGCCATGTGCCCGGCGAAGGCGGCGCGATCCTGATCCTGGAGGCCGCCGAGTCCGCCCGCGAACGCGGCGCCCACTCCTACGGCGAGATCGCCGGGTACGGCGCCACCTTCGACCCCAAGCCCGGCAGCAGCCGCCCGCCCGGTCTGCGCAAGGCCGTCGAACTCGCCCTCGCCGACGCGGGAGCCCAACCCGCCGACGTGGACGTCGTGTTCGCCGACGCGGCCGGTGTCCCCGACCTGGACCGTGCCGAGGCCGCCGCGCTCAGCCAGGTCTTCGGCCCGCACGGCGTCCCGGTCAGCGTGCCCAAGACGATGACCGGCCGCCTCTACTCGGGCGCCGCCCCCCTCGACCTGGCCACCGCCCTGCTCGCCCTGCGCGACGGGATCGTCCCCGCCGCCGTCAACGTCAAGCTCTGCCCCGAGTACGGCATAGACCTCGTCGTCGACCGGCCGCGCCGCCTCGGCCTGCGGACCGCGCTGGTGCTGGCCCGGGGATACGGCGGCTTCAACTCCGCCGTCGTCCTGCGGGCGCCCGCACCGCACTGACCGTTCCGCCCAGAAGGACCGTTTCCCCGCACGTGCCGTGAAGCCCCGCACGTGCCCCCACCCCACCCCAGCCCAGCCCTGACCGGAAGGACCTCCCGTGCCCGCCGACCCGTTCACCCTCGCCGATCTCACGCGCATCCTCCTGGAGGCCGCCGGCGCCGAAGAGGGCGTCGACCTCGATGGAGACGTTCTGGACACCGAGTTCACCGCGCTCGGCTACGAGTCGCTGGCTCTCCTGGAGACCGGCAGCCGGATCGAGCGCACGTACGGCATCGCCCTCGACGACGACCTTCTGACCGACGCGCTGACCCCGCGTGCCCTCATCGGTGTCGTCAACGACCTGCTGACCGTCTCCCGCACCGTCTGAGAGGCCGCCATGACCACGACCACCACCGACCGCGTCGCTCTCGTCACCGGCGCCACCAGCGGCATCGGCCTGGCCGTCGCCCGCCTGCTCGCTGGCCAGGGGCACCGCGTGTTCATCGGCGCCCGCGACGCGGAGAACGTCGAGGCCACCGTCAAGGAACTCCTCGCCGAGGGGCTCGACGTGGCCGGTACGACCGTCGACGTCCGCGAACCCGAGTCCGTACGTGGCTTCGTGCGGGCCGCGCTGGAGCGGTTCGGGACGATCGACGTGCTCGTCAACAACGCGGGCCGGTCCGGCGGCGGCGTCACCGCCGACATCGCCGACGAGCTGTGGGAGGACGTCATCGAGACGAACCTCACCAGCGTCTTCCGGCTCACCCGCGAGGTCCTCACCACGGGCGGGCTGCGCCACAAGGACCGGGGCCGCATCATCAACATCGCCTCCACGGCGGGCAAGCAGGGTGTTGTCCTGGGCGCCCCCTACTCAGCGTCGAAGCACGGCGTCGTCGGCTTCACCAAGGCACTCGGCAACGAACTCGCGCCCACCGGCATCACCGTCAACGCGGTCTGCCCCGGGTACGTCGAGACCCCGATGGCACAGCGGGTCCGGCAGGGGTACGCCGACGCCTACGGCACCAGCGAGGACGCGATCCTGGAGAAGTTCCGGGCGAAGATCCCGCTCGGCCGGTACTCCACCCCGGAAGAGGTCGCGGGCCTGGTCGGCTACCTCGCCTCCGACACCGCCGCCTCCATCACCGCACAGGCCCTCAACGTCTGCGGCGGCCTCGGCAACTTCTGACCAGGACCCACGACCATCACGAAGGAGCCCGACCATGACGACCCGTGAGGTCGAGCACGAGATCACCGTCGGCGCCCCCGCGGCGGCCGTCTACCGCCTCATCGCCGACGTGGTGAACTGGCCCCGGATCTTCCCGCCGACCATCCACGTCGACCGGGTCGAGCACGCCGGCGCCGAGGAACGCATCCGGATCTGGGCCACGGCACGCGGCGAGGCCAAGAACTGGACCTCCCGCCGCACCCTGGACCCGGCGGGCCTGCGCATCACCTTCCGGCAGGAGATCAGTACCCCTCCGGTGGCCGCGATGGGCGGTGCCTGGATCATCGAACCCCTCGGTGACAACCGGGCCCGGGTCCGGCTCACGCACGACTACCGCGCGGTCGACGACGACCCGGAAGGGCTCGCCTGGATCGACGAGGCCGTCGACCGCAACAGCCGTTCCGAGCTCGCCGCGCTGCGCACCAACGTCGAAGCCGCCCACGCGGCTCAGGACCTGACGTTCTCCTTCACCGACAGCGTCACCGTCGCCGGCGCCGCGAAGGACCTCTTCGACTTCGTCAACGAGGCCGGCCTGTGGGCCGAACGGCTCCCGCACGTCGCGTCCGTACGCCTCGCCGAGGACACCCCGGGACTCCAGACCCTGGAGATGGACACCCGTGCCAAGGACGGTTCCACGCACACCACCAAGTCGTACCGCGTGACCTTTCCCCACCACCGCATCGCCTACAAGCAGGTCACCCTGCCCGCGCTGCTGACCCTGCACACCGGCGTGTGGACCTTCGAGGAGACCGGAGAACGCGCCGTCGCCTCCTCCCAGCACACCGTCAGCCTCAACACCGACAACATCCCCGGCGTGCTCGGTCCCGAGGCGACCGTGGCCGACGCCCGGACGTACGTCCACACCGCCCTGTCCACCAACAGCCTCGCCACGCTCGGCCACGCCAAGGCGTACGCCGAGACGCTCGCGGGGGAGCGGGACTGACGTGCTCGACACACAGGTCGTGGTCGTCGGCGCAGGACCCGTCGGGCTGCTGCTCGCCGGGGAACTGCGCCTCGGCGGCGCCGACGTCGTCGTACTCGAGCGGCTCGAAGAGCCCACCACCGAGTCGCGGGCCTCGACCCTTCACGCCCGCACGATGGAGATCCTCGACAGCCGGGGGCTGTGGGACGGGGCAGACAGCCCGGCGAGCGACTCGCGCGGGCACTTCGCCGGGATCCCGGTCGACCTGACACTGCCCGGCAGCCGGCCGGGGCTGTGGAAGGTGCCCCAGTTCGACACCGAACGGCTGCTCGCGCGCTGGGCAGCCGGGCTCGGCGCCGACGTGCGGCGCGGCCAGGAGGTGCGGGCGGTCACCGACACGGGCGCGTACGTCGAGGCCGGGACCGACGACCACGTCGTACGCGCCGCCTGGCTCGTCGCCTGCGACGGCGAGGACAGCACCGTACGCCGCCTTCTCGGCGCGGACTTCCCCGGCCACGACGCGCGGCGCGAACTGCTGCGGGCCGACGTCGCCGGGATCGAGGTCCCCGACCGGCGCTTCGAACGGCTGCCGGACGGGCTGGCCGTCGCCGCGCGCCGGGCCGACGGGGTCACGCGGGTGATGGTGCACGAGCACGGCGCGCCGGTGCCCGCACGGACCGGGCCGCCCGCCTACGACGAGATCGCGCGCGCCTGGAAGCGGGTCACCGGCGAGGACGTCGGCGACGGCACCCCGCTGTGGGTGAACGCGTTCGACGACACGACCCGCCAGCTCACCCACTACCAGCACGGCCGCGTCCTGTTCGCCGGCGATGCCGCGCACCGCCAGCCGCCCATCGGCGGCCAAGCCCTCAACCTGGGCCTGCACGACGCCTTCAACCTGGGCTGGAAACTCGCCGCCGAGGTCACCGGACGCGCCCACCCCGGCCTCCTCGGCACCTACCACGCCGAACGCCACCCGGTCGGCGCCCGCACCCTCTCCACCATCGAGGCGCAGGCGCTGCTGCTGTTCGGCGGCCCCGGGGTGGAACCCGTTCGCGCCCTGCTCACCGAACTCGTCGGCCACGAAACCGTCCGCGCCCACCTCGCCGCGGCGATCGGCGGCCTCGACGTCCACTACGACGGCGTCGGCGCCCGCCTGCCGCACAGCACCGAACTCCTGCGGGCCGGCCGGGGGCTGCTCCTCGGCCCCACCGCGATCCCGAGCGGCGGCATCCCCTGTGCCCCCGCCGAGCACTGGACCCTCGTACGGCCCGACGGGCATGTCGTCTGGGCGGATCCGTCCGACCCGCCGCCGCAAGAAGTGCTCGCCCGCTGGTTCGGCCCACCCACCACGTAAGGAAACCCGCCATGCCCCTGATCTCGCCCGACGACGGCTACCTGACCGTCTTCAACCTCTTCGAGACGGACACCCGGCCCCTCCAGGACGACGTGCTCGACGCCATGCGCGACATCATCGACCACGCCGACTACCCCGGCTGGATCTCCTCGACGCTGCACTCGGGCGTGGACGAGCCGGGAACCGTCAACTACATCCAGTGGCGCAGCGCCGCCGACCTCCAGGCCCGGTACGAGGGACAGAAGTTCCGGCAGAAGACCGTGCCGCTGTTCCACAAACTCGCCCGGACCGTACGCCTGCTGAAGACCGAACTGGCCTTCACCCAGCACCACCCCGCGCTGGAGCGGGGCATCGAGATCTCGCCGGAACGCGACGACCACACCGTCGTGATCGTCTTCGACACGCGCCCCGAGGACCAGAAGGACCTCCTGGAGACCCTCGCACAACCGGACGAGTGGATCACGACCGTGCCCGGCTACCGCTCGCACAGCTACTTCCGGGGCGTGGACGGCACCTACGTCGTCAACTACGCCCAGTGGGACAGCAAGGAGGCGTACGACGCGTTCCACACCCTTCCCGAGGAGCAGCGGCCGGCCGACATCCGCCGGGGACGGGAGCGGGCGCGGTCCCTCGTCACCGGGCGGCAGGCCAACACCTACCGGGTGACACACTCCCGGTCGGCTCTGCCGGCGAAGGACTGACCGGCATGGCCGACACCGACGTCATCGTCGTCGGCGCGGGGCCGACCGGGCTGACGCTCGCCGGTGAACTGCGCCTGGGCGGCGCGCGCGTGACGGTCGTGGAGCGGCTCGCCGAGCCCACCGGGCAGTCCCGGGGGCTGGGGTTCACCGCCCGCGCCATGGAGGCGTTCGACCAGCGGGGGTTGCTGCCTCGTTTCGGAAGTCCGGAGATCAGCCCCGTCGGCCACTTCGGCGGGGTGCGGTTCGACTACACCGTCCTGCCGGGCGCCCACTTCGGGGCCCGGGGGATACCGCAGTCGCGCACCGAGGCGGTGCTGGAGGAGTGGGCGGTCGAACTCGGCGCGGTCGTCCACCGGGGGTGGGAGTTCACCGGGCTCGAAGCCGGTGACTCGGTGGTGGAGATCACCGTACGTACCCCCGAAGGGCCGGGGCGGCTGCGCGCCGCCTACCTTGTGGGCGCCGACGGCGGCCACAGCCCCGTGCGGGAGGCCGCCGGGATCGCCTTCCCCGGCACCCCGGCCGCCCGTGTCATGTACCTCGCGGACGTGGTGGGTCGCAGGCTGCGGCCCCGGCCGCTCGGGGAACGGCTGGAAGACGGCATGGTGATGGCGGCGCCCCTGACCGACGAGGTCGACCGCATCATCGTCTGTCCGGACGGCACCCCGCCCCGCGAGGACGCCGCGCCCGTCACGTTCGCCGAGGTCGCGGACACCTGGCGACGGCTCACCGGCGAGGACATCGCCGACGCCGGCACCGAGTGGGTCAGCTCCTTCACCGACGCCACCCGGCAGGCGGCCACCTACCGCGCGGGCCGGGTCCTGCTCGCCGGGGACGCCGCCCACATCCACCTTCCGGCCGGCGGCCAGGGCATGAGCACCGGCATCCTGGACGCGGTCAACCTGGGCTGGAAGCTCGCCGCCGAGGTCACCGGGCGCGCCCACCCCGGCCTCCTCGACACCTATCACGCCGAACGCCATCCGGTCGGCGCGCGCGTGCTGCTGAACACCCGTGCCCAGGGCGCGGTCTTCCTCGGCGGCCGGGAGTCCGACCCGCTGCGCGCACTGTTCGCCGAACTCATCGCGTACGACGACGTCAAACGCCATCTCGCCGGCGCGGTGAGCGGTATCGACGTCCGGTACGACCTCGGCGGCAGTCACCCGCTGACCGGCGGGCGCGTCGCACCCCGCGCCCTGACCGGGCCCGCCGGGGAGACCAGCACCGCCCGACTGCTGCACCCCGCGCGCGGGGTCCTGCTCGACCTCGCCGACGACCCGGAGATCCGCACGGCCGCCGCCCCCTGGCACGACCGGGTGACCGTCACGACCGCCAAACCGGCCGACGACCCGCACGACGAACTGGCCGGTCTGCACGCTCTGTTGATCCGCCCCGACGGGCACGCCGCGTGGGTGTCGGCGGCGCCCGGCGGCGAGGGGCTCACCGACGCCCTGCACCGCTGGTTCGGACCCGTCACCGATCGAGAGGCAGTACCGGCATGAGTGAAGAGACCCTCGCCGACCTGCGGGACAGGGCCGACCTCACCGCCCTCGCCGACCGCTACGTCACCCACCTCGACCGCGACCGGCACCGCGACGACTGGTTCGGTGAAATCTTCACCGACGACGTCCACCTCACCTTCCCCATGGGCGAGTACAAGGGGACCGCCGGCCTCACCGAGTTTCAGGAGATGGCCCGTACGACCTTCGAGCGCACCCACCACACCGCGTCCAACTACTCCATCGACCTCGAAGGCGACCGGGCCACGATCCGCGCGCACCTGACCGCCGTGCACGTGCGCAAGGCCGCCGAGCCCGGCGTCCACTTCGCCATCGGCGGGCACTACGAGGCCGGTGCGGTGCGGACCGCCGACGGCTGGCGCATCGACCGGTTCGTCTTCGACCTGGTGTGGCACCAAGGGCAGGGCCCGCAGGGCGCTCCGGGGCACTGACCCGGCGGCTTTGCAGAGATCTGACGTACCGCGCAAAGACCTGACATCAGCACGGCTTGTACCGCCCGACCGGCGTCGACACACTTCAGATGGGCCTGTCGGCGTGTCCCGGTCCCACCCCCACCGGCCAACCCCGCCGCCAAGGAGGAAGCTCCGCCATGCCCCCAGGCTCCGATCAACTTCCCTTGCACGCACAGGTGTTGAAGCTCGTGACCGCAGGATGGCTCGCCCAGGCGGTCAGCGCGACCGCCGAACTCGGCGTCGCCGACGCGCTCGCCGACGGCCCCCGGCCGCTCGCCGAACTCGCCGGCGCGACCGACACCCACGCGCCCAGCCTCTACCGGCTGCTGCGGGCCGGCGCCGACATCGGGCTGTTCACCGAACACGACGGCCGGGTCTTCGAACTGACCGTGCTGGGAGACGCGTTGCGCGCCGACAGCCCCGTCAGTCTGCGCAACTTCGCGATCTGGACCGGGCTGCCCGCCGAACGGCACGCCTGGGCCGGCCTCGCCGACGCCGTACGCACCGGGCACACCGCCTTCCCCGAGGTGTTCGGCAAGCCCGTCTGGGACTACCTGCACGACCACCCCGACGTGCTCGGCGTCTTCGACCGGGCCATGACCGAGGCGTCTCGGCAGATCATCGCCCCGGTCGTCGCCGCGTACGACTTCGGACGGTTCTCGACGATCGTCGACGCGGGCGGCGGGCGGGGCGCGCTGCTGGCCGCCGTCCTCGCCTCCGCGCCCGGGACGCGGGGGATTCTGTACGACCGGCCCGAGGTCATCGCCTCGGCCGGACAGCCGCTGCGGGACGCCGGGGTGGCCGACCGTGCGGAGCTGGTCGCCGGGGACTTCTTCGAGTCCGTGCCGGGCGGCGGTGACGCCGTGATCCTGTCCAACATCATCCACGACTGGGACGACGAGCAGTCCCGGCGCATTCTCACCAACGCGCGTGCCGCGCTGCCCGACGGGGGGCACGTGCTGCTGGTCGAGGCCGTGCTGCCGGACCGGCCCCGGCCGTCGCCGACGGTCTCCCTGATGGATCTCGACATGCTGGTCGTCGCCGGGGGACGGCAGCGGACGGCCGACGAGTTCGAGGCGCTGCTGGCGGACTCGGGGCTCAAGCTGACGCGGGTCGTGCCGGGCGGGCACTGCAGCGTGGTCGAGGCCGTGCGGGTCTGACACGGGGTGCGTCTCCCGCAAGGCCCACTGACATCCGTACCGAGGGAAAGAAGCAGATGACAGAACGGCTCGTACGCAAACTGTGGTTCGGGATCGGACCGGGGGTCGCCGTCGACGACGCGCCGGAGGTCGTACGCCGGGTCGAGTACGCCGACCGGGCGGGGCTCGACTTCTTCGCCTTGTCCGACCACCCGTACTACGGCGACCGACTGGAGGCGTACGGCGCGCTCGGTCTGCTGCTCGGCCGGACCCGGACCATCACCGGCGTCACGACCGTCACCAACCTGCCGACCCGGCCGGTGCCGCTGCTGGCCCGCACCCTGTCGACGCTGTCCGCGCTCTCCGGGGGCCGGGTCGTCCTCGGCATCGGCGCGGGCGGCTACTGGGACGACATCGCCCGATTCGGGGTCACCCGGCTCGACCCCGCGGCCGCCGTACGCGCCCTGGAGGAGGCCATCGGCCTGGTGCGGGCGCTGTCCGGCGGCCCGGCCCCGGTCACCCTGGACGGCGAGTTCACCCAGGTCGTCGGACTGGACCCGGCGCCGGTGCCCGCGCCGCCCGTCTGGACGGGATCGGTCGGGCCCAAGTCCCTCGCCGTCACCGGCCGTTCGGCCGACGGGTGGATCCCCGGCAACGCGGCGGACTGGCACAGCGAGCGGTACCGCGGCTCACGGCCGCTGGTCGAGGAAGCGGCGCGCTCCGTCGGCCGTGACCCCGCGGACATCGCGACCGTCTTCAACCTGCCGGCCCGCATCACCGACGCCCCCGTCAACGCCCCGCGCGACTCGTCCGGGCGGTGGCTGGGCGGCTCCGTCGACCAGTGGATCACCGAACTGACCGAGGCCGTCCTCGAACACGGCGCGTCCGGGTTCGTGTACTTCGCGTCCGGTGACCCCTCGGGGCAGGTCGGCCTCGGCCGGTGGGCCGAGGAGATCGTGCCGGCCGTGCGGGAGGCGGTGGCCAAGGGCTGACGACCGCGACCGCGTCCGCCGTCCCACCCGCCCTCCCGTCCCCCGCAGTTCTTCGAGACCCGTGTTCCGTCCAGAAAGGTCCTGAGATGCCCACCAGAACCATCCGTCCGCGCCGTCGGCTCCGTCGCGCGGGCGCGCTGCTCGCGGTCGTCCTGCCCGTCGCCGCGTGTTCGGGCGGCGGGCAGGACGCGGGCGGGACCGGCAAAGCGCCGCGCGACGGGGGCACGCTGCTGGTCGGGGCCGAGGCCGACCCGGGGTGCCTGGACCCGCAGCAGACCGGGCAGATCAGCGCGATCGACGTGACCCGGTCCGTGGTCGACTCGCTCACCGCCCAGGACCCCGAATCCGGCAAGATCGTGCCGTGGCTGGCGAAGTCGTTCACGACCAGCGCGGACGGCAGCGCGTTCACGTTCGTGCTGCGTGACGGCGTCACCTTCAGCGACGGCAAGCCCGTCGACGCGGCGGCGGTGAAGGCCACGTTCGACAACCTGGTGAAGCTGCCCGCGAACGGCGCCCCCAGCTATCTGATCGGCTACCGGGGCACGACCGTCACCGACGCGCACACCTTCACCGTCACGTTCGCGACGGCCAACGCCCAGTTCCTCCAGGCGACATCGACCGTCGGCCTGGGGATCCTGTCGCCCGCGTCGTTCACGGCCTCGGCCGCCGACCGCTGCCGGGGCAAGTTCATCGGCTCGGGTCCGTACGTCCTGGACCACTACACCACCAACCAGGAAGCCGTACTCAAGAAGCGGGCGGACTACGCCTGGCCGTCGTCCCTCGCCACGCACAAGGGCGCGGCCCGCCTCGACGAGGTGAAGTTCACCTTCATCCCGGAGGCCGGCGCCCGCACCGGCGCCCTCTCCTCCGGCCAGGTCGACTTGGCCAAGGCCCTCCAACCCACGGACGAGGCCCAGTTCAAGGGCAACGGCTTCCGCGTCCTGTCGGCGCCGGGACCCGGGATTGTACCGCCGCTCTCCCTCAACCACCGGGGGATCCTCGCCGACCGGAAGGTCCGCGAGGCGCTCGTCAAGGGCATCGACCGGCAGGGGCTCGTCGACTCGGTGTTCAGCGACTCGTACAAGCCCGCCACGAGCGTGCTGTCCTCGACGACGCCGTACTACGAGGACTTCTCCGACAGACTCCGCTACGACCCGCAGGGCGCCGAAGCCCTGCTGGACAGCGCGGGCTGGCGGGAGGGCAAGGACGGCATCCGCGAGAAGGACGGCAAGCCGCTCGCCCTCACCTGGCTGATCCCCGCGCCGATGCCGCCCGCGAACGAGGCCGTGCAGCAGCAGCTCCGCAAGATCGGCGTCGACGTGAAACTGAAAGCCGTCGCCCCCGCCGTCTACGTCGAGCAACAGCAGAAGGGCAACTTCGACCTCACCGCCGTCGGTGTCACCCGCGCCGACCCGGACGTCCTGCGCAACATCTTCTACACCAAGAGCGCCAACCTCTGGCACCTGCCGCCGAGCAGACTCGACACCTACCTGGAGCAGGAGGTCGCAGCGACCGACCCGAAGACACGCCAGAGGGCCGTGTCCGACGCGGTCCGCTGGATCCTCGACCACGCGGACACCGTCCCGCTGTACGAGGGCGCTCAGGTCCACGGCGTCTCCGACAAGGTCAAGGGCTTCACGCTCGACGCCTCCAACCGGTTCGACCTGTACGACACCTGGCTGGGCTGAGGGAGGCCGACTGTGCACACGGCCCTGTACGCGGCCACCCGGACACTGCGCGCGGTGTTCGTCGTCTGGGCCGCGTTCACCCTCACCTTCGTCGCGCTGCGGCTGCTGCCCGGCGACCCGGTCGCGCTCATGCTCAGCGGACGCGGCGGCTTCGCCGAACTGACAGCGCAGCAGGTCGCCCAAGCGCGCACGGAACTCGGCCTCGACCGGCCGCTGATCGTCCAGTACGGCTCCGCGCTCGCCGACGCGCTCCACGGCGACCTCGGCGCGTCCCTCCAGACCGGGCAGCCGGTCTCCCGCATGATCGCCGACGCGCTCTTGCCGACCTTCCAGGTCGGCACCCTCGCACTGCTGCTCGCGCTGATGCTGGGCACGCTGCTCGGGGTCGCCGCGAACCTCACGGCGAGCCCTCTGCTGCGGCAGCTCCTTCGCTCACTGCCGTCGGTCGCGGTGTCCCTGCCCTCCTTCTGGGTGGGGCTCGTCCTGATCCAGTTCCTCTCCTTCCGCTGGCACCTCTTCCCCTCCCTCGGCGACAGCGGTTTCGACAGCGTGATCCTGCCGGCCTGCACCATGGCGATCCCGGGAGCCGCACTCGTCGCCCAGGTCCTCGGCAAATCCCTCCACACGACACTCCAGGAGCCGTACGCCGACACCGTCCGGGCCACCGGAGCGGGCCGGGTTCGGCTCCTGTTCGGCCATGGACTGCGCAACGCGGCCATCCCGGCCGCGACCGTCGCCGGGATGCTCGTCGGCTCGCTGATCGGCGGCGCGGTCGTCGTCGAGACGGTCTTCTCACGGCCCGGCATGGGCCGCATCACCCAGTCCGCCGTCTCCGCGCAGGACCTGCCGGTCGTACAAGGGGTGGTGGTGGTCGCCGCTCTGGCCTTCGCGGTGGTCAACCTGCTGATCGACCTGCTGTACCCGGTGCTCGACCCCCGCATCCGCGCCACGGGACGGCTGGTGACCACATGACGACGCCGAGTCCACTGCCCGTCGAGCCGGCCGAGGAGCCCGCACGGCTTCACCGCGTGTTCCGGGTCCCCCTCCGCTCACCCGGCGTCACGTTGTCCGTCCTCGTCCTCGTGCTGGTCCTCGGCTGGGCCCTCGTACCGGACTGGTTCAGCTCCCGCAGCCCCCTCACCGGCCTGCCGGCGGACCGCTTTCAACCGCCGAGTTCCCATCACTTCTTCGGAACGGATCACATGGGCCGCGACATCTACGCCCGAGTGGTCCACGGCGCGGCCCTGTCGCTCCGCGCCACCGCCCTGGCCATCCTCATCGCCCTGGGCGGCGGGGTGATCCTCGGGCTCGTAGCCGGGTTCTTCGGCAGCTGGGCGGACGCGGTCATCATGCGGGCCGTCGAGGTCACGATGTCCGTTCCACCGCTCCTGCTCTCGCTCACCCTCGTCACCGCGCTCGGCGTGGGCACCGGCCAGATCGCCGTCGCCATCGGGGCGACCAGCGTCGCCGCGTTCACCCGAGTCATGCGGGCGGAGGTGCTGCGGGTGCGGGCCGCACCGTATGTCGAGGCCGCGATCCTCTGCGGGGCGCGATGGTGGCGCATCCTGCCCCGCTACATCCTTCCGTCCGCCTTCGGTCCCGTGCTGGCCCTGGCCGCACTCGACTTCGGCCTCGTCGTCCTCGCGGTCTCCAGCCTGGGCTTCCTCGGCTACGGCGAACCGCCACCGGCCCCCGAATGGGGCTCCCTCGTCGCCGACGGCCGCAACTACCTCGCGACGGCCTGGTGGCTGACCACTCTGCCCAGTCTCACGGTCGCGGTCGTCGTCCTCGCGGCGAACCGGCTGTCACGGGTGTTCGAAGCGGAAGGGGGGCATCGGTGAATCCGGTGGAGCCGGTGCGTGATCACGAGTCGGCGGGGGTCCGGGGCTCCCGTGTGGCGACCGGGTACGGCGACGGCGCGGCCGGGAGCCCCGGTGCCCGCGCCGCGGTTCCCCCTGAGGAGTCGGGCGGGGAACCGCTGCTGGACGTTCGAGGGCTGCGGATCGGGTACCGCGCCGCGAGAGGTACGCGCCTCGCCGTGGACGGGCTCGATCTGAAAGTGGCGGCCGGGGAGATCACCGCCGTGGTGGGGGAGTCCGGGTCGGGGAAGAGCAGTACCGCTCATGCGCTGGTCGGGCTGTTGCCGGCCGGGGGCGTGGTACTGGGCGGTTCCGTCCGCCTCCAGGGCGAGGAGCTGACCGGGCTCGGGGAGCGGGCGTGGCGGGAGGTGCGGGGCCGGCGCATCGGTTTGATCCCGCAGGACCCCGGCGTCAGCCTCGACCCCGTCAAGCCGGTCGGCGCGCAGGTCGCCGAGGTGCTCCGGGTACACGGCCTGGCCACCCGCAGGGACGCCCCCGCCCGAGCCGTCGGCCTCCTCGCCGAAGCCGGACTGCCCGACCCGGACCAACGTGCAAGCCAGTACCCCCACGAACTCTCCGGTGGCATGCGCCAACGCGTGCTCATCGCCATCGCCACCGCCGCCCGCCCCCGCCTCCTCGTCGCCGACGAACCCACCTCGGCCCTCGACGTCACGGTCCAACGCCAACTTCTCGACCACCTTCAGGAAGTCGTCACCACCACGGGCACCGCCATGCTCCTGGTCACCCACGACCTCGCGGTGGTCGCCGACCGGGCGCAGCACGTGGTGGTCATGTCCCAGGGGCGGGTGGTTGAGGCGGGGCCCGCGGGGCGGGTACTCGCGGACCCCCGACACCCGTACACACGCGAGCTGCTGGCGGACGCGCCGACCCTCGCGGCCCGGCCCCCACGTGGCCGTCCCGGCACGGCGGGCTCCGCCCCGGTGACGGTGCCCGGTCCCGCGTCGGCGGATGCGGCACCTCTGTTGAGGGTCACCGGTCTCACCCGGGCCTTCCCCGTCCGGGGGCCGGTGCTGTCAAGGCGCCGTACACGCACCGCCGTCGACGGGGTCGGGTTCGAGCTGGGCAGGGGGGAGACCCTCGGGGTGGTGGGGGAGTCGGGGTCGGGGAAGTCGACGACCGCTCGGATGATTCTCGGGCTGGAGCGGGTCGACAGCGGCACGGTGCTCCTGGACGGCGTCGACGTCACCACCGTGCGGGGAGCCGCGCGGCGGGCCCTCCACCGTCGTATCCAGCTCGTTTATCAAAATCCGTACGCCTCGCTGAACCCCCGTTTCACGGTCGGGGAGCTGCTGACCGAGCCGTTGCGCAATCACGGGATCGGGAGCAGGGCGGAGTGGGGCGGGGAGGTGCGGCGGCTGCTCGACGATGTGGCACTGCCGGCCGGGGTGGAGCGGCGCAAGGCGGCCGAGTTGTCCGGCGGGCAGCGGCAACGGGTCGCCATCGCGCGAGCCTTGGCACTCGGTCCGGAAGTGCTGGTGTGCGACGAGCCGGTGTCCGCGCTCGACGTCAGCGTTCAGGCCCGGATCCTGGAGCTGCTCGTTGGGCTTCAGGAGCGGCATGGGCTGAGTTATCTGTTCATCTCCCACGATCTGGCTGTCGTCGCGCAGGTCAGTGACCGGATCGCGGTCATGCGCGGCGGCCGGATCGTCGAGAGCGGGCCGGCGGCGGAGCTGCTGCGGGCGCCGCAACACCCCTATACCCAACAGCTGCTGGCCGCCGTGCCCGGCCGCAGCACGACGGAGGACACTCCATGCAGATAGGGCTCATCACGTTCGGCAGTCTTCTGCCCGACCCGCTCACCGGCAAGACCCTCACCCAGCGGCAGCGGCTGCGGGACGTGGTGCGCGCGGCGGCGGAGGCGGAGGACGCCGGGTTCGCCTGGTACACCGTCGGCGAGCACCACTTCGGCGAGCGGGACGTCATCTCCTCACCCCCGCCGGTGCTGGCCGCGATCGCGGAGCACACGTCGACGATCAGGCTGGCGACGGGGACCACCCTCGTCGCCAACCGCGACCCTGTCCTCGTCGCCGAGGACTACGCTCTCGTGGACCTGTTGTCCGACGGCCGACTCGAACTCATCGCGGGCGGCTCCTTCTTCCCCGAGCCGTACGCGGTGTTCGGCCAGTCCCTCGAGTCGAAGGCGGCGCGCAAACGGGAGAACACAGAGCTGCTGATCCGGTTGTGGACCGAGGAGCGTGTCACCTGGCAGGGCGAGTTCAGGCCGCCGCTGGACGAAGTCACCGTACAACCGCGGCCGTCGCAGCCGAAGCCGCCACTGTGGATCAGCGGCGGTGTCGGGTCGGAGTCGGTGCAACTCGCGGTGGAACACGGGCTGCCGCTGGTCGTCGGGACCACCGCGCGTGAACCCCGCACGTTCGTTCCGGTCTTCGACGCCTACCGCACCCTGTGGCAGGAGAGCGGGCGCACCGACCCGCCCGGCAGGCTCGGCGCCGCCAGTCACGTCTTCGTCGCCGAGTCCTCCCAACGGGCGCGCTCCGTGTGGGCCTCCTACATGAACAACTACCTGACCGTGAAGAAGCCGGGCACCACGCATTTCACGACCCCGCCGGACTTCGGCACGTACATCGGCGACAACGGGCCCGCGATCTGCGGCAGCCCCGCCGAGGTCGTCGACAAACTGGGTCGCCTGCACGAGTTGTGGGGCCACGACCTGCACCTCCTCGCCATCGACGTCGGCGGCATCCCGTACGGGGAGGTCCAGGCGGCCACCGAACTGACCGCCGCCGAGGTCCTTCCGCAGGTCGCCGGGCTCGGCTCCGAGGCGGTGACCGGTGCCTGAACTGCCGCCCGTGGTCGACGCCGGATGGGTGAGCGACCACCGCGACACCCTGGTCCTCGCCGACGTCCGCTGGTTCCTGGACGGCCGCAGCGGCTACGACGCCTACCTCACCGGCCACCTGCCGGGCGCGGTCTGGGTCGACGTCGACACGGTGCTGTCCGCCCCGCCCGACGAGACCGGCGGACGGCACCCCCTGCCCGAACCGGCCGCGTTCGCACGAGCGCTGGGTGCCCTCGGCATCGGGGACGGTACAACCGTGGTGGCGTACGACGCCGACGGCGGCCCGTACGCCGCCCGGCTGGTGTGGTTGCTGCGCCGCACCGGACGGTCCGCCGCACTGCTCGACGGCGGGCTGACCGGCTGGGCCGGTGACACCGAGACCGGCGCCGTCGTACTGCCCGAGGCGCGGATGACGCCGGTGAAGTGGCCCCGGGAAGCGCTGCGGAGCGCCGATCAGGTCGCGTCGGGCGACGCGATCGTCCTTGACGCCCGTGCCGCCGAACGGTACTCCGGTGCGAACGTCCTTCCGACGGACATCCGTTCCGGCCACATTCCAGGCGCCCGCAGTGCCCCCTGGAGCGGGAACCTCAGGCCGGACGGAACGTTCCGGTCACCCGCTGAACTGCGTGTGCGCTACCGGGCATTGGGGGTCGACGGAGACAGCGACGTCATCGTCTACTGCGGCAGCGGAGTCACCGCCTGCCACGACCTGCTCGCCCTCGAGCACGCCGGCATCAGCGGCACGGCCCTTTACCCGGGCTCCTGGTCCGCCTGGTCCGCGGACCTGTCCCGGCCGGTGGCGACGGGCGTGGAGCCCGGGTAGGGGCCGGCGTTCACCAGCCGGTCCCCCACCTTGCCATCGGTTCGATCAACTCCCGCTCCTCGTACGCGAGGTGCGACAGGAGCGCGTCGGTGAGCAGGTCCAGTGCCGCCTGCAACGCGTCTCGTGCCTGCTCGCCGCCCTCCTCTCGGACGAAGGCGACCAGTTCGCGGTCGATGCGCTCGATCAGTGCCTGGATGACGTGGTGTTCTTCGGTGAGCCGGTCCAGCACCTCGCCGAGCCGGGGGTCGGAACGGCGCAGGTAGGGAAAGAGGTCCTCGTCCTCACGGGTGTGGTGCAGGGTGGTGATCCGGCAGTACGACGCGCAGTACGCACCGAGCGTCCAGGAGTTCTGCCGCAGGCCCAGCCGCTGGATCTCCGCTCGCGCCTCCCCGGGGGCGAGGGTGTCGGCCAGCACCTCGCGCACCACCTCCCGGAGCCGGTCGAGGTCGGCGCGGAGCTGGTCGTGCGCGGCGACGAGATTGCGGGCCGGCTCCTGCTCGCGACGCGGATAGCGCCGCTCCGGGTCGGCGGGCGGCCCGACCGGGCGCGTCGACTCGTCCCACAACCGCTCGGCGGACCGCCGGACATCCGGGGGCGGGGTGGGCCGTACGGTCAGCTCCTCGGGGGAGGCGGCTCGGGGGCGGTCCGGGCCGGAGGCGGCCGGGACCGGGACGTCGGCCACACCCGTACGCCGCCCCCTGCCGCCCCGAGCACGTGCGGGGCCCGAGCCGTCCGCCGATCTCGGCGCGTCCGCCGCGCGCTTGCGTTCCGCCGTCACCAGTTCCCGTGTCGCCGGTGCCACTTCCGCCGCGAACCCCTCCAGCAGGGCCGGCCGGTGGGCGGGAAGCAGGAAGCCGCTGGTGCCGTGTTCCAGGGCGAGCGCGGCGAGTTGCTCGGGCCAGGCGTCGAGCGGACCTTGTGGGAAACCACCCGGCCCCGGTGAGAGGTTGTACAGCCGGCGGACCTCGGAGGGGACGCGGCCCGCGGCGACCGCCGCCTCGTCGACGACCCGGTGCCCCGCGGCGAGGCGGCGCGGCGGTACGTGCGGAACGCTCGGCAGCCAGCCGTCCGCCGTCGCGCCGGTCAGCTTCAGCATGCGGGGGCCGACGGCGCCGACCCAGATTCCGATGGGGTGCGCGGGTGCGGGGCCCGCGGCGGCGCCCTCGAGCGCGTAGTGCTCGCCGGGCAGGCGGACCTGCTGGCCCTCGCGCCACAGCGCCCGGATGACGTCGATGGCCTCGCGGGTCGCCCGCACCGCCTCGCCCGGGCTGCGGCGCGGTCCGCCGTCGGCGGCGATGGCGTCCCAGTACGATCCGGCACCCAGTCCCAGCTCGACCCTGCCCCCGCTGAGCAGGTCCAGGCCGGCGGCGGTGCGGGCCAGCACGGCGGGCGGGCGCAGCGGGAGGTTCGCGACGTTGGGGAAGACCCGTACGCGGGTGGTGGACGCGGCGATCACCGCGAGCGCCATCCACGCGTCCAGCAGTTCCGGCCGGTAAGGGTGGTCCGGCACGCTCACCAGATCCAGTCCCGCCCGGTCGGCGACCCGGGCCAGCGTCACCGCGTCATCGGCATGCCCAGCACTCGGCACCAGAACGGCACCGAAGAGGAGGTCGTGTCCGTAGTCAGGCATCTGTGCGCGAACTCCCGTTCATCGGCGCGGCGTTGGTGCGGGGGAGCCCGGTGTCTCCCGGCAGGCGGGGGGCGGGCAGGGGTGGCAACCGGTCGGAGGAGCGGGGGGTGTGCCCCCTCAAGCCGCGGACCGCGACTGCTCCGTGGCCGGAGTCAGCGGCGCCGGAGCCCTGCCCCACAACTTGCCCGGCCCCGCCAGCGCGGCCAGCGTCGCGAGGCCCAGGGCGATCGCCGACATGACGAACGCGGTGGTGTAACCGGATTCGGCGGGCACCCGGGTGCCGGGGATCGTCTCGGAGGCGACGATCGACGCGGCGACCTGGGCGCCGAGGGAGCCGCCGATCGTACGCATGATCGTGTTGATGCCGGTCGCCTCGCCGGTCTGGCTGCGGTCGACCGCGCTGACGACGAGGTTCGCGAGGGCGGCGAAGGCGAAGCCGACACCGATGCCGAGGACCCCGGAGCCGACGTACATGGTCCACTCGGTGTCGTGCGCGCCCGCGTAGACCACGAAGCCGACGACGCCGATCAGGCAGGCCAGCACGAGCGGCAGCTTCCAGCCGAGGGCCGCGCCGATGCCCCCGGCGAGAGGGCTGGCGATCAGCATCGTCACGGCCATCGGCACCATGAACAGTCCGGCCTCGGTGACGGACGCGTCGAAGCCGTATCCGGCCTTGGGCGGGGTCTGGGCGAGCAGCGGCACCAGCGTGAACGCGCCGTACATGCCGAACCCGATGATGAGCGCGGTGATGTGGCTGGTCAGTACGGCGGGTCGGCGCAGCAGTTCGAGGTCGATGAGGGGCTCGCGGACCTTGCTCTCGGCGTACGTGAACACCGCGAGCAGCACGACGGCGGCGACGAACAGGCCGACGATCCCGCCGGACGTCCAGCCCCACGACTTGCCCTCGCTGATGGCGAGCAGCAGTGCCACGATCCCCGCGCTCAGCAGCACCACGCCGGCCCAGTCGATGCGCCCGGGGCTGGTGACCGAGGACTCCTGGATGAACGCGGTGACCGCGGCGATGCCGAGCAGGATGACGACCAGCCCCAGCCAGAAGATCCAGTGCCAGCCGAGGGCGTCGACGATCGGGCCGGGGATGACGAGCCCGACGCCGAAGCCGATGCCGAACGTGGACGAGATCAGGCCGATCGCCACCGGCACCCGCTCGCGCGGGAACTGGTCGCGCACGATGCCGAACGCCAAGGGGAAGGCGGCCGAGCCGACACCCTGCACCGCCCGCGCCGCGATCAGCAGGGCGAGTGAGTCGGACAGGGCGGCGAGCAGGGTGCCCGCGGCGAAGACGGCGAGGCTGGCGATCAGCACCCGGCGCTTGCCGAACATGTCGCCGACCCGGCCCAGCAGGGCCGTCGCCACCGACGCGGTGAGCAGGAACGCGCTGAGCACCCAGGAGACGGCCGTCGTTGAGGCGTCGAACTCGCGCTGGAGGTCGGGCAGCGCGGGTACGACCATCGTCTGCATCAGGGAGAAGGACAGGACGGCCAGGAGCAGGGCGGCGAACGGGGCGGCGGTGCCCCGCTGTGCGCCGGGGGCGGGTATGTCGGTCATGGAGCGGTCCTCCGGGGACGGGCGCCGCGGTCCGCTGTTTCGGAGCACGGAACGAGCGCCGAGTCAGTGTCGTCCTGGAATGATTACATGATGGCATCATTACGTCCAGTCAGTGCATTGCCCTATCGTGAACGCATGAGCGAAACCCCTGAATCAGCTGCCGACGCCACGGCGCAGGGCGGCGCGCCTCGCCCGCCGAGCCTGCTGGCGCTCCCGTCGTACCTCGCCGGGCACGTGGCGCGCATCGGCCACGACGCGCTCGTGGAGGCGGTGGGCCGGCACGGGCTGCGGCTGCCGCACTTCGCGACCCTGACCGCGCTCTCGGACTTCGGCCCGCTGCCCCAGCACGTGCTGGCCGACCGGCTGGGCTTCCAGCGCAGCCACCTGGGCGGCTACCTGGACGCGATCGAGGAACGCGGGCTGGTGCGCCGCAGCCGCGACCGCTCCGACCGGCGTCGGCAACTGGTCGAACTGACCGACGAGGGGGCCCGGTTGCAGCGCCGCCTGTGGCAGGTGGCCCAGGACTCCCAGGACTCCTTCCTCGGCTGCTTCACCCCCGAGGAACGGGACACGCTGACGACGCTGCTGCGCAGGCTGCTGGACGCCGACGACCGGTCACGCGCCTGAGAAACCCACCGCCGAACTTGGTAAAGACGATTTTGTGCGCCGAGTGACCGAGAATAGTTTCATACTGCTGCAACAGTAAATTCACTGCGACGGCTTGGAACGCGCGGCCCCGGTTTCATAGAATCGTGCACGAGTTTTACTTCGCGGGAGAGCATGTCTTACCGGGGGAGAGAGTATGACGCAAACGTCGGAGTTCTTGCGAGGTCCCCTTATATCGAACCAGTACGCGGAACTCCCGCCGGGTCCGGCACCCGTCGCGGTACCCGGCACCGCGGGCTGGCGCATCCTGCTCGTCGAGGGCGACGCCTCCGCGGCCGGTGCCCTGGAGGAGGCGCTGCGCCGGCACGGTCACGAGGTGGACGCCGCGGATCGGGGCAGCGTCGCCCTGGCCGCCCATGAGGGGGTGGACCTCGTGCTGATGGAACTCGAACTGCCGGACCTGGACGGCCTCGAGGTGTGCAAGGCCATCCGCGCCGTCAGTGGTGTCCCGCTGATCGTCGTCACCGCGCGCGGCTCGGAGCTGGACAGGGTCCTCGGGCTCCAGGCCGGCGCGGACGACTATCTGGTCAAGCCGTACGGCTTCCGCGAGTTGATGGCCCGCATCGACGCGGTCATGAGGCGTGTGCGCATCCAGAGCAGGCAGGGCCCGGCGATCGACCACGGCCCGCTGCACATCGACGTGAACTCCCGCGAGGTCTGCGTGGACGGCCACGGCGTGGACCTGACCCGCAAGGAGTTCGACCTCCTGTGCCTGCTCGCCTCCCACCCCGACACGGTCATCTCGCGCAAGCGCCTGCTCCAGCAGGTGTGGGGCGACTCCTGGTCCCGGCGGACCGTCGACACCCACGTCAGCAGCCTCCGCAGAAAGCTCGGCAACAGCGGCTGGGTCGTCACCGTACGCGGCGTCGGATTCCGGCTCGGACACGCCTGAATTTCCGCTCACGGCAATACGCGGAGCTACCTGCGGACTTTTTGCCGTGATATTTTGCCGTGACTTTTCCGCCGCGACCGCATAGATCGAGGCGGCCGACCGAAAATTACTCGCGCGGTGCCGGTCCTGAAATGGATTCCGGTACCACCGCGTTTTTCCGACCCCCTTCAGGAGGGGGCGGACTCCGATTCCCCCCGACGGAAGCGAGTCGCGGATGTCTCCCACGCACGAGTCCCCGGTCGTTGTCGCCGGCGCAGGCCCCACCGGGCTGCTGCTCGCCGGTGACCTCGCGGCGGCCGGCGTCGACGTCGTCGTACTGGAGAAGCGCCCGAAGGGCATCAGCAACCTGACCCGCGCCTTCGGCGTACACGCCCGGACGCTCGAACTCCTCGACGCCCGGGGGCTCGCCGACGAACTCGTCCTCACCGGTCAGACCATCCGCGAGCTGCGGCTGTTCGGGGCGGTGCCGTTCGACATCGGCGGCCTGCCGTCCCGGTTCCCCTTCCTGCTGGTCACCCCGCAGTACGAGGTGGAGAAGCTGCTGCTGCGCCGGGCCCTGGAGAACGGCGCGGTCATCCGGTACGGCACGGAGGTCGCCGGTCTGGAGCAGGACGGCGACGGCGTCACCGTGTCGGTGCGGACGGACGCGGGCGACACGACCGTACGGACCGGGTATCTCGTTGGCGCCGACGGGGCGCGCAGCGCGGTGCGGGAGTCCCTCGGGCTGCCCTTTCCCGGCAAGGTGGTGATCCGGTCGGTCGCGCTCGCCGACGTGAGGTTCACCGAGGAGCCGCCCCTCGTGGTGCGGGTCCACGGCACCGGCGGCGCGTTCGGTTTCATCGCCCCCTTCGGTGACGGCTACTGGCGGGTCGGCGGCTGGGACCGCGCGCATCGGGGCCAACCCGACGACGCCCCGGTCGAGTTCGAGGAGCTGCGCGAACTCGTCGAGCGGGCCTTCGGCTCCGACTTCGGGATGCACGACCCGCGCTGGCTGTCCCGCTTCCACAGCGACGAACGCCAGGTCCCGGACTACCGCGTCGGCCGCGTCCTGCTGGCCGGCGACGCCGCCCATCAGCACTCCCCGGCCGGCGGCCAGGGCATGAACACCGGCCTCCAGGACGCCGCCAACCTCGGCTGGAAGCTGGCGGCGGTGCACCACGGCCGGTCCGCCGACGCCCTGCTGGACACCTACCACGCCGAACGCCACCCCATCGGCAAGGCGGTCCTGCGCAGCAGCGGCCTCAACCTGCGCCTCGCCATGGCCCACAACCCGCTGGAGATCGCCCTGCGCACCGTACGCAAGCTGGTGGTCACCCACGTACGCCCGGTGACGCGGCAGGCCGTCGGCGAGATCACCGGCATCGGCTTCTCCTACTCCGCCCCGAGAGGCGCGCACCCCCTGACCGGCCACCGCGCCCCCGACCTGGAGCTGGACCGAGGACGCCTGTACGAGGTGCTGCGAGAGGGACGTTTCGTGCTTGCCCTGCCGCCCGGTACGGAGGCCGGCGGGCTCGCCCGGAACGGACTGGTCGTCGCCCACCTGACCGGCGGCGACGAGGCGCTCCTGGTCCGACCCGACGGCTACTACGCCTGGGCGGGTGCTCCGCGGGCCGCCGTCATCGAGGCGGGCCTCGCCCCCTGGACGGGCTGACCGGAACCGGCGGACCGCGACAGAGCGGTCCGCCATCACCGGCCGAACGCAGACCATCCCAGGCCCTCAGCGCGGCAGCGGCGACAGCGTCGGCAGGTGGGCGAGGAAGCCGCCGTCCACCGAGAGCACCTGCCCGGTGATGAACGAGGCGGCCGGGGAGGCGAGGAACGCCACCAACTGGCTCACGTCCTGCGGAGTACCGAGGCGCGGGATCAGGTTCGCGCTCTGGAACATCTGCTGCACCGGCACCGGCATGTCCGCCTCCAGCGCCGGCGTGCGGACCAGCCCAGGCGCGACCGCGTTGCAGCGGATGCCGTCCGAGCCGTACGCGGCGGCCACGAACCGGGTCAGCGCGATCAGCCCGCCCTTGGAGCTGCCGTAGGCGACCATCACCCGGTCACCGGACAGGCCCTGTCCGCTGGTGATGTTGATGACGGACCCGCCGCCGCGCTCGATCATCACGGGAACCGTGTGCTTGCACAGCAGCATCGGTCCGCGAAGGTTGACCGCGAGGACCTGGTCCCACAGCTCCACCGACATCGACACGACGTCCCGGTCCTGCCGGATCGCGGACGTCAGCGCCGCGTTGTTGTCCAGGACGTCGATGCCGCCGAAGGTGTCGACGGCGAAGTCCACCAGCCGCTCGACGCTCGCCTCGGACGATATGTCGACGCCGTGCCCGACCACCGACAGCCCCTGCGCCGCCAGCTTCTCGGCGGCCGCCTTCGCCGTGTCGTCCGCGACGTCCGCGAGGACGACCTGCGCCCCCGCGACCGCGAGCGCCTCCACCGTCGCGACGCCGATCCCTCCCGCGCCGCCGGTGACCACGGCCACCTTGCCGGCCAGGGACTGCGTTCCGTTCGACATCGGTCAACTGCCTTTCGTAGCCGGGCGGACGTGCACAGAGGCGGCGCTGTACGGTCGTACGGGGTGTCCGGAAAGGTCAGGTGGAGGCGCCGAACAGCTCGCCGAACCGTCCGAGCAGCAGGTCGGCGCCCTTGTAGCCGGAGGTCTCCGCCGCGCCGAGCACGACCGGACCGTCGGGGCCCGGCACCTGAGAGGCACCGCCGGTCGATCCCAGCGGCACGAGCACCGCGTCCGGCCCCGGCCGGTAGGTCTGCTCGACCGGGCGCCCGGCGGCCAGCGCCCTGATGTTGGCCGCGACCGTGACGGCGTGTTCGGTGGCCGCCTTCGACCGCTTCGGCTCGGGCACGGCCGTGACGTCGCCGATGGCGAACACGTTCGGCGCGCCCGCCACCCGCAGGTGCTCGTCGACCTCCACGTGGCCGTCCGGCCGCCGGGCGGCGGCGAGTTCACCGGCCAGCATGTCGCTGAGGGGCGTCATGCCGTAGCACCGGAACCACAGGTCCGCGTCGATCCGTACGCCCGCCTCAGTGGTGACCGAGAACGGCTCGCGCACTCCCGCGGGCGCCGGCGGCGGGGCGGTCAGGGCACTGCCCAGCTCCAGCCGCACGCCCCTCTGGGTCAGTTGCTCGCGCAGCGCGTCGCGCAGCTCGGGCACATAACGGCCGCCCAGTACGTCCTCGGCGGGGTCGACCACGACCACCTCCGTCTGCGGCCACCGCTCGGTGATCTCCCCGGCCAGCTCAAGCCCTACGGGACCGGCCCCGAGCAGCAACACCCGGGAGGAGGCGGCGAGTTCGGCCCGCGTGTCCGCGTGCCGCAGCACGGAGTCGGCCGTGTCCTCGGTGTCCGGCTTCGCCGGGTAGGGGTAGGACGAACCGGTGGCGAGGACGACGTAGTCCGCGTCGACACGCGTGCCGTCGGCGGTGGTGACACCTGCCGCGTCGACCGCCACCGCGCGGCCCCGCACATGACGGCCCCGGGTGAACAGCCCGTCGTACCCGAAGTAGATCCGCCGGGCCCACTCCTCGTCGACCAGCCCGCGCAGGGCCGCCACCGCGTGGACGAAGGCGTCCTTGGGATCGATCAGGACGACGTCGAAGTCCGGGTCCAGCTCACGGGCCAGTGCAGACCCTCCGTATCCGCCGCCGACGATCGCGACCGTGCTGCCCATACGTTGCGCTCCTTGTGCTCACCGCGTCGGTACCACCGGCGGAAAACAGGTCTCCACCGAACCTCGAGGAGCCTAACCGGGGGCTTAGGTAAAGTGCAATCTGCATGGCAATTAATGACCGAAGCCAGACAGAGACGTCGAGGTGCCGCATGCCCCTGGCCTACGTGTACGACCGTTTCGGCGGACCGGAGGTCGAGCACTTCGCCGACCTGCCGCGACCGGCTCCGGGCCCCGGTGACCTGCTGGTCGCCGTGCGCGCGGCCGGCGTCAACCCGGTCGACTGGAAACGCCGTTCGGGCCGCCGCCCGGCCGGGGCGCCCGCCGTCGTCCTGCCCGCCGTGATGGGCGGCGAGGCGGCGGGCAGGGTCGTCGCGCTCGGCCCCGGCACCACCGGGTTCGCCGTGGGCGACGCGGTCCTCGGCGGCCCGACGACAGGCGGGTACGCGCAGTTCACCCTGCTGCCGGCGAGAGCGGCGGTCCGCAAACCGCCGGAGGTCTCCTGGACCGACGCCGCCGTCCTGCCCATCGCCGCCGCGACCGGCTACGGCGCAGTTCGCCGACTCGCCCTGCCGCCGGGCGCGACGCTGCTGGTGACCGGTGTCGGGGGCGGTGTCGGCGTGGCCGCCGCGCAGGTCGCCGCGGGGCTGGGGCTGACCGTGGTGGGTTCGGCGGCCGAGGACAAGCGGGCGTTCGTCGAGGAACTCGGTGTACGGTTCGTCGCCTCCGGACCCGGTCTTGCCGCGCGGATACCGGGCCGCGTGGACGGCGTCCTCGACCTGGTCGGCGGGGAGATCCTGCGCGAGAGCGCCGCGCTCCTGGAGGACCGTACGAAGCTGGTGAGCGGAGCCGACCGGGACGCCGTCGCCGCACTCGGCGGCGCACCGGTGGGGCCGGTGCGCGACCCGGCGATCCTGGGCGCGGTCGTGGAACTCGTCCGCACCGGCGCCCTGGACCCGAAGGTGACGCACGTGATCCCGTTCGAGCGGGCACCGCAGGCGGTCCGGGCCGTGGAGGGCGGACACGGCCGGGGCAAGACCGTCCTGATGATGCCCAGGTAAGGAGAATTCAGTAAAATGCAAGCTGCATGGCAATTCGGCCGACGGGCCGCCCTGATCCACCGGAGGCTCCCCTGAACACCACACCCGCGGCCCCCGCCGACCCTGACGCGCTGCCACGCCCCGGCCGACCCGGCGGCAGAGCTGCGAAACGCCGGGCCATCACCCAGGGCGCGCGTACCGTCTTCGGCCGCGAGGGATACAGCCGCACCAGCATCGAGGCCATCGCCGCCGAGGCCGGGGTGTCCACCCGCACGATCTACAACCACTTCGAGGGCAAGGACCACCTCTTCTCGGAGGTCGTCCACGACAGCGCCGGCCAGGTCGCGGACGCCTTCATCGCGACGGTGGCCGAACAACTCTCCGGCACCGACGCCCGCGCCGACCTGATCGCCCTCGGCCGCGCCCTCGTCGGCCAGCGCACCCAGTTCCCCGACCACTTCGCGATGATCCGGCAGATCAAGGCCGAGAGGCAGCACTTCCCGCCCGCCCTGATCGACACCTGGCAGCAGGCGGGACCCCTCCGCGTCCAGCAGGAGGTCTCCAGGCGCCTCTCCCAGCTCACCGACGCGGGCCTCCTGCATATCTCCAGCCCCGCCCGGGCCACCCTCCACTTCGTCGCCCTGGTCAACTCCGAGATCACCATCAGCCCCTACGCCAGCGGCGCTCCGAGCCCGGCACAGGTCCGCGCCTGCGTCACCCGCGCGGTCGACGCGTTCCTCCACGGCTACGGGGGCGCCGCCGGTACGGCCTGAGCCCCTCTCCACTACGTCCCCGACGGCGGGCGCCGGCCTCCGGGGCGCTCTCCGGAAACCGGACCGCACCACCAGTCGACCGCGGAGGCGGTCATGGCACAGGTGGACCCCGAGGAGTGCCGCGATTTCTCCGGAGCGATGCCTTCTCAGCGGCGTACCCGAGGCGTCTTTGCGCGGCCTTGCGGAGTTCCTGCTCTCACTGTCGGCGTTCGGCCGTCGCGGGATGCTGTCGGGGTGATTCCGACGCTGCCCGCGACGAGCAGGATGAATGCTTCGGCGGCGAACGGGATGGCGTACCGGGGCTGGGTGATGGCGACCTGCATACCGTCTCCCAGGGCGTGGGAGACGACATCCTCGGCCGCTTGGTGCTTGGTGCTTGGTGCTTGGTGGCGACCACCGCACCGGACGGTAGCCCACGCCCCCCGTTCAACGGCCCGGCGCCCTCAACGGCACTGTTTCGATCAGGCAGGCCGGCAGGCAGGTGCCTGTCTGTGCCTCCCGAGACGGACTGTCGGCCGTGACGCTCGTTTGACGCTCTGGGTGCACGCACGGAGGACAGCGAGCCGAGGAGCGGCCCCTGACCTGGCCTTTTCCTCGACCCGCTCAAGTCGAAATCTTTCCGATGACGCACCACGTTGAGTGCGTGGCGATTCTGGAACCCGCCGCAAAGCAGCTCTGAAGTGCAGCTCTACCGGGTTTCTCAGGCGTGGCCGGACAGGCCACGACCACGCCCTTCTCATGGCGCCCGCACTGCTCCGGCTCCGGCTCGTTCCGACC
Organism: Streptomyces ardesiacus; assembly: GCF_003112575.1. GTDB lineage: Bacteria > Actinomycetota > Actinomycetes > Streptomycetales > Streptomycetaceae > Streptomyces > Streptomyces ardesiacus. The sequence goes on from NZ_BEWC01000009.1 coordinate 177,736, forward strand.
ACGCGCACCGTCGTGTCAGGCCGCCGGGACGGGCCGCAGCCGGTAGGCGCCCCCGTGCGCGACGACACGGCCGGCGGTGGGCGGGGCGAAATGGGTGCCCAGGAGGAGGGTGTCCGTGCCGGCGAGGGAAGCGAGCAGTGCACCGCGGGTGGCCTCGGACTGCTGTGGGTCGATGTCCACGCAGGCGCCGATGGCGGGGTGGGCGAGTTGGACCGGGTGGTGAATGCAGTCACCGGTGATCAGCGCGGTTGCGCCCTGACTGCTCAGTTCGACCGCGACATGGCCGGGGGTGTGGCCGGGGGTGGGGACCAGGCGCAGGCCCGGGGTGATCCGCGCGCCCTCGGCCGGGACGTCGACCAGGTCGAGCAGATCGGCCTGCTCGACCGGAATCATCGAGTCGCGGAACATCTGGCGGCGCGCCTCCTCCATGTCGTACGCGGCCCAGAACTCCCTTTCGGCGCGTGCGGTGAGGTAGCGCGCCCCGGGGAACGTGGGGACCCATGCGCCGTCCTCCTTCCGGGTGTTCCAGCCGACGTGGTCGGCGTGCAGGTGGGTGAGGATCACCAGGTCGACGGAGCCGGGCGGGAAGCCGGCGGCGGTCAGGCGCTCGGGGTAGTCGGTGCGCAGGTTGTGCCAGGCCGGGTTGGCCCGTTCCTTGCCGTTGCCGATGCCGGTGTCGACGAGCACGCGCAGCCCGTCCACGACGAACGCGAAACTGTGGCTGTCGATGCGGAGGATGCCGTCGTCGCCGGCGAAGTGGGGGTGCAGCCAGTCCTGGCCGGCCACTACCTGAGGTGTGGCGTCGGGCAGCAGCCAGGGTCCGGTCGCGGGCGGCAGCAGTGTCTCGTCGATGCGGTGGACGGTGATGTCGCCCACGGCCCAGGAGGGGACGGGGGTGTCCGGGGGAGTCTGCATGATCTGTCGTTTCCCTTGTTCTTCGGCGGAGTGGTCGGTTGCGCGGCCTGCCGCAGGGCCTCGTTCGGGTGCGTGCCACCACGGCGAGCGCGGTGAGGAACGCCGCGGCGAGGAGGGCGGCGACGGCGGCGTGGGCGGGAGAGGCGTCCGCCGATCGCACCTCCTTAAAGCAACGAGTTTGCGTTAAGCGACGGTAGGACCTACGGTCGGGCTAAAGCAAATCAATAGCTTTTGGCGTGGGGCGTCTCGTCGCTCCAGGCCCGACCAGGGAGAATCCATGTCCTCCGCCGCACTCACCCCGCCCGAGGCCGCCCGCTGGGCCGCGCGTGCCGGGCTGCCGCTGCCCGATGAACGCCACTGCGCGGTTGCGGTCACCGCCGACCACATCCACTCCGTCGTCGCCGTCCTGCGCGAGCTGGACTTCGGTGACACCCCGCCCGCCGGTGCCTTCCGTGCGGAAGAGGAGCAGCGTGATGCAGCCGTATGAGTTGTCCCTCGCCGCCGCCGCGCGCGAGATCCGGGAGCGGCGGCTGTCCCCCGTCGAGCTGGTCGACTCGGTCCTCGACCGCATCGAGCAGGTGGAGCCGCACGTGGCGGCCTACGTCGCGGTCTCCGCCGAGCAGGCCCGCCGGACCGCCCGTGAGGCCGAGCGCGACGCCGCACGGGGCTCCTGCCGAGGCCCTCTGCACGGGATCCCGGTGGGACTCAAGGACCTGATCGACGTCGCGGGGGAGCCCACCACCGCGAGCTCCAGGACCCGGGCGGGTCACCGCGCGGCCTCCGACAGCACGGTCGTCGCGAGGCTGCGGGCGGCCGGCGCGATTCTGATCGGCAAGACGCACACCCACGAGTTCGCCTACGGGCTGACCACCCCGCAGACCAGCAATGCCTGGGACCAGGGGAGGGTCGCCGGCGGCTCCAGCGGCGGCTCCGCCGTCGCCGTGGCCACGGGTGCGGCGACCTTCGCCCTCGGCACCGACACCGGCGGATCCATCCGGGTGCCCGCCACCCTGAACGGGGTGGTCGGACTCAAGCCGACGTACGGGCTGGTGCCCCGGCACGGCGTCACGTCGCTGTCCTGGTCGCTCGACCACGTCGGCCCGATCACCCGCACCGTCGACGACGCCGCCCTGGTTCTGACCGCCATCGCCGGGCACGACCCCCGCGACCCCGCCTCGGTGGCCGCCCCCGGCGCCGACTACCGGCCGCGCCGCGACCCGGACCTGACCGGAGTGCGCGTCGGCGTGCCTCGCACCTACTACTTCGAACACGTCGACGCGGACGTCGAGGCCGCCGTCCGCCGCGCCGTCGCGCAGCTGGAGGCGCTCGGCGCCCGGCTCGTCGAGATCGACATACCGATGGCCCGCTACGTCCAGGCCACCCAGTGGGGCCTGATGGTGCCGGAAGCCACCGCGTACCACGAGAGCACCCTGCGCACCGTCCCCGAGCTGTACCAGGCGGATGTCCGGATCCTCCTGGAGGCCGGCGAGCTGATGGGCGCGGGCGACTACCTGCGGGCGCAGCGTGCCCGGACGCTGATGCGCGACGCATGGGCCCGTGTCCTGAAGGACGTCGACGTGATCGCCGCCCCTGCGGTCCCGATGGGCGCGGTGCCGTCGGGCCGGGAGACCGTCACCTGGCCGGACGGCACGGTCGAGAGCGTCTCCGACGCCTACGTGCGCCTCTCCTCCCCGGCCAACATCACAGGAGTGCCCGCGCTCTCCGTCCCCGTCGGCCACGACGCGGCGGGCATGCCCATCGGCATGCAGGTGCTCGGGCGGCCTTTCGCCGAGCGGACGCTGCTGCTGGTGGGCCACGCGTACGAGCGGACGCAGCCCGCACGGTCGCTCGCCCCCTCGCCCGAGAACGCCGGAACTCGCTAAACGCAATAAATGTGCTTTAACCTGGTGCGATGAGCAGCAGGCAAGGGGTCCGCCCCGGCGGGCGCAGCGCACGCGTCCAGGCGTCGGTGCACACCGCTGTACGGGAACTCATGGAGGACAGGGGCCGCGAGGCGCTGACCGTCCCCCTCGTCGCCCAGCGCGCCGGGGTCACCCCGTCCACCGTCTACCGGCGCTGGGGCACCCTGCAGGAACTGCTGTCGGACGTCGCGGTGGAGCGGCTGCGCCCCGACACCGAACCGGAGGACCACGGCGACCTGCGGTCCGACCTCACGGCATGGGCCGAACAGTTCCTCGACGAAATGTCGTCCGCCTCGGGTCGCGCCTACATCCGCGACGCCCTGCTCGGCGACCCGGACGGCGACAACGCCGGCCAGTGCTCGGCCTACGCGGCCGAACAGATCAACGTCATTCTCGCCCGGGCCAGGGACCGCGGGGAGAACACCCCCGACGTCGAGACGGCGATGGACCGCGTCGTCGCCCCCCTGATGTACCGCATCCTCTTCCGGCCGGCCGGGCTCGACGCCGCGTACGCCCGACGGCTGGTGGCCGGGCTCGTCGGCGTACGCGGGACGGGCGGCCGGTGACCGGGTGAAGGCGGCTGTGGACGTGTCGCCCGGAGCACCGGCCGAGCGGCCGCGCAGCTCAGGCTGACGCGAACTCTGCGGTCAGGCAGGCCAGCAGTTGCCCCGGTGCGTCCTCCTGCAGGAGGTGACCGGCGCCCTCGATCCAGTGCAGCTCCGCCTGCGGAACACGTTCGTGCAGCCACTCGGCGTACTCCGGCGGAAGGATGCGGTCCTCGCGGCCCCAGACGATCCGTACCGGAATCGGGATGCCGTCCAGCAAGTGCCCGTACGCGGCCGTGTCCGCCTGCCTGATCTGGCTGTACTGACGGTAGAACGCCGCCTGACCCTCCTCCCCCCGCCACGGTGCGAGGAAGGCGTCGAGGATCCCCGGCCGGAACCCGGTGTGCGTGGCGTGCCGCAGATGGGCGGCGACGAGCGCTTCGTGCGCGTAGCCCGGAAGCCCCCGGAAGACCTCCGTGTGCTCCAGGAAGAGCTGGAAGAGTCCCCGCTCCCACGCCCCTCCGCTCACCGCGTCGAAGAGGGTCAGGTCCCGGTAGCTCCTCTGCTCCAGCAGCAGGGTGCGCAGCGCCACCGCCCCGCCGATGTCGTGCGCCACGACGCTGGGGCGGGACAGGCCCCAGTGGTCGAGGAGCCGGGCGAAGTTCTCCGCGTGGGCCGCCAGGCTCAGGTCCTGTCCCTCGCGCTGCTCGGACTGGCCGAAGCCGAGATGGTCGAAGAAGAAGACCTCGCGGGTACGGGCGAGCGCGGGAGCGATGTCCCGCCACAGGAAGGAGGAGTACGGGGTGCCGTGCACCAGCACGAGGGGGTCTCCGCTGCCCAAGGACCCCCACCGGACCACTCCTCCGGGCGTCTCGAACGTCTCGTCCAGTGTCCAGTCCACCGCCGCTCTCCTCTCTCGTCTCTCGCCTCGTGGGCACCACCTTCCACGCACAGCGCGCTTCGATGCGTCGGCAGCCGGGGTCTTCCTGGTCTCCGCCTCGACCAGCGCCCCACGGTTCGGGAAGTGCGGGGCCGCGGCCGGCCGGGGCCGGGGCGCACACCGGGGACGCGGTCAGGCCGTGGACGGGCTCGGTGTGGCTGGCCGGGCCGGGGCCGTCTCCCACTGCTCCGCGATGCGCATGAGGGGTCCCGCCCCGCGCTCGTACGGGGCCCAGCCCGGGTCTCCCGTCGTGGCGAAGGCGATCCATGCCGCGTGTGTGCGTGCGGCGAGGCCGGCCGGTGGCGTCCCGGCGCCGAGCAGGGCGTCGGGGCCGCGCAGACCGGGCTGGTCGGTCACGTCGAAGACGAAGGGGACCTCGACGGCGTGCGCCGCGCCCAGGTGACCGCCCAGAGCGGGCGAACGCCAGGCGAACTCGTAGCGGAAGGTGCGCGAGCCCGGGTGTGCGGCGTGCGCGTCGGCGAGGTCGCGGCTGCCGGCGACGAACAGGGCCTCGGCCATGAGGGCGGAGCGCAGTTCGCCGGCCGTGGCTCCCGGACGGCCGCGGCGGAAGGACGCGACGTACCGCGCGGGGTCGGGGTGGAACAGGGCGGCGGTGGCCTCCAGGTCGGCCGCCGTCGACGTGCCGAGCGTGCCGAACGGGGCGAGGTAGAGATGGCCCTCCTCGGCGTTGGTCCCGATCAGCAGGTCCGCGTGCGCGCCCTGTCCGGCGGCGACGGCGTCGGCGGGCTGACGGTCGAGCACCAGGCTGAATGGGCTGAGCCCGAGGAGCGGATCGCCGGCGGTCGCCGTGCGCAGGTCGATCCCCGACAGGCCGGGCATGATCTCGACGAGGCGGTCGTCGGTGATCCGCGCGAACGCCTCGGCGTGCGGTGCGGCACCCAGCTCCGCGGCGGCGCGCGCCGTCACCCGCGCCGCCTGCTCGGGCGTGAACGCCCCCCGTCCGTTGCCGCTCTGGACGATCACGCGCGAGAGGAGGCCCCGCGCCGCGGGATCGGCCAGGACGGCACCGGCGATGGTGGCACCGGCCGACTGACCGAACAGCGTGACGTTCCCGGGGTCTCCGCCGAAGGCGGCGACGTTCTCCCGCACCCAGCGCAGGGCTTGGAGCACGTCGAGCAGACCCCGGTTGCGCGGGGCTCCGGGCAGGTCGAGGAACCCGGGGATGCCGAGCCGGTAGTTCACCGTGACCAGCACGACGCCGTCACGGGCGAAGCGGCTGCCGTCGTAGAGGGACGCCCGGTTGGAACCGGCGACGAAGCCGCCGCCGTGCACGAACACCATGACCGGCGCACCGGGCCGCGTGGTCCGGGGCGTCCAGACGTTGACGGTGAGGTAGTCCGGCCCTCGCACCCAGCCGGACCCGAAGTAGGCCGTCATCTCCAGTGCGCCGAGGCGGCGCGGCGCCTGCGGCGCGGTCGGTCCCCCTTCCGTGGCGTTGAGGACCCCCTCCCACGGATCGTGCGGTCGCGGGGCCGCGAAGCGTGCCGCGCCGACGGGAGGCGCGGCGTAGGGGACACCGAGGAACACGGCGTGGTCGTCGTGCAGGCTGCCGCGGACCGCGCCCTGCGCGGTCCGGACGACGAGGTTGCGGTCGGTCAACGGACTTTCCTTGTGGGCCGGGGAGTCGTCGGACGTGAGGGGTGGGCCCGGACGGGCCGGTCGGGTCAGGTGAGGGAGAACGGCGCCCAGTCGGTCAGCTCGAAGCCGGAACCCCTGCGACGCATTTCGAAGGCGCCGTGTCCGGGCAGGTGCGCCGGGAGCACGAGCGCGTGGTGGTCCGCGGCGTGCGCGAACATGCGCGCCCGGCTGGCGCGGGCAGCGTCCTCGTCCTCTTCGAAGCAACTGTTGATGTGCGGCTCGTGCACCTGGATCGCGCCGTGCAGCAGGTCGCCGGCGAAGATCGCGCGGTCGCCCCCGGACTCCAGGTGGATGATCGAGGCTCCGGGGGTGTGGCCGGGGGCCAGTTCGAGGCGGAGGTGGGAGTCGATCGTGTACGACTCGTCCCAGGTCCGCACCAGTCCGGCCTCGACGACCGGGTCGATGCTGTCCTCGTAGACGTTCTGGTTGCCACGTCCGAACACCGTGTTGTGGAGGTTCTCCGGCTTCCAGTACTCGAAGTCGCGCCGCGGCATGAGGTACGTCGCGTTGGGGAAGGTGGGCACCCAGTCGCGGCCTTCGAGCCGGGTGTTCCAGCCGACGTGGTCGTCGTGGAGGTGGGTGTTGACCACGATGTCGACGTCTTCGGGCCGCACGCCGGCAGCGGCGAGATGCGCCAGGTAGTCGGTGTTCAGGTAGGACCAGATCGGCTGCAGCGGGCGGTACTTGCCGTTGCCCGCGCCGGTGTCGATCAGGATGATCCTGCCCTCGCTGCGCAGCACCCAGGACTGCGTGGCGGCGCGCGTGAGACCGGTCTCCGGTTCCCAGTGGTGGGGCGCCAGCATCTCCCGGTGCCGCTGCCACTCCTCGGGCGTGCTGCCGGGGAAGAAGACGTCCGTCGTCATGGGCGTGGTGTCGGAGTACTCCATGACACGGTCGATCCGCACATCACCGAGCTCGATGGTGCTCACGGTGGGCGTCGCGGTGGCGGAGGGCGGGGAGTCAAGGGGGGACATGGTTCTCCTTCGAAGGTTCGGACGTCTTCCAGCCTGCGAGCGGGGGGTGCCCCGGCGGTATCGGACAGGTGACTGCACTTCTCCGGGGCGCCGTCCGCAGGAGCCGTCCGTGAGGTGGCCGCACCCGGGGTGCGCCGAGAACGCCCTGGTAGCGTCGGTGCGCGGGATGCGGTGGCCGCAGGCGTCGAGCCCTGGAGGATCCCGCCACGTCTGGAGAACCGGTGGACGAGTACACAGTGACAACCGCCCGGTGCCGCAGCGGCACCGCCCTGGTCAGGCAAGCCGAGCTGGACAGGCTGGTCGCGGCGGTGACCGCGCCGCGCGCGGCGGAGCCCGCGGCGAGGCCGGCGGAGGCCCTGCTGACCGTGGTGGGGGAGTCAGGAGCGGGCAGGACCACCCTGCTGGAGGCGGTCGCGGCGCGCTTCGCCGCGGACGGCGGCCGGGTCCTCAGGGCCGACGGCAGCCGGTCCGAGACCCATCTGGCGTTCTCGGGGCTGCACCAGATGCTGCGCCCGGTCCGCGGACGGATCGACGCCCTGCCCCCCAGGCAGCGCGGTGCGCTGCACGTCGCTTTCGGGGTGGCGGAACGCCGTGGGGCGCCGGACCCGATGCTCATCGGGACAGCGGTCCTCACCCTGCTGTCGGACCTCGCCGCCGAGCGCCCGCTGCTGGTGGTCGTGGACGACGCCCAGTGGGCCGACCTCGCCTCACTGGACGCTCTCTCCTTCGTCGCCCGGCGTCTGACCGACGAACCGGTGACGCTGCTGGTCGCCACCGGGGACCCCACGTTGCGAGGGCTGGCCGTGCGGGAACCGGCCCTCGTCCTGGAGCCCCTCGGCCGCGGCGCGTCGGAGCGGCTGCTGGACCTCCAGCCGCGGGTGCCCACCGGAGTCACCCGGGCATCCGTCCTCGACCAGGCCGAGGGCAATCCGCTCGCCCTGGTGGAACTGGCCCGGGCCGTCGCCGGCCACGACAGCGCGTCCCGCACGGGCTACGGCCCGCTTCCGGTCACCGAACGGCTGGGGCGGGTCTACGCCGACCGTCTGGCCGCACTACCCGCCGCGACGCGCCGCGCGGTGGTGCGTCTGGCCACCGTCGACGGCGAGGACCCGCCGAGCACCGTGCTGTCCTGGCTTCCCGACATCGCCGATCCGGTGTGGGCGCCCGCCGAGGAGGCCGGACTCGTCCGGCGCAGCGGCGGGCGGCTGCGCTGCGACCACCCGCTCTCCCGCCTCGCGATCTATCACGCGGCCCCCGCCGAGGAGCGGCGAGCCGCGCACCTGGGGCTGGCCGGGCTGTTCGGCGACCAGGACCCCGACCGGCACGCCTGGCACCTCGCCGCCGCCACCTCCGGGCCGAGCGCGGCGGTCTCGGCCCGACTCGAAGGCGGCGCGGACCGGGCACGCCACCGCAGTGGCCACGCGGCCGCCGCCCACATGCTGGAACGGGCGGCCGACCTGCACCCCGACCGGGACGAGAGCACCCGGCTGCTGGGCGCCGCGACCCGTGCGGCGGTCCTGACCGGCCGGCTCGACTCCGTCGAACGGCTGGCCGCACGCGTCCGCGCCGCCACCGACGACCCGACGGCCGCGGCCCTCGCCGCCCTCCAGGTCGGCCGGCTCATGCTGCTGACCAGCTCGCACAACGCCTCCTTCGGACACCTGATGCGCCCCGCTGCCGTCCTGGCCGGCACCGATCCGGCGGCGGCCGCGGAGGCCCTGGCCGCCGCCGCCGTGGTGCGCTTCTACTCCGGTGACGCGGCCCAGTTGCACGAGATCGAACGCCTGCTGCCCCGGGCCTCGCCGCCCGACGGCCACCGGCTCGGAGAGCGGGGGGCGTTCCTGGCGGCCTGGGCCGGGGTCGTCGCGCATCCGGAGGCCGCCGACGCGCGCTTCGCCCTGGGGCTGCCCGCCCTGGCCGCGGCCGCGGCGGAGGAACCGCGGACGCTGATCCTGCTCGCCACCGCGGCCTGGCTGCTGGACGAGACGGAACTGGCCGCGCGTACGTACGACGCGGCCTTCGCCGCGCGGACCGCGCAGGGGCCGCTGCCGGACGGCCTCGCCGGGGTGGCCGCCCTCGCCTTTCTGGACCAGGGCCGGTGGGCCCGTGCGCAGACGGCCTGCGCCGAGCTGGCGGCCGTCGCGTCGTCGGCCGGTCTCGATCACGCCACGGCCTGCGCCGCCGCGACGGAGGCGCTGTTGTGCGCACTGCGCGGCGACGTGGCCGGGGCCCGCACGCGGGCGCGGTACGCCCTGTCTCTCGTCGACCCGCGGGAGAGCCGTTCCGTCCTCGTCCTCGCCCACCGCGCGCTGGGCACCGCCGCCACCGTGGAGGGCGATCACCGGACCGCCTTCCAGCACTACCGTGCGCTCTTCGACGACCGGGGCAACCCCACGCACTACCACCTCTCCCACCCGGCGCTGCCCGGACTGGCGGCTGCCGCGGTGCGGGCCGGCCGTCACGAGGACGCCAGCCGCATCGTGGACGGAGTCGAGCGGTCCCTGGCGGAAGCGGGCGCGTCGGCGCCGCGCAGGGCCGCGCTGGTCCGTCTGAGCCGGGCGGTGCTCGCCCCCGCCGAGGAGGCCGAGCACCACTTCACGGCGGCCCTGGAGAATCCCGCGCTCGCCCGCCGGCCCTTCGAGCGGGCCCAGGCGCTGCTCGCGTACGGGGAGTGGCTGCGCCGCCGTCGGCGTATCTCGGATGCGCGTCCGCCCCTGGTCGAGGCCGACGCCGTCTTCCGTCGGCTGGCCGCGCAGCCCTGGGTGGCGCGCGCCCAGTCCGAACTCAGGGCCGCCGGCGCCCGGACCGGCGCCGCGAAACCGGACGCCTTCGACGGCCTCACCCCGCAGCAACAGCAGATCGTGCGGCTGGCGGCGCGCGGGCTGACCAACCGTGAGGTGGCCGAGAGGCTGTATCTGTCCCCGCGCACCGTCGGCTCGCACCTCTACCGGGCGTTTCCCAAGCTGGGCATCACCGTGCGCTCCCAACTGAGGCACGTCGTCGACGGCATGGCCGCTGAGGCGGGCGCGGGCCGAGACGCCGACGCGAGGGGCGGTGCCTGAGCGCCGCCCCTCGCGAAAGGCACGGCGCTCGTGCGCGGCAGGTCCCCTCAGGTGCGGGTCCAGCGCTGGTTGCTGCCGTTCGAGCAGGAGTAGAGCTGGATCTTGGTTCCGTTGGCGGTGCCGTTCCCGACGGCGTCGAGGCAGAGGCCGGACTGGACGCCGACGACGGATCCGTCGGAGTTGAGGCGCCATTTCTGGTTGTCGCCGCCCCAGCAGCCGTAGATCTGGACCTTGGCGCCGTTGCCGGTGCCGGCGGCGTCCAGGCACTTGTTGCCGTAGACCCTGAGTTCTCCGGCGTCGGTGTACGTCCACTGCTGGTTGGTGCCGCTGTGGCAGTCCCACAACTGGAGCTGGGTGCCGTCGGCGGTGCCGGCGTCGGGCACGTCCAGGCAGCGGCCCGAACCGACGCCCTTGATCTGCCCGCCGTCCGCGGGGGGATTGGTGGTGCCGCCGCCGTTGAGCGCGTCGAGGACGGCGGTGTAGGCGGCCTTCTTGCTGCCGTCGTTGTTGAACAGCAACGGTGTCTGCTCCGACCGCCATGAGTCGCTGTCGCGCACACCCCAGACGGTGATGCCGAGGCAGCGCTCGACGGCCAGGCAGTCCTTGGTCACGTTGGCGTAGGTCGAGGCCGGGGCACCCTGGATGTCGAGTTCGGTGATGGCCACGTCGACGCCGAGAGCGGCGAAGTTCTGCAGGGTGGTGCGGAAGTTGGCGTCGTAGGGGCTGCCGCTGTTGAAGTGGGACTGGAAGCCGACGCAGTCGATCGGCACGCCGCGCTGCTTGAAGTCCCGGACCATCGCGTACATGGCCTGGGTCTTGGCCCAGGTCCAGTTCTCGACGTTGTAGTCGTTGTAGCAGAGCTTGGCCGCCGGGTCGGCGGCGCGGGCCGTGCGGAAGGCGACCTCGATCCAGTCGTTGCCGGTGCGCTGCAGGTTGGAGTCGCGCCGTGCTCCCGAACTGCCGTCGGCGAAGGCCTCGTTCACGACGTCCCACTGGGCGATCTTGCCCTTGTAGTGGGCCATCACGCCGTTGATGTGGTCGATCATCGCCTGGCGCAGTGCGCTGCCGCTGAGGCTCTGCATCCACCCGGGCTGCTGGGAGTGCCAGGCCAGGGTGTGTCCGCGCACCTGCTTGCCGTTCTGCACCGCCCAGTTGTACACACGGTCGGCGGCGCCGAAGTTGAACTGGCCCCGCTGCGGCTCGGTGGCGTCGATCTTCATCTCGTTCTCGGCCGTCACCATGTTGAACTCGCGGCCCGCTATCGACGTGTACGTCGAGTCGCCCAGCTTGCCGGAGGCGATGGCGGTGCCGAAGTAGCGGCCGTGCTGTGCCGCCGCGGCGCCGAGGGTGCTCTCGGCGGCGTGTGCGCCGGGCGGTGCGGCCAGTGCGGTGACCAGACAGAGGACGCCGACGACCAGGGCCGGCAGCAGGCCGCGGATCTTCTCGCGGACCGAAGGTCTGGGGAGGGCGTACGAGCCCATTGCTGTGCCTCCAAGTTGGACGTCGCGGAAGGACCGAAGCGGGGGAGACGGAGTCGTCCGCTCCTCTTCGGGCGCTGGTTCTCCGGTGGGCGGACCCGTCGTGCGGCGCGGATCGCCACGGCCGGTTGTGTTCGACATGTCGATCGGCGATCGGGTTCTCAGGCAGGAATGATTGGGCGTTGACGGTGCATCGTCAATGCTTCGGCCAAGAAAAGTTTCAGCTTCGAGTCCGAAACTTTCGAAGCGTCATCGTCCCACCCCGGCCCTCTCCTGGCCGGTGACTCGAACCAACAGCGGTGCGTGCGCGAGGTGTTGACGTGGTTCGTCGGCTCCTTATCATTCGGAATGCTCGACCCCTCGACCTTCGTTCGAAAACCCGAACACAGTCGGTCGTTCCGCGCACAGCAGAGCACCCCAACCCCCCGTCGCAGTCATGGAGGACATCCCCATGCACAGAGGAAGTGTGAACCGCAGGCATACGTCCGCGGTGGTCGCCGCCGTGGTCGCGGCCCTGGCCGCGCTGGCGGCGCTGCTCGTCGCCACCCCCTGGCCCAGGCGGCCACCAGTGGCGCTGTGCGAGGTGTCGGTTCGGACCGGTGTCTCGACGTGGTGGGCGCCGGCCAGACCGACGGCACGTCCGTGCAGCTCCACGACTGCTGGGGCGGGACCAACCAGCAGTGGACGCTGACGGACGCCAACCAGCTGACCGTGTACGGCAGCAAGTGTCTGGACGTCCCGGGACACGCCACCACGGCCGGTACCCGGGTGCAGATCTGGACCTGTTCCGGCGGTGCGAACCAGCAGTGGCGGGTGAACCCCGACGGCACGGTCGTCGCAGTGGAGTCCGGACTGTGCCTGGAGGCCGCCGGCGCCGGCACCGCCAACGGCACCGCGGTGCAGCTCTGGACGTGCAACGGGGGCAGCAACCAGAAGTGGACCGGCCCGACCGGGACGCCGCCGACGGACGGCACGTGTACTCTTCCGTCGACGTACCGGTGGTCCTCGACGGGTGTCCTGGCGCAGCCGAAGAGCGGGTGGGTCGCGCTGAAGGACTTCACCACGGTGACGTACAACGGCAGGCACCTGGTCTACGGGTCGACCTCGTCGGGATCGTCGTACGGGTCCATGGCGTTCAGCCCCTTCACCAACTGGTCGGACATGGCGTCGGCCGGCCAGAACGCGATGGGCCAGGCCGCGGTGGCGCCCACGCTGTTCTACTTCGCGCCCAAGAACATCTGGGTGCTGGCGTACCAGTGGGGTTCCTCTCCCTTCGTCTACCGCACGTCGAGCGACCCCACCAACGCCAACGGCTGGTCCGCTCCGCAGCCGCTGTTCACCGGGAGCATCTCCGGTTCCGACACCGGCCCGATCGACCAGACCCTGATCGCCGACGGCCAGAACATGTACCTCTTCTTCGCCGGTGACAACGGCAAGATCTACCGGGCGAGCATGCCGATCGGGAACTTCCCGGGCAACTTCGGCTCGTCGTACACGACGGTCATGAGCGACACGAAGGCCAACCTGTTCGAGGGCGTGCAGGTCTACAAGGTGCAGGGCCAGAACCAGTACCTCATGATCGTCGAGGCGATGGGGGCGAACGGGCGCTACTTCCGCTCCTTCACGGCCTCCAGCCTGAACGGCTCGTGGACCCCGCAGGCCGCCAGTGAGAGCAACCCCTTCGCGGGCAAGGCCAACAGCGGGGCCACCTGGACCAACGACATCAGTCACGGCGACCTGGTCCGCGACAACCCCGACCAGACCATGACCGTCGACCCCTGCAACCTGCGCTTCCTCTACCAGGGCAAGTCCCCGAACGCGGGCGGGGACTACAACGCGCTGCCGTGGCGGCCGGGTCTCCTCACCCTGCAGCGCTGACCTTCCCGGGCGGGCTCACGTCGACGACGCCGGTTCGGGAGGAGGCGCGGACGCCGGTGCGCCGCTCACCCGTCGCGGTGAGCGGCGCACGGCCAGGACCGCCAAGTCGTCCTGCTGTGCTCCCCCGGTGAAGGTGTGGACGTCCTCGACGAGCGCGTGGGTGAGGCGGTCCGCGGTGATGTCGATGCGGCCCGCGAGGTGAGTCTCGAGCGGGTAGAAGGTGCCCGCGGGGGAGCGGGCCTCGGTGAGGCCGTCGGTGCACAGCAGCAGCGTCGCACCGGCGGGGAAGGGGAACCAGGACACCCTGCGCGGCTCGTCGACGAGGTCCGCCAGGCCGAGCGGCGCGTGCTCCGTCCCCCGGCCCACGGCGGTGACGGCCCCGTCGTGCAGCAGGTAGGGCGGGATGTGGCCGCACGTGACGAACTGGGCCTCGGTACCGGCGTCCACCGCCAGGACGACGGCGGTGACGAACCGTTCCGGCTCGCCGCGCTGTTCCGCGTACCCGTTGTGGCGCACCACCGCCGCCTCCAGCGAGTCCACGAGCGCGGTCACCGTCGGTTCGCGGTGGGCGGCCTCACGGAAGGCGCCGACCACGTCGATCGCCATGCCGATGGCGGCGAGTCCCTTGCCCTGGACGTCGCCGATCAGCACCCGGGTGCCCCAGGGCGTGGCCGCCACGTCGTAGATGTCGCCGCCCACGAGTTTGTCCTGCTGCACCGGCTCGTACACGCCGTCCACGAGTACGTCGTCGGTGAGCAGCGGCAGCGGACGCAGGATCTGCCGTTGCATCGCGGCGGCGGTCGACCGCAGACGGACCAGCGCCCCCTCGCGCGTGATGCGCACCCAGGAGCCGTAGACGGCCAGCGCGCCGAAGCCGAGGGCGAACAGGGCCAGGACCACACGGTCGGCGACCCGCTCCGCCGACAGGGCCACCGGCACGATGACGAGGACGCTCACCCAGGCGGAGATCAGCGCCGTCTGGCGCGGGGTGCACAGCGCGGCGGCGAACGCGGGGAGGAACACCAGCAGCCCCAGCAGGAGCACGGCGGTACCGGTCAGCGTCCCCAGGGCGAGCGTGAGCACCGTCGCCGCGACCGTCACCAGCACGACGGCGCCCGTGGGGGGCGTGCGGATCGTGGCGCCGTCGTCCCGTTCCGCACGGTCCTGCGCGGGGACCGGCGTCGCACGCGACGAACCGAACATGCGAGCATCCTCCAGCGGCGGGGTGATCGGGCGGTGCGCATGCCGGATGCCGCGACCGGCGGGCGGCCTCGGTCATCCAATCCGCTTGGCATACCGAACGGAGGGAGGCTGGCCGCCACCCGTGCCGGAGTGCCTCCGCCCGGGTGATCGACGGAGGCGCGGCTCAGTCGTGGTAGGCGTGGGTCTGGGTGGCCTTGACCGTGGCCCAGACGGCCGCGCCGGGGTGCAGGTCGAGTTCGGCGGCGGCGACGGTGGTGAGGTCGGCGGCGAGGGGGAGTTCGCCGGTGAGGTCGGCGCGGATCCGGTCGCCGTGGGTCTCCAGCCCGGCGACCTCGCAGCGCCAGAGGTTGCGGGCGCTGGTGCCGGTGGGGCGGTCCCGGTGCAGGGTCACCGCGCTGGGCGGGAAGGCGACGAAGGCCGGCCCGGTCAGGTCCTCGGCGGTCGTGATCACGGGGCCGTCGTCGAGCCGTACGGTGTGGCCCGCGGCCTGTCCCCGGTACAGGTTGAGGCCGACCAGGTGGGCGATGTAGTCGGTGCGCGGGCGGCGGGCGATGTGCGAGGGGGCGCCCTCCTGGACCACGTGTCCGTCCTCGACGACGACGAGGTGGTCGGCGAGGACCATGGCGTCCAGCGGGTCGTGCGTGACGAGTACGGCGACGGCCTCGAAGTCGGCCAGGTGACGGCGGAGTTGGGCGCGGACGTCGAGGCGGGTGCGGGCGTCGAGGGCGGCGAGCGGTTCGTCCAGGAGCAGCAGGCGGGGGTGGGTGGCCAGGGCGCGGGCGAGGGCGACGCGCTGGGCCTGGCCGCCGGAGAGCCGCCGCGGCTTGGCGGCGGCGTGCGCGGCGAGGCCCAGGCGCTCCAGCCAGGCGGCGGCCTGCGCCCGCGACCGGGCCCTGCTCGCGCCCCGGCAGCGCGGCCCGAAGGCGACGTTGTCCAGCGCGGTCAGGTGGGGGAAGAGCAGGTAGTCCTGGAAGACGACGCCGACCGGCCGGGACTCCGGCGGCGTGCGGTCCAACTCCACGCCGTCCAGGCGCAGGTGACCGCCCGAGAGCGGAACGAGGCCGGCGAGGGCGCGCAGGGCGGTGGTCTTGCCGGCGCCGTTGGGGCCGAGCAGCGCGACGACGTCGCCGGGTGCCGCGCTCAGGGTCACGTCGAGGCGGAAGGCGCCGCGTTCGACGACGAGCCGCGCGTCGAGCCCTCCGGCGGCCGGGACGCCGGTCCCGGGCCCGGGAGTCTTCTCGGCCGGGGGCCGCTCGTTCTTCTCGGTGTCGGTCATGAGGCGGTCATCCAGCGGTCGCGCAGTCCGGCGAGTACGGCGATGGACACGGCCAGCAGCACCAGGCTGAGCGCGACGGCCGCCTCCGGGTCGCTCTGCAGGGCGAGGTAGACGGCCAGCGGCATGGTCTGGGTGCGGCCGGGGAAGTTCCCGGCGAAGGTGATCGTCGCCCCGAACTCGCCGAGCGCCCGCGCCCAGGCCAGGACGGCGCCCGCGGCGATGCCCGGCGCGATCAGCGGCAGGGT
The DNA here is from genome assembly GCF_003112575.1 of Streptomyces ardesiacus. Taxonomy (GTDB): domain Bacteria; phylum Actinomycetota; class Actinomycetes; order Streptomycetales; family Streptomycetaceae; genus Streptomyces; species Streptomyces ardesiacus. The sequence goes on from NZ_BEWC01000009.1 coordinate 193,833, forward strand.
GACCCGGCGGAAGGCGGTGAAGCGGGACGCGCCGAGGGTGGTGGCCGCCTCCTCGTAGCGGGGGTCGGCGGCGCGCAGGGTGCCCTCGACGCTGATGACGAGGAACGGCATCGCCACGAACGCCTCGGCGAGGACGACGCCGGTGGTGGTGAACGGCAGGGTGAGGCCGAACCAGGAGTCCAGCCAGCGCCCGACGACGCCGTTGCGGCCCAGCGCCATGAGCAGGGCGACACCGCCCACCACCGGCGGCAGGACCAGCGGCAGCGTCACCAGGGCCCGGACGAGACCGCGTCCCGGGAACTCCACCCGGGCCAGCAGCCAGGCCAGCGGCACGCCGATCACCATGCTCACCGCGGTCGCCGCCGTGGCGCAGATCAGCGACAGCCGGAGCGCCTGCCACACCTCGGTACTGGTCAGCAGTTCGGGCATGCTCGTCCACGGGGCCCGGACCAGCAGGGCGACGAGGGGGAGCACCAGGAACGCCAGGCCGATCAGCGCAGGCACGAGCAGCGGCAGGGGAGCACCGCCCCGGAGCGGGCGGGGGCGCCGCGGCCCGCCCGTGCGGGGGCCGGCCGCGGCACCGGTCTCGGGCGAGGCGGTCACGGCGCGGTGAACCCGGCCTCGGTCAGGACCTTCCGGCCCTCGGCGGACCGCACCAGCTCGATGAACGCCGTGCCGACCGCGGCGTTGGGCGCGTCCTTGAGCAGGGTGATCGGATAGTCGTTGACGGCGTCGGCCGCTTCGGGGAACTCCACGCCCTCCACCTTGTCACCGGCCGCCCGCACGTCCGTCCTGTACACGACCGCGGCGTCGGCCTCCTTGAGGACGACCTTGTTGAGGGCCGACTTCACGTCCTCCTCGTAGGAGACCGGGGTGAGCTTGAGGTCTGCGGCGGTCAGCGCCTTCTGGGCGGCGGCTCCGCACGGCACCGTCTTGTCGCACAGCACGACCTTGAGGTCGTCCCCGGTGAGGTCCGCGAGGGAGGCGACCTCGTCCGGGTTGCCGGGCAGGGTCGCGATCTCCAGCCGGTTGCGGACGAAGGTGGCCGGCGTGCCCGCGGCGTCCCCGGCGTCGGTGACGACCTTCATCGTCCTGGGGCTGGCTGAGGCGAACACGTCGGCGGGCGCACCGCTGGTGATGCCCGCGGCGAGCGAGTCGCTGCCGCCGAAGTTGAAGACGACCTTGGTGCCGGGGTGCCGCTCCTCGAAGTCCTTGCCCAGCTGCGTGAAGCTCTCGGTCAGCGAGGCCGCGGCGAAGACGTTCACCGTCCCCGACAGCTTGTCCGGACCACCGGCCGACGAGGAGGCGCCGGCCTTGCCGCCGGAGTCCTCGCCGGAGGAGGAGCAGGCGCTCAGGGCTAGCAGCGCTGCGGCGCCGGCGCCGGTCGTCCGAAGCATCCGGCGGGTCCGGCGCGCGGAACGGGTCATCACGGGTGCACTCCTCAAGGTCCTGAACGACACGTCTCCGGATCCCGGCCGTGGGCCGCGAGGGCCGCCCGGGGACGATCCGGCGGCTCCCGGAGGCGGCCGCGCCCTCCATCCGGTAGGTGTGCTTACGTCGAGCATACTGCCGCAGGTGCGAGGAGAAAGTCTCCTGTTGGTTCGCATGAGCCGGATCAAGGTTTCTTTTGCCTGGCATGTGCGTTTGTACTGCCCGGCCGGCCGGGTACGGTTCCGGCGGAGGTGACAGCCCGTGAGTCAGTCCCTCGCGGCCTCCGGTGCGGCGGCCGGCCCACCGGCCGGGATCACCACCGTCACCGGCGACCCGGGCCGGCCGGCCCGGCCGACGGCGGCCGACCTGCGGGCCCGGTCCGCCCGCTCAGACGCGGTCGACGTGCACGTTCGTCGACTTCACGCGGGCGGTGGCCTCCATCCCGACCTCCAGCCCCAGTTCCTCCACCGCCTCCCGGGTGAGCAGGGAGACCAGCCGGTGGGGTCCGGCCTGGATCTCCACCTGGGCCGCGACGTCACCGAGCTTGACGGCGGTGACGATGCCGGGAAAGGCGTTGCGGACCGAGGTGTGGGAGGTGTCCTCGTCGCCGCTCCCGCCCTGGGCGAGTTCCGTCGAGAAGGCGGCCAGGTCCTTCCCGTGGATGAGCCGCTTCCCCGTCTCGTCCCGGTGGGTGGCCACCCGTCCCGCGTCCGCCCACCGGCGTGCCGTGTCCGGACTCACGCCGAGGAGCCGTGCTGCCTGGCCGATCGTGTATGACTGCATGAGCGCCAAGATAGATCCGCCGGCGGGAGACGCGTGCGCCGGCGACGCGTGCCCGGCTCGGCGCCGGTCGGCCGGTCCCCGCCCCGCGGGCCGGACCGGCCTCGTTACCCTTCAGGCATGGCGGAGACGCACGGGGTTGCCGTACTGGCCTTCGACGGCATGGCTCCCTTCGAACTGGGCGTGGTGGTGGAGGTCTTCGGCCTGTCCCGGCCCGAACTGGGGGAGCTGCCCTGGTACGAGCTGCGGGTGTGCGCCGAGGAACCCGGCCGGGACCTGCGGGCGGTCGGCGGGTTCACGCTGTGTGCCGAGTACGGTCTGGACGCGCTGGCCGCCGCGGACACGGTGATCGTCCCGGGGGTGGCCGAGACCGCGGGGGAGGTCCCGCCCGCCCTGGTGGACGCGCTGCTGCGGGCCCACGCGCGCGGGGCCCGCCTGGTGTCGATCTGCTCGGGGGCGTTCGCCCTGGCCGCGACCGGCCTGCTGGACGGCCGGCGTGCCACCACGCACTGGCGCTACGCCCGTGCGCTCGCCGAACGGCATCCCGCGGTCGAGGTCGACCCCGACGTGCTGTACGTCGACAACGGCGACGTCCTCACCAGCGCGGGCAGCGCGGCCGGCATCGACCTCTGCCTCTACCTGGTCCGGGCCGATCACGGTGCCGCCGTCGCCAACGCGGTGGCGCGCCGCTTCGTCGTCTCCCCGCACCGCGAGGGCGGGCAGGCCCAGTTCATCGAGGCGGCGGTCGGAGACATCGATCCCGGGGACGACGGCGTCACGCGGAGCATGGACTGGGCGCTGCGCCATCTGCACACCCCGCTGTCCGTGCCCGCCCTGGCCGGTGCCGCGCGCATGTCGGAACGTTCGTACGCGAGGCACTTCACCCGCCGCAACGGCGTGAGCCCCATGCGCTGGGTCGTCGCCCAGCGGGTGGCGGCGAGCCTGCCGCTGCTCGAGTCCGGCGAGGGCACCGTGGACGAGGTCGCCGCCGCCGTCGGCTTCGACAGCACCGCGACGTACCGGCACCACTTCACCCGCCGGATGCGTACGACGCCGACGGCCTACCGCAAGACGTTCACCCGCGCCCCCGCACCCCCGTAGGGGGCCCGGGGACGGGCTGGCGGAATCTTGGAGATCGCTGGCGTTCACGCCACTCGCGGGGCGGGCCGCGGGCGCGGAGGATCGAGTCGTCGCCGGCCGGGACATCCGGCACGGCAGGCGAGTCCCCCGTCCTGACCCCCGACTTGACAGCGCGAAGAAGAGGTTCCTCCATGTCTCCCACTACGTCCGCGTCCGCCTCCGCCGGGACCACCGGCGCCGTCCTGAGCGTGCCCCCCGCCGCACCGGCCGTGGCCGCGGCCCACTACGCCGCCCGTCTCGCCTTCGAGGCGGACGTCTCCGACGTCCACGCCGACCTGGAGTCCGGTGCCCCCGGGATCGTGGTGGTCGACACCCGTGGCGACGCGGGCTGGGAACAGGGACGCGTCCCGGGCGCCCTCCACATCCCGACCGCGCGGATCGCCGACGTGGCCCCGCGGCTCGTCGACCCGGCCCTGACCGTGGTCACCTACTGCTGGGGCCCCGGCTGCAACGGGGCGACCCGTGCGGCGCTGGCCTTCGCCCGCCTCGGCTACCGGGTCAAGGAGATGCTCGGCGGCTTCGAGTACTGGGTGCGGGAGGGCTTCGCCTTCGAGTCCGCCGCCGGTGCCCGGCGGCGTCCGGTCGACGACCTCACCGCGCCGCGTTCGGGCATCTCCTGCGCCTGCTGAAACCTTCGGGGGCGGCAACGCCACGTCGTCAGGTGTCCGACGCGGCGCTGCGCGCCCCCGCCGGGGCCCCGGAGCCGGCCGCGTCGACGTGGGGCGGCATGGCCCGACGGCGGGGAGACGGCCGGACTGTCGGACCCCGTCCGTAGGGTGCACCCATGACGCAGTTCACCGACTTCAACTTCAAGCTCCTGGTCATCGAGCGGCTCATGTACGCCGACGGGACCCTCACCCCCAGGTTCGACCTGGGCTCCCACCTCGTGGAGCAGGGTCTGATCGAGGACGACGGCGACCCCGCGTACACGTACACCGTGCGGAACGGCCTGAGCCACCAGGTGGTGCCCGCCGCCCGGGAGTACTTCGAGGCCCTGGAGATATCTCCGGAACTGCTCGCCTCCGTGGAGGAGTTGGTGCTCGACGGCGGGCTTCGGGTCTACTTCCACTGCTCCCCGGTCTGGGACGGCGAGGACGACCTCTACGACGTCCGCTCCCTGGACGACCTGCCGCTCCTGCCCCACCTCAAGCGGATCAGGGGCGCCGACGACTTCTGGCCGCCGGAGTTCCTGGAGGTCCTGCGGAAGCGGGGCACGGCGACGGACGGCTAGCCGGGCACGGTCGGGGCGGCGGGCCTCCGGGCGGTCGCCGCCGTGGAGTCACCGAGAGACCGAGAAGGGGCCGTCCAGGGCCGCCCATTGCAGGAGCAGCACGGTCTTGCCGTCGGTGATGCGGCCGTCGCGGGTCATCGCGAGGGCTTCGGCGAAGGGCAGTTCAAGGACTTCGATGTCCTCGCCCTCCGCCTCCACGCCTCCGCCGTCTCCGGTGCGGTCGGCGGGCGTGTAGGGGGCGGCGAAGAAGTGGAGGCGTTCGGTGACGGAGCCGGGGCTCATGTAGGCGTCGAGGACGTGGGTGAGGGCGCCGAGGGTGACGCCGAGTTCCTCGGCCGCCTCGCGGCGGACGGCGGCCACCGGGTCGTCCGCGTCGAGCAGTCCGGCGGCCGCCTCGACGAGCATGCCGTCGGGATGGTCGTTGACGTAGGCCGGGTAGCGGAACTGGCGGGTGAGCAGGACGCGGCCGCGTGCCGTGTCGTAGGGGAGGACGACGGCGCCGTTGCCGCGGTCGTACGTCTCGCGGACCTGCGTCTCCCAGCGTCCGTCGCGGCGGCGGTAGTCGAAGGTGGTGCGGCGCAGGACGTGCCAGCCCCGGGAGGTCAGCTCGACGTCGCGGACCCGGACGGCGGGGTTGCGGTCGAGGCCGCGCCCGGCCCGGTCGAGCCCGGTCCGGCCGCGGTGGTCCGGGGTGTCCACGCCGGGCCGGGGCTTCACGCGGCGCCCTGCCGGTCGAGGGCCGGGGTCTCGGCGACGCCGTGGCAGACGGGCAGGGCGATCCACTCCCCGATGACGGGAAGGTGCCCGGCGGCGAGGACGAGCACGGGTGTGTCGGTCATGGGCGCTACGATACATGCAGAAACGTGCAACAACAGGAGAGAATGCGGATGCTGGCTGCTGAACGACGCGACCACCTGCTGGACCTGCTCGCCCGGGAAGGCAAGATCGTCGCCAAGGACGTGGCCGCCGGGCTGCGCATCTCCGAGGACACGGTGCGGCGGGACCTGCGCGACCTCGCGAACGAGGGGCTGTGCCAGCGGGTCTACGGCGGGGCGCTCCCCGTCTCACCGGCCGTGGTGGACTACGGAGCCCGGCAGACCGTGGCCCCGGACGGCAAGCGGAAGGTGGCCTCGGTGGCCGCCGGACTCGTGCGGCCCGGCGGCGTCGTGATCCTCGACGGCGGCACCACCGCCCTGGCCGTGGCCCACGCGCTCCCGCGGGACCTGGCCTGCACCGTGATCACCCACAGCCCGCCGGTCGCCGTCGCCCTGCTCGACCATCCGCAGGCCGAGGTCCTCGTGCTGGGCGGCCGCCTCTTCAAGCACTCGGCGGTCACCTGCGGCGCGGCCGCCGCCGAGGCCGCGCGGAACGTCTCCGCCGACCTCTTCCTCCTCGGCGTCACCGGGGTGCACCCCGAGGCGGGCCTCACCACCGGGGACGCCGAGGACGCCGCGATGAAACGCGCCCTGGCGGCCCGGGCCGCGGACACCTACGTCCTCGCCTCCTCCGAGAAGATCGGCACCGCATCCCGGTACCGCGTCCTGCCCTGGGAGGAGATCAGCGGACTCGTCACGGACGAGCCGGCGCACAACCCGGTGATCGAGCAGCTCACGGCAGCCGGGGTCGACGTGCTGCCGGCCGGCGCACCCTCACCGTCGTCCGAGGTCAGCGCCTGAAGTCCGTCTCCTCCAGCCGGGTCTGCACCGTCCGGCCCGACTCCCACGCGTTGGCGCCCGGTGCCACGTCCGGCACGGGGATGTCCGCGCGGTGCTCGCGCTTGCGGGCCGTGGAGAGGCCGAGTCTGTCGTCACGGGCCCGGATCATGTCGTCCGACGCCTGTCCGTCCTCGGTGAAGCCCATCATGAGCCGGGGGATGCCGTACGGGAAGTCGTCGCGGTCGTACTGCCAGGTGTGGAAGGTCTTGCCGTACGTGGTGACGAGGTCCTCGAAGTAGGCGTGCTCGGCCAGGTCCGGGATGCCGGGGGCGGTGAGGATGCCGGACGTGACCTCGTAGTGGTGACTGTGCCAGAGGCGTTTCTCGTCCTCGGGCAGGGCACGGAAACGCTCCTCGCTGATGATGTACTCGATGCCGATCAGACGGGCGTCGGGCGCGTTGCGGTCGAAGATGACGCACTGGTGCAGGTCGTGCTGGAGGTGGATGCACAGGTGCGTGGCCTCCACCTGGCGGCCCATGTCGTCGGCGTACATGTGGAAGCCGTTGAGATACGTGCTCATCGCCTCCAGCGGGTACTTCCGCTGGATCGAGCCGGCCGCCAGGTCCAGCGCGCGGTGCTTGAGCGGATGCCCCTTGCCGATCCTGCCGACCGTGGCCGCCTTGCGGCCCAGCAGGAGACCGGCCGCCGCCGTGACGCCCGCCGCGGCGCCGATGCCGATGCTCGCGGCCGCCCCCGGGCCGGAGCCGCGTCCGCCCTGTGTGCCCCGTGTGAATGCCATGGGCGGCGAGTCCCCCGGGCCGGGCGGCCGTAACACCCGTCGCCGGTCGGCGACCCGCCTCCGCCCCCTACCCCGGTAGCACTCCCGCCTTGGCTCCCCGGTATGACGCCCGGCGCACCGGCGTCACCGCACTCTGCCTCCCGTCACCCCAGGGACGGCCGTACCACTCGCGGACGGCGCCCGCACGGACGAGGAGGCGGAGATGACGACCCGACGGGAAGTGCACGACACCGGTGAAGCGGCCGGTACGAGCGCGGCCGGACGCTCATGACCACCACCGTCCCGGCGCCCCCGGCCCGCGTCGGGAAGGCCGCGGTCGGGGCCCTCGGCCTGCTGGCGCTGTCCACCGGCGCCCTGGAGTCGGTGGTGTCGCCGACGATCCCGCTGCTGGAGCGCGAACTGGACATGAGCCAGTCCGAGGGGGCGCTGCTCAGCATCGTCCTGCTCATCACCGGCGCGCTCGTCACCCCGCTGGCGGGCAAGTTCGGCGACCGCTGCGGCGGGAAGCGGGTCCTGGTCCTGCTGATGGCGGTGGTGTCGGCCGGCGGCACGGTCTCCGCGCTGGCCCCCAACCTGCCCGTGCTGCTGCTCGGCCAGGTACTGCAGGGCGCGATGGTGGGCGCGCTGCCCCTGTCGTTCGTCGTGGTCCGCCGGCACCTGCCCGCGGGCGAGTCCAAGGTCGCCATCGGCGTCGTCAGCGGGCTCTTCGTCGGGGGCGGCATGGTCGGCATGCTGTGCGCCGGGCCGGTGGCCGAACAGCTCTCCCGGCACTGGATGTTCGCCCTGCCCACCCTCGCGGTCGCCGGGGCCACCCTGCTCGTGCACCGGATCATGCCGGACGACCCGCCCGGGCGGGCGGACGGTGCCGGGATCGACTGGCCCGGCCTGCTGCTCCTGAGCGGGATGCTGGTCACGCTCATGCTCGTCCTCGCGCTGGCGCCCGAGGCGGGCTCGCAGCCGCTCGTCCTCGGCTGTCTCGTCGCGCTGCTGGCCGCCCTCGTCGCCGGATGGGTGAGGGTCGAACGGCGCGCCGCCGCTCCCATGGTCGACCTGCGCATGCTCGCCCGCCCCGCGATGTGGAAGGCGTGCGTGCTGACGTTCGTGATCTGCCTCGGCACCGCCATGGCGGTCTACCTCGTCCCGCAGTTGCTCGACGAGCGCGGCGAGGGCTACGGGTTCGGGGCGAGCGCCACGGAGATCGGCTTCTTCCTGCTGCCCGGCGCGATCGCCGCGACGCTGGCGGGACCGCTCGGCGGAATCGGCGACCGGCGCTTCGGCTCGCGGGCCGTGGTCGGCACCGGCGTCGTCGTGATGGCCCTCTCCCTGGTCGCCCTGGCCGCCGTGCACAGCGAGATCTGGCACCTCGTCGTCGGCAAGGCGCTGATCGCGCTGGCCAACGGGCTGTGCGTCACGGCGCTGATGACCAGCACCGCCACCGCCGTCGACCGGGACGACACGGGCATCGCCACCAGCCTGATCCTGGTCAGCCGGGTCCTCGGCTACGCCGTCGGCGGCCAGCTCGGCGGCGCGCTCCTCACCGCCGGAACCCCTGCCGGGTCGCAGGCCGCCGCCGAGTCGGCCTACGTCACCGGATTCGTCATCGCCGGAGCCGTCGTCTCGACGGCCCTGTTCGTCACCCGCACCCTGCGCAAAGGAGCCACGGCATGACCCGCACCACACCCCGGCCCACGGTCCTCGTCTCCGGGGCGAGCATCGCCGGACCCGCCCTCGCCCACTGGCTCAACCGCCACGGATACGCGGTCACCGTGGTGGAGAAGGCCCGCACGATCCGCAGCGGCGGCTACCCCGTGGACGTCCGCGGCACCGCACTGGACGTCGTGGAGAAGATGGGCCTCCTGCCCCGACTGCGGGACGCGCACGTCGACCTGCGCCGGCTCACCTTCCGCGACGCGGACGGCGGCGAGGTCGCCTCACTCCACCCGCACGCCGTCACCGGCGGGGCCACCGGCCGCGACCTGGAGATACGGCGCGGGGACCTCACGGACGCTCTGTACGCGGCGGTCCGGGACGACGTGGAGTTCCTGTTCGACGACTCGGTCGACACCCTCGACCAGTCCGGGCACGGGGTCGACGTCGTCTTCCGGAGCGGCCGAAGCCGTACGTTCGACCTGGTCTTCGGCGCGGACGGCATGCACTCGCGCACCCGGGGGATGGTGTTCGGCCCCGAGGAGCGCTTCCACCGCTACCTCGGTCACTGCTTCGCGGTGTTCCCCATGCGCAACACCCTCGGCCTCTCCCACGAGACGGTCGTCTGGAACACCCCGGGCAGGACCGCCGCCCTCTACGCCGTGGAGGACGACGACGAGGTGCACGCCTTCCTGAACTTCGCCCAACCCGCCCCGCCGCGCGAGTTGTTCGGGGACAAGCAGGCCCAACGCGACCTGATCGCGGACGTCTTCGCCGACGCCGGCTGGGAGGTCCCCGGCATCCTGGCCGCCCTCCGCGACGCGGACGACGTGTTCTTCGACGCGGTCGGCCAGATCCGCATGCCCCGCTGGTCCAGCGGCAGGGTCGCGCTGCTGGGCGACGCCGCGTACGCCCCCTCGTTCCTGACCGGCCAGGGCACCAGCCTCGCCCTCGTCGGCGCGTACCACCTGGCCGGTGCCCTGGCCGCCGGGGGCCACGCGGAGGGCTTCGCCGCCTACGAGCGCGGTACGCGTGACGTCGTGACCCGGACGCAGGACCGGGTCGGGGAGGGCGGCGGCACCCTCTTCCCGACCACGGCGGCAGCCCTGGAGCGTCGCAACGAACGGCTGCGGAGCCTCAGCGGCCGATGAACCCGGCCCACGCGTCGCGCGAGACGCGGATGACGGGACCGGGGACGGCCTTGGAGTCCCGGACGAGCACGGCGTGCGTGCCTGCGGCTATTTCGACGCATTGGCCGCCCTCGGTTCCGCTGTAGCTGCTCTTGACCCAGGCGACTTCGACGCAGTCGCCGCCTTCGGCCCCGCTGTAGCTGCTTTTGAACCAGGTAAGTTCGGGCATGACGGCCGAGGGATCAGCGGTGTTCATAGGTCTCCCAGCAACCTCTCGATGAACGCCAGTGACTCTCGCGGAGTGAGAGCCTGTGATCGGATGATCCCATAACGGGCGGCTGCGAGCGCCGCCTGTTGCGGGTCCGTCTGCAGGCTGCTGGTTCCCTGAGCCTCTGTATAGGCGAACTTCTTGCCGTCTTCCCGGGTGACGACCGTGAACGGTCCGTCCACACCGGCACTTTCCTCACAGGCGAGCGGCATGATCTGGATCTCGACGTTGCGCCGCTGCCCCGCCAGCAGCAAGTGCTCCAGTTGGCCCCGCTGCACGGCCTTTCCACCGAGCGGACGTCGCACCACCGACTCGTCCATCACGAAGCTCAGCAGAGGGGCGGGTTGTCGATCGAACACGCTTTGCCGGGCGAGTCGGGCCGCCACCCGTTGCTCCACCGTGTCCTGGTGAAGGGGCGGTCGGCGCATGGTGAGCACCGCTCTCATGTAGTCCTCGGTCTGCAGAAGGCCCTTGACCACCAGAGTGTCGTACGCGAGCAACTCGATGGCCTCCTTCTCCAACGACGCCATCCCCTGGAAGAACACCGGATACTGCGCCCGCTCCACCTGCTCCTTCCACACCGTCAGCAACCCGCCCGCGTCCAGGACCTCGTCCGCCCGCTCGATGGTCCTGGGCGACGGGATGCGCCGCCCCTGCTCGTACGACGCGACCGTGGCCGCCGAGTAGCCGATCCGCCGGCCGAACTCCTCGCGTTCCAGGCCCGCCCGCACCCGCAGCGTCTTCATCGTCTGGCCGAACGCGACGACCACCGTCTGCCCGGACGTGTCCGCACCCTCACTCATCGGCACCGCCTCCCTGCCCCAACGCCGTCCCCGCGCACCCGTTACGCCGCGCGGCGCGTACCCGCGGCGCCCCCGCGCGTACACCCGGCCGCGTCGGTGCGTCACCACTGGTCACGCTACGCGGCCGGCGTCACCGTTGTCGGCATGACCAGCCAACCCGCCGTCGCCGACGGCAACGTGACGCGCGCCTTCGAGATGCGCTTCACCTCGACCCCGCGCGGCGCCCGTCTGGCCCGCCGACTGGGCGCGCACCGACTGGACGCCTGGGGCATCCCGTACGGCACCCGCCCGCACGAGGAGATCGTGCTCGTCCTGGGCGAGCTGACCGCCAACGCCGTGCGCCACGGCCATGTCCCCGGCCGGGACTTCCACCTGCTCCTGCGCGTGCTCACGCCCTCCGGCCGGGTGCGGATCGAGGTCACCGACAGCCGGGGCGAACGCCTGCCGCCCTCGCCGGAGGAACTGCCCGCGCCCGACGACGGGGACACGGGCGGCCGGGGTCTGCTCCTGGTCGCCGCACTCGCCGAGCGCTGGGGCCGGCACCCGCGGTCCGGGGGGCCGGGCAAGACGGTGTGGGCGGAGTGCGCACCCGGTTGACGCATTGGTCCAGACCTTCTACGTTGTGGGCGCTCCACTCCCTCACGCGCGCACGGTTCACCTCACCCCTGTACCACCCCACCACCACAGGGAGAGCCATGTACCCCAGGCGCAGACCACCCACCGGGTTCGGGGCGCGGATCGCCGCCCTGCTGACCGCACTGCTGCTGCCGCTGGCGGCGCTCACCGCGCTGGCGACGCCCGCCCGGGCGGCCGGGACGCTCACGGCGACCTTCACCACCCAGACCAACGGGTCGGGCTGGACGGGCAAGTACGTCGTCCACAACAACGGCACGGCCGCCTCCGACGGCTGGACCCTGGAGTTCGACCTGCCGCCCGGCGTGTCCGCGAGCGGGCACCTCTACGGCGAGGCCACGGTCTCCGGCCGCCACGTGACCGTCAAGAACGCCTACTACAACGGCAGGGTCCCGGCCGGCGGCACCACCGAGCCCTACAGCTACCAGTTCTCGGCGACCGGCCCCGTGGGCACCCCGACCGGCTGCACCGTCAACGGCGACAAGTGCGACGGCACCCCCGACGTGCCGCCGGCCGCTCCCGGCACGCCGGAGGCGACCGCGGTCACGGCGCACACGGTCGCGCTGAAGTGGGCCGCGGCCAAGCCCGGTGACCACCCCGTCACCTCCTACGAGGTGCTGAAGGGCACGGACACCGTCGCCACCACCGGCGGCACCTCCGCGACCGTCACCGGCCTGACTCCGGCGACGCGTTACACCTTCACCGTCCGGGCCACCGACAAGCGCGGCAACGTCGGACCGGCGAGTCAGCCGCTCACCGTCGCGACCGTGGACCCGTCCACCGACCCGACGCCGCCGACCGCGCCGGGCAACCCGCGCAGTACCGGTAAGACGGCCACCACCGTCGCCCTCGCCTGGGACAAGTCCACCGACAACGTGGCCGTGGCCGCGTACGACGTCTACCGCGGCACCACCCTGGCCAAGACCGTCGGCGCGGACACCACCACGGCCACGGTGGACGGGCTCTCCCCGGCCACCGCCTACACCTTCACCGTCAAGGCCCGGGACACGGCCGACAACTCCTCGGCGGCCTCCGCGGCCGTGAAGGTGACCACCGACGACGTGGCCGGACCGGGGAAGCAGCTCAAGGTCGGGTACTTCGTGCAGTGGGGCATCTACGGACGCCAGTACTTCGTGAAGAACCTCGACACGTCCGGCGCCGCGAAGCAACTGGACGTCGTCAACTACGCGTTCGAGAACCTCGATCCGACGGCCCTCACCTGCCGGGCGGGCGTCACCAAGGGCACCTCCGGCAATCCGCAGGACCCCGACGAGGGCACCGGCGCCGGGGACGCGGACGCCGACTACGCGCGGCCCATGTCCGCCGCGCAGTCGGTCGACGGCGTCGCCGACGACGGCTGGGGCAAACTGCGCGGCAACCTCAACCAGCTCAAGAAGCTCAAGGCCAAGTACCCGCACCTGAAGGTCGTCGTGTCCCTCGGCGGCTGGACGTACTCGAAGTTCTTCTCGGACGCAGCCGCCACGCCCGAGTCCCGGAAGAAGTTCGTCGAGTCCTGCATCGACGTGTGGATCAAGGGCAACCTGCCCGTCTACAACGGCGCGGGGGGCCCGGGCACGGCCGCGGGCATCTTCGACGGCATCGACATCGACTGGGAGTGGCCGGGCGCCGAGGGCCACCCGGGCAACCACTACGGCGCCCAGGACAAGGGCAACCTGACCGCCCTGCTCGCCGAGTTCCGCAAGCAGCTCGACGCGCTCGGCGGCGAGCACAAGCTGCTCACCGCGTTCACCCCGGCCGACCCGGCGAAGATCGAGGCGGGCTGGGACCTCGGCAGGATCTTCGCGTCCCTCGACTACGCCAACGTGCAGGGGTACGACTTCCACGGCGCGGGCAGCGACAACTCCTGGGAGCCCAAACGGACCGGACACGCGTCCAACCTGTACGCGGACGCGGAGGACCCCTACCCCTTCCACTTCAGCGTCGAGAACGCCATCCAGACGTACCTCGACGCGGGGGTCAACCCGCGCAAGCTGACCGTCGGTTTCCCGTTCTACGGGCGCGGCTGGCAGGGTGTCGCCGAGGGCGGCGCGGCCGGTGAGTGGCAGGACGCGAACGGTGCGGCGCCCGGCCAGTTCGACACGGAGGCCGGGGTCCGCGGGTACAACAACCTGATCGCGAGCTTCCCGGCCATGACCGTCCGCCACGACGAGGCGTCCGTGTCGACGTTCGGTTACACCGGCCCCGGCGGTCAGTGGTGGTCCTTCGACGACACCTGGTCGATCGGGAAGAAGACCGACTGGGTCAGGTCCAAGGGCCTGCTCGGCGGATTCGTCTGGGAGATGTCCGGAGACACCCCGGACGGCCGGCTGATGACCGCGCTGGACACCGGACTGAAGTGAGGCAGGGCGCCACCGGCCGAGGCCGCCTCGCGCGAGGGATGCGCGAGGCGGCCTCGGCCGGCCGCCCTCCCGCCCGCCCCGTGCCAGAATGGACCTCCCGTGCCCCCAGCCCAGCCCCGCACCGTCCCGCACCGAGGTTCCCGTGACCAAGCCCGTCGCCCGTGAGCCGCAGCGACGCAACGCGCGGTCCAACCGGGCGCGCATCCTGGCCACCGCCCGCCGGGAACTGGGCCGCAATCCGGACACCACGCTGGAGGAGCTGGCCCGGGCGGCCGGGGTCGTACGGCGTACCCTCTTCGGCCACTTTCCGGGGCGCTCGGCCCTGCTCGAAGCCCTCGCCGAGGAGGCGTCCGAGACGCTGCGGGAGGCGATGGCCCACGCGGCCGGGGCGTCCGAACCGGCCGACCGGGCGCTCGCGCACTTCACGCTGCTGATGTGGCCCGTGGGCGACCGCTACCGCATGCTGCTGGCCCTGGCCCGGCACGACCTGGGCGCGGAGCGGGTGTCCGAGATCCTGGCCCCGGCCCGCGCGGAGGTCACCGCCATCCTGGAGCGCGGCCAGCGGGACGGGGTCTTCCCGGCCCACCTGCCGCCCGTGGCGCTGAGCGCCGGGCTGGAGGCGATGATCGTCGCCCTGCTGGAGCAGGTCAACACCGGCGCCCTGGAGGACGACGGCACCCGGGCCGCCGTCGCCACGCTCATCGCGGCCGGAGTGCCGGAGCGGCGGGCCGGGGCCGTCGTCGAGGCCGTCGCCCCGGCGGCGTTCGCGCAGTCCGTCGCGGCCGAGTAGAACCCCCTCACCCCACCAGGAGATCAGCCACGCCCGAGGCGTGGCCGTGTCGCCGTATTTGCACACCCGTGTGCAACAAACTAATCTGCTCTTGTCTGCACACCCATGGGCAATTAAGTAGCCCTCGCTCGTTCCCCGGGAGCCCTCCCATGTCCCTACTGGCCACCACCCCCGTCGAGAAGATGTCCGGGCCCTACGCCCGGCGCTGGTGGGCTCTCCTCGTGCTCTGCCTGAGCCTGCTGATCGTCGTCATGGCCAACACGTCCCTGATCGTCGCCGCCCCGGACATGACGGCCGACCTGGGGCTGAGCAGCAGCGACCTGCAGTGGGTCATCGACGGCTACACCGTCCCGTACGCCGCGCTGATGCTGGTGCTCGGCGCGATCGGCGACAAGTACAGCCGCCGCGGCGCCCTCGTCGCCGGTCTGGTGATCTTCGCGGGCGGTTCGGTGATGGGCAGCCTCGTCCACGAGACGGGGCTGGTCGTCGCGGCCCGCGCGATCATGGGCGTCGGCGCCGCCGTCGTCATGCCGGCCACGCTGTCCCTGCTGGTCGCGGTCTTCCCGAAGGGGGAGCGGGCCCGCGCCATCACGGCCTGGACCGCCACCTCGGGACTCGCCATCGCCGTCGGGCCGCTGGTCGCCGGCCGGCTGCTCGAAGACCACGCCTGGGGCTCGACCTTCCTCGTCAACGTCCCCATCGCGGTCCTCGCCGTCGCCGGCGCGCTGATCCTCGTACCGCCGTCCAAGGCGGCCGGCATGGGCCGCATCGACTACGTCGGCGGCCTGCTCTCCATCGTCTCCGTCGGCAGCCTCGTCTACGCGACCATCGAGGGCCCGCACTTCGGCTGGGGCGCCGGTCCCGTCGTCGCCGCCGTCGTCGCGGGGGTCGGGCTGGTCGCCTTCGTGGCCTGGGAGCTGCGCCACCCGCACCCCATGCTGGACGTGCGGCGCTTCCTGCTGCGGCCCTTCAGCGGCTCCATGCTGGCGGTGCTGTTCTTCTTCTTCGGCACCTACGGCGCCATCTACTACGCCACGCAGTTCCTGCAGTTTGTGCTCGGCTACGGCGCGCTGGAGACCGGCGTACGGCTGCTGCCGCTGGCCGGTGCCGTCTTCGTCGGCGCCGCGGCGACCGGGCGGCTGACCCCGAGGCTCGGTGTGAAGGCGATGGTCGGCTCCGGCATGGCGATCGGCACCGTCGGCGTCTTCCTCCTGGTCCTGATCGACCAGGGCTCCACCTACGCCGACTTCCTCGCCCCGATGCTGCTGCTCGGCCTCGCCATCGGCCTCAGCGTCTCCCCGGCCACCGACACCATCATGGGCTCCTTCCCGGAGAGCGAACTCGGCGTCGGCGGCGGCGCCAACGACACCGCCCTGGAACTCGGCGGCTCGCTCGGCATCGCCGTCCTGGGCTCCCTGCTCGGCACCTCCTACCGGGACGAGCTCTCCGGCCTCGTCGGCGACCGGCTCCCGGCAGCAGCCCTCGACACCGCCCAGGACTCCGTGGGCGGGGGACTGGCCGTCGCCGAGCGGCTCGCCACCAACCCGGCCGCCGGACCGGAGCAGGCACAGGCCCTCGCCGACGCCGTGAACAAGGCCTTCGCCCACGGCGTGTCGACGACCAGCCTCGTCGGCGGCATCATCATGGCCGCCGGTACGGCCCTCGTCCTCGCCGTCCTGCCCGGCCGCCGGTCCCGCCGCGCCGCCGAGGCCGAATCCGAGCAGGACACGACGCGGGAGCCGGACGCCGAACTCAGCCGTTCCCGGGACTGAGCCCCGGGCACTCGGCGCCGGCGTCACTCCGCCGGCGCCGCCGGCTCCTCCGCCGTACGCGGACCCCTCGCCGAGCCGGCCAGCAGCCCCCGTGCCCGCAGCAGCCCCGCCGCCGCGCGGCCTCCGAGGGCACGTCAGCGGGACCGGCCCCGCTCGGGACGCCGGACCACCATGTCCCGCATCCGGGTGGTCAGCGCGGTCGCGGCGGCGGTGAGGAAGACGAAGCTG
Organism: Streptomyces ardesiacus; assembly: GCF_003112575.1. Taxonomy (GTDB): domain Bacteria; phylum Actinomycetota; class Actinomycetes; order Streptomycetales; family Streptomycetaceae; genus Streptomyces; species Streptomyces ardesiacus. The sequence continues at coordinate 210,500 of NZ_BEWC01000009.1, forward strand.
TACGTGATCTGGAGGACGGCCACCACGCGTGCGGCCTGTCCCCGCGGCGTGATGTCGCCGTACCCGACGGTGGCGAGCGTCACCACGGTGAAGTACAGCGCGTCGATCTTGGTGTGCAGCCCGTTGAACTCGCCGGGCTGCTTGGCGAGGGCGTAGTACCCGGCCGAGAAGACGTGCACGGACAGGACGATCAGCAGGGAGATGACCACCCCGGGCCGGGTGTCCGGACGGTTGAGGAGGACGTGCCGGATCTGCCGGAGCAGCGCCACGGCCACGGCGGTGAGCAGCACGGCGAACAGCGCCCAGCTCAGCACGGGCCGCTGCGGGCCCAGTTGGTCGAGGGGAAGCAGGAAGTAGGCCACGACCACGGCGGCCGCGATCCCGGTCCGGACGAGCCAGGGCCGGACGGCGGCCCACCCGGCGGCCCACCCGGTGGGGCGGGGCGCTTCGCTGTCGTGGGGCGGGTCGGCCGGGTCCGGGGGCGTGGGGCCCGTCCGGCCGGTCACCGCTCCGCCCCCGTCGCCGGCGCCTTCCTCGTGCCCGCCCCGTCCCGGCGCACCACTTGGGCCACGACGAAGGAGACGACCGACGCCATGACGATCAGCGGCATCTGGTCGTGGGCGTCCCGGCCCATCAGCAGCACCGCCAGGACCGCGCTGCCCAGCGGCAGCCCGGTCACCGCCGCCGCGGCGGCCGAGATGCCGAGGGCGAGGGCCGGGGTCGTGCCGAACCCGGGCAGCCCGGAGCAGGCCAGGGCGGTCGCCGCGCCCAGCAGTACGGACGGGAAGATCGGGCCGCCGCGCAGGGACCCCAGCGCGATGCCCCAGGCCAGCCCCTTGCACGCGACCAGCGCGACCAGCGCCCCCACGGACCAGGCGTGCGGGTGCGCGGCGAGCTGGGCGAGGGTGGCCTGGCCGGACAGCGCGGCCTCGGCCGGGTTGCGGCCGGTGATCAGCGCGTACGCGGCGACGCAGACGCCGACCGCGGTGGCGCAGGCGACGGTGCGGGCGGCGGTGCGGTGCCGCGTCCAGGTGACGGTGCGGCGGCCCAGCGCGCGGGCCAGCGTGACCAGGACGGCGATCAGGGCGGCCGTGGGCAGTCCCCACAGGAAGTCGCCCGCGTCGGGACCGGCCTGCGGCGGCAGGTCGGGCAGGGACAGCGCGCCGATCTTCAGCCCCGTCCACTGCCCGAAGCCGGTGAAGACCAGGGCGCCCGTCGCGCTGGCCAGCAGACAGGGCAGCAGCAGGGCGACGAGCTGGGTCCCGGCGAGCCCCGCCCCCTCGATGAGCAGGACCGCCGCCGCGATCGGGCCGCCGAGGATGGTGGAGATCGCGGCGGTGGAACCGGCCGTGGCGAGGATCGCGCTCGCCCGCTGATCCACGCCCGTCCGCCGCCGCACCGCCAGCAGGGCGAGCCCGCTGCCGACGGCCATGAGCGGGGCCTCGGGGCCCAGCACCACGCCGAGCGGCAGCGTCGCCAGCGCGGCGAGCACCGCGCCGGGCAGGGCACGGGGGCCGACGGGCGCGCCGCCCAGGCCGTCCACCGGGAGGTGGCCGCCGCCGCCCGGCATCCGGGTCACGATCGGCGCCAGGACCAGCCCGGCGAGCACCAGCGCGGGCAGCGGCCACCACCAGGGCGGGGTGTCGTACCCGACCGCCTCGGGCAGCGAGGTCCACACCCAGTGCTGCAGCTCGTGCTGGAACCCGACGAAGAAGAAGCAGGCCAGCGCGACGGGAACACCCAGCAGCACGCAGAGCAGCAACAGCCGCCGGTACCCGGGGCTGAGCAGCGTCTGCCGCAGCGACTGCTCGGCCCGCTCCGGCACGGCGTCGGCGGGCGCGGTCACGGAACCCGCGCGTGCGGCCCGCGCCGGGACAGCGCCCCCCGTCGGGACAGCGGCCGACTCCTCACGCGCCCTCCTTCTTCCGCACCGGTTCCCGCTCGCGCCCGCGCTCCGTCGGTCACCCGCGGTCGTGGGTGGCCTCAGTCAACGCGAGTTCACGGGCACCCGCACGCGCACGGCCGGCGCGTGGCTCACCCGTTCGGTGGGCCCGCGTGGCCGGGGAGCGCGGCGGCCCGCACGCTCGTACAGACCTGTCGGTGCCGTTCGCGCCGGTGGGGAGTTGCCCCGTACGGGGGACACAGAAAGGACTCCGCTCATGAGCCAGCACGCCGAATCCCCTTCCGGCCGGCCGTCGCACGGCGGCGACCCCTCCTGGGCCCGGCGTCCGGACGACCGCACCAGCGGCTGGGTGACCGGCGGTGTCGTCTTCGCGGGCGTCCTGCTCCTGCTGAGCGGCGCCCTCACCATCCTGCAGGGCATCGCGGCCATCGCCGAGAACGACGTGTACGCGCATATCGGCGCCTACGTCTACAAGATGAACCTCACCGGCTGGGGGATCGTCCACGTCGTCCTCGGCGCCCTCGTGCTCGTCACCGGGTACAGCCTGCTCAGGGACATGACCTGGGCGCGCATCACGGGCATCGTCCTCGCCTCGCTGAGCCTGATCGCCCAGTTCCTGTTCCTGCCGTACTCGCCCGTCTGGTCCGTGGTCATGATGGCGATCGACGTGTTCGTCATCTGGGCCCTGGCCAGCCGGCAGGAGCACGCGTCCCGCGTCTGACGCCCCGTCCCCCCCGGCCCGGCGGCCGGGGGCTCAGCGGCGGCGCAGGCTCCGGGCCAGGACCGACGCCGCGCCCGCCGTCCCCAGTGCGGCGGCCGCCGCGCCCGCGAGGGCCAGGACCCGGGCCCGGCGGCCCGGGACCGCCGGACGGGCGCCCGGCGCGGTGCCGTACGCGCTGCCCGCGGCCCCGGGGCCGCCCGGCAGGGCCGAGGCCAGCAACTCCGCGAGGTGCACGCCCTCGTGGCCGCCGCTGTCGAACTCGTGGATCTGGGTGCGGCAGCTGAACCCGTCCGCGAGGACGACGGTCGACTCGTCCTCCGCCCGCAGCCGGGGCAGCAGCACCCGCTCCGCGCAGGCCTCGCTGACGTCCAGGTGACCGCGCTCGAAGCCGAAGTTGCCGGCCAGCCCGCAGCAGCCGGAGTCCAGCCGCTGCGCGTCCACACCGGCCCGGCGCAGCAGCTCCCGGTCGGCCTCCCAGCCCAGTACCGCGTGCTGGTGGCAGTGCACCTGGGCCAGCGCACGCGCGGAGCGCTCGGGCACCCTCGGCGGCTCGTAGCCGGGGGAGTGCTCGGTGAGCAGCTCCGAGAGGGTCACCGTCTGACCGGCCAGCCGCAGCACGTCCTGGTCGCCGGGGAAGAGTTCCGCCGCGTCCGCCCGGAACACGGCCGTGCAGCTCGGCTCCAGCGCCACGACCAGGCCGCCGGCGCGGACGTGCCCGGCCAGGGCGCGCACGGTCCGGGTGAGGACCTTCTCCGCCGTGCCGAGCTGCCCCGTGGAGATCCAGGTCAGCCCGCAGCACAGCGGCTCCTCGGGCAACCGCACCCGCCAGCCCGCGTGTTCGAGGACCCGTACGGCCGCCCTGCCGATGTGCGGGTGGAAGTGGTTGGTGAAGGTGTCCGGCCACAGCAGCACGGACCCGCGGTGCCCGTCGCCCTCCGGTTCGTGGTCCGCGAACCACTGCTCGAACGTCCGCTCCGCGAACAGCGGCACCTCCCGGTCCGCCACCCCCGCCGCCCACACCGCCGCCTTCGACAGCAGCGGGGCGTGCGTGAGCGCGTTGACGACCGGCCCCAGCCGGGTGCGGCCCACCACCTGGGCGAGGGCCGGCAGCCAGCCCATCGACCAGTCCGAACGCGGCCTGCGCCACGGCCGGCCCGCGTAGTGGTGGGAGAGGAACTCCGCCTTGTAGGTGGCCATGTCCACGTCCGCCGGGCAGTCCTTCTTGCAGCCCTTGCAGGCCAGGCACAGATCCAGGGCGTCCTTGACGGCCTCCGAGCGCCAGCCGTCCCGGATCGCGCCGTCCCCGTGCCCGTCGAGCATCTCGAACAGCAGCCGGGCCCGCCCCCGCGTCGAGTGCTCCTCCTCCCGGGTCACCTGGTACGACGGGCACATCACCGTGCCGTCACTGGTGTGCTGGCGGCACTTGCCGACGCCCACGCAGCGGTTGGCCGCCTGCGCGAACGAACCCCCGTCGTGGGGGAACCGGAAGTGCAGGTCCCGGGGCTCGAACGGGGCCCAGTCACCGCCGAGGCGCAGATTCTCGTCCAGCCCGTACGGCGCGACGACCTTCCCCGGGTTCATCCGGTTGTCCGGGTCGAAGACGGCCTTGAGCCGCCCGAACGCCTCCACCAGCCGGTCCCCGAACATCCGGGAGAGCAGCTCGCCCCGGCTCTGCCCGTCCCCGTGCTCGCCGGAGAGCGAACCGCCGAACTCGACGACGAGATCGGCCGCCCGCTCCATGAACCGCCGGTACGCCGCCACCCCGTCGGCGGTGTACAGGTCGAACGGGATCCGGGTGTGCACGCAGCCCTGGCCGAAGTGGCCGTACAGGCTCGGACCGGTGTCGCTCAGGTACCCGAACTCCTCGAACAGGGCGCGCAGCCGCCGCAGGTAGTCGCCCAGCCGGTCGGGGGAGACCGCCGAGTCCTCCCAGCCCTCGAAGGTGTCGGGCTTGCCCGGGATGTGCGCGGTGGCGCCGAGCCCGGCCTCCCGGACCTGCCACAGGTCCTGTTCGTGCGCCGGGTCGTCCAGGAACGCGCAGTCGGCATCGTGCTCGGAGCGGTGCACGGCCTCCAGCAGCCGGTGCGCCCGGGAGTCGGCCTCCTCGACGGTGTCCCCTCCGAACTGCACCATCAGGTAGGCGTTTCCCTCGGGCATCTGGGCCAGCGCCCGCGGGTTGAGGTGCTTGATCCGCTCGTCGCGGACCAGCCGGGCGTCGACGCCCTCCAGCGCGATCGGCTCGTGCGGCAGGATGTCGGGCACCGCGTCGGCGGCCTTGTCGATGCTGTCGAACCCCAGCACCAGCAGGGAGCGTTCCTTCACCACCGGCACCAGTTCCAGCTCCGCCCGCACCACGGTGACCAGCGTCGACTCGCTGCCCACCAGCAGTCCGGCCACGTCGAAGCCGTACTCCGGCAGCAGCGAGTCCAGGTTGTAGCCCGAGACCCGGCGCGGAACGTCGGGGAACCGGCGGCGGATCTCGTCCCCGTAGGTGTCACGCAGCGCGCGCAGCCGCCGGTAGACGGTCGCCCGCAGATCGCCCTGCCGCTCGATCTCGGCGTACTCCTCGTCGCTGGTCTCCCCGCACCAGAAGCGGGTGCCGTCGTACAGCAGCACCTCCAGGCGGGCGATGTTGTCCACGACCTTGCCGTGCGCCTGCGCGGTGGCGCCGCAGGAGTTGTTGCCGATCATGCCGCCGAGGGTGCAGTTGGCGTGCGTGGCGGGCTCGGGACCGTAGCGCAGGCCGTACGGCGCGAGCTGCCGGTTCAGGTCGTCCAGCACGATCCCGGGCTGGACGACGCAGGTGCGGGCGTCGGCGTCCACCGACTCCACCCGCGTGCAGTACTTCGACCAGTCGAGGACCACACCCGCGTTGGTGCACTGCCCGGCCAGGCTCGTCCCGCCGCCGCGCGAGAGCACGGGCGCGCCGAACTCCCGCGCCACGGCCACCGCCTCGGCGCCGGCCTCCGGGGTGCGCGGGACGACCACGCCGAGGGGCGTCTGCCGGAAGTTCGACGCGTCCGTGGAGTAGGCGGCCCGGCTCCCGGCGTCGAAGCGGATCTCCCCGTCCACCCGGTCGTGCAGGGCCGCCTGCAGCGCGGCGGTGTCGACGGGCGCAGGTGCCCCTTCGCGCGTGACGGGCTCGGGCAGATCCAGCGCACCCATGGGCACTCCTCCGTGTGACGGTGTACGTCCGCCGGCGCACCGGTGGCACCCGCCGGGCGCGGCGGCCGTCGCTGAGTACCCCGCCCCGCGCCGCGCAACCACCGGACACGGAGCGTCGCCAACCGTGTCGCTGTTGGGCCGAACGGGTGACTTGGCGTAAGAATTGGCTGGTGCACGCAATGAAGGCGAGTGGAATCGGGGGGAGCCGGTGAACAGCCACGACGTCACCGATGAACAGTGGGAAGGGCTCGCCCAGGTCGTTCCCTTGCGCGGACGCGATGCCTGGCCCTCTTCGGTCGGCCACCGGGCGATGCCGGAGGCGGAGACGGAGCGGCGCCGCCGGTTCGTCGTCCTGCGGGTCAACGTGTTCGCGGACGCCCGGGAGGTCGCCGAGACCCTGATGTCGGGCATCCCGGTCCTCCTGGACCTGACCAGTGCCGAGGGCGAGGTCGCCAAGCGGGTCCTGGACTTCAGCACCGGCGTCGTCTTCGGCCTGGCCAGCGGGATGCACCGGGTCGACCGCAACGTCTTCCTGCTGACCCCGGCGGGGACCGAGGTGAACGGGCTGATGGAGGGCGCGGTGGGGGTCACCGGCATGTGACGGCCGCCCGGCGGCCCCGGCCGCCGGGTCCCCCGATCGTAGGAAAGCCGTCCCGGCAAAACGGTTCGCCGCCCGGCGGAGCCCTACGGTCCGCATATGGCAGCGTCACCTGCGTCCTCCGCGTCACCGGCATCCCCCGGCTTACCCGGGTCCTCCGCGTCGGCGGCGTCCGCCGTGGCGCTCGCCGGCCGTCCCCGCGTCACCCAGCTGAGGCTGGCCGCCTACGCCGGGCACCGGCGCGCGGTGCTGCGGCTAGGGCCGCTCACCCTGCTCGCCGGGCCCAGCGGCAGCGGCAAGACCAGCGCGCTCAGGGCCTACGACGCCCTGGCACGGCTCGGCGGCGGTGCGGAACTCGCCGCGGTGTTCCCGGACCCGGGGGCCTGCGTGCCCGAGCGGTCCCGGCCCGACGCGCAGCGCCGCCGGGGCTTTCGCATCGGCTGCACGGCCGACGGAGCCGAGGGGCCGGTGCACCTGGACGTCGCCGTGCAGGCCGAGCCCGAACTGCGCATCGTGGGGGAGCGGCTGTCGGCCGACGGCGTCGTGCTCCTGCAGACGGCCCTGCGCGACCCGGGCCGCCGCACCGTGCAGGCGGCCTGGCACACGGCCGGATCGGCGCCCGTCACCCGCGCCCCCCTGCCCGACGACCGGCTCGGCACGCCGCTGCTGCCGCTGCGGGTGGCCGGCAAGACGGACGGGCAGCGCAGGGTGCTGGCGGCGGCCGAGCAGATGGTGGTGGCCCTGCGCTCCGTCTTCGCCTGCGACCCGCGGCCGGGCCGGATGCGCGAGCCCGTGCCCAGCGGCTCCGGGCGGCTGCTCGGCGGCTGCGACAACCTCGCCGACGTGCTGTGGCGCACCCGCGCCGAGTGCGGCCGGCGGCACGCGCAGTTCGTCGCGGCGGTGCGCACCGGATGCGCGGGCGCCGTCGAGGACGTCCTGGCCGAACCGGACCTCGGCGGCGTGGTCCGCGCGCTGATCGACCGGGGCGACGGCACCCGCACCGGCCTCGCCCGGCTCGGCTACGGCGAACTGCGCTACCTCGCCCTCACGCTGGTGCTGTTCACCGGACCCGGGGTGCTGGAGGTCGACCCGGCCGGGGAGGTGCCCGCCGCGCTGCAGACGCTCACCGTCCTCGCCGACGGCTTCGACCGCGGGCTGGACCCGCACCAGCGCGCCGAACTGCTCCGGCTGGCGGCGCGGATGTGCGACCGGGGGCACATCGGCTTCGTCGGGGCGGTCGCCGACGCGTCGTGGGCGGCGGACGCGGTCGGGGAGGCGGGGACGCCGGGCGGGGACGGGGCGGGCGGCGTCACGGTGGTACACCTGGACCGTGACCGATCATCCCCGTGACCTCGCGGCCCTGCGGCGCAGACTGGCCGAGTTCGCCGCCGCCCGCGACTGGCAGCCGTACCACACCCCCAAGAACCTGGCCGCGGCCCTCAGCGTGGAGGCCTCCGAACTGCTGGAGATCTTCCAGTGGTTGACCCCGGAGCAGTCGGCCCGTGTGATGACCGACCCGGACACCGCCCACCGGGTCCGGGACGAGGTCGCCGACGTCCTGGCGTACCTGCTCCAGTTCTGCGAGGTGCTCGGCGTCGACCCGCTGGCCGCGCTCGCGGCGAAGATCGAGCGGAACGAGTCCCGGTTCCCCGTGCCGGGCGCGTCCCCCGCGACGGGCGAACCGGAGGGCTGAGGCGGAGGAGTCAACCACTCCGTTATCACTCTCCGCAGTCGCTATCCGGCCACAATTCACCACGGTGTCCGAAGATTTCCGCCTTCCTCTGGCTTTTCGTCCCACACACCTTCACTCTGGGTAGTGGACAACGGAGTTCGGGCGGACGCGCCACGGGCGCGTCGGACAGACGGGGGCAGCGCATGGACGCTGTGCGGCTCATCGTGACGAGTGGGCGTGCCCTGGCCGCCGGCGGCGAGGTGCCGGTGGTCCTGACGGAGGTGTGGCAGGTGCAGGCCCTGGCCCAGGCGATCGGCAGTCGGCTGGCGGTGTACGGCCCGCCCGAACTGCGGGGCGAGGCCATGGGGTTGACCGAGCTGGCGGGCCGCGGCTGCGGGGTGCTGCGCACCCCGGAGCTGGCCCCGGGCGAGCTGCGCGCCGCCCAGCTCACCGAACTGGGCGACGCCCGGCAGGCCCTGATGCGCCTGGGCACCCTGCTCGGCGAGACCGGCATCGCCCTGGTGGGCGTCGCCTGCGCCGCCGCCGACGAGGCGACGTACTGGCAGTGCATGGAGGCCATCGACGCGGCCGACGAGTCCCGGGACCGGGTCCTGGAGATGCTGCGCAAACTGACGGACCGCGAGGCGCACTTACCGGAGCGGGAGGCGGGGTAGGTCCCGCGTCCCGCGCGCCGCGAGCGGAGCCTGTGCCGGACACCCGTGCCGAGCAGGCAGGATGGTGGGCATGGATCTCCGTATCTTCACCGAGCCCCAGCAGGGGGCGACCTACGACACCTTGCTCACCGTGGCCAGGGCGACCGAGGACCTCGGCTTCGACGCCTTCTTCCGCAGCGACCACTACCTCCGCATGGGCGCCGTGGACGGCCTCCCCGGCCCCACCGACGCCTGGATCACCCTCGCCGGCCTCGCCCGCGAGACCAAGCGCATCCGCCTGGGCACCCTCATGACCGCGGGCACCTTCCGGCTGCCCGGCGTCCTCGCCATCCAGGTCGCCCAGGTCGACCAGATGTCGGGCGGCCGCATCGAGCTGGGCCTGGGCTCCGGCTGGTTCGAGGAGGAGCACAAGGCGTACGGCATCCCCTTCCCGAAGGAGAAGATGGGCCGCCTGGAGGAGCAGCTCGCGATCGTCACCGGCCTGTGGGCCACCGAGACCGGCAAGACCTTCGACTTCCACGGCACGTTCTACGACCTGACCGACTCGCCCGCGCTGCCCAAGCCCGCGCAGGCCAAGGTGCCCGTGCTCATCGGCGGCCACGGCGCCACCCGCACCCCGCGGCTGGCCGGCCAGTACGCCGACGAGTTCAACATGCCGTTCGCCTCCCTCGAGGACACCGAGCGCCAGTTCGGCCGGGTACGGGCCGCCGCCGAGGCGGCCGGCCGGGCGGCCGACGCCCTCACCTACTCCAACGCGCTGGTCGCCTGCGTCGGCAAGGACGACGCCGAGGTCGCCCGCCGCGCCGCCGTGATCGGCCGCGAGGTCGAGGAGCTGAAGGCCAACGGCCTCGCGGGCTCCCCGGCCGAGGTCGTCGAGAAGATCGGCCGCTACGCCGAGGCCGGCGCCCAGCGGATCTACCTCCAGATCCTGGACCTCGACGACCTGGACCACCTGGAGCTGATCTCCTCCCAGGTCCAGTCGCAGCTCTCCTGACGCACCGGCACCGCGACGCGAATAACCGAAGGCGCCGGTCACCCGCCCTGTGCGATCGTGTGACCGTCGTTCCGCCGGAGCCCTCGGGGTACCGCCCCGGGGGCTCTCGCGCGCACGGCCCAGCAGTCGTCCGTCGCACCGCCGACCCGGCCGGAGAGGCCCATGTTCCTGACCGTCACCACCACCGGTACCCCCGAGCACCCCGCGACCGACCTCGGTTTCCTGCTGCACAAGCATCCCGGCAGGGCGCAGGCGTTCTCCACCTCCTTCGGCACGGCCCACGTGCTCTACCCCGAGGCGGAGGAACAGCGCTGCACGGCGGCGCTGCTGCTGGAGGTCGATCCGGTGGCGCTGGTCAGGCGTGGCAAGGGCAAGGGCCGCGGCGGCGCCCCCGACGCGGCCCTCGCGCAGTACGTCAACGACCGTCCGTACGCGGCCTCGTCCCTGCTCGCCGTGGCGCTGCGCACCGTGTTCTCCAGCGCGATGCGCGGCGTGTGCAAGGCCCGGCCCGAGCGCGCCGCCCGGCCGCTCCCGCTGCGCGTCGAGATCCCGGCGCTGCCCGCCCGGGGCGGTCCCGGCCTCGTACGCCGCCTCTTCGAGCCGCTCGGCTGGACGGTCGCCGTCGACGCCGTGCCGCTGGACACGGAGTTCCCCGAGTGGGGCGACTCCCGTTACGTCCGGCTCGTGCTGGAGTCCGGGACGCTCACCCTCTCCGACGCCCTGCGCCACCTGTACGTCCTCCTGCCGGTGCTGGACGACGCCAAGCACTACTGGGTCTCCCCGGACGAGGTCGACAAGCTGATGCGGGCCGGTGCGGGCTGGCTGCCGGGCCACCCCGAGCAGAAGCTGATCACCAGCCGCTACCTCTCCCGGCGCTGGTCCCTGACCCGCGAGGCGATGGACCGGCTGGAGCTGATCCGGCTGGCCGAGACCGACGACAGCGAGGTCGAGGAGATCGACAACGCCGTCGAGGCGGAGGCCGAGCAGGAGGCCAGGCCCACCCCGCTCGCCGTGCGGCGCCGCGAGGCGATCCTCACGGCGCTGCGCGACCACGCCGCCGCCCGCGTCCTCGACCTCGGCTGCGGCGAGGGACACCTGGTGCGCGAACTGCTCCAGGAGCCGCGCTTCACCGAGATCGTCGGCGTGGACGTGTCGGTGCGCGCCCTGACCATCGCCTCCCGGCGGCTCAAGCTGGACCGCATGGGCGAGCGGCAGGCCGCCCGCGTCCAGCTCCTCCAGGGCTCCCTCGCCTACACCGACAAGCGCCTCAAGGGCTACGACGCGGCCGTGCTGAGCGAGGTCGTCGAGCACGTCGACCTGCCGAGGCTGCCCGCCCTGGAGTACGCCGTCTTCGGCTCGGCCCGCCCCCGCACCGTCGTCGTCACCACGCCCAACGTCGAGTACAACGTGCGCTGGGATACCCTCCCGGCCGGGCACGTCCGCCACCGCGACCACCGCTTCGAGTGGACCCGCCAGGAGTTCCGCACCTGGGCCGGCCGGGTCGCCGAACGGCACGGCTACGCGGTGGAGTTCCGCCCCGTCGGTGACGACGACCCCGAGGTGGGGCCGCCCACCCAGCTCGCCCTGTTCACCCTGACCACTCCCGCGACCCCGACCGAGAAGGAGGCGAAGGCCGCATGAGCACCACCGGCAGCAGCCGCACCCCCGTGCGGGCCCGCGCCCTGCCCGTCACCGACCTCTCCCTCGTCGTGCTGATCGGCGCCTCCGGCTCCGGCAAGTCCACGTTCGCCCAGCGCCACTTCACGCCGACCGAGGTCATCTCCTCCGACTTCTGCCGGGGCCTGGTCGCCGACGACGAGAACGACCAGAGCGCCAGCCGCGACGCCTTCGACGTCCTGCACTACATCGCCGGCAAGCGGCTCGCCGCCGGCCGTCGCACCGTCGTCGACGCGACCAACGTGCAGCAGGACGCCCGGCGTCAACTGATCGACCTGGCCCGCAAGCACGACGTGCTGCCCATCGCCGTCGTCCTGGACGTGCCCGAGCAGGTCTGCGCCGAGCGCAACGCCGGCCGCGCCGACCGCGCCGACATGCCCCGCCGCGTCGTCCAGCGCCACACCCGCGAACTCCGCCGCTCCCTGCGCCACCTGGAGCGCGAGGGCTTCCGCAAGGTGCACGTGCTGCGCGGCGTCGCGGAGGTCGAGCACGCCACCGTCGTCACCGAGAAGCGCTTCAACGACCTCACCCACCTCACCGGCCCCTTCGACATCGTCGGCGACGTCCACGGCTGCGCCACCGAGCTGGAGACCCTGCTCGCCAAGCTCGGCTACACCGACGGCGTCCACCCCGAGGGCCGCACCGCCGTCTTCGTCGGCGACCTCGTCGACCGCGGCCCGGACAGCCCCGGCGTGCTGCGCCGCGTGATGTCCATGGTCAGGTCGGGCAACGCCCTGTGCGTCCCCGGCAACCACGAGAACAAGTACGGCCGCCACCTGAAGGGCCGCAAGGTCCAGCTCACCCACGGGCTCGCCGAGACCGTCGCGCAGATGGAGCGGGAGAGCGAGGAGTTCCGCGCCGAGGTGCGGGACTTCATCGACGGCCTGGTCAGCCACTACGTCCTCGACGGCGGCCGGCTGGTGGTCTGCCACGCCGGTCTGCCCGAGAAGTACCACGGCCGCACCTCGGGCCGGGTCCGCGGCCACGCCCTGTACGGCGACACCACCGGCGAGACCGACGAGTTCGGCCTGCCCGTGCGCTACCCGTGGGCCGAGGACTACCGGGGCCGTGCGGCCGTCGTCTACGGACACACCCCCGTCCCGGGGGCGACCTGGCTGAACAACACCCTCTGCCTGGACACCGGCGCCGTCTTCGGCGGCCGGCTCACCGCGCTGCGCTGGCCGGAGCGGGAGATCGTCGACGTACCGGCCGAGCGGGTCTGGTACGAGCCGGTCAAGCCGCTGCGCACCGAGGCCCCCGGCGGCCACGACGGCCGCCCGCTGGACCTGGCCGACGTCCGGGGACGCCGGGTGGTGGAGACCCGGCACGCCGGGCGGATCACCGTACGCGAGGAGAACGGGGCGGCGGCCCTGGAGGTCATGAGCCGCTTCGCCACCGACCCGCGCCTGCTGCCGTACCTCCCGCCGACCATGGCACCGACCGCCACCTCCGGCGTGGACGGCTACCTGGAGCACCCGAGGGAGGCCTTCGCGCAGTACGCGGCGGACGGCGTCGCGCGGGTCGTGTGCGAGGAGAAGCACATGGGTTCGCGGGCGGTGGTCCTGGTCTGCCGCGACGCGGAGGCGGCCCGCGACCGCTTCGGCGTGGAGGGCGTCACGGGCTCCCTCTACACCCGTACCGGCCGTCCCTTCCTGGACGACGCGTCGGTCACCGAGGAGATCCTCGACCGGCTGCGCACCGCCGCCGGCGAGGCCGGCCTGTGGGACGAACTGGCCACGGACTGGCTGCTGCTGGACGCCGAGCTGATGCCGTGGTCGCTCAAGGCGGCCGGACTGCTGCGCTCCCAGTACGCCGCCGTGGGCGCCGCCTCCGCGGCCGTGTTCCCCGGCGTGCTGGGCGCGCTGGAGGGCGCCGCGGCGCGCGGCGTCGAGGTGCACGACCTCCTCGACCGCCAGCGCGCCAGGGCCGCCGACGCGGCCGCCTTCACCGACGCCTACCGCCGCTACTGCTGGCCCACCGACGGCCTGGACGGCGTCCGCCTGGCCCCGTTCCAGATCCTCGCCGTCCAGGGCCGAAGCCTCGCCGCGCTGCCGCACGACGAGCAGCTCGGGCTCCTCGACCGGCTCGTCGAGCACGACGGCAGCGGCCTGCTGCAGACCACCCGCCGGCTGTACGTCGACACCGGCGACCCGGAGTCGGTGGCGGCCGGGACCGACTGGTGGCTGGAGATGACCGGCCGCGGCGGCGAGGGCATGGTCGTCAAGCCTCTCGGCGCGCTGGTGCGCGACGACAAGGGCCGTCTGGTGCAGCCCGGCATCAAGTGCCGGGGCCGGGAGTACCTGCGGATCATCTACGGCCCCGAGTACACCCGCCCCGACCACCTCGCCCGCCTCAGGCACCGGTTCCTGAACCACAAGCGGTCCCTGGCCGTCCGCGAGTACGCCCTCGGCCTGGAGGCCCTGGACCGCCTCGCGGACGGGGAGCCGCTGTGGCGGGTGCACGAGGCGGTGTTCGGGGTGCTGGCCCTGGAGTCGGAGCCGGTGGACCCCCGGCTGTGACCGTCACTCACCTCGTCCCGGTCCCTCGACACCGCCCTCGGCCGCCGCGTACGGCTGCGGGGCGGTGGCGGGGACCGGCGCCGCGGGGCGGTCGCGTGCCGCGAGGCGGCGCGTCAGCACGAGGAGCGGCTGGGTCAGGAGGGTCGTGGCGAGCGCCATGAACACCAGGACCGTGTAGAGCGGCGCGCTGACCAGCCCCGCCTCCAGGCCGGCGTTGAGGGCGATCAGCTCGGTCAGACCCCGGGCGCTGAGCAGCACCCCGACGGTACGGGCGTCGTGCCGGTCCAGGCCGCCGAGCCGGGCCGACACCAGCCCGCTGCCGACCTTCGTGGTGACCGCCAGCACCGTCACCGCCAGCAGCACCGCCCACCCGGTGCCGGACATGCTGTCGAGGGCCACGGACTGCCCCGAGAGGACGAAGAAGAACGGCAGCAGCAGGGAGCCGACCTCGTGCAGCGGGCGCAGCAGGTCCGGGTCCAGGGTGCCGCCCTCCTCCCGGGGCGTCACCAGCCCCGCGAGCAGCGCTCCGAAGATCACGTGCAGTCCGAGCCAGTGCGTCACCCAGGCCGACCCGAGGGCGAAGCCGATGAGCAGCGCCAGCCGTAGCGAGGGTTCCAGACGCGTGCGCCACAGCAGCCTGCGCAGCACCGGCCGGGCCGCGAGCGCCATGACGGTGACGAAGCCGACGGCGAGCGCCGCGCGCCAGGGCCAGGCCAACGCCGCCTCGCCCGCGCCGCTGTTGAGCATCGTGCCCGCCAGCACCGTCCAGCACACGGCGTCGAGGATCCCGGCCGCCGAGACCGCCACCACCCCGGGCACGGTGCGGGTGAGGCCGTTCTCCCGCACGATCGCGGTCAGCACGGGCACCGCCGTTATCGACAGGGCGATGCCCGCGAACACCACCGCGGCGGCCGGCAGTTCCCGCCCGCCGCCCAGGTCGCGCAACGTGTCCCGGAAGAGCAGGGCGGCGCCGCACCCCACCGTCATCGGCACCACGAACGAGGCCAGCGCCACGGTCACCGAGACGCGCGCCCGGTCACCGAGGATCGCCAGGTCCAGCTCGTACCCCACCGCGAACAGGAACACCACCAGGGAGAACTGGGAGAACCCGGTCAGCGCCGGGCCGATGGCCGCCGGGAAGAGGTCGTCGTAGGCCCGGGGGGCGAGGGCGCCGAGGAGGGAGGGGCCGAGGGCGATGCCCGCCGCCAGTTGGCCCACGATGTAGGGCTGCCCGAGCCGCCGGGCCAGCCCGCCGCCCGCATGCGCGGCGACCAGGATCAGAGCCGATGCGCCCACGAGGTGGGCGATCAACGCGTCAGGACTCAAGGTGTCTCCGCACGCTCCGGGGTCCGGTGCCGGCCCCGTCGTGAGCCGGGCGGCACTGCCAACCTCCACAGGATGGGCGCGCCCCCGCGTCGCATCGCAGGTCGTACACCCGACCCGGGCCGGGGCACGGGAAGCACGCGGGGCGGTCGTCCCCGTCCCGTGCCCCGGCCCGCGCACCGCGGGCCTCGTCGCGACCGAGGGGCGCCTCCCGCCCGGGGCGTAGGGCAGGAGCGCTCGGGGGTCCGCGAAAGCGGGGGTGAACGGGCGCCGGAGTGGTCAGGATGAAGACATGGGATTCCACGTCGACTCCGAAGCCGGGCGGCTCACCCGCGTCATCCTGCACCGGCCGGATCTCGAGCTCAAAAGGCTCACCCCCAGCAACAAGGACGCCCTTCTCTTCGACGACGTGCTGTGGGTGCGCCGGGCGCGCGCCGAGCACGACGGGTTCGCCGACGTGCTCCGCGACCGCGGGGTGGCGGTGCACCTCTTCGGCGACCTGCTCACCGAGACCCTGGACGTCCCGGCCGCCCGGCGGCTGGTCCTGGACCGGGTCTTCGACGAGAAGGAGTACGGAGTGCTGGCCACGGACCACCTCCGGGCCGCCTTCGAGAACCTGCCCGCCTCCGAGCTGGCCGAGTGGCTGGTCGGCGGGATGACCAAGCGGGAGTTCCTGGACGCGCACCCGGAGCCGACCTCCGTGCGCTTCCACGCCATGGAACTGGACGACTTCCTGCTCGGGCCCCTGCCCAACCACCTCTTCACCCGGGACACCTCGGCCTGGATCTACGACGGCGTCTCCATCAACGCCATGCGGCTGCCCGCCCGGCAGCGCGAGACCGTCCACTTCGAGGCGATCTACCGGCACCACCCGCTCTTCCGCGACGAGACCTTCCACCTCTGGTCCGAGGGGCAGGCCGACTACCCCTCCACCATCGAGGGCGGCGACGTCCTGGTCATCGGCAACGGCGCCGTGCTCATCGGGATGAGCGAGCGCACCACGCCCCAGGCCGTGGAGATGCTCGCCCACAAGCTGTTCGCCGCCGGTTCCGCCCGGACGATCGTGGCCCTCGACATGCCCAAGCGGCGTGCCTTCATGCACCTGGACACGGTGATGACGATGGTCGACGGCGACACCTTCACCCAGTACGCCGGGCTCGGCATGCTGCGCTCCTACACCATCGAACCGGGTGCCGGGGAGAAGGACCTGAAGGTCACCGACCACCCGCCGGAGCACATGCACCGCGCGATGGCCGCGGCCCTCGGGCTCGGCGAGATCCGGGTCCTGACCGCGACCCAGGACGTCCACGCCGCCGAGCGCGAGCAGTGGGACGACGGGTGCAACGTCCTGGCCGTCGAACCGGGCGTCGTCGTCGCCTACGAACGCAACGCCACCACCAACACCCACCTGCGCAAACAGGGCATCGAGGTGATCGAGATCCCGGGCAGCGAACTGGGCCGGGGCCGGGGCGGGCCCCGCTGCATGAGCTGCCCGGTGGAACGGGCGGCGGTGTAGGGAGAGGGGGGCGGAGGGCGTCCCGGAGCGGACTGTATATAAATTCAGAAGCTCGTATACACTTCCAGGAATCCGTTTCCCTGTCCCTGTATGTACCTCTGGAGCGCCCCATGGCGACAGTCCCGACCGCCCTCGCCGGCCGCCACCTCCTCAAGGAGCTCGATCTCACCGAGGAGGAGTTCCGCGGCCTGGTCGAGCTGGCCGCCGAGCTGAAGGCCGCCAAGCGGGCCGGGACCGAGACCCGGTACCTCACCGGCCGGAACATCGCCCTGATCTTCGAGAAGACCTCGACCCGCACCCGCTGCGCCTTCGAGGTCGCCGCCGCCGACCAGGGGGCCTCGACCACCTACCTCGACCCGGCGGGCTCGCAGATCGGCCACAAGGAGTCGGTCAGGGACACCGCCCGCGTCCTCGGACGGATGTTCGACGCCATCGAGTACCGCGGCGACAGCCAGGCCAAGGTCGAGGAGCTGGCGGCCTGCGCCGGCGTCCCCGTCTACAACGGCCTGACCGACGACTGGCACCCCACCCAGATGCTCGCCGACGTGCTGACCATGACCGAGCACAGCGACCGCCCCCTGCGGGAGATCACCTTCGCCTACCTCGGCGACGCCCGCTTCAACATGGGCAACTCCTACCTGGTCACCGGCGCCCTGCTCGGCATGGACGTGCGCATCGTCGCCCCGAAGGCCTACTGGCCCGCCCAGGAGATCGTCGACCGGGCGCACGAGCTGGCCGGGACCAGCGGGGCGCGCATCACCCTCACCGAGACCGTGGCCGAGGGGGTGCGCGGCGCCGACTTCGTCGTCACCGACGTCTGGGTCTCCATGGGGGAGCCCAAGGAGGTCTGGGCGGAACGGATCGAGGCCCTCGCGCCCTACGCCGTGACGATGGACGTCCTGCGCGCCACCGGCAACCCGGACGTCAAGTTCCTGCACTGCCTGCCCGCCTTCCACGACCTGGGCACCAAGGTCGGCCAGGAGATCTTCGAGACCCACGGGCTCGACTCCCTGGAGGTCACGGACGAGGTCTTCGAGTCCGCGCACTCGGTCGTCTTCGACGAGGCGGAGAACCGCCTGCACACCATCAAGGCCGTCCTCGTGGCCACCCTCGCCTGACTCCGTCACACGGCCCTCTCCCCCCACCAGGCCCTATGCTGACCGGCGGCTCCGGAGCCACCCCTTCCGGCGCCGCCGGCCGCGACCACCGTCGCGCCCCCCCGCACCACCAGAAACGAGCACCACCCGCCATGCCCGTCTCCCGCGTCAAGTCCCCCCACCTGCTGGTCGCCGAATCCGGCGCCGACCGCGAAGGCCACGGCCTGAAGCGCACGATGGGCCTGTTCCAGCTCGTCTGCTTCGGCGTCGGCGCGATCGTCGGTACCGGCATCTTCGTCGGCCTGTCCGACTCCGTCGCCGAGGCCGGGCCGGCCGTCGTCGTCTCCTTCGTCCTGGCCGCGATCACCTGCGTGTTCACCGCGTTCTCCTTCGCCGAACTGGGCGGCGCGATCCCGGTCTCCGGGTCCTCGTACTCCTTCGCCTACGCCGGACTCGGCGAACGCACCGCCTTCCTCGTCGGCTGGTGCCTGCTCCTGGAGTACGGCGTGTCGGTCTCGGCGGTCGCCGTCGGCTGGAGCCAGTACGTCAACGAACTGCTCGACAGCGTCCTCGGCGTCCAGCTCCCGCACGCGCTCTCCGCGGGCCCCGGCGACGGCGGCGCCGTCAACCTCCCCGCGGTGATCGTCATCGCGCTCGCCTCGGTCCTGCTGGTGCGCGGCGTGCGCGAGAGCGCCCGCGCCACGGCCGCCATGGCCGTCCTCAAGCTCGCCGTCCTGCTCGCCTTCTGCGCCATCGGCTTCTACGCCTTCCAGGACGGCAACCTGACCCCGTTCTCCCCGGCGGGGCTCGGCGGCATCGGCGCCGGCACCACGGCCGCCTTCTTCTCGTACATCGGCTTCGACGCGATCACCACGGCCGGCGAGGAGGCCAAGAACCCGCGCCGGGACATCCCCGTCGCCATCCTGGTCTGCATCGGCGTGGTCACCCTGCTCTACTGCGCGGTCGCCGTCGCCGCGATCGGCGCCGTCGGCGGCGACCAGGTCGGCAACCGGCCCGCCGCGCTCTCCTACGTCGTCGACCGGGTCACCGGCTCGGCGATCGGCGGCGGCGTGGTCGCCTTCGGCGCGGTCGTCGCCATCGCCTCGGTGGTGCTCGCCGTGATGTACGGCCAGACCCGCATCCTGATGTCGATGTCCCGGGACGGTCTGATCCCCCGGGTCTTCGAGAAGGTCTCCCCGCGCACCGCCACCCCCGTCGCCGGCACCCTGATCGTCGGCGTGGTCTTCGCCCTCCCGGCCGCCTTCGCCCCGCTCGACGCGGTGGTCAACCTGTGCACCATCGGCACCCTCGCCACGATGGCCGCCGTCAACCTCTCGGTGCTCACCCTGCGCCGGCGCGAGCCGGACCTCGCCCGGTCCTTCCGGGTCCCGCTGTACCCGGCGACGCCCCTGCTCGGGATCGGCTTCTGCCTGTACCTGATGTACGAGACGGGCGGCGCCACCTGGCTGCAGTTCGCGGTGTTCCTCGCGGTGGGCCTGCTGGTGTACACGGCCTACGGGCGCCGGCACTCCCGCCTGGCCGCCGGCGTCAGCGCGGCCGACGCTGAGCGGGCACCGCGGGGAGCCTGAACCAGACCGCCTTGCCCGCCCCCGTGGACCGGTGACCGCAGGAGGAGCTGAGGGCGCGGATCAGCAGCAGACCGCGTCCGCCCTCGCGCCACGGGTCGGGCGGTTCCACGTCCGGCCGGGTGAGGTCGGCGGGCGGCGACGGGTCCGGGTCGTGCACCTCGACCTGGCAGCCGGTCGGCCGCAGCTCCACCACCAGCTCGATCGGCGTCCGGCCGACGGAGGTGTGCTCCACGGCGTTGGCGACCAGTTCCGCCGTGAGCAGCTCCGCGGTGTCGCCGTCGGCCGTGTGATCCAGCTCGGCCAGGGCGTTGCGCACCAGGGCACGCGCCACCGGCACCGCCGCGGCGGAGTGCGGCAGTGCGATGCGCCAGGAGGCGGGT
This sequence comes from Streptomyces ardesiacus, assembly GCF_003112575.1. Taxonomy (GTDB): domain Bacteria; phylum Actinomycetota; class Actinomycetes; order Streptomycetales; family Streptomycetaceae; genus Streptomyces; species Streptomyces ardesiacus. The sequence continues at coordinate 230,328 of NZ_BEWC01000009.1, forward strand.
GCGGGGGAGTGATCGTGCACGGCGGGTCCGTTTCGTGGAGCAGGGTGTCCTGTCCTGCTTTCAACCTTATGAATGGTACGGCGCCGCCCGGCAGAGCCGTTCGACGGGCACCCCCGGGACCTTCGGCCCTCGACACCGACGCCTCCGTCCGCCTTGTAGCGGACCCGTGACGACAGTCACGGAACGGTGATAACTTCGAGTGTCATGAGTCCCTTCACCGGCTCCGCCGCCCCCACCCCCGACTGGCGGCACCTGCGCGTCGAGACCACCGACGGCGTCGCCACCGTCACCCTCGCCCGCCCCGACAAGCTCAACGCCCTCACCTTCGAGGCCTACGCCGACCTGCGCGACCTGCTCGCCGAGCTGTCCCGCCGGCGGTCCGTGCGGGCCCTGGTGCTGGCCGGCGAGGGGCGCGGCTTCTGCTCCGGCGGCGACGTGGACGAGATCATCGGCGCCACCCTCTCCATGGACACCGCGACGCTGCTCGACTTCAACCGGATGACGGGCCAGGTGGTGCGGGCGGTACGGGAGTGCCCGTTCCCGGTGATCGCCGCGCTGCACGGGGTCGCCGCCGGCGCGGGCGCCGTCCTCGCCCTCGCCGCCGACTTCCGCGTCGCCGACCCCTCGGCCCGCTTCGCCTTCCTCTTCACCCGCGTCGGCCTCTCCGGCGGCGACATGGGGGCCGCCTACCTGCTGCCCCGCGTCGTCGGCCTCGGCCACGCCACCCGTCTGCTGATGCTCGGCGAGCCGGTGCGCGCCCCGGAGGCCGAGCGGATCGGCCTGATCAGCGAACTGACGGAGGAGGGCCGAGCCGACGAGGCCGCCCAGGCCCTCGCCCGCCGCCTGGCCGACGGCCCGGCCCTGGCCCACGCCCAGACCAAGGCCCTCCTCACGGCGGAACTGGACATGCCGCTGGCGGCGGCGGTGGAACTGGACGCGTCCACGCAGGCCCTGCTGATGACGGGCGAGGACTACGCGGAATTCCACGCGGCCTTCACGGAAAAACGGCCCCCGAAGTGGCAAGGGAGGTAGGACGATGCCGTCGACGCGGGGGAGTGTGCCGGACCCGGGGGCGCCGGGAGGTGCCGATCAGCGGCTCCGCCGCGGGGCGCGGGCACCCGCACCGCACCCGCACGCGCCGGACGACCGCGGCCGCCCCCACCGCATCGCGATCGTCGGCGGGGGCCCCGGCGGCCTCTACACCGCCGCCCTCCTCAAACGCCTCGCCCCCGACCGCGAGGTCACCGTCTACGAGCGCAACGCCCCCGACGACACCTTCGGCTTCGGCGTGGTCCTCTCCGACGAAACCCTCGGCGGCATCGAACACGCCGACCCCGCCGTCCACGAGGCCCTCAAGGCGCACTTCGTCCGCTGGGACGACATCGACATCGTCCACCGGGGCATCCGCCACACCTCAGGAGGACACCGCTTCGCCGCCCTCGGCCGTCGCCGCCTCCTCGGCATCCTCCACGACCGCTGCCGCGACCTCGGCGTGGACCTCCGCTTCCGCACCGAGGCCCCGCCCTCCGACCGGCTCGCGCGGACCCACGACCTCGTCGTCGCCGCCGACGGCGTGCACAGCGCCGTCCGCGAGGCCCACCGCGACGTCTTCCGCCCGCACGTCACCTACCACCGCTGCCGCTACATCTGGCTCGCCGCCGACTTCGCCTTCGACGCCTTCCGCTTCGAGATCGCCGAGACCGAGCACGGCGTGATGCAACTGCACGGCTACCCCTACTCCCGCCCGTCGCCCGACCAGCAGCCGTCAACGAGGCCCCGCGGGCCGCAGCACGAAGCCGCGTCGACCGTCATCGTCGAGATGCGCGAAGAGGTCTGGCGGGCGGCCGGCTTCGACGCGCTCGACGAAACGGAATCCACCGCCCGGTGCGCCAAGATCTTCGCCGACGCCCTCGGCGGGCGGCCGCTGCGCTCCAACAACTCGGCGTGGACCACCTTCCGCACGGTCGTCAACGCACGCTGGTCGCACGGCAACGTCGTCCTGCTCGGCGACGCCGCCCACACCGCGCACTTCTCCATCGGTTCCGGCACCAAACTCGCCGTGGAGGACGCCCTCGCGCTCGCCGCCTGCCTGGAGGAGCGGCCCACCCTCCGGGAGGCGCTCGGCGCGTACGAGGAGGAACGGCGCCCCGTCGTCGCCTCCACGCAGCGGGCGGCCCGGGCCAGCCTGGAGTGGTTCGAGGACCTGGGCCGGTACGTCGGCCAGCCGCCGCGCCGGTTCGCCTTCAACCTGCTCACCCGCAGCCGCCGGGTCACCCACGGCAACCTGCGGCTGCGCGACGCCGGCTTCACCGACTCCGTCGAGCGCGAGTTCGGCTGCCCGCCCGGCACGCCCCCGATGTTCACACCGTTGCCACTGCGCGGCCTGACCCTGCGCAACCGCGTCGTCGTCTCCGCGATGGACATGTACTCGGCCGACGACGGGGTCCCCGGCGACTTCCACCTGGTCCACCTGGGCGCCCGGGCCCTGGGCGGTGCCGCCCTGGTCATGACCGAGATGGTGTGCGTCAGCGCCGAGGGCCGCATCACGCCCGGCTGCACGGGCCTCTACACCGGCCGCCAGGGCGGGGCATGGCGGCGGATCACGGACTTCGTGCACGACAGCGCGCCCGGCACCGCGATCGGCGTGCAGCTCGGGCACAGCGGCCGCAAGGGCTCGACCCGGCTGATGTGGGAGGGCATGGACGAACCGCTGCCCGACGGCAACTGGCCCCTCGTGGCCCCCTCCCCGCTGCCGTACCGGCCCGGCAGCCAGACCCCGCGCGAGCTGACCCGGGCCCAACTGACCGACGTACGGCAGCAGTTCCGGGCCGCGGCCGAGCGGGCCGCCCACGCCGGGTTCGACCTGCTCGAACTGCACTGTGCCCACGGCTACCTGCTCTCCGGCTTCCTCTCCCCGCTCACCAACCACCGCACCGACGCCTACGGCGGCTCACTGGAGCGACGCCTGCGCTTCCCGCTGGAGGTCTTCGACGCCGTACGCGAGGTGTGGCCCGCCGAGCGGCCCATGACCGTACGCGTCTCCGCCACCGACTGGGCCGAGGGCGGCACCAGCGGAGAGGATGCGGTCCGCATCGCCCGGGCCTTCGCCGCGCACGGCGCCGACGCCATCGACGTGTCCACGGGGCAGGTCGTCGCCGAGGAGCGGCCGGAGTTCGGCCGGTCGTACCAGACGCCGTACGCGGACCGCATCCGGCACGAAGCGGGCGTCCCGGTGATCGCGGTCGGCGCCATCTCCTCCTGGGACGACGTCAACTCGCTGATCCTGGCCGGACGTGCCGATCTGTGCGCGCTGGGCCGCCCGCACCTCTACGACCCGCAGTGGACGCTGCACGCCGCCGCCGAACAGGGCTACGACGGACCGGGCGCCCCCTGGCCGGCGCCGTACCGGGCGGGCAGCCGTCCGCCGCGCACCGGACGCACCGACGCCCCCAGGCCGAGGCTGACCCTGCACGGCCCGCGTCAGGACGTGTAGCCCCAGGCCGCGCACATCGGGCGCAGCCGCTCGGGGATCTCGTCCTGCGGGGGCAGCGCCCGCCCCGGCTGGACGGTGCCGGTGCGGATGTTCTCGCGCCAGTCGCCCAGGCCCCTGACCAGCTCGGCGTTGCCCTTCTTGCCGTAGTGCAGCATCTGCGGCGCGTAGTCGACGCCGAGGTACGCGCACAGGCGGCGCATCTCGCGCTCGGGGTCGGCGGTGATGTCCTCGTAGCGCACGGTGAAGCCGTCGGCGTCCGCCGCGCGGGCCTCCTCGACGGCCGTCACGTACCGCAGCACGTCCGTGACGGCCCTCTCGTGCGGCCGCTTGACGGGGTCGCTTTCGTGCCAGGAACGGGCGATCGACGCGGGGTGGCGCAGCAGGAAGACGAAGCGGGCGTCGGGCCAGCAGTCCCTCAGGCGCCGGTACATGTACGCGTTGGCCGGTGTCTTCTCGACCACGAAGTCCTTGCCGGACCGGATGAGTTCACGGTGCAGGACGCGGTCCCACAGCAGGTGCTCCAGGTCGCCCCGGCGCAGGCCGAGTTCGCCCATCGCCCGCTCGGAGTGCCAGGTGGCGCAGGCGACCTCCAGCTTGCCGATGTGCAGTTCGTGCGGGGCGTGCAGCCGCGGGTGGGCGCCCGTCATCATCCGCAGCAGGGTGGAGCCGGAGCGGATGGAGGAGATGATGAAGACGGGCCGCCGCAGCAGCCGTTCGGCCGGCTGTTCCTCGGCCGTCGGACATCGGTAGGCGGCCGTCGGCCGCGCCGCGGGCCCGGCGGCGGGGGACTTCGCGGCGGGCCTCCCCTTCGGTTTCCCCTTGGCCGCCTGGGGCGCTCTGCGGACCTGCAGGCCGGTGGTGACGGTGAGGGCACGGTTCAAGTTGCGCGCGAGACTCATGCGTCCGCACGGTAGGAGGGAAACCTGAGAAGAGGATCTGAGCGGGCTGAGGGTTCACTGATCCCGTGCGGATGTGACGCGACTCACTGCTCGGGCGGTGCGGCCGGTCCCGGGAGGGGGCCCAGGGCCGCGTAGTGCGCGCCCGCGTCGCGCAGCCGCTCGTGCAGCGCCCGGAAGACCGCCGCCGAGCGCGTGCCGGGCCAGTCCCCGGGCAGCAGCCCGGCGGGCAGCCCCGGGTCCGTGTAGGGCAGGTGCCGCCAGGAGTCCAGGGCGAGGAGATAGTCGCGGTAGGCCTCCTCGGGCGGGGTGTCCGTCCGCCGTTCCCAGGCGTGCAGGACGCGCGCGTGCCGGTCGAGGAACGCCTCGTGCTCCTTGGCGATCGCGGCCAGGTCCCACCAGCGGGCCACCGCCTCGGCGGTCGGCGTGAAACCCAGGTGCTCCCCGCGGAAGAAGTCCACGTAGGAGTCCAGGCCGAGGCGGCCCAGCGCGTGCCGGGTCTCCTCGTACAGCCGGGCCGGGGCGATCCACACGCCGGGGGCCGCGGTGCCGAAGCCGAGACCGGCCAGGCGCGAGCGCAGGACGTGCCGCTTCTGCCGCTCCGACTCGGGCACGGAGAACACGGCGAGCACCCAGCCCTCGTCCTCGTGGGGCGCGGTGGCGTAGACGCGCCGGTCACCGTCCTCCAGCAACTGGCGGGCCTCGTCGGAGAGTCCGTAACCGGCCGCGCCCTCGGCCGTACGGGCGGGCAGCAGCAGCCCGCGCCGCTTCAGCCGGGACACCGACGAGCGCACGGAGGGCGCGTCCACCCCCACCGCCGCCAGCAGCCGGATCAGCTCGGCGACGGGCACCGGGCCCGGCGCGAAACGGCCGTAGGCGCCGTAGAGCGTGACGATGAGGGACCGCGGGGCGTGCTGTACGTGCTGGTCGGACACGTTGATCATCTTATGTCGTCGGCGTCAGGCCCGGCCGCCCAGGGGATCCGGCCGGGCCCCGGGAGGGGCGGCGGGGGCGGCGTCGGCGGGATCCAGGAGCCGGTGGCGCTGGAGCTTGCCGGTCGCCGTGCGCGGCAGCGCGTCCAGGAAGACGATCTCCCGCGGACACTTGTACGGCGCCAGCTCCGACCGCAGGAACGCGCGCAGCGCGTCGGCGTCCCGGCCGGCCCCCTCGCGCAGCACGGCGTGCGCCACCACCACCTGCCCCCGGCGCCCGTCGGGCCGGCCCACCACCGCCGCCTCCACGACGTCGGGATGGCGCAGCAGCGCGTCCTCCACCTCCGGACCGGCGATGTTGTACCCGGCGGAGATGATCATGTCGTCGGCACGGGCCACGTACCGGAAGTACCCGTCGGGCTCGCGGACGTAGGTGTCCCCGGTGACGTTCCAGCCGTCGCGCACGTACTCGCGCTGGCGCGGGTCGGCGAGGTAGCGGCACCCGACCGGCCCGCGCACCGCCAGCAGCCCCGGCTCCCCGTCGGGCACCGGCCTGCCCCGTTCGTCCTGCACGCGTGCCTGCCACCCCGGCACCGGTACACCCGTCGTGCCGGGCCTGATGGCGTCGTCCGCCGCCGAGACGAAGATGTGCAGCAGCTCGGTGGCGCCGATGCCGTTGATCACGCGCAGGCCGGTGCGCTCGTACCAGGCGCGCCAGGTGGCCGCGGGCAGGTTCTCGCCCGCCGAGACGCAGCGCCGGAGGCTGCCCAGGTCGTAGCCGTCCAGCTCGTCGAGCATCGCGCGGTAGGCGGTCGGCGCGGTGAACAGCACCGACACCCGGTGCTCGGCGACGGCCGGCAGGAGCTGCCGGGGGCCCGCCCGTTCGAGCAGCAGGGCGCTCGCACCGGCCCGCAGGGGGAAGACCACGAGCCCGCCGAGCCCGAAGGTGAAGCCGAGCGGCGGACTGCCCGCGAAGAGGTCGTCGGAGCGCGGCCGCAGCACGTGCTCGGAGAAGGTGTCCGCGATCGCCAGCACGTCGCGGTGGAAGTGCATGCAGCCCTTGGGCCGCCCGGTGGTGCCGGACGTGAACGCGATCAGCGCCACGTCGTCGGCGGCCGTGTCGACGGCCCGGTACGGCGTGCCGGGCGCCGCACCCGACGCCGTACGGCGGCGCAGGTCGTCCGGCGCGTCCCCGCCGAACGGCGTGATCGCGAGGCCCGCGACGTCCGCCCGGGCGAGGTCGTCGACGGACCGGACGTCGCACAGCGCGTGCCGCACCCGGGCGGTCTCGCAGATCGCGCGCAGCTCGTGCGGGCGCTGCTGGGCGAGCACCGTGACCGCCACCGCGCCCGCCTTCAGCACCGCCAGCCAGCACGCGGCCAGCCACGGGGTGGTGGGGCCGCGCAGCAGCACCCGGTTGCCCGGGACGACACCGAGGTCGCCGGTCAGCACGTGCGCGATCCGGTCGACGCGCTCGCGGAGCCCGCCGTAGGTCCAGGTGTCCCCGGACACGGTGCGGAAGGCGGGGCGGTCGTCGGGCGGGCCGGCGAGCAGCTCGGCGGCGCAGTTCAGCCGGGCCGGGTAGCGCAGCCGGGGCAGCTCGAAGAGGAGCTGCGGCCACTGCTCGGGGGGCGGCAGGTGGTCGCGCGCGAAGGTGTCGACATGGGCGGAGCGGTGCGGGTCCGCGTGGCGCGCATCGGCCATGGCGGTTCGCCCCCTTTGTCGTGGTGGGCTCGCGCCACGAGCGTATCGTGTCGGTGACGACAGTCAACGGGGCGCGATAGCCTCGGCCGTGGACCCGGAGGGCAGGACGGCAGGGGAAGGGACCGGCGATGACCGCATTCTCGCTCGAACCGGCACACGTCACCTGGTGCGAAGAGCTGCGCGCCCTCGCCGCCCAACGGCTGCGCCCGCTCGCGGAGAAGGGCGAGCCGGGCCGCGTCAACCGTGCCCTGGTCGCCGAACTGGGCGCCCTCGGCCTGCTGTCCCGCCTGTTCACGTCCGGCGCGCTCGACCTGTGCCTGATGCGCGAGTCCCTCGCCCGTGCCTGCACGGAGGCCGAGACCGCCCTCGCCCTCCAGGGCCTCGGCGCCCACCCCGTGCACACCCACGGCACCGAGGCCCAGCGCGCCCGCTGGCTCCCCCGCGTGAGCGACGGCACCGCGGTCGCCGCCTTCGCCCTCAGCGAGCCCGGCGCGGGCTCGGACGCGGCGGCGCTGTCCCTGCGCGCGGAACCGGACCCCCGGCCGGGCGGCCACCCCTCCGCCTGGCGGCTCACCGGGGAGAAGTGCTGGATCTCCAACGCCCCCGAGGCCGACTTCTACACCGTGTTCGCCCGCACCACCCCCGGCGCCGGCGCCCGCGGCGTCACCGCCTTCCTCGTGCCCGCCGACCGTCCCGGCCTCACCGGCAGCGCGCTCGACATGCTCTCGCCGCACCCCGTCGGCGCCCTCTCCTTCGACGCCGTGCCCGTCACCGCGGACGACGTCCTGGGCGCACCGGACGAGGGCTTCCGGGTGGCCATGGGCACCCTCAACCTGTTCCGCCCCAGCGTCGGCGCCTTCGCCGTCGGCATGGCGCAGGCCGCCCTCGACGCGACCCTCGCGCACACCACCGTCCGCGACGCCTTCGGCGGCACGCTGCGCGACCTCCAGGCCGTCTCCCACCAGGTCGCCGAGATGGCCCTGCGCACCGAGGCGGCCCGCCTGATGGTGTACGCGGCGGCGACGGCGTACGACGCGGGCGCCCCGGACGTCCCGAAGCGCGCCGCGATGGCGAAGCTCCTCGCCACCGAGACCGCCCAGTACGTCGTCGACCGCGCCGTCCAGCTCCACGGCGCCCGCGCCCTGCGCCGCGGCCACCTCCTCGAACACCTCTACCGCGAGGTGCGCGCCCCCCGCATCTACGAGGGCGCGAGCGAGGTGCAGCGCGGCATCGTCGCCAAGGAGCTGTACCGCACGTACCACCCCGACGCCACGACGACAGAGACGACAGAGACGACAGAGACGACAGAGACGGCCGAGACGGCCGAGACGACCGAGACGGCCGAGACGACCGAGACGACCGAGGAGACCGGAGCATGACCGCCGAACGGATCAACCCGCCCGAACTGTCCCCGCCCACCGGTTTCTCCCACGCCGTCGTCGCCACCGGCACCCGCGTCGTCCTCCTCGCCGGGCAGACCGCCCTCGACAGCGACGGCGCGATCACCGGCGACACCCTCCCCGCCCAGTTCGAACGGGCCCTCACCAACCTCCTCACCGCCTTGCGCGCCGCCGGGGGCACCCCCGCCGACCTGGCCCGCGTCACCGTCTACGCCACCGACGTCGCCGCCTACCGCACCCACGCCGCCGACCTGGGCCGCACCTGGCGCGAGCTGGCCGGCCGCGACTACCCGGCGATGGCGGTCGTGGAGGTCGTACGGCTCTGGGACGAACGGGCGCTGGTGGAGCTCGACGGCTTCGCCGTACTGCCGTAGCGGGCGCGCGGCCCCTACGCTTCCGGCATGCCGGACATCGAACTGAGCGCGGGCACCATCGAGTACGAGGACACGGGCGGCGACGGCCCGGTCGTCGTCCTCCTCCACGGCCTCGTCCACGACGCCACCGTCTGGCGAGGAGTCGTCGCCGACCTGTGCACCGACCACCGGGTGATCGCGCCCACCCTGCCCTACGGCGCCCACCGTCGCCCGATGCGCCGGCCGCCCACGCCCGACCTGGTCAACGAGCTGATCGCCGAGTTCCTCGACCGTCTCGACCTGACCGGCGTCACCCTCGTCGAGAACGACTGCGGACGCGCCCAGACGGTGGCCGCCCGGCATCCGGAGCGGCTCGCGCGGCTGGCGCTCGTCGCGTGCGAGGCGTTCGACAACTACCCGCCGGGCCTGCCGGGAAAGCTGATCGGCCTCGCCTGCCGGACGCCCGGCGGAGTGTCCGCGCTGGTCCGCGTTCTGGGCCTCGCACCCCTGCGCCGCCTGCCCGTCGGCATCGGCGCCCTGACCAAGCGGCCCGTACCGGACGAGGTCGTGGACGGCTGGCTGCGCCCGCTGCGCACCGACCCGGCGGTCCGGCGCGACTTCCGGCACTACAACACGCACGTCCGCCGCGACGAACTCCTCGAAGCCGCCCAGGGATTGCGGCGGTTCGACCGGCCCGCGCTCGTGGTCTGGGCGACCGAGGACCTGATGATGCCCCGCGCCCACGGCCGGCGCCTGGCCGAACTCCTCCCGCAGGGGCGGCTGGTGGAGGTCGAGGACTCCCGGACGCTGATCCCCGAGGACCAGCCGGAACTGCTCGCCTCCCTGCTGCGGGAGTTCGTCGCCGGCCGGCCCTGACCGCCGCCCGGCGCCCCGCGGTCGCTCAGGCGGCCACGGCCAGGGGTCCGCCCGGCAGCCGGCGCGGGGCGACGGCCTGGCCGTCGGGCCGCAGTTCACCGGTGTCGTCGAAGACGATCGTGCCGTCGCACAGCAGGTTCCACCCCTGCTCCGGGTGGGCGGCGACGACGTGCGCGCCCTCGGCGCGCGCCTCGGGGGACGCGGCCGCGGGGCAGGAAGGCCGGCGGGTACACATGGCGCACCTCCACGTCGAAGGACCGTCCCTTCGCCGAGACCGTCGCGTGCACCGACCGTGCCCCCGCCGGGAGGCCGCCGCCAAGAGCCCGGGCGCGAGCGTGACAACACCCGGACGAACCGGCGACGGTTCCACGACGGTGGCCGGGCTGAGGCCGGCGGGCCGACGCGGACTCGCCACCGAAGGGGTGACGGTCACTGCCGCCCGCCCCTTCGCCCGGTACCAGTGGAATCCCCTCATTCCGACCGACCGGGAGATTCCCCCATGCGCGTAAGATCCGCCGCCCTCGCCACGGCCGCCGGTGCCGCCCTCCTCCTGCTCACCGCGCCCGCCGCGCCCGCCGCGCCCCACGACGCCCGTCTCGCCGCCGAGTCGGTGACCGTCGACCCCGTCGGCCGCATCGCCGCCGACGGCAGCGTCACCCTCACCGGCACCTACCGCTGCACCGGGGGCACCGGCCCGGTCTTCGTCAGCTCCTCCGTGAGCCAGAGCGACCCGTCCGTCCGGTACGGCGTCGGCGGCACCCGCGCGGTCTGCGACGGACTGGAGCACCGCTGGGCCAACACCGGCACGCCCGACCAGGTCGTCCTCAAGCCCGGCGCGGCCCAGGTCGAGGCCACCTTGATGGAGCTGCGCCCGATGGGCATCGTGCCGCTCCCGAGCTTCCACGCCCGGCAGACGCAGGACGTGACCCTGACGGCGTCCTGATCCCGCCCGGCGGCCTCCGGGCCCGCCCGCACACACGGCCGGGACCGACTTCCGCATTCCTTTTCCCGCGCACCTCCGGGAATGCACGGAAGCCCGGTCCGGCCACTTCCAGAAGCTCCGGTTCAGATTCTTTTCCCGGGGCGCGGGCCCGGCCGTGACGAGCGCGGATGATTCTGCCGCTGCTGCGGAAGGGACACCGCGTCGGAGGCCGCCCGGCCCGACGGGTCGTCACCCGGAGTGACCGTGGCGCGCTGCCGGTGCCGCGGCACCGCCCGCCGGGGCGGACGGGTGAGCGTGATCTGCCGGACGACCTGCTGGAAGCAGACCAGCGAGGCCAGGCCGGGCAGGGCGGCCGCCGCGCCGTCGCTGACCGTCCGCGGCGCCTCCGCGACGCACAGGAACATCGCGATGGCGGAGAACAGCAGGACGACGGCCCAGGAGTGCACCGCCCGGCGCTGGTGCAACGCGGCCCTCAGCACCGCCAGCGAGGCCACCAGCCAGGGTCCGTAGACCAGCAGCGGCCACCAGGACACGACGCTGCCCCGGGTCCGGGTCACGGCCGCCAGCCGCAGCGGTTCGTAGGCCACCATGCCGCCGAACAGGCTCACGGAGGCGGCGATGACCGCGGCGAGCGCGGCGACGAACAGGCTCGCCGCACGCAGCCGGCTCACCTTTCTCCCTCTGCGGACCCTGCGGTGACTCGTCGGGGACTCCCTCAACGGGGGCAGTTCCGCCGTGATCTCCTGGAGATTGCTCAGCGGTGTGCCCGGGGCGGGTGCGAGCGCCGAAGGGTCGGGGGAAAAGGGGGCGCCGGTCTGCTGCTCCATCGCGTCCTGGAGCAGGAACGCCAGCTCCTCGGCCGGGTCCCAGCCGGGCTCCGGCGGCACCAGGGTCTCCTGGAAGGCCTGCTCGGGCGCCCGGTGCCGGCCCGTGCCCGTACCGGTGGCGTGGAACGAGCCCTCGCCGTACGGCATGGGGGGATGGGTGTGCCAGGGGTGAGTGTGTTCTTCGTACACGAGGTGCCGGTCACTCCGCCCCGGTGCGCAGGCGCCGCAGGACCGGGGTGGTCGCGCGGAGAGCGACGGGGCGCCCGCCTCTGGTCAGAGTTCTGCCGCCCGGTGACGGACAGTGATCTCTGCCGGGCCTGCAGGCATACGGGCCAAGCGCCGTCGGTTCCCCGTTTTCCTCGGTCATATCCGAAGTAACGTCTGCCTAGTCCGTCGGATGCGCGGCAGTCGAGTGAACGATTTCTGCGATCCTTACCCAATCCCGAATTCACACCGGTCCGGTCGCGGAGGCGGATGTGCCCAAGGGACAGGTGGCCGTGCGCTCCTCGACGTACCTCTCGATCCCGTCGAGCAGCCGCTGGAGTCCGAACTCCAGGTCGTGCGTCGTGCCTTCGCCCGGACCCGCGCCCGGCCGGAAGGCGCCCGCCGCCACCACCCGGGTCAGCGTCGGGAAGCGGTCGGTGTCCAGCACGCGCTCCAGGATCTGCGCGTAGTCCGCGCCGACCCGCTCGGCGGGCACGCCGGTGTGCGCGGCGGTCTGGGCCGCGGCGGTGGAGTGCCGGGCGAGGCCGGTCGCCGCTCCGTTGAGGAAGAGGCTCACGAACAGCATCTCCTCGGCGGTGAGGCCGGTGCCGTCCAGTGCGGAGAGCGAACTCTCCAGCCACGCGAGCTGGTTGGGGCCCAGGGGCGGGCCGCTCGCCTGCACCTGGAGCATCCACGGGTGCTGCTGGTAGCGCACCCACAGGGCCTGCACCCACCGCTCGATCCGGTTGCGCCACCCCTCGGCGGCGGGCAGCTGCGGCGGCGGGCCCGAAGCCGCGTCCATCATCGCGTCGACGAGCTGGTCCTTGCCGGGCACGTACCGGTACAGCGACATGGTGGTGAAGCCGAGCCGGCCGGCCACCTGCTGCATCGACAGGCCGTCGATGCCCTCGGCGTCGGCGATCTCGATCGCCGCGCGCACGATCTTCTCCAGGCTGAGCGCGGGCTTGGGGCCGCGGCTCGGTTTGTCCTTGGAGCCCCAGAGCAGATCCAGACTGCGGCTCAGCCGGTCGGCCCCGTCGTGCTCCGCTGCCATCCCGTGTACCCCTCGTCGGTCCCGTTGCCGTCTGTTGACCGCCTCATTGTAACTGTGTATAGGATACGCGGGTCAGTGTGTGACGTACACAGTTGTGGAGTCGACCTGTGGCCAACAGCTATGCGATCGAGATCTCGGGTCTCACCAAGTCCTATGGGGACGTGCATGTCCTCAAGGGCGTGGACCTCCAGGTCGAGCGTGGCACCATGCTCGCCCTCCTCGGGCCGAACGGAGCGGGCAAGACGACCCTGGTCCGGATCCTGAGCACCCTCATCGGCCCGACCGGCGGCACCGCCGTGGTCCACGGGCACGACGTGGTCCACCAGGCCGCCGGCGTGCGCCGGTCCATCGGGCTGGTCAGCCAGTTCATGGCCCTGGACTACGTGCACAGCGGCCGGGAGAACCTGGTCATGCTGGGCCGCCTCCAGCACCTGCGGGCCCCGGCCGCCCGCCGCCGGGCGGAAGAACTGCTGGAACAGTTCGACCTGGTGGAGGCCGCGGACCGGCCGGTGAAGACCTACTCCGGCGGTATGCGGCGCCGCCTCGACCTCGCCATCAGCCTGATCACCGCGCCGCCGGTGCTCTTCCTCGACGAGCCGACCGTCGGGCTCGACCCGCGCAGCCGCCGGACCCTGTGGGGGGTCATCCGGGAACTGCTCGCCAAGGGCTCGACGATCCTGCTGACCACGCAGTACCTGGAAGAGGCCGACCAGCTCGCGGACCGGGTCGCCGTGATCGACGAGGGACGCATCGCCGCGCAGGGCACGGCCACCGAGCTCAAGCAGCGCATCGGCGCCGAGCGGATGCAGGTGACCTTCGACACCGACGAGGACTTCCTCAAGGCCGACGCCCTGAGCCGGGCCGGGGACGAGCACCTCCAGTGGGACCGCGAGACGCGCACGGTGAGCGTCGCCACCGACGACCTGGAGCTGCTCGTCCGGACGCTGGACGAGCTGCGGCGGTCGGGGGCGCGGATCGGCTCCCTGGATGTGGCCAGACCGTCGCTGGACGACGTCTTCCTCACTCTCACCCAGCACACCTCCGCCACCGGGCAGCCCGGCACCCGGAGCGTCAACCCGCCCGCCGCGTCCGCGGCGGCCGGCGCCGAAACGGTAGGAAGCAGGAGCGAATGACGACCGCCACCACCTACGAGGAGGCCGTCCGCCCGTGCGGCGGGGGCTCCAGGATCGCCTGGGCGTTCAGCGACGCCCGGGTCCTCGCAGGGCGCTACGTGCGCCACATCCTGCGCCAGCCCGAGGAGATCGCGACCGCGGTCCTGATCCCCACCGTGCTCATGCTGATGTTCCGCTACATGCTCGGCGGCGCCGTCGACGCGGGCGGCTCCTCCTACGCCAACTTCCTGGTGCCGGGCATCCTGGCCATCGGTGTCACCCTCATCTCGGTCTCCACCACCGTGGGGGTCTTCCTCGACATGCAGGAAGGGTTCGTCGACCGGCTCCGGTCGATGTCCACCCTCGCCACCTCGGTCGTCATCGGGCACATCGTGGCGGCGGTGATGCGCGCCCTCATCGGCCTGGTGGTGCTCACCGCCATCGGATTCGCCGTGGGCTTCCGCCCCTCGGCCGGCGTCCTGCAGTATCTGGCCGCGTTCGCGCTGCTCATGCTCTTCGCCGTCGCCGTCGGCTGGATCTCCGCGCTCTTCGGGCAGCTCGCCAGGAGCACCGAGGGGGCCAGCGGCCTGGCCCTGACCCTGACCTTCCTGCCTTACGCGAGCAACGTGTTCGCGCCGACCGAGACCATGTCGCCCGGTCTGCGGGTCTTCGTCGAGCACCAGCCGGTCACCGCGGTCATCGACGCCGTGCGGGCGCTCCTGCTCGACCAGCCGGTGGGCAACGCGGCCTGGATCGCGGTGCTCTGGTGGGGCGGCATCATCGCCCTCGCCGTGCCGCTGTCCAACCGGCTCTTCCGGCGCCGGTTCTCCTGAGCCCGAGCCGTGACACGGGGCTCGCTCGCCGGGCAGGGCCCACGCACCGAACCGTCAGGAGCACCGCACCGATGAGTCGCTTTCTCGCTGGTCCCTTCGCCCCGGTCGACGAGGAGGTCACCGCCTTCGACCTCCCCGTCACCGGCCGTGTCCCCGGCGAGCTGGCCGGCCGCTACCTGCGCATCGGGCCCAACGCCCTCGGCGTCGAGGACCCCGCGGCCCACCACTGGATGTCGGGGCCGGGCATGGTGCACGGTGTCCGCATCCGCGACGGGCGCGCCGAGTGGTACCGCAATCGCTGGGTCCGCTCGGAGCAGGTGCGTGGCCTGCTCGGCGAGCCGTCCGGCGGCGCCGCTTGCGAGATCGGGATCGACTTCGCCTGCAACACCCACGTCATCGGCCACGGCGGCCGCACCCTGGCGCTGATGGAGGACTGGGCCTGCCCCCAGGAGCTGACCGCCGAGCTGGACACCGTCGGGCCGTACGCGCTCGGCGGTGTCCGACCCGGCTTCACCATGGGCGCCCACACCAAGCTCGACCCCCTGACCGGTGAACTGCACGGCCTGGCCTACCTCAGCGGGCGTCGGACGGCCAGGCACCTGGTGGTCGACGGGGCCGGCCGGCTCGTCCACGAGGCGGAGATCCCTCTCGACGGCAACCCGATGATGCACGACTTCGCCCTCACCGAGCGGTGGGTCGTCGTCTACGACTCCCCGGTGGTGTTCTCTCCCGAGGCGATGAGCACCGGCGCGAGGACGCCGTACACGCGTGACCCGCGGCGGCCGTCCCGCGTCGGGGTGCTGCCGCGTGCGGGGGGCGGTGTGCGCTGGTTCGAGGCGCCGGACGCCTTCGTCTCCCACACGCTCAACGCCTACGACGACGGCGAACGCGTCGTCCTCGAACTGGTCACGCTGCCCGCCGACTTCGACATCGCCGCCATGCGCATGAGCCGGTACGGCACCCTCGACCGGTGGACCGTCGACCTGTCGGCCGGCACGGTGTGCGAGCAGCGGCTGGACGACCGGCCACAGGAGTTCCCGAGGATCGCCGACACCGTCGTCTCCCGGCCGCACCGCTACGGCTACACCGCGGCCACGGCCGCCATGTACCAGGCGTACGTGCCCGCCGGGGACGGGTCGCTGCCCGACGAGGCCTTCGTCAACGCCCTGATCAAGCACGACACCGTACGCGGGACCAGCGAGGTCCACACCTTCGAGCGGGACGCCGCGGCCGGCGAGGCCGTGTTCGTGCCGGCGGCCGGCGGCCGGGCCGAGGACGACGGATACGTCATGGGGTACGTCCATGATCCGCGGCGGGGAGCGGCGGACCTGGTGATCCTCGCCGCTCAGGACTTCACGGCCGAGCCAATCGCGCGCATCCACCTGCCGCGCAGGGTGCCGCTGGGGCTGCACGGGAGCTGGCTGCCCGACCGGTGAACCGCCACCAGCCGCTCCACCTGTGGCACGACGGCACGCGGCGACGGCGTGGCGTGCAGCTCCCGCCGGACGGCGTGCGCCGCGCTCCGGAACGACGGCTCGCCGAGCAGCCGGGCCACTCCTGCCCGCAGCACCTCGGCCGACGCCTCCCGCGGGTCCACGAGCAGTCCGGCGCCGCGTGCCTCGATGTGGCGGCCCAGGTCGGTCTCGTCCCACCAGGGCGCGGGGACGGTGATGCTGGGCACGCCGTGGGTGAGGACGTTGCCGACGGTGCCGAAGCCGCCGTGGTGGATGACGGCCGCGCAGGTCGGCAGCAGGTCGTTGAGCGGCACGAAGTCGACGGCCCGGACGTTGTCCGGCAGCCCGGAGACCGCGGCGAGCTGGTCCTTGCTCAGCGTCACCACCAGTTCGATGTCGAGCTCGGCCAGCGTGCGCAGCAGCACCGAGACGGGCGGCTCGGCCGACGCCCCGTCACCGATCGACATCTGGTCCCGGCCCAGCAGCTCACGGCCCGACATGCCCAGCGACATGCACACCCGGGGACGCCGGGGCCGCTCCAGCACCCAACCGGGCACCGTGGACGGGCCGTTGTACGGGACGTAGCGCATTGGCAGCAGAGGGACGCCCACGGGCAGCTGCATCCAGGCAGGGGTCGGGTCGATGGTCCACTGGCCCGTCATCATCTCCACGGCGTCCTCCGGCTCGAACGGGAGGCCGTAGCGGGCGAGCCGTCCGGTGAGCCAGTCCGACAGCGGGTCGTCACGGGTCTGCGGCGGCTGTGCGGACAGCAGGTCGGCGTAGGCGCCGAGCATGTGCGCGTTGTAGTCCACGCCGAACAGCACCCGCGCGTGGGCGGCCCCGCAGGCCCGGGCCGCGACCGGGCCGACGAAGGTGAGCGCGTCCCAGAGCACCAGGTCGGGGCGCCAGGCGCGGGCGTGCTCCACCAGGTCGTCCATCATCGACTGGCCCGCCATGTGTTCGTACTCCATGGAGCAGCCGATGGTGTAGGTGCCCAGCACGTAGTTCCAGGTGAGCTTCTCCGGACGGGTCTCGGTGACCCCGCTCAGGCGCTGCCACACACCGCCCTGCTCCGCGCCCGCCCGGTCCTCGCCGGGGCGGAAGGAGGCCGACAGGTTCAGCTCGTCGCCGACGGGCACCGCGGTCAGCCCGGCCCGGGTGATGGCGTCGGTGACGTCCGGCTGACTGGCGACGCGCACTTCGTGGCCCGAGGCACGCAGCGCCCATGCGAGCGAGATGAGGTTGTACAGGTGCGGCTTGGCCGCGAACACGGTCAGCAGGACGCGCATGGGCCGGCTCCCTTCGGGCGTGGGCACGGACGGGGGCACCGCGACACGGACGTCACCGGTCCCCCTGGCGGGTGCGGTACGAACGGGCCCGTCGCTCCAGCTCCGGTACGAGGTCGTGGGGGCTCGGCGTGGCGAGCAGGTCCGCGCGGACGTCGGCTGCCCGGGCGGTGAAGGACGGGTCGTCGAGGAGGCGCCGCAGGTGGTCGCGGAGCGCGTCGAGATCCGGCCGGTGCGGGTCCATGAGGAACCCGGCGCCGCGTGCCGCGATGCGGCGGCCGAGGTCGGTCTCGTCCCACCAGGGCGCCGGGATGGTGATGCTGGGCACGCCGTGGGTGAGGACGCTGCCGACGGTGCCGAAGCCGCCGTGGTGGATGGCGGCCGCGCAGGTCGGCAGCAGGTCGTTGAGCGGCACGAAGTCGACGGGCCGGACGTTGTCCGGCAGCGCCGACGTACCGGCGAGCTGTCTGCTGTCGAGGGTGGCGACCAGCTCGATGTCGAAGTCGGCGAGCGCGTCGAGCAGGTCCCCGATGGACAGCAGGTCGCCGCCCAGCTGGTCCCGCCCGGACATGCCGAGGGACAGGCACACCCGGGGCCGGGCCGCCGGCTCGCGCACCCAGTCCGGCGCGGTGGTGGGCCCGTTGAACGGGACCAGCCGCACCGGAAGGTACGGCAGCGGCAGGCGGAACTGCATCCACGACGGCGTCGGGTCGATCGTCCACTGGCCGGTCAGCATCTCCAGCGTGTCCTCGGGCCCGGACTTCACCCCGTACCGGGCGAGCCGGCCCGCCGTCCACTCCGTGACGGGGTCCTCCCGCCGCTCGGGCGGCTGGGCGGCGAGGAGTTCGGTGTAGCGGCCGTACATCCGGGCCACGTAGTCCATCCCGAACAGCATCCGGGCGTGGGCGGCCCCGCAGGCCCGGGCCGCGACCGCGCCGGTGAAGGTGAGCGCGTCCCAGACCACCAGGTCGGGCTGCCACGCCTGGGCGAACTCCACCAGGTCGTCCATGACCTGGAGGCCCGCCAGGTACTCGTACTGCACCGAGCAGGCGACCGTGAAGGTGCCCAGGACCCGCTCCCAGCTCGGGTCGTCGGACGGGTCCTCGACCATGCTGCCGCTGACGCCCTGGAACGTCTGGGTGGTGGGCCCCTTGCCCGCGCCCCCCATGGAGAGCGGATCGCCGACGGGCACGGCGGTCAGGCCGGTACGCGTGATCGCCTCGGCGAGGTCGGGGTGACTCGCCACGCACACCTCGTGGCCGGCCGCCCGCAGCGCCCAGGCCAGCGGCACCAGGTTGTACATGTGCGTCTTGACTGCGAACACGGTGAACAGGACCCGCATGGAACTCTCCACGGCATGGTGCGTGCCCCAGCGGCACGGCTCGGACGGGGCACGCCTCAGACGATGTGGACCTCGGGCACGTAGAGGATCCAGCGCCCTCCGGCGTCGCGGAAGGCCTGTTCCTTGGCCATGATCTCCTCGGCGTGGTTCCAGGCGAACAGCAGTGCGTAGTCCGGGTAGGGGTCGCGGAACGCGGTGTCCGGGCGTACCGGGATGTGCATGCCGGGTGTCAGCTTTCCCTGCTTCGACGGAGTCGTGTCGCAGACGTAGGGCACGAGGTCGGGGCCGATGCCGCAGAAGTTCGTCACGGTGGAACTCTTGGCCGTGGCGCCGTAGCCGGCGATCCGGTGGCCCTGCGCCGTCAGGTCCCGCAGCAGGGCGACCAGGTCCCGGCGGACGGTGTGCACGGCCGCGCCGAACCGGTCGAGGCCGGCCGCCTCCCCGATGCCGCGGGCCGCCTCCTCGGCCAGCAGTTCGGCGACGGCCGCCGTGGGCGTGCGCCGGCCCGCCCGTGCGAGGGTGTAGCGGATCTGGCCGCCGTGCACCGGCAGCCGCTCGACGTCGACGAGCTGGAAGCCGAAGCACGCCGCCATGGAGGCCACCGAGCGGGCGGTGAAGAAGAAGACGTGCTCGTCGTAGATCTGGTCGAAGCTGGTCCGGGCCAGGATCTCGCCCAGGTACGGGTCCTCGAAGACGAACACCCCGTCGGGCGCCAGCAGGATGTCGGCGCCCTCGAAGACGGCGCCGAGACCGGGGATGTCGCACAGGGTGTTGGCGGAGTACACCACCTGCGCCGGTCCCTCGGCGGCCCGCACCTCGGCGGCCGACTCCGCGTCGAAGAAGGCGCTGTGCACCCGGCCCCCGGCGACCCCCGTCGGCTCGAAGGCGAGATGGCGCACCCCCGCGTCGGCGACGGTGCGCAGGGTGACGCCGTCGTTGCAGCCGATCTCCACGAAGAACGGGTCGGGGCCGCCCAGTTCCCGCGCGAGGAACCCGCGGCCCGTCTCCTCGAAGTGCGCGTGCATCACCGTGGAGCCGGCCGAGTGGTACGGGTAACCCTTGTGGAACAGCCGCTCCCGGGGGACGTCCTCGGTGAGCTGCACCATGCCGCAGGACGTGCAGGCGCCGACGGCGAGCCGGTAGCGGAACTCTTCACCGGTCGCGTCGGGACTGACGAACGCGGAGGACAGGGGATGGCTGCCGAAGTCGAGGAACTCGCGGACCGTGCTGCTGCATATCCGGCACTGTGACATGGGCGCGGACAACTCCGAAGGTCGAGTGGTCGTGGTGGGTTCAGACAACCGGAGGCTGCCCGGTGAGGCTGTGCAGGCAGGCCACCAGACTGCGCGCCTGAATGTTGACGTAGTGGCTGTGCCGCAGGAGGTCGACCAGTTGCCGCACCGTCATCCAGCGGAAGTCGGGGTGGCTGAAGCCGGCGTCGATGTCGGTTTCCACGACGAGGTACCGGTTGCGCGCGTGGTAGAAGCGCCCGCCCTCCTCGGAGAGCACGGCGTCGAACCGGATGCGGTCGGCGGGCGCGCCGAGGGCCTCGTCCAGGAACATCGGGCGCGCCGCGTCGGGCAGGTGATCGAAGTTGCGGGGGGTGCACTGCACGGTCGGGGACAGCTCCGCGACGTCCAGGTAGCCGGGCTCGACCAGGGCGTGCATCAGGACGTGCAGCACTCCGCCGATGGACTTCACCAGGAAGGCGACGACGCCGCCGTCGCGCGGTTTGATCATCGGCTGGGTCCAGCCGCCGACCTCCCTGCCGCCGGCCCGCACGTCCACGGCGATCAGCTCGAAGAACTGGCCGCTGTCGTGGGTGATGGCGTACTCGCCGCGCCGCCACTGCTCCAGGGCGTTCAGCGGCAGCGGGCGCGTGAGCACCTCGGAGCGGGTGCGCACCTCGGTGACCCAGTTCAGGATGTGGTCGTCCGGGTGCAGCGCGCCGCCGACGCCGTGGCACGAGCGCAGCAGTGCGGCGGTGAAGGAGTCGTCCTCGGGCCCCGGCGCCGGCCGGTGCGTGGGGCCGGAGAAGGGCAGGCAGGACAGGACGGTGCGGGCGTCCATGTTGACGATGTCGTCCAGGGCGAGCAACTGGTGGATCTGACCGAGGGTGAGCCACCGGAAGCCGTCGAGGAGTTCGACGTCCTCCGTGACCTCGACGATCATGTTCCGGTTGCGCTTGCGGTAGAACCACGAGCCCTGCTCGGACTGGCGGACGTCGGTGATGACGCGGTGCCGCCCGGGTTCCCTGAAGTAGTCCAGGTAGGGCACCGGGCGGCCCCGGTGGACGCGTGAGTAGTTGCTGCGGGTCGCCTGCACGGTGGGGGAGAGCTGGAGCCCGTTGACGTTCCCCGGTTCCACCTTGGCCTGCATCAGGAAGTGCAGTACGCCCTCGAACTCCTTCGCCAGGATGCCGAGGATGCCGATCTCCGGCTGGTTGATGATGGGCTGGGTCCAGTGCGGCACCGGCCCGTCGGGGACCGTCACGTCGAGCCCCTCGACCCGGAAGAAGCCGCCGCTGACATGGGCGAGGTTCCCGGTGACCGGGTCCGTGGTCCAGCCGGCCAGCTCGTCCAGGGGAATGGGCCGCACGTCCGTGTAGGCGCGCTCGGCGCACTCCTTGAACCACGGGTGGAAGGTGTCCAGCGGTGCGACCCGGCTGTCGCGGGCGTCGACGGACCGGCCGATCCGCCCCGGCACCGCCGCCGGAGCGGCGGGGTGTTCCGTCATCGAGGGCTCCTCGTCTGCTGTCGGGCGGCCTGCGGTCAGACGGTGCGCAGGACCTCGCGCAGCGCGTCGATCACCTTGTCCTGTACGTCCGGCGACAGGGACGGGTACATCGGCAGGGAGAAGATCTCGCCGGCCAGGGACTCGGTGACGGGCAGCGACCCTTCGGCATAACCGAGGTGCGCGTAGCCGCTCATGGTGTGGACCGGCCACGGGTAGCTGATGTTGAGCATGATGTCGTACGACTTCAGGGCTTCGATGACGGCGTCGCGGCGCGGGTGGCGGACCACGTACACGTAGTACACGTGCTCGTTGCCGGGCGTCGTGCGGGGCAGGACCAGCTCCGTGTCGCCGAGGCCCTCGGCGTACCGCTCGGCGACCGCACGGCGCCCCTGCACGTACTGGTCGAGCCGGCGCAGCTTGCGGCGGAGGATCTCCGCCTGCACCTCGTCCAGGCGGCTGTTGTGACCGGGGGAGCGGACGACGTAGTAGCGCTCCGCCATGCCGTAGTAGCGAAGCTGGCGCAGGGCGTCGGCGGTCTCGGCGCCGGAGGTGATGACGGCGCCGCCGTCGCCGTAGGCGCCGAGCACCTTGGTCGGGTAGAAGGAGAACGCCGCCGCGTCGCTCATGCTGCCGGCGGACCGGCCGTGGTGGGTGGCCCCGTGGGCCTGGGCGCAGTCCTCCAGAACGGCCAGACCGTGCCGGCCGGCGATCTCCCGCAGCGGTTCCATGTCCACGCACTGCCCGTACAGGTGCACCGGCAGCAGGCACCGGGTCCGGTCGGTGACGGCCGCCTCGACCTGGGCGGTGTCCATGAGGTAGTCCTCGGCGCGCACGTCGACGAAGACCGGCTTCGCGCCGGTGCCCTCGATGGCCACGACCGTCGGTGCCGCGGTGTTCGAGACGGTGATGACCTCGTCGCCGGGGCCGACGCCCAGGGCCTGGAGGCCGAGCTTGACCGCGTTGGTGCCGTTGTCGACGCCGACGCCGTGGGCGACGCCGTGATACGCCGCGAACTCCTCCTCGAAGCTCCGCACGCTGTTTCCGAGCACGAGCCTGCCGGACCGGAAGACATGGTCCACTGCGTCGAGGATATCGTCGCGCTCTTCCTCGTATTCCGCCAGATAATCCCAGACGAGCGTGGTCACAGATACTCCCGATTCTGCATAATGGGGCGGTGCGAACCGGCCCAAGTCTGGCCAGCCCGCCAGGAACTCACAACCCCTAGCCGCCCCACACCGGTTGGGGCCACCCCAGACCAACGGTATTCGTCTTGCGGGGAATGCGATGATATCGCTAGCTTGCGCCCATGAAGGGAATAATCCTTGCCGGCGGTACGGGTAGCCGGCTCAATCCGGTAACCATCGCCGTGACAAAACATCTCCTGCCGGTCGGCGAAAAGCCGATGATTTATTACCCCATCTCGGTGCTCATGTTCGGTGGCATCAAAGAAGTACTGATCATCGCGAGGCCGGAGGACATCACCCAGTTCCAGCGCCTGCTCGGCGACGGATCGCATCTGGGCCTGTCCATCGAATACGCGGAGCAGCCGCGGCCGACCGGCCTGGCGGACGCCTTCGTCATCGGCGCCGATCACATCGGCGACGACTCGGTCGCCCTCGTCCTCGGCGACAACATCTTCCACGGACCCGGCTTCCAGAACCTCCTCGACGAGCACACCAAGGACGTCCAGGGCTGCGTCCTCTTCGGGTACGGCGTCAAGGACCCCGAGCGCTACGGGGTCGGCGAGACGGACGCCCTCGGCCGGCTGGTCTCCATCGAGGAGAAACCCCTCCGGCCCCGGTCGAACCGCGCCATCACCGGCCTGTACCTCTACGACAACGACGTGATCGACATCGCGAAGAACGTCCGCCCCTCCCCGCGCGGTGAGCTGGAGATCACCGACGTCAACCGGGTCTACCTGGAGCGCGACCGGGCCACCATGGTCGACCTCGGCCGCGGGTTCGCCTGGCTGGACACCGGCACGCCCGAGTCGCTGCTCCAGGCGTCCCTGTACGTGCGGACCCTGGAGGAGAGGCAAGGAGTGCGCATCGCCTGCCTCGAAGAGATCGCCCTGCGCAAGGGCTTCATCGACGCCGACCAGTGCCACCGCCTCGGCGAGGCCCTCGGCAACTCCGGCTACGGCCAGTACGTCATGGACATCGCCCGGGAACTGTCGGCCTGACAGGGCGTCAGCCCGCCTGCGTGGCCGCCACCGGGCAGCGGGCGACGCCCTGCACGACGGGCGACCGCATCCGGCGCACCACGTCACCGGCCAGGCCCAGGGTGCCGACCCGGTCGGCGACGAGCCTCCCGAGCGCCGCCCCGGCCACGAACCGCACCACGGGCGCCGTGAAGCCCGCCGGGGAGCGCCCGTGCAGCGACAGCGGGGGCACGCCGGGCGCCCGGTCGACAAGGAACCGCTCCGGCTCCGGGTACACCTCCGGATCACGGCCCGCCGCGTCGACGAGGACCACCACCTGGTGCCCCTTGTCGAGCCTCTGGCCCGCGATCTGCACCTCCTCGCTCACGATGCGGCTCTCCAGACGGACCGGCGGCTGGAACCGCAGCGTCTCCTCGACGGCGCCCGCCACCAGCCCGGGGTCCTCCCGTACCAGCGCCAGCTGACCGGGGTCGGCCAGCAGCGCCAGCACCGCGTCGCAGACCAGATTCGCCGTGGTCTCCACGCCCACCACCAGGGTGAGCATCAGCGCCACGGTCGCGTCGGCCGCCGCCCCGCCCGGATCCGGGGCCTCGCGCAGCAGCCGGCTCACCGGGTCGTCACCGGGCGCCGCGGACCGCGCCGCCACCAGCGTGTCGACCACCTTCCGCAACCCGTCGAAGGACTCCACGAGCCTCCTGGTCATCCCCAGGGTCGGCGGGCACAGCAGGGCGTCGAGCGCCGTGCCGGCCCCCGGGCACAGCCCGGCCACCTCCGCGCGCTCGGCCTCGGAGAGCCCCAGCAGCTCCGCGACCGCGGCGACCGTACCGGGCCGAGCGAAGTCCTCCATCAGATCGAACGAACCCCCCAGCGACCCCAGCGTCCGCTCGAACACCCCGTCGACGGCGCCGCGGTGCCGCTCCAGCGCCGCACTCCCGAGCACGGGCGCGACCGCCGCCGACAGCTCTGCGTAGAACGCCGGGGGCCTGGCCAGCACGTCGTCGTCGAGCTGCAGCACGTGCTTCAGGCTGGAACCCGCGTCGATGCCGAAGACCTTCCGGCGGCGCCGCGCCTTCGGATCGCGCAGCGTCAGCCGTTCGTCCTCCAGCACCTCGGCACCCGCCGTGTACGACGCCGTCACCCACGTGTCGGACTCGCTCTGCCGCAGCGCCGGCCGCCCCCGCATCCCCCGGTACAGGGCGTGCGGATCGATGCCCTGCGCGCGCAGGATCAAGGCGTACGGATCACCGCGGTTGCCCCGCATCCACTGCGTACCGCGAGCCGCCAGCAGATGCCGCGTCAGTTCGCTGTCGTCCAGCAGCCTCGGATCGACCTGATGCCTCGTCATGGCTGTGGAGCTCCCTTCCGTCACACCCCGGTGGACACGGTCTGTGTCGTTCCTAGCCGTTCCCGGCACCAGTGGGCCACCCCTGCCGCCCGGTACTGCAGGTCACCGGCCCACCTGCGGCGAAAAGGGGTGGATAGGGGCTGAAGGGGCCCGGGCGGCGTGTGAGGGTGTGCCCGTACCTGGTGGGAGTGCGTACCCCCATTCACGTGACCGGATGACGGGAAGGCCTGATGGCTAAAGCTTTGATCATCGGTGGTGGCGTCGCGGGACCCGCCAGCGCCATCGCCCTGCAGCGGGCCGGGCTCGAACCGGTCGTCTACGAGGCGTACGACAGGGACGCCGACGGCATCGGGCAGAACCTCGTCCTCGCCGTCAACGGATACAGCGCTCTGCTCACCCTCGGCGTCGGCCACCTCGCCCGCGGCTTCGACATCCCCCGCTACCGCTTCCACCTCGGCAACGGCAAGGAGCTGTGCCAGGTGCGCAACGGCTCCCCGCTGCCCGACGGCACCGCCGCCCGTGCCATCACCCGCTCCGACCTGTACACGACGCTGCGCGACGCGGCCATCGACCGCGGCATCGAAACCCACTTCGGCAAGCGGCTCGTCGACGCCTCGCTCACCGAGAAGGGGGTCGTCGCGCGCTTCGCCGACGGCACCGAGGCCACCGGCGACGTCCTCGTGGGCGCCGACGGCCTGCACTCCGTCACCCGCAAGGTCATCGACCCCTCCGGGATCCGTTACCGCTACGGCGGCCTGTGGACCACGGGCGGCTACGCCACCGGCGTCGACGTCCCCAGCGACCCCGGGACCGAGTTCATGTACCTCGGCAAGCGCGGCTTCTTCTGCCACATCCCCGACCCCGAGGGCCGCGTGTGGTGGTACGCGTCGATCACCCGCCCCGAGGAGCCCGACCCGAAGGACCTGGCCGCCATCACCCCCGAGGAGTGGCGCGCCGAACTCATCCGCCTGTTCTCCGGCGACGACAACTCCGCCGTCGACCTCATCAACGCCACCGAGGCCATCTGGCCGCCCCGTCCCATCCAGGACATTCCCTCCCTGCCCAAGTGGCGCAACGACCGGATGGTCGTCATCGGCGACGCCTGCCACGCCGTCTCGCCGTCCGCCGGGCAGGGCGTCTCCATGGCCATCGAGGACGCCGTCGTCCTCGGCAAGTGCCTGCGCGACATCCCCGACATCCCCCGGGCCCTGGCCGTCTACGAGGACATCCGCCGCGAACGCGTCGAACGCATCGTCGCCTTCGGCAAGCAGTGCGGCCAGGCCCTGATGACCGGCAGCAAGGCCCGCAGGATCGGCCGGGACGTGTTCGCCCGCATCGCGTTCAGCCAGCGCGGCGCCGAGAAGGGGCAGGAGGAGATGCGCTGGCTCTACGACCACCGCATCGACTGGGACGCGCCGATCGGCACCACCAACGTGCCCGCCGGGGCGTAGGAGCCGGAGGCATCGGCCGGCCGCTGTGACCGGACCAGCGGCCGTGGCACGACAGGGGGAGGAGCCGCCATGCGCGTCCTGTTCGCGGTGTACGGCGCGAAGACACACTTCTACAACGTGGTCCCGATGGCCTGGGCGCTGCGCGCCGCCGGGCACGAGGTGTGCGTCGCGAGCCAGCCCGAGATCGTGGACGCCATCACGCGCACGGGCCTGCCCGCCGTCGCCGTCGGCGAGGAGGTCGACCTCCGCCTGCGCTCCGGCGCCGGCGGCGACGACCACGTCACCAGCGGCTCCTCGTGGCGCGACCTCAACGCGGGCGTCACCGAGACCCGGCCCGAGGAACTGACCTGGGACTACGTCCTCGGCACCTTCACCATCGCCTGCTCCATGCACTACGAGCACGCCACCGGCGGCCGGCCGATGCTCGACGACCTCGTCGAGTTCGCCCGCCACTGGCGCCCCGACCTCGTCATCTGGGACGCCATGACGTTCGCCGGTCCGGTGGCGGCCCGCGCCTGCGGCGCCGCCCACGCCCGCATGCTGTTCGGGATCGACTACATCGGCAGGATGTACGGCGACTACGCCACGCAGCTCGCCGCGCAGCCTCCGGAACGCCGGGACGATCCGGTCGGCGACTGGCAGGCCGGCCGCCTCGCCCGCTTCGGCTGCCCCTGGGACGACACACTGGCCACCGAGATGATGACCGGTCAGTGGACCATCGACCCCACGCCGCCATGGATGCAGTTCCCCCTGGACCTGCCGTTCACCCCGGTCCGGTACCTGCCGTTCAACGGGCCCACCGCCGTGCCCGACTGGGTGCACGAGCCACCCAAACGCCCCCGGGTCTGCCTGACCCTCGGCATGACGGCACGCGAAGTCCTCGGCGGCGACCTGTTCTCCACGGCGCAGATGCTCCAGGCGCTGGCGGAACTCGACATCGAACTCGTGGCCACCCTCGACGCCGGCCAGCTCGCCGAACTCGACACCCTCCCCGACAACGTGCGCGTCACGGACTTCGTGCCCCTGAACGACCTGCTGCCCAGCTGCTCCGCCATCGTGCACCACGGCGGCTTCGGCACCCTCGGCAACGCCCTCGCCCACGGCGTCCCCCAGATCATCGCGCCCGGCCGCTACTGGGACGAGGTCCGCTTCGGCGAACGGCTGGCGGACCGCGGCGCGGGCCTCCTCCTCGACTACGAACGCCTTTCCGGCGACGGCCTGCGCAACCAGCTCGACGCCCACATGCTCAAGAACCAGATCAACCGGCTCCTCGGCGAGCCGTCGTTCCAGGAGAACGCCGCCCTCATCCGTGAGGAGCTACTCGCCACCCCCAGCCCGCACGACCTCGTGGCGGAGCTGGAAGAACTGACCGCCCATCACCGCGACTAGGGCCTCGGTCCCCAGCGCCTGCGAGGGAGTAAACAGCGTGTCATCAGGAAAGTGGTCCGGGAAGACAGCCGTCGTCACCGGTGGCACCGGGTTCATCGGATCGCACTTCGTCGAAGAACTGCTCGCTGCCGGCGCCGACGTGACCTGCCTCTACCGCCGTGACAACCGGGGTGTCCTGCCTCAGCTCCCCCGCACCGAACGGCTCCGCCCGGTGCAGTGCGACGCGCTCGACGAGCACGCGCTCGGCGCCGTCTTCGACGCACTCCCGCAGGTGGACGCCGTCTTCCACTGCGCGGTGGTCTCCGGTACCTGGGACTTCCGCCGCGAGCACTCGGCGCAGATCCTGGACACCAACATGCGCACGGTCTCCAACACGCTGCGGCTGGCACGACGGCACAGCGTCCCCGAAGTCGTCATCCTCAGCTCCAGCGACGTGTACCTGTCGCCGACCACGGACCCCATCCGCGAGGACGACGACTTCCACCGGCAGATGCACTACCACCCGGACGGCTACTACCTGTCCAAGACGTACACGGAAGTGCTCGCGGAGACCTACCGCAACGAGTACGGCATGAACATCTACCTGCCCAGGCTCACCAGCGTCTACGGTCCCCGGGACAACTTCGAGGTCGACACCACCCGCGTCGTCCCCAGCATGTTCGCCAAGGCCGTCTCGGGACAGGACATCGAGATCTGGGGAGACGGCAGCCAGACCAGGACCTACATGTACGTCACCGATCTGGTCCGCGCCATCCTGCAGACCGTCGGCAACGACAAGTACCACACCATCAACGTCGGAACCGCGGAAACCGTCTCCGTCCTCCAGCTCGCACAGTACGTGTGCGCCGCACTGGGACAGCCCGAGCGCATCACATTCCTCCGTGACAAATCGGGTGGCCGGCCGAGCCGCAATCTCGATCTCGGAAGGCTCGACGAACTCATCGACTTCCGCCCGCGCACCCTCCGCGAAGGGCTCGAGGCGACCGTCGACTGGTACCGCAGGCACCGCCCCTACCAGCCCCTAACGTGAAGGCCCGGCAGCGGAACTCCGCCACGTAAATAAGGGTGTGATGCCGTTGTGGCGGCGGGATAACGTGGCCATCACCGTCCCCTCGCCTTGTCCCGTTGGAAGAGGATTTATGCGCGTCCTTCTCACCACTCATGCCGTGCATTCACATCTCTACAATCTGGTGCCGATCGCCTGGGCGCTTCGCACCGCGGGGCACGAGGTGTGCGTGGCCACCCACCCCAATTTCCTGGAGACCGCGAAGAGCACCGGAATCACCACGGTGCCCGTCGGCGAGGAACTCGCCGCCCCCCGCGACCTTCCGGCCGCCCCCGGCGCCCCGGCCGGATCGGGAACGCCTTTCGGATTCGGCTACGACATGGCGGAGACCCGCCCCGAGGTGCTCACTCCCGCATACGTACGGGGAACACTCGCCACCTACACGTCCAGGATGTGCGAGTACCTGTCCAACCAGTCCATGCTCGACGACCTGGTGGAGTTCGCCCGGGCCTGGAAGCCGGACCTGGTCGTCTGGGACGCGCACCACTACGCCGGGCCGGTCCTCGCGCGGGCCGTCGGCGCGGCACACGCCCGCATCCTCGCCGCCCCCGACCACTGGGCCAGGATGCACTCCCTGCTGCCGGCCCCCGCGCCCGGGCAGTCCGCCGCACCGGGCGACGACCCGCTGGCCGACTACCTCGGGGGCAAACTCGCGCCCTACGGCGCCGAGTTCGACCAGGAAATGGTGGTCGGGCAGGCCACCATCGACCCGCTGCCGTCCTTCCTGCGCGTTCCCCTGCCGAACGGGCACCTGCCGATGCGGCACGTCCCGTTCAACGGTCCCGCCACCATTCCCGCCTGGCTGCGTCGCAAGCCGAGGCGTCCGCGCGTCTGTCTGACGCTCGGCATGACCCGCAGGGCGTCCGGCGTCGAGCAGCGGGCCGGCAACGCGTTCCCCTTCGCCACGGTGCTGGAGCAGCTCGCGGGCCTGGACGTCGAGGTCGTGGCCACCCTCAGCGCCGACCAGGTGCCGCCGGGCACCAGCATCCCGGAGAACGTGCGGATCTTCGACTATCTGCCCCTGAACGCCCTCCTGCCGACGTGCGCGGCGATCGTCCACTACGGCGGCATGGGCACGGTCGGCGTCGCCGCCGTGCACGGCGTTCCCCAGCTGAGCATTCCCGGCAACATCTGGGGCGAGGGGGTCGTGATGCGGCAGTGGGCCGAGCAGGGCGCCGGCCTGGTCGCCGACGCCGACACCCTCGTCGAGCGGCTGGGCCGGCTCATCGACGACCCGTCGTTCGCGGCGGGAGCGGAGCGCATCCAGAAGGAAATGCTGGCCGCCCCGAGCCCGCACGACCTCGTCCCCGCCCTGGAAGAGCTCACCGAACGGCACCGGGGCTCCCGGACCGACGCCGCCTGAACGACACGAACTGCCTGGAGAACCGGTGGACAACGAGGAGAAGCTCCTCCAGTACCTCAAGCGCGCGACCGCCGACCTGCGGGAGGCCCGCCGACGGCTGCGGGAGAACGAGCAGCGCGCGGGAGAGGCCATCGCCATCGTGGGGATGGCGTGCCGGTATCCGGGTGGGGTTA
>NZ_BEWC01000010.1 GCF_003112575.1 Streptomyces ardesiacus
CCTTTTCGATCTGATTCCCTGTCGGCGGGTTTTGCCGTCGGCTTCCGGCTTTCGCTCGTCGGCCTTTCGACATTCACTACGTTAGCCCATTTCTCCGGGGACTCATAATCGAGTCCCGCGAGTTCGAATTCGGGCATGCGGACATGCCGAAATCTTTCCCGCTGAGGGAGTTGGTAGGTAGTGGGTTGGCCGCTTCCGGCTGCAGGCGATTGCCGTACCCGGGTCAAGCGGCTCGGGCTACGTTACGCGTCTCCCCAAAGGGAGTCAACTTCGGCGCTTCCGCGGGACGTGGGCCCGGTAGGGGCTGACCGTCGGGTCGTTGGCGACCCAGTAGCGCCAGGGATGGACGCCCCCTTCGCCCGCCACGCCGGTCCGGGGGCCGTTGCGTACCTGGTCACCGGGTACGGGGGTGCCCGTCAGGATGCGCAGCGGGGTGTCCTCGGTGGTGCACGCGTCCGTGCCGTTCAGCGCGCGGTCGACGCCCAGGGCGGTGGCGAGACGGGCCGGGCCTTTGGCCAATTCCTTGTCATTGCGGGCGGAGAGCCGACGGGTCCGGGCCAGTTCGGCGCCCTCGATGATCTCGCCGGCCCGGAGCAGCACCGCGCTCGCGCGGCCCTCGGGGCCGCACACCAGGTTCATGCAGAACCACATGCCGTAGGTGAAGTAGACGTACACGTGGCCGGGCGGGCCGAACATCACTTCGTTGCGGGGGGTGCGGCCTCGGTAGGCGTGGGAGCCGGGGTCGTTCTGACCGTCGTAGGCCTCCACCTCCGTCAGGCGGAGGGCGATCGGGCCGTCGGGGGTGTTGCGCACCAGGATGCGGCCCAGCAGGTCGGGAGCCACCTCGAGAATGGGTCGGTCGAAGAATTCCCTGGGCAGGGGCGTACGGTCAGGGCTCGCGATCATGCTGTCCGAGCGTAACGCAGCCGCAACCGTGCGCGGGGTGGCCGGAGAGCCGCCGCCTTGCCGGGGTGCGGAGCGCGGAACCGGCCACGACCGGATCGCGTTTGTATGGGTCGAGGATCCACACGTAAGCCTGGAGAGGGAGAGACATGGCGTTCAAGAAGCTGCTCGCGAGCCTGGGGGCCGGCGGGGCCTCGGTGGAGACCGAGCTGCATGAGGTCAACGTCGTTCCGGGGGGTGTCGTCCAGGGCGAGGTGCGGATCCAGGGAGGGTCCGTCGAGCAGGCGATCGAGGGGCTGTCGGTCGGGCTCCAGGCCAAGGTCGAGGTGGAGAGCGGCGACCAGGAGTACAAGCAGGACATCGAGTTCACCAAGGTGCGGCTCGGGGGCGCCTTCGAGCTGCAGGCCGGTGCCGTGCACGCGGTGCCGTTCGGCCTCGAGATCCCGTGGGAGACGCCGATCACCATGATCGACGGGCAGGCGCTGCGCGGGATGAACATCGGCGTCACCACGGAACTGCAGATCGCGCGTGCCGTGGACTCCGGGGACCTGGACCCGATCAACGTGCACCCGCTCCCGGCGCAGAAGGCGATCCTGGACGCCTTCATCCAGCTCGGTTTCCGGTTCAAGAACGCGGACATGGAGCGCGGCCACATCCGGGGTACGCGGCAGCAGCTCCCCTTCTACCAGGAGATCGAGTTCTTCCCGCCGCAGCAGTACCGCGGGCTGAACCAGGTCGAGCTGAGCTTCGTGGCCGACGCGCAGGCGATGGACGTCGTCCTGGAGATGGACAAGAAGGCGGGGCTGTTCAGCGAGGGCAGCGACACGTTCCGTTCCTTCCAGGTGGGGCTGCACGAGTACCAGGGCACCGACTGGGCGGCGTACCTCAACCAGTGGCTGGCGGAGGTCGGCAGCAAGCGCAACTGGTTCTGAGGGATCGGGGCGGGATACCCGTAGGCTCGGTCGTCCCTGCACCAGATCATCAGGAGGTACCGAGGTGACCGAGCTGAAGCGGCGTCCGCTCCCCCATGACTTCCACCCGCCCGTGCCGTCGTTCACCGTCACGAGCGAGGACGTACGGGAGGGCGGGACGCTCAAGGACGCTCAGGTCTACGCGGGCGGCAACACCTCCCCTCACCTGCGGTGGGAGGGCTTCCCGGCCGGGACCAAGAGCTTCGCCGTGACGTGCTACGACCCGGACGCCCCGACGGGCAGCGGCTTCTGGCACTGGGTGGTGTTCGACATCCCGGCCTCGGTCACCGAGCTGCCGGTGGGCGCCGGCAGCGGCGCTTTCGAGGGACTGCCCCAGGGTGCCGTCCAGGCCCGCAACGACTACGGCAGCAAGGAGTTCGGCGGTGCCGCGCCGCCGGCCGGGGACGGCCCGCACCGGTACGTGTTCACGGTGTACGCCGTGGACCAGGAGAAGCTCGGTCCCGACGCCGAGGCCACTCCCGCCTTCGTCGGCTTCAACCTGCGGTTCCACACGATCGCGCGGGCCCAGTTGATCGGCGAGTACGAGGTGCCCGCGGAAGGCTGAGCGTTCCGAGCGTTCATGGAACGTTTGCCCGCCCCTGGTCTTGGAATGGATCAGGGGCGGGCATTTTTGTTGCCAGGGGTGGCGGGGGACAGCCCTCGTGGAGCAGCAGATATTGCGTTGTCCATCTCGGCGTGCCCGGCCAGAGTTGATCCCAGCCCGCCAGGGGGTGGGCCGGTGCGCACGGGAGGTGGGCTGGTATGCGGGACACGCTGGTGCTGAACGCGAGCTTCGAGCCGTTGTCGACGGTGACGTTGAATCGAGCCGTCGTTCTGGTGCTCCAGGACAAGGCCGTCGTCGAACAGTCCCACCCCTCCCTGCGGATGCGCGGAGCCGCGCTCGACATACCCGCGCCACGGGTGATCAGGCTGTGCCAATACGTGAGGGTGCCGTTCCGAAGACGCGCTCCGTGGTCCAGGCGGGGTGTGCTGGTCCGGGACCGGCACCGGTGCGCGTACTGCGGGCGACGGGCGACGACCGTCGACCACGTGGTGCCGCGGTCGCACGGCGGTCAGGACACGTGGCTGAACACGGTGGCGTCGTGCGCGGAGGACAATCACCGCAAGGCGAACCGGACGCCGGAGCAGGCGGGGATGCCGTTGTTGCGGGAGCCGTTCGAGCCGACTCCCGCGGATGCGATGTTGCTGGCGCTGGCCAGGGACGACTTCGCGGCGTTGCCGGAGTGGTTGGTGCTGGACGCGGCGTGACGGCCCCGTCGAACACCGCGCCCTCGGGCGCGGGTCGCTAGTCGATCGACGGCTTCTCGCGGCGTTCCTGGGGCGGGACGCCGGCGCCGCCCAGGCCGCCGATGTTGCCCATGGCGCCCGAGAGGCCCTTGAGGGCGTCGCCGATTTCGCTGGGGACGATCCAGAGCTTGTTGGCGTCGCCCTCGGCGATCTTCGGGAGCATCTGGAGGTACTGGTAGGAGAGCAGCTTCTGGTCCGGGTCGCCGGCGTGGATGGCCTCGAAGACGGTGCGGACGGCCTGGGCCTCGCCCTCGGCGCGCAGGGCGGCGGCCTTGGCCTCACCTTCGGCGCGCAGGATCTGGGACTGCTTCTCGCCCTCGGCGCGCAGGATTTCGGACTGCCGGACACCTTCGGCCTGGAGGATCGCGGCGCGCTTGTCGCGGTCGGCGCGCATCTGCTTCTCCATCGAGTCCTGGATGGAGGTGGGCGGTTCGATGGCCTTGAGCTCGACGCGGTTGACGCGGATGCCCCACTTGCCGGTGGCCTCGTCGAGGACTCCCCGCAGGGCCGCGTTGATCTCCTCACGGGAGGTGAGGGTCCGCTCCAGGTCCATGCCGCCGATGATGTTGCGCAGGGTGGTGACCGTGAGCTGCTCGATCGCCTGGATGTAGCTGGCGACCTCGTAGGTCGCGGCGCGGGCGTCGGTCACCTGGTAGTAGATGACGGTGTCGATGTTGACGACCAGGTTGTCCTGGGTGATGACCGGCTGCGGCGGGAAGGGGACGACCTGTTCGCGCAGGTCGATGCGGTTGCGGATGGTGTCGATGAACGGGACCACGATGTTGAGGCCCGCGTTGAGGGTCCGCGTGTAGCGGCCGAAGCGCTCGACGATGGCGGCGCTGGCCTGTGGAATGACCTGGATGGTCTTGATCAGGGCGATGAAGACCAACACCACCAGGATGATCAGGACGATGATGACCGGTTCCATCGTGGGTGTCCGTCCCCTTCTCCGCCTCGGCGCTCCGGCAGATCCCGTTGAGCTGTCTGGCTCTGACTACTGCTGATCTTACGGCTGTTGAGGATCTTGCTGGTCGAGTCTGACAGACCGTGGCGCGACTCGGGGGCCGTTCGGGCCACTTGAGGCGCGACGGGTCACACGACGACGGCCGTGGCCCCGTCGATCTCCACCACGTCCACTTCCTCACCGGGTTCGAAGGAGCGTCCGGTGTCCAGGGCGCGGGCCGACCAGATCTCCCCGGCGAGTTTGATCCGGCCGCCGGAGCCGTCGACCCGTTCCGTGACGACGGCCTGTCTGCCCTTCAGCGCGTCGATGCCCGAGGCCAGTCCGGGTTGTCGGGCGCGGTGCCGGGCGGCGACGGGTCGTACGACGGCGATGAGCGCGACCGAGACGATGACGAAGACGAGGACCTGGACGACCACGCCCGCGCCCAGCCCGGAGGCGACGGCGGCGGCGACCGCGCCGACGGCGAACATCCCGAACTCCGGCATCGCGGTCACGACGAGCGGGATTCCGAGCGCTGCCGCGGCGACGAGCCACCACACCCATGCATCGATGTCGTTCACGCCGTCATGGTAGGTCCGTTGGGGACGTGAGGGACAGGGCGCACGGTGAGCGGGTCAGGACAGCGGGAGCCCCTTCGCGGTCCAACGGTCCCCGGCCTGCTCGACGATGAGCGGGAGTCCGAAGCAGAGGGACAGGTTGCGGGAGGTGAGTTCGAGCTCCAGCGGGCCGGCGGCCAGGACCTTGCCCTGACGGATCATCAGGACGTGGGTGAAGCCGGGGGCGATCTCCTCGACGTGGTGGGTCACCATGATCATGGAGGGTGCGATGGGGTCGCGGGCGAGCCGTCCGAGTCGGCGGACGAGGTCCTCGCGGCCGCCGAGGTCGAGGCCCGCGGCCGGCTCGTCGAGAAGGAGCAGTTCGGGGTCGGTCATCAGGGCGCGGGCGATCAGGGTGCGCTTGCGCTCGCCCTCGGAGAGGGTGCCGAACCTGCGGTCCAGGTACTCGGTCATGCCGAGGCGGTCGAGGAAGGCGCGGGCGCGCTGCTCGTCGATGTCCTCGTACTCCTCCTGCCAGCCGGCGGTCATGCCGTACGCGGCGGTCAGGACGGTCTGCAGGACGGTCTGGCGCTTGGGTAGCTTGTCGGCCATGGCGATGCCGGCGACGCCGATGCGCGGGCGCAGTTCGAAGACGTCGGTACCGGGCCTGCCGAGGGTCTCGCCGAGGATGGTGGCGGTGCCGTTGCTCGGGTAGACGTAGCTGGACGCGACGTTGAGGAGGGTGGTCTTGCCGGCGCCGTTGGGGCCGAGGATGACCCAGCGCTCGCCCTCCTTGACCGACCAGGAGACCTGGTCCACCAGAGCCCGGCCCTCGCGGACCACGGATACGTCCTGAAGCTCCAGAACATCGCTCATGAGCGCGTTGTCTCCCCTTGCATTGTGGCCGGTCTCGGCTGTCGCGTACACCTGTGACTCGGGCCGCGGCGCCGGTGGGCGCAGGCCCCTCCAGGAAATCTACGCCACCGGTCGGCTTCACCGTTCCATCGGTCCGG
Organism: Streptomyces ardesiacus; assembly: GCF_003112575.1. Lineage (GTDB taxonomy): Bacteria > Actinomycetota > Actinomycetes > Streptomycetales > Streptomycetaceae > Streptomyces > Streptomyces ardesiacus. The sequence goes on from NZ_BEWC01000010.1 coordinate 5,696, forward strand.
TCCTTAGGGTGGGGGCATGCTCTCGGAACCACGCGCAGGGCGCCTTGCCGCCTGGGGAAATGCCCTTATTGCCCACATGGTCTCGCCGGACGACGCCGCGGTCGCGATCGTGGGCGAGGACGCGGTGCACCGGGTGGAGGGTCTGCCGGGTGAGGACGGGCCGGTCGGTCTCACGCTGGCGCTGGGGCGGCTGCGCGCGCTCGGGGCGCGCGGACTGCGGGTGGCGCTGCCCGCGCCGGGGCATCCGCTGGGGCTGAGCGGGCCGCCGGAGTTCAACGCGCGGGCGCTGGAGGCCGAGGAGGCGGTGATCTGCGAGGGGGCCGCGCTGGGGCTGGTGCCGGAGGTGTACGAGGCGGGGCCCGAGGGCGACGTGCACGTCGAGGTGGTGTGGCACTGCCTGCCGGTGCGGGAGGCGCCGCCGGCGGACGTGCCCTCGCTCGGTGAGGCGGAGCGGGAGCTGGCGGAGGCGCTGCGGGACGCGACGGAGACGCTGACGCGGTTGGACGTCGCCGGGTCGGGGCCGGTGGCGGAGGCGGCGGTCGCCGCCTACCGGGCGCGGGCGGAACGCGGACGCGAGGTGCTGGCGCCGGGGTATCCGCCGCGGGCGGTGCGGGTGCTGGAGCTGGCGCAGCGGGTGGGGATGCTGGTGTCGCTGGCGTCCGGGAACGGGCACGGGGGTGCCGTGAGCGCGTCCGAGATGGCCGCGCGGGGGGATGCGCTCAGGCCGGTGGAGCGGGTGGCTCGGCGGGCGCAGGTCGCGGCGTACAACTCCGTTGTGGTGGAGCGGGGGACGCGGTGACGGTGCCGTGCCTTGGCGGGTGCCCGGTGTAGATGTGTGGGGGGCGTGCGGGCGTGGGGGCGCTGCTCGGCGCCCGCGAGGTGCCGCAGCGCCCACCCGTGCCGCCCCAGCGGCACGACTGCCCGCTGCTCGGGCGGTACGCGGCCCCGCTGTCGGGGCGGCACGGGTGAGGGGGTGGCCTGCGTCAGTGGTTAACGCCGAGGTTGCCGAAGGCCGGGTTCAGGAGGCCGATGACGTTGACGCTGTTGCCGACGGCGTTGACTGGGATGTGGATCGGCGCCTGGACCAGGTTGCCGGAGGCGACGCCCGGGGAGGCGATGGCCTCGCCGTGGGCGTGGGCGCCGCCGTCGGTGGCGGAGGCCATGCCCGCGCCGGCGGCGATCAGCCCGCCGGCCACCATCGTCACGGCCGCTGCCTTCTTCAGGTTCTTCACTTGCTAGCCCTCCTTGCGGTCACCGCGGCAGTCGCCGCGGCACGCACTGGAGAACGGCCGGACCCCTCGAAGGATGCGCCATATGGGGGACATTCCCACGACGGTATGAATCTCCGACCGGAGGGGAACCCTCCGCCGGGTCGCCGCGTATCGGGTCGGTCGGCCCCGGTCAGCCGGCGACGCCGTGACGCACGGCCCACAGGGCGGCCTGGGTGCGGTCCGCGAGGTCGAGTTTCATCAGGATGTTCGAGACGTGGGTCTTCACGGTCTTCTCGGAGAGGATCAGCGCCCGGGCGATCTCCCGGTTGGAGCGGCCGTCGGCGATCAGTCCCAGCACCTCGCGCTCCCGTTCGGTGAGGGAGCCCGCCCTGCCCGGCCCGGAGCCGCTCTCCTCCTGGCTCAGCAGGGCACCCGCGACCTCGGGCTGGAGCAGGATGTGCCCGGCGTGCACGGAGCGGATGGCGCCGGCCAGCGCGTCGGGGTCGACGTCCTTGTAGACGTATCCGGCGGCGCCCGCGCGCAGGGCCGGGACCACGGTGCGCTGCTCGGTGAAGCTGGTGACGACGAGCACGCGCGCGTGGTTGTCCAGCTCGCGGAGTCTGCGCAGTGCGTCGACGCCGTCCATGCCCGGCATCTTGACGTCCATGAGGATCACGTCCGGCTTCAGCTCCTGGGCGCGCTCGACGCCCTCGGCTCCGTCGGCGGCCTCGCCGACCACCTCGATGTCGTCCTGGACCTCCAGGAAGGTGCGCAGTCCCCGGCGGACCACCTGGTGGTCGTCGACGAGCAGCACCTTGATTGCGTCAGCCACCGGGAACCTCCATCTCGATCGTGGTGCCCTCGCCGGGCGTGGAACGCACGGTCAGCCGGCCGCCGGCGCCGCCGGCCCGGTCGCGCATGGAGACCAGGCCCAGGTGGCGTCCGGCGCGGCGGACCGTGTGCGGGTCGAAGCCGCTGCCGTCGTCGGTGATCCGCAGGACCGCTCCGGCGCCCCGCCGGTGCAGGGTCACCTCGACGTGGTCCGCCCCGGAGTGGCGCAGGGCGTTGTGCAGGGCCTCCTGGGCCACCCGCAGCATCGCCTCCTCCTGGGCGGCGGGCAGGGCCTTGACGCCGCGGCCGGTGAAGGTGACGCGGGCGCCGTGGGCGCGGTCGAGGACCTGGATCTGGGTGCGCAGGGTGGCGACGAGGCCGTCCTCCTCCAGGGCGGCGGGGCGCAGCTCGACGACGGCGGCGCGCAGCTCGTCGGCGGCCTCGGCGGCGAGGGTGGCGACCTGGTGCAGCTCGTCCTTGGCCCGCGCGGGGTCGCGGTCGACCAGGGCGGTGGCGGCCTGGGCGGTCAGGCGCAGCGAGAAGAGCTTCTGGCTCACCGCGTCGTGCAGCTCGTGGGCGAGGCGGGAGCGCTCCTCGGCGATGGTCAGCTCGCGGCTGCGCTCGTACAGGCGCGCGTTGGTGAGGGCGATCGCGGCGTGCTGGGCGAGGATGCCGAGCAGTTCCTCGTCGTCCTGGGTGAAGCCGCAGCCGCCCGCGGGCTTCGCGCAGTTCTTGTTGGCGAGGAACAGGGCCCCGAGCACCTCGTCGCCGTCGCGGATGGGCAGGCCCAGGAAGTCGACCAGCTCGGGGTGGGCGGAGGGCCAGCCCCCGAAGCGGGGGTCCTTGCGGACGTCGCCGAGGCGCTCGGGGGTGGCCTCCTGGAGCATGGCGGCGAGGATGCCGTGCTGGCGGGGCAGCGGGCCGATGGCCTTCCACTGCTCGTCGCTGACGCCGTCGACCACGAACTGGGCGAAGCCGCCGTGGTCGTCGGGGACGCCGAGGGCGGCGTACTGCGCGTCGAGCAGCTCGCGGGCCGAGGCGACGATCGTCTTGAGGACGTCGCGCACCTCGAGGTGCCTGCTCATGGCCAGCAGCGCGGAACTCACCGCGGTGAGGCCGGACCGGGGGCCGTGGTTCATGTCCTCACGGTACCCACGGGGGGTGCGGGCGGGATCGGCCCGGTGACGGGCGTCTCCTAGGGCGGTGGGACTAGGTCCGGGGTCCCGCCCGTCGGGCCTAGGGCGAAGGGCCCTGCCCGGTCCCGCCCCGTGCCCGAGGTGACCGGTGGGGCCCGGTTCCTACGTTGGGATCACGCCGGCCGAACGGAACGGCGGAGACGACGAAGGGGACGTGTGTCATGCCGGTTGCGATCATCACGGGGGCGTCCAAGGGGCTGGGCCGGGCGCTCGCCGAGGCACTGGCGGCGCGGGGGTGGGACCTGGTGCTGGACGCCCGGAACGCCGGGGTGCTGAAGGAGACGGCGAGGGCGCTGGAGGCGTACGGGACGCGCGTGACGGCGTTGCCCGGTGACGTCACCGACACCTGGCACCGCACCGCGCTGGTGACCGAGGCCCGGGCGCTGGGCGGCGTGGATCTGCTGGTCAGCAATGCGAGCGCGCTGGGCGCCGAGCCGCTGGTGAGGCTGGAGGAGCTGCCGCTGGACGGGCTGCGGCGGGCCCTGGAGGTGAACGTCGTGGCCGCGCTCGGCCTGGTCCGGGAGGCGCTGCCGGCGCTGCGGGCGGCTCCCGCGGGCACGGTGGTGACCGTCAGCTCGGACGCCGCCGCCGAGGCGTACGAGACGTGGGGCGGTTACGGGGCGTCCAAGGCGGCCCTGGACCAGTTGGCGGCGGTGCTGGGTGCCGAGGAGCCGGGGCTGCGGGTGTGGGCGGTCGATCCGGGGGACATGGCCACGGACCTGTACGCCGCGGCCGTACCGGACGACGACGGTGCGCGGCCGGAGCCGGCGAGTGTCGTGCCGGCGCTGCTGCGCCTGCTGGACGAGCGGCCGGCGAGCGGGCGCTACGGCGCCGCGGCGCTGCTGGAGGCGCGGTGATGCGGGCGCCGGCGGTCGGGGTCCCGGAGGAGCTGTCGGCCCGGGTGCCGGTGGAGCAGCGGGGGCCGGGCCTGGACCGGGACGGCGTACGGCTGCTGGTGTCGCGCGGCACCGAGGTGTCGCACCACGCGTTCGGGGAGCTGCCGGGGCTGCTGCGGGCCGGTGATCTGCTGGTGGTGAACACCTCGCCCACGCTGGCCGCCGCCGTGGACGGCCGGGCCGGGCACGCGCGCGTGGTGGTGCACTTCTCCACGCGGGGGGACGACGGCCGGTGGGCGGTGGAGCTGCGGGAGCCGGACGGGAGAGGGACCACGCGCGCGCGGGGTGCGGTGACGGGCCTCCCGCGCGCGCGTGCGGAGGAAGCGGAGGGAGTGAGGGGACGCGGGTGCGGTGGCCTCGCGGGGACGCGGGTGCGGCTGCCGGGTGGCGCCCGGCTGGTGCTGGAGGAGCCGCTGAGTGCGCGCGGGGAGCGGTTGTGGTGGGCGCGGGTGTCGGGGGTGGCGGTGCCGGCGCTGCTGCGGGAGCACGGGCGGCCCATTCGGTACTCCTATACGGAGCGGGACCAGCCGCTGTCCGTCTATCAGACGGTGTTCGCGCTGCCGTCGGACGACGGGACGGGCAGTGCGGAGATGCCGAGCGCGGCGCGGCCCTTCACGGCGCGGCTGGTGGCGGAGCTGGTGAGCCGCGGGGTGCAGTTCGCGCCGGTGAGGCTGCACACGGGGGTGGCGTCGGCGGAGTCGCACGAGCCGCCGTACCCGGAGCGGTTCGCCGTGCCGGAGGCGTCGGCACGGCTGATCAACGCCGTGCGCGCCGGTGACGGGCGGGTGGTGGCGGTGGGGACGACGGCCGTGCGGGCGGTGGAGTCGGCGGCCGGGGACGACGGGGTCGTGCGGGCGCGGGCCGGGTGGACCGATCTGGTCGTGACCCCGGAGCGCGGGGTGCGGGTCGTGGAGGGTCTGCTGACGGGGCTGCACGAGCCCGAGGCCTCGCATCTGCTGATGCTGGAGGCGGTGGCGGGGCGGGCGGCGGTCGACCGCGGGTACGAAGCGGCGGTGCGGGACCGCTACCTGCGGCACGAGTTCGGGGACGTCCATCTCCTCCTGCCGTAGGGGGCGGCGCCGACCCACTCACACTTTGCATTGCTCCAGCAACTAGCAGTGAGAAAGGTGGAGGGCCGATGTGAGCCCGGGCATAGGGCGCACGTCACGTACGAAGGGGAGTAGGAGAACGACTCGTCCGTTTTGAGCGGGGCAGATGGTCCAATCTGCCCCGCTTTGCCGTTCCCTGATCCACTATCTCGGATCGTACGTCACACCTTTGCCACCGGATTTTGCGGCCGCTAAGAATTGCTCTCGTCGCTCAGCGCCGTGGGTTCTCCCCCGCGGCGTTTGTGCCGGAAGCACCAACTGTCCCCACCGGACGAGAGCGACCTCCGCGCTACTCGAAGAGGTCTATCCCGCCATGCTCAAGAACATCCTCCCCCGTGGTCGCAGTCGTTCCCTGACCCGCACGCACAAGGTCGCGATCGCCGGTGTCGGCACGCTCGGCGCCGCCGCCGTCGCCCTCACCGCCGTCCCGGCCAGCGGTCAGACGACCACGAGCGAGGCCGCTCCGACGGCCAAGGTGGCGTACAGCACCCAGCAGATCCAGGACGTGCACGCCGGCGTCACCGGCCAGCTCGCCGGCGCCAGCCAGAAGGTCGCGGCGATCGAGGCCAAGCAGGAGGCGGCCGCGAAGAAGGCGACCGCCGAGAAGAAGGCCGCCGCCGAGAAGGCCGCCGCCAAGCGTGCGGCCAAGGAGTCCACCAGCCGGTCCGCCCAGCGCACCGAGGTCAAGAAGGCCGCGCCGAAGTCCTACCCGAACAACCTCGACGGCTGGATCCGCGAGGCCCGGGCCATCATGAAGAAGCACGGCATCCCCGGCTCCTACGAGGGCATCCACCGCAACATCATGCGGGAGTCCTCCGGCAACCCGAAGGCCATCAACGACTGGGACATCAACGCCATCAACGGCATCCCGTCGAAGGGCCTGCTCCAGGTCATCCCGCCGACGTTCAAGGCCTACCACGTGGCCGGCACCTCGAAGAACATCTACGACCCGGTCGCCAACATCGTCGCCGCGTGCAACTACGCCGCGGACAAGTACGGCACCATGGACAACGTCGACAGCGCGTACTGAGGTCGGCGCGGACCTCTTCACGCCCACGCCGACGCCTGAACCGACGCCGACGCACAGTCGAACGCCGAAGGGCGGCACCCTCCTGACGGGGTGCCGCCCTTCGGGGCGTGCGGGGCCTTCGGCCGCCGGACTACTTGCGCATGACCTCGGGCTCGTGGCGGCGCAGGAAGCGGGCGACGAAGAAGCCGCAGATCACGCCGAGGACGATCAGCGCGGCCATGTCCAGGCCCCAGGCGCCCACGGTGTGCTCCCACAGCGGGTCGGCCTCGGACCCCTTCTCCGGTGGGCTGATCTTGTTGAAGTCCAGCGTGGCACCGGCCGCCGCGACCGCCCAGCGCGAGGGCATCAGGTACGAGAACTGGTTGACGCCGACGGCGTCGTTCAGGGCGAAGAGGCACCCGGTGAAGACGACCTGGATGATCGCGAACATCACCAGCAGCGGCATGGTCTTCTCGGCGGTCTTCACCAGCGAGGAGATGATCAGGCCGAACATCATCGAGGTGAAGCCGAGCGCCATGATCGGCAGGGACAGCTCGAGCAGCGTCATCCCCCCGAGGACCAGCCCCTCCTCCGGGATCTCGCGGGTGGCGAAGCCGATCACGCCGACCAGCAGGCCCTGGAACACGGTGATCAGGCCGAGCACGAAGACCTTGGACATCAGGTACGCGGACCGGGACAGGCCGGTCGCGCGTTCCCGCTCGTAGATCACCCGTTCCTTGATCAGCTCACGGACCGAGTTCGCGGCGCCGGCGAAGCACGCGCCGACCGCGAGGATCAGCAGGACCGTGGTGGCGGTGCCGTTGGGGATGATCCGGCCGGTCTGCGGGTTCGCGGGGTTGGGCAGCAGACCCTTGTCCGCGTCGATGAGCAGGCTCACCGCGCCGAGCACGGCCGGCAGGATCACCATCAGGGCCAGGAAGCCCTTGTCGGAGGCGATCACCGACACGTAGCGCCGCACCAGCGTGACGAACTGGGACATCCAGCCCTGCGGCTTGGGCGGCTTCATCGCCTGCATCGGCGGCACCTGTACGGACTGCGGCGCGACGGCGTCCAGGTCCGCGGCGTACATCTGGTAGTGCTGCGAGCCCTTCCAGCGGCCCGCCCAGTCGTAGTCGCGGTAGTTCTCGAAGGCGGAGAACACATCGGCCCAGGTGTCGTAGCCGAAGAAGTTCAGCGCCTCCTCCGGCGGGCCGAAGTAGGCCACCGAACCGCCCGGCGCCATCACCAGCAGTTTGTCGCAGGTCGCCAGCTCGGCCACCGAGTGGGTGACGACGAGGACGGTGCGGCCGTCGTCGGCGAGGCCGCGCAGCAACTGCATGACGTCGCGGTCCATGCCCGGGTCGAGACCGGAGGTCGGCTCGTCCAGGAAGATCAGCGAGGGCTTGGTCAGCAGCTCCAGGGCGACGGAGACGCGCTTGCGCTGGCCGCCGGACAGGGACGTGACCTTCTTGTCCTTGTGGATGTCCAGCTTCAGCTCGCGCAGCACCTCGTCGATGCGGGCGTCGCGCTCGGCGGCCGTGGTGTCGGCCGGGAAGCGGAGCTTGGCCGCGTACTTCAGGGCCCGCTTGACGGTCAGCTCCTTGTGCAGGATGTCGTCCTGCGGGACCAGACCGATGCGCTGGCGCAGCTCGGCGAAGTGCTTGTACAGGTTCCGGTTGTCGTAGAGGACCTCGCCCTGGTCGGCGGGCCGGTAGCCGGTGAGCGCCTTGAGCAGGGTCGACTTGCCGGATCCCGACGGACCGATGACCGCGATCAGCGACTTCTCGGGTACGCCGAACGAGACGTCCTTGAGGATCTGCTTGCCGCCGTCGACCGTGACGGTCAGGTGACGGGCGGAGAAGGAGACCTCACCGGTGTCGACGAACTCCTCGAGCCGGTCGCCGACGATCCGGAACGTCGAGTGGCCGACACCGACGACGTCGCTCGGGCCGAGCAGCTGGGTGCCGCCCTTGGGAATCGGCTGGCCGTTGACGTACGTGCCGTTGTGCGAGCCCAGGTCGCGGATCTCCATGCGCCCGTCGGGCGTCGAGTGGAACTCCGCGTGGTTGCGGGAGACCTGCAGGTCGGAGACGACCAGTTCGTTCTCCAGGGCGCGGCCGATGCGCATCACGCGGCCGAGCGAGAACTGGTGGAACGTGGTCGGGCTGCGGTCCCCGTGGACCGGCGGCGCCCCCGCCGCGCCGCCGGGTCCCTGCTGCCGGGGGAAGTGCGGCGCGGCCTGCTGGGGCTGGGGTGCGGCCTGCTGGGGCTGCTGCTGCCAGCCGGCCTGCTGGGCCTGCTGGGCCTGGGGCGGCTGGGCGTGCTGCGGGACCTGCTGCGGCGGTGCCTGCTGGGCCCAGCCCGCGTTCGCGCCCTGCGCGGCGTACGGCTGCTGCTGCGGCTGGGACTGCGGCGGGCCGGCCGGGGCCTGGGCGCCGGTGAGGCTCACGCGCGGTCCGTCGGTCGCGTTGCCCAGGTTCAGCACCGTGCCGGCGCCGAGCTCCACCTGCTGGACCCGCTGTCCGTGCACGAACGTGCCGTTGGTGCTGCCGTGGTCCTCGACGACCCAACTGCGGCCGTTGAAACTGATCGTGGCATGCCGCCAGGAGACCCTGGCATCGTCGAAAACAAGCTCCCCCTGCGGATCGCGTCCTAGCGCGTATGACCGGGACGGATCGAGCGTCCAGGTCCGTCCATTGGATTCCAGTACGAGTTCCGGCACTCCATGCCCCACTGAGTTGTCCCCCGATGTGCTCCCGTCGCGGGGAGTCTAGGGATGTCGAACATCGGGGGGAACTATTTCAGGCTCGCCCCCCTGACCGAAAGTCGGGCCTTGTGAAGAACTGCGCGGGCGTCCCCGGGACGCTCCCCCGGCAGGGCCGAAACCTGCCCGGAGGGTGGCATTCCGCGCGAGGGGGACGTGCGCGCCGCCCGGTGCCCCCTCCCCGCGCGGGCTGTCCGCCAGGCGGACCTCGCAGGCGGGGGGTGCCGGGCGCCGGATACGGTGGGAGCACCATGAGCGCTACGCAGACCTCTGACGTTCCCACGCTTCTCGTCAAGATCTTCGGCAAGGACCGGCCGGGCATCACGGCCGGCCTGTTCGACACCCTCGCCGCCTACTCCGTCGACGTCGTCGACATCGAGCAGGTCGTCACCCGGGGCCGGATCGTCCTGTGCGCGCTCGTGACCGAGCCGCCCCGTGGCCTGGAGGGCGACCTCCGGGCGACCGTCCACAGCTGGGCGGAGTCGCTGAAACTCCAGGCGGAGATCATCTCCGGCATCGGCGACAACCGGCCGCGCGGCCTCGGCCGCTCCCTGGTGACGGTGCTGGGGCACCCGCTGACCGCGGAGGCGACCGCCGCCATAGCGGCCCGGATCACCGACTCGGGCAGCAACATCGACCGTATCTTCCGGCTGGCCAAGTACCCCGTGACGGCGGTCGAGTTCGCCGTGTCCGGGGTGGAGACCGAGCCGCTGCGCACCGCGCTGGCCACCGAGGCCGCGGCGCTCGGCGTGGACATCGCGGTCGTCGCGGCGGGACTGCACCGGCGGGCGCAGCGCCTGGTCGTGATGGACGTGGACTCCACGCTGATCCAGGACGAGGTCATCGAGCTGTTCGCCGCGCACGCCGGCTGCGAGGACAAGGTCGCCGAGGTGACGGCGGCCGCGATGCGCGGGGAGCTGGACTTCGAGCAGTCGCTGCACGCCCGGGTGGCCCTGCTGGCGGGCCTCGACGCCTCGGTGGTGGAGAAGGTGCGCGCCGAGGTGCGGCTGACGCCGGGTGCCCGCACCTTGATCCGCACCCTCAAGCGGCTCGGCTACCAGGTGGGGGTCGTCTCCGGCGGCTTCACGCAGGTCACCGACGCCTTGCGGGAGCGGCTGGGGCTGGACTTCGCGCAGGCCAACACGCTGGAGATCGTCGACGGCAGGCTGACCGGCCGGGTGACCGGGGAGATCGTGGACCGGGCGGGCAAGGCACGGCTGCTGCGCCGGTTCGCCGCCGAAGCGGGTGTGCCGCTGTCGCAGACCGTGGCGATCGGTGACGGTGCCAACGACCTGGACATGCTGAACGCGGCCGGGCTGGGCGTCGCCTTCAACGCCAAGCCGGTGGTGCGCGAGGCGGCGCACACCGCCGTGAACGTGCCCTTCCTGGACACGGTGCTGTACCTGCTGGGCATCACCCGTGAGGAGGTCGAGGCCGCGGACACGCTGGACGAGAGTCCCGGCGAGGGCCCGGACCGCGAGGGTCCCGGGCCCCGTGCCGTGGACGCGGGTCAGTCGGTCGGCGCCCAGTAGTCGGCCAGGGTGGCCCGGCCGGGCTCCACGTCCTTCCAGGACCCCGTGAAGGTCAGGACGGCGAAGGCCGCGGTCGGGAAGCCCCGGTTGTTGATCCGTTCACGGACCCCGTCCTCGGCGGAACCGGCCAGGATCTCGGTCAGTGCCTCCATGCCCGGGTTGTGGCCGATCACCAGCACGTTCCGCAGGTCGTCGGGGGTTTCGTTGAGCACGGCGATCAGTTCGCCGGGCGAGGCCTCGTAGATCCGCTCCTCGTAAACGGTCTTCGGCCGGTGCGGGAACTCCTGGACGGCGAGCTTCCAGGTCTCCCGGGTCCGGACCGAGGTGGAGCACAGGGCCTGGTCGAAGGGCACGCCGGTATCCGCCAGCCGGCGCCCGGCCTCCGCGGCTTCCATGCGGCCCCGGTCGGCGAGCGGCCGCTCGTGGTCGCTCACCTGTGGCCAGTCGGCTTTCGCATGCCGGAAGAGAACAATCCTGCGGGGTTCTGCGACGCTCATTCATCCAGCTTCGCACGAAACAGGCCACGGGGCTCCGGGAGTTGACATGCGGACCCGCCGTGGGCCGCCCGTGCCGGAACGCGGTCGGCGCTCAGCGTGCGGCGAGCTGCTTCACCTGCTCCAGCAGGTGGGCGATCGCGGGCTGCCCGGCGGCCGCCTGGGCGTCGGCGGGGTTGAGTATGAGCAGGAGCAGCGCGACGAAGGCGAGCACGGGCAGGGCCAGGGCCCACCAGGGCAGCCGGATGTCGACGCCGCCCCGGGTCGCCTGGGAGGGCCGGATCTGGGTTGGGGCCGACATGGGTGCCTCCGCTGGTCTTCGGGCCTGGTCCGTGCTCCTCGGCCCGCTGTCGCGGGCACATCTCGACGGTACGGAATCCGCGGGGCCCGCCCCATCCGGAGGTCCACCCACTTGACCCTGAGCCTCGCCCCCTAGGGGACGGGGGGTTAACCCCACCCTCCCCCGGGCGGGGGCAGCGGCGGGAGCGGGGTCACGGAGAGGCGATCGTCGCGATGACGCCGATGATCACGAAGATCGCGAGGAAGACGCCGAAGACGATCAGCATCTTCTTCTGGCCGTGCTGGGGGTTCGGATCGAGGACTGGCATACGGCAAGTCTCGCATCCCCCTCCCGGACCGCTTCCGGCGACCCGGCGCGTCGGCCGCCGGTCCGCCCGCCGGGCTCAGCGGCCCGCCTCGTCCTCCACCGTGCGGTCGCGTCCCGCCAGGACGCCCACCACGATCTGCGGCACCATCAGCGCGCTCATCAGCGCGATCGGCAGTCCCCAGCCGCCACTGTGCTGGTAGAGCACGCCCACCAGGAGCGGACCCGGGATGGAGATCAGGTAGCCGGTGCTCTGCGCGAACGCGGACAACTGGGCGACGCCCGCTCCCGTCCGGGCCCGCATGCCGACCATGGTCAGCGCGAGCGGGAAGGCGCAGTTGGAGACGCCCAGCAGCAGGGCCCAGGCCCAGGCGCCGCCGACCGGGGCGAAGTACAGACCGGCGTATCCGGCGAGGCCGCACACGCCCAGGACCAGCACGATCGGGCCCTGGTGGGGCAGGCGGGTCGCCACGCGCGGGATGACGAAGGCGAGCGGCACGCCCATCACCATGATCACGGCGAGCAGCAGGCCGGCGGTGCCGGCGGACACGCCCGAGTCACGGAAGATCTGCGCCATCCACCCCATCGTGATGTAGGCGGCGGTGGCCTGGAGGCCGAAGAAGACGGCGAGCGCCCAGGCCGTACGGCTGCGGGTGATCCGCAGCGGCGGCTGTTCCCCGGACTTCTCGGCGGACTGTCCGTTCTCCGGCCGCGGCGCGGCGGTGGAGCCCGGCGTCCTGCGGTCCCGCACGAAGGGCAGCCACGGGACGACGGCGAGCGCCGGCAGCACGGCCCAGACCGCGAGACCGGACTGCCAGTGGCCGCCCAGCGCGTTCGTCACGGGCACCGTCGCCGCGGCGGCGACGGAGGTGCCGAAGGCCAGGGCCATCGAGTACAGGCCGGTCATGGAACCGACGCGGTCGGGGAAGTAGCGCTTGACGATGACCGGCATCAGGACGTTGCTGACCGCGATGCCCATCAGCGCCAGGGCGGTGGCGGCGAGGAAGCCGCCCGTGCCGCCGGCGTACGGGCGTATCAGCAGGCCGACGGCGATGGCGGCCATGCCGGCGCAGACCACCGCGCCGGGCCCGAAGCGGCGGGCCAGCCGGGGCGCGGTGACCCCGAAGACGGCGAAGCAGAGCGGGGGCACGGAGGTGAGCAGTCCGGCGATGCTGCCGCTCATGCCGAGCCCGTCGCGGACCTCTTCCAGGAGCGCGCCCAGGCTCGTGATGGCGGGACGCAGGTTCAGCGCGGCCAGGACGATGCCGAGGATGAGCAGCCGGGTCGTCCACGTCGTCCACGCGCGCGTGGCGGGCGCCTCGCCGGGCACCTCGCGCACACCGCTCTCCGTGTGCCGCTCGGCACGCGCCTGCGTACGTGTCTCCGTCCGCGCTTCGTCACTAGCCATGAGGCCCATCATAGAATCATGGGATGATTGGTTGTCCACTCGCTCGTCCACCCGTGTGCGAAGGTGAGCCATGCCACTGAGCCATCCCCGTCGTTCGGCCCTGTCCGAGCAGGTCATCTCGGCGCTGCGGCAGCAGATCGCCTCGGGCGAGTGGCCGGTCGGCTCCCGCATCCCCACGGAGCCCGAACTGGTCGAGCAGCTCGGCGTCGCCCGGAACACGGTCCGTGAGGCGGTCCGCGCGCTCGCGCACAACGGGCTGCTGGACATCCGCCAGGGCTCGGGCACGTATGTCGTGGCGACCAGCGAGCTGGCCGGCGTCATGCAGCGCCGCTTCGCCGGCGCCGAGCCCCGGCACATCGCGGAGCTGCGTTCCACGCTGGAGTCGGCCGCCGCGCGCCTGGCCGCCGAGCGGCGCACGGAGAAGGACCTCAAGCAGATCGACGCCCTGCTGCTGCGCCGGGAGGAGGCCTGGGAGTCGGGTGAGGCGGAGGCGTTCGTGGCGGCGGACGCCACCTTCCACCTGGCGGTCGTGGCCGCCTCGCACAACGACGTGCTGACCGCGATGTACGCGGACCTGAGCGAGGTGCTGCGGGACTGGCTGCGGGGCGACGTGGGCGAGGGCATGTCCCCGGCGACGCACATGGACCACGGCCGGCTGGTGGACGCGATCCGCGCGGGCGACGCGGCGACGGCGGCGGAGGAGGCCGCGGCCTATCCCTTCGTGTGCCGTCCGGGGCTGCTCAATCCGCCCTCGGACGGCTGACCCGCGCCCGGCCCGAGGCGTCGCCGGACGCCTCCGCGGCACCGCGACGACGCGAGGGCCCGCGTCCCGCAGGGGGACGCGGGCCCTCGGCGAGGTGTCCGGTGGCGAGGTGTCCGGTCAGGCGCCGATGGCGTGCAGACCGCCGTCGACGTGGACGATCTCGCCCGTGGTCTTCGGGAACCAGTCGCTCAGCAGCGCGACGATGCCGCGGCCGGCCGGCTCCGGGTCCTTCAGATCCCACTCCAGCGGGGAACGGCTGTCCCACACGGAGGCGAGCTCCGAGAAGCCCGGGATGGACTTGGCGGCCATGGAGCCGATCGGGCCCGCCGAGACCAGGTTGCAGCGGATGTTCTGCTTGCCCAGCTCACGGGCCATGTAGCGGCTGGTGGCCTCCAGCGCGGCCTTGGCCGGGCCCATCCAGTCGTACTGCGGCCAGGCGTACTGGGCGTCGAAGGTGAGGCCGACGACCGAGCCGCCGTTCTGCATCAGCGGCAGGCAGGCCATGGTCAGCGACTTCAGGGAGTACGCCGAGACGTGCATGGCCGTCGCCACCGACTCGAACGGCGTGTTCAGGAAGTTGCCGCCGAGCGCGTCCTGGGGGGCGAAGCCGATGGAGTGCACGACGCCGTCCAGGCCGCCCAGCTCCTCGCCCACGACGTCGGCGAGCCGGGCGAGGTGCTCGTCGTTGGTGACGTCCAGCTCGATGACCTTGGTGGGCTTGGGCAGCTTCCGGGCGATGCGCTCGGTCAGGGTGGGCCGCGGGAACGCGGTCAGGATGATCTCGGCACCCTGCTCCTGGGCCAGCTTCGCGGCGTGGAAGGCGATGGAGGACTCCATCAGCACACCGGTGATCAGGACGCGCTTGCCCTCGAGAATTCCGCTCATGGTGATCAGTGACCCATTCCCAGTCCGCCGTCAACGGGGATGACGGCTCCAGTGATGTACGAAGCCTCGTCCGAGGCGAGGAACCGCACCGTCGCGGCGATCTCCTCCGGCCGCGCGTACCGCCCCAGCGGCACCTGCGACACGATGTTGGCCCGCTGCTCGTCGGTGAGCACCTTGGTCATGTCGGTGTCGACGAAGCCGGGCGCCACGACGTTGAAGGTGATGTTGCGCGACCCCAGCTCACGGGCGAGGGAGCGCGCGAAGCCGACCAGACCGGCCTTGGAGGCGGCGTAGTTCGCCTGCCCCGCCGAGCCGAGCAGCCCGACCACGGACGAGATGAGCACGACGCGGCCCTTCTTGGCGCGCAGCATGGCGCGGTTGGCGCGCTTGACGACGCGGAAGGTGCCGGTGAGGTTGGTCTCGACGACGGAGGTGAAGTCCTCCTCCGACATGCGCATCAGGAGCTGGTCCTTGGTGACGCCGGCGTTGGCGACCAGGACCTCGACGGGACCGTGGGTCTCCTCGATCTCCTTGTAGGCCTGCTCCACCTGCTCGCTGTCGGTGATGTCGCACTTGACGGCCAGGAAGCCCTCCGGCGGCTCTCCCGAGCGGTACGTGATCGCGACCTTGTCGCCGGCGTCGGCGAAAGCGCGGGCGATGGCGAGGCCGATGCCCCGGTTTCCTCCGGTGACGAGAACCGAGCGGCTCAACGGATCACCCTTTCCCTAACGGTCGTTCCACCCGCCCGGGCACCCGTACGGCGGACGGAGACGGCAGGCGGCTTCCTCGAAAACCTATCGGTCCCCGGCCTCCCCCAGAGACTCGGGCACCCACAGTGGCTTACGGGGCTGTCTGTCGGATCCCTACAGAACCGGTGCCGGGCGCGGCGGGAAAGGTGTGGTCGCCGGACCGCCGACGCGACATGATGCGGCCCAGCCCCCGGTGTCGCGGCAGACGACCGGTCACGTCGACAGAAAGAGACACAGGTGCCCCACCGCATCGACGAAGCCTTCACGGCACTCCCCCTACGCGCCCTCGCCGACGCCGCGCTCGCCCGTGCGCGTGCCCTCGGCGCGGAGCACGCCGACTTCCGCCTGGAGCGGGTGCGCAGCGCCTCCTGGCGGCTCAGGGACGCCAAGCCCGCCGGGTCCTCGGACACCACCGACCTCGGGTACGCGGTACGGGTGGTCCACGGCGGTACGTGGGGCTTCGCGTCCGGTGTGGACCTCACCCTGGACGCCGCCGCCAGGGTCGCCTCGCAGGCGGTGGCGATG
This sequence comes from Streptomyces ardesiacus, assembly GCF_003112575.1. GTDB lineage: Bacteria > Actinomycetota > Actinomycetes > Streptomycetales > Streptomycetaceae > Streptomyces > Streptomyces ardesiacus. The sequence goes on from NZ_BEWC01000010.1 coordinate 21,672, forward strand.
GCGAAGCTGTCGGCGCAGGTGATCAGGGCCGCCGGGTCGGACGAGCGGGTCGAGCTGGCCGGTGAGCCCGTGCACGCCGACCGGACCTGGGTCTCGGCGTACGACATCGACCCCTTCGGCGTGCCCGGCGCGGAGAAGTCGGCGCTGCTGGCCGACTGGAGCGCGCGGCTGCTGGCCGCCGACGGGGTCGACCACGTGGACGCCTCGCTGCTCACCGTGCACGAGAACAAGTTCTACGCCGACACCGCCGGGACCGTGACGACGCAGCAGCGGGTGCGGCTGCACCCGGTGCTGACCGCGGTCTCCGTGGACGACTCCAGCGGTGAGTTCGACTCCATGCGCACGCTGGCGCCGCCGGCGGGGCGCGGCTGGGAGTACCTGACCGGGACCGGCTGGGACTGGGACGCGGAGCTGGCCGAGATCCCGGAGCTGCTGGCGGAGAAGATGCGCGCGCCGAGCGTCGAGGCCGGGCTCTACGACCTGGTCGTCGACCCGTCCAACCTGTGGCTGACCATCCACGAGTCCATCGGCCACGCCACCGAACTGGACCGCGCCCTCGGCTACGAGGCGGCCTACGCCGGCACCTCCTTCGCCACCTTCGACCAGCTCGGCAAGCTGCGTTACGGCTCCGAGCTGATGAACGTCACCGGCGACCGCACCGCCGAGCACGGGCTGGCGACGGTCGGGTACGACGACGAGGGGGTCGAGGGCCAGTCCTGGGACCTGGTGAAGGACGGCACGCTGGTGGGCTACCAGCTGGACCGGCGGATCGCGAGGCTCACCGGGTTCGAGCGGTCCAACGGGTGCGCCTACGCCGACTCCCCCGCCCACGTGCCGGTCCAGCGCATGGCCAACGTGTCGCTGCGGCCGGATCCCGGCGGGTTGTCGACCGAGGACCTGATCGGCGGCGTCGACCGCGGGATCTACGTCGTCGGGGACCGGTCCTGGTCCATCGACATGCAGCGCTACAACTTCCAGTTCACCGGTCAGCGGTTCTTCCGGATCGAGAACGGGCGGCTCGCCGGGCAGCTGCGGGACGTGGCGTACCAGGCGACGACCACCGACTTCTGGGGGTCCATGGCCGCCGTGGGCGGTCCGCAGACCTACGTCCTGGGCGGTGCCTTCAACTGCGGCAAGGCCCAGCCGGGCCAGGTCGCGGCCGTGTCGCACGGCTGCCCGTCCGCCCTGTTCAAGGGCGTCAACATCCTCAACACGACGCAGGAGGCCGGTCGATGAGCGTCCGCAGCAGCAAGCCGCACGAGATCGTCGAGCGGGCGCTGGAGCTGTCCCGGGCGGACGGGTGCGTGGTCATCGCCGACGAGGAGTCCACCGCCAACCTGCGCTGGGCGGGCAACGCGCTCACCACCAACGGCGTCACACGCGGGCGCACGCTGACGGTCGTCGCCACGGTCGACGGGCGTCAGGGCACGGCGTCCGGGGTCGTCTCGCGCTCGGCGGTGACCCTGGACGAGCTGGAGCCCCTGGTGCGCGCCGCCGAGGCCGCCGCGCGGGGTGCCGGTCCCGCCGAGGACGCGCAGCCGCTGGTCACGGGCGGGGCGGTGGCGCCGGACTTCACCGACGCGCCCGCCGAGACCTCGTCGGCGGTGTTCGCCGACTTCGCGCCGGCGCTCGGGGAGGCGTTCGCCCGCGCGCGGGCGGGCGGGCGGGAGCTGTACGGGTTCGCGAACCACGAGATGACCTCGACGTACGTCGGCACGTCGACGGGCCTCAGGCTGCGGCACGACCAGCCGAACGGGACCCTGGAGCTGAACGCCAAGTCGCCGGACCGGACCCGGTCGGCGTGGGCGGGGCGGGCCACGCGGGACTTCAAGGACGTCGACCCGGCGGCGCTCGACGCCGAGCTGGCCGTACGGCTCGGCTGGGCCGGGCGGCGGGTGGAACTGCCCGCCGGGCGGTACGAGACGCTGCTGCCGCCCACCGCGGTCGCGGACCTGCTGATCTACCAGTACTGGTCGGCCTCCGGGCGGGACGCGGTCGAGGGGCGCACGGTGTTCTCCAAGCCCGGCGGCACCCGGCTCGGCGAGCGGCTCGGCGCGCTGCCGCTGACCCTGCGCAGCGACCCGCACGAGCCGGGCCTGGAGAGCGCGCCGTTCGTGGTCGCGCACTCCTCGGGCGGCGACCAGTCGGTGTTCGACAACGGGCTCCCGGTGGGGGCGACCGACTGGATCCGGGAGGGCGAGCTGCACCGGCTGACGACCACCCGGCACAGCGCGGGTCTGACGGGCCTGCCGGTCGTGCCCGCGATCGGCAACCTGATCCTGGACGGCGGCGATCCCGGACTGTCCCTGGACGAGATGGTCGCGGGCACCGAGCGCGGGCTGCTGCTGACCTGCCTCTGGTACATCCGGGAGGTCGACCCGGCGACGCTGCTGCTGACCGGGCTGACCCGGGACGGCGTCTACCTCGTCGAGCACGGCGAGGTGGTCGGTGAGGTGAACAACTTCCGGTTCAACGAGTCGCCGGTGGATCTGCTGGGGCGGGCCTCGCAGGCGGGGCGCACGGAGAAGACGCTGCCCAGGGAGTGGGGCGACTGGTTCACCAGGGCCGCGATGCCGGCGCTGCGGGTCCCCGATTTCAATATGAGCTCGGTCAGTCAGGGCGTATAACCTCGTAGGCGGCCGTCACCCGGCCGCCCGAAGATCATCAAGTACGTACGAGCACGTAGGAGACACGAGAACCGTGACGGACATCGTCGACGAGCTGAAGTGGCGCGGGCTGTTCGCCCAGTCCACCGACGAGGACGCTTTGCGCAAGGCTCTCGCGGACGGTCCCGTCACGTTCTATTGCGGTTTCGACCCGACGGCGCCGTCCCTGCACGTGGGACACCTGGTCCAGGTGCTCACCGTGCGCCGGCTCCAGCAGGCCGGTCACCGGCCGCTGGCGCTGGTCGGCGGGGCCACGGGTCAGATCGGCGACCCGCGCCCGACCGCGGAGCGCACGCTGAACTCGCCGGAGACCGTCGCGGGCTGGGTCCGGCGGCTGCGCGGCCAGATCGAGCCGTTCCTGTCCTTCGAGGGCGAGAACGCCGCGGTGATGGTCAACAACCTCGACTGGACCGAGGGCCTGTCGGCGATCGAGTTCCTGCGGGACATCGGCAAGCACTTCCGGGTCAACAAGATGCTGACCAAGGACTCCGTCGCCCGCCGCCTGGAGTCCTCCGAGGGCATCAGCTACACGGAGTTCAGCTACCAGCTCCTCCAGGCGATGGACTTCCTCCAGCTCTACCGGAGGTACGGCTGCACGATGCAGCAGGGCGGCAGCGACCAGTGGGGCAACCTCACGGCCGGTCTGGACCTGCTGCACCGCCTCGAGCCGGACGCCGCCGTCCACGCCTACGCGACGCCGCTGATGACCAAGGCGGACGGCACCAAGTTCGGCAAGACCGAGGGCGGCGCCGTCTGGCTCGACCCGGAGATGACCACGCCGTACGCGTTCTACCAGTTCTGGCTGAACGTGGACGACCGGGACATCTCGACGTACATGCGCATCCTGTCCTTCCGCTCCCGCGAGGAGCTGGAGGAGCTGGAGCGGCAGACCGAGGAGCGTCCGCAGGCGCGGGCCGCGCAGCGGGCGCTGGCCGAGGAGCTGACGACGCTGGTGCACGGCGCCGGTCAGACGGCCGCCGTGATCGCCGCGTCCAAGGCCCTCTTCGGCCAGGGCGACCTGGCGGAGCTGGACGAGGCGACGCTGGCCGCGGCCCTCTCCGAGCTGCCGCACGTCCGGGTCGCCGAGCCGGCCCCGGTCGTGGACCTGCTCGCCGAGGTCGGCCTGGTGGCCAGCAAGTCCGCCGCGCGCCGCACGGTGAAGGAGGGCGGCGCGTACGTGAACAACGCCAAGGTCACCGCCGAGGACGCCGTCCCCGCCGAGGAGGACCTGCTGCACGGGCGCTGGCTGGTGCTGCGCCGCGGCAAGAAGAACCTGGCCGCGGTGGAGGTCACCGGCGCCTGAGCGGGCGTACGCGAGAAGGGGCGACCCCGGCAGTCGTGCGACTGCCGGGGCCGCCCCTTCGCCGTACCGGTACGGGTACGGTCAGGCCCGTTCCCGTCGCCTCCTGCCGCGCATCGACGTGTAGGCCGCGTCGCCGAGGCCGACCACGATGATCGCCGCGACCAGCTGGAACAGGTGCCGCCACCAGTCGATGCCGGGTGTCGCCGCGACGCCGGCCGCGCGGGCGACGGCGTTGCCGATGATCGCGCCGATCATGCCGCAGATGGTGGTGAGCCACAGCGGCATGTGCTGCTTTCCGGGGATGATCGCCTTGGCGATCAGTCCGAGCACGAATCCCACGATGATCGCCCACAACCAGCCCATGGCTGCCTCCTCGTCCGGCTCCACGCGAGCATTGCCACCAGTGTTCGGCCGTACCGCGTTCGGCGCATGCCGCATACGGCCGAACGGGGCACCGGCGCCTGCGCCGTACGGCGCACAGGATGCGGTCGAACCGGGGTGCCCCGGTCTCGTGGGCGGCGCGGGCGCGGCGTAACGTGGGGAGTTGTCCGGGACCGGCGTCCCCGAGCGGCCGCGGACGAGAGCGGGGCGGGGAGTCCGATGCGGGCGGATGGTGGAACCAGATGCGGAAGCTGAGTACCGGTGGCAGTGCCGAGGTGTTCCGGATCACCGGGGCCCGCACGGGCCTCCAGGAGGACGTGCGCGGCCGGCAGCGCCGGTACGTCATCTCGATGGCGATCCGTACGGCGTCGGTGATCCTCGCGGTCTGCCTGTGGAACGTGGAACGGCCCGTCGCGATCGCGGCCCTGGTCCTCGGGGCGGTGCTGCCGTACATCGCGGTCGTGATCGCCAACGCCGGGCGCGAGAACGCGCCATCCTTGCCGTCGACGTTCGTGACGCCGCAGACCCCGCCGATGATCACCCCGCCGCGGGCCGGCAGGGGTGCGGCGGAATCCGTTCCGGAGGGCGCCGCGGCAGACCCGGGGCCCGGCGCGGCACGTGATGCGCCCGGCCGGTCCTGAGCGCCGGCCCCCGCGCGGCGGCGTCGATTCCGCGCCAGACCGAAGAACTGCTCAGATGAATTCGTGTTGTTCCGGGCTCCGCCGGGGGTGGGCCGTGACATACTTCGTACGCGCTCCGCATCCCCCGTCGGAGCGACGGACCGACGCCGGGCAGCTCCCCCCGTGGCTGCTCGGCGTCGCCATGTGTGGGGACCTGTGAGAAGAAACCGTGAGTGACGACACCACCCCGATCTGCTCCGCCAAGGGCTGCCGCGCAGCCGCCGTGTGGGTGCTGGCCTGGAACAACCCGAAGCTCCACACCCCGGAGCGCCGCAAGACCTGGATCGCGTGCGACGAGCACCGGGAGTCCCTGTCCCAGTTCCTGGGGGTGCGGGGCTTCCTGAAGGACGTGGTCCCCCTCGCCGAGTGGGAGGCCCCGGAGGATTCCGGCAGGCCGGACGGCTCCTAACCGCCGATCGCGGACATCGGACGGTCCGGCTGCACGAACGCCGGGTCGTCCAGGCCCGCGCCCGCCTTCTTGCCCCACATGGCCAGGCGCCAGATGCGGGCGATCTCCTCGTCGGGCGCGCCGGAGCGCAGGGCCGCGCGCAGGTCGGTCTCCTCGGTGGCGAACAGACAGGTGCGCACCTGGCCGTCGGCGGTCAGGCGGGTGCGGTCGCAGGCCGAGCAGAACGGGCGGGTGACGGAGGCGATGACCCCGACGCGGTGCGGGCCGCCGTCCACCAGCCAGCGTTCGGCGGGGGCCGAGCCGCGTTCGCCGGCGCCCTCCGCGGTCAGTTCGAAGCGGGTGCGCAGGGAGGCCAGGATGTCACCGGCGGTGATCATGCCCTCGCGCTTCCAGCCGTGCTGGGCGTCCAGGGGCATCTGCTCGATGAAACGCAGTTCGTACGCGTGGTCGAGGGCCCAGGCGAGCAGGTCGGGGGCCTCGTCGTCGTTGAGCCCCGGCATCAGCACGCTGTTGACCTTGACCGGGGTCAGTCCGGCCTCGCGGGCGGCTTCCAGGCCCTCCAGGACGTCCTTGTGGCGGTTGCGCCGGGTGAGGGTCTTGAAGACCTCCGGGCGCAGGGTGTCCAGGGAGACGTTGACCCGGTCCAGGCCCGCCGCCTTCAGGGCCGCCGCCGTGCGCTTGAGGCCGATGCCGTTGGTGGTCAGGGACATCTGGGGGCGCGGGGCCAGGGCGGCGACGCGCTCGACGATGCCGACGAGGCCGGGGCGCAGCAGCGGCTCCCCGCCGGTGAAGCGGACCTCCTCGATGCCGAGGGAGGTGACCGCTACGTCGATGAGGCGGACGATCTCGTCGTCCGTGAGCAGGTCGGGCTTGGCGAGCCACTGGAGGCCCTCTTCGGGCATGCAGTAGGTGCAGCGCAGGTTGCAGCGGTCGGTGAGCGAGACCCTCAGGTCGGTGGCCACTCGGCCGTAGGTGTCGATGAGCACGTGGGCCCCCTCCCTCGACGCGGATCGGCGGAGCACTTCTCTCCTCCGACACCGTCGAGCCTACGTGACGGGTCCGACATCGACAGCCGCCCGAACCCACGACGCGGGACGCGGCCGCGTCGTAGGGATCTACGAGCGGCCGCGTCCGCGCCGGTCGGGCGGTGGCGTCAGTGCGCGCCGGTGCCGGTCAGGGACCGGACCTCCAGTTCCGCGTACTTCGCCTTGTCGGGCTCCTCCTTCGACAGGACCGTGCCGAGCCAGCCCATCAGGAAGCCGAACGGGATGGAGATGAGGCCCGGGTTCTTCAGCGGGAACCAGGAGAAGTCGACGTCCGGGAACATCGCCGTCGGGTCGCCGGACACCACGGGCGAGAACAGCACCAGGCCGACGGCGACGATCAGGCCGCCGTAGATCGACCACAGGGCGCCCTGGGTGGTGAAACGCTTCCAGAAGAGGCTGTAGAGGATCGTCGGCAGGTTGGCGGAGGCCGCGACCGCGAACGCGAGCGCGACCAGGCCGGCCACGTTCAGGTCGCGGGCGAGGGCGCCGAGCGCGATGGAGACGATGCCGATGAAGACGGTCGCCCAGCGGGCCGCCCGCATCTCCTCCTTCTCGGTGGCCCGGCCCTTGCGGATGACGTTGGCGTAGATGTCGTGGGCGAAGGACGAGGACGAGGCGAGGGTGAGGCCCGCGACCACGGCGAGGATGGTCGCGAAGGCCACCGCCGAGATCGTGGCGAGCAGGATGGCGCCCCAGGCCGAGTCGACGCCGCCCACGTGCAGCGCCAGCAGGGGCGCCGCCGTGTTGCCGGACGGGTTGGACGCGACGATCTCGTCCTTGCCGATGAGCGCCGCGGCGCCGAAGCCGAGGGCGATGGTCATCAGGTAGAAGGCGCCGATGATGCCGATCGCCCAGTTCACGGACTTACGGGCGGCCTTGGCGTTGGGCACCGTGTAGAAGCGGATCAGGATGTGCGGCAGGCCGGCGGTGCCGAGCACCAGGGCGATGCCCAGGGAGATGAAGTCGAGCTTGGTGGTGCCGCTCGCGCCGTACTGGAGGCCGGGCTCCAGGAAGGCGGAGCCGGCGCCGCTGTTCTCGGCGGCCTTGCCCAGCAGGTCGGAGATGTTGAAGTCGAACTTCAGCAGCACCAGGAAGGTGATCAGGATGGTGCCGCCGATCAGCAGCACGGCCTTGACCATCTGGACCCAGGTGGTGCCCTTCATGCCGCCGATGGTGACGTACACGATCATCAGGACGCCGACGAGGGCGACGATGAGCACCTTGCCCGCGTCGGAGGTGATCCCGAGCAGCAGCGAGACGAGGACGCCCGCGCCCGCCATCTGGGCCAGCAGGTAGAAGATCGACACGACGATCGTCGAGGTGCCGGCGGCGGTGCGCACGGGCCGCTGGCGCATGCGGTACGCAAGGACGTCGCCCATCGTGTAGCGGCCGGAGTTCCTGAGCGGCTCGGCGACCAGCAGCAGGGCGACCAGCCAGGCCACCAGGAAGCCGATGGAGTACAGGAAGCCGTCGTAGCCGAAGAGGGCGATGGCGCCCGCGATGCCGAGGAAGGACGCGGCCGACATGTAGTCGCCGGAGACGGCGAGGCCGTTCTGGAAGGCGCTGAACTGGCGGCCGCCCGCGTAGAAGTCGGCGGCGTCCTTGGTCTGGCGGCCCGCCCACACGGTGATGAACAGCGTGGCGACGACGAAGACCGAGAAGAGCGTGATGATCAGCGGCCGGTGTTCGCTCGCCTCGTTGGCGGCGAGTTGGGCGGCGAGTACGGACTGTGCGGGGCTCATGCGCCGCCCTCCATCCGGGACTTGATGGCCTCGGCCTTGGGGTCGAGCTTCGCGGCGGCGTGCCGCGAGTACCACCAGGCGATGAGGAACGTGGTGACGAACTGGGCGATGCCGAAGACGAACGCGACGTTGATGTTGCCGAAGAGCTTGGTGCCCATGAAGCCGCCGGCGTAGTTCGACAGCAGCACGTAGAGCAGGTACCAGGCGACGAAGGCGACGGTCAGCGGGAAGGCGAAGGAGCGGAAGGAGCGGCGCAGTTCGGCGAACTCGGCGCTCTGCTGCACTTCGGAGAACTCCTCGGCGGAGGGGAGTCGGTGTTCCTCTTTCGAGGGGGGCGGTGCGTCGGTGGCCACGGAGTCTCCTCGTACGACGGACATGACGGCTTGGACCTCGGTGTTCTCACAGGGGGCTGATGGTGCTCGGGCTCCCTGTCCAACGACACGGCGCCCCGCGGGGACCGGTTCAACGCCCGTGGCACTTTCCGAAGCAACTCCCGGCAAGTCATTGCTGGCCAGCGACTTCGGGGATAACTTCACCCTGCACCACTACGTCATGTACCTGCCCGACCCGTCACCCGTGTCCGGGCAGGTGCCGTTTTGCCGATGATGTGGAGACCCCATGGATCATCTGCGTTCCCCGAGTGCTCCGCGCTCCAGACCCGGGCTCGCCCTCGCGGTGCCGGTCGCACCCGGCGGGCAGGGGTCGGACAGCACGGTGAGCGATACCTCGCGGGCACCCCTGCGTGACCCGCGGGCACCTCTGCCTGCCTGCCACGCACCGGCATCACGAGTTTCCCGAGCTTTCCCGACGGACTGGAGACACCACGCATGACCGCACCACACCCGCGTCACCGTCGCGCCCTCGCGATCCCGGCCGGCCTGGCCGTGGCCGCGTCGCTGGCGTTCCTGCCGGGCACGCCGGCCGCCGCGGTTCCCGTCGCGCAGGCCGCCCCTTCGGCCGCGACCGACGGGGCCTCGATGAGCTACGTCGTCAACGTCTCCCCCGGGCACGGCCCTTCGGCCGCCGTGCGACGCGCGATAGCCAAGGCGGGCGGCACGATCGTCACGTCGTACGACCGGATCGGCGTGGTCGTCGTCCACTCCGCCAACCCCGACTTCGCCAAGAGCGTCCGCAAGGCGCCCGGCGTGCAGTCGGCCGGTGCCACCCGCACCGCGCCGCTGCCCTCGGCCGCCACGACGGACATGGGCGCGCCGCAGGTGCTCAGCGGCGCGGAACTGGCCGCCGCCCAGGCCTCCTCCGCCAAGGCCGGGGACCAGGACCCGCTGGAGTCGCTGCAGTGGGACCTGCCCGCCATCAAGGCGGACAAGGCGCACGAGAAGTCGCTGGGCAGCAGCAGGGTGACCGTCGCCGTCCTCGACACCGGCGTCGACGACACGCACCCGGACATCGCCCCGAACTTCGACCGCAAGGCGTCGGTGAACTGCGTCGCGGGCAAGCCGGACACCACCGAGGGCGCCTGGCGGCCGAGCGCGGCCGAGAGCCCGCACGGCACCCACGTGGCCGGCGAGATAGCCGCCGCCAAGAACGGCATCGGCATGACCGGCGTCGCACCCGGGGTGAAGGTGTCCGGCATCAAGGTCGGCAACCCCGACGGCTTCTTCTACGCCGAGGCCGTGGTCTGCGGCTTCATGTGGGCGGCCGAGCACGACGTCGACGTGACCAACAACAGCTACTACACCGACCCGTGGTACTTCAACTGCAAGGACGACCCGGACCAGAAGGCGCTCGTCGAGGCCGTCTCGCGGGCCACGCGGTACGCGGAGAAGAAGGGCGCGGTCAACGTCGCCGCGGCCGGCAACGAGAACTACGACCTCGCCTCCGACGAGATCACCGACCCGTCCTCGCCGAACGACACCACCCCCGGTGACCGGACCGTCGACCCGTCGAAGTGCCTGGACATCCCGACCCAGCTCCCGGGGGTCGTGACGGTCGCGGCGACCGGCGCGAAGGGCCTCAAGTCGTCCTTCTCCAACTACGGCCGGGGCGTCATCGACATCGCCGCGCCCGGCGGCGACTCGACGGCCTACCAGACGCCCGAGCCGCCCGCCACCAGCGGCCTGATCCTGGGCACGCTGCCCGGCGGCAAGTGGGGCTACATGGCCGGTACGTCGATGGCCTCCCCGCACGTCGCGGGTGTCGCCGCGCTCATCAAGTCGACGCACCCGCACGCCTCCCCGGCGATGGTCAAGGCCCTGCTGTACGCCCAGGCCGACGCCACGGCGTGCACCAAGCCGTACGACATCGACGGCGACGGCAAGGCCGACGCCGTGTGCGAGGGCCCGAAGAACCGCAACGGCTTCTACGGCTGGGGCATGGCCGACGCCCTGGACGCGGTGACCCGGTAGTCGCTGCGCGCGCGTGACCCGCGCGCGCCGGGTGCGGGGGCGGCGGTCCGGTTTCCGACCGGGTCCGCCGCCCCCGCCGTACGGCAGTACCGGTGTCATGGGCACCTACGAGGACCCCGCCACCTGGACACCCGAACCGGTGCGCCCCCGTTGGTCGCCCGCGCTCAAGTTCGTCGCGAGCCTGCTGTTCATCCCGCTGTTGGGCGCCTTCTGGCTGAAGCGGCCGCCCGTGGAGTGCGAGACACCCCGGCGCGACTACCGCGGCGTGGGCGGACGGTACGTCGCCGAAGTCGCGCTCGCCCAGGGGTGGGAGCCGCGGCCCACGGACGTGCGCGAGGAGGTGCGGCTGTGGTGGTCGGCCGCTTCCCGCCCGCAGGACGCCTCCGCCGCCGGCACGGCCCGGGACGCGTGAGGGCGCTGCCCGGACTTGCCCGGATCTGAGGACTTGGTGAAGATCCTGGGGTGACCCCGATACGACCGCCGTCCCGTACCGCCGGCACCGGACGCCACTCGCGGCCCTCCGGAACCGGACGGACCGTGGCCGTACTCGTGCTCGTGGCGCTCGGCGCGCTGATACCCGTGCTCGGTCCCTCCCCCGCGCTGCACGGCACCGGGGAGGCCGAGGCGCCCGGCACCGGCGGCATCGCCCTGCTGCGCACGGTGCTCTTCGCCGCGCTGAGCGTTCCGCTCGGCGAACTCTTCGTGAACCGCCTGGCCCGCTCGCTGCCCGGCGCTCCCCCGGACCGGCCCCGCAGTTGGTCCCCGTACGCGGCCGCCGCCGGTTTCGCCGCCGCGCTGGGGCTGGCCTCGGTGGTGGCCACGGGGAACCTGGTGCCGGTCTCCGCCGCCGACATCGACGTCGGCGGCCTGTACGCCTCCCGCGACGGCAAGCTCGCGCTCCTGGAGGTCAACGGCTTCCTCGCGGCCTGGCTGTGCGCGACCTCGCGCCGGCCCGGGCTCCAGGTCTGGCCGTTGGCCGCCGTGATCGTCGCGGACGCGCTGCGCGCGCATCCCACGACCGAGTACAGCCCGCTGCTCGGCTCCGGTCTCACCCTCGTCCACCTGACGTGCGCCTCGCTGTGGGCGGGCGGTCTGCTGTACGCGCTGCGGGTGCTGCGGCGTTGGCGGGGCGCGGAGGCGGCGCCCGCGCTGCTGGGGCTCTACGCGCGCGTGGCGGCCGTTCTGCTGGCCGCCCTCACGGCGACCGGGGTGTGCAGTTCGCTGCGCCGGATGCCGGCGGGCACGATCCTGGAGCAGCTCACGGACACCGCGTACGGGCGTGTCCTGCTCGCCAAGGTGCTCCTGGTGGCCGCCGTCGCCGTCCTCGCCCTGTGGGCCAGGATCCGGCTGGGCCGCGCCGCCGATCCGCTGTCCGCCTGCTCCCCCGCGCGCGCGGAGGTCGTCGCGCTGGGCGTGGTGGTGGCGGTGTCGGGGCTCCTGACGGCGCTTCCGGTGCCCATCCGGTGGTGAGTGCGCCCGCCGGGTGCCGCAACGCTCCCCCGGCGCGCGGAACTTGACGGCACGGGGTACCTGCGCGACCGGAGTGTCGGTCCCGGCCCGTATCCTCATTGACCATGCTCGAAGACCGTACGACCGCAGCGCCGTCCGCCACGGCGTGGCCGGCCGCGTATCCGCAGGGGTACGCGGTCGTCGACGTGGAGACCACCGGCCTGGCCCGCGACGACCGCATCATCTCGGCGGCCGTCTACCGCCTGGACGCCCGCGGCGAGGTCGAGGACCACTGGTACACCCTGGTCAATCCCGAGCGCGATCCGGGACCGGTGTGGATACACGGCCTGACGAGCGAGGTACTGCGTGAGGCGCCGCTCTTCCCGGACGTCGCCGAGGAGTTCGCGGCCCGGCTGGACGGGCGGGTCCTCGTCGCGCACAACGCGGTCTTCGACTGGCAGATGATCGCCCGCGAGTACGCGCGCGCGAAGCGCGAGGCGCCGGTGCGGCAACGGCTGTGCACCATCGCCCTGTCCAAGGCGCTCGACCTGCCGCTGCCCAACCACAAACTGGAGTCGCTGGCCGCGCACTTCGGCGTCGTGCAGCAGCGGGCGCACCACGCGCTGGACGACGCGAGGGTGCTGGCGGAGGCGTTCCGGCCGAGCCTGCTGGCCGCGGCGGCGGGCGGTGTGCGGCTGCCCCTGCACGAGTGCCGGCCGCTGACCGAGTGGACGGACCGTCCCGCGCCCCGGATCGGGCAGCAGGCGAGCTACGGGAGCTACCGGCCGAACAGTTGGCGCCCCTCCCGCAAGAGGCCCGCATGCCCCTATCCCAACCCGGGCCGGTACGAAGAGGGCAAAAGGCTCAAGCAGGGCATGCGGGTCGCCTTCTCGGGCGACACGTCCGTCGAGCGGGACCTGCTGGAGGACCGTGCCGTCGAGGCGGGCCTGCACGTGGCGACCAGCCTGTCCCGGCTGACCAGCCTCCTGGTCACCAACGACCCGGACTCGGGCACCTCCAAGGTGGTCAAGGCCCGGCAGTTCGGCACGCCGGTGGTGGACGAGGCGGCGTTCGGGCAACTGCTGGCGGACGTCGAGCCCGCGGACGCCGCGTCCTGAGGCGCGCGGCGCCGCGGAGCCGTACGGACGGGTGATTCCGGGCGACTCGCCCGGCGTCCGCCCGCCCCCGTCCGCGGACACGGCCCACCCTGTGGCGCATGGCGACATGTGAAGTCTGCGGCAACCACTACGGAATGACCTTCGAGATCCACGCCCAGGGAGCGGTGCACGTCTTCGACTGCTTCTCCTGCGCGATCCACCGGATGGCGCCCATCTGCGAGCACTGCCGGGTGCAGATCATCGGCCAGGGCGTCGAGGTCGACGGCCACTGGTTCTGCGGCGCCCACTGCGCCCGCGCCGAGGGGAGGGCGGGGATCGTCGACAAGGTCTGAGCGCGGCCCTCCCGGGGACCTCCCCGCGAGGGCCGGTCACGGCCAAGGTACCGTCGATGCGTGTACCGCTTCCTGTTGTCCCGCCAGTGGGTGATCCTCACGCTGATCGCCGTGCTGCTCATCCCCACGATGATCGAGCTGGGCTTCTGGCAGATGCACCGCTACGAGGAGCGCACCGCCCGGAACGACCTGGTCGCGCGCGCCCTCGAGGCGGCGCCGGCGCCCGTGGAGTCGCTGACCGCACCCGGCAAGAAGATCACCACGCGTGAGCGGTACCGGACCGTCACCGCGAAGGGCCGCTTCGACACGGACCGCGAGGTCGTCGTCCGCCGCCGCACCGACTCCGACGACAACATCGGCTACCACGTGCTGACCCCGTTCGTGCTGGACGACGGCAAGGTCATGCTGGTCAACCGGGGCTGGATCCCCGCGGACGGCCCGAGCCAGACGGAGTTCCCCGAGATCCCCGCGCCGCCCCGGGGCGAGATCACCGTCACCGGGCGGCTGATGCCCGACGAGACGACCGAGGCGAGCGGCATCAAGGACCTCGAGGGCCTGCCGGACCGGCAGGTCATGCTCATCAACAGCGAGCAGCAGGCCGAGCGTCTGGGCGCCCGGGTGCTCGGCGGGTACGTCGTCCTGAAGACGCCGGAGCCGAAGGACGACAGCCCGGAGCCGATCGGCAGGCCCGGCAACGAGAACGCCGCGCTGAACTTCGCGTACGCGATCCAGTGGTGGCTGTTCGCCGCGGCCGTACCGGTCGGCTGGTGGTTCCTGGTCCGCCGCGAGAAGCGCGAGCGCGAGGCCGGCGAGGACACGGAGCCGGCGCGGCCGGAACCCGCCGCGGTGTAGGTGACACGGGCGGCCCGGAGGTCCGGTCACGTCGGCCCGGTGGACTCGGCCCTCGCCCCGTCGGGGGACGAGGGGGCAGGATAGGGTCATGGATCTTGGACTGAAGGACCGGGTGTACGTCGTCACGGGAGCCACCCGGGGCCTGGGCAACGCCGCCGCGCGCGAGCTGGTCGCCGACGGGGCGAAGGTGGTCGTCACCGGACGGGACGAGAAGAGCGCCGCAGAGGCGGCCTCGGCGCTGGGAGCGGGGGCGGTCGGCGTGGCCGCCGACAACGCCGACCCGCGGGCCGCCGGGCGGCTGATCGCGACCGCGCGTGAGCACTTCGGCCGTTTCGACGGCGTCCTGATCAGCGTGGGCGGGCCGCCGCCCGGGTTCGTCGCCGACAACACGGACGAGCAGTGGCAGGCGGCGTTCGAATCGGTGTTCCTCGGCGCGGTACGGCTGGCGCGGTCGGCCGCGGCCGAGCTGGAGGACGGCGGGGTGATCGGGTTCGTGCTGTCGGGCTCGGTGCACGAGCCGATCCCGGGTCTGACGATCTCCAACGGCCTGCGCCCGGGGCTCGCGGGCTTCGCCAAGTCCCTCGCCGACGAGCTGGGCCCGCGCGGCATCCGCGTCGTCGGCCTGCTGCCGGGGCGCATCGACACCGACCGGGTGCGCGAGCTGGACGGCCTGTCGGCCGACCCGGAGGCGACCAGGGCGGCCGCCGAGTCCCGCATCCCCCTGCGCCGCTACGGCGCCCCGGACGAGTTCGGCCGCGCGGCCGCGTTCCTGCTCTCCCCCGCGGCGTCGTACGTCACGGGCGTCATGCTGCCGGTGGACGGCGGCGTACGGCACGGCTTCTAGGCCGGACGGGGGGGACGCCCCCGTCGGCTTCAGCTCACGCGTTCGGCCCCGTGCTTGACGCCCCGCAGGTGGACCTCCGCCGGGAGGGACGGCAGGTTGGCCGAGGTGCGGGCGTGGGTGAGGGCCCGGGCGGTGAGGTCGTGCAGGGCGGTGCCGGGGTCCACGTGGGGGGCCAGCAGCAGCCGGACGCGGGCCGCCGGGGCGTCGCGGCGGCCCGTGAGCCGCACCCCGGCGCCCTCGACCCCGTCCACACGCTCCGCCTCACCGGCGAGGACGTCCTCCAGCGCCCTGCCGCGCAGCGTGGCGCCCTCGCCGTCCCCGGTGTCGACGAGGACCTCGGTGAGCCTGCGGCGGCGTACCACCGCGACCAGCCACCACAGGGCGAGCAGCAGCAGGACGGCGAGCGCGGCGATGACGACCGGCCACCACCAGCCCGCGTCCTGCCACCGGGTCCGTTCGGCGTCGCTGAGCAGCACGTCGTGCGGCCCCCGGTGGAGCCACCAGGAGGGCATCGGCGCGTCGAATCCCACGGCCAGCACCACGCCGCCGAGCGCCAGCAGGACCAGACCCACCAGCGCGGTCAGCACCCGGTTCACCGTTGTGAGCACCGCGTTCACCCCTTCCGTCCGGGGCGCTTCACCCGCAGCGACACGGCGGGCGGCCGGGCCAGGCCGAGGCCGCGCACCGCGTCGTCGAGCACGCCGTCCAGGTCGGCCCGTACGTCGTCCAGTTCCCTGAAGTGCGACTGCGCCCGTACCCGGGCCCTGCGGCGGCGCATCCGCACGCGTGCCGACTGCACCCCGGAGACCTCCATGGCCCGGTCGCGCAGCACCGTGGCGGCGGCGTTCCGGTGCAGCCCGGCGCGCACGCCGGGGTGGGTGCGGCGCATCGGCAGCAGCCGGCGCAGCCCCGGGGTGAGGGCCAGCACGAGCAGCCAGAGCCCGAGGGCCGCGGCGACTCCCGCACCGACCTGGACCCATGTGTCGTCGACGGGCCGTTCGGCGAGCTGCCGGGCCAGGTCCTGGCGCCAGCCGAGGGCGGCCCGCCCGGCGCGCACGGCGACGACGTCGTAGAGGAAGGCCCCGGCGAGGAGCAGGAGCAGGAGAGCGACGATTCCGGCGGGGACGCGGCGCGCGGACCAGAAGCGGCCGGCCCGGCCGACGGCGGGCGCGTCCGGGGCGCCGGGCCCCTGCTCGTCCGGCGCCGGTGCCGTGTCCGGTCCGGTGCCGCGTTCCACCACGGGCAGGCGCTGGGTGCTGCCCTCTCCGGTCCCGGCGCCCTGCGGCTCGCTCATCGGGTCCTCCCCTGCTTCGCGCCGTACTCCGCCGCCAGGTGCAGGCGCTCCACCCGCACGGCGACCTCCGGCACCGCCATGCCCACCAACGCGCGTACCCGCTGGACGACTTGGTGACGCACCCCGGCGCACCGGGCGCCGATGTCGCAGGGGTAGTCGAGTTCGAGGTGGACGCTGACGCGGGCGGTGTCGTGGTGAACGACGACGGTGGCGTACGGGCGTGCCGCGTCCCGGTGGAGCGGGCCGAGGGCCTCGTGCGCCGCCCGGGCGGCGACCTTGGCGACGACCCGGTCGGCGATCCGGGTGGCACCGCGCTCGCCCGGTGCCACCCGGGCCAGGGGTTCGAGCAGCTCGCCCGCCCCGTCGCTCACGCCGGTCACCGCCGGCGGTCGTCGCGGGAGCGGAAGAAGTCGCCGAGGTCCATGTCGCCCTCCAGGAGGCGGCCGACGACGAATCCGACGGCCCCCAGGGCCGCCACCAGCAGGAAGGCGCCGAACCCGCCGAAGTATCCGGCGAAGCCCAGTGCCATGCCGGCGATCATGCCGATCACGGCCATGCTCATGGTGCGATCCCCTCGTCCACCGCTTCGTCCCTTCGGGTCACGGTCCGCGTCACTTGATCCTGGGCTCCGGTTCCTCGTCCTCCTCGTCGGGCAGCTTCACGTCGGTCACGGCGATGTTGACCTCGACGACCTCCAGACCGGTCATCCGCTCCACCGCCGCCACCACGTTCTCCCGCACGTCCCGGGCCACGTCGCTGATCGACACGCCGTACTCGACGACGATCTCCAGGTCGAGGGCGGTCTGCGTCTCGCCGACCTCGGCCTTCACCCCGCGGGTCACCCCGGACTTGGTCCCGCCGGGGACCCGGTCGCGCACGGCGCCGAAGGTGCGCGACATACCGCTGCCCATCGCGTGGACACCGGACACGTCGCGTGCCGCCATTCCGGTGATCTTCTCCACGACGCCGTCGGCGATGGTGGTGCGTCCCCGGGTGCCGGGGGCGCCTCCGCCGCGCCGGACCGACTGGGCCTTGACCGTGCCGGGGGTGTCGACCGTGTCCTGTCCGCTCCGGTGGCTCTCCATGTCACTCATGCCCGTACGTCCCTTCCGGTCGTAGTCCTGTGACCACGTTAGGCGGGGTTGCGCGGACGCGCGCCACGGGCGCGGCGGGCCGGGGGAACGACGGCGGGGGCGCGCCGCGGCGAGCGCCCTACTCCCCGAGCCCCGCCAGGTCGCGCAGCCGGCGTCCCTGGGCGGCCCGTTCGGCGGTGCGCTGGGCCTCGTAGTCCCGTGTCCGGGCGCCCTGGAGCAGCGCCTTGGTCTCGACGACCGCGTCGCGCGGTGCGGCCAGGATCGCGGACACCAGGTCGCGCACCGTGCCGTCGAGCTGGTCCGCGGGCACGGCGAGGTTGGCCAGGCCGGTGCCGACGGCCTCCTCGGCCGCGACGAAGCGCCCGGTCGCGCAGATCTCCAGTGCGCGGGCGTATCCGACCAGGGACACCAGGGGGTGCGTGCCCGTGAGGTCCGGCACCAGGCCCAGGCTGGTCTCGCGCATGGCGAACTGCACGTCGTCCGCGACGACCCGCAGGTCGCAGGCGAGGGCCAGTTGGAAACCCGCCCCGATGGCGTGCCCCTGCACGGCGGCGACCGAGACGAGGTCGCTGCGCCGCCACCAGGTGAACGCCTCCTGGTACTCGGCGATGGTCGCGTCCAGTTCGGCGTCGCCGCCCCGTGCGAGGTCGAGGAAGGACGGTTCCCCGTCGAAGCCCTCGGGCGTGAACGCCTGCCGGTCGAGCCCGGCCGAGAAGGACTTGCCCTCGGCGCGCAGCACCACCGCCCGTACGGAGCCCGGCAGCAGCCGGCCGGCCTCGGTGAGGGCCCGCCACAGGGCGGGGCTCTGCGCGTTGCGCTTGGCCGGGTTGGTCAGCGTCACCGTGGCGATCGCGTCGTCGACGGTGAGCCGCACGCCGTCCCGGTCGAGTGCGGGGTCGTGGGCGGGCGAAGCCATGGGGCGCCTCCGAAAGGTGCGGTCGTCGTCCCCGCCGGGCGCCGGACACTGCGCCGTGCGACGGCAGGGCTAAGTGACTGCACAGTAACCACCCGGAAGGCCGAACGACCGACCGGGTGGCCACCATCACTTTCGCATCGCCTTGGAAGTCGGGGGCCGCCCGGAACGTCAGGCCGATGAGGCCTTTTTGCCCCGGGTAGCCCCGCCACGCCCTCGGAGCGTGACTCCCGACTCACTGAGCATGCGGTGCACAAAGCCATACGAGCGGCCGGTTTCCTCGGCCAACGCCCGGATGCTCGCACCGGCGTCGTACTTCTTCTTCAGGTCTGCCGCGAGCTTGTCGCGCGCGGCGCCGGTCACCCGGCTGCCCTTCTTCAGAGTCTCGGCCACCCGTGCCTCCTCATGGGAAGTGCGCTCTGGTACTCCTCATGATCACCCCTCATGGCGCTCATGGCCACCCATTCGGCAAGGTCGATGAGGCAAGGATGTGACGACAGGAGCGGGCCCCCACATACGGAATCCGTGATTCCAGAGATTCGGGCGCGTTCGGCCGAACGGGTTTCTCCGCGTCATTCCAGGTCAGAAAGGCGTCGCGGCCGGGACCCCGGCAAAGGGGCCCCGGCCGCGAAATCGATGTAGGACACACCTCTTGATGAGGAGATCTCACACAGATGGTGGATCACGGATCGGCCGAATGATCCATACCGGTGGATCATTCATTCGATCAAGCAAAGGCGACGCCCGGGGGGCGACGCTCAGGCGAGCGCGACGAGATCCGCGTAGTCGGCGCCCCACAGGTCCTCGACACCGTCCGGGAGCAGGATGATCCGCTCCGGCTGGAGCGCCTCGACGGCGCCCTCGTCGTGGGTGACCAGGACGACCGCGCCCTTGTAGGTGCGCAGCGCGCCGAGGATCTCCTCACGGCTGGCCGGGTCGAGGTTGTTGGTGGGCTCGTCCAGGAGCAGCACGTTCGCCGAGGACACCACGAGGGTGGCCAGGGCGAGACGGGTCTTCTCGCCGCCGGAGAGGACACCCGCGGGCTTGTCGACGTCGTCGCCGGAGAACAGGAACGAGCCCAGCGTCTTGCGGACCTCCACCAGGTCCAGGTCGGGGTTGGCCGAGCGCATGTTCTCCAGGACGGTGCGCTCGGGGTCGAGGGTCTCGTGCTCCTGCGCGTAGTAGCCGAGCTTGAGGCCGTGGCCCTCGATCACCTGGCCGGTGTCGGGCTTCTCGACGCCGCCGAGCAGGCGCAGCAGGGTGGTCTTGCCCGCGCCGTTGAGGCCGAGGATGACGACCCGGGAGCCCTTGTCGATGGCCAGGTCGACGTCGGTGAAGATCTCCAGGGAGCCGTACGACTTCGACAGGCCCTCGGCGGTCAGCGGGGTCTTGCCGCAGGGCGCGGGCTCCGGGAAGCGGAGCTTGGCGACCTTGTCGGACTGGCGGACCGCCTCCAGGCCGCTGAGCAGCTTGTCGGCGCGGCGCGCCATGTTCTGCGCGGCGACGGTCTTGGTGGCCTTGGCGCGCATCTTGTCGGCCTGCGAGTGCAGCGCGGCGGCCTTCTTCTCGGCGTTGGCGCGCTCGCGCTTGCGGCGCTTCTCGTCGGCCTCGCGCTGCTGCTGGTAGAGCTTCCAGCCCATGTTGTAGACGTCGATCCGGGAGCGGTTGGCGTCCAGGTAGAACACCTTGTTGACGACCGTCTCGACCAGTTCCACGTCGTGGGAGATGACGATGAAGCCGCCGCGGTAGGTCTTCAGGTAGTCGCGCAGCCAGACGATCGAGTCGGCGTCGAGGTGGTTGGTCGGCTCGTCGAGCAGCAGGGTGTCGGCGTCCGAGAACAGGATCCGGGCCAGCTCGATGCGGCGGCGCTGACCGCCGGAGAGCGTGTGCAGGGGCTGGCCGAGCACCCGGTCGGGCAGGTTGAGCGCGGCGGCGATGGTGGCGGCCTCGGCCTCGGCGGCGTATCCGCCCTTGGTGAGGAACTCGGTCTCCTGGCGCTCGTACTGCCGCAGCGCCTTGTCGCGGGTGGCACCCTGGCCGTTGGCGATGCGCTGCTCGTTCTCGCGCATCTTGCGGATCAGGACGTCGAGGCCGCGGGCGGACAGGATGCGGTCGCGGGCGAGCACGTCGAGGTCGCCGGTGCGCGGGTCCTGCGGGAGGTAGCCGACCTCGCCGGAGCGGGTGACGGCACCGGCGGCGGGCTGGCCCTCGCCGGCCAGGACCTTGGTGAGGGTGGTCTTGCCCGCGCCGTTGCGGCCGACCAGGCCGATGCGGTCGCCCTTGGCGACGCGGAAGGTGGCGCTTTCGATGAGGACGCGGGCACCGGCGCGCAGCTCGATGCCGGAAGCGGAGATCACGGTCAGACTCCTGGGCGGGTGGATTGGCGGGATGGGCGGCTGTGGAGGATCCCGCCGTCTAATGCACGAGGAGAATGGCCATGGGGGCCAGTCTAACGGGGCGGTGCAACCTCTTTTCCCGCGAGCGCGGCCGGGGCGGCCCGAGCGGTGCCCGTGCGTTGTCAGTGGCCGGTGCAAGACTGGGCGAACGAGTCGAAAGCGGCTCCGGCCGCGGGCTCGGTCAGGTCACGACGCACCACCGGCTCACAAGGAAGTGATCGGCATGGCAGGCAAGGACAGCGGACGCCCGAGCATCTGCCCGACGCTCCGGTACAAGGACGCGAAGGCGGCGATCCGGCAGCTCACCGCGGCCTTCGGCTTCACCGAGATCGCGGTCTACGAGGACCAGGACGGCTCGGTGGCCCACGCCGAGCTGGGCCAGGGCAACGGAGTGGTCATGCTCGGCTCGAAGGGCAAGGGCGGCCGCTTCGACGAGGCGATGCAGAACGGCGGCGTCTCGGGGGTGTACGTCGTGGTGGCGGACGTCGACGCCCACCACCGGCGGGCCGTGGAGGAGGGCGCGGAGATCCTCGTGCCCCCGACCGACCAGGACTACGGCTCGCGGGACTACATGGCCCGCGACCTGGAGGGCAATGTCTGGAGCTTCGGGACGTACGCGCCGGAGGTACGCGGGTAGCCTCCGGCGCTGTGCCCGCGGGGGGGGCTCCGGGCTCAGCCGGCCCCGGTGTGGACCTGGAAGGCCGCCCGGCGCACGGCCTTGGCCAGCGCGGGGTCGGGATGCGCGGCCGCGAGCGCGACCAGGACCTGCACGGTGCGGGGGTGGCCGACCGCGCGGACCTCGTCGAGCAGGGCCGGGACGGTGGGCTGCACCGCCGACTCCAGGTGCCGCACCAGCAGCGGGGCCTCCCCGTGGTCGGCGACGGCCGCCGCGGTGTCCACCCACAGCCAGGTGGCCTCTGGGCGGGTGAGGACCTCGTGGGCGTCCTCCGGATCGGCGCCGTCGTGCTCGGCCAGCCACAGCAGGGCGTACGGGCGCAGCGTCGGCTCGTCGAGGACACCGCGCACGTCCGGCTCAGCGGGAGCGCCGACGACCCGCAGCGCGTCGAAGGCGAGGCCGCGCAGCAGGGCGTCCTCGCCGCGGGCGGCGCCGAGCAGTTCGGCGACGGCGCTGCCGACGGGGCGGGCGGCGAGCCAGGCCCGGTACTCGTCGCGGGCGGCGTTGGGGCGGAGCCGGGCGCAGCCGCGGAGCATGCCCTCGGCCGACTGCTCGATGTTGCCCGCGGGGCTCTGCGCGGCGACGCAGATCTGCTCCAGCTTGACCCAGACCGCCCAGCTCCCGAGCGGGGTCAGCGTGGCGTGTCCGTCGCCGCAGGTGAGGGCGCCGACGGAGGCGAGGGCGTGCAGGGCCCAGTCGAGAAGCGGGCCGAGCGGGGTGTCGGGGTCCGGGGCGGACGGGACCGCTCCCGCGGTGGCGGGCTCCGGGCGGGGGCCGTAGGGCACCTCGCAGCGCTCGGTGCGCAGTTCGGTGACGCGCTGCTCCAGGAGGTCCAGGAGCTGCGCCACGGGGACGGGTCCGGCGGACAGCTGGAGGAAGGAGAGCACCTGGGGCATCGCGGAGACGACCTCGGCGACGACCGCCGGCTCCTCGGCGGGTTCGGGCTGGGCGAGCGACCAGGCGTCGAAGAGGGCGACCCAGCCGCGCAGCACGGCGCTGTCGTCGCGGTTCCAGGCGCGCAGGCGCCAGCCGGGGCGGGCGGTGTCGCCGTGCACCTCGATCAGTCCGGCGAGGCGGGCGGTGTCCCAGTCGGCACGGACCTTGGCCACGGTGAGGCCCAGTTCGCGGGCCGCGTGGGCGGCGGTGGCGTCGGACAGGGTGGCCTTGCCGTCGGCGGTCGCGCTGCCGCGGCCGGGGCCGAGGGCGGAGTCGGCCCAGCGGGCGACACGGGCCGCGCCGGCGAGAACGGAACGAGCCATTCCGGCCAGTTCCGACCGGGCCGGTGTGCCTTCCGGGGGGCGCGGCGCGGGGCGGCGCGGACGCCGCTGATTGATCGCTTGGGGGGCGGCGGCCAGGGGTCGCGGGCGGACGAGTCGAAGCCTGGAGTCGCGCGGGATACGGGACGTCACGGGTGCAGTCTTCCGGTTGACGGTCCGAAAACCCAAACGGACGTCCCCGGCGGCCTCCTGGGAGGGCCGGCACGGGCCGCGGCGGGCCTGTCCGGGCACCGGATCAGGCCAGTGGCGCGGCGCCCGGACAACCGCGGCGTCGCGCGTCCCGACGGCGACCCGGCCGGGGCGGCCCGGCGCGGGTGCCGCCCCCGGCGCGGGGTCACACCAGGGGGGTCATGAAGCGGCGCAGGGCCTCCTCGTAGGCCTCGGGGTCGGCGTTCCACATGGCGCCGTGCGGGGCGTCGCGGACCGTGTGCAGGGCGACCAGGCGCGCGTGGGTGTCGGCGAGGCGGCGGGAGAAGCGCCAGGGGGCCACCGCGTCGTCGGGGCCGTGGAAGATCAGGGTGGGCACCGACGGGCGGTACAGGCCCGCCATGCCGGCGTCCCGGTCGGCGTGCAGACCGGCGCGGCCCTGCGCGGCCCGGACGGCGAGCGGCAGGAGCGCGGCGGGGGTGCGGCGGGCGGCGGCCAGGGCGCGCAGGGTGGTCTCCCAGCTGAGCACCGGGGAGTCCAGGACGAGCCCCGCGATGCGCTCGCGCACGCCGGAGAGCGCCGCGGTGCGCAGGGCCATGGTGGCGCCGGTGGACCAGCCGAGCAGGACGACCTTGCGGGCGCCGTGGTCGACGGCGTAGCGGACGGCGGCGTCCACGTCGCGCCACTCGGTCTCGCCGAAGTGGTGCACTCCGTCGGGCGAGGGCGGGGCGCCGACGTCGCCGCGGTAGGCGAGGGCGAGCACCGCGACGTTCCTGCGGTGCAGGGGGGCGATCAGGTTCAGGGCGTGTTCGCGGGTGGCGGCGAGGCCGTGCACGGCGATGATCCAGGTCGGCCGGGCCCCGGGCACGAACCAGGCTGGGAGCGGCCCGAGTTCTCCCGGTACCTCGACGTCGGTGTAGTCCAGGCCGAGGGCGGTGCCCGGGTTGCCGACGTACAGGTTGGGGGTCATCCACGCCCGGTCGCCGGTCCCGAGGGTGCCGTGCGTGACGCGTTCGAGGCGGCGTACGACGGTGTCGGCGCCGTGTTCGGCGGTGCCGAGGACCGGGCCGACGACCGCGTGGGAGCCGTCGCCGGCGAGCCCGTACCGGCCCGGGCGCAGCGCGGCCAGGTCCCGGGTGAGGGTGATCTGCCCGGCGGCGGTGCCGTGCACGGTGAGCCGGGGCTCGGTGGGCAGGGGACGGCCGGGGGTCGCCTTGAGCGCGGCGTCGCTGGCGAGCCGGCCTGCGGCGACGCTCGCCGCCCCGGTCGCCAGGGCTGCGGTGACGGCGGCTGCCGTCGCGGTGACAGTGCGCATGGGGCCAGTCTCCTGGGGGAGTACTCGGGCGGCCAGTGGACGCGTGACGGTGGGTGACGAGGTGCCGGTGTTCCGTAGCCGGTACCCCCTGAGCCGCCCGGCACGCACCCGGCGTCAGCTTCGCCGGCCGTACCCGCGCAGCCGCTCGGCCGCCTCCGCCAGTTGGGCCGGCGTCAGCAGGGACGGCGAGTGGCCCGGCACCGAGGCGGCTGTCAGCCACAGGCGGCACATCCACTCGAGCTGGGCGGTGCGGTCGTAGGCCTGGTCGAGGGAGGTGCCGTAGGTGAGCGTGCCGTGGTTGCGGAGCAGGCAGCCGGTGCGGCCCGCGAGGGCGTCGAGCATGCCGCGGGCGAGTTCGTCGGTGCCGTAGGCCGCGTACGGGGCGACCCGGACGGGGCCGCCGAGGGCGGCGGTCATGTAGTGCACCGGCGGGAGTTCGGGGACCAGCAGCGAGACCGCCGTCGCGTGCACGGCGTGGGTGTGGACGACGGCGCGGGCGCCGGGGTCGGCGCGGTAGACGGCCAGGTGCATGGGCAGTTCGCTGGTGGGGACGAGGGTGCCGAGCACCTGGCGTCCGTCCAGGTCGACGCCGGTTGCGTCGGCCGGGGTCAGCCGGTCGTAGGGCACGCCCGAAGGGGTGACCAGGACCGTGTCGCCCACGCGCACCGAGACGTTGCCGGAGGTGCCGACCACCAGGCCGTCGGCGACCGTCCGCCGGGCCGTCGCGACGAGCTCCGCCCAGGCCGACTCCCTGGCGCCCTCCCCCGCCGGCTCCCCGGCCCCGCCCCGGGCCGGCCCCGGGTCCGTCCCCTCGGTCCCGTCCGCCCCCGTGGCCCGCTGATTCGTCACAGTCGCCGTCTCCTCCCGGGCCGCCCGCGCGCCCCCTCACGTCCGCCGTCGCACGGCCTCGCGGCGATCCTGCCAGGGACGTCTCCGGAGAGCACCGGAACGGGCACGCAGAGGGAGGCTCCGGCACCGCTTCCGGTCACCGTGACGCCCTGCTCAGTTCATCTTCCGTTCACCCTGGTTACCTACGTTCGTCGCGCCAACGACCTCGAACGATTGCCTGGGTAAATGGAAAGCTTCTCGCTGATCCTCGCGATTGTGGTGGTAACCGCACTCGCGTTCGATTTCACGAACGGTTTCCACGACACCGCGAACGCGATGGCAACGACCATTTCGACCGGTGCGCTCAAGCCCAAGGTGGCGGTGGCGATGTCCGCCGTCCTCAACCTTGTAGGCGCCTTCCTCTCGGTGGAGGTCGCCAACACGATCTCCAAAGGTCTCGTCGACGAGACCGGCATCCGTCCCGAGGTCATCTTCGCCGCCCTGGTCGGCGCGATCCTCTGGAACCTGCTGACCTGGCTGGTCGGACTCCCGTCCAGTTCCTCGCACGCCCTGATGGGCGGCCTGATCGGTGCCGCCGTCGCCTCGGCCGGCATCGGCGCGGTCAACGGCGACGTGCTCGTCACCAAGGTGCTCCTGCCCGCCGTCGCCGCCCCGATCGTGGCCGGCGTCGCGGCGATGCTCGCGACCCGCATGACGTACTCGCTGGGCCGCAAGGCCGACGGCAGGGCGGCCGCGAAGGGCTACCGCGCCGGCCAGATCGCCTCCGCGGGCCTGGTCTCGCTGGCCCACGGCACCAACGACGCCCAGAAGACCATGGGCATCATCACCCTCGCCCTGATCGCCGGCGGCGCGCTCGCCCCCGACTCCGACCCGCCCGTGTGGGTCATCCTGAGCGCGGGCCTCGCCATCGCGCTCGGCACCTACCTGGGCGGCTGGCGCATCATCCGCACCATGGGCAAGGGCCTGACCGACCTCCAGCCGCAGCAGGGCTTCGCCGCCCAGACCAGCGCCGCGACGGTCATCCTGGCCTCCTCCCACCTCGGTTTCTCCCTCTCCACCACGCACTCGGTCTCCGGTGCGGTGATGGGCGCGGGCCTCGGCCGCAAGGGCGGCGTGGTCCGCTGGTCCACGGCCACCCGGATGTTCGTCGCCTGGGGCCTGACGCTGCCGGCCGCGGCCCTGGTCGCCGCACTCGCCGAGTGGGTCTGCCGCGCCGGCGACTGGGGCACGGCCCTCGTCGCGGTGTTCCTGGTCGCGTCCAGCTACGCGATCTGGCGGATCTCCCGCCGCGAGGTCGTCGACCACACCAACGTCGTCGACGCGCAGGAGCCCGCGTCCGCCGAGCCCGCCGGGGCGGCCGGGCCCGCCGGCGTGGTCACCACGGCCATGGCCGCCGTGTCGCCGCCCCCGGCGGGCGTGACGGAGGACCTGACGGCCACCGTCCCGGCCCCGGCCGCCGCCGACCCCAAGGCCCCCTCGGCCACCACCGTCTGAGCCCGCGTCCCGGGTACGAAGGAAGCGAACCTCCATGAGCATCGACTGGGCAGCCCTCGGCTCCGTCTTCGGCGTCAGCCTCGTGGTCACGGTGGCCCTGGTGGGCCTGTTCACCCTCGGCATCGTCGGCCTCTCCCGCCAGGAGCGGGCCGCGGCGCAGGGCGGCTCCGCGACCCTCGCGGTCACCGGCGCGTACGCGTGCTTCGCGGCCTGCACGGCGGCGGTGGCGTACGGGATCTATCTGATCGTCGCCTGAGCGCCCCCGCACCACCGCGCACGCCCCGGGGCGGGGCGCGGAACGGACTCGCACCGTTCCGCGCCCCGCCTCTGCGCGTTCCGGCGCGCATCCCGCGGGTGTGGGCCTGCGCACACTCCCCCGTCGCAGGTCAACGCCAGGTTGACGGCTGTTCGCGGACCGTGGTGGACTTCCGGGGCCATCTACGGCGGCAGGAGAGGAAGCCCGGTGCGAATCCGGCGCGGTCCCGCCACTGTGACCGGGGAACAGGAGCCCCGGGAGCCAGGAACTCTCACCGCCGGACTCTTCGAACCAGGGCGTGGACACCCTGAGTGAGGACATGACGCGATGCCCGGCTGCCGCCTCCGCACGACACCCCCCACCAGGTCTCTCCCTGCCCGTGTGACCGGCTGAGCCCGTGCGAGCCGGACGCGTCTTCGCGTACGGCGCCGCCGCCGGCCTCCTCGGCGACCTCCTCCTCGGCGACCCCCGCCGCGGACACCCGGTCGCCGTGTTCGGCCGTGCCGCGAGCGCCGTGGAACAGGTGCTGTGGCGGGACCACCGGGGCCGGGGCGCCCTGCACACCGCCGTGTGCGCCGGGGGCGCCGCCGCCCTCGGGCTGGCCGCCTCCCGTGCCGTGCGCCGCTCCCCCGCCGCCTCCGTCGCCCTGACCGCGGCGGCCACCTGGACGGTGGTCGGCGGCACCTCACTCGCCCGCGAGGCCGGGGCCGTCGGCCGGGCCCTGGACGCCGGGGACGTCGAGGCGGCCCGGGCGCGGCTGCCGCACCTGTGCGGGCGGGACCCGCAGGCCCTGGACGCCGACGGGATCGCCCGGGCGGTCGTGGAGTCCGTCGCCGAGAACACCTCGGACGCGGTCGTGGGGGCCCTGGTGTGGGGCGCGGTGGCCGGAGTGCCCGGACTGCTGGGCTTCCGCGCGGTCAACACGCTGGACGCGATGGTCGGCCACAAGTCCCCCAGGTACCGCCGCTACGGCTGGGCCTCGGCCCGCCTCGACGACCTCGCGGGCTGGCCCGGCGCCCGCCTGACCGCCGTACTGACCACGGTCGCGGGCGGCGATCCGCGCGGCGCCGTACGGGCCTGGCGCGCGGACGCCGCACGGCATCCGAGCCCCAACGCGGGACCGGTGGAGGCCTCGTTCGCGGGCGCCCTCGGCGTACGGCTCGGCGGGACGCTCTCCTACGGCGGGCGGGTGGAACACCGGCCCGTGCTCAACGGGGCGGCGGGACGCGCCGTGCGGGCCGGTTCCGGCGACATCGGCCGGGCGGTGCGCCTCTCCCGGCGCGTGGGCTGGCTGGCGCTGGGCGTGTGCGCGGGCGCACGGCTGCTCGCGCACGGCATCGTCACGAAGGGACGTACGTCATGAACGGTGGCCTGCTCGTCGCCGGTACCACCTCCGACGCCGGCAAGAGCGTCGTCACCGCCGGGATCTGCCGCTGGCTGGTGCGCCAGGGCGTCAAGGTCGCGCCGTTCAAGGCGCAGAACATGTCGCTCAACTCCTTCGTGACCCGCGACGGCGCCGAGATCGGGCGGGCCCAGGCCATGCAGGCCCAGGCCTGCCGGGTGGAGCCGACCGCGCACATGAACCCCGTGCTGCTCAAGCCCGGCGGGGAGCGCAGCAGCCAGGTCGTGCTGCTGGGCCGGCCGGTCGGCGAGATGAGTGCCCGCGGCTACCACGGCGGCCGCCAGGAGCGGCTGCTCGGCACGGTGCTCGACTCGCTCGCCGAACTCCGCGCCTCCTACGACGCGGTGATCTGCGAGGGGGCGGGCAGCCCGGCCGAGATCAACCTGCGCCGCACCGACATCGTCAACATGGGGATCGCCCGGGGCGCCGGACTGCCCGTCCTGGTCGTCGGCGACATCGACCGCGGCGGCGTCTTCGCCTCCTTCTTCGGCACGGTGGCGCTGCTGGCGCCCGAGGACCAGGCGCTGGTCGCCGGGTTCCTCGTCAACAAGTTCCGCGGCGACGTCTCGCTGCTGGAGCCGGGACTGGAGATGCTGCGCGGCCTCACCGGGCGGCGGGCCTACGGCGTGCTGCCGTACCGGCACGGGCTCGGCATCGACGAGGAGGACGGGCTGCGCGTCTCGCTGCGCGGGAGCGTGCGGGAGTCGGCCGTCGCCCCGCCCCTCGGCGAGGACGTGCTGCGGATCGCGGTGTGCGCGGTGCCGCTGATGTCCAACTTCACGGACGTGGACGCGCTGGCCGCCGAGCCGGGCGTCGTGGTCCGGTTCGTGGACCGGCCGGAGGAGCTGGCCGACGCCGACCTGGTGATCGTGCCGGGCACGCGCGGGACGGTGCGGGCCCTGCAGTGGCTGCGGGAGCGGGGGCTCGCGGACGCGATCGCCCGCAGGGCCGCCGAGCGGCGGCCGGTGCTCGGGATCTGCGGCGGCTTCCAGCTCCTCGGAGAGCACATCGAGGACGAGGTCGAGTCGCGCGCCGGGCACGTGGACGGGCTCGGAGTGCTGCCCGTGCGGGTGCGCTTCGCCCGCGAGAAGACCCTCACCCGGCCGGTGGGCGAGGCCCTCGGCGAGCGCGTCGAGGGGTACGAGATCCACCACGGGGTGGCCGAAGTGACCGGCGGGGAACCCTTCTTGGACGGCTGCCGGGCCGGCCGGACCTGGGGCACGCACTGGCACGGCTCGCTGGAGTCGGACGGCTTCCGGCGGGCGTTCCTGCGCGAGGTGGCCGCCGCCGCGGGCCGCCGCTTCGTGCCCGCCCCCGACACCTCGTTCGCCGCGCTGCGCGAGGAGCAGCTCGACCGGCTCGGCGACCTGATCGAACACCACGCGGACACCGACGCGCTGTGGCGGCTCATCGAGTCCGGCGCGCCGCAAGGACTGCCCTTCATTCCACCGGGAGCGCCCGCATGAGCACTGTGCTGTTGTTGTCGACCGCCGACACGGACCTGCTGGCGGCCCGCGCGTCGGACGCCGCCTACCGGATCGGCAACCCGACCCGGGTCGACGTCCGCGAGGAACTGCCGGGCCTGGTCGAGGGCGCGGACCTCGCCGTCGTGCGCCTGCTCGGCGGCAGGCGCGCCTGGGAGGACGGGCTCGCCGCGCTGAAGGCCGCCGGCATCCCGACCGTCCTGCTGGGCGGCGAGAGCGTGCCGGACGCGGAGCTGATGGCGGAGTCGTCGGTCCCGGCCGGCGTGGTGGCCGAGGCGCTGCGCTACCTGGTCGAGGGCGGCCCGGACAACCTCACCCAGCTCGCCCGGTTCCTGTCGGACACGGTGCTGCTGACCGGCGAGGGCTTCGACGAGCCGCGGAAGATGCCGGAGTACGGCGTGCACGGCTCCCGGGACCTCGTGGCGGGCCGCCCGACGGTCGGCGTGCTCTTCTACCGCGCCCACCAGCTCAGCGGCAACACCGCCTTCGTCGACACGCTGTGCGACGCGATCGAGGCGCGCGGCGCCAACGCCCTGCCGGTGTACTGCGGTTCGCTGCGCGGCGCGGACCCCGGGCTGTACGAGCTGCTGGGCCGGGCCGACGCCCTGGTCGCCACGGTCCTCGCGGCCGGCGGCACGCACGCCTCGCAGGCGTCGGCCGGCGGCGACGAGGAGGCCTGGGACGTCGGGGCGCTGGCCGACCTGGACGTCCCGGTGCTGCAGGGGCTCTGCCTCACCTCCTCCCGGGCCGCCTGGGAGGCCTCCGACGCCGCGCTGTCCCCGATGGACGCGGCGATGCAGGTGGCCATCCCGGAGTTCGACGGACGTCTGGTGACGGTGCCGTTCTCCTTCAAGGAGCAGGGGCCGGACGACGTCCCGGTCTACGTCGCCGACCCCGAGCGGGCCGGCCGGGTCGCCGGAATCGCCGTCCGGCACGCGGTGCTCCGGCACAAGCCGAACGCCGACAAGAAGCTCGCGCTGGTCTTCACGGCGTACCCGACCAAGCACTCCCGCGTCGGCAACGCGGTCGGCCTGGACACCCCCGCCTCGGCGGTGCGGGTGCTGGACGCGCTCAGGGACGCGGGGTACGGGGTCACCGGGTACCCCGCCGAGGGCGACGAGCTGATCCACCGGCTCATCGAGGCGGGCGGTCACGACGTCGAGTGGCTGACGGAGGACCAGCTCGCCGCGGCGCCCGCGCGGGTGCCGCTGGCCGACTACCGGGCGTGGTTCGAGAGGCTGGACCCGCAACTGCGGGACGGCATGCGCGAGGCGTGGGGCGAGCCCCCGGGTTCCCTGTACGTGGACGGCGACGACATCGTGCTGGCGTCGGTCCGGTTCGGGAACGTCGTGGTGATGATCCAGCCGCCGCGCGGCTTCGGGGAGAACCCGATCGCGATCTACCACGACCCGGACATGCCGCCGTCGCACCACTACATGGCCGCCTACCGCTGGCTGGAGCACACGTTCGGCGCCGACGCGATCGTCCACATGGGCAAGCACGGCACGATGGAGTGGCTGCCCGGCAAGGGCCTCGGCCTGAGCGCCGGCTGCGCACCGGACGCCGTGCTCGGCGACCTGCCGCTGATCTACCCCTTCATCGTCAACGACCCCGGTGAGGGTACCCAGGCCAAGCGGCGCGGCCACGCCACGGTCGTCGACCACCTCGTGCCGCCGATGGCGCGCGCGGACACCTACGGCGACCTGGCCAAGCTCGAGCAGCTCCTCGACGAGTACGCACTCGTCTCCGACCTCGACCCGACGAAGGCGCCCGCGGTCCGCGCGCAGATCTGGACGCTGGTCAAGGCGGCCGAGCTCCACCACGACCTGCACGTGGACGACCAGCCGGACGACGACGACTTCGACGAGTTCGTCATGCACATCGACGGCTACCTGTGCGAGATCAAGGACGTGCAGATCCGCGACGGCCTGCACGTCCTGGGCGGCGGCCCGGTCGGCGAGCCGCGCGTCAACCTGGTGCTGGCGGTGCTGCGCGCCTCCCAGGTGTGGGGCGGGCGGGCGAACGCGCTGCCGGGCCTGCGGGCGACCCTGGCCGAGCACTTCGGGCTGGTGGAGAAGGATCTGCTGGCCGAACCCGGCGCGCCCGTGAAGGTGCCGGTCGAGCTGACGGACCTGGTGGACGGCCCGGCGCGGTCGGCGGCGGACGCGGTCGACCTGCTGGAGCAGTTGTGCCGGCGCGTCGCCGAGGGCATGGAGCTGCGGGCGTGGGACACGGCGGCCGTACCGGGGCTGGTGCGCGACGTCCTCGGCACCGAACTCCCCGACGCCGTGGCGGTGCTGGAGTTCGCCTGCACGGAGGTCGTGCCGCGGCTCGCCCGGACCACGGACGAGATCGGGCACATCCTGCGGGCCCTGGACGGCGGTTACGTCCCGGCCGGACCGTCCGGCTCCCCGACCCGCGGCCTGGTCAACGTCCTGCCGACCGGCCGGAACTTCTACTCCGTCGACCCGAAGGCGATCCCGTCCCGGCTGAGCTGGGAGGTCGGGCAGTCGCTGGCGGACTCGCTGATCCAGCGGTACCTGAGCGACACCGGCGCGTACCCGAAGTCGGTCGGCCTCACGGTGTGGGGCACGTCCGCGATGCGCACCCAGGGCGACGACATCGCGGAGATCCTGGCGCTGCTGGGCTGCCGCCCGGTGTGGGACGACGCGTCGCGGCGGGTGACGGGCTTCGAGGTGGTCCCGCTCGCGGAGCTGGGCCGGCCGCGCGTCGACGTCACGGTGCGCATCTCGGGGTTCTTCCGGGACGCGTTCCCGCACGTGGTGGGGCTGATCGACGACGCGGTGCGGGCGGTGGCGGAGCTGGACGAGCCCGCCTCGCAGAACTTCGTCCGCGCGCACGCCGACGAGGACACCGCCGGGCACGGCGACCGGCGCCGGGCGACCTCGCGCATCTTCGGCTCCAAGCCGGGCGCCTACGGCGCGGGTCTGCTGCCGCTGATCGACGCCCGGAACTGGCGCAGCGACGCGGACCTCGCCGAGGTGTACGCGGTGTGGGGCGGCTACGCCTACGGGCGTGGGCTCGACGGGCGGCCGGCGCGCGGGGACATGGAGACGGCGTTCCGGCGGATCGCGGTGGCGGCGAAGAACGTGGACACGCGTGAGCACGACCTCGTGGACGCCGACGACTACTTCCAGTACCACGGCGGCATGGTCGCGATGGTGCGGCACCTGACGGGGGACTCCCCCGAGGCGTACGTGGGTGACTCCGCCACCCCGGACCAGGTGAGGACGCGGACGCTGGGCGAGGAGACGCACCGGGTGTTCCGGGCGCGGGTGGTCAATCCGCGGTGGATGGCGGCCATGCGGCGACACGGCTACAAGGGTGCCTTCGAGATGGCGGCGACCGTGGACTACCTCTTCGGGTACGACGCCACGGCCGGGGTCGTGGACGACTGGATGTACGAGCGGCTCAGCGCCGAGTACGTCTTCGCCCCGGAGAACCGGGACTTCATGAAGAAGTCCAACCCGTGGGCGCTGCGCGGCATCACGGAACGGCTGCTGGAGGCGGCCGACCGCGGCCTGTGGGCCGAACCGGACGCGGAGACGCTGGAGCGGCTGCGCGCCACCTATCTGGAGCTCGAAGGCGACTTGGAGGGCGACGACAAGTGAGTACCCCGTTCCCGTTCACGGCCGTCGTGGGCCAGGACGACCTGCGGCTGGCGTTGCTGCTGAACGCGGTGTCACCCGCCGTCGGCGGTGTGCTGGTGCGCGGTGAGAAGGGCACCGCGAAGTCCACGGCGGTCCGCGCGCTGTCGGCGCTCGTGCCGGAGGTGGACGTCGTCTCCGGATGCCGTTTCTCCTGCGACCCCGCCTCCCCCGACCCCGCCTGCCCGGACGGCCCGCACGAGGCCGGGGCGTCCGGGGCGCGGCCCGCGCGGATGGTCGAGCTGCCGGTCGGCGCCTCCGAGGACCGGCTGGTGGGTGCCCTGGACATCGAGCGGGCGCTGGCGGAGGGCGTGAAGGCCTTCGAACCGGGCCTGCTGGCCGACGCTCACCGCGGGATCCTGTACGTCGACGAGGTCAACCTGCTCCACGACCACCTCGTGGACCTGTTGCTGGACGCCGCCGCCATGGGCGCGTCTTACGTCGAGCGCGAGGGCGTCTCCGTGCGGCATGCCGCACGGTTCCTGCTCGTCGGGACCATGAACCCCGAAGAGGGCGAGCTGCGGCCGCAGTTGCTGGACCGCTTCGGCCTCACCGTCGAGGTCGCCGCCTCGCGCGAGCCCGACCAGCGCGTCGAGGTCGTACGGCGCCGGCTGGCGTACGACGACGACCCGGCCGGTTTCGCCGCGCGCTGGGCCGACGAGGAGGCCGCCGTACGGGCGCGGATCGTGGCGGCGCGCGAGCTGCTGCCGTCGGTGCGGCTGGGCGACGGGGCGCTGCGGCAGATCGCGGCGACCTGCGCGGCCTTCGAGGTGGACGGCATGCGGGCCGACATCGTGATGGCGCGCACGGCGACGGCGTTGGCGGCGTGGGCCGGGCGGACGGACGTACTCGCCGAGGACGTACGGCAGGCGGCGCTGCTGGCGCTCCCGCACCGGCGGCGGCGCAATCCGTTCGACGCGCCGGGGCTGGACGAGGACAAGCTGGACGAGACGCTGGAGGAGTTCGGCGGGCCGGACGGGGACGACGGCGGGGACGACGATCCCGGTCCGGGGCCCGGCGGCGGTCCCGGCGGGCAGCCCGAGCCCGACGACGCGCCGAGGGGTGACGGGGACGCCGCCGCGCGCCCGGAGGCCGGTGAGGGCGGGGAGCCTCAGCCGTCCGGCGGTGCCGGTGAGCAGTCTCCCGCCCGTGCCGCCGAGCCGTTCAGGACCAAGGTGCTCAGCGTGCCCGGGCTGGGCGACGGTGCCGCCGGGCGGCGGTCCCGGGCGCGGACCGAGCACGGGCGGACCACCGGGGCTCGGCGTCCCGAGGGGGCGCTGACCAAGCTGCACCTCGCGGCGACCGTGCGGGCCGCGGCTCCGCACCAGCGGGCGCGGGGCCGCAGCGGGCCGGGGCTCGTGGTGCGGCGGGACGATCTGCGGCAGGCGACCCGTGAGGGGCGTGAGGGCAACCTCGTGCTGTTCGTCGTCGACGCCTCCGGGTCGATGGCCGCGCGGCAGCGGATGGGTGCCGTCAAGGGTGCCGTGCTGTCGCTGCTGCTGGACGCGTACCAGCGGCGGGACAAGGTGGGGCTGGTGACGTTCCGGGGTTCGGCCGCGGAGGTCGCGCTGCCGCCGACCTCGTCGGTGGACGCGGCGGCGGTACGGCTGGAGTCGCTGCCCACCGGGGGGCGTACGCCGCTGGCCGCCGGGCTGCTCAGGGCGCACGAGGTGCTGCGCGTGGAGCGGCTGCGGGATCCGGCACGGCGGGCGCTGGTCGTGGTGGTGACGGACGGGCGGGCCACCGGTGGTCCGGAGCCGGTGGCTCTGGCCTCGCGGGCCGCGCGGCTGTTCGCCGCCGACGAGGTCGCCTCCGTCGTCGTGGACTGCGAGTCGGGGCCCGTGCGGCTCGGGCTCGCCGGGCGGATCGCGGGTGAGCTGGGCGGTACGGCGGTGACGCTGGACGAGTTGCGGGCGGACTCGATCGCCGGGCTGGTGAAGGACGTTCAGGGCAGCAGGAGGGCCGCGTAGTGCCGCAGGGGAAGCCGAGTGTCGTGCCGGACGACGGACTGACCACCCGTCAGCGCCGTCACCGTCCGTTGGTCGTCGTGCACACCGGCATCGGGAAGGGCAAGTCGACCGCCGCCTTCGGGCTCGCGCTGCGGGCCTGGAACCAGGGGTGGCCGATCGGGGTGTTCCAGTTCGTCAAGTCGGCGAAGTGGAAGGTCGGCGAGGAGAACGCCCTGCGGGTGCTGGGCGCCAGCGGCGAGGGCGGGTCCGTCGACTGGCACAAGATGGGCGAGGGCTGGTCCTGGGTCCAGCGCGACGCGCAGATGGACAACGAGGAGAAGGCCCGGGAGGGCTGGGAGCAGGTCAAGCGGGACCTGGCCGCCGAGACGTACAAGCTGTACGTGCTGGACGAGTTCGCCTATCCGATGCACTGGGGGTGGGTCGACACCGACGAGGTGGTGTCCGTGCTGCGGGAGCGGCCGGGGACCCAGCACGTCGTGATCACGGGGCGGAACGCGCCCGCCGCGCTGGTGGAGTGCGCCGATCTCGTCACCGACATGTCCAAGGTCAAGCATCCGATGGACGCGGGACAGAAGGGGCAGAGGGGCATCGAGTGGTGACCTCCTCCGGCTCCGGCTCCGCCGTTCCCCGGCTGGTCGTCGCCGCGCCCTCGTCCGGCAGCGGCAAGACCACCGTCGCCACCGGGCTGATGGCCGCGCTCTGCGCGCGGGGCCTCGCCGTGTCCCCGCACAAGGTCGGGCCGGACTACATCGACCCCGGCTACCACGCGCTCGCCACGGGGCGGGCGGGGCGCAACCTCGACGCCTACCTGTGCGGGCCCGAGCTGGTCGGGCCGTTGTTCCTGCACGGGGCGCGCGGGTGCGACATCGCCGTGGTCGAGGGCGTGATGGGGCTGTACGACGGGGCCGCCGGCGAGGGCGAGCTGGCGTCCACCGCGCAGGTCGCGAAGCTGCTGCGGGCGCCGGTGGTGCTGGTCGTGGACGCGTCGTCGCAGTCGCGGTCGGTGGCGGCGCTGGTGCACGGGTTCGTGTCCTGGGATCCGGAGGTGCGGATCGGGGGCGTGATCCTGAACAAGGTGGCGTCGGACCGGCACGAGGCGTTGCTGCGGGAGGCGGTGGACTCCGTCGGGGTGCCGGTGCTGGGGGTGTTGCGGCGCGCGGCGCGGGTCGACGTGCCGTCGCGGCATCTGGGGCTGGTGCCGGTTGCCGAGCGGCACGCGCAGGCGGTGGACGCCGTCGCGGCCATGGCCGCGCAGGTGGCCGACGGGTGCGATCTGGAGGCGCTGGTCGCACTGGCCCGGGGTGCGGGGACGTGGGGCTGTACGGCTTGGGACGCGGGTGAGGCCTTGGTTTCCTCGCCCCCGCCGCCCCTTCCCGTCCCGTCCCCGGGGGCCGCGCCCCCGGGCCCCCGCGTCGCCGTCGCCGGCGGGGCCGCCTTCACCTTCTCCTACGCCGAGCACACCGAACTGCTCGCCGCCGCCGGGGCCGAGGTCGTCACGTTCGATCCGCTGCGGGACGAGGAGCTGCCCGCGGGGACCGCCGGGCTGGTGATCGGGGGCGGCTTCCCCGAGGTGTACGCCTCGGAGCTGTCCGCCAACGAAGGGCTGCGGAAGTCCGTCGCCGAACTGGCCCTCGCCGGGGCTCCCGTCGCCGCCGAGTGCGCGGGGCTGCTGTATCTGTGCCGGGACCTGGACGGGCTGCCGATGTGCGGGGTGCTGGACGCCTCCGCGCGGATGTCGGAGCGGCTGACGCTGGGCTACCGGGACGCGGTGGCCGTGTCCGACAGTGCGCTGGCCGGGGCGGGAACGCGGATGCGGGGGCACGAGTTCCACCGGACGGTCGTGGAGCCGGGGGCCGGGGCGGCGCCGGCGTGGGGGATGCGGGCGCCGGAGCGGCGCGTCGAGGGTTTCGTGGAGCGCGGTGTGCACGCGAGCTATCTGCACACGCACTGGGCGGCCGAGCCCGGTGTCGCCCGTCGGTTCGTGGAGAGGTGCCGGACGTCATGAGCAGCAGGCTGATCGGTGTGGGGGTCGGGCCCGGGGACCCCGAGCTGGTGACCGTGAAGGGCGTCAACGCGCTGCGGGACGCCGAGGTCGTGGTCGTGCCCGTGATGGCCGCACCCGATGGAAGGGACGGCGGGGAGCGCGGGCGGGCCGAGGCGACCGTGCTGCACTACGTGGGCGCCGAGAAGGTCGTACGGGTGGTGTTCGCGCTGAACGAGCGCACCGACCGGGCGCGGCGCGAGGCGGCCTGGGACGCGGCCGGGGAGCGGGTGGCCGGGCTGCTGCGGGAGCACACGGCCGTCGCCTTCGCGACCATCGGTGATCCCAACGTGTACTCGACCTTCACCTATCTCGCGCAGACGGTCGGCGCGCTGGTGCCGGGGACCGTGGTGGAGACCGTGCCGGGGATCACCGCCATGCAGGACCTCGCGGCGCGGTCGGGTGCGGTGCTGACCGAGGGCACCGAGCCGTTGACGCTGGTGCCGGTGACGGCGGGGTCGGCCGTGCTCAAGGAGGCGCTGCACGGGCCGGGCACGGTGGTCGCCTACAAGTTCGGCCGGCAGGCGGCCGAGGTGGCCGAGGCGCTGCGCGAGAGCGGGCGGCTGGAGGACGCGGTGTGGGGGTCGGCGCTGGGGCTGCCGGAGGAGTCCGTGCGGCCGGCCGGTGAGCTGGACGGGGCGCCGTTGCCGTATCTGTCGACGCTGATCGCGCCCGCCCGGCGCGGGAGCGGGCGGGGCGGGAAGCTGTGAGCGTCCGTGGCGCGTGCCGCTCAGTCGGCGGCCAGGCCCACCACCAGCCAGATGAACGCGGCGCCCGCGACCGTGCACAGCAGCGTCGAGCGGGCGGGGTGCTCGTGGTGGGCCTCGGGGAGGATCTCCGCCGCGGCGAGGTACAGGAGTACGCCGCCGAAGAGGCCGAGGTAGGCGCCGAGCGCCTGCTCCGGGATCGTGAAGAGCAGGGTGGAGGACGCGCCGAGGACCGGGGCGAGGGCGTCGGCGACGAGCATGGCGATGGCGCGGCGGCGGGCGTTGCCGT
This sequence comes from Streptomyces ardesiacus, assembly GCF_003112575.1. Lineage (GTDB taxonomy): Bacteria > Actinomycetota > Actinomycetes > Streptomycetales > Streptomycetaceae > Streptomyces > Streptomyces ardesiacus. The sequence continues at coordinate 60,132 of NZ_BEWC01000010.1, forward strand.
AGAGGCTGGTCAGTGTGTAGGTGTTAAAGCCGTCCGCGAAGTCGTGGGCGATCACGGCCATCGCGACCGCCGCCCCCATGCCGCCGCCGACCTGGAAGGCCGCACCGATCGCCACGCCGTCCATCGCGCTGTGGCCGACCATCGCGGCGGCGGCCGTCAGGCCCACCTCGGGCGAGCGGTGCCCGTGCTCGTCGCCGCCGTGTGCGGCGCGGCGGGCCGCCAGCAGGCGTTCCACGAGGTGCGCGAGCAGGAATCCGGCGACGAAGAGCAGCAGGGCGGCCGGAACACCGAACACCTCGTCGCCCGCCGCTTCCAGGGCCTCCGGCAGCAGGTCGAGGCCGACCACGCCCAGCATGAGGCCGCCGGCCAGGCCCAGGACCAGGTGGCGCCGGTCGGTCACGCGCTGTGCCGTCCAGCCGCCGGCCAGCGTCATCAGGAACGCGCCGAGCGCGACGAAGACCGCCATGGGCCCTTGGTATCCGATCACACCGCGTTCACGCGCGTACGACAGCAGCAACCGCAGTAAATATGCGCAGGACGCACAGGATGCACAGGATGCACAGGAGAGGACCGAACACGATGGATTCCGAGGCCAGGGTGACCTTCGTCGGTGCCGGTCCCGGCGCCGCCGACCTGCTGACGTTCCGTGCGGCGCGTGCCATCGCCGAGGCGGACGTGGTGATCTGGGCGGCCAGCCTCGTCCACGCGGACGTGTTGCAGCACGCGCGGGAGGACGCCGAGGTGCTGGACTCGGCGACGATGTCGCTGGAGGACGTGGTCGCCGTGTACCGGCGGGCCCGGGAGGAGGGGCTGCGGGTGGCCCGCGTCCACTCCGGGGACCCGGCGCTGTGGGGCGGCACGCAGGAGCAGCTGGACCGGTGTGCGGAGATCGGCGTGGCGACCGAGGTGGTGCCCGGTGTCTCCGCCTTCTCGGCGGTCGCCGCGCTCGCGCAGCGGGAGCTGACGATCCCGGAGGTCGCGCAGTCGGTGATCCTCACGCGGCTCGGCGGGGGCAAGACGCCGATGCCGCCGGGCGAGGAGGTCCGGGAGTTCGCGAAGCACGGGACGACCATGGCGGTCTTCCTGTCGGCGGCCCGCAGCGGGCAGTTGGTGCGGGAGCTGCTGGAGGGCGGCTATCCGACCGAGACGCCGGTCGTCGTCGCCCACCAGGCCACCTGGCCGGAGGAGCTGGTCGTGCGGTGCACGATCGGGACGCTGGAGGAGACGGTCAAGGAACACAGGCTCTGGAAGCACACGCTCTTCCTGGTCGGCCCGGCCCTCGACGCGCACGGCACTCGTTCGCACCTGTACCACCCGGGGCACTTCCACGGTTATCGCAGGGCGGACCCGGAGGCGCGCCGGGAGTTGCGGGCGCGGGGTGCGAGCACGTGATCACCGTGGTCGGGATGGGGGCTTCCCCCGGTGCGGCACCGACGGGGGAGGTCGCCGCCGGTGCGGAGCTGGTCGTCGGCGGGCGGCGGCACCTGGACGCGGTACGGCTGCCGGAGGGAGCGAGGACGGTGGTCCTGGGGGCGTTGGCGCCCGCCCTGGACACGGTCGCGGAGTACGTCGCCGAGGAGCGGCCGGTGACCGTGCTGGCCTCCGGTGATCCGGGGTTCTTCGGGATCGTGCGGGCGCTGGCCGAGCGGTTCGGGTCCGAGCGGCTGGACGTGCGGCCGGGGGTGTCCTCGGTCGCGGCGGCCTTCGCGCGGGTCGGGCTGCCGTGGGACGACGCCGTGGTGGCGAGCGCGCACGGGCGGGACCTGAGGACGGCGGTGCACCTGTGCCGGGCGCACCCGAAGGTCGCCGTGCTGACGGGCCCCGGGGCGGGTCCGGCGGAGCTGGGGGCCGCCCTGGCGCCGGACGGGCGGGTGTTCTTCGTCGCCTCGGCGCTGGGCTCGGCCGAGGAGCGGGTGGAGCGGGTGACGCCGGCCGAGGCCGCCGCGCGCGACTGGGGCGGGGCGGTGAGCGTGGTGCTGTGCCTGGACGAGGCGCGGACGCTGGGACCGGTGCGCTCGGTCGCCGGGCCGCGGCCGGGGCCCGCCGGGTGGGCGCTGGACGAGGCGGAGTTCACCCACCGGGACTCGATGATCACCAAGTTCGAGGTGCGCGCGCTCGCGCTGGCGCGGCTCGGTCCCCGGCCCGGCGACCTGGTGTGGGACGTCGGCGCGGGTTCCGGGTCGGTGGCCGTGGAGTGCGCGCGGCTGGGTGCCGCCGTCACCGCCGTCGAGAAGGCCCCGGACGGGGTCGAGCGGGTCCGCGCCAACGCCGCCGCGCACGGTGTCGACGTGCGGGTGGTGCACGGGGCGGCGCCCGCGGTGCTGTCCGGGCTGGACGAGGATCCCGACGCCGTGTTCGTGGGCGGCGGCGGGCGCGAGCTGCCCGGGATCGTCGCCGCGTGCGCGCGGCGGGCCCGGCGCGTCGTGGTCGTGGCCGTGGCCGCGCTGGACCGGGTGCCGGCGGCGCGCGAGGCGCTGCTCGGTGCCGGGCTGGAGTGCGACGGGGTGCTGCTGCAGTCCGCGCGGCTCGCGCCGCTGCCGGGGGACGTGACCCGGCTGGCGGCCACCAATCCCGTCTTCCTGCTGTGGGGCGCGAGGCCGCACAGCCGTACCGAAGGAGTTGCCCCTTGATCGGCCTCATCTCCGCCACGGCGGCGGGAGCGGCGGCGCGGGACCGGCTGGCCGCGGCGTGGCCGGAGCGCACGCGCGTGTACGGGGGTCCCGTCGCGGACGCCGTACGGACCGCGTTCGCCGAGTGCGACCGGCTGGTGTGCTTCCTGGCCACGGGTGCCGTGGTGCGGCTCGTGGCGCCGCTGCTGGACGACAAGCGGACCGACCCGGGTGTGGTGTGCGTCGACGAGGGCGGCCGGTTCGCGGTGTCGCTGGTCGGCGGGCACGGGGGCGGCGCCAACGAACTGGCCCGCGCGGTCGGCGAGGTGCTGGGCGCGGAGCCGGTGGTGACGACGGCGACCGACGCGGTCGGTCTGGCCGGTCTGGACACGCTCGGGCTGCCCGTCGAGGGCGACGTCGCCGGGGTGTCGCGGGCCCTGCTGGACGGTGAGCCGGTGGCGCTGCGCGCGGAGGTGGCCTGGCCGCTGCCGCCGCTGCCGGTGGCGGCCGAGGGGGCCTACGGAATCCGGGTGACGGACCGTGCGGTGGCCCCGGCCGAGGGCGAGGCCGTCCTGCGGCCGCCGTCCCTGGCCGTCGGCGTCGGCGCCTCCCGGGGCGCGCCGGTGGAGGAGGTGCTCGGGGTGGTGGAGGACGCCCTGCGCGAGGCGGGGCTGTCGGCCGCGTCGGTCGCCGAGCTGGCCACCGTGGACGCCAAGGCCGGGGAGCCCGGGATCGTCGGGGCGGCCGAGCGGCTGGGGGTGCCCCTGGTGACGTACCCGGCCGAGGTGCTGGCGGGCGTCGAGGTGCCCAACCCCTCCGACGCGCCGCTGGCGGCGGTGGGCACGCCGTCGGTCGCGGAGGCGGCGGCGCTGGTGCGTGGGGGCGAACTCCTCGTGCCCAAGCGGAAGTCGGCGGCGGTGCCCGCGACGGCGACCTGCGCGGTCGTACGGCGGCCGGGACGCGGGCGGCTCGCGGTGGTCGGACTGGGGCCCGGTGCCCGGGACCTGGTGACGCCGCGGGCGCGGGCGGAGCTGCGGCGGGCGTCGGTGCTGGTCGGGCTCGACCAGTACGTCGACCAGATCCGCGACCTGCTGCGGCCCGGCACCCGGGTGCTGGAGTCGGGGCTCGGCGCGGAGGAGGAGCGGGCCCGGACCGCAGTCGAGGAGGCGCGGCGCGGGCACGCCGTCGCGCTGATCGGCAGCGGGGACGCCGGGGTGTACGCGATGGCCTCGCCCGCGCTCGCCGAGGCGTCCGACGACATCGACGTGGTCGGGGTGCCGGGCGTGACGGCGGCGCTGGCGGCCGGGGCGATCCTGGGCGCGCCGCTGGGCCACGACCACGTGTCGGTCAGCCTGTCCGACCTGCACACGCCGTGGGAGGTCATCGAACGGCGGGTGCGGGCGGCGGCGGAGGCGGACCTGGTCGTGACGTTCTACAACCCCCGCAGCCGGGGCCGCGACTGGCAGTTGCCCAAGGCGCTGGCGATCCTCGCCGAGCACCGGGAGCCGTCGACTCCGGTGGGTGTCGTGCGCAACGCGTCGCGCGCCGACGAGTCGAGCCGCCTGTCCACGCTCGCCGCTCTGGACCCGGCGACCGTCGACATGATGACCGTCGTGACGGTGGGCAACACCGCGACCCGGGAGATCGCCGGGCGCATGGTGACGCCGCGCGGCTACCGCTGGCAGGAGGACCCGGCGACCCGCCGCTCCCCCGCCCCTGCTTCCCGGACCTCCGGGTCCGGGACGTCCGCATCCGAGAAACCCGAGGAGAACCTGTGACGACCCCGCCCGCCCTGCTCATCGCCGGACACGGCACCCGGGACGAGGCCGGAGCCGAGGCGTTCCGCGACTTCGTGCGCGAACTGGGCCGACGCCATCCCGAACTGCCCGTCGCGGGCGGCTTCATCGAGCTGTCCCCGCCGCCCCTGGGCGACGCGGTCGCGGAGCTGGTGGAGCGCGGTGTGCGCCGGTTCGCCGCCGTGCCGCTGATGCTGGTGTCCGCCGGGCACGCCAAGGGCGACATACCGGCGGCCCTGTCCCGGGAGAAGGAGCGCCACCCCGGCATCTCCTACACGTACGGGCGCCCGCTGGGCCCGCACCCCGCGCTGCTGCGGGTGCTGGAGCGGCGCCTGGCGGAGGCGGTCGACCCGTCCTGGGACCCCGCCGAGGTGACCGTGCTGCTGGTCGGGCGCGGGTCGACGGACCCGGATGCCAACGCCGAGGTGTTCAAGGCGGCGCGGCTGCTGTGGGAGGGACGCGGGTACGCGGCGGTGGAGACGGCCTTCGTGTCGCTGGCGGAGCCGGACGTGCCGGGCGGCCTGGAGCGGTGTGCGCGGCTGGGGGCGCGGCGGGTCGTCGTGCTGCCGTACTTCCTGTTCACCGGCATCCTCCCGGACCGGGTCCGCCACCAGACCGAGGAGTGGGCCGCCGCGCATCCGGAGACGCAGGTGCGGTCGGCGGACGTCGTCGGACCCGAGCCGGAACTGCTCGACCTGGTGTGGGAGCGGTACGAGGAGGCCGTCAAGGGCGACCTGCGGATGAACTGCGACAGCTGCGTCTACCGGATCGCGCTGCCGGGGTTCGAGGACAAGGTGGGGCTGCCGCAGCAGCCGCACTTCCACCCCGACGACGACGGCGATCACCACCACGGGCACCATCACGGGCATGGACACGCACACTCCCACGCACACTGAGTCCGGGACGAGCGGGCCCGGCGGCCCGGACCTGCGCCACCACGGGGACGCCGAGGTGCGCGACGGCGGTGCGGCGCTGGTGGACCTCGCGGTGAACGTCCGCGCGGACACTCCCCCGGTCTGGCTGCGTGAGCACGTCGCCGCCTCGCTCGGTTCGCTCGCCGCCTACCCGGACGGGCGGGCCGCGCGGGCCGCGGTGGCGGCGCGGCACGGGCTGCCGGTGGAGCGGGTGCTGCTGACGGCGGGCGCGGCGGAGGCGTTCGTGCTGCTGGCGCGGGCGCTGAAGGTGAGCCGGCCGGTCGTGGTGCACCCCCAGTTCACCGAGCCGGAGGCGGCGCTGCGGGACGCGGGGCACACGGTCGGCCGGGTGCTGCTGCGGGCGGCGGACGGCTTTCGCCTCGACGCCGGGGCCGTGCCGGAGGACGCCGACCTGGTGGTGGTCGGCAACCCGACGAACCCCACGTCGGTGCTGCACCCGGCGGACGTGCTGGCGTCGCTGGCCCGGCCGGGGCGGACGCTGGTCGTGGACGAGGCGTTCATGGACGCGGTGCCGGGCGAGCGGGAGGCCCTGGCCGGGCGGACGGACGTACCCGGCCTGGTGGTCCTGCGCAGCCTCACCAAGACGTGGGGGCTGGCGGGGCTGCGCATCGGGTACGTCCTGGCGGACCCGGAGACGGTGGGCGCGCTGGAGCGTGCCCAGCCCCTGTGGCCGGTGTCCTCGCCCGCGCTGGCGGCGGCCGAGGCGTGCGTGGCGCCGCGGGCGCTGGCGGAGGCCGCCCACGCCGCCCACCGGATCGCCGCCGACCGGGACTGTCTGGTCGCCGGGCTCGCGGAGTTCGCCGCGGCCGGACTGCGGGTCGTCGCCCCGGCCGAGGGCCCCTTCGTGCTGCTCCGCGTCCCCGACGGCGCCGCCGTACGGCACCGGTTGCGCGGCCTGGGGTACGCGGTGCGGCGCGGCGACACGTTCCCGGGGCTGGGCGAGGAGTGGCTGCGCCTGGCGGTACGGGACCGGGCGACGACGGAGCGCTTCCTGCGAGCCCTGCGACGGGCCGTGCCGACCTGAACCGCGCGAAGCCGGACCCGGTCGCCCCGGCCCCGGCCTCCCGCGCCCACCCCGAGACCGGCGCCCGACCCGCCCGCACCCCGGCCCGCGCCCCCGAGCCCTCACCGCCGGTCTCCGGGTCGGGGCGTGAGAGCCGGGCCGGGCGGCCCTCACGCGCCCCGACGCCCATCCGGCGGGCGAAGGCCCACGCCACCCGCCCCGACGCCGACGCGCTCGCCCAGGACGGACCGCACACCGCCGGCGCCCCCGCCCAGCACCCCGGCAGCACCCCCCCGACCCGTCCTCGTGCGCCCCGCCCCCGGAGCGAGCCCCACGCCCCCCGGGCGCTCGCGAAGCGCGGACCGCTCGCCCGGCCCGTAGCCTCCCTGCTCCCCACCGCCGGTCTCCCCCGCCCGGAGCGCGAGGTCGGTGGCGCCGTGGGGAGGGCCCGCCCGCACCCGGGGACGGGTGCCGTCGGGTGCCGGGTGAGGGGGCCGAGGCGGAGCGGGGGTCAGCCGCGCTTGCGTCGGGACAGGACCAGGGCTCCGCCGCCCGCCAGGACCAGGGCCGCGGCGCCGGCCGCGACGTACGGGGTCGACGAGCTGCCGCCCGTCTCGGCGAGGTCGGCCTCGGCCTCGGTGCGGGTGCCCTGGGCCTTGACGTCGGCCGCCGGTTCGGCGGCGGGCTCGGCCTTCTGCCCGGCCGGGGGCTCGTCGGCCTTCGCCGGGGGCTGCTCGGCCTCGTGCGCCGGGGCGGCCGGGGACTCGCAGGTCGCCTTCGCCAGGGTGACGGTGCCGTCGACCTCGGCGACGTTCAGGTTCCCGGGATTGACGGAGACCTTGAGTTCGAGCGCGGTGGCGGCGGCCGTGCGGGAGGTGGTCTCGGTCTTCGACAGGTCGAGCCGCACCTCCCCGACGCCGGGCACCTTGACGTCCGTCGTCCCGCCGGTGGTGAGCGTGACCTTCTTGCCCAGGACGGTCACCGGGCCCAGCACGTGGGCGTCGGCGACCGGCTGCTTCCCGGCCGCGCAGGTCGCCGTCGACGTGACCTCCTGGACCTCGATCACCGACAGCAGCGGCAGGCCGGGGACGTGGAGCCGGGCGCGGGCCAGCGTCGTGGTGCCCTCGCTCTTGTCGGCGGTGGCCGTCGCCTTCGCCTCGGCGACGTCGGCGCGCAGGACGCTGAAGGGCTTTCCGCCGTCGACGCCGTCGAGCCGGGCGGTGAGCGCGGTCTTCTCGGCGCTCGCGGGTGCCTGCACCTCGTTGAGGGTGACCGCGAGCGGGACGTTCACGGTCTTGTTGAGCAGGGAGACGTCGAGCCCGGTGCGCAGCACGGTGGCGCTCGCGCGGCCGTGGTCACCGGTCGCGTGGGCGGTGCCCGCGCCGGCCAGGGCCGCGGGACCGGCGGCCAGGGCCGTGGCCGCCGCGACGGTGGCGAGACGGCGTGCGGGCATGCGGAAGGTGTTGCCGTTCAAGGTGGTGGGACCCCCAGTGAGACATGCGTGCGGGGCACGCATGAGCGACGTGCTTGGGACCCGGACAGAATGTCCCGGGGCTCACCCAACCGTCAGTGAACCGGGGGCACTTCACCCCTTCGTGGGGTTTTGGCGAAGCTATTCGAATCTTCTTCGCATCGCCCTGCACGGGTGTTCGCCCGCGTCACCCGCGTCGGCTACCCGACGACCCGCCCGCGCAGCACCACCCGGCGCGGAGCGGTGAGCACGCGCACGTCCGCGCGCGGGTCCTGCTCGTACACCACCAGATCCGCCGGTGCGCCCTCCTCCAGCCCGGGGCGCCCCAGCCAGCGCCGCGCGGCCCAGGTCGTCGCCGCGAGGGCCTCGACGGGCGGGATGCCGGCGGTGACCAGTTCCGCGACCTCGGCCCCGGCCAGCCCGTGGGCCAGGGCGCCGCCGGCGTCGGTGCCGACGAAGACCGGGATTCCGGCGTCGTAGGCGTTGCGTACGGTGTCGTAGCGGCGTTCGTGGAGCCGGCGCATGTGGGCCGACCAGCGCGGATAACGGGCCTCGCCGCCGTCGGCCAGCGCGGGGAAGGTGGCGATGTTGACCAGGGTGGGCACGATGGCGACCCCGCGCTCGGCGAACAGGGGGATCGTGTCGTCGGTCAGCCCCGTGGCGTGCTCGACGCAGTCGATGCCGGCCTCGACCAGGTCGCGCAGGGAGTCCTCGGCGAAGCAGTGCGCGGTGACGCGGGCGCCCAGGCGGTGGGCCTCCGCGATGGCCGCCTCGACGGCGCCGCGCGGCCAGCAGGCCGACAGGTCGCCGAGGTCGCGGTCGATCCAGTCGCCGACCAGCTTCACCCAGCCGTCGCCGCGCCGGGCCTCCTGGGCGACGTACGCGACGAGGTCCTCGGGCTCGACCTCCCAGGCGTAGTTGCGGATGTAGCGGCGGGTGCGGGCGATGTGCCGGCCGGCCCGGATGATCTTCGGCAGGTCCTCGCGGTCGTCGATCCAGCGGGTGTCGGAGGGCGAGCCCGCGTCCCGGACGAGCAGCGTGCCCGCCTCGCGGTCGGTCAGCGCCTGCTTCTCGGCGACGTCCGCGGGGACGGCCCCGTGCTGGTCGAGGCCGACGTGGCAGTGCGCGTCGACCAGGCCGGGCAGCGCCCACCCCTCGACGGTGCGGACGTCGGCCGCGCCGGCGGGCCGGTCGTAGGAGATCCGGCCGTCGATCACCCACACCTCGTCCCGGACCTCCTCCGGTCCGACGAGCACCCGACCCTTCACGTGCAGCACCGCGCGATCGCTCATGCCCCGCACCCTAAGGGCTGCCCGTCGGCCGGTCCGAGGCCGGGGACGGGCCGCCGCCCCGCGCTGCCGCGCGGACCCGCCGCTCCGTCGCGCACCCGGCCGCCACGCCGCTCCCGACGGCGGTCAGGGCCAGGGCGGCGACGGCGGGGTTGAGGTAGCCGGGGACGTCGGCGGAGTCGTAGCCGCCGCCGTCGGCGGTCTCGCAGCGCAGGCCGAGGGGCAGGTAGGAGGCGGAGTGACCGACGACCGTCCCGGACAGCTGCGGGGACACGCCGGTGCGGCAGGGGCGCGGGGGCGAGGAGTCCGCGCCGCCGTCCTCGGCCGACATGACCGCGAGGGCGACGCAGAGCACACCCCAGAGGTACAGCAGTACGGCGGCGCCCCCGGCGGCACCGGCGACGGCCCTGAAGGGCGCGCCCGGCCGGCGCGGCACGGGAGCCGCGGCCACCGCGTCCGCGGCGAGGTGGCGGGGGTAGGCGCCGGCGCCCCTGCGCAGGACGACGGCCGTCACCACCGCGACGAGGACCAGCAGCAGAAGAGCGAGCACGGGGCCAGTCCATCAGCCCGACGATCACTCCGCAGTGACGGAAGCCATGGTTCCGGGCGTGGGGGTGTCGCAACGGAAGCCCTCCGCCGCGAGTGCCGGCGGGTGCCGCGGTTACTCTCGACTCCGTGCGCGACGTACCTCGTCGTACCCGTGCGCACCCGCGCCGTACACCTGCCGTTACCGAAGAGAGCACCGCCGTGACCCATCCCTTCCTGGATCTCGCCCCGTTGAGCGCCGGCCGTTTCGCCGCGATCGAGGACCGGATCGCGCGCCTGCTGGGCACCGCGCAGGACGTGGTGGTGATGCAGGGCGAGGCGCTGCTGCCGCTGGAGGGCGCGATCCGCGCCGCCGCGGGTCCCGGCACCGTCGCGCTGAACGTCGTCACGGGGCCGTACGGGCAGACCTTCGGCGACTGGCTGCGGGACTGCGGCGCGACCGTGCACGACCTCGCCGTGCCGTTCCGCACGGCGGTCTCCGCCGAGCGGATCGGCCAGGCCCTCGCCGAGCACCCGGAGATCGACTTCGTGTCCCTGGTGCACGCCGAGGCGGCGACCGGCAACACCAACCCGGTCGCGGAGATCGGCGAGGTGGTGCGGGCGCACGGCGCGCTGTTCTATCTGGACGCGGTGGCCTCCGTGGGCGCCGAGCCGGTGCTGCCGGACGCGTGGGGCGTGGACCTGTGCGTGATCGGCGCGCAGAAGGCGATGGGCGGCCCGGCCGGGGTGTCGGCGGTGTCGGTGAGCGAGCGGGCCTGGGCGCGGATGGCGGCGAACCCGCACGCGCCGCGGCGCTCGTACCTGTCCCTCCTGGACTGGAAGGAGCGCTGGATCGACGGCGGGCGCAAGGCGCTGCTGCACGCGCCGGCGCAGTTGGAGATGCTCGCGCTGGAGGCGTGCGTCGAGCGCATCGAGACGGAGGGCGCCGGGGCGGTGATGGCGCGGCACGCGTCCGCCGCGGCGGCGACCCGGGCGGGCGCGCTCGCGCTGGGCGGCCTGGAGCCGTTCGTGTACGAGGCGAAGGACGCGGCGCCGGTCGCCACGACGCTGCGGACGCCCTCGGACGTCGACGCCTCCGCGCTGGTGGCCCGCGCCCTGGAGTCCGACCCGGCGCTGCCGCTGGCGGCGGGCGGGGGCGCGCTGGCGGGCGAGATGATCCGGGTCAACCACTACGGTCCCCACGCCACGCCCGGGGCCGTACAGGGCTGCCTGGCGGCACTGGGTGCCGCGCTGGCCGAGCGGGGCGGCAAGGCCGATCCGGAGGCGGCCCGGCGGGCCGCCGAGGAGGCGTGGCGGCGGCCGGCCGGAACGAGTCCTTCGGAAGGATGAATTCGAGGGAATTCCTGATTCTCACACAAGTAGAATTAAGGAATTCCACTCAGCGCAGCTTCCCGTATTCTTCTGCCCGCTTTCCCGGGACCTAAACACGGCACTTTCACGAACGCCGATCTTCACAATTCGGACACGTCTCGCGCCGGTTATGGGATTGTGACCCGATCCACACGCTGCCCGCTTTGCGGCTTTCGTCCTCCACAAATCATCCCAAAACGCCGCCCCCTCGCGCGGAAGCACGCGCCCGCGTGATAACACACGAGGCATGCATTCGTAACCCCATGCGGCGATGCAATTTCGATTTTCGCTGGGTAAATTCAATTTGCATGACTGCCGCGCAAGCAGACCTGCAAATCGATCGTCCGAGAGTGGCCGACGGCGCCGCCCTGTGGCGGATAGCGAGGGATTCCAAGGTCCTCGACCTGAACTCCTCCTACAGCTATCTGCTCTGGTGCCGGGACTTCGCCGCCACGTCGGCCGTCGCCCGCGACGAGAACGGTGAGCCGGTCGGCTTCGTCACCGGATACGTGCGTCCGGACCGCCCGGACACCCTGCTCGTGTGGCAGGTCGCGGTGGACGAGGCGTACCGCGGGCGCCGGCTCGCCGCCGCCCTGCTCGACGGGCTGGCCGAGCGGACCGTCGCGGAACGTGGGCTGACCACCCTGGAGACCACCATCTCCCCCGACAACACCGCCTCCCAGCGGCTGTTCACCTCGTTCGCCGAGCGTCGCGGCGCCCGGGTGGAGCGCGAGGTGCTGTTCGACGCCGGCGTGTTCCCCGACGGGCCGCACGAGCCCGAGGTCCTGTACCGCATAGGCCCCCTGTCCGCCACCGGCTGACCGGGCCCTCCGGACGGCCCGGCACCCCGTGCCAGTCCGGCCCCGCAGACTTCCCGGCGGACCGCACCGGTCCCCGGATCCGTACGACCTTCCTCTCCCACCCTCACCCCACGAGGAGCGATTCGTCGTGACCATCACCCAGCCCGACCTCAGCGTCTTCGAGACCGTCGAGTCCGAGGTGCGCAGCTACTGCCGCGGCTGGCCCACCGTCTTCGACCGTGCGGTCGGCAGCCGCATGTACGACGAGGACGGCCACGAGTACCTCGACTTCTTCGCCGGAGCGGGCTCGCTCAACTACGGGCACAACAACGCCGTCCTGAAACGCGCGCTGATCGACTACCTGGAGCGGGACGGCGTCACGCACGGGCTCGACATGTCGACGACCGCCAAGCGCCGCTTCCTGGAGACGTTCCAGAACACGATCCTGCGCCCGCGCGACCTGCCGTACAAGGTCATGTTCCCGGGCCCGACGGGCACCAACGCCGTCGAGTCCGCGCTGAAGCTGGCGCGCAAGGTCAAGGGGCGCGAGTCGATCGTGTCCTTCACCAACGCCTTCCACGGCATGTCGCTGGGGTCGCTGGCCGTGACCGGCAACGCGTTCAAGCGGGCCGGGGCCGGCATCCCGCTGGTGCACGGCACGCCCATGCCGTTCGACAACTACTTCGACGGCACCGTCGAGGACTTCATCTGGTTCGAGCGGCTCCTCGAGGACCAGGGCTCCGGCCTGAACAAGCCGGCCGCCGTGATCGTCGAGACGGTGCAGGGCGAGGGCGGCATCAACGTGGCCCGCGCCGAGTGGCTGCGGGCCCTGGCCGACCTGTGCGAGCGCCAGGACATGCTGCTCATCGTCGACGACATCCAGATGGGCTGCGGCCGTACCGGCGCCTTCTTCTCCTTCGAGGAGGCGGGCATCACGCCGGACATCGTCACCGTCTCCAAGTCGATCAGCGGCTACGGCCTGCCCATGTCGCTGTGCCTGTTCAAGCCCGAGCTGGACGTCTGGGAGCCGGGCGAGCACAACGGCACCTTCCGCGGCAACAACCCGGCCTTCGTCACGGCGACCGCCACGCTGGAGACGTACTGGACCGACGGCTCGGCCATGGAGAAGCAGACCCGCACCCGCGGTGAGCAGGTCGAGCAGCACATGATCGCCATCACCGAGGAGAACCTCGCCGACGTCAAGGAGTACCGCGGCCGCGGTCTGGTCTGGGGCCTGGAGTTCCACGACAAGGGCCGCGCGGGCCGGGTCGCCAAGCGCGCCTTCGAGCTGGGGCTGCTCATCGAGACCTCCGGCCCCGAGAGCGAGGTCGTCAAGCTGCTCCCGGCGCTCACCATCACGCCCGACGAGCTGGACGAGGGCATGAAGACCCTCGCCCGCGCCGTGCGCGAGACGGTCTGACCGTCCGACGGCCCGGCCGTCCGGCACCACCCATTCTTCCGGCGCCTTCCGCCCGCGCGGCCGAAGGCGCCGGAGACCCTTGCACATCCTTCACCTAGGAGGCATCGCAACACCGTGATCGTCCGTTCGTTCAAGGAGTTCGAAGGCACCGACCGGCACGTGAAGAGCGCGTCCGGCACCTGGGAAAGCACCCGGATCGTCCTCGCCAAGGAGAAGGTCGGCTTCTCCCTGCACGAGACGATCCTGTACGCGGGTACGGAGACGTCGATGTGGTACGCGAACCACATCGAGGCCGTCGTCTGCACCAAGGGCGACGCCGAGTTGACCGACCGCGAGACGGGGAAGACGTACCACATCACGCCGGGCACGATGTACCTCCTCAACGGCCATGAGCGGCACACGCTCAAGGTCAAGGAGGACTTCCACTGCATCTGTGTCTTCAACCCGCCCGTCACCGGACGGGAGGATCACGACGAGAACGGCGTCTACCCGCTGCTCACCGAGGAGGTGTGAGTCACCGTGACCACGACCACGAACGTCACTGATCTCTATCCCACCCGCGGCGCCACCGAGGTGGCAACCCCCCGGCAGGACCCGGTCGTCTGGGGCTCCCCGGACACGCCCGGTCCGGTCTCGGCGAGCGACCTGCAGTCCCTGGACCGCGACGGCTTCCTCGCCATCGACCAGCTCATCGCGCCGGAGGAGGTGGCCGAGTACCAGCGCGAGCTGGAGCGGCTCACCACGGACCCGGCCATCCGCGCGGACGAGCGCTCGATCGTGGAGCCGCAGTCCAAGGAGATCCGGTCGGTCTTCGAAGTGCACAAGATCAGCGAGGTCTTCGCCAAGCTGGTACGCGACGAGCGCGTGGTCGGGCGGGCCCGGCAGATCCTCGGCTCGGACGTCTACGTCCACCAGTCGCGGATCAACGTCAAGCCGGGCTTCGGGGCCAGCGGTTTCTACTGGCACTCGGACTTCGAGACCTGGCACGCCGAGGACGGCCTGCCCCACATGCGCACGATCTCGGTCTCGATCGCGCTCACGGAGAACTTCGACACCAACGGCGGCCTGATGATCATGCCGGGGTCGCACAAGACGTTCCTCGGGTGCGCGGGGGCCACGCCGAAGGACAACTACAAGAAGTCCCTGCAGATGCAGGACGCGGGGACGCCGTCCGACGAGGCGCTGACCAAGATGGCCTCCGAGTACGGCATCAAGCTGTTCACCGGCAAGGCCGGCTCGGCGACGTGGTTCGACTGCAACTGCATGCACGGGTCGGGCGACAACATCACGCCGTTCCCGCGCAGCAACGTGTTCATCGTGTTCAACAGCGTGGAGAACACGGCCGTGGAGCCGTTCGCGGCCCCGATCCGGCGGCCGGAGTTCATCGGCGCGCGGGACTTCACGCCGGTGAAGTGACCCGCGTCTGATCTCGGGCAGGGGCCTTTTCGTGTGGGACGGGAGGCCCCTGCCCGATGCTGTCCGCAGCCGCTGGGCTCAGCCCGCCAATACGTCCAGCAGCCGGTCCACGTCGGACTCGGTGTTGTACACGTGGAAGGCGGCCCGCAGGTTGCCCGCCCGGTCGGAGACCTGGACGCCGGCCTCGCCCAGCCCGCCCTGGCGGTGGCCGAGCCCCGGCACCGACACGACGGCGGAGCCCGGCGCGGGCACCGGCTCGTGGCCCAGCGCGCGCACCCCCGCGCGGAACCGGTCGGCGAGGGCGGTGTCGTGGGCGTGCACGGCGTCGACGCCCAGTTCCTCGATCAGTGCCAGGGAGTGCCGGGCGCCGGTGTACGAGAACAGGGCGGGGGACTCGTCGAACCGCCGGGCCGAGTGCGCGTACTCCTCGACCGGGCCGTAGCAGCTCTCCCAGGGGCGTTCGCCGGTCGCCCAGCCGGCGAACCGCGGTGTCAGCCCGGCCGCCGCGCCCAGGTCCTCCGGTACGACGAGGAAGGCGACGCCGCGCGGGCAGAGCACCCACTTGTAGCCGACGGCGGTCACGAAGTCGAAGTCGTCCGCGGCCGTCGGCAGCCAGCCGTTCGCCTGGGAGACGTCGATCAGCGTCCGTGCCCCGTGCGCCCGGGCGGCGTCCCGCAGCGCGGCGAGGTCGGCGATCCGCCCGTCGGCGGACTGCACGGAACTGACCGCGACGAGCGCGGTGCCGGGGCCCACCGACTCGGCGAGCCGCTCCAGCGGGACGCTGCGCACCTTGAGGTCGCCCCGGGCGTGCAGCGGGTTCACCAGGGAGCTGAAGTCGGCCTCCGCGGTCAGGACTTCGGCCCCCGGCGGCAGCGACGCGGCGACGAGCCCGCTGAACGTGGCGACGGACGCGCCGGTCGCGACCCGGGTGGCGGGCACCCCCACGAGGCGGGCGTACGCGGCCCGGGACGCCTCGACGTCGGCGAACATGTCGAGCGGCTGCCCCGCCGCCGCGGCGGCCGCCGCGTCGCGCATCGCGACGAGGGACCGGGCGGGGAGCAGGCCGGTACTGGCGGTGTTCAGGTACGTGGTCTTCGGCGCGAACTCGGCACGGACGAGGTTCTCGAAGCTCTCCATGGCACCACTGTGCGGCCCCCGGATCTCCCCGTCCATCGCCTCTTTCTACGCGGTGTCTCCAAGCAACGCTTATGTACCGCCGCCCACCTGCGACGACGGCGGACCCGTCACGTCCCGGGCACCGCGCATCCGTCCGGGCCGCAGGCCTCCGCGTCCCCGTCGTCGATCAGCTTCAGCGGCGTGCGCCCGCCCCACGCCTGGGTCAGCGCCTGGGCGAAGACCTCGGCGGGCTGGGCTCCCGAGACGCCGTAGGCCCGGTCGAGCACGAAGAACGGCACCCCGGTGGCCCCGAGCTGCGCGGCCTCCCGCTCGTCGGCGCGCACGGCGTCGGCGTAGGCGTCGGGGTCGGCGAGCACCGCACGGACCTCACCGGCGTCCAGACCGGCGCCGACGGCGAGCTCCTCGAGCCGCTCGTCGTCGTTGAACACGGAGCGCTCGTCGGCGAAGTTGCCCCGGTAGAAGGCGTCGAGGAGGGCCTCGTGCCGTCCCCGTTCCCGGGCGAGGTGCAGCAGGCGGTGCATGTCGAAGGTGCTGCCGTGGTCGCGGCCCCGGGTGCGGTAGTCCAGGCCCTCGGCGGCGGCCTGCGCACCGAGGTTGTCCTCACCGGCCTGCGCCTGGGCCTCGCTCATGCCGTACTTGGCGGTGAGCATGGTCAGCACCGGCTGCACGTCGTCCTTGGCCCGCCCGGGATCGAGCTCGAACGAACGGTGGACCACCTCGACCGCGTCCCGGTGCGGGAAGGACGCGAGCGCCTTCTCGAAGCGGGCCTTGCCCACGTAGCACCAGGGGCAGGCGATGTCGCTCCAGATTTCGACGCGCATGTCTCGGCTCTTCTCCGGCTCGTACGGCGGCGGAGTCCTTCTCCGCCCTTTGCGTGAACCTTCAACCAGCCGGTCGCATTCCCGCCCTCAGCTTCCGTCCCGCAGGTCCGCGGGCCACCCCGGCCGGAACTCCAGGTGGTCGTAGGTCACCGTGCAGCCCTCGCCCGTCGGCGCCTGAGCCAGGAATCCGACGAGGGCCGCGCCGGTCTCCTCCTCGTCGCCGAGCGTGAAGAGACGGACGAAGGTCCAGCGCTCGCCGTCCGGGGAGGCGTGGAAGGCGAAGGCCCGGCCGCTCCGGCTGACCCGGAACCAGACGGAGTTCCCCTCGACGGTGAAGGAGTTGCAGTCGTCGGAGTGGCCGCGGGTGACCACCGTGCAGACCGTGGCCACGTCCGGGGAGTACTCCAGGCACAGCTTGGCCCAGGCCCGCTCCCCCACGTGGACGTAGAGCACGCCGGCGTCGAACGCACCGCGGAACCCGACGGTGACGCGGGCGACGAGCTGGAAGTCCCCCTCGGGCGAGCCCAGCAGCCGCGGCGCGTCGGAGACGGACTCCAGCGACTCCCCGGTGGGCGGCACGAAGCGGTCCTGCCGGGGGCCGGCCCGTCCGGTGAGGACGCCGTCCCGGTGGGACCAGTGGCCGTCGGGGCCGTAGGCGCGCAAGGAGAAGGGCAGTTCGGGGAGGTCCAGGTCCATGGCGGGATTCTTCCAGGCGGGGCCGGGCGCCGGAGCTTCGGGGGCGGTGCGGCCGGTACGGCTCCGCCGGGAGTCCACTTTCGTCGTCCGGGACCGCGCCGAAGGGAGGACGCGGGGGCCCGGGGGCGGCCCTCTATCGTCTGCGCGTGGACGTAGCAGAGACACCCCGCACCGGCCTGCGGTTCCTCACCCGGCCGGTCACCGCCTCCTCCTGGCCCCGCGGGCGGATCGCCGGGGAGGCCGTGCTCGCCTCGCTGCTCTCCGCGGTCGCCGGTCTGCTCGGCACGACGAGCACCGGGTCCGGGGTGCTGGGCGGCGCCCTGGCCCTGGCCGTCGCCGTCCTGTCCCTGGCCCGCCGTGCCCTGCCGGCGACGGTGCTGGTGGTCTCGTCGGCACTGGCCGGGGCGGTCCTCGGTACGTTCGCGCTGCTCGTCTGCGCCGCCTGGTCGGCGGGGGGCCGGATCGAGCGCCCGGCGCGCGCCCTGGCCGCGTTCGCGGCCGGGTTCGTCCTCCACCTCGTCGCCGAGGCCGCCACCGCGGGCGACGACGGGCTCGGCGCGTCGCTGCCGATGACGGCCGCGCTGGCCGCGAGCCCGTTCGTGGTGCTGGCGGTCGTGCCGGGGTTCGCCGCCCGGTACCGCGCCCAGCGCCGTGCCCTGCTCGACGCCCTGCGCCGGCACAACGCCCAACTGGTGCGCGAGCAGGCCATGGTGGCGCGGCAGGCCCGGCTGCTGGAACGGCAGCGCATCGCCCAGGACATGCACGACAGCCTCGGCCACCAGCTCGCCCTGATCGCCGTGCACACCGGCGCGCTGGAGGTGGACCCGGACCTCGACGGCCGCCGGCGCGAAGGGGTGGGCATCCTGCGGGAGGCCGCCAGGTCGGCGATGCGGGAGCTGCGCGAGGCGGTGGGCATCCTGCGGGACGACGCGGAGGTGTCCATGCCCGGCCGCGAGGGGACGGAGGCGTCGTCGGACCGCGCGGCGGCCTCCGTCGACGGCCTCGTCGCGTCGTCGCGGGCCGCGGGGACGGCGGTGGAACTGCGCCGGTCGGGCACCGAACGGCCCCTCGCTCCCGCCGCCGACCGCGCGGCGTACCGCATAGCCCAGGAGGGCCTGACCAACGCGCACAAGCACGCGCCGGGCGCCCCGATCACCGTGGCGCTGCGCTACGAACCGGACAGCCTCGTGGTGGAGGTCGCCAACGGGCCGGTGCCGGCCGGGGCACCGGCCGGGCCGCCCGCGATCAGCGGCGGCCAGGGGCTGACGGGTCTGCGGGAGCGGGCCCGGCTGGTCGGCGGCATGGTGCACAGCGGCCCCACCCCCGACGGGGGCTTCCGGCTCGCCGGTGTGCTGCCGTACGGCGACGACGGGCAGCGCTCCTCCGCGAACGGTGCGACTTCGGTCGTCGCGGACGACGACTTCCGGGGGACGACCGGCGGGGCCGTCACGGGCGACGGTGGTGACGTCTTCGAACGCACCGATCCGCACAAGGAGTTCGCCACCATCATGAGCAGCAAGAAGAACGCCGCCCTGGGCTGTGCCCTCACCGCCGTGGTCCTCGTCGTGGGCGTCGGCGCCCTCGTGGTGTGGGGGGTGTCGAAACTGATCGACGAGGTGGAGAAGGGCGTCGTCCCGGCGAGCGTGTACGAGTCGGCGCGGGTCGGCGACGCGGAGGCGGACCTGCGCGAGAAGTTCCCGGAGGGCGGCTCCCTGCTCACCGACGGCGTGGACAAGTACGGTCCGCCGCTGCCCGAGGACGCCGTCTGCGAGCACTTCGTGGACGACGAGAAGGACATCGTCTACCGCTTCTGCTTCCGCGACGGGAAGCTGTCCTCCAAGGAGTCCTACGCCCACAAGGTGTGACGGGCGGCCCGTGCCGGCGGCCCGCGGCGGATCGGGCATGATGAGCGGGCTTGCCGTCCGCTTGTCCTACCGCCGCCGCACACCGACCCCGCGCAGGAGGCCGCATGATCCGGGTCCTCGTCGCCGACGACGAGCCGCTCATCAGGGCCGGCATCAGGATGATCCTCACCTCGGCCGGGGACATCGAGGTGGTCGCCGAGGCCCGGGACGGCCGGGAGGCGGTGGAGACCGCCCGGAGCACCGCGGTCGACGTGGCCCTGCTGGACATCCAGATGCCGGTGATGGACGGGCTGACCGCGCTGGCCGAGCTGGGCCGCGCCGCGCCGGGGGTGCGTGTGCTGGTCCTGACGACGTTCGGGGAACGCGACAACGTCCTGCGGGCGCTGGGCCACGGCAGCGCCGGGTTCCTGCTGAAGGACTCCGCCCCGCAGGAGCTGATCCACGCGGTCCGCGCGGCGGCGGCCGGCAACGCCTATCTGTCCCCGGCGGCCACCCGCCACGTGGTGGACACCCTCGCCTCCCCCGCCGCCACCGTGCGCGCCGAGGACGCGCGCCGCCGCCTGGCCGGGCTGACCGGGCGCGAACGCGAGGTGCTGGCCCTGCTCGGCGAGGGCCTGTCCAACGCGGACGCGGGCGCGCGGCTGCACATGAGCGAGGCGACGGTGAAGACCTACGTCAGCCGCATTCTGACCAAGCTCGACTGCGACAACAGGGTGCAGGCGGCGCTCCTGGCCCGCGACGCGGGCCTGGAGCCGAGCGCGGGGTGAACCTCAGCGCTCCAGCCGGCCGTTGAACCTGCGGGGCAGTCCCAGCGGGTTGTCGTCCCTCAGCTCCGCCGGCAGCAGGGCCTCGGGCGTCCCCTGGTAGACCACCGGCCGCAGCCACCGCTCGACGGCCGTGCCGCCCACCGAGGTGGACGTGGAGGTCGTCGCCGGGTACGGGCCGCCGTGGTGCTGGGCCGGGGCGACCGCGACGCCGGTCGGCCAGCCGTTGACCAGGACCCGTCCGGCCAGGGGCGTCACCGCCGCGAGCAGGGCCGCCCCGGCGCCCTCGCCCGCCGCCTCCTCGGCGGAGAGCTGCACGGTCGCCGTGAGGTTGCCCGGCAGCCGGGACAGCACGCCCCGCACCTCGGCCTCGTCCTCGTAGCGGGCCACGACGGTGACCGGCCCGAAGCACTCCTCCAGGAGCAGGTCGTGCTCGCCCTCCGCCGCCAGCCGCGCCGCCGGCACGGTGAGGAACCCGGCGCTGACGCTGTGCTCGCCGCCCGCACCCGGCGTCACCGGGGAGTCCACGTCGGGCAGCGCGGCGCGCTCGGCGACGCCCGCCACGAAGTTGTCCCGCATGCGGTGGTCGAGGAGCACACCGGCGTCGGTGGCGCTGACCGCGTCGGTGAGCGACTTGACCAGGCCGTCGCCGGCGTCACCGGCCGGCACCAGCACCAGCCCGGGCTTGACGCAGAACTGGCCGACGCCGAGCGTCATCGAGCCGGCCAGGCCCGTCCCGATCGCCTCCGCCCGCTCCACGGCCGCCGCCTCCGTGACAACGACCGGGTTCAGCGAGCCCAGCTCGCCGTGGAAGGGGATCGGCACGGGACGCGCCGCCGCGGCGTCGAACAGCGCGCGGCCGCCGCGGACGGAGCCCGTGAAGCCGGCCGCGGCGACCAGCGGGTGCTTGATCAGCTCGACGCCGGCCTCGAAGCCGTGCACCAGACCGAGGACGCCGTCCGGGATGCCGTGACCGGCCGCGGCCCGGCGCAGCACCTTGGCGACCAGCTCGGACAGGGCGGGGTGGTCGGGATGGGCCTTGACGACGACCGGGCAGCCGGCCGCGAGCGCGCTCGCGGTGTCACCGCCGGCCACGGAGAAGGCGAAGGGGAAGTTGGACGCGGAGTAGACGGCGACGACGCCCAGCGGGATCTTGTAGCGGCGCAGGTCCGGGACGGGCGGCGTCGCGGTGTCGTCGGGGTGGTCGACGACGACGTCGAGGAAGGCGCCCTCGTCGACGAGGTCGGCGAAGGCCCGCAACTGGTAGCAGGTGCGGGCGAGTTCGCCGGTGAGCCGGACCGGGCCGAGGGCGCTCTCCGCGTCGGCGACCTCGACGAGGGTGCTCTCGGCCGCCTTCAGCTCGTCGGCGGCGCTCCGCAGGAAGGCCGCACGGACGGCGCGGTCGGCCAGGGCCTCCCGGGCGGCGTGCGCGGCACGGACGGCGGCGTCCACCTCCTGGGCGGTGGCTTCCACCGCGACCTGTTCACGCTGCTTCCCGGTACGGGGGTCGACACTCCAGACTGGTGCTGCTGCCACCGCGGGTCCCTCCACGTGCTCTGCACAGAAGGCGTTCGATATACTGAACGCTGTCTCTATTGGTGAATATGCTGTTCGAGACTATTTCCCGTCGAACGAAGGGGTCAAGGGCGATGTCGGCTGTCGAGACGGGGGGCGGAGCGCAGGTCAAGTCCGCGGTGCGCACGGTGGAGCTGCTCGAGTACTTCGCCGGACGCCCCGGCATGCACTCCCTCGCCTCGGTCCAGGAGGCCGTCGGGTATCCCAAGTCCAGTCTGTACATGCTGCTGCGCACGCTGGTGGAGCTGGGCTGGGTGGAGACCGACGCCACGGGCACGCGGTACGGCATCGGCGTGCGGGCCCTGCTGGTCGGCACCTCGTACATCGACGGCGACGAGGTGGTGGCGGCGGCCCGGCCGACGCTGGACCGGCTCTCGGACGACACGACGGAGACCATCCACCTGGCCCGCCTGGACGGCACGAACGTGGTGTACCTCGCCACCCGCCAGTCCCAGCACTACCTGCGGCCCTTCACCCGGGTCGGCCGCCGGCTGCCCGCGCACTCGACCTCGCTGGGCAAGGCGCTGCTGAGCACGTACAGCGACGAGCAGGTGCGCAAGCTGCTCCCCGAGACGCTGCCCGCGCTCACCGAGCACACCATCACCGACCGGGAGAAGCTCATCGAGGAGCTGCACCAGGTGCGGGAGCAGGGTTTCGCCGTGGACCGCGAGGAGAACACGCTGGGGCTGCGCTGCTTCGGCGTGGCGGTCCCCTACCGCACCCCCGCGCGGGACGCGATCAGCTGCTCGGTGCCGGTGGCGCGGCTGACGCCCGCGCACGAACAGATGGTGAAGGACGCGCTCTTCGACGCCCGGGACCGGCTGACACTGGCCACGCGTAGGCTCTGATCCATGCACATCGCACTGCGCGAGGTACACGACAGCGACCTGCCCGTCTTCTTCCGGCAGATGAACGATCCGGAAGCCCTGCACATGGCGGCCTTCACCCCGAAGGACCCCGCCGACTGGGACGCCTTCTCGGTGCACTGGAGCAAGATCCGCGCCTCCCGCGACGTCGTGCGGACCATCCTGGGCGACGGTGACGTCGTCGGCAGCACGGCGGTGTACGGGGATCCCGGCGAGCGCGAGGTGACGTACTGGGTGGACCGGGCGTACTGGGGACGAGGCGTGGCCACGGCCGCGCTGCGGGCCCTGCTCGCCGAGGTGCCCGACCGCCCGCTGTACGCGCGCGCGGCGGCCGACAACGCGGCGTCGCGGCGGGTGCTGGAGAAGTGCGGCTTCGTGATCAGCGCGCGGGCCCGGGGGTTCGCGCCCGCGCGGGGCGAGGAGATCGACGAGGTCGTCCTGCACCTGGCCTCGTGACCGGGCGCCCGGCCCCGTGAACGGGCGCCGAGAAGTATGAGAAAGATGAGAAAGCGGGGCACAGGGGAACGATCGCGCCCCGCCCGCTCGTCCTGCCATCGGGATGAACAAGACGATCAGGCGCGCCTCGGTCTTCACGCTGCTCCTGGTGTTCGCTCTGCTGGTCAGGGCGACCTGGGTGCAGTTCTACGAGGGCCGGGCGCTCGCGGACAGCAAGGACAACCGGCGCAACGCGATCGAGACGTACGCGGAGCCGCTCGGGAACATCGTCGTGGCCGGCCGGTCGGTCACCGGCTCGGCGCGGACGCAGGGAGGTGACCTCGCCTACAAGCGCACGTACGAGAACGGGAAGCTGTACGCGGCGGTGACGGGCTACGCCTCGCAGGCGTACGCGCCGACCCAGCTGGAGGGCATCTACCAGGACGTGCTCAACGGCACCGATCCGCGGCTGAAGACCGTGACGGACACGGTCACCGGCACCCGGGCCGAGCCGGGCACCGTGGTGACGACGATCGACCCGGCGGTGCAGAAGGCCGGGTTCGAGGCGCTGGGCGACAAGAAGGGCGCCGCCGTCGCGATCGACCCGAAGACGGGTCGGATCCTGTCGGTCGTGTCGACCCCCTCCTACGACCCGGCGTCGCTGACCGACGCCAACACCGCCGGCGCGGCCTGGAAGAAGCTCACCGACGACCCGGACAAGCCGCTGACCAACCGCGCGCTGCGCCAGCCGCTGCCGCCGGGCTCGACGTTCAAGCTGGTCGTGGCCGCCGCCGCGCTGGAGAACGGACTGTACGGCTCGGTGGACGAGAGGACCGACAGCCCCGACCCGTACACCCTGCCGGGCACGACGACCGACCTCAGCAACGAGAACCCGGACGCGCCCTGCGAGAACGCCACGATCCGCACCGCGCTGCAGTACTCCTGCAACAACGTCTTCGCCAAGATGGCCGTCGACCTGGGCCAGGACGAGGTGCGCGCCATGGCCGAGAAGTTCGGCTTCAACGACGCGTCGCAGGACGTGCCGGTGCGGGCGTACACCAGCGTCTACCCGAAGGACATGAACCGCTCCTCGACCGCCCTGACCGGCATCGGCCAGTTCGACGTGACGGCGACCCCGCTGCAGATGGCGATGGTCTCGGCGGCCCTGGCCAACGGCGGCGAGCTGGTCTCCCCGCACATGGTGTCGCAGGTCACCGACGGCGGCGGCGACGTCCTGGAGGACCACACCGACGCGGACGCGAAGCGGATCGTCGGCTCCGCCACCGCCGACCAGCTCCAGTCGGCCATGCGGACCGTCGTCGAGGACGGCACGGGCTCGAACGCGCGGATCTCCGGGGCGACGGTGGGCGGCAAGACGGGCACGGCCCAGCACGGCGAGAACAACAGCAAGACGCCGTACGCCTGGTTCACCTCGTACGCCAAGTCCGACACCTCGGACAAGGAGGTCGCCGTGGCCGTCATCGTCGAGCAGTCCGACGCCGCCCGCGGCGAGGTCAGCGGCAACGGCCTGGCCGCGCCGGTGGCCAGGGCGATGATGGAGGCGGCGCTCAAGGGCTGACGTTCCGGGGGCCGTTCGGGTTCGGTCTGCCGTACGGTGTTCGGCACCCGGGAAGCCGCTGCGAGGAGAGTCCGCCGTGAGGACAGTCGGTGACGACGCCGCCTCCGCGGAGTTCCACGCCTTCTTCGAGCGCCACTACGCCGAGCTGGCCCGGCTCGCCCATCTGCTGACGGGCGAGCCGGACGCCGCCGACGACCTCGCGGCGGACGCGCTGCTGGCCCTGTGGCACCGCTGGGACCGGGTCCGCGCGGCCGACCACCCGGTGGCGTACGCGCGCGGGGTCGTCGCCAATCTCGCCCGCACCCGCGTCCGCAGCGCCGTGCGCGAGCGCCGGCGCGTCGCACTGTTCTGGTCCCCGCGCGAGGAGCGGACGGAGGACCCCGACGTCGCGGGTGTGGTGGACGTGCAGGAGGCGCTGCGCCGGCTGCCGTTCCGCAAGCGGGCGTGCGTGGTGCTGCGGCACGCCTTCGACCTCTCGGAGAAGGACACGGCGCTCGCCCTGGGCGTCTCGGTGGGCACGGTCAAGAGCCAGACCTCGAAGGGGGTGGCCGAACTCCAGCGGCTGCTCGGCACCCCGGCGGCTCCCCGTGCTCCCCGGCAGGTGCACGCGGCGATCGCGCGCAGCGGCGGGGCCGCGGGAGGCGCGCGATGACTGCGGGGAGGCGGGACGCGGACGACGGCCTGCGTGCCCGGCTGCACGAGGCCGCCGGGGCGCACCGGCCCGACCGGGCCCGGATCCTGGCCCGGGTCGAGCGCGGCATGGCGGCAGGGGGCCGCGGGCCGGTCCGCCCGCCGGTGCGGGGCTGGGTGCGGGTGGCCGCCGCGGCGGCGGCCGTGGCGGGCGTCCTGGTGGCCGGGGGCCACACCGTGACCTCGGTGGTGCGGGACGACCGCCCGGAGCAGCGCTCGGCCGCCGTCTCCCCCGGACCCCGGCCGCCCGAATCGCGGGAGCCCGGATCGCGGGAGACCGGATCGCAGGAGCCCGGATCGCAGGAGCCCGGATCGCCGCAGAGCGGTCCGCTGTGGACGAGCGGTGCGGTGGACCCGCACAGCAACGAGTTCTGGGCGCAGAGCAACATCACCCTGCGGACGAGCGCTCCCCTCACCGCGCTCACCGTCGAGCTGCGGGTGGCGCGGACCGGGTCGGTGACCTCGGCCGGTGCCTGGCGCTCGCTGCCGGAGGGGGACTTCGCGTTCACGGCCGGCGAGCGGGACGGCTTCCTCGTCTACCGGTGGACGCTCAGGCGGGGCCGCACGGTCCCGCCCGGCGAGTGGATCTTCGCCGGGCAGTACCACCACGAGCGGGGCGGCCGGGACGCGCGCGACGACCGCTACAGCGCGACGGCCACCGCCGCGTCCGGGCGCTTCACGGCCCGGGGCGGCTTCGCCCCCCGCACCTGAGCGGGCGCGCCGCTACTCCACGAAGTAGGTCGGGTTGGGCAGCTTGTACGTGCGGTCCGCGTAGCCGCCCTGGAGATCGGAGTACTGGTCGCCGAAGTTGGCGACGATGTCGTACCCGAGGTCCCGCTCGATGTGCCGGCGGGTGCCGGCCTTGTACTGCACGGTGGTGCACGTCCAGGTGCCGGGGACGGCGCAGTGGGCCAGGTAGGACGGGGGGTTCGCCTTGTCCTTGAGGAAGACGTGGCCGGTGTCGAGGTTCACGTCGGCGCCGACCTTCTTCAGGTTCTCGACGGCGGCGGAGCGCTGCGCCTCGCCGAGACCGGAGTTGTAGAAGACCTCGACGCCCTTCTTCTCGGCGTAGCGGGCCAGTTCGGGGCTGCCGGGGACGGCGGGGCGGTCGGCCCGGTCCACGTAGGCGGCCCAGGTGGCGCCGTCGTAGCCGTAGTTGTTCTTCTTCTCGTAGTCGAGGCTGAGCAGCAGCGTGTCGTCGATGTCGAAGACGACCGCGGGCCTGGTGTGCGCGTGGCGCGCCGTGCGGGCGGCCCGGTCGATCTGCTTCTTCGCGGCGGTGTCGAGCCGGGCCAGGTCGGCGGCGTAGGGGCTGTCGGGGGAGGCCCGGTAGACGCCGTCGTCGTCGAGCGTGGTGCCGTAGTAGGCGTCGATGTCCTTGGCCAGCACGCCGATGTTGTACGGCTCGTGCGTGGAGTTGGCCGTCGACTGGCCGGCCGTGGCGGCGCCCGTGCCGTACAGGACGGCACCGGCGACGGCACAGGCGGCGGTGACGGATGCGATGCGCAGTGGCTTGTGCATGGCACATGTTTCTACGCGCGTCACCCGGGTGGGCGCGAGACCCGTGGCCGGATTCGCGCCCCCGTATCTGGCAAAGATCGCGTCAAGCAGGTCAAGTGCCGTCGTGCGGCGCGGGTCAGCCCCGTCCGTGGTGCGCCGGCCGGTCGTGGGGCCGCCAGTCGCCCAGGTACGCCTCCCGGGTGTGCGCGGCGGCCTCGGCGCGGGTGAGCTGCGGCCGGTTCCCGGGGACGGTGACCGCGGCGCCGGGCCCGGTGTTGCGGTACTCGCGGAACCGCTGCTCCTGCCAGGGGTGGGCGTCCCGCATGTTCGCGTACGGCGCCACCGCGTCGATGCCCGCGCCGAGGCGGGTCTCGCGCACGGTGAGCATCGGGCGGGCGGTGGTGTCGGAGCTGGGCACCCAGGGGCGGGCCAGCTTGTAGAAGCCGTCGGGGGCCTCGCTGCTGACGCGGCCGCCGGTCACCAGGTAGCCGCGCGGGTTGGCGCCCGCCGTGGACGGCGCGAACACGAAGCCGTACGGGGCGGCGTCCAGGTCGGGGCGGACCAGGGTGTGGAAGTGGCACTGGTCGTACACGGCGGTCGCCCGGCCGAAGACGAAGTCGACGTCGCCCTCGACGTAGCAGCGCTCGTAGTACTGGCGGGCGAAGAGGCCGAGGTCGCGGGTATCGGCGTAGAGGGTGTCCTGATGGCCGAGGAAGCGGCAGTCGTGAAAGGCGGACCGGTCGCCCATCACCTTGATCGCGACCGCCTGGGTGCCGGTCCAGTCCGGCTGGTCGGAGCGCAGCCAGTCGTTGGCGAAGGTGACGGCGCGGGCGGTGAAGCCGTCGGCGTGCACGGTGGTGGTGGCCGAGCCGCTGGTGCCGTAGGTGCCGGAGCCGTCGGGCTTGGGGGTGCCGGCCGCGGTGTCGTGGACGATGACGACGTCGCGCGGGTCCCCGGAGGCACCGATCCAGGTGGCGCCGGTGCGCCCGGTGTCGACGGAGACCCTCTCGCGGTAGGTGCCGGGGGCGAGGACCAGCGTCCAGCCGTCGCCCGCGGCGGCGTCGACGGCTGCCTGGACGGAGGTGAAGTCGCCGCGCCCGTGCGGGTCGACGTACAGGGTCGTGGGGGTGCGGCGGGCGGCGGGCGAGCCGTACCGGCCGAAGGGACGCGGGCGCGGCCGGGTGCCGGCGGCGGCGGAGCCGCCTGCCGCGAGACCGAGGCCGAGGGCGGCGCCCGCGCCGGCGGACGTCAGGAGGAAGCCTCTGCGGGAGGGGACGGGTCGGCGCATACGGGTGCTCCTTCGCGGGCGGGTGTGGACGGGGTGGGCCGGGGCGGTGCGGGCGCCCCGGCCCGGTTCGCGGGACGGGTGCCGGGCCCGTCAGCGCAGGCGGCCGGCGCCCGCGCCGTGGTCGACGACGCCGGGGACCGCCTGCGCCGGCAGCACCTTGGTGCGCAGCGTGGGCGTCCAGCCCGCACCGGAGCGCAGGGGGGCGTCCGGGTTCGCGGCGTTGTGCGCGGCGATCAGGTCGACGCTGCGGCCGTTGACCCGGTTGTGGGCGGCGCTGAGCGGCGAGTCGTTCCAGCGCTTGAGCACCTTCGCGGGGCCGACGCCGGCCGGCAGGGTGAAGGCGTTGTGCTCGGCGACGATCGCCGACTCCTTGCCGACGCCGAAGCTGTAGCCGTAGTCGTCGGAGCCCACGAAGTGGTTGTTGTACACGTCGACCTGGCCGAAGCGGACACGGGGCGTGCGCTCGACGAGGTTCTTGAACAGGTTGTGGTGGAAGGTGACCCTCAGGTGGCCGCGGTCGACGGCGGCGGTGGACTCGCTGTCGCTGTTGCCGATCAGGATCGTCTTGTCGTGCTCGGCGAAGACGTTCCAGGACGCGGTGACGTGGTCGGCGCCCTTGACGATGTCCAACTGGCCGTCGTGCTGCTGGTAGAGCATGCCGAAGTAGGTGGGCGCCGCGCTGTCGGGGTGCTCGCCGTCGGTGAAGGTGTTGTGGTCGAGCCACACGTGCGTCGACCCGTACACCACGGCGCTGTCGTACTCCGAGTTCCAGTTGCCCCGGTCCCCGTCGGTCGGGTCCCACTGCGGGAAGCAGTCGACGGGGCTCTCGAAGGTCAGGTTGCGGACGATGACGTTGTCCACGCCCTTGATCTGGAGGCTGGCTCCCTTGAGCGCGGCGTCCCGGCCGAGGCCGATGATGGTGGTGTTGGAGGGGACGTTCGCCTTGATGGAGCGGTCCTGCCGGGCGGCGGAGGCGCGGCGCAGGCCCTCGGGGCTGTCGTCGGGCTCGGCGCTGAGGTCGGTGTCCATGCCCCAGTTCTCGGGCGAGTACTTCTCCAGGTAGGCGTCGAAGTCGTAGCCGGGCGCGGCGAAGGCCGCGCAGCCCTCCGACACGGCGTCGACGGTGCCCTTGACCTTGATGATCCGCGGCGCGGTGCCCTCCACGGCGAGGGCGGCCCGGAACTCGTCCCAGGTGGAGACGGTGAACACCCGCTGGGCGGCGGCGTCGGCCCCGCCGGTGGTGCCGGTCCCCTGCGCGGCCCAGCCGTCGTGCGCGGGCAGCGTCTGACGGGCGGTGTCGCGGGGCTGGTGGTGCCCGGGGCGGGCCTCGGCCGTGGCGGCGGTCAGGCTCAGGACGAGGGCGGTGCAGCCGACGAGCGCGGCGGCCCTGCTGGTGGCATGCCCATGCCATCCGTACATGCTCATGGTGCGGTTCTCCCTGGTTCTCGGGTGAGGTTCGAGCTGTTACGCGGTGGCCGGTTCCGGCCAGTCGATCCAGGACTCGGGGATCTCCTCGTCCAGCCGGCGCACGTCCCGGTGCGCCAGTACGCGCCCGCGCAGCAACTCCCGGGCGACGGTCCGGGCGACCGCGATCGCGCCCGGCGGATTGAAGTGGGTGTTGTCCTGCTCGGTGGCGGTCCAGTTGAAGTACGCCTTGGTCCCCTCGGTACCGAGCCGCTGCCACAGCGCGAGCGACAGCGCCTGTACGTCGAGCAGCGCCACGCCCTCCTGCCGCGCGAGCGCCCGCATCGCCGCCGGGTACTCCCCGTGGCTCGGCACGGCGTCGCCCGCCGCGTCGAACCGGCGCCGCTCGACGGGCGTGGCCAGCACCGGCCGCGCCCCGCGGGCCCGCGCCCCGTCGACGTACCGGCGCAGGTGGTCCTGGTACGTCGTCCAGGGCTCGGTGTGGCGGGCGGGGTCCTCGGCCTTCTCGTCGTTGTGCGCGAACTGGATCAGCAGGAAGTCACCGGGCCGGATCTCGGCGAGGAGGGCGTCGAGCCGCCCCTCGTCGACGAAGCTCTTCGAACTCCGCCCGTTCACCGCGTGGTTGGCGACCCGGAGGTCCTCGTGGAGGAAGAAGGGCAACGCCATGCCCCACCCGGTCTCGGGCGCGGCGTCGGAGTACTTCTGCGCGGCGGTGGAGTCCCCGGCGATGTAGAGGCTGCGAGGGTGGCGGCGTCCGCCGGCTCGGGCGGTCTGGGCGGCGGCGAACGCCAGGGGAAGGGAGGAGACGGCGGCTGCGGTGACCTGTCTCCGGCTGAGTGACATGCCGGTCTGCCTTTCACTAGGGGCGGGGCAGTACTCCCGGGGCCGGGGGCCGGATCGATGTGCGGCTGAGCCACGTGGGCGCGAACGGCCACGGACGGCCCGCGGCCCCCGACGAACCACGGACCACCCACGGCGGAGCGGCACGGGCCGGCTAACCCATCTGTTCCGACCACTCGGCCTGCGCCTCGTTCAGCTTCTTGGCCAGCCCGTCCAGGAAGTCCTTCGGGCTCATGTCCCCGAGCAGCACCTTCTGGAACGCCGGCTCGCTCTCGGACTTGGACACCGTGTTCCAGTCCGGCAGGTAGTACGGCAGCTGGACGATGGTCGTGGACCCGTCGTTCAGCGCCTGCGCCGCCAGCTTCGTCGGCTCGGCCTTCTGGATCCACGCGTCGTTCGCGGCCTCGGTGTTGGACGGCACCTGCCCGGCCGACTCGTTGAACTCGGAGTTCTGCTCCTTCGAGGTGGCGAACTCGATGAACTTCCAGGCGGCCTCCTTGTTCTTGGAGCTCTTGAACACACCGAGCCCGTCGACCGGGTTGGAGACCTGCACCCGCTTGCCGCCGGCGCCGACCGGCTGCGGGATGCCGCGGAACTTGTCGACGCCGAGCGCCTTCACGTGGTCCTGGTAGGAGCCCAGGTTGTGGTTGACCATGCCGATGGTGCCGGTGTCCCACTGGGCGACCATCTTGGCGAAGTCGTTGTTGACGTCGGCGGCCGGCGTGACCTTCTTGTAGAGGGCGGCGTACTTCTCCAGCGCCGCGACGTTCTTCGGGTCGTTGACCGTGGTCTTCTTCTTGTCGGCGTCCCAGAACGAGGTGATGCCGGACTGCCCGTACATCGCGTCGAACGCCTGGGCGATGGATCCGGAGCCGCCGCGGATGGTGTAGCCGAACTCGTTCTTGCCCGCGTCGGTCAGCTTCTCGGCGGCGGCGTAGAACTTGTCCCACGTCGTCGGCTCGTCCAGACCGGCCTTCTCGAACAGGTCGGTGCGGTAGTAGAGGACGCCGTTGTTGGCGGAGGTCGGCACCGAGTACAGGGTGCCGTCGCCGCCGCCCGCGGCCTTCAGGGACTCGACCATGTCCTTGTTGAGCTTGCCGTTCAGGGCGGACTTGTCGAGCCGGTCGTCCAGCGGTTCCAGGGCGCCCTGGGCGGAGAAGCCCGCGAGCATCGACGCCGTCACGCCGCCGACGTCCGGCAGGCCGCCGCCCTGGATGGCGGTGTCGACCTTGGACTGGTACTCGGTGGCGGCGATCCCGACGTACTCCACGTCGATGTCCGGGTTCGCCTTCTCGAAGTCGGCGATGATCTCCTTCCAGACGGCCGTGCGGATGCCGCCGTTGTTGTCCCAGAAGACGATCTTCCCCTTGCCGCTGCCCTCGGCGCCCTTGTCGCCGCCCGCCCCGCTGCCGTCGTCACCGCAGGCGGTGGCGGTCAGCGCGAGCACGGCCCCCAGGGCGACGGCGGCGGACGTCCGGCGCCTGGCTGTGCCTCGGTCTCTGCTGCTGTGCATGCTGATCCTCATTGGTCGGCTCTCTTCTTCTGGATCCAACAAAGCGGTGGAACGACAACGTGGGGGTTCAGTGGGGCCGGTGGGGCGCGACGCGGAACCGCGTGAAGGAAGCGGTGCCGGCGTGTCCCTGGCCGGCGGGTGCGAGGGCGAACAGGCCGAGCAGGGCGCCGACCCAGCGCCAGGGGGTGGCGGCGAACTCCCGTCCGACGGGGTGCGGACCGCCGCCCGGGTCGTCGTCGCCGAGGTCGTAGGAGAAGCGGCAGCGTGCCCCGGGCACCGTCTCGATCCGCAGCCGGGCCCGTCCTCCGGGAGCCGGGCGGGGCCGGTCGGCGTCCCGCTCGGCCTCGGCCACGGACTCGGCGAACCGGTGCACCAGGTGCACCCCTCCGTCGGAGTCCCGCTGGAGCCCGATCCAGCGGTAGGCGTCGCCGAGCACCGCGAGCCCGGCCCGCGCCCCGGGTTCCTCGCTGTCCAGGCGCAGGTCGACCTCGATCACCGAGGGCTCCCCGGGGAAGCGCTGGGTGAGGACGCTCGGCAGCAGGCGCAGGTCGTGCGCGTCGGCCGAGCGGACGCAGGCCAGCCGCAGCCCGTCCCCGGCGTGCTCGGTGGCCCACCCGGCGCGGGGGTTGGCCGTCCACGACCACTGGCGGCCGAACCGTCCGCCGGGGAAGTCGTCGTCGGTCGCGGGCGCGGCGGGCGGCTGCGGGGGCAGGGCGGGACGCGGGTGCTCGGCCACCGGGGCGCCGTCGTCGCCGAGGACCGGCCAGTGGTCCGCGTCCCACCGCATCGGCTGGAGGTGGACCACCCTGCCGTACGCGCCGCGCTGCTGGAAGTGCAGGAACCAGTCCTCGCCGGACGCCGTGCGCACCCAGCCGCCCTGGTGGGGGCCGTTGACGCCGGTGTCCTTCTGCTCCAGGACGACCTTCTCCTCGTACGGACCGAAGAAGTCGCGGGAGCGGAAGGCGCCCTGCCAGCCGGTCTCCACGGAGCCGGCGGGGGCGAGGATCCAGTACCAGCCGTCGTGCCGGTAGAGCTTGGGGCCCTCCAGGGTGAACCAGCCGGGCAGCCGGTCGGCGTCGACGATCACCTGGCCGTCGTCGAGGAGTCCGGTGCCGTCGGGGCGCATGCGGTGGCCGGTGAGGCGGTTCTTGACGCCGGAACGGGAGCGGGCCCAGGCGTGCACGAGGTACGCCTCGCCGGTCTCCTCGTCCCACAGGGGGCAGGGGTCGATCAGGCCCTTGCCGGCCTTGACCAGGTGGGGAGCGGTCCACGGGCCCCGGATGTCGGGGGCGTTGACCTGGAAGACGCCCTGGTCCGGGTCGCCCCAGAAGATCCAGAAGCGGCCTGCGTGGTGGCGCAGGGACGGGGCCCAGACGCCGCGGTCGTGCCGGGGCGCGGCGAACACGTGCTCGGGCTCCAGGCGGTCCAGGGCGTGCCCGGCCAGGGTCCAGTCGACCAGGTTGCGGGAGTGCAGCAGGGGCAGGCCGGGGACGCGGCCGAAGCTGGAGGCGGTCAGGTAGAAGTCGTCGCCGACGCGGACGACGTCCGGGTCGGACCAGTCGGCGTTCAGGACGGGGTTGGTGTAGGTCCCCGCGGTCTCGGGGGCGGGCGCGGTCTCCGGGCTCACGGGCTCACCGCCTTGCGGACGAGGGCGGCGGCGCCGTCGGTGTCGAGGCGTCCGTCGGCGACGACGGTGACGATCCGGCGGACCAGGGTCTCGCCCGGGGCGACGGCCACCCGCTCGTCGTGGGCCAGCGAGGAACCGACCCCCGGGTATTCCTCGGTGCGCACGAACCACGGGTCGCGCCGGGTGGCTTCCGTGGCGCCGGCGAACACCAGCGACCAGGAGTCCGAGGTCAGGGCCAGCCAGTCCGCCGTGCCGCCGTGCACCTCGCGTTCGCCCTCCCGGTCGGCGGTGAAGACCCTGGGCGCCGTGCTCTGCTTGCGGGCGCGCCAGAAGAAGCCGCCGTAGGCCGCGCCGGGGCGCCCGTTGGTGGCGGGGCTGCCGATCGTCAGCGGGTCCGGGGTGGTGTTGGTGAGGGAGAAGGTGAAGTCCAGCGCCCAGGCCGCGGCGGTGAGTTCGGTGGCCGCGACGGTGCGGCGCTCGCGCAGCAGCTCGGTGCCCGCGGCGACCCAGCGCAGCTCCTCGACGAAGCCGTCGGGGTCGCGCAGCTGGAAGGCGGTGTGCCGCTGGGTGCCGTGGTTGTCCAGCTCGGTCGGCCCCTGGTCGCGGACGTAGGTGCGCCCGCCCCAGAAGTTGTGGCCCTCGACGTCGGGAACGGCGACACCGACGCCGAGGTGATGGAGGTGGTCGGCGGGACCGAACTCGGTCACCGTGGTGCCGGCCAGGGTGGTGACGGGGTGCAGGTAGGGGCGCGGGGAGAGTCGCCGGGGCAGCTCGGGCCGGGTCGTGTACCGGGCGACGGGGCGGCCCGCCACGCGCAGCACCGGGGTGTCGTTGCCGGTCATCGGGTGCTCACCTCGCCACGCGGGTGCTCGGTGCGCGGGGCCCAGGGCGCACCCAGTTCGGAGTAGAGGGAGAGGGTGTCGGCGGCGGCGGCCACGAGCGCGTCGATGCCGGGGACCACGCGGCGGCCCTCGCCGGGGACGCGGTGCCAGGCGGCGGCGGGCAGCGGCTCGGGGTCGGGGGCCCGGCGGATCGCCTCGACGACCCGCATGAAGGCGCCCGTCTCGTCCGGCGGCACCAGCAGCGGGGCACCGGTGGTGAGGTGGTCGACCAGGTTCTCCAGCAGGTCGGTGCGGCCGTGGTGGAACTCCTCGGGGCCGTGGCCGCCACGCTGGAGCAGGACGCGGTCCTGCTTGTACCAGAAGGTGACGCGGCCGCTGGAGCCGTGCACCAGGACGTACGGCTCGTCGGCCCGCTCGGCGCACAGGGTCGCGGCGACGGTGACGCGGTGCCCGCGGGCGGTGCCGATCCGCACGCAGGAGGTGTCGTCGGCCTCGATGTCGTTGGCGTGGCTCAGCTCGGTCTCGATACCGGTGACGTCCTCGGCGCGGGCGGTGCCGCCGAGCGCGAGGGCGGTGGCGACGGCGTGCGCCAGCGGGTTGGTGAGGGCGCCGTCGACGACGTCGGCGCCGTTCAGCCGCCGCTTGCCGGACCAGGGGGCCCGGCGGAAGTAGGCCTCGTCGCGCACCCAGGCGCCGGCCGCCCCGATGCCCACGACCTCGCCGATGGCGCCCCCGGCGACCAGTTCCCGGATGGCGGGCAGGGCGTGCGAGCCCAGCGACTGGAACCCGGTCTGGCAGGCGACCCCGGCCTCCGCGACCCCGTCGGCCATGCGGCGGAACTCGGCGTACGACGGCGCGGGGGGCTTCTCCAGGAGCAGGTGCACACCCCGCCGGGCGGCGGTCAGGGCGAGGTCGGTGTGGGTGGGGATCGGCGTGCAGATCACGGCGATCCGGGCGCCGGTGGAGTCGAGCAGGGCGCCGAGGTCGGCGGACTGCTCGGGGAGTTCTCCCCCGGCCTCCTCCTCGGTCAGCGGGGCCAGTTCGCAGATGCCGGCCAGCCGGACCAGGCCGGCCCGCTCCAGGCGGCGGATGTTGGCGACGTGCCAGCGGCCGTGGCCGCGGGCGCCGGCGAGGACGACGGGCAGCGGCGCGCTCATCCCTTCACCGCCCCGGCGCTGAAGCCGGTGATCAGCCACTTCTGGATGAAGGCGAAGACGATCACGACGGGGACGGCGGCGACGATGCCGCCGGCGGCGAGCGCGCCGAGGTCGACGCTGTCCGCGCTCATCAGGGAGTTGAGGCCGACCGGGATGGTCTGCTTGTGCTGGTTGTTGAGGAACATCAGGGCGAACAGGAAGTGGTTCCAGGAGTGCACGAAGGCGAAGGAACCCACCGCGATCAGACCCGGCCGCAGCAGCGGCAGGACGACGATCCGGAAGGCCCTGAAGCGTCCGCAGCCGTCGACCCAGGCGGCCTCCTCCAGGGAGTACGGCACGTTCTTGATGAAGTTGCTGATCAGGATGATCGACAGCGGAAGCTGGAAGACCGTCTCGGCGATGATGACGCTGCCCAGCGAGTTGATCATCTGGAGCCCGGCGAAGATCTCGAACAGCGGCACCAGCAGCAGCGCGCCGGGCACGAACTGGGAGCAGAGCAGGGCGAGCATGAAGCCCCGCTTGATCTTGAAGTCGAACCGGGCGAGGGCGTAGCCGCCGGCCAGGGCGACGAGCGTGGTCATCACCAGGGTCGCCAGCCCGACGTACACGCTGTTCTGGAAGTAGGTGCCGAAGCCGCGGTCCGTCCACACCTTCTCGAAGTGGTCGGTGGTCATCGGCCAGGGCACGAGCGAGGTCGAGCCGGCCGGGCGCACCGCGAAGAGCAGGATCCAGTAGAACGGGATCAGGGTGAAGACCAGGTAGATCCCGAGCGGCAGGTAGATCTGCCAGCGGGGGACCTCGTCCCAGGCCGGGCGCTTCTTGCCGGGCCGCGGGGGCGCGGGGGCGGCCGGGGCGGGGGCGGGGGCGGCCGCGGGGGCCTCTTTGGTGATCACTTGTTCTCGCCTCCGAACTTGCTCAGCCGCAGGTAGACGATCGAGCAGAAGAGCAGGATCACGAACGCGACCGTGGTGAGGGCCGACGCGTAGCCGAAGTCGTGGGCGTCGACGCTGGTGTTGGCGATGTACAGGGGCAACGTCGTGGTCTCGCCGGCGGGTCCGCCGCCGGTCAGGGTGTAGAGCAGGTCGACGTTGTTGAACTCCCACACCGCGCGCAGCAGCGTGGACAGGATGATGGCGTCCTTCAGGTGCGGCAGCGTGATGTGCCAGAACTGCTTGATCCGGCTGGCCCCGTCGACCTCGGCGGCCTCGTACAGGTCCTTCGAGACGGACTGGAGGTCGGCGAGGATGAGGATCGCGAAGAAGGGCACGCCCCGCCAGAGGTCGGCGACCACCGCCGCGGAGAACACGGTCGAGGTGTCGGAGAGCCAACTGGTGCCGTACGAGCCGATGCCCATGTCGGCGAGGTAACGGGTGATTCCGGTCTGGGAGTTGTAGAGCAGCACCCAGATCGCGGAGGTGAGGACGCCGGAGACCGCCCAGGGGGAGAAGACCAGGGCCCGCCCGACGCCCCGGCCCACGAAGGTCTGGTTGACGATGAGCGCCAGCGCCAGGCCGAGCAGCAGTTGCAGTCCGACCTCGACGAAGACCCACTTGGCGCTGAAGACCAGCGTGTCCCAGAAGATCGCGTCGTCCGTGAAGATCTTGACGAAGTTGTCGAAGCCCGCGAAGCCGTTCCGCCACGGCTTGGTGGGGTTGTAGTTCTGCAGGCTGTAGTAGAAGACGCTGATGACCGGGTAGGCGATGAAGCCCAGCATCAGCAGGGCGGCCGGTCCGATCAGCAGGTACGGGAGCCTGCGCGGCGTGGCCGAGGCACGGCGCCGCCGGGGTGGCGCGGGCGGTTTCGCCACGGCTGCGGCTTGGGCCATGACAGTTCTCCGATCTTGTACGTCTACGTCGTGCGGGGCGTGCGAGGCGTGCGGGAGCTGGTGGGAAGCGCTTTCTCGACGGGCAGGGGGCTGCCGGGTCCCGCCGGCGGCGGGCTCAGCCTGCGTAGGGGTCCTGCACGGAGCCCGGTCGGGCCAGGAACTCGAAGTCGCAGCCGGTGTCGGCCTGGGTGATCTGTTCGTTGTAGAGCGCGCCGTAGCCCCGTTCGTAGCGGGCGGGCGGCGGTGTCCAGGCGGCCCGGCGGCGCTCCAGCTCCTCGTCGTCCACGTCGAGCCGGAGGGAGCGCGCCTCGACGTCGAGGGTGATGGAGTCGCCGGTGCGCACCAGGGCGAGCGGTCCGCCGACGTACGACTCGGGGGCCACGTGCAGCACGCACGCGCCGTAACTGGTGCCGCTCATCCGGGCGTCGGAGATCCGGACCATGTCCCGCACGCCCTGCTTGAGCAGGTGGTCGGGGATGGGCAGCATGCCGTACTCCGGCATGCCCGGGCCGCCCTTGGGTCCGGCGTTGCGCAGCACCAGCACGCTGTCGGCGGTGATGCCCAGCTCCGGGTCGTTGATGGTGCGCTGCATGGTCTTGTAGTCGTCGAAGACGACGGCGGGACCGGTGTGCTTGAGCAGGTGCGGCTCGGCGGCGATGTGCTTGATGACCGCGCCGTCCGGGCAGAGGTTGCCGCGCAGTACGGCGACTCCGCCCTCGCTCGCGACCGGGTTGTCGCGGGGCCTGATGACGTCGTCGTGGTGGACGAGGGCACCGTCGAGCTGCTCCCGCAGGGTGTCGTGGGAGACGGTCGGCCGGTCCAGGTGGAGCAGGTCGGTGATGCGGGAGAGGAAGCCGGGCAGTCCGCCGGCGAAGTGGAAGTCCTCCATCAGGTAGGTCTGTCCGCCGGGGCGGACGTTGGCCAGGACGGGGACGGTGCGGGCGATGCGGTCGAAGTCGTCCAGGGTGAGGGTGACCCCGGCACGGCCCGCCATGGCGATCAGGTGGATCACGGCGTTGGTGGAGCCGCCGAGGCCGAGGACGGTGGTGACGGCGTCCTCGAAGGCGTCGGCGGTGAGGATGTCGCTCAGCTTCCGGTCCCGGTGGACCAGTTCGACGATGCGCAGTCCGGCGGCGGCGGCCATCCGGTCGTGCCCGGAGTCGACGGCCGGGATGCTGGAGGCGCCGGGGACCGTGACGCCGAGGGCCTCGGCGGCGGCGGTCAGCGTGGAGGCGGTGCCCATCGTCATGCAGTGGCCCGGGGAGCGCGCCAGGCCGCTCTCCAGTTCCTGCATCTCGCAGTCGCCGATGAGGCCGGCCCGCTTGTCGTCCCAGTACTTCCACATGTCGGTGCCGGAGCCGAGGGTCTGGCCGCGCCAGTGTCCGGGGAGCATGGGCCCGGCGGGCACGAAGACGGCGGGCAGGTCGACGCTGGCGGCGCCCATGAGCAGGGCGGGCGTGGACTTGTCGCAGCCGCCCATCAGGACGGCGCCGTCGACCGGGTAGGAGCGCAGCAGTTCCTCGGTCTCCATGGCGAGGAGGTTGCGGTAGAGCATCGGGGTCGGCTTCTGGAAGGTCTCGCTGAGCGTGGAGACCGGGAACTCCAGCGGGAAGCCGCCCGCCTGCCAGACGCCCCGCTTAACCGCCTGGGCGCGGTCGCGCAGGTGGACGTGGCAGGGGTTGA
The DNA here is from genome assembly GCF_003112575.1 of Streptomyces ardesiacus. Taxonomy (GTDB): domain Bacteria; phylum Actinomycetota; class Actinomycetes; order Streptomycetales; family Streptomycetaceae; genus Streptomyces; species Streptomyces ardesiacus. Next base: position 98,895 of record NZ_BEWC01000010.1, read on the forward strand.
TGTCGGACCAGGTGTTGAGGATGGCGATGACGGGCTTGCCGAGGTGCTCCTCGGGCAGGTAGCCGAGCTGGCGGGTGCGGGCGCGGTGGCTGAAGGAGCGCAGGCCGTCGGTGCCGTACCACTGGTGACTGCGGAGCTGTTCGGGCGCCTTGCGGCCGGCCGGGGCCGTCATATGGACCACCCCGCGGCGATGGCGGCGACCTCGGCCCGCTCGCTCTCGGGCAGCGGCTTGCTCGGCGGGCGGACCTCCCGGCGGCACAGGCCGAGGGAGGCGAGGGCCTCCTTGACCACCGTGACGTTGTTGGCGGAGCCGTTGGCGGCGCGCAGTTCCTCGAAGCGGCGGATCTGCTCCCAGACCTTCATGGCGGCCGGGTAGTCGCCGGAGCGGAGCGCTTCGATCATGTTCAGCGAGACGGCCGGGGCGACGTTCACCAGGCCCGAGGTGAAGCCGGTGGCGCCCGCGCTGAAGTACGAGGGGGCGTAGGGCTCGGCGAGCCCGGCGACCCACACGAAGCGGTCGAGGCCGGCGTCGCGGGCGAACGCGGCGAACTTGGCGGCGTCCGGCACGGCGTACTTCACGCCGACCACGTTGGGGCAGGCGTCGGCCAGCTCGGCGAGGCGGGCGCCGGTGAGCTGGGCGTTGCGGATGTAGGGCACGACGCCCAGCTCGGGCACAGCCTCGGCGATGGCGCGGTGGTAGTCGACCCAGCCGCCCTGGGAGACGTAGGGGTGGACCGGCTGGTGCACCATCACCATCGAGGCGCCGAGGTCCCGGGCGTGCCGGGCGGAGGCGACGGCGGTCGGCACGTCGTGGCCGACGCCGACCAGGATCGCGGCGCCCTCGCCGGCCTCCTCGAAGGTCAGCTCGGTGACGAGGCGGCGCTCGGCCGGGTCGAGGGCGTAGAACTCGCCGGTGTTGCCGTTGGGCGTGAGGGTGGTGATGCCACCGTCGAGGAGACGACGCAGCAGGGCCCGGTAGGTGGCGGGGTCGACGGTGCCGTCCTCGGCGAACGGGGTCACCGGGATCGCCACCACGTCGGCCAGGGCCGCCCGCTGGGTCTCGAACGTCGCTGTCATGCCTGACCGTCCTCTTCCTGGGCCGCGGTCCCCGCTTCGGGGAAGGCCCGCTCGACGAACGACGCGATGTGTGCGTGGAGGGCGCGGGCCGCGCCGTCCGCGTCACCGGCGAGGGCGAGGCGCAGGATCTCCTGGTGCTCGCCGGCCTCCCGTTCCCAGGAGGGGTCCGAGGCCCAGGCGACCGCGGAGACGAGGGCCGCCTGGTCGCGGACCTCGTCGAGCATCCGGCCGAGCAGCGGGTTGCCGCACGGCACGTACAGCGCGCGGTGGAACTCGCGGTTGGCCAGTGACCGTTCGGCGGTGTCCGTCGCCTGGTCGGCGCGGGTCAGCGCGTCCCGTGCGGCGTCCAGGGAGGCACCGCGGCGCACGGCGCGCTTGAGCGCCTCGGGCTCGAGGAGCAGCCGGACGTCGTAGACCTCGCGCGCCATGTCCGCGTCCACCATGCGCACGGTGACGCCCTTGTACTGGCTCATCACGACCAGCCCGGTGCCGGCCAGTGTCTTGAGCGCCTCGCGCACCGGGGTCTTGGACACCCCGAACTGTGCGGCGAGGTCGGTCTCGACCAGGGCCTGGCCGGGCGTCAGCCGGCCGGTGAGGATGCGGCGTTTGATCTCCTCCAGCACGTACTGCGTGCGGGAGGGGATCGGCGTGGGCACAGAGGTCATGCGCGCCTCTCGGAATCTCGCGTCGGATGCGCGGACAGATCTCTGACATCAGATCTCGCGTATCGCGTCTCATATATGACGTACGGAGTACGACGCGTTGAAGGTAAGAGGGGCGCGCGGCGACGTCAATGCTTCTGACAAAGGAAGTCCGGGCCGGTGCCGGACTCGGCTACGCGGGGCGGCTCCAGCCCGGGTCGCGCCCGCTCAGCCCCACCGCACGCTCCAGCAGCGGTGCGTCGGCGGGCACGGCGACGACCGGCCCGAACATGCCGCGCTCCCCGCCGGACTCCTCGGCGGCCCCGGCGAGCAGCCCGTACGCCGCCTGCAGGGCGGCCGGGTCGGGCGTGTACTCCTGGCCGGTCGCGCGGGCCAGATCCCAGCCGTGGACGACCAGTTCGTCGGCGACGACGGCGCCCGCGACCGCGCCGGGCAGGTCGACGCCGCCGGCCCGGGTCGCGCCGGTCCAGGCGCCGGGCTCGCGCCACGCCTGGGCGAGTTCCCCGAGGGCGGCGGCGAGTTCCCCGCGCCAGCCCGGGCCGATGTCCGGCACGGACTCCTCCGGGCTGGTGTCCGTGGTGGGTCCCAGGTCCTTGCGCGCGGCGTCGCGGAAGGCGACGGCAAGACCGGTCAGGTGGCCGAGCAGGTTGCGCACCGCGAGGCCGGGGCACGGCGTCGGGTCCGCGAGCCGCTCGTCGCGCACGCCGTCGGCGAGGCGGACGAGGACCTGGGTCTGCGGCCCCAGGTCGAGGGTGGTGGTCTCGTGGGTCATCGGTCGCTCCTCGGGGCATGTGGCCATGGCTGTCCTGTCGGGAGGCAGACCGGTCACGGCCGCGAAACTCATCGGCGTGCGAGCCCGCGCGTAGGGCATCTGCCCGATGCGGGCCGGTGTGCCTTAGTCCCACGATGACCAGGCATGACGACAAGAACGCCGGACACCGGTGCGGCGCGGCGCGCCCCCTGGCCCCTGGCCCGCGTCCTGCGCGACCGCAACGCCGGCCTGTATCTCACCGGGGTACTGGTCTCCGGTTTCGGCAGCTCGGCGCTGGGTCTGGCGGCGGGCGTGTGGGTGAAGGACCTCACCGGCTCGGACGGACTGGCGGCCCTGTGCCTGCTCGCGCTCTGGGCGCCGACGCCGGCCGGACCCGCGCTCGGCACGGTCGCGGACCGGGTCCGTCGCAAGCCCCTGCTGATCGCCGCGAACCTGGTGCCGGCCGGTCTCCTGCTCACCCTCTTCGCGGTCGACTCGCCGGGCACCCTGTGGCTGCTGTTCGCGGTGCTGTTCGCGTACGGCGTCGCGGGCGTGGTCCAGGACGCGGCCGAGTCGGCGCTCGTGGCCGCCGCCGTCGACCCGGGCCTGCTCGGCGACTTCAACGGGCTGCGGATGACCGCCAACGAGGGCATGAAGCTCGTGGCGCCCCTCGCCGGTGCGGGACTCTGCGCGGCGTACGGCGGCGCGAGCGTGGCGGCGCTGGACGCGGTGACGTTCGTGCTGGCCGCGGGCCTGTACGCGGCCCTGCGGGTGCGGGAGGCGCCGCCGCGGCGGCCCGCGGTGAACTGGCGGCGGCAGACGGCCGAGGGCGCCCGGTACCTGTGGGGGCACCCGGGGCTGCGCCCGCTGGTCCTCGCGGGCGGGGTGACGATGCTGTGCGCGGGCGTCGGCGGCGCCACGCTGTACGCCGTCGTGGACGCCCTGGACCGCTCCCCCGCCTACGCCGGTGTGCTGTACGCCGTCCAGGGGGCCGGTTCGGTGGCGGTCGGGATCCTGTCCGGGCCCGCCCTGCGCCGCCTGGGCGCGCGGCGGTTCGGGGCGGCGGGGATCGCCCTGTTCGCGGTGGCGGTGGCGGTGCGCGCGGTCCCGTCCGAGGCGGTCGCCTGGGCGTCCGGAGCGGCGGCCGGCGTGGGCCTGCCGGCGGTCCTGATCGCCGCCCTGACGGCCGTGCAGCGCGAGACGCCGGGGCCGCTGCTGGGCCGGGTCTCGGCGACGGCCAACTCCCTGGTCTTCGCCCCGAACGTACTCGGTCTGGCCGTGGGGGCGGCCCTGGTGGAGCTGACCGGGCTGCGGCTGCTGCTCCCGGCCGTGGGCGCGGTCCTGCTGGTGACGGCGCTGGCGCTGGCGCGGCGGCCGGGCGGACGGCCCACGCCGTCACCCGCGTAGGGCCAGCCACTCCTGGAGTTCGACGAGGTTTCCCTCGGGGTCCTGGAGGTGGGCGACGCGCATGCGGTCCGTCATGGGGGCCGGACCGTGGACGAGTGCGGCCCCCCGCGCGGTGATCTGCTCGCAGTAGCGGTCCACGTCGTCGACCCGCAGGACGACGAGGGACCGGTGGCCGGCGGGTACGTCGGCGAGACCGCCCAGGACCTGGGCCATCTGTGCGCGGTCCTGCAGCGCGATGCCCGCCGTGCCGCCGTCGGGAGTGAACTTGGCGTAGGGACCGTCCTCCGCCTCGACCTGCGGCTTCAGTCCCAGGACGTCCCGGTAGTAGCGGTAGCAGCCGGGGAAGTCCGTCACGAGCAGGCGGACCTGGGCGAGTTCCGTGGCCATGCCCGCACCTTACGCGAGGGCCCCGAGCCCCGTCCGCACCTCCTCCAGATCGCGGTCCGAGGCCAGCCCCGCGTGGTACAGCCGCAGTTCCGTGGCCCCCAGGTCCCGGGCCCGGGCCGCGTCGGCGGCAAGGGTGGCGGGGCTGCCGCCCATGCCGGAGACCACCGTGAGGTTGGCGGCGAGGACGGTCCCGGCCCGGCCCTGCTCGGCGAAGGGCGTCAGCGGGGACGCGCCGCCCGTGCAGGGGACGACGACGCCGTCCGCGACGGAGAGGACGTGCGCCGGGTCGACTCCGGCGTTGGCGCCGCAGTGGTGGGAGACCGGGTCGGCGTGCAGCAGGACCTGGAAGCCGTCGGGGGCGGCGGCGCGGACCGCTGCGACCGCCGCCTCCTGGAGCGTGCGGGCCCGGTCCTCCCGCCACGCGCGGGTGGCGTTCGCCGTCGCCCCGCCGAGGAGCTTCTCGACGCCCGCCCAGCCCCCGTCCGAGGGCGCCGCGCCCCGCCACACCGGCTCCAGCGCGGTGCGTACGGCGGCGGCGAGTCCGTCGGCGTCGAGGCCCTGACCGGCGTACCCGGTGCGGCAGTCCGGGCAGAAGCACAGCGACATCAGGTACTGCCCGGCGTCCCCGAGGGGCACCCCGCCGGTCTTGTCGTGGGCGTGCAGGTGGGCGAGGCCGTACCAGCCGAGGGACTCCAGCTCCGTGCCGCGGGCCCCGGGCCGTACCGCCGCCTCGGCGGCCAGGCCGGTGAGGTACGCGCGCGTGGCGGGCTGCGCGATGCAGGGCGCCCAGGGGTAGCGGTCGCCGTAGGCGTTGACGACGGAGGTGTCCGGGTGCTCGGCGCCCAGGCGGGAGTTGTGGGCGAGGACGACCCAGGTGTGCACCTCCAGGCCCGCGTCCGCGAGGGCAGCGGCGGCCTCGCCGTACGCGTCGCCGGGCGCCCAGTCGCCGGACTCGTGGGGGCGCGGCGTGCGGCCCTCCCAGCGGGCGGGGTCCGGCGGGTAGAGGACGGCGGCGTACTCCGCGGTGACGACGCGGTGGCGCGGGTGGCGCGGGGTGAGGGCGCGGGTGGAATGGTAGGCGGCGGCGAGGGTCGCCTGTGCCACGCCGAGGTCCGCGATGCGCGCGGGGGCTTCCGGGTCGCCGTTGACGTCCCAGGGGTAGACGAACGCCGACGCCTTCACCGGCCGGCCCCTTCCGCGAGCAGTTCCTGGCCGCGCTCGATGATCCGCGCGAGCTGCTTCACGTGCTCCTCGGCCGGTTCCCGCAGCGGGGTGCGCACCTCGCCGACGTCCAGACCGCGCAGCCGTACGCCCGCCTTGACCAGGGCGACGGCGTATCCGCGGCCCTGGGCGCGCAGTTCGACGAACGGCCGGTAGAAGCCGTCCAGCAGACGGTGCACGGTGGTGTCGTCGCCCTCGCGCAGGGCCCGGTGGAAGGCCACGGCGATCTCGGGGGCGAAGCAGAACACGGCGGAGGAGTAGAGGGGGACGCCCAGCGCGCGGTAGGCGAGCTGGGTCTGTTCGGCGGTCGGGAGCCCGTTGAAGTACAGGAACTCCTCGCCGGGCAGCTCCGTGCGCACCGCGCTGACGGTCCGCTGCATCAGGTCGAGGTCGCCGAGCCCGTCCTTGAGGCCGACGACGCCGTCCGTGCGGGCCAGTTCGACCACGCTCTCCGGGGTGAACACGGCGTTGTCGCGCTGGTAGACGATCACGGGCAGCGGGGTCGCGGCGGCCACCTCGCGGTAGTGCCGCACCAGCCCCTCCTGCCCGGCGTGCACCAGGTAGGGCGGCATGGCGAGCAGCCCGTCGGCCCCCGACTCCTCGGCGAGGCGGGCGTAGCGCACCGCGAGGGCGGTGCCGTAGCCCGCGCCCGCGAGGACGGGAACCCGGCCCGCGCTCTCCTCGACGGCGGCGCGGACCGTGGCCGCGAACTCCTCGGGCGTCAGGGCGTGGAACTCGCCGGTGCCGCAGCAGGCGAACACGGCGGCGGCACCGGCCTCGATCCCGCGCCGCACGTGGGTGCGGAAGACGTCGAGGCCGAGTCCGCCGTCGGGGGCGTACGCCGTGACGGGGAAGAACAGCGGGCCGCTGGGCGCGGTGAGCCGGGCGGCGAGAGGGGCTGAGGTCACGGGCGCTCCCCATTCCAGGTACGTGGTCGAGTCACGATCGTCGTCATACTCATGACCTGTGTCTACATTTCTGAACGCGACCACGCTAAGCCGCTCGGCGAAGACCGTCAAGCAGGCGACCTCTTGACGCGTGACCACCGGTTCTTTAGCGTGTCCACGCATATGAACGCCGGGCACACACGGACACGCACCGGCACCTGTGCCCGCCCGCGCCTCAGCAGACCGACCTAGGAGTCCCGAGGATGCCCGCTCCCCGCACCGTCCTGCTCACCGGCGCCGCCGGCGGTCTCGGCACCCTGATGCGGGAACTGCTCCCCCACCACGGCTACGAGCTGCGCCTGCTCGACCTGCGCCCGGTCGAGGGCGAGCCGGACGCGATCGTCGCCGACCTCGCCGACCGGGACGCGCTGCGCGAGGCGGTCCGGGGTGTCGACGCGATCATCCACCTCGCGGGCATCTCCCTGGAAGCCTCCTTCGAGAAGATCCTCGCGGCCAACATCGAGGGCACGTACCACCTGTACGAGGCCGCCCGCGAGGAGGGCGTCGGCCGCATCGTCTTCGCCTCCTCCAACCACGCCGTCGGCTACACCCCCCGCCCCCGGGGCGACGACCCCCTCATCCCCGTGGACACCCGGCGCCGCCCGGACACCTTCTACGGCCTGTCCAAGTGCTTCGGCGAGGACCTGGCCCAGCTCTACTGGGACAAGCACGGCATCGAGACCGTCTCCGTGCGCATCGGCTCCTGCTTCCCGGAACCGACCAGCGTGCGCATGCTCTCGGTGTGGATGAGCCCCGCCGACGGCGCCCGCCTCTTCCACGCGGCCCTGACCGCCGAGAACGTGGGCCACACCGTCGTCCACGGCTCCTCCGCCAACACCCGCCTGTGGTGGGACCTGACCTCCGCGCGGGCGCTCGGCTACGAACCGCAGGACGACTCCGAGCCGTACGCCGACAAGCTCCTCGCCGAGCAGGGCGACCTCGACCCGGACAACCCCGCGCACGCGTGCCTGGGCGGCCCCTTCGTGACCGACCCCCCGATCTGGCCGTACTGACCGGAAGACGACCCCACGAGAGGCGGACGGGCACCGAACGGGCCCGTCCGCCTCCGCATGCGGGCAGCCGCACTGCCCGTTCTCACCCCGCTCCGCGCTGCGCCCCAGGTCCGAGACGGGCGCCCGGCAGCGCAAACGGGCACACCCGGGCAGTATCGGGTCCGCAACAGGCCTGGTCAGTGCCGCATGACGCCTGTAGAACTTCCCCCAAGGGCCGAACGGGCCCGAACGGGCAACCACACGGCGACGAGGCGGTGAGGCAGGTGTTCGGCATGGGCACGAGGACGGCGGAGGAACGCCGGCACGAGATCGTGCGGGTCGCCCGCGCCACCGGCTCGGTGGACGTCACCGCGCTCGCCGCCGAACTGGGCGTCGCCAAGGAGACCGTGCGACGGGACCTGCGCGCCCTGGAGGACCACGGCCTGGTCCGCCGCACCCACGGCGGCGCCTACCCGGTGGAGAGCGCCGGGTTCGAGACCACGCTCGCCGTCCGCGCCACCAGCCACGTGCCCGAGAAGCGCCGGATCGCGTCCGCCGCCGTCGAGCTGCTCGGCGACGCGGAGACGGTCTTCATCGACGAGGGCTTCACCCCCCAGCTCATCGCCGAGGCCCTGCCCCGCGACCGGCCGCTGACCGTGGTCACCGCCTCCCTGCCGGTGGCCGGCGCGCTGGCCGAGGCGGGCGACACCTCCGTCCTGCTGCTCGGCGGCCGGGTCCGTTCGGGCACCCTGGCCACCGTCGACCACTGGACGACGAGGATGCTGGCCGGCTTCGTCATCGACCTGGCCTACATCGGCGCCAACGGCATCTCCCGCGAACACGGTCTCACCACCCCCGACCCGGCGGTCAGCGAGGTCAAGGCGCAGGCCGTACGGGCCGCCCGCCGCACGGTGTTCGTCGGCGCGCACACCAAGTTCGGGGCGGCCAGCTTCTGCCGGTTCGCCGAGGTCGGCGCCCTGGAGGCCGTCGTCACCAGCACGCTGCTGCCCTCGGCCGAGGCCCACCGCTACTCCCTGCTCGGACCGCAGGTCATCCGCGTCTGAGCCCACGTCCCCACCCGCCCCCCCCCGCACGGCACACCCACACCTGTCACCACCCGTTCGACTCCCCCTACCTCCCCATACCTCCCCATACGTTCAGGAGCGATCCATGCGAACCCAGAGCCGACGGAGGCCGCGAGCCACGCTCGCCATGGCCGCCGCAGGGACGCTGCTCGCCCCGCTGCTCTCCGGCTGCTGGGTCGGGGCGGGCGGCGCCGGTTCCGGCGGCAACGCCATCAACGTCCTCATGGTGAACAACCCGCAGATGGTCGAGTTGCAGAAGCTCACCGCGGCCCATTTCACCAAGGACACCGGCATCAAGGTGAACTTCACCGTCCTGCCCGAGAACGACGTCCGCGACAAGATCAGCCAGGACTTCGCCAACCAGGCCGGCCAGTACGACGTGGCGACCCTCTCCAACTACGAGATACCGATCTACGCCCGCAACGACTGGCTGCACGAGATGGACTCCTACGTCGCCGAGGACCCGGGATACGACGAGGACGACGTCCTCGGCCCCATGCGCGAGTCCCTGACCGGCGACGACGGCAAGCTCTACGGGCAGCCCTTCTACGGCGAGTCGTCCTTCCTGATGTACCGCAAGGACCTGTTCGCCAAGGCCGGCCTGACCATGCCCGAGCACCCCACCTGGTCCCAGGTGGCCGGCTTCGCCGAGAAGCTCGACGGGGCCGAGCCCGGCATGAAGGGCATCTGCCTGCGCGGACTGCCCGGCTGGGGCGAGCTGATGGCACCGCTGACGACGGTCGTGAACACCTTCGGCGGCACCTGGTTCGACCAGGACTGGCAGGCCCGGCTCGACTCCCCCGAGTGGGAGAAGGCCACCAAGTTCTACGTCGACCTCGTGCGCGAGCACGGCGAGTCCGGCGCCGCCCAGTCCGGCTTCGCCGAGTGCCTGAACAACATGACCCAGGGCAAGGTCGCCATGTGGTACGACGCCACCTCCGCGGCCGGCTCCCTGGACGCCGCCGACTCCCCCGTCAAGGGCAGGATCGGCTACGCGCCCGCCCCGGTGGAGAAGACGGACTCCTCCGGCTGGCTCTACACCTGGGCCTGGGGCATCCAGAAGGCCTCCCGCAACTCCGACAAGGCGTGGAAGTTCGTCTCCTGGGCGTCCGGCAAGGAGTACGAGCAGCTGGTCGGCGACCGGGTCGGCTGGTCCAACGTCCCGGCCGGCAAGCGCGCCTCGACGTACGAGAACCCGGCCTACGTGAAGGAGGCCGCCGCCTTCCAGGAGATGACCAGGAAGGCCATCGAGGGCGCGAAGCCCAAGGATCCCGGCGTGCAGCCGCGGCCCGCGCCCGGCATCCAGTTCGTCGGCATCCCCGAGTTCACCGACCTCGGTACCAAGGTCTCGCAGGAGATCAGCGCGGCCATCGCCGGACGCCAGTCCGTCGAGTCGGCCCTGAAGAAGTCCCAGCAGCTCGCCGAGCAGATCTCCGAGGAGTACGAGGGACGATGACCGCCACGACCACGGCCCCCTCGGCCGCCCCCGACCGCCCCCGTCCCGCAGTCCGCCCGCCGTCCGGCCGGCTGCGCGCCTGGGCCACCCGCGCCCCGCTCCTGCCCGCCCTGATCTTCATGATCGTGGTCACCCAACTGCCCTTCGTGGCGACCCTGGTGATCTCCTTCTTCGACTGGAACGCCCTCTACCCCGACGCCCGCAGCTTCGCCGGCTTCGCCAACTACGGCGACGTCCTCGGCGACCCGGCCCTGCGCAAGTCGGTGTGGACGACGATCCTGCTGACCGTCGCGGTCGTCCTGGCCAGCCTGGTCCTCGGCCTGGCCCTCGCCCTGCTGCTCGACCGGAGGTTCAAGGGCCGCGGCGTGGTCCGCACCCTCCTGATCGCCCCGTTCCTCGTGGTCCCGGTGGCGGCCGCCCTGCTGTGGAAGCACGTCCTCTACAACCCCGAGTACGGCCTGCTCAACGGCCTGTTGCACTACGTCGGGGGTCCGCAGCCGGACTGGATCTCCAACACCCCGCTGCTCGCGGTCGAGGCCGCCCTGGTGTGGCAGTGGACCCCGTTCATGATGCTCATCCTGCTGGCGGGCCTGCAGAGCCGCGACCAGCAGCAGATCGAGGCCGCCCGGGTGGACGGCGCGGGCGACTGGCAGATCTTCGTCCACCTCACCCTCCCCCACCTGCGCCGCTACCTGGAGCTCGGCGCCCTGCTCGGCTCCATCTACATCGTCCAGAACTTCGACGCGGTCTTCACGCTCACGTCCGGCGGCCTGGGCACCGCCAACCTGCCCTACACCGTCTACCAGAGCTTCTACCAGGCCCACGAGAACGGCCTCGCCTCGGCCGCGGGCGTCCTGGTCGTCATCGGCTCGATCATCATCGCCACCTTCGCGCTGCGCGTGGTGTCGTCCCTGTTCCGCGAGGAGGTCGGCCGCGCATGACCGCCACCGCCGTACGCCCCGTCGTCACCGACACCAAGCCCGCCCCCGCCCGCCGCAGGGCCGGCGCCGGCCTCGGCCTGGTGGCCTGGCTGGTGGGCATCGTCTTCTTCCTGCCCATCGCCTGGATGGCGCTGACCTCCTTCCACTCGGAGTCGGACGCCGCCACCAACCCGCCGTCCTTCGCGGCCTCGCTGACCCTGGACGGCTACCGCGAGTTCTTCGGCGCGGGCGGCGGCGCCAGCCCCTGGCCCGCCCTCGCCAACTCGGCGGTGGCCTCGATCGCCTCGACCCTCTTCGTCCTGGTCCTGGCCCTGCCCGCCGCCTACGCCCTGTCCATCCGCCCGGTGAAGAAGTGGACGGACGTCCTGTTCTTCTTCCTGTCCACCAAGATGCTGCCGGTGGTGGCGGGCCTGCTGCCGATCTACCTGTTCGCCAAGAACACCGACATGCTGGACAACATCTGGCTGCTGGTCATCCTCTACACGTCGATGAACCTGCCGATCGCCGTCTGGATGATGCAGTCCTTCCTGGCCGAGGTCCCGGTCGCCATCATCGAGGCGGCCCGTGTGGACGGCGCGAAGCTCCCCACGATCCTGGCCCGGGTCGTGGCGCCCATCGCCCTGCCGGGCATCGCCGCCACGTCGCTCATCTGCTTCATCTTCAGCTGGAACGAACTGCTCTTCGCCCGGGTGCTGACGGGCGTGGTCGCCGAGACCGCCCCCGTCTTCCTGACCGGCTTCATCACCAGCCAGGGCCTGTTCCTGGCCAAGGTGTGCGCCGCGTCGCTCGTCATCTCCCTGCCGGTGCTCGCCGCGGGGTTCGCCGCCCAGGACAAACTGGTCCAGGGCCTGTCGTTGGGAGCCGTGAAATGAAGGCCGCCGTCATCGAGTCCGTGGGCCGCGCCGTCGTCACCGAGGTCCCCGACCCGACCCCGGGCCCGCGCGAGGTCGTCGTGGAGGTCGCCGCCTGCGGGCTGTGCGGAACCGACCTGCACATCCTCCAGGGCGAGTTCGCGCCCAAGCTGCCGATCGTGCCGGGCCACGAGTTCGCCGGCGAGGTGGTCGGCGTCGGCGCCCAGGTCACCGAGGTGGCCGTCGGAGACCAGGTCGCGGTCGACCCCTCCCTGTACTGCTACGAGTGCCGCTACTGCCGCACCGGCCACAACAACCTCTGCGAACGCTGGGCGGCCATCGGCGTCACGACGGCGGGCGGCGCGGCGCAGTACGCGGTCGCCCCGGTCGCGAACTGCGTGAAGCTCCCCGAGCACGTCCGCACCCAGGACGCGGCCCTGATCGAGCCGCTCTCCTGCGCCGTCCGCGGCTACGACGTCCTCCAGTCCCGCCTCGGCGCCCACGTCCTGATCTACGGCTCCGGCACGATGGGCCTGATGATGCTGGAGCTGGCCAAGCGCACCGGCGCGGCCAGCGTCGACATGGTGGACGTCAACCCGGCCCGCCTGGAGACGGCCCGCGGCCTCGGCGTCTCGGCGTCGGCGGCGACCCCGGACGAGCTGGACCGGCCCCAGGGCTGGGACCTGGTCATCGACGCCACGGGCAACGCGGCGGCGATCCAGGACGGCCTGGAGCGGGTCGCCAAGGCCGGGACGTTCCTCCAGTTCGGCGTCGCCGACTACGCGACGCGCGTCCAGATCGACCCGTACCGCATCTACAACCAGGAGATCACCATCACCGGCTCGATGGCGGTCCTGCACAGCTACGAGCGCGCGGCGGAGCTGTTCGCGAACGGCGTCCTCGACCCGGACGTCTTCATCAGCGACCGCATCGAACTGGCCCGCTACCCGCAGGCCCTGGAACAGTTCGCGGCGGGCGTGGGCCGCAAGATCGTGGTCGTTCCGTAGGCGTCGCCGGCGGGGGCGGGAACGGCCGGGAACGCCGCCCCCGCCGCCCCGACCCGATTGGCCGCAGGGTAAGGGAACGGTAAAACGCCCTCGCTCGTTCACCCGGCATGACAGCTATGACCCCCGGCTCGAACATCCCCCTCTCCGCCGCCCGCGTGACGGTGGACGTCGCCGCGCCCGTGCGGCTCGACGTATCGGGCCTGCTGCTCACCGCCGACGGCAAGGTGCGCTCCGACGACGACTTCATCTTCTACAACCAGCCCGCCGGCCAGGGCGTGACCTACCGCTCCGGCGGCGGCACCGCCCCGGACGCGATCACGGTCGACACCGCCGCCGTCCCGCCGGGCATCGAGAAGATCGTCGTCACCGCCAGCCCGGACGCCGCCGGCCAGACCTTCCAGGGCATCGAGCCGACCGCCACCGTCCGCGACGCGGACGACGACTCCGTCCTCGCCACCTTCACGCCCCCGCAGCTCGGCACCGAGACCGCCCTGGTGATCGTCGAGGTCTACCGGCGCAACGGCGCCTGGAAGGCCCGCGCGGTCGGCCAGGGCTACGCCAACGGCCTGGCCGGCATCGCCACGGACTTCGGCGTCACGGTGGAGGAGCCCGCCGCCCCGGCCGCCCCGCCGCAGCCCCAGGCGGTCACGCCGCCCCCGCCCGCCGCCGCGCCCACGATGCCCGCCGCGCCGCCCGCGCCGCCCGCCGCACCGCCGGCCCCCGCCCCGGGCAGCGGCAAGATCAACCTGGACAAGGGCCGGGTCAGCCTCCAGAAGAACCAGACGGTCTCCCTCGTCAAGGGCGGCCGGCCGATGCTCTCCCAGGTCAAGATGGGCCTCGGCTGGGAGCCCGCGTACCGCGGCAAGGACATCGACCTGGACGCGTCCGTCATCGCCTACGGCCCGCAGCGCAACCACATCGACAGCTGCTACTTCGGCAAGCTCTCGATCCTGAACGGCGCGATCAAGCACTCCGGCGACAACCTGACCGGTGAGGGCGGCGGCGACGACGAGGTGATCGTGGTCGACCTCGGCCGGCTCCCGCAGGAGGTCTCCGGCCTGGTCTTCACGGTGAACTCGTTCTCGGGCCAGAAGTTCACGGAGGTCGCCAAGGCCTACTGCCGCCTCCTCGACGCCGCCACGGGCGAGGAGCTGGTCCGCTTCGACCTCACCAGCGCCGAGCCGCAGACCGGCGTGATGATGGCGAAGCTGATCCGCCAGTACTCCGGCGAGTGGGAGATGACCGCCGTGGGCGACTTCGTCAAGTCCCGCACGGTCCGCGGCATGGTGAAGCCGGCGGCCCAGGCGCTGTAGACGCCGGGGGGCGTCCGGCCTCGGACGCCCCCCTCGGACCTAGACCCGCCCCAGTCCCTCCATGAGCAGCGACAGGTACCGCCGCACGGCCGTCCCGTCCACCTCGCCCGCCGCCTCGGCCGCCGTCACCACGCCGTGCAGCAGCCGCAGCACCTCGACCGGCTCGACGTCCGGCCGCAGCGCGCCGGCCTCCTGCGCGGCCCGCACCAGGCGGGTCGCCGCACCGCGCACACAGTCGCCGCAGGCGGGCCCGCCGCCGGTGACGGCCGTACCGAGCAGCGCCTTCAGCCCGCGCACCTGGAGCATGCCGGCGGCCAGTTCGTCCAGCCACGCCACCAGCGCCGCGCCCGGTGCCCGCGCGCCGGCGATCGCGTCGGCGCGGGCCGCGATCGCCTCGAGGCGCTCCAGGTAGGCGGCCTCCAGCAGCGCCTGCCGCGTCGGGAAGTGCCGGTACAGGGTGCCGGTCCCCACCCCGGCACGGCGGGCGATGTCGTCCAGGGAGGCTCCCTCACCGTGCTCGGCGAACGCGTCCGCCGCCACCGCCAACAGCCGCTCACGGTTGCGGCGGGCATCCGCCCGCATGGGCCTGACCTGCGCCACAGCCCCTCCCTGCACACCGGGCACCCTTCCGGGCACCCTACCGCGCGTGCTCGGCGCGCTCCTGCCACGGCCAGTCGGCGTCCCGGCCCGCCTCCAGCAGCGGAACCATCCGGAACGCGGCGTCGGAGAGCCCGCCGAAGGTGTGCCGGTTCGCCCGGCCCGACGGACCGTGGCCCGCCCGGTACCCGGCGAGGTTCCAGGTGTAGACGGGCACGTGCGCCGGGACCTGCTCGGTCGGGTCTCCGTGCCGGCTGTACGCGTACTGCTCGTCGGTGACGATCAGCACCCGGTCGTGCTTCTTGTAGTGGCGCCGCACCGCCTCGGTGGTGTCGGTGCCGCCGAGGTCGCCGAAGCGCTCCAGGACCTTCAGCACCGACTCGCCCTTGCGGTACGTCACGGGCCTGCTGGACGTACCGAACTCGACCAGGTCCGCGTCGGCCGCCCGCAGCGCCACCGCCGTGCCGAAGACGGCCGCCGCGTCGGCCCGGGTCAGCTCGGAGCGGTCCGACAGCCGCGAGAAGAACATCGAGCCCGAGCGGTCCACGAGGACCAGCGTCCGGCCGCCCAGCGCGGGCACGTTGGCCAGCGAGTGGCCGAGCGCCCGCTCCAGCGCGAACGACCAGCGCAGCGACGGCGCGTGCCGGTACGCGGCGAGGTAGCGGAAGGGGAACTGCCGCGAGCGCGCCACCTCGGCCGGGTCGCCGATCCGCGCCGCGACCCGGGCCGCGACCTCGTCCGAGACACCGGCCTCGTCGAAGTTCCGCAGGTTACGGGCCAGCGCCATCGTCCCCATGGACGGGATCACCGCTTCCCAGGCGGCCTTGTCCATCGGGCCCTGGAGCCACCCGGCCAGCATCTCCCACGTGATGCCCGCCGCCGCGAGCCGCTCGGCGCCGTCGGGTGCCGTGACGACCGCTCGCCGCCGGTCGACGGGCAGCGCCATCAGCTCGCGGTGCGCGGTCAGGACCCGGTCCGAGGCGGGCGGCACCGCGGTGTCGGGGTGGTACCGGCGGTCGAGGGCGTACTGGAACAGCTCGCCCTGCCACGGCTTGTCCGGGTCGGGCGCCGCGTGTACGAGGTTGAGGACGTCGCCGAAGCGGTAGCCCTTGGACGCGGTGTCGTACTTCAGCAGCGACGTGCCGCGGTAGAGCCGTCGTACGGCGTCGGCGACGCCGCGCTTGACCGGCTTGGGCAGGGCGCGGCCGTAGGTCGCGGTCCAGTGGGCGAGCAGCTCGCCGGGCTCGTCGGGCCGCTGCAGCACGGAGGCGATCACCTGCCGGTTGGACGGTCCGTCGGTGGCGCCGGAGTCGAGGCGGGCCTTGACGTAAGCGGCGGCGCCGACGATCGAGGCGGTGCGCAGGTTGCCCTCGCCGCGCAGCCAGCCCAGCAGACCGGCGGTCCAGGACGGGTCGGACAGGGCGAGTTCGCGTACGAGTGTGACGAACCGGTCGTCGCGGGCGGCGCCGGGCTCGTAGAAGGTCCGCTGGGTCACGAAGTTGGCCACCGACAGCAGAAAGAGCTCGGAACGCGCGTCGCGTTCGGTGCCCCGGCCGCCCTCGCAGGTGCGCAGCACGCGTCCCGTCGACGTCACGCGCGAGGCGGGCTGCGCCTTGGCGGCCTTGGTGTTGAATCGCGCCATGGTGAATTCCCCCGAATTCTTTTGTGCGTTCGGCGGGAGACACGGCAGCGGAAGGGTGCCCGAGGTCGGAATCGGCGACGGAACGTGCGGATGCTCTGCCGAATTGAGCTACACCGACCCGAAGTCGGTGACGGGATTCGAACCCGCAACCGTCCGGTCCAAGAAGTATCCGCTGCCTGCGCACCGGGCACCCTTCGACTGCTGGGCCTCCCGAGATCACATGGGCGGCGGCACGGGATTCTTTTCGGAGAAGAAGTAGCCGCGGCCCGCGCACCGGGAGGTGCGTGAAGTTGTGGGTGTCCAGAGTTCAGGTCGGCGGAACCGACAAGGTGCTCTGACCTCTGAGCTACACCGGCGCGTGTGCCGGTGACGGGACTCGAACCCGTGACCGCCCCATTATCAGTGGAAGTAGGTCCTGCCTTCGCACCTGGACGTTCATCACTCTAAAAGGGCGGTCGTCGCTCGGGCGACCGAATTAATTACCGGCGCTTCTGGCGCTTCCACGGCCCCGCGATGGCGAGCATGATGCCGGGCGTCTGGATGTTGGCGTAGAGGGTCCGGCCGTCGGGGGAGAAGGTGACGCCGGTGAACTCGCTGTATTCGGGGTCGTCCTCGGTGCCCAGGTTCAGTTCGTTGCGGGCGATGGGGTAGGTGCGGCCGCTGTCGGTGGCGCCGAACAGGTGCTGGACGCCGTCGCCGTCCTCGGCGACGACGAGGCCGCCGTAGGGGGAGACGGTGATGTTGTCGGGGCCGTCGAAGGCTCCGTCGGCGGACGGGTCGGGGTTGACGCCCAGCAGGACCTTCAGGGTGAGGGTGCGGCGCTTGGGGTCGTAGAACCAGACCTGGCCGTCGTGCGGGCGGCCGGGGCTCTCGTCACGGGCGTAGGAGGAGACGACGTACGCGCCGCCGTCGGCCCACCACATGCCCTCCAGCTTGCGCGCGCGGGTGACCTCTCCGGCGGCGAACTGCTTGCGCACGGAGGTGGTCCTCGCGTCGCGGTCGGGGACGTCGACCCAGTCGACGCCGTAGACGGTGCCGGTCTTCGTGGCACGGGAGAGGTCGTCGACGAACTTGCCGCCGGAGTCGAAGCACTTGAAGGCCTGGAGGACCCCGGCGTCGTCGGCGAGGGTGCGCAGCCGGCCGCGGCCGTGCCGGAAGTGCTCCGGCGGGGTCCAGCGGTAGAGCAGGCCGTTGGGTCCCGAGGCGTCCTCGGTGAGGTAGGCGTGGCCGCGCTTGGGGTCGATGACGACGGCCTCGTGGGCGTAGCGGCCGAGCGCCTTGACCGGCTTGGGATCGCGGTTGGCGCGGTGGTCCTCGGGGTCGACCTCGAAGACGTAGCCGTGGTCCTTGGTCATCCCCTTCTGGCCGGCCTTGTCCTCGGTCTCCTCGCAGGTCAGCCAGGTGCCCCACGGGGTGCTGCCGCCCGCGCAGTTGGTGGCGGTGCCGGCGATGCCGACCCACTCGGCGACGTGGCCGCCGCGGCGGACCTCGACGACGGTGCAGCCGCCGGCGGCGGCGGGGTCGTAGACGAGGCCCTCGGTGAGCGGCACGGGGTGCGGCCAGCCGTCGCGGTGGCCGCCGAGTTCGTGGTTGTTGACGAGGAGGGTGGCGCCGCGCGGGCCCTCGAAGGCGGCGGTGCCGTCGTGGTGGGACGGGGTGTACTCGCCGGACTCCAGCCTGGTCCGGCCGGAGTAGGTGATGATCTCGTACCGGAAGCCGGCGGGCAGGGCGAGGATTCCGTCCGGGTCGGGGACCAGCGGCCCGTAGCCGACCCCGCCGTGATCGTGGCCGTGGCCGTGCTCCTCCCCCGCGCTGTCGGTGTCCGTGGACGCGAGGGCGTGGGGCGCGGTGGCGAGGGCGCCGACGCTGCCCGCCAGCACGACCCCGGCTCCGGTGAGCGCGGAGCGGCCGGCGAAGTCCCTGCGGCTGAGCGACATGGTGTCTCCTGTGACGGTGAGCGGGCCGTGGAGGACGGCGGACCTCGGTCCGCCGTCACGCTTCCGCGCGTCCCTGAACGAGAGCCCCACCGCGCCCTGAACGCGACCTGAACGAGCGGGAACGGCTCCCACCCGCGCCCGCCCGGCTCCCGGACCCCGGCCTCCGGACTCCCCGCCGTCGGACCGACCACGCTCCCCCGCCCACGGGCCCCCACCATGTCCCCACGACGCCCGGGTGCCGCCGCCGCCCCGTTCCCGGCCGCCCGTCTCCCCTCCGGCACACACCCCAGCCACAACCCGGCCCCCGCCTTCCGGCTGCAGGAGGACCACCGCTCCCGAGCACGGCCCGACCACCACCGTCCAGGCAGGGCGCCCCGGTGCCGCCCCGGCCGTCAGCCGCCCTGTTGGGAGCGGGCCTTGAAGGCTGCCTTGCGGGCCTCCTTGGCGATCTTCTTGTCGGGGTGCAGCCGTCCCATCGCCTCCAGGACGTCCGGCGTGGCCGGGTGTTCGACCCGCCAGACCGTGTCGAAGAAGCCGCTGTGCTGACGGGCGAGGCCCTCCACCAGGGCGCGCAGCTCCTCGGAGTTGCCTTCGGCGGCGAGCTGCGCGGCGACGGTGTCGATGGTCAGCCAGAAGACCATCTCCTGCGGCGGGGCGGGCACGTCCGCGGCGCCCTGCTCGGTGAGCCACACCCGGGCCAGCCCGCCCAGTTCGGCGTCGTCGAGGACCTCCCGCAGCGCCGGTTCGGCCTCCGCGCCCACGAGGGAGAGCGCCTGCTGGCAACGGAGCCGGCGCAGCGGTGCCCCGGGGTCGGAGCCGCGGGCGGCCGCGAGCAGTTCGCGGGCGGCGTCGAGCGGGCCACGGCCGGCCAGCCACAGCTCCGTCTCGGCGTGGGCGGCGGCCGGCGGGAAGGGGGCGGTGCCGTCGAGCAGCGCGTCGGCGCCCTTGTCGGCGAGGTCGCCGACGGCGGGGGCGTCGAAGCCGGCGTCCAGGAGCCGGGCGCGCAGTCCGTACAGGCCGAGCGGGGTGAGCCGCACCATGCCGTACCGGGTGACGTCGGCCTCGTCGACGGGCGCGGCGGGCTCCTCGTCGGCGTCGGCCATGAGCGCCTCGTCGACCGGCTGGTACTCGACGAGGCCGACCGGTTCCAGGAGTCGGAACTGGTCGTCCAGGCGCATCATCGCGTCCGACACCTGTTCGAGCACCTCGTTGCTGGGCTCCCCCATGTCGCTGGGCACGATCATGGAGGCGGCCAGCGCGGGCAGCGGCACCGGGGCGTCGCCGGGGCCCTCCTCGCCGACGGTGAGCAGGTAGAGGTTGCCGAGGACGCCGTCGAGGAACTCGGCCTCGGCGTCGGGGTCCCAGTCGAGGGAGGACAGGTCGACCTCGCCGCCCTCGGCCATCGCGTCGACCAGGTCGTCGAGGTCGGGCACGCCGGCGTCGGCGAGGACCGCCTCCAGGGCGGTGAGCCAGACGCCGAGCACGTCCTGGGGGGAGCCGGTGAGCAGGGCGAGG
Source organism: Streptomyces ardesiacus (assembly GCF_003112575.1). GTDB lineage: Bacteria > Actinomycetota > Actinomycetes > Streptomycetales > Streptomycetaceae > Streptomyces > Streptomyces ardesiacus. The sequence continues at coordinate 118,683 of NZ_BEWC01000010.1, forward strand.
TCCTCGCCCGCGGCGACGGTGCCCGCCTCCTCGTCGGTGATCTCGACGAGCCCGGTGTCCACGGCGATCCGCCAGGCCTCGCTCGCGTACGCGGCGGCGTCGTCCCCGCTCAGCCCGAGCTGCCCGGCCGCCGCGGGCAGCTGTTCCTCGACGAGTCCGCCCCCGGCGTCGACCCGGGTGTCGGGACCGGCCCAGCGGGCCAGCCGCGCGGCCCGGGCGAGTACCGGCGCGGACAGCGCGTCGCGGGCCAGCTCCGCTTCGGGGCGCAGCCGTGCGGGCGGCAGGGTGGAGCTGTCTGACATCGGAAGTTTCTCCTCGCGCGCCTCTCGACCGCCGTACGGCCGCGGCCGGACCGCACCGGATCGCACCGGTCGGCACCCGGACCGCGTCATGGACCGCGTACGGCTCAACGGCTCAGCCTAGACGGGTTTCCACCCATGCCGCCCGGTTCATCTCCCCGTCGGGTGGTGTACATGGCCGAAACCTTGACAACCGGCGCGGCCAGGCAGGAGATTGACGCGCGTAGAAAGCGGGGGGCGAGCCGGGGGAAGGGTGCTCACCCGGGCCCCGGGAGTCCCACGGACCCTCAGGTCCTCCCCCGCGCCCCACCCCGTCCCCGCGCCACGTCACGTCCCCGGAGGGATCCGTTGGCCAGCAAGTCCTCCGCGCGCCTCGCCGCGCTCACCGTCGCCGCCGTCTGCTCGGTGGCGTCCACCGTCGTCCTCACCGCGCCCGCGCACGCCGGCGCCGCCCCGGCGGACCCCGTGCGCATCCACGACATCCAGGGCACCACCAGGCTCTCCCCGTACGCGGGCAAGCAGGTCGCGGACGTGGCCGGAATCGTCACCGGTGTCCGCGGCTACGGCTCCTCCAAGGGCTTCTGGATGCAGGACCCGCGCCCGGACGCCGACCCGGCCACCAGCGAGGGCGTCTTCGTCTTCACGAGCAAGGCGCCCGAGGTGGCCGTCGGCGACGCCGTCACCGTCTCGGGCACGGTCTCGGAGTACGTGCCCGGCGGCACGTCCTCGGGGAACCAGTCGGTGACCGAGATCACGCGCCCGACGGTCACCGTCGTGTCGCGCGGCAACGCGGTCCCGGCCCCGACGACCGTCTCCGCCCGCTCCGTCCCGCGCGCGTACGCCCCCGAGGGCGACGAGGGCGCGAACGGGTCGGTCAACGCCCTGCCGCTTCAGCCCGCGCGGTACGCCCTGGACTACTACGAGTCCCTGGAGGGCATGAACGTCCGGGTCCTGGACGCCCGTGTGGTCGGCGCCTCGGACCCCTACACGGAGCTGTGGGTCACGGTGAAGCCCCGCGAGAACGACAACCGCCGCGGCGGTACGGTCTACGGCTCCTACGACGACCAGAACACCGGTCGGCTGCAGATCCAGTCTCTGGGCAGGCCCGCCGACTTCCCCGCGGCCGACGTCGGCGACACGCTGACCGGCACCACCGCCGGTCCGCTGGACTACAACGAGTACGGCGGCTACACGCTCGTCGCGAGCGAGATCGGCGCCCTGGGGAGCGGCGGCACGGAGCGCGAGTCGACGCGTCCGCAGAGCGCGCGCGAGCTGGCGGTGGCGACGTACAACGTGGAGAACCTCGACCCGTCGGACGACACGTTCGCCGCCCACGCCGAGGCGATCGTGCACCACCTCAAGTCGCCCGACATCGTGTCCCTGGAGGAGATCCAGGACAACAACGGTGCCACGGACGACGGCACCGTCGCGGCCGACGAGACGGTCGGCAGGCTGATCGACGCGATCGTCGCGGCCGGCGGCCCGCGCTACGACTGGCGGGGCATCGACCCGGTCGACAAGGCGGACGGCGGCCAACCCGGCGGCAACATCCGCCAGGCGTTCCTGTTCAACCCCGAGCGGGTCTCCTTCACCGACCGGGCGGGCGGCGACGCCACCACGGCGACCGGGGTGCGCAAGGAGCGCGGCAAGGCGACGCTGACCCACTCCCCCGGGCGGGTCGACCCGGCGAACCCGGCCTGGAAGGACAGCCGCAAGCCGCTGGCGGGCGAGTTCGTCTTCCGCGGCCGCACGGTCTTCGTCATCGCCAACCACTTCAACTCCAAGGGCGGCGACCAGGGCCTGACGGCGCAGTACCAGCCGCCGTCGCGCGGCTCGGAGACCCAGCGCCACGCCCAGGCGAAGGTGGTGAACACCTTCGTGAAGGAGATCCTGGCCGCCCAGAAGAACGCGGACGTCGTCGCCCTCGGCGACATCAACGACTTCGAGTTCTCCGAAACCGCCCGCCTGCTGGAGGACGGCGGCGCCCTGTGGTCGGCGGTGAAGTCGCTGCCGGAGAGCGAGCGTTACTCGTACGTCTACCAGGGCAACAGCCAGGTCCTGGACCAGATCCTGGTCAGTCCGTCCATCCGCCGCGGCGGACTGTCCTACGACAGCGTGCACGTCAACGCCGAGTTCCACGACCAGATCAGCGACCACGACCCGCAGGTGCTGCGGTTCCGTCCGTAACCGGACGGTGGTGGGGGCGGGTTCGGCGGCTCGGCGGTTCGGCGGTTCAGCGCGGCACGAGACCGAGTGCGTGGTCGTACCGGCTGACCCCGCCGCCGGTCAGGCCCGGCCAGTTGTGCACCCGCTCCCACTGCGGCGTCGCCGAGCCGACCCCGTCACCGGGCGCGGCGAGGGCGTCGATGTGGGCCTGCGCGCTCTCCCACTCGGCGTAGTTGAGGACGCGCGTGCCGTCGGTGCTGAGGTGGAAGTGGGCCGAGATGCCCCCGGGTTGCGGGTTCGGCTCGGTCTCCAGGGCCTCGAAGACGGCGTCCACCCAGGCGCGCCGGCGGTCGGGGCCCGTCCCGTCGAACTCGACGTCGACGATGACGACGCAGCCCGGGGCCGCGGCTGCCGCCCCGTTCTCGCGGCTGGTGCTGCGGTACCGCCGGTAGCTGCGGAGCGCCAGCCGCTCGATGCCCGGCACGGCGGTGTCGATCTCGTCGACGCGCTCCTGGCGCCGGGTCTTCCTGAAGGCCTCGTACGCCGGCTCGCTCGCCCACTGGGAGTGGTGCAGCAGCGTGCTGCCGTCGTGCCCGGTGTAGACGTGATAGCCGCGCAGGTCTTCCGCGGGCCAGGGGCGGCGCTCCCAGGTGCGGGCGATGGCCTCGACGGTCCGCCGCTGCCGTTCGGGGGTGCCCACCCGCCAGGTGCTGAAGAAGGGCGCCAGGACGTCGGGGCGGGTGAGCCGGGGATGGGCGTCGGTGCGGCGGGTCATGCCGGCCTCCGTGGTCGGTGGTCGTCGGTACGCGGTGGACGCACGGTGGATGCGCCCACCGTGCCGCCACCACCCTCCGACCTCGACCAAGGTTGAGGTCAAGTCCGTTCCGGTACCGGCATGAGGGACACGGCCCTCAGCAGGGCCCGTGGCGGTGGCGCCGCGCGAGGCTCGCCGCCACCGCCACGCCCGCCGCCGCCCCGGCGACCAGCACGGCACGCGGGTGCCCGAGCCCGGCGCGCACCGCGCCCCGCGCCCGCCGTGACGGCGGGTCGGTCCGGCCCGCCCCGCCCCGCACGGTGTGCCCGGCGGAGCTGCGCAGGTGCACGGTCATGGCGCCGGCCCTGTCCTTGAGGTCGGCGACCCGGGCCTTGGCGCGGCCCTTCACGTCGGCCTTGCCAGCCAGTTCCTCGACGGTGTCGCCGAGTTCGCCGCGGGTCTGTTCGATCTGCCGCCGCAGCTCGTCGGGGCCCTTGGCGCCGCCGACCGGCTGCGCGGTGGAGCCGCTCCTCGTACCGTCCCGGCTCGTCGCGTCGGTCATCGATGTGCCCTTTCCCTGATCTGGTCGACGTCGGCCCTGACGCTGCCGAGGGTCTCCTCGGGCTTGGGCGGCACGGCCCGGCGGAGCTGGGCGCGACCGGTCATGGCCAGGACGCCGGCGATCACGAAGAGCGCCCCCGTCACGATGAGCGCCGCGGCCCAGACGGGCAGCACCAGCGAGAGTGCGGCGACGGCCGTGCCGGCCAGGGCGAACAGGCCCACGTAGGCGATCGCGCCCGCGGCACCGAGCATTCCGCCGCCGCGCCCGGCCCGCTTGCCCTTCTCGGCCAGTTCCATCTTGGCGAGGGCCACTTCCTGGCGCACGAGCCGGGAGAGCTGTTCGGTGGCCTGCCCGACGAGTTCGCCCACGGAGTGCTGTTCGTCGCGCACCGGCCTGGTGTGCATGGTTCCGGTCACGGTGTTCCCGCCTCCTCTCGGTCCGGAGCACCCCGGGTACCCCGGCCCGCCCGGCGCTACCCGCCCGAGCGCCGGCCCTCGCCGCGCGAAGCATTCCTTATAGGTACCTCGTAGAAAATTTAAGTGGAGCTACACGGTCCGGCCGCCGACACTACTCCCATGACGACAGACGACGACCGCCCCGCCGCCCCCTTCGGCCGCACCCTGTGCGCCATGGTCACGCCCCTCACCGAGTCCGGCGCGCTCGATCCCGACGGCGCCGCGCGGCTCGCCGGGCACCTGGTCTCGCGGGGCTGCGACGGCTTGGTCCTGTCCGGCACCACGGGCGAGTCGCCGACCACCACGGACGCCGAGAAGGCGGCGCTGGTGACGGCGGTCCGGGAGGCCGTCGGGGACCGCGCGGCACTCGTCGCCGGGGTCGGCACCGCGGACACCCGGCACACCGTGGACCTGGCGCTGGCCGCCGAGAAGGCGGGCGCGGACGGTCTGCTGGTGGTCGCGCCGTACTACAGCAGGCCGCCGCAGGACGCGGTGGAGGCGCACTTCCGCGAGGTCGCCGACGCGAGCGGCCTGCCGGTGATGCTGTACGACATCCCGGGCCGCACCGGCACGCGCGTCGAGCCGGACACGGTCGCCCGCCTCGCCGAGCACCCGCGGATCGTCGCCGTCAAGGACTGTTCGTACGACCTCCTCGGCACCCAAAAGGTGCTGTCCCGCACGGATCTGGCGTACTACGCGGGCTGTGACGAGCAGGTCCTGGCCCTGTACGCGCTCGGTGCGACGGGCTGCGTCAGCACGGTCGCGAACGTCGTGCCGGGGCTGTTCCCGGCCGTTTTCGACGCCTTCGACCGGGGCGACACCGGGCGGGCCGCCCAGCTCCAGCGACGGGCGGTCCCGCTCGTCGAGTCGATGACGGCGGCCGGCCTGCCCGGCACGGTCACCGCCAAGGCGCTCCTCGGCGCGCTGGGCCTGCCGGCGGGCCCGGTCCGCGCGCCGCTGCGGCCCGCGGACCGCGGGACCACGGCCGGCCTGCTGGCGGCCTACGAGGAACTGACCGCCGCCACCGCTCAGTTCCAGGCGTGGCCGCCGCCGGACAGCAGCCCTTCGTGCGGTTACGGTGGCCCGCGATGAGCAGAAGACGCTATGTGGCCCGGGGCGTCCCGGGCGGATACCGCATCTGGGACAGCAGGGGCCGCCGCTGGTGGGGCGACCACTACGAACTGTGCCCCGACGATCTCCTGACCGAACTGAACGGCCCGGCCGACCAGACCCGCATCACCGCGCTCCTGAAGCGCTACCGCGCCCTGAAACGGTGAACCCGCACGGCGCCGCCCCCGGCCCGTGCGGCGGTCTGCCGCTCCTCCGGCGCCCGCCCGGGCGGGCGCCCGCGCGCCGACGGTCACGAACGCGGCCCCGGCACTTCATCGGTGCCGGGGCCGGGTTCGGACGACGGGGGGGCCGCAGGTCACGGCCTTCCGTGCTCAGTTGTGGCTGTGCAGGATCTCGTTCAGGCCGCCCCACACCGCGTTGTTCGGGCGGGCCTCCACCGTGCCGGTGACCGAGTTGCGGCGGAAGAGGATGTTCGAGGCGCCGGAGAGTTCGCGGGCCTTGACGATCTGGCCGTCGGGCATGGTGACGCGGGTGCCCGCGGTGACGTAGAGGCCGGCCTCGACCACGCACTCGTCGCCCAGCGCGATGCCGACGCCCGCCTCGGCGCCGACCAGGCAGCGTTCGCCGATGACGATGCGGACGTTGCCGCCGCCGGAGAGGGTGCCCATGGTGGAGGCGCCGCCGCCGATGTCGGAGCCGTCGCCGACGACGACGCCCGCGGAGATGCGGCCCTCGACCATCGAGGTGCCGAGCGTGCCGGCGTTGAAGTTGACGAAGCCCTCGTGCATGACGGTGGTGCCCTCGGCCAGGTGCGCGCCGAGGCGGACCCGGTCGGCGTCGGCGATGCGGACGCCCTTGGGGGCGACGTAGTCCGTCATGCGGGGGAACTTGTCGATCGAGGTGACCTGGAGGTGCAGGCCCTCGGCGCGGGCGTTGAGGCGCACCTTCTCGATGTCGTCGACGGCGACGGGGCCGAGCGAGGTCCAGGCGACGTTGGCGAGGAAGGCGAACTGGCCCTCCAGGCTGAGGCCGTGCGGCTTGACCAGGCGGTGGGAGAGCAGGTGCAGGCGCAGGTAGACGTCGTGCGTGTCGAGCGGCTTCTCGTCCAGCGAGGAGATGACCGTGCGGACCGCGACCACCTCGACGCCGCGGCGGGCGTCCGGACCGACCGCGGCGGTGGCACCGCCGCCCAGGAGTTCGGCGGCCTGTTCGGCGGTGAGGCGCTCGGTGCCGGAGGGACCGGGCTCCGCGGCGAGTTCGGGGGCCGGGAACCAGGTGTCGAGGACGGTGCCGTCGGCGGCGATCGTGGCGAGGCCGGCGGCCACGGCGCCGGTGGTGCGGGGAGCAGTCGTGTCGGTCATGAGGGCAACCTAACCGGCCGCCGCCGGTGGAAGCGAGCCGGGACCGCGCCCGTCTCGGGTGCCGGGCGCCGGCAGCAGCCGGGTCAGCACCTCGCGCGCGTACTCCTCGTCGTAGGGCGTGTCCGTGAGCAGGACCTGGAGGCAGATGCCGTCCAGTACGGCGACCAGGGCGCGGGCGGTGGTGGGGTCCGTGCGGGCGGCGAGCAGGGCGCCCACGCCCTCGGCCCACTCGGCGGCCACGGGGCGCAGGGCGGGGCGGCGCAGCGCGGCGAGGTACAGCTCGTACTCCAGCTCCACGCCGGTGCGGTCGCCGCCGAGCCACTCCCCCAGGACACGGGCGAGTTCGGCGGGCAGGTCGCCCTCGGGGTCGGCCAGGGCGGGGTGGGCGGCGACGACCTTGGCGAAGCCCTCGTTGGCCTGGCGCAGGGCGGCGACCATGAGGTCGTCCAGCGTCGCGAAGTGGTACGTCGTGGAGCCGAGCGGGACGTCCGCCTCGGCGGCGACGGTGCGGTGGCTGAGGCCGGCGATGCCCGCCCGGCCGACGACCCGGATCGCGGCGTCGATGATGCGCCGGCGGCGCTCGGGGTCGTGGCGGCGGACCATCAGTGCGCTCCGCCCAGGTTGAGGACGACGACGCCGACGATGATCAGCGCGATCCCGGCGGCCTTGGTGAGCGTCATCCCTTCGCCCATGAAGGCCACGCCGATGGTGGCGATGGCGGCCGTGCCCACTCCGGCCCAGATCGCGTACGCCGTGCCGACGGCGAGGATCTTCAGGGTCTGGGCGAGGAGCGCGAAGGAGAGGACGTACGCGAGCGCCGTCAGCAGGGACGGCACGAGCCTGCTGAACCCCTCGCTGTACTTCATGGCGGTGGTGCCGGCGACCTCGGCGGCGATGGCTCCGGCCAGGAGCAGGTATCCCATGTGTACGAGCGTACATAACGGCGGACGCGGACGGGTGCGAACACGGGAAACGGCGGCACCCGAAGGTGCCGCCGTTCTCCGGAACCGTGCTGCCGGTGTGGCTCAGACGTTGAACCCGAGCGCGCGCAGCTGCTCGCGCCCGTCGTCCGTGATCTTGTCCGGGCCCCACGGCGGCATCCAGACCCAGTTGATGCGCAGCTCGCTGACGAGGCCGTCCGTGGCGGACTTGGCCTGGTCCTCGATCACGTCGGTCAGCGGGCAGGCCGCCGAGGTCAGGGTCATGTCGACGGTGGCGATGTTCGCGTCGTCGACGTGGATGCCGTAGATCAGGCCGAGGTTGACGACGTCGATGCCCAGCTCGGGGTCCACGACGTCCATCAGGGCCTCGCGGAGTTCCTCCTCCGAGGCCGGCTTCATTTCCACGGTCTCGCTCATGCCGTCGTCTCCTTCTCGGCGTCGGCGCCGTCCAGCGCCTGGGCCGTCGCGTCCTTCCAGGCCATCCAGCTCAGCAGGGCGCACTTGACCCGGGCCGGGTACTTCGAGACCCCGGCGAACGCGACCGCGTCCTCCAGGACCTCCTCCATGGCGTCGTCCGGCTCGACCTTGCCCTTGGACTGCATCAGCTCCAGGAAGGTCTCCTGGATCCGCTGCGCCTGGGCCAGGTCCTTGCCGACCAGCAGGTCGTTCAGCACGGAGGCGCTGGCCTGGCTGATGGAGCAGCCCTGGCCCTCGTAACTGACGTCGCTGATCGTCGTGCCGTCGTACTTCACGCGGAGCGTGATCTCGTCCCCGCAGGTGGGGTTGACGTGGTGGACCTCGGCGTCGCCATCCCGCAAGCCCCGCCCGTGCGGGTTCTTGTAGTGGTCCAGGATGACTTCCTGGTACATGGAGTCCAGCTTCATGCTCTTCGCTCGTCCCGTCAGCCGAAGAAGTTCCGTACGTGCTCCAGGCCGTCGACCAGTGCGTCGATCTCGGCCGGCGTGGAGTACAGATAGAACGACGCTCGCGTGGTCGCAGGAATTCCGTAGCGCAGGCAGACGGGGCGGGCGCAGTGGTGGCCGACCCGGACCGCGATGCCCTGCTCGTCGAGGACCTGCCCCACGTCGTGGGGGTGGATGTCCCCCAGCGTGAAGGAGATCGCCGCGCCGCGCTCCTCGGCCGTGGTGGGGCCGATGATGCGCAGGTCGGGGACCTCCAGCAGGCGCTTGACGGCGTACTCGGTCAGCGCGTGCTCGTGGGCGAAGATCTTGTCCATGCCGATCGAGTTCAGGTAGTCGATCGCCGCGCCGAGGCCGACCGCGCCCGCGATGGGGGGCGTACCCGCCTCGAACTTGTGCGGGGCCGGGGCGTAGGTGGAGGAGTGCATCGAGACGGTCTCGATCATCTCGCCGCCGCCGAGGAACGGCGGGAGGTCCTCCAGCAGCTCCTGGCGGCCCCACAGCACGCCGATGCCGGTCGGGCCGCACATCTTGTGGCCGGTGAAGGCCACGAAGTCGGCCTGGAGGGCCTGCACGTCCAGCGGCATGTGCGGCGCGGCCTGCGAGGCGTCGACGCACACGAGCGCGCCGACCTCCTGGGCGCGGCGCACGATCGCCTCGACCGGGTTCTGGGTGCCCAGGATGTTGGAGACCAGCACGAAGGAGACGATCTTCGTCTTCTCGGTGATGACCTCGTCGATGTTGGACAGGTCCAGGCGGCCGTCGTCGGTGAGGCCGAACCAGCGGAGCTTCGCACCGGTGCGCTGCGCGAGCAGCTGCCACGGCACGATGTTGGAGTGGTGCTCCATCTCCGTGATCACGATCTCGGTGTCGTGGTCCACGCGGTAGGGGTCGTCGGCCCAGCCCAGCATGTTCGCGACGAGGTTGAGGGACTCCGAGGCGTTCTTGGTGAAGATCACCTCGTTGCGCGAGGGCGCGTTGATGAACTCCGCGACCTTGTCACGCGCGCCCTCGTACAGCGCCGTGGCCTCCTCGGCGAGGACGTGCACGCCACGGTGGACGTTGGCGTTGTGCTGCTCGTAGTACTCGTCGAGCACGTCGATGACCTGACGCGGGGTCTGCGAGGTCGCGGCGTTGTCGAGGTAGACGAGCTTCCTTCCGTCGTGGACCTGGCGGTCCAGGATGGGGAAGTCCTTGCGGATCGCCTCGGTGTCGAGGAGGCCCGGCAGCTGTGTCACTCGGATGCGCCGCCCTTCGTGTATGCCTCGTAGCCCTCGGCCTCGAGCTTGTCGGCCAGCTCGGCGCCGCCGGACTCGGCGATGCGGCCGTTGGCGAAGACGTGGACGTGGTCGGGCTTGATGTAGCGCAGGATGCGCGTGTAGTGCGTGATCAGCAGCGTGCCGACCTCGCCGGTCTCGCGGACGCGGTTGACGCCCTCGGAGACGATGCGCAGGGCGTCGACGTCCAGGCCGGAGTCGGTCTCGTCGAGGATGGCGACCTTCGGCTTGAGCAGCTCCAGCTGGAGGATCTCGTGGCGCTTCTTCTCACCGCCGGAGAAGCCCTCGTTGACGTTGCGCTCGGCGAAGGAGGGGTCCATGTTGAGGCGCTCCATGGCCTCCTTGACCTCCTTGACCCAGTGCCGCAGCTTGGGGGCCTCGCCGCGCACGGCGGTGGCGGAGGTGCGCAGGAAGTTGGAGACGGAGACGCCGGGGACCTCGACCGGGTACTGCATGGCGAGGAAGAGGCCGGCGCGGGCGCGCTCGTCGACGGACATCTCCAGGACGTCCTCGCCGTCGAGGGTGACGGTGCCGCCGGTGATCGTGTACTTGGGGTGACCCGCCAGGGAGTAGGCGAGGGTCGACTTGCCGGAGCCGTTGGGGCCCATGATGGCGTGCGTCTCGCCCTGCTTCACGGTGAGGTCGACGCCCTTGAGGATCTCCTTCGTGGCGTTGTCGGCCTCGACGGTGACGTGCAGGTCTCGGATTTCAAGCGTTGCCATGGGTGCCTCAGGACTCCTGGGTGAGGGAGACGAGCACGTCGTCCCCTTCGATCTTTACGGGGTATACGGGGACGGGGCGCGTCGCCGGAAGACTGTCGGGCTTGCCGGAGCGGAGGTCGAAGCGCGAGCCGTGCAGCCAGCACTCGATGTGGCAGTCGTCGACCTCGCCCTCGGCCAGCGAGACGTTCGCGTGCGAGCAGATGTCGTGGATCGCGAAGACCTCGCCCTCGGTCCGCACGACGGAGATCGGCGTGCCGTCGAGTTCCACCCGCTTCGGGGTGTCCTCCTCCAGCTCGTCCGCTCCACAGACGCGTACGAAGGTCATGCGACCGACGCCTCCAGCTCCTCTTCGATCTTGGCGAGGAGGCGCTCCTCGATGTCCGCGACGCCGATCTGCTGGACCAGCTCGGCGAAGAAGCCGCGGACCACCAAGCGGCGGGCGTCGATCTCGGGGATGCCGCGCGCCATCAGGTAGAAGAGCTGCTCGTCGTCGAAGCGGCCGGTGGCGGAGGCGTGGCCGGCGCCGACGATCTCGCCGGTCTCGATCTCCAGGTTCGGCACGGAGTCGACACGGGCGCCGTCGGTGAGGACGAGGTTGCGGTTCATCTCGTAGGTGTCGGTGCCCTCGGCCGCGGCCTCGATGAGCACGTCGCCGATCCACACCGCGTGCGCGTCCTCGCCCTGGAGCGCGCCCTTGTAGACGACGTTCGACTTGCAGTGCGGGACGTTGTGGTCGACCAGGAGGCGGTGCTCCTGGTGCTGGCCGGCGTCGGTGAAGTACAGGCCGAACAGCTCGGCCTCGCCGCCGGGGCCGGCGTAGGCCACGCGCGGGTGGAGGCGGACCAGGTCGCCGCCGAAGGTGACGACGAAGGACTTGAAGGTGGCGTCGCGGCCGACCAGCGCGTTGTGCTGGCCGACGTGGACGGCCTTGTCGTCCCAGTCCTGGACGGAGACGACGGTCAGCTTGGCGCCGTCGCCCAGGACGTAGTCGACGTTGGCGGCGAGCACGGCGTCGCCGGTGTGGTCGATGACGACCACGGCCTCGGCGAAGGCGCCCAGCTCGACGACCTGGTGGGCGTAGGCGGTGCCGCCCGCGCCGTGCACGGCGATGCGGATCGGCTCGGTGAGGACCGTCTCCTTGGGGACGGTGATCACACCGGCCTTCTCGAACGCCGAGTAGGCCTGGGCGGCGACCCGGTCCACGGGGGTGCCGGCCCGGCCGATGCGCGCGTCGTCGCGGCCGACGGTCTCGACGACGACGCCCTCGGGCGCGTCGATGTCGACCTTCACACCGTCACCGGTGGCGACGGCGGTGCCGTCGTGCAGCCCGCGCAGCCGCTCCAGCGGGGTGAACCGCCATTCCTCCTCGCGGCCGTGGGGGACCGGGAAGTCCGCCACGTCGAAGGACGCGGGTGCGCTCATGCGCGTGGCGACGGTCGACTCGGCGGCCACCGCGATCTGGCCCGCGGTGGTGGACCCCACGGGAATGTTCTGAGCCTCAGCCATGGCTGTCGGTCTGCTCTCTTCCTACGTTCCTGAATCTGGTGACTGCTGCGGGGGCGGGGTCAGCCGACCGCGCCCTCCATCTGCAGCTCGATCAGCCGGTTGAGCTCGAGGGCGTACTCCATGGGCAGCTCCTTGGCGATCGGCTCGACGAAGCCGCGCACGATCATCGCCATCGCCTCGAACTCGGTCAGACCGCGGCTCATCAGGTAGAAGAGCTGGTCCTCGGAGACCTTGGAGACGGTCGCCTCGTGGCCCATGGACACGTCGTCCTCGCGGACGTCCACGTAGGGGTACGTGTCGGAGCGGGAGATGGTGTCGACGAGCAGCGCGTCGCACAGCACGTTCGACTTGGAGCCGTGGGCGCCCTCGCCGATCTCGACGAGACCGCGGTAGGAGGTGCGGCCGCCGCCGCGCGCCACGGACTTGGAGACGATGTTGGAGGAGGTGTTCGGCGCCATGTGGACCATCTTGGAGCCGGCGTCCTGGTGCTGGCCCTCGCCCGCGAAGGCGATGGACAGGGTCTCGCCCTTGGCGTGCTCGCCCATCAGGTAGACGGCCGGGTACTTCATCGTCACCTTGGAGCCGATGTTGCCGTCGATCCACTCCATGGTCGCGCCCTCGTACGCCACGGCGCGCTTGGTGACCAGGTTGTAGACGTTGTTCGACCAGTTCTGGATGGTCGTGTAGCGGCAGCGGGCGTTCTTCTTGACGATGATCTCGACGACCGCGGAGTGCAGCGAGTCCGACTTGTAGATCGGCGCGGTGCAGCCCTCGACGTAGTGCACGTAGGCGCCCTCGTCGACGATGATCAGGGTCCGCTCGAACTGGCCCATGTTCTCCGTGTTGATGCGGAAGTAGGCCTGGAGCGGGATCTCGACGTGCACGCCCGGCGGCACGTAGATGAAGGAGCCGCCGGACCACACGGCGCTGTTCAGCGAGGCGAACTTGTTGTCGCCGACGGGGATGACGGTGCCGAAGTACTCCTTGAAGAGCTCCGGGTGCTCCTTCAGGGCCGTGTCGGTGTCGAGGAAGATGACGCCCTGCTCCTCCAGGTCCTCGCGGATCTGGTGGTAGACGACCTCCGACTCGTACTGGGCCGCGACACCGGCGACGAGGCGCTGCTTCTCCGCCTCGGGGATGCCGAGCTTGTCGTATGTGTTCTTGATGTCCTCGGGCAGGTCCTCCCAGGACTCCGCCTGCTTCTCCGTGGAGCGCACGAAGTACTTGATGTTGTCGAAGTCGATCCCCGACAGGTCCGAGCCCCAGTTCGGCATGGGCTTCTTCTCGAAGAGGCGCAGGCCCTTGAGGCGGAGCTTGGTCATCCACTCCGGCTCGTTCTTCTTCGCGGAGATGTCCCGGACGACGTCCTCGTCGATGCCGCGCCTGGCAGAGGCGCCGGCCGTGTCGGAGTCGGCCCAGCCGTACTCGTACTTGCCCAGGCCCTCGAGCTCAGGGTGAGCAGTCTCCGTGGGGAGAGTCATGCGGGGTTCCTCCCGGCCGTGCTTGCAGATGCGTGAGCGGTGTTCTCGGTCGCGCGCGCCGTGTCCGGCGCGTGCGAAGTCTTCGGAATGAACGTGGTGCAGACGCCGTCGCCGTGCGCGATGGTCGCGAGCCGCTGTACATGCGTACCGAGCAGCTCGGCGAAAAATTCCGTCTCCGCCTCGCACAGCTGCGGAAACTGCTCCGCGACGTGGGCGACCGGGCAGTGGTGCTGGCACAGCTGCTCGCCCTGCTGGGGGTGGGGCGCGCTCCGCGCGGTAGCAGCGTACCCGTCCTCGGTCAGGGCCTTGGCCAGCGCTTCCGCCCGCTTGTCGGCGGGAACGGACTCGACGGCCTTGCGGTACGCGCCCGACTGGGCGGCGATCCGGGCGCGGGCGAAGGCGGCGATCGCCTGCTCCCCGCCCTGCTGCTCGGCGATCCAGCGCAGGGCGTCGGCGGCCAGCTTGTCGTACGACTGGTCGAAGGCGTCCCGGCCGCAGGCGGTGAGCGCGAAGACCTTGGCGGGGCGCCCGCGCGTGCGCGCGCCGTAGACCCGCTGCTCGCGGGCCTCGACCACGTCGTCGGCGACCAGGGCGTCCAGATGGCGCCGGACGGCGGCCTGGGTCAGGCCCAGGCGACCGGCGAGCTCGGCGACGGTCGACGGCCCGTGGTCCAGGATGGAGCGCGCGACGCGGTTGCGGGTGGACCGCTCACCGGTCGCGAGTTCCTCCTGCGGAGCCTCACCGACGTTTTTCACAACGCCATTGTTGCGTAATTCCTCGGGACCGGGCAAGCCGCGTCCGGATCACCGGACGGTGCCCTGCGTCACTTAGGCATACCTAACGTGACCTGCGGAAACGATCTCCGGGTGATCGGCCGCGGGACAAACCGCTGGCGTCCGCGCCCGCCTTCCGGAACACTCCCCCGCATGCCCGCACCCCCTCCGACCGGCCCACTCGTCACCCGCGGCACGCTCGCCGCCGGGCTGCGCGACCTGGGGGTGCGCACCGGCGACACCCTCCTCGCGCACTCCTCCCTCAGCTCCCTCGGCTGGGTCTGCGGAGGCCCCGTCGCGGTCGTCCAGGCACTCCTCGACGTCCTCGGTCCGGACGGCACCCTGGTGGTCCCGACCCAGACCGGCGACCTCTCCGACCCGGCCCTGTGGACCAGTCCGCCGGTGCCCGAGGAGTGGTGGGAGACCGTGCGCGCGGCGACGCCCCCGTACGACCCGCTGATCACGCCCTCGCGCGGGGTCGGGGTGGTCCCGGAGACGGTGCGCACCTGGCCCGGTGCCCGGCGCAGCGCCCATCCGCAGACCTCCTTCGCGGCTCTCGGCGCCCGCGCCGACGAGGTGGTCGCCGGCCACGCGAGGGACTGCCGGCTGGGCGAGCGCAGCCCGCTGGCCGCACTGGAGCGGCTGGACGCCCGGGTCCTGCTGCTCGGCGCGGGCTACGACGCCTGCACCGCCTTCCATCTCGCCGAGTACCGGATCCCCGCCCCGCTGGTGGAGGTGGGGCGCCCGGGACCGGTGGGCTGGGAGCGGGTGACCGAGGTGTCGATCACGTCGGAGCGCTTCGCTGAACTGGGCCACGACTTCGAGCGGGACCGGCCCGTCCTGCGCGGCAGGATCGGCGCGGCCGACGCACGCCTGTTCCCGTTGCCGGACGCGGTCGCCTACGCCGAGCGGTGGCTGCCCGTCCACCGCCCCCGCGAGTGAGCCCCGTCCCCGGTGCGAGCGGGTTTTCCACACCCCCGCGCCCGCCCGGCCGTCCGTCTCCCTAAACTCGTGACTCATGCGAAGCGAGCCCGTGCTCCAGGTCCAGGCCCTGGTGAAGCGGTACGGCACGAAGACCGCGGTGAACGGCCTCGACCTGGTGGCCCGCACGGGTGTCACCGCCGTGCTCGGCCCCAACGGGGCGGGCAAGACGACCACCGTCGAGACCTGCGAGGGGTACCGCAGACCGGACTCCGGCACGGTGCGCGTGCTCGGCCTCGACCCGGTGGGCCAGGGCGCCGAGCTGCGCCCTCGGATCGGCGTCATGCTCCAGTCCGGCGGCGTCTACTCCGGCGCCCGCGCGGACGAGATGCTGCGCCACGTGGCGAAGCTGCACGCCCATCCGCTGGACGTCGACGCGCTGATCGAGCGGCTCGGTCTCGGCTCGTGCGGCCGCACCACGTACCGCAGGCTCTCGGGCGGACAGCAGCAGCGGCTCGCCCTCGCGATGGCCGTGGTGGGCCGCCCGGAGCTGGTCTTCCTCGACGAGCCGACCGCCGGCCTCGACCCGCAGGCCCGCCGCGCCACCTGGGACCTCGTACGGGACCTGCGCGGCGACGGTGTCTCGGTGATCCTCACCACGCACCACATGGACGAGGCCGAGCAACTGGCCGACGACGTCGCCATCGTCGACGCCGGCCGGGTCGTCGCCCACGGCTCCCCGGAGGAGCTGTGCCGCGGCGGCGCCGAGAACACCCTGCGGTTCACGGGCCGGCCGGGACTGGACCTCGCGTCCCTGCTCAAGGCGCTGCCCCCGGACTCCTCGGCCGCCGAGCCGACGCCGGGCTCCTACCGGGTCAACGGCGGCATCGACCCGCAACTGCTGGCGACGGTGACCTCCTGGTGCGCCCAGCACGGGGTGATGCCCGACCGGATCTCGGTGGAGCGGCACACACTGGAGGACGTCTTTCTGGAGCTGACGGGCAAGGAGCTGCGCGGGTGACCACGACCACAGGGACGCCGGGCGACACGGGAACGCCCGGGGCCGCGGGCACGTACGCGCCACGGCCCGGCGCCGCACCGCTCGGGCGCATGATCGCGGCGCAGGCCGTGCTCGAGACCAAGATGCTGCTGCGCAACGGCGAACAGCTGCTGCTGACGGTGATCATCCCGACGCTGCTGCTCGTGCTGTTCAGCTCCGTGGACATCATCGACACCGGCGCCGCAGAGGCGGTCGACTTCCTCGCCCCCGGCGTCCTCGCGCTCGCGGTGATGTCGACGGCGTTCACCGGGCAGGCCATCGCCACCGGCTTCGAGCGCCGGTACGGGGTGCTGAAGCGGCTGGCCTCCTCCCCCCTGCCGCGCTGGGCCCTGATGACGGCGAAGACCGCGTCGGTGCTGGTCACCGAGGTGCTGCAGATCGTGCTGCTGACCGTGATCGCCCTCGCGCTGGGCTGGTCGCCGCACGGGAACCCGGCGGCCGTGCTGCTCCTCCTGGTCCTCGGCACCGCCGCCTTCTCCGGGCTCGGGCTGCTGATGGCGGGCACGCTGAAGGCGGAGGCCACGCTCGCCGCCGCCAACCTGGTCTTCCTGCTGCTCCTGGTGGGCGGCGGAGTGATCGTGCCGCTGGACAGGTTCCCGGACGCGGCGCAGAGCGTGCTGGGGCTGCTGCCGATCTCCGCCCTGTCGGACGGGCTGCGCGACGTGCTCCAGCAGGGCGCCTCGATGCCCTGGGGCGACCTGGGCATCCTCGCCGTGTGGTCGGTCGTGGGACTCGCGGCCGCCGGGAAGTTCTTCCGCTGGGAGTAGGAACACATGCCGGACCCGGGCTTCAGGACGACCCTCGTGAAAGCGTGCACAAGCGGGCGCCTACGATGGACGGCGTGCCAAACGTGACCCGCGCCGACGCCGCAGCCGCCGTGCGCAATCCGCTCGCCTTCATCGCCGCGCGCTGGACCCCGGCCCCCCGGACGGTCCAGCGGGCGGCCCTCGCGCCTCTCGTGATGTCCGTGGTCATCGTCGTCACCGGCGGCGCCGTCCGGCTCACCGGCTCCGGTCTCGGCTGTCCGACCTGGCCCAAGTGCACCGACGACTCGCTCACCACCACGAGCGAGATGGGCTTCCACGGCGTCATCGAGTTCGGCAACCGCATGCTGACCTACGTGCTGTGCGCCGCGGTCGGCTGGGCGATCATCGCGGCACGCTCGCAGAAGCCCTACCGGCGCAGCCTCACCCTGCTGGGGTGGGCGCAGTTCTGGGTGGTGATGAGCAACGCGGTGCTCGGCGGCATCGTCGTGCTCGTCGGCCTCAACCCGTACACGGTCGCGGCCCACTTCGTGGCCACGACCGTGCTCCTCGCCCTGGCCACGGTGATGTGGCAGCGCACCCGGGAGGGCGACACGGCACCGCGCCCGCTGGTCGGCAGGTCCGTGCAGCAGCTGGTGTGGGTGATGGTCGTCGTCTCCGCGCTGCTGATCCTGGTCGGCACCGTGGTCACCGGCGCGGGACCGCACGCGGGTGACTCCAGTGACGTACCGCGCATGCCGGTCGACTGGGAGACGATCAGCAAGGCCCACGCCGTCCTGGCGTGGATCGTGGTGACGCTGGCCTTCGCCCTGTGGTTCGTGCTGAAGGCGGTCGACGCGCCCAAGGGCCCGCTGGCGCGCACCCGGGACCTGTTCCTGGTGCTGCTGGCGCAGGGGGCCATCGGCTATGTCCAGTACTTCACCGACCTGCCCGAGGTGCTGGTCGGCCTGCACATGTTCGGCTCGTGCGTGATGTGGATCGCGGTGCTGCGCGTGCTGCTGTCGCTGCGCGAGCGGCCCGAGGAGACGGTGTCCGGGTTGCCCGCTCAGGAGTACGACGCCACCAGCGTGTCGATGGCCGGGCCCAGGTAGCTCCGGGTCAGCTCGGCGCGGCGGGCGGTCCACTCCGCCGTGGCCGCGGGCCGCGTGCCGTTCCCGTACCGCCGCTCGGCGACGTCCTCGACGACCTCGCCGGGCGCGCCGAGCGCGGGCAGTTCCTCCAGGGCCTCCCGCTTGGTGATCAGGCGGCCCTCGCGCAGCGTGACGGTGGCGCGGGCGAAGGTGAGCAGGCCCAGGTCGACCCAGACGTCCTGCCGCCACAGCTCCGCCCTGCGCACGTGCGGCCGCCAGAAGTCCCGCTGGTCGCGGACGACGAACCCGGCCAGCTCCGGGTCCGCCACCGGCGGCAGCAGCTGCCCCGGCGACTCGCCGTGCAGGACGCGGCCGAAGCTGCGGAGTTCACGCCGGGTGACCGGGGTGACCGTCCGCCTGAAGAGCTGCTGGTGGGCCCAGGTCGGATGCCGCCGGTCGGGGTCGGCGACCGTGTCCGGCGACAGGTACGTGCAGTGCAGCAGTCCGGCCAGGGGTTCGTGGCGCAGCCGGGCGTGGAGCAGCCCGAGCCGCCAGGCCGTGCGGGCCGTGGCCGGCCGGGGCAGGACCGCGATCAGGTCCAGGTCGCTGCGGCCCTCCTGGTAGTCCCCCGCGCCCAGTGAACCGTGCGCCCACACGGCGACGGGGTCGAGGGGCGTGAGGCCGGTGAGGAAGCGGTCGAGCAGGGCGTCGGTCGGCATGCGGCCAGTTTCGACGACGCGCTCCGCCGTGTACACCCGTCACTCCAGCCGGTACACCCGCCCCGCGTTCCCCGAGGCGATCATCCCCGCGACCCGCTCGGCGTCCCCCGGCGACCACGCCCCCTCGGCCACCCAGGCGCCCAGCACCCGGCCGAGGGCCTCGCGGAACAGCCGGGCGGCGACGACGTGCAGCTCGGGCAGCCCCTGGGCGCCGCTGGAGAAGAGGATCTTGCCGAAGGGGGCCAGCTCCAGGATCTCCGCGAGGACCGTCGCCGCACGGGCGCCGGTGCGCACCAGGGCGGCGCCGGAGTCGGCGTAGACGTGCGGGAAGACGCCGGCCAGGTGGGCGGCGTGGCGGTGGTACGGGTAGCCGTGCAGCAGGACCAGGTCGGTGCCGAGACCGGCGGTGGCCCGCACGAAGTCGGTGAGCAGGACCGGGTCGGTGCGGTCGATGCGCAGGCCCGGTTCGCCCAGCCCCGCGTGCAGTTGGAGCGGCAGGCCGGAGGCGACGGCGATCCACAGCAGGTGCCGCAGCAGCACCGGGTCGCTCAGTTCCCCGCCGACCTCGCGCCCGGTCAGCCAGCGGGCGGCGGCCCCGCGCACCTCGCCCGCGCCGGGCGGCTCGGGGGCGAGGGCGAGACCGTGCCGCATCCCGGCGACGGAGGTGAAGGCGACCGCGTCGGCGGCGGCGCCGTGCACGGCCTCGGCGAGGTTGGCGAGGAAGGACTCGACGGTGCCGGAGGTGTCGGCGACCTGCTCGGCGAGCAGTTCCAGGCGGACGACCTCCCGCGCCTCGGCGTCCGCGGCCGAGGCCATCTCGGCGGGGCCCGTGAGGTCGCCGGGCAGCCCGGCGTCGACCAGGAAGGTGGTGATGCCGCTGCCGCGCAGCAGCCGGCGGTCGGCCTCCATGACGCCCAGTTCGCGGCGCCGGGCCAGGTAGCGGGCGGGCGGACAGTGCGGTTCCAGGCCGAGCAGGGGCGGGCACCAGCGGCGTACCGCGAAGCCGGTCTGGGTGTCGAAGAGGGTGGTCCCCGGGGCGGGCGGCCCCTCGGTACGGGCGAGCCGGGCCTCGAAGGTGCCGAGACCCAGCTCCGTTCTCAGGACGCCGTGGCAGTACTGGTCCACCAGGGACGGCGTTTCGATCATCCGGGCTCCCCGTGCTGGGACCGTGTGCCGCGCGGCTCGTGCGCCTCGCGGCCCGCGCGCCTCGCGGCTTCCTACGGTCCTAACGGGTGAACCCGGTCTCAGGTGTTGCTCGGGCCTCCGAGCTGGAGGCCCGCCATGCGCGACCACTCGTAGCGGCCCGTGGCGACCTTGGCCGCGAACTCGCCGTCGAACTCCTCGTGGACCGTGATCCCGGAGCGCTCCACGGCCTTCCGCGCCCGCTCGGGGGTCCGCGCCACGAGGTCGCCCCAGGCGCCGTCCTCACCGACGAGCACGATGCGGGCGCCGCGCTCGCCGAGGTAGGCCACCTGGGCCTCGGCGCCGCCGTGGGCCTTGGCGAAGGACGCGATCCGCCCGGCCGCCCGGTTCACCTCGTACGCGTCCCACCGCTCGGCCCAGCCGCGCCTGGCGCCGGCCTGCTCCGTGTCCACCTGCTGCGTGTCTGCCATGACCAGGATGCTACCGACGGGTAGATCGAACGGCGACGGGCGGGGTGCGTGGCCTTGACCACGCGCCCCGCCCGTCGGACGGCTCCACCGGAGGGTGCTCAGCGCAGGAAGGGGTCCACCGCGATCGCCAGGAACAGCACCGAGACGTAGGTGATGGACCAGTGGAACAGCCGCATCTCCTTGAGCTTGGTGCCCGTGACCTCGGCCTTGGCGCGGTTCTGCAGCCCGTGCGCCTCCCACAGCCACATGCCGCCGGCCGCCACGGCGACCACCGTGTAGAACCAGCCGGTGTACCCGAGCGGCGTCAGCAGCAGCGACACGGCGACCATCACCCAGCTGTAGATGACGATCTGCCGCGCGACGACCTTGTTGGAGGCGATCACCGGGAGCATCGGCACGCCGACGCGCGCGTAGTCCTCCTTGACCTTCATGGACAGCGGCCAGTAGTGCGGCGGCGTCCAGAAGAACATCACGCCGAAGAGGATGATCGGCGCCCACGACATCGAGTCGGTCACGGCCGACCAGCCGATGAGCACCGGCAGACAGCCCGCGATGCCGCCCCAGACGATGTTCTGGGAGGTACGGCGCTTGAGGATCATCGTGTAGACGACGACGTAGAAGAGGAGCGCGCCGAGCGACAGCCAGGCCGACAGCCAGTTGACGGTGAACCCGAACAACAGCGTCGAGACGATCGCCAGGGCGATGCCGAAGACGAGGCACTCGACCGGACTGACCATGCCGGTCACCAGCGGGCGCTGCGAGGTCCGGTCCATCAACGCGTCGATGTCGCGGTCGATGTACATGTTCAGCGCGTTGGCGCCGCCGGCCGACAGATAGCCGCCGATACAGGTCAGCAGCACCAGCTTCAGATTCGGAACACCCTGCTCGGCCAGGAACATCACCGGCACGGTGGTGATCAGCAGAAGCTCGATGATCCGCGGCTTGGTCAGCGCCACGAACGCCTTGACACGGGCCCCGAACGGCCGGTGACTCGGGCCCCGGCTCGTCCCGATATCCCCCATTGCCTTAAGGGTATGGGGGGTACCCCCACCCGCAGGACGGGATTCAACGGCCGTCACGCACACCCCTGACAGAGACATCCCAGCAAGCCCGACCGTGTGAAGCGGCGGTAAAGGCTCGCGCGTACCACGCCACTTTAGACGTTGCCCATACCTCGGTCTTCGCGGGGGTGGGCTCGTGTTGGCACCGGTGCTCCGACGTGCGTGCGGAGAGTCGATTGAGCAGTCAGATGAGCGGCCGCGTATTCACTTGCCGAATGCGGTTTCACCCAGTCGGCAGGCGGATCGGGAAGAGTCCCGGCAGTCTGGTTTCCAGCGGAAAAGCGCACGTACTCGCAGGGGTAGGCTCGGCCATGGCCGGCCGACTCACGGACGCGCCGGCAGCCGGTGCACCCGTGTACCGGCAACCGACATGTGGAGAGGAGCCCTGACTCAGGGTGAGCACCAAGCCGACCACCACAGACCTCGAGTGGACCGAACTGGACCAGCGGGCCGTGGACACCGCCCGCGTCCTGGCCGCCGATGCCGTACAGAAGGTTGGCAACGGCCATCCGGGTACGGCGATGAGCCTGGCGCCCGCCGCCTACACCCTCTTCCAGAAGGTGATGCGGCACGACCCCGCCGACGCGAACTGGGTCGGACGGGACCGCTTCGTGCTGTCCGCCGGCCACTCGTCCCTGACCCTCTACACCCAGCTCTACCTGGCCGGCTTCGGCCTGGAGCTGGCGGACCTGGAGTCCTTCCGCACCTGGGGTTCCAAGACCCCCGGCCACCCGGAGTACGGCCACACCACCGGCGTGGAGACCACGACCGGCCCGCTGGGCCAGGGTGTCGCCAACGCGGTGGGCATGGCGATGGCCGCCCGCTACGAGCGCGGTCTGTTCGACCCGGAGGCTCCCGAGGGCGAGTCCCCCTTCGACCACTTCGTCTACTGCATCGCCGGTGACGGCTGCCTCCAGGAGGGCATCTCCGCCGAGGCGTCCTCGACGGCCGGCCACCAGAAGCTCGGCAACCTGGTGCTGCTGTGGGACGACAACCACATCTCCATCGAGGGCGACACCGAGACCGCCGTCTCCGAGGACACCTGCAAGCGGTACGAGGCCTACGGCTGGCACGTCCAGCGCGTCGCCCCGAAGCCGGACGGCGACCTGGACCCCCACGCGATTTACGCCGCGATCGAGGCGGCCAAGAAGGTCACCGACCGGCCGTCGTTCATCGCCATGCGCTCGATCATCGCCTGGCCCGCCCCGAACGCGCAGAACACCGAGGCCGCGCACGGCTCGGCGCTCGGCGACGACGAGGTCGCCGCGACCAAGCGGGTCCTGGGCTTCGACCCGGAGAAGACCTTCGAGGTCTCCGACGAGGTCATCGCGCACACCCGCAGGGCCCTGGAGAAGGGCCAGGCGGCCCGCGCGGTGTGGGAGAAGTCCTTCCAGCAGTGGCGGGACAACAACCCGGAGCGCGCCGCCGAGTACGACCGCGTCGCCAAGGGCGAGCTGCCCCGGGGCTGGGAGGAGAAGATCCCGGTCTTCGAGGCGGGCAAGGGCCTGGCGACCCGCGCCGCGTCCGGCAAGGTGCTCCAGGCGCTCGGCGCGGTGGTCCCGGAGCTGTGGGGCGGCTCGGCCGACCTGGCCGGCTCGAACAACACGACCATCGACAAGACGTCGTCGTTCCTCCCGGCGGGCAACCCGCTGCCGGAGGCCGACCCGTACGGCCGCACCATCCACTTCGGCATCCGCGAGCACGCGATGGCCGCGGAGATGAACGGCATCGCGCTGCACGGCAACACCCGCATCTACGGCGGCACGTTCCTGGTCTTCTCCGACTACATGCGCAACGCGGTCCGGCTGTCCGCGCTGATGCACCTGCCGGTGACGTACGTGTGGACGCACGACTCCATCGGCCTCGGCGAGGACGGCCCGACCCACCAGCCGGTCGAGCACCTGGCCTCGCTGCGCGCCATCCCGGGCCTGAACGTGGTCCGCCCGGCCGACGCCAACGAGACGGCGATCGCCTGGCGCGAGATCATGCGCCGCTGGACGAAGGAGTTCGGCAAGGGCCGGCCGCACGGTCTGGCGCTGACCCGCCAGGGCGTGCCGACCTACGAGCCCAACGAGGACGCGGCCAAGGGCGGCTACGTGCTGTTCGAGGCCGAGGGCGGCGAGCCCCAGGTGATCCTCATCGCCACCGGCTCCGAGGTGCACGTGGCCGCCGGGGCGCGCGAGCAGCTCCAGGCCGACGGTGTGCCGACCCGTGTGGTGTCCATGCCGTCCGTCGAGTGGTTCGAGGAGCAGGACCAGGGGTACCGGGACAGCGTCCTGCCCCCGTCCGTGAAGGCCCGGGTCGCGGTCGAGGCCGGGATCGGACTGACCTGGCACAAGTACGTGGGGGACGCCGGCCGCATCGTCTCCCTGGAGCACTTCGGTGCCTCGGCGGACGCCAAGGTGCTCTTCCAGGAGTTCGGCTTCACCGCCGAGAACGTGACTTCCGCGGCGCGGGAATCCCTGGCCGCCGCCCAGCGCTGACGCTCGTATACGACACGTAGGAGATGCATTTTCCATGACAGACGCACTCAAGCGCCTCTCCGATGAAGGCGTGGCGATCTGGCTGGACGACCTGTCGCGCAAGCGGATCACGTCCGGCAACCTCGCCGAGCTGATCGACCAGCAGCACGTCGTGGGCGTCACCACCAACCCGTCGATCTTCCAGAAGGCGATCTCGCAGGGCGACGGCTACGACACGCAGCTCACCGACCTCGCCGCCCGCGAGGTGACGGTCGAAGAGGCCATCCGCATGATCACCACGGCGGACGTGCGGGACGCCGCCGACATCCTGCGCCCGGTGTTCGACAACACCGGCGGCAAGGACGGCCGGGTCTCCATCGAGGTCGACCCGCGCCTGGCCCACAACACCCGCGCGACGGTCGCCGAGGCCAAGCAGCTCGCCTGGCTGGTGGACCGGCCCAACACGCTGATCAAGATCCCGGCCACCGAGGCGGGCATCCCGGCGATCGCCGAGACCATCGGCCTGGGCATCAGCGTCAACGTCACGCTGATCTTCTCGCTGGAGCGCTACCGCAAGGTCATGGACGCCTTCCTGACCGGCCTGGAGAAGGCCAAGGAGCGCGGCCTGGACCTCTCCCAGATCCACTCGGTGGCGTCCTTCTTCGTGTCCCGCGTGGACACCGAGATCGACAAGCGGATCGACGCGCTCGGCACCGACGAGGCCAAGGCCCTGCGCGGCAAGGCCGCCGTCGCCAACGCCCGCCTGGCCTACCAGGCGTACGAGGAGGTCTTCGGCACCGACCGCTGGGCCGCCCTGGAGAAGGCCGGCGCCAACAAGCAGCGTCCGCTGTGGGCGTCGACCGGCGTGAAGGACAAGGCGTACAGCGACACCATGTACGTCACCGACCTGGTCGCGCCGAACACGGTCAACACCATGCCGGAGGCCACGCTGCTGGCCACCGAGGACCACGGCGAGATCAAGGGCAACGCCGTCGCCGGCACCTACGAGCAGGCCCGCGCCGACCTCGACGCGGTCGAGAAGCTGGGCATCTCCTACGACGAGGTGGTCCAGCTCCTGGAGGAGGAGGGCGTCGAGAAGTTCGAGGCGTCCTGGAACGACCTGCTGAAGTCCACGGAGGCGGAGCTCAAGCGCCTCGCTCCGTCGAAGGGCTGACCATTGTCGAGCAGCAATCCGCTGCGTGACCCCGCAGACCGACGGCTCCCGCGCATCGCGGGGCCGTCGGGTCTGGTCATTTTCGGCGTCACCGGCGATCTGTCCCGCAAGAAGCTCATGCCCGCCGTGTACGACCTCGCCAACCGGGGTCTGCTGCCGCCGGGCTTCTCGCTCGTCGGGTTCGCCCGGCGCGACTGGGAGCACGAGGACTTCGCCCAGGTCGTGCACGACGCCGTCAAGGAGCACTCCCGCACCCCGTTCCGCGAGGAGGTCTGGCAGCAGCTCATCCAGGGGATGCGCTTCGTCCAGGGCACCTTCGACGACGACGAGGCGTTCGAGCGGCTGCGCGGCACCATCGAGGAGCTGGACAAGGCCCAGGGCACGGGCGGCAACTTCGCCTTCTACCTCTCGGTGCCGCCGAAGTCCTTCCCGGTGGTCATCCAGCAGCTGAAGAAGCACGGGCTGGCGGACCAGTCGAGCGGTTCCTGGCGGCGCGCGGTGATCGAGAAGCCGTTCGGCCACGACCTGAGGTCGGCCGAGGAGCTGAACGCGATCGTCCACGAGGTCTTCGCCCCGGACCAGGTCTTCCGCATCGACCACTACCTGGGCAAGGAGACCGTCCAGAACATCCTGGCGCTGCGCTTCGCCAACACGATGTTCGAGCCGATCTGGAACCGGTCCTACGTCGACCACGTGCAGATCACGATGGCCGAGGACATCGGCATCGGCGGCCGGGCCGGCTACTACGACGGCATCGGCGCGGCGCGCGACGTCATCCAGAACCACCTGCTCCAACTGCTCGCGCTGACCGCCATGGAGGAGCCCGCCTCCTTCGACGCGGACGCGCTGGCGGCGGAGAAGACCAAGGTGCTCGGCGCGGTCCGGCTCCCCAAGGACCTGGGCCGGGACACCGTGCGCGGCCAGTACGCGGCCGGCTGGCAGGGCGGCGCCCAGGCCGTCGGCTACCTCGAAGAGGACGGCATCGACCCCAAGTCGAAGACCGACACCTACGCCGCGATCAAGGTCGGCATCGACAACCGCCGCTGGGCGGGCGTCCCCTTCTACCTGCGCACCGGCAAGCGCCTGGGCCGCCGCGTCACCGAGATCGCGGTGGTCTTCCAGCGGGCCCCGCACTCCCCCTTCGACACGACGGCCACCGAGGAACTCGGCTCGAACGCGATCGTCATCCGCGTCCAGCCCGACGAGGGCGTCACCGTCCGCTTCGGTTCCAAGGTGCCGGGCACGTCGATGGAGATCCGGGACGTGTCGATGGACTTCGCCTACGGCGAGTCCTTCACGGAGTCCAGCCCGGAGGCGTACGAGCGCCTCATCCTCGACGTCCTGCTCGGCGACGCCAACCTCTTCCCGCGCACGGAGGAGGTCGAGCTGTCCTGGAAGATCCTCGACCCGATCGAGGAGTACTGGGACCAGCACGGCACCCCGGCCCAGTACCCGGCCGGTACCTGGGGACCCGCGGAGGCGGACGACATGCTGGAGCGAGACGGACGGAGCTGGCGCCGGCCATGAAGACAGACCTCACGGACACCACGGCCAGCAAGATCAACAAGGCGCTGGTGCTGGGCCGCCGGGCGATCGGCACCCCGGCCGTCGGCATGGTGCTCACCCTGGTCATCGTCACCGACGAGGAGAACGCCTACGACGCGCTGAGGGCCGCGAGCGACGCCGCGCACGAGCACCCCTCGCGCACGCTCGTCGTCATCAAGCGCGTCTCCCGCTCGCCCCGGGACCGCACCACGTCCCGGCTGGACGCCGAGGTCCGCCTCGGTGCCGACGCGGGCACCGGCGAGACGATCGTGCTGCGGCTGTACGGCGACGTCGTCGACCACGCCCAGTCGGTGGTCCTGCCGCTGCTGCTGCCGGACGCGCCGGTCGTGGTGTGGTGGCCGGTGAACGCGCCGCTGGATCCGGCGCGGGACCCGCTCGGCGCGCTCGCCCAGCGCCGGGTCACCGACACCTACGCCTGCGAGGAGCCCATACGGGAGCTGGTGGCCCGCGCCGACGCCTACGCGCCGGGCGACACCGACCTCTCCTGGACCCGCATCACGCCGTGGCGCTCGATGCTGGCGGCGGCTCTGGACCAGGTCGACTGCGAGGTGCAGTCGGTCGAGGTGGAGGGCGAGGAGTACAACCCGAGCTGCGAGCTGCTCGCGATGTGGCTCGCGGACCGGCTGGACGTGCCGGTGCGGCGCACGGTGTCGGACGGGCCGGGTCTGACCGCGGTCCGCATGGACACCGACTGCGGTCCGGTCGTCCTGGACCGGGCCGACGGCTCGCTGGCGAACCTCTCCATCCAGGGCCAGCCCGGCCGCGCGGTGGCGCTCAAGCGCCGGGAGACGGCCGAGCTGATCGCCGAGGAACTGCGGCGCCTGGACCCGGACGACACGTACGCCTCGGCGCTGCGGTACGGGGTGGACCGGTTGAACGCGCCGGCCAAAGGAGACCCGGCCGGCGAAGACGGCCTCGCGGTCGCCGCTCCCGTCGGGACGGTCGCGAAGGCGCCCGCGAAGGACGCGGCGCGGGAGAAGACACCGGTGAGGAAGGCGGCGGCGAAATGAGCGACACCCCGCAGCTGGTCGTGCACCGCGACAAGGAGCTGATGGCCGAGGCCGCGGCGGCCCGCCTGATCACGAAGATCGTGGACGCGCAGGCCTCCCGGGGCAGCGCGTCCGTGGTCCTCACCGGCGGCCGCAACGGCAACGGTCTGCTCGCGGCGCTGGCCGCCTCCCCGGCCCGGGACGCGATCGACTGGGGCCGGCTCGACCTGTGGTGGGGCGACGAGCGCTTCCTGCCGGAGGGCGACCCGGAGCGCAACGTCACCCAGGCGCGCGAGGCGCTGCTCGACGCGGTGCCGCTCGACCCCAAGCGCGTGCACGCGATGGCGGCCTCCGACGGCCCCTACGGCTCGGACGTGGAGGCGGCGGCCACCGCCTACGCGCAGGAGCTGGCCACGGCGTCGGTGCCCGAGAACCACGCCGCGGTCCCGTCCTTCGACGTGCTGCTGCTCGGCGTCGGCCCGGACACCCACGTGGCCTCGCTCTTCCCGGAGCACCCGGGGGTGCGGGAGACCGAGCGCACGGTGATCGGCGTCCACGGCTCCCCCAAGCCGCCGCCCATCCGCATCTCCCTGACCCTGCCCGCGATCCGCGCCGCCCGTGAGGTGTGGCTGCTGGCGGCGGGCGAGGACAAGGCGAACGCGGTGGCGATGGCCCTGTCCGGCGCGGGCGAGATCCAGGCCCCGGCGGCGGGCGCCCGGGGCCGCGCCCGCACCCTGTGGCTCCTCGACTCGGCGGCGGCGTCCCGGCTCCCCCGGTCGCTGTACCCGCCGGCGTCGGCGTAGCTCCGGCACGGCACGAGAACGCCGGGTTCCGCATGGGCGGAGCCCGGCGTTCGTGCTGCGCGGGCCTCAGGGAGTGCGGGGACCGCGGTGGCCCGGCGCGTACGGCGGCGGGGGCGGCGTGCCGGGGTGGTGCGGTCCGGGGGCGTACGGGTTGCCGGCTCCCGCGGGCGGATACGGGTGCCCGAAGGGGTTGCCCTGCGGCGGTACGTGCGGCAGCCCGGTCGGCGGGAGGTGGCCGGGGAACGGCGGACAGGTCGCCGGGTGGGCCTTCAGCCGGATTCCGTAGCGCCGCTTGAGCCGCCCCATCTCCAGCAGGGCGATCACGGTGACGGTCACGGGGGCACCCAGGATGAAGACGACGCCGAGGGTGAGGCTCAGCCCGTGGAGATCTCCCGTGACGAGGTCCGGGAGGGCCATCAGCCAGCTCGTCACCGTGGCGAGCAGCGCCGGGAGGCAGCGGTGCACGGCGGCGGTGCCGAAGAAGTTGCCGGAGACGCGGACGGCGCCCCAGACCACGAAGCCGAGCATCCACAGCATCGCCAGGCCACCGACCATGATCACCAGCGGGTTGCCCGTGGCGTTGATCGTCGTCACCAGCATCACCAGGGCGGCGACGCAGCCGACGAACAGCAGCAGCAGCTTGAGCGCGTTCAGCAGCGACACGCGAAGCTGGCGCACGGTGCCGGTGTGCCGCCAGAGGCAGAGCATCACGCCGACCACCAGCGGGGTGATGAACAGCAGGACGACGGAGGCCGTCAGCGCGTTCTCCATCAGCTCGGTCATGTCGAAGCCGCCCTCGAAGAGGGTGTAGACACCGATCGAGGCGACCGCGCCCCCGATGACCCTGATCCGCTTGAGCCGCTCGATCGACGGATCGAGCGACGGCGGGATCCACCTGGGGTGGAACACCGCCGTCGCGACCTGCTTGGGATTGAGCAGGGACCGGGCCGTCAGCCTGCCACCGGTCCAACTGCCGCGCGAACGCGCCACCTTGTTCCCCCGAACGACTCGCTGTGATGATCGCCGGGGGATTCTACGTCACTTCCTGCCGCGCAATTCCCGGTAGGCGGCCACCAGCGCGGCCGTGGACGGATCGAGGCCGGGCACGTCGGCGCCCTCGGTGAGGGCCGGTTCGACGCGCTTGGCGAGCACCTTGCCGAGCTCGACGCCCCACTGGTCGAAGGAGTCGATGTTCCAGATCGCGCCCTGGACGAACACCTTGTGCTCGTAGAGCGCGACGAGCTGGCCGAGGACGGACGGGGTCAGCTCGGCGGCCAGGATCGTCGTCGTCGGGTGGTCGCCGCGGAAGGTCTTGTGCGGGACCAGTTCCTCGGGCACCCCTTCGGCGCGCACCTCGTCGGGGGTCTTGCCGAAGGCGAGGGCCTGGGTCTGCGCGAAGAAGTTGGCCATCAGCAGGTCGTGCTGGGCCTTGAGCCCCTCGCCCAGTTCGTCCACGGGCCGCGCGAAGCCGATGAAGTCCGCCGGGATCAGCTTCGTGCCCTGGTGGATCAACTGGTAGTAGGCGTGCTGCCCGTTGGTGCCGGGCGTCCCCCAGACCACCGGCCCGGTCTGCCAGTGCACCGCATTACCCTCGCGGTCCACCGACTTGCCGTTGGACTCCATGTCGAGCTGCTGGAGGTACGCCGTGAACTTCGACAGGTAGTGCGAGTACGGCAGCACCGCGTGCGACTGCGCGCCCAGGAAGTCGCCGTACCAGACGCCCAGCAGACCCAGCAGCAACGGCACGTTGGACTCGGCGGGGGCGGTGCGGAAGTGTTCGTCGACGATGCGGAAGCCGTCGAGCATCTCGCGGAAGCGGTCCGGCCCGATGGCGATCATCAGGGACAGGCCGATGGCCGAGTCGAACGAGTACCGGCCGCCGACCCAGTCCCAGAACTCGAACATGTTGGCCGTGTCGATGCCGAAGTCCGCGACCTTCTCGGCGTTCGTGGACAGCGCCACGAAGTGCCGTGCGACCGCGGCGTCGTCGCCGAGCGCGTCCAGCAGCCAGGTCCGGGCGGAGGTGGCGTTGGTGACCGTCTCGATGGTGGTGAAGGTCTTGGAGGCGATGACGAACAGCGTCTCGGCGGGGTCGAGGTCGCGGACCGCCTCGTGCAGGTCGGCGCCGTCCACGTTGGAGACGAAGCGGACCGTGAGCGAGCGGTCGGTGAAGGCCCGCAGCGCCTCGTAGGCCATCGCGGGGCCCAGGTCCGAGCCGCCGATGCCGACGTTGACGACGTTCTTGATGCGCTTGCCGGTGTGCCCGGTCCACGCACCGCCGCGGACCCGGTCGGCGAAGCCGGCCATCCTGTCGAGCACCGCGTGCACCTTGGGGACGACGTTCTCGCCGTCGACCTCGATCACCGCGTCCCGCGGGGCCCGCAGCGCGGTGTGCAGGACGGCCCGGTCCTCGGTGATGTTGATGCGCTCACCGCGGAACATGGCGTCCCGCAGCCCGAACACGTCGGTCGCCGCGGCCAGTTCCCGCAGCAGCCGCAGCGTCTCGTCCGTGACGAGGTGCTTGGAGTAGTCGACGTGGAGGTCGCCCGCACGGAGCGTCCAGCCGGTGCCGCGCCCCGGATCTGCGGCGAACAGTTCGCGCAGGCGCACCTGGCCGAGCTGCTCGCGGTGCTTGGCCAGCGCGGCCCATTCGGGCGTCTGGTGGAGCCTGGTGCGGCCGTCTGCGTTCATGTCGGACGTCAGCCTTCTTCCTTGGGTGTCCCAGCTCTCAGGCCGTTCCAACCTAAATGATCAGGAGTGAGGGCGTCCGACGGAGGCGGAACTAGATCTCGCCGCGCAGCTTGGCGAGGGCCTCGGCGAGGATCGCCTCGCCGTCGGCGTCGCTGCGGCGCTCGCGCACGTAGGCGAGGTGGGTCTTGTAGGGCTCGGTGCGCGGCGGGTCCGGTGGGTTCTCGCGGTCCTGTCCGGCCGGGAAGCCGCAGCGCGGGCAGTCCCAGGTCTCCGGGACCTGGGCGTCGCTCGCGAAGCTCGGCTGTGTCTCGTGTCCGTTGGAGCACCAGAAGGAGATGCGCAGACGCGGCGCGGACTCGCCGCGCTCGGCCTCGCCCATCGGCCCCGCCCCGACCCGGCTTCCCCGGATCGCGTTGCCACTTGCCACGGTCGTAACTCCCTGCGTGATGGTGCCGCGAAGCGAGTCGGCGTTTCGCTTCGCTGCGAGCGCCTCAGTCTACGTAAGGCCCAACGCGCGTCCAGTGATTGGAGTTACAAGCTCCGATGCGCAGACGCAAGCCCCATGATAGGCCGCGCGGTGGAGCGCGTACCGGACATGGGGCTTTACGTGCGCGGGGTGCTGACGGGTCGGCGTGGCGGTCGACGCGACGGGTCAGCTGTTGGCCTTCATCAGCAGGCCGAGCACGACGATGCACGCGATCCAGAGCAGACCGACCACCACGGTGATCCGGTCGAGGTTGCGCTCGGCGACCGAGGAGCCGCCGACGGACGACTGCATGCCGCCACCGAACATGTCGGAGAGACCGCCGCCCTTGCCCTTGTGCATCAGCACCAGCAGCATCAGCAGCAGGCTGAAGACGATCAGGGCGATCGAGAACCCCAAAACCACGGCTGGACCAACTTCCTCGGATTCGGATGAACGACGGGGGCACGGTGACGGCAGGCCACCATGCCCCCGCAAGGGTACGACGTATCGCCGCTAGCGCATACTCACTGGTCGCGGAAGCGGACGATCTTGACGAACTCGTCGGCGTCCAGCGAGGCCCCACCGACCAGGGCGCCGTCGATGTCGGGCTTCGCCATGATCTCGGCGACGTTGCCGGACTTGACGGAGCCGCCGTACTGGATGCGGACCGTGTCGGCCAGCTCCTGGGAGTACAGCTCGGCGAGCTTGCCGCGGATCGCCGCGCAGACCTCCTGGGCGTCGTCGGCGCCGCAGACCTTGCCGGTGCCGATGGCCCACACGGGCTCGTAGGCGATCACGACGGTCTCGGCCTGCTCGGCCGGGAGGTCCTTCAGGCCGCCCTCGACCTGGGCGAGGGTGTGCTCGACGTGGTTGCCCGCCTCACGGACCTCCAGCTCCTCGCCGACGCACAGGATCGGGGTCAGGCCGTGCTTGTAGGCGGCCTTGACCTTGGCGTTCACGATCTCGTCGGTCTCGGCGTGGTACTGCCGGCGCTCGGAGTGGCCGACGGCCACGTACGCGCACTTCAGCTTGGCCAGCATCGGGCCCGAGATCTCGCCGGTGTAGGCGCCGCCGTCGTGCGCGGAGATGTCCTGGGCACCGTACTTGATCTTGAGCTTGTCCCCGTCGACCAGGGTCTGCACGGAGCGCAGGTCGGTGAAGGGGGCCAGGACGGCGACCTCGACGGCCTCGTAGTCCTTGTCCGCCAGGGCGAAGGCGAGCTTCTGGACGTGGGCGATGGCCTCGAGGTGGTTGAGGTTCATCTTCCAGTTGCCCGCCATCAGCGGCGTGCGGGTGGTCATCGGGGTCAGTCCTCCAGTGCGGCGAGGCCGGGGAGCGTCTTGCCCTCGAGGTATTCGAGGGAGGCGCCGCCGCCGGTCGAGATGTGGCCGAATGCGTTCTCGTCGAAGCCGAGCGTGCGCACGGCGGCGGCGGAGTCGCCGCCGCCGACCACGGTGAAGCCCGGGGCGTCGACGAGGGCCTGGGCGACCGCTTTGGTGCCCTCGGCGTAGTCGGGGTGCTCGAAGACGCCCATCGGGCCGTTCCAGAAGACGGTGGCGGCGTCGGCGAGCTTCGATGCGTACAGCTTGCGGGTCTCCGGACCGATGTCCAGGCCCTCCTGGTCGGCCGGGATGGCGTCCGCGGCGACGGTGGTGGGGTTGGCCGGGGCCTTGGTCTTCAGGTCCGGGAACTCGGCGGCGACCAGGACGTCGACGGGCAGGACCAGCTCGACGCCGTTCTTCTCGGCGCGCTCGATGTACTCCTTGACCGCCGGGATCTGGTCCTCCTGCAGCAGGGAGATGCCGACCTCGTGCCCCTGGGCCTTGAGGAAGGTGTACGCCATGCCGCCGCCGATGAGGAGCCGGTCGGCCTTGCCGAGGAGCTGGTCGATGACGGCGAGCTTGTCGGAGACCTTGGCACCGCCGAGGGCGACCACGTACGGGCGCCGCACGTCGTCGGTGAGCTTCTTCAGGACGCCGACCTCGGTGGCGATCAGGTACCCGGCGTAGTGCGGGAGCCGCTTCGGCAGGTCGAAGACCGAGGCGTGCTTGCGGTGCACCGCGCCGAAGCCGTCGCCGACGTAGACGTCCGCGAGGCCGGCCAGCCTGTCGGCGAAGGCGGCGCGCTCGGCGTCGTCCTTGCTGGTCTCGCCGGCGTTGAAGCGCAGGTTCTCGATGACGGCCACCTGGCCGTCGGCGAGGCCGGAGACGGCGGTCTCGGCGGAGGTGCCGACCGTGTCCTCGGCGAAGGCGACGTCGGCGCCGAGCAGTTCACCGAGGCGGGCGGCGGCCGGGGCGAGGGAGAAGGCGGGGTCCGGGGCGCCCTTGGGGCGGCCCAGGTGCGAGGCCACGATCACGCGGGCGCCCGCGTCGGCCAGCGCCTTGACGGTGGGCACCACGGCGCGGATGCGGCCGTCGTCGGTGATGGTGGTGCCGTCCAGCGGGACGTTCAGGTCGGCGCGGACGAAGACGCGCTTGCCCGCGACGCCTTCGGAGAGCAGTTCGTCGATCGTCTTCAAGAGGGCTCCTGGGTTCTCGGATCGCTCGTGATCCTACGAGGGCTGGTCGAGGCGGACGCGGCGCAGGGCCCGGACGGCGCGACCGTGCGCCGTCCGGGCCCTGCTGCCGCATCGAGGTGCCGTGCTGAAGTCGATCAGAGCTGGTTGCCGACGAAGACCGTGAGGTCGACGAGGCGGTTCGAGTAGCCCCACTCGTTGTCGTACCAGCCGAGGATCTTCACCGACTTGCCCTCCTGGACCATGGTCAGGGAGGAGTCGAAGGTGCAGGAGGCCGGGTCGCCGGTGATGTCCGAGGAGACGATCGCGTCCTCGGTGTAGAAGAGGATGCCCTTGAGGTCGCCGTCGTCGGCGGCCTTCTTGAACGCGGCGTTGACCTCGTCCTTGGTGACCTCGCGCTGGAGCTCCACGACGAGGTCGGTGGCCGAGCCGGTCGGGACCGGGACGCGCATCGCGATGCCGTCGAGCTTGCCCTTGAGCTGCGGCAGGACCAGCGCGGTGGCCTTGGCGGCGCCCGTGGTGGTCGGGATGATGTTCTCCGCGGCGGCACGGGCGCGGCGCAGGTCCTTGTGCGGGAAGTCCAGGATGCGCTGGTCGTTCGTGTACGCGTGGACCGTCGTCATCAGGCCCTTGACGATGCCGAAGTTCTCGTCGAGGACCTTCGCCATCGGCGCCACACAGTTGGTGGTGCAGGAGGCGTTGGAGATGACGTGATGGTTCGCCGGGTCGTACTTGTCCTGGTTGACGCCCATCACGATGGTGATGTCCTCGTCCTTGGCCGGGGCCGAGATGAGGACCTTCTTCGCGCCGCCCGCGATGTGCTTCTCGGCGTCGGCCTTCTTGGTGAAGATGCCGGTCGACTCGATCACGACGTCGACGCCCAGCTCGCCCCAGGGGATGTCGGCCGGGTTGCGCTCGGAGAGGACCTTGATGGTCTTGCCGCCGACGGTGATGGTGTCCTCGGTGTGCGTGACCTCCTGCTTGAGGCGGCCGAGGATGGTGTCGTACTTCAGCAGGTGGGCGGTGGTCGCGGTGTCACCCAGGTCGTTGACAGCCACGATCTCGATGTCCGCACCCTGCTCCAGCAGCGCGCGGAAGTAGTTACGACCGATGCGGCCAAAGCCGTTGATGCCTACGCGGATCGTCACGAACCGATCTCCTCGTTGGTACGCCGGCCCGATGTGCCGGCGAGCTGTATTTGGGATGTCCCCGACCACCTCCGACCCTACCTCTCCACGGCGGCGGGGGTGACATCGAGACGGCCCATACCCGGCAGGGCGGTCCGTACCCGTCAGTAGAGGTACGGACCGCCCCGGGCGACGGGGACCGATCACCCGATTTCGCTACACCGGTCCAGTCCCCCGCATACCGGAATTCACTCGTTCAGGGCACGCAGCGCCTGCCGGACCAGTGCCGCGCGGGCGGCCGGTTCGGCGAGGTGCTCCAGGCCGAAGCCGAGCAGCACGGTGTCGTCCGTGGTGACGGCGGCGTAGGTCTGGAACAGGGTTCCGGTGCGGGTCCAGTCCTTGAGGACGGCGGGGCTGCCCGCGGGCGGACCGGCGGCGCGCCAGGCGCCGAGCGAGGTCTCGAACCCCTCGGTCTGCGTCGCCGTGCCGCCGACGACCAGGGAGGCCTCGTCGGCGAGGACGCCGCGTCCGCCGCTGCCGGGGTCGGTGACGTACGCGATCGAGACGTCCACGGACTTCCCGGCGTAGGCACTCAGGTCGAACTCGGTCTGCTTCCAGCCGCCGGAGGAGCCGGTGAGGCTGTTCCAGCGGCCGGTGGTTCCGGTCGCGGCGCAGCCCTCGTCGGACAGGGTCAGGTAGTGCGCCAGCCAGGGGTGCCCGGCCAGGTAGAACCCGGCCGCGCACTCGGCGGGCACGGCCGTGCCGGTGGCGCCGTTCGCCTCGGGCAGCGTGGTCCAGTCGTCGGCACCGGTGGTGTGCGCCTCGACCAGGGCGTGGTCGTAGCCGCGCTCGGTGTCCCACAGCAGGTGGGTGCGGAGCGTGGGCCGGTCGGCGGCGGTGACGCCGGTGAGGTCCACGGTGCGGGTGAGGCGCTTGTAGGCGTCGTCGGTGTGGACGGCGGCGGCCATCCACTCCCCCGCGTAGGGCCCGTACGGGTTGACGGTCCCGTCGAACTTCCCGGCGCCCGCGCTCGCGAACTGCGGGTAGGTGCCGGGGTCGAGTTCGTCGGAGGTCACGCTGTAGGCGCCGGCGGCGTCCAGCGGGTTGCCGGGGGCGTCGCCGAGGGGGCCGCCCGTCCTGCGGAGCCCGCCGGAGCCGGTGAACCCGGTGGCGCCGGAGGTGGCGGTGCGGGTGTAGGCGCCCAGGTAGTACTGGCTGAAGTCGTCGGAGAGGGTGCCGCCGCCGAGGTCGACGTCGCCGCCGGCCTGCTCGCCCGCCTCGACGAGCTTGCCCCCTTCGTTGAGGAAGGCGCGCAGCTGGAGCTGGGTGGCGTTGCCGGGCACCGCGGCGCCGGTGTAGTGGACGACGGTGTCGAAGTGGCCGAGGACGCCGAGCGCGTCGGGGGTGCCCTGGGCGGCGACGTCCCAGACGGCGGCGCGGTGGCCGTTGGCCTTGAGCGCGTCCACGTACGTCTGCGTCTGCGTGGCCTTCGCGCCCTCCTCGGCGACGACGAGGACGTCGGCGCGGGGACGCTCGGCGACCGTGTACGTGAAGTGCCGGCTCTCGGTGCGCCTGCCGTGCCGGTCGTGGCCCCGCGGCGTCTCGCCGGAGAACCAGACCTCGACGCGGTCGCCGGGGGCGGCGCCCCTGACCTCGGCCCGGTACTCGTCGAAGTGGAGGTTGTCCTCACCGCCGTAGCGCTCACCGCCCCGCCAGGGCCGCAGTGCCGTCTCGTGCGTGCGTCCGCCGTTGACGCGGTACCTCAGTTCCTTGTCGCGCACGGACTTGCGGACGACGACGGAGACCTCCTGGCCGGCGCCGCGGGCGTAGGAGGTGGTGAAGGGGGCCGGGGTGAAGTCGGCGGCGTCCAGGCCGACCGAGGAGGAGGGCCGGTCGGGGTGGGCGGCGGTCTCGGCGACGGAGAGCGCGAAGGGGACGTTCTTGGCGAACTCCTGCTGGATCAGCTTCTCGTCGTCGGGGAAGGTGAAGCCCGACCGGCAGTCCCGCGCGTTCCACCGGTCGTCGGGGTCGGCGTCGGAGGCGGTCTGGCAGGTCGACATCTCCGGGGTGAACATCGCCATGCCGTTGACGTTGGCCGCGTGCCCGTCGGCCTCGCCGTTGGTCGTGTACAGCTCCGAGGAGACCTGCGGGTGGTAGCCGGGGATCGCGGAGTTGTCGGGGGTGCCGGCGAGCGCCTTGTAGAGGACGTCGTCCGGGGTGCCGGTGGCCACCTGCCAGCCGACGCCGTAGAGGAGGAGTTCGGCGGCGGAGTGGTAGTTGATGCCGTACGTGAAGCCGATCCGCTTCTGGAAGGCGTCCAGCGCCTTGGTCTCGGGCTCGGAGCCGGGGCTCGCGCCGCGGTAGGTCTCGCTGGTGGGATTGGGGGACGAGCCCTCGTCGTCGTAACCCCACTTGTAGGCGAAGTTGCGGTTGAGGTCGACGCCGTCGCCGGTGCCGATGGTGCCGTCGCCGTTGACGTCGCGGAGGTTCTTGCGCCACAGGCGGGTGTCGGCGCTCTCGAAGGTGTAGTCGTAGCCGTCGGGATTGGCCGACAGGACGAACCACAGCTCGGTGGAGTCGACGATCTTCCTGATCCGCCGGTCCTTCTCGTAGGTGTCCAGGTAGTGGTGCATCAGCCGCCGGGTCATCTCCGGGGTGATCCACTCGCGTGCGTGCTGGTTGGACATGTAGAGGACCGAGGGCCGGGAGCCGTCCTCGGACTTCTTCGCCTGCTTGGTGAGCTTGAGTGCCAGGATGTCCTGGCCCCGCACGGTCTTCCCGATGGAGACGACCTTGGTGAGACCGGGGTTCTCCCGTGCGGTGCGCAGGATCTCCTCGCGCAGACCGCCGCTGCCGCCGTAGGGGCGGAAGACGCCGTCGGCGGCGCTCGCGACGCGCTCGGCGGCCTGCGCGGACAGGGTGTGCTCGGTGAGGCCGACGCCCTGCTTCTCCAGCGCCGCGGCCTGCTTCTCGGTGAGGTGGAGCTCGACGGCGGCCGTACCGCGGCCGGGTACCCGCTCGCCGAGTTCGTGGCCGTCCTGGCCGGCCGCCAGCAGCAGGGGGACCTGCTCCCTGGTGACGTCGGCGCGGAAGACCTTCACTTCGTCCGCGTCCGGGGTGACCGGATCCGCGGGCTGTGCCCGGGCTGCGGGTGCGAAGCCCGCCGCGCCGATCAGGAGCGCGCCGACGGCGAGGATCGATCTCGCTCTTCGTCTCATGAAACCCCCTGGGTGGGGCCTGTCCGACAGGCCTGGGTCCGCCACGGCGGCGAACAGATGCCAGGCTCATGACAGCCCATGATCGAGTCAAGGGCGCGACAAGGACACGCGAAGAGCCGGTGCCGGTCACCCAAGTGGGTGACGGCACCGGCTCGTTGTCGCTGTGACGCGCGGCTGGGGCGCGGGCGGCGAGGTCAGCCGACGAGGTTGTCGGCCAGCTCCTCGCCGAGGTTGGCGTCCGTACCGGCGATGCCGAGGTCCGAGGCCCGCTTGTCGGCCATGGCCAGCAGGCGGCGGATGCGTCCGGCGACGGCGTCCTTGGTCAGCGGCGGGTCGGCGAGGGCGCCCAGCTCCTCCAGGGAGGCCTGCTTGTGCTCCATGCGGAGCCGGCCCGCGGCGGCGAGGTGCTCGGGAACGTCGTCGGCGAGGATCTCCAGGGCGCGCTGGACCCGGGCACCGGCGGCGACGGCCGCGCGGGCGGAGCGGCGCAGGTTGGCGTCGTCGAAGTTGGCGAGGCGGTTGGCGGTGGCGCGGACCTCGCGCCGCAGCCTGCGCTCCTCCCAGGCCAGCACCGAGTCGTGGGCGCCGAGCCGGGTGAGCAGGGCGCCGATCGCGTCGCCGTCGCGGACCACGACCCGGTCCACGCCGCGCACCTCGCGGGCCTTGGCGGGGATCGACAGCCGGCGGGCGGCGCCGACCAGGGCGAGCGCGGCCTCGGGCCCCGGGCAGGTCACCTCCAGGGAGGAGGAACGGCCGGGTTCGGTGAGCGAGCCGTGCGCCAGGAAGGCCCCGCGCCAGGCGGCCTCGGCGTCGCAGGTGGCCCCCGAGACCACCTGCGGCGGCAGGCCCCGGATCGGGCGGCCCCGGCCGTCCACCAGGCCGGTCTGCCGGGCCAGCTGGTCACCGCCGGCGACGACCCGGACGACGAAACGCGAACCGCGGCGCAGCCCGCCGGGCGCCATCACGATCAGCTCCGAGCTGTGCCCGAAGATCTCCAGGATGTCCTGCTTGAGCCGGCGGGCGGCCCGCGCGGTGTCCAGCTCCGCCTCGATCACGATGCGCCCGCTCACCAGGTGAAGGCCGCCGGCGAACCGCAGAACGGCGGAGACCTCCGCCTTCCTGCAGCAGGTCCGGGTGACGGGGAGCCGGGAGATCTCGTCCTTCACCGCTGCCGTCATCGCCATGGGCCGATCCTTCCATGCATCCGAAAAATACGGTCGTACGCGGCGGCCAGCAGCTCCGGGTCGTGCCTCGGGGTCCCGTCGGTCCGGGCAACCGGAGCCAGTTCGACCGCGGCGCCGAACCCTTTCGCGGCGTCGGTCAGCGAGTCACGGTCGGGCACGGCGGCCTCGTCGGCCAGCACCACGTCCAGGGCGAGTTTAGGGGCGTGTCGTCCCAAAACCTCCAAATGACGCTGCGGGGAGAAGCCCTCAGTTTCTCCGGGCTGCGGTGCGAGGTTCAGCGAGAGCACCCGGCGCGCCTTCGTCTCGACCAGCGCGTCCAGCAGATCGGGCACGAGCAGGTGCGGGATGACCGAGGAGAACCAGGAGCCGGGGCCCAGCACCACCCAGTCGGCGTCCAGGACGGCGTCGACCGCCTCGGGCACGGCCGGCGGGTCGCTGGGCACCAGGTGCACGGACTGCACCTCGCCGGGCGTGAGCGCCACGGTCGCCTGCCCCCGTACGGTGTCCACCGCGTCGGGCCGCTCCGGGTCGTGGCCCCTGACCAGGGCCTGGAGCTCCAGCGGGACGGCGGACATGGGCAGCACCCGCCCGTGCGCGCCGAGCAGCTTGCCCACCAGGTCCAGCGCCTGGACGTGGTCGCCGAGCTGCTCCCACAGGGCGACGATCAGCAGATTGCCGACCGCGTGTTCGTGCAGGTCGCCCTGGGACTGGAAGCGGTGCTGGATGACGCGGGCCCAGGTCTGGCCCCAGTCGTCGTCCCCGCACAGCGCGGCCAGCGCCTTGCGCAGGTCGCCGGGCGGCAGGACGCCCAGCTCGTCGCGCAGGCGTCCGCTGGAGCCGCCGTCGTCGGCGACGGTGACGACGGCGGTGAGGTCGCCGGTGATCCGGCGCAGCGCGGCGAGCGAGGCGGACAGGCCCATGCCGCCGCC
Organism: Streptomyces ardesiacus; assembly: GCF_003112575.1. GTDB lineage: Bacteria > Actinomycetota > Actinomycetes > Streptomycetales > Streptomycetaceae > Streptomyces > Streptomyces ardesiacus. Next base: position 159,303 of record NZ_BEWC01000010.1, read on the forward strand.
GAGCGCGACGACCTTGGGCTGGGCGCCCCGGCGGCGCGGCTTGGCGCCGCGCGTCTGTTCGGGCCGGGCGGCGCGGGCGTCGGCGGGTCTGCCGCCGCGTCCCTCGGGCACCACCCGGCGCAGCCGGCTCAGCCGCGGAGTGCGTCCTGTCATTGCCCTGTCATTCCCGTCCCATGTCCCGGTGGACGACCACCGTCTCCACGCCCTCGGCGGCGAGCCGGGCGGCGAGCTTCTCCGACATGGCCACGGACCGGTGCTTGCCGCCGGTGCAGCCGACGGCGACGGTCACATAGCGCTTGCCCTCCCGACGGTAGCCCGCGGCGATCAGCTGGAGCAGCTCGGCGTAGCGGTCGAGGAACTCCTTGGCCCCGGGCTGGTTGAGGACGTAGCTCGACACCTCCTCGTTGAGGCCGGTGAAGGGGCGCAGCTCCGGGACCCAGTGCGGGTTGGGCAGGAAGCGCATGTCGACGACGAGGTCGGCGTCGACCGGGAGGCCGTACTTGAAGCCGAAGGACATCACCGTGGCCCGCAGCTCGGGCTCCTCCTCGCCGGCGAACTGGGCGTCCATCTTGGCGCGCAGCTCGTGCACGTTGAGGCTGGAGGTGTCGATCACCAGGTCGGCGTCGCCGCGCAGCTCGCGCAGCAGCTCGCGCTCGGCGGCGATGCCGTCGACGATGCGGCCGTCGCCCTGGAGGGGGTGCGGGCGGCGCACCGACTCGAAGCGGCGCACCAGGGCGTCGTCGGAGGACTCCAGGAAGACGATCCGGCGGGTGACGCCGCGGGCGTCGAGGTCCGCGAGGGACTCGCGCAGGTTGTCGAAGAAGCGCCGGCCGCGGACGTCCACGACGACCGCGATGCGCGCCACGTTGCCCTGGGAGCGGGCGCCGAGCTCCACCATGGTGGGGATCAGCGCGGGCGGCAGGTTGTCGACGACGAACCAGCCGAGGTCCTCCAGACACTTCGCTGCCGTCGAGCGGCCGGCCCCGGACATGCCGGAGATGATCACCAGCTCGGGGATGGCCGCCTCGTGCGCCCCGGCTGTTTCCTTGCCCGTACTCACCTGTGCTCCGTCGTCGCGGGTCTGTTCTCGTTCGCCTGTGCGCTGCGGCTGTTCCCGATCGGCTGTGTGCTGCGGCTGTTCCCGTTCGGGTGCGTGCTGCGGCTGTTCTCGTTCCGCTGCGGGCCGTGCCTCGTGCTCGGTCATCTCTCCTGCCCCCGTCGTTCGTCCGGGGTGCCCGCGGACACGGGCTCCCCCGGGGCATCCGTCGTCGTCTCGGGTGCCCCGTCCTCGTCATCCATGATCTCTCCGGTCGCCGTGTTCACGGCGGGCCCGGCCGGGGTGGCCCCGGCGAGGGCGGCGGCGACGGTCTCGGCCGTCTTGCGGCCTATGCCGGGCACCTCGCAGATCTGGTCGATCGTCGCCGCCCGCAGCCTCTTCACGGAACCGAAGTGCTTGATCAGCGCCTGTTTGCGGGTCTCCCCCAGGCCGGGCACGTCGTCCAGCGGGCCCGCGCGGAAGCGCTTGGCGCGCTTGGCGCGCTGGTAGGTGATCGCGAAGCGGTGGGCCTCGTCGCGGACCCGCTGCAGCAGGTAGAGGCCCTCGCTGGTGCGGGGCAGGACGACCGGGTCGTCCTCGCGCGGCAGCCAGACCTCCTCGAGGCGCTTGGCCAGACCGCACACGGCGATGTCGTCGATGCCCAGCTCGTCCAGCGCCCGCTGTGCGGCCGCGACCTGGGGCTGCCCGCCGTCGACGACGACGAGCTGAGGCGGGTAGGCGAACCGCTTGGGCCGGCCGTCGTCGTCCTTGAGCGCCGGGCCGTGAGTGAGTGCCTCGCCGTCGTCCGGGGCGCCCGGCCCGGCCACGACGGCTTCGCCGCCCGGGTGCCGCCCGCCGTCGGTGAGTTCCTCGCCGTCCGCCCACTCGCCGGTCTTCTCCTTCTCGGCGAGGTAGCGGCGGAAGCGACGGGTGATGACCTCGTGCATGGAACGGACGTCGTCCTGTCCCTCGAAGCCCTTGATCTGGAACCGCCGGTATTCGCTCTTCCGGGCCAGCCCGTCCTCGAAGACGACCATGGAGGCGACGACGTCGTCGCCCTGGAGGTGGGAGATGTCGTAGCACTCGATGCGCAGCGGGGCGCTGTCGAGGTCGAGGGCCTCGGCGATCTCCTCCAGCGCGCGCGAGCGCGTCGTCAGGTCGGAGGCGCGCTTGGTCTTGTGCAGGACCAGGGCCTGCTGGGCGTTGCGCTGGACGGTCTCCATCAGCGCCTTCTTGTCGCCGCGCTGAGGGATGCGCAGCGACACGCCCGACCCGCGGCGCCCGGTCAGCCACTGCTGGACGGGCTCGACCGGGTCCGGCAGGGCGGGGACCAGGACCTCCTTGGGCACGGCGTCCCCGCTCTCCTCGCCGTACAACTGCTGGAGGGCGTGCTCGACGAGCGCACCGGTGGTGATCTCCTCCACCTTGTCGGTGACCCAGCCGCGCTGACCGCGCACGCGTCCGCCGCGCACGTGGAAGATCTGGACGGCGGCCTCCAGTTCGTCCTCGGCGACCGCGATCAGGTCGGCGTCGGTGGCGTCGGCGAGCACCACCGCGCTCTTCTCCATGGCCTTCTTCAGGGCCCCGATGTCGTCCCGCAGGCGCGCCGCCCGCTCGTACTCCATGTCCTCCGCGGCCTCGGCCATCTGCCGCTCCAGGCGGCGCAGGTAGGTGCCGGTGCGCCCGGCCATGAAGTCGCAGAACTCGTCGGCCAGGTCCCAGTGGTCCTCGGGCGTGATCCGGCCGACGCAGGGGGCGGAGCACTTGCCGATGTAGCCGAGCAGGCAGGGGCGACCGGTGCGGGCGGCGTTCTTGAAGACGCCCGCGGAGCAGGTGCGCACCGGGAAGACGCGCAGCAGGAGGTCGACCGTGTCGCGGATCGCCCAGGCGTGCCCGTACGGCCCGAAGTAGCGCACGCCCTTCTTCTTGTGGCCGCGCATCACCTGGACGCGCGGGAACTCCTCGTTCATCGTCACGGCGAGGTACGGGTAGCTCTTGTCGTCGCGGTACTTGACGTTGAACCTGGGGTCGTACTCCTTGATCCAGGAGTACTCCAGTTGCAGCGCCTCGACCTCCGTGGACACCACCGTCCACTCCACGGACGCGGCCGTGGTGACCATCGTGCGGGTGCGCGGGTGCAGGTGCGCCAGGTCCTGGAAGTAGTTGGCCAGGCGCTGGCGCAGGCTCTTCGCCTTTCCGACGTAGATCACCCGGCGGTGCTCGTCACGGAACCTGTACACCCCCGGGGAGTCCGGGATCTCACCCGGCCTGGGGCGGTAGCTGGAGGGGTCGGCCATGACTCACACCCTACTGGCGCGGACCGACACCGCGGCGGGGCTGTGGACGACGGCCCGGGCCCCTGTGGACGGCCGGCGGGGGCGGCCGCAGACCGCCGGAGAGGGGGCCGGGGAAGACGGTGCGGGGCCGGTCGGTCACGGCGGGTGGCGCCCACGGGGGCGGGGCGGTGCGTTCTCGGCCAGGAGTCCATGACGGTGGGCGTCAGGTGTTGTCGGGGCTGGATCAACACGCTTCAATGCGGAGGGACTCGGGGCCCGAAGCGCGGTGCCCGGACGTGAAGACTCCTGCGCCGCGACCGGGGGCGGCCCCGGGCGCCCGTACGGACGGTCTGACCAGCCGCCGTGAACTTCACAGAAGGGCCCCTGCATGCCGCACGCCGCACAGCACGCGGACGCCGCCACGGCGCAACTCGACTCGGCCCTGCGCGGCGGCCCGTTCCACGTCGCCCTGCGTGCGGCGATCGCCGCGCGCGGCCTGCCGCTGCAGCGCGTGCAGCACCATCTGTCGCGCCACGGTGTGAAGGTGGGCGTCACGAGTCTGAGCTACTGGCAGCAGGGGGCCCGGCGCCCGCAGCGTCCCGAGTCCCTGCGGGCCGTGCGGGCCCTGGAGGAGATACTCCAGTTGCCCGAGGAGTCGCTGATCCGCCTGCTCGCCGAGGCCGAGGAACAGACACCGGGCCGGCGGCCCGCCGGCCGCTCCTACCGCGCCCACCTGGCGGCCTCGGGTGTCCTGGACGGGCTGCTGACCGAACTGGGGTGCCCGTCGCCGGACGGCGGGATGCACACCCTCGGGCACCACGAGCGGGTCCGCGTCGGGCCCGGCCGTGAGCTGGCGGGACGCGAGTCGCACCTCATCGTCCGCGCCCACCGCGACGGCGTCGACCGCTTCCTCGCCGTCCACCACGGCGATCCGGGATGCGTCCCCGCGCGGATGACCGTCCACGCCCTGGAGAACTGCCGCACCGGACGGGTGCGCGTCCACCACGAGACCGGTCTGCTCGTGACCGAGCTGCTCTTCGACGCACGGCTGGCGGCGGGCGACACGCACCTCTTCCGCTACGGCGTCGAGGACGGCACGGCGGGTGTGTCGCGCGAGTACGTCCGCGGGTTCGGCACGGCGGGCGGGCAGTACGCGCTGCAGGTCCGCTTCGACGCCGCGGCCCTTCCGGTGCGCTGCCACCGGTTCACGCAGCACTCCCCGGCGGCGCCGCGCGGCGGCCGGCAGGAGCTGGCGCTGAGCGGACGGCACCACTCGGTGCACCTCGTGGAGCCGCGGGTCAGGCCGGGCATGCAGGGGATCGGCTGGGACTGGGAGTAGGGGCCCCGGGGGCAGGGACGCGGCCCCACCGCTCAGGTGCCCGGGCTCGCGACGATCCGGCCCTGCTTCACCTCGACGGGCAGTTCGACGAGCGGCACGGTCGCCGGGGCGTGCAGCACCTCGCCGGTGCGGGCGTCGAACTCGCTGCCGTGGCAGTTGCAGACGAGCTTGGTCCCCTCCAGCTTCTTGATGGGGCACCCCGCGTGCGTGCACACCGTGCTGAACGCCTTCAGGGAGCCGTCCTGCGCGCGGGTGACCACCACGTTCCCGTCCGGGAAGAGCTTGGTCGCGCCCTTGGCGACCTCTCCGTCCGCGCCGAGGTCCACGGGCGCGGTCGGCCGGGCCGGGGCGGCGCCGTCGTCGCCCGGGGAGCAGGCGGCCAGGCCGAGTCCGGCGACGGGCGTGGCGGCCACCGAACGCAGGACGGTACGGCGGCTGGGGGCGGGGCGGCCGGGCATGGGGTCTCCACTGGTCGGGGCGGGGCGTGAGCGGGGATGCGCTGCAGGGCGACGATATCCGGGGGGCGGGCTGCCCCGGGGGCCGGGTCGTCGTTGAGGGCGGGTCGTCGCCGGTCCGCGTAAACGCTTGCGCAAGCGTTTACGCGGCCACGGGGCATGGGGTACGGTCCGGCCGGGAGCACGACCGCCGGTCAAGCGGGGCGAAGGAGGGCGCGGTGGCGACCATGGCCGATGTGGCGCGGAGCGCCGGGGTCTCCGTGGCGACGGTCTCGCACGTGCTCAACGACACCCGCCCGGTGCTCCCGCACACCCGCCAGGCGGTGCTCGACGCCGTCGAGGAACTGGGCTACACCCCGAACTCCCTGGCCCGCTCCCTGGTGACCTCCCGCACCCGTTCCATCGGGCTCGCGGTGTCCGCGATCAGCAACCCGTACTTCACGGAGATCCTGCAGGGCGTCGAGGCCAGTGCCCTGGAGCACGGATACGGCCTGCTCATCGCCGATCCGCACGACGACCCCGGCCACGAACGCAAGGCCGTCCAGCTCCTGCACGAGCGGCGCGTGGACGGCATGATCGTCGCCCCCTCCGCCGAGCCCGGGGACCTGGTCGCCTACCTCACGCGCCACCGGGTGCCGGCCGTGTTCCTCGACCGGATCGTGGACGCGCCGGAGGCCGGGGACGCCCCGCGCTTCGACCAGGTCTGTGCCGAGGGCGCCGAGCCGACGACCGGACTGGTGGGCCATCTCGCCGGGCTGGGCCACCGCCGGATCGGCCTGGTCGCGGGCCGGCCGGGGCTCAGCACGACCAGCGAGCGGATCACCGGCTACCGGCACGGACTCGCCGCCGCCGGGCTGCCCTTCGACGAGCGGCTGCTGGTCCACGGCGACTCCGAGGCGGCCGGCGGCGAACGGGCGACGGCGGAACTGCTGTCCCTGGCGGTGCCGCCCACCGCGCTGGTCACCGCGAACAACGCCATGACCATCGGCGCCCTGCGCGCCCTGCGCGAGCGGGACCTGTCCGTGCCCGGCGACCTCGCGCTGTGCTGCTTCGACGACTTCGCCTGGGCCGACCTCTTCTCGCCCCGGCTCACCGCCGTCGCCCAGCCCAGCAGGGACATCGGCGCGCACGCCGTGCGGCTGCTCCTGGACCGCCTCGCCGCGCCGGACCGGCCCGCGCGGACCGTACGGCTGCCCTGTTCCTTCGTCCACCGCACCTCCTGCGGCTGCGCCGAGCAGCCCGGGCCCGAGAAAGGACCCTCCCGTGATCGTCGTCGCCGGTGAGGCACTGATCGACCTGGTACCGCAGGGCACGGGCGCCCTCGCCGCGCTGCGGCCCGCGCTCGGCGGCGGTCCGTACAACACCGCCGTCGCCCTGGGCCGGCTCGGCTCGCCCGTCGCCTTCTGCTCACGGGTGTCGTACGACGCCTTCGGCGAGGCGCTGCTCGACCGGCTGCGCGAGACCGGCGTGGACGTCTCACCGGTGCAGCGCGGTTCCGAGCCGACGACCCTCGCCGTGGCCTCGCTCGACGCGGACGGCTCGGCCGCGTACTCGTTCTACGTGGACGGGACGGCCGACCGGCTGTTCGCGCTGCCCGCCGCGCTGCCGCCCGGCACGCGGGCCGTCTCCTTCGGGACCTGTTCGCTGGTGCTGGAGCCGGGCGCCGGCGCCTACGAGGCGCTGCTGCGCGAGACAGCCGCGCGGGGCGTGTTCACGGCGCTGGACCCGAACATCCGGGCCGGACTGATCGCGGACCCGGACGCCTACCGGGCCCGTTTCAAGAGCTGGCTGCCGTCGGTGTCGCTGCTGAAGCTGTCCGCCGAGGACGCCGAGTGGCTCGGCGGCACACCCCGGGAGTGGCTCGCGGCGGGCCCGGCCGCGGTCGTGGTGACCCGGGGCGGCGACGGCCTGACGGCGTTCACCCGCGACGGGGGCGCGTACTCGGTGCCGGGCGAGCGCGTCGAGGTGGTGGACACGATCGGTGCGGGCGACACGGTGAACGCGGCCCTGCTGCACGGCCTCGCGGCACGGGGCGCCCTCGACGAGGCGGCCTTGACCGCTCTGGGGCCGGAGGGCTGGTCGGGGCTGCTGGGCTTCGCCGCCCGCGCGGCTGCGGTCACCTGCTCGCGCGCGGGCGCGGAACCGCCGTACGCCCGCGAAGTCGCCCTCTGAGGACGTCGCGGGGCGGCACCGCCACCGGCGGCCGGGTGCGGGGGTCGCACGCAGCCGCCGGGCGCGGTCTCAGGCCTTGCTCGTCCGCGTGGTCTTCTTCGCGGCGGGCGTGGCGGCCTTCTTGGCTGTCTTGGCTGCCTTGGTGACGGTCTTCTTGGCGGTGGCCTTGGCCGCTACCGTCTTCGCCGCCTTGCGCGGCCGGGTCACCGGGGCCGCGTCGCTGACCCGGTCGGCGCCGAGGACGTCCCGCAGGAACTTGCCGGTGTGGCTGGCGGGAACGCCCGCGACCTGCTCGGGCGTGCCCTCGGCGACCACCAGGCCACCGCCGGCGCCGCCCTCGGGGCCCATGTCGACGACCCAGTCGGCGGTCTTGATCACGTCGAGGTTGTGCTCGATGACGATGACCGTGTTGCCCTTGTCGACGAGGCCGCCGAGGACCGTCAGCAGCTTGCTGATGTCCTCGAAGTGCAGACCGGTGGTCGGCTCGTCCAGGACGTAGACCGTGCGTCCGGTGGAGCGGCGCTGGAGCTCGCTGGCGAGCTTGACGCGCTGGGCCTCGCCGCCGGACAGGGTGGTCGCGGACTGGCCGAGCCGGACGTAGCCGAGGCCGACGTCCTTCAGGGTCTTCATGTGCCGGGCGATGGCGGGGACCGCCTCGAAGAAGTCGGTGGCCTCCTCGATCGGCATGTTCAGCACGTCGGCGATGGACTTGCCCTTGTAGTGGACCTCCAGGGTCTCCCGGTTGTACCGGGCACCGTGGCAGACCTCGCACGGGACATAGACGTCCGGGAGGAAGTTCATCTCGATCTTGATCGTGCCGTCACCCGCGCAGTTCTCGCAGCGGCCGCCCTTGACGTTGAAGGAGAACCGCCCGGGCAGGTAGCCGCGGACCTTCGCCTCCGTCGTCTCGGCGAACAGCTTGCGGATGTGGTCGAAGACGCCGGTGTACGTCGCCGGGTTCGACCGCGGGGTGCGGCCGATGGGCGACTGGTCGACGTGGACGACCTTGTCGACGAGGTCGTCGCCGTCCACGCGCGTGTGCCGCCCCGGGACGTTGCGCGCGCCGTTCAGCTCGCGGGCCAGGTGGGTGTACAGGATGTCGTTGACCAGGGTCGACTTGCCGGAACCCGAGACGCCGGTGACGGCGGTGAAGACGCCCAGCGGGAAGGACACGTCGATGTCCTGGAGGTTGTTCTCCCGGGCGCCGTGCACGGTGAGCCGGCGGGAGGGGTCCTGCGGGCGCCGGACGTCGGGCAGCGGGATGGCCTTGCGCCCGGACAGGTACAGCCCGGTCTGCGACTCGGCGTTGTCGAGCAGCTCCTTGAGGGAGCCGCTGTGCACCACCTTGCCGCCGTGCTCACCGGCGCCGGGGCCGATGTCGACGATCCAGTCGGCGACCTTGATGGTGTCCTCGTCGTGCTCGACGACGATGAGGGTGTTGCCCATGTCGCGCAGCCGGACGAGGGTCTCGATCAGCCGGTGGTTGTCGCGCTGGTGCAGGCCGATGGACGGCTCGTCGAGGACGTAGAGCACGCCGACGAGTCCGGAGCCGATCTGGGTGGCCAGGCGGATGCGCTGGGCCTCGCCGCCGGAGAGCGTGCCGGCCGCGCGGTTCAGCGAGAGGTAGTCCAGGCCGACGTCGACCAGGAACCGCAGCCGCTCGTTGACCTCCTTCAGCACGCGCTCGGCGATCTTCTTGTCGCGGGCGTTGAGCTTCAGCTCGCCCAGGAAGTCGGCGCAGTCGCTGATGGACATCGCCGAGACCTCGGCGATCGACTTGTCCATGACGGTGACCGCGAGGACGAGGGGCTTGAGGCGGGTGCCCTCGCAGGTGGGGCAGGGCACCTCGCGCATGTAGCCCTCGAAGCGCTCACGGCTGGAGTCGCTCTCGGCCTCGCTGTGCCGGCGCTTGACGAAGGGGATGGCGCCCTCGAAGGCCGTGGTGTACCGGCGCTCGCGTCCGTACCGGTTGCGGTAGCGGACCTCGACCTGGGTCTTGTGGCCGTTCAGCAGGGCCTTGCGGGCGCGCAGCGGCAGTCCCGCGAAGGGGATGTCCGTGCGGAAGCCGAGCGCGTCGGCGAGGGCACCGATGAGACGGCCGAAGTAGTCCTTGGTGTGCCCGTGCGACCAGGGGTGGATGGCGCCCTCGTCGAGGGACTTGTCCTCGTCGGGGACGATCAGCTCCGGGTCGACCTCCATGCGCGTGCCGATGCCGGAGCAGTCGGGGCAGGCGCCGAAGGGCGAGTTGAAGGAGAAGGAGCGGGGCTCCAGCTCCTCGAAGGACAGGTCGTCGTACGGGCAGTACAGGTGCTCGGAGTACATGCGCTCGCGCTCGGGGTCGTCCTCGGGGAGGTCGACGAAGTCGAGCACGACCATGCCGCCGGACAGGCCGAGCGCGGTCTCCACGGAGTCGGTCAGGCGCCGCTTGGCGGAGTCCTTCACCGTGAGGCGGTCGACGACCACCTCGATGGTGTGCTTCTCCTGCTTCTTCAGCGTGGGCGGCTGGGAGAGCTGGACGGTCTCGCCGTCCACCCGCGCGCGGGAGTAGCCCTTGGTCTGGAGGTCGGCGAAGAGGTCGACGAACTCGCCCTTGCGCTCGCGCACCAGCGGCGACAGCACCTGGAAGCGGCTGCCCTCGGGCAGCTCCAGGACCTTGTCGACGATGGCCTGCGGCGACTGGCGCGAGATCGGCCGTCCGCACTCGGGACAGTGCGGCTTGCCGATGCGCGCGAAGAGCAGGCGCAGGTAGTCGTAGACCTCCGTGATGGTGCCGACGGTGGAGCGCGGGTTGCGCGAGGTCGACTTCTGGTCGATGGAGACCGCCGGGGAGAGGCCCTCGATGAAGTCGACGTCCGGCTTGTCCATCTGGCCGAGGAACTGCCGGGCGTAGGAGGAGAGCGACTCCACGTAGCGCCGCTGGCCCTCGGCGAAGATGGTGTCGAAGGCCAGGGAGGACTTGCCCGACCCGGACAGGCCTGTGAAGACGATGAGCGAGTCACGAGGCAGGTCGAGCGAGACGTTCTTCAGGTTGTGCTCGCGCGCGCCACGGACGATGAGACGGTCGGCCACGCCGGTCCGCACCTTTCTTGAGAGAAGTGACAGGGGCGGGGCCCCCGTCTTTCTCAGACTAGGGGGAGCCACTGACAACGCCGATCGGATTCACCAGTTGTCAACAAACCCCGACTTCCCAGCATGCCCGACGCCGCAACCGACCTTATAGCACGCGCATTCGAATTACGGGGGTCGCTCACCACCTTCACCCGAAGGTGTGGTGAGGTCTAAGGTCGGCGGCATGATGGATCACGCGCTTGACCTGGCGTCTGTACGTGACGCGACCGAGCGGCTGCTCACCGGGGTCGGGAAACTGGACAACGCGTCCGTGACGGAGTCGTCACGGCTTCCCGGCTGGAGCCGCGGTCACGTCCTCGCCCACCTCGCCCGGAACGCCGACGCCCTCGTGAACGTCCTCGAAGGACGCCGCATGTACGTCTCCGGCGAGGCCCGCGACGCCGACATCGAGCGGGACGCCCCGCGTCCCCTGGCGGCCCAGCTCGCGGACGTGCGCGAGAGCGCGGCCCGCTTCCAGGAGACGGGAGCGGCGCCCGCGGACTGGTCCCGCACGGTGGCGCTGCGCAACGGGGTCACCGACTCGGCCTCCCGGGTGCCGTTCCGCCGGTGGGCCGAGGTGGAGCTGCACCACGTGGACCTGGGCATCGGGTACGAGCTGGAGGATCTTCCGGCGGAGTTCACCGAGCGGGAGACCGGCTTCCTGGCCGCACGGTTCGCCGGGAACCCCGACGTGCCTCCCACCCGGCTGACGGACGGCACGCGCGCGTGGCGCACGGGGCGGGAGGCCGAGACCCCCGAGGTGACCGTCACCGGCCCCCCGGCCGACCTGCTCGGCTGGCTCGCCGGCCGGCGTGCGGGCGCCGCGCTCACGGTGGAGGGCGGCCCGCTGCCGACGCTGCCGCCCCTGTAGGCACCCGGGCCGGGACGGCCGGCCGGGGGCCTCGCGGCGCTAGGCTGGCCCGCATGACGTACAGCGGAGAGGTGACGGTCGGCGGGCCCGCCGACGTGCACGAGCTCAAGGACCTGATGATCACCAAGGTCGCGGTCGGCCCGATGAACAACAACGCCTATCTGCTGCGGTGCCGGGCCACCGACGAGCAACTGCTGATCGACGCCGCCAACGACGCGCACACGCTCCTCGGCACGATCGGTGACGACGGCATCGCCTCCGTCGTCACCACCCACCGCCACGGCGACCACTGGCAGGCGCTCGCCGAGGTCGTCGCGGCCACCGGCGCCCGCACCCACGCCGGCCGGTACGACGCGGAGGGCATCCCGGTGCCGACCGACGTCCTGGTGGACGACGGCGACACGGTCCGGGTGGGGCAGGTGGAACTCACCGCCCGCCATCTGGTCGGCCACACACCGGGTTCCGTCGTCCTGGTCTACGACGACCCGCACGGGCATCCCCACCTGTTCACCGGGGACTGTCTCTTCCCGGGCGGTGTGGGCAACACCCACAAGGACCCGAAGGCCTTCGCGAGCCTGATCCACGACGTGGAGACCAAGATCTTCGACGTGCTCCCGGACGAGACGTGGGTCTATCCCGGGCACGGCGCCGACACGACGCTCGGCGCCGAGCGGCCGCACCTGCCGGAGTGGCGGGCGCGCGGCTGGTGACGGGCGGGCGCGCCGTCCGGCGACGGGCGGGCGCACAGTCCGGCGACGGGCGGGCGCACAGTCCGGCGACGGGCAGGCGACGGGCGGGCGCACAGTCCGGCGACGGGCGCGGGGACGCAGGGGTGCGCCCGCGCCCTCGGGCCCGTACGCACCCCGTGTGAAACGTTCGCACGCATCCGCGGGCCGCACGCGCTCCCGCCGGGGCGGTGCGGCGCGGTCGACTGGTGGCAGCCCCGCGCAGGACCGACGGCTCCTGGGCGGCACGGGCCGCCGGCCTCCCCACCCCCGCCCCCGGCCGGCGGCCCCGGCGACTCAGGCCCTGGCCGAGCCCGCCCCGGCCAGGGCCGCGACCCGCTCCACGCCGAACACGTAGCCCTGCACCCCGCAGCCCGCGACGACCCCGTCGGCGCGCTGGGAGACGTAGGAGTGGTGCCGGAACGGCTCGCGCTGGTGGATGTTGGAGATGTGGACCTCGACCACCGGCAGCCCGTCGCAGGTGTTGAGCGCGTCCAGGATGGCGACGGACGTGTGCGAGTAGGCGGCGGGGTTGATCACGATTCCGCAGTGGGTCAGCCGGGCCTCGTGGATCCAGTCGACCAGCTCGCCCTCGTGGTTGGACTGCCGGAAGTCCACGGTCCCGCCGTGCGCGGCCGCCGCCTTGACGCACAGTGCCTCGACGTCGGCGAGGGTGTCGGAGCCGTAGATCTCCGGTTGACGCTGGCCGAGCAGGTTCAGGTTGGGGCCGTTGAGGATCATGATCGGGGCGTCGGCGAGGGTGCGGGGCACGGTTCCTCCGGTCCGTGAGGGGTGCGGCGGGCCTTGGTACGACCGCCGCTCGGTCCCCGGTTTATCACGGTGCGCCGAGGTCCCCGCGGGCCGTACGCTCCCCGCATGACGGTGATCGCGTACCCGCCCAAGCCGTCCCCCGGCGACCGCGTCGCGGTGGTGTCCCCCGCGTCCGGACTGCCGGGACTGCTCCCGCTCCCCTACGAGCTGGGCCTGCGGCGGCTGCGCGAGGTGTACGGTCTCGAGCCGGTCGAATACCCCGCCACCCGGAAGACGGGCTCGACGCCCGCCGAGCGGGCCGCCGACCTGCACGCGGCCTTCGCGGACCCGGACATCAAGGCGGTGTTCGCCACGATCGGCGGCGACGACCAGATCACCGTGCTGCCGCTGCGCGACCGGGAGCTGATCCGGGCCAGCCCGAAGCCGTTCTTCGGCTTCAGCGACAACACCAACCTCCTCGCCTACCTGCGCAACACGGGGATCGTCGGCTACCACGGCGGGAGCGTGATGGTGGAGCTGGGACGCCCCGGCGCCCTGCACCCGCAGACCGCCGACTCCCTGCGCGCGGCGCTGTTCACCCCGGGCCCGTACGAGCTGCGGCCCGCCGAGCACTGGAACGACGTCGACCGTGACTGGGCCGACCCCGCGACCTTCGAGACCGAGCCCCGGATGCGCCCCGGGGCGGGCTGGTCCTGGGAGAACGCCGGCCGGGTGGCCGAGGGACGTGCGTGGGGCGGCTGCCTGGAGATCCTCGCCTGGCTGCTGATGGCCGACCGCGAGATCGCCCGCGATCCGGCGGAGTACGACGGTGACGTGCTGTTCCTGGAGACGTCGGAGGAGCTGCCGGCCGCGGAGGACGTCTTCCACATCCTGCGCAACATGGGCGAGCGCGGGCTCCTCGGCCGCTTCTCGGCGCTGCTGATGGGCCGCCCGAAGACGTGGTCCTTCCAGCGCCCCAACAGTCCCGAGGAGGCTGCCCGGTACGCGGCGGAGCAGCGCGCGGCGGTCCTGCGCGCGATGCGCGCCTACGCGCCCGACACCATGATCGTCTTCGACGTGGACCTCGGCCACACCGATCCGCAGGTGGTCGTGCCGTACGGGGGCACGGTGCGGGTCGACGGACCCGCCCGGCGCATCACCGTGACCTACTGACTGCGCCCCGCTCACGGATTGACGGCCAGCTCCAGGTACGCCGCGAACAGCACGAGGTGGACGCCTCCCTGCAACGGCGTGGCCCGGCCCGGCACCACCGTCAGGGAGGCCACGACCACGGTCAGGGCGAGCAGCACCATGTGGATGGAGCTGAGGCCCAGGACCAGCGGCCCGGAGAGCCACACGGAGGCCAGGGCGACGGCGGGGATGGTCAGGCCGATGCTGGCCATGGCCGAGCCGAGTGCGAGGTTCAGGCTGGTCTGCACCCGGTCGCGGCGTGCGGAACGCACCGCGGCGATGGTCTCGGGGAGCAGGACCAGCAGCGCGATGACGACGCCGACGACGGCGTGGTGGAGTCCGGCCGCCTCCACCCCGCTCTCGATGGTCGGCGACACGCCCTTGGCGAGGCCCACGACCCCGACCAGGGACAGGCCCAGCAGGGCGAGGCTGATCAGGGCCGTGCGGGCGGACGGGGCGTGGGCGTGCTCCTCTGCCGTGATCACCTCGCCCTGCCGGGTGATCGGCAGGAAGTAGTCGCGGTGCCGCACGGTCAGGGTCGCGATGAACAGGCCGTACAGGACGAGCGAGGACAGCGCCGCGAAGGTCAACTGCACGGAGGAGAACTCCGGGCCGGGCGCGCTGGTGGTGAACGTCGGCAGGACCAGGCTGAGGGTGGCCAGGGTCGCCACCGTGGCGAGGGCGGCGCCGGTGCCCTCCGGGTTGAAGACCGCGATGCCGTGGCGCAGGGAGGCGACCAGGAGGCTGAGGCCCACGACCCCGTTGCAGGTGATCATGACGGCCGCGAAGACGGTGTCCCGGGCCAGGGTCGCGCTCTTGTCGCCGCCGTCCGCCATCAGGGTCACGATGAGCGCGACCTCGATGACCGTGACGGCGATGGCGAGGACGAGGGAGCCGAAAGGCTCGCCGACGCGGTGGGCGACCACCTCGGCATGGTGCACGGCGGCCAGGACGGAGGCCGCCAGGACGATCGTGAGCAGCGCGACGACCACGCCGGGCAGCGAACGGCCCCAGGTGAGAACGAGCAGCACGACCGCGAGCACGGGCGTGACGGTCGTCCACTGTGCGAGGAGCGCCCTGGGACCGGTGACCATGCGGTGATCGTCGCAGAGGGCGACGGGGCCCGCACTCCGGGTCTCCGGGCCTCTCGGCCCCCGGTTGCGCCGGGCAGGCCGGGGCGCCGGGAACGCGCGGAGCGGCGAACGGCTCGTCGCCGCTCGCCGCTCCCCGGCCGGGTGCGTCAGGCCTCGACGCTGTCCTTCGACGCGTCGCCGCTCTCGGCGGCCGCCGCTTCCGCCTCGGCCTGCTTCTTCGAGGCACGGAGGCTGGTGATCGTGGTGACGACCAGGACACCGCAGATCACGCCGAGCGAGACCGGAATGCTGATCTCCGGGACGTGGACGCCGGACTCGTGCAGGGCGTGCAGCACCAGCTTCACGCCGATGAAGCCCAGGATCACGGACAGGCCGTAGGACAGGTGCACCAGCTTCCTCAGCAGACCGCCGATGAGGAAGTAGAGCTGCCTGAGGCCCATCAGGGCGAACGCGTTGGCCGTGAACACGATGTACGGGTCCTGCGTCAGACCGAAGATCGCCGGGATGGAGTCGAGCGCGAACAGCACGTCGGTGGTGCCGATCGCCAGCATCACGACCAGCATCGGGGTCATGACCCGCTTGCCGTTCTCCTCGATCCACAGCTTGGTGCCGTGGTACCGGTCGGCGACGCCGAAGCGGCGCTCGGCGGCCTTCAGGAGCTTGTTCTCCTCGAACTCCTCGTCCTCCTCGTCGGCCCGTGCCTCCTGGATGAGCTTCCAGGCGGTGTAGATGAGGAAGGCGCCGAAGATGTAGAAGACCCAGGCGAAGCTGGCGAGGATCGCGGCACCCGCGGCGATGAAGACGGCCCTGAGGACCAGGGCGATGAGGACACCGATGAGCAGGACCCGCTGCTGGTACTGCGAGGGCACCGCGAACTTCGCCATGATCAGGACGAAGACGAAGAGGTTGTCCACGCTCAGCGACTTCTCGGTGATGAAGCCCGCGAAGAACTCGCCGGCGGGCTGCCCCCCGCCGAACAGGAACAGGCCGAGCCCGAAGAGGCCCGCCAGGGCGATCCAGACGCCGGTCCAGATGCCGGCTTCCTTGATCGATACGTCGTGCGGCTTGCGGCCGATGAAGAAATCGACCGCGATGAGGGCCGCGAGGCCCACGATGGTCAGGACCCACAGGGTCGGGGAAACTTCCACTACGCCTCCGGCAGTACGTCACACGGCAGATGTCAGCGTCGTCGCTGCCGGAGGTCTCTTCCACCCGGTCCGGGACGCGTGATGCGCTCGGACCACGGGCCGACGCCCCGGGATCTGGCCTGATCCGTATTGACGGGTACGCCGCAGCAGACAGGGAGTACTCCCCTCCGTACGGACGACAGTACCCCAATCACCAAGAGAAGGTAAAGAGATTTGCAAATTAAGCTCAAAAGCCCAGCTCGGTGGCGGTCACCGGCCCCATGAACGGCGGGCGGCGGCGACCTGCGCGAGGACCTGTTCGAGGACCTGGCTGCCGGGCGGCACGAGCGGCGGCTCGTAGGTCCAGGCGTGCCCGACCCACGGGTCGGCGAGGTGGTCGTCGGCCACCGGCGTCAGCCGCAGCAGCGAGCGCCACAGCGGGTCGAGCAGCGGCCCGAACCCGGCGGACTCCTCGCGGTCGGCGACCATCATCAGGTGGACCCCGACGGCGGGACCCTCGTCGGCGAGGTAGCGCAGCTGGTTGACGGCCCGGTCGTCGAAGCCGTGCGGGAAGTCGTTGACGATCAGCAGGTGCTGCGAGGTGTCGAGGCCGGGCGGCAGCGCGTCGGGCGCACCCCCGCGCAACGCCATCTGCACCAGGTCGACGCGCTGGGTGAGCCGGGCCAGCACGTCCGCCGCCCCGGCGGCGCCCTGGGCGGGCGGCGCGGCGAGCACCCCGCCGCGCACCAGTGGTGCCAGTGCCTGCGCCCCCGATCCGGCCGGGTCGATGACGTGCACGGTGAACTCGCCCGCCGGGTAGACGGCGAGCAGCCGGGCCGCGTGGGCGACGGCCGTCTCCAGTCCCGCGTGCCGCATCTCGTGGGAGTCGGCGGGCAGACCGTCGAGCGAGGCGGCGCGTCCGCAGTCGATCCACAGGCCCCGTTCGAGCGGCAGCCGGACCAGCATCGGAATGCGGACGCGGTCGGCCTCGGGCAGATGGAGATCCCCCAGCCGCAGGGCCATCGGGATCTCCATGGGGACGCGGTAGGCGTGCCAGACGGGGTTGTCCCAGCGCGCGAACGCGGCGGGCAGGGCGGGCTCGACGACCTCGGCCTCCGCGACGAGCTGGGCGACGTCCCGGTCCAGGACCTCCCTGGCCTGGGCCACCAACTGGCCGTGCCGGGCGCGTGCGGCCTCGCGGGCGGCGTCGCCCTGTCCGCCGATCCGGTTGCGCGGGTCGGACAGGGCCTGGTCGAGTTCCTTCTCCATCCGGGAGTCGGCGAAGTCGACGGCGCTGCGGTAGGCGGCCGTCGTGCGCGCCAGGTCCTCGAACATGCCCCACACCTGGTTGTAGAGCCGCTCCTCCATGGACCAGCCGGTGGCGTCACCGGCGACGGGCCGGGCGGGCTGCCCCGGCTCGGCGGGCGGCGCGGCCGGCGGGGGCGGGGGCGGCGCCGCGGTCTGCCGGCGCGGGTGGGTGTAGTCGATGGGGCCGGCTCCGGCCGGCGCGGACGGCTGACCGGCGGTGACGGGCTCCCCCGGGCCGTCCGGGCCGCCCGGGCCGCCCGGGTACGGCTGCGGTGCCCCGCGCTGCCCCGGCGCCCCGGGCGTCTGCGGATTCGGAGCGTGAGCGCCCTGCGGGTCGTACGGGGAGCCCGGCGGTACGGCACCGTCGGGGCCGCCGGACCGGGGCGCGGAGCCGTGGTCCGGCCGGTGTGCCGGGGCGGCGGCCGGAGGTGCCGGTACCGAGCGGGCCAGTCCGCCGGCCACCGCCTCGTGGATGGTCCCCGCGAGCCGGTGGGCCTCGGGCAGCTTCTGGTCGGCGAAGAGCTCGGCGAGACCGCCCGCGTAGCCCTGGCCGACGGCGCGCACCTTCCAGGCGCCCTGGCGCCGGTACAGCTCCAGGGCGACGACGGCGGACTCGGCCTCCAGGCCGGTGATGGTGTAGCTGGCGACCTCGTCGCCGTCGAGGTGGGTGACGGCGACGAAGGGCGCGGCCACGGCCCCGAAGCGGGCCGGTCCCCGGCCGGCTTCGGGCAGGGCGAGCAGCACGCTGACGCGGTGCACGGCGTCGGGTACGGCGTCCAGGTCCACCGCGAGGCGGTGGTCGGCGGCGGCCTGCCGGGAGACCTCCAGGCCCGGCAGGGTGGGTGAGCCCGGGTGGGCCACCCCGTCGGCGCCGTGGAGGGTGCCGTTCTCGTCGCCGAATGTCGCCCCGGCCACGACCTGCGTGCCGGCCGAGACCCGGATCTCGAGCCGGGCCCCGGGAAGCGGGTGGTTCTGTCCCCGCGTCAGCTCGGCCGTCATCGCCCTGTCCCCCTGTGTCGTTCCTACGTCACCCGCGAGGCGTCACGCGGGCCTGGCCCCTCCCGCGGACGGGACGGGCCGGTTCGTGCCGGACTGCCGCGGGCGGCCCGCGGTGGTCCGGACTCCTGCGGATCGCGAGCCTGCGGCGGGACGCCGCGGACGGCCGCTACAGGACGGGCAGGATCGCCGGCATCAGGTCCTGGAAGGTGCGGCCGTTGGCCGGGGTCCCGATGGCGGTCATCGCCCAGCCCTGGCCCGCGCGGCTCACCTTGGCCATGATCTGCGCGGTGAAGGCCCCGCCGCCCGCCAGGGTGTAGCGGGCCAGCTCCTGGCCGTTGGTCTCGTCGACCAGGCGGCAGAAGGCGTTCTGGACCTCCTGGAAGGTCTGGCCGGTGAAGGAGTTGACCGTGAAGACGATCTGGTCGATGTGGACCGGAACGCGCTGCAGGTCGACGAGGATGGCCTCGTCGTCGCCGCCCTGGCCGACACCGCCGACGAGGTTGTCCCCGGTGTGGCGCACCGAGCCGTCGTCGCTCACCAGGTGACGGAAGAAGACGACGTCGACCGGCTGCTTGTCCGCGAAGAGGACCGCGGAGGCGTCCAGGTCGATCTCCCGGGTGCGCGAGCCGAACAGGCCGCGCCGGGGTGCCGCCTGCCAGCCGAGACCCATGCGCACCGACGTCAGGCTGCCGCCGTCGCCCTTTTGCAGACTGATGGCCTGACCCTTGGTCATGTTGACGGTCACGCGCTGATCCCCTCTCGAACTGTCCCCTGTTGCCGCGGCACCCGCGGTTGACCAGAACCCTACGCAGGGGCACCGACCGTGCCCCACCCCGGTCCGCGCTTTGTGTCGGTCTTGCAACACAGTGCGCTGCCCGGACGGGCCGTCAGGCCAGGCCCGCCTCCTTCATCTGGCGCAGTTCCTTCTTCATCTCGGAGACCTCGTCGCGCAGACGGGCGGCGATCTCGAACTGGAGGTCGGCCGCGGCGGCGCGCATCCGGTTGGTGAGGTCCTCGATCTGTGCGGCCAGCTCCGCCGCCGGGCGGTCGGTCACCGCCGTCGCCTTGGCCCGGCCCCTGGCCGTCCTGGTCCCGCCCGCCGTCGTCCGGCCGGCCGGCGCGGGCACGGGGGCCTTGGCGCCCTTGCCCTCCTTGGCCTGGCGGTAGCCCGAGCCGAGCAGCTGTTCGGTGTCGACGTCCTCGCGGGCGATCTGCGCGACGATGTCGTTGATCTTCTTGCGGAGCGGCTGGGGATCGATGCCGTTCGCCTTGTTGAACGCGATCTGCTTCTCGCGGCGGCGGTTGGTCTCGTCGATGGCCTTCTCCATCGCCGGCGTGATCTTGTCCGCGTACATGTGGACCTGGCCGGAGACGTTGCGCGCCGCGCGGCCGATGGTCTGGATCAGGGAGGTGCCGGAGCGCAGGAAGCCCTCCTTGTCGGCGTCGAGGATCGCCACCAGGGAGACCTCGGGCAGGTCGAGGCCCTCGCGCAGCAGGTTGATGCCGACCAGGACGTCGTACTCACCGGCGCGCAGCTCGCGCAGCAGCTCGACGCGGCGCAGGGTGTCGACGTCGCTGTGGAGGTAGCGGACCTGGATGCCGAGCTCCACGAAGTAGTCGGTGAGGTCCTCGGCCATCTTCTTGGTGAGGGTGGTGACCAGGACCCGCTCGTCCTTCTCGGTCCGGGTGCGGATCTCGTGCACCAGGTCGTCGATCTGGCCCTCGGTGGGCTTGACGACGACCTCCGGGTCGACGAGACCGGTGGGACGGATGATCTGCTCGACGGCACCGTCGGCGCGGGAGAGCTCGTAGGCGCCCGGGGTCGCCGACAGGTACACGGTCTGCCCGATGCGCTCCTGGAACTCCTCCCACTTCAGCGGGCGGTTGTCGAGCGCGGAGGGCAGCCGGAAGCCGTGGTCGACCAGGGTCCGCTTGCGGGAGGCGTCGCCCTCGTACATGGCGCCGATCTGGGGCACGGTGACGTGGGACTCGTCGATGACGAGCAGGAAGTCGTCCGGGAAGTAGTCGAGGAGGGTGTTCGGCGGGGAGCCGGGCGAGCGGCCGTCGAAGTGCATCGAGTAGTTCTCCACGCCGGAGCAGGAGCCGATCTGGCGGAGCATCTCGATGTCGTACGTGGTGCGCATCCGCAGCCGCTGGGCCTCCAGGAGCTTGCCCTGCTTCTCCAGCTCCGTCAGGCGCTCGGCCAGTTCCTTCTCGATGTCGTTGACCGCCCGCTCCAGGCGCTCGGGGCCGGCGACGTAGTGGGAGGCCGGGAACACGTAGAGCTGCTGGTCGTCGCTGATGATCTCGCCGGTGACGGGGTGGAGCGTGGACAGGGCCTCGATCTCGTCGCCGAACATCTCGATGCGGACGGCCAGCTCCTCGTAGACCGGGAAGATCTCGATGGTGTCGCCGCGCACCCGGAAGGTGCCGCGGGTGAAGGCCATGTCGTTGCGCGTGTACTGGATGTCGACGAAGCGGCGCAGCAGCTCGTCCCGGTCGTGCTCCTCGCCGACCCGCAGCGGGACCATGCGGTCCACGTACTCCTGCGGGGTGCCGAGGCCGTAGATGCAGGACACGGAGGCGACCACGACGACGTCGCGGCGGGTGAGCAGCGAGTTGGTGGCGGAGTGGCGCAGGCGCTCCACCTCCTCGTTGATCGAGGAGTCCTTCTCGATGTAGGTGTCCGACTGCGGGACGTACGCCTCGGGCTGGTAGTAGTCGTAGTACGAGACGAAGTACTCGACGGCGTTGTTCGGCAGCAGCTCGCGGAACTCGTTCGCCAACTGGGCGGCCAGCGTCTTGTTCGGCGCCATCACCAGGGTGGGGCGCTGGATCTTCTCGATCATCCACGCGGTGGTGGCGGACTTGCCGGTGCCGGTGGCGCCGAGCAGGACGACGTCCTTCTCGCCTGCCTGGACGCGCCGGGCCAGCTCGGCGATGGCCGCCGGCTGGTCGCCGCTGGGCTGGTAGGGGCTGACGACCTCGAAGGGCGCCACCGTGCGTTCGATCTGGGAAACGGGCCGCATGGGTTCCACCGTACGACCCCGCACTGACAACGGGCTCCGGTCAGCGGTTCTGCGGGGTGCGGGAGGCGCGGCGGGCCGGGGGGCGGCGGGTGCGGCGGGCGGGGTGGTGTGCCGGGTGCCGGATCGCGCGCGGGACCTCGGTGTGGGCGGGGATGCCCGGTTTCCGCTCGGCGGGGACCTCCGCGGGCCGCCCCATGATCATCAGCGGGTCGAACAGGACGACGACGCCGGCGAGGACGAGGAAGGCGAGCGGGCCGATCAGCATCGGGGCGAGCAGTTCGGCGGACGATCCGCCGACGGAGGGCTCGGCCGTGCCGGTGAGGTGGACCTGGACGGCGGCCATGCCCGTGTAGTGCATGCCGGTGACGGCCAGGCCCATGACCAGGGCGGCGCCCACGCTCCACAGGAAGCCCCGGACCTGTCCGGCCGCCCACAGGGCGGCGGTGGCGGCGGCCATGGCTATGACGACGGACGCGGCCACGGTGAACGTGTTGTACGTCAGCTGTCCGTCCAGGTGCATCCCGGCCATTCCCAGGTAGTGCATCGAGGCGATGCCCAGGCCGGTGAGGGTGCCGCCGGTGAACAGCGCCGTCCCGCGGGCGCCCCGGTAGCCGACGATGAAGATCCCCACGCCGACCATCACGACGGCGACGGCCAGGCTGGCGAAGGTCATCGGCACGTCGTAGCGGATCGGGGTGTGCTCGATGGTGAAGCCCATCATCGCGACGAAGTGCATGGTCCAGATGCCGGAGCCGATCGCCGCCGAGCCGAGGGCGAGCCATCCCGGGCGCCAGGAGCGGGTGACCAGCATGGCCCTGGCGGTGCAGCGCAGGCCCAGGGCGCCGCCGAGGCAGGCCATGAGGTAGGCCACCACCGGTGTGACGAGTCCGTAGCTGAATCCGTCGACCGTGCTGTGCATGTGCGGCTGCCTTTCCGCCGTCTCGCGCCCCGGTGGTGTGCCGGTTCCTTCTGCATGTGCGCCCCTCCCAGAACCGCGCGAACGATCGGGGTCGAGGCAGAGAGTATGACTTCCACCGGAATGGTCGAACGATTCTCCGGCAAAGAATCACGCTCTCGCCCCAGTTGTGCCGCCCACGTGAGCGTAGTTGAGCAACTCCATTCAGCCTGTGGCCACTCCGCACCCCTCCTCCGTTGACGCTCTGGTGCCACAGTGGTGCTGTCCGTGATCGTTCGATGCGAGGAGTACGCATGCACGTACGCGCAGTTGCCGTCGCGACCACCGCTCTTCTCGGGGTCGCCCTCACGGCTCCCCTCTCGCACGCCCGGGCCGACGGGGCGGGCGACGACGGGCCCACGGTCGTCGCCCACCGGGGTGCCTCCGGGTATGCGCCCGAGAACACGCTGGCCGCCGTCGACCGGGCCGCCGAGCTGGGCATCCGCTGGGTGGAGAACGACGTCCAGCGCACCCGTGACGGCGAACTCGTCGTCGTCCACGACGAGAGCCTGGCCCGGACGACCGACGTGGAGGAGGTCTTCCCGGACCGGTCGCCCTGGAAGGTGAAGGACTTCACCGCCGCGGAGATCGCGCGGCTGGACGCGGGAAGCTGGTTCGGGCCCGAGTACGCGGGCGCGCGCGTGCCGACGCTGGAGCAGTACCTGAACCGCCTGGACCGCAACCACCAGAAGCTGCTGCTGGAGCTGAAGAGCCCCGGCCTGTACCCGGGCATCGAGCAGCAGACCCTCAAGGTCCTCGCCAACGAGGGCTGGCTCGACCGGCCGCACGTGGCGGGGCGGCTGGTCGTGCAGAGCTTCGACGCCGACAGCATCCGGACGGTCCACGCCCTCAAGCCCGCGGTCAAGACCGGGTTCCTCGGCACTCCGGCCGTCTCGGAACTGCCGGCGTACGCGGAGTTCGCCGACCAGATCAACCCGTCGCACAGCACCCTCTCGATGAGCTACGTGTCCTCGGTGCACGCGTTCACGGGCCCCCACGGCAGGCCGCTCGAGGTGCTCACCTGGACGGTGAACGACGCGGAGACGGCACGCCGGGTCGCCGGGTACGAGGTCGACGGCGTCATCAGCAACAAGCCCGACGTGGTACGGGACGCCCTGGACTGACCCGGGCGTTGTCGGTGGCGGCCCGTACCGTGGGGCGCATGGACAGCCTCGGGCAGAGCGAGCAGCGGGTCGTGTGGACCGTCGTCGGCAGCGACATCGGTCCGCTGCTGCTGGCCGCCACCGGCGACGGTCTGGTCAACGTCGTGTTCCACGCCACCGGCGCCGTGCGCGACCGGGCGCTGGACGGGCTCGCGGCCCGGCTGGGCACGCGGCCCGTCGAGGCGCCCGGCTCCCCGCTGCTGAGCGAGGCGGTACGCCAGCTGGAGGCGTACTTCGCGGGTCTCGCCCGCGACTTCGACCTGCCGTTGGACTGGTCGCTGGTCACGGGCTTCAACCGGCGGGTGCTGCGCGAACTGGCCTCCGGCGTGCCCTACGGCTCGGTCGTCGGCTACGGCGAGCTGGCCCGCCGGGTGGACCGGCCGGGCGCCGCCCAGGCGGTGGGCATGGCCATGGGGGCCAATCCGCTGCCGGTCGTCGTGCCGTGCCACCGGGTCGTGGAGAGCGACGGCGGCATCGGCGGGTTCGGCGGCGGAGTGGCCACCAAGCGGCGGCTGCTCGCGCTGGAGGGGGTGCTGCCCGAGCCGCTGTTCTGACGGGCGGCACCGGCCGGGTGGTCGGACGCGGGCCGCTACGCGTAGTGCCGGGCCTCGATGACGTTGCCGTCCGGGTCGCCGAAGTAGAAGCTCCGCTCGGCCGGGCCGCGGGCGCCGTAGGAGTCGTAGGAGAGCTCCGAGACCGGGACGGACTGCTCCTGCAGGCGGGCGCGCAGGGCGTCGAAGCCGGAGGCGGACAGGGACACGCAGATGTGGTTGACGGGGTGCCCCGCGGCGGCGTCGGCGCCGGGGAGTACGCGCATGCGGGCCGCCATGGAGTGCGGTGCGAGGTCGAGGATGGTCGTGTCGTCGATGCGCACGGAGGGGAAGCTCACGCTCCCCGCGGCGTACTCGGCCAGACGCAGGGGCTCGAAGCCCAGGTTCTTCTCGTAGAAACCGGCCGCGGCCACCGGGTCGCGTACCCACAGGACGACGTGGTCGAGGCGTGCCGTGTTGTCTGCCATGGCTCCAGGCTCGGCCCCCGGCCCCGGGGCCCGCAACGGCTTTGTTCCGGCCCCGGCGGGTTTGGCCGGGCCCCCGGCCCGCCAGGGATGAGGGAGAGCGGAGCCGAGGGAGACCGTCGGACGGGAGGCAGGCGCGTGAAGCTGGTGGTGTCGGAAGAGGTGCGGGAGGCGCTCGGCGCGCGTCGCCCGGTGGTGGCCCTGGAGTCCACGATCATCGCGCACGGCCTGCCGCGCCCGCGCAATCTCCTGGTCGCCCGGGAGCTGGAGGAGGCGGTGCGGCAGGAGGGCGCGGTACCGGCGACGATCGCCGTGCTGGACGGCCGGCCGCACGTCGGCCTGGACAAGGAGCAGCTGGAGCGGGTCGCCACCGAGGACGGCATCCGCAAGCTGGGCCACCGGGACCTGCCGCTCGCGGTGGCCCGTGCGGCGAGCGGGGCGACCACCGTGTCGGCGACCGCCCTGCTGGCGGCCCTGGCGGGCGTGAGGGTCTTCGCGACGGGCGGGCTGGGCGGTGTCCACCGGGAGTGGACGGTGACGCAGGACGAGTCGGCCGACCTGGGCCTGCTGGCCCGCACCCGGATCACGGTCGTCTGCGCGGGCGTGAAGTCGATCCTGGACGTCCCGGCGACCCTGCAGCGGCTGGAGACGCTGGGCGTCGCGGTGGCCGGCTACCGCACGGACCGCTTCCCCGGCTTCTACCTGTCCGACTCGGGCCACCCGGTGGACTGGACCCTGGACGACCCCGAGCAGGTCGCGGCGGTCATGCGGGCGCAGGACACCCTGGACGGGCCGCCGTCCGCGCTCGTGGTCGCCAACCCCGTTCCCGAGGCGGAGCAGCTCGATCCCGCGCTCCACGCGCGCGTGCTCGCCGACGCGCTGCACGCGTGCGAGGCGGAGGGGATCACCGGTCAGGCGGTCACACCGTTCCTCCTGGAACGCCTGGTGCGGCTCACCGACGGCGCCTCGCTGAACGCCAACCTGGCGGCGGTGCGGGGGAACGTGCGGCTGGCGGCCAGGATCGCGGCGGCCCGGGCCGGGGCATGAGCACCGCCCCGGACGGTGCGCTGCTGGTCGTCGGGGACGTGGTCACGGACGTCGTCGCCCGGCACCGGGGACCGCTGGCCGCGGGGACGGACACCGCAGCCTCGATCCGGCGGCTGCCCGGCGGGGCGGGGGCCAACGTGGCCTGCTGGGCGGCGTCCGCGGGCTGCGCGGACGTGCGGCTGCTGGGCAGGGTGGGCACCGACGCGTCGGCGTGGCACGAGCGGGAGCTGACGGCGTGCGGGGTGCGCCCGCTCCTCGTCGTCGACGCGGCGGCGCCGACGGGGACGGTGATCTGCCTCGTCGACACCGGGGACTCGGCCGAGCGGACGTTCCTGACGGACAGCGGGGCGTCGTTGCTGATCGGGCCGGACGACTGGTCGGACGCGCTGCTGGACGGCGTGGGCCGGCTGCACCTGTCGGGCTATCTGCTCTTCTCGGAGCCGGGCCGGGCCCTGGTGCCGGTCGTCCTGGCGGCGGCCCGCGCGCGGGGGGTGCCGGTCAGTCTTGACCCCGCGTCGGCCGGATTCCTCACCGAACTGGGCGTCGGCCGCTTCCTCGGCCTGGTCGAGGGCGTGGACGTGCTGCTGCCCAGCCGGGACGAGGCGTGTCTGCTCACCGGCCTGCCCGACGCGGCGGACGCGGCCGCGAAGCTCAGCCGGCACGTTCCGCTGGTGGTGGCCAAGCAAGGGGCGCAGGGGGCACTGGTGGCGCGCTCCGGCACCGTGAGCGCACGGGTCCCCGCCGTGACGGCGTCGCCGCGGGACAGTACGGGCGCCGGTGACGCCTTCACCGGCGCCTTCCTCGCCGCACTGCTCGGCGGCGCGGAGCCCGAGGAGGCGGCGGCCGCCGGGTGCCGGGCGGGGGCCCGGGCGGTCGAAGGGGTGGGCGGGCGACCTCCGCGTACGGGGGCCGGCCGGCGCGCGGACGACGGGTAGCCGCGGTCACGCCTTGCGGCCCCACGCCGAGATCATCGGCGCCGTCGCGAGGTCCATGTCCCCGGACGCGACGTTCGCGAGGTGGCGGTCGATGTCGTCGTGGGAGGCCACCCCCGCGGAGACCAGCTCGTCGCGGATGTGCCGTACGGTCGCGGACTCCAGGGCGGCGCACGCGGGCGAGGCGACCGGGAAGTAGGCGTCGGCCTCCACCCGGCGCAGGCCGGCCTCCCTGAGCAGCCGGGGCAGCCGGCGGCCGTAGGACAGGTCGGCGCCGCGCTGGGAGAGCAGGTGGCGGAAGCCGTGCCGGAGCCTGTTCGCCAACTGCTGCTCGGGGCCGTGCTCGTCGGGGCAGAGCAGCGGCTGGAGCGCCGGGTCGGCGTCCTCGACCAGGAGGCGCCCTCCCGGCCGCAGGGCGCCGATCATGGACCGCAACGCGCGCTCCCGGTCGGGGATGTGGACGAGGACGAGGCGGGCGTGCACGAGGTCGAAGCCGTCCCCCGGGGGTTCCTCCGCGCCGACGTCGTGCACCCGGACCTCGACCGGAGGCCGCCCGGCCGGGGCGACCCGCGAGGTGTCGATGTCGGTCGCGAGGACCCTGCCGGTCGGTCCCACCCGCTTGGCCAGCCACGACACCACCGAGGTGCCTCCGGCCCCGACCTCCCAGCAGCGCCACCCGGGGCCGACGCCGAGGGCCTGGAGGTGGCGGAACGTGGTGGGGTCGAAGAGCGTGGCGAAGGCGTCGAAGCGCTCCGCAGCCTCGGCCCGGCCGTTGTCGAGGAGGTATCCGTCGGTTCGCGTCATGCTGCGATCATCCCAGTTGTCCGGCTTGCCCGAAGGCGACGCTCCGGCGGCGGGGCCCCGCGGGTCAGCCGTTCCAGGCGGGCCGGCGCGGGTCGTCGGCGCGCACCAGGACGTCGGCGGTGCCGGACGGGTCGGTCTCCTCGTCGTAGCGCTCGAAGGCGGGCAGGGTCCAGTGCTCGGGCTCGGGGGTGCGGCGGCGCAGTGCGCCGGGGGTGAGGACGAGGTGGACGCTCAGGTCCAGGGGGAACCAGTGGCGCAGCAGGAAGGGACCGTGGAGCAGCAGCACGCCGCCGGGAGCCAGCCGGGCGTGCGGGCTGCGGGTGGCGCGGTCGGTGACCGGGTCCCGCAGGTCGGGCAGGACCCGCCCGTCGCCGCCGGGTCCGAGGGGGTCGAAGACCTCGCGCCACAGGGCACCGATGTCGTACCAGCCGTTGTAGTAGGACTCGACGTCCTGGTGCCCGTACTCCAGACGGAGCGAGGCGGGCCGAAGGAAGCCCTCCGTCCCCACCGCGAGGGAGGGCCGGCCACGTACCCGCAGTGCCTCACCGATCCGTTCGGCGAGGTCGCCGGGGCGGGCGGCCGGGGCGCCGTCGAGGGCGACGCGTGTCCAGGCACTGCCGTCGGCGGGTTCCAGGTCGAGCAGGCGCTCGGCGAGCCGGTCGCCGAGCCGGTCCCAGGTGATCGCTTCCAGTCGCACCCGCCCATGATGCGTCACCCGGCGGGCCGCCTGCCGAGCCCGGCGTGCGGACGGTCGCCGCCCGGCCTCCTGGACGCTCGCGCATGACTCCGCGGCGCTCGGCCATGGTCACCGGGCCGGTGCGGAGGTTGACTTGGGGCGATCGGCGGCCGGGGGGCCGGCGGACGCGCGACGGGTGGGAGTGGGCAGGACATGACCGACGGACCGTACTTCGTACTGACGGTGCTGGGTGTGCTCGGGACCGGTGTGACGGCGGGCGTCTTCTGCGCCTTCTCCACCTTCGTGATGCGGGGGCTCGCCGCGCTGCCGCCCGCGCAGGGCGTCGCCGCGATGAACGCGATCAACACGGCCGCGGTGCGGCCGGCCTTCATGTCGGTGTTCCTGGGGACGGCGGTGCTGTCCGCGGTGATCGCGGTGGTGACGGTGGTGCGGTGGCCCGAGGGGGCGGTGGAACTGCTGCTCGGCAGCGCGCTGTACCTGGTCGGGGCGTTCGGGGTCACGGCGGCGGCCAACGTGCCGCGCAACGCGGCGCTGCTCCGGCTGGACGCGGGCTCCGCGCAGGCGGCCGGAGGCTGGAGCGCGTACGTGCGGGAGTGGACGGCCTGGAACCACGTCCGCGCCGTCGCCTCGGCCGCCGCGGCGGTGGCGTACGTGCTGGCCCTCGCCTGAGGCGGCCCACGACGGCCGGCGCGGCGGCTGGGCGGCTCGGCGGTGCGGCGGCTCGGCGGTGCGGCGGGTCAGGGCTTGCGGGCCACCGCCCCGTAGCCCGGGATGACGCCGTCCTCCTGGCCGGGGACCGGCTCGCCCAGTTCGGGGTGCCACCGGTGCGGCACCTCGACGCCGGGTGCGACCAGGTCGAGGCCGGTGAAGAAGCGGGTGAACTCCTCGCGCGAGCGCAGGGCCAGGGTGACCCCGGCGGCCCGGAGCCGGTCGGTGGCCGCCCGCGACTCCTCGGGCGTGAAGTCGGCCGTCGCGTGGCTCATCACCAGGTGGCTGCCGGAGGGCAGCGCGTCGAGCAGGCGGCGGACCAGGTCGTGCGCCCCGTCCTCGTCGGGGACGAAGTGCAGCAGCGCGATCAGGGAGAGCGCGACGGGCCGGTCGAAGTCCAGGATCTTCCTGGCGCCCTCCAGGACGGCGTCCGGGTCCCGGACGTCGGCCTGGAGGTACTCCGTCTCCCCTTCGGGCGTGCCGCGCAGCAGGGCCGCCGCGTGGGCCAGCACGATGGGGTCGTTGTCGCAGTAGACGACGCGGGCGTCGGGAACGGTCTCCTGGGCGACCTGATGAAGGTTGGGCTCGGTCGGTATGCCGGTGCCCACGTCCAGGAACTGCCGGATGCCCTGGCCTGCCAGCCACCGGGTGGCACGGTGCATGAAGGCGCGGTTGACCCGCGCCATCACCGGCACCCTCGGGTCGAGGGCGAGCATCTGCCGGCCCATCGCCTCGTCGACCGGGTAGTTGTCCTTTCCGCCGAGATACCAGTCGTACATCCGCGCGGGGTGCGGCTTGCTCGTGTCGATCTCGGTGGTGGGGTGTTGCCCGGTCATGACGCACTCCCAGGTGTCGAGCTTCTCGTCGCGATGGGTGGTCGACTCAGTGCCAAACAGCTTAAAAACAACAATCAAACGGAGGTGCGTGGTTCAGGACAGAAGGAAGTCCGCCTCACCCGCCTTCGCGCCTTCGATGAACGCCGTCATCTCGGCCGAGGTGTAGATCAGCGCCGGCCCGTCGGGGTCGGTGGACTGCCGTACCGCGATCCGGCCGTCGGCCAGCTTCATCGCCTCCAGGCAGTTGCCTCCGTTTCCGCCGCTCCACGGCTTGTGCCAGCCCTCGCTGCCCAGCTCACGGGCGGGCATGCCGTTGTAGATCCGCTGGCCGCGGGTCAGGGGCGGGCGCTGGGGTGTGATGCGGTTCATTCACAGCTCCTTGCGGAGATCCCGGAGGATCTCCTTCGTGCGATGTGCCGTGGCGGCCTGCGCCGCCATGCGGTCCATGACCTCGAGGTGGGTCGCCACCTCTGCGCGCGCGTCCAGGTAGACGGCGCCGGTCAGGTACTCGCTGTAGACCATGTCCGGGAGTTCCGGCATGGCGAATCGGAACAGCACGAAGGGCCCGTACGTACCGGGGTGCGGCCCGCCCGCGAACGGGGCGATCTGCAGCGTCACGTGGGGCAGCTTCGTGGCCTCGAGCAACTTGTCGATCTGGGCGCGCATCACCTCCGGGCCCCCGACGGGGCGGCGCAGCGCGGTCTCGTCCATCACGACCCACAGCCGGGGCGCGTCCTTGCGGGTGAGCAGTTCCTGGCGCCGCATGCGCAGGTCCACGTGGCGCTCGATGTCGTCGGGCCTGGTCTGCCCGACGGCACCCGAGCGCAGCACCCCGCGCGCGTAGTCCTCGGTCTGCAGCACTCCGGGGACGAAGTGGGGCTCGTAGGACCGGATCAGGGAGGCGGCGCCCTCGAGGCTGACGTACAGCGAGAACCAGCCGGGCAGGATGTCGTGGAAGCGCTGCCACCACCCCGGCTTGTTGGCGTCCTCGGCGAGCTGGACGAAGGCGTCGGCCTCCTCGTCCCCGACGCCGTAGGCCTTCAGCAGGAGCTGGAGGTACGGGATCTTGAGGGCGACCTCGGCCATTTCCATGCGGCGCACCGTCGCGGGGGCGACGCGCAGGATGCGGGCGGCCTCCTCGCGCTTGAGACCGGCACGTTCCCGCAGGTCCAGCAGGCGCCGGCCGAGTACGACCTGGCCGACCGTCGGCGCGGACCGCGGCTCGCTCACCGCCCACCTCCTGAAGAGTCCCGAAAGAGTCCTTGCGTCCCTGTTCCGTTGTCCGGGGACTGCCCCGGCGAGCCCGGCGTGCCCTGGTGCGGACAGCCCGGCGGCGCCATTCGAAGGCTTGTTCGAATGGCTGGGGGCCTTTCGAACAGCCTCAAGTGGCGCCGCTCGACGTGCTGTTGCGAGCAGTGTGCCACGGCCGTCCAGAACGTCACACAGCACTCTGCATTTTTCAGAGTGACACTTGCCAAGTGTTCACGGCGGGGCGATAGTGGCAAGCGTGATTCCGTCCGCGCCCTTAGGAACAGACGCCGCCGTGGGCTCCCTGGGCCTCGGTGCCGCCATGGGAGCCGGCCCCTCGGGAGCCACCGCCGCCGAGCGCCGGTTCCGCTTCGAGCTGGCCGCCCATCCGGGCTCTCCCTCGCAGGCCAGACGCCTGACTCGGGCCCGGCTGAGCGGCTGGGCGGTGTGCGAGGACACCTGCGACACCGCGGCCCTGGTCGTCTCCGAGCTGGTCACCAACGCGATCGTGCACACGGCGAGCAGACACATAGTGTGCGAGCTGCACGACGCCGACGACCTGGTCCGCATAGCCGTGCGCGACGAGGGCTGCGCCCCCGGCCAGCCCCATCCCTCGGCCGATCAGCAGCCGGAGGACGAGCACGGCAGGGGCCTGATCCTCGTCGACGCCCTGTGCGAGGCCTGGGGCGCCCACGAACACGGCCTGGGACTGCTGGTCTGGGCGGAACTGCCCCGCCGGGCCGGAGCATCGCCCGCCCCCGTGGAGCCCCGCGACGACCTGGGCTGGGGCGCCCGGCCCAAGCCCGGCCCCGCGGATCCCCCGCAGGACGGGGACGAGGCGGAGTCCCGCCTTCGCAAGAGCCCAGAGACACGCCGCGGAACGGGGACCGAATGGCTATGAGGGCAGCGTCCGGCATCCGACCGCTCGGCCTGGACACGATGGTCCGTCTCCAGCGCGGACGCCACACCGTCACCACGCCCGGGAGGCTGCCGGTGCCGGAGGGCATGACGGCCCCGCTGGGGTGCGACGCGGTGGCGGTCCCCTCGTTCCTCGCCCAGCAGGTGCTGCCCCGGCTGCCGCGCGTGGGGTGCGTCTACGCCGATGAGACGCACTGGTGGTGGATCGTTCCGTCCGACTCCGACTACGCCCTGGAGTGGCCGGCACCCGCGCGCTACGCCACCGGCGCGGTCGTGCCGGGTCCCGGGGTCGTCCCGGATCTGCTGCACCGCTCGGACGGCACGGTCCCCTACACGCCGCCCATCCCGCTGTACCTGGCGCTGTGCCGGCTGACCAACACGACGCCCACCTGGTCGCGGACGCTCAGCGCGTAGCCGCCGGGCGGCGCGGGTCAGGCCGCCGCGTCACCGGCGGCGTCACCGCGGCCCACGACGACCAGGAACATGTCCGAGGCGAGGTCCATGACGACCTCGGCGGGCAGGCCTTCCAGACGTCGCGCCTGGGCGAACTCCTCCGCCGGCCAGGATCCCCGCGGTCCGCCTGCGGGAAAGCGTTCGAGCACCGTTCGCCCGTTCACTCCGCACCTCCATGTAGCGCTGTACTCCTAGAGTTAAACGCCAACCATGGAGCGAATGCCTCGCCCGGTGAGGCGACTGAGACACAGGTGACACCCGTTCACCGCAAAGTGTGAGCGACGCCTCGGCCGTCCGGCCGTTTTCGCTACCGTGCGTGCCAGTCCTCGTACTCGTCGTGATACCGGACGCTCCCGCTGCTCACCGGAGCCCCGAGGGCCGACGCGCGCCCCTCGGGTTTCTCCCACGGCTCCCGGCGGCCGAGCGCCGTCAGGTCGAGCAGACTGGTGGCCGAGCCGAGCCCGTCCAGGCCGCGGTCGTACGTCGAGTAGGTGTGGAAGACCCGCTCGCGGTCCCGCAGGAAGCAGCTCAGCCCCGGCCGCTCCACCAGCTCGCCCTCGCGTTCGAGGGTCGCCTCGAAGTCGGTGTTGAAGTCGCTGACGAACGACGAGTACCAGGGCAGCGTCCAGCCCATCCGCGCCTTGAACGGCAGAATCCTCGGATACGGCGCCCGGGAGACGGCCGCGAACGCCGTACCGCGGGCCCTGAGGTGCGCGAGGTGGCCGATCTGGTCCAGGAAGGCCGAGCAGCCTCGGCAGCCGGCCTCCCACTCGGGCGCGAACATGAAGTGGTGGACGACGAGCTGGTCCCGGCCCTCGAAGAGGTCGAGCAGCGTCGCCTTGCCGTCACCGCCCTCGAACACGTACTCCTTGTCGACCTCCACCATGGGCAGCCCGCGCCGCTCGGCATTGAGGGCGTCACGCGCGCGGGTGGCCGCCTTCTCCTTGGCCAGCAGGGCCTCGCGCGCCGCGCGCCAGTCCGCGCGGGTGACGATCTCGGGCAGCGACATGACTCCAGCCTCCTGTGCGACGTGCGACGTGCGACATGCGTCGCGCTGCGGTCCGACGGCCGACGGTCCGCAGCGGTCGGACCGTCCGGGTGGTGACCGGCACACGGAGCGGAACTCATCGCTGTCCGGCAAGATTTTTTCAGGGGGCCGCTGAACAGGTTCGTTCAGGAGTCGTACGCCCGGACCGGCCGCCCGCGCCGCTCGGCGAGTTCGTCCCGCAACGCGGCGAGCCGTTCGGTGTGGCGGGGGGTGAGCCGTCCGGCGTCGTCGAGGTGCACCGCGCACGCGGTGGTGGTGTCGACGAGCCGTTCGAGGACCGCGGCGACCTCGTCGACGCCTGCGGAGTGCCGGGCGAGGGCGGGTAGTTCGGCGGCGGCCCGGGCGAGGGCGGCGCGGGCCTCGGCGAGCGTGCGGTAGGCCTCGCGGCGCAGCGTCCACCGGGTGGCGCGGTCGTCGGACTCGCTCAGTACGTGGGTGAGGTAGGCCCGCGCGGCGGCGTCGGCGGCCTCGACCCCCGCCCGGACACCGGCGCCCCGCCGGCCCGGCACCGGCAGGTGTCCGACCACCAGCACGATTGCGCAGGCCAGCAGCGTCTCCCCGATGCGGCCCGCGGAGGCCGCCGGTTCGCCGCCGGCCATGACCAGGGCGAGGACGAGGACGGTGACGACGGTGGTCTGGGCGGCGAAGTGCCGCGCGGCGACCGGCACCAGCGCGCCGCAGACGGCGACGAGGACGACGAGCCCTTCCGGACGGGGCAGGACGGCCGCGAGCGCGGCGAACAGCAGCGCCCCGACGACGGTCCCCGCCGCCCGGCACAGCACCCGGGACACGAGCGGGCCGAGGTCGGGCTTGACGAGGAAGACGGCGGTGGCGGGCAGCCAGTACCAGTGCTGGTGGGAGCCGTACCAGTGACCGTGGTGCAGCGCCTGGGCGACGGCGGCACTGACACCGAAGCACAGTCCGGCCCGCAGCCCGTACTCCCGCCCGCCCGGGCCGAGCACCGCCCGGGCCGCGGAGCGGGGCGACCGCTTCCGGACGTGCAGATCCGTTGCGCCGCCCCGGTCGAAGGCGTCCGCGGCGTGCAGCAGGGCGTCGTCCAGGGCGCGCAGCGCGGGGTCGGTCCGGCTGGGCGCGGGCAGCGGCCCGGCGGGGCGGTTGCCGCGGACGGCCGCCGCGAGCCGCCGGGGTCCTTCGGCGGCCCGCACGGGCACGGCCTGCTCCGCCCACGCGAGCGCGGTCGCGGCCTCGCCGAGGGGCAGGGCGGCGGCGTACTGGGCGTGCAGCCGCCGTTCGGCCGCGGTCGGGACACGGCGCCGCAGCCGGGGCCCGGCGAGCGCGTCCTGCGCGTGGTCGAGAGCGGCGGTGAGCGCGGCCCGCCGGGCGACGGCGTCCCCGGTGCCGGCCGCGTCGAGCAGCGCGGCGACCGCCTCGTAGACGCCGGCGACGGCCGCCCGCTCCCCGTCGAAGCGGAAGTCGAGGCGGAGGTCACCGGCGAGAGAGGCGGGCGTGGGCAGGACCAGCCGCAGCAGGAGCAGCCACCCGGCCCCGGCGAGGAAGGCCGGCACGCTCTGCCACCCGGGACCGGGCAGCGGCATCCCGGCGCCCAGGGCACCGCCGACCAGCACCTGGGTCCCGGCCGCCGACGCCACCGGCCCCACGGCACTGACTCCCCCGGCGACCAGCCCCAGCGCGGTCAGCACCAGGGTGAGCGCCACGGCACCCAGATGCAGCCCGGCATACGTCCCGGCGAGCAGCCCGGCCGCCCCCGCGAGCGCGGGTACGCCGATCCGTCGCACGGAGGTACGGCGGCTGCCCGGACGGTCGTTGATGCCGGCCAGCATGGCGGCGATCGCGGCGACGACTCCGAGGGAGGTCCGCCCGGCGACCATGGCCGCGACCAGCAGCGGCCCGCCGGCCAGCGCACCCCGGACCACCGCGTTCCACGGCACGGGACCGCGCTGGGCGTTCAGGGCGTGGGCGAGCCAGGGCGGCAGGGCGTGGGAGGCACGGCGGGCGGGGGTGCTGAACACGGGGTGCGGGGCTCCTGTCGTCCGGTCGAGGGCGGTGGTGAGCCTTCGGACGACGGTGGCCGGGCCGAGTGTCGGACCAAGGGTAGGCAGCGTTCTTGGCGCGAGGGAGACAGCCGTGTTTCCTGCCGGTGACGATCCCCGTGGCACGGTGGCCGTCGCCCGCGCCGCGGGGCGCTCGGGCTCACCCGTGCCGGGCCGACTCCACGGCTCGGGCGAGCAGCGCCTCGCAGTCGTCGACCGCACGCGCCAGGGTCCGCGGCTCCGGCGTCAGGGACGCGACCACCGCGTCGATTCCGTCCAGCCCGGCCCGCGCGACCATCCCCTTCTCGTTGGTGACCCACTCCCCCCGCGCCGCCAGGACCGCGTGCGCCGTCTGGGTCGTGGCGAGGGCGAGCGCGCCGGCGACCTGGGTGAGGGCGCCCTTGGGGGCGTGGCCGGCCTTGGCGTAGGCGAGGGTGGCGGTGGCGGCGCCGTACCAGCGGTCGGGGGCGGTGGTGCGCAGGGCGTCCGGGTAGGCGGGGCGGGGCAGGTCGCCGCGCAGCACCTCGTTGATCGCCAGTTCGGCGACCACGAGGTACGTGGGGATGCCCGCCAGGTGGAACATCAGCGGTTCCACGCCGAAGCGGCCCGCCCGGGCCTGCGCCACCTCGTGCTCGACCGCGTCGAGGTCGCGGTAGTGCACGTCGACCCCGCGCCCGTCGATCGTCAGCCAGGCGCCCCCGTTGAACACGCCGCCGCCCCACGCGCCGATCTCCGAGACCTCCCCCTCCCAGCCCACGGCCCGGAGGTCGTCCGGGTCGAAGGCGCCGCGGTAGTAGACCGCCAGGTCCCAGTCGCTGTCCGGTCCGTGCGTGCCCCGGGCGCGGGAGCCGCCGAGGGTGACCGCGCGGACGGCGGGGAGGGCGGCGAGCCGGTCGGCGGTGGTGTCGAGGAAGGCCTCGTCCGTGAGGGTGGGGGTGGGCACTGGTGCGGGCTCCTGACGGTGCGTGCGTGAGAGGGCGACGCCGAGGAGGCTAGAACGGCCGGGGCGGGACCGCGAGCGTAATTCGGGTGCGTGGTGCGGGCGGGGGACGGATGATCCGAGGGTCGTCCGTCCGCCCTCCAGGAGTCCACGTGATCCAGCGCGTCACCGTGCCCGGTCTCTTTCCGCCGCCCGCCTACTCCCATGCCTCCGTCGTCGAGGCCGGCACCAGGATCGCCTTTCTCGCCGGGTCCGTCCCGCTCGACGCCGAGGGGCGTCTGGTCGGGGAGGGCGATCCGGTCCGGCAGGCGGAGCAGGTGATCGCGAACCTCACCGAGCAGCTGCGTGCCGTGGGCAGCGCTCCGGAGCACGTGCTGTCCACCGACGTGTACGTCGTGAGCACCGGGACCGCCGCGCTGTCCGCGGTCTGGGACGTCGTCGAGTCCTCCGGGCTCAGCACGGGGCCGCACTCCTCGACGCTGCTCGGGGTGAGCTGCCTCGGGTATCCGGGTCAGCTGGTGGAGATCACCGCGACCGCGGCCGTGCCCGAGGGGGACCGTCCCTGAGCCGGGCCTTCATCCCCCGGTGCCGCCGCGCGCGTACCTGTCCGTCGCCGCGATGAGCGCCTCGTCGCCGGCCGTCCCGGCGTCGTGACCGGCCTCGTCCACGACCACCAGGTCGCTCTCCGGCCAGGCGTGGTGGAGCCGCCACACGATGCCGAGGAGGTTGCCGAAGTCGAGGCTGCCCTGGACCAGGGTGCCCGGGATGCCCTTCAGGAGGTGCGCGTCCCTGAGGACCACGCCTTCGTCGTTGCCTTCGCCCAGGAAGTGGTCGTTGCCCCAGTAGTGCGTGACGGTACGGGCGAAACCCCTGCGGAACTCGGGGTCCTGGAACCGGGCGACCGATCCGGGCGGTGCCGGGATCGTCGCCGTCTCCCAGTCGGTCCAGGCGCGCGCGGCCCGCTCCCGCACCGCCGGGTCCGGTGACTCCAGCAGGCGGTTGTACGCGGCCGCGAGGTTGCCGTCGCGTTCCTGCGGGGGCAGCTCGGCGACGAACCGCTCGTGGGCCTCCGGGAAGATCTTCCCCAACCCGCGGGTCAGCAGGGCCACTTCGGCGTTGGATCCGGTGGCGACCCCGGTCAGCACCAGCTCGGTCACCACCCCGGGGTGCGTCTGCGCGTACCGCAGCCCCAGGACCGAGCCCCACGACACGCCCCACACCAGCCACCGCTCGATGCCCAGGTGGGTCCGCAGCCGCTCCAGGTCGGCCATGAGGTGGGCGGTCGTGTTGACGCTCATGTCGGTGCCGTGGGCACTCGCGCGGGGCCGCGAACGCCCGGCGCCGCGCTGGTCGAGCAGGACGATGCGGTAGGCGGCGGGGTCGAAGTACCGCCGCAGGCCGGGGCTCGCGCGGCCGCCGGGTCCGCCGTGCAGCACCAGCGCGGGCTTGCCGCGCGGATTTCCGCAGGTCTCCCAGTACACGTGGTTGCCGTCGCCGACGTCGAGCATGCCGTGGTCGTAGGGTTCGGTCTCCGGATACAGGCCCATCGGAGCACCGTAGCCGCCTCGGGCGGCGGGCGGGACCGGCTACCGGGTCCTCAGGCCCGCCGTCCCCGCCGCCGTGCGCAGCACCTCGCGCAGCATCTCGGGAGTGAGCCTGCCGGTGAAGGTGTTGCGCTGGCTGACGTGGAAGCAGCCGAAGAGGCTCAGGTCCGGACCGTCGGGAGCGCCCAGCGTCACCTGTGCGCCGTGTGCGAAGGCCGGGCGGGGGCGGGGCACGGTCCAGCCCGCCCCGGTGAACGCGGGCAGCGCGGCCTGCCAGCCGAAGGCGCCGAGGACGACCACCGCCCGCAGCGTCGGCCGCAGCAGCTCCAGTTCCCGCACGAGCCAGGCACGGCAGGTGTCCCGTTCGGCGGGGGTGGGCTTGTTGGCGGGCGGGGCGCAGTGCACCGGGGAAGTGATGCGCACGCCGTACAGTTCCAGGCCGTCGTCCGCGCGGACGGCGGTGGGCTGCGAGGCCAGGCCCACGTCGTACAGCGCCCGGTACAGGACGTCCCCGGAACGGTCGCCGGTGAACATCCGGCCGGTGCGGTTGCCGCCGTGGGCCGCGGGGGCGAGGCCGAGGATCAGCAGCCGCGCGTCCGGCGGGCCGAACCCGGGCACCGGCCTGCCCCAGTACGTCCAGTCGGCGAAGGCCGCCCGCTTGGTACGGGCCACCTCCTCCCGCCACTCCACCAGTCTCGGGCAGGCCCGGCAGCCCGCGATGCGCCGGTCGAGTACGGGAAGGCCGCCGTTGTCCATGCGTCCACCGTAAGACCGCCACCGCCGGGCCGGGGAAATCGCGGCCCGTGCCACGGTGCCGGGCGGTTAAGGTCGAGGCATGGCTTCCGAGCATGACGAGGGCGGGAGTGGCCCGGTGGCCGCCCCGCAGGACGGTGCCGCTCCCGCCGCCGGGGCGGCGGACCCGAAGACCGCCGCGGCGATCGCCGCCGCCGAGGCGGCCCGGCCGCAGAACGGCGAGAGCGTCCGCGTGGACAGCTGGATCTGGGCCGTCCGCCTGATCAAGACCCGCTCCCTGGGCGCCACCGCCTGCCGCGGCGGCCATGTCCGGGTGAACGGCGAGCGGGTGAAGCCCGCCCACGCGCTCCGCGTCGGCGACGAGGTGCGCCTGCGCCACGAGGGCCGCGAACGCGTCGTCGTCGTGAAACGGCTGATCCGCAAGCGCGTCGGCGCCCCGGTCGCCGTCCAGTGCTACGTCGACAACTCCCCGCCGCCCCCGCCCCGCGAGGCCGTCGCACCGGCCGGCCTCCGCGACCGGGGCACCGGCCGCCCGACCAAGCGCGACCGCCGCGAGATGGAGCGGCTGCGTGGGCTGGAGGGCCTGAGCAGCTCCCGGAGGGACGCCGGGAACAGGCCCTGAGCCGCGGGGCCCGAGCCCGTCCGTGGCACGGGACCCGCACGGTCAGCCGCGTCGGCCCCGGGCCCGCACCAGGCGGCGCAGCTCCTCGTTGTGCCCGCGGCGGGCCCGGGCGACGGCGAGGAGCGGCACCATCAGGATGAGCGGGGTCGCCGCGTTCTCACCGCCGAAGCAGGTGAGCTGGACGACGAAGGCGCCCACCATCAGCGCGCTCAGCGCCGTCGCCGCCACCGACTGCAGCACCGGGACCAGCAGGGCGACCGCTCCCGCCAGTTCGAGGACGCCGATCGTGTACATGCCCGCGTCGCCCCAGCCCATCTCGGCGAAGATGCCGGACGCCGAGGAGTGCGCGACCAGCTTGGGGAGAGCGCTCGCGACGGCGAAGAACACCGCGAGGAGCACCTGCACCACACGCAGCGCGGTACGGAGTCCACGGCCGCGGGCCGCGGCGGTGGGGGTGGGGGAAGCGGTGGTGTCGGACATGGAGGTCTCCCGAGGCGAGTGGTCCGTGCTGCTGTCGCGGACATGGACCCCTCGCCGCACCGGAACTCATCGCCGGCCCGGCCCCTTCCCACGGTGCTGCCCCTGCCACTGCCGTGCCGTGGCCCCCTTGCGCTCGCCGCTATGTCCGCCGCACGGGCACCGCCCTCACCCACGTCCCGTCGTCGGTGAGGTACCGGTCCACCGCGAGGCCGGCCTCCCCCAGTGCCTCTTCGAACTGCTCCTCGGTCAGCGGCCGGGCCCGGAAGGTCTGCGTCCAGACCGCGTCCGGGAACTCGTACTCCGCGCGGACCGCGTTGACGCCGTCGCCCACCGGGTCGGCCGACAGGATCCGGACGGTGAAGCCGCTGGGGTCCACCCGCTCGCGCGGGAGGTTCGTGTGGTAGTCCGCCCCCTCTCTCTGGATCAGTACGCAGCCGTCCTCCGCGACGTGCCGGGCGCAGGTGCGCAGCAGTGCGCGCCGCACCTCGACGTCCCCGGAGTGCACGAGGAACGACGCCAGCATCACCGCGTCGAAGCGCTCGTCGAGGTCGAGGTCCTCGATCGGGCTGCACACGGTGCGCGCCCCGCGCACGTGCTCCAGCATCTCGGCGGACTCGTCCACCGCGGTGACGGTGAAGCCCCGCTCCAGCAGGGGGTGGGTCATGCGTCCCACGCCACTGCCCAGCTCCAGAATCCGCGCGCCGCCGGGCACGGCCGCGGCGACGATGTCCGGCTCGTCTCCAGCGGGCAGCCGTGCGTAGAGCTCGACCGCGCAGCCGTCCGGGGTGATGGCCCCGGGGCCCGTGCCCTGGTGTCCCTCTCGCATTTTCAGCTCCATGCCCGTCCAACGGCCCGCGCCCGCACGCCCGTTCCCCTCCGCCCTCGGTTCACCCGACCGAGTGAACGGGTCCGGTGTCGGGGCCGCGGCAAAACCGGCCGCACGCCTCGGTTTCCCCGCGCCGCCCATCGGAGTACGTTCGTGGGAGGAGTGGTGAACCGATGCGTACGGGCAGTGAACCGACCACCGCGCGCAGTGCGCTGCGGGCGCGCTTCTGGCTGAGCCTGTGGGGGCTGGTCTGGGCGGTCTTCGGCACGGCCGCCTTCGCGCTCACGGGGCGGTTCGGGTGGGCGCTCGCCTGCGGTGTGCTGTGGCTCGTCGCCACGGTCGACCTGACCGTGATCCTCCGGCACATCCGCCAGGGCCCGCACTACCAGCCGGGCCGGGACGTCCCGCCGTATCCGCCGCCGAAGCACTGACGCACCCGCCGAAGCACTGACGCACCGGAGAACGGACGCGGACCCCGCGGCGGCCGCTCCGGCGCGCCGAGCGACGACCGTCAGGAGTCGAACCCGGCGCGCCGGAGCGACGACCTCAGGAGTCGAACCGCGCCTGCTGCAGGTACTCCGGGTTCGGGTCCAGCGCCGCCGCGAGCCGGAAGTGGCGCCGTGCCTGGTCGGGACAGCCCCGGCGCTCGTAGGTGCGGGCGAGGGCGAAGTGGGCGAAGGCGTTGTCCGGCTCGCGCTCCAGCACGATAGTGAACTCCAGCTCGGCCGGTCTCAGCTGTGCCGCCGCGAAGAAGGCACGCGCGCGCAGCATCCGCGCGGCGGTGTTCTCGGGGTGGGCGCCGATGACCCCGTCGAGCAGCTTCACCGCGCCGCGCGGATCCCGCGCCGCGAGCAGGTGCTCGGCGGCACGGAAGTCGATGACGTCCGTCTCCGGAGTCCGTCCGGTCGGACCGCTTGTCTCGGGCACGGCTGCATCCTTCCCTCGCTGGAAGGGATCAACGCACGCGCCGGGGCCGCTATTCCGCGGGCCGTCGCGTGCGCGCCCTGCGCACCAGGCCGTCCCACAGCTCCTCCACGCGGCGCCGCAGCTCCTCCAGCGGCACGTCGTTGTCGACGACCACGTCCGCGATCTCCCGGCGCTGCTCACGGGTGGCCTGCGCGGCCATGCGGGCCCGTGCGTCCTGCTCGCTCATGCCCCGCAGCCGGACCAGCCGGTCGAGCCGGGTGGCGGGGTCGGCGTCCACGACGACCACGACGTCGTAGAGCGGTGCCAGGCCGTTCTCGGTGAGCAGGGGCACGTCGTGGACGACGACGGCGTCCTCGGCGGCGGCCTCTTCGAGGGCCCGGGAGCGCTCACCGACCAAGGGGTGCACGATGCCGTTCAGGACGGCCAGTCGGTCCGGGTCGGAGAAGACGATCGAGCCCAGTTTCGGCCGGTCCAGAGTGCCGTCCGCGGCGAGGACCTCCTCGCCGAAGGCCTCCACGACCGCGGCGAGCCCCGGCGTCCCGGGGGCGACGACCTCGCGCGCGATCCGGTCGGCGTCGACGAGGACCGCCCCGTGCTCGACGAGCAGCCGGGACACCTCGCTCTTTCCGGCGCCGATGCCGCCGGTCAAGCCCACTTTCAGCATGAGCGGAAGCTTAGAGGGTGGCGGTCACGGCGTCAGTTGTCGCCCTCCCGCTCCGCCAGGAACCGCTCGAACTCGCGGCCGATCTCGTCCGCGGAGGGGATCTCGACGGGCTCCGCGAGCATGTTGCCGCGGGTCTCGGCGCCCGCCGCCGCGTCGTACTGGTGCTCCAGGCCCTGGACGAGGCCGGTCAGCTCCTCGTCGCCCTCCTGGATCTGCCGGTCGATCTCCGTCTGGGTGCGGTGGGCGTCGGTGCGCAGCGAGTGCGCGATGCCCGGCAGGACCAGGCCGGTGGCCGCGGTGATCGCCTCCAGCACGGTCAGCGCGGCGTCCGGGTACGGGGAGCGCGCGACGTAGTGCGGGACGTGCGCGGCGACGCCGAGGACGTCGTGGCCGGCCTGCGCGAGCCGGTACTCGACGAGCGCCTCCGCGCTGCCGGGGACCTGCGCCTCCTCGAAGGGGCTGCGGTGGCCCGGCACGAGGTCGGTGCGGGTGCCGTGCGGGGTGATGCCGACGGGCCGGGTGTGCGGGACGCCCATGGGGATGCCGTGGAAGCTCACCGCCAGGCGGACACCGAGCCGTTCCACGATCTGGCGCACGGCGGCGGCGAAGCGTTCCCACTCGACGTCCGGCTCGGGGCCCGAGAGGATCAGGAAGGGCGCTCCGGTGGCGTCCTGGGCGAGCCGCACCTCGATGGTGGGCTCCTCGTAGTCCGTCCAGGTGTCGCGCTTGAAGGTCAGCAGCGGACGGCGGGCCCGGTAGTCCACGAGCCGGTCGTGGTCGAAGCGGGCGACGACCTGGTGGGGCAGCGAGTCGAGCACCTGGTCGACGATCTGGTCGCCGGTCTCGCCGGCGTCGATGTAACCGTCGAAGTGGTACAGCATGACCAGGCCGGCCGACTCCTGGGCGAGTGCCATGTCGACGACGGCGAGCCCCTTCGGCTCCCAGGTGTACAAGTCCTGCGGATCAAGCACGGTGACCGCTCCCCTCCTCGTGTTCGTCAGTGACAACGTCCGTACGGGGCAGGGCATTCCCGGCGGGGAACACCGAAGGGGCCGCACCTCGGAAGGTGCGGCCCCTCGGTCAACCGCTGTGCCTCAGCCGCTGTGTGTCAGCGGCCGGTGTCCGGCTTCAGCTCTGGCCGCCGGCCAGCTTCTCGCGCAGCGCGGCCAGCGCCTCGTCCGACGCCAGGGCGCCGGAGTTGTCGCCACCCTCGGAGGAGTACGAGCCGCCGCCACCGCCACCGGACGCGGCCTGGGCCGCACCCGCGGTGTCGACGCCCTCGGCCGCGGCCTTCTCGTCCGCCTCGCGGGACTTGATGACCTGCGCCTGGTGCTGCTCGAAGCGCTGCTGGGCCTCGGCGTACTGCGTCTCCCAGGCCTCGCGCTGGGTCTCGTAGCCCTCGAGCCAGTCGTTGGTCTCGGGGTCGAAGCCCTCGGGGTAGATGTAGTTGCCCTGGTCGTCGTAGGACGCGGCCATGCCGTACAGGGTCGGGTCGAACTCGACCGCGGTCGGGTCGGCACCGAAGGCCTCGTTGGCCTGCTTCAGCGAGAGGCTGATGCGACGGCGCTCGAGGTCGATGTCGATGACCTTGACGAAGATCTCGTCGTTGACCTGGACGACCTGCTCCGGGATCTCCACGTGGCGCTCGGCCAGCTCGGAGATGTGGACCAGACCCTCGATGCCCTCGTCCACGCGGACGAACGCACCGAACGGCACCAGCTTCGTGACCTTGCCGGGCACGACCTGGCCGATCTGGTGGGTGCGGGCGAACTGCTGCCACGGGTCTTCCTGGGTCGCCTTCAGCGACAGGGAGACGCGCTCGCGGTCCATGTCGACGTCGAGGACCTCGACGGTGACCTCCTGGCCGACCTCGACGACCTCGGACGGGTGGTCGATGTGCTTCCAGGACAGCTCGGAGACGTGGACCAGACCGTCGACGCCACCCAGGTCCACGAAGGCACCGAAGTTGACGATCGAGGAGACGACGCCGGAACGGACCTGACCCTT
Organism: Streptomyces ardesiacus; assembly: GCF_003112575.1. Classification (GTDB taxonomy): domain Bacteria; phylum Actinomycetota; class Actinomycetes; order Streptomycetales; family Streptomycetaceae; genus Streptomyces; species Streptomyces ardesiacus. Next base: position 203,382 of record NZ_BEWC01000010.1, read on the forward strand.
CTGCAGGGTGGTGAGGAACGTCTGGCGGACCTCGGACTGGGTCTGCTCCAGCCAGGCGCGGCGGGACAGGACCACGTTGTTGCGGTTCTTGTCCAGCTCGATGATCTTCGCCTCGAGCTCCTTGCCCACGTAGGGCTGGAGGTCGCGGACGCGGCGCATCTCGACCAGGGAGGCCGGGAGGAAGCCGCGGAGGCCGATGTCGAGGATGAGACCACCCTTGACGACCTCGATGACGGTACCGGTGACGATGCCGTCCTCTTCCTTGATCTTCTCGATGGTGCCCCAGGCACGCTCGTACTGGGCGCGCTTCTTCGAGAGGATCAGGCGGCCTTCCTTGTCCTCCTTCTGGAGGACCAGGGCCTCGATCTCGTCACCGACGGCGACGACCTCGTTGGGGTCGACGTCGTGCTTGATCGAGAGCTCGCGGCTCGGGATGACACCTTCGGTCTTGTAACCGATGTCGAGCAGGACCTCGTCCCGGTCGACCTTCACGATGACGCCGTCGACGATGTCGCCGTCGTTGAAGTACTTGATCGTCTCGTCGATCGCGGCGAGGAAGGCTTCCTCGTTACCGATGTCGTTGACCGCAACCTGCGGGGTGGTGGCGGTGGTCTCGGTGCTGCTCGTCATGTGGGAAAGGGCTCCGGTACGGACATTGAAGTCGTAGGTACTGCTTGCGCCGGGAGCCCGTTTCGCTCTGAAGAAGCCGGACAGCCAAGGAAGCGTCACCGAAATCCACTGGTGATGCCTCGAGAACCGAGGGGACATACAACAGATGCGAGCGCGACCTGCTACGTCTGAGGTGCGCAGGCCCGCAGCGCAACTTGTAGCATACGGGGGCAGCCGGGCAGGGTCAATGCACGAAGCCGCACACCCGGGGCGGATCGTCGCATACCCGGCACAGAAGCCGCTCCCGAGGCCGCACGGACCCCTGAACGCCTCGTGGGTGACCACGCGGGGGCGGGCGGCACGGAAGAGCCCGCAGACTAGTACGAGGGAGCCGGTCATCCAAGAGCCCGTAACGTCCGAGGCCGCATCCGGGGCCGTCGGAGCCGAAGACTCCGAGCCCGAGGCCACCCGGCGTGCCGCCGGTGTCACGGAGAGTTCCCGCGCCAACCGCGGCTGGTGGGACCGGAACGCGGACGAGTACCAGACCGAGCACGGCACCTTCCTCGGCGACGACCGCTTCGTGTGGTGCCCCGAGGGCCTGAACGAGGTGGAGGCCGAGCTGCTCGGCCCGCCGGAGGACCTCAAGGGCAAGGACGTCCTGGAGATCGGCGCCGGCGCCGCCCAGTGCTCGCGCTGGCTGACCGCCCAGGGGGCCCGTCCGGTGGCCCTGGACCTCTCCCACCGCCAGCTCCAGCACGCGCTGCGCATCGGCGGCTCGATCCCCCTGGTGTGCGCCGACGCGTCGGTGCTGCCCTTCGCGGACGGCTCGTTCGACCTGGCGTGCTCGGCGTACGGGGCGCTGCCGTTCGTCGCCGACCCGCGGCTGGTGCTGCGGGAGGTGCGCCGGGTGCTGCGGCCCGGGGGCCGCTTCGTCTTCTCGGTCACGCACCCGCTGCGCTGGGCGTTCCCGGACGAGCCCGGTCCCGAGGGGCTGTCGGTGTCCGCGTCGTACTTCGACCGCACGCCGTACGTCGAGCAGGACGAGGAGGGCCTCGCGGTGTACGTCGAGCACCACAGGACGCTCGGTGACCGCGTGCGGGACGTGGTGACGTCGGGGTTCCGGCTGGTGGACCTCGTGGAGCCGGAGTGGCCGGACTGGAACACCTCGGAGTGGGGCGGCTGGTCGCCGCTGCGCGGACATCTGATCCCGGGGACGGCGATCTTCGTCTGCGAGCGCGACTGAGGCCCTGCGGTACTGCGCCGGGGCGGGTCCACGCGCGCGTGCGGGGCGGTTTCGCGGACGTACGACACTGGGGGCGTGATCCGTTACGACGCCCTGGACGCGCTGCCCGTGCGCGGCGCCCTGCCCGCGCTGCACGACGCCCTGGAGGGGCACGGCACGGCGGTGCTGGTCGCGCCGCCCGGCACCGGCAAGACGACGCTGGTGCCGCTGGCACTGGCCGGTCTGCTGGACGGGTCGGACGCTCCCGCGCGGCGCGTGGTCGTGGCCGAGCCGCGGCGGATCGCGGCGCGGGCGGCGGCGCGGCGGATGGCGTGGCTGCTCGGTGAGCGGCCGGGCGGACGGGTCGGGTACACGGTGCGCGGTGAGCGGGTCGTAGGGCCCCGCGCGCGCGTGGAGGTCGTCACGACCGGTGTGCTGCTGCAGCGCCTCCAGCGGGACCAGGAGCTGACGGGCGTCGACGCGGTGGTGCTGGACGAGTGCCACGAGCGGCATCTGGACGCGGACACGGCGGCGGCGTTCCTGTGGGACGTGCGGCAGGCCCTGCGGCCGGAGCTGCGGCTGGTGGCCGCGTCGGCCACGACCGACGCGCAGGGCTGGTCCCGGCTGCTGGGCGGCGCGCCGGTCGTCGGGGCGACGGGGGTGTCGTACCCCGTCGAGGTCGTGTGGGCGCCCCCGGCGCGTCCGGTGCGGCCGCCGCACGGGATGCGGGTGGATCCGGCCCTGCTGGCCCACGTGGCGTCGGTGGTGCGCCGGGCGCTGGCCGAGCGGGACGGGGACGTGCTGTGTTTCCTGCCGGGGGTCGGCGAGATCTCCCGTGTCGCCGGGCAGTTGGGGGCGCCCGGGGACGTCGACGTGCTCCAGGTGCACGGGCGGGCGCCCGCCGCCGTGCAGGACGCGGTGCTGGCGCCCGGGGCACGGCGCAGGGTGGTGCTGGCGACCTCGGTGGCCGAGTCGTCGCTGACGGTTCCGGGCGTGCGGGTGGTCGTGGACGCGGGCCTGGCGCGGGAGCCGCGGGTGGACCACGCGCGCGGGCTGAGCGCGCTGACGACGGTACGGGCCTCGCGGGCGGCGGCGCGGCAGCGTGCGGGCCGGGCCGGCCGTGAGGCGCCTGGGGTGGTGTACCGCTGCTGGGCGGAGGCGGAGGACGCGCGTCTGCCGCGGTTCCCGGCACCGGAGATCAAGGTGGCCGACCTGACGGCGTTCGCGCTGCAGGCGGCCTGCTGGGGCGATCCGGACGCGTCCGGTCTCGCCCTGCTCGATCCGCCGCCGGGCGGGGCGATGACGGCCGCCCGGTCCGTACTGGCGGCGGTGGGCGCGGTGGACGCGGCCGGCCGCGCGACGGAACGCGGCGCACGCCTGGCCCGCCTCGGGCTGCATCCCCGGCTGGGCCGGGCGCTCCTGGACGCGCAGGAGCTGAGTGCGGAGGTGTCGCGCCGCTCCGGTCCGCGGACGGCGGCAGCACCTCGGGGCGCCGGTGCGGGGCCCGCGGGCGGGAGTGCCGCGGCGGCCGGCGGTTCGGCCGTGCGGCACCCGGAGGGCGGCACCGCGCGGGCGGCCGGTGCGGACGCCCGCGGGGTGGGCGGGTCCCGCAGGCTCCCCTCCGGGGCCGGCGGCTCCGAAGCGGGGGCGTCCGGCCCGGCCGGGGACCGGACGCGCGGCTGCGGAACGGATGGCTCCAGGGGTGCGGGGACCGAGGTGGTCGCCGAAGTGGTGGGGCTGTTGAGCGAGGAGGCGCCGAGGGAGTACGGGGACGATCTTCCGGGGGCGCTGCGGGCGGCCCGGCGGGGCGGGGACGCGTACCGGGCGCGGTGGCGGGCCGAGGTGCGGCGGCTGCGGGGCGCTCTGGAGGGCTCCTCCGGCGGGCACGGGCAGGCGCGGGCCGGGGACGACGCGCTGGCGGGGATGGTGGCCGCTCTGGCGTTTCCCGAGCGGGTGGCCAGGAAGGACGGCGGTTCGTACCTGATGGTGTCCGGCACCCGGGCGGAGCTGTCGGAGGCGTCCGCGCTGCGCGGGGCGCGATGGATCGCCGTCGCCGTGGCCGACCGGCCCGTGGGCAGGGGCCACGCGCGCGTGCAGCTCGGCGCGGTCGTCGACGAGGACGTCGCGCGGCTCGCGGCGGGGGCGCTGCTGACGGAGCGGGACGAGGTGCACTGGGCCGACGGCGACGTGGTGGCCCGGCGTGTCGAACGGCTCGGGGCGGTGGAGCTGACGGTGCGGCCGCTCGCCGACGCCGACCCCGGTCTCGTACGGGGCGCGCTGCTGGAGGGGTTGCGGCGGGAGGGGTTCGGGCTGCTGCGCCGGTCGGCCGGTTTCGACCTGCTGCGCAAGCGGCTCGCGTTCCTGCGGCGGCACCTCGGAGAGCCCTGGCCCGACGTCGCCGACGAGGCGCTCCTCGATCGCGTGGACACGTGGCTGGAGCCGGAGTTGAGCCGGGCCCGGCGGCGGGCGGACCTGGGCCGGATCGACGCGTCGGAGGCACTGGCGCGGCTGCTGCCCTGGGCCTCCGGGGAGGCGGCGCGGCTCGACGAGCTGGCCCCGGAGCGGATCACCGTCCCCAGCGGGTCCCGGATCCGGGTCGACTACGACGACCCCGAACAGCCCGTCCTCGCGGTGAAGTTGCAGGAGATGTTCGGGCTCCAGCGGTCACCGGAGGTCGCGGGGGTGCCGCTCCTGGTGCACCTCCTCTCCCCCGCCGGGCGCCCCGCCGCGGTCACCGCCGACCTGGCCTCCTTCTGGCGGGACGGGTACCGGGGCGTACGCGCGGAGCTGCGCGGCCGGTACCCGAAGCACCCGTGGCCGGAGGACCCCGCCACCGCGGAGCCCACCCGGCACACCAAGGCCCGGCCGGGCGGGTGACCGCGGCCCGCCGGGGCGCCCCGGCCCCCGCCGGGCGGACCCGCGGTCACGCCTCCGGTTCGGCGGAGGGGCTGCCGGACGGCGCGGTGGAGGGGCCCGGCGTCGGTTCGGCCGCCTCGGCCACCTTCAGGGTGATGTCGAGGGTGGCGCCGCCCGCCGTGGTCAGGCGCAGGACGTACGTGCCCTCGGCGTCGTCGGCGTACAGCTTCGGGAGCTCCAGCAGGCCCTTGGCGTCGGTCCTGCGGCCGGTGAGGGTGCGGACGGGGTTGCCGTCGGCGTCCTTGAAGTAGGGGCCCTTGTCGTTCTCGGCCGGGTCGGCGTCGGACGTGATGAGGGTGGCGGTGACGGCCACCTTGTCCGCGACGGCGCCCTTGAGCGTGGCCTTCACCTCGACCGGGTCGGCGAACTCGCCGCCCGGCGTGCACGTCAGCTCGGTGTCGGTGGTGCGGGTGAGGGTGTCGGCGACGCGCTCGGTGACGGTGGCCCTGTAGTCGAGGCCGGGGACCGTACGGCCGATCACGGTGGCGCGGACGGTGAACGCTCCGGTCTGCTCGCCCGCCACCAGCGCGGGCGCGACGGCCACACCGGAGGCGTTGGTGGTGACCGCGGCGACCTTCTCGCCACCGGTGAAGGCGGCGTCCGTGTCGCCCAGGACGGTGAAGCGGACGCGGACCTTGCCGACGGCTTCCCCGTCCTCGGTCTCGGCGCGGGTGCTGATCCTCTGGGCGAAGGTGTCGCCCGCGGTCGCGGTGAGGCCCGTGGTGCCGGCGTTCTCCAGGTGGTGCACGGTGTCGGTGGGCGTCGGCGTCCCGGTCGGCGGCGCCGGGACCGTCGGCGGCTTGGTGCTCGGGTTGCCGGGGCTGGTGGGGTTGCCCGGTGTCGACGGCTTGCCCGGTGCCGACGGCTTGCCCGGTGCCGACGGCTTGCCCGGGGACTGGTCCGGGCCGGGCGTCGCCGTGCCCGGGGTCCTGGACCCGCTGCTCGCTCCCGTGCGGCCGGGCGAGGGGCCGACGCCCGTGAAGGGGTCGTCGCTGCGGCCCACCGGGAGGCTGCCGGTGCCGTCCGGGATCTCGTGGGTGCCCCTGCGGTAGTGCTCCAGCCACGACAGGACCGTGTTGAGGTAGTCCTGCGAGTTGTTGTAGCTGAGGATCGCGCGGTTGAGGTCGGCCTGGTCGGACAGGTCCCAGTCGAAGCGGCACAGGTAGTGGCCGGCGGCGAGCGCGGCGTCGTAGACGTTGTTGGGGTCCTTCTTGCCGTCGCCGTTGCCGTCGCGCCCCGCCCACGCCCAGGTGGACGGGATGAACTGCATGGGGCCGACGGCGTTGTCGTAGCTGCTGTTGCCGTCGTAGACGCCGTTGTCGGTGTCCTTGATGAGCGCGAAGCCGTTGCCGTCGAGCTGCGGGCCGATGATCCTGCCGATCGTGGTGCCGTTGGCGTCGACGCGGCCGCCGCGGGCCTGACCGGACTCCACCTTGCCGATGGCGGCGAGCAGTTGCCACGGCAGGTTGCAGCCGGGCTTGGCACGGCGCAGCTCCGACTCGGCCTTCTTGTAGGCGTCGAGGACGGTCGCGGGAATGCCTGCCTCGGACGCGCCCGGGGAGGTGGGAGTGCCCGTGGTGGGGGCGGGACTGGGGCTGTTGAGCGGCGGCAGGTCGGTGTAGTACGGCGAGTTGCCGGTGGCACTCTCGGCGGCGGGCGCGTCGGACGACGGCACGTTGTCGGCGGCGGTCTGTCTGCCGTTGCCGTCGGCCGTGACGTCGGGGGCCTGGGACGCGGACAGGGCCGCGACCGCGACCGCCGCGACGGTGGTGGTGACCGCCGCCTTGCGGAGCCTCCTGTCGAAATGCGCCGCCATAGAGTGAACCCCTCCCCCGGACGCCCGCGCGTCCTGCTCCGTCCGTCTTCTGCTGTCGTGCTCGCCCGTGGTACCCGCTGTGTCCGTCCTGTTGTGACGATCGTGGGGCACCGACGGTTGCACCGCACTCCTCCGAGCACGGTGTTCGTCAGTTCGACCGTACGGTGCCGCAGGCGACCCTACGACAACTTGCTTTGCACGGGCACCCGTTCGTGCCCGATATTCACCGGTTGGCCATATGGTCCGCGGACGGTGCTCAGTACGGGGCCGGACCGCCGCGTCGCGCGCCCAGGGCGTCGCCGGTCGCGACGAACACGGTGACGGTACGGGTGGGGCGCGGGCGCGGCACCAGGGTGAGGGCGAGGGCGAGGTAGCCGCGGAGCAGGTCGGCCCACCGGTGCCGGGCGGGGGCGTCCCGCGGGGCGGTGGCCGCGCCGGCCGCGGTCGTCGCGGGGGCAGGGCGGGCACGTCTGCGGCGGAGGTCCTTCGCGGTGCGGCGCAGGACCGTGGTGAGGGTGGAGGGGGTGCGGCCGGTACTTGCGCCCGGTGCGCAGACCGGGACCGGGAGGTGTGGCACGCGGGCGGGTCCGTCGGTGCGTGCCCGTGCCGGTGTCGTCCGGTGGTGGAGCATGCGTATACCCATGCCCGCATCCTGGGGGGCGTGCGGGGGCGGGGCGTTTCCTCGGGGGCCACCGGAGTGACGGGGACGGGCGGGCGGGTGGAACCGGGCGCCGTCCGGCGTGGGCGGGCGGGGCGAGTGCCCCGCCCCGGCGTCGTCCGGTCCCGGCGCAGCGGTGGGCCGAGGCGCGCACGCGGCCCGGTGCGGCGGGGTACCCCTGCGCCCGCCCTCCCCCACTCCCGGCTTCGATCGGGCGGGGCCCCCGTCGCCCCGGCGGCCCGCGGCTGCGGGGCTAGTGGGCTGCCGACTCCCAGTCGTCGCCCGCGCCCACCGAGACGCCCAGGGGGACCCTGAGCCGCACCGCGTCGGCCATTTCGCGGCGGACCAGTTCTTCCGCCGCCGCACGCTCGCCCGGGGCGATCTCCAGGACGATTTCGTCGTGGACCTGGAGGAGCATGCGGGACCGGAGGCCGGCCTCGCTCAGCGCCCGGTCCACGTTGAGCATGGCGATCTTGACGATGTCGGCCGCCGTGCCCTGGATCGGCGCGTTCAGGGCCATGCGCTCGGCCGCCTCGCGGCGCTGGCGGTTGTCGCTGTTGAGGTCGGGCAGGTAGCGGCGGCGGCCGAAGAGGGTGGCCGTGTAGCCGGTGGCCCGTGCCTCGTCGACGACGCGGCGCAGGTAGTCGCGTACACCGCCGAAGCGCTCGAAGTAGGCGTCCATCAGGCCGCGGGCCTCGGCCGCCTCGATGTTGAGCTGCTGGGAGAGGCCGAACGCGGACAGGCCGTACGCCAGGCCGTAGGACATGGCCTTGATCTTGCGGCGCATCTCCGCGTCCACGGCCGACTGCTCGACGGAGAAGACCTGGGCCGCCGCGGTGGTGTGCAGGTCCTCGCCGGAGGTGAACGCCTCGATCAGGCCCGCGTCCTCGGAGAGGTGGGCCATCACCCGCAGTTCGATCTGGCTGTAGTCGGCCGTCATCAGGGACTCGAAGCCCTCGCCGACCACGAAGCCGCGGCGGATGGCGCGGCCCTCGTCGGTGCGGACCGGGATGTTCTGCAGGTTCGGGTCCGTGGAGGAGAGGCGGCCGGTCGCGGCGACGGTCTGGTTGAACGTGGTGTGGATGCGGCCGTCCGCGGCGATCGTCTTGATCAGGCCCTCCACCGTGACGCGCAGCTTGGCCTGCTCGCGGTGGCGCAGCATGATCACCGGCAGCTCGTTGTCCGTCTGGGCGGCGAGCCAGGCCAGGGCGTCGGCGTCGGTGGTGTAGCCGGTCTTGGTCTTCTTGGTCTTGGGCAGGTTCAGCTCGCCGAAGAGGACCTCCTGGAGCTGCTTGGGCGAGCCCAGGTTGAACTCCCGGCCGGCCGCCGCGTGGGCCTCCTTCACCGCCTGCTGGACGGCGCCCGCGAACATCTGCTCCATGGCCTGGAGGTGCTCCCGGTCGGCCGCGATGCCGTGCCGCTCCATGCGGGCGAGCAGGGCGGACGTGGGCAGCTCCATGTCGCGCAGCAGGTCGGCGGCGCCGACGTCCGCGAGGCGGCCCTCGAAGGCCTCGCCGAGGTCGAGGATGGCGCGGGCCTGCACCATCAGCGCCTCGGCCTCGGCGCCCTCGTCCGCGCCGAAGGCGAGCTGCCCGTCGGCCGCGGCGGCGGGGGCCAGCTCGCGGTGCAGGTACTCCAGGGACAGCGCGTCCAGGTCGAAGGAGCGGCGGCCCGGCTTGACCAGGTAGGCGGCCAGCGCCGTGTCCATGCCCACGCCGGCGAGGCTCCAGCCGTGCTCGGCGAAGACGCGCATCGCCCCCTTGGCGTTGTGCAGGACCTTCGGCCGGTCCGGGTCGGAGAGCCAGGCCCGGAACGCCGTGTCGTCGGCCTCGTCGGTCTCCGTCGGGTCGAACCAGGCGGCCTTCCCGTCGGCCGCCGCCAGCGCGACCTCGGTGACCGATCCGGTGCCCAGCGCCCAGGTGTCGACCGTGGCCACGCCGAGCGGCTGCTGCCCGTGCTCGGCGAGCCAGCCGGCCAGCTCGCCCGTGCCCAGCACCGTGCCGTCCAGCTCCACGCCGTCCGCGACCACCGGGGCGGCCTCGGCCTCCGCGGCACCCGGGTCGACGGCGTAGAGCCGCTCGCGCAGGGACGGGTTGCGGATCTCCAGGGTGTCCAGGATCATCGCGACGCCCTTGCGGTCGTACGCGGTCCGCTCCAGGTCGGTGACGGTCCTCGGCAGCTCGACCCGGCGCTCCAGCTCGGTGAGCCGGCGGTTGAGCTTGACGGACTCCAGGTGGTCGCGGAGGTTCTGCCCGGCCTTGCCCTTGACCTCGTCGACGCGCTCGACCAGCTCCGCGAAGGAACCGAACTGGTTGATCCACTTGGCGGCCGTCTTCTCGCCGACGCCGGGGATGCCGGGCAGGTTGTCGGACGGGTCGCCGCGCAGCGCCGCGAAGTCCGGGTACTGGGCGGGGGTCAGTCCGTACTTCTCGAAGACCTTCTCCGGGGTGAAGCGGGTCAGCTCGGAGACGCCCTTGGTCGGGTACAGCACCGTGGTGTGCTCGCTGACGAGCTGGAAGGAGTCCCGGTCGCCGGTGACGATCAGGACGTCGAAGCCCTCGGCCTCGGCCTGGGTGGCCAGGGTGGCGATGACGTCGTCCGCCTCGAAGCCCTCGACGGCGAAGCGGGGAACGTGCATGGAGTCGAGCAGCTCGCCGATCAGCTCGACCTGCCCCTTGAACTCGTCCGGGGTCTTGGAGCGGTTCGCCTTGTACTCGGTGAACTCCTCGGAGCGCCAGGTCTTGCGGGAGACGTCGAACGCCACCGCGAAGTGCGTGGGCGCCTCGTCACGCAGGGTGTTGGCCAGCATCGACGCGAAGCCGTAGATCGCGTTGGTCGGCTGGCCCGTCGCGGTCGTGAAGTTCTCCGCGGGCAGCGCGAAGAACGCGCGGTACGCCAGCGAGTGCCCGTCCATGAGCATCAGCCGCGGTCGGCCGCCGGAGGTGCTGTCGGTCTTCTTCGATGCTGTCTTCGCCACGACACCGATCCTGCCACGTGCCACTGACACTCGGCCCCGCCCTCGCCGTTCCGCGCCGGGCGCCCGACGGCGCCGCCGCGGGTTCCGCAAGCTTTGCTCACCACCTCCGCCCCTCCCGGACGGCCTCGGCGCGGGCGGGGCGTGCGAGGATCGGAGACGTACTTCACAACGCGTAAGCGAAGGAGCGCGCGATGGCGAGCAAGCCGCCCCAGGGGGATCCGGTTCAGGACGCGCCGCAGGTCTCGGAACCCAAGCACGCGGCGGCGGGCATCCCCGCCATCGGCCACACCCTGCGGATCGCGCAGCGGCAGATGGGTGTGAGGCGGACGGCGCTGACGCTGCTGAGCGTCAACCAGAAGGACGGCTTCGACTGCCCGGGCTGCGCCTGGCCGGAGGGCGACCACCGGCACAAGGCGGAGTTCTGCGAGAACGGCGCGAAGGCCGTGGCCGAGGAGGCCACCCTGCGCCGGGTCACCCCGGAGTTCTTCGCCGCGCACCCCGTGGCCGACCTCGCGACCCGCAGCGGCTACTGGCTGGGCCAGCAGGGCCGGCTGACGCACCCGGTGTACCTGCCCGAGGGCGGCGAGCACTACGAGCCGGTCACCTGGGAGCGTGCCTTCGACATCGTCGCGGAGGAGATCGCCGCGCTGGACTCGCCCGACGAGGCCGTCTTCTACACCTCGGGGCGCACCAGCAACGAGGCGGCGTTCCTCTACCAGCTCTTCGCCCGCGAGCTGGGCACCAACAACCTGCCGGACTGCTCCAACATGTGCCACGAGTCGTCCGGCTCGGCCCTGTCCGAGACCATCGGCGTCGGCAAGGGCAGCGTCCTGCTGGAGGACCTGTACGAGTCCGACCTGATCATCGTGGCCGGCCAGAACCCGGGCACCAACCACCCGCGGATGCTCTCCGCCCTGGAGAAGGCCAAGGCGAACGGCGCGCGGATCATCAGCGTCAATCCGCTGCCCGAGGCCGGTCTCGAGCGCTTCAAGAACCCGCAGACGCCCAAGGGGCTCACCGCCGGCGCCTCGCTCACCGACCTGTTCCTGCAGATCCGCCTCGGCGGCGACCAGGCCCTGTTCCGGCTCCTCAACAAGCTGATCCTGGAGACCGAGGGCGCGGTCGACGAGGCGTTCGTCGAGGAACACACGCACGGCTACGAGGAGTTCGCCGCGGCGGCCCGCGCCGCCGACTGGGACCGGACGCTCGCGGCGACCGGTCTGTCGCGCGCGGAGATCGAGGAGGCGCTGCGCATGGTGCTCGCCTCGAAGCGCACCATCGTGTGCTGGGCGATGGGCCTGACCCAGCACAAGCACTCGGTGCCGACCATCCGCGAAGTGGTCAACTTCCTTCTGCTGCGCGGCAACATCGGGCGCCCCGGTGCGGGCGTGTGCCCCGTGCGCGGCCACTCCAACGTGCAGGGCGACCGCACGATGGGCATCTTCGAGCGGCCCGCGCCCGCGTTCCTGGACGCCCTGGAGAAGGAGTTCGGCTTCGCCCCGCCGCGCGAGCACGGCTACGACGTCGTCCGGGCCATCCGCGCGCTGCGCGACGGCGAGGCGAAGGTCTTCTTCGCCATGGGCGGGAACTTCGTCTCCGCCTCGCCCGACACGGAGGTCACCGAGGCGGCCATGCGCCGCGCGCGGCTCACCGTGCACGTGTCGACGAAGCTGAACCGCTCGCACGCGGTCACGGGCGCGCGGGCGCTGATCCTGCCGACGCTGGGCCGCACCGAGCGCGATCTGCAGGGCGGCGGCGAGCAGTTCGTGACCGTGGAGGACTCCATGGGCATGGTGCACGCCTCCCGCGGCAGGCTGGAGCCCGCGAGCCGTCACCTGCTGTCCGAGCCGGCGATCGTGTGCCGGCTGGCGCGCCGGGTGCTGGGCGAGGACAGCCGCACGCCGTGGGAGGAGTTCGAGAAGGACTACGCGACGATCCGGGACCGCATCGGGCGGGTCGTGCCGGGCTTCGAGGACTTCAACGCGCGCGTGGCGCGTCCCGGCGGCTTCGCCCTCCCGCACGCCCCGCGCGACGAGCGCCGCTTCCCGACGGCCACCGGCAAGGCCAACTTCACCGCCGCGCCGGTCGAGTTCCCCGAGCTGCCCGAGGGCCGGCTGCTGCTGCAGACGCTGCGCTCGCACGACCAGTACAACACCACGATCTACGGCCTGGACGACCGTTACCGGGGCATCAGGAACGGCCGCCGGGTCGTCCTGGTCAACCCCGAGGACGCCCGGAAGCTGGACGTCGCGGACGGCGCGTACGTCGACCTGGTGAGCGAGTGGCGGGACGGGGTGGAGCGGCGGGCGCCCGGTTTCCGCGTCGTGCACTACCCGACGGCCCGGGGCTGCGCGGCGGCGTACTACCCGGAGACCAACGTCCTGGTGCCGCTGGACGCCACCGCGGACACCAGCAACACCCCGGCCAGCAAGTCCGTGGTCGTCCGTCTGGAACAATCGGCGACCGACTGAGCGTTTGCTCAGCGACGTGGCCGGCCGGTCACGCCGGCCGTGGCGGCCGGCCGGCGGGCCCACCGACGGATCGAGGAAACGGAGCCGGCCCATGGGCGAGCAGCAGCAGGTGCAGTTCCCGCAGGAGGTCATCGACGAGTACGCCGCGCTCGGCGTCGACCTGCCCGCGCTGTTCTCCGCCGGTCATCTGGGCACCCGCATGGGCGTCCAGATCGTCGAGGCGTCGGCGGACCGGGTCGTCGGCACCATGCCGGTGGAGGGCAACACCCAGCCGTACGGGCTCCTGCACGGCGGCGCCTCGGCCGTGCTGGCCGAGACGCTCGGGTCGGTCGGCTCGATGCTGCACGGCGGCGCCTCGAAGATCGCCGTTGGCGTCGACCTGAACTGCACCCACCACCGCGGCGTCCGCTCCGGCCTGGTCACCGGGGTGGCCACGCCGGTGCACCGGGGCCGCTCCACGGCGACGTACGAGGTCGTGATCAGCGACGAGCAGGACCGCCGGGTGTGCACGGCCCGGCTGACCTGCCTGCTGCGGGACGTGAACCCCGGCGACGCGGCCCCGGCGCCCGCGGCGGGCTGAGCGCCCCGCGCCGGGCGCCCCACGCCGGGCGCCCGGCATCGCGCGTGCAGGACGCTGGACGGCGGCGCGCCCTGCGGCGACCATCAGTCGATGGGACCCTCGAACCGGCAGTACGGCGTCCTGCGGGAGGCCGTGGACGCGGCACGGGCCGCAGGGCGAGGCCAAGGCGCCTGCGCGGCCGTGCAGTTGACGGGCGCCCAGGCGTGGCGGTCGGGCGCCGAAGGCCGGCGCGACGGCGCTTCCGGCCACAACCCGCGGCAGTCGTGAGCGGCATCGGCCCCGTCGAGCCGGGCGAGGACACCCGCGTCCGGGAGGCACCGCCGCCCCGGCCGCGCGGCCGCCTCGCCCGGGCCTTCGCACGCCACCGCAGGGCCGTCCTCGTCTGCGGCGCCGCCCTCCTCGCCCTGGCGGGCGGGGGATACCTGTACGCGAGCCGGCCGCAGCCGAGCCCCCCTCCCCCGCCGCCCTACCCGTCCCAGGCGATCGACCTCGTCTACGGGGCCCCCGCGACCGGCTCCCCGGAGCCCGCGGCCGGCGCCTTCACCTTCGTGGTGCTGCTGAGCGTGCGCTCGGGACCGCCCGTCACCGTGACCCGGCTGACCCAGCCCTACGACGGCCTGTCGGTGACCACCTCCCCCGCGGCACCTTTCCAGACAAATTCGCATTCCGCCCGCAAGATCATCGTGACCCTCCGGGTGACGGAATGTGAGAAAGCGCCCCGGAATCCCGGACTCCCTTTCCTGGATGTAACACTGCGTAATGCGCGCGCAATAGAGGCCCACAGTTTCATCCTGGGCACGCGCTATGCGCGCGACCTCTCCAAGGCCCTCGAAGCCGCCTGCGGCAGGGATTCCAGGTAATCACCAAAACGCCCCAGACGCCTGAACACGCCCGGTCGGTCCTGCGAGTTCTCAGCATACGGACAGGGCGAATCGGCCTGAATTCAGCCCTTCTTCCCCGCCAGTACCGCTCTGCAATACCAAGTGTCATAACAAGAGAGTCACAGCCTGAGTCAGACCCTCCTCCACCTTCCCTGCACACGCTTAGAGTCACGGCCAGTCACCGCGCCGTCGGATTGTCATTTCGGCCTCGCGCTCGACTCGACCGCCTCCACGGGGAAGCGGCCGTGCCAGGGAAAGGACTGATCGTGCGTCAACGTTCGCTCATCGCCATCACCGCCGCTCTGGCGGCGGGAGCGCTCACCCTCACCGCCTGCGGCTCGCGCGACGACGACGGCGGCTCCGACTCCGGCAACGGCGGCGGTGGCACCACCGTCGTCATCGGCGTCGACGCCCCGCTGACCGGCGACCTGTCCGCGCTCGGCCTCGGCATCAAGAACTCGGTGGACCTGGCGGCGAAGACCGCCAACAAGGAGAAGCACGTCGAGGGCATCACCTTCAAGGTCGAAGCCCTCGACGACCAGGGCCAGGCCTCCGTCGGCCAGCAGAACGCCACCAAGCTCGTCGCCAACAAGGACGTGCTCGGTGTCGTCGGCCCGCTGAACTCCTCCGTCGGCGAGTCCATGCAGAAGGTCTTCGACACCGCCAAGCTGGTCGAGGTCTCGCCCGCCAACACCAACCCGGCCCTCAGCCAGGGCGTGGACTGGCAGACCAAGAAGGTCCGGCCGTACAAGTCGTACTTCCGCACCGCGACCACGGACGCCATCCAGGGCCCGTTCGCCGCGCAGTACGTCTACAACGACGCCAAGAAGAAGAAGGTCTTCGTCATCGACGACAAGAAGACCTACGGCGCCGGCCTGGCCGCCACCTTCACCGAGGAGTTCAAGAAGCTCGGCGGCAAGGTCGTCGGCACCGAGCACATCAACCCCGAGAGCAAGGACTTCAGCGCGGTCGCCACCAAGGTCAAGAACGCGGGCGCCGACGTCGTCTACTACGGCGGCGAGTACCCGCAGGCCGGCCCGCTGAGCAAGCAGATCAAGGAAGCCGGCGCCAAGATCCCGCTGGTCGGCGGCGACGGCATCTACAGTGCCGACTTCATCAAGCTGTCGGGTGCCGCGGGCACCGGCGACCTCGCCACCTCGGTCGGCGCGCCCGTCGAGGAGCTCCCCTCCGCCAAGGAGTTCGTCGCCAACTACAAGAACGCCGGCTACAAGGAGGCCTACGAGGCCTACGGCGGCTACTCCTACGACTCGGCGTGGGCGATCATCGAGGCCGTCAAGAAGGTCGTCGAGGACAACGACGGCAAGCTTCCCGACGACGCCCGCGCCAAGGTCGTCGACGCGATGCAGAACGTCTCCTTCGACGGAGTGACCGGCAAGGTCTCCTTCGACGAATTCGGTGACGCCACCAACAAGCAGCTCACCGTGTACTCCGTCAAGGACGGGGCGTGGGGCACCGTGAAGTCCGGCACCTTCACCGGCTGATCACCGCCCGCACCACTCCCAAGAGCCGCGCGGGGCGCTGTTCCACTGGCGCCCCGCGCGGACTCGCATCCGGCCCCATCCGTCGAACATTGCGAAAGTCTCGGAGGACATGCGGTGAACGAACTGCCGCAGCAGCTGGTCAACGGCCTGCTACTGGGATCCATGTACGGCCTGGTCGCCATCGGCTACACAATGGTCTACGGCATTGTCCAGCTCATCAACTTCGCCCACGGCGAGATCTTCATGGTCGGCGCCTTCGGCGCCCTCACCGTACATCTGTACGTCTTGCCCGACGGCACCTCCATCTGGGTGGCGCTGCCCCTGATGCTGCTCGGCGCCGTGATCGTCTCGGTCCTGGTCGCCATCGGAGCGGAACGGTTCGCCTACCGCCCGCTGCGCGGCGCGCCCCGCCTGGCCCCGCTCATCACCGCCATCGGTCTCTCCCTGGCGCTCCAGCAGGCCGTCTGGGCCTTCTACCCCGAGGCGAAGTCCAAGCTGCCCTTCCCGCAGATCGAGGGCGGCCCCTTCAGCATCGGCAGCGCCACGCTGCAGACCGGCGACATCTTCCTGCTGATCGCCGCGCCCCTCAGCATGGCCTTCCTCGCCTACTTCGTGATGCGCACCCGCACCGGACGCGGCATGCAGGCCACCGCGCAGGACCCCGACACCGCGAAGCTGATGGGCGTCAACACCGACCGCATCATCGTGGTCGCCTTCGCCCTCGGTGCCGTCTTCGCCGCCGTCGGAGGTGTCGCCAGCGGCCTCAAGTACGGCCAGATCGACTTCAAGATGGGCTTCATCCTCGGCCTCAAGGCCTTCACCGCGGCGGTCCTCGGCGGCATCGGCAACATCTACGGCGCCATGATCGGCGGGGTGGTCCTCGGCGTGGTCGAGACGCTGGCCACCGCCTACATCGCCGACATCCCCGGCCTGGACAAGTTCGGCAGCCAGTCCTGGGCCGAGGTCTGGGCCTTCATCCTCCTCATCCTCGTGCTGTTGTTCAGGCCACAGGGCCTGCTCGGCGAACGCGTTGCGGACAGGGCGTGACACCGATGACCACACAGACTCCCCCTTCCACCGCCCCGGCCGCCCCCGCCACGGACACGCCCACCGGCCTCATCGGCATACCCGCGCACCTCGGCCGCGCCCTCGCCACCGGCGGCAGCGCCCTCGCCGTCGTCTCCACGTTCCTCGCGTGGACCTGGACCGCCGAGTTCCCCGGCGACCTCACCGTCTACGGCTACCCCGGCGGACTCCAGGTCCTCGTCCTCGTGGGCGGCGCGCTCGCCACCCTGCTCGGACTCTCGTCCTACGGCGTCAGGGGACTGGGCTGGCTCACCCCGGCCGGCGGCGACGCCGCCCTCAAGTACGCCACGCTCGGCACCTTCGCCACCGCCTGGTACACCGTCCTCGCCATCAGCTTCGACCTGGGCGGCCTGGTCAACCTGGAGCCCGGCGGCTACGTCGTCGCGGCGGCCACGCTGATCGCCCTCGTCGGCGCCCTCGCGCTTCCCTTCGAGCGGCCGGAACCCGACCCGTTCGACCCGGACGACACCGGCTGGGAGCGGTTCAAGCACGAGAGCGGCCACCGCTGGGCCACCGTGCGGGCGGCCTTCACCTCGCACAGCCCCGGCCCCGTGCGCGCCCTGCCGTCCTACGTCGAGATCCTGATCATCGTCGCGGTCCTGGCGCTCGCCCTGGTGGTCTTCACCTACGGCATCGGCACCGAGTACGACGAGCTCTTCGTCGGGTTCCTGATCACCGCCGGCTTCGGGTTCAGCGCCCTCAACCGCTCCGGCCTGATCGCCCACGCCTCGCAGATCACCGCGCGGCACCAGAACATCACCGTCTGCGGTGCCTTCGTCGCGGCGGCCTGCTTCCCCTTCACGCAGACCGACGACCAGTACGCCACCCTCGGCGTCTACATCCTCATCTTCGCCACGGTCGCCCTCGGTCTGAACATCGTCGTCGGCCTCGCCGGCCTGCTCGACCTCGGCTACGTCGCCTTCCTCGGCGTCGGCGCCTACGCGGCCGCCCTCGTCTCCGGCTCGCCCAGCTCGCCGCTCGGCGTCCACTTCCCGTTCTGGGCCGCCGTGCTCGTCGGGGCCGTGGCCTCCCTGATCTTCGGTGTGCTCATCGGCGCCCCGACCCTGCGGCTGCGCGGCGACTACCTCGCCATCGTCACCCTCGGCTTCGGTGAGATCTTCCGCATCGCGGTCAACAACACGGACGGCACCTCGGGTCCGGACATCACCAACGGCTCCAACGGCATCGCGTCCATCCCGGACCTGAACATCCTCGGCTTCGACCTCGGCATCCAGCACGACATCGCCGGGTTCACCATCGGCCGGTTCGCGAACTACTTCTTCCTGATGCTCGTCATCACGGCCGTGGTCGTCCTCGTCTTCCGGCGCAGCGGCGACTCCCGCATCGGCCGTGCCTGGGTCGCCATCCGCGAGGACGAGACCGCGGCGCTCGCCATGGGCATCAACGGCTTCCGCGTCAAGCTCATCGCCTTCGCCGTCGGCGCCACCCTCGCCGGTCTCGCGGGGACCGTCCAGGCGCACGTCACCTACACCGTGACCCCCGAGCAGTACCTGTTCGCCGGCACCACCCCGCCCAACTCCGCCTTCCTGCTCGCCGCGGTCGTCCTCGGCGGCATGGGCACCATCGCCGGACCCCTCATCGGTGCCGCGCTGCTCTTCCTGATCCCCAACAAGCTCCAGTTCCTCGGCGACTACCAGCTCCTCGCCTTCGGTCTCGCGCTGGTCCTGCTGATGCGCTTCCGGCCCGAGGGACTCATCCCCAACCGGCGCCGCAAGCTGGAGTTCCACGAAGAGGCCGACGCGCCCACAGTCCTGAGCAAGACAGGGGCCTGACCACCATGACCACCGACACCACCACCAAGGACACCTCCCCGGGCGCCTCCGCCCCCGGCACCACCGTCCTCGACGCACGCGGCGTCACCATGCGCTTCGGCGGTCTCACCGCCGTCCGCGACGTCGACCTCACCGTCAGCAGCGGCGAGATCGTCGGGCTCATCGGCCCCAACGGCGCCGGCAAGACGACCTTCTTCAACTGCCTCACCGGTCTCTACATCCCGACCGAGGGCGAGGTCCGCTACAAGGGCCAGGTCCTGCCGCCCAAGTCCTTCAAGGTCACCGCGGCCGGCATCGCCCGGACGTTCCAGAACATCCGGCTCTTCGGCAACATGACCGTTCTGGAGAACGTCCTCGTCGGCCGTCACACCCGCACCAAGGAGGGCTTCTGGTCGGCCGTCCTGCGCGGCCCCGGCTTCCACAAGGCCGAGGCGGCGTCCCGCGAACGCGCCACGGAACTGCTGGAGTTCGTCGGCCTCGGGGCCAAGGCCGACCACCTCGCGCGCAACCTGCCCTACGGCGAGCAGCGCAAGCTCGAGATCGCCCGCGCCCTCGCCAGCGAACCCGGACTGCTGCTCCTCGACGAGCCCACCGCCGGTATGAACCCCCAGGAGACCCGGGCGGCCGAGGAACTCATCTTCGCCATCCGCGACCGCGGGACCGCCGTCCTCGTCATCGAGCACGACATGCGGTTCATCTTCAACCTCTGCGACCGCGTAGCCGTCCTCGTCCAGGGCCAGAAGCTCGTCGAGGGCGACGCCGCCACCGTCCAGGGCGACGAGCGCGTCATCGCCGCCTACATCGGTGAACCCCTGGAGAACGACCCCGGCGCCGCCGAGGCCGCCGAAGTCGAGGCCGCCGAAGCCGCCGCCGAGGCCACCACGGACGCCGCGCCCGGCAAGGAGAACGACCGATGACCGCACTCCTCGAAGTCGAGGACCTCAAAGTCGCCTACGGGAAGATCCAGGCCGTCAAGGGCATCTCGTTCAAGGTCGAGGCCGGCGAGGTGGTCACCCTCATCGGCACCAACGGCGCCGGCAAGACCACCACGCTGCGTACGCTCTCCGGGCTCCTCAAGCCCGTCGGCGGCCAGATCAGGTTCAACGGCAAGTCGCTGAAGAAGATCCCCGCCCACAAGATCGTCTCCCTGGGGCTGGCCCACTCGCCCGAGGGCCGGCACATCTTCCCCCGCATGACCATCGAGGACAACCTCCGCCTCGGTGCCTTCCTGCGCAGCGACCGGGCGGGCATCGAGAGGGACATCCAGCGCGCCTACGACCTCTTCCCGATCCTCGGGGAGCGCCGCAAGCAGGCCGCGGGCACCCTCTCGGGCGGTGAGCAGCAGATGCTCGCCATGGGCCGCGCACTGATGTCCCAGCCCAAGCTGCTCATGCTGGACGAGCCCTCCATGGGCCTCTCGCCGATCATGATGCAGAAAATCATGGCGACCATCGCGGAGCTGAAGTCGCAGGGCACCACCATCCTGCTCGTCGAGCAGAACGCCCAGGCCGCCCTCTCCCTGGCCGACCACGGGCACGTCATGGAGGTCGGCAACATCGTCCTGTCCGGCAGCGGCCGGGACCTGCTCCACGACGAGTCGGTCCGCAAGGCCTACCTCGGCGAGGACTGACGCGACCGGCGGACCGTGCACACGGCTGAGGCCCGCGCCCCCGGACCGGGGACGCGGGCCTCACTCGTACGCCCGGGGACGGACCGGGGACCTGCCCTGGTTCAGTCCTGGATCAGCCCTTGGCCGCCTTCTTCTCCTCGGCGTCCTGGATGACCGCCTCGGCCACCTGCTGCATCGACATCCGACGGTCCATCGAGGTCTTCTGGATCCACCGGAAGGCGGCCGGCTCGGTCAGCCCGTACTCCGTCTGCAGCACGGACTTGGCGCGGTCCACCAGCTTGCGGGTCTCCAGCCGCTGGCTGAGGTCGGCGACCTCCTTCTCCAGCGCCTTCAGCTCCGTGAACCGCGACACGGCCATCTCGATCGCCGGCACGACGTCGCTCTTGCTGAACGGCTTCACGAGGTACGCCATGGCCCCGGCGTCCCGGGCCCGCTCCACCAGGTCGCGCTGCGAGAAGGCGGTCAGCATCAGCACCGGCGCGATGCTCTCCTCGGCGATCTTCTCGGCCGCGGAGATGCCGTCCAGCTTGGGCATCTTCACGTCCAGGATCACGAGGTCGGGCTTGTGCTCCCGGGCCAGCTCGACCGCCTGCTCCCCGTCACCGGCCTCACCGACGACGGAGTACCCCTCCTCCTCCAGCATCTCTTTGAGATCCAGCCGGATGAGCGCCTCGTCCTCGGCGATGACGACTCGGGTCGTCAGCGGAGGAACGTGCGACTGGTCGTCGTCGGTCACGTCGGCGGGCTGGGGCGACTCGGGGGCGGTCACGTGGGCTCCTCGTTCGGGGCAGGGGTACTGCTGACAAGAGCCTACCTAGCTCCTGTATGTTTGAGTCACCGAGGGGCTACACTGACCTTCGGTTCGAAGAGGCTCCGGTAGTCCAATCGGCAGAGACGATGCCCTCAAAAGGCATTCAGTGTGGGTTCGAGTCCCACCCGGGGCACTTTCGCCTTCGTTTCGAAGGCCCCCAGCGCGCAGAACGGTGACACCCGTTCAGCCGTCGTCCTCCCCGATGTGGTGGACCCGCACCAGATTGGTCGTGCCGGACACCCCCGGCGGGGAGCCTGCCGTGATCACCACGACGTCGCCCTTCTCGCAGCGGCCGTACCGCGTGAGCAGCTCGTCCACCTGATCCACCATCGCGTCCGTGGAGTCCGCGTGCGGGCCGAGGAAGGTCTCCACTCCCCAGGTCAGGCTGAGTTGCGAGCGGGTCGCCGGTTCCGGCGTGAAGGCGAGCAGCGGAATGGGCGAGCGGTAGCGGGACAGACGGCGCACGGTGTCGCCGGACTGGGTGAAGGCGACCAGGAACTTCGCACCGAGGAAGTCGCCGATCTCGGCGGCGGCACGGGCGACGGCACCGCCCTGGGTGCGGGGCTTGTTGCGTGCGGTCAGCGGGGGCAGCCCCTTGGCGAGGACGTCCTCCTCGGCCGCTTCGACGATCCGGGCCATGGTGCGCACGGTGTCGGTCGCGTGCTTGCCGACGCTGGTCTCGCCGGAGAGCATCACGGCGTCCGTGCCGTCGATGACCGCGTTGGCGACGTCGGAGGCCTCCGCGCGGGTGGGGCGGGCGTTGTCGATCATCGAGTCGAGCATCTGGGTGGCGACGATGACCGGCTTGGCGTTGCGCCGGGCGAGCTTGATGGCGCGCTTCTGGACGATCGGCACCTGCTCCAGGGGCATCTCGACGCCGAGGTCGCCCCGGGCGACCATGATGCCGTCGAAGGCGGCGACGATGTCCTCGATGTTCTCCACCGCCTGGGGCTTCTCGACCTTGGCGATGACCGGCAGCCGGCGGCCCTCCTCGTCCATGATGCGGTGGACGTCGAGGACGTCGCGCCCGCTGCGGACGAAGGAGAGGGCGACGACATCGAAGCCGTTGCGAAGCGCCCAGCGCAGGTCGTCCTCGTCCTTCTTCGACAGGGCGGGCACGGACACCGCGACGCCGGGGAGGTTCAGACCCTTGTGGTCGGAGACCATGCCGCCCTCGATCACCCTGGTGCGCACCCGGGGTCCGTCGACGCCGGTCACCTCCAGGCAGACCTTGCCGTCGTCGACGAGGACGCGTTCGCCCGGGGTGACGTCCTCGGCCAGCCCCGCGTAGGTGGTGCCGCAGACGTGGCGGTCGCCCTCGACGCCCTCCTCGACGGTGATGGTGAAGCTGTCGCCGCGTTCGAGGAGTACGGGTCCCTCACCGAAATGGCCGAGGCGGATCTTCGGACCCTGAAGGTCGGCGAGGGTGCCGACGCTGCGTCCGGTCTCGTCGGACGCCTTGCGGACCCGGCGGTAGCGCTCCTCGTGCTCGGCATGGGAGCCGTGGCTGAAATTGAAGCGGGCGATGTCCATGCCGGCGTCGACCAGGTCCTTGATCTGGTCGTACGAATCGGTGGCGGGACCAAGGGTGCAGACGATCTTTGCTCGGCGCATGGACCGAGCCTATGACTTACTGCCGGGTAGCGAACTGGCCACGCGTGACCACTCAACGACCTTTGAGTAAAGGGGTATTGACAAGTGTTGAAGTGTGCACCCGGCCGCTCCGATGAGCATGCGGCGAGCCCGTGTGGGCCGTCCGGGGGACCCGTGCGTCGGCCGTCGCCTCTTGACACGCGGCATGTTCAGGACAGAATCTACGCGCGTTGCCACTGTCTGCACGGGTCACCGAGGAGAGTCAGTCATGCCGTTGAACCGCCGCACCTTCCTGAGCAGGTCCGCCGTGACGGGAGCGGGGGTCGCGCTGGCCGGCGCCGCCGCGGCTCCGGCGGCCGAGGCGGCGGCCCCCGCGGCCCAGGGGCACCCGGGCGGGAAGCAGAAGCGGTACGCGCTGACCGTGCTCGGCACCACCGACCTGCACGGGCACGTCTTCAACTGGGACTACTTCAAGGACGCCGAGTACACGGACGCGGCGGGCAACGCCCAGGGCCTCGGCCGGATCTCCACCCTGGTGAACCAGGTGCGCGAGGAGAAGGGCCGCCACAACACCCTGCTGGTGGACGCGGGCGACACCATCCAGGGCACCCCGCTGACGTACTACTACGCCAAGGTCGACCCGATCACCGCCGAGGGCGGGCCGGTGCACCCGATGGCGCAGGCGATGAACGCCATCGGCTACGACGCCGTGGCGCTCGGCAACCACGAGTTCAACTACGGCATCGAGACGCTGCGCACGTTCGAGAAGCAGTGCGACTTCCCGCTGCTCGGTGCGAACGCGGTCGACGCGAAGACCCTGAAGCCCGCCTTCCCGCCCCACTTCATGAAGACGTTCCACGTGAAGGGCGCGCGGCCGGTGAAGGTGGCCGTGCTGGGGCTGACCAACCCGGGCATCGCGATCTGGGACAAGGCGTACGTGCAGGGGAAGCTGGCCTTCCCGGGGCTCGAGGAGCAGGCGGCCAAGTGGGTGCCGAAGCTGCGTTCCATGGGCGCGGACGTGGTGGTCGTCTCGGCGCACTCGGGCTCGTCGGGCACGTCCTCCTACGGTGACCAGGTGCCCTACGTCGAGAACGCGGCGGCCAACGTGGCGCGGCAGGTGCCGGGCATCGACGCGATCCTCGTCGGACACGCGCACGAGGAGATCGCGGAGCTGAAGGTCGTCAACGAGAAGACCGGGAAGACCGTCGTCCTGTCGGAGCCGCTGTGCTTCGCCGAGCGGCTCAGCGTGTTCGACTTCGAGCTGGTCTTCGAGCGGGGCCGCTGGCACGTGGAGTCGGTCAGGGCGTCGCTGCGCGACTCCAGCACGGTCGCCGACGACCCGGAGATCACGAAGCTGCTGGCGGACGAGCACGCGAAGGTCGTGGCGTACGTCAACCAGGTCGTCGGCACGGCCACCGAGACGCTGACGACGGTCGAGGCGCGGTACAAGGACGCCCCGATCATCGACCTGATCACCAAGGTGCAGGAGGACGTGGTCAAGGAGGCGCTGGCGGGCACGGAGTACGCCGGGCTGCCGGTCCTGGCGCAGGCCTCGCCGTTCTCCCGGACCTCCCAGATCCCGGCGGGCGACGTGACGATCCGGGACCTGTCGAGCCTGTACGTCTACGACAACACGCTGGTGGCGAAGCTGCTGACGGGTGCCCAGGTGCGGGCGTACCTGGAGTACTCGGCGGAGTACTACGTGCGGACGGCCGCCGGCGCGCCGGTGGACGTGGACAAGCTGACCAACGCGAACGGCCGCCCGGACTACAACTACGACTACGTGTCGGGGCTCGCCTACGAGATCGACATCGCGCAGGCCGCCGGGTCGCGGATCAGGAACCTCACGTACGGCGGTGCTCCGCTGGACGACGCGCAGCAGTTCGTGCTGGCGGTGAACAACTACCGGGCCAACGGCGGCGGCGCCTTCCCGCACGTGGCCTCGGCGAAGGAGCTGTGGTCGGAGTCGACGGAGATCCGCACCCGGATCGCGGAGTGGGCGACGGCCAAGGGCGTGCTGGACCCGAAGGACTTCGCGTCCGTGGACTGGTCGCTGACGCGCGACGGCGTGCCCGTGTTCTGATCCGCGTCCGCGGGCGTCCACGGCGTGTGCGGCGGGCGTGGCGGCCTCAGATCCCGTCCGCCAGCGGGGTGAGTTCCCGGTGGTGGTGTGCGGACGGGACCTGGGGCCGCCCGCTTTCCAGGCCGAAGGTGGTGAAGGCGGTGCGCCCGGGCAGCGGGTACGGCTCCTGCCCGGTGAGGTCGTTGAGGATGGTCGCGCTGCGCCAGGCGGCGAGGCCGAGGTCGGGGGTGCCCACGCCGTGGGTGTGCGTCTCGGCGTTCTGCACGTAGACGTTGCCGGTGACGCAGGGGTCGAGGACGAGACGGTGGCGGTCGTCGATGCGGGGGCGTTCCCGGCCGTCGCGCCGCATGTAGGGGTCGAGACCGGCGAGGAGGCGGCCGAGGGGGCGTTCGCGCTGGCCGGTGGCGAGGACGACGGCGTCGGTGGTGAGGCGGGAGCGGGTCTTCTGCTGTTCGTGTTCGAGGTGCAGCTCGACCCGGGTGGCGCCGATACGGCCGGCGGTGCGCACGTGGACGCCGGGGGTGACGGTGGTGTCGGGCCAGCCGCCGTCGAGGGTGCGGCGGTACAGCTCGTCGTGGATGGCGGCGGTGGTGTCGGCGTCGATGCCCTTGTGGAGCTGCCACTGGGCGGCGACGAGGCGGTCGCGCACCGGTTCGGCCAGGCCGTGGAAGTAGCGGGTGTAGTCGGGGGTGAAGTGCTCCAGGCCGAGCTTGGAGTACTCCATGGGGGCGAGGGCCCCGGTGCGGCCGATCCAGTGCAGCCGTTCGCGGCCGGCGGGGCGCCGGCGGAGCAGGTCGAGGAAGATCTCGGCGCCGGACTGGCCGGTGCCGATGACGGTGACGTGCCCGGCGGCCAGGAGCGTGTCGCGGTGGCCGAGGTAGTCGGCGGCGTGGACGACGGGGACGGCGGGGTCCTCGGCGAGCGGTCTGAACGGGTCGGGGACATGGGGCTCGGTGCCGACGCCGAGGACGACGTTGCGGGTGTGGGTGCGGCCGAGGGCCTCGGCCTCCCCGTCGGCGTCGAGCTGGGTGTAGTCGACCTCGAAGAGGCCGCGTTCGGGGTTCCAGCGCACCGCGTCGACCTGGTGGTGGAAGCGCAGGGCGGGCAGGTTCTCCGCGACCCAGCGGCAGTAGGCGTCGTACTCGGCGCGCTCGATGTGGAAGCGTTCGGCGAAGTAGAAGGGGAAGAGGCGTTCTCTGGCCCTGAGGTGGCTGAGGAAGGACCAGGGGCTGGCCGGGTCGACGAGGGTGACGAGGTCGGCGAGGAAGGGCACCTGGACGCGGGCGCCGTCGATGAGCAGGCCGGGGTGCCAGCGGAAGTCGGGGCGCTGTTCGTAGAAGACGGTGTCGAGGCCGGTGAGGGGGTCGGCGAGGGCCGCGAGGGAGAGGTTGAAGGGGCCGATGCCGATGCCGACGAGGTCGCGGGGCGTGTGCGGGGTGGCGTTCATCGGGGGGTGTGTCCTTCCACGAGGGTCAGGAGGGCGGCGAGGTCGTCCGGCCCGGTGCGGGGGTTCAGGAGGGTCGCCTTGAGCCAGAGCCGGCCGTCGGCGCGGGCACGGCCGAGGACGGCGCGGCCGGTGCCGAGCAGCGCGCGGCGTACGGCGGCGACGGCGTCGTCGGTGGCACCGGCGGGCCGGAACAGGACCGTGCTGATGGCGGGCGGGGCGTGCAGCTCGAACCCGGGGTGTGCGTCGACCAGGCCGGCGAACGCGTGGGCGAGGGAGCAGACCGCGTCGACGAGCGCGCCCAGTCCGCCGCGGCCCAGGGTCTTGAGGGTGACGGCGGCTTTGAGGACGTCGGGGCGGCGGCTGGTGCGCGGGGAGCGGTGGAGGAGGTCGGGCAGTCCCGCGTCGGTGTCGTCGTCGGCGTTGAGGTAGTCGGCGCGGTGGTGGAGGGCGGCGAGGTCGTCGGTGTCGCTGACGGTGAGGAGGCCGGCGGGGATCGGCTGCCAGCCGAGCTTGTGCAGGTCCAGGGCGACGGTGTCGGCGCCCTCCAGCCCCGCCAGCCGCGGACGGTGCCGGTCGCTGAAGAGGAGGCCCGCGCCGTAGGCGGCGTCGACGTGGAGGCGGGCGGCGTGGGCGCTGCAGCGGCCGGCGATCTCGGGGAGCGGGTCGATGAGCCCGGCGTCGGTGGTGCCGGCGGTGGCGGCGACGAGGTGGGGGCCGGGGACCTGGGTGAGCGCCTCGTCGAGGGCGGCGGGGTCGAGGGTGCCGGCGGGGGCGGGCACGACGACGGGTTCGGGCAGCCCGAGAAGCCAGGCGGCACGGGGCAGGGAGTGGTGGGCGTTCTCCCCGTGGACCAGCCGCAGGCTCGCGCCGTGCTTCTCCCGGGCGAGCAGGACGGCGAGTTGGTTGGACTCGGTGCCGCCGGTGGTGACGAGGGCGTCGACGGCGCCGGTCTCGCGGGCGAGGGCGCGGGTGACGAGGGCTTCCAGGGCGGAGGCGGCGGGGGCCTGGTCCCAGGAGTCGAGGGAGGGGTTGAGGACGCTCGCGGCGAGGTCGGCGGCGGCCGCGACGGCCAGCGGCGGGGCGTGCAGGTGCGCGGCGCACAGGGGGTGGGCGGGGTCGGCGGCGCCTTCGGCGAGGGCGGTGACCAGGACGCGCAGCGCCTCGGGGTCGCCCCGGTCGGGCAGGATGTCGCCGGCAGCGTCGGCCACCCGGGCGGCGACGGCGTCGGGACCGCCCGGGGGCAGTGGGCCGCCGCGGGCGGCGGTGCCGGCGCGCAGGGCGTCGAGCACGGTGTCGAGCAGGGGTCGCAGGGCGTCGGTGCCGTGCGGGCCCGAGGCGAGGGGCGGCAGGCCCATGAGCCGTCCTTGGGGCACGGGGACTGGGGTTCCAGCTTGTACGCACGGGTGCGCGTACGCCCGGACAGCTCAGTGATCCAACCCGAAAGGGGTATCCCGGCCGCCTTCCCACCGGCCCCACGGGCCCCGCGGCCGGTCCTCCCCCGCCCCGCCGGGTCCCGCGGCCGGCCCTCTCCCGCCCCGCCGGGTCCCGCGGCCGGCCCTCTCCCGCCCCGCCGGGGAGGACCGGCCGCGTTCGGGCTCAGTCGGTGTTCGCCTCCCGTACCCGCAGTGCGCGCGCCAGGTCGTCGAGCTGGTCGGTGAGCTTGCGGCGCAGGGCGGGGAGCGGGTCGGCGCCGGCGAGGCACTCCCGGCCCAGGCGGAGGGTGTCGGCGTCGACGGCGTGGGCGGGGAAGGCCCAGCGTCCGGCGGCGTCGGCGATGGCGGGGCCGCGGCGGGCGGCGAGGGCCACGGCCTCGGTGTAGTAGCGCGGTACGTAGTCGCGCACGAGGTCGGCCTGTTCGGGCTGCCAGAAGCCCTGGGCGGTGGCGGTGAACAGGTAGTTGGACAGGTCGTCGGCGGCGAACATGGCCTCCCAGGCGCGGGCCTTGGCCCCGGCGTCCGGCAGCGCGGCGCGGCAGCGGGCGGCGCCCTCCTGGCCGGTGGCGCTCGGGTCGTTCGCCAGCTCGGCGGCGATGGCGGCCTCGTCGGTGGCGCCGAGGACGGCGAGGCGGGTGAGGATGCGCCAGCGCAGCTCGGGGTCGAGTTCGGGGCCGCCGGGCACGGTGCCGTCGGCGAGCCAGGCGGCGATGGTGTCGGGGTGGGCGGCGGTGGAGATGCGGTGGCGTACGGCGATCAGGCGCAGGCCGGGGTGGTCGCCGTCCTCGGTGCGGCGGATGAGGTCGCGGCACAGTTCGGCGAGGGTGTTCAGGGCGGCGGGCCGCTGCTCGGGGGTGACGTAGCGGTCGGCGACCTGGCCGGCCGCGAAGGCGAGGACGCCGTCGACGAGCGCGAGGTCGGTCTCGTGCGGGAGGTGGGTGCGGGCGATGTCGAGGTAGGCCGCGGCCGGGAGTTCGCCGTCGCGGACGGCGTCCCTGAGGGCGTTCCAGACGACGGCCCGGGTGAGCGGGTCGGGCAGGCCGGACAGGCTCGCGCGCAGGGTGCGGAAGGAGTCGGCGTCGAAGCGGATCTTGGCGTAGCTCAGGTCGCCGTCGTTGAGGACGACCAGGGCGGGGAGCTTGCCGATGGGCCGGGGCGCGGTCTGGGGGACGTCGATGTCGAGGCGTTCGCGCGGGGTGAGGCGGCCCTCCTCGCCGGGGTCCTGGTCGTAGAGGCCGACGGCGATGCGGTGGGGGCGCTCGCCGGCGCGGTGGACGGTGAGGGCGCGGCTGCCGTTGTCGCCGGTGACGGCCGGGGTGAGGGTGTCGACGCCGGTGGTGCGCAGCCAGGCGTCGGCCCAGGCGTGGACGTCGCGGTCGGTGGCGGCGGCGAGGGAGTCGATGAAGTCGGCGAGGGAGGCGTTGGCGAACTTGTGCCGCTCGAAGTGGAGGTTGATGCCGGCCAGGAAGTCCTTCTCGCCGAGCCAGGCGACGAGCTGGCGCAGGGCGGAGGCGCCCTTGGCGTAGGAGATGCCGTCGAAGTTGAGCAGGGCGGAGGCGGTGTCCCGCACGTCCTCGGGGGCGACGGGGTGGGTGGAGGGGCGCTGGTCGGCGTCGTAGCCCCAGGCCTTGCGGGTGACGCCGAAGTCGGTCCAGGTGTCGGTGAAGCGGGTGGCCTCGGCGGTGGTCTGGTAGCCCATGTACTCGGCGAAGGACTCGTTCAGCCAGATGTCGTCCCACCAGCGCAGGGTGACGAGGTCGCCGAACCACATGTGGGCCATCTCGTGGGCGACGACCATGGCGCGGGTCTGGCGCTGGGTCTCGGTGACGGCGGAGCGGAAGACGAACTCGTCGCGGAAGGTGACCAGTCCGGGGTTCTCCATGGCGCCGGCGTTGAACTCGGGGACGAACGCCTGGTCGTAGGAGTCGAAGGGGTAGGGCTCGGTGAACTTCTCGTGGTAGCGGTCGAAGCAGGCCCGGGTGACGTCGAGGAGTTCGTCGGCGTCGGCGTCCAGGTGCGGGGCGAGCGAGCGGCGGCAGTGGAGGCCGAAGGGCAGGCCGCGGTGTTCGGTGCGCACGGAGTGCCAGGGGCCGGCGGCGACGGCGACGAGGTAGGTGGAGATCAGCGGGGTGGTGGCGGCCTTCCAGCGGCCGTCGCCGGTGTGCTCGGTGACGCCGTTGGCGAGGACGGTCCAGCCCTCGGGTGCGGTCACGGCGAGGTCGAAGACGGCCTTGAGGTCGGGCTGGTCGAAGGCGGCGTAGACGCGCTGGACGTCGTCGAGGAAGAGCTGGGTGTAGACGTAGGTCTCACCGTCGCTGGGGTCGGTGAAGCGGTGCATGCCCTCGCCCGTGCGGGAGTACCGCATGGCGGCCTCGACGCGCAGCTCGTGCTCGCCGGGGGCGAGGTTCTCCAGGGCGAGCCGGTTCCCGTCGAGGGCGGCCGGGTCGAGGGGGTGTCCGTCCAGGGTGACGGTGCGCAGTTCGGCGGGCTTGACCTCGACGAAGGTGTCCGCGGTGTCCGTCTCGCCGCGGACGGTGAAGCGGATGACGGTGCGGGAGTCGAAGGTCTCGTCCCCACGGGTGAGATCGAGGTCGATCGCGTAGTGGTGGACGTCGAGGAGCCGGGAACGGGTCTGCGCTTCGTCGCGCGTCAGTACGGACATGCACGACATGCTGCCTGATGCGGTGGGCGGGGCACAGCGGCGGTTCGCTACGCGCGGTATGTCCGGTCCGACCCGCCGGCCGCCGGACTCCCCCGGCGTGCGCCCCCGCGGACGGGGGCGCGGCCCGGCTCAGCCGGAGGACGGGACGCCGTCGGCGCCGTTGCCCTCGGCGATGCGCTCGTGGTGGTGGATCACCTCGGCGACGATGAAGTTGAGGAACTTCTCGGCGAACGCGGGGTCGAGCTTGGCGCTCTCGGCGAGGGCGCGCAGCCGGGCGATCTGCTGGGCCTCCCGGGCCGGGTCGGCGGGCGGCAGCCGGTGGCGGGCCTTGAGGTGGCCGACCTGCTGAGTGCACTTGAAGCGCTCGGCGAGCATGTGGACGACGGCCGCGTCGATGTTGTCGATGCTGTCCCGCAGCCGGGCCAGCTCCTCGCGGGCGGCGGGTTCGACGGCACCGGTACCGGTGTTGCTGGTGGTCATGGGCGCACACCCTACGGGCGCGGGCCGGGGCACCGCAGACCGTCTCAGGCGCTGAACGCCGTACGGTCCCCGTGCGGCTCCTACAGTGGGAGCAGGGCCCGGGAGACGGGGCTCGGGGAGCAGGGTCTGAGGCGTCTTGGGGGTAGGACGTGGCGAACGGCGGACCGGTCGAGCACGGGTTCCCGCACCTGGAGACGGTGCGGGAGGCGGTCACGGCGCTGTACCGGCGGCTGTCGTACGACACCGTCCAGACCTTCTCGGCCAGTGTGGCCCCGGTGGACGTGGCGTTCTGCGACACGGACGACCTGTACCTGGGCGCGCAGCGGGTGGCCCGCGAACTGGTGCGGCACTACCGGCTGCCCGACGCCCGCATGGTCGTCTCCTTCCGCGAGATGACCCACGCGGCCAACGTGGAACTGACGGCGGGACCGGAGTACTTCGTCGAGCTGAACGACCGCTTCCGCACCCACCGCCGGGACATCGGCGCGGCTCTCGCGCACGAGGTGATGCACGTCTACCTGCACCGGCTCGACCTGTCCTTCCCCTCCACCCGGGCCAACGAGATCCTCACCGACACGGCGGCGGCGTACCTGGGCGCGGGCTGGCTGCTCCTGGACGCCTACCGGGAGGACGGGGCGTCCTCGCAGAAGCTCGGGTACCTGACGCCGGAGGAGTTCGGTTACGTGCTGGCCAAGCGGGCGCTGCTGTTCGGCGAGGACCCCTCGGTGTGGTTCACGAGCCCGCAGGCGTACACGGCGTACGGCAAGGGGCTGGCCCGGGCGCGGCGGGACGCGCAGCAGCCGCCGCTCACGGCGGCCGGCTGGGCGGGCCGCCGCCGCTACGCCCGGGACCGCCGCCACGCGCAGGACCCGCACGCGGCCGGGCCGGAAGCGGACGGCCCGTACGCCTTCACGGCCCCGGCGCCGGGGCAGCTTCGGGTGTCGTTCCCCTGCCCGACCTGCCACCAGCGGATCAGGGTGCCGGTGCGGGGGCGGGTCCGGGCGCGGTGCGGGCTGTGCCGGACGGTGCTGGAGTGCGACACCTGAGGCGGGGCGCCGGGCGCGGGGACGCTGCTTCAATGCCCGTATGACACAGGCCGTGGAAGAACCCTGGGGCATCAGTGTGTTCGGCTCGGGCACGGTGCGGGCCGAGCCGTCGTTGGCGCGGGTGCGGCCGGCCGTGGACGTTCTGGAACCGTCGCCGGAGCAGGCCTTCCAGCGGGCCGGGGAGGCCGTGGTCCGGCTGCGGGAGGTGCTGCGGCGGCACGGGGTGCCGGACGCCTCGGTCTCGGGCTCCCGGCTCGGCCTCAGCTCGGAGTACGACGGTCACGGCGGTCGCCGGACGATGCTCGGGTACCGGTGCCAGGCCTCGTACGCGGTGGAGACCGAGGTCCTCGACGGTCTGGAGCGGCTGATCGCGGACGTGGTCGAGGCGGGCGCGCACCGGATCGACGGCGTCGAGTT
Organism: Streptomyces ardesiacus; assembly: GCF_003112575.1. Lineage (GTDB taxonomy): Bacteria > Actinomycetota > Actinomycetes > Streptomycetales > Streptomycetaceae > Streptomyces > Streptomyces ardesiacus. Next base: position 235,495 of record NZ_BEWC01000010.1, read on the forward strand.
CGACGTGCGCGACCGGCTCGCGCTGCTCGACGAGGCGCGGCGCAGGGCCGTCGCCGCGGCCCGCCGCAAGGCCGAGGTGTACGCGGAGGCGGCGGGCGCGCGGCTGGGGCCGGTCCTGCGCATCCAGGACGTGGAGCCGGAGCCCGTCGCCGCGTTCCGCGCCTCCGCGGGCGGCGGCCCGCCGGGCGCGCTGGCTCCGGGGGTGGTGGAGGTGTCCGCGCGGGTCGTGCTGGGCTTCTCCCTGCGGCACTGACCCGGCGCCCGGCCCCACCCCGCCTCCCCGACGGCGCACGGGCATTCGTTATTTTGTTCGCCGCCGTCCCCACCGGCTCACCGTCCGCCCGTCCCGAGGAGCCGGCCGTGGATTCCGGATCCACCGTCACCAGGTGCTACCGCCATCCCGCGGTCGAGTGCCACGTCCGCTGCACCGGCTGCGCGCGGTACATCTGCCCGGACTGCGAGCGCGCGGCGCCGGTCGGCCGCCGGTGTCCCGAGTGCGTGCGGGAGGGGGCGCGGCCGGCCCGGCGGGCCCGCACCCTCGGCGGGGGCCGGATCTCGACGACGCCCGTGGTGACGTACGCGCTGTTCGCGCTCACCGTGCTCGCGTACCTCGCGGAGGTGGTGCGGCCGGGGCTCGTGGACCGGTTCGCCCTGGTCGGGTCGCGGCTGGTCGATCCGGAGGGCACCCGCTACGTCGGCGACGGCCTGGTCCTGGGCTCCGCGCCCCTGCGGACGGAGGGTGTCGCCGGGGGCGAGTGGGAGCGGCTGCTCACCAGCGCCTTTCTCCACCAGTCGCCCTTCGAGGGCGCGTTCGGGATCCTGCACGTCACCGTGAACATGGTCGTGCTGTGGCAGTCGGGGCGGGTGGTGGAGCTGATGCTCGGCCGGGTCCGATTCCTCGCCCTGTATCTGCTCTCCGCGCTCGGCGGTTCCGTCCTGGAGCTGGTCCTCGCCGACCCCGGGCACGCCTCGGTCGGCGCGTCCGGTGCCGTCTGCGGCGTGGGGGCCGCCTCCTACGTGCTGCACCGCCGGCTGGGCGCCACCGCGGGCCGGGCCGACCGGCTGGCGGCGGGACTGCTGCTGTGGCTGGTGGTCTCCGCCTGGTTCGCCCCGTGGCAGGTGCCCGTCGGCGGCCTGCTGGCCGGCGGCGCGCTGGCCCTGGCCTTCGCGTACGCGCCCCGGGACCGGCGCCCGGTCGCGGTGCAGACCGGCGCTGCTGCCGCGCTGGCGGTGCTGCTGGCGGTGACGGCGGCGTGGAAGGTGTCCGAACTGACGGGCGGGAGCATTCCCCTGTGAGCGTCCCCCGCCGCGAGAGCTGCTGTCCCCCTAGGAGAGGTGTCCCCCTGTGAAACGTCCCGGAGTGCTGCTGCTCGGGGCCCTGCCCGTGATCGCCGCGGGCGTGTACTTCGCCGTGCCGGGCGACTCGGCGGACACGGCGGCCCCCGCGTCCCCGTCGTCCTCGGCCACCGCCCGGTCGGCCCGCGACGACGCCAAGGACCGGGCCGAGGAGGAGCGGGCGGCGGACGACGCGCTCATCGCCGATCTGCCGCCGGGGCTCGCCGCGCCGGCGAAGAAGGAGCTGGCCCAGCAGCTCGTGTCCAGCGCCGAGAACTCGACCACACGGTGGCGCACCGCCTACGGCAGCATCCAGGACGTCGGGGACGGCGACGGGTACACGGCGGGCATCGTCGGTTTCTGCACGGGCACCCACGACCTGCTCACCCTGGTGGAGCGCTACACCGAGGCCCACCCGGACAACGGTCTGGCGAGGTACCTGCCCGCGCTGCGCAAGGTGGACGGCAGTGACTCGCACGAGGGCCTGGATCCGGGCTTCACGGCGGCCTGGAAGGCGGAGGCCGAGGTTCCGGCGTTCCGCGCGGCCCAGGAGGAGGAGCGCGACCGGGTCTACTTCGACCCCGCGGTGCGCCTGGCCAAGCTGGACGGCCTGGGCACGCTCGGCCAGTTCGTCTACTACGACGCGATGGTCTTCCACGGCCCCGACACGGACCCCGGGGGCTTCTACGGGCTGCGCGAGCAGGCCATGGCCAAGGCGAAGACGCCGGGGCAGGGCGGCTCCGAGAAGGCCTACCTGGACACCTTCCTGGACGTCCGCGAGCAGGCCATGCGGGACAAGCGGCCGGGCATCGACACCTCGCGCGTCGACACGGCCCAGCGCCGGTTCCTCGCGGCCGGGAACCTGGAGCTGGCGACGCCGCTGGTGTGGGAGATGTACGGGGACACCTACCGGGTGCCCTGAGCATGCGACGGCGCCTGCCCTGGTCCGGTCGGGGACGAGGCAGGCGCCATCAGTGTTCCGCACGCCTTTGTGCGGGACGTTCTTCGGTTGTTCCGTCCGTCAGACCGCGAGGGCGCGGTCGGTCGGGCGGATCGGGGCCGGCAGGTCGCTGGCTCCGGTCAGGAAGCGGTCGGCGCCGCGCGCGGCCGAGCGGCCCTCGGCGATCGCCCAGACGATGAGCGACTGGCCGCGGCCGGCGTCACCGGCGACGAACACACCCGGCACGTTGGTCTGGAAGTCGGCGTCCCGGGCGATGTTACCCCGTTCGTCGAGCTCCAGGCCGAACTGGTCGACGAGGCCGTTCTCCTTGTCGGTGCCGGTGAAGCCCATGGCGAGGGTGACCAGCTGGGCCGGGATCTTCCGCTCGGTACCCGGCTTCGGGGTGAGCTTCCCGTCGACGAACTCGACCTCGCTCAGGTGCAGCCACTGGACGTTGCCGTCCTCGTCGCCCTCGAAGTGGGTGGTGGAGACGGCGTAGACGCGCTCGCCGCCCTCCTCGTGGGCGCTGGTGACCTTGTACAGCATGGGGAAGGTCGGCCACGGCTGGGAGACCGGGTTCCGCTCCTCGCCCGGCCGGGGCATGATCTCCAGCTGCGTGACGGAGGCGGCGCCCTGGCGGTGGGCGGTGCCCACGCAGTCGGCGCCGGTGTCGCCGCCGCCGATGACGACGACGTGCTTGCCCTCGGCGGAGATGGGGGCGGTGACGTAGTCGCCCTCCTGGACCTTGTTGGCCAGGGGCAGGTACTCCATCGCCTGGTGGATGCCCTTGAGTTCCCGGCCGGGGACCGGCAGGTCGCGGGCGGTGGTGGAGCCGGCGGCGATGACGACGGCGTCGTAGCGCTTCTTGAGGTCGGTCGCCTTGAGGTCGCGGCCGATCTCGACGCCGGTGCGGAAGCGGGTGCCCTCGGCGCGCATCTGCTCTATGCGCCGGTTGATGTGCCGCTTCTCCATCTTGAACTCGGGGATGCCGTACCGGAGGAGACCTCCGACGCGGTCCGCGCGCTCGTAGACGGCGACGGTGTGGCCGGCCCGGGTGAGCTGCTGGGCGGCGGCCAGGCCCGCCGGGCCCGAGCCGATGACGGCGACGGTCTTGCCGGACAGGCGCTCGGGGATGCGCGGGGCGACGTCCCCGGTCTCCCACGCCTTGTCGATGATGGAGACCTCGACGTTCTTGATGGTGACCGGCGGCTGGTTGATGCCGAGCACGCACGCCGACTCGCACGGGGCCGGGCACAGCCGGCCGGTGAACTCCGGGAAGTTGTTGGTGGCGTGCAGGCGCTCGGACGCCGCCGACCAGTCCTCGCGGTAGGCGTAGTCGTTCCACTCGGGGATCAGGTTCCCGAGCGGGCAGCCGTTGTGGCAGAACGGGATGCCGCAGTCCATGCAGCGGCTGGCCTGCTTGCTGATGATCGGCAGCAGGGAGCCGGGGACGTAGACCTCGTTCCAGTCCTTGACGCGCTCCTCGACGGGGCGGGTCCGGGCGACCTCGCGTCCGTGGTTCAGAAAGCCCTTGGGATCAGCCATTGGTCGCCGCCTCCATCATCTTCTCGGTGGTCTCGGTCTCGGAGAGACCGGCTCGCTCGGCGGCGTCCTTGGCGGCGAGCACTGCCTGGTACGTGCGGGGGATGAGCTTGCTGAAGCGCTCCACGGCGGCGGGCCAGTCGGCCAGCAGCTTCTGGGCGACCGTGGACCCGGTCTCCTCGGCGTGGCGGCGCACCACGTCGTGCAGCCAGTCCTTGTCGGCGTCGTCCAGTCGCTGGACCGCGTCGGCGTTGCCGGCGTTGACGTTGTCGGGGTCGAGGTCGACGACGTAGGCGATGCCGCCGGACATGCCGGCCGCGAAGTTGCGCCCGGTCTCGCCGAGGACGACCGCGTGGCCGCCGGTCATGTACTCGCAGCCGTGGTCGCCGACGCCCTCGGAGACGACCAGCGCGCCGGAGTTGCGGACGCAGAAGCGCTCGCCGACCTTGCCGCGCAGGAACATCTCGCCGCCGGTGGCGCCGTAGCCGATGGTGTTGCCGGCGATGGTGGAGTACTCCGCGAGGTGGTCGGCGCCCCGGTCGGGGCGGACGACGATCCGGCCGCCGGACAGGCCCTTGCCGACGTAGTCGTTGGCGTCGCCCTCCAGGCGCAGCGTGATGCCGCGCGGGACGAAGGCGCCGAAGGACTGGCCGGCGGAGCCGGTGAAGGTGATGTCGACGGTGTCGTCCGGCAGGCCGCCGCCGCCGAACTTCTTGGTGACCTCGTGGCCGAGCATGGTGCCGACCGTGCGGTTGATGTTGCGGATGGCGACCTGGGCGCGCACGGGGGCGGCCCGGGTGGCGTCCGGGGCGGCCAGCGCGTCGGCGGCGAGCTTGATGAGCTGGTTGTCGAGCGCCTTCTCCAGGCCGTGCTCCTGGCCGACGGCCTGGTGGCGCACCGCGCCCTCGGGCAGGTCCGGCACGTGGAACAGCGGCTCCAGGTCGAGGCCCTGCGCCTTCCAGTGGTCGACGGCGCGGGTCACGTCGAGGGTCTCGGCGTGGCCGACGGCCTCCTCGATGGAGCGGTAGCCCAGTTCGGCGAGGATCTCGCGGACCTCTTCGGCGATGAACCGGAAGAAGTTCACGATGTACTCGGCCTTGCCGGAGAACCGCTCCCTGAGGACGGGGTTCTGGGTGGCGATGCCGACCGGGCAGGTGTCCAGGTGGCAGACGCGCATCATGACGCAGCCGGAGACGACGAGCGGCGCGGTGGCGAAACCGAACTCCTCGGCGCCGAGCAGCGCGGCGATGACGACGTCGCGGCCGGTCTTGAGCTGGCCGTCGGTCTGGACGACGATGCGGTCGCGCAGGCCGTTGAGCAGCAGGGTCTGCTGGGTCTCGGCGAGGCCCAGCTCCCAGGGGCCGCCGGCGTGCTTGAGGCTCGTCAGGGGCGAGGCGCCCGTGCCGCCGTCGTGGCCGGAGATGAGCACCACGTCCGCGTGCGCCTTGGACACGCCCGCCGCGACCGTGCCGACCCCGACCTCGGAGACCAGCTTGACGTGGATCCGCGCCTGCGGGTTGGCGTTCTTGAGGTCGTGGATGAGCTGGGCGAGGTCCTCGATGGAGTAGATGTCGTGGTGCGGCGGCGGGGAGATCAGACCGACACCGGGGGTGGAGTGCCGGGTCTTGGCGACCCACGGGTAGACCTTGTGGCCGGGCAGCTGGCCGCCCTCGCCGGGCTTGGCGCCCTGGGCCATCTTGATCTGGATGTCGTCGGCGTTGACCAGGTACTCGGAGGTGACGCCGAAGCGGCCGGAGGCGACCTGCTTGATGCTGGACCGGCGCGCCGGGTCGTACAGGCGCTCCGGGTCCTCGCCGCCCTCACCGGTGTTGGACTTGCCGCCCAGCTGGTTCATGGCGATGGCGAGGGTCTCGTGCGCCTCCTGGGAGATGGAGCCGTACGACATGGCGCCGGTGGAGAAGCGCTTGACGATCTCGGAGACGGGCTCGACCTCGTCGAGGGGGACCGGCTGCCGGTCCGACCGGAAGCCGAACAGGCCGCGCAGCGTCATCAGCCGCTCGGACTGCTCGTTCACCCGCTCGGTGTACTTCTTGAAGATGTCGTACGTGCCCGAGCGCGTGGAGTGCTGGAGGCGGAAGACCGTCTCCGGGTCGAACAGGTGCGGTTCGCCCTCGCGGCGCCACTGGTACTCGCCGCCGATGTCCAGGGCGCGGTGGGCCGGCGCGATGCCGCTGGCCGGGTACGCCTTGGCGTGGCGGGCGGCGACCTCCTGGGCGACGACGTCGATGCCGACGCCGCCGATCTTGGTGGCGGTGCCGTTGAAGTACTTCTCGACGAAGGCCTCGTCCAGGCCGACGGCCTCGAAGACCTGGGCGCCCCGGTAGGAGGCGACGGTGGAGATGCCCATCTTGGACATGACCTTGAGGACGCCCTTGCCGAGGGCGTGGATCAGGTTGCGGATGGCCTGCTCGGCCTCCGTACCCGGCAGGAAGGTGCCCGCGCGGACCAGGTCCTCGACGGACTCCATGGCGAGGTACGGGTTGACCGCGGCGGCGCCGAAGCCGATGAGCAGGGCGACGTGGTGGACCTCGCGGACGTCGCCGGCCTCGACCAGCAGGCCCACCTCGGTGCGCTGCTTGGTGCGGATGAGGTGGTGGTGGACGGCGGCGGTGAGCAGCAGCGACGGGATCGGCGCGTGCTCGGCGTCCGAGTGGCGGTCGGACAGGACGATGAGCCGGGCGCCGTTCTCGATGGCGGCGTCGGCCTCGGCGCAGATCTCCTCGATGCGCGCGGCCAGGGCGTCGCCGCCGCCGTGCACGCGGTAGAGACCGGAGAGGGTGGCGGCCTTGAAGCCGGGCATGTCGCCGTCGGCGTTGATGTGGATGAGCTTGGCCAGCTCGTCGTTGTCGATCACCGGGAAGGGCAGCAGGACGCTGCGGCACGAGGCGGCCGTCGGGTCGAGCAGGTTGCCCTGGGGGCCGAGCGAGGAGCGCAGCGAGGTGACCAGTTCCTCGCGGATGGCGTCCAGCGGCGGGTTGGTGACCTGCGCGAAGAGCTGGGTGAAGTAGTCGAAGAGCAGCCGGGGACGCTCGGAGAGCGCGGCGATGGGCGAGTCGGTCCCCATGGAGCCGATCGGCTCGGCGCCGGCCTTGGCCATCGGCGCGAGGATGACGCGCAGCTCCTCCTCGGTGTACCCGAAGGTCTGCTGGCGGCGGGTGACCGAGGCGTGGGTGTGCACGATGTGCTCGCGCTCGGGCAGGTCGCTCAGCTCGATCTCGCCGGCTTCCATCCACTCGGCGTACGGCTGCTCGGCGGCGAGCTGGGCCTTGATCTCGTCGTCCTCGATGATGCGGTGCTCGGCGGTGTCCACGAGGAACATCCGGCCCGGCTGCAGGCGGCCCTTGCGGACGACCCGGGCGGGGTCGATGTCGAGGACGCCGACCTCGGAGCCGAGGACGACGAGGCCGTCGTCGGTGACCCAGTAGCGGCCGGGGCGCAGACCGTTGCGGTCGAGGACGGCGCCGACCTGGGTGCCGTCGGTGAAGGTGACGCAGGCGGGGCCGTCCCAGGGCTCCATCATCGTGGAGTGGTACTGGTAGAACGCGCGCCGGGCCGGGTCCATGGAGTCGTGGTTCTCCCACGCCTCCGGGATCATCATCAGCACGGAGTGCGGCAGCGACCGCCCGCCGAGGTGGAGCAGTTCCAGGACCTCGTCGAAGGAGGCGGAGTCCGAGGCGTCCGGCGTACAGACCGGGAAGATCCGCTCCAGGTCCGCGGAGGAGCCGAACAGGTCCGAGGCGAGCTGCGACTCGCGGGCGCGCATCCAGTTGCGGTTGCCCTTGACCGTGTTGATCTCGCCGTTGTGGGCGACGAAGCGGTACGGGTGGGCGAGCGGCCAGCTCGGGAAGGTGTTGGTGGAGAACCGGGAGTGCACGAGCGCGATCGCGGAAGCGAATCGGCGGTCGGACAGGTCCGGGAAGAACGGCTCGAGCTGCCCCGTGGTGAGCATGCCCTTGTAGACGATGGTCCGCGCGGACAGCGACGGGAAATAGACACCGGCCTCGCGCTCGGCGCGCTTGCGCAGCGCGAAGGCGCGGCGGTCCAGGACGATGCCCCGCGAGGCGCCGTCGGTGACGAAGACCTGGCGGAAGACCGGCATGGTCGAGCGGGCGGTGGCGCCGAGCATCTGCGGGGCGACCGGGACCTCGCGCCAGCCGAGGACGGTGAGGCCCTCCTCGCCGGCGATGGTCTCGATGCGGGCGACGGCGTCGTCGGTGCCCTCGGCCGGCAGGAAGGCGATGCCGACGGCGTACGCCCCGGCTTCGGGCAGGTCGAATCCGGCGACCTCGCGGAAGAAGGCGTCCGGCACCTGGGAGAGGATGCCCGCGCCGTCGCCCGAGTCGGGCTCGGAGCCGGTGGCGCCGCGGTGCTCCAGATTGCGCAGCACGGTGAGTGCCTGGTCGACCAGGGTGTGGGACGCCTCGCCGGTGAGGGTGGCGACGAAACCGACGCCGCACGCGTCGTGTTCGTTGCGGGGGTCGTACATACCCTGCGCGGCAGGGCGAGCATCCATGAAGGACCAGTTCTGGCCATTCGCGGAGTGCTGGGACGGCTGGCGCGGCGTACGCATCGGCTCTCCCGTCGTCGTCATCTGGCATGTGGCAAGTGCCGAGGGACGACGTTGGCCCTCTGCGAGGTACGTAAGCAGGTGCAAAATTTGGTGCAGGTTACATGATGGAGTGGTTCTCGGTAAACGGGACAATCCGTTCCAGCATGCGGACACCGACGGGGTGCGGTGGGGGTACCGCACCCGTGGTGGAGGCTGTGGGGACCGGAACGGGCAGATCGGTGTCCGTCGGTCCGGGGGCGCGGAGGGAGCGTCGTCGCCCACTCCGCGGATGCACGGCAGGCTTCATTGCCCACAGCGCTTACGGCTCATGCCCGGAGATTACGCGCTCGAAACCAGCGAGTAACGGCTGCGAGTGCGGGTACTTATGCGGACCACCGCATAAGTTCGAGCCGGGCTATCCTACGGCCGTTCCGAACAGGCTGCCCAGGAGATACGTCACACCGGCCGCCGCACCGCCCAGGGCGAGCTGCCGCAGGCCGCTGTACCACCAGCTCCGTGCCGTGACCTTGGCGACCACCGCACCGCACAGGAACAGCCCGGCCAGGGCGAGCAGCACCGCGGGCCACAGCGCGCCGGCGCCCAGCAGGAACGGCAGGACGGGGAGCAGGGCGCCCAGCGCGAAGGAACCGAACGAGGACACGGCCGCGACCAGCGGCGAGGGCAGGTCGGAGGGGTCGATGCCGAGCTCCTCGCGGGCGTGTATCTCCAGCGCCTGCTCGGGGTCACTGGAGAGCTGGCGGGCCACCTCGCGGGCCAGCTCCGGCTCGACCCCGCGCGCCTCGTAGAGCGCGGCCAGCTCGGCCTCCTCGTCCGCCGGGTGCTTCGTGAGTTCGCGGCGCTCCACGTCCAGCTCGGCCTCGACCAGCTCGCGCTGGGAGGCGACGGAGGTGTACTCACCGGCGGCCATGGAGAAGGCGCCGGCCGCCAGTCCCGCGAGTCCGCTGATCACCACGGTCTGCTGGCTCGCCGTACCGCCGGCGACGCCGGTCATCAGGGCGAGGTTGGAGACCAGTCCGTCCATGGCGCCGAAGACGGCCGGGCGCAGCCAGCCGCCGTTCACGTCGCGGTGGGTGTGGTTGTCGCGGTGCGCCTCGTGGAGCGGCGCCTCGGTCTCGATGATGGCCATGAGGGTTCCCCCGGAAGCTAGTTTGGACTGATTCCACTTTTTAACATCACCCAATCTACGCCGGTCACACCCATCCCGCCAGCAAGGAAAGGCTGGGCTTACCTGCGGTTTTGTGCCGAGCGGGTGACACCGGCCGCGGTTCGGCTGCGGTGTCCGACGCACCGGGGACAGATGTGCCGAGGGAGAGGAGAGGCCGCATGGCATCCACCGCCTGCATTCCCCCGGTCCCCGCGCCCCAGGGCACCGTCGGGCTCCGCGACCGGGCCCGGGGCGCCCTGCTCGGACTGGCCGTCGGTGACGCCCTCGGGGCACCGGCCGAGAACATGAAGCCCTCGGAGATCCGCGCCCGCTGGGGCCGCATCACGGGATACGTGGCCGACCGGCCCGCCGGGACCGACGACACCGAGTACGCGATCTTCTCGGGCCTGCTGCTGGCCCGCCACGGCGCGGCCCTCACCCCGGTCCACGTGGAGACGGCCTGGCACGAGTGGATCGCCGACCGGGAGGAGGGCCCGTTCCGGGGCGCGGGCTTCAGCGAGCGCGGCACCCTGGAGAACCTGCGCCGGGGGCTGGCCGCGCCGATCTCCGCCCAGCACCGGCACGCCTGGAGCGACGGCCTGGCGATGCGGGCCGCGCCGCACGGCGTGTTCGCGGCCGGGCGGCCCGCGGAGGCGGCCCGGCTGGCGGCGATCGACGGCTCGGTCAGCCACGAGGGCGAGGGCATCTACGGCGGCCAGGCGGTGGCGGCGGGCGTCGCGGCGGCGATGGCCGGGGCGTCGACCGTGGCGGTGGTGGCCTCCGCGCTGGCGGTCGTCCCGGACGACTCCTGGACGGCGCGCTGTCTGCGCCGCGCGATGACGGCGGCCCACCGCGGCGAACGGGCGGTGCGCTCCGCGGTGGTCATCGGCGGCTACCCGTGGACCGACCTGGCGCCCGAGGCCGTCGCCCTGGCCTTCGGCGCGTACGCGGCGGCCGACGGCGACTTCACGGACGCCGTGCTGACGGCCGTCAACATGGGCCGCGACGCCGACACCACGGCCGCGGTGGCCGGCGCCCTGGCCGGCGCGACCCGCGGCGTCCAGGCCGTCCCGGCCGACTGGGCCGCCGCCATCGGCCCGGTCCGCGGCACCTGCCTGCCGACGATGGCCGGCCACCACGTCCTGGAGGTGGCGGACCTGCTGACCCGGGCCGCACGGGAGGTACCGCCGGGACCGGAGCACGTACCGGGACTCACCGGGCGGAGCACCGGGCCCTCGGGCCCGCCGCCTGTGCCACCGGCGCTCCCGGACCCGCAGGGGACGGCGTCCGGAACCGGCGGCACGGCGTCCCGGAGGCCGGCGGGGGCACCCTCGGGAGCCCGGGAAGCACCGGTCCGGGAGCCGGAGCGCACGCCCCCGCACCCGGAGCCGGCGGCGCCGGGCACCGGGCGCGACCGGCCGGAGGCGCGTCGGGTGCGGGCGCACGCTCCGTCTCCCGTGCCGAGTGAGCCGCCCGGCGGCCCCGCCCCCACCGCGTGCCCTCCCGTCCCGGACACCGGCGCGGCGGCCGAGGCGGGGCCGTGAGCAGGGCGCGGGGCGGTGTCGGGGCGTCGGGGGTCACGGCGTACGTCGAAGGGCCCGGCGGACCGCGGCCGGACACCTCCGGCGGGAGCGGGCACCGGCCGGGGGCGGCGGACACGGCCGCGGGGACGGGGGCGGCCCGCGCGGTGCCGCTCGGCGACCGTGTCGAGGGGCTGCTGCTCGGGCTCGCCGCGGGGGACGCGGCCGGCTGGCCCGCCGCCCGCCACCGGGCCGCCCGGATGCCGGAGTGGACGCGCCGGCTCACCCGCGAGCTGGACACCTTCGCCGAGCAGAACGCGACCACCACCCTCCCCGTCCCCATCGCCCTCAACCAGCCCCCGGAGCCGCTGCGCCTCGGGCCCTCGGACGACGCCGAGTGGGCGGCGTTCGCGGCGGAGGCGGTGCTGCGGGCCGGGGACGACAGCCTGCTCGGGGACCTGAGCCGGGACCGCCGGATGCGGGCCGCGATCGACCTGACCTGGAACGCCGTCGCGAGCGAGGTCGCCGCGGCGGCCGACCGCGCCCCCGAGGTCGAGTCGGCGGTCCTGCCGCTGCGCGCCCGCATCTCGGTGCGGGCCGGGCTCGGCAACCTCGCCGCCGGCCTGCGCCCGCCCGCCACCGGCCACGACAACCCGCACTACTTCGACGACGCCGCCTGCGTACGGGCCTGCGTCCTGGCCGTCGCCCATCCCGGCGCCCCGCGGCCCGCCGCCGACCTCGCCGAGTTCGACGCCCGCTACACCCAGGACGGCGACGGCGTGCACGGCGCACGGGCCATGGCGGCGGCCCTGGCCCGCGCCCTCGACGGCGCCGACGTGGACGCCTGCGTCACGGCCGCGCTCGCCGAACTCCCCGAGGCGACGGAGATCGGCCGCAACGCCCGCCAGGCCCTGGCCCTCGCGGCGGACACCGAGAGCACCTTCGCCCTGGTCCCGCTCCTCGAACACCGCATCGTCGACCACGTCTACAGCTACGGCATCGCCGCCGCCGAGACCGTCCCCGTCGCCCTCGCCCTGGCCACCGCCGCCCGGGGCCGCATCGCCGAGGCGGTACCGGCGGCGGCCTGTCTGTCCCGCGTCGCGGACTCCGCCCCCGCGCTGGCCGGCGCCCTCACCGGCGCGCTCGGCGGCGGCGCCTCGGTCCCCGCGTCCTGGCGGGACGCCTGCCGCACCCTGCCCGGCTGCGTACTGCCCCGGCTCACCGGCACCGACCTGGTCGAGCTGGCCGCCGCCCTGCACGCCACGCAACCGTCCCCACCGGAAGGACGAGCCACCACGCCATGACCCCCACCACCCCGGACCACGGCATCACCGCGCCCCTCGACGAGCGCGTCACCGGCGCCCTCGTCGGCGCGGCCGTCGGCGACGCGCTCGGCGGCCCCGTCGAGGGCTACTCCCCCGAGCAGATCCTCGAACGCCACGGCGGCCGCGTCCACGGCGTCGTCGGCCCCTGGAACGGCGACGCCTGGCGCACCGCCCGCCCCGTCGCGCCGTACCACAAGGGCGACGGCCACGTCACCGACGACACCCTGATGACGCACGCGCTGGTCCGCGTCTACGGCACGGTCCGCGACCACCTCGACGCCTACGCGGTCGCCGAGCACCTGGTCCCGGACCTGATCACGAACCCGCGCTGGATCCCCGAGCTGGAGGCCGAGGCCCTTCCCCTCCAGCGGATCTTCCTCGCCGAGAAGTGGCTGGTCGCACGGATCCACTACGGCCACGTGGACCCGCGCGAGGCCGGAACCGGCAACATCGTCAACTGCGGTGCCGCGATGTACATGGCCCCGGTCGGCCTGGTCAACGCGGCGAACCCCGAGGCCGCCTACGCCGAGGCCCTGGACGTCGCGGGCGCGCACCAGTCGTCCTACGGCCGTGAGGCGGCCGGTGTCTTCGCGGCGGCGGTGGCCGCGGCGTGCGTGCCGGGGGCGGGTCCGGAGTCGGTGGTGGCCGCCTGCCTGGCCCTGGCCAAGGACGGCACCCGGGAGGCGATCGAGGCGGTGTGCGACGTGGCGGTGCGCCACTCGGAGTTCGAGTCGGCGCTCGCACCGCTGCGCGCGGCGGTCGCCCCGTACGACACCGTGGGCCCCGACTACCGCGCCCCCTCGCTCGGCGCCCGGCGCCCCTCCCGGCTGCACGCGATCGAGGAACTGCCGGTCGCCCTCGGGATGCTGCTCGTCTCCGGCGGCGACTTCCGGCACGCGGTCCTCGGCGCGGTCAACTACGGCCGCGACTGCGACTCCATCGCCACGATGGCGGGCGCGCTCGCCGGGGCACTGGGCTCGCCGGTGCCCGAGGACTGGGCCAAGGCCGTCGCGGAGGCCAGCCGTCTGGACCTGTGGGCGCCCGCGGCGACGCTCACCGGGGTCGCGCGGGAGGTCTTCGCGCGGGACGTGCGCCGACGCCGCGCGCACGAGGAGGCGTTCGCCGCGCTCGGGGGTGCGGGATGCTCCGGCTGACCTGGGTGCAGCCCGAGGACCTGGTCGGCCACGAACTGCGCCAGGCACGGCTGGAGGGCCGCGACGCCTCGGCGGTCGCGGCCCGCTGGCGGGCGGCGGGCGGCGACGAGGCCCCGCCCCGGGCGGGCGCCTCCGCCGGGCCCGTCCCTGCGCGCCTGCGCCGTCTGGCCGAGGACCTCCTGGACGAACTGGCTCGCCTGCCCCGCCCCTCGGCGGACGACGAGCCGACCGACCTCGGCCAAATCAGGGCACGGTGCCCCGACTGGCCGTCCCCGCGCCCCGCCGCCCGCGTCTCCCCCGCCCGCCTGGAGGCCGCCTGGCTCGGCCGCGCCGCCGGCTGCCTGCTCGGCAAACCCGTCGAGAAGCTGCCCCTGACCGGCATCCGCCGCCTCGGCCGGGCCGCCGGCAACTGGCCCCCGGCCGCCTACTTCACCGCCCGGGGCGTGCCCCGCGACCTGCTCGCCGCCCACCCCTGGAACCGCCGCTCCGCGTCCACCTCCCTCGCCGAGAACATCGACGGCATGCCGGAGGACGACGACCTCGACTACCCGCTCGTGAACCTCCTGCTCCTGCAGCGCCACGGCAGGGGCTTCCGCACCGAGGACGTGGCCCGCGTCTGGCTCGACGAACTCCCGCCCGGCCGCACCTTCACCGCCGAACGCCTCGCCCTGCGCAACCTCCTCACCGGCCTCGAACCCCCGGACACCGCCCGCCTGCGCAACCCCTTCCGCGAGTGGATCGGCGCCCTGATCCGCGCCGACGTGCACGGCTGGACCAACCCCGGCGACCCGGCCGCCGCCGCCGGACAGGCGCACCGCGACGCGACCCTGAGCCACACCGCCAACGGCGTCTACGCGGCCATGTTCGCGGCGGCCGTCATCGCCGCCGCGGCCCCCGACGACGCTCCCGACGTCCACGCCTGTCTGCGCGCCGGCCTCGCGGTCGTCCCGCCCGGCTCCCGTCTCGCCCGGGCGGTCCGGCACGCCGTACGGCTCGCGGGCGCGCACGACGACTTCGACGCGGTCGTGGACGAACTCCACGCCGTGCACTCCCCCGCGCACCACTGGGTGCACGCCGTTCCCAACACGGCCCTGATCGCCGCCGCGCTCACCCACGCGGACGGCGACTTCACCGGCTCGCTCGCCCGCGTCGTCTCCGGCGGCTGGGACACCGACTCCAACGGCGCCACCGCCGGCAGCGTCGCCGGACTGCTCGCCGGGTCCCCCGCCGCGCTGCCCGAGCACTGGACGGCCCCGCTGAAGAACCGCCTCGCCACCTCCGTCCGCGGCTTCGACGGCACCGGCTTCGACACCCTCGCCCACCTCACCCACCGGGAGGCCACCCGCCCATGCCCGAGCCCGCCGCCCCTCGCCCCGTCTCCGCTCCGCTGACCGGCCTGCGCGTCCTCGACCTCGCCACCCTCTTCGCGGGCCCCCTCGCCGCCACCATGCTCGGCGACTTCGGCGCCGAGGTCGTCAAGGTCGAGCACCCCACCCGGCCCGACCCCTCCCGGGGGCACGGCCCGTCGAAGGACGGGGTCGGCCTGTGGTGGAAGCTGCTGGGCCGCAACAAGCACACGATCACCCTGGACCTGTCGAAACCCGCGGGCCGCGCCACGCTGCTCCGGCTCGCCGCCACCGCCGACGTCGTCGTCGAGAACTTCCGGCCGGGCACCCTGGAGAAGTGGGGCCTGGGCTGGGAGGAGCTGTCCGCCGTCAATCCCCGCCTGGTCCTGACCCGGGTCACCGGCTTCGGCCAGTTCGGCCCGTACGCGCACCGCCCCGGCTTCGGCACCCTCGCCGAGGCCATGAGCGGCTTCGCGGCCATGACCGGCGAGCCGGACGCGCCGCCGACCCTGCCGCCCTTCGGCCTCGCCGACTCGATCGCCGCCCTCGCGACGGCGTACGCCGTGATGACGGCGCTGGCCGCCCGGGAGCGCACCGGCGAGGGCCAGGTCGTCGACATGGCGATCATCGAACCGATCCTGACCGTGCTGGGCCCGCAGCCCCTCTGGTACGACCAGCTCGGCCACGTCCAGCCGCGCACGGGCAACCGCTCGCAGAACAACGCGCCGCGCAACACCTACCGCACCGCCGACGGCACCTGGGTCGCGGTCTCCACCTCGGCCCAGTCCGTCGCCGAGCGGGTGATGCGGCTGGTGGGCCGCCCCGAGCTGATCGACGAGCCCTGGTTCGCCACGGGCGCGGAGCGCGCCCGGCACGCCGACGTGCTGGACGCGGCGGTCGGCGACTGGATCGCCCGGCACTCCCGCGCCGACGTGCTCGCCGCGTTCGAGAGGGCCGAGGCGGCGGTGGCACCGGTCCAGGACGTGCGGGACGTGATGAGCGACCCGCAGTACCGGGCGCTCGACACGATCACCACCGTCGACGACCCGGAGCTGGGCGCGCTGCGCATGCAGAACGTCCTCTTCCGGCTCTCCGCCACCCCGGGCGCCGTCCGCTGGGCGGGCCGCCCGCACGGCGCCGACACCGAGGAGGTGCTGACCGGGCTGGGGCTGACCCCGGCGGACGTGAAGGAGCTGCGGGAAGAGGGCGTCGTATGACCGCACCTCCGGCCGCGTCCCTGACCGCACCCCCGCTGACCTGGCTGTACGCCCCCGGGGACCGGCCCCGGGTGGTGGCCAAGGCGCTGGCCGCCGGAGCCGACGTGGTGGTGGTCGACCTGGAGGACGCGGTCGCCGCCGACCGCAAGGAGTACGCCCGCGACGCCACGGCCGAGCTGCTGACCGAGCCGCAGCCGGTGCCGGTGCACGTCCGCGTCAACGCCCTGGACGGGCCGCTCGCCGCCGGGGACCTGGCGGCGCTGGCCCGGCTTCCGGGGCTGGCCGGGCTGCGGCTGCCGAAGGTGACGGCGCCGGAGCAGGTCACCGGGGTCGCCGAGGTCACCGGCGGCCCGCCGCTGTACGCGCTGCTGGAGACGGCCCTCGGGGTCGAGCGGGCATACCGGATCGCCGGCGCCCATCCGGCGCTGCGCGGCATCGCCCTCGGGGAGGCCGACCTCAGGGCCGACCTGGGCGTGCGCGGGGACGCCGGCCTGGACTGGTCGCGCTCGCGCGTGGTCGTGGCGGCGCGGGCGGCGGGCCTGGCGCCGCCCTCCCAGACGGTGCATCCCGACACCCGGGACCTGGAGGGCCTGGCGGCGTCCTGCGCCCACGGCCGTGCCCTGGGGTTCCTGGGGCGGGCCGCGATCCACCCCCGCCAGCTGCCGATCATCGAGCGTGCGTATCTGCCGACCGAGCGGGAGCTGGAGGAGGCGGAGACGATCGTGAAGGCCGCCACGGTCCAGCCGGGCGCGCAGGCGCTGCCGGACGGCCGGTTCATCGACGCGGCGGTGGTGGCGACGGCCCGGCGCACCCTGTCGCTGGCCAGGCGGCCCGCCCTGTCCTGAGCCGTGCGCCCGGCAGACGCCGAGGGCGCCCGGGAGGTCCCGGGCGCCCTCGGCGGCGTGTTCGGCGGGCCGGTGATCAGCCCTTCTTGGCGGAGTCCGCGCCGTTCTTCACGGCCTCGCCGTCCTTCACGCCCTCGCCGTCCCGCGCGTCGGCCGCGGCGTCCGTGTCGCCGCCGTCCTCCGCGTCGCCGGCACCGGCTTCGCCGTCGGCACGGGTGTCGCCCCCGGTGCCCGCCTCACCGTCGGCGCCCGCCTCGCCGTCGGCACCGGTCTTGCCGTCGGCACCGGTCTTGCCGTCCGCGGGCTCCGCACCCGGCTCCACCACGGCCTCCCGGCCCGGCCGCTTGCGCGCCGAGACCACGATGTACACCACGGCGAGCAGGAACACGAGGAGCGCGGTCCAGTTGTTCAGGCGCAGACCGAGGATGTGGTGGGCGTCGTCGACGCGCATGTACTCGATCCAGAACCGGCCCGCGCAGTACGCCGCCACGTACAGGGCGAAGGCCCGCCCGTGGCCCAGTTTGAAGCGGCGGTCGGCCCAGATGACGAGCAGCGCGACGCCGATGCACCACAGCGACTCGTACAGGAAGGTCGGGTGGTAGGTGCCCGGCACCCGTCCGTCGGACGTCGAGGTGATCTCCACGGCCCACGGCAGGTCGGTCGCCTTGCCGTACAGCTCCTGGTTGAACCAGTTGCCCCAGCGGCCGATGGCCTGCGCGAGGGCGATGCCGGGGGCGACGGCGTCGGCGTACGCGGGCATCGGGACGCCCCGGCGCCGGGCCCCGATCCAGGCGCCCACCGCCCCGAACGCGATCGCGCCCCAGATGCCGAGCCCGCCCTCCCAGACCTTGAAGGCGTCGACCCAGTCCCGGCCCTCGCTGAAGTAGAGCTGGTAGTCCGTGATCACGTGGTAGAGGCGTCCGCCGACCAGACCGAAGGGAACGGCCCAGACCGCGATGTCGGCCACCGTGCCAGGCCGCCCGCCCCGGGCGATCCAGCGCTTGTTGCCGAGCCAGACGGCTACGAAGACGCCGATGATGATGCAGAACGCGTAGCCGCGCAGCGGGATGGGACCGAGGTACAGCACCCCGCGCGACGGGCTGGGAATGAAGGCAAGTTCCATGGCAGGGTCGACGCTACCGTGTCGGACGGGACGCGCGGCGGGCAGCCCGGCTACGGGTCCGTAACGAGCGGGCGCGCTACTTGTTGGCCTCCTCCACCATCTGCTTGAGCTTGGCCGGGGTCATGGAGCGGTCCTGGTAGATGTTCTTGCCGTCCAGGAGCACCGTCGGGGTGCCGCTGAAGCCGCCCGCCTGGAAGGCCTTGTTGGACTTCTCCACCCAGCTGTTGTGCTTGCCGTTCTTCACGCACTCCTGGAAGGGGGCGGTGTCGAGGCCGTCGACCTTGCCCGCCAGGCCGAGCAGCTTGTTCTCGTCGGCGAAGGTGTCCTCGGTCTCCGGCGGCTGGTTGTCGTACAGCACGTCGTGGTACGCGGGGAACTTCCCGGCGTCCTGGGCGCAGGCCGCCGCGTTGGCCGCCTTGCGGGAGCCGGTGCCGCCCATGTTGCCGTCGATGATCGTGGCCAGGTGGTACTCGACCTTGAGCTGTCCGGCGGCGGTCAGCTCGTGGACGGTGTCCCGGTACGCCAGCTCGAAGGCCTTGCAGGCCGGGCAGCGGAAGTCCTCCCAGACGGTGAGCTTCGACTTGGCGCTCTCCTTGCCGACGGGGATGGCGAGGCCGTCCTTGCCCTGCGCGCCCGACGGCGCCACGACCGGACCGCTCGACTCGCTGCCGTCGTCCTTGCCCGCGTTCGCGGCGATCACGCCGATCACCGCCGCGAGTCCCAGGACGCAGACCACGCTCGCGCCGACGATCAGCGCACGGCGGCGCTTGTCCCTGGACCTCTGCTTCTCGCGCTCGGCCGCCATCTTCTCGCGGGCGCTGCGCTTTCCCTGTCGGTTCTTCTCGCTCACACCCCGCAGAACGAACCGGGGAGGCGCAGCGCGCCTCCCCGGTCCCAGGTCCACCCGTACGAGGGACCTCTGTTCTGTGCCCGCCCGGCGGGCAGGGGCCCTCACGCCCGGCGGCGCACGCCCTTGGCCAGGTCGGCGGCGAGCGCGCGGACGCCCTCGACGCCGGCCGCGTCGTCGGGCGCGTCCAGCATCCTCTTGACGAAGGCCGAGCCGACGATCACGCCGTCGGCGAAGCCCGCCACCTCGGCCGCCTGGGCGGCGTTGGAGACGCCGAGGCCGACGCAGACGGGGGTGTCGGTGGTGGCGCGGGTGCGCCGCACCAGGTCCTCGGCCTGCGCGCCGACCGACTCGCGGGTGCCGGTGACGCCCATGAGGGAGGCGGCGTAGACGAAGCCGCTGCCGACCGCGGTGATCTCGGCGAGTCGCGCGTCCTTGCTGCTGGGCGCGACCACGAAGACCGTGGCGAGCCCGTGCTTGTCCGCGTGCTCCCGCCACGGCGCCGACTCCTGGACCGGCAGGTCGGGCAGGATGCACCCGGCGCCGCCCGCCTCGGCCAGCTCGGCGGTGAAGCGCTCCACGCCGTAGCGGTCGATGGGGTTCCAGTACGTCATGACGAGGATCGGCTTGCCGGTGGCCTCGTGCGCCTCGCGGACCGTGCGCATCACGTCGGCGATCCGCACGCCGCCGCGCAGGGCGATGTCGTCGGCGGTCTGGATCACCGGACCGTCGAGCACCGGGTCGCTGTGCGGCAGGCCCACCTCGACGACGTCGGCGCCGCCGTCGAGCGCGGCCTTGATCGCCTCGATGCCGCCGTCCACGGTCGGGAACCCGGCCGGGAGGTAGGCGATCAGGGCGGCGCGGCCCTCGGCCTTCGCCGCCGCGAGGGTGTCGTTCAGCAGTCCCGCGTTCCCGCTCACTTGGCGTCCCCCTCGATCTCGGCGGTGCCGGCGGCGTCCTCGGCGACCTGGGCGTCGGTGTCGTAGAGCCCGAAGTAGCGGGCGGCGGTGTCCATGTCCTTGTCGCCGCGGCCGGACAGGTTGACCACGATCAGCCCGTCCTTGCCCAGCTCCTTGCCGACCTCCAGGGCGCCGGCCAGCGCGTGGGCGCTCTCGATGGCCGGGATGATGCCCTCGGTGCGCGACAGCAGGCGCAGGGCCTGCATGGCGGCGTCGTCGGTGACCGCGCGGTACTCGCCGCGGCCGGAGTCCTTGAGGTAGGCGTGCTCGGGGCCGATGCCGGGGTAGTCCAGGCCGGCCGAGATGGAGTACGGCTCGGTGATCTGGCCCTCGTCGTCCTGGAGGACGTAGGACCGGGAGCCGTGCAGGATGCCGGGCTCGCCCGCGGTCAGGGTGGCCGCGTGCTCGCCGGTTTCGACGCCGTGCCCGGCGGGCTCGCAGCCGATGAGGCGGACGTCGGCGTCGGGGATGAAGGCGTGGAAGAGGCCGATGGCGTTGGAGCCGCCGCCGACGCAGGCGATCGCGGCGTCGGGCAGGCGTCCGGCCTGCTCCAGGAGCTGGCGCCGGGCCTCGACGCCGATGACCCGGTGGAAGTCGCGGACCATCGCCGGGAAGGGGTGGGGGCCCGCGACGGTGCCGAACAGGTAGTGGGTGCGGTCGACGTTGGCGACCCAGTCCCGGAAGGCCTCGTTGATCGCGTCCTTGAGCGTCCGGCTGCCGGACTTCACGGCGATGACCTCGGCGCCGAGCATGCGCATGCGGGCCACGTTGAGGGCCTGGCGGCGGGTGTCGATCTCGCCCATGTAGATGGTGCAGTCGAGGTCGAAGAGGGCGCAGGCGGTCGCCGTGGCCACACCGTGCTGGCCGGCGCCGGTCTCGGCGATGACGCGGGTCTTGCCCATGCGCTTGGTGAGCAGGGCCTGGCCGAGCACGTTGTTGATCTTGTGCGAGCCGGTGTGGTTCAGGTCCTCGCGCTTGAGGAAGACCCGGGCGCCGCCGGCGTGCTCGGCGAAACGGGGGACCTCGGTGAGGGAGGACGGGCGGCCCGTGTAGTGGACGAGGAGGTCGTCCAGCTCGCGGGCGAACTCCGGGTCGGACTTGGCCTTGTCGTACTCGACGGCGACCTCGTCGACCGCCGCGACGAGGGCCTCGGGGATGAACTTGCCCCCGTACGCGCCGAAGTAGCCCTCGGCGGAGGGGACTTGACCCTCCGGGTCGGGGATGAAGAAGTTGCTGGGCATGCGTGTACCTCACGGTAAGTGTCTGGTGGTGACTCATCGCCGTGGGGGGCGGGTGTCGTGTGCCGGCCACCGGCCCGTCGTGGCCGGTGGGGCCCACGCGCCGAGGTGGCAGATGCGGTACGGCCCCGCGCCCCTAGGCCGGCTGGTGCCATCGCATGCCGTTGACCTGCCCGGGTTCGTCGCCGATGACGTACCGCACGCGCCGGCCGTGCACCCGCCGGGCGGGCGCGCGGCAGCCCCGGGGCCGGCAGCCGCGCGCGAGGCGGGCGTACGGGTCCCGGGGGGCCGGAGCGAGTGCGGGGGTCATCGGTCGTCAGCCTACCGGGGGGTCAGCCCCGCCCGTGGCGGAGTGCCGGGTGTTCGCCGGCCGCCACCAGGTCGGAGACCGCCGTCTTCGGGTCGCGGCCGGTGACCAGGGACTCGCCGACCAGGACGGCGTCGGCGCCCTCGTTGGCGTAGGCGATGAGGTCGTGCGGGCCGCGGACGCCGGACTCGGCGACCTTGACGATGTGCGCGGGGATCTCCGGGGCGACCCGCTCGAACGTGCCGCGGTCGACCTCGAGCGTCTTCAGGTTGCGCGCGTTGACGCCGATGACCTTGGCGCCGGCGTCCACCGCGCGCTCGACCTCGTCCTCGTCGTGCACCTCGACGAGCGGGGTGAGCCCGATGGACTCGGCGCGCTCGATCAGCGACTCGAGGGCCGGCTGTTCGAGGGCCGCGACGATCAGCAGCGCCAGGTCGGCGCCGTGCGCGCGGGCCTCCCACAGCTGGTACGAGGTGACGATGAAGTCCTTGCGCAGCACGGGGATGTCCACGCGCGCCCGGACCGAGTCCAGGTCGGCGAGCGAGCCGCCGAAGCGGCGCTGCTCGGTGAGGACGGAGATGACGGCGGCGCCGCCGGCCTCGTAGTCGGCGGCGAGTCCGGCCGGGTCGGCGATGGCCGCGAGCGCGCCCTTGGACGGGCTGGAGCGCTTGACCTCGCAGATGACCTTGACGCCGTCACCGCGCAGCGCGGCCACGCCGTCCTGGGCGGGACGGGCCTTGGCCGCGCGCTCCTTGAGCTCGTCGAGGCCGACGCGCGCCTGCCGCTCCGCGAGGTCGGCACGGACTCCGTCGATGATCTCGTCGAGCACACTCACGCGAGCGGCCCCCTTTCAGACGGCAAACGTGTGGTCACTGTGATGGTATCCGCAGCCGGGCACCGGCCCCGAATCCACCGGATCACCGTCCCGCCAAGTGGACGTCTCACGGCGGTCACGGCAGGAGCCAGCCGCCGAACGGCAGGTTGCGGACCACCGTGAAGACCAGCAGCAACGTCCCCAGCGTCCACAGGTGGACCGGCCCGAGGTCGACCCGCACCGGGCGGCCTTGGGCAGCGCGGACCACCCAGACGGTCCACAGGACGGCGAAGCCCAGGTAGGCGAGGACGGCGGGCGCGTTGGCGTGCAGGGCGGCCGTCAGGTCGCCGTGCACGAAGGCGTGGGCGCTGCGCAGGCCGCCGCACCCCGGGCAGTAGACGCCCGTGAAGCGCAGCAGGGGGCAGACGGGGTAGTGGCCGGGCTCGTAGGGGTCGACGCTCCCCACGTAGGCGAAGGCACCGGCGACGGCCGCGAGCACCCCGGCGGGGACGGCCAGGCGCAGGGCCGTGCCGCGGAACCGGGTGGTGCCGCCGGTCCGGCTGGGTTTCCCGCTCTCGACGTCCACGCCCGCATTCTGCCCCCGGCCGCTCCCGCGCGCACATGAGGGGCGGTTCCGGCACCCGTGTGCCGGTCCGCCCCTCAGGAGGTCCGTGTCCGCGCCGTCGGTCAGCCCTTGGCGCCGGCCTGCGCGTGCTCGCCGGAAACCTGGTGCACGGAGTGGTTCTGCTTCGGCTGGCCGAGGCCCATCATCTTCATGATGTAGCCGACGACACCGCCGAGGAGCACGACCGCGATGCCGGCCCAGAAGCCCCACGGCTGGGCGGCCACCATGAACATGCCCGCGATGCAGAAACCGATGAAGGCGATGATGACACCGGTCCAGGCGGCCGGGGTGTGACCGTGGCTGCTGCCCGCCATTGCTTGCTCCTCGTTGCTGTGTGCCATGTCTGAGCAGGACGCTCGCACCCATTGTCCCGCACGGGGGCACGCGCCGTGAGCGGGGGTGCTCCGGCGGGTGAACGCGGGTGGGCCGGCGGTCAGGCGCCGGTGGGGTCCTCGCCGCGGTCGATGGCCTTCCACAGGTCCTCGGGACGGTCCGGGTCGACGGTCCGGGGCCTGCGGCGCGGGCGCGGGCTGCCGTCGCGCTCGTAGCGGCCGGACATCGCGGGCCACAGGCGGCCGTAGCGCAGCGCGAGCAGCCCGGCCAGCAGGAGCAGGGCGCCGCCCACGGCCGCCACGTAGGGCCAGGCGGTGTGGGAGAGCGCGTCGACGGTGGCCGAGGTGTCGCCGGCCGCCTTGGCCGCCTGGTCGTCCAGGGCGGAGCCGTCGGAGGCGCCGGACAGGGCGGCGGCGACGGTGCCCGCGCCGCTGAGCGCGAGCACGGCGGCGACGGCGAAGCGGCCGGCCCGGCGGACGGCGAAGACGGCGACGAGCGCGGCGAGGCCGACTATGGCGAGCGCCGCGGGTACGCCCGTGACGTCGCTGCCCTTGGCGGTCAGCGGGAAGGCGCCGCCGGCCACGGTCGCGGTGCCCTCCGCCCATTCCTGCCGGGTGGCGAGCAGGGCGACGGCGGCGCCGAGCGCGCCGCACAGCAGGGCGACGGCGAGGCTCCGGCGGCCGGCCCGGGCGGGTCCTGCGGCTGGGGTACGGGGGTGAGGAACGGCTGTCACGTACTCCACTATCACCCGAACCCCGGGCGATCCGTCACCCGGGGTTCCCCTGCCCGACGTGAGAATCGCCCCACCGCTCCCGCCGGCCGGTCCCTACCGCGCCAGCCGGTTGGCCGTGTGCACGGCCCGCAGTACCGCCGCCGCCTTGTTGCGGCACTCGGTGTCCTCGGCGACCGGGTCGGAGTCGGCGACGACTCCCGCACCCGCCTGGACGTAGGCCGTGCCGTCGCGCAGCAGGGCCGTGCGGATGGCGATGGCGGTGTCGGAGTCGCCGGCGAAGTCCAGGTAGCCGACGCAGCCGCCGTACAGGCCGCGCCGGGAGGGTTCGAGTTCGTCGATGATCTGCAGGGCGCGCGGCTTGGGCGCGCCGGAGAGGGTGCCGGCCGGAAAGCAGGCGGTGAGGACGTCGAAGGCGGTGCGGCCGGCGGCGACCCGCCCGGTGACCGTCGAGACGATGTGCATGACGTGCGAGTACCGCTCGACGGACATGAAGTCGACGACCTCGACGGAGCCGGGTTCGCAGACGCGTCCGAGGTCGTTGCGGCCGAGGTCGACGAGCATCAGGTGCTCGGCGCGCTCCTTGGGGTCGGCGAGCAGTTCCTCGGCGAGGGCCTGGTCCTCCCGCGGGGTGGCGCCGCGCGGGCGGGTGCCGGCGATGGGGTGCACCATCGCGCGCCCGTCCTCGACCTTGACCAGCGCCTCGGGGGACGACCCGACCACGTCGAAGCCGTCGAGGCGCAGCAGGTACATGTACGGCGAGGGGTTGGTGGCGCGCAGCACCCGGTACACGTCCAGGGCGCTCGCCGTGCAGGGCGTCTCGAAGCGCTGGGAGGGGACGACCTGGAAGGCCTCGCCCGCGCGGATGCGCTCCTTGATGTCCTCGACGGCGTCCTGGTAGTCGGGGCCGCCCCACAGCGCGGTGTACTCGGGCAGCTCGGAGGGCGGCAGCGCGGCCGGGGGCTGGGCGACCGCGCGGGTGAGGTCGCACTCCATGGCGTCCAGGCGGGCGATCGCGTCGGCGTAGGCCTCGTCGACGCCGGTGGCCAGGTCGTTGTGGTTGATCGCGTTGGCGATCAGCAGGACCGAGCCCTCCCAGTGGTCCATGACGGCGAGGTCGCTGGTGAGCAGCATGGTCAGCTCGGGCAGCCCGAGGTCGTCGCGCTCCCCGGGGCCGACCTTCTCCAGGCGGCGCACGATGTCGTAGCCGAGGTAGCCGACCATGCCGCCGGTGAAGGGCGGCAGGCCGAGGTCGTCGGCGAGGTCGCGCGGGGTGTGCAGGGCCTCGACGGTGGCGCGCAGCGCGGCGAGCGGGTCGCCGTCGGTGGGGACGCCGACGGGCGGGGTGCCCTGCCAGTGGGCCTGCCCGTCCTTCTCGGTGAGGGTGGCGGCACTGCGGACGCCGACGAAGGAGTACCGGGACCACTGGAACGCCGCGCGTCCGTTCTCCGCGGACTCCAGCAGGAAGGTGCCGGGGCGCTCCGCGGCCAGCTTGCGGTACAGGGCCACGGGGGTGTCGCCGTCGGCGAGGAGCTTGCGGCTGACCGGGATCACCCGGCGGTCGGCGGCCAGCTTGCGGAAGGTGTCGAGGTCCATGTCAGGGGTGGCGTCCATGGCGGCAGACCCTACTGATCCGTGCCGGGGGCGCCGGTGGCGGCGGGATCCCCGGCGAGCAGCACGTCGGCGTCGAAGCAGGTCCGGGCGCCGGTGTGGCAGGCGGCGCCGACCTGGTCGACCTTGACGAGCACGGTGTCGGCGTCGCAGTCCAGGGCCACGGACTTCACCCACTGGACGTGCCCGGAGGTGTCGCCCTTGACCCAGTACTCCTGCCGGCTGCGCGACCAGTAGGTGCAGCGTCCGGTCGTCAGCGTGCGGTGCAGCGCCTCGTCGTCCATCCAGCCGAGCATCAGCACCTCCCCGGTGTCGTACTGCTGGGCGATGGCGGGCACGAGGCCGTCGGCGCCGCGCTTGAGCCGGTCGGCGATCTCCGGGGCGAGCGGGCTGGGGCGCCCGGGGCCGCTGGTGGGGGAGCTGCTGGTCATGTGCCCATTGTGCCGCGCGGGACGGACACGCCCCGGGGATGTCCATTGGGCGGACCCGGCCGGGCGCCGTAGGCTGACTCCATGTCGACTTTCGCCAAGCGTGAACGACTTCTGCTCGCCGACCTGTTGGAGACGGCGGGCCCGGACGCCCCGACCCTGTGCGAGGGCTGGCGGACCCGTGACCTGGCCGCGCACGTGGTGGTGCGCGAGCGCCGTCCGGACGCCGCCGGGGGCAGCCTGATCAAGCCGTTGGCGTCCCGCCTCGACCGGGTGATGGAGGAGT
The DNA here is from genome assembly GCF_003112575.1 of Streptomyces ardesiacus. Classification (GTDB taxonomy): domain Bacteria; phylum Actinomycetota; class Actinomycetes; order Streptomycetales; family Streptomycetaceae; genus Streptomyces; species Streptomyces ardesiacus. The sequence goes on from NZ_BEWC01000010.1 coordinate 261,755, forward strand.
ACGGCGCGAAGCCGTACGAGGAGCTGCTCCAGCTCATCCGCACGGGTCCGCCGCGCTTCTCCCCCTTCCAGCTCAAGCAGGTCGACGAGGCGGCGAACACGGTGGAGTTCTACGTCCACACCGAGGACGTCCGCCGTGCCCGGCCCGACTGGTCGCCGCGCGAGCTGGACCCGGTCTTCCAGGACACCCTGTGGGCCCGCCTGGAGCGCGCCGCCCGCCTGATGGGCCGCGGCATCCCGACGGGCCTGGTGCTGCGTCGTCCCAACGGCCAGACGACGGTCGCGCACCGGGGCACGCCGGTGGTGACGGCCACGGGCGAGCCGTCCGAGCTGCTGCTGTTCGCGTACGGCAGGCAGGACGCCGCGAAGGTGGAGCTGGAGGGCGAGCAGGAGGCGATCGCCACGCTGCGGGAGACCAAGCGGCTCGGGATCTGACCCCGGGGCCGCTCACTTCGGCAGCTCGGCCCGTCGCACCCCCGGCGCGCACAGGGCCACGATGCCGCCGAGCCCGCAGACGACGCCGCTGACGGCGAAGACCGGGCCGGTGCCCCACACCCCGATGGCGGCGGCCGACAGCGGCATGCTCAGCGGCGCGATCCCGAGGCTGACAATGCCGCCGACCGCGGTGACGCGCCCCAGGTAGGCGGGGTCGGACTGGGTCTGCAGCAGGGCTCCGCACATGGCGCCGCTGAGCCCCGTGAGCAGGCCGATGAGCAGCGCGGTGCCGACGGCCGCGGGGAGGCCGGGCGCGTGGGCCAGGGCGGCGATCGCCCCCGCGCCGGGGATGATCGCGCCGGCGGCGACGCACCCGGCGCGCGGCAGGCGTCCCCGTACGGTCAGCAGCAGGGCGGCGACCGCGGCGCCCGTGCCGAATCCGGCGAGCACCCAGCCCATCCCGGAGGCGCCCCAGCCCCGCTCGTCCGCGAGGAGGGTGAGGCCCACGTTGAGCGGGCCGACGAAGCCGAGGTCCCCGAGGGCGATGGCGACCATGAGCGGGCCGAGGACGCGGTGCCGGCGGACGTAGCGGAGCCCGCCCATGAGGTCGCGCCAGGCGGTGGTCCCGCCCGCGGCGCTCGCGTCGTCGGCCGGCAGGGTCCGCATCCGGACGGAGACCAGCAGCGGCACGGACACGGCGATCAGCAGCCCGGCGAACGCGAAGGCGGCCGCCGCGCCGCCGACGGCCACGCCGAGTCCGCCGAGCGGGGCGCCCACGACGGAGGCGAAGCGCACGGCGAGGCCGCGCATGCCCTGGACGCGGGCGAGCTGGTCCCGGCCGGTGATCCGCGCCGGCAGGGCGCCCACGGCCGGCATGAACACGGCGTCGACGGTGCCGAAGACGAGGGCGAGCAGGGCGAGGAGCCACAGCCCGGGGTCGGTCGTGAACAGCAGGGCGGCGACGGCGAGGACCGCGCCGCACCGTACGGCGTCACTGCCGATGACGACCCGGCGCGGTCCGAGCCGGTCGGCCACCACTCCGCCGCCGAGCATGAGCAGGGCGCGGGGCACGGCGCTGACGGCGGTGACGAGACCGGCCTGCGCGGGGGTGCCGTTCTGCACGGCGGCCCAGGACAGCGCCAGGTAGAAGACCATGTCGCCGACCATGGAGGTGGTGTAGGCGGCGACCCAGCGCAGGACGTTGCCGTCGCGGTGGGCGGGGACGGAGGCGGCGGGTATCGGTGCGTCCGGCACGGACGTGGTCGCCTCAGACACGGAAGGGGAATCCGTAGACGTGCAGCGCGACGTTCTCGCGCCCCTCGGTGTCACCGGCGGCCTCGGCCGCCCGGCCCCGCGCGTCGTACTTCCGTGCCAGGGCGAGCAGTTCCTCGCCCAGTTCCTTCAGGTCGGCGGGGGTCAGGCGCAGCAGTGACTCGTTGTCGGGGGCGGCGGAGTTCCACTCGGGTCCCCAGGTGGGGCGTTCGTCGAGGTAGCGGCGGTACATGTCGGCGCGCTGGTCGTGGAAGAGCCGGGTGGCCGCGAGGTGGGCGGCGGCCCGCTCGGGGGCGTCGCGGAAGTTCTCGTTGCGGATGGTGACCCCGTCCGAGGACGGCTGCCACCACCGCTCCCTGCCGTCCGCGCTCTGCGGTTCGGCCTGCTCGACCAGCCCGTGCTCGGCCAGCTTGCGCAGGTGGTAGCTGACCAGGGAGACGGCCTCGTCCACCTGCTCGGCGAGCTGGGAGGCGGTCGCGGTGCGCGCGACGCACAGGCCCCGGTAGAGCTGCATGCGCAGCGGGTGGGCGAGGGCCTTGAGGGTGCCCAGGTCGGTGATGGGGTGGCTCTCCTGACTCGGCATGCGGCCAGGCTAGATTACGAAAGGAAAATTGCGCAATGGATGTTGCACAACTTTCCTTTCGCATCTCGGTCTCTCGCTACCGGACGGGGTGACCCGCCTCCCGCAGGGCGGCCTTCACCTCGCCGATCCGCAGGTCCCCGAAGTGGAAGACCGACGCCGCCAGGACCGCGTCCGCGCCCGCCTCGACCGCCGGGGCGAAGTGGGCGAGGCTGCCCGCGCCGCCCGAGGCGATCACGGGGACGCTCACGTGCTTGCGGACGGCCGCCAGCATCTCCAGGTCGTAGCCGTCCTTCGTGCCGTCCGCGTCCATCGAGTTGAGCAGGATCTCCCCCGCGCCCAGCTCGGCGGCCCGGTGCGCCCACTCCACCGCGTCGATGCCGGTACCGCGCCGGCCGCCGTGGGTGGTCACCTCGAAGGTGCCCGCCTCGGTGCGGCGCGCGTCCACCGACAGGACCAGCACCTGCCGGCCGAACCGCTCGGCGATCTCGCGGATCAGGTCGGGGCGGGCGATGGCGGCCGTGTTCACGCCCACCTTGTCGGCACCGGCCCGCAGCAGCTGGTCGACGTCCTCGGCGGTGCGCACCCCGCCGCCGACGGTGAGCGGGATGAACACCTGCTCGGCGGTGCGGCGCACCACGTCGTAGGTCGTCTCGCGGTTGCCCGACGAGGCGGTGATGTCCAGGAACGTCAGCTCGTCGGCGCCCTCGGCGTCGTACACCTTGGCCATCTCGACGGGGTCGCCCGCGTCGCGCAGGTTCTGGAAGTTGACGCCCTTGACGACCCGCCCGTCGTCCACGTCCAGGCAGGGGATGACTCGGACCGCCAGGGTCATGAATCCACGGCTCCTCTATACGCTTCCACTTCGACCGACACCAGCACCCGCGAGTCGACGAAACCCTCCACGACCAGCAGGGTCGTGGCCGGGCGCACGGAGTCGAACAGCTCCTTGTGGGCACGGCCCACCTCGTCGACGTCGCGGGTGTGTGCCAGGTACACACGGGTCCGGACCACGGACTCGATGCCGAGTCCGAACTCGCCGATCGCCTCGACCGCGGTGCCGAAGGCCACCTTGGCCTGCTCGTACGGGTCGCCCTCGCCGTACAGCACCTCGCCCTTGAAGGCGGTGGTGCCCGCCACGACGACCCGGTCGCCCGCCGCCACGGCCCGTGCGAAACCGAAGGACTCTTCCCAGGGACTTCCGCTCTGCACGCGCCGTACGGCTTCGGACGTCATGACGACACAGCCTCCAGGGCCTCTTCCAGGGTGAACGCCTTCGCGTAGAGGGCCTTCCCGACGATGGCCCCCTCGACACCGGCCGGGACGAGCCCGGCGATCGCGCGGAGGTCGTCCAGGGACGACACTCCGCCGGAGGCCACGACCGGGCGGTCGGTGGCCGCGCACACGTTCTTCAGCAGCTCCAGGTTGGGGCCCTGGAGGGTGCCGTCCTTGGCGATGTCGGTGACGACGTACCGGGCGCAGCCCTCCCCGTTGAGGCGGTCCAGCGTCTCGTAGAGGTCGCCGCCGTCGCGGGTCCAGCCGCGGCCCCGGAGCGTGGTGCCCCGTACGTCCAGGCCGACCGCGATCCTGTCGCCGTGCTCGGCGATGACCTTGGCGACCCACTCGGGGGTCTCCAGGGCGGCGGTGCCGAGGTTCACCCGGGTGCAGCCGGTGGCGAGGGCGGCGGCGAGGGTGTCGTCGTCGCGGATGCCGCCGGACAGCTCCACCTTGATGTCCATCGCCTTGGCGACCTCGGCGATCAGCGCGCGGTTGTCCCCGGTGCCGAACGCCGCGTCCAGGTCGACCAGGTGCAGCCACTCGGCGCCGGAGCGCTGCCAGGCGAGGGCGGCCTCCAGCGGGGAGCCGTAGGAGGTCTCGGTGCCGGACTCGCCGTGCACGAGGCGGACGGCCTGGCCGTCGCGGACGTCGACGGCGGGGAGGAGTTCGAGCTTGCTCATCTCTACAGGGTCTCGATCCAGTTGGTGAGGAGCTGGGCTCCGGCGTCGCCGGACTTCTCGGGGTGGAACTGTGTGGCCCACAGCGCGCCGTTCTCCACGGCGGCCACGAAGGGCTTGCCGTGCGTGGACCAGGTGACCCGGGGCGCGGCGAGCAGCGGGTTGTGCGCCTCCTGGGTCCACTCGTGGACGGCGTAGGAGTGCACGAAGTAGAGGCGGGCGTCGGCGTCGAGGCCGGCGAAGAGCTGGGAGTCGGCCGGTGCGTCGACCGTGTTCCAGCCCATGTGGGGCACGACGTCGGCCTGGAGCGGTCCGACCGTGCCGGGCCACTCGTCCAGACCCTCGGCCTGGACACCGTGCTCGATGCCGCGCGAGAAGAGGATCTGCATGCCGACGCAGATGCCCATGACCGGGCGCCCGCCCGACAGCCGGCGGTCGACGATCCAGTCGCCGCGGGCGGCCTTGAGGCCGTCCATGCAGGCGGCGAAGGCGCCGACGCCGGGGACCAGCAGCCCGTCGGCGTTCATCGCCTTGTCGTAGTCGCGGGTGATCTCGACGTCGGCGCCCGCGCGCGCGAGGGCGCGCTCGGCGGAGCGGACGTTGCCGAAGCCGTAGTCGAAGACGACGACCCGCTTGGAGTTCACCGGGGTCAACTCCACACCTCCAGCCTCAGGACGCCCGCGAGCAGACACATGCCGGCGCCGATGGAGAGCAGCACGATCAGGCCCCTGGGCATCTGCTGCTTGGCGAAGGAGTAGATGCCGCCGGCCAGGAAGAGGCCGACGACGATCAGTGCGGTGGACGTACCGTTCATGGGTTACAGCGCGCCCTTCGTGGAAGGCAGGATGCCGGCCGCGCGCGGGTCGCGCTCCGAGGCGTAGCGCAGGGCCCGGGCCAGCGCCTTGAACTGGCACTCCACGATGTGGTGCGCGTTGCGTCCGTAGGGCACGTGCACGTGCAGGGCGATCTGGGCCTGGGCGACGAAGGACTCCAGGATGTGCCGGGTCATCGTCACGTCGTACTCGCCGATCATCGGCGCCATGTTCTCGGGCTCGGTGTGCACGAGGTAGGGGCGGCCGGACAGGTCGACGGTGACCTGGGCGAGGGACTCGTCCAGCGGGACCGTGCAGTTGCCGAAGCGGTAGATGCCCACCTTGTCGCCGAGCGCCTGCTTGAAGGCGGCGCCCAGCGCGAGGGCGGTGTCCTCGATGGTGTGGTGGGAGTCGATGTGCAGGTCGCCGTCGGTCTTCACGGTCAGGTCGAACAGACCGTGCCGGCCGAGCTGGTCGAGCATGTGGTCGTAGAAGCCGACGCCGGTGGCGATGTCGGTCTTGCCGGTGCCGTCGAGGTCGATCTCGACGAGGACCGAGGTCTCCTTGGTCGTGCGCTCCACGCGTCCCACGCGGCTCATGTGTTCTGCTCCTTCTTGACTTCACGTACCGCGTCGAGGAACGCGTCGTTCTCCTCCGGGGTGCCGGCGGTGACCCGCAGCCATCCCGGTACGCCGTTGTCCCGGACCAGGACGCCCCGGTCGAGGATCTTCCGCCAGGTTTCGTGGGAGTCCGCGAACCGCCCGAACTGGACGAAGTTGGCGTCGGACTCGGTCACCTCGTAGCCGACGGCCCGCAGTTCGGCGACGAGCCGGTCCCGCTCGGCCTTGAGCTGCTCGACGTACTTCAGCAGCGTGTCCGTGTGCTCCAGGGCCGCCAGCGCGGTCGCCTGGGTCACGGCCGACAGGTGGTACGGCAGCCGTACGAGCTGGACGGCGTCGACGACGGCCGGGTGCGCGGCGAGGTAGCCCAGGCGCAGGCCCGCCGCGCCGAACGCCTTCGACATGGTGCGGGAGATCACCAGGTTCGGCCGCCCGTCCAGCAGCGGCAGCAGCGAGGCGCCGTGGCTGAACTCGACGTACGCCTCGTCGACGACGACCATGCACGGCTTCGCCGCCCGGGCCGCCTCGTACACGGCGAGGACCGTCTCGGCCGGGACCGCGTTGCCGGTGGGGTTGTTGGGGGTCGTGACGAAGACGACGTCCGGGCGGTGCTCGGCGATGGCCCGCTCGGCGGCGGGCACGTCGATGGTGAAGTCCTCGCGGCGCGGCCCGGAGATCCAGCCGGTGCCGGTGCCGCGCGCGATGAGCCCGTGCATCGAGTACGACGGCTCGAAGCCGATCGCGGTGCGGCCGGGGCCGCCGAAGGTCTGCAGCAGTTGCTGGATGACCTCGTTGGAGCCGTTGGCCGCCCAGACGTTGCGCACGTCCAGCGGGTGCCCGGAGGTGTCGGTCAGGTACGCGGCGAGCCTCGTGCGCAGCTCGACCGCGTCCCGGTCGGGGTAGCGGTTGAGGTCGCGGGCGGCCTCGCGGACGCGCTCGGCGATCCGCTCGACCAGCGCCTCGGGCAGCGGGTAGGGGTTCTCGTTGGTGTTCAGCCGTACCGGCACGTCCAGTTGGGGAGCGCCGTAGGGGGACTTGCCGCGCAGCTCGTCCCGTACGGGGAGATCGTCGATGCCGAACGTCACTTGCTTTCCGGGACCTTCCACTCGAACCTCGCCTTGATCGCCGCGCCGTGCGCGGGCAGGTCCTCCGCCTCGGCCAGGGTCACGACGTGCCGCGCGACCTCGGCGAGCGCGTCGCGCGTGTAGTCGACGACGTGGATGCCGCGCAGGAAGGACTGCACGGACAGCCCGGAGGAGTGGCAGGCGCAGCCGCCGGTGGGCAGGACGTGGTTGGACCCGGCCGCGTAGTCGCCGAGCGAGACGGGCGCCCAGGGGCCGACGAAGATCGCGCCCGCGTTCTTGACCCGGTCGGCGACGGCGGCGGCGTCGGCGGTCTGGATCTCCAGGTGCTCCGCGCCGTAGGCGTCGACCACGCGCAGCCCCTCGTCCAGGCCGTCGACGAGGACGATCGCGGACTGGCGGCCGGCCAGGGCCGGACGGATCCGGTCCTCGACGTGCTTGGTGGCCTCGACCTGCGGCCGCAGCTCCTTCTCCACCGCGTCCGCCAGCTCCGCGGAGTCGGTGACCAGGACGGCGGCGGCCAGCGGGTCGTGCTCGGCCTGGCTGATCAGGTCGGAGGCGACGTGCACCGGGTCGGCGGTCGCGTCCGCCAGGACGGCGATCTCGGTCGGACCGGCCTCGGCGTCGATGCCGATCTTCCCGGTGAAGAAGCGCTTGGCGGCGGCGACCCAGATGTTCCCGGGGCCGGTGACCATGTTGGCGGGCGCGCAGGACTCCGTGCCGTACGCGAACATCGCGACGGCGGTGGCGCCGCCGGCCGCGTAGACCTCGTCGACGCCGAGCAGGGCGCAGGCGGCCAGGATGGTGGGGTGCGGGATGCCGCCGAACTCGGCCTGCGCGGGCGAGGCGAGCGCGATCGAGCCGACACCGGCCTCCTGCGCGGGCACCACGTTCATGACCACGGACGACGGGTAGACCGACCGGCCGCCGGGCACGTAGAGCCCGACCCGCTCGACCGGCACCCACTTCTCGGTGACCGACCCGCCGGGCACGACCTGCGTGGTGTGCGTGGTGCGGCGCTGCTCGCGGTGGACGAGGCGGGCACGGCGGACGGACTCCTCGAGCGCGGCGCGCACGGCCGGGTCGAGGCCCTCCAGCGCGCGGGTCAGCTCCTCGGCCGGGACACGCACCTGTTCCAGCCGGACGCCGTCGAACTGCTCGGTGAAGTCGATCAGCGCCGCGTCCCCGCGATGATGCACGGCCTCGCAGATCGGACGCACCTTCTCCAGGGCGACCGAGACGTCGAAGTCGGCTCGGGGCAGCAGGTCGCGCAGGGCGGGGCCCTCGGGGAGGGCGTCGCCGCGCAGATCGATTCGGGAGATCACGGAACCAATTCTCTCAGACCCGCGTCGGGCACGGTCCGCGCGTATCAGTGGCTGATACGCAACGCGACGGACCGCACCGCCCAGGGTGAACTCGCGCGATCCGTGCTCACTTTGAGTGTTCGGAAGGTCACCCAGCGGGCATGAACGGTTGTACGAAGGGTGAGCGACCGACGAGTAGACGGGGAGGGAGTGAACCACTGTGACCGACGGGGCCGGCCATCGTGACGGAGCGCTGCCGGACGACCTGACCATCGCCGAGACCGGAATGTGGCAGGCCTTCCGCAACGGCAGTGTGTACGACCTGAGCAGCGGCGACGCGCTCGTCGACGACCCGCACGGCATGCGCCCGTGGGGACCGGAGCGCACGGTGCGGGCGCGCATCGTGTGCTGGCTGCTCCTCGACGGCCCGCCGGCGCTCGCGGGCCGGGTGTCCTCGCTGCAGCTGGTCGGCGTGCGCATCAGCGACACGATGGACCTGGCGGGCGGCACGGTGGTGCCGTACGTGGAGCTGCGGCGCTGCCGCTTCGACCGGGAGGTGCTGCTGCCGGAGACCCGGTTCACGACGGTGCGGCTGGTGGACTGCGCGGTGCCGCGCCTGGAGGCGGCCCGGCTGCACACCGAGGGCGACCTGCACCTGCCGCGCTCCCGCTTCCCGGGCGGCATCCGGCTCACGGACGCGCAGATAGGCACCGACCTGCTGCTCAACCAGGCGGTCGTGCACCGGGACCGCAGCGGCCGTGCCATCGCCGCGGACGGTCTGACGGTCGGGCAGGACCTCCAGGCCGAGATGCTGGAGTCGCACGGCGAGGTGAGTCTGCGCAGCGCCCAGGTCGGCGTGTCGCTGAGCCTGCGCGGGGCCCGCCTCCTCAACCCGTACACGCGGCACGCGCTGAACGCCCCGCAGCTCACGGTGGAGCGCACGCTGTACCTGACCCCGGCGGGCCTGGGCAGCCCCTTGCTGCGCGGCACCACCCCCGCGCAGGGCACCCGCATCCAGCGCTTCGAGTGCGAGGGCGGGGTGCGCCTCGACGACGGGCGGTTCGGCGACGCCCTGGACCTGGAGCACGCGCGGTTCACCTTCACCGACGACCAGGAGCTGTCGCTGCGCCGGGTGCAGACGCCCGAGCTGCGTTTCCTGGGCGAGCGTCCGGCGCGCGGGCGGGTGGTGCTGTCGGGGGCACGGGTGGTCAACCTGATGGACCGCGCGGACAGTTGGCCGGGTCCGGGGCGGCTGCACATGGGCGGCTTCGCCTACGAGAACCTGGTGCCGCGCGGGCCGTTCCCGCTGGCGAAGCGGCTGCGCTGGGTGGGCGCCGCGACCGCCGAGTACCACCCGGAGCCGTACGAGCGGCTCGCCGCCGTGCTGCGGGCCGGCGGCGAGGACGAGGACGCCCGCGAGGTGCTGCTCGCCAAGCACCGGCGGCGGCGCGAGAGCCTGCCCCTGGCCGCGAAGCTGGTGGGGTACGCGCAGGACTGGACGGTCGCCTACGGCTACCGGCCCGGCCGGGCGGCGGTGTGGATGGCGGTGCTGTGGGCGGCCGGCTCGCTCGCCTTCGCCCGCGCGGACCCGCCCGCGCCGCAGAGCGGCGAACACCCGCAGTGGAACCCGTCCCTCTACGCCCTGGACCTGCTCCTCCCGGTGATCGACCTCGGCCAGGTGGGCTTCTGGCAGCTCCACGACGGCTGGCAGTGGCTGTCGACGGCCCTGGTCCTGCTGGGCTGGGTCCTGGCGACGACGGTGGCGGCGGGCGCGACCCGCCTGCTCCGCAGGAACTGACCGCTCCGCACGGCGCCCCGGACAGCCCGCGGACCCGGCCGGCGCGGTGCGGAGCCCGGCGGGAACCCGACCGGCGGAAGCCTGGGCGGGCCGCACAACCATCCCGGACCCTCGACCGTCGTACTGGCCATGCTGCGCGCGTTCCTGCGGGCCGCCGCCCGGGCCCGCTCCCGGTCACCGCGGCCCGCCCCCGACGACGACGTGCTCCTCGACGCCCCCGACGACCGACTCGCCCCCGCCCTCGTCGCCGCGGCCCGCGGTGAGCACGGCCCCGCGGCCGGTCTCCTCGCCGGCACCCGCGAGCACGCCGAGTGGGACCACCGCGACCGCTACGCAACCCGGCTCGCCGCCTTCGCCCGCTCCCGCTCCGAGTGGCTCGACGCCTGGCGCGCCACCGCCCCGGAGGACCCCGACGCCCTGCTGGTGGCGGCCCGGCTGGCGGTCCGCCGGCGCTGGGACTCACCTGCCCGCGCCGAACTCCTGCGCCAGGTCGTGCCCGCCGTCGTCGCCGCCGCCGAGGCGGCCGGCCCCGTCGACCCGGTGCCGTGGCGGACCGCGCTGGACGCCGCCCGGGGCGCGGGCGCCGCGCACCCCGAGTTCGAGCGGCTGTGGGAACAGGCGGTCCGCCGCTCCCCGCACCACTACGGCAGCCACGTCTCCGCCCTGGAGTACCTGGCCGACACCTCGCCCGGTGCCCACGGCGAGTGCCTGGACTTCGCGGAGACGGCCGCCCAGGACGCCCCCGAGGACGCGCTCGTGCGGGCCCTGCCCCTGCGCGCGGCCTTCACCTGCCTGACGGCCCCCGGCACCGCCGTCCGCGCGCACCGCCCCCGTCTGGACGCCGCCGCCGACCGTGCGGCCGCCCTGTCGGCCGCCCACCCGCCGGCCGACCCCTGGGCCGCGGAGCTGCGGAACCTGCTCGTCTACGTCCTCGTACGCCTGGGACGCCACCAGGACGCCGCGGAGCAACTGCGGCTGACCGGCCCGTACGTGACGTCCTTCCCGTGGGACCGGGACGCCGACGAGCCCGACCCGCTCGGCCGTTTCCTCCAGGTGCGCGCGGACGTCCATGCGCACCTGGGAGCGGGCGCCCATTAGGCTTCTGCGTCGTGACCACCGTCCGGCTCCCCCTCTTCCCCCTGAACTCGGTCCTGTTCCCGGGGCTGGTGCTTCCGCTCAGCGTCTTCGAGGAGCGCTACCGCGCCATGATGCGCGAGCTGCTGAAGACCCCGGAGGACGAACCACGCCGGTTCGCCGTCGTGGCGATCCGCGACGGCCACGAGGTGGCCCGGACCGCCCCCGGCCTGCCCGATCCGACGGCGACCGTCGAGCACGGGCCCACGGCCGGCTTCGGGGCCGACCCGCTCAAGGCGTTCCACAAGGTGGGCTGCGTCGCGGACGCCGCGACGATCCGCGAGCGGGCCGACGGCACCTTCGAGGTGCTCGCGACCGGCACCAGCCGGGTGCGCCTGACCTCCGTGGACGCCTCGGGCCCCTTCCTGACCGGCGAGCTGGAGCCGCTGCCCGAGGAGCCGGGCGACGAGGCGGGTGCCCTGGCCGAGGGGGTGCTGCGGTCCTTCCGGCAGTACCAGAAGCGGCTGGCGGGGGCCCGTGAGCGGTCGCTGGCGACCGGCTCCGACCTGCCGGACGAACCGGGTGTGGTCTCCTATCTGGTCGCCGCCGCGATGGTGCTGGACACGCCGACGAAGCAGCGTCTGCTCCAGTCCCCGGACACCGCGTCGCGGCTGCGGGACGAGCTGAGACTCCTGCGCTCCGAGACCTCCATCATCCGTACGCTGCCGTCCCTGCCGGCGTCGGACCTGACGCGCGGCCCGACGAGTCTCAACTGAGGTAGTGGCCCGCATGGCGAAGAAGCCGAGCAAGGCGAACAAGAAGCAGCAGTCCGGCGGCACCCCCGCGACGGTGGCGCTCACGGCGGCCGGGGTGACGTACACGGTCCACGCCTACGCACACGACCCGGCCCACCCGTCCTACGGCGAGGAGGCGGCCGAGGCGATGGGCGTCTCCCCGCAGCGGGTGTTCAAGACGCTGGTGGCGGAGGTCGACGGCGCGCTGACGGTCGCGGTGGTGCCCGTGGCGGGGCAGCTCGACCTCAAGGCGCTGGCGGCCGCGGTCGGCGGCAAGCGCGCCGCGATGGCCGACCCGGCCCTGGCGGAGCGCACCACGGGCTACGTGCGCGGCGGCATCTCCCCGCTGGGCCAGCGCAAGCGGCTCACGACGGTCCTGGACGCCTCGGCCACGGCCCACCCCACGATCTGCGTCTCGGCGGGCCGCCGCGGCCTGGAGGTCGAACTCTCCCCCACGGCCCTGACCACGCTCACCGACGCGACCCTGGCCCCCATCGCCCGCACCTGACCGCGGCCGCGGACCCTCGTGCTTCCCCCTGGCGCCTGAGGGCCCGGGAGGCACCCCGGGGGCGGCACGGGTGGGTGAAGCGGCGCCGCGCGACGCCGGGCCGCGCACCCACTCCGCCGCACGCACCCCGCCGTAGGCACTCACGCACCGGGGCCTACTTGCCCCCGTCCCCGTACGCCCCCGGCCCCTGGGGATACTGCCCCGCCGCCGGCGCCGGCCAGGGGTCCGGCTCCGGGTCCCGGGGCCCGAACAGCCCCGTCAACCCCAGATGCACCACCAGCGCCGCGAACGACCACGCCAGCAGCGCCCCCTTCGCCCCCAGCTTCAGCGGCGCGGAGAACGTGACCCCCTTGCCCACCTCCTTGGCGTGCGCGATCACGTCCTGCGTCGGCCCGAGCCACACCCCGAGCCGCCACGCCACCAGCGACCCCAGCAGCCCGCCGGCGCCGAGGGCCACGACCAGCGGCACACCCCCGCTCCGCCGCAGCAGGAAGACCGCGACCGCGCTCACCGCACCGAACGCCAGAGCGAGCAGCGTGAACGTTCCGTCGACGCCGATCGCCTGCTCGCCCTCGGAGTCCTTGAGGTAGACGACCCAGCTGCCGCCGGCCGCGTCGCCCACCAGCGGCACGCTCGGCGCCAGCTTCCACCACAGCACGCCGAGCAGCGCACCGAAGAGCGCGACCACCACCGCGGTCACGACGGCCTGCCGCACTTCCTTCAACATCCCGGGGCCGTCCTGTTCGCCATGAGGGTCACCGTGAGGGTCGTACGCACCGGCGGGCGGCGGCACCGCCCCGCCCGGGTACGACGAGTGTTCGTTCGGCGGCGGTGGCGGGCTCAAGGGTGCGGTCACCGTGCCATCGTGCCAAACCCGCCCGTGCGGCGCGTCACCGGACGGCGGCCCGGCGGTACGCCCAGGTGGCCACGGCCAGCGAGATCACCCCGACCACGGCGCACACCGCGAGGTCGCCGAGGACGTAGCCCCAGTCGGGCCGTCCGCCGAACGTGCGGGCGAAGGCCTCCACACCGTACGTGGACGGCAGCAGGTCCCGGGCCAGGCGCACCACCTGCGGCATCCGTTCGGGCGGCAGTACGCCGAGCAGCAGGGCCGCGGACATGCCGAGCTGGCCCAGCAGCGTGGCGAACTCGGGCCTCGGCGCGAGCAGGCCGAGCGCCGCGCCCAGTCCGGCGAGCGCGGCGCCCGCCAGCGGGATCACGGCCAGCAGCACCCACAGGTGGGTCATCGGCAGCCCGAACAGCAGGCAGCCGACGACCGCCGTCACCACGGTCCCGGGCGCGGTGAAGGACGCGTACGCGCCCGCCGCCCCCAGCACCACCGCGGCGGGCGGCACCGGCAGCGTCGCGTAGTGGTCGAGCCCGCCGCTGGCACGCAGTTGCCCGAAGTACTGGGCGAGGAGGTTGAGCGCGACGAAGGCCACGACGAGCACGGCCGACCCGGCTACCACGGCCCGCGCCTCGCCGCCGCCGTCCACGACGCCGCGCATCAGGATCATGATGCCGATCGACTGGAAGGTCGCCACGAACAGCAGCGGGATGCGCGCGACGCGGGCCCGGGAGAGCTGCGCCCGGTACACGGCCACCAGGGAGGGCCACAGCCGCGCCCTGGGCCCCAGGTCGGCCGGCCCGGCCGCGTGCCGCTCCTCGGCCGCCGGGGCAGCCCCGTGCAGGGCATCGGCGGGTACGGCACTCACGTCGCGCTGCTTCCCTTCGTCAGGGTCGTTCTCGCTGGAGGCGTTCGAAGCCTTGGCCCGAACGGGTGGGTTCACCTCGACGGGTACGGATGCTGCCGCCGGTGTTCTCACCGCTCGTGTGCTCACGCCCTCACCAGCCCCTGTCGCGCGGCGCCGCCCAGCGCCAGGTACACGTCCTCCAGGCTGGGCGTGGCCAGGGTGAAGTCGTCCAGGGCGGCGAAGGCGGCGCCGCCGGTGACGGTGGCGACGACCGCGCGGGCCTCCTCGGGGGCCAGCCGCAGCGTCCAGCGGCGCCCCGACTCGGCGGCGCGGTCGCGCAGGGCGGCGACCTCCGGGACGTGCAGCGGCGCGCTCTCGCGCCACACCAGGTCGACGCGGACCTCCCCGGCGACCCCCTCCTTGAGCCCGGAGGGCGTGTCGCAGGCGATCACGCGGCCCCGGTCGAGGACGGCGACCCGGTCGAGGACGGTCTCGGCCTCGATGACGTTGTGGGTGACGAGCAGGACGGTGGTGCCGTGCTCGGCGCGCCTCCGGTCGACGGCCGACCAGACCGCGCGCCGGGCCACCGGGTCCATGCCGGTGGTCGGCTCGTCCAGCACGAGCAGCGGGCGCTGCCCCACCAGCGCGGCGGCGAAGCAGGCCAGGCGGCGCTGGCCGCCGGAGAGCTTCTTGAGCGGGCGGCCGGCGAGTCCGGTCAGGCCCAGTTCCTCCAGCACGGCGTCCCGCTCGGCGCGGGCCCGGCGCACCTCCAGACCGCGCAGCCGTCCGGTGGTCTCGGCGGCGAGCGACACGGTCAGCTCGTCCAGGGCGCTGGACTCCTGGCCCAGGTAGGCGAGGATCCGCGCGGCCCGCTCCGGGTGGCGCACGATGTCGTGCCCGAGGATCTCCACGCTGCCCGCGTCGGGCCGCATCAGCCCGGTGAGCTGGCGTACCAGGGTGGACTTGCCGGCGCCGTTCGGTCCGAGCAGGCCGAAGATCTCACCGCGGCGGATGTCCAGGGTGACGGCGTCGGTGGCGCGTACCTCGGGGGCGGCCGGAGTACCGCGCCGGCCGCGCACGGCCGGGTAGGTCTTGGTCAGTTCGCGCACCACGCACACGGCATCGCCACCGGGTCGAGATGCCTGTGCCGCGCGCTTACTCACAAGGGACGAGAGTACGGGGTCGGTCCCTCCGGCCCGTCCCCGGGTCCGCCCATAAGTGTCGATTCAGCCGGGTGGAGCGGGAGCGTGCCGGGGGCGGGCCCGGAGCGCCTCACTCCGCCGCGGGCGTGCGTTCGGTCGCCGTCCGCACGTCGACCTCCCGCCAGAAACCGGCCCGGATCGCGTACCGGTCGTGTTCGTCGATCTGGTCGTCCTTGTGCGCCAGCAGCCCGAAGCGGGCCGCGTAGCGCAGCAGCTCGCCGTCGACGCGGTGCGGGATGCGGGGGTACATCCCGGACAGTTTCTGCAGGTGGCCGTGGTCGCCGAGGCGTTCGAGCCAGCGGCGGGCGAAGACCTGCCCGACCTCGTACGGGTCGCCGCCGACCGTGGTGATGTCCTCCTCGCGGTCGGCCCAGCGCTGCTCGGCCGTGGTGAGCTGGGCGAGCGTCGGCAGCGAGGCGGCCTCGGCGGGCTCGGCGGCGGTCCGGTCGACCCAGCCCTTGTCGGAGGACCAGCGCAGGGTGGCGTTGGCCGGCTGCGGGGCGGGGTGGGCGCCGGGGGCGCGCAGGGCGGCGAGGTCCTTGGGGGTGGGGACGCCCTTGGCGGGCGGCACCCGCTCGTCGGCGGCGCCCTGCCCGGCGCCGGCCTCGGTGGGGTGCTCGGGCGCCTCGGCGGGCCGCCGGCCGGTGCCGGAGAGGGCCGACTCGGGCAGCGGCGCGGAGAGGATCGCGGCGATCTCGGGGCGGGGCACGGGCGGCGGCGCGCAGATGCCGCCGACCTCCTTGGCGCGTACGGCCTTGGTGATCCACGTACGGTCCAGGACGCGGCGTTCGTCGGCCTCGGCGACCAGGTCCTCGGACTGGTTGTAGTCCCCGTCGGCGGCCTGGACGGCCCACAGGTGGACGGCGACCCCGTGCTCCTTGGCTGCCATCATGCCCGGCAGCAGGTCGCCGTCGCCGGTGACCAGGACGACGTCGGAGCAGGCGCGGTTGCGGGCCAGCTCGGTCAGTTCGGCGTGCATGGCGGCGTCCACGCCCTTCTGCGCCCACCGTCCGTCACTGCGCGTGAGGGCGCCGAGCCGGACGGTGACCCGGGGCATCACGCGCAGGCGGCGGTGCTCGGGCTGCGGGACGCGGTCGGGGGCGCCGTCGAACCAGTAGATGCGCAACAGGGGCTGCTGCGTGTCGGACTCGGCGCGGTCGCGCAGTCCCTGGATGAGGGCGGCGTGATCGACGGTGATGCGCGAGCGCGAGGGCTCTCCTGCCAGGAGACTCGCGGCGGCCCCCAGCAGATACCCGGCGTCCACCAGGACGATGCAGCGGTCCACGCGATCCACCCTCTTTCCGGGAGGTTTGCTTCGGGCTTCCTTCGAGTCTGCCCGACCGCGCGGAGGTTAACGGCCCGAACTCGATCTTCGGCGTGGCGTTTCGGCACTCCGCACTTCGCCGATGCGCGTCACGGACGGTAATTGCCCGATATGCGTTCTTTGTTGGGCTATGTGAATCTGGTTCCGGCCCTGGCCCCTAGATCCCCCTCAGGAGGTAGATCACCATGGCCAAGAACAAGAACAACCGTGATCGTAAGCAGCCCCGGTCCGAGCGCAGCGCCCCGCAGGCCGCCGAGTCGGCCGTGCTGGACCGCGAGGAGCAGCACTCCCCGCAGCTCACGACGCCCGGCGACGCGGCGTCCCGCAAGCGGCAGAAGCGCTTCGGCCACAACTGACGTTCACGACGAAGGGCGCACCCGGCAGCCGGGTGCGCCCTCGCTCGTTCGACGCTCAGCCCGCCAGGCAGGACGGGCCGAGCAGCACCTTCAGGTCGCCGAAGAGGGCCGGATCGGGCTTCACCCGGTGCCGGTCCAGGCGCAGCACGGTCGTCTTCGTCGGCCCCTGGAGCTTGATCCGCACCTCGCTGTCGCCGCGGTGGTGGGTGAGGATCTCACCGAGCCTGCTGACCATCGGCGGAGTGACGCGGGTGGCCGGAATGGTGAGCACGACGGGCGCGTTGGCGCCCGCGTTGGACAGGTCGGGGACCATCAGCTCCATCGCGACCAGCCGCGGCACGTCCTCCCGCTTGTCCAGGCGTCCCTTGACGAACACCACGGCGTCCTCGACGAGTTGCGTGGACACGAGCTGGTAGGTCGCCGGGAAGAACATGCACTCCAGCGAACCGGCGAGGTCCTCGACGGTGGCGATGGCCCAGGCGTTGCCCTGCTTGGTCATCTTGCGCTGGAGCCCGGAGATGATGCCGCCGATGGTGACGACCGCGCCGTCGCCGAAGTCGCCGCCGGTGAGCTGGGAGATGCCCGCGTCGGCCTTGTCGGACAGCACGTGCTCCAGGCCGAAGAGCGGGTGGTCGGAGACGTAGAGGCCGAGCATCTCCCGCTCCTGGGCGAGGAGATAGGTCTTGTCCCACTCGTCCTCGCCGAAGACCACGTCGAGTCCGAAGCCGGGCTCGTCGCTCTGCTCGTCGCCCATGCCGCCGAAGAGGTCGAACTGCCCCTCGGCCTCCTTGCGCTTGACCGCGACCACGTTGTCGATCATCGGCTCGTACTGCGCGGTGAGGCCCTTGCGGGTGTGCCCCATCTCGTCGAAGGCGCCGGCCTTGATCAGCGACTCCGTCGTGCGCTTGTTGCAGACGACCGCCTCGACCTTGTCCAGGTAGTCCGGGAAGGACGCGTACTTCCCCTTGGCCTTGCGGCACCGGATGATCGACTCGACGACGTTGGTGCCGACGTTGCGCACGGCGGAGAGGCCGAAGAGGATCACGTCGTCGCCCTGCGCGGCGAAGTTGGACATGGA
Organism: Streptomyces ardesiacus; assembly: GCF_003112575.1. Taxonomy (GTDB): domain Bacteria; phylum Actinomycetota; class Actinomycetes; order Streptomycetales; family Streptomycetaceae; genus Streptomyces; species Streptomyces ardesiacus. The sequence goes on from NZ_BEWC01000010.1 coordinate 279,642, forward strand.
CTCGTTGACGTTGGGCGGCAGCACCTTGATGCCCATGCGCCGGCACTCGTTGAGGTAGACCGCCGACTTGTCCTTGTCGTCCTTGACCGAGGTGAGCAGCGCGGCCATGTACTCGGCCGGGTAGTTCGCCTTCAGGTAGGCGGTCCAGTACGAGACCAGTCCGTACGCGGCGGAGTGCGCCTTGTTGAACGCGTAGCCGGCGAAGGGGACCAGCACGTCCCACAGGGCCTGGATGGCCTCGTCGCTGTAGCCGTTCTTCCGGGCGCCGGCCTGGAAGATGACGAAGTTCTTCTCCAGCTCCTCGGGCTTCTTCTTGCCCATCACGCGGCGCAGGATGTCGGCCTCGCCGAGCGAGTAGCCCGCGATGATCTGGGCGGCCTTCTGCACCTGCTCCTGGTACACGATCAGGCCGTAGGTGACCGCGAGGACCTCCTGGAGCGGCTCCTCCAGCTCCTTGTGGATCGGCGTGATCTCCTGCAGGCCGTTCTTGCGCAGCGCGTAGTTGGTGTGCGAGTCCATGCCCATCGGGCCGGGGCGGTACAGCGCCGACACGGCGGAGATGTCTTCGAAGTTGTCGGGCTTCATCAGCCGCAGCAGGGAGCGCATGGGGCCGCCGTCGAACTGGAAGACGCCGAGCGTGTCGCCGCGCTGCAGCAGTTCGAAGGTCTTGGGGTCGTCCAGCGGCAGCGACAGCAGGTCGAGGTCGACGCCCTTGTTGGACTTCACCATCTTGACGGCGTCGTCCATGATCGTGAGGTTGCGCAGGCCGAGGAAGTCCATCTTCAGCAGGCCGAGCGACTCGCACTGCGGGTAGTCCCACTGCGTGATGGTCACGCCGTCGGTGTGCCGCACCCAGATCGGGGCGTGGTCCACGATGGGCTCGCTGGACATGATCACGCCGGCCGCGTGCACGCCCATCTGCCGCACCAGGCCCTCCACGCCCTTGGCGGTGTCGATGACCTTCTTCACGTCCGGCTCGTTCTCGTACATCGAGCGGATCTCGCCGGCCTCGCTGTAGCGCGGGTGCGTCGGGTCGGTGATGCCGTTGAGGTCGATGCCCTTGCCGAGGACGTCGGCGGGCATGGCCTTGGTGAGCCGGTCGCCCATCGCGTACGGGTAGCCCAGCACGCGCGCGGAGTCCTTGATGGCGTTCTTCGCCTTGATCTTGCCGTAGGTGCCGATCATGGCGACCTTGTCGGCGCCGTACTTCTCCGTCACGTACCTGATCACCTCGACGCGCCTGCGCTCGTCGAAGTCGATGTCGACGTCGGGCATGGAGACGCGCTCGGGGTTGAGGAACCGCTCGAAGATCAGGCCGTGCGGGATGGGGTCGAGGTCGGTGATGCCCATCGCGTACGCCACGATCGAACCGGCCGCGGAGCCTCGGCCGGGGCCCACCGCGATGCCCTGCTTCTTGGCCCACATGATGAAGTCGGCGACCACGAGGAAGTAGCCCGGGAACCCCATCTGGATGATGACGTCCATCTCGTACTCGGCCTGCTTCTGGCGGTCCTCGGGGACGCCGCCCGGGAAGCGGCGCGCCATGCCGCGGCGGACCTCCTCCTGGAACCAGGTGATCTCGGTGAAGCCGTCGGGGATGTCGAACTTCGGCATCAGGTCGCGCTTGACGAACATGCCGGTCGTGTCGACCATCTCGGCGACCAGGCGCGTGTTGGCGCAGCCCTCCTGCCAGGCGTCGGAGGAGTCCACGGCGTACATCTCGTCCGTGGACTTCAGGTAGTAGCCGGTGCCGTCGAAGCGGAAGCGGTCCGGGTCGGAGAGGTTCTTGCCGGTCTGGATGCACAGCAGCGCGTCGTGGGCGGTCGCCTCGTGTGCGTAGGTGTAGTGCGAGTCGTTGGTCACCAGCGGCGGGATGCCGAGCTTCTTGCCGATCTCCAGCAGACCGTCGCGGACCCGGTGCTCGATCTCGATGCCGTGGTCCATCAGCTCCAGGAAGTAGCGGTCCTTGCCGAAGATGTCCTGGTAGTCGGCGGCCGCCTTCAGGGCCTCGTCGAAGTGGCCGAGGCGCAGCCGGGTCTGCACCTCGCCGGAGGGGCAGCCGGTGGAGGCGACGATGCCCTCGGACCACTGGCTGATGGTCTCCTTGTCCATCCGGGGCCACTTCTGCAGCCAGCCCTCGGCGTACGCGTCGGAGGAGAGGCGGAAGAGGTTGTGCAGCCCGGTGCTGTTCACCGCCCACATGGTCTTGTGGGTGTAACCGCCCGAGCCGGAGACGTCGTCCCGCTTCTGGTGCGGCTGGCCCCACTGGATCTTGCGCTTGTTGCGCCGGGACTCCGGGGCGACGTACGCCTCGATCCCGATGATCGGGGTGACCCCGGCCTTCTGCGCCGAGTGGAAGAAGTCGTACGCCCCGTGCAGGTTGCCGTGGTCGGACATGGCGATGTGCGTCATGCCCATCTCGTTGCAGGCGTTGAACATGTCCTTGAGCCGCGCGGCACCGTCCAGCAGCGAGTACTGGGTGTGGACGTGCAGGTGCGTGAACGGCGGCTTGGACACGTGCGGCCTCCTGGGAAAACGGTGGACGACTGGCTGCGGTCGATCCGGGGGGTCAGCGTCGAAGTCTATGCCTCGCCACTGACACTCCGGGGCTCCCCGCGCGTACCTTCTGGGGCGGGCACTCCCGCACCCGTTCGAACGTTGGCCCGGGTGGAGATCCGCTCCACCCGTCAGGCATCACCCGCACCAGGAGGCACCAGGCATGTCGGTCCCGCAGCTCAACGAGGAGCACCGCGGCGAGGAGATCCTCGCCGTCTTCGACACCGCCTTCGGCCGGCTGCTGGCCGCGGATCCCGCGGCGTTCCGCGTGAAGTTCCGGAAGATGGCGGCGTCGGCCTTCGCCTTCTACCGCGGCACCGCCGGTCTCTTCTACCGCGACCTGACCGAGGACCCCGACTTCGGTGACCAGCAGGGCGGCGCCTACCTGGACGAGCGGACCTCCCGGGTGTGGATCCACGGCGACCTCCACGCGGAGAACTTCGGCACGTACATGGACTCCAACGGACGCCTGGTGTTCAACGTCAACGACTTCGACGAGGCCTACGTCGGCCCGTTCACCTGGGACCTCAAGCGCTTCGCCGCCTCCGTCGCGCTGATCGGGTACGCGAAGGCGCTCGGCGACGAGCAGATCAGCGAGCTGGTGCGGGTGTACGCGGGCGCGTACCGCGAGCGGATCCACGCCCTGGCCACCGGCGCCAAGAGCGACGAGGTGCCGCCCTTCACGCTGGACACGGCGGAGGGCCCGCTGCTGGGCGCCCTGCGCACGGCCCGCTCGCTGACCCGCTTCGGGCTGCTGGACTCGATGACCGAGATCCGCGACTTCGAGCGCCGCTTCGCCCCCGGCGACGGCTCCGTCGAGCTGGACGCCGCCACGCGCTACAAGGTGCTCGCCGCCTTCGACGGCTACCTGGAGACGCTGCCCGAGTCCTCCCTGGCCCGTCCCGACTCCTACCGGGTGAAGGACGTCGTCGGCCGCCGCGGCATCGGCATCGGCTCGGCCGGCCTGCCCTCGTACAACATCCTCCTGGAGGGCAACAGCGACGCCCTGGAGAACGACGTCGTGATCTACATCAAGCAGGCCCAGACCCCGGCCGTCTCCCGGCACGTCACCGACCCGGCGATCCGGGACTACTTCCGGCACGAGGGCCACCGCACGGTGATCTCCCAGCGCGCCCTGCAGGCGCACGCCGACCCGTGGCTGGGCTGGACCGAGCTGGACGGCGCCGGCCAGCTGGTCGCGGAGGTCTCGCCGTACGCCGTCGACCTGGACTGGAGCGACCTCGACGACCCGGAGGAGATCGCCGAGGTCGTCGCCGACCTGGGCCGGGCCACGGCCACCATGCACGCGGCGGCCGACGACCAGTCCGGGGAGTCCCTGGTGCCGTTCTCCACCGAGCGGGCCATCGACGCGGCGATCGCGGCCGACGAGGAGGGCTTCGCACCCCTGCTGGTCGACTTCGCCCACCGCTACGGCGCCCGCGCGCGTGCCGACCACCAGACCTTCGTGGACCTCTTCCGCAACGGCCGGATCCCGGGCCTGTGACCGTCGGGATTCTCACAGCCACCCTTTAGGGGTCCCTTACCGGACCCCGTGACACACTCTTCTACTGCTATGGACATATCCGGAACCCCGCTCAGAGCCGTACGCGCGGCGCTGTTCACGGCTCTCGCCGTGACCCTCAGCACCGCGTCGCACGTGCTGCTGTCCGGGGTTCCGCTGCCGCTGGCCACGGTGACGGCCGTCGCCGCCGCCGTGTTCCTGATCGCGTACGCCCTGGCCGGGCGGCGCGAGCGCGGCTTCGGGCGGATCGCCGCCCTGCTGATCCCGCTGGAGCTGGCCGCCGACACCGTCTTCACCACCGGCCAGCACGTCTGTTACGGCCGTGCGGGCGGCCCGGTCGCGGGCCCGCTGCGCTCGGTCGGCTTCGACGTGCTGTGCGGCGACGGCACCGGCGTCCACGCCGGGATGACCGCGCCGCTGACCCGGGTCACCGGTGCGGAGACCGACCGGATGGCGTCGGTGCTGGCCCAGGCCGACCCCGGCACCGCCTGGCTGCTGCTGGGCGCGCACGTCGGCGTCGGGCTGCTCGCGGCGGCCTGGCTGCGGCGCGGCGAGCGGGCGCTGGCCCAGCTGGTCGGCGCCGTGGCCGCGACCACGTTCCGGCCGCTGCTCGTCGCCGTCGCGGCCGTGAGCGTGCGCCGGGCCCCCGCGGTGCGCCGCCCGGTGCCCGCGGTCCGCCGCGCCGCCGGCGCCCGGGAGCGGATCCTCACGCACTCCCTGGGACGTCGCGGACCGCCGCGCCCGGTGACCGCCCTCGTGTGACCCGGCCCCCGGGCCGCACGAGCACCACCGAGCACAGCAGTCCCCCCGTACGCACCTCCGCACACCCCCGTGTGCGCGTCCCCGGAGAGATCACCACCATGAGCAAGCGGAACAGCCAGGCGGCGAAGACGGCGGCCCGTGAGCGCCTGCGCCAGGAGCGCGAGCGCCAGGCCAAGCGCGACAAGGTCAAGCGGCAGGCCATCGTGGCCGCCTCCATCGTCGGCGTGCTGGCGATAGCCGGCGGCATCAGCTACGCCGTCGTGCAGAACAACAAGCCCACCGGCTGGGACAAGGCCGCCGAGGCGAAGGTGGTGGCCCCGGCCAACACCTCCGGCAAGGACGGCACCACGATCGTCGTCGGCGAGTCCAAGTCCGACAACGTCGTCCACCTCTACGAGGACCCGCGCTGCCCGGGCTGCGCGGCGATGGAGCAGAGCATCGGCGAGACCGTCAACAAGGGCATGCAGGACGGCGACTACAAGCTCTCCTTCACCATCGGCACCTTCCTCGACGGCAACCTGGGCGGCGAGGGCTCCAAGAACGCGCTGAGCGCGCTCGGCGCCGCGCTGAACGTCAGCCCCGAGGCCTTCGTCGACTACAAGACCGCGCTGTACTCCACCGAGTACCACCCCGAGGAGTCCACCGACGAGTTCGCCAAGGACGACTACCTGATCAAGGTGGCGAACTCGGTGGACGCCCTGAAGAACAACAAGAAGTTCCAGGACGCCGTGGAGAAGGGCACCTACGACGCCTGGGCGATGCGTATGAGCAAGTCCTTCGACAAGGCGGAGGGCGTCCAGTCGACCCCGACCATCAAGATCAACGACAAGATCGTCGAGACCCCGAGCACGCCGGACGCGTGGCAGAAGGCGCTCAAGGACGCGGGCGTCACCAAGTGACCCGGCGGGCCCGGTGACCCGGTGATCGCCGTCTGACGAGTGGGCGAACTTTTGCGAGTTCGCCCACTCGCGCGCGTACCGGTCAGTAACCTGATCGGCCGTGACCAGTCGACACAGAGCCCCCGAAGCCGGCGCACCCGCCGGGCACACCGAGTCCTCGCGCACCCCGAGCCGCCGTACGGTCGTCAAGGCCGCGGCGGCCGGTGCCGTCCTGGCCGCCCCGCTCGCCGCGGCGCTGCCCGCCGGCGCCGCCGACGCGGCCCCCGCCTTCCTGCACGGCGTCGCCTCCGGCGATCCCCTGCCCGACGGCATCCTGCTGTGGACCCGGGTGACACCCGTGCCCGAGGCCATACCCGGCTCCGGGACCGGCCCGGACACCGAGGTGAGCTGGGTCGTCGCCACCGACAAGGCCCTCACCGACGTCGTCGCCGAGGGGTCCGTCACCGCGACGGCCGCCTCCGACCACACCGTGAAGGCCGACGTCCGCGGCCTCGCGCCCGCCACGGACTACTGGTTCCGCTTCTCCGCGGGCCCCACCGACTCCCCCGTCGCCCGCACCCGCACCGCCCCCGCCCACGACGCGGCCGTCACCGGCCTGCGCTTCGGCGTGGTCTCCTGCGCCAACTGGGAGGCCGGCTACTTCTCCTCGTACCGCCATCTCGCCGCCCGCGGCGACCTGGACGCCTGGCTGCACCTGGGCGACTACATCTACGAGTACGGCACCGGCGAGTACGGCACCCGTGGCACCGTCGTCCGCCCGCACGCCCCGGCCCACGAGATCCTCACCCTCGCCGACTACCGGACCCGGCACGGCCGTTACAAGACCGACCCCGACCTCCAGGCCCTGCACGCCACGGCGCCGGTGGTGGCGATCTGGGACGACCACGAGATCGCCAACGACACCTGGTCGGGCGGCGCCGAGAACCACACCGAGGGCGCCGAGGGTGCCTGGGCGGACCGGCAGAGCGCCGCCAAGCGCGCCTACTTCGAGTGGATGCCGGTGCGCCCGGCGATCGCCGGCACCACCTACCGGCACCTGCGGTTCGGCCGGCTGGCCGACCTGTCGCTGCTCGACCTGCGCTCCTTCCGCTCGCAGCAGGTGGCGCTCGGCGACGGGAAGGTCGACGACCCGGACCGCACCCTCACCGGCCGCGCCCAACTGGACTGGCTCAAGTCGCGGCTCGCGTCCTCGGACACCGCCTGGCGGCTGGTCGGCAACCCGGTGATGATCTCCCCCTTCGCCGTCGGCTCGCTCCCCGCCTCGCTGCTGGGTCCGCTGGCCGAACTGCTCGGGCTGCCGAAGGAGGGCATCGCCCTCAACACCGACCAGTGGGACGGCTACACCGACGACCGCCGCGAACTGCTGGCCCACCTGCGGTCGCACGCGATCCGCAACACCGTGTTCCTGACCGGCGACATCCACATGGCGTGGGCCAACGACGTGCCGCACCACGCCGGGACGTACCCGCTGTCCGCCTCGGCGGCCACGGAGTTCGTCGTCACGTCGGTGACCTCGGACAACCTCGACGACATCGTGAAGGTCCCCGAGGGCACCGTCTCGACGGTCGCGGCGCCGGTGATCCGGGCCGCCAACCGGCACGTGCACTGGGTCGACACGGACCGGCACGGCTACGGCGTGCTGGACATCACCGCGGACCGGGCGCAGATGGACTACTACGTCGTCTCCGACCGCACCGACGCCAACGCCACGTCCGCCTGGGTCCGCTCCTACCGCACGCGCAGCGGCACCCAGCGGGTCGAGCGCGTCTACGCCCCGGTCTGAGCCTCCTGGAGCGTCTGGAGGAAGCCGAGCGCCACCCGCCAGGTGGCCTCGGCCGCCTCCGCGTCGTAGTCGGGCAGCTCCGGGTCGGTGTAGAGGTGACCGGCCCCGGGGTACCTGTGCACCTCGACCTCGGCGCCGATCCGGCCCATCTGGAGGTACCAGGCACTGAGCCAGTCGTCCGTCTCGAAGGGGTCCGGCTCGGCCACGTGCAGCTGGACCGGAAGACCGTCGACCGAGGCGTTGGGCGCGAGGTCCGAGGTGCCGTGCAGGAGCAGCAGCCCGCGCGCCCGGTGGTCACCGAGGGCGAGGGTCTGGGCGACGGAGGCACCGAGCGAGAACCCGGCGTACACCAGCCCGCGCTCGGAGTAGGGGGCGGCGGCCAGCACGGCCCGCTTCAGCAGCTCCTCACGGCCGATCCCGTTCTGATGGGCCATGCCCTTCTCGACCGAGTCGAAGGTGGCCCCCTCGTAGAGGTCCGGGGTCCACACCTGGTGCCCGGCGTCGCGCAGCCGGTCGGCCGCCTGCCGCACCGCGGGCCTCGGGCCGAGGGTCGAGTGAAAGAGCACGATGTTCATGAGGCCATGGTGCCAGCCGGGTGTGACGGCGCGGGTGCGGCGATGCCCCGCACGGGACGCAGGTCACAGGTTCACGTGCCGCGCGGCCGGGTTACGTTCGAGGGATGGAGACGATACTCCGCCCGCTGATCGTGGTCGGCGGCTCGGTCCTGCTGACCCTGGTCATCGGCTGGGCCACCGACCTGTTGCTGCGCAAGGCCGACGGACGCCACCCCGAGACACCGCTGTGGGGGCTGCTGCGGCGCGCCCGCGTGCCCTACCAGATCGCGCTCTGCGCCGGCCTGCTGAGAGGGTCGTACGTCGAGGCGCGGGTCTTCCCGGAGCACCAGACCGGGGTCGGCCGGACGCTGACGCTGGTGCTGATCGGCTCGGTGGCCTGGCTGGTGGTCCGGATCGCCGCCGCGGTCGTCGAGACGTCCTACTCCCGTTACGCGCACGCCCACGCCGAGCGGGACCCGGCGCGGGTGCGGCGGGTGCGGACCCAGGTGTCGCTGATCATGCGGGTGGTCACGGCGGTCGTCGGCGTGGTCGCCGTGTCGTCGATGCTGCTGACGTTCCCGGCGATGCGCGCGGCGGGCGCCTCCCTGCTGGCCTCGGCGGGGATCATCGGCATCGTCGCCGGTGTGGCGGCCCAGTCCACGCTGGGCAACCTGTTCGCCGGTTTCCAGATCGCCTTCGGCGACATGGTGCGCATGGGCGACACGGTCGTCGTGGACGGCGAGTGGGGCACCGTCGAGGAGATCACGCTGACGTACCTGACGGTACGCACCTGGGACGAGCGCCGGATCACGATGCCGGTGTCGTACTTCACCTCGAAGCCGTTCGAGAACTGGTCGCGCGGCACCCCGCAGATGACCGGCACCGTCTTCTGGCACCTCGACCACTCGGCGCCGATGGACCTCATGCGCGAACGCCTGCGCGACATCCTGCGCGCGTGCCCGGCCTGGGACGGGCGCAACTACAACCTGACCGTCACGGACACCACCCCGAACACCATGGAGGTGCGGGCCCTGGTGACCGCGAAGGACGCGGACGACATCTGGACGGTACGGGTCACGGTGCGCGAGGGCATGCTCCGCTGGCTGGCCGACGAGCACCCCTACGCGCTGCCGCGGGTCAACACGGCGGACGCGGCGCTGCGCCCGCCCCACGAGGCCCTCCCGCACGCCCGCCGCCCCTCCGACGCGGGCTCCCGCCGCTTCACGGGACGGCCCACCAAGAGCCTGTGACCGCGGGCCCGCCCGCGCGGGTCAGCGCAGGCTGCGCACGTCCAGGTGGCGCAGGACCCGGTCGACGATCTCCGGGTCGGCGCCGGGCTCGCTGCGGGCCGCCAGCACCTCGTGGCGGGCGGCGCTGAGCATCTCGCCCTGGATCCGCCGGAGCCGTTTGATCCGCCGGGCCCGCTGCTCGTGCGCCTCCCGCCGCTCCTCGTCACCGAGGTCCGGGCTGATGCGTACGCCGATGTCGAAGGCGCGCCGCAGCATCTGCTCGGACAGCTCCTCCGGCAGTTCCTCGACCGACTCGATCTCCTTGAGCCGCTGCTTGGCCGCCCGGGCCGCCCGCAGGGCCAGGTCCCGCTCGAACTCCTGCTCCCGCTCGGTGTCCGCCCGGACCCCGAGCCTGCCCACCAGCCAGGGCAGGGTCAGGCCCTGCAGCAGCAGCGTGCCCATGATCACGCCGAACGCGATGAAGACGATCTCCTCCCGGTGCGGGAAGGGCGCTCCGTCGTCCGTGTGCAGCGGGATCGCCAGGGCGAGCGCGACGGAGGCCACGCCCCGCATCCCGGCCCACCACATGACCACCGTCTCCCGCCAGCTCGTCGGGATGTCCTCGTCCTGGTCGCGCCGGGCGTGCAGCCGCTGGGTCAGCCACGTGGCCGGCAGCAGCCACAGCAGCCGGACCAGGACGACGACGGCCAGGATCGCCGCCGACCAGCCGAGCAGTTCGGTCCACCGGCCGGAGGCGGTGCGCACGGCGTTGTGCAGTTCGAGCCCGATCAGGCCGAAGGCCACCCCGGTGACCAGGGTGTCGACCACGTCCCAGACGGTGTGTCCGCCGAGCCGGGTCATCACGTCGTCGGCGTCCGAGGCGTACTCGGCGAGGAACATGGCGGTGGTGAGCACGGCGAGCACGCCGGAGCCGTGCAGTTCGTCGGCGGCGACGTAGCTCACGAACGGCACCAGCAGCGTCAGCCCGATCTGCAGCGTCGGGTCGTCCAGCACGTCCATGAGCTTGTTGGAGCCCCAGCCCAGGGCCAGGCCGATCGCGACGGCGACGACGGCGGACAGCACCAGGTCGAGGCCGGCCCGCCACGGCGAGAAGGAGCCGCCGACCGCGGCGGCGATGGCCACGTGGTACAGGACGATGGCCGTCACGTCGTTGAAGAGGCCCTCGCCCTCCAGGATGGACACCAGACGGCGCGGCAGCCCCAGTTGCCCGGCGACGGCGGTCGCGGCGACCGGGTCGGGCGGTGCCACCAGCGCGCCGAGCGCGAAGGCGGCGGCGAGCGGCAGGCCCGGCACGATCGTGTGGGCCACGGAGGCCACGCAGGCCATGGTGACGAAGACCAGCGCGACGGCCAGCAGGAAGATGGGGCGCTTGTTGGCCGCGAACTGCCGCCAGGAGGTGCGCCGTACGGCGGCGTACAGCAGCGGCGGCAGCAGCGCGGGAAGGATCAGTTCGGGCGGGATGTCGACGTTGGGCACGAAGTCGAGCAGCGCCAGGACGATCCCGAGGACGGTCATCAGCACCGGCGCCGGCAGCCGGAGCCGGTCGCCGACCGGGACGCTCAGCAGGGCCCCGAGCAACAGCAGGAACAACAGGGCGAGCTGATCCACGGTCACCGCTCCGGTGGGGTCTAGGGGCTGTGGTCTGGGCGTTCACCCGGCGGCCCAAGCCTGCCACGCCACCGGCCCCACCGGCCGGTTCGGCGCCTTCGCTACAGACGGCGGCGCATCGCGCGGTGGGGGATCCCGGCGTCGGGGAACTCGGGTCCGTAGGCCTGGTACCCCAGTCGCTCGTAGAAACCCAGGGCGTGGGTCTGCGCGTGCAGGTCCACGGCGGTGAGTCCCCGCGCCCGGGCCGCCTCCTCGACGGCCCGCACCAGCGCGGCACCGACACCGTGGCCGCGGGCCGCCGCGGTCACCGCCAGCCGGCCCAGGGAGCCGACGGCCGGGTCCCCGTCGCCGTTCCTCTCGGCGGCGGCCGCGCCGTGCAGCAGCCGGCCGGTGCCGAGCGGCACGCCGTCCTCGCGGACGGCCAGGACGTGCACGGCGTCCGCGTCGTAGGCGTCGTACTCGATGTCCTCGGGGACCTTCTGCTCGGCGACGAAGACGTCCTTGCGCACCGCGAAGCAGGCCTCGCGGTCGGCCGGGTCCTCGGCGACGCGCACCTCGTAGGCGGCCGGGGACGGGCTCGGGGTGCTCATCCGTAGGTCTCCTCGCGGACCTGGTCGAGGGCCTGCTGGAGGTCGGCGGGGTAGTCGCTGGCGTACTCGACCCACTGGCCGTCGCCGGGGTGCTCGAAGCCGAGCCGTACGGCGTGCAGCCACTGGCGGGTCAGGCGCAGCCGCTTGGCGAGGGTGGGGTCGGCGCCGTAGGTCAGGTCGCCGACGCAGGGGTGGCGGTGGGCGGCCATGTGGACGCGGATCTGGTGCGTGCGGCCGGTCTCCAGCTTCACGTCGAGCAGGGAGGCGGCGCGGAAGGCCTCGATGAGGTCGTAGTGGGTGACGGAGGGCTTGCCCTCGGCGGTGACGGCCCACTTGTAGTCGTGCTGGGGGTGGCGGCCGATGGGGGCGTCGATGGTGCCGCTGGTCGGGTCGGGGTGGCCCTGCACGAGCGTGTGGTAGCGCTTGTCGACCGTGCGCTCCTTGAACTGGCGCTTGAGCGAGGTGTACGCGCGCTCCGACTTGGCCACCGCCATCAGGCCGGAGGTGCCGACGTCGAGGCGGTGCACGATGCCCTGGCGCTCGGCGGCGCCGGAGGTGGAGATGCGGTACCCGGCGGCGGCCAGTCCGCCGATGACGGTCGGCCCGTTCCAGCCGGGGGACGGGTGGGCGGCGACGCCGACGGGCTTGACGACCACCACGACGTCGTCGTCGTCGTGCACGATCTCCATGCCCTCGACGGGCTCGGCGACCACCTGCACGGGCGCGGGCGCCGCGGGCATCTCGACCTCGAGCCAGGCGCCGCCGTGGACGCGCTCGGACTTGCCGACCACCGCTCCGTCGACCTGCACCTTCCCCGCCGCCGCCAGCTCGGCGGCCTTGGTGCGGGAGAAGCCGAACATGCGGGAGATGGCGGCGTCGACGCGCTCGCCCTCCAGGCCGTCGGGCACGGGCAGGGTGCGGATCTCGGGAATCGTGCTCACCCGTCGAGTATGCCGGACGGCGCCGGCACACCCGAACGCGCGCTCAGTCCTTGTGGACGGTCCCGTCCGGGTCCAGGCCGCGGAAGGACAGGATCACGATGAGGATGCCGCCGCAGACGATCGCCGAGTCGGCCAGGTTGAAGACGGCGAAGTGCTTGGGGGCGATGAAGTCCACGACCGCGCCCTCGAAGACGCCCGGCGCGCGGAAGATCCGGTCGGTGAGGTTGCCCAGGGCGCCGCCGAGCAGCAGGCCGAGCGCGATCGCCCACGGCAGGCTGTGCAGCTTGCGCGCGAGGCGGGCGATCACGACGATCACGGCCGCCGCGATCACCGTGAAGATGATCGTGAAGGCCTCGCCGAAGCCGAAGGCGGCGCCGGCGTTGCGGATCGCCGCGAGCCGCAGCCAGTCCCCGACGATCTCGATCGGCTCGTGGTGCTCCAGCTTGGCGACCACCAGCATCTTGCTGCCCAGGTCGAGCAGGTAGGCGAAGGCGGCGACCGCGAAGAGCACGGCGACCCGGCGCTTGCCCCGGGGGCGCTCCGGAGCCGGGTCCTGCTTCTGCTCCTGCCCCGCGTCGGGCTCGGGCCGCTCCTGCCCGTCCCCCGCCGTGTCCGGGGTCTCCGGAGTACCGATGATGCGCTCCGCCTCTGCCACGTGAGTCCCTCAGCCTAGGTCCTTGACTGAGGACGAGGGTACGGCACGCCTCCCGTCCCGGCCGCTGCTCAGTACCGGCGTTCCTGTTTCTGCTTGCACTCGACGCACAGGGTGGCCCTCGGGAAGGCCTGCATCCGCGCCTTGCCGATCGGGTTGCCGCAGTTCTCGCAGAGCCCGTAGGTGCCCGCGTCCAGGCGTTCCAGGGCGCGCTCGGTCTGGGTGAGCACCTCGCGCGCGGTGGCGGCCAGCGCCAGTTCGTGCTCGCGCGTGATGTTCTTGCTGCCGGTGTCGGCCTCGTCGTCGCCCGCGCCGTCGCCGGAGTCCCGCATCATGCCCTGCAGCGACCGCTCGGAGGAGTCGATCTCGGTGCGCAGCCGGTCGGCCTCGGACTGCAGCTCGCCGCGCGCCTCCTCGACCTCCTGCGGGGTCCAGGGTTCCTCGCCGGGGCGTACCGCGAGGTCGCCGGGGTCCGCGGCGGTGCCGCGGGCCTTGGGGACAGCGGTCTTGGCCGCCGTGGCCGTGCCAGGGGTCTTCTTCGCAACCACCGTCGTGGCTCCCGTCTGCTCCGCGGCCTCGGCCGCGCCCGCTTTCTTGGCCGTGCTCTTCTTCGTCGTGCTCTTCTTCGTCGTGCTCTTCTTCGCCGTGCTCTTCTTGGCGGTGCTCTTGGTGGCGGTGCTCTTCTTCGCCGGGCTCTTGCCCGCCGCGGTCTTCCGTGCCGCCGTCCTCGCCGCCGGGGCGGTCTTCGCCGCCGTCTTGCTCGCCGGGCTCTTCCTGGCCGCCGTCTTCTTCGCCGGGTGCTGCTCGGTGCCCTCCTCGGCGGCGCTCCGCTCCGCGGCCGTCGTCTTCTTCTTCGCCACCATGGCCGCGGCCCCTTCACATATTGTGATCTTGCGCGCGAATCGTGCTGGGACGATAAATCGACTCCGGTCCCGCGGCAACGGGGCACGCCGCCCGACTCGCCCGCCCACCGTGCGCCGCGCGGCGAGCATGCATCCGTTGTGCCCAGCTCCCCGCCCGGTAATCCGCCGGAACGCCCCCGGCCGGAGGGTCCGGGCAGCCGCTCCCCGGACGGCGGCATTCGGGTCACGCCAAAACCGGTCGGCCCCGGTCCGCGCGGCGCCGTACACTGGGCGCAGCGAAAAGCGTGGATGGGGACGAGTAGCGGCGTCAGCAGCCCAGAGCGACCCGGGGACGGTGTGAGCCCGGGGGCGAGCGCGACGTGAAGATCACCCCGGAGCCGCCGGAAGAAAGCCGTGGCAGGACCGCAGCGGCGAGTAGAACCGGCTCGCGACCCCAATGAGGGGGCTCACCGGAGCACACGACGCACCGGGCGGGCCAAGGAGGGTGGTACCGCGGGAGCACGGCTCTCGTCCCTCCGACGGAAGGCAGCACGTCCGCCGGAGGAAGCTCGCTGATGACAACGCCTCAGTACCGCCAGGTACCCGCCCAGGTCGACCTGCCCGCGCTCGAACACGCGGTGCTCGACTTCTGGCGCGAGCAGAAGATCTTCGCCAAGAGCCTGGAGCAGTCCGAGGGCCGCCCCGAGTGGGTGTTCTACGAGGGCCCGCCCACCGCCAACGGCATGCCCGGCGCCCACCACATCGAGGCGCGCGTCTTCAAGGACGTCTTCCCCCGCTTCCGCACCATGCGGGGCTACCACGTGGGCCGCAAGGCCGGCTGGGACTGCCACGGCCTGCCCGTGGAGCTGGCGGTGGAGAAGGAGCTGGGCTTCTCCGGCAAGCAGGACATCGAGGCGTACGGCATCGCCGAGTTCAACGCGAAGTGCCGCGAGTCGGTGACCCGTCACACCGACGCCTTCGAAGAGCTCACGACGCGCATGGGCTACTGGGCCGACCTCCAGGACCCGTACCGCACGATGGACCCGGAGTACATCGAGTCCGTCTGGTGGTCGCTGAAGGAGATCTTCAACAAGGGCCTGCTGGTCCAGGACCACCGCGTCGCCCCCTGGTGCCCCCGCTGCGGCACCGGCCTGTCCGACCACGAGCTGGCCCAGGGCTACGAGACGGTCGTCGACCCGTCCGTCTACGTCCGCTTCCCGCTGACCTCCGGCCCCCTGGCCGGCGAGGCCGCGCTGGTGGTGTGGACGACGACCCCGTGGACCCTGGTCTCCAACACCGCGGTCGCCGCCCACCCCGACGTCACCTACGTCGTCGCGACGAACGGCGAGGAGAAGCTGGTCGTCGCCGAGCCCCTGGTCGCCAAGGCCCTCGGCGAGGGCTGGGAGACCACCGGGCAGTCCTTCACCGGCGCCGAGATGGAGCGCTGGACGTACCGGCGCCCGTTCGAGCTGGTGGACTTCCCGGAGCCCGCGCACTACGTGGTGAACGCCGACTACGTCACCACCGAGGACGGCACCGGCCTCGTCCACCAGTCCCCCGCCTTCGGTGAGGACGACCTCAGGGTCTGCCGCTCCTACGGCCTGCCGGTCGTCAATCCGGTCCGCCCCGACGGCACCTTCGAGGAGGACGTCCCCCTCGTCGGCGGCGTGTTCTTCAAGAAGGCCGACGAGAGGCTGACCGAGGACCTGGCCGCCCGGGGCCTGCTCTTCAAGCACATCCCGTACGAGCACAGCTACCCGCACTGCTGGCGCTGCCACACGGCGCTGCTGTACTACGCGCAGCCGTCCTGGTACATCCGCACCACGGCGATCAAGGACCGTCTCCTCCAGGAGAACGAGAAGACCAACTGGTACCCGGACGCCGTCAAGCACGGCCGGTACGGGGACTGGCTGAACAACAACATCGACTGGGCGCTCTCCCGCAACCGCTACTGGGGCACCCCTCTGCCGATCTGGCGCTGCGAGGAGAACCACCTCACGGTCGTCGGCTCCCGCGCGGAGCTGACCGAGCTGTCCGGCACCGACCAGTCGGCCCTGGACCCGCACCGCCCGTTCATCGACGCCGTGACCTTCCCCTGCACCCACGAGGGCTGCTCCCTCGAAGCGGTGCGCGTGCCGGAGGTCATCGACGCCTGGTACGACTCGGGTTCGATGCCGTTCGCGCAGTGGGGCTACCCGTACAAGAACAAGGAGCTGTTCGAGAGCCGGTACCCGGCGCAGTTCATCTCCGAGGCCATCGACCAGACCCGCGGCTGGTTCTACACGCTGATGGCGATCGGCACCCTGGTCTTCGACAAGTCGTCCTACGAGAACGTGGTCTGCCTCGGCCACATCCTCGCCGAGGACGGCCGCAAGATGTCCAAGCACCTGGGCAACATCCTGCAGCCGATCCCGCTGATGGACCAGCACGGCGCCGACGCGGTGCGCTGGTTCATGGCGGCCGGCGGCTCGCCCTGGGCGGCCCGCCGGGTGGGCCACGGCACCATCCAGGAGGTCGTCCGCAAGACGCTCCTCACGTACTGGAACACGGTCGCCTTCCAGGCCCTGTACGCCCGCACCTCCGGCTGGGCGCCGAGCGCGGCCGACCCGGCCCCGGCCGACCGCCCGGTCCTGGACCGCTGGCTGCTCTCCGAGCTGCACGCGCTCACCGACCAGGTCACCCAGGCGCTGGACTCCTACGACACCCAGCGCGCCGGCAAGCTGCTGTCCGCGTTCGTCGACGACCTGTCCAACTGGTACGTGCGCCGCTCCCGCCGACGCTTCTGGCAGGGCGACAAGGCCGCGCTGCGCACCCTGCACGAGGTCGTCGAGACGGTCACCAAGCTGATGGCGCCGCTGACCCCGTTCATCACCGAGCGGGTCTGGCAGGACCTGGTCGTGCCGGTGACCCCGGGCGCCCCGGAGTCGGTCCACCTGTCCTCGTGGCCGGAGGCCGACCTCACGGCGATCGACCCGGAGCTGTCGCAGCAGATGGTCCTGGTGCGCCGCCTGGTCGAGCTGGGCCGGGCCACCCGCGCGGAGTCGGGCGTCAAGACCCGCCAGCCGCTCAGCCGCGCCCTGATCGCGGTGGCGGGCTTCGACGCGCTCTCCCCCGAGCTGCACGCGCAGATCACCGAGGAGCTGAACGTCGAGTCCCTCGCGTCGCTGAGCGAGGTCGGCGGCTCCCTGGTCGACACGACCGCGAAGGCCAACTTCCGGGCGCTGGGCAAGCGGTTCGGCAAGCGCGTCCAGGACGTGGCGAAGGCCGTCGCGGGGGCCGACGCCGCCGCGCTCTCCCTCGCCCTGCGCGAGGGGACGGCGTCGGTGGAGGTCGACGGCGAGACGATCACCCTCGCTCCGGACGAGGTGATCATCACGGAGACGCCGCGCGAGGGCTGGTCGGTCGCCTCCGACTCGGGCGCGACGGTGGCACTCGACCTGGAGCTCACGGAGGAGCTGCGCCGCGCCGGCCTCGCCCGCGACGCGATCCGCCTGATCCAGGAGGCCCGCAAGAACAGCGGCCTCGACGTCGCCGACCGCATCGCCCTGCGCTGGACGGCCACGGACCCGGCGACGATCGCGGCGCTGACCGACCACGCGGGCCTGATCGCCGACGAGGTCCTGGCGACGGACTTCTCCCAGGGCGAGGCGGACGACACGTACGGCGCCCCGTTCACGGACGAGGGCCTGTCCCTGGTCTTCCGCCTGCGCAAGCAGTAGCCGGGACAGACCGACGAGGGCCCGCACCTCCCCAGGGAGATGCGGGCCCTCCGCCACCTCCACAACCCCCGCACCGCCACGCGCCTGCGGGCACCCGCACCGCCGCTTGGCTGCCGGCAGCCGTGCGCCGCGCAGCTGCGGGCAGTCGTGCCGCTGGGGCGGCACGGATGGGCGGTGGGGCACCTCCCGCTCGAGCGGAGCCGAGCGTGGGGGAGGCACCCCGCAACGCCGGGCAGCACCCCCACCCCCGCGCCCGCACCCACACCCCGCGGCTGAACCCCGCACAACAACAAAAGGGCGGGCCCCGGGTCAGAAACCCGGGGCCCGCCCTGAACGCTGCCGACGGCTACGCCGTACTACCGTTCGTCAGCCCGTCAGTTGTCGTCCTCGTCGATCAGGAACCCCCGCATGGGCGAAGGCGCCTGCCCCATCGGCGACGGCCCCTGCGGCCGCACCGGGGCCATCGGCTGGGTCATCGCGGGCGACATCTGCTGCTGCCCGCCGTAGGACGGACCGGACTGGCTCGGACCGCTGCCCATCGACTGGTTGCCGCCGTAGGACGGGGCACTCGCGCCGGCCGGTGCCATGGAGGGCGCCGGGGACGGCGGCAGAGAGGCCGTCGCGGGCGTGCGCGGCGGGGCGAGCGAGTCGTCCGCCTGGGTCTCCAACTGGCGGAGCTGCGACTCCAGGTAGGACTTCAGCCGCGTGCGGTACTCGCGCTCGAAGCCGCGCAGGTCCTCGACCTTGCGCTCCAGCGTGGCGCGGGCGGACTCCAGGGAGCCCATCGCGACGCGGTGCTTCTCCTGCGCGTCCCGCTCCAGGGCGTCCGCCTTGGCACGGGCGTCGCGCTCCAGACCCTCGGCACGCGAACGCGCCTCGCCGACGATCTTGTTGGCCTCGGAACGGGCCTCGGCGATCGCCTGGTCGGCGGTCTGCTGGGCCAGCGAGAGGACACGCGCGGCGCTGTCGCCGCCGGGGCCGCCCTGACCGGGCATGCCGGGGCCACCGGGACCGCCGGGACCCTGCGGGCCGCCCATGGGGCCGCCCATCGGACCGGGACCCATCTGGCCCTGCATCGGACCCGGGCCCTGGCCCATCGGCCCCGGACCCTGGCCCATCGGGCCGGGCCCCTGCGGGCCACCCTGTCCGCCGGGGCCGGCGGGCAGTTGCGGAGCACCGCTCGGCAGCTGGGGCGGGCCACCCATGGGGCCACCCATCTGCTGCTGCGGCGGGCCCGATATGCCGGCGGGCACCGGAGCGCCGGGACCTCGCATGCCCTGCTGGGGCATGCCGCCCTGCTGGGGCATGCCGCCCTGCTGCGGCGGACCCTGCTGCTGGTGCTGCTGCTGGTCCTGCGGCGGTTCCGGAGGCTTGCGCATGTTCTGCTGGTTCTGCGCGGCCGCGCGGGTCGCCGCGGCCAGCTTGGCGCGCAGGTCCTCGTTCTCGCGGAGCAGTCGGGTCAGTTCGGCTTCGACCTCGTCGAGGAAGGCATCGACCTCGTCCTCGTCATAGCCTTCTCGGAGGCGGACGGTCGTGAACTGCTTGTTCCGCACGTCCTCGGGGGTCAACGGCATCTCTTCACCTCAACGTTGTCGTCGGCATTCGGCAAGCCCGTATCTCTCTCATCGATCACAGCCGGCTCACGATCGAGATCAGGATGTAGACGATGATCATCAGTACGAAGAAGGACAGGTCGAGCGCCACGCCCCCGAGACGCAGCGGCGGAATGAACCGCCGCAGAAGCTTCAGCGGTGGATCGGTGACAGTGTAGGTGGCCTCCAGGAGGACCACCATCGCCTTGCCGGGTTGCCACGAGCGGGCGAACTGGAAGACGTAGTCCATGACCAACCGGAAGATGAGCACGATGAGGAAGCACATCAGCGCGATGTAGACGACATCCAGGACCACGCTCATGACCTGTGCTTCCCTCTCCCCTGAACCATGTGTCGAACCCTGTGCCGGGCCCGGGTTCTTGCTCTCTGCCGGTGGTACGTCTCAGCTCTGGTTGAAGAACCCGCCCTCTGCGATGCGGGCCTTGTCCTCCGCCGTGACATCGACGTTAGCAGGAGACAGCAGGAACACCTTCTGCGTCACCCGCTCGATACTGCCGTGAAGACCAAACACCAAACCGGCCGCAAAGTCGACAAGTCGCTTCGCATCTGTGTCATCCATCTCAGTGAGATTCATGATCACCGGAGTGCCCTCACGGAAGTGTTCCCCGATGGTACGGGCCTCGTTGTAGGTCCGGGGGTGAAGTGTGGTGATCCGGTAGGGCTCTCGTTCGGACACGACCTTGGGCATGATGACCGGTGCGCTCTTTTCCAGGCTTGCGCGTTCTTGTGTGATGGACGCCACGGGCGCGATACGCGCCGGACGACTCGATTCCGCCGCGAGCGAAGCGGAACGGGGCATCGGCTCGCGCTGCGCGGGCGGTTGTACGACTCGTACCTCTTCGTCCCTTTGGGGCTGGTGTGAACCGTGTGACTGGTGCGCCGGTTCGTGGCGCCGGTGGTCCCGCTCGGGTTCCGGGTCCAGTTCGGGTTCGAAGTCGTCGTCGGGGTCGAACCCCCTGCCGTCGTACCCATCGTCCTCCACGAGGCCGAGGTAGACCGCCATCTTGCGCATCGCGCCGGCCATGCTCTGAGTCCTCCGCTCTGTGGTGGATCTGCCGACGACTCCAAGTGCCTGCGATCCACGAGGTCGTTGCGTCCGCCTTTCGGCGGTAATGACCATATTTTCTGCTGTGGTCCGACTTCTTGGCGACGTTACCCGAGCACGGGTCGGACTCCGAGTACCGCAGTGCCGACGCGTACATGTGTCGCTCCGGCGGCCACGGCCTGCTCGAGGTCCGCACTCATCCCCGCGGAGACCATGTTCGCAGCCGGATGGGCTCGGCGCACGCAGGTCGACAAATCCATGAGGTGCTCGAACGCCGCCTGTTGGCGCCCCGCGTACTCGCCGGTGAGCGGGGCGACGGTCATCAGGCCGTCGAACCTCAGCCCGTCCGATCCGGCGACCAGGTCGGCCAACTCTTCGATTCCGGAGGGCGCGACGCCGCCGCGCTCCCCCCGCCCGCTCTCTCCCGCGTCGAGGGCCACCTGGAGGAGGCAGCCCACCTCGCGCCCGGCGCGCACGGCCTCCTTCGACAGGGCGGTGACGAGCCGGGCCCGGTCCACCGACTGCACGACATCCGCGTAACCGACCACGGAGCGGACCTTGTTGGTCTGCAACTGACCGACAAAGTGCCACGAAAGCGGCAGATCCGAACAGGCGGCGGCCTTGGGCGCGGCGTCCTGGTCGCGGTTCTCCGCGACGTGCCGCACCCCGAGTTCCGAGAGAATGCGCACATCGTCCGCCGGGTAGGTCTTGGTGACCACGATGAGGGTCACGTCCTCGCGCGGGCGGCCCGCGGCCGCGCACGCGGCGGCGATGCGCTCTTCCACTTTCGCCAGATTCGCGGCGAGTTCGTGCTTACGGTCCGTCATGCCCCATCAGTCCAGCCAGACATAGCCCGCGAGCCGCCCGGTGGTGCGGTCGCGTCGGTACGAGAAGTGGTCCTTCGACTCCCGGGTGCACACCGGCGACTGCGTCCGGTCGCGCACTCCGAGGCGTTCGAGCTGGGCGTGCACTCCGGCGCTCACGTCGAGCGCCGGAGTGCCCCAACTGGTCTCGGCGTACGCGGCCGGCTCGACGGCGGCCACGTCGGCGCGCATCTCCTCGGGCACCTCGTAGCACCGGCCGCACACGGCGGGCCCGGTACGGGCGACGATCCGGGCGGGGTCCGCGCCGAGTCCGGTCATGGCCCTCACGGCGGCGGGGACGACCCCGGCGACGAGTCCGGGCCGGCCCGCGTGGGCCGCGGCGGCGACGCCGGCGACCGGGTCGGCGAGCAGAACCGGCACGCAGTCGGCGGTGAGGACGGCGAGGGCGAGGCCGCGTTCGGCGGTGACGGCGGCGTCGACCCGCGGGACCGGGCGGTCCCCCCAGGGCGCGTCGACCACGGCGACGTCGGCGCCGTGCACCTGGTTCATCCAGACCACCCGGGCCGGGTCGGCGCCCAGCGACTTGGCCGCCAGCTCCCGGTTGGCCGTGACGGCGGCGGGGTCGTCGCCGACCGCGCCGCCGAGGTTGAGCTCCTCGTACGGAACGGCGCTCACTCCGCCCCACCGGTCGGTGAAGCCGAAGTGCGCGCCGTTCACGGTGTCGCGCTGTCCTATCACTTCAGGAAGTCCGGCACGTCCAGTTCCTCGGCCGCGCTGTCCGAGTAGGTGCGGGACGGCGGGACCGGCGGCGCGGAGACCGGCGGCAGGTCGCTCACCGGCTCCGGCGCGGGGGCGGGCTCCGGCTCCTCCTTCGGCTTCACGCTGCCGAGCGAGCCGAAGGACGGGCGGCTCTCGGGCTGCCGGGCCGGAGCGGGCTCCTCGCGCTTGGCCGAGGCGGACCCGAGGACGTTGTCCCGCTTGGACGGGGGCTGGCCCCCGTCGAAGCCGGCCGCGATCACGGTGACCCGCACCTCGTCGCCGAGGGCGTCGTCGATGACCGCGCCGAAGATGATGTTCGCCTCGGGGTGGGCCGCCTCGCTGACCAGCTGGGCGGCCTCGTTGATCTCGAAGAGGCCGAGGTCGGAGCCGCCGGAGATGGAGAGCAGCACGCCGCGGGCGCCGTCGATGGACGCCTCGAGCAGCGGGGAGGAGATGGCCATCTCGGCCGCGGCCACCGCGCGGTCGTCGCCGCGGGCCGAGCCGATTCCCATGAGGGCCGAACCTGCCTCGGACATGACCGACTTGACGTCGGCGAAGTCCAGGTTGATCAGGCCGGGCGTGGTGATGAGGTCGGTGATGCCCTGCACACCGGAGAGCAGCACCTGATCGGCGGACTTGAACGCGTCGAGCACGCTGACCTGGCGGTCCGAGATGGACAGCAGCCGGTCGTTGGGGATGACGATGAGGGTGTCGACCTCTTCGCGGAGTTCGGCGATGCCGTCCTCGGCCTGGTTGGCCCGGCGCCGCCCCTCGAAGGTGAACGGGCGGGTGACCACGCCGATGGTCAGGGCGCCCAGGGAGCGGGCGATGTTGGCCACGACGGGTGCGCCGCCGGTGCCGGTGCCGCCGCCTTCACCGGCTGTCACGAAGACCATGTCGGCCCCCTTGAGGACCTCCTCGATCTCCTCGCGGTGGTCCTCGGCGGCCTTGCGGCCGACGGCCGGGTTGGCTCCGGCGCCGAGTCCGCGGGTGAGTTCGCGGCCGACGTCGAGCTTGACGTCGGCGTCGCTCATCAACAGCGCCTGTGCGTCGGTGTTGATGGCGATGAACTCGACGCCCTTGAGACCGACCTCGATCATCCGGTTGATGGCATTGACACCACCGCCGCCGACACCGATGACTTTGATGACTGCGAGGTAGTTCTGCGGTGCTGCCACGTCGAAGGCCTCTCGCCTCGAGTTACGTGTCGCCCGACCGCCGAAGCACTGATGCCCCCGCGACCCGACGACTGATGCCGATTGGGACGGTCCGTAGCGCCGACCCGAACCCTAACGCTGAAGTTTAGGGTTACCAGTGTGTCTGTTCCTTGGACTCTTCCGAACAGGACACTAAGTCGACAAGTGGCGCACGTTCAACGAACACGCCGAACCTCCCGTTTTTCTTTTCACCCTATGTGATCAGCCGTAGCGCTGCCCAACCAGGGTGCTGGCCTGCGCGTATACCCGTCAACTCCCCGATGACGCCGGGGCGGTGGGAACACTGACGTCGAAGTGCCGTGCGTCGGGCGTCGCTTTCATGAGCGCGGTGAGCGCGCGGGCCTTGCTCACACCCTGCTCACCACTCCCCCACGACACGGTCCGCTCCCCGCTCAGCTCCAGCGAGATGTCGTCGTAGGAACGGACCTTGACGAGCCGTGTGTCCCGGGCGACCTTGTCCGGGAGCCGGCCGGCCACCCGTACCGCCTCGCGCACCAGGCGGTCGTCGCCGAAGCGGCGCAGGCTCGCGCCGGCGGAACCGGAACGCGCGGGTGCCAATTCGAGCTCGGGCACGCCTTTCGGAGCACGGGAAACCGTGGCGAAACGGACGCCCTCATCGTCCACTTCCACGAACTTTCCGCCCTTTTGCACAATCAGGACCGGAGTACGCTCCGTCACTTTCAGCCCGATTCCGTGCGGCCAGGAACGCTCCACCCGGACCTCGTCAATGCGGGGCAATTTCCGGCGGAGTCTTTCCTCGACCGCGTCCGTGTCGACCGAGACCAGCGGGTCCCCGACCGGTACGTCGGCGGCCTCGCGCACCTGCTCGGGCGTCAGGACGCGGGTCCCGGAGACCGAGACGTCTTCCAGACGCGTCCAGTTGGAGCCGTAGAGGACCCAGAGGGTTCCGCCCGTGACCAGGACGAGCGCGACGGCGAGGATGATGATCGTACGAAGACGGGGCGGGCGGAACCGGCGCGCGCGGGGCGGGCCGGACGACTCCTGCTGGCGTGCACCGTGCTCGGCGGTGGTCGTTCCGGCCACACTCCCTGCCTTCCGTCAGACGTGTCTAGCGGTGCGCACGGGCGGCGATCGCCTCGTACACCATGCCGACGAGCAGGTCGTCGGCGTCCCGGCGGCCGAACTCGGCGGCGGCGCGGGACATCTCGTACAGCCGGTGCGGGTCGGCCAGCACGGGCAGGACGTTCTGCTGGACCCACTCGGGCGTCAGTTCCGCGTCGTCGACCAGCAGTCCGCCGCCGGCCTTGACCACCGGCTGGGCGTTGAGCCGCTGTTCGCCGTTGCCGATGGGCAGCGGGACGTAGGCGGCCGGGAGCCCGACGGCGGAGAGTTCGGCGACGGTCATCGCGCCCGCGCGGCAGAGCATCATGTCCGCGGCGGCGTACGCGAGGTCCATCCGGTCCAGATAACTTACCGGGATGTACGGGGGCATCCCCGGCATCTGGTGGACCTGCGGCAGTTCGTTCTTGGGCCCCACCGCGTGCAGGATCTGGATGCCGGCCTGCTGGAGCCACGGCGCGACCTGCTGCACCACCTCGTTGAGCCGCCGGGCGCCCTGCGAACCGCCGGAGACCAGCAGCGTCGGCAGATTGGGGTCGAGCCCGAACATCGCGCGGGCCTCGGGACGCGCGGCGGCGCGGTCGAGGGTGGCCACGGCGCGGCGCAGCGGGATGCCGATGTAGCGGGAGTTGCGCAGCTTGCTGTCCGGGGTGGAGACGGCGACCTGGGCGGCGTAGCGCGAGCCGATCTTGTTGGCCAGGCCCGGGCGGGCATTGGCCTCGTGGACGACGATCGGCACGCCGAGCCGCTTGGCCGCGAGGTAGCCGGGCAGGGCGACGTAGCCGCCGAAGCCGACGACCGCGTCCGCCTTGGTGCGCTCCAGGATCTGTTCGGTCGCCTTGATGGTGCCGCGCAGCCGGCCCGGGACGGTGATCAGCTCGGGGGTGGGCTTGCGGGGCAGCGGTACGGCCGGGATCAGCGCCAGCTCGTAACCGCGCTCGGGCACCAGGCGGGTCTCCAGGCCGCGTTCCGTGCCCAGGGCCGTGATCCCCACGGTCGGATCCTGCCTGCGCAGGGCGTCCGCGAGGGCGAGCGCGGGCTCGATGTGGCCCGCGGTTCCTCCGCCGGCGAGTACGACATGCACCGAAATTCACCGCTCTCCGGACGAGCGCGCCGCCGAGGCGCGCCGTCGCATCGTGTTCCAACTCCGGGGGCTCCGCTTGGCCGCGGGTCCCCTGGCTCCCCGCTTTCTACCAAAGCGAGGTTGCCGCAACGCAAGCGCCGCCCGCGCACCGGGTTCGTCACGCGCGAAGGCGATCAGCAGACCGATGGCGAACATGGTCGGCAACAGGGCGGAACCCCCGTAGGAGAACAGCGGGAGCGGGACACCGGCGATCGGCAGCAGTCCGAGGACCGCACCGATGTTGATCACGGCCTGGGCCGTGATCCAGGTGGTCACGCCTCCCGCGGCATACCTCACGAAGGGGTCCTCCGTGCGTCCGGCCACGCGGATACCCGCATAGCCTAGAGCCGCGAAGAGGGCGAGCACCGACAGCGTCCCCGCCAGGCCCAGTTCCTCACCGGTGACGGCGAAGATGAAGTCGGTGTGCGCTTCGGGGAGTTGGCCCCATTTCTCCACACTGGCACCGAGCCCGGAACCGAACAGTCCGCCCGAGGCGAGGGCGTAGATCCCGTGCACGGCCTGCCAGCAGGAGTCGCCGGGGCCGGGGTCGGTGGCTCCGAGGCAGTTGAGCCGGGCCATGCGGTTGGGGCTGGACTTGATGAGGATGAAGCCGAGCACCAGGGCGATCGACAGCACGCCCGCGAACAGCCGGGTGGGCGCGCCGACCAGCCACAGCATGCCGAACAGGATCGCCGTCAGGATGATCGCGGTCCCCATGTCGCCGCCGATCATGATGAGTCCGAGCAGCATGAACGCGGCCGGCACCAGCGGCACCAGCATGTGCTTCCACTGCGTCAGCAGCTTCTTGCCGTGCTTGCGGGCGAGCAGGTCCGCGCCCCACAGCACCAGGGCCAGCTTGCCGAACTCGCTGGGCTGGATCTGGAAGGAGCCGCCCAGCGAGATCCAGTTCTGGTTGCCGTTGACCGCGACTCCTATCCCCGGCACCTGGACCAGGATCATCAGGAAGACGGCACCGGCGAGGATCGGATAGGCGAGCGCGCGGTGCAGCTTCACCGGCATCTTCATGGCGGCCACCAGCAGCCCCGCGCCGATCAGTGCCGCGAGGGCCTGCTTGCGGAAGAAGTACGAGCCGGGCAGCGAGAGCTGGAGCGCGGTGATCTGGGAGGCCGAGTAGACCATCACCAGGCCGAGCACCGTGATCAGCGCGCTGCCGCCGCAGATCAGGTAGTACGCGGTCAGCGGCCGGTCCCAGGCGCGGCGCAGGCGCAGGTACAGGCGGAGCAGCGGGTTCTCGTGCGGCGGCGGCCCCGGCGTGCCGGGCCGCCCGACGGCCGCCCGCTGTAGGGGCGGACGCCCGGTGCGGCTCTGGGGACTACCGGGCATCGCTGCCTCCGCTGTACGTCGGCACGGACCGTCCCACGCGTCCTCCCGAGTTCACCCGGCGCGGGAGCGCGGCCGGGTCAGGCGCCGAGTTCGCGAACGGCCTGCGCGAACGCGTCACCGCGCTGGTTGTAGTTGGTGAACATGTCCATGGAGGCACAGGCCGGGGCCAGCAGCACCGTGTCACCGGGCCGGGCGAGCCGCCGCGCCTCCTGGACGGCCTGGAGCATCGCACCAGTGTCGGTCCGGTCGAGGTCGACCACGGGTACTTCGGGGGCGTGTCGCGCCAGGGCTTCGCGGATCAGGGCGCGGTCGGCGCCGATGAGCACGACGCCGCGCAGCCGCTTGGCCGCGCCCGTGACCAGTTCGTCGAAGGTCGCGCCCTTGGCCAGCCCGCCGGCGATCCACACGATCGACTCGTACGCCGCCAAGGAGGCCTCGGTGGCGTGGGTGTTGGTGGCCTTGGAGTCGTCCACGTAGGCCACGCCGTCCACGTCGGCGACGTGCGCGATGCGGTGGGCGTCGGGTGTGAAGGCGCGCAGCCCGTCGCGCACGGCGGCGGCCGGGACGCCGAAGGCGCGGGCGAGGCCCGCGGCGGCAAGGGCGTTGGCGACGTTGTGCGGGGCCGGCGGGTTGACGTCCGCGACCTCGGCGAGTTCCTGGGCGTTCTTGTGCCGGTCCTCGACGAAGGCGCGGTCGACCAGGAGGCCCTCCACGACGCCGAGTTGGGAGGGGCCGGGGGTACCCAGGGTGAAGCCGACCGCCCGGCAGCCCTCCTCCACGTCGGCCGCGCGGACCAGGTCCTCGGTCGCCCGGTCGGCGACGTTGTAGACGCAGGCCACGCGATTGCCCTCGTAGATGCGGCCCTTGTCGGCGGCGTAGGCCTCCATGGAGCCGTGCCAGTCGAGGTGGTCCGGGGCGAGGTTGAGCACGGCGGCGGAGTGGGCGCGCAGGGAGGGCGCCCAGTGGAGCTGGTAGCTGGACAGCTCCACGGCCAGGACGTCGTACTCGGTGTCGCCGGTGACCGCGTCGAGCAGGGAGACGCCGATGTTGCCGACGGCGGCGGTGCGCAGTCCTGCGGCCTTCAGGATCGACGCGAGCATCTGGACGGTGGTGGTCTTGCCGTTGGTGCCGGTGACGGCAAGCCACGGCGCGGGCTTCCTGCCGTCCAGGCCGCGCAGCCGCCAGGCCAGTTCGACGTCGCCCCAGACCGGGACGCCGGCCTCGGCGGCCGCCGTGAACAGGGGCTTGGTCGGCTTCCAGCCGGGTGCGGTGACGATCAGCTCGGTGCCCTCGGGCAGGGTGTCCCCGTCGCCGAGGCGCACGGTGACGCCGAGCGCCTCCAGCTCCGCCGCCTGCGTGCGGGCGCGTTCGTCGTCGCCGTCGTTGACGACGGTGACGCGCGCGCCGAGCCCGTGCAGGACCTTGGCGGCCGGGACGCCGGAGACGCCGAGTCCGGCGACGGTGACGTGCTTGCCGGTGAATTCCGAAGGCACCGAGGAGGTCACTTGTCCGCTGCCCATCCCGCGTAGAAGAGGCCGAGTCCGACGATCACACAGATGCCCTGGATGATCCAGAAACGGACCACGACAAGGACCTCGGACCAGCCTTTGAGTTCGAAGTGGTGCTGGAGTGGCGCCATCCGGAAGACCCGCTTGCCGGTGAGGCGGAAGGAACCGACCTGGATGACCACCGACATGGTGATCAGGACGAACAGGCCGCCGAGGATGGCCATCAGCAGTTCGGTGCGCGAGCAGATCGCCAGACCCGCGAGCACACCGCCGAGCGCGAGCGACCCGGTGTCGCCCATGAAGATCTTGGCCGGCGAGGTGTTCCACCACAGGAAGCCGAGGCAGGAGCCCATCAGGGCGGAGGCGACCACCGCGAGGTCCAGGGGGTCTCTCACCTCGTAGCAGGCGCCCGGGTTGGTCAGGGTCAGCGCGTTGGCGCAGGACTCCTGGAACTGCCAGACGCCGATGAAGGTGTAGGCGCCGAAGACCAGGACGGAGGCGCCGGTGGCCAGGCCGTCCAGGCCGTCGGTGAGGTTCACGCCGTTCGACATCGCGAGGATCATGAACAGCGCCCAGATGACGAACAGCACCGGGCCGATGGTCCAGCCGAAGTCGGTGATGAACGACAGCTTGGTGGAGGCCGGGGTGTTGCCCCGGTTGTCCGCGAACTGCAGCGAGAGCACGGCGAAGGCGATGCCGACGATGAGCTGGCCGGCCATCTTCGCCTTGGCCCGCAGGCCCAGCGAACGCCTCTTGACGATCTTGATGTAGTCGTCGAGGAAGCCGACCAGGCCCATGCCCACCATCAGACCGAGCACCAGCAGACCGGAGAAGGTCGGTCCCGCGTCGATGTCGGGGTCCAGGTAGCCGGTGATGCCCTTGGCGAGGAAGTACGCGGCGACCGTCGCCAGGATGAAGGCGATACCACCCATGGTCGGCGTACCGCGCTTGCTGGCGTGCTCGCGCGGTCCGTCGTCCCGGATGTACTGGCCGTAGCCCTTGCGGGCCAGGAGCTTGATCAGCAGCGGGGTGCCGACCAGCGTCAGGAAGAGGCCAATGACTCCTGCGAACAGGATCTGCTTCATCATCGGGCGGCGACCTCACCCTCGGTGCCGGTCTCGAGCAGCGCCGAGGCGACGCCCTCCAGACCCACCGAACGGGACGCCTTCACGAGCACGACGTCCCCCGGGCGCAACTCGCTGCGCAACAGGTCGACCGCCGCCTGTGCGTCGGACACGTGCACCGACTCCTCACCCCACGAACCCTCGTTATATGCGCCCAGTTGCAGCCATTGGGCTTCCCTGCCCCCGACCGCGACGAGCTTGCTGACGTTGAGCCGGACGGCGAGCCGTCCGACCGCGTCGTGCTCGGCGAGCGCCTCGTCCCCGAGCTCGGCCATCTTGCCGAGCACCGCCCACGTACGGCGCCCCTTTCCCATGGCGACGAGCGCACGCAGCGCTGCCTTCATGGACTCGGGGTTCGCGTTGTAGGCGTCGTTGACGACCGTCACGCCGTCCGGGCGCTCGGTGACCTCCATCCGCCAGCGGGAGAGGGAGCCCGCCTCGGAGAGCGCGGTGGCGATCTCGTCTGCGGACATGCCCAACTCGTGGGCGACGGCGGCCGCGGCGAGCGCGTTCGACACGTGGTGCTCACCGTACAGGCGCATGGTCACATCGCTTGCACCGGAGGGTGTGTGAAGGCTGAAGGAAGGCTGTCCGGTGTCCGTGAGTCGCACGTTCTCGGCGCGAACGTCCGCTTCGTCGGACTCTCCGAAAAGGATCACCTTCGCCTTCGTTCGGGAGGCCATGGCCCGTACGAGGGGGTCGTCCGCGTTGAGGACCGCGGTGCCCCCCTCCTCGGCCGGCGGCAGCGCCTCGACGAGTTCGCCCTTGGCCTGGGCGATCTGCTCCCGGCCGCCGAACTCGCCGATGTGCGCGGAGCCGACGTTCAGGACGAGGCCGATCCTGGGCGGGGTCAGTTCGCACAGGTACCGGATGTGGCCGATGCCGCGGGCGCCCATCTCCAGGACGAGGAACTTCGTCTCGTCGGTGGCGGTGAGCGCGGTGAGCGGCAGCCCGACCTCGTTGTTCATGGAACCGGGCGTGAACACCGTGGGCGCCTTGCGGCGCAGGACCTGGGCGATCAGGTCCTTGGTGCTGGTCTTGCCCGCCGACCCGGTGAGGGCCACGAGGGTGGTGCCGAGGCGGCGCACGACGTGCCGGGCGAGGGCACCGAGGGCGGCCTGGACGTCGTCGACGACGATCGCGGGCACGCCGACGGGGCGGGAGCCGAGGACGGCCGCGGCTCCCGCTTCGACGACCTGCGCGGCGAAGTCGTGGCCGTCCACCCGTTCGCCGACGAAGGCGACGAAGAGGCTGCCCGGCCCCGCTTCCCGGGAGTCCCGGACGACCGGCCCGGTGACCTCGGCGGACGCGTCCGGTATGTCGTGCATCCGCCCGCCGACGACTTCTGCGATCTCGGCGAGTGAGAGGGTGATCACAAGTTCGTCCCCTGGATCAGAATCAGGATCGGCTGGATCATTCGGGATCTCGTCCCTGGATCTTCTGGATGGCTTCGCGCAGCACCTGGCGGTCGTCGAAGGGACGGACGACGCCGGCGATGTCCTGGCCCTGCTCGTGGCCCTTGCCCGCCACCAGCACGGTGTCGCCGGGCTCGGCCCGGGCGACGGCGGCGGCGATCGCGGCGGCCCGGTCCTCGAAGACCTGCACCTCGCCGCGCTCGTGCGCGGGCACGGAGGCCGCGCCCTGGAGCATGGTGGCGAGGATGGCGAGCGGGTCCTCGGAGCGGGGGTTGTCGGAGGTCAGTACGGCGGTGTCGGCGAACCGGGCCACGGCGGCGCCCATCGGCTCCCGCTTGGTGGTGTCCCGGTCGCCGCCGCAGCCGAGCACGGCGTGCAGCCTGCCCTCGGTGACCTTGCGCAGGGCCCGCAGCACCGACTCGACGGCGTCCGTCTTGTGGGCGTAGTCGACCACCGCGAAGAAGGGCTGGCCCTCGTCCACCCGCTCCAGGCGTCCCGGCACACCCGGTACGGCGGCGACGCCGTCGGCGGCGGCCTGCGGGTCGAGCCCGGCGGCGGCGAGGGCGACGATCGCGGCGAGGGTGTTCGCCACGTTGAACGGTCCCGCCAGCGGCGACTTCGCGGTGATCCGCTCGCCCTTCGGCCCGAGCACGGTGAACGTGGAGTCCAGCGGCCCGACCTCGACCTCGTCGGCGCGCCAGTCGGCGTCCGGGTGGCCCTCGGCGGAGTAGGTGACGACCGGGACGGTGGCCTCGTTGGCCAGGCGCCGCCCGTACTCGTCGTCGACGTTGACCACGCCAAGCCTGCTGCGCTTCGGCGTGAAGAGCTGCGCCTTCGCCTGGAAGTAGTCCTCCATGCCGGAGTGGAACTCCATGTGCTCCGGGCTGAGGTTGGTGAAGACCGCGATGTCGAAGACGCAGGCGTCGACACGGCCGAGCACCAGGGCGTGGCTGGAGACCTCCATGGCGACCGCCTCGGTGCCGCGCTCGCGCATCACCGCGAACAGCGCCTGGAGGTCGGTGGCCTCGGGCGTGGTCCGCTCGGACTTGATGCGCTCGTCGCCGATGCGCATCTCGACCGTGCCGATCAGTCCGGTGGACTTCGCGGTGCGCAGACCGCCCTCGACCAGGTAGGCCGTGGTGGTCTTGCCGGAGGTGCCGGTGATGCCGATCTGGAGGAGGTCGCGGCCGGGGTGGCCGTAGATCGTGGCCGCCAGTTCGCCCATCCGCGCGCGCGGGTCGTCGACGACGAGCGCCGGCAGTCCAGCGGCCGCGGCACGCTCGGCGCCCGCCGGGTCGGTCAGCACGGCGGCGGCGCCGAGGCCCGCGGCCTGGGTGACGAAGTCGGCACCGTGGAGGCGGGCTCCGGGCAGGGCGGCGTACAGGTCACCGGGGCGGACGGCGCGCGAGTCGTGGGTGATGCCGGTGATCTCGGCGGAGCCGTCCGGAGCGGTGACACCCAACTGACCGGCGAGTTCCGCGAGGGGGGTGGCGGAGATCCGCACCGGCCGGGGCGGTCCCGGGTATGTCACGGGGTGGCCCTTCTGGGTGGTTTGGGACTGATCAGGGTGTGGCACGGCGGTGAGCGTACCGGGAGTACCCGCCCGGGGGCGAAGCGAGGGCTGGGCAGAGGCCCGGGGGCCGCTCTGGTTCCCGGGATCGGGGGTGATCGTTGTCACGGGTGGTTCCTGGTGGCTCGGTACTGAAACGGCGCTGGCTCGGTACGGGCTCGGGGTCTGTGGGGGCGGTGGGGCTCAGGGCTTGAAGGTCACCGGGAGCCTCGCGGGCGCGGCCCCGGTCGGCGGGACCTGAAGGGTCTTCAGGGCGAACTCCATGACCTGCTTGTAGATCGGTCCGCAGATCTGGCCGCCGAAGTAGCTGCCCTCGGTGGCGTTCTGGATGGCGCAGTAGACGGTGACGCGGGGCTTGTCGGCGGGGGCGAACCCGGCGAAGGACGACGTGTAGCCGTGGTACTTGCCGGTGGCCGGATCCACTCGGTTGGCCGTCCCCGTCTTGCCCGCCACCCGGTAGCCGGGGATGCGGGCCTTGGTGCCGGTGCCCTCCTCGTCGTCGACGACGGACTCCAGCATCTGCGCGAGGGTCTTCGCGGTCTTCTCGCTGGTCACCCGGGTCTTCTTGGGCTCGGGGGCCGGGGTGAAGCGTCCGTCGGCGCCCTTGGTGCCGCGGACGAGGGTGGGGTCGATGCGGACGCCGCCGTTGGCGATCGTCGAGTAGATGGAGGCCGCCTGGAGCGCGTTCACGGAGACGCCCTGGCCGAAAGGAATCGTGTACTGCTGCGAGGTCGACCACTGGCCGGGCGGCGCGAGGATGCCCTTCGTCTCGCCGGGGAAGCCGAGCCCGCTGTAGGCGCCGAGGCCGAACTTGCGCAGGTAGGAGTAGAGCACCTTGTTGGCCTCGGCCTGGGTCTTGCCCAGTTCGCCGGTGGCCATGATGGTGCCGATGTTGCTGGACTTGGCGAGCACGCCGTTGAGCGTGAGGTACCAGGTCGGGTGGTCGATGTCGTCCTTGAAGAGCCGGTCGCCGCGCTTGAGCCGGTTGGGGACGGTGATGTGGGTGCCGGGGGTGGCGGCGTTCTCCTCCAGCACGGCCGCCATCGACAGCACCTTGGCGGTGGAGCCCGGCTCGAAGGCGTCCTGGAGGGCGGCGTTGCCGAGCGCTTCCGGGTCGGCGTGGGCGAGGTCGCCGGGGTCGAAGCCCGGCGCGTTGGCCATGGCCAGGATCTCGCCGGTGGTGGTGTCCTGCACGATGACGTAGCCGCCGTCGGCCTTGGACTTCTCCACCTGCTCGCTGATGGCGTGCTGCGCGGCCCACTGGATGTCGCGGTCGATGGTCAGCTCGACGTCGCTGCCGGGCACGGCGGGCGTCTCGGTGGAACCGGCGGTGGGCACCTGGCGCCCGCCGGACTGCGCGTAGCGGATCTTGCCGTCCTCGCCGGCCAGCACCTTGTCCAGCTTCCGCTCCAGGCCGCCGCCGCCCTTGCCGTCGGCGCCGACCCAGCCGAGGACACCGGCCGCGAGGTCGCCGCCCGGGTACACGCGCTTGCTGCTGGGGTCGGCGAAGACGCCCGCGAGGACGTTGACCGCGGACTTGTCGGTCTCCGTCTTGGTGGTGAGCGCGGTCTTCAGGTCCTTGATCTGGTTCCAGACCTGGGGGGTCTGCCGGCGGGCGAGGCGGACGTAGCGCAGTTTCTTGTTCTTCGGACGCAGCACCTCGGCCAGGTCCTCCGGCTTCTGGCCGAGGATCGGCGCGAGCAGCGCCGCCGCCTGTTCGGGCCCGTCGTCGACCTCGAGCTGTTCGCGGGTGAACATCGTGGGGTCGGCGGTGATGTCGTAGGAGTCCACGGTGGTCGCGAGGGCGACGCCGTTGCGGTCGGTGATCCCGCCGCGCTCGGCGGGCAGGGTATGCACGACGTAGCGGTTCTGCGCGGCCTTCGCGGAGTACGTGCCGGCGTCGACGGCCTGCACCTGCAGGAGCCGTACGACGAACGTGGCCAGCACCAGGGTCAGCGCGAGCCCGATCATGCGCAGCCGCGGGCGCGGGCTGCCCAGCCGGAAGGCGCGGGGCGCGGGCCGGGACGGTCCCGGCCTGCGGGCCGGCCGGGCGCCGGGGCCCGGGCGGCGCCCGCCGCCGGGGCGGGCGGGCCTGGCCGGTCCGGGCACCCGGCGGCGCGGCGGTTGCCTGTCGGACACTTCCGTCACCTGCCGTCAGTCGTGGTCGGGGTGGGCGTCGCGGCCGCGGTGGGGGACGCGGGGACCGCCGGGGCGGACGGCTCGGTGTAGGGGGACGGCGTGGCCGCGGACGGGCCCGCGGAGGTCGCGGTCAGCGCTTCGGGGGCGAGCACGAGCGGGGTGGCCGCGGCGGGCGCGGGGCTGGGCGATCCCTTGACCTTCCCGTCGGGGCCGAGGAAGGCGGGGTCGCCGCCGGGCACCATGCCCAGTTCGCGGGCGCGGCGCTGGAGGGCCTGGGGGGCGGAGTAGGCGTCGATGTCCCGCTGGAGCGCCTGTTCCTCGTCGGTCAGCTCCTTGGTGCGCTGCTTCAGGTCGTCCAGTTGGAAGGAGCCCTCGCTCAGGGCGGAGTTGAGCACCAGGAGCCCGATGAGACCGCCGCCGAGGAGGACGACGACCAGGAGGACGAAGGGGGCACGGGCCGCCTGGCCGCGGGCACTGCCCGTCGGCAGCAGCCGGGCGAGGCGGGCCGCTCTGCCCTTCAGCTCGGGTGTGGTCTTCCTGCTCACTCGCCCTCCCCCAGGGGGTGTGGTCCGCACCCGTGCCGGGCCTGCCTGGCTCGTTTCACCCGAGGGACTCCCTGATGCGCTCGGCGCCGCGCAGCCGTGCCGGTGCCGCCCGCCGGTTCTCGGCGATCTCCTCCTCGGTGGGAAGTTCGGCACCGCGCGTCAGCAGCTTGAGGCGCGGCGCGTAACGTTCGGGGACGACGGGCAGCCCGGGCGGCGCGGTGTTGGCGGCGCCGGCCGCGAACACCTGCTTGACCAGCCGGTCCTCCAGCGAGTGGTACGACAGTACGGCGATCCGTCCGCCCACCGCGAGGGCCTCGACGGCCGCCGGGATCGCCCGCTCCAGCACGGACAGCTCGCCGTTGACCTCGATGCGCAGGGCCTGGAAGGTGCGCTTGGCCGGGTTGCCGCCGGTGCGCTTGGCGGCCTGCGGCAGCGCCGCGCGGATCAGCTCGACGAGGCGGGCGCTGTTGGTGAACGGCTCCTTCTCACGCTCGCGCACGATCGCGGAGACGATCCGCTTGGCCTGCTTCTCCTCGCCGTACGCCCGCAGGATGCGGACGAGTTCGCCGGGCGGGTAGGTGTTGAGGACCTCGGCCGCGCTCATGCCGGTGCTCTGGTCCATCCGCATGTCGAGCGGGGCGTCCTGGGCGTAGGCGAAGCCGCGGCCTGCCTCGTCCAGCTGCATCGAGGAGACACCAAGGTCGAACAGCACGCCCTGGACGCGGGGGAGGCCGAGCCGGTCGAGCACGTCGGGCAGTTCGTCGTAGACGGCGTGCACGAGGGTGGCGCGCTCGCCGTACGGGGCGAGCCGCTCGCCGGACAGGCGCAGGGCCTCCTTGTCGCGGTCGAGTGCCACGAGCCGGGCCTCGGGGAAGCGTGCGAGGAGGGCCTCGCTGTGCCCGCCGAGTCCCAGCGTGCAGTCGACGACCACGGCCCCCGGCTCCTGGAGGGCGGGCGCCAGCAGGTCCAGACACCGCTGGAGCATCACCGGGACGTGTCGACTCTGGCTCAAGTGGGGCGGCCTCTCAGGTCCGGCACGGCGTCACGCACCGCCGGGTCCCCTCCCGCTCGCGTCTGAAGGGGATGCCTGCCGGCGCCAAAAGCGTCGGCCGGCCGGGAGCGGGAGGAGGCCGAGCCGTACGTACGCGCCGCGCACGTGGGGAGATCTGGCGGGACGTCGCCCAGGTCTCCGGGGAATTCAGTCCAGCAGGGAGATCCTCGCCTCCCGCTTCGCGTCACTTTAGTCCACCGTGTCGCCCGGTCAATCAACCGGCCTGCGCGTCGCGGCCGTCGGCGTCCGCAAACCGGCACGGCCGGGCATTTCACCCGTACGGCCGCATTCGCACCACTCTGTGGATTGGCTCACAGCGGGCTCCGATGCCATTCTTTGTCCCGCTTCGCAGCGGGCCACGGGCGGGAACGGCCAGTAACGTCATGGATATGACGACTTCCGCATCGGTACCCGCAGGCTCCGCATCCGCCACCGTGGCCGACCACACCGTCACCGACCGGCTCGTCGAGGCCAACGCCCGGTACGCCTCGGCGTTCAGCGACCCCGGAATGGACGCCCGCCCGGTCCAGCGCGTCGCGGTGGTGGCCTGTATGGACGCCCGCCTCGACCTGCACGCCGCCCTCGGCCTGAAGCTCGGCGACTGCCACACGATCCGCAACGCGGGCGGCGTCGTCACCGACGACGTGATCCGCTCCCTGACGATCAGCCAGCGTGCGCTCGGCACCCGCAGCGTGGCCCTGATCCACCACACCAACTGCGGCATGGAGTCCATCACCGAGGACTTCCGCCACGACCTGGAGCTGGAGGTCGGCCAGCGTCCGGCATGGGCGGTGGAGTCCTTCCGGGACGCCGACCAGGACGTGCGGCAGTCGATCGAGCGGGTGCGCACCTCGCCGTTCCTGCTGCACACCGAGGACGTGCGCGGCTTCGTCTTCGACGTCAAGACGGGCCTGCTGCGCGAGGTCGACCCCGCCTGACGCGTCACCCGGTGGCCCGCTCCGGCGAACCCGCCGGGCGGGCGCCCGCGGGCCGCGCGCCCATCGGTGCTGGGCACCGACGTGTGGCGACCAGTTGTCCACAGGCAGTGACACGAATCGGTAACGGCGGCAAGAATGCGGGAAGTGGTGTCGCACGGAACTTTTTCCGGGCGGTGTCCGTGATTCGGGGTGGGCCGGTCCGCGCAGTGGGGCCGGCCCGGCAAGTTGGGGTACCCCCATCGCTCAGGGAGTGCGGGGCAAGGCCGAGGAGGGCCGGGTGACGACCTATGACGACCAGGTGGGCCGGGAGGGTTCCGCCGCGCGGGCGTACGGGAGCGTGGGGGACGATCTGACCGCCGTGGTCGAGCGGGTCCGCGGTTCGGTGGAGGACGTGATCGAGGGCAAGCCCGAGGTCGTACGGCTCTCGCTGACGGTGCTGCTGGCCGAGGGACACCTGCTCATCGAGGACGTCCCGGGCGTCGGCAAGACGATGCTGGCCAAGGCGCTGGCGCGCTCCATCGACTGTTCGGTCCGCCGCATCCAGTTCACGCCCGACCTGCTGCCCTCGGACATCACCGGGGTGTCCATCTGGGACCAGCAGCGCCGGGACTTCGAGTTCAAGCCCGGCGCGATCTTCGCGCAGGTGGTGATCGGCGACGAGATCAACCGCGCGTCGCCGAAGACGCAGTCGGCGCTGCTGGAGTCGATGGAGGAACGCCAGGTCACCATCGACGGCCAGACCTACGAGCTGCCCAGCCCCTTCATGGTGGTGGCGACGCAGAACCCGGTCGAGATGGAGGGCACCTATCCGCTGCCCGAGGCCCAGCGGGACCGTTTCATGGCCCGGGTCTCCATCGGCTATCCGAGCCCGGACGCCGAGCTGCAGATGCTCGACGTGCACGGCGGGGTCAGCCCGCTGGACGACCTGCAGCCGGTGGCGCACGCGCACGAGATCCTGAAGCTGATCGAGGCGGTCCGCGGCGTCCACGTGGCGGACCCGATCCGGCGGTACGCGGTGGACCTGGTCGCCGCGACCCGCACCCACCCGGACCTCAGACTGGGTGCCTCGCCGCGTGCCACGCTGCACCTGCTGCGCGCGGCGAAGGCGTCCGCCGCCCTCAGCGGCCGGGACTACGCGCTGCCGGACGACGTGCAGGCCCTCGCGGTCGCCGTGCTGGCCCACCGGCTGCTGCCGACCGCGCAGGCCCAGCTCAACCGCCGCACCGCCGAGCAGGTCGTCCAGGAGATCCTGCAGCGCACCCCGGTGCCGGCGGAGCCCCAGCAGGGTCTCGGCGCGGGCCGCGCCGCGTCGGCGTACGGTCAGCAGCCGCCGCGGAGGCTGTGATGGACGCCGGGGGGACGGCCGGGGCCGGGGAGGACCGGGGCGAGGGCGGCGGCATCCGGACCGCGCTGGCCGGTCTGACCACCCGCGGGCGGTCCTTCCTGGCCGCGGGCATCGCCGCCGCGATCTGCGCCTACGTCCTCGGGCAGAGCGACCTGCTGCGCGTCGGGCTGCTGCTGGGCGTGCTGCCCCTGGTCTGCGTGGTGGTGCTCCACCGCACGCGCTACCGGGTCGCGGGCAGTCGCCGGCTCTCCCCCGGGCGGATGCCCGCGGGCAGCGAGGCCCGGGTCCACCTGCGCGTCGACAACGTCTCCCGGCTGCCCACCGGTCTGCTGATGCTCCAGGACCGGGTGCCCTACGTGCTCGGCCCGCGTCCCCGCTTCGTGCTCGACCGGGTCGAGCCGGGCGGCCGCCGCGAGGTGTCCTACCGGGTCCGTTCCGACCTGCGCGGCCGCTACCCGCTGGGGCCGCTGCAACTGCGCCTGACCGATCCCTTCGGCCTGTGCGAACTCACCCGCTCCTTCTCGGCGCACGACACGCTGACCGTGATCCCGCGCGTGGAGGCCCTGCCGCCGGTGCGGCTGAGCGGCGAGGCGAAGGGGTACGGCGAGGGCAGGCAGCGCTCACTCGCCCTGGCCGGCGACGACGACGTGATCCCGCGCGGATACCGGTACGGCGACGACCTGCGCCGCGTGCACTGGCGCTCCACCGCGCGGTACGGCGAGCTGATGGTGCGCCGCGAGGAGCAGCCACAGCGGGCCCGCTGCACGGTGCTCCTGGACACCCGGGGGGTGGCCTTCGAGGGCGCGGGCCCCGACTCGTCCTTCGAGTGGGCGGTGTCGGGCGCGGCGTCGGTGCTGGTGCACATGCTGGAGCGGGGCTTCTCGGTCCGGCTGCTCACCGACACCGGCGACTCGGTGCCGGGCGAGGGCGCCGACGGTTTCGCGGGCGTGAGCCAGGGCACGGCCGAGGCGGCCGGTCTGATGCTGGACACCCTCGCGGTGATCGACCACTCCGACGGCACGGGCCTGTCCGCGGCCTACGACACGCTGCGCGGCGGGAACGAGGGGCTGCTGGTGGCGTTCTTCGGCGATCTGGACGAGGAGCAGGCCGCGGTGGCCGCCAAGATGCGGCAGCGCAGCGGCGGCGCCCTCGCCTTCCTCCTGGACAGCGAGACCTGGTCCCGGGAACCGGCCGACGTGCCCGGTCCCCCGGAGGGGAGCGGGGAACGGCTGCGCATGCTCCGCGAGTCGGGCTGGACCGCCGTGACCGTCCCCCGGGGCGCCTCGGTGGAGGAGCTGTGGCGCACGGCCGACCACGAGCGCACCACCCTGACGTCCCCGGCCGGCGCAAAGGCGGCGCGATGAGCGGGCGGGGGCGGCCGGTGCGCCCCCTTCCGGCGACCGGCCGGGCACGGCCGGCGCCTTGGCCCGCGGCGGCCGGGCGGGCTCCGCGGGCCGGAGCGGGCGGACGGGCACGGATCGCGGCCCGCGCGGACGGCCGGGCGTGCGGGCGACAGGGGCGGACGGGCGGTGCCGGACCGCGGCCGGCCGCCCCCACGACCACCGGCCGGAGGGCGGGGCGATGAGCGGGCGGGCGCGGTTGGCGTTGTGTGCGTGGGCGGCCACGCTGATGGCGGCGTGCGCGTTGCTGCCGTTGGTCGACCCGGCCACGTGGATCCTGCAGGCGGCGGTCCTGCTGGCGGTGCAGACCGGCGTGGGCGCGGTGGCGCGGCGGGTGCCGCTGGCACGGCCGCTGACGATCGGGGCCCAGGCCCTGGTCACGCTGATGCTGCTGACCCTGGTCTTCGCCCGGCAGCAGGCGGTCGCCGGGCTGCTCCCCGGCCCGCAGGCCTTCCAGCGCTTCGCCGACCTGTTCCAGCAGGGCGGCGACGACATCGCCCGGTACGCGATCCCGGCACCGCTGGAGTCCGACGGCATCCGGCTGATGCTCGTCGGCGGCGTGCTGGTGATCGGGCTGCTGGTGGACGCCCTCGCGGTGTCCTTCCGCAGCGCCGCCCCGGCCGGCCTGCCGCTGCTCGCGCTGTACTCGGTGGCCGCGGGCCTGTCCGAGGGCGGCGCCGACTGGCTGTGGTTCCTGGTCGCGGCGGCCGGCTATCTGATGCTGCTGCTGGCCGAGGGACGTGACCGGCTCTCGCAGTGGGGCCGGGTCTTCGGCGGCGCCGCTCGCGCCCCGGGGACCGGCCAGGGGCGCGCGCTCGCCCCGGTCCGCACCGGACGGCGCATCGGCGCCTTCGCGCTGGGCATCGCCCTGGTGGTGCCGCTCGCCCTGCCCGCGATGGACGGCGGGCTGCTGGACGGCGCCCGCGGCGGCGTGGGCCCGGGGGGCGGGGGCGGCGGCACGATCTCCGCGGTGAACCCGCTGGTCTCCCTGCGGGACAGCCTCAACGTGAACGAGGACCGCGAGGTCCTCACCCTCAGGACCGACTCCGCGAACCTGTCCGACCTGTACCTGCGCATCGTCTCCCTGGACGACTTCGACGGCACCACCTGGAAGCCCTCCAAGCGCCACATCACCGCCGTGCCGGACGGGACCTTCCCCACCCCGGCCGGGCTCGGCCGCGACGTGGAGCGCACCGAGATCCGGTCCCTGATCTCGGCGGCGGACGATTTCGCCCAGGACTGGCTGCCGATGCCCTACCCGCCCAGCGCGGTGCGCGTCGCGGGCAAC
The DNA here is from genome assembly GCF_003112575.1 of Streptomyces ardesiacus. GTDB lineage: Bacteria > Actinomycetota > Actinomycetes > Streptomycetales > Streptomycetaceae > Streptomyces > Streptomyces ardesiacus. The sequence goes on from NZ_BEWC01000010.1 coordinate 320,648, forward strand.
TGGCGCTACGAACCGGTCGGCATGACCCTGGTCGGCGACCACGGCCAGAACACCCGCGGGCTGACCTACGAGGTACGGAGCCTGAGCCTGCAGCCGACGGCGCAGCAGCTCGCCGCGGCGCCGCAGCCTTCGGCGGCGCTCCTGCGCGAGTACACGGAGCTGCCGGACTCGCTGCCCGACGTGGTCGCCCGGACCGCCCGGGAGGTCACCGCCGGCGCCGCGAACCCCTACGAGCAGGCGGTCAAGCTCCAGGAGTACTTCGCGGTCAACGGCGGCTTCGAGTACGACACCCAGGTCGACATCGGCAGCGGCTCGGACGCGATCGCCCGGTTCCTGAAGGAGAAGGAGGGCTTCTGCGTCCACTTCTCCTTCGCCATGGCGGCGATGGCCCGCTCCCTGGGCATTCCGGCCCGGGTCGCGGTGGGCTTCGCGCCGGGCTCCCCGCAGGCGGACGGCTCGGTCTCGGTGGGGCTGCGGGACGCGCACGCGTGGCCGGAGGTGTACTTCGAGGGCGTGGGCTGGACCCGTTTCGAGCCGACGCCGACGCGTGGGTCGACCCCGGCGTACACGATCACGGACCAGCCGGGCAGTTCGGTGCCGGATCCGGCCCTGCCGTCGCGGAATCCGCAGACGGAGCCGTCGGCGGCGCCCTCGGAGAGCGACGCCTGCTCCCCGCAGGACAAGAAGCTCGAGGCGTGCGCGACCGAGTCCGCGGTGGCCGTGCCGGTCACCGGGGGCGGCGGACCCCCGTGGTACGCGCTGCTGGGCTGGGTCCTGGCCGGACTCGTCGTGCTGGCGGTCCCGCTCGCGCCGTTGCTGTGGCGGCTGCGGGTGAGGGCGCTGCGGCTCGGGGCGCACGGCCGGGGTGAGGCGGACGCCGGCCCGCACACCCTCGCGGTCTGGCGGGAGCTGACCGACACGGCGTGGGACCTCGGGATCCGGCCGGAGGAGTCGCAGACCACCCGCAGGGCCGCGGCCCGCCTCGTCCGGCTGGGCCGGCTCGACCCGGCGGCCGCGGCGGCGGTGCACCGGGTGGCGGACGCGGTGGAGCAGGTCCTGTACGCACCCCGCCCGCGGCTGACGGCGGGACTGACGGAGGACGCCCGGCTGGCCAGCGCCGGTCTGCGGGCCACGGCGGGGCGCACCACGCGGCTGCGTGCACGGATCGCCCCGCGTTCGGCCGTACGGGTGGCCTGGGCGGTGTCGGCCCGGTGGGCGGCTCTGAAACGGCGGGCCGCGGCGGCCCGTCCGGTGTGGCGCGGGACATCGGACCAGCAGGGCTGAGCCGAATGGGCGCCGGCCCACCGGGACGGCGCCCCAGACGTCCCTCGCAGACGCCTCTCGCGCCTCACGGCGCCCGCGACCGCTCGCGGCACCCCGGGAGCGGTCGCGGCACCCCCGGGCGCGGTCACGGCACCCTGAGGGTTCCCGGGCACGCGTGAGGGGGTGACCACCGTCCGGGTGGTCACCCCCTCACGCGGATGTTCTGGTGAGCGGTGCTCGGGCGCTACTGGCCGCCCTGCTGCTCGTCTCTGCGGCGCTGCCAGCGCTCGTCGATGCGGTCCATCATGGAGCGTTTCTGTCGTTGCTGGCGACGAGCCGCCTGCGGACCGGCACCGGCCGCCTGCTGCTCGCCCGGCTTGAGGGCCTTGCGCCAGCCGGTCACGGCGAGAACCGCGCAGCCCAGCATGACCAGGAAGCCCACGACACTGAGCCACACCTGCTGGGCGACCATTCCGGCCATGAGGAGCGCAATACCTACGAGGAAGCCCGCGACCGCCTGGTAGACCCGTCGCCGGGTGTACGTACGCAGCCCGCTTCCCTCGAGCGCTGTCGCGAACTTGGGATCTTCGGCGTACAGCGCTCGCTCCATCTGCTCGAGCATGCGCTGCTCGTGCTCCGAGAGCGGCACGGAGTCCTCCTCATCGTGCAGTCGCCGGGGCGACCCGGGGGGTCTCTTCAGGATAGGCAGGGAATCGCCCCCGTGAAACCCGCCCCTCTGCGCCAATTGACCAACCGGACTCCGTCATGGCCGTGCCGGCTCGCTGAAGTTCCCATTCCCCAGCGGCCGACCCGTCATGCCGGGCCGTCTCCCTCGATCATACGGCGACTGCCCCCCGTTCGGGGGGCCTGTGGCGTACTCCATCTGCAGTCGCGCCCCTGATCAGCGCCATACCCCGGCGGGCGCTCAGGCCCCGTTGGAACCTCGGGTCTCACCGAGCACGTGGAGCTGGGTGGCCACGGAGTGGAACGCGGCGAGTTCGGCCGCCGCGGCCTCCAGCTTCAGCAGGGCCTCCACGGCCCCCGGCTCGGTGTCCACCAGCACGCCGGGCACGAGGTCGGCGAAGACCCGTACGCCGTGCACGGCGCCGACGCGGAGCCCGGCGTCCTCGACCAGCCCGGTGAGCTGTTCGGCGGTGAACCGGCGCGGCACGGGGTCGCCCGTGCCCCAGCGGCCGTCCGGGTCGGAGAGGGCCTGCCGGGCCTCCGTGAAGTGGCCGGCGAGGGCGCGCGCCAGCACGGCACCGCCCAGGCCCGCGGCGAGCAGGCTGAGGACGCCGCCCTCGCGCAGGGCCGCCACCGCGTTGCGCACGCCCTCCGCGGGGTCGTCGACGTACTCCAGGACGCCGTGGCACAGCACCGCGTCGTAGCCGCCGCGCTCCACCACGTCGAACAGGCCGCGGGCGTCCCCCTGGACGCCCCGCACGCGCTCGGCGACCCCGGCCTCGGCGGCGCGGCGCTCCAGCGCGAACAGGGCGTTGGGGCTCGGGTCCACGACCGTGACGCGGTGGCCGAGGCCGGCCACCGGCACCGCGAAGTTGCCGCTGCCGCCGCCGGTGTCGAGGACGTCCAGCGCCTGCCGGCCCGTGGCCCCGACCCGGCGCTCCAGGGCGTCCCGGAGGACGTCCCAGACCACGGCGGTCCGAAGGGCCGACCGGGAACGGGAGGGCTCGGAGCGCGGCGAGGCCGTCTGCGGTCGGGGGTGGGAGGCGGGCGGGCGCATCGGGTCCGACACGGCAGTTGACTCCTCGGCGCGGCACCGCCTCGGACACGGGCGGAGCGAACGGGCTGCCGCCCCCGCCCGGCGCGGGGAGGGGGAGGCTTCAGGCGTCTCCCACCCTATTGCCTCCGCCACGCCCGCCGGTCACCCGCTCACGCCCCGGTCACCCCGCGTCCGGCAGGCCGCGGCCCGGGTGCCCGGCGTCGGGGCGGCCGGGGTGTTCCGGGCCCGGTGGGCCGGTGTCGGGGCGCGGCTGGGGCAGGACCGGCTGGAGGACCAGCATCCGCTCCACCAGGCGCAGGAACATCGCCACGTCGCGTATCAGGTCGTCGGCGTCCCGGGTGCCCGCGGCGCCCTGGATGCCCGCCTCGGCCCGGGCCCGGCGGCTCGCGCCGGAGGCGAACAGCGCGCTCCAGTCGGACAGCTCGGGCGCGATCTCGGGCAGCACCTCCCAGGCGCTGCGGATGCGGGCCCGGGCCCGCGGGCTGGTCTCCGGGCGGCCGCGCGCGGCCAGCACGGCGGCGGCGGTGCGCAGGGCGGCGAGGTGGGCCGTCGCGTAACGCTCGTTCGGCGTTTCGAGGGCGGTGGCCTCCTCCAGTCCGGCCCGGGCCTGGGCGAGGAGGTCGAGAGCGGCGGGCGGGGCTGTCGTCCGGCGGAGCACGGGGTGCACGTCGCTCGCCGGTCCGGTCAGTGAGGGTGCAGGGCCGGCTGCGCGGCGCCGCCGGGCGGCGGCTGCGGACGAGTGGGCCATGACGATCCTCCTGTCGTCTCCGTGACGGCGCCCTCCCGGCAGGAGGTGCCGTATGTGCCCATCGTGAGGTATGCCACTGACAATCCGTTCTGACCTGGCCTTTCGCTTCGATCGGCCGTTCGGTTCCGGGCCCCGCGGGCCTGCGGTGACGTCGCCCCGGGGGGTGCTGTGAGAATCGGGACCATGGAAAGCAGCAGCACCGCCTCGCAGCGCGGCAGCCGTCGCGAGGCCACCCGGCAGAAGCTGTACGAGGCGGCGGTCACCCTCATCGCCGAGCAGGGTTTCTCCGCCACCACGGTGGACGAGATCGCCGAGCGGGCCGGGGTCGCGAAGGGCACGGTCTACTACAACTTCGCCAGCAAGTCCGTCCTCTTCGAGGAGTTGCTGCGGCACGGTGTCGGGCTGCTGACCGCCTCGCTGCGCCAGGCCGCGGAAGGGACGGCCCGGCAGGGGCTCGGCCGGGTCGACGCCCTGGACGCGATGATCCGCGCGGGGCTCGTCTTCATCGACCGGTACCCGGCCTTCACCCAGCTCTACGTGGCCGAGCTGTGGCGCACCAACCGGGCCTGGCAGTCCACGCTGCTGGTGGTCCGGCAGGAGGCCGTGGCGGTGGTGGAGGACGTGCTGCGCGCGGGCGTGGCGAGCGGGGAGTTCAGCGAGGAGATCGACGTGCCGCTGACCGCCGCCGCGCTCGTCGGCATGGTTCTGGTGGCCGCGCTGGACTGGAAGGCGTTCCAGCCGGAGCGCTCCCTGGACGACGTGCACGCCGCGCTGTCGCGGCTGCTCCAGGGGCGGGTGAGCGGGCGGGGCTGAGCAAGCGGCGCCGAGCGGGCTGGGCCGAGCGACCGGCAAAGCCGGCCGGTCGCACGAAGGAGCGCCGGTCCGTGGCGGCCGCGTCCCCCGCGGGCCGCCGTCGGACCGGCGCCTCCTCCTGCTCCCCCGTACGTCCCCCCGTCGGAACTCCCGTCGCCGGTCGTCCCTCCGGGTTCCCCCGTGCCTCGCTCCCGCCGGCCACGGCCGGCGGAAGGAGCGGATCGCGGGCCCGGCTCCGTTCCGGCGCCCCGTGCCGCCGGTGCCGGAGCCGTGCCCCTCTCCGTGTCTCCACTCTCTCGTCCCCGCAGGTCGCAGCCCATCCGCGCGGGTACTCATCTGGCGGACTAGGTACACCTACTCAGCCCTGCGCACCCCGGCCCACGAGGTGGCCCGGCCGACCGGTCACCGGGACGTCCGTCCTGGTGCTCAGCCCTCGCACGGGAGTGCCGGTGGGGGCGGATAAAGTCCCTGGCATGGCACGGATTGCGGTGATCGGCGCCGGGACGGGCGCCATGGCGGCGGCCGCCCGGCTGGCCGTCGCGGGCCACCGGGTGGTGGTGTACGAGCGGACGGGGACGTACGGCGGAGCCCTGGGCCGCTTCGAGCGGGACGGGTTCTCCTTCGACACCGGCCCCGGTCTGCTCCCGCTGCCCGCGGTCTGGCGCGATCTGTTCGTGAAGACCGGCAAGGAGCCGCTGGAGGCGTGCGTCGACCTGGTCCAGGTCGACCCCTCCTCCCGGCACGTGTTCGCGGACGGCACGGAGGTCTCCCTGCCGAACGCCTCGCGCGCGGGTGTCGTCGCCGCCCTGGACGCCGCGCTCGGTGCGGGCGCCGGGCAGCGCTGGGGCGACTTCCTGGTGCGGGCCCGGGAGACCTGGGACCGCACCCGCCGCCCCCTCCTGGAGGAGCCGCTCTGGCCGAACTGGCGGGTGCTGGCCGAGCGCGAGCCCTACCCCGCCGTCCCGCACAGACGGCTGCTGCGCACCCGCCGGGCCGGCACGCTCGCCGAGGTCGGCGCCCGGGAGTTGCGCGACCCCCGGCTGGCCGCCCTGCTGGAGAGCCACGCCCTCGCGTACGGCCTGGACCCCCGCACCGCCCCCGCGAACGCCGCCGTACTGCCGTACATGGAGTACGCGTTCGGCGTGTGGTACGTGCGCGGCGGGGGTCTGCGGGAGCTGGCGCGGGCGGTGTACGAGCGGTGTCTGGCCCGCCGGGTGGAGTTCCGCTTCGGGGCCGAGGTCACCGGGATCGTCGAGAAGGACGGCCGGGCGGCGGGCGTGGAGCTGGCCGACGGGACCGTGGAGGAGGCCGAGTTCGTGGTCTCCGGCGTGGCCCCGGGGGTGCTGGACCGCCTGCGCGGGGGGTCACCGGTGCGCGGGGAGGGCGAGGTGCCGCCGCAGCGCGGTGGGGCGAGCCGGCTGACGGTGCTCCTCGCACTGCGCGGCGCGCGTCCGCGGGGCACGGCGCACCGGACGGTGGTGCACGCGGCGGACCGGGAGACCGAGTTGGACCGCTTGTTCGGCGCCGCTCCCGGGATGGCCGCGCGGCCGACCGTCACCGTCCTGCGGCCCGACGACCCCGCGCTGGTCCCGGACGCGGACCACGAGGCGGTCGTCCTCTCCGCGGTGGTGCCCGCGCTGACCAGCGCGTCCGGGCAGCCCACGGACGGGGTGTCCGCCCCCTGGGCCGGGCAGCTGATCGACGTGGCCGAGCGGGCGGTGCCCGGCCTGCGCGACCGGCTGCTGTGGCACGAGGTGCGCACCCCGGCCGAGGTCGCGGCGGACACCGGTGTGCCCGACGGTGCGATCCCGGCGCCGGCGCTGGCGGGGGCCGACGGCCTCCTGCTGCACGCGGCGAACTCGACGCGTACCGAGGGCCTGTTCACGGTCGGCGGCTGGTCGCACCCCGGCGGGGGGCTCCCGCACGCGGGCATGTCGGGCGCGCTGGTCGCCGGACTCGTGGTGGAGGGACCGGAGTTCCGCGGTTCCCAGTGAGCCGGGTCCTCAGTAGCGGTACTGCTCGTCGTAACCCTGGCCCTGCGCCTGGCCGTTGCCCTGGTAGGGGTAGTGCTGCTGTTCGGCCGGGAGTTCGCCGCCGTAGGGGTCGTCGGTGCTGCGCTGCTGCGGCACCCACACTCCGCCGGGCGGGGTCTCGCCGCCGTAGCCGCCGGGCGTGCCGGTGGCATCCGTGGCGTACGGGTCCTGCCCGTACCCCTGCTGGCCGTACTGCTGCTGCCCGCCGCTCGTGTCGTAGCCGCCGGTGTCGTAGGTCCCGCCGCCGTAGGTGTGGGTGCCGATGTACGGGTCGGAGTAGGCGGCGTACTGCTGCTGCGCGCCGGTGTCGTAGCCGTAGCCCTGCTGCTGCCCGTAGCCCGAGTAGTCGTAGGCGTAGTTCTGGTCGGCGCCCGGGGCGGCCGCGGGCTGCTGGCCGGTGCCGTAACCGGAGTCGGCGTACACGCCGTACGAGCCGGTGTCGTCCGGCATGGGCTGCGGTGCGTAGACGGCGGTGGTCTCCGCGGCCGTGGGGTCGGCGGCGGGGCGGGCGGGGGTGAAGACGTCGTCGCGGTCGTGGTCGTCGGACCCGTACGCCGGGACCTCCTGGTCCGGGACGTGGCCCTGGACGTGCTCGTCGTAGCCGTCGTGGTGGTCCCGGCCGCCCTCGGCGGATTCGGGCCCGGAAGGCTCCAACACGGCTTCCCGGCCGCCCCGTTCGGGACGCCCGCGTTTGCCGACGAGGCTCGCCGGGGCGTTGACCGCCCAGCCCGCCTCGAAGCCTCGGCGGAAGGACAGGGTGACGTAGGTCTGGCCGACCGCGAAGGCGGCGGCGCCGACCCCGATGACGAGCACGTTCGACATCAGCACACCGGCCACGACGCCCGCGAAGCCGCCGAAGGCGAGCAGCCGCCAGCGCAGGCGCGCCTTGTACTGCAGCAGCACTTCGCCCAGCAGCCACAACGCGACGACGCCGAACGCGATGTAGAGGACCGTCCAGCCCATGTACGCCCCTCTCCCAGTGGCCGTTACGCAGTGTGTCGCAAATACGTGCGGCCGGTCTAGGCCCGCGGTGGGTGGTGCAGGCCCAGGTTCTCGTAGATTTCCAGCGTCGCCGTGGAGTTGTTGAGCGTGATGAAGTGCAGTCCGGGCACACCTTCGGCCAGCAGCCGCGCGCAGAACTCCGTGGCGAACTCGATGCCGATCGAGCGTACAGCCGCCGGATCGTCCTTGACCGAGAGGATCCGCTCTTTCAGCTCCGCGGGGAACGAGGCGTTGCTGAGCTTCGGCAACCTCTCCAGCATCTTCACACTGGTCACCGGCATCACCTCGGGGATGACCGGGGTCTCACAGCCGGCCGCGGCGACCCGGTCGCGCAGGCGGAGGTAGGAGTCGGGCTGGAAGAACATCTGCGTGATCGCGTAGTCCGCGCCGGCCCGGCACTTGTCGACGAAGTGCGCCACGTCCGTGTCCCAGTCGGCGGAGCGCGGGTGCATCTCGGGGAAGGCCGCGACGCCGACGCAGAAGTCGCCCGACTCCTTGATGAGCCGGACCAGTTCGGCGGCGTACGTCAGGCCCTCGGGGTGCGCGACCCAGTCGGCCGTGGGGTCGCCGGGCGGGTCGCCGCGCACCGCGAGCATGTTGCGGATCCCGGCGTCGGCGTACTGGCCGATGATGTTGCGCAGCTCGGCGACGGAGTGGTCGACGGCGGTCAGGTGGGCGACCGGGGTCAGCGTGGTGTCGGCGACGATCTGCTCGGTCTCCCGCACCGTGCCCGCCCGCGTGGAGCCGCCGGCGCCGTAGGTCACGGAGACGAAGTCCGGGGCCACGGCCTCGACCCGCCTCAGCGCGCTCCACAGGTTCTTCTCGCCCTTGGGCGTCTTCGGCGCAGAGAACTCGAACGAGTACGTCGTCTTGCCGGTGGCGAGGATGTCACGCACCGTGCGGGCGCGATCAGTCCTCGTGCTTGCGGTTCCGAGGGCCATACCGGCAGGTTAGCCAGGGGACGGCGGTCGCCCAACCGGATGCGGGACATTTGTCCATATTGTCGAGTTGTTGTCCATCTTTTGGACACATGGCCCGCGATCGGCTCCGGACGGCCCGCCGGCCCGCCACGGCCGGGTGCGGCTACTCCCCCGCCGGGACCTGACGCAGCCGCTTCGCGAACTCGGCCGCCGCCGCGCCGGGGTCGTCGGCGGCGGTGATCGCGCGCACGACGACCACGCGCCGGGCGCCCGCCTCCACCACCTGGTCGAGGTTGCCGAGGTCGATGCCGCCGATGGCGAACCAGGGGCGGCCGGTGCCCAGCGCCGCGGTGTACCGGACCAGGTCGAGGCCGGGTGCGTGGCGGCCGGGCTTGGTGGGGGTCGGCCAGCACGGACCGGTGCAGAAGTAGTCCACGCCGTCCTGGACGGCGGCAGCGGCGGCCTCGGACTCGGCGTGCGTGGAGCGGCCGATCAGCACGTCGTCGCCGACGACGGCCCGGGCGGCGGGCACCGGCAGGTCGCCCTGGCCGAGGTGCAGCACGTCGGCGCGGGCGGCGTGCGCGACGTCCGCGCGGTCGTTGACCGCGAGGAGCCTGCCGTGGCGGGCGCAGGCGTCGGCGAGGACCTTGAGGTGCTCCAGTTCCTCGGCCGCCTCCATTCCCTTGTCCCGCAACTGCACGACGTCGACCCCGGCGGCGAGCACGGCGTCGAGGAACTCGGGCAGGTCGCCCTGGCTCCGGCGGGCGTCCGTGCACAGGTAGAGCCGAGCGTCGGCGAGCCGGGCGCGGGCAGTGGTCGCGGCGGTGTCGGGCATGCGGGTGTCCCCCCGGTTCGTTCGGTGGCGCGGGCCCGGGACGGGCCGCACGAGGGTGGCGCACGGGCCGCGGACCGGGCCTCTCCCGGGCCGGGGTCCGCGGCTCGTACGCCGGGTGGTGCGGTGGATCGGCGCGGCGGATCAGCGGTGCCGCGGATCAGCGGTGCCGCTGATCAATCGGGGCGACGGGACGGCGTCGCTGTGGTCAGACGGCGAGCGCCTGGGCCCGGCGCTTCACCTCCGTACCGCGGTTCTCCGCCAGCGCCTGGGCGGGGGTGCCGGGCAGGCTCGGGTCGGGAGTGAAGAGCCACTCCAGCATCTCCTCGGCCGTGAAGCCGTCGTCCCGCAGCAGCGTCAGGGTCCCTACCAGGCCCTTGACGACCTTGTCCTCGTCGATGAAGGCCGCGGGGACGTGCAGCGCGCGGTTCTCCCCGCGGCGGACGGCGATGAGCTGGCCTTCCTTGATGAGCTGGCGTACCCGGGTCACCTCGACGCCGAGCTTCTCGGCGATGTCGGGGACGGTGAGCCAGGCAGGCACGAGAGCATCGGTCTTTGCGTCAATCTCGGTCACGCCCCCAGCCTGCCACCTGGCACTGACACTCGGAAACCGGACTACGCCGATGCCGCCGTCGCCGCCTTCAGCGGCTTCGCCGGGTCGGCCAGCAGATCCGGGTCCATCCTCGTGCCCGCCTGGATCAGGCGTCTGCCCTGGGCCAGGTCACGGGGGCGGCCCACCGCCAGCAGCGCCACCAGGCGGCCCGCGCGCAGCCAGCAGACCGTCCACGCCGGGCTGGAGGGGTCGCCGCGCCACAGGGTGGTGTCGGCGGCCGTGTGGTGACCGGCGTACTGGACGAAGCGGCCGAACTGCTCGGACCAGAAGTACGGCACCGGGTCGTAGGCCGCCGCGGGTTCGCCGGCCGGGGCGCCGACGATGTCGGCGGCGACCGTGCGCGGCCCCTGGAGCGCGTTGTCCCAGTGGTGCACCAGCAGCCGCTCGCCGTAGCGGGCGGAGGGGAAGGAGGCGCAGTCGCCCACCGCGTGGACGTCCGGCACGCGGGCGCGCAGGCGGTCGTCGGCCAGGACCTCGCCGTGCCGGCCGAGGGCGATCCCGGAGCCGGCCAGCCAGCCGGTGGCGGGGCGGGCGCCGATGCCGACGACGACCGCGTCGGCGGGCAGCCGGGTGCCGTCGTCGAGGACGACCCGGGCGGGCTCGCCCGGACCGCCCGGCTCGACGCGCTCCACGCGCGCGCGGGTGCGCAGTTCGGCGCCCGCGTCGGCGTACCAGGAGGTCATCGGCGCGGCCACCTCGGCGGGCAGCGCGTCGGCGAGCGGCCGGTCGGCGGCCTCCACCACGGTCACCGCGCAGCCCGCCTCCCGCGCGGCGGTGGCGAACTCGGCGCCGATCCAGCCCGCCCCGACCACCACGACGTCGTGCTGCCGGGCGAGCACCGGGCGCAGCCGTTCGGCGTCGTCCAGGGTGCGCAGCAGGTGTACGCCGGGCACGCCCTCGGCGCCGGGGAGCCGGACGGGTTCGGCGCCGGTCGCCAGGACGAGGGAGTCGTAGGGCACGGGCCCCTCGGAGGTGTCGAGGAGGTGGTCGCCGGGGCGCACGCCCAGGGCCTCGCAGCCCAGCCGCAGGGTGATGCCGAGCGCCTCGAAGTCGACGTCGAAGGCGGACCCCTCGGCCGTGCCGAGCAGGACGGCCTTGGACAGCGGGGGGCGGTCGTACGGCTGGTGCGGCTCCGCGCCGATCAGGGTCACCGGGCCGGTGAAGCCCTGTTCCCGCAGGGCGACCGCCGTCTGCACGCCCGCCATCCCGGCGCCCACCACGACCACACGGCGCTCCGCGTCCGCCGCCGGCCCCTGTCCCCGTTCCCGCGTCTGCTCACTCACCTGATCACCATAGACACCCCGGTGTTCCACCGGTCGGTGCCCGTCCCCCGTGAACTGCGCGACGCCCCCGGCCGCACGGGGTCCCCTACCCGCGCCCTGTGCCGCGGGCTAGGGTGGCCGACGCAAGGCACTCGCGGGAGCCCGGACGCACCGGGCTGAGAGGGAGGCTGGCGGCCTCCGACCGTACGAACCTGATCCGGGTCATGCCGGCGAAGGGAGGGGCTGGACGCCCATGTCGTCTCCACCACACACGCCTCGTACGCCCCGCACGCCCGACGTGCTCGTCGTCGGCGGCGGGATCGTCGGGCTGGTCACGGCCTGGCGGGCCGCTCAGCGCGGGCTGGCCACCGCCCTCGTGGACCCCGAACCGGGCGGCGGGGCGGCCCGGGTGGCGGCCGGGATGCTGGCCGCCGTCACCGAGCTGCACTACGGCGAGGAGACGCTGCTCGCGCTGAACCTCGCCTCGGCCCGCCGCTACCCCGCGTTCGCGGCCGAGCTGGCCGAACTGACCGGCCGGGACCTCGGGTACCGCCGCTGCGGCACCCTGGCCGTCGCACTGGACGCCGACGACCGCGCCCACCTGCGCGACCTGCACGCGCTCCAGCAGCGCTCGGGCCTGGAGTCGGAGTGGCTGTCGGGGCGCGAGTGCCGGCGCCTGGAGCCGATGCTCGCGCCGGGCGTGCGCGGGGGGCTCCGGGTGGACGGCGACCACCAGATCGACCCGCGCCGCCTCGCACGGGCGCTGGTGGCCGCCTGCGCACACGCGGGCGTGGTCTTCCACCGGGTGTGGGCCGAGCGGCTCACCGTCGGGCGCGGGGACCGGGCCACGGGCGTCGTCACCGCGGACGGCACCGCGCTGGAGGCCGGGCAGGTCGTGCTGGCCGGGGGCAGCCTCAGCGGGCGGCTCACGGGCGTGCCGGAGGCCGTACTGCCGCCGGTGCGGCCGGTGAAGGGCCAGGTGCTGCGGCTGACGATGCCCCGGGCCCACGGACCGCTGCTGAACCGGACGGTGCGCGCCGTGGTGCGCGGCAACCACGTCTACCTGGTGCCCCGCGAGAACGGCGAGCTGGTCGTCGGCGCCACCAGCGAGGAGCTGGGCTGGGACACGACGGTCACCGCGGGCGGCGTCTACGCGCTGCTGCGCGACGCCCACGAGCTGGTCCCCGGCATCACGGAGCTGCCGCTGACGGAGACCCGCGCGGGTCTGCGCCCCGGCTCCCCGGACAACGCCCCGCTGCTCGGCCCGACCGGCCTGGACGGCCTGCTGCTGGCCACCGGGCACTACCGCAACGGCGTGCTGCTCACCCCCGTCACCGGCGACGTCATGGCGCACGCCCTGACCACCGGGGAGCTGCCGGAGGAGGGCCGCCCCTTCACGCCCCGCCGCTTCGGCGGCGCCCCCGCGCTTCCCCCACTCCCGCGACTTCCGGAGCACTCCGCATGAACATCTCCGTCAACGGCGAGCCGCGCGAGGTGGCTCCCGGCACCGCCCTGGACGCGCTGGTGGGCACCCTCACCGCGGCACCGTCCGGAGTGGCCGCCGCCCTGAACGAAACCGTCGTCCCGCGCGCGCAGTGGTCCGCCACCGCCCTGGCCGACGGCGACCGCGTCGAGGTCCTCACCGCCGTCCAAGGAGGCTGACCGTGGCCGACGATCCCTTTGTCCTCGGCGGTACGTCCTACGGGTCCCGCCTGATCATGGGTACGGGCGGGGCGCCCAGCCTGGACGTGCTGGAGCGCGCGCTGGTGGCCTCCGGGACGGAGCTGACGACCGTCGCGATGCGGCGGGTGGACACCTCGGTGCACGGGTCGGTGCTGTCCGTACTGGAGCGGCTCGGCATCGGAGTGCTGCCGAACACGGCCGGCTGCTTCACCGCCGGGGAGGCCGTCCTCACCGCGCGGCTGGCGCGCGAGGCGCTCGGCACGGACCTGGTCAAGCTGGAGGTCGTCGCCGACGAGCGCACGCTGCTGCCCGACCCGGTCGAGCTGCTGGACGCGGCCGAGACACTGGTCGACGACGGGTTCACGGTGCTGCCGTACACCAACGACGACCCGGTGCTCGCGCGGAAGCTGGAGGACGTCGGGTGCGCGGCGATCATGCCGCTGGGCTCGCCGATCGGCTCCGGGCTCGGGATCCGCAACCCGCACAACTTCCAGCTCATCGTGGAGCACGCGCGCGTGCCGGTGATTCTGGACGCGGGGGCCGGTACGGCCTCGGACGTGGCGCTGGCGATGGAACTGGGGTGTGCGGGGGTGATGCTGGCCTCGGCGGTGACGCGGGCGCAGGAGCCGGTGCTGATGGCCGCGGCGATGCGGGCGGGGGTGGAGGCGGGGCGGCTGGCTCGGCGGGCGGGGCGGATTCCGCGGCGACACTTCGCCGAGGCGTCGTCCCCCGCGGAGGGCTTGGCGGTGCTGGATCCGGAGCGGCCCGCCTTTTAGCGGCCCGGCGCGGTCCCGGGGGCTCCTCTCCCCGGCACCGTCCGGGGGCTCCTCGCCCGGGCGCCGTCCGAGGGCTCCCCTCCCACCCGCGCGCCCGTTCCCCGTTGGGCACGAACACCTTTCCCATGGGTGCTCCGCCGTCGGCGGAGCACCCCCGCGTGGGAAGCGTCACAGATGCGCTGCAGTAACGGCCCGATTCCGCTCGGCGGCGCGGGGTGTCCGTGGCGGCTCGTAGACTCGCCTGCGTGGACACGACCCTTCAGGACCCTCTCGTCGGGCAGGTGCTCGACGGCCGGTACCGCGTCGAGGCGCGGATCGCGGTCGGCGGGATGGCCACGGTCTACCGGGCCGTGGACACCCGCCTGGACCGCGTGCTCGCGCTGAAGGTGATGCACCCGACGCTCGCGACCGACGCCACCTTCGTCGAGCGGTTCATCCGCGAGGCCAAGTCGGTGGCCCGGCTCGACCACCCCAATGTCGTCCAGGTCTTCGACCAGGGTGCCGAGGGGGCGTACGTCTACCTGGCGATGGAGTACATCGCGGGCTGCACCCTGCGGGACGTGCTGCGCGAGCGGGGGGCGCTCAGGCCGCGGGCCGCGCTGGACATCCTGGAGCCGGTCCTCGCCGCGCTCGGCGCCGCGCACCGGGCGGGCTTCGTGCACCGGGACATGAAGCCGGAGAACGTGCTGATAGGCGACGACGGCCGGGTCAAGGTCGCCGACTTCGGCCTGGTCCGCGCCGTGAACACCGTCACCAGCACCACCGGCGCGGTCCTCGGCACCGTCTCCTACCTGGCGCCCGAGCAGATCGAGCACGGCACGGCCGACCCCCGGGTGGACGTGTACGCGTGCGGTGTCGTGCTGTACGAGATGCTGACCGGCACCAAGCCGCACGACGGCGACTCGCCCGCGGCGGTGCTCTACAAGCACCTGCACGAGGACGTGCCGCCGCCCTCGGCCGCGGTGCCGGGAGCCGCCCTCGAGCTGGACGAGCTGGTCGCCGCGGCCACCGCGCGCACCCCCGAGGTCCGGCCGCACGACGCGGTGGCGCTGCTCGCCCTGACCCGTGAGGCGCGTGCGGCGCTCAGCGCGGAGCAGCTGGACGCGGTGCCGCCCCAGGCGCTCGCCGCGGAGCACGACAACGCCGAGGACCGTACGAGCGTGATCCCGCGCGCGCTGACGATGCCTCGCCGCCTCCCCGTCGACGGGGACGAGGCCGACGGCGCGGACGGGGTCAGCCGCACCAGCCGGCTGGCGTCTCCCGCGCCGGCTCCGGCCCGCTCCCGCCTGCCCCGGCCGCGCCGCGGCCCGCTGGCGATCGTCGTGGCCGCCCTGCTGGTGCTCGGGATCGGCACGGGCATCTGGTACATCAACTCCGGCCAGTTCACCAAGGTGCCGCCGCTGCTGTCCAAGACCGAGGCGCAGGCCCGGGACCGGCTGGACGAGGCCGGGCTGGACGTCGGCAAGGTGCGGCACGCCTACAGCGACACCGTGGAGCGCGGCAAGGTCATCAGCACCGACCCCGGGGTGGGCGACCGCATACGGAAAAACGACTCGGTGTCGCTCACCGTCTCCGACGGCCCCGACACCGTGAAGCTGCCCGACGTGTCGGGCTACAGGCTGGACCGGGCCCGCAAGCTGATCGAGGACGAGGGCCTGGAGCCCGGCATGGTGACCAGGGCGTTCAGCGACGAGGTGGCCAAGGGCTTCGTGATCTCCACCAAGCCCGCCTCGGGCACCACGGTGCGCGCGGGCTCGGCGGTCGCCCTGGTCGTCAGCAAGGGCAGCCCGGTCGACGTCCCGGACGTCACCGGCGAGGACCTGGAGGACGCGAAGTCCGAGCTGTCGGAGGCCGGCCTGAAGGTGAAGGTCGCCGCGGAGCGGGTGAACTCGGAGCACGACAGCGGCCAGGTCGCCCGGCAGTCCCCGGACGCGGGCGGCCGGGCCGCCGAGGGCGACACGGTGACGCTCACGCTGTCCAAGGGCCCCCGGATGATCGAGGTCCCGGACGTGGTCGGCGACAGCGTGGACGACGCCAAGCGCACGCTCCGGGACGCGGGCTTCGAGGTGGAGGAGGACCGAGGGCTGCTCGGGCTGTTCGGCGACACCGTCAAGAAGCAGTCGGTGGACGGCGGGGACACGGCTCCCGAGGGGTCCACCATCAAGATCACCATCAGGTGACGGGGCACCGCCGGCCGCATGACACCCTGGATGGGTGAAGAGTCAACAGTCCGCCCCCTCGGCCTCCGCCGCCCTCCCCCGCAACCCCGTCGGCGCCCACGTCCCGGTGGCCGGCGGGCTGCACTCCGTGGGGCTGTCCTACGCCCGTGACCTGAAGGCCGAGGCCGTGCAGGTCTTCGTCGCCAACCCGCGCGGCTGGGCCACCCCGGCCGGCAGCCCGAAGCAGGACGAGGCCTTCCGGGAGGCCTGCGCGGCCGGGTCCGTCCCGGCGTACGTGCACGCGCCGTACCTGATCAACTTCGGCTCGCACACCGAGGCGACGGTGGAGCGGTCGGTGGAGTCGCTGCGGCACTCGCTGCGGCGCGGGCGGGCCATCGGGGCGCTGGGCGTCGTGGTGCACACCGGGAGCGCGACCGGCGGACGGGACCGGGCGGTGGCCCTGAAGCAGGTGCGGGAGCACATGCTGCCGCTCCTCGACGAACTGACCCACGACGACGACCCGTACCTGCTCCTCGAGTCGACCGCCGGGCAGGGCGCCTCCCTGTGCTCACGGACCTGGGACTTCGGGCCGTACTTCGATGCGCTGGACGCCCACCCGAAGCTCGGGGTGTGCCTGGACACCTGCCACATCTTCGCGGCCGGCCACGACCTGACCGGACCGTCCGGCATGCACCGGACCCTCGACCTGCTGGTGGAGACGGTCGGCGAGGGCCGGCTGAAGCTGATCCACGCCAACGACTCCAAGGACGTGGCGGGGGCGCACAAGGACCGGCACGAGAACATCGGCACCGGTCACATCGGCGAGGACCCCTTCCGCGCGCTCATGACGCACCCGGCCACCGAGGGCGTGCCGCTGGTGATCGAGACGCCCGGCGGCAAGGAGGGGCACGCGGCGGACGTGGAGCGGCTGAAGAAGCTGCGCGACGGCTGACCCCCGGGGGTGCCGCGCCGGGTCACGGCTCGGGGCCGTCCCCGGGCTCCTCCTGGTAGGAGTAGCGCTGCTCCCGCCACGGGTCGCCGATGTTGTGGTAGCCGCGCTCCTCCCAGAAGCCGCGCCGGTCGGCGGTCATGTACTCGATGCCGCGGACCCACTTCGGGCCCTTCCAGGCGTACAGGTGCGGGACGACCAGCCGCAGCGGGAAGCCGTGCTCGGCGGTGAGCAGTTCGCCGTCCTTGTGCGTGGCGAAGAGGGTGCGCTCGGCGGTGAAGTCGGACAGCCTGAGGTTGGAGCTGAAGCCGTACTCGGCCCAGACCATGACGTGGGTGACGGCGGGCGCGGGCGGTGCCAGCTCCAGGATCGTGGCGGCCGGGACGCCGCCCCACTCGGAGCCGAGCATGCTGAACTTCGTGACGCAGTGCAGGTCGGCGACGACCGTGGTGTAGGGCAGGGCGGTGAACTCGTCGTGGGTCCAGCCGTGCTTCTCGCCGTCGGTGGTGGCGCCGAAGACGCGGAACTCCCAGCGCTCCGGGCGGAACTTGGGGACCGGTCCGTAGTGGGTGACCGGCCAGCCGCGCTGCAGCCGCTGCCCGGGCGGGAGCTCGAACCGCGACGCTCCTTGCGAACCGTCTTCTCCCGATCCGTGTTCCACCGGCTGACCCATGCCTTCCATCCTGACAGACCCGGACCCGTGCCCCCGACCCGCCCCCCTTACATTCGGGCAAACCGCCCCATCAGTCACCAAAGTGTCACCAAGGCGTCTAAGCATGCACTTACTTACTAAGTCTAGACTTACTGGACGATCTTCGACACCGGTGCAATCATGCCGCGCAACACGCCTGTTCCCGTTCGAAGGAGCGTCAAGCGATGCAGGGCGACCCGGAAGTCATCGAGTTCCTCAATGAGCAGCTCACGGCCGAGCTGACGGCCATCAACCAGTACTTCCTGCACGCGAAGCTGCAGGACCACAAGGGCTGGCACAAGCTCGCGAAGTACACGCGCGCGGAGTCCTTCGACGAGATGCGCCACGCCGAGGTGCTCACCGACCGCATCCTGCTCCTGGACGGCCTGCCGAACTACCAGCGCCTCTTCCACGTGCGGGTCGGCCAGAGCGTGACCGAGATGTTCCAGGCCGACCGGGAGATCGAGCTGGAGGCGATCGACCGGCTGCGCCGGGGCATCGAGGTGATGCGGGCCAAGCACGACATCACGTCGGCCAACGTCTTCGAGGCGATCCTCGCCGACGAGGAGCACCACATCGACTACCTGGAGACCCAGCTCGACCTGGTCGAGAAGCTGGGCGAGTCGCTGTACCTGTCGACGGTGATCGAGCAGACCCAGCCGGACCCGTCGGGTCCGGGCTCGCTCTAGGCCACCGGGGCCTCAGGCCGCCTCGGGAAGCTCCGCGAGGACCGGCTCGCCCTGGTCGGCCAGCCGCCGGCGGGGGCAGGCGCCGCGGCCGAGCAGGGCCTGGATGCGGCGTACGCAGCCGCCGCAGTCGGTACCCGCCTTGCAGGCGGAGGCGATCTGCCGGGGCGTGCACGCACCGGCCTCCGCGTGGCTCTTCACCTGTTCCTCGGTGACACCGAAGCAACTGCAGACGAACACGCGGTTCACCTCCCGGGCGGGATCCATGGTCGTGCCGTACCGACGACCGGAGGGCCCGACTGATCGGTGAGGCAAACCTAACCTAACCCATCGCCCAGGGCCTGCGACAGTGCGAGGGGCGCGGATCCCGTGTGACCCGCGCCCCATTTCGCCCGCCCGGGGGCGGCCCGTCACTGGTCCCGGTACATCTCCGCCACCAGGAACGCCAGGTCGAGCGACTGGCTGCGGTTCAGCCGCGGGTCGCAGGCCGTCTCGTAGCGCTGGTGCAGGTCGTCGACGAAGATCTCGTCGCCGCCGCCCACGCACTCGGTCACGTCGTCGCCGGTCAGCTCCACGTGGATGCCGCCCGGGTGGGTGCCGAGCGCCTTGTGCACCTCGAAGAAGCCCTTGACCTCGTCGAGCACGTCGTCGAAGCGGCGGGTCTTGTGGCCGGAGGCCGCCTCGTAGGTGTTGCCGTGCATCGGGTCGGTGATCCAGGCGACGGTGGCACCGGACGCGGTGACCTTCTCCACCAGCTCGGGGAGCTTGTCGCGGATCTTGTCCGCGCCCATCCGGACGATGAAGGACAGCCGGCCCGGCTCGCGCTCCGGGTCGAGGCGCTCGATATACTGCAGCGCCTCCTCGGCCGTGGTGGACGGGCCGAGCTTGATGCCGATCGGGTTGCGGATCCGCGAGGCGAACTCGATGTGCGCGTGGTCGAGCTGCCGGGTGCGCTCGCCGATCCACACCATGTGCGCGGAGACGTCGTAGAGCTGCCCGGTGCGCGAGTCGACGCGGGTGAGGGCCGACTCGTAGTCCAGCAGCAGCGCCTCGTGCGAGGAGAAGAACTCGACGGTCTGGAACTCGGCCGGGTCCGTGCCGCAGGCCCGCATGAAGTTCAGCGCGTTGTCGATCTCCCGGGCGAGCTGCTCGTAGCGCTGGCCGGAGGGGGAGGACTTCACGAAGTCCTGGTTCCAGGCGTGCACCTGCCTGAGGTCGGCGTAGCCACCGGTGGTGAAGGCACGCACCAGGTTCAGCGTGGACGCCGAGGCGTGGTACATGCGCTTGAGCCGCTCGGGGTCCGGGACGCGGGCCGCCTCGGTGAAGTCGAAGCCGTTGACGGAGTCGCCGCGGTAGGTCGGCAGCGTCACGCCGTCGCGGGTCTCGGTGGGCTTCGAGCGCGGCTTGGAGTACTGGCCGGCGATCCGGCCGACCTTCACCACGGGCACGGAGGCGGCGTAGGTGAGGACGGCCCCCATCTGGAGGAGGGTCTTGAGCTTCGCCCGGATGTGCTCGGCGGACACCGCGTCGAACGACTCGGCGCAGTCGCCGCCCTGGAGGACGAACGCCTCTCCCCGGGCGACCGCGGCCATGCGGGCACGCAGCTGGTCGCACTCCCCGGCGAACACGAGCGGCGGATACGACTCGAGCTCGGCGATCACATCGCGCAGAGCCTCGGCATCCGGGTACTCGGGCTGCTGCGCCGCGGGCAGGCTTCGCCAAGTCGCCTGAGCGGCGACGCTTCGGGAATCAGCGTTCACGGTCACGCGCCCAACAGTACGCGGTCGGTCACGGCGTCCAGCACCACGCCCAGTCCGTGAGACGGGACCCCGGTGCGGGCCGCCGCGGCCGGGTTGGTAGCCTCACGCGCCTTCTGAGTTCGAATTCACAGGCAACTCGCACAGACGTTCACATCGAGCGCACACCGGGGTGGGGTTTTGATCGCGGACCATCGCAGAGACCGCAAGAAGAAGAGACTGCTCGTCTACGGCGTCGCCTCGGCGGTGGCCGTCGCCGCCACGGCCGGCGGCCTGGCCCTGGCCTCGCCGGACCTGCTCGGCTCGGACACCGCCCAGGCCGTGACCGGCCCGCCCGGGGCCCGGCTGCAGAGCGAGTTCGAACGGGCCGCCGAGGAGTTCGACGTCCCGCAGAGCGTGCTGATGGCCGTCTCCTACCGGCAGACGCGCTGGGAGGACCACGACGGTCTGCCGAGCACCACCGGCGCCTACAACGTCATGGGCCTCACGGCCGTCGACGAGGACAGCCTGGACAACCGCAGCGCCGCCGAGGAGCGCGAGCACCGGCTCGAGCACATGAACCGCAGCGGCGACCCGGTCGTCGAGCGGCACTTCGACGCCGACAAGGCGCTCAAGAGCCTCGACGAGAAGCCCGTCGACACCGACGACCCGCGGCTGCACACCCTGGACGAGGCGGCCGGTCTCATCGACGCCTCGGCCGACGAGGTGCGGAGCGACACCGCCGAGAGCATCCGGGCGGGCGCCGCGCTGCTGGCCAAGTACCAGAAGGACGCGACCGGTTCGCTGCCCGAGGACCCCGGCGCCTGGTACCCGGCGGTGGCCCGCGCCAGCCAGGCACCGGACCACAAGGGCGCCCAGCTCTTCGCGCAGCGCGTGTTCGAGTCGATCAAGACCGGTGAGCAGCGCGTCACCACCGACGGCCAGTCCCTCACGCTGCCGGCCGACCCGGCGGTGGAGCCGAAGAAGACGACGGACCTGGAGCTGGCCGCGGCCTCCGCCGCCCCCGCGCCCGAGTGCCCGTCCGGCCTCAACTGCGACTTCCGCCCGGCCGCCTACAAGCAGAACGGCGGCATCGACGACTGGGGCAACTACAACGTCGCGAGCCGCCCCACGGCCGGCCACGAGATCACCTCGATCGTGATCCACGACACCGAGGGCAGCTACAGCAGCGCCCTGGGCGTCTTCCAGAACTCCCTGTCGTACGCCAGCGCCCACTACCTGATCCGCGCCTCCGACGGGCTGGTCACCCAGATGGTGGAGACGAAGAACGAGGCGTGGCACGCGGCCAACAAGACCCTCAACATGCACTCGATCGGCATCGAGCACGAGGGCTACGCGATCAAGGACGGCAGCTGGTACACCGAGCCGCAGTACGAGTCCTCGGCCGCGCTGGTGAAGTACCTGGCCGGCAAGTACGACATCCCGCTGGACCGTGAGCACGTCCTCGGCCACGACGAGGTCCCGGGCGTCCTGGACGGCAACGTGAAGTCCCAGCACTGGGACCCGGGCCCGTTCTGGGACTGGAACCACTACATGGACCTGCTGGGCGCCCCCACCGGCGCCGAGGGCCCGGGCGGCCCGTACCGGGCCGGCCAGGTGGTCCGCGTCGTCCCGCCGTTCACCACGGCGAACCAGCCGAAGATCACCAACAGCGGTTCCCCGGTGGCCCAGCAGCCGGCGAACTTCACCTACCTGTACTCCTCGCCGTCCACCTCCTCGGCCGCGCTGACCGACCCCTACCTGGGCAGCCAGAGCCCGACCGAGGGCTGGAACTGGGCCAACAAGGTCCTGGCCGGCGGCGAGTACGTGGTCGCCGAGGCCCAGCAGGACTGGACGGCCATCTGGTACGGCGGCAAGAAGGCCTGGTTCTCCAACCGGGGCGGCCAGTTCGCCACCGCCGTCGGCACGCCGGACGTGGTCACGCCCAGGTCGGGTTCGGGCTCCGTCCCGGTCTACGGGCGCGCCTACCCGGAGGACAGCGCGTACACGGGCACCGGTGTGCCGGTGCAGACCAGGAACAACGAGTCGCTGACCAAGTACGGCGTCCTCGCCGGGCAGAAGTACACCCTGGCCGGCGGTGCCCTGAAGGGCTCGTACTTCAACAGCGGCAACATGGACGGTTCGGGCACGGGCTCGCGCACGGTGGTGGTGGGCAGCACCACGTACTACCCGATCCGCTACAACCACCGCATCGGCTACGTGCGCACGGCCGACGTCCAGCTCGTCAAGGGCACCGCGCCCGACCCGGGCACCGACCGGTACGACCTCCTCGGCCGGGACGCCTCGGGCGTGCTGTGGCAGTACCAGGGCACCGGCAGCGCGTCCTCGCCGTTCTTCGGCCGCTTCCGCGTGGGCGGCGGCTGGAACACCTACGACGCGGTGACCACGCTCACGGCCCTGCGCGCCGACGGCACCGGCGACATGGTGGCCCGCGACAAGAGCGGCGTGCTCTGGTACTACAAGGGCACCGGCGACGTGGCGAAGCCGTTCGGGCCCCGCATCCGGGTCGGCGGCGGCTGGTCCGTCTACGACACGGTCACCGGCGCCCGCGACCTGACCGGCGACGGCAGGCCCGACCTGATCGCCCGCGACAAGAGCGGCGTCCTGTGGCTCTACAAGGGCACCGGCAGCGCCTCCGCGCCCTTCGAAACCAAGTCCAGGATCGGCGGCGGCTGGTCCGTCTACAACACGCTGACCGACACCGGCGACCTGACCGGCGACGGCAGGCCGGACCTCGTCGCCCGCGACAAGAGCGGCGTCCTGTGGCTCTACAAGGGCACCGGCAGCGCCTCCGCGCCCTTCGAAACCAAGTCCAGGGTCGGCGGCGGCTGGTCCGTCTACGACGTGCTGCGCGGCCCGAGCGACCTGAACCGGGACGGCCGGCCGGACCTCGTCGCCCGCGACAAGGACGGCGTGCTCTGGTTCTACCAGGGCACCGGCAGCGCCTCCGCGCCGTTCAAGGGCCGCACGAAGATCGGCAACGGCTGGAAGATCTACGGCATGCTCGTCTGAGCCGTCGGCCGTCGGCCCCGGCGCGGATGCGCTAGGGTCGACGGCATGTTCGCGCACTCGACCCGCACCTGGTGGTGGACCGCTCATCCGGCGGCCCACTGACTGCGCGCGACACACGACTCCGCGAAGGCCGCCCGAGGGGCGGCCTTCGGTGTTTCCGAGCCCGGGTCCGTTCCTCTCCGACAACCGAGAAGGACCCGGACCCATGACACCGCTCGACGGCCTCCTGGCCGACCACCGCCCGTTCGCCCTGCTCCGCCGCCGCGCCCCCGGTCACGACCACGACCTCGTGGAGCTGCTGACCGGCCCGGTCACGGAGTACGCCACGCTCGCCGAACTGCCCGACGAGGGGCTGGCGCTCGTCCCCTTCCGGCAGATCCGCGAGCGCGGCTTCGACGTCCGCGACGACGGCACCCCGCTGCTGATGCTCACCCCCGAGGAGCGGTGGACGCTCCCGCTCGCCGAGGCGCTGGACCGGCTGCCCGCGCACGAGGTCCGGGTCGAGGGCGGTGGGTTCGACGTCGGCGACGAGGAGTACGCGCGGATCGTCGGCCGGGTGCTGGACGAGGAGATCGGGCGGGGCGAGGGCGCCAACTTCGTGATCCGGCGGACGTACGAGGGCCGGATCCCCGGGTTCGGGCGGGCCGACGCGCTGGCGCTGTTCCGGCGGCTCCTGGAGGGCGAGCGGGGCGCGTACTGGACGTTCGTCGTGCACACCGGGGACCGGACGCTGGTCGGGGCCAGCCCGGAGGTGCACGTGCGGATGTCCGGGGGCACGGTCGTCATGAACCCGATCAGCGGCACGTACCGCTACCCCGCCGAGGGCCCGACCCCCGAGCACCTGCTCGGTTTCCTCGCCGACGGCAAGGAGATCGAGGAGCTGTCGATGGTCGTCGACGAGGAACTGAAGATGATGTGCACCGTCGGCGACATGGGCGGGGTGGTCGTCGGCCCGCGCCTGAAGGAGATGGCGCACCTCGCGCACACCGAGTACGAGCTGCGCGGGAAGTCCTCCCTGGACGCGCGGGAGGTGCTGCGGGAGACGATGTTCGCGGCGACGGTCACCGGCTCGCCCGTGCAGAACGCCTGCCGGGTCGTCGAACGGCACGAGAGCGGCGGGCGGGGCTACTACGCGGGCGCGCTGGCCCTGCTCGGGCGGGACCCGGGCGAGGGGCCGGGAAGTCCGGCCGGTCTCCAGACGCTCGACTCCCCCATCCTGATCCGCACCGCCGACATCGACGCCGAGGGGCGGCTGCGGGTGCCGGTCGGCGCCACGCTGGTGCGCGGCTCGGACCCGGCGGGCGAGGTCGCCGAGACCCACGCCAAGGCGGCCGGGGTGCTGGCGGCTCTGGGCGTCCGTCCGTCCCGGCCGCGTGCGCGGGAGGAGCGGCCGGGACTGGCCGACGATCCCCGGGTGCGGGCCGCGCTGGACGGGCGCCGCGCCTCGCTCGCCCCGTTCTGGCTGCGGATGCAGGAACCGTCGGCCGCGCTGAGCGGACACGCGCTGGTCGTCGACGCGGAGGACACCTTCACGGCGATGCTCGCGCACGTCCTGCGCTCCTCGGGGCTGACGGTGAGCGTACGGCGCTACGACGAGCCGGGGCTGCGCGAGGCGGTGCTGGGGCACGAGGGCGGCCCGGTGGTGCTGGGTCCGGGCCCCGGCGACCCCTGCGACCCGGCCGACCCGAAGATGCGCTTCCTGCGGAACCTGACCGCCGAGGTGCTCGGGGCGCACCGGCACGGCGTGCTCGGCGTCTGCCTCGGGCACGAGCTGATCGCGGCGGAGCTGGGGCTGGACATCGTGCGCAAGGAGGTGCCGTACCAGGGTGCGCAGACGGAGATCGACCTGTTCGGGCGGCCGGAGACGGTCGGCTTCTACAACAGCTTCACCGCCCGCTGCGACGACGCGGTCGCCGCCGAACTGGCCGCGCACGGCATCGAGGTGAGCCGCTCGGTGGGCGGCGAGGTGCACGCGTTGCGGGGTCCGGCGTTCGCGGGCGTGCAGTTCCACCCGGAGTCGGTGCTGACCCTGAACGGCACCGCGATCGTGCGGGAGCTGGCCGGTCAGCTCCGCGGCACCAGCACGTTGTCCGAGCGGCGGCCCTGACGGTAGTCGAGGACGTTGCGCGCCGTCGTCTCGACGATCTGGCCGACGGCGTCCTCGGTGTAGTACGCCTGGTGGGAGGTGACCAGGACGTTCGGGAAGGTGACGAGGCGGGCCAGGGTGTCGTCCTCGACGGCCTCCAGGGACTTGTCGAGGAAGAACAGGCCCGCCTCCGCCTCGTACACGTCCAGGCCCACGCCCGCGAAGCGGCCCGAGCGCAGCTCGCCGACGAGGGCCGCGGTGTCGATCAGGCCGCCCCGGCTGGAGTTGATCAGGATGGCGTCGTCCCGCATCGACTTCAGCGCGGCGGCGTCGAGCAGGTGCCGGGTCTCGGGCATCAGCGGGACGTGCAGGGTGACCAGGTCGGAGCGGGCGAGCAGCTCGTCCTTCGGGACGTAGCGCATGCCGAGTTCGGCACAGGCCGGGTTCTCGGCGACGTCCCAGCCGAGCAGGCGCATGCCGAAGCCGTGGGCGATGCGGGCGAAGGCCTCGCCGATCTTGCCGGTGCCGAGGACGCCGGCGGTGCGGCCGTGCAGGTCGCGGCCCATCAGGCCGTCGAGGCGGAAGTCGAAGTCGCGGGTGCGGTTGGAGGCGCGCACGATCCGCCGGTTGACGGCCATGGCGAGGGCCCAGGCGAATTCGGCGACCGAGTGGGGCGAGTAGTACGACACGCGGGCCACGGTCATGCCGAGCCGCTCGGCCGTGGCCAGGTCGACGTTGTTGAAGCCGGTGGAGCGCTGGGCCACCATCCGGGTGCCGCCGGCCGCGAGGATCTCCAGGACCGCGGCGCCGAGGTCGGCGTTGACGGACGTGGAGACGATCTCGTGGCCCGCCGCGATGGGGGCGGTGTCCTCGTTGAGGAAGACGTCCAGGCAGCGGACGTCTTCCTGGTCGCGGAAGGCCCGCTCGATCAGGGGCTTCTCGTCGGCCTGGACGCCGAAGGCAAGGATCTCCATGACCGCTCCCGTCGTGGTGGGCTCCGGGCCGAATATACGGGCCCGGGCCTGCCCTCGCCGGTCAGCCGGAGGAGACGCCGGCCTCCTCGTACCGCGCCGGGCCGGCCGTCCTCGGGCGGGCCGTGACCTCGGCGGCCGGGGCGCGGGACGCCCGCGGGCACGCCGTACTCGTCGGCGAGGCGGGTGGCGACGCCGGGGCGTCCTCGCCGACGAGGGTGATCCGGGCCGCGACGCCGAGCGCGGCGAGGGTGTCCTCGATGCGCCGGATGCCGTCCCGCTCCCGGAGCCGCGGCCGCGGTCCCGCGCGCGGGTCACGCGTCGTCCAGGCCCCGTTCTATCGCGTACCGCACCAGCTCCACGCGGTTGTGCAACTGGAGCTTGCCCAGGGTGTTCTGGACGTGGTTCTGCACGGTGCGGTGGGAGATGACGAGGCGTTCGGCGATCTGCTTGTAGCTCAGGCCCTTGGCCACCAGGCGCAGCACCTCGGTCTCCCGGTCGGTGAGCCGGGGCGCGCCGGGGTCGTCGGTGCCCGCGGCGGGCGCGGGTTCGGAGGCGAGGCGGCGGTACTCGCCGAGGACCAGTCCGGCCAGCCCCGGGGTGAAGACCGGGTCGCCGGCGGCGGTGCGGCGCACCGCGTCCCGCAGTTCCTCGGTGGAGGCGGACTTCAGCAGGTAGCCGGTCGCGCCGGACTTCACGGCCTCCAGCACGTCGGCGTGCTCCCCGCTCGCCGAGAGCACCAGGACGCGCAGCTTCGGGTCGGCGCCGACCACCTCCTTGCAGACCTGGACGCCGGGCTTGCCGGGCAGGTTGAGGTCGAGCACGAGGACGTCGGGCGCGGCGGCCGCGGCCCGGCGCACCGCCTGGTCGCCGTCGCCGGCGGTGGCGACGACGTCGAAGCCGGACTCGGCCAGGTCCCGGGCGACGGCGTCGCGCCACATCGGGTGGTCGTCGACCACCATCACCCTGATCGCATCCGGCCGTTCGGGGTCCAAAGGTCCGGAGGTCCGTCGTTCAGTCATGGTCCGCTGCCTTCCCCCGTGCGGTGGTGCCGACGGTCTTCTTCGGTGCCTTCAGTTCGACTTCCGTGCCCTGTCCGGGCACCGAGATCAGCTCGGCGGTGCCGCCGAGGTCGCGCAGCCGGCCGCGGATCGAGAGGGCCACGCCGAGCCGTCCCTCGCCCTCGGCCTCGGCGAGCCGCCCCTCCGGGATGCCGGGTCCCTCGTCGCGGACGGTGACGATCACCTCGTCCGGTTCGTCCTCGACCAGGATCCACGCGCGGGCCCGCTCGCCGACGTGCCGGCGGACGTTGTCCAGGGCGGCGCCCACGGCGGCGGCCAGCTCCCGTGCGGCACCGGGGGCGAGGAGCACCGGGGCGCCCGGCTCGGCGAGGTTCACCAGTGAACCGGCGTACGGGGCGAGCAGGGCGCGCAGGTCGACGGGACCGTCCGGGTCCGCCGCCTCCGGTTCCTCCACCTCCCGTACGACGGCGCCCTCGGCGGCGTCCTCCGACACGCGGGAGACGGGCACCAGGCCGCCGGAGACGAGGGTGCGCAGGGCCACCTCCTGCTCACCGGCGAGCCGGCCCAGCTCGGCCGCCTCGCCGCCGATGACGGCGCCCCGGCGCTGCACCATCGCCAGCACCTGGAGGACGCTGTCGTGGATGTCGCGGGCGAGCCGTTCGCGTTCCCTGGTCGCCGCCTCGATCTCCAGGGCGCGCGCGAGGGTGCGCTCGGAGGCGCGGGCGACCTCGACGACGTAGCCGATGGCGATGGAGGCGACCCAGACGAGGACGACGTTGTGGACGGTGTCGCGGGCCGGGGTGCCGCGTTCGACCAGGTTGGCGACGGCGACGAGGGTGGAGGCGACGGCGGCCCAGCGCCAGCCGCCCTTGATGGCGAAGGCCAGCACGGAACCCGCGGTCCATATCGACGGCAGGGTCGGCCCGCCGTCCATGACGCGCTCGTGGGCGTCGGCGAAGGGTGTGAGCAGGATGCCGGCCAGGGCGATGGTGAGGTCGGCGGCGAGGAACCGCTTGGTGCAGCTCGCGGCGTTCTGGACCTTGGGCAGGGTGGCCAGGGTCCACACGAGGAGGAGGGCGTAGTAGGCCACGGCGAGCCAGGGGCGGGCGAAGCCGGAGTGGGCGGTGGCGAAGAAACCGATCGCGTACAGCATGGTGAGCACGCGGTAGCCGGCGAGCGCGCGCCACAGCGGCAGCTCGACGGACATCCTCATGACTCTCTCGCGCCTGGCCATCTTCCCCTCCCCCGAACGCCCGGTGCTCCTGTCCGCCCTAGGTCCCGGTCCGGCTCCTGTCGGCCCTGGCCGCCGCCTTGCCCGCTTCCTTCTCGGCCTTCGCCGCCTCCGCGAGCTGTCGCTTCATGGCGGTCGCGTACATGTCGACGTACTCCTGGCCGGAGAGCTTCATGATCTCGTACATGACCTCGTCGGTCACCGCGCGGAGCACGAAGCGGTCGTGCTCCATGCCCTGGTAGCGGGTGAAGTCGAGCGGGCTGCCGATGCGGATGCCCGGGCGCATCAGCTTCGGCATCACCTGGCCGGGCGGCTGGATCTTCTCGGTGTCGATCATGGCGACCGGGATGACGGGCGCGCCGGTGGCCAGGGCCACGCGCGCGAGGCCGCCCGGCTTGCCGCGGTAGAGGCGGCCGTCCGGGGAGCGGGTGCCCTCGGGGTAGATGCCGAACAGCTCGCCGCGTTCCAGGACCTCTATGCCGCTCCTGATGGCGGCCTCGCCCGCGCCGCGCACGCCGGAGCGGTCCACCGGGAGCTGGCCCACGCCCTTGAAGAAGGCGGCGGTCAGCCTGCCCTTGACCCCGGGGGTGTTGAAGTACTCGGCCTTGGCGATGAAGGTCACCTTGCGGTCGAGGACGGCGGGCAGGAAGAACGAGTCGGAGAACGAGAGGTGGTTGCTCGCCAGAATGGCGGGGCCCTCGGCCGGGATGTGCTCAAGGCCCTCCACCCAGGGCCGGAAGGCGAGCTTCAGCGACCCCCCGACGGTGACCTTCATCGCGCCGTACAACAACCGAGTGCCTCCCGTGTGTGAGGTTCAGACCTTAACCCGCGCCGCCGTCAATGGCCCCGACGGCCCTGGTCGGTGTCCGTGCGGTCGCGTACGGTGAAAGACCCGCGAGTCCCCCTTGACGACAGGAGACCGAGACGTGCCGGTGCTGCCCGGAGCCGAGCCGTTCCGCCACGAGGGCGGGGAGACCGGCGTCCTCCTCTGCCACGGTTTCACCGGCTCCCCGCAGTCGCTGCGCCCCTGGGCCCGGTACCTGGCCGAGCGCGGTCTGACCGTGTCGCTGCCGCTGCTGCCCGGACACGGCACGCGCTGGGAGGACATGCAGGTCACCGGCTGGCAGGACTGGTACGCGGAGGTGGACCGCGAGCTGCGCGCCCTGCGCGAGCGCTGCGCCCGGGTCTTCGTGGCCGGCCTGTCCATGGGCGGTGCCCTGGCGCTGCGGCTCGCCGCGAAGCACGGCGACGCGGTCGAGGGCGTCGTCCTGGTGAACCCGGCGAACCGGATGCACGGCGTCGCCCAGCACGCCCTGCCGGTCCTGCGCCACCTGGTGCCCGCCACGAAGGGCATCGCCAGCGACATCGCCAAGCCGCTCAGCACGGAGCTGGGGTACGACCGGGTGCCGCTGCACTCGGCGCACTCGCTGCGCGCCTTCTTCCGGCTGGCCGACGGCGACCTGCCGCAGGTGACCCAGCCGCTGCTGTTGCTGCGCAGCCCGCAGGACCATGTGGTGCCGCCGGCCGACTCGGCGCGGATCCTGGGCCGGGTGTCGTCGACGGACGTGACGGAGATCCTGCTGGAACACAGCTACCACGTGGCGACGTTGGACCACGATGCGGACCGGATCTTCGCGGAGAGCGTCGCGTTCATCGGCCGGCTCGCACCCGGTTCCGTCAGGGAACCGGAGACCGGTCTCGGCAAGGAAGGGACGGCCGCAGGTGGCTGAGCACGACTCCGACCGTGAGGACCGCGAGGAGCGGGGCGTGGGGCGGGAGCACCGCGAGGGGCCGGAGCGCGCGGCGGAGGGCGGGCCCGAGGCGCAGGGCACGCCCTTCGACGAGGGCGCCGCCTGGGACGCGATCGTCGCCGGGTACGGGGAGGAGCCCCCGGACCCGCCGGGCGCGAAGCCCTTCAAGTCGGTCGAGGACCTGGCCCTGCTGGAGACCGAGGTGAACGACGAGAAGCCCGCGGCGGACCGGCCCTCCCCCGACCGGCCGCTGGGCGGCTCCGTGGCGTTCGCGCCCGGTGTCGGCCCCCGCGACCACACGCCCGCCGAGCCCTCCGACGACGACTTCGACGCGGACGACGAGGGCCACTTCGTACCGCCCGAGCCGCCGCCGCTGCCCGACGCGGACGCCACGTCGAAGTTCGCCTGGCTGGGCGTGCTCGGCGGCCCGGTGCTGCTCCTGCTGGCGGTGGTGCTCGGCTGGGAGATGACCTGGTGGCTGACGACCCTGAGCATCGGCGGCTTCCTCGGCGGCTTCGCCACCCTGGTGGTGCGGATGCGGACGGGCGACGAGGACGACGACGACCCGGGGCGCGGCGCGGTGGTCTAGTCCCCCCGGGACCGCGGTCGCGCGCTCGCGGCCGGTCAGCCGGTCGTGGCGGGTACGCGGAGGGCGGTCAGGACCGGGAGATGGTCCGTGGCCGCCCTCAGGTCGTCCTCCGCCACCCCGGGCAGCCCCGCCGGCACCCCGCAGCCCAGCACCTCGACGCCCTCGGTGACGAAGACCGCGTCGATCCGGCGGTCCGGGGCGGCGGCCGGGAAGGTGTACTCCCCGCCCCAGGGCGCGGCGGTCCAGCAGTCACGCAGCCCGTCGCCGAGCCGCCGGAAGGTACGGCCGCCGGGACGCTCGTTCAGGTCGCCGCCCGCCACGGCGTGGGTGACGCCGAGGGCGGCCAGGTGGTCGAGGAGCAGCCCGGCCTGCTCGTGGCGCTCGTCCGGCCGCAGCGACAGGTGGGTGCTGAGGACGCCGAGACGGGCCCCGCCGATCCGGACCACGGCGGTGGCCAGGCCCCTGCGGTGCTGACCGGGGGTGAGCGGGAGCAGCACGTCCTCGGTGCGCTCCACGGTGGCCCGCAGGGAGCAGAGCAGCGCGGGGCCGGCCGCGGTGGCGCCGCCGGAGAGGAGGACCAGGTCGCTCGCGGCGGCGAGGCGGGTGATCTTCTTGCGCCAGCGGAAGAAGCGGGGGGCCTCCTGGAGGAGGACGAGGTCCGGTGCGCAGGCCTGGATGACGCGGGAGAGGGCGCCGGTGTCGTCGCGCAGCGAGCGGACGTTGTAGCTCAGGACGCGGATGACGGCGGAACCGTCGGGTTCTGTGCGGGAGTTGGGGAGCGCGGGAAGGGACGTTGCCATGCGGTCAATTTACGGGACCGCATGATCGGCCGCCTTGTGGGCCGGGGCGCGGGGACGGCGGGCGAGTGCCGGTCCGTCGTGGCTCGTCGCGCCCGCGGGGCGGAGCCCCGAACGGACTCCGCCCCGCGCGCCTTGGGTCGGGACGGTGCCCGCCGCTCGAAAAGCAACCGTCACATGATCGGGTCGGGTTCCCTCGCCAGGTCGGCCGCGCCCACCAGGCCCGCCTTGTTGCCGAGTTGGGCGGCGATCACGTCGGCGACCGGGCGCCAGTTGCCGCCGACCAGCCAGCGCTTGTACGACTTGCGGATCGGGTCGAGGACCAGGTCGCCCTCGTCCGAGAGGCCGCCGCCGACGATGAAGGCGGACGGGTCGAAGAGCGAGGCCAGGTCGGCGAGGCCGGCGCCGGCCCAGCGGGCCAGTTCCCGGTAGGAGTCGACGGCGACCGGGCAGCCCTGCCGGGCGGCGACGGAGATGTGCTTGCCCTCGATGCCGTCGGGGGTGCCGTCGCCCAGCGCGAGCAGCACCTCGGCGCGCTCGGGGGTGGCGTTGGCGCGCTGCTTTGCGTACCGCACCAGCGCCCGGCCCGACGCGTACTGCTCCCAGCAGCCCTGCGAGCCGCAGCCGCACAGCAGACCGTCGGGCACCATGCGGATGTGGCCGAACTCGGCGGCCACGCCGAAGTGACCGCGGCGCAGCTTGTTGCCGATGATGATGCCGCCGCCGAGGCCGGTGCCGAGGGTGATGCAGATGACGTTGCGGTGGCCCTTGCCGCCGCCGAACTTGTACTCGCCCCAGGCCGCGGCGTTGGCGTCGTTCTCCACGACGACGGGGAGCCCGACGCGCGCCTCGACCTTCTCCTTGAGCGGCTCCTGGCGCCAGTCGATGTTGGGCGCGAAGTAGACCGTGGAGCGCTGGCGGTTGACGTATCCGGCGGCACCGATACCGACGCCGACGATCTCGTGCCCCACGCGCGCCCCCTCGACCGCGGACGCGATGGCGTCCACGATGGCCTCGGGCGTGGTGGGGGTCGGCACCTTGTGGGTCGAGAGGATGTTGCCTTCCTCGTCGACCACGCCGGCCGCGATCTTCGTGCCGCCGATGTCGACGCCGATGGTGAGTCCCATGAATCCCTCAGTTCGGTCGAGCCCCGCTAAGGGCAACCGTACCCGAGGCGGGGCTCAGTCCAGGTCGATGCGCTGTCCGGGACCGGTGCCCCCGTCGCCCTCGTCGCCCTCGTCGGTGCCGCCTTCGCCCTGGTCACGGGGGTCGCGCGGGTCCTTGGACGGGGTGTCCCCGGTGGTCCAGCGGCGTTCCTGGTTCTGGACGGCGGAACGGTAGGCGGCGAGGAGTTCACCACCGGCGGCGGCGAGGTGGTCGAACACGTCCGGGTTGCGCTCGAGGACCGGTTCGACGGCGGCCTTCGCCTGCTGGACGACCTGCCGGACCACCTGCTGGGCGGCGGGTCCGGCGACCTGGCCGAGCAGCGGGGCCTGGAGGCCGGACAGCTTGTCGGCGACGGTGTCGACGAGCCGGCGCAGTTCCTCGGCGGCGGAGCCGGGCGGCGGCCCGTACGCGGCACGGCGGCGGGCCTTCTCCGCCTCCAGGTCCTCGGCGCACGCCGTCGCCCAGGCGTCGGCGTCGGTCGCGCGCGTCTCGTCGGCCGCGCGCGCCCCACCGGTCGCACGCGTCTCGTCGACCGTGTCGGCCTCGTCGGGGCGGGGGGCCTCGGACGGGGGGAGCTCTTCGCTCATGACGGACTCCTGACTACGGTTCGTCCTTACGACGTTACCCGAACGCGGGCGGCCCCGGCCGGGTCATCGTCCGCGCGGCCACAGCGCCGGGTCGGGCGCGAACCGCACGGCGAGCGTGCCCTCCCGCAGCGCGGCCCCGTCGACGGTGCAGCGGCGCAGCGCGGACGGCAGCGGGACGGTACGGCGGAACGGCCCGGCGGCGACGACCAGTTCGTCCCCGCGGCGGATCAGGTCGAGTTCCTCGCGTACGGCGCCGGGCAGCGGGATGTGCCAGACCAGGACGCCGTCCTCGGCCAGCCGGTCGGTGACGGGCCACTCGATGGGGGAGGCCGCCGGGTTGACGCCGGGCACGTCGAGGGCGGCGAGGTCGTCCGTGCCGCGCGGGTCGCGGCCGAGGTGGGCGACGGCACGGACGTCGTACGTCCCCCGCCACTCCTCCAGCGTCTTGCGCTGCTGGGCGAGGGGGCCGCCGAGCCAGCTGTCCGCCGGGACGTCCTCGGGCAGGACGCGGTTGGCGACCAGCAGGTCGGTGCGCAGGCCGCGCAGGGCGAGGCCGAGGGCCGTGGCGCGGACGGCGTCGGCGCCGGCCGGCCCGGGCTCGGCGACCAGCCGTACGGTGGTGTTCCGGTCGGCCAGGACGGCCTCGGCGGCGGCGAGTTCCAGGTCCCAGCGGGCGCTCGCCTCGTACAGGGCCTCCGCCGGCATGGGGACGCCCGCGAGCCGGCCGAGGACGGGGCGCAGGGCGCGGGCGGCCTGTCGTTCCGGCGGGAGCAGGAGGCGCAGGGTGCGGCGCAGTTCCTCGGGCGCGGCGAGCAGGGCGAGGGCGCGGGGTGCGGGCGGGAGGTCGACGACGAGCAGGTCGTGCGCCTCGGCGAGCGCCGCCTCGCGCAGGGCGCGCAGCAGGGCCAGGTCGTCGGCGCCGGGCAGCGGGGTGAGTTCCCCGGGCTCGAGACGGGAGGCGCCGAGGAGGTCGAGGGCGGAGGCGGCGCGGTCCTGGAGGGCGGCGAGCGCGTCCCGGAAGCCCTGGGCGGCGTCGGGGCGCCAGGCGGTGAGGCCCGGTTCGACGGGGGTCGGGGCGGGGCCGGTGGGCACGCCGAGCGCGGCGCCGAGGGTGTCGTCGCGGTCGGTGCCGAGGAGGAGGGTGCGGGTGCCCTCGCGGGCGGCGGTGAGCGCGGTGGCGGCGGCGAGGGTGGTACGGCCGGTGCCGCCGGGACCCGTGATCAGGAGGGTGCGCATGGGGGTGAACGGTACCTGGGGCTTCTACCGGTCGGGCGTGTGACCGGCACGCGGTGCGGGTAACGGGGTGCGCGGCCCGGTGTCGCGGGGTGGCCTGCCCGCGCGCGGCTGCCGCGCTCGGGCGGGAGGTGCCCCTCGTCCGCCGTGCCGCCCGGGGATGCCTCCCGGCCGTTCAGGCACCGGGGGAGGCACGCCTGCCGCGGCCGCGGCGGCGGGCGACAGCCCGCGGCCGCGCTACGTGCCCGACTCCACCCGCTTCTTCAGGCCCGCCAGGGCCCGGTCGATGATGACCTTCTCCGCCTTGCGCTTGATCATGCCGAGCATGGGGATCTTGACGTCCACCGTGAGCCGGTAGGTGACCTCCGTGCCCGTGCCGGCCGGGCGGAGGAGGTAGGAGCCGTCGAGGGAGCGCAGCATCTGGGACTTCACCAGCGTCCAGGAGACCTCGTGCTCGCCGGGCCAGGTGTAGCCCAGCGTCTGGTCGTCCTTGATCGCCCCGGCGTCCATGACGAGTCGGACCTGCTCGGCACGCCCCTGCGCGTCGGTCGCGAGGACCTGCGCCTCCTTCACCTCGCCGGTCCAGTCCGGGTAGCGCGCGAAGTCGGCGATCACCGCCATGACGTCGGCCGGTGCCGCCTCGATGGTGATGCTCGAGCTGGTGTGTTCCGCCATCGCCGTGGATCCTCCGGATGCGGTCCGCTACTGAGGTGGTCGTGCGCCCGTCGCGCGCACGTGTGTGCCGCGTGAAGGCTATCGCGCACGGGGGCGGCCCGTGCCACCACCCGCCTGCGCAGGTCCGCCGCCCCTGTTCACCACTCCAGCACCCACGGCCGTCCCGTCGACGCGAAGTGTCCGACGTTCACGCACTCGGTCGCCCCGACGCGCATCCGCCGGGTCAGCGGCTGGTGCACGTGCCCGAACAGGGCGTAGCGGGGGCGGGTGCGGCGGATGGCGTCGAGCAGCGCGCGGCTGCCCCGTTCGAAGCGCCGGGCCACGGTGTCGTAGACCAGGTCGGGCACCTCCGGCGGGATGTGGGTGCACAGCACGTCCACCTCGCCGACGGCCTCGATCTTGGCGGCGTACTCCTCGTCGCCGATCTCGTACGGCGTGTTCATCGGGGTCCGCAGGCCGCCGCCGACGAAGCCGAAGACCCGGCCGCCGATCTCCACCCGCTCCCCGTCGAGGACGGTGGTGCCGGGGCGGGCGTACTCGGGCCACAGCGGGGGCACGTCCACGTTGCCGTAGGTGGCGTACGTCGGGGTGGGGAACGCGGCGAACAGCTCGGCGTACTGCTTGCGCACCGCCCCTTCGATCAGCTCGCGCCGGTCCCCGTCGACGCCGGCCCACAGCCGCGCGCCGAACTCCCGGGCCTCGGCGAAGCGGCGGGCGGTGCGCAGCTCGACGATGCGGTCGGCGTTGGCCACGCCGAACAGGTCGGGGAAGATGCCGCGCGCGTGGTCGGCGTAGTCGAGGAAGAGAACCAGGTCCCCGAGGCAGATCAGGGCGTCGGCGCCCTCGCCGGCCCGGGCCAGGTCGCGCGCGTTGCCGTGGACGTCGCTGACCACGTGGACGCGCGTGGTCGTGTTACGGGGCGGTGTGGGTGCCATGGCGATCAAGCGTAGGCAGCGCGCGCCGGATGTGAACAGTGGCGGTCGGACCTGCGGTTACTGGCTGGTCGGACGCCCCGTCGACTACTGTGCGCACAGCAAACCCCATCCGTGTGACGCAGCGAACATCTCGCGGGGACCCCCTGTCGGAGAACGCATACCGGCGGGTAACGTCCGGGCAGTCCAGTCGTGCTCGGGATTTCAACATGTGAATCGCGCATGAGTTCTCCCGAGCACTTGCCCGAGCCTTGGACCGCACCGTCGCATCACACAGTGTCGTGGCGCCGGCGCCCTATGAGGAGCAGCAGTCTTGCGCGAGTTCAGCCTTCCGGCCTTGTACGAGGTCCCCGCGGACGGAAACCTGACCGACATCGTCCGCAGAAACGCCGCGCAGCATCCCGACGTCGCCGTCATCGCCCGCAAGGTGGGCGGCGCCTGGCAGGACGTGACCGCCCGCGCCTTCCTCTCCGAGGTGCACTCCGCCGCCAAGGGCCTGATCGCCTCCGGTGTCCAGCCGGGCGACCGGGTCGGCCTGATGTCCCGCACGCGCTACGAGTGGACCCTGCTGGACTTCGCCATCTGGAGCGCGGGCGCGATCACCGTGCCGGTGTACGAGACCAGCTCGCCGGAGCAGGTGCAGTGGATCCTCGGCGACTCGGGTGCCACGGCGTGCGTCGTGGAGTCGGCCGGGCACGCCGCCGCCGTCGAGTCGGTGCGCGACCGGCTGCCCGCGCTCAAGAACGTCTGGCAGATCGACGCGGGCGCCGTCGAGGACCTGGGGAAGCTGGGCCAGGACGTCACGGACCGGGCCGTCGAGGAGCGCGGCTCGATCGCGAAGGCCGACGACCCCGCGACCATCGTCTACACCTCCGGCACCACCGGCCGTCCCAAGGGCTGTGTCCTCACCCACCGCAGCTTCTTCGCCGAGTGCGGGAACGTGGTGGAACGGCTGCGTCCGCTCTTCCGCACCGGTGAGTGCTCGGTCCTCCTCTTCCTTCCCCTCGCGCACGTCTTCGGGCGTCTGGTCCAGGTCGCGCCGATGATCGCGCCGATCAAGCTGGGCTGCGTCCCCGACATCAAGAACCTCACCGACGAACTGGCCGCGTTCCGGCCCACGCTGATCCTCGGCGTCCCGCGCGTCTTCGAGAAGGTGTACAACTCGGCGCGCGCCAAGGCGCAGGCCGACGGCAAGGGCAAGATCTTCGACAAGGCCGCGGACACGGCGATCGCGTACAGCAAGGCCCTGGACGCCCCGTCCGGTCCGTCCGTCGGACTGAGGATCAAGCACAAGGTCTTCGACAAGCTCGTCTACAGCAAGCTCCGTACGGTCCTGGGCGGGCGCGGCGAGTACGCCATCTCCGGCGGCGCCCCGCTCGGCGAGCGGCTCGGCCACTTCTTCCGCGGCATCGGCTTCACGGTCCTGGAGGGCTACGGCCTGACCGAGTCCTGCGCGGCCACCGCCTTCAACCCCTGGGACCGGCAGAAGATCGGCACGGTCGGCCAGCCGCTGCCCGGCTCCGTGGTGCGCATCGCGGACGACGGCGAGGTGCTGCTGCACGGCGAGCACCTGTTCAAGGAGTACTGGAACAACCCGGGCGCGACCGCCGAGGCGCTGGCCGACGGCTGGTTCCACACCGGCGACATCGGCACCCTGGACGAGGACGGCTACCTGCGGATCACCGGCCGCAAGAAGGAGATCATCGTCACCGCCGGCGGCAAGAACGTCGCCCCGGCCGTCATCGAGGACCGCATCCGCGCGCACGCGCTGGTCGCGGAGTGCATGGTGGTCGGCGACGGACGGCCCTTCGTGGGCGCGCTGGTCACCCTGGACGAGGAGTTCCTGGGCCGCTGGTGCGCGGAGCACGGCAAGCCGGCCGGCTCGACGGCGGTGTCCCTGCGGGAGGACCCGGAACTGCTGGCGGCGATCCAGGACGCGGTCGACGACGGGAACGCGGCGGTGTCGAAGGCGGAGTCGGTGCGCAGGTTCCGGGTGCTGGGCGCTCAGTTCACCGAGGACTCGGGGCACTTGACGCCTTCGCTGAAGCTCAAGCGGAATGTCGTCGCGAAGGACTACGCGGACGAGATCGAGGCGATCTACTCCAAGTGAGGGCGCCTGTGGGCGTGCCTCCCGGTCGCCGTGGGCGGGCGCGGGCCGGCTGTGGTTTCCCGTGCGGTTCCCCGCGCGCCCAGGCATCTCCGGCTTCCCCGTGCCGAGAGGGAACGCGCGTCACAGCAACCCCTTCAGATGCTCCGCCAGCAGGTCCCAGCGCCATTTCTCCTCCACCCACGCCCGGCCCCGCTCGCCCATCCTCCGGCGCAGTTCCGGGTCTCCCAGGAGCGTGACGACGCGGTCGGCGGTCTCCTCCGGGGCGTTGCCGCGGACCACCCAGCCCGTCTCGCCGTCGAGTACCGCGTCGGGGGCGCCGCCCGAGTCGCCGGCGACGACGGGGAGGCCGGTCGCCGAGGCCTCCAGGTAGACGATGCCGAGGCCCTCCACGTCGA
Source organism: Streptomyces ardesiacus (assembly GCF_003112575.1). GTDB lineage: Bacteria > Actinomycetota > Actinomycetes > Streptomycetales > Streptomycetaceae > Streptomyces > Streptomyces ardesiacus. The sequence continues at coordinate 359,134 of NZ_BEWC01000010.1, forward strand.
GGCCGCCGCGGCGGGTGCGGCAGGGCATGGCGAAGACGTCGCCGGCGCCGTAGTGGGCGGGCAGCCCGGACCAGGGCACGGGGCCGGTGAAGTGGACGGAGCCGGCCACGCCGGTCTCGACGGCGAGGCGGCGCAGGTCCTTCTCGTAGGGGCCGCCGCCGACGATCAGCAGGACGGCGTCCGGCTCGGCGGCGAGGATGCGGGGCAGGGCGCGGATCAGGGTGTCCTGGCCCTTGCGCGGGACCAGGCGGGAGACGCAGACGACGACGGGGCGGTCGGTGAGGCCCAGGCGGGCGCGCACCTCGTCGCCGCCGCCGGCCGGGTGGAAGGTCTTCTCGTCGACGCCGGGCGGCAGTTGCACCATCCGGGCGGCGGCCCCCGGCGTGAGCGCGCCCGCGATGCGGGAGCGGGTGTACTCGCCGAGGTAGGTGATCGTGTCCGTCGACTCCCCGATCCGGCGCAGGAGTTGGCGGGCGGCGGGCAACTGGGCCCAGCCCGCCTCGTGGCCGTGGGTGGTGGCGACCAGGCGCTCGGCGCCCGCCTTCCGCAGGGCCGGGGCCATCAGGCCGAGGGGCGCGGCGGCCCCGAACCACACGGAGGTGCAGCCGTGCTCGCGCAGCAGGCCCACCGCCCGCCGGGTCGCGCCCGGCGTCGGCAGCAGCATGGTCGTACGGTCCCGTACGACGGTGAAGGGCTGCTCGGCGTCGAAGGCGGCGGTGGCCTCGACGCCCTCGCGGCCGCGCTTCCAGGTGGAGGCGTAGACGACGAGCCGGTCGGGGTCCAGGCGCAGCGCCATGTTGTGCAGGAAGGCCTGGATGCCGCCCGGACGGGGCGGGAAGTCGTTCGTTACGATCAAGGTCTTGCGCACGTCGCCGACCCTACCGAACCGGCCTCCGGGCGCCGGGGGCGGCGGTCTCCTGTGGCACGCGCACAGGTGTCCGGGTCATCATGTCCGCACCGGCAGGCAGGGCAGGCACGGACGGGCAGGGAGCACGTGAAGACGAAGGACGCGGGGCGGTCACCGCTGTGGCTGCTGTCGACCTGGGGCGCCTCGCGGCTGGTGCTGATGCTGCTGGTGCTGAAGGTCCTGGTCTCTCCCGGTCCGGACGTCACGAGCGACGTCTCCGTGATCTACCACGGCTGGTACGACGTCCTGCGCACCGGAACGTTTCCCCAGAACGACGTCACCTGGCAGTACCCGCCCGCCGCCGCCCTCGCGATCCTCTCCCCCGCCCTGCTGCCCTTCTTCTCGTACGCGACGGCGTTCTTCGTCCTGGTCTGCGTCACGGACGCGGCCGTCCTCGCGCTGCTGTGGCACGCGGGCCGGGGGGCGGGGCGTTCTCGGCGCGGCGCGTGGGTGTGGGTGGTGGGCGTACCGCTGCTCGGTCCGACGGTGTACGCCCGTTACGACGTGATGGTCACCGCCGTCGCGGTGGCCGCTCTGGTCCTCGCCGGGCGGCACCCGCGGGTGGCGGGGGGCCTGGCCGCGTTGGGGGCGCTGCTGAAGGTGTGGCCGGCGCTGGTGCTCCTCGGCATGCGGGGGCGGGCGCCGTGGGTGGCGGCCGTGCTGAGCGGGGCCGGGCTCGCCGCGGTGTTCGCCGTGTCGATGCCCGGGTCGTTCGCGTTCCTGACCTTCCAGCGCGAGCGGGGCATCGAGGTCGAGTCGCTGGGTTCGCTGGTCTTCCACGTGGCCCGGCACTTCGGCTGGGAGGGCGGCGTGCTGCTGAACTACGGCTCGATGGAGTTCCTGGGTGCGCACGTGGGCACGGTGGGCACGGTCTCGCTGGGGCTGAGCGCGGTGGCCTTCGGGTGGCTGCTGCTGTGGCGGCTGGCGGCGGCGCGACGGCCGGCCCGCCCGCGGTCCGCCGCGCACACGGCGGCGGACGCGGCCTTCGTGGCGGTGCTGATGTTCACGGTGACGAGCCGGGTGATCAGCCCGCAGTACCTGGTGTGGCTGATCGGCCTCGGGGCGGTCTGCTGGTGCTTCCGGGCGAGCCGGATGCGGGTGCCGGTCACCCTGGTGCTGGTGGCGAGCCTGGTGACGGTGCTGGAGTTCCCGCTGCTGTTCGGCGACGTGGTGACGAGCACCCCGCTCGGCATCGCGCTGCTGTTCGTCCGCAACGGCCTGCTGGTCGCCGCGTCCGTCGTCGGCGCCCGGGCCCTGTGGCGGGACACGGTGCGGCGCGGGCGCCGGGAAGCGGCCGGGGGGTCCGGGCGGGTCAGCCGAGCCGCGTCCGCAGATACTCCCGCCAGCGCGCAGTGAAGTCCCCGAGGGTCGTCCCGAGCACGTCGTGCAGCGCGTCCTCGACGGCGCCGGCGCGCTCGGCGTGCGCGCCCACGGAGCGGTAGAGGGCGTCGAGCCGGTCCTCGCCCCACTGCTCGGCGACCATCCGGCAGGCCAGCCAGCCGCCCTCGTACGCCCGGGCCAGTTCCCCGGCGTCGGCGGTGAAGCCGAAGTCCTCGTCGGCCGGCAGCCGCGCGGGCGGCTCGCCCCCGGCGACCGCCTCGGCCAGTTCGGGGGCGGCCTGGGCGGCGGTGCGGTCGCTCGTGCGGTACCCGACCCAGTCGGCGTACCCCTCGGAGAGCCACAGCGGGGTGGCGGAGGTGGTGTCGGCGCGGGTGGCGACGTGGGTCGTCTCGTGGGTGAGCACGACCTGCTTGCCGAGGTCGCCGAGGAGCCCGTACGCGTCCGGGTTGACGATGATCCGGTCCGCGGGGGCGCGCTCCCGGCCGCCCGTCTCCCCGGTGGTGACGGCGGCGATGCCCCGGTAGGAGGAGGCGGGCGAGCCGAGCAGGCCGGCCATGCCCTCCAGGGACCGGGGGACGACCACGACGACCCGGCGGGCCCAGGCGCCGTCCCAGGCGTCCGAGACGGCGGGCACCGCCCGGTCGGCGAGGCCCGCGAAGCGGCGCAGGGTGCCGGTGGGCTGCCCGACGCCGAGGACGAGGCTGTGCTTCCCCCGGACGACGTCGACCGCGCCCTGGTCCCAGGGCTGCTGGCCGGACTTCCCGGCGGGCCGGTCGGAGTCCACGGACCACCGTCCGCCGGCGCCGTCCCGGCTCAGCCGCAGCGTGCGGCCGGTGGCGACCTCGCCCCGGTCGTAGCCGTCGACGCGGTAGCGCAGCTCGACGTCGGCGGTGGCCCGGTCGCCGGTGCGCTCCACCGTCCGCACCCGGTAGGACCAGGCGGCCAGCGGGATCGCGCTCACCTCGCCGAGACCGGCACTGTTGCCGGTGCGCGCGTAGGCGGCGGCGTCATGGGCGAGGACGGCGGCCGCACGCCGGTCCAGGACCCGCTGGACGTCGGCCCGGTCGGACTCGGCCGCGCTCCGCCCGGAGCACCCGACGAGCCCGGCGAGCCCGGCGAGCCCGGCGAGCAGCAGGCACAGCACGGCCGCACACGTCCCCGACACCCGCCTTCGCCCGGCCACCCGCCCGATCGTACGGGCGCCGGACGGCGGAAGGCGCCGGCAGGGTGGGACACGGCCGGGGGACGCCGTGGGGTCACACCCTGGTGATCGAGGAGATCGGCATCATGCCGACCGGGTCGTAGCGCACCGGGGCGCCGGGGTGGGGGGCGTGGATCACCTGGCCGTTGCCGGCGTACATGGCGATGTGGCTGGCGTCGCTGCGGTAGGCGACCAGGTCGCCGGGGCGCGCCTCGGCCAGGGAGACGTGTCGTCCGGCGCCGGTCTGCGCCTGGGAGGTGCGCGGGATGCCGACGCCGGCCTGCGCGTACGCCCACTGGGTCAGGCCCGAGCAGTCGAAGCCGGAGGGGCCGTTGGCGCCCCACACGTAGGGCTTGCCGAGGGCGGAGCGGGCGGCGGCGAAGGCGGCCGCGGCCCGGCCGGAGGCGGGGGCGGCGGCACCGGCCAGGGCGGTCAGGTCCTCGCGGCCCGAGCGGGACCCGCGCTCGTAGGCGGCGCGTTCGTCGTCGGGGAGGGCGGCGAGCAGCGCGCGGGCCCGGGCGAGCTTGCGCTCCACGGTCTTCTTGTGGGCGGCGACGGCCCGGCGGCCCTTCTCCAGCTCGGTGAGCTTGGCGGCCGCCTCGGCACGGTCCTGGGCGAGGCCGCGCATCGCCTCCTGGAGCTCCTTCAGCTCGCCGGCCTGGCGGGTGCTGATCCGGTCGAGCACGGAGGCCCGGTCGAGGTAGTCGTCCGGTTCGGCGGACAGCAGCAGCGCCAGCGACGGATCGATGCCGCCGGAGCGGTACTGGGCACCGGCCAGCGAACCGAGCGCGTCCCGCATGGTGTTGACGCGCTCCTGCTTGCGGGCGATGGAGTCCTGCGCGGTCGTGACCTCCTCGCGCAGCACCTCGGTGCGGGCGTCGGCCTTGTTGTAGGCCTCGGTCGCCCGCTCCGCCTCGGTGTGGAGCCGGTCCACCTCCGCCCGCCGGTCGTCGTGCGGGGCGGCCGCGGCCGGTACGGCGCCCAGGAGCGCGGCGGCAACGGAGAGCAGGCCGACGGCGGCGGTGGAGCCGCGGTCGAACCCGGATGGTGCAAGGCGGCGATGGGACCCCACGGGAAGCCGCACTCCTTCCGCTGGCGGACGGGGAAACGCGGCAGACAGTAACCCCGCGGCGGGGCACCGGCCAACGACCCGCGGCCCCGCGCAGCACGACGCCCCGCCGCTGACGCAGGTCACCGGCGGGGCGGGGGGTCACAGGGCCCGCACGAGATTCGCCCGAACGGGCGCTGCGGGAGGGGTGACGTCGGGGCCTCGGGCCTCGGGTCAGACCCGGACGCCGAACATGAACGGGCCGCCGATCGTGTTCATCGACTCGTAGCGGACGTTCGTGCCGGTGCGCGGGGCGTGCAGGACCTGGCCGTTGCCGGCGTAGAGGCCGACGTGGTGCAGGTCGCCGAAGAAGAAGACGAGGTCGCCGACCTGGAGCTGGCTCACCGAGGAGATCCGCGTGCCGTAGTTGGCCTGTGCCTGGGAGGTGCGCGGGATGCCGACGCCGGCCTGCGCGTATGCCCAGGAGGTCAGGCCCGAGCAGTCGAAGGAGGACGGGCCGGTGGCACCGTAGACGTACGGCGTGCCTATCTTGCCCTGGGCGGCGGCGAAGGCGGCGCCCGCGCGGCCGGAGGCGGGGGTGGACTTGCCGCCGGTGAGGACCTCACGCTCGCTGGTGCGGTTGGCGCGCTGCTCCTCCTCCTGGAGGGCCGCCTTCTCCTGCGCGGTGAGGGTGTTGAGCAGCTTCTGCGCGGAGGAGAGCTTGCCCTGGACTTCCTTCTTCTTCTTGCCCAGTTCGGTGCGGGTGGAGGAGAGGTCCTTGAGCTTCTTGGAGGCCTCGGAGCGCTGCTGGGCGAGGTCGCGCTGCTTCTCCTGGATCTTCTTCAGCGCCTCGACCTGCTGACCGCTCAACTGGTCGAGGGTGGAGGCCTTGTCCAGGTAGTTGTCCGGGTCGGCGGACAGGAAGAGCTGGAGGGAGGGGTCGATGCCGCCGGAGCGGTACTGGGCACTGGCCATCGAACCGAGGCCGTCGCGCAGTTCGTTGAGCTCCTCCTGGCCGCGGGCGACGTTGTCCTGGAGGGTGGAGATCTCCTTCTGGAGCTTCTCCTGCTTCTCCTTGGCGCCGTTGTACTTCTCGGTGGCCTGCTCGGCCTCCTCGTAGAGCTTGTCGACCTTCGCCTTGACCTCGTCCTTGCTCGGCTTCTCACTCGGAGCCGCGTTGGCGGCCTGGGAGCTGAGAGCGACGGCGGCGGCGGCAGCGGTGGTGAGCACGGTCACACGCGTGCGGCTCGGCTGCTTGGGACGACGGTGGGACGCCACGGAGACGAGCTCCTTCTTGAGAGGGATCACCCGTTCGAGGGTTCGAAGGGTGACCCTAGTGACCCACTCGTGATCAGTTCAAATCCTCCGTCGAAAAATCACGGTTACGCACCGCGTTATTCGCCACAACTCACCTGCAGTGACGCTCACCTGACACTACGTTGCGTGACGGTTCCGTCAATTCGGGCATAGAGCGCCTACGTTGCGCTTGGTACGGAAGTGAATGAGGGGCTAGGAAAGCCGCTTGAGGAGCACCGCGGACGCCACCGGGCGTGCGCCGGCGCGCGCGACGCCGTCGGCGACCTCGCGGTCGGTGGAGACGACGATGACCGGCCGGCCCGGCGGCTCGGCCCGCACCAGTTGGCGGATCAGCTCGTCGGCGGTGACCCCGGGCTTGGAGAACAGCACCCGCACCCCGCGCGGCGGCGCGAGCAGCACCGGCGCGACGAGTTCGGCCCCGTCGAAGACGCAGGTCGTCTCGGCGCCGGTCTGCGCCGCCAACTGGGAGAGCTGGCCGAGCAGCCGCAGCCGCTGCTTCTCCAACGGCATCTGCGGATAGCCGGTCTTGGTGACGTTGTAGCCGTCGACGACCAGGTGGGCCTGGGGCAGCGCCAGCAACTGGTCCAGGATCGCGGGGTCGCTCTCGGACAGGGCGCGGTGGGCGATGTCCTTGGGCGTCATCCGGCCGGGCTCGACCGCGTCCACGGTCTCGGCGGGCCGCACGGACACCGGGGGCAGCGCCAGCTCGCGGCGCAGGCCCTGGGTGGCGTCGAGGAGGGTGTCGAGCAGGAGGCGTACGCGCATGTCCTCGACGCTGCGGCCCTCGCGGGCGGCCTTGCGGGTGGCCTCCAGGGCGGCCTCCGCCTCGCCGAGGCGGGCCTTGAGGCGGCGGGTCTCGCTCTCGGCCGCGGACACCTGGGTGTGCGCCTCGGAGCGGACGGCGTCCGTCTCGGCCCGCAGCTTGCGCAGCGCCGCCTCGCCGCGCTTGACGTCACTGAGGGCGGAGCGCAGCTTGCGGTGCAGCGACTCGCTCTCCCGCTTCGCCGCGTCCAGCTCGGCGCGCAGCCGCTCGGTCTCGGCCTTGGTGTGCTCCCGGGCCCGGGCCAGCTCCTCGTGCAGCCGCTCCAGCTCCGCGCGGCTCTCCTCGCCGGCGCGCTCGGCGTCCGCGCGCTGCGCCTCCTCGCCCGCGGCGGTCACCATCTTCACCCAGCCGTGCGGGCGCAGCACGTAGGCGGCGGCGGCCACGTCGAGGGGGTCGGCGGCCGGGAGGGCGGACCCGGCCTCCAGGGCGCCGGCCAGTTCCGGCTGGGCGTCGCGGAGCTTCTCGCCGATGCGCTGGCGGAAGAGCGGGTCGGTCTCGACGGCGGCGGCCATGGCGTTGCCGGCGAACTTGGCCCGGCGGTTCGGGGCGAACCTGGCGTACTGCCGCAGCTGTGCGGGCAGCTCACCGAGGGTGAGCGAGCCGAAGCCGTCGGACACGATCTGCACGACCCGGCGGCGCACGCCGTCGGGCAGCGGGCGGTCGAGCACCTCAGCGGCGCCGTCGCCCGGCCCCCCGCCGTGTGTCTCCACCATCCGTCACCCCAATGTCTCAGGGCGATCCCGGACCGGGATCGCCTTGTGCGGGGCCGCTCCGCTCAGGAGGCGGCATCCGGCCTGTCCACGAGTTCCACCTGGTCCACGGCGTTGCACCAGCGGCAGCGCACCGACTCGATGGTCTCACTGAGCACCTCGCGCTCCTCCACCGTCGGCTCACCGGCCAGATCGAGGTGGACGTACTCGACGACCTTCGAGGCCCGGGTCACGTCGAAGCGGGTGAGGTTGCCGCAGAGGGTGCAGCGCCACCGCGTCGTGTCGGTCGGCAGGGGAACCGTCATCGTGGCTGTTCGCTCTCTTCCAGTGTCGGTGACGCGCCGGGCCGCCCCGGTGCGTGTGGCACGTAACCCTACGGCCTGGCGGGTGCCCGACGCCCGTGTGTCCACGGCGGCGAGGCACTATGGCCGCTTGCGCCCGTTACGTCATGATTCATGTTCATGATCCGCAACTGGAGCACGACGGCCCGCAGAGCAGCCGCGGCGGTCAGGAGGCTCGTCCGGCCCGCACCGGCCCGGCGGCGGGCGGCCCCGGTGACGTACACGCTGATCACGCTCTGCTGCCTGCTGTTCCTGCTCAGCCCGGCGGCCGGCCTCAATCCGGTGTACGGCACCGGGGAGGAACTGCTGGCGGCGCAGCGCGCCTACTTCCGGCGCTGGGGCGTGATCCCCGCAGAACTGTTCGAGGACTCCCCCGGATCGGCGCTCACCCCGGCCACGGCGCTGTTCGTCCACGGCAGCTGGGTGCACCTGCTGGGCAACATGCTCTTCCTCTACGTCTTCGGCGCGATGACCGAGCAGCGGATGGGCCGTCTCCAGTTCGCCCTGTTCTACCTCGGCTGCGGCTACCTGGCCCTGGTGGGCTACGCGGGTGCCAACGCCCACTCCCAGGAGTCCCTGGTCGGTGCCTCGGGGGCGATCTCCGCGGTGCTCGGCGCGTTCCTGTTCCTCTTCCCGCGGGCCCGCGTGACCAGCCTCCTGCCCTTCCTGTTCTTCCTGCCGCTGCGCTTCCCGGCATGGGTCGTGCTGCCGTTCTGGGTGGCCCTGCAGTGGATGGCGGCGGGACGGGCCGGCGACGGCCCGGGGGTGGCCTACCTCGCGCACCTGGTGGGCTTCGGGCTGGGCTTCGCCTTCGCCTGGGTGCGATTCGGGCGTACGACTAGAGTGAAGGGCGTTCCAGTGGCGGCGCCCGAGGGAGAGAACCAGCCGTGATCAGCGCGATCGTCCTCATCAAGACCAGCGTGGACCGCATTCCCGAGATCGCGGAGCAGATCGCCGCGCTGGAGAGCGTCACCGAGGTCTTCTCCGTCACCGGCACCTACGACCTGATCGCCATGGTGCGGGTGAGCCGGCACGAGGACCTGGCCGAGGTGATCCCCGGCCGGATCAGCAAGATCCCGGGCGTGGAGGGCACGGACACCCACGTGGCGTTCCGCACGTACTCCCAGCACGACCTGGAAGCGGCCTTCGCCATCGGCCTGGACAACTGAGACGCGCCCCGAACCGGGGCGGTGACGCCGACGACCGACCCGGCGACGGTGGCTTCGGGGAACAGGGCTTCGACCCCGGGACCGGCCGCCCGTTCACCCTGCACCGGCCCGAGGGCGAGATCCGCCGGGCCGAGGTCACCGTGACCCGCCACGGCGGCGAACCGGCGGCCTCGGCGCCCGCCCGGCCCGCGCCGGCCTGGTCCGCACCGCGGAGGGCCCTGGCCCGCCAGACGCCGCGCGGCGGGGTCCCCACGGACGTCACGGAGCGGGCGCTGCGGAGGGTGGTGCCGGGGGCGCGGCTGCCGGGCCGGGCGGACCGTGCCGCTCAGGCGCCGGCGGCCGAGGTGGTGTCGGGCACACAACGACCGTCCACGGTGCGGTAGTTCCACCGGGCGCCGTCGCTCACCAGCTCCCTGACGGCGGTCACGAACCGCTCGACGTGCTCGTCCGGGGTGCCCGCGCCGAAGCTCACCCGGACGGCGTTGAGGGACTTCTCCCCGGGTGCCGCCTCGGGGGCGCCGCACTCGCCCTGCGCCTGGGGGTCGCTGCCTAGCAGGGTGCGCAGCAGCGGGTGGGCGCAGAAGAGACCGTCGCGCACACCGATGCCGTACTCGGCGGAGAGGGCGGCCGCGAAGTGCGAGCTGTTCCAGCCCTCCACGACGAAGGAGAGCACGCCGACGCGCGGCGCGTCGTCGCCGAACAGGGAGAGGATCCGCACCTCGGGGACGTCGGCGAGACCCTCCCGCACCGTGCGGATCAGGTACTCCTCGCGGGCGACCAGCGTGTCGAACCCGGCCTCCGCGAGCGCCTTGCAGGCCGAGGCGACGGCGTGGGCGCCGATGACGTTGGGCGAGCCGGCCTCGTGCCGGGCGGCGCTGTCGTGCCACTCGACGTCGACCCCGCCGTCGGCACGCCGCCCGACCCTGCGGCTGGCACCGCCGCCGGCCAGGTACGGCTCGGCCTCGCGCAGCCAGTCGGCCCGCCCGGCCAGCACGCCGGAGCCGAAGGGCGCGTACAGCTTGTGCCCGGAGAAGGCGACCCAGTCGACGTCCAGTTCGGTCACGGAGACCGGGCGGTGCGGGGCGAGCTGGGCGGCGTCCAGGACGATGCGGGCGCCGTGCGCGTGGGCGGCGGCGGCCAGTTCGCGCACGGGCCACAGCTCGCCGGTGACGTTGGAGGCGCCGGTCACGCAGACCAGGGCGGGCCCGTACGGCTCACGGGCGGCCAGGGCCCGCTCCAGGGTCTCGACGGCCTGCGCGGGGCTGCGCGGGGCGTCCAGGTAGGTCACGTCGGCCTGGCGCCAGGGCAGCAGCGAGGCGTGGTGCTCGGTCTCGAAGACGAAGACCCGGCACCCGGCGGGCAGCGCGGCGGCGAGCAGGTTGAGGGAGTCGGTGGTGGACCGGGTGAAGACGACCTGGTCCTCGTCCCGGCAGTCCAGGAACGCGGCGACGGTCCGGCGGGCGTTCTCGAACAGGTCGGTCGACAGCTGCGAGAGGTACCCGGCGCCCCGGTGGACGCTGCCGTAGTAGGGGGCGTAGGCGGCCACGTCGTCCCAGACCCGCTGCAGCGCGGGCGCGCTGGCGGCGTAGTCGAGGGCGGCGTAGGTGACCTCCCCGCCGGTGACGAGCGGAACGGTGACGTCCCGCCCGAGGACGGGCAGCGGAGCGGCGACAGCGGTGGGTACGGACATGACGGACTCCCGTGAGGAACCGGCGCGGAGGAACGCGCCGCGAAAGAGAAGAAGGGTGTGCGGAGGCGGGGCTCTGCGGCCGAGGGCCTGTCCTTCGGCCCAGCGGGGGCCGCGGGGACGTGAAGGCACCGCTTCGGTGGCGGCGGGCCGGTCCGGAGGACGGGCCCTAGCGCATTCGCTGGTTCACGGGAGACTCCCTCGGACGACCCAGGACCCCTGGTTTCGCGAGGGGTCCGCGCTTGCCGTGGACCTTGCTGTCCACGACCTGGTCTTCACCCGGGGCACCCCGCCACGGACGGAGGGTTGCCGGACAGTCGGCCGGGGCCTCATGACTGTCACTCATGACCTGTCGGAAAACCTAGGGGAAATGATCGGCGTCCCGCAACCCGGGTCCGGATCGCGGGACGCACGTCACACACGAGGGCCGCTACGCGTGGGTCGCCGAGACCCAGCGGTCCAGGACGCTCCGGGCCGCCCCCGAGTCGACGGCCTCGGCCGCCCGCTCCATCCCGGCCCGGATCTGCTCGGCCAGCGGTCCCGTGCCCGGCTCCAGCGCCACCAGGGCCGCCGCCGAGTTCAGCAGCACCGCGTCCCGTACGGGGCCGGTCTCGCCGGCCAGGACACGGCGGGCGACGTCGGCGTTGTAGGAGGCGTCGGCGCCCCGCAGCGCCTCGACCGGCACCAGCTCGATGCCGACCTCGCGCGGGTCGAAGGTCTCCTCGGTCACCCGGCCGTCCCGCACGACCCAGACCCGGGACGTGGCGGTCGTGGTCAGTTCGTCGAGGCCGTCGTCGCCCCGGAAGACCAGGGAGGAGTGACCGCGCTCGGCGAAGACACCGGCGATGATCGGCGCCATCCGGGCGTCGGCGACGCCGATCGCCTGGGCCCTCACCCGGGCCGGGTTGGTCAGCGGACCCAGGAAGTTGAACACCGTCCGGATGCCGAGCTGGCCGCGCGCCGACGCCACGTGCCGCAGGGCCGGGTGGAACTTCACCGCGAAGCAGAAGGTGATGCCGGCCTCCTCGGCGACCTCCGCCACCCGCTTGGGCGTCAGCTCCAGATTGACCCCGAGCTTCTCCAGCACGTCGGAGGCCCCGGACGCGGAGGAGGCGGCGCGGCTGCCGTGCTTGACGACCTTGGCCCCCGTACCGGCCACGACGATCGCCGACATGGTGGAGATGTTGACCGTCTTGGCACCGTCCCCGCCGGTGCCGACGATGTCGACGGTCTCCCCCGGCACCTCGATCACCGTGGCGTGGTCGTACATCGTGCGGACGAGACCGGAGATCTCCTCGACGGTCTCCCCCTTGGACCTCAGGGCCACCGCGAAGGCGGCGATCTGCACGTCGGTCGCCTCGCCGCGCATGATCACGTCCAGCGCCCAGGCGGTCTCGTCCGCGGACAGGTCGCGGCCGTCCAGCAGTCCGTTCAGCAGGGCGGGCCAGGAGCGGCCCGCCGCGGTGTCGCCTCCAGCGGGGGTCACAGCGCTCATGAGCCGCTCCTGAATCGTGTGTGTCGTGGTCCGTCGTGGACAGGGGATGTCGCTTCTCCACCCTATCCAGCCCCGGACACGGCCGAAGGGCCCCGTCCGAGGATCGGACGGGGCCCTTCGGCCGTGGTGTGGCGACGCTGGAGGGTCAGTGGTGGCCGTGGCCGCTCGTGATCTCCTTGTACTCCTCGACGGTCGGCTTCGGAATCTGCGAGTCCTCGCCGTAGTAGGCCTCGCTCAGCTTGGCGCGGAGCTTCTCGGAGCCCTTCACCTTGCGCTGGACGCCGTTCTCGTCGACCGTGGGGCCGATCTCGGCCGGCTGGTACTGCTCGTGCGCCGTGAGCGTGTGCAGCTGGTCCTGGCTGAGCGGCTCGTGGACCTCGATGAACTCACCGTGCGGCAGGCGCTTGATGATGCCCGACTCGCGGCCGTGCAGCACCTTGTCCCGGTCCCGGCGCTGGAGGCCGAGGCAGATCCGCTTGGTGACGATGAACGCGAGGACCGGTCCGAGGAAGAACCCGATCCGGACGAACCAGGTGACCGCGTTGATCGACAGGTGGAAGTGCGTGGCGACGATGTCGTTGCCACCACCGACCAGCATGATCAGGTACGCGGTGACCCACGCGACGCCGAAGGCGGTGCGGGTCGGGGCGTTGCGCGGCCGGTCCAGGATGTGGTGCTCGCGCTTGTCCCCGGTCACCCACGACTCGATGAACGGGTAGAGGGCGATGACCGCGAGGAAGATGCCGAAGATCACCAGCGGGACGAACACACCGAGGACCAGTGTGTGACCCCAGAAGTTGATCTCCCAGCCCGGCATGGCGCGGACCAGACCCTCGGCGAAGCCCATGTACCAGTCGGGCTGGGCGCCGGTCGACACCTGGTCCGGACGGTAGGGGCCGATGGCCCAGATCGGGTTGACCGACACGATGCCGGCGATCGCCGCGATGACACCGAAGACCAGGAAGAAGAAGCCGCCCGCCTTCGCCATGTACACCGGCAGCAGCGGCATGCCGACGACGTTCTTGTTGGTCTTGCCGGGACCCGCGAACTGGGTGTGCTTGTGGTAGAAGACCAGGATCAGGTGGCCGACCACGAGCCCGAGCATGATGCCCGGCAGCAGCAGGATGTGGATCGAGTAGAACCGGGCGACGAAGTCGGTCCCGGGGAACTCCCCGCCGAACAGGAACATCGAGATGTACGTACCGACGATCGGCACGGACAGGATCGCGCCCTGGGTGAAGCGGACACCGGTGCCGGAGAGCAGGTCGTCCGGGAGCGAGTAGCCGGTGAACCCGGTGAACATGCCGAGGACGAACAGCAGGAAGCCGAACAGCCAGTTGATCTCACGCGGCTTGCGGAACGCGCCGGTGAAGAAGACGCGCATCATGTGCACGAACATGCCGGCGAGGAAGATGATCGCCGCCCAGTGGTGGATCTGCCGGATCAGCAGACCGCCGCGCACGTCGAAGCTGATGTCGAGCGTCGACTTGTACGCCTCACTCATCAGCTGTCCCTGCATGGGGACGTACGAGCCGTGGTACGTGACCTCGTTCATCGACGGGTGGAAGAACAGCGTCAGGTACACACCCGTGAGGATGATGATGATGAAGCTGTAGAGGCAGACCTCACCCAGCATGAACGACCAGTGGTCGGGGAAGATCTTGCGCATGTTGGCCTTGGCCAGGGAGTAGATCCCCAGCCGGCCGTCGGCCCAGTCGGCGACCCGTTCGCCGGCCGGTGCCTTCCCGCGAGAGCGGGGTGCGTCGTTGGCTGCAGTACTCATCCGCGCTCCCAGAATGCAGGACCGACGGGCTCCTCGAAGTCGCTGAGCGCCTCGAGGTACCCCTCGTCGTTCACACCGATGCGCAGCTGCGGCAGCGGGTGACCGGCGGGACCGAAGATGACCCGGGCGCCGTCGGCAAGGTCGAAGGTGGACTGGTGGCAGGGGCAGAGCGCGTGGTGCGTCTGCTGCTCGTACAGGGAGATCGGGCAACCGACGTGGGTGCAGATCTTCGAGTACGCCACGATGCCCTCGTGCGACCACTCGAGCTCGCGCTTGTCCTTGATGGAGTCCGGCTCCAGCCGGATGATCATCAGGGCGGCCTTGGCGATCTCGTTCTGGAAGTCGTGGTCGTGCTCCTCCAGGCCCTCGGGCTTGGCGAAGGTGAGGGAACCGACCCCGATGTCCGACGGGCGCATCGGCTCGTTCGTGTTCATGTTGACGAGCAGCTTGCCCTTGGACCACAGCGTGTGGCGGAGCTTCGTCCCGGGCAGCGGGCCGAGGTCGCGCAGCAGGAAGACGCCGGAGAGCGGCATCAGCGTGAGCGCGCCCAGCATCGTGTTGCGGATCAGCTTGCGCCGCCCGATCACCGACTCCTTGGCGCCCTGCTTGAAGTCCGCGTGGACCTTCGCACGGGTCTCGGGGTCGGCCTCGATCGGGTGCCGCTCGTCGGCGACCTCCTCGTCGGACATCAGGGTGCGCGCCCAGTGGACGGCGCCCGCGCCGATGGTGAACAGCGCCACGCCCAGGGTCAGGCCCAGCGCGAAGTTCATCGCGTTGATGTGCCCGAGCGGGAAGACGTAGATCGACTTGTCGTGCGGGATCGCGACGAACGAGGCGATGAAGCCGAGGGTGGCCAGCATCGACACCGTGAACAGCAGGGCGACCGCGCGCTCGGACCGCTTGGCGGCCCGCTCGTCGATGTCCTGGATCCGGTGCTCGTGGGGCGGCAGCCCCGGGTCCGCGAACGGGTTCTTGTCGTCCGCGGGCTTCGGCACGTGCGTGCCGCCCTGCTCAGCCGGCAGGTTCTCTTCTGGAATGTCTTGGCTACTCATGACTTCTTGGCCTTTGCGGTCCGAGCGGCGACCCACACGGCGACGGCGATGCAGGCACCCAGGCCGAAGATCCAGCCGAACAGGCCCTCGCTGACCGGCCCGAGGCCGCCGAGCGACAGACCGCCCGGGTCCACGGTCTCGTCACCGTTGACCGCGTCCAGGTAGGCGATGATGTCCTTCTTGTTCTGCTCCGACAGCGTGGTGTCGGGGAAGGAGGGCATGTTCTGCGGGCCGGTCTGCATGGCCTCGTAGATGTGCTTCGGGTTGACACCCTCGAGGGTCGGCGCGAACTTGCCGTGCGTCAGGGCACCGCCCTTGCCGGTGAAGTTGTGGCACTGCGCGCAGTTGGTGCGGAACAGCTCACCGCCCTTGGCGATGTCCGCGCCCTCGGGGCCGTACTTCTCCTCCGAGGGGACGGCCGGACCGGCACCCAGCGAGGCGATGTACGCCGCGAGCTGGTCGATCTCCGCCTGGGAGTAGATGACCTTCTTCTTCGGGACCTGCGCGCCGGGCTGCTGGGCCGGCATACGGCCGGTGCCCACCTGGAAGTCGACGGCCGCGGCGCCCACGCCGACCAGGCTCGGACCGTCGGTGCTGCCCTGCCCTCCGGTGCCGTGGCAACTGGCACAGCCGACGGCGTAGAGCTTCTTGCCCTCGTCGATGGCGAGGGACTGGGCGGTTTCATCGGCCTGCGCCTTGCTCGCGGGTGCGAACGCGGCGTACAGCCCCCCTGTGCATGCCAGCGCGAGGAGTAGGACGACGAGTGCCGCCAGCGGATGGCGTCGTCGTGCGGAGAGCTTTTTCACGGATTACCCCGGTGTCAGGATCTTCTGCGTCGATGCTTCTGGTATTGCGCGGGTGCGTGCCGCGACTACTTGATCAGGTAGATCGTGGCGAACAGGCCGATCCAGACGACATCGACGAAGTGCCAGTAGTAGGACACGACGATGGCGGCGGTCGCCTGCTCGTGGGTGAACCTCCGGGCCGCGTAGGTGCGGCCGAGGACCAGCAGGAAGGCGATCAGTCCGCCCGTCACGTGCAGTCCGTGGAAGCCGGTGGTCAGGTAGAACGCCGAGCCGTACGGGTCCGACGAGAGCGAGATGCCCTCGTGCTTGACCAGCTCGGTGTACTCGAACACCTGACCGCCGATGAAGATCGCACCCATCACGAAGGTGACGATGAACCACATCCGGAGCTTCTTCACGTCCCCGCGCTCGGCCGCGAACACGCCGAGCTGGCAGGTGAGGGAGGAGAGCACCAGGATCGTGGTGTTCGTCGCGGAGAACGGGATGTTCAGCGCGTCGGCCTTCTCGGACCAGAAGTCCGGGCCGGTCACCGATCGCAGGGTGAAGTACATCGCGAAGAGGGCCGCGAAGAACATCAGCTCGGAACTCAACCAGATGATGGTTCCGACGCTGGTGAGGTTCGGCCGGTTGACCGACGGGTGCGCGTGCCCGGTTTCTACTGTCGTTGCTGTCGCCACGACCGACATTATGTCGGTCGCTTATCCCGCCCTCACCCCGGGGGGTGCCGTTCGGTGTGTTCCCCCTGTCTGCACTGCCCGGATGGCCCATCGAACGGCCCGTCGAAGCCCTGTCCGAACCAGTGCTGACGAGGCGTCCGAGGGGGTAGCATCCGGCCCAACGGGCTGCGACAGCCTCACCGGTCTCACCGCGTATCGGAGGAAGCATGCAGGCGACCGCCACGGTGCTGGTCTACAGCGACGACTCCAACACCCGCGAACAGGTGCGGCTCGCGACCGGCCGCCGGCCGGCCCCCGACGTGCCCGTGGTCGAGTTCGTGGAGTGCGCGACCCCGGCCGCCGTGCTCAGGGAACTGGACAAGGGCGGCATCGACGTCTGCGTCCTGGACGGCGAGGCCGTGCCCGTGGGGGGCATGGGCATGTGCCGGCAGATCAAGGACGAGGTCTTCCGGTGCCCGCCGGTGCTGCTGCTCATCGCACGGCCGCAGGACGCCTGGCTGGCGACCTGGAGCCGGGCGGAGGCGGCGGTGGCGTTGCCGGTGGAGCCGGTCGAGTTCGCGGGCGCGCTGGCTTCGCTGCTGCGGGAGAAGAAGCTGCAGGGGGTCTAGAGCGCCCCGGGGGGCGGAGCCGCACAGTGCCGCGGCTCCGTGCCCCCGAGGTCTGCTGCCCGGGCCCCTAGGCGCTCTCCGGCCTGAGCCTGGCCCGCTCCCCCGTGCCCGCGGCGTTGTCCGTGCCGCCCGTCAGGGCGCTGCCCGTGCGCCACTTCGCCCAGTCCAGGTTCCAGTCGCCGTAGCCGTTGCCGAAGGGTTCCATCGTCTCGCCGCCCGAGTTGACGACCTCGACGAGGTCGCCCTCCTGGACGGTGTTGAAGAACCACTCGGCGTTGT
This sequence comes from Streptomyces ardesiacus, assembly GCF_003112575.1. Taxonomy (GTDB): domain Bacteria; phylum Actinomycetota; class Actinomycetes; order Streptomycetales; family Streptomycetaceae; genus Streptomyces; species Streptomyces ardesiacus. The sequence continues at coordinate 376,378 of NZ_BEWC01000010.1, forward strand.
CGGTGCTCATGCCGACGCAGCCGTGGCTGACGTTGGCGATGCCCTGGGAGCCGACGGACCAGGGGGCGGCGTGCACGTACTCGCCGCTCCAGGTCACGCGGGTGGCCCAGTAGACCGGCAGGTCATACGACTCCGAGGAGCCCTCGGCGATGCCGACGGTGCTGCTGCGCATGCGTACGAAGGATTCCTTGCCGAGGACGACCTTGACGCCGTCGCGGGTCTCGAAGCCGGGCTTGCCGGTGGTGACCGGGATCTCCCGGATCTCCTCGCCGTCCTGGAAGACCGTGAGCGTGTGCGCGGCGGCGTCGGTGACGGCCACGACGCGGTCGTCCGTGGTGATCGTCAGGGGCTTGGCCTTGCCGCCCCACATCCGGTCGCCGATCTTGATGCCCTCGAGGGTGCTGTGCACCTTGACGGTGGCGTGCGCGGGCCAGTACTCCTCGGGCCGGTAGTGGAGCTTCTTGTCGTCCACCCAGTACCAGGCGCCCTTCACCGCGGGCGTGGAGTCGACCTTCAGGGCGCGCTCCACTATGGCCCGCTGGGCGGGGTCCTGGACGGGCTGGCTCAGCTCCGCCGTGACGGGCTGGCCGACGCCGTACGCGCCCGCCTTGGGCCCGAAGGCGACGTCCAGGGTCTTCTTGGCACCGGGCTTCCCGGTCTCGAAGGTGAGGACCTTGCGGCCGGGCGCCCCGTCCCCGTCCTCGGTGCTGACGCGCACCGTGTAGCTGGCGTTGGCGGCCAGGGGGGAGGTGCTGTGCCAGCGGGCTCCGTCGGCGGACAGCTCGCCCGCGACGTGGCGTCCGGTCGCATCGACGGCTGTGACGTCCGTGATGCGCCCGTCGGCGCCCTCGGCGACCACCTCCAGGGGTTTGTCCGGGTCGGCCTTCTTCCCGGCGTCCTTGGGGCCGTTGAAGGAGATCTGGCCCGCCGCGTCGTAGGGGTTGGCGGACAACGGGTTGTCGTCGCCGCTGCAGGCGGTGACGCTCGCGCCGAGGGCGATCACCAGCAGGGTGCAGCCGACGACCGTACGCCCCCGCGCCTGGAAGTGAACCGGGTTGCTCATGAGCCCACGCTAGGGAGAGACGTCAACGGCGGCACGGTGGATAAGCCGGACGGGTGAGCGGCGATAGGACAGACGAAGGGGCCCGGACGCTCCTGACGGAGTGTCCGGGCCCCTTGGTGCGCGGCGCGTGCTACTGGGTGCGGTTCTCACCGCGGTAGTACTCGAAGACCCAGCCGAACAGGCCGATCAGCAGGATCGGTGCCGAGAAGTACACCAGCCACCAGCCGAGGGCGATGCCCATGAAGGCGAAGGCGCCACCGACGGCGAGCGCCAGCGGCTGCCAGCTGTGCGGGCTGAAGAACCCGACCTCACCGGCGTCGTCCGCGACGTCCGCCTCGGTGTTGTCCTGCGCGCCCACGTCGACCCGCCGCGCCGTGAAGGCGAGGTAGAAGCCGACCATGATGGCCAGGCCGAAGGCCAGGAAGAGCGCGGTGGTGCCCGCCGGCTCCTTCGACCAGTAGCCGTAGACGATCGCCACGGCGAGCAGGAAGACGCTCAGCCAGATGAAAATCTTGCCCTGGATCTTCACTTCCCGGCCTCCTTGCCGCCGGCGAGGGCCTTCTCACCGTGGCCGACGTTCTCCAGCTGGTCGAGCGCGGAGATCTCGGGGTAGTGCAGGTCGAAGGCGGGGGATTCACTGCGGATGCGCGGCAGCGTGAGGAAGTTGTGCCGCGGCGGCGGGCAGGAGGTCGCCCACTCCAGCGAACGGCCGTAGCCCCACGGGTCGTCCACCTCGATCTTCTTGCCGTACTTGGCGGTCTTCCAGATGTTGTAGAAGAACGGCAGGATCGACATGCCGAGCAGGAACGAGCTGATCGTCGAGATCGTGTTCAGGGCGGTGAAGCCGTCCGCGGCCAGGTAGTCGGCGTAGCGGCGCGGCATGCCCTCGGCGCCCAGCCAGTGCTGGACCAGGAACGTGCCGTGGAAGCCGATGAACAGCGTCCAGAAGGTGATCTTGCCGAGGCGTTCGTCCAGCATCTTGCCGGTGAACTTCGGCCACCAGAAGTGGAAGCCGGCGAACATCGCGAACACCACGGTGCCGAACACCACGTAGTGGAAGTGCGCCACCACGAAGTACGAGTCCGAGACGTGGAAGTCCAGCGGCGGCGAGGCCAGGATGACACCGGTCAGACCACCGAAGAGGAAGGTGACCAGGAAGCCGGTGGACCACAGCATCGGTGTCTCGAAGGACAGCGACCCCTTCCACATGGTGCCGATCCAGTTGAAGAACTTCACACCGGTCGGGACCGCGATCAGGAAGGTCATGAAGGAGAAGAACGGCAGCAGCACGCCGCCCGTGACGTACATGTGGTGCGCCCACACCGTCACCGACAGACCCGCGATCGCGATCGTCGCGCCGATCAGGCCCATGTAGCCGAAGATCGGCTTGCGGGAGAAGACCGGGATGATCTCACTGACGATGCCGAAGAACGGCAGCGCGATGATGTAGACCTCCGGATGCCCGAAGAACCAGAACAGGTGCTGCCACAGCAGGGCCCCGCCGTTGGACGAGTCGAAGATGTGGGCACCGAACTTGCGGTCAGCCTCCAGCGCGAACAGGGCCGCGGCCAGCACCGGGAAGGCCAGCAGGACCAGAACACCGGTCAGCAGCACGTTCCAGGTGAAGATCGGCATGCGGAACATGGTCATGCCCGGCGCGCGCATGCAGATGATCGTGGTGATGAAGTTGACCGAGCCGAGGATGGTGCCGAAGCCGGAGAAGGCCAGACCCATGATCCACAGGTCACCGCCGATACCCGGCGAGTGCACCGCGTCCGACAGCGGCGAGTACGCGAACCAGCCGAAGTCGGCCGCGCCCTGCGGGGTCAGGAACCCGCCCACCGCGATGGTCGAGCCGAACAGGTACAGCCAGTAGGCGAACATGTTCAGCCGCGGGAACGCCACGTCCGGCGCACCGATCTGCAGCGGCATGATCCAGTTCGCGAAGCCCGCGAACAGCGGCGTCGCGAACATCAGCAGCATGATCGTGCCGTGCATCGTGAACGCCTGGTTGAACTGCTCGTTCGACATGATCTGCAGACCGGGCCGGGCCAGCTCGGCGCGCATGAAGAGCGCCATCACCCCGCCGATCACGAAGAACGCGAACGACGTCACCAGGTACATCGTGCCGATCGTCTTGTGGTCGGTGGTCGTCAACCACTTCACCACGACGTTGCCGGGCTGCTTGCGCCGTACCGGCAGCTCGTTCTCGTACGAGTCCTCCGCTGCCGAGGCACCCTGGGGTTCGTTGAGGATGCTCACAGGTTGTTCGTCTCCCGGTTCTTCTCGTGGCTCGTCTGAGCGATGCCCGCGGGAACGTAACCGGTCTGCCCCTTCTTCGCGAGGTCCTGGAGGTGCTGCTCGTAGCGCTCCGGGGAGACGACCTTGACGTTGAACAGCATCCGGGAGTGGTCCACGCCGCACAGCTCGGCGCACTTGCCCAGGAAGGTCCCCTCCTTGTTGGGGGTGACCTCGAAGGCGTTGGTGTGGCCCGGAATCACGTCCTGCTTCATGAGGAACGGCACCACCCAGAAGGAGTGGATGACGTCACGCGAGGTCAGGACGAAGCGGACCGTCTTGCCCTTGGGGAGCCAGAGGGTCGGGCCCGGGTTGTTGGTCTGCGGGTTCCGCGTGCCGGGGACACCGCAGTCGTAGACACCGCCGGCGTTGGCCGGGAAGTCCTCGACGAACCGGTCGGGGATGCCGGCCAGTTCCTTGGAGGTCTTGGCGTCGCCGGTGGAGCCCGGGACGTTCTCGATGTGGTTGAAGCACCAGCTCCACTGGAAGCCGACCACGTTGACCGTGAGGTCGGGCTTCTTGTTGAGGCTCATGAGATCGGACTCGTCACGCGCGGTGAAGTAGAACAGCACCGAGACGATGACGAGCGGAACCATGGTGTACAGCGCCTCGATGGGCAGGTTGTACCTGGTCTGCGGAGGGACCTCGACCTTGGTGCGGCTGCGCCGGTGGAAGAAGACACTCCACAGGATCAGGCCCCACACCAGCACGCCGGTGGCCAGCGCGGCAGCCCAGGAGCCCTGCCACAGGGAGAGGATCCGCGGAGCCTCTTCCGTGGTTGGGGTGGGCATGCCGAGGCGGGGGAAGTCCTCGTATGTGCAACCGGTGGCGGTCGCCAGGACCAGGCCCGCGGTCAGTGCCTGCAGCAGCTTCCGCCGCATCGGGCGCCGCGGCGAGCGGTCGGAGCCGTTGGGACTCACGTAGCGCCTTCCCGAGAGTCTCGCCCGCGCGGTTGGCTGCGGCCTGCCTTCTCGCTGGTCGGTCGCCGCCCTGCGTCGGGCAGGGGTTTGATGTTTATGCGGACCAAACCCTAGCCGACGCCCTCCGGGGGGTCGCGGGGAGGGTGGCATACGCGCCGGGGGTCACTCCCAAGGGTGCGGTCGGGCGCCTGCGGGGAGGGTGCCAGGGGTTGTTCGGCGGCTGACGGTTCGTCGTGGTCGTGCGCGCCCACGCGGCTGAGCCGCACGCGTCACGGCCCGGTGCCCCTGACGGGGCGCCGCCGCCCCGGGCGTTCTAGCGTTGCCGTGTGGCCTACTTCGATGCTGCTTCCGCTGCTCCTCTTCATCCCGTCGCCCGGCAGGCGCTGTTGGCGTCCCTCGACGAGGGGTGGGCCGACCCCGCCCGGCTGTATCGCGAAGGGCGGCGGGCGCGGCTGCTGCTGGACGCCGCCCGCGAGGCGGCTGCCGAGGCCGTGGGGTGCCGGGCGGACGAGCTGGTGTTCACCCCTTCGGGGACGCGGGCGGTGCATGCGGGGGTGGCGGGGGCGCTGGCCGGACGACGGCGCGTCGGACGCCACCTGATCGTGTCAGCGGTCGAACACTCCTCCGTCCTGCACGCGGCCGAGGTGCACGAGACGGGCGGCGGGGCTCTCACCCAGGTCCCCGTGGCCCGGACGGGCGCGGTGGACCCGGCGGCGTACGCGGCGGCCCTGCGCGAGGACACGGCACTGGCGTGTCTCCAGTCGGCCAACCACGAGGTGGGCACCGAACAGCCGGTGGCGGAGGTGGCGGCTCTCTGCCGGGCGGCGGGGGTGCCGCTGCTGGTGGACGCGGCGCAGTCACTGGGCTGGGGGCGGGTCGAGGGCGACTGGTCGCTGCTCGCGGGCAGTGCCCACAAGTGGGGCGGGCCCTCGGGCGTGGGGCTGCTCGTCGTGCGCAAGGGGGTGCGGTTCGCGCCGCAAGGGCCCGGGGACGAGCGGGAGTCGGGGCGGGCGCCCGGGTTCGAGAACCTGCCCGCGATCGTGGCCGCGGCGGCGTCGCTGCGGGCGGTGCGGGCCGAGGCCGCGGCGGAGGCGGCCAGGCTGCGGGAGCTGACGGAGCGGATCCGGGCCCGGGTGCCGGCCCTGGTGCCGGACGTGGAGGTGGTCGGTGATCCGGCGCGGCGGCTGCCCGGGATCGTCACCTTCTCGTGTCTCTATGTCGACGGGGAGACTCTGCTGCACGAACTGGACCGTGCCGGTTTCTCCGTGTCGTCCGGATCGTCCTGCACGAGCAGCACCCTGACGCCGAGCCACGTCCTGAAGGCGATGGGGGTCCTCACCGAGGGCAACGTCCGGGTGTCGCTGCCGCCGGGGACCCCGGCCGAGGCCGTCGAACGGTTCCTCGAGGTGCTGCCGGGCACGGTGGCCGCGGTGCGCGAGAGGCTCGGGGCGCCGGTCGCGACGGGGACCGTCCGCGCGGCCGGCCCCGACCTCGTCGTGGACGCGCTGGGCCGGCGCTGCCCCATTCCGGTGATCGAACTGGCCAAGGTCATCGACGACGTCCCCGTCGGCGGCACCGTGCGCGTCCTCTCGGACGACGAGGCGGCCCGCCTCGACATCCCGGCGTGGTGCGAGATGCGGGGGCAGGAGTACGTGGGCGAGGAGCCGGCGGAGAGGGGAACGGCCTACCTGGTCCGCCGGACCGGCTGACGCCGGGCAGGGGTGCGGGGCTGTGCGGGCCTGCGGCTCGGCCGCGGGCCGACCGGCCCCGCAGCCGCCCCCGCACCGGCACCGGCACCCGCACCCGCACCCGCACCCGCACCCGCACCCGGCGACGCTCCTCGCGAGGCGCCGGAACAGTCTCCCCGCTTCAGCCCAGGTGCTCCTGGACCTCCTCCGCGGCCTCTTCCCCGTACGCCTTCGTGAACCGCTCCATGAAGTGCCCGCGCCGCAGCTGGTACTCCTGCGTGCCCACCGTCTCGATGACGAGCGTCGCCAGCATGCAGCCGACCTGCGCCGCCCGCTCCAGCGGCACGCCCCAGGCCAGCCCGGACAGGAAGCCCGCGCGGAAGGCGTCGCCGACGCCCGTGGGGTCGGCCTTGCGCTCCTCGTCGGGGACGCCGACCTCGATGGTCTCCTCGCCGGCCCGCTCGATGCGCACGCCCCGCGCGCCGAGGGTGGTGACGCGGTGGCCGACGCGGCCGAGGATCTCCTCGTCCGTCCAGCCGGTCTTGGTCTCGATGAGCCCCTTCTCGTACTCGTTGGAGAAGAGGTAGGTCGCCCCGTCCAGCAGTATCCGGATCTCGTCGCCGTTCATCCGGGCGATCTGCTGGGAGAAGTCGGCGGCGAAGGGGATGGACCGGGTCCGGCACTCCTCGGTGTGCCGGAGCATCGCCTCCGGGTCGTCGGCGCCGATGGAGACCAGGTCGAGGCCGCCCACGCGGTCGGCGACGGTCTTCAGCTCGATGAGGCGGGCCTCGCTCATCGCTCCCGTGTAGAAGGAGCCGATCTGGTTGTGGTCGGCGTCGGTGGTGCAGACGAAGCGGGCGGTGTGCAGGGTCTCGGAGATGCGGACCGAGTCGGTGTCGACGCCGTGCCGGTCCAGCCAGGCCCGGTACTCGTCGAAGTCCGCGCCGGCCGCGCCGACGAGGATCGGCCGGGTGCCGAGCTGACCCATGCCGAAGGCGATGTTCGCGGCGACCCCGCCCCGGCGCACGTCGAGCTGGTCGACCAGGAAGGAGAGCGAGACCGTGTGCAGTTGGTCCGCGACGAGCTGGTCGGAGAAGCGGCCGGGGAAGGTCATGAGGTGGTCGGTGGCGATGGAGCCGGTGACTGCGATGCGCACGGCGTGGACTCTCTCCTGAGGGGAGGCGGGTTGACGGTTCACGCTACCCGGCGTGACCGCCAGGCTGAAGCAGGTGAAACTACCCGGTAGTACGACTTTCTTCGCACGACGGGACGTGCCTACGGTTCTGTTATGACGAACCTGAGGACCGCCGACCCCGCCCCGGCCGACCTGGACGGCGACCTGGAGTCGCTGCGCGGCGACTGCGCCCGGATGACCCGGCGTTGGTCGGCCCCCGCCGACGCCGCCGCCCGGCCGGTGCCGCTCACCCTCATCCACGGCGTCCGGGTGCCGCCGGCGTCGGCCCGGCTGCTGGAGGCGATGTCGGACTACGGCGACTGAGCGCCTCGCCGCAGGGCCACTCGGAAGCCGTTCGGGGCGGTTCCCGGGGCCGTTCGGGCGACTGGCGCCGTCACCGGGAACCGGATCCCGGCCCACCGCGTCCCACCGCTGTCCCCAGGAACAGTCGAAGGAGCGATGCGGTGAACACCCAGCGACCCGACAACGACGACGTCGACGCCGCCGACGAGGCCGGCACCGGGCGTCCCGCGCGGCGGCGGCCCCGGGCGGTCGCGGTCGCGTCGGTGGCCGCCGCCGTGCTGGTCATGGGGGGCGGCGGCGCCTACCTGGCCACGTCCGCCGCCGGGGACGACACGGACGGCGGTACGGCATCCGGCGCATCCGGCCCCTCCGGCGACGGCACTCCCCCGCCCCTCACCCTCGACGACCACGCCGGGACGTCCGGCGAGGGCGGCCCGCCCGGCATCGCGCCCGGCGAGCCCGACCCGTACGGCGTCACCTACCGCGCCGACGGGCCGCTCCCCGAGGGTCCCGGCTCGGCGCCCGTGTACCGGGCCGAGGGCGGCGTCACCGAGGCCGAGGTGGCGCGGCTGGCCCGGGCGCTGGGGCTGGAGGGCGCACCCCGGGTCCAGGGCGGGGCGTGGAGGGTCGGCAACGCGAAGGACGGTTCCGGGCCACTGCTCACGGTGGACCGGCAGGCGCCGGGCACGTGGACCTTCCACCGCTACGCGCCCCGCACGGACGACTGCGGGAAGGGCGCCGAGTGCAAGGCGCCGTCGGCCGACGGGACACCGGTGGGCGAGGCGGCCGCGAAGAAGGCGGCGGCGCCGGTGCTGAAGGCGCTGGGCCAGGACGACGCCAAGCTGGACGCGAGCCAGGTCATGGGCGCCCGCCGGGCCGTGAACGCGGCACCGGAGGTGGGCGGGCTGCCCACGTACGGCTGGACGACAGGGATCGTGGTCGACGCGTGGGGCGAGGTGGTCGGCGGCAGCGGCCGGGTGAAGGCGCCGGTCAAGGGAGACACGTATCCGGTCCTGGGCGCCGAGGAGACGCTGGCGCGGCTGAACGCGCCGGGGGCGGGAGCCGGGACCGGGCGCGCCGGGGGCATCGGCGGCTGTGCCCGCCCCGTACCGCATCAGGACGGGGCGGACATGCCCTGCGCGCTGCCGACCGGTGCGCCGGACTCACCCGGGACCCGAGGGAAGCGGACCGCCACGGTGGAGGACGCCGTGTTCGGGCTGGCCGCGCATCCGGTGCGGGGACGGCAGACGCTGGTGCCGTCCTGGCTGTTCGAGGTGCGGACGCCGGGCACGGACGACGCGGTGACGGTCACGTACCCGGCGGTCGACCCCGCGTTCCTGACGACGGCCCCGCCCGCCTCCCCCGCTCCCTCCGGCGAGCCGGACGCGAAGCCCGGGAAGCCGCGGGACGTGCGGGTGAGCGGCTACACGGCCGAGGGCGACGAGCTGACCGTGCACTTCACGGGCGGGGTGTGCTCCGACTACGACGCGAAGGCACGGGAGAGCGGCGGGAAGGTGACCGTCGAGGTGACCGAGACCCCGCATCCGGACAAGGTGTGCATCCTCATCGCCAAGGAGTACGAGCGGACGGTGCGGCTCGACAAGCCGCTGGGGGACCGGACGGTCGTGGATTCCCACGGCGAGAGCGTCCCGCTGCACAAGCCGGGCGCACGGCTGCCGGCTCCGTCCGGGGCCCGGTGACGCCGGCGACGGGCCCAGAAGCGGCGGAAGGGCGGTGGCCCGGGGTTCGTCCCCGGGCCACCGCCCTTCTCGCGCTCGGCGCCGCGCGGCGCGCTGCTCCTCAGCTGAAGGAGTCGCCGCAGGCGCAGGAACCCGTCGCGTTCGGGTTGTCGATCGTGAAGCCCTGCTTCTCGATCGTGTCCACGAAGTCGATGGTGGCGCCGCCGAGGTAGGGGGCGCTCATGCGGTCGGTGGTGACCTTGACGCCGCCGAAGTCCTTCACCACGTCACCGTCGAGCGAGCGCTCGTCGAAGAAGAGCTGGTAACGCAGGCCGGAGCAGCCGCCGGGCTGGACGGCGACGCGCAGGGCCAGGTCGTCGCGGCCTTCCTGGTCGAGCAGGGCCTTGACCTTGGCCGCGGCGGCGTCGGTCAGGATGATGCCGTCGGTGACGGTGGTGGTCTCGTCCGATACGGACATCTACATCTCTCCCGGGTTGTACGGAGACTGCTTGCCGACGGTGTCAACCGACGGAGCCGCGGATTCATTCCGGGCGGGACCGAGTCTTTGCCTCGGTGTCCCCCTCATGCTCGCACACGCGACCGCCTGCGGTCAGGGGCCGGGGACGGCGGCGGTGGACGACGGCCCCCGGACGGGCGGCCCGGGGCGCCGGGATTCACGTCACACCGACACTATCGGCATCGTCAAAGTGACGTGAACCGGCTATGATATATAGCGTCAGTTCGACGAAAAGGGTCGACCGAAAAGTAGAAAGGGTGCGTGTCGTGACCACCGCCCAGCCCCAGGAGCTCGACGTTCAGCCGACGCCCCTCGCCCTGCTGCTGCTCGGCCGCGAGGCCGACCCGAGGAGCGAGCGGGGCGTGGAGTGCCCCGGCGACCTTCCCTCGCCCTCGGACCCGGACCTGGTCGCACGCGCCCGTGCGGCCAAGGAGAAGCTCGGCGACAAGGTCTTCGTCCTCGGTCACCACTACCAGCGCGACGAGGTCATCCAGTTCGCCGACGTCACGGGCGACTCCTTCAAGCTGGCCCGGGACGCGGCGGCGCGCCCCGAGGCCGAGTACATCGTCTTCTGCGGTGTGCACTTCATGGCGGAGTCGGCCGACATCCTGACCTCGGACGACCAGAAGGTGGTCCTGCCCGACCTGGCGGCAGGCTGCTCCATGGCGGACATGGCCACCGCCGAACAGGTCGCCGAGTGCTGGGACGTGCTGACCGAGGCCGGGATCGCCGAGCAGGTCGTGCCCGTGTCGTACATGAACTCCTCCGCGGACATCAAGGCGTTCACCGGCAAGCACGGCGGCACCATCTGCACCTCCTCCAACGCCGAGCGCGCCCTGAACTGGGCGTTCGAGCAGGGGGAGAAGGTCCTCTTCCTGCCCGACCAGCACCTGGGCCGCAACACCGCGGTGCGGGACCTGGGCATGTCGCTGGAGGACTGCGTCGTCTACAACCCGCACCGGCCGAACGGCGGGCTGACCACGGAGGAGCTGCGCGCCGCGAAGATGATCCTGTGGCGGGGCCACTGCTCGGTGCACGGCCGCTTCAGCCTCGACTCGGTCAACGACGTGCGCGAGCGCATACCGGGCGTGAACGTCCTGGTGCACCCCGAGTGCAAGCACGAGGTCGTGGCGGCGGCGGACTACGTCGGCTCGACCGAGTACATCATCAAGGCCCTGGAGGCGGCCCCGGCCGGTTCCAAGTGGGCCATCGGCACCGAACTGAATCTCGTCCGCCGCCTGGCGAACCGTTTCGCCTCCGAGGACAAGGAGATCGTCTTCCTCGACAAGACGGTCTGCTTCTGCTCGACCATGAACCGCATCGACCTCCCGCACCTGGTCTGGGCCCTGGAGTCGCTGGCCGAGGGCACCCTGGTCAACCGCATCGAGGTCGACAAGGAGACGGAGGCCTTCGCGAAGCTGGCCCTGGAACGGATGCTGGCGCTGCCGTAGGGGCGCCGACGGGGTTCCCCCGACCCGCGGCGGCTCGCACGGCTGGGGCCCTGCCCGACCACCATCGGTGTCGGGCAGGGCCCCAGCCGTTCCCGGGTGCCTCAGACCTTCGCCGGCTCCGGCTCGTCCGACGCCTTTGCCTGCGGCGCCGCCCCGCCGCCCTTCTTCGCCGCCCGCTTCTTCGCGCGCCGCTCCTTGCGGAGCTCCAGCATCGCGTAGAGGGTCGGGACCAGGAGCAGGGTCAGCAGGGTCGACGTGATCAGGCCGCCGATGACGACCACCGCGAGCGGCTGGGCGATGAAGCCGCCCTCGCCGGTGACGCCCAGCGCCATCGGGAGGAGGGCGAAGATCGTCGCCAGGGCCGTCATGAGGATGGGACGCAGCCGGTGGCGGCCGCCCTCGACGACGGCTTCGACGACGCCGTAGCCCTGCTTGCGGTACTGGTTGATCAGGTCGATCAGCACGATGGCGTTGGTGACCACGATGCCGATCAGCATCAGCATGCCGATCATCGCCGGGACGCCCATCGGGGTGCCCGTGGCGATCAGCAGGCCGATCGCACCGGTCGCCGCGAACGGGATGGACACCAGCAGGATCAGCGGCTGGGCCAGCGACCGGAAGGTGCCGACCAGCAGCATGAACACGATGGCGATGGCCGCGAGCATGGCCAGGCCCAGGTTGACGAAGGCCTCGTCCTGGTCCGCCGTGACGCCGCCGATCTCGGCCGTGGCGCCGGCCGGCAGGTCCAGTCCGTTGATCTTCGACTGGAGGTCCGCGCTGACCGCGCCGGTGTTGTCGCCGGTCGGCTTGGCGGTGATGGTCGCCGAGCGCTGGCCGTCGATGCGGGTCATCGAGACCGGGCCGTCCACCATCTGCACGGTGGCGATGTCGCCCAGCTTCGCCGCGCCCAGGTTCAGGGCCTTCAGCTCGGCCATCGTGGTGGCGGGCTGCGCCGACTTGATGACGACGTCGCGCTCGGTGTCGTCCAGCGTCGCCTTGGCCGCCGGGGTGCCGCGCACCGCCTGGGCGACGGCCGCGCCGAGGGTCTGGTCGGTGAAACCGGCCTCCGCGGCCTTCGCGTTGGCCTTGACCGAGATGCGCGGCACGCTCTGCGCCAGGTCGCTGGTGACGTCGGTGACGTCGTCGAGGCCGGCGACCGCCTTGCGGACCTGCTCGGAGGCCTCGCGGAGCACCTGCGCGTCGGCCGCCTTCACGACGACGCTGAGGTCCTGGCTGCCGAAGCCGTCGCCGCCGGCGACCGTGGTGGTGCCGATGCCGTCGAGCTCGGCCAGCCCGTCCTCGATGTGGTCCTGGACGTCCGTGTACGAGGCCGAGTCCTCCAGCATGACCTGGTAGGAGGCCTGGTTGGTGTCCGTGCCGCCGCCGAAGGCGGCCATGAAGCCGGACGAGCCGATGGTGACCTGGTAGTCCTTGACGCCCTTGGTGTCGCCGAGCAGCTTCTCGACCTTCTTGGCCTGCTCGTCGGTCGAAGCGAGGCTGGTGCCGGGCTTCAGCTCCTGCTGGATGCTGAGGACCTTCTGCTCGCCCTGGTCGAAGAAGTTGGTCTTCAGCAGCGGCGCCATGCCGAAGGTGCCGACCAGCACGACGACCGCGATGGCCACACTGACCAGGCGGCGGCGGGTGGCGAAGCGCAGGACGGGGACGTAGAAGCGCTGCAGGCGACTCCTGGCCTCCTTCTCCTCGGCGAGACGACGGGCCTCGGCCGCGTCCTCCGGGGTGCCCTTCGGGGGCCGCAGGAACCAGTACGACAGGACCGGCACGACCGTCAGCGACACCAGCAGGGACGCCAGCAGCGCCGCGGTGACGGTGAGGCTGAAGGAGCCGAACAGCTCGCCGACCATGCCGCCGACCAGCCCGATCGGCAGGAACACGGCGACCGTGGTGAGCGTGGACGAGGTGACCGCCCCGGCGACCTCGCGGACGGCGCCCAGGATGGCGTCCTTGCGCTCCTCGCCGTAGCCGAGGTGGCGCTTGATGTTCTCCAGGACCACGATCGAGTCGTCGACGACGCGGCCGATCGCGATGGTCAGCGCACCCAGCGTCAGCATGTTGAGCGACAGGTCGCGCGTCCACAGGACGATCAGCGCCAGCACCACCGACAGCGGGATGGAGACCGCGGTGACCAGGGTGGAGCGGATCGACGCCAGGAAGACCAGGATGACCAGGACGGCGAAGAGCAGCCCGAGCCCGCCCTCCGTGGTCAGGCCGGAGATGGCCTTGGAGACGGCCGGGCCCTGGTCGCTGACGACCGTGAGGGTCGCGCCGGAGCCGAGCTGCTCGCGCAGGCCGGGCAGCTTGTCCTCGACGGCGTTCGAGATGGAGACCGCGCTGCCGTCGTGGTCCATGGTCACGACGACCGCGAGGGACGGCTTGCCGTTGGTGCGGGTGAGGGAGTCGGCCTTGGCCTCCTCCTCCTTGACGGTGGCGACGTCGCCGAGGCGCACCGGCTTGTCGACGCCCTCGCCGGTGACCATGAGGTCCTGGATCTGCTTCACCGAGGTGTAGCCGCCGCCGACCTGGACGGTGCGGTTGGCGCCCGCCTCGTCGAAGGAACCGGCCGGGACGGTCGCGCCGCCCGCCTGGAGGGACTGGGCCAGCGCCTGCGGGCTCACCTTGGCCGCGGCCAGCTTCGCCGGGTCGGGCGTGACGGTGACCTGGACGTCGCGCACGCCGTCGACCATGACCTGGGCGACGCCGTCGATGTTCTTCAGCTCCGAGACGACCGTCTTGTCGAGCTGGTCGGCCAGCGCCTGCTGGTCCTTGTCCGAGGTGACGGCGAGGACGACGGTCGGGATGTCGTCCGTCGAACCGGAGATGACCTGCGGGTCCACGCCGTCCGGGAGCTGGGCGCGGGCCCGGTTCACGGCCTGCTGGACGTCGGCGACGAGCTGCTGGGTGTTCGGGCCGTAGTCGAAGGACGCCATGATGACGGCGTTGCCCTCACTGGCCGTGGAGGTGACGCCCGAGATCCCGTCGACGGCCTCGAGGTTGTCCTCGATCGGCTCGACGACCTGCTTCTCGACCACGTCGGGCGAGGCACCCTGGTACGGGGCCAGGACCGACACCATGGGCAGTTCGATGGTGGGCAGCAGCTGCTGCTTGAGCTGGGGTATCGCGATCGCCCCGAAGACGAGCGCGACGATCGACATCAGCCCTATCAGGGCCCGTTGCGCGAGGCTGAATCTCGACAGCCAGGACATGGGTCAGGGTCTCTCTTCTGTGGCCGAGCAGGGACGGGGCACATGGCAGCGCCGGGCGCGGGCGGCACACGTGAGCGCCCACCCCACCACCCTGGGCCATGGCGGACCCCGCATCCCTAGGCCCCAGGTCCATTTCCTTATCCCGCGCCTACTCCCTCCGCAGTACACGCGGGCCGCGCTCACTCCACCCTTGGACGTACCAGCCCGGATTCGTAGGCGGTGACGACCAGTTGGGCGCGGTCGCGGGCGCCCAGCTTGGCCATGGCCCGGTTGACGTGCGTCTTCACGGTGAGCGGGCTGACCTGGAGGCGCTCGGCGATCTCGTCGTTGGAATGCCCGCCGGCGACCTGGACCAGCACCTCGCGCTCCCGCACGGTCAGCGACTCCAGACGCTCGGCGCGCGCCGGGTCGCGGTCCTCGCCGGCGGTGTCCTGCTGGGCGAGGAAGCGGGCGATCAGCCCCTTGGTGGCGGCCGGCGACAGCAGCGCCTCGCCGCCGGCCGCGACGCGGATCGCGCTGAGCAGCTCGTCGGGCTCCGAGCCCTTGCCGAGGAAGCCGGAGGCCCCGGCCCGCAGCGACTGCACCACGTAGTCGTCGACCTCGAAGGTGGTCAGTATGACCACGCGGACGTGGGCGAGGGACGGGTCGGTGCTGATCATGCGGGTGGCGGCGAGCCCGTCCGTGCCGGGCATCCGGATGTCCATCAGCACCACGTCGGGCCGGTGTTCGGCGGCCAGCCGGGCCGCCTCCGCGCCGTCGGACGCCTCCCCCACCACCTCCATGTCGGGCTCCGAGTCGACCAGCACCCTGAAGGCACTGCGCAGCAGCGCCTGGTCGTCGGCGAGCAGGACACGGATCGTCATACGGGCCCCTTGGTGGCGTCGGTGCGGTTCCTGACCGGAAGGATCGCATGCACGCGGAAACCGCCCCCGTAGCGGGGACCGGTGGTGAGAGTGCCGCGCACCGCGGTGACGCGTTCGCGCATGCCGAGCAGACCGTGCCCGCCGCCCCCGACGGCGGGGTCGGGGGCCTCGCCGTCGCCGGTGCCGTCGTCGAGCACGGTCACCTCGATGTTCGGCCCGACCCGTACGACGCTGACCTCGGCCTTCGCCTGCCGCCCCGCGTGCTTCTGCACATTGGTCAGCGCCTCCTGGATGATGCGGTACGCGGCCAGGTCGACGGCGGCGGGCAGCTCCGTGCCGTGGTCGGTGCGGGCGACCTCGACCCGCAGTCCGGCGTGGTGGAAGGTGCCGACGAGTTCGTCGAGGCGGGCGAGGCCCGGGGCGGGCTCGGTCGGTGCCTCGGGGTCGCCGGACTGGCGCAGCAGCCCGACGGTGGCCCGCAGCTCGTCCAGCGCGCTCCGGCTGGCCTCGCGTACGTGGGCGAGCGCCTCCTTGGCCTGGTCGGGCCGCCGGTCCATGACGTGCGAGGCGACCCCGGCCTGCACGTTGACCAGGGCGATGTGGTGGGCGACGACGTCGTGCAGGTCGCGGGCGATGCGCAGCCGCTCCTCGGCGACGCGGCGGCGCGCCTCCTCCTCGCGGGTGCGTTCGGCCTTCTCCGCCCGGTCCCGGATGGCCTGCACGAAGGCCCGGCGGCTGCGGACGGCGTCCCCGGCGGTGGCGCCGATGCCGGTCCAGGCGAAGACGGCGAGGTTCTCCTGCGCGTACCAGGGCAGCGGCCCGGCCAGCATGGCGGCGCCGGTGAGCACGGTCATGGTGAGCAGGCCGACCCGCCAGGTGGTGGGGCGGTCGGTGGAGGCGGCGACGGTGTAGAGGGCGACGACGGCGGACATGACGACCGGGGCGCGCGGGTCGCCGGTGACGCTCTCGACGACGGAGACGCAGCCGGTGACGACGAGGACGGTCATCGGCTCCCGGCGGCGGAAGGCGAGCGCGGCGGCGCCGGCGGTCATGAGGGCGAGACTGAGCGCGTCGGGGGTGCGCAGGCCCCAGCTCACGCCCTCGGGGCCGTGCGGGTCCACGAAGGAGCCCGCGACCATGCAGATCAGGACGGCCGCGGCGAGGGCGGTGTCCAGGGCGGAGGGGTGGGCGCCGATGGTGCAGCGGGCTCTCGCGAGGGTGCTCACGGTTTTTTACGGTAGCCGGAGTGGGGTGCCGTACGAGGGCCCCTCGTACGGCAAACGCCCTGCCCGGGGGCTGCGCCTCCGGCAGCCCCCACTGCGGCCCTCAACGGGCCTCGTCCTCAAGCGCCGGAGGGGCCGGGTGGGCCGGCCCGGGTCACGCGCCGTCCGGGATCAGGCCGTCGTCGCTCAGCAGCTCCCGTACCTCCTCCAGGGTCGCGTCCGGGGACGGGAGGATGAGGTCCGAGGGCTCCAGGGAGTCTTCGGGGAGCGGCTCGCCCAGTTCGCGGACCTTGGCCAGGAGGGCCTGGAGGGTCGCGCGGAAGCCCGGGCCGTCGCCGTTCTCCATCTCGGCCAGGAGTTCGTCGTCCAGCTCGTTGAGCTGCGTGAGCCGGCCGTCGGCCAGTCTCAGCTGTCCCTCCCCCATGATCCGTACGATCATGTCGGCCCTCCTAGGCGTGGGCTACTGCTTGTCGAAGCGCGGGGTGTCCTGCGGCTGCTGCTGGGACTGCGAGGAGGTCTGGCCCTGCCCCTGGCCGCCCTCGATGGCCTGGCGGTCGGAGCTGCTGCCCCCGGCCAGCTCGGCCTTCATGCGCTGCAGTTCCAGCTCTACATCCGTACCACCGGAGAGGCGGTCCAGCTCGGCCTGGATGTCGTCCTTGTGCATGCCGGACTGGTCGTCGAGGGCGCCGGAGGCGAGCAGTTCGTCGATGGCGCCGGCCCGGGCCTGGAGCTGGGCGGTCTTGTCCTCGGCCCGCTGGATGGCCAGGCCGACGTCGCCCATCTCCTCGGAGATGCCGGAGAACGCCTCGCCGATGCGGGTCTGCGCCTGGGCCGCCGTGTAGGTGGCCTTGATGGTCTCCTTCTTGGTGCGGAAGGCGTCCACCTTGGCCTGGAGGCGTTGGGCCGCGAGGGTGAGCTTCTCCTCCTCGCCCTGCAGCGTGGAGTGCTGGGTCTCCAGGTCGGTGACCTGCTGCTGGAGCGCGGCGCGCCGGGAGAGCGCCTCGCGGGCCAGGTCCTCGCGGCCCAGCGCGAGCGCCTTGCGGCCCTGGTCCTCCAGCTTGCCGGACTGGGACTGGAGCTGGTTGAGCTGGAGCTCCAGGCGCTTGCGGCTGGTGGCCACGTCGGCGACGCCGCGGCGCACCTTCTGGAGCAGCTCCAGCTGTTTCTGGTACGAGTAATCGAGGGTCTCGCGCGGGTCCTCGGCCCGGTCAAGGGCCTTGTTGGCCTTCGCGCGGAAGATCATCCCCATACGCTTCATGACACCGCTCATGGGCTTCGCGCGCCCCCTTCTGACCGACTCCAGCTCCAGCGACTGCAACAGAACCCACAGTACGGGCCCTACCTCCATTACCGCACTGTTCGGGGACGGATGCGCTCATCCCCAAGGACGACTGTGCGCGTTCCCCGTCCGGCGCAGGGAGTAGGTGCTTCCCGGGGTTGTCCGGAAATTACCGGTGTCCGGGCCCCTGCCCACCGACCGCTCCGTACTTCCGCTCTGTCCCCTTACAGACGTCCGGCGTTGCCGGATCGTTCCCCACCGGGCTGGGGTCCACACCCCGGTACCCCGTACCCTTGGGTTTTGTGTTCCGTAGCCGTGCCAAGGATGAGAAGGCCCAGAGCGCCGTCAGTGCGCAGGTGACCGACTCCAAGCAGCCCCGTGACCCGCAGGCCCCCAAGGGCAGGCCCACACCGAAGCGCAGTGTGGCCCAGTCCCAGCGCCGCAGCGTCGCCCATACGCCGATGACGCGCAAGGACGCCGCCAAGCGGCAGCGCGAGGAGCGGCGGATCGCGATGGCGCGGCAGCGCGAGGCGCTGGCGAAGGGCGACGAGCGGTACCTGCCGGCCCGCGACAAGGGCCCGGTCCGCAGGTTCGCGCGCGACTTCATCGACTCGCGGTTCAACATCGCGGAGTACTTCCTGCCGATGGCCGTGGTCATCCTCGTGCTGAGCATGATCCGGGTGGCCTCGCTGCAGAACATCGCACTGCTGCTGTGGCTGGTCGTGATCGTGCTGATCGTGCTGGACTCGATCGTCACCGGCTTCCGGCTCAGGAAGCGGCTCGCCGAGCGCTTCCCGGACGAGCGCAGGCGCGGCGCGGTCGCCTACGCGCTGATGCGTTCGCTGCAGATGCGCCGCCTCCGGCTGCCGAAGCCCCAGGTCAAGCGCGGGGAGCGGCCCTGAGCACGACGCCGTTCACCGGGGACGCGGCCGAGGCCCGGACGGCAGCACTGTCCGGGCTTCGCAACGTCGTACGGCAGGAGCTGGTGGCCCGGCAGTTGGACGAGCAGATAGCCGGGCGCTTCGCCGTGGGCAGGCGGCTGCGCGTGCTCGACGTCGGGATGGGCCAGGGCACCCAGGCGCTGCGGCTGGCCCGGGCCGGGCACCAGGTGACCGGCGTGGAGCGGGACCCCGCGGTGATCGCGGTCGCGCGTGAGGCGCTGGCCGGCCAGCCGGAGGGCATCCGGGAGCGGATGCGGATCGTGGAGGGCGACGGCCGGGACACCGGCGTGCACTTCCTGCCGGGCAGCTTCGACGTGGTGCTGTGCCACGGGGTGCTGATGTACGTCGAGGAGCCCGACCCGCTGCTCGCGGGGCTGGCGCGGATGCTGGCGCCCGGCGGCCTGCTGTCGCTGGTGGTGCGCAACGGCGACGCGCTCGCGCTGCGCCCCGCTCTGCACGGCGACTGGGCGGGCGCGCTGGCCGCCTTCGACACCACCGACTACCGCAACCGCCTGGGCCTCGACGTCCGCGCGGACCGGCTGTCGACGCTGACGGCGAAGCTCGCGGGCATCGGCGCCCCGCTGCACACCTGGTACGGCGTGCGGGTCTTCACGGACACGGCCCCCGACGGCACCACGCCGCCCGACGACCTCGAGACCCTGCTGGCCGCCGAGGAACGGGCCGGCCGGACCGACCCGTACCGCTCGGTGGCGGCGCTGCTCCACCTGTGCGGGGTGCGCGGCTGACGGGCGCCGTGCGGGCCTCGCCCGTCCGGGTGTTCACGAGGGGCCGGTTGCCCGGGGCGCGGTGAGACTCGGGGCATGGACACTTCCCGCGCCCGTCTGCCCCGGCTGCTCGCTCCGCTCGCCGTCCTGACCTGCTCCCTGCTGCTGCTCGGCGGCTGTTCCGACGCCGGTTCGGGGACCGGCCGGGCCTCGGGGAGCGCGCGGGAGGGCGACACCGCGCAGGCCGCGGCGCCGCGCGCGGCCGGCGATCTGCAGGCCGACTACGAACGGGTGATCAAGGACGTCCTGCCGTCGGTGGTCCAGATCCAGGCGGGCGACTCGCTGGGGTCGGGGGTCGTGTACGACGACCAGGGCCATGTCGTGACCAACGCGCACGTCGTCGGGAAGAGCAAGTCCTTCCGCGTGACGACGGCCCGCAACGAGGGCGTCCTGGGTGCGAAGCTCGTCTCCTCCTACCCGGAGCAGGACCTGGCCGTGATCAAGCTGGACCGGGTGCCCGACGGGACGAAGGCGGCCCGCTTCGGGGATTCCGCGAAGGTCGAGGTCGGCCAGATCGTGCTGGCGATGGGGTCGCCGCTCGGCCTGTCCTCCAGCGTGACGCAGGGCATCGTGTCGGCGACGGGGCGGACCGTCACGGAGGGCAGCAGCGGGGGCGGCACGGGCGCGACCATCGCCAACATGGTGCAGACGTCGGCGGCCATCAACCCCGGCAACAGCGGGGGCGCCCTGGTGAACCTGGACGGGCAGGTGATCGGCATCCCGACGCTGGCGGCGACCGACCCGGGCCTCGGCGACAGCGCGGCGCCCGGCATCGGGTTCGCGATCCCGGCGTCGATGGTGACG
Source organism: Streptomyces ardesiacus (assembly GCF_003112575.1). Classification (GTDB taxonomy): domain Bacteria; phylum Actinomycetota; class Actinomycetes; order Streptomycetales; family Streptomycetaceae; genus Streptomyces; species Streptomyces ardesiacus. The sequence continues at coordinate 396,587 of NZ_BEWC01000010.1, forward strand.
ACGGTGGCCGGTCAGATCGTCAGGGACGGCAAGGTCACCGACTCGGGCCGGGCCGCGCTGGGCATCACCGCCCGGACGGTCGTCGACGAGACGTACCGGCCGGCCGGTGTGGCCGTCGTCGAGGTGCGCAAGGGCGGGCCCGCCGCCGACGCGGGACTGCGCGCCGGGGACATCGTGGTGAGGCTCGGGGACACCGACATCACCACCGTCACCTCACTGTCCGAGGCCCTGGCGTCGATGCGGCCGGGCGACCGGACGAAGGTGACCTACACCCGCAACGGCGCCGAGCACACCGCCGAGGTGACGCTGGGCGAGCAGTGACGGGGAACCGACCGCCCCCGCCCGCCCGGCCCCCGCGTCAGGCCTCGGCCTCGGCCTCCGCCTCCTCGGCGTGCAGGCTCATCGGGCCGTAGATCTCCGTGGTGTCCTCGAAGAGCCGCACCTGGTCGGCGCCGCCCGCCCGGAGGTCCTTCCAGTGCTCCCCGATCCAGGACTCGGCGTCCCCCTGCGTGGTGAACTCCTCGGGCTGCACCGCGGGCTGGACCTCCGTCCCGCCGGCCGTCTCGAACCGCCACGTCCATGCCGCCATGTACGCCTCCCAGATGTGAGCACATGCAGAGCGGAAGCCGGATTCCTGGTCCGGCCCCCGCCCGCAGCCTATGCGCTGAAGCGGGCCCGCCGTAGAAGGTCCCCGGACGCGCGGGGTGCGCTCGTGTGGGGGCTCGGGCGCGCACGTCGCCGGGCGACCGGTGAAAATCGGTGCGTGGACGTGACTCTGCTCGGCACCGGTGCCCCCGCGGGACTGCCCCGCCCCGACTGTCCCTGCGCGGCCTGTGCCGCGGCTCAGGGCGAGGACACGCGCGCGGCGACCGCGCTGCTGGTGGACGGGGCGCTGCTGCTCGACCTGACGCCGGGCGCGGCGTTCGCCGCCGCCCGGGCCGGGCACTCCCTGGCCGGGGTGCGGCAGGTGCTGCTCTCGCACCCGCACGACGGTCCCGCCGTGGAGGTGCCGGCCGGGCTGCCGCAGCCGGGCCGGGTGCCGGACGGGCGGGAACTGGCGCTGCTGACCGGGCACCGGGTGCGCGCGGTGGCGCTGGACGCGCCGGGCACCGGGTACGCGGTGACGGGCCCGGACGGCGGGCGGCTGCTGTACGTGCCGCCGGGCGGCGCCCCGGCCGGTCTGGAAGCGCCCGCGGAGCCCTACGACCTGGTCCTCGCGGACGTCGTGGGGCGGCCGGACGCGCTGGCGAGGCTGCGGGCGGTGGGCGCGGCGGGACCGACGACGGACGTCGTCGCCGTCCACCTGGACCACGACGTGCCGCCCGGCCGGGAGCTGGCGCGGCGGCTCGCGGCGGCCGGGGCGCGGGCGGTGCCGGACGGGACGACGCTGGCGGTGGGCTCGTACGAGGACGTGCCCGACGTACCCCGGCGCACCCTCGTGCTGGGCGGCGCCCGGTCGGGCAAGTCGGTGGAGGCGGAACGCCGGCTGGAGTCCTTCCCCGACGTCCTCTACGTCGCCACCGGCGGCTCCCGCGGCGGCGACACCGAATGGGCGGCCCGGGTCGGTGCGCACCGGGAACGCCGCCCCGGCACCTGGCGGACCGCCGAGACCTGCGACCTGGTCCCCCTCCTGAAGGACGAGGGCCCGCCCCTCCTGATCGACTGCCTGTCCCTGTGGCTGACGGACGCGATGGACGCGGTCGGGGCGTGGGACGACGCGGAGTGGGCGGACGGCGGCGAACGGGCGCTCAGGGACCGGGTGCGGGAGCTGACGGAGGCGGTCCGCACCACCCGGCGCACGCTGGTGGCGGTGTCGAACGAGGTCGGCTCGGGCATCGTCCCGGCCACCGCGTCCGGCCGCCGCTACCGCGACGAACTCGGCCGCCTGAACGCGGCGTTCGCCGCCGAGTGCGAGCAGGTGCTGCTCGTGGTGGCGGGCCAGGCGCTGGTGCTACGCGGCTGAGGCGTCCTTGCGGGCGACGACGCGGTGGGCGCGGGTGCCGGTGAGCACGGTGCAGCCCTGGGCCACGAGTTCGGCGTTCAGTCCGACGGGATGGACGGGGAACAGGCGACGCGGGTCGGCCACGTCGATGAGCAGGTACCCGCCGGGCCGCAGCACCCGCAGCGCGCCCCGCAGTTCGGCGCGCGGGTCCGCGACCTGCTCCAGGTATTCGAAGAGGCTGACGACGTCGTAGCGCTCCCGCAGCCGCGCGATGATGTGATGATCCGTCAGCCGCCCGACGAACGCCTCCTCCACCCGTTCCCCGGCGCGGGCCCGCAGCACGCGGTGGGTGGGGTCGAGGCCGTCGAAGGAGGTGTACGGGAAGTGCGCCCGGGCGGCCAGCGGGAAGTCGGCGTCCCCGGTGCCGACGTCCAGCCAGCTCTCGGGGTCGGGACAGCGGCGGAGCATCGCACGGGCGGCCAGCCCGTGCCTGAGCCGGACACCGGCCCGGACCACGGGGTGCCGGGCGGCGGACGTGAGCGGCGGGTTGCGGAAGACGTGCCGGCAGTCCGCACACCGTTCGATCGACGACCGGCGGGGCGCGCCCTGGCGCGGCCCGTCACCACGCGGCCGCGCACGCAGCCGCCGCGAGCCGCACCAGGGGCAGTCCTGGCGGTACGGCCCGTACGGCGGGACGGGAGGCACCGAGGGGGCGGAGGGTCCGGACACGGGCGGCTCCCGACACGAGACGAGGGTGTACGAGGGGACGTACACGAGGGACCTACGACAATCCAGTCAAAACGTTACGTAGGTGATCGCCGTACCGGGCGCAACGACGCAGCCCGGGCGCGCTGCTCACGGGCCCTCCTTCGGGTTCGGCCGGGGCCGGTACTGTTCGGCGAATGAGCTCGCTGAATCTCGACGACTTCACCGACCTGATCGAGCGCCCCGACGGCGGGGTCCGCCGCGACGCGGAGGCGCGCCGGGAGCGTCAGGCCGTCCCGCCCGGGACCCTGGGCCGCCTGGACGACCTGGGCGAGTGGCTGGCGGCGGCCCAGTCCGCCGTACCGGTACGGCCCGTCGTACGGCCCCGGGTGGTGCTCTTCGCCGGTGACCACAAGGTCGCCGAGCTGGGAGTCTCGGCGCGGCCCGCGGGCGGCGCCGGCGAGCTGGTGCGCGAGGTGCTGGCGGGGAACCGGCCGGTGTCGGTGCTCGCCGGGCGCCTGGACGTGCCCGTACGCGTCGTCGACATGGCCCTGGACTGCGACCCGGAGTCCCTGCCGGCCGAGGTGGCGGGGCACCGGGTGCGGCGCGGCGGCGGACGCATCGACGTCGAGGACGCGCTGACGCCGGAGGAGGCGGAGGCCGCCTTCCGGGCCGGGATGGCGGTGGCCGACGAGGAGGCCGACTCGGGCACGGACCTGGTGGTGCTCGGCGACCTGAGCGTGGGCGGTACCACGGCGGCGGGCGTCCTGGTCGCGGCCCTGTGCGGAACGGACGCGTCGGTCGTCACCGGCCGGGGCGGGCTGCCGATCGACGACCTGGCGTGGATGCGCAAGTGCGCGGCGATCCGCGACGCGTTGCGGCGCGCGCGGCCGGTCCTCGGCGACCAGTTGCAGCTCCTCGCCACGGTCGGCGGCGCGGACCTCACCGCAATGACGGGCTTCCTGCTGCAGAGCGCGGTGCGCAAGACGCCGGTGATCCTGGACGGCGTCGTGACGGCCGCGTGCGCGCTGGTCGGGCAGCGGGTCGCCTTCCGGGCGCCGGACTGGTGGCTGGCCGCGCACGACAGCGGGGAGCCGGGGCAGGCGAAGGCGCTGGACCGGATGGCGCTGGAGCCGCTGCTGACGCAGGGCGTGAAGGTGGGCGAGGGGGTGGGCGGACTGCTGGCCCTGCCCCTGGTGCAGGCGGCGGCGTCGCTGGCGGCGGAGCTGCCGGAGGTCTCCGACGGGAGCGAGTGAACCCCGGTTCAGGTGAACGGGGTTCGGTGAACCGGGGATTCTTGGTTGCCCGGGGGTGGGCCACGGGGCCCGGCGTTGACCGGTGCCCGGGGGGTGTGCGGGCGCGGGGTCGGATCGCGAGCCCGGCGCAGCGGGGTGCCGCTGCGCCCACCCGTGCCGCCCCAGCGGCACGACTGCCCGCAGCTGGGGGGGGCGTGGCGACTGCCCGCAGCTGGGGGGGCTACGGTCGGCAGCCGCGTACGGCGAGAAGGGGACGTGTCGGGGGGTGTCCGCCCGCAGCGGTTGGCGCGTCAACGGAGTCCACTTCTGTGGCCGACCGATTCCGCGCCGTTCCGAGGACGGACACCCCCCGACGCGGCCCCGACCCACAACGCACCCCACCGCGCACCGCGCACCCCCACCGAACCCGCACAGGCGCCGCAGGCACCCGCACCCCCACCCACCCCGCACAGGCGCCGCAGGCATCGTCACCGCGGATCCGGACGACCGCCGATCCAGTCCTGGACGATGCGGCGCGGGCCGGACCAGCGGCGGTCGTGGCGGTAGGCGCGCAGGCGGGCCTTCGCGCGGGCGCGCGGGCGGTGGGCGTAGAAGCGGCGGGCCCACGGGGAGCCCGGCCGGGCCAGGCGGACCGCTCCGATCAGGGCGATCACGGGCACGATCACCCCGAAGACCGCCAGCCGCGCCTTGCCCTTGGCCAGGGCGAGGAGGGAGAAAAGGAAGTTGCCCGCGACCGTCAGGATGACGTTTATGCGGTCCTGCGACTCGCCCTGGGACACGCCGTCCACACCGAAGGGCGTGAAGCCGGCGAGAACCAGCCCGACCAGGGCCGCGGTGAGCACCACGACCTCCACGCTCTGGCGCCCCGCCTCGGACCAGTAGACGTCGTCGAGGTGCAGGATCAGCGCGAACTCGTCGAGGACGAGCCCCGCCCCGATGCCGAAGACCACCGCCGCGAGCGCCGGCCCGAACCCCTGCCGGCCTCCCGCGACCGCGGCGAAGCCGCCGATGACGGTGAGCACCACGCCGGGGACCACGTGATGGATGTGCACCCCGCCCGCCTCGACGTTCCCGAAGGGCCCCTTCCCCGCCCGGATCAGACGGGTGACGACCCGGGTGACCACGAACGTCAGCACGAACGCCGTCAGCGCGAGGAGCAGCGGCAGCTTGCCCGGTTCCACGATGTTGCGCTGCCACCACTCTCCCATATGCGCACTTTATCCCCGGGGCCCGTCAACGCCCCGGCGTCCGCCGGGTAGTCTGCGCCGGTGTTCAGGACCCCCTCCCCCGACGGCCTCCGTTTCGCCTTCGGCACCCTCACCGTGCTCCCGGTCAAGGTGACCCGCTGGGACCGGGCCGCCGCGCGCGGCGGCATGCTGTGCGCGCCGCTGGCCGGGCTGACCGTGGGGGTCCTCGCCGCGTGCGCCGGGCTGCTGCTGCTCGCGCTGGGCGCCGGGGGCCTGCTCGCCGCGGTCGCCACCGCCGCCGTACCCGCCGTACTCACGCGGGGACTGCACCTGGACGGGCTCGCCGACACCGCCGACGGACTGGGCAGCGGCAAGCCCGCCGAGGACGCCCTGCGGATCATGAAGCAGTCGGACATCGGGCCGTTCGGCGTGCTCGCCCTCCTGTTCACGCTCCTGGCCCAGGTGGCCGCCCTCGCCCAGGCCTACGACGCTTCGTGGACGCGCGGCGCGCTCGCCGCCGTGGTGTCGGCGACCGCCGCCCGGCTGGCGCTGACGACGGCGGCCCGGGCCGGAGTGCCCGCCGCCCGCCCGGAGGGACTGGGCGCGGCGGTCGCCGGGGTCGTCCCGGCCGGCCGGGCGTCGGCCGTGGCGGCGACGGTCGTCGTCCTGGCCGCGGCGGTGGCGGGTGCGTGCCTGGGCCCCTACGACGCCCTGCGCACGGCGCTCGCCGTCGTGGGCGCGGTCGCCCTCGCCGAACTGCTGCTGCGGCACTGTGTCCGCCGCTTCGGCGGCGTCACGGGCGACGTCTTCGGCGGGGTGGCGGAGACGGCGGCCACGACCGCGCTGGTGATCCTGGCTCTGGCCTGACGAGCGGCGACGCCCGGGGCCCGCCGTCCGGGGGCCGCCGGGGCGCCGCTCAACAGGCCTCGCGCCACGCGTCCAGTTCGTACTTCTTCAGCATCGAACTGAGCCGCAGCTCACGGGAGTCGGCGCAGAAGCGTTCCGTCGGCAGTTCGTACTCGACGTGGAAGACGGCCTTGTCCGCGTCGACGAACGGCCGGTTGTCGGCGCACTCGCCGTACTGGGCGCACTGCTCGTTGACGGCGAAGTCGAAGTCGTCCACCAGCTCCGGTATCTGGTCCAGGTCGTTCTTCAGGCCGACGGCCATCCCGCGGTCGTGGGCGAGCTTCGCGACCAACCGGTTGTAGCGGAGCTGGTCGTCGGCGGTGAGCGGGAAGCCGGTGTCGTTCTTGTAGCCGTCCATGTTGTCCGGCTCGACGGCGTCGAAGCCCTTGTCGCGGCACATGTCGAGGCGCTCGGCCATCAGCGGCTCCAGGACGTCCGTGGCACGGATGTCCAGCCACCGCTCGCCCTCCCAGCCGTTGCCCTTGCCCAGCACCTCGGCCGGGAAGTCGTCGGCGTCGGGCCGGAAGTCCTCCCAGGCGCCGGTGGAGACGTAGCAGATGACCTTGCGCCCGTCCTCGTGCAGACCGGCGACCGTCGCCTTGTCGTGGTCGAAGCCGTCGATGTCGTAGACCGGTACGTCCACGGACGTGTCCAGTTTGCCGCTGAGCTGCCACTGCCAGGCGGTGCCCGGCGTGGGCCGCCAGCGCCCGCCGGCCCCGCCGTCGGCGCTGTCGGCAACGTCGGCGCTGTCGGCACCGCTGTCGCCGGGTGCCGAGGTGCACCCCGCGAGCAGCAGCAGGAGGAGGGCTGTCGACAGGACCGGGCGTCTCACGGGGGGTGCTCCAGAGTGCGGTTGGGGTGGGCGGCGTGCCCCCGCAATGATCTCCCATCCGCGGTCCGGCGCGGAAACCGCGGCCCCGCGGGAGGGAGCGCGGCCGGGGTCGAGCGTAGGCTCGTGCCGAGTGTTCGCCTGCCCAGGCGAGGACCGCAACGCAGGAGGGATCTAGGGTCGGATGTCGGGCCCGGTCGACCCACCCGCATTCGGCCACACCAGACTTCATACGGAAGCGAGATTTCACCACCGTGACTGCTCTCACTCTCTCCACCGCCGCGGCGCCCGGCCTCCGGGCCGACGCGATCGTGATCGGTGTCGCCAAGGGCTCGAACGGCCCGTCCGTCGCACCGGGCGCCGAGGCCGTGGACAAGGCGTACGACGGCCGGCTCGCCGGCGTCCTGGAGACCCTCGGTGCCTCGGGCGCCGAGGGCGAGGTGACGAAGCTGCCCGCGCCGTCCGGCTTCAAGGCGCCCGTCGTCGTGGCGGTGGGCCTCGGTGCCGAGCCCGACAAGGACGCCGGCTTCGACGGGGAGGCGCTGCGGCGGGCCGCCGGCGCGGCCGCCCGTGCCCTGGCCGGCGCCAAGAAGGCCGCCTTCGCCCTGCCGCTCGCCGAGGCCGCCGACGCCGGCGCCGTCGCCGAGGGCGTGCTGCTCGGCGCGTACGCCTTCGACGCGTACAAGGAGTCCGCGAAGGAGACCAAGGGTGCCAAGGGCGCCAAGGGCAACGGCAAGGCCCCGCTGGCGGAGGCCGCGCTGCTCGGCGGCAAGCCCCGCGACAAGGCGTACAAGGCCGCGATCGAGCGTGCGGCGGCCGTCTCCGAGGAGCTGAACCGCGCCCGCGACCTGGTCAACACCCCGCCGAACGACCTCGACCCGGAGGCGTTCGCGGCGGTGGCGCAGACCGCCGCCAAGGAGCACGGCATCAAGGTGCAGGTGCTCGACGAGAAGGCGCTCACCAAGGGCGGCTACGGCGGCATCCTCGGCGTCGGCGCCGGTTCGGCGTCGGGTCCGCGGCTGGTGAAGCTGTCGTACACCTCGCCCAAGGCCAAGAAGTCCCTCGCCTTCGTCGGCAAGGGCATCACCTACGACTCGGGCGGCATCTCGCTGAAGCCGGCCGGCCACAACGAGACGATGAAGTGCGACATGGCCGGCGCCGCCGCCGTGTTCGCCGCGGTCGTCGCCGCCGCGCGGCTCGGCCTGGAGGTCAACGTGACCGGCTGGCTGGCGCTGGCCGAGAACATGCCGTCCGGTTCCGCGACGCGTCCGGGCGACGTGCTGCGCATGTACAGCGGCAAGACGGTGGAGGTGCTCAACACCGACGCCGAGGGCCGGCTCGTGCTCGCCGACGCGCTGTGGGCGGCCTCGCAGGAGAAGCCGGACGCGATCATCGACGTGGCGACCCTGACCGGCGCGATGATGCTGGCGCTGGGCAGCCGGACGTACGGCGTCATGGCGAACGACGACGCGTTCCGCTCCGCGGTGTACGAGGCGGCCGAGGAGGTCGGCGAGCCGGCGTGGCCGATGCCGATGCCGGAGCACCTGCGCAAGGGCCTCGACTCGGCGACCGCCGACATGGCGAACATGGGTGAGCGGATGGGCGGCGGTCTGGTGGCCGGTCTGTTCCTGCGGGAGTTCGTCGGCGAGGGCATCGCCTGGGCCCACCTGGACATCGCGGGTCCGGCCTTCAACGAGGGCGCGCCGTTCGGGTACACGCCGAAGGGCGGTACGGGAACGGCGGTGCGGACGCTGGTGCGGGTTGCCGAGCTGGCGGCCGCGGGTGAGCTGGGCTAAGGACGCCTGAGGGGTGCCGGGCGCGGGCGACTGCGCGGCTGCGGGTCCGTCGTGGCCGGTCGCGCAGTTCCCCGCGCCCCTTTGGCCGGTCCTCCGGGCACCGCCCGCGGAGGCACCGCACGCCACCGCGCCCACGCGCCCCAGCCGCAGATCGACACAGCCCCGCGCCCCTCGGCCGGCCCTCCGGGCACCGGCCGCAAAGGCACCGCACACCGCAGCGGCCACCCTGCCCAGCCGCAGATCAGCACAGTCCCGCGCGCCCGGCGGGGTCGTGCCGCCCTCGGTGGCACGTTCCGCCCGCTGCTCCGCTCACATGAACGTGGGGTGTCTCACACCCCGGCCCGGCGTCTCGTTCGGCTCTCACAAGTGCGAAGATGGAGCCCGGCAGGACAGGGCCCACCCAAGGGCCGAGAACAAAGAGCGGCCGGACACCAGCCGCCGACCGGTCACTGGAGACCGGCGTGGCGCACATGCATGGAGGACGTGACGTGGCGAACGACGCCAGCACCGTTTTCGACCTAGTGATCCTCGGCGGTGGCAGCGGTGGTTACGCCGCGGCCCTGCGCGGGGCTCAGCTGGGCCTGGACGTCGCCCTGATCGAGAAGAACAAGCTTGGCGGCACCTGCCTGCACAACGGCTGCATCCCCACCAAGGCCCTGCTCCACGCGGGCGAGGTCGCCGACCAGTCCCGCGAGAGCGAGCAGTTCGGCGTCAAGACGTCCTTCGAGGGCGTCGACATGGCGGGCGTGCACAAGTACAAGGACGAGGTGATCGCCGGTCTGTACAAGGGCCTGCAGGGTCTGGTCGCCTCCCGCAAGATCACCTACATCGAGGGCGAGGGCCGGCTCTCCTCCCCCACCTCCGTCGATGTCAACGGTCAGCGCGTCGAGGGCCGCCACGTCCTGCTCGCCACCGGCTCCGTGCCGAAGACGCTGCCGGGCCTGGAGATCGACGGCAACCGGATCATCTCCTCGGACCACGCCCTCACGCTCGACCGCGTGCCGAAGTCCGCGATCGTGCTGGGCGGCGGCGTCATCGGCGTCGAGTTCGCCTCCGCGTGGAAGTCCTTCGGTTCCGAGGTCACCGTCATCGAGGGCCTCAAGCACCTGGTCCCGGTCGAGGACGAGAACAGCTCCAAGCTCCTGGAGCGCGCCTTCCGCAAGCGGGGCATCAAGTTCAACCTGGGCACCTTCTTCCAGAAGGCCGAGTACACCCAGGACGGCGTCAAGGTCACCCTCGCCGACGGCAAGGAGTTCGAGGCCGAGGTCCTGCTCGTCGCCATCGGCCGCGGACCGGTCTCGCAGGGCCTGGGCTACGAGGAGAACGGCGTCGCGATGGACCGCGGCTTCGTCCTCGTCGACGAGTACATGCGGACCAACGTCCCGACCATCTCCGCCGTCGGTGACCTCGTCCCCACCCTCCAGCTCGCGCACGTCGGCTTCGCCGAGGGCATCCTGGTGGCGGAGCGGCTCGCCGGTCTGAAGACCGTTCCGGTCGACTACGACGGCGTGCCGCGGGTGACGTACTGCCACCCGGAGGTCGCCTCCGTCGGTCTCACCGAGGCCAAGGCGAAGGAGGTCTACGGCGCGGACAAGGTCGTCTCGATCAAGTTCCCGCTCGGTGGCAACGGCAAGAGCCGCATCCTGAAGACCGCGGGCGAGATCAAGCTCGTCCAGGTCAAGGACGGCGCCGTGGTCGGCGTCCACATGGTCGGTGACCGCATGGGCGAGCAGGTCGGCGAGGCGCAGCTCATCTACAACTGGGAGGCGCTGCCGGCCGAGGTGGCCCAGCTCATCCACGCCCACCCGACGCAGAACGAGGCGCTCGGCGAGGCCCACCTGGCGCTGGCCGGCAAGCCGCTCCACATGCACGACTGACCGCATCGGTCTTCGGGCGCGACGACACAGACTTCCGCACTTTCGTAAGGAGCAACCGAAACCATGGCGGTTTCCGTAACCCTTCCGGCGCTCGGCGAGAGCGTCACCGAGGGCACCGTCACCCGTTGGCTGAAGGCCGAGGGTGAGCGCGTCGAGGCCGACGAGCCGTTGCTCGAGGTCTCGACGGACAAGGTCGACACCGAGATCCCGGCGCCCGCCTCCGGCGTGCTGTCCTCCATCAAGGTCGCCGAGGACGAGACCGTCGAGGTCGGTGCCGAGCTGGCGCTGATCGACGACGGCAGCGGCGCCCCCGCCGCCGCCCCGGCCCCGCAGGCCGAGCCGGTCGCCGAGCCGGCCCCGGAGCCCGCTCCGGCCGCCCCCTCCACCGAGCAGGCCGCCCCGGCTCCCGCTCCCACGGCCGACGCCTCCGCCGGTGGCGGTTCCGCCGAGGGCACGGACGTCGTCCTGCCCGCGCTCGGCGAGTCCGTCACCGAGGGCACCGTCACCCGCTGGCTGAAGTCGGTCGGTGACAGCGTCGAGGAGGACGAGCCGCTGCTGGAGGTCTCGACCGACAAGGTCGACACCGAGATCCCGGCGCCCGCCTCCGGCACCCTGCTGGAGATCGTGGTCGGCGAGGACGAGACCGCGGAGGTCGGCGCCAAGCTCGCCGTCATCGGTGCGGCGGGTGCCGCTCCGGCCGCGGCCCCGGCGGCCCCCGCCGCCCCGGCGCAGCCCGAGCCCACCCCGGCTCCCGCCCCGGCGGCTCCGGCCGCTCCGGCTCCCGCCCCGCAGGCTCCGGCGGCTCCCGCCCCGGCCCCTGCCGCGGCTCCGGCCCCGGCCGCACCGGCCGCACCGGCCGCCGCGCAGCCGGTGGACGACGGCGCCTACGTCACCCCGCTGGTGCGCAAGCTCGCCGCCGAGAACGGCGTCGACCTGTCCACCGTCAAGGGCACCGGCGTCGGCGGCCGTATCCGCAAGCAGGACGTGGTCGCCGCCGCCGAGGCCGCGAAGGCTGCCCCGGCTCCGGCTGCCGCCGCCCCCGCCGCGCCCGCCGCGAAGAAGGCCCCCGTCCTGGAGGCCTCCCCGCTGCGTGGCCAGACCGTCAAGATGCCGCGCATCCGCAAGGTCATCGGCGACAACATGGTCAAGGCGCTGCACGAGCAGGCCCAGCTGTCGTCGGTCGTCGAGGTCGACGTCACCCGCCTGATGAAGCTGCGCGCCCGTGCCAAGGACGCGTTCGCCGCGCGTGAGGGCGTCAAGCTCTCGCCGATGCCGTTCTTCGTCAAGGCCGCGGCCCAGGCGCTGAAGGCGCACGCGCCGATCAACGCCAAGATCAACGAGGCCGAGGGGACCATCACCTACTTCGACACCGAGAACATCGGTATCGCGGTGGACTCCGAGAAGGGCCTGATGACCCCGGTCATCAAGAACGCCGGTGACCTCAACCTGGCCGGCATCGCCAAGGCGACCGCCGACCTGGCGGGCAAGGTGCGGGCCAGCAAGATCAGCCCGGACGAGCTGGCCGGTGCGACCTTCACCATCTCCAACACCGGTTCGCGCGGCGCGCTGTTCGACACGATCATCGTGCCGCCGGGCCAGGTCGCCATCCTCGGCATCGGTGCCACGGTCAAGCGTCCGGCCGTCATCGAGACGGAGGAGGGCACGGTCATCGGCGTCCGCGACATGACGTACCTGACCCTGTCCTACGACCACCGTCTGGTGGACGGCGCCGACGCCGCCCGCTACCTGACGGCGGTCAAGGCGATCCTGGAGGCGGGCGAGTTCGAGGTCGAGCTCGGCCTGTAGTCCTCCCCCGCCAGTGGGCCCGTACGGAGCCCCCGCCCGGAACCTTCCGGGACGGGGGCTCCGTCGTGTTCCGGGCGTGGCACGCTGTGTAAGTCTCGTCTCACCTGCGTAAAAGCGCGCCCATGCGCCCTTCCCGCCCGCCGTGACGGCCGTATTGTCTAAACGTCAGCCGCCCCAGGGTCCGAAAGGGGACCCTCTCGAAGGAGCTCCCATGACCGCGCCCGTCGTCCACTCGCTGCGCGAACAGATCCGCGAGCACATCCTGGAAGGGATCATCAGCGGACGCTGGCAGCCGGGCGAGCGGATCGTGGAGCGCAGGATCGCCACCGAGCTGGAGGTCAGCCAGACGCCGGTGCGGGAGGCGCTGCGGGAGCTGGAGTCGCTGCGGCTGATCGAGTCGGCGCCGAACAAGGGCGTACGGGTGCGGAACCTGACCGCCGCCGACCTGGAGGAGAGCTACCCGGTCCGGGCCGGCCTGGAGGCCATCGCGGCGGAGCTGGCGGCGGACCGGCTCGCCGTGGACTGCTCGGCCCTGGAGCCGCACGTCGCCGCGCTGTACGAGGCCGACCGCGTCTCCGACGGCACGGGCCAGGTGCGGCACACGGTGGGCTTCCACCGCGAGCTGGTGCGGGCCGCGGGGAACTCGGTGCTGCTGCACACGTGGGAGGGGCTGGGGATCGAGGTGTTCACGGCGCTGTCGATACGGTGGCTGGGGACGGTGCAGCAGTCGTACGCGGAGGAGCACGAGGAACTGGTGGCGGCCTTCCGGCGCCGGGACCCGCGGATCGCGGAGATCGTCAAGTCCCATGTCCTGGGCTGCGCCCCGCGCCCCTGACGAACGAGCCGCACCCCGCTCACCTGCAGAAACCTCCGTGAACAAGGTCACCCCGTGCCACCGCCGGAGGCACCCCGTGCCGACTTTCTCGTGATCAAGAGGTTTTGCTTCTCAACCCTTTGATCGATCATCGATCAGGGAGTTACAGTCACGCTTGGACTCCCACCGGAGCCCAGCCCTGTCCTGCCAAAGACCTAGGGCACCCCGAACCCTTGCCGATGAGGGAACCCCCTTCGACTGAGGAAGGCGGCGACATGACGACCGACCCGAAAGCCATCCAGCCGAGCGAGCTCGACCAGCTCCCGGACCGCGACCCCGAGGAGACCGCCGAGTGGCAGGCCTCCCTGGACGCCGTCACCAAGGCGGCCGGGCCGCACCGTGCCGCGTACCTGATGCGCCGCACGCTGGAGCGCGCCGAGGGCGCCGGCCTCGCGCTGCCCAAGCTGCTGGAGACGGACTACGTCAACACCATCCCCACCTCCGCCGAGCCCACCGTGGACGGCGACGAGGCGATGGAGCAGCGGATCACCGCCTGGAACCGCTGGAACGCGGCGGCGATGGTGACGCGCGGCAGCAAGTACGGCGTCGGCGGCCACATCGCCACCTTCGCCTCCGCCGCCTGGCTCTACGAGACCGGCTTCAACCACTTCTTCAAGGGCAAGGAGGGGGACGGCTCCGGCGACCAGCTCTACGTCCAGGGCCACGCCTCCCCCGGCATCTACGCCCGGGCCTTCCTCGACGGCCGCCTGTCCGAGGAGCACCTGGACAACTTCCGCCGCGAGGCCGGCGGCAACGGCCTGCCGTCCTACCCGCACCCGCGCCGGCTGCCCTGGCTGTGGGAGTTCCCCACCGTCTCCATGGGGCTCGGCCCGATCTCCGCGATCTACCAGGCGCGGTTCAACCGCTACCTGACCAGCCGCGGCATCAAGGACCTCACCAACTCCCACGTGTGGGCGTTCCTCGGTGACGGCGAGATGGACGAGCCGGAGTCCACCACCGCGCTCACCCTCGCCTCCCGCGAGGGCCTGGACAACCTGACCTTCGTCATCAACTGCAACCTGCAGCGCCTCGACGGTCCGGTCCGCGCCAACTTCAAGATCGTGCAGGAGCTGGAGGCCCAGTTCCGCGGCGCCGGCTGGAACGTCATCAAGTCGCTGTGGGGCACGGCCTGGGACGAGCTGTTCCAGCTCGACACCACCGGCGCGCTCGTACGCCGGCTGCGCGAGGTACCGGACGCGCAGGTGCAGACGTACCAGACGCGCGACGCCGCCTACATCCGCGAGGACTTCTTCGGCAAGGACCCGCAGCTCGCCGAGATGGCGAAGCTCCTGTCCGACGACAAGATCCTCGAGTGCTTCCACTTCTCGCGCGGCGGCCACGAGTCCCGCAAGGTGTACGCCGCGTACAAGGCCGCGCTCGCCCACAAGGGCGCGCCGACCGTGATCCTGGCCCAGACGGTCAAGGGGCACACCCTCGGCACCGGCTTCGCGTCGAAGAACGCCAACCACCAGATGAAGAAGCTCTCGGTGGACGAGTTCAAGGACATGCGCGACCTGCTCGGCCTGCCGATCGCGGACAGCGCCTTCGTCGACGGCGTGGTCCCCTACGCCCACCCGGGCGCCGACTCCCCCGAGGTCCGCTACCTCCAGGAGCGCCGCGCGGCCCTCGGCGGTCCGGCCCCGGCCCGCCGCGTGCACCCGCTGGCTCCGCTGCCCGCGCCCGCCGACAAGGCGTTCGCGGCCTTCGACAAGGGTTCCGGCTCGCAGAGCGTGGCCACCACGATGGCCTTCGTCCGCCTGGTCAAGGACCTGGTCCGCGACAAGGAGACCGGCAAGCGCTGGGTGCCGATCGTCCCGGACGAGGCGCGCACCTTCGGCATGGAGAGCCTCTTCCCGTCCCTGGGCATCTACTCGCCCAAGGGCCAGACGTACGAGCCGGTCGACCGCGACCAGCTGATGTACTACAAGGAAGCCAAGAACGGCCAGATCCTCAACGAGGGCATCACCGAGGCCGGTTCGATGGCCGACTTCATCGCCGCGTCCACCGCGTACGCGACGCACGGCGAGGCGATGATCCCGTTCTACATCTTCTACTCGATGTTCGGCTGGCAGCGCACGGCCGACCAGATGTGGCAGCTCGGCGACCAGCTCGGCCGCGGCTTCCTGGTCGGCGCGACGGCCGGCCGCACCACCCTGACCGGTGAGGGCCTCCAGCACGCCGACGGCCACTCCCCGGCCATCGCGGCGACCAACCCCGCCGCCGTCACCTACGACCCGGCGTTCGCGTACGAGATCGCGGCGATCGTCAAGGACGGCCTGCGCCGCATGTACGGCGAGGCGGCCCCGGGCGAGGACCCGAACGTCTTCTACTACCTGACGGTCTACAACGAGCCGATGCCGCAGCCGGCCAAGCCGTCCGGCGTGGACGAGGGCATCGTCAAGGGCCTGTACCGCTTCAACACGGCGGAGACGGCGGGCCTGACCCCGGCCGCGAACGCCCCGCGCATCCAGCTCCTGGGCTCCGGCACGGCGATCCACTGGACGCTCAAGGCACAGCGGCTGCTCGCCGAGGAGTGGGGCGTGGCCGCCGACGTGTGGTCCGCGACCTCCTGGACGGAGCTGCGCCGGGACGCCATGGACGCCGACGCGGCGCTGCTGCGCGGCGAGGAGCGGGTGCCGTACCTCCGCCGGGCGCTCCAGGGCGCCGAGGGTCCGGTCCTGGCGGTCTCCGACTACATGCGTCAGGTCCCGGACCAGATCGCGCAGTGGGTCGAGCAGGACTACTCGTCGCTCGGTGCCGACGGCTTCGGCCTGTCGGACACCCGGGACGCCGCCCGCCGCCACTTCGGCGTGGACGCGGAGTCCATCGTGGTCGCGGCCCTGGCCCAGCTCGCCAAGCGCGGCGAGGTCAAGGCGACGGCCGTGAAGGAGGCGCGCGAGCGCTACGGCCTGTAGTCCCAGTGAGAGGAGGCCCCCGCCGCGGCGGGGGCCTCCTTGCGTTCTCCTGCATGATGTGGGGATGCGTGCTGCCCGCCTGATCAAGATGGTGCTGCTCCTCCAGTCCCGCCCGGCCATGACCGCCGCGGAGCTGGCCCGGGAGCTGGAGGTGTCGGAGCGGACCGTGACGCGGGACGCGCAGGCGCTGTCGGAGGCGGGCGTGCCGGTGTACGCGGAGCGGGGCCGGGTCGGCGGGTACCGCCTCGTCGGCGGCTACCGCACCCGGCTGACCGGGCTGGCGCGGGGCGAGGCGGAGGCGCTGTTCCTGTCCGGGGTCCCCGGGGCGCTGCGGGAGATGGGCCTGGAGGACGCGGCCTCGGCGGCCCGCCTGAAGGTGTCGGCGGCCCTGCTCCCCTCCCTGCGGGACGCCTCGCGTACGGCGGCCCAGCGGTTCCACCTGGACGCGCCGAGCTGGTTCCGCGAGCCCGAGACGCCCGAGCTGCTGCCCGCGGTGGCGGACGCGGTCTGGGACGACCGGCGGGTCGCCGCGCGGTACCGGCGCGGGGAGGAGGAGGTCGTACGGGAGCTGGAGCCGTACGGGCTCGTGCTGAAGGCCGGCGTCTGGTACCTGTGCGCGAGGGTCGCGGGGACGTCGGACGGGCCGTTCCGCGTCTACCGCGTCGACCGTTTCACGGCGGTGGAGGCGGGCGGGGAGCGCTTCGGCCGGGACGAGGACTTCGACCTGCCCGCGTTCTGGGCGGAGCGGGCGGAGCAGTTCGCGCGGTCGATCCTGCGGGCCGAGGTCGTGGTGCGGCTGTCGCCCCGGGGCGTACGGGAGCTGCCCCGCGCCGTCGACGCGCCGACCGCCCGGGAGGCGCTGGAGGGGGCGGGGGCGGCGGACGCGGACGGGTGGGTGACGGTGACGCTGCCGGTGGAGTCGGAGGAGGTCGCGCACGCGCAGCTCAGGGGTCTCGGGCCGGAGGTGGAGGTGTTGTCCCCGGCACCCCTGCGGGAGCGCTTCGCTCGGGATGCGCGGAGGTTGGCCGAGCTGTACGGGGGTGACGGTTCGGCCGGGGGTACGGCCCCGCGTTGACCGGTGCCCGGGGGGCGCGGGGTCGGATCGCGAGCCCGGCGTAGCGGGGTGCCGCTGCGCCCACCCGTGCCGCCCCAGCGGCACGACTGCCCGCAGCTGGGGGGGGGCGACGCGGCGGGGCAGCCGCGTACGGCGAGAAGGGGACGTGTCGGGGGGTGTCCGCCCGCAGCGGTTGGCGCGTCAACGGAGTCCACTTCTGTGGCCCACCGATTCCGCGCCGTTCCGAGGACGGACACCCCCCGACGCGGCCCCGACCCACAACGCACCCCACCGCGCACCCCCACCCACCCCGCACAGGCGCCGCAGGCAAACGCACCCCGGCCCCCACTCCACGTGCGCCGCCCGCGTGCAGGGACGATGCTGGAGCCGTGATGGACGAGACGGAGTTCTGGGAGCTGATCGACGCCACCCGGGAGGGTGCGGACGGGGACGCCGAGGAGCAGGCCGACCTGCTCGTGGAGCGGCTGCTCGGCATGGACCCGGACCTCGTGCTCGACTTCGCCCGTCACTTCGAGGCCCGCTACAACCGCGCCTGCGCCTGGGACCTGTGGGCCGCCGCGTGGGTACTGCTCGGCGGGGCCAGTGACGACGCCTTCGACTTCTTCCGCTGCTGGCTGATCGGCCAGGGCCGCGAGGTGTACGAGGGCGCGGTGCACGACCCCGACTCGCTCGCCGAGCTGCTCGACGACTTCGACGACGAGCTGGACGGCGACGGCGAGGAGCTGGGCTACGCGGCCGACGAGGCCTACGAGCAGCTCACCGGCACGGTCGCCCCGGACCTGGGCATCGCGCCCGCCCCCGCGGAGCCGCTCGGCACCCCGGTCGACCTGGAGGACGACCGCGCCTTGGCCGAGCGCCTGCCCCGCCTGTGGGCCAGGTTCGGACCGGAGTGACGCGCACCGCCCGCCCCCGGCGGTCAGGCGCGCCCCTGGAGACGGGCCGCCGTCTCCCTGATGTCCCCGAGGCGGGCCGCGAGGGCCGCTCCCGGGCAGCTCGTCGCGTAGCCGTCGTCGTGCCCCGCGACGGCGGGCAGCATGGCGGTGGCGCCCGCGGCGAACCGGCTGAGCCCGTTGCTGGAGACCAGCGCGACCTTCGCGCGCGGGTCGGTGCCGCTCTCGCCGAGTTTCCAGGCGGCCACGGCGGCGATCGCGTCGGTCAGCTCGTCGGGCACGGGCACGCCCGCGGTGTAGGTGCCCAGGGCCGCGATCCCGGTGGTGCGGTGGTTGAAGCCCTGGGTGTGGGCGCCGGTCACCGCGCGGTCGATGCCGCCGGCGCGGCCCTCGTAGACGGTGCCGCAGCGGTCGATGACGAAGTTGTAGCCGATGTCGTCCCAGTCCCGGGCGCCGGTCTGCCCCTGGTACACGCCGCGCAGGATGGCCGGCACGTCGGCGCAGTCGTAGCCGTTGGGCGTGTCCGTGTGGTGGACGAAGACGGCGACGACCTCGTCGTCGTAGCGGGGCGCGGGCTGGGCGCGGGCGGCGCCGCCCAGCCAGACCGACCGGGGCACGATGTCGGGCCGGGGCGCGGTGTGCCGGCCGGTGGCGGCGGCCGGAGCGGCGGACTGCTCGTCGGCCGCCCGTTCCACGCCGCCCGCGCACAGGAAGAGCGCGGCGACGGCGGCCAGCCCGGGCAGGGCGCCGAGCAGCGCCCGTGCCGCAGCCGGCAGGTGCGCGGCGCCGGGTATGCGGGAGGTACGGCGCTCCCGGGCCCGGCGCGGTCCTCGCAAGACTGGCATGGTCCTACTGTCCGGCGGATCCGGTCTGTCCGCGATGTGTGGTGTGCCACCCGGTGGAACCATCGTCCCGGTGCACGACGTTTTCACGGTTGACCGCACACGTGCGCTCCGGCAGAAAGGCGGTTCGCGTGGACCTGCTCGACCTCGTGCTGGCGCTGGTGGTGCTGGCCTACGCGGCGTCCGGATACCGGCGCGGGCTGGTGGCCGGCTGTGTGTCGCTGGCCGGCTTCGTCGGCGGCGCGGTGCTCGGCGTGTGGCTGCTGCCGTGGGTGACGGACCAGGTGGAGCGCGGCTCGACCGGGGCGACGGTGGCCGCAGTGGTCACGGTGCTGCTGCCGGCGATGGTGGGACACGAACTCGCGGGACGCCTCGCGCTGCGGCTGCGCAGGGAGCTGGACGCCGGCCCGCTCCGGGTGGCCGACGGCGTCGGCGGGGCGGTGGCGAACGCGGCGGCGGCGCTGATCGTGGCGTGGGTGGCGGCGAGCGTGCTGGCGGCCTCCTCGTCCACGCTGCTCACCTCGGCGATCCGGGAGTCGAGCGTGCTGGGCGCGGTGCACCGGGCGATGCCGGCCACCACCCCCGCGTGGTTCTCCCGGGCGACGACCGCGCTGGCCGACGCCGGCTTCCCGCAGGTCTTCAACCCGTTCGAGCAGGAATCGGCCGCCGAGGTGGCCGAGCCCTCCGGCGACAGCGTCACGCCCGCGGCCACCCGGGCGGCCAAGCGCAGCACGGTGAAGGTGGAGGGCGTGACCGGCACCCAGGGCCGGGAGGGCAGCGGCTTCGTGTACGCGCCGGAGCACGTGATGACCAACGCCCACGTGGTGGCCGGCATCGACGCCCCGAGCGTCCGGGTCGGCGGTGTGGGCCCGGCGTACGAGGCGCGGGTGGTGCTGTTCGACCCGGACAAGGACGTGGCGGTGCTGTACGTCCCCGGTCTGAAGGCGCCGGTGCTGCGGTTCGACGAGGACGCCGCGCGCGGCGACGCGGCGGTGGTCGCGGGCTATCCGCAGGACGGCGCCCTGGACCTGCGGGCGGCGACGGTGGCGAACCGGATCCGTGCCACCGGCCAGAACATCTACAACGACGCGAGCGTGACCCGGGAGATCTACTCGGTCCGTTCCACGGTCCGCCCCGGCAACTCGGGCGGACCGCTGCTGACCACGGACGGCCGGGTGTACGGCGTGGTGTTCGCCCGTTCCACCTCCGACCCGGAGACCGGCTACGTGCTGACGGCCGCCGAGGTGGCCCCGCAGGCGCGCGAGGCGGCGGACGCCACGCGGGCGGTGGACACCGGCGCGCCGGTCACGTCGTGAGCGCGGCCCCGGCCGGACCGTCCGGCCCGCCCGGACCGGTCAGCATCCTTCCCATCAGCACGTCGTCGACGTACCGCCCGTCGAGGTGGAACTCCTCGGGCTGCACGCCCTCGACGACGAAGCCCTCCGACTCGTAGAGCTTCCGGGCGGCCGTGTTGTGGCCGAGGACCCGCAGGGTGATGCGGCGGAAGCCCTTGTGCCGGGCGTCTTCGACGGCGGCCCGGACCAGGGCCCGCCCCACGCCGTGGCCGCGGGCGGCGCCGGAGACGGCGAGGCCGCGGATCTGGCGGACGTGGGTGTTGGAGGCCAACGGGGTGGGGAAGCCGAGGCGGACGTAGCCGACGACGGCGCCGTCGAGTTCGGCGACCAGGTGGGCGTCGGGTCCGCAGGTGTCGCGGAAGAAGGGGTCGTCCGGCGCCGGCGGGGGCGAGACGGCGTGCAGGTAGGACCAGGTCTCGAGGTCGATCGCGTGCAGCGGCTGCTCGTCCTCGGGCCTGGCGGGGCGTATGTACGGCGCTGGCATGACGGTCACTGTACGACGCGGTGCCGGGGACCGTTCCGTGGTTTTCGCCCGCCCACCCGGCAGGATGGGCCCATGAACGACGTACGCGTGGACGGCTGGCACGAGGACGGACGCTCCGGCACGGGACGTTCCCGCATCGCGGTGGCCGGCGCGTCCGGTCTCATCGGCGGGGCGCTGGCGCGGTCCCTGACCGCCGACGGGCACGAGGTGGTGCGCCTGGTGCGGCACGCGCCCGGCGGCCCGCACGAGGTCCGCTGGGACCCCGAGAACGGGCGGGTGGACGCGGCCGGGCTCGACGGCTGCGACGCCGTGGTCAATCTGGCCGGGGCCGGGGTGGGCGACCGCCGCTGGACCGACGCGTACAAGACCCGCATCCGCAGCAGCCGGGTGCACGGCACGACGGCGCTCGCGGAGGCCGTGGCCGCGATGGAACGGCCGCCGCGGGTCTTCGTCAACGGCAGCGCGATCGGCTTCTACGGCGAGACCGGCGACCGGCCCGTGGACGAGAGCGCGCCCGCCGGAGAGGGCTTCCTGCCGGGCCTGTGCGTGGAGTGGGAGGCCGCGGCGGCCCCGGCCCGGGAGGCGGGCGTGCGGACGGTGCTCGTCCGTACCGGGCTGGTCGTGGCCCGCGGGGGCGGTGCCTGGGGGCGGCTGTTCCCGCTCTTCCGGGCGGGGCTCGGCGGGAAGCTGGGCGACGGGTCGCAGTACTGGTCCTTCGTGGCGCTGCACGACGAGGTGGCGGCGATCCGGCACCTCCTGGACCGGGAGGACCTGTCCGGCCCGTTCAACCTGACCGCCCCTCAGCCGGTGACCAACCGTGCGGTGACGGTGGCCATGGGCCGGGTGCTGCACCGCCCGGCGCCGTTCGCGGTGCCCGCGCCGGTGCTGCGGGCGGTGCTCGGCGAGATGGCGGGCGACGTGCTGGGCAGCGCCCGGGTACTGCCGGCCCGCCTGCTGGAGTCGGGCTTCCGCTTCGCGTTCCCGGAGATCGACGGGGCGATCCGGGCGGCGCTGTAGGCGCCCCCGGTGGCGTACCGGACCAGCACCGGGGCAGTACGGCCACCGCACCGGACCGGATCACAGCCGTATGCGACCGGTGTGCGACCGTGTACCGCCTCCGTGCGACTCCCCTTGACCGTTCCCGACCTTAACCTCGTGTCGAACTCGGGTATTCCTCAAGCCTGTTGGGGGCATGACGTTCCCAGCGGCCGCGCAACCTCGAGGAGGGGCACGTGCTTGAGCCCGCGTACCAGGCGGACGTCGTCGTCGTGGGGGCCGGGATCGCCGGACTCGCCGCGGCGGAACGGCTGACCAGCGCAGGAGTGACGACCACGGTCCTGGAGGCCGCCCATGCGGTGGGCGGCCGGATGGCCACCGAGAAGGTCGACGGTTTCCGGCTCGACAGAATCGGACAGCTGCTGTCCACGGCCTGTCCCGAACTGCGCCGCACCCCCGGGCTCGACGGCCTCGCGCTGCTGCCGTTCGCCCCCGGGGTCCTGCTGCACAGCGAGGGGCGGCACCATCGCGCGGGCGCTCCGGCGGGCGTACGAAGCGCGCGGGGCGCACTCCACGCGGTGCGCGCCCTCGCGAGCGCCCCCCGCTCGATGCCGGCGCCCCGGCGGGCGGGACACACGCCCGGAGCTCCCGGCGGGCCCGCCGCCGCGCCCCGCACCCGCGCGGGCGCCCCGCTCGGCACCGCCGTCGACCAGGCCCGGCTCGGCGCCGCGCTGGCCCGGCTCGCGCACACCCCGGCCGAACGGCTGCTGGCCCGCCCGGAGCTGCCCGCCGCACGGGCCCTGGCCGCCCGCGGGCTGCCGGGCCGCACGATCGAGGGCTTCCTGCGGCCGCTGCTCGCCGCCCTGCTGTACGACCCGGACCTCACGACCTCCAGCCGGTGCGCGGACCTGGCGCTGCGCGCCTTCGCGGGCGGGCGGCTGGCGCTGCCGGAGGGCGGCGCGGAGGCCCTCCCGGAGCACCTGGCGCGGTCGCTGCCGCCGGGCACCGTGCACACGGGGGTGCGGGTGACCTCGGTGGCGACCAACGCCGTGACCACCGCGGAGCACGGGGTCATCCGCTGCCGGGCCGTCCTGGTGGCGACCGACGCCCGCGCGGCGGCCGAGCTGCTGCCGGGCCTGAGGGTGCCGGACTTCCACCCGGTGACGGTGGTCCACCACACGACCGACGAGCCGCCGGCGACCGGCGCGTCCCTGCTGCTCGACGCCGATCGCGGCGGCCCGGTCGCGCACACGGCGCAGATCAGCCGGGTGGACCCGTCGCGCGCCCCCGCCGGCCGCGTCCTGGTCTCGTCGACGGTCCTCGGCGCTCCCCCGCCCGACCTCGACACCGCCGTACGCATCCACCTGTCCCGCCTCTACGGCACCCCGACCGCCCGCTGGGAGACCCTCGCCGTGCACCACACGCCCGAGGCGGTGCCCGCGATGCGCCCGCCGCACGACCCGCGCAGGCCGGTACGGCTGCTGGCCGGGCTGTACGTGTGCGGCGACCACCGCGACACCAGCAGCGTCCAGGGGGCCCTGCACTCGGGCCACCGGGCCTCGGCGGCGATCCTGTCCGACCTGGGCGCGGACCGGCCGATGCACTCGGCGGAGGCCCTGGGCCCGGCTCGGGCGGCCTGACGGCGTCCCGGGACGGCCCGCGCGGCCCGTCTACCCGAGGGCGGCCACCTTGTCCCGGTACCCCCGCACGGGTGCCGCGTCCCGGTACGGCTCCAGGCGGCGTTCGAAGTCGCGGACGTACTCCGTGGCGCGCACGGAGCGCATCTCGGCCGCCTGGCCCGCCGCCTCGGCGGCGAGCTGGCAGGCCTGGTCGAGTTCGCCGAGGCCGAGCCGGGCGGTGGCGAGCACGACCCGGCTGAAGAGGCGGCTGCGGGCGTAGACGGGGGAGCGCAGTTGCAGCGAGCGCTCCGCGTGCTGGGCGGCGGCGCGGAACTGCTGCAGGTCGCGGTGGCAGTGCCCGAACTCGTCGGCGAGCTGTGCCTCGTCGAAGAAGCGCGCCCAGTGCGGCACCTCGTCGCCGGGCCGGGCGGCCTCCAGCGCGCGCTCGGCCCGCACCAGGGCCGCGGTGCAGGCCCGCACCTCGCCGAGGACGGCATGCGCCCGCGCCTCCGCGGCGTGCAGCAGCGTCTGCACGACGGGCGGCGCCGAGGTCCCCACCCCCTGCTGCGCCACCCGCGTGAGCTGCACGGCCTCCCGCCCGTGCCCCAGGTAGACGGCCTGCCGGCTCATGGTGACCAGCACGTACGAGCCGTACGCCCGGTCCGCCGCCGCCTGGGACAGCCGCAGCGCCTGCACGAAGTAGCGCTGGGCGAGTCCGTGCGCGGCGATGTCGTACGACGTCCAGCCGGCCAGCCGGGTCAGGTCGGCGGCGGCGGCGAAGAGGCGCCGGCCGGTCTGCTCGCCGTAGGTGCCGCGCAGCATGGGCTCCAGCTCGTGCTCCAGGTAGCGCACGAGGGCCTGGCGGGCGTGTCCGCCGCCGTACCGGTCGTCGAGGCTGCGGAACAGCTCGCCGACCGAGCGCAGCGCGGACAGGTCGCCGCCGCCGACCCGCTGTCCCGGGCCGCGTTCGGCCTGGGCGGCCCGGCGTCTGGAGGGGTCGAGCGGGACGGCGGGCCTCGGGGTCGCGGGGCGGCCCTGGGCTGGGATGCGGACGGGCACCTCGGCGCGGGCCACCTTCTCGTCGGCGCGGCCGATCAGCCAGTCGCGGCTGGGCACGACGAGCCCGGCCGGGGTGAAGGCGATCTTCCGCAGCTCGGCGTGACTGCCGGAGTCCTTGCGCCACAGCCCGCCGACGATGTCGACCGCCTCTTCGGGGCTCCCGGCGAACTCCAGGCCCGCGTAGACGGGCGCGCACGCGTCCAGGCCGAGGTCCTGGGCGCTCAGGCGGCGGCCCAGGCGCCGGGTGAAGACCTCGGCGATCAGGGCCGGGGTGGTGCCGCGGGGCTGCTGGCCGCGCAGCCACCGGGTGACGGACGTCTTGTCATATCTCAGGTCCAGGCCGTGTTCGAGGCCGAGCTGGTCGACGCGACGCGCGAGACCCGCGTTCGAGAAGCCCGCTTCGGCGATGAGCGCGGCGAGCTGGCGGTTGGGGGTGCGCTGCGCGGGTCGTTCCGTCATGGTGCGGTGCGGTCTCCTGCCTTCCGGGCGTTCGATTGCCCGGAGCGCCTGTGAGCAGCCCTTATGGCCTCGTGAACGGCGTGAATGTAGCGGAGAGTAAGCACCCGATCGCACAATTCGCCCGGCATTCATCCGATCGTGTGAGGATTGCCCGCCCGGCTGACGACGCGCGGACGGTCGTACAGTGGCGTGGGCACGCTTCGTGCCTTACGACCTTGCAGGGAGGCACGTGCCGTGAGTGAGCTGCGCTTCGTCCGGATGGGGTTCGGTGCCGAGCGCGTCGAGTACCAGGAGGCGTGGGACGAACAGCGCCGGGTGCACGCCGCGCGGTTCGCCGACGAGGTCCCCGACACCGTGCTGCTCCTCGAACACCCGCCGGTCTACACCGCCGGCCGGCGCACCGCGGACAGCGAACGGCCCCTGGACGGCACCCCGGTCGTCGACGTGGATCGCGGCGGCAAGATCACCTGGCACGGCCCGGGCCAGCTCGTGGGCTACCCGATCCAGAAGCTCCCGCGCCCGGTCGACGTGGTGGCCCACGTCCGGCGCCTGGAGGAGGCCCTGATCCGCACCTGTGCGGAGTTCGGTCTGGAGACCACCCGCGTCGAGGGCCGCAGCGGCGTCTGGGTCCTCGGCGACCCGGTCGAGCAGCGCCCGGCGCTCGGCGGGCTCTCCCTGGACTTCGACCCCCGGCTGACCGACGAGGAGTTCGACCCCCGGCTCAACGGCCCCGAGTACGCCCCGTCCAACGCGGGCCAGCGCCGGGAGGACCGCAAGATCGCCGCCATCGGCATCCGGGTCGCCAAGGGCGTCACGATGCACGGCTTCGCGCTGAACGTGAACCCCGACAACAAGTGGTTCGACAAGATCATCCCCTGCGGCATCCGCGACGCGGGCGTCGCCTCCCTGGCGAACGAACTGGGCCGCGACGTCACCATCGAGGAGGTCCTCCCGGTGGTGGAGCGCCACCTGCGGGACATCCTGGAGAACGCGGAACTCAAGCCCCGGGTGATCGAGAAGGCACCGGCGGCATGAATACGGCCCGGCGCGCACCCGGCGCCGAGGGCATAAATCCACCCCGTCCGGCGTTTGGGGACGGGGCCCGTCAGGGCCGGAGCGGGGGCCTGGGGGCGGCAGCCCCCAGCAAGGCCAGCACCACCGCCGACCAACAAATCAACGGGCGTACCCTGAAGAACGCCGAAGAATCAATCGCTAGGGAGCCGGTCGTGTCCGCAGTCGCACCCGACGGACGCAAGATGCTGCGCCTGGAGGTCCGCAACAGCCAGACCCCCATCGAGCGCAAGCCCGAGTGGATCAAGACCCGGGCGAAAATGGGTCCCGAGTACACCAAGATGCAGAACCTGGTGAAGAGCGAGGGCCTGCACACGGTCTGCCAGGAAGCCGGCTGTCCCAACATCTACGAGTGCTGGGAGGACCGCGAGGCGACCTTCCTCATCGGCGGCGACCAGTGCACCCGGCGCTGCGACTTCTGCCAGATCGACACCGGCAAGCCCGAGGCACTCGACCGCGACGAGCCGCGCCGCGTGGGCGAGTCCGTGGTCACGATGGACCTGAACTACGCCACCATCACCGGCGTCGCCCGCGACGACCTCCCCGACGGCGGCGCCTGGCTGTACGCGGAGACCGTGCGCCAGATCCACCAGCAGACCGCCGGCCGCGAGGCCGGCCGCACCAAGGTCGAGCTGCTGGCCCCCGACTTCAACGCGGTGCCGGAACTGCTCCGCGAGGTCTTCGACTCCCGCCCCGAGGTCTTCGCGCACAACGTCGAGACGGTCCCGCGGATCTTCAAGCGCATCCGCCCCGGCTTCCGCTACGAGCGCTCCCTGAAGGTCATCACGGACGCCCGCGACTACGGCCTGGTCACCAAGTCGAACCTGATCCTCGGCATGGGCGAGACCCGCGAGGAGATCAGCGAGGCGCTGAAGGAACTGCACGAGGCCGGCTGCGAACTGATCACCATCACCCAGTACCTGCGCCCGTCCGTGCGCCACCACCCCGTGGAGCGCTGGGTCAAGCCGCAGGAGTTCGTGGAGCTGAAGGAGGAGGCCGAGCAGATCGGTTTCTCCGGCGTGATGTCGGGCCCGCTGGTGCGGTCCTCGTACCGGGCGGGACGGCTCTACGGCATGGCCATGGAGCAGCGCCGGTCCGCCACCGTGTGAATTCCCGCACAAGCGCCTACTCGCCAGTAATGGCCGAGACGCCGCGGCCCCGACCGTCCTCGCTGATGAGGGCACCGGTCGGGGCCGCGCTCCCGTTCCGGGGCCCGGCGACGCGGATTCATGTCCGTTTGACCGGCGGGTCACGCCCTGGTAACACCAATCAGTGACCCTGGAATCACAGCACGTACACCACCGCGTACACCCGTCTCCGTACCCGGAGCCGTACCGAGGGGGGACCTTCACCATGCAGGCCGCGCCCGTTCGCGTCACCGCAGTCCGTGCCACCGCCATCCCGTCGTTCACCACCGCCCTGCGGGCCGTCGAGTCGCTGCTGATGAGCGGCGGCCAGCGCACCGCCCGGCGCAACGCGTGGAACTCCGTTCTGGAGGACCGCCGCCGCGCCAAGGACCGGATCGAGACGGAGCGCGCGATGCGGCAGTCCGTCGTCGGCCGCCCCTGAGCCCTGGATCCGGCCCTCCCGCCCTCCCGCCCGCCGGGCACTGCCGTCGTCGGCGCTTTCGGGGGCACGTAGACTTCGTGCCATGGCGAGGAAGGAACCTGCAGCGGACGCTGCGAATCCCGGGCGACTGAAGCAGATCGCTCTGACCTACAAGATGACCCGCAAGGCCGACAAGAAGATCGGTCTTGTGCTCGCGGGTGTCGGCATCGTCGTCTTCGGTGTCCTCCTCGGGATCGGTTTCTTGATCGGTCACCCCATCTATCTCGGCATCCTGGGCCTGCTGCTCG
The DNA here is from genome assembly GCF_003112575.1 of Streptomyces ardesiacus. Taxonomy (GTDB): domain Bacteria; phylum Actinomycetota; class Actinomycetes; order Streptomycetales; family Streptomycetaceae; genus Streptomyces; species Streptomyces ardesiacus. Next base: position 424,386 of record NZ_BEWC01000010.1, read on the forward strand.
CCTTCCTCGCGACGGCGATCGTCTTCGGGCGCCGGGCCGAGCGGGCGGCCTTCGGGCAGATGGAGGGACAGCCGGGCGCCGCGGCGGCCGTACTGGACAACATCGGCCGGGGCTGGACGACCACCCCCGCGGTCGCGATGAACCGCAACCAGGACGTGGTGCACCGCGCGGTCGGCAAGGCCGGCATCGTGCTGGTCGCGGAGGGCAACCCGAACCGGGTGAAGTCCCTGCTCGCCGCCGAGAAGAAGAAGATGAACCGCATCGTCGCCGACGTCCCCGTGCACGACCTGATCGTGGGCACCGGCGAGGGCCAGGTCGAGCTGAAGAAGCTGCGCACGACCATGCTCAAGCTCCCCCGCGTCCTGAGCGGCCCGCAGGTCACCGTGACCAACGACCGGCTGCGCGCCCTGGGCGACCTGATGAGCAACATGCCGCTGCCCAAGGGCCCGATGCCCAAGGGCATGCGGATGCCCCGGGGCGGCAACCCCAGGCAGCGCTGACCCGCGGCACTCCGAGACGCCGGTACGGCGAGGGGGGCGGCCCGATCACCCGGGCCGCCCCCCTCGCCGTACCGGCGTCCTCGCATGCGTGGCGCGTGCCGGAGTCGGACGGTGGATCTCCGCGCTCAGACGCGGATCTCCACGGTGCGCGCCAGCCGGTCGTGCAGGCCCCGGCCGTCGCGGTCCCAGATCAGCGCCGGGAGGGCGAGGCACAGCAGGACCGAGCGCAGCAGGGCGCGCGGCGGGCTGGGCCGGCCGGTCGTGAGGTCCACGACCCGCAGGCCGAAGAGGCGCTTGCCCGGTGTGGAGCCGATCGTGCCGACGGTCAGCACGCTCAGCACGAAGAAGATCAACAGGGTCCAGTTGCTCGCCGTCTGCCCGTAGCTGCCCGTGATGAGGCCGTATGCGATCAGGGCGCACAGGGCCCAGTCGACGGCCAGCGCGCCGATCCGCCTGCCCGGGCGGGCGAGGGAACCCGGTCCCTCCTCGGGCAGACCGAGCTGCTCGCCGCGGTGTCCCAGATCGGCACCGGCCTCTTCGATGGCGGCGCGGGGGCCGGAGAGCCACGAGCCGATTGCTTGCCTGTTGTCCACCCGACCACGGTACTGCGCCCGTATACAGGCCCGGAACGGTGGGGTGTGACCGTTCCCGAAACGGCCTAGGCTGGGGAGGCGGCCGGTTAACTTCTGCGAAACAAACGGGTCACGCCCGAGAAATCACCCGTCCCTAGGGTCGAGGAAGCGTGTGCCACCCGCACTGGCCGCACGAACGATCTACCAACCCGGCGGGACGGTCGGGAGTAGGAGGAGCTGGATGTTCCAGAACGCCGACGACGTCAAGAAGTTCATCGCGGACGAGGACGTCAAGTTCGTCGATGTCCGGTTCTGCGACCTGCCGGGCGTCATGCAGCACTTCACGTTGCCCGCCGAGGCGTTCGACCCCGACGACGAGCAGGCCTTCGACGGATCCTCGATCCGCGGTTTCCAGGCCATCCACGAGTCGGACATGTCCCTGCGCCCCGACCTGTCCACCGCGCGTGTCGACCCGTTCCGCCGGGACAAGACACTCAACATCAACTTCTTCATCCACGACCCGATCACGGGCGAGCAGTACTCCCGCGACCCGCGGAACGTGGCGAAGAAGGCCGAGGCGTACCTGGCCTCCACGGGCATCGCCGACACGGCGTACTTCGGCCCGGAGGCGGAGTTCTACGTCTTCGACTCGGTGCGCTTCAAGACCGCCGAGAACGAGTCCTTCTACCACATCGACTCCGAGGCCGGCGCCTGGAACACCGGTGCCCTGGAGGACAACCGCGGCTACAAGGTCCGCTACAAGGGCGGCTACTTCCCGGTCCCGCCGGTCGACCACTTCGCCGACCTGCGTGCCGAGATGTCGCTGGAGCTGCAGCGGTCCGGCCTCCAGCTGGAGCGCCTGCACCACGAGGTGGGCACCGCCGGCCAGGCCGAGATCAACTACAAGTTCAACACGCTGCTGGCCGCCGCCGACGACCTGATGCTGTTCAAGTACATCGTCAAGAACGTGGCCTGGCGCAACGGCAAGACGGCGACCTTCATGCCGAAGCCGATCTTCGGTGACAACGGCTCGGGCATGCACGTCCACCAGTCGCTGTGGACGGGCGGCGAACCGCTCTTCTACGACGAGCAGGGCTACGCCGGCCTCTCCGACACCGCCCGCTACTACATCGGCGGCATCCTCAAGCACGCCCCGTCGCTGCTGGCCTTCACCAACCCGACGGTGAACTCCTACCACCGCCTGGTGCCGGGCTTCGAGGCCCCGGTGAACCTGGTGTACTCGCAGCGCAACCGCTCCGCCGCGATGCGCATCCCGATCACGGGCTCGAACCCGAAGGCCAAGCGCGTCGAGTTCCGTGCCCCGGACGCCTCCGGCAACCCGTACCTGGCGTTCTCCGCGCTGCTGCTCGCCGGCCTGGACGGCATCAAGAACAAGATCGAGCCGGCCGAGCCGATCGACAAGGACCTCTACGAGCTGGCTCCCGAGGAGCACGCCAACGTGGCGCAGGTGCCGACCTCCCTCGGCGCGGTCCTCGACCGCCTGGAGGCCGACCACGAGTTCCTCCTCCAGGGCGACGTGTTCACGCCGGACCTGATCGAGACGTGGATCGACTTCAAGCGCGCCAACGAGATCGCCCCGCTGCAGCTCCGTCCGCACCCGCACGAGTTCGAGATGTACTTCGACGTGTGACCGGCCGGGCCCGGGTCCGGGCCCGACGTCGTGCCGTCCGGCGCCCCCGTTCCCTCTCCCGGAGGGTGCGGGGGCGCCGTCGTGCGCGGCCGGCCTGGCCGAAAACCCTTCACAGGGTGCGGACGGGCCGGGATCATGTCTCTTGGACGACAGTTCGAGTCAGGGGGACGGGGAGAGTGCCGGAGATGCCGGAACGCGACGACGAGGAGCGCGAGTACGACCTGAGGTGGGCGGACGGCGCCGACCACAAGGAGCCCTCGGCGCGGGCCCGGATGCTCGCCGCGCGCTGGAAGGAGAACCCTCCCGGCCCGGTCCCCTTCCGTGCCGACCCCGACCACGTGGGCTCCGGCCGCCGGTCGTCGTGGGTGTCCACCGCCGTTGTCCTCGGCTGCGTGGCGGCGGTGATCGTGCTGCTCGGTTACCTCAATTTCAGGGCGCCCTACTGAGGACGCACGGACCGGGGCTCCTTACGCATGACGCACGGACCAGGGCGCGCCGACGCCGCCGCCCGGTCCCCGCGGTCTCAGCGGAAGGCGCCGACGTTGCGGGCGGCCCAGTCGGCGAAGGGGCGCGGGGCGCGGCCGAGGACGCGCTCGACGTCCGGGCCGACGCGCTGCTCGGCCGGGCTCGGGGAGCCCAGGATGTCGAGGGTGTCGTCGGCGAGTTCCGCCGGCATGCTGCGGGCCATGGCGGCCCGGGCCTCCTCCCGGGTCAGTTCCTGGAACGCCACGGGCGCGCCCAGCGCGGCGGCGAGGGCCTCGGTCTGCCCGCGCGGAGTGATCACCTCCGGACCGGTCAGCTCGTAGGCGGCGCCGGTGTGCCGGTCCTCCAGCAGGCAGGCCGCCGCCACCGCGGCGATGTCCGCCGGGTCGACGACCGGCACGCCGACGTCGCCGAAGGGCGCGGCGACGACCCGCCGCGCCCGGACGGACTCGGCCCACCACAGGGCGTTGGAGGCGAAGCCGCCCGGCCGCAGGACCGCCCAGTCCAGGCCGGACTCCCGCACCGCGTCCTCCAGCGCGCGCATCGCGATCCGCGTCGTCCCGAAGGGCCGGGTCACGACGCCGAGCGTGGAGAGCAGGACGACGCGGCGGACCCCGCTCTCCACGGCCTCGCCGACGATGTCGGCGGGGTTGGCCCCGGTGGCGTGCAGGTCCCCGGACAGCAGCAGGAACAGCGACTCTGCTCCGGTCAGCACGGGCCGCAGCCCGGCCGGCTCGGCGAGGTCGGCCACCACGTGGCGGGCTCCGTCCGGCACCGCAGCTGGATGCCGTGACACCGCCGTCACCTCCTCGCCCGCCGCTGCCAGCGCCCGCGTCAGCGGCCGTCCGATGTTCCCGGTGGCTCCGGTCACCACGATCATGAGCAGCTCCTTGTCGGATCTCCTGTGTGGATCTTCACGCTAGGAGCAGCGGCTAACTTCTGGTAAGGACGTACCTCTGGGTAAGCTCAGGACATGACGGAAGGCCTGCAGCACAGGGACGCCGGGACCGGTGAGCGGTATGACGTGTTTCACACCGACTGCCTGGCGCGCGACGTGGTGGACCACGTGACCAGCAGATGGGGCGTCTGGGTGCTGATCGCCCTGCGACGCAGCGACCTCCGGTTCTACGAGCTGCGGGAGAGCATTCAGGGCATCAGCGAGAAGATGCTCGCCCAGACACTGCGCCTGTTGGTCGGGGACGGCCTGGTCTGGCGGGAGGTCGAGCCGACGACGCCGCCCCGGGTCACGTACGGGCTGACCGCGTTCGGCCGGGACGTCGGGGAGCCGCTGACGGAGCTGTTCGACCGCGTCACCCGGCGGCTGTCGCCCGGGGAGCAGTAGCGTTCCGGGGTCCTTCCGGGTGCACACTGGACATCGGGACGAGTGCCCGACTGCGAGGTGATGCAGATGCAGAGCCGCTTCCAGAGTGACCGGCGGTTGACCGTGCGCATGGGGATCACACTGTTCCTGCTCGGTCTGTTGTATGTGGGCTTCGTGGCCGCGCTGGTCGCGGTGCTGAAGTCCTTGGTGCTGGTCGTGGTGATCGTGGCGCTGGTGTTGGCGGCGCAGTACTGGTTCTCCGACCGGATCGCGCTGTTCGCCATGCACGGCAGGGTCGTGGAGCGGGACGAGTATCCGGAGCTGCACGGGGTGGTGGACCGGCTGGCGGCGATGGCCGACATGCCGAAGCCCGTGGTCGCGGTGTCGGGGATCGACATGCCGAACGCCTTCGCGACCGGCCGCAATCCGGACAACGCGGTCATCTGCGTCACCTCCGGCCTGTTGCGGCGGCTGGAGCCCGCGGAGCTGGAGGGCGTGCTCGCGCACGAGCTGTCCCACGTGGCGCACAAGGACGTCGCGGTGATCACGGTGGCGTCGTTCCTCGGCGTGCTCGCGGGACTGATCGTGCGGTTCGCCTTCTACTCCCAGCTCTTCGGGGGACGCCGGGACCAGAACACGATGGCCGCACTGGCCGTGATCATGGGTGTCTCCATCGCGGTGTACACGATCAGCTTCCTGCTGATCCGGGCCCTGTCCCGGTACCGGGAGCTGGCGGCGGACCGCGCCGCGGCCCTGCTCACCGGGCGCCCCTCGGCCCTGGCGGCGGCCCTCACCAAGGTCACCGGCGACATCGCGCGCATCCCGACCAAGGATCTGCGCACGGCCCAGGCCTTCAACGCCTTCTACTTCACCCCGGCCTTCGGTGCCGAGCCCGGCCTGAGCCGGTTCTTCGCCACCCACCCGAGCCTGGAGCAGCGGCTGGAGCAGCTGGGCCGGATCTCCACCGAGCTGGGCGAGGCGACGGCACCGGGCAAGGCCTGAGACGCGGGCGGCCGCGGAAAGGACGGACGACACGGGCATGCGACTGCTGGACATCCTGCTCGGGCGCTCCCGGGCGGTGGCGCCCGATCTGGACCGGCTCTTCGCACTGCCCTCGGCCGCGGTGGGCCTGGAGGCCGCGGCCGGCTTCCGGCCGACCGGGCAGGGGGCGGTGTGCTTCGCGACGGTCGAGGGCGCCGCCTTCGAGCGCACGCACCGCGAGATCCGCGACCTGCTGGACGCGGACGCCGGCCGGGTCCCGGTGGAGCTGACCCACGACGACTACGGCTACTCCTGGCTCGTCTCGCAGCGCTCCCCGGGCGAGCTGCCGCTGCTGGTGAACGACCTGCACGCGGTGAACAGCACCCTGGAGGCGGGCGGTTTCGGGCCGCGGCTGCTGTGTTCCCTGGCCGGTTTCGTGGACGACGCCGACCGGCGGCTCGCCCTCGTCTACCTCTACAAGCGGGGCACCTTCTACCCCTTCGCTCCCCTGCCCGGCGAACGGCAGCGGCGGGACAACGCGCTGGAGCTGCGCGTCCGGGCGGCGCTCGCCGACGAGTTGCCGGTGGAGGACGACCTGGGCCGCTGGTTCCCCGTGTGGGGGGCGCCCGGGCTGTGACCCGGACCGCCCCCCGGTTCCGGACGCGGGCGCCGGGCGCCGCCGAAGGGCACGGCACCCGGCGCCCCGCTCACCGCGAGTACCGCATCAACGCCCGCACCATGTGGCAGGTCGTGTCCGACGGCGGGTGGACCCCGATGGCCAGCGCGGCGCTGCGTATCCGCTCGTTGCGCGCCTGACGGGGGAGGTAGACGCCGGAGTCCAGCAGGGCGATGGCGAGCCGCATCGCCTTGAGCCGGCGGTTGTGCGTGATGTACCACTCGCGGGGACGGCCCGCCGGCAGCGGACGCTTCTCCACGGGTTCGTACGGCAGGTCGAGCAGGACGGGCCGCTTGGCGGTGGACTGGGTCGGCAACGGCTTCGGCTTCAGTGCGGCAGCGGGCACGGGCATCCTCCTGTCGCGGTCGGGGCGCCGTCCGGACTTCCCGGCGACACCCTCGAACACTGCTTCTATTTTACTGCCCACCACTGACAAAAGCCCCTGCCCACAAGGGCTTTCGGGGCCGCTGGGGCGCGCGTGGCGAACGGGTTCCGGCGCCCTCCGGCTACCGTGTGCGCCATGGAGATCTGGATCAATCCGGCCTGTTCGAAGTGCCGCAGCGCGCTCAGCCTGCTCGACGCGGAAGGGGCCGACTACACCGTCCGCCGCTACCTGGAGGACGTGCCGAGCGCGGACGAGATCCGCGAGGTGCTCACCCGGCTCGGCCTCGAACCGTGGGACATCACCCGCACCCAGGAGGCGGCCGCCAAGGAACTGGGCCTGAAGGACTGGCCCCGGGACGAAGCGGCACGCGACCGCTGGATCGCCGCACTCGCCGAACACCCCAGGCTGATCCAGCGCCCGATCATCACGGCGGACGACGGTACGGCCGTGGTGGGCCGCACCGACGAGGCGGTCCGCGACGCCCTGTCCCGCTAGGCGGGGCAGGGCGGGCGGGGCGTGGCGCTCAGCCGGCCGGGGCGGCGAGGAAGTCGCCGAGGCGGCGGCCCAGCCCGGGCGGGGCGGAGTGCGGGAGCGCGTGGTGGGACACGTCCGGCACGACGTCCACCTCCGCGTGCGGCAGCGACGTCCGCGCCCGGGCCGCCACTTGGGCGGGGTCGTGCGTCCTGCTGTCCCCGGCCAGGAGCAGCAGGACCGGCGTGTCCAGGGCGCGCAGCGCCTCCGGGGCCGGGCGCGGTCCGGTCACCGGCCTGCGCTCGGGGAAGCCGGCGGCGGCCTCCTGGAGGGCGAGCCAGTCGGCGTCGAGCGGGACCCCGCCGGTCTCCCAGTCCAGGAAGGCCCGGACCCGGCGGGGCGTGGGCCGCAGCAGCATCGGCAGCGCCCGCAGCAGGTAGGCCGCCCTGAACCCGGCGAAGCACTGGGTCGGGTCGAGGAGGAACAGGCGGCGCACCCGGCCGGGCGCGTGCACGGCGTAGTGCAGGGCGGTCCAGGCGCCGTAGGAGTGGCCGCCCAGGTCCGTCTCCGTGATGCCGAGGCCGTCGAGGAGCGCGTCCAGCCAGGTGGTGAGGTCGGCGACGGTCCGCAGGGGACGGTCGCCGGACGGCGTGCTGCGGCCGGGGGCGCCGATCAGGTCGACGGCGTGGACGCGGTGGGTGCGGGACAGGTCGGCGGCCTGGGCGTACCAGGACGCGGAGGTCGCGGCACCACCGCCCGGGAGCAGGACGAGGGGGCGGGCGCCGGCCGGTCCGCTCACGTGGACGTGCGTCTCGCCGAAGGGGGTGGGCACGGTCACCGACCCGGTCCCGGCGGGCCACTTGGCCATGACCTTGTCGTAGGCGTCGTGGAAACGTCCGGCGTCGTACGGACCGCGTGCGCTCATGAGCGGTGCCCCCTGTCTCGATTGCTCCCTGTTCCTGCCCTGCCCACCCGGTAGTATCTCGCCCAGCGAGATACTTGTCGAGCGAGACGAAGCCGGAGGAGGGGTTCGCATGCCCGACCAGGGGCCGGAGATGGAGATCGTCCACCTGCTGCGGGCGGTCACCGTCGAACTGGGCGCCCACAGCGGGCGGTTCGCGCAGCGCAACGGGATGCACCCCACCGACGTACGCGCGCTCGTCGTGCTCATGGACGCCGCTCGCGCTGGCGAGGCGATGACCGCCGGCCGCCTGGGCGGCGCGCTCGGGCTGAACTCCGCGGGGACGACGGCACTGGTCGACCGCCTGGAGCGGGCCGGACACGTACGGCGGGTGCGGGACGAACGGGACCGGCGCAGGGTGACCGTCGAGGTCGACGAGCGGGCCGTCGCGCTGGGCTGGTCCCACTTCGGACCGCTCATCGGGCGAGCGGTGGAGCTGCTGCGCGGATACGACGAGCGGGAGCTGGCCGCGATCAGGGACTTCCTGGCCGGCGTGCGGGAGGCGGCCGAGGGCGACACGGGTGAGCCCGGCCACAACGGCTCCGGGTAACACGGGGTTCACACCCGGGCAACGGTCGGGAAATCGCCCGTTGACACGCTGCACGGCAGGAGACGCGGCGCCCCGCCGCCCCAGCGCCGCAGCACCCGCGAGTGCGCCCAGACCCCGAAGGATGTGGCCCCCGTGACCTTCAAGGCCGAGTACATCTGGATCGACGGCACCGAGCCGACGGCCAAGCTCCGTTCCAAGACGAAGATCATCACGGACGCCCCCGCCGGCCTGGACGCCCTGCCCCTGTGGGGCTTCGACGGGTCCTCCACCAACCAGGCCGAGGGCAACTCCTCGGACTGCGTGCTCAAGCCGGTCTTCTCCTGCCCCGACCCGATCCGCGGCGGCGACGACGTCCTGGTGCTGTGCGAGGTCCTCGACACGGACCTGACCCCGCACCCGAGCAACACCCGCGCCGAACTGGCCGAGGTCGCCGAGCGCTTCGCCGCGCAGGAGCCGGTCTTCGGCATCGAGCAGGAGTACACCTTCTTCAAGGGCTCCCGTCCGCTCGGCTTCCCCGAGGGCGGCTTCCCGGCCGCGCAGGGCGGCTACTACTGCGGTGTCGGCGCGGACGAGATCTTCGGCCGCGACGTCGTCGAGGCGCACCTGGAGAACTGCCTCAAGGCCGGTCTCGGCATCTCCGGCATCAACGCCGAGGTCATGCCGGGCCAGTGGGAGTTCCAGGTCGGCCCGCTGTCCCCGCTGGAGGTCTCCGACCAGCTGTGGGTCGCCCGCTGGCTGCTCTACCGCACCGCCGAGGACTTCGAGGTCTCCGCCACCCTCGACCCCAAGCCGGTCAAGGGCGACTGGAACGGCGCGGGCGCGCACACCAACTTCTCCACCCGGGCGATGCGCGAGGGGTACGACGCGATCGTCACCGCCTGCGAGTCGCTCGGCGAGGGCACCAAGCCCCTGGACCACGTCAAGCACTACGGCGCCGGCATCGACGACCGCCTCACCGGCCTGCACGAGACCGCCCCGTGGAACGAGTACTCCTACGGCGTCTCCGACCGCGGCGCCTCGGTGCGCATCCCGTGGCAGGTCGAGAAGGACGGCAAGGGCTACATCGAGGACCGCCGTCCCAACGCCAACGTCGACCCGTACGTCGTCACGCGCCTGCTCGTCGACACCTGCTGCACGGCGCTGGAGAAGGCCGGCCAGGTCTGAGCCCGGGCCGCCCGCTCCCGGCCGCCCCGCCCCCGGGCCGCGTTGTCGGTGGCGCGTGCCAGGGTGGGGGCATGGAGATCGACGGGTCCCTCGCCATCAAGGTCGAGACGGAGAGCGGGCGGACGCACGCCCGGGTCCGGGCCGCGGAGCTGCGGGAGCTGGTGACGCGCATCGGCCGCGCCGGCGACCGCTTCCTGGTCGTGCAGCGGATACCGGACATCCCCGACGTGTTCGCGCAGGTGTGGCACGAGGCGGGCGGGGAGTACCGGCTGGAGCACCGGGCCGCCGCGGACGCGTTCTTCGGTGCCGGCCTGGGCGATCCCGGCCGTGTGGCGGACCTCCTGACCGGCTGGGCGCGCCGGGAGCCCGGCTGGGACGAGGGCGTCGCCTGGGAACCGGTCGACCTGGGGCCCGAGGAGGACGTCCCGGAGCTGCCGGAGGAGGTCCGGCAGGAGGTCGAGCCGCTGCTCCGGAAGCTGCTGCGCTGCGGCTACGACGGCCGCGGGACGCTCGCCGAGGCGGCGCGGGACTACCGGGACCCGGACGCCGCCGACGGTGCACTGCCGGTGTCCGGCGCCCAGGCCCGGCGGCTGGTGGACCGGCTGTGGCTGGAGCGGCTGGCCGAGCAGGAGACCTGGGGCGCGGAGACCACCGACCCGGAAAGGCTCACCCGGGTCTTCCGCGCCCTGGACGCGGCCGGCATCACCGCCCGGGAGAACTTCGCCTGCTGCCGGGGCTGCGGCACGGCGGAGATCGGCGCGGAACGCGAGGGGGCCCGGGGCTTCGTCTTCTTCCACCGGCAGAGCACCGAGGCCGCCGCCGAGGGGTACGGACTCGTGCTGCACTACGGCAGCTTCGAGGGCTCCGACGGCTCCGAGGAGACGACGACGGCCGTCGGGCACGAGGTCGTGGCGGCGTTCGCGGGATCCGGGCTGTCCACGGAGTGGGACGGCGATCCGGGCCGGGCGATCGCCGTCACCCCGCTGAACTGGCGCAAACGACTGGAGGGATGAGTGGACGGCCGTCCGCTTCCGGCCAGGCGGCGTCCACACACTGAGAGGACCCTCCTCTCCCCCGCCGCCGTCTGCTTCAATGAGCCCATGGCCAGCTTCCGGAAGTACGCAGCGACGGGTCGCCATGACCTCGAGCCCTTCTGGCCTTCCCGTCAGCACGACGACTTCGACCGGGTGTGTTGCCGCGCGACGACCGCGCCGGCCCTCCAGAAGCCGTAATCCCCCAGGCCTCTGCGCCTGCCGCCGGTGCGCACGACGTACGTCCCGCGACGCGCCCGACCACGAACTCGCGCCCGTCGCACCTCCCGACGAACCTCTCGCGCGAAAGAGCTGACGTCTCATGGCGACCACCCGTTCCCTGTCCACCGTCACCCTCGACTCCCCCACCGTCCTCCCCGACTCCGGCGGACCCCGGCACCGGTTGCGCGCCGTCGCCCCGGACGAGGTGCCGGACGTCGCGGACCTGCTGCCACCGGGCGCCACCTGGCTGCCCGCGCCCCCGCACACCCTGCCGGCGCTGCCGGGCCACCCGCCGATGGTCGGCTACCTCGTCCTGGTCCCGGCCGACCAGCAGCCGCCGTTCCAGGGCCCGGTGCCCGCCCGGGCGCAGGGCCCGGGCCGGGGCCGGGGGGAGGACCCGCTCGTCCGGATCGATCCCGCACGGCGCACCGCCGCCGTGGACGGGCGCGAACTCGACCTGACGTACCTGGAGTTCGAACTGCTCGCCCACCTCGTCACCCACCCGAACCGGGTGCACACCCGCGACCAGCTGGTCACGACGGTGTGGGGTTACGGACACGTGGGCGACGGCCGCACCGTCGACGTGCACGTGGCGCGGCTGCGCCGCAAGCTCGGCGCGGAACACCGGCAGACGATCCAGACCGTGCGGCGCGTCGGCTACAAGTACACGCCGCCCACCGGCCGCTGAGCCACCGGGCCGCCCGGCCCCGGGTCCGTCTGCCGTCGGCAGAGTCCCGTTCCCTCCGGCCGCCGCACCCGGCACAGTGACCGGCATGAGACTACTGGTGCTGGGCGGTACGGAGTTCGTGGGGCGGGCCGTGGTCGAGGCGGCCCTCGGCCGGGGCTGGGAGGTCACCGTCCTGCACCGCGGACGGCACGCCCCGCCGCCCGGGGTGCGGGCGCTGCACGGCGACCGCACCGCGTCCGACGGGCTCGCCGCCCTGGACCGGGGCACGTGGGACGCCGTCGTCGACACCTGGTCGGCGGCGCCCCGCGCGGTGCGGGACGCGGCGCGGCTGCTGCGGGGCCGCGCCGGACGGTACGTGTACGTGTCGAGCTGCTCCGTGTACGCCTGGGCGCCGCCCCCCGGGTACGCCGAGGACGCCCCGCTCGTCGAGGGCGCCTCGGCGGACGCCGGACGGCTCGACTACGCCCGGGACAAGCGGGGCGCCGAGCTGGCCGCCTCGGACGCCTTCGGCGCGGACCGCTCGGTGCTGGTACGGGCCGGGCTGATCCTCGGCCCGTACGAGAACATCGGCCGGCTGCCGTGGTGGCTGAACCGCGTCGCCCGCGGCGGCCCCGTCCTCGCCCCGGGCCCCCGGAACCTGCCCCTGCAGTACGTCGACGTCCGCGACCTCGCCGGCTGGATGCTCGGCGCGGTGGAGCGGGAGCTGGACGGACCCTACAACCTGGCCTCCCCGCCCGGGCACACCACCATGGGCGGCCTGCTCGACGCCTGCGTCGCGGCCACGGGCGCCGCCGCGGAGCTGCGCTGGACCGCCCCCGAGACCGTCCTCGCCGCCGGCATCGAGCCGTGGGGGGAACTGCCCGTGTGGACCCCGCCCGGCAGCGATCTGCACGACGCCCTGCAGAGCGGGGACGTCTCCCGGGCGCTGGCGACGGGTCTGGCCTGCCGGCCCGTCACGGACACCGTGGCCGACACCTGGGCCTGGCTGCGGGACGTCGGCGGCACGGCACCGCTGCGCCCGGACCGGCCGCCGGTCGGCCTGGACCCGGAGCGGGAGGCGCGGGTCCTCGCCCGCGTCGGCGGATACGGCGGGGGTGTACCTGGCACCACCCCCTGACCGGGGTGCCCGGCCCCGTGCCCCGCGCCGCCGTCTCCGGGAGACTGACGCCATGAGCATCGAGACGAAGAGCGGCACACGGCGGACCCGGACTCCGGAGCGGGTGCGGACACCGGCACGGAACCTGGCGCTGTCGGCGCTGCGGGGGCTGGCGCTCGCGTTCGTCTCCCTGCCCGGCGCGGTGCTGTGCTTCTGCCTGACCCTGGTGTCCGTCGCCCTCGTCCCGATCGGGGTCGGCATCGTCACCACGCCGTGGGTGCTGACCGGCGTGCGGATGTTCGCGGACTGGCGGCGGCTGCTCGCCGCCGAGTGGGGCGGGGTGCGCATCCCGCGGGCCTACCGGCCGCTGCCCGAGGACGCCAACCCGTGGGCGCGCACCTTCGGGATGCTCCGTGACCCGGCGACCTGGCGGGACTTCCGCTGGCTCCCCGTCGACATGACCGCGGGCTTCGTCACCGCGCTGCTGGCCTTCGTGCTGGCGGTCTACCCCCTGGAGGGGTTCGTGATCGCGGCCGGGCTGTGGCGGGCCTGGGACGACACCTACTGGTACGGCTTCGTGCCCGTGTCGGACCAGATCACCGGGCTGTACGCGGCGGCGCTGGGCGCCGTCCTCCTCGTCGCCGCGTTCCGGCTCTCCCCGCTCCTGCTGAAGGCCCACTTCCGGCTCACCGGCGCGGTCCTCGGCTCGGGCCAGACCGAACTCGCCGAGCGGGTACGGGTGCTGACCGAGACCCGGCGCGACGCCGTCGACACCTCCGCCGCCGAGCTGCGCCGCATCGAGCGCGACCTGCACGACGGGGCACAGGCCCGGCTGGTGGCCATGGGCATGGACCTGGGCACCATCGAGGCGCTGATGGAGAAGGACCCCGCCAAGGCCAGGGAACTGCTGGCGCAGGCCCGCCGCTCCTCCGCCGACGCCCTGACCGAGCTGCGCGAACTCGTGCGCGGCATCCACCCGCCGGTGCTCGCCGAACGCGGCCTGGGCGACGCGGTGCGCGCCCTGGCACTGCGGCTGCCGGTCACCGTCGAGGTCGAGGTGGATCTGCCGGGCCGGGCCGAGGCACCCGTGGAGTCGGCCGCCTACTTCGCCGTCAGCGAGGTGCTCACCAACGCCGTGAAGCACTCCGGCGCCGACCGGATATGGGTCGACGTCCACCACGACGCGGGGCTGCTGCGGGTCTCGGTCACCGACAACGGCAAGGGCGGTGCCGTGATCGGCGCGGGGTCGGGCCTGGCCGGGGTGGAGCGGCGACTGGGTACATTCGACGGCGTCCTGGCCGTCAGCTCGCCCGCGGGCGGCCCCACCATGGTCACCATGGAGATCCCTTGCGCGTTGTCCTAGCCGAAGACCTGTTCCTGCTGCGCGACGGGCTGGTCCGGCTTCTCGAGGCCCACGACTTCGAGATCGCCGCGGCCGTCGAGACCGGCCCCGAACTCACCCGGGCCCTGGCCGAACTGAAGCCGGACGTCGCCGTGGTCGACGTCCGGCTGCCGCCCACGCTCACGGACGAGGGCCTGCAGTGCGCGCTCCAGGCCCGCCGCGACCGGCCCGGGCTGCCGGTGCTGGTCCTCTCGCAGCACGTCGAGCAGTTGTACGCCCGCGAGTTGCTGGCCGACGGGAGCGGCGGGGTGGGGTACCTGCTGAAGGACCGGGTCTTCGACGCGGAGCAGTTCGTGGACGCCGTACGGCGGGTGGCGGCGGGCGGCACGGCGATGGACCCGCAGGTCATCCAGCAGCTCCTCAGCCGGCGCGCGGCGGAGGACCGGCCGCTGGAGCGGCTCACCCCCCGGGAGCTGGAGGTGCTGGAGCTGATGGCGCAGGGCCGGACCAACGCGGCGATCGCCGGCCGGCTCGTCGTCACGGAGCGGGCGATCGCGAAGCACACGGCGAACATCTTCGCGAAGCTGAGCCTGGAGGTCTCGGACGACGACAACCGCCGTGTCCTGGCGGTTCTGGCCTATCTGGACCGGGGCCGCTGATCTCGTCCCGGGTCCCGCACGTCCCACGGGACCCGGCAATTCCCCGCACGGGTGAACACCTCGGGAGCGGCTTCCGTATGGAGGGGAGCCGCTTCGCTCCTGCCGGGCGCCCTCGACGCCCCGCGAGCGATGCCCCCCCCCGCAAGGAAGTCAGAGGAGTTCCATGGGACGCAACACGAGAAAACGCCGTATGCCGCTGGCCACCAGGATAGTTGCCGGGGCGGCGGCCCTGGCGGTCGGCGGGGGCGGGCTGGTCTGGGCCAACTTCTACGCTTCGGCGCACGAGGAGCACGGGCGCCACGACCGGACCAGGTCGGCCGCCGCGCAGGTGGCGACGATCGACTGCCCCGACGTCGGTCAGAAGATCCGCGACGTGCCGCACCGGGCGCGCGGCGAGGTGGACGGGGAACTGGCCGCGATGGACAGCCAGATCACCGACGCCTACCAGCGTCTGGCCACCACGCGCCGGGCGCAGGCCGGTGACGCGCAGTTCGTCCAGAACGCCATTCTGGGCCCGCTCAAGGACCGGCGGAAGGCGCTCATCGACCGGATCAAGCTCGAGATCAACCGGGCCGGCGGCAAGGCCGACGACAGCCTGGACGAGCTGGCCGCGTGCCAGGGCCGCCCCGCCGACCAGCAGAACGGCGGCGGGCAGAACGGCGGCGGCCAGGACCAGGGCGGCGACGACAACGGCAACGGTGTCGCGGGCCCGGTCGCCGAGGACTTCGTCGACATCAACGACGTCCCGCCGAACTCCCGCGACAGCCGCAACGGCCTGGCCGCCGACGGCGACGGCGGCTCCACCGGCACCTTCACCACCGACTGCGGCGTCAACGAGAACAACCTGTTCAACAGCGACAACCTGATCGCCGCCCCGGGTGTCGACAACGGCGCCCACCACACGCACGACTACGTCGGCAACCAGGACAACGACGCCTTCTCCAGCGACGAGGACCTGGCGAACGCGGACACCACGTGCCAGAACCAGGGGGACAGGTCCACGTACTACTGGCCGGTGCTGCGTCTTCAGGACGGCACGGAGGAGTTCGACGCGAACGACCAGGGCGGTGGCGCCGAGGGCAACATCGGCAAGATCCTCAAGCCGGCCGAGGCCCGGATCAGGTTCGTCGGCAGCCGGCAGGGCGACGTGGTCGCGATGCCGAAGTTCCTGCGCGTCATCACCGGTGACGCCAAGTCCTTCACCAACGGCGACGCCAACGCCAACGCCTCCTGGAGCTGCTCCGGCTTCGAGGACCGGCAGGTGACGGACAAGTACCCGCTGTGCCCCGACGGCAGCCAGGTGCTGCGCACGGTCAACTTCCAGAGCTGCTGGGACGGCCAGAACATCGACAGCGCCAACCACCGGGACCACATGGCCTTCGTCCAGGAGGACGGCTCCTGCCCGGACGGCTTCCGGGCCGTCCCCCAGCTGCAGATCCGCCTCGCGTACGACATCCCCGCGCCGACCGTGGAGAACGGCCAGGTGCGCGCCCCGTACGCCGTGGACAGCTTCCCGGAGCAGTTGCACAAGCCGATCACCGACCACAACGACTTCATCAACGTCATGGACGACGGCCTGATGAACAAGGTGGTCGACTGCATCAACCGCGGCGAGGACTGCCGATAGCGGTGCGGGCCCGGCAGCCGGAAGGGGCCGGTGGCGGATGTCCGCCGCCGGCCCCCTGCGTGTCCGCGTACGCCCGGTCAGCCGCCGTGCCCGGCCGAGTGCCCGCCGCCGCCGTGCCGGACGCCCCGCTCCAGGGTTCCTCCGAGCCGGCCCCGCAGGTCCGCCACCACGTCCTCGTGGCCGACGGCGACCCACTTGCGGCCGACGAGGTAGTAACCGCCGTAGTCCTTCGCGGTGTTGATCCACTCGCGCTGGCCGCGGTCGGTGGCGAAGGTGGCGAGGACGTACTTCTCCTCGCCCGTCCCGCACAGGGCCTGGCGGACGGTGTCGGCGTCGGTCTGCAGGTCCGGGGCGCACCTGGCCTCGGCGGCCAGGTGTTCCAGGCTGCCGGTCGCCGTCTCGGGCACGGCGGCCCCGCCGCCCCCGTCGGCGCCGCAGCCGGTCAGCGCCAGGACCGCCGCCAGGGCGGCCGGCGCGAGCATCGGTCGGGTCAGCCTCATGTGTTCCTCCGGTCCGCCGGTGCGGCACGCCGCACCGAGCCCCCGTGCGGGGCTCTCGTCATCGATACGGGCGCGGGACGCGAACTGCTCAGGAAGCCGGGTGCTCCCGTGCCGGGACCGTGCGAGAGTGACGGGGTGGACCAGGACTGGGAAGAGCGCGTGACGGCCGCCTGGGCGGCATTCGACGACTACGCCGAGGAGGACGCCGCCGACTTCCGTGCGGTCGTCGACGCCCTCGCCGACGAGTTGCCGCCGGACAGCCCCCTCGGCCTGTTCGAGCGGGCCTGCGCCTGGGACTCCACGGGCCACTCCGACCGGGCGGTGCCGCTGTACCGCGAGGCGCTG
Source organism: Streptomyces ardesiacus (assembly GCF_003112575.1). Taxonomy (GTDB): domain Bacteria; phylum Actinomycetota; class Actinomycetes; order Streptomycetales; family Streptomycetaceae; genus Streptomyces; species Streptomyces ardesiacus. The sequence goes on from NZ_BEWC01000010.1 coordinate 441,611, forward strand.
GAACGCGGGCTCGGCGAGATCAGCCCGTACAAGGGGCGCCGGGCGAAGATCCAGCTCTCCAGTTCCCTGCGCAACACCGGGCACCCGGAGGAGGGCGTGAAGCTGCTCTCGCCGGAACTGCTCGCGCCGTCGGACGAGTTGGACGACGCCGTGCGCGCCACGCTCGCGCTGTGCCTGTCGAGCATGGGCCGCGACCGCGAGGGCCTGTCCCTGGTGCTCGGGGCGCTGGCGCCCCATCTGCCCCGGTACCAGCGGTCGATGGCCGCCTACGCGCGGCTGCTCGTGGAGGAGGAGCCGGACGTCGGGTAGCGCGTGGCGCACCCCCGCGCGGCGCGGCCCCACGGTGACCATCGTGCCGTTCGCTCGTTCTGCTGAACGTGCAGCCACAGGATGTCGCCCCGCGCCCCGGACCGTCCTCCGCCTCGTCGGCCGATCCGGTCGTCGACGTCGAGCAGGCCGAGGCCGCGCTCGTCGAGCACTACCCGCGCCTGGCCCGGCTGGCCTATCTGGTGCTGCCGCCGGGCCTCGGCCGGGGCCGCCGCGTCCTGACCGCGCACGCCCTCGCCCAGCGCGCCCTGCCCCGCGGCCGGACGACGGCACCCCTGATCCCGGCCCAGTCGACCGGCCGGGCGACCGACCCCGGGTACGCGCTGGTGCGGCTGCGGGTGGTGCGTACGGCGCTGGACGCGGGGCTGCCGCTGCGGCGGCGGGGGTGGCCCCGGCGGTCCCAGTTCCCGCCGCTGCTGCCCCGCGTGCGCGGCCTCAGGCTCTTCCCCCGCTCGGGCGGCGCCGACGAACTCGCCCTGGACCAGCGGCTGTCCGCGCTCTCCGCCCCCGGCCGGGCGGCGTACGTGCTGCGCGGTCTGGAGCGGCTGCCCGACGACGCGGTGCGGCAGGTGCTGACGGCCGCCGGGGTGACCGACGCGGACGCCGCGCTGCGGGAGGCCGACGGGGTGCCGGGGCAGTACGAGCTGCTCGGCTCCCCCGAGTTCGACCCGTGCTCGTTGCAGGCCCGCCCGACCGATCTGCTGCGCCGGCGGCAGCACACGAAGGCCGCGCTGGTGGCCGGGGCGGCGCTGGTGGTGTGCGGGGCGCTGCTCGGGCTGCCCGGGGACGGCTGGGGGCCGGACGGTGCCGCCGCCCCGCCCTACGCGCGCAACCCCGCGGCCGAGGCCGCCCTCGACCCCGGCCGGCTCACCCGCGTCGCGCCCGCCGTGTGGGAGACGTCCGCGCGCACGGACTTCTCGGTGTGGCCGGCGCGCGGCGGCCTCACCGGCGACCGGGAACTGCTGCGCCGCGCCCTGGCCGTCTGGGCCCGGCCCGGCGAGGGCGTGGGGGTCTCCGCGACGCCGGGGACCCCGACGGGAGGTCCGGCCGGTCCGCCGCAGCTGCTGTACGCCGGGGACGTGGACAACGCGCGCGTGGTGATCCTGCACGACGGGCTGCGTCTGGTCCGGTACGCCGAGCCGAAGGACGGTTCCGCCGGTGCCGCCCTGGACTTCGCGCGGACCGACGGGGCCGGGCGGGCCACGGCGACTGCGGTGGTGCTGGGCCGGGCCGACGGCAACGTCCGCTATCTGACGGCGCCCTGGGTGACGGGGGCGGAGGCGCGCGACCTGGCCGCGCCGGGCTCCGGACCCAGGGAGCTGACGCTCACCGACGGCGTCACCTCGCCGCTGGCCAGCCCCGTGCAGCAGCGGTCCGGCGCGTGCACGTCGTGGAACGTGCTGGAGCTGGCCGACGGTTCGGACACCCGGGTGGTGACCGACCTGGGCGAGCTGGTGCCGGCCCGGCTCACCACCGGGCGCCCCGGTTCCGCGAAGGACGCCTCGGGCGCGAAGGCGCGGGCCGCCTGGGCGCCGTACGCCTGCTCGCTGGGCACGGTGCGCGGGCAGGGGGTGCGGTCGGTGAACGCCTGGGGGTTCGCGGCGCAGCCGCTGCCCGACGGGACGGGGTCGGGGGACTGGGTGTGCACCCGTGCCGACACCTGGCGCGGTGAAGGGGCCCGGGTACTGGCGCAGTTCCGGACACCGGGCGGGGCACAGGGCGCGGTGGCGGCGAAGGCGCAGGACGTGCCGGCCTGCGGCGAGCGCGACCCGCACGTGCTGGCCGGGGTGCTGTGGAAGTCGCAGGGCGGGCACTGGTACCTGCTCGCCGCGGGCGGTCCCGGCACGACGTCGGTCGAGGCCACCGGCGGCATCAGCGGCTCCGCCGACGGCAACCTGCTGACGGCGAAGGCCGAGCAGGGCGCGCGCGCCGAGCTGAAGGGCACGCTGGAGAACGGGCGGACGATCGGCGGGCTGCACTAGGGACCGCCCTTCCCGCTGGGTGACAGGGCTGCACCGGGGCCCCTCCCGCTAGTTGACACTGGCGTCAACAAGTACCGGCCGAAGGGTTCCCCAGGGGGCTACCGGTCAGTACATTGACGCCATGTCCAACAAGCCTGTCCCGTTCCCGGCACGGCTGCGGAAGCCGGTGCCCCTGCTCCTGGCGGCCGGTGCCGCCCTCGTCGTCGGCCGGGCGGTGCGGCGCCGGGCCTCCGGCGCACGGCCCGGGAGGGGGTCCGCCGCGCGGCCGCCGTCCTCGGGGCGCCCGGAGACCCGCCCGCTGACGCTGCTGGTGACCGCGCACGAGCGGCTGGCCGACGGGGTGGTGCTGTTGCGCCTGGAGGGCACCGGCCTGCCGCGCTGGGAGCCGGGCGCCCACCTGGACCTGGTGCTGCCCTCGGGTCTCGTACGGCAGTACTCGCTGTGCGGCGACCCGGAGGACACCTCGTCGTACACGGTGGCCGCGCGGCTGGTCGAGGACGGGCGGGGCGGCTCGCGCGAGGTGCACGAGCAGGTGCAGGAGGGGACGGAGCTGGAGGTGCGCGGTCCGCGCAACCGTTTCCCGCTGGTCGAGGCGCCGGCCTACGCCTTCGTCGCCGGGGGCATCGGCATCACGCCCGTGCTGCCCATGCTGCGGGCGCTGCCGGAGGACGCGCGGTGGCGGCTGCTGTACGGCGGACGGACGCGGGCGTCGATGCCGTTCCTGGAGGAGGTCGAGAAGCTGGACCCGGAGGGCGGGAGGGTCACCGTGGTCGCCGAGGACGAGGAGGGGCGGCCGGAACTCGGCGCCTTCCTGGCGGACCTGCCCGAGGGTGCGGCCGTGTACTGCTGTGGCCCCGAGGGCCTGATGGCGGCCGTGGCGGAGCGCCTCCCCGAGGGCGCCGCCCTGCACCTGGAGCGGTTCGCGCCGCGTACGACGGCCGACGGGGACGGGGAGTTCGAGGTCGAGCTGCGCCGCAGCGGGCGCACACTGACGGTGCCCGCCGACTCCTCGGTGCTGGCCGCCGTGCGCGCGGAGCTGCCGAACACCCCGTACTCGTGCGAGCAGGGCTGGTGCGGGACGTGTCAGCAGAAGGTACTGGAGGGCGAGATCGACCACCGGGACGAGCTGCTGACCGACTCGGAGCGCGGTGACTCGATGCTGATCTGCGTGTCCCGGTGCCGCGGTACACGGCTCGTGCTCGACATGTGAACACCGATGTCCGGTCCGGCCCGTTCGGGGCCGGATTCGATCGGTAAGGTGTTCGTATGACTACCGGGGTACGCCGCAGGATGGGCGTCGAGGAGCGGCGGCAGCAGTTGATCGGCGTCGCGCTCGAGCTGTTCAGCCGCCGTTCGCCCGACGAGGTCTCCATCGACGAGATAGCGTCGGCCGCGGGCATCTCCCGCCCCCTGGTCTACCACTACTTCCCCGGCAAACTCAGCCTGTACGAGGCCGCGTTGAAGCGCGCGTCGGACGACCTGGCGGCCCGGTTCGTGGAGCCGGGGCAGGGCCCGCTGGGGGCGCGGCTGCTGCGCGTGATGGGCCGCTACTTCGACTTCGTGGACGAGCACGGCCCGGGTTTCTCCGCCCTGATGCGCGGCGGTCCGGCCGTGGGCTCGTCGACGGCCAACGCGCTCGTGGACTCCGTACGGCAGTCCGCGTATGTCCAGATCCTTTCGCACCTGGACGTCACCGAGCCGCCCGCGCGCCTGGAACTGGTCGTCCGCTCCTGGATCTCGCTCGCCGAGTCGACGGCGCTGATCTGGCTGGACGGACGCCGCATCCCGCGCGCCGAGCTGGAGGCGCAGCTCGTGCAGGACTTCGGTGCGCTGCTCGCGGTGGCCGCCGCCCACGACGAGGAGATGGCCGCCCTGCTGCGCCGCGTCACCGCCGACGAGCCGGCCGACGGTCCCTTCGGCGAGCTGGTGGGCCGGCTGCTCGCCCTGACCGCCCGGTGAGCGCCGAACGGACGTGGGGCCTGGTCGTGGAGACGACCGTGGGCACCGGGGAGCGCAAGCACACCGAGGCCCAGGTGGTGACGCACGTCACCGGGTCCCGCCAGGAGGCGCTCGCGGAACTGGAGCGACGGGCCCGGAGCTACTCCCCCGCCCACCCCCTCAGTCCCCGGCGCCGTCGTCTGCTGCGGGTCGGCGACGGGTTCCTGCTCGTCGTGGACGGGGCCTGGCAGTCGTTCGTCACCCGGTTCACGGTGGCGGAACTGCTGGAGGACTCGGCGGCGCCGCACGTCCCCGCACCCGTGACCGAGGCGCCCCCGGAGCCGGTCGACGAGGCGTCCCCGCCCGCACCCGCCGCGCCGCCGCGGTCCGAGCTGGACGAGGACGGGGTGCCGGTCCGGCCGGCCTGGCTGGGCCGCCGCGACCTGACGTGAGGCCCGGGACCTACGGGGTCTCGAACTTCCGGTAGGACGGGTCCAGGTCCCGGACCTCGGCGGAGACGTGCAGGGCGAGGCCGTCGCCCGGCTCGGCGTACTGCCGTACCAGTTCCAGCACGGCCTCGGTGAGGCGCGCCTTGGTCTCGTCGGTGCGGCCCGCGAGCAGCCCGAGCGTGACGTGCACGACGGCGTGCCCGTCGGTGTCCGGGCCGACCACCGTGTCCTCGGTGCGACGGAACTGCGTCTTGCACGCCGGCGGCTTCGCGGCCGCGATCTCGACGACGGCCTCGTGCAGGGCCCGCGCGAAGGCGGGCCGGTCGAAGTCGCCGGCGAGCCGGTCGGAGTAGTCGACGGTGATCTGCGGCATGAGCCCTCCCGTTGCGTGAACAGCAGGGCTCACCCTAACCGCAGCCCCCCGGCCGTCAGCCGGCCCGCTGGAAGACGGCGACGGTGCGGGCCGGCACGGTGAACGTGCCGGTCTTCGCCGCGTACCCCGACTCCTTCACGACCGCGTCCGCGCCCGCCGCCTGCACCGGGTGCAGCCGGTAGCCGGTCCCGGCCGCCGCTTCGACGTGCTGCTCCTGCCGCTGGGGCGTGGCGTTGAAGACGACCACCAGGTCACCGAGGCGCAGGGTGATCACGCCGGGCGTCTCGTCCTTGCCGGAGAGCGGGAAGGAGAGCCGGGACTGCACCTGCCCGGCCGTGGCGAGGGAGAAGTCCTTCTCCCCGCTGCGGATCCGCAGCAGGTCCCGGTACGCCGCCGAGGCGCTGGTGATCTGCGGGCAGCCGACCTGCACCGTGGTCAGCAGGGGCTTGGCGTAGGGCCACTTGTCCTGGTTGTCGGCGGCCGGCGGGAGGCCGCGGCCGAAGCCGTTGCCGTCGGCGCAGTTCCAGTGCAGGGCGTTGAACCAGTCGCCGCTGTCGTAGGAGTTGCGGTCCAGCGACTTGGAGCGCAGCAGGTCGGTGCCCGCCTGGGAGAGCGCCGGGCCCTGCGAGAGGGAGGCGGTCGCCATCGCGAGGACCTGCATGCGGGCCCGGTCGTCGGCGGACGTGTCGCGCGGCAGCTTGAAGGCGAGCGCGTCGAACAGGGACTCGTTGTCGTGCGCGTCGGCGTAGGCGAGGGCGTCGCCGGGTGCCGCCGCGTAGCCGGCGGGGGCGCCGTTGTAGTCGACCTCGGAGCCCTTGACCTCCTTGCCGTCGGTGTCGGTGAAGGTGTAGTCGGCGAGGTTGCCGGTCAGCCCGACCTTGATCAGGTCCTGGTAGTGCAGCAGGCGGGCCTTCTGCTCGGCCTCGGTGCCGTTGGCCCGGGACCCGTTGGGGTCGGTGTAGAGGCCGGAGGCGAAGCCCTGCACGCCGGGGTCCTCGTCGAAGGGGCCGCCGCCGCGCACGGCGTCGCGGGCCCGGTCGGAGAAGGTGGCGATGCCGGTGCCGGCCATGTTCTTCTGGGTGGCCTGGACGAAGCGGGCGTCGTCGGCGATCTCGCCGAAGTTCCAGCCCTCCCCGTACAGGACGATCTTCTTGCCGTCGACGCCGTCCTTCTTGGGCGTCAGCTCGTCCAGGGCCTTCCTGACCGCGAGGATGTTGGCCTTGGGGTGGTGGCCCATGAGGTCGAAGCGGAAGCCGTCGACCTTGTACTCCTTGGCCCAGGTGACGACCGAGTCCACGACGAGCTTGCTCATCATGGCGTTCTCGGTGGCGGTGTTGGAGCAGCAGGTGCTGTTCGCGACCGAGCCGTCGGCGAGCAGCCGCTGGTAGTAGCCGGGCACGATCCGGTCGAGGACGCTGGTCTTCGCCTGTCCGCTCGCGGCCGTGTGGTTGTAGACCACGTCCATGACGACGCGCAGGCCGTCGTCGTTGAGGGCCTTGACCATCTTGCGGAACTCGACGGTGCGCCCGGTGCCGTCCGGGTCGGTGGCGTAGGAGCCCTCGGGGACCGTGTAGTGGTACGGGTCGTAGCCCCAGTTGAAGGCGTCCTTGGCGGCGGCCTTCGTCACGCACTCCTGCTGCTGGTCGGAGTCGGCCGGGAGGGCGGCGAGGTCGCAGTCGGGCGCCGTCTGCTCGGACTTCCTCTCGGGGACGGTCGCGATGTCGAAGGCGGGCAGCAGGTGCACGTAGGAGGTGCCGGCCTCGGCCAGCTCGCGCAGGTGCTTCGAGCCGTCGCTCTTCTTGTCGGTGAAGGCGAGGTAGGTGCCCCGGTGGTCCGCGTCGGCCGTCGGGCCGGCGACGGAGAAGTCGCGGATGTGCAGCTCCTGGATCTGGGCGTCCCTCAGCGGCACCGCCTTCGGCTTGTCGTAGCCGTCCCAGCCGCGCGGGGCCAGTGACGGGTCGTCCAGGTCGACGACGAGGCTGTGCTCGGAGTCGGTGGTCAGGGCGAGGGAGTACGGGTCGGTGACCTTGTTGGTGACGACCTCGCCCGCGGTGGGCGCCCAGACCTTCACGGCGTACCGGTAGGGCTTGCCCTTCCAGGACGTGGGGCCGGTGACGGACCAGACGCCGGAGGCGTCGTCGCGGCGCATCGGCACCGTGCGGTCGCCGATCTCCAGGGACACGCTCTGCGCGGTCGGCGCCCAGACGGAGAGGGTGGGTCTGCCGTGCCGGAAGACCGGGCCGAGGCCGGCCCCGGTCGCCCGGCCCGCGTACAGGTCGTCCAGGACGCCGGCGGTCTGCACGCCCGTCGCCGCGAGCAGGGCGCCGGTGGCGGTGCGCTGGGCGGCGACGACCTGGCCGCGCAGGGTCTCGCGGACCCGGTCGCGGTCGCGCGGGTCGACCGACCAGGCGGTGTACTCCTTCAGGTGCGGGAACTTCGCCTTCTGGGCGTCGGTGAGGGTCGTCTTCGCCAGGCGGAGCCACCGCTGGTCGTCGCCGGTGAGCCGGCCGCCCTCGGCGCCGATGGAGCCGGTGCGGGAGGCGAGGAGCTGGGTGGAGGCGGCGCCCTCGGAGCCGTTCCAGGCGACCGTGTTCCGGTCGATCCAGACGGCCTTGGAGGTGGTGAGGTCGACGGCCGCGGCCGATCCCGCGGGCTGCGGCAGGAGGTACTGCTCCCGGCCGCTCAGCAGCCACACCTCGTGGCCGTCGGCCTTGAGGTCGAGGGCCTGGTCGGTGGGCAGGTCCTTCTCGTCGCCCTTGTGGACGATGTAGCCGAGGCTGCTCGCACCCTCGGTGAGGGGCACCTCGAAGACCGCGCCGTACGGGTCGGTCCTGACCGGTGTCAGCGGCTTCGCCCAGTCGGTGGGGTTCGCGGCGTCGCCCCAGACGTGCAGGCCCCAGCCGTCGTAGTTCCCGTCGGCACGGTGGTAGTGCACGACGGCCTTGGTGGTGTCCTGGGCCGGGTACTCGGGCCGCTCGGTGGCGACCTGCTCCTCGCCCTGCCGGATCCACACCTCGCCGGTCTCGGTGACGTCGATGGTGCGGTCGGCGGCGACGTCCTTGTTGCCGTCCTTGTCGATGACGAGGAAGCCGACGTTCGACGCGCCGGGCTTGAGCTTGACGTAGGCGAAGGCGCCGTAGGCGTCGCGGCCGGTGAAGGGGTGGGTCTCGGGCCAGGTGGTCGCCTCGCCGTCGGCGAGGTCGCCCCAGGCGTACAGGCCCCAGTCGTCGTAGTTGCCGTCCGCGCGCTTGTAGTGCACGACCGCGTAGTCGCGGGAGGCGGCGGTGGGCACCTCCTCGGCGGGCGGGGTGCCGGTGGTGGAGGCGGCCGTGGCGCTCGCGGTGCGGCCCGCCGAGTCCACGACGACCGCCTTGTAGCGCAGGGCGGTGCCGGCCGGGGTGTCCGCGTCGACGGTGTGGGTGACCTTGTAGGGCGCGTGGTCGGCGGTGCCGAGGGTGCGCCACTTCCCGTTGCCGGTCTGGGCGGCGAAGACGACGCGGTTGAGCTGGCCGCCCGCGACGTCGGCGCTCAGCTCGACGGTGCCGGTGGCGCCGGGGTCCGGGGCGTGCAGGGTGATCGTCGGCTTGGCGGCGGGCTGGGCGAGCCCGCCCGCGGCCTTGAGGACGACGGCCGACCGGGCCGGGACGGTGACCGTGACCTTCTTGTCGGCGCCCGACTTCGCGGTGGCGTCGGTGCCGTACAGGCCGCGGAAGGTCGTGCCGGCGGAGCCGGTGGAGAAGGTGGCGCTCTTCTCGGTGCCGGCGTTGTTGAAGGCGACGACGTACTCGGTGCCGGTCTTCGCGTCGGTGCGGGAGAAGGCGTAGATCCCGGCGCCGTCGGCCGCGTAGCGCTCGGTCTGGACGCCGTCGGCGAGGGCGGGGTTGGCCTTGCGCAGCTTGGCGAGGGCGCTGATCTGCCGGTACAGCGGGGCGCTCGTGTCGTAGGCGGCCTCGGCGTGGGTGCGGTCGGTGCCGAGCTGGTCGTCGTCGAGGTAGTCGGCGGTGCGGGAGGCGAACATCGGCTGGCGGGCGTCCTTGTCGCCGCCGGCGCCGGTGAAGCCCTGCTCGTCGCCGTAGTAGACGACCGGGTTGCCGCGGCTGAGGAACATCAGCTCGTTGGCGAGCCGGTCCTTCTGGAGCAGCTCGGCGTCGGTGGCCTTCGGGTCGTCCTGCCTGAGGAAGGTGCCGATGCGGCCCATGTCGTGGTTGCCGAGGAAGGTGACCTGCTCGTAGGCGTTGGCCTTGTCGGTCGTGTACTTCCAGTCGTCGCCGAAGACCGAGGCGAGCTTCCGCGCGCTGCCGCCCTGGGAGGCGTAGGCGCGGGCCGCGTCCTGGAAGGGGAAGTCGAGGGTGGCGTCCAGGCGGCCCTCGGTGACGTAGGGCGCGGTGACGGAGGTGTCGGCGGAGTAGACCTCGCCGAACATGAAGAAGTCGTCGCGGCCCTTCTTGGCGGCGTAGGCGTCCAGCGCGGTCGCCCACTGGGTCCAGAACTCCATGTTGACGTGCTTCACGGTGTCGATCCGGAAGCCGTCGACGGCGAAGTCCTTCACCCACCGCTGGTAGATCTTCTCCATGCCGTCGACGACCTCGGGACGTTCGGTCCACAGGTCGTCGAGGCCGTTGAAGTCGCCGTAGGTGGCGGACTCGCCGGCCCAGGTGGAGTCGCCGCGGTTGTGGTACATCGCCGGGTCGTTGAGCCAGGCGGGCACCTTGAGGTTCTTCTTGGCGGCCGGCACCGTCGGGGTGCGCGGGAAGGAGCCGGTGTCCACGCGGGGGAAGCGGCGGGAGCCGTCGGCATAGTCGGCGTCGTCGAAGGGCTGCCCGTCCTTGGTCAGGTACGGGAAGGCGCCCTTGGAGAGGTAGTCGTAGGACTTCTCCTCGTAGTCGACGACGTCGGCGGTGTGGTTGGTGATGACGTCGAAGAAGACCTTCATGCCCTTGGCGTGGGCCTTGGAGATGAGGTCCTTCAGGTCCTGGTTGGTGCCGAAGTGCGGGTCGACCTGGGTGAAGTCGGTGATCCAGTAGCCGTGGTAGCCGGCCGAGGCGTCCTTGCCGGTGCCCTGGACTGGCTGGTTCTTGAAGAGGGGCGCCATCCAGAGGGCGGTGGTGCCGAGCCCCTTGATGTAGTCGAGCTTCCCGGTCAGGCCCTTGAGGTCGCCGCCCTGGTAGAAGCCCTTGTCGGTGGGGTCGTAGCCGGTGGCGAGCCGGGTGCCGGTCAGGCCGCCGCGGTCGTTCTTGGCGTCCCCGTTGGCGAAACGGTCCGGCAGGACGAAGTAGAACTGCTCACGGGTCAGGTCGTGGCGTGCGGCGGTCTTCGCCAGCGTCGCGTCGGACGGGGGCGCGGGCGGGGCGTCGGCCCGCGCGGCGAGCGGGGTCAGCAGGGTGGCGGCGAGCGCGGTCGCGGTGAGGGCCGCGACCCGTCCCACTCGTGCGGTACGGCGCGCGGAAGGCACCGGCCATCTCGGTATCACAGGTGTGAGCTCCTTGCGAGTACGGCTCGTTCGGGTCCGACCCCGGCGTGACCGTAGCGCTGCCGCAAGTCTTGCGGCAAGACTTGCGCAAGTAACGGAAAGGATTTTCACAGGACTTGTCCGCGCAGCCCGGGACGGGCGGACGTGCGAAGGGCCCGCCGCTCCCCGGTGGGGAAGGGGCGGGCCCTTCGGCGCTCGCGTGACGGCAGGTCAGGCGCGGGTCCACCACACCGTGGTGTCCGCCGGGACCTTGGCCTCGCCGGCCGTCTCGGTGACCTCGCCGCTGGCCAGCAGCACCCGGCCGTAGGCGGGCATCGCCACCGACTCGCCGGTGGTGTTGGCGACGCACACGAAGTCGCCGCGCCGGAAGGCGAGGACGCCCTCGGGGGCGCGCAGCCACTCCACGGCGTCGCCCGCGCCGAGGTCGGCGGTGGCGCGGCGGACGGCCAGGGCCTCGCGGTACAGCTCCAGGGTCGAGCCGGACTCACCGGTCTGCGCCTCGACGCTCAGCTCGCCCCAGCCGGCCGGCTGCGGCAGCCAGCTGCCGCCGTCGCCGAAGCCGAACGAGGAGCCCTCGCGCGTCCACGGGATCGGCACCCGGCAGCCGTCGCGGAAGCCGTCCTGGCCGGCGCCGCGGAAGTA
>NZ_BEWC01000011.1 GCF_003112575.1 Streptomyces ardesiacus
TCGGGTGAGGGTCAGGTGGCGGTGCGGGACGGGGTGTGGTGGGTGCCGCGTCTGGTGCGTGCCGGTGTGGAGGCTGGCTCTGGTGTGGTGGCCGGTTCCGGTTCCGGGGCCGGTGCTGGTTCTGGTTCCGGTGCCGATGCGGGTTCTGGTTCGGGTTCTGGGTCTGTGTTTGGTTCGGGTGTGGTGTTGGTGTCGGGTGGTACGGGTGGTTTGGGTGCGGTGGTGGCGCGGCATTTGGTGGTGGGTCATGGGGTGCGTGATGTGTTGTTGGTGAGTCGTCGGGGTGTGGGTGGTTCGGGGGTTGCTGGTGTGGTGGGGGAGTTGGAGGGGTTGGGGGCGCGGGTGGAGGTGGTGGCGTGTGATGTGGCGGATCGTGGGGCGTTGGCTGGTGTGTTGGAGGGGCGTGTGTTGTCGGGTGTGGTGCATGCGGCGGGTGTGTTGGATGACGGGGTGGTGTCGTCGTTGTCGGTGGATCGGTTGGCGGGGGTGTTGCGGCCGAAGGTTGATGGTGTGCTGAATTTGCATGAGTTGACGTCGGGTATGGGGTTGTCGGCGTTTGTGTTGTTTTCTTCGGTGGCGGGGGTGTTGGGGTCGCCGGGGCAGGCGAGTTATGCGGCGGCGAATGCGTTCATGGATGCGTTTGCTGTGTATCGGCGGGGGTTGGGTCTGCCGGCGCAGTCGTTGGCCTGGGGGCCCTGGGCGCAGGAGACCGGCATGTCCGGGAGCGCCGAGGCCCGAGCCCGCTTCCGGGCGCACAGCGGCGGCATCACGGCACTCGCCACCGACGAGGGCCTGGCGCTCCTCGACGCGGCAGGACGTACCGGGCAGGCCGCGCTGGTCCCCGTACGGCTCGACCTGGCGGCCCTGAGGTCCGCCGGCCAAGGAGTCCCCGAGCTGCTGCTCGGCCTCGTGCCGCCGGCCCGGCGCAGTGCCGCCGGCAGCGGTCAGGAAGACCTGGCCGACCGCCTCTCCCGGCTTCCGGCCGCGGACCGCCTGGACGTCGTGCGGGAGCTGGTGCGGGAGCACGTGGCCGCCGTGCTCGGGCACTCCACGGCCGAGGTGATCGAGCTGGACCGTGCCTTCCAGGACCTCGGGTTCGACTCGCTCACAGCCGTCGAACTGCGCAACAGGCTCAGCTCGGTCACCGGCACCCAGCTGTCCGCCACGCTCGTCTTCGACCACCCGACGCCCGAGGCCCTCGCCGACTACCTCGTGGCGGAGTTCACCGACGAGGACCGTGAGGCCGAGGAGGCCGCGGCACCCGTCGTTGCCGTCGACGAACCGATCGCGATCGTCGGAATGGCGTGCCGCTACCCCGGCGGGGTCAACTCGCCCGAGGACCTCTGGCGGCTGGTGTCGGCCGGCGGCGACGGCATCACGCCGCTGCCCGGCGACCGTGGCTGGGACCTCGACGAATGGCTGGGCGCGGGCGCGGCCGACGGCCCCGAGGTCCAGGGCGGATTCGTCGACGACGCCCCCTGCTTCGACGCCGCCTTCTTCGGCATCAGCCCCAACGAGGCGCTGGTGATGGACCCGCAGCAGCGCATGCTTCTGGAGACGTCCTGGGAGGCGCTGGAGCGGGCGGGCATCGCCCCGGCGACCCTGCGCGGCAGCGCCACCGGCGTCTTCGCCGGGGCCATGCACACCGAGTACGACCCCGGCATGTTCGGCACCCTCGACCACACCGCCGGCTACCGGGCCACCGGGCTCTCCCAGAGCGTCGTCTCCGGACGGGTCTCCTACGCCCTCGGCTTCGAAGGCCCCGCGGTGACCGTCGACACGGCCTGCTCCTCGTCCCTCGTGGCGCTGCACTGGGCGATCCAGGCGCTGCGCCAGGGCGACTGCTCGCTCGCCCTCGCGGGCGGGGTGACGACGATCGTCACCCCCAGCGCCTTCGTGAACTCCGGCGGCCGCAGCGAGCTCGCCTCCGACGGCCGGTGCAAGTCCTTCTCCGCCGATGCCGACGGCATCGGCTGGGCGGAGGGCGTCGGTGTCCTCGTCGTGGAACGGCTCTCGGACGCCCGCCGCAACAACCACGAGGTCCTGGCGGTGGTCCGGGGCAGCGCCATCAACCACCACGGTGCGTCCAACGGCCTGACGTCGCCCAACGGGCCCTCGCAGGAACGCCTCATCCGCCGGGCCCTCGCCACGGCGGGACTGCAGCCCACCGAGGTGGACGCGGTCGAGGGGCACGGCACCGGCACTCCGCTCGGTGACTCCATCGAGGTGCGCTCGCTGCTGTCGACGTACGGCCAGGACCGGAACGACGACCGGCCGCTGTGGCTGGGCTCGGTGAAGTCCAACATCGGCCACACCCAGTCCGCGTCCGGTGTCGCCGGCGTCATCAAGATGGTCATGGCGCTGCGGCATGAACAGCTGCCGATGACCCTGCACAGCCGGGAAGCCGCGACCGACGTCGACTGGGCGTCGGGGCACGTGCGGCTGCTGCGCGAGACGGTGCCGTGGCCCGCGACCGGCGGCAGGCCGCGCCGGGCCGGCGTCTCGTCGTTCGGGTTCAGCGGCACCAACGCGCACACCATCATCGAGCAGGCGCCCGAGCCCGAGCAGCCGAGCAGCGGGGAGGAGCCGCGGCCCGAGCAGGAAGGGCCGCTGCTGCCCTGGACGCTGAGCGCCCGCGGCCGCGACGCACTGCCCGCCCAGGCCGAACGGCTCCTCGCCCACGTCACCGCGCGGCCCGACCTCGACCCCCTGGACGTGGCGTACTCGCTGGCCACCTTCCGTCCTCCGCTGCCGCACCGGGCGGTGGTCACCGGCACCGGGCGGGACGACCTGCTGCGCGGCCTCGCCGCCCTCGCCCAGGGCGGCGAGGACCCCGGACTCACCGTGGGCACCGCCCGCTCCGGCGGTCGGGTCGCCTTCCTCCTCCCGGGCCAGGGCGCCGTGCGGCCGGGCACCGGACGGGAGCTGTACGCCGCCTTCCCCGTCTTCGCCGACGCCCTCGACACGGTGTGCGCGAGGTTCGACCGGCTGCTGGACCGGCCGCTGCGCGAGGTCATGTTCGCCGACGAGGGCTCCGTGCCGGGCAGGCTCCTGGAGCAGACCACGTTCGCGCATGCCGCGCTGTTCGCGCTGGAGGTCGCACTCTTCCGGCTGCTGGAGTCCTGGGGCGTGCGGGCCGACTTCCTGGCAGGACACTCCGCGGGCGAGATCGCCGCGGCGCACCTCGCGGGAGTGCTGTCGTTGAAGGACGCCGTCAAACTGGTCGCGGCCCGCGGCACCCTGGTGCAGGAACTGCCCGCCGGCGGAGCCATGGTGGCGATCGGGGCGAGCGAGGACGAGATACGTCCGATGCTGACCGACGACACCGCGATCGCCTCGGTCGACGGCCCGGCCTCCGTGGTCCTGTCCGGCGACGAGGAGGACGTGCTCCGCATCGCGGCCCACTGGGAGGACCGGGGCCGCACCACGCGCCGGCTCCCCGCCCGGCGCGCGCTCAACTCGCCGCTGATGGGCGACGTCGTGGAGGACCTGGCCGACGTGGCGGACGAGCTGTCGTTCGACGCGCCCCGCATCCCCCTCGTGTCCACGGTGACCGGCCGCCTCGCCACCGAGGACGACCTGGACGAACCGGAGCACTGGAGCGACCAGTTGCGGGCGACGGTCCGGTTCCAGGACGCGATCCGCACCCTGGAGGCCGAGGGCGTCACCCGGTTCGTGGAACTCGGCGCCGACGGCACGCTGCTCGCCGCGGTCCCGTCCTGCCTGACCGGGGAGACGGGTGAGGCGACCCTCGCCCCGGTGCTCGAACAGGGCCGGCCGGAAGCCGTGGCCGCCCTCCACGCGGCCGGGACGCTGCACGCGTCCGGTGCGGAGGTGGACCTGAAGCGCCTGTTCGCGGGCCGGGGCGCCCGCAGCGTCGAGCTGCCCCCGTACGCCTTCCACCGCCGCCGGTACTGGGCCGAGATGGACACCCTCGCCCGCGGCGGCGAGCCGGGCACGGAAGCCGCCGCCGACGCCACCACGACGGGCCGGGAACCCGCTGCCGGGCCGGACCCGGCCGGGCTGCGCCGACGTCTCGCCGGACTGTCGGCGGACCGGCAGGAGCGCGAACTGTGCGGGCTCGTGCGGCAACTGGCCGCGGACCTGCTGGGTCACGAGACGGCGGACGCGGTCGACGCGGACCTGTCGTTCCCCGAGTCGGGCTTCGACTCGCTCGCCGCCGCGCGCCTGCGCGACCGGATGAACGCGGAGACCGGGCTCAGCCTTCCGGTGACCGCGGTCTTCGACCACCACAGCCCGGCCCGGCTCGCCCAGCACCTGCGCACCGAACTGGCCGCCGGCGACGCGGTGACCGCCGTGGCCGGCGAAGCCCCGGCGGCATCCGGCGGCGACGGGCGGGGCGACATGCTGCGCACCCTGTTCCGGGAGGCCGTCGGCAACGGACGGCTCTTCGAGGGCCTGGACATGCTCAGCGCCGTGGCGGCGATGCGGCCCGCCTTCGGCACCGTCACGGAGCTCGCGGAGCCGCTGCGACCGGTGCGGCTCGCCGACGGCCCGGCCCGGACCCGGGTGCTCTGCGTCGGCACCCCGACGGCGATGTCCGGGATCTACCAGTACAGCCGTCTTGCCTCGCACTTCAGGGGCGTACGCGAGGTGACCGCGCTGCCGGTGCCCGGATTCGCCCCCGGTGAGCCGCTGCCCCGCTCCGCCGACGTACTGGTGGAGACGCTCGCCGGGACGGCCCGGTCGGCCGCCGGCGGCGAGCCGTTCGTCCTCCTCGGCCACTCCTCGGGCGGCGCTCTCGCCTACGCGACCGCGGCCCTGCTGGAGGACGCGGGGCAGCCGCCCGCCGCGGTCGTCCTGCTGGACACCTACGCCATCGAGTCCGGAGACCCCGCCGAGAGGGCGGAGCAGGAACAGGACGGTCGGGGCGCCGGGTTCGACACGGCGATGCACGCCATGGCGGCGGGGATGCTCGACCGGGAGGCCGAGTACGGCCCGTTCGACAGCACCCGGCTGTCGGCCATGGCCCACTACATCGGACTGCTGTCCGGGCTGCGGCTGCCCGGGATCACGGCACCCGTGCTGTTCGTGCGGCCCGAGGAGGCGGCCGGGACGTCCGGCCCCTGGACCGCGGGGGACAGCGTGCAGGTACCCGGCGACCACTTCGGCATCGTCGAACAGCACGCCGCCGCCACGGCGGACGCCGTGGAGAAGTGGCTGACGTCGGTCACGCACCGCGACGGTGAGGAGAAGCACTGAATGTACGAGTCGGACGACGCGGAGATCTACGACCTGATCCACCAGGGCCGCGGCAAGGACTACGCGGTCGAGGCGGACGAGGTCACCGGCCGCATCCTGGACGCCCTGCCGGGCGCCGCCTCCCTGCTCGACGTCGCCTGCGGCACCGGCAACCACCTCCGGTACTTCCACAAGACGTTCGCCCACGTGGAGGGCGTCGACCTCTCGCAGGACATGCTGACCACGGCGGCTTCGCGGCTGCCCGGGGTGCCCCTGCACCTCGGCGACATGCGGGACTTCGACCTGGGACGCTCCTTCGACGCGGTGACCTGCTTGTTCAGCTCGGTCGGCCACATGCGCACCACGGCCGACCTGGACCGGGCGCTGGCCCGCCTGGCGCGCCACACCGTCCCGGGCGGGGTCGTCGTCGTGGACCCCTGGTGGTTCCCGGACACCTTCCTGCCCGGGTACGTCGCCGGTGACGTGGTCCGGGACGACGGCCGCACCGTCGCCCGGGTCTCGCACTCGGTGGTCGAGGGCAACGCGACCCGGATGAGCGTGCACTACCTGGTGGCCGATGCCGACTCGGGCGTGCGGCACTTCACGGAGACCACGCACATCACCCTCTTCACCAGGGAGGAGTACGAGACCGCGTTCGTCCGGGCGGGGCTGGCGCCTCGGTACCTGGGAGCGGGGCCGGGCCGCCGGGGTCTGTTCGTCGGCGTGCGCGGGACGGGTGGCTGACCGGATGCCCACCGTTGCCTTCGGCGCGTACGAGACGTGGTACCGCGTGACCGGCCGCCTGGAGCAGGGCGGCCGGCCACCGGTCGTCGTGATCCACGGCGGTCCGGGCAGCACCCACGACTACCTGCTGAACCTGGCGGTGCTCGCCGACCTCGGCTGGCCCGTCGTCCACTACGACCAGCTCGGCAACGGCGCTTCCACGCACCTGCCCGACCAGGACGCCGGCTTCTGGACCGTGGACCTGTTCCTCGCGGAGCTGGACAACCTGCTGGAACAGCTGGGGGCAGCGGGCAACTACGTGCTCCTCGGTCATTCCTGGGGCGGCATGCTCGGTGCCCGGCACGCCGCCGCGCGCCCCCCGGGGCTGCGCGGACTGGTCGTCGCCGACGCCCCCGCCTCCTACCCGCTGTGGCTTCGGGAGGCGGCCCGGCTGCGGGCCGCCCTGCCCGAAGGCGTGGACGCGGCCCTGCGGGCCCACGAGGAGGCGGGCACCACCGGCACCGAGGAGTACTTCGCCGTGATGCGGGCCTACTACGACCGGCACGTGTGCCGGATCAGCCCGTGGCCCCGCGAGTACCTCGCCTCGTTCATGGAGATGCACAACGACCCGACGGTCTACTACGCCATGAACGGGCCGAGCGAGTTCCATGTCGTGGGCAGCCTGCGCGACTGGTCGGTCGTCGAGGACCTGCCGTCGATCGACGTGCCCACGCTCGTGGTGTCGGGCCGGCACGACGAGGCCACCGAGGCCACGGTCCGGCCCTACCGCGACCTGGTGCCCCGGGCCCGCTGGGAGATCCTGGAGGAGTCCAGCCATGTGCCGCACCTGGAGGAGCCCGAGCGTTTCCTGACCCTGCTCGCCGAGTTCCTGCTGGAGCTGGGGTGACCGGCCCGGCGGCCGGGAACAGGGGAGGGTAGGGGTACCCGGAGCGGACCGCCGATCACAAGGTGGACGGCATGGAGAACGACGGCCGACACGGCACCGCGATCGTGTTCCCCGGGATGGGCCCGTCCCGCTTCGCCGACGTGGGCAAGTTCATGGTGGTCAACCCCTTGGCCCGGCGGCTGGTCGCGCTTGCCGACGAGACGCTGGGCTACCCCCTCGTGGAGCGCTTCCGCGCGGCCGGGGGCGACTACAGCGAATACGCGCAGGTCGCCTTCCTCGTGAACTGCCTCGCCATGGCGCAGTGGGCGGAGACGGAACTCGGCATGGCCGCGGACGTCTGCACCGGGCCGAGCTTCGGGGAGAAACCCATGGCGGCGTACGCCGGGTCGCTGACCACGGAGCAGGCGGTGTGGATGACGGCGCGCATCGCCCGCTGCATGGAGGAGTACTTCCGCGACGAGCACCAGGACGTCGTCACGCAGTCGTTCGTGCGCACGCCCGAGGCCCGGCTGCGGGAGATCCTCGGCGAGTTGGACGAGGCGGGCGAGTGGTACGAGATCTCCTGTCACCTCGACGACGACTTCCACATGCTGTCGCTGCGGGAGTCACGCCTGGAGTGGCTGCTCGGCCGCCTGCGGGCCGGTGGCGGCCTGCCGCTCTACGCGATGCGGCCGCCGATGCACTGCGCGGCGTTCGGTGCGCTGCGCGACAGGGTGGAGGCGGAGATCTTCGCCGAGCTGGACTTCGCCGACCCGGCGCTGCCCGTGGTCTCGGCCCAGGACGGCGGTGCGGTCACCACGGCCGACGGCGTGCGGTCCCTGCTGCTCGACAGCTTCGTGCGTCCGCTGCGCTGGCCCGCCGCGGTGGCGGCGCTGGAGGAGCGAGGGGTGCGGACGGCCTACGTGGTGGGGCCCGACAGCCTCTTCGGCAGGGTCGGCACGACCACCCGGGCCTTCGACGTCGTCCAGGCCCTGCCGAAGCTGTCGCTGATGCCGCGGTTCAGGCCGCCGGCTCGGTCATGACCCGGAGGGTCTCCCACAGCACGGCGGGGGTGGCGAACGACTCCAGGGACAGCGCGTCGTCCTGGAACCGGGTGTCGTAGGAGGACTCGAGGTGCGCGAGCAGTTCCACGGTTCCGAGGGAATCGAGACCCAGCTCTCTCAGACTCGTGTCCGGCTCAAGTGGCTCGTCCGGAGCGAGAAAAGGAAGATGACGGCGAAGTGCTTCCTCGAACTGCTCGTCCCACATACCCAGTTCCTCACTTCTGTATTTCGTGCGACCGTAAAAGCAGCATAGCAGCGCGCAGTTGGCCGGTGTCCTGAAAATTCAATTCATCTCGAAGGGGCAGGAATGACGGGGATGCGGCACGCCTTGCATGCGCGTTTTCTGCGGGGGCTCGAACTGTCCCCGCACGGTCTTGCGGTGAAGTCCGGGCGGGAGTCCGTCACCTACGCCGGGGCTCATCGGCGCGCGCTCGCCTGGGCGGGCGCGATCGACCGCGCGGTGCCGCGGGAGTCGAGGGTGGTGGGCGTCCTCGGCACCGGCGGGGTCCACACCTGCGTGGGCGTGCTCGCCGCGCTGTACGCGGGCGCCACCGTGGTGCCGCTGCACCCGGACTTCCCCGCGGCCAGGACGGCGCACATGGCCGAGGCCGCGGGCGTCCGCCTGCTGCTGACGGACGGCGCAGCCGGGCCCGGGGCCGGACCGGTGCCCGTGTTCGACCTGGACGACGAGCCCCCCGGCGCCCCGTTGCCGGCCCCTCTGCCCGTCGCCCCGTCCGACCACGCGTACATCCTGTTCACGTCCGGCTCGACCGGCCGGCCCAAGGGCGTGCCCCTCACGCATGCCGGCCTCGGCCACTACTTCCGCCTGGTGGACGAGCGCTACGACTTCACACCGGACGACGTCTTCTCGGGAACCTTCGACCTCAACTTCGACTGCTCCGTGTTCGACCTGTTCTGCGCCTGGGGAGCGGGCGCGCACCTGGTCCGTACGCCTCCCTACGCCTATCGCGACCTGCCGCGGCACCTCGCCGAGGAGCAGGTGACGGTGTGGTTCTCCACACCCAGCGCGATCGGTCTCGCCCGGCGCACCACGGGTCTCGCCGAGGGCTGCCTGCCGACGCTGCGCTGGAGCTTCTTCGCGGGGGAGGCACTGCGGTGCGAGGACGCGGCGTACTGGCAGCGGGCGGCCGCCGGCTCCGCGCTGGAGAACCTGTACGGGCCGACGGAACTGACCATCACCATCGCCCGGCACCGGTGGGATCCGGCGACCTCACCGGAGCTGGCGGTCAACGGAGTGGTGCCCATCGGCCTCGTGCACGACGGGCACGAGCACCTCGCGGTCGACGGAGAGCTGTGGGTGTCCGGGCCGCAGATGGCGGCCGGATACCTCGATCCCACCGACGACGAGGGACGCTACGTGCGGCGCGACGGCGTCACCTACTACCGCACCGGCGACCAGGTGAGCCCGGCCCCGGACGGGCAGCTCCGCTATCTCGGGCGGCGCGACAACCAGCTCCAGATCCAGGGCCGCAGAGTGGAACCCGCCGAGATCGAGCACGCGCTGCGGGCCTGCCCCGGGGTCGAGGACGCCGTCGCCGTGGGGGTGCCCTCCGGGGCGGGGACGGAGTTGTTCGTCTTCTACACCGGTGATCGGGTGCCGCCCGGAAAGCTGGCGAAGAATGTGGCGGAATCGGTTCCGGCGGCGCTGGTTCCCCGGCATTACCGGCATGTGGCGGAGCTGCCGCTCAACGGCAATCGCAAGACGGACCGGCGGGCACTTCTGGCCGAAGCGGAGAAGGAACTGCGGGCGCCGGGAATTCCGGATTGATGCCCAGGAGTGGAAATGCCCGGCCGCCCCGGGTCACCAGGAAGGGATCGGTGAATCCGGGGTTTCCGGGGTTTCGGGGGACCCCGTCAAGAGGACCCGGCGCAGTACTCCCGGGGGTGTCGGGCGGGCCTGCCACTCCACGGGGTGGCCGAGGGAGACCTCCTCGAACCGCACGCCGTCGTGCCACGTGGTCCGCGGGATGTGCAGGTGGCCGTAGACCACGGTCACCACGTTGAACCGCCGGTGCCACTGCGCGGTGGCCTCCGTCCCGCACCACTGGGCCAGCTCCGGGTGCCGCAGCGCCCTCGTGGGGGCGCGCACCAGCGGATAGTGATTGACCAGGACGAGCGGCAGGTCCGGGGAGCAGTCCGCGAGCCGCCGCTCCGTCAGCGCGGCGCGATGCCGGCACCACTCGTCGACGCCCGGGTACGGGTCGGAGTGCAGCAGGAACTCGTCACTGCACACGACGCCGGTGCTCTGGGCGTAGGCGAGTCCCTGTTCCTTGGTGCGGGCGCCGGCCGGGCGGAAGGTGTAGTCGTACCCCACGAACAGGGGCGCCACCGTCACCGGACCGCCCTGCCCGGTCCACACCGGGTAGGGGTCCTCGGGGGTGACCACGCCGAGCCGGCGGCACATCCGGACCAGGTGCAGGTAGCGGGCCTCCCCGCGCAGGCCCACCTCGTCGCTGCTGTGTGTCCACAGCTCGTGGTTGCCGGGTGCCCAGACCACACGCGCGAACCGGTCGGCGAACAGGCCGAGCGCCCATTGGATGTCGGCGACCCGTTCGGCCACGTCGCCGGCCACGATCAGCCAGTCGTCGGGGTCGGGAGGGTGCAGGCTCTCCACGATGCAGCGGTTCTCGCGGTGCGACACGTGGAGGTCGCTGATGGCCCACAGGCTGCTCCGGGCGGACGACGGCTCCCGCGCTGGCGTCGTCAAGGACGCCGCCCGGAGTGCCGCGGTGCGTCCGGCGCCAGACGCTCCCGGACGACCCGGATCAGATCCGCCTGATGGTCGGTGAGGAAGAAGTGCCCGCCGGGATAGGTCCGGAGATCGAACTCCGCGGACGTGTGCGCCGACCAGGCGTCGGCCTCGTCCGCACTGACCCGCGGGTCGCTGTCGCCGGTGAAGACGGTGATGGGGCAGGTGAGCGGCGGCCCGGGTGCGTAGCGGTAGGTCTCCGCCGCACGGTAGTCCGCACGCAGCGCCGGCAGCGCCATGCGCACCACCTCGGGATCACCCAGCACGCGGGGATCGGTGCCGCTCAGTTCCCGTACGTCGGCCAGCAGACC
The DNA here is from genome assembly GCF_003112575.1 of Streptomyces ardesiacus. Lineage (GTDB taxonomy): Bacteria > Actinomycetota > Actinomycetes > Streptomycetales > Streptomycetaceae > Streptomyces > Streptomyces ardesiacus. The sequence continues at coordinate 10,957 of NZ_BEWC01000011.1, forward strand.
CTCGTCGTCGCGCAGGTGCACCCGCTCGTCCCGGAAGCGGGACGGGGCACGCCGGCCGGAGGCGAAGAGGTGGCACACGTCGGTGCCGCGCGCCTGGAGCAGCCGGGCGATCTCGAAACCGAGCGTGGCGCCGAGACTGTGGCCGAAGAGGGCCACCCGCCGCCCGTCCACCGGACCGAGCGCGTCGGTGATCCGGCGGGCCAGTTCCGGGACGTCGTCCACGGGGGCCTCGTGCCGGCGGTCCTGGCGGCCGGGGTACTGCACGGCCACGACGTCCAGCACGGGCGAAAGGGCCCGCGAAAGGGGGAAGAAGAAAGATGCCGAGCCGCCCGCGTGGGGCAGGCAGACAAGGAGGACTTCCTGCGGGCGTGCGGCCGCCGGCGTGGCGCCGGGTGCGCCCAGGAATCTTCTGACCCACAATTCTTGGGCGGCTTTCGGGGGCGTCATGAAGGCGTCCGGTCCTTACGTTGCCGAGCAGTTCCCCCGCAGGTGTGCGTGGGTCTTCCGCGGCGACACATGAACGGGGCGCCCGTTCCGGGCGGTGGAATTGACACGGGGGAATGTCCACCGTTTTTCCGGAACGAACCGCCCCGTCCACGCATTGCACTTCCAAGCCGTTCCGCGTCCGGCAGGCGGCCCGCTGTCCGGTCTGGACACCGATTAACCGTAAGGTGGGGGCGGATTTTCCCATACCCCTACCCACCCCTTACCGGCACGGAATCGATGCTCGGTCAGCCGGTGATCCAGCCGTGGCCGCGCACCACCGTGGAGACGACTGCGCGTACGGCCCTCACCTGGGCCGCCGTGAGCGTGTCGACGCCGTCGAGCAGGGCTTCCGTGAGCTCGGCCTGGAAACGGTCGGCCGGCATGCGGTCCGCCCCCGCCGCCGGGGCCTTCGCGGCCTGCGGGGTGATGCGATTGGGGGACGGCTGGTAGGAGAGCCGGATCTCCGACGCCTTCGGCCCCTTCTCTCCCGATTCCAGGAAGAACTCGACGGAACTGCCCGCCTGGTAAAGGTACTTCTCGTCGACCAGGTCGTTGGCGTGCATGAAGACGTCTTCACCTCCCTCCTCGGGAGCGATGAATCCGTAGCCCTTGACCTCGTCGAACCTCAGAACCTTGCCTACCGTCAACACAGCCATACCTCCCACGCACACCAGAAGAAACGACGGATGCCCGCAACCCCGGGCATCGCGTCACGCCGGGGAATCTACAGTTCTTCGCCCGGATATGCGAGCGGTCCCGTGGATCGGCTTGCGTCAATGAGTCGAAATCCCTGGAGCCGCAGTGCGGTTGAAGCCCATACTGCCCCCATGCAGCAGGCTGAGAACGTTCCCCTGTCCGTGCAACCGACCACCATTCAGGGCCTGATGGTGATCCGGATGAAACAGATAAGCGATGAGCGCGGTACGGTCCGCGAGTTCTACCGCGAGTCGGCCTTCCTCGGCGCCGGGCTCCCCAGTCTGGGTCCCTTCACCCAGATCAACGTGATGGAGACGCGGCAGGGCGCCCTGCGAGGGCTGCACGGCGAGGACATGCACAAGCTGGTCGCCGTGGCCGAGGGCGAGGCGTTCGGTGCCTACGTCGACGCCCGCACCGATTCCCTCACGTTCGGCAGGACCGCCACCGTCCGACTGGCCAAGGGCACCCAGGTCCTCGTCCCGCGCGGGGTGTGCAACGGGTTCCAGTCGGTGAGTCCCGGAGTGACCCAGTACCTGTACTCCTTCGACCAGGAGTGGCGGCCCGGGATGGCAGGGACGTCGGTGCACCCGCTCTCCGCGGAACTGGCGATTCCGTGGCCGCTTCCCGTCGACCCCTCGAACCGTGCCGCGATCTCCGCCAAGGACGCCGGTGCGCCGTCTTCGGTGGCCGGTCCGCCCACCCCGTGAACCCCGGGACCACCGGGAACCGCGCCGCTGCGAGGCGTCGGCGGACCCGTGCCGGCGCCTCGGCGTGACGACTCACGAGGGGCCCCCAGCCCAGGGGGTCCTAGGGGTGGGACCTGGTGGGGGCCCGCATTAGCGTTCCAGCGCATACGGCGATGCGGTGAATCGGGGGTATTGCATGCTCGTGCACGACATCCTGGACGGGGCGGTGGCAGAGTGCCCGGACGCCCGTGCGGTTCAGGACCGGTCAGGTGCCTGGAGCTATGCACGGCTCGGCGAGTACAGCCAGGCGTTCACGCGGTGGCTGCGCCGGCAGGGCGTCGAGGCCGGTGACCGTGTCGTGGTCCGCCTGCCGACCACACGCGAACTCGTGGCCCTGTTCTACGGAACCTCCCGGCACGGCGCCGTCTTCGTGCCGCTCAACCCGGAGATGAAGACGTTCCAGCTGGGTTCGGTCGTCGAGAGCGCCGACCCCGCCCTCGTCATCTCCGACGCGGCCGGCGCCGTCGCGCTGAGCGAGGTCACCTCCCTGCCCGTCCACGACATCGGGACGGTGTGGGCCGAGGTCGAGGCGCTCCGCGCCGAGGACGGACCGGGGGAGCCCGCGGCGCAGGTGGCGGAGGACGCGCTCGCGGTGCTGATCTACACCTCGGGGAGCACCTCCGCGCCCAAGGCCGTGATGGGCCCGCACGCCCAGGTGACCTTCGCGGCGAGCGCGATCCAGGCGGTCCTGGGCTACCGGCACGACGACGTCGTCTTCTGCCGCTTCCCCATGTCCTGGGACTACGGCCTGTACAAGGTGCTGCTGTCCGGTCTGGGCCGCTCGGAACTGGTCCTGGCCGGCGAGGAGTCGGACCTGATGCTGCTGCGGCGTATGTGCGAGACCGGGACGACGGTGGTGCCCGTGGTGCCGTCCCTCGCCTCCATGATCACCACGTTGGTGCGACGGGATCCCGGCTCGGTGCCGCCGGTGCGCATGGTCACGAACACGGGTGCCGCGCTGCCGCGCGCGACGATCGAAGCGCTGCGCGCGGCCTTCCCCGGGGTCCGGGTGGTGCGTCAGTTCGGGCAGACGGAGTGTAAGCGCGTGTCGATCGTGCCGCCCGAGGAGGACCGGGACAAGCCCGGCTCCGTCGGTCTGCCGCTGCCCGGTACCGAGGTGCTGATCCTCGACGCCGAGGGCAACCGGCTCCCGGCGGGCGAGACCGGGGAGATCGTGGCCGTGGGACCGCATGTGATGCCCGGCTACTGGCGTGCCCCCGAGCTGACCGCCAGAACCTTCCGGCGAGAACCGGAGACGGGCGCGCTGCGGCTGCACACCGGTGACTACGGCCGTCTCGATGACGAGGGGTACCTGTACTTCGAGGGCCGCCGCGACGACATCTTCAAACGCAAGGGCGTCCGTATGAGCACCGTGGAGATCGAGGCCGCAGCGATGGACATACCCGGCGTACGCGCGGCCACCGCACTGCCGCCGAGCGACGACACCGACCTCTCCGTGTGTGTGGAGAGCGACCTCACGCCGCAGCAGGTGCTCAGGGAGCTGAGCCGGCGCCTCGAACCGCAGAAGGTTCCGTCGGTGTGCCACGTGGTCGACGAACTCCCGCTCACCGTGCACGGCAAGCAGGAACGCCGCGAGCTCGCCCGGACACTCGCCGGAGCCCGCCGGTGACCCGCTACGACGCACTCGCCCGGCGCTTCGGCACTCCGCTGTACGTGTACGACCTGGACCGGGTGACCGCCGCCCGGGACGACCTGTTCGCCGCGCTTCCCGAGTCGTTCGACGTGTTCTACGCGCTGAAGGCCAACCCGCACCCCGAGGTGGCGGGCGCGCTGCGCGAGGCACCGGGCAGGGCGTGCCGGGCGGAGATCAGCTCCACCGGGGAACTGGCGGCGGCCCTCGCCGCCGGGTACGCGGCGGCGGACTGCCTGTACACCGGGCCCGGCAAGACCGAGGGCGAGCTCGACGAGGCCATCGGCAGCGGCGTGCGGACCTTCTCCGCCGAGTCCGCCACGGACCTCGCCCGCATCGGCTCGGTCGCCGTCCGGCACGGTGTGGTCGCCGAGTGCCTGCTGCGGGTCAACAGCGCCTCCGCGAGCGCCCGGACCAGCATCCGGATGACCGGCACCCCCTCGCAGTTCGGCTTCGACAGCGAGACCCTGCCCGAGGTGCTGCCCGCCCTGCGGGACACGCCGGGCACCCGGCTCGCGGGCGCGCACTTCTTCCCGCTCAGCAACGCCAAGGACGAGGCCAGCCTCGTCGCCGAGTTCGATCACACCATCGCCCTGGCGGCGCGGCTGCGGGACGAGCACGGTCTGCCGCTCGACTTCCTCGACATCGGCGGCGGCTTCTCGGTGCCCTACGCGGTGCCGGGCGACCGCGCGGTCTACCACGGACTGCGCGGCGGGCTCGAGGCCGCGCTCGACCGGCACCTGCCCACGTGGCGGGCCGGCACACCCAGGATCGCCTGCGAGTCCGGCCGGTACCTCGTCGGCGACAGCGGCACCCTGCTCAGCTCGGTCGTCAACACCAAGGAGAGCAGGGGCCGTTCCTTCGTCGTCCTCGACGCGGGCATCAACACGCTCGGAGGCATGTCGGGCCTCGGCCGGCTGCTGCCGGTGGCGGTGGAACCGGAGGAGGACAGCCCGGCGGCCGTCACCGCGAGCCTCGTCGGACCGCTGTGCACACCGGGCGACGTCCTCGGACGGGAGATCAAGCTGCCCTCCCTGGCCCCCGGCGACACCGTGGCCGTCCCCAACACCGGTGCCTACGGCGCCACCGCCAGCCTGCTGACGTTCCTCGGCCGCCCCGCGCCCGCGGAGGCCGTCGTCCGCGGCGGCGAGGTGGTGTCGGTGACCAGGCTGCGGTACGAGCGCGTCCACGAAACGGTCCCGCCGGAGCGGCCGGAGACGGCCCCGTGACCGGCCCGCACGGCCTGGCGCCGACGGGCCGCGGCGTCCTCGTCAGCGGGCTGGCGTCCGACGCCCACACCTGGAACCTGATGTACCTCCAGCTCCTGATCGAGGAACTCGGCCACCCGGTCACCAACCTCGGCCCGTGTGTGCCCGACGAACTCCTCGTCGGCGAGTGCCTGCGGCGTGCCCCCGGGCTCGTCGTCCTCAGCAGCGTCAACGGCCACGGCACCCAGGACGGGCTGCGGCTCATCCGCGCGCTGCGTCGGCACGGGCGGCTCGCCACCACACCGGTGGTCATCGGCGGCATGCTCGGCATCACCGAGGAGGGACGCGAGGAGCGGGTACGCCAGCTGCTGGCGGCCGGGTTCGACGCCGTCTTCGAGAACGGCACGGACGCGGTGGCCCTCTTCAAGGACTACGTCGGTGCGCTCACCGGCGACCGGCACGCGGCGTCGTGAGCGGCTTCGCCGACTTCGTGGCGCAGCAGGCCGCCGCCGGGCGGCTCGTCGTGCAGCCGAGGATGGGCTTCGCCACCCCCGAGGAGATGCGTGCCGGACTGATCGCCACCAAGTCGGCGGCGGCGACCACGGTCGGCACCGTCACCGTCGACAGCTACACCCGGGTCGGCGACCTGGCGGCCGCCCGCACCGCCCTGCGCCGGGGAGCCGGTCTCAACGGCTATCCCCTGGCCACCCACGACGCGGCCACCACCCGGCGGATGCTCGACGGCGTACGCGACGACACCTTCCCCGTGCAGGTGCGGCACGGATCGGCGGCACCGCAGCACATCTTCGCCGCGTCGCTCAGAGCCGGCCTCGACGCCACCGAAGGCGGGCCCGTGTCCTACTGCCTGCCCTACGGCCGCGTGCCGCTGGAGGTGTCCGTACGCAACTGGGCCGCGGCCTGCCGGCTGCTGGCACGCACCCGGGACCTGGGCGCGCGGCCGCACCTGGAGACCTTTGGCGGCTGCATGCTGGGTCAGCTCTGCCCGCCCGGCCAGCTCGTCGCGATCAGCGTGCTGGAGGCGCTCTTCTTCCGACAGCACGGCCTCGACGACGTGTCGGTCAGCTACGCGCAACAGGCCAACGCGGACCAGGACAGGGAAGCGGTCCTGGCGCTGCGCCGCCTGTGCACCGAGTTGCTCACCCCGCTGGGGATCGAGTGGCACGTCGTCGTCTACGCCTACATGGGCGTCTACCCGACGACCGACGAGGGCGCCCACGGTCTGCTGGCCCGGGCCGCCGAACTCGCGGTGACGACCGGCGCGCCCCGGCTCATCGTCAAGACGGTGGCCGAGTCCCGCCGGATCCCGACGGTCCGGGAGAACGTGGCCGCGCTGGAGCACGCCGCCGCCGCGGCGAGGTCGGCGGCCGGGCCCCACGACGCGACGGCCGACTCACAGACCTACGCCGAGGCCCGCGCGCTGATCGACGCGGTGCTCGGCCTCGGGCCCGACCTGGGCGATGCCCTGGTGACGGCGTTCCGGCGGGGCCTGCTGGACATCCCTTTCTGCCTGCACCCCGACAACGCCGGACGCAGCCGCAGCTACCTCGACGCGGACGGACGCCTGAGGTGGGCCGAGCTCGGCTCGCTGCCGCTGCGGCACCTCGTCGGGACCCGTGCGGCACGGCCCGTGACCTCCACCGAGCTGCTGGGCGCCCTGGCGTTCGTGCGCCACAGATACGACCGGGAGGCGCTGGAGGCGTCTCCGACAAGGAGACTGACGTGAACACGGCCGGCCGAGAGATCCGCGCGTACCCCTTCGAGATGCGCGACATCCAGGTTTCCCCGCTGTACGCCAAGCTGCGCGCCGAAGAACCGCTCAGCCTGGTGCGCCTGCCGTACGGCGAACCCGCCTGGCTGGCCACCCGCCACGACGACGTGAAGACCGTGCTGACCGATCCCCGGTTCAGCCGCGCCATCGCCCAGGGCCTCGACCAGCCACGCCTGCGGGCGGAGAACACCGGCGACGGCATCATGGGCATGGACCCGCCGGACCACACCCGGCTGCGCAAGCTGGTCGGCAAGGCGTTCACCGCGCGCCGCGTCGAGCAGATGCGCGCGGGCGTGGCCCAGCGCGCCCGCGACCTGGTGGACGCCATGAAGCGCGGCGGGAGCGAGGCCGACCTGGTCGAGGAGTTCGCCCGGCCCCTGCCCGTCTCCGTCATCTGCGACCTGCTCGGCGTTCCGTACGAGGACCACTCCCGGTTCCGGCGCTGGACCGAAGCGATGACCAACGAGGAGTCCCGCACCGCCGACGTGCTCGCCGAGATCGGGCCCGAACTCGACGAGTACCTGGGCGGTCTGATCGCCCAGCGGCGCCGCAGGCCGACCGACGACCTGCTCGGCGCGCTGGTGCGCGCCCGCGACGAGGGAGACCGGCTCACCGAGGCCGAACTGATCTCCATCGCGGGCCCCGGACTGCTCGCGGGCGGCGCGGAGACGGTCACCTGCGGCATCCCCAGCTTCGTCTACGCCCTGCTCACCCACCCCGACCAACTGGCGTTGCTGCGGCGCACCCCGGAGCTGATGCCCACCGCCGTGGAGGAACTGCTGCGCCACGTGCCCATCAACACGGCGGCGATGTTCGCCCGGTATCCGCTCGAGGACGTGCGGCTCGGCGACACGCTGGTCAGGGCCGGCGAACCGGTGCTCGCCGCCCTGCACGCCGCCAACCGGGACCCGGACGTGTTCGAGAACCCGGAAGGGCTGGACCTGACCCGTGCCCGCAACCCCCATCTCACGTTCGGACACGGACCGCACCACTGCATCGGTGCGCAACTCGCGCGCCTGGAACTCCAGGTGGCCCTCACCACGCTCCTCGAATCCTTCCCGGAACTGCACCTGGTGGACGGCCCGGAGAACGTCGAGTGGAAGTTCGGCGTGATCGTCCGGGGTCCGTCGGAGCTGCGCGTCGGATGGTGAGCGGCATGCCCGCGCCGGGCGGGAACAGCGGGAACAGCGGGAAGAGAAGAAGCGACAGGAGTAGTGAAGCCCGAATGAGCGAGCCCGGGAATTTCGGTTCTGACGCGGTCGGCGAACCGGGCGGGACGGCACGGCCCCGGACCGTGGAACTGGTCCGCGTCCTGGAGGCACTGCCGGGCGCCGAACGCGAGCGCCACGTCGCCTCCCTCGTGCACGAGCACAGCCTCGCCGTCCTGCCCTCCGCCCCGCGGTCCCTGGACACGCGGCTGCCCTTCACGGAGCTGGGCTTCGACTCGCTGGCCGCGGTCGACCTGCAGGCCCGGCTCAGCGACGCGACGGGTCTGGCGCTGCCCGCCACCCTCGTCTTCGACCACCCGACGCCGGCCGCACTCGCCCGTCATCTCACCGGGCTGCTGCTGCCGGGACGGACGGCGCCGGACGCCGGGCACGACGGCCACGAGGGCGTCGGCACCCCCGACGACGACCCGGTCGCCGTCGTCGGCATCGGCTGCCGCTACCCGGGCGGCGTGGCCTCGGCCGACGACCTGTGGCGGCTGGTGGCCGACGCCGGACACGTGCTGACGGACTTCCCCGACGACCGGGGCTGGGACCTCGAAGGGCTCTACGACCCCGACCCCGCCAACCCCGGCACCACCTACGTGCGCAAGGGCGGATTCCTGCCGGACGCGGCCGAGTTCGACGCGGGCTTCTTCGGCATCGGGCCGCGCGAGGCGTCGGCGACGGACCCGCAGCAGCGGCTGATCCTGCAGACCTCCTGGCACGCCCTGGAGCACGCCGGCATCGACCCGGCCGGGCTGCGCGGCGCGCGCGCCGGTGTCTTCATCGGGGCCGAGGCACAGGAGTACGGGCCCCGGCTGCACGAGGCACCGGCCGGCCTCGACGGCTATCTGCTGACCGGCAACGCGCCCAGTGTCATATCGGGCCGCGTCGCCTACGCGCTCGGACTCGAGGGCCCCACCCTCACCGTCGACACCGCCTGTTCGGGCTCCCTCGTCGCCCTGCACCTCGCCGGGCGCGCCCTGCGCGCGGGGGAGTGCTCCCTCGCCCTGGCCGGCGGTGTCGCCGTGATGAGCGGCCCCGGGGTGTTCACCGCGTTCAGCAGGCAGCGCGGCCTCGCGCCCGACGGGCGCTGCAAGGCCTTCGCGGCGTCCGCCGACGGCACCGGGTTCGCCGAGGGCGTCGGCGTCCTCGTCCTGGAGCGGCTCTCCGACGCCCGGCGCAACGGCCACCGCGTACTGGCCCTGCTGCGCGGGTCGGCGGTCAACTCCGACGGGGCCAGCAACGGCCTCACGGCCCCCAGCGGACCCGCGCAGGAACGCGTGATCCGCTCCGCCCTCGCGGACGCCGGACTCGACCCCCGCCAGATCGACGCCGTGGAGGCGCACGGCACCGGTACCCGGCTCGGCGACCCGATCGAGGCACGCGCCCTGCTCGCCGCCTACGGACAGCACCGCCCGGCGGAACACCCCCTGTGGCTCGGGTCGGTGAAGTCGAACATCGGACACGCCCAGGCCGCGGCCGGGGCTGCCGGTGTCATCAAGATGATCATGGCCATGCGGCACGGCACGCTGCCGAAGACACTGCACGTCGACGAGCGCACGCCCCACGTGGACTGGTCGCTGGGCGGGGTCGAACTCCTCACCGAGGCACGGCCCTGGGAGAGCGGCGACGAGCCGCGCCGGGCGGGTGTCTCCTCCTTCGGCGTCAGCGGCACCAACGCCCACGTGATCGTCGAGGAGGCCCCGGCCGAGCAGGCCACGGAGCCGACGCCGGACGCCCGCCCGGGTGCCCCGCTGCCGCTGCCGCTGTCGGGCAGAACCGAGCAGGCGCTGCGGGACCGGGCGACGGCCCTGCTGCACGGGCCCCTGAGCCCGCCCGGCGAACGGGACGAGGAGCGCGCCGGGGCCCTCGCCGACCTCGGACGGGCCCTGGCGACGACCCGCGCCGTCCACGAGGAACGGGCCCTGGTGATCGCGGCCGACCACGCGGAGGCGGCGCGCGGCCTCGCCGAACTCGCCGCCGGGCGGACCGCGCCCGGCGTGCTGCGCGGCACGGCCGGCACCGGCCGTCTCGCCTTCCTCTTCCCGGGGCAGGGCGCGCAGCGCCTGGGCATGGGCCGCGCCCTGTACCGGGCGTTCCCGGTCTACGCCCGCGCCTTCGACGAGGTGTGCGCCTTCACCGACCTCCAGCTCGACCGCCCGCTGCGCGAGGTGGTCCTCGGCGACGACGCGCGGGCGCTCGACCGCACCGCGTACGCCCAGCCCGCCCTGTTCGCGGTCGAAGTGGCGCTGTACCGGCTGCTGGAGTCCTTCGGCGTCACTCCCGACCTGCTGCTCGGCCACTCCGTGGGCGAGTTCGCGGCGGCCCACGCCGCCGGTGTCATGAGCCTCGAGGACGCGGCCTTCCTCGTGGCCGCGCGCGGACGGCTGATGGACGCCCTGCCCGAGGGCGGGGCGATGGCCGCCGTCGCCGCCACGGAGGACGAGATCCGGCCGCTGCTCACCGACGGTGTGTCCCTGGCCGCCGTCAACGGCGCCTCGTCCGTCGTCGTCTCCGGGACCGCGGACGCCGTGCGCGCGGTCGCCGGGCAGTTCGCGAGGTCCACGCCGCTGCGCGTCTCCCACGCCTTCCACTCGGCGCTGATGGAGCCGATGCTGGACGAGTTCCGCAGGGCCGCCGAGGTGGTCGACTACGCGCCGCCCCGCATCCCCGTGGTGTCGGACGTGACCGGCCGGACGGCCACCGCCGAGGAACTCCGCTCACCGGAGTACTGGGTGCGGCACGTCCGCGAGACGGTGCGCTTCCACGACGGCGTCCAGGAGCTCGCGGAGCAGGGGGCGCTCACCTACCTGGAACTCGGCCCCGACGCGGTTCTGTCGGCGCTCGCGTCCGACTGCGTACCCGGCGACGGTGCCGCCTTCGCCTCCGTGCTGCGGCGCGACGCCGACGACGAGCGGCAGCTCCTGACGGCGCTCGCCACCGCCCACGTCCGGGGCGCGTCCGTCGACTGGCCCGCCCTGTTCGAGAGCCGCGGGAGCGCCGCGGCCCCCGTGGAGCTGCCCGGTTACCCCTTCCAGACCCGCCGCCACTGGCTCACCCCGCCCGCCGCCGCCGACGCCGCCCGGCTGGGCCAGGAGGTTCCCGGACACCCGCTGCTGGGCGCGGCGCTCACGCTCGCGGACGCCACCGGCACCGTGCTGACCGGCCGGCTCTCGCTCGACTCCCACCCCTGGCTGGCCGACCACGCGATCTCCGGGACGGTGCTCCTGCCCGGGACCGCACTGCTGGAGCTGGCCGTCGGCGCGGGCGACCGGGTGGGCTGCCGGCACGTGGAGGAGTTCACCCTCGAAAGCCCGCTGGCCCTGCCCGAACACGGCGGCACCGCCGTCCAGGTCGTCCTGCGCGAGACGGGCGCGCCGCGGCGCTGGGCGGTCGAACTGTACGCCCGCGCCGGGGACGCGGCACCCGAGGACCCCTGGCACCGGCACGCCAGCGGGACGCTGGCGCCCGCGGCCGAGGACCCCGCGGGCCCGGCGGCGCCCGCCGCCGACGCCTGGCCGCCCGCGGCCGCCCGGCCGCTGCCCGTCGAGAACCTGTACGGCGAACTCGCCGCCGAGGGCTACGAGTACGGCCCCGCCTTCCGGGGGGTGCGCGCGGCGTGGCGGCACGGCGAGGAGGTGCTCGCCGACGTCGCCCTGCCCGCCGGCCTGGCGCCGGCCGCCGCGTCCTTCGGTCTGCACCCCGCCCTCCTCGACGCGGCCCTGCATCTGACCGACCTCGCCGCAGACGCGGCGGGCGGCGACGCGGCCGGGGGCGGGCCGCGCCTGCCCTTCGCGTGGACGGCATACACCCTGCACGCGACGGGTGCCGCCGAACTGCGGGTCCGGATCTCCCCGGCCGGGCCCGACGGCGTCGCGCTCCGCCTGACCACCCCGGACGGCCGCCCGGTGGCCTCCGTCGGGGGCTACCGCACCCGGCCCGTCACCGCGGACGCGCTCGCCCCCTCGCCCGGCGGCGCCCTGTACCGGATCGACCGGGTGCCGCTCGACGGGCACCCGGCGACGCCGGCCCCGTGGACCGACCACACCGAACTCCCCGGCACCGGACCGGTCCCCGCGACCGTGGTCCTGCGCCCCGGCGGTGACGTCCTCGGCGCCCTGACGGCCTGGGCGGCCGACGACCGCACCGCGGACTCCCGGCTCGTCGTCGTCACCGAGCACGCCGACACCGACACCGAACAGGCGGCGGTCAGCGGCCTGGTGCGTGCCGCGCAGGCCGAACAGCCCGGCCGCCACCTGCTGCTCGACCTGGAGGGGCCCGCCGACGCGGCGGCCCTCGACGCCGTGCTCGGCACCGTCCTCGCCTCCGGCGAACCGGAGGTGACCGTGCGCGCCGGCGTACCGTGCGCGCCGCGCCTCGCCCGGTTGGCTCCCCGGCGGACGACGCCCGCCCCGGCGCCCTTCGCACCGTCGGGCACCGTCCTCGTCACCGGCGGCACCGGCGCCCTCGGCGGTCTCCTGGCCCGCCACCTCGTCGAGCGGCACGGCGTACGGCACCTGCTGCTGGTGGGGCGCCGCGGCCCCGACGCCCCCGGCGCGGAAGAGCTCGCCTCACAGCTCACGGCGCTCGGCGCGGAGGTGCGCATCGCCGCCTGCGACGTCACCGACCGCGCGGCGCTCGCCCGTCTCCTGGCCGACATTCCCGAGGAGCACCCGCTCACCTCCGTCGTGCACACGGCCGGGATCCTCGACGACGCCCTGACCGGCGACCTGACCCCGCAACGCATGGCCGCCGTACGGGCGCCCAAGGCGGACGCGGCCCGGTACCTGCACGAACTCACCCGCGACCTGGAGCTGGCCTCCTTCGTCCTCTTCTCCTCCGCCGCAGCGCTCGTCGACGGCGCCGGGCAGGGCAACTACGCCGCGGCGAACGCCTCGCTCGACGCACTCGCCCGGCAGCGCCGCGCCTCTGGGCTGCCCGCCCTCTCCCTGGCCTGGGGACTGTGGAGCGGCACCACGGGCATGGGCGCGACGCTGGACGGGGCCGCGGCACGCCGCGTCGGCCGCCAGGGCCTCGCACCGCTGTCGCCCGCCCAGAACCTCGCCCTGTTCGACCTCGCGCTGAGCACCGGGGAGGCCCACCTGGCGCCGCTGCGGGTGGACAACGCCGCTCTGCGGGCCCGCCCCGACGGCGTTCCCGCCCTGCTGAGCGGCCTCGTCCCCGTACGACGCAGCCCCGCCGCCGCGGTCGCGGCGGACGCGGACCGGGTGCGGTTCGACGCACTCCCGGAGGCCGACCGCGCCCGCGCGGCGCTCGCGCTGGTGCGCGGCCACGCCGCCACCGTCCTCGGCCACGACGGCGCCACGGACATCGGGCCCGACCGCGCCTTCGACCAACTCGGCTTCGACTCGCTGGCCGCTGTGGAGCTGCGCAATCTGCTCAACCGCGCGACCGGGCTGAGGCTGCCCTCGACCCTCGTCTTCGACCACCCCACTCCCAGGGCGCTCGCCGCCCACCTGCTGGCCGCCACGAGCGTGCCCGGGCCCGCCCCCGAGCCCTCTCCCGCGCCCGCCCGGGCCGGCGGCCCGGCCTCCGTGGACGAGCCGGTCGCGATCGTCGGCATGAGCTGTCGGTTCCCCGGCGGCGTCACCTCCCCGGAGGACCTGTGGCGGCTCGTGGACACGGGCACCGACGCCGTCTCCGCCTTCCCGGACGACCGCGGCTGGGACACCGGGGGCATCTACGACCCCGAGCCCGGCACCCCCGGCAAGAGCTACACGCGCGAGGGCGGATTCCTCTACGACGCCGCGGAGTTCGACGCCGACTTCTTCGAGATCAGCCCCCGCGAGGCCGCGGCCATGGACCCCCAGCAGCGGCTGCTGCTGGAGACCTCCTGGGAAGCGCTGGAGCGTGCCGGGATCGATCCGCTGTCGCTGCGCGGCAGCCGCACCGGGGTGTTCGCGGGCGTGATGTACCACGACTGGGCCGCCCGGCTGGGCAACCGCGTCCCCGAGGACAGCGCCGGCTATCTCGGCAACGGCAGCCTTGCCAGCGTGGTCTCGGGCCGGGTCGCCTACGCGCTGGGCCTCGAAGGCCCCGTGATGACCGTCGACACCGCGTGCTCGTCGTCGCTCGTCGCCCTGCACTCCGCCATCCAGGCCCTGCGCCGCGGCGAGTGCGAACTCGCCCTCGCGGGCGGTGTCACCGTGATGTCCACGCCCGACACCTTCGTCGACTTCAGCCGGCAGCGCGGTCTGGCCGCCGACGGCCGCTGCAAGTCCTTCGCCGCCGCCGCCGACGGCACCGGCTGGGGCGAGGGCGTCGGCATGGTGCTCGTGGAGCGGCTGTCCGACGCCCGCAGGCTCGGCCACCGCGTCCTCGCCGTGGTCCGCGGCTCCGCCGTCAACCACGACGGGGCGAGCAACGGCCTCACCGCGCCCAACGGCCTCGCCCAGCAGCGGCTGATCGGTCAGGCACTGGCCGGTGCCGGACTCACCCCGGCCGACGTCGACGCCGTGGAGGGACACGGCACGGGCACCACCCTGGGCGACCCCATCGAGGCACAGGCGCTGATCGCCGCGTACGGCAGGCACCGGAGCGCGGACCGGCCGCTCTGGCTCGGCTCCGTCAAGTCCAACCTCGGACACACCCAGGCGGCCGCCGGCGTGGCCGGACTCATCAAGACGGTGATGGCGCTGCGGCACGCCCGGCTGCCCCGCACCCTGCACGTCGACCGGCCCTCGCCGCAGGTCGACTGGTCGGCGGGGACCGTCGCCCTGCTGGCACAGGCACGGGACTGGGAGGACCCGGGGCGCCCCCGGCGCGCCGCCGTCTCCGCCTTCGGCATCAGCGGGACCAACGCCCACGTGATCGTGGAGGAGTCGCCCGAGGCGGCCCTGGGGACCGCCGGGCCCGGCGACCGCGCCCCGCGCGAGCCGCGGCGGGCGCTGCCCGGCCCCGTCCCCGTCGTGGTGTCCGCGCGCACCGGACCCGCACTCCGCGCCCAGGCGGCGCGGCTGGGGGCCCACCTGCGGGAGCACCCCGGCCCCGGCCTGCTCGACGTGGCGCACGCCGCGGCCACCACCCGGGCCGCCCTGGAGCGGCGCGCCGTGGTGCTCGCCGACGACCTGGAAGGGCTGCTGGACGGTCTCGACGCCCTGGCCGCCGGGCGGCCGGTGCCGGGAGCGGGCACGCAGGACGTGAAGGACGACGGGGCCGTCGCCTTCCTCTTCTCCGGCCAGGGCTCGCAGGCGTGCGGCATGGGGAAGGACCTGTACGACACCTTCCCCGTGTTCGCCGAGACGTTCGACGCCGTCTGCGCCCGACTGGAGGACGCCCTCGGCACCCCGCTGCGCGAGGTGGTGTTCGGCACCGACGAGGCGCTGCTGAACGGCACCGCTCACGCACAGCCCGCCCTCTTCGCCCTCGGCGTCGCACAGTTCCGGCTGCTGCAGTCGTGGGGTCTCACCCCCGACTTCGTCGCGGGGCACTCCGTCGGCGAACTCGCCGCCGCCCACGTGGCCGGTGTCCTGTCGCTCGACCACGCCTGCGAGCTGGTCGCCGCCCGAGCCCGGCTGATGGGGGACCTGCCGGCCGGCGGGACCATGGCCGCCCTCGGGGTGAGCGAGGAGACGGCCGCGGCGCTGCTCGCGGAGCACGGCGGGACCATCGCCGTCGCGGCGGTCAACGGACCCGAGTCCGTGGTCGTCTCCGGCGACGAGGACGCCGTGCTCGCCGTGTGCGCCACCGTCACCGCCCGCGGCGGCACGGCCAGGCACCTGCGGGTGAGCCACGCCTTCCACTCGGCCCGCATGGAGCCGATGCTCGACGAGTTCGCCCGCGTCGCCGCCACCCTGGACTTCCGTCCGCCGCGGATCCCGGTCGTGTCGAACGTGTCCGGGGCCCTGGCCGCGGCCGGGGAGCTCGACTCGCCCGACTACTGGGTCCGGCACGTCCGGGAGACGGTGCGCTTCCACGACGGCGTGCGGACACTCGCCGGGGAAGGCGTCACCCACTTCGTGGAACTCGGGCCCGACAGCGCCCTGTCGGCGCTCGGCACGGGATGCCTGCCCGACGACGGGACCGCGGTGTTCACGCCCCTGACCCGCAGGGGCGGCACGGGCGTCACCGGGCTGGTGGCCGCCGTGGCGCGGCTGCACGCACGCGGTCGCGCCGTGGACTGGACCGCCTTCTTCGCCGCCCTGTCCGGCACCACGGACACGCGGCGGGTGGAGCTGCCCACCCACGCCTTCCAGCACAGGCGCTTCTGGCTCGACGCCGCCCCCGCCGCCTCGGCGGACGGCGCGGGCGCCGGACAGACGGCGGCGGCGCACCCCCTGCTCGGCGCGGTGATCAGCGCCCCCGACACCGGTGGCGTGACGCTCACCGGCAGACTGTCGGCGCAGGCACAGCCCTGGCTCGGCGACCACCGGGTCCTGGGCCGGACGACGCTGCCCGGCACGGCCTACGTAGAACTGGTGCTGCGCGCCGGTGACCAGGTCGGCTGCCCGCGCATCGAGGAACTGACCCTGCAGTCGCCGTTGGTCGTGCCCGATCGGGGCGGTGTGGCGGTGCAGGTCGTGGTGGGCCCCGAGACGAACGGCCACCGCCCGGTGTCCGTGCACTCCCGGGACGAGGCGGCCGCAGAGCAGGACCCGTGGACCCGGCACGCGCTGGGCACGCTGACGCCCGCACCGGAGACGGAACCGGACGGCGACCCGGCGCAGTGGCCGCCCGCCGGGGCCGAACCCGTGCCGGTCACCGACGCCTACGACCGCCTCCTGCGCCGCGGCTACGGCTACGGCCCCGCCTTCCAGGCACTGCGCGCCGCCTGGCGGCGCGGCGACGAGGTCTTCGCCGAGGTGGCGCTCGCCGCGGAGGCGGCCCGCGACGCGACGGCCTTCGGACTGCACCCGGCGCTGCTCGACGCCGCCATGCACGCCGACCTGCTCGGCGACCTGCTCGGACAGGGGGACGGCGAGGACGCCACCCTCATGCCGTTCGTGTGGAACGACGTCACGCTGCACACCCGGGGCGCTTCGGCGCTGCGGGTACGCATCCAGCGCCTCGACGGCGGTGAACTGTCGGCCATGGACGTCGCCGACCCCACCGGCCGGCCCGTGGCCACGGTCGGCTCCCTGGTCTCCCGGCCGGTCGCACCCGACACCTTCGACGACGCCGGCGCCGGGCTCCCGCTGTACGGCGTCACCTGGCAGCCGGCGCCCACCGGCGGGGCACCGGGCGCCGACCACCGCTGGGCCGTCCTCGGCGACGGCCCGCAGCCGCCGGACGCGGACGCCGCCTACCCCGACCTCGCGGCACTGCGGGCCGCCGTCGAGGCCGGACGGCCCGTACCGGAGACCGTCCTGGCCTACTGCGCCCCGGCCCCGGGTCCCGGCGGGCGGGACGCGGACGGCGACCTGCCGGGCCTGCTGCGCCCGGTCACCGAGGAGGCACTCCAGCTCCTGCAGGCGTGGCTGGCCGAGAGCCGGTTCGCCACCGCCCGGCTGGTGCTGGCCACCCGGGGCGCCGTCCGCCTCGGCACCGAGCCCGACGCCGGCCCCGCGGGACTGGCGGCGGCCCCCGTGTGGGGCCTCGTACGGGCGGCGGCCGAGGAACACCCGGGCCGCTTCGGCCTCGTGGACCTCGACGGCACCGCCCCGAGCACCCACGCCCTGTCCGCGGCCCTGGCCTCGGGCGAGCCGGAGATCGCTCTGCGGACCGGAACCGCCTACCTCCCCAGGCTCACGGAACTCCCGGACCCCGGCCCGGGCACGGGGCCGCGCCCCGACCCCGAGGGCACCGTCCTGATCACCGGCGGCACCGGCGGCCTCGGCGCGATCCTCGCCGGACACCTGGTCCGCACCCGGGGGGTGCAGCACCTGCTGCTGGTCAGCCGGCGCGGCTCCGCGGCGCCGGGCGCCGCCGGGCTGGTCACCGAACTCACCGGGCTCGGCGCCTCGGTCCGGGTCGCCGCCTGCGACGTCACCGACCGCGACGCCCTGGCCGCGCTCCTGGCCGGCATTCCCGCCGAGCATCCGCTGACCGCGGTCGTGCACGCCGCCGCGGGCGCCGACAGCGGACTGATCGGGTCGATGACTCCCGGCCGTCTCGCGTCGGTGCTGCGGCCCAAGGCGGAGGCGGCCTGGCACCTGCACGAACTGACCGCGGACCTCGGCCTCGCGGACTTCGTCCTGTTCTCCTCCGCCGGAGGCATGTTCCTCGCGGCGGGGCAGGCCAACTACGCGGCGGCGAACACGTTCCTGGACGCACTGGCCGGGCACCGCGCCGCCCTCGGACTGCCCGCCACCTCCATGGCGTTCGGCCTGTGGAGCGAGAACACCGGACTGGGCGGCGACCTCGAGGACGGCGACCTGCGCCGCATGGCCCGCCTCGGCACCCCGGCGCTCACCCGCGAGGAGGGCCTCGCCCTGTACGACCGGGCCAGCCGCGCGGACGCCCCGGTGACCGTACCGGCCCGTCTGGACCCGCAGGCGCTGGGGCGGCGCAGAGGCCCGCTGCCCGCTCTGCTGCGGGGGCTCGCACCGGCCCCGGCGCCGCGTCCGGCGGCCGCGCCGCGGCCCGCCGCGGCCGACTCGGCACTGGCCGGGCGCCTGTCCGGGCTCTCCGAGGCCGAGGCCGACCGGGTGCTGCTGGAGATCGTCCACACGCAGGTCGCGTCCGTGCTCGGCCACGAAGGAGCGGAGGCGATCGACCCCGGACGTGCCTTCAAGGAACTCGGCTTCGACTCCCTGGCCGCCGTGGAGCTGCGCAACCTCCTCGGTTCCGCCACCGGTGTGCCGCTGCCCGCGACGCTCGTCTTCGACCACCCCAACTCCCGGGCCGTCGCCGATCTGCTGAAGTCCCGGCTCGTCGGCGCCGCGCCGGCGGCGGTGCAGCCCGGCCGGACGGTGACCGCCGCACGCGACGAACCCATCGCCATCGTCGGCATGAGCTGCCGGTACCCCGGCGGCGTGCACTCGCCGGAGGACCTGTGGCGGCTGCTGCTCGACGGAACCGACGCCGTCACCGGCTTCCCCACCGACCGGGGCTGGGACATCGACGGCGTCTACGACCCGCGGCGCGGCATCCGGGGCAGGACCTACGCCCGCGAGGGCGGATTCCTGCACGACGCCGCCGACTTCGACCCGGGCTTCTTCGGCATCAGCCCCCGCGAGGCGCTGGCCATGGACCCGCAGCAGCGGCTGCTGCTCGAAGTGGCCTGGGAGACCTTCGAGCGGGCCGGGATCGACCCGAGCAGCATGCGCGGCACCCCCACCGGAGTGTTCGCCGGATGCATGTGGGACGACTACGCCGCCCGGCTCGGCGAGGTGTCCGCCGAGGTCGAGGGCTATCTCGCCAACGGCAGCTCGGGCAGCGTCGTGTCCGGCCGCATCTCCTACCTGCTGGGCCTCGAAGGGCCCTCGCTGACCGTGGACACGGCGTGCTCCTCCTCACTGGTGGCCCTGCACCTGGCGGTGCAGGCGGTGCGGGAGGGCGAGTGCGCCATGGCCCTGGCGGGCGGCGTGACCGTACTGTCGACCACGGACCTCTTCGTCGACTCCAGCCGCCAGGGCGTGCTCGCGCCCGACGGACGCTCCAAGTCCTTCGCCGCCGCGGCCGACGGCGTCGGCTGGGCCGAGGGCGTGGGCCTGGTCCTCGTGGAACGTCTCTCCGACGCCCGCCGCAACGGCCACGAGGTCCTGGCCGTCATCCGCGGCAGCGCCGTCAACCAGGACGGCGCGTCCAACGGCATGACGGCGCCCAACGGCCCCTCCCAGGAGCGGGTGATCCACCGAGCCCTGGCCACCGCCGGACTCACCCCGGCCGACGTGGACGCGGTGGAGGCGCACGGCTCCGGCACCCGGCTCGGCGACCCCATCGAGGCCCAGGCGCTGCTCGCCACGTACGGCCAGAACCGGCCGGAGGACCGCCCGGTGTTCGTCGGCTCCGTCAAGTCCAACATCGGACACGCGCAGGCCGCGGGCGGCATCGCCGGCGTCATCAAGACGGTGCTCGCCCTGCGGCACGGCCTGCTGCCCAAGACCCTGCACACCGACGCCCCCTCACCGCACGTGGACTGGTCGGCGGGGAACCTGCGCCTGCTGACCGAGGCCCAGCCCTGGGAACCCGCCGGACGGCCCCGCAGGGCCGGAATCTCCTCCTTCGGCATCAGCGGCACCAACGCGCACGTCGTCGTGGAAGAGGCGTCCCCCGAGCCGCCGGAGCGGCGGTCCGCCGCGCAGACCGCGCTGCCGGGGCTGCCGGCGCTGCCGGTCCTGCCCCTGGTCCTGTCCGGGCACACCGCGCCCGCGCTGCGCGACCAGGCGGCCCGGTTGCTCGCCCGGCTCGACGCCGAGGAGCCCGCGGCCGCGGACACCGGCGGACCGGGGCTCGCGGCGGACGTCGCCCACTCCCTGGTCACGACCCGCGCCACGCTCGACCACCGGGCGGTGGCCCTGACCGGCACCGGGTACGCGACCGTGCGCGAGGCGCTGTCGGCGATCGCCACCGGCACCGCCACGCCCCAGGTGCGGCAGGGCGTCACCGCCCGGTCGGCGACGGGCGCGACCGCGTACCTCTTCTCCGGCCAGGGCGCCCAGCGGCCCGGCATGGGCCGGGAGCTGTACGCGCTGTTCCCGGTCTTCGCCAAGGCCCTGGACGACGCCTGCGCCCGCCTGGACCCGGCGCTCGACCGGCCCCTGCGGGACGTGATGTTCGCCGAGGCGACCTCCCCGGACGCCGAACTGCTCGACCGCACCGCCTACACCCAGAGCGCCCTGTTCGCCCACGAGGTCGCCCTCTTCCGGCTCCTGGAGTCGTGGGGGCTCGCACCGGACTTCCTGCTCGGTCACTCCATCGGCGAACTCGCCGCGGCCCACGTGTCCGGCGTCCTCTCCCTGGCCGACGCCTGCGCCCTGGTGTCCGCGCGCGGACGGCTGATGCAGGCGCTGCCCCCGGGCGGCGCCATGGTCGCCCTGCAGGCGAGCGAGGACGAGGTCGCCCCGTCGCTGGGCGACGGCGTGGACCTGGCGGCGGTCAACGGCCCGCACGCCGTGGTCGTCTCCGGCGACGAGGACGCGGCCTGCGCACTCGCCGACCGGTTCACCGCCCTGGGACGCAGGACACGCCGGCTCCGGGTGTCCCACGCGTTCCACTCGGCACGCCTGGACGCCATGCTCGACGACTTCCGCGCGGTCGCCGCATCCGTCTCCTACGCGGCGCCGCGCATTCCGGTGATCTCCAACGTCACCGGCCGGCAGGCGACGCCCGGCGAACTCGGCTCGGCCGACTACTGGGTGCGGCACGCCCGCGGCACCGTGCGGTTCGCCGACGGGGTGGCGCGGCTGGCGGAACTGGGCGTCACCCGCTACGTGGAGCTCGGGCCGGACGCGGTCCTGACCGCGCTCGCCCAGGGCTGCCTGACCGGCCCGCCCGCGGTGCTCGCACCCACGGCGCGGACCGGCCGGCCGGAGACCGGCGTGCTGACCGAGGCCCTCGCCGCGCTGCACGTGGCGGGCGTGGACGTCGACTGGTCCGCGCTGTTCACCGGCCGGGGCACCCGCCGGGTGGCGCTGCCCACCGCGGCCTTCCAGCGCGAGCGATACTGGCTGGACGCGACACCGGCGCCCGGCGACGTCACCGCGGCCGGCCTCGGAGCCGCGGGCCACCCCCTGCTCGGCGCGGTGGTGCCCGCCCCGGAGACCGGCGGTGCGGTGCTGACCGGACGGCTGTCGGCCGACACCCAGCCGTGGCTGGCCGAGCACACCGTCATGGGCCGCCCGGTGCTGCCGGGCACGGCCTTCGTGGAGCTGGCGCTGCGTGCGGGCGAGGAGACCGGCCTGCCGGTGATCGAGGAACTGACCCAGGAGGAACCGCTGGTCCTGCCCGCCGCCGGCGCGATGGCGATCCAGGTGGTGGTGGGCGCCGAGGAGGCGGGCGGCCGCCCCCTGACGGTGTACGCGCGGCCCCAGGACGCCGCAGCGTCCACGCCCTGGACCCGGCACGCCCGGGGCCGGCTCGCGCCCGCCGGTGCCGGAAGCGGGCCGGGCCCCGAGGTGTGGCCGCCGCAAGACGCCGAACCACTGGACCTGAGCGGCCTCTACGAGGAGAGCCTGGCCGGTCTCGGCTTCGGCTACGGCCCCTCGTTCCGGGGCATCCGGTCGGTGTGGCGCCGCGGTGACGAGGTGTTCGCCGACGTCGCCCTGCCCGAGAGCGCCGGGCCGGTGGCCGCCGCCTACGGTCTGCACCCGGCCCTGCTCGACTCCGCCCTCGGCGTCACCGACTTCCTGCTGGGAGGTCCCGCGGCGCTCACCGAGGCCACGGTGCCCTTCGCGTGGAGCGGGGTGTCCCGGCAGACGGCGGGCGCCACGGCGCTGCGCGTGCGGGCCCGTCTGCGCGAGGACGGGGCGGGTGCCTCGCTCACCGTCCACGACGCGTCGGGCAGGCCCGTCATCACGGTGGACTCCCTGGTGACCCGTCCCGTCGCCGAGGACCGGCTGAGCGGCCCGGCCGACGCGCTCTTCCGCGTCGGCTGGCGGCCGCTGAAGCCCACCGGCACCGGCCGGAGCGCCGGCCTCGCGCACCTGGAGACCGACGTGCTCGGGCTCGGCGGCCCGGTCCACGGCGGCCTCGCCGCGCTCCCGGACCCCGTACCGGACACCGTGGTGCTGCCCTGCGTGTCCGGATCCGGCGACGCGCCCCTGCCCGACCGGGTCCGTGAGGCCACCGGCCGGGTGCTGGAGACGCTCCGCGCCTGGCTCGCCGACGAGCGGCGGGCGGGGGCCAGGCTGGTCGTGGTCACCCGGGGCGCGGTGGCCGCGGTACCGGGGGAGGGCGTACGCGATCTCGTGCACGCCCCCGTGTGGGGGCTGGTCCGCGCCGCCCAGGCCGAACACCCGGGCCGGTTCGCGCTCCTCGACGCCGCCGACGGTGCCGACGCCCGTGCGCTGTCCGCCGCACTCGGCTCGGACGAGCCCGAGGCCGCCGTGCGCGGCGACGCGGTCCTCGTGCCGCGGCTGACACCCGCGGCGGGCGATCCCGGCGCCGGCACCGACGGCGGGTTCCGCACCCCGGGCACCGTGCTGATCACCGGCGGCACCGGCGAGCTGGGCGGCCTGCTCGCCCGGCACCTGGTCACCCGGTACGGCGTCGGGGACCTGCTGCTCACCGGCCGCCGCGGCCCCGAGGCGCCCGGCGCCGCCGAACTCGTGGCGGACCTCGCCGCACTGGGAGCCACGGCCCGGGTCGTCGCCTGCGACGTGGCCGACCGCGCCGCCCTGGAGCGGCTGCTGGCCGGGATCCCCGGTGACCGGCCGCTGACGGCGGTCGTGCACGCCGCCGGGCTCATGGACAACGCCCTGATCCAGGACCTGACGCCGCGACAGCTCGACCGGGTCACCCGGCCCAAGGTGGACGGGGCCTGGCACCTGCACGAGCTGACCCGGCATCTGGACCTGTCGGCCTTCGTCCTGTTCTCCTCGGCGGGCGGATCCCTGCTCGCGGCCGGACAGGGCAACTACGCCGCCGCCAACGTCTTCCTCGACGCACTCGCCGAGCACCGGCGCGCCGACGGCAGGCCGGCGACCTCCCTGGCCTGGGGGCTGTGGGAGGGCGCCGGAGAGCAGCTGGACGTGGACCGGCTGGGACGCGGCGGCACCCGCGAGCTGACGGCGTCCGACGGTCTGGCCCTGTTCGACACGGCGCTGACCGTGCCGGACACCGCGGTGCTCGTGCCGATCGGCCTCGACCGCCGGGCGGCCGCCACCGCGCCCGGCGGTGTGCCGGCCCTGCTCCGCGACCTGGTGGGCGGCACCGTGCCGACCGCCGGGCAGGGCACACCGGCCGGCTCCTCACCGCAGGAGCTCAGGGCCCGTCTCGAAGCCCTGCCGGGCGCGGAACGCGCCGCCGCCGTCCTCGAC
The DNA here is from genome assembly GCF_003112575.1 of Streptomyces ardesiacus. Taxonomy (GTDB): domain Bacteria; phylum Actinomycetota; class Actinomycetes; order Streptomycetales; family Streptomycetaceae; genus Streptomyces; species Streptomyces ardesiacus. The sequence goes on from NZ_BEWC01000011.1 coordinate 34,625, forward strand.
CTGGTGCAGGAGCACGCGGCGGCCGTCCTCGGCCACCCCGACCCCCGGGCGGTCCCCGCGGAGAAGGGCTTCACCGATCTCGGGCTGGACTCGCTCGCCGCCATCGAGCTGCGCAACAGGCTCGCGGAGGCCACCGGCCTGCGGCTGTCGGCGACGCTCATGTTCGACCGGCCCACCCCGCTCGAACTGGCCGCGTTCCTGCTGGGGGAGATGCTGCCGGACGCACCACCGCAGGAGCCCGCACCGACGGGCGACGGGCCCGCGGCCGAGGACGCGCCGCCGTCCGCGTCCGCCGCGGAGATCAAGGCCATGAGCGTCGAGGACCTGGTGCGCACCGCGTTGCGGCGGCGCGAAACCGGTTCGGACAGGTGAACGAGGAGAACCATGGACACCACCCCGACCACCGAGCGGCTCGCCGAGGCCCTGCGCCGGTCCCTGCTGGAGAACGAGGAACTGCGCGCACGGCAGGCCGAGTCGGAGCGGGCGGCCGCCGAACCGGTCGCGATCATCGGCATGGCCTGCCGCTTCCCGGGCGGCGTGACCTCGCCCGAGGACCTGTGGTCCCTCGTCGACGACGGACGGGACGCCATCTCCGGCTTCCCCGAGGACCGCGGCTGGGACCTGACGGGCCTCTACCACCCCGAACCCGGCACGCCCGGCCGCACCCACTCGCGCGAGGGCGGGTTCCTGTACGACGCGGCCGACTTCGACCCCGGCTTCTTCGGCATATCCCCCCGCGAGGCACTCACCATGGACCCGCAGCAGCGGCTCTTCCTGGAGGTCTCCTGGGAGGCGCTGGAACGCGCCGGTGTGGACCCCGCCGCCCTGCGCGGCAGCCGCACCGGCGTGTACAGCGGCGTCATGTACCACGACTACGGCGCGGGCAGCAGCGACGGCAGCCTGGTCAGCGGCCGGGTCGCCTACACGCTGGGACTGGAGGGCCCCGCGGTCACCGTCGACACGGCCTGCTCCTCGTCGCTGGTCACCCTCCACCTGGCCGTCGAGGCGCTGCGCCGCGGCGAGTGCTCCCTGGCACTGGCCGGCGGGGTCACGGTCATGGCCGAGCCCGACATGTTCGTCTACTTCAGCGAACAGCGCGGACTCGCCTCCGACGGCCGCTGCAAGGCGTTCTCCGCGGCGGCGGACGGGGTGGGCTGCGCGGAGGGCGCGGGCGTGCTGCTGGTGGAGCGGCTCTCCGACGCCCGCCGCGCGGGCCACCCCGTGCTCGCCGTCGTACGCGGCGCGGCCGTCAACCAGGACGGGGCGAGCAGCGGCTTCTCCACCCCCAACGGCCCGTCCCAGGAGCGGGTGATCGCGCAGGCCCTGGAGCGCGCCGGACTCACCGCGGCCGACGTGGACGCGGTCGAGGCGCACGGCACCGGCACCCGGCTCGGCGACCCCATCGAGGCCCAGGCGCTGCTCGCCGCGTACGGCAAGGGGCACACCGCCGAACGTCCCCTGCTCCTCGGCTCGGTCAAGTCCAACATCGGGCACACCCAGGCCGCGGCGGGTGTCGCCGGCGTGATCAAGACCGTGCAGGCGCTGCGTCACGGCAGGCTGCCGCGGTCCCTGCACTCCGAGGAACCGTCGCCGCACGTGGACTGGGCGGACGGCAGGGTGCGGCTGCTGACCGGGCCGGTCGAGTGGCCCCGGACCGGAAGGCCGCGCAGGGCCGGGGTCTCGTCGTTCGGCATCAGCGGCACCAACGCGCACGTCATCCTGGAGCAGGCGCCGGCCGAGCAGCCGGCGGACCCGGCACCGTCCGCGCCCGCCCGCCCGGACCCGGCCCCCCTGCCCTGGCTGCTGTCGGCCCGTGACCCGTCGGCGCTGCGGGACCAGGCGGCGAACCTCCTCGGGCTGCTCGACGCCCGCCCGGACGAGTCGGCGTCCGACATCGCCCACGCGCTCGCGACGACCCGGTCCGTGTTCGAGCACCGCGCGGTCGTCGTCGGCGCGGAACGTGCCGAACTCGTCGCCGGACTCACGCGGTTGGCCACCGCCGGCCCGGAGGCGGCCGCCGGTCCCGGGCTGGTGACGGGCACCGCGCGGGAGCGCGGCAGGACGGCCTTCCTCTTTCCCGGCCAAGGGTCGCAGCGCGTCGGTATGGGCCGCGGACTGTACGCCCGTCCGGAGTTCGCGGCGGCCTTCGACGAGGTGTGCGAGCACCTGAGGCCCCACCTGGACCGGCCACTGCCCGACGTCGTGTTCGCCGCGCCGGGGACGGAGGCCGCGGATCTGCTCGACACCACGGCCTGGGCGCAGCCGGCGCTGTTCGCCCTGGGGGTGTCGCTCCACCGGCTGGTGACATCCTTTGGCGTGACACCGCACTTCGTCGGCGGCCACTCGGTCGGCGCGCTCACCGCCGCGCACGTGGCCGGCGTGCTGTCGCTGCCGGACGCGTGCGCCCTGGTGGCGGCGCGCGGGCGGCTGATGCAGGAACTGCCCGCCGGCGGTGCCATGGTGTCGGTGGCGGCCACCGAGGAGGAGGTCGCGGCTCAGCTCACCGAAGGGGCGGGCATCGCGGCGGTCAACGGTCCGGCGTCCGTGGTCGTCTCGGGCGCCGAGGGCCCGGTGCTGCGGGTGGCCGACCGCTTCCGGACGCTGGGCAGGCGCGTGACCGGGCTGCGCGTCTCGCACGCCTTCCACTCGTCGCTGATGGAGCCCGCCCTGCCCGGCTTCCGCCGGGCCGTCGAGGCCGTCCGCCTGAACGCGCCGAAGCTCTCGGTGATGTCCGACCTGACCGGGGCGATCGCCTCGGCGGACGAACTGACCTCGCCCGACTACTGGGTACGGCACCTGCGGCAGCCGGTGCGGTTCCACTCCGGCGCCCTGGCACTGGGCGAGCGCGGCGTGACGAGGTTCCTCGAACTGGGGCCCGGCGCGGCTCTGTCCGCCATGGTGCAAGACGGCCTGGACGGCCCCGCCGCCCTCGCGGTGCCCGCCCTGCCGGGAGCGGAGGACGAGGAACGATCCCTCCTCACCGCGCTGGCCCGCCTGCACACCGACGGCGGCGCCGTGAGCTGGGACCGCTTCCTCGCCGCCGACGGGCGTCCGGCACGCCGCGTCGACCTGCCCACCTACCCGTTCCGCCGCAGGCGTTACTGGCTGGACCGAGCGCCGGACGCCGTGCGGGACCCCGCGGGCCTGGGCGTCCAAGCGGCGGACCACCCGCTGCTGGGCGCCGTGCTGCGGACCGCGGACCGCGACGAGATCCTGCTCACCGGCCGGCTCTCGTCGCGCGCGCAGCCGTGGCTCGCCGACCATGTGATCGGGGGCCGGTGCCTGTTGCCGGGCACCGCGTTCGTGGAGTTGGCCCTGCGGGCGGGGCGGGAGGCGGGGTGCGAACTGGTCGAGGAACTGACCCTGGAGTCCCCGCTGACCGTGCCGCCCGACGGTGCCGTGGTCGTCCAGGTGCGCACCGGTCCGGCCGACGCGTCCGGCCGGCGCTCCCTCGGCGTCCACTCCCGTCCGGAACACGCTGCGGCGGGACTTCCCTGGACCCGGCACGCCGCCGGGGTCCTCGCCCCCGCGACCGGGGGCGAGCCCCACGACATGACGGTGTGGCCGCCTCGCGGCGCGACGCGGGTCGACGTGGCCGGACGGTACGCGGACCTGGCCGCGCGCGGCTACGGCCACGGGCCCGCCTTCCAGGGCCTACGGGCCGTGTGGACGCGCGGTGACGAGGTCTTCGCCGAGGTGGCCCCGCCGACCGGGACGGCCCAGGACGCGGGCCGGTACCACGTGCATCCGGCCCTGGCCGACGCCGCGCTGCACGCGATCGGGCTGGCCGGGGGAGAGGACGAGCGGCCGGTCGTGCCCTTCGCCTGGTCCCGCGTCGCGGTGACCGCACCCGGGGCCACGGGCCTGCGCGTCCGGATCGTGCCGGGGGAGGGCGGGGCGGTGGCGCTGGACCTCGCCGACCCGGCGGGCGTCCCCGTCGGCTCGGTCGGGGGCCTGGTCCTGCGGCCGCACACGGGCGCCGGTGCGGGGAACGGGGCGCTGTTCCGCGTCGACTGGATCCCGGCGCGGCCCGTGGGCCCGGCGGGCGCGCGGGTGCGCCGTGTCGCGGTGCTCGGCACCGAGGGCGGGGGCCGGCCGGATCTCGCGGCGGCGCTGCGGTCCGGCGGGGCCGAGGTGGCGAGGTACCCGGACCTCGGTGCGCTGGGCGACGCCGTGGACGCCGGAGCCCCGGTCCCGGGCGTGGTGTTCGCCGCGTGCCCCGCGGTGACCGGTGAGCCGGTCCCCGAGGCCGCCCGCCGGGTCTCCCGGGAGACGCTGGCGCTGGCGCAGGCCTGGTCGGCCGACGAGAGATTCGCCGATGCGCGGCTCACCGTGGTCACGGCGGGCGCGGTCGCCGCGTCGCCGGGGGAACCGGTGCCCGAGCCGGCCCAGGCACCGGCCTGGGGCCTGATACGCAGCGCGCTGCTGGAGGAGCCCGGACGGTTCGCCCTGCTGGACCTGACGGACGGGACACCGCACGGTACGGCGGTGCTCGACGCGCTCGCCGCCGGGGAGAGCGAACTCGCCGTACGCCGCGGCACGGTGCTCGTGCCGCGGCTCGCCGCGGCCCCGGGCGCGCGCGGCGTGTTCCGGGCACCGGAGCCCGACGGCACCGTACTGATCACGGGCGGCACGGGCGTCCTGGGCGGTCTGGTCGCCGGTCATCTCGTACGGGAGCACGGCGCGCGCCGTCTGCTGCTGGCGGGACGGCGGGGCGCCGACGCCCCCGGCGCCGCCGAACTGGTGGCGGAACTGCGCCGGGCCGGCGCCGAGGTGACGGTGGAGCGGTGCGACGCGGCCGACCGGGAGGCGCTGCGCCGCCTGCTGGCCGCGATACCGGACGCGCATCCCCTGACGGCCGTCGTGCACACCGCGGGCGTCCTCGACGACGGCGTTCTCACGGCGCTGGACGCGGGCCGCATGGACACCGTGGCGCGTCCCAAGGTGGACGCCGCCTGGAACCTGCACGAGCTGACGCGGGACGCGAACCTCACCTCGTTCGTCCTGTTCTCGTCCGTCGCGGGCGTCACGGGCGCGGCCGGGCAGGCGAACTACGCGGCGGCCAACGCCTTCCTGGACGCGCTGGCCCGGAGCCGCTCCGCCCTCGGGCTGCCCGCGGTGTCGCTGGCCTGGGGCCTGTGGGAGGGCTCCGGCATGGGCGGACGGCTGGCCGGTGCCGACGTGGAGCGGATGAACCGCTCCGGCGTGGGCGGGCTGTCCCGGGAGGAGGGCCTGGCTCTCTTCGACACGGCCCTCGCCACCGGGGAGCCGCACCTGGTGCCCGCGGCGCTGGACCTGGCCGCACTGTCCGCCCCGGGGTCCTTCGTGCAGCCCCTGCTGCGTGGCCTGGTGCCGCCCGCGCCCGCCGCGGGGGCGTCCGGTGCCGGCTCCCCGGACTCCCCGGACGCCGGCGGGTCCGACGGCCGGTGGCGGAAGGCGCTCGGCGGCCTCACGGAGGAGGAACGCCGACGGACCCTGCTGCGTCTCGTGCGGACGGAGACGGCCATGGTGCTCGGCCTGGAGGGGCCGGGACAGGTGGGGGCCGAGCGGGGCTTCCTCGACCAGGGACTCGACTCGCTGATGGCGGTCGAACTCCGCAACCGCCTGGGCGCGCACGCCGGCCTGAGACTGCCCGCGACGCTGGTCTTCGACCTTCCCACCCCGATGGCGGTGGCGAAGCACCTCCACGACGCGTTGGGCGACCTGACCGGATCCGGCCGGCCGGAGCCCGCCGCGGGCGAGGGCACGGACGGGATCGAGGGGGCGCTCGACCGGCTGGAGTCCGTGCTCGCGGCGGGTGATGTTCCGGACGACGTGACGCGCGAGAAGATCGCGGAACGACTGGCCGTGATCGCCGCGGCCTGGGCCCGGCCGCCGCGGGACGCGGCTTCCGCCGCCGAACCGGAACGGCACCTGGACGGGGCGACGGCGGAGGAGATCTTCGACATTCTCGACAGGGAGTTCGACGAGTAGCGGCAGTCGAGAATGCGCCAAAAAGCAGAACAGGGGTGGGGTAAAAGTAAATGCCCCGTACATTTACTTTACGGCAGAGGGTGCGTTGACAGTCGTGGCGGCACGTATTTAGTCTGCATATCGGAATGATGAATCGCGTCATTCCGATCTCCCATTTTCCCCACAGAATGAGGTAGACGTGCTTTCCTCCATGAAGCGGCGCCGTACGGTCCACGCCCTCGCCGCCGCGGCTGCGGGTGCCGCCCTGGTGATCGGCGGATCGTCGGCCGCGGTCGCCGCGCCGAGCGCCGCGCCCGCGGTGAGTGTGTCGCCGGCGACCGGGCTCTCGGACGGCGACACCGTGGCGGTCCAGATCACCGGGTTCGCGCCGTCGACCACCGTCTACGCCGCGGAGTGCGCCGTCCTCGCCGACGGCGTCGTGGCCTGCAACGTCCCGGACGCCCTGGTGCTCACGACCGACGCGAACGGTGCCGCCTCCGGCGACTCCTTCGCGCGCGCCACCTTCCAGGGCACCGACCTGGCCACCGGGGAGACCCACGCCGTCGACTGTGCCACGGTCGACGGCGGGTGCTTCTTCAACACCACGGCCGACGGCGCGGCCGGCCCGACCACGCCCATCTCCTTCGGCTGACGGGCCCAGACGTGAAGCGTTTTACCAGGCCTCTGCAGAGTCCTGGTAAAACGCTTCACCCTTCTTTTTCAGCAGTATTTCTCGTCAGTGGCTCGAACTCGCGTGCAACCGCCCGCGTTCGCCGAGGGCGGGCGGCGAGTCAAGGACATCGCTGTTTTCGGAGAGATAGGGCTGGGGAATTTTCGCCAGCAGATCGGTGCGCTTGCGCACCTTGAGCTTGCGGTAGATCCGGGTGAGGTGCTGCTCCACCGTGCTGATGGTGATGAAGAGCCGGTGCCCGATCTCCCGGTTGGTGTGACCGAGCGCGGCGAGCATGGCGACCTTGCGCTCCGCGTCGCTGAGCGCCGTCATCGAGTTCCCGTCCTGCTGGTCCGCGGGCCTGGTGTGGGACCGCTCCGGCACCGCCGTCGTGTGCAGCGTGGGCAGCACCTCGGCATGGCACGCCTTGGCCTCCTGGTCCGCTCGCCGGGCCAGCAGACGCGCCTGGCTGAGGTCCCCCATCTCGCGATGGGCCTGGCTGAGGTCGGCGAGCGCGCGGGCCAGTTCCAGGCGGGCGTCGGCTGCTTCCAGGAGCGCGATCGACTCCGTCAGGTGCGGCACCCGCTCGGCCGGGCTGCCCACGGCCGCCAGCAGGCGCAGCGAGACGCCGCGGGTGCGGGGCTGCAGCCGGCCCCCGGGGTGACGCAGCTGCTCCTCGATCAGTCTGCGCGCCTTCTTGCGCTGCCCCTGCCGCAACAGGGCCTGGGCCAGGTCGTTGCGCCAGGGAGCGAGCGAGGGATTGTCGATGTTGCGTGCCTTCGCCAGTACGCCGCACTGCTCGAAGTCGCTGGCGGCGGCCAGCGGGAGACCCACGGCGAGGTGGTAGTGGCCGCGCGCGTGCAGGTAGACGAGCCCGAACACGGTGTCGTGCATCTCCTCCGGCACCACGCGCTCCAGGAACCCGGCCGCGACGTCGTGGCGTCCCATACCGGTGTTGGCCAGCAGGAGATGGGTCAGCGGGAAGCCGATGAGGACGCCCCAGCTCTGCGGCGAGAGCATGTCGAGCGCGGCGGACGCCTGTGCCTCGGCGGCCACCAGGTCGCCGCGCTGCAACGCCAGCGAAGCACGCACACACCCGATGATCGCCTGCCAGGTGGTGGCTCCCCGGCGCACCGCCTCCTCGTACAGCGAAGTGCTCCAGAAAGCGGCCCGCTTGTGCTGGTCGGCGCTGCACAGGGTGAGCAGCGCCACCGCACCGGCCTCCGGCAGGGTGTCCTCCAGGGGGCCCTGGAGGATGTACTCGGCGCTGCGGATCGTCTCCTCGGTGGCGCCTTGGGGCCACAGGGGTTCGATCGCCGTCAGGGCCCGGGTCCACTGGTCGCCGGAGGAGGACGGGCTCGGCGCGTCGCCCGCCGGGTGGAGCGGGTCGGTGGGACGGCTGCCGTAGATCAGGTCGAAGGAGAGTTTGAGTTCGGCGACGGCCCGGGCGTCGGCGGGGCTCGTGGCGCGGCTGATCGCCTGCATGGGCTGGAGCGCCGTGTGCCGGTCGCCCTGCCACAGGAGATGCCGTATCAACGGCACCGCGTCGCGGGGCGCGAGTTCCCCGGCCCGCAGGGCGTTTTGGAGGGGCGTCAGGTGCCGTGCCGCCGCCGAGGGGTTGACCCGCCATGCCACCTGGATCAGGGCCATGCGGTAGCACCTGCGCTCCCGTTCGTCCTCGCAGTTGCGCATGGCGAGTTCCAGGCAGCGCACGGCGAGTTCGGAGTCGCCGGCGGCGAGCGCGTGATCGGCGGCGTGCCGCAGGGTGCGCAGAGCCCACCGGCCCGGTACCCGGCCGCTGGCGATGACGTGCCGCGCCACGTCGAGCGTCTCGGCGCCCTGCTCGTACAGCAGCTCGGCGGCGTGCGTGTGCAGTCGGGACGCGTCCTCGGGGGGCAGGCTCTCCAGGACGGCCGTGGCCATCTCGCGGTGGCGGAACCGGTGGTGGGTCAGGAGCCCGGCCGCCGTCAGGTTCCACAGCGCCTCGGTGACGGGCTCGGTCTGGAGGTCGAGCAGTTGGGCGGCGAGCTGCGGACCGGCGTGTTCGTCCAGCACCGCGATCGCGCGGGCGACCGGCATCAGCTGCGGGTCCCAGCGGCTCACGCAGTCCAGCACGGCCTGCCGGTAGTGGGGGCCGGCGGCGGTGCGGCTGCCGGAGGCCGCGCCGCCGGCCTGCCCGGCCCGCAGGTCGGCGGCCAGCGCGTGGGTCAGCAGTGGATTGCCACCGGTCAGCGCGTAGACATCGGCGGCGGGCATCGGCGGTCCGCCGGGCCCGGCGGCGATGTGGGTCACCTCGGCCCGGGACAGCGGCTCCAGCACGATCCTGCGGTCGGGCTGCCGGGTGAGGTCGGCGTGCAGCGGGCGCTTGGGCAGGCCCGGGCGGTCCCACTCGCTGAGGACCAGGAGCATGGAGGTGGTGGCCAGCCGCCGGCGCAGGTACAGCAGTACCCGCAGGGACGCCTGGTCCAGGAAGTGCAGGTCGTCCACCGCGATGACCACCGGGGTGTCCCGGGCCAACTCCAGGAGGAGGGCGCTGACGGACGGCACCAGGTGGTCGAGGGCCGGGCGGACGGGCCCCGGGCCGGACGGCGTGTTTCCGTCGGCCAGTTCAACGATTTTTCTGAGCGCCGATGCCGCCGTCGGCGCGTTGGCGGCCATGTGACAGATGGCGGCCAGATCGAGGTCGTGTTCTTCCCGCACCCCCGTGGCGGTCAGCAGAAGCGCTCCGGACTCGTCCGCGTGCCGCGATATCTCGGCGAGTAAACGAGTCTTTCCCCCGGCGATGACTCCGCTGGCCAGTACGAGCTGGCCTCTCCCGCTGAGACTCTCTTCGAGAGACTCCTCCACGGAAGCAAGCGCGGAACGTCGTTCGATTTGCATCTTTCGGTAGTCCAATCCCCAGTGCTTCCTTCCGTCGCGTGGATCTGTGCGGCGGAAGGAAATGAACTCCCTTTCGGAACGCCCCGCTTTGTGTATGTGCTATACGTATCCCCAAAAGAGACCGTGCGGACTTTACCAAAACGGCACGCTTTTTTCTATATTTTTACTCGGCATCCTAGCATGGCCGTCAATGCTGGGAAGGGCTCTCGTCGCCCGATCCGGGATCGCTACTGTCCGTGTCCGTGACGGCTATTCCGAAGCGTTCTGTGATCGCTTACGGTGCCGGGTACGGGGTGATAGGGGTTGAGTCGGGGCGGGCCCACTGTCATGTTGAGCGGGCGTGCCAGGAGAGGGTTTCAGGGGGGACGGCGTGGCATCAGGCGAGATCAGCGGCACGGACGAGGGGACTGCCGGTTCCTGGGTGCGACGTTTCAGGCCCGTCGGCGACCCCGCCGTCCGGCTGGTGTGCTTTCCCCACGCCGGGGGTTCGGCGTCTGCCTTCCTTCCTCTCGTCAAGGCGCTCCCGCCATGGGTCGAGGTGCTCGCCATGCAGTATCCGGGGCGGCAGGACAGACGTCGTGAGCAATTCGTCAGAAGCCTTGACGAGTTTACCGAACGATCACTTGGTGAACTTTCCGGCTGGGGCGACCGGCCGCTCGCTTTCTTCGGGCACAGCCTCGGCGCCACGATTGCCTTCGAGGTGGCCAGAAGGGCGTTCGAAGAGAATCTGGAAACGGTCGGACTCTTTGCCTCCGGGCGCCGTGCTCCCGCGCTTCCGCCCGAGGCGCCTTTCGGTGTGCACGACACCGAAACGGCGGTACGTGAGCTGGCCAGGCTGGGCGGCACGGATTCCGGATTGTTCGACGAGCCGGAGATTCTCGCCATGGTGCTGCCCGCGCTGCGCGCGGATTATCACGCGGCGGAGACGTATCGGTATGTGCCGGCACCGGCGGGACGGGACGTCGACTGTCCCCTCGTGGCCCTGACGGGTGACCGGGATCCCGTGACCACGGTGGCGGACGCCCGTGCCTGGTCCGCCCACACCTCGGGGACGTTCCGCCTGGAGGTGTTCGAGGGCGGCCACTTCTTCCTCACCGAGCGGGCCGCCGCGGTGGCGGACACGGTGGCGGAGTGCCTGCGGGCGTGGGCACCGCAGCCGATGCGCGGCTGACGGCGCCGCTCGTCCGGCGGGCCGGACACGACGCCGGCGGCCGGTCCGGTGTGCCGGGAGCCTGCGCGGCCCGCGCGGCTGACGGCGCCCCGTCCGGTCGGGTGGTGGCCCTGCGCACGCCCGTTGCGGCGGGGGCGGCGTGACCCATGCCCCCCGTCCGTCGCCCGCCTCGGTGACTTCGCTCGGACCGGACCGGACCCCGCGTCCGCGGCGGGGTCCGCCGGTCGGGTCTAGCGGTTCGTGGCCGTCCAGTCGCCCTCGACCACCGGGCTGCGTCCGATCAGGGGCTCCCACCAGGAGCGGTTGGCCGCGTACCAGCGGATCGTCTCGCGTACTCCCGCCTCGAACTCGATCTGCGGCCGCCAACCCAGCTCGTCCCAGAGCTTCGAGGAGTCCAGCAGGTAGCGGCGGTCGTGGCCGGGCCGGTCGGGCACCGTCGTCCGCTGCGACGACGGCAGCCCCAGCTCGTCGAGGACCAGGTCCGCCAGTTCCTCGACGCTGGCCTCCACGCCGGTGCCGACGTGGTACGTCTCGCCGATCCGCCCGCGTGCGAGCACCGTGTCGATCGCCCGGCAGTGGTCGAGAGCGTGAATCCACTCGCGCCGGTTGCCGCTGGAGGCGTACACGGGCAGGGGCTGCCCGTCGATCGCCCGGGTGGCGAACAGCGGCAGCACCTTCTCCGGGAACTGGTGGGACCCGTAGTTGTTGGCGCAGTTGGTGAGGGTCACCGGCAGCCCGAAGGTCTCGTGGTACGCGCGTACGGCGTGGTCCGCGCCCGCCTTGGAGGCGTTGTAGGGGGTACGGGGGCGGTACGGCGTCTCCTCGGTGAACGCCTCCTCGGCGTCCAGGGCCAGGTCCCCGTACACCTCGCAGGTGGAGATGTGGTGGAAACGCTGCACGTCGGCCCGCCTGCACGCGTCGAGGAGCACCTGGGTGCCCAGCACGTTGGTGCGGAAGAACCGTCCCGGATCCAGCACGGCGAGGCTGTTGTGCGACTCGGCGGCGAAGTTCACCACCACCTCGACCTGATGCTCGGCGAGGACCTTCGCGGTGTGTTCCGGGTCTCCGATGTCCCCGCGGACCAGAGTGACCCGGTCGGCCACGTCGGCCAGGTTCTCCTCCACGCCGGCGTAGGTGAGTGCGTCGAAGGCCACCACGGAGTCCTCGGGGTGGTGCTCGGCCCAGTACCTGGTGAAGTGCGAACCGATGAAACCCGCGGCTCCGGTGACAAGCAGTGAGGTCATGCTCGGCACGTTACTGACGCGGTGTCCGCCGGGGTGCCTTCCGGTGCCAGGACTGTGGTGTTCCAGGTCGCTCTACGGGTTCGAAGGGGGGTCCGGCTGTTCGGCCGAGGCAGCGGGCCCGGCCGCCACGGCGTTCCCCGCCTTCGACGGGCCTCGAGTCGCCCCCTCGGCATCTGCAGCGGCATCTACGGCGGCAGCGACGAAGGAGGCGACCAGGCCGCGGCGGTCCTCCCGGGACCACGCGAGGACGAGTGCACTGCTGGGGGCATCGGTGACGGGCCGGTGGACGAGGTCCGGCTGCATGGGCTGGGCCAGCGAGCGCGGCAGGATCGCGACGGCGCGTCCCAGCCTGATCAGCTGCAGCGCTTCGACCGCGTCCGTGACCTCGGGCCCCGGCCTGGCCTCGGGTGCCCCCGTCCAGCGCACGCCTTTCCAGCGGGGCAGTGTCTCCTGGGCGAGGTCGGCGAGAGTGATCTCCGAGCGGGAGGCGAGCCGGTGATCCGGCGGCAGGATCGCGACACGTCCTTCGACCATCAGGGTTTCGTGGTCCAGGCCCGTCAGGTCGTCGAACGGCGCGTACAGCAGGGCGAGATCGGCGCGGCCGTCGCGGACGTGATCGGCGCGGTCGGTGGCTCCGCCGAAGAGGATGTCCACCTGGCGGGCGCCGGGCCGACCGGCGTAGGCGGCCAGGATGCCGGACAGGAGGTTCGCGTCACCGCCTGGTTTGATCACCAGGCGAAGACGGGCCTGCTGATCACCGGCCCGGCGTGCCTTCTCGGCAGCAGCGCCGACGGCGTTCAGGGCGTGCCGGCCATGGTGCAGCAGTGCTTCGCCGGCGGGGGTGAGGGCGACGTGCCTGCTGGAGCGCTCCAGCAGCGTCACGCCGAGCCGGGATTCCACGCGCCGGATCGCTTTGGACAGGGCCGGCTGCGCGATCGCCAGGCGGGCCGCGGCGCGGCCGAAGTGCAGTTCCTCGGCGACGGCGACGAAGTACTCCAGTTCGCGGGTTTCCAGCTCGGCCATGACGCAAGACTATCGGCCGATCCATTCCTGGTAGGCATGGAACGTGAACGGATAGATCTTGGACGTACCCGGAGAATTCCTGTTCCTTGGAGGCATGATTCACCACACGATGATCGTGGCGTTCGACCATCCGATTCCCGCGAGCGAGCTGGACCAGTACCTCAAGGAGTTCGAGGAGCTCGCGCAGGGATTCGATCCGGTCGAGTCGGTCACGACCCGCCCCCACATCCGCGTCCCGGGCGACGACCACGCCCCCGTGGCTGTCGCCAGCGCCGTCCTGCAACTGCGCGTGCGCGACCTCGACGCCTTGAACGCGACCTTCACCATGCCCGGGGCAGCCGACCTCATCAAGCGCTGGCAGAGCCGCCACCCGTACAAGGCGGTCTGGGTCAACCACGAACCGCTGGAGTGACCACCTTCTTCCCCCGTCGAAGGCGAGCGGCCCGGGCCGGAGCCGCAGCATCCGGCTGAGCCCGGACCAAGGGGAACGTACGAAGCGGCGGAGAAGCTGCGCCGGACGACGACCGGCGACGGCCCCCTTGAGGCCTCGGCGGCGCGAGCTGCCGGGCGGATCGCCGAGGCTCTGGCCGGCACGCGTTCCGGGACACGCCGCGGCGTGCCTAACCGCTTCGTGCCGGCCACCGGCCTCGTCACCTGTCCGGCGATCCCGTCAGCGGTGGCACTGCCTGACGGCCCTCACGCCGGGAAAGCCTCAGTCCCTCCAGTGGATCGGTGAATGAGGTGACTCCGGGGGACGCGGGGGGTCGGGCGGAAGCGGAGGTGTGCTTTCGCGGGGCGTGCGGGTGGCGGTGGGGGCCGCGGGGGCGGGGAAGCCGGGGGGAGGGGGGCAGGGCGGAACCGGAGGTGTGTCTTCGCGGCGCCCACGGGCGGCGGCGGCCTTGGCACGGTTGAGCGCAGCCCGGCCCTTGCTCGCCGCAGCGCGATGCAGTCCGGAGTCGACAACTCGCCGCACGGTCTCGTGTCCGGCGGTCCTCTGCCCGCCGTGCGGGGCGTTCCGGACCGCGTTCTTCCAGGCTGCCTGGCCATCACGGGCCTTGGTGAGCCCCAGGGCCATCGTCTGGGAGACACCCTGCCGCGCGGTGCCCCAAGAGGGCCCGGGCAGCGTGATGTTGCCGACGGTGGTACCGGCCAGGCGGTCGGCGAGGGAGAGTCGACGGCCCCGGAGGGCGGGGACGCCGTTGGCCCAGAAGACGACCACCGCGACCATCCAGCACAACACCGACAGCGCGACTGAGCCGCTGACCAGCACGCAGCAGGCCACCGCGAAGCAGCCGACGTCGGCGAGTGTGGTGACACCGGCTCGGACCGCGGCCCGGCGGGGCCCGAGGACACCCGGCTCAGTGGGGGAGACGCGCAGGCCGAGCAACAGCTTGCCCACCGTGCGGTTGGTCAGCACGAGCGCCGTGAAATGGTAGGCAAAGGTGATGAGTGCCAACGCGACGAAGGCCTGCTGGACGGCACTCACAGCGGAGCCCCAGATGTGGTCCCACACCTGCTCGGTGGCATCGAGAGGGTGACCTCCCGAGGTGAGGACCTCCCAGGCGCTGCTGCCGACCAGACCGGTGGTGTCGGTCAAGAGCGCGCTGATGCGATGGAAAGTGAAGGAGCCGAGAAGCACGGCCACCGCGACCGTGAGGACGAAATCGATCAGCCAGGCCATGATCCGACGACTGGCTCCCGGCATGTGCGGCCCGTCGGCCAAGCCGAATTCTCCGGTTGCTACCGGCCCTGTGGACCTCGGGTATTGAGACACGCACGCCCCCGTGGTGACGAAACGTCAGCAGATAAGAGCCGACGGTCCACAGGTTAGCGCAGCGTCATGGCATCGGGCAGGCGCGCGTGGACAACGAGAACCGGACGCGGACCTGGGCGCGGTCGTGTGCCGTGCAGGAGAGATCGGTGTTTGCCGGTTGTGGCTCTCGGGGAGATCGGGACCGGATACGGTCCACATCGAGGGGGTGTCGACGTGCCGCAGGAACCGTGGGCAGAGCTGGGGGAGACCATCAGCGTGATTCGCGCCGAGTTGCAGAGCGCCGTGGAGAAGGGCAGGGATGAGCCGCTGAAATTCAGGACCGGGCCGGTTGAACTTGAATTCACGGTGGAGGTCAAGAAGGACGGTGGAGCCCGGACCAGAATCTTCGTTCTCCCGTGGACGGTTGAAGCCCAGGGTGCTGCGAGTGCGGGTCGGATCCATCGTGTCAAGCTCACCCTGCAGCCGGTCGACGGCGACGGCGACGATCTGAAGATCTCCGCCGACTCACCGCAGCGACCGGAATAGCGCGTACGGTCCGCGTGGGGACCGGCTCGTCTGGTGAGGGGCAGGACGGGGGATGGACCAGGAACGGGTCGTTGAGGTCTGGAATCCGGTCTCGAAGAGGTCGGGCAGCGGGTACCTGATCGGTGACGATGTGGTGCTCACGGCGCACCACATCGTGGCCGGGGTTCCCCTGCGCGGCGCTGTGGAGGTCCGGCAACTGGATCCGGAGGGCGGTACGGACTGGATGGCCGCCGAGCCGGTGTGGCTGCCGGAAGCAGCGGCTTCCGGGGTGCCGCCGGACATGGACGGAGCGCTGCTGCGGATCACCGCGCCGAACTGGCGGCCGCCGGCGACTTCCGCGGTGCGCTTCGGGCGGGTCGTGGGCAAGCACCGGTTGCCCTGCGTCGGGCTGGGCTTTCCCGATGCGGTGACACGCCCCGGCCGTGTACGGGACACCATGCCCGTACGTGGCCATGTCGACCCGTTGCACGGCATGAAGTCGCGGATGACGACGGTGCAGGTCGACGAGGGTATCGTGCCGAGCCGTTCGGGCTGGAGGGGCAGTTCGGGGACCGGGCTGCTGTGCGGACCGTACCTGATCGCGGTCGTGACGGCGGAAAAGAGCCTGGCCCCCGGCGTGCTGGAGGCCGTCCCCGTCAGCGTCCTCGCTGAACTGCCGGGATTCGAGCAGACCCTGTACGCCCACGGGGTCCACTTCGTCACTGAGGACATCGACGGGGCGCCCCCGGATCCCGACGACGAGCCGGACTGCACGCCGATCGCCATGCCTCCGCCCTCCTCACGGCAACGCCTGAGGAAGCTGCTGGCGCCCGCAGCGACAGGGACGGCGACGACCCTGGCGCTTCTGGCGCTGGCCCCGCCCTCGCCGAGCGTCACCTGGCCGGCCGGGTCGGCACTCTCCGGCGTTCTGGCCGGGTGGGGTATGGATTGGTTCCGTGGCGCGCGGTCGGCGGGAGACGTTCGGGAATCCGCGATCCGAAGGCTGCGCGAGGCCGTCCGGGCAGAGGTGGGGCGACGTCGTCGGCAACTGCTGGGCAACGACGACAAGGCCATCAACGTCACTTTCGTCACCCTGCCGCAGCACGGCAGGAACGCCGACAAGGCTTCGCCCCGCGGGGATTTCGACGGCATCGCCCGTTACCTGGACGCGCTCCGGCCCCAACGCCTGGTCATCACGGGCGGTCCCGGATCGGGCAAGACGCTCCTGGCGTATGAACTCGTTCATCGGTTGCTCGCCCGCAAGCACTACGACGGACCTGTTCCGGTCCCGGTCGACCTGTCGGGGTGGGACACCGGCGTGTTGTTCACCGACTGGTTCGCCGCTCGCCTGGGGCAGGAGTACCTGGGCGGTTCCGAGACCCAGGCACGGGACTTGTTGGCCTCCGGCCGCGTCATGCCGGTCCTGGACGGCCTCGACGAGATGGACGCCGCGGACGGTGAGCGGCCCAGAGCCGTCGCCGCGATCGCCGAACTCAACCGGTTCGCCGGGCCTTTGGCGCTGACCTGTCGTTCGGAGGAGTACGCCGGGCTCAGCCGCGCCGGTCAGCGTCTGCTGGACTGCGCGACGGTCCGGATCGAGAGGGTCCGTCCCGTCGACGGCTGGCGGTTCCTGGTCGAGCGGACGGTGGACAGAGCCCGGCTTGCCGAGTTGGAGAACGATATCTGCACAGCGGGGACGGTCTTGGGAGCGGTGCTGTCCTCGCCCTGGATGCTCACGCTGGCGTCACTGGCCTCGCAGACCGACGCCGGAGCCGCGAAACTGCTCTCGTTCATCGGCGCGCCGGCCTCGGACATCCGAGCGCGGGAAGAGTTGCGGGCGACCTTGCTGGAGGAACTCATACCGTCCTTGTGCGAGCCGGATCCGGCCGACCGGCGCCGGCGGTACCAGGCGGCAGCCGTGAGTCAGTGGCTGCGGCTGCTCACCGCGAGCCTGCGCGTCGGCCAGGCGGCACCGGCCGACGGCGGCGGCGCCGTCATGCCCTCCCGGGACCTGGCCATCCACACGCTGTGGCCGGTCGCGGGGCCCCGCAGCGCCCGCTACGCCGCCGCGGCGGTCACCATCGCCTGCTGGCTCCCCGCCCTGCTGTCCCTGGCGGTCTGCCTCCACCGCAACCACGCCCTGCCCCTGCTGCTCGCACTGCTGACCCCTGCGCCGCTGCTGTCGGCCTGGAACGCACGCGCACGGTACGTCGAACCCCGCCGCATCTTGTTCCGGCGGCTGGGCAGCAGACTCGGCTGGAGCCGGATATTGCTGGGAGCCACACTGGGCGGCGTCCTCATGCTGCCCCTGACCCCCGTGTTCGGTCAGGGTTTCGCGTTGGCCGCCGGCGCCGGTTCCGCCGCCGTCTTCGGTTTCGGCCTGGCGCTGTCCGTGCGGGCGGACATCGACCGCTCTCATCTGATGTCCGTCAGTGTCCCGACTGCCCTGCTGGTGACCGTGGGGGCCGGGCTCCTCGTCGGCCGACTCGGCGATTTCATCGGGCTCGTCGCGGGATGCGGTGCCGGAGCGATCGGGTTGGCGGTGGGGGTACCCGCAGGACTGCGCGCCGCTCGGCGAAACAATGGCGGAGAGCCGGACCCGGATCCGCCCGGGGTGCCCACGCCGCTGTCCCCCCTGCGCAATGACGTGACGGCAGGGGTGGTGTCCGGCGTCGTCGTCGCGATACTCACGCTCTACGGGACGCTGTGCGTCGAGTGGTTGCGGGTCGACTGGCCCCTCGCTGTCCTCACGGCCCTTGCCTGCGGTGTGGCTGCCGGGCCCGGTTTCGTCGCAGTCACCGGACGCCAGTACCTCGGGCTGCTTCTGGCCATGCGCGGAAAGCTGCCGTGGCGCCTGACCGCATTCCTCCGCTGGTGCCACGAACGCGGTCTGCTGAGGTCGGCTGGCACCGTCTACCAGGTACGTCACGACGAGCTTCTTGAGTGGCTCCAGCACTGACCCCTGACGGTGCGTTACCCGCTCCGTCACGCGACACGGTGGCAGCCCCTGGCAACCGGTCCGGCCCCTGGTAGAGCAGCAGGTTGACGATCTCCCGCATCGCGTACCGACCCTGATGGCCGCTGACCCTTCCCGCCAGCTCCGAGACAATGATCCACGTCGCCTCGATCGACAACCCCGCCAAGCGCATAACGGACGAGACAACACCAACTTGGCGAGGGACCTAAGAGAGCAGAATGGGCAATTCGCCTGGACCGAATGCCTTCTGAGGGTGTGGCTGTGCGTATCCCGGCCGGTCGGCGGCTGTGGGCATGTTGGGCTGGACACCGTAAGTGAGCGCAAGCCCTACAAGACCGATGTGAGCGACGAGCAAGTGGGCGTTGGCAATCAGCGCGGCGTTTCGGCGCGAAGTCGGCGTCTCACCCGCCAGTTCCGCACGGCGACACGAAAGGTCAACAAAGATGCGGAGGAGGCGGCGTCGCGAATGGATTCGGGTCGCCGCCCCCTCCGTTGGCTGGCATAGCTCCCTCGAGTCACCCCGCTCTCAGGGAGTGAATGGTTGGCGCGAGGTGCTCCGCGACATTGCCGAGGATGCGCAAGTTCTCCCGCACGCCGAGCGTG
Organism: Streptomyces ardesiacus; assembly: GCF_003112575.1. GTDB lineage: Bacteria > Actinomycetota > Actinomycetes > Streptomycetales > Streptomycetaceae > Streptomyces > Streptomyces ardesiacus. The sequence goes on from NZ_BEWC01000011.1 coordinate 53,423, forward strand.
TTGGGGATCGTGACAAGCAGGGTGTCCGCCTCCTCCGCTGCGTGATCTTGCTGAATCTCCCTGGTGATGGCCTCCGGCTCTCCGATGAAGCTCTTCCCGAAACGGGAGACGGCACCTCCAAGGACGCCGACGTCTTCTTGTGCTTGGAGCGCCGCGGGGCCGAACAAGGATCGGTCACGGTCGGATACGATCGGCAGGATGCTGCGCACGACGGCGACGCGCGACCGTGTTGGCGGCGGTCAGCGACACGCGTGACTCCGCGAACACCGCGAGGCCGAAGTCGATCACCTTCGGTCCGTTGGGCCCGAGGAGCACGTTGGCCGGCTTGAGATCGCGGTGCAGCAGCCCCTGTTTGTGCACCGTCGCCAGTGCTTCCGCGAGCGTCGCGCCCAGCGAGGCGGTGAGGAGGGCGTCCAGCGGTCCGTGACGGGCCACATGCCTGCTGAGGTCCAGCCCCTCGACATACTCCGTCGCCAGCCACGGCGGGTCCGCCTCCGGGTCGGCGTCCAGGAGGGCGGCGATCCTGGCGCCCCACACCGTCTTGAGGATCTCCACCTCCTGCGCGAACCTCAGCCGGGTCTCGGAGTCCACGACGGACGGCTTGATCACCTTCACGGCGGCCGGTTCCCCACCCGGCGACTCCCCCAGATACACCTGGCCCATGCCGCCCTGCCCGATCCGCCCGAGCAGCTCGTATCCGCCCAGCTCGGCGGGGTCGTCGGGGCTGAGGGGCGCGATGTGCACGTGGGTCCTCACAATCGGGACTGGCTGCCGGGGCAGGTGTTCATCGGCACGTTAGACCACTCCGTGCCGGGCAGGTCGGTCTCAGACCGGATACGCCGTATGGATATGGCCGTCGCGGATGACGACTTCCACGTCCCTGGTCTCCCTCCCGCTGCCGTTGATGCCCACGGGCTCGCTGTGTTCGAAGCGGTGAATGTGGCTGTCCTGCCCGGCCCTGGCGCGTGGGTTGGGAATGGCGGGGGTGCCGTCGACGCCCTTGCGGAGCCGTCGGCCCAGGACGAAGTCGTCGCCCTCCCAGAAGAAGTCCTCGTAGAACTCACCGGGCAGTGAGGGTTCCGGCCCGGTGGGGTCGGCATTGTCCCGCACGCGGTCCTGGGCGCCGGGGCCGTGCTGGCCCTCGATGTGGGCCTCGCGTTCCTCGGTGATGCCGTGCCTGCTGCTCTCGCAGCTCACCAGCCCCCACGGGTCGGTCCAGCGAAGGGGGTCGAGGACGTAGGCATGGTGGTTCGGCGCGGGAGCGAGGCCCAGGGGGTCCGGGCTGATGTAGCGGGCGTTCTCGGGGTCGTAGTAGCGCCGGAAGTTGTAATGGAGGCCGGTTTCCGGGTCGTGGTACTGGCCCGGGAAGCGCAGAGGGCAGTCGACCGGGCCGGCGGGACCGCCCACCGGCGTGCCCCACAGCGTCGTGCGCGCCCGCCAGGCGACCCGGCCCTCCTCGTCGACCAGCTCGGTGGGGGTGCCGACCAGGTCGGTGACGATGGCGTAGAAGCGGCGGTCGACCTCGTCCTGGTCGATCTGCAGCAGCGCACGGTCGGTGCCGGGAGCCCATTCCCAGCTTCGGGTGGGACCGCCCGCGGAGCTGCTCTGTTCCACCAGGTGGGAACCGTCCCAGGTGAAGGCCGTCTCCTCGACCGGCAGCCCCGCGTCGGACAGCAGGCGCTTGGCGACGCGGCGGCCGAGACCGTCGTAGACGTACGCCCAGCGGCGCCCGTCCGGGGTCGTGACCTGAGTGAGCCGGTCCTCGGCGTCCCACATGTAGGTCCACTCCCGCGTCCCCCCGGACAGCAGCTTGCGCGTCTGCCGCACGAGGCGCCCCTGTGCGTCGTGGACGTAGGTGACGTGTCCGGCCCTGCGGATGAGTGTGCCGTCGTGGACCCGTTCCCCCTGCGGGCCCTCCGGTGCGTCCGCCCGGCTGACGTTGCCCGCCGCGTCGTAGGCGTAGCGCTCGGACCACCCGGTGGCGGAGACCGCCTCCACCCGGCCGAGACGGTCACGGCTGAACCGGCGGGTGCCGTGGGTCTGGTCCTCGACGGCGGTCAGGCCGCCGTCCGGTCCGTACGTGTACGAGCGGTGCAATAGGGTTTCGTCCGGTGAACCCGTGTCGGAGGCGATTCGGCCGAGGACCCTCTGCTCGGTCAGACGGTGGCCGGCGTCCCACTCCTGCGTCAGTACCGCCGTCTCCCCGAGCCGCCGCTCGGTCTCGTGGCCCGAGATCCCGTAGACGAAGGACAGCGAGTCGTCGGCGAGCCGGACCCGGGTCGGCCGGTTGTTCGCGTCCCATTCCCAATGGCTGACGGCACCCGACGGAGTCCGGCGTTCCGTCCGTCGGCCGAGTACGTCGTACGACGTGCGGACCGCGCGGCCGTTGCACTCCTCGGAGACGACACGGCCCACCACGTCGCGTTCGAAAGTGAGCGTCGTCTCAGCGGTGACCGCCGTGATGAGCTGCCCCGAGGAGTCGTAGGCGAAGGTTGCGATCGCTTCGCCGGACCGTCGCTCCACGACCCGGCCGCACGCGTCCCGCACATAGCTGGTGATCTCGCCGGCGCCGTTGGTGCGCCGGATCAGACGGCCCGCGGCGTCGTAGGTGTAGGCGACGGCGCGGCCGTTGAAGTCCACTTCGCGGACGAGGCGGCCCGCCGGGTCGTAGGTGTACGACCACACCGCACCCGACGCGCTCGTCACGGAGGTGAGCCGCAGTTCGGTGTCGTACGCGAACCACGTCGTCGAACCGTCCGCCTCCGTCCTGGAGCGGAGCCGGTCGAAGTGGGTGAAGGTGTGGGTCGTGCTCCGGCCGTCGAGGCCGGTGTGGCGGAGGATGTTGCCCTCGCCGTCGTAGGACCAGCTCTCACCGCTGCCGTCGGCCATGACGCGCTCGGCGGGGTAGCCCTCCACCGTCCAGGTGGTGCTTGTCGCCGCACCGGCGGCGTCGACGGTACCCACGATGCGGCCGAAGGCGTCGCGGGTGACGTGCGACGTACCGCCCAGTGGCGCGGTGACGGAGTCGGGCAGCCCCAGCGGTCCCGGGTGGACGCGGTGGGTCGCCCCCAGGGCGTTGGTGACGCCGAGCAGTCCACCGGAGGGTTCATGGGCGTAGGTGGTGACGGCACCATCGGCGTCGACGGTCGCCGCCGGGTGGCCGTGCTCGTCGTACGCGTAGCCTCTCCTGCCGCCGTTCGGCAACGTGATCCACAGGGGACGGTCGGAGGAGTCGTACTCACAGGTGGTGACCGTGCCGTCGGGACGGACCACGGAGATGAGGTTGCCACGCTCGTCGTAGCTGTAACGGGACGTGTGGCCCAGCGGATTCGTGCGTGAGAGCAGCCGGTTGTACGCGTCCCACTCGGCGTGGGTGGTGTTGCCGAGCGGGTCGGTCTGGGCGACGACCTGCCGGCGCTCGTTGTACCGGTAGGCCGTGGTGTGGCCGAGCGAGTCGGTGTAGCGGGTCTCCCGGCCTTCCGGGTCGTAGGCGATGGAGCAGGACAGGAACCCGTCGGCGCCTTCACCGCGTATGCAACGGTCCTGGTCGTCGTAGGTGAAGCGGTACCAGGTGCCGTTGCGGTCGGTCCAGGAGGTGATGCGTCCCTGGAGGTCGTAGTCGTACCTGAGGGGAAGACCGCTGGAGTTGTAGATCTCGGTCAGGTGACCCTCGGGGCTGTAGCCGTAGCGGCGCAGCGTCGTGCCGTCCGGCCCCCTCTCCTCGTCGCGCAGCCGCAGGCCGACGATGCGGTTGCCCTCGGTGTCGACGTGCACATGGCGGCCGCCGGAGTCGCGGACGGCGACGGGGGTGCCGGTGTCGTCCCGGTCGATGTCGATGCGCCGTCCACCGCGGTCGGTCACGGCGGCCAGGGGAAGGGTGAACGCCTCGTAGGCGGCGACGGGTCCGGCGAGTGGGGCGAAGTGGCGGGTGCGTCCGGAGGCCGGGTCGGTGATGCGGAGGGGACTCTGGGGGGAGCCGTCCCAGTCCAGCGGCCAGCGCGGGCCCTCCGTCGGCATGACCGACGTACCGGGGGCGGGCACGGGATACACGAGGATCATGCCGTCTTCAGCGGCGAAGACGACGCCTTCCCCGTCCAGTTCGAGACGCTCGTCGAACGTCGAGGCCCAGGACGGGCCGAACCACGAACCCCAGTTGTACGTCGAGAGATGCGTACGCCGCAGCACGAGCGGGAGGAGCCCGGGAAGCTCGGCGTCGGTCTCCTCCACGAGCATCTCGCCGGAGACCATGTCGACGGGGTCGCCGTTCTTGCAGCGCCCCTTGGCCTGTTTGCTCTTGCCGACCGCGTCGTCGGCTCCCTTGCGCAGGCCTCGTCCCAGGCCCTTGGCCATCGCCTTGAGGCCACCCTTGCCCAGGGCTTTCGCTCCTGTCGCGAGCTTGCCGAGCGTGGTGATGCCCTTGCCGCCGGGGATGCAGTCCAGGGCCGCGAATCCCACGTCCCACAGGGACGCTTGGCCTTTGCGGTATTTGTTGAGTGTGTCGGCGAGGACGACGAGGGCGGCCACGACGACGATCGCGGCCAGGATCGGTCCGCCGATGATCATCGCGATGACGCCGACCACGGTCACGACGATCTTGCAGACCGCGACGATGGTGTCCCAGTTGTCCGAGACCCAGTCGCCGATGTCCTCCCACCACGATCGGTTCTGGATGCCGGCATCGGACGCCTCGTCGATCTTGTTCTTGGCCTCGCGAGCGGCGTCCTCGCGCATTTGGCGGGCGTCTTCGGCCATCTTCTTCGCCGTGTCCAGGGCACTCTGGGCGTCATAGACGGCCGACTGCGCGTTCGTCTGCGCCGTCTTGGCGTGCTGGATGTCCCGGGTGGCCGCCCGCACCTTCGCTTCATCCGGCTTGTCGGCGTCCGACTTGCTGCCGGTCGGGTCGTCCTCGTACTTGTCGGCCTCCTTGGACGCCCGGGTCACCCAGGAGTCGGCCGAGGAGAGCTTCGACTGTGCCGAGGAAAGGTCGGCACGGGCTTCGCGCGCCTTCACCAGCGCCTTGTCCGCCAGAGCCTGGGCGCGCTCCAGCTTCGGCCAGAAGTCCGAGAGGGCGTCGCCGCACATCCCGTACGACTTCTCCAGCTTCTTCAGGTTCTTCGGGACGCCCGAGAACTCCTCCTTGAAGACCGTGGCCGACTTGCCCGCCCACTCCGCGAGTGTGCTCTCGCCAGCCATGTTCTTGACCAGGCGCAGGGCGTCGGACACGTCGTCGGCGAAGTCGTGCAGGACTTTCGCCAGCCTGCGCACTCGTTGCGGATCGCCGGGGGCCGGGTCCTTGTCCAGATCAAGGACATGCCAGTCCGTTGGCCGGTTTCCCACGTACTTCCCCCGTCGCATGGCTCCAGTCAAGGCACGTATGCCTCAGCAAAGTTACTTGATCTCCAGCTCTTAGACTCGGGGCGTGAGCCACAACGAAGAGACACCCGGCGTCGGCGCTTCCGACGGACGGCAAGGGGAGCGGCCCGGGCGGGAGTCGCAGCATCCGGCTGAGCTCGGACCAAGGGGAATGTACGAAGCGGCGGAGAAGCTGTGCCGGACGCCTACCGGCGATGGCCTCCCCCTTGAAGCCTCGGCGGCGCGAGCTGTCGGGCGGATCGCCGAGACTCTGGCCGACACGCGTTCCCGGGACAGTGTGACGTTCGCTGTGGACCTCGTGAGCCGGCTGCTGCTGTCCGAAGGGGCCATGCCTCCCGGCGAAGACGATCGGCTGCTGCGTTCCGTGGCCGCGAAGCTGGCCAAGGCTCAGCATCTGCGCGACATCGAGCCTCTGTTCGGTGAGGTGCCGGAAGCGATTCAGGATCCGGCAGTCGAGCTACGGGCCTGTCTCCTCGGAGAGCTGGCGCTGATCGGCTCGGGGGCCGGTCGCCGCTCCCTGGAGGCGTACGCCGAGAAGCTGCGTGAGCTGGGGCATCCGCTGGCTCGGCTGCCAGGGGCGCGACTGGACATCGAGCACCGTTTCGCCGTTCGTGTCCGGGGGCTGGGGTCGATCAAGACCGCGAAGCAGCTACGGTCGCGTTTCCCGGAGGCTTCCTCGACCGGCTCCGGCGCCGTCGTCGGCCGTGGGGCCGAGGACGCCCGGGACGACGGTCGGGCGAGCGCGGCCGCCCGACCGTTCACGGCCGGCGGCTGGGCCCGTGAGCCCGAGGCACGGTTCTTCACGCTGCCGAGCCCGCTCAGCCCCGACGACTTCGGCATCTCCTTCATCAAGGAACTGCCCTTGCGCTGTCTGGCGGGTGAGGGCAGCCGCCGGGGGAGTGCGCTCGCCTGCGTGACGACACCCGACGATGTGCTCAACGAACTGTTCTCGGCTTCGTACGTCGGCGGAGTGAACGGCCAGGGGCAGGGCGGTGCGTACGCGCGGCTGTATGCCTGGGAGAGTCTCTACGCGCTCATGGGGTTGCCCACCGGTGTACCCCTCTTGGAAGCGGTGCGGCGCGCGGCGGATCACCGGTGGTTGCGTTTCATGGCGTTCACGGACTGGTTCCACCACGACACCTCGGACCTGGCTTTCGCCGTGCTCGATCCCACCCGGACTCGGGTCGTGGTGCTGGCGGCAACCGATACCGATGTCCACCGCGATGCTCTCGGATAGCGGGAAGTCGTCCCCGGCACCTTCTTCGCCTTTGTCGTCAGAATGGTCCGAGAGCCTTCCGGCCCTGTGAAGAATGACGTGGGCGTCACCAGCACCGTGCTGCGGACCCGCCGCCGGATTCCGGCCGCGGGGGTTCGGATACCACGCTGCTCTGGCCGGACGTAACGCTTGGGGGTCTTCGGGCGAGGCGCTCGGAGCCTCGGCCTCTTCGCGCTGGCCTGCGGCTGTATCACCTGGCCCCTGGTGAAAACCGTTGTCAATGAACGAACACGTGGCGTTGCATGTCCCAGAGAAGTCCCAGGGGCAACTGCGAGTCCCCCCTGCCTCGCATCTGTACAGGTCAGGAGGGGTTTCGCGCTGCTTTTCCTCAGACCCTTCAGATGTCCCGGAAGATCTCGATCTGCGCCCCGATCGAGTTCAGGCGCTCCGCGAGGTCCTCGTAACCGCGGTTGATGACGTACACGTTGCGCAGCACCGACGTGCCCTCGGCGGCCATCATCGCCAGGAGGACGACGACCGCGGGGCGCAGGGCCGGCGGGCACATCATCTCGGCGGCGCGCCAGCGGGTGGGGCCCTCGACCAGGACGCGGTGGGGGTCCAGGAGCTGGAGGCGGCCGCCGAGGCGGTTCAGGTCGGTGAGGTAGATGGCGCGGTTGTCGTAGACCCAGTCGTGGATGAGGGTCTGGCCCTGCGCCGAGGCCGCGATGGCCGCGAAGAAGGGGACGTTGTCGATGTTCAGCCCGGGGAAGGGCATCGGGTGGATCTTGTCGATCGGGGCTTCGAGCTTGGAGGGGCGGACGGTCAGGTCGACCAGGCGGGTGCGGCCGTTGTCGGCGAAGTACTCCGGGGTGCGGTCGTGGTCGAGGCCCATCTCCTCCAGGACCGCCAGCTCGATCTCCAGGAACTCGATCGGGACGCGACGGACCGTCAGCTCCGACTCCGTGACCACCGCGGCGGCCAGCAGGCTCATCGCCTCGACCGGGTCCTCGGAGGGGGAGTAGTCCACGTCGGCATCGATGACCGGCATGCCGTGCACGGTGAGGGTCGTGGTGCCGATGCCCTCGACGCGGACGCCCAGGGCCTCCAGGAAGAAGCACAGGTCCTGGACCATGTAGTTGGAGGAGGCGTTGCGGATGACGGTGACGCCGTCGTGGCGGGCGGCGGCCAGCAGCGCGTTCTCCGTGACCGTGTCGCCCCGTTCGGTCAGGACGATCGGGCGGTCGGGGCGGACGGTGCGGTCGACCACCGCGTGGTAGTGGCCCTCGGTGGCGGCGACGTCCAGGCCGAAGCGGCGCAGCGCGATCATGTGCGGCTCGATGGTGCGGGTGCCGAGGTCGCAGCCGCCGGCGTAGGGCAGCCGGAAGCGGTCCATGCGGTGCAGCAGCGGGCCGAGGAACATGATGATGGAGCGGGTGCGGACGGCCGCCTCGGCGTCGATGGCCTCCATGTCCAGCTCGGCGGGCGGCACGATCTCCAGGTCGGTGCCGTCGTTGACCCAGCGGGTGCGCACGCCGATGGAGTTGAGCACCTCCAGGAGGCGGTAGACCTCCTCGATGCGGGCGACCCGGCGCAGCACCGTGCGGCCCTTGTTGAGCAGCGAGGCGCACAGCAGGGCCACGCAGGCGTTCTTGCTGGTCTTGACGTCGATCGCGCCGGACAGCCGTCGGCCGCCGACCACGCGCAGGTGCATCGGACCCGAGTAGCCCAGGGAGACGATCTCGCTGTCCAGCGCTTCGCCGATGCGGGCGATCATCTCAAGACTGATGTTCTGGTTGCCGCGCTCGATGCGGTTGACGGCACTCTGACTGGTGTTGAGCGCCTCCGCAAGCTGGGACTGTGTCCAGCCGCGGTGCTGCCGGGCGTCACGGATGAGTCGGCCGATGCGTACGAGGTAGTCGTCTGCCATGAGGTTGAGGCTATCTCAGATATGAGATTGCGCCTCTCGGGGGGTCCGTTCGGGTGATGTGACGTCAAGTAACCCCCGGTCACGCCTCAGCGGCGCCTGCTCGTCGTCGTGCGACGCCACCCGAAAGGTCCCGGCAAATCCATCGATGTCGTACGACGTCCGGTGCTGCTGCGGGTGTGGCGCGGGCCGTTGCGGCCTCCGGTCGTGATGGACCACGAGCGTTTGTTGATGTTCAGCCGCACTCCGGGGAGGATCCGGAAACTCTTGCGGAACGTGAGCGGCATCGTGCCCCCTTCCGTGTCGCGCCGGGTCGGTCCGGTACGCATCGGATACCCCCGTCCGGCGTAGTGATGGCCGCGCGGGTCACCCGGAGTGGGGCGCACGCCACACGGTGCCCGGACATGACCGGACCGCCCCCATGTACTAGAGTTATCTCGACATCGAGATATCTGCCGAGGCGTGCCGCAGTCGCGCGCCGCTGCCGGTCTGGCGGTAAGGGTTACCTAACTTAGCCTTACCTTAGCGGATCGGCCGGAGTGGCGTGGCGGCAGGATGCGGTGGTACGCGCACATGAATGAAGGAGACTGTCGTGTCGGCGAACAGCTTCGACGCCCGCAGCACGCTGCAGGTGGGCGACGAGTCGTACGAGATCTTCCGGCTGGACAAGGTCGAGGGCTCCGCGCGCCTTCCCTACAGCCTGAAGGTGCTGCTGGAGAACCTGCTCCGTACCGAGGACGGCGCGAACATCACCGCCGACCACATCCGCGCCCTCGGCGGCTGGGACTCGCAGGCCCAGCCGTCGCAGGAGATCCAGTTCACGCCGGCCCGCGTGATCATGCAGGACTTCACCGGCGTGCCCTGTGTCGTCGACCTCGCCACCATGCGTGAGGCCGTCAAGGAGCTCGGCGGCGACGCCGCGAAGATCAACCCGTTGGCCCCGGCCGAGCTGGTCATCGACCACTCCGTCATCGCCGACAAGTTCGGCACCAACGACGCGTTCAAGCAGAACGTCGACCTGGAGTACGGCCGCAACCGCGAGCGCTACCAGTTCCTGCGCTGGGGCCAGACCGCCTTCGACGAGTTCAAGGTCGTCCCGCCCGGCACCGGCATCGTCCACCAGGTGAACATCGAGCACCTGGCCCGCGTCGTCATGACCCGTGACGGCAAGGCCTACCCCGACACCCTGGTCGGCACCGACTCGCACACCACCATGGTCAACGGCCTCGGCGTCCTCGGCTGGGGCGTCGGCGGCATCGAGGCCGAGGCCGCGATGCTCGGCCAGCCGGTCTCCATGCTGATCCCGCGTGTCGTCGGCTTCAAGCTCACCGGCGAGCTCCAGGCCGGCACCACCGCCACCGACCTGGTGCTCACCATCACCGAGATGCTGCGCAAGCACGGCGTCGTCGGCAAGTTCGTCGAGTTCTACGGCGAGGGCGTGGCGGCCACCAGCCTCGCCAACCGCGCCACCATCGGCAACATGTCGCCGGAGTTCGGCTCCACCGCCGCGATCTTCCCGGTCGACGACGAGACGCTGAACTACATGCGCCTGACCGGCCGCAGCGAGCAGCAGGTCGCGCTGGTCGAGGCGTACGCCAAGGAGCAGGGACTCTGGCTGGACCCGAAGGCCGAGCCGGACTTCTCCGAGAAGCTGGAGCTCGACCTCTCCACGGTCGTGCCCTCCATCGCCGGCCCGAAGCGCCCGCAGGACCGCATCGTCCTCGCCAACGCCGCCCAGCAGTTCAAGGCGGACGTCCTCAACTACGTGGACGTCGTGGACGAGGCGGGCAAGGAGTCCTTCCCGGCCTCCGACTCCCCGGCCGTCACCAACGGCGCCCCGTCCAACCCGGTCCGCGTGACCGCCCCCGACGGCACCTCCTACGAGCTGGACCACGGTGCGGTGACGGTCGCGGCCATCACCTCCTGCACCAACACCTCCAACCCGTACGTCATGGTCGCCGCCGCCCTGGTGGCCAAGAAGGCGGTCGAGAAGGGTCTGACCCGCAAGCCCTGGGTCAAGACCACCCTCGCCCCGGGCTCCAAGGTCGTCACCGACTACTTCGAGAAGGCGGGCCTGACCCCCTACCTCGACAAGGTCGGCTTCAACCTCGTCGGCTACGGCTGCACCACCTGCATCGGCAACTCGGGCCCGCTGCCCGACGAGGTCTCCAAGGCCGTCAACGAGCACGACCTGGCCGTCACCTCGGTGCTCTCCGGCAACCGCAACTTCGAGGGCCGGATCAACCCCGACGTCAAGATGAACTACCTGGCGTCCCCGCCGCTGGTCGTCGCCTACGCGCTCGCGGGCTCCATGAAGGTGGACATCACCAAGGACGCCCTGGGCACCGACCAGGACGGCAACCCCGTCTTCCTCAAGGACATCTGGCCCTCCGAGGCCGAGGTCAACGACGTCGTCGCCAACGCCATCGGCGAGGACATGTTCGCCAAGTCCTACAGCGACGTCTTCGCGGGCGACGCCCAGTGGCAGGCGCTGCCGATCCCCACCGGCGACACCTTCGAGTGGGACGCCGAGTCCACCTACGTGCGCAAGCCCCCGTACTTCGAGGGCATGGCCATGGAGCCGGCCCCGGTCGAGGACATCTCCGGCGCCCGCGTGCTCGCCAAGCTGGGCGACTCGGTGACGACGGACCACATCTCGCCCGCCGGTGCCATCAAGGCCGACACCCCGGCCGGCAAGTACCTCACGGAGCACGGCGTCGAGCGCCGCGACTTCAACAGCTACGGCTCGCGCCGCGGCAACCACGAGATCATGATCCGCGGCACCTTCGCCAACATCCGCCTGCGCAACCAGATCGCGCCGGGCACCGAGGGCGGCTACACCCGCGACTTCACCCAGGACGGCGGTCCGGTGTCGTTCATCTACGACGCCTCCCGCAACTACATCGAGCAGAACATCCCGCTCGTCGTCCTGGCCGGCAAGGAGTACGGTTCCGGCTCGTCCCGCGACTGGGCCGCCAAGGGCACCGCGCTCCTGGGCGTCAAGGCCGTCATCGCCGAGTCCTACGAGCGCATCCACCGCTCGAACCTCATCGGCATGGGCGTCCTGCCGCTGCAGTTCCCGGAGGGCCAGACCGCCGAGTCCCTCGGCCTGACCGGCGAGGAGTCCTTCTCCGTCTCCGGCGTGACCGAGCTGAACGAGGGCACCACCCCGCGCACGGTGAAGGTCACCACCGACACCGGCGTCGAGTTCGACGCGGTCGTCCGCATCGACACCCCGGGTGAGGCGGACTACTACCGCAACGGCGGCATCCTGCAGTACGTGCTGCGCAGCCTGATCCGCAAGTAGGCGGCGGCGCACAACGGTTGAGGGCCGCATCCCCGGTGACGGGGGTGCGGCCCTCGCGCTTGCCCCTCACGAGGGGCCGCGTACGGCTCAGAACAGGATGCGGTACGTGTTCCAGCCGCCGCTGCCGATCTTCACGCGGGACTTGTACGGGGCGGCGGCCCTGCCGGTGCCCTTGTACACGTACAGCGCGCCGTCCTTGTCGCGTGCGACCAGGTCGGTGATGCCGTCGATGTCGATGTCGCCGACGGTCACGAGGTTGTTGTACGTGTTCCAGCCGCCGCCGATGCGGGTGCGGGAGGTGAACGGCGCCTTGTAGTTGCCGGTGCCCTTGTAGAGCCACAGCACGCCGGACTTGTCCTTGGCGACGATGTCGTCCTTGCCGTCACCGGTCAGGTCGCCCTTGCCGGCGATGTGGGTGTACGTGTTCCAGCCGCCGCCGACCTTGTAGCGCTGGGTCAGCGTGCCGTTGCCGTAGCCGAGGTACAGCCACAGGACGCCGGACTTGTCCCGTGCGATCAGGTCGTCCGCGGCGGCACCGCCGAGGTTGCCGGCCGACAGGAGCCGGTCGTAGATGCCCCAGCCCTTGCCGACGAGCGTCGAGCCGGTGGTGTTCCACTTCAGGTAGTGGAGCTGGCCGTCGACCACGATCCACAGTCCGTCGGACTCGCCGTCGGCGTTGTGGTCCACCTGCGTGATGAACTTGGTGTCCGGGGAGACCTGGCCCGCGTTGGAGCGTCCGGTGAGCCCACCGTACCCGTCGGGGGCGTAACTGCTCAGGTATCCGCCGCTGTTCATGCCGTACAGGCCGTTGATCGGCGCGTAGCCCTGCACGTCGGCCGTGCTGAACTTCGACGCGTCCGACGGCTTCACGTCGAGCGGCGCCTTCGACGCGGAAGGCACGGGCGCGTCCGCGGCGACGGCGCTGCCCGCGCCGGTCGCCACCAGTGCGGCGGTGAGCGCCGCGGCCGTGGCACGTGCCAGGACGCGACGCGTGTTCAGGCCGGAGGTTTTGGCCACGTGGGTCCTCCATTGGGTCATGCGGAAGGGACCACGGACGGGTAAGTCCGCAAGATCCCGGGATACTTCGTGATCCTTACACACGTCGTTCACAGGTCAACCAGATTTACGGCCGGGGACGAGAGCGGTACAGAACAGGTACGCAAGCGCAACGCGGAACGTGGAACCATGTGCGGGGTACGCCGGTCACCCGGCGTACCCCGCCATGTCATTCCGTGCCCGCCCTCAGGTTCAGGCCAGCAGCTCCACCTCCGCCAGCGTGTGCGCGCCGTCCAGGACCAGCCGGTACTTGGCGTACGAGCCCGGCGACTTCACCGAGAACGCCCGGGTCTGCCGGTCCCAGGCGAAGGATTCGCCCGAGCGCTCGTCCAGCGTCCGCCAGGTGGTGCCGTCGGCCGAGCCCTGGAGTTTCCAGCCGGCCGGGGCCTTCGTGCGGTCCGCCGACGAGGTCAGCGTGTACTGGACCGCCTTGACGCCCTTGCCGGACACGGGCAGGTCCACGGAGGTCACGCTCGCGTCCGTTCCCGACGTGTTGTCGAACAGCGCGCCCGCGCCGGTGATCGCGTCGGCGCGCGGGGTCGCCACCTCGTCGCCCTCGGTGATCGACGCGGGCGCCGCGTCCTTGCCGGTGCCCCACGAGGAGGGCTTCGCGCCCATGTCGAACTCCAGGACGCCGCCCTTGGCGAGCAGCGAGTGGGGGAGCGAAGTGGAGGTCCAGCGCTTGCCGTTGACCTTCAGACCCTGCACGTAGACGTTCTTCGTGCTGTTCTTCGGCGCCTTGACGACCAGGTCGCGGCCGTTCTCCAGGTGGACCGTGGCCTTGGTGAACAGCGGGGACCCGACGGCGTACTCGCCGCTGCCCATCACCAGCGGGTAGAAGCCGAGCGAGGAGAAGAGGAACCAGGCCGACTGCTCGCCGTTGTCCTCGTCGCCGTGGTAGCCCTGGCCGATGTCGCTGCCGGTGTACAGGCGCTGGAGCACCTCGCGGATGTTCTTCTGCGTCTTGTAGGGCTGTCCGGCCGCGTCGTACATGTACAGGGCGTGGTGGGCGACCTGGTTGGAGTGCCCGTACATGCCCATGCGGACGTCCCGGGCCTCGACCATCTCGTGGATGACGCCGTTGTAGGAGCCCTTCAGCTCCGGCGAGGCCGTCTCCGGGGTCGAGAGGTAGGCGTCGAGCTTGTCGCCGAGGCCGTCCCGGCCGCCGTACAGGTTGGCCAGGCCGCGGCTGTCCTGCGGCGCGGTGAAGGCGTATCCCCCACGGGGGCTACACTCGCCCCATGACACTAGGAGTCGTGACCGGTATGGACACCCACGCCGGAGTGTACGGTCGACAGTCCGCCCGACGGGCCAACAAATCAGAGGTCTCTACAGAGGACCAGCTAAAAGAGGGCGTGGCCCGCGCACGTCAGATGGGCGCGACCAAGATTGCCACCTATGAGGACCTGGGCATCAGCGCGTTCTCCGGGGATGAGCGTCCGGACTTTGACCGCCTGATCGCCGACTGCCGAGCCGGCCGAATCAACCTGGTCATCGTGTACTACGTGAGCCGGTTCTCCCGACTGGAGGTCGCGGACGCTCTCCCCGTGTGTCAGGAGCTGTTGAACCTGGGCGTGACCATCGTGAGCCTCACGGAGGGCACGTTCAAGCGGGACAACATCATGGACCTGATCCACCTCATCTTCCGCCTGGACGCTGCCCACCAGGAATCCAAGAACAAGTCCGTAGCTGTGAAGCGGGCCAAGGCTACGTCCAAGGAGTTGGGGGGCTGGAGCGGGCCGGCCCCCTACGGGTTTGAGACCTATGAGGACACCGTGACCCGCACCGGAGAAGACGGACGCACCCGCACGCTGGTAATCAAGCGCCTCCGCCCGAACAAGACGGAGTGCGACGTCGTGTCCACGCACATCTTCCCGCCCATCCTGGAGCACATGGGAAAGCCCTACGCCTCCGGGTACATGAAATTCCACCCGGGCTCCATTTCCGGCGTCACGACCACCATGAACCGCAAGCCCATTCCCACCCGAGGCGCAAAAACCGGCAAGGAACGGAAAGCCTCCCAATGGGACCGGAAGACCGTCACCCGCATCCTCATGGACCCCCGTTTCGCCGGTTACGCCGCTGAAGCTGTCTACAACAAAGAGGGCCGTGGCCGGAAGATCACCGGTTACCGCATCCTCCGGGACGAGGACGGCCAACCCATTCCCACCCCGTGGCCGCCCATTATCAACCCCGCCGACTGGTGGCGAGTCCAGGAGTGGCTCCAGGGCCGCAAGGACTCCAACCCCAACAACAAGGGCGACTCGTTGCTGTCCGGCCTGGGCATCATGCGCTGTACGTGTACAGCCACGTGGAAAGCCACCCGGTACCCAGCGACCAAGGACCACCCGGAGGGGCAGCGTGCCTACCGGTGCAACATCGGACAGCGCACCACGACGGCCCACACGGGAACCCCCACCATCACCATGGACGCCCTGGACAACTACGTGGCGAACCGGATCTTCGGACTGATCCGGGCAGCGGAGGACGATGAGGACACCCTCCTCATCCTCATGGAGGTCACGCGCCGCTACGGGAGGCTCAGGGAGGCCCCGGAGACGGCCGGCGAACGGGACCAGATCCTCACGGAGAGGGCGGAGGTCCGGGACGGCCTGGCGAGCCTGTTCGATGACCGGGATGCGGGACTGTTCCGCACGGAGTTCGCCCTGGCCCGGTTCCGGAAGTCCGCTTCAGCCCTTCAGGACCGGCTGGAGGCCCTGGACGCCCGCCTGGCGGCCCTGGAGGAGGCCAGCGCACCCAAGTTGCCGCTGGCGCAGTGGCAGGCGTGGGACCAGGACCCGACCGGGCCGGGGAGCTGGTGGGCCAGGAGGACGCTGGAGGAGCGGCGGGAGTTCGTGAAACTGTTCGTCAAGCGCATCACGATCCGTCCGCTGAGGCGGGCCCGGGTGGCAGAGCCGTTGCACCAGCGGGTGACCATCGAGTGGCACCGGCCCACGGAGGAGTTGGACATGGTGGCCTAGGTCACGTTCACATACGAGAGGGTCTCTGCTCACCTGAGCGGGGGCCCTTTCTTTCTGACCTTTAGGTCACGAAACGGTAACGGCCCCGTGGGTCCGGGTGACGTTCGGCGGGGCCGATGACGTTCAGCGGGCGGGGACGGGGCGTCCGCACCCCCTCTGACCTGCATGAATGGTGGTAGTGACGTTTGAGGTAGTGATCTCAGTACCACATAAGAAAACCTATAGGCATCCCGGGATGACGGCCACGTTCGTCACTCCGTCACTCGGCCCTCCGGCCCCCGCACGCTGGGCCGCCGGCCCCGGATCACCAGGCGCACACACGCGAACCCCTGGAGGTCCCCAATGCGCGTCTTCCGCGTCTGCCACCGTTGGCACGACCGCTCCGGCCACGGCATCGGCACCGGTCCCTACGCGTTCGGCTACACGTCGTTCCCGGAGTACGCGGCCAACCTGGTCGACCCCATGCGCTGGTGCCACCAGGGCGGGACACACCCCTCGCCGTGGGTGGACGGCATCGAGGACTACGAGCGTCACGACGTCTGCGGGTTCCTCTCCATGGAGGACCTGAACACCTGGTTCGAGCACCACTGGCGCCTCCGCCTCCACCAGGCGGGGTTCCGGACCACGGAGTTCGAGGTCCCGGAGGAGGCCGTGAAGCGAGGCGGCTTCCAGATCATGTTCGACGCCCGCAAGGCCGTGGCCAAGCGCCACCACACGCTGGCCCACGGCTGCGACCTCCTGCACGAGGGGAGCGACCTCAAGGCGGAGGACCAGATGTGCACGTCCACGTTCCACCTTGCTGGAGGGCGGGACCGGGACCTGCGCCCCGGTCCGGAGGACGTCCAGATGCGCATCCCCCGTCGGCCTCGCCCGGTGGCCTCGCTGGTCTGATCCCAGGCCGCTGACACCAGACAACTACTCAGAGGGAGCCGGGGGCTTGATCGCCACCCGATGGCCCTCCGCCCCCAGGCTCCCCGCCTCTCTCCCGGGTTGAGCCTGGGGGCCTCGCATCCGTAGCTCAGTTGGTAGAGCACTGGATTCTTAATCCATGCGTCGCTGGTTCGAGTCCAGCCGGATGCACGCTGGGAAGACACGCATCGGTCCGTGGACCAGGGCGCAAGCCCGTAAGTGGCAGACGGGGCGTGTCATGGGGGCGGGTGGTTACCGTCCCTGCCATGGCTTGTGGCGCAACGGCAGCGCACCGGGTTGTTACCCCGGGGGTTCCTGGTTCGAATCCAGGCAAGCCAGCAAGGCTCCGCCGGACCGGCCCTTGACCGGGAAGCAACGCGGAGCCCAGGGGGTACTCATGAGGAGTCCGTCCCTAGTACGTCGCCTAGTCAGCGACCGAACCGGAGGGCTAGCCGGTAAGAGTCCGGCCCCCCGCCTACCTCCGTAGCTCAGTTGGCAGAGCGGCCCCCTCATAAGGGGTGACGGTTGATGCGCTGGTTCGAGTCCAGCCGGAGGTACGGAGCAACCAGCGAACCCTCACGGGTCAACGATCGGCACGCACTCCGATGTCCGGGACCAGGGAACTGGACCGGGGCCTGGTTGCAACCCTCTTCTAGCTCAGTAGGTCAGAGCGCCGGGCAACGTACCCGGAGGTCGCTGGTTCGATTCCGGCGGGAGGGACTGGAGCGGACGGAGCGATCCGGACGCTTGCACGGTAGCTGGTTGGCGCAGCGCTGGCCCCCAGGGATGGCCTTGGGCTTGCCGGGACGGGGGTTCGAGTCCCCACCGTGACGCCCGCTCCTCATGCTCCGTTCGCCCAGTCTGGCCCAGGGCGCCGCCTTGTCATGGCGGAGGTCACCGGTTCGAATCCGGTACGGAGCGCTGGAGGCAGCGTGCGCAGTGTGCTGGCTATGTTTCGGCGCGACCAGCGGGGACGCAATCCCCAACCCCTGAGGGGGTGCCGGTTCGAATCCGGATCGCACGCTGTCTCCGCTTACCACCTACTCACGTGAGGTGGTGCCCCGGAGAGAGGACCCGCAGCATGGCCACGCGCAACACGCGCTCACAACGTAGACGACGCGATGTCATCGCGCACGGGCCTAACGCTGCGGCCCTCCTCCGGAGGCACATCCGTGAGGAGTACGCCAAGCATGGCCGGCGCCCTCAGTGCGCACGCTGTCCCGCACAACCGTTGCCCTCGCTGGTGGACGTGGACCACGTGGTCCCGATCCACAAGGGCGGTACGGACACGAGCGACAACGTACAGGTGCTGTGCAAGCCGTGCCACCGGGTGAAGACCCACCGGGACTGCGGGTACTCCACCCCCCTGTTCTGATACCCCCTGGGTGGCCGTGTGCCACCCCCCTAGCTCCCCCTCCCCTGTACGGCCCCCACATGCCACCCCGGTGGTATCACTGGTCCAGGGGAGGGGTTGAGGCGTACACCATGCCTGCACGTCCACGCAAGCCATGCTCACAACCCGGGTGCTCAGAGCTGACACCAAGCGGTGGTCCATGTGCTGAGCACAAGAGGCAGCGTGAGAAGCTGAGGGCTGAAGCTGGTAACGCTGTGTACTCCACGACACGATGGCAGCGAGTACGCAAGCGGTTCCTCTACTTGAACCCTTGGTGTTCGCTGTGCGCACGCCAAGCGACCGTAGCCGACCATTGGCCAGTGTCCAGGCGCGACCTGGTTCGGCAGCAGGTTGACAACCCCGACGCGCACAAGCACTTGCGTCCGCTGTGCACGCTCTGTCACAACAAGGAGACGGCCCGTTTGCAGCCTGGTGGCTTCATCGCTGCCAACGCGCGACCGGTCGTCCGCCTGCCGGCCTCGCCCCCTGGGGGGTGACCCCCGCCCGTGCCCGAGACCACTCGGCAGGGAGGGCGGCGTACGACATGGCCGATCGGAGCGTTCCTGCGGGAACCTCGCCCTTCTGAGCATCGCCCCAGGTAGGCGACTCGGCACCCCATCTGACCAGGCAAGACGGCACCCCACCTTGCCCCGGTATGTCCGCCGCTCCCACCGCACGCAAGGAGGCGTCCATGAGCGTCTCCGGCGCCAAGCCTATGCCTCACCTCCAGGCCGTCCGTGAGGGGTCCTTCCGTCCCGACCGCCAGAACGAGGGTGCCCGGTTCGCCCCGGTGGACCCCGTGGAGCCGGCGTGGGACGACGTGTTCCCCGGGCGGACCAAGGACGTCAAGGAGACCCGCGCGTACGCCGCTGCCCTCTGGGCGCGCATCGTGCCGGCCCTGGTGGTGTCCACCGGGCTGACGGAGACCCAGCGGGAGACCGTGACGGACTACGTGGTGACCGCTACCCGCATCTGGCAGGGGGAGCGCGCGCTGTCCCTCCAGGGCCTGGTGGTCCAGACGGAGCGGGGCATGGTCAAGAACCCTTGGACCTCCATTCTCAACGCGTACCGCTCGCACTTCCGTTCCCTGACTGGCGAACTGGGTCTGTCTCCGTCGGCGGCCTCCCGCATTGCGGCCCCCGACACAACAGGAGACGACGATGACGACACCTTCGACTGACAGCCTGGGCCTCTGGAAGCAGGATCTTCCCGTCCCGTACGCCTCGCTCCTGGAGCTAGGCATGACGGAGGAGGAGATCCTGGACGGGTGGGAGCGCCGGCCGCTCCACTGGACGTGCCAGGCCCCCGAGCACCCGGGCGCCTACTTCTCTGTTGAGCACGCTGCGCGGGCCCTCAGGGCGGTGGAGTCCTTCAAGCACACCAAGGGCCGATGGGGCGGTACGCCGCTCCGGCTTCAGACCTGGCAAAAGGTCTGGGTGATCTTCCCCATCTTCGGGTGGGTCTACTTTGACACGGAGATCCAGCGCGTCCTCCGGGTGATCCGCTCCGCGTGGGTGGAGATCCCCCGCAAGGCCGGCAAGTCCACGCTGTCCTCCGGCATCGCCCTCACGCTCCTCCTGGCCGACCGGGAAATGGGTGCGGAGGTCTACGCCGCTGCGGGCTCGCTCGAACAGGCCGGCCGAGTCGCTGAGGACTGCAAGCGCATGGCGATGACGTCCAAGGCCGTACGTGGTCGCGTGGACGTCCTCCGCAACGTCATCCGGGTGCCCCGTACCGGTGGCCTCTTCAGACCACTGTCCAAGGTGGCAGAGACGGCCCACGGACTGAACGTCTCCGGTGCCATCGTGGATGAGGTCCACGTTCACAAGTCCCGAGACCTCATCGACGCTATCGAGACCGGTGTAGGTGCCCGTGACCAGCCGCTGATTGTGTACATCACCACGGCTGATGAGGGCGTGGAGGGCTCCATTTACGACGAGAAGCACACGTACACCCTCCGGTGTGCTGAGCGTGTCGTCACGGACACCCAGCAGTATGGCGTTGTATGGGCCGCCGCTGCGGACGCTGACCCGTTCGCGGAGGAGACCTGGCGCAGGGCCAACCCTGGCCTGGGCGTCTCGCCCTCGCTGGCGTACATCCAGCGCGAGGCCAACAAGGCCAAGGCGACACCTTCGTACCTCCCGACGTTCCTCCGCCTCTCGCTCAACCGGCGCATGCGCGCGGCCACCCGCTGGTTGCCGCAACCGCTCTGGGACGCGAACGCCGGCACCGTGGACGACAAGCGGTTCCGCTACCGGCGCGCGTGGGGAGGAGTGGACCTCTCCGCCGTGTCCGACCTCTCCGCCTGGGTCCTCGCTGTCGAGTCCCGACAGAAGGGCGTGGAGCTGGAGCTGGTGGCCCGGTTCTGGCTACCGGAGGAGCGACTGGACGAACTGGAGGCACAACTCCACGTCCCGCTCCGCCAGTGGGCCAAGGAGGGATGGCTGACTCTCACGGAGGGCGACGCCATCGACTACACGGCTATCGAGAAGCAGATCATCGCTGATTGCCGCCGGCTGGACGTCCAGCGCGTTTCATACGACCGCATGTTCGCTGGCCAGATGGTCCAGCGTCTGGAGTCCAAGACCCGGGGCGTGGACGTAGTGCCCGTGGCGCAGACCTACTTGGGCATGTCCCCAGGCTCCAAGGAGCTGGAGCGACTCCTCCGCGAGGGCCAGGTCCGTCACGGCGGAAACCCCATCCTCCGCTGGAACGCCCTCTGCTGCGAGGTCTACACGGACGGAAACGACAACATCCGTCCCGTGAAGCCGGACCGCAACAAGTCATCGTCCCGCATCGACGGCATCGCGGCCTCCGTGATGGCCCTGGACGGATACGTCCGTCGTCCGATCCGCAAGGCCAGAGCGGCCAGCGCGTAACCCTACTCATCCCCCTGGAGGTGACCATGGCGGAAACGCCCCTGGCAACCGTCCGGCGCCTCCACGCCAAGCTGGTGAAGCGCAAGGCGTACGCGGACAAGTGGTCCAGTTACTACGAGGGGCAGCGTCCCCTACTGTTCGCGTCCCCTGAGTTCTCCCAGATGTCCGGGGGCCTGTTCAACGGGTTCTCTGACAACTGGTGCCAGGTGGTCCCGGACGCCATGGTGGAGCGCCTCCGACCGGTGGGGTTCCGCCTGGAGGACGGCACGCTGGACAAGGCGGCGTGGAAGGCATGGCGCGCGAACGAGTGCGACGTGGAGTTCGGACTGGCCGCCCTGGAGGCCCTCCTGGCCGGACGCTCTTTCGTCATGGTCTGGAAGCCGGACGGCATCAACACTGAGATCACGTTCGAGCATGCCTCCCAGGCCATCGTGGACTACATCCCCGGTCGCCGGCGGGCACGCCGCGCAGCGCTGAAGGTCTGGACGGACGGCACGCTGGACTACGCCGTATTGATCACGCCCACGGTCGTGTACCGGTACGAACGTCTCGCGAACGGAACGGACGAGTGGAAACCCCGCCGCACCGGACTCGCCCCCAAGGAGACGGCCCACCTGGCCAACCCGATGGGCGAGGTCTTCATGGTGGAACTCCCGAACCGGTCCCGCCTCCGGGGGAAGCCGCGCAGCGAAATCGAGTCTGTGGCCCCTCTCCAGGACGCCATCAACACTCTGTGGGCCCACCTCCTCACCGCTGCTGACAACCTGGCCGTGCCGGCCCGTGCCGTCCTGGGCATGGACCGGCCTACCCGGGAGATCACGGATGAGGAGGGCGAGGTCATCGGGGAGGAAGACCTCCCCATCGCGCCGTTCCGTCGTGACCGTCTCCTGTGGCTGGAGAGTCAGAACGCCTCCATTGCCGAGTTCTCCGCAGCGGACCTCACGAACTACACGAACGTCATTGAGGTTGCGGTCCGTCACGTTGCCGCACAGACACGTACCCCCGCTTCGTACCTCACGGGGGAGATCAGCAACGTCTCCGCCGACACGCTGACAGCCACGGAATCCGGCCTGGTGGCCAAGGTCCAGGAGGTCCAGCGCCACCTAGGGGCCGCCCTCAGGGAGGTCATGCGCCTGGAGGCCCTGGCCGCCGGAGACGTGGCCCGTGCTGAGGCCCTGGCCCTGGGTGACGTCGTGTGGCGTGACGCCCAGTTCCGTTCGGACGCGCAGTACGCGGACGCGCTCACCAAGTACAAGGCCATCGGTGTTCCCGATGAGGCGCTCTGGGAGCGCATGCCGGACGTTACGCCGGACACGGTGGAGCGCTGGAAGTCCATGAGGACCGACCAGGCTGCGGCCATCGTCGGCGGGGACCTGGCCTCCATGTTCGGCGCCAAGCAGGAGTCCGGTGAGGAGGACGTCCCTCCCGCTGAGTAGGGAGTGACGGGTGGCTGACGAACGCGACCTGGCGGGACTCACCATGAGTACCGCCAGGGAGACCTCACCGGCCCGCTCACGGGCTCTGGCGGAGGCAAGGTACCGACAGGTCCAGAACCTCGTGCGGGGCGTCCTGGAGGCCGTACAGGCGCTCTGGACAAGCGCTACCCCGGACCGAATCCTGGCCGCCATGGCGGGGGAGGTTGGCGCGGGGATTCTGAGCGCCGTTGTAGCGGGTCAGCTTGCCGTCGCCCAGGGAGCTAGCGCCTTCGTGGCCAACGCGATGTTGGCGCAGGGTGCCTCTCCCGCTGCGGCGGGACTGCTGGTCCCCGGGCAACTCGCAGGGTACGCGGCCGATGGTCGGTCCCTGGCCACGCTCCTGTACCTCCCAGCGCTCACCACCGCCCGTGCACTGGCCGCCGGCATGGCGGCCCAGGCGGCCTCCGTGCTGGGCCTGAGCCAAATGGCACGTCTGGTATCCACCACTCTCACGGACACGGCTCGGACAGCTACCACGGTCGCGATGACCGCATCGGAGCGTTGCGTGTCGTACGTGCGAGTGGTGAAGCTGCCAGCGTGTGACCGGTGCATCATCCTCGCTGGCCGGCAGTACAGCTACAGCGAGGGATTCAAGCGCCACCCAGGGTGTGACTGCGGCATGGAGCCGATGACCGACCGGGAGTGGAAGGCATCGGACGGCCCAGAGGAACTCTACGCAGCCATGTCACCGGAGGAGCGAGTCCGCCGGTTCGGCAAGGACGCCGTGGAGGCCATGGACGCCGGCGCGGACATGGCCCAGGTCGTCAACGTGACTGGCCGCAAGGGTGGCGTGTCCACCGTGGAGATGTTCGGAAAGAAAGTGCAGGTGACCCGAGAGGGCACCACCAAGCGTGGACTTGCCGCAAGTTCCATGCGAGAAAGCTTCGTGAAGGTCCAGGGAGAGCGCTACACGCGCACGAAAGCCCCCCGGCTCACCCCTTCGGAGATCCTCCGCCAAGCCAAGGGCGACCGCGAACACCAGGTCCGCCTACTGACCAAGTACGGATACATCCAATAAGGAGCGATTCCAGGATGACCACGAACCCGAACCCCAACGGCCCGACCGACCAGGGCACCAAGGACGGAGACCCGGCCAAGGACGGCCAGGGTAACCCGAACCCCAACGGCCCGGACGCCTCCAAGGACGGGGACCCCGCCAAGGACGGCCAGGACGGCAAGGGCAAGGACGATGCGCTGGGGGAGGGTGGGCTCAAGGCCCTCCAGGCCGAACGTGCGGCCCGCAAGGAGGCGGAGACCAAGCTCTCGGAGCTGGAGGCTGAGGTCAAGCGGCTCCAGCGGTCGAACGCTGCGGTCAAGGGTCATGACCTGGAGGCCATCCGGACCGAGATCCGGGCCGAGTTCCAGACTCAGCTTCTGGAGTCGGAGATCCGCGTGGAGGCTACCGGCAAGGTCGTGGAGGCCAGCGAGGTCGCCAAGCGCTACCCGGAGTACTTCAAGGACGTGAAGGCCGGTGACGCCGACGGGATCGGTAAGGCCGTGGCGCAGCTCCTGGAGGACAAGCCCTACCTGGCCGCCAAGACGGACGACAACCCCGCGTGGGGTGACGTCGGTGGGGGTCAGCGTGAGCCCGTGGAGGACGAACCGGCCTCCCCCACGGACCGCCTCCGCCGCGCGTACGGCGCCAGCAAGTAACCACTCGCCACCTCCTCACGTGAGGTGGTGGTCCCATCTCATGAGGAGTAACACATGGCACTGACCCTCCCGGAGGCGGCCAAGCTCTCCCAGGACGACCTCCAGCGAGGCGTCCTGGAGGTCTTCGTCCAGGAGTCCAGCATCCTGGACCGCATCCCGTTCCTCACTATCGAGGGCAACGCGTACGCGTACAACGAGGAGGACAGCCTCCCGGGCGTGGAGTTCCGTTCGGTGAACGAGGGCTACGCGGAGTCCACCGGCACGGTCAACCCCAAGTCGGAGCGGCTGGTGATCCTCGGTGGTGACGCCGACGTGGACACCTTCATCGTCAAGACCCGGGGCAACCTCAACGACCAGCGGGCCATCCAGACCCGTATGAAGGTCAAGGCCGTTTCGTACAAGTTCCAGGACCACTTCTTCAACGGTGACACGGAGGTGGACCCGAAGGGGTTCGACGGCCTCAAGAAGCGTCTCACTGGTGCCCAGGTCCTGGCCGCCGACGCCAACGGCATGGGTCCCGTGGCCGGCGGGCACGACTTCATGGACGCGCTGGACGCCCTCATCGCCTCCGTTCCCGGCCTCAACGGCTCGAACGGCGCCCTCTACGCGAACCGCTCGGTGATCGCCAAGATCAAGTCCAGCGCTCGGCGCCTGGGTGGCGTGGAGTTCATCAAGGAGGCCATGACCTCCAAGATGGTCGCCACGTACAACGGCATCGCCCTCCTGGACCCGGGCCAGACCCCCGCCGGCGCGGACATCCTCCCGATGACCGAGACCCAGGGCACGGCGGAGGACGCCTCCAGCATCTACGCCGTGAAGTTCGGCCAGGACGAGACCGACCAGGCCGTGACCGGCCTCACCAACGGTGGCGTGACCGTGCGCGACCTGGGGGAGCTGGACTCCAAGCCTGTGTACCGCACCCGCCTGGAGTTCTTCACCGGCCTCGCGGTGTTCGGCGGCAAGGGTGCCGCGCGCCTCACCGGCGTCCAGGCCAAGTAAGGAGGAGGGCATGGCAACGGCACGCAAGCCCAAGTCTGCCCTCCCCGACCCGCACGGCGACACCAAGTGCGACACCCCCAGGCTGGAGGGCTACAAGGCCGTCCGGCCCGGGGGTGAGCCGGTGTCCGTCGTGCGCTGTCAGGAGTGCGGCGCACAGAACGTCAAGTAAGGAGGCCGGGGAATGGCTCTGCCTCCTCTCGCCACTCCGGAGCAACTGGCCGCCTGGATGCAAACCGACGTGGCAAGCCTCCCCGGTGACCCCGCGCTGGTCCTGGCCGTGGCCTCCCAGGTCGTGCGCAAGCGTGCGCGCCAGTGGTTCACGGTCGGGACCACCTCTCCGGAGCTGTACCCCCGGGACGGCTACGTGGAGCCCCCGCAGCGTCCAGTGCGGTCCGTCGCGTCCGTAGTGGACGCCGACACGGGCGCCGCGCTGAAGTGGAAGCTGCGCAGGGGCCGCGTGTACGTCGGCCCCGGTGTGGAGGCCGTGCGGCTCACCTACACGCACGGGTATGCGGATGTGCCGGCGGATGTCCTGGGCGTCGTCCTGGGCGCAGCCTCCCGGGCGATGAGTAACCCGGACAACCTCCGCCAGGAGACCGTGGGGAGTATCTCCCTCACGTACTCCGTGGAGACCCTGGACGCCTCGCTGTCCGAGCGTGACCGGGACCTCCTGGACGCGTACCGGCGCGGGGTTTCGGTGGTGAGCACCGGATGAACGCGTACCTGGACTCAGCGGTTCGCCTCCGGGCTCCGCTGGTCACGAACAAGTACGGGGACACCACGACTGACCGGGACTGGTCCCGCGCGGAGCGGTACCAGATCACGGACGTCTCCATCCAGCCCGACGGCTCATCGGAGACGAACGGTGACCGTGAGCTGGTCCTCACGGGCTGGAAGCTGTACACCCGGCGGGGCCGTGACCTGGACCTGGTGAAGACGGACCGGGTGGAGTGGGACGGAATGACCCTGGAGGTTGACGGCGAGGTCGCTCGCTGGCGCTGGGGAGGCCGTGTCCACCACGTGGAGATCCGACTCAAGAGGGTGACGGGCTAATGGCAAACCGAATCCGTGTCAACTGGGACGCTGTCCATGATCTCCTCAAGAACCAGGGGACCCAGGACGTGATCCGGGAGCACACGCGCCGGATCGACCAGGCCGTCACTGGCCAGTCCCGCGTGGACTTCAGCGCGGAGGGAGAGCGAGCCCGTGGCGCCGTGATCGCCGGCTACGAGCCGGGGGCTACGGCGGAGTCCACGCGCGCACAGCTCCTCCAGGCGCTGGACGGGTGAAGCCGATGCCCCGTCCAGTAGCCCGGTTCCCGGATGCCGTCCTGGTGGTCGTGGAGTACCTCCGTGCGGCCCTCTCCGGGCCTCACGTGGGCGCCAGGGTCCCAGACCCCATGCCGGGTGAGTTCGTCCGTGTACAGCGCATCGGTGGCCTCCGTGGCCCCATCACGGACCGGCCCCGGGTGGACATCCAAGCCTGGGCAACGACGGAAGACGATGCCTGGGCCCTCTGCGAGGACGCCAGGGCGTACGTCATGGCGATGGCAGGCAAGCGGGGCGAGACGACCGTATCCCACGTCTCGGAAGTAAGCGGCCCCATGTGGCTGCCCGACGCCTCCACCGGCCGACCCAAGTACGCGTTCGCCGTGGAGTTCACAACAAGAGGAGTTCAGTATGGCCGGTGACATCGCAAACCCCCGCCTCTGGGAGGGTGCGGACCTCTGGACGGCCCCGGTGGGCACACTGCTTCCCACCGATCTGTCCACGGACATGACCGACGTCGCAGCCTGGAAGGCCGTCGGCCTTCTGTCGGAGGACGGGGCCAGCGAGGGCCGAGACGAGGACACGTCCGATTTCTACGCCTGGGGCGGAAAGCTGATCCGGGTCCGGCGCTCCAAGCACAAGCGCACCATCACGGTGACGTGCCTGGAGGACAACCTGGTGGTGTTCGGGCTGGTGAACCCGGGCTCCAGCGTGTCCACGGCCAACGGCGTCAACACGCGGAAGATCCGCATTCCCAAGTCGGAGCGAGTCTCGTTCTGCCTGGAGCTGATGGACGGGGACATCACGCGTCGGCGGTTCATCCGCCAGGGCGAGGTCACCGCCGTGGGTGAGGTCGCGCTGAGTGACTCGGCCCTCCAGGCGTTCGAGCTGACCATCACCATCTACCCGGATGCGGACAACGTCCTTTACGAGGACATCGACAACGACCCGCAGGGGGCGGCCCCGGAGGCCCCCGCCGGCTGACCTCCACCTCCTCACGTGAGGAGGTGGTCCCCGTAGGGCCCGTGTTCTGGGTGGGACACGGGCCCTACGTATCCACCCACGCCACCCGACCAAGGAGACCATCATGGCCGCGAACGCCAAGAAGAACGACGCCACCGGCACCCCGACCCCGGTCGAGTTCAACGGAGAGACCTACACCGTGCCGCCGGCGGATGACTGGGACATCGACGTGTTGGAGGCGATCGATGACCAGCGCATCACTCACGCGCTGAAGGCCCTCCTGGGCGAGGACCAGTACGCGACGTTTCGCAAGCACAACCGCAAGGTGACCGCGCTGGGTGACTTCATGAACGCCGCCCAGGAGGCCGTGAAGGCGGGAAACTCCTAGGTCTCCTCCCGCTCCTGGAGGAGTACGGGGATGAGGTGGAGGCAGACCTGGCATTCCGCCAGGTAGACCTCCTGGACCTCTGGCGGGGGAAGATCACGCCACGGAAGTTGGACGTGATGATCCGGGGTCTTCCCCCCGATTCCGCTACCCGTATCGCCATGAATGGCAAGGAGCCTCTGTGGTCCCGCACGGATTACATCCTGGCGGACCTCATCGACAGCAACAACGCGGTGGCGTGGCTGGTGGCTAACCAGGACGTACCCGCAACCAGGAAGAGCACCTTCCCGGACCCGTACCCCCGTCCGGGGGACCAACCCCGTAAGCGGGAGATCACAGCGGCGGACCTCCAGGCGTTCCGCGAACGAACCACTAAGAGGTGACCGATGCCCGCCCCCGAAATCGCAGTAGCGTACGTCTCCATTGTCCCCTCTCTCCAGGGGTTCCAGGGAGACCTCCGGCGCCAGGTCGTGGGCCCGACCCAGGACGTTGGCCAGGAGGCGGGGGCCGGGTTCGGTGGAAAGCTGAAGGCCGGCATCGTGGCCGGGGCCATCGCTGCCGGCGCCGTGGCCGCCAAGGCGCTCACCGACGCGTTCGCACAGGCGGACGTGACCAAGAGGCTCCAGGCACAGCTAGGGGCGACCGGCAAGGACGCTGCCCGGTACGGCAAGGTGGCCGGGCGCCTGTACTCCCAGGGCGTGGTGGATACGTTCGAGGAGGGTGCGGAGGCCATCCGGGCCACGGTCCAGGGCGGCCTCGTCCCGCCGGACGCCACGAACGCCCAACTGGAATCGATCGCGACCAAGATGTCCGACGTCTCCACGACGTTCGGCACGGACATGAGCATGCAGACACAGGCCGTGTCAGCCATGCTCAAGAACAAGTTGGCGCCCGATGCTGAGTCAGCGCTGGACGTCATCGCGTACGGGTTCCAGAAGCTGGGCCCCAACGCGGAGGACCTCCTGGAGACGTTCCAGGAGTACTCCATCCAGCTCCGGAAGCTGGGCATCGATAGCCACACTGCTCTTGGCCTGTTCCAGCAGGGCCTCCAGGGTGGCGCGCGGGACACGGACATCGTGGCCGATGCGCTGAAGGAATTCTCCATTCGGTCCATCGACATGAGCGACAGCTCCCGCGAGGCGTACAAGGCCCTGGGGATGGACGCCAAGGCCATGGAGTCCCTGATTGGCAAGGGTGGCGAGTCTGCCACCAAGGGGCTGGATATGGTCCTGGACAGACTCCGGGGCATGAAGGACCCCGTGGAGCGCGAGGCCGCAGCGGTCGGACTTTTTGGCACCCAGGCTGAGGATCTCGGCAAGGCGCTCTTTGCCCTGGACCCGTCCACGGCGGTGTCCACGCTGGGCAAGGTAGGAGGTTCTGCCAAGCAGATGGGGGACACGCTCCGCAGCGGCCCCCTGTACGAACTCCAGACGCTCAAGCGTGAGCTACAGCAGGGCCTTGTGGAGGCCCTGGGGTCCTACGCCATTCCGGCACTGAAGGACGGCATCCAGGCCGTCAAGGACATGGCCGCCTGGGGTAAGGACGCGTTCACCTGGGCCCGGGATGCCTCCCCGTGGCTGCTTCCGCTGGCTATCGCCATCGGTGGCGTAGCGTTCGCGCTGAATGCCCAGGCCATCGCCGGCGCCCTCGCGATGGGCGTGATGGGGCTGTACGGAGCGGCCATGCGTGGCGTGACCCTGGTCACCCAGGGGTGGGCCGCCGCACAGGCGCTCCTCAACGCGGTCATGGCCCTTAACCCGTTCGTGCTGGTGGCCATCGCCGTAGCGGCGTTCGTCGCAGCGGTGGTCGTGGCGTACAACAAGGTCGGGTGGTTCCGGGATCTGGTGGACGCGGCTTTCCGCGCTATCGGAGACGTCGCCATGTGGCTCTGGAAGGTGGCCATCCAGCCTACCTTCAAGCTCATCGGCAACATCTTCATGTGGCTGTACACGCTGGTGGCAGTCATCGTGATCGCGCCCCTCATGCTGGCCGTGAAGGCCCTGGGGTTGCTATTCGGGTGGCTGTACAAGTCGGCGGTTAAGCCGGCCGTGGACGCCATCGTGGCCGCAGCCAAATGGATGTGGGAAAAGGCCCTCAAGCCCACGTGGGGCTACATCCAGGCGGGTATCTCCACCCTGGGCGGAGTCGTCAAGTGGCTGTACGACAAGGCGTTCAAGCCTGCCATGGACTCCATCGCTGCCACCGGCAAGTGGGTGTGGGACAAGGCGCTGAAGCCCACGTTCGGGTACATGCGCAGCGGCGTGGAGGCCATCGCCCAGTCCTTCAAGGACGGCAAGGACCTCATTGCCAAGCAGTGGCACAAGCTGGAGGACATCGCCAAGGCGCCCGTTGAGTTCGTGATCGATACCGTCTACAACAAGGGAATCGTCCCCCTCTGGAACAAGGTGGCCGGTGTCGTTGGCGGTAAGAAGCTGGGTGAGTTCAAGGGGTTTGCGCGAGGCGGCATCCTGCCCGGCACGTCCTCCTGGCGCGATGGGGACGACCAGCTTGTCCCCATGCGCAAGGGCGAGGGCGTCTACGTCTCGGAAGCCATGAAGGACCCGTACGAGCGGGCCCGCCTCCACGCCGTGAACCAGGCGGCCATGCGCGGGCAGTCGCTGGCCAAGTACCAGGGCGGCCAGGGCTACGCGCTGGGCGGCATCATCGGCTCTGTCAAGGGACTGGTGTCCAGCGCCTGGGACTGGGGCAAGGACACCGTGGGCGGGTTCCTCTCCAAGGGGTTCAACAAGGTGACCGGCGCCCTGGACGGCATCCCCGGTGCCAACACCGGGTGGGGCAGCCTCATCAAGGACGTCCCGCTGTCCTGGGTCAAGAGCCTTACCTCTCTGGGCAAGGACAAGGAGAAGAACCTCACCGGGGGCCCTGGTGTTCAGGCTGCACTCGCCTGGGCCAAGACCCAGGCCGGCAAGCCGTACCAGTGGGGCGGAGCGGGCAACCCTTCGTGGGACTGCTCCGGCTTCATGGCCGGTATCCAGAAGAAGATCATGGGGCAGAACCCCAATGGTCGTCTGTGGGCTACCGGCGCGTTCCGTGGGGACACGGCCCCTGCCGGGTGGGTGCGCAACCTCAAGTCACCGTTCATGATCGGCATTACCAACGCCAACAAGGGCCACACGGCCGGCACCCTCGCGGGTGTCAACGTGGAGTCACGCGGAGGCGCGGGTGTGGTGGTCGGGTCCGGTGCCCGGGGGTACAACTCCAGCCTGTTCACCGACGTCTACGGATTCGCTCCGGCCAAGAAGTACGACAACGGCGGGTGGCTCATGCCCGGCGCCCGGCAGACCCGGAACGAGACTGGCAAGCCTGAGCCCGTGTTCACGGCCTCCCAGTGGTCCAGTATCCACACGCTGGCCTCCCGGGGGGCGTCGAACGGCCTCACCGACGGCGCACGGCTGGTCCTGGTGACGGAGGGCGGGACGTTCGAAGCATACGTTGACTCGCGCGCCGATGGGCGCATTCACAAGGGTCTGGTGGAACCAGCCGACCTGGGAAGGAACCTGTAAGTGAGTACACCCGACGAGGGGTCCATCGTCATCACGGACCCGTACGAGATCCCCCGCACGGAGGAGACCGTCAATGAGAACGGGGAGACCGTGATCATCGGCTACCCGTCGGACGGGGCCATCCCGGTGAGCACAGAGGGCGACACATCCGGCGATGAGGTCCCGGGGCCCGTGCCCGGAGACGGCAGTGAGCCGATCGGGGTCTGAGTCTCCAGCCTGGCCACCTCCTCACGTGAGGAGGTGGCCCCTACCTTGAGGGGAAGCTAGTGGCGTTCGCCAATCCCAACCTGCTGCCGGTGGACGCCTCCACCTTCGAAGGAACCGCGCACGCGTGGATCGATCCCGTCAACGCCACGCTGGCCGTCGTAACCAACACGTTCCTGTCGGGCGCCAAGTCCCTCAGGCTCACGGCCACCGCTGCGGGCACGATGAGCGCGTCCACGCCCTACGTGACCAGCACGGTGCAGGCGGGTAAGACGTACGTCTCCAGAGTCCCGCTAAGAGTCAACACCGCCAGCGCGGGCAAGACGGCCACGGCCCGCATGGCGTTCTACGGGGACGGAAGTACGGTCCTTGGCTCTACGGACGTGGTTGTCAACCTGCACGCCACCAGCACCGGATGGGTCACCAACAACTTCCCCACGGTGTCCATGGTGGCCCCCGCCGGCGCCACGCGGGTACGGGTGATCCTGACCATCACCGGCCTCGCTGCTGGCGAGATCATCAACGTTGATGACGTGTACCTGGGGGAGGCCCCGGTCATCCCGGGCAACCTCTACCCGTACACGGTCCAGTCGATGGAAACCGGCGTGTCCGACTGGGTATCCAGCGGCTCCACGTACGCCACGCTGACATGGGGGTCCGGTACGCGGAGCGACGGGTACCGGTGCCTGGGCATCACGGCCAACACCGTGGGATTCCAGTACGCCCGGACCGTCAACCAGGTCCCGGTCACCCCCGGCAAGGAGTACGTGGGGGAGTTCTGGTTGTACTCAGCGGTGGCCACCAGCGTGGATCTGCTCATCCTGTGGTCGGACGCCTCGGGTGCGGAGGTCGGTCGCCTCACAGTAAGCCGGCCGGCAAGCGGGGGCGCCTGGGCGTACCTGGTGGGTGTGGGGACTGCTCCCAGCAACGCCACCCAGGCACGCCTCTGGTGCCGTCCCACCTCCACCGCCGTGGGTGACACGTTCTACCTGGATGAGGTCGCCCTCAAGCCGTCCCCCAGTCCCGCCAACAACCTGTTGACGTACGACGAATACTCCACGGAATCCACGCTGCCCCCGTGGACCTGGAGCGGGGGCACGAACGAGCGGAGCTACTTCACGTCCAACCTCACGGACGGCAAGTACGTGCACCGTATCAACCCGGACGGTCCTGGCGTCATCACGGGCACCATGGATCGCCTGGTCCCCGTGACGGAGGGCGAGACGTACCAGCTCCGCACGCTGGTGCTCCACCGGAACAACACCGGCCAGGTCACCAACCTGACAGCGCGCGTGCATATCGACTGGTACGCCGAAGACGGGACCATGGTCCAGGCGGACAGCCCGGATCAGTACGTCACGGTCTCGTCGGCAGACCAGTACTACGGGGTGCTTCTGGGGGAGACTCGGACATGCCCGAAGGGGGCCACCCGGGCCCGCCTGGGGGTGGACATCGACCACCGGAACACGGTGGCAGAGTACTACCTCCTGGACAAGTTCGAGTTCTTCGCGTCTGACTCGCTGTACTCCATCACGGTGAGCGACGACAAGGGCTCTGTGGTCCTCCAGATCGGCCATTCGCCGGCGGGGGCGGCCACCCTCTCCATCCAGCGCGTGGACGAGGACGGCTCCATCACGTTCATCCGTGGCTACGGGCAGGAGTACAACCGGGCCCCGTTCGCGGCACCCACTCTCGCGGAGGACCATGAGGTCCCGCTGGGTAGCCGCGTCTGGTACCTCCTGGAGTGGTTCAACGCGTCGGGGTCGATGGTCAGCCGGATTCTCACCCAGACCATCACGGGCCCCGTCCTGGGGGACGGGGATTACGTGTGGTTCAAGTCGCCAGGGCTGCCGGCGCTGAACGTCACCGTGATGATGGAGGACGCTCCCACGTGGGAGCGTGCCGCCCGCAAGACGTCGCTGGCCATCGTGGGGCGCCGTAACCCGGTGGACATCAGCGACGTGCGCGGGGGCCGGACCGGGAGTCTGTCCGTGCTGGTGTGGGACGAGTCCAGCAACACCATGTTTGACCAGCTCCTGGACTCGGGCCTCCCGGTGCTCATCCAGGCCATGCCCGGGTACGGCATCCCGGGGAACCTCTACCTCTCCATCAACGACGTCTCAGCGGCCAACGTCCTGGGTGTCGCGAATGAGGAGGGGTGGCGCTGGACCCTGGCCGTCAACGAAATCGATCGGCCGGAGGGTGGTCTCCAGGGGTCTGCCACGCGCACGTGGCAGGACGTCATGGACAGTAACGCCGACTGGGCCGCCGTGGACGCCAAGTACCCGTCATGGGCGGGGGTCCTTACCAACAACATCTGATCCGGAGGGCACTGATGCTTCCCACCTCCAGCCGCTGGGCTCCAGCCCTCACCGGGGCCCACGGCCTGGCCGTGAAGGTCAGTGCCCTCTTGGGCGGTGTTGTCACCAAGGAGTCCATCCGGTTCTCAGACGGCTCCGTGAAGGTGGACCGGGGCAGCGAGACGCGCCGTTCGCTCACCCTCACCGTGCCCAACCCGCGAGACTTCCCCGTGAGCCCCACGGACACTTTCGGGGTGTACGGGCAACAGCTCTACGTGGAGAGGGGCGTCCGGTACCTGGACGGCACTGAGGAGCGCGTCCCGCTCGGCGTGTTCGTCATCACGGCCGTATCCGGCAACGTCCATGAGGGCCCGCTGACCATCGCGGGGGCCGGCATGGAGGTCCTGGTCCGTCGCTCCAAGTACGAGACCGCAGCGAGCACCGGAGGCCGCACGGCCACCCAGTTCGTCCAGGCGGCCCTCCAGGAGGCCATCCCGGGCGCCTCGCTGGTGTCCACGGCATCGCGAGGTTCGTCCTCGCTGGCCACCAAGACGTGGGACCCGGACACCGATCGCTGGACGGCCATTCGCGAGGTCGCGACCTCCATCGGAGCGGAGGTCTACTGCGACGCCTACGGCACGTTCCGCATGGTGGACATCCCGGACCCCGACGTCCTTGGTTCTCCCGTGTGGAACGTGAACGCCGGCCCCAGGGGCGTCATGGTCTCAGCGGAGATTGCGCTGTCCAGTGATGACGTCTTCAACAAGGTGATCGTGACGGGGGAGAACTCCTCCGACAACACGCCCCCCGTGATGGGTACGGCCACCATCACGGACGCCACGGACCCACTCCGGTACGGAGGGGCGTTCGGCAAGGTCACCAAGCGCGTGTCCTCCAGCCTGGTAACCACGGCAGTCCAGGCCACGAACATGGCCAACTCGCTCCTTCGCAAGTACCGGCAAGCGAACCGGTCCGTCACCCTTCGGGCCGTACCGAACCCCGCCCTGGACGCCGGCGACTGGATTCGCGCTGACTACGGTCCCGTACTCCCTCCCGAACTCCACCTTGTCCAGTCGTTCGAAATCCCGCTGTCTGTGAACGGAGGGGCGTCCACCATCGCCACCGTGAGCGGGCGCACTGACCAGGGGGCCACGTGACCACCCAGTTTGACCGCATCGTGACCGCCGTACTCCGGGCCGTGAGGACCTCCGGCCTCCTGGAGGCCAACACCCTCTCAGCGGTCGTGTCCGTCGTGAACTCGGACGGCACCGTAGACGTCACCCGGAACGACAGCACCTACCCACGGGTCCGGCGCCTCTCCGGCTACTCATCGCCCTCCGTCGGCCAGCGCGTGATCATCCAGAAGACCTCCGCCGGCTGGGTGTGCCTGGGCGCGTACCTCACCTCTTGACCACCTACCACCCGGGAGTGCTTCCGTGGCTCTGACAGACCCGTACGGCCAGAACGTCCCATACTCCACCATGACCGACCAGGCGAACGCTCAGACGCTGGGCCAGGGCCTGGTGGAGAACATCGTGCCCCGCACCGTGATGCGGTTCCCGTCCGCCAACGTGCGCGGGGCAACCATCTTGAAGCCTGTCGCCGGCATGCTGTCCTGGCTCCAGGACGTCCGGAAGCTGGAGGTCTACGACGGCACCGGCTGGTCCACCGTGACCGCCGGCACATCAGCGTGGAAGACCATTACTCCGGCCGCTGACATCTACACCCACAACGGCAACTCGCAGGGGACGTTCCAGTACCGGCTTGTGAACCTGTTCGGGGAGTTGGGTCTCATGTTCCGTGGGGGCCTGAACGTGTCCTACCCGACCCCGAACGGAGTGCTCCCCGGCGGTGGCCGGTTGAACCAGGCGGTTCTCCCCGTGGAGGCACGTCCGGCTTCCCTCCGCACGGTGGTCGTGCCGTGCTCCGACGTCAACTCCACCCGCATCACGCTGAAGCTGGACATCACCAAGGACGGCATCCTCAACCTCGTTGGTACGGACTCAAACAGTAAGCCGCCGTGGGTGGGCTTCAACGGCGTTTTCACCTCACTCTGACCTACCCCCACACCCGCACGCCCTGGTCCAGTCGGCCAGGGCTTTCTCATGCCCAGGGAGGGCCACCCATGAGCAACGCTTCGAAGATAGTCAGCATCGCCAAGGGAGAGGTTGGCTACCGGGAGGGCAAGACCG
This sequence comes from Streptomyces ardesiacus, assembly GCF_003112575.1. GTDB lineage: Bacteria > Actinomycetota > Actinomycetes > Streptomycetales > Streptomycetaceae > Streptomyces > Streptomyces ardesiacus. Next base: position 89,424 of record NZ_BEWC01000011.1, read on the forward strand.
GTTCCAGCTACAACAACAAGCAGAAGTACTCCGGCCAGGTCCCGGGCCTGGAGTGGTCGAACTTCCAGCCGTGGTGTGCCACGTTCGTCTCCTGGGCGGCCATGAAGGCCGGCGTGGAGTCGCTGTACCCGCGCACGGCCTCCTGCCTGGTCGGTGCTGCCTGGTTCAAGAAGCTGGGCCGCTGGAGTGAGTACCCTGCCGTCGGCGCCCAGGTCTTCTACGGACCGAACGGTGGGACCCACACCGGCCTGGTCTACGACTACGACGCCACGTACGTCTACACCGTGGAGGGCAACACCAACGACTCCGGCAGCGCGGAGGGCAACGGCGTGTACCTCAAGAAGCGTCGGCGCCGGGACGCGTACGTGTACGGCTACGGCTACCCCAAGTTCTCCGACGGCATCAAGTCGGCGGACCCCAAGTACGCCAAGGAGGCCCCCAAGGCTCCGGCCAAGCCCAAGCCGGCGTCCAAGCCGTCCGTGTCGCTGGCCCACATCAAGGCAGCGCGCGCCAAGGACATGCCGGCCAAGACCGGCCACACCACCTACCCGGCGGAGGTCAAGCTGGTGGAGGCCGCGCTGAAGGCGGAGGGCCTCATGGCCGGCACCTACGCCAATGACGGCTCCTGGGGCACTACGACCCAGAACGCGTACGACACGTTCCGGCGCCGGGTGATGGGCCTCACGGGCAAGGATGCCGTGGGTGAGCCCGGCATGGCCTCGCTGTCCAAGCTGGGCAGCCGTCACGGATTCACGGTGAAGGCGTGACCGAACGCGAACCCCAGGACCCGCTTGGCGTACACATTGGCGCCCGTGAGATCTACGACCAGTTGGTAGGGATGCGTGAGGACGTGCGCTCCCTGGTCCAGGACCGGGAAGACACGGACCGCACGCTGGCCGATCATGAGGAACGCATCCGCAAGGTGGAGCGCCTCCAGTACGCGGCGCCCGTGGGGGCCATCACCGGCCTCCTGGGCGGGCTCGCTGCCGTAGCTAAGGCAATGGGCATCATCTGACCCCACCTCCTCACGTGAGGTGGTGGCCCCCTCTGAAAGGAACACATGACTGACAATCAGCGACGCACAGCGCGTACCATCTTCCAGACAGCCGTGACCCTGGCCGCCGCAGTGCCGGCCCTGGTGGAGGCGTCCGGCCTCGCGCAGACCTCCGGCGCCGTGGTCCTGGCCCTGGCCGTCTCCGGAGCCGTGACGCGCATCATGGCCCTCCCGGTCGTGGATCAGCTCCTCCCGGGCTGGCTCCGCAAGGAGGCGTGAGGCCGCTCGCACCGGAGTACCTCCGTGGAAACATCGGAAACCACGGAGGTACTCATGGCGCCCAAGGCCCCGCACATCGGCCTCATCGGCAAGGCCCGGTCCGGTAAGGACACCGCAGCGGCCCGCATGGTTCGCACGTCGGCGTACACGAGCCTCGCGTTCGCTGACCCGCTCCGGGAGGCCGTGCTGAAGCTGGACCCCATCGTGGACAATGACTACGGGGTGGAGATCCGGCTCAGTGAAGAGGTGGCGCGCGTCGGATGGGACGGAGCCAAGGAGCTGGAGGAGGTCCGCCGGCTCCTCCAGAACTACGGCCAGACCATCCGCGAGGTGGACCCGGAATTCTGGGTCCGCGCACTGTCCAAGAAGGTGTCCGCCGCGCACGGCTGGAACATGCCGGTAGTCGTCACGGACGTCCGGTACTGGAACGAAGCGGTAGCCCTCAAGAACGCGGGGTTCTACCTGGTCCGGGTGGAACGCCCCGGCGCTGGCCTCAACGGCGAGGCCGCCCAGCATGCCAGCGAAACCGAGCTGGACACCTGGCCGGCGGACCTTCTCCTCCACAACAACGGCACCCTGGAGACCTACCTCCGCAACGTGGATATCACCCTCCAGTGCGCCCAGGCATGGTACGACGCTGCGCAGCGCTGAGAGACCGACGCCCCCACTGGCCAACCGGCTGGTGGGGGCGTTTTTGTGTCTGGAGGGTTGCGTGAGTAGGTGGCCCCGTGGGAGAGTCCACGCACCGACCAAAGAGGAGTACACGATGGAGCGCTGGGTAGTTGAGAGTGCGCGTGCTGGTGTCACGCGGGAGGTCTTCAACGATGGCATGGGGACTCTGGGGGTGCCGGGCACGTGGTACCGAGTCAGCGGCGGAGCGAATCGGGTCCCCCTGGTCACCCGGAACCGGGGTGACGCACTGCGTGACTTCCAGCGACGCGTCATGCTGCGCTGAGCGCCAAGACTCTACGCCCCCTCTCCGGAGGGGGCCTTTTCTGTGTGTTACCATCAAGGGCTCATCAGCGTGACCAGGGGAGGGGAACCATGTTCGGTAGCAAGAAGACGCCGGAGGAGAAAGCGGAGGCCACCAGGCTGCGCAATCTGCGCATCGCTGCGGGCGTCCTAGGTATCCGGGTGGTGGACGACGGAGCCACGTTCCGAATCTTCGGGCAGAACGACGTCCCGGTGGCCGGCGCACGGGTCACCGTGGACCGGGGTGAGGCCGCCAAGCGCATTACGGCGACGCGTGTTGTCCTCACGGGGGTGTTCGCGCTGGCCCTCAAGAAGGACAACACCAAACTGTTCGTCACGGTGGAGGGGGCTGACGGATCAGCGCTGATCGTAGAGGTAGGCGCCGGCAAGGAGATGAAGGCGCGGACGTTCGCCACGATGGTGAACGGCGGAGTGTCCAAGGAGTAGGACCCTTACGGGCCCCTGGTGAGTCGACATGGCTCGCTGGGGGCCTTTCGTCGTTTGGGGTCACCGCCTCACGTGAGGTGGTGCGCGTTTCCGCTTGACCCGATCCCCCGACCTCTGTAACGTCGTCCCCGCAAGCCACCGCAGCGCCCAACAAGGGGAGAGAACATGGCCGCCAAGTCCGACACCAAGCCCACCACCGCCGAAATCAAGGCCGACGTGGAGGCCGCCCTCACCGCGATGGAGACTGCGGATTCGCAGGAAAAGGTGGAGGGCCTCAGCGCACACATTAAGGACCTCCTTAAGGGTCTCCGCGCGAACCAGCGGGTGGGTCTGGAGATGCGCCGCAAGGAGGCGGTGGTCACGGCCGGTGAGCGCCTCGCGGAGGCCGCCAAGGCCCAGTCCAAGGCCCAGTCCAAGGCCCTGGCCAAGCCCACGGCGTCCGCCTCCTGGGAGGACATGGAGGGCGGCCCGGAGGAGGCCCACCGCCTCATGGACGCCGGCGTGGAGCGCATCCGCAAGGGTGCGGAGATCGGACTGAAGGCTGCTGACCTCTTCAAGGAGGTGGCGAACGTCATCTTCCTGGGCCGGTTGAACCTCCGCAACAAGGAGGGTCTCCCCGACATCACGGCCAAGTCCGACGCGGCCAAGAGTGTGTCCAAGGTCATGTTCGCCAAGGCCAAGGAGTCAGTTTCGGAGGACCAGGTGGACCTCCTGGAGTTCCACGACAGCCTCGCCAAGGGCGTGACCAACCGTATGCAGGACGTGTCGGTGGAGTTCCTCCGGGGCATCGCAACCATGAGCCTGGAGGAGGCCGCCAAGGCGTTCCCGTTCCTCACGGACGGCACGCTGGACGCGCTGGTGACAGCGGAGGGCGTGGAGTTCCCGGAGGGCGCCACCCCGGAGGACATGGTTCGCTGGGTGTATTCCGTGAAGGGCATCTCCCTCCCCTCCCAGACCCGCGCGGAGGTCGCAGCGGAGTACCGGGAGCGCAAGGCGCTGGAGGCCAAGGAGGCCGCCAAGGCTGCGGAGGAGGGCACGGAGGGCGAGGGCGAGGGCGAGGGCTCTGAAGAGAGCGCCGAGCACCCGCACTCGCCGGCGGAGGACAAGCTGCTGTCCACCGTGGACAAGATGGTCAAGGACGCCAAGCGCGTGGGTTCCCAGGGCAAGAAGGTGGACCCGGAGGTGAAGGCGGCCCTTAAGTCGAAGCTGGACGACCTGATCCGGGAACTGGCCCTGGCCTCCGCTGCGCTGAGCTAGCCCACACCCACCCCCAGGGGCCCCTCCGCTGACTGGAGGGGCCCCTCCCTGAATGGAGGTACACGATGAGTGGTCGTGAGTCAGCGGCGGAGGACAGCGGGTACGACCCTTTCCGCCAGGAGGTGAAGGCGGCCATGTCCAGCGCGTATCGGGAGAGCGCGAGCGACCTGGAGGGGGCCACGCCTGAGGAGGAGAGGCCCAAGTTCATGGCCGTGGAGGTCCACCGCAGCGAGGACGTCCACCTGGCCAAGAACTGGGGGCTGGAGACCCTCTGCGGGGAGCGCGTGGACTTCCCCGTGGGCAAGCGCGAGGCCACGTGCACGCCGTGCCGTGAGGCCGCTGGACTGGAGGAGGGCGCGTGAGCGACCAGCGCAAGCGCAAGTGTGATCTCTGCGGGAGGGTGCGCCCCGTCCAGGACCTGGAGGAGGTGACCGGAGGCACCTATGGGTGCCGGCCGGACCGGCCAGGCTACGACCAGTGCGTGAACACCTTCGGAGACTAGCCAGGAGGCTCTCCGCCGCCCTATCCGCCCCGTTGGGTCCCCCAGGCCCAGCGGGGCGTTCGCATGCCCGGAGGCGGGCACCCAGGGCCCCGTGGTGGGGGAGTGACGGAGGTCAGCGCGAGGATTGGCCGCTCCGGCCCTCTGACCTGCAAGAATGGTGGTAGTGACGTTTTGCTAGCCAATCTCAAACCACATAAGAAAACCTATAGGCAAGCCGGATTGACCATCCGTTCCGTCATTCCGTCACTCGCCCCCACGGCGCCGGCCTCGCTGGCCGCTGGCCCCCGATAACGGGAGGTACCAGCAACCAGAAGGGGGCCACCGTGGCCATCCGTACCGTCCGCAAGGGCGGGTCCCGGTTCTACGTGAACCCGGAGACCCGCATCAGCTACCCCGGTGTCACCAGCATCCTCGGCATGCAGCCCAAGACGTTCCTGGGGTACTGGCGCTCCAAGATGACGGCCGAACTGGCCGTGAAGTCGTTCCCGTTCCTCCAGGAGATGGTGGAGACGGCCGGCGAAGAGGCCGCCGTGGCGTACCTCAAGGGCGCCGCTGACCGCTACACCAAGGCGCGCGCCTCCATCGGCAGCGAGGCGCACGACATCTTCGAGCGCATCATCAGGGGGGACACCTACTACACCAAGCGGGACCCGTTCGAGCCGACGCGGTTCCTCAACTCCCTCCGCAAGGACCTGGAGCCCTACCGGGCCAACTTCATAGAGTTCATGGAGATGGTCCAGCCGGAGATGGTCTCGGCGGAGGATATCGCCTGGAGCGATACCCATCAGTACGCCGGTTCGTACGACGTCATCCTCCGCGTACGCCTCTCCAAGGACGCCAAGGGGAACCTGTACGCCGACCCCGTGAACGGCGCCTGGTACCTCATCATCGGGGACTGGAAGACGTCCAAGGACACGTACCCGGACGTCGCTCTCCAGATGTCCGCGTACGCGCACGCTGACAAGCTGATTGCGCCGGACGGCACGGAGAGGCCGGTTCCGGAGTTCGACGGAGCGGCCGTCCTCCACATCACCGACACCAAATGGTCGTTCAAGCCGGTGGACGCCGGCGCCGACGTGTTCCAGTACTTCCTGGCCCTCCGGAAGTACTTTGACTGGGACCGCGAGGTCTCGAAGACCGTCATCGGCCGCCCGCTGGCCCAGGGTGGCCGCCTCACCACCGGAACGGAGCGCCGCAAGTGAGCAACTGCCTGTGCAACCCCCAGAAGCCGGGCCTGTGCACCACCTGTTCGGGTGGTAAGTGAGGTCCCGCCGACGTCACCAGGGCCTCCGGGACGCCTCAGCGGTGGTCCTGGGGGCCCTGGCCCTCATCCTGGTCATCGGCAACGCCGTGGCCTACTACACGGCCCCCTGCGGGTGGCTCAAGAGCATGCCGACCAAGTCGGCGCCACTGCGATGCATCGTGGAGGGAAAGTGAACGCGGACGTGACAGCGCTGGAGGAGACCCTGGTGGCCGGGGAGGAGACCCTCCGGGGACGCCACGGAGCCACGGACCGGGCCGTGGAACTCCTGGTGCGGTACCGGGCGGCCATCGCGGAAGAGGTCACGGCTGCGCTGGGCAAGGAGGACCCCAACCCGCCGACCCCCGCCGGCATGGCCCGCGCGGAGGCCGTGGAGACGGCCATCAAGCACGTGGAGAAGATGTCCACGAACGCCCGGGGTTACCAGAACGGGACGAACCTGGCCGCCAAGACCCAGGCCGTGGCCACGTTCGTGGAACTCCTCATGGGGGAGGGCACCTCCTCACGTGAGTAGGTGCTGATTCCAGGCCGCTGACCCCAGAGAACTAGGCAGAAACCGAGTGAGACCCGGAGGGTGACACACCAACCCCTCCGGGTCTCCGCCTAGTTACTGGAGAGCGCATGGCCATGAAGCTTTGGGTCACGGACCCGGAGAACAAGCCGCAGGAGTCCGCGAACCGCAACTCCGACCTGGACGGCCTGGTGTCCATCGGCACCCAGGACGACGAGGGCAACCCGGTCGCCCTGGACACGTTCCGCGTGGCCACCTCCGACCCCAAGACGGCCGATGCCGTGGCCGAACTCCTGGGCGGCACGCCCAAGGAGACGGAGCGGACGTCCGACCACTTCATTGACGTCATCACGGACCAGGACAAGCTCCTGGTGATCGTGGACGGCCCCAAGGGCCTGTACAGCGACATGAAGCGGTGGCACAACGGCAAGCTGGTCCACCACTGCGACGGCATGACGTTCCTGTCGCACACCAAGGAGAACATGGTGGGCAAGGCGTGCGGCTGCCCGGAACTGTTCGTGGAGCGCAAGGACGCCGACCGGGACGGCATCGGCCCCCGTCCGTCCATCGACCTCACGTTCCAGTTCGCGGATGACCCCGACCTGGGCACCTTCAAGTTCCACACCGGTTCCTGGGGCCTCGCCAAGGTCCTCCACCAGGCGGAGGACAAGTTGGCCCGCATCGACGGGCCGGCCCTGGTGGAGCTGTCCCTGGAGCTGGTGGAGTTCAACATCTCCAAGGGCCCCAAGAAGGGCACCAAGGTCTCCTACTACCTCCCGAAGATCCGTCCCATCAAGGCGTACGCGGACGCCGTGGAGGACGACCCCACGGAGGAATACGCGGACGAAGCGCCGTTCTAAGCCTCACCTGCCGGCCCGACCTCTCCACTGCGAGGGGTCGGGCCCTGAGGCAGTAGCGGGGCCGCTGACCCCCGACAACCTCTTGCACCACCCCAACCCACAATCTCCAAGGAGAGACCCATGGCGTTCTACCTCGTTTCGAACCCCGCCAACCAGGAGGGCACCAACGGGGAGTTCCTCGGCGCGGTGGTCCGTGCCAGCGGACGCGTCCAGGCGCGCAAGCTGGTCCTCGCGGCCAACCCGGCGGAGACCTCCACGTCCCTGGTCGTCACCAAGCTGGAGGACGGGCGCAACGTCGACAACGGCGTGATCCTGTCGGAGTACGCCGACGTCTCCGGCGACGAGTGAGCGCCGGCAACCCGGGTCTGGAGCACTTCAAGGACGCCCTCCGGTTCGCCTCCGATGAGGCCCTGTCGGTCCCGCTATGGGTCTTCAAGCCCGCAGCGCGCAAGGCCGTCATCAGTGAGCGACGCCGGCGGGGCATCCTGCCGGACCCGGACGAGACCACGACGGACCCCACGTACAGCTAGCCGACTGGCCCCATTCCCTCTCCGGAGGGGGTGGGGCCTTGAGGTGGTAGGGGCCCCGTTCGGGGCTGGAGAAGGAGAGACGTATGGCGACGGTACATAGCCACCCCACGGTGGTGCTTGAGGTCACGGAGGAGGAGCTGGTGACCATCCGGGAGGGCCTGCACTCCCTCCGGTTCAACGCCAGCGGGCCACTGGTGCCCAGGGCCACCAAGCTCCTGAACGACACGGAGCGGGACAACTGGAAGCCGGTGAACGCCTGATGGCCAAGCGCGGCATCATCACCGACTACGCCGGCGAGCCGATCCGGCCCGGTGACCTCATCAGCTACGCGTGCCGGGAGTCCAACCGGGTGCGCATGGGGGACGCCTACCTCCTGGACGTGAAGGTGGAGCGGTTCAAGGGCCGCCTCATCCCGTTCCTCCTGGTCAAGCCCACCGGGGCGGAGTCGGGGTTCACCCGCCGAAAGACGCTCCGTAAGACCTGGATCTTGCTGGAGCATGTCCGGCTCATCGAGTCGGAGTCCATGACCCCCGAAGAACTGGCCACCGCGCTGAATAGCGGGAAGTGAGGATCGCCATGGGAGAGCAGACGTTCAAGGTCGACACGGAGGTCAAGCGCGCCGGGTTCGCCCACGTGTACACCGTGGCCGCCGGACCGTTCCAGGGTGTGACCACCCAGTACTACGTCCTGAAGCGGGAGGACGGGACGCACACGTGGGCCGGGGGAGACACCCTCACGGCCTACACCCCCAAGCCGGTGGGTTACCGCAAGGGCGACCGAGTGAGGGTGGGACTGTTCGGCGCCCTGGGCATGGGTGAGATCATGGACGGCCCGTTCCCCGTCCATCAGAGCGCTCGCACGGGGTGGATGGTCCGCCTGGGCAGCACGGGCGGCCACCTCCTGGTCCCGGAGGGCTCGCTGGACGTCGTGGAGCGTCCGGAGAGCCCGGCGGGCTACGTGACCATCAAGGGCACCCGGTACCACGTCGGGAGCGGATACCGCTACAAGGACCGGGACGGGGACGTCTGGGTCACCCGCTCTGTGGGGGGCATGGCCCGCGCGTGCCTCCGGGAAGACGGTACGCCCGGCCGGAACTCCTTCACGCTGGCGCACGTCGTCAACGCCCACGGCCCGCTGACCCGGGCCTGACACACCACCCGCAGGGGGCCACCTACTCACGTGAGGAGGTGGCCCCCTTTCGTGTTTGGAGGACGCATGGCAGACACCATCATCACGACACTCACGGCCACCCACGTTCCCGCGCTGGGAGACATCCGGGACATGGGGCCGGAGGACCACGTGGTGGTCCACCCCGACACCACCGGCCGCACGGACTGGCCCCGCATCTGGGAGGCGCTGGGCGTGGCCTACGTCCGTGGTGCATCCGTCTCGCTTCTGTGGAGGGCGTGACGTGGACCTGGGCAAGTGGAGGGTTCGCAAGCACAACGGTGTGTGGCGCGTTCATGCCCCCGGGTACGGCCTCCGCACCGTGTACGCCGGACGGAGCTGGAGTGAGGCGTTCGCCGTGGCGCACTACTACGCAACGAGGGGGAACCGTGGCTAACCCATCCAAGGCCCGGGGGACGGCCTGGGAGTCGTCCATCCGGGACTACCTCAATGAGGCCCTGGGGCTCTACTGGTCCGACTGGAGGGAGCGCCGGCGCAACGGCCTCACCCAGTGGGTTGACCCCATGGACCCCCGCAACATCAAGCGCCAGGCCCAGGAGGGCGCCAAGGACGTGGGGGACATCCACGCCTGGCCGTTCATCCTGGAGGCCAAGGACGTCAAGAACCCCGCCGTGCCCACGTGGATGCGCCAGGCCAAGGCGGAGGCGTTCAACGCGGGGTTCCCGTACTACGTGGTGGTCCACAAGTACAGGAACGCCAACGTGCGGTTCGGGCGCGTCCACGTGGACGTCCGGACCTTCACCGCCGTGCGTCGGCACCTGGGGCTCACCTCCAGGGAGATGTGGGAGTTGTACAGCTTCACGCTGTCCAGCCGGCTCCGGGGTCTCGACACATCCCGCTGGTACTTCACCACCAACCTCTGGCACTTTGCGGCCCTCCTCCGGGCCGTTCGTGCAGTGAGCCGCTGACACCCGAGCACCCCAGCGAACGGAAGGACTCAAATGATCTTCAAGGACATCCTGGCCAAGTTCGCTGAGGTCACGGAGGAGGCAGACGGCGGGTACCTCGCCCTCTGCCCCTCCCACGGGGACAGCAACCCCTCCCTCCGCATCTGGCGCGGGGACGACCTTAAGGTGCGGCTGACGTGCCGCTCCGGTTGCGCCAACAAGGACATCATCAAGGCCGTGGATCTGGAGTGGGGCGACCTCTTCAACGCGGAGGGGGAGGGCTCCACGGTCGCCAAGGAGCCTCCGACGCTGGCCCGTCCGGCCCTCATCGCCTCCCTGGCCCGCTACGTGGACGAGACGTCGGAGGCCCTCCAGGGCATCGCGGACGACGTGGCCGCCAAGGCACGGACGTACATGGCCGTGCGGTTCGGCGTGGACCTCCGGCTGGCCCAGGAGCTGGAACTGGGCGTGGACGACGGCACGTTGGCGCCGTACTTCCAGGCCCGTTCCGTCTCGTACCGGTCGTTTCCCCGCCTCACGGTCCCGCTCATGGACTTTGACGGCCGGCCGCATGGCCTCCAGGGGCGCGACCTCTCCGGGGACTGCCCGGGACGCTGGGTGTCGCTCAAGAACCCCAAGGGCCAGCGCTGGGGCCAGTACGGCGTGTTTCGGGGCGAGGGTGGCTACGGGGTCACCATCGTGTCGGAGGGTCCGGGGGACGGCCTCACGGCGGTGGCCGTCGGGTATGACGCTGTATGCATCCGGGGGGCTGCGTTGACGGCCTCCCCTGAACTGATCAAGGAGTTGGCGGATGGGCTCAAGGGTTCTCTCGTTGTCGTGGCCGGAGATGGTGACAAGGCTGGTCAGCGCTTCAACCGTGCCCTTGCGGAGGGGCTTGGCGCGCACGGAGTACAGGTACGCGCCCTGGACCTCCCTGGGGGTGCCAGTGACCTCACGGCCTGGCGCGAGGCAGACCCTCAGGGCTTCCCGTTCGCGCTCCACAAGGCAGTCAAGGAGGCTGGACCGGTCCCGCCGGCGGGAGATCACGGAGGCGAAGATCCGGGCAGTGCGGGCAGCCGCGCAGTGGAGCGAACTGGCACCGTAACCGTCTCCTCCGATCAAGGCGTGGAGGCGCTGGACCTCCTCAAAGCCCTCACGAACCGGTACGGGGCGTCCGACACGCTCAACGCTCACGCGCTGGTGGCGTGGACGGACGGCCGTATCAAGTTCGCCCCGGGCCTGGGGTTCTACGTGTGGAACGGGAACGTCTGGGAGCGATCGGAGGTCAAGGTCCGCCAGGAGATCCACCGCATGGGGGCCGCCCTCATGCTCAGCGGGTCGGAGGAGGGCCGCAAGGCGTCGCGCGGGTTCACCATGCGGACCAACATCGACAACCTCATGGTGGAACTCCGCAGCGTCCCCAGCGTGTACGTGGACGCCGACCAGTTCGACAACCGGCCGGAGTTGCTCAGCTTCCGGAACGGAACGGTGGACCTCCGAACCGGCACGCTGCGCCCCCACGCCAAGGAGGATATGCTCACCTACCTCCTGGGGGTGGACTTCAACCCGGACGCCGAGTGCCCTCGCTGGGACCAGTTCCTCACGGAGATATTCCCGGAGAACCCCGACCTGGTTCCGTACGTCCAGCGGCTGGTGGGCTACGGCATCACCGGCTACACGGACGAACAGTGCTTCTGTGTCCTGTGGGGCAAGGGGGCCAACGGCAAGTCCGTCCTCACGGACACCCTCACGGACGTGTTCGCGGCGATCTCCAAGACGACCCCGTTTGCCACGTTCGAAGAAAAGCCGTCCGGCGGCATCCCGAACGACATCGCCGCCCTCCGGGGGAGTCGGCTGGTCATGGCCAGCGAGGGCGACTCCGGCAAGGCCATGTCGGAGGCCATCCTCAAGCGGGCGTCCGGTAAGGACAAGATGACGGCCCGCTTCATGCGACAGGAGTTCTTCACCTTCACGCCGACCTTCCTCATCATGCTGGCGACCAACCACAAGCCCAAGTTCCGGGGCCAGGATGAGGGCCTCTGGCGACGCGTCAAGATGATCCCCTTCAAGCGCTGGTTCGCCCCTCACGAGAGGGACCACGAACTCCCCAACAAGCTACTGGCGGAGGCGGAGGGCATCGCAGCCTGGGCCGTACGCGGGGCCGTGGAGTGGCTGGCCAACGGCCTCCAGGACCCGGAGAGCATCACGGCGGCCAGCAAGGAGTACCGGGAGACGTCGGACTCCCTGGCGGGGTTCTTCCCGGGCGTCATGGTCAAGGACGACGCTGCGCCGGCCCTCAACGGGACGGAGGCGTTCAACGCGTACCTGGACTGGTGCGAGGCGGAGAACCTTCCTGCCCGTGAGCGCTGGACCAGGCGGACGTTCTATGACGCCATGGAGGAGCGGGGCATCACCCGCAAGAAGACAGCGAAGGGGATCGCCCTGGTGGGCGTCGCCATGGCACACGCTCCGGTGGCCGTAGCGGGCCCCGGGATCTTCAACCAGGAGAGGTGACCGATGGACATCAGCGAACTTATCCACGTCCTTGAGACGGCTAGCGAGGAGTCCGGGGACCTGGCAACGGTGGTCCTCCAGGACGATTACGGAGCCGTGTACGACGTCGAACAGGTCCACGTGTCCGCTGAGCACGGGACCGTGACGCTCATCGCCAAGGACTCCGGCCACTTCAGCTAGACCCGTAACACCAGACCACCAAGGGCCACCACCTCACGTGAGGTGGTGGCCCGACTCATGAGGAGAGACATGGGCATTCGAGTTCTGGACCTCTGCTGTTGCTCTGGGGGAGCCGGGGTGGGGTTCCGTGATGCTGGCGCGGACTACGTGGAGGGGTGGGACATCGTGGACCGGCCCCGGTATCCGTTCGCGTTCCGCCAGGGGGACGCGCTGGAGGTCCTCCGAGACGTAGCGTACCTCCGTACGTTCGACTTTATCCACGCCTCCCCGCCGTGCCAGGCCAAGTGCACGCTGACCAAGGGGACGAACGCCAAGTTGGCGGGCCGATACGTTGACCTGTACCCGGAGGTCCGGGACCTCATGTACGCCTCCGGCGTGCCGGGGAGCATCGAAAACCCCAGTAGTCGACCGGACATGGTGTTGTGCGGGGAGATGTTCGGCCTGGGCGTCATCCGTCACCGCAAGTTCGAACTGGTCAACTGGTCCGCCCCCGCTCCGGAACACGTCAAGCACCGTGGACCGGTGCGCGGCTGGCGACACGGGGTGTGGCGTGACGGCCCATACGTCGCCGCGTACGGCAATGGGGGGGGCAAGGGGACCGTGGTGGAAATGCAGGACGCCATGGATATCCGCTGGACCGACGTACGCGAGGAACTCACGGAGGCCATACCGCCGGCGTACACGGAGTGCGTCCTCCGGCAGTTCCTCAACGCCTGACACACCAGACCACCAAGGGCCACCTCCTACACCAGGGGGTGGCCCTTTCGCGTAGGGAGAGCCAATGCGCACGTACCGCCATGCCGTCGCTGGTGACAACGTAACGGTGTTCGTGCCGGAGACCCCCGGTGATCTGGTCCACTTTAAGGACTGGTGGGTACACAGCAACGGGGACGTGGCCCTGGACACGGAGACCACGGGCCTGGACGTGTTCTCCGACGGCCACCGGCTCCGCACGGTCCAGTTCGGCGACCGGAACACTGCCTGGGTCATCCACTGGGAGCGTGGAGGCCGGTTTGTGGAGGCCGTGGTGGAGTTCTTCCGCCGCTGGCGCCGGCGCCTGTACATTCACAACGCCCCGTATGACTGGATGGTGCTGTGCCGCCATGCTGGCCTCCGGCTGGAGTACCTGGTGGGCCGTACCCGTGACACCCAGGTTATGGCCAAGCTGGTGGACCCCCGGCAACCTCAAGAGGGCGGCATCGGGGCGTCGCTGAAGCCGCTCAGCGCGTTCTACATCGACCCCACGGCGCCGGACACCCAGGGCGACCTCACGGCGGTTTTCCGCTCGCTGGGCCTCACCAAGGCCACCGGGTGGGCCGGTATTCCGCTGGACCACCCCACCTACAACCTGTACGCCGGCCTGGACGTCATCCTCACGGCCCGCCTGTACCCCAGGCTGGAGGAGGCGCTCAGCACGGTGGGCGTCCGCCAGGTCCTGGTGGACTACGAACACGAACTCCTCCACATCTGCGCTGAGATGACGCGGAAGGGGATGGTCCTGGACCGGGAGTACGCCGAGACCCTCTCCGGGAAGCTCACGGAGGTGGAGGACCGGTACCTGGCCGTGGCCCAGCGCTACGGAGTGACCAGCGTGAACGCCCCCAAGCAGATTGCGGAGGCCCTCCTGGGCATGGGGGAGGACCTCATCCTCCCGGGCGCCACGGCGCCGGAGATGACTCCCAGCGGGGCCTACAAGCTGGACAAGAACGTCCTGTTCTTCCTGGCGGACCTGGACGTCAAGGACGGCACCAGGGCGAATGTCCGCAAGCCCAACCCCCTGGCGGAGGCCGTCATCCGCTCCAAGCGGGCCGGCAAGTGGCGCAAGACCTACGCGGACACGTTCCTGGAGACCGTGGACCCTGACGGCAGGGTTCACCCGGTAATCAACTCACTCCAGGCGCGCACGGGCCGGATGTCCGTGACTCGGCCGGCGCTCCAGACCCTCCCCTCCAGTGACCAGATGATCCGACGTGCCCTCCTGGCGGAGGAGGGTGGAGTCATGATCTCCACCGACTTTGCTGCCATCGAAATGCGCGTCCTGGCCGCGCTGGCCGACGTCAAGCAGATGAAGCGGGCCATCCTGGCGGGGGAGGACCTCCACGAGTACACGGCCCGCCTGGTGTTCGGGGACGACTTCACCCCAAAGCACCGGAAGCTGTGCAAGGGCGTGGGGTTCGGCAAGGTGTACGGCGGTGGCGCGACCACTATCGCCCGGCAGACAGGCGCCCCCATGGAGGACGTCCAGCGGGCCATCCGGGCGTACGACCGGGTATACCCGGAGATCAAGCGGGCGTCCGCTCGCTGGCAGCGTGAGGCGTACGCCAACCGAATGGTCACGGTGTCGGCCACCGGCCGGCAGCTCCCGCTTGACCGGGACCGTGCGTACGCCGTGGTCAACTACCAGTGCCAGAGCGCTGCCCGTGACTGCCTGGGCCAGGCCCTCATTGACATGAAGGAGCGGGGGCTCATGGAGTACCTCCGGCTTCCGATCCACGATGAGGTCCTGGCGTCCGCTCCCAAGGAGGACGCGGAGGACGTGGCCCGCGCCATCAAGGAGTGCATGACGTTCGACCTCTTCGGCGTCCCCGTGGCCGCCGATGCGGAGATCGGTAAGCGTTCGTGGGGCTCGCTATACGGCGCGGATGTCTGACCCCTACTTGTGAAGGACGTGTGACGACCCCTCCGTGACCAGCCGGTTACGGAGGGGTCACCTCCTCACGTGAGGTGGTGGTGGGGTGCGTCACGTTTCCAAGATTCTTTAGCGAGAGGGCCGAACAGGCTTCCGAAGGTAGTTGACCAGTGAACCGAAGGTAACGGCCCGCCTGGAACTGATCCCTCCATCGTTCGCAAGGCGGAACCCGCGTCACGCCTTGGATTCTTCACGCATCCATCACACTCGCCCCCACGTCTCACGTGTGAATCGGGGTTGTGTCCACCTACTCACGGGTGGTCCTATCCCTTCATCAACAGATCACGGCGTGCGCACGCCGTGAGCGGTTGGGTCCGGATCAGGGCTTGGTTCCCTATGCCCTGGCACGCCCTTAGCTCACGCTGCGCGCTGCCAACTCTCGCCCTTGTCCGGGCCGCTGACACCAGATCACTGGCCACACACGGACACGGGAGAGACTCATGGCGCTTACCGCCGACACGATCACGAACGCGAAGAACGGCGACCTGGAGGCCGTCCAGGCCGTCACGGCGGCAACGGACCGGATCATCGCCTCACTGGCCCTGGAGGCCGCGAACAAGGGCGGCAAGGGCCACCTCCACGTGGCCACCCTCAAGGAGGAGTTGGAGGCGGAGGGGCGCCTGGCGCTCTGGGAGGCCATCAGCCGGTACGACGCCGACCACCACTCCGGCGCAGCCGTGGAGACGTTCCTCTTCCAGCGCATCCGTGGCGCCATCCATGAGTGCCTCCAGCGCACGGTGAACCCGGGTGCAGACCTGGATGCCCTCCGGGTGTTCGTCCAGTGCCTCCGGACCCTTAAGGAGCCGAACCTGGACCAGGCGGCCCAGCTCTGCACCACCCTGCCGGAGAAGGGGCGCCGGCTGTCCCCGGACCGGGCTCAGGCGGCCAAGTTGGCGTACCAGGGCGCCAAGAGCCTGGACGCCCCCCTCCCGGGCTCTGAGGACGGCTCCACGACGCTGGGGGACACCCTGGCGGAGCTGGTCCCCTACGACGTCCCGGAGGACCTCCTGGAGGCCAACGACCGGCACGCCCGCCAGCGCCACATCCGACTCACCGTGTTCCGGGCGGTGTTCGGCTCGCTGTCCGACTTCCGCCAGGGCGTCCTCCGCATCCGTTCGGAGTTCGGCCAGGGGTCGGACCTGGAGATGCCCACCGATGACATCCGCCGGCTGGCCCGGGACCGGGGACTGAAGGGGGAGGGCATCCTCCCCACGGCCACCGAGGTGAACGACGCGTGGCGCAAGGGCATCCAGCAGCTCCGGGACTCGCTCCCGGTGGACGTTCTGTACCCGGCCAATTGAGCCGCTGACCCCCGAACACACGTCACACCAAGGAGAGGGATTCACAATGGGCCGCAAGACGTACAAGCTGGAGAGTGGTGGCACGGTGGAGGTCACCATCCTCCAGGGCGTGGACAAGAAGGTGGCGGACCTCCACCTCCGCACCCGGGACGGTGACTCCATCGCCACGCTGTACCGCTCCGTCCGGGAGGCGGAGGAGATGGTGGCCGACCTGGAGGAGGTCCCGGCGCCGTGAGCGACGCGCGCCGGCTGGGGGACGGGATCCGGAGCAAGTACTACCCCGGGTCCCGCCCGATGACCTACTGCCCGCCTGGACTACAGGACGCAGTCAACAAGATGGTGGCTGACATGGCCGCCGAAACCGGGGTGCCGCTGGCCGTGCTGGCCGACCCCCCGGAGCCAACGGAGTGGAGCCCCACGGGTCGCATGATGGTCCTGGGCTCGCCGATGACTGTCACACCAAGGAGAGAGACCATGCTCAACATCAACGACATCACCGAACTGGAGATGACCACCCACGGCGGCCAGCGCATCCTCGTGCGGGAGGTGAACGGCAAGGTAACCCTGGCCGTGCCGAACCACACGGACGCCAAGCTGACCCTGGCGGAACTCCAGGCGCTGGGTACCGCGCTGGTCCAGATCGCGCAGCGAGGTCGGGAGAGCCGGGACACGCTCTTGGAGGCCGCCAAGGAGGCGGAGGACAAGATGTGGGCGGGCATGGGACTCTCCAAGTCGGACGGCTTCCGGCGGATGTACGGGGAGTCCCCGACCGGTCGCCAGTCCCGGAGGTGACCGCTGGGTAACACCCTCTCACTGTGCGGGCCTCCACCTCATCCTTGGGGTGGAGGTCGCCACCTCGAACCACCTACCGCGTTACCTGGAGGTCA
This sequence comes from Streptomyces ardesiacus, assembly GCF_003112575.1. Lineage (GTDB taxonomy): Bacteria > Actinomycetota > Actinomycetes > Streptomycetales > Streptomycetaceae > Streptomyces > Streptomyces ardesiacus. Next base: position 106,683 of record NZ_BEWC01000011.1, read on the forward strand.
CCACCCGATGAGAAAGCCCACCACGACCACCAACTACTTCCGCCATGGCGCCGCAGCGTCCGCCGTGATGCTGGCCGCCATGGCCGTGCTGGCCGGCTGCGACGACGGCCCGGAGTGCCTGGACTACGACACCCAGATGGTCCAGACGACGACCATCGTGAACGGCAAGGTGGTCCCCGGGTTCTCCACCGTAACCGTGTGTACCCGGTACGCGGAACCGTCGGAGTCCACCAGCGAGTGACCCGCTCGGCCCCCACCTACTCACGTGAGGAGGTGGGGGCCTCTTGCGTTTGCGTGAGTAGGTGGCTTGACCAGCGCCGTGGGCACGTATAGTCTGAGGCTCCGCCCAGCGGGGCGGGGGAGACAAGGGGAGACGGGTATGGCGGACATGGTTGCGAGTCTGGTGGCAAGCCTCACGCCGCGCATGGAGGTCGCCATCAAGGGGGCCGCCAAGAACTCAACCGGCGGGATCGGCCGGCGCAACCTCGGCAGGGGTGGGGGTACACACGGAGCCCTGGCACGCCGTGGCCTCATTGCCCCCCGTGAGGACGGTTGGTTTGCCCTCACGGAGGCCGGGTGGTCCGTTGCGGAGGCCCTGGGTGTGGATGTCCCCAAGGCGCCGGTGTCCGAGACCCCCGCCCGTGATGAGTGGTTCGCCACCATGTGCACGGCGGATGGTCAGGAGCACCGTGAGGACGTGGACCAGGAGGCCGTCGTGGCAGCGTGCGAAAACGCGGATGACACATCCGTGGAGCGGGGGTTCTCTGACGCGTCGGAGGAGTGGTACACGGTGGCGCTGGCCACGTACCACATGATGCGCGTGGAATTGGCCAACGAACGCCAGGCGGAGGCGGACCTGGCGGCCCAGGACGACGAACAGGCTCACATGGAGGAGGAACCGGTGGAGACCCAGGAGTTGACCACCCCCAAGGGCATCAGGTTCGCCAAGGGCGAGGCCGGCCGTGAGGCTGCGGACGCGTACGTGAACCTCATGGCGGATCGCATGGCCGTACCGGCCGTGGACATCAGGAAGGGCGACCACATCCGGCCGGAACCGAACGGCCTCTGGTTCCGAGTCACGGCGGACGCGCACCAGTCGCGCATGCGAGGCCACGTGTTCATCCGCAGCGGCCGGTACCTCTTCACCCGCCCCGCCGGCTCCAAGGTGGTGCGCCACAACAAGGAGGCGCAGCTCCAGGTCATGCGCGACGTGGCCGACCAGTACCCGGGTGCGGAGCTGGAGTTCCCGGAGGTGCAGGAGGAGGCCGTGGAACCCACGCCCGTGACAGTGACAATCACTCGACACAAGCTGTACCCGGAGGTTGCGCGCCCCGGCCCCGCGTGGCGATGGTCGTACAACTACCGGGTGGACGGTGGCCCGGTGTGCCAGTATGGGCCCGGCTTGGTTTCCCTGCGTGACATGCTGCGGTTCAAGTTCCGGGATGTCCGCATCGTGGAGACCTGGCAGAAAGCCCAGAAGCGTACGGTCGTGACCCTGCGCGACAACGAGGGCTACCGGTTCCGCCTGGAGGTCGCCACGGAGGGCTCCGGCGCCCTGGTCACGGCCAGCGACTGGGAGCCCGGCGCGGAGGACCCGGAGGTCACGACCACCCGGTTTGCCACCACCGAGGAGGCGTCCGCGTTCGTCAAGGAGACCGTTGAGGCCCTCGTGGCCGACGGGTACAAGGAGGTAGCGCAGTAGCCCTCCGGGGCCACGTCCCGTGTAGGCAAGCCCCAGGCGGTGCCCCCAGCACCAGGGGCGCGGGGTTCGAATCCCCGGCGGGACTCCACCAGACCACCACCTCACGTGAGGTGGTGGTCTTTCTTGTGCCCACTCATCTGACGACCCGTCAGTAAACGGGGGTGGACTCGTACGGGCGTTCGAGAGAGGATGGCCGTTCGAACGCGTGAGCGAACGATTCCGCCGTGGCGTGTTTGAGTAGTCACTCAGCGGTAATCCAGGGGGTTACGTGGCCGTAATCGGTATGAGAGGGTCCGATTACCGGTGACACATATCACCTGGTGAACCATCCGTGGGGGAGGTAGTTATGGCCCGCATATTCCCAAAACTGGACACACCCACCGTGCGTATCACGGTGGAGTCACTGGAGAGACCGCCGGGGCCTGGTGCTGCAACCTCCTGGAGAGCGCTGGAGGTACCCGCAGCGAGTGACGAGTATGTGTACACAATGGGGGAGCTTCACCGTATTTTCCTGGCCTACGGGGCCGCAGTGGGCTGCATGCTGATCAAGGCCCACGTGACTGAATTCCGCCTTGTGGCCCGGGGGTTGTTTACTGGGCGTTTGCTGGGTGTTTACGGCCTGTGCTGGTCCTGGGACCAGCGCAAGTTCATTCCCCGGGGCCGGCCGCTCATCAGTTGGCCCCCGCCTCAGGAGCTGCCTCAGGAGGTGGTGGTGGGCGCCGCACTCCACGCGGGTGAACCTCTCGTCCCTTTCCCGCCCCACCGCCGGCCGCACTTGGTGCCAGTAGCCTCTAGCGCATGAAACTCACGTGGGTGGTCGCCGGCCACGGCGCCGGAGAGACATCAGCGGACACGCTGGAGGAGGCCGTGGGTCACCTCCAGGGAGGCTTACGGGAGGTCGGGGTGGGCCTGGACCAGGAGGTGGCCGCCAGGCTGTTGTACAGCCACTGGGGGCCGCTCCGAATGGCCCTGCTGACGGACGGAGCGACAGCCGTCAACGCGGGGGAGTCGTGGTCCTCCACGTCCGGAGGAATAACGGTGAACGTCTACCCCTGAGCGTGAGTGTGTGGATAGCCTGGGCCCCATGACGACAAGACAAGAGGGCAACGCCCACCTGTTAGTCCAGGGCCCGGTCCATGCCCAGCGCTGGGGGTCAGTCGGGTTCCGGATCGATGACCCCCAGGCCGTACGCGAGTGCCGTCGGGCAGCGCGCTGGATGCTGGGGGAGTGGCGCCTCACCTGGGTGCCGGAGCTGGTGGACGACGTGGGCCTCATGGTCAGCGAGCTGGTGACGAACGTCCAGCGCCACGCGGGGGATTCGTACCCGGCGGGCTCGTTCACGCTCTGGCACCCGGGGCGCCGGCTGGTCCTCACGGTCCACGACAAGGGGGAACTCCCCTGGAGGAGCGGGTGGTGGTCCCGCGCCGAGTCTGCCACCGACTGGGAGACGGGGCGGGGCCTGGCGCTGGTACGCGCCCTGGCCGCTCAGCACATCGGTGAGGTGGACGTGGTGGACGACAAGGACCGGGCACGCCCCGGGAAGGTCGTGCGGGTGTCCATGCTGCTACCGAACCGTGAGTATGCCCCGGTGGCTGACCCCTTCAAGGCCCTGGCCAAGGCTTAGGCTGGATGGATGACCAGGGTGGAATTTGACTGCGACCTCTGCGGGCACTGCCAGACGTGTATGGACTTCCGGGAGGCCAAACGCCTCCGGCGCCTCGGGTACAAGGTGGAGGACCTCCCTCCTGCGGAGCGAGAAGCATTCCGGGCGTACAAGCGGCGTGCTGCCGCACGGAGCCGGGAAAGACAGCGCGCTGCGGACCCGGAGGCCACCCGGGAGCGCAAGGCGGAAGAGGTGAGGGCCTGGCGCGAGGCCAACCCGGAGCGGGCACGGGCCCTGAATGCGGAGCACAACCGGGACTACCGGAGACGACAGCGCAAGCGGCCGGCGACCAGCGACGAATAAGAGAACCCCCGTCCAGGAGGCGGGGGTTTCGTCATTTCCGCTGGTCAGCGGGTGGTGTACCCTGTGGGGAAGCCGTGAAGGCGTAGCCCCAGCCGTTGGTCTCCGTGTAGTCGTAGCCCCACACGCGCGGGTCGTACTTCTCGGAGTCCACGCGCCAGTTGCCCTTGGCGTCCTTGCCCTGGAAGAAGCCGGCCTTCGCGTCGAAGAGGTTCACGTAGTCCTGGGCGCGGTTGAGGAAGTACGCGGCCTCTTCCTTGTAGTGCCGCTCGCCGGTCTCCTTGTAGAGCTTCTCGCCCATCCTGGCGATGCCGTAGTCGTTGAGGTAGCCCTCCAGCGCCCACGACAGGCCCTCGTGCGTCTCGCTGCCGGTGTAGCCGAGGAAGGGGGAGGTCGCCATGCCCTTGCGGCCCACGCCGGACGACGGGGGCACGACGGTGGCGTTCTTGAGGGCCGCGTCGTACGCCGCCTTCGCGTCGAAGTCGACGCCCTTGACGTAGGCGTCGGCGAACGCCACGTCGGAGGAGGTCCCGGTCATCAGGTCCGCGTAGCCGGGGGAGGACCAGCGCGAGGTCCAGCCGCCGTCCTTGTAGTGCTGCACGAAGCCGTCGACCAGCTCACCGGCCTGCGAGGGGGTCAGGAAGGAGTACGCGGGCCAGGTGGTGCGGTACGTGTCCCAGAAGCCGTTGTTGACGTAGACCTTGCCGTCCACGATCTTCGAGCCGGTCTCGGTCGGCGTGTCCTCCTTCACCGCCTTGGAGAACGGGGAGGCGTACCTGTACTTCCCGTCGACCTTCTCGTGGCCCGAGTTCGGGTACAGGTACAGGCGGTAGAGGCTGGAGTACAGCGTGGTCAACTGGTCCTGCGTGGCGCCCTCGACCTCGACCTTGCCGAGGATCCGGTCCCACTGCTTCTGGGCGTCGCGCTTGACCTTGTCGAAGGAGGTGCGCCGCGGGATCTCCTGGCGCAGGTTGTCCTTCGCCTGGTCCACGCTCAGCAGCGAGGTCGCGATGCGCAGCGTCACGGTGCGGTCCCGGCCGGCGTCGAAGCGCAGGTGGCCCTTGACTCCGTCGGCGTCGCCGTCGGTGACCCTGCTGTCGAACTCGCCGTAGACGAAGAGGCGGGTGGCGCCCGTGGAGCCGCCGGACTTGACGTCCGAGTAGCCGGTGAAGGTGCCGTTCTCCTTGTCCAGGGTCAGGCCGGCCTGGTCCTCGACGTTGTCGAAGATCACGCTCGCGTCGTCACCGGGGTAGGTGAAGCGCATCATCGCCGCGTGGTCGGTCGGCGTCACCTCGGCCTTGAGGCCGTTCTCGAAGCGCACGCCGTAGTAGTACGGCCGGGCGGTCTCGTTCTCGTGCCGGAAGGCCAGTTCGCGGGCCTCCCGGCCGGTGTCCGGGGTGCCGGAGGCGGCCGAGGGCATCACCTGGAAGGTCTGCCGGTCGCCCATCCACGGGCTCGGCTCGTGGCTCGCGCTGAACGCCTGCAGGGTGGGCAGGTTGTCGTCGTTGTTGCCGCGCGCGTACTCGTAGAGCCAGCTGAGGGAACCGGCGTTGGTCACCGGCGTCCAGAAGTTGAAGCCGTGCGGCACGGCGGTCGCGGGGAAGTTGTTGCCGCGCGAGAAGCTGCCGCTGGAGTTGGTGCCGCGGGTGGTGAGCGCGTAGTCGGACAGGTGGGCCTTGGGCCGCTCCGGCGCGGCCCGCTTGATCTCGACGTCGTCCAGCCAGCCGCGGAACTTCGCCGGGCCCTTGGGGGAGTCGTACGCCAGCAGGATCCGGTCGACGGTCTTGCCCGCCGCGACCGAGCCGATGCCCGACTCGACGCTGTTCCACTGGTTGACGTAGAGGACCTTGGCGTCGCCCTGACCGCGCGGCGTCAGCGGGAACCCGTGCTGGTCGGTGGCCTTGAGGTCGCTCAGGTAGGTGCCGTCGGTGAAGGCGAGGTCGACGGAGACGTTCGTGGCGTCGTAGTCGAGGTCGCCGTCCGCCATCGACGGGAAGATCTTGTACGACAGTTCGGTGCGCCGGTCGACCTTGACGTCGACGTCGAAGACCTTGTTGTAGGAGTAGGCGCGGCCGTCGGCGGTGTGGCGGCCCGCGTAGCGCAGCGCGTGGATGCCGGTGAAGCCCGCGTCCGCCTTGGCGGTGGGCGAGCCCGCCGGGCCGTCGTCGACGGAGGTGAGCATGTCCTCGGGGACGGGGACCTCGGTGTCGCCGGTCGCCAGTTGGACGTCGGCGAGCTGAAGGGCGTCGCCGGCCCCGTTGTTCCGGGTGATCTCCAGCCGGAAGTGCCGGAACTCGGCGGTCTGCGCCAGTTCGTACGTCTTGGTCTGGAAACGCTCGCCGAAGGATTCCCCCGAGCGGGTGTCCAGCGTCTGCCAGGTCTCGCCGTCCGCCGAGCCCTTCAGCGTCCAGTCCTTCGGGTCGCGCTCGTCGTGGTCGTTGGCCGAGGTGAGCGCGTACTTGGCGATCTTCTGCGGGGCGTCCAGGTCGAACTCGACCCAGCCGGTCGGGGCGAAGGTCAGCCACTTGGTGCCCGGTTCGTTGTCGACGAGGTTCTCCTTCACCTCCCCGCCGCCCGTGTTCTCGGCGCTGGCCCGCACCCCGGTGACCTTCTCGGTCACGTTGCCCGGTATGCCGGTGCTGAACCCGCCGTCCACCCCGGAGGCCCGCTTGCCGCCGTCCGCGCCGGTGTCCACGGTGTCGGTCCAGTCCGGAGCCGGGTCGCCCGCCTCGAAGGAGGACGCGAACTCCCGGTCGGCCTTCGCGGGCGCGCCGGGCAGGGCGACCGCCGCCCCCTGAGAGCCCACGGCCAAAGCGAAGGCGGTCGCCGTCACGACCGCCGGACCCCATCTGTGCCGAACTCTGTACTGCATGTCCTGGCCACCCTCCCAGCGCTGGGGACAACGTTGTCAATTCAACTGCGCAAGGACCAGTAGGGGTCAAGTGGCAAGTGATGTCAAGGGTGTTGGATGTGGCGTTCGGGGGTTGTGGCGGGGATTTCTCCGGCATGCGATACACAGGGCACTCATATTTCCGGGAGGTCTCAACTCGGAAAAGACGTGCCGGGAACCTTGCATTCGATCTTGCTCCGTCAGCGGAAAGTGGACTATACCTGTCGGCCACCGGGGGATACGGGGGGAACCACGACGAGGAACCGCCCAAGCGCCCGAACAGCAGTGACAGCGATGAGAGCATCGGTGACTGCACAGCAGTACCCGCGTTTCCCGTACGGCCCAGCACGAACCAGCACGACCCAGCGTGACCCGATCGCGGTGCCGGGGAGGATCCGGTTCACCGCCTGAGTCCTGGAGAAGGCGAGGACTTGAGCATGGGATCCACTTCCGCCGAGAACAACGGTACGGGCGTCGGCCGCCGCGATCTGATCAAGCGGTCCGCCGCGCTCGGCCTGATCTCCGTACCCGCCATGGGCTTCCTGTCCGCCTGCGCGAGCGGTGGCGGCGACGACCAGAAGAAGGCGGAGGCGGGCGAGAAGTCCGCCAAGAACCCGCTGGCGGTCAACGAGAGCGCCCAGATGGAGTTCGTCCTCTTCGACGGAGGCTTCGGCAAGGAGTACGCCGAGGACGCCGTGAAGCTGTACGAGAAGGCCTTTCCGAAGGCCAAGGTGAAGTTCGCCGCCACCCAGAAGATCCAGTCGACCCTGCAGCCGCGCTTCAACGGCGGCAACCCGCCCGACCTCGTCGACAACTCCGGCGCCGAGCAGATGGACATGGGCGTCCTGGTGGGCAAGAAGCAGCTCGCCGACCTCACCCCGCTGCTGGACGCCCCCTCCTACGACGACCCGAGCAAGAAGGTCCGCGACACGCTGCGCCCCGGCATCGTGGAGATGGGCCAGTTCGACGGCGACCCGGTCTGGATCCTGTACTACGCCTACACGGTCTACGGGAACTGGTACTCCCAGAAGGCCCTGGACTCCCTGGACGCGGAGTACCCCAAGACCTGGGACGAGATGATCGCGGTCTGCAAGAAGGCCAAGAAGAAGGGCATGGCCGGCTGGACCTACGCCGGCAAGTACCCGTACTACATCCCCTTCTCGATGTCCCCGATGATCGCCAAGGTCGGCGGCCGCGAGGTGCTCGACGCCATCGACAACCTCGAGCCGAACGCCTGGAAGCACCCGGCCGTCAAGACCGTCTTCGAGGCCTGGTACGAGCTGTACAAGGGCGGTTACGTCCTCAAGGGCACCCCGGGCCTGGACCACATCCAGTCGCAGACCGCGTGGGCCAAGGGCGACGCCCTGTTCCTCCCCAACGGCTCCTGGGTGGAGAACGAGTCGGCCAAGGTCATCCCCGCCGACTTCGGCCTCGCCGTCTCCGCCCCGCCCGGCATCGACGACAGCGACAAGATGCCCTTCGGCACCATCTGGGCCTCCGGCGGCGAGCCCTTCATCGTCCCCGCCAAGGCGGCCAACGGCTCCGGCGGTATGGAGCAGCTGCGCATCATGCTCAGCGAGGAGTCCTCCAAGAACTTCACGAGCAAGGTGAAGTCGCTGAGCGCCTACAACGGCGGCACCGACGGCATCGAGCTGACCCCGGGCCTCAAGTCCGGTGTCGCGGCGCTCGAACTGGCCGGCGACAACGTGGTGAACCCGCGCATGCAGGACTGGTACGTGCAGCTCCAGAAGGAGAAGATCGGCGTCTCCTGCCTGGGCGAGATGATGGCGGGCCGGATGACCCCCGCCGAGACCATCAAGAAGATCCAGGGCTACGCGGACGAAGCCGCCAAGGACTCGTCGATCAAGCACTACAAGCACCAGTGAGGACGCGTCACCAGGGCCTGTCCGGCGCCACCGCGCCGGGCGGGCCCTGGCGGCGCCATCCGCGCGCAGATCGGGGTCGGTAGCAATGCAGCACGGCAAGTACCGGTTCATCGTGGGGTTCCTCGCGGTCCCCCTGGGACTGTACGCGCTCTTCGTCATCTGGCCGTTCATCCAGTCCATCTACTACTCGTTCACGGACTGGACCGGGCTGAGTCCCGAGTTCAAGATGGTCGGCTTCGACAACTACTCGCGGATGCTCGACGACGACATCTTCTGGAAGTCGTTGCAGCACAGCGTGATCTTCGCCCTGCTGGTGCCGTTGGTGACACTCAGCCTGGCACTGTTCTTCGCCTTCATGATCAACGTGGGGGGACGCCGCCGCCGCGGCGGGCCCGCCATCTCCGGCGTGCGCGGCTCGGGCGTCTACAAGATCGTGTACTTCTTCCCGCAGGTGCTCTCCATCGCGATCGTCGCCCTGCTGTTCCAGTTCGCCTACAACCCGGACAGCGGCGCGATCAACTCCCTGCTGCGCGGGATCGGCCTCGACTCCGTCCAGCCCCTGTGGCTCGGCGACCCCAGCATCGCCCTGTGGTGCGTGATGGCGGTGCTCGTCTGGTCGACGGTCGGCTTCTTCGTGGTGCTCTTCTCCGCGGGCATGGCCTCCATCCCGGCGGAGCTGTACGAGGCCGCGCTGCTGGACGGGGCGAACCGCGCCACCACCTTCTTCAAGGTGACCCTGCCGCTGCTGTGGGACACCGTGCAGTCCGGCTGGGTCTACATGGGCATCCTCGCGCTGGGCGCCGAGTCCTTCGCGGTCGTGCAGATCATGACGACCGGACCCGGCGGACCCGACTACTCGACCACCGTCATGGTCCTGTACGTGTACCAGAAGGCGTTCCGTGACGGTCAGGCCGCCTACGCCACCACCATCGGCGTCGCCCTGCTCGTCGTCACGCTGGCCTTCGCCGCCGTCGTGACGCGGCTGGGCCGGCGCGAGCGGCTGGAGTTCTGATCCATGAAGACGACCGAGACCCCCGCCCCCGTGCCCGCGGAGCCCGGCACGCCCGTCCTGAAGACCCAGGCCGCCCCCGGTGGACCGAAGAAGGGGAAGAAGGAGGGCACCACCCTCAACGTCTTCTCCCACGGCGTCCTGGTCATCTGGGCGATCATGGTCGGTATGCCGCTGGTGTGGGCGGTGATGACCTCCTTCAAGGACGACGCCTCCATCTTCGGCTCGCCCTGGTCGCTGCCCGACAAGCTGCACTTCGACAACTGGTCGCGGGCCTGGTCCCAGGCGCACATGAGCGACTACTTCCTCAACACCGTCCTGGTCGTGGGCGGTTCGCTCATCGGCACCCTGGTGCTGGGTTCCATGGCGGCCTACGTCCTGGCCCGGTTCGACTTTCCGGGGAACCGGTTCATCTATTACTTGTTCATCGCCGGCATGAGTTTCCCGATCATGCTCGCCCTGGTCCCGTTGTTCTACGTCGTGGACAACATGGGAATGCTGAACACCATCCACGGGCTGATCCTGGTCTACATCGCCTATTCGCTGCCCTTCACGGTGTTCTTCCTGACCGGGTTCTTCCGCAGCCTGCCCAGTTCGGTGGCGGAGGCCGCGTTCGTCGACGGGGCCTCGCACACCCGGACGTTCTTCCAGGTCATGCTGCCGATGGCCAAGCCCGGCCTGATCAGCGTGGGGATCTTCAACTTCCTGGGCCAGTGGAACCAGTACATGCTGCCGACCGTGCTGAACACGGACCCGGACAAGCACGTCCTCACCCAGGGCCTGGTGCAGCTGGCGGTCAGCCAGGGGTACAAGGGCGACTGGTCGGGCCTGTTCGCCGGCCTGGTCATGGCGATGCTGCCGGTGCTGGCCGCATACATCATCTTCCAGCGCCAGGTCGTCCAGGGGCTCACGGCGGGCGCGCTGAAGTAGCGCCCGGCCCGGTCCCGGACCCCCGGGACCTCACCCGCATGCCGCTCCCGGTGCCCGGGGGCGGCATGCTCGTGTGTGCGCAGCCGCACTCACGGGATACCCGGATGCCGTTCAACCTCTTGACGGTAGGTGACCCGAACGGCTCTGCTTAGGGTTCACTAGTTGCACATGGAAGGGGCCTCATCGAAGCGGCCCCGCGCGCAGGAGGTCGTCGTGGAGACTCCCGGGTCGCAGTCGTCGCTGCACCGAGCCAACCTGGAACGCGTCGTACGGGCGGTACGGCTCGCCGGTTCGCTCACGCAGGCGGAGATCGCGAGGACGACGGGCCTGTCCGCGGCCACGGTCTCCAACATCGTCCGGGAGCTGAAGGACGGCGGAACGGTCGAGGTCACGCCCACCTCCGCGGGCGGCCGGCGGGCCCGCAGCGTCTCGCTGAGCGGCGACGCCGGGATCGTCATCGGCGTGGACTTCGGCCACACCCACCTGCGCGTCGCCGTCGGCAACCTCGCCCACCAGGTGCTCGCCGAGGAGTCCGAGCCCCTGGACGTCGACGCGTCCGCGGCCCAGGGCTTCGACCGGGCGGAACAACTGGTCAGCCGTCTGATCGCGGCCACCGGCGTGGACCGCGCCAAGATCGCCGGGGTGGGCCTCGGCGTGCCCGGCCCGATCGACGTGGAGTCCGGGACGCTGGGCTCCACCGCGATCCTGCCCGGCTGGGGCGGCACCCGGCCCGCCGAGGAGCTGCGGGGCCGGCTCGGCGTACCGGTGCACGTGGACAACGACGCCAACCTCGGCGCCCTGGGCGAGCTGGTCTGGGGCAGCGGCCGGGGCGTGCGGGACCTGGCGTACATCAAGGTCGCCAGCGGTGTCGGCGCCGGTCTGGTGATCAACGGGAAGATCTACCGCGGACCCGGCGGCACGGCGGGCGAAATCGGGCACATCACCCTCGACGAGGCCGGTCCCGTCTGCCGATGCGGAAACCGGGGTTGCCTGGAGACCTTCGCGGCAGCACGCTATGTGCTTCCGCTCCTCCAGCCCAGCCACGGCACCGATCTCACGATGGAGGGCGTGGTGCGGCTGGCCCGGGACGGTGACCCCGGTTGCCGTCGGGTGATCGCCGACGTCGGCCGTCACATCGGCAGTGGAGTCGCCAACCTCTGCAACCTGCTCAACCCGAGCCGAGTCGTCCTCGGCGGTGATCTCGCCGAGGCCGGGGAGCTGGTGCTCGGGCCGATAAGGGAGTCCGTCGGGCGTTACGCCATCCCCAGCGCGGCGCGCCAACTGTCCGTACTTCCGGGGGCCCTTGGAGGCCGTGCGGAGGTGCTCGGGGCGCTCGCGCTGGCCCTGAGCGAGATGGGCGATTCGACGCTGTTGGACGGATCTGCGACCGGCGCTCTGCCGACGGCCACGCCTGCCTTCACTTAGAGCACGGATGGCACCGTTGTCATCTCGTTAAGGATTTACTTCTTGACGTCGCACGTGCGGCCGAGTTGACTTCCAGCCACCTCGGCCGCAACGTCGCGGCCTCGTCAGGGAGGTTTCTGAAGTGAACACGCGTATGCGTCGTGCCGCCGTTGCCCTCGCCGCTGGTGCCATGGCCGTGTCCCTCGCCGCCTGTGGCAGCGCCAAGGAGTCCGGCGACGGCAACGAATCGTCCGACTCGGCGGCGAAGAAGGGCGACGACATCACGGTCGGTCTGCTCCTTCCGGAGAACCAGACCGCGCGGTACGAGAAGTTCGACAAGCCCATGATCGAGAAGAAGGTCAAGGAGCTCACGAACAACAAGGGCAAGGTCGTCTACAACAACGCCAAGCAGGACGCCAGCCTGCAGAACCAGCAGGTCGAGACGATGATCACCAACAAGGTGGACGTGCTGATCATCGACGCGGTGGACTTCAAGGCCATCGCCGGCTCGGTGAAGAAGGCCCACGACGCCGGCATCAAGGTCGTCGCCTTCGACCGCCTGGCCGAGGGCCCGATCGACGCCTACACCTCGTTCGACAACGTGACCGTCGGCAAGACGCAGGGCGAGGCCCTCCTGAAGGCGCTGGGCGACAAGGCCAAGGACAGCCAGATCGTCATGATGAACGGTTCCTCCACGGACCCGAACGCCGCCCAGTTCAAGGAGGGCGCCCACTCCGTCCTCGACGGCAAGGTGAAGATCGGCCGCGAGTACGACACCAAGGAGTGGAAGCCGGAGAACGCCAACGCCAACATGGACGCGGCGATCTCCGCGCTCGGCAAGGACAAGATCGACGGCGTCTACTCGGCCAACGACGGCATGGCGGGCGGCTCCATCACCGCCCTCAAGCGCGCCGGCATCACGAACATCCCGGTCACCGGCCAGGACGCCGAACTCGCGGGCGTGCAGCGCATCGTCACCGGTGAGCAGTACATGAGCGTCTTCAAGTCCTACCCCAAGGAGGCCGAGACCGCGGCCGAGATGGCCGTCGCGCTGGCCAAGGGCGAGTCGCTGGACTCCATCGCCAACGACAAGGTCGACAGCGCCACGACCAAGGGCGTTCCCACCGTCATCGTCCCGGTCGTCGCACTGACCAAGGACAACATCAAGGAGACCGTCATCAAGGACGGCTTCTACACGGTGGACGAGATCTGCACGGCCAAGTACAAGGCCGCGTGCGACAAGATCGGCCTCAAGTAAGCGGACCCGCGTCCCGCGCCGCCCGAGCGGCCCGGACCGACCGCCCCGGCTCCTCCGGCGCCCCGCAGTCATCAGCCCCGCAAGCTACGCGGGGCGCCGGACGGAACACCCCCCAACAAACTTCTGCACAACCTCCCGCCGGGTCAGGCGGCGAAGGAGATGGTTCACGTGTCCGCTACGCCCGTGCTGGCGTTGCGCGGGGTCTCCAAGCGATTCGGTGCCGTCCAGGCGCTCACCGACGTCGAGCTTGAGGTCCACGCCGGTGAGGTGGTCGCCCTGGTGGGCGACAACGGTGCCGGAAAGTCCACGCTGGTCAAGACGATCGCCGGCGTGCACCCCATCGATGAAGGCGCCATCGAGTGGGACGGAAAGTCCGTCACGATCAACAAGCCGCACGACGCCCAGAACCTGGGCATCGCGACCGTCTACCAGGACCTCGCGCTGTGCGACAACATCGACGTGGTCGGCAACCTCTTCCTCGGCCGGGAGATCCGCCGCCGCGGCGTCCTGGACGAGGTGGAGATGGAGCGCCGCTCCCGCGAGCTGCTGGACACGCTGTCCATCCGCATCCCCAGCGTCCGCATCCCGATCGCCTCGCTCTCCGGCGGCCAGCGCCAGGTGGTGGCGATCGCCCGGTCCATGCTCGGCGAGCCCAAGCTGGTCATCCTCGACGAGCCCACCGCCGCCCTCGGCGTCGAGCAGACCGCGCAGGTCCTCGACCTCGTGGAGCGGCTGCGCGAGCGCGGCCACGCCGTCATCCTCATCAGCCACAACATGGCCGACGTCAAGGCGGTCGCCGACAAGGTCGCCGTCCTGCGCCTCGGGCGCAACAACGGCATCTTCGAGGTCAAGTCGACCTCGCAGGAAGAGATCATCTCCGCCATCACCGGCGCCACGGAGAACGCCGTGACCCGTCGTGCGGCGCGCACCAATGGGGAGATCAAGAAGTGAGCATCGACAAGACCTCCACCCCCGCCGAGGACAAGGCGGTCGGGAACCCCGCCGCGGCCTCCGGCGCGGCCACCGCGGTCGACCCGCGGCTGCTGGTGCGCGAGCAGGGACTCGCGGGCTACCTCGGCGAGTTCAAGCGGAAGATGAAGGCCGGTGACCTCGGGTCCATACCGGTCGTCGTCGGACTGCTGATCATCTGGGCCATCTTCACCAGCCTGAACTCCAACTTCCTCACCGCCGGCAACTTCTCCGACATGTCGGTCGCCATGGTCGGCACCGGCATGATCGCTGTCGGCATCGTCTTCGTCCTGCTGCTCGGCGAGATCGACCTGTCGGTCGGCTCGGTCAGCGGTGTCGCGGGCGCCACCTTCGCGGTGCTCAGCGTCACCCACGGCATGAACGAGTGGCTCGCCCTGGTGCTGGCCGTCCTCACCGGCACCGTGGCCGGCGCCATCCACGGCTTCGTCTTCGCCCGCATCGGTGTGCCGGCCTTCGCCGTGACGCTGGCCGGCCTGCTGTTCTGGCAGGGCTTCATGCTGCAGATCCTGGGCAGCAACGGCACGATCAACCTCGACTCCGAGGGTGTGGTCGTGAAGATGACCAGCTACTACTTCAGCGACGTGGCCGCCGCCTACGGCCTGGCGGTCGTGGTGACCGCGGGGTACTTCCTCACCGCGTTCTTCGACAACCGCCGCCGCGAGGCCGTGGGGGTCCCCTCCCGGCCGCTGAACGAGATCATCGTGCGCACGGTGCTGCTCGCGGTCCTGGCCTTCGCCGTGGCGATCGTCTTCAACCAGTACAAGGGCCTGCCGCTGGCCGTGGTGATCTTCCTGGCGTTCCTGCTGCTCACGGACTTCGTCCTGCGCCGCACCGCCTACGGTCGCAAGATCTTCGCGCTCGGCGGCAGCGTCGAGGCGTCCCGCCGTGCCGGCATCAACGTGGAACTGATCCGGATCTCGGTCTTCGCGATCGCCGGCGGTTTCGCCGCGATCGGCGGTCTGTTCGTGGCGTCGAAGATCGCCGCGGCCAACCAGGGCGCGGGCACCGGCGAGTTCCTGATGAACGTCATCGCCGCGGCCGTGATCGGCGGCACGTCCCTGTTCGGCGGCCGCGGCCGCACCTGGGACGCGCTGCTCGGTGTGATGGTCATCGTCTCGATCCAGTACGGCCTCGCCCTGGAGGGCATCGCCTCGCCGGTCCAGTACATGATCACCGGTGGCGTGCTGCTGGCGACCGTCGTCATCGACGCGATCACCCGCAAGACGCAGAAGACGGCCGGCCGCGCGTAGCACCGCCCCGCACGGCCGACTACGGTCCGTCCACCCGCCCCGCTGAGCCCTGGGCGGGCGGGCGGACCGCTTCGTTCGCAGGGCTGTGCCCTACCGCGGGGTCCTCGTGGTCGTCAGCAGGCGCCGAGGTCCTGCCAGACGCCCCACTGGCCGGTGGTCCCGGGCTCCTCGCCGGTCGTCCACCACTTGGCCTTCCAGGTGTGCCCCTGGTGGGAGACCTGCTGGCCGCCGGTGTAGACCGCGCCCGCGCTCCACGGGGCGGCGGTGCACTGGCTGCCGTTGCCGCCGGTGACGGTCAGGGAGTACGTGGCGCTGTGGCTGCCGGACGCGCTGGTGCCGGTGACGGTGACGGAGTACGTCCCCGAGACCGCCCGGTCGGTGGTGGCGAGGGTGAGGGTCGACTGCCCGCCCGCCGTGACCGAGGCGGGACTGAAGGACGCGGTGACCCCCGCCGGGACCCCGCTCGCGCTGAACCGCACCGTCTCCGCCGTCCCCGACTTCACCGCGGTCTTCACCGTGGTGGTGGCCGAGGCGCCCGCGGTCACCGTGCCGGAGGCCGGGGCGGCGGAGAGGGAGAAGTCGTTGGCCGGGGCGGTGCCGCCGCCGGTGAAGGGCGCGAAGATGTGCGAGAAGTCCCAGGTGTTCTGCTGGATGCCGGAGCAGTTGTCGGCCGCGCCGCCGCCCGCGCAGGTGCCGTTGTCCCGCTGGAGCGCCCAGAAGGAGAGCGTGTTGATGCCCTGCTTGAGGGCCCAGTCGTAGACGGTGCGGGCGTTGGCCAGGGTGAAGGTCTCCGCCGGGCCGAAGTCGTCGACGCCGATCATCTCGATGACGCCGATCATGTGCCACAGCTCGGCGGAGGACTTGGCCGGGTAGAGCCGGGCCAGCACGTCGTGCAGGCCCTGGGTGGCCGTCTGCGTGTCCTTGGCCATGTCGTGCTGCTGGTTGTCGTAGTAGTCGAACGTCATGAGGTTCACGACGTCGACCTTCGTGCCGTTCTTCACGGCGTTCTCGAGCAGGGCGACGCCGTTGCCCGCCAGACCCCGGGTGGTGGTGGGCAGCGTGTAGGAGATCTCGACGGTCCGGCCGTTCGCGGCGGCCCAGTCCTGGACCAGCTTGATCGCCTTGTTGCGGCGGTCGATGCCCGCGGTGTTGTCCAGCGAGTCGATCTCGATGTCCATGTCGAGCCGGGTGACGTCGTAGGTCGTGATGACCTTCTCGTAGGCCGCGGCGATCTGCTGGACGTCGGTGCAGCTGTCGGCGATCTCGGTGCCCGTGGTGTCGGCCGTGTAGCCGCCGAACGAGGGGATGACGTCGCCGCCGTTCGCCTGGATGGTGTCGACGTCGGCACCGAAGGTCGACTGCGCGATCGGCATCGACGTGTCGCCGTTCCAGTACGGCGTGCAGGAGCCCGCGGTGGCCGTCTGGAGGAAGGCCATCGTCAGGTGCTTGGCACCCGACTGGGCGGACAGCGCGGCCGGGCTCTCGCCGGTCCAGGCCTCGAAGTACGGGGCGAAGACCCGGTCCGGCAGCGGGGTCGCCGCCTCGGCGGCGCCGGTGCCGGAGAGGGCGAGGCCCACCGCGGCCACGGTGGTGGCGGCCGCGGTGAGGGCCGCGCGGAAGGAACGCATGCGTCTCATGTCAGTCCCGGTGTGTGTGGGGAGGAACGTCGATTCCCGTGCTGTGCTGGGGTGTTGCCGGGTACGGGGATATCGCCGGAGGACTGGGGGACGCAATGGTCTGGACCAGAATGGGACTAGACCAATCTGCGGGGCCGGACGTCACCGGGCCTGGACACCGTGCGCCCGGACGGACTGGACCACCCGGGTAAAGGTGTCCCCAAGCCGGTCGGGGGTGTGCCGGACGGCGCGGACGGGGAAACGGGGGGAAACGGGGAGACGGGGGAAACGGGGAAGGCGTCGACCGGCGACACGTAGAACGGCCCGCCGGTGGGTAAGGCCGAACGCGTGACGTACGACGCACCGCCCGGACACGTTCCGCCGGAGCGGAACATTAGACTCGACGAGCCCGGCAACAGCTCTACTGCAAGGAGGCACGGGTGCCGCTGCTGACCCGCATCACGGGACCGCGCGATCTGGACCGGCTCAGCCTGGAAGAGCTGAATCGGCTGGCCGAGGAGATCCGTACCTTCCTCGTCGACGCCGTCTCCAAGACCGGCGGCCACCTCGGCCCCAACCTCGGCGTGGTGGAACTCACCCTCGCCCTGCACCGCGTCTTCGACTCGCCGAAGGACAAGGTGCTCTGGGACACCGGCCACCAGTCCTACGTGCACAAGCTGCTCACCGGCCGCCAGGACTTCTCGAAGCTCAAGATGAAGGGCGGCCTGTCCGGCTACCCCTCGCAGGCCGAGTCCGAGCACGACGTCATCGAGAACAGCCACGCCTCCACCGTGCTGGGCTGGGCCGACGGCATCGCCAAGGCCAACCAGGTCCTGCGGCGCGACGACCACGTCGTCGCCGTCATCGGCGACGGCGCCCTCACCGGCGGCATGGCCTGGGAGGCGCTGAACAACATCGCCGCCGCCAAGGACCGCCCCCTGGTCATCGTCGTCAACGACAACGAGCGCTCCTACGCCCCCACCATCGGCGGTCTCGCCAACCACCTGGCGACTCTGCGCACCACCGACGGCTACGAGCGCTTCCTGGCCCGCACCAAGGAGGTCCTGGAGCGCACCCCGGTCGTCGGCCGCCCGCTCTACGACACCCTGCACGGCGCCAAGAAGGGCCTGAAGGACTTCATCGCCCCCCAGGGCATGTTCGAGGACCTCGGCCTCAAGTACGTCGGCCCGATCGACGGCCACGACCTGGAGGCCCTGGAGTCCGCCCTCACCCGCGCCAAGCGCTTCGGCGGCCCGGTGATCGTGCACTGCCTCACCGAGAAGGGCCGCGGCTACCAGCCCGCCCTCCAGGACGAGGCCGACCGCTTCCACGCCGTCGGCAAGATCCACCCCGACACCGGCCTGCCCATCTCCACCTCCGGCGCCGACTGGACGTCCGTCTTCGGCGACGAGATGCTCGAGCTCGGCAAGGAGCGCGAGGACGTCGTCGCCATCACGGCCGCGATGCTCCAGCCGGTCGGCCTGGACAAGTTCGCCAAGGCCTTCCCCGACCGCGTCTACGACGTCGGCATCGCCGAGCAGCACGGCGCCGTCTCCGCGGCCGGTCTCGCCCACGGCGGCGTCCACCCGGTCTTCGCCGTGTACGCCACCTTCCTCAACCGTGCCTTCGACCAGGTCCTCATGGACGTCGCCCTGCACAAGTGCGGCGTGACGTTCGTGCTCGACCGGGCCGGCGTCACCGGCACCGACGGCGCCTCCCACAACGGCATGTGGGACATGTCGATCCTCCAGGTCGTCCCCGGCCTCAGGCTCGCCGCCCCGCGCGACGCCGACCAGGTCCGCGCCCAGCTCCGCGAGGCCGTCGCGGTGGACGACGCGCCGACCGTGGTCCGCTTCTCCAAGGGCGCCGTCGGCCCCGCCGTACCCGCCGTCGGCCGCGTCGGCGGCATGGACGTGCTGCGCGCCCCCGGGACCGAGACCCCCGACGTGCTCCTGGTCTCCGTCGGCGCCCTCGCGCCGATGTGCCTGGAGGTGGCGGACCTCCTGGACAAGCAGGGCATCTCCACCACCGTCGTCGACCCCCGCTGGGTCAAGCCCGTCGACGAGGCCATGGCCCCGCTCGCCGAGCGCCACCGCGTGGTCGTCACCGTCGAGGACAACTCCCGCGTCGGCGGGGTCGGCGCCGCCGTCGCCCAGGCCCTGCGCGACGCCGGCGTCGACGTGCCGCTGCGCGACTTCGGCATCCCGCCGCGCTTCCTCGACCACGCCTCCCGCGCCGAGGTCCTCGCCGAGATCGGGCTCACCGCGCCCGACATCGCGCGCCAGGTCACCGGCCTGGTCGCCAAGCTCGACGGCAAGTACGACCGCGCGGGCGCCGAGGTGGACCAGGTGGAGGCCGCGCGCGACTGACGCCGCGCACCCCGCGCTCCGCCGGACGGGCCGGTCGCGCCACTCGTTGCAGTGGCGCGACCGGCCCATCCGCGTGAAATCGCCCATGCCGGGGCATACGCAGTACGCCCCCTCTCGATCATGTCGAGGACGACAAGCGTGGGAGGTCCCCGTGAGCAACACCCTCTTCAGGACCAAGAAGATCGAGCAGTCCATCCGTGACACGGAGGAACCGGAGCACGCGCTCAAGAAATCCCTGTCGGCACTGGACCTGACCGTCTTCGGCATCGGCGTCGTCATCGGCACCGGCATCTTCGTACTGACCGGCACCGTCGCCAAGAACAACGCGGGACCCGCCGTCGCCCTCGCGTTCGTCGTCGCCGGAGTCGTCTGCGCGCTCGCCGCGCTGTGCTACGCCGAGTTCGCCTCCACCGTCCCGGTGGCCGGCTCCGCGTACACCTTCTCCTACGCCTCCCTGGGCGAACTGCCCGCCTGGATCATCGGCTGGGACCTGGTCCTGGAGTTCGCGCTCGGCACGGCGGTGGTGGCCGTCGGCTGGTCGGGCTACATCCGCTCGCTGTTGGACAACGCCGGCTGGCACATCCCCGCCGAGCTGGGCGGACGGGACGGCGCCCAGGGCTTCGGCTTCGACATCCTCGCCGCCGCCCTGGTGCTGGTGCTCACCGCCATCCTCGTGCTCGGCATGAAGCTGTCGGCACGGATCACCTCGCTCGTCGTCGCCATCAAGGTGGCCGTCGTCCTCATCGTGATCATCGCGGGTGCCTTCTTCGTCAAGAGCGCCAACTACGACCCCTTCATCCCGAAGTCGCAGCCCGTCGAGGCGGGCGGGGGACTGCACTCACCACTGATCCAGCTGATGTTCGGCTGGGCGCCGTCGAACTTCGGCGTGATGGGCATCTTCACGGCCGCCTCGGTCGTCTTCTTCGCCTTCATCGGCTTCGACATCGTCGCCACCGCCGCCGAGGAGACCAGGAACCCGCAGCGCGACATGCCGCGCGGCATCCTCGGCTCCCTGGTGATCTGCACCCTCCTGTACGTGGGCGTCTCGATCGTCGTCACCGGCATGGAGCACTACACCAAGCTCTCCGTGGACGCCCCGCTCGCCGACGCGTTCAAGGCCACCGGGCATCCCTTCTTCTCCGGGGTGATCAGCTTCGGCGCCGCCGTCGGCCTGACGGTGGTCTGCATGATCCTTCTCCTCGGCCAGAGCCGGGTCTTCTTCGCGATGAGCCGCGACGGCCTGCTGCCGCGCTTCTTCTCCCACGTCCACCCGAGGTTCCGCACCCCCTACCGGCCGACCATCCTGCTCGGCGTCGTCATCGCGATCGTCGCCGGTTTCACCAGCCTCAGCGAACTGGCCGAGCTGGTGAACATCGGTACGCTCTTCGCCTTCGTCGTCGTCGCGATCAGCGTGATCATCCTGCGCAGGACCCGCCCCGACCTGCCCCGCGCCTTCCGTACCCCGCTGGTCCCGCTGCTGCCCGTCGTCTCCGTGGCCGCCTCGCTGTGGCTGATGCTCAACCTGCCCGCCGAGACCTGGGTGCGGTTCGGCATCTGGATGGCGATCGGCTTCGTCGTGTACTTCTTCTACGGCCGCACCCACAGCCGCCTGGCCCGCGGCGAGGACACCCCGGCCGAGCCGGCCGCGCCGAACGGTCCGTAGCGGGGCGGGGGCGCGTGCGTCGGCGGCCCGTGGGCGCCTCCCGGCCGTCACTCGGGCCGTACCGTCCTGGGCCCCGCCACCTGAGCCCCCAGCTCCGTCACCCGGCGGCGCAGTCCGCGGTCGGCCGTCACCACCAGGACGGCACGGCCGCCCGCCGCCCGCGCGACCAGCTCGACCATGTGGTCGTCCCCGCTGCCGGGCGCGGACTCGACCCGTACGCCGGGCACGGACTCCACCCCGCGGGCCGCGCCCTCGACCACGAGCACCACCTCCACGGGCCCCGCCCGCCCCGGCACCCCGTCCGCCGCCAGCCGGTCCCGCAGCCGCTCGGCGGCACCGCGCCGGTCCCGCCACCAGCCGTCGGGCACCGAGCCGACGACGTTCGCGGCGTCGACGATCACCAGCAGGGATGCGTTGTGGTCCATCCCGCCAGGGTGGCACGGCTCCCCGTCCGCAGCCGTACCCGACCGACACGGAGCCGAGGGCCCCGCTTAGAGTGATCCGGTGAATGGCGACTGGCTCCTTACCGGCCGCGACGGCCGCCTCAGTGTCTACCTCCCGTCCCACGGCGCCGCCCTGTGGCGTGCCGAACGCACGCCCGAGGGCCCCTGGGAGGCCCCGCGCCGCATCGGCGGCGACCAGGAACTGCGCCCGGACGGCGGCCTCGCGGCCGGCCGGGGAGCGAACGGCTACACCCACCTGGTCGCCTGGCGCCCCACCGGCGCCGGCCGCTGCGTCCTCGTGCACACCACGCACTTCCGGCCGCGGCTCGCGCCCCTGGACTGGCAGCCCGTCGGCCACCCCAACAAGCAGGGCGACCGCACCGGAACCCCCGCCGTGGCGGTCGACGCGCGGGGACGCGCCCACGTCTTCGTCCGCAACGGCGGCGGCGGCCTGAGCATGGTGGCCGAGCAGGAGAAGGGCGGCTGGGACCCGTGGCGGGACCTGAAGGGCCGCGGCGTCCAGGAGGCGCCGGCGGCCGTGACGTCCGACGCCGGCCTGGTCGAGGCGTACGCGCCCGTCGAGGGCGGCATCGCGCACTGGAGCCAGGACAAGCCGGGCGCCCGGCCGGCCCTGGGGGAGCGCCTCGACGCGGCGGTCCGTCCGGGCACCCTGCGCGCCCTGGCCACCTCCGCCGAGCACACCACGGTCTTCTTCACCGACGACGGCACCGGTGAGCTGTGCGCCTGGCGCCCCGGCGGAAAGGCCGTCCCGCTGGTCCCCGCCGCGGGCCCCGGTCCCGTGTCCGCCGTCCGCACCGTCATAGACGGCCACGACTGCACCCTCGTCGCCCAGCGCGCGGCGGGCAGCGGCCGCGTCGCCTTCGCCGCCTACCCCTCGGAACTGGAGGAGATGGGCGCGTCCTGGACCGAGTCGGGCCCCGTCCTGCCGGCCGACGCGACCGTCTCCCTGGCCCTGGACGCCGACGGCCGCCTGGTGGCGGCGTCCCTGTCCCCGTCGAGCGGTCAGTTGCTGCTGAGCCGGCGCAAGGACGAGGCGGGGCTGGCGCTCGGGGCGTGGGAAGCGGTCTGAGCGGTCCGGCCCCGTCCCGGCCGCCCGGCGACCGGCTCATGGGGAACTGGTGAACGAACGGCATATGATGTTCGGCGTTCGACGGTCCCTGTCCGAGGTGGGGCGGGCTTCAGGAAGGTGCAGCAGGCCATGCGGAAAAGGTCGGCAGGCCCCGTCGGCGCCGTCCGCCGGACCGGTCCCGGTGACGGGGGGCGGGAGCGCGGCGTCGTGCCGGCACCGGCCCACGGCGACTGGCTCACCCTGGGCAAGGACGGACGGCTCAGCCTCTACGCGCCCACCGACGGCGGCCTGCTGCGCTGGACGGAGACCGCCGTGGGCGGCCCCGCGTGGAGCGGACCGCACTTCGTCCCCGTCCAGGGACTGACCGACCTGACGGTCGTTCAGGGGGCGGACACCTACGTCCACTTCCTCGGCCGAAGAGAGCGGGAGCGGGCCGACGGCGGCACCGGTGTCGATGTCGTGCACGCCATCCAGTACCAGACCGGACTGGCCTTCACCGAGTGGCGCTCGCTCGGCAACCCCCACCGCGACCCCGCACAGGGCCGGGCGCTGGGACGGCCCGTCGGTGCCGTCGCGGCCGACGGGACCGTGCACGTCCTCGTGCCGGACGCGCACGGAGGTCTCGCGCTGCGCCGGGAGGCCCCGAACGGCAAGTGGCGTGCCTGGGAGGACCTGTCCGGCACCGGGATCGACACCCCGCCCGCGACCGTCTCCCTCGCCGGGGGACGGGTGGAGGTCTGCGCCGCCACCGCGTCCGGTGTCCTGCTGTGGCGCCAGGCCGCGCCCGGCGGCGACTTCGAAGGTCCCCGGGGCCTGGCCCTGCGGCCGGTGCCGGGCACGGTCGGCGCGCTGGAGACGGGGCCGGAGCGCGCCACGTTCTTCTGGGCCGACGCCGGCACGGGCGGCGTCGGCGCCTGGCGGGAGGGCGACTGGCCCGTCGCGCTGGGCGGTGCGCCGACCGGGGAGCCCTGCGCCCGGCTGCGCACGGTGGTGGACGGCTACGACAGTGTCGTCCTCGCCTGCCGGGACCGGGACGGCTCCGCCGTGCTCGGCGTGGGCGGCACGGAGAACGAGGCCGCCGGATTCTGGTGGTACGCCCTGGGCGAGTCCTGCCGGGGCGTCCCCGCGCTGGCCCGGGACGGCCACGGGCGGGTGGTGATGGCGCTGATCGGAGGCGACGGCACACCGAAGGTGGCCCGTCAGGAGGCCGGCAGCGGCCTGACCCTCACCCGCTGGCGGTCCCTGGAGGACTGAGCGGCTGTCACCGGACGTCGCGCCGGCCCCGCCCGACGGGCCCGCGCGGGTCGTCCGGCGGGCCCGTCCTCACGGAAGGGGAGTCAGCCGCCGGTCGCGGGCGACTTCTTCGCGGACTCGGGGATCTCGGAGTCCGAGCGCACGGCCTTCCACAGGTCGCCCGCCTGGGGTTCGGCGGCCACGACCCGGTTGGGGTCGACCTTGTCGTAGGCCACCGGAAGCATGATCGTCTCCATGGTCGCGGGGTCGACCCCGTTCATGCTGCGGGCGAAGTCCGCCAGGCTGGTCAGCGAGGCCAGGTCGGAATCGGTGGTGAGGGCCGCGGTGAGCGTGTCGGCGATCTTGTAGGTCTTGGTGGGGCTGCCGAACAGGTCCTGCTTCTTGACCTCGCTCAACAGCGCCATCAGAAACTGCTGCTGCAGTCCGATACGGCCGAGGTCGCTGCCGTCGCCCACCCCGTGCCGGGTCCGCACGAAGGCCAGGGACTGGGTGCCGTCCAGGGTGTGGGTGCCGGCGCTCAGGTCGAGACCGCTGGAGCTGTCCTTGATGGGCTCGTCGATGGTGACGGGCACTCCGCCGATGGCGTCGACCAGTCCCTTGAAGCCGGCGAAGTCGATCTCCATGTAGTGGTCCATGCGGATGCCGGACATCTTCTCGACCGTCTTGACCACACAGGCGGGCCCGGCCTGCGAGTACACGGAGTTGAACATCACCCGCTCCGCCTGCGGCAGGTCGGACCCGTCGGACGTGGTGCACTGCGGGCGGATGACGAGGGTGTCGCGCGGGATGCTGATCGCGACGGCCTCCTTGCGACCCTCGGGTATGTGCACCACCAGGGCGGTGTCCGAACGCGCCCCGGCGACCTTGCCGGTGCCGAGCGAGGCGTTGTCCCCGGCCCGCGAGTCCGAGCCCAGGACCAGGAGGTTCTGTCCCGACGTCGGCAGCTTCTCGGGGCGGTCGTCGCCGAGGGCCTTGTCGAGGTCCACCCCGTCGATGTTGCCGTTCAGGCTGCTGTAGAGCCAGTAGCCGGTGCCGCCGACGGCGAGCAGCAGCACCACCAGGGACAGGAGGACGATCCGGCCCCAGCGTCTGCGGCGGCGTGGGGTGCGGCGGCCGCCGTCCGGCGCGGCCCGGCGGGCACGCCGGGGCTCCGTCGTGGCGCTGTGCGACATGGTGTTCGGTTCCTCTCCTCACGGGCTCCGCGGAGACGGAGTCGCAGGGCCCGGGTGGGGGGAGGCCGGCCCGCTGTGCGGTCGTGTCAGTGCGAGAACTCTATATGCACCCACACGCAGGGATTTGACGAGCGGGGAACCATAGCGGGTAACAGCGATGTACGCCACATTAACTGGTCTTGACCGCCCATAAGAGTGACATAAGATATGGCGAACCTGTGACGGCTGTGAAGGGGGGCTTTCCGGCCGTCCGGGGTGTTCCCGGTGACGCATGAGGCGGTTGAGGGGGCCGCGAGCCGACACCGGTCAGGGGTGGGGACGTCCAGTGCGGACTGATAGCAGCCCGCTGGGCGAAATGTCTTGGTAGGAGTACGAGTTGGTGGAACATCCGCGTCTGAGTATTGTCGTGCCCTTTCAGGACGTCGAGACCTACCTGGCCGAGTGCCTGGAGTCGATCGCACGGCAGTCCTTCCGCGACTTCGAGGTGATCCTCGTCGACGACGGCTCCACCGACGGCTCGTCACGCATCGCCGCCGACTTCTGCGCGGCCGACCCGCGGTTCCGCCTGATCCGCCAGGAGCCGCACGGCCCCGGGCACGCGCGCAACACGGGGCTGCGGGCCATGCACCCCCAGGGCGAGTTCCTCGCCTTCGTGGACGGCGACGACGTCATCCCCGAGTACGCCTACGGCCTGCTGGTGCGCACCCTGGAGGGGTCCGACTCGGACTTCGTGTCGGGCAACGTGCAGATGATGAACTCCACGAAGAAGTGGCAGTCACCGCTGCACAAGGGCCCGATGCAGAAGAACCGGCGCGGCACCCACATCACCAGGTTCGAGGCGCTGATCTACGACCGGACGGTCTGGAACAAGATGTTCCGGCGGTCCTTCTGGGACCACCACTACATCGCGTTCCCCGAGGGCGTCATGTACGAGGACTCCTGGGTCAACATGTACGCCCACTTCCGGGCCGCCAAGGTCGACGTGATCACCGACATCGTCTACTTCTGGCGCCGGCGCGAAGGCGGGGCCGCGCCGTCCATCACCCAGCGCCACACCGAACTGTCCAACCTGCGCGACCGGGTAGCGGCGGTGCAGTCGGTCAGCCGCTTCCTCGCGGACCGGCGCTCGCGCCAGTACGAGGAGAGCAAGCGCAAGTACGACATGGCCTGCCTGAAGTCCGACCTGATGCTGCACCTCAAGGTGCTGCCGGACGCGGACGACGAGTACCGCCAGTCGTTCATGCAGTGGGCCAACGAGTTCCTCGACGAGGCCGACCTCACCATCATCGACGAACTGCCCGCCGACGCCCGGGTCAAGTGGCTCCTGGTGCGCGAGTGGCGGCTGGCCGAGCTCCTGGAGGTCATCGAGTTCGAGCGCCGCGGCGGCCCGATGCCCGTGCAGCGCCGGTTCCACCGCTACCTGAAGTACCCCTACCTCGGCGACCGCGGCGTCGGGCTCGACAAGAAGGCGTTCCGGCTCGACAAGGAACTCTCCCTGCACGGCACGCTCGGCGGCGCCCGCTGGAGCACCAACGGCCACCTGCTGACCCTGACGGGGACCGCGTACGTGCGCTTCATCAACGTGCACAAGCGGCACATGTCGGTGAAGGCGATCGCCCTGCGGAACAAGAAGCAGGGGCGCATGGTGATCACCACGGCCAAGACCACCTACGCGCCCCAGGCCACCGAACACTCCAACCAGAATCGTTACTGCTACGACTGGGCCGGCTTCGAGGCCCGGATCGACACGACCCGTCTCAAGCGCAAGGGGCAGTGGGTCGAGGGGACCTGGGACGTGGCCACCGGTGTCCTCAGCCGCGGGCTGTTCCGGTACCGGGGCATCGACCGCGGCGGGGCCGGGACCGCGGCCAACCCCCCGTACCGCTACGTCGACAAGAACACCCGCATCCTCCCGCTCTTCCTCCAGGGCAAGCTGAAGCTCCGGGTCGAGGTCGTGCGCTGCCGGATCACCGCGCACCGCGTCGTCGGCGACCAACTGGAGCTGCGCGGCGTGTACCTCGGCCCGCGCGTGCCCGAGTGGGGCAAGCTGCGCGTCACCAGCCTGAGCGGCTCGGGGCAGCACGACGGCAAGGTCTACTTCACCGCGGGCGGCGACGGCTGGTGCACCTTCGCGGCCCGGCTTCCGCTGCGCTCGCTGGTGCCCTCCTTCCGGGCCGACGCCGACGCCGACGCGGACGTCCCGCAGTCCTGGAGCATGGGCAGCAACGGCTGGAAGACGACCCTCCACGTGGAGGGCCGCAAGATGACCATCTACCCGGTCATGGCCGAGGACACGCCGGACGGCCACTACCGCATGCCCGACGGGCTGCAGACCCGGGAGGGCGACCGCGAGGTCGTGGTCCACCGCAACGGCTCGGGCTACCTGGTGCTCTTCGAACGGGCCACCCTGCCCACGGCGACGGCGTTCACCTGGCGTGCCGACGGGATGCTGGAGATCCACGGCCAGTACCTGGCCGCCGACCGCCTGTCGGCGCAGGAGTACCGGGACGCGCACCTGGTGGTCCGCTCCCGGGCGCACGGCGCGGAACGCGAGATCCCGATCGAGTGGCACGGCAACGAGTTCCGCTGCCTCTTCTCCCCGGCCGCCATGCGGACCCTGGCCGGGGACATCCCGCTCGCGGCCGGCCGCTGGGACTTCTTCCTGCGCCGCCAGGACCTGTCGTCCGTGGCCAGGGAGGACCGCCTCGAAGACCTCATGGTCAAGATCGAGCAGGACCTCGTCCCCGCCTTCCCCGAGGAGTACGAGGAGAACGAGCGCCGCTACGAACTCCAGGCCGAGGCGTACGACCGGCTCTCCCTGCTGGTCCACTCGGCCATGCCCGACCACGCCCGCGGTCCCTACCGGCAGAAGCTGCTGCGCACCAAGGCGTACCCGGCGGCCCGCCGGCAGCGGGTGCGCCCCGCCGTCCTCTTCGACGCCTTCAAGGGCACCCAGTACTCGGACAGCCCCCGGGCCCTGCACGAGGAGCTGCTGCGGCGCGGCACCGACCTCGAGCACCTGTGGGTGGTGCGGGACGACCAGGTGGACGTGCCGGACACGGCGATCCCCATCCGCATGTGGTCGCCCGAATGGTACGAGGCCCTCGCCACCAGCAGGTACGTCGTCGCCAACAACCACCTCCCGGACTGGTTCCAGAAGCGGGAGGGCCAGATCGTCGTCCAGACCTGGCACGGCACCCCGCTGAAGAAGATCGGCCACGACATCGAGTCGATCCACTTCGCCGACCAGCGCTACCTGGAGCGGGTCGACAAGGAGGTGCAGAACTGGGACATGCTGGTGTCGCCCAACAGCTTCTCCACCCCCATCCTCCAGCGCGCCTTCGGCTTCCCCGGCGAGATGGTGGAGTCGGGCTACCCGCGCAACGACATCCTGCGGCTGCCCGGCACCGAGCAGCGCGAGCGCGAGATCCGGGCCCGGATCGGCCTGCCCGAGGGCAAGCGGGTCGTCATGTACGCCCCCACGTGGCGCGACGACCAGTACTACGCGCCCGGCAAGTACAAGCTCGACTTCCGCATCGACCTCGCCGACGCCCGCGCCAGGCTCGGCGAGGAGCACGTCCTGCTGGTCCGCCGCCACCCCAACGTCGTCGACCCGGTGCCGGGCGCGGGCGACGGCTTCGTCTTCGACGTCTCCGACTACCCGGACATGGCCGACCTCTCCCTGATCACCGACATCATGATCACGGACTACTCGTCCCTCATGTTCGACTTCGTCAACACCGGCCGCCCCATCCTCTTCTTCACCTACGACCTGGAGCACTACCGGGACACCCTGCGCGGCTTCTACTTCGACTTCGCCGGCAGCGCCCCGGGCCCCCTGCTGGACACCTCCGAGGTCCTGGTGTCGGCGGTGGAGCAGATCGACCGCGTCCAGGAGGCCTACGCCGAGCGGTACCGCTGGTTCCAGCGGGAGTTCTGCGACCTGGACGACGGCCACGCCTCCGCGCGCCTGGCCGACCGGATGCTCGTGGCGGGCGGGGACCTCGCGCCCGGGCAGGCCCTCGCGCCGGCCGTCGGCACCGTCGGCACCCGGCAGTCGGGACGCCCCATGACCCCGGTGCGGGGACGGACGAGCAGCTGGTTCTCCACGCCGCGCCGGCCGGTGCCCGCGCAGACCGCTCCCGCCCAGGCCGTGAACACGCCGGCCGCGCTTCCCGCACCGCCCGGCGCGGAGCACACCGCCGGCGCGTGGAGCGGGCCGGCGAGGACCGAGCAGCCGGCCTGCACCCCATGACCACGCCGTCGTCCGCGCGTCCGGCGCCCGGCCCGCACCACGCCCTTGGGGCGGAGGCCGGACGCCCGTCCCGCGTCGCCTCAGCGGACGGCCACCCGCATCAGCAGCGCCCGGTGGTCGGAGACCCCGGTGTCGCGCAGCGTGCACGCGGAGACGGGCAACCCGGTGAACAGGTAGTCGAGTTTGTGACCGGACACGTGCGTCGGCCGGGCCGACCGGTCCGCGGCGCCGCTCTGGTCGCACTCCCGGTACACGTCGTAGACGACGGACGGCCACACCCGGGAAGAGGGATTGCGCGCGCCCGGCGGGTTCAGGTTGAAGTCGCCGCCGAACACGACGCGCCGCCCCGGCACCGCCGCGACCAACGCCGTCAACTGGGCGTCCCGGTACTCCCGGCCGGGGTGCGCGCGGTCGGAGCCGGGCAGGCTGAGATGGGCGTTGCACACCCGGACGCCGACGGCCCCGACGTCCGCGCACAGGATGCCGCGCCGCACTCCGGCCACCGGCTGACGCGAGGGGACCTGCCGTACGGAGGACAGTGGGCGGTCCGAGAGGATCGCGATGCCCGCCGTGCCCAGGCCCCGCCCCTCGCAGTGGACCCTCCCCTCGTTCCCGGCGCCGGTGCGCCAGGTGTAGGGACGGAAGGCCAGCCGCCAGGAGCCGCCGAGCGCGGCGCGCACCGACTCGGCGTGCGTGGCGCAGGCCTCCTGGAGCAGCACGACATCGGCCCCGGCCCGCACGAGCCGTTCCACCGCCCGCCGTTTCGCCGCGGCCCCGCCGGTGTCCGCGCAACCCCACTGCCGGACGCCGCACATGTTCCAGGTGGCCACCGTCAGGGTGCTCGCGGAGTGGCGCAGCCGCGCGCTGTGCGTGACGGCCGGGCTCAGCAGCACGGCGAGGACGCCCGACACCACGAGCACCGCGACCAGGGCGGGCAGCCCGGGGCGGGGGCGACGGCGGGGTGTGGGCGGGGAAGCCGCGGGAGGCATCCCGACATCATGTCCGATCAGATGATTCGGAGCCAATCCGACGATCTGCCCCTGAGAGTGGAGTTCCGTACATGGCGAAAGCACCCACGAGCGGCCGGAAGGTGTTCAACGGGATCGAGGCGTCGGGGGCGTTCCCGGTCGAGTACCGGTTCTCGCACGCCAAGAGCGGCAACCGCCACCTCGTCGTGGTGTTCGCCAACTTCTCGGCACCCGAGGACTACGGCTGGTCCAACGGGGTCTTCGACAACGTGCGCGCCAACATCCTGTGGATCCGCGACCGCTTCGACGGCTCGAACGCCTACTACCTCTGCCGGAACATGGACTTCGGCCTGGCCGACTCGGTCCAGACGCTCATCTCGAACGTGACGCGGTCGCTCGGGCTCACGCCGGACCAGGTCACGCTGTGGGGCGGCTCCAAGGGCGGCAGCGCCGCACTCTACTTCGGGCTGCGGTACGGCTACCGGAACATCGTGGCGATCGTCCCGCAGTTCCTCGTCGGCGACGCCCTGGAGAAGCGGCATCCGAAGGTCTCCGCCTACATGCTCGGCGAGGGACCGCAGGCGCCGCACAACGCCCGCGTCCTGGACGCCCTCCTGCCCGACCTGGTGCGCGCCGGTGCCAACCCCGGGGCCAACATCTACGTGCTCTCCTCGCCGCAGGACGAGCACTACACCGTGCAGGTGGAGCCGTTCCTCGGGATGTTCCAGGGCTACGAGAACTTCAACTTCCTGTACAGCGAGTCCCCGACGATCACCGGCCACGCCACGGTGACGCGGCGCAACGTCCCGGCGCTGGTGGGTCTGCTGAACCTGCTGGCCGACGGCTACGCCCCGCGCCTCGGCTTCGTGCGGCACGCGGCCGAGGAGTTCGACCGCGACCAGTCGGACATCACCGCCTACCTCTCGGCCACCTCGAAGGTGCAGGACACCGACGCGTTCGCGCCCCCGGTGGTCACCGCGCCCGCCTACAACGGCGAACTCGCCGACACCGGCGTCCGCTTCGAGGGGCTGGCCCCGGGAGCGGTCCGGGTGAGCATGTGGAAGAACGGCAAGTTCGTGGCCTCGCCGGACGTGGCGGCCGACGGCACCTGGTCCTGGCAGTCGGCCAAGCCGTGGGCGACGGGCAAGCACGTGGTCAAGGTCTTCGCGGTGGACCCGGCGGGCTTCCACTCCAGCCGGGTCGAGGTGCCCTTCACGGTGGTGACCGCGCCCGCGACCGGCGCCGCCCCAGCCGTGCCCGCCCCGGCCGTGCCCGCCCCGCCCGTCGTCTCCGTGCCCGCGCCGCAGCAGCAGGTGGGCGCGTCCTTCGTCTTCCACGGCACCGCCCCGGGCGCGGTGCAGGTGGGCTTCCAGGAGAACGGCGTCTTCCTGGGCGCGGTGGCGGTCGCGCCGGACGGGCTCTGGAGCTGGGACCCGGGCTGGGCCTGGCCGGAGGGGCCGCACCTGGTGGAGGTCGTCGCGGTGGACGCGCACGGTGCGCAGTCCGCGCCCGGCCCGGCCGGCTTCACCGTCGCCGGCACCCTCGTGCCCGCCGGTCACCTCCCGCCGCGGTACTGAACCGACGGCCCCTTACGACGAACACCTCACGACTGGAAGCCACACATGCCGAACGCACCGTCGAAAGCGCGCGAGCTGCTCAGCGGGACCGACACCTCGGGCGCGTATCCCGTCGAGTACCGGTTCACCCACGGGAAGGGCGGGAACCGCCATCTCGTCGTCGTGTTCTCCAACTTCGGGGTGCCCGACGACTACGGCTGGTCGAACGGCGTCCTCAACCCGGTGCGGGCCAACATCCTCTGGATCCGCGACCGGTTCCGCGGCATGCGCAGCTACTACCTGTGCGAGGGGATGGACTTCTCCCTGGAGCAGTCCGTGATCGGTGTCATCTCCAAGGTGATGAACGCACTGGAACTGACCCCGGACCGCGTGACGCTGTGGGGCGGCTCCAAGGGCGGCAGCGCGGCACTCTACTTCGGCCTGCGCTACGGCTTCGGCAACATCGTCTCCATCGTCCCGCAGTTCCTGATCGGCACCTACGTGAAGACCGTGCACCCCAAGGTCGCCCGGTTCATGCTGGGAGAGGGGGTGCCGGAGGAGAACGTCAGGACGGTCGACGCGCTCCTGCCCGACCTGGTGCGCTCGGGCGTCGGCCGGCAGGCCAACATCTACCTGCTCTCCTCGCCGCAGGACGAGCAGTACAAGGAACAGGTGGAGCCGTTCCTCGGACTCTTCCAGGGATACGACAACTTCAACTTCATCTACAGCGAATCCCCGCACATCACCCGCCACTCGGACGTCACCCGGCGCAACGTCCCCTTCCTCATGGGACTCATCAACATGCTCGCCGACGGACTGCCCCCGCGGCTGGGCATGGTGCGCAACGGCTACGAGGAGCCGCAGCGGGACACCTCGGCCATCAAGACGTACCTGGCCGCCACCTCGACGGAGAGGCCCAGCTCCATCGCCATGCCGGTGGTGACCCACCCGGTGGCGGACTCCGAGGTGCCGGTGAACGGCGTGTACTTCACCGGGTCCGCACCCGGCGCCGTACGGGTGAGCCTGTGGGAGCACGGGAAGTTCCTGGGGTCGCCGGCCGTGGCCGCGGACGGCACCTGGTCCTGGCAGCGGGACAAGCCGTGGAGCAAGGGCAAGCACCTGGTGAAGGCCGTCGCGTGGGACCCGGAGGGACGCAAGACCAAGGGGACCGTCGTCCCGTTCACCGCCCTCGCCGCCGACGCGGCCCCCGGGGCGGGCGGGGCTGCGGCGCCGGGCGCGGCGCCGGTCGACGCGGGCTCCCCGCTCGGGGGGCTGCCCGCGCCGATGGTCCACTCCCCGGTGGCGTACGAACAGATGGCGACCCCGGCGGTGCGCTTCACCGGCCTGGCCCGGGGCGCCGCGCAGGTGGGGTTCCGGGCGGGCGGCACGCTGCTCGGCGGGACGCCCGTCGCGGCCGACGGACGCTGGGCCTGGGACCCGGGCTGGCCGTGGCAGGAGGGCCGGCACGCGGTGGAGGTGTTCGCGGTGGACGCCGTGGGGAACGAGTCACCCGCCACGCAGGTCCCCTTCGCCGTGGTCCACGCCCCCGCGGGCGCGACGCCGTACGGCTACTGACCCGGCCGAGACACGCGAAGGGCCCCCGCCGGACGGCGGGGGCCCTTCACCGGACTACGGGGACTACGCCGGGACCGACGCCACCCCCGCCTCCAGGAACGGCTTGCCGTTCACGCGCTCCGAGACGCCCTCGCGGTCCAGGTACGGCGTGATGCCGCCCAGGTGGAAGGGCCAGCCGGCGCCGGTGATCAGGCAGAGGTCGATGTCCTGGGCCTCGGCGACGACGCCCTCGTCGAGCATCAGGCCGATCTCCTGGGCCACCGCGTCCAGGACGCGGTCGCGGACCTGCTCCTCGGTCAGGACGGTGTCGCCCTGCTTGAGGAGGGCGGCGACCTCCGGGTCCAGTTCGGGCTTGCCGCTGTCGTAGACGTAGAAGCCGCGCTTGCCCGCCTCGACGACCGCCTTCAGGTTCGGGGAGACCGTGAAGCGCTCGGGGAAGGCCCGGTTGAGGGTCTCCGAGACGTGCAGGCCGATGGCCGGGCCGACCAGTTCGAGGAGGACCAGCGGGGACATCGGCAGGCCGAGGGGCTCCACCGCCTTCTCCGCCACCGGCACCGGGGTGCCCTCGTCGATGACGTTCTGGATCTCGCCCATGAAGCGGGTCAGGATGCGGTTCACGACGAACGCCGGGGCGTCCTTGACCAGGACCGCGGTCTTCTTCAGCTTCTTGGCGACGCCGAACGCCGTGGCCAGCGAGGCCTCGTCGGTCTGCTCGCCGCGGACGATCTCCAGCAGGGGGAGGACCGCGACCGGGTTGAAGAAGTGGAAGCCGACGACCCGCTCGGGGTGCTTCAGCTTCGACGCCATCTCCGAGACGGAGAGGGAGGAGGTGTTCGTCGCGAGGATCGCGTGCGCCGGGGCGACCGCCTCGACCTCCGCGAAGACCTTCTGCTTGACGCCCATCTCCTCGAAGACGGCCTCGATGACGAAGTCGGCGTCCGCGAAGCCCTCGGCCTTGTCCAGGACGCCGGTCACCAGGGCCTTGAGGCGGTTGGCCTTGTCCTGGTTGACGCGGCCCTTGCCGAGCAGCTTGTCGATCTCGGCGTGGACGTAGCCCACGCCCTTGTCGACGCGCTCCTGGTCGATGTCGGTCAGGACGACCGGCACCTCCAGGCGGCGCAGGAAGAGCAGCGCGAGCTGGCTCGCCATCAGGCCGGCGCCGACCACGCCCACCTTGCTGACCGGGCGGGCCAGCGACTTGTCCGGGGCGCCCGCGGGGCGCTTGCCGCGCTTCTGGACCAGGTTGAAGGCGTAGATGCCGGAGCGGAGTTCGCCGCCCATGATCAGGTCGGCGAGGGCCTGGTCCTCGGCGTCGTAACCCTGCTGGAGGTCGCCGTTCTTGGCGGCGGCGATGATGTCCAGCGCGCGGTAGGCGGCCGGGGCGGCGCCGTGCACCTTGCCGTCGGCGAGGAAGCGGCCCTTGGCGACGGCCTGGTCCCAGGCCTCGCCGCGGTCGACCACGGGACGCTCGACGACGATCTCGCCCTTGAGGACGGACGCCGTCCAGATCAGCGACTGCTCCAGGAAGTCGGCGCCCTCGAAGATCGCGTCCGCGATGCCGAGTTCGAAGACCTGCTTGCCCTTGAGCTGCCTGTTCTGGTTGAGGCTGTTCTCGATGATGACCGAGACGGCCTTGTCGGCGCCGATCAGGTTCGGCAGCAGCGTGCAGCCGCCCCAGCCGGGGACCAGGCCGAGGAAGACCTCGGGGAGCGAGAAGGCGGGGAGCGCCGCCGACACCGTGCGGTACGCGCAGTGCAGGCCGATCTCCACGCCGCCGCCCATCGCCGCGCCGTTGTAGTACGCGAAGGTCGGCACGGCCAGGTGCGCCAGCCGCTTGAAGACGTCGTGGCCGCCCTTGCCGATGGCCAGCGCGTCCTCGTGCCGCTTCAGCAGCTCGACGCCCTTGAGGTCGGCGCCGACCGCGAAGATGAACGGCTTGCCGGTGACGCCGACGCCGACGATGTCGCCGTCCGCGGCCTCCTTCTCGACCTGGTCGATCGCGGCGTCGATGTTCGCCAGCGACTGCGGGCCGAGCGTGGTCGGCTTGGTGTGGTCGTGGCCGTTGTCCAGGGTGATCAGCGCGAACCGGCCCGCGCCCAGGGGCAGGTCGAAGTGGCGTACGTGCGCCTGCGTGACGACCTCGCCCGGGAACAGCTCGGCCGCACCCTTCAGCAGCTCTGCGGTGGTGCTCACTTGTCCCCCTCGAAGTGCGGGTTCTCCCAGATGACCGTCGCGCCCATGCCGAAGCCGACGCACATGGTCGTCAGGCCGTAGCGGACCTCCGGCTGCTCCTCGAACTGGCGGGCGAGCTGCGTCATCAGCCGCACGCCGGAGGAGGCCAGCGGGTGGCCGAAGGCGATGGCGCCGCCGTACTGGTTGACGCGGGCGTCGTCGTCGGCGATGCCGTAGTGCTCCAGGAACGCGAGGACCTGGACGGCGAAGGCCTCGTTGATCTCGAACAGGCCGATGTCGGAGATCGACAGACCGGCCTGGGCCAGGGCCTTCTCCGTGGCCGGGATCGGGCCGTAGCCCATGACCTCGGGCTCGACGCCCGCGAAGGCGTAGGAGACCAGCCGCATCTTGACCGGCAGGCCGTTCTCGCGGGCGAAGTCCTCGCTCGCGATGATCGACGCGGTCGCGCCGTCGTTCAGACCGGCCGCGTTGCCGGCGGTGACCCGGCCGTGCACGCGGAACGGAGTCTTCAGGCCCGCCAGGTTCTCCAGCGTGGTGCCCGGGCGCATCGGCTCGTCGGCGGTGACCAGGCCCCAGCCCGTCTCGCCCGCCTCTTCGTTGGTCCGGCGCACCGAGACCGGCACCAGGTCGGCCTGGATCTGGCCGTTCGCGTAGGCCTTGGCGGCCTTCTCCTGCGAGCGCACGGCGTACTCGTCGGCGCGCCGCTTGGTGATGCTCGGGTAGCGGTCGTGCAGGTTCTCGGCGGTCATGCCCATGAACAGCGCGGACTCGTCGACCAGCTTCTCGCTGACGAACCGCGGGTTCGGGTCGACGCCCTCGCCCATCGGGTGGCGGCCCATGTGCTCGACACCGCCCGCGACGGCGACGTCGTACGCGCCGAAGGCGACCGATCCGGCCACCGTGGTGACGGCGGTCAGGGCGCCCGCGCACATGCGGTCGATGGAGTAGCCCGGGACCGAGGTGGGCAGGCCCGCCAGGATGCCGGCGGTGCGGCCGATGGTCAGGCCCTGGTCGCCGATCTGCGTGGTCGCGGCGACGGCGACCTCGTCGATCTTCTTGGGGTCGAGACCGGGGTTGCGGCGCAGCAGCTCCCGGATCGCCTTCACGACCAGGTCGTCGGCGCGGGTCTCGTGGTAGATGCCCTTCGGGCCCGCCTTGCCGAACGGGGTGCGGACGCCGTCGACGAAGACGACGTCCCTGACGGTACGAGGCACGATGGCTCTCCTCCAGGGTGCGGGATGGCACTGCTGCGGCACGCATGCACTGAGCGCGCGCTCAGCCCCATGCTACTTATGAGTAACGTAGCTGCCCAGTCCCCCCGGCCGGAGCGGCGAAGGTCACACCGCCCGTCACACCACCGGAGCACCGCCCGGCCGGGCATCCACCTCGGATTCCGGCCGGAAACCGCCGTCGCGCCGCCTACGCCCCCTCGCCGCTCAGCGCGGCGACCAGGACCGGTGTCACCTGCTCCACCTGCCAGGGGCGGGCCCCGTGCCCGGCGAGGGCCGCGCTCACGGACTCGGCGTCGACCGTCTCGGGCGGCTGCCAGCAGACCCGGCGCACGGTGTCCGGCGTGATCAGGTTCTCCTGGGGCATGTTCAGCCGCTCCGCCAGCGCCGTCACCCCCGCGCGTGCCGCGGTCAGCCGGGCCGCGGCGGCCGGGTCCTTGTCGGCCCAGGCCCGCGGCGGCGGGGGGCCGGTCACCGGCTGGCCGGGCTGCGGCAACTGGGACTCGGACAGCGCCCTGGCCCGGTCGACCGACATCTGCCACTGCTCCAGTTGCCGGCGGTTCACCCGCCCGAAGCCGTTCAGCGCGGCCAGCGCGTGCGCGTTGGGCGGCAGGGCGAGCGCGGCCTCGACGATGGCCGCGTCCCCGAGCACCTTGCCGGGGGAGACGTCCCGGCGCTGCGCGATCCGGTCCCGCGCCTGCCACAGCTCCCGCACCACGGCGAGCTGGCGGCGCCGGCGCACCTTGTGCATGCCGGACGTACGGCGCCACGGGTCCTTGCGCGGCTCGGCCGGCGGGGCCGACGCGATCGCGTCGAACTCCTGACGGGCCCACTCCAGCTTGCCCTGGCGGTCCAGCTCCTTCTCCAGGGCGTCCCGCAGGTCGACCAGCAGCTCGACGTCGAGCGCGGCGTAGCGCAGCCACGGCTCGGGCAGCGGGCGCGTGGACCAGTCGACGGCCGAGTGGCCCTTCTCCAGGACGAAACCCAGGACGTTCTCCACCATCGCGCCGAGACCGACGCGCGGGAACCCGGCGAGCCGCCCGGCCAGCTCGGTGTCGAAGATGCGGGCGGGGACCATCCCTATGTCCCGCAGGCACGGCAGGTCCTGGGTGGCGGCGTGCAGCACCCACTCCGCGTCGGCGAGCGCGGCGCCGAGACCGGAGAGGTCGGGGCAGGCCACCGGGTCGATCAGCGCCGTCCCCGCGCCCTCGCGGCGCAGTTGCACCAGGTACGCGCGCTGTCCGTAGCGGTACCCGGAGGCGCGCTCGGCGTCGACGGCGACGGGGCCGCTCCCGCCCGCGAAGGCGGCGGTCACCCCGGCGAGGGCGTCCGCGTCGGCGATCACCGGCGGAATGCCCTCGCGGGGTTCGAGCAAGGGGATCGGCGCCCGGCTCACAGAAGATCCGGCGTCGTCCGGAGGGGCGCCTCCGGTGGTTCGCAGTGGACGGTCTGCTGCGGTTTCGTGGGCGTCGGTCACCTGTCAAGGGTATCGGTGGATCGACGGCGCCCGCCGACGGAACGTTCCGTCGGCGGGCGCCGGGGGGTCGTAAACCAGTCAGGTCAGTGAATCATCGGCTTCATGAGCGGCGATTCCGGAGCGGTGGGGGAGATGAGGGAGGGGGAGGGGAGAGCGGGAACAAGGCGGGCTGAGGAACGGCCGGGCGGTCAGTGGATGATGCCCGTGCGCAGGGCCACCGCGACCATCCCGGCGCGGTCGCCCGTGCCGAGCTTGCGGGCGATGCGGGCCAGGTGGCTCTTGACGGTGAGGGCGGACAGGCCCATCGAGACGCCGATCGCCTTGTTCGACTGCCCCTCCGCCACCAGCCGCAGCACCTCGACCTCACGGCCGGAGAGCTCGCGGTAGCCGCCCGGGTGGCTCGGGGCGCCCGGGGGACGGCGGTGCAGACGGGCGGCGGCGGCGCCGATGGGGGCGGCGCCCGGCCGGGTGGGGAGCCCGACGTTGGTGCGGGTGCCGGTGACGACGTAGCCCTTCACGCCGCCGGCCAGGGCGTTGCGCACGGCGCCGATGTCGTCGGCGGCGGACAGGGCGAGCCCGTTGGGCCAGCCCGCGGCGCGGGTCTCCGACAGCAGGGTCAGGCCGGAGCCGTCGGGGAGATGGACGTCGGCGACGCAGATGTCGCGGGGGTTGCCGATGCGGGGACGAGCCTCCGCGACGGACGAGGCCTCGATGACGTCGCGCACACCGAGCGCCCACAGGTGGCGGGTGACGGTGGAACGGACGCGGGGGTCGGCCACGACCACCATGGCGGTCGGCTTGTTCGGGCGGTAGGCGACCAGGCTTGCAGGCTGCTCGAGGAGAACGGACACCAGGCCTCCTGGGGTGCGGGGACGGGGCCGGCTCATGGGGGAAGCCGGGACGAACCGTGCTTTCAAGGTCACAGTCGTCTTCGGCACCGAAGGCGTCCGCCTTTAGAGAATGATCACGATCTGGTGAGTAACAATCCGAGCAATTCGGACACGCTGTCGATCATTCGAAGATCGAACGGTTTCACACTTTGTCGATACGAGCCCGAAAGTGGCCGTGTCGACAAAGTGACGGAACCTCCTCCGGGCGTGCGGATCCCACGCCCGGACACAGGAACGGGAGCTGGTGCGCTCAGCGGGACTGCGGACCGCGCCGCTGAGGCAGCGTCACCACCGAGGCATCGCCCGGCGCGGCCGGCGGCAGGCCCGCGACCTGGGCCAGCAGGTCGCACCACGAGGCGAGGTGCGCCGCGGTGTCCGGCACACCGCCCAGGCCCTCGCGGGGGGTCCAGGACGCCCGGATCTCGATCTGCGAGGCGGACGGGCGGGCCGAGAGCCCTCCGAAGTAGTGGGAACTCGCACGCGTGACCGTGCCGCTGGGCTCGCCGTACGTCAGCCCGCGCGCCTGGAGCGCGCCGGTCAGCCAGGACCAGCACACGTCCGGCAGCAGCGGATCCGCCGCCATCTCCGGTTCCAGCTCCGCCCGCACCAGCGTCACCAGCCGGAAGGTGCCTTGCCAGGCGTCGTGCCCGGCCGGGTCGTGCAGGAGCACCAGCCGCCCGTCCGCCAGGTCCTCGTCGCCGTCGACGACCGCCGCCTCGAGCGCGTACGCGTGGGGCGCGAGCCGCTGCGGTGCGCGGGTCGCCTCCACCTCGATCTGCGGCCGCAGCCGCGCGGCGCGCAGCGCCTCCACGGCGGCCGTGAAGGCCGGCGGTACCGTGCTCCCACCGGTTCCGCCGGTTCCGTCGTGACTCCCCTTGTGCCGGGCCTCTTCCTCGGTCCCCCTCGCGTCGTCCATTCCGCCAGCGCCGTCCGACAGTCGTCCCTGAGCCGCAGCCATGCGGGGAACATTAAGCGGAACGGCGGCCCGGCGCAGGGAGGGACACCCGCGTGCGGGCGCGATGTCCGGAACGCGCGGTCCTGCGGGGCGTGCGGGAGCCTTCCCACCCGAGGTCCGGTGCGGTGCGGGGGGCATGCGAGACTTGCCGGTGTGAGTGCCAACCAGAGCCCCGTGGGCATGCAGCCGACCGCCACGTACGACTCCGCGTTCCTCAAGGCGTGCAGGCGTGAGCCGGTGCCGCACACGCCCGTGTGGTTCATGCGGCAGGCCGGGCGCTCGCTGCCGGAGTACCTGAAGGTGCGCGAGGGCATCCCGATGCTCGAGTCCTGCATGCGGCCGGAACTGGTCGCCGAGATCACCCTCCAGCCGGTGCGGCGCCACCGCGTGGACGCGGCGATCTACTTCAGCGACATCGTGGTCCCGCTCAAGGCCATCGGCATCGACCTCGACATCAAGCCGGGCGTCGGCCCGGTCGTCGCCGAGCCGATCCGCACCCGCGCGGACCTGGCGCGGCTGCGCGACCTCACCCCCGAGGACGTCACCTACGTCACCGAGGCCTTCGGCCTGCTCACCCGCGAGCTGGGCGCCACCCCGCTGATCGGCTTCGCGGGCGCGCCGTTCACGCTGGCCAGCTACCTCGTGGAGGGCGGCCCGTCCCGCAACCACGAGCACACCAAGGCCCTCATGTACGGCGACCCGCAGCTGTGGGCCGACCTCCTGGACCGGCTCGCCGGCATCACGGCCGCCTTCCTGAAGGTGCAGATCGAGGCGGGCGCGAGCGCCGTCCAGCTCTTCGACTCCTGGGTCGGCGCGCTGTCCCCGGCGGACTACCGCCGCTCGGTGCTGCCCGCCTCCCGCAAGGTCTTCGAGGCCGTCTCCGGGTACGGCGTGCCGCGCATCCACTTCGGCGTCGGCACCGGCGAACTGCTGGGTCTGCTCGGCGAGGCCGGGGCGGACGTCGTCGGCGTCGACTGGCGCGTCCCGCTGGACGAGGCGGCCCGCCGTGTCGGCCCCGGCAAGGCGCTCCAGGGCAACCTGGACCCGGCCGTCCTCTTCGCCGGCCGGGAGGCGGTCGAGACCAAGACCCGCGAGATCCTGGACGCGGCGGCGGACCTGGAGGGCCACGTCTTCAACCTCGGCCACGGCGTCCTGCCGACCACCGACCCGGACGCGCTGACCCGCCTCGTGGAGTACGTCCACACCCGGACCGCCCGCTGAAGCCGGGTCCGCCCGTCTGACATCCCGGGGCGACCACGCCCCCCCGCGTCGGTCACCCCGCTCCGCGCTCGGGCGCGACGGGGTACGGCTGGCGCCCCCCGGCTCGGCCGCGTGGGCGCGGTCGGCGGCTGCTGGGGGCGTGACGCGGCGCGGCGGGCGGTGGGTGTCCCGGCTCGGCCCGCAGGCGTGATCCGGCGCGGCCGGCCACCAGCGGGCCCCGCCCTCCCGGAGCGCCCGGCGCGGCGGCCGGCGGTCGCCCGTTCAGCCCACGGCCGCCCCCGTGAGGACCTCCGCCGCGGCCAGGCCCGAAGCCGCGCTCGCGCCGTGGGTGAAGATCTGGGCCGGTGCGGCCGCGGTGGTGCACGGCAGGCCCATTTCCACGACGATCGCGTCCGGGCGGGCGGCGGTCAGACCGGTCACGGCACGGCTCATCCAGGCGTGCCGGGCCGCGTCGCGGGCGACGATCACCAGGGGGCGCCCCGCGGCCGGTTCGAGGGCGCAGCTCTCCAGTGCCACCGTCCCCTCCTCCAGCTCCTGCCCGCGCACCCGCACGGAGGTCGTGCCGGGCAGCCGCTCCCGCAGCGGGGCGGCCACACCCCACGGGGTCTCCTTGCCGATGGCCATGTTGGTCACCGGGGCCAGCTCGACCACGTGCGGCGCGGCCGTCAGCGGGAGCGCCGCCCGCGCGGCCCCGGTGAGGCGCACGGCCCGGCGCGCGGCGACGTGCCCGATGCCGTCCCCGGAGGTCTCCCCGGCGGCCCCGGCCGCCCGCAGCCCGGCCGACCAGCGGGCGAACTCCCGTACCCGGGCCGCCGCATCGGCCAGCCGCTCCTCGGGCAGCTCCCCGCCCGTCACCGCGGTGACCAGCGCCTTGACCAGCAGCGCGACGGTGGCCTCCTCGGCGCTCTCGCCGCCGACGCAGACGGCGTCCACCCCGGCGGCGACGGCCTTCGCCGTGGCGCCGTCGATGCCGTACCGGCGGGTGACCGCTCCCATCTCGATGGCGTCGCTCACGATCAGGCCGTCGAAGCCCAACTCGTCGCGGAGCAGGCCCTGGAGGATCCGCGGGCTCAGCGTGGCCGGGAGGTCGGGGTCGTAGGCGGGCACCAGCAGGTGGCCGCTCATCACCGCGCGCACCCCGGCGGCGACGGCGGCCCGGAACGGGGGCAGCGCCTGGGCGGCGATCTCGTCCGGCCCCGCCGTGTACGCGGGCAGGTCGTGGTGGGAGTCGACGGCGACGTCCCCGTGGCCGGGGAAGTGCTTGGCGCAGGCGGCGACGCCGGACGACTGGAGGCCGCGGATCCACGCGGTGGTGTGCCGGGAGACCACGTCGGGGTCCGCACCGAAGGAGCGGACGCCGATGATCGGGTTGTCCGGGTTGGAGTTGACGTCCGCGCTCGGCGCGTAGTCGAGGCTCACCCCGGCGGCGCGCAACTGCCGGCCGAGGTCGGCGGCGACGGCCCCGGTCAGCTCCGCGTCGTCGACGGTGCCGAGGGCGAAGTTGCCCGGGCGGGAGGAGCCGGTGGCGGACTCGATACGGGTGACGTCGCCCGCCTCCTCGTCGATCGCGACGATCAGGTCGGGGTTCTCGGCGCGGAGTCGGGCGGTCAGCCGGGCGACCTGCTCGGGGGAGACGATGTTGCGGGAGAACAGCACGACGGAGGACAGCCCGTCGCCGATGTCGCGCAGGATCCAGTCGGGAGCCTCGGTGCCCACGAAACCCGGCTGCAGGACGGAGAGCGCGAGCCGCCGCAACGCGCTGCTGTGCTTGCTGGAGGACATCGGCCGCGCCTTTCGGATGGAGTCTTGGTATAGACCAAGCGGGTGCGCGTTCAGGTTAACCAGACGTGTCAAGGGTGCCGGGAACCGAACTCGGAAGTAACAACTCCGCAGCCCCGAGGGGGTGTTGACACCTTCCCTTGGTCTAGTCCATTGTGAGGCGCAAGTTCGGCGAGGGGCCCATGCGACCCCAGTTTCCGCGCCGGACGCCAGCCGCGACCGGACTGCGCAGACCGCCGTCGTGGCGACGACTTCCGTGACGACCACCCCGGACGAGACGACCCTTTCCGGACGGGGGCGCGGACCGGGGAGCACCCGTCCGATCCGCCCCGTCCGCCCGCTCCCGCCCCGTGCCGCGAGCGGGCTCCCGCTGCCACCACCGACCTCATGTGCGACGGCCGACCACCGTCGCACGCACCGCCGTTGCCCGCACGGGGCGACGGCGAGGATCTGGAGCACCGCATGGCAACGCCCGATTCCTACCTCCACCGAGCCCCCTGCGACCGGCCCTACTTCAGCGCGGACGCCGACACCTACCTGGCCCGCACCCAGTTGCGCGACCTCGACAAGACGCGTCCGCTGCGGGTGCTGTCCGAGGAGGACTTCGCCCACTGGCAGACGTACGGCTACGTCGTCGTCAAGGAGGCGATACCCGCCGGCTCCGCACGCCGGCTGCTCGACTTCGCCTGGGAGTTCCAGGGGCTCGACCCCGATCGCCCCGAGACCTGGTACCAGGACCGCGAGTACCGCTCCGACCTCGACCGGGAGCTGCACATCTACGGCTTCGTCGAGGCGTACCACCACCAGCTCCTGTGGGACAGCCGCCAGACGCAGCGCGTCTACGACGCCTTCGTCGACGTGTGGGACTGCGAGGAGCTGTGGGTCACCCTGGACCGGCTCAACCTCAACCCGCCCAACGTGGGCAACCGCGACCGCGCGCTGATCGACAAGCCGGACCGGGGCTTCGACATCGAACTGCACTGGGACGTCGACACCTCCCAGGGCGTCCTGCCGCAG
Organism: Streptomyces ardesiacus; assembly: GCF_003112575.1. Lineage (GTDB taxonomy): Bacteria > Actinomycetota > Actinomycetes > Streptomycetales > Streptomycetaceae > Streptomyces > Streptomyces ardesiacus. Next base: position 150,687 of record NZ_BEWC01000011.1, read on the forward strand.
CGCGTGCAGGGCATCATCGCGCTCAACGACACCAAGCCCGACCACGGCGGATTCCAGTGCTGCCCCGAGCTGTTCAGGCGCTTCGACCGCTGGAAGGCCCTCCAGCCCGACGACCGCGACCCCATCCGCCCCGCGATCGACCGCGAGGACATGCCCGTCGTGCGGCCCGACCTGGAGGCCGGCGACCTGCTCATCTGGAACGGCCTGCTCGCCCACGGCGTCGCACCCAACGTCTCCGGCGAGGGCGTCCGCGCGGTGCAGTACCTGTCGATGATGCCCGCGCTGGAGACCCACCGCGCCCTGCGCGACTCCCGGGTCGACTCCTGGCGCACCCTCGCCACCCCCGACTGGAACGCCACCCTCCTCGGTGACGCCCGCCGGCCCGAGTCCGAGCGCTACGGCCCCGCCGAACTGACCGGGCTGGGTGCCAGGTTGCTGGGCCTGGAGTCCTGGCACACGGACGCCGGCACCGGCGGCGACACGGACGAGGCGACCGACGAGGCCACCGGGGACGCCGCATGCGCCGTATCTGCCTGACCCTGCCCACCAACCGGCCCTGCCCGGACACGATCACGGCCCTGGGCGAGGAAGCCGCCTACGCCGCCGACCACTTCGACATCGATGTCCACCTGCTGGTCCTCGACTCCTGCCCGGCCGAGGACCGCGCCGCCCACGCCGGGGCGTTGCGACGGCTGCCGGACCACCCCCGGATCACCGCGCACCACCTCGACGAGGCCGCCCAGCGCGACTTCCTCACCCGGGTGATCGCGCGCTCCGGCAACGCCAAACCCGGGCTGCTCCTGGAGCTGATGCTCCCCGGCGGCCTGTCCTACGGCGCCTGCACCAACCGCGCCTTCCTGATCGCGGCCGCGCTCGGCTGCGAATCGGTCCACCGCCGGGACTCCGACAGCCGCTACCAGCGCGTGGACGGCCGTACGGTCTTCCCCGTCCACCACGAACTGGCCTCCCTCGGGGCCCGCGCCGCCGACGCCGTGCCCCACGTCACCGCGTCGCGGCTCCCGGAGCCGCTGCTCGGACGCCGCGTCGCCATGGTGGGCGGCTCCTTCGTGGGGGAACTCTCCGTCGACATCGCGCAGATACGGGACGCCGACCCCGGTGTCTACCGCGACGTCGTCTCCCTGTGGGCGCCCGAGCACTGGTCCGCCGAACGGAAGCGGGAGCTGGTCGAGGAGTCCTTCACCGGCGCCGGCACCGAGCCCTTCACGTCCGACCACGCGCTGCTGACGGTGGTCGACCCGATGCGCGTGGACATGTGCAACATCGCCTTCCACGGCCCGACGGTCAGCGAACGCGTGCCGCTGCCGCCCGCCCGGGACACCATCGGCAGCGACTACTTCCTCATCCACCTCGTGCACGACGCCGGGCTGCCCGGCGTGCTGCACAACCGCAACATCGTCAACTACTACACCGGCGAACGCAGGACCGGACCCGGCTTCCTCGCCTACCAGACCCGTTTCGTCAAGTTCCTGCTGTCGATGCTCTACTTCCACCACGTCTACGACCGCATGGCCGAGGCGGGCGGCACGCTGCTCGACGAGCACGGCCGGGCCCGCTCCGACGCCGTCGCCGCCCTGGCCCGCGAGAGCACCGGACTCGACACCGCGGAGAACACCCGCAGGCTCGACGCCCTCGACACCGCCTACCGGCGGCTCGGCGGCAGGTACGCCGAGTTCGCCGGCCACCTGGCCGGCCGCCGCGCCCGCCTCCTCGACGAGGCACGCGACGACATGGCCGACTTCGCCCTCCTCACGGAGGCGTGGGAGGCCATGGTGGCCGCGGCCCGGGCCACCCCCGTCGCCGCGCCCGCGGGAGCGCTCCGGTGAGCGCCGCGAGCACGGTGAGCGGCGCGGGCCCCGGCGCGTCCCTGGCCGCCGCCCTCGCCGCCGCACCCGGCGACCGGATCGTGTACGACCTGGCCGGCATCGAGGGGCGCCTCGACGCCCTGCGCCACGAACTGCCCGGCGTCGAGGTCCGGTTCGCGATGAAGGCCTGCCCGCTCGACGAGGTCCTCACCGCGCTGGCCCGCCGGGGAGCCGGGGCCGACGCGGCGAGCCCCGGTGAGGTCGAGCAGGCGCTGCGGGCCGGGATGCCGGCCGGCCGTGTGCACTACGGCAACACCGTCAAGTCCGACCGGAACATCGCCGAGGCGTACCGGCTGGGCGTGCGCACCTTCGCCACCGACAGCCTCCAGGACGTGACCGCCCTGGCCCGGCACGCCCCGGGCGCCCGGGTGTTCTGCCGGGTGGCGACCGGCGGAGCGGGGGCGGTGTGGGGGCTGAGCAACAAGTTCGGCTGCCCGCCCGGCGACGCCGTCCGCGTCCTGGCCGCGGCCCGGGACGCCGGGCTCGTGCCCGCGGGCCTGTCCGTGCACGTCGGCTCCCAGCAGATGACCGGGGAGGCGTGGCACGGCGCCGTCGAGGACCTGGGCGGCGTACTGCGCGCCCTCGGCCGCCGCGGCATCCGCGTCGACCACGTCAACCTCGGCGGCGGCCTGCCCGCCCTCGGCTACCACGACCGGCGCGGCGCCCGCCTCGACCCACCGCTGGACAAGATCTTCGCCGTGATCCGGGAGGGCATGGACGACCTGCGCCGGATCCACGGCGGCCCGCTGGACTTCGTCGTCGAACCCGGACGGCACCTGGTCGCCGACCACGGCGCGATCCGCGCCCACGTCACCCGCCTCGCCGAGCGCCGGGCCGCGAACGGCGAACGGCAGCACTGGCTGTACCTGAGCTGCGGCAAGTTCAACGGCCTGTACGAGATGGACGCCCTCCAGTACCCGCTGGTCTTCCCGGGCCACGACCCCGACGGCCCGCACGTCCCGGCCGTGGTGGCGGGACCCACCTGCGACAGCGACGACGCCTACTCCCACGAGGCGGGGCTCGTCCGGGTGCCCGCGGCGCTGGCCTCGGGCGACCCCGTCTGGGTGCTGTCCTGCGGCGCCTACGCGACCAGCTACACGACCCTGGGCTTCAACGGCTTCGCCCCGCTCCCGCACGCCTTCGCGGACCGCCCGGAGGGGGCCGTCGCGGATGACTGACACCGTGCGCGTACGCCCCCTCGCCGACGGGGACTGGGACGCGGTCGTGACGCTGGAGCGGGACGCCTACGGCGGCCTCGGCCTGTCGGAGGGCCGGGCCGCGCTGCAGTCCAGGGCGGCGGCGTCGCCCGACACCTGCTTCGTCGTGGACGTCGGCGCCCGCACGGCCGGCTACGTGCTCGCGCTGCCGTACCCGCCGCACCGCTACCCGGACCTGACGCGGACGGAGGAGGCCGGGGACGCCGTCCCGCCCGGGAACCTCCACCTGCACGACATCGTGGTCGCCCCGGGCCTGCGTCGCCGAGGGCTCGCCCGGCACCTCCTGCACCACCTCACCGGCACCGCCCGGGCCCGCGGGGACCGGCGGATCTCCCTGGTCGCCGTGGGCGGCACCGAGCGGTTCTGGTCGGCACGCGGATTCGTGCCCGAGCCCGGGGTGGTGCCCGTCGACGCGTACGGCGGCGGCGCCGTCTACATGTCCAGGCCGGTCGCCGCCGCCCGCCCGTCCCCCCTCCCGCCCGCACCCACCCTGCGCGAAGTGAGCTGATTGCGCGTGTCCCGTCTCCACGACCCCTTCCTGCGCGGCCAGTTGGCGATCGCCGCGCTGTTCCTGTCCCTCGGCTTCCAGTACGCCACCTGGGCCGCGCGCATCCCGGCCATCAAGACCGACCTGGACCTGAGCGCGGCCGAGGTCGGGGTGCTCCTGATGGCCGCGGGGGTCGGCGCCGCGGTGTCCTTCCCGGCGGTCGCCTGGCTGATGCGCCGCATGGGCTCGCGCCGCCTCGCGCTGCTGTCCCAGCTGGGCCTGGCCCTGCTGCTGCTCGCCCTGGCGGCGGCACCCGACTACCCCGTCGCCCTGCTGGTGATGTGCGCCGACGGCGTCCTCGTGGGCTGCCTGAACGTGGCCATGAACGCGCAGGGCGCGGCCCTGGAGGCACGGCACGAACGCAACACGATGGCGAGGCTGCACGCCGTCTTCAGCGCGGGCTCCCTGCTCGCGGCGCTGCTCGCCTCCGGCATGACCGCCGCCACCGGATCGGTCGCGGCGCACTTCGCCGCCGCCGCCGTCCTGCTCGTCGCGCTGGGCGCCACCGCGCGCACCGGACTGCTCGACGAGGACGCCCCGGCCGGCGCGCAGGCCCCCGCCGAGCCGAAGCCGGACCGCCGCCGCTGGACGCTCCCCTCCCGCCTGACCCTGTGGATGTGCTGCGCCATGGTCTTCGGCACCGTGGCCGAGGGCGCCATGAACGACTGGTCCGCCCTCTACCTCAAGGACATCGCCAGGGCGTCGGCGGAACTCGCCCCGCTCGGCATCGCCGTGGTGTCCGGGATGATGGTCGTCGCCCGCCTCTTCGCCGACGGCTGGCGCAGCCGCTGGGGCGACGGACGGGTCGTCCTGCTCGGCAGCGCCGTCGCCGGCACCGGCCTCGCCCTCGCCCTGGTCAGCGGCGGCGTCGCACCGGCGCTCGCGGGCTTCGCCTGCATGGGCCTGGGCATCGCCGCCGTGACCCCCTGCGTCTACGCCGCCGCCGCCCGGCAGGGCTCGGACGCGCTGACGCTGGTCGCCGCCATGGGCACCACGGGACTGCTGGCCGGTCCGCCGCTCATCGGCTTCATCGCCGGCGCGAGCGACCTGGCGTGGGGCATGGGCGCCGTGGCCGCGTCGGCGGGCGCCGTCGCGCTGTGCAGCACCCGCATCCGCTGGACCGCCCCCGACCCCGTCGCACAGGGCGGGGCGACCCCCGCCTGAGGGCCGCTCACCACCCGGGACGCGCCCGCCTGCCGAACAGCAGCCCGCGCGGCTCGGGCGGGGGCGGCGTGCCCCGCCTGAGCGGCCAGGCGATCAGCATGCCGACGACGAAGCCGACGACGTGGGCCACGTACGCCACCGTGCCCGCGTGGGAGACCGCGCCGCCGGAGGAGTAGACCGCCTGCAGGACGAACCAGAAGCCGAGCACCACCCAGGCCGGCAGCCGCAGCGGCAGGAAGATCAGGAAGGGCACCAGGACCCACACGCGGGCCCGCGGATACAGCACCAGATAGGCGCCTAGCACCCCGGCGATCGCGCCCGACGCGCCGATCAGCGGGGCGGCCGAGTCCGCGTTGAGAAGGGCGAAGCCGTACGTCGCCGCGTAGCCGCAGACGCCGTAGAACAGCAGGAAGGGGAGGTGGCCCATCCGGTCCTCGACGTTGTTGCCGAAGATCCACAGGAACAGCATGTTGCCCAGCAGGTGCAGCCAGCCGCCGTGCAGGAACATCGCCGTCAGGACGCTCAGCTCCGGCGACTTGTCGTAGCCCGGCGGCGCGACCACGCAGCCGGGCCCCTGCGGGCCGATCCCCACCGCGCCGGTGGGCACCAGGCGCGGCATCCGGTGCTGGAGCAACTCCTGCGGCACGGCCGCCCAGTGGTCCAGGAACGCCTGCTGGTCGCACATCTGCGCCAGGCTGCCGTCGCCCGTCACCGACCCGGTCATGCCGGGGGTGAACAGGAACACCAGGACGTTCGCGAGGATCAGCGCGTACGTCACCCACGGGGTGCGGCGCGCCGGGTTCACATCATGGACGGGAATGACCACGAGTCACTCCTGCCCGCCCGGCCGACGGTGAACCGGTTCGCCCGTTGAACGCCTCCGTCCGTGTGTACGTATGCCCTCTCAACCGCCCGTGGTCCGGGGAAGGCGGGGCGCGGGGACGACGTGAGGAACAGGCGATGAACGAACGGGTCACACCGGCTCCGGCCCTGCACGCCCTGCCCGACGGCGAGGCCGAGGTCGCCCTCGTGCTGCGGCTGCCCTGGGAGGACGTCGCCCGGCTCGGTCAGGAGGCGGGGAGGCTGGCCGCGCAGACGCAGCGGCCGGTCACGCTGGACGAGGCGGTGAGCCGCCGGCTGCGCACCACACGGGCCGCGACCCACGCCCGGCCGGCCGGCGAGCAGCCGCCCGCGGTGAGCGCCCCCGTGCCGGCGACCGGCCCGGCCCCGGTGTCCTCCCTGCCCGCCCGGCCCCCGGCCGAGCAGGCACGGCAGGCCATCGACCGCATCAACGGGACGGCCTAGCCCCGGCCCGGCGCCCCCGGCGCCCCCGTCGGTCCTGCCGCCCGCTCAGCCCTGCTGCTCCACCGCCCGGACCGTCTTGCGGGCGGCCACCAGCACCGGGTCCCACACGGGGGAGAAGGGCGGCGCGTAACCGAGGTCCAGGGCGGTCATCTGCTCGACCGTCATCCCGGCCGTGAGGGCCACGGCGGCGACGTCGACCCGTTTGCCCGCGCCCTCACGGCCGACGATCTGCACGCCGAGCAGCCGCCCGGTGCGGCGCTCGGCCAGCATCTTCACCGTCATGGGGGAGGCGTTCGGGTAGTAGCCCGCGCGGCTGGTGGACTCGATGGTCGCCGTCACGAACCGCAGGCCCGCCCGCAGCGCGTCCTTCTCCCTGAGGCCGGTCCGCGCGATCTCCAGGTCGCACACCTTGCTGACCGCCGTGCCGACCACGCCCGGGAAGGTGGCGTAACCGCCGCCCGCGTTGGTGCCGATGACCTGCCCGTGCTTGTTGGCGTGCGTGCCCAGCGGAATGTGCCGCTCCTGGCCCGAGACCAGGTCGAGCACCTCCACGCAGTCGCCGCCCGCCCAGATGTTCCCGTGGCCGCGCACCCGCATCGCCCGGTCGGTCAGCAGCCCGCCGTGCGAGCCGAGCGGCAGCCCCGCGGCCCGGGCGAGTCCCGTCTCGGGACGTACGCCGATGCCGAGCACCACCACGTCCGCCGGGAACTCGGCGTCCCGGGTCGCCACCGCCCGGACCCGGCCGTCGTCCCCGGTCAGCACCTCGGTGACCTCGGCACCGTTCACCATGGTGATGCCGAGGCCCTCCATGGCCGTGCGCACCATGCGGCCCATGTCGGGGTCCAGGGTCGCCATCGGCTCCCGGCCGCGGTTGACGACCGTCACCTCATAACCCCGGTTGATCAGCGCCTCGGCCATCTCCACGCCGATGTACCCGGCGCCGACGACCACCGCGCGGCGGCCACGCGTGCGGGCCAGCGTGTCGAGCAGCGCCTGCCCGTCGTCCAGCGTCTGCACCCCGTGCACGCCGGGCGCGTCGACGCCCGGCAGCTCCGGCCGGACCGGCCGTGCCCCGGTACCGATCACCAGCTTGTCGTACGACGTCCAGGACTCGGCCCCGGAATCGACGTCACGCGCGCGTACCCGCCCGCCGGCCACGTCGATCTCCGTGACCTCGGTGCGCATCCTGAGGTCGATGTGCCGGGCGCGGTGCTCCTCGGGCGTGCGGGCGATCAGGTCGTCCCGGCCGGGCACGTCGCCGCCGACCCAGTACGGGATGCCGCACGCCGAGAACGAGGTGAAGTGCCCGCGCTCGAAGGCCACGATCTCCAGCTCGTCCGGCCCCTTCAGCCGGCGCGCCTGGGACGCCGCGGACATCCCCGCGGCGTCCCCGCCGATCACGACCAGCCGCTCTCTCTTCCCGCCCCCGGCGCTCATGTCCATGCGCACACGCTACGTGGACGGGACCCCTCACGGCCCTTCAGGCCCCTTCGGCCCCGCGCCCCGTCTCGTCGCCGCGCGGTGCCTCCGGGCGGCGCGGCAGCCGGGGGCGTACGACCCGCAGCCACAGCAGCACGAGGAGCGCCGCCAGGACCGCGAACGGCAGCACCGCGCCGAGCACCACCGCCAGCCAGCGCAGCATCGTCACGAAGGCGTCCCAGCCGCCGGCCAGCGCGTCCAGGAACCCGGGGTCCTCGTCCTCCTTCTCCCCGGCGTGCTTCACCGGGGTCTCCGACAGGGAGAGGGTGACGGTGGCCAGGCTCGTGCGGTCCTTCAGGGACGCCTGCCGGGCGAGCAGCGCCTCCAGCTCCGCCTGACGGGTGCTCAGCTCGCCCTCCAGGGTCACCACGTCGTCCAGCTCCGTCGCCCGGTCCATCAGCTCCCGGACGCGGGCCACGCTGGCGCGCTGCGACGCGACGCGGCTGTCCACGTCCACCACCTGGTCGGTGACGTCCTCGGCCTTCGCCTCCCGGCTGAGCAGCTTCCCGGCGCCCGCCAGTTCGTCGAGCACGGCCTCGTAACGCTCCACGGGCACGCGCAGCGTCACCCGGGTCCGCTCGTGGCCCTCCGCGTCACGGGTGGTGGACTCGTCACCGACGTAACCGCCCGCGTTCTCGGTCGCGGTGCGGGCCGCGGCGAGCGCCGTCGGCGTGTCCTTGACCTGCACGCTCAGGGAGACGGTGCGGATGATGTGGTTCGGGGCGAGTTCGGGCGGCGCGCTCGCACCCGTCCCGGCGGCACCGGGCCGGCCGCCGGCCTGTGATCCGGCCCCCTGCGCGTCCTTCTGCGGTGCCGCCGCCTCGGCCCTGCCGCCCGCGTCGGAGCCGGAGTCCGAGGCGCTGCAGCCGCCGAGGGCGAGCCCCGCGCCCAGCAGCAGACCGGCCAGGGCACGGGCGCGCGAAGCGGACCTCCGGGCCGCCGGTCGTCTCGACTCCTGTCGTCGTGCCTGCATCGTGGGTCCCCCCGGGTTCGTGGCAACTGATGTCTCTACGACGCGCGAAGGCGCCCCCGGGACGGCGCGGAACGGTTCCGAAGAGATCACGGTCCGGACTCGCGGTCCGCGGGGACGAGGCCGCGCGGGGCGGATGCCGGGCCGGGCGGGGGCGGGCGACGGGACGGCTCGGGGGCGGGAACCGGCGTGGGGCGGGCTGCGCGACAGCGCCGGAACCGGCGGGGGCGCGGGCGACGGGACGGGAACGAAGACGGGCGAAGGCGGGTGGCCCGGGTCCGTGAGCGGCGCGGCGCGGGGCGGGGCGGACGCGTGCGCGTGCCGGTGCGCCTCACGGGTGCCGCGCGGGGGCCGGCGCGGCACCCGTGAGCCCGGTGTCGGGGGCGGCGCCACCCGCGCCCGGTGTCGCAGCCGACGGCCCCCGGGCCCGGTGTCGGTGGGGTCTGAGACGCTGGGGGTATGAGCGCAAGCGAGACTCCGGCGGGGGACGTCCCCCCGGACACGGGACCCGGACACGTCGTCGTCGTCGGAGCCGGCATCGCCGGACTGGCCGCCGCCCACCGCCTCCTGGAGGGCGGTGCGCGGGTGACCGTCCTGGAGGCGTCCGACCGTGTCGGCGGCAAGCTGCTGCCCGGCGAGATCGCCGGCGTACGCGTCGACCTCGGTGCCGAGTCGATGCTGGCCCGCCGCCCCGAGGCCGTCGGCCTGGCCCGCGCCGCCGGGCTCGCCGACCGCCTCCAGCCGCCGTCCACCGCGACGGCCTCCCTGTGGACCCGCGGAGCCCTGCGCCCCATGCCCAAGGGCCACGTCATGGGCGTCCCCGGCACCGCCGCCGCCCTGTCCGGCGTGCTCTCCGAGGAGGGCCTCGCCCGCATCGGGCGCGACGCCGACCTGCCCCGCACCGAGGTCGGCGACGACGTGGCCGTGGGGGAGTACGTCGCCGCGCGCCTGGGCCGCGAGGTCGTCGACCGCCTCGTCGAGCCGCTCCTGGGCGGTGTCTACGCGGGCGACGCCTACCGCATCTCCCTGCGTTCGGCCGTGCCCCAGCTCTTCGAGGCCGCCCGCACCCACACCTCCCTCACCGAGGCGGTCCGCGCCCTCCAGGGCCGCACGGCCACCTCACCCCCGAGCGGCCCCGTGTTCATGGGCATCGAGGGCGGCATCGGCACCCTTCCGCCCGCGGTCGCCGCGTCGGTCCGCGCGCGCGGCGGCGAGATCCTCACCGGGGCGCCCGTCACCGAGTTGCGGCGCACCGCGTCCGACGGCTGGCGGATCGTCGCCGGCGACCGGGTCCTGCACGCCGGCGCGGTCGTCGTCGCCGTCCCGGCCGGGCCCGCCGCGGAGCTGCTGCGCGCCGAGGCGCCCGCCGCCGCGGCCGAGCTGTCCGCCGTCGAGTACGCCTCGATGGCCCTGATCACCCTCGCCTACCGCCGCTCCGACGCCGCGGCGCTCCCCGAGGGCAGCGGCTTCCTCGTGCCCCCGGTCGACGGGCGCACCATCAAGGCGGCCACCTTCGCCTCCCGCAAGTGGGGCTGGATCGCCGACGAGGACCCGGACGTGGTCGTCCTGCGCACCTCGGTGGGCCGCTACGGCGACACGGCGGTCCTCGGCCGGGACGACGAGGGCCTGGTCGCCGTCGCCCGGCACGACCTGGGCGAGGCCACCGGCCTGACCGCCGAGCCCGTCGCCACCCGCATCACCCGCTGGCGGGACGGCCTGCCGCAGTACCCCGTCGGCCACCACGCGCGCGTGGCCCGCCTGCGCGAGCACGTCGCGAAACTCCCCGGGCTCGCGGTGTGCGGAGCGGCGTACGACGGCGTCGGCATCCCGGCGAGCATCGCGAGCGCGTACGCGGCCGCCGACCAGATCCGGGGCGACCTGCGCGGTGTGGAGCAGCTCACGGCCCACCCGGTGCAGAGTCTGCACGGCGGAGCGGGAGAATAGGGACCATGAGTGACGACGCCTCCACCCCCGCCGCCGAGCGGATCCCCAACAAGGGCAAGCTGGCCAAGGACCTCAACGAGGTCATCCGCTACACCCTCTGGTCCGTCTTCAAGCTCAAGGACACCCTCCCCGAGGACCGCGCCGGGTACGCCGACGAGGTCCAGGAGCTGTTCGACCAGCTCGCCGCGAAGGACGTGACGATCCGCGGCACCTACGACCTGTCCGGTCTGCGGGCCGACGCCGATCTGATGATCTGGTGGCACGCCGAGACCGCCGACCAGCTCCAGGAGGCGTACAACCTCTTCCGCCGCACGAAGCTCGGCCGTGCGCTGGAGCCGGTCTGGTCGAACATGGCGCTGCACCGCCCCGCCGAGTTCAACCGCTCGCACATCCCGGCCTTCCTGGCCGACGAGACGCCGCGGAACTACATCAGCGTCTACCCGTTCGTGCGCTCGTACGACTGGTACCTGCTGCCCGACGAGGACCGCCGCCGCATGCTCGCCGACCACGGCAAGATGGCCCGCGGCTACCCGGACGTGCGCGCCAACACGGTCGCCTCCTTCTCGCTGGGCGACTACGAGTGGATCCTCGCCTTCGAGGCCGACGAACTGCACCGCATCGTCGACCTCATGCGCCACCTGCGGGGCTCCGAGGCCCGCCGCCACGTCCGCGAGGAGATCCCGTTCTTCACCGGGCGCCGCAAGGACATCGGCGAGCTGGTCGCCGGGCTGGCCTAGTCAGGCCCTCGGCGCCGCGGCCTGCCTCGGCTCCGGTTCCGGGCGCGGGGCGCAGGACGCGTCCCGCGCCGGGAGGCGGCCGTCCAGCAGGTACGCCTCCAGGTGGGCGTTGACGCAGGCGTTCGGGCCGGCGGCGACGCCGTGCGTCCCCGCGTCCCGCTCGGTCACCAGCACCGAGCCCGCCAGCCGCCGCCGCAGCTCCAGCGCGCCCTCGTACGGGGTCGCCGCGTCCCGTTCGGCGGCCAGGATCAGCGTAGGCGGCAGCTCACCCGGTGCGGTGCGCACGTCGAGCGGCTGCTGCCGGGGCGCCCGCCAGTAGGCGCAGGGCAGGTTGGTCCACACGTTGTCCCACGTCTCGAACGGCGCCCGGCGGGCCAGCCGCGTGTTGTCCCGGTCCCAGACCCCGAAGTCGGTGGGCCAGGGCGCGTCGTTGCACTCGACGGCCGTGTACACGGCGTTGGAGTTCTCCGCCCCGGCCGCGCCCTCCCCGGTCCGCGTCCCCGCCTGGTCGATCAGCGGCTGCGGATCGCCCTTCAGGTACGCCGACAGCGCCTCGGCGCGGCGGGGCCAGTAGTCGTCGTAGTACCCGGCCTTCAGCATCGCGCCCTGCAACTGGGCGGGCCCCACCGTCCCGCCCGCCGGCTCGGCCGCCAGTCGCGCGCCCGCCTCCTCGTAGGCGTCCTGCACCTTCCGCGGCCGGTCCCCGAGCCCGTACACGTCGTCGTGCCCGGCGACCCACTTCTTGAAGTCCTCCCAGCGGTCCTCGAACGCCTCGGACTGGTCGAGGTTGTTGCGGTACCAGACCTGCTCCGGGTCCGGGTTCACCACCGCGTCGAACACCATCCGCCGTACGTGCGAGGGGAACAGCTCGGCGTACAGCGCGCCGAGGTAGGTGCCGTACGACCCGCCCATGAAGGTGAGCCGCCGCTCGCCCAGCGCGGCGCGGACGACCTCCAGGTCGCGGGCGTTGTTGAGCGAGTGGTAGTGCCGCAGCGCGTCCCCGCCCCGCTCCGCGCAGCCGCGGGCGTACGCCTCCGCCTCGGCGGCGCGCTCCTTCTTGTACGCCTCCGAGGGCCGCGCCGGTGCGGGCCGCGGTCCCTTGAAGAAGTCGCCGGGGTCCTGGCAGGACAGCGGCGCGGAGGGCGCGACCCCGCGCGGGGCGTAGCCGACGAGGTCGTAGGCGGCCGCGAGCCGCTTCCACTCGGGCACCATGCCGACCAGCGGGAAGTACAGCCCGGAGGCGCCGGGGCCGCCCGGGTTGTAGACGAGGGCGCCCTGTCCGGGGACCGTGCGCCCGGCGTCGTCCGGGTCCTTGCGGGTGGCCCGCACGCGGCTGACGGTCAGCTCGATCCGCTCGCCGTCGGGACGGGCGTAGTCCAGGGGCACGGCGACCGTGCCGCAGCGCATGCCGTCCGGCAGCTCCTCCGCCCTCGGGCACGCCCCGAACTCGATCCCGGCCGCCGCCGCGCGCCCGGCGGCCACGGCGGTGCCGCGCGCCTCGGCGGACCCGGGCCCGGCCGCGGGCGCCGCCTGCGCCGGGACGGCGGTGAGGGTGGTCAGCAGCAAGGACCCGGCGGCCGAGTAGAGGGCGGCAGCTCGCATCGCGTATCCCTTCGGTGGCACGGGGAGTGACACAAGGGATGGTTGGTTCACCGGCCGGGCGGGGCAAGCACCGCCGGCGCATGTCGGCGCCGAGTGCCCCCGTACGCCCCCGGCGCGTCAGGCCCGGCGCTCCCAGCGGTCCCCGGCGTACTTCTCCCGGTGGGCGAAGGCCGCACGCAGGTCCGGCTCGCCGATCGCGTGGACGCCCCGCACGGCGACCGAGGTGAGGAAGGTCCGGTCGTCGGCCGTGCCGTCGGCCTGCCGGACGAGGGCGCCGACCAGCCGCTGTCCGGCCGGGGAGGCCCAGCGCGCGTACGGGTGGATCTCCATGCGCGTGATGGCCAGGCAGCCGAGGGTCAGGGCGAGCGGCAGCGCGAACCAGAGGGCGATGAGCAGGCGCGGCTCGGTGGCGGGCAGGGGCAGGGCCAGGGAGACCAGGCCGAGCGCGCACACGGCCGCCGCGGCGGCCCGCACCCGGCGCACCCCGGCCGCGACGCCGCCGGTACCGCCGTCGGGCAGGGCCAGGCCCGCTCCGACCAGCCGGTCGGCCAGGCCCCGTACCGCGTCGGCCGCGGCGGCCGCGGTCCGCACCGGCGCTATCCGGGACTGCCCTTGCGGCCCTATCGCCCCTATGACCGACCGCTCCATGTCGTCCCGGCCGCAGGGGTCCACGACGGTCGCCCAGCCGGTGTGCGCGAGCAGCAGCCGTCGCTGGCGCGCCATGGAGACGAGCGTCAGGTCGGCCACCCGCCGCGGACCGCCGGACAGGAACGCCGCCTCGTACAGCGTCAGCGTGTGCTCACGGACGACGGCGTGCGGGTCGACGGCCGCCGCGCGCACCGCGGCCAGGCACAGCCGCAGGCACGCGACACCGGCGACGGCCCACGCCGCCAGGAGGAAGAGGACCCAGAACATGCCGTACTTCTATGCCAAAAGGTTTCGCCGGCGCCATGCCCTGTTCACATTCCGGGACGCGGTGTTGCGGGTATGTGACGTTCCGTTCGGCGGTGTCCCCCGGGACCGCTCCGTTCAGCGGCGCAGCAGCACGCGCCTGGCCGCACGGGCCAGTCGGACCCCGGGACGCGACGAGCGGGGCACCGGCCCCGACCGCTCCAGCCACCACGCGCGCAACGCCCGCCGCACGCCGGGATCGTCACCCGGTGCCGTGCGCAGCAGGTGCGCGACGAAGTCGAGGGCGTCGCGACGGTAGCCGCCGGTCATCGGGCGCCCCCGCGCGTAGGCGAGGAAGGCCGGCCGGTACCGCGGGCCCAGGATCACGGGCAGTTCGGGCGCGACCTTGCCGACCACGTCGGCCCGCTTGCCGGCGAGCGCACGCGCCTGCACCCCGAGCCGCACCGGGTCGAACCCCTCGGGCACCGGCGCCCCCGCGACCAGCGCGGACAACAACGCGGCCTGCGCGAGCCCGAGCCGCTGCCGTACGGCGTCGCCGGCGGCCGGGACGGAACCCGGGCCCGGCGTGCGCGGCGCCGCCCCGCCCCCGGAAGCCGGCCCGCGCAGGGTCCGGCCCCGCTCCACGGCGTCGCGGATCGCCTCCACCTCGGCGCGCAACTCGTCGCCCTCGGGGAAGTTCTCGTCCCGCTCCAGCAGGACGCCCGGCGGCGCGACCCGTGCGGCGAGGTCCGTCAGGATGTCGAGGACCGGCCGCGGAACCGGGTGGGCGTGACTGTCGTGCCAGACGCCGTCCCGTTCGAAGCCGCCCGCGACATGGACGTAGGCGAGGGCCTCCAGGGGCAGTTCGGCGAGCGCCTCGGCCGGGTCCGCGCCGAGGTTGACGTGGTTGGTGTGCAGGTTGGCCACGTCGATCAGCAGCCGTACGCCGGTCCGGTCCGCCAGTTCGTACAGGAACTGCCCCTCCGTCAGCTCCTCGCCCGGCCAGGCGACGAGCGCGGCGATGTTCTCCACGGCCAGCGGCACGGGCAGCGCGTCCTGCGCGATGCGCACGTTCTCGCACAGCACGTCGAGGGCGTCCCGGGTGCGCGGCACCGGCAGCAGGTGCCCCGCCTCCAGCACCGGCGAGGCGGTCGGCGCGCCGCCCGCCCGCACGAACGCGATGTGCTCGGTGACCAGCGGCGATGCCAGGACCTCCGCCCGCTCGGCGAGCGCCGCCAGGCGCCCCGGATCCGGCCGGCCGGCGCCGCCGAGCCCGAGGGAGACGCCGTGCGGCACGACGGTCACCCCGCGCTCGCGCAGCCGCAGCAGCGAGTCGGGCAGATGCCCGGGACACAGGTTCTCCGACACGGCCTCGACCCAGTCGATGCCGGGCATCCGCTCGACGACGTCCGCGATCTCCGGCCGCCATCCGATGCCGGTGCCCAGCCGCGTCATTGGCTCCATGCTCGTCCGCCCCTCCCCGTCGCTCCGACGGGTTATCGCCCCGGACACCGGCCGCGAACCGCGCGGGCCACGCCTTCAGAGCAAATCTTGAGGTTCAGGCCCCCGGCGCCCCGCCCGGCGGGGTCCGCAGGGCCGGGTGGTCCGCCACCACCGTGCACGAGCCCGGCGCGATCTCCGTGAACCCGGCGTCGCGCACCACCGGCAGACCGCCGGCGGTGAGGTCCGGCCAGCGGGCCGGGTCCGCGGTCCGCACCGACAGCGGGAAGCCCGCGTCGCGCCACGCCGCCCGCTCGCCGTCCGACAGCTCCCACCAGGCGAGCTGCGCGCCGTGACCGGCCTGCGCCATCGCCTTGCCCGCCGACATGTCCAGGCCGGGGTTCAGCCAGAGCACCGGCGCGCAGGGGTCGGCGCCGGCCGGCGGCTCGGGGTCGTCGAGGTCGGTGCCGGAGACCTGGAGACGGGCCAGGTCCTTGGGCCAGCCGTCCAGCGGGACCGGCGGGAAGACCCGCACCTCGGCGCTCTTGCCGGTGACCGTGACGCCGGGCAGCGCCCCGGCCCGGCGCCACTCCGCGCCCCGGGCCCGCCTGACGACCTTGCGGATGCGCGCGTCCTGCCAGTCCCGCATCGCCCGTGCCCACGCGCCGTCACCGGTCGACCGCGCGTCGGCGAGCATCACCAGGACCGCCCGGGCCGCGGTCTCCAGGGCGTCGGTACGGGCCGGGGGAGCCGCCCGCTCGATGCGCACGACGAGCGGCAGCACGAACTGCGGCGCGAGGTCGCGGTCGCCGGGCTCGGGCCGGAAGGGGCCGTCCGGGACGGGAACGGGGGCGGGTGCGGTCGGGTCGTTGCTCACGCCCTCCAGTCTGCCAAGCCCGCCGCTCGCGGGCGCACGGCCCCATACCGCGCGCGAGGCGACCGGTCAGCCCGTGCAGGCCGTGCGCTGCGCCTCCTGCCACTCGCAGACCGGGCAGAGCGTGATGCCCTTGTACGACTCGGGGTACTCCGTCTGCTCCCGGCACAGGACGCACTCCGCGTACGGCGGGCCGTCGGCCACGGGCGGGTGGGGCGCCGTGCCGATCAGGGAATATCCGCCGGGGTCGCAGCCGCAGCCGGAGCCGGAGCCGGAGCCGTCCGGGGCGGGGTCGTGGTCGCTGCTCATGCCTCCAGCGTAGGACGTCAGCCGTGCCCGTCGGCGGCGCCGATCAGCTCGGAGACCTTGGCGAAGCGGTAGCCCTGGCGGCGCAGTTCGGGCACCACCGCCCGCACCACCTGCTCGGTCACCGGGGCGGCGCTGCGGGTGCAGTGCATGACGACGACCGAACCCGGCCGCACCCCGTCGAGGACCTGCCGGGTCACCGCGTCGGCGTCGGTCGCGAAGGCGTCCCCGCTCACCACGTCCCACTGCACGGCGGTGACCCCGGTGGCCGACAGCTCCTTGCGGACCGCGTCGTCGTAGCAGCCGCCGGGGAAGCGGAAGTAGGGCATCGGGTCCGCTACCCCGGCCTTCTCGAACGCGGTGTACGCCCGCTCCAGGTCCGCGCGCATGTCGTCCTTGGAGACCGTCGGCAGGCCGTAGCAGTCCTCGGTGTAGGCGTAGTGGCTGTAGGAGTGGTTGGCGATCTCGAACTGCGGGTCCCGCCCGATGGAGCGGGCCTCGTCCGGGTACTCCTCGGCCCACCGGCCGGTCATGAAGACCGTGGCGGGCACCTTCAGCTTCCGCAGCGTCGCGATCAGCGCGGGATTGTCGAACCGTTCCCCCGCCGCCGCCCGCGGCCCCTGGTCGGCGGTCATGTCGGCGTCGAAGGTGAGGGCGACCAGCTTGCCGTCCTTCGCGGCGTCCGTGCGGGGGCCGTGCTCGAAGACGGGCGTCAGGCCCGCCGGGCCGGGGGCGAGTGTCGGAGGCCCGGAGGGGGCCGGCTTCGAGGCGGTGGCGGACGGCGAGGACGGTGCGGACGGCGCGGACGGCGCCGGCCGGGGGGCCTGCGGGGTCTCGGCGGTTCCGCAGGCGGTGAGGGCGGCGCCCAGGACACAGAGCGCGGTGGCGCGTCGTACAAGAGTGATCACCGTACGACCGTAGAAGTGGGATGTTCGGTTTGTATGACCGTGCGGGCCGACCTGCCGCCCCGGTCACCCGCCCGGACCAGAACCCGGCCGCCGTCAGATGTCCCGCTGCTCCAGCGGCTTCGTCGCCGGGCCCTCGATCACCTTGCCGTCCGTGTCGAAGCGGGAGCCGTGACAGGGGCACTCCCAGGCGCGCTCGGCCGCGTTGAAGCCGACCAGGCAGCCCAGGTGGGTGCAGCGCGCCGAGACCGCGTGCAGCGTGCCCGCCTCGTCCCGGTAGACCGCGAGCCGGTCACCGCCCGCCCGGACCACCGCGCCCTCGCCCGGCGGCAGCGCGTCCACCGGCGGCACAGGCCGCAGCCGGTCGCCGACGAAGTGCCGGGCCACCTCCGCCTGCGTCTTGAGCAGCGCCGGCGCCTCGCGCACCGCCGTGCGCAGCCGGCGCGGGTCGTACAGCCCGCTCCACGCGCACTCCTCGCCGGTGATCTGCGCCGTCAGCAGCCGGCCCGCCATCATGCCGCCGCTCAGTCCCCAGCCGCCGAAGCCGGTGGCGACGTACGTGTGGTGCGCGCCCGGGTGCATCGGGCCCACCATCGGCACGGTGTCCGTGGGGTCGATGTCCTGAGTGGCCCAGGCGTGGGTGCGCTCCACGCCGGGGAAGTGCTCGTCCGCCCAGGCGGCCAGGGTCCCGAAGCGCTCCCGGGTGTCGCCCGTGCCCGGCGTGAAGTGCTCCCCGGTGACCACGAGCAGGCGGCGGCCGTCGTCCAGGGGCGCGGTGCGCACCGAGCGGGTGTTCTCCTCCGGCGTGATGTACATGCCGTCCACGTCGCGGTCCGCCCCGATGCTCCCGGCGACCACCAGCTCGCGGCGGGGGGAGAGACGGGCGAAGAGCAGGGCGCGGTCGAAGACCGGGTAGTGGGTGGCGACCACGACGTCCCGGGCGGTGACCGTCGCCCCCGCCTCCGTCCTCACCCGGCACGGCTCGCCCTCCTCCAGGCCCTGGACGGTGGTGTCCTCGAAGATCCGCCCGCCGTGCGCCTCCAGGTCCGCGGCGAGCGCCCGCAGGTACTTCAGCGGGTGGAACTGGGCCTGACCGGTCACCCGCACGGCGCCCGCCACCGGGAAGGGCAGCCCGGTCTCCGTCACGAAGGACGCCGGCAGCCCCGCCTCCTTCGCGGCGGCCGCCTCAGCCCGCACCTCGTCGACGCGGCCCGGATCGCGGACGTACGTGTACGCGTCGCGCGTCTCCCACTCGCAGTCGACGCCCAGCTCGGCGACGATCCCGGCGGCGCGCTCGATCGCCTCGGACTGCGAGCGGGCGTACAGCCGGGCGCCCTCGGGACCGCGGGTGCGGCGCAGCCTGTCGTAGACCAGGGTGTGCTGGACGGTCAGCTTGGCGCTGGTGTACCCGGTGACGCCGGCGGCGACCCGCCCGGCCTCCAGGACCGCCACGCTCCGCCCGGCCCGCACCAGTTCCCAGGCCGCGCTGAGCCCCGCGACGCCCGCACCGATCACGGCGACGTCGACGTCGAGATCCTCGCCGAGCGCGGGACGCGGCGCGCCGCCCGGTGCCGTCTGAAGCCAGTACGAGCCGTTGACCTGCACGTTCTGAGTCATGCGGCCCGAGTACCCAGGGGTGGGGGCTTCAGTGGCCGGACGGCGTGCCCCGCCGGTGTCCCGCCGTCACCTGCGCCAGGGCCCCGTCACGGCGAAGGTCGTGCCGGGGGTGTAGCAGTTGACGTACATCGTGTCGCCGTCGGGGGAGAAGGTGACGCCGGCGAACTCGCCCCACTCGGGTTCCTCCTCCGTCCCGATGTTCTGGGCGCCGCGGGCCATGGCGTACACCTCCCCGCGCCGGGTCACGCCGAAGACGTGCTGCGCGCCGTTGCCGTCCTCGCAGACCATCAGGCCGCCGCTGGGCGCCAGGCAGATGTTGTCCGGGGACTCGCCCGGCAACTGCACGTCGGTGTCCGGACCGAAGACGATCACCAGGGTGAGCCGGCGCCGCTCGGGGTCGTAGCGCCAGATCTGCCCGTAGTGGTCGGCGGCGGAGCCCTCGTCGCTGTGGGCGAAGGACGACACGAAGTACACGCTCTGCCCGCCCCAGTAGCAGCCCTCCAGCTTCTGCGCGTGGGTGATGCCGCCCCGGCCGAAGTCCTGGAAGCGGATCGGCGTCCCGTCGGCCAGCGGGTCGGGCACGTCCACCCACTCGATGCGGTCGAAGGTGGCGCCCGTCTCCTGGATCGAGGACAGGTCGGGTACACCGGGCACCCGCATCGCCTGGAGCCGGCCGCCCGCCCGCAGCGAGCCCCGGCCGCCCAGCGGCTTCTCCGGCAGGAACCGGTAGAAGAGACCGAACGGCCGTTCGAACGCGTCCTCCGTCTCGTAGACGACCCCGCGCCGCGGGTCCACGGCGATCGCCTCGTGCTGGAAGCGCCCCATCGCGGTCAGCGGCACCGCGCCGGTGCGGTGCGGCTCGACCGGGTCGACCTCGAAGATGAAGCCGTGGTCCTTGGTGTAGCCGTTGGTGCCCGCCCGGTCCTCGGTCTCCTCGCAGGTCAGCCACGTGTGCCAGGGCGTGGGCCCGCCCGCGCAGTTCACGGCGGTACCGGCGATCGCGACCCGCTCGGACAGGACGTGGTTGCGCGAGTCCAGCTCCAGCGCCGTACAGCCGCCCTTGCCCTCCGGGTCGTACGTCAGGCCCTTGACGGTGGGCACGGGGACGCGGCCGTTGGCGCGGTTCTCGTGGTTGCGGACGAGGTGGGTGCGGCCGTGTCTGCCGGGGAAGGCCGACATGCCGTCGTGGTTGGACGGCACCTTTCCCTCGCCGGAGCGCAGTTCGTCGCCCTCACGGGACAGCACCCGGTAGCGGAAGCCCTTGGGCAGGTCGAGCAGGCCGTCGGGGTCGGGGACGAGGGGGCCGTAGCCGCTGTGGCCCAGGGACTGGGCGGCGGCGGTGCCGGCGAAGAGTTCCGAGAGGGCGCCGGTGAAGGCGATGCCTGCGCCGAGGGCTCCGGTACGGGCGAGCACCTCGCGTCGGGTTGCGGACATGGGGAAACCTTCCTGCTGGCGGACAGGACTGTGACCCCGCTGTGTCTATCACCTGCCAGGAGTCCCGGGAACCACGCGTGTGCCTCGTGTCACGGCCCGGCCGGGCGGACGCGAAGGCCGCCCGGCACTTCCCGCGGGGGCGCGCGGGAAGTGCCGGACGGGGTCTGGCGCTACACCCCCGCCTTCGCCGGTTCGGTGACCTTCACCGGGTCCGTGCCGGTGGCGCTGTGCCGTTCCGCCCAGTTCTCCAGGGCGGTGCGGCAGGCATGGTCCAGGTGGTGCAGTCCGGACAGGTCCAGCTCGACCGGGCGGTCCTCGGGCAGCGCCTCCAGGCTCTCCAGCAGCTTCGGCAGCCGCAGGAAGGTGGCGTTGCCCGTCAGGTGGACCTGGACCGGGCCCGCGCCCTTGTCGACGGTCTCCATCCTGAGGTGCGAGGCTTCCCAGGCGGTCTTGACCACGGACAGGGCCAGACCGATCAGCACGCCCTCGAACATGTTCACCGCGACGATCGAGAGCGCCGTGACCACCAGGATCAGCGCCTCGCCCCGGTGCCCGCGCCACAGCGACACGAGCCCGCGGAACGGGATCAGCTTCCAGCCCGCGTGGACCAGGATGCCCGCCAGCGCGGGCAGCGGGATCAGGGCCAGCGCGGCCGGCAGCAGCGCGGCGAACAGCAGCAGCCACACGCCGTGCAGCACCCGGGACGCCTTGGTCCGGGCACCGGCGCCGACGTTCGCGGAACTGCGCACGATGACCGCGGTCATCGGCAGCGCGCCGAGCACCCCGCACACCGTGTTGCCCGCGCCCTGCGCCATCAGCTCCTTGTCGTACTCGGTGCGCGGCCCGTCGTGCAGCCGGTCCACCGCCGCGGCGCTGAACAGGCTCTCGGCCGAGGCGATCAGGGTGAACGCCACGATCGTGCCGAGGAAGCCCACGTCCGCCAGCAGGCCGAACGCGTCGGCGCCGGGCGGCTGCACGGAATCCAGCAGGCCGCTGACCTCGACCGTGGCGACCGGAAGCCCGAACGCCGCCGTGACGGCCGTCGCCAGCACGACCGCGGCCAGCGCGCCCGGCAGGGTCTGTGCCGCCTTGGGCAGCCGCTTCCAGAGCACCATCACGGCGACGGTGCCCGCGCCCAGGGCGAGCGAGGTGAGCGCCTCCGTGCTGCCGAGCGCGTCCGCGGCGGCCCCGGGCAGCCCGACGAGCTTGTCGATGCCGGAGGCGGGTGCCTCGAGACCGGCGGCCGAGTAGAGCTGACCGGCGATGAGCACCAGGCCGATGCCGGCCAGCATGCCCTCGACGACCGACAGGGAGATCGCCCGGAACCAGCGCCCGAGCTTCAGAGCGCCCATCACGAGCTGGGCGAGCCCGGCGGCCAGCACGATCACGCCGAGCGCGGGCAGCCCGTACTCGTCGACCGCGCCGAGCACCAGCACGGTCAGACCGGCGGCCGGGCCGGAGACCTGGAGGCTACTGCCCGGCAGGAATCCGGTGACCAGGCCGCCCACGATGCCGGTGACCAGGCCGAGTTCGGCCGGGACACCGGAGGCAACGGCCACGCCCACGCACAGCGGGAGCGCGACCAGGAACACGACGAGGGAGGCGGTGAGGTCCCGCCGCCAGTGCGGGAACTTCCGGTTCCGTTCGGCTATCAGGGACATGCCGGCGCTCACAGGGTCTCGAACGCGTCGGTGTCCGCGCGGTGTTGCCGCACGAGACCGGTGTGGACCTCGTAGTACCAGCCGTGCATCCGCAGCCGGCCCGCCGCCAGCCGCTTCTCGACGCAGGGGTAGGAGCGCAGGCGCAGCAGTTGCGCCAGTACGTGGTGCTGCACGGCCTCGGCGACCGTCGGATCGGCGGGATCGCAGGGCTTCGGCTCGTCGGCCGCGTGCGCCAGCCAGTCGCGCACGGCGGGCACGGCGGTCAGGTCGTCGCCGCGCACCAGGGCGCCGACGGCGCCGCAGTGCGAGTGGCCGCAGACCACGATGTCGCCGACGCCGAGGACCTGGACGGCGTACTCGATGGTCGCCGCCTCGCCGGAGGGGTGCGCGGAGTCGTGGGGCGGGACGATGTTGCCCGCGGTGCGCAGCTCGAAGAGGCGGCCGGGCCGGGCGCCCGTGATCAGGGCCGGGACGACCCGGGAGTCGGAGCAGGTGATGAACAGGACTTCGGGCGACTGGCCTTCGGCGTGCCCGGCGAACTCCTCAGGGCGCTGTCCGAACATACGGGCGTTGTCGATGAGGGGTTGCATGATGCGGTTTTCCTCCTGGCGCGCGTGGGGGCGCGTCGGACGGGTGGGACAGAGGCGGTGACGTGCCGGATGTCCGTCAGCAGCGGAAGACCTGGAGGGCCGCGGGGGAGTGGTCCGTAGTGGGTCTGGACCGGTGGTGGACCGCGGCGCCGGGCGCGAGGGGCTCGCCGGCGGCCGGGGTGTGCCGGTGCGGGAGCGGGCGCCCGGGCGCGGTGTCGGGCTGGGGTGCGGCGGTGGTGCGGTGCCGGTCGCGGACGCGCGCGGGCCCGTGGGGGTGGCCGGGCCGGCCGGCGTCGTGGCACGTGGCCCGCTCTTCGTGCGCCGCCGGGCCGGAGGGGGTGATTCCGGGCCGGGCGTTGGCCACGGCATCACTGGTCGTGTGCGCGAATGCGAAGGATGCCGACGGAGCGAAGAGTGAGAGGGCGACCAGGAGCACGACCAGGGGGACGGCGAGGAGCGGAAGCCGGGTCCGCGGTGTCGCGCGCGGGAACATGTGGCCCCCCTCCAGGTGGTTCACGCCTCAACTGTGTGGCGGTGCATGGTCGGTGCACCGTCGCGACTCGATCAACGCATGGTCAAGGGAGAGTCAACGCACGGTCAAGAAACACGTTAACCCTGCAAGGGGCTTTGCAGGGTTAACGAGGCGTTACGGGCCGGAGAGAGCCTGAAAATCGCGGGTGGGTTGGCGCGAACGGGCCGTTGTCAGGCCGCGTCGACGAGGCGCGCCGCGTCCCGGGCCAGCGCGGTGAGCCGGGAGATCGCGCGGAAGTACTTCTTGCGGTACCCGCCGTTCAGCATCTCCTCGCTGAAGAGCCGGTCGAAGGGCAGTCCGGAGGCCAGGACGGGCACCTCGCGGTCGTAGAGCCGGTCGGCGAGCACCACGAGCCGCAGCGCCGTCGACTGGTCCGGTACCGGGCGCACCCCGGTGAGGCACACGGCCGTCAGACCGTCGGTCAGGGCGCCGTACCGGCTGGGGTGCACGCGGGCGAGGTGGTCGAGGAGCGCGGGGAAATCGTCCAGGGACGCGCCCTCGGCGGCCCGCGCGGCACGGGTCACCTGCTCGTCGGAGTACGGCGCCGGGGCCTCGGGCAGCCCGCGGTGGCGGTAGTCCTCGCCGTCGATGCGCAGGGTGCGGAAGTGGGCGGACAGGCCCTGGATCTCGCGCAGGAAGTCGGCCGCCGCGAAGCGGCCCTCGCCGAGCTTGCCGGGCAGCGTGTTGGAGGTGGCGGCGAGCGCCACGCCCGACTCCACGAGCCGGGCGAGCAGGCTGGAGACGAGGACGGTGTCGCCCGGGTCGTCGAGCTCGAACTCGTCGATGCACAGCAGGCGGTGCCCGGAGAGGGTCCGCACGGTCTGCTGGAAACCGAGGGCGCCGACGAGGTTGGTCAGCTCCACGAAGGTGCCGAAGGCCTTGCGGGAGGGTTCGGCGGGGGTGGCGTGCCACAGGGAGGCCAGCAGGTGCGTCTTGCCGACGCCGTAGCCGCCGTCGAGGTACACGCCGCGGGGGCCGGCCGGGGCCTTCGGCGCCTTGGCGCGGCCGAGCCCGAAGAACCCGCGCCTGCCGCCCGCCGCGGCGGGCGTCTCGGCCAGCCCGCCCGCGAAGCCCTCCAGGACCCGCACGGCCTCGCTCTGGCTCGGCTGGTTCGGGTCCGGGATGTACGTGCTAAAGCGGACCGAGTCGAAACGCGGCGGGGGCACCATCTCGGCGACCAGACGGTCCGCGGGGACACGGGGCTCACGGGCGCACAACGAGACCGGGCCGGCCGCCGTCCCGGTTATCGGGGCGGCGCTGGAGGCGGGGGAGGAGGACGACACGGTGCCCAATGGTAGAGCCTGCCCGCGCCCGCCTCGCCGCCCGTGGGGCCCGGCCTGGCCGGCGGTCCCTTACGGGCGCCCCCTTGTCGACGGACACCGACGCCCGGCCCGGCGCGGCGGGTCGGCGGTCGGGCGGCTGGCGGCAGGGCGGGTCGGCGGCGGCCGGGCAGCGCGGTGGTCGGGCAACGCGGCGGCCCCCGCCCAGCCCGGGCCCGGCCCCCGGCCGCGGCGGGTCGGCCGGGTGGTCCCGTGGCCGGTGGGCGGGGCGGCGGCCTGGGCGGTTGGGGGGTTCGGGGCGTGGAACACTGCACCTCATGCGACGCCTGTTCCCCCTGCTCCCTGTGACCGACCAGACAGCCGGACCGGGTTCCGACGGGGCCGACCGGGAGTGGAGCCCGGCCGAACTGGCCGCCGCCTACGCCTACCCGGAGCCGGACGGGCGGCGGACGTGGCTGCGGGCCAACATGGTCTCCACCCTCGACGGCGCCGCCCAGCACGACGGCCGCTCCCAGCCGATCTCCAGCGCCGCCGACATGCGGGTCTTCGGCACCCTGCGCGCGCTCGCCGACGTGGTGATCGCCGGAGCGGAGACCGTACGGCAGGAGGGGTACCGTCCGGCACGCGCGCGGGCGGACTTCGCCGAGGCGCGGCGCGCGGCCGGCCAGGCACCCGCGCCGGTGGTCGCGGTGGTCAGCGCCGGCCTGGAGCTGGACTTCTCCCTGCCGCTGTTCACCTCCCCCCTCGTCCCCACCCTGATCCTGACCGGGGCCGCCGCGGCCCCCGACCGGATCGCGGCCGCCGAGCGGGCCGGAGCGCGGGTGGTGACCGCGGGCGACGGCGTCGGCGTGGACCCGGCCCGCGCCCTCGCGGCGCTCGCGGAACTGGGGCACACCCGGCTGCTGACCGAGGGCGGTCCGCGGCTGCTGGGGCAGTTCGTCGCGGCCGGCGTGCTCGACGAGCTGTGCCTGACCGTCTCCCCGATGCTGACCGCGGGGGACGCGCAGCGGATCGCGGGCGGACCGGCGGTCGAGGTCCCGACCCGGTTCGCACTGGTGTCCCTGCTGGAGGAGGAAGGTTTCCTCTTCAGTCGTTACCGGCGTGACCAGGGTGATCCCGGGCAGGTGTGAACCGCGGCGACCGGACAGGCGTTCGGTCGTTACCGCACCTACGGTAATCGGCGGAATCTTCCGTTCCGTTTAGTCCGCGCCGGGCACACTGAATCCGGCAGTACCCGTGCGATCACGGGGCAGGATGGTTTCCGCAGGGTCCGGCACGGCCTACGGAGGGTGGGCCCACGGGCCCTCGAAGGAGAAGGGGCGCCTGGTGTTCACAAGCGTTTTGATGATCGAGAAGGCCCTGACGTCCGCCGACGTGGAGTTCGTCACCACCTTGCACGGGGACGAGCAGGTCGCCTTCCACGTGCTGCTCCAGCCGCGCGGCGATCAGGCGGACCGCCTGCTGCGGGCCATCGACGACGTCGCCCTCGGCGAGCTCGACGACGCCGTACGCGAGGGGGAGACTCCGGAGGGCCAGGAGGCGTACAGCGTCGGCGAGCGGGCCCTGGAGGTGTCCCTCACCGCCCTGCGCGCGTCCGGAGCCCAGGCCGAGGGCCGGCTGATCGAGAACCACCCGCTGGAGGAGCTCAAGGCCCTGGTCATGGAGATCGCCGCCGACGAGGTGATCGTCCTGACCGACCCCCACTACGTGGAGGAGTTCTTCCACCGCGACTGGGCCTCCCGGGCCCGGCACAAGGTCGGCGTACCGGTCCTGAAACTCTTCTCCCACAGCAAGGCATAGGCTGGTGCCGCGCCCCCGCCCAGGGGGCGCTCCCCGCAACGGACCCCGCACGATCACCCTGGGAGAACAGCACATGGCACCCGGCCTTCCCACCGCCATGGACCGCCCGCACTTCATCGGCATCGGCGGCGCCGGGATGTCGGGCATCGCCAAGATCCTCGCCCAGCGCGGCGCCGCCGTGGCGGGCAGCGACGCCAAGGAGTCCGCGACCGCCGAGGCGCTGCGCGCGCTGGGCGCCACCGTGCACATCGGGCACGCGGCGGACCACCTCGCCGACGACGCGAGCTGCGTGGTGGTGTCCTCGGCCATCCGCGAGGACAACCCGGAACTGGCCCGCGCCGCCGAGCTGGGCATCCCGGTCGTGCACCGCTCCGACGCCCTCGCCGCCCTGATGAACGGCCTGCGCCCGATCGCGGTCGCCGGCACCCACGGCAAGACCACCACCACCTCGATGCTGGCGGTCGCCCTGTCCGAGCTGGGCCTGGACCCCTCGTACGCGATCGGCGGCGACCTGGACGCCCCCGGCTCCAACGCCCTCCACGGCGAGGGCGAGATCTTCGTCGCCGAGGCCGACGAAAGCGACCGCAGCTTCCACAAGTACGCCCCCGAGGTCGCCGTCGTCCTCAACGTCGAGCTGGACCACCACGCCAACTACGCCTCGATGGACGAGATCTACGCGTCCTTCGAGACCTTCGCCGACCGGATCGTCCCCGGCGGCACCCTGGTGATCGCCGCCGACCACGAGGGCGCCCGCGAACTGACCCGGCGACTGGCCGGCAAGGTGCGCACGGTGACGTACGGGGAGTCCGAGGACGCCGACGTGCGCATCCTGTCGGTCGTCCCGCAGGGCCTGAAGAGCGAGGTCACCGCCGTGATCGACGGCGCGGAGCTGACCTTCGCCGTCTCCGTCCCCGGCCGCCACTACGCCCACAACGCCGTCGCCGCCCTCGCCGCGGGCGCGGCCCTCGGCGTCCCCGCCGCCGAGCTGGCCCCCGCGCTGGCCGCGTACACCGGCGTCAAGCGGCGGCTCCAGCTCAAGGGCGAGGCGGCCGGTGTCCAGGTCGTCGACTCCTACGCGCACCACCCCACCGAGATGACCGCCGACCTGGAGGCCATGCGCGGCGCCGTCGGCGACGCCCGCATCCTCGTCCTCTTCCAGCCGCACCTGTTCTCCCGGACCCAGGAACTGGGCAAGGAGATGGGCCAGGCACTGGCCCTCGCCGACGCCTCGGTCGTCCTGGACATCTACCCGGCCCGCGAGGACCCGATCCCGGGCATCACCAGCGAGCTGATCGTCGAGGCCGCCCGGGCCGCGGGCGCGGAGGTCACCCCGGTCCACGACAAGGACGCGGCACCCGCGCTGGTCGCGGGAATGGCGAAGGCCGGTGATCTCGTTCTCACCATGGGCGCGGGCGACGTCACCGACCTCGGACCGCGCATCCTGGACGAGCTGTCGAAGTAAGGGGCTGAGGACTCATGTCGTACGACGTCGAGAAGCCGGAAGAGCAGTGGCGGGCGGAGCTGGCCCCGGCCGAGTACGCCGTGCTGCGCGAGGCCGCCACCGAGCCGGCCTTCACCGGTGAGTACACCGACACCAAGACCGAGGGCGTCTACTCCTGCCGCGCCTGCGGTGCGGAGCTGTTCACCTCCACCACCAAGTTCGAGTCGCACTGCGGCTGGCCGTCCTTCTACGACCCGAAGGACACCGACGCGGTCGAACTGGTCGAGGACCGCTCCCACGGCATGGTCCGCACGGAGGTCCGCTGCGCCCGCTGCGGCTCCCACCTCGGGCACGTCTTCGAGGGCGAGGGCTACCCGACCCCCACCGACCAGCGGTACTGCATCAACAGCATCTCGCTGCGACTGGCGCCCACGCAGGGCTGACCCGGGGAGTCAAGATGACGCCGCTGTTCTCAGACTTTGAGCTGACGGTATAAGGATTCCCTTATCCGGCTCGGCGGCGTACGCTGTGATCCGGAGCATGAACTGGGAGATCAATCTCCATCCAGAGGTGGAGTTGTGGCTGCTGAAGCTTGCGGATGAAGACCCGGACAGTGCCGATCTGGTTGAGGCAGCGATCGACATGCTGGCCGAGTGCGGCCCGGCACTCGGCCGGCCGCTCGTGGACCGCATTCACGGCAGCCGCATCCACAAACTCAAGGAACTGCGTCCGGCGAGCGCGGGCCGTACGGAGGTGCGCATCCTGTTCGTGTTCGATCCCGAGCGTGAGGCGATACTTCTCGTAGCGGGAGACAAGGCCGGTCGTTGGAGTCAGTGGTATGCCGATGCGATCCCACTGGCCGAGGTTCGCTACGGCCAGTACCTGGCCGAGGTACGGCGCGCACGAGAGGACGGGGATGTCCGGTGAGCGGTCACAGTAGCTGGGCTGCGGTGAAGCGTCAGATGCGCGATGCCCGCCCCGGGGTCTCCGACACGGAGTGGGAAGACCGGAAGCAGGCGGCGCGGACCGCCACCGAGGCCTACGTACTCGGACATCACCTTCGTGAGATCCGTGAGGAGCAAGGCCTCACCCAGGCGCAGGTGGCTGCGTCGGTCGGTATCTCCCAGGCGCGTGTCTCGCAGATCGAACGGGGCGAGATTCACCACCTGGAGACGATGCGCACGTATGCCGCGGCGCTGGGCGCTCGCATCACGGTATCGATCGAGTACGGCGACCGGATCATTGGCGCCGCGTAGTAATGCGGCATCGGAGCACCACAGCGGCGGATTCAGGGGGGTAGTGATGGAAGCCGAGCTGGCGGCGCTTGCCGCCTCCGGGGCCACCACGCTGGTGGGACTGATGGTGTCGGAGACCTGGGACCAGGCGCGGCAGCGTCTGTCCCGGTTCTTCGCCCGCGGCGGAGACGAGGAGGACGAGGAGACCGTCGCGGCGGAGCTGCGGTCGTCACGAAGTGATCTGGTGAGGGCACACGAGGACGCGGACGCCGAGGCCCTTGCCGACATCGAGGCGACCTGGCGGGCCCGGCTTCGCCGCGCACTGCTGGCGGACCCGGCCGCGGCGGAGCATCTGAGGTCTCTGCTGGCCGAAGTCGGATCGGACCACGGTGGAGAACCCCTCGGTGCTGTGCACAACACCGTCAGCGGTGGTGTGCAGCACGGTCCCGTGCTCCAGGGCGGGCGGTTCTCCGGTCTGAGCTTTCACGTCCACGGGAACGATGATCCCGATTATCGGGAAAATCCGTCGAACTGACGGCCGTTGCCAGTAGCCTCGCTCCCGACCCGGAAAGATCATTCCCTCAGCCGGGGCGATGCATCGTGCAAGGAGCGCCGTGAAGCACAACCTGTTCGTCGCAGTGGTCCACATCATGGGTGCGGCTCTCGCGGCCCCAGTGGTTTTCCGCTGGATGTGGTGAGCCCGACGGTGCCGGTCCCCGAAGCATGGCGACGGGGACCGGCAGGCCGGTGACTCGCAAGGAACCGGAGCAGTTCCGCGGCCTCCGACTCGGCCCCCAGGGAGCGGTAGCGGGCGGCAGCCTGTTCACCGTACCCGTCGGCGGGGGCGGCGGCCTGGGACAGGGCAGCCGTCCGTGCCAGTCCCGCCAGTGCCTGAGCGGAACCCAGGGCGAAGTGAGCCCGCTCTGCTACTGCTAGAGCCCGTTCGTAGCCGTGGGAGGCGAGGTCGAGTCGTCCCGAGTCACGCTGTACGTCCGCCGCTCCGATCAATGCCCGCAGTCTTTCGTACGGGTTGTCGATACCCACGGCGATCCGTTCCGCCATCGTGAAGTGCAGCAGGGCCTCGGTGCGGCGCCCCGCGTGGGCGTGGGCCGTCCCAGTGCGGATCAGCACGTCGGCCTCGCCCAGACTGTCGCCGCTGGCACGATGCGCGACCAGTGCCCGCTCGAAGTGGGTGAGGGCCTCGTCCGTGCGGCCCACCGCTTGGTGCACGGCGCCCAGGTTCGTCGAGAGGATCGCCAGGTCCACCCGGCCGCCGCACTGTCGCATCAGCACCAGAGCCCGTTCGTAGCAGTCGCGGGCAGCCGCATGGCGTCCCTGGAGGAAGTGCAGTTCCCCCCGGTTGTTCAGGGCCTGGGCCAGCCCGTGCGGATCGGGCAGCCGCTCGTAGATCGCCTCCATGCGTTGCACCTTGCCGAGGGCCTCGTCGTACTTTCCTGCGTAGGACAGCGCTGCGCCCTGCACGTTGAGGCAGTCGGCTTCGCCGGACGGATCGCCGACGGCGCGGTAGAGCACGAGCGCCCGCTCCAGGACGGGCAGCGCGGTGTCGCCGTGGCCTGCGGCGAGGTGCGCACGACCGGACTGGAACAGGGCATCGGCACGGCCGTGCGGGTCTTGCAACTGCTCGTGGATTTCGAGCGCCTCGGTCGCACACTTCAATGCCTCACCGTGATTGCGTTGCGCCAGGAGATCGGCCCGGTCCGTCAGGGTCTGGGCAAGCAGGGGCAGATTGCCGGTCGCGCGCAGGACGGGCAGCGCCGCGTCGAAGAGTACGGAGGCGACCCCCCACGCCCCCCACAGCTTGAGGCTCCTTGCCAGGACGCAGGGAAAGAGCGCCGCATACTCCCGGTGCTCAGCGGCGGCCAGGCCCGCGACGGCGGTGAGGTTGGCGCGTTCCACGGTCAACCACACCGAGGACGCGTCGGCGTCGGAGAGGGCGGGGTCGGGCAGGGACGCGGTCTCGTGCGGGAGGGACAGCGCGAACGCGCGGCGGTGCGGACGCGCCATTCTGTCGGCACGGTGTGCCGCGACGAGGTAGTAGGCGGCGAGCCGTCCGGTTGCGGCGTGCCGTACCCGTTCGGTGTCCGTGTCCAGGCCGACCTGGGCGGCGTACGAGCGAGTGAGGTCGTGCAAGCGGTAGCGTCCTAGTACCGGTTCCTCCAACAGGCTGGAGTCGAGCAGTTCCTCGACGCACCGTTCCAGCCGCGTGGGCTCGCCGGCGAATTCCCGGCCGGCGAGCGCGGCTGCTGCAGGCAGGGCGAGGTCCGGACCGGGATGCAGGGCCAGCAGGCGGAACAACTCCTGTGCGTGTGTGCTGAGTTCCGTGTACGAGAACCGGAACACGGCGTCGATCAGCGCATCGAACTCCTGGAGCGGCCTGCTCGCATGCGCCAGGCGGTGGAGCAGGTGCTGCAGATCCCACGCTTCCCGGTGACGGAAACGGCTGGCGAGGATCTGCAGGGCCAGGGGATGGCAAGCACACGCGTCCGCGATCTGCGGCAGGTTCTCCGCCTCGGCGGCCACTCTGGAGGTCCCGACGACCCGGGCGAAGTAGGACGCCGCCTCCTGCTGCGACAACGTGTCCAGAGACAGCGACGAGGCTCCGTCCAGCCCAGTGAGCCGGTTCCGCGTCGTCACCAGGACACGGCAGGCGGGGGAGCCCGGCAGCAGCGGGGCGACCTGAGCGGCGTCGCGTGCGTTGTCCAGGACGATCAGCGCACGACGCCGGGCGGTCCACTCCCGCCATCTGGAGGCGCGTTCGTCCACCGTGGACGGCATTTCGCCGAGCCATCCGCCCGCGTGCAGCAGACCGGCCAGTGCTTCGGCCGGCTCCAGAGGCTGCCGACCGCTGTACCCTCGCAGGTCGACGTAGAGCTGGGCGTCCGGATAGACCGAGGTCAAGCGGTGCGCCGCGTGCACCGCGAGGGCCGTCTTGCCGATACCGGGCATCCCGTGGATCACGGTGACCGGCAGGGCGGTCCTCGTACCGTTGCCCACCACGTCCTCGGCCAGGAGAATGCGCAACTCACCAGCCCGCCCGACGAAGTCCGGAGTGTCGCGCGGCAGGCAGTTGCGGGGCTCCACCGGTGGAGCAGGAGCAGGAGCAGGGAGCACGACTGGTGCGGCCGAAGACTCATACGGTGTGAGACGAGCGGTGAGCGCGGTGTCGTCCCGCAGGAGTTCGTGATCTTGTTCGAGCATGCGCAGATGAAGCTGCTGGAGCTCTGCGGTCGGTTCGATGCCCTGACTGCGGTGCAGCCGCATGCGTGTGTCCCGGAAGACGGACAGAGCCTCGTCGTGTCGACCTGAACGGTACAGCGCCAGCATCAGGGAGCCGATCACCCGCTGAGCGAACGGATTCTGGGAGGCGAGTTCCTGCAACTCGCCCACCAGGTCCGCGTGCCGCCCCAACTCCATCTCCAGGCCGATCCGTTCCTCGCGCACCCGGCGGTGGTCCTCGGCCAGCCGCACACGTGCCGACTGTGCCCAGGAGTTGTCGGCGAACTCGGCCAACGGTTCGCCGCGCCACAGCGCCTCTGCGGTGCGCAGTAGGCCGACGGCCAGCTCACGCTCGTTGCGTGAGGCCGCTGCCAGTGCGTCCGAGCGCAGTCGGCCGAAACGCAGCAGGTCGATGTCCTCCGGGTCGGCCCGCAGTTGATACTGCCGGGAGGACGGTCTCACCACCCGCACCAGCTCTTCGCCGACCGCGCGGCGCAACCTGCCACGCAGCCTGGAGAGGTAGCTGTGCAGCGTGTCCAGGGCTGACGGGGGTGGCTCACCGTCCCAGACCCGGTCCACCAGGGTGTCCACCGCGACGGGTTCTCCGCGTGCGTGCAGCAGCACGGCCAGTACACAGCGTTCCTTCAGCGATCCGAGTTCGTGCTGCCGCTGGTCGTGCCAGAGCTCAAGAGGTCCCAGAACCAGAAGGTCCATCGTCTCCCCCGATGGGTGCGCATCTTCCCACGGTCATGGCAAAGGCGAGATGCGAACCACTGTTCTACGGTCGCACGGCGGAGTCAGGGGTGGAGCCGCGGGCGCACGGGAGCAGCGACGGGGCGCACGGAGACCCGGGCCGACCGGACTCCTGGGGGAGTGCAGGATTCCTGCAAGCCCGCCGTCCAGACGCCCGGGCATCCCCCTGCCATCGGCGGCGCGAGGGCGCAGTCGTGAAGACCGGCCGCGAAGACATACGGAAGGACCGGGGGATCTCAACGATGAGCTTGACAGTGCCGGAGCCGCACACGCGGCACGTGCCGGTGCGTCTGGACGTCCAACGCTGGGCCACGCACCGGAGCCGCCGCAGGGTTCTGGTGGTGGTACACACCGTCGTGACGGGCCAGCGACTGCTCGACGCGATACGCCTCCTCGAAGGCGACATCAGAGTGCAGACCTTCTTCACCCAGGCGCCCGACGTGTTCAGCAACGGGGTGGACGCCTTCCTCGAAGGACTGGGCGGCCTCGTGCTGCCCTGGAGCCAGGCCGTGCAGACGCAGTTCGACCTCGCACTGGCCGCCGGCCACGGCAACCTCCACGATGTCCAGGCGCCCGTGGTGGTACTGCCGCACGGTGCCGGGCACAACAAGGTCGTCTCCGTGGCGCCCGAGAGCCGTCCCGCAGTGCTCGGGGGCGCTCATGGGCTCAGCAGACAGCGCCTGATGCGGGACGGCGCAGTGGTGCCCGAGGCGATCGTGCTGGCCCATCACGAAGAGCTGACCCGGCTGGGCCGGGACTGTCCCGAGGCCGTGCCGGCGGCGGAGGTGGTGGGCGACCCCTGCTTCGACCGCATCGCGGCGAGCCTTCCCTTCCGGGCCCTGTACCGGGAGGCCCTGGGAGTCAAGGGACGTCGACGCCTGGTCCTGGCCTGTTCCACCTGGGGGCCGGATTCCCTGCTGGGACACGGGTGGAGCACGCTGGAACGCCTGGTCACCGACCTGCCGAAGGAGGAGTACCGGGTCGCGGCACTGCTGCATCCGCACGTCTGGAACGCCCATGGCGACTGGCAGGTCCGCGCCTGGCACGCGGAGTTGGCCCGGGCGGGGCTGGTACTGGTCAGCCCGCACGCCGACTGGACCGGTGTGGTCGTGGCCGCCGACCACATCGTGGGCGACCACGGTTCGGTATCGCTCTACGGAGCGATGACCGGGGCACCGGTGCTGATGGCCGGCCGGGCCGACGCGCCCGTGGACCCCGGTTCGCCGATGGCCGAGCTCATGTCCTTCGCGCCCCGCCTGCGCGACGACCGTCCGGTGCGCCAACAGCTCAATCGGAGTTCGGTGCTCCGCCGTGCGCACCGGTACGAGCGGGTGGCGGCCCGGATCACCTCGGAACCCGGCCGGTTCGCACGCCGGATGCGTGCGTTGCTCTACCGGAAGCTGCGCCTGCGCGCACCCGCCGTGAGGCAGTCGGCCGTGGAACCCGCGAGCCTGCCCCGGGCGGTGCGGTACGACGACCCCGGGGCGGGGGTGTCACGGTGATGCCACCGGCCGTGCTGTCACAGAAGGCGCTGCCCCTGGCAGTGGACGGCTGCGACAGCGCTGTCCACCGGATACGCACCGTGCTGCTGAACCCGGTGTCCGGGGGGTTGTCCGTCGACGAGCACCTCAGGGTGCGGTGCTCCGGACCGACCGGAGTGGCGGTGCTCGGCGATGTGCTGATCGCGCCCGGCGCCGGAGCCCACCGGGCGGCCCGCCTTGCCGAATCCTGCCCGGGGGCTTTGGTGGTGGCGGTCCACCGTGGGACCCGGTGCTGGATCCGGACGGGGCGCGGCGGCCCGCCGATCCTCCTGCAGGCGCGAGGAACTGGGCGGCCGTACGGAATGTGGGACCGAATCGCCTCGCTGGCTCACTCGTGCCTGGTGGCAGGAGTGCCGGTCACGGGTCTGGGGCCGGCGCTCGCGGTCCTGGGAACCTCGGGCGCCCGGTCGTCCTACTGGCTCGACTCGTCGCGCTCCAGGGTTTCGAGCCGCTGCCGGACGGCTTCGGCGTCCGGCGAACGGGACCGGCCCGCCGAGGCATAGAGGTCAAGGGCCTCGCGACAGCGGTCTCGGGCCTGCCGCCACCGCCCGCGCCGCTCGGAGACCGCGGCCAGGGCTCCGAGAGCGCGGGCGGCTTCGTACCCCGACAGCCCGCGCAGGGCTGCCAGGGCCGTGGACAGCAGTTCCTCCGCCGGACGGATCCGGCCGAGAGCGAGATGTGCGCGGCCCATGCACGTGGCCGCGCGGGCCGCGTTGTACCGGTCGCCCGCCCTCTCCAGCGTCTCGCGGGCGCCGCCGGCCTGCCGGACCGCCTCCTCGGCCCTCCCTTCCTCCAGTGCGAGGTCGGCACGGTTGAGCGCGGCCAGTCCGCCCGCGCGGTGGTCCCCGTGCAGCGGCAGTTCGTCGGCGGCGCGCCGGAAGAGGTCCGAGGCTTGCCGGGAACGCCCTAGCCGCTGCAGGGCGAGCCCCCGGTAGTTGAGAGTGCGGGCGTGCCCCAGCCCGTCGCCGGCCGCGAGGAACAGGCGCGCCGCCCGTTCGAACATCTCGAGCGCGCTGCCGGGGTTTCCGGATCCCAGCTCGCCGATCCCGCCCGAGGTGAGCATCCGGCACTCGGCGGCCACGTCGCCCAGTTCCCGCGCCGCCGCCAGACCCGCCCGGTGCGCCGTGCCACACTCCTCGTAGAACTTGCGCCGGAGGAAGAGCGGCCACAGGGCGTCCACGAGCTGCCAGCACGTGGCGGGGAACCCGGCGCCGACCGCCTGGTGGATCACGGCCATCAGGTTCGGCAGCTCCTGCTCCAGCCAGTCCAAGGCGGTTTCCGGGTCCGGACCCACCTCCGCGACGACCAGGGGGCCGGGGCCGTAGTCCCGGGCCATGGTCCGGTGCTGGGGGTCGATGATCTCCTCGGCCCGGGTGGCGCTCGCGAGATAGTGGTCGGCGATACGCCTCACCGCGCTCGCCCTTGCGTCCGGCGGCTCGTCCGCATCGGCCTTCGCGGCGGCGTGCAGTCGTACGAGATCGTGGAAGCGGTGACGTTCTCCGGCAGCCTCCGCCAGCAGGCTCGCGTCGTGGAGCATTTCCAGGCACTCGGCCGCCTCTCGGTCCGTGCCACACAGGGCAGCGGCCACCGATCCGGAGAACTCCCGACCCGGGTGAAG
The DNA here is from genome assembly GCF_003112575.1 of Streptomyces ardesiacus. GTDB lineage: Bacteria > Actinomycetota > Actinomycetes > Streptomycetales > Streptomycetaceae > Streptomyces > Streptomyces ardesiacus. The sequence continues at coordinate 186,690 of NZ_BEWC01000011.1, forward strand.
CCCCAGCAGCCGGTAGAGCCGGGCAGCCGGCCCGGGCAGCGCCCGGTAGGACACGTCGAGCGTGGCCAGGACGTCGTGGTCGCCCTCGATGGCCAGCACCTCCAGTCTTCGGTGTTCGTCGCTGAGGGCGCGGACCATGGTGCCGATGCGGCGCCCGGGACGCGTGGCCAGCCGGGCACCGGCGACTCGGACCGCCAGCGGCAGCCCGGCACACAACTCGACCAGGGCGTGGGCGTCCTCGGGCTGTTCGCTCACCCGCCCGTCCGACAAGGTGTCCGCGAGTAGTTCGACCGCGGCCTCGGGGTCCAGCGGCTCCAGGTGAACGGGGCAGCAGCCGTCGACCGTCAGCCCGGGGAGCCGTCTGCGACTGGTCACCACGGTGACGCTGCCCCCCGCGGGCAGCAACGGCCGCACCTGGGCCGCTGTCGCCGCATCGTCGAGCAGGACGACCAGACGCCGGACCGCGGTGAGCGACCGGTACAGCGCCGTCCGTTCGGACAGCCGTGCCGGAACCTGCGGAGCCGGAATCCCCAGGGCCCGCAGGAACCGGGCCAGCACCTCCGCCGGATCCGCGGGCCCTTCGGGTGACTGTGCCCCGAGGTCGGCGTGGAGCTGGCCGTTCGGAAACCGAGGGCGCAGCGTGTACAGCCAGCTCAGGGCAACCGTGGTCTTGCCGACACCGCCGAGCCCGCTCAGTGCGGCCAGGACGGGCCGGTTCTCCCGCGCAGCGCGGACACGGTGCTGTTCCAGCGTCGCGACCTCGTGCGTCCGGTCGATCACCCGTATCAGCGGGGGAAGCTGCCAGGGAGTCTGCCCGGCCGAGCCCGGCCGAGCGCCGAAATGGATGCCCCCGTACACGGAACCCGCCTGGACGACGGGTCCGTGCACCGTGCCGCTCAGCTCGTTCTGTGACTCCTGCCCACCGCTGCGCACCCGCGCCCCCGCCCCCGTGCGTATGAGTACCGGATCCCTGACAAATCCTTTCCGCACGGGCGGTCGATATCCCCGGACGTACAACCCGGTGTCCCTGCCCGGCGTATGGTCACCGGCCGGCCGCCGGGAGCGTCACCGTGAACACCGTTGCTCCCGGTGCGTCGCCCAGTTCGATGGTGCCGCCGTGGGCCCGGACCAGGGAGGCGGCGACCGACAGGCCGAGGCCGCTGCCTCCGCGGTCGCGGCTGCGGGCCTTGTCGACGCGGTAGAAGCGGTCGAAGACGCGGTCCCGGTCGGCCGCCGGGACGCCGGGGCCCGTGTCGGCGACCGACACCCGGGCCGTGCCGGGGGCGGCGGAGACCGTGACGCAGACCCTGGTGCCGGGCGGGGTGTGCACGGCCGCGTTGGTGAGCAGGTTGTCCAGCACCTGCCGGATCCGTTGCGGGTCCAGGCGCAGCCGCACGCTCGCCGGCCCGGACGCGACCGTCAGCGGGTGGCCGGGACGGGCGGCGCGGAAGGACTCGGCCGCCTGCCGCACCAGTTCCGTCAGGTCCGTCTCCTCCCACCGCAGCGGCGCCTCCACCTCGTCCGCGTCCAGCCGGGCGAGCAGCAGCAGGTCGTCCAGGAGCACGCCCATCCGGGCCGCCTCGGCGCGCAGCCGGGACAGGTGGCGTTCGCGCTCCTCGGGCGCGTGGGCCGCCGCGTACTGGAAGAGGTCGGCGTAGCCCCGTACGGACATCAGCGGGGTGCGCAGTTCGTGGGAGGCGTCCGCGACGAACCGGCGCAGCCGCCGTTCGGCCTCGGCGCGCACCGCCAGCGACGCGTCGATGTGCTCCAGCATCGTGTTGAACGCGGTCCGCAGCTCCGCCACCTCCTTGCCGCCGTCGCGCCCGCCGTCCCGCAGCGGCAGCCGTGCCGCCGACTCGGTCAGGTCGTGCGAGGCGATGCCGTGCGCCGTGCTCGCCATGTCGCTCAGCGGCTTCAGGCCGCGTCGCAGCATCCGTCGCCCGAAGACCACCAACGCCGCCAGCGCCAGCCCGAAGACGACGACCTGCACCGTGACCAACTGCCGCACGGTGTCCTCGACGTCGCCCAGGGGCGCCGCGCTCACCAGCACCACCCCGGGCTCGACCTCGCAGGCCCGCAGCAGATAGGGGCCGTGCCCGCCGATGCGCACGGTGCGGGTGAGGTCCTGGTCCGAGCGGGCCATGGTCAGCGCCAGGGCGGTCAGCGCGCGGCTGTCCGCCGGTACCTCGGCGGGCGTGCGCAGGTCCGCCGAGCCGGCGGAGACGTCGTACACGGCGGTGTACCAGCCGTAGTACGGCTTGCGTTCGACCGTGCCGTGCGCCGCGGCGTCCTTGGACTGCACCACCTGCACCAGCTTCATCTGGTCGGCGAGCTGCCGTTCCAGATAGTCCCGCATGTACGCCGTCAGCACCGTGCCGACCACGGCGAAGACCACCAGCGACAGCACCCCGAGCCCCAGCGCCAGCCGGGTGCCCAGGCGCAGGCCGCGGTAGGCGCGCCACCACCGGCGTATCACCCGGCCGTCCGCCGGATCGCGTAGCCGAACCCCCGCACCGTGCGGATCAGCGGCTCGTCCGCGCCGTCGGCGCCGTGCGGGCCGTCCAGCTTGCGGCGCAGCCGGCTGACGACCAGTTCCACCACGTTGGACCGGCCGCCGAAGCCGTACTCCCACACGTGGTCGAGGATCTGGGCCTTGGTCAGCACGGCCGGCGACTTGCGCATCAGGTAGCGCAGCACCTCGTACTCGGTCGGCGTCAGCGACAGCCGCCGTTCGCCGCGGCGCACCTCGCGGGCGTCCTCGTCCATCACCAGGTCCGCCACCCTCAGCACCGACCGCCGGAACCCCGGCCCGCCGCTGCGCCGCAGCACGGTGCGCAGGCGGGCCATCAACTCCTCCACCGCGAACGGCTTGACCAGGTAGTCGTCGCCGCCCCGGGTCAGCCCCGCCACCCGGTCGGCCACCCCGTCGCGGGCCGTGAGGAACACCACCGGCACCGTCGTGCCCGCGCCGCGCAGCCGGTCCAGGACCCCGAAGCCGTCGATGTCGGGCAGCATCAGGTCGAGCACCACGATGTCCGGCCGGAACCCGGCGGCCAGGCGCAGCGCCTGTTCACCGGAGTGGGCCGTGACCGCCTCCCAGCCCTCGTAGCGGGCGACGGTGGCCACGAGGTCGGCGATGGGCGGATCGTCGTCCACCACGAGCAGGCGTACTTTCTCCACCCGCTCATACTGCGCCACCGGCCGCCCGCGCCCCAGGGCACGAAGACCGCCGTCGCCCGATCGACAGCAGACCGACAGGTGAACGACGGCGGGACGGAGGCCGGAAGGGGCGGGCGGTGTGAACGCGCGGGCAGCGGGAAGGAGTCGCCCCGGAGCAACGGGGGCCCCGCGGACCAGCGGTCTACACTCGACCGGCGACGGCCCCACCGACCGTGGCCGGAGCGGGCAGCTTCTGCCAGACCCGAAGGGTATTCGGCGTTTTGATACGGATGGACTCAGTCACCAAGCGGTACCCGGACGGCACCGTGGCGGTGGACCGGCTGTCGCTGGAGATACCCGACCGCTCGATCACGGTCCTCGTCGGCCCCTCCGGCTGCGGCAAGACCACGACGCTGCGGATGATCAACAGAATGGTCGAGCCCACCGAGGGAACGATCCTGCTCGACGGCGCGGACCTCCAGCAGCAGCCCGTCACCACGCTGCGCCGGTCGATGGGGTACGTCATCCAGAACGCCGGGCTCTTCCAGCACCGCACGATCCTCGACAACATCGCCACCGTGCCCCGCATGACCGGCTGGGGCAAGCACAAGTCCCGTGCGCGGGCCGCGGAGCTGATGGAACGCGTCGGGCTCGACGCCTCGCTCGGCAAGCGGTACCCGTACCAGCTCTCCGGCGGCCAGCAGCAGCGCGTCGGCGTGGCACGGGCGCTCGCCGCCGATCCGCCGGTGCTGCTCATGGACGAGCCGTTCTCCGCCGTCGACCCCGTGGTCCGCAAGGGGCTGCAGGACGAACTCCTGCGCATCCAGGACGAACTGGGCAAGACCATCGTCTTCGTCACCCACGACATCGACGAGGCGATCAAACTGGGCACCATGGTCGCGGTGATGCGCACCGGCGGCCGGCTCGCCCAGTTCGCACCCCCCGCCGAGCTGCTGTCCGACCCCGCGGACGCCTTCGTCGAGGACTTCCTCGGCGCCGACCGCGGCATCCGGCGGCTCTCCTTCTTCCCGTCCGCCGCCCTGGAGCTGACCCGGGGCCCGGTCGTGCGCGCCGACGCCACCGCCGAGCAGCTCGCCGCCGCCGACGGCGCCGCGCACCTGCTGGTGACGGACGCGGACGACCGGCCGCTGGGCTGGGCCGAACCGGGCGACCTGGGCGCCGGGCGCCCGGCGGACCGCCGACTGCTGCCCTACGGGCGGCCGTTCGTGCCGGGCACCGACTCGCTGCGGGCCGCCCTGGACTGCGCGGTGCTCTCGCCCACCGGCTGGGCCGTCGCCGTGGACAGCGACGGGCGGGTCACCGGTGTGGTCTCCCAGCAGACCATCGGCGAGGCCATCCGCACCGCCCACGGCACGGCGGCCGGGACCGGCGGCAGTGCGCCGGCCGAGGACGCCGCCGACGTCACGAAGGTCGCCCCGTGAACGGCTTCTTCGACATCCCGAGCGACCTCGACAACACGTACGCCGGCCTGATCGGCCTGCACCTGCGCGAGGCGCTGCTGCCGGTCCTGGCCGGCCTGCTCGCCGCGCTGCCCCTGGCCCAGCTCTGCGTGCGCTTCCGCTGGCTGTACCCGCCGGTGCTCGGCGTGACGACCGTCTTCTACGCCATCCCGTCCCTGGCCGTCTTCGTGGTCCTCATCGACTACACCGGCCAGACCGAGCTGACCGTGATGATCCCGCTGGCCGTGTACAGCCTGGTGGTGCTCGTCCCGGCCATCGTCGACGGCGTCCGGTCGGTGCCCGAGGAGACGCTGGCCGCGTCCACCGCCATGGGCTTCGGACCGGTACGGCGGTATCTCCAGGTGCAGTTGCCCATCGCGGTGCCCGCCATCCTGGCCGGCCTGCGGGTGGCCGTCGCGTCCAGCATCTCGCTGGTCAGCGTCGGCGCCCTCATCGGCAACCAGGGCGCCCTCGGCAACCTGCTCGCGGACGCCCAGAAGTACGGCCGGCCCGAACTGGCGGTCAACTCCGTCCTCACCACCGCCGTACTGGCCGTCCTGTGCGACGCGGTGCTCGTGCTGGTCCGGAACCTGCTGACCCCGTGGATGCCGCGGGGCAGGCGGCCACGCGCAGAGGAGGCCGCCGCGCGGCCCGAGCCCCAGGAGGCGGGCGTCCGGTGAACGTCCTGAACTTCGTCAACGCCTTCTTCGGCGACAGCGCCCACTGGCACGGCTACGACGGCATCCCCACGCGCCTGGTGGAGCACGTCCGGTACACGCTGATGGCCCTCGGCCTCGCCGCCGCGATCGGGCTGCCCGCCGGCCTGCTGACCGGGCACACCGGACGCGGCGGCAACGCCGTCGCCTTCGTCGCCACCGCCGCCCGCGCCCTGCCCAGCTTCGGCCTGCTGGTGCTGATCGCCGTCGTCGTCGGCATCGGCCTGCTGCCCGTGATGATCCCGCTGGTCGTGCTCGCGATCCCGCCGATCCTGGTGACCACCTACGAGGCGGTCCGCTCCGTCGACCCCGCCCCGGTGGACGCGGCGCGGGGCCTGGGCATGACCGAGACCGGCATCCTCTTCCGGGTCGAACTGCCCGTCGCCCTCCCGCTGGTCCTCAGTGGGCTGCGCTCGGCCGCCATCCAGGTCGTGTCGACGGCGACCATCGCCGCGTACGTCAGCCTCGGCGGGCTCGGCCGGTACATCATCGACGGGCTCTACCAGCGCGACTACGAGAAGGTGGTCGGCGGCGCCACGCTGGTCGCCCTCATGGCGCTGGTCACCCTCGCGGTGTTCTGGGCGGCCGGGCGGCTGGCGGTGTCGCCGGGCGTGCGCAGGCGTTGAGGGCGCGCGGCGGCGGACAAACCGTGACCCGGCCGGTCTTGACTCACCGGCAAGCCGCTCGTTTGGATCGACGGATGACTTCCACCGCCAAGAGCAGCAGGTCCAGGACGAGGCACACCGGCGCGGCGGCCGTCGCGCTCACCGCCGCGGCGGCGCTGCTCGCGGGCTGTTCCTCCGGCTCCGACGACACGTCCGACAACCCGCTGGCGGGCGACAAGGCGGAGGCCGGCACCGTCGTCGTCGGCTCGAACAACTTCGCCGAGAGCACCCTGCTCGCCGACATCTACGGAGAGGCACTCAAGGCCAAGGGCCTCAAGGTCACCTACAAGCACAACATAGGCAGCCGCGAGACGACGTACGGCCTGTTGAAGAACGGGTCCGTCACCGTGCTCCCGGAGTACAACGGCTCGCTGCTGGCCTACCTCGACCCGAAGGCCGGGCAGGAGTCCGCCGACGCGGTGAACGAGGCGGCGAAGGCCAAGCTCGACAAGAAGCTGACGCTGCTCCAGTCGTCGCCCGCCGAGAACAAGGACTCGGTCAGCGTCAATGCCGAGACGGCCAAGAAGTACGGCCTCACCGCCGAGTCGACCCTCGCCGACCTCAAGGACGTCGCACCGGACCTGGTGATCGGCGGCTCACCCGAGTTCCAGACCCGGCAGCAGGGGCTCAAGGGCCTGGAGACGGTGTACGGGCTGAAGTTCAAGTCGTTCAAGGCACTCGACGCCGGCGGGCCGCTGACCCAGTCGGCGCTGACCAAGAACACCGTGCAGGCGGCCGACGTCTTCACCACCGACCCGACGATCATCGAGGAGAAGTTCGTCGTCCTGAAGGACTCGGAGAACCTCTTCGGCTACGCCAACGTCACCCCGCTGGTCAGCAAGGACGGGCTGTCGCAGGAGGGCGTGGCCGCACTGAACGCGGTCTCCGCCAAGCTGGACACCAAGACGCTCCTCGACCTCGACGCCCAGGTCCAGCTCGACAAGAAGGACCCGCTGGACGTGGCCAAGGAGTGGCTGACGTCCGCGGGTCTCGGCTGACCGCAGCCGTCGCCGGGGCCGCCGTCACGACGCCGCGGCCCCGGACGCCGCCTCGATCAGCTGGTCGATCAGCGCGAGGAGGACGTCCCGGCTGGAGGCGCGCTCCCGCGCGTCGCACAGCAGCACCTGCACGTGCTCCGGCAGCGCGAGGGCCTCGCGGATCTCCGCGGCCGGGTACGGGTGCCGGCCGTGGAAGCCGTTGACGGCGACGACGAACGGGATGCCCCGCCGCTCGAAGAAGTCGATCGCGGCGAAACTCGACTCGGGCCTGCGCACGTCGACCAGGACCACCGCGCCGAGCGCCCCGATCGCCAGGTCGTTCCACATGAACCAGAACCGCTGCTGGCCGGGGGTGCCGAAGAGGTACAGCACCAGGTCCTGGCCGATGGAGATCCGGCCGAAGTCCAGCGCCACGGTCGTGGCCCGCTTCTCCTCGATGCCGGCGAGGTCGTCGACGTCGAGGCCCGCCGCGGTCAGCGGTTCCTCGGTGCGCAGCGGGGCGATCTCGCTGACCGACCCCACCAGGGTGGTCTTGCCGACGCCGAAACCGCCCGCGACGAGAATCTTCACCGCGTCGGGCGCGGTGGGGCGCACGGTTGCCGTGGGCGATGTGGCGACGCGCTCAGAGCCTGCCAAGGCCGTCCCTCACTTTCTGCAGCAGTTCCAGGTCGTCGACGGCACGGGAGACGAGGTGCGGCGGCCGGGCGGTGATCCGGCCGGCCTCCAGCAGGTCCGAGAGCAGGATGACGACCACGCTCACCGGCAGGTCGAGGCGGGCCGCGATCTCCGCCACGGCGACCGGCTGGGCGCACATCCGCAGGATCCGCAGGTGTTCGGGCTGCGGCCGGGCGGCGCGGGCCGGCTGCGGTTCGACGGCCGTCACCGTCGTGATGAGGGTGAAGTCGGCGCGGCTGGGCCGGGTCCGGCCGCCGGTCAGGGTGAACGGCCGCACGAGCCGGCCGGCCGCGTCGCCTCCGGTCACGTCACTCGCCGGGGCCGGCGGTGGCCCGCGGTGCCGCGCTCAGGTGTTCGCCGATCTTCTTCACCAGCATGTTCATCTGGTACGCCACCACGCCGACGTCGGCGTTCGGCCCGGTGAGCACGACCAGGTGCGCGCCGGGGCCCGCCGAGGTGAGGACGAGGAAGCCGTTGGCCATCTCGATGAGCGCCTGGCGCACCGGGCCGCCCCGGAAGTCCATGCTGACGCCCTTGCTGAGGCTCATCAGGCCCGACGCGGTCGCCGCCAACCGCTCGGCGTCGTCGCGCAGGAACCCGGTGGACTTGCTGACGACCAGCCCGTCCTCGGAGAGCACCACGGCCTGGTTCACGTCGGCGACCCGCTCCACGAGTCCGGTGAGCAGCTGGTCCAGCTCGGTGTGCGTGGCGGGGGAGGGTCGGGTCATCGGGAGTCCTTCGTCGGCAGTCGGCGGTCGGCGGGGGGAGTCGAGGGGGCGGCGGCGTCGGTGGCCTCCGCGTCGTCGTCGGTCTGGGCCCGCAGCGTGCCGCGCTGGAAACCGGCGAGGGACGAGGCGGCGCGCTCGGCCGTGAAGTCGGCGTAGGCGTCCTGGCCCCGGGGGCCGGAGTCCTCGTCGCGCAGCTCGGCGGCGAGGCTGGTCTGCGGCACCCGGCGGGGCAACGGCGCCAGGCCGCCGCTCCCGCCCGCGGAGCCGTCCGGCGCGGCGGTGCGGGCCGGGGCGCCCGCCGCGACCGCGGACCGGCTCGGGGGCGCGGGCCGGGACGACCGTACCGGCCGCTCGCCGTCGGCCGGGTCCGCCCCCGGCCCGGAGGAAGCGGTGGGCCCGGCGGGGGCAGGGGCTTCCGCGGCGGTCCGGGGAGCCCCGGCACTCCGGGCGGCCTCCGCGCCGTCCGCGCGGCCACCGGCGCCGCGCGCTGCGCCGTCCGTCCCGCGCACCACGATGTCGTGCGGGATCAGCACGATCGCCGTGGTCCCGCCGTACGGGGAGGGGCGCAGCGTGACGGTGATGCCGTGCCGGTGCGCGAGGCGGGCGACGACGAACATGCCGAGCCGCAGGTCGTCGGCGAGCGCCACCACGTCGAACTGCGGCGCCACCGCCAACTGGGCGTTGAACGAGGCGTAGTCCTCCTCCGACAGGCCGAGCCCGCGGTCCTCGATCTCGACGGCCAGGCCCTTGGCGACCAGCGCCGCGCGCACTCCGACCGGGTTGGGGGCGGGGGAGTACGCGGTGGCGTTGTCGATCAGCTCGGCCAGCAGGTGGATCACGTCGGCCACCGCGGGCGGGGCGAGGGCCACCTCCTCGTCGGCGTGCAGCTCCACCCGCTGGTACTCGGCGACCTCGCCGACGGCGCTGCGCAGGATGTCCACCAGGGACACCGGCTCGCGCCAGGTGCGCCGGGGCTGCTCACCGGCGATGATGACGAGGTTCTCCTCGTAGCGCCGCAACTGGGCCGCCGTGGAGTCCAGTTCGTACAGTCCCTTGAGGATCTCCGGGTCCGTGTGCTCGCGCTCCAGGGCGTCCAGCTTGCCGAGCTGCATGTTGACGAGGTTCTGGCTCTGCCGGGCGATGCCCAGGATCACCTTCTGGAAGCCGCGCCGGGTGTCGGCCAGTTCGACGGCGGTGTACACGGCGGTGCGCTGCGCGGTGTTGAACGCCTGCGCGACCTGGCCGAGTTCGTCCCGCCCGTAGTCCAGCGGCGGGGTTGCCGACTCCACGTCGACCTTCTCGCCGCGCTCCAGCCGCGCCACCACGTCGGGCAGCCGCTCCTGGGCCAGGCTCAGGGTGGCCAGCCGCAGCCCGCGCAGCCGCCGGGACAGCGAGCGCGTGATGCGCCAGGAGATGACGATGCACAGCACCAGCGCGATCAGCCCGCCCGCGCTGAGGAGGCCGGCCTTGAGCAGCAGGCCCCGGGCCTCCGCGGCGCTGCGGTCGAGGAGGCCGTCCGTCTGCTGCCGGACGAGCTGGGCGTACTGGGTGGAGATCGCCTCGAAGGCGGTGTTCCAGCGCTGCCGCGCGTCCGGCAGGTCGATCCGTGCGTCCCCGCCCGCCGAACGGGCCTCGATCACCTGGTCCTCGACGTCCTGCAGGGACTTCCACTCGGGGCCGGCCAGGATGCGCTCGGTCTGCGTCTTCGCGGAGCCCGTCAAGGAGGGCACGATCTGGTCCTGCACCAGCCAGCGGCGGGTGTGCACCAACTGCGCGAACCGGGTCCACTCCTCCTCGTCCATCCGGCCGGACGGCCAGGCCAGGGTGAGCCGGGCGTCCTCCTGGGAGATCAGCTCGGCGGCGTGCTCCAGGGCGACCAGCGGACCGGCCCGGGAGGTGAGGTCCCCGTCGTCGACCTGGGAGAGTTCCTGGAAGGCGTGGATCTGCTCGTCGACGATCGAGGTGTACTGGTCCAGCGCCTGCTCGGCGGTGATGTCGCTGGGGTCGTCCACCTGGTTGCGGTAGTACTCCAGGCTGCCCACCGAACCCAGCACCGAGTACAGCCGGTCCGAGATCCGGTCGGGAGCGCTCTCGATCGCCTCCGACTGGCCCACGAGCTGGGCGACCGCGGCGTCCGTCTTCTTGCGCTGCGCGTCCAGTTCCGCCCTCTGGCCGTCCGGTGCGGCCAGCCAGGCGGCCGACAGACTGCGCTCCTTCTGCAGGGCGAGGGCCGCCTCGGTGCCCATCGCCCCGGTGTCGCGGCTCAACTCCGTCTGCGCGCGCAGCCGCAGCCCCTCCGAGAACATCTGGATCGTCGTGACGCCCCACACGGCGGCGAGGGCGACGCCGGGCACCACGGCCAGGAGGATCAGCGAGAGCCGTATGGAGCCGAAGTGGCGCCGGGCACGCTTCTGCCGGGCCTTCCGTGTCTTCCGTGCAGACATCGTCGTCCTAGGCGATCAGTGGGGGAGGGGAACGGAGGCAGGCGTACGGCGAAGGCCGCGCACCCCGGTCACCGGGTGCCGTCCGCGGCGAACCCCGCGACGGAGTCGGCGTTCGTCCGGGTCACGAACGCGGGGCCGGTCAGCACCGGGGCCTCCCCGCCGCCGCTGACGTTGCCGTTGGTGCGGTACAGCCAGAGCGCGTCCACGGCGAGATAGCCCTGCAGATACGGCTGCTGGTCCACCGCGAACTGGACGTCCCCGCGCTTGACGGCGGCGACCAGGTCGTTGTCGAGGTCGAAGGTGGCGACCTTCGCCCTGCTGCCCGCCTCGGCGACCGAATCGACGGCGGTGAGGGCGAACGCGGCGCCGTTCATGACGACTTCGTCGATGCTCGTGTCCTGCCGCAGCCGCGCCGTGACGGCCGCGCCGACCGCCTTCATGTCGGTGCCCTCGACGTAGAGCATCTCGGTCTCGCCCCCGAAGGTCTTCTTCACCCCGGCGCAGCGGGCCTCCAGGGCGACGTTGCCGCGCTCGTGGATGACGCACAGGGCGTGCTTGGCGTCGAGGTCGTTCAGCTTGTCGCCGACGGCCCGGCCCGCGACGCTCTCGTCCTGCCCGAAGTACCCGAGGAGCCCGGCGGACCGCCACGCGTCGATGCCGGAGTTGAGGCCGACCACGGGGATCCGGGCCGCCCCGGCCTCGGCGACCGGCGCCTTCATGGCCTGCGGTTTGGCCAGGGTCACGGCGATGCCGTCGGCCTTGTCGCGGACGGCGTCCCGCACCAGGTCGGCCTGGTCGGAGGCGTCGGCGTCCCCGGCGTAGGTCAGGTCGACGCCGTCCTTGGCGGCCGCCGCCTCGGCACCCTTGCGCACCCGGTCCCAGAAGGCGTCGCCCTCACCGCCGTGGGTGACCATGACGATCTTCATCCGGTCGCCGCCCGCGGCCTCGGCCTCCGGGCCGTCCTCGTCCCCGCCGAGGGCGGAGCAGCCGGCCACCAGCAGGCAGACGGCGGCCGCGAGGACCGCGGTGCGCGGCGGTCCGAAGGAGTGGAAGGGCGGGTGAGCTGTACTCATGGGGGCGGGGGCACCTCGCTGTGCGGCCGAGCAGGAGGAACGGAGCGAGGGTGCCCGGAGCCGCGGGTCGCTACGCCAACCGGGTGAACTCGCCTGGCCGGAGCAAATCGTGTGTGACCGGTGGTAGTCAAGTGACCAGCGAACCGCTGTCAGTTGTCGGTGCCGCATCGTGATGATCGGGACGGCGAAAGCGGGCCGAAGCGGAATGCCGGACGGTATGTCCGGGGGTGTGCGCCGGGGTGTGCGCGGGGGCGCCCGGGGGCGCCCGTCCGGGCCGAGCGGCCTCATCGGGGTTGATCTGATGGGCAGTTAGTAAGTGAGATATCGTGGACCGGGGGTAAAGACAGGCGGCACGGTCTGCCGAGTTCCAGCCCAGGAGAGTACAGCCGATGGCGAGGCAGCTACGCGCCGAGCAGACCCGCGCGACCATCATCGGTGCCGCGGCCGACCTGTTCGACCGCCACGGCTACGAGTCGACCAGCCTGAGCGAGATCGTCGCCCACGCCGGGGTCACCAAGGGCGCCCTGTACTTCCACTTCGCGGCGAAGGAGGACCTCGCCCAGGCCATCATGGAGATACAGTGCCGCACCTTCCGCCGGCTCGTGAGGGACCTGGACGGACGGGGCTACTCCTCCCTGGAGGCGCTGCTGCGTCTCACCTTCGGCATGACCCGGCTCTGCGAGGAGGAGCCGGTGCTGCGGGCCGGGCTGCGGCTCGCCACCACGGGGGTGCCGGTGCGGCCGCCGCTGCGGCACCCCTTCACCGAGTGGCGGGAGATCGCCACCAGCCGGCTCCTGAACGCCGTACGGCAGTCCGACGTGCACCCCGACATCGACGTCGACTCCGTCGCGCACACCCTCGTCTGCTCCGTCGTCGGCACCCGCGTCGTCAGCGGCACCCTCGAACCGGCCGGGCGCCAGCCCCGCCGTCTCGCCGAGATGTGGTACATCCTGATCCGCGGCGTGGTCCCGGTGACCCGACGCGCCCGCTACCTCACCCTGACGTCCCGCCTGGAACGGGAGACGGGCGCCGCCCGGCCGGTACGGTGACGTGCATGTCCGACACCCCGTCCGCGCCCGCCCCCGTCATCCTCGGCAACGAACCCGGGTCCTTCCCGCACGGCGTGCTCGCCGAGCGGCACCCCGCCATCGTGCGGCAGGTGCGCGACGCCTTCCCCCTCGGTCCCGAACGGCGCCGCGCGCTCGACGCCCTGCTCGCGAGCTGCGCCGACGGCGTGGTCGAGCCGCTGCCCGCCGACGCCGACCCCACCGGACGCGACCGGGACCGCTGGGCCCGCTGGGGCATGGACGCGTACGCCGGCCGCTCCTGGTACGAGGTGCCCTGGCTGTGGGCCGAGAGCCACTTCTACCGCCGGCTCCTCGACGCCTTCGGCCACTTCGGCCCCGGCCCCTGGCAGGGCGTCGACCCGTTCCGGCCCGCCAAGCTCGCCGAACTCGACGCGCCGGAGACCGACGAGGAACTCGCCGCGCTCGACGGCCTCGACGCGCTGCCCGCCGAGGAACGGACCAGGGCCCTGCTGCACGGCTCGCTCTGGGGCAACCGCGCCGACCTCGGCTTCCGTCTCTCCGGCCCGGGCGCCGCCGCCGGGGGCGGGACGGAACCCCTCGTCGCCGACGACAGCGCCACCCTGTGGTCCCTGCTCCCGGCCCCCGCGGCCGGGGCCGCGCGCCGGGAGCCGGTCACCCTGTGCCTCGTCGCCGACAACGCCGGGCGCGAACTCGTCCCCGACCTGCTCCTCGTCGCGCACCTCCTCGCCGAGGGCCGCGTCGACCGGGCCGTCCTGCACGTCAAGCCGTACCCGTACTACGTCTCCGACGCCACGCCCGCCGACGTGCTCGACGCCCTGCGCCGGCTCGTCGCCGCCGGCGGTACGGCGGCCGGGTACGGCGAGCGGCTGTGGACCGCGCTCACCGACGGCCGCGTCACCGTCCGCGCCCACCCCTTCTCCTGCGCCCCGCTGCCCTACGCGGACATGCCCGGCGACCTGCGCGAGGACTTCGCCGCGGCCACCGTGACCGTCCTCAAGGGCGACCTGAACTACCGGCGTCTGGTGGGGGACCGGTGGTGGCCGCCGACCACCTCCTTCGCGGACGTCACCGCCTACTTCCCCGGCCCGGTCGCGGCGCTGCGCACCCTCAAGTCGGACGTGGTCACCGGGCTCGACGCCGGGACCGTCTCCGCGCTGGAGGCGAGCGGCGAGCGGCGCTGGCGGACGAGCGGCACGCACGCGCTGATCCAGGTCAGGCGCTGAGCGGGCAGCCGGGGAGAAGTTCCCGCATTTCGGGCTGATTCACGCGATGGTGTGATCATGTGCGGCCCGACGGATGCCTCCGGAGGGCCGTGGGTAGGGCCCGGCCATGACGCAACAGCCCTTCCAACTCCCGCACTTCTACCTGCCGCATCCCGCGCGGCTCAACCCGCATCTCGACGAGGCCCGCGCCCACTCGACGACGTGGGCGCGCGAGATGGGCATGCTGGAGGGCTCCGGGGTCTGGGAGCAGTCCGACCTCGACGCCCACGACTACGGCCTGCTCTGCGCCTACACCCACCCCGACTGCGACGGGCCGGCGCTCTCCCTCATCACCGACTGGTACGTGTGGGTCTTCTTCTTCGACGACCACTTCCTGGAGAAGTTCAAACGCAGCCAGGACCGCCTCGCCGGCAAGGCCCACCTGGACCGGCTCCCCCTGTTCATGCCGCTCGACGACGCCACCGGGATGCCCGAGCCGGAGAACCCGGTCGAGGCGGGCCTCGCCGACCTGTGGACCCGCACCGTCCCCGCGATGTCGGCCGACTGGCGCCGCCGCTTCGCCGTCGCCACCGAGCACCTGCTGAACGAGTCGATGTGGGAGCTGTCCAACATCAACGAGGGGCGCATCGCCAACCCCGTCGAGTACATCGAGATGCGCCGCAAGGTCGGCGGCGCCCCCTGGTCGGCCGGGCTCGTGGAGTACGCGACCGCCGAGGTGCCCGCCGCCGTCGCCGGGTCCAGGCCGCTCCGGGTGCTCATGGAGACGTTCTCCGACGCCGTGCACCTGCGCAACGACCTCTTCTCCTACCAGCGGGAGGTCGAGGACGAGGGCGAGCTGAGCAACGGGGTACTGGTCCTGGAGACCTTCTTCGGCTGCACCACCCAAGAGGCCGCCGAGCTGGTCAACGACGTCCTCACCTCCCGGCTGCACCAGTTCGAGCACACCGCGTTCACCGAAGTGCCCGCCGTGGCCCTGGAGAACGGCCTGACCCCGCCGGAGGTCGCCGCCGTCGCCGCGTACACCAAGGGCCTTCAGGACTGGCAGTCCGGCGGCCACGAATGGCACATGCGCTCCAGCCGCTACATGAACAAGGGCGAGCGTCCGACGGCCGGCTGGCAGACGCTGACCGGGCCCGGCACCTCCGCCGCGGACGTCGGCGCGCTCCTGGCCACGGCGGTCGCCCAGCGGGCCCGCCCCTACACCAACGTGCCCTTCCAGAAGGTCGGCCCGTCCGTCATCCCCGACATCCGCATGCCCTATCCGCTGGAGCTGAGCCCCGCCCTGGAGGGCGCCCGGCGGCACCTGTCCGAGTGGTGCCTGAGGATGGGCATCCTCAGCGAGGGCGTCTGGGACCAGGACAAGCTGGAGAGCTGCGACCTCCCCCTGTGCGCCGCCGGCCTCGACCCGGACGCCACCCAGGACCAGCTCGACCTCGCCTCGGGCTGGCTGGCCTTCGGCACCTACGGCGACGACTACTACCCGCTCGTCTACGGCCACCGGCGGGACCTCGCCGCCGCCCGGCTGACCACCGCCCGCCTGTCGGCCTGCATGCCGCTCGACGGCGAGCCCGTCCCGCCGCCCGCCAACGCGATGGAACGCTCGCTGATCGACCTGTGGGCGCGCACGACGGCCGGCATGACGCCCGAGGAGCGGCGTCCCCTGAAGACGGCCGTCGACACGATGACCGAGGCCTGGGTGTGGGAGCTGTCCAACCAGATCCAGAACCGCGTCCCCGACCCGGTGGACTACCTGGAGATGCGGCGCGCCACCTTCGGCTCCGACCTCACCCTCGGCCTGTGCCGCGCCGGACACGGCCCCGCGGTCCCCGCCGAGGTCTACCGCACCGGGCCCGTCCGCTCCCTGGAGAACGCGGCGATCGACTACGCCTGCCTGCTCAACGACGTCTTCTCCTACCAGAAGGAGATCGAGTACGAGGGCGAGGTCCACAACGCGGTCCTCGTCGTGCAGAACTTCTTCGGCGTCGACTACCCGGCCGCCCTGGGCGTCGTGCAGGACCTGATGAACCAGCGCATGCGCCAGTTCGAGCACGTCGTCGCGCACGAACTCCCCGTGGTCTACGACGACTTCCAGTTGTCGGAGGAGGCGCGGGCCGTCATGCACGGGTACGTCACCGACCTGCAGAACTGGATGGCGGGCATCCTCAACTGGCACCGCAGCGTCCCGCGTTACAAGGCCGAGTACCTGGCGGGCCGTACCCATGGCTTCCTCCCGGACCGGATCCCGGCCGCGCCCGTGCCGGCCATGCCGGTGCCCGTGCCGAGGAGCAGCCCGGTCCCGACGCCCTGACCGGCGTTCAGTCTCACTCTTTCGTGGCTCGTCACGCGCCGATGCGCCGGGTAGAGCACTGGCCGGAGGCGATCCATGGAACAGACAGCGTTGCGTCCCAAGCCGATGCCCGGCCGGGACCCGGGGCCCGGCACCGATCCCGACACCGGCCCGCGTCCCTGCGGGCGCAGGCGCCGCCGGCGGTTCGTCACCGTGCTGCTCGGCGTGCTCGCCGCCGCAGTCCTCGTCCTCGCGGGCGTGGGGCTGGGCACGGTGGGGGCCACGGTCATCGGCATGAGCAAGCTGGCCGACCTGCAGCAGCCGGCCGGGGCACCCGGTCCCGGCGGGGCGGGCGCAGGCGCGGCAGCGGCCGGGGCGGGCACGGGCACGAAGGCCGCCCCGGCGGCCCCGCCGGCCGGGGCGTCCCCCGCCCCGGCACCGGCCGGCGCGACCCTCGGCGTCGAGGCCGTGGACGACGACGGGCCCGGGGCCCGGGTCGTGGGCGTCCACGTGCCGGGCCCCGGGTACGCGGCGGGCCTGGTGCGGGGCGACGTACTGCTGGCGGTCGGCACGACCCGCGTCGACTCGGCCGCCGACCTCGCCCGCGCCGTGGCCCGCGCCCGGCCCGGCAAGGAGGTCAGGCTCACCGTGCGCCACCGCAGCGGCGGCTACCAGCAGCTGACGGCCGTACCGGGCGTCGTCACCTGAGGGTGCCCTCAGGCGACCGTGCGGAAGTGGCTCGTGAGCCGCCCGGCGTCGTCCAGCACGTGGTAGGCCAGTCCGACGGGCGCGTCCCGGTCCGCGACCTGCGCGCCCTCCCAGGGCAGCCGCAGCGTCCACGTCACCCCGGGACCCACCACCAGCGGCCGCCCGGCGAACACGGTGGCGGCGGGCGTGTGGGCGTGCCCGGTGAGCAGCCCGGCGATCCCGGGCCGCCGCTCCAGCAGCGCGGCCAGGCGCTCGGGCCGGTGCAGCCGGTAGGAGTCGGGCAGGGGGTGGTGCACCGGCGTGGGCGGGTGGTGGAAGGCGAGCAGGGCGGGCAGACCGTCGTCGAGTCCGTCCAGCGACGCCTCGATCCACACGTAGGTCTCCTCATCCAGCTCCCCCTCGTCGCTGCCCGGGATGCTGGAGTCGCACATCAGGACCGCGCCGCCGTCGAAGACGTGCGCGGCGTTGACCGGGCCGTCGGCGGCGGGGCTGCCGAGCAGAGCCTTGCGGTAGGGGGCGCGGCTGTCGTGGTTGCCCGGGCAGGTGAGCACGGGGAACGGCGCGGAGCCGTCGTGCAGTCCCAGGATGCGGGCGGCCTCCTCGTACTCCTCCTCCGTGCCGTGGTCCGCGATGTCCCCGGTGACCAGCAGCGCGTCCACCCGACCCGGCAGGTGCCACAGCCGGTCGCGCACCCGCTCGGCGCGCTCGGTGGCCCGCGGGCTTCCGTCCAGGTGCAGATCGCTGACGTGCGCGAGTACGAGCACGGTGTCCCCCCTCTTCCCGCGCCGGATCACGGCGCCCCGGTACCGGTGTCCGGCGTCATCGCACCACGAGTCGTGAGGGGTGATCAATGCCAATCGGCTCGCGTCGCCCGCGTCCCGGGGGCAGGATGCTGCCCGTGGTCCCTTCACCCTTGTGCCCCGGGAGGTCCGGATGACCGGCAGCAGGCCCGCCGCTTCTTTCACCGCCGACGACTACCGGGCCCGCATGGAACGCGCCGCGCGTGCGGCCGCCGACGCCGGGCTGGCCGGGCTGCTGGTGGCACCCGGCCCCGACCTGGTCTGGCTCACCGGCTACGCACCGACGGCGGACACCGAGCGGCTGACCCTGCTCGTCCTCGCCCCGGACCGCGACCCGGTGCTCGTCGTCCCGACGCTGGAGGCCCCGGACGCCGAGAAGGCGGCCGGCGCGCCCGCCCTGACCCTGCGCGACTGGACCGACGGCAAGGACCCCTACGCCGCCACCGCGTCCCTCCTCGACGACGCCGGCCGCTTCGGCGTCAGCGACAACGCCTGGGCCCTGCACCTGCTGGCCCTCCAGCGGGAGCTGCCCGGCACGTCGTACGCCTCCCTCACCGAGGCGCTGCCCATGCTGCGCGCGGTCAAGGACCCGGCGGAGCTGGAGCTGCTGGCGGCCGCGGGGGCGGCCGCGGACGCCGCCTTCGAGGAGATCCGCAAGGTCCGCTTCGGCGGGCGCCGGGAGTCGGAGGTGGCCGCCGACCTCGCCGGCCTGCTGCGCCGGTTCGGTCACTCCCAGGTCGACTTCACCATCGTCGCCTCCGGCCCGAACGGCGCCAACCCCCACCACGAGGTGGGCGACCGGGTCGTCGAGGACGGCGACATGGTCGTCCTCGACTTCGGCGGGCTCAAGGACGGCTACGGCTCCGACACCTCCCGCACCGTCCACGTGGGCGAGCCCACCGACGAGGAACGCCGGGTGCACGACCTGGTCCGCGAGGCCCAGGAGGCCGGGTTCCGGGCGGTGCGGCCCGGGGCCGCCTGCCAGGAGATCGACCGGGCCGCCCGCGCGGTCATCGCCGACGCCGGGTTCGGCGAGTACTTCATCCACCGCACCGGGCACGGCATCGGCGTCACCACCCACGAGCCGCCGTACATGATCGAGGGCGAGGAGCAGCCGCTCGTGCCGGGCATGTGCTTCTCCGTGGAGCCGGGCATCTACCTCCCCGGCCGGTTCGGGGTGCGCATCGAGGACATCGTCACCGTCACCGAGGACGGCGGCAGGCGGCTCAACGACACCGCGCGGGAGCTGGTCCTGGTCGAGTGACCGGTGCCGGACGGACCCCGAAGACCCCGGCAGACCCGGAAGACGACGGCGCGAGATGACCCAGGCACCGACACCCACGGCGGACACCGTCCGCGCACTGGTCCGCTCCCTGCTGGGCGGGAGGACCGAACCCGACGTCCGGCCGGTCGCCGAGGGCGCCCCGGACACCTGGTGGGTCGGCACCCGGCACGTCCTGCGGCTGGCCCCCGACCGGGAGACCGCGGTGCGCAGACGCCGCGAACTGCGCCTGCGCGAACTGGTCCGGCCGCACGTCCCGGTCGCGCTGCCGGCCGGCGTGGCGCACGGCGAGTGGGCACCGGGCCTGGTGTACACGCTGGACGCGAGGCTGACCGGCGGGTCGGGCGAGGACCACGACGTGTCCGCCCTGGGCGAGGCGGACCTCGCGGCGCTGCTCACCGGCCTGCGGGAGGTGCCGCTCCGGCAGGCAGAGACGCTCGGCGTGCCGCGTGCCGCGCCACGCTCCCTGGAGGAGCTGCGGCAGTCCGCCGAGCGCGCCGTGCGCCGCCTCGCCGCGGCCGACGAGTTCGACACCGCGCGGCCGGAGCGGCTCACCCGGGAGGCCGCGGCCCAGCTCGGCGTCCAGCAGGGCGTGGTGGCCCTCGTCCACCACGCGCTGACCGGCGAACACCTTGTCGTCAGCGCCGACGGCCGGGTGCGCGGCGTCCTCGGCTGGAGCGAGGCGGTCCTCGGCGACCCGGCCGAGGACATCGCCGGCCTCGCCCTCTCCGTCGGCTCACCCGCCGCCGTCCGCGCCGCCACCCTCGCCGGGTACGGCGCCCGGCCCTGCCTGCGCGGCCTGTGGCTGGCCCGCTGCGACGCGGTCGTCCGGTGCGCCGCGGCGCTGGACGAGGGCACCGGCGCGCCGCACTCCCTTCCCCTGCTCAGGACCCGGCTGCGCCACGCCTGGGAACCGATCCTCCTGGAACGCGTGACGGAACTGCGCGACGAGGGCCCGGACGGCAGCGCCTGACGGCCCCGGGCCGCCCGCTCACTCCTGCACCAGCACCACGCTCGACTCGCCCGGCACCCGCAGTATTCCGTTCGTGCCCGGGCCCTCCACCGGCTCCCACGCCGCCAGCACGCGCGCGGGGCGGGTGCCCAGGGGGATCGCCGCCGGTTCGGTGCCCAGGTTGACGGCCACCCGGATGTCGCCGCGCCGGAAGGCCAGCCAGCGCGCCGTGGCGTCGTAGGCCACCCTGGTGTCGGCCAGGTCCGGGTCGGTCAGGTCCGGCTGCTCGGCGCGCAGGGCGATCAGCCGCCGGTACCAGTCCAGTACGCGCGCGTGCGGCTCGCGTGCGGGCTCCGACCAGTCGAGGCAGGACCGCTCGCGCGTCGCCGGGTCCTGCGGGTCGGGCACGTCCTCCTCCCGCCAGCCGTGCGCGGCGAACTCCCGCCGCCTGCCGGTGCGCACCGCCTCGGCGAGCTCCGGATCGGTGTGGTCGGTGAAGAACTGCCACGGCGTGCCGGCCGCCCACTCCTCTCCCATGAAGAGCATCGGCGTGAACGGCGCGGTCAGCGTCAGCGTGGCCGCGCAGGCGGCCAGACCGGGGGAGACGAGGGAGGCCAGGCGGTCTCCCTGGGCCCGGTTGCCGACCTGGTCGTGGGTCTGGCCGTAGCCCATCAGCCGGTGCGCGGCCACACGGCCGCGGTCCAGCGCACGGCCGTGCGAGCGGCCCCGGAAGGAGGAGTAGGTGCCGTCGTGGAAGTAGCCCCGGGTCAGCGTCTTGGCGAGCGCCGCCAGCGGGTCGCGGGCGAAGTCGGCGTAGTACCCCTGCGACTCCCCGGTCAGCGCGGTGTGCAGCGCGTGGTGGAAGTCGTCGTTCCACTGCGCGTGCACGCCCAGACCGCCCTCCGCGCGCGGGGTGATGATCCGCGGGTCGTTCAGGTCGGACTCGGCGATCAGGAACAGCGGCCGCTCCAGGTCGGCCGCCAGGCCGTCCACGGCGGCCGACAGCTGCTCCAGGAAGTGGCACGCGCGCGTGTCGACCAGGGCGTGCACCGCGTCCAGGCGCAGACCGTCGATCCGGTAGTCCCGCAGCCACGCCAGCGCGCTGTCCACCAGATACGCCCGCACCTCGTCGGAGCCGGGCGCGTCCAGGTTCACGGCGACACCCCAGGGAGTGTGGTGGGTGTCGGTGAAGTACGGGCCGAAGGCGGGCAGATGGTTGCCGGAGGGCCCCAGGTGGTTGTGCACCACGTCCAGGACCACGCCGAGGCCCAGCTCGTGCGCCCGGTCCACGAAGCGTTTCAGCGCCTCGGGCCCGCCGTACGGTTCGTGCACCGCCCAGGGCGAGACCCCCTCGTACCCCCAGCCGTGCCGCCCGGGAAAGGGACACAGCGGCATCAGCTCGACGTGCGTGACACCCAGCCGCACCAGGTGGTCCAGGCGCTGCGCGGCGGCGTCGAGCGTGCCCTCGGGCGTGTACGTCCCCACGTGCAGCTCGTACAGGACACCGCCGGGCAGCGGACGCCCGGACCAGTGGACCCGCCACGGGTACCGGCCGTGGTCGACGACCGCGCTCAGCCCGTCGGGACCGTCCGGCTGGCGGCGCGAGCGCGGGTCCGGCAGCACGGGGCCGCCGTCCACCGCGAAGCCGTACCGCGAGCCGTCCCTCGCCTCCGCCTCACCGCACCACCACCCCGGCCGCTCCGGATCGCGCTCCAGCGCGCGCGTGGCGCCCTCGCACTGCAACGTCACTCGGCCGGCCTGCGGTGCCCACACCTCGAACTGCACGGACGGTTCCCCTTCGTCTGCTCACCGTGATGTAGCCCGTACATGGTCCTGCAAAAGTGATCGTTCCGCTGGGGATTGCCCCGGCCCGCGGCGAGTGTCGTGCCCCGCGCGCGCGGAGGCGGGCCGCCGTTCTTCCGTTTTCTGGACACCCCGGCGCCGCTGACCGACAATCAGCTTCGTGACGTCGTCCTTCGAGTTCCACACGTATCCCGCGCGGCTGTCGGACGCGGAGCGCGACAAGGCGCTGAGCGTCCTGAGGGACGGCGTTGCCATGGGGCGCCTGTCGCACGACACGTTCGTCCGCCGGATGGAGCTGGCCCTCGCCGCCCGCCGCCTGGAGGAGCTGACCGCGCTCACCGCCGACCTGCGCAGGGAGGGCCGGCTGTCGCGGATGGTGTTCGGCACCGTCGAGGCGGTGTCCGGGTTCGGTGTACGGCTCGGCCGGGCGTGGCGGGCCGAGCGGCTGCCCAAGCTGCTGCTGCCCCACCCCGGCGCCGGCCACCCGCTGCGCATAGGGCGCGACCCGGCGAGCGGGCTCAGGCTGAGTCACGAGACGGTCTCCCGGGTGCACGCGGAACTCAGCCGCCAGGGCGGCATGTGGGTGCTGCGCGACCTCGGCTCCACCAACGGCACCACGGTCAACGGGCGACGGGTCATCGGCGCCGCCGTCGTCCGCGAGGGCGACCAGATCGGTTTCGGCCGGATGTCCTTCCGCCTCGCGGCCGACTGACGCGCCGGATCCTCTTTGCTTCTCGCAGTGTTGACGTGCCCCCCAACTCGTGACTGACTGTGCGTACACCGCGCACACCAGGTGCATCGACGGCCCACTTCGTGGAGGTGTGCCCTGCCGCCCCTCCTGCGCTACCCGACCGTGGACGAGCTGGGGGCCCGGGCCGCCGCATTCGTCGCCCGGCATCCCCGCCACGCCGGGCTGCGCCGCGTCGGCACCTCCCGCGGGGGTCACCCGCTGCTGCTGCTCTCCGTCGGCCGCGGCAGCCGCCAGGTCCTCGTCGTCGCCGGACCGCACGCGAACGAACCCGTGGGCGGCGCCACCGCCCTCCGGCTGGCCGAGCGGGCGGTGGCCGACCCCCGGCTCACCGAGGGTGCCGACGCCACCTGGAACCTGCTGCTGTGCGTCGACCCCGACGGGCTGCGCCGCAACGAGGGCTGGCTGACCGGCCCCTACACCCTCGGCCGCTACGCCCGTAACTTCTTCCGGCCCGGCTTCCTCGAACAGCCCGAGTGGCTGCCCGACGGCCCGGACCGCGCCACGCTGCCCGAGACCCGCACCCTGCTGGCCCTCCAGGAGGAGCTGCGGCCCTTCCTCCAGTGCTCCCTGCACGGGGTGGACGTCGGCGGAGGCTTCGTCGAACTGACCCACGACCTGCCGGGCCTGGCCCAGCGCATCTCCCACACCGCCGCCCGCCTCGGCATACCCCGCGAACTCGGCGCCTACGACACCCTGTACTGGCCCGACCTCGGCCCCGCCGTCTACCGCATCCCGCCGCCCCGCCGCGGCGACTTCACCGCCGCCATCACCGAGGCCGCCGTCGACTCGACGTGGTGCCACCCGCGCCGCTACGGCACGGTCACCGCGGTCGTCGAGGCACCCATGTGGGCCGTGGCCGACGTCGCGGACGACTCGCCCCCGGCCGACCGCGACGCGGTGCTGCGCACCGTGAGCCGCACCCTGCGCCACGACACCCGGCGCCTGCACCGCGTCCTGGCCCGCCTGAGACCCCACCTCGCCGCCGTGCCGGAGGCGGCGCACCTGCTCGCGCCGGTCGACGACTACCTGCTGGTCTGTCCCCGGCTCGCCGACGCGTGGGACCCCGACACCGACGACGGGACCGGCCGCTCGCTGCCGCCGATGAACACCTCCCACCTCGTGGCGCTGCGGCTGGCCGGACGGCGCCTGTCCCTGCGGACCGCGGGACTGCTGCACCAACTGGTCACCCGTACCGGCGGCGACCCGGCGGGCGTCCTGCCCGAACTGGACCGGCTCGTCGACGAGGGCTGCGCCGACTACCGCGACGGCTGCGCCGCGCACTGGATACCGGTGGGGCGTCAGGTGGAGTACCAGACCCGGGTCGTACTCGCCGCGTTCGAACTGGCCGGACGGCGACCCGTCGCGGGAGCCCGCTCGGGCGGGCCCGGCCGGGGGACCGGGGCCACGGTGCCGGTGCACCGGGACTGACCCGGCCCGCCCCGCCTCCGGGCCCCGCCGCTACTCCTGCACCGTGTCCACCCGTTCCAACAGCGCCACCGGTGTGTCGGCGAAGAGCTCCGCCAGGCGCGCGTGCCCCTCGAACTCCCGCCCCGGCGCCAGCGCGTCGGTCCACCGGCCCGGCGGCAGCGCCAGCGTCGTGCCGCGCCATCCCCCCGCCTCCGCCAGGCGCAGCGACAGCCGTGTCACGGCCGTCACGGCCGCACCGGAGCGGGCGAACGCCACGCAGTGCGCCGCCGCCGGGCCCTCGGCGTGCAGCGGCTCGTACGTCGCCCCCTCGCCGAAGGCACCGGGGCGCCGTGCCCGCAGCGCCAGCGCGGCCCGGGTCACCGCCGCCTTCTCCCCGCGCTCCCCGGCGCCCACGCCCGGGCCGTCGGCCCCGGCGGCGGGGAAGTCCACCGGGCGGCGGTTGTCCGGGTCCACCAGCGCCAGGTACTCGTGCTCGGTGCCCTGGTAGAGGTCCGGCACGCCCGGCATCGTCAGGTGGACCAGGGCCGTGCCGAGGACGTTGGCCCGGACGTGCGGCTCCAGCGCCTTGCGCAGCGCGGCGACGCGTTCGCCCGGCGCGCCGCACGGCCCCGACGCCACGAACCGGGCCACGGCCTCCTCGTACGCGGGGTCCTGCTCCGTCCAGCTGGTGTGCGTCCCGGCCTCGCGCACGTGCTTCAGCAGCGCCTCCCGCACCCGTTCCTCGTCCGCCGGGCCCAGACCGAACACCGTCTGCCAGGCCGCCCACGCGAGCTGTCCGTCCGGCAGCCCCTCGCCCGTTCCGGTGAGCTCCGCGGTCCCGGTGACCTCCGTCAGGGTGTCCGCCCACCGCGCGGGGCACTGCGTGAGCACCGCCAGCGCGGCCCGCACGTCGGCGCTGCGCTTGGTGTCGTGGGTCGTCACCACCGTGCCCGTCGCCGGCCAGTCGCGCTGCACGCGCGCGCAGTAGCCGTGGAACTCCTGCGCCGACACCGCCGGACGGCCGGGGTCGCCGCCCACCTCGGTCGCCGACAGCAACGGCACGTAGCGGTAGAAGGCGGTGTCCTCGACGGACTTGGCACGCAGCGCCGACGCGGTCTGCGCGAACCGCGTCCGGAACTCCCGACGGTCGGGCCCGTCCCCGTACCGCCCGAGCAGCAGGCCGCGTACGACGTCCACCGCGCCCGCCTCCTCGGGCACCGTGAAGGCGCGCCGCGCCCCGGCCGCCGCATCCTCGGTGACGACCGTCGCCGCGTCCACCGACGTGTACGGCCGGTACACCTCCATGCGGACCAGCAGTTCCCGCAGCGCCGTGCGCAGTGCCCAGGGGGCCCGGTCGCGCAGCGCCAGGTCGGGCGAGGTGGCGCACAGGCGGTGCGCCACCCGGGTCAGCCGGTCCAGCTCGGTGGCCAGCTCGTGCCCGAGCACCTCGTACGCCGCGCGCCGCACCGTCGCCGCCCAGTCCCCGCCCCCGTCCGCCGACGGGGCGGCGAACTCGTGGTAGCCGTCCAGCAGTCCCCGGTGCCCGGCCGGGTCCGTGAACAGCCCGTCGACGTGCCGCAGGGCGTCGTACCCGGTGGTGCCGGCGACGGGCCAGGCGGCGGGCAGCCGCTCCCCGTCCGCGAGGATCTTCTCCACCACCGTCCACCGGCCGCCGCTTGCCTCGTGCAGCCGCGCCAGGTAGGCGTCGGGGTCGGCGAGGCCGTCGGGGTGGTCGACGCGCAGCCCGTCGACCACGCCCTCGCGCAGCAGCCGCAGGATCGTGCCGTGCGTGGCGTCGAAGACCCCGGGGTCCTCCACGCGGACCCCGATCAGCTCCGAGATGCTGAAGAAGCGCCGGTAGTTCAGCTCGGTGCGGGCCAGCCGCCACCACACCGGGCGGTACCACTGAGCGTCCAGCAGCCGCGGCAGCGGCAGGTCCGCGGTGCCCTCCCGCAGCGGGAAGGCGTGCTCGTGGTAGCGCAGCACGTCGCCCTCGACCCGGAGGTCGCCCGCCACCTCGCCGACCGGGCCGCCCAGCACCGGCAGCAGCAGCCGCCCGCCCTGTGCCTGCCAGTCGATGTCGAACCACCGCGCGTACGGCGACTCGGGCCCCTCGCGCAGCACCTCCCACAGCGCGCGGTTGTGGCGCGGCGACATCGCCATGTGGTTGGGCACGATGTCCACCACCAACCCCAGACCGTGCTCCCGCGCGGTGCGCGACAGGGCGCGCAGGCCCTCCTCGCCGCCCAGTTCCGCGCGCACGCGCGTGGGGTCGACGACGTCGTAGCCGTGCCGGGAGCCCGGGACCGCCTCCAGCACGGGGGACAGGTGAAGGTGCGACACGCCGAGCGAGGCCAGGTACGGCACGGCCGCCGCCGCGGCCTCGAAGGGGAAGGCCGGCTGCAACTGGAGCCGGTAGGTGGCCGAGGGGGCGAGGAAGGAGGCGGGGACGGCGGGGACGGCGGGGACGGCGGGGGCGGGGGAGGCCGGGGACGGCACCGGGTCGGGTCGCTCAGGTGTCATGCCAAGCTACGTACCCGCCCCGCCGCCTTTCCTGTCACCGGCCCCCTGCACGGGTGCAGGGGGCCGCGTCCGGGCCGGGGCCTACACCGGCCGCTGCAGCACCGTCAGGCTCCGGTCCAGCAGGGTCAGCCGGTCGCCGGCCTGCACCTTCGGGCCCGTGCCCGCGGGCACCCCCTCCGTCAGGGCGGTGTCGACGACCACCTCCCACTGCCGGCCGTGGTCCACCGGCACCACGAAGTCCAGCGGCCTCGGCGAGGCGTTGAACATGAGCAGGAACGAATCGTCCGCGATGCGTTCCCCCCGGGCACCGGGCTCGGAGATCGCGTTGCCGTTCAGGAACACCGTGAGCGCCGAGGCCCGCGCGGAGTTCCAGTCCCGCCGGGTCATCTCGGTGCCCTCCGGGGTGAACCAGGCGATGTCCGACAGCTCGTCGTAGGTGCCCTGCACGGGGCGGCCGTGGAAGAAGCGGCGCCTGCGGAAGACCGGGTGGTCCTTGCGCAGCCACACCATCGCGCGGGTGAAGCGCAGCAGGTCGGGCTCGTCCTCGGGCCATGCCACCCACGCCAGCTCGTTGTCCTGGCAGTAGGCGTTGTTGTTCCCCCGCTGGGTGCGGGCGAACTCGTCGCCGTGGCTGATCATCGGGACGCCCTGGGAGAGCAGCAGGGTGGCGACGAAGTTCCGCATCTGCCGCGCCCGCAGCTCCAGCACCGCCGGGTCGTCCGTGTCGCCCTCGACGCCGCAGTTCCAGGAGCGGTTGTGGCTCTCGCCGTCGCGGTTGTCCTCGCCGTTGGCCTGGTTGTGCTTGTCGTTGTAGGCCACCAGGTCGTGCAGGGTGAAGCCGTCGTGGCAGGTCACGAAGTTGATCGAGGCCAGCGGGCGGCGGCCGTCGTCCTGGTAGAGGTCGGAGGACCCGGTCAGCCGGGAGGCGAACTCCGCCAGCGTGCGCGGCTCGCCGCGCCACAGGTCCCGCACCGTGTCCCGGTACTTGCCGTTCCACTCGGTCCACAGCGGCGGGAAGTTGCCCACCTGGTAGCCGCCCTCGCCCACGTCCCACGGCTCGGCGATCAGCTTCACCTGCGAGACCACCGGGTCCTGCTGCACCAGGTCGAAGAAGGACGACAGCCGGTCCACCTCGTGGAACTGCCGGGCCAGCGTGGCCGCGAGGTCGAAGCGGAACCCGTCCACGTGCATCTCGGTGACCCAGTACCGCAGCGAGTCCATGATCATCTGGAGCACGTGCGGGGACCGCATGAGCAGCGAGTTCCCCGTCCCCGTGGTGTCCATGTAGTAACGGGGGTCGTCGGCCAGCCGGTAGTACGAGGGGTTGTCCAGCCCCTTGAAGGACAGCGTCGGTCCCAGGTGGTTGCCCTCGGCGGTGTGGTTGTAGACCACGTCCAGGATCACCTCGATCCCGGCCTCGTGCAGCGCCTTGACGGCCGACTTGAACTCCAGCACCTGCTGGCCGCGGTCGCCCCAGGAGGCGTAGGCGTTGTGCGGGGCGAAGAAGCCGACCGTGTTGTAGCCCCAGTAGTTGTTGAGCCCCATGTCCACCAGGCGGTGGTCGTTGACGAACTGATGGACCGGCATCAGCTCCAGGGCGGTCACCCCCAGCCCCGTGAGGTGCTCGATGAGCGCCGGGTGCGCGAGGGCCGCGTAGGTGCCGCGCAGCTCCTCCGGGAGGCCCGGGTGCCGCATGCTCAGGCCCTTCACGTGGGCCTCGTAGATCACCGTGTGGTGGTACTCCGTCCGGGGGCGGCGGTCGTCGCCCCAGTCGAAGTACGGGTTGACCACGACCGACGTCATCGTGTGCGGGGCCGAGTCGAGGTCGTTGCGCCGTTCGGGTTGGCCGAAGTGGTAGCCGTACACCTCCTCGCCCCACTGGACCGCCCCGCTGATCGCACGCGCGTACGGATCGAGGAGCAGCTTCGCGCTGTTGCAGCGCAGCCCGCGCTCGGGGGCGTACGGGCCGTGCACGCGGTACCCGTACCGCTGCCCCGGCATCACGCCCGGTACGTACGCGTGCCGCACGAACGCGTCGCTCTCCCGCAGCTCGATCGCCGTCTCCGAGCCGTCGTCGTGCAGCAGACACAGCTCTACTCGGTCGGCGGCCTCCGTGAAGACCGCGAAGTTGGTGCCGGCGCCGTCGTACGTGGCACCCAGTGGATACGCCTCTCCAGGCCAGACCTGCATGAACACGACTCTTTCAGGTGTGGGGCGCCGGTGCGGACGCCTTGGCTCCGAGTCCCCCGGAAGTCTCCCCGAAAGTGAGGCGACCACCTAGCACGTACGTCCTCCTACCCACCCGAGGGCGTTCTCCTTCGTCCGGGCCCCGGGCGGGCCTCCGGCCCCGTTCGCCGCACCCCGCCCACGTCACCGCTATGACTCCGCTCACTCCCCGGTGTGAGCACGCAAGGAACACGCCTGTGGACCAAGGAGGTTGGTGAAAACCGGGCCGTCCATCGGGCTGCACCGCGGACCGTCGGCGGAGTACCCTTCCTTGATCGTTGGGACGGGGAGTCCCCGGCGGAGGCCGGAGGAGCGGAAGGCGGTACTCGGGTGGGCTCGGGAGGGCTGGAGCTGCCTCCTGGTGACGAGAGTCATCAGGAGGACTCCACGGACGTCCCGCCCGGTGCGGTGTCCCTGGCGCGGCCGATGAACGCGGGCGCGATCGGTCCGGAGCTGGACTGGGACTCCGACGCCTGGCACGAGGTGCGCACGCGCGCGCAGCGGGCGGGCCGGGCCTACATCTGGCTGAACCTCGTCGAACAGCGGCTGCGCGCGGTGGTGGCCGCCGTCCTGCGGCCGGTCTACGAACCGGTCCACGGCGACGACTGGGTGGTCGCCGCCGCCGGACCCGCCGGACAGGAGTGGGTGCAGCGCGCGGTCGCGGTCCGCGAGGTCAGCCGCCGCAAGGGCTACCTGCTCGACCCGGCCGACGACAACGTCCTCAGCTTCCTGACCCTGCCCCAGTTGCGCGAGCTGATGGTGCAGCACTGGCCCTGCTTCGAGCCCTACGTGGACGAGCGCCGCGACGTCGAACTGGCCCTGGACGAGCTGGAGGTCACCCGCAACGTCGTCTCCCGCAACCGGGCCCTGTCCGAGGCGGTGCTGAACCAGGCCGAACGGGCCTCCGCGCGGCTGCTCGAAGTCCTCGGCGCGGGCAGCGACGTGCCGTCGGCGCGGCGGCTCCCGGTGGACGCCGTGGAGGACCTGGTCGGGGACCGCTACGCCGACGTGGTCGCCGTGCACTCGGACCGGGTGCGGCTGCTGCGCCAGTTCCCGGCCGAGGACCTGTTCGGCAACGCCCGCCGTGTGGACGCCCTCGGCATCGGCCTCAACCTGCTCGTGCAGAACTTCTCCGGCCGCCGCCTGCTGCGGATGGCCGAGGCCGGCGGCCGGGTGCGCCTGCTCTTCCTGAACCCGGCCTCCAGCGCGATCAAGCGCCGCGAGCGCGAACTGGGCATCAAGCGGGGCGAGCTGAGCCGCGCCGTGGAGATGAACATCCTGCACATGCGCCGGGTGCGCGCCCGGCTGCGGGACCCCGGTGCCTTCGAGATCCAGGTCTTCGACGAGACCCCCCGCTTCACGGCCTACCTCGTCGACGGGGACGGCGCCGACGGCATCGCGGTCGTGCAGTCCTACCTGCGCCGCACGCGGGGCATGGAGGCACCGGTCCTCGTCCTGCGCAACGGGCGCAACGGCGGAAAAGTGGTGAAGTCGGACCGGGTCGACGAAGGCGGGCTCTTCCCCACCTATCGGGAGGAGTTCGAGCTGATGTGGGCGGATTCGCGCCCGGTGTCCTGAACGTCGCTTTCCGCGGCCGGAGAGGGCACAAGCGGAACGCGGTCCTCTGATTGTCAGTGGCCCGTGGGAGGGTGGAGACCACTGGGGGAAAGCACCACCAAGAAGGGGGACCGCCCATGGGCCGGCACCGGGAGCTGCTGATCGGCTTCGACCTGGAGACGACGGGCACCGATCCGCACGAGGCGCGCATCGTCACGGGAGCCGTCGTCGAGTTCAGAGGCGCGGAGCCGCTCGGCCGGCGGGAGTGGCCGGCCGACCCCGGTGCGGAGATCCCGGCGGACGCGGTGGCGGTGCACGGCATCAGCGACGAACGCGCGTCCGCCGAGGGCCGCCCCGCCGACCGGGTCGCGGACGCCGTCGCCGCCGTCCTCACCGACCACTGGAAGGCAGGCGTCCCGGTCGTCGCGTCCAACGCGGCCTTTTGTGCACGCACTCCGAG
This sequence comes from Streptomyces ardesiacus, assembly GCF_003112575.1. Classification (GTDB taxonomy): domain Bacteria; phylum Actinomycetota; class Actinomycetes; order Streptomycetales; family Streptomycetaceae; genus Streptomyces; species Streptomyces ardesiacus. The sequence goes on from NZ_BEWC01000011.1 coordinate 217,636, forward strand.
TACGTCTCAGGTGCTTCAGGGTGCTCTGGTGGGTGGGGCCCTGTGATGAGCTGGATCAGCGGGCCGTTGGTGGCCTTCGACCTGGAGACCACGGGGACCGACATCGAGACCGACCGGATCGTCACCGCGGCCGTCGTGACTGTGGACGCGGATGAACGACCGCCGGAGGCCCGGACGTGGCTGCTCGACCCGGGGGTGACCATCCCGCGACAGGCTTCGGCCATCCACGGCATCTCCACGGAACACGCCCGCAGGAATGGGGCCGCGGCGGCTCCCGCGATCGAGGAGATCACCTCGGCTGTCGCCGAAGTGCTGAACTCGGGGACTCCGCTGGTGGTGATGAACGCCCGGTACGACCTCTCGCTGCTTGACCGCGAGTGCCGGCGGCATGGGATAGAGCCGTTGGCCAAGCGGTTGTCCGGAGGGGCCTCGCTGTCGCCCGTCATTGACCCGTTGGTCCTGGACAAGCACGTGGACCGATACAGGAGGGGGTCACGGAATCTCCAGGCGCTCTGCGAGCACTACGGCGTGCCGCTCAATGACGCGCACAACGCCGTTGCGGACGCGGTGGCCGCAGCGCGTGCGGCGCGATCCATGGGCATCAAACATTCGGTCATAGGAACGCTGGGGCCCGCGGAGCTGCACGATCTCCAGGTCCGTGCGGCGGCCGAGCAGGCGGCTTCCTTGCAGAGGTACCTCCGCCGGACCTCGAACCCCGAGGCGACGATCGAGTCGGCCTGGCCCGTCGTGCCGTATGCGGGGGTATCACTGAGGTGAGCCCGAAAGGGGCCACAAGAGGGCGAGGCGGGGGTGCGGGACACTGATCTGCGGTACCAGCGAGTGCCGCGCCGAGCCAACGGCCCATCGCGACGACGTCTCCGCCTCGCGGGGTGTTTCAGCCCCCGGCGCACAGTGCGTGGTCGATCAGGGCGCTGGCCGCGTTCTCCTGCTCCCTTATGTGCTGCAGGGTGTCGCCGCGTGCCTCGGACATGGAGACCACGGCGCTTCGCCTGCCGTCATCGGTGACGCCGTTGAGGGTGATGTAGCCGCCGTCCCCTCCCTCGTGGCTCCAGTACGTTCCTCCGCAGCTCAGAGGGCGTTCGACCAGTCCGAGGCCGTATCGGCCGCCGGGCCACAGCTGTTGGACCTCCGCGCTCACGGGGACGGTCTGCTTCATCTTGGCCAGCTGCCGTGCCGGCAGCAGGCGGCCGTCGAGCAGCGCGCGGAAGAAGCGGTTCTCGTCCCGCGTGGTCGTGACCCACGACAGGTTGTCGTAGTCCACCGGTATCTGGTCGGTGACGTCCACCCGGGAGCCGGGGCTGAAGAGTTGGTAGGCCTGGGCGTGGGGCCGGGGCAGGGTGGGCGAGGTGCCCGTCCACCGGGTCTGGTCGAGGCCGAGCGGGCGCAGGATGCGGTCTTCGATCTCCTGGTGGGCGGGGTGCCCGGTGGCCTTCTGGACGATCATGCCGAGCAGCACGTAGCCGGTGTTGGAGTACGCCCAGCCCTCGCCGGGCGGGAAGTCCGGCGCGTGGGCCATGGCGCGGGCAACCAGCTGCTCGGGGCTGTAGACGTCGTGGCGCTGCTGGTAGTACTCCTCCGGCGTCGTGTATCCGGGCAGGTCGTCGTGGATGCCGCTGGTGTGCTGGAGCAGTTGGCGGATGGCGATCCGGCTGCCGTCGTTGCCGTTGCCCCGCACCACTTCGGGCAGCCAGTGGTCGACCGTGTCGTCGAGAGACAGCGTGCCCTCGGCCTCCAGTTGGAGGACCACGGTGGCGACCAGCGTCTTGGACGTGCTGGCCATGCGGAAGTAGCCGTCGGAAGGGACCGGGCGGCCGGTGTTCACGTCGGCGGTGCCGCTGGTGGCGACCGACTGGCGACCGTCGGGCGCGATCACGCGGGCCTGCACACCGCTGACGCCGAGGGCGTGGATCGCCTCCGTGTCCCGACGCAACTGCGCCACGGGGGAGGGGTAGGCGGGCTGGGCCACGGCGGTGGTCACCTCGATGGCGAGGAGCGTAGTGACGCCGAGCGACACGGCGAGGTGCTTTCGCAGAGTCCAAGTCATGGCTGAACGCTAAGTTCGCCCCCAACGGGACGCGATCCGGCACACCCCATGATCGGAAGGGGGACACCCCCAGTGCGGGTCGTCACCGGTCCGGTGTCGAACTGCCGGGCATCATCGAAGGCCAGGCTTCCCCCCCCGCGAGCGCGGGCGACCCGGTGGGCGGCCGAAGGCCGTCGACGACGACGGGCGGACCGAGGCGCTCCCACGGGGGGCGTGCCGGGTCAGAAGGGGTACCACCGCACCGTCGGGTCCTCGTCCCGCAGCGACGCCACCCTGCGTTCGAACTCGGCCAGCGCCTTCGGGTTGCTCGGCGCGTGCTGGGCCACCCATGCGCAACTGGCGGTCTCCCGGGCGCCGCGCAGCACCGCGCAGCCGTCCCAGTCGCGCACGTCCCAGCCGTAGGTCGCCGTGAAGGCGTCGTACGCCTCGGCGGGCAGCCCGTAGCGGTCCCGGCTCAGCGCCATCACCACCAGGTCGTGCTCGCGCAGGTCGGCGGAGAAGGTCTCCAGGTCGATCAGGACCGGCCCGTCGGGACCGACGTGCACGTTGCGGGGCAGCGCGTCCCCGTGGATGGGGCCCGGTGCCAGGTGCGGGGTGAGCGCGGCGGCGGCCGACGCGAAGCCGTCCCGGCGCTCGCGGAGATATGCGGCGTCCGCGGGGTCGATCACGTCGCCCGCGAGGCGCAGCCAGCGTTCCACACCGCCCAGCAGTTCGCGGGGCGGCAGCCCGAAGGAGGAGGGGAGGGGCAGTTCGTGGACGAGCCGGAGCAGCGCGGCCACGTCCCGGGGCTCGGTGGGCCGCACCGGGTCGGGCAGCCGCCGCCACACCGTCACCGGGTGCCCGTCGACGATCAGCGCCGTCGGCTCGGCCGCCCGCACCGCCGGGACGCCCTCCTCCTCCAGCCAGAGCGCGACGGCCAGTTCCCGGCGCGCCCGCGCGAGCAGCTCGGCGTCGCGGCCCACCTTCACCGCCAGGCCGCCGGCGGCGAACACCGCGTTCTCGCCGAGGGCCAGCAGCCGCGCCTCCCGCGCCGGGCCGGGCAGCACCCCCGCCGCGGCCAGCACCTCCCGCGCCCGTGCCTCGTCCATCGCCTCGCGCCTCCGTGTCCGTGCCGGTTCCGGCCATGCCGGGGGCCAGTGTCGCATTCGCACTGGTGGGAGCGCGTACGCGGGCCTCTTGACGGGACGCGGTCACTTCACGACCATGACGAGGCCCGTCCGAGCCGTGCGAAGGGGTTGGCCGTGTGACACCGGTGACCGAGTCGAGGAGACCGGCGCGCCGTGCGCCCGGCCCGGACGCCCCGCGGGGCGGACCGGACCACGGCGCCTGGTTCCTGGTGCTGCCCGCGCTCGTCCCGATCCTGGTCCTCAGCGTGGGACCGCTGCTCTACGGCGTCCTGCTGGCGTTCACCGACGCGCAGTCGGGCCGTACGGAGCCCACCCGGTGGATCGGCGCCCTGAACTTCCAGGACCTGCTGCACGACACGCTGTTCTGGGAGTCGTTCCGGATCGGCCTGGTGTGGGCCGTCGGGGTCACGGTGCCGCAGTTCCTGCTCGCGCTCGGTCTCGCCCTGCTGCTCAACCAGAACCTCCGGCTGCGCTGGCTGGCCCGGGCCCTGGCGATCATCCCCTGGGCGATGCCCGAGGTCGTCGTCGGCATCATGTGGCGCCTGGTCTACAACGCGGACGCCGGCATCCTCAACGAGACCCTGCGCGACCTCGGCCTCGGCGACGGCCACGACTGGCTCAGCGGCTTGGGCACCGCCCTGCCCGCCGTCGTCGTGGTCGGCGTCTGGGCCGGCCTGCCGCAGACCACGGTCGCCCTGCTCGCCGGCCTCCAGAACACCCCGCGCGAGCTGCACGAGGCGGCCGCCGTGGACGGCGCGGGAGCCTGGCGCCGCTTTTGCACGGTCACCTGGCCCGCCCTCAGGCCCGTCGCCCTCGCCATCACCGCCCTCAACGTCATCTGGAACTTCAACTCCTTCGCCCTGGTCTACGTGCTGACCAACGGCGGACCCGGCGGACGCACCCGGCTGCCCATGCTCTTCGCCTACGAGGAGGCCTTCCGCTACGGGCAGTTCGGCTACGCGGCGGCGATGGGCTGCGTCATGGTCGCCGTGATCTCGATCCTGCTGGCCGTCTTCCTCGCCGGCCGGCTCCGCGGCGGGGACAAGGGAGGTGACGGGGCGTGAGGACCTCGAAGGGCGCCCGCGCGGGCCAGTACGCCGCGCTGCTCGCGTATCTGGTCTTCCTGGCCTTCCCGTTCCTGTGGCTGATCTCCGTCGCGTTCAAACCGCCGCGCGAGCTGGCCGGACTGCATCCCACCTGGATCCCGGAGAACCCCACCCTCGACAACTTCCGGCAGGCCTTCGACGAGCAGCCGCTGCTGCACGCCGGTCTCAACTCCCTGGTCGCCGCCCTCGGCGCCGCCGTGATCGCGGTGCTGGTGGCGACCCCGGCGGCGTACGTCATGGCCCGTCGGCGCGGCCGGTTCGCCAAGGCGGCCACCGGATGGGTCGTGGTCAGCCAGGCCTTCCCCTTCGTCCTGCTGATCATCCCGCTGTTCCTGGTCCTCAAGAACCTCGGCCTGATCAACTCGGTCGCCGGTCTGGTCATGGTGTACGTCGTGTGGTCGCTGCCGTTCGCGCTGTGGATGCTCGCCGGATACGTCCGCGCCGTGCCCCGGGAGCTGGAGGAGGCCGCCGCGGTCGACGGCGCCGGACCCCTGCGCACCCTGGTGTCGGTGACCGCGCCGCTGCTCGCGCCGGGGATCGTGGCGACGGCCCTGTTCGCGTTCGTCACCGCGTGGAACGAGTTCTTCTTCGCGCTGGTGCTGCTGAAGACCCCGGAGAAGCAGACCCTGCCCGTGGTGCTCACCCACTTCATCGGCGCCGAGGGCGTCGCCGACCTCGGGCCGCTCGCCGCGGCGGCCTTCCTCGCCACCCTGCCCTCGCTGGTGGTCTTCGCCCTCGTCCAGCGGCGGATCACGGGCGGCATGCTCGCCGGGGCGGTGAAGAGCTGATGCGCACCAGGACCACCGCCCTGCTCCTCGCCCTCGTCCTGCTCCTGGCCGGGTGCGCGGAAGGCGCCGACGACGGCGCCGACGGCCGGATCACCCTCCGCTTCCAGTCCCTGGCCTGGCAGGACGAGTCGGTGCGGGCCACGAAGGAACTGGTGCGGGAGTGGAACGCCGCCCACCCGGACGTGCGCGTCGAGTACGTCCAGGGAAGCTGGGACGGCGTCCACGACCAGCTCCTGACCTCCTTCGAGGGCGGCGAGGCGCCCGACATCATCCACGACGCCTCCGACGACCTCGCCGACTTCGCCCACGGCGGCCGCCTCGCCGACCTCACCGGACTGCTGCCCGCGCGGCTGACGTCGGACATACCGCGGCAGAGCTGGGAGACGGTCACCTTCGGCGACGGCGTCTACGGCGTGCCGTTCCTCCAGGAGCCGCGGGTGCTGATCGCCAACGCGACCCTGCTGAAGGAGTCGGGCGTGCGGATCCCGACGCCCGCGGACCCCTGGACCTGGGCGGAGTTCCGGCAGGTGGCCAAGGAGCTGAGCGGCGACGGGAGGTACGGGGTCGCCTGGCCGCTCAAGGAGCCCGTCTCCGCCACGCTCAACCTCTCCCTGTCCACCGGCGGCCGGCTCTTCCACCGCGGCCCCGACGGCAGGGTGACCGTCCGCTTCGAGGCGGGCGACCAGGTGGTGCCGCGCACCGTCCACGACCAGGTGGAGACCGACCGCAGCGCCTCTCCCACCACCCTGGGCAGCGGCGGCTCCGACACACTGCCCGGCTTCTTCGCCGGCACGTACGCGATGGTGCCGCTCGGCTTCTCCTACCGCCAGCAGATCGAGCAGCAGGCGCCCGAGGGCTTCGACTGGCAGGTGCTGCCCGCCCCGGCCGGCGCCGACGGGCTCACCCAGGGCGTCAGCCCGCAGACCCTGTCGGTCGCCGAGGACAGCCCGCACAAGAAGGAGGCCGTCGCGTTCCTCGACTTCCTCCTGCGGCCGGACCACATGGTGCGCCTCGCGCTCGGCGACTGGATGCTGCCCACCGGCCGCCAGGCCCTGGCCGACCCCGCCCTGCACACCGCCGAACGCGGCTGGGCCACCGGCACCGCCCTCGCCGCGCACCTGCGCCCGGCCCCCGCCCAGTCCGTGCGGGGCTACGCCGAGTGGAAGGACAAGGTGGCGACCCCGGCGCTGCAGGAGTACTACAGCGGGGCGATCGGCATGGACGACCTGCGCCGCCGACTGGAGGAGGACGGGAACCTGGTACTCGCCCGCTACCAGCGCTGACGGCCCCCCGCCGCGGTCCGTCGGCGTCCGCCCCGGCGAAAAGCGGTTGCCCGCCGGGCGAACGCCCATCTAACGTCCCGTCCGTGGCAGCTTTCAACGCGATCTTCAACTCCGGTCTCGGCCGGGGCTGCACGCACGCCATCAGGCTGCGTCGTGGCCCCGGAGCCCTGACCGGCCCGGGGTCCTCCCGCCGCTGACGCACCGGACGCGTTCGACGCGTCCCGGGCGCGCACGGCGGGGCCGAGCCCCCGCATTCCCTTTCTGCCTTCGTCTTCCGGTCAGGGCCTTCGGCTGCCCTTTTCCCCCCTGTCACGGAAGACAAGGACCGCAGGCCATGGCCCGCCCCACCCCGCGTGCCCGCACGCTCTCGCAGAACTTCCTCGCCGACCGCGCCACCGCCGAACGCGTCGCGCGGCTCGCCGCCCCCGACCACTCCCGCCCTCCCCTCGTGCTCGAAGTGGGCGCGGGCCGAGGCGCTCTCACCGAGCCGCTGGCCCGCCGCAGCCTCGAACTGCGCGCCTACGAGATCGACCCCCGGCTCGTCCCCGGCCTCCGCGCCCGGTTCGCGCGCAGCCCGCACGTGAGCGTCGTCGCCGGGGACTTCCTAGCCGTCCGGCCCCCGCGCACGCCGTTCTCGGTCGCCGGGAACGTGCCGTTCTCGCGCACGGCCGACATCGTCCACTGGTGCCGCCTCACCGTCCTGACCTGGCCGTGTCACGCATGGCGGCTGGTGGGCCGGGTGGGCCGCCTCCGCTTCCGCCCGGCGCCGCGCGTCGACGCCGGCGTCCTGCGCATCGAACGCCGTCCCGCCCCGCTGCTCACCGCCGCCGGCCTGCGCGGCTGGGCGGACCTGGTCGAGCTGGGCTTCTCCGGGGTCGGCGGCTCGCTGCACGCCTCCCTTCGGCGCGCCCATCCCCGGCGCCGGGTGGACGCGGCCTTCCGCGCCGCCCGGCTCGACCCCGCCCTGCTCGTCGGCGAGGTCGCCCCCGACCGCTGGCTGCGCCTGCACGAGGAGCTGACCTCATGAAGGAAAACGACTTGCACGAGACGTCTCGTCTCGCTTACGGTCCTCGCATGACCACGCCCCCCGCTCACATCGCCATGTTCTCCATCGCCGCCCACGGCCACGTGAACCCCAGCCTGGAGGTGATCCGGGAGCTCGTCGCGCGAGGTCACCGGGTGACGTACGCGATCCCGCCGCTCCTCGCGGACAAGGTCGCCGAGGCGGGTGCCGAACCCAAGCTCTGGAACAGCACCCTGCCCGGCCCCGACGCCGACCCGGAGGCGTGGGGGAGCACGCTGCTGGACAACGTCGAGCCCTTCCTCGACGACGCCGTCCAGTCGCTCCCGCAGATCGCCCGGGCGTACGAGGGCGACGAGCCGGACCTGATCCTGCACGACATCGCCTCCTACACCGCCCGCGTCCTCGGCCGCCGCTGGGACGTGCCCGTCGTCTCCCTGTCGCCCTGCATGGTCGCCTGGGAGGGGTACGAGCAGGAGGTGGCCGGGCCGATGTGGGAGGAGCCGCTGAAGACCGAGCGCGGCCAGGCGTACTACGCCCGCTTCCACGCCTGGCTGGAGGAGAACGGGATCACCGACCACCCCGACGCCTTCACCGGCCGCCCCGACCGCTCCCTGGTGCTGATCCCCAAGGCGTTGCAGCCCCACGCCGACAGGGTCGACGAGTCGACGTACACCTTCGTCGGCGCCTGCCAGGGGGACCGCACCGCCGAGGGCGACTGGACGCGTCCCGAGGGCGCCGAGAAGGTCGTCCTCGTCTCCCTCGGGTCCGCCTTCACCAAACAGCCCGCGTTCTACCGGGAGTGCGTCAAGGCCTTCGGCGAGCTGCCCGGCTGGCACACCGTGCTCCAGGTCGGCCGGCACATCGACCCCGCCGAGCTGGGCGACGTACCGGACAGCGTGGAAGTGCGCACCTGGGTCCCGCAGTTGGCGATCCTCCAGCAGACGGACCTCTTCGTCACCCACGCGGGCGCCGGGGGCAGCCAGGAGGGCCTGGCGACCGCCACGCCGATGATCGCCGTCCCGCAGGCCGCGGACCAGTTCGGCAACGCCGACATGCTCCGGGCCCTCGGCGTCGCCCGCACGTTCACCACCGAGGCGGCCACCGCCGAGGCGCTGCGCGGCGCCGCCCTCGACCTGGTCGACGACCCGGAGGTGGCGGGGCGCCTGAAGGAGATCCGGGCCCGGATGGCCGAGGAGGGCGGCACCCGGCGGGCCGCCGACCTCGTCGAGGCCGAACTGGCCGCCGCGCGCGGCTGACCCCGCAGGACGCGGCGAGGGGCCCGTCGGTTCCCCCGGAACCGACGGGCCCCTCGGCCCGGTGGGCGCGCCGGTCAGACCCCGACGGGCTCGCCCCGCTCCCCGCGCTCGCCGTCCCGCACCGCCGGGACGGCCGCCTCGGGCGACTCGTCGTGGGTGAGGTCCGGCATCCGGTGCAGCCACTTCGGCAGGTACCAGTTGCGCTCGCCGAGCAGGGACATCACGGCCGGCAGCAGGACACCCCGGATGACCGTCGCGTCGATGAGCACCGCCGCCGCCAGACCCACGCCCATCTGCTTCATCGACTGCATGGACAGCGTGCCGAAGATCGCGAACACGGCGACCATGATGACGGCGGCACTGGTGACGACCCCCGCCGTGGTGACCACGCCGTGCTGGATCGCGTCCCGGGTGCTCCGCCCGCGCAGCCGCGCCTCGCGGATCCGGGAGACCACGAACACGTGGTAGTCCATCGACAGGCCGAACAGGATCACGAAGAGGAACAGCGGCAGCCACGTGACGATGGCGCCCACGCCCTCCGCGCCCACCAGGGAGGCGCCCCAGCCGTGCTGGAAGACGGCGACCAGGATGCCGTAGGCCGCGCCCACCGACAGCAGGTTGAGCACGATCGAGGTGAGGGCGACGGTCAGCGAGCGGAAGGACAGCAGCATCAGCAGGAGGGCGAAGACCACGACGAACGCGAAGACCGGCAGGACCGAGCCGACGAGCTGGTCGTTGAAGTCCTTGTTGCCGGCCACCTGACCGGTGATCGGGGCCTGGACGCCCTCGACCGTGCCCAGCGTCGCCGGCCGCACCTCGTCGCGCAGCTTGTCCAGGCTCTCGCCCGCCCTGTCCTGGTCCGAGCCGCCGACCAGCGGGACGTACACCAGGGCGACGTTCTGCTCGTCGTGCGTCGTGATGTCCACCGGGCCGCGGGAGGCGCCCGAACTGATCGCCCGCTCCCGGAAGTCGGCGAGCGCGGCCCGCACCTCGGGCGCGTTGATGTCGTCGGCCTTCACGACCACCTCGGCCGGGTCGGAGCCCCCGGGGAAGGCCTCGTTGACCCGGTTGTACGTCTGCACGACGGGCAGCGAGTCGCCGAACTCCTGGTCCAGCGTGAGGTTCTGCGTCTTCATGCCCAGCGCGGGCGCCGCGACGGCCAGCAGCGCCCCGACGGCGACCACCGCGGCGAGCAGCGGCCTGGCCAGGACCCGCTTGAGCACGGCCGTCCAGAACCGGCTGCCCTCACCCGCGAAGCGGCTCGGCCGGCGCCGGCGCAGGAACGGCACGCGGCCCCTCTCCACCCGCTCGCCCAGCAGGGACAGCAGCGCCGGCAGCACCGTCACGGAGCCCACCATGGCGACCGCGACCACCATCAGCGAGGCCAGCCCCATCGCCTCGAACTCGGCGATGCCGGTGAACAGCATGCCCGCCATCGCCACGCACACCGTGACGCCGGAGACGACGATCGCCCGGCCACTGGTGGCGGCGGCGATCCGCAGGGCGGTGTGCGCGTCGCGTCCGGCGGCCCGCTCCTCGCGCTCACGGCGCAGGTAGAACAGGCAGTAGTCGACACCGACGGCCAGACCCACCAGCAGCATCACGGAGTTGGCGGTCTCGCTCATCGGCTGGACGTGGCTGACCAGGCCCATCAGGCCCATCGTCGCGATGATCGCGGTGATCGCCAGCGCCACCGGGACCAGCGCGGCCACCAGCGCGCCGAACGCGACGAGCAGGATGCCGAGGGCCACCGGCACCGCCGAGTACTCGGCCTTCTTGAAGTCGTCGCCGAACGCGTCGTCGAACGTCTTCGCCATGCTGGCGCCGCCGATCTCCTCGATCCGCAGCGACGCGTAATCCTTCTGGACGCCCTCGACCGCCTTCAGGACCGGCTCGACCCGCTCGCCCGCGGTGTCCGCCTCGCCGCGCATGTCGAACCGGACCAGCGCGCTGCGGCCGTCCTCCGAGATCGTCCTGCTGTCGTACGGCGAGATGACGCCCGTGACCCTCCCGGTCTTCTCCACCGCCGTGACGACCGCGCCGACGGCGGCCCGGAACTCGGCGTCCGTGGCCTTCAGATCCCCCGACTTCGCCTGGACCAGGACGGTCTCACCGGCCGGCTCGTCGATCCCGGCGTCCTCGACGATCCGTGCCGCGGTGTGCGTCTCGCCGCCCATCTGGTCGCTGTCCTTGACGTCGACCCGGCCGGCCGCCGAGCCGAGCACCGTCGCCAGGACGACGAACAGCACCCAGATCCCGACGGCGGCCCATCGGTGCCGGGCGCTCCAGCCGCCCGCCCGGGCGGCGATGCCCCGCACCCGTGTCTCTCGGTTCCGCATGACCGGCCTGCCCCCTCCTGAGCGGTGCCGGCCCCCTGCCGCCACCTTGCGTTTCGAAGGTATGGCCCGCGTAAGGCCGTGGCGTCGTGCTCCGCGGTGACGCGCGGCGGCTCCGGCCTCCTCCCTGCGTACGGCCGCGCTCACCGCTGAGGAGGAGGGCCGACCCTTACCTCTGCCGGGGATGTCCCTGGGTGTTGGTAGGGGACGGCGGACCGCCGCCGTGCCCGCCCCGCGGGGCACGACGGCCGTTCTATGGTGGGCGGATGACGACCAAGTACGCGGCGCTGCTGCGCGGGATCAACGTGGGCGGCAGCCGGAAGGTGCCGATGGCCGACCTGCGCGCGCTGCTCACCTCACTCGGCCACGACGCCGTGCGCACCCATCTGCAGAGCGGCCAGGCCGTCTTCGCCTCCGCCCGCGGCGACGAGGACTCCCTGGCCGCGGAGCTGGCGGCGGCGATCGAGCAGCGCTTCGGCTTCCCGGTGGACGTGATCGTGCGCGACCACGCCTATCTGAAGGGGGTCGTCGAGGCGTGCCCGTTCCCGGCCGCCGAGCTGGAGGCCAAGCAGGTGCACGTCACCTACTTCTCCGCGCCCGTCGACGCGGACCGCTTCGCGGCGATCGACGCACCGGCCTTCCACCCCGAGGAGTTCCGCCTCGGCGAGCGCGTCCTCTACCTCTACGCGCCCGACGGCCTGGGCCGCTCCAAGCTCGCCGAAGCCCTCGCCAAGCCCCGCGTCACCAAGGGCCTCGTCGCCACCAGCCGCAACTGGAACACGGTCACCAAGCTCGTGGAACTGACCGGACCCTGACCGCGGGCCCGGCCTCAGGCCCCGACCGCCACCGCCATCGGCGCCCGGGCCGCGTCGTAGCGTTCCAGCAGGACCCGTGCCACCTCCGGTGCGGGGCCCAGGACGTCCGCCAGCACGTCCGCGCCGGCCGCGCCCCGGGCGATGCGGTCCGGCAGGAAACCGGGTGCCAGGACGTACGGGGCGACGGCGACGCGGGCGCAGCCCCGTTCGCGCAACCGCCGTACCGCGTCCTCGGTGCGCGGAAGGGATGCGGAGGCGAACGCAGGCCGCACGGCGCACCAACCGGTGTGCCGCCACTCCCGCGCGATGTCAGCGATCACTGCGATCGCCTCCGGGTCGGAGGACCCCGCCGAGGCCAGCACGACCCCGGTCGAGGACTTGTCGGCGGGCGTCAGGCCCGCCTCGTACAGGCGCCGCTCCAGTGCCGTCAGCAGCAACGGCGAGGGGCCGAGCACCTCGGCCTGCCGGACGCGCAGGCGCGGCGGCGCCGCCGCCAGGACGGCGGGGATGTCCGCCTTGGCGTGGAAGGCGCGGGTCAGCAGCAGCGGCAGGGCCACCACGTCCCGCACGCCCTCCGCGTCCAGGGACTCGAGGACGCCCTGCACCGAGGGGACGTTGAAGTCCAGGAAACCGGTCTCCACCCGTACCTCGGGACGCAGCGCCCCGACCCGGCGGACCAGGGCGTGCACGGTCGCGGCGTGCCGCGGGTCGCGGCTGCCGTGGGCGACGACCAGGAGTACGGGGCGGACCGGAGCGGACATCCCGCGCCTCAGCTCCGCACCAGCAGACCGCGGCTGCGCAGCACCCAGCGCTCCAGCGGGCTGAAGATCAGCAGGTCGATGGCGATGCCGACGACCAGGATGAGCAGGATGGCCTCGAAGACCATGGCCATGTCGCTGGCGTTGCGGCCGTTCTCCAGCAACTGCCCGAGCCCCACCCCGAGGTCGGGGAAGGAGGCGATGATCTCGGCGGCCATCAGCGAGCGCCAGGAGAACGCCCAGCCCTGCTTGAGACCGGCGACGTAGCCGGGGAGCGCGGCCGGCAGCACGATGTGCCAGGTGCCCTTCAGTCCCGTGGCGCCCAGGGTGCGGCCCGCGCGCAGGAAGATCGGGGATACCTGGTCGACGCCGGAGACCAGCCCGTTGGCGATGGAGGGCACCGCCCCGAGCAGGATCACGGCGTACATCATCGAGTTGTTCAGGCCCAGCCAGATCACGGCCGGCGGCACCCAGGCCACCGACGGCAGCGACTGGAGGCCGGACAGGATCGGGCCGATCGCCGCGCGCACGAACTTCACCCGTGCCACCAGCAGCCCCAGCGGGGTGCCGATCAGCAGCGCGAAGCAGAAGCCGAGCAGGCCGCGCGAGACGCTGGTCCAGATGTAACCGAGCAGATCGCCCTGCAGCCAGGCCTGCCGGACCACGTCCCACACGTCGGAGGGGGCGGGCAGCTTGGTCGGGTCGTCGACGATTCTGAAGGAGACCAGCGCCTGCCACACCGCGAGGACCAGCAGGACCGCCACGGTGGGCGGCAGGATCTTCTCCACGAAGGTCTGCCGCAACGGCTTGCGTCCCTGCTGCACCGACTCCAGTGCGTCCAGGCCCGCCTCCAGGCCGGCGAGGTCGCCGCCGTCCCTCGCGCCCGCGTCCCCGGCGGGACGCTTCGTGTCAGTGCTGGCCATGTCGGCGGATCTCCCCACGCAGTTCTTCGGTGATCTCGACGGACAGCTCCGCCACGGCGGTGTCCTCGATGCGGCGCGGCTGCGGGATGCCCACCGTCCACTGGCGCGCCACCCGGCCGGGACGCGAGGACAGCAGGACGACCCGCTCGGCCAGCCGCACCGCCTCGCGGACGTTGTGCGTCACGAACAGCACGGACAGCTTCGTCTCGCGCCAGATCCGGGTCAGCTCGTCGTGCAGCACGTCCCGGGTGATGGCGTCCAGCGCCGCGAACGGCTCGTCCATCAGCAGCAGTTGGCTCTCCTGCGCGAGCGCCCGGGCCATCGCGACCCGCTGGCGCATCCCGCCCGACAGCTCGTGCACCCGTTTGCCGTACGCGCCCTTGAGACGGACGAGTTCGAGCAGCTCCTCCGCCTTGTCGCGGCGTTCGGCCTTCGGCACGCCCCGCAGCTTCAGGGCGAGTTCGATGTTCTTGCCCGCGGACAGCCACGGGAACAGGGCGTGCTCCTGGAACATCAGGGCCGGCCGCCCGTCCGTGCTGATGGCGCCCGCGCTCGGCTCGTCCAGGCCCGCCACCAGGTTCAGCAGCGTGGACTTGCCGCAGCCGGAGGCGCCCAGGAGGGTGACGAACTCGCCGGGCGCGACATCGAGGGTGATGTCGTCCAGGACGAGCTGCTGCCCGGCGGGGCCCGCGAAGGACTTCGAGACGTGCTCGATCCGGGCGGCGTACGCGGCCGGCTCGGTGCCGTCGGCGGCCTTGGCGAGGGTCGTGGTCGTGGCCATGGTCGTCACCTCCTGGGTGGTCGGATCCGGGCTTTACTCGACGCCGAGCCCGGCGTCGTCGACCGCGGGCTTCCCCTTGGCCTTGAGGACCTTGTTGAGCAGCGTGAGGTCGTAGATGCCGTTCAGGTCGGGCTTCTCCAGCAGACCGGCCTTGACGGCGTGCTCCGCCTGGGCGTCGAGGGTGGAGGCCAGCGGGTCGTCGGTGAGCTTGATCGACTTCCAGGCCGGGTCCAGCACGTCGGCCGGCAGCGCCTTGCCGGAGTCCTTCTCCAACTGCTCGTTCGCCGCGGTCTTCGCCTCGTCCGGGTGGGCCGTGATCCACGCGTTGGTGTCGACCGACGCCCCGAGGACCGCCTCGACGGCCTTCGGGTGCTCCTTGAGGAACTTCTGCGACACGATGATGTTCGTGATCACGAACTTCTGGTCCGGCCACAGCGTGGACTCGTCGAGCAGCACCTTGCCGCCCTCGGCGACCAGCTTGGAGGCGGTGGGCTCGGGCACCCAGGCGCCGTCCAGGGAACCGGACTTGTAGGCGTCCGGGGTGACCTTGTTGTCGCTGCGGACGACCGTCACGTCGCCCTTGCCGCTCTGGGCGTCGACCTTCCAGCCCTGCTCGGCGATCCAGTTGAGGAACGCGACGTCCTGCGTGTTGCCGAGCTGCGGGGTGGCGATCCGCTTGCCCCTGACGTCCTCCAGGGACTTGATCCTGTCCGGGTTCACCACGAGCTTCACGCCGCCCGAGGCCGAACCGCCGATGATGCGCAGGTTCTTGCCGCCGGACTTGGTGTAGCCGTTGATCGAGGGGGACGGGCCGATCCACCCGATGTCGATGGAGCCGGAGTTCAGCGCCTCGATCTCGGAGGGACCGGCGTTGAAGACCGCGTACTTGGCCTCGGTGCCGCCCAGCGCCTTCTGGAAGAAGCCCTTCTGGTTGGCGACCAGCGGCGTGGCGTGCGTGATGTTGCCGAAGTACCCGATCCGCACGGAGTCGAGGCCGTCGATCTTCTCGGCCCCGTCGGCGACCTTGGCGGTGTCGTCGTCCTTCGCCTCGGAGCCGTACCCGCAGGCGGCCAGGGTGAGCAGGGGAAGGGCGGCTATGACCGCGAGGGTGCGGCGCAGGGCGGTGGTGGCAGGCACGGGAGGTGTTCCTCTCGTTGGTCCGGCACTCACGCCTGTCGGATGGTCCGAGGTGTCAGGGCGTGGCCGGGAGGTCGGCAGGTCTTCGGCTGTGGGGGGTGAGGGCGCGCGAGCGGTGCGCGTACGTCAGCGCACACATCGCGCCACTCCGCCCTGCCCGCTGCCGAGGACGCCGCTGCCGACGCGGCCGCCCTCCTTGGCGAACGTGGAGTAGAAGTCCGGGGAGCCCATGCTCAGAAGTCCCACCCGTCGTCGTCCGCCGCGTCGTTGACCGGCTCCGGCGCGGCGAAGGACTCGCCGGCCATGCCGGCGGTGAGCGTGGTGCCGTCGCTGGGGTCGATCAGGATGAACGAGCCCGTGCGCCGCGAGTCGGCGTAGGAGTCGGCGGGCAGCGGCTCGGCGGTGCGGATCTTGACCCGGCCGATGTCGTTGGCGACGAGCTGCCCGGGGTGCGGGTGCAGGGACAGGTCGTCCAGCGTGAGCCGGGCCGGGATGTCCTTGACGACCGCCTTGACGGTGCGGGTGCCGTGCTTGAGCAGCACCCGGTGGCCCACGGTGAGCGGCGCGTCGGCGACGTGGCAGACGGTGGCCTCGACGTCCTGGGTGGTGGCCGGCGCGTCCTGGCTGGGCACGATCAGGTCGCCGCGGGAGATGTCGATGTCGTCCTCGAGCAGCAGCGTCACCGACTGCGGCGTCCACGCCTCGGTGACCGGCCGGCCGAGCAGGTCGATGCCGGACACCTTGGAGGTGCGCCCGGAGGGCAGGACGGTGACCTCGTCGCCGACGCGGAAGGTGCCGGCGGCGATCTGGCCCGCGTAGCCGCGGTAGTCGGGGTGTTCGGCGGTCTGCGGCCGGATCACGTACTGCACGGGCAGCCGGGCGTGGCAGTGTGCCAGGTCGTGGCTGACCGGCACGGTCTCCAGGTGTTCGAGCACCGTCGGGCCGCCGTACCAGTCCATGACCGCCGACGCCTCCACCACGTTGTCGCCCTCGAGCGCCGAGATGGGGATCGCGGTGACCTCCGGGACGCCCAGTTCGGTGGCGTACGCCGTGAACTCCTCGGCGATGGCGGCGAACACGGACTCCTGGTAGCCGACCAGGTCCATCTTGTTGACGGCGAGGACGACGTGCGGGACCCGCAGCAGGGCGGCGATCGCGGCGTGCCGGCGGGTCTGCTCGACCACGCCGTTGCGGGCGTCGACGAGGATCACCGTCAGCTCGGCCGTGGAGGCGCCGGTGACCATGTTCCGCGTGTACTGCACGTGACCCGGCGTGTCCGCCAGGATGAACCGGCGGCGCGGGGTGGCGAAGTAGCGGTAGGCCACGTCGATGGTGATGCCCTGCTCGCGCTCGGCCCGTAGGCCGTCGGTGAGCAGCGCGAGGTCCGGTGCCTCCTGGCCGCGGCTCGCGGACGCCCGCTCCACGGCCTCCAGCTGGTCGGTGAGGACCGACTTGGAGTCGTGCAGGAGCCGGCCGACCAGCGTCGACTTGCCGTCGTCGACCGAGCCGGCGGTGGCGAAGCGCAGCAGGGTCGTCTCCGAGAGCTGCCAGACCGACAGCGCCTCGGCGGACTCGGCCGCCCGGGCGGGCTCGATGGGTTCGGTGGTGCTGGTCATGGTTAGAAGTACCCCTCGCGCTTGCGGTCTTCCATCGCGGCCTCGGACATCTTGTCGTCGGCACGCGTGGCGCCGCGCTCGGTGAGGCGGGAGACGGCGATCTCGGCGATCACCTTCTCTATGTCGTCGGCGTCGGAGTCGACGGCGCCGGTGCAGGACATGTCGCCGACGGTGCGGTAGCGGACCCTGCGCTTCTCCACCGTCTCGCCCTCCTTGGGGCCGCCCCACTCGCCGGCCGTCAGCCACATGCCGTTGCGGCCGAAGACCTCGCGCTCGTGGGCGTAGTAGATCGCCGGCAGCTCGATCTCCTCGCGGGCGATGTACTGCCACACGTCCAGCTCGGTCCAGTTGGACAGCGGGAAGACGCGGACGTGCTCGCCGGGGGCGTGCCGGCCGTTGTACAGGTTCCACAGCTCGGGGCGCTGGCGGCGCGGGTCCCACTGGGAGAACTCGTCGCGCAGCGAGAACACCCGCTCCTTGGCCCGCGCCTTCTCCTCGTCCCGGCGCCCGCCGCCGAAGACGGCGTCGAACTTCTCGGCCTGGATCTTCTCGGTCAGCGGCAGCGTCTGCAGCGGGTTGCGGGTCCCGTCCGGGCGCTCCTTGAGCACGCCCCGGTCGATGTAGTCCTGCACGGAGGCCACGTGCAGGCGCAGCCCGTGCCGGTCGACCGTACGGTCGCGGTAGTCCAGGACCTCCGGGAAGTTGTGCCCGGTGTCCACGTGCAGCAGCGAGAAGGGGACGGCCGCGGGAGCGAAGGCCTTCAGCGCCAGGTGCAGCATCAGGATCGAGTCCTTGCCGCCGGAGAAGAGGATCACCGGCCGCTCGAACTCGCCCGCCACCTCGCGGAAGATGTGCACCGCCTCGGACTCCAGCGCGTCCAGGTGCGAGAGGGCGTACGGGCCGTCCGTACCCTCCTCGGCCGCCGCGGGCGTCACGGACGTCGTCATGCCAGTCCCCTTTCGGTGAGCAGGGCGTGGACCGCCGCGGCGGACTCCTGAACGGTCTGGTTCTGCGACTCGATGCGCAGGTCGGGCTTGACGGGCTCCTCGTAGGGGTCGTCCACCCCGGTCAGTCCCGTCAGCTCGCCCGCGGCCTGCTTGGCGTACAGGCCCTTCACGTCGCGCACCGAGCACACCTCGACGGGGGTGGCCACGTGCACCTCGACGTAGGCCGTGCCGTTCGCCTCGTGCCGCTCGCGCACCGCGTCGCGGCTGTCCGCGTACGGGGCGATCACCGGGACCAGCGCCGTGACGCCGTTGCGGGCGAGCAGTTCGGCGACGAAACCGATGCGCTGCACGTTGGTGTGCCGGTCCGCGCGGCCGAAGCCCAGGCCCGCCGAGAGGAACTCGCGGATCTCGTCGCCGTCGAGCAGCTCGACGCGCCGGCCCTCCTCACGCAGGCGGTCGGCCAGCTCCCGGGCGATGGTGGTCTTGCCGGCGCTGGGCAGCCCCGTGAGCCAGACGGTGGCTCCGGTCGTCACGTGGTTCTCCCTGGATCTCGATGGTCCGGTGGTGGTCGGCCCGGTGGCCGTCGGTCCGGTGGTGGTCGTCATGTCAGCCGTGCAGTCCGCACTCGGTCTTGGAGCGGCCCGCCCAGCGTCCGGCTCGGGCGTCCTCGCCCTCCAGCACACGGCGGGTGCAGGGCGCGCAGCCCACGGAGGCATAGCCGTCCATCAGCAGCGGGTTGGTGAGGACGCCGTGCTCGGTGACGTACGTTTGCACATCTTCCTGTGACCACTTGGCGATGGGGGAGATCTTCACCTTGCCCCGCTTCTCGTCCCAGCCGACGACCGGCGTGTTCGCCCGCGTCTCGGACTCGTCGCGGCGCAGCCCGGTCGCCCAGGCCTGGTAGCCCTTCAGCCCCTCCTCCAGCGGCTTCACCTTGCGCAGCGCGCAGCACAGGTCGGGATCGCGGTCGTGCAGCCTCGGGCCGTGCTCGGCGTCCTGCTCGGCGACCGTCCGGCGCGGGGTGAGCGTGATGACGTTCACGTCCATCACGGCCGCGACCGCGTCGCGGGTGCCGATGGTCTCCGGGAAGTGGTAGCCGGTGTCGAGGAACACCACGTCGACGCCGGGCAGGGCGCGGGAGGCGAGGTGGGCGACGACCGCGTCCTCCATGGAGGAGGTCACGCAGAACCGGTCGCCGAACGTCTCGGCCGCCCACCGGAGGATCTCCAGCGCGGAGGCGTCCTCCAGCTCACGGCCCGCCCGCTCGGCCAGTGCCCTGAGGTCGTCGGTCGTACGCTCTTCCTGAACCGCGGTCATGTCGGTTCCCCTCCCGTGGAGTTGGGCTGAAGACCCCGGGCGAGCAGCCCGAGGAACTTCACCTGGAATGCGCGGTTGCACGCCCCGCATTCCCAGGCGCCGTGGCCCTGCTCACCGGGACGCAGGTCCTCGTCCCCGCAGTAGGGGCAGTAGAAGGGCGCGGCGCGCTCGCTCACGACAGGGCCTCCTCGGAGGCCCGGGCCGCCCAGGCGGCGAAGCGCTCGCCCTCCTCGCGCTCGGCCTGGAAGCGCGTGAGGAGGCGCTCGATGTAGTCCGGCAGGCCGTCCGCGGTCACCTTCAGACCGCGCACCTTGCGGCCGAAGCCCGGCTCCAGACCGAGGGCGCCGCCCAGGTGCACCTGGTAGCCCTCGACCTGCTCGCCGTGCTCGTCGAGCACGAGCTGGCCCTTGAGACCGATGTCGGCGGTCTGGATGCGGGCGCAGGCGTTGGGGCAGCCGTTGAGGTTGATGGTGAGGGGCTCGTCGAAGTCGGGGAGGCGGCGCTCCAGTTCGTCGATGAGGGAGGCGCCGCGCGCCTTGGTCTCGACGATGGCGAGCTTGCAGAACTCGATGCCGGTGCAGGCCATGGTGCCGCGCCGGAAGGTGGAGGGGCGGGCGGTGAGGTCGAGTGCCTCCAGGGACTCCACCAGGGAGTCGACCTGTGCCTCCTCGACGTCGAGGACGATCATCTTCTGTTCCACCGTGGTCCGCACCCGGCCCGAGCCGTGCGCCTCCGCCAGGTCGGCGACCTTGGTCAGGATCGTGCCGTCGACGCGGCCGACGCGCGGGGCGAAGCCGACGTAGTAGCGGCCGTCCTTCTGCCGGTGCACGCCGATGTGGTCGCGCCAGCGGCTGGTGGGCTCGGCGGGAGCCGGGCCGTCGGTCAGCTTCCGCTTCAGGTACTCGTCCTCCAGCACCTGGCGGAACTTCTCCGCGCCCCAGTCGGCGACCAGGAACTTCAGCCGGGCGCGGTTGCGCAGCCGCCGGTAGCCGTAGTCGCGGAAGATGGAGATGACGCCCTCGTAGACGTCCGGGACGTCCTCGATCGGCACCCAGGCGTTCAGGCGCACGCCCAGCTTGGGGTTGGTGGACAGGCCGCCGCCGACCCACAGGTCGAAGCCCGGCCCGTGCTCGGGGTGCTCGACGCCGACGAACGCCACGTCGTTGATCTCGTGCACGACGTCCTGCACCGGCGAACCGGAGATCGCGGTCTTGAACTTGCGGGGGAGGTTCGAGTACGCCGGGTTGTTCAGGACCCGGCGCTTCATCTCCTCCAGGGCCGGCGTGCCGTCGATGATCTCGTCCTCGGCGATGCCCGCCACGGGGGAGCCGATCATCACGCGGGGCGTGTCGCCGCAGGCGGTCACCGTGGACAGGCCGACGCCCTCCAGACGGTTCCAGATCTCCGGCACGTCCTCGATCCGGATCCAGTGGTACTGGACGTTCTGCCGGTCGGTGATGTCCGCCGTGCCGCGCGCGAACTCCTGCGAGATCTCGCCGACGACGCGGAGCTGAGCGGTGGTCAGCGCGCCGCCGTCGATGCGGACGCGGAGCATGAAGTAGCGGTCGTCCAGCTCCTCCGGCTCCAGCACGGCCGTCTTGCCGCCGTCGATGCCCTGGCGGCGCTGGGTGTACAGGCCCCACCAGCGCATGCGGCCGCGCAGGTCGCCGGGGTCGATCGAGTCGAAACCCCGCTTGGAGTAGATCGTCTCAATGCGTGTCCGCACATTGAGACCGTCGTCGTCCTTCTTGGTCTGCTCGTTCCCGTTCAACGGGGTGAAGTGCCCGGCCGCCCACTGGCCCTCGCCGCGGTGACGGCTCACCTTGCGGCGCGGGGTCGCGGCAGCGGGGTTGGGTGGCGTGGCGGCCATGGTTGACACACGTCCTTCAAGGCAGGAGCAGGTGGGGTCGGCGCGTGGCGCCGTCGGTCACGGATGGCGGTCGGCTGGCGGGCGGGCGGCTCTGACCTGCGCGCATGGCGCATGGCCTCCGTAGGGCATACGGGAGACACGCGTGCGCGTCATTGCGCGGGAGCGGGGTGGGTGCGGGCGTTGCTCAGGTGCTGGAGGGTGCTCTCAGCGGCCCGGACAGATGGCGCTGGACATGCGGCCGAGGTCGACGTGCCGCCGACTCACCAAGGCAATTCCAGTTCCAGACATGGCGGAAGCGTGGCACGGGGATCTGTGACTGGTCCAGCTTAATCCAAAATATGGACACCCTTGTCCCGTAGAACGAGACAAGGGTGTCGTTGGTCACACGCGCGCCGCGCGGGGCGTCACACGGCCGAAAACGGACGTGTCGGCGCAGGTCAGGCGGGGAAGGCCCCGGGCCACGGACCCGGAGTGGCCACGTCCGCCTCCTCCTCCACCTTGGTGTCGAACAGACGGAAGCCGCGGCGCTGGTAGTTGTCCATGGCGTGCTCGCCGTCCTTGCTGCAGGTGTGCAGCCAGACCCGCTTGGTGGCGGCCAGGCCCGGCCACCGCTCGGCCAGGTCCCAGGCGCGCGCGGTGCCGTACGACAGGAGGTGGCCGCCGATGCGCCGGCCGCGGAAGGCCGGGATCAGGCCGAAGTACTCGATCTCCACGACGCCGTCGTCGCCCGGGGTCAGCTCCACGTATCCGGCGGGCGTGCCGCGGTCGAGGGCGACCCAGGTCTCCACGCCCGGGCGCTCCAGGTGCTCCTGCCAGCGCGCGTAGCTCCAGCCGAGCCGGTCCGTCCACCGGATGTCGCCGCCGACCGAGGCGTACAGGAAGCGGCTGAACTCGGGGGAGGGCACCTCGGAGCGGACGATCCGGACGTCCCCCTCCGGTGCGGCGGCCGGCAGCAGGTCGGTCGGCGCCGTCTGCTCCAGGGACCAGGTGGTCACGGCGATGTTGGTCATGCCGGTCAGGGAATCATCCGCTCCGCGGGTCTGTCGATCCCCGGCCCGGGCGGCCGGGGGGGGCGACGCCTGGGCCGGCGTGCGTCAGTCGAGCGCGTCCTCGATCGACGACAGCGGCAGCGCGAACAGCATGCGGCCGGACTGGGACCAGACCTCGCCGGTCGGCGCCGAGTACGACAGCGAGCCCGCCGGCCCGCTCCAGCACTGCTGCGACCGGTCCGCGCCGCACTCCGCCGCCCGCGCGCCCTTCGCGTCCTGGCGCCACAGGGTCCCCCGCCCGTCCTGGCCGCCGGCCGCGCGCCCCAGGTACCAGTCGGTCCCCGCCGCACCGGGCGGGCGGTACGACAGCACGCCGCCGACCTCGGCCGCACCGGTCTCGTACGCCTCCACCGCGTCCACGTGCCCGGCGGAGTCCGTGACGGGCAGGCCGCCGCGGTCGGGGTCGGTGGAGGAGCGCAGCGCGTAGCGCCACAGCCGGGCGGGCCGGTCGCCGTCCGCGTTCACGTGCTCGCCCGCCACCAGGCTGTCGGGGGTCGTGCCGCGGTCCAGGGAGAGGGCGCCGGGGCGGGCCGCGCCGTCGGTGTCGGGGAGCCGGTAGGAGGCGATGGCGGGCAGCACGTACCGGTGGCCGCCCGCCGCCCAGCCGCCGGGCACCCGGCCGACGGCGTCCGCCGCGGCGGTGGCGCGCTGGACCCGCTGCACGTCGTACACGTACAGCGCGTCGCGGTCCCCGGCGGCGGCGGTGACCAGCAGCTTGTCCTGGTACCAGACCATGCCGGTGACGGGGGAGGCGAGCCCCCGGTAGTCGTGGCCGCCGTCGACCGGGACGGCGAGGAGCGCCGAGGTGTAGGCGAGCCGGCCGGGGTCGTCGGCGTCGACGAAGGAGACCCGGGCGAGTCCGCCCTGGGGGGTGCCGTCGTCGCGGGACCAGGCGGAGAGGATGACGCGGTGGCCGTCCCAGCGGCCGTCCGCCTCGGCGTCGGCCGAGGTGGTGACCGCGCCTGGGCGCCAGCCGTCGGTGTCGGCCTCGTCCCAGCAGTAGGCGCGGGTGGCCGCGGGGGAGACCGGCAGGGCCTCGCGCTCCCCGGCCGTGCAGGCGTCGGCGTCGCGCAGGCTGTGGTCGGCGGAGTCCAGGACGGTGTCGACCCCCACCGGGTCGCCCATCGCGGCAGAGAGCCGGTCCAGCCACGCCGTCGGCACCCGGTGCTCGGTCAGCCGCAGCGCGGCGGTGTCGGCTGCGGAGGTGAGGGGCCTGAGGGCGCCGGGGTCGTCGGCGACGGTGGCCTGCGAGGCGCTGATCAGCGTGGCCGCGCCGGTCAGCGCGAGAGCCGCACCGGTCAGGGCCGCGCGCAGCGCCCTGCCCCGTCTGCGCCGGCGGTGTCTGCCGCGCTGCTTCATACAACCTCCACGGACACCGGACCAACTGTGCTCGACGGTGGACGCGTTGACCGAGGAGCGGATGAGGCGGTCCGTAGAGGATGCTACGACAGACGGACGGTCCGGTGGACGCAGACGATGCAAGTATGCGAAATCAACCCGCCTTTACGGCCGTCCGGGACGCCCCCCGACTTGCGCGGGGCGGCCTCGCCCGGGTGGGGCGGACCGCGTCACCGCACCGTTCGCTCCGGTCCCGGCGGGACCGGCGTCACCGCCCCGTCCCCCCGCGGTCCCGGCGGGACCCGCGTCACCGTGCCGCTTCCGCTGTCCCGTTGGGCCGCGTCATCGCGTCATCGCGTCACCGCGCCGCCCCCGCCGACGCCCGTGCCTCGGTCACCGTCGGTGCCGCGGAGTGGGGGAGGAGGTCGCGCGGGTCGGGCGGGAGGAGGACCTCGACCTCCGCGTCCTCGCAGAAACGATACGGCCGGTGTTCGAGATGAGCCCCCAGATACCTGCGCACCCGCGACATCTCCGCCCGTACCGTCACCGTGCGGGCCGGGTCGCCGAACAGGTCCTCGGCCAGTCCGGCGGCGCTGCGGCCACCCCGGTGCACCGCCAGCAGGTACAGCAACTCCGCGTGCCGCGGGCTCAGTTCCCGCGTCCAGTCCTCCGCGCCCCCCAGCACCCGCACCGACCAGCGGCGCGGCTGGGCGAGGTCCAGCACGATCCGGACGGCACCCTGCGGCACCGGTCCCGCCGCGGACCGCACCAGCCAGCCCTCCGCCAGCGGCTCCACCGTGCACGCCCCGAACCCCGGCAGCCACCGCACCCCCGCCTCCGGCGACCTGGGCAGCACCACCCGCTCCACGTACGGCATCCCCGTCACCGCCGCCGTCCAGCCGTCGCGGTCCGTCACCAGCGCCCGCCCCTGCAGCCGGGCCAGCACCGGCGCCGCCACGGCCCGCAGCCGTTCGAGGGACTGCGTGTGCCGTTCCCGCAGCCTGGCCTGAGCCAGCTTGGCCACCGAGTCCACCCACGCCAGCGTCGCCGGATGCACGGTCTCCAGCGGCCCGCTCACGTCGACCACACCGAGCAGCCGTCCGTTGCGCGGGTCGGTGATCGGCGCCCCGGCACAGGTCCAGGTGGCCTGGGACCGCACGAAGTGCTCGGAGGCGAAGACCTGTACGGGCCGCCGGGTCACCGCCGGTGTCCCCAGGCCATTGGTGCCGACCACCTCCTCCCGCCAGTCCGCGCCGAGTTCGAACCCGAGCCCGTCCGCCCGGCGCAGCACCCGTGCGCTGCCCTCCCGCCACAGCACCCGGCCGTCCTCGTCCGCGACCACCATGATGTGGTGCGCCACGTCGGCGACCGACACCAACGCCTCGCGCAGCACCGGCAGCACGTGCCGCAACTCCGAGGTCTCGCGCCGCCGCCGCACCTCCTCCGGCGCCAGCAGCCCGGAGCGGAAGTCGTGCTCCGGATCGACCCCGCTGCGCAGCAGCCGGTCCCAGGACTGCTCGATCACCGGCCGCGGCGCCACCGGGGCCCGCCCGCCGGAGAGCCGCGCGGAGCGGACCTCGCTGAGCATCCGGGCCGCGCGCGCCGTGTCCACGGCGGCGACCCGCGTCACGTCCATGGGCGAGAGCGCCAAGGGACCCCGTCCTTCCGGAAGCCGAATGTTCGTCTCATCCTGACCGGTTGCCCGCGCCCGGCGGGCACAGACCGCACACAGCCGACCGCAAGTTGCAACCCCCTGCAACCCTGGTGGACGCCTTCGCGGGTGGCCAGACTTGAACCACGCCGTCCCGAGCGGCGTACGCGGCCCGAACAGGCCCGTGTGGCGGGGGTGGTGCCGTGTCGGCGCAGCACCACCCCCGCGCCACGCGGCCGGAATCAGGCCGTCGGCCGGGCCCGCTCCACCACCGCCGCCAGATCCAGGGTCGGCGGCAGCGTGCCGAACGCCGCGCCCCCGTCGCCGCCCAGCCGCGAGGCGCAGAACGCGTCGGCGACCTCCGGCGGCGCGTACCGCACCAGCAGCGCCCCCTGCAGCACCAGGGCCAGCCGCTCCGCCAGCCGCCGCGCCCGCCCCTCGCCGTCCGCGAGGTCGGCCAGCTCCGTCAGCAGCCCGCGGATCGCCGCGTCCAGCCGGTGATCGGCCCCCCGCGCCGCGCCCACCTCGGTCAGATACGCGTCCAGCGCCGCCGGCTCGCGCCCCAGCGCCCGCAGCACGTCCAGCGCCTGTACGTTCCCGGCGCCCTCCCAGAGCGAGTTCAGCGGCGACTCGCGCACCAGCCGGGGCATCCCGGACTCCTCGACGTACCCGTTGCCGCCCAGGCACTCGGCCGCCTCCACCGCCACCGGCGCGCACCGCTTGGTCACCCAGTACTTGGCCGCCGGCACCGCGAGGCGCAGCAGCGCCCGCTCGCGCTCGTCACCGGCCTCGGCGGCGTCGCGGGCCGCCGCGAGCCGCAGCCCGAGCGTCGTGGCCGCCTCCGACTCGACCGCCAGGTCCGCCAGGACGTTGCGCATCAGCGGCTGGTCGGCCAGCTTGGCGCCGAACGCCTCCCGGTGCGCGCAGTGGTGCACCGCCTGGGCCACCGCCTGCCGCATCAGCCCCGCCGAGCCCAGCACGCAGTCCAGCCGGGCCGCCGCCACCGCCTCGAGCACGGTGGCCACCCCGCGCCCCTCCTCGCCCACCCGGCGCGCCCAGGTCCCGGTGAACTCCGCCTCGGCGGTGGCGTTGGACCGGTTGCCCAGCTTGTCCTTGAGCCGCTGGAGCAGGACGGCGTTGCGGGTGCCGTCCGCCAGCACGCGCGGCACCAGGAAGCAGGTCGGGCCGCCGGGCGCCCGCGCCAGCACCAGGAAGCCGTCCGACATCGGCGCCGAGCAGAACCACTTGTGCCCGGTCAGTTCGTACGTCCCGTCCTCGGCCAGCGGCCGCGCCGACGTGGTGGTGGCCCGTACGTCGCTGCCGCCCTGCTTCTCCGTCACGCCCGTCCCGAACAGCACCCCGGCCTTCAGGTGCGCCGGCCGCAGCTCCCGGTCGTAGACCCGGGAGGTCAGCCGGGGCTCCCACGCGGCGGCCAGCTCCGGGTCGGTGCGCAGGGCCGGCACCGCCGCGTGGGTCATCGACGGCGGGCCGCAGATGCCCGCATCCACCTGGGTCCACAGGACCAACCCCGCCGCGCGCCGCACGTGCCCGCCGGGCCGGGACCAGGCGTCGGTCAGGCCCGCCGAGACGCCCTTGCCCAGGAGCCGGTGCCAGGCCGGGTGGAAGTCGACCTCGTCGACCCGGTGCCCGTAGCGGTCGTGGGTGCGCAGCACCGGAGGATGCGCGTCGGCCTGCGCGCCCCACTCCTGGGTCTGCAGCGCCCCGCAGCCGCGTCCCGTCCCCGACAGCTCGGCCAGGGCCTCCTCGCGCAGCTCCGCCGGCAGATGCCGCTCGACCGCCTCCGCCAGGGCCCGGTCGGCGGTGAAGACGTCGTAGCCGGTCAGCGGCGGCGCCTGATTCGTCACGGTGTGGGTACTGCCTGCCATGGACGTGAACCTACCGCGCCGCGGAACCCCGGCGGGCCCGGTCCGGGAACAGCGGCATCCGCGGATGAGTGCCCGCCCCCGCGCCGGATACCTTTAGGGCGTGCAGCCAGCAAGTGACTCCCCCGAACGGCCCTCGGGCCGGCTCCACCGTGCCCGGGTTCTGTACCGCAACGTCTCCAAACGCAAGACCGCCTGGCTGCTGCTCAAGGACACGGTCAACTCGTGCATGGAGTACCGCATCCTCGGCCTCGCCGCCGAGGCCGCGTTCTTCACCCTGCTCTCGGTGCCGCCGCTGCTGCTGAGCCTGCTCGGACTGCTCGGCTACGTCGACTCCTGGATCGGCGCCGACACCACCGAGAGCCTGCGCAACAACATCCTGGACGCCTCCCGCGCGGTGCTCTCCGAGAAGGGCGTCAAGCAGATCACCGAGCCGATCCTGGACGACGTGATGAAGGGCGGCCGGCCCGACGTCATCTCCATCGGCTTCCTGTTCGCCCTGTGGTCGGGCTCCCGCGCGGTGAACGTCTTCATCGACACCATCACCGTCATGTACGGCCTCGACGGCGTCCGGGGCATCGTCAGGACCCGCCTGATGGCGTTCCTCCTCTTCATCGTGGCCCTGCTGATCGGATCGGTCGCGCTGCCGCTGATGGTGGCCGGACCGGACGCCGTGGTGCGGATCGTGCCGTGGTCGACGACGGTCGTCCAGGTCCTGTACTGGCCGGTCGTGATCATCCTGTCCGTGGCCTTCCTGACCACGCTGTACCACGTGTCCGTGCCGGTGCGCTCCCCGTGGATCGAGGACGTCCCCGGCGCGCTGGTCGCCCTCGCCATGTGGGTGCTGGGCAGCTTCCTGCTGCGCATCTACCTCACCAGCACCGTCGAGGGCCCCACCATCTACGGCTCCCTGGCCGCGCCCGTCGCCGTACTGCTGTGGATCGGCGTGTCGGCGTTCGCGGTGCTCGTCGGCGCGGCGGTCAACGCGGCCATCGACCGGGTGTGGCCGGCCGCCGCGACGGCGGCGGCCCGCGAGGCCAACGAGCGGCTGCGCCAGGCCCAGGTCGCCGAGTACGTGGCCCGTACCTCGGCGAACGGCGAGGGCGATCCAGACATGCCCTCCGAGTTCCCCGAACGCTGGTCCCGCTTCCTGCCGCCCGAGGACGTCACGGCCCGCCTGCGCACCCACCCGAAGAACCCGCCGCCCGCCCACCACACCCAGACCCCCGAGCACCACGACGAGGGCCACGGCCACGGCAGGCCGGAGGCCTCGTAGGGCCCACGGCGGTCCCGGGGCCGCGCGCGGCCGTCCGCCCGGGACGGCTCACGCCGCCGGCCGCTCCCGCCAGGTGCCCGCCCGCACGCCCTCGCGCACGAACTCCCGGAAGTCCCGGGGCCCGCGGCCCAGTACCCGGTCGAGGCCGTCCGACAGCCGGGCGTTGCGTCCGTCGAGCAGCGAGGCGAACAGCTCCACCAGGAACGCGGCCTCCCTCTCCGGTATGCCGAACCCGGCCAGGACCGCGCCGTACTCCTTCGGCGACACGGCCCGGTACGTCAGCGCACGGCCCGTCTCCGCCGCGATCTCGGCGACCGCCGCACCGAACGTGAGCAGCCGCGGCCCCGAGACCTCCAGCACCCGGCCGGCGTACCGGTCGCCGGAGGTCAGCACCGCCAGCACCACGTCCGCCACGTCCCGCAGGTCCACGAACGGCTCCGCGACCTCGCCCGCCGGGAACACCAGCTCTCCGTACGTGCGCAGCCCCTCGACCAGCGGGCCCTCGCTGAAGTTCTGCGCGAACCACGCGGCCCGCACCACCGTCCACCGCGCGCCCGACCCGGCCAGCGCCTCCTCGGCGGGCCGGGCCTGGTCCTGGCCCCGCGCCGACAGCAGCACCAGCCGCCGCACCCCGAGCCCCACCGCCTCCCGGGCCAGTGCCCCGACCGCCTCGGCGGCGTCGGGGGCGCCGATGTCGCTCGGGTACACCAGGTACGCGGCGTCGGCGCCGCGCAGGGTGCCCGCCCAGGTCGTGCGGTCACCCCAGTCGAAACCCGTGGCCCGGGACGCGGCCCGTACGGTCAGCCCCGCGGCCCGCGCCGCCTCGGCCACCCGCCGCCCGGAGCGCCCGGACGCCCCCGTGACCACGACGGTCATGGCCTCCGCCGCGCTCCCGGCCGCCGTGCTCCCGGCCTTTGACGTCCGCGCCGCGGATCGTGCCGTGTCCGTTCGTGCCGTGTCCGCCGGTGCCGCGTCCGCCTGCGTCCTGTCCGCCGGTGCCGTGTTCGTCTGCGTCATGACCACGAGTCAACCGCCGGGCGGGCCGGCCGCCCATCGCCGAGAGGCTCGCCCGCATGCGTGTGCGTCTAGGCTCTCGTCATGGACGCACTCGCCGGGATGCTGGAGGGGCCGCGGGCCCGAGGGGCCTTCATGATCCGTGCCTGTTTCGACCCGCCGTGGGCGGTGCGCGTGGAGGACCGGGCGCCGCTGACGGTGATGCTGGTGGTCCGCGGCGACGCCTGGATCGTCCCGGACACCGGGGAGCGGCTGCGGCTGCGGGCCGGGGACCTGGCCATCGCGCGCGGCCCCGACCCGTACCTGTGCGCCGACGACCCCGCCACCGCTCCGCAGGCGGTGATCCTGCCGGGCGGGGAGTGCAGCTACCCCGACGGACGTCCCCTCAACGGCTCGATGGACCTCGGCGTCCGCACCTGGGGCGACCGCGCCGACGGCGAGGTGGTCGTCCTCATCGGCACCTACCTGGTCCGCGGCGAGATAGGCGGCCGTCTCCTCGACGCCCTGCCCCCGCTGCTGTCCCTCACCGCCGAGGCGTGGGACAACCCCCTCACGCCCCTGCTGATGAACGAGGTCACGCGGGACGAGCCGGGGCAGGAGGTCGTCCTGGACCGGCTCCTGGACCTGCTGGTCATCGCCGCGCTGCGGGCCTGGTTCGCCCGGCCCTCGGCCGAGGCACCCGCCTGGTACCGGGCGATGGGCGACCCCGTCGTCGGCCGGGCGCTGCGGCTGCTCCAGGACGACCCGGCGCACCCGTGGACCGTCGCGGCCCTCGCCGCCGCGGCCGGGGTCTCCCGCGCCGCGTTCGCCCGCCGCTTCACCGACCTGGTCGGCGAGCCGCCCATGGGCTACCTCACCGGCTGGCGCCTCGCCCTGGCCGCCGACCGGCTGCGCGACAGCGAGGACACCCTCGGCACCATCGCCCGCCGGGTCGGCTACGGCAGCGCCTTCGCCCTGTCCACCGCCTTCAAGCGGGTCTACGGCGTCAGCCCGCAGGAGTACCGGACCGCGTCCGCGGCCCCGGCCCCGGTCCCGTCTCCGGGGTCTTCTCCGGCCCCGGTCCCGTCTTCGGGGTCTTCTCCGGCCCCGGTCCCGTCTTCGGGGTCCTCTCCGTCCCCGGCCCCGTCTCCGGCGTAACCTGGCGCGCGTGTACGCGGAACGGGCGTCCCGGCTGGCCGGCGCGGTGGTGTGGACCAGCACCCCGACCGAGCCCGGCCCCGGGCGCGTGCTGCCCGACGGCTGCATGGACCTGCTCTGGCACGACGGCCGGCTCCTGGTCGCGGGCCCCGACACCCGCGCCCACGTCACCGAGGGCACCCGGACCCCCTGGGCGGGCGTCCGTTTCTACCCCGGCACCGCGCCCGCCCTCCTCGGCGTGCCCGCCGCCGAACTGCGCGACCGCCGCGTCGACCTCGCCGACCTCTGGCCGGCGGCCCGCGCCCGCCGGCTGACCGCCCGGGTGAACGCGGCCCCCGACCCGGCGACCGGCCTGGAGGAGGCCGCGTTGTCCCGGGCCGCCGACGCCGGTCCCCCCGACCCGCTGCCGGCCCGGATCGTCGCCGCACTGGAGGCGGGCCGCGCGGTCGCCGCGACCGCCGACGAACTCGGCATCGGAGCACGCCGGCTGCACCGCCGTTCCCTCGCGGCCTTCGGCTACGGGCCCAAGACGCTGGCCCGCGTGCTGCGCCTGCAGCGTGCCCTCGCCCTGGCCCGCAGCGGTACGCCCCTCGCCGAGACCGCCGCGCGCACCGGCTACGCCGACCAGGCCCATCTGGCGCGCGACGTCAGGGAGTTGGCGGGCGCGACGCCGGGCGAGCTACTGGGCGGCCAGCGGCGCGAACAGGTCGACGCCGTGACCGTCGGGGTCCTGGACGACGGCGTACCGCTGACCCCAGAAGGCGTCCCAGGGCGCCCGTTCGCCGTGGCACCCGGCGCCGGTCAGCTCCGCGTACAAGGCGTCCACCTCGGCCGGGGTGTCGCACAGCAGGGCGAGTGAGTGCCGCCCGCCGCCGGCCGGCGGTTCCCAGCCGGGCGTGAAGGAGCGGACGGACTCCTCGGTGTCGAGCAGCAGCCGGATCCCGCCGGGCAGCTCCGCCTCGGCGTGCGGCTCCTTCCCGGCCTCCTCGGGGAACGCGAAACCGAGCCGGCGGTAGAAGGCCACGGAGGCGGCCATGTCGGAGACGATGAGGCTGATGGCGTCGAATCGTGCGGTCATGGCGCCACCGTAGGCGGGGCGCCCGCGCCCGGTCTTGAAGGAATCGGACACCCGGCCGCCGCGCCCGCGCCCGGGACCCCGCGCCTCAGAGGCTCCTCAAGTCCGTTGCAGGAGAACCGGCGTGGGACCGATCATGGCCGTATGTTCGGACGACTCGCCCCGCCTGATCTCAACGTCCTCGTCCTGCGCGACACGGACCTCGCCGCCCGTGGCATCCGCCAGGCACTCGCCGAGGCGACGCCCGGGGAACGGCCCGGACTGGAGCGCGCCGCCGCCCTGGTCGAGCAGGCCGCCGCGGCCTCCGACGCGGAGCTGCGCGCCCGCTGGGTCCACGAACGCCTCGCGGCGGCCGGTCACGAGGGCCCCGTCGACTCCGTCCACGCGATCAAGGCCCTGCGCGGGACGACCCCCGGCCTGAGCCTGCGCCAGGCCGTCAGGCTGACGAAGGACGCCGCGGCGCACCGCCCCTAGAGTGTCGGCTCCTTCCTCGCGGAGGGCCGGGCGCGTGAAGGCGCCGCGGCGCACCTTCGTTGCCGCTCCAGGCGTCCGGCTCCGTCCGGTTGCGGGGGCAGGCGCCGTACAGGTCGGCTACGCGGTGAACGCGGCCACCGCGTCGAGCCCCGCCTGCCGCAGGGTCCGGTGGACGGCAGGACGGGCGCCCCGGACGGTCAGGGCGACCGGCTCCGGCGTCCTGGTCACCGTCCGCAGCAGCGCGTACGCGCAGGCCAGATCGATGTGGTCCAGGCCGCTCATGTCCAGGGTCCACACCCCGGGCTCCCGCAGCCGCGGGTCGAGCAGCAGCTCCTCCAGCACGCCCAGCGCGGGCGCGTCCAGGGTTCCGGAGAAGGCCAGCACCGCGTGCCGCCCGTCGGCCTCGGCGATCCTCACGGGTGCGTCCGTCACGACAGCCTCCTCGGTCGCTCCTCGCGTGCGTGGCGTGCCTTGTGTCCATTGTCCCCCCGGCACGGCGCGAGGGGGCCCCGGAATAGATCCGCGCCGACCGGCGCTGTGCTGGGCGCGGTACGAAGAGTGCGGCGAAGGGCTGGTGGACACATGCGGTCAGGCCAGACGGACCCCGTGGTCGCCACGGTGCACGGGGCGGTACGCGGCAGGTACGAGCACGGCGTCGCCGTCTTCCGGGGCATCCCCTACGCGGCCCCGCCCTTCGGCCCGGGCCGGTTCCGTCCGCCCCTGCCCCCCGAGCCCTGGGACGGCGTCCGCGACGCGGGCGCCTACGGCCCCACGGCCCCCAAACCGCCGTACTCCGAGGCCTTCGCCCGGTACCTGTCCGACCCCTCGGTCCCCGGCGACGACTGCCTCAACCTCAACGTCTGGACCCCCGAACCGGGCCCCGGCGCCCACCTGCCGGTCCTGGTCTGGCTGCACGGCGGCGCCCTGACCAGGGGTTCCTCGGCCGTACCCGTCTACGACGGCCGCACCTTCGCCCGGGACGGCGTCGTGTGCGTCTCGGTCAACTACCGACTGGGTGTGGAGGGCTACGGACTGTTCCCGGACGCGCCCGCCAACGCCGGTCTGCGCGACCAGATCGCCGCCCTGCGGTGGGTGCGGGACTCCATCGCCGCCTTCGGGGGCGACCCCGGCCGGGTCACCGTCGCCGGCCAGTCCGCGGGCGCCATCAGCGTCGGTGCCCTCCTCGCCGCGCCCCGGGCCCGGGGACTGTTCCGGCGGGCCGTGCTCCAGAGCGGCGCACCCGAGGCCACCGACCGCGACAAGGTGCGGCGCATGGTCCGCCGCATGGCCTCCCGGCTCAAGATCCCCGCTACCGCCGAGGCCTTCGCCGCCGCAGACCGCGACCAGGTGCTGCGGGCCCAGGCCGAGGTGGGCAGGTTCAGCAGCCCCGTGCTCGGCGGCCCCGGCTTCGGTCTCGTCGTCGACGGCGACGTGCTGCCCCGCGATCCGCTGGAGGCGCTCCTCGACGGCGGCGCGTCCCCGGACGTCGACCTCATGATGGGCTGGACCCGCGACGAGTACCGGCTCTGGCTCGTCCCCGGCGGCCTCCTCGAACGCGTCGACCGGCTCGGCGCCGTCGCCCTCGCCGGCGCCCGCGCCCGCTGCCACTGCGGCAACGAGGTGGTACGCGGCTACCGCGCGTTGCGCCCCGGCGCGGGGGCCGCCGAGACCGTGGGCCAGTTGGTCACCGACCACCTGCTGCGCATCCCGCTGCACCGCCTGGCCGACGCGCGGCCCGCACCCTCGTACGTCTACGAGTTCGCCTGGCCGTCCAACCTGCCCGATCTCGGCGCCTGCCACGCCCTGGAGCTGGGCTTCGTCTTCGACTCCGGCGACGGCCCCGACGCGCGCAGACTCGCGGGCGAGGGCGCCCCGCAGGAACTGGCCGACGCCATGCACGGCGCGTGGGTGCGGTTCGCGCGGTCCGGGGACCCCGGGTGGGAGGCCTGGGACGCCACGCATCCCGTACGGGTCTTCGGCGACGGCGCCCCGCACACGGTCCACGGCCCGCTGGACGCCGAGTACGACCTGTGGAAGGCCGACGCCGGCACGCCCCGGGCGGCGCGGCCCGGGCGCACGGTCCGACGGTGACGCGGTCCTGCGGGCTTCGCGAGCGGCGCATCGCCCGGAGGACGCCGGCGTCCGCGTGACGGAGCGGGAGCCCGGCGCGGCCGTACGGCGCGCGTGCGCCGTCCCCGCGGACTGACGGGGCAATCCCGTCTGCCCCCGGGGGCCTTCACCGAATCTCCTCGCCCCGTCACGCTCCGGGCGTCAGGCCCAGCAGCCGTTCACGGTCGCGGCGAGGCCGTCCATGGCGTCCTTGATGTCGCTCGGGTCGGCCGTCGAGTTGTTCTCGATGAAGGAGAAGATCCGCCACTTGCCGTCGTCGGTCTGCGTGACACCGCTCAGGGCGATGGCGCCGGTGAGCGTGCCCGTCTTCGCCTGCACCTTGCCGACGGCGCACTCGGAGTGGGGGTCGTCGAAGCGTCCCCACTCCGGGCCCAGGCTGGCCCCGGCCTCGCCCGCGACCGGCAGGCCCTCCAGGATCGAGCCCAGGGCGGGGGACTCCGTGATCGCGTCGAGGAGCTGGGCGAGGGTCGCGGCCGGGATGCGGTCGGCGCGGGAGAGGCCGCTGCCGTCGTGCATCTCGAAGTTGTCGAGGGAGATGCCGTACGAGCTGAGCACCTGGCGGACCAGCGCGGTGCCGTCCTCGAACGTGCCCGGCTTGCCCAGCTCCACCGCGGTCATCCGCAGCAGGGTCTCGGCGATGTTGTTGTCGCTGGTCTTGAGCATCGTCTTGACGATCTCCGACAGCGGCGCCGACTTGTGCTGCGCCACCGGCACGTCGGACTGCTTCGCCGTCGTGCGGGAGACCTCGCCGCCGACCGTGATGCCCTGCGCGGCGAGCTTCTGGGCGAACACCTTGCCCGCGTCGATCGACGTGTCCTGGACGGCGGCGCCGTCCACGACCAGCGAACGGACCGGCGCGACCTCGGTGGGGTAGTAGCCCTCGTTCCAGCCCTCGGCGAGGCTCGGGGCGGCGAACAGGCTGTCGTCCACGCGGACCTCGACGTCGGTCCGGCCCGCCGCCTTCAGCCCGTCGGCGGCGGTCTTGGCCAGCTCGGCGACGTCCTCACCGGTGAGGGTGCGGTCGCCGCCGCCGACGAGGGTGAGGGTGCCCTCGCCGTACACGACCTTGGTGGTGAACTCGTGCTGGGCGCCGAGCAGCGTCAGGGCCGTGGTGGCCGTCGCGAGTTTGGCGTTGGAGGCCGGCATGAGGGCCGTGGAGCCGTTGTGGTCCCACAGCGCGGTGTCCGAGTCCGCGTCGAGCACGACGCCGCTGACGTCGGTGCCGAGCCGCTCGTCGGCGAGGCGCTCGTTGAGGTTCTTGACGAGCTGTGCGTCGTCGGCGGAGAGGTCGTCGACCGAAATGCCCTGTGCCTGGGCCGAGTTGTTGTCGGCGGCGAAGGCCGAGGTCCCGGCCAGCGTGGCGGAGGCCACGGGCACGGCCATCGCGAGCACGAGGGCCCGTCGCGCGCCGACGCGGCTCACTCTCGCCCTGCGGTGCCGGCGCCGACCGCCCGGCGCGAACGTGTGGGTGGGGGTTCCGTCTGGCGTACCAGTCATGAAGTGAAGTCCAAAGATCGGTTACTTCGTTCTGTGGGGGTGAAGCGCTGGGCACGCTACCAGCCGTCATATGAACGGCCGGGACGGAAATCGACGGGGTGTGAATGTTGTGCGACCGAATTGGGGAACGGCTTTCCGGGCGCCTCCGGGAAGGGGTTTCTCCCGGTGCCTCACGGGCCTATTCCGTTGCCCTTTCGGGCGCCGGGGCGGAGGATTCCGGGGCATCGTCCCGCCACCGGGCACGCAACACCCCGCCGCCGAACACCGCGAGGGCCACCACCGACCCGGCGGCGACGACCCGCCCGAGGCCCGAACCCGTCCCGCTCACCGGAACCGCGGCGGCGCCCACCACGACGCCCGCTCCCGCACAGGCCGCGACCGCCTCGGCCCAGACGCGGGCCCTCCCGCGTCCCCAACGCCACGGCCACGTCTCGCTCGTCACCAGGTAGGCGACCAGCAGCACGACCACACCGGCGCCCTCCCACCGGGGCGGGTCCGCGAAGGCCGCGATCACGACGACGGCACAGGCGAGCAGCGTGGTCCGTTGGCGCAGCAGCCGGCGGGTCCACCAGAAGACGTGCAGCGAGGGCCGCTGGTCCACGGCGGGCGCCGCCCACGCGGCGACGACGACCGCGCAGCCGAGCAGGACCGCCTGCCCGGCCGTGGTCACCGTCGCCCACGGCCGCCACGCCGTCACCACGGCCGCCACCGCGACGACCCGGACCGGCAGGGTGCCGATCCAGTAGTCCAGGTACTCCCGGACGCCCACCCGCGTGTCCCGTGCCGTCATCCCGCGCGCCCCCTCCCGCCGACCCGCCCCGACAGCAGCGGCGCCAGCGCCGTGTCCAACGACTCGCCCGCGGGGCGCCGGAGCACCGGCACCCCGCTGTCCCGCAGGGCGAACCGCATCGCGTCGCGCTCCGCACGCCACAGGCGCAGGCCCAACGCGCCCGCCTCGTCGCCGGGTTCCACCTGCGGGTCGCCGCTCGGGATCTCCACGACGACCGGACGGCGGCCCCGCGCCTGGAGGTCACGCAGCACCGACAGGATCCGCGCGTCGCTGAGCGGCGTGAACACGTACACGAGCGCGCCCTCCGGCAGCGCGGGCGGCGGGACCCGCTCCAGCCCGTCCCCGCCGAAGCTGCGGTCCTTGCGGACGTCGAGGACGCTCTCGACGATGCGGTAGAACGCCGCGTCCCCGGTGCCCGGCGCGAGCCAGCGGGTGGTGCCGCCGGTCGAGACGACCCCCACCCGGTCGTGGGTGCGCAGGTAGGCAC
Source organism: Streptomyces ardesiacus (assembly GCF_003112575.1). Classification (GTDB taxonomy): domain Bacteria; phylum Actinomycetota; class Actinomycetes; order Streptomycetales; family Streptomycetaceae; genus Streptomyces; species Streptomyces ardesiacus. Next base: position 254,586 of record NZ_BEWC01000011.1, read on the forward strand.
GGGTGAGCCCGGCGGCGGCGCGTACCGTCTCGTCCAGCGAGGACAGGCCGGTCACCGGGTCGAGGACGTCCCCGAACGCGTCGAGCAGCATCACCGTGTCGGCGGCCCGCTCGGCGGCGAACCGGTGCAGTTGCACGGACCCGCGCCGGGTCGTCGACGGCCAGTGGATGCGCCGCTGCCGCTCCCCGGGAACCCACGGCCCCACCCCGATGACCTCGACGCCCTCCCCGGACTGCGGCGTGGCGTGCTCGCCGAGCCGCTGCGGCAGCCGCACCGGGATCGGCGTGAACCTCGCCTGCGCGGGGTGCGGGAACACGGACACCTCGGCGGCCTCGACGCGCACGGTGCGGCGCACGGTGCCGCCGGGGTCGTACACGTCGAGGTCCACGGGGCCGAGCGACCAGCGGCCCCAGGTCAGCGCCGTGTGACGCAGGGTCACCGAGGAGCGGCCGACGACCACGTCGTCGAGGCGCAGGCCGGGGCCGAGCGTGACCCCGGGGTCGAGGCGTACCGCGTCCCCGTCGTGGGCCACCTCGATGCGGACGGTGACCGTGTCGCCCTCGAAGCAGCGCCTCGGCTCGACGGTCACCGACGTCTCGACGCGGCGGGCGTGGGCGCGGGGCAGCGCCAGGGCGAGCAGCACCAGCGGCGCCGCCGCGAGCGCGAGCAGCCACGCCCGGCCAAAGAGCAGCGCGGCGGCCAGCGCCACCGCGGCCACGGTCAGCAGGCGCAGCGTGCGCTCGCCCGGCCGCGGCCCGCCGGGCGGCGGCGACGGCGGCTGTGCCGGGGAGGTACGGCCCTCCAGCGCGCGCACCACCGCCGCGTTCGGCCGGGGCCGAGGGGCGGCGGCAGCGGGGACCGGCGCGGGTGGGGTCACGACGGCACCGCGGCCGTACGCCGCGTGGTCGGCGTACCGACGCTGTCGACGATCTCGCGCAGCACGTCGTCCGTGGACGTCTCGCGCACCCACATCTCCGGCCGCAGCGACACCCGGTGGGCCAGCGCGGGCACCGCCAGGTCCTTGACGTCCTCCGGGACGACGTAGTCGCGGCCGTCCAGCACGGCGCGGGCGCGCGCGAGCTGGACCAGGGCGAGTCCGCCGCGCGGCGAGGCGCCGATGCTGATGCGGGGGTGGTCGCGGGTCGCGCCGACGAGCGCGACGGCGTACTCCAGCAGGTCGTCGTCGATCTCCACCCGCTCCACGACGGCCCGCCAGGCCACCACGTCGTCCGGTCCCGCGAGCGGTTCGAGCACGGCCTCGGGCGCCGCCCGGTCGATCCGGGCCCGCAGCATCGCCAGCTCCTCCCGGGCGGCCAGGTACCCCATCCGCACCCGCAACTGGAACCGGTCGAGCTGGGCCTCGGGGAGGGAGTACGTGCCCTCGTACTCCACCGGGTTGGCGGTCGCGATCACCAGGAACGGGTCGGCGAGCGGCCGGGTCGCGCCGTCCACCGTCACCTGCGACTCGGCCATCGCCTCCAGCAGCGCCGCCTGCGTCTTGGGCGGCGTCCGGTTGATCTCGTCGGCGAGCAGGAGGTGCGTGAAGACCGGGCCGGGGTGGAACACCATCTCGCCGGTGCGCTGGTCGTACAGCGGCGTGCCGGTGACGTCGGAGGGCAGCAGGTCGGGCGTGAACTGGATGCGGCGGAAGTCCAGGCCGAGCGTGGTGGCGAAGGAGCGCGCGAGCAGCGTCTTGCCGAGACCCGGCAGGTCCTCGACCAGGACGTGCCCGCCGGCCAGCACGGCCAGCATCACGTGTTCGAGCGCCTGCGGCTTGCCGACGACGGCACGGCCGATCTCGCGCAGTACGGCACCGGCCTGCTCGCCGACCTGTTCGGCGGTGCGGAGCCCGGGCGTGGAGGCAGTCGTCACTTCGCTTCGTCCTTACCTGTACGGGGGTCACGGGGGCGGGGTGTGCCCAGTGCTTCGAGCCGGTCGACGAGACGGCGCAGGACGTCGACGGGCACCTCGCCCTTGGATCCGGCGCCCGGCGGCACGGGTCCCAGCCACGGCCACAGGTCGGGGCCGATCAACTCGGCCGCCCGCTCGGGCTGGTGCTCCAGGGACACGTGGTGGTGCTCGGCGAGCACGGCGGCGTAGAGGTGACGCAGCTCGGGCCGGAGCACCGCGCGGTAGTAGGCGGTGCCGTCGGGTCCGGTGGAGGTGACCACGTTCCGGCGCCACTCGCCCATGCCCGGCACCCGGGTCTGCAACAGCCGCACCTCGTCCCGGTGGCCGGAGTCGAGGGTGCCCGCCCCGACGGCGTACCGGGCGACCAGCAGGGCCGCGGCGACGAGCAGCGCCACCAGGGCGCCCGCCGCCTCCGGGCCGTCCAGGAGCAGGACGAGCAGGACGCCCGAGCCGGCGACCGCGCCCGCGAGCGCTCCGAGCCGGCGCAGGGTGAACACGTCCGGTCCCCTGCGCGGGGCTCCTTCCGCGGACCGGTTCATCGCCGGGCCTCCGGGGCCGGAGCCGTGCCGGTGTCGGCGCCCGTGTCCGCTCCCGTGTCCGCTCCCGCTCCCGCGTCGCGGAGCAGGGAGGCGATCTCCTCCAGGGCGGCGGCCGCGGCCTCGCGGTGGGTGCCGTCCATCGGGTGCGAGGAGTAACGGGCCTCGCGGAAGAGGGCGGTGAGGCGCGGAGCGGCCGGGCCCGGGGCGAAGCCCGCGTCGGCCGCCCGGGTGAGCAGGTCCGCGGGGCTGTCGGAAGCGTGCCGCGGTACGCCGGACGCCACCAGGGCGTCCTCCATCGCGGCGTAACAGGCGATGACGGCCGCCCGGGCGTCGTCGTCGGCGCCGGCCAGGGCGCGGCGGCCCGAGTCCACGGCGGACAGCAGCAGCCGCGCGTCGTCGTCCCCCGCCACGGCGCCCGCCGTGCCGGGGCGCTGCGGCACCCTCAGCCCGAACCGGCGCAGCCGCCGTACGACGGCCACCACGACGAGGACGACGACGACCGCGGCCAGTACGGCGAGCACGGCGTACACCGGCAGGGCGGAGTGCTCCGAGGGCTCTCGCGGGGGCCGTGGGGGCGGGGGAGTGACGGCGAGGGACGGCAAGGGCGCCGGTTCCGTCTCGAGGGCCGGCGGCGCACCGGTCGTGCCGCCGCCGGTGGAGAACCGGTGCAGGACGACGGCCAGGACGCCGACGACGCCCGCCGCGGCGAACAGCAGTCGCGCGGCGGCGTCGCGCAGCCGCTCCTCGCGCGGGGGGAGGGAAAGACGGCCGGCGCCGAACCGGTGGCGGAGATCCCGGACGACCGTCCAGACACCGAGCGTCCAGGCCCCGGCCGCGAGGATCGTCACGAAGCCCATCCGGCCGAGCGGTCCCCTGCCCGAGTGCAGCAGCCCCTCCTCGGGCCGCAGCACGAGCGCGGCGACCGCGAGCGCCGCGACGACTCCGACGGCGACCACCGCCCCCGGCGCCGCGCGGTGTCCGGTCCGCTCCCCGTCCGCCATGCCGTCCACGCCCCCCCGCCGAACCCGTCGCCCCCGAACGCCTGTTCAGTGCCATCCTGGCACATGTCGCACCCGCCGCCCCAGGGCGAGTCCGCCGCGCGGTGGGTGGCTGCCGCGGGCAGGGCAAGGGCAGGCGGGCCGGGCCGGTGCGGCGCGGGACGGCGGCGTGCCCCCGTCGGCGTGCTCGCCGTGACGGTGTCACGGGCGTTCCGTGGTGGCCGTCCGTCAGGGTGACGAGGGCGGTGACGCGATCGTCCTGATCACGTCCGGCCCCACCCGGCAGCAGCCCCCGGTCAACCGGGCCCCGGCCGCCCGCCAGCGACGCACCAGCCGCGGGGTGAACCGCGAACGCCCCCGCCACGCCCGGGCCCGCGGGTCCCAGGTCTCCCCGCTGTTGGGATAGGCGACGACCGGCTTCCCGGTGACGCGGACGGCGGTCTCGACCGCGCCGGTCACGTCCTCGGGAGCACAGCAGTTGACGCCCACCGCGACCACCTCGTCCGCGTCGGCGGCCAGGGCGAAGGCCTCCTCCAGCGGCTGACCGGCGCGCGTGCGGTCCCCCGCGACGGTGTACGACAGCCACGCGGGCACGCCCAGCCCGCGCACCGCCCTCAGCAGCGCCGCCGCCTCGTCGGTGTCCGGGACCGTCTCCAGCGCGAGGACGTCGGGACGGGCCGCGGCCAGGACCTCCAGTCGGGGGCGGTGGAAGCGCTCCAGTTCGCCCGCGCCGAGGCCGTACCGTCCCCGGTACTCGGAGCCGTCCGCGAGCATCGCCCCGTACGGGCCCGCCGACGCCGCCACCCACAGCCGGCGGCCCGGCGCTCCCGCCCGCGCACGGCGGGCCGCCTCCCGCGCCGCCTCCACGCTGAGCGCGAGCAGTTCGGCGGCCCGCTCCCCGTCGATGCCGCGCCGGGCGAAGCCCTCGAAGGTGGCCTGGTAACTGGAGGTGATGGCCACGTCCGCGCCCGCCTCGAAGTAGGCGAGGTGGGCCCGCGTGATCGCCTCGGGGTCCTCGGCGAGCAGCCGGGCCGACCACAGCTCGTCGCCCAGATCGTGCCCGGCCGCCTCCAACTGGTTGGACAACCCGCCGTCGAGCACGAGCGGGCCCGCGGCGAGGGCGTCGGCGAAGTCGCTGGTCATGCCTTTGAGGCTACGTCGTCGCCCCGTGCCGGGGCGCCTTGTCCCCCGTGCGAGCTACAGGCAGGTGTCCACCGTGAGGTGACGATCTCCGGCCGCCCGGTCCGTAGCGTCCTTGTCGTCGCCCGGGGCACCGAAGTCCCGGGCCCGAACGAGGAGTTACCGTGAGATTCGTCTGGCAGTTCCTGGCCGTGCTGGCGGCCTACGCCCTCAGCGGAGCGGCCATCCAGGCGGTGCAGGACAACGACTGGCTCACCCTGGTCGTCGGCCTCACGGCGTCCGCCCTGATGGTCTTCGTGTACGCCTGGGTGGTACGGCGGACCGAGCGCCGGCAGGCCCTGGACGTGGCCCGGGAGGGCGCCGTCGCCAAGGCCGGCTGGGGTGTGCTGATCGGCGCCGGGATGTTCGCGGCCGTCATCACGAACCTCTTCACCTCCGGGCACTACGACGTCCACGGGGTGGGCTCGGTGCAGGGCGCGATCGGACTGGTCGGCTTCATGGCCGGGGCCGCCGTCACGGAGGAGATCGTGTACCGCGGGGTGCTGTTCCGGATCATCGAGGAGCACATCGGCACCTACCTCGCGCTGGGTCTGACCGGCCTCGTCTTCGGGCTCTCGCACCTGCTCAACGAGGACGCCACCCTGTGGGGCGCCGTGGCCATCGCCATCGAGGCCGGGTTCATGCTCGCCGCCGCGTACGCCGCCACCCGCAACCTGTGGCTGACGATCGGCGTGCACTTCGGCTGGAACTTCGCCGCGGGCGGCGTCTTCAGCACCGTCGTCTCGGGCAACGGCAGCAGCCAGGGCCTGCTGGACGCCACGATGTCGGGACCGAAGCTCCTCACCGGCGGCGACTTCGGCCCCGAGGGCAGCGTGTACTCGGTGGGCTTCGGGGCGCTGCTCACGCTGGTGTTCCTGTGGCTGGCGCACCGGCGCGGGAACATCGTGCCGTTCGGCTCCCGGCGGCGTGCCGCGGACGTCAACTCCGCCGCTACACTTCCCCGGTGATCGATCGCCGAAGGTCCCTGGAGCGGTGGCGCCGCCTCGACGTCACGGTCCGGGACCTCCCGCTCGGGGTGCTGTTCCTCGTCGGGTCCCTGCTGCCGGCGCTCCGCGGTCACGGCACGGACCTCGGCGGACTGCCGACCCGCCCCGCCGACGCGCTGACCGTCGTGGCGGCCGCCCTCCAGGGCCTCTCCCTGGCCGTGCGCCGGCGGTGGACACTCGTCTGCCTGGCCCTGGTCTCGCTGGGCTTCGCCCTCGACCAACTGCGCGGCTACCACCTGTTCGCCGGCACCGCGCTCCCCGTCGCACTGATCAGCGCCGGCGCCTACCTGGAGAAGTACCGGCGCTCGGCACAGGTCGTGGCGACCCTGGCGTACGTGGGTCTGGCCGTGGGGCTGAACGAGCGCGGAGGCGACGAATCGCCGGTCGAGTACGTGACGTTCTACCTGCTGCTCGCCCTGACGTGGGGCATCGGCGCGTGGATGCGCTCCGCCCGCGCCGCGGAGGCCGAGCGCCGCAGCCGGGTCGCCGAGGACGCCCGCAACGCCGAACGGGCGCGCATCGCCCGTGAGTTGCACGACGTCGTGACCCACCACGTGACCGCGATGGTCGTCCAGTCCGAGGCGGCCCGCTATCTGACCGCCGCCCCGGACCGGCTCGACGAGACGCTGGCCGCCGTCAGCGACACCGGCCGCCGCGCCATCACCGACCTGCGGCACCTGCTCGACCTGCTCAACCCGGACCACGGCACCGCCGAGCCCCGGACGCCCCCCGTCGGCCGGGTCCTCACCCTGGTCGAGCAGACGCGCCGGGCCGGACAGCCCGTGGACTTCACCGAGGAGGGCACCCCGGCGACGGCCACCGGAAGCTCCGACCTCGTGGCCTACCGCGTGGTGCAGGAGGCCCTGACCAACGCCCTCAAGTACGACCACGGCGCCAAGACCTCGGTCCTGGTGCACCACGGAGAAAGAGAGATCACGGTGGAAGTGGGCACGGACGGCTCCGGCACGGGGGCCGCGTCCCCCGGGGGCAGCGGGCGGGGCCTGGCCGGACTGCGGGAACGCGTCGACGTCCTGGGCGGCGAGTTCAGCACGGAGCGCCCGACGGGCGGCGGGTTCGTCGTCCGGGCCCGGATACCCGGGGGGAGCGGGGCATGAGCACACCGGTCCGGGTCGTGATCTGCGACGACCAGGCACTGATCCGCACCGGTCTGGCGACCATCGTCGACGCCCAGCCCGACCTGGAGGTGGTCGGCGAGTGCGGAGACGGGCGCACCGGGGTCGACCTGGCCCGCGAACTGCGCCCGGACGTCGTGGTGATGGACATCCGCATGCCGGTGCTCGACGGCCTCGAAGCCACCCGCCTGCTGGCCGGCGCCGGGGTGGAACACCCCGTCAAGGTGCTCGTGGTCACGACGTTCAACCTCGACGAGTACGTCTACGAGGCGCTGCGCGCGGGCGCGAGCGGCTTCCTGCTCAAGGACGCGCCCCCCGACCGGCTCCTGCACGGCATCCGCACCGTGGCCATGGGCGCGGCGCTCCTCGACCCCGACGTGACCCGCCGCCTCGTGGGCCGCTACGCCGCCCGCATCCGTCCCGCCGAGGGCACCGCCCGGGACATCCCGCTCACCCCGCGCGAGATGGAGGTCCTGCGGCTGATCGCGGACGGCCTGTCCAACGGCGAGATCGCCGCGGCCCTCGTGATCAGCCCCGAGACCGTCAAGACCTTCGTCTCCCGCATCCTCACCAAGCTCGACCTGCGCGACCGCGTCCAGGCGGTCGTCTTCGCCTACCGGCACGGACTGGTGACCTGAGGCGCGGGGGCGTCGACGGGGTGCCGCCCGGAACACTTCGGCCGGCGCCGAAACGACCGGCGCCTAGCGTGCGGGACATGAACGACACGCCCACCGCCACGAGCACTCCCACGCCCGCCGCCGCCGTCACCGGCGCGGTGGACCACGTCCTCGCCCTGGCCGCCACCTGGACCGCCTGGGACGGGCGGCCCGCGCACGTCGACGGCCGCGTCTACACCCCGCACAAGGCGATCCGGCGGGTCGCCGACCACCTGGTCGACCATCTCGCCGAACTGGAGGCCCGGCTGGCGGGGGAGGCGACCGAGCCCGACCACTGGCACGCCTCGACGGTCACCACCGACGCCGACCGGGCCCGCTTCACCGACGAGGACCTGGACGAGGCCCGCAGCCGCCTCACCCGGCTCGCCCGGATCTGGGCCCACCGCCTCGACGCGCTCACCGACGAGCAGCTCGACCACTCGCCCGGCGAGGGCTGGAGCTTCCGCGAACTCGCCGCCCACGTCTCGGAGTCCGTGTACTACGCCGACGCGGTGGGTGACCTGTCGTGACCGCGTTCGCCGCACTCCACCGGCCCGGCGAGCCCCTGCTCCTGCCGTGCGCCTGGGACCACGCCTCCGCGCTCGCCCTCGCCGGACTCGGGTTCCGCGCCGTCGGCACGACCAGCCTCGGCGTCGCGGCGGCGGCCGGCCTGCCCGACGGCGCGGCGGCGACCCGGGACGAGACACTGAGGCTGGCCCTCACCCTCGGCTCGGGCCCCTTCCTGCTCTCCGTCGACATGGAGAGCGGGTTCAGCGACGACCCCGCCGAGGTGGGGGAGCTGGCGCGGCACCTGGCCGCGGTCGGCGCCGTCGGGATCAACCTGGAGGACGCCCTGGGGCCGGCGGACCGGCACGCCGCGAAGATCGCCGCGGTACGGCGGGCCGCCCCCGGCCTGTTCGTCAACGCCCGTACGGACACGTACTGGTCGGGCGACGGCGACTGGTCCGACACCCTGCGGCGCCTGGACGCCTACCGCGAGGCCGGCGCCGACGGCGTCTTCGTCCCCGGCCTCACCGATCCCGCCCGCATCGCGTCCCTCACCGCCCGTCTCGACGTCCCCCTCAACGTCCTGCACTCGCCCGCGGGGCCCGCCCTGCCCCACCTGGCCGACCTCGGGGTGAGCCGCGTCAGCCTCGGCTCGCTCCTGTACCGCAGGGCCCTGGGCGCCGCCCTGGAGACGGCCGCCGGCATCCGGGCGGGCCGGGACCCGGGCGGCCCGGCGCCCACGTACGACGAGGTGAGCGCGCTGACCGGCTAACCGCCGCTCCCGTCCCGCGGCCAGTTCTCCAGCGCCACGTGCAGGGCGTCGACCGCCTTGTCCCAGGACGCCTGGACGGCGCGCGGGGCACCGAAGCTCCCGGAGGCCTCCAGCGCGCAGTACCCGTGGAAGGTGGAGCGCAGCAGGCGTACGGCGTCGGTGAGGTCGGGTTCGCCCAGGCCGTAGGCGCGCAGCATGCCGTAGGTGATCTCGCCGGTGCGGCGCAGGGCGGGGGAGCCGGCCACCCGGGTCTGGTCGACGCGGATCTGGGTCGCGGCGTAGCGGCCGGGGTGGCGCAGGGCGTACGCCCGGTAGGCGCCCGCGAAGGCGGCCAGCGCCTCCTTCCCGGCCCGGCCGGCCACCGCCTCGGCGATCTCCTCGATCAGCTCGCCGCCGGCCAGCAGCGCCATCCGCTCCCGCAGGTCCCGCAGTCCGCGCACATGCGTGTACAGACTCGCGTCCTTCACCCCGAGGCGCCGGGCCAGCGCGGAGACGGTCACGGCCTCGAACCCGGTCTCGTCGGCGAGGTCGGCGGCCGCGGCGACGACGCGGTCCGTGGTAAGGCCCGCTCGGGGCATGGGCCACCTTCCTGCAGCCTAGGATTCCTAGGTTTCATGCTAGGGCAGGCCGGGCGGAGGGCACGGCTCACCCGATAGTCGTTCAACGTTCACCTTCCGCGTCGATTCTCCTCGGAGCCGCGCACGGCGGCGGTATCCGGGAGGAACACACATGGGGCACGGACACCCGCACGGTCACCACCACCACGCACACCCGCACGACCACGAGCACGCCACCGCACCGGCCCTGCCCGCCGCCTTCGACACGAACGTCCCCGACGAGGCCCTGAGCCCCGAACAGCAGTCGCGGCGCGGGCTGCTGCGCCGGGCCGGCCTGCTGGGCGCCGGACTGGCCGCCGGTACCGTCCTCGCCCAGACCGCCACCGCCGCGCCCGCGCGGGCCGCGGGCAACGGCCGCCGCTCCAAGGGCTTCCTCTGGCTGGCCGGCGACCACCACATCCACACCCAGTACAGCAGCGACGGCAAGTACCGCGTCGTCGACCAGGTCCGCCAGGGCGCCCGGCACGGCATGGACTGGCTGGTCATCACCGACCACGGCAGCGCCACCCACGCCAGGATCGGGGTGGAGAAGGTCAACCCCGACATCCGCGAGGCCCGCGACGCCCACGAGGACACCCTCGTCTTCCAGGGGCTGGAGTGGAACATCCCGGCCGCCGAGCACGGCACCGTGTTCGTGCACCCCGGCAAGCACGAGGTCTCCGTCCTCAAGCAGTTCGAGACCGACTACGACGGCGGCGTCAAGGGCGCCACCGACTCCACCCCCGCCAACGAGGCCCTCGCCGTCGCGGGGCTGTCCTTCCTCGCCGACCAGGTCGAGCGGCGCAAGGTCAAGGACGCCCTCATGCTCGCCAACCACCCGGCGCGCAAGGGCATCGACTCCCCGCACGAGATCCGCGCCTGGCGCGACGCCACCTCCCCCGGCCGCCGGATCGCCGTCGGCTTCGAGGGCGCCCCCGGCCACCAGGCGGGCGGCCTGCCCAAGCCCCTCGGGCCCGGCGGCGCCCGCGGCATCTACGACGGCAGCCCGAGCGCCAACTCCTTCGCCGGCTACCCGCTGGAGAGCTACCGCACCTGGGGCGGCTTCGACTGGATGACCGCCACCGTCGGCGGCCTGTGGGACAGCCTCATCGCCGAGGGCCGTCCCTGGTGGATCACCGCCAACTCCGACTCCCACCAGGTCTACGCCGACACCGGCGCCCGCGGCGGCGGCGACTTCAACGCCAACGGCCGCTACGACGACCCCGTGTACGGCGGCCGGATCGACATCACCCAGAACGACTTCTGGCCCGGCCAGTACAGCCGCACCCACGTCGGCTCCGACGGCTTCTCCTACGCCGCCGTCATGGACGGCATCCGCGCCGGGCGCATCTGGGTCGACCACGGACAGCTCGTCAGCGGCCTCGACGTCCGCGTCTCGGGCGGCGGCCGCTGGGCCACGCTCGGCGGCGCCCTGCACGTCCGCAAGGGCACCCGGGTGACCCTCTCCGTCGACGTCGCCCTGGCCGGCGGCCCCAACTGGGCGGGGTTCGTGCCGAAGCTGGCCCGTGTGGACGTCATCCAGGGCGACGTGACCGGCCCCGTCGCCGACAAGGACACCTTCACCGAGCCGACCGCCCGCGTCGTCAAGTCGTACGAGGTGAACGAGGTGAACAAGGACAGCGGCACCGTCCGCCTCACCTACGACCTCGGCCGCGTCGACCGCCCCGTCTACCTCCGCACCCGCGGCACCGACGGCAACCGCTCCGCCGTCGGCGCCCGCGGCGCCAAGGTGGACCCGGCCGGCCCCGCCATCGACGTCGTGGGCGACGCCGACCCGTGGCGCGACCTGTGGTTCTACTCCAACCCCGTCTGGGTCCTGCCCTCGTGACCCCGCCCGCCGCGCCGTACGTCCTCGGCATCGACACCGACGCGAGGACCCTGCGCGAGGCCGACCGCCTGCTCCAGGTGCTCGCCGTCGAACTCGCCCTCCCGGAGGGCGTCTTCGGCTGCACGCACCTGGTGCGGGACGACCGCCCGCGGGTCGCCCTGTCCCTCGCCGCCGAGGCGGAGCCGGTCCTGCGCACCGCCCGGGACCGGCTCACCGCCCGCGGGTACCGGATCCGCGACGGCGCCTGGGACGAGGCCGGCCGCGCCGTCCTCTACCCGGGCGCGGACCGCGCCACCGGCACGCTGACGCTCGCCGAACTGCTCGCCCGGTGCGCGATCGACCGGGTGACGGTCCTGGGCACACCGGAGGAGCCGAGCCCGGACACCCGGCTCGACACCCGCGACCACGTCCGCCCGCACTGGCAGGACGGCCGTCTCGTCCTGGCCGCCATGCCCGCGGCGGGCGGCACCCTCGTCCCGTTCGAGGACCCCGCCCCGACGCCCTGCTGCGCCGACCACTGACCCCGCGCGGGGTGCTCAGCCCGCCAGCACCCCGCGCACGAAGGCGTTGGCGAACTTCCCCGCCGGGTCCAGCGACCCGGCCAGCGCCCGGAAGTCGGCCAGCCGGGGGTAGAGCGCGCGCAGTTCGCCCGCCGGGGTCGTGAACACCTTCCCCCAGTGCGGGCGCGCCGCGAACGGGGCGAGCGCCCCCTCCAGGCGCCGCACCACCGGCAGCACCGCCGCCGTGTCCTCGACCCAGGTGAAGTGCGCGGCCACGGTGTCCCGGCCGTAGGACGGGCTCAGCCACTGCCCGTCGGCGGCGACCGTGCGGATCTCGCAGGTCTGCAGCACCGGCGCGAGCACGTCGCGTATCGCGTCCATCGCGTGCAGGGCGGCCAGGGCGTGCTCGCGGGGCATCAGGTACTCCGACTGCAGCTCGGCACCGCTGCTGGGCGTGAACTCCGCGCGGAAGTGCGGCAGCCGCTCGTGCCAGGGCCCCGGCACCCCGAACTGCTCCGTGCAGTTGACCGCGGGCATGCCCGGCACCGGGTGCATCTTCTCGGCGGCGGGCGCCGCGTACGGGAAGTCGGGCAGCGGCTGGTCGGTGCGCCGCTTGAGCCACACCTGACGGAATCCCGGCGCCCGCCAGTCCGTGAACAGGCTCACGCTGTACGCCGCCGCCATCACCGTCTCGAACGTCGCCGTGTCCAGACCGGCCAGCGGCAGTTCGGCGAAGACGTGCTGCTCGACCTCGTAGGCGGGCTCCACGTCGAGCGTGAGCGAGGTCACCACGCCCAGCGCGCCCAGCGAGGTCACCGCGCCGCCGAACCGCTCGTCGTCCCGCCCGAGCACCACGGTCGAACCGTCCGCGGTCACCAGCTCCACCTCGCGCACCGCCGACGCCAGCGGACCGTTGCCCACCCCGGAGCCGTGCGTGCCGGTCGCCACCGACCCGGCGACCGAGATGTGCGGCAGCGAGGCCATGTTCGCCAGCGCCAGGCCCCGCGCGTGCACCGCCCGGGCCAGCTCGGCGTACCGGACCCCGCCGCCGACCCGCACCGTACGGGCCGCCGTGTCCACGTCCACCTCGGCCGGCAGGTCCGCCAGCGACAGCAGGACGCCCTCCGCACCCGGCTCGGCGATCTCGTTGAAGGAGTGCCCGCTGCCCAGTACCCGCACCCGGGCGCTGTCCGCCACCAGGGCCCGCAGCGCCTGTGGGGAGTGCGGCCGGAGCAGTTCCTTGGCCGCGTACGTGATGTTGCCGGCCCAGTTGGTCACCGTGATGTCGCTCATATCGCGGAAACCTACCCGGCGCGCCTGGAGGGGGACCCGGGCGGGAAGCCGCTCCCGCGGGGGCATACCGTGAGAAGTCGAACGCCGGAGCTGGGAGGAGACACGGGATGGACAGCCGTACCGCGCTGGTCGAGGATCTGATGGAGCGGTTCCCGAACGTACCGCGCGAGGCCGTCTTCAAGGAGGACCTGCTCCGCGGCGGCGTCGCCTTCGACCCCTCCGCGCTCAGCGACAACGAGGACGGCGAGGTCAAGCCGAAGTCGTACTTCATCTTCTCCTTCGACCACGGCACCCTGCCCGAGCTGGGCGAGGCCGCCCTGCGCCGCCCGCCCGAGGAGATCATCCTCACCGGCGGCCCCTACGACCTGCGCCGCACCGTCGTCTCCGTCCGGGTGAACCCGTCCTCCCCGTACCGCGTCGCCGCCGACGAGCACAACCAGCTCGGCCTCTACCTCGACGGCAAGCGCATCTCCGACGTCGGCGTGCCGCCGATGCCCGAGTACTACCGGCACAAGCTCGCCAACGGGAAGTCCGTCATGGAGGTGGCCCCCACCATCCAGTGGGGCTACCTGATCTACCTGACCGCCTTCCGCGTCTGCCAGTACTTCGGCGCCAAGGAGGAGTGCCAGTACTGCGACATCAACCACAACTGGCGCCAGCACAAGGCGGCAGGGCGGCCGTACACCGGGGTGAAGGACGTCGACGAGGTCCTCGAGGCGCTGGAGATCATCGACAAGTACGACACCGCGAAGATCTCCACCGCGTACACGCTCACCGGCGGCGCGATCACCTCGAAGGTCCAGGGGCTGGACGAGGCCGACTTCTACGGGCGCTACGCCAAGGCCATCGAGGAGCACTTCCCCGGCCGCTGGATCGGCAAGGTCGTCGCCCAGGCCCTGCCCAAGCCGGACGTCCAGCGCTTCAAGGACTACGGCGTGCAGATCTACCACCCCAACTTCGAGGTGTGGGACGAGTACCTGTTCAAGATGTACTGCCCCGGCAAGGAGCGCTACGTCGGCCGTGACGAGTGGCACCGGCGCATCCTCGACTCCACCGACGTCTTCGGCGCGCGCAACGTCATCCCCAACTTCGTGGCGGGCGTCGAGATGGCCGAGCCCTTCGGCTTCAAGACCGTGGACGAGGCCATCGCCTCCACCACCGAGGGCCTGCGCTTCTTCATGTCGCACGGCATCACGCCCCGCTTCACCACCTGGTGCCCCGAGCCGACGACCCCCCTCGGCAAGGCCAACCCGCAGGGCGCCCCGCTGGAGTACCACATCCGCCTGCTCCAGGCCTACCGCCAGACCATGGACGACTTCGGCCTCTCCTCGCCCCCCGGCTACGGTCCCCCCGGCGCCGGCAACGCGGTCTTCTCGGTCAGCTCCTTCATGGACAGCCTGCCGGCGGACGCGCCCGTGGAGGTCTGAGCCCGGGGTCCCGGGGTGTCGCGGTTATTCGGTGGCGCGCCCCCGGGCGCGTGTCTAAGGTGAGCGATGTCCGAGCGCGGCGGCCCCAACGGCCGCCGCGGCAGGGGATCCCGAGAGGAGGTGTCGACCCATGGCTGTCACTGTGACGGGCGCTGCCCGCATCCAGGAGTTCATCGAGTCCACCTCCGTGGCCGCCGGCTGATCTCAGCCGCTCCCTGAGTCCTCGCGCCGGGGCCGCACCCTGAAGGGTCACCCCTTGACTTCCACGTCATCCACCTCGTTCCCGCACGCCCACTCCGCCCTCGCCGCCCACGGCTGGGACGAGGACTGGGCCGACGCGTTCGCGCAATACGCCGCCCAGGGGCTGCTGCCCGGCCGGGTCGTCCGGGTCGACCGCGGGCAGTGCGACGTCGTCACCGCGGACGGCGTCGTGCGCGCCGACACCGCGTTCGTCACGCCGCACGACCCCCTGCGCGTCGTGTGCACCGGCGACTGGGTCGCCGTCGACCCCGAGGGCGGCACCCCGCGCTACGTGCGGACGTATCTGCCGCGCCGCACCGCCTTCGTGCGCTCCACCTCCTCCAAGCGGTCCGAGGGGCAGATCCTCGCGGCCAACGTCGACCACGCGATCGTCGCCGTGTCGCTCGCGGCCGAGCTGGACCTCGCCCGCATCGAACGGTTCCTCGCCCTCGCCTGGGAATCCGGGGCGCAGCCCCTGGTCGTCCTCACCAAGGCCGACCTCGTGCCCGACCCGGTGACCCTGGCGTACCTCGTCCAGGACGTGGAGACGGCCGCGCCCGGTGTGCCGGTGCTGTCCGTCAGCGCCGAGCAGGGGGAAGGGCTCGACGTGCTCGCCGCCGTCGTCTCCGGCGGCACTGCCGTGCTGCTGGGACAGTCCGGCGCCGGCAAGTCCACCCTCGCCAACGCACTGCTCGGCGAGGACGTCATGGGGGTCCAGGACGTCCGCGACGTCGACGGCAAGGGCCGGCACACCACCACCACCCGCAACCTCCTCGCCCTGCCCGGCGGGGGAGTGCTGATCGACACCCCCGGGCTGCGGGGCGTCGGGCTCTTCGACGCGGGCAGCGGGGTCGGGCAGGTGTTCGCCGAGATCGAGGAGCTGGCCGAAGGGTGCCGCTTCCACGACTGCGCCCACGAGAGCGAGCCGGGCTGCGCCGTCCTCGCCGCCATCGACGGCGGCGAGCTGCCCGGGCGGCGGCTGGAGAGCTACCGCAAGCTCATGCGGGAGAACCAGCGCATCGTCGCCAAGACCGACGCCCGGCTGCGGGCCGAGATCCGCAAGGAGTTCAAGCGCAGGGGCGCCCTCGGCAAGGCGGCGATGGAGGCCAAGCGGGGCGGTCTGCGCTAGGCCGGCGGCCGCCCCCACGTGATGTCCGATTTCCGCCAGTCCGGTGGTCCGGACTGGCGGAGACTGGAGGACGTGAGACAGACAGCGCAGTACGAGCACACCCACGAGGACCTCAGGTACGAGGCCGTGCGGAGCCGGGACGCCCGGTTCGACGGCGCGTTCTTCTTCGCCGTCGAGACGACCGGCATCTACTGCCGGCCGAGCTGTCCCGCGGTCACCCCGAAGCGGCACAACGTGCGGTTCTTCGCGACGGCCGCCGCCGCGCAGGGCTCGGGTTTCCGGGCCTGCCGGCGGTGCCGTCCCGACGCCGTGCCGGGCTCCGCCGACTGGAACGTGCGCGCCGACGTCGTCGGCCGGGCCATGCGGCTGATCGGCGACGGCGTCGTCGACCGCGAGGGCGTCGCCGGACTCGCCGGCCGCCTCGGCTACAGCGTCCGCCAGGTGCAGCGCCAGCTCACCGCCGAAGTCGGCGCCGGACCCGTGGCCCTCGCCCGCGCCCAGCGGGCGCACACCGCGCGCGTCCTGCTGCAGACCACCGGCCTGCCGGTCACCGAGATCGCCTTCGCCGCCGGATTCGCCAGCGTGCGGCAGTTCAACGACACGATCCGGACCGTGTACGCGGCCACCCCGAGCGAGCTGCGCGCCGCCGCCCCGGCCCGCGACCGGGCCGCCCGGCGCACCGCCACCCCCTCCGCCGGCGTCCCGCTGCGCCTGGCCCACCGCGGCCCCTACCAGCCCGGCCCCGTCTTCGACCTGCTCGAACGCGAGGCCGTCGCCGGGATCGAGGAGGTGAGCGGCGCACCCGGCCACCGCGTCTACCGGCGCACCCTGCGCCTGCCGTACGGCACCGGGATCGTCGCCGTCCAGGAACGGCCCGGCAGGCCGCGCACCGGCGGCGGTGGCTGGCTCGACGCCCGCCTCCACCTCACCGACCTGCGCGACCTCACCACCTCCGTCCAGCGGCTGCGGCGGCTGTTCGACCTCGACGCCGACCCCTGCGCCGTCGACGAGCGGCTCGGCGCCGACCCCCGGCTCGCCCCGCTCGTCGCCGCCCGCCCCGGGCTGCGCTCACCGGGCACCGCCGACCCCGACGAACTCGCGGTGCGGGCCCTGGTGGGCCGTGCGGAGGCCGAGCGGCTGGTGCAGCGGTACGGCAAGACGCTCGACGCGCCCTGCGGCACCCTCACCCACCTCTTCCCCGAACCGGCCGTCCTCGCCGAGGCCGCGCCGCAGGGCACCGCGGGCGCGCTCGCCGCCGCCCTCGCCGACGGCACCGTACGCCTGGACCCGGGCGCCGACCGGGACGACGCCGAGCGGGCCCTGCTCGCCGTGCCCGGCCTGGACGCCGGTACGGCCGCCGTCGTACGCACCCGCGCCCTCGGCGACCCCGACGTCGCGCCGCCCGGCACCGCCGTCCCCGACACCTGGCGCCCCTGGCGCTCGTACGCACTGAACCACCTGCGCGCAGCAGGAGAGTGGGAGAACGACCGATGACCACCGTCACCTACTGGCACCGGATCGACAGTCCCGTCGGGCTGCTGCTGCTGACCGCCGCCGGCCCCGACGGCGCGCTCACCTCCCTGTCCGTGCCCGGGCAGAAGGGCGGCCGGAGCGTCCAGGACGGCTGGCGGCACGACGCCGGGCCCTTCCGGGCGGCCGAGGAGCAGCTCGACGCCTACTTCGCCGGGGAGCTGACGGAGTTCCGGCTGCCGCTGCGCGCCGAGGGCACCGCCTTCCGGGAGCGCGTGTGGGCCGCCCTCGACGACGTGCCCTACGGGGCGACGACGACGTACGGCGAGATCGCCGCGCGCATCGGGGCCTCGCGGCCGGCGGTGCGCGCCGTCGGGGGCGCGATCGGCGCCAATCCGCTGCTGATCCTGCGCCCCTGCCACCGGGTGATCGGCGCCGACGGCTCGCTGACCGGGTACGCGGGCGGACTGGACCGCAAGACGCGGCTGCTGGCCCTGGAGGGCGCGCCCGTCAGCCGGCCAGGACCGCTCCCAGCCACGCCCCGGTGATCAGCAGGCAGGCGAACAGCTCCGTCAGCAGCCCGGCGCCGCCGTGGCGCATCGCGCTCCGCAGCGACGCCATCGCCTCGCCGTGCCGCCCGAGCCGCAGGCGCTCGGCGAGGTAGACGCCGCCCAGGAAGCCGGGGATCGCGCCGAGCACGGGGAGGAACACGAAGCCGAGGACGGCGCCCGCGCCCCCGTAGGCCGTCATCCGGCGCATCGCCTCGTCCCGGCGTCTCCTGCGGGTCGGCAGCGCCCAGCGCACCGCGCGGGACAGCAGGAGGACGACCGTGGCGCCGACGAGGACGGCCCACGCGAGCGGCTGCGGGTCCTTCAGCGCCCACCACAGGACCCCGGCCCACACCAGCCACGACCCGGGCACGCCGGGGAGCAGGACGCCGCACAGCCCGAGCACGATGACCAGGCCGGTCAGCAGGAGGTCCCACGCTCCCATCCGTCCAGGGTGCCGGAGCCGGGCCCGGTCCGCAGAAGTCCGTGGTGGCGGGGGCCGCCCCTCAGTGGTCTCCGAGCCGGCCCGGCTCCTCGGGCGCCCTGGATTCCCTGGCCCCCCGGGCCACCCAGTCCCGTTCGTAGGCGTGCCAGCCGAGCTGGAGCCGGGTGGTCACGCCGGTCAGCTCCATCAGGCGCTTCACCCGCCGCTGTACGGTCCGCAGGCCCAGGTCGAGCTGCTTGGCGACGCTCGCGTCGGTCAGACCGGCGAGCAGCAGGGAGAGGATCTCCAGGTCGGTGCCGTCGGGGCCGTCGGGGCCGTGCTCGGTGACGCCGGAGGTGCCCAGCCGCAGCGGGAGCGCGTCCCGCCAGACCGCCTCGAAGAGGCCCGAGAGCAGTTCGAGCAGGCCGCTGGCGTGCACGACCAGCGCGGCGGGCTCCGAGGAGTGCGCGGTGAGCGGCACCAGGGCGAGGGAGCGGTCGGCCACGATCAGCTTGGTCGGCACCCGGTCCACGACCCGGACCTGCTCGTCGCGGCCGAGCGCGGCGGTCAGCTCGGTGATGCCGGTCGGCAGGTCGAGCACCGACCGTTCGACCACCACGCGGTAGCGGACGCCTCTCCCGGCGGCCTGTTCCTCCGCGTCGTTCTCCATGCCGGTCACGGCCACCGGCCGGTCGGTGACCAGCGCGCAGACCTCGTCGCTCGCGCCGAGCTGCAACTGGAGGAAGCGCCGGGCGACGGCCGCGGCGCCGGTCACGACCTCCACCAGGTCGTGCACGGCGGGCTCGGCCGCCGCCGCGCGGTACTCCTCCGCCAGCAGCGCCGCCGCCAGCTCGGCCCGGTCCAGTTCGTGCCGCTGCTGGGTGAGCAGGGCGCCCAGCGCGACGCCCGGCGGGGCCGCGACCCAGCGTCCTGGGCGGGCCGAGGACTGGGCGGCGAGCCCCTGCTGCTCCAGCCCGCGCAGCGCGCGCTCGGTGTCGTGCTCGCCGAGCGCCAGCCTCCGCGCCAGATCCGGTACGTCGGCCGCGCCCACCGACACCAGCGCCCGGTAGGCCGCCTCCTGCGTGTCCTCCAGCCCCAGCACTCCCAGCATCAGGCGTCGCCCCTCCCCGGAACCATGATCATCTCAAGCCGCGGGGACCGTCGTGGCGGAAAACGGCCACGGCGTAAACCCGCCCGCGGACATCATCGCCGTACCGCTGGTCACTCTGCCAAGGTGGCGTCGCCGAGCGGTCCTCCCGTGGGGGGTGGGGCCGCTCGGCCACCCCACCTCGGAGAACTGTTCGACGCCTCCCCCGACACGCCGCCCGGGGGTGCGGTGGTGCGCCCGAGTTTTCCGATGCCCCCTGTCCATCCGCCCCCCGCGGTGGACAATCGGGAGCATGAGTCAGCAGGGGGGAAGGCCCACCGGTCCCACCGGTCCTGAGGACGACTGGTGGGGGCAGCTCTACGACGACTCCACCGACGACACCGGCCCGACGGCCGCGCCCGATTCCCTGGACGACCGCTTCGCCTCGGCGTCCGGCACGGTGGCGCGCGGTCCGGGCGCCGGCCCCGTCAACCCGGCGGACCCGCCGGCTCCCGCCCCGCCCGAACCCCGGGCCCCGTGGTGGGCGACCCCGACGAGCCTGTCGGACATCCCGGGGCCACGCACCGGGGGGCTGCGGGACTCCGCGGGTCCGGTGGAGGGCGGGGGCGGGCCTCCGGGTGCCGGCCGGGCGCCGCGTCCCCCGGGCCCGCCGAGGGACGGTGGCGAGGGTCTGGACGGCCGTGTCGCGTCGAGCGCGGCCCGCCCACCGACGGCCCGTGACGACGGCCCGGGGAGCAGCACCCCGTTGAGCCCCGCCCGCCCGCCACGGGCCGGGGACGGCGACAGCGCCCGGCGCGAGGAAGCGCTCCCGGACGCCACGGGCGCCGCCCGTCCCGGGGACCCCCGGGAATCCGCCCCCGCGGCACCGGCCGACGCCGTCGACGTCCAGCCGGGGGACGGGCGGCCCGCCGGGGGAGCGGCGGCCGGGGCCGAAGTACCGCCCGCGCCGTCCTCACCGCCACCTCTGTCACCTGCGCC
>NZ_BEWC01000012.1 GCF_003112575.1 Streptomyces ardesiacus
CACCACGTCGGGGGTGGTGGGGAACAGGCCGGGCCGGTCGGCGTAGACCTCGATGCGGCCCGCCTGCTCGACGACGAACAGGGCGTGGCGGCCGTTCGTGAGCCGGGACGTGGCGGCGTTGGGCCGGAGGTCGTACGGGGCGTAGCCGACGGTCCAGGCGGCGCCACGGCGGGCGGGGAGCAGCGCGGCGAGGGGCGCGGCGGTCTCGGCGGGGGTGACGGCGGACAGGGCCATGGTGCGGGTTCCTTCGGTCGGGACGTTCCGGCGCGGTGCTCTCCGGCCGGGTGATCTGGTCATGCGGGGGGTGCTTGCGTCGCGCCCCGGGGCGGCTCGTGCGTCCGGGCCCCGGGGCGCGGCGGGCGGTGTGGCCGTGGGCCAGTGGGCCGGGCGGGCGCGGCTTGCGTCGCGTCCACCCGGCCGGGGCTGGTCAGCCGAGGGAGTCGTGCAGCTCCCGCGCGGCGACGGCGGCGGCGTCGCGGTGGGTGGTGTCGTCGCAGGTGGTGATGGTGGCGCCGAGGTGGGAGACCATGCGGACGGCGGTGTGCGTGACGCCCTGGTCGCTGACGTGGCACGGCAGGCGCCGGTGGGACAGCGGGTAGGTCACGGTCGGGCCGTGCGCTTCGTGGGCGCGGCGCAGCGCCATGGGCGTGGCGGGGGTGGCGATCTCGACGGCGGCCGGGACGGCGGGCCGGTTGGCCGGGCGGTTGGCGGCGACGGCTTCGGACTCGGCGAGCCGGGCGTGCTTCCAGTGGAAGGCGAACGCGGATTCCAGCGCGGCCGTGGTGACCTCTTCGGTGGTGCTGGCCGTCTCCAGGAGGGCGTGGAGGGCGAGCAGCCGGGCGAACAGGTCGCCTTCCTTGGCGATCAGCACGGGGCCGCCGGGGAGCAGCGACGGGGGAAGGTCGATGCCGTTGCCGAACACGGGCACGGTGACGTACTGGCTGAGCCGGGGCGGGAAGCCGACGGCGGGGTGAGCGGCGGCGATCTCGTCGGCGAGGTCCAGGCAGTACCGGGCGTGCGAGTCGATCGTGTTCCGGATGACGATGCCGTCCATGACGGCGGGCTCCTCGGCCTCCAGGGCGTCAGCGGCGTCGGTCAGGAGGGTGGAGATCCACTGGGCGAAGGCGCGGTTCTCGGCGTCCAGCACGATCCCGGTGGACGTGGCGCGGGTGCGGGCGATGGCGGCGATGGTGCGGGCGCGGTGGGCGGCGGCGCGGGCGTTGGGCGTGGCGGACATGGGTGTCTCCGTCTCCGGGTGTGCTGGGTGTGGTCGAGGGGGGCCGGGGCGCGGCGGGGGGTGCCGCGCCCCGGCGGTGTGGGGGGGCCGGTCAGACGGCGATGAGCGCGGCGCGGACGGTCTTGTACTCGGCCTTGCGGGGCTTCCAGTTCTCGGCGAGCTGGGCGACCTGGGCGCGGGTGTAGCGCTTCACGATGTGCACGAGGCGGTGACGGCCGGTGAAGGAGCGGCGGATGCGGGCGGCGACGCCGAGGATGCCGGTCTTCCGGGCCTGGTTCCGCAGGGCGTTGACGGCGCCGGTGACGACGTCGGCGGTGAAGCCCGCTGCGATGACGTGCGTGGTGAGGGAGCGGGCGGCCTTGCGGATGCGGTGCGCGGCGATGAGGGCGGCGCGGCGCTCGCGGGAGGCGGCGCGGTTGGCGCGGGCGCGGTCACGGAGTACGCGGCGGGCGGCGACAGAAGCCATGGTGTCGTTCCTTCGTTCGGGACTCGTTGGCGGTGCTCTCCGCCAACCCCTGAATAGTACAGCAATGAGACCGTCGGGCGCCACACTCCCGGGAAACTGATCGACTTTCCCCAGGTGAACCGGCGCGCACCACTGCGGACAGTGCGCGCCCGGAGTCTCACGGCTGGACCGTGAGCGGGCCTAGAAGAGAGTGCCCGTGTCCTCGCTGGGCGTGGCGGCCGGCACACGGGCCCGGGTCCGGCGCGCGGGGGCCGGGGGCTCCCCGAACAGTGCCTCCGTGCCGCACGCGTCGGGGACGGCGAGCACCGGCCGGCCTACCGCGTCCGCCTCGACCAGGGCGAGCGGCGCGCCCTCGTCGAAGTCGGCGTGCGTCATGGCCGTCCAGTCCCGGCGGCCGGGCCCCTCCCCCTTGATCGCGGCGGTCAGGCGTACGGCCTCGAGCTGGAGGTCGACGACGCGGGCGAGCGCGGCCCGTATGCCGTCCCGGTGCCCGTCGGCGGCGCGCAGGTCGGTGTGCGTGGCGTCGAAGCGGCGGCGCAGGTCCGCGTCCCACTCGCGGAGCTGCGGGTCGTCGGTGTCCGGCTGGATCGGCCTGACGCCGTCCCCGCCGATGAACGGCAGGGTCACGTAGTCGGCCAGCAGGGCGGGCAGGCGCGTCCCCTCGCACAGCTCCCGCACGGTGCACATGGCGGCGCGCACGGGGTTGCGGCGCTCCAGCTCGTCACCCCGGGCGTTCAGCAGGCCGACGGCGGCCGTGTCGAACGCGTCGGCGATGCGGCCGAACGTCTCCCGCTCGGCGGGGCGGGCGGCCTTGCGGACCAGGGCGGCGAGCTCGCGGGCACGGAGGAGGGCGTTGTGCTCGGCGTCGAGCTGCTCGGGGGTGATCACGGCTAGAGGCTCCTGTCTGGGCTCGGCGGGGCCCGGGGCACGGTGGTGCGCCCCGGGCGGGCGGGGCATGGTCAGGCGTTGCGCTGCTTGTGGTCCAGCGCTCGCAGCGCGTTCGCCCACTGCTCCGTGCCGGGCGTCTGCGGGAGGGCGGTGACGGCGCCCGCGTGCAGCTTGTCGGGCTCGCACGCGCCGCTGTCGATGAGGTCGTACTGTCCGTCGATCCAGCCGTCGTTGTAGGCGGTGACGAGCGGGTCAGTGTCTTCGGGGGCGGTGGGGACCGGCTCCGCGCAGCCGGTCCCCATGAAGTCGTCCTGCCCCTCCGTCCAGCCCTCGTTGTAGGCGGCGGCGACCTCGTCGTCGGACATGGCCGGGGCGGTGCTGGCGAAGGCGGTGGCCGTGGCGTGCGGGGCCGAGATGGAACGGCCGGCCGGTGCGTCCGCCGTGACGGGGCTGAGCACGGCGGCGGTGCCGAGGAGGGTGGTCGCCAGTCCGGCGGCGAGGATCGCGGCGGGGCGGGGGCGACGGGCCAGGAAGCGCGGCATGCGCATGGTGGGGTCCTTCGTTCGGGACTTCCCGGGGTTGCTCTCCCCGGGGCGCCGGTTGGCGTGGCACAGAACGTACAGCCCAACCCCAGGAAAGTACAGCCATGAGACTCCCAGGGATTCCATGATGCCGCTTCACCTGCACGTTTACAGATTCTTACGGGTTCCGGGTTGCCCATGAGTCGCATTGCTGTACTGTTCTCTTAGCGGTTCACCCCGCCGCCCCGGAGAGCAACCGGGGCACGTCCCGAACGAAGGAAGCCACCATGCCCGTGTCCCTCGACAAGACCCCCGCACCCCGCCCGGAAGACATGGACCGCGCCCCCGCCTACCGCGCCGAACTCCGCAAGCTCACCGCCCTCTGGTTCGTCATCTCCGACGACGAGGGCCAGTGGACCGCCCAGGACCGCGGCCCCGCCCGCGACGTCCTCCACGTCGAGCGCGCCGCCACCCACGACGTTGAGCGCGCCATGCAGCGCGACGACATCCGCGCCGAACTCGACGCCGCCCCCGGGCACACCCTCACCGAGGTCTACGCCCACAGCGCCGCGCACGCCGCCGCACTCGCCCGCCGGGAGTTCTACGGCGCCCAGGTGATCGAAGCCGCCGAAGCCATCACCTTCGGCCAGTTCGACGCCTGACACCCCGCACCGCCCGCCATCCCCCCGGCGGGCGGTGCGCCCCGCCCCCGCGGCCGGCCACCCGCCGGAACGGGCGCAGGGCGCACCGCCCCACCCCCGCAGTCCCGGAGAGCACCGGGACGTCCCGAACGAAGGAACCCACCGTGATCACTGCCACGCAGCGCGCCGAAGCCATGGCGCTCCAGATCTTCATCGCCGCCCACCTCCACAACGGCCGCGTCATCACTCACGACCTGGTGGACGCCGTCATGAGCCGCGACGCCGGTACGGAGCAGGGGCAGGCCAACAAGGAGCAGGTGCGCCGCGTCATCCGCAAGCGCGCGGAGCTGGAACGCGTGCGGGTCATCTTCACCGAGGACGAGCGGTACTGGGCCATCCGCGAACAGCTCCACCACATGAGCGCCGACGAGATTCACGCCCTGCGCGACGAGATCACCGAGGGCGGCGACCGCGACCCCCGCGGCTGGGACAAGGCCCTGACGAACGCCATCTCCGTCCGTCTGTCCAACCGGCCCACCCCCGCCCGCCTGAACGGCTGCAAGCCCGTCTCCGTCCGCCTGTGGCGCGAGCCGCGCCCCGAGTCGGCCCCCGCCGTCCCCGCGGCCGCCGACGACCGCAAGCACGTCCGCATCGTCGACGGCGGCACCCCCCAGGTCATCCCGACCCGTGACGCCCTCGACGAGATGAACCACGCGATGATGGGCGGCAAGCGCCACGTCCGCGAGATGTCGCACGCCCGCTCCTGGGCCCGCATCGTCTACAAGGATCGCGAGCGCGGCACCGTGGAGCTGCGCCCCGCCACCCCCGAAGACCTCGCCCCGGCGCCCGCCCCGGTGGCCGGCCGCGACGCCGCGCCCCTCTTCACCGCCCTCGCCGCGCACGAGGCATGCGCGTTCGGCCAGAGAGCCCGCGACCTCGCCGACCTCACCCGGCACCTGATCACCCTGGGGAAGGTCGCCCCCGCCGAGCACCGCCCGGCCGTCGACGAGGCGCACGCCGCTGTGGGAGGCGCGTGTGAGGCCCTCCGCAACGCCCACGGCCTCACCGCCCGCAACGCCGCCCACGACGCGGCGCGCGCCTCCATCGAGCAGGCCCGCGCGGCGATCCTGGCCGTCGCCCCGCACGCGCACCGGATGCACGGCACGGACATGCCGGCCACCGCCGAGGAGATCCGCGCCGCCGTCCTGGCCTACAACGCCGCCGAGGGCGCCCCGGAGGAGCTGTCCGCTGCGGCGACCGGCACGCCCGTCATCCGTGTGCACTGCCGTAGCGACTCCGGCACCGGGTGGACCGCCAGCGCGGTCATCACCGCCGGGATGGAGACGGCCGCGGGCCACATCCCCGCCCACCCGCCGATCGTCGTGGAGTTCCGCAAGCGCGACGGCCGCCAGGACGCCGCCGAGAACGCCCGGCGCATCCTCAGCCCCCGGTTCCGCGTCGCCGTCCCCGTCGACTTCGTCCTCGACCGCCGCCCCTGACCCGGCCCGGCGCCGCCCGCACCCGTGGGCGCCGCCGGGCCCCGTACGCGCACGCGCGCGTGTTGGGCGGTCCCGAAAGTGCCAAAACCCCGCCTGTCTGCCCTGTTGCCGCTGTCTCGGCGACGGGCCCGCTTGTGGCCTGTTCGCCGCTCTGAGGAAGGTTCCAGCCCCATGTCGCTGCCGTCCTGGCTCCGCTCCCACCTGCACGCCGCCGAGTCGCCCCGGTACACGTTCGAGTCGTTCGCGGACGAGGTGGCCCGCCTGTTGGGTCTGCCCCCGACCATGCGCACCGGGGAGTTCGAGCGCAGCTCCGAGACGGATCACGTCTGGCTGACGTGGAAGTCCGACCTGGGCGGGGCGATCCTCGTGCTGGACCGGCCGGACACGGACCTGCGTGAGTCCCTGGTCATCAAGTTCGTGTGGCACCACTCCCCGGACCCGGCGGACATCGCCGCGATGGTCCGGGCGTACGAGCGGCGCGGCCGTGTCCAGTCCCTTCGGTCCCTGCTGGCCCGGGTGCTGCGCCGCCGCTGAGCCCCTGAGTGTGCCGGTCGCCATCCCGCGGCCAGCCAACCCCTCACGGCGGAGAGCTACCGCCGTCCCGATGGAAGGAACAGCGCGTGAGCGCGTACGTAGAGATCCCCCGCCCGTACGAGTCGGGCCCCGGCCGGTTCACGGTAGAGCTGCGCTTCCCCGCGGCGTCGAAGCGTCGGGCCGTGCAGCACCACCACGTGGCGTGGGCCCTGGCCGGCGTCCACGGCGTGGAGGCGTCGACCCCGTACGCGGTGAACCCCCGTTGGTCGGTGTACGAGGAGAAGTGGGGGAACAGGGAGCGGCACGGGTGGCTGAACGAGCGGCGGCTGCGCGTCGACGGCGCCCCGCGGGCCCTGGCCCGGTACCTCGTGGCCCTCAGCCGGGTGTTGGACGCCGTGGAAGGTCTCGCCACCCGCGCGCTCCGGGCGTTCGGGGCGTGGAAGCGCTCTGTGGCCGCTGAGCCGCACTTGGAGTACGAGGACGCGTCCACCATGCACGTGCGGTCCCGGGAGTTCCGTGCGGACGCCCTGAGCGCCCTCGTGCGCGGTCTGGGCGCAGCCGGGGCGGACGTTCCCCGGCGGGACGACTCCCGGCCGCTGTGGGAGCAGCATGGGACCGTGGCGGCCGAAGTCTGGGCGCAGACGGGCGGAGTCGACCTGACGGAGGCCCCGGAGGACGAGGTCGCCGCGCACCTGGCCCGGATGCTGCCCGCAGAGCCGGAGCAGGGGGAGCTGTTCGCGGTCGAGTCCGTCACCGTGCCGTCGCGGCCGGCCCCGCCTTCGAGCGGGCGCGCCGCGGTCGTCCTGGTCCCCGTCGTCCCCGTCCTGGCGGGTGTGCGGCACGAGGACCCCGGCCGGTACGGCACCGCAGCCTGACCGGTTCGCAGTCCGGCAGCTCCCCGCGAGGTCTCAGCGCGTACAGCGTCGAGACTCGCGGGGCGCAGTCGTGGCCATTTCCCTGGGGCTACTACCCCCGCGAGTCTCATTGCTGTACTGTCTTCCGTGTTGGCGGAGAGCACCGCCAGCGTCCCGAAGGAAGGAAGCACGATGAACGCTGTCCTGGTGATGGAGACCGCGCCGCAGGTCACGGCGCAGTTGGCGGGGATGCGCACCGTCCTCCACTCCGAGGAGTCCACGGACACCCCGCACGAGCAGTCCGACGCCTACCGCTTCAACATCCTCGGCGGGAAGACGCTGCGGGAGTCGGTCATCAACGCCGCAGACGGTACGGCGCTGCTGATCATCCGGTGCGTCGAGTACATCGACCCCGTCACGCAGAAGACCCGGTACGGCGTCGACTACTGGTCGGTGCGCCGCTACTGGGCCAGTGACCACGGGTCCCGCGCCCTGGCGGAGCTGTCCTACGAGAAGGCCGTGCGCGGCGAGTTCGCCCACCCGACGCTGACGCTCTCCCGTGAGCGGTTCACGCGCGGACTGCACAGCTTCTACGACGTCACCGACGTGGTCTGACCGGGTCCGGTCCCCTCCCGCCGGGGCGCGACCGTACGCGCCGCGCCCCGGCACCCTCACCCGGCCACGCCTTCACTCTGGAGCCTCGATGCTGTCTCTGCCCCTCACCCCGTTGCGCACCGGCCACGAACCGGCCCAGGCCATCGACCGTGCCCTCTTCGCCGCGGCTGACTACCGCAAGAGCGGCCGACGGGCCCACCTCCGGCCCGGCCCCAACAACACCCCCAGCTACCTGCTGCGGGCCCTGGTCGACCTGATGACCAGCACCGACCGGCCCGAGGTCTACCACGACATGGTCACCGCGACGGAGATGGTCGCCGAGCTGATCGCCGAATCCGGTGGCACCGGCAACCACCGAGAGGCAGTACTGCGGCAGGTCGCTATGGACCTGCACGCCGCCCGCAAGCACCACCCGATGCCGCCTACCGCCTGACGACTCCCTGCCCAACCCCCTGCCGGGGCGACCCTACGCGAGCGCCCCGGCGCCCTCCCCACTCCCACCGCACCCTTGACCGAGGAGAACCCACGTCATGACCAAGACCGCCACCACCGCCGGATGCCTCCCCGCCAGCGGGGACGTCCCCCAGGTGAAGGCAGCACTGCGCCTTCTCACCCACGACGGTCAGCCGCTCGCCGTGTTCGCCGCCGACGGAGCGTGCATCAGCGGCGGCGCCTACCTCGACCCGCGCCGGGCCACTAACGAAGTCGTCCTGGCCTACTGCGGCGAGGACGGCCCGGCCACGGACGAGCACGAGCGCAACGACCGTGAGCTGACCATCAGGGCCTACGCCGACCTGTTCGCCACCGCCGGGTGGAGCGTCACCGAGCACCGGGACCGCGACCAGGCCGGCGTCGAGCGGCTTGCCCGGCTGATCCTCGCGCACCCGCCCGTCCGGTTCCCCGTGGACACGGCCGCCGTGTACGTACCCGACCCGGCCGAGGAGTACCGGGACATCGTCATCATCACGTCGCTGCCCGCGGGCAACACCGTGGAGGCCCTGAGCGCCCGCCACCGCAAGACCATCCGCGTTGCCCTGGACAAGCTGCAGCCGCTGCCCGAGCTTGCCCCGGCGCCCGAGGGCGAACTGACGGACTGGTGGACGATCACCGACGCCCAGGGCCGGGAGATCACCCGCGTGCAGGCCGAGGACGACCCCGGGGCCAGGAAGGCGGCGGAGCGCAAGGCCCGCGTCCGCGCCGTGGTCCGCCGGGACAAGGGTTTCGCCGTCCGGCGTCTCCGCTCCTCCGAGCTGGCCGTGCCCGTCGGGGAGCTGCACGACGTGCCCCGCACCGCGTAGCAGCTCCCCTCCGGCCGGGGCGCGCCCCCACCGTGCCCCGGCCGTACGCCGCCCCCCTCCGCCCGCCTCACGCCTCCAGGACGCCCACCATGCAGACCGCGGCCCTCTTCGACCTCCCGGCCATCCAGACCAGCCCCCAGGGCCCTTCCAAGCCCGCCCCGGTGAAGAAGGCGCGCCGCCCGCGCAAGGTGCACGCCTCGGTACCGCTCAAGCCGTCGACGACCGTCCCCGACGAGCTGATAGCCGACGCGGACTGGGTCGTTCTGAACTCCAGCGGTGGCAAGGACAGTCAGGCGATGGTCTCGTACGTCGTCGGCCGGGCGAAGGCCCTCGGGATGATGCACAAGGTCGTCGTCGTCCACGCGGATCTGGGAGACATCGAGTGGGGCGGCACGAAGGCCCTCGCCGAGGAGCAGGCCCGTCTCGCCGGTGTCCGCCGGTTCGAGGTGGTGAAGGCGAAGGGCGCCGATCTCCTCGGGCGCGTGCTCATCCGGTTCGGCAAGCTCAAGTCGAAGGCGGAGCGCGAGGCGATCGAGGCGGGCCTGGACCCGGCCACGGCGAAGGTCGCGCCGGCCTGGCCTTCGAGTTCAGCACGCTGGTGCACGAGTGACGTAAAGCGCGGGCCGGTCTGGACGCTGTTCACCCGGCTCGCCGCGGAGCTGTCGCACCTGGGCCGCCCCGTCCGCATCCTCAACTGCATGGGGCAGCGGGCCGCCGAGTCCGCGCCCCGGGCGAAGCTCGCCGAGGTGGAGATCGACCGCTCCGCGAGCAACGGCAAGCGGCACGTCACCACCTGGCGCCCGATCCACGGATGGAGCGACGCCGAGGTGTGGCGCGAGATCGCCCGTTCCGGCCTGCCGTACCACCCTGCATACGACTGGGGCATGCGGCGCCTGAGCTGCAGCTTCTGTGTCCTCGGGTGTGAGGCCGACGTCGTGCTCGCCGCGCGGCTGCGCCCGCAGAAGGCCCACGAGTACGCGGCCATGGAGGTCAAGGTCGGCGCCGACTTCAAGCACGGCTTGTCCATGGCCGAGATCATCGTGCGCGCCGCCGAGCTGGAGCAGCAGTACGGCCCCGTGCAGCGCCCGCCGGCCGGGACGGCAATCGCCGGGTTCATCGGCAAGAAGGCGACCGCCGCGTACCTGGGCCGCCGTGACCTCCTCCGCGAGCATCTGACGCTCGCTTCCTGACTCCCCGCTGTATCCCGCCGACTTCTGGAGAAGACCCGTGTCCGTGTTCACCACCACCGTCTACACCACCGACCAGGCCACGCCGGGGCAGCGCCGCGTCATGCTCGCCGCCGTCGACGAGGACGGCCGGCTGCCCGCCGTCGCCAACCAGCGCGTGCTCAACAGCATCCCGGAGTCGTGGGCGCGCACCGACGCGGAGCGCGGGGGCCGGTTCCTCACCGCCGAGGGGCGCGCCGCGCTGGCACCGCTGGGCCGGTACCTCCTCCTGGCGCGGGCCAACCCCGAGACCGGCCATCTGTCCGGCTCGACCGGGCACCATGACATGCTCGCCCTGGTCCGCGACGGCCTTGCCGTCCTCCAGGACAGCGAAGGGCGCCCCGTGCCCACTGCGGACCGGTGGGAGCGCGGAAACTCGCTGCGCATCACCGAGCGGGGCCGGAGACTGGTCGGCATGCCGCTGACAGCTCCCGAGTTCGCCGAGCGGTTCCCCGTGGGGTCCCCGGCGTTGTGGAAGCGGGAGGGGGAGCCCGCCCGGCCCGTGCGGGTCCTCGGCTGGCCGCTCGCCGATGGCACCGTCTACGTGATGCCGCAGGACGCCCGCCTCAGCTACGCCGACAGCAAGGACCGGCCCGTGCCGGCCGCGCAGCTCCACCCCGCGCCCCAGGCCCCCACGCCCACCGTGACCGACCGATCCGACGACCGAAGGAAGACGATGACCGACGGCACTCCCGAACTGCCCCTGGACGACGAGCTCGTGGCGCTGCGCGGGCTCGCCGCCGCGGCGCTGGAGCCGATGACGCCCCGGGCGAACACCTGGGAGCAGGTGAAGGCCCTCGAGGAGCGCGCGACCGCGGGGTACGAGCTGGCCGAGCGGTTCACCGAGTTCGACCGGCGGGCGACGGCCGACCGGTGGGCGCCGCGGGAGTGGAGGCGCGGCCGGGACCTGTCCGCCGAGGAGGTTACGGCGCTGATCGAGCGGTGGCCCGACCTGGCGGCCCTGGGCTCCACGTTCGTGCGCAACCTCGCCGCGGCCGGGTTCGCCCCGTTCCAGATGGCCAACCTGGTCAAGCAGGTACAGGGGCGCCGCGGTCTGCCGGAGATCAAGGCCGGTGACGTGGTGGAAGCGATGCTGGCCGGCGGCGGGGAGCCGAAGACGATCCGGCTCAAGGTAGACCGGACGCCGTGGGCGGGCGGCCCGGACTCCACGGTCCTGAGCGACGGGAAGGCCGTGACCGCGGTCGTGACGGCGTCCGTGCGGGTCGTCGAGGACGACGGGACGACGACGGCGCGTCTGGTCACCGACGAGAGCTGAGACCCGCGAGGAAGGCGGGGGCCGTCCGATCGGATGGTCCCCGCTTTTCTGTGGGTTCCCCCTTCCCCGCGGGTCTCATTGCTGTACTATCTGGGGTGTTGGCGGAGAGCACCGCCAACGAGTCCCGAACGAAGGAAACACGTGTCTTCTACCGCCCTCTTCGACCTCCCGGCGCCCGCCGCGAACAGTGCAGTCATGCGACCGGCCGCGCCGCAGAACCCCGGCCGCCGCTCGTACGACGACGTGGACCGCGTGACGTACCTGGGCACGCATCAGCCGTCGTGGCTCGCCCGGCCGGAGTTCGGCGAGGACTGCGTGCCCCTGTGCGTGGCGAATCACCGCCTGTCCGGCCGCAAGACCCTGCCGCGCGCCGTCACCCCGTGGATGCTCGACAGCGGCGGCTTCACGGAGCTGTCGAAGTACGGCCAGTGGACCGTCACCCCGTACGAGTACGCCCGCGCGGCCCGCCGGTACCACGACGAGATCGGCATGATGGACGTCTGCGCCATCCAGGACTGGATGTGTGAGGACGAAATCCTGGCGAAGACCGGGCTCACGGTGGAGCGCCACCAGTACAAGACCGTGGCGTCCTTCCTGAACCTGCTGACGCTGGACGCGGATCTGCCGTGGATGCCCGTCCTCCAGGGCTTCACCCTCGACGATTACCTTCGCTGCGTCGACCTGTACGAGCAGGCGGGCGTCGACCTCACTCTTGAGCCGGTCGTCGGTATCGGCTCCGTGTGCCGTCGCCAGACCACGGACGAGGCCGTACGCATCATCGAGACCCTGTGGTCGCTGGGCATCCGCCTCCACGGGTTCGGCTTCAAGGTCACCGGTCTCCGCGAGGCCGCGCACCTGCTCTACTCCTCCGACTCCCTCGCGTGGAGCCTGAACGCCACCAAGCGGGCCCCGATGCCCGGGTGCACGCACCAGCACTGCGGGAACTGCCCGCGGTACGCCCTGGCGTGGCGGAACCGTCTCCTGAACTCCCTCCCCGATCACCGGCAGCTCCTCACGCTGACCGCCTGATCCACCAGACTTCCGGGGCGTCCACCACGGGCGCCCCGGGCCAACCGGCGGGTGAGCATCCCGCCGCCGACCCGAACGAAGGGACACCACCATGTACGTCAAGCCCGACCTGAACGGCCCGCTCGCCCGGCTCCGCGAGAACGTCGCCGCGTGGAGGGCGAGCCTGGCCCGGCACGCGTCCGAGGAGCGGAGGGGCAAGGGCATCGCGTGGGACGTCGACCTGATGGAGCAGCGTGACGACGTCGCCCTGAAGATCGTGGACGACTTCGCCCAGCTCGACGACGTGATGTCGAACTACCGCGGCATGGGTAGCGTCGCCCCGGCGTCCTGGAGCGTCGACGCCCTCACCGACGAGGACCTCGCCAAGTCCAAGGCCAAGTGGCCGGAGCTGGCCATCTTCCGGGACGAGGTGATCCGGAACTACGCCGATCTCCTCGGCATCCGCGCGGTGCGGTACCTCGCCCAGGAGGCCGTACGGAACGCTCCGGCCCACCTCAAGGCCCGCGAGTCCGAGTAGGCCCCGCTGAGCCGTCCACGGCCCGCCCCAGCCCCGGGACGGCGCCGTGGACGGCCCGCCTGTCTCTACCTGGGGCCGGAGAGCACCGGCCCCCTGTCCCGAAGGAAGGAACTTCCCTCCATGTCCCGCGTCACCCGATCCCACACGATCCGCCGTCACCTCGTCGACGGCGGGCTTACCGACCTCCGGCTCACCGAACACGCGCAGCACGCCGGCCCCGACGGACACGACGTCGACGGGTTCGCCCTGCGCCAGCAGTACGACGCGCATGGCACGTACGTCGTCGTGGCCGGCGCATACGGGCCGAACTGGCTCCGCACCCTGAACGAGGTCAGCAGCCGCCTGGAGGAGCAGCACATCAAGTGCACCGTCCTCGCCGAGGCGCCCGGCGTCGCCAACCACGAGGTGATGGTGCGGTGGGCGACGTCCGCGGAGCTGCAGGCCCGCGCGGCGGAACGCGATGCGCGTCAGGCCCCGCTCAAGAGCCTGTTGCGGCAGCAGGAGGCGACGGCGGAGCACGAGGCCGCCGGGCAGTTCGGTCTCTTCTGAGCGGCAGTCCACGAAACCGGCCGGGCGGTGTCAGTGCCGCCCGGCAGCATGTACCGAGCAGACCGGGGAGGGTCGCTGTGGTGGAGAACGAGACGACGGTGCGGGTGTCGGTTCCGCCCGTGCCGGAGGGCGCGGACGTGCACCGTTCGTGGAGGCGGGTCCTGACGGGCCTGGACGACCGGGCCGAGGGCGACGCCGCGGTGATCGGGCCGGAGGTGGGACACGGGGCGGTCGTCGAGACCGCGGCCGGCGCCCTGGTCCTGATCGTCGACCAGCACGTCACCGGGTGGGGCGAGGCGTACCGCACCGGCAAGCGCTACCCGCTCATGGACGCCGCGGTGTCGCTGCACCTGGTCCAGGGCAACGGCGCGCTGAAGCCGTTGTGGGCGCGGCACTTCAAGAGGGCGAAGGGAGCGTTCGGCGCGGCCGGGCTCGGGCAGCTCCGCAAGCACCTGGCCGCGCACCCCGCGGCGGGAGATCTCCCGCTGGCCGTCGTCGACCCGGGCCCCGGCCGCCCGAACTTCAAGCCGGGCCCGTGCCGGTGGTGCGCGGCCGTCCTGCCCAAGGGCCAGGGCGTCCTCGTCGGCCGTGGGGAGGCTGCTCAGGTCGAGCACCGCGGGGAGTGCCCGTCCCAGCCGGCGGAGCCCGGTACGTACTGCGCCCGGTGCGGGGTGTCCGTCGCCCCCGGCGCGGCCCGCGTGGTCGTCGTCCGTGAGGGCGAGGGACGCCGGGAGATCCAGCACACGGGCCGGTGCGAGGACCACAAGTCCTACTTCGTCTGGGAGCAGGAGCAGGCGCAGCGGCGGGCCGACGAGGACGCGCGGCGCGCGGAGGCGAAGGCCGCCGAGGCGAAGCGGGCCAAGCGGCGCGAGGCGGCCGCGGAGAAGCGGCGTCTGGCCCGGGAGGCGAAGGAGCGCGCGGCGAAGGAGGCCGCCGAGGCGACCCACGGGAGATCCAGGGCGTCTACGACCGCTACCCGCAGTCCACGGATCTCCTGTTGGCAGCGGAGGCGCGGTTCGAGGCGCTGCGGGACGACACCGTCCGGTAGGCACTCGGCGCGGCTCCAGAGCTGTCGCCCTGTCGGTCTGTGAGCGGCCTGCCCTATCCTGCGGGGGAGGTCAGAACGTACGAGGCCCCGGCCACCACCTTTGGCCGGGGCTCCGTGCGTTCCGCGGCTACTTGCGCCGCTTCTTCTGTGCCTTCTCCTCGGCCTTCATGCGCTCGAGGACCGCGTTGAAGACCGTGGGGTCCTTCTCGTCGGCGAACGCCTGCAGGAGGTGGAGCTGTACCTGAGCGCGCGGGATGCGGCCGCGGTCCAGTTCGTTGGCCAGGGCGATGGCGCGGGTGTCGACGGCGCGCTTCACGGCCGGCGGGATCGCGGGGACGCCGGACGGCGGCAGCTCCCCGAGGAGCACGCCCTTGATCGTCGTGGCGAGGGCTTCCGGGTCCTCGTCGTCCTCGAGCTTGAGGTCGCCGGGCATGAGCTTGACCGTCTCGCGCAGGCGGGCGGCCGTCACCTTGTCGGGCCCTTCCACGTTGGCGACCAGGACGTACACGGCCACCGCGGCGTTGAGGCTGTAGGCGTTCTTCACGGGCACGAGTTCCCGGATCTGGCCCGGGTTCGTCTCGTAGCCACGCGCCATGAGGACTTCACCGATCGGCCAGGCAGCGCGCCACTGGTTGCACTTAGAGACGCTGATGCCCTTCTCGACCTCGGCCCATTCCTCGATCGTGTCGTAGCAGCGCTCCGGCTCGAGCTTGTGGGGCGTGGTGCGGAACAGCCGGCCGACGGCCATCGTGTCGAGTGCCTTAGCCGCCATGACCCATGCGAGATCGTGGAGGTCGATGCCGTCCTTGCACTGCCGGAGTCGTTCCTCCTCCTCGGGGGTGAGCGCGCCCTCCCCGGCGGGCTCGACCGGGTCGGGGATTTTGTCCAGGCCGGGCCGGACCTCTTCGACTGCGGCCTCGACGCGTTCAGCGATGAGCTTGGCCTGGTTCTGCTGCTGCTTCTCGTCCCGGATGGTGTCGACGACGGTGAGGGTGTCTGCGGCCGTGTCCGGCTCGTCCTCGTCGCCCCACGAGAGGTCGTACTCCGACTCGCTCATGCCGCCTTCACCAGCCCTGCGTTCACGGCGATGCCGCGGAAGAACTCCGCGGTGTCGGTGCGGGCCGTCTTCTTGTAGTGGGTCACGGGCAGTCCCTTGTTCCGGGCTTCCTTGAGGTCCGCCGCGCGGACGGGGATCTCGCCGAGGCAGCGCACCCGGGGGTGACTCTGCAGCAGCTTGTAGACCTCGGCGTCGAACTTGCCCATGGGCTTTTGCACGCGGCCGATGATCAGGCCGATGACGTCAAAGTCGTCGCGTTCGGCGCGCCTCATGGCCCGGCTCTGCTGGGCGAGCTGCATCTTGAGCCCTTCCATGGACCACTCGTCGACGTCCGTCATGATGATGGCGCCGTCGCACGCGACCAGTTGCGAGTCGGTGTCCATGTCCAGGGCGGGACGCTGGTCGAACAGGATGTCGTCGAAGAACGGCCGCAGCTTGTCGACCATGATCCGGTAGAGGCGTAGGCCGGTACCGGTGTCGCGCAGGGCGGTCGACAGGCCGGACATGTCGATACTGGCCGGGAGAACGTAGATGCCGGGCACGTTCGTCTCGCGGATCAGCGGCAGCGGGTCCAGGGCGTCGAGGACGACCTTCGCCTGCGTCAGATCGTTGGGGCCGGGCGGGCGGACCCTGAAGCCGGTGGTCGCGTTGCGCTGCGGGTCGCCGTCCAGGACCAGGACGCGGCGGCCGTACTCGGCGAGGGTACCGGCCAGTTGGATGGTCGTCGTCGTCTTGCCGACGCCACCCTTCTGGTTGCACATCGCGAGAACGCGGCACTGTTCGCGACGGTGCTGCTCGAGGACCGCGCGGATACGGTCCTGCCGCTCCTGCTCCGTCTCCTTCTTGGGCGGTGGGGTGCCGCCGGCGGCTTGGGCGCCGATCGTGGGCGCCGCGGTGGTTTCTGTCATGGGAGGGACGATAGTCAGACCGCCGCCGCGTTTCTGGCAGCGAGCCCTTATCGGTACTGGGCGGGGCGCGTGGTAGGGCCCCGCACGTCACTCGTACGGGGCCCGGGGCTCTTGCACAATTGGGCAAGTTTGATCTTGCTCAGGTGCTCGCGGCGCGACGCTCAGCATCCGTGATGGGAGGCCCGTCGAGCGGGGGCTTTCGGGGGCCGATCAGCATCGGGCGGAGCATGTCGGGGGAGAACAGGCGGGTGGCGGGCTTCTCCAGGCTCATGACGTCCAGGAGGGCGGCGAGGGCGCGCGGGTTGCTGGCACCAGTCTCGACGGCCCGGTCGACGAAGCGGGCGAGGAAACGTTCCGCTGCTGTGGGCGGCGTGTCCGATGCGCCGGGGTAGAAGGCGTCTTGGCCGACGGCCAGGTCCCAGGCGGCGGCGACCGGCTTGGCCGCAGCGCGCTGGAGGGCGCGCGCGGTGCCGGGCTCGGTGATCCTGTGCCGACGGATTCCTTCACGCACGGCGAGGGCGCACTGGGCTGCGACGGTGAGTCCGTGCCCGTACACCGGGTTGTAGCCGGCAATGGCGTCGCCGAGGACGAGGAACCCGTCGGGCCAGGCGGGCAGCTTCTCGTAGTAGCGGCGGCGGTTGGCCGTGCTGCGGGTGGTGGCGATGTCACTGAGCGGGTCGGCATGCTCAAGCAGCTCCCCGATGATGGGGTCGCCGAGGCCGAGTGCGAAGGCCCGGAAGGCCTCGGGGTCGGCGGTCGGTTCACCGCCGCGTGTGCCGGAGAGCGTGACGATCCAGCGGTTGTCCTCCACAGGCAGGATGATGCCGCCCTGGCCGGGGGCCTTCTCCGGGTTCGCCTGGACGTTGATGAGGGGGAAGCGGGTGTTCGCCGTGGTGCCGGGCGCCCGGTAGATGCGGGTGGCGTAGGCGACGCCGGCGTTGACCTCGCGTTCGGTGACCACGGGGAGGCCGAGGGCGGTGAGCCAGCGGGGAGCGTGGGAGCCGCGGCCGGAGGCGTCGACGATGAGGTCGGCGGACAGGGTGGATTCGTCATCGTCGGTACGGACTCGGACGCCGGTGACGCGGCTTGCGGTGCCTTCGAGGCCGAGGACGGTGGTGTCCTGGCGGACGGTGACGCTGTGCAGGGCGAGGACGTGGGCCCGCAGGACGGAGTCGAGCAGGTCGCGCGAGCAGACGAGGTTGCGGTGATAGCCGTTGGTGAACCGCCTGAACCAGACTTCGTTGGGGGCGCGGGACACCATGTCGCGCATGATGTCGACCAGGCGGCCGCCCTTGGCGACGACGTCGTCGATGACGCCGGGTAGCAGGTCCTCGAAGGCGAGTACGCCACCGCTCCATACGAGGTGAGCGTGCCGGGCCTGAGGTACGCCGCGGCGCGGTTCGGGCCCGCCGGGGAGCACGTCGCGTTCCACGATGGTGACGTCGGCGTAGTCGGCGAGGGCGGCGGCTGCGAACAGGCCGGCGGCACTGGCGCCGATGACGACGGCGGTGGGCCGTCGAGGGGTGGCTATGTCAGGCATGTGTGGTCGCGCTCTCTGTGCTGGTCACCTGGCCGCGGATGCGGTCGAGGGTGCGCGGTCGGTACAGGGCTCGTGCGATGGCGTTGAGGTGTTCGGTGACGTCGGGGCCGATCTGCGGAGGCTGGTCACTCGTGTCGTGGATCGCCTTCTTCTCGTACGCCGCGGTGGCGTCCTGGATGGCGATGGCTCCGGCGATGCCGCGGGCGGTCGGACCGTCATGGTCGGCTTGGGCCGCCGTGTAGGCGGCCTGGTGGGCTGCAGGGTTGAAGTAGGGGGCGAGGAGCCGCAGGGCATCGTGGATGCGCTGTTCCCGCTGCATCAGGCGCAGGTCTACGGGGCCCAGGAGCCCGATGCGGGCGGTGGCGGCCGCAGGGCCGACAACCTTGACGGTGCGCCACAGGGCGCGCAGTCGCACGTACTCGGCTTGGTCCCTGCCCCACTTCTGAAGGAAGGGTCCGGCCTGGGGGACGATGAAGCCCAGGGCGACGAGGACGGCTTCGAGGAGCGCGAAGGGCGGTGCGGCCTTGGTGCTGAGCCAGTCGAGATCACTGCCGGTCCAGCGGGCGGCGACGGCGATCAGCTTGGTGATGTCGAAGACCAGGCCGGATGCGTAGCCGACCTGGAGGAAGATGACCCCGGCTTTGAGCCACCGGTGCGTGACCTCGGGGAACCACTTCCAGAGCATGTAGGCCGCGATCAGGGACGACACCATGTGTGCGATCAGGTAGAGCAGGGTGTGCTCTCGCATCCACAGAGTGCTGGCGTAGTAGGTGTCGAGGTCGTAGATACGCGGTTCGGGAACGTCGGCGAGGAGGAACGTCCCCCAGAGCGCGACGATGATTCCGGCGTAGATCCAGTAGATGGCGATCATGCGGCGGCGCCGCCGCTCGGAGGGCGGTTCCCTCCACCGCATGATCATGGTGAGGCCGGTGGCGCAGAACGCGGTGAGGAACGAGTACGCCCAGGGCGCCGCGATGTTCGGTACGCCGGTCCACACGTTGAGTCGGTGGATGTTGATCGGTGTGATGACGACGAGTACGGCCGTGGCGCAGGCGAGGAGAATCGTCGTTGCGCGCACATCCGGGTCGCGCCAGGCCCTCACGAGAGTGGGGAACTTGAAGACCAGCGCGATGGCCAGGAGCGAGGTCGGCAGGATGTACGGGATGTGGAAGTTGGGACTCACAGGATGCGTCCGCCGCGGGGGAGGAGGGACAGGTTCAGGCGGCCCTCGACGGTTGCGGCGGTGGGCGGGTGCTGAGCGTGTCGGCCAGTCATCCAGGTGCGCACCTCCCGGCCAAACAGCAGGCCGAACGTCTCCGCGTCCACTTCGTGGGTCTCGATCGATTCGGCGCGTGCTGCCACGGCCAGCAGGGCGTCCCGGGGGATCTCTTCCTCGGTGAGGATCTGTTCCACGGCCCGCTGCACGGATGCGGAAGGCTCTTGGGTGAGCCCGCGGGCGGCGGTGGGCACGCCGGCGACGTGGTGTCCGCAGTCGCCGTTCTCCTCGTGCCACAGCTCGTGTCCGAGAATGACGAGCTGCGCCTCGGGGGCTATGCGCTCCTCGACGGCGATGACGGACCTGTCTCCCAGGTCGAGTCGCACGCCGGATACGGCGATGTCCACGGGGAAGACGCGGAAAGCGAGTTGGATGGGGCGGCCGGTGCGGGCGGTCATGGCCCTGCAGAACTCGTGCATGACGGCCTTGGGGTCCGCTGGCCGCCGGAGGGTTTTGCCCGCTTCCTTGCCGAGGGCGGACAGGAGGCGCTTCATGCTGCGGCTGCTCATGAGGGCGTCTCTCCCTCAGTCGGCATGACCGACTTGATGACGCCCGCGAGCAGCGTCTCGAGCTGCTCGGCGGTCAGCGTGCCGTGGTGGCGCAAGTCGGTGGCGACGACGCCGTACTTCTGCATGAGTGCCTGAACCGGGTCAGTGGCTGGAGTCTCGTACTTCGCAAGTCTGTTCTGGAGCACTCGGTTGAGAGCGTCCGCCGGCGGGGCAGTGAAGAAGGCTTCTCCGCCCTCGACCTTGAAGAAGTCAGCGAGGCCATGAAGCAGCGGAACGTTGGGCATCTTCTGGCCGTTGAGGAGCCGGCGTGCCCACTCCTTCGAGATACCGAGGGCAGTGTGCACCTCGGAAACGAGGTCGCTCGGCCTCTTTCCCGTGCTGGCCAAGTGGGCGCCGCGCAGTGCTGCGATACGGCCGCAGACGCGGTCCTCGACGGTGGACGCTGCGGGGTCCTCGCCCCTGAGCAGGGCTTCCACCACGTCCTCGGGCATCGCTGTTTCGGTCGCGAGTTGGCGGCTGTTGAGATCTTTTTCTCCGCTATGCGCTTTCAGGCGCCGCAGAGTCTCGGCCAGTGACTGCTCCACCGATAACTCCTGCAGTTGTGTTCGGTTGTTGGCCGCACAGTACGCGGCCGAGGCCTCGTACATCAAACGATCGTTCCGCTCAGACGGAACGATCGTTGACATCCGGTTGTGCATCGTTGCAAGATCCAGCCAGTGCGGAATCGACTCATCCGGCGAACCGCGCAACCATCACAGAGAGTGACTAATCAGGCGCAATGTCAAGACGAAGACCTTCGCGATCTACAAACATTCGAACTAGTATTCGTACGAAGTAGTCGACGGGATGGGATGACCGTGACGATCTCCGACGCCGCACCGCAAAACTGGCCTCCGCGCACGACCGCCGTCCAGGGCATGGAGGCCCCTGCCCCCGCCTTCCTCGGTAGCGCGGAGAGTTCACTCACCTTCTCGATAGGCCCCGACGTTGCACCCATTGCGGCGATGGAGCGGGCCGGCGCGATGGTGGCGATGACGCTGCCCCGTTTCCTGAGTGGCGCGCCGAACGCCGACGATGTGTGTGCAGCGGCTCAGGCGGTTCTTACGGAGCTGGTAGACGTCACCGCCCGCCATAGGGCGAGTGTCGACCTGGTGGGCCGGGTCGCGTACGACGGCGCGCACGTCACGGTGTCAGTGGGGGACATGAGCCGCACGCTGCCCGCGCCGGAGGAGGAGCCGGGGCTGTACCTGGTGCACCGTGTCGCCGATGAGGTTGGGCAGTACGCCGGCGACATGGGCGGCCGGGTCACCTGGGCCGCGGTCGCGGCATGACAACGCCCCCGGCCGGAGCCCGGCGGGGGGCGAGCGTGGCAGAAGCTCTACAGGTCCAGGACGGCCCGGACGGCGCGGTCGACGCGCTCCATGTCCTCGCTGGAGAGATACCCCTCAAGCTTGCCCTGTTCGAAGCGCTCCGGACGGAAGCCCGAGATGTCGGGGGCCATGACGACGCCGGCCACCGGGCGCTTGATCGGGACGGTGACGAGCGTGTCTCTCGCGTCCTCGGCTTCCTGAACCAGAGCGCACACGATGCCGCCCGGGTGCAACCGGATCACGGCATTGTTCTCGATGACCAGGACAGTGCGCTCACGGCCCACGGTGGGGATGCGCCACACCGATCCCCGCTGGATTTCGATCACGCGGCGTCCGCCTCTGCCGCCTCATACAGGTCGTCTACCGGGTCCATGGCACGCAGCCGCGCGTACTCCAACATCGCGTCGTTGATCAGCTTCTCCTCAAGGGCCTGCTCCATGTAGGCGGAGAAGTTGTCACCGGCCGCGAGCTGCGCCCTGGCCTCAAGGTCGTGGGGCAGCGTGATGCTGACCTTCTTCCTCGCGGGCGTTCGGGGTGTCGTCATGACAACCATCCTACCGTTCGGATGACGCAGGTGTAAGGTGTGACCGCCGCCACCGAAAGTAGCGGCAGACATGCAGAAGGGGCGTCAACCTGGCCCGGTTAACGCCCCGTCTTCCCCACCCGACCTAGCCCAGGAGGCGGGGGACTGCTTAGCACCGAGCATACAGGCTGCACGGCGCGGGGCATCAGCTTCCGCGCCCAGTCGTGATATCGCCCTTTGCGCAGTTTCCAGCCTCTCTGAACCTTTACCGCCAGAGAGAGCGATTGTGAGTCTCGACCCGATCCTGTGGGCAATGAAGGACGCGCCCACGGCGGACATCAACGAATGGGGCACGCTGGTGTGCCTCGCCGAAGCTGCCGACGAAGACGGCTGCAACGCTTTCCCCTCCGTCAAGACGATGGCGGCCTACGCCAAGATCAGCACGCGCACCGTGCAGCGCGCCCTGGCCGCGATGGAGGAGCGGAAGCTCATCGCCGAGGGCGACCAGCGCGCCGCCCAGTACATCCCCGAGCACCGTCGGCCCACGGTGTACGACCTCCTGGTCCCGTACGACTGGTTCCGGGACATCGAGCGCACCAACGCCTTCCGCATGCGCCTCGGCCGGTCGCCCCTCACCCGCACCGACCGCCCCCCGATCGCCCCGGCCCCGCCGAAGAAGACCCGTGCGGACAAGGGCAGGCCGAAGCCGAAGAAGGCCGCCAAGGACGCGGCTCCGGAGGGCGAACCGGGGGGGCGACTAGAAGTCACCCCTGTGGAAAACGCCCCCTCGGAAGGGGGGCGACTTGAAGTCACCCGTGTGGAAAACCCTGATCAGGGGGCGACTACAAGTCAGGGGGTGACTACAAGTCCCGAGAGGGGTGACTTCAAGTCCGAGGGGGGGCGACTTGAAGTCACCCAACCCACCCCTACTACCCGCACCACTGACCAGCCCCTTCCCTCCGTAGGTTCCAGCGGGTCAGCTTCCGCTACCGAGGACGGAGGGACGGACGGCTCAGCTCTCGATGTCCGTACCCAAAAGGAGCGGGCGCGGACCGTCGAGAGGACACCCGGCGTCGACCTGCTCCTCGCAGTCGGCAAGCAGCGGCCGGAGCTGCTGCTGACCGGCAAGGTCCTCGCCGACCAGGGCCGGACCGTCGACGGCTTGCTCCTGGCCGACTGGCCCCGAGACCTGATCCTCTCCGCGTTGCTGCGGCCGCTGCCCGCCGAGACCCGGTCCGTGTCGGCGGTGCTGGCCAAGCGGCTGTCGGACCTGCTGATGACGCCCCTGCCACGCCACATGGCCATGCCCGCCCCGCGGAGCCCGGAGTCGGCAGACGGCTACTGGGACCGGTACGAGGAGGCCAAGCGGGCGAGCGTGTGGCAGCCGGACCCCATGGCGGCCGGCGAGGACGTGCACGACATGGTGCTGCGCCGCACCCGGTTCGCGGACTGCTCGGAGTGCCGGGACCCGATCGTCACGCCGACCGGGACGGACCTGTGCGTGAAGTGTGCGGGCTGGCCCCAGTGCCCGGTGTGCACGAAGTACGTGCAGCCGAACACGTCGTGCGAAGCGTGCGAGGTGCGCCCTGACGAGGTGGAGTTCGAGCTGTGCGAGGAGCACGGGGCCCGGTTCAT
The DNA here is from genome assembly GCF_003112575.1 of Streptomyces ardesiacus. Taxonomy (GTDB): domain Bacteria; phylum Actinomycetota; class Actinomycetes; order Streptomycetales; family Streptomycetaceae; genus Streptomyces; species Streptomyces ardesiacus. The sequence continues at coordinate 23,017 of NZ_BEWC01000012.1, forward strand.
CGCCGGAACGGCGTGCTTCGAGTGCGTCGGGCCGACAGCGTGAACGGGACCGCCCGCCCCGGAACTGCCCGGGGCGGGCGGTCAACCGGTCGCGCGCAGGTTGTTGGCGGAGTCGGCGGTGAGGTCGGCGAAGTCCTGGTCGTAGTACCAGGCGACGGGCTTGCCGTCGTCGCGGTCGACGATCGCCCACGGGCACAAGCGGCCCTTGTACCGCTTGTTGTCCTCGGGCCGGTAGTGGACGACGAACCGGCCCGGCGGGGAGTCGTCCTCGTCGCGTCCGCCGATGTGGGCGAAGCGTTCGGCGACGTCCCCGTGGACCGTGGCCGGGGTTGTCGTGGAGGGGGGAGGGGCGGGGCGGCCGCGCGAGGGCATCGGGAGGTCTTCCTCCTGCACGCCGAGGTCGACCAGGGCCTCGGGCAGGGAGCCCAGGCGCCGGGCCACGATGTAGGCGTTCTGCTCGTCGACGGTGCCGGCCTCGCGGTTGCCGAGCCGGTCGTAGGCGGCCAGCAGCTCCTGCAGGGCGAGGCCCGCAGATCTCTCGTCGCCCTCGTCGCGGGCCGCCCGGATGACGTCGATGAGGGGCGCGTTCTTCGCGGCGAACGAGTCGGACACGACGTGGCTCCTACCCACAACGGGACGGCGTGGAAACGCACGCTACTCCGTTCACCAGGAGTTCCTGATAACGGGCCAGGGCGCCCCCTCTTCCTAGATGCTTTTCGCGTGCGCAGCTCTCGCGCCTCGCGGCGCGGCTGGCAAGGAGGGAGGGGCGCCCTGGCCCGTTATCAAGAAGATCAGGGAGTGGGGGCTGAGGGCCGGCGGGGCTCGCTCCAGACCCGCATGACCCGGGCGCCCTCGGCCGCCCGCTCCGTACGCAGCACACCACGGCGCCGGCCCTTGCGTACCGTCGCGGTCAGCAGGTCGCCGGGGATGCCCGCGGCGCGCAGCCGCTGGGCGGCCTCCGTCATCGGAATCCAGTCGCCGAACGGGATCTCCATGAGGACCGCGTCGAGCCGGTCGACGCCGGTGACAGGAGCGGAGTCCGGGGTGAGCGTGATGGGCACGGCTGCTCCTTCGATCGGGACGTCAGGACCCGCCAGGGTTGCTCTCCCGGGAAGGTCTGCAGGACGGCGACTTTACAGTACAGCGATAAGAGTGGAACAACTCTCAACCAGTCAGTGACTGGCCATAGGTGGCCGGTTATGCTGCTTTCGCGCCACAGCGGAAGACGATCCTCCTTTTTGCTGGCACGTCCGTACGCACGTCGGGGCGCGCTCACCGGCACAGGGGGGACACCACGCCGTGACCGACAGCACGCAGACGCTTGACCAGCTCGTCACGCTCGCGGCCGCAGGCGACCACGACGCCATGCGCACCTTCTACCGCCGCATGAACTCGACCGTTCACGGGTGGGTCCGACAGTCCGTGCCCAACCCGCACACCGCCGAGGACCTGGCCCAAGAGGTCTGGATCAAAGTGGCGCAAAATCTGGGGCGCTACCGTCCTGGGACGAACCTCATCGCCTGGCTGATGACCATCACCCGAAACACGGTCGTCGACCACCTCCGCACCATCCAGCGGCGGCCCACCGAGGTCCTGCAGGCCGACCACCTCGCCCTTGACCGGCCACGGCCGGGTCTCACGCCGCACCAGTACGCGGAACGCCGCCTTCTTGCGCAGCAGATCGCGGACCACATGGACAAGCTCAAGCCGGAACAGCGGCGCTGCCTCCGGCTGAGGTTCTTCGACGGCTGCTCTCCAACGGATACTGCGCAGATCATGGGGAAGACGACTGCTGCCGTGCGTACCCTGACCTTCCGCTCACTGCGCAGGCTGGCCCAAGTCCTGCCAGGAGACACTTCGGCCGAGACGGTCGAGGAGCTGCTGACGATCGCAGCGGGCAGAGGGAATGTTGTCGGTGTTCGGGTGGAGACACGGGAAAGGGCGCAGCATGTTGCGACGCGCTAATGGATCTGAGCGCCTGGAGCGCGCCCTGGACGGCGGCCCCATCCCGCACGACGCCGAGACCCGCCGCCTCCTGGCGGCCGCGGGCGCACTGGCCCCCGGGTACACCCGAGACCCCGCCCGGATTCAGGCCACCGAGGACGCGATGATGCTCGCTTTTGAGCGGACCTTGAATCCGCTCAAGACGCGCGAGAACGCCGGCACCGACGACGGCCTGGAGGAGACCGAGCTTCACCGCGAGGAAGTCGCGTTGCCAGGTGGCGGCCGCATGGTCGTGTCCGACCTGGAGCACATCACGCCCGACCGCCTCGACGAGGCCACGCAGATGTACGCCGACATACTCGCGCGGAAGTCGAAGGACCGGCAGAGTTGAGCAGCACCCCGCCCATTGACCGCATCGAGATCGAGGTCGGCGACTTCCCCCTCGACAGCTCGTTCATCGAGCACCAGGGCACCTACACACTGTTCCTGCGGCCGCAGACGTTCGGCAGCGCCGTGCAGCACGTGCGCAACGTCCTCCCGCACATCACGCTGGAGGCCGCTGAGTCGATGGTTCGGGAGCAGTGCCCCGAATTCCCGGACTTCGACAAGCTGATGGGGCTGGACCTCCCGCCCGTACCGAGCATCGAGCGGCCGGCTGCCCCGCCGGTGAACGAGGGCCACCTCGAGCCGGAGCGCCACAAGCGGCGCCGTCGTGCCGTCCTCGTCGCTGCCCTCCTGCCCGCCCTGGTCGCAAGCTGGGCCGTGGGCCGGTACACCAACGTCGCCGACACGTCCCCCGACAAACAGGCCGCTGCCTCCACGCCTGACGCATCTCCGGACGCCGCGGACGCGGACAAGGCGCCCTTCACCGAGCCGAGATTCACGCACTTCGCCGGTGCCAGCAGCATCGACTGCGACCCCATAAGCCCCCTCGAGGCGGAGTGCACCGACGCCGACGGCAAGGTGATGTCGACCAAGGCCGCAACCGGCCCCGACTCGACCGTGTTCACCTTCTCCTACGGCAGCGAGCGCATCGGCCTGCGGATCTTCTACGACGCCGACTACGCCAAGACGTGGGCGCGGCAGGAAGGCACCCAGGACCTCTACCCGAACCTGGAGATGCACGGCCGGTACGCGCTCTGGGGCACTGATCCGGTCCGGATCAAGGACTACGGCGCCCTCATCGCCGAATCAGCCCGGAGCGGGGCCACGCCGATGGGCGGGGCAGATCCGCTGCCGCCTCGGCTGGCCGCGCTCACCCTCGGCACCCTGGGACTGGACCAGGGCGCGGTGCATCAGCTCATGGCGCAGTCACCGACGCCGGTGCCCTCGGACACCCCGGCCATCCTGGCGGCCCGTCTTGTGCTGGGACTGGACCAGGTAGCGCCGACTCCGGCTGGTACCGGCATGCCCGAGGGCGACGACATAGTGGCCATCGCCGCGGGCATCGAGCCGAGGCCGAGCACGGGCGGGAAGACGGATCTGGAGCCAAGCACGGAGCCGTCCAAGCCGGTCACCAGCGTTCCCACCGGGGACCCTGGCACGGAGCCCGCTTCCCCTACGCCCCAGCCCCCGCCCACGAACACCACGCCCCCGGCGGAGGCGTCTACTGACAAGCAGGAGCAGACGGCGCCACCCGCAGAAACCAAACCGCCGGCGACGAAGCCGCCCACCACGCCGGCGACCGAGACGCCTCCGGCCCAGCCGAGCACGCCACCTGCCGAACCGACCGCCCCGGCGGAACCACCGATCACAGGGCCCGGCGAGCCTGCCGAGGAGACTCCCGCGCCTCCGGCCGAGGAACCGTCTACCCCGCCGGGCGAGGAGCTGCCCGCGCCGCCGGCCGAGGAGACGCCCGCCCCGGCGGACCCCCCGGCGGAGGAGACGGCCGCGTCCGTGGGCCCCATCCCGGGTCAGGACGACAGCGGCGACGACCTCCTCGTCCTCGACTCCGCCTGGACCGTCGGCGTCTGAACGCGTGCGGGCCCCGGACACAAGTCCGGGGCCCGTTCCGTGCGGGGTGACGGTCAGAACGGTGGCTCCGTGGCCCACGCGTCGTCAGCGACGGGGCGGCCCTGCTGAACCGCGGACGGGCGCTGCGCCCCGCCGGTCTTGGTGACCTTCGCCGTGGCGTTGCGCAGGCTCGCGCCGACCTCGTCGACGTCCAGCTCGTACACGGTGCGCTTGACCCCCTCGCGGTCCTCGTAGGAGCGCTGCTTGAGGCGGCCCTGAACGATGATGCGCATGCCGCGCTGCAGGGACTCGGCGGCGTTCTCGGCGGCCTGCCGCCACACGGCGCAGGTCAGGAACAGGCTCTCGCCGTCCTTCCACTCGTTGGTCTGCCGGTCGAAGGTGCGGGGGGTCGAGGCGACGCGGAACTTCGCGACCGCGGCGCCGGAGGGGGTGAAGCGGAGTTCGGGGTCGTCGACCAGGTTGCCGATGACGGTGATGACGGTCTCGCCTGCCACGGAGGGCCTTTCAGGGTGAGGGCCGGCCCCCGCGCAAGGGGCCGGCCGTGCGATCAGGAGAACAGGAGCTTCCACGTCAGCGGGCCGGGCAGGCCGTCCGCGTCCCCGGACAGCTCCTTGTGCGCGAGCTGGAAGTCGCGCACGTTCTTCCGGTCCGCATCCGACCACTTGGGACCCGGCCCCTGCGTGTAGTGCTTGCCGTAGCCCTTGCGGACGAGCTGCTGTCCGAGGGTGGTGATGTGGCCGTTGGACTTGCCGGGGCCGAACTTGTCCCGGCCCGGGAACGGGGGCTTCGGCTTGGCCTTGCCCGGGAGGGTGCCGAGCAGCTTCTTGAGGGAGTCCTCGCCCGGGATGCCGTCCGCGGCCTTGCCGGTGTAGCCGAGGGACCGCTGGTACTCGGCGTAGTTGAGGGTGTCGGCATCCGTCCAGCGGGGCCCGGGACCGCTGGTGTAGTGCTTGCCGAACCCCTTCTTCACGAGGAACTGGCCGACCCGGGTCACGTGGTCGCCGTACGCCCCGTAGCCGTACTCCAGGCCGCCGATGGTGACCTTGTAGCGGGCCACCTCGGCGCCGGAGCTGGGCAGCGAGCCGCCCGGGTTCGGGGCGGGCTTGTAGTCCCCGGCCGGCATGCCCGCCTGCACCCAGGCGTACAGATGCTTGCCGGGGCACGCGGTGGCGAAGCCGTCCTTGTGGCCCTTCTTGGACAGGGTCCGGCCGGTCTTCCGGCACGCCTCCTCGTACAGGGCGCGGCACGCTGCGAGCGCCGCGGCGCTGGGCTTCTGGTCGCCGCCGATGGCGATCTGGACGCCGATACCGGAGATGTTGTGGTTGGGGCAGTGGGCGCCCTGCCGGTCCCAGCCGCGGCCCTCGTACACGTTCCCGGCCTGGTCGACGACGAAGTTGTAGCCCACGCCGGCCCAGCCGTTACCCAGGTGCTCCGCCTCGATCGCGCGCATGATCGCGTAGCCGGTACGGGTGATGGCGTGACCGCCGTCGTAGTGGACGAAGAACTCTCGTCGCTGGCTCAGGGCGACGTGGTCCGGGTTGCCGTTCCACGGCTTCGCGCCCCAGGTGGCGCGGGAAATGATGTTGATGTCTGTCATGGGTGGTGCCCTCCGCTGGTGATCAGGGAGGGGCACCGTGGAGCACGCGGGTGGTTAGCGTCGCGCCGTGGCCGTCACACCTGCGCGATGGGGCCTGTCCGCCCCCAGTGGCCCCCGCCCGGCACCACGAAGCTGAGGCGCCACGGCTTGTGGCCCTCGGCGGTGCAGGTGGCCCACAGCCGCATGCGCCCGTCTCGGTACTGCTGCCGCCAACGCTGCTCTCCGTCGACTCCCTCGTACCAGGACGGCCGTACGGATGGGTCGGTAGCCAGGCGGGTCAGGTCGCTGGGCTCCAGGAAGAACGGGGCCACCGTGCGGCCCTGCCCGTCCGCTCCGTCGATGCCGGGCCGGAAGCGTCTCGGGCCCCAGATCACTTCGGCCCGCATCTCCCGGGTGACGCTGCCCGCCAGCACGGGGTCATTCGAGCGGTCGCGGTCGTCACGTACCTGCAACTGGATCTGCAGGCGCCCCAGCGACGCGGGGCCCTCGTAGTGCACGTCGAGGCCTTCGGGCTGCTGACGCATCCGTAGCTGTGGGGTCAGCGCGTTGTGCCACCGGTCCCGTTCGATCTGGGCGACGGAGGCAGCGGTCGCGTTAGCCTCCCGCGAGGACCGCCAGGAGGCGAAGGCGGCAACCCCGCTGAGGGCGGCGGCCGCAGCGGCGATGGATGTGTCAGCGATTCCCATGCGGGCGGACCCTAGCCCAGCGGTCTGACAGTCACTCAACGACCTCGGCGTCGACGACGCTGCCGTCCTCCAGCTCGGGCGGGTACTCGACGGAGAACAGGCTCTTGTTCAGGCGTTCGGCGAGCGCCGACAGGTCGACGTTCTGCTCGTCCTCGCCGCCCTCGGCCGGTCCGCCGAGACCGGTGATCTCGACGGCCACCACGGCGTCCTTGCCGTAGTGCTCGCGGTGCTGCCGCTCGAGGTACCACGCGTCCGCGCGCCAGTCCGGGGAGGTGCGGTCCTCGACCGTCTCCTCGACGATGTCCCCGGTCACGCTGTCGCGGAACTTCCGGGTGGTCACCTTCGTGACGATCCCACCGTCCGCGACCCTGCGAATGTTCGCCATGGCGCGGGCGGCCGCGGTAGCGCGGGCGGTGCGCACCTTCTCGTACAGGGCCGCGTACTGGGCCTCTTCCTCTTCGGGCGGTTCGCCGTCCTCGCGGGCCTCAACCTCGGCGCGGCCGCGGGCCATCCAGCGCAGGAAGGTGGTCCGGGAGATCCCGGCCATCTCCGCGGCCAGCTCGACGGCGACGCCGGTGCGTGAGGCCGCGACGAGGCGCGCCTCGACCTCTTCGGAGAGGAGGCGCGGGCGGCCGGGTGGCTTGGGCGGCCGGCGGTCCTTGCGGCGGGTGGACATGGGGTGACCTCAGCGGCGGTTCAGCGGCCGGTGTTGAACAGGTGGCCGCAGGCGGGGCAGGTGGTGTGCGCGGCGCGGCCGTCATCGTCGGGGCTGAGGCCGTCCCCGCGGTCGCCGTCGTCGGGCAGGTGGAGGGTGGCCGGCTCGTCCTCGCGGATGCCCCCGGGCAGGGTCTCGGGGTCGACCTGGCCGAGGATCTTGTCGATCTCCTCATGCGGGATGGCGAGGGAGTCGAACAGCTCTGCGTCGCCGGTCGCCAGGTCCTCGAGGACCGCGGCGAACTCGCGGGGGTCCCAGCCGCCTTCGCCCGGGAGCCGGTTGAGCTTGATGGCCAGGGCCTCGGCTTCGGCGTCGGAGCGGGAGGCCCAGCCGCGCAGGACGGGGACGAGCCATCCGCCATCCTCGTCCAGGACCACGCCGCCGGGCAGGCGCATCCCCCGGTTCTGCATCTCGAGCAGGGCCTCGCGGCGGCCGTGGCCGTGGAGGACGCATTGGGTGCGCTCGTCGGCGACGGGGACCTCGACCAGGCCATGCATGCGGATCGCGTCGATGAGGAGTTCCAGCTCATGCCGCTTCGGGTTCCGCGGTGCCGGCGTGAGGTCGGTGAGTGGCACGTAGGCGATGTAGCGCGGCGGCCTGGCGATCGTCTCGGTCACGGCGGGTGTGGTCCTCTCCCATGCGTCGGTGTCCGGCGACGGGCGGGGACTGCGAGCCCGCGGACTTCAACCGCGGCGCCCCGCCTCGCAAGCGGGACATGCCGTCATGGCCGGTCCCCGCCCGTCGTCGGGCCGGTGCTGCCCTCGTTCCGGATGGGGCAGCGCCGGGGTTCTACCGGCCCCCGGTGACGTCGCCGGAAGAGGCAGAACCGCGAGGGAACGTAGGGAGACACGCGCCTAACGTCGCCTTCTACACACGGCGGTCTCATTGCTGTACTATTCGACGCGGTTGGGAGAGCGACCCAGCTACCCGGGCCTAGGTGTAACAAATTCCGGCGGTTGTCGTATTGGAGTACGACGCCCCCGAGACGCCCCGCCCGGGATGAGTCCCAAACCCTGGGCCGTGGCGTCCGGGGAAAGGAAGGAACACCGCATGGCGAACGACGCCGCCGCCGCTGAGGAAGCTCAGGACGAGCAGTCGGCCGGACCGTCCCTCTCCGACATTGGCTTGGTCGGTGCCCTCGCCCGTCTCCTCGACGAGGTGCTGGTGAAGAAGCAGATCAAGCCGCGCATCGACGGGATGAAGGTCCCCCTGCTCAAGGCGTACGAGACGGGGCAGTCCGAGCACGTCGTCCGCATCGGGGACGACCTGATCGGCCGCTACAAGGTCAACACGGCGCAGCCCAAGGTCGTCGTGGACCCCGACAACGAAGCGGCCCTCACCGAGTACGCCGAGGACCACGGCGGCCTCGAGGTCATCATCCGCCGCAACCCCAAGTGGGAAGAGGCCCTGCTCAAGTACGCCGAGTACGACGAGGACACGGGCCTGATCGTCGACACCCGGAACGGCAACGTGGTGCCGGGCCTCAAGTACGAGAAGGGCGGCGGTCCCACGGGCGCCGTGACGTTCACGTGGGAGCAGAAGGACGTCGGCAAGAAGCGGCTGACGCGCCACTACCAGGCGGGAACCCTCGATCACCTCCTCCAGGAGACGCCGGAGCTGATGGCCGGACCTCGGCCCGCCCCCGCCAAGGACGACGCTCAGCACTGACCGCACCGGGCCCGGCCCACGGCGGCCGGGCCCCGCTTCCAAGGACTTCCGATGAGCACTCCCACGACCGTGCTGCAACCGGCACTTGCCAGTGGCATTTCCGACCGCGCGTTTCGGCTCTACTGCCTTCTGGTCCTGTGCACCGACGGCTGGGTGTCCATCCCGCCCGTCGCCGCCATGTGTGGACTGACCCCGCACCAGATCCGCCTGCCGCTCGCCGAACTCTGCGACGCCGGCATGGTCGAGCGCGACCGGCGGTACGAGACCGGCGACACCGGCCGCAAGACGTGGCACACGTACATCCGGCTGACCGACGACGAGGGCATGTGGGTGACTGCCGCATGAGCCGCCGGACCTCCGCGGACGGAGTCCGCATCAAGCGGCGCACCCCGTTCGTCATCATCGAGTCGGCGACCGTACGCGACACCCGCCTCAAATACGCAGACCTCGGCCTGCTGACCTATCTCCTGGACCAGAGCGAGGACTGGGCAGTCCGCTCCGAACAGCTCTGCCAGGGCGAGGGCCGCGAAGGACGCGACGCCATCCGCAAGTCCCTCCACCGGCTTGCCTCCTTCGGGTACTACCGCCTCGAGCGGCGCCGCCTCCGCGACGGCAAGACCGCCATGGGCACGGCCATCTCCGACCACCCCGTCGAGCAGTGGGCCGACGACTACGTCACGTTCGGCAAGAAGCTCGACATCCCCGTGGTGCAGCAGGAAGACGGCACCTTCCGTGTGAAGTACCCGGACGGCACTTTGGGCACCGACGGGTTCGACACCGACGAGGCCGGCGACGAGGACCAGGAGCAGGGGCAGGCCGCCGAGGAGGAGCCGGAAACGCCGGCCGCCCCCGCGCCGGAGCCCACCCCGGCCGAGAAGCGGCCTGCGCCCGCCAAGACGACCACGGCGCCGAAGAAGACCGACGAGGAGAAGGCGGCCGCGGCCGCGGAGAAGGCCGCGCAGGAGAAGGAACTCGACGACGCGGCGAACAAGGTCGCCACCTGGTGGTGGGCGCACGCCGAGACCCACCTGGGCAAGTACGTCGGGCAGAAGGGCGGGTTCATCGCCGTCCGCAAGATGGTCCGGCGTGCGCTGGTCGCGGGCTACAGCCAGCAGGAGTGCGCGAAGGCCCTCCAGCACGCCCGGCGACACTTCCCCGCCGCGCAGCAGTGGCAGGACGCCTTGGGCGTGGTCACCAACCACATCACCCCGCAGCAGCGCACGGGCCGCATCCCGTACAGCGACGCCGCGACCTGGAGCACCAGCCCGAGCGACGACCCGTCGGCCCCGACCACACCAACCGCCGACGACGACGCGGACGACGCCACCTTCGGCGTCATCGAACGACCGTAAGGAGCGTGACCCTGATGTCTCTCACCACGGACGCCCCGGCGGTTGCCGCCCCGGCCCGCGGCCTGAACCCCCTCGGCGCGCTCAGCGAGCACCTGCTGGCCGTACTGGAGCGGGGCGGCGCGGACATGTCCAAGCTCGGCGTGCCCGCGCAGCCGGAGCCGGAAGACGGACTGTGGACAGACGTGGCGGTGCCGCAGGCCCGCGCCCGACGAAACCTGTGGATGGGCAGCATGAGGGACGCAGCGCACGACGAGTACCTGCACTTCCGGTTCGAGCACCTGGACCCCAGCCAGAAACCCAACACCCTGCGGAACTGGATGGGGTCCCTGGTCGAGGCGAAGAAGCGCGGGGCCCGGCCGGAGATCCTGAACCTGATCGTGCCCGGCAACATCGGGAGCGGGAAGACCGCCGCGGTGTGCGCCCTGGGCAACGAGGCCGCGGAGCAGGGCCTGGTCGTGCGGTTCGTGAAGCACAGCACGTACCTGACGTGGCGCCGCCCGGACTCTGCGCCGCACAACCTGACCGCGCACCAGGTGCGGGAGCGGTTCGTCACCTGCGATCTGCTCGTCCTCGACGAGCTGTGCGGCGAGATGGACATGACCGCCACGGAGTTCGCCCGCAAGGAGACCATCGACCTCATCGACTCCCGGCTGGCGGCCGGCCGCGCCACGGCGTTCACGACGAACCTGCGCAGCCGTCGTACGCCGGAGCACCCCGGCATGGGCATCGTCGACATCCTCGGAGAGCGGCTGTTGTCCCGGCTCGAGGCGTCCGCCCACCTGGTCAAGATCCAGGGCCCGGACCGGCGGAAGCCCGCGCGGCCTCTCGACTGGTGACGTCCCCCTGAATCCGCCCATTACGGGCCGAAGCTGACGTGCAGTGAACCAGGTCAGGGCACGCGAGCGGAAGACGCTATATCGTTTGGTCGACCCGGAAGGCCATGAGCATACGCCGACCGGGGCGACCCGAACGAAGGGATGGTGTCTTGCCGAAGCTGCCGTTTTTCCGTGCCCGCAGGGGCAACCGGACCAAGGCGTCCAAGCCGCTCACCGAGTCCGGAGTGCCACCGTTCACCCGCTGGGAGCGCTTCGGCGCCGTCGTCACTTCACTGCTCGGCGTCGCTGTTGGTGCACTGGGCTTCTACGCCTCCTTCGACGGCGTCTCCCTCAAGGCGGAGACGTGGGGGTTCGATGACCCGTGGGTCCTCCCCGTGGCCATCGACTCGGCGATCCCCGTCTTCACCGCGGCGAACCTCTACCTGATCCGTATGGACATGGCCCTGGCGTGGGTGCGGTTCGTGCCCTGGGCGCTGAGCCTGATCACCTGCGCCCTGAACGTGGCCGCAGGCAACTCGCTGTGGTCCAAGGTCGCGCACGGCGCGATCTCCCTGCTGTGGGTCGGCGTCTCCGAGATCGCCGCGCACATCTACGCCGTCCGCATCGGCGCGGCGACCGGCCGGCGCCGCCGCCTGGACAAGGTCCGCTGGTCCCGTTGGCTGCTCGCCCCGTGGCCCACGTTCCTGCTGTGGCGCCGCATGAAGCTGTGGGAGCTGGAGTCCTACGACACCGTGCTCAAGCTGGAGCAGGAGCGGCTGGTGTACCAGGCCAAGCTCCGCGGGAAGTACGGCCGGGCGTGGCGCCGGAAGGCTCCCGTCGAGTCGCTTCTTCCCCTGCGCCTGGTCCGCAACGGCATCCCGCTCGCCGAGACTGCCCCCGCGGGTCTGGCCGCGGCCGGCCTCGACGCCGGTCCGTTCGCCGCTCTGCCCGCCCCCGCGTCACCGGCCCCGAAGCAGCTCGCACCGAGCCCGGCCGCGCAGGCGGCGCCCCGCCGGGTGACCGCGACCGTTCCGGCCCCCAGCCCGGCGCCCGCGCCCGCCGCGGTCCCGGCCCCTGTCCCCGCTCCGGCCGCGCAGCCGTCTGCCCCGACGCCCACGCCCGCGCCGACGTCGACCGTGCTCACCGAGGCGGAGGTCTACGACATGATCAAGGACGCCATCCAGGCCCGTGACGCGGACCGCTTCAACACCGGGGACCTGACCGGCTCGGCGATCGGCCGGGCGATGGGCCAGACCGCGCAGAACGGCCGCAAGGTCCGCCGGCGTCTGCTCAAGACGTACGCGGCCAACGAGTCGGGCCAGATCCTGCCCGAGAACTTCACGGTCGAGGACGTGATGACCACAACCCACCCGTAGGGCATCCTGCCCCCACCCGTACCAACGCGGCGGGCCCCTCCCCAGGGTGCCCGCCGCCTCCATGATCGGACCCACCATGAGACCGGAGATCCTGGCCCGGATCACCGCCGCCCGTGCCGCCCGCGACCTTTCCGACCTCGCCCGTCAGGCGGTCGGCACCGCAGCCGAGACCACCAGCCCCGCCGAACGCATCAAGCGGGCCCGCCGCATGCGGCAGATGGCCAACGCGTACGTCGACACCATCGTCCTCGCCGAGGCCCTGGCGGGTACGGACTGGGCGGAGATCGCCCAGGCCCTGAACCGAGCTGACCCGGGCACGGTCGCGGAGGAGTTCGCCGCCGACGTCGCCGAATGGAGCGCCCTCGGCGAGGAGGAGGCCGGCGAGTCCGCCGCCGACACCGAGGACCTGGACGAGTGGTACGCCCGGCACCGCGAGGATCACGACCCTGACCTCGAGAAACCTGTCGCTGATCTGCTGAACAGGCATTGAGTACGGCCTTCGGACGGGTAACATAGTGCAGCAATGAGACCGGCGAGAGCTTAGGGCTGTCGCTGTCTCATTCTGCGCGGGAGAGCAACCCGCGCGTCCCGAACGAAGGATCACCGATGCCTGGAATCACCACGCCCCTGCGTGAGCGGAAGTCCCGCCGTCCGACCGGTCTGCCCAACCCGCCGATGATGCTCCTCGTCGGCCCGGAGAAGTCCGGCAAGAGCTACGAGGCGGCCGCAGGTTCCGGCTCCGACCTGATCGGGATGACGTACTGGATCGAGATCGGCGGGTCCGAGGGCACGGCCGACTACTACGGCCGCGTTCCCGGCGCCCGGTACGAGATCGTCGAGCACAACGGCACCTACCAGGACATCCTCGACGCCATCCGGTGGGCCGTCGCCCAGCCGCCCGTGAACGGCAAGCCGAACATGATCGTCGTCGACAACGTGACGGTGCTGTGGGACATGCTCAGCGATGAGCAGGCCCTCTACGCCCGCCGCCGCGCGGAGCGGAAGGCCCACGAGACCCGGCGCCGCGGCCCGAGCCTGGACGACCCAGTCGTCGTGGACCCCGACCTCTGGAACCGCGCCAAGGACCGCTGGGGCGAAATCCTGTGGATGCTGCGCCGCCACTCCGGCCCCACCCTTCTGCTCGCCCGTCAGGAGGTCGTCACGGCCTTCGAGAACGACAAGCCGACCCGGGACAAGACGCGGAAGATCAAGGCCGAACGGAACCTCCCCTCCGCCGTCGACGCCATCGTGGAGCTGCACGCGTTCGGCGAAGCGCACCTGACCGGAGTCCGCACGCTGCACTGGGACGTCAAGCCCGGCCAGTCCATGCCCTTCCCGGACTTCTCCGTCGACGCCCTGCTCCGCCGTCTCGGCTTCGAGGAGGCAGCGGCCGCCCGGCAGGTCACCGAGACCCGGCCCGAGGCGTACCTGCAGGAGGAGGACCAGCGCGCCCAGCAGCAGACCCCCGCCCGCCAGCAGCAGGGCCCGGTCCGTCAGGAGAACGCCCCGCGGGGCCTGAACGGCAAGCAGGCCGTCAAGCTGATCCACCGGGCGCTGACCGACGAGAACAACCCGCTGGAGTGCCTGCGAGCCATCCGCGAGGAGTGGGGCGTGCGCACCCTCCGGGCGATCCCCACCGAGACGAAGATGTGGGGTCGGCTGAACGCGGACGACCTGATCACCAGGTCCCTGAACTTCATCGAGGAGCAGGCGAAGAAGCGCAAGGAGGAAGCCGCCGGGGGAGAGACCCCCGAGGCCAGCACCCCGCCGGCCACGGTCGAGCCGGAGCAGGCCCGCGAGCACCACGAGGCCCCGCCGGCCGAGTCGAGCCCCGCCCAGCCGGAGCAGGGACAGCCGGAGCCGGAGCAGGCACCGCCCGCCGAGGACACCCCGCCCCCGCCGCCGGACCCCCAGGCCGAGGAGCCCCCGCCCGCCGAGTCCCCGGAGGACACCAGCGCGGCCGAGGAGCCGCAGGACCTCCCGCCGCAGCCGCCGGAGAAGCCCGCCCCCCGGAAGCGGCGGAAGGACCAGGACCCTCTGGAGATCGCGCGCCAGGGTCTGCTCGAGGAAGCCGAGGTTCAGGCCCGCCTCAAGTTCACCACGCTGCGTGACCACCTCCAGCCGATCTACGAGGACGGGGAACCGGGCCTCTCCAGGCTCCGGGACTACGTCAAGGCGCAGCGAGCCGAGGCCATCGCGCTCCTGGAGGAGAACGACCAGCCCGCCCTCGCCGACACCTACCGGCGCGCGCCGGTGCCGGATCTCGACCTCAAGAAGAAGTTCGCCCCCTACTTCGACAGCGCGCCCGCCGGGCAGTGAGGTGACGTGACGTGCCGCGTGCCCGGAGGGTTCTGGGCGCGCCCCACGGCTCCAGCCCCCTCCCGTCCTGCGTCACCTCACCTCACCTCACGGGGCGCGCCGCGCGCCCAACGCCCTCCTGCAGTCCTGGTACGGGCCCTGGGCCGCCTGCAACGCGGCCCTGAAGGGGGCGAGGCGGGCCGCCTGCTGGCTCTTGCTCTCGCCCTCCAGGCGCGGCATGAAGCTGCGGGCCCTCTTGGTGGCCAGCTCCAGCGCGTCGAGCGTGCGCGCGGCCAGCCGGGGCGATGCCAGCGCCGCGGCCTGGATCTCCTGCGGGGCGTCCCGCTTGTCCGGGGCCCCCGTGACGTGACGGACAACCGCGTTCATGAACTCGTCGGGGCTCATGCCCGACAGGCGCTTGATCGCCGCCTCGATCCCCTGCGCTTCGGCCATGCGGTCTGTTCCTCCGGTTCGGGTCGGGCCCGCTGCTCTCGGGCCGAAGGTGCGCGTCGTGCTGTTGGGGCAGCAAGAGGTGGCCGTACCGAGCCTTGCGACTGCGTGTGCCGGATCGTCGCAGGAGCAACCGCTCCCCGGCCCCGAGTGCTCTGCACGCACCCGGTGGTCTCGATGCCTGGTGTCAGGCGCGTCCCTGGGGAAGCGACACCGCAGTGCCCGTATACCCAATGACGCCTGACGGCGCTCTCAACGCTTTGTCGCGGCAGCGGTACGGCCACCTCGAATGGTGATGGTACCCGCCGGCCGGGGGCCGGTCGGGCGTCGTGGGGGTTATTCGGCCTGCTGAGCCGTCTTCTTGGCCGTCAGGGACTCGATCATCGGGGCGAGCTTGCTGGGCTTCCAGACGAGGTCGTAGCTCGTCTGGGAGGCCGCCAGGACGCCGAGGAAGGTGGCGGCCGTGAGATGCCCGTGCTGGAACTGGTCCCAGCCGCCGTCGGCCGCCACGGCGAAGACGCCGGCGACGAGGGAGGCGACGACGGCCACGATCTTCTTGGCCCTCGCGGACCAGTCGGGCTTCTGCACCACCGCGGTGAGGAGCGGCAGTACGGTGCCCACCTGGGCGCCGGTCATCAGGGAGTCGAGTGTGCTCATGGGGTCCTGCCCTTCAACGAGGTTTCGTGTCGGGCGGGACTGTGTGAGGGGCGGGGCCTTTGCGTCGCGTGCTGGCTCACGGCCCGGCCTCGTCGACCAGGTCCTCGGCGATATCGCGGGGCGGGGCCGGCGGGGGCCCGCTGTAGAGCTTTGCGAGCATGCCGCGGAGCTGGTGAATGTAGTCGACCGCGGCCGCCTTCCATCGCCGCCACTGCCGCTGCTCCTCCTCCAGGACCTCGACCTTGCGTTCAAGCGCGGTCTGCTTGGTCTCCAAAGTGGCGACCCGCTCGAGGGTCTGCGCGTTCGTCATGCGCTGCTGCTCGAGGAGCTGCGTAAAGCCGTCCGTGACCGTCTGGACCGAGGCAACGTACGTGGTCGCCTGCGCGGTCTGCTCGTCCCGCCGGTTCTTGCGGCTCTCGCGGCGGTGGACCAGCCAGGCCCCGCCCAGCACACCCGTCATGCCGAACAAGGGGCCGAGAACAGGCGCCAGGGAGATGAGCCATTCCAAGGCGCCCTCCTAGATCGTCAGGTGGTTAGGGTGCGCGGGAGCCGGGGCCCGGAGGCCCGCGGCTCCCCGCACTCCGAACGCTGTAGCACGGCGACGGCTTACGTCGCGGCCTGCGGGACAGCGCTCGAAGGACTGACCCCGGACACGGCGTTCCACCCCTTACGGATCGCGTCGAGGAGCTGGTCGTCGGTGATCGCCGCCGCCAGGGCCACGGGGTCGGTCAGTCCCGCGGCCGCGGCCGCGGCGAGTATGGGCGGGGACATGACCAGGCCCGGCGTCATCGACGCGGCCTGTGCCTCCGTCGGCGACAGCACCGTCTTCGCCAGGTTGAAGCGGAGCGGGTAGCCGGCCGTCGTCGGGTCTTCGGCGAAAACCTCTTGGGCGATGGCCGCGATGGCCATCCGGACCCGTGGGAGTAAAGACGGCTCACAGGCCAGGTCGCACAGCACGGTCAGCGGGAGCGGCAACTCAGGCATGACGGGACCCCTCTCATTTGGTGTAGGTGACTTTCAGGCGCGGCGGGTTGGTCTGGCCGTAGCCGCGGGCTCGGCCGTAGAAGGTCGACGACGTCGAGTTCGGGTCCAGGGCGATACCCCGCCACTTCGAGCTGTCGAAGACACTGGTGATGTCCACCCACTTGCCCTCGTTCCGGGCCCAGTTCACGGTCTTCGAGTCGGAGTCCGACGAGAACGACGCGGGCCGGCTGGTGTGGCTGTGGGCCTTGATGACGGCCTTCCCGCCCGCGTTGGCGTACCAGTGATCGAAGTAGAGGTACACCTCGGCCTTGATGATCACGGCGCCGGACAGGTCCGAGCCGAGGGAGGACGGGAAGCCGATCAGCGAGGCCATCGTGCCGTTCGTCGAGCTGTAGTAGCCCTGCATGCAGGTGTTGCCGTAGTAGCTGTTGTACGAGCTGCGCCGGGAGTACGTGCCGGACCAGGCCGCGTTGTAGTACTTGGTGTACTTCTGGGGCGTGGGTGCGGTGGTGCCGCCGCCGTCGTTGTATCCGCCCGTCTCGACGACGTGCGGGCCGACGTCCTCGATGTAGAAGTAGCCGAGGGCGCCCTCCTCGCCGGACAGGGTGCAGGTCTGGCCGCCCGGCCCGTACAGGTTCTTGAAGCTGATCAAAAACCGGTGGTTCCCGGCGCCCAGGGAGGCCCCGTTCTGGATGTGCTCCAGGTCGGCGGTGAAGCTCGTTTCCAGCGGCATCTGGTGGACGGCCAGCATGAGCTGCTTGGAGTTGATGGTGGGGGAGCCTGCGCCGCCGTCGCGGAGCCGGATCTGCAGCTCTCCGCCGGCGACGGAGGGGTTGGCGCGGGCCACGAACCGGAAGCGGTACATGCGCGTCGGGTCGATGTCGCTGGCCAGCTCCACGAAACCCATCTCGGTGCCGGACGCGGTCCGGGTGCTGCCCTGGTAGTCGACGGCCTGGATGCCGCGCGGCAGCGAGGCCAGGTACTCGCTCAGGTCCGTTCCGGCGATGCTCAGGCTCTCGGCGACGGCCAGGCGCTGGAAGCCGGCGCCGCCCTCCTGGTCGATCGTCGCCACGGGCACGCCGTCGGTGCGCAGCGACAGGTAGTTCGGACGGCCCGTCATGAGGGCGACGGCTTCCTCGCCGTCGTCGTTGTAGAGCTGCAGCCCGAGCGGTGAGATTTCCGCGCGGGCGCCGGCGAAGCCCGACGTGGTCACGAACATGGCCTGGGCGTTGTCGAAGAGGACGGTGCCGGAGGACGCGTTGCTGCTGTAGAGGCGCACGGCGGCCTTCGTGGCGTTCGCGGGCGCTGCGGTCGTGGGCAGGCCCGAGAGGCGTTGCCAGGAGCCGAGGACGGTCGCTCCTTGGGTAGTGGCCACGGAGGACTGTGCCAGCCATGTTCCGTCGGCGGCGAGCCAGTTCACGGCGATCATGACGCGGTCCCCGACCCAGTCGGGTGAGGCGAGGTAGTCGACCGCGAGGTAGACCTTCTGGCCGGGCATCGCCGGCAGCACGACGAGGTCGAGGGCGCGGGTCAGGGGCGTGGGGTTGGTGGCGGTGACCTGCAAGGCCTTGGGGGTGCCGTTGCCTCCGTCGACGACGCTCCAGGCGGTGACGCCTTGGACGCGGGCCGCGGACACCGGGCCCTCGAAGGAGGGGTCGGGGACCAGGTTGTCGCCGCTGGTGCCGATCATCAGCTTGTCGGCGTTGATCGATCCGGCCTTGATGTGGGTGGCATCGATCGACCCGGCGAGGATCTTCGTGGCCGTGACGGAGTTCGCGGCGAGTTTGTCGGCGGTGACCGCCAGGGCGGCGAGCTTGTCCGTCGTGATGGCCAGGGCGGCGATCTTCTCGGCGGTCACGCCGAGCGCGACCAGTTTGTCCGTGGTGACGGCGCCGGCCAGGATCTTGGCGGCGGTGACCGCGTTGTTCGCGAGCGCGTCGGAGCCGACGGCGCCCAGGGCGAGCTTGGCCTCCGTGATGGCCTTCTCGGCGAGCTTGACCTCCGTGATGATGCCGTCGACGACGTCGTCGGCGACGACCTTTCCCGGGCTCTCCGGGCCTGCCGTCTCCGATGGGTCGCTGCCGGTGCCGGACAGGTTCCGGGCGAGGAACCGCACGTAGACGGGGCTGTCGGTCGGGATCGCGAAGACACCGCCGCGCGGGGACTCGAGCGTGGAGACCAGCGTCAGCGGCGACGGCTCGAAGTCGGCCGTGGCGGCGGCGTGGACCTCGACGCGGGAGAAGTCGAGCGGGGCCGCGTCGGCGTCGGCGAACAGGCCGTCCCAGGTGGCGGCGACACCGTTGATGACGGGCGCCAGGAGCGGCACCGTGGGCGTCGGCGGCGGGGGCCCGTTGACGTGGACGACACCGGTCGTGCCGTCCGCCTGCTCGCCGATGACCGTCTGGAGGGAGCCGTCGACGTCGTAGACGTCGATGGAGCCGCCCTCGAGGGAGGCGTGGGTGAGCGGGTTGGCGCGCTCCAGCGAGGCAATGCGGTCTTCGAGTTCCTTGAAGTAGGACGCGAAGCGCCGGTTCGTCTCCTGCTCGTCCAGGCGGAAGGACGACACCGCACCCCCCTGTTCTCTGCTGGCTGTGTGGGCAGCGCGCAGAGTGGAGGGCGCAGCGCGTTAACGTCGCGGCCTACCCGTAGTAGTTGCTGCGGGTCAGGCGCAGCACGGCGGTGCCGGCGGCCGGGTCGATCTCCTCGGAGACGACGCGGTGCCAGATCGCGAGTTCACCGACCCACGGCACCTCGACCTGCAGCAGGATGCGGTCGCCCAGGTTCCAGGAGCCGAGCGGGGCGTTGTAGTGGTGACGGATCGCGATCGCGGGGATGGTGAGCTGCTGGGTGTGCCGGGCGTGCTCCGCCTTGCCCGCCTCGGTGAGGGTGGACATGTTCGCGGTGTCCTTGCGGGTGATCATCCGCGCCCGGCGGACCCGCTTGTCGTAGTTCACGACCCGGGCGCGCGGGGTCTTGGCCCCCGTGCCCTTGCCCAGCACGTACACGTCGGAGGCGAACATGTCGCCCTGGTAGTTCGGTGTGGCGAGCTCGATGACGTTCTCGCCCTGGGCGAACCGCAGGTCGGAACGGGTCTTGCCGAGACGGCGGGTGCCGAAATCGATGTGGTGGCGGATCTTCTCCTTCGTGCCGTCCCAGTAGTGCCGCTCCAGGTAGTCGGCCTTCGCCAACTGCATGACGGAGTTGATGGTCTGGCCGCAGTCCGGGTTGTTCCACCACAGCAGCTCCCACGGGTCCTCCCCGTTGGCGGCGCCGAGCTTGTAACCGGAGTCGTGGCCGTCAAGGGTGACGCCGAGCTTGGCCATGTCGAAGGACTGCAGGTGCGCCCAGATGTGCCGGACGACGTCGAAGGCGTCCCAGCGGGTGCTGATCTTGTCCGGTGGCCGCTTGGGCATCTTCTGCTTCGGCTTCGTCCCGTCGATGTAGCCGTCGTTGTTCTTGTCCTTGCCGTCGTACTTCCACTTCTGCGGGATCTTGGCGCCGGACCGGATACCTGACCCGAGGTAGGGGATCTCACTGGGGTAGGCGGTGTATCCGGCACAGGTGACCTTCATCGCCTGGCCCTCGAAGCCCAGGTTGGTGACCATGCCGCCCCAGCGGATACGGCCGTCGTACTCGGCGAAGAGGCTCGTGCCCCACTCCGCCATGACCGGCAGGCCGTCCGGCTTCGCCATGAGCCGCAGATACTCCGGATCGATCTTCCCCTGCATCTGGCCGGGGCCGCTCAGCTCACGCTTCGGCGGGCCGTCCGGCACGAACGGCACGTCCCAGTCCAGGAAGTCGCCGCTGACCGTGCGCATCGCGATGTACCGCCAGCCCATCAGGCGCTCACCGGCTTCTGCGAGTACGTCACCTCGAGGGACAAGGCCGTGCCCCTGTCCGCGCGCAGCACCCCCTTGTAGGGGGCATCGCCCAGGCCCTCGAGGCTGATGTCGACCATCTGCCCGCGGTCCTCCGGGGCCAGGAGGAAGGTGTGCCCGGTCTGCAGCACGGTCCGGCCGGCCGCCTCGCAGGCGTAGGGCATGGCCGCGCCGTGCTGCTCACCGACCGAGGCGCGCAGCGTGCCCCGGGCCTCCACCGCGTCCGGGTGCAGCAGACCGGTGATGAGGGCGTGGACCGTGACGTGTGTGGCCCAGTCGGGGATCTTCTCCGTCCAGGTGGCGCCCATCGGAAAGGTCTCCCACACGTCGGTGATGGCGCCGAGATCGTCGGGCGCCTGCCAGCCGGGGATGTAGCGGCGGAAGGACTCCGACCGCGGCCGCGCGAGCTGCCGCAGGTCGGTGACCATGGCCGCGGTGATCGTCGTCGTTCCGGCCGGCATGTCGATCCGGGCCAGCGTCACCGCCGTGGAGTCCGGCTCGATGTCGCGGATGCTGGTGGTGCCGACCGGCACGTCGGGGACGACCCGGGTGAACACGTAGGGCCCGACCGACGGGTCCTCCGGCGCCGGCCAGGGCTCCCCGCCGTAGGGGTCCTCGACCCGGGCGATGACGAGGTCGGAGCGGGGCCCGTCCACGGTGACCGGCACGACGTCCGCCTGCTCCGCCGTCGGCATCCGCGCCGCGTAGGACTGGCTGCCGCCGCCGAGCGCCGCCCGCCGCTTCGCGATCATCGCGCCAGGCCCCACCTGCACGGCGGCCGCCGGGGCGTCCAGGGCGGTCACCAGCAGGTCCGAGGGCCCGACCACGCCTTCCCCGCCGCACATCGCGGCGTCCACTATCAGCCGCAGCGTCTCCTCGGACGCCGCGGTGCCTTCTACGAACCAGGGAATGCCGTCCCACGCCATCGCTGTACTCCTTCTCCGTTACGGGAGGGAGCAGCGTGAACGGCCGGGGCGCCTACCGTCGCCCCGTCACCACCAGGTGTAGGCGTCGCGCCACCGGATCTCCACCCGCGGCCCGGTCGTGGTGGTCACCGCGGCATTCGTGTACGCCAGCTTGGCCGTCCACTGGCCCGGCGGGATGACCATCTCCGCCAGCCGGGGGCTGCTCCGGGTCAGCTTGTCCGCCACGGAGCTGGACGACCCGCTCTTGTAGTGCATGACGGACCGCGCGAACGGCCGCGGGTCGATCTGCACGTACTCGCTGGTGCTCTTGAGTTCCAGCGACAGTTGGACCTCCCAGACACCGACCAGGGTCACCTTCGGGTTCTTGCACGGCCCGTACACGCGGACGTACGGGTGGGTGGCCACCCTGCCCTTCTGCTTGATGACGGCCGTCGTCTTCGAGTCGGTCACCCCGGGGCCGGCGTCGGCGGGCCGCCCGGGCCGCCCCGGCACGCCCACCCAGCGCAGGCCCCACAGGTCCTGGGCGGACTCCGTGGCGTCGTAGAACCGGTCGTCGATGCTCACGAAGTCGCAGACGACGGGCGTGTACCCCTGGCGAGTGAGACGGGAGTGGCCGACGGCGAACTTCCGGGGACGGCCGTAGAGCATGCGGGTGCGGCCGCCCACCGTTGTGTGCCGCAGCCACGCCACGCCCCCGGCCCGGTCGCGCACGGAGTCGGCCCGCCACGCCTGCCGGAGCATGTCGACGCCGTCGGCTGACCACCGGTACGGCTCCCGGACCGTGGGGGCGCTGCTCCCGCCCCCGGGCAGGCCCGGCGGCCGGGTCGCGTAGGGCCAGACACCGATCAGGGAACCGCCCGCCCACGGCCGGTCATCACCGTGCCCGTCGACCGCCCGGTCAACGCCGTCCACGCCCAGCTCGAACGTCACGGTCGCGCTGCGCTGGTAGTCGCGCCCCATACGGATGCCGTCCTCGCCCGGCAGGTCCCCGTCGCCCTTGTCGGCGTCGCTGAACGACACCTCGGGCTCGGACAGGCAGTAGATCCCGGACGGCTGACGGCCGAACAGCAGGTCGGCACCGGGGTGCAGCTTGGTGGCCGAGTAGCCGAGGTTCCAGTCGCCATCCACCATCTCAGGCATAGGTACTCCCCATTCGCATGCGACGCAGCTCGAACATGGCGTCGTTCAGGGCCTCTCCGGGCGTCATCGGTTCACTGGTCAGGTTGAGGTTCAGGTCGCCGCCGACGAGGGCCGGAGCGGTAGCGGGAGCGGTGGCAACGCGGCGGGTCGCACCCCGCGCGGCGGTACTGCGCACACCACCGGAGGCGTACTGCCGCAGGGCGCCCTCGGCGAAGTACACGACTTGCCCGCCGAACATCTGGGCAACGCGTTCGAGGATCGCCTCGGAACGCTTGCGCTTTGCCGGGCTTAGGGGGATATACGCCTCTCCCTGCGTTTCCGGCTCGTTCCACACACGGATCTCACCCGGCCTGCCGATCTGGGCGATGTGCCGCTCGGCGCCGGCCGCGAACGCCTTGATCCGGTTCGCGGCCGCGCGGATGCCGCCGTTGGCGTACGTGACAATGCCGCCGTCGGCGTGGGTGCGCACCACCGACGGCTTCCCGGCCTCGCTGTACTGGACGGTGACGTGCACGGTCTTGCCGGTGAGCCCGTTGATGGCGCTCTGGATGCGCTGGACGTTGGCCAGCGGCTCCCCGGTCGGGGCGGTGATCTTGACCTTCTTGCCGCCCTTGTCGACGTTCTCGATCTTGTAGCCGAGGTCCTTGAGTGCCTGCTGGGCCGTCTTCGTCGGGGCCTTGACCTCGATCGACTTGCCCTTCATGCCGGCTACCTGGGTCTGCACACTCTTCAGGTCCCCGGCCGCCTGCTTGATGATCGCCTCGACGGTCACCTTCTTCTTGTCCGGCGCGGCCGCGATGTCGGCGGCCAGGGAGCTGATGTTGACCCGGGCGCCGCCCGTGGGAGCCGTGACCACCACGTTCTTGCTGCCCGGGATGCGCTGGATCGTGAACCCGAGGGCCTCCAGCGATGCGCGGGCCTCGATGGTGGGCGCCTTGATCTGGATGGACGCCCCCGGCTTGAGGCCGTCGAGCTGCCCCTGCAGCGCCATGAATTCGGCGGTCGCCTCCGGCACGCCGACCGTCGACATCAGGGTCGTCACGGTCGACGGGACCAGTCCGAGCTGGTTCGCGAGCTTTTCCGCCTCGCCCTTGGGGATGCCGAGACCCGTCGCGAGTTCGATCGCCTTCGCCCGGGTCGACTCCATGGCGCCGCGGCTGACGTCCATCGCCTCCGACATGGGCATGAGGCCCTGCTCGGCGGCCTCCTGCGCCCGGGTCGCCACGTTGAGCATGTTGTCGCGCAGCTCCCCGAGCTGCGTGTTGAGGGTCTGCCCGTTCTTGGTCGTGGTGTTGACCAGCCCGTCGGCGCCGATGAGGGCCTTGCCCCAGCCGTCGGCCTTCGCGATGTTCGAGCCCATGGTGTCGTCGATCTGCAGCATGACCGCGTTGAGCTGGGCCTGAGCGTCGTGCAACGACTGTGTGTTGCCGTTGAGGGCGTCCAGAGCCCGCTTGAGGGCATCGACGCGTTCGTCTGCGGCCTTGGTCTTGTCTCCGAACGCCTGGACGGCGACCGACAGCCGGTCGTACGCGGTGGAGCCCGTGGTGCCGCTGCTGTTGACGGCGTCGGCGAGTTCCTTGTGCTTCTTCTGGCTCTCCTCCAGCTCGCCCTTCACGGTGCCCAAGGCCTTGGCCGCACGGTTCGCAGCGAGTCCTTCGTCGTCCCAGGACTGTGCAGCGCCCTGCGCGGTGGTCACCCACACCTGGTGGGCGTCGGCGGTCTCCTGCAGGTCCTTCTGCAGCTTCTCCAGGGTCACGCCCTGCC
The DNA here is from genome assembly GCF_003112575.1 of Streptomyces ardesiacus. Classification (GTDB taxonomy): domain Bacteria; phylum Actinomycetota; class Actinomycetes; order Streptomycetales; family Streptomycetaceae; genus Streptomyces; species Streptomyces ardesiacus. Next base: position 47,241 of record NZ_BEWC01000012.1, read on the forward strand.
CCAGGTAGGCGTCCGTGAGGTCGCCCAGGTTGATGCCGGCCTTGCGCATCACGTCGACGAGCTTGCCCTTGCCGTTGGCCAGCTCCGTGTCCTGCAGGAGCTGCGCGGCCTGTGCGCGCACGTTTGCGTCGATGGCGCCGCCGGAGGCGGTCAGCGCGTCGGTGAGGGACTGCACGCGCTCCTTGTGGGCCTGGGCGGCGCGGGCGGCTTTCTCCTGGCTGGCCGCGTAGAGCCCGAGACCGATGGTGACGCCGGCGAGCGCGACACCGAGCGGGCCGCCGAGGGCGGAGGTGATGCCGCCGACGGCGGTGCGTACGCCCCCGGCCGCGACGCGGACGGCGCCCATCGCGCCGGACAGGCGCCGGCCGTCTCCTGCCGCCGTGCGGTAGGCCGTTCCCATGCGCTGCCACACCGTGGTCTGGGTCCGGGCTCCGTCCGCCGCGGTGGTCGAGACTGTTCCGACGTTGCGGACCGAGGTGGCCAGGCCCTGCACACCGCGCGCGACGGCGCTGACGACCTTCAGCATGAGCACCGAGCCGAGGAACACGGCGAGGGCGGTGTTCGCGCCGGGGACCACGTTCATCAGCGTGTTGAAGATGTCCAGGAGGCCGCCGAAGGCCACCAGGAGAATCCCCAGCCCGGAGCCGGCTGCCGACACGTTCCCGATCGCTTCGGCGAGGTTCGAGATAACCGAGATGACCGCCGGGCCGACGGACTCGCCGAGCGCACTGAAGAACGTGCCGAGGGCGGGCATCAGTTCGGTGCGGATCTGCCGCACCAGGTCGGTGACGCCGCCGTCCTTCATCGACCGGCCGAGCCCCCGCATGAGGTCCCCGAACAGGAGGTTCACCTCGTGAATCGCGGGCGCGGCGTCGGAGAAGAACTGTTCCATGGCCCGCTGCCCGACACCGGAGTTGGCCCAGCGCTCGAAGCGCTTCATGCTGCCTTCGAGGCCGTTGAGCAGGGCGTTGCCGGTGTCCATCGCGGCGCGGCCGACACCGCCGAGCCCCTTGATGAGGCTGCCGGTGGTCCGGCCGAGCTGCCCGGCCTTGTCCGCCGCGTGGTCGAGGAACCGGGCGAGGCTCCCGGTTTCGCGCCCGGCCTGGACCGACGCGCGGAACCACCGTGTCATCCGCTCCCCGGCGGCGGACACGCGCTCGGTGAACGGGCCCGAGGCGACGAGGAAGTCCAGCGTGCCGCGGCCGAGGTTGGCGAGGCTGTCGGTCAGGTGGCCGACGACCGTCGAGTTCGTCGCCGCGATGCTCTTGAAGTCCCGGCGGAAGATGCCCGACTTCATGAACGTGGCGCCGCGCTCGGCGAGCTTGCCCATCTGGTCGGCGTTGTCGCCCAGCGCGTCCTTGAGTAGCGGCAGGACCGCGTTCGACAGGGGCTTGACGTCGTCGGCGATGCGGGAGAAGAACCGTTCCTGGACGGACTTCTTCATGCCGCGCCAGGCCCCGGCCAGAGACGACACGGTGGTCACGGTCTTGCGCGCCGACGACGACAGCTTGTCCATGGACCCGGCGAGCTGCTCCTGCTGGGCCTTGGTGAGCTTCTGGCCGGCGGCGAGCTGCTCCTGGACCTTGAGCTGCTCCTTGAGCGCGTCCCCGAATCCGGAGAACGCGACTTTGGTGCCGATCGCTGCGGTGCCCGCCGCGGTGATCAGGCCGGGTATCGCGCCCAGCACGCCGACCGCTGGCGCTGCCGCGGACACCAGGGCGGTGAGCCCTGCGCCGTACTGGCCGATGAGGGCGACGGCCGGCTCGAGGAGGGCGATGATCGAGCCGATGCCGAGCATCCGCAGGGTGCCCCGGCGGCCGCGGCGGCCGGGCAGGCTCATCCGGACCGGGACGTTGACCGGGTTCCGGTCGGCTTCGCCCTGCGCACCGGAGATGAGCCCGCGGAGGCGTGCGAGGAATCCGCCGGACGAGCCGTCGTCGTTGTCGCCGTCCGGGCGGACGGGAAGGGTGACGTCGAGGTCGTCGATGCGGCGGCGGATGCCGTCCAGGGCGGTGTGGAAGCGGTCTTCGTCGATCTCGACGCGGATCTTCGCGGTGACGCCCTTGGACGCCTCCTTGACGACTTCCTTGAGGCGCCGCCGAAGGCCCTTCTTCTCGATCTCGACGGAGACCTTGGCGGCCAGGCCCTCGGCGGCCGCCTCGACTTGCGTGCGCAGCTTCTCCGCGAAGCCCGCCAGGTTCGCGACGACCGGCACGTCGAGGCGACCGGCCTGCAGGCCCTCACCCACTACGGACCATTCCTCTCTGCACGGCCGCCATGAGCATTTGCCTGTGGCCGGTCATGCGGGGCGCCGGCGGCTCCGGGGCGGGCTGCTGCGGCCGTGGCGTGTAGCTGGGGCGGCGGCGCACAGCGGCGGCGGAGCGCGACGGGCGGATGACGGTGAACGGCTCCTCGCGGCGCTTGTCCGCGGCCAGGAGCCCGATCTCCTCGACGATCAGCGCCAGCATTTCCAGGACCCGGGTCCAGCCGCCGGTGGGGGCGGAGCGGACGCGGGCGTCCTCGGGCAGACCGTCGATGTAGGAGATCAGCCGGCGGAGTCCGATGAATCCGGGCTGTCCGGGGCGGAGCCAGACGCCTCGGGCGTCGAGTCCGTGGTGGAAGCGGGAGAGGTCTGACTCGACGTCTCCGAAGCGTTCTCGGAGGAGTCGGCAGACCTGAACAGCTTTCCCAGTTCCACCCCGTAGACCTTGGCCAGGCCGGTCGTCAGGCGGACGTAGTCGCCGATGGACGGGCGAGCCGCGAGGAAGTCCTTGTACTGGTCGCCCAGGAGGATCTCGTAGGACTGCCGGACCGCTGCGAGGAACTTCCGCGGCAGGGACGGCCGCCGGAACAGGGCGTTGACGACTTCCTTGACGCCGGCGTCGCCCTCGGCGGACTCGATGACGTCGCCGAGGAGACCGACCAGGTCCAGCTCGTCCGACAGGATCGGGTCGAGGACTTCCGCCGGGAGCTCCGCCGGGAAGATGAACTGTTCACCGCTGAACCGGACGGGAATGCCGTTGGGGTACTGAACCTCGCGGCGCTCGGCGTCCAGGTCGATGACGAACGACATGGGTGTGACCTCTCGTGTGTGCGTAGCTGGGTCGCTGTGGTGCGGCAGCGCGCGGACAGTGACAAGCCGTGCGGGCTTGTGTCGCGCGCTGCCGCGAGGGGTCACGCCGCGAGGGAGAACGCGGGGTCGTCGGTGATCAGGTACCAGGCGTCCAGGTCGTCGCCGCCCTGGACCGCGAGCCGCAGAGGCAGCACGGCCTCCTTGGTCTTCGCGAGGTCCTTGGACACGCCCTCCATCTGCATGCAGCGGGGAATGACGTACCGGTAGTGCTTGCCGCCGTCGATGACCTCGATGACGGCCATCACCTCGGTGCGGGAGCCGATACGCGGCGGGGTGAACTTGTAGTGCTTCACCTCGGGGGTGCCGGCCACGGTGATTTCGGTGATGGAGCCGCCGCCGTAGACCGCCTGAAAGTTCGGTCCGGACCACTGCTGCAGGTCGACCTCGATGGTCGCCGCGTCCTGCGTCTGGAAGGTGCGGGTCGGGTAGGAGGACTGCGCGCTGCGGACCTGCTCGAAGTTCGGTTCCGAGTTGAACTTGAGGCTGTCCTCGGTGGTCAGCCCGACGTTCCGCAGTCCTTCGGGCATCGGGGAAGTGGCGTCGGCGGGGGCAGTCGTGCCCACGGGAGCCAGGTAGATCCGGGTGATCGACGGAATGACGATCTCGTTGTTGTTGGCGCTCTCGCCTGCCATGTCGGGGTCTCCAAGGTGTCCGGTGCTAGGGCGCGGACACCTTGGAGAGCCGGAGTGGTTAACGTCGCGTCGTCACGGGTGGAGCGTCACCGCGAGGTTCATGACCCATCGGGGCTGACCGTCGACGTACGGCTGCCAGATCAGGAGACCGGACGGTTTCACCCCGTTGATGACCGGCCGGCCGGGCGTGTGCGGGGCCTCGACGATGCCCTGTGCGGCCTGGGCGCAGCGGACGAGGATGCGCCGCAGTTCTGCCTTCCCGGGCCAGCCGCCCGGGTCGCCGAGTACCTCGAGAGTCACCTCGGGCTCGGTGGCCCACCGGAGGTCGCGCAGGTCCCCGCCGGGGCCGTGCCCGATGACGAGGTGGGGCCAAGGCGCCTCGGCGATGCCGGACACGCGTCCAGGGCCGCCGAGGGCGTCGGCGGCCTGGGCGCTGTGCTGCAGCCAGGGAAGGAGGACGGACACCGGGTCGGCGTCCGCCAGGTCCAGGTCGGCCATCAGGTGCGGGCGGTGAAGCCCTGACCGCGCAGGCGGCGGGCGTAGTCCGGGGACACCGTGATCTGGGCGCCGGGCAGGTAGTCGGTCCTGTCGATGCTCAGGTGGTGCGACAGCGTGACGGTGACCGGCTTCTGTCCTTCGCCGAGCGGCGGCCCAACAACGGTCGGCGTGCGGCGGGTGGTGCGCTCGGGGCGGGCCTCGGCGGTCTCGGTGACGGCCTCGGCAGACGCCGCCGCGGTGTCAGCGGTCTTCTTGGGGGTCGTGTTCGTAGCCATGGCGGGCATGGTGCGCACGCCGAGGCCTTGTGTCGCGCGCACGAGCAGCGGGGGCGATAGCCTTCGTCTGCAGATCAAGGGTCCTGTGGGGGGATGCATGAAGATGCGAGGTGTCTGGGTGGCCGCGGCCGCCGTCGGAGTGCTGGGTCTGGTGGGCGCCTGCGGCAGCGATGCGAAGCCGGAGCCGACGGAACGGCCTTCCGAAGGGCCGGAGTACGAGGCGGCGATGGAACGGTGCGCTCTGTCCCGGCTGCGGAACGCAGGTGTGGAGGATGCGTCGACCGAGTCCCGGGACTATCTCGATGCGCGCACGGCGTGCACGTACGGTCGGTCCTTCGACGACGTCACGGGGCCGGGGCGGGGCTGGGGTGCCGCCGACCCCGGCTACTGGGACGACTGACGAGGGTCAGCGGCGGGCGGCGACGATGGCGGCCGCCCGGGACATGAAGAAGGTCCCGTCGGCCACCAGGTTGCCCGGGTAGACGGTGCCCACTTCGGCCTCGACGACCAGGGGCGCGGTCACGGACACGGTGACCGTGACCTTCTTCCCCGCGACGACGGGCTGCCCCGTGTTGATGTGCCGGGAGATGCCGGCCGGGTCTGTGTGCATGCTGCACCGGCAGTTCTTGAGGTTGGCGATCGCCCGGGAGCTGCGGTCCCGGGGCTCCGTCATGTAGGTGTGCGGGCCGACGCCGCGGTGTTCCATGTCCCACCGCATCGAGTTCAGCTCGAAGCGCAGGTTCCCCGGCACTACCTGGCCCTGCGCGGTCACGTGTGTGGGGCGGACCTTGTCGTCGCCCACCGTCACCCACCGTTTCGTGGGCGGGGCCAGGCGCTTGGCCTCGATCTCGACCCGCTGGGCGATGCGGTGCACGGCGGGGGCCAGCAGGGCGGCGAGCTGCTCCTCGAGGCCCGGGGCGGGCGTGAACTTGGCCATCAGGGAACCTCGGGCGGGTTGAGGGTGGCAGTGGCCTGAACGTAGTCGGCGGCCGCGCAGCCGGGCACCGCGTGATTGCGGGCGCTCGTCAGCGTCCACGAGCGGCCGGTCTCGTCGGAGACGGTGTCTCCCTCCCTGACTGGCCACGCGCGGGGGTCGAGCCGCACAGACCATGGCCCGTCGGGCTGCTCGAGCACCGACCCGGGCCAGGTGCCGCGCGGGGCCGGCTTCTGGTTCGGGTTCGGCGGCACGGGCACGCCGTTGGCGTCGCGCGTCCAAGGGTGCTCGAGCACATACACGGTCAGCATCGCGTTCGGCAGTACGACGGCCACGGCTGACAGCTCCCTTCATCAGCGGCCGCTGCGGTAGCGGGTCGAGGAGTACGGCCACGGGGGGCGCGGGGGAGGGCCGACCGGTTGCCACAGCCGGCGTTTCAGCCGGGACAGGGTGTCGATGGTCGGCAGAGCGCCTGCCTGTCCGGCGGCGGGAGCCGACTCGTACGAGATGGACTGGCCCTCGGCGCTGACGGAGGAGACTCGGCGGCCCTCCGCGCCGACGCCGCCCGGCCGGTTGCGCTCGGACTCGGCCGCGTGGGCAGTGACATAGCGGACGACGGGCTGTTCGGCGGCGCCGTTCAGGCCGACAAGGAAGTCAACGTCGTACGTGCCGTCCCCGCGGTCCCGGTAGGCGGAGACCTCGACCCAGTCGTCGCTGGCAACAGGCCAGGACTCGGGGTTGTTCAGGTCGGTCCCGTAGGGCCTGACCGCGGTGTGGGTGACGACCTTCGGCACGAGGGACTGCCCAAGGTAGCCCTCGACGTCGGATTGCGCCCTGCGGATCGCGGTGCTGAGGTCGTCGCGCTGGGCGGGGGTGAGGGGGAGAGGGACGCCGAGGTCATCGGCGACGGCTTCCGGGGACGTGACGAGGCCCAGCCCGAGGGGCAGGTCCAGCCTCACGGACTGATCCTTGACGGGCTGGGCGCCGTTGCTCGGGGTGAAGGTGACGGTGGCCCAGTAGCGGCCGGGCGGCACGTCCGGCAGCGCAAATCGGTACGTCCCGGCGCGCAGCCGAGTGCCCGGCCCTGCCGCGGCAACTTCGGTGGTGCGCTCCGGGCCGTCGTAGAGGACGAGACTGGTCACCTGTCCGCCGGCCGGTTCGGGGTCGTACTGCGCCCCGCCGTACATGGGCTCGTAGTCGTAGACCGACACCCCGGGCCTCCTTACTTCTCGTCGGTCGCGGCGGCCTGGGCTTCCAGGCGCTCGCGGATGCGGGCGGCGACACTCTCGGAGACGTGGGCGCCCTTGGGCTGCAGCAGTCGCTCGACCGGGCTGGCATGCGGCCCGATGAAGGTCCGCTCGACCAGGCGCACGGTGCACACGAGGGAGGAGCCATACGGGGTGACAGGCTGGAAGACCGCGGCCACGTCCGCCGGGGGCTTCTTGGTCGCGTCGTCGAGGATGACCTCGGCGATGTTGTCGGGGATGACCTCGGTCGGGGAGACGTAGCCGGGCTCGGCTGGACCGTCGGGAGCCGCGTGGACGGTGTTCGTCGGCGGCTCCAGCGGCGCGGCGTCGGGCGCCTTCGGGCCCGCGTCGGCGTCGGCCGCCTCGGTGCTGTCCTCGGGGCCCGGGTCGCCCTCGGTCGCCGCGGTGGTGCTGTCCTCGGTCTCGACGACGGGGACGTCGGCGGCGGCCGCGGTCTTCGCGGCGGTCTTACGGGTTCGGGTGGTGGTGGCCATGGTGGCTCCCTCTGCGCTGGTGGTCCGGTCGGCGCGCACCCTGCACAAGGGGCTGCGCTTGTGTCGCGTCCTGCCGTGGCACGTACGGACGGTGACGGCGGGGCGGCCCCGAATCCCCCGAGCCGGGGCCGTTCCGCCGTTTCGGGTCAGGCGGTGTAGGTGAAGCCGTCGGCGGTGGTGACGTTGCCGGTGTCGTCGGCGAGGACGACGTCGACCGCTCCGGCCTCACCCACGGGCGTCTTGACGCGCAGCTCGGTCGCGGAGATGACCTTGAGGTCGGTCCCGGCGGTGGCGCCGAAGGTCACCGCGGAGACGCCGTCGAGGTGGGTGCCCGTGATGGCGACGATGGTGCCGCCTGCCGCCGGGCCGGCGGCCGGCGTGATGGCAGTGATGGTCGCCGGGGTGAACAGGCGGTCGATCACGGACTTCGGGACGACGTCGCCGGCCTCGTAGAGCAGGTGGCGGCGGGACCCCTCCGGGCGGCCGTCACCGCGGCCGTACGGCTCGGTCTGGTAGACGTTCTCGGTGATGCGCTGAGGCGGGTCGGTGACGGCGGCCGCGGGGAACGCGGCCCTCGTGATCCGCTCGCCGTTCTCTCGGTAGAGGCCCATGGTTTCCTTCCGGTGCTTCCGTATGTGGTGGCCGCGGAAGGATGGGGCACAGGGGTGGCTACGGTCGCGCGCTACGAATCGGGGCAGTTGCACAATTGTGCAAGAACGATCATGGCCCCCTCGGGCAGTTGGCGTTCCCTACAGGAGCCGGAGGTCGTCCCAGCCGTTCGGGCCGACACTGAAGACGAGGAGGCCGGCGGCGGACACTTCGCCGCTGCGGGCGGTGTACCAGTCGGACCCGTTGTCGAGGGTGGGCGCCTGAATCCACAGACGGCCGTTGCCCACCTGCTGGGCCCTGAAGTGATGGAAGTGCCCGGTGATCAGGACATCCGCGTCGGCGATCGGCTGTCGGCCGAACGTCTGGCCGCGCCACCAGTCGACGGCCTTGTCCGGCCGCGGGTACTGGTGCCCGTGCGACAGGCCCACGATGGTGCCAGAGACATCCAGGGAGACGGACTCCCGCCACCGCTCGGGCATGGCGAAGCTGACGTGCCCGTAGGCGTCCGTGTTGCGGGCGTAGGCGTCGGCGATCTGCGACAGGACCTCAATGCCCCAGTCGTCACTGGGCGGGCCGACGGCTTCGCGGCCGCGCCGCACCCGGCCGTGGTTGGAGCCGCACGTCGCGGCGACAACGCGGCCGAACCGCCCGGCGAGCCGGTCCAGGCCCTCGAAGGTGATCCGCCTGTGCACGCGGATCATCTCCGTCATGGTCAGGTCGTTGGTGTACGCCTGCTGCGCGGTGTTCTCGTAGTTCTCGACGCAGTCACCGGCGTCCATCCAGTACGCGGCCGTGGGAGCGCGGCCGATGGCCTTGAGGTCGCGTATGTGGTCGTCGAGCCTGTCGAACCGCTCGGCGACCCGCGCGACCAGCTCAGGCGTTCCACCGTCCCTGCCGACCTTGCCGGCCTGGGCGTCCGCGTACACGACGACCAGCGAGCGGTCCGCGGTGTCGACGGTCGGGCGGGCTTTGCGGCGGCGGCGCATCGCGTCGCGTACGAGGGCGTCGATGTCGCCGGCGGACAGCCATGCGGGTGCGGCCGGTTCGATGACGTAGCGGCAGCGCCACACGGCCCGGGTCACGGCGTCGTCGCCCTGCTGGTCGCGGTGCCAGGCGGCGGGGTCGTGCTTGGCCTCCACGAGGCGGACACGGAACCCGTCGGGGATGGCGAGCCCCATCTCTTCCACGCGCGCCCGCCAGTCCTCTTCGCCTCCGGGCTGCGTCTCGGCGGGCGGGGTGGTGACGACCATCGTGCCGTTCGGCTCGTACCGCACGCCGGACTCCCAGCCGCGGGGAGCGGCCGGCTGGGGGCGCTGGGCTTGCGGGGCCTGGCTCTGCTCCTGGCTGGCCGGGTCGAGGAGCGCCTGCAGGTCGTTGGTGAGGCTCATCGCTCGCACCGGCATCCGTTGGACTGCCCGCGGCGCCGGTGCCGGGCCACGGTGTACGCCGTGACGTCCGGGCCGTACCGGCTGAGGGTGTCGGCGATGGCCTTCGCCGTGATGCGCTTGCTGTCCAGCGCCGCGCGGAGGGAGGTAGCAACGTCTTCGTCCGCGGTGGCCAGGAAGGTGCCGACGCTGCACTGGGGGCCCCGGTGGGGGGCGGGGGCGTTGGCGAGCGCGTTCAGCTCGTCCGCGAGGCCAAGGGGTTGTTTCTCGATCACCGGCGTCCTCCGTCGTCGTGATGGTGGTACGTGGAGGGGGCGCGCCCACGGTCGGGCGCACCCCCTCACCCGCGTCTGGATCAGACCGTGGTCGGCGTGGTCCAGGTGCCGATGACGAACGACTCCGGCCGCGGGACCTCGAGCGCCAGGCGCTCGTCCGCGCGGAAGGTGATCAGCCCCTTCTCGAAGTTGTCCGCGTTCTCGCTGGAGACGGTGACGGAGACGTTCTCCCGGTCGTGGAGCTGCGCGCCGAGACCGAACGCGCCGATGAGGAAGTCCCCATCCGACATCGCCGTGGTTTCGACGACGTTGAGCCTCCAGACTTTCTTCTCCGCGCCGATAGCGACGGCGATGGCGACGCGGAACGCGCCGTTGTCGTCCTCTTCGACCTCGACGTGCTCCCACATCGTCGGGGACAGGACGATGCCGGTCGGCTCGTACTCGGCGAGCAGCGCCTTGGTGATGGCGCGCCGGATCTGCACCGAGTACTTGTCGGTGTTGAGGCCCGTGTACTGCTGGACGCCGGGGGTGTTGTAGATGCCGGTGAGGGACTGGCCGTCGCCGACGCTGTGGAGCAGGTCCCAGTCCTCCTGGTACTTGACGCCCTCGACCATGCGGCCGTTGATGAACGTCTTCAGTCGAGGCTCGTCGCTGAGGATGTTCTTGTGGGCGTCGATCAGGTGCGCTACCTCTGCGACCGGGTACATCACCGGCGTCAGCGCGAGCTTCGACCGCGGTGCGCGGCCCCAGGTGTCGGACTCGGCGCCGGTCGCCGGGCTGGTCCCGTCGGCGGCGTAGCGCTCCTTCACCTGCCGGGCGTTGTTGGTCCAGCCGGTCTCCCGGGCGCCGTAGAGGACGGCCTGCTTGGTGGACGACTTCGGGAACAGGTCCCGGATGTGCCACTTGCGGTAGGCCCGCTCGGCGATGCCGAGGTTCTGAACGCTGCCGAGGGTCTGGTGCGTGACCGTGCCCGCGGACAGGGAGAAGATGGACTTCCCCTCCATCGAGGCCCGGATGTACGGGCGGTCGTCGAAGCCGGCGGCGCCCGCGCGCTTGAAGGAGTCGGACTCGACGAACAGGTCGCCGAGGGACTTCTCCTCCATGGTCGGGGTCTTGCCGTAGTGGGAGGCCGCGGCCGACGGCTGCTCCGGGGCGTCCAGGTACTGCTTGACGTCGACCAGGCCCTGCTCGGCGTCGATGAGCGCCTTGATCTCCTGCGCTTCGCTGGAGACCTTCCGGAACTTGGCGGCCTGGTCGGTGGAGACGACGAAGCCGCCGTCCTCCACCTTGAAGCCCTTGCTGATCTCCTCGGCCTCCGCGGCCTTCACCTGGAGCTGCTTCTGCAGTTCCTTGATGCGAGCGTTGTCGGGCATTACTGCTCTCTCCCTGATGCTGGGGTGCGGTTGACGTGCGTCGCTCCGCCCGGCCAGCACCGGGACAGCCTCAACGCGAGGCCGTATGGAAAGGGGAGGGAGGGGTTAACGTCGCGCGCTGCCCGCTCAGGTAGTCAGGAGCGGGCAGCGAATAGGGGTTGACCTGCTGTTTTGTTTCCGGTCGGCTCGGGTGGCCGATCGGGTGGGCGGGGGCTGAGTCGCGCGACTCAGCTCTGCATCATCGCGAGGGCGGCCTTCACCTCGTCCTCGTCCATCCGAACCGTTTCCGTGTCGTCGGTGTCCTCATCGACGGCGTCCTCGGCCGGGGGCGGTGCCTCCTCGGTGGGCACCTCGTCCTCGTCGTCCTCGTCGTCGTAGAAGGTGCTGTCGTCCCACAGGTCCATGCCGGTGGGTCCGGCCCCGGGGGCGCCCGCGGACGGTGTGGGCTCCTTCGGGGTGGTGCCCGGCTCGTGGTCCATGTCGAGCCCCTTGGCGGAGAGCGCGGTGATCAGCTTGCGCACCGTGTCCCGTACGCCCTCGAGCTGTTCGGGGCCCGCTCCGGTCGAGCTGACGCGGGCGGTCGCGTCGGTGAGCGCTTCCACGGTGGGCTGCACCACGCGCGCGTCGACGTCCTCGGCGTCGGTGGCCGCACGCTGCGCGCTGGTTCCTTCCGGGAGTACGACGGTGGCGAGTTCGACGGGCTGGGGCGTGCCGAGGCTGATGTCGCCGGTGGGCACCACCGTGTACGGGATGGCGTAGTGCCCGCTGCGGCCGCCGGGCTCCTCGGTGTGCACGGAGACGATGACGCGGTCCGGGTAGGTGCCCTCGATGCACGACCACGTCTCTCCGTCCTGTCCGAGGAGGTCACGGACGCTGTCGGAGAGGCGGGCGCGGAACTGCTCCTGAGACTCGGGCAGGTGGTTCGGGGACATCGCAAGGTCCTCCAGGTGGGCGATGTGCTTGCTCTTGGCCTCGGCGACCACGGAGCGGGCGGACTTGTGCTCGATGCGGGGCAGGACGGCGCGGGCGGCCGCCACCGCGGCGCGGGCGGACTTCGCTTCGGGTGCGCCGAGTGCCGCGTAGGTGTTCATCACGTCGGCGGCGAACTGCTGCGCCGCGGCGCTGGGCTTCTTGCCGGTGGGGGCTTGGGGGAGGCTGGCGCCGGCCAGGAGGGACCAGGGGGTGTCTCGGCACTCCGGCCGGAGCAGGGACATGTCGGGGAGAGCGGTGATCGGCCACCAGGCGGTGACCTCTGTGGCCTCGCCCTTCGGGTCGTCCGGGTTGGCCACGCGACGCTCGCTGTGGGGGCGGTTGAGCGGTATGTAGGACTCGCCGGGGACGACGGCGACGAACCCGCGGTAGATGCCGTTCGGGGCGGTCCAGGAGCCGACGACGCTCGTCACGCCGGGGAGATCCGCACCGGTCTCTTCCTGCCACTCCCGGAGCGCCGCGGCGAGCGCGTCCTCGTCCTTCTCCCGGTGCCCGCCGGGGAACTCCCAGGTGCCGGCGGCCGGGTCCTCGTCGTCGAGGGCCCGCTGGATGAGCAGGACGCGGCCGGTGTCGTCGGCCTTGACCGCGAGTCCGGCGACCTTGATGCGGTCGCCTTCCTTGCCGGTGTCGAGTTCGACGACGTGCGGGGTGGCCTTGTACTCCATGCCGGGGTTGGCGGCGGCCTTGACCTCGAGGGCCCTCGTCATGGGGTGGGCGCCGTGCAGGACGGGGCTGACCTCGAAGAGGTCGAGTCGGTGGATGACGCGGACGCCGTCAGCGCGGCGGGTGGCTCCGTCGGCGGGCACGCGGTAGCCGATGGAGAACGCGGCTTCGCCGTGCTCGTACCACTGCTTGACCTGCTCGTAGGTGTCGCGTCCCTTGCTGGTGCGCCGGTTGTACTCGACGGTGGCGACCAGGGCGCCGGCTTCGGGCGGCCAGTCGGGGACGTCGGCGAACCTGGGGTCGCCGGGCATCCATTCCTCGACGTCCAGGACGACGCCGACGGCGTCCTTCCATTCGTGGTGCCACACGGCCTTGACGCGGCGGGTGGCCAGGGTGCGGGTGAAGGCGCCGGGGACGATGAGGTCGTTGACCTCGTCGACCACGCCGGTGACGGCGTAGATTGCCCGGCTGGTGCCTCGCAGGGTGTTCGGGTGTGACGATCTGGTGGGTGGAGCGCTCGGCACGGCGGGAAACCTCCGGCGGTGGACAGTGGGCCGCCGGGCACCGTGCCGTTCGCGTCTGGCTAACGTCCTGCGCTGGCGCCTGCCTGCTCCTCGGCCGCCGAACGCGCCATGCTCCAACCGCGGGTCCAGTACTGGTAGCCGAACTGCTGGTCGGCGTTGCCGTACCGGTTGTACGGGCTGGAGTCGTGCGGGTCTCCGGCCTCGTAGGCGGCCTTGCCCTCCTGCTGCAACGCCAGAGCGGTCTGGCGGTTCAACTCCACGTCGTCAGCTCCCTCACTGGAACATCGAATCCTGTACGCCACGGTTGCCCGGTGCCGGCGGTGCGGCGGCCTCGGGCGGTGCGGCGACTTCGTCGGCCTGGCTGTGCGTGCGGGTCATGCCCGCGCCGTCCACGTCGACCGCCCACGCGTCCGGGTCGGTGTAGCGCCACACCTGTCCCGTCCCGTCGCGGACCCATCCGGTCAGTGTGCCGTCCGGAGCCCGATCCAACCATGCCTGTTCGCCGTTGCTGCCGGTGTACGCGGAAAACGAGTCAGCCGGGTCGGTCTCGTCGCCCTCGTCGTACATGTCGCCCGCCCACGGGCGTGCGTCGTCGGCGGGCGGCTCCGGCATGTCGGCCGGTGGCTGGCCGTCCGGCGGCGGCTGTGCCGCGGCGGGGTCGTCCGGGGGCGGCTCGGCGGCCGCCGGGTCCGCGGCCGCAGGGTCCTCCGCTGGGGCGGCCGGGTCGGGTAGCGCCGCGGGGACCTCGGGCGTCTCGGGCAGCTCCTCGAAGGCCGCCGAGGGGTCTCCCTCCTCGAGCGTCTCCTCCTCGGTGCCTTCCGGCTGCTCGTCGTCGTCTTCCTTGTCCCCGAACGGCTTACCGCCCTTGGGGAGGGCCTTGATGGCGAATCCGTATCTGGTCACGGGCGGAGGATGACGGGCGTAGGACTTTACGTCTCGTGCTACCACGACGAGTGTCGTGGTAGACCTTCTCCTCGTTAGCCAGGGTGAGTGAACGGGGAGGCCAAGTGGCAGAGCGAAAGAAGCGGTTACGGGTTCGACAGGTTCCACCTCGTCCGCCAATGCCTCCGGTGACTCGGTACTCGCGAAGCGTGGGCAAGACGGGTCGGCTGGTGCGCTGGTATCAGCGGGCCGATCTGGCTAAGCACACCGCTGTCCTTGCTGCCCTTGTAGCGGCTATCAGCCTTGCCATTACAGCATGGGGAACCTACAAGTCGGCGCAGGTCGCCGATGATCAACTGAAGCAGTCACGGGAAGAGGACGAGAACAGCCAGCAGGCGCAGGCATCGCGGTTCACTGCGTGGGTTGAGCGCGACAAGATCGTTATCGCAAATCGCAATCTCGACCCCGTGAGCGGATACATCTTCGTGTCGTACGGGAAGAAGGCGTCTGGCCGCCCAGCCGTTGTCACTTACGTCGACTTGGGCGTTGTGCCTCCCTGCACAGCCGTGCGCCTGCCCAGGGAGGTCGTCTACGCCCGCGCGGACGCGTCTAGCAAGTACACCGGCATTGCCCGACGCATCGCGGGCTTGCACTTCACGACCAGTGACGGACAGTCCTGGGACCGGTGGAACAGGAAGGGCGGGGAGCTGACAAGCACGGCTGATGTCCCACCTCCTCAACACTTCGGGGCCGTCCCTGACGACAAGGGACTCATGGACCACAAGGAGGCGAAGATCAGCGCCCTCACCCAGTGCGGCGGCGCGAAATAGCGGCTTGCACAATTGTGCAAGTGCCTGGATCACCCCGGAACACGGGCTTGCCGAGGTGCGCCGGGCCCCTCCTCGAGGATGCTGGTGTACTCGCGCAGCACGGCGAGCACGGTCGCCTCATCGTCCCCGGCAACGGTACGCACGGGACCGGTCGGGGACAGGGACACGGGGCCGCCTTGGTGCAGGCCCACCAGGGCGGTGGCGCGGTGCGACCCGATCACCGGGCGGTCGACCCGCCCGGTGATCTGCACGCTGTAGGTCGCCCCGTCATCGAACGCGCCGGTGACGGTGAACGGCATCATGCCCTCCTCATCGTGTGGCGAGCAGGCCCAGGAGGAACGCCCGAAGGTCGTCGTCCAGGTACCAGTCGCCGTTGAACATCGACTGAACGGATCGGGCGAGGGTGTCACCGGTGTCCGGTTGCGTCTGCTGGCGGCGCAGGAGACGGCTAAGGGCGCTGGGGCGCATGCGGCGTGCGCCCGGCCGGCCGGTGTGGGTCTGGGTGAACCAGAACACCCGCTGCGCGGCGTCCAGGTCGCCCAGGTGCTGGGCGAGGTGCTGCGCCAGTGCGTGCCCGGCGGTACCCAGGCCGTCGTCGGCGAGGTCGGCAACGGTGAGGCGCTGCCCGTCGGGCTCGTAGCGGCCCTCATCGCCGTCCATGGCGGTCACCCGGCGGGCCGCCGGGGTGTTGAGCCAGGACCGAGGCATGAGGCGCTGCACGCCTCGTACGGACCGTTCGGCGTCCGGGGTGGAGTCCGGGCCGAAGATGATGCCGGCGTTGCCCTCGGGGCCCATGTCGCGGATCTCTGCGAGGGCCGCGGCGACCGCGTCCGGGACCGCCGCGGCGTACTGCGACCGCAGGTCTGCCCACTCCCGGCGTGCGGCAGAGGCTTCCGCCCGCGCCGCGGTGATCTCCAGCTCCAGTTCCTCGTCATCCGGGATGGTGCCGCCGGAGCGTGCGGCCTGGAGGTTGACCAGGCGCTGTTCGGTGAGCACCACGTAGTCGTCTGCGCGCTGAAGCGTGCCGTGGGGGTCGCCGTCGAAGGCGTCGCCGAGGGCGTCGGACAGACGGCGAGTCACGTCCTGGTCGACGTCGCTGCCGGCCGCGCGGAGCGCTGCCATGTGGCGGAGCGCCGTCAGGCCGGGGCCACCGTCGGCGGCCGTGTCCGGCGACCACTGGATGCGGTCGCGGCGGCCCGGGAGCCGCCCGGCGGCGAGTTGGCCCCACGTGGTGGGGTTCCACCAGGAGACGCGGCGCTGCGACTGGCCGAAGCGTCCCGGCTCGGGCAGCAGACCGGCCCAGTGGGAGACGCGGGCGGACAGGGACTCGCCGTCGGCCGCGGGCAGGTCGAGCGCACGGTGCAGGCGGGTCAGGCGCCGGGACTCCGGCCAGTCCCGCACGCGCCGGACCAGACGGCCGAGGAAGGCCCGCAGGCGGCGCATCCGCTCCCGGGCGCCCCTCCACTTCTCGGCGATCTTCCGGGCTCCGGCCCGCACCAGTGCGGCGAGCCGCTTGGCGAGGCGGACTAGGGCGGCCACGATCCGGGCGAACAGGCCGGGCTGACGGCCGGCCTCCGGCGACACGGCGTTGACGCGCCGGGCGATGCGGCGAGCGGTGTCCTGCCGGGAGCCGTCCATCTGGCCCGCGAGGGTGCGGGCGATGCGGTCGGCGTCGCCCGGGTCCACGCCTGCGGCCTGGAGCTGCTGCAGGAGCGCGTTCACGGCGTCGTCGGTGTGCCCGGCGACGGTGCGGGCGATGTCCGCGTCGCCGTCAGCGTCGGGCTGGTCGGGGCGGCCTCCGATCTGGTCGGGGATGAGGCTGAGGAGGTCCCGGGCTCGCGCGGCGAGGTCCTCGTCGCTCTCGTCGGGCAGCGGTTCGAGGTCGTTGATCGTGCGCAGGGCGGCGCGCACCGTCGCGGTGTGGGAGTCCTGCCGTGCCCGCTTGAGGGCCTGCAGGGCGGCGGCCCGGTCCCGGCCGGTGATGCCCGCGGCGTCGAGGGCGTCGGCGGCCTCCTGGCGCGCGGCCTGGCGGGCGTCGCGCAGGGCCTCGGCTGTGAGGCGCTGGGCGATCTGCTCGCGCAGGGTGTGGATGTCGCCGGGCGGCTCCGTGCCCGCAATCGCCGCGTCGATGATGCGCGCTGCGACGGTTCGCGGGTGGTCGGCGACGATGCGGTCGGCGTCGGACTGCGGGGCCGGGTTGGGGTCCCGCGGTCCGCCGGACGGCGGCAGGGCCGGAGTCGGCCGGTTCCGCTCGTACACGTTGACGTCGCGCCCGCTGTGCAGGCCGAAGTCATGCACGTTGCCGTCGTCGTCCACGCCCGTGAGCTGCATCCACCAGCCGTTGCGCTGCGGCGCGCTGATGATGGTGAGGCGGCGGTGCCCGTTGAACTGGTAGCCGGAGCGCGACACCGGGGCGTCGATGACGTCGCCCACTCGGAGGCTGCCGGGACGGACCCGGGCCGTCGGAGCGGCCGGAGCCGTGGGAGTGGTCGGGGTCTCGTCGTCGGGGTCGGGCGGGGTCGGCGCGTCGGGGCGTGCCTCGGGGAGCAGCCACACGGGCATCGCCCCGTGCACGACCCGGCGGCGCCACTGGTGGTCTTCGTCCTCCAGGAGGAAGCTGCGCACGCCTCCGGGCCCGTCTTCCACGTCGATGACGCGGAAGACGTGGATGGCGTCGCCGCGGCGCTCGTCCGGCATCGCGACCGTGTCGCCTTCACCGAGCTGCGCGGCGTTGGCCGGGCGGGGCCGGTTGAGGCCTGCGGGCGGGGCGCCGCCGGCGGACTGGTCGAGGTGGTCAGCGGCGCGCAGTGCGGCACGGCCTTCCCAGGTACTCGGGTCGGCCGAGGCACGGAGCTGCGCGGCGAGAGCCGACGTCTGGTCCGGGGTGACGGGAAGGTCTGCGGCGATGCGGACGGCGGCCTGGTGGGCGTCGGGGTCGTCGTCCGGCCCGGCGGCGTGGTCGCCGATGACGTCCCGGTCGCCCGTGGTCAGCTCCGGGTCAACGGTCGGGCCGGTGACCGGCTCCACCCGCTGAGGCGGCTGGTGGACGGTCAGGTCCTCGGGGGCCTCCGGGGCGTCGTCCGGGCCGATCTCGGGCGGAGCGCCGTCAGCGCCCTGGGCCCGGGGCAGGACCGTGGAGGCGTCCACGTTGATCTGTCCCATCTCGCCCGTGGTGGTGTCGGCGAAGTCGATGGTGACGCGGTCGCCGTCGCGGCTGGTGCCGGTGACCGCCACGGTGGTGAGCGTGCCGTCGAGGTCCAGGACCACGACGTCGTCGTCCTTGAGGTCCGCGGCCGTCGGGTCGTCGATGCCGGTCACCGGGTCGGTGTCGGGGACGTCGTCGCGCACCTCACCGGTGACGCGGAGGTCTCCGGCGCTGCGCGTGATCCGGCCTTCGGCAGTGGTGATGGTGACGCGGTCGCCGTCGACCTCATCGACCGGTCCAAGCAGCGCGCCGTCGGTGTCGGTGACGATGTGCCGCGGGGTGACGCGCTGGCCGGATGCCGTCCAGCCGTCGGGGCGGTCGCCGCCGGTCACCGTGAGGGTGTTCGGCGACAGGCCGTCGGCGGTGTCGTTGTTGTCCCAGCGCACGGACACCGTGGTGCTCGTGGCGCTCGTGACGGTGCCTTCCCGGGTACGCAGCCCGTCAACGCCCGTGATGGTGCTGCCCGGGAAGAGGCCGCGGCCGTTCCGGTCGGAGGGGACCACGTCGGGCAGGTTGCCGGTCTGGGCGGCGCTCTGCGCGCCGCTGGCCGGCGAGCCGGGCACCACGTCGTCGGGTGCCTGGGCACGCGCCGCGGTGGCGTTCTTCGGCGTGAAGACGTGACCGCGCTTGCCGGTGCCGTCCGGGTTCTCCGTGACGTACGTCTGCCACATCCGCTCGGTGCGGTTGTTGCGGGTGACCTCGACGTCCACGGGGCCGGTGAAGACGTACCCGGACCGCGTGGTCTTGCGGCCGCCCCTGGTCCGTCCTTCCATGCGGACCATGTCGCCGGGCATCAGGTCGCTGACCCGGGCCCAGTGCGCGGGCTGGCCGCCGATCGGCTCCGGCTCTCCCTCCGGCTCGTCGGCCGGTGCGGAGGGCGCGGGGGGCTCCACCCGGGCAGGGGTCTGGTCCGGGGCGGGCTCCGGCCGGGCGGCAGGCGCTGCGGTGTTCGGTGTCTCTGGCTGCGGCGTTTCTGCCCGACCGTTCTCCCGCTTCTGCTCCTCCTCGCCAGGGCGCGGCCGGCGGAAGGCAGTCGGCCGGTCCGGGGTGTTCCGGAAGTAGAACGAGTTGAACGGTGTCTCCCCCGTCGGGTCCTTCTTCCGCGCCGGATCGGTCACCACGGCCCGACGCTCAAGTTGCGCGCTGAAGTCCGTGCCGTTTGTGAAGGGCCACGTCCCCGTGCGGTTCATGTGCTGGGCACGCAGAGGCT
Source organism: Streptomyces ardesiacus (assembly GCF_003112575.1). Classification (GTDB taxonomy): domain Bacteria; phylum Actinomycetota; class Actinomycetes; order Streptomycetales; family Streptomycetaceae; genus Streptomyces; species Streptomyces ardesiacus. The sequence continues at coordinate 66,400 of NZ_BEWC01000012.1, forward strand.
CCGAGAGCGTGCCCCGCTGCGTCACCGGCCGGTCGGAGTGGCCTACCCCCAGGGTGGTGATGTCGTCGCCGGGCTGGGCGTCGTTGACGTCGAGGGGGATGGTGTAACCGTCGGCTTCCTGCTGGGCGCGCCACGAGTCGTAGTAGCTGTCCAGGTCGCCTTCCCGGTCGAGATACAGCCGGGCGGGCTCCTGCCAGCGGGGGCTCAGGCCCTCAGCGTTGCCGCGTTCGGTGATCTGCCGTGCTACGGCCTCTCCGAGGGTGTCACCGTCCTTCCCGCGGAAGGTGAGGGCGCGTCCAGCGGCGTCGGGTGCATCCCACGGGAAAGCACGGCCGTCTGCGTCACGGACGCTTTCGAGGACCCGGGCGTACGCGAGGGCGTCGTCGCGGCTGTATGCCCTGGCTACGGTCTCCATCGACCCCGGGGCGAGGACGTCCCAGCTTGCCCCCGGGTCCTTCGCCGGGTCGTGGAGGATGACGAGACGTCCGCCCTCGGACATCTCCAAGGTGGGGTTGTCCGCGTAGCCGTCGTGGAATTGCTGCTCTGGAATCGCCGTCGGGTGGCTCGGCGTGTCCAGCTCTCCCCGACGCCACCGCTCGCGCACCTCGTTGACGTTGGAGAAGCGCGGGGTATCCGGCCCTCCCGTCTCGGGTGCTCCTGCCGAGTCCGCATCCCCGGCGGGTGCCGGGGCGGCCGTCTCGGGTGCTCCTGCCGAGTCCGCATCCCCGGCGGGTGCCGGGGCGGTGGTCTCCTCGGTCTGCTGGGCTTCCGCCTGCTCGCGCTGCTCCCGCTCCCACTGCTCCCGGTCGACCCGTTCCTTGTCGCGGTACTGCTGCTTGAACTGGTTGTAGGTGATCCGACCGCCGTTGGCGTCGTACCAGTTCTGCAGCTCCTCGCTGGCGTACTCCCGCCAGCGTCCGAACTTTGACCAGTGTCCGCCGGAGAACAGTTCGCGCTCGTTGGGGACGTTGCTGGCGTACTTGTACTTCCGCTTGTAGAAGTAGCCGTTCGTCGCGTCGATGGCCTGCTGGTAGCGGGCCTCGTCGAAGAGGGCGAACTCCTCCTGAATGATCTCCTCGCGGGTGCGGCGACGCTTGGGCACGTCGGTGTTGTTGAAGCCGAGGGCCTCGTCGACGGCCTTGGCGCGCTGCTCTGCCTCGTCGGCGTTGGCGGGCGGGGTGTCTGGAAGCACGCTGCGCACGCGCTGGTCGGTGTACCCGTCCCGCCGGTCCATCTCCGCCATGAGGCGCATCTGGTCTTCGGGGCTGAGGTCGTTACTCCAGGCGTTGATCAGCTCGTCGTCGTCCAGGTCGGTGAGGTCGTCCGGCAGGGGCTCCCGTTCCGGCTCGGTGTTGGCGGCCGCGCGCTGTGCCTGGAAGTCGTCGCGGGCTGCGTGAAGGGCGCGCTGCAGGTTGCGGCCTTCCGCGTCGCGCCACTGCCTGACGGTGCTCGGTCCCCACGGCTGGTGCCAGTCGAAGGGCTCTCCGTCGGGGCCGGTGATCTCCTCGAAGCGGCCGGCGAGTGCGACAGCCTGTTCGGGGTCGGGGTTGTCGGTGGCCAGGGACAGGCCGGGAAGGTTGTTGCCGTTCCGGGCCTGCGCGAAGTGCCACAGGGTGGTGCCGTCGTCCTGGGGCTCCGGCCACGTCACCAGACCGCCGCCCGGGGACAGGGCAAGGCCCTCTCGCTCGGCGGCCTGCGCCAGGGCGGCGCGTCGCTGAGGGGTGTCCTCGGCGGGGGTGAGGCCGTCGCCGTTCGTCCAGGCTCGGCGAAGGGAGTCGACGTCCCGGTGCCGGACAGGGGTGCGGTCACGTTCGCGTCCATCGCGGCCGTCCCTGTCCCCGCCGTCGGCTCCGCTGGGGCTCGGTGAGCTGGTGTTGGGCAGGTTCAGGCGCGGCAGGCCAGGGCCGCCCGGCCCACCAGGTCCACCAGGTCCCCCGTTACCGCCACCGCGGCGACGGCGGCGGCGCCTGCGTCGGTTCCGGTCGTCTTCCTCGTCCTCCGGGTCCTGCTCGTCGTCGGCGTTCTCCTGCTCGTCGTCGTTGTCCGGCTTGTCGTCGGAGTCGTCGCTGTCGTTCTCGTCGTCGGCCGGGGCCTCGGGGGCGCCGGTGCCGTCTCCGGCAGGGGAAACGTCTGGGGCGGCGTCACCGCCGTCACCGTCCCCTCTGCGGCGGCGCTGCTCGTCGTCGTCTTGCTGGTCGTCGTCCTGGTCGTCGGCGGAGTTCTCGTCCGTCGCCGTGTCCGGGGCGTTCTCCGGCTCGTCGACCGCGGTCTCGTCGACATCGGCACCCGGGGTGGTCTCGGGTGCGTTGTCGTCGTCCTCGTGGCGCGCATCGGTGTCATCAGGGATGGCCACGATGTCGCGCGGCCGGAAGGTCAGCGGCTGGTTCGCAATGCGCCAGTAGCCCTCTCGCTCGGCCGGCCCCGCCACCGTGATGTTCATGTGCTCGCGGCCCCCGTTGGGGCCCGACCCGCCGCCCTTGCGCGCGACGATCCGGAAACGGTCGCCAGGACGGGGCTGAATCTGGGAGCCGTCAACGGCCTGCCAGCCCTCCGGCACACGGACCTTGGACGCGTGATGCCGACCGCGTTCGCCCTTGATCCGGCGTTCCAGGTCGGAGGAGTCCTCTCTCCCCGGGTTGCCCTCCGGGAGCCGTTCCACCAGCTCGGATGCGTCGATCATGACGAACTCGGCGCGGACGGTGTCCTTGCCGTTGAGCGTCAGGTGCGTCTCTACCTCGATACGGCGCTGTCCGTTGCTGAGCACGGGCGTGATCTCGATGACGCGGCCCACCATGTGCGCCGGCTCGTTGTAGACGGGGTCTGCCGAGACCACGTGCACCCAGTCGTCGAGGCCCACCTCGGAAGCCGGGATCATCTCGCCGTTGTAGCGCTGCCGGACCCCTGCGAACTCGTCAGGAAGCTCCGGAGCGTCGTCCGGCTCCTCGGCGTCGGAGGCGTCGGACTCGTCGACGTCAGGGGCGTTGGGGGCGTCGGACTCGTCGGTGCCGTTCTCCGGGATCTCCTCGTCCGGGTACCGCAGGCGTACCTCAGCGTCGGCGTTGTAGAAGCGCTCCTCGCCGTCGTCGGTGACGATGCGGGTCCGGCCCCGGGGAGTCTTGACCGGGGGTTCGGCGACGGTGTGCGTGCGGCCGTCGGCGTCGGTGTACCGATCTCCTGCCTCGAGGTCGGCGGCGTTGCGCATGCGCGCGGGGCGCAGGCCGCTGGTGTCGCGGCCTTCCGCGTCGGCGAACATGTCCGGCGTGCCGAAGGCGTCGGCGGGCCGGTCCTCCGGGTTGTTCACGTCCGGGGCGCTGTCCGCCTGCCGGGTGGTCGACTCGTCGACGTCGAAGAGGCCGCCAGGCTCCTCGCTGGTCTGCTTCGGCTTCTGGTTCTCCTCGCGCTTTGGGGCTCGGCCGGCGCGGCGGGCCTCTTCGGCTTCGAGGACCTGCAGGCGCGTGCGGTCGACGCCGGACAGTTCCCCGCCGTTGGCCATCTCGCGGCCCATCAGTTCCACGATCTCGTCGCGGATCTCCTCGTTGGTCATTGAGGAGGGGGCCTTGGAGCCCTCGGGGCGTACGGCGTCGAGCTGGGCGGAGACCTGGTCCGGGGACAGCGTCACCGTGCCGTCGTCCTCCGGGGCGTTGGCGTCCTCCTGGTCGTCGTCCTCGTCGTCGCCGAGGTCGCCAGTGCTCGGGACGTCGGCCGGCGGCTCGTCGTCTCCTCCGTCGCCGGTGCCGCCGGTTTCCGGGGCCTCCGTCTCGTCGGTGTCCGGTGCCCCGCCGTCGGGGTCGGTGCCCTCGGTCGGCTCGTCGTCGTTGTTGGTCTCCGGGGCCGTGGTCTCGGGGGCCTTGACGGGTTCCGGCCGGAGGCGGGCGAGGGCTTCGCGCACCTCGTCCTCGGAGAGGCGGACGGTGTCGTCCTGCTCCGGCGCCGGGTTCTCCTCGTCCCACTTCGCGAGGTCGGCGACGGCCTGGTCGACGGCGGCCTGCAGCGGCTCGCGTTCCTCCCGCCGCTCCTTCGAGATGGCCTCGCGGGTTTCCTTCTTGTGCTTCTTCTTGTCGAGTTCGTCAGGGTCGATCTCGGGCTTCGCGTCGAGAGCGGTGATCCGGGCGACGATCTCCTCGAGCAGGTTCGACCGCTTCCGTGCGTGGTCGATCTGCGGGGTGAGGTCCGCGGCCGCGTGGGCGGACTGGAGCAGGGCTATCTGCTCGTCCAGCTCCGGTACCTTGGCCCGGTCCGAGTCCTGGAGCGCGGGGGCCTTATCGAGGGCGTTGCCGAGACGGGTGATCATGCCCGCCCCGGAGCCCTTCTTCTTCAGGTCCTCCACCGTGCGCTCGAAGTCGGAGTGCCGCAGGTCGGGGAAGCCGACGTGCGCGACGAGCTTGCCGTCCGCCGTCTTCTCGGTGCGGACACCGAAGTCGAGGCCGCGGAACTGGCCGAGGATGTGCCAGTCGCTCAGGCCCTCACGGTCGTGGTCGAGGAGGCGGCTGGTGATCTCCCGGTGCAGAGCCATGCCAGCGTCGGAGTGCTTGCTGTACGGCGCCCCGCCGAGAGTCATGCGGAACTGGTCGCCGGCCTCCTGGATGCGGGGCAGGGCCTGCTCGCGGCGCTGGATGCCGTCGCGGGTTGCCTGGGACTCCTCGCGCAGCTCTTCGAGGGCTTCGGCGCGGCGGACGCGCTCGGCGGCCTCGTTGTGCTGGTCGATCTCCAGGTCCTTGAGACGGCGGCGGGCCTTCATGAGCTGGCTCATGTAGGGGTTGCCGCCGATCTCGGCTTCCATGGTCTCGTAGTCGAACTCTGCGCCGTCGATCTCCTGGACGACGTCGCTGGAGTCGCCGTCCTCCGGCTCGGGCCGCTGGATGTCGACCAGGCCCTCGGCCTTGGTGGCGACGAATCCGGCCTTCCAACCGTCCATGGAGCCCTTGGTCGCGTAAATGTCGATCTCGACTTCGGGGTTCAGGTTGCCGTAGCGCAGGATGCGGCCGTTGCGCTGCTCCATCTGCGCGGCGCCCCAGTCGAGGTCGACGTGCGAGAGGGAGATCATGCGGTCCTGGGCGTTCATGCCCGTGCCCGCGACGGCGCTGGAGCCGATCAGGACCGCGATCTCACCTTCGCGGGCCTTCCGGAACAGCTCCGTCATGTCCTCGGGCTTGCCGGACTTCTTGGCGTCCTGGACGAAGGCGATCTTGTCCTCGGGGATGCCGCCCGCGACCATGAGCCGCTTCAGTTCGGCGTAGGCGTCGAAGTTGCCCTTGTTCTTGCCGCCCGGGACGCCTTCGTTCAGGAAGATCATCTGGAGGGCGCCCGGGACAGCGTGGTTGGTGAGGCTGTCGAGGGCGACCGGATAGACCCGGTCCTTGTTGGCGTGGTAGCGCTCGATGTGCCGGTCTGCGACGGCCTTGAGCTTGTTGCCGGCCGGGGCGTTGGCGTCGATGAGCCGCGGGTCCAGGGCCACGCTGGTGCCCTCGTTGGACACCGCGAGCATGTTGTCCTCGTGGCGGTCGACCTCGCCGTTGTGGATGGCGCGGCCGCGGGCGACGAGCCCCTTGAGACGCTTCTTCTGGTCGGGCGTCGCGTCGACCATGATCAGGTTGGGGGCGCCGCCCTTGACCTTCGGCCGGGGGATACCGACGTCGTCACCGCGCTTGGTGTCCGCGACCAGGCCCCACATGGTCTTCATGGCGCGCTTGTTGTGGAACTCGGAGAACCGCTCCACGACGCGGAGGCCGGAGCCGTCGGGGGCGTTCTCGATGCGCAGTGTCTTGCGGCCGAAGGTGTTGGCCCACAGGTCCGGGGCACCTGCCTTGTACGCGTCCAGCACCCAGGGCGCCGCGAACTGGAGCATGGTGAACTGCTCGCTGATGCTGTTGGACAGCGGCGTGCCGGTGGCGAGCGTGATCGTGGCCCGACCCTTGCGGCGGCGGTGCAGGTCGGTGGTCTTCTGGTGCAGGTCGACGCCGCGGAGGGACGCCGGGTCGCCGCCGGCCTCCTTGGAACGGAAGCCGACGCCCTTGTACCGGTGGGCCTCGTCGACGACGAAGTAGTCGAAGCCGAGGTCGTCCCAGTACGTCTCGCCCGGCCGCCGCATCGGGGCGGCGTTCTTGTTGATGTTCTTCTGGACCGTCGCGATGCGCTGCTCGATCTTCGCGACGATGAAGGGGTGGTTCGGGTTGTCGGCGTCCTCGTACTGGCGGTCAAGCTGCTCGCGCAGCGCCTCCAGCTCCCGGAACTCGTACTCGTCCTGAGCCTCCGGGCTCATCTTGATCGAGCCGAACGCCTCTTCGGTGAAGATGACCAGGTCCGGCTTGTTGGCGCGCAGCCACTCCAGGGTGCTGCCGCGGCGGTCGCCGGCCAGGTCCGCCGAGGTGATCAGGTGGACATCGGCGTTCGGGTAAAGGAACCGGGCCTCGTTGTACCACTGGCGTGCCAGGTGGTTGGGGACCACGGCCATGGGCTTGTCGATCTGCCCGGACGCCTTGAGGGCCTGGGTGCCCATGACGAGCGTGCCGGTCTTGCCGAGGCCCACCTCGTGGGCGAGGATCACGCCCCGCTCGAACTGCATGCGGGCCGCGCCGGAGAGCTGCCAGGCGTGCGGGGTCCGGTCGGGGGTGAAGCCCTCGAGCGTGGGCGACATGCCCTCGTACGAACGGACGACGTGCCCGTTCATGATGCGGTTGTACGAGTCGGTGAGGACGCTCAGCCGCTCGGCGTTCGCCGTGGCGTACTTGGCGAACTCGGCACGCATCTGGTCGGCCTTCTGCCGGATCAGACGGGAGGTCGCCTCGTCGACTTCCTTGCGCTTGTCGTCCTCGTAGACGGTCAGCGAGCCGAAGCCGAGGATCGCGCGGGCGATCTCTACGGCGTTCTTCCCCCGGGTCCCCTTCTCCGGGTTCGCCGGGACGCCGTACATGAGGTTGTTGGCCTCGGGCACGCGGCCGGTGTTGAGAATCCAGCCGTACCGGTCGTCGTGCGCGACGCGGAGCGTGCGGTCGCCCAGGTACTCGCGGAGGAAGCCCTGCAGCAGCTCCGGCGGGGTCCAGTGGGCGCCCATCTCCGGGGTGAACTGGCCGATGGTGCGGTCCGGGGGCTGCACTGCCTCCAGCGCGGCCACGTTGACCGCGTACGCCGGGTCCTTCTCAGCGGCCTTGCGGGCGGCGTCGAGCTTGTCGCGGACGGCCCCGGAGAGGTAGGCGCCGGCCAGCTCGAGGCGGCCGGACTCCGGGTCGGTGAAGACCTCGTTGCCGAGACGCTTCAGCGCTTCCGGCTCGTCGACCTCCAGGAGCCGCGCGACCTCGGCGAGGTCCACCTCGCCCTTGGCGGCGACGACCGCGGCCAGGGCCGCCTTCGGGTCGCTGGTCGCGGAGAGCGGCTGCCGGCGGGCGGCGGCCCGCTCGGTGAAGATACGCGAGAGGACCGGCTCGCCCGTCTTGGTGTCCCACCGCTCCAGCGCGAGGACCGCCGCGGCGTCCGGGTCGGCCCGGAAGTAGCCCCACGCCGTCGGTACCCCGCCCTTGGTGCGGTGCTGGCCCGGCTTGGACAGGGGCCCGTACTTCTCGACGTACGCGGCGTGCAAGTCACGGAGCTGGGCGCGCAGAGCCTCGGCGCGCTCCTCCTCGTCGTTCTTCCGGTCCAGCTCCCGCAGCTCGGCCGCGACGTCGCGGAGCTGCACCAGGTTGCGAAGCTGGTCGGTTTTGCCGTCGCCCGGCTCCAGAGGCACGGGGTCGGCGCCGTTGACGTGCTGGTAGAACTGGCCGTCGTCGCCCTCGTAGAGGCGGCCGGTCCAGTCGTTGGCGTGCTTCTCCCGGGCGGTCTGGAGCTGCACCGGGGGCCGGTCGTCGCCGTCGGGGTGCGGCTCGTAGCCGCGGCCGTCGGCCTTCGCCTTGGTGGCGATGTCGTCGAGTGCGGCGCGAAGCTGCTCGGCTGCCTTCGCCGGGTCTCCCTTGACGGTCGGCTGCGGCCCGTACTGGGTGGATGCGGTGGTGAGCGTGCCGAGGATGTGCTCGGGGTGCTCGTCGAAGTAGGCGTTGATGTGGTGCGGCGTGCCGTTGATATCCCGCTCGGGGGCGTCCAGCCATGACGTGTCGGCCGGCTCGGTGCCGTCCTCCCGACGGCGGAACACGAGGACGTCGGTGGTGACGCCGGTGCCGGCGTCGTTGAAGACGCCGGAGGGCAGGCGGACAGCGCCGATCAGGTCGCCGTACTTGGCCATCTTCCGGCGGGCCTTGTCGCCCTTGGAGTCCAGCGTCTGCCGGGAGGTGATGACGGCGGTGATGCCGCCGGGCCGGACGAGGGCGATCTCCTTGGTGATGAAGCCGTTGTGCAGGTTCTCCGCGGGGTATCGCTTGTCATCGAACGGGATCTGGGCGAAGGGCACGTTGCCGATCGCGGCGTCAAAGGTGCCCGGCCGGGCGTCGGTCGCCGCGAAGGACTCGTTGAGGACGTTGGCGTGCGGGTAGATCGCCTGCGCGATCCGGGCCGTGGTCGGGTCCAGCTCGACACCGGTGAGGCGTGCCCCGTCGGGGGCGACGCCGAAGAACGTGCCCGCGCCGGAACCGGCCTCGAGGACGTCGCCGCGGTCGAAGCCGAAGGACCGCAGGCCTTCCCACATCGCTTCGGCGATGGGTTGCGGCGTGTAGTGCATGGACAGCACGCCGCGGGACGCCTGCCGGAACTCCACGGGGGTGAGCACGCGCTGCAGTTCGCTGCGAATGTCGCTGTACTCGGACCACCGCTCGTGGTCCTTCTCGAACTTGCCTTCGCGGGTGCCGCCCTGCTGGTAGCGGGGCTCCTTCTCGTTCGGCTCGTTGGCGAAGATGATCGGCACGGAGCCCCAGCCGGACCAGCGGGCGAGGGTGCGCTTCTCCTCGTCGGTGGCCGGCCGGTTCTCGGCCTCCAGCGTCTTGAGTACGCGGATGGCCTCGACGTTCGCGGCCGCACGCGCCCGGTTGGTCTTCGGCGTGTTGGCCGGGTCCGGCCGGAACCGCGCTACGCGTCGTACATCAGGTCCCTGATCTCCTGCAGGTGCTGCTCCATCGGCGTCTGCTCCGGCGCCTTCTCCGCCCCCGGCTCCGGCTCGGGCAGAAGCTCCGCCAGGACCATCGCCGTTGCGTCCGCTCTGATCTGCTTGTGCCGGCCGACCTGATCCTCGTACTCCGTCGGCTCCGGAACCGTCTTCTCCAGCGCCTCCTCGGCCACCAGAATCCGCGTCTCGATCTCCCTGGCCTTCGTCTTCACGAACGCCTCCGGATCGGCCATCGCCGCCCACTCCTTGGGCCGGTACGTCGTCCAGTGCTCCCGAACCATCGGGCTGAACATGTTCATCGTCGCCTCCCAGCGCTTCACGGAGCGCGGCCCTTTGTGCCTCGGCCTCCTCGCGGGACATGACCTTCTGGTCGTCGTTCCCGCCATTGTTGCGGACCTGCTGGCGCCGCGCCTCAATCGTGTGCAACGCCTGGTTGATCGCATTGAGCCGCGACCTGGCTTTCGATCGGTCGGAGCTGTCCGCGTCGCGGTCCGTAGCCCGGATCTGCCAGTCCCGGGACAGCTCCTCTGTCACCCGGTTGAACTCAGCGAGGAGACCCTCGGGGACCGCCAGGTTCCGGCCCTTAACGTTGCGGTTGTCCAGCGGGTTCACGCCGTCGTCCCAGCCGTACCGGTCCCGGAACAAGCCGTAAAGGTACTGCCGCTCCTGGCTCGCGCCGTCGAGTCGGTCCTTCATGCGGCCGCTCTGGTACAGCTCCACGAACATCTTCGGGACGAACACTCGGCGTGCGGTGCCCCAGGTGCGCTCACCGCGGGTGTCGGGGTCGTTGTCGTACGCCTGGACCATGGCCGCCAGGGCGGCCGCCCGGGACGTGTAGGTCGTGTCGCCGTGGCCCCAGGAGTGCTTGCCCCAGGTCCAGCCCAGTGGCGACGGCCGGGCCCCGTGGCTCTGGGCCCGGAAGTCGACGTACCCGTATCCGTTACGGCCGTCAATGCGGATCTGACCGTTGTCGTCCGGGTTGTCGACACGGGCAAGGAGCTGTGCCACCTCCGGCGTGGTGTCGCGGCGGTTCTGCTCTGCCACCAGCGCGGCCATGCGCTCTTGGCGGGCTTCCTTCACGTCGTCCGTCTCGTTGTACGACGAGGGCGCACGGCGAAGCTCGATGTACTCGGCGGTCAGGTCCTCGGCGCTCAGGTTCTCGGGGGCCTCCCGGTCAGTGATGGCCCGCTTCTGCCGCTCGCGCCGCTCCCGCTTGATGTCCTCCAAGCGGCCCTCGAGGATCTGCTGGGCTTCCGGCGGTGCCTTCCGGAAGTCCCGCCGGGCCAGGTCGTTGTACTCCTCGGACAGTTCTTCGTCGGTGAGGTCCGCGACCTGCGGCCGGTCGGCGATCTGCTCGGCCCGGCGGCGTTGCTGCTCGCCCATGATCTCGTCGTGCCGGGCCTGGAGCGCCTGGCGCATGTTGCGCTCGGCCTCGTGGTCGTCGCCTGCTGCCTGGTGCATGCGGACGCGTTCGGCGAAGGTCTCCCGGGCCTTCGCCAGGTCGTCCTTGGCCATCGTCGTCAGGTCGGTGTCGTCGTCGACGAGGGCCTGCGAACGGCGGCGGCGCTCGCTGTAGACGGCCCGCTCAACGTCGTTGTGGTCCTCGCCCCTGCGGTTGCCGTACGTGCCGAGTTCCCGCTTCGACTCCGCGATGCGGGCCTCGATGTCGTCGTCGCTGAGGGAGGTGGCGTCCCGGGCGGCGGCTTCGTCCCGTTCCTTCCGGCGGCGCTTCAGCTCCTCGTCGATCATGTCGGCTTCCGACCGCGCTCGCCTGCGGTTGGCGTCGGAACGGGAGCGGTAGGAGGTCAGCTCCCGCTCGTTCTTCATCTGTTGCAGGCGAGCGTCGTCCGCCGCGGCGATCGTCTTGCGCAGGGCCTCAGTCTCATCGACCGCACCGCCAGGGGCGTCAGGGCTGTCCGCCGCGGTCTCGTCGGTGATGTGGATGTTGCGGCCCTGGCGGGCGAGCTTGGACAGGACTTCGCTGATCCGCTCGTCCCGGGTCGCCTCGGTCATGTTCGACTGGGTCGAGTACGCCGCCATGGACGGGGCCCACTTGATGGCACGGGTCGAGCCGACTGCCTCGTAGTCACGGTCGTCGCCCTTGATGGTGCCGCGGAAGACCATGACCCTCTTGGCGGGCTTGCCGTTCTTGCCAGGCTTCATCACCCAGGCAGCGGTGATGCGGTCGCGCTGGTCCGGGTTCTGGGCGGCACGGTGAAGATGGGCCATGACCGCGGCACCCTGCTTCGGGTACTGCGGGACGGGCACTGTAACGCCGTGGATCTTTGCCTTCGGCGGGTATCCCCGCTCGCTGGTAGCGGCGATCTGACCGTCCGGTCCGTACAGGGTGAGGGCACCACCCGCGTTGACGTAGTGGTAGCCGTCGACACCGTCGACGGGCTCGGCGTCCTCCGGTAGAGCGGCCGTCTGCGGCGTCTCCGCGGCGGCTTCCGGGGCCGGGGCCGAGGGCTGCGCGTGGGTGCCGGGCGGGGGGTCGGGCTGATCGTCGGTGTCCGTCGCGGTGTTCTCGCTCTGGAACTTGACGGCGGCGGCTTCGAGGACTTCGTGGATGGACCGGTTGTCGTCGGAACGCCAGGCCAGAAGGCTCGTCTTGGGGTCCGACAGGTCCAGCGGCTTGCCCTTGTCGCTCGTGGGCGGGTTCTGCGCGAACGACTCGGCGAACGCCTGTGCGTCTCGCTGGGACGTCCAGCGGTGTCGGACCTTGGCAGCCGGGCCGGTGGCGATCAGGTACCACTCGCCGTTGTGGTCCTGGCCGACGACGAACTGTCCGCGACCGACGATCTTGAGCCGGTCGTTGTTGATCAGGGCATCGAGGTTTTCCGCCGCTCGCTGCATGCGGACGCTGCCGCGGGCCTGGCTGCGTGCGCGTTCGAGGCCAACCTGCCAGTGCGCGCGGACGGCCTGCATCGTGCTGAACCGCTGACCGCCTGCCTCGGGGGTGCTGGCGCCGGTCGGGCGGGGGGTGGACGGCTTCGCTGCGGCCGGGGCGCGGGTGGTGCCGTCGAACTCTTTCCGGGCCCGCTGGATGGCCCCCTGGATGTTCTCGCCCTTGGTGGAGCGCCAGCCGCGGGCGGCGGCGTCGGCCTGCGGGTCGGAGAAGTCGAACGGCTGGTTGAACTTGGTGATCTGCCCATTGACCGCGGTCTTGTCGAGGTGCTCGGCGAACCGCGCGGCGTCCTGGGCAGTGTCGAAGTCGCCGGCGGCGTCGACTCGCTGCCCGGTGCCGGTGGCGGTCAGGTAGAAGCGGCCGTTCCTCTCGTCCCGGAGGATCGCGAGCCGGCCGGACGGGGTCGTCTGCAGGTCGTCGTCGTACGCCACCGACCGCAGGAAGGTGGCCATGCCGTCGCTCGTGCCGGGCTGCTCGGCGAGCTGCGTGAAGTGGCGACGGACTGCGGCAGTGTCCTTGTGCCGGGCTCCGGCCGCGTGCTGCTGGTTGGGGAGGGCGTCGACGTTGACCGGGTGCTGGCCGTCCTCGGGCTCGTCCTGGTCGTCATCGTCGTCCGGGCCGTCGCCGTCATCGTCGCCGATCGGGCGGCCCTTGTCGTCTTGGTCGTGAGGGTCGTCCGGGGTGTCCGGGTCGCCGTCGTCGTCGCGGACCACACCGTTGCCGCGCCGCAGGTCTACGCGTCGCTTCTCGTCCTCCTCGGCGACCTTGTCCTCGTCGTCGGTGGGCGCGCTGCCGTCGGGGCGGGCGACCATGCTGACCCACTTGGCACTTGTGGTGTGCCGGCGCCCGCGGAACTCGTTCGGGCCACTCTGGTCCTGGACCAGGATGCGGTCGTGCGGGAGCGCACGGATGACCCGGGCGAGCTTGCCGCCCCAGGTCCTGACCACGCCGCCGGTCTCGATGAACCTGCCCTTGCTGTCGCGTGGGTGCAGGGCAGGGTTCCACGGCCGTCGCGTGGCCTTGACCTCGAGACCGCGACTCAGGTCCTGCGACTCAGCCTGTGCAGTGGGGCGATTCAGCATGCCGCGGACCATGCATGCGGCGACTGCTTAGCGTCGCGTCGTCCAATCACCTGTCCGCGCGAGGTGCGAGGTGGGTACCGTTCTCGGAGACGCGGTTACAGGGGGCGCCATGATCATCCGTGCGTTCGGGGAAGAGAAGACCTTCGGGCAGTGGTGTGCTGATCCGAGGTGTGCTGTTCCGAGAAGCCACCTGGAGCGCCGCCTGCACCGCGGGTGGAAGGCCGAGGAAGCGATCGGCACCCCTATTGGTTGGTCCCCCGCTGAGTGGGCCAGAGCGCAGAGCCATTCGCGCGTCTACGAGAGCCCTCCCGAAGCACCGCGTCCGCGAAGGAAGCGTTCCCGCCGGCGGACAGGACATCTGAGCCTGGTGAAGGCACCTGATAAAGGATGGCGTGACCGGCCAGATAACCAGGCCGCGCTCATTCACGGTCAGGACGACAGCGTCCGAGCGCTACCGGGTGGCTTGCCTACTCTGGGGAAGCGTCGCTGACCGTTTACATCGTCTCGGTGAGTATGTGGAGCAGGAACCATGCGGCGCCTCCGCCGAGGACGACGGTGAACAGGGCCCGGCCCGCCTTCGAGCGGCGGATACGGAACAGCTTCCGGGTGTTCTCGCTCAACGTGTCGTCGTCCTTCTTGTTGACCAGGGCGATGGTCTCGTACACGGCGAAGAACACCGCCCACGCGCCCCACAGGAGGGCGCTGGTGTTCCTGCGGACGAATGCGGTGATGCGTCTCATGACGGTTCCTTGTCGGTGGCGTAGTGCAGGCGGCAGCGGCAGTTGATCGTGAGAGCGATGGGCGCGAACGGGTCGCCGGGGTAGCGGAGGCTGGCCCCGTCGACGGTGTAAGGGGTGCCGACGGGCAGCGTCTTGCCGTGCAGGGCCTTGTGGGCGGGCCGTACGCGGTCGTCTCCGCGGGTGACCCACGTCCGGATGACGTCGGGGCCGGCGTGCTCGGCGGCGGCGTCGGCGGCGCCGTTGATGGTCGCGACGGCGCACGCTTCGGCGACGCGGGCGATCAGGGCGGGTTCCGCGGAGGCGTAGAAGCGGGTGACCGCTCCCTCGAGGTCCGCGAGGTGTTCGGCGTCGCGCTGGGCGTCGCGGAGGACTTCGGCCAGTTCGGCGAGGAAGACGGTCACGGCCTCGCCGGCGTACGCCGCGGTGACGATGGCGGCCGCGGCCGCGGCCGGGGGAACCGCGTCCGTGCCGGTGAGGGCCTGGCCGACCTTGCGGGCGGTGGCGACGGCGGCCTGCTGGAGGATCGGCGTCAGGGTCCGGCTGGTCTCGTCGGCCCAGCGGGAGGCGCTGACGACGCGGTCCTGGTCGAGGTCGGCGTCGACGTACCGGACGTCGTTGTCGTTGTCGGGCTCCCAGTAGCGCGAGTACTTGCGGATTTTCGGGGCTCGGAGCCGGGCGAGGATGACGCCTTCCTGGCGTGCCAGGAGTGCGGTGATGGCCGAGGCCACTGCCATGGACAGGGCGTCGAAGTCGTCGTCGGTGACCTCGTATCCGCCGTCGTCGGGCAGGGCCTTCGTCTCGATGGACGCGCGGGCGGCCGCGACGTCGTCGGCTGCGTCACCGGGGAGAGTTTCCTCCAGGGCAGCGCGGGCGCGCGCGACGTCGTCGGCGGCCTCGCCGGGGCCCTGGCCGGTGTCGGTGGCACGGGCTGCGGCGACGGCGTCAGCGGCCGTCCCCGCGGGCAGGGCGAGGGGTCCGCCGGCTCGGGCGGCCTCGACGTCCGCCACGGCGCTCGCGACGGGGCCGAGTGCGCGGGCGGCTGCCACGTCGGCGGCCGCCGTCTCCGGGGCGGTGCCCGCGGGCAGCGAGGCGCCGGTAGGAGCTGCACCGGGGATGCCTCCGGCGGCCGGGTCGGGGCCGAGGCCCAGCGCGGCGGCGTCCTGCGGGTTGGCAGGCACGGGGGCCTTCTGCGGGGAGATCCACAGGGCCCGGGACTGCGGGACGCCGAACGCGGGGCGGCCTGCGATCTCGCGGTATTCGTCGACGCTGATGAGGCCGGCTTCGAACTCCTTGCGGGCTTCCTCGCGGGCCTGGCGGCGGGGGAACTCCAGGGCCTGGACGCTGGAGGTGTCGAAGCGGACGATCCACTCGTCATTGAGGTCCGGGTCGAACCCGGACGCGATCAGGTTGAGGTGGGGCAGTTCCGTGTGGTCCCAGAAGTTCCACTCTTCGCGGTCGGCGTTCGCGTACGTGCGTTCCGAGGCGTTGCCGACGATGCTCTCCGGGACGCCGAACGCGGCCAGGATCTCGCCCTTGGCGGTGCTGGACAGCGTCTCGTAGGCCATCTCGCGGGGCCGGGCGGACGTGTCGACGTAGGTCACGCCGCCGGGGCCGGTGCCTACGAGGGTGAGCTGGCCGGCGTTGTGCGCTCCGGGGGCCAGGCGCTTCTGGATACGGTCGACCTCGCGCGCGTCCACGCCGTCCAGGTCGATACCTACGATTCCACCCGGTCTGCCGTCATTATCGATAAATGAGATGTTGTACGTGCGTGCCTTGACGTCCAGGTCGATGGAGAGGCCCGCGGCTTCGAGGGGCGTGACGCCACAGAAAGGGTCGACTGGGTGCGGGTCCCTGATCCAGATGACGTGCTCGGGCAGCAGCTCCCGCACGTGGCCGCTGTAGTCCGTGAACTCGAAATGCTTGACGTAGTCCGCGTTCCGGTTGTCCGGGATGATCTGTACGCGGTCCGGGGGCAGCAGGTCGAGCCGTACGAGGGTGCCACCGCGCGAGTACGTCTTCTCGACGAACACGCCCTTCTTGGACAGAAGGAGCATGGCGCTCAGCCGCTTCTTGAAGACATCGCCGCTCTCCAGCGGGTTCGCCTTCTTGTTGAGCAGCTTCAGCAGCGGGTGGTCGTCGAGGGTCTCCTCGAAGCGGCGCTCGTCCCCGCCGCGCCCGATCTGGATCGGGAGCGTGCTGGCGTGCTTGCTGATCGCCTCGACGGACTTGAAGGTCCAGATGGACCGTTCGTAGCCCTCGATGATGACGCGTTCCATGTCCCAGCCGTCCGCGCGGCCGGGCGTGCCCCAGACGTTGGTCACGCCGGCGTACGTCATGGAGACGTAACCGGTGCCCATGAGGAGGTCCTTTGTCTCCACGGGCGGGGGCGGCGGGGGAGCGGCCGCGCGTGGGACGAGGAGGCCGCGGAGGGTGGGGAGGAACTGGCGGGGCATCAGGCGGCCTCCTCGGCTTCAGGCTCACGAGTGGTGAGCCGCAGGCCGACGAGGACGACCGCGAGGGAGACGCTGATCCAGCCCAGGGGGATGCAGAGGGCGAATGCGCAGCCGGTGAGGCCGCCGTATCCGGCGATGCAGACGGCGGCACGGGCGGCGTGGGCCCAGTGCGGTGCGTCGGGCTTCGGACGCGTGAGGATGCCCGCGGCCAGGAGACCGGCCGCCGCGGCGGACAGTCCGGCCGCCCAGTGGAGTGCGCCCAACGCCACGAGGACACCGAGCAGGCCGAACGCGGTGAGAAACAGGCCGGCGGCTTCACGCGCGAGCGCCCAGGAGGTTCGCTGAGTAATCACGCCGCGCACAGTGGACAGTGGGCGGCGTTAGTGTCGCGTGCTCAGCGCGGGGGCCGGGAAACGCCTCCTACGTAGGCTTCGATACCGCGGCGCTGGATGCGGCCGCCGGGGACCACGCGGGCGTTCCTCGGGGGCACAGGGACCTTGCGCTTGGCGCGGGTGCTCTGGTCTCCACCGATCAAGTGCCGGTTGTCGATCTTCGCGGCGCAGTCCCGGCCGGTGACCTCGTCGTAGGGGCGTCGGCACCCCTTGCAGTAGACCTCGAGCGCGTCGATGCGCTGTCCCTCGGTCGCCTTGAAGCTGCCCCGGTAGTCGGCCACCTTCGCAACCTTCGGAACGACCTCGATCTCCGCGGCCACGACCCACACGTGGGAGAGGTCCGGCTTTTCCTCCTCGACGGGCGGGACGGTCGGACCCTCGAGGTCTGGCTCCTCCAGGGTCTTGGTCTCCGCCACGGCCGACTCGAGGAGTCCGCCGGCGGCGGACTCCCCCAGGGTGTCGGTCTCCGCCAGGGGCGGCGCGTCCTCCGGGTCAAGCCAGGAGAACAGAGACTCCTGCAGGTGTGACCTGCCGGTCTCGGACGAAAGGGGAGCAGTCGCGGTAGTCACCGTTCCTCCGGGTCGCTGCGGGGTTGACGTAAAGCGTCAACCCCCTTCACAGCCCAAACGTCAACGGCCGTGATCTGTTACACGCAGCACTCCGTGCGATCCTCAACCAGTCGTTGCACGCCAGAGGGCCCCGCCCTCTGCCACGGGGGAAGGCAGGCGAGCGAGGCCCGGCTCTGGACGGTGCGTTACGGCAAGGCGGGGAGATCCCAGCTTGGCCCGCCCACGCCTCCGTACGACACGGTCTGCTTGCTGGGTGTGATGGTCACCCGGAACTCTTCGCGGGACGGATCACCTTCGAAGACCTTCGCCAGGTGTTCGACCGTGTCCCACAGACGCTGAGGGCCGCACTGCCGTACGGCACCGGATGCGTGCGCCGTGGCGGTCGAACCGTCCGGTGTCCACACTCCCACCGCTTCCAGGTTCCCCTCGTCGTCCTTCCACGAGCACGAGTTGTAGCCGGGTAGGGCGATCGACGCGGGGAACTTGAGCCGCCCAAGCAGGTCCGTCGGCGGCACACTGCTGTCGGTCGGGGGCTGCTGGGCAGCCTCGTCGAATTGCGGTGGTGCTCCGCTGCTGCGCCGGGCCATGAAGAACGCGGGGGTGTCGAGGAAGCGGCCGACCCCGTGCCCCGGACCGGTGAGGGTGATGCGGGCGATGCCGTATCCGAGCGGGACAACGATGATCGCGCCGGGGGCTGCCTGCTGCAGGAGCTGCTGGGGGATGGTGTGGAGACCCACTGTGGCGATGATGCGGTCGTACGGCGCGCGGCTTGGCCAGCCCTGTGCACCGTCTCCGACGACGACGGTTGGTCGCAGGCCCACCGCGTCGAGGTGCTTGACGGCGGCTTTGACCAGCTCGTAGTCGATGTCGATGCTGGTCACGTTGGAGGCGCCGACGCGGTGCGCGAGCAGGGCGGCGTTGTATCCGGTGCCGGCGCCCAGCTCGAGCACTCGGTGCCCGTCCTCGGCGCCCAGAGCTTCGAGCATGCGCAGCATGACGGAGGGCTGGCTCGATGAGCTGGTGGGGAGGCCGTGGTCGTCGAGCTGTGTCGTCAGCGCTTCGTCGCTGTAGACCGCCTCCAGGTAGCCGGGGTCCCCCCAGGTGACGGGGTGCCAGGCTCCCGCTGCGTTCTGCTGGTAGAAGCGGGGAACGAACACGTGTCGGGGGGTGGTGGAGAAGGCATCGATCCATTCGTTCCAGTGCCCACCCGCCAGATCGGCGGCCATCTGCTGGCGAGCGGCGGCGGAGGCGCCGTTGTCGGGCCAGGTCATGGGGTGTCTCCCATCAGGTACTGCGCGTGTGCCGCAGCGATCGGCAGGCCGGTACGGTTCTCGACCCAGCTCCAGGTCCCGCAGGGGTTGTTCTCGAAGAACACCCACTGTCCCGCAGGAGTCACGGCGAAGTCGAAGGAGCCGAACGCGATGCCGTAGTAGGCGAGGAACCGGCGCACGGCCGTGGCGACATTGTCGGGAACGCGTACGGTGTCGTACTCGATGTGCTCGTAGTCGGTCCGCCAGTCGGTGCCGGCGGCCTCGCTCGTGGTGATCAGCTTGCCGCCGAAGACCTTCCCGCCGACGGCGACCAGGCGCACCTCGTACGCCTTCGGAATGTCTTCCTGGAGGTAGTGCGCGGTGGTGCGGATGCTGTCGTCGAAGTCCGCTGGATCCACGCGGTGCGTAGCGACCATCAGGCGCCTGTCGCCGCCGACGTCAAGACGGCCTCCGAGGATGGGCTTGCAGATCAGCGGTCCGGCCACGGCCTTCGCGAAGCTGCGGGCCGCATCCGGATCGTTCGTGATGATGCTGCGTGGCACGGTCAGCCCGCACCGGGTCGCGGCAACGAGCTGCTGCGGTTTGTGGGCGGCCAGACGGTCGGCGTGCGGATCGTTGAGCCACGGCACACCGGGCAGCGCGGCCAGGAGGTTGAGAATCGCGGCGTCGGCTTGGTTCTGTGCCCAGGTGGCGTAGGGCTCGGGGACGGAGTCGGCGATCACGGGACGTGCGGGCCGCCTCCAGTAGACGGCCCGCACCTCCTCAAGCCGCGCCGTCCGGCGCCCGTCGTCGATGAGTCCCGTCCAGCCCGGTTCCTGCGGCAGGTGCGCGCCGGTCAGGGTCAGGTGCTGGGGGAACTCTGCGACGTCGAAACGCATCACGGGCACGTCGCGCTGGTTGAGCTGATCGACGACCATGTCGGCCGCCGCGTCGAGCTGTTCAGCGACGACGAGCACAGGGCGGGCGGCGTTGCTCATGACGCCGGCGCGAAGTACGGGTCGGAGACGTCGTCGCCCTTGCCGTCCTGGTTGGTGTCGGTCGTCGAAGCGGCCTGCTCCTTCGTGTGCCAGGGCTCGCCGTCACCGGCGAGGTTGATCTGGCGGTCCTTGTCCCAGCGGACACCGGCGATGGAGGTGGTGACCAGGCAGGGCGGCGCGGCGGCTCGCGCGCCGAACGGAATGGTCGCTGTGCTGCTCATCGTTCTTCCTCTCGTTCAACGGTTGGTGTGCTCTTGCTGACCTGTCCAGTGGGTACCGGACAGGGGACTAGGAGGGCGGACGCAGCGAATTCGGGCCCAGGCGGATATCCGCGCCGGCTTCGTGAAGAAGCGCGCTGACAAGGGGGTAGCCGAGTCCGTGCCTCGTGGCCAGGGTGCTGATCGTCTGCTTGGTCGCCTCGTACTCAGCCTTCAACTTGGCCGCCAGCTCCGCCCGCTGGGAGCGCGGAACCCGCGATGGGGCCCGCCTGTCCGAGCGTCGGCGGCCGCCTCCGGCGTTGGTCTGCGTCCGGATGCGTCCACGGCCCCGGAGGTCCGCGCCAGCCTCACGCAGGAGCCCATGTATGTGCCCGTAGGACCGTCCGGACTCAGCGGCAAGGGCGCGAATCGACGCTCCCGCGTCGTACTTAGACTTCACCGCCGCCGCTATCCGCTTCCGTGCTTCTCCCCTCAAAGACTTGCCCGGGGGCGGCCAGTCGATGTCTGATGCCGGACTCGTTTCGTTCTGCATCGAAGTGCACCCTTAGTAGGTCAGGGACAGAACAGGCCCCCCGAGGGCAACGCCCAGGCCACAGCACAGCGTGTGGCGTCGGCTCGGGCGGGGCTGATCCTTCTCGGCGGCCCAACCGGGGACCCGGGCCACCGAGAAGGGGTCTACGCTGCGTCGTCGCGCAGCAGCCGCAGCAGCTCATCGATGGCCAGGACACGGATGGACTTCAGCCGGCGGACCTGCTGCGACGCCAGGAAGGTCGACATCTGGGGGTGCCCGTACGGCAAAGGGCTGTCGGGCTGCGCCACGACCTTCACACCCTCCCCGGACATGCTGTACATCGTGCCCAGAGCGCCGTACAGCGGGGCGCTCTGCGTCAGCAGTGCCACGGGCTGCTCCAGGTGCGGGCACAACGCGGCGGCCGTACGGATGTGCCGCGCACACACCGGCGGCTGGTTCGTGAGCCGCTCCGTCTTCTCCGGGTCGACGTCCTTCGCCTGGGCGAGGAACACGAACCCCAGCCGCGTCCGGGCCGGTTGCGTGCAGACCTGGCAGCGCATCGACTGCATCGTGACCATCTGCCGGTACGGGTGCATGAGCTTCCACAGCGGTTTGCCGGTCGGCATCCCGTTCTCGTCGTAGGCGTTGAACGAGCACCGCGCCCACAGGACGCCACGCGGGTCCCGGTCCTGCGGCTCCTCGTCCAGGTAGTGCAGCCGGAGACGGCCGTGGTTCTTCAAGATCATGAGGTTGTCGGGGGCGGCGTCCTCGCCCACTCGCTGAGTAACGAACGGGATGACGGACGGCGTCGGCCGAATGCGCACTGAACGGTGATCCTTCTTGGATTGGGCAGGAATGGACAGGGGGCGGGGGCTCATGTCGTCCCCTTCAGACAGCGAAGATCTACGAGTAGTTCGGCGAGTTCGTGAACGGTCCAGGCCAGCCGCCGCAAGTGCCCTACGGCGGATTGCCTGTCCTCGGGTATGCGCTCGTTGAGCAGCCGCCGAGCGTGGTCGACCTGGGCG
Source organism: Streptomyces ardesiacus (assembly GCF_003112575.1). Taxonomy (GTDB): domain Bacteria; phylum Actinomycetota; class Actinomycetes; order Streptomycetales; family Streptomycetaceae; genus Streptomyces; species Streptomyces ardesiacus. Next base: position 87,568 of record NZ_BEWC01000012.1, read on the forward strand.
CGCACCGTGGCGTCCGCGTCGACCGCGTCGGAGGAGACGGCGATGTCGACCAGCCTCACCAGATGCGCACGCAGGCGGGCCGCGAGCTCCGCTGCCGTGTCGGCGGCGGGTAAGACGTTGTCCAGGGCGTCGCCGACGTCGTCGAGGAGCGTTTCGCCGTCGTATGGCTGCCAGCCCCGGATCCTGACGAGTAAGTCGACCAAGCCGTGGGCTTCGAGCGGCGGCGTCCACTGCGGGACCGGGTGGCGCCAGTACATGGTGGCTGTGCCGCTCACGACGGGACCGCCTCGGGCAGGGCCAGCCGGCACCACGTCGTCGCGCCGGCGTCGGCCGTTCCCCAGGCGCCGCCGCACTGCGCGGTGATTGCCTCGACGAGCAGCAGACCGCGACCCGACTCGGCCATGTCCTGGGGGCGCTGCGCGGTGCTCGCGCCGGGCATACCGTCTCGGACCCGGATGCTCAGGGTCTCTTCCTCCACCGCGATGCGCAGGCTGATCTCCGTGGTGCCGCTGTGCTTGAGGGCATTGGTCAGCAGCTCTGAAACGATCAGCATCACGTCGTCCGTCATGGACTCGAGGCCGCAGTGGCGGAGCCGTGCGGCTGCGATCCTGCGCATGATCCCGACCCGGCATGCGTCCTCGCGTCGGGGCAGCAGTTCGCCGACGGCGCGGGAAACCTTGAAGTGCTCACTCATCACTTCCCCACCTCGGCGGTATGTGGCTGCGCGAGGCGTCCGTACGGCTGTCGTCGTCATCACGTCCTCTTGGGGGGTCAGTCCACGGGCCCGCATACATCACGGCGCTGTGTGCGTTTGGACACTCTCAGCGAGGGCCGCTACGAGCGTGACAACGGCGCCCGGACGGCTCTACCCCCTGACCGCCCTCGGAATTGGACGGGAAGTTGACGGTCTCCCTCGGCCCTTCCTCGGAATCTCCTCGGATCGGTAAGTACCGTCGGGATGGGGCAACTTGAAAAGGACGGCGATCTACCGTCGAGACAGTGACGTGCTAGGCGGATGGGATGGGAGGCACCATGTTGTTCTTCCGGTTCAAGCTCGAGCAGCTCGGCATCCGGAGCGCCGACGAGTTTCTTCCGCCGTACAAGAAGGCGGCCGATCGGCTCGGCCTGGCGAACGTGGAGCCTGCTCCGAAGACCTTCGAAGGCTGGTTCTACGACGGTCGTCGACCGCAGAAGGTCTTCCGGCCGGCCATCGTCGAAATGCTCGGCTACTCCATCGACGACCTGTGGACCGAGGTCCCCCAGGGGGCCACACCCGACTTCGTTCCCCTGGTAGGCACGTCGCCCATTGCATCCCACGCCGAACCCGGCATGGACCTGAGCGAGATGAAAAGGAGCGGCGCAATGGCCGTTCGACGTGCGAGGAACTACGTCCTCCAGGCAGACCGCGACCGACTGGGAGACAACACGCTCCCGCTGCTGCACGACCAGGTGGCCCAGTTGGTCGTCGAGTACCCGCGGGTGCCGCTGTCGGCGATCTGGGACAACCTGCTGGACGCCCAGGACCAGGTCATCTTCAACCTGGAGACCGGAAAGCACCGGCCTTCGCAGCTCAGCGACCTCAACTTCATGGCCGGCATTCTGTCGTTCCTCGTCGCGAAGGGCTTCAACGACATGGAGGACCGGGAGCAGGCGCGGACGATGAGCCTGCTCGCTGCCGCCTTCGCCAAGGACGCGGAACACCCCGGGCTGATGGCCCTCGTCAACGGCCTGCAGTCCCTCATCGAGTACTGGGCGGACAGGCCCGGGGACGCCCTGTTCTATGCCCAGAAAGGCGCGGCGCTCTCCTCCCGTCTGAACGGGACGGTCGGCCTGTGGCTGCTCGGTCTGGAGGCGCGCGCTGCGGCCGTCATGGGCGACGAGGAGACGGTGCGAACCGCGAACCTGGCCGCGTTCGAGCGGCGGGAGTCCGTCGAGCTGGACGACCTGGACCAACTCGGCGGCCTGCTCACCTACTCTCCGGAGAAGCAGGCGTACTACGCCGTGGAAGCCGAGGCCCTCCTCGGCCATGGCAACGCGGATCTCTCGGCGCAGGCAGAACAGGCCGTCCAGGGCTTCAGCGACCGCAAGAACCCCAACTGGGCGTTCGGCGACCTGGCCGGCGCCCAGTGCAACCAGGCTCTCGTCCTCCTCCACAGCGGCGAAGTGGAAGGCGCTGCACAGGCCATCCGCCCCGTTCTGGAGCTGCCGCCCAACTTCCGGAACAACGGGATCGTCGTGTCCGCACAGCGAGTCCGGCACGCCCTGATGACCAGCAACGCCCGCACCGCGGCCACAGCCCGTGACCTGCGGGAGGAGATCGCAATTTACGCGCCCCGGCGGCCGGCACTGCCCGCGGGAACGCAGCGGTAGGGTGCCTGCCATGTATCCGGTCGCCCGTTCGAGTCAGCGTCTGCGCCTCCGCGAACTCACCATCGACGACGTCGGTGCAGTGTTCGCCATCTACGGCAGCCCCGAGGCAACAGAGCACCTGTCGTTCGAGCCACGCACCCGCGACCAGGTCGGGATGATCGTCGCCCGGTCGGTGGCCTCGGCCACGGCGGAGCCGCGCAGCGAGTACGCGCTTGCGGTCGTGGAGAAGGAAACGGACCAGGTCATCGGCTTCGGTCGCATCGCTCTGGACCCTCACCAACAGCGCGCGGCCACCTTCGGCTTCGCTCTCCGCCCGGATGCCTGGGGCGTCGGCTACGGAGTCGAGACCGTACGGCTGCTGCTGGGCCTCGGGTTCGAGGAGATCGGGCTACACCGGATCTGGGGTGGTCGCTCCCCGTTGAACGAGGGCTCGGCCAAGACCATGACGGCGGCCGGCATGACGGAGGAGGGCACCATCCGGGGCCACATCCAGAAGGCCGGACAGTGGCGAGACTCGGTCGTGCACTCGATGCTCGAAGAGGAGTGGACGACCGAGTAGGCAGGGAGGCATCCAGCGGGCTCCGGCCGCGCGGATGCCGTCTCCACGTCCACTAGGCGATGGGGTGCTGGTCCAGCCAGTCAGACAGCTTGTGGGCGGAGCCGAGGACGTCGTCCCGATTGGTCGCCTCTGGCAGCGTGGCGGCTCCGGCCGGGGCGCCCTTGTCCTCACCCACCGCGATGCCCGTCTCCATGGTGTCGATCAGGGCGTACGCCTCGGTCCAGAAGTCGGCACCCACGGACTTCTCCGCGTTCATCGCCGCCCGCAGGTCCCGCGCCGGCGTCATGAGTGCCATCATCTGGTCCCAGCACGTGCCGGGCTCCTGCTCGAGGCATCCGCCGTCGGTGTCGAACGCGGTCACCGCGTCCTGGAACGTGGTGGTCGCTGCCTCCACGGTCACCGTCTTCGCCTTCGCGGCCGCGGTGGCGGACGGCTTCCCGCTGCCCTCGTCGTCCGAGCCGCTGCAGCCGCTCGCGGCCGCCACGGTCACGGCCAGGACCAGCGCGCCGACCGTCTTCCCCCAGGTGTGTCTCCCCATGACGCAGGATCATCCCACGGCGCCCGCCGCGGACACGCCAAGGGACCCGGCCGGCGGCCAGAGGGCCCTCCCCGAAGCGGGCGCGCGCTACGACTTCTTGCCCTCCTTGCGGCCGCTGACCAGGACACGCAGGCCCCAGGTGGCGACCGCGACGCACAGCGCGCACAGGCCCGCGGCGATGAGCGTCGCGACGACGCTCGCGAGGACCAGGAGGCCGATGCTGGCCCCGGCGAAGCCGATCGCCATGTACCGGACCCATGGGTCGGACTGCTTGATGACGATCTGCTGCACGGGCGCCTGGCCGTGGCCATGCGCGTGGCCGCAGGTGCAGCCGTGCTGCGCCTGGTACAGCTCGGCGGGCATGTGGGGCGCCATGGTGCCCGGGTAGACGTTCGTCGGTATTACAGGCTTGCGGGACATGCGGGGTTCTCCTCGGTGGTGGCGGGTGCTTCGGGGGTGGGAGTGTGCTGGGCGGCGGTGAGGACGTAGACGACGGCCCGGTCGCGCTTGCCGTCCTCCTCGACCCACCCCGCGGCAACCCACTGGGCCAGCCACGGCCCGATGCTCGTGTGGTGGTTGCAGATGCCGCGCTTGACCGCCTCGGGCTTCGTCAGGCCCTCGGGCCCGGCCTTCTCCAGGGCCTGCCACAGCGGCAACCGGTTGTCGGGGACGCGGGAACCGTCCGGGAACGTCGGCACGGGCCGGAGGTGCGGCCGGCCGCCGCGCGGGCCACCGCCACCGCCAGGCGGCGGGGTGGGAGGCTCCGGGTCGGGGTCCGGCTCGGGGTGCGGCCGTGCGGGCTCGGCGGGCACCTCGTCCTCGTAGCGGGCGTGGTCCTCGGAGACGACGACGATGTCCCCGTCCGTCACGTAGTAGCCGCGGCCCTCGCGGGGCTTCTCGTAGCGGCGGGACGAGACCATGACCTTGCCGGGCAGGTCGAGCCAGTCGAGGCGCCAGCCGCGGCCGTACGCGCCCCGCCCGAAGATCATGTTGATGGGCTCGGTCTCGAACACGGGCAGGCCGATGCGGGTGCTGTACTGCTGCCGGGCGTCGGTGCCCTTCCCGCCGAAGGCCTGCTCGCTGGGTGACTGCGTTGCCGCGATCACGCGGATACCCATGGCGCGGGCCACCTGGTTGATGGTGACCAGCTCGGAGGCGACGTCCGGGGCCTGGCGCAGGAGTTCGGCAAGCTCGTCGACGACGAGAATCCAGTACGGGCCGTGCTCGCTCGTCCACTTCCGGACCGGCTCACCGTTCGGGCCGCGGAGGCCGGAGAGGTACTTGCCGCGGCGGATCATCTCCGCCTTCACCATGGTGAGGACCTGGCGGGCGCCGTCGGCGTCGTCGGCCAGGGCGAGCATGTTGCGGCGCCACGGGCCCAGCTCGAGCGCGCCGGGCTTCATGTCGATGCCCAGGATCTCGGCGTCATCACAGGCGACGAGGTTGCCGATCACGCAGTTGATGACGCCGGACTTGCCCATGTCCGTGCCGCCCGCGATCAGGACGTGCCCGGCCACGAGGTCGATGAAGACCTCCGTGTCGTCGGGGTAGACGCCGATGGGCAGCGCCTGTTCCACGGAGGTGATGGCCGGCCCCGGCCAGGCGATCGTCTCGGCGAGGGGGTCGTGCGTCTGCATGCGGACGATGAGCTGGTTGGCCTGTGCGCCGACGGCCAGGCGCAGCTTGCCGGGGAGGTCGAGGTTCGCCTCGAGCTGAGTCTGCTTGGTGATGACGGCGGCGGCGGAGGTGTTCTTGCCGGGCGGGAGCGTCACCGCGGCGTGCCATCCGGTGTCGGTGAACACGATGCGGGAGACGTCCTGAGCGGGGACGCCGAGGGCGACGAGGGCGCGCCGCAGGGCGGTCTCCTCGGCGCTGTCGCCGGTCACGCCGGGCTGGGAGATGTTGACGCCCATCCCGTCGGGCAGGGCCCCGTTCTTGGCGGCCTTGATCTGCAGGGTGATCCGCTCGTGCCGGGTCTTGATGAGCCACGGGACGTAGACGCCGTACGAGGCGATCGTGACGACGCCGCCCGCGATGAGGGACGGGACGGACGGGCCGGTCATCGCGCCGACCGCGGTGTTCACCAGGGCGCCGGTCGAGGCGACGCCGAGGGAGGCGGCGGGGGCGTTTTTGAACTTGAGCCCCCCATAGGTCAGCGCGCCCGTGGCCGCCAGGCCGAGACCGTACCCGGCCCAGCCCTCCACGCCGACACCGAAGGCGTGGTGCAGCCATCCCAGGCACGTCATGCCGGCGGAGGCCGCGGCGGGGATCAGCTCGTACCGGAGGCGGCCGCACAAGCGGCACACGGTGCCGAGAGCCTGCCGAGCACGATTTTCGGCGGGACCGTTCTCGGCGGGTGAGGTGAGGTGATCGGGCTCCGTGGGGCGAAACACGTCACCTCACCTCGACCAGGTGAGGACGGGCAGACGGCTGTGGGCTTGCAGGCGCGAGGGCATCGCGTGTTCCTTCGTTCGGGACTTCGGCGGTGCTCTCCGCCGAGGGTCTGGCCGTTGGGCCAGGGTGTTCAGTTAGTGCGGGGTGCGGCTGCGGCTACTTCGGAGTGTTCAGGTCGGTGGCCAGCAGCTCTCGTTCCTCGGTCTTGTCCCACCAGGCGTATGACCACTCGTGCCGGACGGTCATCTTGTTCGCCCAGGGGAAGACCTGGCCAGCGACGCTCTGCACCGCGGCGACCAGGGCCTCGACGGCGCTGAAGCGGCGCTGGTTGCGGATGTTGACGCCCAATCCGCGCGGTACGTGGAACTCGAAGGTCAGTCTCAGGACGCGCGGTGCGTCGTTGTCACTCGGCATAGGTCCCCCTCATAGAGATCAGCAGCCCTCATTGTGCCGACCTTTCGCGGAGATTGAAAGTTCTCGCCGAGATTAGCCAGTGTCGGTGAGAGCGCTCCCGGTTCCTGCCTGTCAACGCAGCGGAAGTTCCGTCACCTGCCCGCGCGATACCGCTGCTGAAGATCCCCGGAAAGGATGAGATGAAGTGCACTACTCCGAAAGAGGTGTAAATGACCAGTTCTCGCGCTACGGCGCAGCGCGTAAAGCGCATCGCCATCGCCACAGGCTGCGCTGCCGCCCTTGCCGTCACCCAAGCCGCCCAAGCCCATGCGGCCAGCCGCACAGTCAGCTTCAACTACCAGCACCTGTGGCTCACTCCTGAGTTCAAGACCGGCGGCGGACCCATCCACTTCACCGTCAAGACCTGCAACCGGACTAGCCAGAGCATGACAGTGCTGCTGCGACGCACCGATGGCTTCAACTACGACATCGGCAGCAGCACGATCAAGTGCCGGGCGGGGCAGCGGGCCGTCTTCGACGTGGGCAGCAACCCCGCAGGGACCTACGAGTTCGAGCTTGGCAAGCTTGACGATGGCAAGTACCTCAAGGGCACGGGCACCTACTCCTTCACCGCGAAATAGCCAGTTGGTTCACCGCCGTTCTCCGGGGGGAACGACAGCTCCAGCTTCACCAGGTCGGGGTGTCGATCGGACGGGCCGATCGCGTCGACTTGGCAGTGCAGCGTGACCGTGGTCCACCCGTCGAGGGAGAGCGTGTTGGGCAGCTCCGCCCTCGTCAGGTTGGGCAGTTCACGGGTGGTGATCTCGCGGTTCCCGGGCTGGTTCACTGCTCGTCGACCCATCCGGGAACGACTTCGACAGGGATGCCCTCTTCGTGCCACAGGCGGATGACGTTCGGGTTGTCGTCCCACGCGCGCCGGACGTTGTACTGCCGGCGCACGGAGCGCAGCAGTTCCCGCTTGATGACGTAGTCCGGCCGGTAGTCGCCGCGGCCGCGCATCCAGAGTCCGTCGGACGGCACGTCGTGCACGGCGAGCCACATGGACGTCAGCCGCTCCCAACGCCGGTCGCGGCCGGTCATGATGAGCACGGCCCGGCCCCTGGCGTGGGCGGCGCGGGCGGCGTCGACGACGTGCTGGTGCGGCGGGCACGAGGCACTGGCCCGGTGGAACGCGGTGAACCCGCCGGGGCCCTTGATCAGGTGCCGGACGCCGGAGACGTCGACGAGCGTCCCGTCGACGTCGAAGATCTCGGCGTCCCGCAGGTCTACGGCCGTGGTCACCACGCCTCCTCGTTGAAGGTGCGGATGATCTCCGCGGCCTTGGCCTTGCAGTCGTGGCAGGCGGGGCCTCGGCCGGTCCCGCAGATCACGGCGGCGAGGCCGTCGACGGTGCCCGTGGCGGCGATGGCGAGGAACGCCTTGCCCTTCCCTCGGTGGTTGTCGCACGCCCGGGTCTTTCCGGGGCGTTGGCCACACGCGATCAGGGCGAGGCGCTGCTCGAGGTCGGTGGTGTCGCCGACGGGGGCGAGGGTGGGGCTCATCGGTTGCAGTCCTTCGGGGCACGCGACTTGTGGTGGGCGATGGTCTTGAGGTCGCTGCCGACCTGCTCGTACGCGGTCATTTCCTGGCACGCGGTGCAGCGGTAGGCGATGTAGCGGCGCAGCGGGTCGGTCCGGGACATGGAGTTGCCCTGGCGGCCGCCGGCCATCTCGCCGGGCCCTCGGTCTCCGCACCACTCGCATGACGGGTCGTGGTGAGTGATGACGGGGGCGGTGGTCCAGCGGGACCAGGTGATCGGGCGGCCGCCGTGCTCGGCGGGCAGGGGGGCCTCGGCGTACGTCACCGGGTCCGGGACGGCCCGCAGGTGGCGGCCGCGGTCGTCCGGGGCCGGTGCGGGCTCGGGCAGGGCCTCGGTGATGCCGGCGGGGACGAGGCGCGGTGCCTCGGGCTCCGGCTCTCCGCGGAGGGAGCGCAGGCAGGCCGGGCAGATGCTCGACGCGGTGACCGGGCCGTCCCACGGCCGTACGCCGGGGGCGTGTTCGGGGTCCGGTGCGCACTCCAGCGCCACGGTGAACATCGGCCCGGCCGGGGCCGTGATGCCCTCGGCGCCGATGTGCAGGACAGGCCGGCCTGCGGCGCGCACGACCAGGCGGCCGTCCCACTCGGGCGGGGCGGCCGGGGCCTCGACGGCAAGGGCGGTCACGAGTGCTCACCCAGCTCGGCGAGCTGGAGGGCACCGGCGACGTTGGCCCACATGTTCGCCATCTCGGCTGCCTTCTTCCGGGCGCCTTCCCAGTCTTGCGAGGCTTCGGCGAGTACCGCGGCGGTGCTCTGTTGGCCGCGGTGGGCACCGGCTTCCTTGCTCTCGCCGTGGAACTGCTCGGCGGTGTCGTAGGCCATCTCCGCGCGGTGTGCCCACTCAGCGGCCTTCCGAGCGGCTTCGGCCGCGGTGGTGTCGCTCATCGGGCACGCGCCACGAGGAGGGGCACGAGGCCGGCGGTCTGGGGGTTCTTCCGGTACGCGTTCCGACGGGCGGCGTGCACGTTGCGCCGGGCGAGGCAGAGCACGCCGGCCGGGACGTGGCACTCGGGGCACGGCACGGAGTAGGCGCCCTGCCGGAAGCGGGCCGCGGTCGCATGCGCGGCATCGTGCGCGGCGTCGGCGGCCGGGGAGGGGATGACGGCGGTAAGGAGGGGTATCACGCGCGGCCGCCCTTCTGGTCCGGGACGGTGATGTGGGGTCGGGCACCTTCGGGGACGTCCTCGGCGAGCCGGTACAGCCACAGGCCCTCGCTCGTGGGCTCGGCCCGACGCCCGTAGCGGGCTTCCCCGCGGCCGTGCTCCTTGTCGTCGCCCCACTCGATCGGCATGGTGATGAGGCTGGCGGGACCGTTGCCCAGCCCCGCGACCGCGCCGGGGAACGTCAGGATGACGCCGCGGTACGGGCCGTTGATGAACTGGACGACGAAGTCCTCCACGGGCCCGTCGAGCGCCGCGGCGGTCTTCCGCTTCTGCTCACGGGCCCAGTCGAAGACCTCAACGGCCGTGGGCGTGGGGGAGTAGTCAAGGAGGCTGCGCAGGGCGGCGACGGTGCAGAGCAGTTCGCCGTACGCGGCGACGGGGAAGTCGTCCTTCCACCGGTCGCGGAGCAGGGAGCAGGCGGCCTTGTCGGCGATCTCGGAGAGGTGGAGGTCGACGCTGTCGCGGTCGAGCAGAGTGCCGCCCCGCGCGAACGCGGCAATGACCGTATCGAGGGAGCGGGCCCGGTCCCAGACGGGCGTGTGCTCGGGCACGCCGTTGCGGTCGTAGGTCTGGAGGGACACGGGGTGTCTGGTGCTCATGGAGGGGCATCTCCTTGTGGTGGCGAGGGCGGGCCAGCCCTCAGTTCCTGTACGTCGAAACGCCGGTTCCCGTTACGGTTTCGCCGTTTGCGCTGGTCAACGGGCCGTGAAGTTCGACGATGATGAGGGACATACGGGCGAATCCGGTCTCCACCGGCGCGCCCATGAGGGGGAACGGGCCGAGCAGGTGCTCGGAGTCGTCGTCCGGGAGCAGGTGCCGCAGGCGGGGCAGATCCGGGCTGGGGGTCACCAAGCCGTCGACGTACGCCTTCACGGTGGGGGCCCAGTTCAGGGGGTCCCGGGAGCGGCTGACCTTCCGCGGGTGCAGCACGAAGTAGATCGCCGCGTACTGGAGACGGGGAACGTCCATGGGCTTGATGAGGCTGGTGGCGTCCGCGCGGAGCTTCTTGCGGATGCGGTGCTCCTTGCTCCAGTGCGAGTACCGCTTGTTGCTCGTCAGCATCTCTTCGGCGTACGGCATGAGCAGGGTCCAGTGGCGCCCCGGGTTGGGGAGCCCGGCGAGGAGCGGCTCGACGTCGTACGGCTGCGGGACGGCCGGTGGGCCCGGGTGCGTGGCCGGCTTCTTCCGGGCGGGCATCTTCATGGCCGCGGCCGCCGCGGGCTGTTGGGCCCCGCGGCGGCGCGCCAGGATCTCCTGGTACTGCTTGGCGGTCATGCGGACCACTGCGTCAGCCCTCCAGTGCGGCGGTGCCGGCTTCGGTGAGCCGCCAACGGTGGCCGGAGCCCGCCCGTTGTGTCGCGCTGCGCTCCTGGTCCTCGTGCACCCAGCCCTTCTTCGCCAGGGCCTTGACCCGGACGTCGACCTTGCGGCCGAGGTGCCCCCAGGCCGCGCGGCTGCGCTGGCTGGTGTCCCGGATGGTGACGGCTCGGCGGACGTGGAAGGTGAAGACGACGCCGGAGGCGATGAGCCGCAGCAGGGCCGCCTCGGCGTCCGTGGGCGGTGCCGGGGCGTCCACCTTCCGGATCTTGGCCGCGTATTCGAGGCAGCGGACGCAGGTGGCCGGGCGGTCGACCGCGTCGCCCAGGTGGAGTGGGTTGGCCCGGCCGACGGTCTCGCACAGGCCCGCGCCGGCCTTGTGCCGTCGGGTCTTGCCGGACACCACGTCGACCGCGGGCACGGCGTGCAGGGTGGGGCCGTTCGGCCCGGTGTGGCGGGTGTTCTCGTGGACGGTGAGGGTGACGGGCGCGGCGCCGACCAGGAGGTTCCATTGGCGCTTGGCCGTCTCCAGCTTCATCGCGGCCAACGTCTCGCGGGCCTTGCGGCGCTGCTCGTCGGCTTCCCGCTCCTCGACGATCCGGCGGGGTAGGGGCGGGTCGAGGTTCAGCTCGTCGGCGGCGACCAGCGTCCATCCGTCGATGCTGTTGATCCGCTGGACGCCGGGGAAGCCGCGGCCGAGGACGGCCGTGCACCAGTCGCCGCCGCGGCGGGCCGCTACTTCCGTCATGCGGGCGAGGTCGTCGGGGCCGAGAAATCCGCGGGCGCGGTTCTCGGCGTCGCGCCGGAGTTCCTGGTACAGCTCGTACTCCGGCTCCGGCTCGTCCGGGGGCAGTACGACGGTGATCATCTGGCGACGTGCCATGGGGCCTTCCTTCGGGACTGCCCACGGTGCTCTCCGTGGGCGGTGATGGTGTCGGCTACTGGTCTTCGGGGCCGAACGCCTCGTCGATGACGGCGGGGTCGGGCTCCAGGAGGGCAGCGGCGCCGTGGTGTCCGGCCTGGCGGAGCCTCGCGGCGGCCGCGCGGTCGCACAGGGCGAGCACCGCCGTGGTGTAGACGGGGACCAGGGAGTCGCGCATGCCGGTCTCCTCGAACAATCCCGAGATGACACTCTCGGGGGTCCGCCACTCGGCCGGGGCCGGAGCGGGCTCGGCCGGCGGGTCCTCGGCGTCGGCTTCGGCGAGGACACGGCGCAGCAGCGGCAGACTGACGATGCCGCCCATGTGCGACAGCGGGTCAGGGTGCTCGGCGAGGAGCTGACGCAGTTCTTCGAGGGCTGTTTTCTCGGTCATCGGGTGTACGGCCTCCAAGAGGGGCGGAGCGCAAAACGGCTCTCAGCGAAGAATCGAACAGTTCGGGGCGGGACAGTTGGGGGACGGCTCGCCCGTGCCGGGGAGCGTGAGGACGCCGCCTATCTCCTCGGTGTGGCACGGGAGTTGCGCGAGGACGGTGACAGCGCAGGTCAGGCGGTACGTGGGAAGACCACAGCGACCGAAGCGACCAGGGCGCGGAACAGCCAACGCGTCGCGTTACGAGCCGTGTTGGGGAAGGCGCGCGCCAGGAGAACGCCGGCGCCGATCGTGAGGGTGAGCGAGAGGTTCGCCAGGACCCATCCGGTGACGGCGACCACCGCGGCGGCGATGAGGCCGAGGGTGCCGAGGGCGGGCGGGACGAGGTCGGGGTGCGCGAGCGCCAGGAGGGCGACGGCGTATGCGACGGCCTTCAACGCACCGATCAGCTTCCGCACGGGAGGCTCCTTCTTCAGGGACTCGGGCGGTGCTCTCCGCCCTCGAAGAGGACACTACGCCGTTACCGGTGAGTAACCGACAACAAAACCGATTGTTGTCGGTAAAGTTGCCGGACATCAGATCCGGTTCTGCCGGACCAACGAGAAGGGGGCGGACTCGTGACGGACGCAACCATGCCGGTACCGACCATGCCGGGGGCATCCACCGTGGAGGAAGCGTGGGCCAAGCTGCCTGGCTACCTCGACGTAATCGGCGGCTACGACCTGTGGCACGTCGAGACGCTGGTCCGCTTCGACGGATCGGAGCGGGCGGGGGCCCGCATCATCGAGCGCATCACGGAGAAGCTGGCCGAGCACCAGATCGGTCACCTTCCCGGCCGGCTCCCGACGGACGGCAACTGTCCGGTGCTCCTCTACAGCAAGACGAACCCCGACATCGGCTATCTCATCAGCCTGGTCCACCAGTTGGCGACGCAGGAGGACGTGTCCGACAACACGAGCCCGTCGGTCCATCAGCTCAACTCCCTGCTGAAGAGTCACACGGCGCTTCTGCGGTCTCTGCGCGCGGTGGAGGGCCGATGAGCAGCCAGAACGCGGCGGAGTGGAACGCCCGTTACCCGATCGGCACGCGTGTGATGGCCTACCCCAGCGTTCGGCCGGAGGACCCGCTGGCGGTCGCGTACCAGGAGCGCGCCGCCGCTGGCTCGCTACCGGCGTCCTGGGGGAGCGACCCGTGCCGGAGGCTGGACACGGTCACGCGCTCCGTCGCCTGGACGCTCGGCCACGGCGCGCCGGTCGTCCTGGTTGAGGGCGAGACGGGCGGCATCGTGCTCGACCACGTCGACCCGATCCCCGCCGAGGGCGGTGAGGTACGTGGCTGAGGACTACGCCGACGGCGGACTCGTGCCCCGGGCGGCGGGGCGCGTACCAGCGGAGCAGCGGAACGCCCGTTTCCCGGTCGGCACGGGCGTGCAGTGGACGTGGCTGCGCATGATCAAGCCTCTGCAGCGCAATCCGCACCCTATGCCGGACGACATGGACGAGTGGGTCGCCTCGTTCATGGCGGCCGCGAGTTCACCCGCCCGGAGGCACCCGGGGCCCGCGCCGACCGGTGCGGAGGAGCTGGACGCCATGGTGCAGTACCTCCGCGACATGTGGTCGGAGGAGCGCTGTGTTGCCATCGGCGCCTCCGACGGCGGCGCCTGGAAGATGGGCACGGCGGGCTGGCGCATCTGGGTCGAGGACAGTCAGGAACGCAAGATCGCTGTCCTTCCCACCCGACTCCCCGAGGACGGCGACGGGTTCGTGGGGGAGCACATCGAGCGCCAGGAGCCGCGGGAAGTCCTCGCCGACCTGGACGCCAAGGAGCAGCTGCTCGGCTTCCTGCGCCCCACAGAGCTGTACGCCCACGCGGTGCGCATCCTCCTGCAGCGCTACGCCACCCGGTCCGACTTCCCCGAGGCGTGGCGCCTGCCCGCCCCTATGAAAGGCACCTCCTGATGACCGTATGGGACGGATACCGGATGTGGCTTGAGAAGGACGGCTACTACCGCGACACAACCGTCGGAGAGCTGCTGATGGTGGCGGGCAAGCAGAAGGCAGGCGTTCAGATCGTCGCGACGATCGAACAGGAGATGGCTGCTCACAAGATCGGCCATCTACCGACCAGCCTCCCCCGCGACAAGCACGCCCGTGTTCTGGTCTACGACCAGGAAGGGCCCGGCATCGCCGTGGTGATGCACCTGATTCGGGAGATGGTCGAGCAGCGGTCTTCCACTGGCGCGACCACAGACCAGCAGGTCATCACGTTGAACATGCTCTTGCAGCCCTTTAGGCAGCTTCCGAAGAACGACAGCACACCGGCATGACACTGCACGACCAGGACGACGAGATCGTCGACGCCGAACTCGTCGAGGACGGGGAGCTGGTGCGCGCCGCGCCGGCTGCCCGTCCGCTCGTCGACGCGCACACGGTGCTCATGCCGGGCGAGGAGATCCCGACCAGCGACGATCCCCGCACGACGTACACGGAACGGGACCTGTACGTCAGCGAGGAGACCGCCCAGGCCCTCAAGGAGGCGGAGCGGGAGGGATCGCCCCAGCGGCGGACGGCGATGCGGTTGTTCGAGGCGTGGTGTGCGGAGCAGGGGCGCGTGGCGAAGCCCTGCACGACCGCGACGTACACGGAGTACGGCCGGCATCTGATGGCGAAGGGCCTCAAGGTCACGACGATCCGGCACTACATGTCCCTGATCCGGACGTCCATGCCGCCGGGGAAGAAGCCGGACAACAGCCTGTTCCTGCTGCTTCTGGGGCAGTACCGGAAGAAGAACAAGCGGGCGCTGCGCAGGAAGGAAGCGTTCCCGATCACGCTGCCGTACCTGGTCCCGATGATGGAGAGGGCGGAGGCGGATGACCGGCCGATCGGCTGGCGCGACTCGGCGATGTTCGCCTTCGGGTACCGGTTCCTCGGGCGCAGTATCGAGGACGTCGACCTGGACCTCGAGGACCTGACGATCATCGACGACCGCGTGTTCGTCTGGCTCGCCGAGGACAAGACCCACAAGGGCGAGGAACAGACGATCACCCTGCACGACCGGGAAGACCTGCGCCTCGTCTTCCGACTGCGCCGCTACGTCGACTGGCTGGCGGAGCAGGGCATCACCACCGGTCCGGTGTGGCGCGAGATCCTGCGAAGCGGGAAGGTCGCGACGCCGGAGACCCGGGCCACGAAGGGGGGCGGGGCGACCAAGCGTGGCCTCTACCTGCGCCCGCAGACCGTGAACGACCGGGTGAAGTACTGGTTCGCCGCGGCCGGGCTCAAGAGCGACGGGCGTCCCGTCTCCTCGCACGGCCTTCGTGCCGGCGGCGCCACCGACCTGGGCATGGCCGGAGCAACGGACGAGGAGCTGGAAGAGGCGGGCCGCTGGAAGAAGGGCTCACGCATGCCGCGCGAGCGGTACGTGCGCCCGACGCGGGACGCCGGCCGCGACGTCTTCAAGCGGGTGCCCGTGCACAATCCCGCGGCCGCGGTCGCAGAGTGACCAGGTAGCCGAAAGGGCCCGTACGGCGTGCGTACGGGCCCCCTCTGGCGTGCTCAGGCGGGAACGGGGAGCACGGCGCGCATGGCGGCCGCGGTGAGGGCGAGGACGGAGCACACCGCACGCGGGTCGTCGTGCAGCTCCCACAGGGCGTCAAGGGCGCGCTGCCGTCCGGGGAGGCCGTTCGGGGCGGCATCGAGGACGGCCTGGACGGCGGCGCGGGCCCGGCCGGTGGCGGCGATCTGCTGCTCGACGTCGGCCATCGCCTCGGCGGGGGAGAGGTGGAAGGCCCGGGAGAGGACGGCCGCGTTGTCGAGGACGGTGAGCGCGTCCGCGGTCGGGGGGACGAGCTTGTCGAGGTCGACGGTGCCCGTCGCGGTGCGGGTGTGCGGCCGGGCGTCGGGGTCGACGATGACGAGCAGGCACATCTGGGCGACGTGCACGGTGCGGGCGAGGCCGAACTCCTCGGCGTGGGCCAGGAGCACGGACAGGCCGGCCGTGGGGGGCGCGCCCGGCGAGAGGAGCGCGGCCGTGTAGTCGGCCGACCGGCGGGTGACGATGCTCCAGTACGGGTTGGTGGTCATGCTGCGCCGCTCTCGTGGTCGTGGTTGAGGTGGGGGACGCCGTACCGGCCGACGAGCTGCTCGAGCGCGTCCGGGGTGCCCGCGGTCAGCGTGAGACCGCTGCACTGGGGGCACTTCCAGGTGTGCCGGTCGGGGCCGGGCTCGATGGGATTCGCGTTCTCGGCGGGGCCGCAGTACGGGCAGCCCTCGTGCTCGTACCGGCAGGGGTGCACGATGCCGTTGCCGCGCCCCTCTTCGTGGTCGCAGCCGAGCCAGCCGCATTCGTCGTGCGGGCAGTGCGGGCCGTACACCAGGCGTGTCATGGTCACTCGTCTCCGTCCGGGTCGGGGGCGGTGTTGCCGGCGTCGAGCCGGAGGTACGTGTATCCGCTGTCGTACGGCTCCGGGTCGGTGACGTTGAACTCCCGGCGGAGGGCTTCGACGACCAGGGCGACGGTGGCGTCGTCGGCCGCGATGCGGATATCGGCGATGCCGGGCAGGTGCTGGCGGGGGCGGCGCTCGCGGCGGGGCATCAGCCGGCCACCTCGATCAGGTCGCCGAGGACGACGCGCATCCGGTCAGCGGTGCAGCCGCACGGGACCCGCAGGTAGATGGCCTCTACGGGCTCGCCCTCCTCGTCGGAGACCACGGCCTGCAGGTAGTTGAACTCCCGTCCGGCGCACGAGTAGCAGGGCGCTTCCTCGTCCTCGTCGTACAGGCCGTCATCCATGTCGGGGTCGGTGTGCGGGTGCCCGCAGCCGTCGTCCAGGTGCTCGGCGCGGCCGCAGCCCTCGCACTTGGAGCACACGACTTCGACCAGGAGCGGGGGCCGGCCGCCGTCGGACGGCTGGGCAAAGGTGCGGCCCTCAGCGTCCAGGCCGGAGCCGCCACACTCGTCGCAGGGGCGGGCGCTGCCCAGGTCGATCGGCGGGAAGTCGACGTACAGGTACTCGGGGAGCAGGAACCGGGAGGGCTTGTCCGCGGGGGTGTCCGTCGGCCCGTCGGGCGCGGTGCGGGTCGAGCGGAGCCGGGCGAGGGCAGCGCTGTACGGGATGCCCTCGCGGGAGGCCAGTTCCCGGGCGCGGCGCTTGAGGTCGTTGCTGACGTGCCGTGACATGTCGTCTCCGAGGCAGGCCCCACGCCGCCCGCCGCAGGTGTCAGGGCAAGGCGATCCGTCACGGGCCCTCGCCCAGGTTTCCCCGGGGTGCCGGTAGCCGTGTCCGGCGAGCCTTCGACCGTGGTGCCGTCGCTGCGTGGGTAGCGGATCGGCGGTCTGTGCGGCGTGACCACACTTCGAGCGGGACTCAGCGTAGCGGCCCCGCCCCCTCTCCGCATCCCATCTCATCGCATCACATCCCATCTCATCACTGTAAGGAGATGAGATGGGATGTGATGCGATCGATTCCTGAGGGTCCAGAAGCGTGGTAGAACGGGCCCTCGTACGTCCGCAGCGGACCAGGAGCGAAGTCCATGAGCGAGCCCACCGCCGATGCCCCGGCCGGGGAGAGCGCAGAGCAAGAACCCTGCAAGTTCCCCGGGTGCGGTGATCCGCGGGAGCCGAAGAAGGACCCATCCGCGCCCGGCCCGGCGCCGGAGTACTGCGTCCGTCCGGACCACAACGCCGGTGCGGCCTGGAGGGCGAGGCGAAAGGCGGCGCGAACCGCCGCAGGCAGGGCGGGCGCCGAGGAGGAGCCCGAGACCGACAAGCCCGTCACGGACTCCGCGGCCGACGCGGTGAACGTCCGCGAGGACATCGTCCGCCTGCTCAAGCAGCTCCCCGAATCCCTTGAGCGGTACGTCGGTCTCCTGCAGACGGTCACCGACCCAGAGGCCGCAGAGGCTCAGGTCATGGCCGTGGAAAGCGAGGCCAACACCCGGGTCGCGGCGGCAGAGGCCCGCGCGGACGCCGAGCGCAACACGAGGATCGCCGCGGTGAAGGCGAAGGAGGCGGCCGAGGAGGAGAAGGCGGCCGCCAACCAGGCCGCGGAGCAGATGGAGGAGGAGCTGGAGGCCGCCCGTACCCAGTTCGCCGCCGACGTCGAGCGGATCAAGGCCGAGGCCCAGGCCGACGTCCAGGAGGCGCGCGACCTCCAGGAGCAGCAGCGGCAGGAAGCCGAGCGCCAGATCGACGAGGCCCGGCGGACCGCCGAAACCCACGTCAACGCCGCTCGCCAGGGCGCGGCCGACGAGATCGCCGAGATCCGTCGGCGTACGGCCGCGGACGTACGGGCTGCGGAGGACGCGGCCGGGGAGGCGCGGGTCGAGGCCGAGCGCCAGGTCGCGGAGATGACCCGGACGCTGGAGGAGGCGCAGGCCGCCGCGGCGGCGTCCGTGGAGGAGGCCCGCGCCGAGGCGGCGCGCCAGATCGAGGAGGCCAACGCGAAGGCCGCGGCCGCGGAGGAACGGGCCCGCGAGGCGCAGGAGAACGCGCGGCAAGCCCGGAGCGACGCCGACGCCAGGGTGGAGGCGGCCAAGGAGGCGGCCGAGGTCGTCCGCTCCGGCCTGCAGGGCGAACTCGACCGCACGAGCGCCCGGCTGGAGACCCGGGAGAACCGGGTCGACGAGCTGCGCAACGAGCTGGACGAGCTGAAGGAGAAGCTACGCGACGCCGAGGAGCGAGCGCGTACGGCCGCGAACGCGCTGCGCGCCCGGGAGGAGCAGGACCGCGCGGAGTAGTCCGCTGGAACAACGCCCTCCCTGGCCGCGGCGCCGCTACGGTGGTCCAGAGGGGCCCGGTACCGCATCCCCCGTCGGTACCGGGCCCCTGCTAGTTCTTCTCCTGCCGCTGCTGGGCTGCAAGGGCCCGGCGCACGACCTGGATGCGTTCCTGGTGCGGCAGCTTCGACAACTCGCCCCGCACGGTGCACAGAGCACCCGGCGTCGCCCTGCAGCGTGGACAGGTCACTCGCGACCACTGGTCCTCACCCACAGCGCGCGTGTTCAGGTTCTTGTACGGGTTGCCGCTGCCGCCGCGGCTACGGGGCAGAGTTGAGGCGGGCGTGGGCTTCGTGGGCTGCTTCGGGGGCGCCTGCTGTGGGCACGTCCCCGCCGAATGGATCGGCTTCCCGCTGGTCCGGCGTTCTTTGCTGGTGTCCGCGTCTCCCGTGATGGCGTATCCGCAGAACGCGCAGACGAGGGGGCCGCGGCGCTTACTCGATCGCCGCGGCGCTCTGCTGCTGGCCTTCTTTGGCTTCTGTGCCGGCACGGTCTCCGTGGTCCCGTCGGGCCTGGTGACAGTGACCTCGGAGGCGGGAGGAGTGGTGTAGGAGCTGAGGCGGGGCGCGGCTTTGTACGTCTGGCCTTTGGCGCCGCCGGCCTTTCGGTGCTTCATGCGGCGAGAGTGTAGAAGCAGCGGGGACTCAGTCGGCGTAGTCGTGTCGGACCGGAGCGTTCTGGGCGGCGATCGTCTCGGCGGCCTGTTCGAGGGCGGCGAGGAATGGGTCATTGGCCGCGGCGAGGATCGCGTCGCGCATGAAGTCGTCGACGTCCTTCCCGGCGACTTCCGCAGCACGGTAGACCTGATTCTGCTCGGCGGCCGACAGGGGCACGGCGAGGGCCGAGACGCGAGCGAAGTGCATGCGGGGACCGTACCAGCGCCCTGGGGCCGTTCAGGCGCCTTCCTGGGGGTGATCTAGGTCGTGCCCTCGGTGGCCTGTCGCTGCGCGAGGAGGGTGCGGCGCATCGTCTCCCACCTGGTCGGCACCAGGTCCTGCTCCGGCACGTTGGCGGCGTCCTGCCTCTTCTGCACGGCGTCGGCGACCTTCTTGTACCACTTGCTGATGCCGCGGCGGTGGATCGGTACGCCGGCGTCGGGGTTGGGCGGGGTCGACAGCCACAGGTGCCGGGGAACGCCGCCTTGCAGGCGGGTGATCAGCTCGGTGCGGCGCCGCAGCCAGTCCTCCAGGCGGCGCGCGGTGTCCGGGCTCAGTGCGACGGTCTCGGGCTCGGGAATCCGCCCGCGCAGACCTCCCTGCGGCTGGCGGATCAGGGTCAGGGTGCTTGTCGACGCGGTGAGCGTCAGGTCCTCGAGGAGCATGGACTCCAGCTCGCCGAGGCGCGGCAGGACGTCACGCATGACGCCCCACATGGCCAGGCCGCGCACGATGACGTCGGGCCGGTTCACCTCGGGCCACTGGTCGGCCTCGGCCTCCAGGTGCGTGGTGATGAGGTCAGCGAACTGCGGGGACACCGTGGGGCGCAGCGTCATCGGCGGCATGTCGGGGGCCTCGAACGGAATCCGCGCCTGCCGGGCGAACGCCTCCAGGCAGTAGATCCGGATGCGTTCGGAGGCGTCCACGCTGGTGGGGTCGGTGGACACCGTGGGCATGGACCGCAGGAACCCGCCGCGGCCCAGGAGCAGGTACGCGTGTACGGCGTCGGGGGCGAGGAGGTCCTCGAGGGAGTCGCCGGCCGTCTCGGACAGGCCCAGGGGCAGGGCAATGGCCAGTTCCCCAGCGACCCATTCGAGCTGCTGCAGGCGCGCGTCGGAGACGACGTCCTTGGCCTTGCGGTTGACCGTGCGGAACACGTCGAGGACGCGTTCCAGCTCGAGGACCGCGTCCGCGGTCGAGGGCACGACGGTGAGCGCGGCCGCCGGCGTCGAGCGGTCGCCGCTGTCGCTGAGGTGGCGGGCGGTCGAACTCATGGCACTAGATATTGCCCTGTGCCGGTGACAGCGGATGCACCTTGGCCTAGTTGAGTAGGCCACGGCGCCGCGGCGGGTTGATCGGCTCCGGTTCGTACACGGTGAGCAGGGCGGCGTCGGCGCGGTCCGGGGACTTCATGCCGCGGGCCTTCATCGCCTTCTTCGACTCGACGACGCTGTACCCGGCGGTGTTCGAGCCCAGCTTGGGTGTGGAGAGCTGGATACCGGCCTGCCGGTCGACGCGGAGGCGGAGCCGGCCGGTACCGGTCGACGGGTCCGGCTGGAGGAGCGCCCGGGTGGCGAGCCACATCTCGTCACGCTTGCGGTACGGGCGCATGACCGCGCCCGGGTCGTCCTGTGAGGGCGACTCGGAGACCATGACGCCCACGATCTGCGCCTGGTGGGTGCCGTTCTCCGCCCAGATCTCCAGCATGCTGGTGGCGCCGTGGCCGATGCCGTTCTTGTCGATCTTCACGCGGACGGGATGCGGGGAGTTGAGGGCCTCAGCGAGGCGCTGCGCGGCCTTGATCTCCTCGAGGATCTTCTCCGCGACCTTCACCTGGTTGTCGTTGGTGGTGCCGGAGCTGGCGTGGCGCATCTCGATCGCGTCGCCGACGGCGCGGTAGATGGTGAATTCGTCGCCGCCGTCGGCCGCGACGTCCACGCCGAGCCTGATCCAGGCGCCTTCCTTCACGGTGTGGGTGGCGGTCTCGCCTTCCAGGCCGAGGTCGCACAGGCGGTGCCAGCCGGGCCCGGTGGGGTCTTCGCTGTTCTGGGCGTCTTCGACCCAGGTCACGGGTATCGCGAGGCCGCCGCCGCCCTTGGGGAACTTGGCGTGCACCTTGGCGATGACGTACGGGTGGTCTTCGCCGTACTCGCGGAGCGTGCGGTCCACCCAGTCCTGGTCTGGAAGGTGGATCGCGAGGGAGTGCGCGGGGACGCCGGAGGGGCAGTCATTGCAGTACGGGACGCGTTCGCGGGTGATCGCCGGGGAGTCGAAAGTCGCGATCGGGATGGTGACCGTGGAGGGTTCCTCGGGGTCTTCGCCCTCCTCGCACAGGGTTTCGAACCAGCTCCTCGGGTCGTCCATCGCCGGGTTGCCGATGGCCAGCATCCGCGCATCGCCGGTGAGGAGGTTATTTGTCCCGTTTCCGATCGTGCGGGCGATACCGCCGGCCTCGTCGACGACGATGAGGAGCTTGGGCGTTCCGTGGATGCCCTGCATGGCCGCTTCGTCATTTTCGGGCGCGGTGAAGCCGTACGCCACGATGACGTCGTTGCCCCACTGATCAGGGATTTTCCACTGGGTGGTGTCGCAGTAGCCGGGCAGGCCCGCGCGCGCCACGGTCTTCCTGATGTGCGGCCAGAGCTGGTTCCGGACCTGCCGGAACCGGGTCGCGGTGGTGACGATGACCATCGTGCCGGGGGCGTTGACCGCTCCGGCCCAGGCGACGAGCCTGCCCGCGATCCAGGTCTTCCCCACACCGAAGCCGGCCGGGACGGCGATGCGCTTCTTGAAGGGGACGGCGTCGACGATCTCCCGCTGACGGCTCCAGATCGATTCTCCGAGGACGTCCTCGATGAAGCCGGACGGGGTGTCGTGCCACAGGCCGTACATGGAGCCGGTGGCCCGCTCGACCTCCCGCATGACGTGCGGCCGCTCGCGGGTGCTGATGTCGTGCTTGAAGGCGTGGCGTCGGGCGGCGACAGGGGCACGGAGCAGGAGGTCGGCGACGTTGGAGGCGTCGCGGGAGATGACGCCGGGCTGGCGCCCGTTCCGCAGCTCCCGGGCCGGAGGGACCACGCGGGGGCGTGTGGGGGGCGAGAGCTGCTTGCGGGGCATGGCGGGGAAGGTGCATCCCGCGGGGGTCTAGTGTCGCGGCTTGGCCGGGGCCCATGCCCAGGCCGCCGGCCAAGCCGCGTGGTCCGGCACGGACCAGAACCGAACTGCTCTCACCTCCGCCCTTTCACCAGGTAGGAACCCGTGCCGGAAGTCTGTGCCGGGCAGCGGCCCCGCTCCGGGGAGGTGGAGCGGGGCCGCCCCCTGCGGGGGGGGGTGCGGCCGGAGTGCTTCGCCCGGGGGGGATCGGGGTTAGAGGGCCAGCCGCACTCTGTAGTACGTCGCGCGCCGGATTCTGTTACGCCTTCGGCCAGTAGTCCCGACGGATGTCCGTGAACGAGGAGGGCTTGCGGAACAGGGCATCGACGCTGAGCGGGGCGCTGTCGAAGGTGAGGGGACTGCCCGGGGCCGTTCCGTCGAGTATGTCCAGGTCGATGCCTGCGGTCACCAGGCGCGGCGTCCCGCCGTTCCGCATGGCGTTCTGCAGGCGCGTCAGTTCCTCCTCGGTCAGCGGCACACCCCACCGTCGGGTGTCGAGGGGGACGGCGGTGAAGGTGAGCGGGGTGACGCCCTGGCCGTCGGTGTCGCCGAAGTCCACCCCCACGGTGCGATCGACACGTTCGACCGTGCCGATGAGCTTGAGGAGCGCGGCGACCGCGGAGCAGCCGGGGCAGTCGCACTCCTCCAGGGCCTGAGTGGCAGCCGCGGGGGTGTCCGTGGGCGCCTCGGCGGCCGGTTCGTCGACGGCGGCCGCCGCGGTGGTCGCGTCGAGGCTGGCGAGCATGTCCTGCTCCTCCTCGGCCCGCCGTATCGCCTGCCGGAAGATCTCCATCTCCGACTCGACGACGCTGCGCTCCAGCGGCGAGAGCTGGAACCACGGGGTGGACTCCTGGCCGGCGCTCTGGAGGAACGCCCGGCGGGTCTCGTAGAAGTGCCTCGTCAGGTTCCGCGGGAGGGTCGTGCGCATGGGCATGGATCGCATCGTCATATCTGGGGGAACGCCAACGGCCGGAATTTGTGACACCCCTCCCCTGCGCCGCCTTGTCGCTGCCGCTGCGCTGGGAGTCCGGATCGGGGCTCGCTGGAGGCGATGCGCGCCGATGCCTGAGCGAAGCGAAGGCATCGGAACTCTTACTTCATTGTGATGCTTGATCTTCTTACTAAAGGGGCCTGATCTACCGGCGACCGGGCCCCCGGCGGCCGTTTCACCGGAAGCCGGATTTTCAGGCCCCGGTGACCGGCGCCTGATATTCAGGCCCCGGTCTGACCTGCGGGCAAAGGGAAGGACCGGCCTCCGAAGGGTTCGGGGCCGGTCCTGATGTGGCGACGGTCAGCGCTGCTTTTGGGCGCGTTCACGGGCGGCGCGGGCGGCCGCCTGCTGCTGCCAGATGAGCTTCTTGCCGACGCCGGCGTGCTCGGCGATCTTCGGCCCGTCCCAGCCGTACGGCTCCTCCGAGAGCGCCAGTGCGGCATCCCGCATGAAGACCACGGCCACGCCCCGGCGAGCCCTGGCCGCCTCGATGATCTTGCCGTTCTCCCGCAGCGTCTCCCCGGGTGAGTCGGTGATGTGCGGGACCTTGGCCTTCCGGGCGATCTTCTGCAGCTCCTTGTCGCTCATCCGGGCCGGGAGGCGCTTCTTCGGGTCGCCGTAGACGGCCTGGCTCTGGATCTCGCGCACGGCGTTCTTGGTGATGCCCGCCATCCGCCCGAGGTGGGCGCCCTCGTAGAGGTCGTGGAAGTACAGGCTGGCCAGGGCGGCGTTCCGGTCTTCGATGTGCAGGGCAATCTCGGCGTCGGCCTGTCGGATGGTCTCCGCGGCCCGCTCGACTCGGTCGTCGGGGCGGGCGATGGCTCCCAGCTCGTTGCGGACCGCGGTCTCGGCGGCCTCACGGATCTTCTCGTAGTCCGGGACGTCCAGGCTCAGCTTCTTGGCGCTGCGGGGCATGTCTCGGGTCTCCATCTCACGCTGTGGCGCTTACTGCGCCTGGCGCCGACTGGGGTAACCCCACGCCGGCGCACAACGGAAGAATAGTACAGCTACGAGAGTCCCGTGTCAGTGTGACGGTGGCGCACCGGCACTGACCTGCACCGGAGCACCGCGAACGCGACGCCTCCCACGATCAAGACTCGTCCCTGCCCGTCCCGGGCCCGGGTCTGCCCGGGGGCTGGGTCGCGCGGAGTGTCCGTCACGGCGATCCGTCCGACGCCGAGGGCCGGACCGTGCGGGAGACGGACGGCCCACAGCAGCCACGGCCCCAGCCGCAGCCCGCGCGGCCGCCGTACGCGGGTCTTCACCGTGACGCGGGGGCTCATGAGCGCCGCCCCTTGTGCAGGGCCTTGCACCTGTCCAGCAGCCGCTTGTGCTCGGGCCACTCCGAGCGGGGCGCCAGCGCGAACACGGCAGCGGACACGCCGGAGATCATGAACTCGACGCCGGCCTTCCTCCGGCCGTCGGCGTGCAGCACCCACGCCACACCGAAGATCACCGGGGGCGCGGCGGGCGTGGCTCGCCACACCCCGGCGGTGAACCGGCCGACGTCGACGAAGTGCGCCCGCCGGACCGACGTGAGCAGCGACAGCACGAAGTACACCAGCGCACACAGCGGGGAGACCGCCATCCACAGCAGGCCCGCACAGCCGACCGTGAAGGCGGCCTCACCGCACCGCAGCGCCAGGCACGGCTTGTCAGGGGGACAGTGCCGGTTCGTCACTTGCGCCCCCAGGAGAACAGGAAGTCGAGGAGCCCCTCGACCAGGCCCTCGGCGACAGCGGCGGCCCACTCGAACGGGCCTCGTCGTGGCGCGCGGCCGCGGCTGCGGCGGGCCCGGGTCATCGCGCGGCCGCCACGGTCGTGCGGCGGACGCCGTCCGGGGTGAGCACGTACAGGCTGCCGTCGGGGTAGCGGACCTCGACCTCGCCGGGGAGCTGCGGCCGGCGCACCTTCCACCCGTTCCCGTACGACTCCCGCGGGTTGTCCTCGAACCAGCCGTTGCACGTCGTGCACACCAGCAGCAGGTTGTGCGCCTGGTTGATCCATTCCTCCCGGGCGCCGCCCATGCCCCTGTTCACGCGGTGGTGGATGGTCAGGTCCTGCCGGCCGCCGCAGCGCACGCAGGCGCCGCCGTCCCGGTCGTAGACGATCCCCTTCACCACGTCGGTGGGGCCGGTCCGTCGTCGTGCCACGGCACTGGTCTCCTCGTCTGCCCCGGGCGCCGGACCGTGATGGGTCACGGCCCTGGTGGGCGCGCCCCGGGGCGAGGCGGGGAGAGTGGACGCCGGCCGCGGCTTACGTCGCGCGGTCGCCGTCAGCGCTGGGCGGGGCTGTCGCGCCGCAGGTGGTGAAGGACCTGGCCGACCGGAGCCTGAAGGTACTCGGCAAGGCCCTCGGCGCGCTCCCGGCTGATGACGGCCGCGGACGTGGCATCCGGAGCGTCACCGGCGGGAAGTTCGGACAGGCCGGTGGCGAAGAACCCCATGTGCCGGTAGTTCAGGCCTCGCACGCGGCTGAGGAGCAGTTCGGCTGCGGCGCCGTCCCACGGGCCGACGGTGTCCAGCGGCGACATGGCGCGGTACGAGAAGTGCATGCGGCTGGAGAGGACATCGGAGTTGGTCCGCGCGACGATGGGCCGGACGTCGCGGATGCGGCCTGGGGTCAACCGCACGGCAGGCTCGTCGACGGCGTGCTCCACGAAGTCCGTCACGAAGTCCCGCAGGGGCTCCAGGTCGCGGATGGTTCCGCCGTACAGCGGGGCGGCGACACCACGGAGGCGCCGGGGCCGCTCGTCGACGACGCGGGTCAGGTCCCGCATCCAGACGCTGATCCCGTTGCCGTGGGCGTGCGTGAAGACGAATGCGCCGCCCTCTGAAACGGGCGCTTCGAGGACGTGCGTAGCGGTGAGCATTGAGGGGCGGCCTCCTCATCGGCAGCGGAAGCGCGGGCGCGCGTGATCAGCCCGGCCGGAACGGGCTGCATCCCCGCCGCTGCAGGGGCCCATCAAGGGGGAGAGTCCGGCGACGTGTCTCCGTACGGCAGCGTAGCGACGCGAGCCGCAGCACCGCAGGCAGATGGGGTGAAGCGGGGAGAGTGGAGGGTGACCGGGTCTCACGTCGCACGGCGGCAATTTCCGGCCATCTTGGCCGTTCCGCACCTCGCGGGAACGGACTGCGGCGACCTGCGACGTCACCAAAAACGGTGCGAGCCCGAACCAAAAATGGGTGCGGCCCCAACACCGAAAATGCTTCTGACCTGCGGTGATGGCCAGATGAGAGCGTTGCGGGGGTCCTCTGCCGCCCTCCATGCTTCTGCCCATGGCGCAGATTCCGCGCCGGACACCATCGCTGAGGGGGAGCCCCTGTGGAGATCATCGTTGCTGCCGTCATCACGGCGGCTGGAAGCGTCGCCGCCGCCTGGATCGGCCGGAGAGGACAGGCGAAGCGCGGCACGCGGACCGAGACCGACACAGCGACGTGAGGTGACGTGGGGCCCTCGAGCGCCGCGTCACCTCACGTCGCGGCGCAGCCGAAGGCGGCACAGCTCGGCGTACTCCGGCTTGGCCTCCACGCCCATGGAGTCGAAGCCCTCCAGGCGGGCGGCCTCCAGCGTGGTGCCGCTGCCGGCGAACGGGTCCAGGACGAGACCTCCGGGCGGGGTGAGCAGCCGGACCAGCCACCGCATTAGCGCGACAGGCTTCACCGTGGGGTGCACGGTGCCGTCCGGCAGGCGCGGCCGCTCGCTGGTGGGGGCCTTCGCCTGGTAGCGGAACGCCGGGTAGAACCGGGACGCGCCGCCGGAGTCCGCTCCCCTCACGGGCTTGCACACGGTCTGGCCCTTGAAGTCGCCGTAGACGTCGCGGAACTTGTCCGAGCCGCGGCGCCGGGGGTTCGCCCCGGAGGTGAGCAGCCCCGACTGGCCGTCCAGCTCGGCGACCGGGCACCCCTCGGTGCAGCCGTCCGCGCAGCCGTCGACGATCCAGCCGTCCGCGTCGACGGCCCAGGCGTGCGACAGCAGGACGTTCGCCGGCCACCGCCCTTCCGGGTCGCCGGGCGGGGTCCGGCACGCCGCGGTGTTCATCGCGCCGGTGCCGTGGTCCAGGACGTTGGAGGCGACCGTGCCCTCGAGCGGCTTCCGCGCCAGGACGATCGGCTCATGGCCGGGCTTGAGGGCGGTGTTCCAGCCGTCCCAGCGCGCAGCGTCGGGCGTCGCCGGGGCGGTCACGTCGAACGTGTCGGACTGGAGCTGAGGGAACACCCCGGAGCCGCCCCGCGCCCGGTGGCCCTTGCCGATGACCTCCCGCTCCTCCCACGCGTCCCCGGGCGCGTTCTTCCGCCCGTTCAGCTCGTGGACCAGGTCCTCGAGCCCGACCGGGGCCGTGAACCCCATCTCCGTCTTCAGCCGCTCCCACTGCTCCACGGTCGGCACGGAGGCGGTCTTGCGCTGTGTCGTCCAGTGCTGCGCCATGCCGTTGAAGCCGAACAGGGCGTCGATCTGCAGGTTGGTCCAGCCCGCGGCGTCCCGGAGCGCGGCGAACTCGGCGGTGAACCGGCGGCGGGCGGGGTGGTCGTCGCGGCGCCGGTCGATCAGCTTCCCGACGTCCTGGCCCTTGGGGAAGCCGGTGCCGTACAGCCAGTGCAGGGAATCGCGGATCTCGAAACCGGCGTCCTCCACGGCCACGGCCATGCGGTGGTAGGTGCGGGTCGCGCCGAACGCGGCCAGGTGCCCGCCCGGCTTGAGGACCCGCAGGCACTCCGCCCACAGCTCCACGCTGTACGCGATGCCGGAGGCGTCCCACGCCTTGCCGAGGAACCCCAGCTCGTACGGCGGATCGGTCACGACCGCGTCCACGGACGCGTCGGGGAGGGTCCGGAGGTGGGCGAGAGCATCCGCGCAGTGCACGACCGGCTCAGGCCCGGTCAGCTCCTCCACGGGTATCAGGGCTTCCTGCCCTGCGGGGGCGAGGTTCGTGGCCGCCACGGGGTCTCCGTCCTGCCCCGCGCGTCGGGCCGGCCGGGAGCGGCGGCCGCGGGGGGACGGCGGTGCGGCCGGGACCATGAGCGGTCCGCGGTGCTTACGTCGCGTCCACCAGTTCGTGCAGCTCCACCCACGCCGCGATCCCGAGGACGTCCTCGGCGAACCCGGTGAGAGTGTCGGCCCACAGCCGGTACGGGGTGCCGTGCCGCAGGTACGACAGGACCAGGAGGTCGGTCACGGTGTCGTCGTCGAGGATCTGGAGGGTGGCGCGCCGGTCGGCGGCCGCGGCCGCGGTCAGGTGCTCGAGCTGGTCGAGGCGGGCGAGCCAGTCCGGGACGGCCGAGGTGCGGGTGCACAGCCCGCTGTCGACGATGTTCCGCGCGCGGGCGGCGAGGCCGGCGAGCCGGGTACGGGGTCGTGCAGCAGTCGTGACCATGGCCGCGGACCGTAGGAACCGCCCCGGCTTGTGTCCCGCCCTGGCAGACTCCGCGGCTATGGAGTCCGAAGTCGTAGCTGCGCTGATCGCCACACCCGCTGTCCTCGTCACCGCGGCTGCGGCTTGGATGGCTGGCCGCGTCCAAAGCCGTGGCGCGTACCACGGGCCTGTGGATGCTGTCCGTCGCACAGCTCAGCGAGAGGCGTACGCCGACCTCTACCGATCCGCACGGCACTTCATTGACGCCCATGAGGTAGCCGAGGAAGCCGTGTCGGTGCAGGACTCTTGGGGGACCACCGTCAGGGACATGCACAGAGCACTCGACGAGCTGGAGCACGCAGCGAACATGGTCAAACTGGAGGGCCCTGACACGCTCGCCGACATCGCAGACCGCATCTTCGAGAGCGCCCGTGGCCTCGGCGGGCAACGGGTCGGTGTGCAGACACGAACCTGGACTCTCAATCCGGACACGCCTGAGCAGATGAGACGCCGGAACGAGGCGATGATCATGTTTCGCAAAGCTGTAGACGAGCTGTTGCCCACCGCCCGCCAATACCTGAACGGGGGACCTCCGCAGTGACAAGGTGAGGTGACGTGGATCGGGCCAGGAACCCGCGTCACCTCACCTCCCGGTCAGTCCGTGCGCTGGGTGGCCAGGGCCCGCTCGAGGGCGTCGAGCATCGTCACGATGTCGTCGACCTTCACGTAGGAGATCCCGAACGTGACGGTGCCGTCCCCGTTCACGTCGAAGTGGTACTCCGCGTAGGTCTGCTCGTCGTCGTAGAAGTACTCGCCCGGCTCGGCGTCGGCGAACCCGCCGGGCCCCTCGTCGAACCAGTCGGCGCCCCAGCACTCCGTCATGGCGGCGCCGACGGCGGCCTTCGGGACCTTCTCGAACTCGATCGTGGCGCGCCCGTGGTCGTCGAGGCAGACCTTCCCGCGGCCCTCGCCGGGCGTCACCCAGTGCAGGGTGGGCCCGAAGCACTGGCAGCGCTCGGCGGGGGTGAGGGCGGGGAACGCCGCGGCGAACGCGTCCTGCGCCGTTTCCTGTTGCTCCTCCCACGTCGCGTACCAGCAGTCGAGGGCCTGCTTTACCTGTGGTTGCACATCTCTCCCGTCTGCCCGGCCGCGGGGCCGTGGGGTGGCCGAAGGGGGCGCGGCGCGGGCGAGCGGGCACTTTGCAGGCGGCGTGCGCCTTACGTCCGGTGAAACCGCAGGTCAGCCGGTGAGACGTCGATCACTCGTCGGGGACCGTGGTGACGTGGTCGCACGACTCGTACAGGCCGAACCACTCCTCCGGCTCGTCGGTCGTGCCGCCCAGGGCGATCAGGCGGGACGCGCCGCTCGGGCCTCCGGCGAGGAAGTTCATCGTGGCGCGCATGGCCGGGTCGGCGAGCCGGTCGGCGTCGGCGACGACGGCCACGTACTGGCACAGCCCGCCCATGGCGTGCGGTTCGGTGTTCCACACGGCGAACGCGTTGACGCGCTGCGGGCCGTCGTCGTCGGCCCACCAAGCGCGGCGGGCCATGTCGAGCTTGCCGGGCAGGGACGCGTTGTCGATGAACCGGGCCAGCACGCGCCACACGCTGCTCGCGGTGGACAGGTACGGGGCGAACAGAGCCGCGACCCTGCCGCCCGCGTAGGGCCGGGGGGCGGACACCAGCGCGGACCACGCGATGAGCGCCGCGGCGATGACGTGGTTGTCGGGGTGCGGGAGGCGGGCGGCGACCGGGCGGACGTCCTGGCCGGCCGCGGCGTCGAGGACAACCCGGTGCGCGTCGGTGAGGGTGAGGCCGAGGACGTCCTCGGCGAACCCGCTGGGGGTGTCGTGCCACAGCTCGTAGGCGCTGCCCCGGTGCAGGTCGAGGGTGATCAGGACGTCCATCAGCGTGGCGTCGTGCATGTCGGCGATCTGGGCGCGCCGCTCGTCGACCGGCGTGTGGAGGAGCCGGTGCGCCAGCTCGGTGGTCTCCGCCGTGACCATGGTGATGCGGTGGGGACGGTTCTGCGTCCGGGCCGTGGCGGCGAATGCGGCGCAGCGCGTGAGCGGGATGAACGTCATGGGCGCGGACCATAGAGCCCGCGGCCATTTGCGTCGCGCCGCTGCCCGGCCGCGGGGGTCAGGCGCGGGCCGATGCGCGGGCCGCGTCCATGGCCTTGGCGAAGTCGTCGTCTCGGCGGCGCCGCTGGTAGATCGCCGCGGGGGTCACACCGGCCGCCGCCGCGGCGGCCACGAGCGTCGTCCCCTGCTTGCCCAACTCCTCCAGGAACCGGGCCACCCGCGCGGGGGTGAGGCGGATCTGTCCCACGTGGCCGTACGGCGCCGATGCGTCGCTGACCGCGTCGCAGGCACGGGCGAACGCCGGGTCGTCGCCACGCCACCTACCTGAGCCTCCGGTGCCCAGAATCAGCTCGGCCCGGCTCGGCGGGACGCCGAGGGCGAGCAGCCGCAAGAAGTCGGCGCGCAGCGTCCGGCCGTGCTCCTCCGGTGCGTCGGGGTCCCGGCCGGCCAGAGCGATCGTCAGGCGGGTGTCTGTCCGCGCGGTGGCCCACACCGAGGTCAGGCTGAGGCCAAGATCGGCGGCGGCCAGATCGAGGGCCTAGCCGTGCCGGAGGGCGGTGATCAGCCGGTTGGTCTGTCGGGCGGTGAGCCTGGCCGTGTCGGTCATGTCCGCACCCTACGAGCAGCCTCGGCGGGGCCCCGGGTATTGCCCTGACCGGGGCCCCGCCGTCGACGCGGGAACCGCGGGGGAGGCTGTCTCGCGCCATTGGGGACAACGAGCCGGGGCACGCCAGGTCACCGCCGTCCGGCCCAGCGCGGCGCGCGCCGACCCTGGTGACGCCCTCCCCATACGACTGCGCCCCGGCCGGGGAGTCGTCCGGCCGGGGCGCAGCAGCACGGGAGGGTCAGCCTTCGCCGCCCTCGCTGGCGCCGCCCGTGGTGCTGCCGCACTCGGGGTCGAAGATGTTGCAGCCGTCGGGGGCGGACGGCGTCGGCTCGCCGGACGCGGTCGGTTCCCCGGTGGGCTCCCCTCCGCCGGTGGGCGGGCTGCTCGGCTCCGGGATGCCCGGGGTGGGCGACGACGTCGGCGACGGCTTCGGGTCCGGCTTCGACTCGTCGTCGACGAGACCGAGCACGCCGAACACGCATGTGACGATCAGGTTGAGCGAGACCAGGGCGACAATCGCGAGGTCGTAGAACCGGCGGGTGCGACAGGTGCCGTCCGAGATGAGTTCGGCGGGCTCCAGCGCGATCGGGCAGGCGTCGCAGGTCTTCGGAGCGGGGTCTGACACGGTGAGTCCTTCCGTACGGGAATCGAGCCCGCGGACCGTGACCGACCCGGACGGCTTGTGTCTCGCCCTGGCCGGGTTGAAGCCGGAGGGGTGGTCATCGCAGCCGAAGCAGACGCTTCCGCTGGCCCAGCAGCGGTGTCCGGTCACCGCTTGCCCAGGGAGACCTTCGGCGGCGCCGCCGGGGCCTTGGCCGGGGGCTGCTTCGGCTGCGCCGGAGCGGGCTTGCGGACGCTGCTCCGGGAATCGCTGGTGCCCGGGGCAGCGGCGCCGGAGCCGTACGGCAGGCACGTCACGGGGTCGACGGTGCCCGCGAGGGCCGGGGCGCAGTGCCCCGTGCGCTGGCCGCTGCCGCTGCCGCTGTCGTCGTCGGCGGCGTGGACCAGGAGCGCGAAGAGGAGGACCAGGGCGAACACGATCGCACCGACTCCCACGGCGATGATCAGGCGGGAGTGGCGGTCTTCGAACGAGGTCTTCACGGCGTGGCCTTCCGGGCGCAGGGATGAGACCGCGGATCGTGGAGGCCGGGACCGTCTTGCGTCGCGCGCTGCCTACCCTCGGAGGTGTGAGCGAGATCGAGGAGGCGCGGCCGGCCCGCCCGTGGCGCCCGGAGGACGGGGCGCGGCCGCACGTGTGGACGTGGCCGAACGGCGCGCGTCCGGCGCTCGCGGTGTGGTCGGCCGGGCGGTGGCGGTACGCGTCGGTGCGGGCGCGGCAGGTGTGGGGCGACGGCTCGGTGTACTACCAGGTGTTGGTCGACCTGCACGGGGACACGAGGGTGACCACCCGCCTGTACCGGTGGCCGCAGCCCGGGTTGCGGGTGGTCCACGGAAGCGACGTGGAGCCGTCTCAGGGGCCGGATGAGCGGTGGCAGGGAGGATTGCCCCGGGCAACGCGGCAATCCTCTTAGAGGAGGTCGAGCAGCGTCCGGCGCGAGAGGTCCAGGGCGCTCGCGGCCGTCGTGGCGTTGCCGTCGTGGGCCAGGTAGACCGTCCTGGCGGCGTTCTGCCGACTGGTCCGGATGTCCTGCTGGACGGTCTCGCGTACGAGGGTGCCGATGACCCGTGCGGCGTGCTCGTACTCGGTCGCGACGTCACGCTCCGCCCAGTAGGACGCCTGCCGCTCGCGGTCGGGCGCCTCGAAGTCGAGCAGGTCTACGAGGTCGCGGGCAGTGCGGGCGGCGCGGGCCAGCAGCGGCAGGTCGGCCTCGTCCGCCAGCAGCGACCAGTGGGCCCGGTAGATGAGGTGAGCAGCATGCTGGGAGGTGCACTGCACCCACTGGTCCGGCTCGCTGTCGTACTGGGAGGTGGTGGACAGCAGCCACTGGCCGCGCTGGCTCACCCACAGGCTGAAGGCGCGCCGTTCCTCGCGCAGCGCGTCGTCGTCCTGGTCCAGGACCTTTCGGGCGGTGCCCAGGTTGAACCACCGTGCTTCCCGCCAGGGGAGGTCTTCCGCCGTGGAGGTGGCGTCGTCCACGGCTCCGGTGATCACGGCCCACTGGTCTTCGTCGCCTGGCAGGTTCGGCTGCCCCTCCTCGTCCGGGATCGAGTAGTCCACTGCGGAGAGCAGGGCATGCGTCGCGTCGTCGTCCAGCTCGTCGCCGCCGATGAAGCCGGCCGCGTCCTCCCAGGTGATCCCCGTCAGCTTCGTCGACAGGGTCATCCCGTGGTGCACGTGGCAGTCCCAGCCGTCCTCGCCGAGGACGATCGCGGTATCGCCGTGCCTGCCCCCGCGCTCGAACAGTTCCGTCAGCAGCTCGGCAGTGATGGTCAGAGCCATGGTGCGCCCCCAGGGAAGTCGAGGTGTCGGGGTACCCCGACAGGCCCCAGTGTCGGGGTACCCCGACAGTTACGCAAGAAGCCCTACCGGGGCCGCTCGTCGTCGGCGATCCGGTTCAGGTCGGCGTCGAGGGCGACAAGGTCCGGCTGCTCGCGAATTTCGCCCATGGCGGCTGCGCGCATACCCGGCAGATAGGCGGCGGTCACCTCGTCCGTGGTGACGCCCAGGCCGCGCGCGAGTTGGGCGGTCTGCGCAGCGTTGAGGCCCCTCGTCACAGCGAGGGAGGCCCAGACATGCAGCGTTTTCCGCGCCTCCTCGTCGAGGTCCCAGCCCAGGGCGCGGGCGTGGCGGCACATCCAGTCGTAGAACGACTCGTCGGTCATCGGTCCCCGATCTCGAGCGGGCAGGCAGGCGCTGGGGCAACGATCTCGCAGCCTCGGGCACCCGTGGGCGGGATTCGGCCGACGGGCCGCGTACGGGCCTCCTGCGCCCTGTACGACGGCGCCCGGCCGCCGGGGTGGAGCCGGGGGGCCGGGCGCAGGGGAGGGAGCGGTCAGGCGGCGGTGTCGACGTCCTCACGGGCCAGGGGGACGGCGCCCTCGGCGTGCTTGAGTGCCTGCCGGGCGGCGACCAGGTCCGCGCCCTTGATGCCCTCGTCGGCGCAGCGCTCCCACCACGGGTGACCCTGTATCAGCCCGGTGACCTTCCGCAGGTCCTCGAGGAACTTGTCGAACCTGGCAGCCTGCTCATCGGACCAGCCGGGCGACTCTGGCCGGCCGGAGCGTGTCCGGCCCCGCTCCTTCTCCTCCGGCCATCCGGGGTGAGGCTCCCGGGACCACGGAAGCGTCTCCTGATACGCGTGGAGGGCGGCGTACAGCTCGGCGGCCTGGCGCTGGGCGGCGACCAGGTCGGAGGGGAAGGCGTGCGGGTCGAACGGGGCGCTGGAGTCCTCTGGGGCGGGGGCAGGGGCGGGGGTGCTCATGCTTCGGAGCTTAGTTCGACCCGCCCACAGTCCTCGGCGGTGACTTGCGGCCCCGCGCGCCGTTGGACTGCCAGGGCGACGTGCCGGGGGGCGCCCTACAGTGGCTTGGCACAATGTCGTCTGTGGGGGATCTCGAAATCGCACTGATCGCTGCCGGGGCGGCGCTCGCAGGCAGCGCCTTGACCGGATGGTTCACCGTCTTGGCAGGCAACCGGCAGGCTGACGCAGCGAAGCACGCTGGGGACAAGCAAGCCGATGCGGTCCTGGTGACAGTGCAGCAGACGCTCGACGACCAGCGCGCGGCCCGGCAGCAGGACGCCCGGCGTACCGCCTACGCCACGTTCCTGGCCGCCGCGGAGCTGCGCGCCGACGAGTTGGGGCCGGGCGGCCGGTTCGTGTTGGCGGGGGCTCGAAGGCAAGGTCAGGACGCGGCGGCGGACCTCGACGTCGCATTCGGCCTCGTCGAGATCGAAGGGCCGTCGTCGGTGTTTGCCGAGGCAGAGCGGGTGCATGAGCTGCTTCGGAGGCGCACTGGTGACCCCTTTGGACAGAGCGCAGACTTCCTTGACTTGCGGGCGCGGTTCATAGCCGCCGCGCGCGAGGCGCTGCAGAACGGCTGACCGGGGTGCCCAGGAACGGCGGCGGCTCCCGCCGCGAGTGGCCGGGGGTTGGGCCGCACCATGCGCGGGGCCCGACCCCGGGGTGATCCGGGGCCGGGCGCAGCACTCAGGCGGTCGGGCTGGTCTCGCAGATCCGTCCGGCGTGCAGCTCCAGCGGAGTCCGGCACGCGGCGCAGAAGGACCCCTCGGCGTCCAGGCCGGCCACGAGGCGCGCCCATCGGTCCTCGGCGTTCCAGCGGATCGCCTTCTCCGCGCAGCACTGCGACCGCCAGCACACGCACCGGTGGCAGTCCTGGCAGTTCTGCCGCCGGTCGCAGGCACACCGGCAGTCGTGCGGGCGGCACCCCTCCGCGTGGTCGACCGGGTTGAGCACCGCGGCGAGCAGTGGCAGGACGGTGTCGAGGAGTTCGTACGCCCGCGCGTTCCGCTCGACGGCGGGCAGGGCGCGGCTCTCGTCGTGGAGGCGGTACAGCTCCCGGCCGACGACGCTCGGCGAGTGCCGCGTGCAGCCCTCCGTGCCCGGCTGGACCTCGGCGCGGCACGTCCGGCAGAACACCCCGCCGATGGTCGCGGCCACGCCGACGTAGCGGCCCCACTGGTCGAGGAGCTTGCCGTTCGCGTCCAGGGTGGTGGCGAGCAGCGGCCGGATGCGGTCCAGCTCCCCCAGCAGCTCTATCGCCTCCTGGAGGCGCAGGCCGCGGCCGTCGTTGTCGTCGACCTCGGCGCGGATCTCCGCCAGGCGCTCGTCGGGCAGCGGGTCATGGCCGGGGCGGTACGCGCGCTTCGGCCGGGGCGTCTCGGGCATGGGCATGGGGTTCTCCAGTGGGTTGAGTGCGCCCGGCGAGCAGTGCCGGGCGCAGGGGGTCAGCGCTACTTCCGGGCCAGCCAGCGGTTCACGGCGTCGCAGTACCGGTTGAAGGCGACGGCGAGCCAGGGCAGGGCGAGGAACAGGACGGCGAGGAAGCCGAGGACGGCAAAGGGGTGCGGCATGGTCACTCCGTGGTCGTGGGCGGCCCGTTGGTGGAGGGAACGGCGGGGGCGCCGATCTGTGACCGGCGCCCCGAGGCCGGCCTCGTCAGCCGACGGGCGCGGACGGCTCGGCGTGGCCGCGCGCCGGGCACTCGTCGCCGTGCAGCGCGCACACGGACGGGGCGAGCGGGATGCCCAGCGGGGTACGCCCGCCGTCGTTCTCCGCCTGGATCTCCTCGGCGGTGCGCAGCTCCTCGGGCAGGAACTCCAGGAAGGTGCTCGGGGCGGTGCTCTCGATCCGCTCAGCCAGCTCGAGGAGCGTGTGGGACTCGCGCGGGTCGTACGGGGCCCACAGGGCGGCGACGTCGGCGGGGACGGGCGGGAGCGGCGCCGTGTGGCTCAGCACCTCCGGGAACTCCCACACGGGCGCGCCCTGGGCGTCGCGGACGGAGTCCAGGGTCAGGTACTCGCCGTCGTAGTCGGTCTCGTGCCGGGTGATGACCAGGTACGCGCCTGCCGGGAACTGGGCGTGCACGGTGACGGCGAGGAGCGGGACCATCGCGCACGCGGCGGCGCGGGCCTTCGCCTCGGCGTCGTCGAGGACGGAGACCGGGGTCAGTGGGGCAGTGCTCACGGGTGTATGTCCTTCCAGGGGCGGGGTGCGCCCCGCGGGGCCGGCCGCGGGGCGCCGGGGTGGTCAGCGGCAGAGCTGCGGGGCGAGGGAGATCAGGAAGTCCGCGCCGACGCCGTGGAGGTCGACGGACGCCGGAGTCGTGTCGTGCGCGCGGGCCTGCGGGTCGCTGGCCGGGGTGGCGTAGCCGTACGGGCCGGGGCCGGTGCCGGTGGTGAAGGCGAGTCCACCCTGCTCGGTCTGCTCCACCTGGCCGTGCCGGGCGAGCGTGGCGGCCAGGCGGCGCTGGAGCCGTCCGCGGACGCGGGGGATCTCCGGGCGGCCGTCGGCGGCCGGGGGCAGGAAGTGCGTCACGGCCTTCTCCACGGCGCGCACGGGCCCCTGTATCTGGACGTGAGCGACGGGGTTCCGGCCGTGGAGGGTGACGGAGTACCGGGCGCCGGACGGGGCGGCCCACGCGAGGGTGGACGTGTCCGCGAGGAGACCGATCCGGTTGTACGTCGCCGCGCCCTGCAGGCGCATCGCGTGCCCGATCTCGTTCAGCAGCTCCAGACGCCCCATGACGCGGGGCCCGTCGGCGGCGGAACGGCCGGCCGCCTCGTCGTCGAGGACGGGCAGCACCAGGCGCAGCACCTCGCGCGCGACGGTCTTCGGGGCGATCCGGTCGGTGCGCAGGTCGGGCCGGTACGGCTCGCGGCCGGGGAGCTGCCAGGCCACCTCTGTGCGCCACGCGTGCGCCACGAGGATCAGGGCGCGGTCGCCCTGCACGAGACGGGCGGTGGGGCGCAGCGACCACCACGCCTTGTAGGGCTCCGGCTCGACGGTCCAGGGGTGGCCGGCCCGCTCGGGCAGCAGTGCGGCGAGCCCTGCGGCGAGGGTCTGCGCCGGGCAGACGGGGCGGACGGGGGCGGTTGCGGTCGGGGTCATGGCGGGGCCTTTCGAGGAGAGGGGGCCGCGCCCCGTGAGCAGACGGGGCGCGGCCGGGCGGCGGGGTGGGTCAGACCAGGTACGCGACGTTGGAGAGCAGCAGGTCGGCGCCGATGCCGCTGATCTCGGCGACGATGTGCTGGTCGTCGTCGGCGCGGTCGGTCGGGTCGTCGGCGGCGGGGGTGGCGATCCAGCCGGACGGCTCGCGGTAGGCGCCGAACTGGACCTCGCTCGCGGTGACCGGCCGGAGCTGCGGAAGCCGATCGGTCAGGTTCCGCGTGAACGGGCTCCCGGCGTGGTCCTCGGCGCTTCCCTCGTACGGGGTGAGGGCGACCGGCAGGAAGCCGTACAGGCCGCGCACGGGCCCCTCGTAGGTCAGGACCATGCCGCGGTTCTGTCCGTACACCCACAGGCCCCAGGTGGCGCCCGTGGCCGTCGTCCAGGTGATGCCGGGCCCGTTCACGCCCTCAACGGGGGTGGCGTGCGCGCCGTGGTCGACCAGGGCGAAGCCGACTTCCAGCAGCTCGGCGGCGCGGTCGCGGAGGACCTTCTCCCAGCCCTTCGTGCGGCCGGTCGCGGCGATGCGGTCGTGGTCGAGGTCGGGGAGGACGGAGCGCAGCACGCGGGAGGCGAGGGTGAGCGCCGGGGCCGGGTCGGTGGCGTCGACCACCACGTCGGGGGTGGTGGGGAACAGGCC
>NZ_BEWC01000013.1 GCF_003112575.1 Streptomyces ardesiacus
GAGCAACGTGGTCGGTCCTCACGGGGGTTGGCCACCACGGTGACAGGGGGACCACCATGCCGCTCATCGCCATCGTCGTCGCGGCTCTGGCCATAGGGTTCGAGCAGCTCGTGCAGTGGAAGTACGGACCGATGGGCATCATCGCGTTCGTCGCGCTGTCCGTCGGCATCAAGGCGAAGAACACCATGATCGGCGGTGTGGGCGCGGTGATCCTCGTGATGCTGCTCGCCCAGTCCGGCTGAACCGACGTACCGCGGACCGGGCCCCGTTCCGGAGGGGAGCCAGGAGCCCGGCCGGCGGTTGCACCACGCACGACGCACCACGCACAACAACCACAACCACAACTGAAGAGCACGTCACACGCACGTCGACGTGCACGCGCTACGGATGCGCACGTCCACCGTCACCGGCGGAAGGGAGTCACCTCAGAACATGTCCGGGCACCAAGGCCGCCTGGACGTACGCAGCAGGGCGTCGACCACACGGGCGGCGCCCGCTCGTTCTTCCCGCACCCTGCCGAGCGCGGCCAGCCGTACGGCCGACGCGTCGCCGAGCCACAGCGCCCCCAACTCGCCCACGTCGAGCACGAGGTCGGCGCTCTCGGCGCTCGGCGCGCAGGACGCCCCGTCCGGTCCCGCCTCCAGCCGCCACCGCCCGCCGGTGAGCCCTCCCCGGTCCACCACCTCGAGCACGACCGAGCCCCGCCCGTCGTAGGTCCGCGCCTCCAGCGCCGCCGCGACGTCCAGGATCCGCACCCACAGCCAGTCGGCCTGCGTGGTGATGCGGGCCGCACGCGGGTCCGGCAGGAGGTGCGGGAGCAGGTCGTCGGGGGAGCGCCAGCCGCTCTTCACCGTCTGGACCCAGTCGATCGAGCACAGGTAGTGCCACAGCGCGCGCTCGGCGGCCGGGGTCACGCCGATCAGCCAGTCCACGGTCGCCGTGTTCAGCGGCTGCTTGGCGTCGCCCCAGTGCGTGTCGGCCCGGTACGAGGCCAGCCCCTCGACCTCGCCGTCCGCCGAGCGGTACAGGGCGTAGTACGGCTCGGTCCAGGGCGTGCCGTTGGTGTTCACGACGCCGGTGCGGGCCTGCCACCACAGCTCGGTCCGGCTGACCGCGCCCGGCTGGGCCCGGCGCAGCCGCTCGTGCAGATCGGGGCCGAGCTTGCGGACGTCCTCGCCGTCCACGAGGTCGATCCGGCCGCCGTCCTCCGGGGCCGCCCAGCGCGGGTCGAGACCGGCGCGGGGCACGTCGACGGCCCACTCGGTCATGGTGGTGGCGGGGCCGAAGCCGTACCGGCCGTAGATCGGGTACTCCGCCGCGATCAGCGTGGCGACGACGTCCCCGCGCTCCTTGGCCGCGGCCAGGTCCTGCGCCATCATCCGGGTGAGCAGGCCCCGGCGGCGGTGGGTCGCGGTGACGGTGACGTTGGAGATCGCGTCCGCGCGCACGGGGCGGCCACCGACGGCCGTCAGCTCCTGGTCGAAGGAGCGGAAGGTCGCCACGCACCGGTCCCCGTCGAAGGCGCCCAGCGACCGGCCGGGCACGAACATCCGGCGCCGGGCCTCCACCTGCTCCCGGGCCACCAGGGGCGGCATCAGGAACCCGGTGTTCAGGGCCCGGTTCCAGTCGGGGAACTCGTCGTCGGTGAGGGGGCGTACGTCTATGTCGGTGCGGCTGCTCATGCGCTCACGGTAGGACGGTGCCCCCGCCCGCGTCGCGGGGATTACCGGGGGCCGGGGCTCAGAACGACGCCCGGATCTCCCCCACCTCGCGGCCGCCGCCCAGCAGGGGCGCGCGGCCGATGCGCCCGACGACCGGGCCCTCGACCCCCAGCAGCGTCAGGGCGCGGGCCAGGACCGGGCCGAGCGCCCGGGTCGCGCCGTCCTCGATCTTGAAGGCGAGGGCGCGTCCGTCCGGCAGGGCCACCGCCTGCACGGCCTCGGCGCCCATCTTGGACAGCGTGCCGGGCACCTCGCGCATCAGCCAGGTGTCCGCGCGGCGGCTGCCCGCGACGTACTCGGGGTGGGCGCGCATCGCGTCGGCGACCCGGCGCTCGGGCGAGCCGGGCTCGGCGGCGACGAAGGACCGGAAGGCGCGGGCCAGGCCGACCAGGCTGATCGCCATGAGCGGCGCCCCGCACCCGTCCGTGCCGACGGAAGCCACCGGTTCGCCCGCCGCGTCCTCCACGACCTTGTGGATGGTCCGCTGGAGCGGGTGCTCCGGGTCGAGGTAGGTCTCCAGCGGCCAGCCCCGCTGCGCGCAGACCGCCAGCATCGCGGTGTGCTTGCCGGAGCAGTTCATGGTGACGCGGTCGGGTACGGCGCCCGACGCCAGGTACGTGTCGCGCTCCTCGGCGTCCAGCGGCAGGTCGGGCGGGCACTGGAGCTGGGCCGCGTCGAGGCCGTACTCGTCCAGCATCTTGCGGACCAGGTCGCGGTGAAACGGTTCTCCGGAGTGGCTCGCGGCGGCCAGCGCCAGCCGCTCCCCCGCGAGGTCGAGACCGGCCCGCAGGACGCCGGCCGCCTGCATCGGCTTGTTGGCGGAACGCGGGAAGACCGGTGCGGTCACCTCCCCCAGGGCCAGCTCCACGGCCCCGTCGGCGCCCAGGACGACCAGGCTGCCCCGGTGCCGTCCCTCGACGAAGCCGGACCGGACGACCTCGGCGAGGACGGGCGGCACGACGGGCGAGAGCGCGGACGTGGGCGCCTGGTTCTCGTACGACGGCTGCGACGACTGGGGCGGCTGCGGCTGCTGCGACGACTGGGGCGGCTGCGGCTGCTGCGGCTGCTGCGACGACTGGGGC
The DNA here is from genome assembly GCF_003112575.1 of Streptomyces ardesiacus. GTDB lineage: Bacteria > Actinomycetota > Actinomycetes > Streptomycetales > Streptomycetaceae > Streptomyces > Streptomyces ardesiacus. The sequence continues at coordinate 2,804 of NZ_BEWC01000013.1, forward strand.
GGCTGCGGCGACTGGGGCGCGGGCATCGGCGGTGGCCTTCCGGAACGGGCGACCCCCCGGCTGCGACGGCCCGGGATCACCGGGCCCCGGGAGCGGCGCGGAAGGCCGCCCCCGCGTCACACCAGCAGGTCGTCGACGTGTGCTTCCCCTTCACGGTACCGGCGGGCGATCTCCGCGCCGCAGCCGTCCGCCGTGCGCTGGAGCCGTTGCCGGCTGCGGGAGACCTGCTGTTCGTAGCGCACGAGCCGCCCCATCCCGGCGGTCAGCTCGCCGTCGGTGCGGGCCGTCAGGTCGGACAGCTCCACCTCGCCCAGCATCTCGGCGGCCAGCCGCCGGCACTCCTCGCTGCGCGGTGTGGCCAGCGTCACGTGACGGGCCGAGGAGCGCTGCCGCGCCGGCGCGTCGGCGAGGATCTCCGACAGCCGCTCGACCACGGACCCCGTCGCCGCGGTGGTCACCACGGACGACGAGGCGGTCGACCCGCGCTCCGCCAGCTCCGCGCGCAGGATGTCGATACGGCCCTGCAGCAGCCGCCGCACGTAGCTGAGGTCGGCCTCCTCGCGCTGGGCGTCCCGGCGCAGCGCGCGCAGCTCCGGCAGGCTCAGCCCGGTCAGGTCCCGCTCCGGGGGATCCACCGGCAGCTCCGGGCTGTCCGTGCGCTGCACGGGCGCCCGGGGCGCGTCCGGGCCACCGGACCCGCCCGGACATGTCAACGCGGCGGTCCCGAAGGACTGCCCCGTACTCGGTGTGCTCATGTGCCTCAACCGTCCCCTCGCCCGGCGTCTGGGAGCATCGTGCCACCCCGCGTGGCCACTTTGTGACCGAGTGCCCCCGATCAGCCCCGATCGGCCCCGGATGGGGGGTTGGGGAGGGAAAACCGGGCCCCTGCGGGCCCGCCCGTCCCCACCCCGGGGGCGCACGGCATCATGACGGGATGCGTGCAGTGGTGCAGAGGGTGGACGGCGCGAGCGTCGTCGTGGACGGCGAGACCGTGGGCGCGATCGACGGCGAGGGACTGTGCGTCCTGGTCGGGGTCACCCACGAGGACACCAAGGAGAAGGCGGCCCAGCTCGCCCGCAAGCTCTGGACGGTGCGGATGCTGCACGACGAGAAGTCGTGCAGCGACCTCGACGCCCCGCTGCTGGTGATCAGCCAGTTCACCCTGTACGGCGACGCCCGCAAGGGCCGCCGCCCCACCTGGAACGCCGCCGCGCCCGGCGACGTCGCCGAACCGCTGGTCGACGAGGTCGTCGCGCGGCTGCGCGCACTGGGCGCGACGGTGGCGACGGGACGTTTCGGCGCCCGGATGCGGGTGTCGCTGACCAACGACGGCCCGTTCACGATCCTCGTGGAGGTCTGAGGCGGCCCCTACGGCTCGACGACCGTCTCCTGCGCGGCCGCCGTGTCCTCGGCCGTCAGCCGGGCGTCCACCGGTACGTTCCGCTTGACCAGGGCGAGGGCGACCGGGCCCAGCTCGTGGTGGCGCACGGACGTGGTGACGAAGCCGATCTTCCGGCCGTCGGGACCGTCGTCGGCGAGGCGGATCTCCGCGCCGTGCGGCGGCAGGTGGACCTCGCTGCCGTCCAGGTGCAGGAAGACCAGCCGGCGCGGCGGCTTGCCGAGGTTCTGCACCCGGGCGACGGTCTCCTGCCCCCGGTAGCAGCCCTTCTGGAGGTGCACGGCGGTGCCGATCCAGCCCAGCTCGTGCGGGATGGTCCGGTGGTCGGTCTCGAAGCCGAGGCGCGGGCGGTGCTGCTCGACGCGCAGCGCCTCGTGCGCGAGGATCCCCGCCGCGGGCCCGGCCTCGGCGGCGAACGCCTCCAGCTCCTCCCGGGGCAGGAACAGGTCACGGCCGTACGGCGTCTCGCGGACGGCGGCGGAGGCGGGGGCCCGGGTGATCGACCCGGCCGGCAGGTGCACGACGGCGGTGTCGGCGGTGCGGTCGGCGACCTCGACCCGGTAGAAGAACTTCATCGACTCCAGGTAGGCGATCAACGCCTCCTGGGTGCCGGGCTCGACGTGCGCCCAGACGGTCGTGCCGTCGTCGACGAGGTACAGGGCGTGCTCGATGTGGCCATTCGCCGAGAGGATCAGGGCCTCGGTGGCCTGGCCGGCCGGCAGGTCGCTGACGTGCTGGGTGAGCAGCAGGTGCAGCCAGCTCAGCCGGTCCTCGCCGGTGACCGTGACGACGCCGCGGTGGGAGAGGTCGACGAAGCCGGTGCCGTCGGCGAGGGCACGCTGCTCGCGGAACAGGTCGCCGTAGTGGGCGGCGACGCCTTCGTCCACGCCCTCGGCGGGAACGGCGCCGGGCAGGGACAGCAGGGGGCTCTTCATACGCCCAGCCTACGACTCGCTCACACCGCGTCAGCCGCGCCCTTCGCGGAACAGCTCTCGCACCGGCCGAAGATCGCGAAGTGCTTCATGTCGGTGTCGAAGCCGAACTGCTCGCGCAGCTTCGCGGTGAAGTCGGCGGCCACCGACAGGTCGGCCTCGATCACGTGGGAGCAGTCCCGGCAGACCAGGTGGATGTGGTGGTGCCGGTCGGCCAGGTGGTAGGTGGGCGCCCCGTGCCCGAGGTGGGCATGGCTCACCAGGCCCAGCTCCTCCAGCAGCTCCAGGGTGCGGTAGACGGTGGAGATGTTGACCCCCGACGCCGTCTTGCGCACCTCGCCGAGGATGTCGTCCGGGGTCGCGTGCTCCAGGGTGTCCACGGCTTCGAGCACGAGCTGCCGCTGCGGGGTCAGCCGGTAGCCACGCTGCCTGAGGTCGCTCTTCCAGTCGGTGCTCACCACAGGGCCAGTGTAGGAGTGCGGACCACCGTCATGGGCGCGGAGGGCTGAGGGGGAGGCGATCGGACAGGAGCAGATCCGCCAGGGTCTCGCGCAGATCCGCGGTCGCGCGGACGACCTCCTCGTGGGCCCTGATCTTTTCGTCCACCGCACGCAACGCCGCCCCGATCTCCTTCTGCCGGTCGGCGGTCGGCACAGGCACCGGCAGATCCTGCAGGGTGCGCAGGGTGATCGAGCGCATGCCGGTGGTGCCCGCGGCACGGCGCTCCAGCCAGTCCCGGGAGCTGTGGTGCGAGAGGCGGGCGAGCAGGTAGGGGGCTCGCAGCGGGTCCTTCACACGTACGCGGAACAGGTGGGTGTTGTACAGCCACCCGCTCTCCCGCCCGGTCACCAGAGCGACGCGGCCCACCGTGCCGGTGCGCGTCACGAGGATGTCGTCGGCGAGCAACCGGTACTTGCCCCACCCACGTGCCCGCTCGGGGTCGACAAAGGTCATCGCCGGCCCGGCGGAGATCCTCTGGTGCCGGAGATCGGCCGGGCGGACCAGCGGGACGCCCTCCGGCACCTGCTCGGCGGCGCGAACGGCAGGGCCGCCTCCCTGGACGTCGCAGATATCCCCGAGGCGCACCCGGCCCCAGTCCCCGGGGCGGTCCGGCGCAGGGCCCCGCTCCTCGACGGATTCCGCAGTCTCACCACTCACAGTCCGTACTCCTCCAGCATGCGCTCGACCGCGACGTCCGCTTCCCGGGCCCGCCTCTGTGCCTCGGCAAGGCGTCCTGCCCGAGCGGCCAGGACCGACGCACCCCCGGCCGGGACATCCGGTCGAACGCCCGGTACGTACAGGGCGGGGCTCAGCAGGTGGCCCTGTTCCCTGATCCGGTCGAGGGACACGGCTTCACTCAGCCCCTCGGTGCCCGAGAAGGGGCGTCCCCCGGCCCGGTCCGCCAGCCAGCGCCGGTACTCCGCGAGGAGGCGCTGCGCGTTCGGGGGGGTCAGCTCTTGGCGCACTCGCGAGACCGGCGTGCCGAGCCCGCGGGCATCGATGAGGAGCACTTCGTCGCACCGGCCCTCCGGATACCGCAGCAGCCAGACCGTGACCGAGATCCCGGTGGAGGTGAAGAGCTGCGCGGGCAGCGCGACCAACGCCTCCACCGCTCCGTCCTCCACCATCGCGGTCCGGATCCGCTGTTCCCTCGGATTGGCGGAGAACGCCGCGATGTCCGGCATGACGACGGCGGCCCGCCCGCCGGGCTTCAGGCTGGTCACCGCGTACTGGAGCCACGCGAAGTTGGCGTTGTGCCGGGGCGGTGGACCGTAGCGCCACCGCCGGTCGTCGACGGATCCCGTGAACTTCATGTTGAACGGGGGATTCGTCACGACACGGTCGTACCCGCGATCCTCTTCCGGACCGGGACCGGTCGCGTCCGACGGCGCGGCGCTTCCGGTGTGCAGAGCGGCGCCGGGCACCCCGTGCAGAGCGAGGTTCATCCCCGCCAGCATCAGCGGGTGCTCACCCACACCCGCACCGCTGGCCCCGACCCGTTCCCGCCCCTCGGTCGCCGCTACGGCACTCCATGATGCCGACAGCAGCTCGCCCGCGCGGACGAACGGGTCGTGCACGTGCCGGACGCCACGACCGTTCTCGGCCACCAGATCCGCGACGACGTCGACAACCGCCCGGGGGGTGAAGAAGTCGCCCGCTCTCTTGCCCACCAGGTCGCCGTAACGGGTCAGCAGCCTTTCGCAGGCTTCGGCGTGCTCCTTCAGGTCGACGGGACCCGTGTCGTCCAGCTCCCGTACGGTGTCGGCCAGCGGGACGTCCCGCACATTGCGGGACAGGGCGTCGAGCAGGGCCCGGTGGGCGGCGCCCAGGCTGCCCCCCACCGCTTCCGCCACCAGCCGCACGATGAGCGCGCCGGTGTGCGGGAAGCCCTTCCGGACCTCCGCCCTGATCTGCTGCCACGCGTCGGGGAGGCCGGCCCGGACGTAGAGCAGGGACAGCAGCAGGGTGATGTAGTCGGTGGGGGACAGCTCACCGCGGAATCGTTCCGCTTCCCTGTCCAGCAGCCGGTCCACCGTCTTGACCAGGAGCCGTGACCGCGTCCCGCCGAGCGAGGCGCGGAACCGGTCGCCGTAGGTGGTGCCCTCGGGCTCCTCGGGCTGTCTGGCGTTCGCCGGAACGGTGCGGAGGTCCAGCCAGGCCAGTACGTCCGCCGCCGAGAAGACCTCGACGTCTCCCGGCAGACCGGCCGGCCGTTCCACGGGAACGGGAAAGTCCGTGTGGCGGCGTTCCCAGTTCGTCACCGCAGGCCGTTTCACCCCGGCGGACCGCGCGATGTCGGCCCGGGTGACGAGGACGCCCTCGAAGTCGCTCACCGTTCCCCCCACACGTCAGAACCGGGGCGTGCGGGCGCCGCGCAGTGCGTCCGGCCTGCTTGCGAGAACGCTCGGGAAGCGGTCCATGGACCGGGCCTCCTTCGCCAACTCGGGATCGATGTATCCGAGCATGCGGTAGATCTTGGCATGGTCGGCGGCCAGGTCCCGGTGGTGGACCGGTTCGTGGTGCATGATCCGGTTGCGCAGCAGCACCAGCGACCACAGACCGTCGTACAGGGTGTCGCGCCGCCCCGAGTAACACGGAAACGCCTTGTGCGCCGTGGGCACCCAGAACAGCCGGTCGTATCCGGATCCCCCGCTCACCAACGACGCCCAGAAACCGAACGACAACTCGGCCACGATGTCGTCCGGCGGCGCCGGGACGGGCCGACGTCGTTCGCACTTGGCGCGTGCCTTGGCCACGAGCCGCTGCCCGTTCGGATTCAGCGGAGCCACGGCCCACCAGTCTCCGCGGCCGTAAGCCCAGGAGAGCTGCCGGTGCAGCGCGTTGCGCAGAGCGAGTTCCAGGCAGTGCAGCGGGCCGTACAGCGCGGCCGAGGCCTCCACGTTCCACCAGTACAGCCGCTCCGCCGCCAAGGCGTTGCCCCGCGCCGCGCGCAGGTAGCGAGCAAGGCGGAGCCTGGAAAAGGCGCGGACCATCCACTCGGGCAGCTTCTCGGACATACCAGTCCCCCCACAGTGACCGTGATAAAGTCGTAAGCGAACGCTCCGGCCCGCCTCTGCGTAGCACGCCACCCGGAGCACGGCTTGGAAACCCCCGCCGCCCGTCAGGGCGCCGGGGGTTTCTGTTTCCCTGCGCCCACAGTAGCCACGAGAACCACCGACTGCAACCGCAGTGCACTGCGCTATGAATCTGTTAACCCCACTCGGAGCATGAAACAGGGCCCCGCGGACACGCCGCGAGGCCCACTGTGGTCGGGCCGGCCCTACTTGAAGAAAGCGATCCCGTCGTCCGGCATGTCGTCCGGCAGGGCCTTGGCCCAGCGCTCGACGTCCTCGGGGGTGACGACCTTCTTCAGGTGCGCCGACATGTACGGGCGCAGCTCGACCTCGGGGGTCTGCTTCTCGCCGACCCACATCAGGTCGCTCTTGACGTAGCCGTACAGCCGCTTGCCGCCGGTGTACGGCCGGGAGGCCGCCGTGCGGGCGACCGCGTCCGTGACCAGGTCGATCTGGGGCTTCTGGTCGGCCATCTCGCCGTACCAGATCTCGATGACGCCGTCGTCGCGGGTCATCGTGACCTCGACCTTGCGGTTCGCGTCGATGCGCCAGAAGCCGTGCTCCGACTCCAGCGGGCGGACCTTGTTGCCGTCGCTGTCCAGCACCCAGGTGTGCGACTGGTACTCCAGGAAGTCCCGGCCGTCGTGGGTGAAGGAGACCTCCTGGCCGAAGTTGCACTTCTCGGCACCGGGGAAGTCGTGCACGCCCGCGCCCGCCCAGTTCCCGAGGAGGAAGGCGAGGGGGACGAGGTCCTTGTGCAGGTCGGACGGGATCTCGATCATGAGCGGACTTACTTCCTGGCGTCGGTGATCAGCGCTGGCCCTGGTACAGCTTCTTCACGGTCAGACCGGCGAAGGCGAGGACGCCGACGCAGACCAGGACCAGCAGGGCTTCGAAGAAGATCTCCACGGGGTGCTCCTTGAGCGGGGGGCATAAACAGGGCCGACCTCAGCTTACGCGGCCCTCCCCGGCTCTTCTCGCCGGACTCCGTCCAGGAAGGCGGCCCACACGGGAGCGGCGAACAGGAGGGCGCCGCGAGCGGGGTCCTTGCTGTCGCGGACCGGGACGAGGGAGGGGAGGTTGGGGGCGACCTCGACGCACTCGCCGCCGCTCGTGTTGCTGTAGCTGCTCTTGCGCCAGTCGGCGGCGCGGAGGAGATCGTCGGAGACCTCAACGCACTCGCCGCCGTCCTGGTTGCTGTAGCTGCTCTTGCGCCAGGTGACCGTGCTCAGATCGATGGCTCGCATGGCGCTTCCTCCAGCATCCGCTCGATGAACTCCCGCGACGCGCCCGGAGACAGGGCCATGTCGCGCACCCGATCGTATCGGAGCTGAAGCTGGTCGACTGCCGTGGATTCCTGGACCAGTTCGCCCGAGTAGCCCGTCTCGACCCAGGCGACGATCCGTCCCGCGCCGTGCAGAAACATGGTGTGGGTGTTGGTCAACGCGTGCAGCCCCGCCGCCCAGGGGACCACCTGAATGCTGATGTTGGGGCGCTCGCCCATCGCGACGAGATGGCGCAACTGCCCACGCCACTCAGCCGCGCTCCGCAGCGAACTGTGCAGCACCGTCTCCGAGAGGATGGCCCGAAACTGCGGCCCGCCCTCGGCCAGCAGCGGTTCACGGCGGCCCATGCGCGCCGCCACCTGCTTCTCCAGCTCCACCCCCGTCAGTCCACCCTGGCTGAGCAGCTCCGGCGTCTGGAGCAGGCCCGGCACGATGCTCGGCGAGTACTGCCACATACTCACCGCCTCGGCCTCAAGAACCATGTACCGGCGATACCGCTCCTTGAACTGCGTCGGATCCGCCACCGCCAACTCCCACAGCGTGAGCAGCATGCCGCCCGTGCCGTAGTACTGGTCCAGCGCCTCGACGATCTCCGGGCCGCCCAGCGTGTGGCCGTTCTCCATCTTGCCGAACTGGGAGGCGTCCCAGCCCACCACCTCCGCGACGCCCCGCAGGGACACGCCCCGCCCGTGCCGGAGCAGCCGCAGCTCCTCCGCGAACCGCGCCCTCGGTTCCTGACTGCGACCGGTGATCGCCCTCCGCTGCGGCACCGCACCCCTCCCGGCTGTGGAATGTGTGGAATTTGGAGCGCCCCTTGTGGCACTAGCGGCCGTTCCGGGCTTGGCGACCCCCGTCGTGGGTCATGCTCGCACTGCCCACCACTACGCAGAGTAGGGCAACTGTCGCATTCCGTACAGACGTTGACGTAAGGGAGCGGACCCGTGAGAACAGAACCGGCCACCTACGAGCCCGGCACCGTGCTCTACGACACCGCCGCCGCGAAGGTCGGCGAGTACCGGGGCCGCAGCGGAGCGCGCGTGATGCTCCGACCCCTCGGCGGCGGCCGGGAATGGGAGGCGGAGCCGGCCGCGCTGCGCCCGGCGACCGACCGCGAGCGCCTCGGGGCGAGCCTGCGCGCCGCGAACGCGCGCACGTTCGCCACGCCCGCGGCGCCCGGCGAACCGGACCGGCCGCCCCTGCCGGTGCCGGGCTGCGACGCGTGCGCCTGGCTGGCCGACCGGCGGGAGGCCGCGCGGGCGGCGTTCGACCACAGCGCGGTGACGGACGCGAACGTCCTGCTGCGCCAGCACCGGCGCAAGGAGCACGAGGGATGACGTACGACGGCGGACTGCCCTACGAGGAGTGCCGGCGGGCGCAGCGGCTCGCGCCGCGACGGGACCGCACTCCCCTCTCCCCCGGCTTCGCGATGCCGCCGTTCCACCCGGACCATCCGCCGGGGCCCGCGCCGAAGCACAAGGCCCGGTCCCGGCGGCGGGCCAGGCTGGACGGGGCCGCGGTCAGCGGCCTGCTCACCGTCCTGTGTGTCGCGACGCTGCTGGCGACGATCGCCGTCGCGTACTGACGCCGCCCCCGCGGGCTACGCTTCCGGCATGGCGAAGAAGCTCGTGATCAAGGTGACGGCGGGGGCCGATGCCCCCGAGCGGTGCTCGCAGGCGTTCACCGTGGCGGCGGTGGCCGTGGCCAGCGGGGTCGACGTGTCGCTGTGGCTGACCGGGGAGTCGGCCTGGTTCGCGGTGCCGGGGCGCGCGGCCGAGTTCGAGCTGCCGCACGCCGCGCCGCTGCCCGACCTGCTGGACTCGCTCCTGGCGGGCGGCCGGGTGACGCTGTGCACCCAGTGCGCGGCCCGGCGCGAGCTGACCGAGAAGGACGTCATCGAGGGCGTGCGCATCGCGGGCGCGCAGGTCTTCGTGCAGGAGGCGCTGGCCGACGACACGCAGGCCCTCGTCTACTGACGGCGGCGGCCGGCGGGGCTCACTGCCCCATGACGTAGGCCACGGTCGGGCCGGTGGTCCAGCCGCCGTCGACGGCGAGTTCGGCACCGGTGACGTAGGACGCGGCGTCCGAGAGAAGGAAGACGACCGCGCCGGCGATCTCACCGGGTTCGCCGACCCGGCCCATGGGCGTGTTGGGGTACTTGCCCTCGCCGCGTTCGATGCCGGTGGCCGCGGTCATCGGGGTGTACGTCATCCCGGGGTGCACGGAGTTCACGCGGATGCGGGCGGTGCCCAGCTCCACGGCGCCGATCTTCGTGAGCCCGCGCACGCCCCACTTGGAGGCGCCGTACCCGGCCGTGAGGGCGAGGCCCGTCAGCCCGGCCGCGGACGAGATGTTGACGATGGATCCGCCGCCGGCCTCCTTCAGGGCGGGGATCACGGTCTTCATGCCGATGAAGACGCCCGTGAGGTTGATGTCGAGGACCTTGCGGAAGTGCGCGACGGACTCGGACTCCAGCAGGCTGCCGGTCGAGATGCCGGCGTTGTTCACCAGGCCGTGCAGCGCCCCGAACTCGGTGACGGCGAAGTCGGCGACCCGCCGCCAGTCCTCCTCGGAGGTCACGTCGTGGTGCAGGAAGCGGGCGCGGTCGCCGAGTTCGCGGGCCGTGCGCCCGCCGTCGTCGTCCAGGACGTCGGTGATCAGGACGTGGGCTCCGGCGGCGACCGCCTGCCGGGCCGCCTCGGCGCCCAGGCCCCGGGCGCCGCCGGTGATGATCAGGTTCTTGCCGGTCAGGTCGTGGGGGGCGGACTCGTGCATGGGGTGCTCCTCTCCAGGGGCGGGTGGGTGGCCGGGGATCAGAAGTGGGTGCCGCCGTCGACGCGGATCTCGGTGCCGGTGATGAACCGGCCGTCCTCCGAGGCCAGCATCGCGACGACCGACGCGACCGTCTCCGGACCGGCGAAGCCCTCGCCGAGCGCCGGGGAGAGCTTCGCGAACAGGGACATGTCGGCGTCCTCGGGCAGGCCGGGGCCGACGCTCTGCCCGCTGGCCCCGCTGCCGTCGGTCATGCCCGAGGAGATGGAGCCGGGCTGCACGGCGGTGAAGCGGATGCCGCGTCCCGCGTACTCGGCGGCCAGGGCGTGGGTCATGGACTGGATGCCGCCCTTGCTCGCCGCGTAGGCCGCCATGTAGGGGTGCGCGAACGCCGCCGAGGTCGAGCTGAAGTTGACGACGGCCGCGTCCTTGCCCTCCAGGAGCGCCGGGATCACCTCGCGGATCACCAGGAACGTGCCGACGAGGTTCACCGTGAGGACCCGCGTGAAGTCGGCGAGGGCGGTCTCCTCGGTGTGCGAGGAACGCAGGATGCCGGCGGCGTTGACGAGGACGTCCAGTCCGCCCAGGGCGTCGGTCGCGGCGCGGACGCCCTCGCGCACCGAGGTCTCGTCCGCGATGTCGACGACGAGCGTGGTGAGCCGGTCCGCGTGGGCGCCCGCCTTGTCCCGGGTGTCCTTGAGGCCCGGCTCGCTGACGTCCGCCGCCACGACGGTGCCGCCCTCCGCGAGCAGCCGCAGCACGGTGGCCTGGCCTATGCCCGAGCCACCGCCGGTGACCAGGGCGCGGCGGCCGTCGTAGCGGAGGGAGGGGTGGGGGTGGGTGCTGTGGGTCATGTGCGCTCTCCTACTCGGCCCGCCGACGGCGCCGGCCGGGCGACTTCCCCTTCACCGTACGCCTGGGTGGCACGTTTTGCCATCACGTCACGCCGTGCCGCCGGGTGGTCGCAGGCCGTACGCTTCTGGGGTGAGCACCGAGCCACCGCCCCCGTCGTTGACCGAACGCCGCAAGGCCGCCACTCAGCTCGACATCGCGCACGCAGCGGCAGAGCTCTTCGCCACCCGGGGCCCGGAGGCCACGACGGCGGAGGAGATCGCCCGGCGGGCCGGAGTCGCACTGCGCACCTTCTACCGGTACTTCCGCTCCAAGCAGGACGCCGTCGGACCGCTGCTGACGGTCGGCGCCGACCGCTGGCGGGCACTGCTGGCACAGGCGCCGCCCGGTGCCGCTCCGGGCCCGGCCCTGCGGGAGGCGGTGGAACAGGCGCTGGCGACGCCGGACCCGCAGGCCGTCGAGGCACTCCTGCAGACCCGCGGCCTGCTGCGCGCCGCCGCGGACGACCCCGCGCTGCGCGCCGTCTGGTACCGCGTGAACCAGGAGTCGGAGGAGCTGCTCGTCCCGGTCATCGCCCGGCTGACGGACGGCCGCCGGGAGCCGCTGGAGGTGCGGCTGATCGCCGCCGCGGCCACGGACGCCATCCGGATCGCCCTGGAGACCTGGTCCGGCACCGAGGCGGCGACCGAGGGCCCCGGCTCCCCCGCCGACCTGGCGGTGCGCTGCCTGCGGCACCTGCTCGGCACCGCGGGCGACACCCCTTAGCGGCGCTCCTTCAGCGGCGCCTCTTTCCGCTCTTCCCGTCGAGCTCGTCCCACCACTCGTCGGACTGGGAGTCGCCCGACGGGTCGTCCCACCAACGGTCGTCCGGGCCGCGCCGGTTGGCGACCATCGCGGCCACCGGGGGGATGAGCATCGCGAAGACACACAGGCCCACGGCCGCCGGGACGGACCAGAGGCGCACGACTCCCCAGGCCAGGACGAAGAGCACGATGCACGTGCCCATCATGGCGAAGTAGACGTGCCGCCGCCTCGCGTACATACGTCCAGAGTAGGCCGAAATCGGGCCCGACCATCTCTTTGTCGTAACGAAGCGGGCAGCATCGCGCTAGCAAATAGCAAATATATGCGCACGCAGGCGGGCGCGAATGATCATCTTCTCGACAAAGCGTCCGTCTGACATGTCGGTCACCTGACGAGAACGGCCACAAGTCCGTTGACGGGACACGCTCCGCACCCCTCGGCGCACACTCATGACGGCTCAAAAGAGCTGTACGGTGCCAAACGTTTGCAGGCTCAAATGGCCTGCCTCTCAGTGAACGCTCCCGGCCCGGTGACGAGCCGGCACCGGGACGGAGCCGAGGGTCGCCGTGCCGGCCGGCATGGCGGAGGCCGCCCGCGACGCCCGGCTCCACGAGTGGAAGGAGGTGGCGCGTGTGAACGGAATGGAGACAGCCCAGTTCAGCGCCCTTGTAGTCGTGGGTCTGTTGGTCTTCTTCTACGGAGGGACCTTCCTGATATCGACCCGCATCGGCAAGAAGGAGGAGAACGCCGACGGGTACATGACCGCCGGCAACAACATCGGTTTCGGAATCTCCGCGGCCAGCATGACGGCGACCTGGATCTGGGCGTCCTCGATGTACGCGTCGGCGACGTCCGGCTACACCTACGGCATCTCCGGCCCCATCCACTACGGGCTCTGGGGCGCCCTGATGATCCTCTTCATCTACCCCTTCGGGAAGCGGATCCGTGCCGTCGCGCCGAAGGCGCACACGCTCGCCGAGGTCATGTACGTCCGGCACGGGCGCTCCAGCCAGTTGATGCTGGCCGGCTCGAACATCGTCGGCAGCCTGATCAGCCTGATGTCGAACTTCATCGCCGGTGGCGTGCTGATCTCGCTGCTGTCGCCGTTCACGTTCACCCAGGGCGTCTTCGCCGTCGCCGCCGGCGTCCTGCTCTACACGCTGTGGTCCGGCTTCCGCGCCTCCGTGCTCACCGACTTCGTGCAGGTCGTGGCGATGCTCGGCGCGGTGGCCGTCATCATCCCGGTCATCTTCTTCGCCGCCGACTTCCCGGCCGCCTTCGAGTCCGGCGCGGGCAACCTGACCGCGCAGCAGGGCGACTTCTTCTCCAGCACGGCCTTCATGGAACAGGGCGCCCCGTACATCGCGGCGGTGCTCGCCTACGCGATCGGCAACCAGACCATCGCGCAGCGGCTGTTCGCGGTGAAGGAGAACCTGATCAAGCCCACCTTCATCACCGCGACCGTCGGCTACGGCGCGATGGTCATCGGTGTCGGCATGCTCGGTGTGCTCGCCCTCTACCTCGGCCACGAGCCCGCAGGCGGCGACCTGAACAACATCATCCCGGGCATGGCGGCCGAGTACCTGCCGCCCGTGCTGCTGGCCCTCTTCTTCGTCATGATCGTCGGCGCGCTCTCCTCGACGGCCGACTCGGACCTCGCCGCCCTCTCCTCGATCATGATGGCCGACGTGTACGGCCAGAACGTGGCCGGGAAGGGGAAGGCCGACCCGAAGACCATGCTGCTCGTGGGCCGCATCACGATGGTGGTGGCGACCGCGGCGGCCGTGGCCTTCGCCAGCCTGCAACTGAACATCCTCGACCTGCTGGTGTTCGTCGGCGCGCTGTGGGGCGCCCTCGTCTTCCCCGTCCTGGCCAGTTTCTACTGGGACAAGGTCACCGGAAGGGCGTTCACCACCTCGGTGCTCGCGGCGCTCGCCGTGTTCCTGCCGGTCCGCTTCTCCTGGATCCCGGTGGACGGCTTCTTCGGCATCGTCGTGGACGTGCTGGCGGTCGTCGGTGTCGGCGTCGTGCTCGGCCTGATGGTCTTCGGCTTCCTCGGCGCCCGCGCCGCAAAGATCGCCGGTGCGGTCGCGGTCGTGGCGACCGCGCCGTTCGCCGTCGGCTCCCTGCACGAGTACGCCACGCTGTGCGGCTCGCTGGTCGCCTACTCGGTGTCCACCGTCATCTGCTGGGCCATGTCCGTGCGCCAGAGCGAGGGCTTCGACTTCGCCGTCATCGCGCGCCGCACCGGTGACTTCGACAGCGGTCCGACGGCGGCCGCCGACACGGACGGCACGGACGGCACGGACCCGCAGGACACCGGCCACGGGCCGGACAGCCGAACCGGCTCCGGCACCGTCACCGTCGCCAAGTGACCCCCGAGGAGGCATCGTGAGCACCGCAGCCCTGACCGTGTACGTCCTGATGTGGCCGGCGATCGTGGCCGTCGTCCTGTTCGTGATCAGCCGCGGCTTCTACCGCGAGTGGGCTCAGGCCCGCCGCGACGGGCAGGACATCATCTGACCCGGCGCCGCCCGTCCGCGGACGACGGCAGAGGGGCCGCACCCCAGGTGTCCAACCCGGTGGGTGCGGCCCCTCGGCCGTGCTGTCCGCCGTCAGACGGCGATCGCGACCTCCGCCAGGCCGCCCTGCTGGGCGACGACCGTGCGGTCGGCGGAGCCGCCCGGGACGAGCGCGCGTACGGTCCAGGTGCCCTCGGCCGCGTAGAAGCGGAACTGGCCCGTCGCGGAGGTCGGGACCTCCGCCGTGAACTCGCCGGTGGCGTCCAGCAGACGGACGTAGCCCGTCACCGGCTCGCCGTCGCGGGTCACGTGGCCCTGGATGGTGGTCTCACCGGGCTTGATCGTCGAGGCGTCGGGGCCGCCGGCCTTCGCTCCGCACATGTCGTTACTCCTGAGGTGTAGGGAAAGGTCGGCCGGATGCCGTACCCGTGTCGCTTACTTCGCGGCGCCGAGCTCGATCGGCACGCCGACGAGGGAGCCGTACTCGGTCCAGGAGCCGTCGTAGTTCTTGACGTTCTCCACACCCAGCAGCTCGTGCAGGACGAACCAGGTCAGGGCCGAGCGCTCACCGATGCGGCAGTAGGCGATGGTGTCCTTGGCCAGGTCGACCTGCTCGTCGGTGTAGAGCTGCTTCAGCTCGTCGTCCGACTTGAAGGTGCCGTCGTCGTTGGCGTTCTTCGACCACGGGATGTTGCGGGCGGACGGGACGTGGCCCGGACGCTGCGACTGCTCCTGCGGGAGGTGGGCCGGGGCGAGCAGCTTGCCGGAGAACTCGTCGGGCGAGCGGACGTCGACCAGGTTCTGCGTGCCGATCGCCTGGACCACGTCGTCGCGGAAGGCGCGGATCGCGGTGTTCTGCGGCTTGGCCTTGTAGTCGGTGGCGGCGCGCTCGGGCACGTCGTCGCCGGGGACCAGCTCGCGGGCGTCCAGCTCCCACTTCTTGCGGCCGCCGTCGAGGAGCTTGACGTTGTCGTGGCCGTACAGCTTGAAGTACCAGTAGGCGTAGGACGCGAACCAGTTGTTGTTGCCGCCGTAGAGGACCACGGTGTGGTCGTTGGAGATGCCCTTGGCCGACAGGAGCTTCTCGAAGCCCTCCTGGTCGACGAAGTCGCGGCGGACCGGGTCCTGGAGGTCCTGGGTCCAGTCGATCCGGATCGCGTTCTTGATGTGGTTCTTCTCGTAGGCGGACGTGTCCTCGTCCACCTCGACGATCGCGATGGTCGGGTCGTCCAGGTGGTCCTGCAGCCAGTCGGCGTCGACCAGGACGTCGCTGCGGCTCATGATTTCTCCTCCGGGGCAGTTGGCGGCGGGGCGTGCGGTGAGAGGGCGGGCGCGCTCGGGCCGTGCGGCGGCGCGCGGGTGCCCGGGGCAGGCCGGGGGGGACGAGGGGGACACGGACGGCGACGTCGCCGTCCGCCTCAGAAGGTGCGACAGAGCATGGCGGCAACGCGGCACAGGTCCACTGCCCGCCGCTTGGTGAGATCCGCCTGTTGCTTCATAGGTCCCGATCGTAGGGATTGAGGGCGGGCCGTGTCACCGGCGTGTCGCATGATGAGACGTCATCATCCGGAATGTGGGATGAACAGCCTCGTCGCCCTGACCCGCGGGCCGGGCGGGCACGGCACGGCCGCCCGCGCATCTGCGGTACGGACAGCGGCGTCTCGCCAGTCGGACGAGGACGCTCGCGTCACCGGTGCGCGGGGCCGCGCCGCCCCTCGTCCTACCCGGCCAGCTTGACGTTCGAACCCTTCACCGTGATCTCGACGCCGTCCTTCGCCGCCTCGACCTTGTCGAGCCTGATGCCGCCCGGCAGCTCGTCGATGGTCTGCTGGAAGTCGGTGATGGCCCGGATCCGGGACTCGGCGAGCTGCCGGCCGGCGATCTCCGGCAGGCCGTCGGCGACGACCTCGACGTCGTCGTTCTTGACCTTGACCGAGCTGAGCACCTCGATCGGCCCGGGCACCTGCACGCCGAGCACCGTGGCCTGCAGCGACACCTTGATCTTTCCGTCGCCGCCGTCGGCGAGGCCGACGACCTTGGCGGAGATGCCGGGCGCGATGTCGGTGGGCTGGGACTTGGTGGCCTTCATCAGCTCGTCGTAGCCGACGGTCGCCGTGCCGGTGGCGGAGGCCGCGGTGGCGGAGGCGTAGTCGCCGGAGAACTCGACGCCCTTCAAGCGCGCGTGCAGCTCGGCGATGCGGATTTTCTCGTCGCCCTTGCCGGTGGACGCCTCGTAGTCGTCGATGCCGACCTCCACGTCGTCCAGCTCCTCGGCGGCGGCCTGGGTGAGGAAGGGGAAGCCGTTGATGGAGACGTCCGGCGTCGAGGACAGGTTCTCGCTGCTGCGCAGTTCGTCCGCCGCCCGGTCCTCGGCGTAGTTCACGGCGACACGGTCGGCGATCACGAAGAGGCCGCCCAGGATCACGACGACGATCAACAGTATTCGCAGGGCGCGCATACGGTGCTTCACCAACCCGGACACTCGACGGCGGCGGACCCGACGACCGGCGGCCGTCCAGCGCGAGCGTAACGCGGGGTCCGGACGCCCCCCGGGTTTTGTCGAACACCTGTGACAGGGGGCACCGGCACCTGTGACAGCGCGCCGCCGGGGCTCAGGCCAGGGCCCGGCCCAGGACGTACACGGCCGGGGCCGCCGCCGCCAGCGGCAGGGCCACGCCCGCCGTGAAGTGGACGAAGCGGGAGGGGTAGTCGTAGGCCGCGACCCGCAGGCCGATCAGCGCGCAGACCGCGGCGCCCGCGCCCAGCAGCGCTCCCGACGCCCCGAAGTCCGTCACCGAGCCCACCGCGGCACCCGCCCCGGCCGCGGCCAGCAGCGCGACGACGACGGACGCCGGGGTCGGCAGCGGCAGCGCGCGGGCCACGGCGGCCACGGCCACCGCGATCCCGCCGACCGCCACCGCGTCCGCGTCGGCGGCGAGGTACCCGCCCGCGACGACGGCCAGGGCCGCCGCGGCGACAGTCGCCATCAGGCCGTACATCCGCTCGTCCGGGTCGGCGTGCGAGCGGAGCTGCAGGACCAGGGAGAGCAGCACCCACACGCCGAGCGTGCCGAGGATCGCCGCCGGGGAGCGGTCCGACACGAGCAGCGCCACGTCGGCGGCGAGCGCGCCCAGGAAGCCCAGCGCGATGCCCTGCCGGGCGGGCCACATGCCGTTCAGCCGGAACCAGCCCGCCGCGGTGACCGCCTGGAGGACGACGAGCGGGACGAGGAGGGCGTACGTGCCGAGCACCGCCGCGCCGGACAGCAGCAGCCCGAGCAGCGCGGTGAGACCGGCCGGCTGCATGCCCGGGTCGATGATCGGCGAACGCCCCTCGGCCCGGGCCCGCTGCGCGTCGGTGATCCGCGTGTTCCCGGCGACGGTCGCGGGGCCGTAGCCCGGCTCGTCGGCGGCGGCGGGCGCGGGGGCAGGAGCGGGAGCGGGAGCCGAGGGGGCGGGGGGCTCGTACGGCTGCGGCTGGGGCTGGGGCTGTGAGGCGTACGGCTGGGGCTGGTACGGCTGGGCCTGGTACGGCTGGGGCTGGGGCTGCGGGGTGTGCGGCGGCAGGTACGCCGTCTCCTCCGCGGAGACCGGCGGCTGCACCTGCGTCTCCCAGGTCTGGCCCTGCCACTGCTGCGTGTACGGACCGGCGTCCGCGCCGGGCTGCTCGTCGTACCCCGCGTACGGCTGCTGCCCGGGCCACGCCTGCGCGTCGTACCCCTCGTACTGCTGATTCTGGGCGTACTGCTGGTTCTGGCCGTACTGCTGGTACGGCTGGTGCGGCTGGTTGGTCATCGCTCACCCTCCTGCGAACGGCGGGAGCACCTCGACCGTGCCGCCCTCGGCCAGCCGTACCGTCTCATGCCCGCGCGTGCCCACGGGGTCTCCGTCGACGAGGAACGAGCAGCGCAGCAGCACGCGCGTGAGTTCGCCGGGGTGCCGCTCGCGCACCGCGTCGAGCGCGTCGGCGAGCGTCGCCGCGTCGTACGGCTCCTCGGCCACTCCCGCGGCGGCCTTCGCGGCGGCCCAGTAGCGCACCGTGACCTTTGCCATCTCGTTCCTTCGTCGTCGGCGATGAACAACGTCAGGCTAGCCCGCCCGCGCCACGGCCCAGTCGCCGATGCGGTGCAGCAGCGCCTCGTCCGAGGCGTTCTCGGCGTGGCCCATGCCGGGTTCCAGCCAGAGTTCGCCGTGGTCCCCGGCCGCCTCGGCCAGCATCCGGGGGTGGTCGAGCGGGAAGTAGCCGTCCCGGTCGCCGTGCACGACCAGCAGCGGCGTCGGCGCGATCCGCCCGGCCGCCTCCACCGGCGACAGCGGCACCGGGTCCCAGTCGCGGTGGTGGATGCGGGTGCGCAGGCCGTAGCGGCCCACCAGGCGTCCGGCGGGGCGCATCACCAGCCAGTGCAGCCTGCGCATGGGGGCCGTGCCCCGGTAGTACCACCGGGCGGGGGAACTGACCGACACGACGGCGTCCGTGCCCGCCGCGTCGTCGCCGGCGTACAGGGCCGCGTGCCGCAGGACCACCGAGCCGCCCATGGAGAAGCCGACGGTCACCACGCGCCGGTGCCCGAAGCCGCGCGCCCACGCGACGGCCGCTGCCAGGTCGAGCACCTCGCGGTCCCCGACGGTGGACCGTCCGCCGGAGGCCCCGTGGCCCCGGAAGGAGAACGTGACGACGGCACCGTGCCGCGCGAGGGCCGCCGCGATCCGCCGTACGTGCGGCCGGTCGGCGTCGCCGGTGAACCCGTGCGCGACGACGAACACCAGGTCAGCGGCGGCTCCCGGGGCCGCTCCCGGCTCGTGCACGGCGTCGACGAGGACGCCGTCGGCCGTACGGAGGAAGGTGCGCGCGGGCCCGCGGCGCGGCGCTCCCCGGGGTGTCTCGGGATGCGGACGATGGTCTGGACGGTGGGTGGAACGCGCCACACGACCCCCCGGTCGGTTGCTCATGTCGGCTATTCTGCTGGGCAGAGGACTCGGGCAACGTAGCCCCCGGGTCCTTTTGTGCTTTCGGGAGCGGTGCCGGGCGGTCGTCCGGCGTTCACCTCCCGGACGCACGGCGGGCCCCACGGGCACGGGGTCCGCACCTGTACGAAGCAGTGCCACAGACGTCCTCGCAGGGACCCAGGAGGAACCAGACGTTATGGGCGAGCGAACCGGGCACGACCACAAACCGTCCCAGGCAGGTGGGGCGCGATGAGTTCTCTGCTGCTCCTGACCAACGCCCTCCAGCCGTCGACGGAGGTGCTTCCCGCCCTCGGCCTGCTGCTGCACAACGTACGCGTCGCCCCCGCCGAGGGCCCCGCGCTCGTCGACACCCCGGGCGCCGACATCATCCTCGTCGACGGCCGTCGCGACCTCCCCCAGATCCGCAGCCTGTGCCAGTTGCTGCGCTCCACGGGCCTGAGCTGCCCGCTGGTCCTCATCGTCACCGAGGGCGGCCTGGCCGCCGTCACCGCCGACTGGGGCATCGACGACGTACTCCTGGACACCGCCGGTCCGGCGGAGGTCGAGGCGCGGCTGCGGCTGGCCACCGGCCGCCGGCAGCTCGGCGGCGACGACTCCCCGATGGAGATCCGCAACGGCGACCTGTCGGTGGACGAGGCGACGTACTCCGCCAAGCTCAAGGGCCGGGTCCTGGACCTGACCTTCAAGGAGTTCGAGCTGCTGAAGTACCTCGCCCAGCACCCGGGCCGCGTGTTCACCCGCGCGCAGCTCCTCCAGGAGGTGTGGGGCTACGACTACTTCGGCGGCACCCGCACCGTCGACGTGCACGTACGGCGGCTGCGCGCCAAGCTCGGCCCCGAGCACGAGTCGCTGATCGGCACCGTCCGCAACGTCGGCTACCGCTTCGTGACGCCGGAGAAGCCCGAGAAGGGCGAGAAGAGCGAGACGGCCGAGAAGCAGGAGAAGGCCGCGGAGCCCCGGACGGCGGCGGCGGAGCACGACGAGGCGGCCGGCGCAAGGTCATCCAAGGTGTGATACGCCCTGCCCGGGGCGGGTCCATCCGCGTAGACTCCGCGCGTGGCCAAGGTGACTCGGGACGATGTGGCGCGGCTGGCGGGGACTTCCACCGCCGTCGTCAGCTACGTCATCAACAACGGACCCCGGCCGGTCGCCCCGGCCACGCGCGAGCGCGTCCTCGCCGCGATCAAGGAACTGGGGTACCGGCCGGACCGGGTCGCCCAGGCCATGGCGTCGCGGCGGACGGACCTCATAGGGCTGATCGTGCCGGACGCGCGCCAGCCGTTCTTCGCGGAGATGGCGCACGCGGTCGAGTGGGCCGCCTCCGAGCGCGGCAAGATGGTGCTCGTCGGCAACAGCGACTACGTCGGCGAGCGCGAGGTCCACTACCTGCGCGCGTTCCTCGGGATGCGCGTCTCGGGCCTGATCCTGGTCAGCCACGCCCTGAACGACCTGGCCGCCGCCGAGATCGACGCCTGGGACGCCCGGGTGGTGCTGCTGCACGAGCGCCCCGAGGCCATCGACGACGTCGCCGTCGTCACCGACGACCTGGGCGGCGCCCAGCTCGCCGTACGCCACCTGCTGGAGCACGGGTACGCGTACGTGGCCTGCATGGGCGGCACCGCCGAGACCCCGTCCGTCGGCGACCCGGTCTCCGACCACGTCGAGGGCTGGCGGCGCGCGATGAAGGAGGCCGGGCTCTCCACCGAGGGCCGGCTCTTCGAGGCGCCGTACAACCGCTACGACGCCTACCGGGTGGGCCTGGAGCTGCTCTCCGGGCCGCAGCGCCCGCCCGCGATCTTCTGCTCCACCGACGACCAGGCGATCGGCCTGCTGCGCGCCGCCCGCGAGCTGCGCATCGACGTCCCCGGCGAGCTGGCGGTGGCCGGGTTCGACGACATCAAGGAGGCCGCGCTGGCCGACCCGCCGCTGACGACGGTCGCCTCGGACCGCTCGGCGATGGCGCGGGCCGCCGTGGACCTGGTCCTCGACGACGGCCTGCGGGTGGCGGGCTCCCGGCGCGAGCGGCTGAAGGTGTTCCCCTCGCAGCTCGTCGTGCGGCAGTCCTGCGGCTGCGCGTAGGCCACCGCCCCGGCGCCCGCGTCCGGCGTCTTTACATCGGGCATACGAGGTTCTGCCGGGCTTCTCAGGCGGCACTCAGCGCGCTCTCATCCGCGGACGGGAAGCTCATGGACATGACCGAGAGCCTGCGCCC
Source organism: Streptomyces ardesiacus (assembly GCF_003112575.1). GTDB lineage: Bacteria > Actinomycetota > Actinomycetes > Streptomycetales > Streptomycetaceae > Streptomyces > Streptomyces ardesiacus. Next base: position 24,122 of record NZ_BEWC01000013.1, read on the forward strand.
GAACGGCGAGTACGAGCACGCGAACCCGTACCAGGGAACCCACCAGCACGCCTCCTCTCCCGGCAGCCCCGTCAACCCCGAGTGGCCGCCCCCGCCGGCGCAGCCGCCCCAGGCCCCCGCGCAGCCCCTGCCCGAACCGCCGCACGGCCGGCGCGCGGCCCGGCGGCGCGGCCCCGCCGCCCTCCTCGCGGCCGTGGCGATCGTCGCGGCGGCCGTCGGCGGCGGCACCGCGTACGGCATCCAGGAGCTGACCGGCGGCGACACCGTCGCCTCCACCTCCACCAGCACCACCGTGGTGCCGTCCAGCCAGAAGGGCACGGTCTCCGGGGTCGCCAAGGCGGTCAGTCCGAGCATCGTCGAGATCAACGCCACCTCGACCGCCGGCTCCTCCACCGGTTCCGGCGTGATCGTCACGAGCGACGGCGAGATCGTCACCAACAACCACGTCGTCTCGGGCGCCTCGTCCGTCAAGGTGACGACGAACGACGGCAAGCAGTACACGGCCCGGGTGGTCGGCACCGACAGCAAGAAGGACCTCGCGCTGATCAAGCTGGAGAACGCCTCCGGCCTGACGGCCGCGACCCTCGGCGACTCCGACGCCCTGGCGGTCGGGCAGCAGGTCGTGGCGATCGGCTCCCCCGAGGGCCTGACCGGCACCGTGACCAGCGGCATCGTCTCCGCGCTCGACCGGGACGTGACCGTCTCGACGGACGAGGGCCAGCAGCAACAGCAGCAGCGCGGCGACCAGTGGCCCTTCGAGTTCGGCGGCCGGCAGTTCAACGGCGACACCGGCTCGTCCACGACGACGTACAAGGCGATCCAGACCGACGCCTCCCTCAACCCGGGCAACTCCGGCGGCGCCCTGATCGACATGAACGGCAACATCATCGGCATCAACTCCGCGATGTACTCCGCGACCGACTCCTCCTCGAGCGCGGGCAGCGTGGGCCTCGGCTTCGCCATCCCGGTCAACACGGTCAAGGCGGACCTGGCGCAGCTGCGGGCGGGTGCGAGCGGCTGACGGGGTACGAAGACGTGCGACGCTGAAAGCGTCCGTTGACCGACCCGTTCCCCCACCGCACCCGAGGACCCGAGCCCATGAGCCCCGCAGACGGCGACCGCGACCGTGAGACCCAGCGCATCCTGATCGTCGACGACGAACCGGCCGTACGCGAGGCCCTCCGGCGCAGCCTCGCCTTCGAGGGGTACGACACCGAGGTCGCCGTCGACGGCGCCGACGCCCTGGACAAGGCCGCCGCCTACCGCCCCGACCTCGTCGTCCTCGACATCCAGATGCCCCGCATGGACGGCCTGACCGCCGCCCGCCGCATCCGCGGTGCCGGGGACACGACCCCGATCTTGATGCTGACGGCCCGCGACACCGTCGGCGACCGGGTGACCGGCCTGGACGCGGGCGCGGACGACTACCTCGTCAAGCCGTTCGAGCTGGACGAGCTGTTCGCCCGCATCCGCGCGCTGCTGCGCCGCAGCTCCTACGCGGCCGCCGTGGACGCCGTCGCCGAGGACGACGACACCCTCTCCTTCGCCGACCTGACCATGAACCTGGCGACCCGGGAGGTCACCCGGGCCGGACGCCCGGTGGAACTGACCCGCACCGAGTTCACCCTGCTGGAGATGTTCATGGCGCACCCGCGCCAGGTCCTCACCCGGGAACAGATCCTGAAGGCCGTGTGGGGCTTCGACTTCGAGCCGTCCTCGAACTCCCTCGACGTGTACGTCATGTACCTGCGCCGCAAGACCGAGGCGGGCGGCGAGCCGCGCCTCGTGCACACCGTCCGCGGCGTCGGCTACGTCCTGCGGCAGGGCGGCGCGGAGTGACAGGCCTCGTCCGCCGGGTCCGGGCGCTGCCCATCCGGGCGCGGCTGTCGCTGCTGGTGGCGGCGGCGGTGGCGTTCGCGGTGGCGGCGGCGGCCCTCGCGTGCTGGTTCGTGGTCAAGAGCGTGCTGGTCAGCTCGCTGGACGAGGCGCTGAAGGCCAACCGCATGGACAGGACCCAGGTCGGCCAGTACCTCGACCTGCGCACCGGCCTGTGCGCCCACGAACCCGTCACCCACGAACAGAACCCCTTCGGCTCCTCGGTGCAGCTCGTGGACCGGCAGGGCGGAAGCTGCCTGATCATCGGCACGCAGGAGGTCCCGCTCACCGGCGCCGACCGCGCCGTCGCCGAGGGCACCTCCGCCAGCGCGCTGCACGACGCCACCGGCGGCGACGGGGACCAGTACCGCGTCTTCACCTACACCGTGCCCGGGCTGTCCGGGGTGGCCGTCTCCGCCGCGCGTCCGCTGAGCGAGGTCAACAGCTCCCTCAGCAACCTCGCCCTGGTGCTCGTCTTCGTCGCGGGCGCGGGGGTCGTCGGGGCGGGCGCGGCCGGCCTGTGGGTGGCCCGGACCGCGCTGCGGCCGGTCGACGAGCTGACGCGGGCCGTCGAGCACGTGGCCCGCACCGAGGACCTGACCGTCCGTATCCCGGTCGAGGAGGACAGCGACGACGAGATCGCCCGCCTGTCCCGCTCCTTCAACACCATGACCTCGTCGCTGGCCAGCTCCCGCGAACTGCAGCAGCAGCTCATCGCCGACGCCGGCCACGAACTGCGCACCCCCCTCACCTCGCTGCGCACCAACATCGAGCTGCTCACCCGCAGCGAGGAGACGGGCCGTCCGATCCCGGAGGCCGACCGCAAGGCACTCCTGGCCTCGGTCAAGGCCCAGATGACGGAGCTGGCGGCGCTCATCGGCGACCTCCAGGAACTCTCCCGCCCCGACACCGGCCAGCAGGAGGGCCGCACCCGCATCCTGGCCTGGCACGACGTCGTGGAGTCGGCGCTGCGCCGGGCGCGGCTGCGCGGCCCGGAGCTGACGATCGCGGCCGACGTGCACCCCTGGTACGTGCGGGCGGAGCCGGCCGCGCTGGAACGCGCGGTGGTCAACATCCTGGACAACGCGGTGAAGTTCAGCCCGGACGGCGGCACCGTCGACGTGCGCCTCGCCGACGGGGTCCTCACCGTCCGCGACCACGGTCCGGGCATCCCCGCCGACGAACTCCCCCACGTCTTCGACCGCTTCTGGCGCTCCCCGAGCGCCCGCGCCCTGCCCGGCTCGGGCCTGGGGCTGTCCATCGTGGCGCGGACGGTGCAGCAGGCGGGCGGCGAGGTGGCACTGGCCCCGGCGGACGGAGGGGGCACGACAGCGGTGGTCCGACTGCCGGGGGCGCCCACTCCGCCGCCGGAGGTGCCGTAGGACGGCGGCCGGCTACCGCACGACGGTGATCCGGTCGGCGGCCGGCGGTGCGAGCGGGCTGCCGGCCGAGGAGTTGGCCGTCAGGTACTGCTCGAAGGCCGCGAGGTCGTCCGCGCCGACGCTCTCGTTGGTGCCCTCGCCCAGCGTGGTGAAGCCGTCGCCGCCGCCCGCCAGGAAGCTGTTGGAGGCGACGCGGTAGGTGGCGTTCTCGTCGACGGGGGCGCCGTTCAGGCGGATGGAGTCCGTGACGACGCGGTCCGCGCCCGACTTGGTCAGGTCCAGGGTGTAGGTGAGGCCGGAGGAGACCTGGAGGATCTTCGGGGCCGCCTCGTTCGGGCCGCTCACCTGCTCCTTGAGGACCTGGATGAGCTGCGCGCCCGTGTAGTCCTTGAGGTTCACCGTGTTGGCGAAGGGCTGGACGGTGAACGCCTCGGCGTAGGTGACGACACCGTCGCCCTCCGCGCCCGAGGCCGCGTAGGTCAGCGGGGCGCGGATGCCGCCCGGGTTCATCAGGGCCAGGTCGGTCTCAGGGTCCTGTTCCTTGCCGTACGCGAGCTGCGCGTCGGCGATCAGGTCGCCGAGCGGGGACTCGGTGCCGTCGCGGTTGATGTCGGCGGTGACGTAGCCGACGGGGCGGTTGCCGATCGGGGCGGCCAGGGTGTTCCACCGGTCGATCAGCCGGGTCATGTCCGGCGCCTTCGGGACGTCCCGCGTCACCACGTGGTTCGCGGACTTCACCGAGGTACGGGCGATGTCACCCGTGGCACGGTCGTAGGTCAGCGTCGTGTCCGTGTACAGGCGGCCGAAGGACGAGGCCGAGGTCACCGTGCGGGGGTTGCCCGCCGGGTCGGGGATCGTGCAGACGTAGGCGTTGTGCGTGTGGCCGGTGACCAGCGCGTCGACCTGCGGGGTGATGTTCCTGGCGATGTCCACGATCGGGCCGGAGACGCCGTCGCCCGCGCCCGGGGAGTCGCAGTCGTAGTTGTAGGAGGACGACGCCGGGAAGCCGCCCTCGTGGATGAGCGCGACGATCGACTTCACGCCCTGGCGCTGCAGCTCCTTGGCGTACTTGTTGATCGTCTCGACCTCGTCCTTGAACGTCAGGCCCTTCACGCCCTCCGCCGAGACGATGCCCGGGGTGCCCTCCAGGGTGACGCCGATGAAGCCGACCTTGACGCCGTTCTGCTTCCAGACCCAGTAGGGCTTGAGGATCGGCTTCTTCGTCTTCTCGTCGAGGACGTTGGCCGCGAGGTAGGGGAAGTCGGCGCCCTTGAACGTCTTGTCGGTGTAGCAGCCCTCGGTGGGGTGGCAGCCGCCGTTCTGCAGGCGGGCCAGTTCCCGGGCGCCCTCGTCGAACTCGTGGTTGCCGACGCTCGTCACGTCCAGGTCGAGCTGGTTCAGCGCCTCGATCGTCGGCTCGTCGTGGAAGAGGCCGGACAGGAGGGGGGAGGCGCCGACCATGTCGCCGCCCGCGGCGGTGATGGAGTAACGGTTCCCCTTGCGGGCCTCGCGCAGGTGGGTGGCCAGGTACTCGACGCCGCCCGCGTCGACCGTCTCCGTCGTGCCGTCCGGCTGGACCTCGGTGACACGGCCGGAGGAGCCGGCGGGCGGCTCCAGGTTGCCGTGCAGGTCGTTGAAGGAGAGGAGCTGGATGTCCTGGTAGCGGCCCTGGCCGTGGCCCTGGCCGTGGCCGTCGTTGCCCCGGCCGTTCCCGCCGGTGCTCGCCGAGGCCGGGAGCGCCGCCGCGGCGAGTGCCCCGGCGGTGACGACGGTGGCCGCAGCGACGAGGAGACGGCTCGTACGGCGTCTGCGGCGCGGCTGGTGCGAAGGTGCTGTGGCTGGCATGCGCCCCCCTGTGGGTGTGCGTGGCGCGAGCCGCTGAGGAGACGGCTCGTCGGCGCAGAGCCTAAGGTCAACGCGCGTAGCGCGACAGGGGCTTCCGGGTTACAGCCTGGTTTAACTTCGTCTTCGCCCGCTGCCGCCGCATTGCGCCGCCCGCCCTTTACTCTCGTACGCATGACCAGCGACGACACCGTGCGGCCCGGCCGCCCCCGCTCGATCGAGACCCTCGCCGAACTCACGCCGGAGCAGACCGACGCCGTCCTCGCCCTGCTCACCGAGGCGGCCCGCAACGACGGGCAGCACGCCGTGTCCGAGCAGGGCCGGCTGCAGCTGCGCGGCCCCGCGCGGGAGGGCGTCGCCCACCTCCTGCTCACCGTCGACGGCGGTGAACTGGTCGGCTACGCCCAGTTGGAGGGCACCGACCCGGTCGAGCCGCCGGCCGCCGAGCTGGTCGTCCACCCCTCGTACCGGGGTCAGGGGCACGGGCGGGCGCTGGGCTCCGCCCTGCTCGCCGCGTCCGGCAAGCGGCTGCGGGTCTGGGCGCACGGCGGCCACTCCGCCGCCCGGCACCTCGCGCAGGTGCTCGGGCTCTCCCTCTTCCGCGAACTGCGGCAGATGCGGCGCCCGTTGGCCGGCCTCGACCTGCCGGAACCGCGGCTTCCCGAGGGCGTGGGCGTGCGCACCTTCGTGCCCGGCCGGGACGACGCGGCCTGGCTCGCGGTGAACGCGGCCGCCTTCGCCCACCATCCCGAACAGGGCTCGCTCACCCAGCGCGACCTCGACGACCGCAAGGCCGAGGCGTGGTTCGACCCGGCGGGCTTCTTCCTCGCCGAGCGGGACGGCGAGCTGATCGGCTTCCACTGGACCAAGGTGCACGCCGAGGAGGGGCTCGGCGAGGTGTACGTCCTCGGCATCCGCCCCGACACGCAGGGCGGCGGCCTGGGCAAGGCCCTCACCACGATCGGCCTGCGGCACCTGGAGGGTCGGGGTCTGCCCACGGCGATGCTGTACGTCGACGCCGACAACAAGGCGGCGGTGTCCGTCTACGAACGTCTCGGGTTCACCACCCACGAGACGGACCTGATGTACCGCACGGAGACGTGAGCCGCGGGGCCGTTCCGACGCGGTCGGCAGCCCTTGCTCGCCGGACGTCCTCTCACCGGCCCTTCCCTCACCGGCCCTTCCCTCACCGCCCGGCCCTCCGGCCCAGCGGCTCCGGCCCGCACCCCGCCGCCGCCGCGGTCAGTGCCGCCGCCAGCACCGCCCACCGCTCGTGCGCGGCGGGCCAGCGCGGGTCGTCCGCCTGGACGAACAGCGCCCAGTCCTCCGGTGCCAGCAGCGGCACGAGCACGGCCGCGACCAGCAGGGCCGCCGCGACGAGCGGCCCGGGACGCGCCTCGTCCGTCAGCCGTACGGCCAGCGCGGCGGCGGCGAGGGCGAAGGCACCCGCCGTCACCGCCTCCAGGCTGACTTCGCCGGCCGGGGGCCGGGACGCCGAGGGGACCAGGAGCAGTACCGCCGTCCACCACAGCGCGGCGAGCGGCGCGACCAGGGCCACCCGCAGCGCCTGCCGGAGAAGCCTCGGCGTCGGCACGGGTCCGGTGAGATGGCGGGCCGGGTCGTCCAGCAGGAAGGCCAGACCGAGCGCACCGGCCAGGGCGGCGCCCCGCAGCAGCAACAGCGTCTGCCAGGGCGCCGGTTCGGCGCCGGTGGCGGCCGGGGTGCCGACGACCAGCAGGCCGAGGGCCCCCGCCGCGGCCAGGGGGCGCCAGGGAAGCGTGCGCCACAGCGGGCCGACCAGCTCCACCGCAGCCGCCCCTCGCAGCACCGTCAGTCCTCGCACGAGTCGGCCTTCTCCGGCTTGGCCACGCCCAGCACCTCGGCGACGTGGGCGGTCGTGACCCCGGGCGCGGTCAGTTCGGCCCAGTGCTTCTTGACCCGGGCGCCGGTCCCGGCCGGCGGGTTCTCCAGCAGGCGGCGGACGACGTCCGTCTGGCCCTCCGTCATGGACAGCGGATTGGTGGGGGACAGCACGATCGCGGAGCCCGACACGCTGTCGTCGAGGCGGACCCGGCGCAGGGCGCCCATCGGGTCGTCCTGCCAGCTCAGCGAGAGCCACATGACGGTGACCATCCGGCCGTCGCACAGCTCGCTCCCGGCCTCCTCGGTGCCCGCGACGAGGACGGCGGCGACGGCGGAGGAGAACTCGGGGATCCGGTTGCCGCCCCAGGCGGTGCCGACGGTGACCCGGTGCCGCTCGGTGGAGGCGGGTATCGCCGTGTCGGTGCCCGGCCCGTACCGGGCGTCGATCCGCTGCCGCACGACGAGGGCCTGGTCGTGCGCGGCGCCGCCGGCCACGGCCTGGACGCGGTCCACGATGCCGGCCCAGGTGCCGGTGCGCGGCCCCCACTCGGGGAAGGCGCAGTACGTCGAACCGCCGTGCTCGGTGCAGCGCAGGTCGGGGTGCGTCGAGGCGCGCTCACGGGCCGCGGTCAGCTCCGGCGACGGCTCCACGCCCCGGGCCTGGAGGACGCCGCCGGTCACCGCCGCGGCGAGGCTCAGGGCGAGGCCGGTCCGGACGAACGCGCCCCGCCCGCCGGAGAAGGCCATGGCGAGGAAGGCCAGGCACAGGGCCGCGCCCGCCAGATACAGGGCGTGCCAGGCGGCGGGGCGCCCCATCAGGTCGGAGGGCAGGGTGTCGGGGCCGGTGACGGAGACGACCGGTGCCAGCCAGGACAGCCCGCTCTCCTCGCTCGCCCCGGTGCCCAGGACGAACACGAACAGCAGCACGACCACCAGCAGCGGCGCGGCGAAGGCCGACCTCGTCAGGCGGCCGAGCAGCACCCCGAGCGTGCCGAACCCCAGCACCGTCAGCGGCCCCACGGCCAGCTCCGCCGGCGAACCGTGCCCGACCGCGCCCGGCTTGAGCGCCTCCCAGCCGAACTGCCCGGCCACGCACACGGCGGTGAGCAGGGCGGCCGGTGCGACGGACAGCGCGTGTCCCGCCGTGCGCTGCCAGGGGCGCAGGACCAGCACCCCGAAGTGGTGCTCGGTGCCGTGCCGTTCGGAGCGCACGACGGCCCGGGCGGCACCCAGCAGGACGGCGAGGCCGACGAGCATCGGCATGGACTGGGTGGCGCGGTCGACGTCCTGGAGGGCGGGATAGCCGTCCCAGGAGGACCGGGTGCGCCAGACGATCCACGCGACGTACGCCACAAAGGCGATGACGACCGGGACGGTCAGCAGCAGCTTGCGCGCCTCGAACCGGGCGAGGGCGAGCACGGCCCGCGCACCCCGGTCGGGGAGCTGCGCCCGCACGGGCGCGGCTTCCTCCGTCAGTACGGCGCTCACGCCGCCACCTCCGTGTCCGCGTCGTCGAGGACGAGCAGGTAGCCGTCCTCCAGGGTGGGCTCGGCGGGCTCGGCTCCCGGGGGCGGGTCCCCCACGTTCCGGAAGGAACCCGTCCCCGTGCGCCACCCGGCCTTCGCGCCCGGGTCCTTCTCCGTGCTGCTCCACACCCGCCCGGCGGCCCGTGCGGTCAGCTCGGCCGGGGTCCCCTCGAAGCGCACGGCGCCGTCCGCCATGACGATCACGCGGTGGCAGAGCATCGCCACGTCCTCGGTCTGGTGGGTGGACAGCAGCACGGTCCGCCCCTCTCCCGCCCCGGCGATCAGCTCCCTGAACCGCATCCGCTGCTCGGGGTCGAGACCGACGGTCGGCTCGTCCAGCACCAGGAATCCCGGGTCGCCGACCAGCGCGGCGGCCAGCGCGACCCGCTGCCGCATGCCCCCGGACAGCTTCTTGATCCGGCGTCCGCGCACGTCCGCGAGGTCGACCTCCTCCAGGACGCGTCGCACCTCGCGGTGGCGCTCCCGGCGGTCCGCCAGCTCCTTCAGGATCGCCACGTAGTCGACGAACTCGAAGGCGGTGAAGTCGGGGTGGAAACCGGGCGTCTGCGGCAGGTACCCCAGCCGCCGCCGCACCTCCTGCCGGCCGCGCGAGGTCCCGGGGTCGTGCCCGAGCACGGTGAAGGCGCCCCGGTCGGCGGGCACGGCGGTGGCGAGCACGCGCAGCAGCGTGGTCTTCCCGGCGCCGTTGGGCCCGAGCAGCCCGGTGACGCCCGGGGTGAGCCGCAGCGACACGTCGTCGAGGGCGCGGGTGCGCCCGTAGTGCAGGCTCAGCCCGGAGGCGGAGACGGTGGAGGTCATACGGCACTCCCGTACGTGATGGGGGTCAGGAAGAGAGGAGAGGTGGAAGGGGAGGGACGGAAGGGGAGAGGTGGAAGGAGAACGGTGGGGGCGCGCTCACACGGTGCCGCGCACGGAGACGTCGAACCGGTCCCGGAACAGGAACAGCAGCCCGGCGCCCACCGCCGCCACGAGCCCGGACACGCCCTGCCCGGCCGCGGTGAACGGCGCCAGCGGGCCGTCCGCGGAGGCGCGGGCCAGGTCCGCGGCCAGCAGCACGGCGGACCAGGCGCCCACGAGCAGCGACGGGGCGAGCACGGGCCCCAGCCGGGGCGTCAGCGCGAGCCCGGTCACGGTGAGGGCGAGCCCGGGCAGCAGCCAGGCCAGCGCGGCCGGCCCGAAACCGGGCAGCGCGAGGCTGGCCAGACCGCCCACCGCGAGCGCCACGACCAGCACGGCGGACGTGCGGATCATCAGCAGCCGGAAGCCGTGCATCGGCGAGACGACGGCCATCTCGTACGTCGGGTCCAGCGCGGGTCCGTAGGCGAGCGCCACCGAGACCAGCGGCAGCAGCGGGGCGCAGGCCAGGAACAGGGTGGGTCGGCCCGCGGCACCGGCCGAGACCGCCACCAGGAAGGTCACGAGCAGGACGGCGGCGAGCGCGCCGAACCAGGACCGGCGCAGTACGGGGGTGGCGGCGAGCAGCCGTGCCGTGCCGTCACTCGCGCCGCACCGCATCAGCAGCCGCTCGAACCGGCCCGGACGGGGCGCGTCCAGCTCGGCGTCGAGCCGCTCCCAGCCCGCGGCCAGCGCGGCGGCGTCGCTCACCTCGGAGAGCGTGCCCCGGCAGGCGGCGCAGGCGGTCAGGTGGGCGTCGGCGGACCAGAGCGCGGGGGCCGCCAACTCGCCCCGGGCGTAGGCCCGCAGGTCGTCCTCGTCCACGTGCCAGGCGTCCCGGTGACGGCTGTCCTCGATCCTCATGCCAGCGCCTCCCGCAGTTGCCGACGGGCCCGCATGGCCCGTGTCTTGACCGTGCCCGGCGGGATGCCGAGCAGGACGGCCGCCTCACGGGTGGTCAGCCCGTCGACGACGGTGGCCTGGAGCACCGCGCGCAGCTCCGGCGAGAGCCTTATGAGCGCACCGGCGAGGTCGCCGTGCTCGACCCCGGCGAGGACGCGCTCCTCCGCCGAGACCTCGTCCCGGTGCCGCAGGCGGGCCAGCGCCTGCCGCAGCCGGCCCCGGGCGCCGTCGCCGCGCAGCCCGTCGATCAGCCGCCGCGACCCGATCCGCCACAGCCACCCGGCCACGTCGCCCTCCTCCCGGTAGCGGGCGCTGCCGCGCCAGACCGCGAGGAACGTCTCCTGCACCACGTCGTCGACCATGGAGGCGTCGGCGCAGCGGCTGCGCATGCGGGCGGTCAGCCACGGCGCGTACCGGCGGTACAGCTCCTCGAAGGCACGCCGGTCGGCATCCGCGGCGACGGCCCGCAGCAGCTCTCCGTCGCTTCTCGTTTCGCTCACATCTCCTCATCGCACGAGCCCGGCCGACCGGTTCACACGATCTCAGGACCGTGCACGGGGACGTTTCGGAGACCCGCGGCTATCCCGCACGTCATGTCCCCGTAACCGTTGATTCAGACAGCCTTGCGAGGCTCACCGAATGAAGCCGAGCGAGCCGCAGCCTTCCGGGCTTCCCGGGTCTCCCGGGTCTTCGGGGTCTTCGGGGTCTTCCGGGTCTCCGGGGTCTTCCGGGTCTTCGGGATCTTCGGGGTCTTCCAACGCGCCCGACCGGCGCGCGGCGCGGAAGAATGGGTTCATGAGGCAGCCGAACACCCAGGCAGAGGTCCAGCACACGCAGCCCTCCGTGGGCTCCATCGCGGCGCACCGCCCCGACACCGTGGCCGCCACGGTCTCCGGCCTGGAGCCGGACATCGACGCCGACCTCGACGCGTACGAGGAGTCGGAGGATGCCCAGGACGGCGGCGACCGGCTGCCGCGGGGGCGCTTCCTGGACCGCGAGCGGAGCTGGCTCGCGTTCAACGAACGCGTGCTCGAACTGGCCGAGGACCCGAGCACGCCGCTGCTGGAGCGGGCCAACTTCCTCGCGATCTTCGCCAGCAACCTGGACGAGTTCTTCATGGTCCGCGTCGCCGGCCTCAAGCGCCGCATCGCGACCGGCGTCGCCACCCGCTCCGCCTCCGGCCTCCAGCCCCGCGAGGTGCTGGACATGATCTGGGCCCGCTCCCGCGAGCTGATGGCCCGGCACGCCGCCTGCTTCCACGAGGACGTCGCCCCCGCCCTCGCCGACGAGGGCATCCACCTGGTCCGCTGGAACGAGCTGGCGGAGAAGGAGCAGGCCCGCCTGTTCACCCTCTTCCGGCACCGGATCTTCCCGGTCCTCACGCCCCTCGCCGTGGACCCGGCGCACCCCTTCCCGTACATCTCGGGTCTCTCCCTCAACCTCGCGGTCGTCGTCCGCAACCCCGTCACCGGCCACCGCCACTTCGCCCGCGTCAAGGTCCCGCCGCTGCTCTCCCGCTTCCTGGAGGCGTCCCCGGGCCGCTACGTCCCCATCGAGGACGTCATCGCCGCCCACCTGGAGGAGCTGTTCCCGGGCATGGAGGTCCTGGAGCACCACACCTTCCGCCTCACCCGCAACGAGGATCTGGAGGTGGAGGAGGACGACGCGGAGAACCTGCTCCAGGCCCTGGAGAAGGAGCTGATGCGGCGGCGCCTGGGCCCGCCCGTGCGCCTGGAGGTCGAGGAGTCCGTCGACCGCGAGGTGCTGGACCTCCTCGTGCGCGAGCTGAAGATCGGCGAGGCCGAGGTCTACCCGCTGCCCGGCCCGCTGGACCTCACCGGCCTCTTCCGCATCCACAGCCTGGACCGGCCCGAGCTGAAGTACCCGAAGTTCGTCGCCGGCACCCACCGCGACCTCGCCGAGGTGGAGTCCGCGTCGGCGCCGGACATCTTCGCCGCCCTGCGCACCAAGGACGTCCTGCTCCACCACCCGTACGACTCCTTCTCCACCTCCGTGCAGGCGTTCCTGGAGCAGGCCGCCACCGACCCGGACGTCCTCGCGATCAAGCAGACGCTGTACCGGACGTCCGGCGACTCCCCCATAGTCGACGCGCTCATCGAGGCGGCCGAGTCCGGCAAGCAGGTCCTGGTCCTGGTCGAGATCAAGGCCCGCTTCGACGAGTCCGCCAACATCAAGTGGGCCCGCAAGCTGGAGGAGGCCGGCTGCCACGTCGTCTACGGCCTGGTGGGCCTGAAGACCCACTGCAAGCTCTCCCTGGTCGTACGGCAGGAGGGCGAGACCCTGCGCCGCTACAGCCACGTGGGCACCGGCAACTACCACCCGAAGACGGCCCGCCTCTACGAGGACCTCGGCCTGCTCACCGCGGACCCGCAGGTCGGCGCGGACCTCTCCGACCTGTTCAACCGCCTCTCCGGCTACTCCCGGCGCGAGACCTACCGCCGCCTGCTCGTCGCGCCGAAGTCGCTGCGCGACGGCCTGGTCTCCCGCATCCACAAGGAGATCCAGCACCACCGCGCCGGGCGTCCCGCCCATGTCCGCATCAAGGTCAACTCGATGGTCGACGAGGCCGTGGTCGACGCCTGCTACCGCGCCTCCCGGGCCGGAGTCCCGGTCGACGTGTGGGTGCGCGGGATCTGCGCGCTGCGCCCGGGGGTGCCGGGCCTGTCGGAGAACATCCGGGTCCGCTCCGTGCTCGGCCGCTTCCTGGAGCACTCGCGGGTCTTCGCCTTCGGCAACGGCGGCGAGCCCGAGGTGTGGCTCGGCAGCGCCGACATGATGCACCGCAACCTCGACCGCCGGATAGAGGCCCTGGTCCGGGTCACCGACCCGGCCCACCGGGCGGCCCTGAACCGGCTCCTCGAGAACGGCATGTCCGACACCACCGCCTCCTGGCACCTGGGGCCGGACGGCGAGTGGACCCGGCACGCGACCGACGCGGACGGCCAGCCCCTGCGCAACGTCCAGGAGATGCTCATAGACGCCCGGAGGCGCCGGCGTGGCACAGCGACACCTTGACCCGACCGATCCCACCGCGGCCACGGGACCGCCGCGACCGGCACCGCCCTCGCGCCCGGCGGGCGCGACCGGGGCCACGGACCCGGACACCCACGCCGGGACGGTCCCGGACACCCACGCCGGGACGGTCCCGGACACCCACGCCGGCACGGGCCCGGACACCCGCACCGGGACGGGCCCGGACGCGGACCCCAACGCCCTCGCGGACTACCTGCGCGCCCAGGCCACCGAGTTCCTGCGCGCACTGCGCCGGCACCGCGAGTCGGGGGCGGGGACGGGCACGCAATCGGGGCCGGGCGCCTCCGGTCCCGGCCGGACGGCCCCGCCCGCCGACGACGTGGACGCGGTCCGCGCCCTGCGCCGCGCGGCCCGCCGCATCAGCGGCACCCTGCACACCTTCCAGCCGCTGCTGGACGCGGCCTGGGCCGAGGAGATGCGCCCCGAGCTGGCCTGGCTGTCCGGCACGCTGGCGATGGAGCACGCGTACGCGTCCCGTCTGGAACGGCTGCTCCAGGCCCTGCACCGGCTGTCCGGCTCGTCGGCGTTCCCGGCCCCGCGCCCGGCGGACCGTACGGCGGCCGCCACCGCCACCACCACTGCTGCCGCCACCACCGCTGCCGCCGCCACGCCGGTCGGAGGCCCCGCCCCCGCCCGACCGGCGTCCCCGGACCGCGGCAGCCTCACCGTGGGCGCGGCCAAGGCGGGCGCGCTGCTCGACCGGCAGCTCACCCTGGCCCGTACACGGGCACACTCCACCGCCCTCCAGGCGCTGGGCAGCAGCCGCTTCCACGCCGTGGCGGACAAGATCGCCTTACTGGCCAGCGAGGTCCCGCTGCGCGCCCCCGGCCGCCCGGACCGCGCCGCCGCCCCCACGCCCGAGGCCACGCCCTCCTTCGACCTGCGCCCGCTGGCCGCCGCCGCCGAGGAGCGCCTCACCGACGCCGTGACCGCCCTGCCCCTGGTCGCGGCGGGCAGTCCGTACAACGCCCAGGCACTGGTCCACGGACTGTCGCCGGACCCGGCCCCGCACCCCCAGGACGCCCCCTGGCACCAGGTCCGCCTGCTGCTGCGCCTGCACCGCTACGCCCTGGAGGCCCTGGCCGGCGCAGGCGCCGGAAACGACGGAAACACCGGAAACGCCGGGAACACAGTGGACGTACGGCTCCTGGCGGCCGGGGAGGCCCTGGACCGCCACCGCGACGCCTCCGAGGCCGCCGCGGCCGCCGCCCAGGCCGCGCGCACCCCGCGCATCGCCCCGGCGACGGCGTACGCGCTCGGGGTGCTCCACGCCGACCAGCGGCATGAGGTGGAGGCGGCGAGGTACGCGTTCCAGCACTGCTGGCGCAAAGAGCCGATCAGGCTGCCGTAGGACGAGGGAGACGTGAGCGCGCCGTGAGCCCCCGGGACGACGAGACCACCACCGTCCGTGCGGCCGGCTGCGTCCTGTGGCGCCCCGCGCCCGCGCCCGCGTCCCCCCTGTCTCCTCTCCCCCTGTCTCCTCTCCCCCCGTCCCCATCCCCGTCCCCCGGCCTGGAGCTGTGCCTCGTGCACCGTCCGAAGTACGACGACTGGTCGCACCCGAAGGGCAAGCTGAAGCGGGGCGAGGACCCGCTCGCGGGCGCCCTGCGCGAGGTCGCCGAGGAGACGGGGTACGCCGCCGAACCGGGCGTCGAGCTGCCCACCGCGCGCTACCTCGCGAACGGCCGCCCCAAGGAGGTCCGCTACTGGGCCGCGGCGGCCGGCCCCGGCGCCTTCGCACCCTCCGACGAGGTCGACCGCATCCTGTGGCTGGCCCCCGACGCGGCCCGCGCCCGCCTCACCCGACCCCGGGACCGTGATCTCGTCGACGCGCTGCTCGCGACGCTCCCGCTGGGCGGGCCCCGGGCGTCCCGGTCCTCCTGAGCCTCCCGGTCCCGGGGCGCGCGAGGCGTCCCGGGACCGGCCCGTGTCCTCGACGTAAGCGTTCCGTGACCTCACCGCACCGTCCTCAGGGGTTCACCCCGCGTTCATTTACGCCCTTCGGCGCCTTCATCTCATCTGCCTAATTTCGGCCTTACCACTCCTCGCACGCCGCCGAATTCAGGACGGCGGCTCCTGGAAGGAACTCCCTCAAGTGAAGCTTCAGCGCATGAACCGGCGGGTCCTCGCTCTCGGTGCTCTCGCCGTCTCCGGCGCCCTGGCCCTCACGGCGTGCGGCTCCGACGACACCGGCGGAAACAGCGACGGCGGCGGCTCCAGCGCCCCGGCCGCCAACAGCAACATCAAGTGCGACGACGCCAAGGGCCAGCTCCAGGCCTCCGGCTCCTCCGCCCAGAAGAACGCGATCGACGCCTGGGTCAAGCAGTACGTCGCCGCCTGCAAGGGCGTGCAGATCAACTACAACCCGACCGGCTCCGGTGCGGGCATCACCGCGTTCACGCAGGGCCAGACCGCGTTCGCCGGTTCGGACTCCGCGCTGAAGCCCGAGGAGATCGAGGCCTCGAAGAAGGTCTGCACCGACGGCCAGGCCATCGACCTGCCGATGGTCGGCGGCCCGATCGCGGTCGGCTTCAACGTCCCGGGCGTCGACACCCTCGTCCTGGACGCCCCGACGATGGCCAAGATCTTCGACAGCAAGATCACCAACTGGAACGACGAGGCGATCAAGAAGCTCAACCCCGACGCCAAGCTGCCCGACCTGAAGATCCAGGCCTTCCACCGCTCGGACGAGTCCGGCACCACGGACAACTTCACCAAGTACCTCAAGGCCGCCGCGCCCGACGACTGGACCTACGAGGGCGGCAAGTCCTGGCAGGCCAAGGGCGGCCAGTCCGCGCAGGGCTCCGCCGGTCTGGCCGGCCAGGTCAAGCAGACCTCCGGCGCCATCTCGTACTTCGAGCTGTCCTACGCCAAGGACGGCATCAAGACCGTCGACGTCAAGACCGCGGCCGCCGAGCCGGTCAAGGCCACCGTCGAGAACGCCACCGCCGCCATCGGCGCGGCCAAGGTCGTCGGCACCGGCAAGGACCTCGCCCTGGAACTGGACTACACCCCGGACACCGCCGGCGCCTACCCGCTGGTCCTGGTGACGTACGAGATCGCCTGCGACAAGGGCAACAAGGCGGACACCCTGCCCGCCACCAAGTCCTTCCTGAACTACATGGCCTCGGAGGACGGCCAGGGCCTGCTGGCGGACGCCGGCTACGCCCCGATGCCCACCGAGATCATCACCAAGGTCCGCGAGACCATCTCGAGCCTGAGCTGACCCGAGTGCGGTCCGGTCCCCGCGGGGACCGGACCGCACCGTCCGGTGCACCGCCGCCAGGAGCCCCCGAGGGGCTCCGCCCGAGCCGCCGGCCACGACGGCTCCGCAGACCGGAGAACCCGATGGACATGACAACGGACACCCAGAAGCCAGCCCCCTCCCCCACGTCCCAGCCGCCCGCGCCCGTGGACAAGGGCGCCGCCCGCGCCGTCACGCGCCCCGGCGACCGGATCTTCGTCGGACTCTCCCGCGGGTCCGGCATCCTCGTGCTGGTCATCATGGCCGCCATCGCGGCCTTCCTCTCCTACCGCGCCTACCTCGCCATCAGCGAGGACGAGGCGAACTTCTTCACCAGCTTCGAATGGAACCCGACCGGCTCCCCGCCCGCGTTCGGCATCGCCGTCCTGGCCTACGGCACCGTCGTGTCGTCGATCATCGCCATGGCCATCGCCGTCCCGGTCTCGGTCGGCATCGCGCTGTTCATCACGCACTACGCCCCGCGCAAGCTGGGCGGCCTGATCGGCTACGTGATCGACCTGCTCGCCGCCGTGCCCTCGATCGTCTACGGCCTGTGGGGCGCCCTCGTCCTCGTGCCGCACCTGGACGGGCTCTACGGCTGGCTGGACGAGTACCTCGGCTGGACCGGCGTCTTCGAGTGGAACGGCGGCGCCGGGCGCTCGCTGTTCACCGTGGGCATCCTGCTCGCGATCATGATCCTGCCGATCATCACCAACGTCAGCCGTGAGGTCTTCCGGCAGGTCCCGCGCATGCACGAGGAGGCCGCCCTGGCCCTCGGCGCCACGCGCTGGGAGGTCATCCGGATGTCGGTGCTGCCCTTCGGCCGCTCCGGCGTCATCTCCGCCTCGATGCTCGGCCTCGGGCGCGCGCTCGGCGAGACGATGGCCGTGGCGATGGTGCTCTCCCCGACCTTCGACATCACCCCGAGCCTGCTCGACCCGGGCGGCGGCACCTTCGCCCAGAACATCGCCAGCAAGTTCAACGAGGCCACCCAGATGGGCCGCGACGCCCTGATCGCCTCCGGTCTGGTCCTGTTCGTCATCACCCTGCTGGTCAACGGCGGCGCCCGCATGATCATCGCCCGCCGCAAGGAGTACTCGGGGGCCAACGCATGAGCAACGCAACCCTGACCCCCGCCCCCAAGAACCGCAGCTCCCTGCGCGCGGCCACCCTGCCCACGTGGTTCCCCTGGGCGGTCGCCGCCGGCTCGGTCCTCGCCGGCCTCGGCATCAGCACGGCCGCCGGCCTGAACAGCAGCATCCAGTGGGCCCTGATCGCCGCGGTCCTCTTCGTCGCCGGCTCGTACGGCATCTCCGCCCGCGTCGAGGGCGGACGGCAGGCCAAGGACCGGGTCGCGACCAGCATGGTGTGGGTCGCGTTCCTGATGGCGCTGATCCCGCTGCTCTCCCTGATCTGGGAGACCGTGAAGCAGGGCGTGAAGGTCCTCGACGGCTACTTCCTCACCCACTCGATGGGCGTCGTCGCCGACAGCGAACCCGGCGGCGGCATCTACCACGCCATCCTCGGCACCCTGGAGCAGGTCGGCCTCGCCACGCTGTTCTCCGTGCCGATCGGCGTGCTCACCGCCATCTACCTGGTCGAGTACGGCCGGGGCAGGCTCGCCAAGGCCGTCACCTTCTTCGTGGACGTCATGACGGGCATCCCGTCGATCGTCGCCGGCCTGTTCGTCCTCAGCCTGTGGGTGCTGATCCTGGACATGGGCCCGTCCGGCATCGCCGGCTCCTTCGCCCTGTGCATCCTGATGATCCCGGTGGTCGTCCGCTCCACCGAGGAGATGCTCAAGCTCGTCCCGAACGAGCTGCGCGAGGCCTCCCTCGCCCTGGGCGTGCCGAAGTGGCGCACGATCCTCAAGGTGGTCCTGCCGACCTCCGTCGGCGGCATCGTCACCGGCGTGATGCTGGCCGTCGCCCGCATCACCGGCGAGACGGCCCCCGTACTGCTGCTGGTCTGGGGCACCGACTTCATCAACGCGAACCCCTTCCAGGACCCGCAGGAGTCGCTGCCGATGTACATCTACCTGCAGTACGGCGCGGGCTCCGACGCGGCCCACGACCGTGCGTGGGCGGCGGCCCTGACGCTCATCGCGTTCATCATGATCCTCAACCTCGCGGCCCGCGGCATCGCCCGCTGGAAGGCCCCGAAGACCGGTCGCTGACGCGACCCGCCGAAGCACCGTCCGCGACCGGACCCCGAAAGAAGCAGTGATACCCATGGCCAAGCGCATAGATGTCAGCGGCCTCAACGCCTACTACGGCTCCTTCCTGGCCATCGAGGACATCTCGATGACCGTCGAGCCCCGCTCCGTGACTGCCTTCATCGGCCCCTCCGGCTGCGGCAAGTCCACCTTCCTGCGCACGCTCAACCGCATGCACGAGGTCACGCCCGGCGGCCGCGTCGACGGCAAGGTGATGCTGGACGACGAGAACCTCTACGGCGCGGGCATCGACCCGGTGGCCGTGCGCCGCGAGGTCGGCATGGTCTTCCAGCGCCCGAACCCGTTCCCGACCATGTCGGTCTACGACAACGTGGCGGCGGGCCTGCGCCTGAACGGCAAGTACAAGAAGTCCGAGATGGACGGCATCGTCGAGAAGTCCCTGCGCGGCGCCAACCTCTGGAACGAGGTCAAGGACCGCCTGAACAAGCCCGGCTCCGGTCTCTCCGGCGGCCAGCAGCAGCGCCTGTGCATCGCCAGGGCGATCGCGGTCGAGCCGAACGTGCTGCTCATGGACGAGCCCTGCTCCGCCCTGGACCCGATCTCCACCCTGGCCATCGAGGACCTGATCGGCGAGCTGAAGGAGCGCTTCACGATCGTCATCGTGACGCACAACATGCAGCAGGCGGCGCGCGTCTCGGACCGCACGGCGTTCTTCAACCTCGCGGCGGTCGGCCAGCCCGGCAAGCTGATCGAGATCGACGAGACGGAGCGCATCTTCTCCAACCCGTCGGTCCAGGCCACGGAGGACTACATCTCCGGCCGCTTCGGCTAGACCCCCCGACTCCTCGCGGTGCTGCATGGCGGTGCCACCGCGAGGCGCACAAGGGCCCGCCCCCGTTCCGGGGGCGGGCCCGTTCGCGCATCCTGCGCCGGGTACAGACGCAGCCCGGCGTCTAGAGGAAGGCGAGGTTCACGATCCAGAACGACACCGCGGCCACCACCGCGGCGGCCGGCATCGTGATGAACCACCCCATGATGATGTTCTTCGCGACCCCCCACCGCACGGCGTTGACCCGCTTCGTCGCCCCCACACCCATGATCGCCGAAGTGATCACATGCGTCGTCGAGATCGGCGCGTGGAAGATGAACGCCGACCCGAACATGATCGACGCCCCCGTCGTCTCCGCGGCGAACCCCTGCGGGGGGTCCAGCTCGATGATCTTCCGCCCCAGCGTCCGCATGATCCGCCAGCCGCCGGCGTACGTCCCGAGCGACAGCATCAGCGCACAGGCGAGCTTCACCCACACCGGGATCGGGTCGCCGTAGTCCTCGACGTCGGCGATGACCAGCGCCATCACCACGATGCCCATCGTCTTCTGCGCGTCCTGCAGACCGTGCCCCAGCGCCATGCCCGCCGCCGACACCGTCTGTGCGATGCGGAAGCCGCGCTTGGCCTTGTGCGGATTGGCCCGCCGGAAGATCCACATGATCACGGTCATCACCAGGTAACCGGCGAGCAGACCGATCACCGGCGACACGAACATGGGAACGACGATCTTGTCGACGACCCCGTGCCAGTACACGGTCGTGCTCCCGGCCAGCGCCGCGCCGACCATGCCGCCGAACAGCGCGTGCGAGGACGAGGACGGCAGCCCGAAGTACCAGGTGATGAGGTTCCACACGATGGCGCCGACGAGCGCCGCGAAGAGGATCCCCATCCCCTTCGAACCCTCGGGGGTCTGGATCACCCCCTCACTGACGGTCTTGGCGACCCCGGATCCCATGAACGCGCCGGCCAGGTTCATGACCGCGGCCATGGCGAGCGCCGCGCGGGGCGTCAGGGCCCGCGTCGACACGGAGGTGGCGATCGCGTTGGCCGAATCGTGGAAGCCGTTGGTGTACGTGAAGAAGAGCGCGACCCCGATGGTCACGACCAGAGCGAAGGTGTCCATGAACGGCTCAGGACTCCTTGACGGCGATGGTCTCCACCGTGTTCGCCACGTGCTCGAACGCGTCGGCCGCTTCCTCCAGCACGTCCACGATCTGCTTGAGCTTGAGCACCTCGATGGCCTCGTACTTGCCGTTGAAGAGGTGGGCGAGCAGCTTGCGGTGGATCTGGTCGGCCTGGTTCTCCAGGCGGTTGACCTCGATCCAGTACTCGGTGAGGTTGTCCATCGTGCGCAGGTTCGGCATGGCCTCGGCGGTCAGCTCGGCAGCCCGCGCCAGCACCTCGATCTGCTGCTCGACGCCCTTGGGCAGTTCCTCGATGTTGTAGAGGACGACCAGGTCGACGGCCTCCTCCATGAAGTCCATGATGTCGTCGAGGGACGAGGCGAGGTTGTAGATGTCCTCGCGGTCGAAGGGCGTGATGAACGAGGAGTTCAACTGGTGGAAGATCGCGTGCGTCGCGTCGTCACCCGCGTGTTCGGCGGCCCGCATACGCTCTGCGATCTCGGCCCGGGCGGATGCGTCCGCCCCGAGCAGTTCCATCAGGAGCTTGGAGCCCGTGACGATGTTGTCCGCGGATGCGGCGAACATGTCGTAGAAGCTCGTCTCCCTGGGGGTCAGACGAAAGCGCACGTGGGGTCCTCGGGGTGCATCGGTTTCGGTCAGGCTGATGCTAGGCGCATCATCCGGCCACTGCTAACGGGCCGTCCCCCAGTGTCGCGCATCGGGCAGAGTGATGAGCAGGGGGGCGACGTCGGCCACTGCGGCAAGGCTCCCTTACCCGGGAAAGTTCGTTACCATATACCCACCAGGGGTATATGTCCGCTATCTCTCGAATCCTGCAGGAGGACGCGATGACGACCACCGAGGCCGGCGCGGGTGCGCCCTCCTCCACGACGGACCAGCCGGCGCTCCCGGTCGAGACGGACGGCACGGACGTCGTGACCGACCACGACCGCGGGGTGCACGGGTACCACAAGCAGAAGGACGAGCACCTCAAGCGCCTGCGCCGCATCGAGGGCCAGATCCGCGGCCTGCAGCGCATGGTCGACGAGGACGTCTACTGCATCGACATACTGACCCAGGTCTCCGCCTCCACGAAGGCCCTGCAGTCCTTCGCGCTGCAGCTCCTGGAGGAACACCTGCGCCACTGCGTCGCGGACGCGGCCCTCAAGGGCGGCACCGAGATCGACGCCAAGGTGGAAGAGGCGACGAAGGCCATCGGCCGCCTACTGCGCACGTGAGCGCTCCTCGGCCACGCGCAGCACCTTGTCGATGCTCTCCAGGCTGAGCCGCTCCCGGGCGGCCGACGCCGCGATGATCAGCTCGCCGCACAGCTCGATCTCGGCGAGGGCCACGTGGTCCTGAACCGCCGTACCGCCGACCGGAGCCACTCGCGTCACCTCGTCCTTGCCGTCACCGACTTCCTAGAGTAGGGAGCGGCCTACGCACCGCGCATGGCACGGAAGGGCTAGTTCTTGCCGTCCACCGCCGCACCGCCCGGCTCCTCGGCGATCCGGCCGGCGTAGATGTCCCGGTCCTCGGGCAGCCGTACGCGGACGGCGGCGCCGAAGTCGTAGAGCAGCGTCGTCGAGGCGACGTCCACGGTGCCGCTGCCGTCCTCGTGCCCGTTGGCGAAGCTGAAGCGGTGCCGGACCTTGCGGATACGGCCCTCGTCGTCGAGGTAGGCGTCGAAGGGCACCTCGGCGGTGGCGAACCCCTCGGCGGCCGCCGCCAGCGCCTTCTTGTTCGCCCGGGAGGCACCGCGCGCGGCCTGCGCGAGATCGGCCGTGCCCCGGTAGTGCCGCACCTCGGTCCCGGCCAGCTCGGTGCGCCCCACGTACGTGGCCGTCCGCGTCCCCCGCAGCACCTCGGCGGCGGCGAACGGATCCGTGGCCCCGCCGGTCACCAGGTTCCCGTCGGACAGCGAGGCGGTCTCCACCCGCACCCACTTGTCGTCGGGGACACCGGCCCCCCGGTTCTTCATGAACAGGGCGCCCGGGGCGAGCAGTTCGGTGATCGGCCGGTGCTCGCTCGCCCCCGCCGGGTCCTGCGGCAGCCGCACCTTCAACTGCCCGAGCCGCTCCTCGAAGTCGTACACGCCCTCGCCCCGGATGGTCACCCGCGTCCCGCCGCTGGCCATCTGCATCGCGGTACGCGCCTTGGCGCTCCCGGCGGCCACCAGGCGGTCGGCGGCCCGGTGCAGCACGGCGACCGGATCGCCCCCGCCGGCGCCCTCGACGGAGGCCCCCCGGCCGACACCGGAACACCCGGCGCCTGCCAGACAGAGGCAGACCACACCGCCGGCGAGGGCGAGGCCGCCGCCCCTCCTCCTGCTCCGCAGCTCCTGCTCCCGCCCGACCATCGCCACCTGCTATCCCAGCCGTCACGCCCGTTCCGGACCCCCTGCCGTCCCGCTTAACGAGGGGCAGGCGACCCCGGTAACGTTGTGGGCGTGGCGCAGCAGGACGGTCCAGAAGCCCCCGGGGACGCCCCGGAACACCTCACGACAACGGTCGAACAAGGCCCCTTCTGCCTGGCCCGCTGCACCTGCGGCTGGCGCGGCCCCGCCAGGAGAGCCAGAAGCCAGGCCCGCACCGACGCGAAGTCCCACACCCCGGCCTGAGCGGCGGGCAGTCGTGCCTCCCCCGCACCCGCCCCGGCCCGGGAGGCACCTCGACCCCGGGGCCGCACGGTGGGCACGGACGGGCACCTCGCCGGCGCCCCAACCCCCGCCGCAACCGCCGCCGACGCCGTACACCTGTACAGCCGACGCCCGGGGAACCCCACCCCCCGCACCCCCGTCTCCCCCCAAGACCCCCCCACGGGACCGCGGAGGCGACATGCACCGGCGCACATTCCTGACCACCACCACAGCCGCAGCCCTCACGGCAGCCACCACCGCCTGCACGGGCAACGACCGCCCGACCGGCACGGACCCCAAGGCCCCACTCGCCACCACGACGACCACCACAACCACCACGGCGAGCAGAACCACGCGCACCCCCGCCACACCCCTCACCTCCACCCCCGCCCCCACCACCTGGACCACCCTCGCCACGTCCCTGGACGGCCAGCTCGTCCGCCCGGGCGACCCGGCCTGGAGATCCGCCCATCAGCTCTACAACACCCGCTTCGACACCCTCCGCCCCACCGCCGTCGTCTACGCCGCCCACTCCGACGACATCCGCACCGCCCTCGCCCACGCCCGCGCCCACCACGTCCCCGTGGCGATCCGCAACGGCGGTCACAGCTACGCCGGCTGGTCCTCCGGCAACGGCCGCCTCGTCATCGACGTATCGAGACTCAACCGCGTCCGCGCCTCCGCCGGCGAGGCGGTCGTCGGCGCCGGCGCCCAACTGATCGACGTCTACCGCGCCCTCGCCGCGAAGGGCGTGACCGTCCCCGCCGGCTCCTGCCCCACCGTCGGCATCTCCGGCCTCACCCTCGGCGGCGGCCACGGCGTCGTCTCCCGCGCCTACGGCCTGACCTGCGACAGCCTCACCCGGGCCACCCTGATCACGGCCGACGGCAAGAAGATCACCGCCGACGCGACAGGCCCCCACAAGGACCTCTTCTGGGCCCTGCGCGGCGCGGGCAACGGCAACTTCGGCGTCGTCACGGAGCTCCACTTCCGCACCCATCCCGCCCCCAGGGCCGTGTCGGCGTATCTCGGCTGGCCCTGGCGAAGGGCGGCCGCGGTCGTCCGTGCCTGGCAGGAGTGGGGCCCGGACCAGCCCGACGAGATCTGGTCCTCCCTCCACCTGGCCGCCGCCCCCGGCCACACCCCCACCGTCTCGGTCGCCGCCTTCTCCCTCGGCACCTACGGCGCACTGCAGAACGCCGTCGACCGCCTCGCCGACCGCGTCGGCGCACCCGCGAGCCACGTCTCCCTCAGGCGCCGTACGTACCAGGAGTCGATGGAGATGTACGCGGGCTGCTCGTCCTTCTCGACCGACGCCCGCTGCCACCTCCCGGGCTCCGCGCCCGGCCACTCGCCGGAGGGTTCACTCGGCCGCGAGACGTACGCGGCCCGCTCGGACTTCTTCGACCGCTCCGTCCCGCCGGCCGGCGTCAAGGCCCTGCTGGCCCGGCTCCCCGAGGTGCGCGGCGGCGCCGGCAGCATCGCGTTCACGGCCCTCGGCGGTGCGGTGAACCGGGTCTCCCCGACGGCGACCGCGTTCGTGCACCGGCGCTCCCGGACACTGGCCCAGTACCTCGTCTCCTGGCGGCCGGGCACGAGCGGTACGGCGGCGCGCTCGTGGCTGGATTCCGCCTATGCCGCGATGCGGCCGTACGCCTCGGGCGCCGCCTACCAGAACTACACGGACCCGGATCTGACGGACTGGCGGAAGGCCTACTACCAAGACGCGGCCCCGCGTCTGGCGCGTCTGAAGCACCAGTACGACCCGGACCGCGTCTTCACCTTCCCGCAGGCACTGTGAGCGTCAGGCGGCGAGATCCCGCTCGCCCGCCGCCCCGGCGCCGCTCTCCTTGCGCGTGCCCGGAATCACGGCACCGCGTCCGGCGGCACCCGCCCGTCCTCGCGCGCTGACCAGCCACCCCGCCTTCGGCGAGCGCTCGACGGCCCGGGTGAGCGGCGTCAGCAGCGCCATGGCGACCGGCGACAGCAGCAGCGCCACCGCCGTACCGAGGGCGAACCCGCCCACGACGTCCGTCGGATAGTGCACGCCCATGTAGACGCGGATGAAGCCGCCGAAGAGCGCCAGCACGATGGCGGCGATCCCGAACTTCCGGTTGGCGACGAACAGCGCGACGGCCAGGGCCATGCAGAGCGTGGCGTGGTCGCTCACGAAGGAGAAGTCGTCCTTCCCCTGCACCAGAACCTCCAGCCCCTCATGGGACTTGAAGGGCCGGGGCCGCTCGACGAATCCCCGTATCGGTACGTTGACGAGCACGGCGACTCCGGCCGCGAGCGGCGCCCACACCAGGGCGGCCACGTTCGACGCCGCGTCCTCGCCGCCCCGCCGCCGGACACCCCACCAGCACCACAGCACCAGCAGCACGATCGCGAACAGCAGTCCGTACTCACCGACGAACTCCATGACCCGGTCGAACCAGTGCGGTGCATCCTTGGCCAGGCCGTTGATGTCGTAGAGCAGCTCGACGTCGGGGTTCGACCCGGATTCGGCGAGTCCAGCCATGGTGCTGCGGCCCCTTCGTCATGTCCTGAGGCGCACCGGTCGCACGCCTGTTCTGCCACCCCCGTGGTCAGCCACACGTCAACAGGAACGCACGGTCCCCGTCGATACGTTCCACACTCCACTGAATGATCACGCAGACGTTATCGAAGAGAGACACGTCGCCGCAGCTCAGGGCAGGGGTTCACGCGGTGTTCACACCTTCCCATTCACGCGGTGGTGGGCAGCGCTTTCGCGCCATCCTCGGTGACCCGGGTGGCCCCGAAATAGTCGGGGGTGTCGATCGGGTCGAACCGGATCACCGCACCCGTCCGGGGCGCGTCGATCATGTATCCGCCGCCCACGTAGATGCCCACGTGCCGGATGGCCCGCGAGTTGGTGAGGTCGTCCGAGAAGAACACCAGGTCCCCCGGGAGCAACTCCTCCCGCGCCGGGTGCGGCCCCGCGTTGTACTGGTCGTTGGCGACCCGCGGCAGCTCGATCCCCACACTCTCGTAGGCGGCCTTGGTCAGCCCCGAGCAGTCGAACCGCCCGCCCTGCTCGGCCGTCCCGTTCCCGCCCCACAGATACGGCGTCCCGAGCTTCTTCTGCGCGTAGGCGATGGCCCCGGCGGCCTGCTCGGACGGATCGACCCGCCCGGTGGGAGCGGCGAAGCTCTTCTCCAGCGTGGTGATGATCCTGACGTAGTTCTGCGTCTCCTTGTACGGCGGCACACCCTGGTACTTGATCACCGCGTAGGCGCCCGCGTTGTAGGAGGCCAGCATGTTCTCGGTCGGATCGCCGGGCACGTCCTTCACGTACGAGGCCAGGGAGCAGTCGTACGACGCCGCCGAGGGAATCGCGTCCGCCGGATCCCAGACGTCGCGGTCCCCGTCCCCGTCCCCGTCGATGCCGTGGGTGGCCCACGTCCCGGGGATGAACTGCGCTATCCCCTGCGCCGCCGCCGCGCTCTGCGCCCTCGGGTTGAACCCGCTCTCCTGGTACAACTGGGCGGCCAGCAGCGCCGGGTTGATGGCGGGACAGAGGTTCCCCCATTTCTGCACGAGCGGCTGGTACGCCGCGGGCACGGTCCCCTTGGCGAGCTTCTTGGCGCCGCCCGCGCCGGAAGCGCCGGCCAGGTTCCCGGCGACGAGGTAGACCCCCACGACGAGCAGCATCACGAAGCCCATCCCCAGGGCAACCGCCACACCGGCACCGACCCACAACTTGCGCATGGTCCAACCATCCCCCATGGACGCGCGGTTCAGTGGCGTTTCCCGGCCATGTCGCAGCGTCCCGCCCGGCCCTGGACCGTGCTCGTCCGGATTCCTCCGGATTCCCCTCGCCCACCGCCGGACCACGTGCCACGCGACCACCCGGACTGACACCATCGTCTCCGACCGGCCGTCAGGAAAGAGCGACAAGGGGGGCGTCGTGGAGCAGGGCACGCCAGGAATGCTCGTGGGCGGCCGGTACCGGCTCGAACGGGTCCTCGGCGCCGGTGGGTTCGGGCGCGTGTGGGCCGCCCGGGACGAGACCCTCCAGACCGAGGTCGCGGTCAAGGAGCTCCTGCTGGAGCCCCACCTGCCCGAGACCGAGCGTCTCGACCGCCTGCACCGCGCGGGACGCGAGGCCCGCAACGCCGCCAAGCTGCGCGATCACCCGCACATCGTCAGCGTCCACGACGTGGTCGTCGTCGACGGGACGCCGTGGATCGTCATGCAGCTCGTGTCCGGCGGCACCCTCCAGGACCGCCTGGCCGGACCGGGCCGGCTGTCCGTCACCGAGGCCACCCGGCTCGCCGGGGCCCTCCTGCGCGCCCTCGGCGCCGCCCACGAGCAGGGCATCATCCATCGCGACGTCAAACCGGCCAACGTGATGCTCACCGACGACCACCAGATCCTGCTCACCGACTTCGGCATCGCCGTCAACGGAACCGAGACCCGGCTGACCCGGACCGGCCTGGTCATCGGCTCCCTCCCCTACCTCTCCCCCGAACGGGCCCGGGGCAATGAGGCGGGCCCCGCGAGCGACCTGTTCTCCTTGGGCACCACGCTGTACGAGGCCGTGGAGGGCACCTGCCCGTTCCACCGCGAGGACCCTCTCGGCTCCCTGCACGCGGTGGCGTACGAGGAGGCTCCCCCGATGCGGCGGGCGGGATCCCTCGAGCCCCTCATCGCGGCCCTCCTGGCCAAGAACCCGGCCGACCGCCCCTCCGTTCCCCGGGCGTTGGAGCTGCTCGAAACCCCGTCGCAGAAGAAGAAGCAGGAGAAGCCGACGGCGCGGGCGACGCCCACGCAGGCCGCGAGCAGCGGTTCCTCCCGGGCCACCCTGGAGATCGACAACCGGACGGGCGGCCGGCTCGACGTCGTCCTCGACGACGTGCACCGCCACACCCTCGCCCCGGAAGCGACGGGCACCTACCCGCTCGCCCCGGGTGTCCGCAAGGTCGCGGTGAAGAGCGACGGACACACGAGCGCCCCGTGCGTACTCCACCTCAAGGCCGGCACCACCGAGCGCATCCCCGCCCGCAACCGGGGCAGGGACGTACTGCTCGGCAGCCAGCAGAGGCCCGTGGAAACCCCGCCCAAGGTGCCCACGGCGGCACGCGCGCTCCTCTGGGCCCTCGCCCTCGCCGCGGCGCTGACCATCCTGTACGCGGCGAACAACGCTTTCGCCGGTTGAAGGAGGCCCCGCCGCGCAAGCAGCGCCCGCCCCCCTGACGCCCAATCAGGGCCTAACGACCGAACCGCGTCCCAGGTTTCGCTTACACATCGTTGCCAGCCCTGCCCCGCCGTGATACACAGAGTGACGATACGACCACCAGGAGCCGTCTCGGCGCCGACCGACCAGCCGGCGCCGGGCGGTGGCAAGCTGTTCGCATAAAACCCGCCAAACAATGACGCCAAGGCGACATGCCAAGGCCTCATCGTCGGCGACAATGAGGCTTGACCTCTGCACGTCCGCAGAGGGCGCGGAACTACCCAACAGGGGCGGTGACTTACATGCTCTTTGCGGCCGACGAGGGAGACATCAACACCATCATCGGGGGGATCGCTCCGGACTGGGGCCCCTTCGGCAGCCTGGGCAACGAGGCCAAGGTGATGATCGAGGTGGTGATGGCCGTCGCCATCCTGCTCTGCCTCGGCATCGCCATCTGGGGCGCCGCCAAGCAGCGCATCGGTGCCACCGCACTCCGGGACACCTTCAGCGCGGAGCAGGGCAAGGGCCTGATCATCGCGGGGCTGACGGGCGTGTTCATCATCGGCTCACTCGGCACGCTCTTCACCATCGTGTACGGGATGGCCGTCTAGCCCGACGCCTGTCCGTCCCTTCCCCTCCACCCCACCCGCCCGTCGTGCCAACCGGCTGAGGTTGCGTTTCCCTGATGTCGAGTCACCACACCGCGCCCGAGCGGGACCCAGCACGGCTACCGTCGTACGTACACGGCCGACCCGACGTCGAGGGGGCGTACGCGGCATGAGTCTCGGAGACGATCACCAGTCGTCCGGCGATTACGACGGCCCCGGCCCGACCCGGCTCCGCCTCCCGGAGGAGGACACCGGCCCCCGACGGGGCGGCCGCTCCTCCTCTCGGAGCCTGGTCACCGTGGTCGGCGTCGTCGTCCTGCTCATCGCCGCGATCGCCTTCGCGAACCGTGGAGGGGACGGCTCCGCATCCGCGAAGGGCGACTCCGCCGACAGACCGAAGACCTCGGCGACGGCACCCTCGGGCACGCGCCCGGTCCAGTCGGGCTTCGCCCACGACGAGCAGGGGGCGCAGAGCGCGGCGGCGAACTATGCGGTGGCGCTGGGTTCTGACGGGATGTTCGACACGGCCAGACGGCACGAGATCGTGCAATCCCTTGCCGACCCCGGCTGGGTCGACCGCCTCCAGTCCGGCTTCGACGCCGACTACTCGGAAGCCTTTCTGGAGAAGATCGGTCTCGACAAGAACGGCAAGGCGCCTGCGGGAGTCACCTTCGTCAATCGGACAGTGCCGATCGGCACCAAGGTGACGTCGTTCAAGGACAGCGCCGCCACCGTCGAGGTGTGGTGCAACGGACTGTTCGGACTCACCGGTGAGAAGACGACCAATCCGGTGACGAGCAGCTGGTTCACGGTGACGATGCGGCTGAGCTGGGCCGGCAACGACTGGAAGGTCACCGAGACCAGCCAGAAGAACGGGCCGACCCCTGTGCCGGGCGACAACCCCGTCTCCGGTGCGGATGAGATGAGCAAGGCGGTCGAGGAGTTCGGAGGCTTCACCTATGCCCGGTAGCCAGCACCGCGCGCTCAAACTCACCGCCTTGGTGACCGCTGCTCAGACAGCCGCCGTCCTGTTCTCCACACGCGCCTTCGCCGAGCCCAGTCCGACACCGTCGAAGGACGATCCCTGCTCTCTCATCGCGGGCCCGGCCAAGAAGTACTGCGAACGAGGCGAGGGCAGCCGCTCCGGAGGCGGTGGGTCCTCCCCCGATGCCGTCCCCTCCACCCTCGACCCCCTCTCCTCCCTCGCCAAGGGCTGTGCCGACGCCGCCGCCTGGACCGTCGACACGCTCAGCAAGGCCGTGAAGAACACCGCCGACGTCGACTTCACCAACGGCACCTTCCTCAAGCAGTACGGCATCGTCTTCGCCGCGTCGACGATCCTCACCCTCGTCCTGTGGCTGCTGGCGGTCGCCAAGCGTGCCGTGCGCGGCGTCCCCCTCACCACCGCGCTCTCCGAGGCCGTCGGGTTCCTCTGGCTCACCGTGCTGGCCTCGGCGTTCACGCCGTTGATCCTGTACACGGTCGTCTCGGCCACCGACGCCGTCACCGACGTCCTGGCCAAGGGCACCGGCGACCAGACGGACACGTTCTTCGGCACGTTCAGCCAGGCGCTGAAGCAGGGCAACGACATCGGCGGCGGCCCGATCATGCTGATCATCGTGTCGTTCGTGTCGATCATCGCCGCGGGCGTCCTCTACCTGGAGCTGTACCTCCGCGCCGTCCTGCTCTACGTCGGCGCCCTGCTCGGCGTCGTCGTCTACGCCGGCCTGGTCGACAAGAACCTGTGGGGACACGTCCGCCGCTGGGCGGGCATCATGATCGCCGTGATCATGGTCAAGCCCGTCATCGTCATCGTCCTCGGCCTCGCCGGCGCGCTGACCACGAAGGACGGCCCCGACTCCGTCGCCGCTGTCGTCTCCGGCCTCGCCATCATCCTGCTCGCGATCTTCGCCTCGGCGATGATCTACCGCTTCGTCCCCGGCTTCGGCGACGAGATCGCCAACAGCCGCAACAACCGCATCATGCAGGGCGCCGAGGGCAAGGCCGCCGCCGTGATCAGCTCCCCCGCGAACCTCGTCGCCCAGGGCATCAGAACCCACAGCGCCCGCAGCAACGGCAACAGCGGCGGACAGACCTCGTCCTCCGCGGCGGCCCGCCCCTCGAACCCCGCCTCCGGCGGAGTCGCCGCGCACAGCACGCGCGCCTCGAACGGCGGCGGCGGACATGTCCCCTCCGCCGCACCCGCACCGCGCTCCGGCAACCCGGTGAACACGCCGCACGCAAGCAACACCCGCAACACTCGTAACAGCCAGAGCACAGGAGGTGACGGGCGTTGACGACCGAGTCCCACATGTCCCCCACGGTCACGCCCCGCCGTACGTATCTCATCGGCCGCGCCCGGCCGAACGCGATCGTCGGCCGCAACCGCGAGACCGGTGAGATCGCGCTGATCGTCGCGGGCGCGTTCCTCGGCATGATGTGCGGGCTCCTCGTCCCCGTCCTGTCCCTGCGCATCGTGCTGCTCGCCGGCTTCCCGATGCTCGCGCTGGCGGCCGTCTACGTGCCGTACAACCACCGCACGTTCTACCGGTGGTTCGAGATCAACCGCAGCTACAAGCGCACGCTCCGCAAGGGCACGACCTACCGTTCCGGCGCCATCGAGGCCGGCACCCGGATCGACGGCCGGGAGGTCGAGGTCGGCCCGCCGCCCGGCATCGGCCGCATCTCCTGGCTGGCGGCGCCCTTCGGGCCCGACGAGATCGCCGTACTGCTGCACGCCGACCGCAAGACGGTGACGGCCGCCATCGAGATCGAGGGTCCCGGCGTCGGCCTGCGCGACTCCGAGGACCAGGAAGCCCTCGTCGACCGCTTCGGCACCCTGCTCAAGCACGTGGCCAACGGCGACGGCTTCGTCACCCGCATCCAGATGCTCGCCCGCACCCTCCCGGCCGACCCGGACGCGCACGCCAAGGACGTCGCCCAGCGCGGCGACGACACGTCACCGCCGTGGCTGCGGCACTCCTACGACCAGCTCCAGTCGATGGTGTCCACCAGCAGCGAGCAGCACCGCGCCTACCTCATCGCCTGCATGCACTACACCCGCGAACTGGCCGCCGAGGCGCACACCATGGCCCGCGCCGCCCGGCCGCACAGCGGGCGCAAGCTGGACCGGGACGCCGGGCTCGCGGTCGTGATGGCCCGCGAGCTGACCGACATCTGCTCGCGCCTCCAGGAGGCCGACATCCGCGTACGCCAGCCGCTGGGACAGGGCCGGCTCGCCTCCCTCATCCACGCCATGTACGACCCGGACCACCCGATCGACCACATCCAGGCGATGACCAAGCGCAACGCCTGGCCGGCCGAGCTGGACGCCATGGAGCCCACGTACCTCCAGGCCAAGACCCGCGAGTCCGCCACCCGCGCCCCCTGGTGCCACGCCACCGCATGGATCAAGGAGTGGCCGATGACCCCGGTGGGCGTCAACTTCCTGGCGCCGCTGCTCGTCCACACCCCGGACGTGATCCGCACGGTCGCCGTCACCATGGACCTCGAACCCACCGAGGTCGCCATCGAGCGCATGCTGACCGAGAAGACGAACGACGACGCCGAGGCCTCGCGCGCCGCCAAGATGAACCGGACCGTGGACCCCCGCGACATCGCCGCCCACGGCCGCCTCGACCAGCGCGGCGAGGACCTCGCCAGCGGCGCGGCCGGCGTCAACCTCGTCGGCTACATCACCGTCTCCTCCCGCAACCCCGAGGCCCTGGCCCGCGACAAGCGGACGATCAGGGCGTCGGCCGGGAAGTCGTACCTGAAACTGGAGTGGTGCGACCGTGAGCACCATCGCGCCTTCGTGAACACTCTTCCGTTCGCCACCGGCATCCGAAGGTAGGGGCTGAGCCTGATGCGGGACCCGCTGACCGTCCTCACCGACGCCTTCACGTCCTTCCTCTTCGGGAAGGTGGAGACGACCCGCCTCCCCGTCCGCACGTCCACCGGACAGGCCCAGGCCGTCTACCTGCCGACGGCCGCACCCGGCCTCGGCGACTCCGGCGTGATCATCGGCCGCGAGGTCTACTCCGGCAAGGGCTACATCTACGACCCCTTCCAGCTCTACGGCCAGCAGCTCCCCGCCCCGCACTGGCTGGTGCTCGGGGAGTCCGGCAACGGCAAGTCGGCCCTGGAGAAGACGTACGTCCTGCGCCAGCTCCGCTTCCGCGACCGCCAGGTCGTCGTCCTGGACGCCCAGGGCGAGGACGGCGTCGGCGAGTGGAACCTCATCGCCGAGGAGCTGGGCATAACGCCCATCCGCCTCGACCCGATGGCCGCCCTGGACCACGGCATCCGCCTCAACCCCCTCGACCCGGCGATCACGACCACGGGCCAGCTGGCCCTGCTCAGGACGATCATCGAGGTCGCGATGGGCCACGGCCTGGACGAGCGCTCCGGTTTCGCCCTCAAGGTCGCGCACGCCTACGTCAACGAGACCATCGTCGAACGCCAGCCGGTCCTCACCGACATCGTCGAACGGCTCCGCCACCCCGAGCCGGAGTCGGCCGAGGCGATGAACGTCGCCATAGACGACGTACGGGCCTGGGGCCTGGACGTGGCGCTGGTCCTCGACCGCCTGGTCGACGGCGACCTGCGCGGCATGTTCGACGGCCCGACGACCGTCGGGATCGACCTCGACGCGCCGCTCATCGTCTTCGACCTCTCCCACATCGACCGCAACTCCATCGCGATGCCGATCCTCATGGCCATCGTGGGCGTCTGGCTGGAGCACACCTGGATCCGCCCCGACCGCAAGAAGCGGATCTTCCTGGTCGAGGAGGCCTGGCACATCATCAACAGCCCGTTCGTGGCGCAGTTGTTCCAGCGGCTGCTGAAGTTCGGGCGCCGGCTGGGTCTGTCGTTCGTGGCGGTGGTGCACCACCTGTCGGACGTCGTGGACGGGGCGGCGGCAAGGGAGGCCGCGGCCATCCTCAAGATGGCCTCCACCCGCACCATCTACGCCCAGAAGGCCGACGAGGCCCGGGCCACCGGACGCGTCCTCGGCCTGCCCCGCTGGGCGGTGGAGATCATCCCCTCGCTCACCCCCGGCATCGCGGTGTGGGACGTCAACGGCAACGTCCAGGTGGTCAAACACCTGATCACCGAGACCGAACGCCCCCTGGTCTTCACCGACCGCGCGATGACCGAGTCGTCCTCCGACCTGACCGACGACGCCCTGCGCGCCGCGGAACTGGAGGCGGAGGAACGGGCGGCGGCGTTCGTGGAGCAGCACATCGGCGACTCGTCGGAATCGACGGTGGCGTAGGACGAGGGGGAGGACCGGAGGCATGAGACCGGACGACCGCCGCGACCAGCGGCCGGCCCAGGGCGGCGGCATTCCCGACGGCCTGCTCATCGGCATACTGGCCTTCCTCCTCGGCATGACCCTGCTGGTGTGGACGGCGACCTGCCTGTCCGCCCTGTTCGCCCACGGCTCCTGGCCCGACGGCGTCGGCTTCGCCGGCACCCCGCAGGCCATGCGCCACCTGATCGCCGAGCCCCACGACATCCCCGGTGCCTGGCCGGACGCCCCACGGACGGCGCTGTCCGGGTACGGGCTGTTCTGGGGGCTTTTCATCGGCCAGCTGATGGTGCTGGTGGTGCTCACGGTGTTCGTGATGGGCACGCTGGCACGGTGGCGCGCGGTACGGCAGCGACGCCGCGAGGAGCCGGCTCCGGCGCCGGCGGACGAGCAGCGGGTACACGACACGCCCGCGCACGAGACACCGGCACACGACACGCCCGCGCACAAGACACCGGCACACGACACACCGGTACACGAGACGGCGGTGCACGAGCCGCCGGTGACCCCGGTGCCGGCGGGCTCGCCGCACGAAGTACCCACGCCCCGGGCCCCGCGGCAGGACCAGGAGGCCCCGGCTGCCGAGCCCTTGACCCCTGCGGCCAACGGCAACGGGGTGGGCGCCTGGGAGACCAACCGCGCCGAAGGCGCGCTGCACTACGGCTCCCGGGAAAGCCGCCACCCCACAGCCGCCCAAACGCTGCGGGACGCGCCCGGGGCCGCGCTGGTCCTCACCTCCAACCCCGCTCTCTGGTCGGAGACCAAGGACGCCCGCACCAAGCTCGGCCCCACCCACCTCTACGACCCGAACCACCTCTGCGACACCCCCGCCCGCTTCCACTGGTCCCCCACCTCGGGCTGCGAGGACAAGCAGACGGCCATCGCCAGGGCCGCCGCCCTCCTCACACCGGTCCGCCCCACCGCCCGGCTCGACCAGGCGGTCGGCGACACCGCCGAACTCCTGCTGCGCAGCTACCTGCACGCCGCCGCCATCGACGGCCGCACCGTCCGCCACGTCCACCGCTGGTCCCAGGGCCTCCAGGTCCAGGACGCCGTCCGGGTCCTGCGCACCCACCCCAAGGCAGCGCCCGGCGCCGCGGGCGAACTCGAGGCCTCCCTCACCGCCCACCCCGAACGCCGGGACATGGCCCAGCAGCTCACCGCCCGGGCCCTGGCCGCCCTCTCCACGGTCAACATCCGCGAGGCCTGCACTCCCCACCGAAATGATGCCCTCGCCTTGGATTCCTTCGTCCACGAACAGGGCACCCTTTACGTGGTGGGTGAATCAATCGAGGATCCCCGTACGAGCCCGGGTGCGATGCCACTGCTGACGGCGCTCGTCTCCAGCGTGGTCGAGCGCGGCCGGCGCATGGCCGAACGGTCATCCTCCGGTCGCCTCGACCCACCAATGACGCTCGTCCTGGACGACGTGGCAGCCGTGGCCCCGCTCCCCCAGCTCCCTGAGCTGCTCGCCACCGGCGCGGACCTCGGCATGCCGACCCTGGCCCTGCTCCGCTCCCGCGAACAGGGCCGTGCCCGCTGGCCCCACGACGAACTCCCCGTGTGACACGCATCCGACCCGGCGTCGGCGCTAACGCTCGAGCACGTACTCCAGCTCGTGGTCGCCGGGTCCGCCCACCAGCGGCACCCGCCGCCCGCTCGGCACGAACCCGGCCTTGCGGTACGCGCCCTGCGCCCGTCCGTTGTCCGGATGCACGATGAGCCGCACCCGCTCCACGCCGTTCGCCCACGCCCAGCCGAGCCCCGCGTCGAACAGCGCCTTGGTCAGCCCGCTCCCCCGCCACTCGGCCCGCACGAACACCCCGACGACATGCCCCTGCCGCCGCTCCACCGGGAAACCGGCCCAGTCCGTCGACCCGGCCTCCTCCACCACCACCGTCAGCGTGCCGAGCCACAGCCCGCCCGGCCCCTCGGCGACGATCTGCTGCGCCCCGGAGGCCCCCTCGGCGCCACGGGCGGCCCGCTCCCGCCAGAAGGAGTCAGGACGCGCGGCGGCGTCGTCGTACGTCTCCAGGTACGCGAGATCCGCGACCGGGTCCCGCAGCGCCCGCAGCCGCAGCTCCTTCACCGCGGGCCACTCGTCGGCGCGTATGGAGCGGATCACGTAGTCACCGGGGGCCGAGGCACTCATGCCGGCCACCGTAGTACCCGGGTACGACACCCCTCACCTCATATACGACCCCCGGAAGGACGCCCGGCCGTCCCGCAACCCGGAGCATGGTCGGATGGACCACGTCGACCCCGCGCAGCCAGGCCCCGAAGACCGTGCGGCCGAACCCCTGACCGAGTACGTCCAGCGCGTCAACCGCCGGGTCCGCGACTTCGACCGGCGCCGTCCCCTCGTGTGGGACGTGCTCCTCACCGGCTTCTGGGTCCTGGCCGCCCTCATCGACGCCACCGGCGGCGGCTGGCGCAACGTCGCCCGCGACCCGGACGTGCCCGCCGGCCTGGTCCTCGCGCTCAGCCTCGCCCTCTCCGTGCCCCTCCTCTGGCGCCGCAGCCATCCGGCGGCGGCCCTCCTCGCCACGCTGCCCGCGGCTCTCGCGAGCTCCTGGTCCGGCGCCACGCTCCAGGCCGCCCTGCTCCAACTGCTCCTCGTCCACCACATCGCCCTGCGCCTGCCGCTGCGCAACCTCTGGTGGGTGGTGGCCGTGGTCACCGCTCCCACCTGCGTCACGGTCGCCCGTTACGGCGACGGTCCGGGCTCCTGGAACCAGCAGCTCGGCTCGCAGCTCCTCTCCATCGGCGTGGCCGCCCTCATCGGCGTCACCGTCCGCGCCCGTCGCGACCACACCGCGGTCCTCGAGGACCGCGCCCGCCGCCTGGAGACCGAACGCGACCAGCAGCTCCGGCTCGCCGCCGCCGCCGAACGCGCCCGCATAGCCCGGGAGATGCACGACATCATCGGCCACAACCTCTCGGTGATCACCGGCCTCGCCGACGGCGGCCGCTACGCCGCCGCCAAGTCCCCCGACCGTGCCGCCCAGGCCCTCGACGCCATCAGCACCACCAGCCGCCAGGCCCTCGGCGAACTACGGCGCCTCCTGGACGTCCTGCGCGACGACACCCAGGACGGCGGCTCCCGTACGGCACCCGAACTGGCCCCGCAGCCGGCCCTCACCGACCTCGACCACCTCCTCGACGGCGTCCGCCGGGCCGGTCTGCCCGTCCGCACGACCGTCACGGGCGAGCCCACCCTCCCCGAGGGCCGCCAGCTCACCCTCTACCGCGTCATTCAGGAAGCGCTCACCAACACCCTCAAGCACGCCGGTCCCGGCGCCGACGCCACCGTCGACCTCGCCTACGGGAAGGGCGGCGCTGTCACCCTCGTCGTCACCGACACCGGCCGGACGGTCCCGTCCCCCGCCCACACCGGCGGCCGGGGCCTGACCGGAATGCGCGAACGAACCGCCTTGTACGGCGGCACACTTGAAGCAGGCCCCCGCCCGGCCCCCGCACACGGCTGGCGCGTCCACCTGCACCTACCGGAGGAATCCCCGCAGTGACCACCGTCCTCATAGCCGACGACCAGCCCCTCCAGCGCTTCGGCTTCCGGATGCTCCTGGAGAGCCAGGACGACATGACGGTCGTGGGGGAGGCCGCCGACGGCGCCGAAGCCACCCGGATGACGGCCCAACTCCGCCCCGACGTCGTCCTCATGGACGTCCGCATGCCCGGCCTGGACGGCATCGCGGCGACCCGTCGCATCGTCGCCGACGGCGGGCCTTCCCGTGTCCTCATCCTCACCACCTTCGACCTCGACGAGTACGCCTACTCCGGCCTGCGCGCAGGGGCCTCCGGGTTCCTGGTCAAGGACGCCCAGCCCGAGGAGCTCCTCTCCGGCATCCGCGCGGTGGCCACGGGCGACGCGGTCGTCGCCCCGAGCCTCACCCGCCGCCTGCTCGACGCCTACGTCCACCACCTGCCGGCCACCGCGGAACCCGCCGGGTCCGCCGATTCCCCCGACCCCCGCCTGTCCCCGCTCACCGAACGCGAGACCGAGATCCTGCGCGTCATGGGCCAGGGCTGGACCAACACGGAAATAGCGGAACGCTTCCACCTGGCCGAGTCGACGGTCAAAACCCATGTGGGCCGCATCCTGGCCAAAACGGGGTCGAGAGACCGCGTCCAGGCGGTCATCCTTGCCTATGAAACAAAACTGGTCGGCTAGGAAAAGGGGAGAAACGCAAAAAGACCCCGCACCATATCCCGGTA
>NZ_BEWC01000014.1 GCF_003112575.1 Streptomyces ardesiacus
GCGTTTATGGCGTGGTGCGGTTGAGTGTTTCATAGTGTTTCGGTGGTCATAGCGTAGGGGAAACGCCCGGTTACATTTCGAACCCGGAAGCTAAGCCTTACAGCGCCGATGGTACTGCAGGGGGGACCCTGTGGGAGAGTAGGACGCCGCCGAACAATTATTGCGAGGAGACCCTGCACCGGGATATGGTGCGGGGTCTTTTCGCGTTTAGGGGATTGCCAAAAGGAAGGGGCGGGGCCGAAAGGCGCCGCCCCTTTTTCGTTGTTTACAGTCGGCCCGCCGCTTTGAGTTCCAGGTAGGCGTCCGCAAGGGCCGGCGGCAGCTCGTCCGGAGTGGCGTCGACGACCGTGACACCGTGGCGGCGGAGTTGGTCGGCGGTGCGGCGGCGTTCCGTCTGGGCCCGTGCTGCCGCTGCGGCTTCGTAGACGGCGTCCGTGTCGCCCCGGGCCCCGGCCATGTCCGCCACGTGAGGGTCGGCCACCGCAGCCACGAGGACCGTGTGGCGCTGAGTCAGCTGCGGCAGGACGGGGAGCAGCCCTTCCTCGATGGGCGCCGGGTCGAGTGTGGTGAAGAGGACGATCAGGGAGCGGCGAGGGGCCGACCGGAGGGCGCCGGCGGTGAGGCCTTGCGCGTCGGTCTCCACCAGCTCCGGCTCCAGGGTCGACATGGCGTTGACCAGGGCCGGCAGGACGTCGCCCGCTGTGCGGCCCTGGATCAGGGCGCGTACCCGTCGGTCGTAGGCGAGGAGGTCGACGCGGTCGCCGGCGCGCGAGGCCAGGGCGGCCAGGAGCAGAGCCGCGTCCATGGCGGCGTCGAGGCGAGGTGCGTCGCCCACGCGGCCTGCCGACGTGCGGCCGGTGTCGAGGACGAGCAGGATGTGCCGGTCGCGTTCGGGGCGCCAGGTGCGTACGGCGACGGTGGACTGGCGGGCGGTCGCGCGCCAGTCGATGGAACGGGTGTCGTCGCCGGGGACGTACTCGCGCAGACTGTCGAACTCCGTGCCCTCGCCGCGGGTGAGGACGCTGGTGCGGCCGTCGAGTTCGCGGAGGCGGGACAGCTTGGAGGGCAGGTGCTTGCGGCTGGTGAACGGGGGCAGAACGCGGACCGTCCACGGCACCCGGTGGGTGCCCTGGCGGGTGAAGAGGCCGAGTGGACCGTACGAGCGGATCGTGACGCGGTCGGCCTGGCGGTCACCGCGACGGGTGGGGCGCAGGCGGGTGGTGACTCGTCGGCGTTCGCCGGCGGGCACCGCCAGGGTGTGACGGGAGGCCGACGTCTCCGTGCCGGGCTGCCAGCTGCTGGGCGGCCAGGCGTCGCGGAGCCGGGCCCGGAGCGGGCGGCCCGACGGGTTGGAGACCGTCAAGGTGACGTCGGCGGTGTCGCCCAGACGGGTGGACGTGTCGCCGGAGCGGGTCAGGCCCAGGCGGCGTACGGGGGCGGCCAGGGCGAAGTCGCAGGCGCAGGCGGCGGCCAGCGGGGCGTTGACGGCGAGGATGCCGGCCCAGCTCGGTTCCCAGATGCCGATGGGGACGGAGCCCAGGGCCGCGATGAGCGCGGCGCGTCCGGTGAGTGCCATCAGCGGGGAACGGGGACGTGGGCGAGGATCGCGTTGATGACCGAGTCCGCGGTCACGCCCTCCATCTCGGCCTCGGGGCGGAGCTGGACGCGGTGCCGGAGGGTGGGGAGGGCCAGGGCCTTCACGTCGTCCGGGGTGACGTAGTCGCGGCCCGTGAGCCAGGCCCACGCGCGGGCGGTCGACAGCAGTGCCGTGGCTCCGCGTGGGGAGACACCGAGGGTGAGCGACGGTGATTCGCGGGTGGCACGGCAGATGTCGACGACGTAGGCGGTGATCTCCGGGGAGACGGTCGTCTTGGCGGCCTCCGCGCGGGCGGCCTCCAGATCGGCGGCGCTCGCGGCGGGGCGTACGCCGGCGGCGTGCAGGTCGCGCGGGTTGAAGCCTGCCGCGTGGCGGGTGAGGACGTCGATCTCGTCCTGGCGGGTGGGGAGCGGGACGGTGAGTTTGAGGAGGAAGCGGTCCAGCTGGGCTTCCGGCAGGGGGTAGGTGCCCTCGTACTCGACGGGGTTCTGGGTGGCCGCGACGAGGAAGGGCTCGGGGAGGGGGCGGGGCGTGCCGTCCACCGTGACCTGACGCTCCTCCATGGCTTCGAGGAGGGACGACTGCGTCTTCGGGGGCGTGCGGTTGATCTCGTCGGCGAGGAGCAGGTTGGTGAAGACCGGCCCGGGCTGGAAGGAGAACTCGGCGGTGCGGGCGTCGTAGACGAGGGAGCCGGTGACGTCGCTCGGCATCAGGTCGGGGGTGAACTGGACGCGTTTGGTGTCCAGCTCGGTGGCCTCGGCGAGGGTGCGGACGAGGAGTGTCTTGGCGACTCCGGGGACGCCTTCGAGCAGGACGTGGCCGCGGCAGAGCAGGGCTACGACGAGACCGGTCACGGCGGCGTCCTGGCCGACCACGGCCTTGGCGATCTCGGCGCGCAGGGCTTCGAGGGCGGTGCGGGCGTTGCCCGGGGCCGCGGTCTGCCCGGCGTTGTCAGTGGTCGGGTCCATCATGGACGGCGTACCTCTCTTTCGAGGGCGTCGAGTTGGTCGGCGAGTGCGATCAGGGCCGCGTCGTCGCCGGGCGGGGGGCCGAAGAGGAGAGCGTGCAGGGACTGTCCGTCGCCGTGTGCGCCGTGGAGATGGGCGGACAGGGCGGGGAGCAGGGTCTCGGGCGTGTGCGCCTGGGCGACGGGGACGCCTACGAGAGGGGCGAGGCGGGTGCGGGTGGCGGAGCGAAGAGCGGTGGCGGCGCGGTCGCGGGCGTTCGCCTTGCGGTAGAGGCGGGCGCGGCCTTCGACGGTCTCGGAGGCGCGGATCGCGACGGGGAGTTTCTCGGGCACCAGGGGGCCGAGTCGGCGTGCCCGCCACAGGGCGGCGAGGGCGGCCGCGATGAAGAGTTGCAGGGTGCCCCAGAGCCAGCCGGACGGGATCAGGTCGAAGAAGCTGCGTTCGTCGTCCGGGGCCGGGATGTCGGAGAGGGAGGGGAGGTACCAGACCAGATGGCCGCGGGAGCCGAGGAGCTGGAGGGCGAGGGAGGCGTTGCCGTGCTCGTCGAGGTGGTTGTTGAAGAGGATGTCGCGGGCGCCGAGGACGACGGTGTCGCCCGGGGTCCCGTCCGCGGATGCCCTGGCGGACGGGTCGGGGATGCGCAGCAGGGTGGCCAGGCGCCAGCTGGGGTAGCAGGCGTCGGCTTCGAGGTGGGTGCTGTAACGGATGCCGCCGGTGTCGGCGTTGCCGGCGCGTCGGGCGGCGGGCAGGTCGCAGGTGGGGGCCAGCGTCGAGTCGAAGCTGAGTGCGGGGTCGGCGGTGACGCCGGGGGCGAGCCGTGCCACGGTGCCGCCGCTGGGGGCGACCAGGACGGTGCGTCCGCCGGAGCCGGTCGTCGCGGAGTGCAGTCGCGTCTGCTGGCGTTCCGTCAGGAGGTCGGGCACCGCGACCAGCAGGGTGGTGTCCGGGCCGATCGCGGCCCGGGCCTCGTCCAGGGTGGTGACCACGCGCGTGGAGACTCCCCGGTCGGCGAGGAGTTCGGCGACGGCGCGGCTGCCGTAGGGGTCGGCGGAACGCGGGTCGAGTTCGCCGTGCCGGGCGTCGGAGCGGACGACCGCGATCGCGACGGCTCCGACGACCAGCACGATGAGCGCGAGCACGATGCCGCGCGTGCGGGTCCACACCTGGCGTGCGGTGGGCGAGGCCGCGGTGGTGGGGAGCGTGGCCTCGGTGGTCATTCGGCGGCTCCCCGGCGGGTGTCCCGGTCCGCGTCGCCCGTGGTTCCGGCCGTACGGCTCGCCAGGTGCGGTTTGCTGCGTTCCAGGTCGTGGTCGAGTTCGGTCAGGCGCCGGTACGACTGTTCACTCCCGGGCCGGCCGCCGTACGCGACGTCGTCGAAGTCCCGGGCGGCGGCGCGCAGTCGGTCCCCGTGGAGGGGCAGGGTGCGGCCTGCCTCCGTGGCGGCCTCGTCGGCGGTGCGGCCGGGGCGGATGTCGAGCAGGGCGCGTTCCTCCAGGGCGCGGACGACGGCTCGCATGCGTTCCTGGACGGCCTGGCTCCAGTGTCCTTGGACGGCGTGGGCCTCGGCGGCGGCGCGGTGGTCGGCGGCGCTGCGGGGGCGGTCGTCGAAGAGGGAGGGGGCGGAGACGGGGCTGCGGCGGGGCGTGCCCAGGCGCCACCAGAGGGCGCCCAGCAGCGCCACGACGGCCACGATGACGACGACGAGGCCGAGCGTCCCGCCGGGTGTCGCGGTGGACGCCTTGCTGAACAGCTCTGCGATCCAGTCCCAGAAGGCGTTCAGGGCGCGCTGGAACCAGCCCGGGTCGTTCTCGTGGTACATGCCCTTGGACAGCTCGCGGCGTGCCGCCTCCCTGGCCGGGTCGCGCGGGACGGTCACCGGCGGTTCGTCGCCGGCGCGCGACAGTGACAGGGCCGACAGCACGGAGGTGTCGCCGCCGTGCGACACCGTGCGGGCGGCGGTGCGTGACAGCACCTCTGTGAGAACTCCCCCCGGCATGCTCACCGCATCAGCTCCCTGGGACGGCACCGGAGGCGCCGGGGCCCCGGGTGCCGGCGGCGCGGGTCAGTTCGAGGTCGAGGGCCTCGCGGCGGATGCGCTGGTCGATGTAGAGCAGGACGGTCACGCCCGCGGTGATCGGAAAAGTGATCATGGACCCGATCACCGAGCCGATGCCGCTGACGAGGAGGAAGGTCCAGCCGAGGTCGCCGGTGCCCTCCAGGAATCCGCTGATCCCGTCGCCGCCGAGGGCCGCGGCGAGGAAGGTGAACGGGATGACGACGATCGACGCGACGACGTTGGCGATGACGGTGGCGAGCAACTGGATGCCGAAGATGCGCCACCAGGAGCCGCGCACCAGCTTCACCGAGCGGGCCATCGCCTTCTTGATGCCCTGCTTCTCCAGCATCAGCGCGGGGGACGCGAGCGAGAAGCGGACCCAGAGCCAGATCGCGACGATGCCGCCCGCCATGAAGCCCAGGGCGGACAGGGCCACGCCGGCCT
The DNA here is from genome assembly GCF_003112575.1 of Streptomyces ardesiacus. Lineage (GTDB taxonomy): Bacteria > Actinomycetota > Actinomycetes > Streptomycetales > Streptomycetaceae > Streptomyces > Streptomyces ardesiacus. The sequence goes on from NZ_BEWC01000014.1 coordinate 5,066, forward strand.
CGCCGCCCGCGGTGGCGGTGATGATCAGGCCGGGTGTCATGCCGGCCGTGAGCAGTCCGGCGACGATGAGGAGCAGCAGGAGGATCAGGCCGAACAGCTTCAGTACCTGGGAGCGGGCGTCGCGCCACGCCTCGCCCGTGGTCACCGGCCTGCCGAGTACGGCCCGGCTGGTGACGGTGGTGAGCAGGGCGGTGGCCAGGACGGTGCCGATCAGGGAGATCAGGAAGACGACGCCGGAGCTGATCGTGGTGTCGGCCAGGGCGTCGCCGAGTTCGCTCAGGGTGGCGTCGGGGTCGTTGAGGACCGCGGTGCCGGAGTCGTCCAGGACCAGGCCCCGGAGCAGGACGACGACGACCTCGGTGAGGACGGCGACGGTCAGGGAGATGCCGAGGACGGTGCGCCAGTAGGTGCGCATGGTCGAGACGGCGCCGTCGAGGATCTCGCCGACGCCGAGCGGACGGAGCGGGATCACGCCGGGCTTGGCCGCGGGCGGGGGACCGCCCCAGCCGCCTCCCCAGCCACCGTGCCCGCCAGGGGGGCCGTAGCCGCCGTAGCCGCCACCGGGGCCGCCCCAGCCGCCTCCGGGAGACCCGGGGGGCGGGGCGCCCCAGCCCGGGCCGGGCGGGGGCGGTGGCGGGGTCCGGCCCGGGGCGGCGGGTCCGGTGGGTGCGGACCACTGGCCGGGGGGCGGCTGCTCCTTGGACCACTTCGTGCCGGGGCTCGTCGGTTCCGCACCCGGCCGGTCCGCGGGTGCGGGCTGATCGGGGCCGACGGGGCGGTCGGCGGGCGCGCCGGGCCCTGGCCCGTCGGACGGGGCGGATCCGGGCGATGCCCAGCCCGGAGTGTCGTTCATCGTCGCTCCTTCACGGTGCCCGTCCGCGGTCGCGGCGGCGGGTTGGCAGCCATCGTGCCATGGGGGCGTCGGGTACGGACCGGCCGCGGTAGAGGCCGCGCACCTTCAGTTGGCCGTCGTTCAGGGGGCACACTGACCGCATGGCTGATCAGGACGCGCGAAGCGGCGAGGGCAGGCGGCCGACCGGGATACCGGTCCTTCGTTGGGAGGAGCCTCCCGAGGGCCCGGTGCTGGTGCTGCTGGACCAGACCAGGCTGCCGGCCGAGGAGGTGGAGCTGGTCTGCACGGACGCGGCCACGCTCGTCGAGGCGATCCGCTCGCTGGCCGTGCGCGGGGCGCCGCTGCTGGGCATCGCGGGCGCCTACGGAGTGGCGCTCGCCGCCGTGCGCGGCTTCGACGTCGAGGAGGCCGCGGCCGCGCTCGCGGGGGCGCGCCCCACCGCGGTGAACCTCGCCGTGGGCGTGCGCCGGGCGCAGACCGCTCACCAGGAGGCGCTCGCCAGGACCGGCGACCCCCGGCAGGCCGCCGCGGCGGCGCTGTCCGCGGCGCGGGCGCTGCACCGGGAGGACGCCGAGGCCAGCGCCGCAATGGCCGCGCACGGGCTGGCGCTGCTCGACGAACTGCTGCCGGCCGGAGGACACCGCGTCCTCACGCACTGCAACACGGGTTCGCTGGTGTCGGGCGGGGAGGGGACCGCGTTCGCGGTGGCGCTCGAGGCACACCGGGCGGGACGGCTGCGGCGCCTGTGGGTGGACGAAACGCGTCCGTTGCTGCAAGGTGCTCGCCTGACGGCATACGAGGCGGCCCGCAACGACATGGCGTACACCTTGCTCACCGACAACGCGGCGGGTTCGCTGTTCGCGGCGGGTGAGGTGGACGCGGTGCTGATCGGCGCGGACCGCATCGCGGCCGACGGTTCGGTGGCGAACAAGGTGGGGAGCTATCCGCTCGCGGTGCTCGCGCGGTACCACCATGTGCCGTTCATCGTGGTGGCTCCGGTCACCACGGTGGATCCGGGCACACCGGACGGGGCGTCCATCGAGGTGGAGCAGCGCCCCGGACATGAAGTGACCGAGGTCACAGCGCCTCAGGTGCCGGTGACGGGAGCGGGAGGCGGGATTCCGGTGGCACCCCTGGGGGCCCAGGCGTACAACCCGGCGTTCGACGTGACCCCGCCCGAGCTGGTGACGGCGATCGTCACCGAGGAGGGTGTGGTTTCGCCCGTGACGACCGAGGCCCTGGCCGCGCTGTGTGCCAGGTCACGCCAGGTAACGATTAGCTAATGGGATGATGTCGTTTATGAAGGGACGAGTCCTTGTCGTCGACGACGACACCGCACTGGCCGAGATGCTCGGCATTGTGCTGCGTGGTGAGGGTTTTGAGCCATCTTTCGTAGCCGACGGCGACAAGGCGCTGGCCGCCTTCCGGGAGACCAAGCCGGATCTCGTGCTGCTCGACCTGATGCTGCCCGGCCGGGACGGCATCGAGGTGTGCCGCCTGATCAGGGCGGAGTCGGGTGTGCCGATCGTGATGCTGACGGCGAAGAGTGACACCGTCGACGTCGTGGTCGGTCTCGAGTCCGGTGCCGACGACTACATCGTGAAGCCGTTCAAGCCGAAGGAGCTGGTGGCCCGGATCCGGGCGCGGCTGCGGAGGTCGGAGGAGCCGGCGCCGGAGCAGCTCGCCATAGGCGACCTGGTCATCGACGTGGCCGGTCACTCCGTGAAGCGGGACGGGCAGTCGATCGCGCTGACGCCGCTGGAGTTCGACCTGCTGGTGGCGCTGGCCCGCAAGCCGTGGCAGGTGTTCACGCGCGAGGTGCTCCTGGAGCAGGTCTGGGGCTACCGGCACGCCGCCGACACCCGGCTGGTCAACGTGCACGTCCAGCGGCTGCGCTCCAAGGTCGAGAAGGACCCGGAGAAGCCGGAGATCGTGGTGACCGTCCGCGGCGTCGGTTACAAGGCCGGACCGAGCTGACATGACCAGGGACAGTGCCGCTTCGGCGCCCGGGTCCGGGGCCCGCGCCGGGCGGCCTGTCGGCCCCGGACCCGCCGGCCGCAAGCCCCCCGGCTCGCGCTTCGGCCGCGTCCTGGAGGGCGGGCTGCTGCACGGCGGGGTGCAGGGCAGTCCGGTGCTGCGTCTGTTCATGCGCTGGGTGCGCCGCCCCCTGCTGCCGGTGATACGGCTGTGGCGGCGCAACATCCAGCTCAAGGTCGTCGCCACCACTCTGCTGATGTCGCTGGGCGTGGTGCTGCTCCTCGGCTTCGTGGTGATCGGGCAGGTCCGCAACGGTCTGCTCGACGCCAAGGTGAAGGCCTCCCAGAGCCAGGCCACCGGCGGTTTCACGGCGGCCAAGCAGAAGGCCGAGGAGGCGGCGAGCACCAACGGCGACGACACCACCCCCGCGGACGGTCGTCCCTCGCAGAACGTCATCCAGTGGATGAGCGAGCTGGTGAAGTCGCTCTCCAGCGGCGGTCAGAGCGCGTTCGACGTGGTCACCCTCCCCATGGGCGGGGAGAGCGGCAGCGGACGCGGCCCACGCGCCTCCGGCATGGTCAACTGGTCGGCCAGCGTGCCCGAGGCCCTGCGCGAGCGCATCGACGGCGACACCGCGGCCGCACAGAGCTACACCCGGATCGTCTACAACTCCGACCAGCCGTCCCAGCCCGGCCTGGTCATCGGCAAGCAGGTCAACGACCCGAACGGCGAGCCCTACCAGCTCTACTACCTCTTCCCGCTGACCCAGGAGGAGAAGTCGCTCAGCCTGGTCAGGGGCACCCTGGCGACCGCCGGCCTCTTCGTCGTGGTGCTGCTCGGTGCCGTCGCCTGGCTCGTGGTGCGCCAGGTCGTCACACCCGTACGGATGGCGGCGAGCATCGCCGAGCGGCTGTCCGCGGGGCGGCTGCAGGAACGGATGAAGGTCACCGGCGAGGACGACATCGCCCGGCTGGGCGAGGCCTTCAACAAGATGGCGCAGAACCTCCAGCTCAAGATCAGTCAGCTGGAGGACCTGTCGCGGATGCAGCGGCGGTTCGTCTCCGACGTGTCGCACGAACTGCGCACGCCGCTGACCACGGTGCGGATGGCGGCCGACGTCATCCACGACGCACGTGTGGACTTCGATCCGGTGACCGCGCGGTCGGCCGAACTGCTCGCCGACCAGCTGGACCGGTTCGAGACGCTGCTCGCGGACCTGCTGGAGATCAGCCGCTTCGACGCGGGCGCCGCCGCGCTGGAGGCCGAGGCGATAGACCTCAGGGAGGTCGTGCGCCGGGTCGTCACCGGTGCGGAGCCGCTCGCCGAGCGCAAGGGAACGCAGATACGCCTCTCCGGCGACCAGCAGCCCGTCGTCGCCGAGGCGGACGCCCGGCGGGTGGAACGCGTGCTGCGCAACCTCGTCGTCAACGCCGTCGAGCACGGCGAGGGCCGTGACGTCGTCGTCAAACTCGCCGCCGCCGGGGGCGCGGTCGCCGTCGCGGTGCGCGACTACGGCGTCGGGCTCAAGCCGGGCGAGGCCACCCGGGTCTTCAGCCGCTTCTGGCGGGCCGACCCGGCACGCGCGCGTACCACCGGCGGCACGGGGCTGGGCCTGTCGATCGCCCTGGAGGACGCGCGGCTGCACGGCGGCTGGCTGCAGGCCTGGGGCGAGCCCGGCGGTGGCTCGCAGTTCCGGCTGACGCTGCCCAGGACGGCGGACGAGCCGCTGCGGGGCTCGCCGATACCGCTGGAGCCGGCCGACTCGCGCCGCAACCGCGGACTCCAGGACGCCGGCCTGGGTGAGGCCGTACCGCCGCACGGTGCGGACAAGACGGTCGGCGTCCCGGCGCAGGCACCGGCCGGGCAGACGTCCCCGGTCTCCGCGCGGGGGCCGATCACGCCGCGGCAGCCCACGACGGCGCCCACGGCCGACCCGACGGCGCTGCCCGGCAACGGGGCACGCGTGGTGCCGAGGCCGGCGTCGGGCGCCGCGCGGCGACAGGACGGCGGGGCGGCGCCGGGGGCCGCGAGCCGCCCGGATGCCGGTCCCGAGGAGTCGAGCAGGCAAGGGGAGGCATCTCGTGGGCGCTGACCGCGAGCGGAGCGGTCGGCGGGGGCCGGCGCGCGTGATGGCGTACACCGCCTGCGGTTTCGTACTGCTGGCGGGATGCGCGTCCATGCCGGACAGCGGAGACCTGCGAGGAGTGGAGTCCACCCCCCGCCAGGACCCGCAGGTGCGGGTGTTCGCGATGCCGCCGCAGGAGGACGACCCGCCCTCCGACATCGTGCAGGGTTTCCTGGAGGCGCTGACCAGCGACGATCCGCACTACGAGACGGCGCGCAAGTACCTGACGGGAGATGCCGCGAAGAACTGGCGGCCGGACCGGTCGGCGACGGTGCTCGCGGACGGCCCGGGGACGGTGTCCGACCACTCGGGCAACCGCGAGGAGGCCAACGACTACTCCGTCAACCTGACCGGCACCAAGGTCGCCACGGTGGACGCACAGCAGTCGTACTCGCCGGCCGAGGGAACCTACCGCGAGGCGGTGCACCTCACCCGCAACCCCAAGACCAAGCAGTGGCGCATCGACGTGCTCCCGCAGGGCGTCGTCATGGGCAAGTCGGACTTCCAGCGCAACTACATGTCGGTCAACCGGTACTACTTCGCCTCCAACACCGTGGTGCCCGTGGACGCCGGCACCGGCACGGCCCGGGAGCCGTCGGCCGTCGCCGACCCCGTGTACGTGCGCCGGCGCGTGGATCCGCTGACCCAGGTGGTGCGTTCCCTGCTCAGTGGTCCGACGCGCCTGCTGGACCCGGTGGTGCGGTCCAGCTTCCCGGCCGGGACCGCGCTGGCGGACGACGCAGGCGCGCTGACGCCCGACGACCGCAACAGGCTGACGGTTCGGCTCAACGACAAGGCGGCCTCGGCGGGCGACGACGAGTGCGACGAGATGGCCGCGCAGCTCCTGTTCACGCTGCAGAACCTCACTCCCGCGGTGGAGCAGGTCGAACTGCGCGCGGGCGGTGAGCAGATGTGCTCGCTCTCCGAGGACCGGGCGGAGACGGTCGCGACCCGCGGCTCGGCGCAACGGCCGGACTACCTGTACTTCGTCGACGACCGGGACCGCCTGGTGCGGATCGCCGCCGGCAGCAACGGAACGCGGGCCGAACCGGTGCCCGGTCCGCTGGGCGAGGGGCAGCAGGCACTGCGGTCGGTGGCCGTGTCGCGGGACGAGCACAGTGCGGCCGGGATCAGCCTCGACAGCAAGGCGCTGTACGTCGGCTCGCTGGTGTCGGGCGGTTCGCTCGGCGACCCCGTGCTGACCAGCGGGGGCAAGGCGGAGACGGACCGGCTGACACCGCCCAGTTGGGACGCGCGGGGCGACCTGTGGATCGCCGACCGCGACCCGGCCGATCCGCGGCTGCTGCTCCTGAAGGATGGCGCGGGCGAACCGGCGGAGGTCCGGACACCGGGCCTCGACGGGCGCGTGCAGGCCGTGCGGGTGGCCGCCGACGGTGTGCGGATCGCGCTCGTCGTGGAGAAGGACGGCAAGCGGTCGCTGCTGATCGGGCGGATCGAACGTGAGGAGAGGGCGGACGGACCGCCCGCGGTCACCGTCCTCGAACTGCGCTCCGCGACCCCCGAGCTGGAGGAGGTCACCGCCATGTCGTGGGCCGGTGACGCCCGGCTCGTGGTGGTCGGACGCGAGCGCGGCGGCGTCCAGCAGATCGGTTACGTCCAGGTCGACGGCTCGACGCCGGAGGCTTCCGTGCCCGCGGCGCTGACGGGCGTCAAGGAGATCGCCGCGACCGAGGACGAGCGGCTGCCGCTGGTGGCGTACTCGGAGGACCTGATCGTGCGGCTGCCGTCCGGGCTGCAGTGGCAGAAGGTGACGGAAGGGGCCGCGCCGGTCTATCCGGGGTGAGGTTCCCGACGCCGGACGACCCCGGAACCCGTCCTCCTCCGGCGGGTGACGGGGTTGTCCACAGGGTGTGGGGCGGCGTTTTCCACAGGCCTGGCAGGCTTCCGCGGGCGTTGGCACAGTGGTGGCCATGCGGGGATCACGGATGGTGCGGGGATGGTGGACGGACCTCACTGACTTGGTGCTGCCGGCCGAGTGCGGGGGCTGCGGCAGGGCTCGTACGGTGCTGTGTTCCCGGTGCGGTACGGCGCTGAGCGGGGACCCGCCGCGCCGGGTGCGGCCTGACCCGGAGCCGCCGGGCATGCCCGTGGTCCACGCGGCCGCGCCGTACGCGGACGAGGTGCGGGCCGCCCTGCTCGCGCACAAGGAGCGGGGGGTGCTGTCCCTGACGGGGCCGCTCGGCACGGCACTGGCGGGGGCGGTGCGCGCGGCTCTCCGCGAGGCGGGGACGGGCGCCGGCGGCGCGGTGACGGGTGGCCCGGCATCCGGCGGCCAGGCGTCCGCGGGCGTGGGGGCCGTGCGGACACCGGGCCCTGTCCTGCTCGTGCCCGTGCCTTCGGCGCGCCGAGCCGTGCGGACCCGCGGGCACGACCCGGCGCGGCGGATCGCCCTCGCGGCCGCGGGGGAGCTGCGGCGCACCGGGACGCCGGCCCGGGTGCTGGCCGTGCTGCGGCAGCGGCACGCCGTGGCCGACCAGTCGGGGCTGGATGCCCGGCAGCGGATGGCCAACCTCGCCGGCGCACTGGCGGTGGCGTCCGGCGGTGGCGGCCTGCTGCGCGCCGCCGGAGCACTCGTTCTGGTCGACGACCTGATGACGACCGGGGCGTCACTGGCCGAGGCGGCGCGTGCGGTGCGCACGGCGAGGACCGCCGCCGTTGAGTCGCGGACGGGGCCGGACACGTACGGGAGGACGAGATCGACTGTGTATCCGACGGAGGCAGGGGAAGGCAGAGAGGAACGGAAGACCGGGCCCCGAATGACGGGCCGGTACGTAGGCGATGACGTGATCCGTGAGGCGATCTGCGCGGCAGTGGTCGCGGCGTCACCAGATTCCTTCGAAATAAACCGGAACTGACTGAGAACTTTCGTCGTTGCAGGGAATGAGGGGTTCAATTCACCGGAACGGAGGTACGGCGCGGTAGAGGGTGACGGCATCCGTCCGGGCGAGATATGTTCGGTTGTGAGGTAAAGCCGCAGGCCACACCTCTCAAAGCCGAATGCCGTGCTGCGGGTTTTGGCGTCATCACCCGCACCGGTGGAGTGGAGATCCCGCCCGCGGGGGAGGAGGTGGACGTCACCGAGTCCGAGGTTTCGGGCGAGACCGGAACCTGGTGCAAAAGGGAGATGCTCCGCCCGTCGAAGCGGAGCGATCCGGGAACGGAGTTCTGCGTGGACATCGTCGTCAAGGGCCGCAAGACCGAGGTGCCCGAGCGGTTCCGGAAGCACGTGGCCGAGAAGCTGAAGCTGGAGAAGATCCAGAAGCTCGATGGCAAGGTGATCAGCCTCGACGTCGAGGTGTCCAAGGAGCCGAACCCCCGGCAGGCCGACCGTTGTGACCGAGTGGAGATCACGCTCCGCTCCCGCGGTCCGGTGATCCGGGCGGAGGCAGCGGCGAGCGACCCCTACGCGGCGCTCGACCTGGCGGCGGAGAAGCTAGGCGCACGGCTGCGCAAGCAGCACGACAAGCGCTTCTCGCGCCGCGGCGCGCGTCGGATCCCGGCGGCCGAGGTCGCCGACCACGTACCCGGCGCGGCGACGCTCAACGGGAACGGCGACGTCGTCCCGATGGAGGAGCAGGACGGCGTACCCACCAAGAAGATCGGCTCGTTGGAGGTCCAGGGGGACGGCCCGCTCGTCGTCCGGGAGAAGACCCACGTGGCCGCACCGATGTCCCTCGACCAGGCGCTGTACGAGATGGAGCTGGTCGGGCACGACTTCTACCTGTTCGTCGACTCCGAGACGAAGGAGCCCAGCGTCGTCTACCGGCGACACGCCTACGACTACGGCGTCATCCACCTCACCACGGACACGATGGTGACCCAGGCGCACGCTCCTGACGCGGGCGACGCGCTCGGCGGCTGACACACACCGCCGGGTGACAGCGGAGGTGCCCCTGGAGCGCGTGTGCGCCCCCCAGGGGCACCGGTGTGCGACGGTGCGCGAGGTGTGCGACCCCATCGCTGCCCGTTCGGTCACCCCGCCGCAGGCCAGGCATGGAATCATGGCGGCAACGGCCCAACAGGTGGGTCGTTGCTCTGGGTTGGCGATGGCTCAGGACCACGTGCCACAGCCTTCAGGGGGAGGAACGATGGCGGACAGTTTCGGACCGATGCGGGGCGCGGGCGTCGACCACGGGATCGACGGCGCGGCGGTCGGCATGGGCCCGGACACGGACGCGGGCCCCGTACGCGAGGAGCCGATCAGGGTGCTGGTCGTGGACGACCACGCCCTCTTCCGCCGCGGCCTGGAGATCGTGCTCGCGGCCGAGGAGGACATCCAGGTCGTCGGAGAGGCCGGTGACGGCGCCGAGGCCGTGGAGAAGGCCGCCGACCTGCTGCCGGACATCGTCCTGATGGACGTGAGGATGCCCAAGCGGGGCGGTATCGAGGCCTGCACCTCCATCAAGGAGGTGGCCCCCAGTGCCAAGATCATCATGTTGACGATCAGCGACGAGGAGGCCGACCTCTACGACGCGATCAAGGCGGGCGCGACCGGTTATCTCCTCAAGGAGATCTCGACCGACGAGGTGGCCACCGCCATTCGCGCGGTGGCCGACGGACAGTCCCAGATCAGCCCGTCCATGGCGTCGAAACTGCTCACCGAGTTCAAGTCGATGATCCAGCGGACCGACGAACGCCGACTGGTGCCCGCGCCCCGGCTCACGGATCGCGAGCTGGAGGTCCTCAAGCTCGTCGCCACCGGAATGAACAACCGGGACATCGCCAAGGAACTGTTCATTTCCGAGAACACCGTCAAGAACCACGTGCGCAACATCCTGGAGAAACTCCAGCTCCACTCCAGGATGGAGGCCGTGGTGTACGCGATGCGGGAGAAGATCCTCGAGATCCGGTGAGGCGGCGCGCCGGCGGAAGTGAGCCGCTTACCGGTCAGGCGAGCAGTGCGGCCAGCTCCCGGGTGAGGGGCTCGCGCAGCTCCGGTGCCTCCACCCGCTCCACGCGTACGTCCGTGCAGTCCACCCAGCTCGCCGCCTCCACCAGGGCCTGGGCCACAGCCGGGGCCGCCTTCCGGCCGTCCAGCGTCACCTGCTTGGCGACCAGGGTGCGTCCCTCCCGCGCCGGGTCCACCCGGCCGACGAGCCGCCCGCCGGCCAGGACCGGCATCGCGAAGTAGCCGTGCACCCGCTTGTGCCGGGGCACATAGGCCTCCAGACGGTGGGTGAATCCGAAGATCCGCTCCGTGCGCGCCCGTTCCCACACGAGGGAATCGAAGGGCGAGAGCAGCGTCGTGCGGTGACGGCCGCGCGGGGGAGTCTCCAGGGCCGCCGGGTCGGCCCAGGCCGGGCGCCCCCAGCCGCGCACCGTGACCGGCACCAGACCCGAGTCGGCGATCACCGCGTCGACCTGTTCGGCCTTGAGACGGTGGTAGTCCGCGATGTCCGCGCGGGTGCCGACGCCCAGGGACTGACCGGCCAGGCGGACCAGGCGGCGCAGGCACTCCGTGTCGTCCAGGTCGTCGTGGAGCAGCGCGGCCGGGACCGCGCGCTCCGCCAGGTCGTACACGCGCTTCCAGCCGCGGCGTTCGACGCACACCACCTCGCCGTACATGAGCGCGCGCTCGACGGCGACCTTCGTGCCCGACCAGTCCCACCACTCGCTGGTCTTCTTCGCGCCGCCGAGGTCCGTCGCGGTGAGGGGGCCCTCGGCGCGGAGCTGCTTGACGACGCGGTCGTAGTCGCCCTCGGGGAGGTGGTGGTTCCAGTGCGGGCGGTTGCGGTACGCGCGGCGGCGGAAGGCGAAGTGGGGCCACTCCTCGATGGGCAGGATGCAGGCCGCGTGGGACCAGTACTCGAAGGCGTGGGCGTCGGTCCAGTAGGCGTCGTCGACGGTCCGGCGGCCGACCGCGCCCAGGCGCGCGTACGGGACGAGCTCGTGGGAGCGGGCGAGGACCGAGATGGTGTCGAGCTGCACCGCGCCCAGGTGACGGAGGACGCCGCGGACGCCCGCGCGGCGGTCGGGGGCGCCGAGGAAGCCCTGCGCGCGGAGGGCGAGGCGGCGGGCCTCGTCTGCGGACAGTTCCGTGGCGGGGGGCGGGAGGGTCGTCATACGTCGGCACGATAGGGGGTGGGTCTGACAGCGCCGGTGCCGGTGCCGGTACCGGCACCGGGGCGGGCACAGCTCTACGTCGGCGCCGGCAGGTACGGGGAGGTCGAGGAGAGGGAGAGGTCCGAGGGGAGGAGGGAGGCGATCCAGCAGTCGCGGCGCACGCCCTTGTTGTTGAGGGCGGAGCGGAGGGTGCCCTCCATGGTGAAGCCCGCGCGCTCGGCCACCGCGCGGGAGGCCCTGTTGCCGACCTCGGCGCGCCACTCCAGGCGGTCGACGGCCCGCTCGGTGAACGCCCAGCGGGCGACGGCGACGGCGGCCTCGGTGACGTGGCCCCGGCCGCGGTGCTCCTTGGCGCCCCAGAACCCGATCTCCCCGACGCCCAGCGAGACCATCGTGACGCCGAGCATGCCCACCAGGTCCCCGGCGGGGAGGAAGAGGCCGAAGGTGAACATCGAGTCGTTCGCCCAGCCGTCGGGGACCAGCTGCTCCGTGAAACCCCGTGCGTGTTCCAGGAGGTAGGGGGAGGGGATCGTCGTCCAGCGCCGGATGTCGGGGTCCTGACAGGCGGCGTGCACGGCCTCGGTGTCCTGCGGGCCGACCGTGCGCAGGACCAGCCGGTCGGTGAGGAGCGTTACGGGTTCCATCGGCCGATTCTGCTCGGCGTCCCGTCCAGGCGCCACGGTTTTGCCGTCCGTGAACATCCGGTCACTTCGCGTGCGATTCGCCGGAAGGGCGCGGCACCATCCGCGGGGCCCGGACGTTGAAAGGGGTGACAGCAGACAGGGATGCTGGATGCAAGGAGTGGACGGTCCCCGTTACGGCAGGCCTCCCGGCGCGGCGGGGTCCTCGCATACGATGGCCGTTGCCCTATCCGTCCAAGGAAACCGACCGTCCCAGGCCCGACCGGCAAGGAGACCAACCCCCGTGTCCGTCCTCTCGAAGATCATGCGTGCAGGCGAAGGCAAGATCCTGCGCAAGCTGCACCGCATCGCGGACCAGGTCAACTCCATCGAAGAGGACTTCACTGACCTCTCCGACGCCGAGCTGCGGGCCCTCACCGACGAGTACAAGCAGCGCTACGCCGACGGTGAGAGCCTTGACGACCTGCTGCCCGAAGCCTTCGCCACCGTCCGTGAGGCCGCCAAGCGCGTCCTGGGCCAGCGCCACTACGACGTGCAGATCATGGGCGGCGCCGCGCTGCACATGGGCTACGTGGCCGAGATGAAGACCGGTGAGGGCAAGACCCTCGTCGGCACGCTGCCCGCCTACCTCAACGCCCTGTCCGGCGAGGGCGTGCACATCGTCACGGTCAACGACTACCTGGCCGAGCGCGACTCCGAGATGATGGGCCGCGTCCACAAGTTCCTGGGCCTGACCGTCGGCTGCATCCTGGCCAACCAGACGCCGGCCCAGCGCCGCGAGATGTACGGCTGCGACATCACCTACGGCACGAACAACGAGTTCGGCTTCGACTACCTGCGCGACAACATGGCCTGGTCCAAGGACGAGCTGGTCCAGCGCGGTCACAACTTCGCCATCGTCGACGAGGTCGACTCCATCCTGGTCGACGAGGCCCGTACGCCGCTGATCATCTCCGGCCCGGCCGACCAGGCCACCAAGTGGTACGGCGACTTCGCCAAGCTGGTCACCCGCCTGAAGAAGGGCGAGGCCGGCAACACCCTCAAGGGCATCGAGGAGACCGGCGACTACGAGGTCGACGAGAAGAAGCGCACCGTAGCCATCCACGAGTCGGGCGTGGCGAAGGTCGAGGACTGGCTGGGCATCGACAACCTCTACGAGTCGGTGAACACCCCGCTGGTCGGCTACCTCAACAACGCCATCAAGGCCAAGGAACTCTTCAAGAAGGACAAGGACTACGTCGTCCTCGACGGCGAAGTCATGATCGTCGACGAGCACACCGGCCGTATCCTCGCCGGCCGCCGTTACAACGAGGGCATGCACCAGGCGATCGAGGCGAAGGAAGGGGTGGACATCAAGGACGAGAACCAGACGCTCGCGACGATCACCCTCCAGAACTTCTTCCGCCTCTACAAGCGCCACGACCACAACGGCAAGGAACAGCCCGGCCTGTCCGGCATGACCGGTACGGCGATGACCGAGGCCGCCGAGTTCCACCAGATCTACAAGCTCGGCGTGGTGCCCATCCCGACCAACCGGCCGATGGTCCGCAAGGACCAGTCGGACCTGATCTACCGCACCGAGGTCGCCAAGTTCGAGGCGGTCGTCGACGACATCGAGGAGAAGCACCGCAAGGGCCAGCCGATCCTCGTCGGCACCACCTCGGTCGAGAAGTCCGAGTACCTCTCGCAGCAGCTCAGCAAGCGCGGCGTCCAGCACGAGGTGCTCAACGCCAAGCAGCACGACCGGGAGGCGACGATCGTCGCCCAGGCGGGCCGCAAGGGCTCCGTGACGGTGGCCACGAACATGGCCGGCCGTGGTACGGACATCAAGCTCGGCGGCAACCCCGAGGACCTCGCCGAGGCCGAGCTGCGCCAGCGCGGCCTCGACCCCGAGGAGCACATCGAGGAGTGGGCGGCGGCCCTGCCCGCCGCGCTGGAGCGGGCCGAGCACGCGGTCAAGGCCGAGAAGGAAGAGGTCGAGAAGCTCGGCGGCCTCTACGTCCTGGGCACCGAGCGGCACGAGTCGCGGCGCATCGACAACCAGTTGCGCGGTCGTTCCGGCCGTCAGGGCGACCCCGGCGAGTCGCGTTTCTACCTCTCCCTGGGCGACGACCTGATGCGGCTGTTCAAGGCCCAGATGGTCGAGCGCGTGATGTCCATGGCGAACGTGCCGGACGACGTGCCGATCGAGAACAAGATGGTCACGCGCGCGATCGCGTCCGCCCAGTCGCAGGTCGAGACGCAGAACTTCGAGACCCGTAAGAACGTCCTGAAGTACGACGAGGTCCTCAACCGCCAGCGTGAGGTCATCTACAGCGAGCGGCGCCGCGTCCTGGAGGGCGAGGACCTGCAGGAGCAGATCCAGCACTTCATGAACGACACGATCGACGCCTACGTGGGGGCCGAGACCGCGGAGGGCTTCCCGGAGGACTGGGACCTCGACCGGCTGTGGGGCGCGTTCAAGCAGCTCTACCCGGTGAAGGTCACCGTCGAGGAACTGGAGGAGGCGGCAGGCGACCGGGCCGGTCTGACCGCCGACTACATCGCGGAGTCCATCAAGGACGACATCCTGGAGCAGTACGAGGAGCGGGAGAAGCAGCTCGGCTCCGAGATCATGCGCGAGCTGGAGCGCCGGGTCGTCCTCTCCGTCCTGGACCGCAAGTGGCGCGAGCACCTCTACGAGATGGACTACCTCCAGGAGGGCATCGGCCTGCGCGCGATGGCGCAGAAGGACCCGCTGGTCGAGTACCAGCGCGAGGGCTTCGACATGTTCCAGGCCATGATGGAGGGCATCAAGGAGGAGTCCGTCGGCTACCTGTTCAACCTGGAGGTCCAGGTCGAGCAGCAGGTCGAGGAGGTTCCGGTCGAGGACACGGCGCCGTCGCTGGAGAAGGGCGCGCAGGATGCGGTTCCCGCCCAGGCGGGTGCCCGTCCGGAGATCCGGGCCAAGGGCCTCGACGCGCCGCAGCGCCGGGACCTGCACTTCTCCGCGCCGACGGTGGACGGCGAGGGCGGTGTCGTCGAGGGTGAGTTCACCGACGGCGAGTCCGCGCAGGGCCAGTCCGACGGGCTCACGCGCGCGGAGCGCCGGAAGCAGGCCAAGGGCGGACGACGCCGCAAGAAGTGACGGTGCGGCGCCCTGCGGGCGCCGTGGCGGTGGGAGGGCCGGTCACCCGGGGGTGACCGGCCCTCCGGCCTGTCCGGGGGCCTCCCCGGCGGTGGTGCGGTCAGTCGTCGTCCGCGCGGTGCCTGCGGGGGCCGCCCACCTCCACCGCCGTGCAGCGCCACCGCAGGTCCCGGCCCTGCTCCAGGCGGAACGCCATGGCGCGCAGCCGGTCCCCCGCGCCGATGCGGGCGAAGACCTCCAGGGCGCCGGGCCGGGGCTCGAAGTAGCCGATGTCGCGGACGACGGGGGAGGCGCCGCGCGTGCGCAGCGGACCGCGTTCGGCGAGGTGGGCCAAGTCGTCGTACGCGCGCCCGACGGTGTGCCGGAGCATGGAGTGGACCGGGCGCCGCCCGCTGAGGACGCCGAGGAGAAGCTCGGCGAAGTGGTCGGTGGGGCGGAGCTGCGGGACGGGGCGGCGCGGGGCCTGGGCGGGGACGCGAGGGGCACCGGCGGCCCCGGGGACCGCGGGTGCGGGAGCGCCCGTGGCACGGGCTGGGGCGGGGAGCGCGGCGGGCGCCGGAGCGCAGGCCGTGCCGGAGCCGGGAGCGGCGGCCGGGTCCGGCACCGGGCCCCTGGCCGGGGAGCCGGGCGCCGCAACGGGCCCGGGCCTGGTGCCGGGCCCCGAGCCCGCCGTGGGCGGCCGGGTGTCCGCCGGCCGCGTACGGGGCCGCTGGGACCGGCCCGGAGACCCGGGCGGCCGTCCACCGGGCGCGGCGGCACGCGCCCCGCGCGCCCCCGGCCTGCGGGGCGGCACACCGCCGGGCACACGGGTCGGTACGCCGCCGCGTGTGCCGGCGGGCAGGGAGGCGGGCCCGTCGGAGGCGACAACGGCGGAGGCGGCGCTCAGGGGCGGGCGGCCGGGCGGGACGGCGGGGGTGCCGCGCCCGGCGTCGTACGGCCTGCCGAGCCCGCGGGGCGGGGCCTCGCCCGGTGTGGTGGGAGAGGGGGCGGTGCCGGGCAGTGGGGGTCGGGTGAGTGGGCCTGGGGCGGTGGGGCGGAGTTGGGTTCTGGTCATGACCTTGCGCATGGGGTCCCCGTTCGGCGGCCCGGTTGATACCGGGCAGTAACTTCGCGGTCGAGCATCTTGTACGGGGCGAAGGGGTGGCACGGCAAGGACGTCGGCGTTCGGGTCGCGGGGGCCGGGAGGTTCACTCATCAGGGTGATGTGAGGGGTGGAAAAGCCGGACTTGAGCGGGCGGGAGGGGTGAATTCCGGGACCGGGGTGGACGCTTCCGGGGCCCCGGGTGGGGACTCGAAAGGGGACACCCGCACGTATCCTGAAGGCTCTCCCGCCGGGTCCACCGAGCGTCCCGGCGGCGTCCCCGACCACGAAAGCGGCAGACTCATGCGCGTCTACGTCCCCCTGACCCTGTCCGGCCTCGCCGAGGCGCACCGGGCGGGGGAGCTGGGGACCGGGCCGCTCGTCGCCTACGCCGTCACGCCGGCGCTGCGCGAGTGGTACCTGTCGGACGACATCGAGGAGCTGGAGTACGCCGCCCTGAACCGGGCCGCGCTGGCCTCGCTGCGTCTGCTCGCCGCCGACCCCGCCGCGGCGCGGCGCCGGGTCGTGGTCGCGGCAGACGTCCCCGACGGCGCCGCCGCGGCCGACCCGGACCGGGGGCTCGACCCGGCGGCGCTGGGCGAGGTCCGGGTCGCCGGGCCGCTGCCGCTGGCCAAGGCGGCCGCGGTGCACGTGGACTCCGCCGACGCAGAGACGGACGTGGGCGCCGCGGCCGAGGCGCTCGCGGCGGCCGACGGCGGGGACGACGACGCGCAGTTCGTCGTGGACGGCGCGGAGGACCACGAGCTGCTCTGGTACGCGACGCAGGAGATCCCGAACCTGGTCTGACCAGGCCCTTCAGGCTGTGGTGTCCCGATTGTCAGTGGCGGCGGGTACGTTTTCGTGCATGGGGATGCAGACGGGCGCACACATCGTGTGGGACTGGAACGGCACGCTGTTCCACGACAACGACGCGATCATCGGGGCGACGAACGCGGCGTTCGCCGAGCTGGGGCTGGCGCCGATCACGCTGGAGCAGTACCGGGCGCTGTACTGCGTGCCGGTGCCGAAGTTCTACGAGCGGCTGATGGGAAGACTGCCCACCGACGGCGAGTGGGAGGTCATGGACGCGGCCTTCCAGCGCCACTACAGCGCGCACCGCGGCCGGTGCCGGCTCGCCGACGGGGCCACGGAGCTGCTCGCGGGGTGGCGCTCGGCCGGACGCAGCCAGTCGATCCTCAGCATGTACGGCCATGACGAGCTGGTGCCCCTGGTCCAGCGGCTCGGGATCGAGGCGCACTTCATACGCGTCGACGGGCGGACCGGGCCGTCCGGGGGCAGCAAGGCCGAGCACATGGTGCGGCACCTCGCACAGCTGGCGCTGTCCGGCGTGGAGCCCGCCCGCACGGTGGTGATCGGGGACGCCGCGGACGACGCGGTGGCCGCGCGCCACGTGGGCGCGGGGGCGGTGCTGTACACCGGCGGGTCGCACAGCCGGGCCAGCCTCGAGGGGGTCGGGGTGCCGGTGGTGGACACGCTGGGGGAGGCCGTGGTGGTGGCGGAGCGGCTGGCGCGCTGACGGTGGCGCCGCGTGACGTGGCGCAGACCGTTACCCGGGCGTAGCTGTGCGGAACGTCCAAGTTGCGGGCCTGGTTTTGTACACATGCGGCTCATGACGGGCAGCCCTCGGGGAGCGATAGCCTTGTGGCGTGATCAGCGCGATAGTTCGCGGGGGCACTGGTGCCTCCGCCCTGCGCCCGGCACACACGGACGACATCCGTGTCCGGGCGGCGGTCGCTGATCCTCGCGGGCGGGACGGGGCGGCAGAACCCCCCGGCAGACCGCCGCACACTCCCCGGACGGTGACGGCGAGAGCGAAGTCACACCCGGTGAGAACGGCGACATTGGCTGATATGCCCCCGCTCCTCTCGTCTTGCGGCATAGCGTCGAAGTGGACCGGACACCCCGTGTCCCGACGTCATGCCGGAAGGCAGGAGACCGTACTTCCTTCTACGTCACGCAACGGCGCGCGACAGGAGTCAGAGGACAATGCAGACCAAGCTGGACGAAGCCAAGGCCGAGCTGCTCGAAAGGGCTGCGCGGGTAGCTGAGAACAGCCCGGTCGGGGGCCACCTACCGACTGGGACGACGGGCGAGGGCACTCCGGGTACCACGGGCACGCCGGACGCCCCGGACGGCGCCCCGGACTACGCGTCCGTGTTGGCGTTCCTCCAGCGCTACTACCGGCACACCGCCCCGGAGGACCTGGCCGACCGCGACCCGGTCGACATCTTCGGAGCCGCCGTCTCGCACTACCGGCTGGCGGAGAACCGCCCGCAGGGCACGGCCAACGTCCGGGTGCACACCCCGACGGTCGAGGAGAACGGCTGGACGTGCAGCCACTCCGTCGTCGAGGTGGTCACCGACGACATGCCCTTCCTCGTCGACTCCGTGACCAACGAGCTGACCCGCCAGGGCCGCGGCATCCACGTCGTCGTCCACCCGCAGATCGTGGTGCGGCGCGACGTCGCCGGCCGGCTCGTCGAGGTGCTCGCCGGTCCCCCCACCGCCGACCTGCCGCACGACGCGCACACCGAGTCCTGGATCCACGTCGAGATCGACCGCGAGACCGACCGCGGCGACCTCAAGCAGATCACCGCCGACCTGCTCCGCGTCCTCAACGACGTCCGCGAGACCGTCGAGGACTGGGGCAAGATGCGGGACGCGGCCGTCCGCATCGCCGACCAGCTGTCGGCCGAGACCACCCCCGAGGACCTTCCCGCGCGGGAGCTGGAGGAGGCCCGCGAGCTGCTGCGCTGGCTCGCCGACGACCACTTCACCTTCCTCGGCTACCGCGAGTACGAGCTGCGCGAGGACGACTCCCTCGCCGCCGTCGCCGGTACCGGTCTCGGCATCCTGCGGGCCGACCCGCACCACGCGACCGACGAGAGCCACCCCGTCAGCCCCTCCTTCGAGCGGCTGCCCGCCGACGCCCGGGCCAAGGCCCGCGAGCACCGGCTGCTGGTGCTGACCAAGGCGAACAGCCGGGCCACCGTGCACCGGCCCTCCTACCTCGACTACGTCGGCGTCAAGAAGTTCGACGAGAACGGCAACGTCGTCGGCGAGCGGCGCTTCCTCGGCCTGTTCTCCTCCGCCGCCTACACCGAGTCCGTGCGCCGGGTGCCGGTCGTGCGGCGCAAGGTGGAGGAGGTGCTGGAGCGCGCCGGGTTCTCGCCCAACAGCCACGACGGCCGGGACCTGCTGCAGATCCTGGAGACGTACCCGCGCGACGAGATGTTCCAGACCTCCGTCGAGGAGCTGGAGCCGATCGTCACCTCCGTGCTCTACCTCCAGGAGCGGCGCCGCCTGCGCCTCTACCTGCGCCAGGACGAGTACGGCCGCTACTACTCGGCCCTCGTCTACCTCCCCCGCGACCGCTACACCACCGGCGTCCGGCTGCGGATCATCGACATCCTCAAGGAGGAGCTCGGCGGCACCAGCGTCGACTTCACGGCCTGGAACACCGAGTCCATCCTGTCCCGCCTGCACTTCGTGGTCCGCGTCCCGCAGGGCACCGAGCTGCCGCACCTGTCCGACGCCGACAGGGAGCGCGTCGAGGCCCGTCTCGTCGAGGCCGCCCGCTCCTGGGCCGACGGGTTCGGCGAGGCGCTCACCGCGGAGTTCGGCGAGGAGCGCGCCGCGGAGCTGCTGCGCCACTACGGGTCCGCCTTCCCCGAGGGCTACAAGGCCGACCACGGCCCGCGCTCCGCGGTCGCCGACCTCGGCCACCTGGAGCAGCTCGACGAGGAGAAGACCTTCGCGCTGAGCCTGTACGAGCCGGTCGGCGCCGCCCCCGAGGAGCGGCGTTTCAAGATCTACCAGAAGGGCGGCTCGGTCTCCCTGTCGGCCGTGCTGCCGGTGCTCAGCCGGCTCGGCGTCGAGGTCACCGACGAACGGCCCTACGAGCTGCGCTGCGCGGACCGCACCACGGCCTGGATCTACGACTTCGGCCTGCGCATGCCCAAGGCCCCGGCCGGCGGCACCGAGTACCTCGGCGACGACGCCCGCGAGCGCGTCCAGGACGCCTTCGCCGCCACCTGGACCGGCAAGGCGGAGAACGACGGCTTCAACGCCCTCGTGCTCAGCGCCGGTCTGACCTGGCGCGAGGCGATGGTGCTGCGCGCGTACGCCAAGTACCTGCGGCAGGCCGGGGCGACGTTCAGCCAGGACTACATGGAGGACACCCTCCGCAACAACGTCCACACCACGCGCCTGCTCATCAACCTGTTCGAGGCGCGGATGGCGCCCGAGCGGCAGCGGGCCGGACGGGAGATCGTCGACGCCCTGCTCGAGGAGATCGACGCCGCGCTCGACCAGGTCGCGAGCCTGGACGAGGACCGGATCCTGCGCTCCTTCCTCACCGTCATCAACGCGACGCTGCGGACGAACTTCTTCCAGGAGGCGAGCGACGGCGGGCCGCACGACTACGTCTCCATGAAGTTCGACCCGCAGGCCATCCCGGATCTGCCCGCGCCGCGTCCGGCGTTCGAGATCTGGGTGTACTCGCCGCGCGTCGAGGGCGTCCACCTGCGCTTCGGCAAGGTCGCGCGCGGCGGTCTGCGCTGGTCGGACCGGCGCGAGGACTTCCGCACCGAGATCCTCGGCCTGGTCAAGGCGCAGATGGTGAAGAACACCGTCATCGTGCCGGTCGGCGCCAAGGGCGGCTTCGTCGCCAAGCAGCTGCCCGACCCGAGCGTCGACCGCGACGCCTGGATGGCCGAGGGCATCGCCAGCTACAAGACGTTCATCTCGGCGCTGCTCGACATCACCGACAACATGGTCGCCGGCGAGGTCGTGCACCCCGCCGACGTCGTCCGGCACGACGAGGACGACACCTACCTCGTCGTCGCCGCCGACAAGGGCACCGCGAAGTTCTCCGACATCGCCAACGAGGTCGCCGAGTCCTACAACTTCTGGCTCGGCGACGCCTTCGCCTCGGGCGGCAGCGCGGGCTACGACCACAAGGGCATGGGCATCACCGCCCGCGGCGCCTGGGAGTCCGTCAAGCGGCACTTCCGGGAGCTGGGCGTGGACACCCAGACCCAGGACTTCACCGTCGTCGGCATCGGCGACATGTCGGGCGACGTCTTCGGCAACGGCATGCTGCTCAGCGAGCACATCCGCCTGGTCGCCGCCTTCGACCACCGGCACATCTTCATCGACCCGAACCCGGACGCGGCCACCTCGTACGCCGAGCGCCGCCGCCTGTTCGAGCTGCCGCGCTCCTCCTGGGCGGACTACAACACCGAGCTGCTCTCGGCGGGCGGCGGCGTCTTCCCGCGCACGGCCAAGTCCATCCCGGTCAACGCCCACATCCGCGAGGCCCTCGGCATCGAGCCGGGCATCACCAAGATGACCCCGGCCGAGCTGATGAGGGCGGTCCTCAGCTCCCCGGTGGACCTGCTGTGGAACGGCGGCATCGGTACGTACGTCAAGGCGTCCACCGAGTCCAACGCCGACGTCGGCGACAAGGGCAACGACGCCATCCGCGTCGACGGCAAGGACCTGCGGGTCCAGGTCGTCGGCGAGGGCGGCAACCTGGGCCTGACCCAGCTCGGCCGGATCGAGTTCGCGCTGCAGGGCGGCCGGATCAACACCGACGCCATCGACAACAGCGCGGGCGTGGACACCTCCGACCACGAGGTGAACATCAAGATCCTGCTCAACGGTCTGGTCAAGGACGGCGACATGACCGTCAAGCAGCGCAACAAGCTGCTCGCCCAGATGACCGACGAGGTCGGCGCCCTGGTCCTGCGCAACAACTACGCGCAGAACACGGCGATCGCCAACGCGCTGGCGCAGTCCAAGGACATGCTCCACGCCCAGCAGCGCTTCATGCGCCACCTGGTCAGGGAGGGCCACCTCAACCGGGCCCTGGAGTTCCTGCCCACCGACCGCCAGATCCGCGAGCGGCTCGGCAGCGGGCATGGCCTGACCGGCCCCGAGACGGCCGTGCTGCTGGCGTACACGAAGATCACGGTCGCCGAGGAGCTGCTGCACACCTCGCTGCCGGACGACCCGTACCTCAAGGGCCTGCTGCACGCCTACTTCCCGACGGCGCTGCGCGAGCAGTTCGCCGAGCAGGTCGACAGCCACCCGCTGCGCCGTGAGATCACGACGACCGTCCTGGTCAACGACACGGTGAACACGGGCGGTACGACGTACCTGCACCGGATGCGCGAGGAGACCGGCGCGTCGCTCGAGGAGATCGTGCGGGCGCAGACGGTCGCCCGTGCGATCTTCCGCTCCTCCCCGGTGTGGGACGCGGTGGAGGAGCTGGACACCAAGGTGGACGCCGCCGTCCAGACCCGGATCCGGCTGCACTCGCGCCGTCTGGTCGAGCGCGGCACGCGCTGGCTGCTCAACAACCGGCCGCAGCCGCTGGAGCTGGCCGAGACGGTGGAGTTCTTCGCCGAGCGGGTCGAGCAGGTGTGGGCGCAGCTGCCGAAGCTGCTGCGTGGCGCGGACGCGGAGTGGTACCAGCACATCTACGACGAGCTGACCGGCGCCGGGGTCCCGGACGAGCCGGCCACGCGGGTGGCGGGGTTCTCCTCGGTCTTCGCGACGCTGGACATCGTGTCGGTGGCCGACCGCATGGGCAAGGAGCCGCTGGACGTCGCCGAGGTGTACTACGACCTCGCCGACCGGCTCGGCGTCACCCAGCTCATGGACCGCATCAGTGACCTGCCGCGCAACGACCGCTGGCAGTCGATGGCCCGCGCGGCGATCCGCGAGGACCTGTACTCGGCGCACGCGTCGCTGACCGCGGAGGTCCTGGCGGTGGGCAACGGCACGTCCACGCCGGAGCAGCGGTTCAAGGCGTGGGAGGAGAAGAACGCGGCGATTCTCGGGCGGGCGCGGACGACGCTGGAGGAGATCCGGTCGTCGGACGAGTTCGATCTGTCGAATCTGTCGGTGGCCATGCGGACGATGCGGACGTTGTTGCGTACGCATTCGTAGGCGGGGCGGCGTTACGGCGTTCGCGCCGGTTGCCGTGTGAGGCGCCCCGGACCGTGGTGGTCCGGGGCGCCTTGGCGTCTGCGGCGAGGTGGGGGCCGGGCGGGGGGGTACGCAGTCCGGCGTGGCGGGGTGCCGCTGCGCCCACCCGTGGCGCCCAGCGGCACGACGGCCCGCAGCGGGAGTCAGCGGAGGACGCCGGCCACCAGGCGGGCCGCTCTTCGCGTCCGGGGAGTGGACAGACGGCGTGCGGCCGGGCGGAGCACCGCGGCCGTCGCGCCCACCGGCTGCCACGTGATCTGCAGGCGCCCCGGGTTGTGTCCCTCCGGGCGGACGGTGACCCGGTGCGGGGTGAGGCCGGCGCGGTGGGGGACGCGGGCCGTGAGGGCCGGGAAGGCCGGCGGCGCCAGGAGGATGCCCGTGTGGGTGCGGCCCCGGTGGCGGAGGCGGAGGACGGGATGCCGGGTGCCCGCGAAGCCGTGCAGCGGGAGACGGGCCGCCGCCAGGTCCAGGCGGACGCGGCCCTCGAAGAGGCCGGGGCGTACGGGGGAGAGGCGGAAGGCGACCGTGAGGCGCCGGCGGCCGGGGGAGAGGTGGAGGACCGCGCGCTGGGGGCCGACCGGGAGGCGCAGGGCGGGGTCGTAGGTGCGCACGGTGAGGTCGACGCAGGCGCCGGGGCCGCGGGTGATCTCCGTGATCTCGTGCCGGAGCAGGGCGGTGAAGAACGGGCGGGTGTCCAGTTCCAGGTCCGTCAGGTCCAGCTCGCGGCGGGCCTCGGCAGTCTCCGGAACGCCCTCGCCCCAGTACACGCGGCCGGATCGCGTGTCCGGCGTGATCCGGCGCGGTGCCACCTCGTGGCCCAGGCCCCGGGCCGCCGTGCGTACGTCGGACAGGCGCCGGTCGCGCAGCAGGCGCAGGACGACCCGCTCGGCGCGGGGCAGCCGGGCGTAGGCGCCCTCGGCGAGCGTGTCGAGGTAGGGGTTCATCAGGTCCGCGAAGGAGGCGAGCCAGGTGTCGTCCCGGTAGGGGAGGTCGCCGGCGTACATCCGGAAGTCGTGCTTGAGGAACTTGAAGTCCTTGTCCTCGCGCAGCCCCTCGTGTCCGCTCTCGGCCAGGAACGCGTCGATGAGGCGCTGCACGTGGACGCGGTCGCGGACGTTGGTGAGCTTGTGCCGCTGGTTGGAGATGGAGGCGCTGCCGGAGGCCGCGTACGGGGCTATGTACCAGCGGTAGACCGGCTCGGGGACGACCGTGAACGTCTTGGCCAGGCAGTACGCCTGCGCAGAGAAGAGCTGGTCCTCGTAGTGGATGCCCTCGGGGAAGCGCAGGCCGTGCCGGTCGAGGAAGGCGCGGGCGTACATCTTGCTGGTGGACAGGTGCTCGAAGAACAGCCGCGGGTCGGCCTCGACGCCGTCCAGGGTGCGGCGCTCGGCGACCAGGTGCGGCATCCACGTGGTGCGGCGTCCGCCGTCCACGCGGACGCGGTGCACGGCGCCCATCGCGAAGTCGAGGTCGCGTTCGCGGTGGGCGGCGAGCAGGATCTCGACGGCGCGTTCGGGGAGTTCGTCGTCGCTGTCCAGGAACATCAGGTACGGCGCGCGGGCGATCTCCAGGGCGCGGTTGCGCGGGGCGCTGCACCCGCCGCTGTTCTCCGGCAGCCGGAGGTACACGATCCGCGGGTCCTGGGCGGCCAGTTCGCGGGCCACCTGCTCGGTGCCGTCGGTCGAGTGGTCGTCGCTGATGACGATCTCGATGTTCGCGTGGGTCTGACGCAGCACGGACGCGACCGCGCGGGGCAGGCGTCCGGCGTCGTTGTAGACGATGACCGTGACGGTGACGTCCGGGGTCCGCAGGGGCAGCAGCGTGCTCGTGGGCGGGCTCGGGGTGGCTGTCCTCATGACGCGGTGGCCTCCTCGGGGTTCGGGGCCGGGACGCGGTCGTCGACCGGCACGACGGGGGGCAGCGTCCGCTCGTCCTCGCCGAGGAAGACGCGGCGGACGACGCGTTCGGCGGCGTGGCCGTCGTCGTACTCGCAGAAGCGGCGGCGGAAGGCGGCCCGTTGCTTGGCCGCGCGTTCGTCGTGCCAGGCGCCGGTGGTGAGGATCTCCGTCAGCTCCGCCTGGGTGCGGGCGACCGGTCCGGGGGCCTCGGCCATCAGGTCGAAGTAGACGCCGCGGGTGGTGCGGTAGGTCTCCCAGTCGTCGGCGTGGACGACGATCGGGCGGTCGAGGTTGGCGTAGTCGAACATGATCGACGAGTAGTCGGTGACCAGCGCGTCGGCGGCCAGGCACAGGTCCTCGACGGGTTCGTAGGCGGAGACGTCGACGAGGCGTCCGGTGCGGCGCAAGCCCCCCAGGGGGGAGGCGGTGTGGTCGTAGAAGTAGTGGGCGCGCACCAGGAGGACCGTTTCCTCACCGAGTGCCTCGGCCAGGGCGGGGAGGTCCAGGCGCGGGGTCCAGCCCGCCTCGTAGTCGCGGTGGGTGGGCGCGTAGAGGATCGCGCGGCGGCCGGGTGCGATGCCCAGGCGTTCGCGGACCGCGCGGACCTCGGCGGCACCGGCGGTGTAGAAAACGTCGTTGCGCGGGTAGCCGTGGTCCAGGGAGACGTGGTGGGACGGGTAGGCCCGCTGCCACATGCGGGTGGAGTGGCTGTTGGCGGAGACGCTGTAGTCCCACTTGTCGACCCGCTCCAGCAGGGCCTGGAAGTCCAGGCCGTGGGCGGCGGCGGGGTAGGGCAACTGGTCCACGCCCATGCGCTTGAGCGGGGTGCCGTGGTGGGTCTGGAGATGGACGGTGCCGGGGCGTTTGACCACCGCGTCCGGGAAGTTGACGTTGTTGACGAGGTACTTGGCCCGGGCCAGCACCTCCCAGTAGCGGCGGGTGCCCGGCACGACGTGGTCGGTGCCGGGCGGCAGCAGCGCGGCGCCCTGCGCCGTGACCACCCACACCGGACGAACGCCCGGGGCGAGTTCCGCGAGCTTGGCGGCGATCGCGGCCGGATTGCAGGCCACCCCGCGGTTCCAGTACGCCGAGAAGACCGCGAGGTGCGGATCGACCGGGCGGGTCAGGGCACCGCGGTACTGGAGGGCGCGCAGCCGGGTGCCCGCCCGGCGCCTGCCGGTGCGCGCGGCCGAGCGCAGGCCGCGGCGGGCGTGGTTGGCGCTCTGGAGCGCGCGGTACGTGACGTAGGCGTCCTCCTCCAGGAGCGAGCGGCGTACGCCTTGCAGGCCGGCGGGCCGCCCGTGGTCGTCGGGGCGGTGGCGCCGGGCGGTCACGGACGCCCGGTGGAAGAACTCCCGCGCCACGTCGTCGGGCATTCCGGCACGGGTGAAGGTGCGCAGGCAGTCGCGGACCATCAGGTCGTACAGGACGCGATGGACGGCGGGCCGGCCGGCGGTGAGGCCGAGGAGCGCCTCGTAGCGGTCGACCAGGGCGTACCGCTGCGCCGGTGTGGGGGGCGGGAGGCTCTCGGGGCGCAGCCGCCGGTCCTCGTACGCCGGGTGCGGCAGGCAGGCGACGCGCTCGGCGAGCAGCAGGGCGACGTAGGCGGCGAACGGCTCGTCCTCGGTGGTCAGGAGGCGTTCGTGGGCCCGCCAGAACCCGGCGCGCACGACGCGGTTGCCCAGCAGCGGGGTCAGCCGGAGCAGCCCCGGCCGGTCGTCGAGGGCGAGGCCGTCCCCGTCGCGGCCCGCGCGGGCGAGGCGGGGGCCGTCGGGGGAGGCCAGGCCGGAGGCGCGCCATGAGCTGCGGACGTGGTCGAGCAGCAGGACGTCCACCGGGGCGGCCAGGTGCGCGGTGTGCCGGGCGACGGCGGGCGGGGTGCCGGCCGGCACACCGTCCTTGGCGTGGACGAAGTGCAGCCACCGGCCCCGCGCCCGGGCCGCCCCGGCCGAGCGGGCCGCGGCGTCCCCGGCCCCGTCCGGGAGCGGCAGCACGGTGAAGGCGGGGGCGTGCCGCTCCGCCACCTCCCGTGCCCAGTCCCCGACGGCGGCGACGATCACCTCGGCGCCGGTCAGCGGATGGGCGTCCAGGGAGTCCAGGAGGGCGGGCAGGTGGTCCTGGACGTTGGTGCCGTGGACGACGACGCTGAGGTCGGGGGCCGTTTCGGGAAACGGGTCGGGGACCGTCTGGGGCATCGCGGGGACTCCTTCGCCTCGGCCTTCGCTTCGTCGCTCCCGGAGCACTCCTGTGGGTCGGTTTCTATTCGGTCATAGTGACATCAATCGGGCGAAAGGATGAATCGGGGGAGGGCGGGACGGGGCCTCCCGGGTGACGGGTGACGGGCGACGGGTGACGGGTGACGGGCGACCGGTGATGGTTGATGGTTGATGGGTGGCGGCTTGGGGGCGGGCGGGTGCCGGTGCCGGTGGGCTCACACGCCCGCCGGGGCCTTCGGAGCGGCCGGGGGCGCGGGCTTGGCCTGCGGCGTGGGGGCCGCCGCCTTGGGCGCCGGTGCCTTGGCCGGACCGCCGGTGAACTTCTCGTACTCCTTCAGGACCTCGTCCGTCGGCCCGTCCATCCGCAGCTCCCCGCGCTCCAGCCACAGGACCCGGTCGCAGGTGTCGCGGATGGACTTGTTGCTGTGGCTCACCAGGAAGACCGTGCCGGCGTGCTTGCGCAGCTCCCGGATGCGCTCCTCGGAACGCTTCTGGAAGGAACGGTCGCCGGTGGCCAGCGCCTCGTCGACGAGGAGCACGTCGTGGTCCTTGGCGGCGGCGATGGAGAACCGCAGGCGGGCCGCCATGCCGGAGGAGTACGTGCGCATCGGCAGGGTGATGAAGTCGCCCTTGTCGTTGATCCCGGAGAAGTCGACGATCTCCTGGTACCGCTCCTTGATCTGGGCCCGGGACATGCCCATCGCCAGCCCGCCGAGGTACACGTTGCGCTCGCCGGTGAGGTCGTTCATCAGGGCGGCGTTGACGCCGAGCAGGGAGGGCTGGCCGTCGGTGTAGATGCGCCCGTTCTCCACCGGGAGCAGGCCGGCGACGGCCTTGAGCAGCGTCGACTTGCCCGAGCCGTTGGTGCCGATGAGGCCGATGGCCTCGCCGCGGTACGCCACGAAGGAGACGTTCTTCACGGCGTGGACCCGGCGCACGCCCGCCGCCTTCTCGGTCTTCCCGCGGCGCAGGATGCGGTTGAGGGCGGCGGTCGCGGAGCCGCGTCCCGCGCCGGTGCCGTTGACGCGGTAGACGATGTCGACGCCGTCGGCGATGACGGTGGGTACGCGCTCGGCGGGGGTGTTGTCAGCCACGTCCGTACGTCTCCTCGGCCTTCCAGAAGTAGATGAAGCCGCCGATCCCGGCGACCAGCGCCCAGCCCAGGGCCAGCGCCCAGACGTGGGCCGGCAGCATGTCGCCGCCGAAGCTGTCGATCAGCGCGAAGCGCATCAGGTCGATGTAGACGACGGCGGGGTTGACCTGGAGCAGCGGGCCGACCCAGGACGGCACCCCGCTGTCCGGGCCGGTCATGTGGTGGATGCTGAACATGACGCCCGAGGCGTACATCCAGGTGCGCAGCAGGAACGGCATGAGCTGGGCCATGTCGGGGATCTTCGAGCCCACCCGGGCCATGATCATCGCCAGTCCGGTGTTGAACACGAACTGCAGTGCCAGCGCCGGGACCGCGAGCACCCAGGAGAGGCCGGGCGGCACGCCGAACGCGAGCAGGATCAGGACGAGGGCGCCCATCGAGAACAGCAGCTGCTGGAGCTGCTGGAGGCAGAAGGACACCGGCAGCGCCGCCCGCGGGAAGTGCAGGGCGCGCACGAGGCCGAGGTTGCCGGAGATGGCCCGGGTGCCCGCCATGATCGAGCTCTGCGTGAACGTCCACACGAAGACGCCGGTGACCAGGAACGGGACGAAGTCCTCCACCCCGCGGCTGGTGTTCATCAGCAGGCCGAAGATGAAGTAGTACACGGCCGCGTTGAGCAGCGGCGTCATCACCTGCCAGACCTGGCCCAGCTTGGCCTGGCTGTACTGGGCGGTGAGCTTGGCGGTGGAGAAGGCGCCGATGAAGTGCCGGCGCGCCCAGAGCCGGCGCACGTACTCGGGCAGGGAGGGGCGGGCCCCGCTGACCGTCAGCCCGTGCCGGGCGGCGAGGGCCGCGAGGTCGTCCTGGGCGGGTGCGGGTGCGGGGGCGGCCTGGGCCGACGCCTGGGTCGGGGGCGGGGGGTCGAGGACCTGGCTCACATCCGGTGCTTTCGCTCGGGGGGAGGGGGTGAGAGGGCGACGCCCGTCGTTCACGTGGGTGACCGTGAGTGTTCACTTACGTCGGGACGGCACCGTATCGTCGTAACGGGAGCGTAGGGCGTGGCGACGCCGGAACGCAACCGTTTCGTCGTGACGCCCTATGCTTGGCGCGCATGACGACCAACGCCTCCGCCGACGAGCCGACGCCGCGACCGCGCCGCCGGGCGCCCGCCGGGGCGGCGGTGCTCCGTGCGGACGTGACGGAGGCCATCCGGGCGGCGGTCTTCGAGGAACTGGCGGCGGTCGGGTACGCCCGCATGTCCATCGAGGGCATCGCGCGCCGCGCGGGGGTCGGCAAGACGGCCGTCTACCGGCGCTGGCGCTCCAAGCTGCACCTGGTGCTGGACATCGTCTCCGCCCTCGCCGTCCAGGGCCTGCCCGCGCCGGACACCGGCTCGCTGGAGGGCGACCTGCGCCTGCTGTACGAGGTGACGGCGCGGGCCCTGCGCCATCCCGTGGCCTCGCAGATCATCCCCGACCTCCAGGCCGAGGCGGCCCGCAACCCCGACATCGCCGAGGCGCTGCAGAAGACCCTGCGCGAGGGTCAGGACGGCGTCGCCAGCAGGATCCTCGCGGCGGCGGCGGAACGCGGCGAACTGAGCCCCGCCCTCGACACGGACCTGGCCCTGGACCTGATCTCGGGCCCGCTGTACTGGCGCTCGGTGGTCGTCCGCGGCCCGAAGCCGCCCAAGGGCTACCTGGGCTCGCTGGCCCGGGCCACGGCCCAGGGACTGAAGGCCCTCTGAGCCCGCGGCCGGGCCCGGCGCCCGGCCCGGGGCCGACTGTCAGTGGCGCCTGTCACGATGCCTCCATGGACCCGATGAACCCGGAGAACCCGGTGGACGTGAGGGAGCCCGCGGCGGTCGTCCGGGAGTTCTGGGCGCGCATGCAGGCCCGCGACTGGACGGGCCTCGGCGCGCTGCTCGCCGACGACCTGGTGGTGGAGTGGCCGGTCAGCGCCGAGCGGATCGAGGGCCGCGCGGACTTCGTGGGCGTCAACGCGGAGTATCCGGAGGGCTGGTCGATCGAGGTGCTGCGCGTCGTGGCCGACGGCGAGACCGTGGTGTCGGAGGTGGAGGTCCCGCACGAGACGGCCGGCGTCCACCGGGTCGTGTCGCTGTGGACGGTCCGGGACGGCCGCATGTCCGGCGGCCGGGAGTACTGGACGGCCCCGGGCTCGGACCCGTCACCGCCGTGGCGGGCGCGCTTCGTACGACCGCTGTAGGTGAGGCCGGCCCTTCCTCAGCGGCCGGCCGCCCGTGGTGCGGTCCTCCGCCGTGGTGCGGTTGCGGTCCTCCGCCGTGGCGCGGTCCTTTGCCGTGGTGTGGTCCTCTGCCGTGGTGCGGTTGCGGTCGTCCGCGCGCCCGCCGGTCGCGGGGGCTCGCCGACGACCGTCCTGGTGGACGTTTCGCGCCGGCCGGCCGAGCGCCGACAATGGGACCGGAGGGGTGACATGAGACGTGCGTGGACGGGGCCGGTGCTGCTGCTGATCGCCGGGGCGGGGGCCGCGACCGGGCCGTTCGTCCAGGGACGGGCGGGCACGGGGACCTTGCTGCTGGTGGTGTTCGTGCTGCTGGCGGGGCTGACCTCGCCGCTGGCGTTCCCCCGGTCGACGGGTGCGCTGGAGGCGCAGCGCCGCAGTGCCGCCGACGGGCGGCCGGTGGTCTTCTGGCGGCCGGGATGCGCCTACTGCATGCGGCTGCGCATCCGGCTGGGCCGCAAGGCGCGGCGGCTGCACTGGGTCGACATCTGGCGGGACGAGGCCGGGGCGGAGCTGGTACGGGAGGCCAACGGCGGCGACGAGACCGTGCCCACGCTGCTCGTGGCCGGCCGGGCCTACACCAACCCCGACCCCGCCTGGGTGCGCGAGCAGGTCTCCTCGCCGCGCTGACCGGCGTCAGTCGCGCGCCGCCTCCGGGTGGAGCCGTACCCAGCCCGCCCACGCCGACGTGACCATGTCCTCGACGTCGTACTTGGCCTTCCAGCCCAGTTCGACGGCGGCGCGGTCGGCCGAGGCGACGACGCGGGCCGGGTCGCCGGGGCGGCGCGGGGTGACCGTCGGGGGCTGGTCGTACCCGGTGAGGGCGTTGATGCGGTCGATCATCTCGCGCACGGAGACGCCCTCGCCCCTGCCGATGTTCAGGGTGAGGGTGCGGCCGGGCGAGGACCGCAGGGCCCGGGCCGCGGCCACGTGGGCCTCGGCCAGGTCGACCACGTGGATGTAGTCGCGCACGCAGGTGCCGTCCGGCGTCGCGTAGTCGTCGCCGAAGATCCGGGGGGCCGCGGACTCCGTGAGCTTCTCGAAGACCATCGGGACGAGGTTGTAGACGCCGGTGTCGGCCAGCTCCGGGCTCGCCGCGCCCGCGACGTTGAAGTAGCGCAGGCAGGCCGTGGCCAGGCCCGTCGCCTTGCCGGTGGCCCGGACCAGCCACTCGCCGGCCAGCTTGGTCTCGCCGTACGGCGACATCGGCACGCACGGCGTCTCCTCGGTCACCAGGTCGACGTCGGGCATGCCGTACACGGCGGCGGAGGAGGAGAAGACGAAGGAGGCGACGTCCGCCTTCGTGACCGCGTCGAGCAGGACGCGCAGACCCTCGACGTTCTGCTGGTAGTAGTGCAGCGGGAGGTCCACCGACTCGCCGACCTGCTTCTTGGCGGCCAGGTGCACGACGCCGGTGACGGAGTGGTCGGCCAGGGCGCGCGCGACCCGTTCGCCGTCCAGGACCGAGCCCACCACCAGGGGCACGCCGTCGGGCACGCGGTCGGCGATGCCCGTGGACAGGTCGTCGTAGACGACGGCCTTCTCGCCCGCCTCGGTCATCGCCCTTACGACGTGCGCCCCGATGTATCCGGCGCCGCCGGTGATCAGCCAGGTCATTGCGGCCGTCCCCTTCGTTCGGTGGTCCTCGGTACCCATGATCCGTCATCCCGGCGCAGACCGGACGCCGGGAGCCGTCAGGACCGTGCCGGGGCCGGACCGGTGCCGTACGCGTCCAGGGCGGCCGTGAGCCGGTCGAGGCGGGCGCGCAGGTCCTGGATCTCGGTGAGGTCCAGTCCGGTCGCCGCCGCGATCCGGCGCGGCACCTCGACGGCCCGCTCGCGCAGCGCGACGCCCTCGCCGGTCAGGCGCACCTGCACCGACCGCTCGTCGCGCACGCTGCGCTCCCGCCGGACCAGTCCGGCCGCCTCCAGCCGCTTGAGCAGGGGCGACAGCGTGCCGGAGTCGAGGCGGAGGTGCTCGCCGAGCTTCTTCACGGGCAGCTCGCCGTGCTCCCACAGCACCAGCATCACCAGGTACTGCGGGTAGGTGAGCCCCAGCTCCTTGAGGACCACGCGGTAGACGCCGCCGAAGGCGCGCGACGCGGCGTTCAGGGAGAAGCAGATCTGCTGGTCCAGGCGGAGCCAGTCGGTTGCGGGCGTGGTCATGGCTCCCAGGGTAGCGGACGGGCATTGCGCATCATTTAGTTGTGCACCATCTGGTTGTGCACAACTGGATTGCGTGCTCTACTGGTCGCGTCAGGCACCCAGCCTCCTTCCGAAAGGGACGGTTTCCCATGGACGCGATCTACACCGCCGCCGCCACCGCCACCCACGGCCGCGACGGCCGCGCCGTCAGCTCCGACGGCACGCTCGACCTCGCGCTCGGCATCCCCGTCGAGATGGGCGGCAACGGCCGGGGCACCAACCCCGAGCAGCTCTTCGCCGCCGGATACGCCGCCTGCTTCGGCAGCGCCCTCGGTGTGGTCGGGCGCGCGGCGAAGGTCGACGTCAGCGACGCCGCCGTCACCGCCGAGGTCGGCATCGGCAAGCAGGGGGAGGGCTTCGCGCTCGCCGTCACCCTCCGGGTCGAGCTGCCCGACGGCATCGACGCGGAGACCGGACGGCGCCTGGTCGAGCAGGCCCACCAGGTCTGCCCCTACTCCAACGCCACCCGCGGCAACATCCCGGTCGAGCTCGTCGTCGAGTAATCCCGAGGGGTGCTCAGCCGACCCGCGCCAGCACCTCCCCCGTCCGCCTGCTCCACGCCACCACCACCGCCTCCTCGGGCACCGGGTGCCAGCGGGTCAGCAGCAGCCAGCGCACGTGGTAGCGGCGGACGACGGCGGCGCGCCCGGCGCGGGTCGAGTCCGGCGCGAGGTACGCCTCGACGTCGGCGACCCTGCGCCGCCGCTCCCGCTCGTCCAGGGAGGGGTCCGGCCAGGCGGGCGCCGCGAGGTTCGGCCCGTACCCGGCGATGACGTGCCCGGCGTAGTAGCCGTCGGTGATCACCACCTCGCCGGGACCGATGTGCCGGGCCGCCCACTCGTACGTGGGCCACTCGGGCGGCCGTGCGAAGCCGACCGGGTCCACCGCGCGCGGCACCACCGCTCCCACGTGGACCGTGAGGAACCCGACCAGGGCGCCGGCCGCCGCCGTCCAGCCCAGCGCCGTCCGCCACCGTGCCCACGGCCTGGGCGTCGCCAGCTCCACCGCCAGCGCGAACTGCAGCGGCACCAGCGTGAGCCCGAGGATCCGGCCGTAGGTGTAGTGGCCGCTGAACCAGCCGTAGGCCACCACCACGCAGTCCAGCGCGAACATCAGCACCAGCGGGTCCCGCGGCGAGCGGCGTCCGCGGACCCACAGGGCCGGCAGGCCGAGCAGGGCCAGCCAGAACTCCCCGGGCAGGTGGAGGTAGAGGACCCGGTGGATCGCGTCCACGCTGCCGTCGCCCGCCAGCGCGAACACGTCGAAGTACGGCCAGGCCGCAGCCGCCCCCACCGCCACGGCGCCCGTCAGCGCCCACCGCCCCACGACCGGACCCCGCCACCCGCGCTGCCACCCGGCCACCAGCGCCACCGCGCCGAGCACCGCCGCCACCGAAGTGATCGGGTGGACCAGCAGGATCAGGCCGTACAGGACGCCCAGCGCCCCGTACCCGGGCAGGCCGCGCAGCCCGCTCGGGCCCACGTACCGCACCCGGCGCGTGTCCCGGGCCCGCGCGCCGGTCAGCGCCCAGGCCCAGAAGGTGAGCCCGATCGCGAACGTCGACGGGTAGCCGAGGTTGCCCGTCATCGACATCAGCCCGAGGTAGCCGCTCCACCAGGCCCGCTCGGTGCCCCACAGCAGCGTCATCGTGCCCAGCGCGAGCACCGGCGCCCACGGCCGCGGGGTCAGCACCCGCACGAAGCGGTTCAGGCCGGTCAGCAGCACCAGCAGGTTCAGCGGCCCGGCGAGCCGCACCACCTCCCAGCCGCCCAGCCCCGTCAGCCGCGCGAACGCGCCCTCGGCCACCGCGTACGGCGAGTAGTAGGCACTGCCCGCGCCCGGCAGGTCGGCCATCGGGTGGCGCGGGTGGAGGAGGTCGGCCTTCAGGCGTTCGACGACGGCCGCGTGCTGGCCCGCGTCGCAGCACAGCGGCACCGCCCAGTACGCCAGCGTCACCACGACGAAGAAGCAGAAACCGACGACCTGGTACGGGGTGGGGCGCCAGGTGCGGCGGCCGCGCAACGCCGTCGCGCCGCTCGCGGGCCGCCGGTCGAGGACGCCGGCGCTCACAGGACGGACAGGGAAAAGGGCATTCGGGGCATTTGCCGTATGTTCCCGATGGGGTGCGGCCCATGACCCCAAGTCACCTCAACGGGTGACGCTCAGCCGACCGCCTCCGCCCGCTCCACCCGCCCCCGCACCGGCACCGGCGCCCGGCCGCCCCGCACCACCGGCTCCAGCAGCAGCGGCACCCCGGCCACCGGCAGCAGCCACGCCAGCACGATCAGCCGCTCGCCCCAGATGTTGATGTCCGGATGCCCGGCCTGCGTCATGATCCCGGTGCACGCCGCCGCGACCAGGAAGACGCCGACCGCGCCGCCGCGCCGCAGCGCACCCCACGCCCCGGCGGCCAGCGCCGCCACGAACAGCGGCTGCCCGGCCTGCCTGCGCAGCCACTCCACCCAGAAGTTGCCCTGCAACTGCCAGAACTCCGGCCACGGGTGCACGCGGTCGGGACGGGCGTAGTGGCCGGTGAGCAGGTCCTGGAGGCTGTCCGCCTCCGAGGGGTAGTGCAGCAGCCGCGCCAGCAGCAGGGTGACGGCCGCGCCCGCCAGGCCCACGGCCGCGAGCGCCAGCACCTCCCCGGGCGCCGGGCCGCCCGGCCGCCGGCGGCGTCGCCGGTGCCGCCGCAGGGCGAGCACCGCGCCCGCCGCCGCCAGGGCCAGGCCCAGGAACAGCGCCTGCGAGTGCTTGACCGTGAACAGGGCGAGCAGACAACCGGCGACCAGCGCCAGCCCCGCCCGCGGCCGGCCCGCCCGCAGGACCAGCGCGCAGCCCCACACCGCCGCCAGGGTCAGCGCCATCAGCAGGCCCTCGGTCATCGGGCGCATCGCGGTCGTCCCGCACGGCAGCACGTAGTACAGCGCCTGCCCGGTCAGGGCGAGCGGCACCGGCACCGCCAGGGTGCGCAGGACCAGGAAGACCAGGACGCCGCCCGCGCCCGCGATCACCACCCCCGCCGCCCACAGCCCCCACGCCGGCCCGAAGGCCAGGACGAACGGCACCAGGAACGCCGGGTAGCCCGGCCGTGCCTCGAAGATCGCCATGAAGCGCTCCGACATGTACGGCAGAGTGTGACCGCCCTTATGACCGGCCGTCAGCCGCGGCCGGAGCGCCGCCCACTCCCGCTCGCGGCACCCGGCCGTCACCGCGACGGTGGGGTCGGGGCGGTGGAAGCGGATCACGTGCACGCTCTGGTCCCGGCGGGCCCGCTCCGCCCGGCTCGCGCACACGTAGTCGATGGTGGCCGTCGCCACCTCGTGTGTGCTCCGACCGGACAGGCTCAGCGCGTACGACAGGTAGTTCTTGGTGTCGGGGGTGTCCCGGCCGGTGACGTTGGCGAGCTGGAGCACGGCGAACACGGCGGCCAGGACCAGCACCCCGAGGACCGGGCCGCGCACCCGTCTGCGGGGTCTCATGTCGAGGGCAGCAGGTCGCGTCCGGACGGAACGCCCCGGGCGCCGGGGACACCGGAGGGCTCCGGGCCGGGCATCGGCTCGCCCAGCAGCAGCGTCCGCACCACCCGTTCGGCGGCCCGGCCGTCCTCGTACTCGCAGTACCGGGACCGGAAGGCCGCCCGCATCCGCGCCGCCTCCTCGTCCCGCCACGCCCCGGACGCCAGCAGCCACGCCAGCTCCCGGTAGGAGCGCGAGACGTGCCCGGGCGCCTCCTCGGTGATGTCGAAGTACGTCCCGCGGGTCGCCGTGTACGGGCCCCAGTCGTCGGCGTGGACCACGATCGGGCGGTCCAGGAGGACGTAGTCGAACATCAGGGCGGAGTAGTCGGTGATCAGCAGGTCGGAGGCGAGCATCAGGTCCTCGACGTGCGGTTCGTCCGTCACGTCGACCACCACGCCCCGCCGGTGCAGCTCCGACAGGCCCAGGCCGCGCGCCGGGCCGGTGGCGAGGGAGGGGTGCAGGCGGACCAGCAGCGTGCGGTCCTCGCCGAGGTCGGCGGCGAGCCGGGCCAGGTCGAGGCGTTCGACGAGCCCGCCGCGCCGGTACTCGCGGCGGGTCGGCGCGTACAGCACGACGGTGTTCCCGGCGGGGACGCCGAGCCGCTCGCGGACCCGGCGGCCGTCCTCGGGGCCGGCGTTCACCAGGACGTCGTTGCGCGGGCTGCCGGTGCGCGCCGACGTGAAGTGGCACGGGTAGGCCCGCTCCCAGATCCGCTCCGCGTACCGCCCCGCGACCAGGCTGTGGTCCCAGCGGTCGGCCCGGCGCAGCATCTGCGGCACGTCCAGGCCGTGCCGGGCCCCTGGCCTGCCCAGCAGGTCGACGCCCATGTACTTGAGCGGGGTGCCCTGGTGGGTGTGGACGTGGACGCTGCCGTCCCGCTTCGCCACCGCTCCGGGCCAGTTGACGTTGTTGACGAGGAACGCCGCCCGCTCGGTCACCCGGCGGTAGGCGGCACTGCCCAGGAGCACGTGCTCGGTGCCCGGCGGCAGCAGGGCCGGGTCCGCCGCGCACTCCTCGTCGCGCACCACCCACACCCCGCGCAGGTGCGGCGCGTGCTCCCGGGCCGCACGGTGGATCGCCGCGGGGTCGCCGAGGACACCCCGGTGGGAGAAGGCCGAGTACACGACGAGGTCCGGGTCCACCGGCCGGCGGGGGAGCAGGACGGCCGTCGCCCGGCGCGCCCGCCGGGCCGCCGCGCCGCGCGCCTGCCGGGTCCGGCGCTCCAGCTCCCGCGCCGCCCGTCCGGAGTCCCGGCGCACCCGGTAGGCGGCGTACGAGCCCTCCAGCACCCGCAGTTCGGCCGGGACCTCGGCGTCCTTCGGCCGGTGGGCGCGGAACATCTCGGCCGTGCGGCGGAAGAACTCGGCCCGGTCGGACGGCGGCAGCCGGTCCGGCTTGGACAGGATGTCCAGGCAGTGCTCGCCCATCTTGGCGTGCAGGAACGGCCGCCACCGGGCGGACAGTCCGGGGCGGGCGTCGAGGAAGGCGAAGACCCGCTCGTACTGCGCGTGGACGTCGAAGTGCTTGCGGCTGGTCGTGGACAGGATGTTGCCCTGGCGGCGCTGGCGGTAGTTCAGGCAGATCCGGTCCAGCGCGGCGATCCGCTCCGCGCTGAACATGACCGGGAAGGTCCAGGGCGTGTCCTCGTAGTAGCCCGGCGGGAAGGTGAAGCCCTCCCGCTCGACGAAGGCGCGCCGGTAGACCTTGTTCCACACCACCATCAGCAGGTCGAGGATCTCCGGGTGCCCGGCCGCCGTGAACGTGCCGTCGCCGGCCTCCGCGAGCACCCGGGCCAGGACGTTGCGCCGGGTGCCGCCCCACCAGTAGGTGCGCGCGTAGTCGAAGACCAGCACGTCCGGATCGTCCGTCTCCGCGAGCCGGTCGGCCATGGCGCGCAGGGCGCCCGGCGTGAGGGTGTCGTCGCTGTCCAGGAAGAAGAGGTAGTCGCCACTGGCGTGCGGCATCCCGGCGTTGCGGGCCCGGCCGAGGCCGACGTTCTCCTCCAGGTGCAGCACGCGGACCCGGTCGTCGCGGGCCGCGTACTCGTCCAGGATCGCCCCCGAACCGTCCGGGGAGCAGTCGTCGACGGCGATCACCTCGATGTCCCGGAAGGACTGGTCCAGGACCGAGTCGAGGCACTCGCGCAGGAACCCCTGCACCTTGAAGCAGGGGACGATGACGCTGAAGCGGGGCACGGCGGGGTCAGCTCCTTACGAGGGTGGCGGCGGGGGCCGGGACGCGCCGGGCGAGCGGCACCACGGGCGGCAGCGCCTCGGGCGGCTCGCCGAGCAGCACCCGGCGTACGACGCGTTCGGCGGCCCGGCCGTCGTCGAACTCGCAGAACCGCTCCCGGAAGGCCGCCCGCAGCGCCGTCGACTCCGCGTCCGCGTAGGTGCCGTCGGCGAAGAGGCGGGCCAGCTCCTGCGGCGTGCGCGCCACCGGTCCGGGCGGGGCCGCCATCAGGTCGAAGTAGACGCCGCGGGTCTCCCGGTAGACGTCCCAGTCGTCGGCGTACACGACGATCGGGCGGTCCAGGTTGGCGTAGT
The DNA here is from genome assembly GCF_003112575.1 of Streptomyces ardesiacus. Taxonomy (GTDB): domain Bacteria; phylum Actinomycetota; class Actinomycetes; order Streptomycetales; family Streptomycetaceae; genus Streptomyces; species Streptomyces ardesiacus. Next base: position 43,705 of record NZ_BEWC01000014.1, read on the forward strand.
CGAACATGATGGACGAGTAGTCCGTGATCAGGGCGTCCGCGGCCAGGCACACGTCCTCCGAGGAGCGGTGCGCGGTCACGTCGATGATCCGGCCGGTGCGTTCCCGCTTCCCGCCCCGGTCGTAGAAGTAGTGGGCGCGCAGCAGCACCACCACGTCCTCGCCGGCCGCCTCGCAGAACGCCTCCAGGTCCAGGCCGCCCGCGCCGAACCCGGTCTCGTAGTCCCGGTGCGTCGGCGCGTACAGGACCGCCGTCTTCCCCTCCGGGACGCCCAGTTCGCGCCGCACGCGGGCCACGTCCTCGGCGGTCGCTGTGCAGTAGACGTCGTTGCGCGGGTAGCCGTACTCCAGGTGCTCGTAGGAGCCGGGGAAGGCGCGTTCCCACATCTGGGTGGAGTGCCGGTTGGCGGACAGGTTGTAGTCCCAGCGGTCCACCCGGCCGAGCAGCTTGGTGAAGCTGCCGGTGGCCGCCGCCACCACCGGGTACGGCGACTGGTCCACGCCCATCGTCTTCAGCGGCGTGCCGTGCTGCGTCTGCAGGTGCACGCTGCCGGGGCGCTTGACGACGCCCTCGGCGAAGTTGGCGTTGTTCACGAGGTACGTGGCGCGGGCCAGCACCTCCCAGTACCGGTGGCTGCCGATGACGGCGTGCTCGACGCCCTTCGGCACGGTGTGCGCCTGGTCCGGTTCGACGAGGAACACCGACTTGAGGTGCGGGGCGAGTTCGCGGGCCTTGGCGTGGATCGCGGCCGGGTTGCAGGCGTAGCCGCGGCCCCAGTAGGCGCAGTACACGACGAGGTTCGGGTCCAGCGGGCGGCGCAGCTGCCGGCGGTAGCGCAGCCGGGTGCGCAGTCCCCGCGGCCACGGCAGGCGGCGCAGGACGCCGGCCGCGGCCCGGTTGGCGGCGCGCAGCGCGCGGAAGCCGGTGTAGGAGCCCGACGCCAGCAGCCGGTGCTGCACGCCGAGCCGTCCGCCCGGCGGCCGGAAGCCCGCGGGGCGGTGGCGCCGGTAGAGGCGGCTCGCCCGGCGGTAGAAGGCGCGGCGCCCCCGCCGGGTCAGCCGTCGGGGATGGGTCGCCGTCTTCAGGACCGCCGCGAAGAGCTGCTCGAACAGCGGACCGAGGCGCTCGGGAGGCAGTCCCCGCTCGGCGGCGTACGCGAGGGCCAGCTCGGTCTGGTCGAGCAGGTCCGCGTGGTGCTCGCCGGGCAGGTTCAGCCGGTTGCCCTGGCGCCGCACCCGGTGCCGCACGGCCACGGTGCGCAGCACCGCCACGCGCTCGGCCCGCACCGCGACGCGGGCGCCGAAGCCGACGTCCGTGAAGTGTCCGGCGGTGAAGTCCAGCCCGCGCTCGGTGAGGAAGGTGCGGCGGTGCACCGCGCTCCACGCGGGCAGGTGCACGCCGGTCAGGTGCGGGGCGCGGTCGGGGGAGAAGGCGCCGTCCGGAGCCTTGGCGAGGAGCGGGGCGGCCGGGTTGGTGGTCTCCCCCTCCCACCAGGGCACGCGCTCGTACGCGAAGTACAGGACGTCGACGCCGCCGGTGTCCGCCAGCCGCGCGTCCAGGGCCGCCAGCGCGCCGGGCACCAGGACGTCGTCGCCGTCGAGGAACAGCAGGTACGCGCCGGTCGCCGCACGCATCCCGGCGTTGCGCGCGCCGGCCAGGCCGGCCGACGGCGGCGAGTGCACCGGCGTCACCCGGGAGTCCCGCTCGGCGTGCTCGCCGGCGACGTCCGCCGCCGTGCCGTCCGGGCCGTCGCAGACCGGGATCAGCTCGAAGTCGCCGAAGGACTGGCCGAGGACCGAGTCCAGTGCCTGGGAGAGCCGCCCCGCGACCCCATGGGACGGGACGATGATGCTGAAGCGGGGCATGCTGCTCTTTCTCTTCTCTCACTCGCCGGACGGGAGCCCGGGGGAACTCCCGGTGGACCAACGGCGGTCAGAGGCTGTCGGTGACGGTGCGGGGTCCCACGGGTTGCGGCACCGTGGCCAGCGGGGCGGGGGTGCGGACGAGGGCCGCCGGGGGAGCGGGGCGGCGCTCGGCGAGCGGCACGACCGGCGGCGGGTCCTGCTCGCCCAGGACGACGCGGCGTACGACGCGTTCGGCGGCGCGGCCGTCGTCGTACGGGCAGAACCGCTCGCGGAAGGCGGCCCGCAGCCGGGCGGACCGGGTGCCGTGCCACTCGCCGCTCGCGAACACGCCGATCAGCTCGTCCTCGTCCCGGGCGATCGCGCCCGGCGGGAAGGACCGCAGGTCGACGTAGGTGCCGCGGACCGCCTCGTACGCCTCCGGCTCGTCGGCGTGGAGCACGATCGGGCGGTCCAGTCCCGCGCAGTCGAACATCAGCGACGAGTAGTCGGTGACCAGGGCGTCCGCGGCCAGGCACAGCGACTCCACGTGCGGATGGCCGCTGACGTCCAGCACCCGGCCGGCGGAGGCGGCGAGCGGGCCGCCGTGGGCGGGGTGGGCGCGGGCCAGCACCATGAAGCGCGGGCCGAGGCGGCGTACGACCCGCTCCAGGTCCAGGGCGGCCCGCTGGGTGCGCCGGTAGTCGCGGTGGGTGGGCGCGTACAGGATCGCGACCGTGCCCTCGGGGATGCCGAGGGTCTCCCGCAGCCGGGCCACGTCCGCCGCCGTCGCGCGCTGGAGGACGTCGGTGCGCGGCTGCCCGTGCTCGAGGGCGGTCCAGCCGCCCGGGTGGACGCGTTCCCAGGTCAGGGTGGAGTGGCGGTTGGCGGAGACCACGTAGTCCCAGGAGCCGGCCTCGCGCAGCAGCCCGGTGAAGTCGGTGCCGCGGGCGACGCCGGGGCGCTCCTGGAGGTCCAGGCCCATGTGCTTGAGGGGCGTCCCCGCCTGCGTCTGCACCAGGACCTGGCCCCGGCGTCTGACCAGGCCCGGACCGAAGGGCGCGTCGCACACCAGGTAGCGGGAGCGGGCCAGGGCCGTGCCGTGGGCGGCTGTGCCCGGCGTCAGGCGGCGGGTGCCGGGCGGGACGGTGTGGTGGTGTGCCGGGTCGGCGGCCCACGCCGTGCGCACGTGCGGCGCGAGGCGGCGGAACGCCTCCTCCAGCGCGCCCGGGTCGCGGCCGTACCCCCGGTTGCCCTCGACGGCGAAGACGGCGCGGTCGGCGCGGAGCGGGAGGCAGCACTGGACGCGGTAGTGCAGGCGCAGGGCGCCGGCCCGGGCGGCGCGCAGGAGCGCCGACGCGCCCCTCGCCGTGCGGCGGCGCAGTGCCGAGGCCAGACGGAGGGCAGCGTAGGTGCGGCGCAGGCCGAGGCGGAGCAGGGCGTGGCGCAGGCGGACGGGCAGCGGTGCGGGGGCGCCGGGCACCCGGTAGCGGCGGCAGTGGACGCGGGCCCGGCGCAGGAACTCGGCGCGCAGGGGGCGCGGGAGGCGGTCGGGGCGGGTGTACACCGTCGTGAGGTGGTCGGCCATCCGGCGGTACAGGAGAGGGCGCCAGCGGGCCGGGTCCGGGTGCGTCGCCTCGCGGGCCTCCAGGAACGCGAAGACGCGGTCGTACTGCGTGAACACGTCCAGGTGCCGCTCGCTCGGCGTGCCGAGGATGCTGCCCCGCAGGCGCTGGCGGTAGTGCACGCAGACCCGGTCCAGGGTGGCGATGGTCCCCGCGGTGATCAGGACCGGGTAGGTCCACGGGGTGTCCTCGTAGTAGCCCGGCGGGAAGGCGAGGCCCTCGCGCTCGGCGAACTCCCGCCGCACCGCCTTGTTCCAGGCCACCATGAGCAGCTTCAGCAGCCCCGGCCGGTCGGCGAGCCGGAACGGCGCGGGGCCCTGCTCGGTGAGGTGCGCGGCGGCCTGGTTGCGGACGGTCTTGCCGGTCCAGTAGGTGCGCGCGTAGTCGTAGACGAGGACGTCCGGGTCGCCGGTCTCCTTGATCCGGTCGGCGACGGCCCGCAGCGCGTGCGGGGTGAGGGTGTCGTCGCCGTCGAGGAAGACCAGGTAGTCGCCGACCGCCCGCTCCATCCCGGCGTTGCGGGCGGGGCCCAGGCCCTCGTTGCGCGGCAGGCGGACGACGCGGACGCGCGGGTCCAGGGCCGCGAACTCGTCGGCGATCGCGCCACAGGCGTCCGGCGAGCAGTCGTCGACCACGATCACCTCGAAGTCCGGGTACGACTGGGCCAGCACCGACTCCAGGCACGCGTGCAGATACGCCTGAACCTGATGCGCGGGAACGATGACACTGAACCTGGGCACGGGGACATCCATGGGTCGGCGGGATCGGCGCGGGCGTTCTGCCCGGCAACGCCCCCGGGAGCGACTTGGTTACGGCCGCCGCGGCATTCGGGGGGATGGTGTGCCCGTACGTGTGAAGGGGCGGGCCGGAAACCGGCCCGCCCCTCAAGGGTGGTGTCGTGCCGTCTACTTGACGGCGCCCGCCATGACCCCGGAGACGAACTGCCGCTGGAACGCGAAGAACACGGCCAGCGGGATCACCATGGAGATGAACGCCCCCGGCGCCAGCACGTCGATGTTGTTCCCGAACTGCCGTACCTGCGTCTGCAGGGCGACCGTGATCGGCTGGCTCCCGGAGTCCGAGAAGATCAGCGCGACCAGCATGTCGTTCCACACCCACAGGAACTGGAAGATGCCCAGGCTCGCGATCGCGGGCCCGCCGAGGGGCATCACCACCCGTGCGAACAGCCGGAGTTCGCCCGCGCCGTCCAGACGGGCCGCCTCCAGCAGCTCCCTCGGGATCTCCGCGAAGAAGTTCCGCAGCAGGAACACCGCGAAGGGCAGACCGAAGCCCACGTGGAAGAGGATCACGCCGAGGATCGAACCGAACAGGCCGATCCTGCCGAAGAGTTCGGCGATAGGGATGAGCGCGACCTGCACGGGCACGACCAGCAGTCCGACCACGGCCAGGAACCACCAGTCGCGGCCGGGGAAGTCCATCCACGCGAAGGCGTACCCGGCCAGCGCCCCGATGACCACGACCAGGACGGTCGCGGGGACGGTGATCAGGGCGGTGTTGAGGAGGGAGGAGGTGATGTCGCCGTTCTTGAGCAGCTCCTCGTAGCTCTGGAAGGTGAGCCGGGACGGTTCGGTGAAGACCGTCCACCACCCGCTCGCCGCCATGTCCTGGGGCGTGCGCAGCGAGGACAGCAGCAGCCCGATCGTCGGGACCAGCCAGAACAGGCCCACCACGATCAGGAACACCCGGACGAGGCCGCCGCTGACCGCCTCGGCGAGCCGGGACCCGAGCGACTGCTTCGCCTTGACGACCGTCCCGGGCGGCTGTGCGGCCGCCGTGGTGAGGGAACCCGCCTCCGCGGTCATCGCCGCACCTCCCGCCGCAGCCGCCGTACGTTGAACCACATCACCGGGATCACCAGGAGCAGCAGGAACACCGCGATGGCGCTGGCGATGCCCGGCTGGTCGGAGGCGAAGCCCTTGCGGTACAGCTCCAGGGCGAGCACGTTGGCGTCGTCCTGGGAGGAGCCCGGGGCGATGATGAAGACCAGGTCGAAGACCTTCAGCACGTTGATCATCAGGGTGACGACGACCACCGCGAGGACCGGCGCCAGCAGCGGCACCGTGACCCGTCTGAAGACCTGCCACTCGTTGGCGCCGTCGACCCGGGCGGCCTCCAGCAGCTCCCTGGGGACCCCGGCCAGGCCCGCCGCGATCAGCACCATCGCGAAGCCCGCCCACATCCACACGTACGACCCGATGATCGCCGGGGTGACGAGGGAGGGGCCGAGCCAGTTCAGGCCGTTGTACGGCTCCTTGAAGTTGTCGGCGGGCAGTCTGAGCAGCGCCCCGTCGGCCGCCGCGGGCAGCGTGAAGGTGCCGTCCCCGGCCGCCGTGGCCGACGCCACCACCTTGCCGTCCTTGACCGCCTCGATCTTCATCCCGGCGTAGCCCAGCTCGGCCGCGTCGACGGCGCCCGGCTTGCCGACGCCCTTGCCGCGGGTGAAGTCCTGCCAGGCGGTGCCGGTGACCCTGCCCTCCTCCGGCTCGGCGGCCACGGCGTTCTTCGCGTCGCCGGGCATCTGCTCGGGTGCGACGCCCACGAGGGGCAGGGCGACCGGGGTGCCCGCGCTGACCGGCTGCTTCGTGATGAACGCGCCGCCGCCGGCCGGTTCCAGCGGCGAGTCGCGGCCCGGGTGCGCCTTCGGGAAGGCGGACGACTCGGCGAACGTGTCGTGCACTCCCACCCACACCGCGTTGGCGACGCCCTTGTCCGGGTCCTGGTCGTACACCAGGCGGAAGATGATGCCCGCCGCGAGCATCGAGATCGCCATCGGCATGAAGACGACCAGCTTGAACGCCGTGCCCCAGCGGATGCGTTCGGTCAGCACCGCGAAGACCAGGCCGAGCGCGGTGGCGACCGTCGGGGCGAACACCACCCAGATGATGTTGTTCTTCAGGGCGGTGCGGATGCCGTCGTCGGTGAACAGCGCCTCGTAGTTGTCGAACCCGGCGAAGGAGTCGCCGGACTGGTCGTAGAAGCTGCGGATCAGCGAGTACCCAATCGGGTAGACCACGAGCGCGCCGAGCAGCACCAGGGCGGGCAGCAGGAACAGCGCCGCCACCGACCTGCGCGTGCCGGTCACGCTCTTGCGCGGCCTGCGCGAACGGGGTGACTGGGGAGCGGCGGGGTCCCGTGAGGTCCCCGCCGCCGTGGCCGACGTCATCGCGTCAGCCTCCGTAGGCGGCGGCCGCGTCCGCCTCCAGCTTCGCCTGGGCGCCCGCGACGTCCTTCGGGTTCTTCAGGAAGTCCTGCAGGGTCTTCCACTCGCCCTTGCCCGGGGTGCCGCCGAAGGCCTGCGGGGCCTGGTCCGACATGTCGAAGCGGAAGTCGTCACCGGCCGCGACCAGCGCCTCGGCGATCTTCTTCTGCACGTCGTTCGGGTACGCCGACGCGTCGACGCTCTTGTTGGGCGAGAGGAACCCGCCGAGCTTCGCCTGGATCGCCGCCGCGTCCGGCGAGGCCAGCCAGGTGGCCAGCGCCTGCGCCGCCTTCGAGTCCTTGAAGACCACGGCCGCGTCACCGCCGGAGACCACCGGCGCGGTGTCGCCGACGGCCGGGAACGGGAACACCTTCGCGTCCGTGCCGACCTTGGCCTCGGTCTCACCGATGTTGACCTGGACGAAGTCGCCCTCGTAGACCATGCCCGCCTTGGGCTGGTCGCCGCCCGTGAAGGTCTGCGTCACCGAGGCCGGGAACTCCGTCTGCAGCGCGCCGGACGCGCCGCCCGCGACGAAGTCCTTCTTGCCCCAGACCTGGGCGAGCGTGGTCAGGGCCTCCTTCACGGAGGGGTCCGTCCACTTGATCTTGTGCTGGGCGAGCTGGTCGTACTTCTCCGGACCCGCCTGCGAGAGGTAGACGTTCTCGAACCAGTCGGTCAGCGTCCAGCCGTCCGCGCCGCCGACGGAGAACGGCGTGACACCCGAGTCGTAGACCATCTGCGCGGCGTCGAGCAGCTCGTCCCAGGTCTTGGGCTCGGACGCGCCCGCGTTCTCGAAGACCTGCGCGTTGTACCAGATCAGCGACTTGTTGGCGGCCTTGTAGTACACGCCGTACTGCTTGCCGCCGACCTTGCCGATGTCCTGCCAGCCCTGCGAGTAGTTCTCGCCCAGTTCCTTGGTGGCCTCGGCACCCAGCGGCTTGGCCCAGCCCTTGTCGACCGCCTGCTTGATGGCGCCGGGCTGCGGGAGCATCGCCACGTCCGGCGGGGCACCGCCCGCGATCTTCGAACCCAGGAAGTTGATGATCGGGTCCTGGGCCGGCACGAAGGTCACCTTGGCGCCGGTGCGCTTCTCGAACTCGGCGAGGACCTTCTTGAAGTTCTCCTGCTCGGTGCCGGTCCAGACGGCGGCGACCTCCAGGGTCTCGCCGTCCAGCTTCGGCAGGGTGACGGAGGAGGCGGGCTGCTTGCTCCCACCGCCCTGATCGCCCTTGTCGCCGCCGCCGTTGTCGTCGTCGCCGCTGCACGCGGTGAGCGAGAGCGCGAGTGCTCCCGCCGCGAGGACGGCTGCGGTCCTGCTGCCCCTCTTGACCGTTCTGCGTGTCCGGATGGTGCTGCTCGTGCGCATCACTGCCCCGTTCTTCGTTCCTCTTCGAACGCTCGGCGCTGTCCCGTGCGCTCTGGTGTACGCCAGGGGGGTGAGAGCGGCAAGGGCGCGTCCGCGGTCAAGTGGGGTTTCGTGACCGCGTCGTGACCATGATCAGGCACCGGGCCCCGGTACGGGTGTTTCGCAGCTGCCGCCCCCGGCCCCCGCTTCGGCCCGGACGGCCCGTCCGCAGACGCCGGACGGGCCGACCCGTGTCCCCGGAATCACAGGAGTGAGGGGACCCGCGCCGCCGACACCTCCCTGGCCGCCCGCTCCAGTGCGCTGGCCAGCAGGGCCAAGTCGGTGGGGCCGTTGCCCAGTTCGCGAACCGGGCGGCGGGTGGGCGGGTCGCCCATGCGGTGCCATTCCAGGGGGACCACCGTGGGGCGCAGGGTCGCCGTGCGCGGGATGCGGCCCGTGACCCGGCCGCCCTGGAAGGCGGTGGTGCGTCCGTCGGGGTGGGTCAACCGGCCGCGTCCGGGCGCCGGTTCGTCGGGTCCCGGCACGGGGGCGTCCAGGACCGCGCGCAGGGTCGCGCGCAGGGCGGGCTCCGTACGGTCCGTACGGCCGCCGGGGGCGGTCGCGGCCACCAGGTGGACGCCGAGCCGCTCGCCCTCCCGTGCGACGGCCTCCAGCGCCCGCATCACCGAGCCCGCCGCGGGACGCCCCGGGGAACCGAGCGGGGGCGTGACGAGGGCGTCGAGGTCGTCGACGACCACGACCAGGCGGGGGAGCGGCGGGACGGGCCCCGTACGGCGTCCGGCCGCGGCCGGACGCAGGCGCAGGGTGGAGCTGGGCGGGGACTCCACGTCCCCCGAGTCGGAGACCGGTACGGGCCCCGACGCCGTCGGTGTGCGCTGGGCGACCAGCCGGCCCGACACCTCGCGCCCGGTGTGCCACTCGGTGAAGTGCGACCGTCCGAGCAGCTCGGCGCGCCGCTTCAGCTCGGCGCTCAGGGACTGGGCGAACTCCCGCATGCGCACGGGGTCGTTGGCGGTGAGGTGGGTGGTGACGTGCGGCACGTCCGTGCACACGCGCAGGCCCTCGCCGTGGGCGCCGCCCGAACTCACGCTGTCGCGGCCGTCCATGAGGACGACGCCGAGCCGGTCGGGGCGTTCGGCCGAGGCGAGCGAGGCGACGAGCGCCCGCAGCAGCTCGGTGCGGCCGCTGCCGGGCGGGCCCTCGATCAGCAGGTGCGGTCCCTCGGCGGCCAGGTCGACCAGGACGGGGCCGCGCGGACCGGCGCCCAGCACCGCCTGCGCGCGGCCCCCGAGGGAGCCCGTGTCGTCGGCCGCGGCGGCCCAGCGGGCCATCAGGGAGGCGGGGGTGGCGCGGGCCAGGCCCAGTTCGTCGAGGAGCCGGGCCGTCCGGGGGAGCGGTGCGGACACGCGCGCGTGCTGTTCTCCGCCGGTGGTGGCGCCGTCCGTGCGCAGCGGGGCCAGGGCCCGCGCGAAGCGCTCGGCCCAGGGCAGGGAGACGGCGTCCAGCGTGCCGAGGATGCCGTGACCGACCGGGCCGGCGGGCACGGGCGCCGTGCCCGCGTCCGGGCCCGCGCCGGTGCCCGTGCGGGCGACGCGCAGCAGCCGCAGGGTCGTCGCCACGTCGCCGCTGAGCAGCGCGACGGCACCGCACTCCCGGAACACCGGCGACACCGCGCAGGCCGCCTCGTACGTCCGCGTCACGGGGGACGTGGGGGAGGCGGCGGCCGTCTCGGCGAGGCAGACCACGTGGATCCCGGCCCGCGGCCCCTCCAGGGCCAGCCGCGCCACCGCCTCGCGCACGTCGGCACCGCCGGGGTCCCCGTCCACGACGACCACGGTGTACGGGCCGGCGGAGCCGCCGGCCGGGCCGGTCCCGCCGTCGGAGCGGTCCCGGGCGGGGGGCTGCTGGCGGACGGCCCCCGCGGCCGCGGCCGTAGGCGGGTGGGCCGGGGTGTCCCCGTCCGTGTCCGCGAGGTGGTCGTCCAGGCGGCGCAGGAGCTCCTGGGCGCGGGCGGTGGCCTGTTCGCGGTCGTGGGCGAGCAGCAGGCGGCAGTCCTGGCCGTGTCCCGGGCGCACCTGCGGGAGCCAGCCGAGCCAGGACCACTCGGCGTTCCGCTCGGCGAGCGGACGGGAGCGGTCCGCGCTGATCAGGACGATCTCCAGGGTGTCGGGCGAGTGCAGCGCGGCGAGCTGGGCCAGCACCGAGCGGGCCAGCCCGGTGAGCCGCTCGCTCGGGCCCGCGAGCCCGAGCGCGCCGACCTCGCGCAGGCCGGCGGTGACCGGTACGGCGGGCAGCGGGGCGCCGCCGCCCGGCGCCGGCCGGTCGGCCGTGCCGAGCCGCACGGTGAGCGCCTCCGGGTGGCCCGGGCCGCGCTCCCACAGCCGCGGGCCCGGACCCAGCGCCGTCAGCAGCAGCGAGGCGGGGTCCGGCCAGGTCTCCGGGGCGCGCGAGGTGCCGGAGGGGGCCTCCGGGGCCGGTCCGGCCGCCTCGTCGTCGTATGCGTGGACGCCGGACGTGCCGTCCTCGGGAGCGCCCCCGCGCCCGCCGGCCAGCCGCCGCGCCCACGCGCCTATCCCGCCCCGCCTGCGCACCTCCTGCGGCACGTCGGTACCGCGCAGGGGGGTGCCCTTGCGTCCGGAGCGGGTCTCCGGTGCGGTGTCGGCGCTCCGTCCGGTGCGGGTGCCGGGGCCGGTGGGGGCGCCGGTGCTCCGTCCGCTGCCGGTGCGGTCGCCGGTGCTCCGTTCGGCACCGGAGGGGCCGTCGCCGGTCCCGGCGGCGCCGTACGCGTCCGGTGCCACGGGGCCGGTGCCGTACGCGTCCCCGCCGGGGGTGCCGGTGCGGGGTGCGGGGCCGCCCGGGCCGTACGCGGCCGGTGCGGACGTGCCGCTGCCGTGCCCGTCCCCGCCGGGTACGCCGGTGCCGGAGCTGCCCCGCCCGTACGCGTCCGGCGCGGAGGAACCGCTGCCGTACGCGCCGGCGTGGGGCGTGCCCCCGGCCGGTGCGCCCGCTCCCTGTCCGCCCCGCGGGGCGGCGCCCCGGCCGTGGCCGTCCCCGCCCGCGCGGGGACCGCCCGACGCGGACGATCCCGCGCCCCGGGCGCCGCCGTGGGTCTCGCCCCCGGCGGAGGACTGCCGGGGCAGGCCCGCCGTGGGGCCGGTGCCGTGGCTCTCGATGCGGGGGGCGCCGCCCTGGCCGGGGACCTGCGGCGGCTCGCCCGTGCCGTACGCCGACGTGCCGTACGCGTGGTGCGTCCGCGCGGACGCGCCGGCGCCGCCGGGGCGCGTGCCCCGGGCCGTGGCGTCCGGTGCGGAGCCCGACGGGGCCGCCGTCCGCGCGTGGTCGCCGGTGCCCCCGGGTGCCTCCGCGCCGTCGGCCGCGCGCGCGTGGGGCACCGCGCCGCCGTCTCCGCCGCCCGGGGCGGACGCCCGGAACCCGGACAGCCGTACGTGCCCCTCCCCGTCCGGCGTCGTCGCCACCCGCACCTGTGCCGCCGGCGGCACCGGCACCAGCCGCAGGGCCGACTCGCCGATCCGCAGCAGCGCGCCCGGCGCGAAGCGGACCGGGCGGTCGCCCACGCGGGCGCCGTCCAGGGTGGTGCCGTTGGTGGAGCCCAGGTCGGCGACCGAGACGCGGCCGTCGGGACCCACGGTCACGGCGCAGTGCATGCGGGAGACGTCCGGGTCGTCGAGTGCGACGTCGGCGTCGGCGGAGCGGCCGAGCCGGATCTGGCCGCCGTGCAGGAGGTGGACGCCGCCCGCGTCGGGGCCCGCGACCACGTGCAGCTGGACGGGGACGTCCGCCGGCTCGGCGTGCGGGTCGGGCTCGCCCGGGGCGCCGAGGCAGAGCACGGCGCCGTCGACCAGCGGGGGCTCGCCCAGGGTGCTGCGCTGGGCGTCGAGGCGCTGCGCACCGGAGTACAGCACCACCTGGCCGGAGCCCGTGCCCTCGCCGGGGAGCGTGGCGGCCAGCGCGGAGGCGACCGCGGCCAGGGCCGTCCCGGCCGGCGCGGTGACGAGCACGTCGCACCGCGCGGCGCGAGCCCCCGCCGGGGCGCCGGAAGCTGCCGGGGCGGCCGGAGCACGCGGGCCCAGCGGGTCTACGACGGTCAGCCGGATCTGCATCGCCGTCAGCGGTCCCTTCGCGCGGGCGCCCGCACGCCGGGACGGAAGCCGCCACCACGGTCCCCCACCGCGGACTTCCCCCACCGTCACACGAGCACGTCGGCCAGTACTGCACGCATCCTCGCACCTGCCGCTGACAACGCGCCCGCCGCCCGCCGCCAAATGATCTTGATTGGTCGGCTCTGCCCCCAAAAATGCCTGGCGGGTGCTTCGCGGATGATCGAATGCCGTCCGCTTGAGATCGGTCACGTCCGGGCAGCGGCAACCCGGGGACCGGGTCGCGCGTCTTTCCTTCGAACGTGGTCCGTGAGCGGCACTACAGTTGGGTCCGACTGGGACCGACCGGTTCTGCAACAGTGGGTCCGAACAGCCAGCAAGCAACTAGGAGCGCATGACGTGCGGCCCGTCGGCAGCAAGTACCTCCTCGAGGAGCCCCTCGGCCGCGGCGCCACGGGCACCGTCTGGCGTGCCCGCCAGCGCGAGACCGCGGGCGCCGAGGCGGCCGTGGCCGGACAGCCCGGCGAGACCGTCGCGATCAAGGTGCTCAAGGAGGAGCTCGCGAGCGACGCCGACATCGTGATGCGCTTCCTGCGCGAACGGTCCGTCCTGCTCCGGCTCACCCACCCCAACATCGTCCGGGTCCGCGACCTGGTCGTCGAGGGCGAGCTGCTGGCCCTCGTCATGGACCTCGTCGACGGTCCCGACCTCCACCGCTACCTGCGCGAAAACGGGCCGCTCACCCCGGTTGCCGCGGCCCTGCTCACCGCGCAGATCGCCGACGCGCTGGCCGCGAGCCACGCCGACGGCGTCGTCCACCGCGACCTGAAGCCGGCCAACGTCCTGCTGAAGCAGACCGGCGACGAGATGCACCCGATGCTCACCGACTTCGGCATCGCCCGCCTCGCCGACTCGCCCGGCCTCACCCGGACCCACGAGTTCGTCGGCACGCCCGCCTACGTCGCGCCGGAGTCCGCCGAGGGCCGCCCGCAGACCTCCGCCGTCGACGTCTACGGCGCCGGGATCCTGCTGTACGAGCTGGTCACCGGCCGTCCTCCGTTCGGCGGCGGCTCCGCCCTCGAAGTGCTGCACCAGCACCTGAGCGCCGAACCGCGCCGCCCCTCCACCGTCCCCGACCCGCTGTGGACGGTCATCGAGCGCTGCCTGCGCAAGAACCCCGACGAGCGCCCCAGCGCCGAGAACCTCGCCCGCGGCCTGCGCGTCGTCGCCGAGGGCATCGGCGTGCACGCGAGCAGCGCGCAGATCGGCGCCGCCGAGAACGTCGGCGCGCTCCTCGCCCCCGACCCCACCCCGGCGCAGGTCCCCGGCACCCCCGACGGCGCCTACGACCCGAACGGCGCCACCAGCGTCCTGCCGCACACCGGGGGACCGGCGGGCGCCGCCGACCCCACCGCCGTGCTCCCGAGCACCGGGGCGGCCGACCCGACCGCCGTCATGCCGCCCGTGCCGCCGGGGCAGCCGGGCGCCCCGGGGCAGGGCGGGCCCGAGGACCCGCACCCCTGGCAGAACCAGCTGCGCGCCGCCCGCGACCGCAACGAGCAGACGCAGGTCCAGTACCTCGACCCCGGCCAGGACCCCCTGCGCCGCCGCCCCCAGCGGCAGGTCGCCCGCCCGCCCCAGCAGCCGCGCCAGGCCCCCCAGGGCCCGCCGCCGCAGCAGCCCGGCTACGGCTACCCGCAGCAGCAGCAACCGCAGCGCTACGCCACCCCGCAACCCCAGCCGCCGCAGCGGTACGCCCCGCCGCCCGCGCCCGAGCCGCAGCAGCCCCGGCGGGAGCCCAGGCCGCCCCGGCAGCGCAGCGCCAACCCCATGCGCATCCCGGGCCTGGGCTGCCTCAAGGGATGTCTGTTCACGATCGTCATCCTGTTCGTGGCCGGCTGGCTGATCTGGGAGCTGAGCCCGCTGCAGGACTGGATCGGCACGGGCAGGGGCTACTGGGACCAGCTCAGCGACTGGTTCACCACCGTGACCGGCTGGATCGGGGACCTCGGCGGCAGCGGCTGAGCCGGCCGGAACACCCGAGTCCGGAGACTTGTCGACATCCGGAGGGTGATTTCCGCCTCCGCCGTGAAGGCCGGCTCCCGGGACGCGTACTTTTAGGCGCAACACGCGTCGGTAGGAGCAGTCTTGGCACGGAAGATCGGCAGCCGGTACACCGCCCACCAGATCCTCGGGCGGGGCAGCGCCGGCACGGTGTGGCTGGGTGAGGGTCCCGAAGGGCCCGTCGCGATCAAGCTGCTGCGCGAGGACCTGGCGTCCGACCAGGAGCTCGTCTCCCGCTTCGTGCAGGAGCGCACCGCCCTGCTCGGCCTGGAGCACCCGCACGTCGTCTCGGTGCGCGACCTGGTCGTCGACGGCAACGACCTCGCGCTGGTCATGGACCTGGTCCGCGGCACCGACCTGCGCACCCGCCTCGACCGGGAGCGGCGCCTGGCGCCCGAGGCCGCGGTGGCCGTCGTCGCCGACGTCGCCGACGGACTGGCCGCCGCGCACGCCGCCGGGGTCGTGCACCGCGACGTCAAGCCCGAGAACGTGCTGCTCGACATGCAGGGCCCGCTCGGCCCCGGCGGCTCGCACCCGGCGCTGCTGACGGACTTCGGGGTGGCCAAGCTCATCGACACCCCGCGCCGCACGCGCGCCACGAAGATCATCGGCACGCCCGACTACCTGGCCCCCGAGATCGTCGAGGGCCTGCCCCCGCGCGCGGCGGTCGATATCTACGCGCTGGCCACGGTGCTCTACGAGCTGCTCGCCGGCTTCACGCCGTTCGGCGGCGGCCACCCCGGCGCCGTGCTGCGCCGCCACGTGACCGAGACCGTCGTGCCGCTTCCCGGCATCCCGGACGAGCTGTGGCAGCTCCTCGTCCAGTGCCTCGCCAAGGCCCCGGCCTCCCGGCTGCGCGCCTCCGAGCTGAGCGCCCGGCTGCGCGAGCTGCTGCCGATGCTCGCCGGAATGGCCCCGCTGGACGTGGACGAGCCCGACGCCGGGCACGAGGAGGACGCCCCCGAGGAGGCCCCGGCTTCGTCCGAGCCCTCCGGCGAGCCCGTACGGCGCCGGGGCGCGGTGCCGCTGGTGCCGGGCGCCAAGCCCGCCGACTCCAACCGCGACACCCACACGTCGATGCGCGTGCCCGCCCCCGACGAGCTGGCCGGCGGCGCCCGCGGCACCGCTCGCGCCCCGCGCGCGGCGGGTGCTCCGCGCCCCGGCTCGGCCCGCAACCGCGCCACCGCCCGGCGCCGCCGGATCGCGGTGGGCGCGGGCGCGGTGGCCCTGGTGGCGGCGATCGGCGTCGGCTCGTGGCTGGCCACGGGCGGTGACGAGGACGGCACGGCACCCGACGACACGCGGAACTCGGCACCGGCCGCTCCCTGAGGGCCGCCCCTGCCGCCGGGTCCCGCGCCCCGCACCCCCGCCGGGCGTGGACCGCCGGCCGGAGCCGTTACGCTGGATGCGTGGCAGTCGTCGATGTATCCGAAGAGCTGAAGTCCCTCTCCTCGACCATGGAGTCGATCGAGGCCGTCCTGGACCTCGACAAGTTGAGGGCAGACATCGCCGTGCTCGAGGAGCAGGCGGCCGCGCCCTCCCTGTGGGACGACCCGGAGGCGGCGCAGAAGATCACCAGCAAGCTCTCGCACCTCCAGGCCGAGGTGCGCAAGGCCGAGGCCCTGCGCGGCCGGATCGACGATCTCGGCGTGCTCTTCGAGATGGCCGAGGAGGAGGACGACCCGGACACCCGTGCCGAGGCCGAGTCCGAGCTGGCGGCCGTCCGCAAGGCGCTGGACGAGATGGAGGTCCGCACCCTGCTCTCGGGCGAGTACGACGCGCGTGAGGCGCTCGTCAACATCCGCGCCGAGGCGGGTGGCGTCGACGCCGCCGACTTCGCCGAGAAGCTCCAGCGCATGTACCTGCGCTGGGCCGAGCAGCACGGCTACAAGACCGAGGTCTACGAGACGTCGTACGCGGAGGAGGCCGGCATCAAGTCGACCACCTTCGCCGTGCAGTCGCCGTACGCCTACGGCACCCTCTCCGTCGAGCAGGGCACCCACCGTCTGGTGCGCATCTCGCCCTTCGACAACCAGGGGCGCCGCCAGACCTCCTTCGCGGGCGTCGAGATCCTCCCCGTGGTCGAGCAGACCGACCACATCGAGATCGACGAGTCCGAGCTGCGCGTGGACGTGTACCGGTCCTCCGGCCCCGGCGGCCAGGGCGTCAACACCACCGACTCGGCGGTGCGCCTGACCCACATCCCCACCGGCATCGTCGTCTCCTGCCAGAACGAGCGCTCCCAGATCCAGAACAAGGCCACCGCCATGAACGTCCTCCAGGCCAAGCTCCTGGAGCGGCGCCGCCAGGAGGAGCAGGCCAAGATGGACGCCCTCAAGGGCGACGGGGGCAACTCCTGGGGCAACCAGATGCGTTCATACGTGCTGCACCCGTACCAGATGGTCAAGGACCTGCGCACGGAGCACGAAGTGGGCAACCCCGAGGCCGTGTTCAACGGCGAGATCGACGGTTTCCTCGAGGCCGGCATTCGCTGGCGCAAGCAGCGGGAGAAGTAGAGCGAAGCGGAAGCACCGCTTTGTCGACAAGGCAACTGCCGCCTCCCGGGCGGCAGTTGCCTTTTGTCTGCCCGCTGTTCGCCGGTGATGTCTGGGTTTTGCATCACACTCACACCCATTGTGTCCGGCATACGTCCCGTACCTGGACATCGCGTACGCAATGACCTTGACGATGCTTTGAACATTCGGAATGGTGAGGCTCGGCATGCGTATTTCTGGGGCGCATGTGAACCGGGGGGCTTGAGCACATGCAGCCGCCCCCCGTCGATCACGGCCCCCGAGTGCGGCCTCACCGACTAATCGGCTACTGGGGGTAGCAACTACATGACGAAGAAGACGCGCATCCGTGTCGCGCGCATCGCGGCCGGCGCCGTGATCGCGGCCGGCGCCTCGCTGACCGCGGCGGGTGCCGCCTCGGCGCTCGAGATCGGCGTCAGCGCGAACTCCAGCGAGAGCGGCCTCGGCCTCGGCCTGAGCGTCCAGGGCGACGACGACGATCCCGACCCGTGCGACATCGGCACCGGTCCGGAGTGCGAGACGCCGGACCCGACGGACCCGACCGATCCGACGGACCCCACGGACCCGACCGATCCGACGGACCCGACGGACCCCACGGACCCGACCGATCCGACGGACCCCACGGACCCCACGGACCCGACCGATCCGACGGACCCCACGGACCCGACGGACCCCACGGACCCGACGAGCCCGACCGACCCGGGCACCACCGACCCCACGAGCCCGAGCAACCCGGGTAACGGGAACGGCCACGGCAACGGCAACGGCCACGGCAACGGCGCCGGTGGCAACGACAACACCTCCCCCGACGGCGGTGGCAACGACAACGTCGCCCAGAACCAGGGTTCCTCCGCCCTGACGGACACCGGCGAGGAGGCCCCGGCCTCCTCCGACGCCGCCGCCCAGGGCAACGGCAAGGAGCTCGCCGAGACCGGCGCCGCGGAGACCACGTTCCTGCTGGTCGGCGCCGCGACGATGATCGCCGGCGGCATCGGCTTCCGCTTCCTGCCGCGCCTGATGA
This sequence comes from Streptomyces ardesiacus, assembly GCF_003112575.1. GTDB lineage: Bacteria > Actinomycetota > Actinomycetes > Streptomycetales > Streptomycetaceae > Streptomyces > Streptomyces ardesiacus. The sequence goes on from NZ_BEWC01000014.1 coordinate 61,493, forward strand.
ACGGCCGCGGCGGGGCTGCTGCCTGACGGTAGCCGCCCGCGTACGCACCGCGCACGCAGGGGAAGGGGCCCGGAGCTTCACCGCCCGGGCCCCTTCCGTGCTCTGCGGGTCCGTGTCGTGCCCGGGCCCTTGGGGCCCCGGGGGCCGCTCCAGGGGCGTCAGACGGTCTGCTGGGCCAGCAGCGCCACGGCGGCGACCAGCACCGCCAGCAGCGCGATCAGCGCCATCGGGTTCAGTCCCGAGAAGGGATTGCTCTCCTGCTGCAGCCGCTCGCGGTTGGCCCGGCACACCGGGCACCGGCCCTCGCTCACGGGCGCCGCGCAGTTCGCGCACACCAACCGGTCGTACGTCATGCGCTCGCCCTCCTTGCCACCGGCTCTGTCTGTGACAACGCCCGCGACGGTACGAACGTTCCCCTTCCACTGTGCCAGGTTCCGCGGGGCCCTGCGCGCCCTGGCGTGGGGACAAAACGCGCAACTGATACGCAACCCCGACCGGTGACTGCGGTCGGCTCCCCGGTTCGCGTATGGTCACGCACATCTACCCCCGGCGACCCGTGGTGCATCCGTGATCCGATTCGACAACGTCTCCAAGGTCTACCCCAAACAGAGCCACCCAGCCCTCAGGGATGTCTCCCTGGAGGTCGAGAAGGGCGAATTCGTCTTCCTCGTGGGATCCTCCGGCTCGGGAAAGTCCACCTTCCTGCGGCTGATCCTCCGCGAGGAGCGGTGCAGCCACGGACAGGTGCACGTGCTGGGCAAGGACCTCTCCCGTCTGTCCAACTGGAAGGTGCCGCAGATGCGGCGCCAGTTGGGGACGGTCTTCCAGGACTTCCGCCTGCTGCCGAACAAGACGGTCGGCGAGAACGTCGCCTTCGCCCAGGAGGTCATCGGCAAGTCCCGCGGCGAGATCCGCAAGTCCGTGCCGCAGGTGCTCGACCTCGTCGGACTCGGCGGCAAGGAGGACCGCAGGCCCGGCGAGCTGTCCGGCGGTGAGCAGCAGCGCGTCGCCATCGCCCGCGCCTTCGTCAACCGGCCCAAGCTGCTGATCGCGGACGAGCCCACGGGCAACCTGGACCCGCAGACCTCCGTCGGCATCATGAAGCTGCTCGACCGGATCAACCGGACGGGCACCACCGTGGTGATGGCCACGCACGACCAGAACATCGTGGACCAGATGCGCAAGCGCGTCATCGAGCTGGAGAAGGGCCGCCTCGTCCGGGACCAGGCACGCGGTGTCTACGGCTACCAGCACTGACGACGAGGAACGAAAGGCTTAACGAGACGCCATGCGCGCCCAGTTCGTAGTCTCGGAGATCGGTGTCGGTCTTCGCCGCAATCTCACGATGACCTTCGCGGTCATCGTCTCGGTCGCCCTGTCCCTGGCCCTGTTCGGCGGTTCGCTGCTGATGAGCGACCAGGTCAGCACCATGAAGGGCTACTGGTACGACAAGGTCAACGTCTCGGTCTTCCTCTGCAACAAGAGCGATGCCGAGTCCGACCCCAACTGCGCCAAGGGCGCGGTGACCGAGGACCAGAAGAAGCAGATCATGGCCGACCTCGACGAGATGGCCGTCGTCGAGAAGGTGACGTACGAGTCGCAGGACGAGGCGTACAAGCACTACAAGGAGCAGTTCGGCGACTCGCCGCTGGCCAGCTCCCTCACCCCGGACCAGATGCAGGAGTCGTACCGGATCAAGCTGAAGGACCCGGAGAAGTACCAGGTCATCGCGACCGCCTTCGACGGCCGTGAGGGCGTGCAGTCCGTGCAGGACCAGAAGGGCATCCTGGACAACCTCTTCGGTCTCCTCAACGGCATGAACTGGGCGGCCCGCGCGGTGATGGCCCTGATGCTCGTCGTCGCCCTGATGCTGATCGTCAACACCGTGCGCGTCTCGGCGTTCAGCCGGCGCCGCGAGACCGGCATCATGCGTCTCGTGGGCGCCTCCGGCTTCTACATCCAGGCGCCGTTCATCATGGAGGCGGCGGTCGCCGGTCTGATCGGCGGTGGTGTGGCCTGCGGATTCCTGGTGATCGCCAGGTACTTCATCATCGACCACGGACTCGCCCTGTCCGAGAAGCTGAACCTGATCAACTTCATCGGCTGGGACGCCGTCCTGACGAAGCTGCCGCTCATCCTGGCCGTGAGCCTGCTGATGCCCGCGTTGGCGGCGTTCTTCGCGTTGCGCAAGTACCTGAAGGTGTGACACATGCCAAGGGGGTCGTACGGTCGAGCGACCGTACGACCCCTGTGCGTTGTCCTAGACTCACCGGCATGTCAGGTCGTGCCCTGTTCTGTCAGCCCCGTCGCGCACGCCACGGGACCGCCCTGACCTTGGTGTTCGCCAGCGTGCTCGTCGCGGGCGCGGCCACCGGCTCGCTCCCCGGGACGGACCGCAAGTCCGACCCCGGAACGGCCCGTTCGACCGCCCAGGCCGGTCAGCAGGCCCGCCGGGACGACGTCGCCCGCGCGGCGGCCGAGGCCATGGCCGACGGCAAGTCCCCCGTGGAGGCCGCCGAACGCGCGGTCAGCCGCAGCGGCGACCGCTGGGGCGCCATCTACTCCCAGGGCGAGTACGAGGAGTTGGAGGACGCCCTCGACGGCCAGTACACCGGCGTCGGGCTCTCCGCGCGCCGCGAACGGGACGGCCGGATCGAGGTGACCCGGGTGCGCTCCGGCTCGCCCGCCGCCGACGCCGGGATCCGCGAGGGCGACCGGCTGCGCAGCGTCGACGGCGCGCGGGTCGACGGGCGGCCCGTCACCGAGGTCGTCGCCATACTCCGCGGCGACGGCGAGCACGAGCCCGCCGGCACCGCCGTCCGGCTGGGCCTGGAGCGCGGCACGCGCGCGTGGACCGAGACCGTCCGGCGCGCCCGGCTGTCCACGGACCCCGTGACCGTCCGCACGCTCGCCGGCGGCCTCACCGTCGTCAAGGTGACCTCCTTCACCAAGGGCGTCGGCACGCAGGTGCGCGAGGCCGCGGCCCGCGTGCCCCCTGGCGCCGGGGTCGTCCTCGACCTGCGCGGCAACTCCGGCGGCCTGGTCGCGGAGGCCGTCACCGCTGCCTCCGCCTTCCTCGACGGCGGCCTGGTCGCCACGTACGACGTCGACGGCGACCAGCGGGCCCTGCACGCCGAACCCGGCGGCGACACCGCCAGGCCCCTGGTCGCGCTCGTCGACGGCGGCACGATGAGCGCGGCCGAGCTTCTCACCGGGGCACTCCAGGACCGCGGCCGGGCGGTCGTCCTGGGCTCCCGCACCTTCGGCAAGGGCTCGGTGCAGATGCCGAGCCGGCTGCCCGACGGCTCCGTGGCCGAGCTGACCGTCGGCCATTACCGCACCCCCTCCGGCCGCGGCGTCGACGGCAGGGGCATCACGCCCGACCTGGAGGTCGATCCGGCCGACCCGGCCGCCCTGGAACGGGCCCGGACCGTGCTGAGCGGCCTGGGGCGCGAGGCGGACGGCCCCGCGTAATCGGCTTTCCGCCAGGCCCCTCCGTAGTGCCAAAATGGACCGCACTATGGCTAAGGAAAAAGGGCGCAAGCTGATCGCGCAGAACAAGAAGGCGCGGCACGACTACCAGATCCTCGACACCTACGAGGCCGGCCTCGTGCTGTCCGGTACCGAGGTGAAGTCGCTGCGCCAGGGGCGGGCCTCACTGGTGGACGGCTTCGTGCAGCTGGACGGACACGAGGCGTGGCTGCACAACGTGCACGTGCCGGAGTACAGCCAGGGCACCTGGACCAACCACAGCGCACGGCGCAAGCGGAAGCTGCTGCTGCACCGCGTGGAGATCGACAAGCTGGAGTCGAAGTCCCAGGAGACCGGTCACACGATCGTGCCCCTGGCGCTCTACTTCAAGGACGGCCGGGCCAAGGTCGAGATCGCGCTGGCACGCGGCAAGAAGGAGTACGACAAGCGGCAGACCCTCCGGGAGAAGCAGGACCGGCGCGAGGCGGAGCGGACGATCTCGGCGATCCGGCGCAAGCAGCGGGCCTGAGGCGCGGGAATAGGCTGGCACGCGTGCGTGTTGGTCACGTACGATGGCACCTGCACCTCACAGCGGGTGCGCGCCCTCTTCGGAGGGTTTGAAAAATCAACATGGGGATGATCGGTTTCGACAGCGGCTGTCGAAGCAGGGGAAGCGTGTCGAGGAAGCGGCCATGATCTCGTAAACCACAGGCCGAAAAAAATAATCGCCAACACCAAGCGCGATTCCTCCCAGCAGGCCTTCGCCCTCGCTGCCTGATCTCAGGTAGCAGAGCGAGCCTCCTATTAAGGGAGTGTCAGCCCGGGGCTGTTCCCGACCCGGATCCTGGCATCAGCTAGGGGACTAAACCTTGATCCCGGTCACGGGGTGAAGAGGGAAACCAAACAGTGACTGAGCCCGTCGGAGACTTGTCCGCGTGATCTCCGGGGCCGAGAAAAGCGAAGCGGACTGCACACGGAGAAGCCCTGGTTCCGCACCGTTGGACGCGGGTTCGATTCCCGCCATCTCCACATTCCCAGGACCCCCTGGGGTCGCCGGACACACTTCCGGTGGCCCCAGGGGGTTTCCGCGTTCAAGCGGACTGGCGCGTGGGAAGCAGGGCGAGGAGCAGGGCCAGTGCCGCCGCCGTGACCGGAATGCCGTAGGCGGCGGTGGGGGAGACGTGCTCCACCGTCCAGCCGCCCGCCGCGCTGCCGCAGGCGATGCCGCCGAGCAGGCCGGTCACCGCGAGGGTCATGCCCTCGTTCAGCCGGCCCTCCGGGGTGCGGTGCTGGACCAGGGTCATCGTGGTCACCATCGTCGGCGCCGTCGCCATGCCGCCGATCAGCAGCGTGAGCGCGAGCAGGGGCAGCGAGCCGCCGAGGGAGGCCGCGAGCAGGGGCAGGACCAGCAGGGCCGTCATCGCGGCCACGCACCACGGCAGGCGGCGCTCGGCCGGACCGGCCGGCTTGAGCGCGCCGTAGAGCAGGCCCGCCGCGCAGGAACCGGCCGCCTGGAGGGCGAGGACCGCACCGGCCGCCGCGCGGTGGCCCTCCGCGTCCGCGAACGCGATCGTCACGACCTCCATCGAGCCGAAGATCCCGCCCATCGCCAGGCACACCACCAGCAGCGGCGGGATGCCCGGGACCCGGAAGGGCGCCTTGGCCGTCGGGCGCGGGCGGGCCGGGGGCTCGGTCGCACGCTGGGCGGCGAACAGCAGCATGCCGCTCACCAGCAGCACCACGGCCACGAGCGTGCCCGCCTCGGGGAACAGCGCCGTGCACAGGAGCGCCGCGAGGACCGGGCCGAGCATGTAGCACAGCTCGTCCGTGGCCTGCTCGAAGGAGTTCGCGGTGTGCAGCGCGTCGGCGTCCCCCTCCAGCAGGTACGCCCAGCGGGCACGGGCCATGCCGCCGGTGTTGGGTGTCGTCGCGGTGGCGGCGTACGCGGCGAACAGGGTCCAGGCGGGCGCCCCGTACCGCACGCACAGCAGCAGGGCGACGGAGCCCAGCGCGGCGAACAGGGCGGCGGGCACGGCCACCCGGGCCTGGCCGAACCGGTCCACGAGCCGTGCGGTCCACGGGGCGACCAGCGCCGTGGCCGCCAGTCCCGTCGCGGTGACGGCGCCGGCGAGGGCGTACGAACCGCGGGTGCCGGCGATCATCACGACCGCGCTCACGCTGAACATGCCCTGCGGCAGCCGGGCGATCAGGTTCCCGGCGGTGAAGCCCCGGGCGCCGGGCGTGGACAGGAGGCGCCGGTAGGGGCCCGGCGGCCGGTGCCGGGTGCGGGGGCGGAAGTCGGCCGCGACCACGGTGTCGGCGGTGACGGCCAGGAAGGGGGCGGGCGGAGCCGGGCGGGAGCGGCGCGCGGGGGTCGGTTGCGGCATGGGACCACCGTCGCCCCGGGGCGATCACGGGGTCCAACACCTTCTCCGTGGCCATTCACGCAGCCCCGTTGTAAATTCACCGGGTGTCCGCACCCACCCACCTCGACCCCCGCCTCCTGCGCGCGTTCGTCGCCGTCGCCGAGGAGCTGCACTTCACCCGAGCCGCCGCCCGTCTCTACGTCGCCCAGCAGGCGCTCAGCAGGGATGTGCGGCGCCTGGAGCGGGAGTTGGGAGCCGAGCTGTTCGTCCGCACCACCCGGCAGGTGACGCCGACGGCCGACGGCGAGCGGCTGCTGCCCTACGCCCGCCGGGTCCTCCAGGCGCAGGACGACCTGCTCGCCGCCTTCGGGCAGGCCCGCCCGCTGCTGGTCGACCTCAACTCCCCGGGGCTGGCGACCGGCCGCGTCGTCCTGGAACGGGCGCGTTCGCTCGCTCCCGAGCAGGAGCTGATGGCCCGTTACGAGAGCGGGCTGACCCACGCCGCCGGTGAACTGGTCGCGGGCCGGCTCGACGCCTCCTTCGGCCGGTTCGCGGGGCTGCCCGCGGTGCTGCGGGCGGGGCTCCGCCACCAGCCGGTGCGCTGCGAGCCCATGGCGGTCGTCCTGCCCGAGGACCATCCGCTGGCCCGGCTGACGGAGGTGCCGCTGTCCGCGCTGGCCGGGGAGAGCGTGTACGCCGGGGCCGGCAACCCGCGCACACCGGAGTGGACCGATCTGGCGCACCGCCTGTTCGAGGGGCGCGGCATCCGTGTGGCGCCCCCCGTGCCGCTGGCCGTCGGCGAGGAGGAGTTCCAGCGCATCATGGACAAGACGCGCAATCCGGTCCTCGCCGTGCGGAGCTTTCCGGCCATGCCCTCGACCGTGGTGCGCCCGCTCGTCGGCCCCGTGCCGCTGTCGCCGGTGTCACTTGTCTGGCGAAAAGGGCTCGTGCACCCCGCGCTCGACGCGCTGCGCCGGGCGGCGTCCCAGGTCGCGACCGAAAAGGGTTGGCTCGCAGTCCCTGACGGGAGCTGGATTCCGGCCGCCGACGCCGCTGTGATGTCCGTCCACAAGTGACACGCGGGAACCACACATCCTCCGCGTGCGCTACATTCTTTGCCTGAGCACGGTGTGATACAGGGGGCGCTCGGACCTGGTGGGGGCCGGTTCGGCCGACGCGTGCTCGGAGTCGTGTGCGCGCCCGGACGTATCCCTTGGGGGGAAGTGCGCGCGCGTGAAGAACTGGCAAAAAGACGCCCAACCGGAGTGGCCGCCCGAGGCCGAGGCCGGGTCCGGGGCTCGTGATCTCTCGGAGGCAGGACGACATGCTGACGCCACCGAGGTGTTGCCGGCGGCCCGGGCCTTCCTGCCGGCCGGGGGGTCCCCGGTGAGCGCGCGGGAGCCCCGCGGGGCCGACGGATACACCGGGCCCGATTCCGCCCCCGCCACCACCCCTTCCACCCCTTATGCCCCTCCCGCCCCTTCTGTCGGTTCCGGTGGGTTCGCCGGATCCGCGTCGGGTCCGGGGTGGTTCGGGGAATCCGGCGACAGCCCGCACGCCGGCGCGGGCCCCGCGGCCGACCGGACGCAGATCCCGGGTGCCCGAATAGGCGGCCACCGCCGCCGAGTTGCGGGCCCGGACCCGTCGGCCCCGGGCCGCATAACCTGGGGCACCACCAGCCCGTCCGGGACGAACCCCGGAAACGCCGCCCCGCACCACGCCCCGGACGCCGCCACCCCGAGGGCCGCCGCCTTCGACAGGGCCCCGTACGCCCCGGCGTCGGGTCCCGCCCACGGCACCCACTCGGATCCCGACCGGACGGACGTCCTCCCGTCGGCCGGTCCCACCCGCGCCTTCCCCGCAGCCTCGCCCGTGACCGGCCCCGCCGCCCCGAGGGCCGCCGCCTTCGACAGGGCCCCGTATGCCGCTCCGGCGTCGGGTTCGGTCCAGGGCGTCCACTCGGATCCCGACCGGACGGACGTCCTCCCGTCGGCCGGTCCCACCCGGGGCTTCCCCGCGGCCTCGCCCTCCCCCGCGACCGCACCCCCGCCCGGCCCCGCCACCGCCGTGCTCCGCGACCCCTGGCAGGAACTGCCGGACGCGGAGGGCGAAGAAGGCGCCGGCGCGGGTGCCGCCGATCACACCCACGACCCGCACGAGGTCACGGTCCAGCTCGACGCCGTCCAGCTCGGCGAGGGCCAACTCCTGCGCGCCGAGCGCGGGCACCGCAAGAGCCGCGCGGAACCGTCGGAAGGCCCCGTCTTCGTCGACGCCTCGGGCCGCCGCAGCCGCCTCTACCGCCGCCTCGGCATCCTCGTCGGCATCGCCTGCGCGGTCTACGCCGTCGTCATCGTCTCCACACTGCTCTCCGGCAACTCCGACGCGCCCTGGATGCCCGTACCGGGCCAGGAGGAGGGCGCACCGGCCGGACAGGTCGACACCACCCCGCTGCCCTCGCAGCCTGCGCAGCCCTCCGGCACCGGCGGCACCGCTCCGCAGACCAGCCCCTCGGCCGGCACCGGCACGGCGACCGAGCCCGGGGGCCAGGCACCCGCCTCCGGTGGGTCCGGCGTCGTCGACGGCACCGCACGGCAGCCCGGCACGAGCAGCGGCCCGCAGTCCTCGGCGTCCGGTGCCGGCGGGAACCCGGGCGGGTCGGGCGTGACCGGCCCCGACCCGGCCCAGTCGACGCAGGCGTCGACGCCCCCCGTCACGGACCCGTCGACCCCGGCGGGCGGCGGCGACACCCCCGCCGAGCCGACCGGACCCACCGACGGCCCCAGCACGGGCACCGACCCGGGTGAGGGCGGCACCAACCCCAACGGCGCGGGCGGCCCGGACCCCGTCGCCGGTCCGGCCGGCGCACCCGTCGTGGTCGCCGGTCCGGCGGGCACCGCCGCGTCCTCCTCCTCCGACTCTTCCGCCTCCCTTTCCCTGTCCCCGGAGAACACCCTCTGATGGCATCCCGCACCCGCCGTCACGGGGCCGCGCGCAGCGCCCGTGAGGGCTCTCGCCGTCGCCTGCCGTTGCGCCTGCTGCTTCCGCTGCTCGTCCTGGTCGCCCTGGTGGCGATGCTCATGCTGCGCGGCTACGTGCACAGCGAGATCCTCGCCGACCACCGCGTCCAGCCGCCCGCCGCCACCACCGACGTGCCCGAGAAGATCCTCGAGGGCGGTCCGGTCATCGACACGCGCGCCGGCCGCACCGAGAGCCTCAGCGTGCCCGACCACCGGCTCGTCCTCACCTTCGACGACGGTCCGGACCCGACCTGGACGCCGCGGGTCCTGGACGTGCTGAAGAAGCACGACGCGCACGCCGTCTTCTTCGTCACCGGCACCATGGCCTCCCGCTACCCCGACCTGGTCGAGCGCATGGTCGACGAGGGCCACGAGGTGGGACTGCACACCTTCAACCACCCCGACCTGTCCTACCAGTCCACCAAGCGCATCGACTGGGAGCTGTCGCAGAACCAGCTCGCGCTGACCGGCGCGGCCGGTGTGCGGACCTCGCTGTTCCGTCCGCCGTACTCCTCCTTCGCCGACGCCATGGACAACAAGTCCTGGCCGGTCACCCAGTACATAGGCGGCCGCGGCTACCTCACCGTCGTCAACAACACCGACAGCGAGGACTGGAAGAAGCCCGGCGTCGACGAGATCATCCGCCGGGCCACGCCGCACGGCGGCAAGGGCGCCATCGTCCTGATGCACGACTCCGGCGGCGACCGCCACCAGACCGTGCAGGCCCTGGACCGGTTCCTGCCCGACCTGAAGGAGAAGGGCTACACGTTCGACAACCTCACCGAGGCCCTGGACGCGCCCAGCGCCATGACCCCGGTGACCGGCGCCGAACTGTGGAAGGGCAAGGCCTGGGTCTTCCTGGTCCAGGCCTCGGAGAAGCTCACCGACGTCCTGGTGGTGGGCCTGGCGATCATCGGCACCCTGGTCATCGGGCGGTTCGTCCTGATGCTCCTGCTGTCCGGCGTCCACGCCCGCCGGGTGCGCCGCAGACGCTTCCGCTGGGGCCCGGCGGTCACCGAACCGGTGACGGTGCTGGTCCCGGCGTACAACGAGGCCAAGTGCATCGAGAACACGGTCCGTTCGCTGGTGGCCAGCGACCACCCGGTCGAGGTCATCGTCATCGACGACGGCTCCAGCGACGGCACCGCACGGATCGTGGAGAGCCTCGCTCTGCCGGGCGTGCGGGTGATACGCCAGCTCAACGCGGGCAAGCCGGCCGCGCTCAACCGGGGCCTGGCCAACGCCCGTCACGACATCGTCGTGATGATGGACGGCGACACCGTCTTCGAACCCTCCACCGTCCGCGAACTCGTCCAGCCCTTCGGCGACCCGAAGGTGGGCGCGGTGGCGGGCAACGCGAAGGTCGGCAACAAGGACAGCCTCATCGGCGCCTGGCAGCACATCGAGTACGTGATGGGCTTCAACCTGGACCGCCGGATGTACGACGTCCTCGGCTGCATGCCGACCATCCCGGGCGCCGTCGGCGCCTTCCGCCGCTCCGCCCTGGAGCCCATCGGCGGCATGAGCGACGACACGCTCGCCGAGGACACCGACGTCACCATGGCGCTGCACCGGGCCGGCTGGCGGGTCGTCTACGCCGAGAACGCCCGCGCCTGGACCGAGGCCCCGGAGACCGTCCAGCAGCTGTGGTCCCAGCGCTACCGGTGGTCGTACGGCACGATGCAGGCCATCTGGAAGCACCGCCGCGCGGTGATCGAGAAGGGTCCCTCGGGCCGCTTCGGCCGCGTGGGCCTGCCCTTCGTCTCGCTCTTCATGGTCCTGGCCCCGCTGCTGGCCCCGCTGATCGACGTCTTCCTGCTCTACGGCATCGTCTTCGGCCCCACCGAGAAGACGATCGTGGCCTGGCTCGGCGTCCTCGCCATCCAGGCGGTCTGCGCGGCGTACGCCTTCCGGCTCGACCGGGAACGCATGACCCACCTGATCTCGCTGCCGCTGCAGCAGATCCTCTACCGCCAACTCATGTACGTCGTCCTGCTCCAGTCCTGGATCACCGCGCTCACCGGCGGTCGTCTGCGCTGGCAGAAGCTGCGGCGCACCGGCGTCGTCGGGGCGCCCGGCGGCTCCGTGCCGCAGCAGCGTGGGCGCGGCAACGCCGATCGGAGGCCCGTGGCATGACGCACGGACACACCACCGGTACGGGTATGAGCCCGGAACCGGTCCACCCGCACGACCCCGCGCACGCGGGGGTCCCGGACGCGACCGCGGGGATGCCGTACGCGGTCCCGCGGCAGCGCACCACGCCGCCCGCGCCGGACCCCGCCCCGTCCGGCGGGAAGCCGGGCCGCGACCGGTACCTCGACCTGCTGCGCTCGATCGCCCTGGTCCGTGTCGTGGTCTACCACCTCTTCGGCTGGGCCTGGCTGTCGGTGCTGTTCCCGTCGATGGGCGTGATGTTCGCGCTGGCGGGATCGCTGATGGCGCGTTCGCTCAAGCGCCCGGCGATGAGCGTGATCCGCGGGCGCATACGCCGTCTCCTGCCGCCGATGTGGGCCTTCGCGGCGGTCGCGCTGACGATGATGTTCGTGAACGGCTGGAACCCGTCCGACGATCCGGACCGCGGCGGCACCTGGGGCCTGATCGAGCTGTTCAACTACATCGTCCCGATCGGCGCCCCGCCCTATCCCTGGCACGTCGGCTCCCCGTCCGGACTGCTGGAGGACACCTGGGCCGTGCAGGCCGCCGGTCCCCTGTGGTACCTGCGCGCCTACCTCTGGTTCGTCATCGCCTCCCCCCTGCTGCTCTGGCTGTTCCGCAGGGCTCCCTGGCCGACGCTGCTCGCGCCGCTCGGCCTGACGGCGGTCGTCGGCACGGGCCTGGTGACCGTCCCCGGCGAAACCGGCCTCGCCCTCACCGACTTCGCGGTCTACGGGAGCTGCTGGGTGCTGGGCTTCGCCCACCACGAGGGCCTGCTCAAGCAGATCCCGCGGTACGTCTCGGTCTCCTGCGCGTCCCTGGTGATGGCCTTCGGCCTGTGGTGGGCGTCGGGCCATCTGGGCCCCGACGGCTGGGACCTCAACGACATCCCGCTCGCCCAGGCCACCTGGTCCTTCGGCTTCGTCGTGATCCTGCTGCAGTACTCCCCGTCGTGGCGGGAGCTGCCCGGCCGGCTGGCCAACTGGGACCGGCTGATCACCCTCTCCAACAACCGCGCCGTCACCATCTACCTGTGGCACAACCTGCTGATCATGGCGACGGTCCCGATCATCGACCTGTTCTACAAGCTCCCCTTCATGCAGAGCGAGCGCGCGGTCGGCGCCCTCGACGGCTCGTACACGCTCTGGATGTTCTCCCTCGTGTGGCCCCTCATCGGCCTGGCGATCCTGGCGGTCGGCTGGGTCGAGGACCTCGCCGCGAAGCGGAGGCCGAGGCTCTGGCCGAACGGCGCCAAGCGCTCCGCGGGGCGCCGGTCCGGGACGGGGGCGTCGCACCGGGGCTGACGCCCGTCCCCGCGCCGTGGGAGACTGCCCCGGTTGCGGGAGTGGCCAGGGTGGCGTGAGCCGGGCAGGGGGAGCGGTGGGATGAGCAAGCGGCAGACGCAGAAGATGCTGCAGCTGATGGGGAGCGGGGAGCCGGTCCAGCTCACCAGCCGGATGTCGTCCGTGAAGAAGCTCGCCAAGCTCGCCTTCGTCGCCCAGCAGTTCGGGTACGAGTACGCCGACGTGCGCCAGACCGGCGGGAACAACGCGGCGCTCACCATGCTGCTGGTCCCCGACCCCGGCCCGCAGGCCCGCACCCGGGCCGCGCAGAACTGGGCGCAGTACCCGAACGCGGGCGACGGGGTGTCCCTGCCGCCGCTCGTGCCGGACGCCTTCGAACTCCTCAAGGCGCGCATCAACTTCGACCTCACCGGCAAGAACGCCCAGAAGAACATGGGCTACGGCGCGCTCGGCGCCACCGTCGCGTGCGTGGTCCTCGCCTACCGCCAGGGCGGCTCGTCCGACGACTTCGTCATCTCCGGGATCATCTGGCTGGTCCTCATGGCGGCCCTGGGCATCGGCTTCCTCGTCACCCGCAAGCGCAACGCCAAGTTCGCGGCCCGGCTGCAGGCCGCAGGGTTCGTGCCGATGGCCGACGAGACCGGGCGGGTGCGGTACCTGCCGCCCGGCGGGCACCTGCCGGGGCACGGGAACCCCTTCGGCGCCGCCGCTCCCGGCGGCTACGGACAGCCCGCCCCCGGCCCGTACGCCCCCCGGCCGCCGCAGCAGCAGCCGTACGGCTACCCGCAGCAGGCCCCGCAGCAGCCGTACGCCCAGCCGCCGCAGCCCTACGCGCCCCCGCAGCCGCAGGCACAGCAGCCGTACCCGCCGCAGGCCCCCGCGCAGCAGCCGTACCCGCCGCAGGGCTACCCGCAGCAGAACCCGCACTGGCAGCCCCAGCCCCCGCAGGGCTGAGCGCGACCTCTCATCCCGCGGCCGTGCCGGGTGAGAGCAACGTTCCCTCCCGGTCATCCACAGCCCCACCGGACCGAAACGCGCCCCTCCTAGCGTCGGCGCCATCGAGCTGTGGAGCACCGTGGAGGCGTCATGACAGTCCCTGGCGGCCGCTGGATCGCGCACTGGGATCCGGAGGACGAGACCTTCTGGCGGGAGACGGGGGAGCGGACCGCCCGGCGGAACCTGTTCTTCTCCGTCCTCTCCGAGCACATCGGGTTCTCCGTCTGGACGATGTGGTCCGTGCTGGTGCTCTTCATGGGCCCGGAGTACGGGCTGACACCGGCCGACAAGTTCCTGCTGACGTCCCTGGTGACGCTCGTCGGCGCGGTGGTGCGGGTGCCGTACACCTTCGCCGTGGCCGTCTTCGGCGGGCGCAACTGGACGGTCGTCTCCGCCGGGCTGCTGCTCGTGCCGACGGTCGCGGCCTTCGCCGTGATGGAGCCGGGCACCTCCTTCCCGACCTTCCTGCTGGTCGGGCTGCTGGCCGGCATCGGCGGCGGCAACTTCGCCTCCTCCATGACCAACATCAACGCGTTCTTCCCGCTGCGGCAGAAGGGCTGGGCGCTCGGGCTCAACGCCGGGGGCGGCAACATCGGCGTGCCGGTCATCCAGCTGGCCGCGCTCGCGATCATCGGGGCGGGCGGCGGGCCCCGGGTCCTGCTCGGCGTCTACATCCCGCTGATCCTCCTGGCCGCGGTGCTCGCCGCCGGCCGGATGGACAACCTCGCCTCCGTCAGGAACGACACCGGCGCCGCCAAGGACGCCGCGCGGGACGCCCACACCTGGATCATGTCCGTGCTGTACATCGGCACGTTCGGCTCCTTCATCGGCTACAGCTTCGCCTTCGGGCAGGTGCTCCAGAGCCAGTTCGGCCGGACGCCGCTCCAGGCGGCGTACCTGACCTTCATCGGACCGCTGCTCGGCTCCCTGGTCCGGCCGGTGGGCGGCAGGCTCGCCGACCGGTACGGCGGTGCGCGGATCACCGTGTGGAACTTCGTCGCCATGGCCGCCGCCACGGCCGTACTCGTCGCGGCGAGCGCGGCCGAGTCGCTGGCCCTGTTCGTGGCCGTGTTCGTGGTGCTGTTCGTGCTCAGCGGGCTGGGCAACGGGTCGACGTTCAAGATGATCCCCGGCATCTTCCAGAACAAGGCGCTGGCCCGGGGGCTGGAGGGCGAGGCGGCCGTGGCGTACGGGCGGCGGCTCTCCGGGGCCTCGATGGGGCTGATCGGCGCGGTGGGCGCGCTCGGCGGCGTCGGCGTCAACCTCGCCTTCCGGCAGTCCTTCCTCTCCTCCGGCACGGGCACCGGCGCCTTCGTCGCCTTCCTCGCCTTCTACGCCGTCTGCCTCGCCCTCACCTGGGCGGTATACCTTCGCCGTCCCGCCGTACGGGCGCCGGAGGCCACCGCGGGCCCGGCACGGGCCGAGGCCGGGCTCAGCCGGGCCGAGGTATGACGTAACACTGGTGACACGAGGCGGAACCGAGCCCGTCACGCGGAGTTGGCAGGCTCGGTCGCCACGTGACGGTGCACGTGGGTGTGAACGGAACGGAGCGCGGCGAGCGATGGACGACCTGAGCGACGTGGGCGACGAGGGGCAGCGGCGCGAGCACGGCCCGCTGGCCGGGTTCACCGTGGGCGTGACCGCCGCCCGCCGGGCCGACGAACTGGGCGCGCTGCTCCAGCGGCGCGGTGCCGTCGTCCTGCACGCCCCGGCGCTGCGGATCGTGCCGCTCGCCGACGACAGCGAGCTGATGGCCGCGACCGAGCGGATCGTCGACCGGGCCCCGGACGTCGTCGTCGCCACCACCGCCATCGGGTTCCGGGGCTGGGTCGAGGCCGCCGACGGCTGGGGGCTCGGTGACGCGCTGCTGGAGCGGCTGCGCACGGTGGAGCTGCTGGCGCGCGGGCCCAAGGTCAAGGGCGCGGTGCGGGCGGCCGGACTGACGGAACGGTGGTCCCCGGCCTCGGAGTCCATGGCCGAGGTCCTCGACCGGCTCCTGGAGCAGGGCGTGGCGGGCCGCCGGATCGCCGTTCAACTGCACGGGGAGCCGCTGCCCGGGTTCGTGGAGGCGCTGCGGGAGGGCGGCGCCGAGGTGCTGGGGGTGCCCGTGTACCGGTGGCTGCCCCCGGAGGACCTCGCGCCCGTGGACCGGCTGCTGGACGCCGCCGTGACGCGGGGCGTGGACGCCGTGACCTTCACCAGCGCGCCCGCCGCGGTGTCCCTGCTGGAGCGGGCCGGGAAGCGGGGCATGCTGGCGGAGCTGCTCGCCGCGTTCGGCCAGGACGTGCTGCCCGCCTGCGTCGGACCGGTCACCGCGGTGCCGCTCCAGGCACGGGGTGTCCCCACGGTCCAGCCCGAACGCTTCCGGCTCGGGCCGCTGGTCCAACTGCTGTGCCAGGAACTGCCCGCCCGCGCCCGTGCCCTGCCCGTCGCCGGGCACCGGCTGGAGATCCGCGGGCACGCGGTGCTCGTCGACGGGGAGCTGCGGGCCGTGCCGCCCGCCGGCATGTCCCTGCTGCGCACCCTCGCCCGGCGGCCCGGCTGGGTCGTGCCCCGCGCGGAGCTGCTGCGCGCCCTGCCGGGCACCGGCCGCGACGAGCACGCCGTCGAGACGGCCATGGCCCGCCTGCGCACGTCCCTCGGCGCCCCGAAGCTGATCCAGACGGTGGTGAAACGCGGCTACCGCCTCGCCCTGGACCCGGCCTCGGACGCCAAGTACACGGACTGACCACCGGCCGGGGTGCGTTGCGGCACCCCGGCCGAGTCGCGGTCCCGCGGGCGCCCCACGTTCCGGGGCGCGCCGCACAGCGAGCCGCCCGCGTGCCCGGTGCGGGCGTGCGGGCGGTTCTTCCGGCCGGTGCCGGAGGCGTGTGGTGTCTGCGGGTGCGGGTGCGGGTGCGGGTGCGGGTGCGGGTGCGGGTGCGGGCTCGGGCTCGGGGGAGTGCTGCGTGTCGGCTTCCGTCGTCGCGTGGCCGTGGCGTTGCGTGTCGCCGGGCCGGGCGTGTGCCTTCCGGTCAGCGCCGGGGCGCGTGCGGTGCCTCCCGCCGAGGGCCTTGGGGCGCCACGCCCGCCGGCCGCCGTCGTGCCGCCGCCGCGGCGGTCCGCGCCGCCCGGCCCCAGGTCGTCAGCCCTGCCGCCAGGCACGCCGTCGCCACCGTCGACAGGACGGCCCGTACGACGTTCCAGGCCACCCACGGATCCTCGAACCGCTCCCGCAGCGCCGCGGGGTCGCCGGGGCGGGCCAGGGCGTCGTTGAGGGGGATGTTGCCGGCCACGGTGACCAGGAAGGCGAGCACGTACGCCGCCGCGCCCGCCCAGACCCACCAGCGGCCCGGCGTCCGGCGCGCCTGCCACCCCGCCAGGACCGAGAGCACCAGCGCGCCCATGAACCCCAGCAGGAACACCGGGTTCTGGATCACGTCGTTGATGTCGCGCATCACCTCGACGTAGACCCGGTCGTCGCTGCGGGCCAGCGCCGGCATCACGGCGCAGGCGAAGACGTAGAAGGTACCGGCCATCAGGCCCGCGGCGACCGTGGCCGCGACCAGTACTCCGGCGGCGGTGCGGGACCGCTGTTCCCCGTTGGTTTCCGTCATGCGTCCATTCAAGGGGCCGGGCAGCACACCCGACATGGCCCGGACGCGCGGGCGCATGCGCAGGCGTCCACACGCCGGCGGTACGAGGGGTTCCGGGCGCGGACGCGGGCAGGCACTGTAGAGGGAGCGGCCCGTGCGCGGTCCGCTCGCGGTCCCCCTGCTCCCCTTCCGGCCCGCGCCCCCGCGGGCAAGCCCTAGGCGGTGACAGGAACATGGCACTGGGTACGGCCACCGGCCCGTACGAGCTGCGGTTCGACACCGGGCGGATCTGTCTGGACCTCATCGCCACCACCCACCCCGCAGAACGCCTCGGCTCCCTCGACGCGCTGCGCGCCTGGATCGCCGGCTCCCGGCTCGTCCCGCCCGGCACCCCGCTGGCCCACGCCGACCCCTCCTGGCTGACCGGCTTCCGCGAACTGCGGGGCGAGACCGCGCGGTTGGTGCGTACCCGGCCCGCGTCCCCCACGCGCGCCTACGGCCGCGCACTCGCCCGCGTCAACGAACTCGCCCTCGCCGCACCCCCGGCGCCCCGCGCAGTGCCCGGCGAGGACGGCGCGCTGGTGCGCGAGCTGACCGGCCCGCCGCGGTGCGCGGCGCTGCTCGGGACCCTCGCCCGGGACGCCGTGGACCTGCTCACCGACCCCGTCGCGCGGGCGAGCCTGCGGCAGTGCGCGGGCGACAACTGCCCCATCGTGTACGTGGACACCTCCCGGGGCCACCGCCGGCGCTGGTGCTCCAGCGAGATCTGCGGCAACCGCGAACGCGTCGCCCGCCACCGGCGCCGTGCCGCCCTCGCCCGGTAAGCACCCGTAGCTGCCCCGGCGTCCCGTTCGTCACGCCGCTCCCGGGAAATCTGTCACCCCCCTTTGAACACCGCGCACTTGGCGTCCGTACCGAATGGGCGAGCGACCGACTGGGGGAACCCCCGGACATCGGAGGTGGGCGTGCGCAAGGATTCCGTCGTGGCCGGTGAACGTGGTGCGAGGGCCCGACATCGCATGTCGCAGTCGTCCTCGGAGCCCGACGAGGAGCTGATGCGCGCGCTGTACCGCGAGCACGCCGGCCCCTTGCTGGCCTACGTGCTGCGCCTGGTCGCGGGGGACCGCCAGCGCGCCGAGGACGTCGTCCAGGAGACGCTCATCCGTGCCTGGAAGAACGCCGGTCAGCTCAACCGTGCGACCGGATCGGTACGCCCCTGGCTGGTGACGGTCGCCCGGCGCATCGTCATCGACGGCCACCGCAGCCGGCAGGCCCGGCCGCAGGAGGTCGATCCGTCGCCGCTGGAGGTCATCCCCGCGGAGGACGAGATCGACAAGGCGCTGTGGCTGATGACGCTGTCGGACGCGCTCGACGACCTGACCCCGGCCCACCGGGAGGTCCTCGTCGAGACCTACTTCAAAGGGCGTACCGTCAATGAGGCGGCGCAGACACTGGGCATACCCAGCGGCACCGTGCGCTCCCGGGTGTTCTACGCCCTGCGTTCGATGAAGCTGGCTCTGGAGGAGCGGGGGGTGACGGCGTGATGAGCGGGTACGGGGGAGCTCAGGGATTCGGCGGGGGATTCGGTCCGGGGGACACGGGTAGTCCTGACCCCATGCAGGGATCACCGGCGCCGAACGAGCACGAGACCGTCGGCGCCTACGCCCTCGGGATCCTCGACGACGCCGAGGCGACCGCCTTCGAGGCCCACCTCGCCACCTGCGAGTGGTGCGCCCAGCAACTCGACGAACTGGCGGGCCTGGAACCGATGATGGCCGCCCTCGCCGACCTGCCGGGCACCGGTACGCCCGCGATCGCCGAGTCGCTGACCGCGAAGCCGAGCCCGCGGCTGTCGGAGAAGCTCGTCGACGAGGTCGCCGAACGCCGCGCGCGCAAACGCCGCCGCAACCTCTACCTGGTGGGCACCGCCGCCGCCCTGATCATCGGCGGCCCGTTCGCCGCCGTGGCCACCACCGGCGGGGGAGGCGGCGACGGCGACGGCGGCCGCAAGGCGGAGACGACGCAGCAGGCCGCGAGCCCGGCGGAGGCCGCCTTCGCCGCCATGCCGGACCGGGTCACCGCCACCGACCCGGCCACGCGGGTCAGTGCGACCGTGGCGCTGGAGAAGAAGGCCTGGGGCACCGAGACGGTCCTGGAACTGAAGAACCTCAAGG
Organism: Streptomyces ardesiacus; assembly: GCF_003112575.1. GTDB lineage: Bacteria > Actinomycetota > Actinomycetes > Streptomycetales > Streptomycetaceae > Streptomyces > Streptomyces ardesiacus. The sequence goes on from NZ_BEWC01000014.1 coordinate 80,550, forward strand.
GCCCCCAGAAGTGCTCCCTGATCGCCGTCGGCAAGAACGGCGAGCGGGAGACCCTCAGCTCCTGGACGGTCCCCGACTGGGGGTACGGCATCCCGGACGCCGCCACCGACAAGGCCAAGAAGCCGCTCTACGTGCACGGCGGCGCCGCCCTCGCCCCCCACCAGATCTCCCACTTCGAGGTCATGACCTTCGACGGGAAGCGCCTCGTGGAGGTCGACGCGTAGCCCGGGCTCCGGGCGCGCCGTAGCTTCCGTGGCCCCCTTCGCGTATTTTTGACGGCTGCCCAGCACGTCAGAAGGGGGCCCGGTGGCCGCACAGGCTCAACAGGAATCAGCGGTCGACTCGGAGCAGGACTCCGTTCGCGAGGACCCCGCGCGGGAGGACTCCGTACGGGACCGCGAGATCGGCGTGGAACAGGCGCACCTGGACCACGTGTACCGACGCCTCGAGGAGAAGATCCACGAGGCGGAGTTCCTCATGCACGACGCCGCCCAGCGCGGCCACGTCGGCACGCCCGGCGCCCTGGCCGAGCGCGACGCGCAGGTCTTCCGGGCCGGCATCCACCTCAACCGCCTGAACAACGAGTTCGAGGACTTCCTCTTCGGCCGCATCGACCTGCTCCTCGGCAAGGACGGCAAGAAGGGCCCCGACGGCGCCTACACCGCGGTCGAGCCCGCCGAGGGCGCCCTCAGGCCCGACGGCACGGCCGACATCGCGGAGACCCTGCACATCGGCCGCATCGGCGTCCTCGACGAGGACTACGCCCCGCTGGTCATCGACTGGCGGGCCCCCGCCGCCGCCCCCTTCTACCGGTCCACGCCCGTCGACCCGGGCCGGGTGGTGCGCCGCCGGGTGATCCGCTCCAAGGGACGGCGGGTCCTCGGCGTCGAGGACGACCTGATGCGGCCCGAGATCACGGCCCGCCTGAACGGCGAGGAGCTGGCCGTCGTCGGCGACGGCGCCCTGATGGCCGCCCTGGGCCAGGCCCGTACGCACTCCATGCGGGACATCGTGGCCTCCATCCAGGCCGAGCAGGACCAGGTGATCCGCGCCCCCGCCGCCTCCGTGACCTACGTCGAGGGCGGCCCCGGCACCGGCAAGACCGCCGTCGCGCTGCACCGCGCGGCGTACCTGCTCTACCAGGACCGGCGCCGGTACGCGGGCGGCATCCTGATCGTCTCGCCGACGCCGCTGCTGGTGGCGTACACCGAGGGCGTGCTGCCCTCGCTCGGCGAGGAGGGGCAGGTCGCCATCCGCGCGATCGGCTCCCTGGTCGACGGCGCGGAGGCCACGCTGTACGACTCCCCGGCCACCGCCCGCGTCAAGGGCTCCTCGCGCATGCTGCGGGTGCTGCGCAAGGCCGCGCGCGGGGCGCTGGAGCCGGCGGGCTCGCCGACCCTGCTCAGGGTCGTGGCCTTCGGCCGCCGGCTCGAACTGGAGGCCGAGGAACTGGCCGGCATCCGCCGCACCGTCCTCGGCGGCACCGCGCCCGTCAACCTGCTGCGCCCCCGCGCCCGCCGCCTGCTCCTGGACGCCCTGTGGCACAAGTCGGGCGCCGCCGCCCGGCACACCGACCCCGAGCTGGCCGCCGAGCTGCGTTCCTCCTTCGACGAGGACGTCAGCTCGGAGGACTCCTTCCTCGCCTTCCTGGACGCCTGGTGGCCGGAGCTGACCCCGGGTGCCGTGCTGGCCGCCATGGCGGACGAGCGGCGCCTGGGCCGCTGGGCCCGGCGGGTGCTGAACGGGGGCGAGGTCCGCAAGGTGGCCCGGTCGCTGCGGCGCGAGGGCCACTCCGTGCACGACATCGCCCTGCTCGACGAGCTCCAGGCGATCGTCGGGACCCCGGCCCGCCCCCGCAAGCGGCGCGAGCAGGACCCGCTGGACCAGCTCACCGGCCTGGAGGAGCTGATGCCGCAGCGCGAGGAGACCCAGTGGGAGCGCGCCGAGCGCCTCGCCCAGGAGCGCACCGAGTACGCCCACGTCATCGTCGACGAGGCCCAGGACCTCACGCCGATGCAGTGGCGGATGGTCGGCCGCCGCGGCCGGCACGCGACCTGGACGGTGGTCGGCGACCCGGCCCAGTCCTCCTGGTCCGATCCCGACGAGGCCGCCGCCGCCCGTGACGAGGCCCTCGGCGCCCGCCCGCGCCGCCGCTTCGAGCTGACCGTGAACTACCGCAACCCGGCCGAGATCGCCGAGCTGGCGGCCAAGGTCCTGGCCCTCGCCATGCCCGGGTCCCCGTCCCCGTCGGCCGTGCGCTCGACCGGCGTGGAACCGCGCTTCGCGGTGGTGGCGGACACCCTCGCCGAGACGGTACGGGCGGAGGCGGCCCGGCTGCTCGGTCTCGTGGACGGCACCGTCGGCGTCGTGGTCGCCATGAACCGGCGCGAGGAGGCCCGGCGCTGGCTGGCCGGGCTCGGCGACCGCGTGGTGGCGCTGGGCAGCCTGGAGGCCAAGGGCCTGGAGTACGACGCCACGGTCGTCGTCTCCCCGGCCGAGATCGCCGACGAGTCGCCCGCCGGACTGCGCGTGCTGTACGTCGCCCTGACCCGGGCCACCCAGCAGCTCACGGTCGTCTCCTGCGAGCGGGACGAGCCGGACGCCTCGGGGGTGCCGGACCTGCTGCGGGACTGAGGGAGCGCACCCGGGCACACGAGAGGCCCGCGCCGTCGGACGGCGCGGGCCTCTCGTCTTCGTTCACGTGGAACCGATCTTCGTCTAAGTGACACCGACCCGCCATGCTCGCCTCGCGGCAAGTGGTCGCTCGTAGCGACGAAGGTTGGGCCCGGGGGCTTGGATCGGGCCGGTGCCACGTCCAAGGTAACAAACGATCCCCGCAAGACAATTCCCGTCCCGCGGGTTCCTGCCGCCGCCGGGGCACGTCGGGGCGGACGCTCCCGGTGACCCCTTCCCCCGACGGGCTGATTCTCGTATGGTGGAAGTCGTTTTCCGAAATCGGAGCGAACAAAAAGTTCGCAATCCGGGGCGGCTACCGCGTACTCGGTGGTAGGTGCGACGATCGGACGGCACAACCCAGTTACACGGTGAAAGCAGAGGAAGTCGGCCATGGCAACGGCGCCCAGCGTCTCCTACTCGATGACGGTCCGACTGGAGGTGCCCGCGGGCGGAACCGCCGTCTCGCAGCTCACCACCGCGGTGGAGTCCGCCGGCGGCTCGGTCACCGGCCTCGACGTCACGGCCTCCGGGCACGACAAGCTCCGCATCGACGTCACCATCGCGGCAGGCTCGACCTCCCACGCCGAGGAGATCGTGGAGAAGCTGCGCGGCATCGAGGGCGTCAGCCTGGGCAAGGTCTCGGACCGTACGTTCCTCATGCACCTCGGCGGCAAGATCGAGATGGCGTCCAAGCACCCCATCCGCAACCGCGACGACCTGTCCATGGTCTACACGCCGGGCGTGGCCCGCGTCTGCATGGCGATCGCCGAGAACCCCGAGGACGCCCGCCGCCTGACCATCAAGCGGAACTCCGTTGCGGTCGTGACGGACGGCTCCGCCGTCCTCGGCCTCGGCAACATCGGCCCGAAGGCCGCGCTGCCGGTGATGGAGGGCAAGGCGGCCCTCTTCAAGCGGTTCGCCGGCATCGACGCCTGGCCGCTGTGCCTGGACACCCAGGACACCGACGCGATCGTCGAGATCGTCAAGGCCATCGCCCCCGGCTTCGCGGGCATCAACCTGGAGGACATCTCCGCGCCCCGCTGCTTCGAGATCGAGGCCCGGCTGCGCGAGGCCCTGGACATCCCGGTCTTCCACGACGACCAGCACGGCACCGCCATCGTCGTCCTCGCCGCGCTGACCAACGCCCTGCGCGTGGTGGAGAAGCCGATCGAGAACGTACGGGTCGTCATGTCCGGTGCCGGCGCGGCCGGCACGGCCATCCTGAAGCTGCTGCTGGCCGCGGGCGTCAAGAACGCCGTCGTCGCCGACATCCACGGCGTCGTGCACGCCGGCCGCGCCGACCTGGTCGACGCCGCCCCGGAGTCGGCGCTGCGCTGGATCGCCGACAACACCAACCCCGAGGGCCTCACCGGCACCCTGAAGGAGGCCGTGCACGGCGCGGACGTCTTCATCGGCGTCTCCGCCCCCAACGTCCTCGACGGCGCGGACGTGGCCGCCATGGCCGACGGCGCGATCGTGTTCGCGCTCGCGAACCCGGACCCCGAGGTGGATCCGGCGGTCGCCCGCGAGACGGCGGCGGTCGTCGCCACGGGCCGCTCCGACTTCCCGAACCAGATCAACAACGTCCTGGTCTTCCCCGGTGTGTTCCGCGGCCTGCTCGACGCCCAGTCCCGCACCGTGAACACCGAGATGATGCTGGCCGCCGCGCACGCCCTCGCGGACGTGGTGACCGAGGACGAGCTCAACCCGAACTACGTCATCCCCAGCGTCTTCAACGACAAGGTCGCCGGTGCCGTCGCGGGCGCCGTGCGGGAGGCGGCGAAGGCCGCCGGAGTGGTCGCGTAGGCTCCCCGGGCCCGGGCGGTCGGCCCCCGCCGCGGTGGCGAGGATCACCACGGCGGGCCGACACTCCGGCGCGTCGCGGGATGTCGGGCCTCGGATCGCCCTCTAGGGTTGCGCAAGGCTCAGGCCCTCTCGGCGTGTGACTCCCCAGGGTGCTCTCACGACCACCTGGGGGTGCCGGATTGGCTTTACCGCCGCAGGTGGAGGCAGGATGCCTCCCTGGGCGCGAGGGTCCGACGACCGACCCGGGTCCGGGGACTGTCAGAGGGCCCTGGCAGCATCGGCATCGCTGTGCCCAACATGCGGCTCCGCCGCGTGGCACGCCTCAACGGCAAGAAGAACACGGGAGTAACAACATGAACCGCAGTGAGCTGGTGGCCGCGCTGGCCGACCGCGCCGAGGTGACCCGCAAGGACGCCGACGCCGTGCTGGCCGCGTTCGCCGAGGTTGTCGGCGACATCGTCTCCAAGGGCGACGAGAAGGTCACCATCCCCGGCTTCCTGACCTTCGAGCGCACCCACCGTGCCGCTCGCACCGCCCGCAACCCGCAGACCGGCGAGCCGATCCAGATTCCGGCCGGCTACAGCGTCAAGGTCTCGGCGGGCTCCAAGCTGAAGGAAGCCGCCAAGGGCAAGTAGGCGCTCCGCCGTGAGCGCCGGGTGACTGCGCGGGCCGTTCGTTCCGCTTGCGGGCCGTGAGCGGCCGCGGGTGTGTCCGTGGCCGGTCGCACAGTCCCCGCGCCCCTTCGGGGGCGCTCCACTCGACGCCGATGGGGCGGTCACCCGGACTCGGGTGACCGCCCCATCGGCGTGTTCGCGGGTGACTAGCCCAGGGCCTTGCCCGGGAGCTCCACCTTCGCGCCGAGCTCGACGAGCTTGTCCATGAAGTTCTCGTAGCCGCGGTTGATCAGGTCGATGCCGTGGACCCGGGAGGTGCCCTGGGCCGCGAGGGCGGCGATCAGGTACGAGAAGCCGCCGCGCAGGTCGGGGATGACCAGGTCGGCGCCCTCCAGCTTGGTCGGTCCGGAGACGACGGCCGAGTGCAGGAAGTTGCGCTGGCCGAAGCGGCAGTCCGAGCCGCCCAGGCACTCGCGGTAGAGCTGGATGTGGGCGCCCATCTGGTTGAGCGCCGAGGTGAAGCCCAGCCGGGACTCGTAGACCGTCTCGTGGACGATGGACAGGCCCGTGGCCTGCGTCAGGGCGACCACCAGGGGCTGCTGCCAGTCCGTCTGGAAGCCGGGGTGCACGTCCGTCTCCAGGGCGATGGACTTCAGCCGGCCGCCCGGGTGCCAGAAGCGGATGCCCTCGTCGTCGATCTCGAAGGCCCCGCCCACCTTCCGGAAGGTGTTCAGGAACGTCATCATCGAGCGCTGCTGGGCGCCGCGGACGTAGACGTTGCCCTCGGTGGCCAGCGCCGCGGAGGCCCAGGAGGCGGCCTCCAGGCGGTCCGAGAGGGCCCGGTGGGTGTAGCCGCCCAGCTCGTCCACGCCGGTGACGCGGATCGTGCGGTCGGTGTCCATGGCGATGATCGCGCCCATTTTCTGCAGGACGCAGATCAGGTCCTCGATCTCGGGCTCCACGGCCGCGTTGGACAGCTCCGTGACGCCCTCGGCGAGCACGGCCGTCAGCAGCACCTGCTCGGTCGCGCCGACCGACGGGTACGGCAGCCGGATCTTCGTGCCGCGCAGCCGCTGCGGGGCCTCCAGGTACTGGCCGTCCGCCCGCTTCTCGATCCGCGCGCCGAACTGCCGCAGCACGTCGAAGTGGAAGTCGATGGGCCGGCCGCCGATGTCGCAGCCGCCCAGGCCCGGGATGAAGGCGTGGCCGAGGCGGTGCAGCAGCGGGCCGCAGAACAGGATCGGGATGCGCGACGAGCCCGCGTGGGCGTCGATGTCGGCGACGTTCGCGCTCTCCACATGGGTCGGGTCCATGACCAGCTCGCCGGGCTCCTCGCCCGGACGGACGGTCACCCCGTGCAGTTGCAGCAGTCCGCGTACGACCCGCACGTCGCGGATGTCCGGCACGTTGCGCAGCCGGCTCGGCGCGCTGCCCAGCAGGGCCGCCACCATCGCCTTCGGCACGAGGTTCTTCGCACCGCGGACCCGGATCTCGCCCTCCAGCGGGGTCCCGCCGTGGACAAGCAGTACGTCATCAGCGCCGTTGACGGTCATGAATCTCGCGTTCCGTGGGGTTGGGCAGGGGCCAGAAGGGAAAGGGTAATCGTCTTGTACCCCCCTTCCACGCGCCCCCGCACGGTCGGACAACGTCATGGATTTGTCACAACACGCGGTGTTCATCGGCGCGTACGCCGGGTCACGATCCCGGGGCGTGCGCGGGTGCGTGTTCACCCCCGTGCCTCCGATTGCCTCCCCACGGAGGGGGAACATGCGGGATCATGTCTGGCATGACCGAGGTGTCCTCGCTCACGGGGCGGCTGCTCGTGGCAACGCCCGCCCTGGCGGACCCGAACTTCGAGCGTGCGGTGGTGCTCCTCCTCGACCACGACGAGGAGGGCTCCCTCGGTGTCGTCCTGAACCGTCCCACACCGGTCGACGTGGGCGACATCCTGGAGGACTGGGCAGACCTGGCCGGCGAACCGGGCGTCGTCTTCCAGGGCGGACCGGTCTCGCTGGACTCGGCCCTGGGCGTCGCCGTCGTCCCCGGCGGGGCGGCGGGTGAGCGGGCGCCGCTGGGCTGGCGCCGGGTGCACGGCGCGATCGGTCTCGTGGACCTGGAGGCCCCGCCGGAGCTGCTGGCGTCCGCCGTGGGCGCCCTGCGCATCTTCGCCGGGTACGCGGGCTGGGGGCCCGGTCAGCTCGAGGACGAGCTGACCGAGGGCGCCTGGTACGTGGTGGAGTCCGAGCCCGGCGACGTCTCCTCGCCGTTCCCCGAGAGACTCTGGCGCGAGGTGCTGCGCCGCCAGCGCGGCGACCTGGCGATGGTGGCGACGTACCCGGACGACCCGTCGCTCAACTGAAGCGTGTGAGCTTCAGTACCCTTGGCGGTTATGAGCACTCTCGAGCCCGAGCGCGGGACAGGTACGGGAACCCTCGTCGAGCCGACGCCGCAGACGTCCCACGGCGACGGCGACCACGAGCGCTTCGCGCATTACGTCCAGAAGGACAAGATCATGGCGAGTGCCCTCGACGGCACCCCCGTCGTGGCGCTGTGCGGCAAGGTCTGGGTACCGGGCCGCGACCCGAAGAAGTATCCCGTCTGCCCCATGTGCAAGGAGATCTACGAGTCCATGAGCGGCGGCGGGGACGAGGGCAAGGGCGGCGACAAGAAGTAGGCGGCCGGTAGCGCCGCCGCCGTCGGAGATCTCGCAGACCTTCCCGAAGGCCCCCGGAGTGTGCCCGCGCGCACTCCGGGGGCCTTCGTGCGTCACGGCTGATGAACAAGAGGTTTACGAACTGGTTCAGACCTCTTGTGAACGGGTTCATGTCTCCCTACGCTCCTGGGTGTTGTGCAGAGCGAAACCGTCATTGCATATGTTGCAACGCACGTCCGGAGGAAAGACTCCATGAAGCTCGCCCCCCGCTTGGCCGTACTGCTGGCCGCGGCCGTCGTCGCCGCGACCGCCTGCGCACCCCAGACGTCCGACAACTCCTCCTCCGGCAAGGACGAGAAGAGCGGCACACTGCGCGTCTGGCTGTTCCAGGAGGTCAACAACAAGCCGAAGGAGAAGGTCGTCGACGCGGTCCTCGCCGGCTTCCGCAAGGCGCACGAGGACACCGAGGTCACCGTGGAGTACATCCCGGTCGAGACCCGCGCCCAGCGCATCAAGGCCGCCTTCAACGACCCGAAGAGCGCCCCCGACGTCATCGAGTTCGGCAACACCGACACCGCCGGATACGTCAAGGACGGCGGACTCGCCGACGTGACCGAGGACTTCGCCGCCTGGGACGAGGCCAAGGACGCCGACCCCACCGCCCGCCAGTCCGTCACCGTGGACGGAAAGGTCTACGGCGCCCCCTACTTCGTCGGCGTCCGCGCCCTGTACTACCGCACCGACGTCTTCGGCGAACTGGGCCTCAAGCCCCCCAAGTCGCTGGACGAACTGGCCGCCACCGCCAAGCAGGTGCGCGCCGCGAAGCCCGGTCTGTACGGCATCGCGGTCGGCGGCGCCTACACCTACGGCGCGATGCCCTTCATCTGGGCCAACGGCGGTGAACTCGCCGCGGGCAAGGGCGGTTCGTACGCCTCCGCGATCGACGGCGCCGCCGCCCAGAAGGGCATCAAGGCCTACACCTCCCTGTTCGGGGACGACAACTGTCCTGCCGCCAAGTGCGCCGGCATGGGCGGCAACGACACCGTCACCGCCTTCGCGTCCGGCAAGGCGGCCATGGCCATCGGCGGCGACTTCAGCCACCAGGCCGTGGAGGCCGGCCAGGTGAAGGGCAAGTACGCGGTCGTGCCGCTGCCCGGCGTCGAGTCCGGCTCCATAGCCCCCGCCTTCGCGGGCGGCAACAACATCGGCGTCCTCAAGAGCACCTCCCACCGCACCCTCGCCGTCGACCTGATGAAGCGGCTCGCGTCCAAGAAGGCGCAGGGCGACCTGTTCGACGCGATGGGCTTCCTGCCGACCTACACGGACGTACGGCAGCAGGTCGCGGCGAAGGAGCCGTTCGTGAAGCCGTTCGTCGACACGCTCGCCGCCGGCACGAAGTTCGTCCCGGCGTCTCCCGCGTGGGCGACGATCGACTCCTCGCAGGTGCTGCCGACGATGTTCCAGGAGGTGGTGAGCGGCAAGAAGGACGTGGGCGCTGCCGCCGGGGACGCGGCGAAGAAGATGGACGACGCGTTCGGTTCCGCCGGATGACGGGTTCGCCTGTGAGCCCGGGGGGCGTGGTCCGCGGGCCGGTGCGGGATCGTCGTGGTTCCTCGCGCCCACGCGGCGGCAGCCGCACATCCCGTACGGCCCCGCGCCCCTTCGGGCGCTCCTCCGCCACCCCCTGGATATACCTCGCCCCCGCTCTCGTCGTCCTCGGCGGGCTGCTGGTCTACCCCGTCTACCAGCTCGGGCTGATCTCCTTCCTCGAGTACACGCAGGCCCAGGTCAGTGGCGGGGAGCCGACGACCTTCCAAGGGTTCGGGAACTATGCCGAGCTGTTCGGGGACGGGGAGTTCTGGCGGGTGCTGCTCGCCACCGTCGTGTTCGCCGCCGCCTGTGTCGTCTCGACGCTGGCGGTCGGCTGTGCGCTCGCCGTGCTGCTCACCCGCGTGCGGGCCCTGCCGCGGCTGGCGTTGATGCTGGCGGGGCTGGGCGCGTGGGCGACCCCGGCGGTCACCGGGTCGACGGTGTGGCTGCTGCTGTTCGACCCGGACTTCGGGCCCGTCAACCGGATGCTGGGCCTCGGCGACCACTCGTGGACGTACGGGCGTTACAGCGCCTTCCTGCTCGTGCTGCTCGAAGTGGTCTGGTGCTCCTTCCCGTTCGTCATGGTGACCGTCTACGCCGGGATCCGCGCCGTGCCCGCCGAGGTGCTGGAGGCCGCCGCGCTCGACGGGGCGTCCCAGTGGCGGATCTGGCGGTCGGTGCTCGCGCCGATGCTCCGGCCGATCCTGACGGTCGTCACCATCCAGTCGGTCATCTGGGACTTCAAGGTCTTCACGCAGATCTACGTCATGACCAACGGCGGCGGCATCGCCGGCCAGAACCTCGTGCTCAACGTCTACGCCTACCAGAAGGCCTTCGCGTCCTCGCAGTACAGCCTCGGCTCCGCGATCGGTGTCGTCATGCTGCTGATCCTTCTCGCCGTGACGCTGGTCTACCTGCGGCTGCTGCGCCGCCAGGGGGAGGAGCTGTGAATCTTCCGCGCGCGCGTGTGCGCCGTCCGTGGCGGCTCGCGGCCGAGGCGTCCGCGCTGCTGATCGCCGTCGTGGTCGCCTTTCCGCTGTACTGGATGGTGCTGAGCGCCTTCAAACCGGCCGGGGAGATCGAGTCGAGCGAGCCCCGGCCCTGGACGCTCACCCCCACGCTGGATTCCTTCCGGCGCGTCTTCGAACAGCAGGAATTCGGCCGTTACTTTCTCAACAGCCTGATCGTGGCGGGCTCCGTCGTGATCGCCTCGGCGCTGATCGCGTTCCTCGCGGCGACAGCCGTGACGCGTTTCCGGTTCCGTTTCCGGACCACCCTGCTGATCATGTTCCTGGTGGCCCAGATGGTGCCCGTGGAGGCGCTCACCATCCCGCTCTTCTTCCTCATGCGGGACTTCGGCCAGCTGAACACGCTGGGTTCGCTGATCCTGCCCCACATCGCCTTCTCGCTGCCCTTCGCGATCTGGATGCTGCGGGGCTTCGTGAAAGCCGTGCCGGAGGCCCTGGAGGAGGCCGCCCACATCGACGGGGCGAGCCGGAGCCGCTTTCTCTGGCAGATCCTTTTCCCGCTGGTCTTCCCGGGGCTGGTGGCCACCAGCGTCTTCTCCTTCATCTCGACCTGGAACGACTTCCTGTTCGCCAAGTCGTTCATCATCAGCGACACCTCCCAGTCGACGCTGCCGATGGCGCTGCTGGTCTTCTACAAGCCGGACGATCCCGACTGGGGCGGCGTCATGGCCGCGTCCACGGTGATGACGATTCCGGTGCTGGTCTTCTTCGTACTCGTACAACGACGACTCGTCTCCGGCCTCGGCGGAGCGGTAAAGGACTGACGTGACCGACGTTCTCCCCCTGCCACAGCACCTCTCGTCCCAGGAGGACGCCTTCTTCGACCTCGGCCCGGACACCGCTCTGGTGGCCGGCGAAGGCACCGGGCGCACCGAGCGCTGGCTGCGCGCCACGCTGGGCGCCGCCACCGGCCTGCCGCTGGCACCGACGCCGGGCGGCGGCGGCGTCGTCCGGCTCGACCTCGACCCCGCTCTGCCCGCGGAGGGCTACCGCCTCGACGTCGCGCCGGAGGGCGTGCACCTCACCGGCGGTGACGCGGCCGGCCTCTTCTGGGGCGCCCAGACCCTGCGCCAGCTGCTCGGCCCGGACGCCTTCCGGCGGGCCCCGCTGCCCGAGCGGCACTGGCGGCTGCCGCTGGTCCGCGTCGAGGACGCGCCCCGCTTCCGCTGGCGGGGCCTGATGCTGGACGTCGCCCGGCACTTCATGCCCAAGGACGGCGTCCTGCGCTACCTGGACCTGATGGCCGCGCACAAACTCAACGTCCTGCACTTCCACCTGACGGACGACCAGGGCTGGCGCGTCGAGATCACGCGCCACCCGAAGCTCACCGAGACCGGCGCCTGGCGTTCGCGCACGAAATACGGCCACCGGGCGTCGCCGCTGTGGGAGGACAAACCCCACGGCGGTTACTACACCCAGGACGACATCCGGGAGATCGTCGCCTACGCCGCCGAACGGCACATCACCGTCGTCCCGGAAATCGACGTACCCGGACACTCGCAGGCCGCCATCGCCGCGTATCCCGAACTCGGCAACACGGACGTGATCGACACCACCGCCCTCTCCGTCTGGGACACCTGGGGCGTCTCCCCGAACGTACTCGCGCCCACCGAGACCGTGCTCCGCTTCTACGAGGGAGTGTTCGAGGAACTGCTGGAGCTTTTCCCCTCGGAGTTCGTCCACATCGGCGGCGACGAATGCCCGAAGGAACAGTGGCGGCGTTCGGCCACCGCGCAGGCGCGCATCGAGGAACTCGCCCTGGCCGACGAGGACGAACTCCAGGCCTGGATCATCCAGCACTTCGACACCTGGCTCACCGAACGCGGGCGCCGGCTCATCGGCTGGGACGAGATCCTGGAGGGCGGACTGGCCAAGGGCGCGGCCGTGGCGTCCTGGCGCGGCTACGCCGGCGGGGTCGCCGCCGCGCGGGCGGGACACGACGTCGTGATGTGTCCCGAACAGCAGGTGTACCTGGACCACCGGCAGGCCCCGGGCGAGGACGAACCCGTCCCGATCGGGTTCGTGCGCACCCTGGAGGACGTCTACCGGTTCGAGCCGGTTCCCGCCGAACTGACGCCGGACGAGTCCGGACACGTGATCGGCACCCAGGCGAACGTGTGGACCGAGGTGATGGAGAACCAGGGGCGCGTGGACTACCAGGTGTTCCCGAGGCTCGCCGCCTTCGCCGAGGTCGCCTGGAGCGCCCTGCCGGCCCCGGCCGACCGGGACTACGCCGCCTTCGAGCGGCGGATGGCCACGCACTACCGGCGCCTGGACGCCCTGGGCGTCGCCTACCGTCCGCCCGCCGGTCCGCTGCCCTGGCAGCGCCGGCCCGGCGTGCTCGGCCGCCCGATCGACGGCCCGCCGCCGAACAAGTGAGCACCTGAGCGGACGTACCGAGTGAACACGGAAGGGAAACGCCCCTAAACGTCACCGAAGAGTGGCAACTCGCGCGCACCGTACGTAACTCCGATTGCCGGAGATGTCGCGTGAAAACGGACCATCTCCCCGACGAGGTGGGCGAATGCCTCCTAGCGGACCCCTGCGTTCGGGCCCTGCGAAGATGTGCCAGAGTTGCCACGTCCGCCCTGTCAGGCCGTACCGTACGGCCACATGGGCGGGACCAGGTGGGACAGCGGGAAGGGGCAGTCGGGTTGACCACGCACGCACCGCAGGCGGCGCAGGCCGTCACGCTGCCCACGACACTCGACGAGGCCGTGGCGGCGCTCGCCGCGATGCCCGCGGCCGTTCCGGTCGCGGGCGGCACCGACCTGATGGCGGCCGTCAACTCCGGCCAGCTCAGGCCCGCCGCGCTGGTGGGCCTCGGCCGGATCAGCGAGATCCGCGGGTGGCAGTACCAGGACGGGCACGCGCTGCTCGGCGCGGGCCTCACCCACGCCCGTATGGGCCGCCCCGACTTCGCCGCGCTCATCCCGGCGCTCGCCGCCGCCGCGCGCGCGGCCGGACCGCCGCAGATCCGCAACGCGGGCACCCTGGGCGGCAACATCGCCTCGGCCGCCCCCACGGGGGACGCGCTGCCGGTGCTGGCCGCCCTGGAGGCGACGCTGATCATCGCGGGCCCGGACGGCGCCCGGCGCGAAGTGCCGGTCTCGCACCTGCTGGCGGGCATGGAGATGCTCCGTGCGGGGGAGCTGATCGGCTACGTGCGCGTGCCGCTGCTGCACGCGCCGCAGGTCTTCCTGAAGGCGACCGGCCGCACCGGCCCCGGCCGCGCGACGGCCTCCGTGGCGCTGGTCCTCGACCCGGCCCGGCGCGGCGTGCGCTGCGCCGTGGGCGCCATCGCGCCGATGCCCCTGCGGCCGCTGGAGGCCGAGCAGTGGGTGGCCTCGCTCATCGACTGGGACAACGGCCGCGCCATCGTCCCGGAGGCGCTGCACGGCTTCGGCGAGTACGTCGCCGCGGCCTGCATCCCCGACGAGGCGCCGGCCGAGGACGGCACCGTGCCGCCGCTGCCGCCCGCCGTACTGCACCTGCGGCGCACCGTCGCCGCGCTGGCCCGACGAGCACTGGGGAGGGCGCTGTCGTGACCGACGACCGGCATGGCGACGAATACGGCGACGAGTACGGGGACCGCGACTACGGGGACCGGCACACCGGCGGCACGCCGCCGAGCGGCGGACGCTGGGACCCGCTGCCCCAGGGCGAGTACGACGACGGCGCCACCGCCTTCGTGAAGCTCCCCGAGGGCGGGGTGGACGCGCTCTTCGCCTCCTCCGACAGCCCGCTCGCCGCGCCCGGACACGGCTACGTGCCGCCGCAGATCACCGTCGCGCCCGCCACCACCGCGGGCACCGACCCGGCCGCCACCGGTTCCTGGGCGATGCCTTCCGCACCGGTGGACGGCACCCAGTGGCAGACCCCGGAGGCCGGGCAGGACCCCGCCGGCCACCAGGGGTACGACGACTACGCCGCGCACCACGACCCGTACGGCGGGGCGGCGCCCTACGGCGCGCACACCGGGCACGCCGCGCACACCGGGCACGACGACCGGTTCGCCTTCCAGCCCGGGCCCACCGGACCGTGGGACTTCCCGCAGCCCGAGCCGGACCCGGCGGCGGCTCCGCCCGCGCCGGGCCAGGACGTGACCGGGCAGTGGTCCATCCCCGTCGCCGGCGGCGACCTGCCGGACGAGTCGGGCGAGTTCACCGCGTCGTCCCTGGCCGAGCAGTGGGGCACCGGCGCACCCGCCACCCTCCCCGGCGGCGCCCCCGCCCCCTGGGCGGCACAGTCCGCGGGCCAGCCGTGGGGCGAGCACCGGCAGGAGGGCACGCCGGACACCGACGAACGGTCCCCGGGGACCCGGCCCGCCGGGACGCCGTGGCCCGGGAGCACGACCCCACCCGTACCGTCCGTCGAGGAACGCCCCGAGGGCGTCCCGCAGGGGCCCGGCCCCGCCGGTGGCGGGCAGGAGCCCGGCCACCCCGAGAGTCTGCACGGGCCCGGTCCCGCGGGCGGCCCGGACGGGTCCGGTTCCGACGGGGGCCGGTACGCGCCGGGTCCGGCCGAGGGCTCGCACGGCGGCCCCGGTTCCGCCGAGGGAGTGCACGGGACGGGCCCCGACGGGGGCCGGTACGGGGCCGAGCCCGCGGGAGGGGTGCCTGGGTCGCGTGCCGCCGGGGGTCCGGACGGGTCCGGGCCTGACGGTGGTGCGTACGCGGCCGGTGCCGACAGGGGTCCGCACGGGCCGCTTTCCGCCGAGGCTGTGCACGGGTCGGGTCCCGACAGGGGCGCGTACGCGGCCGGTTCCGTCGCGGGTCCCCACGGGGCCGGACCGGTCGACGGTCCGAGTGGGCCCGACCCGGATGACGGCGTTCGGGCTCCCGGTGACGGTGCCGACGCCGGTGCGCATGGGGACGGGCCCGCAGGTGACGCTTACGCGTCCGGTCCCGCCGACGGCGCCCGCACGGCCGGTTCCGGCGAGGGCGTGCGCGGCTCCGGTTCCGCTCACGGTGCGGGCATCCCCGGCACCGCCGACGTCGAGCCCCCGTCCGGTTCCGAACAGGGCCCGGCCGGGTCCGGTCACGACGGGGGGCCGTACGCGTCCCGTTCCGTCGACGGCGTGCACGGGACCGCCCCCACCGGTCCGGACGGCGTGGGCACCCCTGGCGGTCCCGCCGGCGGCCCACCCGCAGACGACTCCGCCGCCGGGACGGCCCGCGGCGCCGAGGCGGTCACCGACGGGCGCACGGGGGCCGAGGAGGCCTCTGAGGGCCCCGCAGAGCCCTCGTCAGGTCCCGCCGAGGAGGCGAGGGACGGAAGCCGCCCGGAGGCCGCCGACGGCCCCGTGACGGCTCCCGCGCCGGCTCCCGCGCCGGCGGCCGGTCCGGAGCGGGTGTCCGAACCGGCGCCCGAGCCCGGACGGGAAGCCGGAGGAGGGCCGCGGCGCGAAGCCCCGGCCGACCACCGCGAAGCCCCGGCCGACCACCGCGAAGCCCCGGCCGACCACCGCGAAGCCGCAACCGACGCGTCCGACCCGGCCGGTGACGGGACCGACCCGGCGGAGGCGGGCGCGGCCGACGCCGCCGGCGACCCGCGGGAGCCCCGGACCGGCCCGGACGGGCCCCGGCCCGACGCGGCCGGCCCCGAGGCCGCCCCCGCCGCCGGGCCGCCCCCCGCCCCCGTCGGCCCGCAGGAGGAACACCCCCTCGCCTCCTACGTGCTGCGCGTCAACGGTGCCGACCGGCCCGTCACCGACGCCTGGATCGGCGAGTCGCTGCTGTACGTGCTGCGCGAGCGGCTCGGCCTCGCGGGCGCCAAGGACGGCTGCTCCCAGGGCGAGTGCGGCGCCTGCAACGTGCAGGTCGACGGCCGGCTCGTCGCCTCCTGCCTGGTCCCGGCCGTGACCTCGGCCGGCAGCGAGGTGCGTACCGTCGAGGGCCTGGCCACCGACGGACAGCCCTCGGACGTCCAGCGGGCGCTCGCCCGGCGCGGCGCCGTGCAGTGCGGGTTCTGCGTGCCCGGCATGGCGATGACCGTGCACAACCTCCTGGAGGGCAACCCGGCCCCGACCGAACTGGAGGCCCGCCAGGCCCTGTGCGGCAACCTGTGCCGCTGCTCCGGCTACCGGGGCGTCCTGGAGGCCGTCAAGGAGGTCGTCGCCGAACGCGAGGCGCACGCCGACGCCGAGGCGCAGACCGGCGCCGACGCCGACGAGCCCCGCATCCCGCACCAGGCCGGTCCCGGCGCGGGCGGCGTCCACCCGTCGGCGTTCGAGCCCCAGCCACCGCCGGACGCGCAGGACGCGACCGGACCGCACGACCGGCCGCCCTACGGCGACCACGGCAACCACGGCCAGGACGGAGGCCACGCGTGAGCAACGACGCCGCGACTGCGGAGGCCGAGGGAACCCCCGAGACCGCCGCCCCCGTCCCCGAGCCGATCCCGCACGGCCTCGGCGCGTCCCTGCCGCCCGCCGACGCCCGCGCCAAGACCGAGGGCACCTTCCCCTACGCCGCCGACCTGTGGGCCGAGGGCCTGCTGTGGGCCGCCGTGCTGCGCTCACCGCACCCGCACGCGCGCATCGTGTCCATCGACACCACCCACGCGCGCGAGATGCCCGGCGTACGGGCCGTCATCACCCACGAGGACGTGCCCGGCGCCCCGCTGCACGGCCGCGGCGCCCGCGCCGACCGCCCGGTGTTCGCCTCCGAGGTCGTACGCCACCACGGCGAGCCCCTCGCCGCCGTCGCCGCCGACCACCCGGACACCGCGCGGATGGCCGCCGCCGCCGTCATCGTCGAGTACGAGGTGCTCGACCCGGTCACCGACCCGGAGCAGGCCTTCGAGGCCGAACCCCTGCACCCCGACGGCAACCTGATCCGGCACATCCCGCTGCGCCACGGCGACCCGGAGGCGGCCGGCGAGATCGTCGTCGAGGGCCTGTACCGCATCGGCCGCCAGGACCCGGCGCCCATAGGGGCCGAGGCGGGTCTGGCCGTACCGCGTCCCGACGGCGGCGTGGAGCTGTACCTGGCCTCCACCGACCCGCACGGCGACCGCGACATCGCCGCCGCGTGCTACGGCCTCTCGCCCGAACAGGTGAAGATCGTCGTCACCGGGGTCCCGGGCGCCACCGCCGACCGCGAGGACCAGGGCTTCCAACTGCCGCTCGGCCTGCTCGCGCTGAAGACCGGCTGCCCGGTGAAACTGACCGCCACGCGCGAGGAGTCCTTCCTCGGACACACCCACCGCCACCCCACCCTCCTGCGCTACCGCCACCACGCGGACGCCGAGGGCCGGGTCGTGAAGGTCGAGGCGCAGATCCTCCTCGACGCGGGCGCCTACGCGGACACCTCGTCCGACGCCCTGGCCGCCGCGGTGGCCTTCGCCTGCGGCCCGTACGTCGTCCCCAACGCCTTCATCGAGGGCTGGGCCGTGCGCACCAACAACCCGCCCTCCGGCCACGTGCGCGGCGAGGGCGCCATGCAGGTGTGCGCCGCGTACGAGGCGCAGATGGACAAGATCGCCAAGAAGCTCGGCCTGGACCCCGCCGAGGTGCGGCTGCGCAACGTCATGGCCACCGGCGACGTGCTCCCCACCGGCCAGACGGTCACGTGCCCCGCGCCCGTCGCCGAACTCCTCCAGGCGGTCCGCGACTTCCCGCTGCCCGCCCTGCCCAAGGACACGCCCGAGGACGAGTGGCTGCTGCCCGGCGGCCCCGAGGGCGCGGGCGAACCGGGCGCGGTGCGCCGGGGCGTGGGCTACGGCATCGGCATGGTGCACATGCTGGGCGCCGAGGGCGCCGACGAGGTCTCCACGGCCACCGTGAAGGTCCAGGACGGCGTGGCGACGGTGCTGTGCGCGGCCGTCGAGACCGGCCAGGGCTTCACCACCCTGGCCCGGCAGATCGTGCAGGAGACCCTGGGTGTCGACGAGGTCCACGTGGCCCCCGTCGACACCGACCAGCCCCCGGCCGGCGCCGGCTGCCGGGGCCGCCACACCTGGGTGTCGGGCGGCGCCGTGGAACGCGCGGCCAAGATGGTCCGCACCCAGCTCCTGCAGCCGCTGGCCCACCAGTTCGGCATGTCCACCGAGCTGCTCCAGATCGCCGACGGCAAGATCACCTCGTACGACGGCGTGCTGTCGACGACGGTCGCCGAGGCGCTGGACGGCAAGGAACTGTGGGCCACCGCGCAGTGCCGCCCGCACCCGACCGAACCGCTCGACGAGGCCGGGCAGGGCGACGCGTTCGTCGGCATGGCCTTCTGCGCCATCCGCGCGGTGGTCGACGTCGACATCGAGATCGGCTCGGTACGGGTCGTGGAGCTGGCCGTCGCCCAGGACGTGGGCCGCGTCCTCAACCCGGCCCAGCTCACCGCCCGTATCGAGGCGGGCGTCACCCAGGGCGTCGGCATCGCGCTCACGGAGAACCTCCGCACCCCGCGCGGTCTCGTCCGCCACCCCGACCTGACCGGCTACGCCCTGCCGACGGCACTCGACACCCCCGACATCCGGATCGTGAAGCTCGTCGAGGAACGCGACGTGGTCGCCCCCTTCGGTGCCAAGGCCGTGAGCGCGGTCCCGGTGGTGGCCTCCCCGGCGGCCGTCGCCTCGGCCGTACGCGCGGCCACGGGACGCCCGGTCAACCGCCTCCCGATCCGCCCCCAGGCGGCGGTGGCCACGGGCACCTGAACCGCTGCCCGCGCGCGCGAGGCAACGCGGGAGGGGCCGGACGCGTCCTACGTGGCGAACGGGGTCCGTGCGCAGGAGCGTTGTCAGTGGTGGCGCGTAGTCTCCGAAGGAGTGCGAACGGCCACACATTCCCGGGGGAGACGATGCACGCGGTCACCAGCGGTACGACGATCATGCGGGGCACCGCGGCGGTCCCCTCGCTCCTCACCCGGGTCCGCCTGGCGACCTCCGTGGAGGACCCGTCCTGGACCCGCGGCGCCTCCCGGCGGGCCCCGGCGGGCTGCGACCGGCCCTCCCTGTGGAACACGTCGGCACTGATGAGCTGCCTGCTCCTGACGGTGGGCCACCGCACGGAGCCGGGCGCCGCCCAGCCGCTGCCGGCCCGCTTCCTGGACCGCGAGTTCGGCCGTCACCGGGTGACGCGCTTCGAGGACATCGACTTCCCGGCGACCCTCACCCACGAGCCCACCCGCCGCTTCCTGCGCGACACGGGCCTGCCCGAGGACGCCCACCCCTTCCGCCGCGACGGGGACGACCTGCCCCTGCCGACGCTCGCGGAGTACTGCGACGACCACCCGGACCACCCGCTCCCGCCCGCCGCGGCCCACCTCGTACGCCTGGGCCGGCTCGCGGACGGCGCCCACGTCGTCCTCGACGGCACGACGGGCGCGGTCCTGACGTGGAGAACCCCCGACGGCACCCTCCACCCCCTGGTGGCGGACATCTCCGCCCTGGCCCTCACCCTCTGGGCACTGCGCCGCGCGGCGCTGCTGGAGGCCGTGGCGGGGATCGAACCCGCGTAACTCGCTTTGCAGGCGAGCCCCTCAACCACTCGGGCACACGGCCGGGTCTGTGACTCGGTGGTCCGACGGTAGGACGGAGCGGGTGAGGCGCTCAAGGGATCCGGACGGGCCGCAACACGACTGCCATACGCCGTTCATGAAGCGGTGCACGGCCGGATCGGCCGCGCGCCGGTCGCGGCCGGAGGGTCGTACGACCAAGGTCCCGGTCCCGTACCGTCTCCCGACAGGGGCCATCGGGGGTTGTGGCCCTTACCCTGGCGACCATGACCGTCCCTGAGCCCCGTGACACCGATGTCACGGTCCCCGTCGAGCCCTTCGCCCCTGCCGGTGAGGCCACCGCTGCCGCCGTCCCCGCCGAGACCGTGCTGAGCCGTGCCTACCGGGCGCTGAGCATCGGCATCGTCTCCGTCATCGTGCTGATCGCCTTCGAGGCGACGGCCGTCGGCACCGCGATGCCGGTGGCGGCGCGGGAGCTGGACGGGGTGTCGCTGTACGCGTTCGCGTTCTCGGGGTACTTCACGACAAGCCTGTTCGGGATGGTGCTGTCCGGTCAGTGGTCGGACCGGCGCGGGCCGCTGGCCCCGCTCACGACCGGCATCGCCGCCTTCGCGGCCGGGCTGGTGCTCTCCGGGACGGCCGGGGCGATGTGGCCGTTCATCCTCGGGCGGGCCGTGCAGGGCCTCGGCGGCGGGCTCGTGATCGTCGCGCTGTACGTCGTCGTCGGGCGGGCCTACCCGGAGCGGCTGCGGCCCGCGATCATGGCGGCGTTCGCGGCGGGCTGGGTCGTCCCGTCCGTCGTCGGGCCGCTGGCCTCCGGCGCGGTGACCGAGCACCTCGGCTGGCGCTGGGTGTTCCTCGGCATCCCGGTGCTGGTCGTCGTCCCGCTCGCCCTCGCGCTGCCGCAGATACGCAGCCGCGCGGCGGGTCCCGTCGGGGCGGGGGAGGCGCCGGCCTCCTTCGACCGCCGTCGCATCCGCCTCGCCCTGGCCATCTCGCTGGGCGCGGGCCTGCTCCAGTACGCCGCCCAGGACCTGCGGTGGGTGTCGCTGCTGCCGGGCGCCGCGGGGGTGGCGCTGCTCGTGCCCGCCGTCCTCGGGCTGCTGCCGCGGGGCACCTACCGGGCGGCGCGCGGGCTGCCGTCCGTGGTGCTGCTGCGCGGGGTGGCCGCCGGGTCCTTCATCGCCGCCGAGTCCTTCGTCCCGCTGATGCTGGTCACGCAGCGGGGGCTCAGCCCGACCCTGGCCGGACTCTCCCTCGCGGCGGGCGGCGCGACCTGGGCCGGGGGGTCCTGGCTGCAGTCCCGGCCGCGCCTGGAACCGCACCGGGAGCGCCTGATGAGCCTCGGCATGCTCCTGGTCGCGGCGGCCGTCGCCACCGCGCCCAGCGTGCTGATCGACGCCGTACCGGCCTGGACGGTGGCCGTCGCCTGGGGCTTCGGCTGCTTCGGCATGGGCCTGGTGATCTCCTCCACCAGCGTGCTCCTGCTCAAGCTCTCCGCCCCCGAGGAGGCCGGCGCCAACTCCGCCGCCCTCCAGATATCCGACGGCCTCTCCAACGTCGTCCTGCTGGCGGCCGGAGGAGCCGCCTTCGCCGCCCTCGGCGGCGGCACGGTGACCCACGCGGCCACCGGGGCCGACGCGGCCACCGGCTCCCACCCGGCGGCCTTCGCGGCGGTGTTCCTGCCGATGGCGGCGGTGGCGCTGGTGGGGGCGTGGGTGGCGACGCGGCTGCGCGAGCGGTGAGCCGCGGCGGACGGACGGGACGGCTGTGACGTCCGTCCCACCCGGGGGTGACCCGCCCCGGTGCGCGCGTCGATCGCCTCGGCCCGCCGGTAGGGTGGCCCGGTTGTCATACGTGGCCGAGCCGTTCTACCCCCTTCGGAGACCGTGACTACCACCGCCAGCTCCAGCACCTCGCACCACCTGTCCCCGGCCTTCCCCGGCCGTGCCCCCTGGGGCACCGCCGGCAAGCTGCGGGCCTGGCAGCAGGGGGCGATGGAGAAGTACCTCCAGGACCAGCCCCGGGACTTCCTGGCGGTCGCCACCCCCGGCGCCGGAAAGACGACCTTCGCGCTGACGCTGGCGTCGTGGCTGCTGCACCACCACGTCGTGCAGCAGGTGACCGTCGTCGCCCCGACCGAGCACCTGAAGAAGCAGTGGGCCGAGGCCGCCGCGCGGATAGGGATCAAGCTGGACCCCGAGTACAGCGCCGGCCCGCTCAGCCGCGAGTACCAGGGCATCGCCATCACCTACGCGGGCGTCGGCGTCCGCCCCATGCTGCACCGCAACCGCGTCGAGCAGCGCAAGACCCTCGTCATCCTCGACGAGATCCACCACGCCGGCGACTCCAAGTCCTGGGGCGAGGCCTGCCTGGAGGCGTTCGAGCCGGCCACCCGCCGCCTCGCGCTCACCGGCACGCCCTTCCGCTCGGACACCAACCCGATCCCCTTCGTGGCGTACGAGGAGGGCAACGACGGCATCCGCCGTTCCGCCGCCGACTACACCTACGGCTACGGCTCCGCGCTCGCCGACGGCGTCGTGCGCCCCGTCATCTTCATGAGCTACAGCGGCAACATGCGCTGGCGCACCAAGGCGGGCGACGAGATCGCCGCGCGGCTCGGCGAGCCGATGACCAAGGACGCCGTCAGCCAGGCCTGGCGCACCGCGCTCGACCCGCGCGGCGAGTGGATGCCGGCCGTGCTGCGCGCCGCCGACCAGCGGCTGACCGAGGTCAGGAAGGCCATCCCGGACGCCGGAGCCCTCGTCATCGCCGCCGACCAGGACTCGGCCCGCGCCTACGCCAAGCTGATCCGCGAGATCACCGGCGACCGGGCCACCGTCGTGCTGTCCGACGACGCGGGCGCCTCGAAGAACATCGACACCTTCAGCCAGGGCACCGACCGCTGGATGGTCGCCGTCCGCATGGTGTCCGAGGGCGTCGACGTCCCCCGCCTCGCGGTCGGCGTCTACGCGACCACCATCTCCACCCCCCTCTTCTTCGCCCAGGCCGTCGGCCGCTTCGTCCGGTCCCGGCGGCGCGGCGAGACCGCCTCCGTCTTCCTCCCCACCGTGCCCGACCTGCTCACCTTCGCCAACGAGATGGAGCGCGAGCGGGACCACGTCCTGGACAAGCCCAAGAAGGAGGGCGAGGAGGACCCCTACGCCGAGTCCGAGAAGGAGATGGACGAGGCGAACCGGGAGCAGGACGAGGACACCGGCGAGCAGGAGCAGTTCGCCTTCGAGGCGCTGGAGTCCGAGGCCACCTTCGACCGGGTGATGTACAACGGCGCCGAGTTCGGCATGCAGGCCCACCCCGGCAGCGAGGAGGAGCAGGACTACCTCGGCATCCCGGGCCTGCTGGAGCCCGACCAGGTGCAGTTGCTGCTCCAGAAGCGGCAGGCCCGGCAGATCGCGCACAGCCGCAAGAAGCCCGACGCGGAGGCCGACCTGCTCGAACTGCCCGCCGACCGCCGCCCGGTGGTCTCCCACAAGGAGCTGATGGAGCTGCGCAAGCAGCTCAACACCATGGTCGGCGCCTACGTCCACCAGAGCGGCAAGCCGCACGGCGTCATCCACACCGAACTGCGCCGCGTGTGCGGCGGCCCGCCCAGCGCCGAGGCGACCGGCGGCCAACTGCGCCAGCGCATCGCCAAGGTGCAGGAGTGGGCGACGCGCATGAAGTGACGGCGCCGCGGGCGTGTGCCGTACGGGCGTGTGCCGCACGGGCCGGTGCCCTACGGACGCGCGCCG
Organism: Streptomyces ardesiacus; assembly: GCF_003112575.1. Lineage (GTDB taxonomy): Bacteria > Actinomycetota > Actinomycetes > Streptomycetales > Streptomycetaceae > Streptomyces > Streptomyces ardesiacus. Next base: position 104,121 of record NZ_BEWC01000014.1, read on the forward strand.
TACGTATGGGGACAAAAACCGGCAGTCGATAACGGTTGGCGCCCGGATTCTGGACGGAGCCTTCCGCTGAGCGGACCTGGTCGTTACTGTCCCGCTACGCACACGCCCCGTGGCAGCGCCGCCGCGGAGCGCAGCCGTGAAGCGACTGGGCCCGCGACAACGCCGGGCCGTCAGCCGATCGGCGGCCTCTCAAGCGCGTCGCTGACGGGACTCGGCGACGCACATCCGCGAGGAGAGCCGCCGACCTCACCACTAAGGAGTGGGCGTCGTGACCGCGGAGACCTCCCAGACGCTCGACCGGGGACTGCGGGTCCTCAAACTGCTGGCCGATACGGACCACGGGCTGACCGTCACCGAGCTGTCCCACAAACTGGGCGTCAACCGGACCGTCGTGTACCGGTTGCTCGCCACGCTGGAGCAGCACGCACTCGTACGCCGTGACCTGGGCGGCCGGGCCCGCGTCGGCCTCGGCGTCCTGGGCCTGGGCCGCCAGGTGCACCCCCTGGTCCGCGAGGCGGCGATGCCGGCCCTGCGGGCGCTGGCCGAGGACATAGGGGCGACGGCCCACCTGACCCTGGTGGACGGCGCCGAGGCCCTGGCCGTGGCCGTCGTCGAGCCGACCTGGACCGACTACCACGTCGCCTACCGCGCGGGCTTCCGCCATCCCCTGGAGCGCGGCGCCGCGGGCAAGGCGATCCTGGCCGCCCGCAGGCCGCCCCGGCCCACCGGGGAGGACGCGGAGACCCCCGGCTACACCCTCACCCACGGCGAACTGGAGGCGGGCGCCTGCGGCGCGGCGGCCCCCCTGCTCGGCGTCACGGGCGTCGAGGGCAGCGTCGGCGTGGTCATGCTGGCCGACGTGGTCCCGGAGCGCGTCGGCGAACGCGTGATGCACGCGGCGCGGGAAGTGGCGGAAGCGCTGCGGTGAGGCGGCGGTCGTGACCGCCCGTCGGAGCCCCGGGAGGCACGCCGCGTTAGATTGACTCCGTGCTCTCTCGTCTCACGCGTCCCCAGTTCCTCGCCGTCTGCGGGCTGCCCGTCGTGGCGCTGCTCGCGACCGCCGTGTTCGCGCCGCTGCCGTTCTCCGTGGCGCGGCCGGGGCTGACGGCCGACGTGCTGGGCGAGAACCGGGGCGCCGAGGTGATCACGATCAGCGGTGCGCCGACGCACGGGACCAGCGGGCAGTTGCGGATGACGACGATCGAGGCGACCGGGCCGGACGCGAGCGTTCGTCTCGGGGACGTGCTGAGCAGCTGGTTCGACACCGACCGGGCCGTGATGCCGCGGGACGCCGTCTACCCGAGCGGCAACAACGTGAGAGAGATCGAGAAGTACAACCAGCGGCAGATGAAGGAGTCGCAGGACTCGGCTACCGCGGCGGCGCTCGGGTACCTCGGGATGGACGGGGACGGCGTCGACGTGAAGCTCCGGCTGAAGGACGTCGGCGGGCCCAGCGCCGGGCTGCTGTTCTCGCTCGGCATCGTCGACAAGCTCGGTGCCGGGGATCTCACCGGGGGCAAGATCGTCGCCGGGACCGGGACCATCACCGACGACGGCAGGGTCGGCGCCGTCGGCGGGGTGCCGCTGAAGACGCAGGCCGCCCGGCGGGACGGGGCCACCGTCTTCCTGGTGCCGAAGGCGGAGTGCTCGGACGCGCAGGCCGAGCTGCCGAAGGGGCTCCGGCTGATCCCGGTGACGACGCTCAAGGGCGCGGTGGACTCGCTGAAGGCGCTGGAGAGCGGCAAGGGGAGCGTCCCCGCCTGCTGAGAGCGCGGGCCCCCTCGACCCTCCTTGCGGGACGCCTCCTTGCGGGACGCCTCACCCCTCCTTCACGAAGCCCTTCTCCTTCATCCAGTCCAGCGCCACCTGGTGCGGGTCCTCGCCGTCGACGTCGACCTTCGCGTTCAGGGTCCGCGCGACGTCGTTGGTCAGCGCCTTGGTGACCGGGTCGAGGACGGACGCGATCGCCGGCCACTTCTTCAGGGTGGCCGTGCGGACCATGGGCGCCGCGTTGTAGTTCGGGAAGAACTTCCTGTCGTCCTCCATCACGACCAGGTTCATGGACTTGATCCGCCCGTCGGTGGTGTACACCTCGCCGTACGTACAGGCGCCCTTCGCGGTCTGGGTGTAGATGATGCCGGTGTCCATCTGCGTGATGTTCCCGGCGGGCAGCGACATGCCGTACGCCTTCTCCAGACCCGGCAGGCCGTCCGCGCGGTTGGCGAACTCGCCCTCCACGCACAGCGTCACCGCGCCGGGGTCGGACTTCGCCAGCTCCGCCACCTGCGACAGGTTCTTCGTCCGGTACTTCTTGTAGTTGGCCTGGTTCATCGCCAGCGCGTACGTGTTGTTCAGCCGGGCCGGCGGCAGCCACGTCAGCCCCTTCTTCGCGTCGGCCTTCTTCACCGCCTCCCACTGCTGCTCGGGATTGGGGATCGGCCTGCTGTTCCCCAGGTACGTGATCCACGCGGTGCCCGTGTACTCGTACGTGGCGTCGGCGTCGCCGTTCTCCACCGCCGCGCGGGTGCCGACCGAGCCCTGGATGCCGGTGCGGTCGAGCACCTCCGCACCGGCCGCCTCGAAGGCGATGCCCATGATCGCGCCGAGGACCAACTGCTCGGTGAACTCCTTGGAGGTGACCGTCAGACTGGCGCCCTTCAACGGCTCCCCCTTGCCGATGGTGCCGGGCTTCACGTTGTCGACCATGGGGGAGCCGCTGGTCAGACCGCACCCGGCCGAGGCCGTGAGCAGCGCCGCGGCCAGCGTCCAGCAGGTACGCCGTCTCATGTGCCCACCTCCAGTCCCCGCGGACGCAGCAGCAGTTCGGCCAGCGAGGCCAGCCAGTCCACCAGCAGGGCGAGCGCGACGGTGAGGATCGAGCCCAGCACCAGCACCGGCATCCGCTGGCTGGTGATGCCGGTGGTGATCAGCACGCCCAGGCCACCGCCGCCGCCGAAGGTCGCCAGCGTCGCCGTACCGACGTTCAGGACGAGCGCCGTGCGCACCCCGGCCAGGATCAGCGGGACGGCCAGGGGGAGTTCGACCCGGGCGAGGACGCCCAGCGAGGACATGCCGATGCCGCGGGCCGCCTCCAGGAGCGTCGGGTCGTTCGCCTTCAGGCCGGCGATGGTGTTGGAGAGCACGGGCAGGACGGCGTAGATGATGATGCCGATCAGAGCGGCCCGGCGGCCGATGCCCAGCCAGATCACCAGCAGCGCCAGCAGGCCGATCGCGGGCGTCGCCTGGCCCATGTTGGCGAACGCCATCGCGAACGGGGTGGCCCTGCGGAACATCCGGCGGGTGAGCAGGATGCCCAGCGGGATCGCGATGATCAGTACGAAGAAGGTGGAGATCACCGTCAGCTGCACGTGCTGCCACAGCGCCTTGGTGACCTGTCCGTTGCCGAGGGCGTTGCGGGTGAGCGCGTCCAGGTCGGCCTGCCGGTACCACAGCCAGGTCGCCAGCAGTACGGCGATCAGGACGACGGGCAGGAAGGTCAGCTTGCGCCAGCCCACGCGGGGGGCGGCGGCCGCCGGGGCCGGCGGGGGAGTGCCGTCCTCCTCCTCGTCCACGCCCTCGTCCCGGAAGGCGAGCCCCTTGACCTCGTGCTCGCCCGCCGGGCGGCGGCCGGGCACGCGCCGGGGAGTGCCGCTCACGCGCGGCCTCCGACCCCGCCGAAGCCCTCCTGCTCGGTGTGCGTCTGCGCGGCCCGGATCTCCTCGAGGTCGTGCTGGTGCTCCAGCGCGTCGAGCCGGTCGGCCTCCAGCAGTTCGTGCACGGAGTTCATCAGCGTCTCCATGTCCACGACGCCCTCGTACGCCCCGCGCCGCCCGGTGACCGCGACCCGCCCCGCGTTGTCGGTGAGCACCGCCTCCAGCGCGTCCCGCAGCGTCGCGTCCCGGGTCACCGTGTCGTGGACCAGCGTCCCGGCCCGCGCCAGCGAGCCCTTGGCCCGCATCAGGTCGCCGCGCCGCAGCCACTTGTAGGGGCGCCCGCGCCGGTCCAGGAGCAGGATCTCGTTGGTGCCCGACTCCCGCAGCCGGTCGAAGATGTGCTGGAGCGGGTCCTCCACGGTCACCGTCGGGTAGTCGGTGATGCCGACGTCCCGCACCCGGGTGAGGTTCAGGCGTTTGAGGGCCGCGCCCGCGCCCACGAAGCCGGAGACGAAGTCGTCCGCCGGGTTGGTGAGGATCGCCTCCGGGGTGTCGAACTGCGCGATGTGGGAGCGTTCGCGCAGCACCGCGATCCGGTCGCCGATCTTGATCGCCTCGTCGAAGTCGTGGGTGACGAAGACGATCGTCTTGTGCAGCTCCCGCTGGAGCCGGATCAGCTCGTCCTGGAGGTGGTCCCGGGTGATCGGGTCGACCGCGCCGAACGGCTCGTCCATCAGCAGCACCGGCGGATCGGCCGCCAGCGCCCGCGCCACGCCCACCCGTTGCTGCTGGCCGCCGGAGAGCTGGCGCGGGTAGCGGCCGTGGAACTCCCCGGCGTCCAGCCCGACCAGGTCCAGCATCTCCTCCACCCGTGAGCGGATGCGGGACTTGGACCAGCCGATCATCTTCGGCACCAGCGCGATGTTCTGCGCGACGGTCATGTGCGGGAAGAGACCGGAGGACTGGATCGCGTAGCCGACCTTGCGGCGCAGCTTCACCGGGTCGATGTCGGTGACGTCCTCGCCGTTGATGCGGATGCGTCCGCCGCTGGGCTCGATCAGCCGGTTGATCATCTTCAGGGTGGTGGACTTCCCGCAGCCCGAGGGGCCCACGAAGATGACCGTCTCCCCGGCCTTGATCTCCATCGACACGTTCTCGACGGCGGGCTGCGGATTGCCCGGGTAGAGCTTGGTGAGGGACTCCAGCTCGATGGTCGCACCGGTGGTGTGGTCCGGCGCCGCGGCGCCCTCGTCGTTCTCAGACACGGATCCCCCTCGAAATGGTCAGCCGTCCCAGCAGCACGTACGCCGCGTCGAACAGCAGGGCCAGGACGATGATCCCGAGCGTCCCCGCGAGGACCTGGTTCAGCGCGTTCTTGCTGCCCAGTGAGGCGATCCCGCGGAAGATCTCGTTGCCGAGTCCCGGTCCGGAGGCGAAGGCGGCGATCGCCGCGATCCCCATCAGCATCTGCGTGGAGACCCGGATGCCGGTCAGGATCGGCGGCCAGGCCAGCGGCAGCTCCACCCGCAACAACCGTGCCGGGCGCGACATCCCGATGCCCTTGGCCGCGTCCACCAGCGACGGGTCGACCCCGCGCAGGCCCACGATCGCGTTGCGCACGATCGGCAGCAGCCCGTACAGGGTCAGCGCGGTCACCGTCGGCGGCACGCCGAGCCCCAGGACCGGGATGAGCAGACCGATCATGGCCAGCGACGGGATGGTGAGGATCGTCGACGTGGAGAGGGTCGCCAGGTTCCCGGCCCACTCGCTGCGGTAGGTGACGACGCCGATCAGGACCCCGAGCAGGGTCGCCGCCACCATGCACTGGAGGACCGCGCTGGCGTGCTGCGAGGCGTCGGCGAGCAACTGCTGGTGGCGGTCGCTCAGGTACTCCCAGAAGTCCACGTCCCCTCACCTCCGGGTTGGGGCCGGCCCGGCCTCAGTCGTGTCCGCCGCTGTCCTGGGCCGCCTGCTCCACCAGCGGGATGATCCGCAGCGGAACCGGGTTCTCCATGACGATCGCCGTGGCGGCCCGGACGATGCCATCAAAACCGACAACCCGGTCGATCACCCGCTGGAGATCGGCGTTCGAGCGGGCCACCAGACGGCACAGCATGTCCCCGGTACCGGTCGTGGTGTGCAGCTCCAGGACCTCCGGCACCGACGTCAAGTGCGCCCGTACGTCGGCCCCTTGACCCTGCCGGATCTCCAGTGTCGCGAACGCGGTCACCGGGTAGCCGAGGGCCGCGGGGTCCACCTCCGGACCGAAACCGCGGATGACTCCGTTCGACTGAAGCCGGTCCAGCCGCGCCTGCGCCGTGCCGCGCGCCACCCCCAGCCGCCGGGACATCTCCAGCACCCCGATCCGCGGCTCCCGCGCCAGCAGAGCGATGATCCGCCCGTCCAGCCGGTCGATTCCCCTGCCCGCCACGCCCCTCACCCTCCCGGCTGGTCATCCTGTACACATCGCCCGCCGCGACCGGCGTACCACTGGTCAGGTTGCCCAGTGAAAACGCAAACTATTGCGCACCTTGCGGAGGCGGGAGAACCTGCGGCTATGACGCAGACCACACACCACACTCCCGACACCGCCCGGCAGGCCGATCCCTTCCCGGTCAAGGGAATGGACGCGGTCGTCTTCGCCGTGGGCAACGCCAAGCAGGCCGCGCACTACTACTCCACCGCCTTCGGCATGACGCTGGTCGCGTACTCCGGACCGGAGAACGGCAGCCGGGAGACCGCGAGCTACGTCCTGGAGAGCGGCTCCGCCCGCTTCGTGTTCACCTCGGTGATCAAGCCCGCCACCGACTGGGGCCGCTTCCTCGCCCAGCACGTGGCCGAGCACGGCGACGGCGTCGTCGACCTCGCCATCGAGGTCCCGGACGCGCGCGCCGCCCACGCCTACGCCGTCGAGCACGGCGCCCGTTCGCTCGCCGAGCCGCACGAGGTCAAGGACGAGCACGGCACCGTCGTCCTCGCCGCCATCGCCACCTACGGCGAGACCCGGCACACCCTCGTCGAGCGCACCGGCTACGACGGCCCCTACCTGCCCGGCTTCGTCGCCGCCAAGCCGATGGTCGCCCCGCCCGAGAAGCGGGTCTTCCAGGCCGTGGACCACTGTGTCGGCAACGTCGAGCTCGGCCGCATGAACGAGTGGGTCGGCTTCTACAACAAGGTCATGGGCTTCACGAACATGAAGGAGTTCGTGGGCGACGACATCGCCACCGAGTACAGCGCGCTGATGTCCAAGGTGGTCGCGGACGGCACGCTCAAGGTCAAGTTCCCGATCAACGAGCCCGCCGTCGCCAAGAAGAAGTCCCAGATCGACGAGTACCTGGAGTTCTACGGCGGCGCCGGCGTCCAGCACATCGCGCTGAACACCAACGACATCGTGGCGACCGTCCGCGCGATGAAGGCGGCCGGCGTCGAGTTCCTGGACACTCCCGACTCGTACTACGACACGCTCGGCGAGTGGGCCGGCGAGACCCGGGTGCCCGTCGACGTCCTGCGCGAGCTGAAGATCCTCGTCGACCGCGACGAGGACGGCTACCTGCTGCAGATCTTCACCAAGCCGGTCCAGGACCGCCCGACCGTCTTCTTCGAGATGATCGAGCGCCACGGCTCGATGGGCTTCGGCAAGGGCAACTTCAAGGCCCTGTTCGAGGCGATCGAGCGCGAGCAGGAGAAGCGCGGCAACCTCTGACCCGTACGCGCGCTAGCCGGGCGGGCCCTCCACCGGGGGCTCGCCCAGCTCCGCCAGCAGCCGCTTCGCCTCCGGCACCCGCAGCGGGGAGAAGTACGGGTTGAGGGTCAGCGCCTCCCGCAGGTGCCGCCGCGCGGGCCCGGTGCGCTCCAGCGCCCGCTCGATCACGCCCCGGTGGAACACGTGCAGCGCGCTGCGCACGCCGCCGCCCTTGTCGCCGTCGGTCGCGATCGTCGCGAACTCCAGTGCCTCCTCGTCCTCGCCGGTGCGGTGCAGCGCCCAGCCCAGCGCGTCGGCGACCGCGGTCCCCGGCTGGCGCCCCCACTCCACCCGCAGCAGCCGCACCGCCTCGGCCGGATCGCCGTGGTCCGCCTCCAGCCGTCCCAGCGTCAGCGCCTCGTTGGCCCCGGCCTCCTCGGCGTCCCGCGCCCGCTCCCGCAGCAGGTCGTACTCCACCCGCGCCGCCTGTCCGAGGCCCAGCGACTCGTACAGCTCGCCCAGCTCCATCGCGTACGGCGGACTCGGCCGCTTGGCCAGCGCCGCCTGGTACGCCGACAGCGCCTCCGTGGTGCGGCCCAGCGCCGCCAGCGCCCGGCCCTGCCCGGCCTGGGCGGCCCGCTGGTCCGGGTCGGTGCGCAACGCCTCCTGGAAGAACCGCAGCGCCTCCTCCCGGTCGCCGCGCTCGAAGGCCAGCCGTCCGGCCTGCTCCAGGTAGGCCGCCCGTTCGGCCGGCGTCCCGGCCGAGGCCGCCGCGTCCGAGATCCGTGCCGCCGCGTCCTCCCGCCAGCCCCGGTCCCAGTAGACGCCGGCCGCCAGCGCCCCGGCCGCCGGGGCGCCCGGGCGCAGCTCCAGCACCTTGTCCAGGGCCCGGCCCGCGCCCTTGCCGTCGCCCAGCCCCGTGTACGCGTCGACCAGCACGGCGTGTGCCGTCCACCGCTTCGGCGCCGCCTTCACCGCGCTCTCGCCCCACTTCTTCGCCGCCGGGAAGTCCCTGCGCGCGACCGCCAGCGCCGCCAGCCCCTCCAGGGCCTGCGGATTGCGCCCGGGCCCCGTCTTCAGCGAGGTGCGCAGCGCCTGCTCGGCCTTCGGCCAGTTCGCGGCGTCCGCCGTCCGGCGGCCCTGCTCGACGTAGGCCGCGCCGAGCACCGCCCACGACACCCCGTCCCGCGGATGCGCCCGCAGATGGGTCTCCCGGTCGCCGATCAGCGCCGCCAGGTCCGGCAGCGCGGCGGGCACGCCCGTGGTGACCGCGCCCCGGGCGAGCGCCGCGGGCCCCGGCGCGGGCGGGGGAGCCTCGCGTCCGTCCCAGGGCGCCAGGAGAACCAGGGCCCCGCCGCCGAGCACGGCGGCTGCGGCGACGGAGGCGATCAGCACGCGGCGCCCGCGGCGCGGCCGTCGTCCGTCCCCGGTCCGCATCCGCCCGGCGTCCTCGCCCTCTCCGCCGTCTCCGCCGTCGGCGCCGTCGGCGGCGTCCGTGGTGTCCATGGCCTTCGTGCCGTTCATGGCGCTCACTGTGCGCCAATACGACGATCACACCGGGCAGGCGACGGGTGCCGTCCACGGGGTTCACACCGATGGCCGTGGGATGCGAGCCTGTGATCATGAGCCGTATCGAAGCGCCTCGCGACGAAGACGACGCAGCCGCAGCGGTCACCGGCACGCTCGTCGACCGGCTGCGCGCCGGGCTGCCCGCCGGTTCCGTCCTCACCGACCCCGACGTCACCGCCTCCTACGCCCACGACATGGCCAGCTTCTGCCCGGCCGGCGCCCCCGCCGTGGTCGTCCTGCCGCGCACCGTGGAGGAGGTCCAGCACGTCATGCGCACCGCCACCGCGCTGCGCGTGCCGGTGGTCCCGCAGGGCGCCCGCACCGGCCTGTCCGGCGCGGCCAACGCCACCGACGGCTGCGTGGTTCTCTCCCTGACGAAGATGGACCGCATCCTGGAGATCAACCCGGTCGACCGCGTCGCCGTCGTCGAACCGGGCGTCGTCAACGCCACGCTCTCCCGCGCGGTCGACGCACACGGCCTCTACTACCCTCCCGACCCCTCCAGTTGGGAGATGTGCACCATCGGCGGCAACATCGGCACCGCCTCCGGCGGGCTGTGCTGCGTCAAGTACGGGGTGACCGCCGAGTACGTCCTCGGCCTCGACGTCGTCCTCGCCGACGGCCGCCTGATGTCCACCGGCCGACGCACCGCCAAGGGCGTCGCCGGGTACGACCTCACCCGGCTCTTCGTCGGCTCCGAGGGCTCCCTCGGCATCGTCGTACGGGCCGTCCTGGCGCTGCGTCCCAAGCCGCCCGCGCAACTGGTGCTGGCCGCCGAGTTCGCCTCCGCGTCGGCCGCCTGCGACGCGATCTGCCGGATCATGGAAGGGGGCCACGTCCCCTCCCTCCTCGAACTGATGGACCGTACGACCGTCAAGGCGGTCAACGACCTCGCCCACATGGGCCTGCCGGAGACCACCGAGGCCCTCCTCCTCGCCGCCTTCGACACCACCGACCCGGCCGCCGACCTCGCCGCCGTCGGCGCGCTGTGCGAGGCCGCCGGCGCCACCCAGGTGGTCCCCGCCGAGGACGCCGCCGAGTCCGAACTCCTCCTCCAGGCCCGGCGCCTGTCCCTCACCGCCCTCGAAGCCGTCAAGGGCACCACGATGATCGACGACGTGTGCGTGCCCCGCTCCCGGCTGGGCGAGATGCTGGAGGGCGTCGACCGGATCGCCGCGAAGTACGGCCTGACCATCGGCGTCTGCGCCCACGCGGGCGACGGCAACACCCACCCGACGGTCTGCTTCGACGCCTTGGACCCCGACGAGTCCCGGCGGGCGCGCGAGTCCTTCGACGAGATCATGGCCCTCGGACTGGAACTCGACGGCACCATCACCGGCGAGCACGGCGTGGGCGTCCTGAAGAAGGAGTGGCTGGCGCGGGAGATCGGTCCGGTGGGGCTGGAGATGCAGCGGGCCGTCAAACAGGTCTTCGACCCGCTGGGCATCCTCAACCCCGGCAAACTCTTCTGAGCCCCTCCGCTCCTCACCGGGCGAGCAACTCCGCCAACCCGTCGTCGATGCCCAGCCGCGCGCCCTCCGTGCCCGGCGCCACCGCCCGCAGGGTCCGCTCCAGCCAGGCCGACACCTGCGGGGTGGGCGCCTCCAGGAGGGCGTCGCCGTCCGGGCTGCTGAGCGCGACCAGGACGACGCTGCGGCCGTCCGTCTTCGACGGCCACACCCGCACGTCCCCGTGCCCGGACGGCCGGAAGACGCCCTCCACCAGCAGGTCGCGGGCGAACGTCCAGTGCACCGGGTGGCCGGAGTCGATGTGGAAGGTGATGTGGACGGCGTAGGGATCGTCGGTGTGGTAGGCGAGCCGGGCCGGCACCGGGATGCCGTGCTCGGGCGACAGGATGAGCCGCAGCTCCAGCTCGCGTTCCACGACGGCGGGGCGGGCGTGACCAGTGGGGTCGGTGTGCATGGCGGGTTCCTCTCCCGTGTCTCGTTGGGTCCTTGCCCAGGGAGAGCGGCCGCAGGCCGGAGCATTACGCGGGTTCGCGGAACTTTTTTCCGAACCCCGGTCCGGGTGTGAAGGTCCGGGCACGAGGTTGCCCGGAAAGGGGTGGGTACGGCGGGACCGGCGGTGCGGATTGCGCCCGTCTGATAGATGTTGGAGCCCCCTATCAACCCCCGAGCAGATACGGGACGACGGACATGAGTGCCCCAACCCCGGCCCCCGGCGACGACAGGCCCCGCGAAGGGTATTACCCGGACCCCTCCATTCCTGGATACGTCCGGTACTGGAACGGCGCCTCCTGGGTGGCGGGCACGAGCCGGCCCGCCCCCAAGGACGGCGAGCCGCTCGCGCCGCCGCCCGGCGCACGGCCCTCCGTCGAGGAGACGGGACCGCACTTCTTCGACGAGGACCCGGTCGAGGACACGCCGCCCGCCGCCGCGTCCCAGCACGGCAGCCGTCCGGAGTCCGCCGCGTCCTGGGGCGCCGACCGCTCCGGTCCCTCCGGCCTCTCCGGCTCGGCCGACGGCGCGGACCGGCGGGCGGCCTGGCCGGGCCCGGCGCAGGGCGCGGACCCACGGGTTCCGCACACCCGGCAGCCGGCCGGGGACGCCGGTTCCGCCGCCGCTCCCGCCTCTTCCCCCGCGTCCGCGCCCGCACCCGCGTCCGCGCCCGCACCCGCGTCCGCTGCGGAGGCGCGGACCGACAGCACGTTCGTCTTCCGGCGCCCCACGGCGGACGCCCAGGGCTCACCGGCGCCGGGCGGTGCCCAGGCACCCGCGGAGGACGAGGGCACGATGACCTTCCGCGCGGTGACCCCGCGCACGGGTCCGCAGTCCGCGGGTCCCGCGCCCGCGGCCGGTTCCGGTTCCGGTTCCGGTTCCGCGGTGGGTTCCGGCCCGGGTTTCGGGGCCGGAAAGGCGGCCGCCGCCCGCGCCGCCGCGGCCCAGGCTCCCGCGGTGCCGCACCAGGCGTCCCCGCCGCAGCCCGCGCCCGCAGCGCCCGCAGCCCCCGCCGCGCCGGTCGCGGCGGGCGGCCCCGGCGGGGGCCAGACGTCCTGGGCGCAGCAGGTGCACCGGCTGGCCGGGGCGGGGGAGGAGCAGCCCGTCGCCCCGTGGAAGCCGCCGGTCGAGGACGTGTTCCAGGCCGCGGCCCGGCGACAGGCGGCGGCCCGTCCCGCCGGGCTCGGCAAGCGGCTGGCCGCCCGGCTGATCGACACGGTCGTCCTCGCGGGCGTCACCGCCGTGGCCGCCGTACCGCTCGGCGTGAAGGCCGCGGACCACGTCCACGACAAGATCGACCGGGCGAAGCTCTCCGGCGAGACCGTCACGGTCTGGCTGCTGGACGGCACGACCTCCACGTACCTGGGCATCGTGCTCGCCGTCCTGCTGCTCTTCGGCGTCGTCTACGAGGCGCTGCCCACCGCCAAGTGGGGCCGCACGCTGGGCAAGAAGCTGCTCGGCCTGGAGGTGCGGGACATCGAGGCGCACGAGCCGCCGGCCTTCGGCGCGGCGCTGCGCCGGTGGCTGGTGTACAGCGTCCCGGGCGTCCTGGCCGTCGGCGTGGTCGGCGTCGTGTGGTGCCTGTTCGACCGCCCTTGGCACCAGTGCTGGCACGACAAGGCCGCGAACACGTTCGTCGCGGGCTAGCCGGCCGGGCGGGTGCACGGGAGCGTGCGTCGCGTGGTCGGGTGCGGGTGTGTGGGGTGTGTG
>NZ_BEWC01000015.1 GCF_003112575.1 Streptomyces ardesiacus
GTCGTCGCGGTGGCCGTCGTCGGCGCGACCTCGCTGCTGCACAACGGTTCCTCCGGCGGCAAGGACCAGAAGATAGGGCTGTCGCTGTCCACGCTCAACAACCCGTTCTTCGTGCAGATCAGGAACGGCGCCGAGGAGGAGGCGAAGAAGCTGGGCGTGGACCTGACGGTCACGGACGCCCAGAACGACGCCTCCCAGCAGGCCAACCAGCTGCAGAACTTCGTCAGCGGCGGCCTGTCCGCGGTCGTCGTCAACCCGGTGGACTCCGACGCGGCCGGCCCCTCGGTGCGCGCGGCGAACAAGGACGGCATCCCCGTCATCGCCGTGGACCGCGGCGTCAACAAGGCGCAGACGTCCGCGCTGGTCGCCTCCGACAACGTCGAGGGCGGGCAGTTGGGCGCCAAGGCGCTCGCCGAGAAGCTCGGCGGCAAGGGCACCATCGTGATCCTCCAGGGCCAGGCCGGCACCTCCGCCAGCCGGGAGCGCGGGGCGGGCTTCGCGGCCGGGCTGAAGGCGTACCCGGGCATCAAGGTGGTCGCCAAGCAGCCCGCGGACTTCGACCGCACCAAGGGCCTGGACGTGATGACCAACCTGCTCCAGGCGCACCCCGCCGTGGACGGCGTCTTCGCGGAGAACGACGAGATGGCGCTGGGCGCGATCAAGGCGCTGGGCGCCAAGGCCGGGAAGTCCGTGCAGGTCGTCGGGTTCGACGGCACGCCGGACGGGCTGAAGGCGGTCGAGGCGGGGACGCTGTACGCGTCCGTCGCGCAGCAGCCGAGGGAACTGGGCAGGATCGCCGTACAGAACGCGCTGCGGGCGGCCGAGGACAAGAAGGTGGAGCAGACGGTGAAGGTGCCCGTGAAGGTCGTCACCAAGGAGAACGTGGCCGGCTTCGAGGGCTGAGACCGGCCGTCGGAGCCTCGCGGAATCCAGCGGGAACCACTCGAATCGGAGAACGATTGATGTACGACTACGACCTGCTGGTCGTCGGGTCGGCCAACGCCGACCTGGTGATCGGTGTCGAGCGGCGGCCGGGGGCCGGCGAGACGGTGCTCGGCTCCGACCTGGCCGTCCACCCGGGCGGCAAGGGCGGCAACCAGGCCGTCGCCGCCGCCCGGCTCGGTGCCCGTACGGCCCTGCTGGCCCGGGTCGGCGACGACGACTACGGGCGGCTGCTGCTGGACTCGCAGCGGGCGGCCGGCGTCGACACGGTCGGCGTCCTGGTGGGCGGCGCGCCGACCGGCGTCGCGCTGATCACCGTCGACCCGTCCGGGGACAACAGCATCGTGGTCTCGCCCGGCGCCAACGGCCGGCTCGCGCCGGGGGACGTGCGGGCGGCGGCCAGCCTCTTCCACGCCTCCCGGGTGGTCTCCACGCAGTTGGAGATCCCGCTGGAGACGGTGGCGGAGGTGGTCCGCTCGCTCGCACCGGGCAGCCGGTTCGTGCTGAACCCGTCTCCGCCGCAGCCGCTTCCGCAGGAGGTGCTGGCGGCGTGCGACCCGCTGATCGTCAACGAGCACGAGGCGAAGGTGATCCTCGGCGACGCCCTCGTCGGCGAGCGGCCCGAGGACTGGGCCCGCATCCTGCTGGCCAAGGGGCCGCGCTCGGTGGTCGTGACCCTGGGGGCCGAGGGCGCGCTGGTCGCGTCGGCGGCCGGGGGTGTGACCCGGGTGCCGTCCGTGAAGGTGGACGCCGTGGACACCACCGGCGCCGGTGACGCGTTCACCGCGGCGCTGGCCTGGCGGCTGGGCACCGGCGAGTCGCTCGCCGACGCGGCGGCCTACGCGGCCCGGGTGGGCGCGGCGGCGGTCACGAAGGCGGGGGCGCAGGAGTCGTACCCGACGGCCGCGGAGGCCGAGGCGCTGTGAAGAAGGCGGGCATACTCAACCGGCATCTCGCGGGCGCCCTCGCCGAACTCGGCCACGGGGACGGGGTCCTGGTGTGCGACGCGGGCATGCCCGTCCCGGACGGTCCGCGCGTCGTCGACCTGGCCTTCCGGGCCGGGGTGCCGTCCTTCGCCGAGGTGCTGGACGGCCTGCTGGCGGAGCTGGTGATCGAGGGCGCGACCGCGGCGGCGGAGGTCCGGGGGGCCAACGCGGAGGCCGCCGCGCTGCTCGACGGGCACTTCCCCACGCTGGCACTCGTCCCGCACGAGCGGCTGAAGGAGCTGTCGGCGGGCGCACGTCTGATCGTCCGCACGGGCGAGGCCCGTCCCTACGCGAACGTGCTGCTGCGGTGCGGGGTCTTCTTCTGAGCACGCGGAGAACGTCGGAGGGGCCCGGTCGACGACCGGGCCCCTTCGGTTTCCCCTCCCCTTCGGAACTCCGGGATTCCCCCCCGGGTACCCCCACGGAAGTTCCGATGCCAGGTACGACCCGCCGGACCGTGCGAGGGTTGCACGGCCGCCGGGACTATTTTCCGGAGCCGGAGCCGGAGCCGGAGCCGGCCCCCGCCCCGTCTCCCGCGTGCGCGGCGAACCGTGCCGCCGTCTCCGCCAGCACCTCCCGCCCGTCCCGGGCCCACAGGGCGTCGTTGAAGAGTTCGACCTCGATCGGGCCGGTGTACCCGGCCGCCTCGACGTACCCCTTCCACTCCCGCATGTCGATCGCGCCGTCGCCGATCTGGCCGCGGCCGTTGAGGACGCCCTCGGGCAGCGGCGTCGTCCAGTCCGCGAGCTGGAAGGTGTGGATGCGGCCGCCCGCGCCGGCCCGGGCGATCTGCTCGGGCGCCCGGTCGTCCCACCAGATGTGGTACGTGTCGACGGTGACGCCGACCTGCTGGGCCGGGAAGCGTTCGGCGAGGTCCAGGGCCTGGGCGAGGGTGGAGACCACGCAGCGGTCCGAGGCGAACATGGGGTGCAGCGGCTCGATGGCCAGGCGTACGCCGTGCTGTTCGGCGTACGGGCCCAGCTCCGCCAGCGCGTCCGCGATGCGCTCGCGGGCCGCGCGGAGGTCCTTGTCGCCGGCGGGGAGGCCGCCCGAGACCAGGACCAGGGTGTCGGTGCCGAGGGCGGCGGCCTCGTCGACGGCGCGGCGGTTGTCGGCCAGGGCCTCGGCGCGCTCGCCGGGGTCGGTCGCGGTGAGGAACCCGCCGCGGCACAGGGTGGTGACCCGCAGGCCCGCGTCGCGGACCAGCTTGGCGGCCGCCTCGACGCCGTAGGCCTGGACGGGCTCGCGCCACAGGCCGACGTTGCCGATGCCCAGTTCGCGGCAGGCGGTGGTCAGTTCGGGCAGCGAGAGCTGCTTGACCGTCATCTGGTTGATGCTGAAGCGGGTCAGGCCGGGATCGCTCACTGGTTCACTCCGTACAGGCTCAGCAGGGTCCGCATGCGCTCCTGGGCGAGCTTCGGGTCCGGGAACAGGCCCAGGCCGTCGGCGAGTTCGTAGGCGCGGGCGAAGTGCGGCAGGGAGCGGGCCGACTGGAGGCCGCCGACCATGGTGAAGTGGCTCTGGTGGCCGGACAGCCAGGCCAGGAAGACCACGCCCGTCTTGTAGTAGCGGGTGGGGGCCTGGAAGAGGTGGCGGGAGAGTTCGACCGTGGGGTCGAGCAGGGCGCGGAAGCCCTCCGTGTCCCCGGTGTCGAGGACGCGGACCGCCTGTGCCGCCAGCGGGCCCAGCGGGTCGAAGATGCCGAGCAGGGCGTGGCTGAAGCCCTGGTCGTCGCCCGCGATCAGCTCGGGGTAGTGGAAGTCGTCGCCGGTGTAGCAGCGCACGCCCCGCGGCAGGCGGCGGCGCAGGTCGATCTCGCGCTGGGCGTCCAGGAGGGAGACCTTGATGCCGTCGACCTTGTCGGGGTGGGCGGCGATGACCTCCAGGAAGGTGTCGGTGGCCGCGTCCAGGTCGGACGAGCCCCAGTAGCCCTCCAGGGCCGGGTCGAACATCGGGCCCAGCCAGTGCAGGATCACCGGCTCGGCGGACTGGCGCAGCAGGTGGCCGTAGACCTCCAGGTAGTCCTCGGGGCCCTTCGCGGTCGCGGCGAGGGCGCGGGAGGCCATCAGGATGGCCTGGGCGCCCGACTCCTCGACGACGGCGAGCTGTTCCTCGTAGGCCGACCGGACGTCCGCGAGTGTGGTGGTGGCCGTCGCGGTGAGCTGGTCGGTGCCCACTCCGCAGGCGATGCGGCCGCCGGCCGATTTCGCCTCGGCGGCGGAGCGGCGGATCAGTTCGGCCGCCGTGGCCCAGTCCAGGCCCATGCCGCGCTGGGCGGTGTCCATCGCCTCGGCGACGCCGAGCCCGTGGGACCACAGGTGGCGGCGGAAGGCGAGGGTGGCGTCCCAGTCGACGGCGGCGGGCCCGTCGGGGGTGGTGTCGGCGTACGGGTCGGCGACGACGTGCGCGGCGGAGAAGACCGTACGGGAGGTGAAAGCGCTTCCTCCGCCCGCCCCGGGAACGGCCGGGGGCTCGGCGCGGGGGGTGTAGGCGCGCGTGGTGCCGTCGGGGTTCGGCAGGTGGAGGGTCACAGGCCGATCTCCGGTACGTCGAGGCGGCGGCCCTCCGCGGAGGACCTCAGGCCCAGTTCGGCGAGCTGGACGCCGCGGGCGCCGGCCAGCAGGTCCCAGTGGTAGGGGGCGTCGGCGTAGACGTGCTTGAGGAACAGCTCCCACTGGGCCTTGAAGCCGTTGTCGAACTCGCCGTTGTCGGGGACCTCCTGCCACTGGTCGCGGAAGACCTCGGTGGCGGGGATGTCCGGGTTCCAGACCGGCTTGGGGGTGGCCGAGCGGTGCTGGACGCGGCAGTTGCGCAGGCCCGCGACGGCCGAGCCCTCGGTGCCGTCGACCTGGAACTCGACCAGTTCGTCGCGGTTGACGCGGACCGCCCAGGAGGAGTTGATCTGGGCGATCGTGCCGCCGTCGAGCTCGAAGACGCCGTAGGCGGCGTCGTCGGCGGTGGCGTCGTACGGCTTGCCCTTCTCGTCCCAGCGCTCGGGGATGTGGGTGGCGGTCAGGGCCTGGACGGACTTCACGCGGCCGAACAGCTCGTGCAGCACGTACTCCCAGTGCGGGAACATGTCGACGACGATGCCGCCGCCGTCCTCGGCGCGGTAGTTCCACGACGGGCGCTGGGCCTCCTGCCAGTCGCCCTCGAAGACCCAGTAGCCGAACTCGCCGCGCACGGACAGGATCCGGCCGAAGAAGCCGCCGTCGATCAGGCGCTTGAGCTTGAGCAGGCCGGGGAGGAAGAGCTTGTCCTGGACGACGCCGTGCTTGATGCCGGCCGCGTTGGCCAGACGGGCGAGTTCCAGGGCGCCGTCGAGGCCGGTGGCCGTCGGCTTCTCGGTGTAGATGTGCTTGCCCGCGGCGATCGCCTTCTTGAGCGCCTCCTCGCGGGCCGAGGTCACCTGGGCGTCGAAGTAGACGTCGATGCTGTCGTCGGCGAGGACCGCGTCCAGGTCCGTGGAGACGTGGTCGAGTCCGTGCCGCTCGGCCAGCGCCCGCAGCGCGTGTTCCCGGCGGCCGACCAGGACCGGCTCCGGCCACAGCACGGTGCCGTCGCCGAGGTCGAGGCCGCCCTGTTCGCGCAGCGCCAGGATGGAGCGGACCAGGTGCTGGCGGTAGCCCATGCGCCCGGTCACACCGTTCATGGCGATACGCACCGTCTTGCGTGTCACGTCATTCCCTTCGTACGAGCCGTGCCGCGAGCCCCGGATCGAGTTCGAGCCGTACAGCAAGCGCTTTCTATGTAGAACGAAGCTAGCCTGTGAACGGTGGTCTGGACAAGACCGCGGTTCGGGTGAGTTGTTCGAGGGGGCGAACGACGGCGGGCGGTGGCCGTAAGGTCACCCCGGACGGTGTTCGGCTCACACGCGCGATGCGGAGGACGAGAACATGACGGTGACACTGGCGGACGTGGCGGCCCGCGCCCAGGTCTCCCCCGCGACCGTGTCGCGCGTACTGAACGGCAACTACCCCGTGGCCGCCTCGACCCGGGACCGGGTGCTCAAGGCCGTCGACGAGCTGGACTACGTGCTCAACGGCCCCGCGAGCGCGCTGGCGGCGGCCACCTCCGACCTGGTGGGCATCCTCGTCAACGACATCGCCGACCCGTTCTTCGGCATCATGGCCGGCGCCGTCCAGTCCGAGATCGGCGGTCCCGGCGGCAGGGCCGGCGGCGAGAGACTCGCCGTGGTCTGCAACACCGGGGGCACCCCGGAGCGGGAGCTGACCTACCTCACGCTGCTGCAGCGGCAGCGGGCGGCGGCGGTGGTGCTGACCGGCGGTGCGATGGAGGACGGTGCGCACCAGGCGGCGGTGGCGGCGAAGCTGCGCAGGCTCACGGAGGCGGGGACGCGGGTGGTGCTGTGCGGGCGGCCGCCCGCACCGGACACCGGGGCGATCGCGCTCACCTTCGACAACCGCGGCGGCGGACGGGAACTGACCGAGCACCTGATCGGACTCGGGCACCGCCGGCTCGGCTACATCGCGGGGCCCCAGGAGCGGACCACGACCCGGCACCGGCTGGAGGGCCACCGCGCGGCGCTCGCCGCGCACGGCATCGAGGAGGACCCCCGCTGGACGGTCCACGGCCGCTACGACCGGCAGGCGGGGTACGAGGCCACGCTGGAACTGCTGCGCCGGGACCCGACGCTGACCGCCGTCGTCGCCGCGAACGACACCGTCGCGCTGGGCGCGTGCGCGGCGCTGCGCGACTCGGGGCTGCGGATCCCGGACGACGTGTCCGTGGCGGGCTTCGACGACCTGCCGTTCAGCATCGACGCGGTGCCCGCGCTCACGACGGTGCGGCTGCCGCTGGCGGAGGCGGGGGCGCGGGCGGGCCGGGTCGCGATGGGGCGGGAGGACGCGCCGGTGGGGGGAATCGCCACGGTGCGGGGGGAGTTGATGGTGCGGGGGTCCTCCGGACGGCCGCGGGGGTGAAACGGACCGTTGGTGACGCGGTGGGCCCGCGTCGGTGTGGGCCGCCCTGGGGGCTGCGCCCCCAGACCCCCCTTTCGGCCTGAACGGCCTCGTCCTCAAACGCCGGACGGGCTGATGGTGCCGGCCTGCGCGACAGTCGGTGCGGCCGGCCCGTGTCCACCGGCGACCGGGGTGGATTCGTGGCCCGCGTCGACAGGTGAAGTCGGTCATCGCGGGTACGCTCCGTGGGCATGAAGCTGGCGTTCTCCACTCTCGGTGTCCCCGGAATGCCCCTGACCGACGTGCTCGGGCTCGCGACCGCGCACGGCTACCACGGGGTCGAACTGCGCGCCCATCCCGAGGAACCGGTCCACCCGGGCCTGGGCCCCGACGAACGGGCCGCCGTGGCCTCCCAGTTCAAGGCGGCCGGGATCGAACCCCTGGGGCTCGCGGGGTACGCGCGGGTCGCCTCGCCCGGGGACGACGACGCCGTGCTCGCCGAGATCCGCGGTCTGCTCGACCTCGCCCGCGACCTGGGCGCCCCGTACATCCGCGTCTTCCCCGGCGGCGGCACCGAGCAGAGTGCCGAGGAGGCCGACGCGACGGCCGCGCGGCGGCTGGGCACGGCCGCCGAGTACGCCGCCGAAGCCGGCGTGCGCATCCTGCTGGAGACCCACGACTCGCACCGCACGGGCGCCGACGCGATGCGCGTCCTCGGGCTGGTCGGACACCGGCAGGCGGGCGCCCTGTGGGACGTGATGCACACCTGGCTGGGCGGGGAGCAGCCCTTCGAGTCGTACGCGGCGCTCGCCCCGCACCTGGGCTACGTCCAGGTCAAGGACATCGCCTCCGCCGAGGACACCACGCCGCTGGCGCTGGGCGCCGGGGTGCTGCCGCTGACCGAGGTGGTCGACGTGCTGTCCCGGCACGGGTGGGACGGCTGGCTGTGCTGGGAGTACGAGAAGCGGTGGTACGAGTCGGCCGCCCCGCTGCCCGGGCTGCTCACCGAGGGCCGCGAGCACCTCGCCCGGCTGCTCACGGACGCGGCGTGAGCGGACCTTCCAGACCCGGCCTGCCCGGCGGCGCGGACGTCACCCGACGGATTCTTCGGCCGGGGCGGGGGGCCGTCCAGCTTCGGGCTGCGGGCGGGCCCCGGTGATCACCTTCCGGGTCCCGTGGGGGGAGCGGGCCGCGAGCCGGTCCGGCGTGCGCCCGCGACCGGCGCGGGTGAGGGTCGTCAGCGCCACCCCGCCCACCAGCAGCGCCGCCGCGCACCAGCGCAGGGGCGTCACCGGCTCGCCGAGGAAGAGGGCCGCCGAGGACATGCCGAAGACCGGGACCAGGAGCGAGAACGGCGCGACCGTCGAGGCGGGGTGACGGCGCAGCAGCAGACCCCAGGCGCCGAAGCCGAAGACGGTCGAGACCCAGGCGACGAAGAGGATCGTGCCCGCGCCCTGCCAGTCGAGGGAGCGCAGGGCGGCGAGGTCCGCGGCGGGACCCTCGGTGAGCAGGGAGAGGGCCAGCAGGGGCAGCACGGGGACGGTGGAGACCCACACCATGAAGTTGAGCGCGTCGGGCGGGGACGCCTTGCGGGTCAGGACGTTGGACACGCCCCAGGCCGCCGCGGCGCCGACCACCATCAGGAACGCTCCCAGGGGTCCCGAGGTGCCCTCGTCGACCGCCGCCACGCCGATACCGGCCACCGCGACCAGCATGCCCAGGGCCTGGACGCGGGAGGGGCGTTCCCGCAGGACCGCGGCGGCGATCACCGCGGTGAACACCGCCTGGATCTGCAGCACCAGGGAGGACAGCCCGGCCGGCATGCCGGCGTCCATGCCCACGAAGACCAGGCCGAACTTGGCCACGCCGAGGACCAGTCCCACCGCCACGGTCCATTTCCAGGCCACCTTGGGAGGGCCCACCAGGAAGACGGCGGGCAGCGCGGCGGCCAGGAAGCGCAGGGCGGAGAAGAGGAGCGGCGGGAAGTGGTCGAGGCCGATCTCGACGACCGTGAAGTTGACGCCCCAGACGGCGGCGACGAGCACGGCGAGGAGGAGGTGGGAAGGTCGCATGCGTCGAGGATCGGCCCGAGGGACCGTGTAGCACCAGCGATGATTGCTGCATGGTTGGATGAAGTACCGCTAATGCTTCCCGCCCTCGTCTCGCCCCCGGGAGCCCCTCGTGCTCGACCTCCAGCGACTGCGCGCCCTGCACGCCGTGTCCGTGCACGGGACCGTCGGGGCGGCAGCCGCCGCGCTCGGTTTCACCCCGTCCGCCGTGTCCCAGCAGATCGCCAAGCTGGAGCGGGAGACCAGGACGGTACTCCTGGAGCGGGAGGGGCGCGGGGTGCGGCTCACCGACGACGCCTGGCACCTGGTCGACACGGCGGGTGAGCTGCTGGCCCTCGTGGAGCGGGCGGAGACCCGGCTGGAGGAGCGGCGCGGGGTGCCCTCGGGGCGGCTGACGATCGCCGCGTTCGCGTCGGCGGCGCGCGGACTGCTGCCGTCCGTCCTGGCCGACCTGGCGGCACGCCACCCCGCGCTCGACGCACGGCTCAACGAGGTCGACCCGCACCTGTCCGTGGACCTGGTGGCCAAGGGAGCGGTCGACCTGGTGGTGGCGCACGACTGGGACATCGCGCCGCTGCCGGCACCGGCCGGGGTGGAGCAGGCGCCGATCGGGGAGGACCTGTGCGACCTGCTGGTGCCCGAGGGACACCGCCTCGCGGGGCGGAGGGCGGTCCGGCGGTCGGAGCTGGGCGGGGAGCGGTGGATCTGCCAGCCGCCCGGGCGCGTGTGCCACGACTGGCTGATGCGGACGCTGCGGGGCGCCGGGCACGAGCCGGACATCGTCCACCAGGCGGACGAGAACCCCACGCTCGTCGCACTGGTCGCCGCCGGTCTCGGCGTCGCGCTCATCCCCCGGCTGGGGCGCGGCCCGCTGCCCGCGGGGGTGGTGGAGGTGCCGCTCGACCCGATGCCGGTACGGCGGCTGTACGCCCTGTGGCGCACGGGCGCGGCACGCCGCCCGGCGATCGCGGAAACGGTCCGCGCCCTGCGGGCCCACTGGCCGGACGCCTCGGCCCACACCGCTCCGACGACACCGGCCGGCTCCGCTTGACCCGTGCAGCTTGGAGCAAGCGCCTTCTAAGCGCTTGGCCTCTGTGCGGTCCCTTGACTGGCAGAAACTTCCCGGATATTGGTGACTCCTTGGCAGTTTCCTTCACCAGCCCTCCGGAAGGAGCGCACGTGCACCACAGCAGCACGGCCGGCACGGGAAGCACCGCACAGCCCTCCAGACGCACCGTCCTCACCGCCACCGCGGTCGTCACCGCGGCCCTCGCGGCCGGGGGCGGCACGGCGTACGCCGACGCCCGCAGGCCCGACGACGACAAGCTCCGCGCCCTCATCTCCCGCATGACGCTGGAGGAGAAGGTCGGCCAGCTCTTCGTCATGCGGGTCTACGGCCACTCCGCCACCGACCCGGACCAGGCGGACATCGACGCCAACCTGAAGGAGATCGGCGTCCGCACCGCGGCCGAGCTGATCGCCAAGTACCGGGTCGGCGGCATCATCTACTTCGCCTGGGCGCACAACACCCGCGACCCGCACCAGATCGCCGACCTGTCCAACGGCATCCAGAAGGCGTCCCTGGAGCAGCCGCGCGGTCTGCCGGTGCTGATCTCCACCGACCAGGAGCACGGCATAGTGGCCCGCGTGGGCGCGCCCGCCACCCTCTTCCCGGGCGCGATGGCCGTCGGGGCGGGCGGGTCGCACTCCGACGCCCGTGCCCTCGGCAGGATCGCGGGCGCCGAGCTGCAGGCCCTGGGCATTCGTCAGGACTACTCCCCCGTGGCCGACGTGAACGTCAACCCGGCCAACCCCGTCATCGGCGTGCGGTCCTTCGGCGCCGACCCGGACGCGGTGGCGGGGCTGGTGGCCGCCGAGGTGACGGGGTACCAGGGCTCCGGCGTCGCCGCGTGCGCCAAGCACTTCCCCGGGCACGGCGATACCGCCACCGACAGCCACACCGGTTTCCCGGTCATCACGCACAGCCGTGAGCAGTGGGAGAAGCTGGACGCCCCGCCCTTCCGCGCGGCGATCGAGGCCGGCATCGACGCGATCATGACCGCCCACCTGATGGTCCCCGCGCTCGATGACTCCGGCGATCCGGCCACCCTCTCCCGCCCCATCCTCACCGGCATCCTGCGCGAGGAGCTGGGCTACGACGGGGTCGTGGTGACCGACTCGCTCGGCATGGAGGGCGTGCGCACGAAGTACGGCGACGCGCGGGTGCCGGTGCTGGCACTGCGGGCGGGCGTCGACCAGTTGCTCAACCCGCCGGACCTGCCGCTCGCCTGGAACGCCGTGCTGACGGCCGTGAAGGACGGCGAACTCACCGAGGCGCGGCTCGACGAATCGATCCTGCGCGTGCTGCGGCTGAAGGCCAAGCTGGGGCTGTTCCGGGACGCGTACACCAGCCGCCGGGACGTCGGCCGGACCGTCGGCACCCGGGGGCACCTGGCCGCGGCCGACCGGATCGCCGAGCGGACCACCACCCTGCTGGTCAACGAGGGGCGGCTGCTGCCGCTGTCCCGCCGGACCCACCGCAAGCTGCTGGTGGTGGGCGCCGATCCGGCCTCGCCGTCCGGCACGACCGGGCCGCCCACCCAGGTCCTCGCGGACGCGCTCACGGAGCTGGGCTTCACCGCCACCGCCCTGTCCACCGGCACCGCCCCCTCCGCCGCCGTGACCGACCGCGCCGTCGCCGCGGCCCGGGACGCCGACGCGGTGGTCGTCGCCACGTACAACGTCACCGCGGGCAGCAGCCAGCGCACGCTGGTCACGCGGCTGCTGGAGACGGGGAGGCCGGTCGTCGCGGTCGCCGTGCGCAACCCGTACGACGTCGCGCACCTCCCCGGCGTCCCCGCCGTGCTGGCCGCCTACTCCTGGACCGACGTGGAGGTGCGGGCGGCGGCCCGCGTGATCGCCGGGCGGGTGCGGCCGCGCGGGAAGCTGCCGGTGCCGGTGGTGCGCGCGGACGACCCGGACACGGTGCTCCTCCCGCTCGGGCACGGGCTCACCTACCGGTCGTAGCGCGGCCCGCGGCACGCGCACGGGGGCGCTCCCGTCCCCCGTGCGCGGCGCCTCCCGCGCGTCTGGCGTGCGCCCGCCCCGGCGGGCCACGCTGGGCCGGGGAGCGCAGGGTCGCCGCCCGCGCGGACTGCCCGGCCTCGGCCGTGCTGTACGTCCGGCTCGGCGGGAACCGCCCGGTGGGCTGTGCCCGGCCCCGGTGAGCGGCCGGGGCACAGCCCGTCGTGCTACGGGCGCAGCGCCGGCTCGCGCTCGACGTCCCGCTTGTCCAGCCTGGCGTCGAACGCCGCCAGCGGCACGGCCGCCGACGGGTTCTCCTGGACCTTGGCGGAGGCGACGCCCGCCCAGTCCAGGATGCGGGCGGTGGCGAACGCCTTCTGGTCGGGCACCAGGCCGGCCACGTTCGCCCCGTGGTTCATGCCGGGCGCGGTCATGACGTAGGAGTCGCGCGCGCCGTGGCCGAGACGGAAGGGCTCGGCGCCCCACGGGTCGTTCTCGCCGTACACGAACAGCATCTGGCGGGCGTTGTGCCGCACCCACGTGTCGACGTCCCGCATCGCCGACGGCTCGAACTTCATCGGGATCGAACGGGGCACGAAGTTGCGCGGCGGCTGGTAGCCGTAGCGGACGTACTTCTTCTCGATGTGCGGGAAGTGGATGGTGGGCGCGCCCAGCTGGGTGCCCGCCTGGTAGTAGTACGGCGTGTACGTCTCCAGGCCCTGGTCGGTGTAGGCGGAGAAGCCGGAGATGGTGTCGACGGAGTCCCAGATCGCCTCGTCGGTGGCGTTCTCGGCGTCGGCCGGGATGCCGTCGCAGTCGGCGAGGGTGCTGTACTGCCAGAAGCCCCACACGTAGTCGAGGACGACGGCCTCGTAGGCGCGGTCGAGGCTGCCGATGGTGGAGAAGGTGTAGCCGTTCTCGGCCGCGTACGCCGCGTACTTCTTCTCCAGCGGCGCCCGGCGCACCAGTGCCTCGCGCTGCACGCCGTTCAGCTTGTCGCGGCACTCCTTGGTGCCGACGCGGGCGAAGAAGCGGTCGTAGGCCGAGTCCTCCTTGTTCACCACGTCGTTGGGGGCGACGTAGGCGACGACGCCGTCCATGTCGCGCGGGTAGAAGCGCTCGTAGTAGGTGGCGGTCATGCCGCCCTTGGAGCCGCCGGTGGAGATCCAGTTCTTCGTGTAGACGGGCTTGAGGGCCTCGAAGATGCGGTGCTGGTCGCTGGCGGCCTGCCAGATGTCCAGCTTGGACCAGTCGGCCGGGGCGGGCCGGGACGGTGTGAAGTAGCGGTACTCCATGGAGACCTGGTTGCCGTCCACGATCTGGGTCGGCTCGCGCCGGCTGGGATTCGTGGAGACGTTGTAGCCGCCGGTGTAGAAGACCGTCGGACGGTTCACGTCCTTGTGCAGCACGGTGATCCGCTGCTGGAACGTGCCCTTGGACGGGTGCCGGTGGTCCACCGGCTGGGTGTAGTTGAGGACGAAGAAGCGGTAACCGGTGTACGGCTTCTCCTCGATCAGGCTCATGCCCGGTATGGACAGCAGCCGGTCCTTGATGTCGACGGCCTTCGGCTCGGCGGCGGTGGCCGCGCCCGCCGTGCTGACGGTGCCGATGAGCACCACGAGCGCCAGCAGCCATCTGAGCGCCTTGCGCATGCACCCTCCCTGTGAAACGGATGTTCGCCGGAAGCTATCGGAGCAACTCCCGCGAACACCAGGGTCAGCAGAGGATCCACCCGGAACTGACGGAGCTCTTGGCCACCTTGCCGGTCACCCACACGCAGCGGTTCCCGGCGTGGACGGTCACCGGACCGGCGCGCCGGGCGAACCGGCCCGCGTCCACGACCGCCCGGCCGCCCCGGGCCCGTACGCCGACGGACATCTCCCGCTTGGTGCCGGGCTTCTCGGGGACGGTGAGGGCACACACGTAGCCGCCGCGCTTGTGGACGAGGACGGACCCGGTGGCGAAGTGCAGCGTGCGCACCTTCCGGCCGCCGCACCCCGTGGCGGCGGCCCCGGCCTCCTGCGGCAGCGCGACGGCGAGCAGCGCGGCCGCGCTCAGCACGGCCGTGCCGAGCGTCAGCCGACGGCGGGTTGCGGCACCGGCCCGGCCCACTGCGGTCCCCCTCCGTCGGGCGAACACTGACGACGTACGGATGCGTGTACGGACGCATGCACGCATGTACGGACGCAGGACACCTGTCGCACGGTTGCGCGAACGCGGCAGCGCCTCAGCGCGTCGCCCCGACCGGCTCCTCCGGCTCGGAAGCGCCGACGAAGGTCCGCCACAGCCGCGCGTACCGCCCGTCCAGGGCCAGCAGTTCGTCGTGGGTGCCGTCCTCGGCGACCCGCCCGCCGTCCATGACGACGACCCGGTCCGCGCGGGCGGCCGTGGTGAGCCGGTGGGCGACGACGAGCGTGGTGCGGCGGCCCGCGATGCGGTCGGTGGCCTGGTTGACCTGCGCCTCGGTGGCCAGGTCCAGGGCCGCGGTGGCCTCGTCGAGGAGCAGCACGTCGGGGTCGACCAGTTCGGCGCGGGCCAGCGCGATCAACTGCCGCTGCCCGGCGGAGAGGTTGCGGCCCCGTTCGGCGACCTCGTGGAGGTAGCCGCCCTGGAGCGTGGCGATCATCTCGTGCGCCCCGACCGCCCGTGCCGCCGCCTCCACCTGGGCGTCGGTGGCGTCGGGGCGGCCGTAGGCGATGGCGTCCCGGACGGTGCCCGGGAAGAGGTACGCCTCCTGCGGGACGACGCCCAGCCGGTGCCGGTAGGAGGTGAGGTCGAGGGTGCGCAGGTCCCGCCCGTCGACGGTGACCCGGCCGCCGGTCGGGTCGTAGAACCGGGCCACCAGCTTCACCAGCGTCGACTTGCCGGCGCCGGTCTCGCCGACGAACGCGACGGTCTGCCCGGCCGGGATGCTGAGGTCGATGCCGGTGAGGGCCGCCTCCGCCTCGTCGGCACCCCCGTACGTGAAGTGCACGTCCTCGAAGGCGATCTCGCCGCGCAGCGAGGCGACCTCGGAGGGCTGCTCGGCGGCGCGGGTGGAGGTCGGCTCGCGCAGCAGTTCCTGGATGCGGCCCAGCGAGACGGACGCCTGCTGGTAGCCGTCGAAGACCTGGGAGAGCTGCTGGACGGGCGCGAAGAACAGGTCGATGTAGAGCAGGTACGCCACCAGCGCGCCGGTCGTCAGCGTCGCGTCGTCGATCCGCGCGCCGCCCACGACCAGCACCGCCGCCGCGGCCACCGACGACAGCAGTTGCACGAAGGGGAAGTAGACCGAGATCAGCCACTGTCCGCGGATGCGGGCCTGCCGGTAGCTGTCGCTGCGCTCGGCGAAGCGCCGCCCGCCGTCCCGTTCGCGCCGGAAGGCCTGCACGATCCTGAGGCCCGCCACCGACTCCTGGAGGTCGGCGTTGACCGTGGACACCCGCTCGCGGGCCAGTTCGTACGCCTTCACGCTGGCCCTGCGGAAGTAGTAGGTGGCGACGATCAGCGGCGGCAGCGTCACGAAGACGATCAGTGCGAGCTGCACGTCGATGACCAGCAGCGCGACCATGATGCCGAAGAAGGTGACGACCGAGACGAAGGCGGTGACGAGTCCGGTCTGCAGGAACGTCGACAGCGCGTCCACGTCCGTCGTCATCCGGGTCATGATCCGCCCGGTCAGCTCGCGCTCGTAGTAGTCGAGGCCGAGCCGCTGGAGCTGGGCGAAGATCTTCAGGCGGAGCGCGTACAGGATCCGCTCGCCGGTCCGGCCGGTCATGCGGATCTCGCCGGTCTGCGCCGCCCACTGGGCGAGTACGGCGAGCAGCCCGAGCAGCGAGGACGCCCAGACCGCGCCGAGGGCGACCCGGGTGACGCCGTCGTCGATGCCGTGCCGGATCAGCACCGGCAGCAGCAGGCCCATGCCCGCGTCCACGGCCACGAGGGCGAGGCTGATCAGCAGCGGCGTGCGGAAGCCGCGCAGCAGGCGGCGCAGGCCGTACGACGACTCGGGCCGCACCGCCGCCGTTTCGTCGATGTCCGGGGTGCCGTTCGCCGGGGGCAGCGCGTCGACCTGGGCGAGCAGCTCGGGGGTGGCGGGGGTGCCGGCGAGCGCGGTGTCCTTGGGGGTACGGTCGCCGGTCCACAGCCGGGGAGTGACCCCGCGCTCGGCGTCGAACTCGGCGTCCAGCTCGTCCCGGACGGAGGTGTCCTCGGCCGGTGCCGCGGGGGGCGTGTGGCCGGGCGAGACGCCGCCCAGTTCGTCGGGGTCGGTGAGCAGGCGCCGGTAGAGGGCGGAGCGCTCCTGCAGTTCCTCGTGGGTGCCGAGGTCGGCGAGGCGGCCGCGGTCGAGGACGGCGATGCGGTCGGCGAGGCCCAGGGTGGAGCGGCGGTGCGCGATGAGGAGCGTGGTGCGGCCCCGCATGACCTGCTTCAGCGCCTCGTGGATCTCGTGCTCCACACGGGCGTCGACGGCGGACGTGGCGTCGTCCAGGACCAGCAGCCGAGGGTCGGTGAGGATCGCCCGGGCGAGCGCGACGCGCTGGCGCTGGCCGCCGGAGAGGGTCAGGCCGTGCTCGCCGACGGTCGTGTCGTAGCCCTCGGGCAGCTCGGTGATGAACCCGTGCGCCTGCGCGGCCCGTGCCGCGGCCTCGACCTCCTCGTCGGTGGCGTCCGGCCGGCCGTAGGCGATGTTGGCGCGGACGGTGTCGGAGAAGAGGAAGGAGTCCTCGGGCACCAGACCGACGGCGGCCCGCAGCGAGTCGAGGGTCAGCTCGCGCACGTCGTGCCCGCCGACGAGGACGGCGCCGCGCGTCACGTCGTAGAAGCGCGGCAGGAGCAGCGAGACGGTGGACTTGCCGGAGCCGGAGGAGCCGACGACGGCGAGGGTCTCGCCGGCGCGGATCTCGAAGGAGAGCCCGTCGAGCACGGGCCGCCCCTCGCCGTCGCCGGTGTCGTAGCCGAAGGCGACGTCGTCGAACTCGACGGTCGCGGGCGCGTCCGCGGGCAGGGTCTTGGTGCCGTCCTCGATGGCCGGTTCCGTGTCGATCAGTTCGAGGACGCGTTCGGTGCCGGCGCGGGCCTGCTGGCCGACGGTGAGCACCATGGCGAGCATGCGGACCGGGCCGACGAGCTGCGCGAGATAGGTGGAGAAGGCGACGAAGGTGCCGAGGGTGATGTGCCCGCGCACCGCCAGCCAGCCGCCGAGGGCGAGCATGGCGACCTGTCCGAGCGAGGGGACGGCCTGGAGCGCCGGGGTGTAGGTGGCGTTCAGCCTGATCGTGCGCAGCCGCCCGGCGAAGAGCCGGCGCCCGACCTCGCGGAGCTTGCCGGTCTCCTGCTCCTCCTGCCCGAAGCCCTTCACCACGCGTACGCCGCTGACCGAGCCGTCGACCACCCCGGCGACGGCGGCGGCCTGCGCCTGCGCGTACCAGGTGGCGGGGTGCAGCCGGGTGCGGCTGCGGCGGGCGATGAACCACAGGGCGGGGGCGACGGCCAGCGCGACCAGGGTGAGCGGCAGGGAGAGCCACGCCATGATCACGAGGGAGATCAGGAAGAGCAGGACGTTCCCGAGGGTCATCGGGAGCATGAAGAGCAGGCCCTGGATGAGCTGGAGGTCGCTGGTCGCCCGCCCGACCACCTGTCCCGTGGACAGCTCGTCCTGCCGTCGCCCGTCGAGCCGGGTGATCGTGCCGTACATGTCGGTGCGCAGGTCGTGCTGGACGTCGAGGGCGAGCCGGCCGCCGTAGTAGCGGCGGACGTACGTCAGGGCGTACACGGCGAGCGCGGCGCCGATCAGGAGGCCGGCCCAGACGGCCATGTCCCGGGTCTTGTCGCCGATCACGTCGTCGATGATCACCTTGGTGATCAACGGGACGAAGGCCATGACGGCCATGCCGCCCAGCGAGGCCCCGAGCGCCAGCACGACGTCCTTGGGATACCGCCAGGCGTACCCCGCCAGTCGTCGCACCCAGCCCCGTTGCGCGTCCACGCCGTGCCCTCCGGTCGGTCGTCCTGCTCACCTGATCTACCGGAAGGCACCAACACGGGCGAGCGGGGATTTCATCCCGCCGTAACAATCGGCCGGGTGATCAGGCGCGTACGCGGAGCCTGAGGAAGCGGGTGGTCTGGACGTCGTTCTGGTTGTCGTCGCTCACGACCAGGACCTCCAGAGGGCCTCCGGAGCGGCCGGTCACCGCCATCCCCTCGAAGTTGTCGAGGAGCGGGTTGGGCTGGGGCTGCTTGGCGGTGGCGCCGAGGGTGGGGCAGTCGGCGAGGTCGGCGAGGAGCCGCTTGTGGAGCACGGTGCCGTGGGCGGGCCGGTCGGCGAGGTGGAGGCGGACCGTGTTGCCGACGCCGGCGGTGAAGCCGCGCTCCAGGACGAGGAGGCGGCCGTCGGGCGTCGCGGTGACCTCGGAGACGCCGAGGCCGGGGTCGGTCCGGTAGGCGTAGCGGGCGCCGGTGCGGAAGTCGCCGTGCCCGGTCCGCTGCCACGTCTGGAAACGGACCAGGTCGGCCGGGTCGCCGTCGAGCGGGTACTCCATCGAGGCGAGCAGGGTCCGCCCGCCGGGCAGCAGCGTCAGCCCCTCGAAGCTGCCGTTGGCCCGCGCGCGCCCCTCGGGAGCGGTGCGCAGGTCGCCGGGCACGGGCAGGCGGCCGAGCAGCTCGCCGGTGCGGGAGTAGCGGCGCACGGACGGCTCGGTCTCGGAGGAGACGAGGTACGTGCCGTCCCAGTCGGCGACCAGGCCCTCGGAGTCGAGCGCGGCGCCCTTCTCGTCGGCGAGGGTGATCACGCCGCGCGGCTCCAGGGTGCGGGCGTCCAGCCGGAACAGTTCCGACCGGTCGGAGAGGGCGGCCGGGGAGCCGTCCCGGCCGGGGGCGAGGGCGGAGAGGTTGCCGACGTAGGTGCCGTCGTACGTCGTCTTGTCGAGGGCGTCGGTGAAGCCCGTGAGGGAGACGGAGGGCGAGCAGGCGTCGGCCGGGTGCCGCCCGCCCTGTGCGGCGGCCGGTCCGGCGGCGGTCAGGCAGCCGGCCGCCGCGAGGACCGCGGTGAGGGCGGCGAGGGCGGTACGAAGGGTTCCTGGGCGCATGCCGGTCACCCTAGGGCCCGGAAATGGACGGAAGTTGGCCGTTTTCCGAAAGCCGGGATGCGAAGGCCCCGGGAGGGCAAGTAATGCCCCGTGCCGGAACAGAGGGAAAGCGACGCGAGGCTGGCCGGGCGGCTCTACGCGACACTGCGGGTGCTCAAGTTCGTCGCGGACCCCCACAGTGGCCAGAGGCCGACGGCGGAGGACGAGTTCGGGGGCAAGGACAGTCCGCACGCACGGATCAGGGCCCTGAAGCTGGACCTCTTCGAGGATCTGGTGAGCGCCGTGCAGAGGGGGCGGAACGCGGAGGCGACGGCCGAGGTGCTCCGCGCGCTGCCCTCCGTGGTGCCGTCGCAGCGCGCCGCCCTCCACGCCAACCTGGGCGAGCGCCCCCTGGCCGAGTTCAACGCGGGGTACCGGGCCCAGCTCGCGAGCCTTCGGGAGGCCCTGCCGGAACTGCTCGGCTGAGCCGGTCCGCCCACCGTCACGGAATCGTCACCCTCCGTACACCCCACCTCCAACATGTCCATGTCACGCTCGTGGAACCACACAACTCCACACGCGTAGATCGGACACCCCACATGCTCGCGATACGCATCCGGCGCCCGAAGGCGGCGGCCCTCGCCGCGGTCGCCGTACTCGCCGGGCTCACCGCGCCCTCACTGACGGCGGGCCCGGCCACGGCGGCCACGACGGCGAACACGGACTACGACTCGACGTACTACAAGGACGCGCTCGGCAAGACGGGCACGAGCCTCAAGTCCTCGCTCCACACGATCATCAGCGACCAGACGAAGCTGTCGTACTCGGCGGTCTGGGACGCCCTGAAGGCCACGGACGAGGACCCGGACGACACCGGCAACGTGATCCTGCTCTACTCGGGCGTCTCCCGCAGCAAGTCGCTCAACGGCGGCGACACCGGCGACTGGAACCGCGAGCACGTGTGGGCCAAGTCGCACGGCGACTTCGGCACCGCCACCGGTCCCGGCACCGACCTGCACCACCTGCGCCCCTCGGACGTCCAGGTCAACAGCGCCCGGGGCAACAAGGACTTCGACAACGGCGGCAGCGCGGTCAGCGGGGGCGGCGGCAGCCTCACCGACTCCGACTCCTTCGAGCCCCGGGACGCGGTCAAGGGCGACGTGGCCCGCATGATCTTCTACATGGCGGTCCGCTACGAGGGCGGCGACGGCTTCGCCGACCTGGAGGTCAACGGCCAGGTCGGCAACGGCAGCAACCCGTACATCGGCAAGCTCTCCGTGCTGAAGGCGTGGAACGACGAGGACCCGCCGGACGCCTTCGAGGAGCACCGCAACCAGGTGATCTACGACGACTACCAGCACAACCGCAACCCGTTCGTCGACCACCCGGAGTGGGTGGAGGCGATCTGGTAGGCGGCGTCACCCCGGGCAGGGGGCGGCCGTGCGGGCCGCGCGGAGCGCCCCCGCCCACCACGACGGCTCCGGTCGTCGGCCGCGCGCGATCCCGTGGCGCGGCCGACCGCTCAGCCCCGGTGCGTCGGCGCGAACATCCGCAGCTCGGCGGGGAGGACGACCACCGAGGGCCCCGGCGTCGCCAGTGCCTTGGCGAGGTCCGTCTCCAGGGTCTCCGGCGACGTCCGGACGCCCGGCACCCCGAACGACTCGGCCAGGGCGGCGAAGTCGGGGCCGGGCAGGTCCGTCGCCGTGGGCTCGCCGAAGGCGTCGGTCATGTACGCGCGCAGGATGCCGTAACCGCCGTCGTCGACGATCAGCCAGGTGACGTTCAGGCCGTACTGGCGGGCGGTGGCCAGTTCGGCGACCGAGTACAGGGCGCCGCCGTCGCCCGAGACGGCCAGCACCGGGTGGGTGGGGTCGGCGACGGCGGCGCCGAGGGCCGCCGGGAAGGCGTAGCCGAGGCCGCCGGCACCCTGGGCGGAGTGCATGGTGCCCGGGGCCTGCGCGTCGAAGGCCGACCAGGCCCAGTAGGCGAGGACCGTCATGTCCCAGAAGGACGGGGCGTTCTTCGGCAGGGCGGCGCGCACCGCGGCCAGGACGTCCTGTTCCAGGGTGAGTTCCTGGGCGGCGATGCGTGCGCGGACCTTGTCCAGGACCCCGCGCACGCGTTCCGGTGCGGTCGGGTCGGTACGCGGCTCCTCCACCGTCTCCAGCAGCGCCTGGAGCGCGAGGCGGGCGTCGGCGTGGATGCCGAGGGCCGGGTGGTTGGACTCCAGTTTGCCGAGGTCGGCCTCGATCTGGATCACCCGGCCGCGCGGCGCGAACGTGTGGTAGTTGGAGGAGAGTTCGCCGAGTCCCGAGCCGACCACCAGCAGGACGTCCGCGTCCTCCAGGAAGTCGGTGGTGTGGCGGTCCTCCAGCCAGGACTGGAGGGAGAGGGGGTGGGTCCAGGGGAAGGCGCCCTTGCCGCCGAAGGTCGTGACCACGGGGGCCTGGAGGCGTTCGGCGAGCTGCCGGAGCTTCTTCGAGGCGTCGGCCCGCACCACACCGCCGCCCGCGATGACGGCGGGGCGCTCCGCGCGGGTCAGCAGGTCGGCGGCGACCGCCGTCAGCTCGGGGCGCGGGGGCAGTTCCTCGGGGAAGGTGTCGCCGCCGGTCACCACCGGGAGCGACGTCTCGGCCTCGAGGACGTCCTGCGGGATCTCCACCCACACCGGTCCGTGCGGGACGGTCAGCGCGGACGTCCACGCCTCGGCGATCGCGGACGGGATCTGGGACGGGGTGCGGGCGGTGTGGACCGACTTCACCACGCCCCGGAACGAGGCCGCCTGGTCCGGCAGTTCGTGCAGGTAGCCGTGGCGGCCGCCGCCCAGGCCCGCCGCGGGGACCTGGCTGCCGATCGCCAGGACGGGCGCCGAGGCCGCCCGCGCCTCCTGGAGGGCGGCCAGGGCGGTGAGCGCGCCCGGGCCGGTCGACAGCAGCAGCGGGGCCGCCTCGCCGGTGACCCGGCCGTAGGCGTCGGCGGCGAAACCGGCGTTGTTCTCCACCCGCAGGCCGACGTGGCGCAGGCCGGAGCGGCGCAGTGCGTCGAACGCGGCCAGGGCGTGCTGGCCGGGCAGGCCGAAGACGGTGGTCGCGCCGAGCGCGGCCAGGGACTCCACGACCAGGTCTCCGCCGGTGCGGCCGGCGGGAGGATGGAGCGCGGCCTCCGTCTGGGCGGCGGTCGGACGGAGGACCAGGTCGTGGTCGTGGGTCACTGGGAACGGTCCTCGGCGATCCGGCGGGACATGAGGGTGGTCAGTTCGTAGGCGGTGTGGGACGCGGCCACCGACGTGATCTCCGCGTGGTCGTAGGCGGGGGCGACCTCGACGACGTCGGCCGAGACCAGGTTGCAGGAGGCGAGGCCCCGCAGGATCTCCAGCAGCTCGCGGGAGGTCATGCCGCCGGCCTCGGGCGTGCCGGTGCCGGGGGCGTGGGCGGGGTCGAGGCAGTCGATGTCGATGGAGACGTACAGCGGGCGGTCCCCGATGCGCTGGCGGAGCTGGTCGGCGACCTCGTCGGCGCCGCGCCGGTAGACGTCGGCGGAGGTGACGATGCCGAAGCCCATCTTCTCGTCGTCGGTGAGGTCCTTCTTGCCGTACAGGGGACCGCGGGTGCCGACGTGGGAGAGGGCGGAGGTGTCGAGGACGCCTTCCTCGACGGCGCGGCGGAAGGGGGTGCCGTGGGTGTACTCGGCGCCGAAGTAGGTGTCCCAGGTGTCCAGGTGGGCGTCGAAGTGGAGCAGGGCGACCGGGCCGTGCTTCTTGGCGACCGAGCGCAGCAGCGGGAGGGCGATGGTGTGGTCGCCGCCCAGGGTCATCAGGCGGGCGCCGGTGTCCAGGAGGTCGTCGGCGGCGGCCTCGATCGTCTCGACGGCCTCGTGGATGTTGAAGGGGTTCACGGCGATGTCGCCGCCGTCCGCGACCTGGGCGAGGGCGAAGGGGGAGGCGTCCTGGGCCGGGTTGTAGGGGCGCAGCAGGCGGGAGGCCTCGCGGATGGCGTTGCCGCCGAAGCGGGCGCCGGGGCGGTAGGAGACGCCCGAGTCGAACGGCACGCCCACGACGGCGACGTCGGCGGTTGCGACCTCGTCCAGGCGCGGGAGCCGGGCGAAGGTCGCGGGTCCGGCGTACCGCGGGACCCGGGAGGAGTCGACGGGACCGCGGGGCGTCTCGTTGCTGCTCATGCACTGCCTTCCTTCGTACGCTTCGTGCGCTTCGTCGCGTATGTGCTGCTGCCGTCCGACTGTACTGGCGAGCCGGCCGGCCGGTCGTCGCAGACTAGAGGGACGAAATCCCGCCGCGACATGTACATTCCGTCCATACGCGCCCCCGGGACTGGTGGAATCGGCTACCCGTCGGCCGTCCCGCCGGGACCGGCTGCTGTCCGCGGCCCGGCTGCTACACAATGGAGCCATGCCGATACCCGGGACACCCAGCCGCGCCGAACTCGCCGAGCACCTCGTCAGGACGCGCATCGCGGGCGATGTCGCCACTCCCCGCGAGAACAATCTTTCCCACTACCGGAAGCTGGCGAACGGCGACCGGCACTTCTGGCTCGGTCTGGAGCTGGGCGAGCGCTGGAGCGACGAGCAGGACGTGCTCGCGGTGATGGCGGAGCGGGTCGGGGTCAACGACGACCCGGAGTACCGGTACGGCCAGGACACGATCGACCCGGAGCTGACCGTCTCCGCGCTGGAGCGGATGGCGGGGCGGCTGCGCAAGGCGGCCGACGGCGGGCAGCGGGTGCTGTTCGCGACCGGCCACCCCGGCGGGCTGCTCGACGTGCACCGCGCGACGGCCGCCGCGCTGCGGGCCGCGGGCTGCGAGATCGTGGTAATCCCGGAGGGGCTGACGACCGAGGAGGGGTACGTCCAGCAGTTCGCGGACGTCTCGGTGCTCGAACACGGGGCCTCGCTGTGGCACACCCACTCGGGCGAGCCGATGAAGGCCATCCTGACCGGCCTGGAGCGCGAGGGCCGCCCCCTGCCGGACCTGGTGGTCGCCGACCACGGCTGGGCCGGGTACGCCGCCCAGCACGGGGTCGACTCCGTCGGCTACGCGGACTGCAACGACCCGGCCCTCTTCCTCGCCGAGTCCGAGGGCACCCTCCAGGTGGCGGTGCCGCTGGACGACCACGTGGTCAGCCCGCGCCACTACGACCCGATGACGGCGTACCTGCTGACGGAGGCGGGGCTGCGGTAGGCACCGTCACCGGGGGACGCGGACCACGCCCTCCTGGACGACCGAGACGGCGAGCCGGCCGTCCTGGGTGTGGATGCGCGCCTGGCCCAGGCCCCGGCCGCCGGACGCGGACGGCGACTGCTGGTCGTACAGCAGCCATTCGTCGGCGCGGAAGGGCCGGTGGAACCACATGGCGTGGTCCAGGGAGGCCCCGACGACGTCGCCGACCGCCCAGCCGCCGCGGCCGTGCGCGAGCAGGACCGAGTCGAGCAGGGTCATGTCGGAGACGTAGGTGGCGAGGACGACGTGCAGCAGGGGGTCGTCCCCGAGCTTGCCGTTGGTGCGGAACCACACCTGGGAGTGCGGTTCGCGCGGGGTGCCGAAGGCGCCGAAGGGCGGGTCGTCGACGTGGCGCAGGTCCACGGCGGCCCGGGTCTCCAGGAGGCGTTCGACGGTGTCGGCGGGCAGGTGCGGGTAGCTCCGCAGCCGCTCCTCGCCGGTGGGGAGGGTCGCCGGGTCCGGCGCGGGCGGCATGGGCGCCTGGTGGTCGAGGCCCTCCTCGTACGTCTGGAAGGACGCCGACAGGGTGAAGACCGGCTTGCCGTGCTGGACGGCGACGACACGGCGGGTGGTGAAGGAGCGGCCGTCGCGCAGCCGGTCGACGTTGTAGACGATGGGGGCGCCGGGGTCGCCGGGGCGCAGGAAGTACGCGTGCAGGGAGTGCGCGTGCCGGTCGCCGGGGACCGTGCGGCCCGCGGCGACCATGGCCTGCGCCGCCACCTGTCCGCCGAAGACCCGGGGGACGACGGCGGACCGGGAGCGGCCGCGGTAGATGTCCTCCTCGATCCGCTCGAGGTCGAGCAGGTCGAGGAGGGACTGGAGTGCTTCGCTCATGGCCGGTGGCTTCGCGGTCCGGGGACCGGTCTACAGGCCCATGTTCTTCGCGATGATCATCTTCATGACCTCGCTGGTGCCGCCGTAGATGCGGTTGACGCGGTTGTCCGCGTACAGGCGGGCGATCGGGTACTCGTTCATGTAGCCGTAGCCGCCGTGGAGCTGGAGGCAGCGGTCGATGACGCGGTGGGCGACCTCGGTGCAGAACAGCTTGGCGCTGGCGGCCTCGGCGGGGGTCAGTTCCCCGGCGTCCAGGGCCTCGGTGGCGCGGTCGGCGACGGCCTCGGCGGCGTCCACCTCGGCCTGGCAGGCGGCCAGCTCGAACTTGGTGTTCTGGAAGTGGGCGACCGGCTTGCCGAAGACGGTGCGCTCCTGCACGTACCGCTTGGCGAACTCGACGGCGGCCTTGGCCTGGGCGTAGGCGCCGAAGGCGATGCCCCAGCGCTCGGAGGCGAGGTTGTGGCCGAGGTAGGAGAAGCCCTTGTTCTCCTCGCCGAGCAGGTCCTCGACGGGCACCTTGACGTCGACGAAGGCCAGCTCGGCGGTGTCGGAGGTGCGCAGGCCCAGCTTGTCCAGCTTGCGGCCGACCGAGTAGCCCTCGGACTTGGTGTCCACGGCGAACAGGGAGATGCCGTGGCGGCGGTCCTCGGCGGTGGGCGCGGCGGTGCGGGCGCAGACGATGACGCGGTCGGCGTGCACGCCGCCGGTGATGAAGGTCTTGGCGCCGTTGAGGACGTAGTGGGTGCCGTCCTCGGAGAGCCTGGCGGTGGACTTCATGCCGGCGAGGTCGGAGCCGGTGCCGGGCTCCGTCATCGCGATGGCCCACATCTCCTCGCCGGTGACGAACTTCGGCAGGTAGCGCTTCTTCTGCTCGTCGGTGGCCAGCATGTTGATGTAGGGCAGGGCGAGCAGCACGTGGACGCCGGAGCCGCCGAACTGCACGCCGGCGCGGGCGGTCTCCTCGTA
Source organism: Streptomyces ardesiacus (assembly GCF_003112575.1). GTDB lineage: Bacteria > Actinomycetota > Actinomycetes > Streptomycetales > Streptomycetaceae > Streptomyces > Streptomyces ardesiacus. The sequence continues at coordinate 26,023 of NZ_BEWC01000015.1, forward strand.
GAGGACGGCCTCGAACTTGTGGCTGTCCATGCCGGCGCCGCCGTACTCCTCGGGCACGTTGATGCCGAAGATGCCCAGCTCGCCGAGCTTGTAGTAGAAGTCGCGCGGCGCCTGGCCCGCGGCGAACCACTCGTCGTAGACGGGGACGACCTCGGCCTCGATGAAGGCGCGCAGGGTCTCCCGGAACGCCTCGTGGTCCTCGTTGAACACCGTACGGCGCACCGCGCCACCTCCAGGATACGAATGTCTAAGCGCTTGCTCAGAGTCAACGGTACCGGCGGGTAGCCAGAGGCGTCCAGACCGGGACGCGGGTAACCCTCGTCACTCCCACCTCCGGGAGGAAGCGCCCCCTACGCCTCCCCCACCGCCGCGAACGCCCCCCGCGCCATCCGGTGCAGCAGGGACGCCGTCACCGCGCGTCCGGGGCGGCCCAGGTGGGGGGTGGAGTTGAGGAGGCCGAAGACCGAGTGGACGGCGGAGCGGGCGGCGGGCTCGGCGACCGCCGGGTAGACCTCCCGGAGCACCCCGACCCACAGCTCGACGTACTGCCGCTGCAACTGCCGCACCATCTTGCGGTCGGCGTCCCGCAGGCGGTCCAGCTCGCGGTCGTGCAGGGTGATGAGCGGGCGGTCGTCGAGCGCGAAGTCGATGTGCCCCTCGATGAGCGAGTCGAGGACCGCCTCGGCACCGGCCGCCCCGTCCTCGGCCAGCCGCCGCTTCGCCCCGGTCAGCAGCGAGTCGCTGATCCCGACGAGCAGCTCGGCGAGCATCGCGTCCTTGCCGGGGAAGTGCCGGTAGAGACCGGGGCCGCTGATGCCGACCGCGGCGCCTATCTCGTCGACGCCGACCCCGTGGAAGCCGCGCTCGGCGAAGAGCCGGGCGGCCTCCTTGAGGATCTGCTCGCGGCGGGTGGGGGCATCGGTTCTGGTGGCCATGAAGACGATTCTAGACAGGGAGGTTAGCGGTCGTTAACCTTAGGGAAATGCGTTAACGCTCATTAACTGGTCGATCACTGGGTGAGGGGACCGCAGGATGCACGAGGCACCGGAGCTGACGACGGCGGCGGATCCCGCCTCCGAGGCCTTTCGGGCCAACGAGGAGGCGCACGCCGCCCTCGTTCGGGAACTGCGCGCCAAGCTCGCCGCCGCCCGGCTCGGCGGCGGCGAGCGGGCGCGGGCCCGGCACACGGCGCGCGGCAAGCTGCTGCCGCGCGACCGCGTCGACACGCTGCTCGATCCGGGCTCGCCGTTCCTGGAGCTGGCGCCGCTCGCGGCCGACGGGCTCTACGACGGAGCGGCCCCGGCGGCCGGGGTCGTCGCCGGGATCGGGCGGGTCAGCGGCCGGGAGTGCGTGATCGTGGCGAACGACGCCACCGTCAAGGGCGGCACGTACTACCCGATGACCGTGAAGAAGCACCTGCGGGCGCAGGAGGTGGCGCTGGAGAACCGGCTGCCGTGCCTGTACCTGGTGGACTCGGGGGGCGCCTTCCTGCCGATGCAGGACGAGGTCTTCCCCGACCGCGAGCACTTCGGGCGGATCTTCTACAACCAGGCCCGCATGTCCGGCGCCGGCATCCCGCAGATCGCCGCCGTCCTCGGTTCCTGCACGGCGGGCGGGGCGTACGTCCCGGCGATGAGCGACGAGGCGGTGATCGTCCGGGGCCAGGGCACGATCTTCCTGGGCGGCCCCCCGCTGGTGAAGGCGGCCACCGGTGAGGTGGTCACGGCGGAGGAACTGGGCGGCGGCGAGGTCCACTCGCGGGTGTCCGGCGTGACCGACCACCTCGCCGAGGACGACGGGCACGCCCTGCGCATCGTGCGGCAGATCGTCTCCACCCTGCCCGAGCGCGGCCCGCTCCCCTGGGGCGTTCAGGCGTCCGTCGAGCCCAAGGTGGACCCCGGGAGCCTGTACGGCGCGGTGCCGGTCGACTCCCGCACCCCCTACGACGTCCGCGAGGTCATCGCCCGCGTGGTGGACGGCTCCCGCTTCGCCGAGTTCAAGTCCGAGTACGGGCAGACCCTGGTCACCGGCTTCGCCCGGATCCACGGGCACCCGGTCGGCATCGTCGCCAACAACGGCATCCTGTTCTCCGAGTCGGCCCAGAAGGGCGCCCACTTCGTCGAGCTGTGCGACCAGCGCGGCATCCCGCTGGTCTTCCTGCAGAACATCTCCGGGTTCATGGTGGGCCGCAACTACGAGGCCGGCGGCATCGCCAAGCACGGAGCCAAGATGGTCACGGCGGTGGCGTGCACGCGCGTGCCGAAGCTGACGGTGGTGGTCGGCGGGTCGTACGGCGCGGGGAACTACTCGATGTGCGGGCGGGCCTATTCGCCGCGCTTCCTGTGGATGTGGCCCAACGCCAAGATCTCCGTGATGGGCGGCGAGCAGGCCGCGTCCGTGCTGGCCACGGTCAAGCGGGACCAGTTGGAGGCCCGCGGGGAGGACTGGCCGGCCGAGGAGGAGGAGTCCTTCAAGGCTCCGATCCGCGCCCAGTACGAGCACCAGGGCAACGCCTACTACGCGACCGCCCGCCTGTGGGACGACGGCGTGATCGAGCCCGCCGACACCCGGCAGGTGCTGGGCCTGGCCCTGACCGCGTGTGCCAACGCGCCGCTGGGCGAGCCCCAGTTCGGCATCTTCCGGATGTGAGGAGGGGACCCGTGCAGAACACGAACGAGACGCCGGACACCAAGACGCCGCGCATGTTCGACACCGTGCTCGTCGCCAACCGGGGCGAGATCGCCGTCCGCGTCGTCCGGACCCTGCGCGCCATGGGCGTGCGCTCGGTGGCGGTCTTCTCCGACGCCGACGCGGACGCGCGGCACGTGCGGGAGGCCGACGAGGCGGTACGGATCGGCCCGGCACCGGCGGCGGAGAGCTACCTGTCCGTCGAGCGTCTGCTGGCGGCGGCGGCCCGGACGGGCGCGCAGGCGGTCCACCCCGGGTACGGCTTCCTCGCCGAGAACGCCGCCTTCGCACGGGCCTGCGAGGAGGCGGGGCTGGTCTTCATCGGGCCGCCCGCCGACGCGATCGCGCTGATGGGCGACAAGATCCGCGCCAAGGAGACGGTGAAGGCGGCAGGCGTGCCGGTCGTGCCCGGCTCCAGCGGCAGCGGGCTCACGGACGCGCAGCTCGCCGACGCGGCGCGCGAGATCGGCACCCCGGTGCTGCTCAAGCCCTCGGCGGGCGGCGGCGGCAAGGGCATGCGGCTGGTGCGCGACGCGTCCCTGCTGGCCGACGAGATCGCCGCCGCGCGCCGCGAGGCCCGCGCCTCCTTCGGCGACGACACGCTCCTGGTGGAACGGTGGATCGACCGTCCCCGGCACATCGAGATCCAGGTCCTGGCCGACGGCCACGGCAACGTCGTGCACCTGGGCGAGCGCGAGTGCTCGCTCCAGCGCAGGCACCAGAAGGTGATCGAGGAGGCGCCGAGCGTCCTGCTGGACGAGGCGACGCGGGCCGCGATGGGCGAGGCGGCCGTGCAGGCGGCCCGCTCCTGCGGCTACCGGGGCGCGGGCACGGTGGAGTTCATCGTGCCGGGCGGCGACCCCTCGCAGTACTACTTCATGGAGATGAACACCCGCCTCCAGGTCGAGCACCCGGTGACCGAGCTGGTGACCGGCCTGGACCTGGTGGAGTGGCAGCTCAGGGTGGCGGCGGGTGAGCGGCTGGGATTCGCGCAGGAGGACGTCCGGCTGACCGGCCACGCGATCGAGGCCCGCCTGTGCGCAGAGGACCCCGCGCGGGGCTTCCTCCCCTCCGGCGGCACGGTGCTGCGGCTGCGCGAGCCCGAGGGCGACGGCGTGCGCACCGACTCGGGGCTCAGCGAGGGCACCGAGGTGGGCAGCCTGTACGACCCGATGCTGTCCAAGGTGATCGCCCACGGCCCCGACCGGGAGACCGCGCTGCGCAGGCTCCGGGCGGCGCTGGCCGGGACGGTCACCCTGGGCGTGCCGACCAACGCCGGGTTCCTGCGGCGGCTGCTCGCGCACCCGGCGGTGGTGGCGGGCCAGCTGGACACGGGGCTGGTGGAGCGCGAGGTCGACTCCCTGGTCGCCACCGGCGTACCGGAGGCGGTGTACGAGGCGGCGGCGGCCGTACGGCTGGAGGCGCTGCGCCCGCGCGGGGACGGCTGGACGGACCCGTTCTCGGTGCCGAGCGGCTGGCGGATGGGCGGCGAGCCGAAGCCGGCGGCCTTCCCGCTGCGGGTGCCGGGAGACGAACCCGTCACCCACACCCCCCGCGGCACCCACACCGTCACCGGGGACCGGGTGACGGTCACCCTGGACGGCGTGCGGCACACCTTCCACCGTGCCGCCGACTGGCTGGGCCGCGACGGCGACGCCTGGCACGTACGCGACCACGACCCGGTCGCCGCCTCCCTCGACCGGGCCGCCCACGCGGGCGCCGACTCGCTGACCGCGCCGATGCCGGGCACGGTGACGGTGGTGAAGGTCGCCGTCGGCGACGAGGTGAGCGCCGGGCAGAGCCTGCTGGTGGTGGAGGCGATGAAGATGGAGCACGTCGTCTCCGCCCCGCACGCCGGCACCGTCGCCGAGCTGGACGTGGCGCCGGGCACGACGGTCGCCATGGACCAGGTGCTCGCCGTCATCACCCCCGTCGAGGAGGAGGAGAGGGCATGAACACCCCGGAGCTTGGCCTCCCGATGCCCGTACCGGCGAACGGCCTGCCCGCCCGCGTCCGCATCCACGAGGTCGGCGCCCGCGACGGGCTGCAGAACGAGAAGGCGACCGTGCCGACGGCCGTGAAGGCGGAGTTCGTCCGCCGGCTGGCGGGCACGGGCCTGACCACGATCGAGGCGACGAGCTTCGTCCACCCCAAGTGGGTCCCCCAACTGGCGGACGCGGAGGAGCTGTACCCGGAGATCTCCGGCCTGCCGGTGTCGCTCCCGGTGCTGGTGCCGAACGAGAAGGGCCTGGACCGGGCCCTCGCGCTCGGCGCGCGCCGCGTCGCGGTGTTCGCCAGTGCCACGGAGTCCTTCGCCAGGGCGAACCTCAACCGCACGGTGGACGAGGCGCTGGCCATGTTCGAGCCGGTGGTGACCCGGGCGAAGGGGCAGGACGTCCACGTGCGCGGCTACCTCTCGATGTGCTTCGGCGACCCGTGGGAGGGCCCGGTCCAGGTCCCCCAGGTCGTGCGGGTCTGCCGGGCCCTGCTGGACATGGGCTGCGACGAGCTGAGCCTCGGCGACACCATCGGGGTGGCCACCCCCGGCCATGTGACGGCCCTGCTCGGCGCGCTGTCCGAGGCCGGTGTGCCCGTCTCGGCGCTGGGCGTCCACTTCCACGACACCTACGGCCAGGCCCTGGCCAACACCCTGGCCGCGCTCCAGCAGGGCGTCACCACGGTCGACGCCTCCGCCGGGGGCCTCGGCGGCTGCCCGTACGCGAAGTCCGCCACCGGCAACCTCGCCACCGAAGACCTCGTGTGGATGCTGCGCGGCCTCGGCATCGACACCGGGGTCGACCTCGGCCGTCTCGTCGCCACAAGCGTCTGGATGGCCGCCCACCTGGGCCGGCCCAGCCCGTCCCGCACCGTTCGAGCCCTCTCCCACCAGGAGTCGTGAACAGCATGGACCACAAGCTCTCCCCGGAACTGGAAGAACTGCGCCGCACGGTCGAGGCGTTCGCGCACGACGTGGTGGCGCCGAAGATCGGCGACTTCTACGAGCGGCACGAGTTCCCGTACGAGATCGTCCGCGAGATGGGCCGCATGGGCCTGTTCGGGCTGCCGTTCCCCGAGGAGTACGGCGGCATGGGCGGCGACTACTTCGCCCTCGGCATCGCCCTGGAGGAGCTGGCCCGGGTCGACTCGTCGGTGGCGATCACCCTGGAGGCGGGCGTCTCGCTGGGCGCGATGCCGGTCCACCTCTTCGGCACCGAGGAGCAGAAGCGGCAGTGGCTGCCCCGGCTCTGCTCGGGCGAGATCCTGGGCGCGTTCGGCCTCACCGAGCCCGACGGCGGCAGCGACGCGGGCGCGACCCGGACGACGGCCCGCCTGGACGAGGCGACGAACGAGTGGGTCGTCAACGGCACCAAGTGCTTCATCACCAACTCCGGCACGGACATCACGGGCCTGGTGACGGTCACGGCGGTCACCGGGCGCAAGCCCGACGGCCGGCCCCTGATCTCGTCGATCATCGTGCCATCGGGCACCCCGGGCTTCACGGTGGCCGCCCCGTACTCGAAGGTCGGCTGGAACGCGTCGGACACCCGTGAGCTGTCCTTCGCCGACGTCCGGGTCCCGGCCGCGAACCTGCTGGGCGAACAGGGGCGCGGCTACGCGCAGTTCCTGCGCATCCTGGACGAGGGCCGGGTGGCGATCGCCGCGCTGGGCACGGGGCTCGCGCAGGGCTGCGTGGACGAGTCGGTCGCCTACGCGAAGGAACGTCACGCCTTCGGCAAGCCCATCGGCGCCAACCAGGCCATCCAGTTCAAGATCGCCGACATGGAGATGAAGGCCCACACGTCCCGCCTCGCCTGGCGGGACGCGGCCTCGCGGCTGGTGGCGGGCGAGCCGTTCAAGAAGGAGGCGGCTCTGGCGAAGCTGTACTCGTCGACGGTCGCGGTGGACAACGCCCGGGAGGCCACCCAGATCCACGGCGGCTACGGCTTCATGAACGAGTACCCGGTGGCCCGCATGTGGCGGGACGCGAAGATCCTGGAGATCGGCGAGGGCACCAGCGAGGTCCAGCGGATGCTGATCGCGCGGGAGCTGGGTCTGGTGAGCTGACCCGGAGGGCCGGGGGCGGGGCCGCAGGGCCCCACCCCTGGACAAGATCTGAGGTTAGGCTAACCTACCTTCGAATTGTCCCGCAGAGCGCGACGCTCCGCACCGTTCGAAGGCAGTCACCACCATGTCCAACGCCAGAGCCCTTCACCCCACCCGCCGCGGAATCCTCGCCGCCGGTGGCGCCCTCGGCCTCGGTGCCGTGCTCGCGGCCTGCGGGGACGACGACGGCAGGAGCGGCGGCTCGGGCGACGGGTCGAACAGCAACGCCACGTCGGGCCCCTGGTCCTTCAAGGACGACCGCGGCACGACCGTGAAGCTGGACAAGGTGCCGGCGAACATCGTCGCGTTCACCGGCGTCGCCGCCGCCCTCCACGACTACGGCGTCCAGGTCAAGGGCGTCTTCGGCCCGACCACGACCAAGGACGGCAAGCCCGACGTGCAGGCCGGCGACCTCGACGTGGACAAGGTCACCGTCCTCGGCAACGAGTGGGGCAAGCTCAACGTCGAGAAGTACGCCTCCCTCGCCCCCGAGGTGCTCATCACCACGACGTTCGACACCGCGGGCACCCTGTGGTCCGTCCCGGAGGAGTCGAAGGACAAGATCGCCAAGCTCGCCCCGAGCGTGGCGATCTCCGTCTTCGACCGGCAGCTCACCCAGCCGCTCCAGCGCATGTGGGAGCTGGCCGAGTCGCTCGGCGGAGACATGAAGGCCAAGAAGGTCACCGACGCCAAGGCCGCCTTCGACAAGGCCGCCGCCCGGCTGCGCGCCGCCGCCAAGGCCCGGCCCGAGATCCGGGTGCTGGCCGGCTCCGCGAGCCCCGACCTGTTCTACGTCTCCGGCACCAACCTCTCGGTGGACCTGGAGTACTTCAAGGCCCTCGGCGTGAACTTCGTGGAGCCCTCCGAGGCGGCCAAGAAGGCCACCGGCGGCTGGTTCGAGTCCCTGAGCTGGGAGAACGTCGACAAGTACCCGGCCGACGTCATCATCATGGACGACCGCGCCTCCACCATCCAGCCCGCCGACATCACCGAGGGCACCTGGAAGAAGCTCCCCGCGGTCAAGGCCGGCCAGGTCATCGCCCGCTCCCCCGAGCCGATCCTGTCCTACGACAAGTGCACGCCCCTGCTGGACAACCTGGCCGAGGCGATCGAGAACGCCAAGAAGGTCGGCTGACCCACCCCCCCTTCCCCGGAGCCCCTCATGACGACGGCCGTGGCCGCCCCGTTCCGCTTCTTCTCGCTCCAGGTCGTACGGACGAGGCGGCTCGGCCCGTCCCTGGCCCGGGTCACCCTCGCGGGGCCCGACCTGAGCGCCTTCCGCTCCGACGGCCTCGACCAGTCGCTGTCGCTGTTCCTGCCGCACCCGGGGCAGGCGGAGCCCGCGGTCCCCGTGGAGCTGGGCGACGGCTGGTGGCAGGGCTGGCGCGAACTCCCGGAGGACGTACGGGCCGTGATGCGCTCGTACACGCTGCGTGCGCTGCGCCGGGACGACGAGGGGCACACCGCCGAGATCGACGTCGACTTCGTCCTGCACGGCGTGGAACCGGGGTCGGGCATCCAGCCGGGCCCCGCCGCCCGCTGGGCCGCCGACGCCGCCCCCGGCGACCGCGTGCTGGTGCTGGGCCCCGCCGTCGCCGACAACCGGGCGATCCGCTTCCGGCCGCCCGGGGACACCGACCTCGTGGTGATCTGGGGCGACGAGACCGCCGTACCGGCCGCCTGCGCGGTGGTGGAGTCGCTGCCCGCCGGCACCCGCGCCCGGGTCTGGCTGGAGGTGCCGCACGCCGAGGACGTGCAGCACCTCGACACGGCCGCCGACGCCGAGGTCACCTGGCTGGTCCGGGACGCCGACGGCGGCGGACCCGGGGCATCCCTCGCCGCCCTCCGCGCCGCACAGCTCTCGCCCGCCGAGCACCCCTACGTCTGGCTCGCGGGCGAGTCCGGGTGCGTCAAGCAGCTCCGCCGGCATTTCGTGGGCGAGCGGGGCGTCGACCGCCGGCGCGTCACCTTCGTCGGCTACTGGCGCCGGGGCCTGACGGAGGAACAACTCCGCGAGCAGGCCTGACCCCCGGCGCGGAGTCACCGTGACCGTGATCACCCACCGGCACACGCGTGATCCATTTGAGTTAGGTTAGGCTAACCTAAGTTGAAGCGGGGGAGGGTTCAGCCCTCTCCCGCCCTCTCGGACCGTCCCCACCGGAGGACCCCCACATGCGCTCGCACCTGCTCAACGACACCACCGCGGAGCAGTACCGCCGCTCCGTGACCGAAGGAGTCGAGCGGGTGGCCGCCAGAATCGCCACCACCGACCGCCCGTTCACCGGTGTCGCGGTCGACGCCCTCTCCCGGCGCATCGACGGGATCGACCTCGACCGGCCCCTGCGCGACACGGCCGCGGTCCTCGACGAGCTGGAGGACGTCTACCTCCGCGACGCCGTCTACTTCCACCACCCCCGCTACCTCGCCCACCTCAACTGCCCGGTCGTGATACCGGCGTTGCTCGGCGAGGCGGTCCTGTCCGCCGTCAACTCCTCCCTGGACACCTGGGACCAGTCGGCCGGCGGCACGCTCATCGAGCGGAAACTGATCGACTGGACCACCGCGCGGATCGGCCTCGGCCCGGCCGCCGACGGCGTGTTCACCTCCGGCGGCACCCAGTCCAACCTCCAGGCGCTGCTGCTCGCCCGCGAGGAGGCGAAGGCCGAGTCACTGGCCGACCTGCGGATCTTCGCCTCCGAGGTGAGCCACTTCAGCGTGAAGAAGTCGGCGAAACTGCTCGGTCTGGGCCCCGACGCCGTCGTATCGGTCCCCGTCGACCACGACAAGCGTCTGCAGGCCGTCGCCCTCGCCCGGGAGCTGGAGCGCTGCGTGCGGGACGGCCTCGTCCCGATGGCCGTCGTCGCCACCGCCGGCACCACCGACTTCGGCTCCATCGACCCGCTGCCCGAGATCGCCGGGCTGTGCGAGCAGTACGGCGTGTGGATGCACGTGGACGCGGCCTACGGCTGCGGGCTGCTCGCCTCCCTCAAGTACCGGGACCGCATCGCCGGCATCGAGCGGGCCGACTCGGTCACCGTGGACTACCACAAGTCGTTCTTCCAGCCGGTGAGTTCGTCGGCCGTGCTGGTCCGGGACGCGGCCACCCTGCGCCACGCCACCTACCACGCGGAGTACCTCAACCCGCGCCGCATGGTGCAGGAGCGCATCCCCAACCAGGTGGACAAGTCCCTCCAGACCACCCGCCGCTTCGACGCGCTCAAGCTGTGGACGACCCTGCGCGTCATGGGCGCCGACGGCATCGGCGAACTCTTCGACGAGGTCTGCGACCTGGCCGCCGAGGGCTGGAAGCTGCTCGCCGCCGACCCGCGCTTCGACGTGGTCGTCGAGCCGTCGCTCTCCACCCTGGTCTTCCGCCACGTCCCGGCGGCCGTCACCGACCCCGCCGAGATCGACCGCGCCAACCTCTACGCCCGCAAGGCCCTGTTCGCCTCCGGCGACGCCGTGGTCGCGGGCACCAAGGTGGCCGGACGCCACTACCTGAAGTTCACCCTGCTCAACCCCGAGACGACCCCGGCCGACATCGCCGCCGTCCTCGACCTGATCGCCGGCCACGCCGAGCAGTACCTGGGAGACTCCCTTGACCGCGCTTCCTGAAGCCAGTGCCGCCTACGACTTCGTCGGGATCGGCCTCGGTCCCTTCAACCTCGGCCTGGCCTGCCTCACCGAGCCCATCGCCGAGCTGAACGGCGTCTTCCTGGAGTCCAAGCCCGACTTCGAGTGGCACGCCGGCATGTTCCTGGACGGCGCCCACCTCCAGACCCCCTTCATGTCGGACCTGGTCACGCTGGCCGACCCGACCTCGCCGTACTCCTTCCTCAACTACCTGAAGGAGAAGGGCCGTCTCTACTCGTTCTACATCCGCGAGAACTTCTACCCGCTGCGCGTCGAGTACGACGACTACTGCCGCTGGGCCGCGCACCGGTTGAGCAGCATCCGCTTCTCCACCACGGTCACCGAGGTCACCTACGACGAGCGCGAGGAGCTGTACGCCGTCGCCACCACCTCCGGCGACACCTACCGCGCCCGCCGCCTGGTCCTGGGCACCGGCACCCCGCCGTACGTCCCGGACGCCTGCCGGGGACTGGCGGGCGACTTCCTCCACAACTCCCGCTACCTCCAGCACCGGTCGGAGCTGGTGAAGAAGAAGTCGATCACGCTGGTCGGCAGCGGGCAGTCCGCCGCCGAGATCTACCGGGACCTGCTGGGCGAGATCGACGTCCACGGCTACCGGCTCAACTGGGTCACCCGCTCCCCGCGCTTCTTCCCCCTCGAATACACCAAGCTCACGCTGGAGATGACCTCGCCGGAGTACGTGGACTACTACCACGCGCTGCCCGAGGACACCCGCTACCGCCTCGCCGGCGAGCAGAAGGGCCTGTTCAAGGGGATCGACGGCGACCTGATCAACGAGATCTTCGACCTGCTCTACCAGAAGCGGCTCGGCGGTCCCGTCCCCACCCGGCTGCTCACCAACTCCGCGCTCACCAGCGCCCGCTACGCGGACGGCACCTACACGCTCGGCTTCCGCCAGGAGGAGCAGGGCGAGGACTTCGAGATCGAGACCGAGGGCCTGGTGCTGGCCACCGGCTACCGCTACACCGAGCCGGAGTTCCTCAAGCCCGTCCGCGACCGGCTGCGCTACGACTCCCGGGGCAACTTCAACATCGCCCGCAACTACGCCGTGGACGTCACGGGAAGCGGCGTCTTCCTGCAGAACGCCGGCGTCCACGCGCACAGCGTCACCAGCCCCGACCTGGGCATGGGCGCCTACCGCAACAGCTGCATCGTCCGGGAGCTGCTGGGCACCGAGTACTACCCGGTCGAGAAGACGATCGCGTTCCAGGAGTTCGCCGTATGAGCACCACCGCCACCGCCGTCGGGGCGCTGACGCTGCGCCCCGTCGACCCGCTGAACGACGCCGTGCTGCTGCACGGCTGGCTCACCCACCCCAAGTCCGCGTTCTGGATGATGCAGGACGCGAAACTGGTGGACGTCGAGCGGGCGTACATGGAGCTGGCCGCCGACGAGCACCAGCAGGCCCACCTCGGCCTGCACGACGGCGTCCCGGCCTTCCTGATGGAGCGCTACGACCCCGCCCACCGCGAGCTGGTCGGGCTGTACGAGCCCGAGCCGGGCGACGTCGGCATGCACTTCCTCGTCGCGCCGACCGACCGGCCCGTGCACGGCTTCACCCGCGCCGTGATCACCGCCGTGATGACCGAGCTGTTCGCCGACCCGGCCACCCGGCGGGTCGTCGTCGAGCCGGACGTCACCAACACCGCCGTCCACGCCCTGAACGCAGCCGTCGGATTCGTGCCCGCGCGCGAGATCCAGAAGCCGGAGAAGAAGGCGTTGCTGAGCTTCTGCACCCGCGAGCAGTTCGAGAGGGCGGTGTCCGCATGAGCCTCGCCGACGCCGTCGCCCACCTGAGCCCCGAGCGCTGGGAGCGGGCCAACCGCCTCCTGGTCCGCAAGGCGCTGGCCGAGTTCGCCCACGAGCGGCTGCTGGCCCCCGAGCCGGACGGGGCGGCATACGTCGTGCGCAGCGACGACGGCCAGACCGCCTACCGCTTCACGGCGACCCTGCGCCGGCTGGACCACTGGCAGGTGGCCGCCGACTCGATCACCCGTCACCGCGACGGCGTCGAAATCCCGCTCGCCGCCCTGGACTTCTTCATCGAGCTGAAGCAGACCCTGGGCCTGAGCGACGAGATCCTGCCGGTCTACCTGGAGGAGATCTCCTCCACCCTCTCCGGCACCTGCTACAAGCTGACCAAGCCGCAGGTCACCTCCGCCGAGCTGGCCCGCGGCGGCTTCCAGGCCGTCGAGACCGGCATGACCGAGGGCCACCCCTGCTTCGTCGCCAACAACGGACGGCTCGGCTTCGGCATCCACGAGTACCTGTCGTACGCGCCGGAGACCGCGAGCCCGGTCCGGCTGGTGTGGCTGGCCGCGCACCGCTCGCGGGCCGCGTTCACGGCGGGCGTGGGCATCGAGTACGAGTCCTTCGTCCGGGACGAGCTGGGCGACGCCACGGTCGACCGGTTTTACGGGGTGCTGCGCGGGCGCGGCCTGGACCCGGCCGACTACCTGCTCATCCCGGTCCACCCCTGGCAGTGGTGGAACAAGCTCACCGTCACCTTCGCCGCCGAGGTCGCCCGCGGGCACCTGGTCTGCCTGGGCGAGGGCGACGACGAGTACCTGGCCCAGCAGTCCATCCGCACCTTCTTCAACGCCTCGCATCCCGGGAAGCACTACGTGAAGACGGCCCTGTCCGTCCTCAACATGGGCTTCATGCGCGGACTGTCGGCGGCGTACATGGAGGCCACCCCGGCCATCAACGACTGGCTGGCCCGGCTGATCGAGGGCGACCCGGTGCTCAGGGCGACGGGGGTGAGCATCATCCGGGAGCGGGCGGCCGTCGGCTACCGGCACCTGGAGTACGAGCGGGCCACCGACCGCTACTCGCCGTACCGCAAGATGCTGGCGGCGCTGTGGCGGGAGAGCCCGGTGCCCTCGCTGCGGGAGGGCGAGACGCTCGCCACCATGGCCTCCCTGGTCCACGTCGACCACGAGGGCGCCTCCTTCGCGGGCGCGCTGATCGAGCGGTCGGGGCTCGCGCCCGCCGAGTGGCTGCGGCACTACCTGCGGGCCTACTACGTCCCGCTGCTGCACAGCTTCTACGCCTACGACCTGGTGTACATGCCGCACGGCGAGAACGTGATCCTCGTGCTGGAGGACGGGGTGGTGCGGCGGGCGGTCTACAAGGACATCGCCGAGGAGATCGCGGTGATGGACCCGGACGCGGTGCTGCCGCCGGAGGTCTCCCGCATCGCGGTGGACGTGCCGGACGACAAGAAGCTCCTGTCGATCTTCACGGACGTCTTCGACTGCTTCTTCCGCTTCCTCGCCGCGAACCTCGCGGAGGAGGGGATCGTGGAGGAGGACGTCTTCTGGCGGACGGTCGCGGAGGTCACCCGGGAGTACCAGGAGTCGGTGCCGGAGCTGGCGGACAAGTTCGCGCGGTACGACATGTTCGCGCCCGAGTTCGCGCTGTCCTGCCTCAACCGGCTCCAGCTTCGCGACAACCGGCAGATGGTGGACCTCGCCGACCCCTCCGGCGCGCTCCAGCTCGTCGGCCACCTGAAGAACCCCCTGGCGGGCCGGTAGCCGCCCGGCCCCCGCGGACGGGCGGGCACCCCGGAGACGGTCCTCCGGGGTGCCCGTCGGGCGTTCACCCCGCGGCGGGCCAGGGCACCTGCGGGGAGCGGTAGTAGTCGATCCCCGCCGCCTCCCAGTACGGCGCCTGCGCGGCGAGCCGCACCTTGTAGGTGTCCCAGTCGTGCGTCGAGGCGGGCGACCAGCCCAGCTCGGCGACGCCCGGCAGCCTCGGGAAGGCCATGAAGTCGAGCTGGTCGGGGTCGGAGAGGGTCTCCGTCCACAGCGGGGCCTCGACCCCGCGGACCGCTTCGGCCGGGGCGCCCGGCAGATAGGCGGCCGGGTCCCAGTCGTAGGACCGCTGCACCTCGACGTAGCCGGCCCAGGACAGGCCGAGCGGGGTGTCCTTGGTGTACTTCATGTCCAGGTAGGTCCGGTCGGCCGGGGAGAGGATCAGCCCGGTGCCGTTCCTGGCGGCCTCGGCGACCTCGGCCTTCTCCGTGTCACTGGTGCGGTCCAGTCCCCAGTACTGGACCAGCGCGCCCTCGGCCGGCTCGGCGCCGGCCAGCTGGTGCCAGCCGACGACCGTCTTGCCGTACTTGGCGACGATCGGCTGCACCCGCTTCATGAACGCCACGAAGTCGGCGTGCGGGGTGGAGTGCGCCTCGTCGCCGCCGATGTGCAGGTAGCGGCCGGGGGTGAGCGCGGCGAGTTCGCCGAGGACGTCGTCCACGAAGTCGTAGGTGACGTCCTTGTCCACGCACAGCGTGCTGAAGCCGACCTTGGTGCCGGTGTAGAGCGGGGGCGCCACGCCGTCGCAGTTCAGCTCCGCGTAGGAGGCGAGGGCGGCGTTGGTGTGGCCCGGCATGTCGATCTCGGGGATCACCTCCAGGTGGCGGGAGGCGGCGTAGCGGACGATCTCCCGGTAGTCCGCCTTGGTGTAGGAGCCGCCGGGCCCGCCGCCGACCTCGGTGGAGCCGCCGTAGGTGGCCAGGCGCGGCCAGGAGTCGACGGCGATGCGCCAGCCCTGGTCGTCGCTGAGGTGGAGGTGGAGCTTGTTGTACTTGTAGCGCACGACCCGGTCGATGTAGCGCTTGACCTCCTCGACGGTGAAGAAGTGCCGGGAGACGTCGAGCATGGCGCTGCGCCAGGCGTAGCGCGGGCTGTCCTCGACGGTGCCGCCGGCGACCAGCCAGGGGCTGGGCTGTACGGAGTCCTTCTCGACGGCGGGGGGCAGCAGTTGGCGCAGGGTCTGGACGCCGTGGAAGAGGCCGGCGGCCTTGCGGGCGGTGATGGTGACGCCCGAGCCGCCGCTGTCCAGGCGGTAGCCCTCGTCGCCGTACGGTCCCTCGGCCAGGCGCAGTTGTATGCCGCCGTGGCCGTGGGTGGTGACGGGGAGCCGGTAGCCGGTGGCGGGCCGCAGGAGGTCCGCGAGGTAGTCGCCGACGCGGCGGGCCTCGCGCGACGCGTCGACGCGGATGTGGGTACCGCGGGTGATGCGGTACGGGGCGCCGCCGGGGTCGACCGAGACGGGGGCCGGGATCACCTGGTCGAGGGGCGTGGGTTCCGCGGCCGCGCCCCGGCCCGCCGAGGCTCCGGTGGTCATGGCGCCGACCGCCGCCACCAGCAGCAGCGAACCCAGCAGCCGGGTGATGCGGGGAGTCGTTCTGTGGTGCCGTCGATGAGGTCTCACGTGCGCGCTCCCTTCGCGATGAGTGCAATCAAGGTCTGCGCCCTGGGTGTTGGAGACAGGTGCGGACCACTCTCCCGCACCATCACCGCCCGCGGGAGCGATGAAACAATCCCCGCATGACGGAAATCATCCAGAAGGACGGAACGTGGGTCTTCGACGGCGACGCCCTGCGGCTGACGCCGGGGCGGGACAAGAACGTCGGTCTGCTCCGCCGGGAGCTGGGTGAACTGCTCGTGCCGCTGGGCGCGTTGGCGGGCATATCGTTCGAGCAGGGGAAGAAGGCGGGGCGGCTCAGGCTCCGGCTGCGGGACGGCGCCGACCCCCTGCTGCAGGCGACGGGCGGCCGGCTGACCGAGCCGCACGACCCGTACCAGCTCCTGGTGGAGCCCGACCGGTACGGCGTGGCCGAGTACGTCGTGGACGAGGTGCGCAACGCGCTGCTCCTCGAACAGGTCCCGTCCGGTCCCGTGGACGCGTACCTGCTGCCGGGACCCTCGGTGCCGCTGTCGGTGTCGGCCGGGGACGGCGTCGCGAGCTTCGACGGGGAGCGGGTGCGCCTGGAGTGGAAGTGGCAGGCGGAGGACTCCAAGT
Organism: Streptomyces ardesiacus; assembly: GCF_003112575.1. Taxonomy (GTDB): domain Bacteria; phylum Actinomycetota; class Actinomycetes; order Streptomycetales; family Streptomycetaceae; genus Streptomyces; species Streptomyces ardesiacus. The sequence goes on from NZ_BEWC01000015.1 coordinate 42,277, forward strand.
CGGCCGCCGGGCCGCGCACCCTGCCGCTCGCCGACATCGTCGCCGTGGAGTGGCAGCCGACGGTGGGCCTGGAGAACGGCCACCTGCGCTTCACCGTGCGGGCTGCGCCGAGCAAGGTGCCGCCGAAGTACGACCCCAACGCGGTGGAGCTGTGGGGCTTCAAGCGGGACCCGCTGATGGCCCTGGTGGCCGCGGCCGTGCAGGCCCGCCTCCCGCACCCGGCCGCCCGCGCCGCCCTGGCGGACGCCCGCCCGGACGGGGAGCCGGCCGAGCCCGCTCCGGTCCCGGCCCCGGCCCCGGTCCCGGCCGCCGAGGACGACCACGACGCGCTGCTGCGCCGGCTGCGGGAGCTGGGCGAACTGCACCGCTCCGGGGTGCTCACGGACGAGGAGTTCACCCTGGCGAAGCAGGCGGTTCTGAAGCGGATGTAGACACAGCGGCACCACAGACACACCCACCCCTGCCCGATTTCGGGCAGGATTCTTGCGCAAGCGTCTCCCTTACCCCAGGATCTACCGGGTGCACGACGAACTCGTTGATCATCTGACGCGGTCCACCCCCCTGAGCCGGGGCGAGGCACTGCGTGTGGTCCAGGACGTGCTCGCCTACTTCGACGAGACGACCGAGGAGTACGTCCGTCGCCGCCACCGCGAGCTCCAGGCCCAGGGCCTGGTGAACGCGACGATCTTCGAACGGATCGAGGCGGAACTGAAATACCGCGCGGTCGCGCCGCCGGAGCTGTCGCTCCGTCAGCTGCGCCGCATCGTCTACGGCTGAGCCGGCCGAGAAGGACACGAGGGACACGGACACATGTGCGGAATCGTCGGATACATCGGCAAGCGTGACGTCGCACCCCTGCTCCTGGAGGGTTTGCAGCGCCTGGAGTACCGCGGCTACGACTCGGCGGGCATCGTCGTCACCTCCCCGAAGGCGACCGGCCTGAGGATGGTCAAGGCCAAGGGCCGGGTGCGCGACCTGGAGGCCAAGGTCCCGGCGCGCTTCAAGGGCACCACCGGCATCGCCCACACCCGCTGGGCCACCCACGGCGCCCCCTCCGACGTGAACGCCCACCCGCACATGTCGGCCGACAACAAGGTCGCCGTCGTCCACAACGGGATCATCGACAACGCCGCCGACCTGCGCCGCAAGCTGGAGGCGGACGGCGTCGAGTTCCTCTCCGAGACCGACACCGAGGTCCTCGTCCACCTCATCGCCCGCTCCGAGGCCGTCAAGCTCGAGGACAAGGTCCGCGAGACCCTGCGGGTCATCGAGGGCACGTACGGCATCGCCGTGATGCACGCGGACTTCCCCGAGCGCATCGTCGTCGCCCGCAACGGCTCGCCGGTCGTCCTCGGCATCGGCGAGAAGGAGATGTTCGTCGCCTCGGACATCGCCGCGCTGGTCGCCCACACCCGGCAGATAGTCACGCTCGACGACGGCGAGATGGCCACCCTCAAGGCCGACGACTTCCGCACCTACACCACCGAGGGCACCCGCACCACGTCCGAGCCCACCACCGTGGAGTGGGAGGCCGCCTCCTACGACATGGGCGGCCACGACACCTACATGCACAAGGAGATCCACGAGCAGGCCGAGGCCGTGGACCGCGTGCTGCGCGGCCGGATCGACGACCGCTTCTCCACCGTGCACCTCGGCGGCCTCAACCTGGACGCCCGCGACGCCCGCGCCGTGCGCCGCGTGAAGATCCTCGGCTGCGGCACCTCTTACCACGCGGGCCAGATCGGCGCCCAGATGATCGAGGAGCTGGCCCGCATCCCCGCCGACGCCGAGCCGGCCTCCGAGTTCCGCTACCGCAACGCGGTCGTGGACCCTGACACCCTGTACATCGCCGTCTCCCAGTCCGGCGAGACCTACGACGTGCTCGCCGCCGTGCAGGAGCTGAAGCGCAAGGGCGCCCGGGTCCTCGGCATCGTCAACGTCGTGGGCTCGGCGATCGCCCGCGAGGCCGACGGCGGCATGTACGTGCACGCCGGGCCCGAGGTGTGCGTGGTGTCCACCAAGTGCTTCACCAACACCTGCGTGGCCTTCGCGCTGCTCGCCCTGCACCTGGGCCGCACCCGCGACCTGTCGGTGCGCGACGGCAAGCGGATCATCGAGGGCCTGCGCAAGCTGCCCGCGCAGATCGAGGAGATGCTGAAGCAGGAGGAGGACGTCAAGAAGCTGGCCGCGCAGTACGCCGACGCCCGCTCGATGCTCTTCATCGGCCGCGTCCGCGGCTACCCGGTCGCCCGTGAGGCCTCCCTGAAGCTGAAGGAGGTCTCCTACATCCACGCCGAGGCCTACCCGGCCTCCGAGCTGAAGCACGGCCCGCTCGCCCTGATCGAGCCGGCCCTGCCGACGGTCGCGATCGTGCCGGACGACGACCTGCTGGAGAAGAACCGCGCGGCCATGGAGGAGATCAAGGCCCGCAGCGGTCAGATCCTCGCCGTCGCCCACCAGGAGCAGGAGAAGGCCGACCACACGATCGTCGTCCCGAAGAACGAGGACGAGCTGGACCCGATCCTCATGGGCATCCCGCTCCAGCTCCTCGCCTACCACACGGCGCTGGCCCTGGGCCGGGACATCGACAAGCCCCGCAACCTCGCCAAGTCGGTGACGGTCGAGTAGGCACCCGGTTCCCCACCGCGACGGCCCCCGCGTGTGTCACCGCACGCGGGGGCCGTCCTGTCGTTCATGCCGTCCGGAATGACCGGAGAGCCGGTTCAGCCCGACAGGTCACGGAATGACCACCACGGGCCGTTTCGCCCGCTTGGCGAGCCGGCCCGCCACGGAGCCGAAGAGGCGCCCGACCAGACCGTGACTGGAGCCGACGACGATGGCGTCCGCCTCGTACTCCCGCCCCACCTCTTCGAGTTCGTGGCAGATGTCGCCGCCGCGCTCGACCAGGATCCAGGGCACCTCGGCGAGGTAGTCGGCGCACGCCAGCTCCAGACCGAGCACCTCGGTGCGGTGGTCCGGCACGTCGACGAAGACCGGGGGTTCGCACCCGGCCCACACCGTGGTGGGCAGGCGGTTGGCGACGTGCACGATGACCAGGCCGGAACCCAGTCGACAGGCCATGCCGATGGCGTAGGCGAGGGCGCGCTCGCTGGAGGTGGAGCCGTCGAAGCCGACGACGACGCCGTGCTTGAAGGCTGGGTCGCACGACTGGCGTGGCTCTTCGGCCGCCAGGGGCTCGGCCGCCGTAGGTTCGGCGACGGGCCGCTTGCGGTCCGCGGGTTCGAAGAATTCGTGACCGGCCATGGCTGTCTCGGCGTTTTTATCCTCTATGGGGGACAACAGGGTGCGGCGGAGCTGTGTGTCCGGGAATCGTCTTCCCAACCCCATACCCGCAAGGGTACGGCGGCACGCCTCCTTCGCCCAGATCCCGGCGGAGGGTCCGCCGCGGGATTCCCCGGAGCATGCCCGAGAGGGCGCCCGTAACGCAATGGTTGCTGCTCTGTACAGGCGGTTTGCACGGGATTCAACTGTCCGTCACCGGTCGTGACCCCTGCGCCGCGCGGACGTTGATCCCCTTGCCGCCACCCCAGGGAGCACCCGTGACCCGACCGCACCGCCCCGCCGAGCCGCCCTCCGGCCCACCCCGCCGCGACGGCGTCACCGACCTCGTCCGCTGGGCGGCGTTCAGTTGCGTCCTCGTACCGGTCGCACTCCTGTGGTACGGCGCCTCGTTCGCGGGCGCCGCCGGCACGGCCCTCGGCCTGGCCGCCGTCACCGGCGCGTGCCGTCTGCTGCTGCGGCGCTCCGAACGTCACGCCACCCGGTCGCGCAGGCGCCGGGGCGGACGGCACGCGGGGAAAAACACACCGGTCGACTGACCGGTTTCCGCGCACAGTTCCGCTTCTTTTCAGCCAACTTCCGGGGGTGGCGCATCACCACCCCTCACCACCCCCCAACCCCCGTTCCACCTGCACGGACAGGGTCCCGGGACCCCTGCGCACCCTACGTGGATTGGCCACCGGCACAAGGCGCACTTCACAGGGGCGCCCCGGAGTGCAACGCTTCGTGATCGACTGCTTCACGCCAAGTTGCCATGTCGACATTGTCCCAAGTGCCGAACCAGCCACCTCGGCGCGACGGGACGCAGTAGATTCGATCTTGACCGTCTACGGCGGGGGACTCGTGCAGGACCGAGGGGAAACGTGTTGGAGCGACAGACCCGAAGGGTGAAGGGCGCCGCGACCACCGAGGGGGGCTTAGCAGGATGAGCCACGACTCCGCCGCCGCGCCGGAAGCCGCGGCCCGGAAGCTCTCCGGGCGACGCCGCAAGGAGATCGTCGCGGTGCTGCTGTTCAGCGGCGGCCCCATCTTCGAGAGTTCCATACCGCTGTCGGTGTTCGGCATCGACCGCCAGGACGCCGGCGTGCCCCGCTACCGGCTGCTGGTGTGCGCCGGCGAGGAGGGCCCGCTGCGGACCACGGGCGGTCTCGAACTCACCGCGCCGCAGGGCCTGGAGGCGATCTCGCGCGCGGGCACCGTCGTCGTGCCGGCCTGGCGGTCGATCACCTCACCGCCGCCGGAGGAGGCGCTGGACGCCCTGCGCCGGGCGCACGAGGAGGGGGCGCGCATCGTCGGACTGTGCACGGGGGCCTTCGTCCTCGCGGCCGCGGGCCTGCTGGACGGCCGGCCCGCCACCACGCACTGGATGTACGCGCCGACGCTGGCCAAGCGCTACCCGTCGGTGCACGTGGACCCGCGCGAGCTGTTCGTGGACGACGGCGACGTGCTGACGTCCGCGGGCACCGCGGCCGGGATCGACCTGTGCCTGCACATCGTGCGCACGGACCACGGCAACGAGGCGGCCGGTGCGCTGGCCCGCCGCCTGGTGGTCCCCCCGCGCCGCAGCGGCGGCCAGGAGCGCTACCTGGACAGGTCTTTACCGGAGGAGATCGGCGCCGACCCGCTCGCCGAGGTCGTCGCCTGGGCGCTGGAGCACCTCCACGAGCAGTTCGACGTGGAGACGCTGGCCGCGCGCGCCTACATGAGCCGCCGCACCTTCGACCGCAGGTTCCGCTCGCTGACGGGCAGCGCCCCGCTCCAGTGGCTGATCACCCAGCGGGTCCTGCAGGCGCAGCGGCTCCTGGAGACGTCGGACTACTCGGTGGACGAGGTCGCGGGCCGCTGCGGCTTCCGCTCGCCGGTCGCCCTGCGCGGCCACTTCCGCCGCCAGTTGGGTTCGTCCCCGGCCGCCTACCGCGCCGCCTACCGGGCCCGCCGCCCCCAGGGCGACCGCCAGCCCGACCAGGACACCGCGAGCGCCGCACGTCCCCTGCCCCCGTCCGACCCGCCGGCCGCCCTCCCCCCGGAGACCGCGGTCCCGTTCCAGTCCCGCCGCACGGCGGCCCCCCTCCCGGCGGGCACGGCGAGCGTCCCGGGCCAGCGCAGCGCGCCGTGACGTGACGCCGCCCCCGAAACGCCGGGCGGGGCAGCTCGGCCCGTCCGGCGTTCACCTCCGAGGCCGGGCGGGGCGGCTCGGCCCGTCCGGCGTCTGAGGACGAGGCCCGTTCGGGGCCGGGCGGGGGCCCGGGGGCGGCAGCCCCCGCGGGGTCCGCACCGACGCCGGGGACCACGGACCAGGCGCCCCCCGTACAGTGGCCGCATGAACGATCGCATGGTGTGGATCGACTGCGAGATGACCGGCCTCTCGCTGTCCGACGACGCGCTCATCGAGGTTGCCGCCCTCGTCACCGACTCCGAGCTGAACATCCTCGGCGAGGGCGTCGACATCGTCATCCGCCCGCCGGACCGCGCCCTGGAGACGATGCCGGAGGTGGTGCGCGAGATGCACACCGCGTCCGGACTGCTCGCCGAACTGGACGGCGGCACGACCCTCGCGGACGCCGAGGCCCAGGTGCTGGCCTATGTGCGCGAGCACGTGAAGGAGCCCGGCAAGGCCCCGCTGTGCGGCAACTCCGTCGGCACCGACCGCGGATTCCTGCTGCGCGACATGGCCGCGCTGGAGAGCTACCTGCACTACCGCATCGTCGACGTCTCCTCGATCAAGGAGCTGGCCCGCCGCTGGTACCCGCGGGCGTACTTCAACAGCCCCGAGAAGAACGGCAACCACCGCGCGCTCGCCGACATCCGCGAGTCCATCGCCGAGCTGCGCTACTACCGCGAGGCGGTCTTCGTCCCGCAGCCCGGCCCCGACTCCGACACGGCCAAGGCGATCGCCGCCAAGCACGTCGTGTCCGCCGGCTAGGGGCAGCGGGACCGTCGGCGGCGGCGTGCGGAAAGCCGGGCGCGAGCACCCCTTCGGACCCTGTACACTTTTTCTCAGCCGGTCGGGAAACCCCGCCACGCGGGATTCGAGCACCGGCCTTGGTGGGTGTAGCTCAGCTGGTAGAGCACCTGGTTGTGGTCCAGGTGGCCGCGGGTTCAAGTCCCGTCACTCACCCTGAGTGATCAGCCGGTGATTCTCGTAAGAGAGTCACCGGCTGATCGCGTTGTGGGGCCCGTACGTCGCGGAGCCCGTACACGGCACGCGCTCCGACGGCACCGCACCGCCCAGGGCGCGGCCCCGCCGGCCCTCACCTCACGACGACCGCCGCTCCACCAGCTCCGTCGCCAGCACCACCTGGTGCCGCCCCAGCCCGCGCGAAGCGACCGGCCTGCGGTCGGCGATCTCGGCCAGCAGCAGGTCGATCATCGCGCGGCCCATCTCCTCGATGGGCTGGCGCACGCTGGTCAGCGGCGGCTCCATGTGCCGGGCGATCGCCGAGTCGTCGTAGCCGACCAGCGCCACGTCGTCCGGGATGCGCCGGCCCGCCTCGCGCAGGACCTGGCCCGCACCGGCCGCGGTGACGTCGGAGGCGGCGAAGACCGCGTCGACGTCGGGGTGGCGGCGCAGCAGCTCCGCCATCGCGCGGCGCCCGCCCTCCTCGGTGAAGTCGCCCGGTTCGATCAGCCCCTCGTCCACCTCGTGGCCCGCGTCGCGCAGGGCGTCGCGGTAGCCGTCGACGCGCCGCTGGGCACCGTAGACGGCGAGGTGGCCGGTGATGTGGGCGATCCGGCCGCGCCCCCGGGACAGCAGGTGCTCGACGGCCGAGCGGGCGCCGCCGTAGTTGTCGGAGTCCACCGACGCCAGCGGCTCGGCGGCCGAACGCGGGCCGCTGATCACCGCGGGGATCTCGAGCTGGGTCAGCAGGTCGGGCAGCGGGTCGTCGGCGTGCACCGAGACCAGCAGGACGCCGTCCACCCGGTGCGCCGCGAGGTACTGGGCGAGGCGCGCCCGCTCCCGGTCGCTGCCCGCGAATATCAGCAGGAGCTGCATCTCGGTCTCGGACAGCTCGGAGCCGACGCCCTTGAGCATGTCCGAGAAGTAGGGCTCCGCGAAGAACCGGGTCTCCGGCTCCGGCACCACCAGGGCGATCGCGTCCGTGCGGTTGGCCGCCAGCGCGCGGGCCGCCGTGTTCGGGACGTAGCCGAGTTCCTCGACCGCCGCCTCGACCGCCGCCCGGGTCGCGTCGCTCACCCGGGGGGAGCCGTTGATCACGCGGGAGACCGTGCCGCGGCCGACGCCCGCGCGTGCCGCCACCTCTTCGAGGGTGGGCCGGCCACCGCTCCGCCCACGCACTCCGTGGCTTGCCATCGGCTCCGCCTCCCGTCGTTCCCCGCACTCTGCGGCTGGCCTGGAATTTAACAGGCCGGTCGGGTGTAATGACCGACTCCGGCCGCTCCGCCCGCCGCACGGGAGTGTCTCCGTGCCGCACGCAACGTCCAGTTAACAGGCCGATAACTGAACGCAATTCGTCGCGTCCGCTCCCTTGACACCCCCGCCCGGACCCGCGAATCTTCAACACATCACTTGTGGGAGCGCTCCCACACTACCTGGCACATACACATCCCGCACGTTCCCCGCCCGAGCCGCAGCGACGAACGAAACACATGAAGCAGCGGGCCCAACCATGTAGTTGGCCGGGGGGTCGGCACGTCAGGGCAACAGGAGGACGCACATGCGAGCAGCACGCAGAGGATCGGCCCGCAAGGTGGTGGTCATGGCGGCCATCGCGTCGCTGGGCGCCGGGCTGCTGGCCGGCTGCGCCGACGACGGGAAGGACGAGGACAGCTCGTCGTCGGGCGACAGCAGCGGCAAGACCACGATCACCCTCGGTCTGTTCGGGACGATGGGCTTCAAGGAGGCCGGTCTCTACGAGGAGTACGAGAAGCTCAACCCGGACATCAAGATCGAGGAGAACGTCACCGAGCGGAACGAGAACTACTACCCCGCTCTGGTCAACCACCTCACCACCAACAGCGGCCTCCAGGACGTGCAGGCGATCGAGGTCGGCAACATCGCCGAGGTCGTCGCCACCCAGGCGGACAAGTTCGTGGACATGTCCAAGGCCGAGGGCGTCAAGAAGGACAACTGGCTGGACTGGAAGTGGCAGCAGGGCACCACCAAGGACGGCGCCACGATAGGTCTCGGCACGGACATCGGCCCGATGGCCATCTGCTACCGCAAGGACCTCTTCGAGAAGGCGGGCCTGCCGACGGACCGCGAGGAGGTCTCCAAGCTGTGGGCCGGCGACTGGAAGAAGTTCATCGCGGCCGGCGAGCAGTACAAGAAGGGTGCCGGCAAGGACACCTACTTCATGGACTCCCCCGGCGGTCTGATCAACGCCATCCTCAGCAGTGAGAAGGAGAAGTTCTACAACGCCGCCGGCGAGGTCGTCTACAAGACCAACCCGGCCGTCAAGAGCGCCTTCGACCTGACCGCGGACGCCGCCGAGAAGGGCCTGGTCCAGTCGCAGACCCAGTTCCAGCCGGCCTGGGACCAGACCGTCTCCAACAGCCTGTTCGCCACCGTGGCCTGCCCGCCGTGGATGCTCGGCACCATCAAGGGCAAGTCGAAGCCCGAGTCCGCGGGCAAGTGGGACGTGGCCCAGGCCCCCAAGTCCGGCAACTGGGGCGGCACCTTCCTGGGCGTGCCGAAGAGCGGCAAGCACGTGAAGGAGGCCCAGAAGCTGATCACCTGGCTGACGGCGCCCGAGCAGCAGGCCAAGCTGTTCGCCGTGCAGGCCAGCTTCCCGAGCGCCCCGGCCACGTACACGATGCCCGAGGTGACCGGCGGCAAGAACGAGATGACGGGTGACGCGCCGATCGGCCAGGTCTTCGCCAAGGCCGCCGAGGCCATCCCGAGCCAGGTCATCGGCCCGAAGGACCAGATCATCCAGCAGGGTCTGACCGACAACGGCGTCATCCTCGTCACCCAGGGCAAGTCGGCCAAGGCGGCCTGGGACAACGCCGTGAAGACCATCGACAACAACCTGGAGAAGTGACCGGAATGACCACCCGGCACGACACCGCCGCGTCCCCCGTCAAGGGGGGCGCGGCCCCGGGCCGCCCGCCCGGTGGCAGGACGGCCGCCGAGGCCGACCGCAAGAGGCGGGCGAAACTCTCCCGGCGCTGGCAGCGGGACATCCGCTGGAGCCCGTACGCGTTCGTCTCGCCGTTCTTCCTGCTCTTCCTCGCCTTCGGCCTGTTCCCGCTGGTCTACACCGGCTGGGCCTCGCTGCACACGGTGGAGCTGACCGCGCCCACCGACATGAAGTGGACGGGCCTGGACAACTACACCCGCATCTTCGACGACGAGTTCTTCTGGAACGCGGCGAAGAACACGCTGTGGATCGGCATCCTCTCCACGGTGCCGCAGTTGCTGATGGCGATGGGCCTCGCGCACATCCTCAACTACAAGCTGCGTGCCTCGACCTTCTACCGGGTCGTCATGCTGGCGCCGTACGCGACCTCGATCGCGGCGGCCTCGCTGGTCTTCGTGCTGCTCTTCGGCCGTGACTACGGCATGATCAACTGGTTCCTCGACCTGGTGGGACTGGACAAGATCGACTGGCAGAACGGCTCGTGGGCGTCGAAGTTCGCCGTGTCCTCGATCGTCATCTGGCGCTGGACCGGCTACAACGCGCTGATCTACCTGGCCGCGATGCAGGCGATCCCGCAGGACCTGTACGAGTCGGCGGCGCTGGACGGCGCCAGCCGCTGGCGGCAGTTCATCCACGTCACGCTGCCCTCGCTGCGCCCGACGATCCTGTTCACCGTCGTCGTGTCGACCATCGGCGCCTCGCAGGTCTTCGGCGAGCCGCTGCTGTTCGACGCGAACAAGGGGGCCTCGGGCGGCTCCCAGCACCAGTTCCAGACGCTCGGCCTGTACCTGTACGAGCAGGGCTGGGTCAACCAGCACCTGGGCCGCGCCTCCGCGATCGCCTGGGCGATGTTCCTGATCCTCATCGTGATCGGGATCCTGAACGCCGTCATCTCGCGCCGGCTGCGCGCCAGTAGTTAAGGAGAACCGGCCGTGACGACGACCATGACGAAACCCCCGGCCGACGCGGCACCCGAGCCGTCCCGCAAGGGCAGGGGCCGCCGGGGCTCCAAGGCCTCCCGGGCCGGCGGGCACCTGCACGCGGGGCCGATCGCTTACATCATCCTCGCCCTGTTCACCATCGGCTCGCTGTTCCCGCTGGTGTGGACGGCGATCGCCGCCTCGCGCGACAACCAGCGGCTCGCCCAGACGCCGCCGCCGTTCTGGTTCGGCGGCAACCTGTTCGACAAGCTGGAGATCGCCTGGAACGACGCCAACCTCGGCGAGGCGTTCCTCAACACCACCATCGTGGCCGGCACCTCGGCGCTCACCATCGTGTTCCTGTCGACGATCGCCGGGTTCGCCTTCGCCAAGCTCCGCTTCCGCGGGCGGGGCGCGCTGATGCTGATCGTCATCGGCACGATGATGGTGCCGCCGCAGCTCAGCATCATCCCGCTGTACATGATGGTCGCGAAGCTGGACTGGTCCGACCAGCTCCAGGCGGTGATCCTGCCGTCCCTGGTGAACGCGTTCGGCGTGTTCTTCATGCGGCAGTACCTGCTCCAGGCACTGCCGGACGAGATCATCGAGGCCGCGCGCGTCGACGGCGCCAGCAGCTGGCGCGTGGTGTGGCACGTGGTGTTCCCGGCGGCGCGGCCCGCGATGGCCGTGCTCGGCATGCTGATGTTCGTGCAGACCTGGAACGACTTCCTGTGGCCGTTCCTCGTGCTGACGCAGAACGGCAGTCCCACCGTGCAGGTCGCCCTCGCCGGACTCGGCCGCGGCTACACCCCGGACCAGTCCCTGATCATGGCGGGCGCGCTGCTGGGCACGCTGCCGCTGCTCCTGGTGTTCGCGATCTTCGGCAAGCAGATCGTGGGCGGCATCATGCAGGGCGCCGTCAAGGGCTGACACCTCACCTCCTCGCCCTCGGGGGCCGGGTCACCGCCGCCCCGGCCCCGGTTCGGGTGGTCACAGCCCGGTTTCCCCCCTCGTCCCTCCACCCCGTCGGTCCCACCGGTCGGACTTGCCCCGACCGGGACGACCCCGCCACGAACCCTCTATGGGAGCGCTTCCATGCTTGAGTCCGCAACGCCGGTGACCCCGGTGACCTTCCCCCCCGCCTTCCTCTGGGGCGCCGCCACCTCGGCGTACCAGATCGAGGGCGCGGTGCGGGAGGACGGCCGTACCCCCTCGATCTGGGACACCTTCAGTCACACCCCCGGGAAGACGGCCGGCGGGGACACCGGTGACATCGCTGTCGACCACTACCACCGCTACCGCGACGACGTGGCGCTGATGAAGGACCTGGGCCTCGGCGCCTACCGCTTCTCCATCTCCTGGCCCCGGGTGCAGCCGACCGGCCGCGGCCCCGCCGTACAGCGCGGCCTGGACTTCTACCGCCGCCTGGTGGACGAGCTGCTGGCCGCCGGGATCAAGCCCGCCGTCACCCTCTACCACTGGGACCTGCCGCAGGAGCTGGAGGACGCGGGCGGCTGGCCCGAGCGGGAGACGGCCTACCGCTTCGCCGAGTACGCGCAGATCGTCGGCGAGGCGCTCGGCGACCGGGTGGAGCAGTGGATCACGCTGAACGAGCCGTGGTGCGCCGCCTTCCTGGGCTACGCCTCCGGTGTGCACGCCCCCGGCCGCACCGACCCGGCGGCCGCGCTGCGCGCCGCGCACCACCTGAACCTGGCGCACGGCCTGGGCACGGTGGCGCTGCGCTCGGTGATGCCGGCCCGCAACTCGGTGGCGATCAGCCTCAACACCTCCGTCGTGCGGCCGCTGTCGCAGAGCCCCGAGGACCTGGCGGCTGCGCGGAAGATCGACGACCTGTCGGGCGGGATCTTCCACGGCCCGATCCTGCACGGCGCCTACCCGCAGACCCTCCTGGAGGCGACCGCCTCGGTATCGGACTGGTCGCACGTCCAGGACGGCGACCTGGGCCGGATCCGCCAGCCGATCGACGCGATCTGCCTCAACTACTACACGCCCACCGTGGTTTCGGCGGCCGACGCCGACTCCCGTGCCCCGCGCGCCGACGGCCACGGCGCCAGCGACCACTCGCCGTGGCCCGCCACGGACGACGTGGCCTTCCACCAGCCGCCGGGCGAGCGCACGGAGATGGGCTGGAGCGTCGACCCGTCCGGCCTGCACGAGCTGATCATGCGCTACCACCGCGAGGCCCCCGGCACGCCGCTGTACATCAGTGAGAACGGCGCGGCCTACGACGACAAGCCCGGCGCGGACGGCTCGGTCCACGACCCCGAGCGGGTCGCCTACCTGAACGGCCACCTCACGGCGGTCCGGCAGGCCATCGCCGACGGCGCCGACGTCCGCGGCTACTACCTGTGGTCGCTGCTGGACAACTTCGAGTGGGCGTACGGCTACGAGAAGCGCTTCGGCGCGGTGTACGTCGACTACGCGTCCCAGCAGCGCACCCCGAAGTCGAGCGCCCTGTGGTACGGGCGGGCGGCCCGCACGGGGACGCTGCCGCCGGTGGACGCGGCCGAGTAGCCCCGCGGCGGGCACAGGGGACGAAGGCTGCGGGACGCGGCGCCCGGGGGGACGCCGCGCCCCGCGCACGGGGCCGGTGGCCGGGGGGCCGCACCGCCGGGGGAAGCCCGGGGATTCAGTGGTCGCGGCCCGCCCGGGCCGCGGGTGCCCGAGCCGGTTCCGGTGCCGGCGCACGGCCCTGTCGGCGCCGGCGGACGGCTCCCCGGTGCCCGCGCCGCTCCGGTGCCGTCCGCCCGTCGAGCTGGATCCAGATCCGCACCTCGGTGCCGCCCAGCACGGAGGAGCCGATGCGCACGTCACCGCCGGTCGACTCCGCCATCCGGCGCACGATGTCCAGGCCGAGCCCGGTCGAGCCGTCGGTGCCCGAGCCCCGGCCGCGGGCCATCGCCGCCTCGGGGTCGGCTATGCCGGGGCCCGCGTCCGAGACGAGCACGATCACCGCGTCCTCGCCGTTGTGCAGGTCGACGGCGAAGGCGGTGCCCTCGGCGGTGTGCCGGAAGACGTTGCCGAGCAGGGCGTCGAGGGAGGCGGCCAGGTCGGAGCGGGCCACGGGGATGCGCACCGGCCGCTCGGCGCCGGCCACCCGCCACTTGCGGCCCTCGTCCTCGGCCAGCGCCGACCAGAACCCCATCCGCTCCCGGACCACCTCGGCCGCGTCGCACCCGGCACCGGGACCGGCGGCGGCCGTCTGGGGCTTGGCGTCCCGGGCGGTGCGGATGATGGTGTCGACCTCGCGCTCCAGCTGCTCGACGGCGGCCCGGGTCTGCTCGGCGGCCGGACCGTCGCCCAGCGAGGCCGCGTTGAGCCGCAGCACGGTCAGCGGGGTGCGCAGCCGGTGGGAGAGGTCGGCGGCCAGTTCCCGCTCGTTGGCGAGGAGCTGGACGACCTGGTCGGCCATGGAGTTGAACGCGACGGCGGCGCGCCGCAGTTCGTCCGGTCCCTCCTCGGGCACCCGCGCGCCGAGCCTGCCCTCCCCCAGTTCGTGCGCCCCGTCGACCAGGCGCCGCGCGGGCTGCACCATCCGGACGCCCAGCCGGTCGGCGACCGCGACCGAACCGACGATCAGGGCGGCGCCGACCGCGGCGAGCACCGCCCAGGCCGTGCCGACGCCGTTGGTCACCGCGGACTCGGGGACGAACACCTCGACGACGGCGATCTCGCCGGAGCTGAGCGCGACCGGCTGCAGCAGGCTGAAGCCGCCGTCCACCTCGGTGGTCGAGGCCCGGCCCATCTCCCGTACGGCGGCGATGTCGTGGTCGGTGGCGCGCTGCCGGCCGAGGTCGGTGGCGTCCCCGCTGCGGCCCCCGGGCGCCGGTATGTGCACGGCCATCCCGGTGTCCGATCCGGCCGAGGCGACGACGCGTTCCAACTGCTCGCGGTCGGTGGTGATGGACAGGGCCGGTGCGACGGCGGCGGCCTCCCGCTCGGCGCCGGCGAAGGCGCGGTCGCGGGCCATCTCGC
>NZ_BEWC01000016.1 GCF_003112575.1 Streptomyces ardesiacus
GGGGGGGGGGCTGGTCGCGCGGTTCTCCGCGCCCGAGGTATGTGCACGGGACGCCCCTGAAGGAGGCGCGGGGCCGTGCCGCATGCCTCCGAACGGCCCACCCCCGTCCACCGGACGGCCCTCGGCGGATGCGCCGTAAAGGAGTCCGGGTTCGACTCGGGGCATGAGCAGCGAACCGCCCCCCGGCGCCGGCGGGCAGCAGCCGCCGGACGACGACCCGCTGAGGAAGAACCCCTACGACAACCCGCCCCCGCCCCCCGGCGGAGGGGGGCCCTACGGCGGTGGTCCCCACGGCGCCCCTCCCCCCGGCGACGGCGGTCCCTACGGCGGTGGTCCCCACGGCGCCCCTCCCCCCGGCGGTGGCGGTCCCTACGGCGCCCCTCCCCCCGGCAGCGGTGGTCCCTACGGCGGTGGTCCGCCCGGTGGCGGTCCGTACGGCGGTGGCGGTTACCCCGCCGATCCGCTGGCCGGCATGCCCCCGCTCGCCGACAGCGGGCGGCGCACGCTCGCGCGGATCATCGACATGATCCTCGTGGGCATCGTGGTCTGGCTGCTCAGCTGGGCGTTCAACGTCCAGGAGTACCAGGTCAACGGGGACGAGATCTCCGTGGGGAAGTCCTTCGGGCAGTCCGTGATCGCCGCCGTGCTCTACATCGCCTACGACACCTACATGACCACGACCACGGGCCAGACCCTCGGCAAGAAGTGGCTCGGGATGCGGGTGGCCACCCTGGACAAC
Source organism: Streptomyces ardesiacus (assembly GCF_003112575.1). Classification (GTDB taxonomy): domain Bacteria; phylum Actinomycetota; class Actinomycetes; order Streptomycetales; family Streptomycetaceae; genus Streptomyces; species Streptomyces ardesiacus. Next base: position 740 of record NZ_BEWC01000016.1, read on the forward strand.
GGAGCGACGCCCTCGGTGCAGACGTCGCTGATCCGGGCCCTGGTGCTGTGGATCCCGTTCGCCTTCTGCTGCGCCTGCGTGTGGACGATCATCGCGGGCGGCTGGAGCTTCTTCGACAAGCCCTACAAGCAGGGCCTGCACGACAAGGCGGCCAAGACGGTGGTGGTCAGCACCCGTTGACGGTCACGGACCCGGTGCCACGGTCGGCGGCACCGGGCCCCGCTTCCGTCTCAGGCGGCCCGCCCGCGCGTCGACTCGGCGGCTCCCGCGGAGACGCGGGCCGGGGCGGGAATCCGTACCGGCTCCCGGTCGGCCGCGAGCCCGCGGACCGGCGCGTCGGTGGCCGTACGGGTGCCGAGCAGCGGGACCGTCATGGCGACCAGCAGCCCGAGGGCGAGGGCCGCGACGGCGACGAGGGCGACTCCGGGACCCGAACTCGTCTGCGACAGCAACAGCATGGCGAGTGTCGAGAAGATCACGGTGCACGAACCGTAGGCGAACTGTGCGGCAGTCGGACGGGGCATGGCCATCGTGTCCTCGGAAGGCAGTCAGGGGGTGAGACGGGGCTGTCGGCCTGGCTTTCCGCCGGTCTCCGGGCGTTCCGCCAAGCGACTCTAACCCGCTGTGTGCCCGAGGGGAAACGGTAGTAAGCACGACCTAACCGGCACGGCCGATGCACGGGGGGCGCACGGATTCATGATGTCCGGGAAGCGGACGGTCCCGCGCGCCCGCCGGATCCGGCCGGGGCCCGTGCGAACCGGCGGAGGTCACGATCCGGTGTCCGCAAAGCGAACGGCCACTCCGCATAGTGCACTTGTTCTGCTCAAGTCAAGGTCTGTCTTTTCCGTCGAACCTCTAGTCAAATGTCGTCACTTGACTACACGCGTTGATCACGTGTGCGCGGACTTTGCTCTGTTCTTGTCCCCCCTTCCGCGCGCGTGGACGCGGGGGAGGAACTCAAGTGTCCAGTAGATCCTGGAAGTTCAGAACGGCGGCGACGACCGTCGCATTCGCCGCGGCGGCCGCCACGTTCTCCGCGGCGGGCGTGGCGCAGGCGGACTCGCCGTCCCGGCCGGAGGCCGTGAACCGCCACGACCCCAGCCCCGAGAAGACCACGCGCTCCCACGACCTCAAGGGCCCCCTGAGCGACACTCAGGCCGCCCAGCGTGAGGAGGCCCTGAACCAGGTCATATCCGGCAAGGCCTCGGTGAAGAAGAAGGACGGCTCCAACGTCGTCCAGCTCAAGAGCAAGAAGGGCGACGCCAAGTACGTCGAGCTGGGCCGGGAGAAGACCGACAAGATCTTCACCATCCTGGTCGAGTTCGGCGACAAGGTCGACAGCCGCTACGGCGGCACGCCCGGCCCGCTGCACAACGAGATCGCCAAGCCGAACCGCAAGAAGGACAACTCCACGGCCTGGCAGGAGGACTACGACCAGGAGCACTACCAGGACCTGTACTTCGGTTCCGGCAAGGGCGTCAACTCGGTCAAGACCTACTACGAGAAGCAGTCCTCCGGCCGCTACTCGGTCGACGGCGAGGTCTCCGACTGGGTCAAGGTCCCCTACAACGAGGCCCGGTACGGCTCCAACAAGTGCGACCCGGACAACTGCGCCTGGTACGCGGTGCAGGACGGCGTCACCGCCTGGGTCGCCGACCAGAAGGCGGCCGGCCGCACCGACGCCCAGATCAAGGCCCAGCTGGCCCAGTACGACCAGTGGGACCGCTACGACTACGACGGCGACGGCGACTTCAACGAGCCCGACGGCTACATCGACCACTTCCAGATCGTGCACGCCGGCGAGGACGAGTCCGCGGGCGGCGGCGCGCAGGGCGAGGACGCCATCTGGGCCCACCGCTGGTACGCCTTCGGCACCGACGCCGGCGCCACCGGCCCGGCCGGCAACAAGCTCGGCGGCACCCAGATCGGCGACACCGGCGTCTGGGTCGGCGACTACACCATCCAGCCGGAGAACGGCGGACTGGGCGTCTTCGCTCACGAGTACGGCCACGACCTCGGTCTGCCGGACCTCTACGACACCAACGGCGGCGACAACTCCACCGGCTTCTGGACGCTGATGTCGTCCGGCTCCTGGCTCGGCACCGGCCGCAACGAGATCGGCGACCTGCCCGGCGACATGAACGCCTGGGACAAGCTCCAGCTCGGCTGGCTGAACTACGACACCGCCAAGGCGGGCGTCAGTTCCTGGCACAAGCTGGGCCTGGCCGAGTACAACACCAAGCACAAGCAGGGCCTGGTCGTCGAGCTGCCGAAGAAGGCGGTCACCACCGAGATCGTTCCCCCCGCCCAGGGCGAGACCCAGTGGTGGAGCGGCAGCGGCAACGACCTCAAGAACACCCTGACCCGCAGCGTCGACCTCACCGGAAAGTCGTCCGCCTCCCTCACCCTGGACGGCTGGTACGACATCGAGGCCAACTACGACTTCCTCTACACCGAGGTGTCCACCGACGGCGGCGCCAACTGGACCGCGGTCGACGGCACGTTCGACGGCCGTCCGATCCAGCGCGACGGCAGCGACAAGCCCGCCCTGAGCGCCTCCGTGGACGCCTACGGCAAGCTGGTCTACCCGCTGGACGCCTACGCCGGCCAGAAGATCGACCTGCGTTTCCGCTACCAGACCGACGGCGGTCTGGCCATGAAGGGCTTCGCCGCGGACCAGATCGCGGTGACGGCCGACGGCGAGACGCTCTTCTCCGACGACGCGGAGACCGAGGACGCCGCGTGGACGGCGGACGGCTTCACCCGCAAGGGCGCGTCCTTCACCAAGGACTACGCGCAGTACTACATCGCCGAGAACCGGCAGTACGAGTCGTTCGACAAGACGCTGGAGACCGGCCCGTACAACTTCGGCTTCACGGAGCGCCCGGACTGGGTCGAGCACTACGCGTACCAGAACGGCCTGCTGATCTGGAAGTGGGACACCTCCCAGGCGGACAACAACACCAGCCAGCACCCGGGCAAGGGCCTGGTCCTGCCGATCGACTCGCACCCGACCGCGCTGAAGTGGAAGGACGGCACGCTCATGCGCAACCGCATGCAGGCGTACGACTCGCCGTTCAGCCTCTACCGCACGGACGGCATGACGCTGCACAAGGCGGACGTCGCGAAGTACGTCCCGGGCTCCAAGGGCGTCTCGGTCTTCAACGACCGCAAGGACGACTACTGGGACCCGGCGAACCCGACCGGCGGTGTCCAGATCACTGACACCAACACGAAGATCAAGATCCTCAAGGAGGCCAAGAACGGCTCGACGATCGAGCTCGAGGTCGGCCCCGCGGGCAGGTAAATAGCATCTGCCCAGGTCAGAGCATGATCGGCGGTGACCCCCTGGCGGGTCGCCGCCGATCCGTGTTTAGGTGCGTCCTGTGGTTCTCTTATTGACACCGGGTCCGGCAACCGGACCGGCCCAGGCTGACTCGGGGGTATGACCGCATGGCCGCAGGAGGCTTCTGCAAGCTGCCGAACGGCACGGTGGTGGTGGCACTGAACCTGCCCAGCCCCGCCGGCCGGGAGCCCGGGGGAGTGCGCTTCCTCGTCCACGCCCAGAACCGGGCGCGCGCCCTGACCAGGCTGCGCAACCTCGGGCTGCGCAGCGTCTACCTGCGGGGCAACGCGGCCCCGCCGACCCCGGACGAGGTCACCGCGGTCCTGCACCACCCGGACGGCCTGATATGGCGTACGGCACCGGTGGCCGGGGCCGTGGGCGGCCCGGAGCCGGTCCAGGAGCTGTGGCACCCGATCAGGGCCCTGCTCAGACGCCCGACCGCCCAGACCTAGGAGGCCGGCCCCGGGGGCGGACCCAGGGGGCCGTCCCCTGCTGCTACTGCACGACCGGCTTCCCAGACAGCTCCACGCCCGCCTCCCGCAGTTCCTCCAGGGCCCGCTCGGTGGTCTCCACGGCCACCCCGGCGGTCAGGTCGAGCAGCACCTGCGTACGGAAGCCCTCGCGGGCGGCGTCCAGGGCGGTGGCCCGGACGCAGTGGTCGGTGGCGATGCCCACGACGTCGACCTCGTCGATCTCCCGCTCCCGCAGCCACGCGGCGAGGCCGGTGCCGTTCTCGTCGGCGCCCTCGAAGCCGCTGTAGGCGGCGGCGTACTCCCCCTTGTCGAAGACGGCGTCTATCGCGCCGGAGGCGACGGCCGGGGCGAAGTTCGGGTGGAAGCCGACCCCCTCGGTACCGGCGACGCAGTGCGCCGGCCAGGAGTGGACGTAGTCCGGGTTGTCGGCGAAGTGGCCGCCCGGGGCGACGTGGTGGTCGCGGGTGGCCACCACGTGGCGGTAGCCGGCGGGCGCCTGCCCGATCAGCTCGGTGATGGCGGCGGCCACGTCGGCACCGCCGGACACCGCGAGGCTGCCCCCCTCGCAGAAGTCGTTCTGCACGTCTACGACGATCAAGGCGCGGCGCATGGTCGGTGTCCTTCGACTGGGTCGACTGGTGGGGTCGGTGCGGAGCGGTGCGGTGCGGTGCGGGCGGGCTGGTTCGTCGGGGTCCACGGGGCTGATTCGGCCCTTGTGGGGCCGCACCAGCTTTAGCTACCCGAGCCCCCGTGCGCGTACTCCGTCGGAATGACGGGTTCCCCTCGGGAGAGCTGGGTGGCGGACAGCGGCAGGTTGGCGCGGGCCGCCGCGTGGCGGTCCCGGGCGGCGTCCAGCGGCTCGCGCGCGACGACCTCACCGCCCTTGACCAGCTCGACCAGGAGCTGCCGGTCGGCCAGCTCGTCGGGGACCGGACCGGTGCCGACCACCTCGGCCTCGGCGTGCCCGTCGGCTGCCAGGCGCCGGGCGGCCCACTTGCGACCGCCGACCGAGGTCTTGCCGCCGGTGGACTTCTTGGCCACCGGCACCAGCGGCGCCCCCTCCTCGCCGGACTCGGCGCGGGCGACCAGCTTGTAGACCATCGAGGCCGTCGGGTGCCCGGAGCCGGTCACCAGCTGGGTGCCGACGCCGTACGCGTCCACGGGCGCCGCCGCCAGCGAGGCGATGGCGTACTCGTCCAGGTCCGAGGTCACCACGATCTTCGTGTCGGTGGCGCCCAGCTCGTCGAGCTGCTGGCGCACCCGGTGGGCGACGAGCAGCAGGTCGCCGGAGTCGATGCGCACGGCGCCCAGCTCGGGCCCGGCGACCTCCACGGCCGTGCGGACGGCCTCGGCGACGTCGTAGGTGTCCACCAGGAGCGTGGTGTCCCGGCCCAGGGAGTCCACCTGGGCGCGGAAGGCGTCGCGCTCGTTGTCGTGCAGCAGGGTGAAGGCGTGGGCGGAGGTGCCGACGGTGGGGATGTTGTAGCGGAAGCCGGCGGCCAGGTCGGAGGTGGTCGCGAAGCCGCCGACGTAGGCCGAGCGGGCGGCGGCGACGGCAGCCAGCTCGTGGGTGCGGCGGGCGCCCATCTCGATCAGCGGGCGCTCCCCGGCCGCGGACGACATGCGGGAGGCGGCGGCCGCGATCGCCGAGTCGTGGTTGAGGATGGAGAGGATCACCGTCTCCAGCAGCACGCACTCGCCGAAGGTGCCCTCGACCCGCATGATCGGCGACCCGGGGAAGTACACCTCGCCCTCGGGATAGCCCCAGATGTCCCCGCCGAACCGGTACTGCGCCAGCCAGTCCAGGGTCTCCTCGTCGACGATGTCCCGCTCGCGCAGGAAGCGCAGCACGTCCGCGTCGAAGCGGAAGTTCTCCACCGCGTCCAGCACCCGCCCGGTGCCCGCCACGACGCCGTAGCGGCGGCCGTCCGGCAGCCGCCGGGTGAAGACCTCGAACACGCTCCGGCGCCCGGCCGTACCGGCCTTCAGGGCGGCTCGGAGCATGGTCAGCTCGTACTGGTCCGTGAAGAGCGCCGTCGAGGGGACGTCCACCGGCAGCCCAAGGTCCGCTGTGTTCATACGACGGATCGTACCCCCATTTCGTCACTCTGACGATTTCGGGGCCGCCGGGTTCGCGTGGCGCCCGCCACAGGCCCGTTTGTGCGGGTGCCCCCCTGTGGTGGCAGCATGGGCACTGTGACGGCAGCCGCACCCATGGAGATCGAGAAGACCGAGTCGGCGGAGGAGGTCTTCGCCGTACCCGAGCCCGACGTGCCCTGGGTGACGATCGTGCACAACGACCCCGTCAACCTCATGAGCTACGTGACCTACGTCTTCCAGACGTACTTCGGCTACTCCAAGGACAAGGCCACCAAACTCATGATGGACGTCCACCACAAGGGCCGGGCGGTCGTCTCCAGCGGCAGCCGGGAGGAGATGGAACGGGACGTGCAGGCCATGCACGGCTACGGTCTGTGGGCCACCCTCCAGCAGGACCGGAAATGACCCACGCCCGCCCGCAGGACGGAAGTAGCTGAATCGCCTTCATGCCCGGACAATTCGAACCGCTCCCCGGCGGCGGCGCGGCCGTCGCCCTCGACGACGTCGAGATCTCCATCATCCGCTCCCTGGCCGTGCAGCTCCTGGAGCTGATCGGGCCCGGCCCCGCCGAGGACGCCTCCGACGACCCGCTCGCCGAGCTGTTCGCCGAGGGCCCGAGCGAGCCGCCCTCCGACCCGGTGCTGCGCCGCCTGTTCCCGGACGCCTACGGCGACCCCGAGGGCACCCCGCAGGCCCGGGAGGCCGAGGAGCAGCGGGCGCACTCCGCGGAGTTCCGCCGCTACACCGAGAACGACCTGCGGGCCGGCAAGCGGGAGAGCGCCCTCGCGGTGATCCGCGCCCTGGACGCCGTGGCCGCGCAGTCCGCGGGCGGGGGCGGGGCGGTGCTGAAGCTGTCGGCGGAGGAGTCCCGGCAGTGGCTCGGCGCCCTGAACGACCTGCGCCTGGCGATCGGCGCCCGGCTCGAGATCGCCGACGAGGACGACACCGACCTGCTCTACCGGCTCCCGGACGAGGACCCGCGCAAGCCGATGGTGATGGCCTACCTGTGGCTCGGCGGGCTCCAGGAGTCGCTCGTCGTGACGCTTATGCCCTGAACCGGGCGAATTCGCCACGCTCCGTAGTCGTGTGTCCGCTCAGCGGAGCCTCAAATCCGGATAACGATCCCGTCAAAGGTGCGCCTCTTTTGCTCGAAAGGGGCGCCCTTTGTCCGCTTCTCCCTGTGGGACACATCACTCTCCGCCCCTGTGATCGGGGTCGCCGTCGTGGTAAATCTTCACGACCGCCCGGCGAACACCACCCGAATGTTCGGCCGGGTGCGCCACCGAGCCGGCAGACCGCCGGCCAGGCACCGAGCGGGATGTGAGGCCCGCTCAGCTCCATCATCCGGGGGGATCGAGACCCGATCCGCGGCCGAGTCAAGGTCCGGGTCGGCATGGAGAAAGGCGCACCACACATGACCTCTGCGCAGGTCGACACGGACAAGGCCCCCGAAGAGGGCTACGAGCGCGGTCTCAACAGCCGCCAGGTCCAGATGATCGCGATCGGCGGCGCCATCGGCGTCGGCCTCTTCCTGGGCGCCGGGGCCAACATCGCCAAGGCCGGCCCCAGCATCATCCTCATGTACGCCCTCGCGGGTGTGATCATCTTCTTCATCATGCGGGCGCTCGGCGAGCTGCTCCTCTACCGTCCCGTCTCCGGCTCCTTCGCCGAGTACTCGCGCGAGTTCCTCGGCCCCTTCTTCGGTTACTTCACCGGCTGGACGTACTGGCTGATGTGGGTGGTCACCGGCATGGCGGAACTCACCGCCGCCGCCATCTACATCCACTACTGGTTCCCGGACATCCCGCAATGGGTCTCGGCCCTGGTCTTCCTGGTGCTGCTGTTCGTGGCCAACCTGATCTCGGTGAAGCTGTTCGGCGAGATCGAGTTCTGGTTCTCGATGGTCAAGGTCACCGCCATCATCGGCATGATCGTGATCGGCATCGGCGTCATCACCTTCGGCTTCAGCCAGGCCGGCGACACCGCCGCCGTCTCCAACCTGTGGGAGTTCGACGGCTTCTTCCCCAAGGGCATCGGCTCGTCCCTGATGACCCTCCAGGGCGTCATGTTCGCCTACCTCGCCGTCGAGCTGGTCGGCGTCACCGCCGGTGAGTCCGAGAACCCGGAGAAGACCCTCCCCAAGGCGATCAACACCCTGCCCTGGCGCATCGCCCTCTTCTACGTGGGCGCCCTCACCGTCATCCTGGCCGTGGTCAAGTGGACCGAGTTCGCCGAGGGCGTCAGCCCCTTCGTGGAGGCCTTCGCGGTCATCGGCATCCCGGCCGGCGCCGGCATCGTCAACTTCGTGGTGCTCACCGCCGCCCTGTCCTCCTGCAACTCCGGCATGTACTCCACGGGCCGCATGCTGCGCACCCTCGCGGACAACGGCGAGGCCCCCAAGGTCTTCAACCGGCTGTCCTCGACCAAGACCCCGGCCATCGGCATCTCCGTCTCGGTCGTCTTCATGGCCATCGGCGTGGTCCTCAACTACCTCGTCCCGGAGAAGGCCTTCGGCTACGTCACCTCCGTCGCCACCGCCGCCGGCATCTGGACCTGGCTGATGATCCTGATCAGCCACGTGCTCTACCGCCGCAAGGTCGTCGCGGGCCGCCTGCCCGCCTCCTCCTTCCCGGCGCCCGGCGGGTCGGTGTGCTCCTACGTCGCCATCGCCTTCCTGCTCTTCGTCACCTGCCTGATCGCCTACGACGCGGACGCCCGCGTCTGCCTGTACGTGATGGCGGGCTGGGCCGTCGCCCTCGGCATCGGCTGGGCCGTGCTCAGGAGCCGCAACCCGCAGATCACCGAGCGGCCGGGCGAGCCGGAGTTCGAGAAGATCGGCTGACGCCGTCCGGTATATGGGCCCCTCCGTACCACCCACCGGTACGGAGGGGCCCGTCTGCTTATCCTGGCCGCATGCTGACCATCACACAGGCCCTGTACGACCAGATCGTCGCCCACGCGCGCGCCGACCACCCCGACGAGGCGTGCGGCGTGGTGGCCGGTCCCGTCGGCGAGGGCCGCCCCGAGCGGTTCATCCCCATGCTCAACGCCGCCCGCTCGCCCACCTTCTACGAGTTCGACTCGCACGACCTCCTCAAGCTCTACCGCGAGATGGACGACCGCGACGAGGAGCCGGTGGTCATCTACCACTCCCACACCGCCACCGAGGCCCACCCCTCCCGCACCGACATCACCTACGCCAACGAGCCCGGCGCCCACTACGTCCTCGTCTCCACCGCGGACACCGACGGCGTCGGCGAGTTCCAGTTCCGCTCGTTCCGCATCGTGGAGGGCGAGGTCACGGAGGAGGAGGTCAAGGTCGTCGAGGCCTACTGATCTCACGCACCGGACGGAAAAGGTCCATCAGGTGAGATCACACTCCGGAAGCCGGACCGGGAATCGATACGATGAGCCCATGGTTCTTCTCGACGTGAGCGAAAAGGCGCCGGGCACGCTGCTCGTGGCGCGGTTGCACGTCGACCTGTGCAGGCTGAAAAGCGCCATCTGTTGATCCTGGCCGCCGCCGTACGGCCGTGAGCCGCGGCGTGCGTGCCGACGTGTGCCGCCGCGCCCTACGAACCCACGACCACCTTCCGACAGGAGCACTCAGCCATGGCCATCGAGGTCCGCATCCCGACCATCCTCCGCCAGTACACCGACGGCCAGAAGGCGGTGGAGGGCAACGGGGACACCCTCGCCAAGCTCTTCGCCGACCTCGAGACCCGGCACGCGGGCATCCAGGCCCGCATCGTCGACGGCGAGCAGCTCCGCCGCTTCGTCAACGTCTACCTGAACGACGAGGACGTCCGCTTCCTCGACGGCATCGAGACCAAGCTGTCCGACGGCGACAGCATCACGATCCTGCCGGCCGTGGCCGGCGGCATGGCCTGATCGCCGATGCGCTACGACTCTCCGCTGGCCGCGGTGGGCAACACCCCTCTGGTGCGCCTGCCGCGGCTGTCGCCGTCCGACGACGTCCGCATCTGGGCCAAGCTGGAGGACCGCAACCCGACCGGCTCGATCAAGGACCGCCCCGCGCTCCACATGATCGAGCAGGCCGAGAAGGACGGCCGCCTGACCAAGGGCTGCACGATCCTTGAGCCCACCAGCGGCAACACCGGCATCTCGCTGGCCATGGCCGCCAGACTCAAGGGCTACCGGATCGTCTGCGTGATGCCCGAGAACACCTCCCAGGAACGCCGGGACCTGCTCGCCATGTGGGGCGCGGAGATCATCTCCTCCCCGGCCGCGGGAGGCTCCAACACCGCCGTGCGGGTCGCCAAGGAACTCTCCGCCGAGCACCCGGACTGGGTCATGCTCTACCAGTACGGCAACCCGGACAACGCCGGCGCCCACTACGCCGGCACCGGCCCCGAGATCCTCGCCGACCTCCCCTCGGTCACCCACTTCGTGGCCGGGCTCGGCACCACCGGCACCCTGATGGGCGTCGGCCGCTACCTGCGCGAGCACAAGCCCGACGTGAAGATCGTCGCCGCCGAACCGCGCTACGACGACCTCGTGTACGGCCTGCGCAACCTCGACGAGGGCTTCGTGCCCGAGCTGTACGACGCCTCCGTGCTCACCACCCGCTTCTCCGTGGGCTCCGCCGACGCGGTCACCCGCACCCGGGAACTGCTCCAGCAGGAGGGCATCTTCGCGGGCGTCTCCACCGGCGCCGCCCTGCACGCCGCTATCGGCGTCGGCAAGAAGGCGGTCAAGGCCGGCGAGAGCGCGGACATCGTCTTCGTCGTCGCCGACGGCGGCTGGAAGTACCTGTCGACCGGCGTCTACACCGCCGAGACGACCGAGGCCGCCATCGAAACCCTCCACGGCCAGCTCTGGGCCTGACGGTTCTCCCCGCGCCCCCGCCAGGGGGCGCGGCACACCGCGCGAACCACCCCGGCACATCCCTCCCGCGTCCCGCGAGGGCAGCCGGGGTTTTCGCGTGCCGCGCGTCAGTCCCCGGGCCCGCGCCAGTCCCCGGGCCCGCGCCGGTCACGGGGCCGCCGCCCCCGGCCGCGGGGCTTTCGCCCCCGGCCCCAGCCGTCGACGACCGTGGCGACGAGCGCGAGCAGCACCACCGCCGCGAAGACGAGCCACCAGGACGTGTCCATACCGACGACCGTACCGGCGTACGCCACCGGCGCGCGCCCCTTCGGCGGCCCCGCGCGCCCCACGTCCAGCCGAACCGGTGATCCCACAGGTGAGTTCGCCCACAACGGCCCCTGGCGGAGGAGCGACCACAGGTTTTGCGCCTTACGCTCGACAAACCGCACGACCCCCGTCTCTCCACACCCGCCAGCGGAGGTTTCTGCTTCATGAAGCTCACCGTCGTCGGCTGCTCGGGGTCGTTCCCGTCCGCGGAATCGGCCTGCTCGAGCTACCTCGTCGAGGCCGACGGCTTCCGGCTGCTCCTCGACATGGGCAACGGCGCCCTCGGCGAGTTGCAGCGCCACTGCGGTCTCTACGACCTCGACGCGATCTTCCTCAGCCATCTGCACGCCGACCACTGCATCGACATGTGCGCCTACTTCGTGGCGCGCTACTACCGGTACGACGGCGGCCGCTGCGCCCCCATCCCGGTCTACGGACCCGAGGGCACCGAGCACCGGCTGACCACCGCCTACGCCGACACCCCCTCCGCCTCCTCCATGAGCGAGGTGTTCGACTTCCACACGGTCAAGCCGTCCACCTTCGAGGTCGGCCCGTTCACCGTGCACACCGAGCGCGTCGCCCACCCCGTGGAGGCCTACGCCGTCCGCGTCGAGCACGGCGGCCGCTCACTGACGTACTCCGGCGACACGGGCGCCACCCCCGTGCTGGACGAACTCGCCCGCGACACCGACCTGTTCCTGTGCGAGGCCGCCTTCACGCACGGCAAGGAGAACATCCCCGACCTCCACCTCAACGGACGCGAGGCCGGCGAGAGCGCCGCCCGGGCCGGTGCCCGGCGCCTGGTGCTCACCCACATCCCCCCGTGGACCGACCCCGAGGTCAACCGCGCCGACGCACGCGAGGTCTACGACGGGCCCGTGGACGTCGCCGCGGCGGGCGCGGTGTACGAGATCTGAGCCCGGGAGCCCCGGACACGGGGAAGGCCCCGGAACCCTCGCGGTTCCGGGGCCTTCCGCACGTCGGGCGGCCGGGGGCTCACGCCTTGGTGAGGTCCTCGATCTCCTCCTCGGGCTCGCGGCCCGGGGTCTTCAGGTTGAACTTGACGATCGCGAAACGGAACGTCACGTAGTAGATCGCCGCGAACACCAGGCCGATCGGGATGATCAGCCATGGCTTGGTGGCCAGGTGCCAGTTCAGGGCGTAGTCGATGAAACCGGCCGAGAAGTTGAAGCCGGCGTGCACACCCAGGCCCCACGTCACCGCCATCGAGACGGCGGTCAGCACCGCGTGCAGCACGTACAGGACCGGCGCGATGAACATGAACGAGAACTCGATCGGCTCGGTCACACCGGTGACGAACGAGGTCGCGGCCAGCGAGACCATCATGCCCATCACGGCCTTGCGGCGCTCGGGGCGGGCGCAGTGCGCGATGGCGATGGCGGCGGCCGGCAGGCCGAACATCATGATCGGGAAGAAGCCGGACTGGAAGATGCCCGCGTCGGGGTCACCGGCGAGGAAGCGGGTGATGTCACCGTGCACGACGTCGCCCGCGGCGTTGGTGAAGTCACCGAGCTGGAACCAGGCCACCGTGTTCACGAACTGGTGCATGCCGACCGGGATCAGCGCGCGGTTCACGCCGCCGAACAGGGCCGCACCACCGGCGCCGAGGCCGGTCATCCACTCGCCGAAGTTCGAGATGCCGTCGCCGATGGGCTCCCAGACCAGACCGAAGAAGACACCGACGACGATGCCGACGAACGCCATGATGATCGGCACGAGGCGACGGCCGTTGAAGAAGCCGAGCCAGTCCACCAGCTTCTTGCGGTGGTACCGCTGCCACAGCACGGCGGCCAGCAGACCCATGATGATGCCGCCGAGCACACCCGGGTCGTTGTACGTCGCGGCGACGTCCTCGCCCTGCTTGACCACCGCCTCGGTGACCGGGAAGGCCTCCAGGACCTTGCTGTAGACGAGGAAGCCGACCACCGCGGCCAGTGCCGTCGAGCCATCGGCCTTCTTGGCGAAGCCGATGGCCACGCCTATGCAGAACAGGATCGGCAGCGAACCGGTGAGGGCACCGCCCGCGTTGTTGAAGACCGCGGCGACCTTGTCCCAGCCGAGGCCGTCCTTGCCGAAGATGTCGTCCTGGCCGAGCCGGACCATGATGCCCGCCGCCGGCAGCACGGCGATCGGGAGCTGGAGGCTGCGTCCTACCTTCTGCAGCCCCTGGAAAAGACCGGATCCCCGCTTCTTTGCGGGGGCCGCCGTGTCGGTGGCGGTGCTCATGCTTCCTCCATCGGGTGGTGGTCTACACCACTCAGTGGTGTAGACCTGTTGTAGCACGATGAAGGCCGCGTAAGGAACCCGTGATTCCGCGACCGCGGCGCTACGCGCAGTACCCGGCCAAGTCCCCTGATCACAGGCGCGGGAGGGCGCGGAGAAGGCCCCCGGACCGACGGTCCGGGGGCCTTCGCGAGACCACCCTCAAAGGGTACGTGAGGAACGGAAGAGGTCTACACCTTGGTGACGTCCTCCACCTCGTCCGAGGGCTCCCGGCCCGGAGTCTTCAGATCGAACTTCGTGATCGCGAACCGGAAAACCGCGTAGTAGACCGCCGCGAAGCACAGCCCGATCGGAATGATCAGCCACGGCTTCGTCGCCAGGTTCCAGTTGATGACGTAGTCGATCAGCCCCGCCGAGAAGCTGAACCCGTCCTTCACCCCCAGCGCCCACGACACGGCCATCGACACCCCCGTCAGCACCGCGTGCGCCGCGTACAGAAGGGGAGCGACGAACATGAACGAGTACTCCAGCGGCTCCGTGATCCCCGTCACGAACGACGTCAGCCCCACCGACAGCATCAGTCCGCCGACCTCCTTGCGCCGGTCCGGCCTCGCGCAGTGCGTGATCGCCAGGGCCGCCGCCGGCAACGCGAACATCATGATCGGGAAGAAGCCGGTCGTGAACTGGCCCGCGTTCGGATCGCCCGCCAGGAACATGTTGATGTCGCCGTGCACCACCGTGCCGTCCGGTTTCGTGTACGAACCGAACTGGAACCACATCGGCACGTTCAGGAACTGATGCAGACCGATCACCAGCAGCGCCCGGTTCGTCAGCCCGAACATCCCCGAACCCCATGCGCCGATCCCCGTCAACCAGTTGCTGAAACTCTCCAGCGCGTCACCGATCGGCGGCCACACCCACAGGCACAGCGCGGCGAACACGATCGCCACGAACGCCATGACGATCGGGACCAGCCGGCGCCCGTTGAAGAAGCCCAGCCAGTCCACCAGCTTCGTCCGGTGGAACCGCTGCCAGAAGTACGCCGTCAGCAGCCCCATCACGATGCCGCCGAAGACCCCCGGGTTCTGGAAGGCGAACGCCGTCACCTCGCCGTCGCCGCCGGTCGGCTGGCACCCGACCTGCGCCACCGCCTTCGACCCCTCCGGACAGTCCTCCGGGAACTGCCGCAGCACGTTGTAGTAGACGAGGAACCCCGCCACCGCGGCCAGCGCCGTCGAACCGTCGGCCTTCTTCGCCATCCCGATGGCCACACCCACGCAGAACAGCAGCGGCAGCCCCAGCGACCCGTCGAGCAGCGCACCGCCCGCACCCGTCATCACCTTCGAGACGTTCGACCAGCCCAGACCGTCGTTCCCGAACACGTCCGGCTGACCCAGCCGGTTGAGAATGCCGGCGGCGGGCAGGACCGCGATGGGCAGTTGGAGACTGCGGCCCATCTTCTGCAGCCCCTGGAACGCCTTGTTCCAGCGGACGCGGGCGGGACTGACCGTGCTGTCGGCACTCATCCGGTCTCCGTTCGGTCGCCGGTACACTGGTGTAGACCAGTAGACGGACGGCTCAGCCGTCGTGACCGCCATCATTCGGTACCCACCGCATGACCGCTCGCGAAGATGGGCCAACTGTGGGTTACTGCGACAAAGCGGCTCGGATCAGGGAGAACGAACATGGCCAGCAAGGCTGAGAAGATCGTCGCCGGCCTCGGCGGCATCGACAACATCGACGAGATCGAAGGCTGCATCACCCGACTCCGCACCGAGGTCAACGACCCGGCCCTGGTCAACGAAGCCGCCCTCAAGGCCGCCGGCGCCCACGGCGTCGTCAAGATGGGCACCGCCATCCAGGTCGTCATCGGCACCGACGCCGACCCGATCGCGGCGGAGATCGAAGACATGATGTGAGCCACCGGATTCGACCGGGCTCACCGGCAAGGGGCCGCTCCCGCACGGGAGGGGCCCCTTCGTCGTGGGCGCCCGCCTCACGGACGCCGTCGAACCGCCGGGTCCCCTCCGGCCCGCCCGGTCACCCGGTCCACCAGGGCGAAGACGGCCAGAGCGGCCGTCGACGCGGCCCCCGTGGCCACGGCGTCCGCCCCGTACCGGCCCAGCTCCGGCCGCAGCACGTCCACGAGCCCGAACAGCACGACGGACCCGACGACGCCCGCCGCGACAGCCGCCCGCCAGCAGCGGTGATACACGAAGAACCATCGCCCCAGGCCCGCGCAGATCAGCGGTGCCGGGGACAGCTCCGGCCGATCGAGGACGGCGAGCACCCCGTACCCGGCACCGCTGACCGCCCAGCACACGGCGCCGGCCCGCGCCGCCCCGCGCCAGGACACGGGCCGCCTCACCCGCGCCGCCCGTGCCGCCCGCCGGCGACGCCTCCGGCCCGGACGCGGGCCCGCCGCTCGGAGACCCCCGCCGCGGCCACCGAGAAGAGCAGCAGCGGACCGGCGACCCAGTGCAGCAGGGTCATCGGCCAGGCCGGCGCCGCGCCGACCAGCAGAGCCGTCATCCTGACGGCCATACACACACCCAGCAGCACATAAGCGATCCCCCAGACGCGGACCACCCACACCGGACCCGTGATCGGCTGCGGCGGCCGGCCCGGCCGCAGGACGGCCAGCCCGCCCCACCCCGCGCAACCGACTGCCAGGACGGCCACGAACACCGCCCCCGCCGTGTCCAGCGCATCGGTCTCGATCCCGGGCATGCGCGCCGCACTCTCCCCACGTCATGCGGCCCCCACACCAAGGTCCGCCCCCGGTCGGCATGATGACAGTCCGCGCGCGTCACTTCATGTGCCGTCCGCGGCAGCCGGTCCGGCCACCGCCTTCCGGCCTCCGGCAACACGGGCCGCCCGCGGACCGCACCGCCGCGCCATCCGGGCCGCCCGCGCGCTGGATTAGGCTCACCCGCATGTCACGAATCGACGGCCGCACCCCCCAACAGCTCCGCCCCGTCACCATCGAACGCGGCTGGAGCAAGCACGCCGAAGGCTCCGTCCTGGTCTCCTTCGGCGACACCAAGGTCCTCTGCAACGCCTCCGTCACCGAAGGCGTGCCCCGCTGGCGCAAGGGCAGCGGCGAAGGGTGGGTCACCGCCGAATACGCCATGCTCCCCCGCGCCACCAACACCCGAGGCGACCGCGAGTCCGTCAAGGGCCGCATCGGCGGCCGCACCCACGAGATCAGCCGCCTCATCGGCCGGTCCCTGCGCGCCGTCATCGACTACAAGGCGCTCGGCGAGAACACCATCGTCCTCGACTGCGACGTCCTCCAGGCCGACGGCGGCACCCGCACCGCCGCCATCACCGGCGCCTACGTCGCCCTCGCCGACGCCATCACCTGGGCCCAGCACACCAAGAAGCTGATCAAGCCCAGCCGCAAGCCCCTCACCGGCACCGTCTCCGCCGTCTCCGTCGGCATCGTCGACGGCACCCCGCTCCTCGACCTGCGCTACGAGGAGGACGTCCGCGCCGACACCGACATGAACGTCGTCTGCACCGGCGACGGCCGCTTCGTCGAGGTCCAGGGCACCGCCGAGGCCGAGCCCTTCGCCCGGGACGAACTCAACGCCCTGCTCGACCTCGCCGCCGCCGGCTGCACGGAACTCGCCGAACTCCAGCGCAAGGCGCTCGACACGGCCCTCGAAAGGTAAAGCGGGTAAAGGGAACGCCAAGGGCACGCAACTCGGCCGCCCCCGGGAGCGTCCCTAGCGGTACAGAGCAGTACAGCACCACGGGCGTACGGCGAACCCCGCCGTACGCCCGCCGTCGCACCGCACACGGGCCCGCCCGGCCCTGTCCCAAGGGGAGGACCGAGACCCATGGCCGCGAGCCGCCACCGCAGCCTTCGCCGCACCGCCGTCACCGCCGCCACGGTGGCGGCCATCGCCCTGACCACCGGCCTCACCACCGGCTGCGACGCCGTCGACAAGGCCCTGGACTGCGTGCGCACGGCCGACGCGATAGCCGACAGCGTCACCGAACTCCAGCAGGCGGTGGAGAACACGGACGACCCCACCCAGTGGGAGGAGTCCCTCGACTCCATCGACAAGAACCTCGGCAGGATCGGCGACCAGACCGACAACGCCGACGTCAACAAGGCCGTCGACTCCCTCGGCGAGGCCGTCGACAACGTCCGCACCGCGGTGAAGAACGGCGACGAGACCCCCGACCTCAGCCCCGTCACCGACGCGGCGGGCGAACTGACGAAGGTCTGCACGCCGTAGGGCGGCAGGAGGGCCCGGCGAGGGCCGGGGAGAGCCCGGCAGGGCGGGACACGGGGGCTCCGGAATACTGACCCCCATGACCCGCCTCATCCTCGCCACCCGCAACCCCGGCAAGATCACCGAACTCAGGGCCATCCTCGCCGACGCGGGCCTGCCCCACGACCTCGTCGGCGCGGACGCCTACCCGCACATCCCCGACGTCAAGGAAACCGGCGTCACCTTCGCCGAGAACGCCCTCCTCAAGGCGCACGCCCTCGCCCGGGCGACCGGCCTCCCCGCCGTCGCCGACGACTCCGGCCTCTGCGTCGACGTCCTCAACGGCGCCCCCGGCATCTTCTCGGCCCGCTGGGCAGGCCGCCACGGCGACGACAAGGCCAACCTCGACCTCCTCCTCGCCCAGCTCGCCGACATCGCCGACGAACACCGCGCCGCCCACTTCGCCTGCGCGGCGGCCCTGGCCCTGCCCGACGGCACGGAGCGCGTGGTCGAGGGCCACCTCCCCGGCACCCTCCGCCACGCCCCGGCCGGCACGGGCGGCTTCGGCTACGACCCGATCCTCCAGCCGGACGGCGAGACACGGACCTGCGCGGAACTGACGGCGGAGGAGAAGAACGCGATCAGCCACCGGGGGAAGGCGTTCCGCGCACTGGTCCCGGCGGTACGGGAACTGCTCGGCTGACTCAAGAATGAGGGCCCTGTACCTACGTTTCGCAGGTACAGGGCCCTGTGCGCCCGGTCGGATTCGAACCGACAAACACAACCACCTAAAGATTGCCGCTCGGCCAGTTGGCGTACGGGCGCCCGACCGGGCCTACTTTACTGGGCGCAGTATGCCGCCGTCGGCCGCCTCGGCACCAGGTGGCGGTGGCGGCATGACAGTTGGGGCACAGCAACCGAAGGTTCTCCTGCCGATCGTCGCTCCAGTCGCCGTTGACGTGGTCGACTTCCAGCGTCATGGGCTTGCCGAGCCACTCGGGGCCCGTACCGCAGCCGTCACAGGTGTCGGGGACGCCGACTGCGAGTTGGGGCACAGGAGGCGGAGGTTTTCGACGCGGTTGTTGCGCCAGTCGCCGTCGATGTGGTCGACCTCGAGGGGGGATCGGGCGTCCGTGCCAGATGCCGTCGTTGTCGCACAGGGCGCACCGCTTGGGCGCGCCCACGGCCGCCATCGCCCACTTGAGTCGATCACTGGGAATACGCCTCGCATCGGCGGGCGACTGCTCGACGAGCAAGCCTTCAGGCGACCGGGGGCGCCGGGGCTTCCCCTTTCGGGTCGGCATCTGGAAGTGCGAGATGTCGATGCCGTAGGCCTTGATCCGCCGGCTGATGTGCGTGTGGTGTCCGCCGACCACTTCCAGTCCGAGATGCCGGAGTACCTCGCACATGTTCGTCGAAGCGGTGACTGCCTCCTGGAGTACCTCCCGGGTCCACCGCACTCCCTCGCGCTGGAAGTGCGACACGTCCACCCCCAACTTCTTCATCCGTCCCAGCACGTAGCGGCGTGTCGAACTCTCCGGATCCACCCCCAACCGCACCAACGCCTCCGACAACGTCCGCGCCCCCCGGGCCGCCTCCGCCAGCCGTTCCCGGCTGTACGCACTCTCCCCCATACGTCCCCTCCGTCCCGGCCGCGTGTTCGCGGCCTCGTACGGAGTAACGAACCGTTTATCGGACCGACACGCACGGCATGCGGAAGGGCCCGTGACGGAATGCTCTGCCACGGGCCCCGCCAGGGGGACCTCAGATCCCCAAGTCCTTGATGATCTTGGCCACGTGGCCCGTCGCGCGGACGTTGTACAGGGCCCGTTCGACCTTGCCCTGTTCGTCGACCACGATCGTGGAGCGGATGACGCCCATGTAGGTCCTGCCGTAGTTCTTCTTCTCGCCGAAGGCGCCGTACGCGTCGAGGACCTTCTTGTCCGGGTCGGCGAGGAGGGTGACCTTCAGGGACTCGGTCTCGCGGAACCTGGCCAGCTTCTCGGGCTGGTCGGGGGAGATGCCGATGACGTCGTACCCGGCGCCGGCCAGCAGGTCGAGGTTGTCGGTGAAGTCGCACGCCTGCTTCGTGCAGCCGGGGGTAAGCGCCGCAGGGTAGAAGTAGACGATGACCTTGCGGCCCTGGTGGTCGGACAGGGACACCTCGTTGCCGTCGGCGTCCGGGAGGGTGAAGGCCGGGGCCTGGTCCCCGGGCTGGAGTCGCTCGCTCATCTGGTCAGCGTAACGGGGGGTCCTGACCGTGCGAGCGGGCCTGGAGCTGACAGACTGTCCGGGACAGTGTCAGAGGACTTCGGAGGCGTACGGTGGCGGACACGTCGGACATCAGAACCCCGGCGCAGATCGAGGCGGACATCAAGCGCCGCCGCGAGGTGCTGGCCGAGACGCTCGACGAGCTCGGGATGCGGGTGCACCCGAAGACGATCGTCGACGACGCGAAGGCCAAGGTCGCCGCCAGCGTCGATCACACCCTCGGCCGGGCGTACGTCCAGGTCAACCGGGTGGTCAGCGACGTGAAGGCGCAGTTCGTGGACGAGGAGGGCGCCCCGCGGATGGAGCGGGTCGTGCCGGCCGCGCTGCTGGTGGCCGGGGTCGTGGGGCTGCTCGCCCTGAGCGGCACCCGGCGGCGGAAGCGCTGAGCGGGGGCAGGTAGGTTCAGGGCGTGAGCGCCAAGAGAAACGAGCACGGTCCCCAGGACGACAAGCTGCCCATCCGGATGCTGCACGACCGCGTACTCGTGCGGCAGGACACCGGCGAGGGCGAGCGGCGTTCCGGGGGCGGCATCCTGATTCCCGCGACGGCGGCCGTCGGCAAGCGGCTGGCCTGGGCCGAGGTCGTCGCGGTCGGGCAGAACGTACGGACCGTGGAGCCGGGCGACCGGGTGCTGTACGACCCGGAGGACCGTGCCGAGGTCGAGGTGCGCGGTGTGGGCTACGTGCTGATGCGCGAGCGTGATCTGCACGCCGTGGCCGCGGACCGGTTCGAGGGGTCGGAGGACTCCACCGGGCTGTACCTCTGAATCACGGGTTCGAGTCGGACCCAGGGGGCTGGTGATCAAGGTCACCAGCCCCCTCCGCCTGTCTTTGCTACCTTGGGAAGCACCCCGACGAGACGCGCCGTACCGGGCTGAAGGAAAAGACGACGCACCCCGTTCATTTCGTTCACGGAGGTGCCTGTCATGGCATGGGTTCTGCTCGTCGTCGCCGGTCTGCTCGAGGTCGGCTGGTCGATCGGGATGAAGTACACCGACGGTTTCACCCGGCTGTGGCCGAGTGTGTTCACCGGCGCCGGGATCGTCGCGAGCATGATGCTGCTGTCCTACGCCGCCCGGACGCTGCCCATCGGTACCGCCTACGGCGTGTGGGTGGGCATCGGTGCGGCCGGGGCGGCGGTGCTCGGCATGCTGGTGCTGGGCGAGCCGGCGACCGCCGCCCGGATCTTCTTCATCGGCCTGCTGCTGGTCGCCGTGGTGGGTCTGAAGGCGACCTCCGGTCACTGACGCTGGGGCGTGACGGGGATGCCGGCGACCGTGCCCGCGCCGGTGCTGGTGCCGGTGTCCGGCGCGCCGCCGCCCGCGCCGTCGGTGTCCCCGCCGCCCTCGTCGGTCCCGCCGTTCGCGGAGTCGTCGCCGCCCCCGCCCGTGGGGCCCGGCTCGGTGCTGGGGCGGCCCGTGCCCGGGGTGCCGCCGCCGGTGGCCGGGGGGCCGGTCTCGGTGCCGCCGGGGCCGCCGGGCGGGGTGCTGCCGCCGGAGTCGCCCGGGCTGCCGGTGCCGTCCTCGTCGCCGGTGGACGGGGTGTCCGGGTCGCTGCTGCCGCTCGCGTCGCCGTCGCCGGGCTCGTCCGAGGCGTCGCTGCTCGGGGGCGCGGTGACGTCGGCGCCGGTCTGGAGCTGGAGGTCGAAGTCGGTGACCGGTTCGCCCTTGAGGGCGCTGCGGGTGTACTGGCTCCAGATCTCGGCGGGCGCCCCGCCGCCGTTGATGCGGGCGAGGCCCATGACGCCGTACAGGGACTTGTGGGCGGCGGTCTTGGGGTCCTGGCCCATGACGGCCACGACGGTGGCGAGGTCGGGGGTGTAGCCGGCGAACCAGGCGGCCGTGTCCTCCTCGGCGGTGCCGGTCTTGCCCGCGGCGGGGCGGCCGGCGGCCTGGGCGGCGGTGGCGGTGCCGTTCTCGACGACGCTGCGCAGCACGGACGTGGTGGTGTCGGCGGCCTCGCGGCTGACGGCCTGGTGCTCGCGCCGCTCGGGCAGCGCGACCTCCTCCTTGCCGTCCTTGGTGACCTTCTCGACCAGCGTGTAGGTGCTGTGCCTGCCGTGGTTGGCGATGGTCGCGTAGGCCTCGGCCATGTCCAGGGGGCTGGCGGTGGCGACGCCGAGCGCGATGGAGGGCGAGGGGGTCAGCTCGGGGGTGTTCTTGGACAGACCGAGGTCGATCGCGGTCTGCTTGACCTTGTCGGAGCCGACGTCGACGGCCATCTGGGCGTACACGGCGTTGATGGACTTGTCGGTGGCCTCGCGGACGGTGACGTGTCCGTAGTCGCGGTGGTCCTCGTTCTCGGGGGCGTAGCGGCCGCCGGCCCAGCCCTGGACGGGGCGTTCGCTGGTGCCGTCGTAGCGGGTGTTGGGGTTGATCGTCTGGCCGCTCTGCGTCTGCGAGTGGTTCTCGACGGCGGAGGCGAACACGAAGGGCTTGAAGGTGGAGCCGACCTGGAAGTCGCGGCGCACGGCGTTGGGTGTGTACTGCTTGACGTAGTCGATGCCGTTGTACATCGCGACGACCTTGCCGGTCTTCGGGTCGACGGAGGCGCCTCCGGCGCGGACGTAGGTGTCGACCTTGCGTTCCTTCTGGTCGAGCTGGGACATGAGCTTGTCGTCGACGGCCTTGACGAAGGCGTCCTGCTTGTCCTTCTGGAGGGTGGTGGTGATGCGGTAGCCGCCGCGGCCGAGTTCCTCCTCGTCGACGATGCCGTTGTCGCTCAGGTACTTCTTGACGATGTTGACGACGTAGCCGCGCTGTCCGGACATGTTGGTGGAGACGGTGGACTGCTTGGGCTTGGGGAACTCGGCGGCGGCGCGGTCGGAGGCGCTGAGCCAGCCCTTGTCGACCATGCCGTTCATGACGTAGTTCCAGCGGGACTGGGCGGCGGGCTTGTTCTCGGGGTGGGCGACGACGTCGTACTGGCTGGGGGCGTTGAGCAGGGAGGCGAGGTAGGCGCCCTGGGCGGCGGTGAGGTCCTTGGCGTCGACGCCGAAGTAGGCCTGGGCGGCGGACTGGATGCCGTAGGCGCCGCGGCCGAAGAAGCTGGTGTTGAGGTAGCCCTCGAGGATCTCGTCCTTGCTCTTCTCGCGGTCGAGCTTGATCGAGATGAAGAACTCCTTCACCTTGCGGGTGACGGTCTGTTCCTGGGCCAGGTAGTAGTTCTTGACGTACTGCTGGGTGATGGTGGAGCCGGACTGCTTGCCCTTGCCGGTGGCGGTGTTCCAGCCGGCGCGGACCATCGCCATGGGGTCGATGGCGGACTCGGTGTAGAAGTCGCGGTCCTCGGCGGCGAGGACGGCGTGCTGGGCTTCCTTGGAGATGCCGGCGAGGCCGACGCTCTCGCGGTTGACCTCGCCGTCGCGGGCGAGGACGGTGCCGTCGGCGTACAGGTAGACGTTGGACTGCTTGGTGGCGAGGGCGTTGGCGGCGGGGATCTGCACGAGGTGGTAGCCGAGGAAGAAGCCGCCGACGATCAGCAGGAGGCCGACGACGACCGTGCTCAGCACGATGCGCCAGGTGGGGATCAGCCGGCGCCAGCCGGTGCGCTTGGGCCGCTTGGGCTTCTTCGCCTTCCCGGCCTTCGGCGTGCCGGGTGCTCCCGTCGGTCCCTTGCCGGCCGCCTGGGGCTCTCTCTGCGCCCAGCCCGGGGTCGGCTGCTGCGGCTGCGGCTCGTCGCTCATCTCGTGCACGGACTCCTGTTTCATTTCGTACGGTTTTCGTACGTCTGAGTTCTTCTGAAGAAGACTCTCGCACCGTGGGTTCCGTTCCCACTCGACGGCACACCCGTGAAATTCCGTGGCGGGGGCCTTCGGGGGCGCACTAGGCTCCTGCGCTTTGGTGCCGGTCGGAGGGGGAGGGCAGTGGGTGCGGGCTCGGGGCGGTTGTACGTCGCCGTCGCGGCGGGTGGATTCCGACGGTACGCGACGTATCGGGCGGCCACGGCGGCCGGGGTGTTCACCAACACCGTTTTCGGACTGATCCTCGTCTACACCTATCTGGCCCTGTGGGACGAGAAACCGCAGCTCGGAGGGTACGACCAGGCGCAGGCGTCGACGTTCGTGTGGCTGGGGCAGGCGCTGCTGGCGGCGCTGGCGATCGGCGGCGGGGGGTTCGAGGACGAGCTGATGGAGCGCATCCGTACGGGTGATGTGGCCGTCGATCTGTACCGCCCGGTCGATCTCCAGCTCTGGTGGCTGGCGGCGGACGTGGGACGGGCGCTGTTCCAGTTGCTGGGCCGCGGGGTGGTGCCGTTCGTGTTCGGATCGTTGTTCTTCCCGGTGGCGCTGCCGCGGGAGGTGTCCGTGTGGGCGGCGTTCCTGGTGGCGGTGGTGCTGGCGATGCTGGTGGGTTTCGCGCTGCGCTATCTGGTGGCGCTCTCGGCGTTCTGGCTGCTGGACGGCACGGGGGTGACGCAGATGGCGTGGCTGGCGGGGCTGTTCTGCTCGGGGATGCTGCTGCCGCTGAACGTGTTCCCGGGGGCGCTCGGCGAGGTGGTGCGGGCGCTGCCGTGGTCGTCGCTGCTGCAGGCGCCGGCGGACGTGCTGCTGGGGGAGGCGGATCCGCTGCGGACGTATCTCTTCCAGGCGTCCTGGGCGGTGGCGCTGCTGGCGCTGGGCCGGCTGGTGCAGTCGGCGGCGACGCGCCGGGTGGTGGTCCAGGGTGGCTGAGGTCGCCGGGAGGGAGGTGCGGCGCGGCCGTGCCGTCGAGGGGGTGCGCGCGTACGGGCTGATCGCCGGGATGTGGATCAGGTCGACGATGGCGTACCGGACGTCCTTCGCGCTGACGACGGTCGGGAACTTCGCGATGACCGCGCTGGACTTCGTGGCGATCCTGCTGATGTTCTCCCGCGTCGACGCGCTGGGCGGCTGGTCGCTGCCGGAGGTGGCGTTCCTGTACGGGCTGTCCGGGGTGTCCTTCGGTCTGGCGGACCTGGCGGTCGGCTCGATGGAACGGCTGGGGCGCCGGGTGCGCGACGGCACGCTGGACACGCTGCTGGTGCGGCCGGTGCCGGTGCTCGCGCAGGTGGCGGCGGACCGGTTCGCGCTGCGCCGGCTCGGCCGGGTGACGCAGGGGCTGCTGGTGCTCGGGTACGCGCTGGTGGTCGTCGACGTCGACTGGACGGCGGCGAAGCTGCTGCTGATGCCGGTGATGCTGCTGGGCGGAGCGGGGATCTTCTGCGCGGTGTTCCTGGCGGCGGCGGCGTTCCAGTTCGTGGCGCAGGACGCGTCGGAGGTGGCCAACGCCTTCACGTACGGCGGTACGACGTTGCTGCAGTATCCGCCGGCGGTGTTCGCGCTGGACCTGGTGCGGGGGGTGACGTTCGTGGTGCCGCTGGCGTTCGTGAACTGGCTGCCGGCGGGTTACGTGCTGGGTCGGCCGTACCCGCTGGACCTGCCCGGGTGGGTGGCGTTCACGACGCCGCTCGTCGCCGCGGCCTGCTGCGGGCTTGCGGGGCTGGCCTGGCGGGCGGGGCTGCGTTCGTACCGGAGTACGGGGAGCTGACGGAGCGGAGCACGGGAAGCCGACGGAAGAGGGCGGAGAGGGTGGAGAGGGCGGAGATGACGGAGTCGACGCGGAAGCAGAGGCCGCGGACGACGCGGACGACGGGTCCGGAGCCGGTGACCGGGGCGGGTGCCGCGGCCTTCATCGAGCTGGAGGGCGTGGAGAAGGTCTTCGACGTGCGCAAGAAGACGGGCTTCCTGAAGCGGGAGCGGCGGCAGGTGCGTGCCGTGGACGGGCTGTCGTTCACGGTGTCGCGCGGTGAGGTGGTCGGCTACATCGGCCCGAACGGCGCCGGGAAGTCGACGACGATCAAGATGCTCACCGGCATCCTGACGCCGAGCGGCGGCCGGCTGCGGGTGGCGGGCATCGACCCGTCCCGGGAGCGGACGCGGCTGGCGCACCGCATGGGGGTGGTCTTCGGGCAGCGCACGACGCTGTGGTGGGACCTGCCGCTGATCGACTCCTACCGGCTGATGCACCGCATGTACCGCATCCCCGACGCCCGTTACCGCGAGAACCTTGACCGCTGCGTCGAACTCCTCCAGCTCCAGGACCTGTTGGACGTTCCGGTGCGGCAGCTCTCCCTGGGGCAGCGGATGCGCGGCGACATCGCGGCGGCGCTGCTGCACGACCCGGAGGTGGTCTACCTGGACGAGCCGACGATCGGGCTCGACGTCGTCTCCAAGACCAAGGTGCGGGGGTTCCTGCGGGACTTGAACGCCGAGCGCGGCACGACGGTGCTGCTGACCACGCACGACCTCCAGGACATCGAGCAGCTCTGCTCGCGCGTGATGGTCATCGACCACGGCCGGCTGATGTACGACGGTCCGCTGGAGGGCCTGCACGAGGCGGGGGAGAGCGAACGCACCCTGGTGGTGGACCTGGAACGGGAGTTGCCGCCGATCGAGGCGCCGGAGCCCGCGCGGGTGGTGCGGGTGGAGGGGCCGCGGCAGTGGCTGGCGTTCCCGGCGTCCGCGTCGGCGGCCGGGCTGGTGGCGGACGTCGCGGCCCGGTATCCGCTGGTGGACCTGTCGGTGCGGGAGCCGGACATCGAGTCGGTGATCGCGAAGATGTACGAGGAACGTGCGGGCGCGTAGTGCCGGGCGCGGTGACCTCGTAGGCTGCTGTACATGACCGACGACGCCCCGGAACTCCGCGCATCCGACGCCGACCGTGAACGAGTCGCCGAGGTCCTGCGCGACGCCCTCGCCGAGGGACGCCTGGACATGACCGAGTTCGAGGAGCGGCTGGACGCCACGTACAAGGCGCGTACGTACGGGGAGCTGGCGCCGATCACCCGCGACCTGCCGGTCGGCGCGGTGGCCGAGGCGCCGCGGGTGTCGATGACGAAGGAGCCCGAGCGGGCCGGGGGCTGGGCCGGGCGGATCACCGGCGCGGAGGGCTCGTCCACGTGGGCGGTCGCCGTGATGTCCGGTTTCCAGCGCAAGGGGCGCTGGACGGTGCCGAGGCGGTTCACCTCGTTCGCGTTCTGGGGCGGCGGGGAGATCGACCTGCGCGAGGCGGACTTCTCGGCCGGCGAGGTCGTGCTCAACTGCGTCGCGATCATGGGCGGGATGCAGGTGATCGTGCCGCCGGGTGTCGAGGTGGTCGTGCGCGGCATCGGCATCATGGGCGGCTTCGACCACAGCGAGGAGGGCGTGCGCGGAGACCCGGGCGCCCCGCGCGTCGTCGTGACGGGCTTCGCCTTCTGGGGCGGCGTCGGCGTGGAGCGCAAGGTGACGCGGGCGGAGCGGCAGCGGCTGAAGGAGGAGCGCCGCCAGGAGAAGCTGGAGCGCCGCCAGGAACGGGAGCGCGAGCGTCTGGAGGGCAGGGACCGGGACGGGGGCCGCGGGCTGCCCGGCGGCCGCCTCGGGATGCCGGCCGACCACCGGGACGCCCACCGCAGGATGCTGGAGGACCACCGGGACATGGTCCGCGACCTGCGGGAGGAACGCCACGAGCAGCGCGAACTGCGCCGGGAGGAACGCGAACGCCGCCGCCGGGGCGAGGACTGACGGCCGGGGGCCCGGCACACGGGCCCCCGGCCCTCCCGGCCGTACGGCCTACGCCGCGACCGGTACCGCGCCCTTCAGGGCGTCCAGGTCGAGGGCCCGGCCCATGCGGGCGTATCCGTTGTCGTTGGGGTGCAGGTGGTCGCCGGTGTCGTAGTCGGAGCGCAGGCGGCGCGGGTCGTAGGGGTCCCGCAGGGCCTTGTCGAAGTCGACGACCGCGTCGAAGACGCGGCCGGAGCGGATCTCCTCGTTGATCTGCTGCCGCATCGTCTCGCGGGCCCCGGTGTAGCCGCTGTGGCCGCCGAACGGCGTGATCGTCCCGCCGACGACCCGCAGGCCCCGGGCGTGCGCCCGGTCGACGAGGGTGCGCAGGCCGGTGAGGATGCCGTCGCGGTCGGCGAGTTGCGGGCTGTGCAGGATGTCGTTGACGCCGAGCAGGACGACGACGGTCTTGACGTTGGTGCGGTGCAGCACGTCGCGTTCGAAGCGGCTCAGTCCGCTCGGGTTGTCGGCCGGCCGCCCCGACCTGCTGGTCAGGATCCGGTTGCCGCTGATGCCCTCGTTCACGACGCTGTAGCGGGGCGTGTCCCGGCCGTCGCCGGCGGCCCGGTGCAGCCGCTCGGCGAGGACGTCGGTCCAGCGGTGGTTGGCGTCGGCGGCGGCGCCGAGTCCGTCGGTGATCGAGTCGCCGAAGGCCACGACGGTGCCGTCGGCCTCGTGGCTGAGCACGTCCAGCGCGGTCAGGTACCGCCAGTACGGCGTGGGGGTGGTGTACGCGAGCGCGGTGACGTCCGCCGTACGGTCGCCCTGGGCGAGGTAGCTGGTCTGCCGGGCCATCGGGTGGTAGGTCACCGGCCCGGAGGCGACGGGGGAGTACGTGGTGACCAGGACGTCCGCGCCGTAGGGGACGGCGATGCGGGCGACGTCGCTCATCACCTGGCCGCCCGCCGGGATGATCACCCGGGCGTCGCCGCCGAAGGTCAGCGCGCGCATGGTGTCGGCGACCGCGGCCGCCGTGCCGGGTCCCGCGGCCAGGGCTATGGAGGCGTGGGTGATGGTCAGCGGCGACTGGCCGTACAGGTTGGACAGGGTCACGCGCGCGCCGGTGCCGCCGACCGAGGTGTGCACGACGTTGCGCACGGAGCGGCCCGCCATGCCGGTCGTCCCGGTGCCCGGCTCGGCCGCGGCCGGTGCGGTGGCCCAGGCGCCCACCCAGGCGCCCGTCGAGGCGGGGGCGACGTCCCCCTGCGGGAGACGGCCTCCGGTCTGCAGTGCGTGGGCCCTGGTGCCGTCGTCCGCGGACGCTCCGGCGTATATGGCCGCGGAGATCGCCACTATCAGGGTGACGATCGCCGCGAGCAGGGCACGGTGCTTGGTGGGAGGCGCCCCCGCACCCCCGTCACGACCCCGGGTCATGCTGTTCTGTTCTCCTCGGGCGAGGGGAGCCCCGAGGCTCCGGTCCGATGAACCCATGATGCGTCATGGGCGGAGGAAAGGCCGCGGGAGCCCCGGGCGTTCCCCCTCCCGGGACAGACGCCGGGAACTTGTGTTCCGTTCCGGGAGTCGGTCAGGAAGGGACAATGTGTGAGGGACGTATCAGCGAACGGTGGAGCGGATGGAACGCACGAAAGCGGAACTTCCTGAGGGCGCGGGGGGTACGGGGGGTACGGGGGGCACGGGGGGTTCCGGGGGCGCGGGGGAGCGCGCGGGGGCGGACACCGGTGGTACGGGCGCGGGGGCGGTGCGCGACCGTGCGATGACCTCCTTCAGCCCGGCCGACGAGGAAAAGCGCCGCGGCGTGCGCCGGATGAAGCTCACCGCCACCGGCCTGCTGCTCTTCGTCGCCGTGGTCTACGTCCTGTCCGAGTGGGCCTCCCACCACGGCGCGGGCGCCTGGGCGGGCTACGTGTCCGCCGCCGCCGAGGCCGGCATGGTCGGCGCGCTCGCCGACTGGTTCGCCGTCACCGCCCTCTTCCGCCACCCCCTCGGCATCCCCATCCCGCACACCGCGATCATCCCGAGGAAGAAGGACCAGCTCGGCGTCTCGCTGGGCGAGTTCGTCGGGGAGAACTTCCTGTCCGAGGACGTCGTGCGCCACCGGCTGCGCGCCGTCGGCATCGGCAGCCGCCTCGGCTCCTGGCTCGCCGTGCCCGAGCACGCCGACCGGGTGACGGCCGAGCTGTCCGCGGCCCTGCGCGGCGCCCTGACCGTGCTGCGCGACTCCGACGTCCAGGCGGTGGTCGGCGAGGCCATCACCCGCCGGGCCGACGCGCAGGAGATCGCGCCCGGCATCGGCAAGATGCTGGACCGGGTCGTCTCCGACGGCGGCCACAAGCGCGCCGTCGACCTGATCGTCTCCCGTGCCCACGACTGGCTGATCCTGCACGGCGACTCCGTGATGGACGCCGTCCAGGGCGGGGCCCCCGGATGGACGCCCCGGTTCGTCGACCGGAAGATCGGCGACCGGGTCTACAAGGAGCTGCTGCGCTTCGTCACCGAGATGCGCGACATGCCCGCCCACCCCGCACGCGGCGCCCTGGACCGTTTCCTCACCGACTTCGCCGCCGACCTCCAGTCCGACACGGAGACCCGCGCGCGCGTGGAGCGGCTGAAGACCGAGGTGCTGGGCCGCGGCGAGGTCCAGGACCTGATCGCGTCCGCCTGGACAGCCGTACGGTCCATGATCGTCTCGGCGGCGGAGGACGAGCGCAGCGAACTGCGGCTCCGGGTCCGGGCCTCCCTGCTGTCCCTGGGCTCCCGGATGGCCTCCGACCCCAAGGTGCAGGGCAAGGTCGACCGGTGGGTGGAGAGCGCCGCGGTGTACGTCGTCACCACCTACCGCAAGGAGATCACCTCCCTGATCACCGACACGGTGGCGAGCTGGGACGCCGAGCACACCACGAAGAAGATCGAGGCGAACATCGGCCGCGACCTGCAGTTCATCCGCATCAACGGCACGGTGGTCGGCTCCCTGGCCGGGCTGGTGATCTACACGGTCTCCCGAATCCTCGGGGCGTAGTCCCGTCCGGCGGGGGCACTCCCCCGCCATGACAGGAGACTCGTCGGCCCCGGTGCCCGCCGCCACCGGGACGGTCACCACCGCCGTCCCCGCCCGCCTGGACCGGCTGCCCTGGTCGCGCTGGCACTGGATGATCGTCATCGGCCTGGGCACCGTCTGGATCCTGGACGGCCTGGAAGTCACGATCGTCGGCAACGTCGCGGGGCGCATCGCCGAGAGCGGCAGCGGCCTGGACATCAGCTCCGCCCAGATCACCGGCCTCGCCGCCGCGCTCTACGTGGCGGGTGCCTGCTCGGGGGCGCTGTTCTTCGGCTGGCTGACCGACCGGCACGGCCGCAAGAAGCTGTTCATGATCACGCTGGTGGTCTATCTGGCGGCGACCGCGCTGACCGCGGTCTCCTTCGAGTCCTGGTGGTTCTTCCTCTTCCGCTTCCTGACCGGCTTCGGCATCGGCGGCGAGTACGCGGCGATCAACTCCGCGATCGACGAGCTGATCCCGTCCCACTACCGGGGCCGGGTCGACCTCATCATCAACGGCAGCTACTGGCTCGGCGCGATCGGCGGCGCCCTGCTGTCCATCGTGATGCTGGACACCGGCATCTTCGCCAAGGACGTCGGCTGGCGGCTCAGCTTCGCCCTCGGCGTCGTCCTGGGCCTGGGGGTGCTGCTGGTGCGGCGGCACGTGCCGGAGAGCCCACGCTGGCAGTTCATCCACGGCCAGGGCGAGAAGGCCGACCGGCTCGTCGCCTCCGTGGAACGGCGGATCGAGCAGGAGAAGGGCGAGAAGCTGCCGCCGCCGGCCGGTGAGATCACCATCCACCAGCGCAAGTCCATCGGCTTCGGCCTGATCGCCAAGACCGTCTTCGGCCGCTATCCGCGCCGCGCGGTCCTCGGCCTGTCCCTCTTCATCGGCCAGGCCTTCCTCTACAACGCGATCACCTTCGGCTTCGGCACGATCCTCATCACGTTCTTCGACGTGCCGACCGGCAGCACCGGCTACTACTTCGCCGTCATCGCCGCGGGCAACTTCTGCGGCCCGCTGCTGCTGGGCCACCTCTTCGACACGGTCGGCCGCCGGATCATGATCTCCGGCACCTACCTGCTCTCCGGCCTGCTGCTCTTCGGCACGGCCTGGCTCTTCGACCGGGGCTCGCTCACGGCGACGACGATGACGGCCTGCTGGTGCGTGGTGCTGTTCTTCGCCTCGGCGGGCGCGTCCAGCGCGTACCTGACCGTCTCCGAGATCTTCCCGATGGAGACCCGGGCCATGGCCATCGCCTTCTTCTACGCCCTCGGCACCGCCGCCGGCGGCATCAGCGGCCCGCTGCTCTTCGCCGACCTGACCGAGTCCGGCGTGGTCGGCGACACGGTCCTGGCCTTCCAGATCGGCGCCGGCCTGATGTGCGCGGCCGGCCTGGTGGCGGCGTTCCTCGCGGTGAAGGCGGAACGCCGCTCGCTGGAGGACATCGCGGAGCCGCTGTCGGCGGCGGCGCCGGAATCCTCCGGAACGACCGGCTCCGGCGCGCGCACCGCGTAGCGTCGCACCCGTCGACCCGGCACAGACGTCGAGGAGTCCCGATGAGCATCCGCAGGATCGTCCCCAACATCCACGTCGCGGCCGAGGAGCAGTGGACCACGAGCCGTGACTTCTACGGCCTGCTCGGTTTCGAGGAGGTCATGGACATGGGCTGGGTGACGACCCTGGCCTCCCCGTCCAACCCCACCGCCCAGATCAGCCTGTTCACCGAGGAGCGCACGGCGCCCGTCGTCCCCGACCTCAGCGTCGAGGTCGAGGACGTCGACGCCGTCTACGAGCAGGTGGCGGCGTCGGGCGCCGAGATCGTACGGGAGCCGCGGGACGAGGAGTGGGGCGTACGGCGCTTCTTCGTCCGGGCCCCGGACGGCCGGGTGATCAACGTCCTGACCCACCTGACCTGAGCAAACCTCCCGCCGGAACGGCCCCGGCGCCGCCCCGGCCGCCGGGGCACCCCGGTGCCGCCTGCCCGGGCCGCCTGTCGTCAGGGCCGCTCACTCGTGCCGTGCAGCCGTGCAGCCTTGCAGCCATGTAGCCGTGCAGTAGTGCCGTTCGGCCTGGTGGGTGCCTTCCTGGGGCGGCCGGCGGGGTCACTCGTCCGTGTCGCTCCCCGGGCGGCTCGCCCAGGCTGCCGTTCCCGTTCGTCCGGGCGGCTCGCTCGGCCGCCCGTCCGGGCCGGTCAGCCGCGGCGGTCGGCGACTGCCCAGGAGGCCAGGGCCACGGCGCCGGCGACGCCGAAGACGGCGGGCCAGGCGCCGACCTTCTTGGCCAGGGGGTGCGAGCCCGCGAACCCGGCGACGTACGCCGCCGTCAGCGCGCCCGCGGCCCTCCCGCCGGCCCGCGCCCGCCACTGCTGCGCGGCCACGGCCCCGGCGACGGCGAGCACGGCCCCGCCGAGCTGCCGCTTCTTCGTCCAGCGGGCCACGCCGTAGCCGCCGACCAGACCGCCCGCGGCGACCACCGCGCTGGGAACCTTCGCCATGTCTGCCTCCTGCACCGCACCGAACCGACGTGTTCGCGTTCGAGGCTAATCCCCGCCCCCTTTCGGCCGAACACCGAGCCCTGATCGCGGCGCTCGCGGGTACGTGCCCGTTGAGGGGGAGGGCGACGAGCTCCGGAGGAAGAACCGATGACCGCGCAACAACCCCGCACCTACGACCCGCCCCGCCGCCGTACGGTCACCGTGGACGGCGCCCGCGTCGCCTGCTGGGAGTCGGGACCGCGCGGCGCCGAGCCCGTCCTGCTCCTGCACGGCTACCCCGCCGACCACCGCAGCTGGCGCCACCAGGTCCCGCCCCTGTCGGCCCGGCACCGGGTCGTCACCCCCGACCTCCTCGGCTGGGGCGCCTCCGACCGCCCCCTGCACCTGTCCTTCGACTACGGCACGGAGGTCGCCCGGCTCGGCCGGCTCCTCGACGCGCTGGAGCTGGACTCGGTGAACCTGGCCGGCCACGACTACGGCGGCTTCCTCGCCCTCGGCTTCGCCCAGAGGCACCCCGCACGGGTGCGCAGGCTCGCGATCCTCAACAGCCGCGCCCAGGCCACCTTCACCCGCCGCTGGTACGCCGCCTTCAGCCTGCTCGGCCTCCTCGGCCGCACCCCCGCCCTGCGCCGCCCGGCGCTGCGCCTGCCCTACGCCCCCCTGCACCGCCGCGCCCTGGCCCCGCTCGTCCGCGCCGGACACCTGGAGCCCCGCGTCCTGGACGGCTACGTCGACTGGATGTCCACCCCCGAGGGACGGCGCTGGCTGCTCCACTACTTCGCCGACTACCGCACCGCGCCCCGCCCCGAGCTGCGCCGCGGCCTGCGTGACATCGCCTGTCCGACGGCGGTCGTCTGGGGCCGCGCCGATCCGTACCTGAGCCCCGCGATCGCGACCGAGCTGGCCGGGACCGTGCCCGGCGCCGACCTGACGCTGCTGGACGGCGCGGGCCACTGGGTGATGGACGAACGCCCCGACGCCGTGACGGATGCACTGGGCCGACTGCTGGAACGAACCACGTCGATCGAGTGAGACGCAGGTCACAACACGGGCGCGCTCCGGCCTGTCACATCGCGCCGCCGGCATCCGTCGTAGCTGTGTACGACCAAGAAACCGGCAAGCCACGACGGAGGAATCCACCATGGAAGCGCGTCTCAACGTGTTCGCCAGCCCGCTCGCGGGCAAGCTGCTGCGCCACATCAACTCCGCGGGCAAGGTCGTGAGCGACTCGACGCTCCCGGCCGCGACCCAGGAGCTGGTCAAGATCCGCGCCAGCCAGATCAACGGCTGCGGCTTCTGCCTCGACATGCACACCAAGGACGCCGCGAAGGCGGGGGAGACCTCGCTGCGCCTCAACCTCGTCGCCGCCTGGCGGGAGGCCAAGGTCTTCACCGACGCGGAGCGCGCCGCCCTCGAACTGACCGAGCAGGGCACCCGCCTCGCCGACGGCGGCGGCGTCTCCGACGAGGTCTGGGCGAACGCGGCCCGGCACTACGACGAGGAGCAGCTCACCGCCCTGGTCGGGCTGATCGCCGTCATCAACACCTACAACCGCCTGAACGTCATCACCCAGCAGCCCGCCGGCGACTACGAGCCGGGGATGTTCGGCTGAAGCCGCCGGCTCCGGCCGGACATCCCCGCGCCCGGTCCCGCTCGCCCGCCGCTCAGCCGGCGTGCAGCAGGACCGGGAGCCGCTGGTGGCCGTTGCTGATCAGGGAGGGCACGGGCGGCAGCTCCTCGGCCGGATCGGCGAGCCGGATGTCCGGGAAGCGGCCGAAGAGGCTCTCCAGCGCGAGGGTCACCTCCATGCGGGCCAGCGGCGCGCCCAGGCAGAAGTGGACGCCGTGGCCGAAGGCGAGGTGCTCCTTGACGGTGCGGGTCGCGTCGAAGGTGTCGGCGTCCTCGTGCCAGTCCGGGTGCCGGTTGGCGGCGGCGTACGAGGCGAGGATGGCCTCCCCGCGGGCGATGGTCCGCCCGTCCGGCAGGGGGACGTCGGTGACCGCGAACCGCAGCGGCAGGTGCTTGACCGCCGGTTCGTGGCGCAGCGTCTCCTCCACCACGTCCCCCCAGGTGACGTCGCCCTTGCGGACCAGGGCGAGCTGGTCGGGGCGGGTCAGCAGGGTGTGCACGGCCTGGTCGATGACGTTGACGGTGGTCTCGTAACCGGCGCTGATCATCAGCAGCAGGGTGTCGCGCAGCTCCTCCGGCGAGAGGCGGTCGCCGTCCCCCTCGTCGTCCCGCGCGGAGATGAGCAGGGACGTCATGTCGTCGCCCGGCGTGGCGCGCTTGGCGGCGATGAGCTGGTCCAGGACCTCGTACAGCCGCTCGGTGTTGGCCTGGGCCTCGGCCTGGTCCAGGGTGGTGTCGAAGACGCCGTCCACGAGGGCACGGAAGCCCTCCCGGCGGTCCTCGGGCACGCCCATCAGGTGACCGATCACCGCGATGGGCAACGGGTAGGCCAACTCCTGGCGCAGATCGACCGGTTCACCCGCGGGAAGGGCCGCGAGCCGGTCGACGAGGCCGGTCACCATCTTCTCCACGGCGGGCCGCATCGCGGATATTCGGCGCGCGCTGAAGGCGGGCGCCACCAGCCGGCGCAGCTTGCGGTGGTTGGGGCCGTACGCGGTGAACATGTTCTCCACCGCCACCCACAGCGCCAGCGGCCAGGTGCCGACGACCTCGCCGTAGGCGGGCCAGTGCGCCCGGGCGTCCTTGGACACGTCGGGGCTGGTGAGCAACTGCTTGAGGAGGGCCGGGTCGCTGACCGACCAGGCCTCGACGCCGAGGACGTCCACCCGGGTGGCCGGGCCGCGCTCGCGCAGGACGCGGTGCTCGGCGTGATGACCGGCGCCGGTGGGGTCGAGGACGAGGGCGGGCTGCTGGGTCGCCATGACCTGGCTCCTTAGTATGCGGCGGGCTGTACGACGGGGAAGGTGACGGGCAGGGATTCGAGGGCGCGGTGGAACGGGCCGGGCCGCCAGGTCAGTTCGGCGAACGGGCGGGCCAGGTCCGTCTCCGGCAGCGCGTCCAGGAGGTGGGTGACCGCGGTCTCGGCGATCAGGTAGGCGTGCGAGCGGGCGGGGCAGGTGTGCGGTCCGGCGCTCCACGCCAGGTGGGCGCGGTTGCCGCCGAGCCCACCCGCGGGCACGCCCTCGGTGAGGGCCGGGTCGTTGTTCGCGGCCGACATCGAGATCACCACCGGCTGGTCGGCCGGCAGCAGCACGCCCTCCACGTCGATGGGGTACGGCGGGTAGGAGATGCAGTAGTTGGCCATCGGCGGGTCGGTGTAGAGGACGGCGTCGAGGGCGTCGCGCACCGTGGAGAGCCCCGCGTGCAGATCGGCGGAGAACTCCTCGTCGGTGAGGATCTTCAGGATCGTGTTGCTGATCAGGTTGGTCAGCGGCTCGATCCCGGCGCCGTAGAGCGTGACGAGCTGGTGGCTCATCTCCTCGTCGCTCAGTTCGGCGGGGTGCAGGGCCAGCCGGGAGGTGATGTCGTCGCCGGGGTGGGCCCGGCGCAGGGCCACCAGGTCGGACACGGCGCGGGCGAGGATCACGTTGCCCTGGTCGGCGTCGGTGGTGTCGAAGATCTTCGCCATGCCGTCGGCGATGCGCTGCCCGATC
The DNA here is from genome assembly GCF_003112575.1 of Streptomyces ardesiacus. GTDB lineage: Bacteria > Actinomycetota > Actinomycetes > Streptomycetales > Streptomycetaceae > Streptomyces > Streptomyces ardesiacus. The sequence goes on from NZ_BEWC01000016.1 coordinate 37,230, forward strand.
TCGTCCGGGCAGCCCAGCAGCGCGCTGAGCACGCTGAAGGCGATCGGGAACGAGTACTGGGTGAGCAGGTCCGCCGAACCGGCCGTGCGGAACCCGTCGATGGCGCCGTCGGCGACCTTCTCGACGAGGGCGCGCAGCCCGTGCTGGTCGACCCGGTCGATGGCGTGGGTGTTGGCCGCCCGGTAGCGGGCGTGCTCGGCGCCGCCCGAACGCAGCGCGTTGGGCCGCCACTCCATCATCGGCCGCACCGGACAGGTCGCCGGGATCAGCTTCTCCCAGGCCCGCGGGTCGGCCGGGAAGTGCAGCGGGTCGTTGAGGATGCGGCGGGCCTGGTAGTAGCCGATCACCAGGGTCGCGGGGACGCCGGGCGCCAGGTCGACCGGGACGAGCGGGCCGTGGGTGCGGCGCATGCTCCGGTAGGCGGCGTGCGGGTCGGCGGCGAACTCCGGTGAATACAGGGCGATACGGCCCGCGGGACTCGTCGGCACGGGCTCGGCGGGGGGCGGCGTCATCGGCGGGACTCCAGGAGGGCGGCTGAACGGTGCTCGGTGAGGTACTCGGTGAGCGTGATCAGGGCGTGCAGGGAGGAGGTGCGGTCGCGGGCGTCGCAGTGCGTCAGGGGCGTCTGCGGCTCCAGGGCCAGCGCCTCGCGCAGTTCGGCCTCGGGATAACTCGGCGCTCCCGGGAAGGTGTTGATGGCGACGGCGTAGGGGATGCCGGCGCTGTCGAGCAGGCCGAGGGCGTCGTGCGAGGCGTCCAGGTCGCGGGTGTCGGCCAGGACGAGACAGCCGAGGGCGCCCTCCGCCAGGTCCTCCCACAGCGGCTGGAACCGGGACTGGCCCGGCAGCCCGAACAGGTACAGGGCGATCCGGCCGCCGGCCATGTGGATGCGGCCGAAGTCCATCGCCACGGTGGTCGTCGTCTTGTGCGGGGTGCCGCGCAGATCGTCCACACCGGCGCTGGCCTGCGTGATCGGCTCCTCCATCCGCAGCGGCCGCACCTCCGAGACGCTGCCGATCAGGGTCGTCTTGCCCACGCCGAAACCGCCCGCGACCACGATCTTGGCGGACCGGGTCACCGTGGCGGGGACGTAGGTGACGGACGGGTCGGCACGGTCGGCGCCCTCGGCCCCGGCGGACCCGTCGGTCCGGTCAGACCATGGAGCGAAGTCCACGGAGTACCTCCTGCAGCAGGTCGAAGTCGGGCTGGTCGTCGATCGCGGCGACCGGGCTGGCGAGGTGGCCGGAGTCCATCAGCGAGGAGACGAGGATGCGCACCGTCGAGGGCGGCAGCTCCAGCGCGGCGGCGATGTCGGCGACGGCCAGGCCGCCGTCCGCGCCGGCGAACAGCCGCATCACCCGCCGGGCGTCCGGGCCGAGGGCGTCCGTGGGGCCGGTCGCGGCGATGACCACGCTCTCCAGGCGCACGTCCTCGCGCGCACGGGTCCGGCCCCCCGTGCGGACGTAGGGCCGGACCATGTCGGGGTCGCGCCGCGGTCCGCTCATACCGGTGAGCCGCCGTCCGCGGCCGTCACCCGCGCCTGGACCGGCACGCGTTCCTCGGTGGCCAGCTCGTGCCCCACGCGGGTGGCCAGCCGCACCATGTGGTGCGAGATCAGGCCGACGTCGGCGTCGGGGCCGGTCGTGCACACCGACAGCATGGTGTTCTTCGCGGCGGTGGTCGTCAGCCCGATGCAGCCGACCGACTCGATCAGCAACTGCCGCATCCCGCCGCCGCCCGTGAACTCGTCCCAGGCCTTGCCCGCCGCGCGCAGCGCCGCCGTCAACGCGGCGAACTTCTCCCCGTCGTCCTGGCCGATCGTCTCGGTACGGGCCTTCAGCAGACCGTCGCTGCTCATCAGCACGGCGTACCGGACGCCCTCGACGCTGCCGAGTTCCTGGTCCAGCAGCCAGCCCAGGCTGTTGGTGTGTGTGTCTTGCACGATCAGTGTCCTTCGTCGTCAGCGCCGTCGTGGGGGGTGGGGTGGGCGGCGGGGGTGTGGATGGCGTCGGCGGAGGCTTGCGAGGGCGGCTCCCCCTCCCGGCCCCGTCGGGTACCGGCCGCCCAGGCGGCGGCGACGGCGGGACGGCCCGGCTCGGTGTCGTCCGGGGCGGCGGGGCGGCGCACGGGAGCGGGCGCGGTGGAGCGCCGGCGGACGGTGAGACCGCTGGCGGTGGTGGTGGCCGAGGGGGCGGCGGGAGTGGCGGAAGGTGCGGGCGGGACCGCCGACGCGGGTACGGCGGCGGGCACGGCCGGTTCGGGGGCGGAGACGGGCGTGGGGGAGGGCGCGGCGGGAGGCGTGGCCGCCGTCCGGCCCGGGGCCTCCGGCGCGTCCCGGTCCGCTTCCTGGGCGGCGGCCGGGGCCGTCTTCTGCGGCAGCGCCCGGGACACGGCCTGCGGCGCCGGCTGGGCCGCCGACGGGTCGACGATCAGGTTCTTCGGCAGGACGACCATGGCCCGGGTCCCCTGATAGATGTTGGGCGCGGTCAGCTCGACGCGGAAGCCGTAGTTCTCCGCCAGCAGCGACGCCACGCGCAGCCCGGTCTGGGGGTGGGCGCCCAGGCGGGTGATGTCGTCGCGCTGCTCGCCGGACATCACGTCGCTGGCCCACAGCAGCCGCTCGTCGTCCATGCGCAGCCCCGCGTCGTCCACGATCAGGAAGCAGGCGTGGTGCCCCTGCTCCAGCGAGACGTGGACACTGGCGGCGGGCGGCGAGTAGCGCAGCGCGTTGTCCAGCAGGACGGCGAGCGCGTGCACGACCGCCTCCACGGCGCGGCCCTCGACCACCACGGACCCCATCTCGGGGTGCCTGATCCGCTCGTACCCCTCGATCCGGCCCATGGCCGCCCGCACGATGTCGGTCAACGTGGTGGCGGGCCAGCGCCGGGACAGCTTGTCCCCGGCCAGCACGGCGTACCCGGACGCCGTGAGCAGCATCTGCTGCGCGAGGTGGTCGATCTCCACGAGCGTCGCGTACGCCTCGTCCGAGATGTGCCGCCGTACGCCCTGGCTGACGGCCCGGCCAAGTTTCGCCGCGCGGGCCACGACGTTGTTGGCGAAGCCGCGCACCGCGGCCCGGGCCACGCCGACCGCCTCGTGCCGTACCTGCGCGATCTGCCGCTCGGCGTCGTGCCGCACCTGCTCGACGGCATGGTCCGCGGCCTGCTGGGCGGCCGTCCGCTCCTGGGCGCGCACGTCCCCCACCACCGCGGCCACCGCGCCGGGCACCGCGCGCAGCCGCTCGGCGAGCGGCGTTCCGTCGAGCTGCGCCGGTACCGGCAGCCCGCCCTCGGGACCCGCGCCGCCCGGCCCGCCCTTGGCCACCGCCGGGATCACGGTGGACGCGAGGTGCCCCACGCACTGCTCGGCGGCGACGAGTTGCAGGGTGAGCCGGTCGGCGTGGTCGCGCAGTTGCTCGGCCCGGCGCCGGGCCTGCTCGCCCTTGCGCCGGAAGTACCACGCGGCCCCGACTCCGGCTACCGCCAGTACGGCGGTGACGGTCACTATCAGTTCAGTCATCAGGTCCTCACGGATCGGAAGCCGTCGGTGTGGGCGAGGGTGGCCGAGGCGGGACGGCGCGCGGGGACGGGGCGCCGGCCGGCCCGATGACGACCGGGCTCAACGGGCGGATGCGGACCCGCGTCTGTTCCGGGCACCGCGGGCCGCGGAGTCGGCAGCGACGCGGGGGGCGGCGAAGGCGCACGACATGGAACTCCCAGGAACACGCGAGGGCCGGTACGAGCAGGGGGCGCCGACGACGCGGACTCGCAGCGGCAGGGGACCGAAAAGGCGCCCCGACCACCACGAACTCCCGTATCCGCGGTCGGCGTTCGACGTACAGGAGTGGACACTACCGCTTGTGCTCACCCCTCGTGGCAGCCTCGTGACCACGAGCTGGAACCGTCGGGGGTTTGACGCGAAAAATGCCCGGATGGCGGCCGGACGCCTTTGGCCGAAAAGGGCGTTGGACGCGTGGGCGGGGTCCTGCTAAAGGACCCCGCCCCGTCGCGCTCAGGAGCCGAGCTGGTCCGTGATCTCCTTGATCCAGTCGGCCTTCCGGTCCGGGTCCGCGAAGCTCGCCCTCCACTGGGCCGGACTCTGCCCGTGGTCGTCGGGACCTGCCTTGAGCAGCACCAGGAGTTCCTCGGCGGAGCGGCGCAGCTCGGGCTGGGTGTCGGGCCGCGACAGCATGGCGTAGAGCTTGTGCGCCGCCAGCTGGCGCTTGTACCTCGACACCTTCTTCCAGACCTTCATGGCGTGCTTCAGCGATTCCCAGGTGGGCTTCGCCTCCGGCACCTCCTCGCCGTGCGGCGTGTAGCGCTCGGGGTGGTGGGCCTCGTTGAAGCGCCCGATGCCCGACCGGACACCCTTGTAGCCGGCGGTGACGACGACCAGACCCGCCCCCACGGCGGCGACGATCCATCCGGCCGGGTTGGACGCGAGGGCCCCGGTGGCGACGATGGCCACGGTCGCGATGCCTCCCGCGCCCTTCAGCCCTTCGCCCAGGCCGCCCGTCCCCTCCTTGAATATCTTGGAGGCCTGCTTCTTCGTCGCGAGCTTCTTGGTCGCGTCCACGGTCCTCGCGTCGTCCAGGGCCTGGAGGTAGGGGAGTTTGACCCGCACCTCGCGCTCCACCGCCGCCTCGTAGGTCCGCACGGCGGCGTGCAGGGCCTCCTGCGCCCCCTCCCGAGGGCGTCCCTGAGTCAACTCCCTCTGCAACGCCAGGACCTCGTCGTACGCGGCCTTGGCGCGTCGTTCCTCGGCGTCCGCCGGAGCCTTCAGGCCGGTCAGCAGCCCGGCGTGGGCGGTCTCGGCGTCCGGGAGCCTCTTCAGTTGCCGGCGCTTGTGGATCGCCATGCCGGCCTTGCGGAAGGCACGCACGCTCTTCGCCACACCGGCGACACCGCTGAGCACACCGCTCGCCTCGGCGGAGGCCGCGGTGCTCGCCACGCCCTCGACCTTGATCGCCTCCTTGGCGACCGCACCGGCGTTGGCACCCGTACTGGCGACGCTCGTGGCCGCGTCGGCCGCCTTGACCTTGGCCTTCCTGCGCGCGTTGTGGAACCCGGCGCCCGCCCTCTTCTGCAGGGACGTCCTCAGGTTCCGGAGCGCGTCCGCGACGCTGGCCCCGAGGGCGAGGAGCTCCACGCCGGTGCTCAGCGTCGCGCCGGAGACCCCCACGGCGGCGGCGTCGTGCTTCAGGGCGGAGGCCGACGACGCCCCGGCGGCCTCCGCCGCGGTGGCGTCCGGCCTCGCGGCGGTGGCCGCCTGTTCCGTCGCCTTCTGGCCGAGGCCCGCGGCGGTGGGCGCCTGAACACCCTTGCCCAGGGCGTCCACGGGATCGAGGGTCCGCTTCCCCAGGTCCGCGTTCTCGGCGATCTCCTTCAGCCGATCGCTCTTCTTCCCCGCGGGGGCCTTCTCGGTGCGCCGCGTCTCTTCTCCGCCGGTGCCTTCGGCCGCGGTGACCCGCGCCGCGTCCCGGGCGGTGTCCAGCTCCGCCTGGAGGCCGGGGGTGATGTCCAGGCCGTGGGTGCCGGATTCGGAGCCGCGCCGGGTGAGGGCGGCGGGGTCGGGCCGGGTGTCGGTGTCGGAACCGCGCCGGGCGCGGTGTGAGGGGGTGAAGCGCGCCGCGAGCGCGGCCGCACGGCGTGCCGCCGCCTCCTCCGCGGCGGCACGTTCGGCGGCGCGGCGTGCCTGCTCCCGGGCGGTGTCGAGCTGCGCCCGGAGGTCGGGGTTGAC
>NZ_BEWC01000017.1 GCF_003112575.1 Streptomyces ardesiacus
CCGCCCTGTGGCGGAGTGCTGGCCGCCGGAGCGACGCGAGCGAGGACCGATGCCGAAGAAGCCCCCACGACCCGACGTACGGGTTCGACGCGGAGACGAACACGGTCCGGGTCGATCAGCACGACCTGGCGCGGCTGCTGCTGATGTTCCGCTCGCTGATGCGCCAGCAGCGGCCCGGCCGGTGGAAACACATGCACGACTTCGACCTGTCCTTCGAGCGCCTCGCGGACGCGGTCGACGCCAGCTCGGAGCTTCGGTACGGCAAGCGCTGGACGGAGCCTGATGTGCGGATGCGGTGCACCACGACCGAGGCGGCCTACGAGTGGCCGAACGGCGCCCCGTACGACGGGGAGGCGACGTTCACCTGGTTGGTGCCGGGCTACGGCTCGCACGCCACCAAGGACGAATCCTTCCAGGTCACACACAAGGCGCTGTGCGGGTTCAGCTGGGTGAAGGACGTCAAACCGCGTCGGGTGGAGGGACGGCCGGCGTGCCCGGAGTGCCGGCGCGAGGTGCAGCTCGGTGCCGACCGCCCCCGCGGCGCCTGGTGACAACCGGCGTTGCCGCCGGGTGGTAACGGGTGGATACGGCGGTGGCTACGATGGGCAACGGCCTGGCCCCGGCAGCTGCAATGGCGGGGCCGGGCCGTTGTCGCGGGTGGCTACCCGAGCCAGACGATGTTCAGGACCGTCAGGCTGTTCAGGGGCCGGTTGACCCAGTAGGTGACGGAGAGCTGGCCGACGGCCGCATAGCGGACGTCCTCACCCTCGTCGTCGTCGGTGTCGAACTGCCGGAAGCCGAACGGATCGGCGGCGGCCGCCGCGAGGATGTCCCACACGGTGTCCACCGCGTGCTCGGGCAGCGTGTCGAGGACCTTGGCGGCCGGGGCGGAGACGCGGACCGCGTACGGCGACGGGCTCACCCGCGACGTCGGCGGAGCTCCGCCAGGTCGATGGCGTCGCTGTCGTCGTAGCTGGAAGCGACGAACGCGTCGACGGCCGGGGCGTGCGCGATGCGGCCCTGCCACTCCTGGACGACCTCGTACAGCGGCGCGAGGGAGAATGTGCGCCGCGATTCCTCGAGCGCGGCCGCCCACTCCCGCTCGAAGGCCGGCACCCAGCGGTCGGCGCGCCGGTCGGCGCGCAGCTGGGCGAGGAGTTCGGCCGGCGCCCCGGGCGCGGGGGCATAGGTGGTCACGGGTGCGTGGTCGGGCTGCGCGCTCATCTGGTCCTCCCGGCGGGTCCTCCCCCAACCGTACGCGCGCCGTGTGGCCGTGGATGCGCTCATGGGCGGATCCCCTGCTACTGGGTGCGCAGGGTGCGGGCGACGGCCTGGGCGTGCTCGCGCAGCGGCAGGTCCTGCTTGTCCCAGGTGGCGGCCACGTAGTTGAGGAGGTCGGCCGTGGCGCGCTCCGAGTCGCTGGGGTCGCCGGCGAGCAGCCTGTCGGCGGCGAGGGCGACGTCGACGGCCGGGGTGGACAGGTCTTCCGGGGCGAGAGCGTTGCCGCGGTCGACGTCCAGGACAAGGAGGTGGCGCACCTGGTTGCGGGACTGGATGGTGATGGTGTCCGCGCGCGGGGAGTCCGCGTCGGCGGCGACGAAGCCGGGGTGCTTGAGGATCGCCGCGGCGATAGCCTCGGTGAGCACCGGCTCGGGCAGCAGGTCGTCGTCGGTGGGCTCCGCCGCCTTGAAGGTCAGCGTGTAGTTGATGCCGGCCTGACTGGTGAACCACACCGTGTCGCCGCCCGGGCCGGCGTCCGCAGCCGCGAAGTGCGGGCTGCGGCGCAGCGCGTCTGCGACCCGGACCGGGTCGTGGTCAGCGTCGAACAGCGGGCTCTTGTCGCGGTCGATGGGCGGATGTGACTGAGCGGCTCAGTTGGCCCGTTTCGCCAAGCAGAACGCTCAATCGCTGACCACGCCCTGAACAAGAGGCCCCGCCGACCGGTCAACGTCGGCGGGGCCCCTTGTCGTTGGTGGATGAGCCTCAGACCCAGGCTTAGCCTGACGTGATTGGCCAGGCCCGGGGAGTTGCTGATCGGTTTGGCCACCGGGGCGGAATCGGTCGTAGGCACCACCTGACGTTGGGCTCCCCGGGGCGAACCCCGAGCGCGGCGGGGAGTCCGGGCGGGTCAGAGGTGCTCGATGGTCACGCTCTCCACGTTGCCCCAGCTGCAGTACGCGTTGGTCCGGGTCGGGCCAGTCACGACGCTGCTCGTCCCGGACCCTCCCAGCGTGCAGTAGACGCGGACGCGCCACTTGTAGGTTCCTGCGGTGGTGCACTGCCCCCACCCGTTGGTGAGGTTCTTGCCCTTGGTGCAATTGGGCGCCAGAGCAGAAGAGGCTCCGTCGTGGGGGGCGGCCTGCGCGGGCGCCGACACACCGCCCAGCGCCAGTGCCGCTCCGATTCCCAGTCCTGCCACAGCCGCACGGAAACGCATAGGTGCTCCTTCGGTTCGTTGGGACAAGGGCCGCCGTGGGCGACAACACGCCAGCGGCGTGTCGTCTGCTTGTCCGGATTGCCTCCCGGGCAGAGCTGCCGCAGTAAATGCCGGATCTTCCCGAGCGGTCCGGTCGAGTTCCGGGCGCCCGCTTGGCCTTGACTTAATCGCCGTCCCGAAGGCTTCGGGATCGACCGGCTTCAGCCGAGTTCGAGACTGTCCGAGCCACTCATGCGCCACAAGAAAGATTGCTGTTCGGGTGCATGCGGAACTGTGCTCAATGAGTTCCGAACGCACCCGAACATGCCCGGATTGGATCGCGTTCCGCCTCTGTCGTGCGGCCATACTGAGGTCATGAGAGATACGGGGAGCCACTTAGCCGAGTCACCGGCACAAGCGCCGAAGCCAGCGCTGGTCGGCACGCCTACCGAGTTCACTGCAGCGCTGCGCGCGTTACGGTCCTGGTCCGGACTGACCTATCGGCAGCTCGAGGCCAAGGCCACCGCGCACACTGACAGCCTGCCGGCCAGCACGATCGCGACTACGCTCGGCCGCACCACATTGCCGCGAGAACGGTTCGTCGTCGCTTTCACCCGCGCCTGCGGCCTTGCTGAGGAGGACGTACGGCAGTGGCTGGAGGCGCGCCGTCGCATCGCCGTCGGCGAACCTGCACCAGCCGTCGACGAACTCGAACCGACCGGCGACGATGGCGATGGTCCGGATTCTGGTGCATCTGTACCCTCGCGCCGCCCACTATGGCGCCGAGCAGTCGGCCTGGCCCTCGCCGCGACCACCGGAGCTGCTGGCGCCCTGGCCATCGGCGGTCTGCTCGACAGCTCCAAGTCACCAACAGCACCGGGCGCGATGCCAGTAGCCGGGCTGCGCATACTGGCCGTCGGCAGTTGGGCTCTCATCCACCCCGCTCGGACCCCGGGTTTGTGTCTCACCGAAGGCAGAGATCGCACAGGCCAATACGAGACCGCGGTCGCCGCCCAGCGCCTTTGCAGTAAGGCCGTCCTGCCGCACGTGTTCCTCGAACCAGTCGGCGCGGACATCGTGCAGATCCAATGGCATCACCCGAAGTACAGCATCGGCTGCCTGACAGTCCTGTTGAACGGTGCGGGCCGCGACCTGCTCGAACCCCGCGAAGACTGCACCGACGAAAACCGGGCCCAACAGTTCCGCATCGAGCCCCTTGGCCCACAGGCCCCGACTCACTTCCGGATCCGCCCTGTCATCACCGACGAGTGCCTGAGCCTGCGCGGCCAAGACGTCAAGGAAGGGACGGAAGTCGTCCAAGGCCGATGCTCCGGCGCCGCCGACCAGGACTTTCTGATCGAACTGATACCGCCCCCACAAGCCCCCGCCGCATCGCTCCCAACGGCCGCCACGGTGCCGCACCATTCGTCCTCCGTACCGACTTCAGAACATGACGGACGTCCTGAACCCGGTCGGTAAACAAGCCCATCACGTCCACGCCACAGGCTCGAACGGACATCACGAACAGCACGGTCCGTAACCTTCATGTCCCCAGAACCGCCCGCTCGCCCCGCCTCCCGTAAGACTTCCCCAAAGACTCAGCAGGTCAACGGAGCAGCCGCTACCCTGCGGGCCAACACTGGCGCTCAGACGGGCCAACTCAAGCGCTAACAGGCCATCTCATTTGGCGAGCCGGCGGTAGCAGATGAGGGTGCAGGCGATGCTGGTGAAGGCGAGGAAGTGCTCGGCCTTGCGCTCGTAGCGGCGGTGGAGTCGGCGGCAGCCGGCAGCCAGGCCATCGTCCGTTCGATCGTCCAGCGGTGTCGGCCCAGTCGCTGTGAAGTCTCGACGCCCTTGCGGGCAATGCGGTGCTGGATGCCTCGCTGTGCCAGCCATTGCCGCAGGTGGCGGTAGTCGTAGCCCTTGTCGGCATGGAGCTTGCCGGGCTTGCGCCGACGGGGCCCTCGGCGGGACCGAATCGGGGGGATCCCCTTCACGAGCGGGATCAGGGCCTGGCTGTCGTGGACGTTGGCACCGGAGATGCCGACAGACAAGGGCAGACCGGTTCGCTCGGTGATCAGATGGATCTTCGAGCCGTACTTACCCCGGTCGACAGGATTCGGACCCGTCAGGTCCCCCTTTTCAGGCCCGCATGTTCACCGAGTCGATCGCGCACCGCGACCAGTCCAGGTCGCCGCGGGAGCCGAGTTCGTCCAGGACCAGGCGGTGGAGCTTGGCCCATACCCTGGCCTTCGTCCACTCGGTGAACCGGCGGTGGGCTGTCGCTCCGGACGGCCCGAACGACGACTTCGGCAGTTGCTGCCACGTGCAGCCCGAGGTCGCCACGAACACGACCGCGGCCAAGACCTCGCGGTCGCCGTGGCGACGCCGACCGCCACCCTGCGGCCGCGACGGCGCCTCCGGCACCACCCGCTGGAACAACTCCCACAGCTCATCCGGTACCAGCCGCTCAACTATCCCCACACCGGGAGGCTACCGACCTCAAGTGGCAGGCCCGTAGTCAGCGGCCCATGCGGCGCTGATCGTCGAATCGAAGCAGCACCCGTACCAGACGCCACACTCCGGCCACCGCGCCGAACAGTGCGCCGCCTACCATCACGCCTTTCTCTGCCGAACCAGAGAGGTCAAGGGCAAGGCCGAATGTCCAGGCGACGGCAAAGATCACCCCAGCCAGCGCGGCGGCGGTCACCAGGGCGAAACCGATCTCCACCGTCATTGCGTCCTTTTCCCACCGCGACTCACGTCCCATGTCCATGCTGCAAGTCTCACATCATGGTCAAGTCACCGCGCCTGCACCTGATCGCTGCCTGTCACGGCCGGCTCGATCACCAATTGAGATGTCTTGTAAGGGGCCAACTCAGACGCTCAGTCTCAGCTGTGCCGAAGCACGAGAGTTGTCACCATCGGCATCCGCTGGCCTGCGGCTTCAGTAGGGCAAAGCATGGTGGTTGTCACCGATGCGGCGCGCTACCTGTCACCAGCGGCAAGCGAAGCAGGGGAGATGTCACCGGGTTCGGCTTCTGGTGAGCAGGGTGCCGAGCGGCGGTCCTCGGCTCACGGGCCATATTTCCCGCGCCTATGCGAACCCCGCCCCCTACGCTCACCTGGTACGACTGCTGGAGGGGCGGGAATGCTTGAGGACTTCGAGGACAGGACAGCGGCAGCGACGCGGCTCGCGGGTGGTGCGCCGCTTCAAAGCACGCTTGATGTCGCCGACCCCGCTGACTGGCTCGCGCTGGACGCAGGAGTGCGTGAGGTGGCCTGGTACCGCCCGCAGTTCCTGCCGGGGTGGGAGCACTCCGCCCCACTGCCCGCCGACCTGACTCAGCTCGGCGAGTCTCGGCTCGCACTTGCCCTCTGCCACCGCGACGGGCGGATCCGTCAGGAGGCGGTGCGTCAGTCGGTCCGGTACCCCGGTTTGCTGCCGTTGGTCGTGATCCGTTGCGCCGACTGGGTCAGCCCGGTGCGCGAGCACGCGCGGCGGCTGCTGTGCGAGGCCCTGAACGTGGACTCTGCCCTCGACCTCGCGCCGCTCATCCTCCGCGTCGGCCGCCGAGACAGAGGTGCCTTCGGCGTCGATGTGCTCGGCCAGATCCTGCGCCAGGCATCCCACGGGCAGCTCGCTGTTCTCTTCGCTGATCCCGACCGCATCGTCCGGCGGTTCGCGTACCGGCTGGCCATCGAGGGCCGACTGCTTCGTCCCGCTGAGCTGGCCCGCGCGGCCGCCGGGGACCAAGACACCATGGTCCAGGACCTGTGTGCCACAGCGGCGCTCACGGCTCTGGGGGATGAAGATGCCTACGAGGGTGTGCTGCCTCCACTGCTGTCCGCACGCAACCCGCGTGTCCGTTCGGCCGGCGTCACCGCGCTGAGACGGGCGGGGCGGTCGAAGCAGGCAGAGCCGTTTCTCAGCGACCGTTCCGCACTCGTGCGTGCTTGTGCCCGGTATGTCGTACGACAGCAGGGTGGTGACCCGGCGGCCCGGTACCGGGAGCGGTGCACGGCACCGGACGACCCCGAGTTGCCGCCCGGTGCGGTCATCGGGCTGGCCGAGTGCGGGAACCGCGCGGACGCCGGACTGCTGCGGCCGCTGCTCGCGCACCCGGCGGCCGGGGTGCGGGCGCGAGCCGTGGCCGGGTTGCGGGCGCTGGACTGCGCGGATGTGAAGCAGCTGCGGCCGCTCCTCGACGACCCTGCCGCCGAGGTCGTCCGCGAGACCGCCACCGCCCTGCTGCCCTCGGCCAAGGAACTGCCCGCCGACTGGCTACTGGAGCGCACCAGCTCCGAGTGGCCGCGGCACGTCCGCGTCGGCGCGTTCCGGCTGCTCGACGCGCACGGCGGCATCGTGGCGCTACGGGCGGCGGTCGGTCTGCTCGAGGACCCCGATATGAAGCTGCGCACCTGGGCCGCGCAATCAGTGCAGAGCTGGCATCCGTCGCCGGACGGGCGGCGCGGCGACGCGGAGGTGGGTGAACTGCTCGACCGGAGCCGACATCTCTTCAGCGACTACACGCTGCGCCAGCGCAAGTGGGAAGCCGGGGTGGACAGCTGAGGCTGGCACCGCGGTCCAGAACTCTGCTCAGCACTCGCAGCCGGTGGCCCTGGTGACAACACGCCTGCCTTGGTGACAACTGTCGTGCTTTGGCTCAGGTGGAAAATCAGCGGTCACGCTTTCGCTCCTAGTCAGTAATCCAGATCGAGGTAATCAATGTCGTTGATTTCCACGTCCGACAGTCCCATAGCGCGACCGCCGCCGTCCTGGAAATACACTTCCTTAAACCCTTCGGCGATGATTCCGCGCATCTGCTGGTCGCTGGCCCCCGCGTCGCGCTATTCCGGGACGGCTGTCGCCCAGGGGCCGAGGGCGAACCCATCGCCGCTCCGCCGGACTTCCAGGGCTCCAGCGCCGCCGAAGTGTGCAGGGACGAGCAGTTCGTGTGCTTCGGCCGCCCGCTCCAGGATCCGACGGCGACTGGCCGCTGCTTGTGCCGGGTCGAGGCAAGCACTGCTGTTGCAGCAGGGATCGAGGATCTGGACCGGGCTGTGCAACAGATCCCCGACGAAGACCGCACGGTCGGTGCCGGACGCCAGGCTCAGCACGCAGGAGCCGGGTGTGTGACCTGGTGCAGATTGCAAGGTGAGGTGTTCGTCGATGCGATACTGGCCGTCCCACAGCACGGACTGCCCGGCTTGGTGAATGGGGGCGACACTGTCCTCGTAGATAAGGCGGTCGACCTCCTGCACACCGTTGCCGTACGCGTTGTCGGGACCGTAATGGAAGTCGTCCGCAGCCGGGATGAGGTACCGAGCATTGGGGAATGCTGGCGCCCACTCCCCGTCCGCCTCGACGGTGTTCCAACCAACGTGGTCTACATGCAGGTGGGTGTTGACCACGACGTCGACGTCCTGCCGACGGATACCGGCCCGCTCCAGCAGGCCGAGAAGGTCACTCTGTGCGTCATGGAAGGGCCCCATACCCGGTCGTACGCGCCCGTTGCCCGCTCCGGTGTCGACCAGAATGGTCCGGCCTGCACTACGCAGAACCCAGCTCTGCAAAGCAGTCACCACCAAGCCACTGTCCGGGTCCCAGTGGTCCGGCGCCAGCCAGTCCGCGTTGTCCCTCCACATGTCGTCAGGGGCTGTCGGGAGGAAGACAGAGGGAGGCAGGAATGGCTGGTGCCACTCAACGACCCGGATGACCTCGACGTCCCCCAGCACCATGGTCTGCATCCACTCGTTTTCGTTGATCATGCAATCGACCTTAAGAAGGTCCAGCGAGAGCCTCAATAACCATTGAGTTCAATAAAATACGCGTCCGTATCACACATCATGCGCACGGTACTCTGGACTGATGGATGTGGTGAGCGACGCGATCTCTGCCGTGCACCTCGGACACCCGTGGTTCCACCGACTGCGGACGCGCGGCAGCTGGTGCGCGCGGCTTGACCCGTACGACGGAGCAGGTTTCCACGTCGTCCTCAAGGGCGGCTGCTGGCTACTGGCTGATGGTGGTGCCCCGGTATCCCTCGGTGTGGGAGACGCCGTGCTCCTCCCGCATGGCACCGGCCATGTGATCGCCGATTCCCCCGTCGACCCGGCGATTGCGGCGAGGAAGGCGGTCCCGTTCGAGCAATGGCTTGCATACACGGACCAGCGAGCCGAGCCGGACCACTACGGAACGGAGATTCTCTCTGGCAAGTACTGGCTCGACTGCAGTCGCATGCACCCGCTGATGGCGGAACTGCCCGAGATCGTCTACCTGCCCAGCCAAGTAGGCAGCAACCTCGAACTCCGCGCTGCGATCGATCTGCTCGCCGGTGAACTGGACGAAGTGCGGCCCGGCTCCTGCATGGCACTCCCGAATCTGCTCGACCTCCTCCTCGTCTACATGATTCGCTCATGGATGACAGAGACCACCAGCGGAGCCTGGCCCCGCGCACTGAGTGACCCGGCGACGGCTGCCGCCCTGCGGGCGATGCACTCGAGGCCGGCCGCGCAGTGGAGCAATGACCGTCTGGCCGCGGAGGCCGGCGTCTCCCGACCCACCCTTGCACGCCGCTTCACCACACACGTCGGCCGCCCCCCGATGGCCTACCTCACCTGGTGGCGCGTGATCCTTGCCGCCACCATGCTCCGTGACACCACGGAGACGCTCGCCACCATCGCCGGTCGAGTCGGCTACAGCAGCCCCTACGCCCTTTCCCACGCCTTCACGCGGGAGTTCGGCACGACACCGGGGCGCTATCGAGCACAGGCCGCGGGTCGATCCGGTTCCGTCACGAGTCCTCAACAGTAGTCACTGAGGCTTTTCCATCATCGGTCTGAGCTGGTCAGATGAAGCGTGAGGATGGCCTGGACGAGGCTGGCGATCCGGGTGGTCGAGCACCGGAGCTTGCGGAGGAGCCGCCAGGACTTGAGGGTGGCCATGGCCTGCTCGACGAGGGCGCGGATCTTCGCGTGGGACCGGTTCACCGCCTGCGGCCGGTCCGCGGAGATCCGGTCGATCGGCAGGGTGCCGTCCAGCAGCACGAATGCCTTCGACGATGCTGTGCGGACCACCTCCGCAAGGGTCGGGGCGAGGGCGGCCAGGACCTCGACGGCCTCGGTGATGCAGCGGTGGGCGGTGGTGGTGCCGATCCCGAGCCCGGCCGCGAGCTGGGCATACGGGTGGCCGTTGCGGAGATGGGCAAGAGTGAGCAGGGCCTGACGGCCGACACTCAGGCGCCGCCAGCGGGTACCGAGTTCTTGGCGGCGCTGACGGAGCTTGGCGGACAGGAAGCGCAGGGCAGAACTGGACACGTCGACGCCCGACGGGTAAATCGGCCACGGTCCGGCAGCGCCGGACCATCTCCTGGGCCTGCCGGTCGGCCGGCAGCAGTCCGAAGTAGGCCCCGTGGTACAAGGCGACGCCTTGCTCAACGGTCGCTTCCGGCTCGCCCGTCAGCGCCTTGTCGATCCAGTGTCGGGCCTCAGTCAGTCGCCTCTTGCCCAGCCACAGCCCCCCACGGGCCGTTCACCAGCCGCAGCGCCGTCTGGTCACCGGAGTGGGCGATGGCGAAGTTCATGGCGAGACGGAAGTTGTCGAAGTCGGCAGCGAGCCGGTTGCCCTACTCGACCTGCTGGTCGCCCGGCCACTCCTCGCCTGCCCGCTGGGCCATGTGCAGGAAGAAGTCCCGGTGGCGTCGTGCGTATTCCTCGCTGCGGCCGCTGTGATCGAGTTGCTCGGCGCCGTACCCGCAGATCGTGTCCAGCAGCCGGTAGCGGTACTCGCCCTCGCCCTCGACCCGCTGCACCACCGACTTGTCGACCAGCGCCCCGACCAGGTTGAGCACATCGCAGTCAGCCAACTCACCTCCCGAGCCCACCTGTTCGACGGCCGCCAGAGTGAAGCCGCCGGCGAAGACCGAAAGCCGGGCCACAGTTCCCGTTTTGTCGGTGAGCACAGACCGTGGCTCCATTCGATGGTGGTGCGCAGGGTGTGACGGATGCGGCGTCTTCCCTGTTGACCGACCACCACCTGAGGGGGCTAAAGTACTAGGCAACTAGATAAATGGAGGAACCGGTGATTGAGTTCCACCTGAACAGCCGCTCTGGCCTGTCCCCGTACCAGCAGCTGGTGCAGCAGGTCCGGCACGCATTGCGCCTGGGCTTGCTGCACGAGGGGGACCGGCTGCCGACCGTCAAGGACGTGGCGAAGCAGATGGCGGTCAACCCGAACACGGTGCTCAAGGCGTACCGGGAGCTGGAGCACGACGGCCTCGTGGCCGCCCGTCCCGGCGTCGGGACGTTCGTGACCCGGACGCTGGCCGACGGCACGCTCGCCGCGCACGGACCGCTCCGCAAGGACCTGCAGCGTTGGCTGACCAAGGCCCGCCTGGCCGGGCTCGACGACGAGAGCATCGAGGCGCTGTTCATGAGCACATTTCGTAACGCCGCCGGAGAGGACGTAGCGTGAGCGCCGTCTTGCGAGCCCAGGGCCTGGGCAAGAGGTACAAACAGCGCTGGGCGCTGCAGAACTGCGACCTGGACGTCCCCGCCGGCCGGGTGGTCGGCCTGGTCGGCCCCAACGGCGCCGGCAAGTCGACGTTATTGAACCTGGCCTCCGGCATGCTGACCCCGACGGCCGGCATCATCGAGGTGTGCGGTGGCCGTCCTGCCGCGGGTGTGGAACAGCTGGCCAAGGTCGGCTTCGTCGCCCAGGACACCCCGGTCTACGCGGCGCTGAGCGTCGCCGACCACCTCGACCTCGGCAAGCGCCTCAACCCGGACTGGGACGACGCCGTGGCGTGCGACCGGATCCGTCGCCTCGGTCTGGACCTCAAGCAGCGGGCCGGCAAGCTGTCCGGCGGCCAGCGCGCGCAGCTCGCTCTCACCCTGGGCATCGCCAAGCGCCCGGAGCTGCTCATCCTGGACGAGCCGGTCGCGGCCCTGGACCCGCTCGCCCGGCGGGAGTTCATGCAGGACTTGATGGAGGCAGTCGCCGAGCACGAGCTGAGCGTCGTGCTCTCCTCCCACCTGGTCTCCGACCTGGAGCGGACCTGCGACTACGTCATCGTCCTGGTCGACTCCCGGGTGCAGGTGGCCGGCGACATAGACGACCTGGTCGCCTGCCACCACCGGCTCACCGGACCGCGCCGGGACACGGACACGCTCCCGGCCGGCCAGCACGTCATCACCGCCAGCCACACCGAGCGGCAGACCACTCTGCTGGTGCGCACCGACACCGCGGTCCACGACCCTTCCTGGACCGTCACCCCGCTCGGTCTGGAAGACATCGTCCTGGCCTACATGACCCGGCCCGCCGATGTGGTGCGCGACACCCGGCCCGCACTGGAGGTACTCCGATGATCTGGCTGACCTGGCGCCAGTTCCGTACCCAGGCCGCCGTGCTGTTCGCCGCCGTGGCCGTCCTCGCCGCCACACTCGCGGTCTCCGGCCCGCAGCTGGCCGACCTCTACCGGACGGCCGGCAGCAGCCTGGTGGACCAGGTCTCCAGTGCGGACCAGACCCTCTACTACACCGGACTGCTGGTCGTACTCGCCGTGCCGGCGGTCATCGGGATGTTCTGGGGCGCGCCGCTGATCGCCCGCGAACTGGAGACCGGCACCCACTACCTCGCGTGGAACCAGGGCATCACCCGCACCCGCTGGCTGGCGACAAAGCTGGGCCTCGGCGCGGCAGCCTCCATGGCCGCCGCCGGGCTGACCAGCCTCGCGGTGAGTTGGTGGAGCAGCCCCATCGACCGGGCCATCAACGGCGGCGGCGCGACGGACACGTACTTCCCACGGCTCGACCCCGTGGCCTTCGCCGCACGGGGTGTCGTCCCCATGGCCCACGCCGCCTTCGCCTTCGTCCTGGGCGTCGCCCTCGGCCTGGTCATCCGCCGCACCCTGCCCGCGATGGCCACCACCTTCGCCCTCTACACCGCCGGCCAGATCGCCGTGGCCATGTGGATCCGGGCCCACCTGGCCGCCGCAGACCGGACGACCGTGTCGATCGAGCCCGACGGTGCCCCCATCAGCATCCAGGACGGCGCCGAGCAGATCATCGTGCACCTCGAAGAAATGCCCGGGGCCTGGGTCACCTCCCAGGAGACGCTGAACGCCGCCGGTCAGCCGGCCCCCGTGCCGTCGTCCTTCGCCGACTGCCTGCGCACCGAGGCGGGCCCGCCCGCCCTGCAGCAGGTCGACCGCTGCGTCGCCGACCTCGGCGCCCTGGGCTACAAGCAGCAGGTGACGTACCAGCCCGCCGGCAATTTCTGGGCTCTTCAATTGGCCGAGACCGGGCTCTACCTCGTCCTCGCCCTGGCCCTGACCGCGTTCTGCGCCTGGTGGATCCGCCGCCGAGTGACCTGACCAGGCATCAGGTCCGGAGCACTATGCCAGACCGCTAAGGCAGCCGCGAGGGACAGCCAGGATCTGGCTGTCCCTCGCGGTGTTCCACAGCCTCACCCGGAACCGGACACGAAGACGCCAGCCTGTGCCGGACCGGATCAGACACACGCACTCACCAGGACACCTCTGAGTATGGTTGGCGCTGGATCGCCGTCCATGCGCAGCCAGGACGCTTGGATCTGATTGCCAACCTCGTCCATCCCCGTGGTCCGTCCAGCGGAGAGACGTCGCGTGCGGGGGGCCTCAAGCGGGCAGCTTCGTGTCGATGACGAAGCTGATCTCGATGACCTGGCCGGGCAAGGTCAGTTCAGTGACGCCCAGGACCGTGCTGGCCGGGCGGTGGTCGCCGAAGTACTCCCGGTTGCCCTCCGCTGCCGCCTGGGCGTTCTGCCGCAGGTTCACCACGTACAAGGTCTGCGAGACGACCTGGTTCCGGGTGGTGCCGTAGTGGTTCAGGATTTTGTCCATGTTGGCGTAGGTCTGCTCGAGCTGGGCGGCGAAGTCGCCCGCGTGGAGGAACTCGCCCGCCGCGTCGAAAGCGAGCTGTCCCGAGACGTGGATCAGGTCCCCGGACTTGATCGCCTGTGAGTAGCCAAACTCGCTCTCGGCCGGCACGTGGTGATTGAAGACATCAGCGGTGGCCATGGTGCTCACCTTTCCGGTTAGTGCTCTCTTGTGGTTACTCGGAAACTGTAGGAGAGTGACGGCCGACCTGGAAGAACGCACTTTTCGGTGACTGAGGAACCTGATGGTGACCAAGCAACTGCTCAAGGATCTGCCCGAGAACGCTGATCTGCGGCGTGCGGACTCCCTGGCGCGGGAGATCTTCTCGGACGTCGCCAACAAGTGGGCGCTCCTGATCATCGAGGCACTCGGCGAGCGCACCCTGCGCTTCAGCGAGTTGCGGAACGAGGTCGAGGGCATCAGCCACAAGATGCTCACCCAGAACCTCCGCATGCTGGAACGCAACGGTCTGGTCGACCGGAAGGTGCACCCCACCGTGCCGCCGAAGGTCGAGTACACCCTCACCGAGCCGGGCCGGGCCCTGCGCACCACGGTCGACGCCATCTGCGGCTGGACCCACCAGTACCTCGGACACATCGAGAGTGCACGCGGTCGGTTCGACACCTGACGAACACACCGCAACGTCCCCGCACGTTATGCGTCTCCTGACCGGTCTCAGCCTGCGCGGTCGTCGCCGATCTCCGCCAGGACCCGGGCGCCGGTCAGTGCGGCAAGCCCAGGAAAGCTGCGGATGACCGGCGCTGACCGGCGCATCTGGATGCAACCCCAAGGCATGCGTGCCCGCTTCTTCGAGCTGGTCGGCGTTGTTTCATGCGGTGTCCAGCTGCCTGAGCAGAGCGGAAGTCTGCTGTCCCAGAGCCGCCTGGGCCTGGGCGAGCTGGTGGAGGTAGTCGCGGCCAAGGACCTCGTGGAGCCGTTCGGCTTCACGCCGAATGCCGCGGACGCGGCTAGGGCCTGTTGTGAAAGTGGCGCCGTCAGTCGCCGTTGAAGACGAGATACCGGTGAGCCTTGCGCTCGACTTGGGCGGTCAGCACAAGGATCTCGTGCACCGCCTCGGCTTCTTCGGCGACTGAGCCGTTCGCCAAGGCCCGGAGTTCCGGGATGAGGACTTTGAGCTGCGATCGGTTGAACACGGTGTCGTCGCAGGGATCGACGTATCCGAGCATGGGCAGGTTCTGGCTCGCCGCCCGTCTGCACAGGTCAGCAATGGATGGATGTACGCACGTGGCTTCAACCGCGCCTGTGTACGCGCGAACCTGAACGCTGATCCCCATAGGAGCAGGCTACTGCTCGACAGTGGGTGCCACCGCAGCATATACGGAGGTCAGAGCCATTCGTTGATGGCTGCGATCAGCACGGTCGCTTCGTAGCGGACGGCGAGTTTGTCGTACCGCGTGGCGACGGCCCGGTGGCGCTTGAGCCGGTTGATCCCGCACTCGACCGCGTGCCGCTGTTTGTAGTCGTCCTTGTCGAACGTCGGCGGCCGCCCGCCACGCGACCCGCGCTTGAGACGGTTGCGGACCCGGTCCGCCGGAACCGGGATGGTGGCCTTGATCCCGCGTCTGCGCAGGTAGGAGCGATTACGGCGGGAGTCGTACGCCTTGTCGGCCCGGACTCGGTCCAGGCGCTTGCGTGGCCTGCCGAGACCCGGCCGGGGAACCCGGATGGCTTCCAGGACCGGCTCGAACTGCGGCGAGTCGCCCCGCTGCCCGGCCGTGATCACGACGGACAGGGGCTTCTGCCCCTGCTCCACCGCGAGGTGGATCTTGCTGGTCAGTCCGCCGCGGGAACGTCCGAGGCCGTGGTCGGCCGGCTCGACGAAGATCCCGCCGGGCGGTTCCTTTTGGAGATCCCCTTTTTCGCCGCTCCGGCGGCGTGTTGATGGGCCCGGCAGACGGTGGAGGCGACGTTCACGTCCCAGGTGATCAGCCCCTTTGGGTAGGCCTCGGCCTGGAGCCGGGTCAGGATGCGGGCCCAGGTGCCGTCCCGCTGCCAGCGTCGGAACAGGTCATAGACCCGGTCCCACGGCCCATACCGCTCGGGCACATCCCGCCAGGGAGCACCAGTCCGGGTTCGCCACCGTATGCCGTCTATCAGCTGCCGCCGCGTCCACACCTGAGGCCGACCCGGCTTGATGCCCCGCGGCAGCAACGGCTCAAGCCGGGCCCACTGGCCGTTCGTCAGATCCCCGCGTCCCACGCCAAGTGATCATCAACGAACAAGATCCACTTTCGCAACAGGCCCTAGCCTGCTTGAGCGGAGACCGCAGGCACCTCCGGAGCAACTTCGCGGCCACGGCGGGAGTCGGTGCTGCGGCCAGGATGCTCCGGGCTCCCCTCGACCACAGGTTCTCGAGGCCGGCACTCGTCCAGGTGAGCCGCTCGCGGGCGGTTGCCGGGTCGGTGGTCGACGGGCGCAGTGAGGCTGACCCTTTGGAGTGGACACCCTGACAATGGATCTTGATGGTCCAGGGAGGGATGTCCAGGTGGGACGGAAGTCTCCGTATCCGGAGGAGTTCCGGAAGGATGCTGTCGCGCTGTATCGCGCGTCGGGCGGTAAGCGGACGTACGCGGCGGTGGCCGCGGATCTCGGGATGACCGGCGAGACGCTGCGCACGTGGGTCCGCAAGGACGCCGGCCGGCCCGCGCCCGGGCCGCCAGGTGGCACCGCGCTCAGCCCGGCCGAGGAGCTGGCCCGGCTGCGGGCGGAGAACCAGCGGTTGCTGAAGGCGGAGAAGGAGTGGCAGCTGGAGCGGGAGATCCTGCGCCGGGCAGCCGCCTATTTCGCTCGGGAGGTGAAGTGAGCCCCGACCGCTGGGACTTCATCTCCGACCATCGCGCCGCTTTCGGCGTGCAGCGGATATGCCGGGTCCTGGGCGTCTCGAGGTCCGGCTACTACCAGCAGCAGGCCACCGCGCAGGCCCGCGCCGCGCGTCAGGCCGAGCAGGCCGCCGCGGTCGCTGAGATCCGGCAGATCCACGCCGAGCACCATGGCGCCTACGGCGCCCCGCGCATCCATGCCGAACTTAGGGCTCGGGGCCGCAAGGTCAACCGGAAGCGGGTGGCCCGGCTGATGCGGGTGAACCATATCGTCGGCCGTCATCTGCGTCGCAAGAAGCGGACCACGATCGCGGACAGGACGGCTCCGCCCGCACCGGATCTGGTGATGCGCGATTTCACGGCCACGGCGCTGAACAGCAGGTGGTGCGGCGACATCACCTATGTCGCTGTCGGCTCGTCGTGGATGTTCCTGGCGACGGTCATCGACATCTGCTCGCGCCGCGTGATCGGCTGGTCCATTGCCGACCATATGCGCACTCAGCTCGTCACGGACGCACTCGAGATGGCGGTCGCCGCCCGCGGCGGCCGGGTCGACGGCGTCGCCTTTCACACGGACAGGGGCGCCCAGTACGTCAGCCGGGCCTTCGTCGAAGTCTGCCGTCGGCACGGCATCCGCCGCAGCATGGGGCGCGTCGGGTCGAGCTATGACAACGCCCTGGCCGAATCGTTCTTCCAGGGCCTGAAGCGCGAGTTGTTCCACGGGCGACGCCTCACCTCGAAAGCGCAGACACGTCTGGAGCTGTTCAGCTGGCTCGCCTACTACAACCGACGCCGCCGCCACTCCGCCCTCGGCTACCTCACACCAGCCGAGTTCGAACAACAACTGACCTTGTCGCCTACGCTGTCACTCGTCGCATGAAACCCGGTGTCCACTCCCGAGGGCGAACCTCACAGCGTAAACGGCGCGGAAAGCCCCGCATCGGTGAACAAGCGATCCAGAGCGGCCCTGCGGCGGGCGTACGGCCAGGCGATGAGGCCTCTGCCGCCCAGGCGCAGGACGTCGAACACCTCTGGTACCACGTCACGGCCTATCCGCCCGGCAGGGGCTCCTACGATGGTTGGATCTACAGCGCGAACGTCGGAGCGATCTACGACTCCACCGGAGCCTGGTGCTGATCGCGAAGATCACCGCGGAGGCTCCATCGCAGATCGCAGAATCCGGCTTTTACTGCGGCGGTTCGTCGTCCAAGATCATTTTGCTGCCCCCGGGAAGGCGTCGTGGGTCAGCGAGATCTCGCCGAGCCCGAGCCGCCGCAGCATGTGGGAGGCATTTCCCGGCCGGCCCGTACGGATCGTCGGGGACCGGCGTGCCGGGCGCCGCGTCCGGCGCGGTGGAGGAAGCCGGTGCGGTGGTGGTGCTCCACTGCTCCGCGTCCGTGGTGAGCACCGCCCGCCGCACACCGTGTTCGCCCAGGTGCCGGTCACCCATGAGCCGACGGAACCGGCTGCCCGGACGACAGCGTTTCAGGAGATCTCGGCGATCAGAGCCCCCTCGCGGAGTACGTCGCCCTCGATGACGGCCAGCTTGGTGACCGTGCCGGCGGTGTCCGCCTCGACGGGGATCTCCATCTTCATGGACTCCAGGATCGCGAGGGTGTCTCCGGCGGTGACCGTGGTGCCCTCCGTGACGAGGACCTGCCCTACGTGTGCGGTGATGTCGGCGAGTATCTGCTGGGGCATGGCGGGATGCTGCTCCTAACGCTTCCGGACGGCGAACCCGGTGGCGTACACCGGCCCCGGGCAGGCTCGTCGGAGGGGGTGAGGGGGTCAAAGGAGGGCGGCGGCCTTGTGCCGCGCCGGGCGGCCCCGGGGGTCCGGGGCCGCCCGAGGGGCCGCAGTGGGCGGGGGCGTGCTGCCGCCGGGAGGTCCTCCCGGTGGCAGCGACCCGTCCAGGTCACCTGGGTGCGGTGGTCCGGTCGGCGTACGTTCCTCGTGGGACGTCCGCCCCGCTGCGGGGTCTTCGGGTGCGCTGCTCACCTGCCTCCGCCGAGCGCCATGCGGATCAGGTCCTCCGAGTCCATGGTGTCGATGGACTCGGCCGCTTCCTCGACGTCCGGCGCCGCGGTGTTTCCGGGCTCCGGCGCGGTGAGCCGCAGCAGGGCGTCGAGCAGACCGGCGTCACGCAGCGCGGCGATGGGGACCGACAGCAGCGCCGCACGGACGGCCTCGTCGGAGACCTTCTCCTGTGCGGGTTCCGGGCCGGTGTCGTCCGGCCCCAGCAGATCGTGCAGGTGCTGGGCCAACGCCGCCGGGGTCGGGTGGTCGAAGACCAGCGTGGCCGGCAGCGACAGACCGGTCGCGCCGGCCAGGCGGTTGCGTAGCTCGACGGTCATCAAGGAGTCGAAGCCCAGCTCCTTCAACGGGCGGCGCGCTTCGACACCCTGCGCGGCGTGGTCGGCGACCGTGGCCACGTGTGTGGTGACCAGGGCGAGCAGCCGGCGCTTGAGCTCGGTCGAGCTGAGCCCGCGCAGGTCGTCGGCGGCGGCCCGTGCGGCCGCCGCGGTGCCCGTCGCGCCCGCGCCGGACCGTGTGCTGTCGCGTACCAGGGTCTTCAGCACCGCGGGTACCGCCGCCGGATCGGCCACCGCGGACGGGTCCAGCCAGGCCGGCAGTAGCGTGGGGACGCCGGAGGCGAGCGCGGCGTCGTACAGGGTCAGCGCCATCCTGGTCGGCAGCGGCCGCATACCGCCGCGGGCGATGCGGCTGCGGTCGGCGTCGTCCAGGTGCCCGGTGACACCACTGGGCTGTTCCCACAGACCCCAGGCCAGTGAGGTGACGGGCAGCCCGAGCCGGGCCCGGTGGGCGGCGAGCCCGTCAAGGAACGCGTTGGCGGCGGAGTAGTTCGCCTGCCCCGCGCCGCCGAGGACCCCGGCGGCGCCGGAGAACAGCACGAAGGCGGACAGGTCGAGATCCTTGGTGAGTTCGTGCAGGTGCCAGGCCGCGTCGGCCTTGGACCGCAGCACGGCCCGCAGCCGCTCGGGCGTCTGCTCGGCCAGCACCGCGTCGTCGATGACCCCGGCCGCGTGCACGACGCCGGTCAGCGGGTGTGCGGCCGGCACCGAGGCCAGCAGCGCGGCCAGTGCGTCGCGGTCGGCGGTGTCACAGGCCGCGACCGTCACCTCGGCGTCCAGCGCGGCGAGTTCGTCGCGCAGTTCGTCGCTGATCACGCCCCGTCGCCCGGCCAGCAGCAGGTGGCGCACACCGTGCCGCTCGGCCAGATGCCGGGCGAGCAGCCCGCCGAGCGTGCCGGTGCCGCCGGTGACGAGGACCGTGCCGTCCGGGTCGGACGGGCGCACGGTGCGCTGCGCCGGGGCGTCGGGCAGCCGCGCGAGACGGGGCAGATGGAACTGGCCGCCGCGCAGCGCCAGTTGGGTCTCGCCGGTGGCCAGCGCCGCGGCCAGCAGCGCGTCGGCGGGCTCCTCGTCGACGTCGATCAGTGTGAACCGGCCGGGCTCCTCGGCCTGGGCGGCCCGCACCAGGCCCCAGACCGCCGCGTGTGCCGGTGCGGGCGGCACCGGGTCCGACGGCAGGGTCACGCCGCCGCGGGTGAGCACCACGAGCCGGGCCGACGCCGGTTTCGGGGCGGCCTGCCAGCTCTGGATCAGTCCCAGGACTCCAACGGTACGCGCGTGCACGGACGTCGGGTCGGCGGATGCGGAGTGCGGGTCGTCGCCGTCGGGGACCCGCGCCACGACGACTTCCGGCGGGGTGGAGGCCAGGGCCGCGGCGCGGTCGTCCGAGCGCTCGTACTCGTCGCCGAGCCGGACCGCCCGGGGCATGGCGTCGTGCTCGGGTGGCGTGATCCGGTCCCACGTCAGGTGGAACAGCGACTCGTGCCGCGGGGTCGTCAGCGAACCGCGCAGTTGGTCACGGGAGATCGGCATGGTGACGAACGAGCCGATCTCGGCCACGATCCGCCCGGACTCGTCGGCCAGTGTCAGCTCGGCGCCGCCGTCGGCGGCGGCGACCATGCGGACGCGCACCGTCCGGGCACCCCGGCCGTGGATCCGCACCCGTCGCCAGGCGAACGGAATACGGGGCCGCTCGGTCGGCAGCCCGGCGTCCTCGATCGGCGGCAGCAGCCCGTCCGGGGTGCCGTCCAGGCCGAGGGCGTGCAGCGAGGCGTCCAGCAGTGCCGGATGCAGGTCGTACCCACCCGCGTCGGTGTGTTCGGGAAAGTGCAGCTCGGCGAGGACGCTGTCGCCGGAGCGCCACGCCGTGCGCAGCGATTGGAACGCGGGGCCCCAGCGGAAGAACCCATGTTCCTCGAACCGCCGGTAGAACGTCTCGGTGTCGAGCCGCTCCGCGTCCCTCGGCGGCCAGACGCGCAGCGTGTCGGGGGCAGCCGCGTCGAGCGGGGCACCGCCGGTCACGACGGCCCGGGCCAGGCCGGTCCAGCCGGAGCGCGTCCCGTCGGCCCGGCAGCGCAGCGTGACCTGCCGCCGGCCGTCCGCTCCGGGCGCGGCGAGGCGCAGTTGCAGATCCGTGACCCGGTCGGTCGGGAGCACCAGCGGCGCCTCGTGGTTGAGCTCCACGATCTCGGGGCAGCCCTGCTCGCGGGCCGCCCAGGCGATCAGCTCCACCCAGGTCGCCCCGGCGATGACCGTGGTGCCGAACACGTCGTGGTCGTCGGTCCACGGGTGAGCGCGCCGCGAGACCCGTCCCGTGTAGAGCGCACCGCCGTCGTCCAGCTCGATCAGCTCCCGCAGCAGCGGGTGCCCGACCGCGGAGGGCGATGCGTCGGTGGTGCCGGACGTGCGGCCGCCGGGCAGCCAGTACGTGCGGTGCTGGAAGGGGTAGGTGGGCAGCCGGAGGGGCGCCGCCGGCGGCAGGACCGCGTCCCAGTCGACAGGCGTGCCGTGGTCGTGCGCGGTCGCCAGCGCCGTCATGACCGTGGCGGGCTCGGGGCGCCCGGCGCGCAGCAGCGGTACGACGGCGTCGGCGCCCTCCACCAGCGCGGAGAGCACGGCGTCCGGACCGGCCTCCAGGAAGACGCTCACGCCGAGTTCGCGCAGCCGGGTGACACCGTCGTGGAACCGCACCGGCTCGCGCAGCTGCCGCACCCAGTACCCGGGGTCGGTCAGCTCGGCGGCGGTGGCCTCGCGGCCGGTCACGTGGGAGACGATCGGGATGGCCGGCTCATGGTAGGTGACCTCCTCGGCGACCCGGCGGAACTCGTCGAGCATCGGGTCCATGTGGTGCGAGTGGAACGCGTGACTGACCGCCAGCCTGCGCGTCTTGCGGCCCCGTTCGCGCCAGCGGCCGGTCAGCGCCAGGACCGCCGCCGCGTCGCCGGAGACCACGACCGAGCCGGGGCCGTTGACCGCGGCGATGCCGACGCCCGGCGGCAGTTCCGCCCGGATCTCCTCCTCGGCCACGGCCAGTGCGGCCATCGCACCCGACTGCGGGAGCGCCTGCATGAGCCGCGCCCGGGCGCTGATCAGCCGGGCGGCGTCGGGCAGACTCAGCACGCCCGCGACATGGGCCGCCGTCAGCTCCCCGAGGGAGTGGCCGATCAGCAGGCCGGGGTGGACGCCCCAGCTCTCCAGCAGCCGGTACAGCGCCGTCTCCACCGCGAACAGCGCGGGCTGGGTGAACTCGGTCCGGTCGAGCTGCTCCCCGCCCTTGTCGACGATCTCCCGCAGCCGGGGGTCGAGATGGGCGCAGACCTCGTCGTAGGCGGCCGCGAAGACGGGGTACGAGGCGTACAGCTCGCGTCCCATCCCGGCCCGCTGCGCACCCTGGCCCGGGAACATCACGGCGGTGTGCCCGTCGCCGCGCCGTACGGCGGCGGGCGGTCCGTCGAGGCGGCGCGCCAGTTCGTCGCGGGTGGCGCCGACCACCGAGGTCCGGTGCTCGAAGTGCGTCCGGGTGGTGCCCAGGGCGCGGGCGACCTGGGCGGGGGTGGCTTCGGGACGCTCGTCGAGGAAGGCGCGCAGCCGGCGGACCCGGTCTCGCAGCGCGGGCTCGGTGCGCGCGCTGAGCAGCCACGGCACGGGAACGGGCGGGGCGGCGGGCTCCGCCGTGGACGCGTCGGCGAGCGGTGGGGCCTGCTCCAGTATCAGGTGCGCGTTGGTGCCGCTGATGCCGAACGAGGAAACCGCCGCGCGGCGGGGCTCGCCGGTGTCGGGCCAGGCGATCGCCGCGGTGAGCAGCGCGACGTGGCCCGTGTCCCAGTCCACGCGCCTCGACGGGCCGGCGACGTGCAGGGTGCGGGGCAGCTCGCCCTGGTTCATCGCCATGATCATCTTGATGGTTCCGGCGACACCGGCCGCGGCCTGTGTGTGCCCGATGTTCGACTTGACCGTGCCCAGGTGGAGGGGCCGCTCGGCGGTGTGCTCCCGCCCGTAGGTGGCGAGCAGCGCGTGTGCCTCGATGGGGTCGCCGAGCCGGGTGCCGGTGCCGTGTGCCTCGACGGCGTCGATCTGGCCGGGGCGCAGTCCGGCGGTGGCGAGGGCCTGGCGGATGACGCGTTCCTGGGCCGGTCCGTTGGGGGCGGTGAGCCCGTTGGAGGCGCCGTCCTGGTTGACCGCGGTGGCCCGGACGATCGCCAGCGGGCGGTGTCCGAGCCGGCGCGCGTCCGACAGGCGCTCCAGCACCAGCAGTCCGGCGCCCTCGCTCCAGCCGGTACCGTCGGCGTCGTCCGAGAACGCCTTGCAGCGCCCGTCGGGGGCGAGCCCGCGCTGCCGGCTGAACTCCAGGAACACCGCCGGTCCGGACATCACCGTGACGCCGCCGGCCAACGCCAGATCGCACTCACCGGTACGCAGCGCCTGCGCCGCCAGATGGGTGGCGACCAGCGACGACGAGCACGCGGTGTCGACCGTGACGGCGGGACCGTGCAGGCCCAGCGTGAAGGCGATGCGGCCGGAGGCGACACTGGTCGCGCCGCCGGTCGCCAGATGCCCGCGCACGTCGTCCGGGCCGTGGCCGGGTCCGCCGCCGTACTCCTGTGCCGAGACACCCGCGTACACACCGGTGTTGCTGCCGCGCAGCCGGGCGGGGTCGATGCCGGCGTACTCGAACGCCTCCCAGGCGGTCTCCAGCAGGAGCCGCTGCTGCGGGTCCATGGCCAGCGCCTCACGGGGGCTGATGCCGAAGAACTCCGGGTCGAAGTCACCGGCGTCGTAGAGGAATCCGCCCCGGTCGCTGTAGGTGGTGCCCGGGTGGTCGGGGTCGGGGTGGTAGAGGTTGTCGACGTCCCAGCCACGGTCGGCGGGGAACGCGCCGACGGCGTCCACGCCGTCGCTGACGAGCCGCCACAGCTGCTCGGGCGAGCGCGCGCCTCCGGGGAAGCGGCACGCCATGCCGACCACCACGACGGGGTCGTCGGCAGCCGCGGTGGTGGTCGCCGGCGGCGTCGCGGAGTCCGGGACTGTGGCGTCCGGGGCCGGCGGGCCGGCGATCAGTGTGTCGAGCCGTGCGGCCAGGTCGGCCGGGCTCGGGTAGTCGAAGACCAGCGTGCTGGGCAGTTCGATGCCGAGCGTCGCGGCGAGCCGGTTGCGTAGCTCGACGGTCATCAGCGAGTCGAATCCCAGCGCCTTGAACGGCCGACGGGTGTCGGGATCGGCGGCGCGGCCGGTGATGGCCGCGGTGTGCCCGGCCACCAGCTCGAGCAGGCGGGCCGAGCGGACGACGGGCGCGAGCCCGGCGAGCCCGGCCGCGTCGTTGACGGAGTCCTCGCCGGACCGGGCCGGGGCTCCCGCGTCTCGCGCGGTGGGCAGGTCGGCGAAGAGCGGCCGGTGCCGGGCGATGGCGAACAGACGCAGGAATCTGGGCCAGTCCACGTCGGCCACCGTGACCGTCGTGTCGTCCTGGTCGAGCGCCGTCTGCAGGGCGGCGATCGCGGCCCGGGGGGCCATCGCCCGCAGCCCGGTGCGCTCCACCCGGGCGAGCATGTCGGTCGCCATGCTCTGCCCGGCCCACAGCCCCCAGGCGATCGAGGTGGCGGTGGCGCCCCGGGCGCGACGCTGCTCGGCGAGCGCGTCGAGCGCGGCGTTGGCGGCGGCGTAGGCGCCCTGGCCCGCGCTGCCCCACGTGGCCGCGACGGACGAGAACAGCACGAACGCGTCCAGCGGGTCGTCGGCCAGCAACCGGCTCAGGTGCCCGGCGGCGGTCGCCTTGCCGTTGATCTCGGCCAGTTCGGCAATCCTCGTCCCGGCGAGGGGGGTGTCCTGCGGCAGGCCCGCGGCGTGCACCACGGCCCGCAGCGGCGGCCCCTCGGCGCGGATCCGGACGAGCAGCTCGTCCAGCGCCCCGGAGTCGGTGACGTCGCAGGCGGCGACGGTGACCGGGCAGTCCAGCTCGGCTGCGAGCGCGGCGGCTCCGGGGGCGTCGGCGCCCCGCCGGCTCACCAGTACCAGCCGCTCGGCACCGTTCGCGGCCAGCCAGCGGGCGGCATGGGCGCCCAGGCCGCCGGTGCCGCCGGTGACCAGCACGGTGCCGCGCGGGCGCCATGCGTCGTCCGGGCCGGGGCGTGCCGCCACCGGCGCGGGGACCAGACGGCGGGCGAACAGTCCGGTGGTGCGCACCGCCAGCTGGTCCTCGCCGCCGGGTCCGGAAAGGGCCAGCCGCAGCCGGTCGCGCAGCTCCTCGCCGGGCGGGGCGGCGGGCAGGTCGACGAGGCCGCCCCACAGGCGCGGGTGTTCCAGCGCCGCCGAGCGGGCCAGGCCCCAGCACTGGGCGGCCGCCACGTCGGTGACCGGGTCGTCGGCGCCTGCGCCGACCGCGCCCGAGGTGAGTGTCCACATGGGTGCGTCCAGGCCGGTGTCGGCCAGCGCCTGGGTCAGCACGAGCGTGGCGGCCAGTCCCCAGGGCAGGCCGGGGTGGCGGGGATGTGTCGCCCGCGACAACGGCAGCAGGGACAGCACCGCGCTCGGCGCGGCGGCACGCAGCCGCTCGGCGAGCCGTTCGCGGTCCGGCTCGCCGGCGAGGGTCAGCAGTTCGACGGTGGCGTGCTCGGCCAGCAGCTCGGTCACCGCGTCCGGCCACGCCGTGTCCGGTTCGCCGTCGGCGACCACCACGACCCAGGTGCCGCGAGGAGCCGCTGCCGATGCCGGGTCCGCGGCCACCGGACGCCAGGTCACGCGGTGGCGCCAGCCGTCCAACCGGGAGCCGGGGCGACCGCGCTCCCGCCAGGCGGACAGCCGGGGCAGCACAGTGGCCAGCGCGTCGGCCTCGTCCTCGTCGGCCCGCAGCGTGTCAGCCAGCGCCCGGACGTCGCCGCCGTCCACCATGTTCCAGAACCCGGCGTCCTGCGCCGTGGCCCGCTCCGGGCGACTGGTCAGCCAGTACCGCTCTCGCTGGAACGGATAGGCGGGCAGCGTCACCGGGGGCGCCTGGGGCAGCACGGTGTCCCAGGCGACCGGCACGCCGTGGGTGTGCGCAGCAGCGAGCGCAGCCGCCAGGCTCTCGGGCTCCGGCCGGTCGGTGCGCAGCAGCGGCACGGCCACGCCGGGGGCGGGCACGTGGGGGCTCAGCGCCGGGGAGGGACCCAGTTCGAGGAAGACCTCGGTGCCCAGCTCGGCCAACGCGGCGAGGCCGTCCTGGAAACGGACCGGCCTGCGCAGCGCCTGCACCCAGTGCTCGGGGTCGCACAGTTGCTCTGCCGTGGCGGGGCGGCCGGTGAGGTCCGAGACGACCGGGATGTTCGGCTCGTGGTAGGTCAGACGCCGGGCGACGGCCCGGAACGCGTCCAGGACCGGGTCCATGTGGGGCGAGTGGAAGGCGTGGCTGACGTCCAGGGCGCGGGTACGGCGGCCGCGCTCGCGCCACCGGGCGGACAGCGCGGCAACCGCGTCCGGGGTGCCGGAGACCACCACCGTGCCGGGGGCGTTGAGTGCCGCCACGCTGACGCCGTCGGGCAGCGCCGCGGCGATCTCGTCCTCGGTGCCCTCCAGGGCTGCCATGGCGCCGGCCGGCAGCTCGTCCATGAGCCGGGCCCGGGCCGTGATCAGCGTCGCGGCGTCGGCCAGGTCGAGCACTCCGGCCACGTGCGCGGCGGTGATCCCGCCGATCGAGTGGCCGAGCAGGTGGGCGGGGCGCACTCCCCAGTGTTCCAGCAGCCGGAACAGGGCCGTCTCCACGGCGAACAGCGCGGGCTGGGTCCACCGGGTGCGCGTCAGCGCGGCCCCGTCGCCCCACATGATCTCGCGCAGCTCCGGTTCGAGGTGCGCCAGCGCGGCGTCCAGCGCCTCGGCGAACACCGGGTACGCGCCGGCCAGTTCGCGGCCCATCCCGGCCCGCTGCGCGCCCTGTCCACTGAACAGGAAGGCGACAGCGGCGGTACCGGCCTCGACGGCGTCCCACGGATCGTCCAGACGGCGGCGCAGCTCCTGCGCCGTGGTGCCCACCACATACGTACGGTGCTCCAACTGGGCGTGGCCGACGGCGAGTTCACGGGCCACCGCGAGCGGGGAGAGTCCCGGGTCGGCGTCGATCAGCTCGCGCAGCTGCCGGATCCGCGCGCGCAGGGCCGGCTCGCCGCGCGCGCTGATCAGCCACGGCACCGGCGTCACCCCCGAGGCGGGGGCGGGCCCGGGTTCGGCGCCGGCGTGCTCCGGCGGCTGTTCCAGGATCACGTGCGCGTTGGTGCCGCTGATGCCGAAGGAGCTGACCGCGGCGCGTCGCGGTTCGCCGGTGTGCGGCCACGGCGCGGGCTCGTCGAGCAGCCGCACCCGCCCCTGGGACCAGTCGACGTGCCGGGACGGGGTCGCGGCGTGCAGCGTGCGGGGCAGGGTGCCCGCGCCGATCGACAGGATCATCTTGATGACGCCGGCGACGCCCGCGGCGGCCTGGGTGTGCCCGATGTTGGACTTGACCGAGCCGAGCAGCAGCGGCCGGTGCCGGTCGCGCCCGTAGGTGGCGAGCAGCGCGTGTGCCTCGATGGGGTCGCCGAGCCGGGTGCCGGTGCCGTGTGCCTCGACGGCGTCGATCTGGCCGGGGCGCAGTCCGGCGGTGGCGAGGGCCTGGCGGATGACGCGTTCCTGGGCCGGTCCGTTGGGGGCGGTGAGCCCGTTGGAGGCGCCGTCCTGGTTGACCGCTGAACCGCGCAGCACCGCGAGCACCCGGTGTCCCAGGCGCCGTGCGTCGCCCAGTCGTTCCAGGACGACCAGGCCCGCGCCCTCGGAGAAGCCGGTGCCGTCGGCGTCGTCGGAGAACGCCTTGCAGCGCCCGTCCGCGGACAGGCCGCGTTGCCGGGCGAACTCGGTCAGGGTGAACGGGGTGGCCATCACGGTGACGCCGCCGGCCAGCGCGAGATCGCACTCGCCCGCGCGCAGCGCCTGCGCGGCCATGTGCATCGCCACCAGGGACGACGAGCACGCCGTGTCGACGGTGATGGCCGGGCCCTCGAAGCCCATCACGTACGACACCCGCCCGGAGGCCAGGCTCGACGTCCGGCCGGTCAGCAGGTAGCCCTCGGTCTCCTCGTCGCCGTCGTGGCGGTCGGTGCCGTACTCCTGGGCGACCACGCCGGTGTACACGCCGGTGTTGCTGCCGCGCAGCCGGGTCGGGTCGATGCCCGCCTGCTCGAACGCCTCCCACGTCGTCTCGAGGAGGAGCCGCTGCTGCGGGTCCATGGCCAGCGCCTCACGGGGGCTGATGCCGAAGAACTCCGGGTCGAAGTCACCGGCGTCGTACAGGAATCCGCCGGCCTCCGCGTACGTGGTGCCCGGCCGGCCGGCGGGGTCGAGCAGGGCGGCCAGGTCCCAGCCGCGGTCGTCGGGCAGCGGGCCGATGGCGTCTTTCCCGTCGCTGACGAGCTGCCAGAGGTCCTCGGGTGAGCGCACCCCGCCGGGGAAGCGGCACGCCATGCCGACCACCACGACCGGGTCGTCACCGGTGTCGCGGGCCACTGCGGGCCCGGACGCCGCCGGCTGCTCGCCCGCCACCAGGGACAGCAGGTGATCGGCGAGCGCCGTGACGGTCGGGTGGTCGAACACGACGGCGGCCGACAGCGACAGACCGGTGCCGGCGGCGAGCCGGTTGCGCAGCTCGACCGAGGTGAGCGAGTCGAAGCCGAGGTCGCGGAAGGTGCGGTCCGGGCCGACGGACTCCGGCGTGTGTCCCAGGACTGCTGCGGCGTGTGTCCGGACCTGGTGCCGCGCGGCAGCGCGCCGCTCGCCGTCTTCGAGGCCGGCCAGTTCGCGGGCCCAGCCGGAGGCGCCCTGGGCGGCGGGCCGGCTGACCGTGGTGGGCAGCAGCCGCTGGAACAGCGGATCGGGCGTGTCCAGGGCCCGCAGCGCGGCACGGTCCAGCCGGGCGGCCACCAGCTGCGGAGCCGGGCAGCGCAGCGCGGCGTCCAGCAGGGACAGCCCGTCGGCGGCGCTCATCGGCCGCAGCCCGGTGCGCCGCAGCCGGTCCAGGTCGCCCCGGCTCAGGGAGCCGGTCATGCCGCTCGCCGTGGCCCACAGCCCCCAGTCCAGCGCGGTCGCGGGCAGCCCGAGACCGTGCCGGTGCCGGGCCAGCGCGTCCAGGAACGCGTTGGCGGCGGCGTAGTTGGCCTGCCCGGCCGTGCCGAGCACTGCGGCGGTCGAGGAGAACAGCACGAAGGCAGCCAGCTCCTGGTCGCGGGTCAGCTCGTGCAGATGCCAGGCGGCGTCCGCCTTCGGGCGCAGCACGGCGTGCAGTTGCTCGTCGGTCAGGCTGCCGACGGTGGCGTCCGCCAGCACGCCGGCCGCGTGCACCACGGCGGTCAGCGGACGGCCGGGATCGACTGCGGACAGCAGCTCGGCCAAGGCGTCGCGGTCGGCGGTGTCGCACGCCGCGATGGTGACCGTGGCACCCAGCGCGGCCAGTTCGGCGCGCAACTCGGCCGCGCCGTCGGCGGCGGGCCCGCGCCGGCCGGCCAGCAGCAGATGCCGAGCGCCGTGCGTGGTGACCAGGTGCCGGGCCACCAGGGCCCCGAGCGTGCCGGTGCCGCCGGTGATCAGCACCGTGCCGTCGGGGTCGAGCGGCGGCGGCAGGGTCAGCACGATCTTGCCGACGTGCCGGGCCTGCTGGAGGTGGCGGAACGCGTCCGGGGCCTCGCGCATGTCCCAGGTGGTCACCGGCGCCTCGGGACAGGTGCCGTCGGCCAGCAGCCCGAGGACGGTGGTGAGCATCTCGTGCAGCCGCTCGGCCGGCGGCTCCGCCAGCAGGTCGTAGGGCCGGTAGACGACATCCGGCAGGGCGGCCGGGTCACGCGGATCGGTCTTGCCCAGCTCCAGCAGCCGGCCGCCGGGCCGCAGCACGCCGATCGAGGCGTCGAGCAGCTCGCCGGTCAGTGAGTTGAGGACCACGTCGAAGCCGCCGCCGAACGCCTCCGCGAAACCCGCGTCGCGCGAGCTCGCGATGTGCGAGTCCGGGTACCCCAGCGCGCGCAGCGTGTCCCACTTGCCGGGGTGTGCGGTGGCGTACACGTCAGCGCCGAGGTACCGGGCGATGTGGCCGGCCGCCACGCCGACCCCGCCGGCCGCCGCGTGCACCAGCACCTTCTGGCCGGGACGCACGTCGGCCAGTTCCACCAGGCCGTAGTAGGCGGTCAGATACGCCACGGGCACCGCGGCGGCGCGCGCGTACGTCCAGCCGTCGGGGATCCGCGCCAGCTTGCGGTGGTCGGTGACGGCCCGGGGGCCGAACCCGTTGGTCAGGAATCCGGTGACGCGGTCGCCCGGCGCCAGGCCGGTGACGTCCGGCCCGGTGGCGAGCACCACGCCCGCTCCCTCGGTGCCGAGCGCGGCGTCCCCGGGATACAGCCCGAGGGTGATGAGCACGTCCCGGAAGTTGAGGCCGGCCGCCCGCACCCCCACCAGCACCTCGTGTGGGCCGAGTTCGCCGTGCGCCGCCGCCTCGACCACGCCCAGCCCGTCGATGGTGCCGGGAGCCGTGGCGTCCAGACGCCAGTTGTCGGAGCGTGGCAGGATCCCCTCGGCCGTGGCGGGGACGAGCCGGGGCACCAGCACCGCACCGTCGCGGACGCACACCTGCGGCTCCCCCGCCGGAACCGCCGCCGGGTCGAGACTGCCGTCCGTGTCGACGAGCGTGAACCGCCCCGGGTGCTCCGCCTGCGCGCCGCGCAGCAGACCCCGGACCGCGGCCTGTGCCGGATCGGCGTCCTCGCCGGGCCGGGCCGCCACGGCACCACGCGTGGTGACGACGACCGGTCCGGCCCCGTCGAGCAACTCCTGTGCCCGGTGCAGGACCTGCTCGGCGACCTGGTGCGCGGCACTCGCCGGGTCGACGCCGGCCGGGGTGTCCGGCGCGGCGAGCACGGTGGCGCCGTCCGGTGCCTCGGCCGCGGCCGCGTCCGTGACCGGCCGCCAGGCGATCCGGAACAGGCCGTCTGCGCCGGTGGGCGCCTGCCCGGCGGTGACGGTGCGCAGTGTCAGCGCCGCCACACTCAGTACGGGAGCTCCGTCGGCGTCCACCGCCCACAGCCGCACCGGGCCGTCCCCGGAACGCTCCAGGCAGACCCGCAGCATCGTCGCGCCGGTGGCGTGCAGCCGCACGCCGCGCAGTGTGAACGGCAGCTCAAGACGGGCGGAGCCGACCAGCAGCGGATGCAGTGCCGCGTCCAGCAGCGCCGGGTGCAGATGGAAGCCGCCGGTGGCGACGTCGTCCGGCAGCAGCACCTCGGCCCAGATCCGGTCCCCGCGCCGCCACATGGCGCGCAGCCCCCGGAACGTGTCGCCGTACGCGTAGCCCGCCTCGGCCAGCCGCGCGTACGCCCCGGTCAGGTCGACCCGCTCGGCGTCGGCGGGCGGCATGAGGCCGGCTCCCGCGCCGGGCGTGGCGTCGGGTGCGGCGGTCGCCGAACGGGCCAGCGTGCCGCTCGCGTGCCGGGTCCACGGCTCGTCGTCCGAGCGTCGTGCGTGCACGGTCAGCGGGCGCCGTCCGTCGGGGCCCGCGGAGTCCACTACGATCTGGATGCGCGAGGCAGCGGCGTCCTCGTCGAGCGGCAACGGCACTTCGAGCACCAGTTCCTCGACGAGATCGCAGCCCACGCCGTCGCCGGCCTGGGTGGCCAGTTCGAGCAGCGCGGTGCCGGGCAGCAGCACGCCGCCGCCCACGGCGTGCCCGGCCAGCCACGGGTGGGCGGCCAGCGACACCGTCCCGGTGAGCACCGAGCGGTCGCCGTCGGCCAGTGTCATCCGGCCCTCCAGCAGCGGGTGGTCGACGGCGACCGCGCCAAAGACGGATCCCCCGCGGGCGTGGCCGTCCCCCGGGGCCAGCCAGTACCGCTCGCGCTGGAACGGGTAGGTGGGCAGCACGGACACGTCGCCGCGCTCGCCGGGGAACACGGCGTCCCAGTCGGGGGCGGCACCGTGCGCCCACGCGTCGGCCAGCGCCGTCAGCATCTGGGCCGGGCCGCCCGCGCCGCGGCGCAGCGTGCCGAGCGCTGCCCCGCTCACCCCGGCCGCCGTCAGGTTCTCCTGGATCGCCACCGTCAGCACGGGGTGGGCGCCGACATCGACGAACAGCCGGTGGCCGTCCGCGATCAGTGCCCGCTGCGCGTCGGCGAACCGGACCGGGGAGCACAGATTGCGCAGCCAGTACGCGCCGTCCATGGTGGCGGTGTCGAGCCGGGCGCCGGTCACCGTGGAGTACAGCGGCACCTGGCCGGAGCGCGGGCGGATGCCGTCGATCCGCGGCAGCAGCCGGTCGCCGAGCCCGGCCATGGCCGAGCTGTGCGAGGCGTAGTCGATGTCGACCCGGCGGGCGCGCACGCCCTCTGCCCGGCACAGTTCGAGCAAGGCGTCGAGGGTGGCCGTGGCACCGGCCAGCACGGTCAGCGTCGGCGCGTTCAGCCCCGCGACCTCCAGCCGGTCCCCGAACCGGGCGCGCAGCTCCGCCACCCGCTCGGCGTCGGCCTGCACGGAGACCAGGCCGCCGGTGCCGGCCACGTCCATCAGCACCGAGGCGCGCAGCGCCACCACCCGGGCCGCGTCGTCGAGCGACAGCGCGCCGGCCACGCAGGCGGCGGCGATCTCACCCTGGGAGTGCCCGATCACCGCGGCCGGTGTCACACCGTAGGAGCGCCATACGGCCGCCAGCGCCACCATGACCGCGAACAGCGCCGGCTGCACCACGTCGGAGCGGCGCAGCAGGGCCGCCGCCTCCGGCGTGTCCGCCAGTACCTGGTCCATGGTCCAGTCGACATACGGTGCGAGGGCCGCCTCGCACTCGGCCAGCCGCTCGCGGAACACCGGCGAGGCGTCGCGCAGTTCGCGCCCCATGCCGGCCCATTGCCCGCCCTGGCCCGGGAAGACGAACACCGGTCGGCCGGCGACCGCCTCACCCGTCCTGGCTCCGGCCGCCGGGAGACCGTCGGCCAGCGCGTCGAGGCCGGCCAGCAGGTCCTCGCGGGTGGCGGCGAGCACGGCGGCCCGGTGGCCGAACACGGTGCGCGACCGGGCCAGCGCGGCGCCGAGCGCGGCGGGCCGGGTCCGCGGGTCGGCGGCGACCGCGTCGCGCAGCAGGGCGGCCTGTTCGCGCACGACGCCCGCTGTCGGCGCGGACAGCACCACCGGTACGGCGGTCGCCGGTGGGTCCGTCACTGGTGGGTCCGTCACCGGTGCGCCGTCCGCGGCCCCCGACGTGGCGGGCTCGTCGGCGCCTTCGAGGATCACATGGGCGTTGGTGCCGCTGATGCCGAACGAGGAGACGCCAGTACGGCGCGGCCGGTCCAGCTCGGGCCACGGGACGGTGGCGGTCAGCAGCGAGACGTCACCGGAGGACCAGTCGACGTGCGGGGTCGGCTCGGTGATGTGCAGGCTGCGGGGCATGACGCCGTACCGCATGGCCAGGACCGCCTTGATCACCCCGGCGATGCCGGACGCGGCCTGGGTGTGCCCGATGTTGGACTTCACCGAGCCGAGCCGGACGGGACTGCCGGGCGGACGCCCGCGGCCGTAGGTGTCGAGAAGCGCCTCGGCCTCGATCGGATCGCCGAGCGTGGTGCCGGTGCCGTGGGCCTCGATGAGGTCGACGTCGGCGTGGCCGACCCCGGCGGCGGCGAGTGCCTGTTGGATCACCTGGCGCTGCGAGAGCCCGTTCGGCGCGGTCAGACCGTTGGACGCCCCGTCGTGGTTGATGGCACTGCCGCGGATGACGGCGAGTACGTCGTGGCCGTTGCGCCGGGCGTCGGAGAGCCGTTCGAGCAGCACCAGACCGGCGCCCTCGCTGAGCCCGAAGCCGTCGGTGGAGGCGGAGAACGCGCGGCACCGCCCGCCGGCGGACAGCGCGCCCTGCCGGCCCATCTCGACGATCATGCCCGGGGTGGACATCACGGTGGCACCGCCGGCCAGTGCCATGGCGCACTCGCCGGTGCGCACGGCCTGGACCGCGAGATGCAGGGCGACCAGCGACGAGGAACAGGCGGTGTCCACGGTGACGGTCGGACCCTGCACGCCGAAGGTGTAGGCGAGCCGCCCCGAGGCGACACTGGCGGTGTTGCCCGTCAGCACATAGCCCTGTGCGTCGTTGCCGGCCTCGTGCATACGCGGGCCGTAGTCCATGGCCATGGCGCCGACGAACACGCCCACTCGTGCACCGCGCAGCGTGTCCGGAACGATGCCGGCGCGCTCGAACGTCTCCCATGCGACTTCCAGCAGCTGGCGCTGCTGCGGGTCCATGACCAGTGCCTCACGCGGGGAGATCCGGAAGAACGCCGGGTCGAAGCCGGTGACGTCGAGGAACCCACCCTCCTGCTGGGCGAGTTCGCCTTCCCCCGTCCAGTCGTCCCAACCCCGGTCGGCGGGAAACGGGCCGACGGCGTCGCGCTCTGCGACGATCAGCTGCCAGAACTCCTCGGGGGTGCGCACGCCGCCCGGGAAACGGCAGGCCATGGAGACCACGGCGACCGGATCGTCGTCGGCGCCGCCAGGGTGCGGGGTGTTGCCGGGGTGCGCCGGCCCGGGGGCGGACGCCGGTTCGGTGGCGCCGGTCAGTTCGGCACGCAGCCGGGCGGCCACGGCGAGCGGAGTGGGGTGGTCGAACAGCAGGGTCACCGGCAGCCGCAGCCCGATGGCGTCGCCGAGCCGCCGGCGCAGTTCCACCACGGTGACCGACTCGAAGCCCTGCTCCCAGAACGTCAGAGCGGGCTCCGGCTCCTGGCCGCAGACCGCGGCCGCCTCCGCCCGGACCAGCGCCAGCAGCTCGGCGTCGAGGTCGTCGGGCGCCAGTGCCGCCCAGCGCGGATGCGGCCCGTCGGCCACCGCGCCGGCGGTACCGGCGGCCCGGTCGAACGGATAGCCGGGCAGCGCCACGGTGCGCGGCCGCCAGCCCGCGTACGCGGCCCGCCAGTCGACCGGCACTCCGCGCACGTACAGTTCGGCGAGGACGGCGGCGACCCGATCGGCGCCCGGCGCGTCGCGGCGCAGGCCGGCCAGCGCGGTGGCGTCCACGCCGCGCTGTGCGATCACCTCTTCCACGGCGAGCGTGAGCACCGGGTGCGGACTGATCTCCAAGAAGATCCGGTGGCCGGCGTCCAGGACCTCGCCCACCGCCCGGTCGAAGCGGACGCACTCGCGCAGATTGCGGTACCAGTACTCGGAGCCGAGCCGGTCGTCGGTGAGCCATACGCCGTCGAGCGTGGCGAAGTAGGGCACGTGCGGCAGCCGGGGACGCAGCGTGGCGAGATCGGCCATCAGGCCCTCGCGGAGCGTCTCCACCTGGACGGAGTGGCCCGCGAAGCCGACCGGGAGTTTGCGGGCACGGACTCCTTCGGCACGCAGCCGGGTCAGCAGGTCGTCGACCGCGGTGGCCCGCCCCGAGACAGTGACCAGGGCCGGGCCGTTGATTCCGGCCAGTTCCAGATCGCCGCCGTAGTCGGCGAGCAGCTCCGTGACCCGTTCGGCCGGCAGGGGTACCGACATCATGTCGCCGTGTCCGGCGAGGGTGGCCTGGGCCTGGCTCCACAGGGTGACGACGCGGGCCGTGTCGTCCAGCGACAGCGCCCCGGTGACGCAGGCGGCGGCGACCTCGCCGAGGCAGTGTCCGACCACGGCCGCCGGGCGGACCCCGAGTTCCTGCCACATCGCGGCGAGCGCCACCATGACCGCGAACAACGTCGGCTGTACGACGTCGAGCGCGACCATGGCGGGCGCGCCGGGCGCGCCACGCAGCACGTCTTCGATCCGCCAGGTCAGATACGGCTCAAGGGCCTGGGCGCACTCGTGGAAGCGGGCGGCGAACACCGCATGGGTGTCGAGCAGTTCCACGGCCATGCCCTGCCACTGGGGGCCCTGGCCGGGGAAGACGAACACGACACCGGGCGGTACTTCGGCGAACCCGGTGGCGCTACCCGTGCCGTGCTCCCCGCGGGCCAGCCCGTCGAGGGCGGCGGCCCGGTCGGCGCCGAAAACCGCAGCCCGGTACGGGAACTCCTCGCGGGTGGTCGCCAGCGACCAGCCCAGGTCGGCATCGCGCGGTGCAGGTGCAGGCGCGGAGGCGGAGGCGGGAGCCGCCGGGCCGACGAGCAGATCACGCAGGTCGGCGGCGCGGGCGGCGAGGCCGGCCGGGGTGGGCGCGGACAGCACCCAGGGCGGCGACAGCGGTCCGTTGCCGGGCTCCTCCGCCGGACTGGCGGGCGCCGGCCCGACAGTGAGCGGGAGACCGGACCAGTACGGCGCCAGCACCGCGCGGACGTGTTCGGCGAGATCGCCGTCCGCCTCTCCGCCGTCCGCCTCTCCGCTCTCAGCGCCCGTCCCGGCTGCGGCCATGGCTCCGACCACGCAGCGGATCGGGTCGCCGTCGGCCAGTGCCCCGGCCAGTGGGCGCAGCACCACGATGCCGTCCGGCCCGCCGGCGAGTGTCAAACCGCCGCTGTCGCCGTGACGGCCGCCTTCACCGTCACCGCCGTTGCCGCCGCCGTTGCCGCCGGCGTCGTCGCAGTCGTCGTCGCAGTCGTCGTGGGCGAGCCCGAACGCGCGGCGCACCTCGTCCGCGCCGTCGGCCAGCAGCAGCGTGACCGGGGTGCCGCGCAGCCGCGACGGCACGGTCCGGGCATCCTCCAGCGCCTCCCACACCCGCCGCAGCAGCCTGGGGTGGGTGACATCGCCGTCGCCGATTCCCAGCGCCGTGAGAACGGCGGGGGCGGGCACCGGCTCCCCGTCCGCGGCCGGGAGCGCCAGACCGGTCACCGCCAGGGGTTCGGTGGACAGCAGCTGCATAGCATTCACCACGCGTTTCTCCGGTCGTAAGGGCGCGTCACAGCGGGAAGTTCACAGCGGATGTTCACAGCGGGATGTTGCCGTGCGCTCCGCGGCGCGGGGGCAGGTCCTCGAGTGCCCGGGCGAGGCGGCGCCGGGTGTCGGCCGGAGCCACCACCTCGTCCACCGCGCCGAGCGACAGCGCCCGCCCGAGGCCGCCGGCCTTGCGCTGCTGCTCCCCGATCAGGCGCCTGCGCAGTTCGGGCAGTTCGGCGGCGTCAGCAGCGGCGAGCACACGGCGGTGCAGCACGTTGACCGCGGCCTCCGCGCCCATCACCGCCACCTCGGCGTCCGGCCAGGCCAAGACCACGTCGGCGCCCAGAGGACGGGAGTTCATGGCCAGGTACGCACCGCCGTACGACTTCCGGGTGATCAGCGTGATCCGGGGGACCACCGTCTCGGAGAACGCGTGCAGCAGTTTGGCGCCGCGCCGCACGACGCCGTCCCACTCCTGGCTGACACCGGGCAGATATCCGGGCACGTCGACGACCACGAGGAGCGGCACTCCCAGGGCGTCGCATGTGCGCACGAACCGCGCCGCCTTCTCCGCCGACAGCGAGTCGAGACAACCCGCCTTGTACAGCGGGTTGTTGGCCACGACACCGATGGAGCGGCCGGCCAGCCGGCCGAGGCCGACCACCATGTTGCGGGCCCAGCGGGGCTGGATCTGGAGAAACGTGTCGTCGTCGAGCAGGGCCCGCACCAGCGGTACCACGTTGTAGGCGCGCCGGGGCGACTCGGGCAGCAGGCCGGCCGGGTCGGCGCAGTCGCCGAGCGTGCCGGGGGCCACTGCGCCGGGCCGGGCGAAGTAGCCGGTGAGGGCGCGCGCCGTGCGGTAGGCCTCCGCTTCGGACCCGACGGCCACGTGTGCCACGCCGGAGCGCGTCCCGTGCGGTTCGGGGCCGCCGAGCCCGGCCATGTCGATGGTCTCGCCGGTGACGGCACGTACCACGTCGGGTCCGGTGACGAAGACGCGGGCCGCTTCGGACATGATGACGAAGTCGGTGAGGGCGGGGCCGTACGCGGCGGCGCCGGCGGCCGGACCGACCACGACCGAGATCTGCGGGACCCGGCCGGAGGCTGCGGTCATGGCCCGGAACATGCGCCCGGCGCCGTCCATGGACTCGACACCGTCGGTGAGCCGGGCGCCGCCACAGTGCCACACCCCGATCACGGGCCGGCCGTGCTCCACGGCGAACTCGATGGCCTCGACGATACGGTCCGCACCGGCCGCCCCGAGCGCGCCACCCATGGACGTGGCATCGGTGCAGAACGCGACCACGGGCGCGCCGTCGATCAGACCCGTCACCCGGG
Organism: Streptomyces ardesiacus; assembly: GCF_003112575.1. Lineage (GTDB taxonomy): Bacteria > Actinomycetota > Actinomycetes > Streptomycetales > Streptomycetaceae > Streptomyces > Streptomyces ardesiacus. The sequence goes on from NZ_BEWC01000017.1 coordinate 37,703, forward strand.
TCACGCCGCACCCGTCGACCGGACCGACCGGGGCCATGGACCCGGGGTCGAGCAGTCCCGAAAGACGCAGGTCCGGGTCGCGGAAATCGGTGCCGTCCGAAGTGGGCGTGGACGGAGCCGGGATCAGAGCCATCGCGAGTTCCTCTTCCAGGTCACCGGCGGATGGGCCAAACACAGAATAAGGAGGAAGCCGACGGGTCCGTCAGCCCCTACCCGCCCCCTAACAATGCGCTTCCCGCGCACACGGTTTTCGGATGCGGCAGGTGTGCGATGACCCGAGGTGCCGCATGCGCAGTGGCTGCCCTCATTCTTTCCCGCAGAGCGGAGGCCCCCCGGCTTTAGCAGTTTTGCTTACGCAAGTGCCGCCCAGGAGACCGGCGTGGGATTGGAGCGCGGCCCTCCCCGCAACCGCCAGTTTCCCAGGCATAACCTGCTAGTTACATCGGGATGAACTGCACGATTGGCGAGAGATGGCGCAGAGAATTCCCTGCCGCGCTCTCCCCCGCCTGGGCCCATTGGCCCGACGGATGAACAGGGTTAATATCGGCGACCGTACGCAGTGTTCCGCACCTCGCCCCCGGGGTCCGTGGCCCGTGGCGCGAGGGACATGGGGAGGTGTTGATGGATTTAAGACCTTTATCCGTTTCCGTGCTCTCGCTGCTCCTCGACCCCGGTCCGGCCCGGTCATGCCGCTGACCAGCACGAGCTGGCCGATCGCACGCAAGGCGCTCACCTCCGCGTTCGGCCGCGTTCCCGATGTCGCCTTCGTTCACGCCCTGCTCGACGCCACTGGTGGCGTCGAGCCCCTGATCCACGCGCTGACAGAGGACCTGATGGACCTGCCTCCGGGGCAGGTCGTACCCGAGGCCGGTCGCGTCGCCGCCGTCCGCATGGCGGACGGCCCCCGGCTCGCGCGCGCCGTCGCCCATGTCGCCGACCACCTCGATGACGAACTGCTGCCCGTGGCACTGCTGTTGAGCATCGCCACCGGTACGGTGCCTTGCGAACGTCTCGCCGGACTGGCCCGCGTCCCCTCGTCCCGGCTCGACCGCTGCGCGGCGGTCCTCGCCGAACACGGCCTCGTCGACAACGATGCCATGCCGGTGCGATTCAGACACGCTCCGGCCCGCCGCCGGCTCGCCGCGCGGCTGCTCGACCGCCTGGTCGAGTCGCCGCGCTGGTCGGCGGTGCAGATCTGGCTGCTGCACCTCTTCGAAGGCGCCACGGACACCCCGCCGGAGTCACCGGACCCCTGGGTACTGGCGCGGCTGCGCGCCGCCGTTCGCCGCAGGCTGGACGCCCCCTCACGGCTGCTCCTCGCCGAGCAACTGTGCTGGGTGGGCCAGGGCGGCGCTGCACTCTCCCTGCTGCGCGGCCCACTGCCGTCCGACGCCGACGCCGCCTCCTTCCACAGCGTGCGCACGCTCATCAGATGCCTGTACCCGGGCGAGCTCGGCACGCCGCCCGCCCCGACGGCCGGCACCTGGAACGGAATCGGCGACACCCCTCCGCTGACGGTCGCCACCGAAGCGCTGGCGGCGGCGCTCAACGGGATGCCCGCCTACGAGGTGGCTCCGCGTGCCGAATGGGCTCTCACCGCCCTGGAGTTGGGCCCCCGCACCTTTCACGGCGCGCTGGCCGCCATCTGGGCACTGCTGCACGCCGACCGTCTGGAGAGCGCCGCGACCTGGAGCCGACGGCTCGCCCAGCAGGCCCGCCGCAGCTCCGGAGTCGCCTGGCAGTCCTTGTTCCTGACCATTCAGGCCACCGTGGAGCGCCAACTGGGCTCACTCAAGGCATCGGTTCGGCACAACGCGCTCGCGCTGGAACTGGCTGCCGAGCAGTTCGCCACGTCGCCGTGGCGGCTGGTGATCGAGTGGAGCAGACTGGTGGCCACCCTCCGGCACGACAGTGAGGTACTCGACCGGGTCGCGGTCGAACCGCCCCCGACCAGCGCGCTGTGGCTCTACCACCGCTACGCCCGCGGCCAGGTGCACCTGACCGCGGGACGCCACGCCGAGGCCCACGCCGACTTCATCGCCTGCGGGAACGCACTGAAGTCGTGGCGGATGGACAACTCGGTCGTCGTGCTCTGGCGCTCCGGTGCGGCGTACGCGCTGGCAGCCTCGGGTGACCGGCACGCGGGCCTCGCGCTGGCCCTGGAGGAGATCCGGCTGGCCCGCGCCTGCGCCGCACCCCGGGTCCTGGGCATCAGTCTGCGCCGCGCCGCGGCCCTCGCCGACTCCCCGTTCCGGCTCGACCTGCTGCGCGAGTCGGCGCTCGTCCACGAGAACGCCGGCGCCCGCATCGAACTCGCCTACACATTGTGTGACACCGGCGTGGAGCAACTGCGCTGCGCGGACCGGCAGCGCGGCCGCGCCACCCTGACCACCGCCCTGCGACTCGCGGAGGAATGCGCCGACACCGAGCTGGAAGCACGGATACGCGGCTACCTGGCCGACGCCGGCCTGGGTGAGCGGGCCGGCCGCACCGCCGCCACCGCGCTGACCGCCAGCCAGAAACGGGTGGCGCTGCTTGCCATGGCCGGACGCAGCAACCGCGATATCGCCGGCGAGCTGTTCCTGACGGTCAGCACCGTCGAGCAGCATCTCACGCAGATCTACCGCAAACTCGGGATAAGCCGCCGTACCGAACTGACCCACCTGCCCGCCGAGCTTCTGCAACCCCCGAATTAGGGGGCGTCGACGGGATCTAAGGGTTGCCCGCCCCGTCCCCGCCCATAAAGAATCGAGGACGAGAAATCCATTGTTTGGCCCGCCGGCCGGATGAGCTCACCGCCCCATTCATCCGGCGAGGCCTGTAGTGGTGCCATTTTGGCTCGTCCGCGATCAACCGTGGGAGAGTGTGTGAGTAATTCGCAGGACGACCTCGTGCGGGCACTCAGGGCCTCGTTGAAGGAAAGTCAGCGACTTCGCCACGAAAACGAACAGCTGATTGCTGGTTCGTCGGAACCCATCGCGATCGTGGGCATGGGCTGCCGCTACCCCGGTGGCATCCGCTCGGCCGCCGACCTCTGGCGCCTGGTGGCCGACGGCGGTGATGCCCTGTCGGACTTTCCGGTCAACCGGAACTGGCCCGAGGACCTCTACGATCCCGACCCCGACGCGGCCGGGCACACGTACGCCCGCGCGGGCAATTTCCTGCACGACGCCGACCTCTTCGACGCCGACCTCTTCGGCATCTCGCCCCGCGAGGCGACCACCATGGACCCGCAGCAGCGCATCCTGCTGGAGACGGCCTGGGAGACCTTCGAGCACGCGGGGATCAACCCCCACTCACTGGCCGGCAGCGACACCGGCGTGTACGCGGGCATGATGTACCACCACTACGACAGCGCCGGAAACCTCAACCCGGCCACGCTGGACGGTTACGTCGGCATCGGCGGCGCGGCCAGTGTCGCCGCCGGACGGATCTCGTATGTGTTCGGGTTGGAGGGGCCGGCGGTCTCCGTGGACACGGCGTGTTCGTCGTCGCTGGTCGCCATCCATCTCGCGGCGCAGGCGTTGCGTGGTGGTGAGTGCTCCTTGGCCCTGGCGGGCGGGGTGACGGTGATGACCTACCCGTCGATCCTGGTGGAGTTCGCCCGCCAGCGGGTGCTCTCGGCCGACGGCATCTCCAAGTCTTTCTCGGACGACGCGGACGGTGCGGGGTGGGGTGAGGGTGTCGGGCTGCTGCTCCTTGAGCGGTTGTCGGATGCGCGGCGTCGTGGGCATCGGGTGCTGGGGGTGGTGCGGGGTTCGGCGGTCAACCAGGACGGTGCGTCGAATGGGCTGACTGCTCCGAACGGTCCGTCGCAGCAGCGAGTGATCCGGCAGGCACTGGCCCAGGGCGAGCTGACTCCCGCCGACGTGGATGTGGTGGAGGCCCACGGCACGGGCACCTCGCTGGGCGATCCGATCGAGGCACAGGCGTTGCTGGCGGTCTACGGGCAGCAACGCCCAGCGGACCGGCCACTGCTGCTGGGCTCGGTCAAGTCCAACATCGGACACGCCCAGGCAGCCGCAGGTGTGGCAGGCGTCATCAAAATGGTGCAGGCCATGACCGCAGGCGTGGTGCCACCCACCCTGCACGTAGGTGTCCCCACCACACGCGTCGACTGGTCCACAGGCGCCGTGGAACTGGTCACCCAGA
>NZ_BEWC01000018.1 GCF_003112575.1 Streptomyces ardesiacus
CCCGCGGAGCGGGCTATGCAGCGCTGGCGCGCTGCATAGAGAACGGCTCCGCTGACGCTCCGCCAGATTCCCGCGCAAGCGCGGAAATCGAATTCCGCAAGCGGAATTCTGAGTGCGTGTCAATTCGCGCAAGCGCGAATTGATGGAATCCCGCAAGCGGGATTCCTGGGGCTGGCAATAAGGGGTGAGTGCATCACGCGCGGGTCTGTGTAGGGTTTGAGGTTTCCAGCTACCACCCCTGAACGGATGTGACGAACCGTCGGCCTGGCGGGGTGCCAGCCTCGTTGTAGTGACGGGTTCCGCTGCGCTCCACCCTGAACCACTCCCCCCACCGTCTACCTGTCCCGACATGTTCACCAATGGCCTGTCAGCATACAGGACAACCGACCGTTCGTGGGTGGGATTGAGTCATGCGCCACTCTCGGTAACGAAGTTTGTGTGCGGGTGATGCATCACGAGTTGTAGCTGTGTAGAGTATGGGATCAGATGCTACACCCCTACCATCGCGCCCCTTGCGCCTGGATTCCATTTGTTATTACGCGCTGCATTCCGCGAAAAGGAGAACACGGGGCATGGCCGTGAAGCTGCGTGATCACCAGATCGAGGCCGTTGCCGCCATTGTGCGCGGTTTCGATGTCCCGCCAGGTGGTATTCCCTGGAATGGTCTTCGTGGGCAGGTGCACGCGGCGTGTGGGACGGGGAAGACCATTATGGCTGCCGCGTCGGCGAGGCGGCTTGTGCCCAGGGGGCGTGTGCTCGTGCTGGTGCCGACGCTGGATCTGCTGGCGCAGACGGTGAGGGCGTGGCACGAGGCTGGGCACAAGGGGCCGGCGGTGGCGGTGTGTTCGCTCCAGGATGACCCGGAGCTGTGGTCGTTGAAGGTGCGCTCCACGACGAACCCGATCCAGTTGGCGCTGTGGCACGGGCAGGGGCCGGTCACCATCTACGCGACGTACGCCAGCCTGGGTGTCCTGGCGGAGGCGTTCGAGGGCGCCTACGGCCAGAAGTTGGGCCCGGTAGACCTCGCGGTGGTTGATGAGGCCCACAGGACAAGTGGGTCGATGGGTAAGGCGTGGGCGGACATCCATGACCAGAGTGTCATCCCGGCGTACCGGCGGCTGTACCTGACGGCGACGCCGCGGATCTGGGAGGAGCGGCTGAATCGTGAGGTTGCCGAGGGGGTGCGTGATCCGCTCCCGCGTGAGATGGCGGCCTCCATGGACGACGAGAAGGTCTTCGGCCCTGTCCTCTACAAACTCTCGCTCGCATCTGCCGTCTCCCGGGGCTTGCTGGCGCGGTACCAGATCATCGTCCTGGAGCTGAAGGACCCGGTCGTCACGCCCGAGCGGCTGATGGGCGAGGAGCGGCACACCGAAGAGGTCCGCGGTCAGCGTCTCGGAGCCTTGCAGGCCGCGCTCCTGCACACGATGGCGCAGCACGACCTGCAGACGTGCATCACCTTCCACCACCGCACGATCGAGGCACAGGCTTATGCCGAGGGCCTGGAGCGCGTCGCGGCCAAACTGCACGCCGACCAGCCCGAGAGGTACCCGGCTCGGATCTGGGCCAACTGGCTGTGCGGCGAGCACGTCCCCGAGCGCCGGCGGGAAGTCCTCGGCTCGTTCGGGACCACGGCGCAGCGGGCCGTGCTCGCGAACTGCCGGGTCCTGGGCGAGGGTGTCGATATTCGAAGCGTGGATTCGGTTGCCCTGTTGGACCCCAAGGGCGCGCCGCACGACATCGTCCAGGCCATCGGCCGGGCACTCCGGCAAAAACCCGGACAGGGCAAACTCGCCTCTCTGATCGTGCCGGTATTTCTCCAGCCGGGAGAGCACCCGGAGGACATGTTCACCTCGGGGTCGTATCGCCCTTTGGTGAAGGTATTGGAAGGTCTGCGGGCTCACGACGAAGAGGCCGTGGAGTTGCTCGCGATTCCGCAGGAGCCCCAGAAGGACGTCGCGCAGCCGTCCGTGAATATCGGTGTCGCGCCGGAGGAGGGCGAGGAAGAATCCCGGCTGCTGCTCCGTTTTGCCGCCCCCAGGGATCCGGTGATGGTCGCGGACTGGGTGTCCTTCAACGTGATCGACACCGAACGCCAGGACTGGGCCCGCGGCTGGGCGGCACTCAAAAAATTCACCGAACGCGAGCGGCACGCCCGCGTGCCCTACGGACACCGCGAGGGCGCGACACCGCTTGGACAATGGGTCGCAGAACAACGACGCGCCTACGGGGCCGGGCAGATGACCGGCCAGCGCGCGAGGCGACTCGAGCAACTCGGCATGGTCTGGTCCCTGGCCGATGAGCGGTTCCAGGAGAACCTGGAGGCTGCCAAGGCCTACTACGAACAGCACTGGACACTGTGCGCGCCCCGGCCCGCGACCATGCTCGACCGGCCCGTGGGGCAGTGGCTTTCGAATTTGCGACGGCCAGGTGCGCTGGACGATCACCCCGAGTGGAAGACAGCGCTCGAGGCTGTGGACGAGGACTGGAACCCGTCGTGGCCGGCGGACTGGCAGCGGCACTACGCCGCACTACGCGAGCTCGTACGCGACGAAGACGGACAGGCCGACGTCCTGCCCGGCCTCACCGTCCACGGCATGGACATCGGGAAATGGCTCGCCCGACAACGCACCCCGTCGGTCTGGCAGGCCCTGACAGACGGGCAGCGCGAACGCCTGGAACGTCTCGGCATCACGCCACCGGCCCCCGAGCCGGAACCGGAGGAGCCCGCGAAGCCGTCCACGACACCCGCAGGGGCCTTCGAGCGGGGCGTTGCGGCCCTGGCGCAGTACAAGACCCGGGAAGGACACCTGACCGTCCCCAGGGCCCACACAGAGCGACTGGAGGACGGCACCGAGGTTCGGCTTGGGGTGTGGGTCATGAACCAGAAAGGTCGCCGCGCGAAGCTCACCACCGACAAGCTCGCCGCACTCGCCGACCTGGGGTTGGAATGGGCACGCGAAGGTTAAGGAATGGGATAAGTTTCTGGCTAAGCGATTCGGGTCTGATGTGAAGGTGCGGGGATATGGCATCTGAGGAAGAGCTGTTCGCGTCGGTCGATGCTCTGTTGAACGAGGAGCCGCACCTTCCGCCTCCGGCGGAGCGTGCCCGGCTGCGTGAGGCCGCCGGCATCACCCAGGCCCGCCTGGCCACCGCGCTGAAGACCACGACCCAGTCGGTGAAGAACTGGGAGAACGGCCGCAGCGAGCCGAAGTCGCCGCGCCTGGACGCATACCAGCGGCTGCTGAATGGGTGGGCGGCGAAGTACCCCGCCCCCGGCGCAGCCCCGGTTGCCTCGACGGCGCCGGCGGCGTCTGCTGAACCGGCCGCGGCCGGGGTGGTCCCGGCCAACATCCCGCAGGCTCCCGCCGTTCCAGCCGCGGCGCCGACGCGCCCCGCCACCCACCGGCCCGCCGCCGCATCGCGGCGTCCGGCCCCGAAGAAAGCGGCGCAGCCGGCAGCCGACCCGCGCTTCCCCCACGGCCCCCTCGTGGTCCTGGACGGCGACGGCCGCGCCTACGGCATCGGCGGCATCGTGCTCGACTGCCCCGCGACCACGGTGGTGGAGCTGGTGGAGTGGACGCTACGCGAGTCCGGCCTCGGAGCGCCGAAGCTGAACCGCTACGGCAAGGACAGCGACCCGCTGATCGTCCTCACCGCCGCGGCCGCAGTGCAGCTTGGGCTGCCGGAGCGCCTGGAAGGCCACGAGCAGCGCCGCTCCCTGCGCCTGCCGGAGGACCACCCCGTGGTCAAGCAAGTGGTGAAAGCGAAGTGGCGGCTCACCCAGCGGGGGTTCGGGCCCTGGGCAAGGATCTACCGGAAGGCGCAGGGCGCGCAGCGGCAGTGCGTGCAACTCGCCATCCTGTCGTGGGACGCCCTCGATGAGCGGTCCTGGCCCGGCGTCTCCAAGATGGAGCCGGCAGACATCGCCCGCGTCCTCGGCATCTACGCAACCCGCGTCATCACCCCACGCGGCTCCACCGCCGTATCGGGCCTTGAGCTAATGACGGCGCTGCGGCCACCCACACGCCCCACGCAGGACCCCACCACCGGCAACTGGGTGCCCGGCCACAACCCCGGCTCACTCGGCACGGAGCCGATGGACCCAGCCCCGCCGGAAGCCACCCCCGAGCATCCCGTGGTCGTGGACAGCGGCTGGAGCGGCGGGTTCCTCAACGAGGAGGCCTACCAGTGGGTGCGGAACGTCGATCTGCTGACCGATGAGGAGTGCACGCTGCCGTACGCGGTCGGCCTGGATCTCAACACCGCGTTCCTCGCAGCCGCCGCCCGCCTAGTCGTCGGCCTCAGCACGCCCGACCACTTCCAGGCGCCGACGTTCAATCCGAAGATCCCCGGCTCCTGGCTGGTCGACCTCTCGCATATCGAGCTGGACCCGCGCCTGCCCTCGCCGTTCACACCGGACGGCACCCGGCCGACGGGACCTGCCTGGTACCAGACACACACCGTCGCCTACGCCCAGGAACTCGGCCACAACGTCGCCCCGATCGAGGCGTATCTGCGCCGGGAGACCGGCGCCTACCTCGACCCATGGCACGACCGGCTCAAGGCGGCATACGTCGGCACCCTCGCCGACCTCGGTGTCACCAAGGACCTGGACGACAGCGAGTTCCTCGCGGCGATGGAGCGGCACAAGGACGCCGACCCCGCCCTGGCGGCCGTCCTGGCCGCCGTCAAGGCCACGGTGAAGGGCGGCATCGGCAAGCTCCGGGAACGCCCGCAGGGCAAGAAGTACAAGGAGGGCGAGCGGTGGCCGGCCCTTCAGCGGCCGACCTGGCGGCCCGACATCCGCGCCGCCGTCATCGCCAAGGCCCGGGTCAACATGCACCGCAAGATGCGCAACATGGCCACGATGACGGGCCTGTACCCGCTCGCCGTGCTCTCCGACTGCGTCGTCTACCCCTCGCCTGGGGAGAGCCCGCTGGACTTCCTGCCCTACGCCGCCTCCGGCAAGCCCCAGCCCGGCGCCTTCCGCCTCGGCCCGACGCCGGGTCTGGCGAAGCTGGAGGGCGTCCAGTCGATGTTGTGGGCGGTCGACCTGATGGAGAAGGGCCTCAACCCGGCCCGCCACATCAAGGGCGGCGACGCCGTCCTGGACGAAGGCGAGTAGACCGTGGGAGAGATCGACGACGCCATCGAGCGGGCCGACCGGGAGGGCTTCACCCGCCAGCCGCCCAAGACACTCCAGGCGCGCATCAACTTCCTGATGAAGCAGCTCAAGACGACCAAAGCCGTTGCCCAGGAGATCGGGGTCAGCCAGCGGTCGGTGGAGCGCTACCGCAGAGGCGAACGCAAGCACCCGCCCAAGGCGATCACGGACCGGATCGACGCCGCCGTACGAGCCCGCTGGCAGCCGCAGGTCCGCAAACGCCGGCAGAAACAGGCCGCCACCACACGCGGGATCACGGTGGAGACAAGGGCCCGGTTCGGCTACACCGCACCGATCGGCACCACCGACGATGGACGCTTCCGCCGCCTCACCGTCCACCTCCCTCCCACTTACGCGCAGCGGCTGTTCGATGCCCGCGAGGCCAGGGCCAGCGATCAGGAGATGCGCCAGATCATCGCCGAAGGCTTCAAAGACGTGTACTTCCAGGACGGCGGAAACCGCGCCATGGGACTCTCCGACGTCACCCTCAACGACATCGACTACCTCGACCTCGACTACTGACCTCACACCAGCCGCAGGCCCAGCACCTGCTTTGTGACTGAGCACTTCAGTTGGTGGCCGACGAGGCGAGCTCTGCGCTCAGGCTCGCTCCGCATCGACACAGCGTCCGCACCCCCGGCCCCACGCGCACACAGTGACGCCGCGGAGGCTTTCCGCAGCTGAAGTTGGGCGGTGACCTCTAGCCTTGTGCAATCGGCCCCCGGAACCAGGCCAGCCCGCCGGACGCGAACCACCCAGGCAGGGGCCACGGGCTGGCCGTGAAGCGCGTGTGGGGCTGGCACTGAGCAGGAGCAGGAAACGGCATCGGGGGTCTGGTGTGGCAGCGGGGGTGTTGCGGACCGTGCCGCTGGCCGGGGAGCTGACCGCATCGTTAATCAGCCGCGTGGCGGCCCGCTACGGTCTCCCGACCGGCGGTGTGCTGCAGCTGTGGACGTGCCGCAACTCCCCCGCCCGGCACGACGGCGGTGGTGCCAGGGCGGACGCGGAGGTCGTCCTCAACGAGGCCGGGCGGCAGGTGCTCTCCGAGCTGTGCAGGGTGGAGCCCAAGGTACTGGCGCGCGCTTTGCCTGCCTTCTCCATGGACGACCCCAAGATCAGCACCGGCCGGGAGGCCGGGGTGGCACAGGCACGGTGGCGGGCGGCGGGCACGGTGGCAGGTCCGGCCGCGTTCGGCTGCCGGCTGTGCACCGCGCGGCGCACCCGACAGGCACTGCGAGCGGTGCACTACGTGCCACGGTGGCATCGGGTCTGCCTGCGGCACGGGCGCTGGCTGCTGGACGCGGACGCCGACCAGCCGCTGGAACACCTCGATGTGCGCGGCGCGGCTGAGGTGGTGGCCGCGCGGCGGCGGTGGCCGGGCGTGGCGCGGCGTGCGGTGCGGGCCGGGGTAGAGCCGGAGCAGGCGTTCACGCTGGCGCATGCGGTGGTGGCTCGCTGGTGGGAGCAGGCCCTGTCCTGGGAGCAGGAGCAGATCTGGCCGCGCCGTCTGCACCAGCTGGCGGGCGGCAACGCGGGATCACGACTTGCGTGGTGGCGGATCGTGGGCCGGGATGCGGCGATCTTCCCGGAGGTGGTGGCTGTGGCGCAGGCGCTGCTGGAGCCGGCCATGGCCGAGGTGGCCTGGCAGGCAAGCGGCGGGATGCGGCCTCGGGCGCGGAGCGCCGACGATGCGTTCTGTCACCGGCTGGGCGAGCGGGTGGGCCGCACCTGGCTGGGGCCCGAACTTGCGGCCGACCACGGCAGCCCGCTGAACGGCTGGAAGGGCGCGATCGTGCGTGCCCGCCGCCACGAGACGGGACCGCCGGGCTGGCAGGAGGATCCGTGGCACCTGAAGCGGGAACAGCAGCCCGCCACGATGGCCGGCCAGCTGCGCGTCATGGCGGCAGAAGCCCGATCGGGCGGCTCGGGAACCCGGTGGCGGGCCACCGTTCCTGCCGAACAACGGTTCCGCATCACGCAGTTGGTCGACGAGGCACGTGAACAGCTGGTGGAGCTGCGCGGCGTGCACAGCGGCACCACCGCCGAGGTGGCCCGCACCCTGCTGGAGCACCTCAGCCACAGTGCCGACCTGATCGACCAGGCCCTCGTGCATACCGCCGCCGCAGCCGTCGCCTCCGGGGTGGCGCTGGAGGAGGTGGCCCAGTGGTCCCGTCTGCCCGCCGAGGAGCTGGCCGCGGTGCTCGCCCTGGGTGAGGGCGAGGACTGACACAACGGCCTGCAAGGGGAACGTGAAAGTGCGGGACTCTGCACTGACACCGGTGCCCGGGCACGGCACCCTTGGGCGCCGCGCGCAGCCCAACATCCCGCGGTTGCACCGATGTTGCGGTTACCGGCCGGTTCTCCTGCGCGGCAGGTCAGGCATGGCGTTGTGTGGAGTACGTGATCATCGACAGCAGCCAGGAGACCGCATCGTCCGCGGTGCCCGGGGCCGGGTGCCGCATCCCCGAGCCCCACAGTACGGGTGGTGCTGTTCGACGCGAAGAAGCTGCGGCTGTAGATGCCAGCCTGATCGATGTGCGCTTTCGAGACCCTCTCGGGTGCTCGCGTCAGGTCCCGTGGCTTGAGGCTGCTCAGGACGTCGTCTTTGAAGAAAGTCCTGCGGTACGGCCTTTCCCCGTCCGGCCCGGGCGGCGTGTGGCTCCGGGCTGGTGGTGGTCGTCGACGACCGGGCGGCTGGTGGCGTACGGGTCCGGTGTCATGCGGACCGAGCTCATGCTGTTGGACCGGGATCCGGCGGTGGTGGCGCTGGCCTGCCGGCCGGTGGAACTGGTGTGGCGTGAGGAGAGCAAGGTCATCGGTCATGCACCGCAGCTGATGGCCAGGCTTCAGGACGGCAGCGGCCTGTTGCTCGACTGCGCCGGACGCAGCGGACCCTCTGCCCGGCTGGCGGCGCGGGCACAGGTTGTGGCGGATGCCGCCAGGGCAGCGGGCTGGTCCTACCGGCTCGCGGAGCCGCCGGATCCGGTGCTCGTGGCCAATGTGCGGTGGCTGGCGGGTTACCGGCATCCCCGGTACGCAGCAGGGCCGCGGACGCCAGCTCTGCTAGAGGCCTTCGGCAGTCCGCGGCCGGCGGTGGAGGCGGTGTATGGGCTGGGGGATCCGATCGCCGTGTGGCCTGCGGTCTTTCACGCGCTGTGGAGCGGTGTGCTGCGGGTGCGGCTGGACGAACCGCTGCACGAGCGTGCCGTCGTCTCGGTCGCACGGCAGGAGGCCGAAGCGGCGTGACGCAGGCGGTTGTCGAGGTCGGGGCGCGCCTTCGCTACGACGGACGGGTATGGACGCTCGCCGTGCTGGAAGGCTCCCGGGCCACGCTGGTGAGTGACGGGGGCGCCTCGGCGGTGGTACTGCTGCCCTACCTGTTCGCCGATCCGTCCTTCGAGGTAGAAGGCGGGACGGCGCCGGGGAAGGTGCCGCCGTTCGGCCTGCTGGAGGCACTGCCGGTCGAGCTGCGGGAGCGGGCTCTGGCGTGGCAGCGGCATGTGCGGGAGGTGGAGACCGGCTTTCCTGACGCGGTCGGGCAGGGCGCCCCGCGTAAGCAGTTCGATCCGGCCACGCGGAGCCTGGCCCAGCGGGAGCGGGCGAAGGCCGAGGAGTTGACGGCGGCGGGCTGGTCGGCGAGTACGGCGACGGTACGCCGGATGCGGGCGCGCTACCGCAGCGAGGGTTTGTGGGGGCTGGTGGACGGCCGGGCGGTGCGGGAACGGTCGGCCCTGGGGCGGGCCGATGAGCGGGTGGTCGCGGCAGTCAGGAAGGTACTGGAGGGACAGCGGGAGCGATCGACGGGCACGCTGGTGCGGCTGCGCCGCCGGGTGGGCTGGCTGCTGGAGGAGGAGTACGGCGCCGGGGCGGTGGCCCTGCCGCCGGCGTCGACGTTCAACCGGCTGGTGCACGCGGTGGCCGACGGACAGGGCCTTTTGGGAACGGCGGCGCAGCGGCGGTGGCATGCGTCGCGGCCGGCACCTCCCTTCACGCCGACGGTGGCACTGCGGCCGGGTGAACTGGTGATGCTGGACAGCACGCCGCTGGATGTCCTGGCGGTCCTGGACGACGGTGTGACCGGCCGTCTTGAACTGTGTATCGCGCTGGACGTGGCCACACGCAGCATCTGCGCCGCGGTGCTGCGTCCGGTGGGCACGACGTCGGTGGACGCGGCGATGCTGCTGGCGCAGATGATGGTGCCAACGGCGATGCGGCCGGGCTGGGATGCGGCACTGTCCATGCAGCGGTCCGTCATCCCCTACGAGCGGCTGATCGCGTTGGACGCACGGCTGGAGCAGGCGGCCGCCCGGCCGGTGATCATGCCGGAGACGGTGATCGTGGACCAGGGCCGGGTGTACGTGTCGGCGTCGTTCGTCTCGGCGTGCGAGAGCCTGGGGGTGTCGGTGCAGCCGGTGCCGCCGGCGAACGGCCCGGCGAAGGGGAACGTGGAGCGGACCTTCCGCGCCATCGCCGACGGGTTCAGCCAGTACCTGCCGGGCCACACAGGCTCGGACGTCTCCCAGCGGGGCCCGGCCGCGGAACAGGACGCCTGCTGGAGCCTGACGCAGCTTCAGGAACTGCTGGACGAGTGGGCCATCTGCGGGTGGCAGGAGCGCGCGCATGAGGCGCTGCGGCACCCGATGATGCCGCGGGTCGCCGTCTCTCCGAACGAGATGTGGGCAGCTTTGGTGGCGGTGACCGGGCATGTACCGGTGCCGTTGTCCGCCGACGATTACGTCGAGCTGCTGCCCCTTCGGTGGCAGGCCGTCAACGACTACGGCATCCGCTTCGGCTACCGCACCTACGACCACCCCGGCCTGAACCCCTACCGGCGCCGCCGCTCACCGCGGGCGGACAAGAACGGACGGTGGGAGGTCCACCACAACCCCTACGATCCGAACCGGGTGTGGGTGCGCCTGCCCGAGGGATGGCTCGAGGTGCCGTGGGTCCACGCAGGGGCGGTCCGGCGCCCGTTCACCGCGTTCACCTTCGACCACGTCCGCCGCACCGTGGAACGCCGGCATGGCCGTGAAGAGCACGAGGCTGCGATCGCCCAGGCGCTGGATACGCTGCTGCGCCGTGCCAGCCAGGGACTGGGCAGCAGGCGAGAGCGGACGGTAGCCGCCCGGGCCCAGGCGGCCGCGCAGATGACCGATCCCTCCCCCTCCCCCGCAGCCGCCCCGCAGCCGTGGCCTGCGCCTCTCGCGCCAGGGGCCTCGTTCGGGCTGCCCGGTTCCTTCACCGTCCCGCTTGAAGATGGCGACGGCTGGGATGCCGACGACAGCCTGGAGGACATTGAGGACGACCCGGACGACGACTACCTTCTTGCCGCCCTTGCCGACGGCCAGGACGCCGCGGCAGGCCACGCGGATGAGGCCGAAGCATCCGGGCTGACGGCCGAGACGGCCCGGGACCATGCCGCTGGGCAGACGCCGGACACCGGCGGAGCGGGCGGCATGCGCATCTACGACCCGTACCAGGAGGCCCAGGCATGGTGACAGCGGCCCAGCCCGCCACCACGAGCACGTTCAGTCCGCTGACCACGTGGGACGGATGGCAGCAGTTCGTCGACACACCTCACGCCCCGGCACGGGACGCCGACGACCAGGAGTGGACGCTGGAGCAGCGGGAGGACTACCACGCGCGGTTCGTGGTGCTGAAGACCCCCGCGATGGACACCATCTCCACCGCGGTACGCCGTCTGCTGCTGCTCAACCGCGGCCAGCAGGGCGGAGCCAGGCGCGGCCTGATCATCTCCGGGCCGGCCACCACCGGGAAAACCACCGCCATGCAGCAGCTCGGGCGCACCGTCGAACTCGCCGACCGGCGCCGCCACCCCAACCAGGACGGGCGTCTGCCGGTGCTGTTCATCACCGTGCCGCCGTCCTCCACCCCGAAGATGCTCATCAGCGAGTTCGCCCGCTTCCTCGGCCTGCCCGCCCTGGAGCGGATGAACCAGATCCAGATCACCAACGCCGTGTGCGAGCTGCTGTGCGAGCTGGGCACCCAGCTGGTCCTGGTCGACGACGTGCACCTGATGGACACCCGCAGCCGGGCCGGCGCCGAGACCTCCGACCAGCTGAAGTACCTCGGCGAGCGGATCCCGGCGACCTTCGTCTACTCCGGCATCGACGTCGAATCCTCACCCCTGCTGACCGGCATACGCGGCTCCCAGCTCGCCGGCCGCTTCAAAATCGTGCGCAACCAGCCCCTGCGCTACGGCAGCCCGGCAGACAAGCAGATCTGGCACGACCTGGTGCACAGCATGGACAGCGCCCTGCGACTGCGCCACCACCGGCCCGGCACCCTGCTCACGCACGCCGCCTACCTCCACGCCCGCACCGGCGGCCGCATGGGCAGCCTCTCCCACCTCATCCGCGAAGCCGCCCTCGTGTCCCTGCTGGACGGCACCGAGAAGATCACCAAGAAGCTCCTCGAACAGATCGAACTCGACACCGCCGCCGAACAACGGGCCCGGGCACCACAGCGCCACCGCACACCCGCACCGCGCCGCGGCTGACCTGCGGCCGCCCTCATCGTCCGGATCTCCGTCCACGTCACTGCTCGGCTTCTGATCACCCGGGCTCCACCGAAACCGGTCTCTCCTCTCTGATGCACAACTCCCTTCCACCACAGCCACCACCGCGTGCAGCAGCGGCGCGGCCGGGGCCGGTACGGCTCGCGCCGCTGCAGGGCGAGACGAACCTGTCGTACCTGGACCGGCTGGCCGACCGCTACCGGCTCGGCGTCCGAGACCTCATCCCCGCGCTCCTCCAGGTCGGCGGAGGCCTGTTCAAGGGCTACCGCACGGACGGCGAGGTGTACCTCAACGCGGAAGCCCGCGCCCGCATATCGGCGTTCTGCCGCGTGCCCGAGGACGTCCTGGGACGGGCCCTGCCCGCCTGGGCCGCCAAGGAGCCCCTCGCACCGGACGGGGAAGGTGCGGCCGGGCGGTTCCGCTTCGGGGTGGTGGTACCGGCCGCGGGGGAAGGCTGCCGGCTGTGCACAGCGGCACACACCGGACGGACCAAGCCCGCCCGGCTGTACCTGCAGCCCCACACTCGGATCTGCCCGCGCCACCGGCGCTGGATGCTCGGCACCCACTGGGTCGACGGCGCGCCGGTCGCCACTAAGCAGATCGATCTGGCGGAGATGCCGGAGATGCTCGCGGCACACCGGCGGCACCTGCAGCTGCGCCATCGGCCAGACGTCGCCCGCGCGTTCGAGGTCGCTCATGCCGTGGTTGTCTCCTGGTGGGCGCAGCAGTGGCCCGAGGAGGAGCAGTGGCCGCACAGGGTACGCCAGATGGCGCCGCCTGGGGCAGATCCCGGCTGGTGGCGGCTGCTGGCCAGGGACGCGGTCACCTACCCGGAGACGGTTGTCCTCGCCTCGGTCCTCACCGACGAACGCACCCAGCAGCGGCTGCTCGCCGACACCTCCGGCCACCTGCCCCACACACTCGTTCACACCCCTCATCTGGTCGCCCAGTTGGCGCGGGTCACGAACCGGCCGTGGCTTCCCGAACAGATCGCCTCGACCTCGGCCGGCCCGTTGCTGCTCTGGGCGCAGCACTGCGTACGGGCCGACGCGGACCCAGCCGTCGCCGACCGGCTGTGGACGCTGCACATGGCGCACCGGCCCCGCCCCATCGCCCGCGAACTCACCGCCTACCGCGATACCGCCAGCAAGGGCAAGAACGCTGCGGGCGGTACGCGGCTGCACCTGGGGCTCCGGCACACCTCGGACCAGGCCTTCACCACCGGCCTGGCCCACGCCCGCGCCTACGCCGCCGTCCACGGCCACCTCGCAGCTCCGATCGGCGAGCGGTTCAACGGCTTTGCCCTGGGCCGATGGCTGTCGAACCACCGGAAATTCCCCGCAATGCCGCCCGAACACGTCGCGGAACTCGAGACGCTGGATCCGTGGTGGAGACCACCGTGGACGGTCATGTGGCAGCGTTCCTACTACGAAGCCCGCGACCACGCCCGCGCCCGGGGCGGCCTGCGGCCCGAACACGGCTTCCCCGCCACCAGCTTCGGCCTGGGCGAATGGCTCTACAACCAGTGCACCGGCTACGACGACCTGCACCCCGGCCAGCAGCGCCTCTTGGCCGACATCGGCCTCACCCACGACAGTGCCCGGGCCGCCCGGCCCCGCCGCAAGCACATGGCCACCCACTTCCAGAACGTCCTCGCCTGTGCCCGCGCCTACGCCGACACCCACGGCACGCTAGTGAACGCGACCGCCGACACCGTCCAGGACGGGCTGAAGCTGGGGCAGTGGCTGTCCAACCAGCGCAGCAAGGACCGCGCCCACCAGCTGCGCTACGGCACCCCGTCGTCCCGCGCGCTGGCGCTGTCGGCGATCGATCCCTGGTGGAACCCGCCCTGGACGCTGGAATGGCAGCGCTCCTGGCACCAGGCGCACACCCACGTCCAAGCCGGCCACGCCCTGGAGGCCGCGGCCGGATTCCCGAGCACCGCCAGCGCGCTCGCCGCGTGGCTGACCACGCAGTGCGCCCAGTACGACACCCTCCAGCCCGGCCAACACGACCTGCTCGCCCTCATCGGAATCACCGAGGACCGAGCCCGCGGCGCCGCCGCCCGGCCCGCCGAAAACGAAGCCGACTTCGCCACCGCACTGGGCTACGCCCGCTCCTACCACGCGATGCACGGCACCCTCGCCGCTGTAACCGACACCGTCCACGACGGCTTCCAGCTCGGACGATGGCTGCGCCGGCAACGCCAGCACGCCCGCGACCACGCCCACCGCGGCACACCACCATCCGCCCGGACCAAGGCCCTGACCGCAGTCGATCCCTGGTGGTGCCCGCCCTGGAGCCTGGCGTGGCAACGCGCCTGGCAGCACATCCACGACCAGGTACAGGCCGGCCACCGGCTCGACGCCGACCACCACTTCCGCAGCTTCGCCCCCGCCCAGCGCACCTGGCTACGCACACAGCGCAATCACTACGCCGGCCTCCACCCCGACCAGCAGCACCTCCTGACCGACATCGGCCTCACCCGCGACAGCGCCCGCACCCGGCCCCTCAACCCCTACGCAGAAACCGCCCTCGCGCACGCCCGCGCCTACGCCGATACCCACCACACCCTGGCCGTGGCCTACTCCACCGTCCACGACGGCTTCCCCCTCGGCCGCTGGCTCAACGACCAACGCCAACAAGCCCGACGCGACACCACCCCCAGCGCCCGCCACCAGGCCCTGACCGCGATCGACCCGTGGTGGAACCCGCCCTGGGACCTGGCCTGGCAGCGCGCCTGCACCCGCGCCCGCACCACACAAACCCGCCCCACCGGCCTGCCGGCCGACGTAAGAAGCTGGATCAGAGCACAACACGCCGCCTGGACACACCTACGCCCCCAACAGCAACAGCTCCTGACCGACCTGGGCATCATCCCCGTCGGCCGCCGCCGGACCAGCCGCGTCTACCCCGCAAGCCCCGGACTCGCCCACGCCCGCGCCTACGCCGCCCTGAACGGTCACCTCGCCTGCAGCAAAGACACCCACCACGACGACTTCGCCCTGGGCGACTGGCTCGTACAAACACGCCGCAGAGCCCGCCAAGGCGGCCTGGCCCCCACCACCACCCATGCCCTCGAAAACCTCGACCCTTGGTGGTGTCCGCCCTGGCCCCACGCCTGGCAACGTACCTACCAGCAAGCCAAGTTGCACCACCACACCGGCCAGGACCACTCCCCCGCCATCCAGCGATGGACCGAACAGCAACGCACCCGCTGGAACACCCTCCACCCCTCCCAGCAGGAGCTTCTCTCCGCCATCGGCATCCGCCCCAGCACCTGACCGCCTCGACCAATCTGCAGCGAGGCAGCAACGCGGTCAGGCACGCTATGCCGATGAGCGACGCGCGCTTCTTCAACGACGAACCGTTCCTCGACGACGAGGGGTCCGACCTGCTGGGGCGTGAACAGTACGCGCGGCACGCGGTGGAGTTGCTGGGGCGCGTCCGGGCCCAGACCGAAACCGGCGTCCTGGCTTTGATCGGCCCCTGGGGTTCCGGAAAGTCGACGGTCCTGGGCAAGGTGATACGCCTCCTGCAGCGCCAGGACGCCCCCGAGGACTGGCTGATCGCGGAGCTCAACCCATGGCTGTACTCCGACCTGGAGACGCTGACCGCGGCACTCTTCAGCGAAGTCCGAGCCGCCCTCCCCAAAGGAAGGCGCTGGTCAGAAGTCCGTAAAACGCTCGGAGGCTTCGGGCAGGCCATCAGCCCCTTGGGCAAGCTCACCGCGCTGGCCGGCCTCGACTCAGAGGGCCTGATCAAGGCTTTCAGCGACCGCATCAGCGGAGACACCAGCGCCTCGGCGGCCAAGCGGAAGGCCGAAGAGGCCCTTCGGCGGGCAGGGCAGCCCGTCCTGGTCGTCATGGACGATCTGGACCGCCTCACCCCCGACGAACTGCTCCTTGTCTTCAAACTGGTGCGCCTGGTGGGCCATCTCCCGAACGTCTACTACCTGATCAGCTTCGACGAGCAGACGCTGCTGGACGTCCTGCAACGCAGCGACCTCGTGGGAAACAGCGAGGCCAGGGCCCGCGAGTTCCTGGAAAAGATCATCCAGGTGCGGCTCGACCTTCCCGCGTTCCGCGAACGCGACGCCGCCGCCATGAGTATCCGCGCCCTCAACGCCCTGCTGGACTCCCACAGCCTGTCCATGACGCCAAGCGAAGAACGACGCTTCTCCGAGGCCTACTTCCGGCACCTGCAGGACAGGCTGCAGACGCCACGGGCCGTCAAACGCTACTTCGGGCAGGCCGACGCCACCCTCAGTTCCCTCTCCGGAAACGTAGACCTGGTTGACTTCCTCATCGTCACCTTCCTGCGCACCAACGAGCCCGGCGTCTACCGGCTCCTGGGACGGCACCGCGCCGAACTGACCGGCACCAGCATCGACCCAGCACAGCGGCACAGCACACAACAGCCCGGCGAACGAGCCGAACGCTGGCGCCACCGCCTGCGCGAAGCCGGCGTGGCCGAAAACCACATCAAAGGCGTGCTCAACCTGCTGGCCCTGCTGTTCCCAACAGTCCAGCAAGACCTCGGCAACGGTAGCGACACGAAAGCCGCCGCCCAGCGCCGCGGGATCGGCAGCACCGACTACTTCGACCGGTACATGGTCTTCGGCGTCCCCGACGACGACCTTCCCGAAGCCGCCTTCGACCAGGCCCTGGCCCAGCTGACCGCCGGCGCCCCTGGAGAGGAAGCGGCCGAACTAGTGCTCCGCCTCCGCGACGACACCCACCGCATCACCCGCCGAATCGAGCAGCGCCGCAGCGCCGGTATCCGCCTCCCCGCCGCTGCGCTGCTCAAGGCCATGGCAGACAGCTACGGGCAGCTGACCGCCGAACCGGAAATGATGGGCCTGGTCAACAGCGGCATGAGCCTGCAGTTCCTGGCCCGGGACCTCCTCACCGACCTCCCACCCGAACAAAGAACCCCGGTACTGGCCGCCATGGCCGCCACCCCCGACGGAGCGGTCCTGGCCACCCGGACCCTGCACCGCGCCACCAACCCGGACAACAACGACTCCGAGGAAGTACAGACCACCGAAGACTGGTCTCTTCAGGCCCGCGACGCCGTAACCGAGCAGATCGCCCAGCACCTCGTACCCACCACAGGCAGACCCGCTGAGGAACTCACCGAGTCCGACGCCGACCTGATCTGGATGTGGCGCCACACCCACCCCGACAGCCTGCGCCCCTGGCTACGCCAACGCCTCGACAACGGATGGGAACCCCTGCCCCTCCTGGGCAAACTCCTCCACCCCACGCCACGCCCGCACCGCCTGATCGACGAAAGTGTCCTGGCTGGCCTCGACGCGATGTTCGGTCTCGACAACCTCTACACACGCCTGGACCCCCTCCTCCAGACCCAGACCAGCAACAGCCCTGCCGACGAACACCACGCCAACATCCTCCAAGCACTCCGCGAGCACCGAACCGCCACCGGCCAGACCCCACCCCCAGACTCCGGCACCACGACGTGACCCCGCGCCCGAAGGACACCCTGTGCGCGTTTCAAGTAGCGACCCAATCCATCTGCATGCCACCCAGACAAACTGCACACCCCCAGGCCAAGAACCTGCAGGACCCCGCTAAGCCACGCGAGCGCCACCATCAGCACCAGGAGACGACCACTACAACTGAGAAACCCCCAGCTCAGAACACACACACTGCGCACAAAAAACGACCCACGACATCGCCGTCGATGGCGAGGCGGAACCGGTGACCGTCAAGCTCGGCGTATGGATTTCGAATGTCCGTTCCAGGCGGGACAAGCTCACCCAGGAACAGCTGGACGCTCTGCGGGAACTGGGCGTGGAGTGGGCGTAGAAACGGATGGAGGGCCAGCGGGCGCTGCATTCAGATACTGGTTGGCCCCGAGCGGTGTCACGGTCCTTCGCACTCGTCGATCCAGTGCGCGAGGAGGCTTAGGGCTGCGAGGCGTTCCAGTGCCTGCTGGGCGGTCATCTCGTCGGAGGGCCCGTGGGTGGCAGTGTTGCGAACGGTCATGTTGAGTCCGGGCGCGTACTTGGACAGGCCGTTCTGCATGGAGCTGACTGTGCGGTCATTCGGGTCCCCGGGCCAGGTGAGCACCGGACTCTTGGTGTTGAAGACCTTCTCGTAGACGTTGGTGGCGTCCATGTTGGTCAGCCCAGTGCGGGTCTTCAGCTGGGAGATGAGGGTCTCGGCGGCGCTTTGGACAGCGAGGCGGAAGTGGCCGTCGAGCCAGAGCTTTCGGGCGGCTCCCCAGATCGTGGGGTGCATCGCCTCCACTCCGGTGGTCGGAGGGAGTTCAGCCTCCGCCTTGTCCGTCAGCGCCTCCAGACGGCCCAGGATCTGCTCCGCAGAGTCCAGCACGTCGCTCGGTTCGAGCAACGGCTTCGGGGTGATGACGGTCTTCCAGGCTGCGATCGGATCCACGGGCTCGGGGAAGCCGGCGACACCTACGTACATCCGGGTCAGGCCAGGGGCCGCCGACGCACGGCCAGCAGCGCGCGCCACCCGGTCTGCGGCAGCCTGGAGCACTTCGGGCGACACGCCTTCCTGGGCTACCGCCGCAGGCAAGAGGCCACGCCCGAAGCCAGCATCCTTCGTCTCCTCATGGAGTTCCATAAATGCCGTGAAGGCGTCTTTGAACTCGATCACGGCTGCGGCGATCTTGCGGAGGTACTCCGGATTCCGAGAGCGTCCATGCGGCTGATCGTTTCACAGTCCAGCCCAGTGAGACTCGCGAAATCACAAGGACAATGTCGGGCATTGCATCCAATGTCCGACTCTGCTGCGGCCGTTGGCTAACGACCGCAGCGAGGGCAAACCTGGGTAGTGGGTCCGAGGTCGACCCTCGTGACCCAGTCCCTCAGGGAATCCTTGCGGATGCCTTCCTGAACAACCGGGGTGCCTTGGTTGTAGTTGTTGAGGAGCCTGATGAACTCAGCACGCTGGGTTGGGGTGAGGGCAATATAGCCCTGCATGGCTACGGCAACCTTGTTGTCCATCTACTGAATCCCCTAGTAGCAGTTAGAAATCTCCGCAGACACCACAGCTCGACGGATCCATCGTGGTCGGAACCTGGTGGCAGGCTGAGCACGGACGTTGGAACTTCCGAAGCGCGGCGCGCATGCCCATGCGGCGCTCCTTCTCTGTCACATTCTTCTCGTTGTCCCTGTCCCGCCTACCGATGTTTTCGACATCGAGCTTGTCGAACTGAGCACGCAGTGCCACGAGCCCTGGGGGGTCTGCCCCGAGCGCAGCGAACCGGGAAGCCAGCGAGTCGTTAGCCGTGGACGATGCAGAAGAATACGCCAATTCCTCTGGCCAGTGCCTGACGACGGACCACAGGCTGATGACAAGCTGCGCCGCTGCAATCACCGCCCCAGCAGCGATAGCGGCGCCCCAAAGTTTGTAGCTGCCGAGCGTCCCTACCAGGGCTCCGGTGAGTAGCGGAACCGCGAGGCCCACCCAAGTCAGCACATCGGTGTGGCGCTTCAGACGTTCGGCCCGCTTCTGAAAGATGTAACTGGTCCCAAAAGCGTGGAGGGCTGCATCCCAGCACCGGCGCCGGTAGTCGTCAATGCCTGCTGCCATGCCGCTTTTCCCCCAGCGAAGCGCTTTGTCGTCTGGCGAAAGGCCAGCGTCATCGGAGTCTAGTGGTACACCTGCTCTCGACTCACGGACAACCCCCACCAGGCGGTGCCGGTCGCCGTGTCGCGGTGCACGGGTATGGTCAGGCCCCAAGTCGGCGTTACCGGCCGTGAGCCAGCCTCCGGCTCACGGTACAGCGGTGGTCGTAAGTACGCGGTCGGCGAGTGGACCGCCCAGAAGTCGGACGATCACAGCGGTACCTCCATCCGGCGGGGCTCTCCCGCCTCACCACTTGGTGGGGCTTGGCACCGGAAGGACAGCACCGGGGCGCCGGCGACTTCGCTCCCGGCTCCGCCGCCGGGCTGCCGGCGGCGAGGCCCGGCGCCCCCAGCCGACGCGCAACTGGCTGAGCGTGCTCCGATCCCCGGACGCGGCCGCGCCGTCCATCCCGCCCCTCTCTTCCTCCTTCACTCAGCCGAGGGACATGGGCAGAGCAGCCGCAACGGGGATGTCAGCAGTCCGACCATGGCGGAACGGCGTGGTGACCTGCGCGGACATGGAGACGGTCCTGCAGGCCGCGCAACCCCTGTCGCAACATCCAGCGCAACAGATAGGCGCAACCCCTGTCGCAACCTCGTGCTCCTGGTCGACTGGAGCGACCGCTCACGCGGAGCGTCCTCTTCGGCTACAGCCCGAACTGGCTCATCAGGTCCGCGCACAGTTCGTCAGCACTGCTGCGTCCTTCGTCATCCGCCGCCGCAGGGGAGAGCACGGTGTGAGCGGGCTGGAGATGGTGGGGCCTGCGGGTGTACGGCGGCTCCGCCTCCGCCCCATCTCCCCAGGTCGAGGTGAGCGGTGCCATGGCCCTGGGTCCGTCTGGAGAGATGATCAGCGAAGTCAGTTGCAGGGTGCTGTCCAGGCGCAACTTTCGCTGGTGCTCCTGCGCGGTGGCGATGAAGTCGTAGCAGCACGCCGTCACCAAGCGCTCGGATACTTGGAGGACGTCGTCCTGTCCTGGGAGCTCCTCGCCCCCCGCGCGGATGAAGGACAGATTGGCGGCCATCACCACGGTGCCGTCGTAGTGCAGCTCAGTGATGATCTCTCGGTTCATGGGTGACTGGAGGTTGTTGCACACCCAGCGGCGCAGACCGGGGCGCGGGTTGAGCCGGATGTCCGGCCCCATCCCGACCAAGGGGCCTGGCACCAGCTCTCTCGCGTGCAGAACGCGAGCTCGCGTCATGGCAGCCTCCAAGACCTCACGTGCCTGATCCCGGCTCATCGTGTAGGCCCCGCGTGGCAGGGGCCGCTGGGGCCGGGAGACCGCGATGAACCAAGCTGAGGGCACGTGGGCGTGCGCGGTGACGGTCTGGATGGTGAAGTCGATGTGGCGCTGGATCTCTTCTTCTGCCCGGCCGACGCGGGCGAAGCGGTCGCGGTAGGCCCGCTCGATCTGGTGCTCTGCCATCCAGGCGGTGTGGTCGTTGTCCCGGTAGGGGACGACCGCGGCCTGCTGTTCCTTGTCGCGTGCTGCGCCGCCGTACACGAAGTGCGGTGCCATCTCGCTGGCCGGCACATCGACGACCAGGATGGTCTTCGTCCCGTCGGTCAGCTCGAATATGTCCAGGTCCGGCAGGTAGGGCTGGACATGGTTGCGGATCCACTGAGCGTACTGCTGCCGGTTGACCTGCTCGGGGTCGATGCCTACCAGGGCGGTTGTCTTGTCCTGGACGCCGAAGATGATCAGCCCGCCGCGGGTGTTGGCCATGGCGGCGACGTCCTTGGCGAACTCGTTCCACCGGCCGTCCCTGGGCGGCTGAGGAAGCATCTCCTTCCAGTCCAGGTCGTCGGTCTCCTCCAGGTTGTCCGCCGCAGCCTGGCGGACCATGTCGAAGGTGAGAGGCCCGGGCGGGCATCCGAGGTGTTCGTGGAGTCTTGTCCATGTGCGTGCCATGCGCGGCAGCGTAGAGGGCGTATCGAACCCTGTCAGAGACGCCTTCCCTCTTGCGACGGCGGGCGGTGATTAACACTCCAGGAAACCGATGGCTCACCCTGAACAGGAGAGCCCCCGTACTCACTCGGAACATCGGGCGTCGCTGCTGTCTGGCGGCCTCCCGGACTCGGCAAGGGGCGAGAACCGTTTCCGTCGACGTCCCGGAGGCCGTTGTGCCGTTCCATCTGCTTCACTACCTGACCGACCTGGCGGCTGTGCCCGACGGCGACGCCCTGGCGCTGCTGCGCAACCTGACCGGCACTGCCTATGGGACGGCTCGCCTGATCCGGCTGCTGCGGCGTCCCGGTCGGCGCCGGGACCGCCGAGTGGTAGAACCGGGCATGACCTTCATAACGCCGGGCATGGCCGCTGCCGGCATCAAGGCCACGGGCAGCGTGGCCAGCGCTCTGATCGGACGGTACCGGCCCACGGGCGTGCCCCGGCTGGGCAGCAACGAGGACCGCGCAGAGGCATACCGGCGGCTGCTGGACGCCTCCGCCCGCTCGTTCGGCTACGCCTACCAGTTCGCCCATCTCCGGCGTGAGGCCGGGCGGGCAGCGAACAAGGTGTTGCTGGGCCAGTTGCCCCAGGCGTGGGAACTCAGCAGCGAGCTCATCGGCGCGTTGCAGGGCGTTCGGCTGTGCGGCAGCGTGCACGTCATCGCCGCCGCGGAGACCCTTGTTGCCGCGACCGGCGACCTGGACTTGAACGAGAAGAGCGCCGACCGTTTCCAACATCAGGCCGATGCTGTGGTGGCCGCCCGGGATGCGTTCCTGGACGTCTGCCGGGAAGACCTTGCCTACACCGCCCGCTGGTGGCAGGTGCGTCGGCGGATTAAGGAGCGCCGCTTCCTGCGTGAGCAGGCCGAGCGCTGAGGTGCCGGCAGTGCCGCGGTCGGTGTCGTGCCACCGCTGCCTGCTCGGGGAGCATCCTGTCCGGCCGGGCGCTCCGCTCGCGGCATTGCGCCATCGAGGTGAACGGAGCGTGCCCTGCGGCTATGTCTCATGCGCTCGGCTGTCCGCCGGGATAGCGATACGGGCATGGACCTCAATGACGTCATCGATCGCGCAGAGTTGCATGGGGAAGTGGCGCGCCGGTTCGGCAATCCGCCCGTCCCAGGGCGGCGCCGGCACATGGATGCCCGCCTGGCAGGCGCGTGGGCTCTGCTCGAGACCGCGATGAAGACGTATGACCCGGCCAACGCCCAAGGCCTGGTCCGGGCGGCGGCGGAGGCTCACCGGCGGTACACCGCTCCAGGCGCCCTGATGACCGCTGGCTTCCTGCACTTCATCTTCCAGGAGCTCGATCCCCACAAGCGGTTGGACGCTGCCCTGCACCTTGCCCCGCGGGTGGAATGGGCCGGCCGTGTCGTGGAGTGCGTGCGGGCAGGACTGGGCGATAAGGACTTCTCACTGCTGATCGAGGGCATCAGCGACATCCTGACCGACCTGGCCGACAAGGCCGAACCGGTCAGCGTGAGGTGACTCCGGCGTTCTCCGCTCGCGTCGCTGCGTCCGGCACCGATGCCCGCCTGAGCCTGTACAGCGCTTCGACGGGCCCAGTCCACTACGGCTGGCTACCGGATCCGATTGGACGCCATACCGGTACTTGTACTTGTACCGCTCTGCGCTGCCCCGCGTACGGGCCTGGACGCCTGCCGCCTTCCCGGGCCAGGCTGTCGAGATGAACGACGCGAACGACTCCGGCTCGGACGACGGCAGGATCGACAACGTCTCCCTCTACATGGAGACTCAAGACCCGCATGGACCCCGAGCAGTACGACGTCCTGGCCAAGGCCGTGCACGAGACAGCGCACCTGATAGCCGAGGGCCATCAGGCCGGCCCTGTCAGTGACGCCTCACAGTTCACCGATGAGGTTCAGCAGGAGTACGCGACGGTCCTGGCGATTCTCCTGACCGGCCGCATGGACCACCGACTCGTGGAGATGCCCGGCCCCAACGGCAGCCCCGGCTTCGCCATCGTGGAAGCCTCCGCCGCCGACGACCCGGCGAAACTGCAGGAATTGCGCGAAAAGCACCGTCACTTCGTCACCGAGCAGCAGGCCCTCTACAGCGAGCTGGACGGCATCGCCCGCGCCAGCGGCCTGAGCTCCGACGACTGACCACGCGCCGCACGGCTCACCCCGCACCGCGCCCCGCCGCCCCCACGCGGCCGGGGCGGCTGGGACCGTCCCCCCGCACACTGGCATCGCCCGCAGCCGGACCTCGCCCCCGCCGATGTTCGCCTGACGCCGCAGCGCTGACGGCGGCGCGGCGCGGCGGCCCGGCCGACGCGCAACCGGCTGAGCGCGCCCCGGTCCCCGGCCGCGGCCGCACCGCCCGTCCCTTCCTCCTTCACTCCAGCCAAGGGACATGGGCAAAGCAGCCGCAACGGGGATGTCAGCGATCCGACCATGGCAGAACGGCGCGGTGACCTGCGCGGACACGAGGACGGTCCTGCGGGCCGCGCAACATCTAGGCAGTTTCGTTTGGATCATCGGGCGGACCAGAGGAAGATGCCCGCGATGTGGAGTCCGGCGAGGTAGATGGTGGCGGTCTTCTCGTAGCGGGTGGCGATGCCGCGCCACTGCTTCAGGCGGTTGATGCACCGCTCGACGGTGTTGCGCTGCTTGTAGGTCTCACGGTCGAAGGCCGGTGGCCTGCCGCCTCGACTGCCTCGACGAAGCCGGTGGCTGCGCTGGTCTGCGGGGACAGGGATCACGGCCCGGATGCCGCGCTTGCGTAGGTGCTCGCGGATCGCGCGGGATGAGTACGCCTTGTCGGCCAGGACCACGTCCGGCCTGGTGCGAGGCCGGCCTCGCCGACGGGGAACGCGCAGGCGGGCCATGATCTCGGTGAAGGCAGGTGCGTCACCGGCCTGGCCTGCGGTGAGAGCGAACGCCAGCGGCCGGCAGCGGCCGTCGGCCGCGAGATGGATCTTCGTGGTCAGTCCGCCGCGGGACCGGCCGATGGCACGGTCGTCCGGCTCGCCGGCCGGGGCCCCTTTTTGCGGGCTCCGGCCGCGTGCTGGTGGGCCCGCACGATCGTGGAGTCGACCGAGACGGCCCAGTTGAGGTCCTCGTCCGCGTCGGCCTGGGCCACCAGGGCGGTGAAGACCCGCTCCCAGGTGCCGTCGACGGCCCACATCCGCAGCCGGTTGTAGACGCCTCGCCAGTTGCCGTACTTCTCCGGCAGGTGCACCCACTGCGTGCCGGTCTGGAACTTGTAGGCGATCGCGTCGATCACTTCACGGTGGTCCCGCCAGCGGCCACCCCGCTTCGGCGTCCGGTCCGGGAGCAACGGCTCGATCCGCGCCCACTGCGCATCAGTCAACGGCACACACGGACCAACGACCGGCTGACCCAAACGAAACTGCCTAG
>NZ_BEWC01000019.1 GCF_003112575.1 Streptomyces ardesiacus
CCCACCACCCCATCCGGCCGCACCCCCCACGAACCCAACAACCCCACCAACCCCACACCCACCGCAAACAACCCCGCCTGCGCCACACCCGTCCCCACACCAGACCCCACACCAGACTCCAGCTCCACCTCACCAAACACCACATCCCTCAACCCCACCCCCACCGGCAACACCCCACCCAACTCACCCTCCAACAACCCACACACCCCATCAAACGCCTCAGCAAACACCGGAAACACCCCATACAACCCACGCCCCATCCCCACCCACCCAGACCCCTGCCCCGGAAACACAAACCCCGTCCCACCACCAGCAACAGAAGCAACACCACGCACCACACCCGGCACCACCTCACCATCAGCAACCCCCACCACACCCGCCAACAACTCCCCCACCTCAGAACCCACCACCACCGCACGACACCCAAACCCCGACCGCGACACCGCCAGCGAATACCCCACATCAACCGGGTCCAGGTCCCAGGCGTCGTCGACCCTGGTGAGCAGCCGCTCGGCCTGGGCGGCCAGCGCTTCCTCGGTCCGCCCGGACAGCACCCAGGGCACCACGTTCCGTCGCGGAGCGGGGAGTTCGTCGTGCGGCTCCGGCACTTCGGGCACGTCCCGCCCGGGCGCCTCTTCGAGGATGACGTGGGCGTTGGTGCCGCTCACACCGAAGGACGACACGCCGGCCCGACGCGTCCGCCCCTCCTGCGCACTCCACTCCCGCTGCTCCTGCAACAACTCCACCGCACCCGCCGACCAGTCCACCTGCGCCGACGGCACCTCCGCATGCAACGTCCGCGGCAACACCCCATGCCGCAACGCCCCCACCATCTTGATCACACCAGCAACACCCGAAGCCGCCTGCGCATGACCAATATTCGACTTCACCGACCCCAGCCACAACGGACGACCCTCACCACGACCCTGCCCATACGCCGCTATCAGCGCCTGAGCCTCGATCGGATCCCCCAGCACCGTCCCCGTCCCATGCGCCTCCACCACATCCACATCCACCGCCGACACACCCGCATCCGCCAACGCCGCACGAATCACCCGCTGCTGCGACGGACCATTCGGCGCCGTCAACCCATTCGACGCACCATCCTGATTCACCGCAGAACCAGCCACCACCGCCAACACCTCATGCCCCAACCGCCGCGCATCCGACAACCGCTCCACCACCAACACACCCACACCCTCAGACCACCCCGTCCCCCCCGCACCCGCACCAAACGACCGACACCGCCCATCCACCGACAACCCCCGCTGACGCGAAAACTCCACAAACGTCTCCGGCGTCGCCATCACCGTCACCCCACCCGCCAACGCCAACGAACACTCACCCCGCCGCAACGACTGCACCGCCAAATGCAACCCCACCAACGACGACGAACACGCCGTATCCACACTCACCGCCGGCCCCTCCAACCCCAACGCATACGCCACCCGCCCCGAGACGACCGCGCCGGTGCTGTTGCTGCCCACGTAGTCGTGGTATTGGACGCCGGCGAAGACGCCCGTCGCGCTCCCCCGCAGCGAACCCGGAACGATCCCCGCCCGCTCCAACGCCTCCCACGACGACTCCAGCAACAACCGCTGCTGCGGATCCATCGTCAGGGCCTCGTTGGGGCTGATGCCGAAGAAGTCGGCGTCGAAGTCGGCCGCGTCCTTCAGGAATCCGCCGTGGCGTACGTAGGTCGACCCGGGACGCACGCCCTCGGGGTCGTACAAGCCGTCGATGTCCCAGCCGCGGTCCTCGGGGAACTCCCCGATGGCGTCCGTGCCTTCGGAGACCAGCCGCCACAGGCCCTCGGGCGAGTCGACCCCGCCGGGGAAGCGGCAGCCCATGCCGACGATCGCGATGGGCTCGTCATGGGTGGCCGGGGACGAGGGCACCGAGGAGACCGGTCCCTCGGCGGTCCCGACGAGTTCCTCCTGCAGGTGACGGACGAGAGCCGTGACGGTCGGATGGTCGAAGACGAGAGTGGCGGGCAGCCGGACACCGGTGGCGGTCGCGAGGCCGTTGCGCAGTTCCACGGCCGTCAAGGAGTCGAAGCCCAGTTCGTGGAAGCCGCGGTCGGGCTCGACGGCCAGCGGGGAGTCGTGACCGAGGACCGCCGCCACGTGACCCCGGACCAGGTCGAGGAGCATGGTGTGCTGTTCGGACTCGGGCAGGCCGCGCAGCCGGTCCGCGTACGGCACGCCCGACGTCGAACCGGTCGAGGCGGTCCCGCCCTTCACCGGGCGGCGCGCGTCGCGGGCCGCAGGGCCGCGGAGATGCGCGGCGCCGAGGCCGGCGGGTATCACCGTGGGTTCCGTCGCGCGGAGCGCGGCGTCGAAGAGGCCCAGGCCCTCGGCAGCGGACAGCGGGCGCACGCCGCTGCGCGTCATCCGGGCGCGATAGGTGTCGCCGAGCCCCGCGGTCATTCCGTGCACGGCCGTCGTGCCGTCGCCCTCCCCGACCGGTGCCGTGTCGGCGAGCCAGGGGCCCCAGGCGAGCGAGAGCGCGGGCCGGCCCTGGGCGCGGCGGCGCGCGGCGAGGGCGTCCAGGAACGTGTTCGCGGCCGCGTAGTTGGCCTGCCCGGGAGCGCCGAGGATGCCGGAGACGGAGGAGAACAGCACGAAGGCGGTGAGGTCCGCGTCGCGGGTCAGCTCGTCCAGGTGCAGGGCGCCGGCCACCTTCGGCGGCAGTACGGTGTCGACCCGTTCCGGGGTCAGGGACGACACGACGCCGTCGTCCAGCACGCCCGCGGCGTGGACGACTCCGGTCAGGGGCCGGTCGGCGGGCACGGTCGCGAGGGCGGCGGCGAGCTGGTCGCGGTCGGCGACGTCGCAGGCGGCGGTGGTCACCACGGCGCCGAGTTCGCGCAGTCGCGTCGCCAGCGCGGCCAGCCGGGGGTCCGCCTCGCCGGTGCGGCTGAGCAGGAGCAGGCTGTTTACGCCGTGCGTGGTCACCAGGTGGTGGGCGACCGCGCCGCCGAGGGCGCCGGAAGCGCCGGTGACCAGGACGGTGCCGTGGGGCGGGAACGCGGCGCCGGCGTCCTCGGATCCGGTGCTCACGCGGCTGAGCCGCGCGACGTGCAGTGTGCCCTCGCGAACGGCGGCCTGCGGTTCGCCGGAGTCCAGCAGGGCGGGGAGGAACGCGGCGGCGTCCGCGGCATCGGTGCCGCTTTCCAGGTCCAGCAGGACCAGCCGGCCGGGGTGTTCGGTCTGGGCGGAGCGCACCAGGCCGTGCACGGCCGCACCGGCCAGGTCGATCTCCGTCGCCGCGTCGCCCGCCGTCGCGCCGGTGGTCACCACGACGAGCCGGGGCTGGTCCTCGGAGGGCGCGTTCAGGTGTTCCTGCAGAGCGGCGAGGGTCGTGTGCAGGGTCGCGCGGACGGCCTCGAAGGTGTCCTGTCCGTCCGCCGGCGGGCCGCCCGCGGGCAGGATCCGTACCGTGTGGTCCAGCCCGTCGGCGGACGCGGCCGTGTCACGCCCCGCGCCGTCCTGTCCCGCGGCGGGGACCCAGTCCATGCGGAAGACCGGCAGCCGCTCGTCGGTTCCGGCCGCCCGGAAGGTGACGGAGTCGATCCGGGCCACCGGGGATCCGGTGCTGTCCGCGATGTCGGCCGTGTAGGCGTCGGCGGTGGTCGGCGTGAACCGCACCCGCAGCATCGAGGCGCCCCGGGAGTACAGCGAGACGCCGGACCAGGTGAAGGGCAGCCGCCCGGGTGCGGCGGCGCCCGTCGGGGTGCCCGCGGAACCGGAAGAGGTGGCGTCGGTCCCGAGGGAGGCGGCGAGCGCGTGGGTCGCGGCGTCGAGCACCGCCGGATGCAGGGCGTGCCGGGCACTGTCGTGGCCGGCTTCCGCGGGCAGTGCCACCTCGGCGAGGACGTCCTCCCCGTGCTGCCAGACCGCCCGCAGGCCGTGGAAGGACGGACCGTAGTCCAGGCCCGCGGCCGCCAGCCGGGGATACAGGTCGTCGAGGGCTACCGGCCGCGCGCCGGAGGGCGGCCACGGTGCCGGGTCGAGTCGGGCGTGGTCCTCGGGACGGCCGGTGAGCACACCGCCGGCGTGGTGGGTCCACTCCGGGGTGCCGGACTCCTGGCCCGGGGCGTCGTCCGCGCGGGAGTAGACGCCGAACGACCGGGCGCCCGCGTCGTCGGCGGCGCCCACGACGACCTGGATGCGTATGCCGTCACCGGCCGGCACCGGCAGGGGGGCGAGGAGTGTCAGCTCGTCGACGTGGGGGTGGCCCACCTGCTCGCCGGCCCACAGCGCCAGGTCCACGAAGGCCGTCCCCGGGAGCACCGCGGCGCCGTGGACCCGGTGCTCGGCCAGCCAGCCGCGTGTCGTGGTGGACAGGCGTCCGGTCAGTACCGCTCCGCCCTCGTCCGCGAGCACGGTGAGCGCCCCGAGCAGCGGATGGTCGGCGGGGTCGAGCCCGACCGCTGCCGGGCCCCGGCCCGCGGCCCGCTCGTCCAGCCAGTAGCGGCGGTGCCGGAAGGCGTAGGTGGGCAGATCGGTCCGGCGGGCACCGAGACCGGCGAACACCGCCTCCCAGTCGGGCGCGAGGCCGCTGACGTACATCCGCGCGAGCGCGCTCAGGAGGGTGGCGGTCCCGGGCCGTCCGGCGCGCAGCAGCGGGACCCGGAGCACGGCAGGACCGGCGGCGGGGGCGTCGTGCGCGGGCCCGCTCGTGTCGGTCTCTTCCGCCATGGCGCTGAGGACGCCGTCGGGGCCCAGCTCGACGAACCTGGTGACCTCCTCGTCGGCGAGGCTGCGCACGGCGTCGTGGTGGCGCACGGTCTCGCGGGCGTGGCGGACCCAGTAGTCGGCGGAGCACAGTTCGGCGGCCGTGGCCCGGCGGCCGGTCAGTGTCGATACGAGCGGAATGTGCGGCGCCCGGTACTCCACCGAGTCCGCGACCTTGCGGAAGTCGGCCGTCATCGCGTCCATCAGCGGCGAGTGGAAGGCGTGCGAGACCCGCAGCCGCCGGGTGCTGCTGCCGCGCTCCTCCAGGAGTGCGGCCACCTCCAGGACCGCTTCCTCGGCGCCGGAGATCACCACGGACCGGGGCCCGTTGACCGCGGCGACCGCGACGTCCGTCCTGCCGTGCAGCAGTGTGGCGGTCTCCTCCTCGGTGGCCCGGACCGCCACCATGGCTCCGCCCGCGGGCAGCGCCTGCATGAGCCGGCCTCGGGCGGCCACCAGGGTGCAGGCGTCGGCGAGCGAGAACACTCCGGCGACGTGCGCGGCCGCCAGTTCGCCGATCGAGTGACCGGCCACGAAGTCCGGCAGCAGGGACCACGATTCCAGCAGCCGGAAGAGCGCGACCTCCACGGCGAACAGCGCGGCCTGGGTGTACTCGGTCTCGTCGAGGAGCGCCGCCTCGGGGGTCCCGGGGCGAGCGGTCAGTACCTCGCGCAGTGGCCGTCCGAGCAGTCCGTCGAACGCCTCGCACACCGTGTCGAGGGCTTCGGCGTACGCGGGGTACGCGGCGTACAGCTCCTCTCCCATGCCGGGACGCTGGGAGCCCTGGCCGGTGAAGAGGAAGGCGGTGAGCCCGTTCGTCGCGGTGCCGCTGAAGGTGTTCGGGGCGCTGTCGCCCGCGGAGAGGGCCGCGAGGCCGCGCCGCGCCGTCGTGCGGTCCGTGGCGAGGACGACGGCACGGTGGTCGAGGGATGCGCGGCCGGTCGCCAGCGAGTAGGCGGTGTCGACGAGCGCGGTGTCGACGTCCCCGTCGTGCGTGCCGTGCTCGGCGTGCTCGGCGTGTTCGCCGTGCTCGGCGTGCTCGGCGTGTTCGAGCAGCCGTGCCGCCTGGGCGCGCAGTGCCTCGGCGCCGCGTCCGGAGACGACCAGCGGCACGGGGACGCCGTCCGGTGCGCCGGCCCTTCCCCGGTCCGGGCCGTCGCCGGTGGCGGGCTCCGGGTCCGGGGCGGGTGCTTCTTCCAGGATCAGGTGGACGTTGGTGCCGCTGATCCCGAACGACGACACGCCGGCGCGGCGCGGTGTCGCGGACCGGGGCCACGGCCGCGCCTCGTCGAGGAGCCGCACCCGGCCCGCGGACCAGTCGATGTGCGAGGAGGGCTCGGCGGCGTGGAGGGTGCGCGGGAGGGTGTCGTGCCGCAGGGCCTGGACCATCTTGATGATGCCGCTGACACCGGCGGCCGACTGGGCGTGTCCGATGTTCGACTTGATGGAGCCGAGCCACAGCGGCCGGTCCGCGGGCCGGTCCTGGCCGTAGGTGGCGAGGAGGGCGTGCGCCTCGATGGGGTCGCCCAGCGTGGTTCCGGTGCCGTGTGCCTCCACGGCGTCCACTTCGGAGGCGGACAGCCCGGCGGCGGCCAGGGCCTGGCGGATGACCCGCTGCTGGGCGGGGCCGCTGGGGGCCGACAGACCGTTCGACGCGCCGTCCTGGTTGACGGCGGAGCCGCGGATGACGGCGAGCACGCGGTGTCCGTTGCGCCGGGCGTCGGAGAGGCGTTCCAGGAGCAGGAGGCCCGCGCCCTCGGACCAGCCGGTGCCGTCGGCCTGCTCGGCGAAGGGCTTGCAGCGGCCGTCGGGGGCCAGACCGCGCTGCTTGCCGAACGCGACGAACGGCGTGGGCGTGGACATCACCATGGCGCCGCCCGCGAGGGCGAGCGAGCATTCCTTGCGGCGAAGGGCCTGCGCGGCGAGGTGGGTGGCGACCAGGGAGGAGGAGCAGGCGGTGTCGACACTGAGGGCGGGGCCCTCGAGCCCGAACGTGTAGGACAGCCGGCCCGAGAGCACGGCGGCCGAGGTGCCGGTGCTGAGGTATCCGTCCACGACGTCGGAGACGGCGTCCGCGTCGAGGTCGTCGTAGTAGTCCTGGCCGCCGGTGCCGACGAAGACGCCGACGTCGCGTCCGCGCAGCGCGTCGGGGGCGAGGCCCGCGCGTTCGAAGGTCTCCCAGGCCAGTTCGAGCAGGATCCGCTGTTGCGGGTCGGTGGCCAGGGCCTCGCGCGGTGACATGCCGAACAGTCCGGCGTCGAACGCGCCGGCGTCGTGGACGAAGCCGCCTTCGCCGGTGAAGCCGGTGCCGGTGCCGGTGCCGTCCGGGTCGGTGTCGAGCAGGGCACCGAGGTCCCAGCCACGGTCCGTGGGGGCGGGCCCGATGGCGTCGGTGCCGTCCGCGACGAGGCGCCACAGGTCTTCGGGGGAGCGTACGCCGCCGGGGTAGCGGCAGCTCATGGCGACGATGGCGACGGGTTCCCGCTCGTCCTCGCCCGCCTCGTGCAGCCGCTGCCGGGTCTGGTGGAGTTCGGCGGTGACCCGCTTGAGATAGCCGAGGAGCCTGTCCTGGTCGGCCTGGCCGGTCCGGTCCGCGCCCTCGTCGCTGGCACCGTCGGCCCCGTGTTCCGTCCGGCTGTCACGGACTCCCATCAGGATCCCCCGAATTCTCTGTCGATGAAGGCGAAGACGTCGTCCACGGTTGCCGTGTGAAGCTGTTCGGCGACTTCCACATCCGGTGTCCCCCGTGGACCGGGAACGGTGTGGTCGAGCGTGTTCAGCAGGGCGCGCAGCCGGGCCGTGAGGCCGGCGCGGGAGGTGTCGTCCGGCGGCAGCGCGGCCACCGCCGCCTCCAGGCGGGCCACCTGCGCCAGGACCGGCTCGTCGGGCTCCGTCGCCGGGGCGTGGCCGACGAGTTCGTCGCAGAGGTGCTGGGCGAGCGCCTGCGGTGTGGAGTGGTCGAAGACGAGCGTGGCGGGCAGTCTCAGACCGGTGGCCGCGCCGAGCCGGTTGCGCAGGTCGACGGCGGTGACCGACTCGAAGCCGAGTTCCTTGAAGGCGAGCCGGGCGTCGACCGCGGCGGGCCCGTCGAACCCGAGCAGTGCGGCCACCTGCCGGCGTACCAGTGCGAGCAGGGAGCGGTATCGCTCCGGCGGGGTCAGGTCCGCCAGCTCGGCGGCGAGGTCGCGGCCGTCGGTGCCGTCCGGGTCGTCGGCCGGTGTCGCGGCGGCCGGGTCGGGGAGCGTCTGCAGCTCGGGCAGCGCGTCCAGGAGCGGGCGCCGCCTGGCGAGGGTGTAGACGGGCAGGAAGCGCCCCCAGTCGATGTCGGCGACGACGAGGCCGCTCTCGTCGTGGTCGAGGGCCTTCTGCAGCGCCTCGATCGCGAGGGACGGCGGCAGTTGCGGCAGGCCGAGCGAGCGGAGGTGTCCGGCCGCGTCGTCACCGACCATGCCGCCGCCGCCCCAGGGTCCCCAGGCCACCGAGGTCGCGGTCAGCCCGCGGGCGCGGCGGCGCTGGGCCAGGGCGTCGAGGTGGGCGTTGGCACTGGCGTACGCGGTCTGCCCGGCCGTGCCCCAGACCGCGGCACCCGAGGAGAACAGGACGAACGCGTCCAGCGGACGGTCGGCGAGCAGCGCGTCGAGGTGTTCGGCGCCCGCGGTCTTGGCACGGGTGATCGCGGCGAACTCCTCGAGCGTGGTCTCGGTGACGGGCTTGCCCTCCCCCAGTACACCGGCGGCGTGCACGACGGCGGTGAGCGGCTGGTCGGCGGGCAGACCGTCGAGGAGCCGGGCGAGGTCGTCGCGGTCGGCGGCGTCACAGGCCGCGACCGTGACCTCGGTGCCGAGCGCGACGAGCTCGGCCTCCAGGCCGGCGATGCCGTCGGCCGTGCGTCCGCGCCGCCCGGCGAGGACGACATGGGCGGCGCCGGACCGGGCGAGCCACCGTGCCACGTGTCCGCCGATCGCGCCGGTGCCGCCGGTGACGAGCACGGTGCCGCGCGGCCGCCACGCGCGTACCGGCTCCCGGTCGCCGAGCGGTGCGCGCGTCAGGCGCCGGGCGTAGACGCCGGAGGGGCGGAAGGCCAGTTGGTCCTCGCCCCGGGTTCCGGAGGCGTCCAGGCGGGAGCAGAGCAGCCGCACCGTGCGCACGTCGGCGCCGGCCGGCAGGTCGGCGATGCCGCCCCAGGTCAGCGGGTGGTCGAGAGCCAGGACGGTGCCCAGGCCCCAGACGGCGGCACGCTCGGGCACGGGCGGCTCGTCGTGGCTGTCGACGGCGACGGCACCGCTGGTCAGGCACCACAGGGGGGCGGTGTGCCCGAGGTCCGCGAGTGCCTGTACGAGGGTGACGGTGGCGGTGGTGGCCCGCGCGAGCGCGGGGTGTGCGGGGTGCGTGCGGGTGTCCAGCGACAGCAGGGACACGACGCGGTCGGGCGGCTCGCCCGGCAGCGCGGCGCGTATGCGCTCGGCGAGATCGGCCCGGTCCGCGTCGTCGGGCACCTCGACGGTGACGAGCCGGGGGCCGTGGGCGCGCAGTCCGTCGAGGACGGTGCGCGGCAGGCCCGTGTGGGGACCGGAGTCGTCCGCGGGTGGTGCGGGCACGACGGCGAGCCAGGTGCCGGACGGGATGGCGTCGGCGGGGGCCGTGACCGGCTGCCAGGTCATGCGGTAGCGCCAGGAGTCGACGGTGGCTGCGGCGAGGCGGGCACGGCGCCACGCGGCGAGCGCGGGCACCACGTCCCGCAGCGGTGCGGCGTCGGCCCCGATCAGCCGGGCCAGCGAGTCCGCGTCGCCGGACTCCACCTCGTTCCAGAACGCCGCGTCCGGTGCGGTGTCCGGCGTGGCCGCCGCGGCGCGGTCGGTGTCCGGGGCCTGCGCCCAGTAGCGACGGCGCTGGAAGGCGTAGGTGGGCAGGTCGGCCGGTTCGGCCTGGGGGTGCAGGTCGGGCCAGCGCTGGGGCACGCCCCGCACATGGAGCTCGCCGAGCGCGGTGAGCATCCTCGGCAGCCCGCCTTCGTCCCGGCGCAGGGTGCCCACGACGACGGTGTCCGCCGAGGTCGCCGCTTGCGCGCGGTCCGCGACCGCGTCCAGGGTCTCCTGCACGCTCATGGTCAGTACGGGATGGGGGCTGACCTCGATGTACGTGGTGTGCCCCTGCGCGGCCAACCGGTCCACCGCGGAGGCGAATTCGACGGTGTGGCGCAGGTTGGCGTACCAGTAGGCGGCGTCGAGCTGTCCGTCGGCCACGAACTCGCCGGTCACGGTGGACAGCATGGGGACCGTGCCCCGGCCGGGTGTCAGCGGGGCCAGGTCGCGCAGCAGCTGCTCCTCGATCCGGGCGACCTGCGCGGAGTGCGAGGCGTAGTCCACGGGTATCCGGCGGGCCCGCACCTTCTCGGCGCGGAGTTCGTCGAGCAGCGCGTCGAGCGCGTCCGCGTCCCCGGAGACGGCCGTGGAGCGGGCTCCGTTGACGGCGGCGACGGACAGCTCGTCCGGCCGCCGGGCGAGGCGTGCGCGCAGTTCGGCGGCGGGCAGCGCCACCGAGGCCATGCCGCCGGGCCCGGCGAGCCCGCGGGCGATGGCCCGGCTGCGCAGGGCGACCACGCGTGCGCCGTCCTCGAGTGACAGCGCACCGCTGACACAGGCGGCGGCGATCTCGCCCTGCGAGTGGCCGACGACGGCGTCGGGGTGGACGCCGTACTCCTGCCACAGCGCCGCGAGGGACACCATCACCGCCCACAGCAGGGGCTGTACGACGTCGACGCGGTCCATCGCGGGGCTGTCCGGTGCGCCGCGCAGCACCTCGCCCGGCGACCAGTCCAGGTAGGGGGCGAGCGCCTTCTCGCAGTCCGTGAACCGCTGGGCGAAGGCCGGTGCGCCGGCCAGCAGTTCCGTGGCCATCCCCGTCCACTGCGAGCCCTGTCCGGGGAAGACGAACACGGTCCTGCCGCGCACGTCGGCACGGCCGGTGGGCACCGACGCCGGGGGCGTCCCGGCTGCCAGGGCACGCAGGCCGGCGACCAGTTCGTCCCGGTCGCCGCCGACGACGACGGCCCGGTGGGCGAAGGGCGAACGGCCGGTGGCCAGGGTCCGCGCGACGCCTGCGGGCGAGCGCCCCGGGTTCTCCTCCAGATACGTCGCGAGGCGGTCGGCCTGGGCGGTCAGCGCGTCCGGGGTCTTCGCCGACAGGGGCCAGGCGACGGCCGTACCGGCGGACGCCCCGTCGTCCGGCACCCGGTCGTCCGGTGTCCGCGGGTGGGCGTCCTGGGGCGCCTGCTCGATGACGACGTGCACGTTGGTGCCGCTGATGCCGAAGGAGGACACGGCGGAGCGCCGCGGCCGGCCGGTGTCGGGCCAGTGGACCGGCTCCGTGAGCAGCCGCACCTGCCCGGCGGACCAGTCGACGTGCCGCGTCGGTTCGTCCACGTGCAGGGTCTTCGGCAGGATTCCGTGCCGGGTGGCCATCACCATCTTGATGACGGCCGCCGCTCCGGCCGCGGCCTGCGGGTGGCCGATGTTGGACTTGACGGAACCGAGCCACAGCGGCCGGTCCTCGGTGCGTCCCTGCCCGTACGTGGCGATGAGCGCCTGCGCCTCGATGGGGTCGCCGAGCGTGGTTCCCGTGCCGTGTGCCTCCACGGCGTCCACGTCCGCGGTGTCGAGCCCGGCGTCCGCGAGAGCCAGCCGGATCACCCGCTGCTGCGCGGGCCCGTTGGGCGCCGAGATGCCGTTGCTGGCGCCGTCCTGGCTGACCGCGGAGCCCCGCACGACGGCCAGCACGGGGTGGCCGTTGCGTACGGCGTCGGAGAGCCGTTCCAGCAGGAGCAGGCCGACGCCTTCGGACCAGTTGGTGCCGTCCGCCGCCTCGGCGAACGACTTGGCCCGGCCGTCGGGTGCCAGGCCCCGCTGGCGGCTGAAGTCCACGAACATCTCGGGCGTGCCCATCACGGCGGCCCCGCCGGCGAGAGCGAGGTCGCTCTCGCCCTTGCGCAGCGACTGGCAGGCCAGGTGCAGCGCGACCAGGGACGACGAGCACGCCGTGTCCACGGTGTAGGCGGGGCCCTCGAGACCGAGCGTGTAGGCGATGTGCCCGGAGGCGAAGGCGCCGCCGGGGCTGCCGCCGGCGTAGTCGTGGTACATGAGGCCGGCGAACACCCCCGTGGCCGTGCCTTTGAGGCTGCCCGGGTCGATGCCGGCGCGCTCGATCGTCTCCCACGCCACTTCGAGGAGGAGCCGTTCCTGCGGGTCCGCCCGCAGTGCCTCGCGCGGGCTGATCCCGAAGAAGGCGGCGTCGAACTCGGCGGCGTCGTGCAGGAATCCGCCGTGCCGCACGTAGGTCTTGCCGGGGCGGCCGGGGGTGGGGTCGTAGATCCCCTCGGTGTCCCAGCCGCGGTCGACGGGGAACCCGCTGATGGCGTCGGTGCCGTCGGCGACCAGACGCCACAGGTCCTCCGGGGTCTGCACATCGCCCGGGTACCGGCATCCCATGGCGACGACGGCGACGGGCTCGTGGGCCCTCGCCTCCACGTCCCGCAGGCGCTGCTTGGTGTGCCGCAGGTCGGCGGTGGCGCGCTTGAGATAGTCCCGCAGCCGTTCCTCGCCCGTCATCGGCGGTCCCCCCGTTCCGAAGCCGTTCCCGGCCCTGTCTCTGGTGCTGATCGCGTGCGGTCGGCGACGTCGGACGGCCCGTCGGCGTGCGGTCCCAACTCCCGGTCCAGCGCCGCGAAGAGCTCGTCGTCGGTGACGATGTCGAGGTCCTGCTCCGCCTCGTGTTCCGGCTCCGGTCCCTGGACCGTGTGCCACTTGCGCTGCAGCGCCTCCAGGCGGGCCGTGATCCGCGCGAGGGCGGCCGGGTCCGCCGCCGGGCCGCTCGTGCCGTCACCGCCGGGTGCGCCGTTCTGGGCGGACAGCGCGAGGAGCGCGGCCTCCAGTTGGTCGGCCTCGGCGAGGACCGCCTCGACCGGTCCCAGTGGTGCGGATACCAGCTCGGCCCGCAGATGGCGGACCAGGGCTTCCGCGTCAGGGTGGTCGAAGACGAGGGTGGCCGGCAGCTTGAGGCCGGTCGCCGTCGCGAGCGCGTTGCGCAGTTCGACCGCCGCCAGGGAGTCGAAGCCCAGGTCCGTGAAGGACCTGCCGGGTTCCATGGCGTCGGCCGACCCGTATCCGAGGACCTCCGCGACGTGCCGTCCGACGAGTTCCGTGAGGGTCCTGTCCTGCTCGGCGGGGGACAGTCCGGACAGCCGCTCGGCGAGGTCCGGGCCCTCCTGCGCCCGCCCGGCCGCCCCCGCGGAGCGCCGGACGGCAGGGCCTCGGGCGAAGCCCCGCAGCACCGGCGGCAGTTGACCGCCGCGGGCCCGCAGGACCGGCACATCGAGCCGTACGGGCACCAGCGTGGCCGCGTCGGCGGCGAGGGCCGCGTCGAACAGAGCGAGGGCGTCCGCCGTGGCCAGCGGCGGCAGGCCGAGCCGGTCGAGGCGTTCGCGTCCCGCCCTGTCGAGGCGGGCCGCCATCCCGTCGCTCTCCGCCCAGAGCCCCCAGGCCAGGGACAACGCGGGCAGTCCCTGAGCCCTGCGGTGCTGAGCCAGACCGTCGAGGAACGTGTTCGCCGCGGCGTAGCCCCCTTGTCCGGCGCCGATGAGGTAACCGGCGGCGGAGGAGAAGAGAACGAACGCCGACAGGTCCATGCCCGCCGTCAGTTCGTGCAGGTGGTGGGCGCCGTCGGCCTTGGGCCGGAGTACCGTCTCGACCTGCTCGTCGGTCAGTGAGCCGACGAGGGCGTTGTCGACGACGCCTGCCGCGTGCACGACCGCGGTGAGCGGGTGCGCTGCCGGGATCGAGTCCAGCAGCGCGGCCAGCGCCTCGCGGTCGGCGACGTCGCAGGCGGCCACGCGTACGTCGACCGGGGCCTGTGCCGTCAGCTCCGCCACCAGGTCGCGGGCGCCCGCCGCCTCGATGCCCCTGCGGCCGGCCAGCACCAGGTGGCGTACGCCGTGTTCACCGACTAGGTGCCGGGCGAGCAGGGCGCCGAGACCACCGGTGCCACCGGTGATCAGCACGGTGCCGGAGGGGTCCCAGGCGCCGGACGCCGGGGGCGCCGGGGCCGCGGCGGGGACCAGACGAGGCACGAGGGTCTTCCCCGCCCGCAGGGCCAGCTCGGGCTCTCCCGAGGCGATGGCTGCCGTGAGCGACCGCCGGGACGCCTCGTCGTGATCGATGTCCGCGATGTCGTGATCGATGTCCGCGATCACGATGCGTCCGGGGTGCTCGGCCTGCGCGGCGCGTACCAGGCCCCATACCGCGGCTTCCGCCGGGTCCACCGTGGT
Source organism: Streptomyces ardesiacus (assembly GCF_003112575.1). Taxonomy (GTDB): domain Bacteria; phylum Actinomycetota; class Actinomycetes; order Streptomycetales; family Streptomycetaceae; genus Streptomyces; species Streptomyces ardesiacus. Next base: position 14,059 of record NZ_BEWC01000019.1, read on the forward strand.
GTCGCCCGCTTCGACGGCGTTGCGGGTCAGCACGACCAGCCGGGTCGCGGCGAGCCGCTCGTCGGCCAGCCAGGACCGGAGCCGTGCCAGCACCCCCAGGGTGCGGGCCCGGACGTCGGCCGGTGCGCCGGTCGGCATGCCGGGAGGGCAGGACACCGACGTGTGTGGCGTCGGCATGCCGTCGTCCGCGGCGACGATCAGCACCTCGGGAGCGGGGGCTCCGGCCGCGAGGTCCGCCAGGAGCGCGGCGAGGCCGTCGTCGTGACGCGCCGTTTCCCCGCCGCCGCCAAGAAGCGCGCCGACCGGGACGTCCGCCCGTCCGACCGTGACCCAGCCCGCCGTGTCGGCCGGCTCGTCCGTCGTCGCGGCGACGCTCCAGTCGAGCCGGAAGAGCGACTCGCCGGCGGCCGTGCCCCGGCCGGTGCCGAGCTGCTCCGGCGACACGGGCCGTACGGCGAGGGACCGCACGGAGGCCACGGGCTCGCCGTCGGCATCGGCCAGCGTCACGGACACGGCTCCGTTGTCCGCACCGGTGGGCGCTATGCGCACGCGCAGCGAGGTGGCGCCGACGGCGTGCAGGGTCACACCGTTCCAGGCGAACGGCAGCAGGGTCCGTCCGGTGCCGGTGCCGGTGTCGGCCGTGTCGGTGCCCGTGCCGAGGAGCTGGGCGTGCAGCGCCGCGTCGAGCAGGGCGGGGTGCAGGGCGAACGCGTCCGTGCCGGCCGGTCCGTCCTCCGGAAGGGACACCTCGGCGAACAGTTCCTCGCCGCGGTGCCAGACCGCACGCAGGCCGGCGAACACCGGTCCGTAGTCGTACCCGAGGGCCGCGAGCCGCTCGTAGGCACCGTCGATGTCGACGGGTGCCGCCTTCTCCGGCGGCCAGACGGTGAGTTCCCCGGACTCCGTCCCCGTCCCGTCGTCCTCCGAGGTGAGGACTCCGGTCGCGTGCCGGTCCCAAGGTGTGTCGTCCGGTACGCCCTCGGTACGGGAGTAGACCGTGACGGGTCGTCGTCCGCTCTCGTCCCGCTCCCCGACGACGACCTGGAGAGCGACGGCCGTGTCCGTGGCGAGGGTGAGCGGGGCCGCCAGCGTCAGTTCTTCCAGCACGGGAAGGCCCACGCGGTCTCCGGCCTGGATGGCCAGTTCCACGAACGCCGTGCCGGGCAGCACGACGTTGCCCAGTACCTGATGGTCGGCCAGCCAGGGTGCGGTGCCCAGGGCCAGGCGCCCCGTCAGGGTGATTCCGCCCGTCTCCGGGGCGACCACGGCCGCTCCGAGCAGAGGGTGGCCGGGGGACACCAGTCCCGCGGCCTCCACCTGGGACGGGGCCTCAGGCGTCAGCCAGTAGAGGCGGCGCTGGAAGGCGTAGGTGGGCAGGTCGATCCGCTCGGCGCCCTGGCCGGCGAAGAAGGCTTCCCAGTCCACCGAGACACCGCGCTCGTGGAGCCGGCCCACACCCTCGACCAGCGACAGCACCTCGTCCCGGCCCTTGCGCAGCAACGGCACACCCACCGCAGCCGACCCCTCACCCACCGAGTCGGCCACCATCCCCGACAACACCGACCCCGGACCCACCTCCACGAACGACACCACACCCGCCGCCTCCACCACCCCCACCGCATCCGCAAACCGCACCGCCGACGAAATCTGCTCCACCCAATACCCCGGCGACGACATCACCCCCGCCCCCACCACCCCACCCGACACCGACGACACCACACCCACACCCACCGGATCACCCAACTCCAACCCCTCCACCACACCCCGGAACTCCTCCAACACCCCATCCATCAACCCCGAATGAAACGCATCCGCCACCTCCAGCCACCGCACCCGCCGCCCCAACCCCACAAACCCCGCAACCGCCTCCTCCACCGCACCCCGCACCCCCGACAACACCACCGACCGAGGACCATTCACCGCCCCCAACCACACACCCCCACCCAACAACGGCACCACCTCACCCTCCGACGCCTCCACCGCCACCATCACCCCACCCGCACCCACACCCTCCATCAACCGACCCCGCGCACCCACCAACACACACGCATCCTCCAACGACAACACCCCCGCCACCCACGCAGCACACACCTCCCCCACCGAATGACCCACCACCCAATCCGGCCGCACCCCCCACGAACCCAACAACCCCACCAACCCCACACCCACCGCAAACAACCCCGCCTGCGCCACACCCGTCCCCACACCAGACCCCACACCAGACTCCAGCTCCACCTCACCAAACACCACATCCCTCAACCCCACCCCCACCGGCAACACCCCACCCAACTCACCCTCCAACAACCCACACACCCCATCAAACGCCTCAGCAAACACCGGAAACACCCCATACAACCCACGCCCCATCCCCACCCACCCAGACCCCTGCCCCGGAAACACAAACCCCGTCCCACCACCACCACCAGCAACAGAAGCAACACCACGCACCACACCCGGCACCACCTCACCATCAGCAACCCCCACCACACCCGCCAACAACTCCCCCACCTCAGAACCCACCACCACCGCACGACACCCAAACCCCGACCGCGACACCGCCAGCGAATACCCCACATCAACCGGGTCTGCATCCGTCACGCTGGAGGAGAGACGCGCGGCCTGCTCACGCAGCGCCTTCTCACTCCGGGCGGACAGGATCCACGGGACGACGGAGGCCGACGGAACCGACTGGTTCTTCGGGGATGCTTGTGTGGCCTCGACCAACGGAGGCTCTTCGAGGATGACGTGGGCGTTGGTCCCACTGAGTCCGAAGGACGACACGCCGGCCCGACGCGTCCGCCCCTCCTCC
>NZ_BEWC01000020.1 GCF_003112575.1 Streptomyces ardesiacus
CATGACCCGGGGGCGGGCGGTTCGGTCCGGTTCGCCGACGTGGTGTGGAATGGCCCGATGAGCGATTCCGCACCGCGCGCCGAGCGCCCCGAACGTGTCCGTCCCGCCGCGCAGAGCCTCACCGGCGTCGGCCTGGCCGTCCTCGATCCCGGCGGACGGGTGCTGCTGGGGCTCGGCCACGACGGACGCTGGGAGCTGCCCGGCGGCAAGGTCGACGCGGGCGAGGACTTCGAGACGGCCGCGGCACGGGAGCTGGCGGAGGAGACCGGGCTGGTGGCGGCGGCCGCGGACGTGCGGGTGCTGGCCGTGCTCGTCGACGGAGTGGGCGGGCTGACCCGGGTGACCGCCGCGGCCGTCACCGAGCGGGCGGGGGGTGTGCCCCGGGTCACCGAGCCCGACAAGATCGAGCGCTGGGAGTGGTTCGCCCGCGGGGCCGTCCCCTCGGCGCTCTTCCCGCCGTCCGCCTCGGTCCTGGACTGCCTGTGGCCCGGGGCGGAGCGGCGGGGTGCCGCGGGGGTCCGGTGCTACGCGGTGGCCGGGCCCGTCGTGAAGGGCAGCACGAGCCGGGACGGGTGCGCCGCGTCGCGGTAGATCTTGTGGGTGACGGGGCGGCCCACCGGCAGGGGGAAGGCGTCCGGCGGCAGCAGCGCGTCGTGCTCGTCGGTTGAGGGGTTCGTCCTTGGACCATTCCGCGACCAGCCGGTGTCCCGGCAGGAAGGTCGCCGTGAACGGGTGGACCCGCAGCACGTACTCCCCGATCGCGCCCGGCCGCACGGGCACCGCCCGCTGTCGGCGCGGGGCACCGGTCACCGGGTCGGCGCCCCCGCGCGGCCTTCGGCCCGGGACCGGGCGAGCCTCCTCGTTCCGCCGCACGCATTGACATGAACGCGACCCGGCGCAACGCTGAGAGCGCTCTCACAATCGGTACGGACCAATTCCCCCACACCCGCACGGAGGTGGAGAGTGCTCGCCCGACTCAGACACCGTCTGCTCGCCGCGGCCGCGGCGGCAGGCCTCACCGGTGCCCTGCTCACGTTCGGCGCCGCACCGCCCGCGGACGCCGCGGTGCCCGACACCATCGCGTTGAGGATCACCAACGACTCCGCCCGCGGCGACGCCGTCCACATCTACACCCTCGGCACCTCGCTGACGACCGGTCAGCAGGGCTGGGCGGACGCGAACGGCACCTTCCACCCCTGGCCCGCCGGCGGCAATCCGCCCACCCCCGCACCGGACGCGTCCATCCCCGGACCGGCCGCAGGGCAGACCAAAACCATCCGCATCCCGAAGCTGTCGGGGCGCATCTACTTCTCCTACGGCCAGAAGCTGGACTTCCGGCTGACCACCGGCGGCCTGGTCCAGCCCGCCGTCCAGAACCCGAGCGACCCCAACCGCGACATCCTCTTCAACTGGTCCGAGTACACGCTCAACAACGACGGACTGTGGCTCAACAGCACCCAGGTCGACATGTTCTCCGCGCCCTACACGGTCGGCGTGCAGCGCGCCGACGGCTCGGTGACCAGCGCCGGACAGCTCAAGCCGGGCGGCTACCGAGGGGTCTTCGACGCCCTGCGGGCGCAGCCGGGCTGGGGCGGGCTGGTCCAGACCCGGTCCGACGGCACCGTGCTGAGGGCGCTGGCGCCGCTGTACGGGGTGGAGACCGGGGCACTGCCCGCGTCGGTCATGGACGACTACGTCAACCGGGTCTGGCAGAAGTACGCGACGAGCACCCTCACCGTCACGCCCTTCGGCGACCGGCCGGACACGAAGTACTTCGGGCGGGTGTCGGGCGACGTCATGAACTTCACCGACTCCTCCGGCGCGGTCGTCACCAGCTTCCACAAGCCGGACGCCTCCAGCGTCTTCGGGTGCCACCGACTGCTCGACGCGCCCAACGACCAGGTGCGGGGCCCCATCTCCCGCACGCTGTGCGCCGGGTTCAACCGGTCGACGCTGCTGAGCAACGCCAACCAGCCCGACGCCTCGGCGGACGGCTTCTACCGGGACTCCGTGACCAACCACTACGCCCGGGTCGTCCACGACCGCATGGCCGACGGGAAGGCGTACGCCTTCGCCTTCGACGACGTCGGCCACCACGAGTCGCTGGTGCACGACGGCAACCCGGCCGAGGCCCGGCTGACGCTCGCACCGCTCGACTGACCCGGCGGCGGGCAGGGGCCGCCCCCGCTCGCCGCTCGTGCGGCCGGCGGGGGCGCAGCCGTGGTGCGGCGCGCCTCGCGGGGCGGTCCGTGCGCGCCGCGCCGGCCCGGTCAGGCGCCGGGCAGCACGCCGGTGCGGGCGACCTCGGAGTACCAGCGGGCGCTCGCCTTCGGAATGCGGGTGCCGGTCGGGTAGTCCACGTAGACGGCGCCGAAGCGCTTGCTGTAGCCGTGGGCCCACTCGAAGTTGTCCAGCAGCGACCACAGGAAGTAGCCGCGCACGTCCGCGCCGTCCAGGATGGCCTGGTGGACGGCGGCCAGGTGGCCCCGTACGTAGGCGATCCGGGCGGGGTCGTTGACCCGGCCCTCGGGGTCGGCGTAGTCGTCGAAGGCGGCGCCGTTCTCGGTGATGACCAGCGGCATCCTCGGGAAGTCGGCGGACAGGCGGCGCAGCAGGTCGTACAGGCCGCTCGGGTCGACGGCCCAGCCCATGGCGGTGGTGTCGCCGGGCGGCTGGTGGAAGGCGACCCGGTCGGCTCCCGGCCAGGGGCTGTGGGGGCTGTTGCCGTGCCCGTCGGAGGTGTGGGCGGCACTGCCGTCGGTCTCGGAGACGACGGTGGGCGTGTAGTAGTTGACGCCGAGGAAGTCCAGCGGCTGGTGGGCCCGGCGCAGGTCGCCGTCCTGGACGAAGGACCAGTCGGTCAGCCCCGAGGTGTCCTTGAGCAGGTCCTCCGGGTAGGCGCCGTTCAGCATGGGGCCGGTGAAGACCCGGTTGGCGAGCGCGTCGATCCGGCGGGCCGCGTCGGCGTCGCCCTCGCCGGCGGTGAGCGGGCGGACGTGATGGATGTTGAGGGTGACGGACACCTTCGCGTCGGCGCGGACCCGGTCGCGCAGCGCCTGGACGGCCAGGCCGTGTGCCAGGTTGAGGTGGTGGGCGGCGCGCAGGGCGGCGACCGGGTCGGTGCGGCCGGGGGCGTGCACCCCGGAGCCGTACCCGAGGAAGGCGCTGCACCAGGGCTCGTTGAGGGTGGTCCAGGTCGTCACCCGGTCGCCGAGGGCGTCGGCGGCGAGGGCCGCGTACTCCGCGAACCGTTCGGCCGTGGCGCGTTCGGGCCAGCCGCCGGCGTCCTCCAGTTCCTGGGGCAGGTCCCAGTGGTAGAGCGTGGCGACGGGCTGGATGCCCTTCTCCAGCAGTTCGTCCACCAGGCGCCGGTAGAAGTCCAGGCCCTTCTGGACGGCGGGGCCGCGGCCGGTGGGCTGGATCCGGGGCCAGGCCAGCGAGAAGCGGTAGGCGCCCAGGCCGAGTTCGGCCATCAGGGCGACGTCCTCGCTGCGGCGGTGGTAGTGGTCGGTGGCGATGTCTCCGGTGTCGCCGTTGCGGACCCGGCCGGGCGTGCGGGCGTAGGTGTCCCAGATGGACGGGGTGCGGCCGTCCTCCGCGGCGGCCCCCTCGATCTGGTAGGAGGCGGTGGCGGAGCCCCAGATGAAGCCCTTGGGGAAGGTGCGGGCGGCGTCCGGGGCGGACGCGGTCTGCTGTGCTGCGGTGACCACGTAAGTCCTTTCGGGTGGGGGTGCTGGATACGGCGGGGGCGGCTCAGCCCTTGACGGCACCGGCCATGATGCCGCTGACGATCTGGCGGCCGAAGACGACGAACATCGCCAGCAGCGGCAGCGTGCCGAGCAGCGCGCCGGCCATGATCAGCGACTGGTCGCGGACGTAGCCCGCACTGAGCTGGGTGAGCGCGACGGGGACCGTCGGGTTGGTCATGTCGAGGACCACGAACGGCCAGAAGAAGTCGTTCCACGCGTGCACGAACGTGATCATGAAAAGGACGGCCATCGCGGGCCGCGCGATGGGCAGCACGATGCTCCAGAAGATCCTGAGCGAGTGCGCCCCGTCCACGCGTCCGGCCTCGACGAGTTCGTCCGGCAGCGCCTCCGTCAGGTACTGCCGCATGAAGAACACGCCGACCGCGCTCACCAGCGTAGGGAAGATGACGGCGGGCAGCTGCTGGGACCAGCCCAGGTCGGCCATCATCATGAACAGCGGCACGACGGCGAGCTGCGGCGGCACCATCATGGTGCCGATCACCAGCATGAGCAGGGCGTTGCGCCCCTTGAACCGCAGCTTGGCGAAGGCGAACCCGGCGAGCGTCGCGAACAGCACCGTGGACAGGGCGATCACCCCGGCCACGATCAAGCTGTTGATCATGGCCTTGCCCATCGCCGCCTCGTCCCAGGCCCGGGCGAGATTGCTGAACAGGTTGGGGCCGGGCAGGAAGGGGGGCGGCGTCTGGCTGACCCGGGTGTTGTCGGTGGACGCGGCCACCATCGTCCAGTACAGCGGGAAGATCGACAGGATCGCCATGACGGCGAGCAGGACGTAGGCGAGGGGGCCCGCGTGGTGCTGGCGGCCGGCACGCTGGCGCAGCAGCCGGCGGCCGCCTCGGCCGCTCGCCCGCGCGGCGGGGGTCCGGGCCGGTGCGTCGGTCCGGGCCGGGAGACTTTGGGTGGTCATGACGGCTCCAGGTCAGGACGTACGGGAGCGCAGGCGCTTGACGACGCGCTGCACGACGAAGACGAGGACCAGCAGCATGAACATCGCCCAGGCGACGGTCGCGGAACGGCCCATCTGGTAGTTCTTCCAGCCCTCCTCGTACAGCAGCAGGCCCAGCGTCTGGTACTGGTTGTCCGCGCCGCCGGTGACGCCGTTGGGCCCCTGGCCGAAGATCAGCGGCTCGCCGAAGAGCTGGGTGGCGCCGATGGTGGAGAGCACGATGGTGAAGACGATGGTGGAGCGGATCCCGGGGACGGTGACGTGGAGGAACTGCTGCCACCGGGAGGCGCCGTCGAGGGAGGCCGCCTCGTAGCGGTCGGCCGGGATGGCCTGCATCGCGGCCAGGTAGAGCAGCGCGTTGTAGCCGGTCCAGCGCCAGATGACGATGGTGGAGATCGCGATCTGGGCGGGCCACTTGTCGGCCTCCCAGTCCACCGGGTCGATCCCGACCGAGCCGAGCGCCCAGTTGATCATGCCGAAGTCGCGCTCGAAGATCATGGTGAAGACGAGGGCGGCCGCGGCGACCGAGGTGGCGTAGGGGACCAGGGAGGCGACCCGGAAGAACAGCGAGGCGCGCATCCGGTAGTTGAGCAGGTGCGCCATGCCGAGCGCCATCATCAACTGGGGCACCGTGGAGATGACGCCGATGGTGATCGTGTTCTGCAGCGCGTTCCAGAACCGGGAATCGCCCCACAGGTCCACGTAGTTGTCGAAGGCCACCCAGTCCATGACGTCGAGGGTGGCCAGCTCCACGTCGTGCAGGGAGATCCACGAGGTGTAGATCAGGGGGTAGAAGCTGAACGCGGCGAAGACGATGAAGAAGGGCGCGACGAACGCGTACGGGGCGCCCTTGATGTCGAGCCGGTGCAGGAGCGCGCCGCGCCGCCTGGGGGCGTCCCCGCCGCCGCCGCGGGGCGACGGACGCGGAGGCTCGCCCCCGGCCAGGGCCTTGGTGGTGGAGGTGGCCACCGGACTTCCTTCCTGAGAGCTGATGGGTGGGCCGGGCGCCGGGCCCGCCGGCCAGGACCTGTTCCTGGACGCGGGCGGGCCCGGCCGGCCTCGGGAGCGGAGAGTCAGCCGACCGCCTTCTCGATGCGCTCCCCGGTGGTCTTCCACGCCTCGTCACGCGAGGCGTCGCCCTGCTCGATCAGGGCCAGGCCCTGGGAGAAGGTGTCCTTGATCGTGCCGTCCTTGCGGCCGAGGACCTGCTTGTCCGGGATCTCCTGGGCGGCTTCGCCGAAGATCTGGCCGATGGGGGCGCCGCTGAAGTAGTCCGACTTGGCGTTCTTCACGTCGGGGCCGTCCAGCGCCGTGCGGGAGGAGGGGATGTTGCCGATCTCCTTGAAGATGTGCGCCTGCTGCTCGGGCGCGGTCAGCCAGGCGACGAGTTTCTTGGCCTCCTCCTTCACCGGGCTCTGCTCGACCACGCCGAGGAAGGAGCCGCCCCAGTTGGCGCCCTTGGGGGCCTTGGCGACGTCCCACTTGCCCTTGTTCGCGTCGCCGGCCTTCTCGCTGATGTGGCTGAGCATCCACGCCGGGCACACCGCGGTGGCGAAGGTGCCGTTGGCCAGGCCCGGGTCCCAACCCGGCTGGAACTGGCGGAGCTTGGCCGTCAGTCCGTCCTCCGCCGCGTCGGCGGCGAGTTTCCAGGCCTCCTTGACGGCCGGGTTGGTGGCGTAGATCAGCTCGCCCTTGTCGTCGTAGTACTGCTGGGGGTAGCCGTAGACCATGGCGTTGAACAGGCCGCTGGCCGCGTCCATGTAGGCGACCTTCCCGCCCTTGAAGTCCTTCTTGAAGGTGCGGCCGACCTCGACGTACTTGCTCCAGTCGCCCTCCCACAGCTTGGCGACCTCGTCGCGGTCGGTGGGCAGCCCCGCCTTCTCGAAGTAGTCCTTGCGGTAGCACACGGCCATCGGGCCGATGTCGGTGCCCAGGCCCAGCACCTTGCCGTCCTTGGTGCTGATCTGGGACTCCTTCCAGGGCAGGAAGTGGTCGGTGCCCGGGACCTCGGAGAAGTCCGCGAACTTGTCCGCCTGGGTCTCGGTGATCTCCTTGGCCCGGCCGATCTCGATGCCCTGGATGTCCTTCAGGCCCTTGCCCGCCGCGAGCCGGGTCTGCAGGGCGGTGTAGTAGGTCTGCTCGTCACCGGCTATCTCGGCCTTGATGTCGACACCGGGGTTCTCCTTCTCGTACTGCTCGAGGAGGCCCGTCTCCTTGATGCCCATCACGCCGTACATGCCCATGGTGATGGTGACCTTGCCGTCCTTCTTGCCACCGCCGGTGGCCGAGTCGTCGCTGCCGCCGCAGCCGACGACGAGCGCCAGCGCGCCGACGGCCGCGGCCGTCGCCACCGCCTTTCTGCGCAACGAACCGAGAGTGCCCATGGATCTCCTCCTAGCGACGGCGCTGACACATCGGAGTGACGAGTTCTGCGATGACTACTGCGATGGCTACAGCGTGAAAAGACAGCGGCTCGAACACGGTTGGGAACGTGCCCAATTTTGTGGGCACGTTCCCACCGGCGCCTCGAAGACTCGTGCCAACGGCCCTGATCTGTCAATGACTTGAACGCAGGTTCCCGCGGTCGCCGCCGTGCCGCGTTCGTGTGCCGGAGGCCGGGGGGTGCTCCGGCGACCGCGGTGTCTGCAAGAATTGCCGCAGGTCACCTCCGCGGCAGGCACCGTCGCCGCGGCCGCCGAGGGGGGAGTTCATGACCGGCAACCGCCGTCCAACGATCAAAACGGTCGCCGCCCGCGCCGGCGTGGGCCGCACCACGGTCTCCCGGGTCGTCAACGGCTCGGAGCTGGTGAGTGCCGATGCCCGGGCGAGGGTGCTTGCGGCGATCAAGGAACTCAACTACGTTCCCAACTCGGTCGCCCGCGGCCTGGTGACCAACCGCACCAACGCCGTGGCGCTGGTGATCCCGGAGTCGGAGAGCCGGCTGGGCTCGGAGCCGTTCTTCGCCGCGCTGATCCGCGGTGTCAGCGGCGCCCTCGCCGAGAGCCGCACCCAGTTGCAGCTCATGCTCGTCCGCGACCAGGCCGAGCGGGACCAGCTGACCGAGTCGGTGGCGACCCGCCGGGTGGACGGCGTGCTGCTGGTCTCGGTGCACGCCGAGGACCGGCTGCCGGGCATGCTGGAGGAGATGGGCCTGCCCACCGTGCTCGCCGGCCGCCGCGACGCGGGAGAACGGCTGAGCTACGTCAACTCCGACAACGCCGGCGGAGCCGGCGCGGCGGTGCGGCACCTGCTGGGCAGCGGACGGCGGCGGGTCGCCACGATCACCGGTCCGCTGGACATGGACGTGGGCCGCAGCAGGCTCGCCGGCTGGCGCGCCGCGCACGCGGATGCGGGCGTTCCCGCCAGGGAACTCCTCGTCGAGGCGGGGGACTTCACCGAGGAGGGCGGTGCGAACGCCATGCGTTTGCTTCTTGAACGCGCCCCGGACCTGGACGCCGTCTTCGCCGCCTCCGACCTCATGGCGGTCGGCGCGCTGGCCGAACTGCGCCGGCGCAAGCGGCAGGTTCCGGGGGACGTGGCCGTCGTCGGCTTCGAGGACTCCATCCTGGCCCGCCACACCAACCCGCCGCTGACCACGGTGCGTCAGCCGGTCGAGGAACTGGGCCGGGCCATGGCCCGTATCCTCACCGACATCACCCAGCACGGCGCTCCCCGGCAGCAGTTGACGCTGCCTACGGAGCTGGTGGTGCGCGAGTCGTCGTAGGCGGCGACCAGTCCCTCGGCGCGGGAGCAGCCGGAGGGAGGCCGGGCCGTGGGACCGCTCGCACGAGCGCGGCGCCCGCCCCGGCCGAGCGGCACGGAGCTGGTCGTCCGGCCGCGCCGGGCGGACCGCGCCCGTCTCCCTCACCGCTCCCCGTCTCAGGGTGTGGCTGGCCGGCCCGCTGCGACGGCGGCCCGGCCGCCACTCTCCGACCCACCGTGCGCCGCCGGCCTCCACTCGGCCGCCGGTCGGTCCGTCCGGCACCCCGGAAGGGTCACTGTGTGTGTCCGTCCGGGCGCGTGGCAGTCACCTCTTCACCGGCTTCGCGATGTCGCGATGAGTTCGGTCGCCTCTGCCAGTCTGTACGTATGTCGTGCGGTCCGACGGCCTCGCGACCCCCGCACCCGCTGCTTCCGGAGCGAAACTGATGTCCGACACCACCTGCCACATGTCGATCTCTCTCGACGGCTTCGTCGCCGGGCCCGGGCAGAGCCGCGACCATCCGCTGGGCAAGCGCGGCCAGGAGCTGCACGGCTGGCACATCGGCGACCCGCGCGCGACCGAGGCCGACGAGACGGCCAAGGGCTGGCTGATGCGCCCGCGCGGCGCCTACGTCATGGGCCGGAACATGTTCGGGCCGGTCCGGGGCGAGTGGGACGAGCCGTGGGACGGATGGTGGGGCCCCGAGCCCCCCTACCACGCCCCGGTCTTCGTGCTCACCCGCTACGCCCACGCACCGATCAGGATGGAGGGAGGGACCACCTTCCACTTCGTCACCGAAGGCTTCGACGCCGCTTACGCCCACGCGCTCGAAGCCGCCGACGGCAAGGGGGTGGACATCGCCGGTGGCGCTTCGACGGTGCGGCAGGCACTCGACGCCGGTGTGATCGACGAACTCACCCTGGACGTCGCGCCTGTCCTGCTGGGCAGCGGCGAGCGTCTGTTCGACGGCCTCCAGACCTTCGACTTCGAGCCCGTCGAGGTGCTTCACTCACCGCTGGCCACTCACATCCGCTACCGCAAACGCGACGCCGGCTGAGGACGGCAGCGCCACCGCCGGTGCCACGTCCGGACCCCCAAGTGCACCCGAGTGGCCCAGTACGCCCTGGCGGAGCGTTTCCCCCGGGACCCGCCGTTCGTTGGGGCGGACATGATCAAGAAGCTCGCCTGTGTCTCCGTCATGGCCACCGCCGTACTGGTCGCCGCGCCCCTCGCCGAGGCGGCGCCCGAGCCCGGCCCGTCCACCGGGGTTCCGGGGGGTCCGCTCCTCAACGGCCTCCTCGGATCGCTGGAGGTCGGACACCCCGCCACCTCCCCGCAGTCGCTCCTGCCCGCGGGTCTCCTCGGCAGGTGAAACGCCCGGGGCGGGAGGAGACGGTTGCGGCCGCAATCTCCCCCTCCCGCCTCCGACGACCGATTCGGTGCTCCCCTTCACCGGCGCCTCTCGGGCGCGCCAGGCCGCGGCAGGCTTGCCGTAACCGTCGGCCGGGAGCCTGAAGGAAGTCGCTCGAGTACGGGAGGTTTCCAGTGAGGCTTGCCAGCAAGCGGAGCGCCGGTGTCGTGATGGCGCTGCTGAGTGGT
>NZ_BEWC01000021.1 GCF_003112575.1 Streptomyces ardesiacus
CCCGTAACTGGCCCGAAACGGGGCGTGCCCGCCGGGCCGCCGTCTCCTCCTTCGGCATCTCGGGCACCAACGCACACATCATCCTGGAAGACGCACCACCCGTCGAGGCACCGCAGGAAGCGCCCACGGTGGAACTGCCCGTAGTGCCGTGGGTGGTCTCGGGTCACTCGGTGGAGGCGTTGCACGCACAGATCGAACAGCTCACAAGCGCTGCGGAAGACCTGCCACGGCTGGATGTGGGTGTGTCACTGGCCTCACGGGCAGCACTGCGGCACCGGGCCGTGTCACTGGGCGCCGGCTTCGAGTGGGACCCCGACGACCCGCGAGTGGACCGGCTCGCCGTGATCTTCCCCGGCCAGGGCTCACAACGGGCAGGCGCCGGACAAGAGCTCTACGACACGTTCCCCGTCTTCGCCGAACAGGTCGACCACATATGCGACGAGCTCGACCAGCTGCTGGGATTCGAGTTCGGACTGCGGGACGTCATGTTCGGCACACGCCCGGGACTGGACCAGACCGGATACGCACAGGCGTCCCTGTTCGTCCTGGGCGTGGCACTGTGGGAACTGCTCGCATCATGGGGCGTGTCCGCCGACGTGGTGGGCGGACACTCGATCGGTGAAGTGACCGCAGCCTACGCCGCCGGCGTGTGGTCACTGCCGGACGCATGCCGGGTCGTCGCGGCACGCGCACGGCTGATGCAATCACTGCCACCCGGCGGAGCCATGGCAGCCGTCGCACTGCCCCCGCACCAGATACAGCAGACCGAAGGATTCGGAAACCTTGAGGTGGCCGCCGTCAACGGACCCGCATCCGTCGTGATCAGCGGCACCCAGAACGAAGTCGACACGTTCCTGAACGCACTCGACAGCAGCGTCCGGGCGCGGCGCCTGCGCGTGAGCCACGCCTTCCACTCACGCTGGACCGAACCCGTACTCGCCCGGTTCGCAGAAGCACTCCAGGAGATCACCTTCCGGGAACCGGTACTGGCAGGCGTGTCCAACGTGACCGGCGGCCCCGTCGACGGACAGTGGAACGACCCCGAATACTGGGTACGACACATCCGCTCGACTGTGCTGTTCGCCGACAACGTGACCGCACTGAGTACTCCTGGCAGTGGTGTGCTGGAACTGGGACCGGACGGTGTGCTGAGCGCACTGTTCACCGAGACTCCGGCAGTAGCCGCAATGCGCCGAGAACGACCCGAAGTGCAGACACTGCTCAACTCGGTAGGCCACATATGGCGATGGGGTCTCAAGGTGGACTGGCCCGCCGTGTTCAAAGACACCGGAGCCCACCAGACCGACCTGCCCACCTACGCCTTCCAACACCGCCCCTACTGGCTGACCCCACGCATCAGCACCCACACCGGCACCGGCACCGGCACCGGCACCGGCAGCGCCCTCGGCATCGAACCGACCACCCACCCACTCCTCGCCGGAACCGTGGAAATACCCTCCACCGGAGCCCTGGTACTCACCGGCCACCTCGACACCACACAACACCCCTGGCTCAACGACCACCAAATACACGACCAGACCGTACTGCCCGGCACCGCACTGGTCGACCTGTGCATCGCAGCCGGCGACCGCGCCGGCTGCCCCGTCCTCGACGAACTGGTCATCCAGACACCAGTGGTCCTGCCCGCCACCCTACGGATCGTCGTCGAAGCAGCCGGCCCCGACGGCCAACGACCCCTCACCGTCCACAGCCGCACAGCAGCACAATGGACCCCCCACGCCACCGGCACCCTCAGCGACCGGCAACCCACCCACCCCCCAACGGCCACAGACACCTGGCCACCCACCAACGCCCAGCCACTCCAGCTGACCGACGCCTACGAACGCTTCGCCGCCGCAGGCCTCCACTACGGCCCCGCCTTCCAAGGACTCACCGCAGCCTGGACCGGCCCCGAACCCGGCGAAATCCACGCAGAAATCGAACTACCCGACACCAAGACAGAACAACAAACTCCCGAGGGATACGGCATCCACCCCGCCCTCCTCGACGCCGCCCTGCACGCCGCGATCCTCGTCGGGGACGACGAGCTGGTGCTGCCGTTCGCCTGGAACGGCGTGCACCTGCACGCGATCGGCGCCACCCGGCTGCGCGTCCACCTCAGCGTGCGGGAGAACAAGATCCGTCTGCTGGCCTCCGACCCGGCCGGGGCACCAGTACTCACCGTCGACACACTGGTCGGGCGCCCCTTCACCGCCCCGGTCACGTCGGCGGTACCCCAGGGGGCCGACGACCTCTACCGCGTTGACTGGATTCCGGTCACCGTGCCGGACACCGACGCCGGGGCCCACCCCCGCCTCGTTCCCGAGGTACTGCGGATGCCGGTCGTCGGCGGCGACGAACCCGAGTCGGTGCACCGCGTCTGCCACGCACTGCTCGCCGGACTCCAGCACTGGCTGAGCGCACCCGACTCGGGCACGTCCCGGCTGATCGTGCTCGGCGAACGCGCCGTAAGCACGCAGGCCGGCGAGAGCATCGACCCCGCCATGGCCGCCGCCTGGGGCCTGGCCGCCAGCGCGCAGGCCGAGGCCACCGGGCAGATCACCCTCGTCGACCTGGCCCCCGGCACCGACGCGGACGACGGCCTGCTGGCCGCGCTGGCCGCCACCGGCGAACCCCAGCTCGCGGTCCGCCCCACGGGCGTGCTCGCCCCCCGGCTGGTACGCATGAACGACCGCGCTGACCTGCCCATCTCCCCCGCCGCGCTGGCCGGTCCGGTCCGCGTCGGGATGCGCGAAGGCGGTAGCGTCGACGATCTGGCCTGGCTGCCCGCCCCCGAGGCAGACCGCGATCTGGAACCCGGCGAGATACGTGTCGCGGTCCGCGCAGCCGGGCTCAACTTCCGTGATGTCATGACGGGCCTCGGCCTGGTGACCGGCGACGTCGGCCGACTCGGCGGCGAGGCCGCCGGCACCGTACTGGCGGTCGGCTCCGCCGTGACCGACATGGCCCCCGGCGACCGGGTGGTGGGCATGACCGCGGGCGCGTTCGGCTCGGTACTCGTCGGAGACCGACGCACCTGGACGCGCATACCCACCGGACTCACCTACGCACAGGCAGCCGCCCTGCCCATCGTCTACCTGACCGCCTATCACGGCCTCGCGGAACTCGCCCGGCTGAAGCCCGGGCAGAAGATCCTCGTACACGCCGCCGCGGGCGGGGTGGGCATGGCCGCCACCTACCTGGCCCGGCATCTGGGCGCCGAGGTGTACGGCACCGCTCACCCTTCGAAGTGGCCGGTACTGCGCGAGCTGCTCGGTTTCGACGACGAGCACCTCGCCGGCTCGCGCGACCTTGGCTTCGCCGACGCTTTTCCGGGCGACTTCGACGTCGTCCTCAACTCGCTGACCGGCTCCTTCATCGACGCCTCGCTGAGGCTGCTGCGGCCCTGCGGTATGTTCCTGGAGATCGGCAAGACCGATATCCGCACGCCCGAGCAGGTCGCCGTCGTCCGCGACGACATCGACTACTGCGCCTTCGACCTCCTCGACCAGTCGCCGGACCGGGTCGCCGACCTGCTGGCCACCGTGTGCGCGCTCGTGGAGAGCGGCGGCCTGCGGCCTCTGCCGGTGACAGCCTTCGACATGCGGCAGGCCCCGGAGGCGTTCCGGCACATGAGCCAGAGCCGGCACACCGGCAAGATCGTGCTGACCACCGATCCGCCGCTCGACCCGAACGGCACCGTCCTGATCACCGGCGGCACGGGCGATCTGGGCCGCCTGCTGGCCCGGCACCTCGCCGATGCCGGCCATCGCCGGCTGCTGCTGGTGTCCCGGCGTGGCCCGGCCGCCCCCGGCGCAGAGGAACTGCGCGACGAACTGATCGCGGCCGGCGCGACCGTCGACATCGAGTCCTGCGACATCACCGACCGCGACGCGGTGGCCGCCCTGCTCGCCAGGTGGCGCGTCACAGGCATCGTGCACACCGCAGGCGTACTCGACGACGGTCTGATCGACGCGTTGACCCCGCAGCGGATGGACCAGGTGTTGCGCGCCAAGGCAGACGCGGTCGCGTACCTCGACGAACACTCTCGCGAGCTGGACCTGAGCCTGTTCGCGGTGTTCTCCTCCGCCACCGGTGTACTCGGTGGCCCAGGACAGGGCAACTACGCGGCGGCCAACGCTGCCATCGACGCGATCGTCCACCGCCGTCGGGCCACCGGACTGCCCGGCATCTCGCTCGCCTGGGGACTCTGGGACCGGTCGGACGGAATGGCCGGCGGGCTCACGGACACCGACCGCGCCCGCATGGCCCGGCGCGGCGCCGCAGCGATAGACGGCCCCGCCGGCATGGCCCTGTGGGACGCCGCGCTCACCCACAACCGGGCCCTCATGGTGCCCGCCCGGCTCGATCTCACCCACGCCGGACAGCTCCCGCCGATCTTCTCCGGCCTGACTCCTCGTGCCGACCGTCGCCGCGCGGGACAGGCCCCGGAGGCGAACGGCGACCTGCGCAGCCGGCTGCTCGCCGTGCCGCCCGCCGACCGGTCCCGGTTCGTCACGGCGACCGTCACCGAACACGCGGCCCGCGTCCTGGGCCACGCCGAGCACACCAGCCTCGACGCCGAACTGCCCTTCACCGACCTCGGCTTCGACTCACTGACGTCCGTCGAGCTGCGCAACCGGCTGTCGCGCGCGACCGGCCTCAGCCTGCCGGCCACCCTGACCTTCGACCATCCCACCCCCGCCGCGGTCGCCGACCATCTCCACGGCCTGCTGGCAGGCGACGAGGAGGAGCGGCGGAACGTCACCGAAGTGATCGCCGGCATGGAGACCATGCTCGCCGAGACCGACCTGGCCGAGGTCGACCACGGCGAGGTCGAGTCCGCCCTGCGCCGTCTGCTGCACCGCTGGACCGAGCGCCGCCCCGGTGACGACACCTCGGCCGATCTCGATGACGCCTCGGCGGGAGAAGTGTTCGCGCTGCTCGACAAGGAACTGGGCAACACCTGATCTCCCTGGCCAAGTCACCGCTCGTCCAGTCACGGAATCGAGGACAAGTGTCGGACGACCAGAAGTACCTGGATTACCTCAAGCGCTCAACCGTCGAGATCCGCGACCTGCGCCGCCGCCTGCACGAGACCGAGAGCAAGAGCAGCGAGCCGATCGCGATTGTGGGCATGGCCTGTCGTTATCCGGGTGGTGTCGGGTCTCCGGAGGAGTTGTGGCGGCTGGTCGCCGAGGGCCGTGACGGTGTGTCGGCGTTTCCGGTGGACCGGAACTGGCCCGAGGACCTCTACGATCCCGATCCCGACGCGGTCGGACACACGTATGCCCGTGAGGGCGGTTTCCTGCACGGGGCCGGTCAGTTCGACGCCGATCTCTTCGGTATCTCGCCCCGTGAGGCGCTGGCCATGGACCCGCAGCAGCGGTTGCTGCTGGAGACGGCGTGGGAGACGTTCGAGCGTGCCGGGCTCGACCCGTCGTCGCTGCAAGGCAGCCGCACCGGCGTGTTCGCGGGGGTCACCAGCCAGAACTACGGCGTGCCGGGCGTCTTCGACGCCACCCAGGTCGAAGGCCACGTGCTGGCGGGCACCACTCTGAGCGTTGCCTCCGGCCGGTTGTCGTATGTGTTCGGGTTGGAGGGGCCGGCGGTCTCGGTGGACACGGCGTGTTCGTCGTCGCTGGTCGCCATCCATCTCGCGGCGCAGGCGTTGCGTGGTGGTGAGTGCTCGTTGGCCCTGGCGGGCGGGGTGACGGTGATGGCGACGCCGTCGATCTTCGTGGAGTTCGCACGGCAGCGGGGGTTGTCTGCGGACGGGCGGTGCAAGTCCTTCTCGGACGACGCGGACGGCACCGGGTGGGGTGAGGGTGTCGGGCTGCTGCTCCTTGAGCGGTTGTCGGATGCGCGGCGTCATGGGCATCGGGTGCTGGGGGTGGTGCGGGGTTCGGCGGTCAACCAGGACGGTGCGTCGAATGGCCTGACTGCTCCGAACGGTCCGTCGCAGCAGCGAGTGATCCGGCAGGCACTGGCGGGTGCGGGGCTGTCGCCGGTGGACGTCGATGTGGTGGAGGCGCACGGCACGGGCACCTCGCTGGGCGATCCGATCGAGGCACAGGCGTTGCTGGCGGTCTACGGGCAGCAACGCCCAGCGGACCGGCCACTGCTGCTGGGCTCGGTCAAGTCCAACATCGGACACGCCCAGGCAGCCGCAGGTGTGGCAGGCGTCATCAAAATGGTGCAGGCCATGACCGCAGGCGTGGTGCCACCCACCCTGCACGTGGGTGTGCCCTCGACACGCGTCGACTGGTCCGCGGGCGCCGTGGAACTGGTCACCGAAG
>NZ_BEWC01000022.1 GCF_003112575.1 Streptomyces ardesiacus
CCGCGTTTGTGTTGTTTTCTTCGGTGGCGGGGGTGTTGGGGTCGCCGGGGCAGGCGAGTTATGCGGCGGCGAATGCGTTCATGGATGCGTTTGCTGTGTATCGGCGGGGGTTGGGTCTGCCGGCGCAGTCGTTGGCCTGGGGGCTGTGGAGCAGCGAGGCCGGCGGCATGGGTGCGGGGCTCGCCGGATCGGACGTCCGGCGTATCTCCGGTACGGGCATGGGGACGCTCAGCGTGGCCGAGGGGCTGGCACTGTTCGACGCGGCGATCGGGCGGAGCGAACCGCTCCTGCTCCCCTTCCCCCTCGATGCCGCCGCTCTGCGCGAAGCCGGAGACCACGCGCCTCCGCTCCTGAGTGGCCTCGTCGCCGGTACCGCACCCGTGACGAGGGCCGTGGCCGCGCAAGGCGAATCCGGAAGTGACCTGCGGGAGACCCTTCGGGCTTTGCCTGGCGAGGAGCGCGAGTCGGCGGTGCTCGCCCTGGTCCGTTCCGAGGTGGCGACACTCCTCGGGCACACGGACGCGGACGCGGTCGCACCGGATCGGGCGTTCAGCGAACTCGGCTTCGACAGCCTGGCCTCGGTGGGCCTGCGTAACCGGCTCACCCTCGTCACCGGCCTGCGGCTGCCCGCCACGCTCGTCTTCGACCACCCCAACGCCCGTGCTCTGAGCGTCTACCTGGCCGCCGAGCTCGCTCCCGACGACGAAGCGGATCAGGGCGACGGGGACGAGCACGGCACCGAGGCGGAGATCCGCGAAATCCTCCGCACCATCCCCCTGGCCAGGCTCCGCGAGGCAGGACTCATCGAGAGCCTCCTGGAACTCGCCGACGCCGCCGGCCCCTCCGACCAGGGGAACGACTACGGGCCAGGAGCCGAACCGGCTCCCACCCTGATCGACGAAATCGACGGCATGGACGCCGACAGGCTCATCAGCCTGGCGCTTCAAGGCAGCGCGTCCGGCCACGACACCGAACATCCCGAGTATCCCGACGGCCACGACGGCCGGCACCCGGGCGCCGGTCACACCGGCGACGACACGACGCGAGAGATTTGAGGGCGCAGTGAACAACTCCGACCAGAAGGTGCTTGACGCCCTCCGTGTGTCGCTCAAGGAGACCGAGCGGCTGCGGGAACAGAACCGACAGCTCACGGCCGCATCCCACGAGCCGATCGCGATCGTCGGCATGGCCTGCCGGTTCCCCGGAGGCGTCGGATCGCCCGAGGACCTGTGGCAGCTCGCGGCCGAGGGCGGGGACGGCGTCGGGCCGTTCCCGGAGGACCGGGGCTGGGACCTGGACCGGCTCTACGACCCCGAGGGCGAGCGGCCCGGCACGAGCTACATCCGCGAGGGCGGATTCCTGCACGGCGCGACCGGGTTCGACGCCGACTTCTTCGGGATCAGCCCCCGCGAGGCGCTGTTGATGGACCCGCAGCAGCGCCTGCTCCTGGAGACGACGTGGGAGGCCACCGAACGCGCGGGCATCGACCCGGTGGCCCTCAAGGGCAGCCCCACCGGTGTCTTCGCCGGCGTCATGTACCACAACTACCCCGGCAGCTACGGTTCTTCCGGCGTCCTCTCCGGCCGGATCGCCTACACCTTCGGTCTCGAAGGGCCGGCGGTGACCATCGACACGGCGTGCTCGTCGTCCCTGGTCGCGTTGCACCAGGCGGTCCAGGCGCTGCGGCAGGGCGAGTGCTCGCTCGCGTTCGCGGGCGGGGTGACCGTGATGTCCACCCCCCGGACCTTCGTCGAGTTCAGCGCGGACCGCACCCTCTCCAGCGACGGCCGCTGCCGGTCCTTCGCCGACTCGGCGAACGGCACCGGATGGTCCGAAGGCGTCGGCGTACTGCTCCTGGAACGTCTGTCCGACGCCCGTCGCAACGGGCACCCGGTCCTCGCCGTCGTCAGGGGCAGCGCCGTCAACCAGGACGGCGCGTCGAACGGCATGACCGCCCCCAGCGGACCGGCCCAGCAGCGGGTCATCCGCCAGGCGCTGCGCAACGCACAGCTCGCCGGCCACCAGGTCGACGCCGTGGAGGCCCACGGCACCGCCACCGCGCTCGGCGACCCGATCGAGGCGCAGGCGCTGCTCGCCACCTACGGGCAGGACCGGCCCGCCGACCGGCCGCTGTGGCTGGGCACCGTCAAGTCCAACCTCGGCCACACCCAGGCGGCGGCCGGAGTCGCCGGTGTGATCAAGTCCGTGATGAGCATCCGGCACGGCAAGCTGGCGAAGACGCTGCACGTGGACGAGCCGACCCGCGAGGTCGACTGGACCGTCGGACACGTGTCGCTCCTCACCACCGAGCAGGAGTGGCCCGCCGTCGACAGGCCACGACGGGTCGGAGTGTCCTCCTTCGGCCTCAGCGGCACCAACGCCCACGTGATCATCGAGCAGGCTCCCGAGCCCGCGCCGGCCACCGCGAGCACGCCCGCCGCCGACGAGCCCGGCCGGCCCGCGGCCCCCGTTCCGGTCCTCCTGTCCGCACGCAGCCGGCCGGCGCTGCGCGCACAGGCCGGGCGCCTCCTGGACCACCTGGCCGCCGAGCCCGACACGCGACTGCCCGAACTGGCCCGTGACCTGATCACCGCCCGGGGCACCCACGCGCACCGAGCCGTGGTCGTGGCCGCCGCGGGCGACGAACGGGGCACGCGCGACGCCCTGCGGGCCCTGGCCGACGGGCAGCCTTCGCCGACGGCCGTCGACGGACTCGCCCGGGAGTCGGCCACGGTCGCCTTCCTGTTCACGGGACAGGGCTCGCAGCGCCCCGGTATGGGCCGCGAGCTGGCCCGCACCTACCCCGCGTACGCGGAGGCGTTCGAGGCGGTGTGCGCCGCCCTCGACCCGCACCTGGCCCGGCCCCTGAGCGATGTCCTCGACGACGCCGAGGCGCTCGACCGTACCGAGTACACCCAGCCCGCGCTGTTCGCGCTCGAAGTGGCGCTGTTCCGGCTCGTGGAGTCCTGGGGGGTCAAACCCGCCTTCCTGGCCGGGCACTCCATCGGTGAACTGGCCGCCGCCCACGTCTGCGGAGTGCTCTCCCTCGACGACGCCGCGGCGCTCGTGGCCGCCAGAGGAAGGCTCATGCAGGCCCTGCCGGAGGGCGGCACGATGGTCGCCGTCGCCGCCTCGGAGGACGAGGTGGTGCCCCTGCTCGGCGAGCAGGCCGACCTCGCCGCCGTCAACGGGCCCACGTCGGTGGTGCTCTCCGGCACGGAGGCCGCCGTCACCCCCGTCGTGGAGCACTTCGCGGCACAGGGGCGGGCGACGCGGAAGCTGGCCGTCAGCCACGCCTTCCACTCCGCGCTGATGGAACCTATGCTCGCCGACTTCCGCAAGGTGGCCGAGGGCCTGGAGTACCGGGCACCTCGCATACCCCTGGTGTCGTCGGTGACCGGCGATCCGGTCACCGACGACCAGGTGTGCTCCGCGGAGTACTGGGTGCGGCACGCCCGCCAGACCGTTCGGTTCCACGACGCCGTACGCACCCTCCACGACCGCGGGGCCAACCGGTTCGTCGAGATCGGCCCCGACGGCGTCCTCACCGCCATGGCCGAGCACTGCCTCGCGGACACCGCCCAGCAGGACACCGCCCGGGACGCCGTCCTCGTGCCCGTGCTCCGCTCCGGCCGGCCCGAGCCGGAGACGGCTGTCGCGGCACTGGCCCGCCTGCACGTGCGCGGCACCTCGCCGGACTGGACCGCGTACTTCGACGCCGCCTTCGGAGCGGCAGCCGACACGGCCGGTCTGCCCGAGCGCCGCGCGGGCCTGCCGACCTATCCCTTCCAGCACGAGACGTACTGGCTGCGCGCGGCGCCCACGGACGCCGACCCCGCGTCCCTGGGCCTCGGCCTCGTCGAGCATCCGCTGCTGCGGGCGGCGACGGTCCTCGCGGACAGCGACGGCGTCGTCCTCACCGGCCGTCTGTCCGTCCGCACCCACCCCTGGCTGGCCGACCACGCCGTCGACGGAACCGTGCTGTTCCCGGGCAGCGGCTTCCTGGAGCTCGCGATCCGCGCCGGCGACCAGGTGGGCTGCGGGCGAGTGGAGGAACTCACTCTCGAAGCCCCCTTGGTGCTGCCCGAGCGCGGCGGGGTTCAGCTCCAGGTGGTCCTCGGTGCGCCGGACGACTCCGGTACCCGTGTCGTCACCATCCACGCTCGGTACGACGACGAGACGGGCGGCACTCCGTGGAGCCGCTACGCGGCGGGTGTGCTGACCCCGGCCGCGGACGGCGCGCCGCGCACCGCCCCGGCGGGCGCCGACGCCGCATGGCCCCCGGCCGGCGCCGAACCGGTCGAACTCGACGGTCTGTACGACGTGCTGGCCGCGGGCGGTCTCACCTACGGCCCGGCGTTCCAGGGCCTGTGCTCCGCCTGGCGCCACGGCGACGAGATCCTGGCCGAGGTGAGTCTGCCCGAGCGATTCCGCTCCGACGCCGACGAGTTCGCCCTGCATCCCGCACTGCTCGACGCGACGCTGCACGCGATCGGCCTGCACGGTCCGGACGACGGGGAGACCACCATCCCGTTCGCCTGGTCCGGCGTCGAACTGCACGCGACCGGTGCGTCCGCGCTGCGCGCGCGCATCCGCCGGGGGACCGGGCCGGACGCCGCCATGTCGCTGGAGATCACCGACGTCGCCGGGATTCCCGTGCTGAACGTCGGCTCCCTGTCGCTGCGGGCCCTGCCCAAGAACCGCCTCGACGCCGCACGGGCGACGGCGGACAAGGCCCCCGACGCCCTGTACCGGGTGGCCTGGCGGCAGACGACGCTCGCGCCGGCTCCGGCGGTGTCGTGGGGCGAGCTGGGTGAGGTGTTGTCGGGTGTGGGGGTGGTGCCTGATGTGGTGGTGCTGCGGGTGGGGTCGGGTGCGGAGGTGTCGGGTGAGGGTGTGCGGGATGTGGTCGGTGGTGTGCTGACGGGTGTTCAGAGGTGGTTGGGTGATGAGCGTTTGGCGGGGTCGCGGTTGGTGGTGGTGACGGAGGGCGCGGTCGACGCCGGGTCCGGGTCTGGGTCTGGGTCTGGTGAGGGTGCTGGTGTGGTGGATGTGGTGGGGGCTGCGGTGTGGGGGTTGGTGCGGTCGGTGCAGAACGAGCACCCGGGTCGTGTGGTGTTGGTGGATGGTGAGCCGGGGGCGGAGTTGTCGTCGGTGTGGGGGCGTGTGGTGGCG
>NZ_BEWC01000023.1 GCF_003112575.1 Streptomyces ardesiacus
CCCGTAACTGGCCCGAAACGGGGCGTGCCCGCCGGGCCGCCGTCTCCTCCTTCGGCATCTCGGGCACCAACGCACACATCATCCTGGAAGACGCACCACCCGTCGAGGCACCGCAGGAAGCGCCCACGGTGGAACTGCCCGTAGTGCCGTGGGTGGTCTCGGGTCACTCGGTGGAGGCGTTGCACGCACAGATCGAACAGCTCACAAGCGCTGCGGAAGACCTGCCACGGCTGGATGTGGGTGTGTCACTGGCCTCACGGGCAGCACTGCGGCACCGGGCCGTGTCACTGGGCGCCGGCTTCGAGTGGGACCCCGACGACCCGCGAGTGGACCGGCTCGCCGTGATCTTCCCCGGCCAGGGCTCACAACGGGCAGGCGCCGGACAAGAGCTCT
Organism: Streptomyces ardesiacus; assembly: GCF_003112575.1. Lineage (GTDB taxonomy): Bacteria > Actinomycetota > Actinomycetes > Streptomycetales > Streptomycetaceae > Streptomyces > Streptomyces ardesiacus. The sequence goes on from NZ_BEWC01000023.1 coordinate 394, forward strand.
ACGACACGTTCCCCGTCTTCGCCGAACAGGTCGACCACATATGCGACGAGCTCGACCAGCTGCTGGGATTCGAGTTCGGACTGCGGGACGTCATGTTCGGCACACGCCCGGGACTGGACCAGACCGGATACGCACAGGCGTCCCTGTTCGTCCTGGGCGTGGCACTGTGGGAACTGCTCGCATCATGGGGCGTGTCCGCCGACGTGGTGGGCGGACACTCGATCGGTGAAGTGACCGCAGCCTACGCCGCCGGCGTGTGGTCACTGCCGGACGCATGCCGGGTCGTCGCGGCACGCGCACGGCTGATGCAATCACTGCCACCCGGCGGAGCCATGGCAGCCGTCGCACTGCCCCCGCACCAGATACAGCAGACCGAAGGATTCGGAAACCTTGAGGTGGCCGCCGTCAACGGACCCGCATCCGTCGTGATCAGCGGCACCCAGAACGAGGTCGACACGTTCCTGGGCACGCTGGACAGCGAAGTCCGGGCGCGGCGCCTGCGCGTGAGCCACGCCTTCCACTCACGCTGGACCGAACCCGTACTCGCCCGGTTCGCAGAAGCACTCCAGGAGATCACCTTCCGGGAACCAGTACTGGCAGGCGTGTCCAACGTGACCGGCGGCCCCGTCGACGGACAGTGGAACGACCCCGAATACTGGGTACGACACATCCGCTCGACCGTACTCTTCGCCGACAACGTCACCACACTCAGCACTCCCGGCACCGGTGTGCTCGAACTGGGACCCGACGGCGTACTCAGCGCACTGTTCACCAACACCCCTGCAGCAGCCGCAATGCGCCGGGAACGACCCGAAGTCCACACACTGCTCAACTCGGTAGGCCACATATGGCGGTGGGGCCTCAAGGTCGACTGGCCCGCCGTGTTCAAAGACACCGGAGCCCGCCAGACCGACCTGCCCACCTACGCCTTCCAACACCGCCCCTACTGGCTCTCCTTGACTCCCCGCGCCGCCGCCGACCTGGGTCATCCGCTGCTGGCCGCGTTGGCCGAGGTTCCCTTGACCGGCACGCTCGTCCTCACCGTTCGCCTCGACGCCGGCGAACAGCCATGGCTGGCCGATCACCGCGTCTTCGACCAGACCGTACTGCCCGGCACCGCACTGGTCGACCTGTGCATCGCAGCCGGCGACCGCGCCGGCTGCCCCGTCCTCGACGAACTGGTCATCCAGACCCAGATCCCGGTACCCGCCACCCTTGAACTGGTTCTCGACCCGCCGGAAGCCGACGGCCGCCGTGCCGTGACGGTCCACACCCGCGACGGCGACGGCTGGACCCTGCACGCGACGGGCACCCTCGCCCCGGCCACCGGGCCCGCGCCGACCGCCGATCCGGTGTTGATCGACACCTGGCCGCCCGCCGGAGCCCGATCGCTTCCGCTGGACGGCCTGTACCCGGACTTGGCTGAGCGAGGACTCGGCTACGGCCCCGCCTTCCGGGGGCTCACCGCGGCCTGGCGGCGCGCCGGCACCACATACGCCGAGGTGGAGCTGCCGGGCCTGGTCGGCGACGGCTTCGGTCTGCACCCCGCACTGCTCGACGCCTGCCTGCACGCTGCGGCCACCGGCGTCGAGGAGGCACTCGTGCCGTTCGCCTGGAGCGGCGTCACACTCCACACCCTCGGGGCCACCCGCGTGCGCGCCGTCCTCGACCCGGTCGGCAAGGACGCCACCCGGCTCACCGTCACCGACACGACTGGGGCCCTGGTGCTCACGGTCGACTCCTTGCGCGTACGACCGGCGCGCGCCACCCGCCCCGGCGCCCTCTACGCCGTCGACTGGCAGCCCGTCACCGGCGACACGACGACCTCGCCGACGGACAGCGTGCACGAAGCCCCGCCCACCAGCAGTCCGTTGGAGGCGGCCTGCTGGGCGCTCGACCTGATCCGTGAAACCGAAGGCTCCCTGGTGCTGGTGACTCGCGGTGCCGTGGCCACCGTTCCCGGCGAACCGGCCGAGCCGGCCATGGCCGCAGTCTGGGGGCTGGCCCGCAGCGCCCAGGCAGAAGAGCCGAGCCGCCGAATCACCCTCGTCGACCTGGCCCCCGGCACGGACCTGCCCCCGGCCCTCCCAGCCGGCGAACCGCAGCTGGCCGTCCGTGACGACGTACTGGCGCCCCGGCTGGTACGACTGCCCGCCGTCACCTCCGAGCCACCCGTCGTCAACGGGACCGTGCTGCTCACCGGCGGTACCGGCGGGCTCGGCCCGCTGTTCGCCGAGCACCTGCTCGCCGCCGGGGCCGAGCGGGTCGTGCTCGCCTCCCGGCGCGGCCCGGACGCACCCGGCATGAACCAGCTCCGCGAGCGCCTGCCCGGGATCGAGGTCGTCGCCTGCGACGTCACCGACCGCGACGCGCTCACCGAACTCGTCGCCCGCCATGACATCACCGGAGTGGTGCACGCCGCCGGTGTCCTGGACGACGGCGTGATCGGCACGCTGACCGCCGACCAGCTGCGGCGTGTCCTCGCACCCAAGGTGGACGCGCTGCGTCATCTCGACGAACTGTGCCCCGACGCGCGCCTGTTCGTCACGTTCTCTTCGAGCGCCGGTGTGTTCGGCAACCCAGGCCAGGGCAACTACGCGGCGGCCAACGCCGCCGTGGACGCGGTGATCCAGAACCGGCGCGCCCGGGGCGGCGCCGGCATCGCGCTCGCCTGGGGACTGTGGGACCGCGACGCCGGCATGGGCGGCTCCGTCGACCGGGACCGTGCCGCCCGGCACGGCATGACCGCGCTCACCGACGAGGCCGGGCTCGCGTTGTGGGACGCCGCCTTGGCCCAGGGACGCGCGCTGGTCATGCCCGCCGACCTGAACGAGCGGGCGCTGCCGCGTACGCCGTTGCTCGCCGCGTTGCGCCGGGACACCGCCACCTCCCGGCAGCGAACGGAAGGAGCCGTCGGCACGTGGCGGCTGCCCGGGCGCAGCCGTGAGCGGTTCGTGCTGGATACCGTGCTCGACCACATCGCCCAGGTACTCGGCCACACCGACCGCGCACAGATCGAACCGGGGCGCCCGTTCACACACCTGGGCTTCGACTCGCTGTCCGCCGTCGAACTGCGCAACCGTCTGGCCAGAACCACCGGCCTGTCCCTGCCCGTCACGCTCACCTTCGACCACCCCACCCCCGAGGTGCTGGCGCGCTTCCTGCTCACCGAGGCGACCGGTGCGGAAGAGCCCGAGCCGGCCACGATCACGACGACCACCGGCACCACGGACGAGCCGATCGCGATTGTGGGCATGGCATGTCGTTATCCGGGCGGTGTCGGGTCTCCGGCGGAGTTGTGGCGGCTGGTCGCCGAGGGCCGTGACGGTGTGTCGGCGTTTCCGCTGGACCGGAACTGGCCCGAGGACCTCTACGATCCCGACCCCGACGCGGTCGGACACACGTACGCCCGTGAGGGCGGTTTCCTGCACGGGGCCGGTCAGTTCGACGCCGACCTCTTCGGCATCTCGCCCCGTGAGGCGCTGGCCATGGACCCGCAGCAGCGGTTGCTGCTGGAGACGGCGTGGGAGACGTTCGAGCGTGCCGGGCTCGACCCGTCGTCGCTGCAAGGCAGCCGCACCGGCGTGTTCGCGGGCGTCATGTACCACGACTACGCGGCCTCGTCGGCGTCGGTCTCCGAGGAGGTCGAGGGCTACCTGGCCACCGGCGTCTCCGGCAGCGTCCTGTCCGGCCGGTTGTCGTATGTGTTCGGGTTGGAGGGGCCGGCGGTCTCGGTGGACACGGCGTGTTCGTCGTCGCTGGTCGCCATCCATCTCGCGGCGCAGGCATTGCGTGGTGGTGAGTGCTCCTTGGCCCTGGCGGGCGGGGTGACGGTGATGGCGACGCCGTCGATCTTCGTGGAGTTCGCACGGCAGCGGGGGTTGTCTGCGGACGGGCGGTGCAAGTCCTTCTCGGACGACGCGGACGGCACCGGGTGGGGTGAAGGTGTCGGACTGCTGCTCCTTGAGCGGCTTTCCGACGCACGGCGCAACGGCCACCGGGTGCTGGCCACCGTGCGCGCGTCCGCGGTCAACCAGGACGGCGCCTCCAACGGACTCACCGCCCCCAGCGGTCCGTCGCAGCAGCGAGTGATCCGGCAGGCACTGGCCCAGGGCGAGTTGACCCCCGCCGACGTGGATGTGGTGGAGGCGCACGGCACGGGCACCTCGCTGGGCGATCCGATCGAGGCACAGGCGTTGCTGGCGGTCTACGGGCAGCAACGCCCAGCGGACCGGCCACTGCTGCTGGGCTCGGTCAAGTCCAACATCGGACACGCCCAGGCAGCCGCAGGTGTGGCAGGCGTCATCAAAATGGTGCAGGCCATGACCGCAGGCGTGGTGCCACCCACCCTGCACGTAGGTGTCCCCACCACACGCGTCGACTGGTCCACAGGCGCCGTGGAACTGGTCACCCAGA
>NZ_BEWC01000024.1 GCF_003112575.1 Streptomyces ardesiacus
ATGTTTGACGCTTCACAGCGGGTACCGGAATATCAACCGGTTATCCATCGACTACGCCTGTCGGCCTCGCCTTAGGTCCCGACTTACCCTGGGCAGATCAGCTTGACCCAGGAACCCTTAGTCAATCGGCGCAAACGTTTCTCACGTTTGTATCGCTACTCATGCCTGCATTCTCACTCGTGAACCGTCCACAACTCGCTTCCGCGGCTGCTTCACCCGGCACACGACGCTCCCCTACCCATCACAGCCGGCGTTGGCCGTATTGCTGCAATGACACGACTTCGGCGGTACGCTTGAGCCCCGCTACATTGTCGGCGCGGAATCACTAGACCAGTGAGCTATTACGCACTCTTTCAAGGGTGGCTGCTTCTAAGCCAACCTCCTGGTTGTCTGTGCGACTCCACATCCTTTCCCACTTAGCGTACGCTTAGGGGCCTTAGTCGATGCTCTGGGCTGTTTCCCTCTCGACCATGGAGCTTATCCCCCACAGTCTCACTGCCGCGCTCTCACTTACCGGCATTCGGAGTTTGGCTAAGGTCAGTAACCCGGTAGGGCCCATCGCCTATCCAGTGCTCTACCTCCGGCAAGAAACACACGACGCTGCACCTAAATGCATTTCGGGGAGAACCAGCTATCACGGAGTTTGATTGGCCTTTCACCCCTAACCACAGGTCATCCCCCAGGTTTTCAACCCTGGTGGGTTCGGTCCTCCACGACCTCTTACAGCCGCTTCAACCTGCCCATGGCTAGATCACTCCGCTTCGGGTCTTGAGCGTGCTACTAAAACGCCCTGTTCGGACTCGCTTTCGCTACGGCTTCCCCACCCGGGTTAACCTCGCAACACACCGCAAACTCGCAGGCTCATTCTTCAAAAGGCACGCAGTCACGAGAACAAGGCAAGCCTTGTTCCGACGCTCCCACGGCTTGTAGGCACACGGTTTCAGGTACTATTTCACTCCGCTCCCGCGGTACTTTTCACCATTCCCTCACGGTACTATCCGCTATCGGTCACCAGGGAATATTTAGGCTTAGCGGGTGGTCCCGCCAGATTCACACGGGATTTCTCGGGCCCCGTGCTACTTGGGTGTCTCACAAGCAAGCCGCTGACATTTCGACTACGGGGGTCTTACCCTCTACGCCGGACCTTTCGCATGTCCTTCGCCTACATCAACGGTTTCTGACTCGCCCTGTTGCCGGCAGACAACAGAAGTGAGATCCCACAACCCCGCACACGCAACCCCTGCCGGGTCTCACACGTGAACGGTTTAGCCTCATCCGGTTTCGCTCGCCACTACTCCCGGAATCACGGTTGTTTTCTCTTCCTGCGGGTACTGAGATGTTTCACTTCCCCGCGTTCCCTCCACACTGCCTATGTGTTCAGCAGCGGGTGACAGCCCATGACGACTGCCGGGTTTCCCCATTCGGACACCCCCGGATCAAAGCCTGGTTGACGACTCCCCGGGGCCTATCGTGGCCTCCCACGTCCTTCATCGGTTCCTGGTGCCAAGGCATCCACCGTGCGCCCTTAAAAACTTGGCCACAGATGCTCGCGTCCACTGTGCAGTTCTCAAACAACGACCAACCACCCATCACCCCGGGACCACATCCCGAGTGCACTGGGGCCGGC
>NZ_BEWC01000026.1 GCF_003112575.1 Streptomyces ardesiacus
AACACAGTGGACGCGAGCAACTGAGGACAAGCCCTCGGCCTATTAGTACCGGTCACCTCCACACCTCACGGTGCTTCCAGATCCGGCCTATCAACCCAGTCGTCTACTGGGAGCCTTACCCCATCAAGTGGGTGGGAGTCCTCATCTCGAAGCAGGCTTCCCGCTTAGATGCTTTCAGCGGTTATCCCTCCCGAACGTAGCCAACCAGCCATGCCCTTGGCAGAACAACTGGCACACCAGAGGTTCGTCCGTCCCGGTCCTCTCGTACTAGGGACAGCCCTTCTCAAGACTCCTACGCGCACAGCGGATAGGGACCGAACTGTCTCACGACGTTCTAAACCCAGCTCGCGTACCGCTTTAATGGGCGAACAGCCCAACCCTTGGGACCGACTCCAGCCCCAGGATGCGACGAGCCGACATCGAGGTGCCAAACCATCCCGTCGATATGGACTCTTGGGGAAGATCAGCCTGTTATCCCCGGGGTACCTTTTATCCGTTGAGCGACGGCGCTTCCACAAGCCACCGCCGGATCACTAGTCCCGACTTTCGTCCCTGCTCGACCCGTCGGTCTCACAGTCAAGCTCCCTTGTGCACTTACACTCAACACCTGATTGCCAACCAGGCTGAGGGAACCTTTGGGCGCCTCCGTTACTCTTTAGGAGGCAACCGCCCCAGTTAAACTACCCATCAGACACTGTCCCTGATCCGGATCACGGACCCAGGTTAGACATCCAGCACGACCAGACTGGTATTTCAACGACGACTCCACCCACACTGGCGTGCGAGCTTCACAGTCTCCCAGCTATCCTACACAAGCCGAACCGAACACCAATATCAAACTGTAGTAAAGGTCCCGGGGTCTTTCCGTCCTGCTGCGCGAAACGAGCATCTTTACTCGTAGTGCAATTTCACCGGGCCTATGGTTGAGACAGTCGAGAAGTCGTTACGCCATTCGTGCAGGTCGGAACTTACCCGACAAGGAATTTCGCTACCTTAGGATGGTTATAGTTACCACCGCCGTTTACTGGCGCTTAAGTTCTCAGCTTCGCCCCACCGAAATGGAGCTAACCGGTCCCCTTAACGTTCCAGCACCGGGCAGGCGTCAGTCCGTATACATCGCCTTACGGCTTCGCACGGACCTGTGTTTTTAGTAAACAGTCGCTTCTCGCTGGTCTCTGCGGCCACCCCCAGCTCACGGAGTAAATCCGGTCACCAGGTGTGGCCCCCCTTCTCCCGAAGTTACGGGGGCATTTTGCCGAGTTCCTTAACCATAGTTCACCCGAACGCCTCGGTATTCTCTACCTGACCACCTGAGTCGGTTTAGGGTACGGGCCGCCATGAAACTCGCTAGAGGCTTTTCTCGACAGCATAGGATCATCCACTTCACCACAATCGGCTCGGCATCAGGTCTCAG
>NZ_BEWC01000027.1 GCF_003112575.1 Streptomyces ardesiacus
ACAGGTCCTGTTACGGCACCGGATCAAACAGTTCTTCCGCTGCCGGACCAACCAGCGCCACGCTATGTTCACGCGCTTTGGTCAGCAGAATGGCCAGATCGATATCAATGGTCGCCGGTTCAAAAATGCCGGCCAGAATATCGTTACGCTGCCATTCGCCAAACTGCAGCTCACGTTTCGCCGGATAACGCCACGGAATAATGTCATCATGCACCACGATGGTCACTTCCACCGCACGCAGAATTTCGCTTTCACCCGGGCTCGCGCTGGTTTCCAGCAGATCGTTAATCAGCGCACGACGGGTGGTTTCATCCAGACGCACGGTCACGGTCACCAGCAGATCAATATCGCTATGCGGTTTCAGGCCGCCATCCACCGCGCTGCCATACAGATGCACGGCCAGCAGGGTCGGTTCCAGATGACGTTCAATCACGCCCACCACTTCAGACAGCTGGGTGCTCACTTCCGCAATCACCGCTTCACGCATAATGTTCAGTTTGGTTTTCGGACGGCTGCCCTGCTGGGTCACATCGTTGCTGCTCCACAGCATCAGGCAACGGCCCACCGCATAACGCGCCTGCTGTTTGCTCGCACGCGGCATGCTCTGCACGCCAAAAAAGCAATCATAGCACGCCATAAACACCGCCACCGCACCATTACCGCCGCTACGTTCGGTCAGGGTACGGCTCCAATTACGGCTACGCATACTCTTCCTTTTTCAATATTATTGAAGCATTTATCAGGGTTATTGTCTCATGAGCGGATACATATTTGAATGTATTTAGAAAAATAAACAAATAGGGGTTCCGCGCACATTTCCCCGAAAAGTGCCACCTAAATTGTAAGCGTTAATATTTTGTTAAAATTCGCGTTAAATTTTTGTTAAATCAGCTCATTTTTTAACCAATAGGCCGAAATCGGCAAAATCCCTTATAAATCAAAAGAATAGACCGAGATAGGGTTGAGTGGCCGCTACAGGGCGCTCCCATTCGCCATTCAGGCTGCGCAACTGTTGGGAAGGGCGTTTCGGTGCGGGCCTCTTCGCTATTACGCCAGCTGGCGAAAGGGGGATGTGCTGCAAGGCGATTAAGTTGGGTAACGCCAGGGTTTTCCCAGTCACGACGTTGTAAAACGACGGCCAGTGAGCGCGACGTAATACGACTCACTATAGGGCGAATTGAGTGAAGGCCGTCAAGGCCTAGGCGCGCCGGATCCCCCGGGCCATACTAGT
>NZ_BEWC01000028.1 GCF_003112575.1 Streptomyces ardesiacus
TTCTGGGTCTGTGTTTGGTTCGGGTGTGGTGTTGGTGTCGGGTGGTACGGGTGGTTTGGGTGCGGTGGTGGCGCGGCATTTGGTGGTGGGTCATGGGGTGCGTGATGTGTTGTTGGTGAGTCGTCGGGGTGTGGGTGGTTCGGGGGTTGCTGGTGTGGTGGGGGAGTTGGAGGGGTTGGGGGCGCGGGTGGAGGTGGTGGCGTGTGATGTGGCGGATCGTGGGGCGTTGGCTGGTGTGTTGGAGGGGCGTGTGTTGTCGGGTGTGGTGCATGCGGCGGGTGTGTTGGATGACGGGGTGGTGTCGTCGTTGTCGGTGGATCGGTTGGCGGGGGTGTTGCGGCCGAAGGTTGATGGTGTGCTGAATTTGCATGAGTTGACGTCGGGTATGGGGTTGTCGGCGTTTGTGTTGTTTTCTTCGGTGGCGGGGGTGTTGGGGTCGCCGGGGCAGGCGAGTTATGCGGCGGCGAATGCGTTCATGGATGCGTTTGCTGTGTATCGGCGGGGGTTGGGTCTGCCGGCGCAGTCGTTGGCCTGGGGGCCCTGGGCGGCGGAGTCGGGTGGGATGACGGGTTCGTTGGGTGAGGTTGAGCGGTCGAGGATGGTGCGGGGTGGGTTGAGGCCGTTGGCGTCGGGGGAGGGCCTGGCGCTGTTCGATGCGGTGGTCGGGTCGGCGGGGCCGGCGCTAGTGGTGCCGGCGCGTTTCGATCTGTCCGCGTTGCGGGCCCGGGGTGCCGAGCTGGAGCCGGTCTACCGCGCCCTCGTCCCCCGCACCCGCACCCAGACGAAGGCGAAGCCCTCGTCGGTGGTGGCCCTCTCGGCCGAGGAAGCCCTGCGGCTCGTACGCCGGAAGGCCGCTGCCGTCCTCGGTCATGGATCGGCCGGGTCCGTGGACGCGACGCGTGCTTTCCAGGAGATGGGATTCGACTCGCTCTCCGCGGTGGAGCTGCGGAATGAGCTGGGCAGTGCGACCGGTCTCGTTCTTCCGGCGAGCCTGATCTTCGACTACCCCAATGCCACCGCGGTGGCCGACCTGCTCGTGGCCGAACTCGGCGCAAAGGCAGGCGCATCGGGGATGAGCACCGCTCACCCGGACATGACGAACGGGGTGCAGAACGCTGCCCGGCACGACGAGCCGATAGCGATCGTGGGAATGGCCTGCCGGTATCCCGGAGGTGTGTCATCCCCGGAGGATCTGTGGCAGCTCGTAACCCAGGAGACCGACGCCATCACGGAGTTCCCCCGCGCCCGCGGCTGGGACACCGAACGCATCTACGACCCACGGCCCGGAGTACCCGGAAAGACCTACACGCGCGAAGGCGGGTTCCTTGATGAGCCAGGCCATTTCGACGCGGAATTCTTCGGTATCAGTCCGAATGAAGCCCTCGCGATGGATCCGCAGCAGCGGTTGTTGTTGGAGTCGTCGTGGGAGGCGTTGGAGCGGGCGGGGATTGTTCCGGGTTCGTTGCGGGGGAGTGCGACGGGTGTTTTTGCTGGGGTGATGTATCACGATTATGCGGGGAGTGCGGCGTTGGGGAGTGTGGTGTCGGGGCGGGTGGCGTATGCGTTGGGGTTGGAGGGGCCGGCGGTGAGTGTGGATACGGCGTGTTCGTCGTCGTTGGTGGGGTTGCATTTGGCGGTGCAGTCGTTGCGGCGGGGTGAGTGTTCGCTGGCGTTGGCGGGTGGGGTGACGGTGATGGCGACGCCGGAGACGTTTGTGGAGTTTTCGCGTCAGCGGGGGTTGTCGGTGGATGGGCGGTGTCGGTCGTTTGGTGCGGGTGCGGGGGGGACGGGGTGGTCTGAGGGTGTGGGTGTGTTGGTGGTGGAGCGGTTGTCGGATGCGCGGCGGTTGGGGCATGAGGTGTTGGCGGTGGTGGCTGGTTCTGCGGTGAATCAGGATGGTGCGTCGAATGGGTTGACGGCGCCGAATGGTCCGTCGCAGCAGCGGGTGATTCGTGCGGCGTTGGCGGATGCGGGTGTGTCGGCGGTGGATGTGGATGTGGTGGAGGCGCATGGGACGGGGACGGTGCTGGGGGATCCGATCGAGGCTCAGGCGCTGATAGCGGCGTATGGGCAGGGCCGTGGTGAGGGTCGTCCGTTGTGGCTGGGGTCGGTGAAGTCGAACATCGGCCACACTCAGGCGGCGTCGGGTGTTGCGGGTGTGATCAAGATGGTGGGGGCGTTGCGGCATGGGGTGTTGCCGCGGACGTTGCATGCGGAGGTGCCGTCGGCGGAGGTGGACTGGTCGGCGGGTGCGGTGGAGTTGTTGCAGGAGCAGCGGGAGTGGAGTGC
>NZ_BEWC01000029.1 GCF_003112575.1 Streptomyces ardesiacus
CTTCGCCCGAGGGTTTGTGGCGGGTGGTTCGGGATGGTGTGGATGCGATTGGGGAGTTTCCGGAGGATCGTTATTGGGATGTGGAGGGGTTGTTTGATCCGGTGCCGGGGGTGCCGGGGAAGAGTTATGCGCGTGAGGGTGGGTTTGTTCGTGGTGCGGCTGATTTTGATGCGGAGTTTTTCGGGATCAGTCCGAATGAGGCGTTGGAGATGGATCCGCAGCAGCGGTTGTTGTTGGAGTCGTCGTGGGAGGCGTTGGAGCGGGCGGGGATTGTTCCGGGTTCGTTGCGGGGGAGTGCGACGGGTGTTTTTGCTGGGGTGATGTATCACGATTATGCGGGGAGTGCGGCGTTGGGGAGTGTGGTGTCGGGGCGGGTGGCGTATGCGTTGGGGTTGGAGGGGCCGGCGGTGAGTGTGGATACGGCGTGTTCGTCGTCGTTGGTGGGGTTGCATTTGGCGGTGCAGTCGTTGCGGCGGGGTGAGTGTTCGTTGGCGTTGGCGGGTGGGGTGACGGTGATGGCGACGCCGGAGACGTTTGTGGAGTTTTCGCGTCAGCGGGGGTTGTCGGTGGATGGGCGGTGTCGGTCGTTTGGTGCGGGTGCGGGGGGGACGGGGTGGTCCGAGGGTGTGGGTGTGTTGGTGGTGGAGCGGTTGTCGGATGCGCGGCGGCTGGGGCACGAGGTGCTGGCGGTGGTGAGTGGCACGGCCGTCAACCAGGACGGTGCCAGCAGCGGTCTGACCGCGCCGAATGGTCCGTCGCAGCAGCGGGTGATTCGTGCGGCGTTGGCGGATGCGGGTGTGTCGGCGGTGGATGTGGATGTGGTGGAGGCGCACGGGACGGGGACGGTGCTGGGGGATCCGATCGAGGCGCAGGCGTTGATTGCGGCGTATGGGCAGGGTCGTGGTGAGGATCGTCCGTTGTGGCTGGGGTCGGTGAAGTCGAACATCGGCCACACTCAGGCGGCTTCGGGTGTTGCCGGTGTGATCAAGATGGTGGGGGCGTTGCGGCATGGGGTGTTGCCGCGGACGTTGCATGCGGAGGTGCCGTCGGCGGAGGTGGACTGGTCGGCGGGTGCGGTGGAGTTGTTGCAGGAGCAGCGGGAGTGGAGTGCGGAGGAGGGGCGGACGCGTCGGGCCGGCGTGTCGTCCTTCGGTGTGAGCGGTACCAACGCCCACGTCATCGTCGAGGAGCCTCCGGCCGTGGAGACGCCGGCCGTTGAGGACTCGACGGCTCCCGCCCTGCCCGCGATCCCCTGGGTGCTGTCGGCGCGCAACGAGGACGCGCTGGCCGCCCAGGCCGAGAACTTGGTGTCCTTCGTGCAGGACCGGCCGGAGGCCGGTCTGCTGGACGTGGGGTATTCGCTGGCGGTGTCGCGGGCGCGGTTCGAGCGTCGTGCGGTGGTGGTGGGTGGTTCGTATGAGGAGTTGGTGGAGCGGTTGGTGCGGGGTGTGGTGGGGGTTCGTGTGGTTGA
>NZ_BEWC01000030.1 GCF_003112575.1 Streptomyces ardesiacus
CCAGAACCAGAACCAGAACCAGAACCCGCATCGGCACCGGAACCAGAACCCGCATCGGTCCCGGCACCGGCCTCCACACCGGCACGCACCAGACGCGGCACCCACCACACCCCGTCCCGCACCGCCACCTGACCCTCACCCGACACCACAGCACCCGACACCAACACCGACAACTCCGCCCCCGGCTCACCATCCACCAACACCACACGACCCGGATGCTCGTTCTGCACCGACCGCACCAACCCCCACACCGCAGCCCCCACCACATCAACACCCGAGCCAGAACCACCGCCGGCACCCCCACCAGCGTCGACCGCGCCCTCCGTCACCACCACCAGCCGCGACTCCGCCAAACGCTCCTCACCCAGCCACTGCTGAATGCCCGTCAGCACACCGCCGACCACGTCCCGCACACCGTCACCCGACACCTCCGCACCCGACCCCACCCGCAGCACCACCACATCAGGCACCACCCCCACACCCGACAACACCTCACCCAACTCACCCCACGACACCCCACCACCAGAACCAGAACCAGAACCAGAACCAGAACCAGCAGCACGCTCCTCCGCCCTCACCCACTCCACACCGAACAACCCATCCACACCCGACCCCACTCCGGACACCAACCCCTCCCCCAACGACCGCACCACCAACGACTCCACCGACGCGACGGGACGACCCATGTCGTCGGCGATGTCCACGGATGCCACGTCGGCAGAAGTGGCGCGCAAGCGGACCCGCAGGGTGTCGGCACCCGTGCCGCCCTCGTACAGCTCCACGCCGGACCACGTGAAGGGCAGACGGATTCCTACGCCGTCCTGCAGAGCGAGCGTGTGCAAGGCCGCGTCGAGCAGCGCTGGATGCAGGGTGAACCTGTTGAGATCCCGGCCGAGTGCTTCGGTCCCGATCTCGGCGAAGGTCTCTTCGCCGCGGCGCCAGGCCGCACGCACGCCCTGGAAGGCCGGACCGTAACTCAGACCCTCAGCCGCCAGGTCCTCATACATCCCCTCCACCACCACCGGCTCCGCACCCACCGGCGGCCACTCCGAAAGACCCGAAACCACCCCCACACCCGAACCCTCACCCGACTCCTCCACCACCACACCAGAGGCATAACGCACCCAACCCGCCTCGTCCTCACCCAACCCCTCACCCCGACCGAACACCGACACCTCACGCCGGCCCCCACCATCCACCGCACCCACGATCACCTGAACATCCACACCACCCGACTCCGGCAACACCAACGGCGCCACCAACGCCAACTCCTCCACCCGCCCACACCCCACACGACCACCAGCCGCCACCACCAACTCCACCAACCCAGCACCCGGAAATACCACCGACCCCGCCACCGCGTGATCCGCCAACCACGGATCCGTCGCACACGACAACCGCCCCGACAACACCACCCCACCCGAACCCGCCAACACCACAACCGACCCCAACAACGGATGACCCACACCACCCACACCACCAGCACCACCCACACTGTCCCGCCAAAAACGCTCCCGCTGAAACGCATACGTCGGCAACTCCACCCGCCGACCACCACGCCCCGCGAAGAACGCCTCCCAGTCCACCG
>NZ_BEWC01000031.1 GCF_003112575.1 Streptomyces ardesiacus
ACACCCCACCCGGATACCGGCACGCCATCCCCACGATGACGATCGGGTCGTCGTGCGTGGCCGCGCCGGTCACCGGGCCCGCCTGGTCGTCCATGCCGAGGCGCGTCGTGCCGGCGAGTTCGGCCACGAGCAGGTCGGCCACCGCGGCGGCATTGGGGTAGTCGAAGATCAGGCTCGCCGGAAGTGCGAGACCGGTCGCACTGCCCAGCTCATTCCGCAGCTCCACCGCGGAGAGCGAGTCGAATCCCATCTCCTGGAAAGCACGCGTCGCGTCCACGGACTCGGCCGAACCGTGGCCCAGCACCGAGGCAGCCTTCATCTGGACAAGACGCAGGGCTTCCTCGGAAGTCAATGTCAGCACCCGGGAGCGAGTGCCGGTCGTCCGGTTGCGGGTGCGGGTGCGGGGAACGAGGGCGCGGTAGACCGGCTCCAGCTCGGCACCCCGGGCCCGCAACGCGGACAGATCAAAACGCGCCGGCACCACCAGCGCCGGCCCCGCCGACCCGACCACCGCATCGAACAGCGCCAGGCCCTCCCACGACGCCAACGGCCTCAACCCACCCCGCACCATCCTCGACCGCTCAACCTCACCCAACGAACCCGTCATCCCACCCGACTCCGCCGCCCAGGGCCCCCACG
>NZ_BEWC01000032.1 GCF_003112575.1 Streptomyces ardesiacus
CCGACTCGGTGGGTGAGGGGTCGGCTGCGGTGGGTGTGCCGTTGCTGCGCAAGGGCCGGGACGAGGAGACGTCGTTGGTGACGGGGCTGGCGCAGCTCCATGCCCGTGGCGTGACGGTGGACTGGGAAGCCTTCTTCGCCGGCCAGGGCGCCGAGCGGATCGACCTGCCCACCTACGCCTTCCGGCGCCACCGCTACTGGCTGGAGAGCGATGGCCCGGCCGGGGCGGCCCCGGACCATCCCCTGCTCACCCAGAGCATGCACCTGGCGGAGTCGGGCGGCCTGCTGTTCACCGGCCGGCTCGCCGTCGGCACACACCCCTGGCTGGCCGATCACATGGTCGACAACAACGTGCTGTTCCCCGGCGCCGGGTTCGTCGAGATGGCGATACGAGCGGGCGACGAGGTCGGCTGCGGCCGGATCGACGAACTGACCCTGGAAACGCCGCTGATCCTGACCGCTCGAGGCAGTGCCCAGGTCCAGCTGACCCTGGAGCCCGCCGACGGCAACGGAGCGCGCCGCTTCAGCGTGCACGCCCGTACCGGCGCCGACGTCACGGACGGTTCTTGGACACGCCATGCCACGGGCCTGCTGACCGGTGGCACCGGGAAGCCGCCCGCCGGACTCGAGCAGTGGCCACCGCGCGGCGCCCGATCGGTGGCGGTCGACGGCTTCTACGACGATCTCGCGGAGGGCGGCCTGCGGTACGGTCCGGCCTTCCAGGGCGTGCGTGCGGCGTGGCGTCGTGGTGAGGAGATGTTCGCGGAGGTGGTGTTGCCGGGTTCGGTGGGTGCGGAGGCTGGGCGTTTCGGGGTGCATCCGGTGTTGTTGGATGCGGCGTTGCATGTGGTGGCGTTGCGTGGTGGTGGGTTGGGTGAGGTGGTGGTTCCGTTCGCGTGGTCGGGTGTGGAGTTGTTTGCGTCGGGTGCGTCGCGGGTGCGGGTGCGGGTGTCGCCGGTGGATGCGGGTGGGGTGCGGGTGGAGATTGCTGATGCGTTGGGTGTGCCGGTGGGGTTGGTGGAGTCGTTGGTGGTGCGGTCGTTGGGGGAGGGGTTGGTGTCCGGGGTGGGGTCGGGTGTGGATGGGTTGTTCGGTGTGGAGTGGGTGAGGGCGGAGGAGGGGGCTGCTGGTTCTGGGGTTGGTTCTGGTTCTGGTGGTGGGGTGTCGTGGGGTGAGTTGGGTGAGGTGTTGTCGGGTGTGGGGGTGGTGCCTGATGTGGTGGTGCTGCGGGTGGGGTCGGGTGCGGAGGTGTCGGGTGAGGGTGTGCGGGATGTGCTGGGTGGTGTGCTGACGGGCATTCAGCAGTGGCTGGGTGAGGAGCGTTTGGCGGGGTCGCGGTTGGTGGTGGTGACGGAGGGCGCGGTTGACGCCGGGTCCGGGTCTGGGTCTGGTGAGGGTGCTGGTGTGGTGG